>CBDAPI010000001.1:0-18141 GCA_965198355.1 Acidobacteriota bacterium
CCTCCCGGATTTCACCCTTCTGGTCAAAGAGGCGCTTGTCCGTGACCTTGAAATTTGGCGTGTCTTCTTGCTTGCTCATTTTCCTATTAACTCCAGAAGGACGTCCGCTGTGCCAGGGAGTGATGACCGGGTCAGGAGGCCTCCGATATCTTCACGTCCCTCCAGCAGCTCTCCATTTCATCGACATCCACATCTCCCAACTGCCGTCCCTTTCTGACGAAATGGCTTTCCATCTTACGGAAACGACGTGAGAACTTTTGATTTGCCCGGTTCAAGGCGGTTTCGGGGTCGACCTGCAGTCGGCGACACAGATTGACGACCGTGAATAAAATATCGCCGAGCTCTTCCTTGATTTGAGGATCACTTTCTTCGAATCGAGCCTGCTTCAGTTCGTCTACTTCCTCCAGAAGCTTGTCGATTATTCCCTCGAGAGTCGGCCAGTCAAAGCCGACGCGGGCCGCCTTCGAGGTCATTTGATTGGCTCGATAAAGAGCCGGGAGTTTCGGAGGAATTCCATCCAGCAGCGATTCCCTTGAGTTCACGGCCCGGCCGCTGGCCTGCTTCTCCAGTTCTTTGAGTCTTTCCCAGTTTCGGAGGAGTTCCTGTGAATCCTTGAACGACTGGTCGCCGAAAACGTGAGGGTGGCGCCCGACCATCTTCTCATGCAGTCTCCTGCACACCTGCAGAGCATCGAATTCACCCCTCTCGCTGGCAATCTGACTGTGAAACACTACCTGAAAGAGCAAGTCCCCGAGTTCCTCACAGAGTTGATCCGGGTCTGAGCGATCGAGGGCCTCCAGTACTTCGAAGGCCTCTTCCACCAGCATTGGCTTGAGAGTTTCGTGGGTCTGTTCAAGGTCCCATGGACAGCCATCGGGGCCTCGAAGTGTTTCCATCAATTCGAGCAGTTTTTCGAACGGGTGGTCGGCATCTCTGCCGGACATACTCTGCGCCCTCCTGGATCAGGACTCAATGATACTGAATCTTTCGATGTGGAGCAGAGGGTCGGCCTGAATCCTGACCTTTTTCCGAGTCATCTCCTCAATCTCTTTGAGCACCTCCGGCTCGTCTTCCCGTAAGGTCTCGGCCACCTGAGGGTGGCAGCGAATGAAGAGCTCACAACTCTCTCCAAAATGCCCGTAGTTCTTCCGTACGTTTTCGTGAATCGCATAGGCGATTGTGCGCAGGGACCGGGTCATTCCCCGGCCCTCGCAGTAGAGACAGGGCTGACAGAGGGTTTTCTCGAGCGAGCTTCGATCCCTCTTGCGGGTAACTGCAACCAGACCAAACTCGTTAAAACGGAGAATGCGCGACGGAACGTTGTCCCGGGCCAATTCCCGGTGCAGGGCATCCAGCACCTTGCGGCGGTTTCTCGATTCTTCCATGTCGATGAAATCGAGGACGATGATACCGCCCAGCCCACGCAATCTGATTTGCCTTGCGATCTCGCCCACAGCATCGATATTGACCTGTGTGATCGTGTCTTCGAGGGAACTGGTCTTGCCGACATACTTCCCGGTGTTCACATCGATCGCCACCAGTGCCTCGGTCTGATTGATGACGATATAAGCCCCGTTCCGGAGCCACACTTTGCTGTGCAGAGCATTTTCGATCTCCGGACGTACTCGAAAGGCATCAAGAATCGGACGAGCTTTCGTGTACAGCCTTACTTTTTCGACAAAATCAGGGTTAAAGGCGCTTACAAACTCTACGACACTCTTATAGGTGTCTTCATTGTCCACCCGAACGGCTTTGAAGTCGTTCGTCAAGCGGTCACGGATCGTTCTTTCCACAAGTCCTGGTTCGGAGTGAATGAGTGCCGGAGCCTTGAGCTTCTCGGATCGCTTCCCGACCCGCGACCAGAGGCGCGTGAGATAGCTCATATCGTTGACGATATCCTCGGCCGGCTGGCTCTCACCTGCGGTCCGCACAATGAAGCCCTTGCTTCGCTCTCCACGGTTGCGGACCACGATTTCCTTGAGCCGATTCCTTTCCCGCTCCGATTCGATCTGCCTGGACACTCCCACGTGCTCGACGGTCGGCATATAGACCAGGTAGCGCCCCGGGATCGCGATGTGAGATGTGAGACGAGCTCCTTTGCGACCGATCGGCTCCTTGGCCACCTGAACCAGGATCTCCTGCCCCTGCTTGAGCAACTCATCAATCTGAGGCACGGCTGCTTCCCGACCATTACCCGATTTGCGGTTTCTCCCGGGTCTTGCCGGTTTTTCACTTCTGGAGTTCTTGCCGCGACGTTCCCCCCTGGAAAAAAAGGACAGCCGGGAAGAGCCTTCATCAATTTCCGCTTGATCCAGTGATTTCCTCTTCGCCTCCGTCTCCCCGGGATCGCGAACGGTCAAACGCTCCGGAAGAATGCCCAGTCCCGCTTCCCCCTCCCTGGCCGGAGCGGCGTCGGCGGCGACAACCCGAACCGGCAACCGCCTGGGAAGAACCCGCCCGGTCAAACGCGGCTGTGTGTCTGGGAACCGGCTGAGCTCTTCGTCGGGCGGAGCGGCCGGTTCGGCGGCCGGTTCGGCGGCCGGTTCCGGCCGTGACGGAGGGCGTCCCCGACGGCGACGCCGGGAAGGCGCCGCTACCTTCTCATCGAACAGTTCGGATTCTTCCTGGACATCCGCCAGGAAGTCACCCACGTAAAGAAACCCGTGGCGTTCCAGACCGATATCGACAAAAGCCGCCTGCATCCCGGGCAGTACTTTTGTGACCTTTCCCTTGTAAACGTTTCCCAGAATACCCTTGTTCTTGGCTCGCTCGATCAGCAACGCCGAGACCTGATCGTTCGTCAGGATAGCAAGTCTGGTCTCCAGACTTGTGGAGCTGACGATCATTTCCTTGTGCATTAGTTCTCCTTCGCTTTGAGGAAGGAGAAACCACTGGTGTGACGGTAGAGGATTTCGGGATAGCCCGGGGTAATAGCCGGGCTGACCTAAGAACTTTTCTTTGACCCGTTATTCAGACAAACCGAAAAAAACTGACTCGCGTTGATCCCCTGGGCAGCACAACAACCACACAGGCGGAAACAACTTACAGGCTTCGTATGCCTTCCTCTTTGGAGATATCCGTCGACAATCGCGGACCTCACCTGCCGTCACGGCAGTTTCCCCAAATCTATAAAACTCTTGTCATTCCTGGGAGTATGTTCTCCCTTTCAGGGTATCCATTATACGCTTCCAGGCCTGCCAGTGGCAAGTCCGTTTCTACGGAACTCTTTTCAGAGCAATAGTTTACGGTTGTTATTGCTTGCTGGTTTAAGCTTGAGAGTACAGTACCGTGCACGAAGTAAGCACGTGGATCCCCCCGCGTTATGGGCTGACAGGCTGACGGTTATTGGTTGCCGGTTTCCCGGTTCGAGCTTGAGAGTACAGTAGCGCGCACGAAAGTAAGCTCGTGGATCCCGCAGCCTGCTACGTATAAACAAATCGTCGCCGGTAGACACTGGCGGCCAGGCCCAGGCAGATCAAGAAGGAGATAGTGGAAGAGCCCCCGTAACTCAGGAGAGGGAGGGTAATCCCAATAGGAGGACAAACGCCCAGGGCCATACCCACATTGACAAGCACGTGAAATCCCAGAAGGCTGGCTACTCCCGTTACAATGAGGATCCCGGCCCGACCTCGAGCCTGTCCCCCGATCGTCGTCAGCCGGTGGATCAGAAGAACGTACAGGCCCAGGATCAATCCTCCTCCCCACAGACCCCACTCTTCGGTAAGAAGAGCGTAAACAAAGTCCGAATGGATCTCCGGCACAAAACCCAGTTGGCTCTGAAAACCGTTACCGAATCCCTTACCCGTGAGGCCCGACGAGCCGATGGCTATGATCGATTGGCTGGTCTGATAGCCAACTCCCTGGGGATCGAGCGAAGGATTCAAAGTGGCCAGGATTCGCTGCTGCTGGTAGCCCCGGAGAGCGAACCAGGCAAAGGGAGAAAACAACAGGCTCAGAATGGCCGCCTGGAGAGCCAGGCGCAGCCGCAAGCCGGCCACGAAAATGGACCCCACGAGGATTGGAAAATAGGTGAGGGCCGTGCCCAGATCGCCCTGCAACATGACCAGCAGGGCGGGAAGCAGGGTCAGACCGCTCAGGGACAGGATTCGCGTGTTGCTGAGATAATTCTCATGCTGCCCGGCAAGGGAGCGGGCCAGAACGAGCACTACGGCCACCTTCATGAACTCAGAAGGCTGTACTCCGATGCCTCCCAGGCGAATCCAGCTCTTGCTTCCGTGGACCTCGGTACCGAAGAGCAGCACCGCGAGAAGACCGACTACAGCCACCACGTACAGTGCGAAGGCGTGGTCGGTGAGGAAGCGATAATCGCTCAGGTTCAGGAAGAGGAAAATCAACCCGCCCACAGAAAGCCAGATGATTTGCTTGTAAAAGAGGTTGGACTGCGCCCCGTGCAGGGTTGAACTATAGATTCCAGTCAGGCCGATCCCCACCATGCACAGAATCGCGGCAATGAGCGGTAGATCAAAATAGCCCAGAAACTTGAGCCCACTGCGTTGCAGAGTTCCCTCTGATTGGGTCACTGCCGAGCCTCCGGTGCCCGGACCCGGGCCAGGACGCGACCCTCCGAAGTGGTCCTCTCCAGGTGAAAGGCCTGAAAGACCTTGCGGGCCGCCGGAGCGGCTACAGTCCCACCGGATCCCGCCTGTTCGAGCAGTACAGCCACGACGATCTGAGGATCGGTGCGCGGAGCATAGCCGACGAACCAGGCCGTGGAGCGAAAACGCGCAGCCTTTGCCGGACTCATGCGCTCCCGCGCTGCCCGCCCGATAGTCTGAACCGTGCCGGTCTTACCCACCACCTCCAACCCCTGTACACGAGCAAGTTTGGCGGTCCCGTTGCGGTTGACGGCCCGCCACATGCCGCGTCGAATTGCCTCCAGGGCCTCGGCTTCAAAGGCGGCGGGTTTCCCGTTTCGACTTTCCCCGGGGCCTGGAAGTCGGATTTGCGGCTGGACCAGTCGATCGGTCGCCACCGCTGCTACTGCCACCGCAAGCTGCAACGGCGTCGTCAGAATCGGACCCTGGCCGATCGACACGGAAATCGTCTCGCCCGGATACCAGGGAGTACCGCTTGTTTCACGTTTCCACTCCCTGGAGGGAACCAGTCCGCGAATCTCACCAGGCAGGTCGATCCCCGTTCCCCGGCCGAGTCCGAACCTCAGTGCAAAGTCATGGATACGGTCAATCCCCAGATTCCGGCCCAGCAGGTAAAAGTACACATTGCAGGAGTATTGAATTGCTGCTTCCAGGTCGACCCACCCGTGCCCCCCACTGAAGCTGCAGCGAAAATCATGGCCGAAAAGACGTTGTGCACCTGCGCAAAAGACACGATGCCGGGGGTTAACGACTTCGCTTTCCATGCCAGCAAGGGCCATCACGATTTTGAAAATAGAGCCGGGAGGGTACCCGTTCTGGATCGAGCGGTTCTGGAAAGGTCGGCCAGGATGCGTCGTTAACTGCTTCCACCGGGACGGGGAGATTCTGGTCGCAAAGTCATTGGGATCAAAGGTTGGACGGCTGGCCATTGCCAGAACCTCTCCCGATCCAGGATCGATGGCCACCATGGCCCCCGTGTAGCCCTCCAGCGCCTCTTCGGCAGCCCTCTGCAGGTCCAGATCGAGAGTCAACCGCAGCTCGCTTCCGGCCGTAGTCTCGATCGGCTGCAGCTCCTCAAACGCGCGGCCCTGGCTGTCCACCCGAATCCTGCGAGTTCCGTTGCGGCCGGCCAGCTCCTGGTTGTAGACCCGCTCGCTTCCGCTCTTACCGATCACGTCCCCCGGCCGATGCTGTCGGAAGTTCTCCCGCTGGAGCTCGTTAGCGGAGATCTCGCCTACGTAACCCAGAACATGAGCGGCCAGAGTGCGATGAGGGTAAAAGCGTCTGGGTCGTTCGATGATATCCAGCAGTGGATAGTCCGACCGCCTGGCCATCAGGAAGCTCGTCTGCTCGAGAGTCAAATCCTGGCTGACGACTACCGGCTGATAGAGATTGTAGTGGCTGGCTTCCAGCAGCCTTACTTCCAGTTCCCGGCGGGTAACCTGAAGCGCCTCTCCGAGAAAGCGCAGCGTCCGGTCGGTTTCGGATTCTTCGCCACGGAACATCACCAGGTCGAAACCATAGGTGTTTTCGACCAGGATGCGCCCCTTTCGATCTTCGATCGGACCGCGCGGCGCCATGACCGCGAGAGTCCGGATGTGGTTGCGCCGCGCTATGAAATCATAGTGATCGAAGCTGGCGACGGACAGATACCAGAGTCTCAGAAAAAGGACCAGGATAATGACGAAAAACGCCCAACCCAGCCAGTTGAGACGCTCCATCAGATCTTTGTTGTCCTGGAAGATGGCCATCTCGGACAGCCTCGCCGTTTCCTTATTCTATCTACAGGTGACTGTAGTCCTGCCTCTGAAAACGCATCCGATCCAACAGGTAGAACAGGGCGGTCCCTGACAGGGCCGTAAAAACAGCCTTTAACAAGGCGTGCCCCACCAGCCCATCGGTCAAAGATTCTGTCAACAACCACAGGAGCGCGTGAATGATTGCTACGTCCAGAAGAGAGAGCACGAAAAGCAGTGCTGCCTTTCCCATCCTGGTCTCCAAAACGAGATACCGGATCAGGTAGCAGCCCGCAAATCCGATCAGAGTCTTTGAAAACCCGTTCAGGCCCCACATGGCATGCAGTCCCGCGACATCCTGCACGAGACCAAACATACATCCCAGCAGTGCCGCCCGGGCCGGATCAGAGTAGTTGGCAATATAGACGGTGGCTGCCAGCATCACGTCCAGGTAAAACCCGACGCGGAGAAAGCTCGAACTCAGGAAATGGAAAACCGCAGCGGCGATCAGGAGAATCGTGACTTCTCTGGCCGTCATTCCGCGGCTCAAGGGCGCGATCCAAGTTGGGAAAGGGTCGAGTTTGCTGCTTCTCCCGATTCCGGTGGAGATTCCCGCAGGGGCTTCACGATCATCACCTCCTCCAGTCTGGAAAGGTCGACGGAAGGCCGAACCAGTATATGCTGGTGAACGAGATTCCCGTCGGTTACGGAAACCACCTTTCCGAGAGGGAGGCCGGCTGGATAGACCTGGTCGGTGCCCGAAGTGTACACCGGTTCTCCAACCCGAACCGGAACGGAGATGGGAACGTAATCCAACCGCAGCAAGTCGTTGCCCTGTCCTCTAATGACGCCATGCGTGCGTGTGTCCAGGAGGATGGCCCCGGCTCCAGCCTCAGGCTGCGTAATGGGCTGGATCTCGCAACTCCAGGGCGTCAGCGCCTGGACCCTACCGACGATTCCTTCGGGTCGGATTACAGCGGCGTTGCGCCGGACTCCGTGAATCCGACCGGCATTGACCTGAAGCGCCCCGGACAGGAAGGGCGGACTTCTCTGTGTGATGGATGCCGCGATCGTTTCCAGCTTGTGACGCTGGTAAATGCGCTCGAAGTCGCCCGACCGGAGGGCTGATCCCACCAGCGCCCGGAGCCTTTGCGCCTCCAGCTTGAGGAACTCGTTCTCTCGTAACAACCGCTGGTTCTGTTCCTCGGTCCGTACCAGCATCACATACCCGTTTATGCCTCCCCTGAGGCGGGAACGGAAGAACTGGACGGCGCCCCCGAAGGGAGTCCTGACGGCCACTCCCCAGGTCTTGAGCATGACCCTTCCTTCCTCGTCTCTGGCCTGGATCGAAAGCAGTACCAGATTAGCCAGCAGCAGCAGGATCAAAAGCAAGATGGGTCTGGCCTGAAGCGAGGCGATCATTCGAGACTGATCTGTCGCAGGAGTGACATTTCCTGCATCATCTTGCCGGTCCCCAGAACCACCGAGGAGAGGGGGTCTTCGGCCAGATACACCGGCAACCCCGTCTCGGCCTTAATTCGCAGATCCAGGTTCCTGAGAAGGGCTCCACCGCCGGTAAGCACGATTCCCTTGTCCACGATATCGGCGGAGAGCTCGGGAGGTGTTCGCTCCAGAGCCACTCTCACCGCATTGACCACGACGGCGATGCCGTCGGAGAGCGCCTCGCGAATCTCGTCATCGCTGATCTCAATCGTCTTAGGGATCCCCTCAATCAGGTTGCGGCCCTTGATTTCCATGGTGATGGGCTGTTCCAGCGGGGCGGCTGATCCGATGTTGTTTTTGACGTGCTCCGCCGTTCGCTCACCAATGAGGAGGTTGTGCTTGCGTTTGATGTACTGGATGATGGACTCGTCCATTTCGTTGCCCGCCACTCGTACCGACCGACTGTAGACGATTCCAGACAGGCTGATAACCGCAATATCGGTGGTTCCTCCCCCGATATCAACAATGAGATTCCCGGAGGGCTCGGTAATGGGGAGTCCCGCCCCTATCGCCGCGGCCATGGCCTCTTCGACCAGAAAAACCTCGCTGGCCTTGGCCCGAAGAGCCGATTCGCGCACGGCGCGTTTCTCCACCTGGGTGATCTCGGAGGGGATGCAGATGACGATGCGGGGACTCAACAAGTGGTTTCGGTTGTGCGCCTTGCGAATGAAGTACTTCAACATCTCTTCGGTGACGTCGAAATCGGCGATGACACCGTCCTTCATCGGTTTAATCGCCACAATGTTTCCCGGGGTCCGCCCCAGCATTTCCTTGGCCTCGGTACCAACCGCCGCAACTTTGTTGGTTTTCTTGTTGATGGCGACGATGGAAGGCTCATCGACGACGATTCCCCGACCCCGAGCATAGACGAGCGTGTTCGCAGTCCCCAGATCGATGGCGAGATCATTCGAAAAGTATCCAAAAAGCGAACGGATATTCATCTTCACGGGAACACACCTCGAAGCAGCCTGACGACTTTCACCCCGGACGCCCTATTATTGACCAAAAAACCAGCTAGTTCAAGAAGTTAGGAACGGCCCGGGACAGGCCCGTAAACACCCGGGGGACCGTTAAAAAAGGGGAATTATATACTAGTTTACCCAAAAACGTCACGCCGATAGGGTAAACTACTTCCATGATAAAGACAAGAAAACAAAGAGGCAAGGCACCTGGGAAGTACTATCGTAAGGGTCTGTCCTCCTGGGTGGAATTCACCCGCAGGTTTCCCGATGACGAGACCGCCGAGAAGTGGTTTGTTGCGTCCCGCTGGCCCAATGGAGTCCATTGTCCTGAGTGTGGGTCGGACAACATCCAAGAGCGCAAGAGCCGTAAACCTCAACCCTACCGTTGCCGTGATTGCAGGAAGGATTTCTCCGTGAAAACCGATACCCTGATGCACAACTCCCCTTTGGGGTGTCAGGTATGGGCGATGGCGATCTACCTGCTGACTACGGGGATCAAGGGCGTCTCCAGCTTGAAGCTCCACCGCGACCTTGGCATCACCCAAAAGTCGGCTTGGCATCTGGCGCATCGGATCCGTGAGAACTTCTCAGGCCAGGAAGGAGAGAGCATCTTCTTCTCAGGGCAGGTGGAAGTGGATGAGACGTTTATCGGAGGTAAAGAGCGCAACAAGCACGAGCATAAGAAGCTCCACGCTGGCCGTGGAGCCGTGGGAAAGGCTGCGGTGGTGGGGGCCAAGAACCGGGAGACGAACCGGGTTAGTGCTGCTGTCGTAGAGAGCACAGATCAAGACAGTCTACAGGGATTCATCCGAGACAAGGTTGTCAGAGGCTCCACTATTTACACTGACGATCATGGTGGGTACGCTGGCCTTCAGGTGGACTTCGAACACAAAACAGTCCGTCACAGCGTCAACGAGTACGTCAACAATCAAGCTCACACCAATGGGATAGAATCGTTCTGGTCCCTGCTCAAGCGTGGATACTATGGAACTTATCACCGCATGAGTGCCAAACATCTGAACCGTTACGTGACGGAATTCTCAGGCCGTCACAACATCCGCAATCTGGACACTGCGGATCAGATGAGAACCGTGGCTGAGGGCATGGTCGGGAAGCGATTACGGTATCGGGATTTGGTGGGTTAGGTCACGGAAATTCTAAACGAGCAGAAGAATCCAGATTGCCCAAAAAGCTGCTGGGAAGACTTAAAATAGACGGCCTTTGTATTTCCATCACCTCGTTTGTGGTAGAATTTCTAAAAAGATAAGGAGATTCACACCAGATGAGGCAGTCCGACGAGAGACAAACCATTATCCACTCTGGAGCCACTGCGGAGTTGCGGCTGGAGAAGTTGGGCATACCTGTACAGGACTTGATTGACGGCGGTACACGCTTATGCGATTGAGAGGTCCAGCTGTAGTGCACTGGAGCCGACGATTGCCCCAGCATTCAAGTCCTGGGTTGCGGCCTTTAGGACTTTGGAAGAGGGGCTTATCCCAAAAGGGCCATGGGAAAAGATTGAAACCAGAAATCTTCCGCGATGGATTAACAAGGAATCTGCTATCGCCGTGACCGTCTGTACTGGAGATGAAAAGACTGCGAACAAATCAGTTAATCCTAGGATGCGTATTCCGGTGAAACCGGCCACCCAATCCGGGGAAAGTGGCCACCCGGTCGGAGCGAAGCAACGCTGGGGATTTCATGATGTGTCAGGTGGCCGTTTTGAGTCAATGTAGCTTCGATCGATTGGCACTCTAAAAACCTCCAAAAAGATGTGTGTGAAGCAGTCGTAGAGGCTGTGCGGAACTGTGGGAAACTGCCGAGCACAGCGAGGAGTTTTCCAAGCCCTGTGAGAACCCACGTGCCGGGAATCCTGAGCAGATCTGCAGAGCGCTGAATGGGTTTGCACAGGGCGGCAGTTTCCATAGCCTTTTTCCTTTTAGTCTTGGGCAGCAGCCAGGCGCTTTCGCATGGAACCACCTTCGATTTCCAGGCGATGGGCGTTGTGCACGAGACGGTCTAAAATGCTGTCGGCCAGAGTCGGATCACCGATCTGTTGGTGCCAATCGGCAATGGGGATCTGGCTGGTCAAGATGGTGGAGCGAGTGTTGTAACGATCCTCGCAGATCTCGAGGAAGTCACGACGCTCGCTCTCAGCCAAGGCCGTCATGGCGAAGTCGTCGACGATGAGGATATCGACACGGGCCAGCTTTGCCAGCCGTTTGTGCAGGGTACCGTCGGCGCGAGCCATGGAGAGTTCTCGAAAGAGCTGAGGCTGGCGGGTATAGAAGGCTGTGTGGCCCTGGCGGATGGCCTGCTGGGCGAAGGCACAGGCCAGAAAGGTTTTACCCACACCGCAGGGGCCAAGCAGGATGAGGTTGTGATGTCTGGTGACCCAGTCGCAGGTGGCCAGGGAACGGACGAGGGATCGATCCAGTCCTCGGGCAGGACGGTAGTCGATGTCCTCGAGGCAAGCCTGGCTGTCCTTGAGACGGGCGTTTTTCAGGCGCCGGTCCTGGGCCTGGTTCTCTCTCCAGATCCAGTGTCGATCGATCAGCCAGCCGATGCGTTCCTCGAAGCTGAGAACGGAGGAGTCGGGGTCTTCGAGTTGCTGGGTGAGCGCCTCGGCCAAGCCGGTCAGGCGCATGGAGTGAAGCTTCTGGAGGGTTTGGTTAATGAGCATGAGAGTTCTCCTTGGAAGTGAAGTAGTCGGCTCCGCGCAGGTTCGAGTGCTCGAGAGCCGGTTGTGGTGGTTGGGTCTCGGGTAATGGCTGGGAGTCCAGGCCCGTCTTGAGAATGGACTTGACGCTCTGGTAGGAGAAGGTGGAGAAGGCCAGGGCCCGCCGGCAGGCGGCCTCCAGGCGATCCTCGCCGAAGGTCTTGCCCAACCGCAACAGTCCCAGGCAGCTGCGGTAGGCCTGTTCCGGATAGCGGCGAGAGGCGAGCATCTTCTCGACCAGATCACCACAGTGAGGTCCGATCTTGGCAGCCCAGGAGATGAGCCGCGAAGGAGACCACTCCAGATAGCGCCGGTGACACTGTGGACGGTGCTCGGAGCAGGTAGAGGCGGCTCCTGACACGCGGTTGCGACGATGCGAGGCCACCCGCTGGCCCCGGTGAAGGATCTCCACGATGTGTTGGGTGTAACGGATCTCGACCTGCTGGCGGACCAGAGCATAGGGGACGCTGTAATAATGGTGCTCGAACTCGACGTGGTAGTCGATGTTCACGCGGGCTTTTTTCCAGCGAGCCAGCTGATAACGGGTCCTGGGTAAGGGTCTGAGAGCGGGCTGATCCAGACGCCGGTAAAGCTCCAGGCGATTGCCCTCGAGTTTGCGGAAAGGCCGGCGGTTGAGTTCTCTAAGCAGTTCGTGGATGGCTTCATTGAGTTCACCCAGGCTGAAGAAGCGTCGCTTGCGCAGGGCGGCCAGGATCCAGCGCTCGACCACCAGCACGGCCGACTCGACCTTCCCCTTGTCCCGGGGAGCCCGCACTCGGGCTGGGATGACAGCCACTGAGTAATGGGCCGCCCACCCGGCGTAGCTGGGGTTGATCTGTGGCTCGTAAAAGCAAGCCTGAGAGACAGCCGTGCGGGTGTTGTCCGGGATCACCACCCGGGTTGTGCCACCGTAAAACTCCACGGCCCGTACATGAGCGCCGATCCAGGACTGAAGATTCTGGCTCTCCGTAGCCTCGGCATAGGTGTAGTTACTGGCCGCCAAGACGGCCACGAAGATGTTGGCTTGACGCATCTCACCGGTCTTGGGATCGACGATCTCGACCGTCTGGCCGGCATAGTCGACAAACATCTTCTCGCCGGCCCGGTGGTTTTGCCGCAGCACCACGTCGAGCTTTCCTCTCCAGCGGTTGTACAGATCGCAAAACTGCGAGTACTGGTAGCCGTCCGGATGAACTTGTTTGTACTCCTGCCAGAGCAACTGCAGCGTGACCGACTTGGCTCGCAGCTCTCGGTGAACGTAGGCAAAGTCCGGTGGGGAGCGGTGGCGGCCCCGAGGAGCCGGAGGAGGAAAAAGCTGTCCTTCCAGCTCCGCCTCGCTCATCTGGGCCACCTGTTTCCAGTCGAGCTGGACGGCCCGGGTCCGGTTCAGATACTCACCCACCGTGGCCCGGGACACCGAGCAGCTGCGAGCGATCTGGCGGGCGGATAAGCGAGCCTGAAAATGTAGTCTGAGAATCTCCTTGATCTTGCGCATAGGCAACCTCCGATTGGCCATCTGTTCTCCTCTTCCTCTCTAAGTGAAAAAGGAGCAACGATAGCCCTTGTTGCCCAGCGTCGCAAACTCCTGACGGCAGGAACTTTCCGCTAACCTGGCCACCCATTCCGGAGCAAACCGGCCACCCATTCCGGAAACTGGCCACCGATTCCGGAAACACCCGGAAAAGTGGCCTACTTTGCCCCGGAATCACCGGCCGGATTGCCTCGGAACAGGTGGCCGCTTTCAATCGGAATCAGTGGCCGGTTTGGCCCGGAATACGCACTAGGAGCAAGAATCCTCGTGGGCCAGAGTCTATGCTGCTAGTTCATGCCAACAACCGACAGGGCGTTCTGTTCGACCAGAAAGAATTTATCCCTATCCCCCCCAGACCGGGAACACCTTACTTGGTGGCTTCTGATCTATCTAGGCGAGACTGAGTTACGTGCGGAGCTGTCCTTGCCCATTGGTTTAGGGTCCCACTCTGGGATGGGTGAACCCCCTCGCCTTTAGGCGAAGCCTTCAGGAGGCTTGGGGGTACACTGCGGAGGTGTCTGAGTATCGGAAAAGTTCGCATGCAGTGTATCGGCTGAGATATCACTTTGTGTTCATCACCAAGTACCGCAAGCCGGCTCTGCGAGGAGAGATCGGGAAAGAGGTGCGGGATCTGACGCGAGAGATTTGCCGATCGTTGGATATCGAGATCGTGAAGGGGCATGTGCGACCCGATCATGTGCATTTGTTGTTGGATGTGCCGCCGAGCCGAGTGATGCAGGCGATCAAAGGGAAAACGTCGCATCATCTACTGCAAGATCACCGCAAGTTGCGCAAGGAGTTTTGGGGACGACATCTTTGGGCACGAGGGTACTTCGTGGCGACGACTGGGAATGTGAGCGATACGATGGTTGCAGAGTATATAGAAACCCAAGATGTCGAGACCCGAGACGACGATTTTCGGGTCACTGAGTAGTCAGCCTGCGAGCGAAGCGAGGTCTTTAGGCGACTTCAGTCGCATGTCGAATCCACCGCCTTCAGGCGGTGGAGAGTGGGACCCTTCTCAAGAGAGCGTCGACACTTATCTCACTGGGAGGAGAGAATCCTACTTGACGTGCCCCAACCAGAAAGGATCGACACCGGATACGACTTCGATGAAGGTGAGGATTCCCTTGATATTAAAGTCGAAATCTCCCCACGAGGTTGACCAAAAATGTCCAAGTTCAGCGGATCTCGTCTCAAACTGGCGAGAGAAAGGAATATGTTTCTCGGGAAAGAGCTGGCGGGAAGGTGTGAAAAGGCGCCTCAGACTATTTCCAACTGGGAAACCGAATCAACGAGTCCGTCCCCAGAAAATGTTAAGAGACTCTCAGTAGAAACCGGCTTCCCTGAGGGGTTTTTCTATGCGCCAGACGCAGAGGACCTACAGGAAGGAGCTGTCTCTTTTCGGGCTAGAAGTCGACTGGCGTCAAAACAGAAACGAGCGGCACTTGCTGCTGGCATGATGGCGACAGAATTAGCTGATTGGATTGAGTGTCGCTTCAATCTACCCCCAGTTTCCTTGCCCGATTTTAGTAGACAATCACCTGAGCTTGTTGCCGAAGTGGTACGCACAGAATGGATGATTGGAGAGAAACCGATTCCTAACATGATTCAACTACTCGAATCTCGAGGTGTGTTGGTCTTTACTCTCGCTCAAAATTGTGCGGAATTGGATGCTTTTTCCTTTTGGTCAAGTAGGAAAAGGCCCATTGTCCTGCTGAACACGATGAAGTCTTCCGAGCGTAGCCGAATGGATGCAGCACACGAGCTAATGCACTTACTTTGCCGCCATGAAGAAACCCGTAGGCAGGAGGAAGAAGAAGCCAACCACTTTGCGGGGGCACTGCTGATGCCAAAGGGGGATGTTTATAAGTATATACGCAGATCCTTTGGCCTACGCCAACTGATCGAAATCAAGCGTAGGTGGGGTGTAGCACTTTCAGCGTTGGTGTACAGAATCCATGCCTTGAAATTGATTTCAGACTGGCAGTATCGAATGCTCTTTATTGAGCTTTCAAAGCGCGGTTTCCGGATAAACGAACCAAAACCGATTCCTCGTGAAGGCTCCACACTTTTATCTCAGGTTTTCGATTCTCTCAGAAGCACCCATGTTCGGATTCGAGATATAGCCAGCGATCTGAATTGGAATCGTCGGCATCTAGAGGAACTCATTTTTGGTCTTGGTGCTACCCTTTTGCCGATAAGAAGGCGGAGGCAAAGGAACATCCAGCCACGAGCGGCCCAAGCTTCGTGTAGTTCGCTAGTTCGACGGTCAGCTCAGCATACCCACCGGCGTCTTGGAAGAGAAGAAAGAGTGACGGAAATGAAGGGCGACAAGGAAAAGAGAAAATCCAAGTACGATGAACTGATCTACATCAACGCCGATGCCCAAGAGGTCGTCAATTCACTGTTCAACGGGAAGCCCAAACCCAGAGATCAATGGCAATACTTGAAGGAGGATCGGGAACGGAGGCGGAAGGGTTAGCCCTTCCGTTTGGGTAAACTAGTATATAATTCCCTAAAAAAGGGTCCCTTCCGGGGCAGGTACGGAGGATTTCGATGTCGGTAGCTGTGCTATAATTTCTGGCCTCGCTGGAGTATCTGATGCTGAAGGTCTTTCGCCAGAAACGCGACTCCTTAAAGTGGATTCTGTGGCTCCTGATCGTGGTTCTGGGAGCCGGTATGGTCCTGTTATTCGTGGATGCTCCCACCGGGACAAGCGGCGGACTCTTTGCCCTGGAGATTGCCCGTGTCGGGGATCGAAGCATCGGCATCGTAGAGTTTCAACGCCAGCACAGCCAGCTGGTCGGCATCTACCGCCAGCAGCTCGGTGAAAACTTCCCAAAGTTTGCCGACCAATTGAACCTCCCCGCCCAGGCGGTCAACTCACTGGTTACGGAACACTCCGTGGCGCTTCATGCCAGCGCCGCCGGGATGGCGGCGACCGCCTCAGAAATAGCTGATGTGGTTCTGGGTATGGGTTTCAAGGACGAGCAGGGGAACTTCGTTGGCCGTGAGCGCTATGAAGAGGTCTTGCGGGCCAATGATGTGACAGTGACGGAATTCGAGGGAAACATCCGCCGGGGAATCCTGCGCGATAAGCTTCGTCACCTGCTCACGGCCAACCTCGGCGTGTCCCCTGAAGACGTGCACAGGGAGTTTGGAAAACAGGACCAACAGACCAGAATTCATTACGTCCTTTTCGACCCTGCCACCATCGTTCACGACCCCAAGCCGGCAAGGCTGAAGAAGTTCTTCGAGGAAAATGCCGACAAGTACCGGGGGGAAGAGCAGCGCCAGGTTCGGTACTTCCACATTTCGCTGCTTCCAGACGAGATCGAAGTCAACGAGGAACAGATCGCGGAGCGTATGGAAAGTGTCGACGCAAAGGAACGGATCCGGGCCAGCCAGATCCTTTTCAAGACCAAGCCCAATCAAGATGATCCCCGGAAGCTGAAGCTGGCTCGGCGAGTTCTGAGGCAACTCAAGAAGGGCGCGAATTTCGAAACGCTTGCCCACCGTCACTCAGAAGACGACAGCGCCAGCAAGGGAGGAGACCTGGGGTTCTTTCCGCGCGGCATCCGCAACGAAGATTTTGACAAGGCCGCCTTCCGGCTCAAACCGGGTGAACTCAGCGATGTCGTCAAGACGGCCTTTGGCTATCACATCATCAAGGTCACTTCGAAACCCAATTCGGCTGAGGGTTTGAGGCGGACACTGGCCGAGTACCAGCTGCGCGAGGAGCTTTCCAAGGAACAGAGTCTGGGCCGGGCCACCCGGCTTCTGCAGCGTCTCAGGGATGGGGACTCCTGGGAGGACATCGCTGCAGCGGAGGATGTGGAGATCGAGACGACGGAGTTCTTTCCCCGCAGTGAAACCCTGACGAGCCCCCGGGTTCGCGCCGATTTCAACGTCGAGGCTTATACCCTGGACCAAAATGGGTTATTCGTTCAACCTTATCTGACCCCGACGGGATATCTGGCGGCCTCGCTCTGGGCCATTCAGGCTTCGCAAATACCCGAGTTTGAAGAAGTCGCGGACCGCGTGAAAGAAGACTTTATCGAGCAGAGGACACGGGACCGGAACAAGGAACGAGCCGACAGTTTCTTTGCAGCAGCGCGGCAGACCTCCCTCCAGGAGGCGGCCAGCGAACAGAATCTGGAGACCACAACGACGCGTTTCTTCAAGGATGGAGAGACCGTTGACGATGCGGTTAAGTTCTCACCACTGATGCACCATCGAATCGCGTGGATGAAAGCCGGCGATATCAGCTCGCCGATTCCGGTCGCCGGCAAACTGGTCGTGTTCGAGGTGGCCGAGAAGACCGATCTGGACCCGGAAATTTTCGAATCGCGCAAGCATCTGATCGAACGCACGCTTTCCGAGAGCGCGCAGAACAGTTTCTTCAGCGGCTACATCAAAAACGTCGTCGATCAAATGCGCGCGGACGAACTGATCCGGATCAATCAGGATCTGCTGGACCAGTTCTCGAACAATTAGTTAAGATTTTTTCTTTCCTGCCCGCGGTGGGGCTGTAGCTCAGTTGGAAGAGTACCTGAATGGCATTCAGGGGGTCACGGGTTCGAGTCCCGTCAGCTCCACCAATGTTTTCAATGGTTTACCCCGATCCTCTGTTGCCTATGGGGCGGCTTGTGTGTGGATTCGTGTGAGAATCCTGCCGGCTAAGCAACTGTTTTTCTGTAATTTGACTGAGAGTGATCTGAGATCGGATTCTCCTGTGGTTTGAAATCGACCAGGCTGAGGTACTGTTTCCCGATCAGCCAGTCTTCGTGAATCTCCTCGACGACAGCGGTGATGAGTCGTAGTGCGGACTCGGTGTTTGGAAAGATACCGACGACCCGGGTACGCCGGCGAATCTGACGGTTTAGGTTCTCCAGCCCGTTGTTGGTGCGAATGCGCCGCCAGGTAGAACGTGCAAAACGAAAGACCGTAAAGCCTTCCGGCAGATTGGTCTCCATCCAATCGGCCAGCTCCGGGTTGCGGTCGTAGTATTGCTCGACTCTGGCCCGAAGCATCGCCTCAGCTTCGCCTCCAGACGGGGCATTGAAGATGT
>CBDAPI010000002.1:0-17219 GCA_965198355.1 Acidobacteriota bacterium
CCGACGACCTCCGAAATCGGGTCCCAATCTTTCCCAGTTGCTCCGCCAGAAAGTCGCGAAACGGATCCGGCTCCGGTCGCCCTCCGGGCTCCCTCCCCCCGACCCGTTGTTTCTGAGGCCAGGAATCAATAAGCTGTTCGGAACTGGGTTCGATTCCTAATGAGGCAAGTTTCTAGCTTCGGTTCGATTCTTTAATGAGGCAATACGCGGGGAATTCTAACTGTCGCCAATCACCAACAGCCACCAAACGGCAGGGTGAAACCATAACAAGGCCCGCACAAGTTCTTCCCATAGGTGGAAAAGCCAGTCCCGTCGACGCACATGCAGAAGCTCGTGACAGATAACTGGAATCTGTAACCTCTTTTCCATCTGGCCAAACTCAGAAGGAAAGATGACCGCTGGACGAAACACCCCAAAGGTCACCGGTCCTTTGATTTCGTCAGAAAGGTACATTCTCGATCCTTCCGCCAGGCGCCGGTGTAGTTTCTGAAGCGGTACAGACATGGAAGTGAATACCTGCGCCCTCAATCGGTAGCTTCGAAAACGGAAGAGGCCGACCAGCAGCCAAAGCAGCCGGGCGACGACTCCACTGACCAAGACCAGAGCAACTGCCCTTTCCAAGAAAAAAGCCCTGTGAATCGGTGATCCGAGTACGCCCGAAGCAAGGATCGGCAGCAACTCTGCTTCCTGCACCAAAGAGGATTGAGGAGCCAGTTCTTGGCTGTGCCATGGTTGAAGGAGCGGTGACAGCAGGCAAAGCGCTAACAGCAAACACCAGTAGAAGTGTAGGAAGCCGGGTGCCCGCAGCCGTAAGAGCAACGGGATTACGCCTCCTACCGTAATCAACGCAGCTAACTGGAGACTGAGTGCCCACACGTTATGCAGCCACGAAGACAGACTCATTCCGACTCCTCAATCATGTGTGTGATCCTCTCCAGATCCGCTTTCGAGAGTCGCCGGTCTTCGATCAGATGAACCAGAAGGGCCTCAGCCGATCCATCGAAGGCTTTCCCAACCAGGTCTGCTACAACCTCTCGGATAACCTCGCGTCTGGTGCAAGTGGGCTCGTAGACATAGGCTCTTCCTTCCAGCCTTTTCTTCAACAATCCCTTCTGTTCCAAAAGGTTCATCATAGTCATCACGGTCGTGTAGGCAATCTCTTGTCGCCTCCTGAGTGTTTCGTAGACATCTCGCACTGTAGCAGCTCTGAGTTTCCAGACGGGTTGCAGGATTTCAAGCTGCCGGAGAGTGGGAATCTTTTTCACTACTATACATTAGTACTAAAATGGAGTAACTTCAACAAGGGGAGTTCCGTGGAATCTCAATCGAGGTTTCTTGAACCCTGACAGGTGCCATCGAGCTTGAAAGAGGGTCAGCTCAGGGTCCTCGCAATCTCCCGATCTGTGGCGCTCTACTACGTGAACGTGTCTCTACCATGGTCCGGCGGAGCTTCTGTGCTGCGACCATCTTCTCTTTCTATGAGCACAGTCTGGGAAGAGATCGGTGATTGAGTATTTTCCGGTCTTTACTGCTGCCCCGGGTTCTCGCCAGGAGCGAGTGCCCCCGGATAACCCTGGAGCTCGGCTACCGGCACTCGTGCTGCCTCGGCCATTTGGATTCTGATGCGAGTGATGTTGCCGCGTGTTAGCTCGACATCTCGCTGAGTGGCTCCCAGGATCAGCACGTCTGGAGTTGATTCTGACCACATGGGCCTGCTGACCGAGACTTGATATTTTCCCGGCGGAACACTCGAGATGAGAAAGCGTCCATCGGAGCTGTCGAAGAACTTCGAGAATGGCTGGGGAATCATGCTCGAATCTGCAGGCATCACCATAACTGTGAAGCGCCTCACCGGGAGCCCGGCCTGACCGAACACTGAACCGGCCAGGGCGGTTTCCTGGGACCGAAGTCGAATGACGACCGGGTCGAAAGGGTGCTCGTCGAATCGAATCCACTCGTCGATGTACGCTGGATGCGTCACCTGGATCCATTGCAGGGGTGGATCGGAGAGTCCACGGGAGAAGTCGCCCGAGCCGTTGGAATAGACCGGTTTTTCACGGTGAGAGGCCAGACCACGAGTCCCGTGCAGGTGCAGCCGGGCGTCAACGACCGGTTCTCCGTAAGAGGAAATCACCCAGCCGTGAACCTCCGGTGCCGACTCCAGCCGGACAACCTGGAAGGCGTCCCGGGCATTCAGATCAGCGTCTAGACGGAGATAGCCATCCGCCCAGATCCCGCAGTGAATCGTCTCGAACTCCGGCAATAGGGCCATTTCCACGATTCCTTCCTCATCTGCAGCAACAACTTGCCCGTCCGGCCTCTCAACCATGGCGTGGGCAATCGTCTCTCCGTCTCGGCCCTCGACCTTTAGAGTGAAGGAGTCTCCTCTGACCAGTCGGATGTCGATCTGATTCACTCCAGCCTCAAGCTGCACCGTTTGAGTGGTTTCAAAGAACCCGGGGAAAGAGGCCTTTAGGGCAGCTCGGCCGGTCGGCAGATCGGTTAGCTCGTACCAGCCCATCTGATCCGTGAAGGTGATACGAGGGGAAAGAGACGATCGGGTGATCTTAGGTACAACTTCCGGAATGAACCATTTGATGCTCACACTGGGGAGAGGAGCTGAAGAGAAGAGGTCCCTTGCCAGCCCCTGAGCGACTGCCTCGGCCGGCGAGATCGAAAAATCCTGCTGAACCATCCCGGGCTGGACCAGGTGGATCTTCTCTTCAACGGCTGTGTATCCGCCCTTGGAGGCGGCGATCCAGCCACTCAAAGGCTCATTCGAATGAAGTCTGTAGTTGCCCTCCTGGCTTGAAAAGGCCTCCAGCGCCGCCGCCTCAAACTCCTCCGTCGCCGGGTTCTTCTTGTCGTAGAAAGCCACCCTTGTTCCGGAAACGACTTGTTCATTCTCAGTGGAGAGAACTCGGCCTTCGACCACGAAGTCCTGAAAGGGAGACGACCATCTCTTGTGTTCGCGTAGTTTCCGACGAAAGGCGGCATCTGAAGAGGTATTGGACGGTCCTGTCGCTTCCGTCCCTTCGAGATGATCCCGTCGGGCAATCTGGTCGGGCAGCCGGGCATCGTTCCCAGGCTGCAGGGCTGTACCGGGGGCTGGATCTGGTCCTCTGAAAAGGGCTCCAAGAACAAAGAGGATACCTATCAGGAGCACCGTCAGAAGGATTCTACGCATGAGTAATCGAAGTTTCTCTTAATGCAGGCCGGGTTTCCCTCTCCCGGTGTTGGAATTCCGGCAGTGGACTGTTGGGATGAGCGGAGCCTAACCGGGACACGACCAGCATCCGGCGTTCTCACATTGGCCTCCCATCTCGACTTGTAGAGATCCTTGCTATTGGAACCCGGGTCGGTCAAGTAGTTCCTGATCCGTGTTCACAAAAATCGGCCGGATTCGCACCGTAAGATGTTGAAATGGCGGCTAAAGGGACGCACGACGCAGCTCGCAGCTCCTTCTAGGCAATAGACCTTCGAAGGCGTGACAAAGTCGAGGCGAAAGCCGGCATCCGCCAGATAACGCAGATACGATTCCTCGTTGATCTCTCTCATGAGACGCTTAAAGCTGTGGCCAAGTTCACAGACAACGAGGGGTTCCAGCGGTGGTTGACGGATACCGTCTTTGGACTGACCTATGCACAAGCGCAAGGTCGGGGATCAGGCGACGGTCCGGGATTAACAGCGCGGCTCCCGCGGCTGCTCAGCGCGCTGATGCTTGAATTCATCAAGGACTATTCGCTTGCGTGACAGGGTTGCACAAAGGAGCGGTTTTGCAACACTCCGGCGGCTGGACCATGCCTACCACAGCCAAATCCTTTCCCTCCGCCATGTTATTCCAAAGGAGGACGCCTATGACTGGGATTCCATTCGTGTGCCGCGAGGCGGGCAGTCAGTTTCCGGTCGCCTCTCGGTAAGCTGCAGTCAAGGCGCTGAGCAATTCAGGAGGAGCGCTTGCAACCGTGTTCCCTTGGCCGATCTTTGCACCAAGAGCTTGTTCAATTGCCTCGATCGACCTGGGAGCTCGCCTCTCGAACACCGAGCGCCACACCGAGAGATACGGTTTGCGTTTGTCATTCCAGATTGTTATAAGCCCAACTTTCTCCGTTGTGATTCTCGGTAGGAGAGTGAACCTGCGGCGGTCCACGCCTGTATACGTGAACAGGCTCACGCCCGGTAAAGCGGCCACCTCCCTCGCCCAATCCACGAGCCGATTCAACAGCGCTCGGTCTTCGCCTTCAATATCGGCGATCGAATCGACGAATGCGTCCGGGCCGTCCGACAAAACGCCCTTGGGTGCGACTGGGGGCGGCGTAATCCTCGGCATCGCGCTAGGGTCGGGTGAAATACGTTGGGGCATCGCTACTTCCGTACCATTCACTTCGTAGACACTGACAGTGATCAAGTCTACAGTGAGCGTTTGCAATGTCACGGCATCCAGATAAGCGACGATCCGCTCTAACTCAGCGGACACTTCGTCCAGTATGAGAACGAGCCTGAATCTTCCGTTGGTCAGGTGTTCCTGCAACGACTCCACGAATGTATCGGAGTCGACCGCGTCTTCTTGATCTTGCGTCTTGACCGCTTCTAGAACGGATGCGTGGCCCTGGTCGCTCAGCGCCTTACGCCAAGGCCTTTGTTCGAGGGACTCGACGTCGGACCCTTGTAGGAACGCCGCATACGAGAGGATCTGCGCAACAATCCCTCGTTTAGCCTCGGGATTCTTGGCGAGTTTCACCTCGACTATAACGGGTCGCCCCGATGCTTCTACCGCCAATAGGTCGGCGGATCCAGGCCCTAGCGGCACCTCGCGTCCAAGGACGAAGAGGCGTGGAGAACCAGCTAGTGGCAACATTTGGATGTTGCCCTCAACGAGATCGTGAAGTTCCGCTTCGTTGTCTAACTCCCTCGGCGGGGCTGGCCGCCAACTTTGTGCCGTTTTTGTCCAAATTCCACTCATGCTAAGAATTTAGGTGTGGGTTTTTTGATTCGCGTTGAGCAAACAGCTTGTCGATGTAAGCCCGCACGTCATCTTCCTTTAATCGAGACGGAGGGTCTTCACCGTTCCGGCCGTCTCCTCCAGTGAGCATCGAAAGAACGGTCTCGCGGTCCCAGTCGCGAGCTTGCCCGTTGTAGATTGCACAGACAAACGGCGGAAGTAGTCCCCGCAGGATGGACACTCGCTCAGCGAGTCTCTTCTCTTTTTCGGTCATCAATTTACCATCAATTCAAATAAGAACTCTATTCTGACGCCTCAACGCCCCGTCCCTGACGTTAGGCTAGTTCTCATCCGGAAAAGGATAAATAGTTGTAAATAAAAGGCTTAGGTCGCATCTTCGACCTCCATTGTTGTCGTGGTGTCTTGGTACAATAATGTTCACAAAACATTGAAACAACAAGACTTACGGCAAAGCCAAGAGGTCAAAGATGCGTCAAAGTCGTGAAAATCAGCTGCCGCTGACTCCCCTCTGGCCCGATCACCAGCACGCACAGGAGCTGCGGGAGATTTCCAAGATCCTCGATGAAAATTCTAAGCTGAACGAACGGGTCTGGCAAGATCTCAGTGAGGCAGACTCGACAAAAGGGGCTCCGGGAATGAGCGGGGAGCAGGTGTTGCGCTGTGGTGTGATCAAACAGATGCATCAGTTCTCCTATGACCGCTTGGCCTTTCACCTGGCCGATTCTGTGAGCTTGCGGGCCTTCTGCCGGCTGCCTTTGGGCTGGACCCCGGCTCGTTCCACCCTGGCCGAGAACCTCTCGCGCATCCGCCACTCAACCTGGCGGGCCATCAACGCGGCGCTGGTGGACTGGGCCTGTGAGCAAGGCTTGGAGAAGGGAGAGAAGGTCAGAATCGACGCCACCCCGGTGGAGAGTGAGATCCACCACCCCACCGATAATCAACTGCTCTCTGATTGCGTACGGGTGCTGGCCCGTTGGCTGGGACGACTTTCTTGTTTTGTCGACTTCCCTTACCGGGATCATGGCTTGCGGGCTCGCCGCCGCTGTCTGGCCATCAGCAATGCCCGCCGTCAGACCCTGCGCATTGGCCCTTATCGCGATCTGCTCAAAGTCACCCGCAAGATGGCAGGCTACGCCCGGGCAGCCCTGGCGGCCTGCGAAGACTCCAGCCATCCCCGTGTTGTGCGAGAGAGGAGCTTACTCGAACACTACCTGGAACTGACCCATCGAGTGATCGATCAGACCGAGCGTCGTGTTTTGCGGGGGGAATCGGTCCCGGCCAGCCACAAGGTGGTTTCCATTTTCGAGGAGCACACCGATCTGATTCGCAAAGGCGGCCGGGAAACGGTCTATGGGCACAAAGTTTTTCTATCCTGTGGCAGATCCTCTCTGATCCTGGATTGTCTGCCGGTGCGGGGCAACCCGTCCGATAGCACTTACCTGGAGACGATGCTAGATCGGCACTGCCATCAATACGGCTCTTATCCGCGTCAGGCCAGCTTGGACGGGGGCTTTGCATCGAAAGCGAACTTGGCCTTGGCCAAAAACAAACCCGGCCTCAAGGATGTGGCTTTCGCCAAAAAGTGCGGACTCTCGATCGAATCGATGGTCTCCTCCAGCTGGGTATACAAACAACTGCGCCGCTTTCGGGCCGGCATCGAAGGCTGTATCTCGATGCTCAAGCGCGTCTTCGGGCTGGACCGCTGCCACTGGAAAGGCTGGCAGCACTTCCAGCAGTACCTGCAGCTCTCGACCCTTTCCTACAATCTGCTGGTACTGGCGCGCCTGCGATTGTAGAGGTGCTCCTGCGGCTGACATCTCGATCCGCCTGGCAAAGGGCCGAAGTGTCTCTTGAAATCGACTGGAATCGACTCTGTGTGGTCCGTTTAGGTCCCCAGCCCACTGCACATAACGGATTGCCAGCCGTTGATTGGGTCGGCTCGACTACGAGCGTCTTAAAAAGCCGATTTCCGGATAGGAAGTAGGCTAGGGTGTGCCTCAACTGGACAGAGCAAGCCAATGCGGGGGAAAAGGGCCGTTGTTAGCCACGAGCGGCCATTCGGATGGTTCGCGGCGTACGATTTTTCCGAGTAGCGCGTAACTTCTTTTCTGTAAATTCTGGACAGGCCTGGTCGGAAAGACAGAGGTCTGGGACAGGATTCTCCAAAAAAGAAACTGTTAAATCTGAAAGGAGAATCAATTGAGCCCAGACCTGGAAAAGAGAGTACCACGAGAGATTCTGGAGGAGTTGATCGAGGAAGGAACAGAAGCCTTTCGAGGGATGGTAGTCAATCTCAAGGGTAGAGCTCCCCATCTCGACACTCCTCTCGCGAGTACTCTCTCGCAAGCAAGTGTGCCGCGCTATTCGAAAGTCAATTCCTCGGCTACAGTTGAGACGGCACCCGCCTGCTTTATCAAGTTACTGGCGGCCAGTGGCACGGTGAGCGTTGCCTCAAGCACCATCGAGTGCGGGGGCTGAACATTCTTTGTTCTGATCTTCCAACCCTCGGACTTCAGCATCTTCGCGCATCGGTCCGCTGCGGGCGCCATCCATTTACCAACTTGCTTGTGTTCTTGTTTCCCGCTACGGCTCCAGTTGAGATGAACAGCCACAAGTCTGTCGGATTCATTCCCGGTGATTTTGATGCTCGCTCCGGAGACCAACTGAATGACCGCCGTTGCCAGGTCGTCGTTCCATTCGTAGACTCTGTTACTTCGTGCAGCGATTTCCTCCGCAAGAAGTTCTGCTGAAACCACTTCAGTCGGATTCAGAAACGCGTCGAACAGTCGCTCTAGTTCGTCCTTGATCTGTGACATGTCCCAGCGCTTGGCTTGGATGTCTTCGGTCGCCTTGATAATCAGTCGTGCGTATCGATACGGTAGGGAGACCCAGCTTGTTTTGCCATGACCCAAAGCAGCCTCTTGCACCGTCTTTTTCCAATCGTAATGCCGGTGTTGATCAGGTAAGGGATCCCTGCATGAAGTAGAGTGTCTGTGTCCCACTCTCATGAAGTGGAGAGTGGGACCCTTCTCAAGCCGAGGTTCATACCACTCCGGCTGCGATTCCTTGTCAAGAAGAAATGGCCCGAGGACCAGGTAGTCGATATGCGTCCGCATGAAACAGCGGTATGCGTCGGCAGGCGTGCACACTACCGGCTCACCACGCACGTTAAAGGAAGTATTGACGAGCACACCGCACCCGGTAATCGTTTCGAACTCCTTGATGAGGTCGTAGTAGTCCGCGTTCCTGTCCCTGGAGACAGTGTGAATCCGTGCGGTGTAGTCGATGTGAGTTATGGCAGGAATATCCGAACGCGGCAGGTTTAGGCGGTCGAGCGCCGAGAGCTGCTTGTATTCTGCGGCCATCGGTATCTGGCAATCGGAACGAACGGGGGCGACGATCAGCATGTAGGGCGACTCCCTGTCGAGTTCGAAGTAGTCGCTGGTTCTCTCACAGAGTACACTCGGCGCGAACGGTCGGAATCCCTCGCGAAGCTTGATCTTCAGGTTCATTTGTGCCTGCATCTTCGGGCTTCTGGCGTCGCCCAGAATGCTGCGTGAACCCAGAGCCCGAGGACCAAACTCTGCCCGGCCATTGAACCAGCCCACGACACTTCCATCGGCCAGGAAACGGGCACTGGTTTGAAGAAGCTCGGCGCGTTCGAAGCGGCGGAATCGCGCGCCAACGGACTTCAGATATTGACCGATCTCCTCTTCCGTGTAATCGGGGCCCAGATAAGCGCCCATCATAGCGTCCTGTCCCGGAACGATCCTTCGCGGCTTCCCGCAGTAACGATACCAGGCCAGTTGGGCTGCACCCAGCGCACCACCGGCATCGCCCGCTGCGGGTTGTATCCAGATCTCGGAAAATGGTCCTTCACGAAGTAGCCTGCCGTTCCCGACGCAGTTGAGTGCGACTCCGCCAGCCAGGCAAAGGTTTTCCATGCCGGTTTTTCTGTGGGCGGTAAGGGCCATACGAAGCATGATTTCCTCGCAAACAACCTGAATCGAACGTGCCAGGTCCATGTCGCGCTGTCGCAGATTGGACTCAGGAGCACGCGGTAGCCCACCGAAGAGATGATGGAACGCCGGACTCGTCATAGTGAGTCCGGACAGGTAGTTGAAATATTCCTGATTCAGACGGAACGAGCCATCTTCTTTCAGGTCCATCAACTCAGAATAGATCGTGTCTACATATTCCGGTTCGCCGTATGGTGCCAGCCCCATCACCTTGTACTCACCAGAATTGACCTTGAAGCCCAAATAGTAGGTGAACGCTGAGTACAGCAGCCCGAGGGAGTCCGGCCAGTGCAGCTCCTGGATCAACTGGATCTCATTGTCGCGCCCGATTCCGATCGACGCCGTAGCCCACTCACCCACGCCGTCCATCGTCAGAATAGCTGCTTCTTTGAAAGGAGAAGGGAGAAACGCACTCGCTGCGTGTGACTCATGGTGCTGAGAGTAAAGAATCGGTCCCTCGTAGTTGAGATCGGATCGGAGATTGCTGTCGGTATACAGTTTGTTTTTGATCCAGAGCGGGCCTGCCTTCAGAAACGAACGGAGCCCTCTTGGAGCCACCGCCATATACGTGTCCAGGATCCGCTCGAACTTGAGCAGTGGTTTGTCATAAAAGGCGACGAAATCCAGATCGGTCTGATGGATCTCTGCGACGCGCAGACAGTAGTCGACGGCACTTGCCGGAAATGACGAGTCTCCCTTCTTTCGCGTGAAACGTTCTTCCTGTGCGGCTGCAACAATCTCACCGTCGCGGAGCAAGCATGCCGCACTGTCGTGATAGAAAGCCGACAATCCGAGAATATAATTTGGTTTCATCCGCAGGTTGCTTCAGCCAGGAGTGGCTGTCATTGGGGCCGTGTCGATTCCAAAACCTCGTTGTTTATGTATTCGAAAAGTTCGATACCAACGGCCCGGTTCCCCGCTTCGTTGAGATGAAGGGTATCGACAAATGCCGAAGGGCCACCGGCTGAGCCGACTGCCTCGGTAAAATCCAGATACGGGATATCGTTCTCGATGGCAAACCGTGTGGTCCGATCTACCAGTGCCTGCGAAAAACGGCGCCGAGGATTGGATTCGTCGTCCTCGAAGGCAAACCGGGCGGGCATGACCATCAGCAAAAACGAAACTTCTTGAGAATGCAGCAGATCGTTTATTGCCTTCGTCGCACCCAGGAGCCGTTCCCAACCCCGACTCAATCCGTTGCTCGTCGAGGAGATACCCCTCGTGCCCCAGTGTGTAGTAGGTGGAACCTGTGTCCGTTGGAAACGGTTTAACCAACGCATTTTGGTAGAGAAGATTGAGGATGCGACGAGAAAGCTCGACATACGTATAGGTCTTCTCATAAAAGTAGGGTCCGCGGACGTAGGCCGACAGTAGAGTTCCGTCCCACGCCGTTATATAACGGCCGCCCTTCAGCCGAACCGGAACGCTGGGATTCGACGGATCCACTTGCCATTCGACAAATGCGGCGTCAGTAACATCGTTGGTAAGTTCGACTTCGACGATCACCATGTCCGGTTGCCACTCCAACGCTTCGTTTTTCAGGAACAGGTAGTAAGACGAGGGATCGTATCCTGGCCCAGCAGTGTTGATGACGTTGTAGTCGAGCCCGCCCAAACGGGCATTGAGATGCCTTTCGAGGACCTTGGCATACGTGTCCGATGAATCTAGCGTGAGTCCGAACGCAATCGAATCCCCCATCGAAAGGATTCGAAATTCGCCAGCGGGAGGTGTCGGGTCAAACTCCGGCTCGTCGCGAAAGCCGTGACTGTTCGTTGTGATCGGGATCCCTCCGACGACGCCCTGATAGTTGCCTTTGACCCTTAGCGGCATGTAGGTGGAATTCTCCGTGTAGTCGGGGATCTCCACAGCGTTGGAGCGGTTCACATATCGGAAAGCGAGTTCGACTGCCGACAAAACGATGGCGAGTGGGACGATGAACAAGGCGAGCGTGAACAAGAACGCTTTGAACCACCCCGCACCTGAACCTTGCCAGTTGAACCATTTCATTTTAGTCGCCGGTTGCCGGGATTGTATCGCACTTGATTTCATGGACAGCGCGACCCCACCATAATCAATCCGCCGAATCGATAATAAGACGTTGACGTTCCGAAACCGGGGACTGAAAGCCAAAGTGTTCGATCAACCAGGATTAGCCGCCATTTCTCACCGATGGGACCTGAAAAGGCCGCCCTGTTTGGTATAAAGCGTTTTGAATGAAAGACTTCAAAGCCAAACGGAGGCGGCCCTTATGAGAACAGAGTGTAAACAAGCCAGGTTCGAATTTCACGGACTATCTCAACGCAAAGTGAAGGCGCGGTTCGACGGCGGGAAGATCACCTCCGATGCAGGGGTGGTGCTGTTACGCGAGGTCGAGCAGCGGACGGGTCTGATCGCCGGACTGGCTGAGTGTTTCAGGGATCACCGGGATGCGCGGTTGATCGAACACACGGTCGAGGAGTTGTTGGGGCAGCGCATCTACGGACTCTGTCTGGGGTACGAGGATCTGAACGATCATGATCAGTTGCGCACCGATCCGATGCTGGCGGTGGCGGTGAATAAGGCCGATCCGTTGGGGGAGAGGCGGCGGCAGGCCTCAGATCGGGGGAAGGCGCTGGCGGGCAGGTGTACGCTGAACCGGTTGGAGTTGACCGGCGCCGAGGTCGATGAGCAGGAGCGGTACAAGAAGATCGCGATGGACCCGGACCGGATCGACGGCTGGATGGTGGATGCCTTCGTGGAGTCCCACGAATCGGCGCCCGAGGAGATGGTGCTGGATCTGGATGCGACCGACGACCCGATCCATGGCCAGCAGGAAGGCCGGTTCTTTCACGGTTACTACCGCCACTACTGTTATCTCCCGCTGTACATCTTCTCGGGGGAGCATCTGCTGTGCGCCCGGTTGCGGTGTTCCAATATCGATGGGGCCGCGGGATCGGTGGAGGAACTGGAACGGATCGTCGGCCGGATTCGGCAGAGCTGGCCGGAGGTCTCGATCGTCATCCGGGCCGACTCGGGCTTTTGCCGGGATGACTTGCTCCGCTGGTGTGAAGACCATCACGTGGATTACGTGATGGGGTTGGCCAACAATGATCGGCTCAAGTCAGAGATCGCCGAAGCGATGACTCAGGCCGAAGCCGAGTTCAACGCCACCGGGCGACCGGCGCGGGTGTTCAAGGATTTCCGCTACCGGACTCGCCACAGTTGGACCTCGGAGCGACGCGTCGTCGGCAAGGCCGAGTTCCTGGACAAAGGCGCCAATCCCCGATTCGTCGTCACCTCCCTGTCGCCGGAACGCCTGGGGGCCCGCGCTCTCTACGAAGACTTCTACTGTGCGCGGGGCGACATGGAGAACCGCATAAAAGAACAGCAGTTGGGTCTGTTCGCCGACCGGACCAGCGCGGCAACGATGCGCGCCAATCAACTCCGGCTGTATCTGTCCTCCGCCGCCTACATGCTCATGCACGCCTTGCGTCGTCTCGGACTGAAGCAGACCCCCCTGGCTCGCGCTCAGTGTCAGACGATTCGCTTGAAGCTCCTGAAGATCGGCGCCCAGGTCCGCCTCACGGTCCGCCACGTCTGGATCTCCATGTCGGAAGCCTATCCCTACAGCGAGGTCTTCGCTGCCGTCGTTCGAAACCTCCAGGCCATTCCTCTGCGCTGCTGAGGTCTGTCCCGATCAAACGCCCCCAAAAACGAAATCGTTCCATCGCTCAGGCCGAGCTCTGCCTGAATCCATTCCGTCACGCTCTTCCGAGCCCGAAAAACGCTCCATTCACGACCCTCCACACCACCGCATCACTCGACCTGGACCGGATCGATAGAGAAACTCTCAGAAAACCGTTCCGGCCGGCCAAAATCACCTTCATTTCCAAATCGGTGATCTATGCGGGTTAGTTGTTTGACCTTGCCCCCTCGAGTCCAAGTTGAATGTTTAGGGTTTTCGGTTTAGGAAGGAGGCAAGCATGGCCAAAGAAGCGGTTTACAGCAGAACAGATCATTATGAAGCTGCGTGAGGCAGAGGTGGTTCTGGCCCAGGGGAAGCCGCCCGAGACCACGGCCAGTCTCGGCATCGCCGGAGTTGCGCAACCGCTCCTTTGTGCAATCCTGGAAGCCGCTGGCCCCCGGGTCGAGACTTGTTGGAGTCTGTTGGGGTGAGGATCTTGTTCATCGAGCCGGGAAGCCCCTGAGAGAATGGTTATGTGGAGAGTTTTAACGGAAAGCTCAGGGATGAGCTGCTCAACCGGGAGGCGTTTGAAACCCCGAGGGAAGCCCAGGTGCTGATCGAAAAATGGAGAAGAGAGTATAACCAGAGACGGCCTCACAGCGCCCTGGGCTATCGGCCTCCGGTGCCAGAGGCTTTTCTGCCCAGGACGCAGGCTGGGATTTCACCCCCCTGGGCAGGATTCCACATAATTCCGGCTCTAACTTAGAAGGTGATACCACTCGGGGGGGCAGGTCAATTGTCTGAGAAAAGATGAAGGATGGAGAGAAAGCTTCGATTGTTATGGGTCGGCTAGTCGTGGTTGGCCTTCTGTTCGCCGTGCCCCTTGCCTATTTGACCTACGAAGCTCTTTGGGATCCCACTATTGAGTTTCTTATTCCTTCTCAGGCGGCTGGATGGGCCTTACACCCAGAACAGGAAATCCTTAATTTGTACGGGACTCCCTGTGTCCAAAGATGTTCTTTTCCGCCGAGTCTTTAGGTTGGATTCCATTCCTCAGCAAGCTAGCCTGTCAATGCGAGGCTTTGGATTCGCTCTCTTCCGTACCGATCCCCGTTCGCTGATGGGTGCGGTGGCGCCACTTCCGTTCGATTCCTGAACTGATTCAGGTACTCCAAGACTTCCGGTGCTCTCTACAACTAATCCTGGTTGATCGAGTGCCTTGGCTTTCAATCCCCAGTTCAGGCTCCTCAACAGCTTGCTCTCGAACCGGCCGCTTGAGTATGGTGTGTTCTATCTGTCCAGGAAATCAGGAACAATCCGGAGCGGGAACCTTTCGACAGGTAGGGCCATGAATAATTATGTCTATCGGGTGACTGAAAAAAAGGATTTTGGAAGCCCCGGCGAGCCGGGAGAGAATTTCGAGGCGTTCAACTTGAGCGAGGCGAAGCGCATCTCAACGCGGCGACAGAAGGTTAAGGGGACCGTGCTCGTCTTGGAGGACGTGACTGACGAGCCGCACGTTGTCGCAACCAAAGACGAGCACGGGAAATGGGCGGACGCGGACGAGACGCCCTAAAAGGGGCCCGGTCAGTGCTGTGTATTCCAATTCTTTGATGGCGGCGCGCGTCAGCATGGCCGGGGCGTCCATTTTAGCACCGGACGACCCGATGCGACGCAATCCCTATTTGCGACAGAACCGTATAGCATTCCTTGCGAACTTCCGTCACTTCCGTATACTGGAAGAGATGACGAAAGTGGATATACAAAAGCTGGCGCTGGCGCTTCCAGAGGCCGACCAAATTGAGTTGGCTCATACCCTGCTCGACAACACCACTCCCTCTCTGACCGAAGCGCAGGAGATGGAAGTCACTAGGCGTATCAAGGCCTACCGGGACGACCCGAGTATTCTGGTCTCCGAAGAAGATGCCCTGATCAGGTTGAAGCAACTCGTGGCCGGATGAGGCTGTTCTATACCCAAGAGGCGCTCGACGAGAGAGACGCCGCTTTCCGCTGGTATCAGGAACAGAGAGACGGCCTTGGCCTTTCCTTCCTTGCCCATCTTGAGTATCTGGTCAACAACATCGTCGACTTCCCTTCTTCCGCTCGGGAGTATGCTGATGGCTCTCGCCGTGCAGTAATGCGGAAGTTCCCCTTCGTCGTGGTTTACACGGTCGAGGGCGATGCTGTTGTAATCACGGCAATTTTTCACACCTCAAGGAATCCTGTAGATCTCGAGCGATAGAGAGCCCCCACCCCGGCGGATAGTCTTATCGTCGTATTATCTTATTGTATGCTTGTCTCCACCCGTCGACTTGACTCTTCTCTGGAAGGTTTCTAGAATAAGCTCATACGATTAAACTTATATTCTTATGCCACACATTTTCGCAGTCGCCAACACCAAGGGTGGGGTGGGGAAGTCCACCCTAACCGTGAATCTGGCCGTCCTGGCTGCCTCACAAGGCCACAGGGTGCTTTTGGTCGACGCTGACCCTCAGGCCAGCAGCCTGCAGTTCCTCAACGCCAGAGACGATTCTCTGCCCGCGTTCGCCGGTATTCAGATCTCCCCAGCCAATCATCCATAAGCAACTCCCGGAGTTCGCGACGCCCTACGAGTACGTCTTCATTGATGTTGGAGGCCGTGATGCACCTGTGTTCAGAAGCGCCCTGGTCGCTGCTGACACCATCCTCATTCCGATGGTGCCATCAGTCTTCGACGCCTGGGCGGCTGAGGACGTCTTCAGCGTCATTGACGAATTGACGGCTGGCCGGCCTGTCGATACGCGTGTCGTGCTGAACCAAGCCACCCCAACGATCATCGCTAAGGAGGCTCTACAGAGCCTTCAAGTGGGACTCAAGGAACGTGGCATCGTCCTGATGGTCGCTGTACTCCAGAATCGCACCGCCTGGCCTCGGTCCATCGGCGAGGGCATGGGAGTAGGGGAGTGGGAACCGGCCGGCAAGGCCGCCCAAGAACTTTACCAACTAGCACGTGAACTTGAACTCTATGTCGATGAAAACACCACAAAAGCCTAAATTTAATGAAAACTCGTTCATCGGAGGTGCCGTGACGGCGAAAGGGGCCGACAGCGCCCCGGCAACCAGACGGAAGAAAGGGATTCCGCCTGAAGGCACTATCCGAGCCACTTACAACTTCCCGAAGTCCATTCATAAAGCCTTGAAGGCCCGATCGGTTGAGGAAGATAAAACGATGCTGAAGATGGTTCTCGATGCCATCGAGCAAACCTACGGCATCAGGAGCAAAACAGATAAGACGATAAGTAGATAAGAATACACATATAGGCGTATTCCTGTTATCCACGGGAGTGTATCCTATTGTTTATTTAGTTAGAGTTAAGCCCTTATGGAAGTAAACTCAACAGACACGCGGATGAGCCGAGCGTTGAAGTTCTCCCCGTCCAGGTAGACATAGCGGCGCAAGCGACCGTAGCGGTCCCTGGTATCTTCGGGGCTGGGCTCTTCAAGATGAGCTTTGGTGAGGTGAACCGTCTCCGAGGTGTCCACGCCGACAAGCCGGACGGTGTGCGTCCGGCCGTCATGCTCGAACTGAATGGTATCGCCGTCGATGACGCGCTCGCCCCGTACCGTTAGAGGATCGGTTTGAGCGCCGGTGATGAGCGCCATCACGCCCGCAACGAGCATGAGCAAGCCCACCGTGGTGATCAGTTTCCGCTTGGTCAGAGCGAGACTCGTTCGAGCCGTTCTATGTCCCATTGGTTTTCCTTCGCATCGTAGCCCTTGACAAAAGCGGCTTCCTCCACGAAACGGCGTCCCTCGCGGCGCGTCATGTGAATCACCATAGAGATTCCGTCCACCACCCCTCGACAGGTGACTTCCCAGGGAAGCTCCCCGCCGCCCTGCATGGCGCAACTGGCGATCCGGGATAAGGCGCTCTCGGCGTTGTTGGCGTGTACGGTCGTCAGCGACCCGCCGTGTCCGGTGTTGAGGGCTTGCAGCAGGTCCGCCGCCTCCCCGCCGCGGACCTCGCCCACGACGATGTGATCCGGGCGGTGGCGCAGCGCGTGGCACACGAGATCGCGGATCGTGACCGCTCCTTCCCGCAACCCGCGAGCCTCGAAGCGGACGCAATTGGACCGCTCGATGCGAAGCTCCAGCGTGTCCTCGATGGCAACTATCCGCTCGTCGTCGGGCAGGAGTTCGATGAGGGCATTGAGCAACGTGGTCTTGCCCGATCCGGTGCCGCCGGAAACCAGGATGTTGCGCCGGGAGTGCAACAACCGTTCGGCTTCGTTCTTCACGGCTTCGGGGAGCGAACCTAGCTTCACGAGATCATCCGCCGAAAAGGACCGCTTCCCGAAACGGCGAACGGTGATAGCGACTTGAGGACTCGCGGGCGGAACACAGATCGCCACCCGCGAGCCGTCATCCAGGCGAGCATCCACAATGGGAGAGCTTGCCGGGTCCAGGCCCAAAGGACGGGCGATGTGGATGGCGGCCCGTAACAGCGCCGCGCCGTCCAGGTCCGGGGCTTCATAGGCCGCCAAGCGCCCGGCCCGCTCGATCCACACATTGCCGGGGCCGTTAATCATGATCT
>CBDAPI010000003.1:0-50803 GCA_965198355.1 Acidobacteriota bacterium
TGAAAAAAATGCTCTTTCAACCGCCCCACGCGGTGGTAGGCATCGTCGGGCACGTAGGTTTTCCCATCAGAAGCCTTCGCATAGATCCGGGCGGGAAGCGGCTGGCCGGTACTGCTGTCGACGATGCGAACCTGAACCTGTCCCATGGGCCGGGCCCAGCGTTTGGACTTGATGATGACTTTCTGTTCCAGACCTCCGTAGGTTTTGAGCAGGCGAAGCTGCGGTAGACCTTCCTGATTGCAGATGTAGGCGATCCATTCACCGTCCGGAGACCAGCGCGGGTGAAAGCTGTCCCATTCTCCGAAAGTCAGTTTGTAAGGCTCCCCTCCGTCCACGGGTAAGACAAAGAGATTGTTAAACTGACCTCCCAGGTGAGAGCTGTAGACGATGCGCTTCCCGTCGTGGGACCAGTGAGGCCGGGTTCGATACAGTGTTTCTTCTTTGTGAATCCTGTGGGCCTGGTCGATTCCGTTGGCGACCGCGGGCATGCGCCAGATGGCTCCTGAGCCGAGGGGAATGCCGCGGTTACTCACAAAGATAATCTCTCTGCCGTCGGGCGACCAGGTGGGAGCGATGTGCAGATCATAATCGCCAAAGTAGAGTCGGTCCTTCCCGTAGCGGTGATCACGCGTGAGCCGGATCGTTGTGCCCGCTTTTCCCTCTTTGATTTCCATGATCAGGATGTTGAAGTATCCGTTAGGCCGGGTGGAAACGAACGCGAGTCGAGAGCCGTCAGGAGACCAGGCAGGATCGACGTTAATGTGCTCGCCCCTCGTCAGCGAAGTGCTTCGCCCCGTCCTCAGATCGAGCAGTCGAAGGTTAATCGCCTTTCCGTTGTCTGACGTGTACGCGATCCACCGGCCGTCCGGAGATGACTCGGGTGAGGACAGGTATTCGGAGGAGTAGGCGATCTCAGATATTGCAGTGTCTCCAATTCGAATCCTCCACAGGGAGCCCTGCATGGAGAAGACCAGGGATTGGCCGTCAGGAGACCAGGATGGCCACCAGGGAGAACTCGTTCCGGCCGGAGGAAGGTAGAAGTTGTGCATGTAGTTTCTGCCCGTCCTGGCTCGAGGATAGAGGGACGGCAGGTCCGGAAAGTGGTCGGTGGCAGCCTTGCCGGTTTGCCCGGAGAAGCCAAAAGGGACGGAGGATTCCGCCGATGTAGTAGAGGAGTGATGAGAAATGCAGGCTAGAGCAACGAAAAGGAAGATAGCCACTAGCGTGAAGTGGAAATGACAATGTCGCGTACTCATTTGTCCTTAACTCCTTGGAGGACGGATGGGGCGCTGCCAGGCGCGGCCGAAGTGATATTCATTTTCCTGAACTCCACGCACAGCGGCCCAAGTTCCGGTATCAATAGATTCTTCAGCCGCCAATCCGATCAGATGAGCCTGAGCCATTATTACCGGATGCATATGATTCTGCGACTTTCCCTCCACTGCATCCAGAAAGGCTCGCAGACATTCATGCATCCCGGGCCAGCCCGACCAGGGCCTGAGGGCGGGCACAGCTTCCAAAGTCCAGTCCGGCTTCCGCCGGTTGCGGATCCTGAGCTCTTCGGCGAGAAGGTCCGCCTTCAGATCACCGTCTCGACCGTTGACCTCCAGTACCGTATCCGGACCCCGGACGCTTGAAATGTTGCAACGGAACGTGCCCCAGACTCCGCCGTAGTCCAGCTGCGTCAAGGCGTAGGCTTGCATGCGACCGGGATTCCCGTGCCCGTTCTGGACCAGAACCCTGCGGGCGCTGGTTCCCAGGACGAAGTCCAAAGGGTCTATATACCAACCGGACAGGGCGTGAGGCAGGCTGATCCGGGAATCGCGTTGAGGGCTCCAAGTGCCGTTCATCCGTATCTCGGCGGTCAGCGGCTCCCCGATGGCTCCTTCAGAGATGCACTGCGCCGCCCGCCTCAACACAGGAGCATACCGCACTTCAAGATCGGCGTGGGTGACTTGTCCGGTGGTGAGCAGTCGATTCAGTGTGGGAACGATTCGATCCAGCCGATCGCTCACCGGAGGCTCGTAGAGGAAGGGGATTCCGGCCTCAATGGCGGCCAAAAGTGCTTCCTCGTGTCGGTTACCGGGTAGAGAGATCAGGACCAGATCCAGCTCGCTATCCTGAAGCAAGGGTTCAAATCCTTCATAGACTCGGACGTCGTTTCCCAGGTCGCTTCGGATTCTTCGCCGGGTCGCCTCACTGGGCGCTGCAGCGGCTCCGATAAGGACGCGACCGTCCAGGCGAAGGGCAGGCAAGTAGGCCTCGCGGGCCCAGTTGCCGTAGCCGATCAAGCCCGCTCGAAGCTTTTGCATAGACCCATGTTAGAGCAGAAAATGAAAATTGGGTGAAAATTGGGGACAGTCACCTAATTTCGACCTAATTTCGAAGGACGGAAATTAGGTGACTGTCCCCAATTTTCATGCATAATCCGGGCTGGACGAATATGGCTACTGAATCCAATCGCCCTTCGGGCTTCCAAAGCCCCGGCACTCCCGACCGTTGGCAGATGCTGACGCTGGTTGCGCTGAATTATTTCACGCTGTACGCGCACCGGCACGTGATCAACTATTTCCACCCCCCCCTGAAGGCCGATCTGGGTCTGTCGGATTTCCAGATCGGGCTTCTGAGCTCGGCATTCACGCTCCCGTATTGTCTGGCTCAGATCGGCGTTGGATACCTGGGAGACAGGTACCGGCGGCGCAGCGTGGTGCTGGGAGGCCTTCTGGCCAGCACCTTTGCCCTGATCGGCATGGCTCTGGCAACGAACTTTGAGGTTCTACTGGCCTGTCGGATCTTGCTGGCTGTAGGGCAGTCACCCACTGTACCTGCCATGGCCAGTACGATCGCCGACTGCTTTTCCTCCCGGACCCGCTCCAAAGCCTTTGGGATCTACCTGGTTTCCTACAACTGCTCGCTGGTCTTGGCGGGCTGGATTGGAGGCCGGGTGGCGGACACCGAGATCTGGCATCTTCCCGGGGTGGATGTTGCTGGCTGGAGAATGGCGATGTTTCTCTTTGCCGGGCTGGGAGTACTGGCTGTTCTTCTGCTCTACCTTCTTTTTCGCGAACCGAAACGCACCGAGCGAGTGGCGGGGTCGGGCCTGGGAATCCGCGGTGCGACGCTTTGGCCAACCCTTCTGTCTGTGATCCGAACTCCCACCTTTCAGGTGATCGCGCTGGTGTTTACGCTGACGGGAATCCTGAACACGGCGATACGCTACTGGCTGGCTCGCTACTACCACGATCAGTTCGAGTTAAGCCTTTCTGAGGCGGGCCTGTTTGCGACCGCTTTTATCCAGTCGGGCACGATAGCCGGTCTGTTCTGCGGCGGACTCTGGGCTGACGCAAAGGCTAAACGATCCTTGACGGGCCGCACAGCCGTGCAGTTGACGGGGCTGCTGGTCCTGGCACCTGCCCTGCTCACGATCGGTCTGGCGCAGTCACGCCCTGTTCTGGCTTGCGCAATGATGCTTTACGGCTTTGGCATCGGCTTGTATCAAGCCAACATTTGGCCGGCGGCTTTTGAGGTGGTGGATCCGGCGGCGAGAGCCACAACGGTCGGCCTGCTCAATCTGATCTCCGGTGTATTGAGCTTCTGGTTTGATCCTGTCATCGGTAGATTCCATGAGCACGTGGGAGGCCTGGGGAACGTGTTTGCGGCCTTGAGCTTTGCAGCGGTCATCTCAGTCCTGTTGATGCTCCTCAGCATGAAATTTCTGCTGCCTCGAGACTACCGGGGTCCAGAGTATGGAGCCGGAGCGAGGTGAGGTAAAGGACTAACCCGAACGCGTACTGCATGAGTACGCCTGCGGGGGCCTCGGTCGCGACGCCGGTCGGAGCCGCAGGAACAGAGCCGCAGGCTTTAGCCTGCGGGCCTATGGGCTAAAGCCCATGGCTCTGTCAGGCCGGCGCTTTCGCCGCTTGACGCGAGTGGCTTCGCTACGACACCTTATGCACAATCAGGCTAGTTTCGCCACCGGCAGCGCCGGATCATTCAGGGAGAAACTTGGCTGAGGTCTGCGCAGGGCACCTCCGGAAAGTAGCACCGGCTTCCAGCCGGCAGCCGCCGGGACGGCGGCGATACGCTCCTGAGTGGCCACTTTTTTGAGGAGGGCGCACCGCCGTGTCAAGTGGCAAGACATCCTTTACACCGTATGACAAGACATCCTTTACACTTCGTCATCGGTTTCTGGTCGTAGTCGGGCCGGTGGGAAAGTGGGAAGTGACCGTTTTTGGGGGTCAGTTTCCACTTTTCCATCCGGCCGGTGTTTGGACTCCGACCGCTTCTTGCTGGGGTAAACGACCGCTCGAGTCTGATGGCTGAGCAGGTCGATTTCTCGGATATACATGTGTCGATAGCGAACCAGCAGTTTCTGGTCCACCGGCTCCACAGCAACTCGTTGCCCTGCCAGAGCTTCACAAACGAAGTAACACCGAGCCCTCCAGTACAGGCACCCCTGCGAGTTTAATCTCTTGACCAGGCAGCCAGGGGGGTATTCCCACTCTCGGGGCCGAGCCGTGTAGGCTTTTCGGCTGGGTTGGTAACGCGTGGCCGGCACCGCCATCGCCAGCGCCTCATGAGGCCGAACCTGGTTGTACTCCTCTCGGAATGCCGCCAGCAGCGCTTTCCACTGGACCCAACCCTGAGGCCGTCCTCGATGCCGCACGGCCCGGGACAAGGCACAGTGGAATTGTTCCACCTTCCCCTGAGTTTGCGGATGCCCCACTCCGCTGAAACATAAACGGATTCCTTGCTCGATCAGCTCCACACTCAGTCGAGTTAATCCATAGCCATTGGTCGTACTCCACCACGGTGTGCCATGGTCCATGAGCAGAGCTTCCGGAACCCCGTACACCTCAAAGGTTCGCACCACACAGGCTCGTACCGGCTCCAAAGCCGGACTCCGTAACGGGTACAACCCCACCGCATAGCGGCTGTGGTCATCCACGATCGAGAGGGGATAACACCATCCGCCCGCATACTGATACTCTCCCTTAAAGTCCATCTGCCACAGCTCGTTGGGCGCCTCCCGCTCGAATCGTTTCAAGGCAGGCCGCCTGGAGTCTTCCTTCTGCACGTATCCCTGGCGTCGCAAAATCCGGTGCACCGTCCACTCCTGAACCCGGATCCCTTCTCGCTCCAGCAACACCGCCAGCTTGCGAGCCCCCCATCCATAGCGTCTTCGCAGTTCCACCACCCGCTCTTCCACCGCCTCCGGTGTTTGTCGGGGGCTGCGATGAGGACGACGCGAATGCTCGCTTAACTTCGCGAAACTCCCTCCTTCCTGGTAGCGTCCTACCCACTGGTAACCCGTCGGTCGGCTGATCCCGAACTGCCGGCACAGCTCACTCATGTTCCGATCCGGCGCTAACGCTCGCGCTACAAAACGTACCCTTTCTTCCATCACATCCACCCTTTTCCAAGGCATGCAGAACCTCCCTTCGGAGATCCTTCTTACCTTGTCACACTGTAAAGGATGTCTTGCTACAACCTGTAAAGGATGTCTTGCTACCGTACACCGCCGTGCGTCCCTACGGATGTCCACGGATGCCAAACACTCTGGCGATCCGCCAAATGAAGTTTCAGATCAGGTCTCTTCTCGAAAATGCGCTTGCGGGTCATTTCCCCTGTTGATAACATTGAGATCCGGCTGTAACCCCAACAAATCAGAAAGTACTCCGACCTACCTTGCAAGCTGGCGGAGACTGTTGCAGGATGTGGGGAGACCCTGAGCCACAATGTGTGGAATCGTAGGCTACCTGGACAAGACGGCGAATCAACCGGCTCCCATTGGGGAAGTGTTGTTCGGAATGTTGAGGACCCTGTCCGATCGAGGTCCGGATTCCGCCGGGGTGGCGATTTTCGGAGCCTCACAAGAGGAGAAACTGATCCTTCGGATCAAGCTGGGCGATCGGGAGCACTTTCAAAAACAGGCGGAGCGGTTGGTCAACCGGCTGGAGAGGCTTGTTCGCGTCTATGAGAAGGAGGTGCTTTCCGAATATCTTCGCCTCGTGGTCGCCTCCTCTGGGGACATCCAAGAGCTCATCTCTCACGTGGAAGGAACGGGAGAAGGCGTGGGGCTGGTCAGCGCGGGAAAACGACTCGAGATTGTCAAGCAGGTCGGTTCCCCAGCCAACCTCGATCGCAGCTACCACATTCGTTCGCTTGTGGGCACACACGGGATAGGCCACACGCGTCTATCGACAGAAAGTCGGGTTGATCTGAGCCACTCGCAGCCTTTCTGGGCACATGGAGTCCCCGATCTGGCCACGGTGCACAATGGTCACATCGCCAACTACCACAAGCTGCGCCGGCAATACGAGCAAAGGGGCTTTCGGTTCTATACGGAAAACGATTCGGAAATCATCGGAACCTACTTGCGTGACCAAATGGCGCAGGGCCATTCCCTGGAGCAGGCGCTGGAGGCTTCACTGGATGATTTTGATGGATCGTTCAGCTACCTGGCGGCTAACGAGCACTGCATGGCCCTGGTAAAAGATCGCTTCGCCTTCAAGCCTCTGATGTTGACTGAATCAGATCAGTTTGTAGCGATTGCTACTGAAGAGATCGCTCTTCGGAAGGGCCTGCAGGGACCGTTCCAGGTGCACGAACCATCGGCGCGACAGGTTCAGATGTGGTCGGTTTCCGCCTGTGCTGACGAGACAGTTGCATGACCGGTGAAAGAGCCCTCGCTGAGGCGATTCAAGCGGAAGGAAAGACCTCCAGGGAGATCAACCGGCAGATCAGGGAGCGGGTCGCTTCGGGACAGAAGGAGATTTATCTGACAGGCTGCCAAGGACAGCACAATCTTGCCGTCGGCATTGTCAGCCCGGTTTCCATCGGATTTGAGGGCAGCGTCGGCTACTATTGCGGTGGTCTGATCGATGGGCCTGACCTGGAAGTTCAGGGAAGCGCAGGCTGGGGTCTGGGTGAATCGATGATGTCGGGAACTATAAGAGTGCGAGGTAGCGTGGGCAATGGTTGCGGTGCTTCAATCCGAGGAGGGACCATCGTCATTCACGGAAGTGCTGCCGCCCGGGCGGGAACGAGCATGAAGGGGGGGCTGTTGATCATCGAGGGAAACTGCGGCTATATGACAGCGTTTATGATGCAGAGAGGAGTCATCATCGTCTGTGGCAACAGTGGTCCAGCACTGGCCGACTCCATGTATGAGGGCTGTGTATACGTAGGAGGAGAGATTGAAGAGCTGGGTAACGACGCAGTCGTCGAGGAACCAGGCGAAGAAGATCGTAAGTTCCTTCATGAGAAATTGGGCCAGTGGCACATCCAATTTGATCGATCCTTCAAGAAGGTGGTGAGCGGGAGGCGTCTCTGGAACTTCGACAAAAAGGAAATGGACGTATGGAAGGAAGCTCTGTAAAGGATCGTCGCGTGCTCCGGCAAAGTGGGATTTGGCAGCCGGAGACCATTGAGGATATCCAGGCCAAGTCGGAGCTGGGTCGCTATCGAATTCGAGGCTTCAGTGCCCTGCGCACGCGGCCCATGCCCACCTTCGATGACCTTGTCTTTATCCCCTGTACGCTGACTCGAATCCCCCTTGAGGGCTACCGAGAAAAGTGCAGTACGACGACAGTTCTTGGAACGCGATTTGCGAAAAAGCCGATCGAGTTGGAGATTCCCGTGATGGTCACGGGTATGAGTTTTGGAGCCCTTTCTTACAACGCCAAGGTTGCACTCGCTCAAGGTGCGACCCGTGTCGGGACTTCGACGACGACCGGCGATGGGGGCATGCTTCCCGCCGAACGGGAACACTCGAAACTCCTCATTTACGAGGTGCTCCCAAGCCGCTATGGGATCAACATTCACGATATGAAAAGGGCCGATGGCATCGAACTCACTATCGGTCAGGGCGCCAAGCCAGGAACCGGAGGGCTGCTGCTGGAGAGCAAGGTCTCAAAGGAGATTGCCGAGATGCGGAGCCTGCCCGATGGAGTGGACCAGCGAAGCCCATGTCGGCACCCTGATTTCTTGGGTCCGGATGACATGATCATCAAGATCGAGGAATTGAGAGAAGCCACTGATTGGCAGGTCCCCATTTTCGTCAAGATGGGAGCGACTCGAGTCTACGACGATGTGAAGCTGGCGGCCAAGGCGGGGGCTGATGTCATTGTCGTCGACGGCATGGAAGGGGGGACCGGAGCCTCTCCTGATCTGCTCATCGATCACACCGGGATTCCGACCCTGGCTGCGGTCTGCGAGGCGCGAGTGGCGCTGGAAGAAATCGGTCTATACGGGAAAGTGCAGTTGCTCATCGCCGGGGGGCTTCGAAGCGGGACCGACGCTGCTAAAGCGATGGCTATCGGTGCTGATGCGGTGTACGTCGGCACTGCGGCACTTATCGCACTCAACTGCAATAAGCCGGTTTTTGTCGAAGACTATCACAAGTTGGGAACTGAACCGTACCACTGCCACCACTGTCATACGGGGCGATGCCCGGTGGGAATCACGACTCAGGATCCGGAGTTGATGGCCCGTTTGCCCATCGAGGAAGCTGCCCAGCGAGTTGCCAATTTTTTCCATGCCATGACTTCAGAAATCCAGATGCTGGCTCGCGCCTGTGGTAAATCCGATGTGCACGATCTGGAGCCGGAAGACCTGCGTGCCTTAACATTGGAGGCCTCCATGATAGCGGATGTCCCGCTGGTGGGTACGCGGCAGGCCTTCGGTGGGGGACCGGGCTGGAAAGAGATCCGAAAAGCCGATGTGAAAGAGTAGATCTTGTCCTTTTTGCTACCCTGTCCCAATTGCGGTCCCTGCTCTGTGTACGAGTTTCAGTTTGGAGGAGAATATCAGGCCCGTCCGGCCATTGATGCCCCCGTTCAGAACTGGGTCCGCTACCTCTACTTGAGAAAGAATTCCAGCGGGGAGCAGACCGAGTGGTGGCACCACGGGATGGGGTGCCGGCAATGGTTTTTGGCCGTGCGCAACACGTCCACTAACCAGGTCCGTTCCACGTTTTGGCCCCATGAAATGGGAAGCAAGAAATCGGAGGAACCTGAAGTCTAGATGCAAGCATGAAATCAGGAATCCGAATCCGAAACGAATCTGAAGCCCCCAAAATTTAAAGGTTCAACCTTGTCTTCTAGAATTTGTAATTTGGCTATTCGGATTTGTTTCGAGTTTCGAATTTCTTTCATGCTTCGAGCTTCGAATTTGTTAAATGGCCCGACTGAATCCACAGCCCACCGAAGTCATCGACCGAACTCGAAGCCTTTCCTTTCAGTTCGACGGTAAGACGTTTCATGCCTTTCCGGGGGACACCGTTGGTTCTGCTCTGTGCGCTTCCGGTGTAGACGTCTTCTCACGCAGCTTCAAGTACCATCGCCCACGCGGTCTTCTTTGTGTTTCCGGGAAGTGCCCCAATTGCCTGATGAATGTCAGCGGGATCCCCAACGTGAGGGTGTGTACCCAGCCGGTTTGTGAAGGGGATGTCGTGACCTCCCAGCACTGCTGGCCTTCCCTTCGCTGGGACTTCCTTTCTCTCCTTGAGAGAGTGGATTTTCTTCTTCCCGTGGGCTTTTACTACAAGATGATGGTGAAGCCACGCTTCTTGTGGAAGCTGGCCGAACCGATCATTCGCCGCTTAGCCGGCTTGGGCACGCCGGATCAAAGTCTCAACGAGGATTCAAGGTACGAATACGAACATCTGCATACCGAAGTGGCCGTTGTGGGAGGAGGGCCGGCTGGGATCTCTGCGGCACTTGCGGCCGCAGAAGCAGGAGCCCGGGTAGTGCTCATTGACGATCAGCCTGACTTGGGCGGTCACTTGAGATTCCATCGAGCCGAATTCGTGGACTCCAATTCGGAGGAATCGAAAGCGGGTTTCCAGATCGCCCGGGATTTGGCCACTGATCTGAAAAAGAATTCTCGGATCAAGGTTTTGCAGCCCGCCCTTGTTTTCGGCGGGTACGAGGGGCGCCTGCTGGCAGTTGCCATGGGTCAGCGACTGATTCACGTCCGCACTCTGCAGATTGTGGTCGCCACCGGGAGCCATGAGTACCCGGGGCTTTTCGCCAGGAACGACCTGCCGGGGATCATGCTGGGGATCGCGGTGTTGAAGCTGGTGCATCTGTATGGGGTCCGACCCGGCAAGAAGGCTGTAGTCGTTGCCATAGACGACCAAGGGCTGGTTGTTGCCCTGGAACTGCACCGCGCCGGCATCCAGATTGCTGCTGTTATTGACCAGCGCCGGACACCTTCCCAATCAGAGCCCGCCCGAGAACTCAGGCGGCTGTAAATCCCTCACTTGTTGTCCTTTGCTCCTGTTGCTGCCCAGGGTCGAAAGCGAGTGTGCTCGTTGACGGTGGCGGCGATCAATGCCGAGGATAGCTCAGGGAGCAGCGAAGTGAGAACCTACTCCTGTGATCTGGTTTGTCTGTGTTCGCATCGATCCCCGTCCCTGGAGTTGATGAGACAAAATGGAGGCACCGCCCGCTTTGACGCAGGCGTGAATCAGATGGTTCCCGAGAACGTTCCCTCCCATCTTACGGTTGCCGGGCATGTCACCGGCGCCCGGGATCCGTCCACCATTCGGACCCAGGGCCGAGTTGCCGGCTTGCAGGCGGCCAGCCGGATTCGTCCTCTGGAGAGCCCACTGCAGCATCAGCTCCAGGAATCAAAGGCCAAACTCGCAAAGGAGAACCGTCAGAAACCGGAGGAAGGTTTCACCGGCCCGAAACCCGAAGAAGGAAAACAGTTTGTCTGCCTTTGCGAGGACGTAACCTGGAAAGACATCAGTAACGCTGTCCTGGAGGGGTTCGATGAGATGGAACTGCTCAAGCGTTATACCACAGCGTCGATGGGGCCTTGCCAGGGACGAATGTGCCTGATGTCTCTGGCCCGTTGTTGTGCCGACGAAACCGGCAGAACGCTGACGGAGACCGGGACTACCACTTCCCGACCGCCCGTTCAGCCGGTTTCTCTCGGGCTGCTCGCCGGGCCCCATCATCATCCAGTTAAATACACCCCTATGCATCATAAACACGTCGAAGCAGGGGCCCTGCTGATGGACATGGGTGAATGGAAGCGGCCTCATACCTACACCAGCCCGGAACAGGAGTGGGAGGCCGTGCGAGAGCGAGTCGGACTGATCGACGTGGGTACGCTGGGAAAGCTCGAGTTGAAGGGTGAAGACGCTGCCCGTCTTCTGGACAAAGTCTACACACACATCTTCTCGACGCTGAAGGTCGGGCGCGTCCGATACGGAGTGATCTGCGGAGAAGATGGAATCATCCTCGACGACGGGACGGTCAGCCGGCTGGCCGAAAACCATTTCTACATTACCACCACTACGGGAAATGTCGAGTTTGTCGAGAAGTGGCTCGATTGGTGGGCCGTGGTTTCCGGTTTTTGCGCTCATGTGACCAATGTCACCGGAGACTATGCTGCGGTCAATCTGGCGGGGCCAAGAGCGCGTGACGTATTGGAGAAGATTACCGATACCGATGTCTCCTCTGCCGCCTTTAAATACATGCGCTGCGCACGGGGTGACGTGGCTGGGGTGCCTGCCCTGCTCCTGAGAATCGGCTTCGTGGGGGAGACGGGGTGGGAAATCCACTATCCATCCTGCTATGGAGAATATCTCTGGGAGACACTGCTCGAGGCAGGAAGGGACTTCGGGATCCTTCCCTTCGGCGTGGAAGCTCAGAGGATCTTGCGCCTGGAGAAGAAGCACCTGATCGTCGGGCAGGATACCGATGCGCTGAGCAATCCTCTGGAGGCCGACATGGAGTGGGTGGTGAGATTTGAAAAGGAGGACTTCATCGGAAAGCCGGGGTTGCTGCTGGCGCGAGCCTCAAGTTCAGGGAATCGCCTGGTCGGGTTTGTCGCCGAAGGTCGGATCGAAGAGGGAAGCGCGGTTGTGGAGGGTCGCAAACCGGTGGGTCGAGTGACGAGTGCTCGCATGAGCCCCGCTCAGAAACGCTGTGTGGGTATGGCCTGGGTGCCGAGCAAGTTTTCCTCGGAGGGAACCACGATCCGGATTCATCAGAATGGCGGGACGGTGGCCGCTCGAGTCCATGAGCCGCCGTTTTACGATCCGGAAGGCAAACGAGTCAGACAATGAATTGATCATGCATAGCCCCTGGAATCCGATAGGGAAGTCCACCGTTCATTACAAACTTGTGTCGCTGGGAGCCGTTCTGGAGCAGGTCTCGGGGTGGGAGCTGGCTGCGCACTTCGGTGATGCCTCCCGGGAAATCGCGTCGCTGCGGTCCGGGGTCGGACTGGCGGATCTCAGTTCAGCACCGAAATGGGAAATCAAGGGAGTAGACCTGGGAGGGTTTCTCCGATCGATTACAGGAGGACAGATACCAGATCCGGGTCGTGCCCTGCGGGTAGGATCTAATTGCCTCATTCGAGTGAGTCCCAACCACGCACTGTTCATTCTTGACCGGGAGAATCCTGATGATACACCTGTGATGAGCAGAGCGGCCGGGCAGGAGGGGTGCGTTCACGTTACCGATCGGACCTGTGGTCTGGGGAGTTTTCTTCTGTGCGGACCGGAAGCGGTTTCGGTCTTACGGAAACTAAGCCCAATGGATTTTCTGGAGCTTAGCTTTCCTGACCTGAGTTGCCGCAGCGGACCCATGGCGGCCGTTCAGGTGCTTGTGGTGAGAAGAGACCGTGCAGAGTTGCCGGGATATGAAATTTTCTTCAATCGTGAGTACGGTGAATACCTTTGGGATGCCGTGTCGGAAGCTGGGGAGGAGTTTCGAATGAGACCTTTTGGGGTGGTCGCCGAGCGTCTTTTGGCCTCCTGATAATGAGACTCTGAGATGTTTCAGCTTTTTCGCTTTGAACCGATGTGGGCCCGGACTCCTCTCAAGGGGCGCTACGATGTTGTGATCATCGGCGCCGGGGTACATGGACTGGCGATCGCCTACTACCTGGCAGGGCAGGGGATTCGAAATGTGGCGGTTCTGGAAAGAGGTTATCTCGGCTGTGGCAACAGCGGGCGAAACACCGCGATCATTCGAGCGAACTACCGAACGCTGGAGGCGATCCCTTTTTACAACGAGAGTGTGCAGCTCTACGAAGAGCTTTCGCAGACGCTTGGCTACAACGTTCTGTTTTCACAGCAGGGTCACTTGACGCTGGCCCACACCGACTCGGCGATTAACGGTTTGCGGGATCGTGCCGAGGCAAACAAGGTACTCGGGATCGATAGCTCCATCATTTTTCCCACGGAGATTAAGGATCTGGTCCCTGCGATCGACATCAGCTCCCGGCCTCGCTATCCCATTCTGGCGGGGCTTTACCACCCTCCGGGAGGTATCGTCCGTCATGATGCCGTCATTTGGGGATATGCGCGAGAAGCCAGCCGCATGGGGGTGGAAATTCATCCCCACACGGAGGTGCAGGGTCTGCAGACCGTAGATGGTAGTATGAGTGGGGTTGAGACCAGTCGAGGGACGATCAAGACGGGGACCGTGGTCAGTGCCACTTCAGGATGGTGTTCCACAATCGCTCAAATGGTGGGCTTGGAGCTGCCAGTTGTGAGCCACCCTCTTCAGGCCTGTGTCACCGAACCGTTGACTCCCCTGCTGAACAAGGTGATCGTCTCGGCCAACCTGCATGTTTACGTCAACCAGACCCCTCGAGGAGAGGTTGTGATTGGTGCCGAAATCGATCCTTACTCGTGCTATAGCCTGCACTCCACGCTGCCGACTCTTCAGATGATGGCTTCGCATTCTCTACAACTCTTGCCCTGCCTCAGAGAGGTCCGAGTCTTGCGCCAATGGGGCGGCATCTGCGACATTACACCTGATTACAGCCCTATTATCGGGGAAGTCACTGAGTTGAAGGGGTTTTATCTCGATGTGGGCTGGGGGACGTATGGGTTTAAGGCGGGTCCGGTAGCAGGGAAATGGCTGGCTCAGTTCATTGCCACGGGCAAGTGTCCGGAGCGAATCCGCCCCTTTTCCCTGGCTCGCTTTTCCGAAAACAATCTAGTGGGAGAGAAGGCGTCCGCTGCAGTCTCTCACTAGAGGGAGTCAAGGAGTCTGATTATGAACAACTTGGACACGGTAGCCAAACGAATCCAGGAAGACGGAATCGAGTTTTTTCTCTGTTCCTTTGTGGAAATGGGAGGTATGCTCAAGGCAAAACTCGTTCCCGCCACCCATCTGCATGATATGGCTACCGGCAGTGCGGGCTTTGCCGGTTTTGCTGCGGGTGAGATGGGACAGGGACCCCATGACCCTGACATGCTCGCCACACCCGATTTTGACAGTCTGATGCAGATTCCGTGGCGTAAGAACGTAGCCTGGGTAGCCTCGAATATCCTCGTCGACGGCCAGGCTTGGCCGTACTGCCCGCGAACGATTCTGCAGCGCCAGCTGAAAGGCGCTCTGGAAAAAGGATATGTACTCAAGACGGGAGTAGAAGCGGAGTTCTTCCTACTTCAAAGGAACCAGAATGGAAGCTATCAACCCTACGATCCTCTCGATGTCTTGAAAAAGCCTTGCTACGACCTGGGGGCACTCAGTCGCAACCTCGACATCATGACGCGCTTACTCGCATACGTGCAGGAATTGGGCTGGGACCCGTATGCCAATGATCACGAGGATGGAAACTGCCAGTTTGAAATCAATTGGACCTACTCGACCGCGATGACGACCGCCGATCGTCACACCTTCTTCCGCTGGATGGTCAAGGTCTGTGCTGAAGAAAAGGGGCTCATCGCCACCTTCATGCCCAAACCGTTGGCGCACTTGACAGGCAACGGAGCCCATTTCCATATGAGCCTTTGGGACCCGGAAACGGACAATAACTTGTTCCTGGACGAAAAGGACGAGAACGGTCTCTCCCGGTTGGCCTACCATTTTATCGGGGGCTTGAAAAAGCATGCCCGCGCACTGGTCGCCGTGACGGCTCCCACCGTGAATTCCTATAAACGTCTGATTCGCGGTGCCCCTCGGTCGGGTGCTACCTGGGCCCCCGTTTTTGTGACCTACGGAGCTTCCAATCGTACCCAGATGATCCGGATCCCCGACGCAGGAAGAATCGAAAACCGAACGGTCGACGGCTCCACCAATCCGTATCTGGCCGCGTCCGTGCTCCTGGCGGCGGGACTGGACGGAATAGAGAAAGAAATTCCTGCCGGCAAGCGGAACGACCAGAACCTCTATGAGGTTCCCCAGGAGGAGCTCGAGGCGCAGGGCATCGAACTGTTGCCTGAAAACCTCTCTCAGGCGCTGGATGCGTTGGAAGAGGACCCGGTCATTCTGCAGGCGCTGGGTTCTCCTTACGCGGAATACTACCTCAAGGTCAAGCGGGAGGAATGGAAGCAATACCACGATTCGGTCTCTCAATGGGAGATCGACACCTATCTGGGGCAGTATTGAAAGTATAGTATTTGTTTCGGATTTCTTGTTTCGGATTTCTAATTTCCTGACGGAGGAAGAAGGTCCATGATGGGACACGGCGGCGCGGTCGTTGGCATCCTCGCTAACCCTGCGGCAGGAAGGGACATTCGGCGTCTTGTCGCCCAAGCATCCGTTTTTCCGATCGCAGAGAAATGCAGCATGATCCTGCGTGTCCTCTCTGCCCTCGGAGCCTGCGGGGTGAACCGAGTCTACATGATGCCCGACGTCGGTGGCATCGCCGCCCGCATGCGCCGTGCGCTGGAGATTCCTCAAGAAGCGCGGCCTCTTTGGCCTAAGGTGTTCTTCCTCGATATGCCCATCGAAGACGGGCCCGCCGACACTTTGTTGGCAGTAAAGGAGATGATTGGGGCTGGGGTCCAGGCTATCATCGTACTCGGTGGCGACGGAACGCATCGCCTGGTGGCACGGGCCTCGGGCGACGTTCCCTTTACTGCGCTCTCAACCGGAACCAATAATGTCTTTCCGGCGCTTCGCGAGGCGACCACGGCAGGGCTGGCCACGGCATTGGTCGCGACCGGCCAGGTTCCGCCAGGCGAGGTGACCCGGCGGAACAAGGTGCTGCGAGTGGAAGTCAACAGCAAGAAGCGCGATCTTGCGCTTGTGGATGTCTGTGTCAGCACCAAGCTTTGGACCGGATGCAAGGCTATTTGGGGTGTGGAAGGGCTTGATCAGCTTTTCGTCACCTTCGCCGAGGCCGACGCCATCGGCCTGTCCGCCGTGGCTGGCTTGCTGCGGCCCCTTTCGCGGCAAGCCGGCCATGGACTCCGACTCGACCTGGCTCCTCCTGAGACTGCGTCGGTAACGGTAACGGTTCCGGTTGCGCCGGGCCTGATCGTCCCCGTGGGTGTGGCCGCAGTGCACGAGATCCAGCCGGGAGATAGGCAAACGGTACGTGTAAAACGGGGAGTCATTGCTCTTGATGGGGAGCGGGAAATCGAATTCGCCGATAGCGACATCACAGTTTGGCTGGATGAGAAGGGGCCCCGAACGATTCAGGTGGAACAGGTCATGGCCTGTGCCGCCCAAACGGGTTTGCTGGCACAGGTCGATCCATCGAAGGATTCTGGGGATGACACCACAAGTCGGAGGGTTGTCTATGCAACTAGGTAAAGACGAAGCTCTGCGAGCGTACCGGACCATGAAAACAATCCGGGAGTTTGAGGAACGGCTCCACGTCGAGTTCCAGACCGGGGAAATCCCGGGGTTCGTGCATCTCTATGCAGGCGAAGAAGCCATCGCCACGGGTGTGTGCATACACCTGACAGAAGAGGACAAGATTGCCAGCACCCATCGGGGTCACGGACATTGCATTGCCAAGGGCTGCGACGCGCGCGGCATGATGGCTGAAATCTTTGGCAAGAAGAATGGGCTCTGTGCCGGCAAGGGTGGATCGATGCACATTGCCGACCTCAACAAGGGCATGATGGGCGCCAACGGTATTGTCGGCGGCGGTCCACCGCTGGTTTGCGGTGCCGGACTGACCGCCAAGATGTTAGGGAAAAAGAATGTCGCCGTGGCTTTCGTCGGCGACGGTGGTTCTAACCAGGGCACCACCTTCGAGAGCCTGAACCTGGCTGCCATTTGGAAGCTGCCCTGTGTTTTTGTCGTCGAAAACAATGGATACGCCGAAGCGACTTCCGTCAAGTACTCGACCGCCTGTGACGATGTTGCCGACCGGGCCGGCGGCTTCAGTATGCCCGGTCTGGTTGTGGATGGCCACGACTTCTTCGCCGTTCAGGAGGCTGCCGGTGAGGCAGTCAAACGCGCCCGTGAGGGTGGTGGCCCGACCCTGATCGAATGCAAGGTCAACCGCTATTTCGGTCACTTCGAAGGTGACGCGCAGACTTATCGCGGGCCGGATGAAGTACAAAAGCTTCGCGAGAAAAAAGATTGCATCGCACAATTCACCAAGAGAGCGGCATCGACCGGGCTCGTCAGGAAAGACGAGCTGGAAACAATCGACAAGGAGGTTGCGGCTTTGATCGACGACGCAGTGGCCCAGGCGAAAACTGCGCCACAGCCAGGGCCCGACGATCTGTTGACGGACGTCTACGTCTCGTACTAGCCCGGGTTATGCATAAGATGTCGTAGCGAAGACACGCGTGCCAAGCGGCGAAAGCGCCGGCCTGACAAGGCGTCGCGACCGAGGTCCCCGCAGGCGTACTCGTGCAGTACGTCGAGGAGGCCGACGGAGCGCAACGCAGGGTATGGACCGGGCACATAGGTAACAGAATAGACCGGGAACATGGGTGACAGTCTCATGAGGGAGTATGGGCTCCTGAAAGGAGGAGCTCATGCCCTGGAAAAGGACAGATCCCATGGAAGAACGCCTACGGTTTGTGATGGAAGCCCGGAGTGAGGTTTTTCAGATGAGCGAGCTCAGTGAGCGCTATGGAGTGAGTCGGAAGACAGCCTACAAGTGGTTGCAGCGCTACCGAGAGGGAGGAGTCACAGGACTGCAGGATCGAAGCCGGGCTCCCCACCAGTGCCCGCATCGCACCCCAGAAGCCGTGGGCGAAGCCCTGATTGCGGCTCGGCGTCAGCACCCGCACTGGGGAGCTCGGACCTTGCTGGCTTGGCTGCGTCGGCGAGAGCCTGAAGGGAAGTGGCCGGCCCCCTCGACGGCCCAGCAGATCCTCAAGCAGGCCGGAGAGATTCCTCCTCAACGACGCCGTCGACGTCGAGGTCCCCCTGGGGCGCCTCTGCAACTGGGAACGGTGGCTCCCCACGAGGTGCTCACGGCCGACTTCAAGGGAGAGTTTCGAACCCAGGATCGACGCTACTGTTATCCGCTCACCATCACCGACTATCAGAGCCGCTATCTGCTGGCCTGTCGAGCCTTCTATTCGACGGCGGGAGAGCCGGTGGAGCGGGTCTTTCGGGAGATGTTCCGAGAGTCTGGGCTCCCCCGGGCGATTGTGACCGATAATGGGACTCCTTTTGCGACGACGGGAGTGGCGCGACTCTCTCGGCTGTCGGTGTGGTGGATCCGGCTGGGGATCCAGCCTCTGCAGATCCAGCCGGGCCATCCCGAGCAAAATGCTCGTCATGAGCGCATGCACCGAACGCTGAAGGACGAGACGACGCGACCTCCTGCCCGCAACCGAGAGGCTCAACAGCAGGTGTTTGATCGGTTTCGATTCGAGTACAACCAGGAGCGCCCCCACCAGGGGCTGCAGTCGAGGACACCGGCAGAGGTGTATTGCCCTTCGCCGCGAGATTATCCGAGGCGACTCCCGCCGCTGGAGTATCCGGGGCACTGGGAAATTCGTCGTGTCGGCTCCAATGGATGTATGGGCTTTCAAGGCAAGGAGTGGTTTCTGAGCCACAATCTGCAAGGTCAGAAGGTTGGCCTGGAAGAGGTGGAAGACGGAATTTGGTCCTGTTGCTTTGGACCTGTCCTCCTGGCCCGTTACGATGAACGCCAGCAACGTGTGTACAGGACTTAGGCGGCTTCTGCGCTCGCCCTACGGGCTCGCTCCGAAGCCGCCTCAATAGAAAGAAGTGTTACCCATGTTCCCGGTCTAATGTGTTACCTATGTTCCCGAACGTTCACCGTCAGGGCGGAGGATTTCGCCGATGCAGCAGACAGTTTATGCATAATCCGGGCTAAAGGAAAGGGAGAAGCCATGGCCAGGAAAACAAGCTTTCGGCAGGCAATTAATGAGGCCTTGTTCCAGGAGATGGAGCGCGACGAGAGCGTCGTGGTGATGGGCGAGGACGTCGTTGGCGGTCAGGGAACCGAGGGCGAGATGGACGCTTGGGGTGGAGTGCTCGGAGTCACCAAGGGCTTATGGGCCAAGTTCGGTGACCGCGTCCGGGACACCCCGATCAGTGAATCGGCGTTTGTGGGAGCGGCTATCGGGGCGGCCACGTCGGGTCTACGCCCCGTCGTCGAGCTGATGTTCATCGACTTCATGGGAGTCTGCTTCGATCAAATCTTTAACCAGGCCGCCAAGTTTCGCTATATGTTCGGCGGTAGGGCGGAGACCCCGGTTGTCATCCGCACCATGATTGGAGCAGGTTTACGCGCGGCGGCGCAGCACTCCCAGTGCCTGTATCCGATCTTCACCCACATTCCCGGGCTCAAGTGCGTGGTGCCGTCCACTCCCTACGACGTAAAGGGTTTGCTCATTCAGTCGATCCGCGAGAACGACCCCGTGATTTTTTGCGAGCACAAGCTGTTGTACTCCATGGAAGGGGATGTGCCAGAGGAGCCCTACAGCATTCCACTGGGCGAAGCCAACCTGGTTCGTGAAGGAAAAGACGTAACCTTGGTCGCACTTGGTCGCATGGTGCATGTGGCGACGGAGGCGGGGGAGGCGCTCGCGAAGGACGGAATTGACTGTGAGATTGTCGACCTGCGTACCACGTCGCCGCTCGACGAGGACACAATCCTGGAGAGTGTCCAGAGCACGGGCCGGCTGGTGGTGGTCGACGAGGCAAGTCCGCGCTGCAATATTGCCACTGATGTGTCTGCCCTGGTTTCGCAACACGTGTTTGGCGCCCTGAAAGCACCTGTCCGAATGGTCACACCGCCGCACGTACCGGTGCCGTTTAGTGGCGCTCTGGAAGACCTTTACATCCCGAACTCGGCAAGGGTCCAGGAGGCCGCACGGGCGGTCGTGGAGTACCAGCAGTGAGCGAAGCGATTCGTCCACTGACCATGCCCAAATGGGGTCTCTCCATGAAAGAGGGCAAGGTAGTGGCATGGCACATCACAGAGGGCGCGCAAATTTCACCTGGAGACGAGATTGCGGATGTCGAGACCGACAAGATTCTGGCTGCGGTAGAGGCGCAGCAAGCAGGTGTACTCCGTCGCCGAGTGGCGGCAGAAGGTGAACTTGTGCTCGTTGGTGCGCTGCTCGCAGTGGTCGGGGACGCGGGTACGCCGGACTCCGAAATCGATACTTTTGTCGCGGACTTCCAGGCCAGGTTCGTCCCGCCCCAGGAAGGGGAGGAAGAGGATGCTGGCGCCGAGACTGTTCAGGTGAGCGGTCGCTCCATCCGCTATCTCAAACGAGGCGACAAAGGAGATGCGGTGATTCTCATTCACGGCTTCGGGGGCGACCTCAATAACTGGCTGTTCAACCAAGAGGCGATTGCCGGCAGACACACGGCCTACGCTCTGGATTTGCCAGGCCACGGTGGATCCGCCAAAGACGTAGGTGACGGTACTCTTGCTGCATTCGGGGACGTGTTGCTTGGATTCATGCAAGTGCTGGGAATCGCCAAGGCGCACCTCGTGGGCCATTCCATGGGAGGGGCGATCGCTCTGACCTTTGCGTTTGCCTACCCGGATCGCATGGCTTCGCTTACACTGATCGGCAGCGCGGGCCTTGGCTCGGAGATTGACGGTGCCTACATCGAAGGTTTCATCGAGGCCCAGCGGCGAAAAGACATGAAACCGCAACTGGAGAAGTTGTTCAGCAACGCGTCCCTGGTCACACGTCAGCTTGTTGAAGACGTGCTGAGGTTCAAGCGCATCGACGGGGTCCAGGACGCTCTGCGCGCAGTCGCTGACAAGTTTTGCCCTGGAGGGACTCAGGTTGCTGACCTCCGGGATAAGCTCGAGGAGATCTCTGTGCCGGTCCTGGTGGTCTGGGGTGACAAGGACCAGATCATCCCTTCGTCTCACGCGAAAGGGCTCACCGGGACCGTGAGAGTGAAAATCATCCCCGATGCGGGGCACATGGTGCAAATGGAGGCGCCGGCTGAGGTCAACCGCCTCATCCACGAACTGCTCGTTTAGCAATTCCATTAACTCATACCTGAGTTGAGCGATTCTGGCGGATGGGAAGCACCAAGCTGTTGCACCCTGCGGGTTGCGGAGACCGCAGGCATACCCACTAGCCGCCATTTCTCACCGATGGGACCTGAAAAGGCCGCCCTGTTTGGTATAAAGCGTTTGACGAGAACGACTTCAAAGCCAAACGGAGGCGGCCCTTATGAGAACAGAGTGTAAACAAGCCAGGTTCGAATTTCACGGACTATTTCAACGCAAAGTGAAGGCGCGGTTCGACGGTGGAAAGATCACCTCCGATGCAGGGGTGCTGCTGTTACGCGAGGTCGAGCAGCGGACGGGTCTCGTTGCCGGACTGGCTGAGTGCTTCAGGGATCACCGGGATCCGCGGTTGATCGAACACACGGTCGAGGAGTTGTTGGGGCAGCGCATCTACGGACTCTGTCTGGGGTACGAGGATCTGAACGATCATGATCAGTTGCGCACCGATCCGATGCTGGCGGTGGCAGTGGACAAAGCCGATCCGTTGGGAGAGCGGCGGCGGCAGGCCTCAGATCGGGGGAAGGCGCTGGCGGGCAGGTGTACGCTGAACCGGTTGGAGTTGACCGGCGCCGAGGTCGATGAGCAGGAGCGGTACAAGAAGATCGCGATGGACCCGGACCGGATCGACGGCTGGATGGTGGATGCCTTCGTGGAGTCCCACGAATCGGCGCCCGAGGAGATGGTGCTGGATCTGGATGCGACCGACGACCCGATCCATGGCCAGCAGGAAGGCCGCTTCTTTCACGGTTACTACCGCCACTACTGTTATCTCCCGCTGTACATCTTCTCGGGGGAGCATCTGCTGTGCGCCCGGTTGCGGTGTTCCAATATCGATGGGGCCGCGGGATCGGTGGAGGAACTGGAACGGATCGTCGGCCGGATTCGGCAGAGCTGGCCGGAGGTCTCGATCGTCATCCGGGCCGACTCGGGCTTTTGCCGGGATGACTTGATCCGCTGGTGTGAAGACCATCACGTGGATTACGTGATGGGGTTGGCCAACAATGATCGGCTCAAGTCAGAGAGCGCCGAAGCGATGACTCAGGCCGAAGCCGAGTTCAACGCCACCGGGCGACCGGCGCGGGTGTTCAAGGATTTCCGTTACCGGACTCGCCACAGTTGGACCTCGGAGCGACGCGTCGTCGGCAAGGCCGAGTTCCTGGAGAAAGGCGCCAATCCCCGATTCGTCGTCACCTCCCTGTCGCCGGAACGCCTGGGGGCCCGCGCGCTCTACGAAGACTTCTACTGTGCGCGGGGCGACATGGAGAACCGCATAAAAGAACAGCAGTTGGGTCTGTTCGCCGACCGGACCAGCGCGGCAACGATGCGCGCCAATCAACTCCGGCTGTATCTGTCCTCCGCCGCCTACATGCTCATGCACGCCTTGCGTCGTCTCGGACTGAAGCAGACCCCCCTGGCTCGCGCTCAGTGTCAGACGATTCGCTTGAAGCTCCTGAAGATCGGCGCCCAAGTCCGCCTCACGGTCCGCCACGTCTGGATCTCCATGTCGGAAGCCTATCCCTACAGCGAGGTCTTCGCTGCCGTCGTTCGAAACCTCCAGGCCATTCCTCTGCGCTGCTGAGGTCTGTCCCGATCAAACGCCCCCAAAAACGAAATCGTTCCATCGCTCAGGCCGAGCTCTGCCTGAATACATTCCGTCACGCTCTTCCGAACCCGAAAAACGCTCCATTCACGACCATCCACACCACCGCATCACTCGACCTGGACCGGATCGATAGCGAAACTCTCAGAAAACCGTTCCGGCCTGCCAAAATCACCTTCATTTCCAAATCGGTGATCTATGCGGGCTAGGTATGTCGAGGATCGACAAGACCCGCAGGGTGCAACAGCTTGGTGCTTAGCGCCGTCAAGAATCGCTCAATTCAGGTCTTACTCACCCATCCCCGGCATGGAACAGGGTGCACCAGAAAATCTGACCGTTTATCTTTCGATTGCCTATCTCGCGGCTCACTCTGCAATGGTCCTGCTTGCATGGCGATCTGCCACCCGCGTTGCTCGGGTGATGGTCGTCAACCTGGGTCTGACAGTGGGGTTTGCCGGGATCCTGTTTTCGGACTCACCGATCTTGCAGCTCTGGGTGCCAGTGATTTTCTTCTGGTGGGCCTACCGCTGGGCAGGTCAGACGCTGCACACCTTTCACCCTCCGGAATTCTCCCTGGATCAGAGGATCATCGGTTGGGAGGAACGATTTCTTGGCCAACCCAGTCTGTGGTGGGCCCGGCGAGGGGGTCCCTGGCTGACCGAGATCCTTCATTTCTTTTACTTCACCTACTATTGGTACACCCCAGTGCTCGGAATTTTCCTGTATCGAGAAGCTCGACTCCGGGAATTCGAAGCGATGACCTTTGCCGTGCTCGTGGGTTATGCGGTCTCCTATGTCTTCTATGCGGTCACCCCGGCGTCGGGGCCCAGATGGGCGCTGGTGGAGGTCGGACTTCTTGATCCTTCCGAGCAGCAGCTAGAAGGCTACTGGTTTACGCGAATTATTCATTTCATCATGTATAGGGGTCTTGCCTTGAAGGGAGGGAGCCTGCCCAGTGCGCACAGTGCAACGGCGATGGTCTTCCTGGTGTGGTGCTGGAAGCTCGGGGGCGTGTGGGCAGGTGCCCCGGCGGCCATTCTCGTCATCGGAATGTGTGTGGGTTCCATTTATGGCCGCTATCACTATGCCTTCGACGTCGCCTGTGGTGCACTCTTGGGGCTGGCCAGCCTGTGGCTGGCCAGCTTGGTGATCCCGGTGTAGGGACACCGCCGTGCAGCCCTACATCATGGCTTGACCGCCAGACATTCCTGGACTCGTAGAGCCGGCTTCTAGCCGGCCTTGGGCCGCCGTCCCGGCGGCGTTGCGAACCCGGTGTAAGAAATGCCGGACGGTGTCTTGGGACTTGAACAGTCAGCTTGAAAGAAGTACTCTGGTATTGGGATGATGAAAAGAAAAAATATGGTAATCACGAAGACTTCTTTAATCGCTTTCATCGCTTTACTGATCCTGCCCGCCTCGTCTTTCGGTCAGTCATCGAAAACATCAAGCCGGGGCAGTCAGAACAGAAGAGAGCCTTCCTATATCCCCGGCCTCCCCGGTCTCCCAAGAGGGGGTGCTGTAGGCGGGGGAGGGCGAGTCAGTCAGCCTCGCGCAGCCAGCCGCACACCGTCGCGCACACAGGGGGCACCGCAGGCAAAGGCCCGGGCCGGCGGAAACCGGGGTTCGGGTCAAGCCTATAATCGCCCTCGCAATTCCTCGCAGCGGTTGGATCTTCGAAGCTACTATCGGCACGAGGCATTTATGAATCGGCTCTGGCGCCGCTATCCCTTCCTTTCTCGCCATGAGTCCAGGTGGCGCTATGCTCAGGGAGATTCACCCCTGACGCCGCGTCTGGTCCAATTCGCTTTGCAGGATTCTTCCCTGGCTGCCGCCTCGCTCGTTGCACTCACTGAGAAGCTGGAGCCAGTGCTGCAGGATTTTCGGGAGGGACGGCTTGATCGTAACGATTCCCGGCGAGAGTTCGATCGAATCTTGTCCGATGTGCGGAAGCTGTCGAAGAAGATCCGGGGTGACCACTACTTGAGTTACATCGACCAGAGACCCACGGTAAAGATTCAGCCCCGCCGGAAAGCGGTCTCTTGGGACGAGCTGGGAGCGTTAATTACAGAACTCCGTCAGATGGCCGTACAAATGCGCGAAGGGATTGTCTCCTTTTACAAGAGTGATTTGACGCGGGTTGTGAACGTTTCGGATTTGAACCAGCCTTCATTCAAGTCGATCTCGAAGGGTATCGACAAGCTTGCCAAGACAATCGAAAAATCGGTTGATCGACTCTAGCAGCCCGTAGTATTGTGGCCGCACGCGGAGAAGCATGTGGGCCGCAGTGATAGGCAAGGAGCGGGTTTCTGCTCAGTTTGCTCTGTATTGAAAATGAGAGCGGAACTTGTTGTTTTCGTTAGTCTGCTTGGCTCCTTTTCTTTTGCAGCCGCAGAAAACGAGCTGGCGGAGCCTCCGGCAGAGCCGGCTGTCGTCTCAATCTTTCCCCAGGGAGCCAACCCGGGCACGACCATAGAGGCCCAGGTCCGTGGAGAAACCCTGGAAGGGACGTACGCCGTCTGGTTCGACACCCAGGGTCTGCGGGCCCGGGTGCGGAAGATTGAAAACATTCGGATCGCGGCGGTTAAAGCGTACTCTCGTGAACCGCTCAAGGACCAGCTTGGACACCGCGTTCAGCTTGAAATACAGATCAGTGATGCTGCCAGAATCGGGTCCCACTCGATGCGGCTGGTTTCGCCTCGTGGGGTTTCCAACGCCCTGACTTTCTGGATCCACGCCGATCAAGTGATTCGGGAGAGCCTGGAGCCGCACCAGACTGCGGATCGGGCGCAGGCCCTGAAAGTGCCTGCGGTCGTTCAGGGAAGAATTTCGCAGGAAGGGGAGCTGGACTACTACGAGGTTCAGGTGACCCGAGGTCAACAACTGGCATTCGAAGTGATTCCCAAACCGGACCTCAAGCCTCGGCTCGTTCTATACGAAGCTACCGGAAGCTGGTTTGATCCGCATAGAACCAGAGAGGTGGCATTCACGGCCTATGACAAAGAGTACGGCGTCGAGAGCACTCGATTGACTCATCGATTCGATAAGACGGGGCGCTATCTGGTGCAGGTGGGGTCCCGTTTTAGCGTTGGTGGCCCCGACGTACTCTACCAGCTCCGAGTGAGGCCGGGAGACGAGGTGACTCCGGAGGAAGAGGAGGGACCCCGGGCAACTGTCGCTGATTGGCAGGAGCGAACCTTTGTGCGAGAGATCGTGCCGGAACGGCTCCAGGTGCTGTGGTCGAGAACCGTGCCCACAAGCGGGGATGAATCAGAAACCGAAAAGAATGCCGCTTCGAATCAGGCGGGAGCGCCCCCACCGGCCGGTGAGCCCGGGGAATATCCCTCTCTTGCGGCCACGCCTGTTCTGGTCGGCGAAAAAGAGCCTAATGAAACAGTCAGCCAGGCCCTCGAGCTGTCTCTGCCCGTCGTCATAGAGGGAGTGATTGAGCACCCGGGCGATAGGGATCATTTCAAGTTTCAGGTGAACTCCGGAGAGAGGTTAGCCTTTGAGGTCGAGACCCCCGATTCTACTCTGCCGCGTTTTACCCCTCGGATGGGGATCCTGGACGGCGACGGCAACGAGCTACTGACGAATATCTACAGAAAGCTGGGACGGCAGTTTCAATTCTACCTGAAGACAGTGGAACCGAAAACCGTTCACACTTTTGAACTGGGAGGCGAGTATAGCCTGGAAATGCGCGATGCCACTGCCAGTTATGGAGATCCGAGCTTTGTCTATCGTGTGCTGATTCGACGGCAGATTCCTCATGTAGGGGAGGTCCGTTTGAAAGAAGACCGGATTAACGTAGTCCGGGGCGAAGCCAGGAAGTTGACCTTAACTACTGGTCAGGAGGAAGGCTTTGGAGGAGATATTGCTCTAACCGTGGAGAACCTGCCGCCGGGGGTAGAAGCTCTCCCGGGGACGGAAGTGGAGACGGACCGGGGAATCAATCCTGACGAAGGGCCGAAAGATAAGTTCCTGGCAAAAACTCAGAAGGCCACGATTCTCTTGATGGCAAGCAAAGATGCGGCTCTGACCTCGTCCCCGCGGTTTCTGCGTGTGAAGGCACGGCCTGTCGTCGATGGAAAGCCGGGTATGCCGATCCCTGTGGCCGAGATTCCCCTCATGGTGGTCGAAGAAGGTGCAGAGGCGCACGGCGGTGCTCCCTAGTTCTTTGTGCCTTGGTGTCTTGGTGGACAATAAACCCCTACCACCAAGACACCAAGACACCAAGACACCAAGATGAGGCAAGGATATCGTCAATGATTTTTCTTAGTACACTGGAACCTAAATACTGCAACGTTTGTGGCGAGCGCGGCGGGTCGAGTTCGCGAAGCGACGACGAACGCCATGCCTTGCCATAGTGGAGGAGGAGCGACAAAGAAATCGGCCCGTCCCGCCGCCACCCGTAGGGCAGACGGGGGTTGCGGTCGATCTCTGCGTTGGTCGTCGTCGAAGATGCAAAGGCATCGACTTTCTCCTCCCGCCTTGATCTCGCCTCGCAAGCCCCGTTTGCAAACGTTGCAGTATTTATGTTCCAGTGTACTTAGGCAGAGACGTTCAACCTCAAGGGCCGCTGATTACCGTAGGGGTTTCCCGCTTTGGGGATGGCGGGCCGTTTGCATGGCGGTCGTTTTGTGTGTCTCGAGTTTTCCGCTTTTCTCCGGCCCCGTCGCCAGTCATTCTGCTCAGCTCATCTCCCTGCGCCTACTGCCGGAAGAGGTCGTCCTGTGGGGTGCGAAGGCCACGCAGCGGGTTTTGGTGTTGGGGCGATACTCGGACGGTCTGGACCGGGACGTCACGCGGAAGAGTCATTTTTCCGTCTCGGATACTCGAGTGGCCACAACGGATGCGAGGGGACGAGTCACTGCGCTGGGCGCCGGGGTGGCGGTGCTCACGGCCCAATGGGAGGGTCAGGTGGCGCGCACGGAGATTCGCGTGGAGGGCTCCGAGCAGAGCCGTCCCTTCAGTTTTGCCCGCGACATTGGCGGCATCTTCACCAAGCGAGGATGCAACAGCAACGATTGTCACGGCAGTGTGAAGGGTAAAGGCGGGTTCAAGCTTTCCGCCAACGCGCTGTATCCTCGGGATGATTACCAGTGGATCGTCGAAGGGGGAACCTATCAGGTGCTGAGCGCGGAGTCGGCGGGTGCCCAGACGTCTCGCATCAACCTGGAAGAGCCGGAGAAGAGCCTGTTGCTGCTCAAGCCGACGTTTGCCGTGCCCCACGGCGGGGGAGAGCGCTTTGGAGAGGAGTCCTCCGACTATGAGACGATCCTGAGGTGGGTCGCTCAGGGAGCCCCCTACGGGGAGGAGAGTGGAGAGCAGAGTGTCCAGATTGAGCGTCTGGAAGTGCTGCCAGCAGCGGTCGTTCTGGATGCGGAGGGCCGGCATCAGATTCTGGTGAGGGCGCACCTTTCCGATGGTCAACAGGAAGATGTCACCGAGCAGGTGCTCTATGTGTCGAACAACCCGGAGGTGGTGAAGGTCTCCTCGCAAGGGGTGGTGGAGGCGGTGCAGACGGGAGAAACCGCGGTGATGATCCGAGCGTCCGGGCAGGCGATTAGCCTGGGCGCAGGAGTGATCGCCAGCCCCATCGCCGATTATCCAAAGGTGCCGCGCAGGAATTTCATTGACGAGCAGGTCTTCGCCAAGCTGCGGAAGTTCAACATCCTTCCTTCGGCACTCTCGAGCGACGCGGAATTTCTGAGGCGTGTGTGCCTGGATGTGGCCGGTACGCTGCCCCCCTCGAGTCGAGTGCGGGAGTTCCTGGCCAGCAGGGATCCTGAAAAGCGCGACAAACTGATCGAAACCCTCTTGAATTCTCCCGAGTACGTCGACTACTGGACCTTCCGCTTTTCCGACTTCCTCAGAGTCTCTTACGAAAGCGGGAGCGATACACACTGCCAGATGTATGCGAGATGGATCCGGGACAGCATCGCTCAGGACAAGCCGTATGCTCAGATGGCGCGGGAGCGCATTGCCGCGCAGGGTTACAACGGTCCCTCCAGGCATTACTACAATGGATCAGACTTGCGACGTCCCACCGATGTCATGGCCGAGCAGGTTCGCGTCTTCTTCGGCCGGCGCCTGGATTGCGCCCAGTGTCACAACCATCCTTACGAAAGCTGGAGCCAGGACCAGTTTTGGGGAATGACGGCTTTCTTTGGCCGCGTGACCCAGATTGGCGATCTCGCTGCCGGTGGATCTCCCACGATCATCGACGATCCAGCGGGACACGGATTGGAGGGCGGAGGCGAAAAGGTGACTCATCCCCGCACCAAGAAAGAGGTCGGACCTCAATTTCTTGATGGTGAACTCCTGCCTGAGAACAAACGGGCGGCCTTGCGGACGGAACTGGCACATTGGATGACCTCCCATCCCTACTTTGCCGAGGCGTTCGTAAACAGGATATGGGCCTACTTCTTTGGACGTGGGATAGTCGATCCGGTGGATGATTTCCGCCTGACCAACCCTCCGACTCATCCGGAACTGCTCGAGGCGCTGGCCGAAGACTTCAGCCAACACGGGTACCGTCTGAAGCATCTGGTCCGGAGAATCGTTCAGTCCAGGACGTATCAGCTGTCGAGTACGCCAAACGAAACCAACAGGGACGATAAGGTCAACTATTCGCAAGCTCTCCCGCGCCCGCTGGACGCGGAAATCCTTCTGGATGCGATCTCCCACGCGACAGGCGTGCCCGAGGAATTTACGAGGGGGCAGTTGGGTGTCTACTGGAACCTGCCTCCCGGTACGCGGGCGGTCCACCTGGGCCAGCCGGACAAGTATCCGTCTCGGTTTCTGGATCTCCATGCACGCCCCAACCGGCAGAAGGTGCCCGAGAGGAAAGTGGAGCCGAATCTGGGTCAGGCTTTGCATTTGCTGGCAGGCCGGACGTACACCAACAAGCTTTCCAGAAAAGGTGGCCGAATCGACCGGCTGCTCGAGAGCGGCGCTTCGGACCGGACGATCATAGAAGAATTTTCGCTGACCGCGCTTTCCCGCTTTCCAACAGAAAGGGAGGTGGAGGCACTGGGGAGGATGATCCAGGAGAGAACTTCCCGAAGAGAAGCGATTCAGGACATGGTCTGGGGCCTTCTGGCCTCGCGGGAGTTTTCCTATAACCATTGAAGACGTATGGGAGATCAGGGGAGAATCTAGGTGACAGTCACCAATTGGCGATTGTCACCTGGATGATAATCCTTGTACGATGAGTGCAAAGGTTTCGAAGCTCATGAAAACATTCGGCTCTGCAGCCTGCGCTGGCCCCCAACGACGTGATTTTCTCCGGGTGGGCTCTCTGGGCCTGCTGGGGATTAGTTTGAGTCAGTACCTCGAACTGAAGAACGTGATGGGCGCAGCCGGCGTGGATGCCGGGAAAAAGGCCAAGGCTCAAGCCTGTATCCTGCTTCTTTTGGAGGGAGGGCAGAGTCAAGTAGACACGTTTGACCCCAAGCCTAACAGTGCCTTTCAGCCCATCTCTACGAACGTGCCCGGTATTCAGGTGTCGGAGCTTCTGCCGCTCACGGCCAGGCAAATGGACAAGTTGGCTCTCATCCGCTCCATGCGAACGGAGGAGATCGATCATCCCCAGGCCACGCACTACATGATCACGGGCCATCGGCCCAATGCGGCGATGCAGTTTCCGAGCCTCGGTTCGATCATCACACGGGAGATGGGTTCGCGGGGTGCAATTCCTCCGCATCTGATCGTCCCCCCGATGGTGAAGCTGCATCAGCCCTACTTTCGAGCCCACTTTGCGGGTTCTCAGTACGACCCGATGGTGCTTTCTGATCCGAGCCTTGAAAATTTCGAGGCGGCTGACTTGAGTCTGCCCAAGACCATCTCCCTGGAGCGGATCGAGCACCGACGTTCATTTCTGAAATTATGGGATCAGCTTTACCGCCAAAAGAGAGAGCTTGCCCAATACGGGAATCTGGATACCTTCACCGAGCAGGCGCTGAGTATGATCCTGTCGTCCCAGGTCCGAGACGCTTTTGATCTGTCGCAGGAGTCAGACAAGCTGAAGGATGCCTATGGACGCGATTCGTTTGGCCAGAGCGTGCTGTTGGCGCGGCGAATGGTGGAGGCGGGAAGCCGGTTTGTCACGGCGGTGGCGTACGGCGTCGCCGACTGGGATACGCATGGCGACAATGATGAGAGACTGCGCGACCGGTTGATGCCCCCGCTGGATAAAGCCCTTTCGGCATTGTTGCAGGATCTGGATGAAAGAGGCCTGCTCGAGTCCACGATCGTCCTGGTGATGGGAGAATTTGGCCGAACTGCTCACGTGAACCCGAACAACGGCCGCGACCATTGGCCCCATTGCTGGTCGTTGGCCCTAGGGGGTGGAGGGATCCGGGGCGGGCAGGTTGTTGGCGTCAGCGACGAGCGAGGCGCTTATGTGGCGGAGCGGGAGGTCACGATGGGTGACGTTTTTGCCACCATCTACAAGGCCATGGGAATCGACTGGACCAAGACCTACATGCATCCCATCGGGAGGCCCATTAAGATTGCAAACTCAATCAGTGACAAGACGGGTCTGCCGATCACCGAAATAATCTAAGGCAATGTTCCTTTGCGCGTGACCGGTGGGCAATTGGCCTCCACCGCAGGGCTTCTGACCCCTTGATCGCTTCACAGCCCGTTCAGAAACGAAAATTCTTCATCGAAGGCTACACCGATCAGCTGATCGTAAAGCCGGGTGATGAGATCGGGTTGTGCGTTTCCACCCGTGCACGGACGTACTCGGTTGAGATCGCACGAGAGGGAGCCGAGCGGCAGGTGGTGTGGAGAGGGGAGAACCTGCCCGGGCTGGAGCATCCGGTTCCCGACAATGCTTCCTCGCATGGGTGTGGCTGGCCAGCGGCCCTGAAGGTGCCCGTGCCGAAGGATTGGCAGTCCGGCTACTATAGCGTGATGCTAAGGGGCGGCGAGGGCGAGCGGAAGGCCGCAGGAGAGATGTCCTTCGTTGTGCGCTCGGCACATCCCGGGCGAGACGCCCGGATCCTGCTGCAGGTAACCACCAATACCGAAAACGCCTACAACACCTGGGGAGGCTCGAGTCTTTATCGAGGTCCGGACGGGCCGGCCAGGCGGGTTTCCTTCGACCGCCCCTCCGCGGTTTTCCCCTCTGCGGACGGAGTGTTCCTGTTTCACATCGGAGAAGAGTTCGAAGAGGTCCTGGAGGGCGGAACCATCTCTCGGAGCCTGCAGGAGGAGTTTGATCGGCAGGCACGCAAGTACAAGGCTCCGGGGCCGTATATTCTGGCTGCTCCCATTTCGCTTTCGGAGAAGGGAACCATCACCACTGATCAAGTTGGCCGGCAATGGCGAATTGAGGATTTCTTTGGGAATGGACCGCCAGAATACAAGATTCGGAAGGAAGAGAGTGGGCTCAGCGTTTACGAGGCAACAAGTGCCTGGGAGAACGGGTGGAAGCGATGGGAACAACCGTTTGTCGCCTGGGCCGAGCGGAACGGTTACCCGATCGAGTATGCGGTGAGCTCAGACCTGGAGTTTCATCCGGAAATCCTGCAGGACTATCGTCTCGTGCTCAGCGTGGGGCATGACGAGTACTGGTCGTCTCCCATGCGGGATCATCTGGAGGCGTTCATTGCCAGGGGTGGCAATGTGGCTTTCTTTAGCGGTAACACTGCCTTTTGGCAGGTCCGTTCCGAGGATAATGGCCGGGCGCTGGTCTGTTGGAAGGAAGCCTATAGGGAGGATCCGGCTTACCAAAGAGGTGACCACAAGGTACTGAGCACGCTGTGGTGCAATCGACTGATCGGCCGGCCGGAGAATCAATTAACGGGAGTCAGCTTCGCTTATGCAGGCTACCACCGTTTTTTTGATCAGTTCCCCGATGCGCCAGGGGCCTACACGGTCCATCGTCCGGAGCACTGGATCTTTGAAGGTACAGGGATGAAGCGGGGCGATCTTTTGGGTTCGCAGGATCGGATTGTCGATTACGAGTGTGATGGCTGCGATTTTGAACTGCGAGAGAGACTCCCTGTTCCCACTCTTCGCGACGGTACGCCGGAAGGATTCGAGATCCTTGCCACCGCGCCGGCCGGGCTGACCACCCACGACGACTCGCTCGGCATGGTCGCCGAAGCTCTCTATGGTGAAGGGTCAGAGAAGCAGCACCCACAGCCCGGCGCTGCCGTCCTGGGAATCTATACCCGCGGTGGCACCGCGTTCACAACCGGATGTACCCACTGGGCCTATGGTCTGCGAGGCAAAGATCCGGCGGTTGAGCGGATCACTCGCAACATCCTCGATCGGCTGTCGGCGTAGGGGCGCACGGCGGTGCTTCCGAGCCCCTGGCGGCCACGAATGGTGTTGAGGTTCTGGTTGGGGCGCACGGCGGTGCGCCCATTGGTAGTGCCGCCGTCCCGGCGGCTCAGCGTTGGTTGTAAGCTGGTCCTGTGACGTCAAGTAGAGAATCCAGAAAGGGGCCTGTTACCGTGATGCACCTGCAGGAAGCATGCAACCGACCGTGGATGGGCCTGTATCTCAGGTTTCTGGCAGTGGTGTTTGCATGGAGCGCGCTGGTTCATTTCGCAAGTCTCCTCGGATTCGGTGAACGATCCTGGGGAGAGATGCCCCTGGCGTGGAGAATCGGGGATGTCGTCTATGCTGTTCTTGACACGGCTATCGTCATCGGGCTCTGGAAGAGAACCGTTTGGGGAGTCGTCTGTCTTCTGCTTGCCATCACGTCGCAGTTCACTATCTACACCGCATTCGTCGATTATTTTGCCTTTACCGAAGCCCATCGAAAGGCGATCAAAGGGCTCCTCACAGGCGAGGCAGCGGCTTTGGTCCTGTTCGTGTTGCTCTTGATTCTAAGAAAATAGTTCAGCCGGCTGGCCCGGATTCACTTGCTGGATGGCAGGCGGCGGGATCAAGGGTGGCGTCGTTCACGGAGCAACAGACGAACTGGGCTTTCACTCGATCTAAAATCGCCATTATGTCACCGACGTTCACGCCGCCGCCCTGCATCAGTTGGGACTGGATCCCCACGGGCTCGACGTCCCAGGGCAGAAGCGGCTGGAGATCGACTACGGCCATGTGATCAAAGAGATCATTGCCTTGATGTTAGAGCGACTTGGCGCCAGCTGCCCTGGGCATAAATATGGCCGGTCGTGAAAAAACAAGAGGCAGCTAGCCCGCATAGATCACCGATTTGGAAATGAAGGTGATTTTGGCAGGCCGGAACGGTTTTCTGAGAGTTTCGCTATCGATCCGGTCCAGGTCGAGTGATGCGGTGGTGTGGATGGTCGTGAATGGAGCGTTTTTCGGGTTCGGAAGAGCGTGACGGAATGTATTCAGGCAGAGCTCGGCCTGAGCGATGGAACGATTTCGTTTTTGGGGGCGTTTGATCGGGACAGACCTCAGCAGCGCAGAGGAATGGCCTGGAGGTTTCGAACGACGGCAGCGAAGACCTCGCTGTAGGGATAGGCTTCCGACATGGAGATCCAGACGTGGCGGACCGTGAGGCGGACTTGGGCGCCGATCTTCAGGAGCTTCAAGCGAATCGTCTGACACTGAGCGCGAGCCAGGGGGGTCTGCTTCAGTCCGAGACGACGCAAGGCGTGCATGAGCATGTAGGCGGCGGAGGACAGATACAGCCGGAGTTGATTGGCGCGCATCGTTGCCGCGCTGGTCCGGTCGGCGAACAGACCCAACTGCTGTTCTTTTATGCGGTTCTCCATGTCGCCCCGCGCACAGTAGAAGTCTTCGTAGAGCGCGCGGGCCCCCAGGCGTTCCGGCGACAGGGAGGTGACGACGAATCGGGGATTGGCGCCTTTCTCCAGGAACTCGGCCTTGCCGACGACGCGTCGCTCCGAGGTCCAACTGTGGCGAGTCCGGTAACGGAAATCCTTGAACACCCGCGCCGGTCGCCCGGTGGCGTTGAACTCGGCTTCGGCCTGAGTCATCGCTTCGGCGCTCTCTGACTTGAGCCGATCATTGTTGGCCAACCCCATCACGTAATCCACGTGATGGTCTTCACACCAGCGGATCAAGTCATCCCGGCAAAAGCCCGAGTCGGCCCGGATGACGATCGAGACCTCCGGCCAGCTCTGCCGAATCCGGCCGACGATCCGTTCCAGTTCCTCCACCGATCCCGCGGCCCCATCGATATTGGAACACCGCAACCGGGCGCACAGCAGATGCTCCCCCGAGAAGATGTACAGCGGGAGATAACAGTAGTGGCGGTAGTAACCGTGAAAGAAGCGGCCTTCCTGCTGGCCATGGATCGGGTCGTCGGTCGCATCCAGATCCAGCACCATCTCCTCGGGCGCCGATTCGTGGGACTCCACGAAGGCATCCACCATCCAGCCGTCGATCCGGTCCGGGTCCATCGCGATCTTCTTGTACCGCTCCTGCTCATCGACCTCGGCGCCGGTCAACTCCAACCGGTTCAGCGTACACCTGCCCGCCAGCGCCTTCCCCCGATCTGAGGCCTGCCGCCGCCGCTCTCCCAACGGATCGGCTTTGTCCACTGCCACCGCCAGCATCGGATCGGTGCGCAACTGATCATGATCGTTCAGATCCTCGTACCCCAGACAGAGTCCGTAGATGCGCTGCCCCAACAACTCCTCGACCGTGTGTTCGATCAACCGCGGATCCCGGTGATCCCTGAAGCACTCAGCCAGTCCGGCAACGAGACCCGTCCGCTGCTCGACCTCGCGTAACAGCAGCACCCCTGCATCGGAGGTGATCTTTCCACCGTCGAACCGCGCCTTCACTTTGCGTTGAAATAGTCCGTGAAATTCGAACCTGGCTTGTTTACACTCTGTTCTCATAAGGGCCGCCTCCGTTTGGCTTTGAAGTCGTTCTCGTCAAACGCTTTATACCAAACAGGGCGGCCTTTTCAGGTCCCATCGGTGAGAAATGGCGGCTAGGCACACGGCGAACCATGCGAGGCAGTGGTTGATTATGATTCGGCGCCTGAATACCAACGACGAGTCGTTTTTCTCGTCATGGAAAGTTCTCATGGTTAGCATCGTGAATAGTGAATCGTGAATAGGAATTTCCTTTTTCGGGCCGATTGTATTGTGGGGGAGAAAAGAGGTCAAGGAGCGGTCTGTGAGAGGTGGAGTCAGGTTTTACTGGGAAGAACGGTGTTCGTGGACAATTGGAGCAATCCAGGTTCTCGTTGTTCGGTGCGTTCTGTATTTCGGATCGTTCGCGATAGCGAGGAGGTGGCTATCCGAACCATTCGCGTGATTCGTTGCAAGGCGAGATCCAAGTCCTCTTCGTCTTAGCGGGTTGAGCGGCATCGATCCGCCAGAGCCGTCATGGCCTGGATGACTTTCCTTATCTCCCTTTCGGAGATCGCCGAATGAATAGGGGGACAGATCTGCTGCTTCAAAGTGGATGCGGCCTTGGGGAACATCCCCTCTCGCAAGCCCAGCAGCTCTTGGAATACCGGCTGAAGATGGCAGGGAGGATCGTAAATGGCTCCGTTCTCGATCCGAAACTCAATGTTCAATACTTTGCGGAACTGATCTCTATTCATGCCTTCCCGGAGCAGTGTGGGAAATTTGTAATAAGCGTGACGAAGGTGCTCCGGATAGGTGGGGATCGTGAGCCATTCAGCATTCCCCAGACCCTGACGATACCAATCCACGACTCGGTTGCGATGCTCCACGTTCTCGTCCAGTCTCCTCAGTTGGTGCAGTCCGAGAAGGGCATGGATCTCGCTCAGACACCAGTTATTACCCAATCGCACGACATCCTCCAGGCTGCTTCGAACTCCATGATGCCTCACCGATAGGGCGTATTTCACGAGCTCCGGATTTCGTGTTGTGATCATGCCTCCCGTTCCTGTGGTCATGATCTTGGTAGGATAGAAGGAGAAACAGGCCACGTCAGTGAGGCTACCCGCTTTGCGACCATCGATTGTCGCTCCATGAGCATGGGAGGCATCCTCGATAAGGAACAGCCCTCTTTTTTCACAGATGTCCCTCAGGCGATCGATCTCCGGATACACAAGTCCGGCGATATGGACAACGATCACGCCTGCAGTTTGTGACGTGATCCTTGCCAAAACATCCTCTGTATCCACACAGAAGGTTTCGGGGTTCATGTCTGCAAGGACGGGAGTTCCCCCTTCATAGATGACCGAAGTCACGACTCCGACAAAGTTATTAGTGGGAAGGATGACTTCGTGCCCGTGGATTTGAAAAAAGCGAAGGGCAATCTGCAATGCAGCGCTGCAGGAGCTAACCGCCACAGCGTGTTCTGCGCCCACATACTGTTTGAACTGTTGTTCAAACTCGTGCGTGTTCTCGCCGAGGATCAGCTGGCCCGACCTCAAGATCCTTTCTACGCCTTCCAGGATTTCCTCAAAATCCTCCTCGGGAAACCAGGGTCGGGCTGCTGCAATCTTTTGTCGAACAGTGTCTGTATCTTGTCTCATTCTGCTCTACTTAATCGGGTTCGCCACTCATGATCCACTCAGGCTTCGGCCTGTCCTGAACGTCCCAGGCTGTGAGGAACTTGAATTCTATGATACTCCAAACACTCCGAACACCTATCGTCGATATCTCTTTCGAAAAATCGTTGCTTTATTCATCACATTGTAGATTTTGATGTAAGAATACTAGGAATGACTGGATATATGCATCCAGCTTATGTCGAATCGTTGGCGGAATTTGGTACTCCGCGTGAACTCCCTCGATGCGGGGGCTGGATTCTGGAGCGCGGCATTCGAGGTCTCTCCTACCGTGATGCAATGGGGTGCTACCCTCTATTCGCCTGCCGGGATTGGTCCCAGCTGCACATGGATTTGGACGAGCTAGGCAACGAACTGGTCTGCCTTTCCCTGGTTGCTGATCCGTTCGGCGACTACGATCTACCTTACCTGCGTCGATGCTTCAGTGATGTGGTCGTGCCCTTCAAAGAGCACTTTATTATTGACCTTCATCAATCCCCGAAAGAGACCGTTTCGCCCCACCATCACCGTTACGTCCGGAAGGCGCTGGAAAAGCTCTCAGTAGAGAAACATGAAAAGCCAACGCAGTTTCTCAATGAATGGCTGGAGCTGCATAAGACCCTGGTAGACAGACACCATATTAGGGGAATCAGGGCCTTCTCCAGGAAGGCTTTTGCCAAGCAGCTGAATATGCCCGGGATGGTCGTCTTACGAGCTATGCATCAGGATAAGACAGTCGCAGCAATCTTGTGGATCGTACAAAAAGATATCGTCTATGGTCACGTCTTGGGCTTTAGCGATGTAGGCTACAAACTGGGGGCTCAATATGCCCTGTACTGGTTCGCGATAGAGTATTTCGCTGACAAAGTTCGTTGGTGCGATATCGGCGGAGTGCCGGGTTTGAAGGACGAGGGCAGACAGGGCTTGAGCTGGTTCAAACAAGGATGGTCTACGGAAACTCGGACCGCCTATTTCTGCGGTCGGATCCTTAACCGTAAACGATATACAGAGATAGTGAAGGCAAAGGGCATATCCGCAGCCGACTACTTCCCTGCCTATAGACAGGGGGAAATGGAGTGATCCATATGGACGATGGCTTTCTTTTCATGTCTGGGTCAGCTAAGCAACCTCTGTTCATTGAGGCACAAGTGTCATGGCAGGACGATTGACTGGAAAAGTAGCGATTGTGACCGGTGCGGCCTCAGTGGGCCCAGGAGTGGGGAATGGCAAAGCCACGGCAATTCTGTTCGCCCGAGAGGGCGCTAAAGTTCTGTTGGTGAATCGATCGGAAAGCCATGCCAAGGAGTTGCAGAGGGAAATTGAAGAGGAAGGCGGGGAGTGTTCGGCTTTTGCCGCTGACGTGACCCATGCAGAGGAAGTTGAGCGGATGGTGGACGCCGCCGTGGAACGGTACGGCCAGCTGGACATCCTTCACAACAATGTCGGGACAGGTGGCCCAGGCACGGTGGTGAATGTGACCGAAGAGGTGTGGGACAATGCCATGAACATCAACCTGAAGGGCACGATGTGGTGCTGCAAGTACAGCATTCCTGCTATGATCGAATCCGGTGGCGGCTCCATCATCAACGTGTCAACCCTGGCAGCCGTCCAGGGCTTCCGCCGAGGGGACGCAGGCTTCGCAGCTTACTCGGCATCGAAAGCTGGAGTTATGGGCCTGACGCTATCCATGGCGGCAGATCACGCGGCCGACGGTATCCGCGTCAATTGTCTGATTGTCGGGATGGTCAATACACCACTTCTTGCCAATTTGGGCGAAAAGGCTCGTGAGAAGCGCCGACTTGCTGTGCCATTGAAAACCGAGGGTTCCGGATGGGACGTGGGTTGGGCAGCAGTCTACCTGGCCAGTGACGAAGCTCGCTGGACAACGGGTAACTCGATTGTTGTCGACGGCGGGTACTCGTCTCTCAGAGAGTGGCCAATGTAGGGACAAATCATGACGAGCGTGACCGCTGACAACACCCGGCTCCTCTTCATAGTTGACAATGACTACGGGGAGCTGACTTTAGCCATGTACTTCCTGCATGGGCGAAGCATTGCGAACCGCACAACGCTCCTGCTCCCACCCCATCTTTGGGCCGCAAACAAGGAGGGATTACCTGTTCGAACCGGCCAATACACTACACAGGAACACCTGATGAGAACAATCGATGCGGAAAATCCGGATATCGTGTTCCTCTTTTCCGGATACCTGCTTCCAATGCATAAATTGCTGTCGACCCAGGAGCTGGACGGGATCATTCGACATTTGCGCAATCAAGGATGTCGAGTCGCCACGTATGATCCCTCTTGGGAGCTGATGTCGATACCACACATGGCACTCCGAACTCATTATCTTGAGGAGAGCCAATCCGGGGCTTTCGTAAAGCATGCCCTATATGCTATGGCGCGGCTCGCATTCAGGACGCTCAACAGGTCGTCTGAAATTCTCAAAGACGTCCTGCATGTTTATCCGGCGCCAATCAGCACCGAGCATGTTCGCAGTGTCTCTTTCTTCAATCCCAGTCTCCTGGGTGCGCAGGCCGTGCTAAACAAAGACGTGCTGGCGCAACCGCCGACAGGTGCTCGGATTCGCTCCGCTCAGAGGCCGTATTGGTTATTCATTCTCGCATCGGAGGATTACAAGGGCCAGATGTGGAAATCAGGCGGACTCTTCTATTGGGGGGGCAAAAAGAGATTCGTGGACCTTCTGGTAAGAACACTACAACAGACATTGCACGCCGCCAGGCATCCCATCTTCATAGGGCCAAGGGACTGTACTGAGGCTGTGAAGAAGCAAATACCCCCCACTGACGATGTGACGCTACTTAACTTTTGCCCTTACGAACGCTTTATGTCGCTTCTGTTGAGTGCGGAATATGTGTTTTATTGGAATGCCATGTCCTCCTCGAGCCTGATTCGGCTGATCAATGATCTGCCGGTTTTCTACTTCGACCGGGGGCACATAGCCCGGGGTTTGGGACCTGTCTATGAACGAACGGTGCAATGGTATTATCAAGGCTGGCAACCCATTTACCTCGACCAGGAGCAGGAATTAACAGCCGACGTCCTGGAGCAGTCCTTGCCTGGGTACCGGCGCGCCACCGATCGAATCCGCCGGCAACTGCAGAGGTCACCGACGCCTGAACGGATGATCGAAGAGATACTGGCCGACATTCCGTAGTCGAGCTGGAAGGAGAACAGAAGGCAGCTGTCCTGGTTGCCCTCACCACCGAGGAGCCGACCGCTGTCACCTGCGGAAGTAAGGGATGTTTTTTTCGGACGCTGCCGTCTGAAACCAAAAGTCGTCCAATTGTCGTCTTTACGTGAGCAGGATGAAAGATGGTGCTGGAAGCTTGACATCCACCTAACGGCGGACTCACCAGTGCCCAGATGGAACAAGATCACCGGTGACCTACACCATTTTGCCTGGGCAGTGGTACAGACGACGCGGGCGGAGGATTTTTACTCCAATTAAACCGACATTCCTCATATCAGGTTCTGATGGGAGTTTCTCTGACCTCCCAGTGTTGAAGAATCGAAGCTATCAGCCCTCCAACCTTGCGTCAACCATTCTGGTCGCCATATTTTCACTCAAAGGGGCCTCTGATTCTTTGGGTTTCCAGTTGTTTGGTCAAAAACCTGGTCAGCATTTCTCACACCGGGTCGTAGCGAGGACACTCGTGTCCCACGCCGGAAGGGCGGGCGAGGCAGAGCCGTGGGCTTTAGCCCACGGGCCCGCAGGCTAAAGCAGACCGTCGAGCGCACATGTCCAAAGGGATACCCAGACAACATACAGAAGGGGGGGATACCGATGCCGGACGAAGCGTATCAGACTACGGACAGGTGCCGCTGGCATCACCGCTCCACGATCGTGACCGTACCGCCCGCCCCATCTAGCTTGATGAGTGCCCCTTCGGGAATGACGCGCGTCGCGTCGGGGACCCCGACCACGGTCGGAATGCCAAATTTCCGTCCACTGATCGCTGTATGCGACAACATGCTGCCACGTTCAACGACGATCCCCCGACCAGCCAGCATGAGGAATAGCCAACCGGGATCCGTTTCGCGTGCCACCAGTATATCGTTAGCCTCGATGGAGACATTGGTGGGGTCGAGGACGATCCTGGCACGCCCCTCCACGGCGCCGGCGCTCGATCCGATGCCGCGCAGGATCCGATCGGTCCCAAGCGCGGATCCGCCTTGCGGGATTGCCGGTTGCACGGGTCCACGCGTGGTAAAGTCCCGAGGGGGGCCGGCACCGAGTTCATGGCGCTCTTTCTCCCTGCGGCGAATTCCCACCAAAGCTTGCAAATCGCCGGTAATCCCCGTGCCTTCGAAGAACCCGAGGATCTCCTCATGCGTCAGAAACACGGCATCGGCGCGACGGTCCAGAGCACCGTGCTTCACCAACGAGCGAGCAAGAACGTCAAAAATGTCTTTGCAGTACCCGAAGAGCTCACCGCGCCAGAAACGGCTATCCTCCCTCTGATTGATGGTGATCCGGAGCCTGCGTATCAGCCCCAGAAACAGGTAGCTGCGGATCGAGCGGCGGCCCAATGCGGCGCAGACCTGCTCTTCGGCTCGGTGGCGTATCTGTTTTTCCGAGTGCGCCAGCTCATCCGCAACCAGCCCCTTGCAGACGTAGGATCGCAAAGTCCGGACAAACAGCTTGGGCTCGCGTCGAAAGCTGGGCGCCTCCATATTGAGCTCCGCTACCCCACGATCACCGTACCTCTGGAGATGGCGCTGGACGAACCCGCGAAGCTCTCGAAAATCGGGCTCGGTCAAGATGGCCGACCACACCGCCTGATCGTCCATTGCTTCGAACAGTCTTACCGAACGGGAATCGGCCCGAATGAGCTCCGCAATCCGTATGGCGGAAGTGATCGCGCGCGTGCCGGCGTTTTCCTCCCCGCATAGTAGATCGCTCAGGCTGATCTCGAGATTCCATTTCTTGATCAGTTTCTGGGCGGCAGCAAAGTAGGTGTTGATCAACCAGTGGTTGATCAGCGTCAGGCCCCACCAGCGGCCGGCTTGTTTCCAGACCTCACGAAACGTGGCCACCGCCACCATCGGATCGGCGCCGTCGAGGTCGATCTGTCGGAGATCTCCCAGGTAGTCCCGCCACCACATCTCAAACTCGCGCAACTCTCTTCCCAGGCGTACCGCGCAGCGTCCGGCAATCATTGACGCGCGGCACATCGCCCACAATCCTCCACCACCGCTGTCCTCTCGAGCGATCGAAGCCGGCATCTCGAGCACATCCTCCAGGTCGCTCATGAACCATTTGGCGATGGGCACCATGCCGTTCACTCTGAGCAGGTAGGTCAAGGAATGGTAGACACGACTCTTGATGAAGCCGAGCATGCGTTCGAAGTCGGGGAACTGTTCGTAAAGGAGGTCGGGCGGGCACCCGCTGCGTCGGATGAAGTCGTAGAACACGGTGCGGTAAAAGAGCCGCGCCATACTGTACGTCAGGGGGGTCGTAACGCTCGGAAAGCTCTCCGAAACGTTGGCGCTGCTCCACACCCGGATTGTGCGATGGTCCAGGTGCACTGGGCGGCTCTGCAGCAAATAAAGGCGGCCTTTCGAATCGTACGCGCCTTCGATGTCCTGGGACGATCCAAACAGGCCTTCCACCTTTTGAGCGAGTGCGTCGAGTTCCAGGATCTCGCGCGTGGTCAAACAGGGTTTTTGCACCGCCTCGACTGCGACGGGTTCGCCAACGAGCGAGGACCCATCTCCGTCCGGGTTCCGTACCAGCTTTGTTGTCTTGGAGCCAATCTCAGTTGTGATGACCTTGGACTTCTGATTGACGAAAAAGTGATCCACACCCACCCTCTCTTGGACGACGCCTTCTCCCACTCCGTAGCCCGCTGCGATGACGGTCCGCCTCTGAGTTGTCCGAGGGTCGCAAGAGAAGACCACAACCGATCGCGCTGACGCGATCATGCGCTGTACCCCCACGGCGACGGAGAACCTGTGAGGGGCGAACCCGAGCCGCCGCCTATAGGTGATCGCTTCGGGGCTGTACCCGGAGGCCCAACAGCGACGGATTTTGCCAACCAGTTGCGTGGCACCCACAAACAGGAACGAATCACTCATGCCGGCCATGGGATTGTGCGCGCTGTCTTCGCTCTCCTCTGCGCTGTGCCCTACCATGGACGCGCGAACTGCCACGTATTCCCCGTACTCGAAGAGGCCCTCAAACGAAGCCTTGATCGCTTCTTCCAACCCGTCGGGCAGGCGAACGTCGAGAAACATCCGCTGGATTCGCCGTGACACTGACCGCACCGCTACGGCGTCAAAGGAGTCGCAACCCTCGAACAGGGTCTGTACCTGGGGCCGGAAGGCAGACAGTACCGCCTCATAGGCGTGTTTCGTCAGGCAGAAGTAGGAGGCGACCGCAAACCCGGCGGCGTGCAATGCAGCAAGATTAGCAAGTTTTGGCCCCACCGTCGCTTGCAGCAACTTCGACCGATAGTCAACAACAAACAAGGGAGTGCCGGTCCTGATCATTTTGGTACCTCTTGATACTGGCGAATAGCTGCCTCGAGTCGCGCTTGGGGCGAACGCGATGGAATGTCACAACCCATCTCGGAGAGACGGCGGCAGGAGAGAATCTGATCTTGCATTAACAGCTCGAGGCGAGTAGCCAGCCGGTCTGGCCGGCGACCCGGCAGCGCTCTGAGACCGACAAGAAGGGAACGGGGGCAGCGCAAATGCACCAGGGGGCGCGGCAGTCCCGCCATACCCCGCACCGTGGATAGGATCTGTTCCTGCGGGAGTGCGGCGCTGTAGGCGACGTTGACGGCTAGCCGTTCCGGCTCGGCTCCATTCCCGTCTTGGGTCGCCAGCCTCCGCAGCAGGAAGAGAATGACTTCGGCGTAGTCGTCAACGTGAATGAACGAGTAGGACACCTCTTGGCTACCAGCCAGTCGCATCCTGGCGAGGCGAGCCAGTATCGGAACCAGGAAACGATCACCACCGCCAATAATGAAGCGAGGCCGACAGAGGTATGCACCGAAGTCTCGTTCTGTCGCCATTTTGAGAATAACCTTCTCGGCCGCCCTTCGACTGTTGGCCAGTAGTGTAACTGGCTCCGGACGATCCACCTCCAACGCCGGCTGCAGGGGGCCCTGTCCGTACACAGACGCCGAGCTGCCGTACACGACGCCGCGAAGGTTGGCGTCAGACTTACGGAGCAGGTTCAGCGTACCGGTGACGTTCGTGGCCACAAACCCTGTGCCATCTGGATCGATCTGTCTGGTGGCGAGATGAACGAGCAAATAGGGCCGGGGCGGAAACGCGCCATCGGGCACTTCGGGGAGGGAGCATTGGACCCACCGGATAGCCGGCGCCCCCTGAGGTTGTAGCTTTCGGCCCAGGACGCGCACCCTGCTCTCGGGACAGGCCTCGATCAGATTGCGCAGGACGGTGGTGCCTACGTACCCCGTTGCGCCGACCAGGACCAGGTCGTAAACGCTCATTACCATAGGAATGGGATGAGGCGCTTTCTCGCCTTCGCGAACTCCCGATACTCTGGCAGAGTCGAAAGCAGTAGCGACTCTTCGACCAGGATCCGATAAGTCACGGCGGGTAAGAGCAGCCCGAGCAACGCAGCCATTCCATTTGGGCTGGCCAGTGCAACGACGAATCCGAGATTACCCAGTACCATTCCCGCATAGGCAGGATGCCGAAGGTAGTGATACACCCCGCCTCGGATGATGCCGTCAGAGGGGATCCGGACGCTGTGACTGTAGGTGGCGGCCAGTTTCCGGATTGCGGCCAGACGTAAGCCCACGCCCAAGATCATGATCGTGACTCCGGCCGCCAGCAGGACCCACCGCACCGATACCGTCCCCTCCATAGGCGGCGAAAGAACGGTCCCGAGAACGGTCACACATCGAGCCGCTGCGTATAGCTCGAGACTGCTCCGATCGTCGGTCGCCTCCTCCTTCTTCGGCTCCCGCATCGTGATGCTCGCTTCGGCAAGCAGCCAACCGAAGTAAAACCCCACCAGACCCAGCGTCACCCAGTGAGGCGGCCAGGGATGTGTGAGTAGGCGGTGGACCGTGATGCCCACCAGGCAGGGAATACCCACTATCAGGAAGAGCACCGGTGCCTGTCGCTTGATGCTGCTCATATGGCAGGTGACGGCCGCAGCATTCCGGTCAAGTGGGCGCCAACGCAACATTGGCCGTTCTGGAAGACCTGGGCTACTCCCCAGGCGCGATGTGGACGGTTGTTTTGCCAGTCCTCTAAACGTCGGGCGCAGCTCTTCCCGAGCCCGGGAAGCGTCCTCACAATCATGGGCGCTGCGACGTCGACATATTTGTGGTAATCCGCGTGGAAACTCGTCAGCACCATCCCCCACCCCTGGGGCACTCCGATGACATGCGAGGAAGCGATCATCGCCTGACGAATAATCTCCATCAGGGCCATCCCCTGTAGATGCCCCGATTCGTGATCAAACTGGAACTCCTCGGTCAGGGGCGAGGCCAGGAAATGAATGAGCCCTCCAACCTGCACCGCACCGGACAACATGACGTTGGCCTCGTGGCGCTTGTGGACCATCCAACGATCGATCCGTCCTTTCTGGCGCAGATCGTCCAGAAGAGAGGGCACGTCGAATGGGGAAACCCGAAGGAGCAGGCCCTGAATCTTGTCGTCGTAGTCGCCCGGAACCTCGGGCTCTGTTGGAGTTGTCCGCTCTCGCTTGCAACGCTTTGCCCACTGCTGCATCTGGAACTCGGTCTCGGATGCGGGAGCGCTGGCGCCGATGAGCGAACAGGGACCGGGCAGGACGCGGGTGAAAAAGTCGATCTCCCATGGATCGGTCACCAGGACTCGGATCCCGGTTCCACCGTAGCGGTCGAAAACCGACGGAGTGAGCAGCGCATACCGGGGAGCCGCATCCCCTGGGAAAACCAACCATTCGGTCGGCTGGTTATCGGCGTCGCTTGGGGAAAGCGTCTCTCGGACGACAACCTCCTGCCCGGTTGCGTGGTACAGCATATTGACGATGTTGGGTCCGGATCCAAAGGCACTCAGAAGAATCCGCTGGCCCCGCTGGGTCAGATCGGTGAAGGCCTCGGCCATCGCAACGCCGAGGCTGGCCCCCGCGTTGTTTCCTCGGCGCCGGACCGTTTCCACCAGCAGAGATTTGGGAAGGCACCGACGATGCAGAAACTGAATGGCCCTAAGGTTGGCCTGATGCGGGACGAAAACATCGACGCTGTCCGGAGAAGCGTTGCACTGCTCGAGAAAACCAACCAGCGCCGGGGCGACCTTTTTTTGGATAAACCTATTTACCGCCGCTCCACTCATGTATAGCGCGTTGGCATAGCGCCCCCAGCTTTGGAAAACGAGCCCGTCATTTATATCGCGCTCGATGCGATTGGACTCTGCGCTGCCATCGGTTCCCGAGCGCCGGTCATAAGCGACGAATCCGAAGTCCGACTCCTCGGATGGTCTCAGAAGCACTCCTACGCATCCATCGCCAAAAAGATAGCGGGGGACCCCGGTGGGAACATTCCGGTTATCCAACTCCACGACGGCGACGAACGCAGCGAGTTGATTCAGCCGAACATAGTCCGCAGCCGCGCTGAGGAGACCGAAAAAAGAGGTGCAGCCGCCATAGGAGCTCAACGTGCCCGCGTTGGGCAATCCCAGGCGTACGCGAAGATCGGATGCTGGGTTGGGAACGAGACGGGCTGAGGGCCGTTTGATGCTACAGGTGGATGTGGCGATCAGACCGATGTCACCTGGCCCGGAAGACTCGAGACATCGCCGGGCGCAGACGTCGAGCAGCTCCATCGGATCCGAATGCTCGGCCGAGAATCGTCTCCTCCCTTCCACACCCGTTTTCTCCAGGGCGCGCTGGGCGCGAGGGCGAACCAGCCGCCCCTCTTGAAGCAAGAACTCATTGCTAACCTCGAGATCGGGCACGACCTCGCTGATGGCAGCAATGACTACGCCAGACGTAGTTCCATTCATCATCGGTCACTCCCCTTGATTACTGTCTTCGCTTCCGATAACATACAGCCTGTACGTATAATACATACAGACTGTATGAATGTAAAGAGAAAAAAAGCCCTTCAGTCCGAGAAGACGCGCGGAGAGCTCGTCCGCGTTGCCCGCAAACTTTTTGAAGCGAAGGGCTTTGCCGGGACGGGTACGGAGGACGTTGTCCGTCGAGCCGGCGTCACCCGCGGCGCCCTCTATCATCAGTTTCGTGACAAGAAAGCGCTCTTCGTCGCCGTCGTGGAGGAGTTGGAGCGCGAGATGGCCGAGCGCATCCAGGCGGCGGTGGACACCGAAACCGAGCCCTGGGCGCGTCTCCAGGCTGGGTATCTGGCCGTTCTCAATGCTTGCACCGAGCCCGACATCCGGCAGATTCTGCTCCTGGATGCGCCCGCCGTACTGGGTGTCGAGCGCTGGCGGACGGTCGAAGCCGATTACGGACTGGGATTACTGAGTCGGGGTCTCGAGGCGATCATGAAAGCGGAAAGGATGAAGCCTCTACCGGTACGAGCGATGGCTCACCTGCTTCTCGGCGCGATCAGGGAAGCAGCTCTGATGATCGCTTCGGCCGAGGACCCCGGAAAGGCCCACCGCGAGGTCGCTGCGGGTCTGCAACAATTGCTCGACAGTCTCAAGCAAACGGACGCCAGGTGAGCCAGCCCCTATCCGACCCCGAAGCGCCATGGTGTGTGCCCCGGCTGCCGGCCCGTGGGGTACCAAAACTAATGAAACGCACCCACGGGTGTCGAAGGTAACCCGGAAACGCTGAGCCACAGCCCTTGACTTTGATGGATTCCAGGGCCAATCCTGCGGGTATGTTCTGGTACTTGCTTCTGCTCTTCGTGTCGCCCCTTTGTTCCTTGCCACTGCGTCTCGTGAAGGACGATCGGAATTACGAGATTCTGGCACTCCGACAGCAACTGCTCATTCTACGTCGCCAGCTAGGAAAACGTCCTCGGCTCAGCCGTGGAGATAAGCTCGCATTGCTTCTGTCGTGCCTTGGGATGAAGAGAAGACAATTGGTCGCTGCATTGCTCATCGTCCGACCAGCGACGTTAGTCAGCTGGCATCGGCAGATCGTCCGTCGGCACTGGACGTTTCGACAGAAACGTAAAGCTGGCCGACCCAGAATCGGCAGCGAAGCAGAGCGACTCGTCCTGCGAATCGCACGCGAGAATCCGAACTTGGGCTACGGTAGGATCGCCGGGGAGATGCGGAAGCTGGGATACACCCGCTTCGGTCGTTCCTCCGTAAAGCGCATCCTGGAACGGCACGGGCTGGCGCCTCGCCCGACCAATACCGGCTTGAGCTGGCACGACTCCCTGGGTCACTATGGGCAATTCATCTGGGCGTGTGATTTCTTCACCGTCACCACGGCGTCGCTTCGCACCTACTACGTGCTGTTCTTCATTGAGATCTCCAGTCGGAGGATCATCTTCTGGAATGTGTCGCAATATCTCGGCGGCTCGTGGGTGGCCCAGCAGTTTCGCAACCTGAGTATCAGCAAGCCCCGGAACGATCTCGACCGAGTTTTCGGATAGGACGGGCTCTCCAATTCGGCGCCAGGAACATGGAGGCACTTGTTCCCGGGAATTGCCTTGTTCCCGTTGTTCCTAGCCCGAATCATTCACCAGCGCCGAAAAAAGCGCTTGACTGAACCTGGATTTACCACGAAGGATGCGGTTACTGGCTGTTGGGAAGTGTGCTCGGCTGAGATCGGCCGTTGGGAAGTGAAAAACGGGGTTTTCGGGACACAGCATTCCCGGAGACAGCTCAGGAATCGTGTTTTCGGTCCGAGCTGGGCAGCTAAGTGGGGTGAAGTCTGCCCCAGACGAGCCAGAAGATCCCTTGCTCAGGGAATGCGGAGCTGAAGTGGATCCAGATACGCCGTGTGGTCTGTCGGACGCGGGCCCCGATCTTGAGAATCCGGCGCCGCAGAGTCTCCACCTCCAGGTTTTGCCAGGGGGTTGCGTAGAGGTAGTCTCGCAGGATCAGGAACATCTGGTAGGCCAGGGCGTGCAGCAGCAAACGAAACTGATTGGCCCAAAAGCGGTGGCAACTGAGGCGGTCCATCTTCAGGTGGATCTTGAAGGCCTTGATGTAGTTTTCCGTCTGGCCTCGGTCGCTGTAATGATCGTAAAGCGGCCGGGGGGACAGGTCGGCCCGATTGGTGACCACGAAACGGCGGTTGATCCCGACTTCGTTGACTTCCACCTTGGCCACCACTCGCCGGGAATACTTCCAGGTTTTGGCCTGTAGCGGAACTCGCCAAACTCGCGCTGTTTTTCCTCGTTTTCTTCAAACTGGCGGCGGGTTTGCTCCAGCACGGGCTCGACGGTGCCCTCCAAGCGGGGGTTGCGGCTCAAGCCGATCACATACTGTAAACCCTCTTGTTCACAGAAATCATAGAGCTGGGGAGTGGCAAAACCGCTGTCGGCCCGAATCTCGATCTCAACCGTGGGCAGCGCCTTGCGGATGGCCGCCACCACGCGCCGCAAAACCGGCACAACGTGAGCCGCCGCTCCCTTGTTTCCGGGTCGCAGCACCGCCGAGATCAGGTCGCCGCTGTCGCCGTCGAAGATCAGCAACGGATGCAGAATGTGGCTGCGGTAATAGCCGTGGTAAAAGGAGAACTCCTGTTGTCCATGGGTGGGATCGTCGGTGCTGTCCAAATCCAGCACGATTGTTTTTGGGCGCCGCTTTCTGAGCCGCCGAATGTAGCGCTTTAACAACCACCGGCCCAGCCGCATCAGGTCCTTGATACCCACGGCGTTCTCGAGACGAGACAAGGTGGGTTGGGAAGCCAGATCGGGGTCGGAGTCGGGGAGCCGATCGCAAATCGTCTTGAGGATCGGATCTCCTCGCAGAGTGTCGGCGTCGTTGCAGTCCTCGTAGCCGGCCACAATCTGATGCACTCGTTGGCGAACCATCTCCAATAGCTGATGGCAAATGCGGCTTTCTTCTCTGGCGTCGCCCAGGCAGCCGCTGAAGCCTTCGCTGAGCCGGTGCTGCTTGTCCAGGGCGTAAAAGAGCAGTAGACCCGCATCGGAAGTGATCTTTCCGCCGTCAAATCTAGCACTGATTCTTCTGTCGGGGTGGAATGGCAAACTGTTTTGGCATACTGTTGGGTTCATGGCCATATCCTCTTTGATAGGACTTTTGCTAAACCCTTTTATATCAAAGAGGTATGGCCATTTTCATTGCCTCCAAACCAGGCCGAATCAGTTCACTGACGAATGATTCGGGCTAGGAGCTCCTCCGCGAACTGTCTCAAAAGCAACGGCCAGCTCCGAAGGAGCGACAGAAAATAGCCCGGGGCGTGAGCCCCGGGATCACGGGCTGACTGCAGGTTTGAGCCCTGAAGGGGCGGCACCACCCAGCGGGTGCGCCCTTACAGGGCTCCTCCGCCAACGAGACCCTAATCCAGGGGCTTGCGCCCCTGGCTATTTTCTGCCGGCCCCTTGGGGCTGGGAGGGCCGGCATCACCCAGCGTTGTTCCTTGGGAGGCCGGCCCTTCCGCCGCTTGACACGCGTGT
>CBDAPI010000004.1:0-45895 GCA_965198355.1 Acidobacteriota bacterium
CCATGAACCTCAACAACCGAGCTCGACCCAGGCGATGCGTCTTCTCCATCCGACCAGGCTGCTCGGAAATCCCAATCTCAAAGACCGACTTTGCCAAATCCACTGCGATTGTTCTATGCTTCATTTCAGACTCCTCCTGATACAGTTAAAAACTTTGGCTCTGGCACTTTAGATGCCGTCTAAGCCTAAAGGAGGAGTCCATCTCATCATGGTGGGGAAAGTGGGAGGGGGCCTCGGGGCAGCGACCGTTTAAATCCTCCCGGGAGTCGCCCCGAGGCCCCCCCCACTTTCTGCTGATACTCGCTACGTCCTTACCTTCTCCAGTGCCAGTGAATGCTCCCTGGCCAGGTCCTGCCACTCGTCGGCACCTCTTGTCCGGAACAACTTCTCCAACTCCACCCGCGCCACTTCGCTCGAGACCCCCAGCAAGTCCGACCTCTCCACTGCTCCCAGGAACTCTTCCCAGAGGCGGTCCTCTATAGCTCCCAGGGCCACCCAGCCATCGGCTGCCCGGTACATGGCATAGCGTGGCAGGCCGCCGCCCAGAAATGCCCCGACAGCGGTGAGCCCATGGTCCAGGGGCAGGTGAAAGGGTTGGGCCGCTTCGAAGAGCGACACCCACTGCTGTGCTCCCTTTCCGGACCGCTCTCTCTTCAACAGGAGTCCCAGTGCCGCGGACACTGCGCGTTCTGCTCCCGCCACATCAGCGATCAGAGACCGGGGCATGCGGGGAGGATCCAACAGGCCGGCAGCGGCCTGGTAGGTTACATCATGTCCGCTCTGGCTCATCCTCTCCCCGGGGAAGCCAATGATTCCGACGTGGCAGAGGCGGGGGAATTCCGGATTGAGGGCAGACCATCCCAGGTGTAGACGTTTCAGCGCCGTGGGGCGGAAGGCCGTGAGAAGGAGATCCGCCTCCGCCAACAGATTCTTCATCTCTCCCCGGCCCGGGTCCGTTTTCAAATCCAGACGGACCACCTTCTTCGGGCCATTCAAGTCGGCGTATAGTCGGTTGGAGAATCGCTCGGCCGGATCTCCCCCGGGAGGCTCCACTTTCACCACGCGGGCGCCCATTTCGACCAGACGGGCTGTGGCCAGCGGGCCCGGGAGATTAAGGGAGAGATCGATGATCAAGTGCCCGTCGAGGGCTCTCACTGCCAGCGCCGCTTCGTTTCCTCTCTGGCCTCGTTGAGAACCGCCTCCAGCTGCAGCGCCGGGTCTTTAGTAGTTTCCTGCCAGGCGGTCATTTTTGCCTGCAGCTTGGCGATGATCTCCAGATGAGGGTGCTCCACGCTGAGACCCTTCTCTACAGCCGCCCGCCACGCAGTCCGATCCACGTAAAAGAGGTTGTGAATCTCCCCCGGATCGTTTTCCAGGTCGAAGAGCTGGTTGCCACCCGGGTTCAGATAGCGCCGGACCAGCTTCCACTTCTTCGTCCGCACCATGCGGATGAACTCGACAACGCCAATCTGCTGCGGCGTGTACTCGGCAAAGATGGCATCACGCAAGGACACATCTTCTCCTCGAAGAATTGGTGAGAAGTCCTGTCCCGGAAGGGAGAGACCCGCAGGCACGGGTACGCCCACCATCCCCAGGAAGGTGGGGAACAAGTCCACGTTGGATACGAGCTCGTCGATGACGCGGCCTCCTTCGACGACGCCGGGCCAGCGAATCACGAGAGGAACCTGAAAGGACTCGTCGTACATGTTTACGAAGAACACATCCTCGTCCAGCGTGTGGTTGCGGATGGGCTGGGCAGCTCCCTTCCCCTTCATCCCTCTGTGTCCGAACATGTAGCCGTGGTCGCTGGTGAAAACCACAATCGTCTTGCGAGTCAGATCCAGATCATCCAGTTGCTGGAGCAGCCGTCCCAGATTGCGGTCCACCGAGTGGACACTGGCGTAGTAGGTCACCATCTTTTCTTTCAGCAGCCTGCGATGCAGGGCAATCGCCGCCGGATCAGCCGGTTCTTGGTCGTCGTCGAGCCGGGCCACAGCCGGATCCACCATGGGGACGGTCGGATCCAGGCCTACATAGGGTTTCAGGTCGGCTTCGGGAACAGGCAGGTGAGGGGCATGGGGAGCGCGGAAGTGAAGCATCAGCGCAAAGGGCCGTGACTGGTTTCGCTCGATGAACCGCATGGCGTCCTCTGTCAGAATGTCGGGAGTGTAGCCTTTCACTTCTGCAGCGGTCTTGCCGTCCCGGCTGAGGGTTGGATTCTGAGGACGGTTGGCTCCTCCCAGGAAACCGAAAAAGTAGTCCAGTCCGAAGTTGGTCGGATGATGCTCAGGGGCCCGCCCCAGGTGCCATTTGCCCACCAGCCCGGTCCTGTAACCATTCTGCTGCAGGACACGAGGCCAGGTAGGAACCCCGGGGGGCAGCCCTTCCCGGGGATCTCTGTAGGGGACATCGGTCAGGCCCACGTGGATCGGAAACAGACCCGTCAGGTGAGCCACGCGGCTGGGCGTACAAACTCCCGAGGCCGTGAAGGCGTTGGTGAAGCGGGCTCCTTCACGGGCCAGCCGGTCCATGTTGGGCGTCACGATTTCGTCATTGCCGTAGGACCGGACGGCCCACTCGGCCTGGTCATCGGTGACAATGGCGATCAGGTTCCAGCGCTCGGTTTGAGCCACTGGCTCTCCTCCAATCCCACAGGTGGAGAGCAATGCTATGGCCAGGCTGAAAGTGAGCAATCGGGCAACAAGTTCGTTGCTATTCATATTCGAAATCCTCTCTGATTGAGTGAAACGAAGCCTACCAGATTTGTTTGCATGCCACTAACCCCCTCCCTATAGTTGTCCCCACCCATCTCAACTAAGGGACTGTAATGAGCAAGAAAGAGAAGAACGAATCCAAATGGACCCGCCGGGGATTCTTGAAGAGTTCCCTGGTCGCCGGCTCGGTGGCCGGAGCCTCTCTGAAAGCCCCGCTAGGAACTGCCGGCTCACTCCTGGCTCACTCGCCAACACTCGTAGACAATTTCGAGCGTCCCGACTCACTTCACGCGGGCGACCTGTGGGAGACGCTCAACCCGGGCTACTGGAAAGTAGAGAACGGAGCCCTGCGCCGCCGGCTCAGGAACTTCGGGGACCGGGTGGTCCCTATGCAGCTACCCTGGGACTGGCAGCTGGCTCTCAACAACCCCTCGATGATTCTGGATGCCGTAGACCTGTTCAGTGAGGATCTGGGCGATCTGCGCGAGTCCATCCGGGCCAAAGCTTCCGACCCGGAGGCCCTGTCACAGGAACTGCGCATGAAGCTGTTCCCCGAGCTGGATTACTTCAAAGACCCCACCCTGCCCGAGGGCATGATGTGGAGATCGGACTGGAAGCTCAAGGGCAACTTTGGCGTCCGCATGGAGGCGACGATCAAAGACCTGAATCCGGGGCCCGGCGAGGACGCCGATGCCTCCTGGAAGATGTTCAGCCCCGAGTACGGCTTCCTGGGCATCTGTTTCGGAGGCGATACCTTCAACGAAGGCTTTAACCTGCTGGGCACGGCGCTGATCGCCGCCTGGTTCGAAGACGGTCATTTTGGCATTGTTCAAACCCAGAAGAGGAAACACAAGTACCTGCTCAGGCAGGGCCTAGACAACGAGCAGCCGTTCCGCGGATCGGCCTTCGAGACCCTGGGACCCCCCCGGCCCGGTGACCAGATCAGCATAGGACTCATCGTCAGTGGGAATCATCCCGAACGGGCCACGGTGACAGCGGTGCTGACCGTCGGAACCCGTACGGCTCGGGCCCAGTGCGGGGATGTGGAAAGAAAGAAGGTCGAGGGCTACTTTGGCGTCTCTGGACGGGGCCTTCTCGATTTCGAAATCAACCGCATTGCCCTGGACCCGGGTGGGAACCGGCGCCTGACCGTCGGACAGAATGACCTTCATGTCTGCTATCCGCTGGGGGACACGCTCAGAGAGGTCGACGGGAAATGGCAAGTCCGTTTCGTGGCGCTTTTTCGAAGTGACGGAAAAGAAGGTGCGATTCGGATCAGCGACCAACCGGACCCTCCAGGAGGGTGGTCGGGAGTTCCCATTGCCGGACAGGCCGGGATTGTCAACAGTCGTTTCCGGCGAAACACGGCCATCATCGAAGCGACTCTCCCCTTCTCTCCCGCTGATCGGAACCTCTACTTCACCGTCTGGAAGGACGGCGAGAACGTGACGGTGGACCGCCGGGTCGGCACTGCGGCGACGGGGCCCGGCACGGGGTACCTGGGCAACACTCCCTCTTCCGGTGACTATGTAGGAAGGCTCCCTCGCCTGCAGGCGCCGTACCGCGTCTGCGGACTGAGTTGCCACAAGGTCTGGGGTAGTGGCTGCCATACCTCTGCCGAAGGCTCTGGCTGTGAGCTGATCATGGATCAACCCTGGCCCGAGTCCTTTCAGCATCATGACCAGTACGGCTTTCAGATCCTGCTTTGGGAGGACGATGTATGGTACCTGGAGTTCCCACTGTTCCCGCCCAGCATCGACGATGCCTACCGGTCGATCAACTCGGCCCTTGCCGGCCCCACGAGCCGCCACCAATTGATGCGCCACTGGGTGGTCATGAATCCGGGCGACCACGACTTCGGCATGGATGATCTGGCCGGCCCATCCAGCGCGCCCTCCGCCACAACCAGGATTTGAGCCCGATTGGCGATTATCTGCAGGGCAACATGCAGATCGTCGCCCACCTGATGCTGGGAGATGAAAGCCCCTCAGCTGCCGAGACTCCCCACTTCTGGCGCCAATGGAAAATGCCTGACCGGGATTTCACTCTGGCGACGGTCGACAGTAGACTCTGGCGCAGCACAGCCGAAAAGCGGCTGTGGAGGGATAACCAGTGGGTCGACAGCCCCGATGTCTTCGGTCGGCACTCTCCGCTGCGAACCATCCTCGGGGAGGAGCAGTTCGCCTGGCTGCAGCAGCTTGTTCAAACCGACACTTCTCAGGTCATCTGTGTTTCCGGAATCAATGTTCTGAACGCAATCTACAACCAGCTTCTAGGGCCACCGGCGCAGGGTGAGGAGGACTTTCGATTTTTTGAGACCAACTGCTTTGATTTCGCCGGCTGGCGATCCGCCCCCGCGAAGCGCCTGATGGAGCTGTTCGGCAGCCGGGAGGGCATCGTGGCCCTCTACGGAGATCTGCATCACGCCGGGATCAGCCGTAATGTCCGGAACAACGTGATCGAAGCTCACTTCGGGCACACCGGGAACTCGGGCTACCTGCGAGCTCCCAAGCACGACTTCGCACGGCGCATGACCGATTTCAACGGCGAAGAAGTAGAAGTGATCGCCAACTACCACCAGTACTGGAACTCACTCGAACTCTCCCGTCGCCCCCAGCGGCCCGACGGCCGCAGAGACGCCCAGAACTTCATGGAAATGGTCTTCGACACCCGTCCTTCAGATCCCCGGATCCAGATGAAGATCCGCCACACCATCGATTCTGCTGAGGATGAACCTCGAGGCGGAGGAACACTCGACGTCGCTTTGTTCGGGACCGGCAGGCGCCCGGCCTGTGCTCTACCCGAGGTGAAGACTCTTCCCTCGGCCGACGTGATTCTCTACAACTCCGACGGCGCTCCCATCCGCGGCACCCGCACCCGAGACGATGGATCACTGGCCCTCACCGGTCTCGTAGACACCCCTCCCGGCAGCGAGATCACCCTGGTCTGCCACAAGGGAACTGAGATCGACGCTCAAACCCTCCGTACCCTGCCCCTGGAAGGGTAAAAACGTGGCAGTATGTGTTTCCGGATCTGACACTTTCGGCTCTACCCCGCTGTATGCGAAGATAGACCAGAATGATCGAGATAACGGGTCTGATTGACCCTCATATTCACGCCGCCCCCGAACACATACCCCGGCTGCTGGACGATATCTCTCTGGCCCGGCAGGCGCAGGAGGCCGGGATGGCGGGCATTTTGATCAAGAGCCACACGACCCTCACGGCCGATCGGGCTACGATTGCAGCTTCCGTGGTAGGGGGCATTCAGGTCTGGGGTGGACTGGTTCTCAATGACGCCACCGGCGGGGTGAATCCCGCAACGGTAGAGAATGCGATCATCTACGGAGCTAGAGAAATCTGGATGCCCACCCTGGATGCAGCCAACCACCAACGCTCCTATGGTCAAGAGCCTCAGGGGCTGTCCCTGGAGAATGAAGAGCTTCCTGGGGCGATCCGACAGATCCTCGATCTGATCGCCGAGCAGGATTTGATCCTGGGAACCGGTCATCTCAGCACCTCCGAGATTCTGAAGTTGATCCCCGCTGCCCGACAGCAGGGCGTTCGAAAGATCCTGATCACCCACCCGGAAGCTCCCTTCGTGGATATGCCCATCTCCGTGCAGCAAGAGCTGGCCGGCCTTGGATGCCGGTTCGAGCGGACCTGGGTTTTTACGACACCGGCCCTGGGCGAGGTGCTGACCGCCGATCACTTGACCCACGCGATTCACGAGGTTGGTGTCGAAAGCACGGTGCTGGCCACGGACATGGGCCAGGTGGGAAACCCGACCCCGGTTGAAGGGTTCCGGTCGTTTGTTGGAGCCTGCCTCGGTGCCGGGTTCAGTCGGACCGAAATCGCACGGATGGGTGCGAAGAACATCCGGGAGTGGTTGGAATAAGTCTACTCTGTGTCCTTCTCTCCATAGTGACGACTCAGGGCCTGAACCACGGCATCCGGTTCGTCTGGGATCTTACGGTCGAATCTCACTGCCAGATCGGCTCGCACGCTTTCCATGAGGAGATCCCGAGAGGCCCGTGACAGGGGTGACGGGAGCTGCCATTCACGGAGTGTCTCGACGACTTCCTTCATTTCGTGCGCCCGGCGATCTGCGTGAACGGCGTGGGTAGTCAGAAGCATTGTCGAGAGTTCCCGAATCGTGTAGGAAGTGAAGGTCTCTTCGATGGTCTCCAGCAGCGCCTCAGAGAGGTTGAACTTTCGACCTGCCAGGGAAGCCTCGACGAACAGGCATTCCAGCCCCTTCATGAAGATGCTGCGGCACGTTTTCAGGGCCGAAGCGGTTCCCACTTCCTGACTGACCACCGAGGTCCGAAGACCTGCTGCGGCGAGCAGCGAGTGTGCCTCCTGGGAGCGGGGACCCGACAACGCTATCGAAACCTGAGTACCCCGACCCGCAAACGATCCCAGGATGGCCCCATCGACAAAGTCCCCGGCAAAGGGGGCAGCGCCTCGAGCCTTCTCCATGGGCGAGACGGAATTCAGGTCAACAAACAGGCCTCCCCGCCAGGAGCCGGCAGCCATCTCCGCCACCTCCGAAGCCGCACCGGGAGTCACAGCAGACAGGACTACATCGCTGTTCCGTGCCAGAGTTCCAACGTCAGGAACGATTTTCAGGCCCTCGCCCTCGAGTTGCCCTTTCTCCTGGTCAGACACGAGATTGCGGTTCAGACGAGGAGCCATCACCTGGACTTCTCTGGCCAGGGCCGTCCCCACATGACGGGCCAGCACCGAACCCACTTCCCCGAAGCCGATAACCGCCCAGCGTAGATCTTTCATATCGATCTCTTCGTATCCGCACCGCGGCTGCGAAAGCAGCGCCTTGCGACAACTCAGCCCTCGCTGGTGCCCGGGTAATCATTCAATGCGAAGTGACGCCAACCTTTACCCGAAGTCTGCGATCTCCGCAAGTCGTCTGGAGATATTATCTTGACATGAGATGACTAATGGATATATTTTCCAGACCAAAGGACTCCACCGGGAAGCTCGCCAATGGGGCGTTTGGTCGCCTCTATGAGCTTGCCGGAGGTTATCGATCCACCGGACAAGTGCATGGTTTCTTCGACCCACACGCCTTCTGCGATGCGTTCCTCGGACAAGCTGAAAGAGCCTGGCACGTTGGTTCGCATTCGCGACCTCTACCCTCGTTTCACGGAGAAGGAGCGGCTGGTTGCGGATTATGTCCTGTCGACTGCTGATCTCAGCCACCGGACCATTACGCAAGTCGTCCGGTCGAGTAGCGCCAGCTATGGAAGCGTTGATCGCTTCTGCAAGAGGCTGGGTTATTCCGGGTTCCAGGATCTGAAGATTCACCTGGCCGAGGACCGCGCGGCCCGCAGGGCGACACGCAAGGCCCAACACATCACCGGCTTCGTGGAAGAAATCTCCCAGCAGGTACTCCAGGATATTCAGAACACCATCGAGCTGCTTTCGGAGAATCAGCTCGAACTGGTAGGGCAGGCAATTGCGGGAGCCCGGTTCGTTCTGGTTTGTGGACTCAGCAGTTCCGCTGGAACAGCCACGGGTGTCCACTATCGTCTGACCCGCTATGGGATCCCCTCCTGTCTGGCCATCGACAATCATATCCAGCGTCATGTAGCAGCCACCCTCAGCAGCCGCGACGTGGCCATACTGTTTTCTTTCTCGGGCAGCACCCGGGAGATTATCGCAACCAGTCACATCGCCAAAGAGGCGGGAGCGACTACGATTGCGATCACCAATCACTCTGAGTCGCCCCTCTGCGAGGAGTCTTCACTGGCCCTGAACACGGGCATTGAGAGCGATCCGCTGGGGGCTGAGATTGCCTCCAGGGTGGCTGTGGAATTCCTGGTGACCCTCTTGTTCGAACGGGTCGGCGAGCTGGTAGAGGACGCCCGGGGGTTCCTGGGCAAGACCTTTGAGGCAACGGCAGACAGACAGCTTTAGGACGAGAACGAACGAGGACGAACGATGCCCTATCGCCTGATGCGCTTTGCGCTCAGCAGGAAATACCCGGAGCCACGAATGTTTCGGGCTCCGGATCGGCTCAAGCCCCACTATGACGTCGTGATCATCGGAGGCGGGGGGCATGGTCTCGCCGCTGCCTACCACCTGGCCCGCGACCATGGAATCCATAACGTCGCAGTTCTAGAAAAGAGCTACATTGGCGCCGGGGGAACGGGGCGAAACACGGCGATCGTGCGATCCAACTATCTAACCCCGGAGGGTGTCCGCTTCTATGCCCGCAGTGTTGAGCTCTTTCAGGAGCTCTCGGCCGACCTCAATCTGAACCTCTTCTATTCTGAACGCGGCCACTTCACCCTGGCCCATACGGACGCAGCCCTGCGGACCATGCGCTGGCGGGCCGAAGTCAACAAGCACCTGGGCGTAGACAGCGAGGTTGTCGACCGGGCGTTCATCAGAAAGAAATGTCCCCAGATGGATCTGGACTGCGGCCACAACATGCCGGTTCAGGGAGCCCTTTTTCATCCTCCGGGGGCCATCGCCCGGCATGATGCCGTGGCCTGGGGGTACGCGCGCGGCGCCGACCGGCGCGGTGTTGAGATTCATCAAAACACCGAGGTGACGGGAATCCAGGTCAGCGGCGGCAGGGTGACGGGAGTGGAAACCAGCCGGGGCTTCATTGAGACGAGAAAGGTTGTTTCGGCGGTCGCGGGTTTCACGCCCCGGGTCACGGAAATGGTGAATCTTCGAACGCCGATCGAGGTTTTTCCGCTGCAGGCCTGCGTCTCCGAGCCTCTCAAACCCTGGTTGAACACGATCATTGTCTCCGCCAGCTTTCATCTTTACGTCAGTCAGTCGTCGCGTGGAGAACTGGTGATGGGGGCATCCCTGGATCCGTATGAAGTTCACTCCATGCGTTCCACCCTGGACTTTGCCGAAGGACTGGCCGGCCATATGCTGGAGCTCTTCCCCTTCCTGTCCGATGTCCGCATGCTGCGGCAATGGTCGGGGCTCGCCGACATGACCCCGGATTTCTCACCCATCATGGGAAGGACGCCCGTGGAAGGCTTTTACCTGGACACCGGCTGGGGCACATGGGGGTTCAAGGCAACCCCGGTGTGCGGGGAGACCATGGCCTATACGATCGCCCATGATCAGGAGCACGAACTCATCAAACCGTTTCGCCTCTCCCGATTTGAGGAGTTCAATCTGGTGGGCGAAGAAGGAGCCGCTTCGGTCGGTCACTGAAACGAAATGAAACTGCTTAGATGCCCGGTAAACGGTGAGCGTCCCTTACAAGAATTCCTGTTTGGCGGAGAGTACCGGGCCATGCCCGACCCTCAGAGAGCATCTGATCGGGAATGGGGTGACTATGTCTTCAACCGTTCCGGAGCTCCCGGAGTCAAACGAGAATGGTGGTATCACATCGCCAGCGGCGTCTGGTTCATCGCCGAACGCGACACTCTTCAGGACAAGGTGATTCGGACCTATCTCTTCGAGGAAATGGAAGATCATGAGTAAGAGGCTTCCGCCGCAACCTGGAGAGTGGATTGATCGCAGCCGGCCGCTGCGATTTCGTTTTGAAGGATGCGAGTATTCCGGCTTTGCGGGGGACACTATCAGCACGGCTCTGTGGGCCAACGGAGTTCGGGTGCTGGGCCGAAGCTTCAAGTACCACAGGCCGCGCGGTCTTTTTGGCCTGGCCGATATCGACTGCAACTCCATGATGGAGACTTCGGATCGCACCAACATCCGAGCCGATTTGACGCCCATTGAAGAGGGAATGGATCTCAGGGCGGTCAATACCCTCGGGGGAGCCCGCAATGACCGGCTGCGCCTGCTCGACCACTTTGGGGCTCTGACACCGGTCGGTTTCTACTACAAGGCCTTCCACACTCCGCGGTTTCTGTTCCCTTTCTATGAGAACCGGATCCGCCGACTGGCGGGCCTTGGCCAGATCAGGGAGCATCTCGGGATCGAGCCTTCTCCGAAGGACTACGCCTTTTCGGACCTTCTGGTGGTGGGCGGAGGCCCGGCCGGACTCTCTGCCGCGCTGGAAGCCGCCCGCCAGGGCGTTCGGGTCATGCTAGTGGATGAGAACCCTCACCTGGGAGGTTCGCTCGGCTACCAGCACCTGCGAGCCGGTGGTGCCGAGCAGTTGAGCAGCCTGCTGGAAGCCCTCGCAAATCAGAACCATCTCCAGGTGCGCCAGGCGAGCACCGCCGTGGGCTGGTACCCAGATCACTGGATCGGACTGGTCGACGATTGCCGGCTCACCAAACTCCGAGCCCGGGCGACCCTGGTAGCCAGTGGCTGCTACGAGCAGCCAGCTGTCTTCCGCAACAATGATCTCCCCGGTGTGATGCTGGGCGGTGCAGCTCAACGCCTCATCCATCGATATGCCGTACAGCCCTTCTCGAAAGGAGTCGTGCTGGCCGCAAATTCAGACGGATACCGAGTGGCCCTGGATCTTCTGGAAGCTGGGACAGGTATTGAAGCCATTGCTGATCTCCGCCCTGGGGGAGAGGACTCCGCCCTGGCAACTCAGTGCGAGAATCAGGGAATTGAGATCTATCGGGGCCATGCCATCTACGAAGCGGCCAGCAGCAGAGGAAAGAGGGGAATCCGCCAGGTTGTTCTCTGTCCCTGCGACTCGTCCGGCCAGGTTGACTCGACACAACGCCGGGCCTTGAGCTGCGATGGCGTGGCAGTCAGTGTGGGATGGGCTCCCGCAGACAGCCTCCTCCGCCAGGCCCGTACGCGAATGGAATACGATTCGGGGGTCGAGCAGTTCGTCCCGGTAGGACTTCCGGTCGGTGTGTTCGCGGCGGGAAGAGTCAACGGCGTCTATGATCTGAGCGCCCAGATCGAGGACGGGCGTCGGGCTGGGCGTGAAGCGGCTGCCTACTTACGGTCTGACCGATTGCCTACAACAATGCCGGAACGGTCTGGATCGCCTCAGAGCCATCCTTACCCTGTTGTTCCCCATCCCAGATCCAAGAACTTTGTGGATCTCGACGAAGATCTCCAGTTCAAGGACTTTGAGTACGCCTTTCAGGAGGGCTACGACAGCCCCGAACTGCTCAAGCGGTACTCTACCTTCGGAATGGGACCCAGTCAGGGCAAGCACTCCAATCTGCTCTCGGTTCGTATCCTGAGTCGACTGCGCGGCGAGGGCATGGCAGGCAAGGAACTGACTACGGCGCGACCCTTCACGCGGCCCGTAGGTCTGGGTACGCTGGCTGGCCGGATCTTCACACCTCGCCGCCGCACACCCACCCATGAGTGTCATGAAGGCCTGGGCGCCAAGTTCATGTTTGCCGGGAACTGGCTGCGACCGGAGTACTACCCTGTTGAAGGGCGGTCACGCGAGAACTGCATCGCCGAAGAAGCGCTCGCGGTCCGGCGCAGAATGGGCCTGATCGACCTGGGAACCCTGGGGAAGCTGGAGATCAGCGGCCCCGACTGCGTGACATTCCTGGAGCGCATCTACACCGGTCTTTTCTCCGGATTGAAAGTAGGCATGAGCCGCTACGGCGTCAGTTGCGATGAGTCGGGAGTGGTGATCGACGACGGGATTCTTGCCCGGCTCGCCGAAGATCGTTTTTACGTCAGCACCACCAGCACGGGCTCGGACGCGATCTACCGGGAGTTCCAACGCTGGATCCTGGAGTGGGGCCTGAACGTGGTTGTGGTCAATGCCACCAGTCAGTACGGGGCTTTGAATCTGGCGGGACCGCTTTCCAGAGAGGCGCTGCAGCCTTTGACCGACGTCGACCTGAATCCCGAAGAGTTTCCGTATCTGGGAATTCGTGAGGGCCTGGTAGCGGGAGTCCCCGCGCGGCTGTCCAGAGTCGGCTTCGTGGGAGAGCTGGGATACGAAATCCACGTCCGGGCTGACGGCGCTGTCGGCGTCTGGAACGCCCTCCTGGAAGGCGGTAAGCAGTTTGACATTCGCCCTTTCGGGGTGGAAGCGCAGAGACTCTTACGCCTCGCAAAGGCCCATCTGATCCTGGGACAGGACACGGACGGACTGACCAGTCCCTTTGAGGCGGGGCTGGGGTGGGCGGTCAAGATGGACAAGCCCTTCTTCGTGGGTCAACGGAGCCTGGCCATTCTCCGGGAACGGGAACTGACCAGAAGACTGGTCGGTTTTACTCTGGACCCGGAGGAGAGTCTTCGCCCCAGGGAATGTCACCTGATCATCGATGCCGATCAGATCGCCGGACGAGTCACCAGCGTCGCTTTCAGTCACGACCTGCAAAGGGTGATTGGGCTGGCCTACCTGCGACCTGATCAAAGTAGCCCTGGCACCCACTTCCAGATTCGCGTGGAGCAAGGGACACTGGTCGAGGGAACGGTCGCCCGGACTCCATTCTATGACCCGGGCAACAACCGACAGAAAGACTCTTCACAAGACTGATATGTACCAGCGACAAAGTCCCATGCAGCCCCTATTGAGTATCTTGAATCCAACCTGGGAGGAACGGTTTTGGACCCGGGTTCCTGTCCATTTCGGGAACCAGGAGGAGGAAGGCCGACAACTCGCTGATTTGGGACTGTGCGATCTCAGCTTTCTCCCCAAGCTGGGAGTCAAGGGCCGACTGGCCGACAACTGGTTGGATGAACAGGGGATGACGACGCCGGCCGATGTCTACCAGGTCGAGCAATCTCACAGGGACCCTCTGGTGGCACGTGTAGATCGAAATGAGTTCTTCCTGGAAGACAATCTGCGCGGCGACCGAATTCAAAGCCTGTCAGAGGCTCTTGGAACTGGTCGTCCCGGAACCTATCGCGTGAACCGGCAGGAGGCTTCCGTCCTGATCAGTGGACGGAGGGCTCCCCTGATCCTGGCCCAGACCTGCTCCTACAACTTCGAGTCGGCAGAAGAAAAACTGGTCATGACCCGGGTGGCCGCGGTTTCCTGTTCGGTCCTCCGCGTACGCATGGGAGGAACCGAAGGCTTCCGACTGTGGTTCAACCCCGCCTACGGAGTTTATCTGTGGGAGAACCTGCTGGCCATCGTGCGCGACCGGGGCGGGTCTCCCGTCGGCGTCGGCTGTCTCCTCACTCGCTGAGCATCCAGCGATTCGATCGGACCTCGGAGGGTCCTCTTACGCCAGGAAACATTACATGGTGGCGAAGAGTGGGAGGGGCCTCGGGGAGGCGGCCGTTTAAGTCCTCCCGGTCGCAGCCCCGAGGCTCCTCGCACTCTGAGACCGGACCACGGACAGGTTACCGCGTTTTTCTGGGCTGAGCCTGGTTCCACTCCTCCTCGCTGACCGATCGGGACTGCTGCAGAAAAACGAAGGCACCTTTCTTGTTCCCGATCACGAAATCGAGCAGGCCATCTTTGTTAAGGTCTCCAGTCACCAGCTGCCGGCCAATCCCGGAGTCATCGTCGATCCGGTGAGGTAGGTACTCGACCGTTCCGCTACGACGGGTCAACCGAAACCAGTAGATGACCGCCGGCTCTCGCGAACCCGGATCAAAGAAGTCATGGGCCCGATAGGTCTTACCGGTAAGGATGTCCTTGAGCCCGTCGTTGTCGACATCCACAACGGCCAGGGCATGTAGCTGTGAGAACTGGACTCCGTAAGGATTGTCTGTGTTCTCTGCCTCCTTGCTCATGAGCACATGCTCCGTGAAGCTGATGTGGCCGTCTGCGCGCGTCTGTTCGAACCAGCTGAGACCCCAGCCGTGCCCGTTGAGGCTGGAAACGATGTCGTTCAGACCATCCCCGTTCACGTCGTAGGCGAACATCTGAGAGCCGCCTCGTCCCGCGAACTTGAAGCTGTGGTAGTCCCACTCGGGATCTCCCTCCAGGCTGGCCGGCTGCCGCCACCAGCCATCCTTGATGATCACGTCGTTTCTTCCGTCTCCATCGATGTCACCAAAGCCCAGACCGTGCATATAGTGGTGAAGCTCCCTCTCTGCCGACACTGGGTGAAAACGCCAGGGCTTGGTGGGGTCGGACTCGTCCGGTGTGGCATATCCCATCCGGTTTCCGTAGCCGAAGATCAGCTCGGGCTCTCCGTCTCCAGTCAAATCGCCGAAGCGGGGAGATTCCAGTTTGACCTGATCGATCACATCGTGTTTCTTCCAATGCACCGGGGGTCCCTTCGGTCTCCCGGCAAAAGAGATCCTGGGATTCTCGTACCAGTACGCCGGTTTATTGGGGAGGCCGACGGTCAGGACGTCGCTCCATCCATCGCCATTGAAGTCGTGTGTCCAGGCAAAGAAACTGTCCAACGCATACACCTGACGATCGTGAGGCCCGCGCTTGGTAGGAGCGACTGCCGGGTAGAACTCGTGGCGATCCTTGTATTCCGGACCGAGGTAGATATGGGCTCCGCACACCACATCCATGATGCCGTCCTGGTTGAAGTCACCGTAGTCGGCTCCCTCGGACCAGTAGACTGGAGTCAGGTGGATTTTCTGAAACTCGTGCAGTACATACCCGGTCCGTCCTTCACCCGTGCAGGTCAGTATCAGGCCGCTGAGTAAGGCCAGCCCGCTCAATCCAAATCTCATGACGCTTCGCCTCGCTGAACTTTGCTGAGTGTATGTGTGCTCCACCGACATTCTACCCGGGATCGCCGGGCGGCGGGAAGTTCGAAGCACGAAGCACGAAATCCGAAAATCAGGCTGATCCATTCTTGTTTCGAGTTAGCGCCTGGAGCCGAAGGCGATTCCCTGCCTGAGGTATACTCTCTGCGTCTGAGTACTTGAGAAGTACGAGAGCATGAAAGCGATCAACAGGCACCTCCGTGAACCCAAAGTGGGACGTCCCGGCAAGTTCGAGCGTCTTTTTGAAACTGCCCCGGAAGCCATTGTCGTGATTCGTGAAGATGGGCGAATTACCCTGGCCAATGACCAGTTGCAGAAAATGTTCGGCTACCCCTGAAGGAATTGATCGGTCGGCCCCTGGAGATGCTTGTTCCGGAGCGTTATAGAGCCAGGCACCGACAAGACAGGGCCAACTACCTGGCGAACCCTACTGTACGGGCGACGGACAGTGGCCTGATGCTCTGGGCGCTGCGGAGCGACGGCAGCGAGTTCCCGGTTGAGATCGGCCTCAGCGCTCTAGAGTTGGACGGCGAATTACTGATTTCGAGTTTCATCCGAGATGTCACTGATCGCAGGGAACTGGATCAGGCCCTGCGCCAGGATGAGGGACGACTGAAGAGCGTCCTGGACGTAGCCAATGTGATTCCCTGGGAGGCCAGCGCCGAGACCTGGCAATTCACGTATGTGGGCCCTCAGGCTGTCACCGTCCTCGGGTATCCGGCTGGAGACTGGTATGAGCCGACCTTCTGGGTGGACCACATCCATCCGGAAGATCGCCAGTATGCCCTCGACCTCTGCAAAACGGGTTCTCAGGAGGCTGAGGACTACCAGTTCGAATACCGCATGATTGCCGCCGACGGGAGTGTGGTCTGGCTTCACGATCTTGTCTCCGTCGAATCGATCAACGGAAAACCTAGGTTCCTGCGGGGGTTCATGGTCGACATCACGGATCGAAAGCAAGCGCAACTGTCGATCGAGGAGAATGAACGCCAGCTACGTCTGGTCACGGATTCCCTGCCGGCATTGATTTGCTACATCGATAGACATCGGCGTTACCGGTTCAACAACCGCAGCTATGAGGAGTGGTTCGGCACCCCGGCCGAGGACTATCTAGGGGAGCGGATCGGCAACTATAAAGTGGTTCGTCCTCACGTCGAAATTGCCCTTAGGACAGTGACGGAAATTAACTTGCCGTCTTCTGGGTTTTGTTGTTGCCCGCTATTTCGGTGGCATGAAGCGCAACGTGGAATTGGAAGCCAGCATCGTCGCGAAGTATACGGCAACGTGGAATTGGAAGCCAGCATCGTCGCGAAGTATACGGCAGTTTCGCCCGTGTTGGATGAGCGCAGTCGCCGCCGGTGGGCGGCCGCCGAGTCTCTGTCCATCGGCTATGGCGGGGATGCGCTGGTGTCGTCGGCCACGGGTCTGGCCCGGGAGACGATTCGGAAGGGTCGCCGGGAGATCTCGCAAGGCGAAGCGCCGACAGACCGGGTACGGCGTCCGGGTGCCGGACGGCCCCGTCTCGAACAGAGCCAGCCCGGTCTGCTGGCGGCACTGGAAGGTCTGGTGGACCCGCTGACACGCGGAGACCCGACCTCGCCGCTACGCTGGACATGCAAGAGTCGGGCGAAGCTGGCCGCGGTGCTGGCACAACAGGGGTGGCGAGTGAGTTCGACCACCGTCGGCCGGATGCTGCATCAACTGGGCTACCGGCTGCAATCGGTCCGCAAGCGTCAGGAGGGAGCGAGCCACCCGGACCGTAACGCGCAGTTCGAGTACATCAACGCGACCGCGGACGCGTTTTTGGCCGACGGGCAGCCGGTGATCTCGGTCGACACAAAGAAGAAGGAGATGGTCGGGAACTTCAAGAACGGCGGGCGGGAATGGCAGCCGAAGGGGACGCCGGCGGCGGTGTTGGTCCATGATTTCCCAAGCGACGCGGAGGGCAATGCGATTCCGTACGGTGTCTACGACATGGCGCGCAACGAAGCCTGGGTGAGCGTGGGATGGGACCATGACACACCGACGTTCGCGGTGGCGTCGATTCGCCACTGGTGGCACCAGATGGGCTGCGGCGCCTACCCCGATGCCACAGCCCTGTTCATCACGGCCGATTCGGGCGGGAGCAACGGATATCGGTATCGCGCCTGGAAGCATGAGCTCCAACAGTTGGCCGACGAGACCGGACTGACCATCCAGGTGAGCCATTTTCCACCCGGCACCAGCAAGTGGAACAAGATCGAGCACCGGCTCTTCTGTCACATCACGGCGAACTGGCGCGGTACCCCGCTGACGACGTATGAGACTATCGTCGACCGCATCGGGAACACCCGGACGGCGACCGGGCTCCGGGTCCTGGCCGAACTCGACGCCGGTCAGTATCCCACGGGAGTCAAGGTGACCCAGGAACAGATGGACGCAATCGCGCTGGTCCGCGATGCGTTCCATGGGGAATGGAATTACAAACTGTTACCCCGATCAAGTTGACAGCTTTATATCGATCACTGTCCTTAAAGGGAAAAAGGTTCACTTTCGGGAGCGGCTGCATCATCAGAAACTCGGTTGGCGGCACGTTGAGACGAGTCTCGTACCTCACGCCTCGGATGATGGGAAAGTCGAGGGTATCTATGTCCTGGGAATTGATGTCACTGAGGAGCTGCAGCAACAGGAAGCCTTGCGAAAGCAACAGGACGAACTGGCTCACGTTTCGCGGGTGTCGACCATGGGCGCATTTGCCGCTTCCCTGGCCCATGAACTGAGCCAGCCCCTGGGGGCGATTCTGACCAACGCCCGGGCGGCCCAGGAATTCCTGGGCCGGAAAAGAACGACCTGAGTGCGGCCGAAAGGGAAGTACGTGAGGCTCTGGACAGTATCAAGCACGATACTCAGAGAACCGGTGAAATCATCAAACAACTTCGTGAACTGTTACGGAAGGGAGAACTCCGCAAGCGACCTCTCCGAGTCAACGACATGATCCGGGCCGTCGAGACACTGGCCGCCGGATACGCCCAGAGCCTGGACGTCACCCTGGACTTTCATCTGGAACCAGCTTTGCCAACCATCTCGGGAGATCTCGTGCAACTGGAGCAGGTGCTGCTGAATCTGATCCGAAACGGCGTAGAGGCTCTTCAGGAGCTTCCCCCTGACAAACGCCATCTCTCCGTCTACAGCAGCCCGGAGAGCCCCGAAATTGTCCTGGTGGCGGTGCGGGACAGCGGAGCCCGTATTCCCGATCAGACCTTCCAACAGCTGTTCGAACCGTTTTTCACAACCAAACCGCAGGGTCTGGGGATGGGTCTTGCCCTGAGCCGTTCCATCGTTGAGGCTCACGGCGGACGCATCTGGGCGGAACCCAATCCCGACCGCGGTCTGGCGGTCTACATTTCCCTTCCTTGCGGGAGGCCACAGGATGGAAGTGACGAGAGCTGATGAGATCGTGTTTGTCGTCGAAGACGACGAGTCCATGCGGGGCGCCCTGTCTCGGCTCATCCGGTCGGTTGGCCTGACGGTCGAGACGTTTACTTCGGGCCAGGAATTCCTGAACCACCAGCTCCCGGAAGATCCCTGCTGCCTGGTGCTCGACATTCGCCTCCCCGGTCTGAGCGGGCTGCAGCTTCAAGAAAGGCTGAAGGGCAGAGGCATCACCATGCCCATCATTTTCATCACCGGTCACGGCGATGTCCCCATGAGCGTCCAGGCCATGAAGGGGGGAGCCGTGGACTTCCTTCAGAAGCCCGTCAACGATCAGCAACTGCTCGACGCGGTCCACCGGGCTCTCTCCAGGGATCGTAAGGAACGCTCCCAGAGGGCTCGCACGCTTGCTATCCGAGGCCGCTATGAGATGCTGACCCCCCGTGAGCAGGAGGTGTTATCTCTGGTCGTGTCCGGTCTCAGGAACAAAGAGATCGCCGCTGGACTGGGCGCCAGCGAGAGAACCGTCAAAGTGCACAGAGCGCGCGTTATGGAGAAAATGCGAGCCGAATCCCTGCCCCATCTGGTCCGCCTGTCCGAAATGCTCGAGGAGACTTGATCAGCCCAGCGGGGCCCAGAGGAGGTTGGTAGGAAAAATGAACTCTGAAGATCGGGATGAAAATGTCAAAACCCTCAACCCGAATAAGCCTGCGGCAGGCTTTAGGACAGAGGCATCACCGGTTTCGACGATGCTCCTGGCATTGGAAGATTTAGGTGTGTCGCCCCGCTGTGGTCTGATCATCGTTTCGATTGAACCGATTTAATCAGTCGCGCCCGGGTCTGTAAATTGGCCTTTAGTGAAACGTCTGTAGTACTAAAGGGCAGTTTTCCTCCCCCTAAGTGAGCCGCTGCAGTGGCTCAAATGCCCGATGGTCCATCATCCGTTGTCCCAACGGTCAATTCACGATTTCCCCGCAAGCTGACTAGAATTTAGCAATCGTGATTGATCGGGCGGAGGCACAAACTCCTGCTACACCCATGTCGTTGACATTCTCTGCAAACCGGTGGACAGTCAGCGTCTGTTGAGGATCGTGCACAGAGCTCTGGGACACCCGCAAGGCTAAGTTTTTCTTGGATCCGCTCAAAAAATCGTGTAAATGAACGGCGCCGCGGCACTACCTCCCAGGGCGATCAGGACTCCCAGCAACAAGAGGACCAGGATGATCGGAGTCAGCCACCACTTCTTGTTGTGTGTGAGAAAGTCGGCAAATTCCCTGACCAGTCCTGGCTGGGCCTGTTCTGCTTCCTCCAGAAAATCCTCGCGTGTCTGCTTCTCAGTCATAGCCTATTCCTCGAAACCTAGAACTGGCGAAAATACCGCTTTCGGTCTTGCGGGCCACTGCAGCTCTCCCAGTAACTGCTCCTCCCACCTGACCGGTCCCTTCGAGACATTGGATCGTAACCAAACAGTCGCAAAAGAAGCCCGGTTGGAGTCACGACTCCAAAGTACACGATGGTGAGGAAGACGTGCGAGATCGTCCAGCCGATGGGAAACGCCCCATACATCCATCCCAGATAGACAACACGGCGCAGAGGAGGAACGGCGAAGTGGAGCAGGGACAGAGTCCCTCCCCCCATCCAGATCCATCGGGCTGCCAGCGGAGAGTCCCAAACGAGGTGACTCACCAGACCCGACAAAGCCGTGAAGACTGCCAGCAAAACACCAAATGCGAGCAGGTCACGCCGACTCGGATTGCGGTTGATCTCGATCAATCCCATTCTCTCAGCACTTTCCTTCTCGCAAATGGCACATCAGATTCCCCTCGGAAACAACCCACAAATCCATTCAACTAATCCGGCTCGAACTGGGATAAATACCGATGCGGGTCGACAACCTGAGACCTGGGTTGGTCTTCCTTGAGGAGCAGAAAGTTCTCTAGCACCAGCACATCCATGTCGGTCCCCATGAAGCAATGATAGGCCTCTTCCGGGGTACAGACGATCGGTTCTCCACGAATGTTAAAGCTGGTGTTGACCACGACCGGGCATCCTGTCGTGCGCTTGAAGGCCTCAATGAGTTTGTAGAAACGGGGGTTGCTCTCAGCATTGACCGTGTGGACTCGTGCTGAGTAGTCCACGTGCGTAACAGCCGGGACCTGGGAGCGGACCAGCTTGAGCTGTTCAATTCCCTGGAGCCCTTCGTTGTCCGGCCTGAAAGGAGTGCGCCTGCTCTCGCTCACCGGAGCTACCAGCAGCATGTAGGGGCTGTTCTCATCCCTACGCATCCGGAAATAATCAGATGCGTCTTCTTCGAGTACCGAAGGAGCAAAAGGCCGGAAAGATTCCCGAAACTTGATCTTCAGGTTCATCACTGACTGCATGGTCGGATTCCTGGGATCTCCGACAATGCTGCGGGAACCGAGAGCTCGAGGCCCGAACTCCATGCGTCCCTGCACCCATCCCACCACCTTGCCTTCTGCCATCAGCCCGGCCACTTTCTGGCACAGGGCCTCTTCATCCGGGCAAAACTCCGTAACCGCACCGGCGGCCTCCAGAGTCTTCTTGATCTCATCGTTCGAGAAGCAGGGGCCCAGAAAGGAACCGCTCTGGCTGTCCCCGGGTTCCACCCTGCGGGGATGCTCCAGCAACTGGTGCCAGGTGAAGAGAGCCACCCCGAGCGCTCCACCGGCATCTCCGGCTGCAGGCTGGATCCAGATCCTGTCGAAGGGTCCCTCCCGAAGGATGCGTCCGTTGGCGACGCAGTTCAGTGCCACACCGCCGGCCAGGCAGAGGTTCTTCATCCCGGTCACCTGGTGAACATGGCGAGACGCCCGGAGCATGATTTTCTCCGTGACCTTCTGAATCGAGGCAGCGATGTCCATGTCGTCCTGAGCCAGCGGAGATTCAGGTCTTCGCGGGGGCCTTCCGAAGAGCTGGTTCATTTTCTTCGAGGTCATTGTCAGGCCCTGACAGTAGTTGAAATAGGAGAGGTCCATCTTGAATGAGCCGTCCTCTTTGAGGTCGATCAACTCGCCCAGGATTCGATCCACGTACCGTGGCTCACCATACGGAGCCAGCCCCATGAGCTTATACTCCCCGCTGTTCACTCTAAAACCGGTGAAGTAGGTGAAGGCCGAGTAGAGCAATCCCAGCGAGTGTGGGAAACGGAGCTGATTCGTCAGCTCGACGCGGTTTCCGCGGCCTGTTCCAAAGGCAGCCGTGGCCCACTCTCCAACGCCGTCCATGGTCAAGATGGCCGCTTCCTCAAAGGGAGAGGGGAAAAAGGCGCTGGCTGCGTGTGATTCGTGATGCGATGTGAAGACGTAGCGCTTCTTATACTTGTATTGAAGACCCTTATTCATGACGCGTGGGAGGTGCAGCTTGTGACGAAGCCAGAGTGGCATCGCGCTGGCAAAGGAGCGAAAGCCCGCGGGTGCATGAGCAAGATAGGTCTCCAGAAGCCTCTCGAATTTCAGGAGGGGCTTGTCATAGAAGCCGACCAGATCCAGTTCTTCCGGAGTGATCTGTCCTTCTTCAAGGCAGTAGTTGATGGCATGGAGAGGAAACGCGTGATCGTGTTTCTTGCGCGTAAAGCGCTCTTCCTGAGCAGCAGCCGCGATCCTTCCGTCGATCACCAGGGCGGCGGCCGAGTCGTGATAGAACGCCGAGATCCCCAGAATCGCTGTCATCTCTTACCTCTATCACTCACGCGACAGAAGTGTAACGGCTTCACTGGAAGAAGAAAAATGAGAGCACCCCCGGCGCCGCCTCAAGGGGCATCTCCCACACGCTACTCCAAAAGAAAAAGGCCCCTTGCGGGGCCTTGGTGTTTGTTCAAGAAGATCGTGGTTGCGGGGGGGGGATTTGAACCCCCCAACCTTTGGGTTATGAGATAAATAAAGATGGTTATTAGATCTCTTTCGCTGCTATTGTATCAGTTCCTAACATATTTCTTTTCAATTATTTAATTGCCAGTCTAGTTTTTATCTGATCTTCCTGATTTTAGGGCTTTTTTGGACTTATCATTAAAATTCTTTAAAAAACCGTCCTTGAAGCCCTCTTCATTGATCGTCGGTCTGCCCCCTAGAGGTAAGTTATTCACCGTTGCTGCGCATGTTCGATAAGGAATTGTGGAAACGACATCTATCCTCGACGAGGTGATGAGATCAGGGCATGTGGGAGAATCAGCGATCTAGAGGGCCACTCAATGAGCCTCAAAGACTGTGGCCTCCCCGAACGGCCTTAAGTGTTTCCGGTGCAGGGCATGTGTTCTCGACTATGGGTTCGAGGTCCTCGGTGCGGCACGGAGCAGAGATTGATTCGAGTGCTTTCAGCCCGATGGATTTCCGGTTCTTGGGTAAATCTCGCTCTGCCACGACAAAGAAAACCCACTGGTTTGCGTCGCGTTGATCGGCGTATCTATCCCGCCTTTCTCCGTGCCAAGCAAAAACATAGAGATCTGCCGGGCGTCCCGGAGAATCCACCCATTGGCTCCCATTCTGTGTCCAGTACCCTGTGCGTGGAGCGATGTCGAAACGGGGAGAGCGAGGCAGTCCAATTATCTCACGGTCCCACGGTTGCCGAGCTGCGGAATGCTTGATCTCAAGCCGCGCCCCGGACGTGTGTTGACAATCCCAGGCCGCCCATTCCCATCCGGTCTCCCAAGTCAGCTCCCAGTCGGTACCGAGTGCCAATGCAACCAAGCATTCAACATAATCGGCACGATACACGTTGTTCATGACGGGAGTGTCATATCGTCGCATGAGTGCTTTCTGAATACGCTGATCCATGATGATGTCTATCTTACCCCTCAAGGGAAAGGGACCTGAAATAAGCGAGATAATCTACCTGACCCACGGTAAGGTTTTTATCGCCAATTGTTCTTATCTCAATTCGCTACCGCCCGTTTGCGCCCCTGAGTCTTTCGGGTACGTACCGGCAAGATTTCCAAAGGATGATCCAATCAGTCGTCTATCCATCTTCTTTTCCACGTTCCCGGTATTTCTTGATACGGTAAGGAAGCGAATAAAGGCACTCTAGCAAGAAGTCTAGAAAACTCACTATGTCCCGAGCATCCGATGGATCCGTTGCCACTTGCTCGGGCTGCGGATGTGCCGAATCATTGCCCAGCTCACGAACATGATCAGACCACTCCTTCATAACTGGCGGCAATATACTCTTCTCAGCTAAGTCCTGAATTTCTTCCTTGAGGTTGTTTCCATTTGCATCGTGATCTCTAAGGGCAGTCTGCAAGGCACTTCGCGCCATTAGGACTGCGGCATCCCAGTTTTCGTTGCTGATATTATCTTTTGCCTGAAGCCAGTATCGTCCGATAGTTTCGGGCCAATGTTCAGGGTATTTTTTGAATCTCAAAGGCCATGGTAGGACTTCATAGTCGTGAAGATGGCCCCACTCACCTGCAGACCAAAGTACCATTACATACCCAGCACAGTTCCCGCACTTAAGGGTATCGAAATTCAATTTCTTGTCGGAATTCGGCTTTTTCTTTTCGGCGTGAAATTCGGTCTCTAAATTTCCCCGCTCCATGCAGAACGGGCAGGTGATTCGGTAGACGGCGAGATTTTCTCCGCTGAGCCCGGAACCTTCACCTAGTTGCCACCAGCTATCCATACGCCCCTCTCAGCTTATTACTAAGTGATCAGCCCTAACTTTCAATCTGGATTTTAGTTTTGGGCGTCCGAGCGTTGATAGGATAGTCCAGCTCCGGGTCGGGCGCACCGATTTTCGACCTGCGGTCACGATCCATCCTCCGTTAATCTATTACGGAATTTCCTAGTTTAAGGTCTTGACGTAGTGTCTTCACAGTCCCGCATTGCTCGGCAAATAACCTTAAGCGACTCTTTCACCCAAAGCTGAGTCAAGCGCTCCGTCTTTCCATTTGCTTGGGTGTAATCGGTTATTGTGGTGGCGACAGCATCATCACTGGCCCCTGGATATTCTAGCGAGCCTGGTAATTTTCTGTAGGCTGAAAATATTTCGATCTCACAACGATCCAATAGTTTCAAACGCTCTTCTGTGTGGGTAAACTCTGGAACACGCTCAAGCCGGTCTTTTTCATCCGATCTTGACCAAAGAGGTGGACCCGGAAAACTGGACCATTTGCTAAGGTGGCTCCGACCTGAATCAGAAAGGACGAGGAGTCATGGCAAAACGAAGGAATTTCTCAGCTCAATTTAAAGCAAAGGTGGCACTGGAAGCGCTTCGAGGCGAACACACCCTGAGCGAGCTAGCGGCTCGCTACGAGATCCACCCGAATATGATCACGAATTGGAAAAAGCGGGCCCGAGAGGGCCTGGTCGATGTGTTCGCGGGCAAGGTTGAGAAGCGTCAGAGAGGAAGCGAGGCGGAGACCAAAGAGCTTTATGCCAAGATCGGCGAACTGACGGTGGAAAAGGATTTTTTGTCCAAAGCGCTCGATCGCTGAGTGTAAAGGCCAGAAGGGCCACGATCGAGCCAAAGCACCCGAGGCTGAGCATTCGTAGACAATGCAGGCTGATGAGTCTGAACCGTTCGACTTTGTACTATGAGCCCAAAGGCGAGAGCGAAGAAAACCTGCAACTGATGAGACGATTGGACGAGCAGTTCTTAAAGACCCCCTACTACGGATCCCGGCAGATGGTCTATCACTTGAAACGGCGGGGCTCTCGGGTAGGCCGCAAGAGGGTTCGTCGTCTGATGGCCAAAATGGGCCTGGCGGTCATCTATCAAAAGCCGCGGACTTCACAGCCTCACCCGGAGAATCGAGTGTATCCGTATCTTCTTCGAGGATTGGCGGTCACCCGGCCCGATCAGGTGTGGTGCACGGATGTCACCTACATCCCGATGCGTCGGGGCTTTTTGTACCTGGTGGCGATCATGGACTGGTACAGCCGCTGGGTTTTGTCCTGGAGGCTGTCGAACACGCTGGAGCCGTCCTTTTGTTGCGAAGCACTCGAGGAAGCGCTCAACAGGTACGATCCCCCGGAGATCTTCAATACAGACCAGGGGAGTCAGTTCACCAGCACGGAGTTCACGGGACTACTCAAAGGGGCCGGGGTGCGTATCTCGATGGACGGGAGAGGCCGCTGGATGGACAACGTCTTCATCGAGCGTCTGTGGCGTTCACTCAAATACGAGTGCGTCTATCTGAACGCTTTCGAAACCGGGTCGGAAGCCCGTCAAGGGATCGGCCATTGGATCGATCTATACAACAGCGAGAGACCTCACTCGGCACACAACGGAGCGACGCCGGAAGAGGTGTACACTGGCTTGGACAAAAAATCTGAGAAGGACCTTGCCCTCAGGCTCGCCCCCTCTCAGAATTTCCCTGACTGGCGGCAACAAGAACTACGGAGGCCACCTTAGAAATGCCGCCGAGTGGTCCGACGAATGGGGCCCACCTCTCAAGTTTCTTCCGCCAGAACCGTAACCAGCAACCAGCGTGGATTCGCATCGCAGGATTCGTCCTTCTGTGCGATGGCAAATGTTGGCGCAAGTATGTATAGGCAGGTGATAAGAGTGATGAATGTTCGCATGGTAATCCTCCAAAGTCAGTCTTCCAGTGCCCCCCCCAAAAAAGAGACATACGTAGCATAGCAACGGACAGGGTTACGCTAGTTGGATTCTCCCTGTGAGCCATCCAGTAGCGTTCCTCAAGCTCCTCTTTGGTCGGCTCCCGGTTTTTGCTCTGCGCGTTCTTGGGTTGAGATTTCAGGACCTGGCGCATGGCATCCTCTATATCCCGAATGAACATCACATTGCCAGCACCATTCTAGTTCTCGGCATGGATCCTCAAGAACCGGTAATAGGCGGCTCGGATACCCTGCCACTGTGGAACTTTCCTCCATGTCTTTTCGCGCTCTAGCTTGTAACGGATTTTTATCCAGAAGACGATTTTCTGTTCTTCGGGCACACCCCCAGCCTCATCGACCAATTGACAGATCCTGTAGTGAAGAGGATTGATCTTCTGGCGCTTTGAGTTGGTAAAAGGACGCAGGTGTCTGTGGTACAAGTCCTGCAGTTCTTTCCACGTCAGATCGGCCGCATGGATTTCCAACGTGATCCAGGCGTGTTCGGTCAAACATGACTCGTGCGGTTGAATTCGATACCGGCGTAGCGGCGGTCGTTTTCCAGTTAAGATCCACCAAGCGGTTTCTGCTTCATCAAAGCCGGTATGTTCGACGATCCCCCTTACACCACCTAGGTAACTCATCGTTTTTTCGTCCCACTCGCCGTGGAAAAAGGCATCAAGTTTTTGATCGCCGGGCAATATCGGAATCGGCATGGGCTTGCGTTCTTTACTGGTGAAGCAGAGGAACACAACAGGGCCCTTAGCCTGAGTTCGCCTTGCCTTCTCCCACTGTTGGTGGAACTTTGCATCGGCCCATTGGTAAGCGTTCGTTTCCGAGAGCGGTTTGTCCCTACCTAACAGTTCCCGCCTAAGGAACCTAGACTCGCCCTCAAAGTATTCACACAGTTGGTCTCTGGTGGCGTTCTCAGGGTCGGCAAGATTTTCTAGCAGTTCCGGCGTCACCTTCCGTTGAATTGGGTCATTTCGGACTCGGGTTAGATTGAGAACGTCGTACCCCGTGAGATCTGCGAGGATCCCACCATCCCACAGCCATATACGCAACTTGTTTATGACCTTATCCCGGTAAGAAGGACCGCCATCGACGAGATAGCGAATAAGTTTTTCTAAATTTTTCATTTAATTTTTCATTAGGCTTTTTGTTAACCAGTATTACTGAGACGAGATGATACAAGAAAAAGCATCTGAAATCGCCCGAATCCTTGATGCGCGGCCCGCTGGCCCCAACCGCTGGACGGCTCACTGCCCGGCCCATGACGACCGGAAGCCCTCACTTTCCATCCGAGAGGCGGGCGATGGCCGAACCCTGATCCACTGTCACGCCGGTTGTGCCCCCGAACAAATTCTTAAGGCCATGGGCTTGGAGATGGCCGACTTATTTCCCGAAAAGGGGAAGGCCACCATTGCTGCTCGATATGTCTACCTCGACGACCAGAACCAAAAAGTTCTTAGAGTTACTCGGTTGGAGCCTAAAGGCTTCTTCCAGGAGGGATACCGGAACGGAGCTTGGGATAAGGCGGCGCCAAAGGACAAGCTGCTCTATCGATTGCCTGAGATTGTGCAGAAGCGCCAGAAGCCCGTCTATGTCGTAGAGGGGGAGCGCGACGCAGATCGACTCGCTGGACTGAGTTTGTTGGCAACGACCAATCCTGGCGGAGCAGGGAAATGGCTCAGGGAGTATTCGAAGACCCTCAAAGGACGATCCGTTCGGATCATTCCGGACGCCGACGGTCCGGGCCGAAAACACGCCGTGCAGGTTGCGGAATCCCTCTTGGAGCACGGATGCAGGGTCCAAGTGGTTGAGCTACCGGACGTCAAGGATGTTTCCGATTGGCTGGATGCGGGGCATACGAAACACGAGTTGCTGCGCTTGGCGAAGGGGACACCTGACTTGACTGCCGACGGACTGGCGGAGTTGCGCAGACGATGGGAGTTGGACGACTCGGTACTGGAGCAGGGGCGAAATGGCGGGCGCAAAACCCAAGCCCAGAAATTGATCGAGTTCACCAAGGACGCCGAGTTGTGGCACAGTCCAGATCTCACTCCCTACGCAACCATGGCAATCGGCGGTCGCCGGGAAACATGGCCGGTGCGTTCCAGACTATTCAGACTTTGGCTTGATAAACGGTTCTACGAGTGTGAAAACAAACCTGCTGGAACCATGCCTCTCAACGAGGCTCTCAACTGCATCGAGGCCAAAGCCAGCCTCAACGGAGCACAGCACGAAGTTTTCATCCGAGTCGCTGCTGCTGGCGGAAAAATCTATCTCGACTTGGCTAACCATCAGTGGCAGGTCGTTGAGATTGATGCGAACGGTTGGCGCATTATCTCCGATGCTCCTGTGAAATTCCGTCGAACGAAAGGCATGCTGCCGTTACCTGTTCCGATCCCAGGTGGCGATCTCGATGACCTTAGGGAACTTTGCAACGTCGACGACACGGGGTTGATCCTGGCCGTCTCGTGGTTACTCTCAGCTCTCCGGGGCCAAGGTCCCTTTCCTGTGCTCGAAGTGCTCGGGGAGCAAGGATCAGCGAAATCAACATTGGCTCGGATTTTGCGATCGCTCGTCGATCCCAACACCGCACCACTTAGGTCGATGTCGAGAAACGAGCGAGATCTAGCCATTGTTGCGGAAAATGCCTGGACACTGGTGTTCGACAATTTGAGTCGTCTTTCCGATTCAACTTCAGACGCCATCTGCCGTCTGGCCACGGGTGGAGGTTTTTCCACCAGGCGGCTTTACACCGATGGTGAGGAGGAGATCTTCGACTCCAAGCGTCCTGTCATTCTGAACGGCATCGTCGACGTAGCCACTCGGATGGATCTAATCGACCGATGTCTAGTCTTGACCCTCCAATCGATCCCCGAGAAGGCCCGGAAAACGGAAGAGGAGATCAATGCCTGCCTAGACGCAAAACGGCCAGAGCTACTAGGGGCTCTCCTTGATGCAGTTGCTGAGGGCCTGCGGAACTACGGAAACACCAAATTAGCCAAGCTGCCGCGAATGGCCGATTTTGCACGCTGGATGGTGGCTTGTGAAAAGGCCCTGCCTTGGGTGCCGGGGCGATTCATTGAGGTCTACGCGGCGAACCGTCAGGGCGTAGTGGAGGAGTCGGTGGAGGCTGATCTGGTTGCTTCAGCTGTCCGAAGGTTCATGGAACGTGAAGCCGAGTGGATAGGATCGGCGACGGACCTTTTGTCCGAATTGGAGGCGTTTGTTCCCGAACGTGCCAAGAAATCTAGACGGTGGCCACAGGCGGCCAATTGGCTGACACGCCGTCTGAAGCAGTCAGCAACATTTCTGCGTCTTGTTGGGATCGATTGTCAATTCAGTCCGGGCCGCATCGAAATTAGAGAAGTTCCCCAAAATACTTCAAATGCTTCGTATACCTCGGAAACCGTTTCGGATGAACGCTTTGTCGATACGAGGCAACCCGTGAAGTATCGATCGGATAGCCCGGCTGATACTTCAGCTTCTAACTCGTTGCAAGATGGCAGGTTGCCAAGTAAGCGAGGTAAACGAAGTATTTTGCGCACTTCATCCAGAAGGCGACGACGACCCAAGAGGTCTTTCCGTAGCGAATGAATCTGGGAAAACAGGCGATGAAGAATCGAAGTCGTGGATGTCAACGCAAAGCTGATGAGCTCGATTACCTCAAGGTGCGGTTGAGAGAACTGTTCCAAGAGAATCAGAAACGACACGAATTCGTCAATTGCATGGCATGCCGAGCGTTCATCCCGACTCAGTCGGAGGGAGGAGCGATCAGATGGGTTCAGTAGTGAAGTCTCGGCTCCTGACCCTGGATCAGGTCGCGGAACGCCTGCAGATTCGGAAATCCTGGTTCTACCAGCGCATCCACTCGCGAACCCTGCCCTTCCGGCACTGCAAGATCGGGCAGTATCTGCGCTTCCTGGAAGATGACGTGGAGCGGTTCATCCAGGAGCAGTTCGCAAGAAACGATCGGCATGACGAGTAGAGAAAGCAGGAAGTCGATCACGAAAATCTTTAATTTAGTGATTAAAAGGTCGGTCCTGAGCGCCACTAGCCACGCGGATTCTACAGGAGGTTTTAAAGAATTTTATGGAGAATCCTTCAGAAAAACCACGGTGTGACCGTAGCCACCCTAAGCAACCGGGCTGCACAGCTTGGGAGATGAGTTTTTGCTTCCGATGTGTGAATCACAGCAGCCTTGTCCGGTACGTCCAGTGCGCGGAGAGAATGCAGAAACGTGGTTTCCGTGGCCTCTGAGATGGCCGCTCCCGCGTGTAGATGTGCCTGAGCGCCGTGTTCTCCTTGGGACCCACTCCATAACCTCAGGTTCTCCCTAGGAACTCCTGAAGGGGCTCATATAAGTATCTGCAAATAACCCACTTATGGCTATTGTGTTCTTGTTTTTGCTGAGCTAGTGCTTTAAAATATGAGGTGAAGAAACAGTGAATATCAGATCCGCCCAATCTCTTCCCCATGTCTCGGGAGGGACACCACTTTTTCTTCTCCTCCAATCTCGGCGGCCTGTGGCCCATCCCCGAGACTCCCAAAACCAAGGAGACGAAAAATGACAAAGAAGAAAGCGGCGAAGTCCCGGAAAGCCGCACCGAGGGCCGACAAGACCGGGGAGGTGTCCTTCGCCACGTGGCTGGACACGCAGATGATGAAAGGCGTTTCGTTCGAGCAATTGCTGTCCCTGTCAGTGAAGGAGTCGGAGAAAAGAGGATTGAAACGGCCAACTTTAGGATCCTTGCAAGCTCATGCGCGATACCGAGCCGGACAGCGCCAGTGGACAGTACAGACGAACAAAGGCCGCGTGAAATTAATCCGCAAAGAAGGAAGCAGTTCATGACGCATGGGACACTCCCCGGTTTTTTGAAACGGAGATCTGATCTGAAAGGAGGAAACAAATGGGTTCAATCCACAAACGGTTGTTGAAAGACGGATCGGCTCGATGGCAAGCCATGGTGACCGTCAACGGGAAACAAATGGGCAAGCGTTTCAAGCGGAAGAAAGATGCCGAGGATTGGATCAGCCGCCTGAAGGTTGACGTAAACGACGGCACCTACCGTGAACTCAAAAAGGCCAGCTTTGGGCAATACATCGAACACTGGAAGAAAACGCACTTGATCGAAGCCCGCTACAAGCCGTCAACGCTCATGACTCATCGATGCGTTCTGGCGAGCCGGATCTTGCCAGAGTTCCGGTACTTTCCGATGACGGCGATCTCTTCGGCAGAAATCAACCGGTTCATGGCGAAAGTGCTCAATGAGGGAAAAACTGTTGGCAATATTTTGGGCCTCCTGAACAAGATTTGCAAAGATGCCATCGCGGACGGTTACCTTCGGCACTCCCCGATGGAAGGGGTCCGAAAGCCGAAGGGTTCCAAGAAGCGCATGGGCAAAACCATGACACCGGAACAGATTCGCGCAGTTCTGGAAATTGCAGAAGATATCTCGACCGATCCGAGGGAACTGTCCAATGTGAAGAAGGCAACCAGCCGGATCCGGCTGTTGTTCCTCATGGCGGTTTTAACCGGAATGAGACGGGGAGAGCTCCTGGGGCTTCAATGGCCGGATGTGGATTTCACAAACGATCTCATCCATGTCCTGCGGGCCTTGTTCTTTCGCCGTGGAAAGTATTTTGAAGAAGCCTCCAGAGGCCCAACTTTTGTCGAACCCAAATCGGAGAAATCCAAGCGGGAAATCGATCTCTCTCCAACCTTGAAGCGGGAACTTTTGGGGCTCTGGATCAGCCGGGGAAAGCCCGAGGACGGCTTGGTCTTTTGCACAGCAGAAGGCAAGCCCCTCGATCCTGATAATGTGATCGGTCGAAATTTCTACAGTCTTCTTCAGAAGGTGGGTCTTGGGAAGTGGGAGGAGATCAAAGACGGGGATAGGATAAGGCGCATTTTTCGGCCCGACTTCCGCTGGCACGATCTCCGGCATACCTTCGGCTCTCTCAAACTGGATCAAGGCGCAAACATCTATTATGTGCAGCGTCAAATGGGACACAGCTCAATCCAGGTGACGGTGGACATCTACGGGCACTTGCTAGAGAACCGAAAGCCGGAAGAGGCAGCCAAGACGGATCGATTGGTATTCGGGTAGGGTTAAGCCTGATCGATCCTCAGGCCTCCGTACTCCTTCTGTTACCGGTACTTGATCTGTTCGATTTCCCGTATCTATTTGCACACTTGGAAAACTACTCGTTTTAGGGGGTAAGGTCGAGCTCTTGCCAATAGGTGTGGAAAAACATCAGGCGGCTTTCTCCTCCGGGACTTGGTTGACCGGGACTCCATTGACATATTTGGCGCCCTGGTAGACGTCTTTCATCAGCTCCGGTGCCTTCAACCGGCGGAATCGCTGCTCCGCCACCAGCAGCATCTTCCAGATCACCGCCTGGGCGTTTTCCACTTTCTTGAATCGCTTGGCCGCGTCCGTTCGCAGCCGAAGAGCGGCAAACGGTGACTCCACTGGATTGGTGGTTCGCAGATGCTGCCACTGCTTCTTTGGATAGTTGTAAAAGGTCACCATCCGGTCCCAGTCCTGCTCGATTAGCTCAGCCGCCAGAGTCAGCCCTCGCTGCCGGCACCAGTGCTGAAAAACCTTCTTGAGTCGTTGTGCTTCTTCTCGAGTCTCGGCGTAAGGGATCTGCCGCAGGATCAGCAAGGCCGGCTTGTGCACTCGCTTAGGGAGCTTGGTCAGCAGGTTGACGATCCGATGATTCCAGCAGCGCTGCTCCTCGGCCTGGGGATAGACGTTGCGCAAAGCTCCCCAGATGCCCAGGTGGCCGTCTCCGATCACCAGCCGTGGACAGCCCATCCCCCGGCGCTTCAAGTCGCGCAGTACTTCCGACCAGCTCTGGGTCGATTCCCGATAGCCGCTCGTGACCGACACCACGGCTTTGCTTCCGTCACTTAAGGCGGCCAGCACCACCAGCAGGACTGCCTTTTCCTTCTCCAGACCCGCCTTGACGTAGATTCCATCTACCCATAAATACACCACTTCCAGATCATTCAAGGGTCGACTCTGCCAGACCTCCCATTCGGCCTGCCACTTCTCTTTCAATCTGGCCACCGTGGAGGACGACAGGTGCGCCTTTTCCCCTAAAAGCCCTCTCAGAGCCAGATCAAAATCCCCCAGCGCCAGACCATGCAAGTACAGCTCAGGGATCAGTTCTCGAACCTGCCGCGTCCGCTTGGCAAACAGGGGCAACACCCGACTTTCAAAGTGTTCCTCTAGATCCCGCACTCGAGGCCTTCGAACCTGGATCGTCCCCGAGCTCAGCGTCAGATGCCTCGGCTTCCCATATCCATTGCCATAGCCCGACGGAGCGTCCACGGCCCTTCGCCGCTCACTCTTACGCCGCCCTAATAACTCCGTGACTTCCTCCTCCAGCAGCTCTTGAACCCAGCCTTGGATCTTCTCCCGCACCCAATCTTCCAGCTCCTCGAAACAAACTCTTGACTCGACACTTTCCTCAATGTTCTGCTTGCTCATGCGGTGTGTACTCCTTCCGTTGCGGGCCTTTCGGCCCTGGGTTTTAAATCAACCCGGAAGGATACTCACCGCCTATGCTATTTACACACCTTCTGATGGTAGCTCGGTAAGGTCAGCCTCAAATGGCTCGTTGTAAGAATATGTTGTTGACCAAATTGTTGACATTAAGCGACTTATGCACAATAGGCGATCTTCTTATTAGTATATACCGAAAATAGAGGTTGACTTGACAGTAAACCTTTCTCTATTATGGAACAATGCTCGACTCCGAGAATCAAATCATAACTATTCTGGATCAGGCCGAACGCAACCTACGAGAGGTGATCGCTGAAGCAGCTACAGAAGGCGACTATCACAGTGTCGATGTCGCCCGACTAGCCGCGCTAGAGATGGACAGGCTCCGAAAACGAGTCAAAGGCACACCGCCAGAGGAGGAATCCCAAGTTCCGCAGCCTTCCACACGCACCACCAAGAAGCGCCGGAGTTTGAAATCAGCCTATCCGAGGTTCGAGGTACGCAATGGAACACTCATGCGTATTGGTTGGTCCAAGAAAAAGAAGAGAGAATACACCCACAAGGCCCCCAAAACAGTATTCGAACAAACGATTATAGCCATGGTTGCCCTATCTCAAATAGGGAACGGACTTGTTACGGCAGAGGAAATCATTGAACGAGTGACAAACCATAGCTCCGAACATATTCCCAGCTATCAGATTTACACCGTTCTTGGTCTTCTGCAAGATCGTGATTGCATCCAGCGGGTTGGCCGAGAGGGATATCGCTGGTCAGAACAGTTGGAAGACAATTCGATAAAAGTTTGGGCCGAATACGAGGGAGAGATCAGAGGCTGAATCGCGTTTACTAAAGGTCATGCTCCAAGAATTTCCAAATCGGGAACTGGTTGTCTATGCGTTGTGGCTTCTGGGAGGGGAATCCGAGAAGGTTCACACTGAAGATATTGCCATCAAATGCCATGCCCTGTTTTCCGGATCGTTCTCATGGGTTAAACATCCGCAGTTTCCGGACAAGGACATTGTAAGGGTAGCGTTGACAGATGCACGGAAAGAGAAGTATTTCGCCTTAGTGGAAGGTCGAACGGGCCAAAAACACGGGCTTTATGCGAAAACCAAGCGTCGTCCAACGCCCGATGGCTGGACTTTAACTTATGCAGGCATCGAGTGGATCAAGAAAAATCTTCCTGCACTTCAGGAACTGGCTGATTCGGGACAGTCGAAGGAACATCGGCAGAAGGTACTGAGGCAATTGGGCCGCGTAAAACAGCATCGCCTGTTTGAGGAATTCCTCGACAATTCAGATTTCTTTCCCTCTATTGGAGACCTTGCAGAACTTTTCCGATGCCGCGTCGATGCAGACCCCGCGGTCTGGGAAGAGCGTTTTGAAAGTGTTCTTCGAAAGGCTCACGCGGCAGATCAGGAGAAAGTCATGAAGTTTATAGAAAAATGTAATCAAGCTTACCTGGATCAGCGTTAGACAACAAAGGAGATCCATCATGGCGACTACTACAGAACCCTTGAAAACGACAAGACGCTATCTGAAACAGGCGGCAACGATGGCTGTCAGGGATATCTACGACGCCGTAGTGGAACTGGTTACGAATTCCGACGACAGATATCAGCACCTTGACCAGGATGGACTTCTCAAAGAAACCGGAATTATTGAAATCGAGGTAAAGAGAAAGAAGGGCAAGAACAGCTTACTTTTCGTCAGAGATTTTGCTGACGGAATGACGACGGAGCTCATGGCTGAGAAATTGCTGGTGCTTGGTGGGCGAGTGAGCGGCATGGAAGAGGGGTATCAGGTACGTGGCACAAGTTCCCGCGGCGCCAAAGACGTTGCAGCTCTTGGCAACGTTTCGTTCCGATCCATCGCGGAGGACGGTCGGTTCCACAGGTGTGAAATAGATCAGTTCATGGATTATCATCGATATCCCTCCCAAAGTGTGACGCGGAGAATCAGGCAGAAAATTGGAATTTCGAGAGGAACTGGCTTCTTGGTGAAAATAGCAGTTGAAAATACTCCGATTCCGCATCATGAAAAGTTTTGCAAGCAGTTGTCAAAGCGGGTGAGTCTGCGAGACGTCCTCACGGACCCACGACGTCGTGTTGTCGTGCGGGACTTGAATCAAGGACGCGAAGATGTGATTACGGCTCCGAAAATTCAGGGTGTTACACGGGTTAAGAAATCTTTTGATATACCGGATTACCCTGGGGCAAAAGCGAAATTGACAATCAAAAGAATGTCCCAATCCGGTAATGATGGTAAGGGAGCCTTCAGGCTAAATGGAATTTTGATTAAATCACGGCACGCGATTCATGAGGCGACGTTCTTTGAGAAGAATCTGGAACGTGATCCCCATGCGCAGTGTTTCTTTGGGAAACTCGTCTGCGATCATATTGACGATCTGATGGAAGCTTTTGATGCTCGTCATGAGGCGAAGCTGCCGGCATTGGAGTCTAACCCCAGGCCGATTATAGATCCCTCCAGGCAGAAGGGCTTAACGAGGGATCATCCTTTCGTTCAATGTCTTTTTGACCAGGCTCTTCGTCGGTTGCGGCCTTTGGTTGAAGAGGAGCGGCGGCTTCAGGAAAACAAGCGATCACAAGTTGAATCTCGAGCAACTAGGAAACGGCTGGACGCCCTTTCGAAAGCTGCCGCAAAGTTTTTGCAGGATTTCGAGGAAGATGACGAGACCTTCCGCCATCCGTCGAAAAGGCAGGTGGGCAGTTATTTCCGCAAGCATGGATATCTATTGAATCCGCCATTTTGCCAGATGATCTGTGGCAACTGCCGTGAATTTTGGTTGAATGTTCGCCAGGAGGTCTTCCCTGAGCTTACAGCCGGAACCACTTTACGGCTTGATTGTATGTCGCCTGATATTGTATGTACCCAGACCTTCTCCGATCTTGAGCCCCATCCTGGTCACGATGGTGTTCTTCAGGCACGATGGCCGGTCAAAGCGGTAACGGGGACTCCGGCAACCGGTCTGAGTGTGAGTGTAGGTTCGATATACGCCGAGAACGCCATCGAGGTCTTGCGGAGCGCAGCGGACATGTATCGCGAAATAGACAGCCTGCGTTTTGGGAGAAAGCGATACACGGTCAAACCTGGTTCCCATCGCAAGAAGATAAAGGTTCTTGCGCCACTGAGCGCCGTTCCCCGGACAGCTGTGCTTCAGTTGGAGTGCACTTCGGACAACTTCAGGGTACCCAGAGAGGCCCCAATAATTCCGAATCCCCAACTCGAAGTGGCAGTTGCCAATTTCGTTGTCAAATCCGATGGATCTGGGGGATTCGGTAAACTCCGTGCGCGTCTCAATGGTGATCAAGCGTCAGCAGAGATCAGCTTTATTGAGCCACTGGGTGCCAATATTCAGATTCAGCTCAAGGACGATGATTTTACGAACCAGAGGTCCATGTGGAGGCAAAACGTACTCCTGATCGCAACAAGGCATCCCTCAGTCAGACGGTATCTGGGGTCAGCAGAAACGAACTGGTCGGGCCAGGAGTCGCAACACTTCAGGCTGTTGATGGCTGAAATAGTCGCGGATGCCGTCTGCTCAAAAGCCCTGGAAAGCCATATTCAGGACAAGATGGAAGAGTACGAAGGTGCTGACTGGCACACTTACTATGCCGAATACAGCAAATTAATGACCCAGTTCCTGCCAATAGCCCACAAACTCCAGTGTCCTGAGAACTGATAAGAGAACCTGTTCCCAGCCAAGATTATGGAGCTTTCATGGCCACAGCAGTCGTGACCCTTGGAGCGGAAACGTCCGCTGACTTTGGTGTACCGCTGCCCTCCCCCAAAACTGGATCGATTTGAATGAGCGATGTCCTGGCTCAGGTAGAAGCTAGGAAGGAAAGACCATGAAACGGAAATGGTACAGGGAGGATCAGATCATCCGGATCTTGAAGGAGGCCGAGGGAGGGATGCTGGCGGCGGAGGTGGGCCGCAAGTACGGGCTCTGTGAGCAGACGGTTTACCGCTGGAAGAGTAAGTAGGGAAGGTTTGAGGTAAGCGAGTTGAAGCAGCTTGAGCAGGAGAATCGCCGACTGAAGAAGCGGGTGGCGGATGTGTCGCTGGACAACCAGATCCTGAAGGAAGTTTTCTCGAGGCGGAGCGGCCCGAGTCCGGCTGGGCTGGGACGATGAGCTTCCAGGTTTCAACGAGGAAGACCGCATACAACTGAGTAGGGGTATACATCGGCCCGAGATCAAGGGGTAGAGGTCCAGAGAGGGCAGGCTTGAGTCTTGTCTGCTATGACGGGATAGCCGAAAATCGACAACCATGCCCAAGACTGCAGAGAGTGCATTCAACTCCGAACTGGTGAAGGTGTGAATGATCAAGGAAAAGTGTCCCATCGTGATCACGTAAATATGACCCGCCCTTAAAAAGATTTTTTTCTTTCAAACGCCTCTCGCTTAAATACTTAGAGACGTTGAAAGGAAAAACGCCCGGGTCATTATTGCGTTATCAAAACGGGTTAAAGTGGGTCACATTTGCTCGATCGATATCAGACGTTCGTTGATTATGCCCTTGACTAATCAAATGAAATAGGTTACCCTTTCTTTATCTTCGACTTAGGTTTGTTTTCCGACAGCTCGGAAACCTTGGCATCAATCGCTTTCATGGCACGTTTCCCGAATACCAGTTCCATGAGTTCGTGGCCGGTTTTGTCGGAGATGTTCTTGGGTAACTTCTTTTTTCTTGGAGATTGAGTCATGGATCTTCTCACCATTATGGACAAGTACAACAACGACGAAAAATGCCGAGAGGCCCTAGAGAAAATCCGCTGGCCCCACGGCGTAGTCTGCACCCGTTGCGGCGTACTCGGAGCTTCCGAGCTTCCTGGCGGTGTCCTGTTCCAGTGCAAGTCATGCCGCTACCAGTTCTCCGTAACCTCCGGCACCATCATGCATGATTCGCACCTTCCTCTCCGAAAGTGGTTCTTGGCGATCTACCTCATGTGCGAATCTAAGAAGGGTATTTCGGCCAACCAACTGAGGCGCACCATCGGCACCACCTACCGGACGGCTTGGCACTTGTGCCACCGCATCCGCAAGGCCATGGGCAACGATCCCTTTGTTGGACCCACCCTGCTCGGTATCGTGGAAGTGGATGAAACGCTGGTAGGTGGAAAGAGGCGCAATGTCGGATCGGGAAGCAAGGAAGGCAAGACCTGGGTGGCCGGAGCCATCCAGCGGGACAGCGGTCAAATCCGTGTCGAGCGCATCCCTAATATCAGGAGGGGAACCCTTCACGATTTCATTCGTAGAACCGTCAAGGATGAGGCTGAGGCCATTTACACCGATGAATTGAAGTCCTACATGGGGATTGGAGATCACGACACCATACACAAGACCGTGAGCCACTCCTCGGAGCAATGGGTTGTTGGCGAGGTCCACACCAACGGTATCGAGGGAGTATGGAGCCTGTTCAAACGCTCGATTGTCGGCACCTTCCACAAGATGAGCCGGAAGCATCTTGATCGTTACCTGGAAGAACTGGAGTGGCGTTTCAACAACCGGAATAATCCGAATATCTTCCCCGACACATTGCGTCGCATTCTGAACACCGAAGTCCTGACCTATCGGGAGCTGGTGGCCTAGCATATCCACTTACTCCTTGAGAAACTCAGGGCAATCGTCACGCCCTGAAAAATACTTCTGCAAATCCTTACGCTTGATTCGAGTGTATTCGTTTGCCCACTTAGGTCCGTCACTTCCCTTTAAGTCGTCTGATCTAAGTGCCGCTTCCAGCTCGCTATATATGGCCCTTGAGGCGTCGTTAGACCTTACAATTGGAAATTCGCTTGGAGAAACACCGGCGCAAAGTTCCGCAACCTGATACAGCTTCAAGGAAGTAACGTACTTCCATCGCTCCAAGTCTGGTGCTTCAGGTGCTTTAGCGACTGTACCTAGTGAATGGATATGGGACGCAATCTCATCAAGCTTATCTCCCATCAGCTTGTACGGAGCAAGCCACAGGTTCCAGAGGAACACCACGATTGCGGCTGCTACGAACGGTGCGATGGTAAATAGGATCAGAATGACAGCCTCGTCCTTCACTGTCTCTTCCTCGAGGAAGAGAAACCCCAGAAGAAACCCGAGAGGAAACAAAGAAAACCAAAAAACGGACCTCTTCCGATGGCTGACGATGAGTGACCATGTATCACCCCAAGCCCTACGGAACACACGCATGCTCCGGCCATCCCAAACCCCCCGCTTCCGATTGGTACTTGATGTCGTTGCCGTGAACTCGAAAAGGATTAAAAAATCATTAAAAAACGGGGGTTGTTGGCTTTCTTTCTCGACCAAAATATCTTTGGAACTTATTGATTTAAGGTTGGTTGCGGGGGGGGGATTTGAACCCCCGACCTTTGGGTTATGAGCCCAACGAGCTACCAGACTGCTCCACCCCGCGTTAAGGGCACATCATCGTAGTATTAGGGGTTAAGGTTGTCAAGTTTCAAGCGCCCCGGTTCCGCCTCGTGTGAGTCACCATCCCCGTCCTCGAGCTGTGCCAACAGATCAGCGCATTCCTTCTCTACGTGCAGGAACGCAGCGACCACCACGGGATCGAAGTGCGAAGCAGAGGATTCGCGAATGATTTCGACTGCTTTCTCGCAGGGTAATGCCTCTCTGTAGGGCCTTATTGTCGTCAGAGCATCGTAAACGTCAGCTACTGCGGCGAGGCGCGCCGGCAACGGTATCTGATCTTCCTTCAGCCCTTGCGGGTAGCCGCTTCCGTCAAACCATTCGTGATGGCCGTAGGCGATGTCGTGAGCCATCGGCAGGAAACCTACTTCGGGCGCCTCGTTGATCACTGTTTGGATTGCGTTAGCGCCTACAATTGTGTGTCGCTTCATGACCGCAAATTCGGCCTTATTCAAGCGGCCGGGCTTGAGCATTATCGCATCCGGAACCGCCACCTTGCCGAGGTCGTGAAGCGGCACGGCCTGCTCTAGGTGCTCAAGAAAGGCATCGTCGATCTCTGCTGCGTATTGCGATGATTTCCGAAGATCCTTGGCAATCAGTAGCGCGATTTGCGTTACGCGTTCGAGGTGCTTGCCCGTGTCAGAATCGCGATGCTCCGCTAACTTGGCCAGGCCGATGACAATAGCGGCATGAGCGTGTTCTCGCGCTCGTCCAGACTGGAGCTGTTCCAAGGCTGCTGCGGTCATGCTGCAAACGAGATCGAGGTATCCGATTTCGTGCGCCTCGAATGGTCGCCCGCCGTGTCGTTCCGTAACGTTTAGAATGCCGACCACTTTGCTGGGGACGGCTAGTGCCTTGGAAACCAGCGGGACACTGGCAAAAAAGTCGGATTCATAGCGACTGTTGCTGCCGACGGCTTCACTGTGAGAATTGAGCACCGCTTGATCGCCTGATGCAAAAACCTTCCCGGCGATAGCGCTTCCCAAAGGCACCCGAATCTTTGCCGCTACTTCATCGTCGATTCCAATCTCCCTTGCGACAAACAGGTTCTGCCCCGTATCGTCGGGGAGCATGACAGACACGCGACGGCTGTTCATGAGCTCCGCGGTCGCGGTCGCAGCGTGTGCAACAATAGAGTCTCGGCTTTCATCAGCGCAAAGCGAACGAGAAAGATCGAAGAGAATACCCATTGAGCGTGCCTGTTCACCGCGTACACGGTTGCTCTCCACAAGCTCTTTTCTTGCGCAGGAAAGCTTCGTCAGTGCTCGAACGCGAAGAACGAATTCCCCATGCCGGAGAGGCTTTGTGATGTACTCCTTGGCTCCGGCATCAAGGCCGGCCTCCAAGTGCTTCTCGTCCGTTTGCCTGCTGCTGACCATGATGACCGGGATCTCACACGTGGACGGATCCGCACTCAGTTTTCGTGTGCATTCGAAGCCATCAAGATTCGGCATGACCGCGTCCATCAGGATGACGTCCGGGTGAATCTTCGGTGCTTCGGTCAGCGCCTCATAGCCGTCGCAGGCCTCGTGGACTTCAAACCCATCCCCTTCGAGGAGCTTGCGAGCCAGGCGTCGGAAGCTCGGATCGTCGTCAACCACGAGCACAATTCCGCGATCGTCTCCAGTCACGTCCTCAGGCTCGTGCTGGGGAGGCTGTGAGACCACTGGTCCACTGGTTCCAATAACGCAGACCCGGTTTCGGCCGCTCAGCTTTGCCTCGTACAGCGCTCCGTCGGCCAGCCTCAGCAGGTCCTCCGGTTTGACGGTCCGGTGATCCCGCTCGGACACACCCACGCTGATCGTGACGCCCAGCGACATCTCGCCCCGTTTGGTTCGGTTCGCCTCGACCGCAGCACGCAACCGCTCGGCCCCCTGTGCCGCCATCTCTGCCGTGGCGCCGGGACAAAGCACAACAAACTCCTCGCCCCCAATCCGAAACACAGTCTCACCCGCACGGGCGAATCGCTCGAGCACACGAGCAGTGTCCCGCAGCACGGCGTCACCCGCCTCATGGCCGTACGTGTCGTTGCATCGCTTGAAGTGATCGATGTCCAGCAGCATACACGCAAGTGGTCGAGCTTCTCGATCAGCCGACGCCCAATACTCATCCAAACGGTGGATGGCCTCGCGGCGGTTATGCAGGCCGGTAAGTTCGTCGGTCGTCGCCATCAGCTGAAGCTTGTCGTTCAGCGTTGCCAACTCTGTGTTAGTCTTCTGGGCCGCTTGCTGCTGCGATGCTACTTTCGCTTCGGCAGTCAAAGCCCTCACCCCCGCTTGCAGCCGTGCCAGCAACTCACTCTTCTGGCAAGGCTTCCTCAGAAAATCATCCGCTCCGGCGTCAAAAGCGTTTGCCAGGCTTTGTTCGTCGGTGTGCGCTGTAAGAATGAGAACGTAAGCGAAACCGACGTCCTCCGACGAGCGTATCGCACGGCAAAGGTCGAGCCCGTCCATTTCGGGCATCATCCAGTCGGTGATCACAAGCGGGCATTCTTTGGAGAGGATGATTCGAAGAGCCTCGACACCGTTTGCAGCCGTCAGCACTTCATAGCCCCCGTCATCCAGGTACTTGGTGAGCAGTCTCAGCGTGGATGGATCGTCATCCACCAGCAAGATGCGCTGTTGCGTCCGGGGTGCGCGAGTATGCGCCTCTTGCAGAGAGGGTGCGTCGCCATCGACCAGGCTCATGAGCTCCGAAGCGACGCCACTCGGTGACGACGGTTTACCCGCCTTCTTGATCTTTTCGAAAGGCGCGTTCTTCATGGCCAACCTGTTGCGGCGCTGGCTCTTGCCCGGCGACACAGAGCCACGAGCGCGCGGATCTGATGCTTGAGCGTTTCCAGGTCTTCGCCGGCCTTCGCATCCGGCTGAATTTCCGCGGCCGCGGCCGTGATGGATGGAAAGCCGTAGCCTCCCGCAGAACCTTTCAGTTGATGGACTAGCGTCGCGAGTGTCGCCAGGTCGTGCTGGTCGAGCGCCTTTTCGATCGCCGCAATCCGGTCCGGCAACTCGGCGACGAACATCTCGACCAGTTCGAGCAGGTCATCGTCGGCCAGTTCGCTAACCAGGGCACCGGATCCATTGTCGTCCGTTAGCATGTCAGCATCTCCTTTCGTAATGTGTTTGGATCATGGAGATCAGCTTCACCCGGTCGATTGGCTTCGTGGCGTAGTCGCTGCAGCCGGCCGCCAGACATTTCTGGCGATCGCCAGACATGGCATGAGCAGTCAGGGCGATGATCGGAGTGTCGCATCCTTGCGAGAAAAGACGAAGGGCTGCCTCGTAGCCGTCCATCACCGGCATCTGCATATCCATCAGGATGACATCGAACGGGTTGCCCTCGCCACCAGCCGCCAGCGCGGCGTCGAGCGCGAGCTGGCCGTTCTCCTCGATCATCACTTCCGCTCCCGCCTTAGTCAACACAAACGAGATGAGCCGCTGGTTGTCCGGGCCGTCCTCGGCCAGCAGGATGCGGCACCCTTGCAGGCCATTTTGGGGAACCTTCGCGACTACGACGGGTTTGGCCACCACGGTCGTCGACCCGGGCTCCTCGAGCATACTCACCTCGACGAGCGGCCCGGTGGCCACAGTAAGGCGGAAGGTGCTTCCGACCCCCACCTCGGTCGCGGCCACGGTTACGTCGCCGCCGAGCAACTCGGCGAACCCCTTGCTGATGGTCAGGCCGAGACCCGTTCCACCGGATTTCCGCGTGCTTGAGTTGTCGGTCTGCATGAACTGCTGAAACAGCAGGGCTTCCTCGGTCACTCCGGGTCCCGTATCAATCACATCGAATTGCAGAGAGGGTTCGTCGCCGTCACCCACAACGCGGGTGACGAGACGGACGGATCCGATCTCGGTGAACTTGATCGCGTTGCCGACCAGGTTGAGGAGGATCTGCCGTAGGTGGGTGGAGTTACTTTGGATGGTTTCCGGGATCGCACCGCTGTATTCGGGTTAAGCAACTGTTGAGCCTGTTGCCGAACTGTCAGGCTAGCCGCTTACAATCTGATTTGTGAAAGAACAAATCAGTCCATACACTCTTCTCGATTCCATAACTGAACTGGCCCGCCAGATTGTCCGGGGAAGTCTGGTCACCTTGCAGAGTCGCTGCGGCAAAGCTGCCTGCCGCTGCGCCCGCAGCGATCACCGACATCGACGGTACTACCTCTCCTGGTCGGAAGGAGGACGCACACAGATGATGTACATCCCAAAAACAACCACAGACCCGGATGCCTCGGTGGTCACACGCCTCCGCATGAAGACGAAGTTGGCCTACAAGAGTCACTTCACCGTTGATGGGAGGCAGCGCATCATCACTGCTGTCGGAGTCACGCCGGCTGCTATTGAGGATTCCACGCAGGTGGTTCGATTATTAGATCGGCAACCAGTCAGCCCCAAGTTTTTCTGCGCCGATAGCCACTATGGAGTGGCCCCAATCTATGAGGAACTGAGACGACGAGGCATCGTGGCCATCATTCCGCGGTGCTCCTCCCATACTCAAAAACCCAAACCGGGAAGACTCTCACCAGCTGACTTTGAATATGATGCTGAGAAGGATGTCTACCGGTGCCCAGAAGGAAAGAAGCTGAAGAGGAGAGCTTACGACGCCCACTGGGATCGTTACCACTACCGACCCCTGAAATCAGATTGTGAGGGATGTTCTCTGCGCCTGGCCTGTTCCACCCCCAGGAGCGTCAAGACGATTCTTCGCTCTCCTTATGAAGAGGCTATCGAGTGGGGGCACGAACAGCTCCGAACAGAGGCCGGTCAACAGGTCGCTAAGCAACGGAAAACCACTGCGGAATGGGTGGTCGCCGAGGGCAAGAATTTTCACGGGCTGCGCCGAGCTCAACAACGGGGGATTGAAAAAGTTTCCGTCCAAGTCTTGATGACCGCCACTGTGCAAAATCTGAAGCGTTTGATGAGAAGTGGAAGCACGAATCTCTTGCGCTTCGCAAGCGATCTCGTCCGACTCTTACTCTATCGGAACAGAGGTGGACCCCATCGGTTGGACCACTTGGCGGCATTTCTAAGGTGGACTCCGCAGTTCTTGTTGCCGCCAGTAAGGGAAATTCTGAGAGGGGGCGAGCCTGAGGGCAAGGTCCCTCTCAGAATGTTTTTTCAAGCCAGTGTACACCTCCTCCGGCGTCGCCCCAGCGTGCGCCGAGTGAGGTCTCTCGCTGTTGTATAGGTCGATCCAATGGCCGATCCCTTGACGGGCTTCCGACCCGGTTTCGAAAGCGTTCAGATAGACGCATTCGTATTTGAGTGAACGCCACAGACGCTCGATGAAGACGTTGTCCATCCAGCGGCCTCTCCCGTCCATCGAGATACGCACCCCGGCCCCTTTGAGTAGTCCCGTGAACTCCGTGCTGGTGAACTGACTCCCCTGGTCTGTATTGAAGATCTCCGGGGGATCGTACCTGTTGAGCGCTTCCTCGAGTGCTTCGCAACAAAAGGACGGCTCCAGCGTGTTCGACAGCCTCCAGGACAAAACCCAGCGGCTGTACCAGTCCATGATCGCCACCAGGTACAAAAAGCCCCGACGCATCGGGATGTAGGTGACATCCGTGCACCACACCTGATCGGGCCGGGTGACCGCCAATCCTCGAAGAAGATACGGATACACTCGATTCTCCGGGTGAGGCTGTGAAGTCCGCGGCTTTTGATAGATGACCGCCAGGCCCATTTTGGCCATCAGACGACG
>CBDAPI010000005.1:0-6386 GCA_965198355.1 Acidobacteriota bacterium
AGTAAACGCGCGAGCGACTCGCACCGCCAGCGCCGTGGCCTCAGTACCTGTGAACATGAGACGCACCAACTCGGCACAGGGAATCATCTCGACGAGGTGCTTGGCCACTCGACTGGGAAGTACTGTCTCTTGACCACACAAGATTCCCATTTCCAGACCCTTTTGTAGAGCCGCCATGATGGCCGGATGGTTGTGCCCGACCAAAGAGGAACCGTGCCCACAGTTGAGGTCGATGTATCTCCTACCTTCCAGATCCCAGATATAGGCTCCACTGCCGCGGGAGACGAAGAACGGCCGGTTTCCCAGTTCTTCTCGCCGACGACCGGGTGTAGTCATTCCCGCTACCAGGTAGCGAGAGGCGAATTCAAACGCCTCATCCCGGCGTTGCCACCTCTCAGCCTCGGTGTTGATCTCTGCTTTGCCCATGCCATTGCTCCTTGCCATTGAGTGTGTACTGATTGCCAGTTTTGGCTCGATCTCGGGCGGCATGCGATTTGCGATGCTGCCCATTCATCCCGTCACTTCGACAGGCTTTCCACCGGCCGCCGATTCATAGGCTGTCAGCAGAACCCTCAGGATCTCCATTCCGTCGACAGCGCTCATATCACTCTCTCGATCCTGATCGATGCAATCAATGAAGAAGGAGGGATCGCTTGGCGAGTCGGGACTCTTCAACGCCCTCCACTGGAATTTGTCCACTCCTCCCATTGCCTCGGCTGTGCTTGACCAAAATCCCATGGGATCCTCGGGATGAGGCGGACCGGGCCTCCATTGGGTGCGGTCGCAAGAAATCTCCAGACGTGGCTCACTGGCGTCGATCATCCAGGAGCCGCCAGTTCCAATTAGATGGACGCGCACCGGTCCAGAAAGCGGATGGCTAAGCCATCCGATCCGGCCACCTGTGATCGTTCCTACCAAACCCCCTTCGAATTCCAGGGTGGCCACCGAAAAGTCTTCTACGTTGTTCGACTGGTGCTCCTCAAAGAAGTAGTTGGAGTTTTGAGCGTACACCCGCCGAACATTTCGTCCGCTGAGCCAGCGCATGAAACCTATCGAGTAGACCCCTGTTGTGAAAAGTTCTCGCTTCGAGTCGATGAATGTGAAACGGCCTGGTGGATAGGCTTCCTTCCGCGGTCTACCGAGATCGGCGCTTCCAGCCCTTCCCTTGGCAAACAGGAGGTCACAATGCAGACCGAGCAGATCCCCGATCCGACCGCTGGAAACGATTTCCCTGGCGCGTCGAACCCAAGGCGTTCGCAGCATGCTGAACATCTGGCTCTTGACTCCAGCTTGCCGTATGGCGCTTACCAGTTGTTCGGCCTCCTGGTTGGTAGTGGCCAACGGCTTGTCCAGATACACATGCTTGCCGGCGGCTGCACATCGGGCTCCCACTCGAGCCCGTCGTTCGAATTCGACACAGACGCTGGCCACGTCAACATCAGATCGCCGCAGGGAGGAGTCCAGGTCATCGAGAAGAGGAACTCCGAGCCGCTGGGCCAGTTCATCGTTCCAACGAGCACGGGACGAACTGACATTGTCCTCGTCGGTTACACCCACCAACCGGCAGCGGGAGTCCGACGCGAACTGCCGCGCATAGTTTTCCTGATGGGTCCGGCCGCCACCAACGAGCAGAATTCCATGCTGCTTCATGGATCCGCCCCTCGGGCGACAGAGACGGGCTCTCCGCTTGACAGGGATTCTCGCAAAGCCGCCTCGGCACGCTGCCCCGCCGCGGTGACTTCAAAGAACGATCCCTGATCGTTCGTGATTTGCTGTGTCAAGGTGTTCCCCTCGTTTTCATGGCGCAGAGTGCCATGATTCCCGATCAATAGCAGATCCACACGGTGCAGTTCATCCCTGAGCGTGGTCACGACCACCAGTGCGCTACGTCCTCCCTCAAAATCCAATTGAGCCGTCAAGTGTCCACTCTCCACACTCCCTCCGGCAAAGAGCGAGCGTGCTGGTTGGCTCACCATCTCACCCACCGCCGCTACCGCTTCACCGGTTGCGGGAAGCAGATGGCCATGGTCGGGAGAAGTGATCAAGCTGAGGCGCGTGAACACGGGTTGCCCCAAACGTCCGGAAGAAATCTCTTCCGACACCGACTCGATAAGGCGTCTCAAGTAGCTCATGCCTTAGGATCTGTTCGTACTCAAAAACAACTTCAAAGAAGAGTGAAAAAAGTAGACTGTCCCTTTCTCCTATTGGGCTCTCTGCGCAAGCTTGGCACCGATGGGGTCCCGACTGAGTTTCTCCTGTTGACCGCCGATGTCAATCCCATAGAGGCTGGCCGCATTCTCACCCAGAATTTTGCGCTTGACCTGCAGAGTCAGGTCCACACCGTATTCCTCACTGACATCCTCCGGCAGTTGGAAGGCCATAAACTTCTCAATCAGCCACTTGGGATGCCAGATAGCATAGTCACTGCCGAAAAGTATCTTGTCCTCACCCAGCCAGAAGAGGAGATTGGCGACAATCTCCGCAAAGTAGCGTGGCCGCGGATGAACAAAAGGCATAGCCACGGACATGCCCGCATAAACATTCTTTTCCTGCGTAGCAATCCAACAGAAATCTTCCAGCCGCGGCAGGCCCACATGCTCCACGATGAAATTCAGATTGGGAAAGTCAGTCGCAGCATAATCCACGTCGTGAACATCAAAGGCGTCACGGCTGAGTGGATAGACGGTAGGGCCTTTATGAACGTGCATATTCTTAATCCCCAATTGTTCGCAAAGCTCGAAGTATTTGTAGGCCCAGGGATCGTTCAGACGCCAGCCCTTCGATTCATTTCGCCACTCCGCCGTGTAAAGCTTGAGGCCCTGGATCGGGTACTCTTCCAGCATGCAACGGAAATCGTCGAGGCCGGCTTCTCCCGTTCGCGGGTCAAAGGATCCGCAAAGAATGAAACGATCCGGGTATTTCTCCTTCAGAACATGGTTCTGTTTGTGTGTGTTGAAGCCATCTTTGTAAAAGTCGTAGAGATAGGTGGAGTTGAAGATCCCCATGTCAACATACCCTTGCAGGAAAAGGTCATTGACGAGTGCCTCTTCACCGTACTGACAATACCTTTCGAAGGGCCAAACATAATCGGCTGGACTGAGGCCGGTATGGTAGTCGTAGAAGCATCGAATCCAACCTTCACCGAACTGGTTGCGCCAGTTCTCCGGGCTGGCATTCCACAGGTGCATGTGCCCGTCGACCACAAAAATCTGATCACCGTTTTCTTCGTACATGCTCAAGCTCCTTCGACCCGACGGCCCCGCTGAACCCGTCTGGTCGTGCTGCTCTGCGGGATTCGAGCAAAGCGGAACACAAAGATCCGTTAGCCTCCAGGGAGACCAGAAGAGTACGTGCCCGGATCCAGTATTCCTCCAGCTCCTGAAGGGGAATAGGCCTACCCTGCAGATCCATCATCAGGGCTGAGGTCTTTGAACAATCCAGACCCAGTTCCGCTCGCCGGCCAAGGTAGGGCTGGGCGACTTCCGGCGATCCCAAGTAGGACATCTTACCACCCGCTCGACGTACCCGACAGGCCCCGTCTTCAAAGAACAGGTCCCCGATGTCCAGGGTGGAGATCTCTTCAAACGGACAGCCGGCTTTTCTCAAGCTGCGCAGCAGAATCGCCTGACGTTTCACATACCCTTTGCGGAGAAACAGCTGGCGCAATTGACCCAGATCTCCCAATGCCTCATCCGGAAAGGCTTCCGAGAAGGACTTGTTGGTGTTCACACCGGCCTCGATCTCCTGATGGGCAAAATGACCAGACTGCAAACTGACTGTGACTCCCTGGATGCCCTCGACTGCCAGCAGTTCTCGGCGAATGTCCTGGGCCATTAGATAGGCAAAGTTGGCGGCACAAAAGTAAGTCGGAAGCCGTATGGCAATGGTGAGATGCCCATTGTCAGCCCGGATGGATTCCACGAAGCCCAGTTTCAGAATCGACTCGTCGAGTTCCGGATCCAGTACCTGATCGAGGCGCTGCAGAACGAGTTCTCGATTCGGAATCGCTCCGTCGGTGGGTTGCTTCCCACTTTCCATGTCAAACTCAAGTCTGTTCCAACCAGGGATCGAGACCGCGGAGTCCCACCGGACTAGGGCACGATCACACCCCGGCCACAGATCTGACGGTTCTTGAAGTCATTGATGGCGGCGTTGATATTCTCCAAAGGGTAGTGCTGCGCGCGCAGTTGGACCCGGCCCTCCGCGTTGAGTTCCATCAGCTCGACCAGTTCCGTGTAGTTTCCGACCAGGCTGCCGGCGATGGCAATTTCATTGCTGATCATGTGCAGCGTGGGTACCTCGATTCTGCCGCCATAGCCGACGATGAAATGAGTCCCACCCTTGCGCAACATTTGCCAACAGAGCTGTTCGGCTCCCAGTTCTCCGACAAAATCGATCACGACGTGCGCTCCACCGCCGCTGAGCTCCCTGACCGCATCGACTGCATCGTCACCACTCGACAGGGCGTGCTGAGCTCCCAGTTCAGTGGCCAGCTCTAAGGCTACTTGGCTGCTGTCGACCGCGATGGTGCGAGTCGCACACAGCTCGTGCAGGCACTGCAGGGCGATGTGTCCCAATCCGCCCACTCCCAGGATGACGCAGTAACTGCCTGGCTTGAGCAAGAGGGCGGCTCGCCTGGCCACCCGGTAGGCGGTGATCCCGGCATCGGCCATGGGAGCCACATCCATCGGTATGACCTCCTCCCTAAGTTTTATGAGGGCACGCTCGTTGGTCAGAAAGTACTCGGCAAACCCGCCATCCATGCTCAATCCAGGGAAGATTCCATCCTCGCAGTACATATCTTCACCCTGTCGACAACCGACGCAAGTCCCGCAGCTGCGCAAGGGGTGACAGATCACGGCATCACCAGGCTTCACGGATTTCACGCCCCCGCCGACAGCCTCCACCCAACCCGCATTTTCGTGCCCCATAATGTAAGGCAACAGAGTCGCGTCGGGGTCCATGGACTCCTGCCAGATGCCTTCCATGATGTGAAGATCGGTCCGACACAGCCCCGCAGCCCCCACCCGAACAACCACTTCGTCGGGGGAGTGGATAGTAGGCTCGGAAACCTCTTCGAGCCTTAGCTCGACATTCAGGTCTCTTTCGTATCCATGCAGTCGAGCAGCTTTCATGATCAGCCCCCCTCCCGGTTCTGGTAGCAAGATAACAACTTAAAGGGAACTAGTGAAGCTCAAATCACGAGTCGAGCGCAGGTATTGGAAAAGTCCGTCTACGCAGGGAGGAAGAAGAGGCCTTCGTCTTCCTGTCCGACTCGCCCCTGGGCTATAGGCGACGGCTCTGTGGGGTTTTTGCTGGCCTGTCAGAACCGCAGGCAGGAGCCTGCCGGCCCTTCCCTTGACCCAGGTGGGAGTGGGACGATCGGTGATCCGACCGGACCCTGCCGGGCGGTCTGGGCAAGTCATCTGGGCAGGGCATCTGCAGTCAGGGGGAGTACTAGCGGGTTTTCGGCGTTGTGGAGTTTGACCGTTTCAGACTTGTTCCGGATTATTGGTGCTTCGAATTTTAGGATTTACTAAACCGAAGGAATCTATGACGTTCGCCTGCGAACGAATCCCAAGCCTAGCAATCCTGCCCCAAGGAGAGTTAGGGTAGACGGTTCGGGAACGGGGGTTGTATTCTGGGGCACATAGGTCTTCACTGCATTATAGTCCTCGATGTAGTGGGCGCCGAGAAGTCCATTCCACTGGGTGATGCCACCAGTGAAAATCCCGGCAGCCAGGTCCAATTCCCAGGGACTCGTTCCGATAAAGGCGCCTATGTAGGAAAAACCAAAGGAGAAGAGACTTGAGGCATTGGGAACCTCAAACTGGCCGATGATACTGATATCGAAAACTCCCAGGGCGTTGTTGATAACCTCGATGAACAAGTTCGGAGAAGGGTCGTAGGCTTCACCGCCGATTGTTAGACTTCCTGCATCAAGTGCATATCTCGCGACAGACGAACTAGAATCGAGGTCGGCAGCATCCAGATCGATGGCGATCGACAATTCGAAGGGGTTGTTATCCAGAGAATTATCCGAAGTGAGAAGATCGTGCAAAGTACCGACAACGGTGAAACCGACCTGATCTGCAAGGGCCGGTCCGCTCAGCAACCCTATTACAGTCGCCAGAACCAAGAATCTAGATTTCATCGTGCTTTCCCCCGGACGGTGTGCGTCTCCTATACTGACTTGCACTATTCTCATGATATCAGGTGGAGATGTCAACTTTAGTGTTACTCAAGTGATTGATATGAAATGACTTGCACAATAGTTGCAGAGCATTACACAAAACAAACCCACAGCACAAGTGCCGTTTTCTGAGTAAGATAGACCATGTGTGTGGGTTTCGCCCGTCTCGCTGGGGCAGAACACGGGTCAGGAC
>CBDAPI010000006.1:0-31537 GCA_965198355.1 Acidobacteriota bacterium
CGCTCTGCCATACCATCCTGAACTCGGCCGAGTTCCTGTATATTGATTGAGGAGAAAACGATGTCGCCCCTGCAGGATTCTGCCCATCACCAAGATGTCGGCAAGTTCGGAAACCTCTCCCGTCGAAGCTTTTTCTCCCGCATCAGCGACGGTCTCTGCGGAACGGCGGTGGCTTCCCTCCTGGGGGCTGATCTGTTTTCGGCCAACCCGGTCCTGGCCAGCACCGGGCGCAAGGTCTATGACCTGAATCCGCGAGCACCCCACTTCGAGCCTCAGGCAAAGTCCGTAATCCATCTGTTCATGAATGGTGGTCCCAGCCAGGTTGATCTGTTTGATCCGAAGCCCATGCTGGAAAAGTACAGTGGCCGGCCTCCCGGCAGGGATCTGGCCAACGATATCGAGTTCACCGACGAGGCCGGGGGATTGATGCCGTCTCCTTTTCGCTTCGCCAAGTACGGAGAATCCGGAATCGAGATTTCCGAGGTTATGCCGCATCTGGCCCGGCAAGTCGATGACATCGCCTTGATCCGGTCCATGTTTACCACCAACTTCAACCATGAGCCGGGCATCTTCATCATGCAATCGGGACGCATGCTGGCGGGCCGTCCTTCCCTGGGGGCCTGGGTCACGTATGCACTGGGCAGCGAGAACGAAAACCTGCCCGCTTACGTCGTGCTCGATGACCCGAAAGGGTTTCCCGTCAACCACATACTGAACTGGCAGGCGGGTTGGCTCCCTCCCCTGTATCAGGGCACCCGAGTCCGATCTGAGGGTTCTCCCCTGCTCAATCTCAGGCCTGGGGAGGAGTGGCCCGATCCCATCGTCGAGCTCTCACGGTCGCTACTGAAAAAACTCGATGCGGCTCATCGCGATGCCAGATCCGGGTATCCGGACCTGGATGCCCGCATCTCCAACTACGAGCTGGCCGCTCGGATGCAGATCTCGGCCACGGACGCGCTGGACGTCTCGCAGGAGAGCGAAGCCACTCGGGAAATGTACGGGATCAACGATGAGGTCAGTGCATCCTACGGGCGACGCTGCCTGATGGCTCGGCGCCTGGTGGAGCGCGGAGTCCGCATGGTTCAAATCTACATTGAGGGCCAGATCTGGGATACCCACTCCGATCTGGAGAAGGATCTGAATTACTGCTGCTCCAAGACGGACAAGCCGGTGGCCGCACTTCTAAAAGACCTCAAGCAGCGAGGTCTGTTGGACAGCACCCTGGTCATCTGGGGAGGCGAGTTCGGACGGCTGCCGCTCTCTCAGGCCAGACCCGGAAAGGGGATGGGTCGCGATCACGGCCCTGCCGGTTTCACCGTATGGATGGCAGGAGGCGGTGTCAAAGGGGGGACTGTCTACGGTGCCACGGACGACATCGGCTATAAGGCAGTTGAGAACAAGGTCAGCGTTCACGATTTCCATGCAACCATTCTCCACCAGCTGGGCATGAATTACCGAGATCTCGTCTACCATCGCGAGGGACGAAGTGAACGGCTGACCGATGAATTTCCTGCCCGAGTCGTCAAGGAGATTCTCGCCTAGCTAGCCCGACTGAGCCCTTTCTTAGACCGCTTCCAGGTCGACTTTCTTAAACTCGCTGACGCGCGCGGTAATGGCTCGCTCCGTGGGCAGGCGCTCGATACTGCTGGCACCGAAGAAACCCACCACACCTCGAGTTCTCTTGAGAACGTAATCCACATCCTGTGGTTCACTCACCGGTCCTCCGTGGCAGATGACCAGGACGTCGTCGCGCACTTCTTTGGCCGCATCGTGAATCGCCTGAATCTCGCTCACGCATTGATCCAGCGTCTTCGCCGTCTTGGCGCCAATCGTCCCCTTCGTGGTCAGACCCATGTGAGCTACCAGCACATCCGCCCCGACTCTTGTCATCTCCACTCCTTCCTCCACCGTGAAGACATAGGGAGTAGTCAGGAGATCGAGCTCATGGGCCAACCCGATCATTTCGATTTCTTGCGAGTAACTCATACCGGTTTCTTCCAGGTTCTGGCGAAAAACTCCATCGATCAAACCCACCGTTGGGAAATTCTGAACCCCGAGGAAGCCCAGGGCCCGCAGCTCGCCCAGAAAGATATGCATCAGTCGAAAAGGGTCGGTGCCGCATACCCCGGCCAATACCGGGATGGTGGTGACCGGCAGGACCTCACGGGCCATTTCCACGACGATAGAATTGGCGTCGCCATAGGGCATCAGGCCCGACAGGGATCCGTGTCCAGCCATGCGAAATCTACCTGAGTTGTAAATGACAATCAGGTCAGCCCCACCCGCCTGGGCACATTTTGCGGAGATTCCTGTGCCCGCACCAGCACCGACAATCGGGATTCCGCTCGAGACCTGTTCTTCAAGTCGTTTGAGGATTGCTTTTCGAGATAACCTGGGACGGTCATTGGCCATGGGAAGTACTCTCCTTACTCCAGCATTTTGAGTAAACCCTGCGTCATCGCCTCCGCAAAAGTCGGGTCATTGATATTGACATCCATCTCATACACCGCAATGTCGGGGCGCAGGTTGCTTTTGATCGCACTGAACAAGGCATCGTCTGCCCCTGGCCAGTGAAATGGACCGCCGGGTGCCGAAATAACGGAAAGGCCTCTTTGGGGTATATAGACGGCAACCGGACCCGTCGAAAGATTCAACTTTTCGGCAAAGACTCGACCGATTTTCGTATTTTCTTCGGGGGTGGTCCGCATCAGCGTGACGTTGGGATTATGGGGGTAAAAGCGTCGTCCAGCGAACTTCTCCGGAACCGAATCGGGTGCCCAGAAATTCACCATGTCGAGGCAACCCGGTGCAACCACTGCGGGAGTCCCGGTGCGTGCCGCTGCTTCGAGACGGGAGGGCCCGGCACTGAGAACACCCCCCACGACTTCATCGGCCCACTCCGTGGTTGTGACGTCCAGGACACCCTGAATATAACTCGCCTCGACCAGGCTCTCCATCGTCTGTCCACCGGTGCCTGTGGCGTGGAAGACGAGCACCTCGTAGCCGGCTTCCTCGAGCCGAGCCCGTGCCGCTTCCACACAATCTGTCGTATTTCCAAACATGGAGGCAGCGATGAGAGGTTTGTCCTGCTGCTTCTCAATCATCGTCTCAACCATTCCGCAGACTGCGCCTGCCGCCTGGGCTATGACCTGGCGACTGATCCGATTCAGCCCGCTGATATCGACGATGGACGGGATCATCGCGACATCCTTCACCCCGACAAAGCCGCTTACATCGCCACCAGCCACGGTTGAGATCATTACTTTAGGTATTCCAAGAGGCAAAACCCGCATGGCTGCCGTAACCATGGCCGTGCCGGCAGTTCCGCCCATCCCTATCAGCGCATCGAAAGCCCCGTCGGCGTGCAGTTGCTGAGCAGTATTGGCCGCTCCCTGAGCCATCACCTCCACAGCCCGTCCACGGTCGCCGCCGGCTGCCAGCTCGCGGACATCCTCACCCGCACTCTGGGCCACTTGTTCCCGGGAGACATCGGGTTCAAAGGGAGGATCCTTCAAAATGCCCAGGTCGACGACCAGGGTTTGATGGCCGCGATTTTCGATCTGTCGCTGGAGGAATTGGATTTCTACGCCCTTGGTATCAAGGGCGCCAAGAATCGCAACGATAGCCACTTGCGCCTACCTCCCGGGGTCACTCGACTAAGTGTCAACTCAAGGGGAAGATGTACAGCAAAGTCGAGCTTCCTCCTATCAGGTTGTTTTCCTTTCTTTTCGCAGGCTACACGCTCCAGGGATCTCGCTCAGGACGCGATCGCAGGCTGTTCGCCTCAGGGTCGTCCACAAAAGTCTCGGTTGCGGGGTCGAGCCTCAATGTTCGCCCCAGGACCCAGGAAAGGGCAGCTGCATGGCAAGCTATATGCGAGCGCCGCATGACCGCAGGATTCGTTACGGTCTGACGGCGAGACTTGACGCAGTCAAAGAAATTTTGAGCGTGTGTAGCCACGTCCAACCCACGTCGGTGGTATCGAGGGAAGGATTGGGCCTCCTTCGCGAGAGCCTCAGGTGAAGCAACCATAGCACCGAGATCTCCCGTTTCGACCGATCCTTCGTCGCCAACGAAACGCACCGGGCAAGTGCCGACGTCTTGTACCCAACCGGGTCGCTCGCCCTGAGGAGCAGAAAGAAAATCCAAAATCAACTTCACGCCATTTGCATAACGGCAGGTAATGTTCTCATTGCTGGGAACGTACTCGATGGGCATGGTGTCATCTGCCTGATTGGCCCACTGGCAAAGGTCGACGGTGTGGGCCCCCCAGTCGAGCAGCCTGGCACCGGAATCGAAGTCCCAACAGCCGCGCCAGCGGCCCTGGACATACCTCTTGTTGTAGGGTCGCCACGGTGCCGGGCCGAGCCAAAGGTTCCAGTCGCAGGTATCCGGCGGAGGGGTCGGCTCACGTGGCAACCAGGCGGTCCCAATGACAGGTTGGTATACAGCGGCGTAGAGAGTGTGCAGTTTGCCGAGCCTTCCAGAGTGGGCGAGTTCAATTGCCTGCTGATAATTGGGGACACTCCGCCTTTGGGTACCTGCCTGGAAGATGCGACCATTCTTTTCCATGGCTTCAGCAAGCTGTTGACACTTCGCAATCGTCAACCCGCAGGGTTTTTCGCTGTAGACGTCCTTGCCTGCCTCGGCCGCCATGATGGAAGCTGGAGCATGCCAGCGATCTCCTGTGGCAACCATCACCGTGTCGATATCGTCGCGATCGAGTAATTCTCGAAAATCGTGGTAGAGCACACAATCGTCATTGCCATAGTACTCATCAACCAGCTTCTTACCTGCATCACGCCTGGTTTCCTGTACGTCAGCTACAGCCACGCACTGTAGGTCGGGAAGTCCCAGCATCGCTTCTTCGAGGTTGTACCTGCAACGCCCACCGTAACCAATTATGCCCATTGTGATCTTGTCACTGGGTGGTATCGCTCCACCGCGGCCCAACACCCTGGCTGGGAGCACTGTCGGAAACGAAGCGACGGATCCGAATGCAACTGATCTTTGGATGAACGAACGACGCGTTTGCCCCTTACGTGAGTCCATTGCTTTTCTTCTCGCTAATCCCTATCCCCTGCTTCTTCATTGCTGCCTGAATGATTCCTTCGGCTTCTGATTTGATCACTATTCTGCAAAGTCGACAACTCCCAAGTGTGGATACGAAGAAAGATTGCGACACTAGCCCCCAGGCAGCGCCAGATCTTGCGGCCGAACGCCTTCCGTGAATTTATTGCGGCCGAAGGGGATCGCTTTGAAATCCCCGACGTAGTCGACATTCGACTTCTCGGGGATTTTGTCTTCCAACCCCAGCGCCCAATACACTCCATTTACCACCACTCGCCGCAAATCTTCGCTCTCCAAGTCTTGCGACGCCCCAATCGTGCTGGTCACTACGCGCGCGCTCTTTCCCGACGGGCTCTCGAACGTGTGCGTCCAGACCAGGGGCATGATCGGCTTTTCGTAATTTGGCGCGTCATCCGGATTCATCCCCTTCAAGACCTGTCCGTAAATCAGCACCGCTGCGTCTTCGGGAAGTCGATTAATTCGATAGACGTCGGTCGGACCCCAGATGTCGCCCCCCACGCCTCGTAGAACCGGATGGCCGCGCTGGGCGCCGTTGACGATCCCTCGAGTGCTTTCGACTTTGTGGTGACCATGATGACCTCGATACGCCTCGCCCAACACGATTTGGCCAAAGCCGCCTTCTTTTGACCCCAGGCTGTAGCGCGCGTAGGGTGAATTCGGATTTTTCTTGTATTTGAAAGTGAGTAGTGAGCAGCGAATTCCCAGAATCGGACGTCCCGATTCGACGAATTCGACAAAGTGCTTCATCTGTTCGTCCGGCAATTCCAGATCCATCGCCAGGATGACCATCATGTCGGCGCTCTTTAGCAATTCCAGGCCGGGTATGTTGTCGATAACATTCGGATCGATTTCGCCCGTTTCGGCATTGATGGGGAACAGCACCGTGCATTTGAATCCATGACGTTGGGAGAGGATTTTGGCGAGCATGGGCAAGCCTTCCTCGGAACGGTATTCCCATTCGGCAGCTACCAGCACAATATGCCTGCCTTCTCCCGCACCCTCTGCCGGTTCATACGTCACCCACAAGTCATCGGCGGATGCGTCAGCCGGGCTCAAAAACATCAGAGCAGTGATCAGAGCCAGCATAACGACTGACCGAAACACGTGAATCATCGATAAACCTCCACCGACACTTAAGCGCTTTCCACCTTCTTCTGCTTCCGGCGTTCCAGCCAAACCTGAAAGTCACTTTTTCTCCAGGTGTGTTGCGGCTCGTAACCCAGCATCCGGGTTGCTTTGTGGTGGGACCACAGGGATGCGAATTCCGGCAGCGGAGCCCGCAGAGGTACGTTCGGATAGTACTCTTCGATCAGCGATCGAGTCTCCACCGTGGAACACGTATCAGCTCCGTTAATGAGGAAGACCCCGTGGCGAATCTCGGTGTTCTCGACGGCCAGCCGGAAAGAGCGTGCCGCATCCCGCGCGTCGGTAAACGCCCACAACAGCTTGTGCGGTGCCGGGGGGCCGGGACTCGGCCAGTCACCCTCCGGTTCCTCGAGCACCTTTCGGTAACGCTTCATCCAGAGCTCTTCAACAGTCAGGCCGCGAGCCCATCCCGAGCGGACCGCCACCTCGGCTCCTTCCCGATCGAGGTACCAGTTGTGATTAATCCGCAGACAGATCGTCCGGATTCCATGCCCGTCCGAGTACCCTTTGCAGGCCTGCTCGGCAAGCAGCTTGCTCAGACCATACGAATCCTGTGGTTCACAGGGATGCTCTTCGTCCAGGGGCAGGTACCTGGGTTCCAGTTCCCGGTTCTGGAAGGAAAACCCTGTCGCGGCGCCCGACGATGCCAGCACGACTGTGCGCACTCGAGCACCGATGGCGGCGTCGAGGACGTTGATCGTCCCTGACACGTTGACTTCGATCAAGCGTTCAGGCGATGCCCGGCCGGGCCCCGGAACGGCTGCCATGTGAATCAAGGCGTCGTGGCTCCGACAGGCCGCCTTGAGCTGCTCGATGTTTTCGATGTCTCCTTCAATGAAACAGACACCGTCCACACTGGGAGCCGAGCGACTGTAGCACGAGAGTTCGTGCCCCCCGTGGAGCAATTCGCGCAGCACATAGCCCCCCAGGGTCCCGCTGCCACCCGTGATCAGGATCTTCATGAAGCTCGTGCACTCCCTTTGATCCCAAACATGCGCGCCACGTTGCCACCGAGGATGAGACCTTTTTCTTCCTGGGTTAGAAAGTCGCAGTGGAGGCGTATGTAGTCCGCGGCTTGCCGGTAGGTGCAGTCTAATCTGCCAGACGGCTGGTCCGATCCCCACATCATCTTTTCCACGCCACCCAGTTCTTCGCGCAGTTGTCTGATCTTCTCCTGGGCGCCGTGAAAGGGATACTCGGGATAGAAAGCCTGGAACAGGACCTCAAAGTGCATATTGGGACGTTTGATCAAGGACATGGCTGCTGGCGGGAGGTCGTACGGATCCCGACCGTCGATGTCATATCCGAACGTGTCAAAACCATGGGTCAGAACAGCCGGGATATCGGGATGTGCCTGTGCCCAGCGGTCCAGTTCCGCCATGTGTTCCAGGATACCGGTGAACCGTTCAGGGCCCTTGCGCCGTCCTCGCCTGCTGTGCAAGTACCACCAGACGGGGATCTGAAGCTCTCGCACCTTGTCCCATAGCGGCTCGAACTTGGCGTCGTCCAGATGGTCTTCGAAGTTGCTCAGCGCAAATGGTTCGACGCTGAAATAGAGCCCCTTGCTGCCCTGTTCCCTCACGGCTCTCTCCAGCCGCTCGTGCTGGGCTTCCCGGTCTCCTTCCCATTCGCGGATCTGGGCCAGGGCTATGAAGCGTCCTGGAAACCGGCGCATGGCGTCATGATAGTACTCATTGAGGGCACCGTAGATGTGGTCATGCTGCAGAACTCCCATGTCGACGCCCGCCCACTCCATCTCCCAGATCATGCGATCCGGCGGCGCCGACATGCTTTCCAGACCAGGTGGCCCCATGGGCAGGACATAATCCACACCATCGATCGTGACCTCGGCCTGGCCGAAACTGGTGACTCGGAAGTTCTGATCCGGCATGTCGTGGATATCATCGCCCGCAAAGTCCGCCAGCCGGGGCTCCTCCACCCACACCCCATCCGACTTGCGTTGCAGCCTGGCTCCGCGGGAGTGATACTGCAGGAAACGCATGTTGAGTTTTGGATCCTCCCCGCCGGACTCCGTTCCAAAGCGCGGGAAAATGTGCAAGTGTGCGTCAATGACAGGTGATGTGGCCGCCGCTTCGGAAGATGGCACCGGGGCTGCCTCAGTCGCAGATGTTACGCGGCTCGCCACCACTGAGCCGGCACCACCCAGGGCTCCCATTCGCACGAACTCGCGGCGGCTCAGATGCGTTGCTTCCACAGGCTTCTTCTCACTTCGTGTCTCATAGATAGTCGAACGGCTAACGGTCAAGTCACTCGTAGTGTGTCCACATTCGCAGCACCTTCACAGTTCTCTCCTCAGTCAGGACCTGGTAGACAAGTCGGTGCTGTAAGTTGATTCGTCGTGAGTAGGCACTGGACAGATCACCCACGAGCTTTTCGTAACGGGGCGGACTGCCGAAAGGGTTCCTTCTCAAAATCTCGAGGAGGGATTCCACCTTGTTCTTGAGGCCAGCGCGCACGATCTTCCTGGCGTCCTTTTGCGCCTGCCGGGTAAAGACTAACCGCCAGCTTTCCTTCACCACCCCGGTTCGTCAGAGCACTCTTCTACGGGTGTTTCCATTCCCTCAAGAATGGAATCACGCACACCCGGGATCGACACGAGTCGCAGGGTCTCCTCAACGGCACGCCAATCCTCCTCAGACAGGAGAACAGCGTTGTGACGTCTGCCTGTGATCTGAATTGGCTCGTTGGACTCGGCAGCTTCGTCCAGCAGCCGGTAAAGATTGGCCCGCGCCTCGGTAGCCGTAATCGTCTTCATCGTGCCCCTAGCGTACGCGATATCGTACGGTTAATCAACTGCCGAGACGGGCAGTTGGCAGTAGGTCCGTCATCTACCGCGTTTTGGATTTCCTTTCCACTCCTTTCGACAAACGTCCGGGCTGGGTGCGCAGGCTCGCTTCACGGGCCATTTTCGAAATAGCCAGATCCAGAATCTCGAGCATTCTGCTCCGGTGCGCCGGGTCAGCATAGCTGCCGTTTTGCCGATAGAAGTCCTTTTGTTCATTGAGAAGGGAAATCAGCTCACGCGCAGATTCGGCGGAATGGATCGGACGTTCTCCGACCAAGACCCGAATTCCGGCCGTGTGCGCCACGCTGTTCCGGCCGAGAGCTTCTATCGGTCCTCCGGCGCCGCGTGCGGCGAACCAGGAGCTCTCGTCGACGTGCAATCGAGTCTGTATCCTCAATCCGTTGACCTCACCTTCCGCGATCATTTCCGGTGTCACCTCTAGCGGCTTGCCGTTGCGTATCACCTCCAGCGTTTGTAGAGGAAGTGGGCTTTCCAGCCTGGCTTCGATCTCGATCTCGCCCCCGGTCGCGGGCAAACGAATCGAATCTCCCGGGCCGGAACCGTTGATCGCCAATCCAACAATGGGACCGCTGCTGACAAAAACCTCACCGCCGCTTATAGCCGAGTGCAAGACATCCGAGCCGATCGCATCCCCCACCCTCACGTATGTTCGGATGCTTCCCAGAAACGGCTGCCAGGGGTCTCGATAAGGGTCATTGGGCAGGTCGGTTCCGGCGGTGGGCGGGAGCACGTAACCGCAGTTTGCAAGTTTGTACCAGAGGTCGAGTTCCCAGGTTCTGGCGTTTCTAATCTCCCAGAAGTCGAGCCCACCCAACACCGCATCGGCCACTCCCGTGGGACTCGCCCCGCTTACGCCTCCGTGGGCGGCGCCCACCAGGGCTCCACCGCTCCGGGCTTCCAGTAGTACGTCCAGGAAGGCGGGCCAGTTGTGGGGCGACCCCACGGCGTACCCGGCCAGGATGGGTTGAATGATCTGACGGATTCGAAATAGCAGGATGTGCCCCTGCAACGAATCACGATATTCCTCTCCGGGAACAATCAGTTTCTGGCCCTCGGCGCCTTCGCCGGCGCGGCCGTAGGCGTATTGCCTTGCCCATACACGCGGCGCCTGGCCCCCTTTGAGGGTCATGAATTCAGCAAAAGTCAGGTCGTCGGCGTCCATCATGTCCATCCAATCGCGGTTGGCAGAAGGCTCTATCCGGTCATAATGGACATGGGTGTCAGCGGCCCGCCAGCCTTCCTCATGGAGCCGGTTCCAACGCCGCAACCGAACCTTGACGGCGACGGGATCGGATGAAGTGTCTATCCGCACGGTGGCAGGCAGATAGTCGAAACCCTTCGCCACATGGACCTCAACTTGCTTCGTGCCGGGAGGGAGGGGAACCTCCACAGGACCGGATCCTCGAGTGAAGGTGGCGACCAGGCTCTGGCGCTTGCTCCGGTGAACAGAAACGAAGCGCAGGCCGTGGGGGCTGACCCAGCGGGGTGCGTGTTCACGGCCGTCGGCAAAGACGGTGAAGCGAGCGGCCAGGGACTCGTCGGTCTCGATATCCACGACTTCCAGGACAAAACGGGGACCCCACACGGGGTCCCGGCGGCGGTTCTGCGTCCACGCCAGCAGGCTACAGACACCAGTGAGCACGCAGATCAATGACAGGGCGCGCGCCCGCGAGCTGAGCAGCATTTTCGGCCTGGGCTTGAGGTCCATTCAACCCAGTTTACACCGGCTCAACAGAAGCGACAAAGAACGTTGCGAGCGGTTGGGCGGCTGGATCGGCAAGGGCCTCTGCGGGCACCCGGGCTCTTCCCGAACTACCCGTATTGGCGAGGAAGAAATCGGCACCGTCAACGGAAAACGTATAGTATTCTGACTCACACAACTGTTCCTTTATCGTCGCTTCCATTGTGGCGATTCACGACGGCATCGGATTAGGAGTCAGACGGTCGCCTGGGTTTACCGCCATGGAACAAGCCCACTTTCTTAAAGATCTGGTCATCATCTACGGAGTCGCGGCGCTCGTCGTCTTCGTGTGCCAGAAGCTGCGCCAGTCCAACATCGTAGGCTTTCTGATCACGGGGGTCCTGGTTGGCCCTTTCGGCCTGAGCGTGATCAGCGACACGGAGAGCGTGCATCTGCTGGCGGAGATCGGCGTGATGCTCCTTCTCTTCTCCCTGGGCCTGGAATTCTCCTTCCAGAAGCTGATCCAGATCCGCCACGTAGTCTTCGGCGCCGGGTCCCTGCAGGTATCGCTCACGGTCGGTGCCGGGCTCGGCCTGGCCCTGCTACTGGGGCTTGATCTGCGGGTAGCGGTTCTTGTGGGCTTCCTCGTAGCCCTGAGCAGCACCGCCATCGTGCTGAAGATGCTGCTCGAGCGCGGGGAGATCGACTCGGTTCAAGGTCGCACCTCCCTGGGAGTTCTGATTTTCCAGGATCTCTGTGTTATCCCGATGATCGTGGTGGTGCCGGCGTTGGCCCAGCAGGAACCGATGGGGCTTGCCCTGGCTTCGGCCCTGGGGAAGGCGGCCCTCGTCCTGGTTGTGGTCGTGGTGCTGGCGCGCCGTGTATTTCCCGCCTTCCTGCAGCACGTGATGGAGTCACGAAGCAAAGAGCTGTTCGTCATCGCCTCGCTCTGGATTCTTCTGGGCATGGCCTGGGGACTGGCCCAGTTCGGATTCTCGCTCGCCCTGGGGGCTTTCCTGGCCGGGTTAACCGTCTCCGAATCGGAACATAGCCAACAGATCTTTGCTGACATCCGCCCTTTTCGCGATGGCCTCAACAGCCTCTTCTTCGTTTCCATCGGCATGCTGGTCGACACCAGCTTTATCTGGAATAATGCCGGAGCGGTGCTGGCGATGATCGGGGCTGTGGTGATCGGCAAGGCCATGATCCTGATCCTGGCCGTCTGTGCCACCCGCCTGCCCGTCCAGGTCGCGCTCATGGTCGGGTTCTCCCTGGCCCAGATCGGGGAGTTTTCGTTCGTGTTGCTCGAGGAAGCCTTCAAGAGCAGCCTGATCCCGCCGGCCCTGTACCAGCTGATCGTCACCTCGGCCGTGGTGACCATGGTCCTGACGCCGTTCCTGTCCTGGATTCCGCGCAAGCTGGCGCAAGGTCGTTTCGCCACGCTGCTGCGGCGGCTCGGGAGGGGGGTGAGCCTACGGGAGCTCGACCGCGCCTCCGAGATCATGCAAGACCATGTGCTCATTTGCGGATTCGGGGTAACGGGCCGAAGCATTGCCAGTGTTCTAAAGGCAAATAAGCTGCCCTACGCGATCCTGGAGCTGGATCCCCGTATGGTTCGGGAGGAGCGAGAGAAGGGACACCCCATCTTTTTCGGCGACTGCACGGACCCGGATATCCTGGTTCACGCGGGCATCGCCAGGGCGCGCGTACAGGTGATCGCTATCTCGGATCCTTTTGCCACCCGGCTGGCCGTCAAGTCGGCGCGCGGCCTCAATCCAGAGCTCGCGATCCTGGCGCGAAACAAATACCTGGCCGAGATCGACACGCTGCTGAATCTGGGAGCAAATGAAGTGATTTCGGAGGAATTCGAGACCTCGATCGAACTCCTGTCCCGTACACTCCGCCTCTATAACTTTCCGCGGCAGCTGGTGGCCCAGGAGATCAAGATCATCCGGGATGGCCGGTACCAGATCTTTCGCGGCCTCCGCACCACGGTGCCCCGGCTTCGACTGAGCACGCAGCTCGATGTCTATACCGAGACCTTCAAGATCGAGCCGGACTCCGCCATGCGCAGCCGCCGCATCGACGAGACCCAGCTGCGTCAGAAATCCGGTGCTCTCATTCTCGGCATCATCCGCGAGGGCGAGACACTGATTGATGTCACACGGTCCACCACGGTCCAGACCGGGGATCTGGTGGTCATGTGCGGCACCAAGGGCCAACTCAAGAAGGCCGCAGAACTGGTAAGCAGCACCGGGGATCTGCAATGAAGAGCCTCTCCGCACTCGTCGCCCGCAGTATTTACGTGCGAACAGCCGCTCATCTCTGCGCAGTGACTTGACAGAGCAATCCTGTCTCCCTTTGCATGTTCTGAACTGCCTTCTGTAACCTGTCATCCGAAGAGGCAGGGATGCCCGGGATCACAACAGGAGGAGCGAACCCATCACGCGTGCCGGGAGGACACAATGCCGATTGACGCTCGAGGCGAAGTCGAAGCCTTCCTGAAGGGGCTCGTCAGACGCAACCCTGGAGAAGAGGAATTCTGCCAGGCGGTTCGCGAGGTGGTAGAGACCGTGATGCCCTACGTTTTGGAGCATCGCGAGTATAAAGACGCCAGGATCCTGGAACGCATGACCGAACCGGACCGGGTCGTCATTTTCCGCGTCAGCTGGGAGGATGACAAGGGGCAGATTCGCGCCAACCGCGCCTGGCGTGTGCAGTTCAACAATGCCATCGGCCCCTATAAGGGCGGCTTGCGCTTTCACCCCAGCGTGACCCTTAGCATCCTCAAGTTCCTGGGGTTCGAGCAGACCTTCAAGAACAGCCTGACAGGGTTGCCCATGGGAGGTGCCAAGGGGGGCTCGAACTTTAATCCCAAAGGCCGAAGTGACCGTGAAGTCATGCGATTCTGCCAGTCGCTCATGGTCGAACTGCACCGCCATATCGGACCGGACACCGACATCCCGGCTGGAGACATCGGAGTCGGAGCGCGAGAAATCAGCTACTTGTTCGGCCACTACAAGCGGCTGAAAAACCGTTTCACAGGAATTCTGACGGGTAAGGGGCTTTCGTTCGGTGGAAGCCTGGTTCGCACGGAAGCAACAGGGTACGGCTGTGTCTACTTCTGTGAAGATATGTTCAAGCGTGTTAGCGACAGCCTCGAAGGCAAGAAATGTCTCGTTTCCGGATCCGGAAACGTTGCCATCTATACGGCGGAAAAGGCAGCCGAGATGGGGGCCCGCGTCGTGACCATGTCGGATTCATCAGGCTTCGTCTATGACCCGGCGGGCATCGATGCCGAGAAGCTGGCATTTATCAAGGAGTTGAAGGAGGTGCGCCGCGGCCGGATTTCGGAGTATTCCTCAGCCTTCAAAGGAGTCGAGTTCTACCCCGATGAGAGTCCCTGGGGGGTGGCCTGTGAGGTTGCCTTTCCCTGTGCTACTCAGAATGAAATCAGTGCCGAGGATGCCGCAACGCTCTTGTCCAACGGCGTACAGGCCGTCTGCGAGGGTGCCAACATGCCGACCACGCTGGAAGCAGTCCAGGCCTTTCGCCAGACTGGAATTCTCTTCGGTCCGGCCAAGGCAGCCAACGCGGGCGGCGTTGCGGTGTCGGGCCTGGAGCAGAGCCAGAACGCTCTCCGATTGTCCTGGAGCCGGGACGAGGTTGATCGGAAGCTGCAGACGATCATGGGGGACATTCACGCCAAATGCGTGCTCCACGGCGAGGCGGATGATGGGGCGGTCGATTACGTCAAAGGTGCCAACATTGCAGGCTTTATCAAGGTTGCTGACGCCATGCTGGCCTATGGAGTCGTCTAGACCGGTGCCTTTCGGGCTGGCCGGCGACCCTGCTGGGGAAGAGCCATTTTCCCCCAAGTTCTCTTTGGGAAAAACGCGGTTCTGGCCACGGTCTAGGGCCCGGATTATGCAAGAGATCTAAATTCAAGTGAGATTTGGGCCCAGAAAAAAGGCCGTAGCTCTCTGATATAAAAGGGTTTACATAAAAACAACCCTAAACAGAAGCTACGGCTATGTTGAAAACAGTCTGCCAGAATACCCTGCCATTTCACAGCCACAGAGACATCACAGCTCGTTTTGATGGGGGGAGCCTCACTTCCGACGCAGGATGGTTGTTGTTTGGATCGCTGGATCGGCAACATCGATTGTGCGAGGGCTTCAGTTCGTGTATTGCGGAAAGTCGAGACCGACGCTACGTTCGTCATGACCTGTTGAAGTTGATCCGACAACGAGTCTTGCAGATCGTGGCCGGCTACGAAGACTGTAATGACGCCGATACCCTGCGCTCGGATCCGATGCTCAAGACAGTCTGTGATCAGTTGCCAGAGAGCGATCCCGATTTGGCCACCCAGCCGACTTTCTCCCGCCTGGAGAACTCCGTCACCAAGAAGGATCTGATGCGTCTGAGCCGGTGGCTGCTAGGCCGTTATGTGCGCTCCCTGAAGAAGAGACGTCCCAGCAAGATCATCCTGGATCTGGACAGTACCGACGACCACACTCACGGCCAACAGGAGTTCTCCTTCTACCACGGGTATTACCGAAACCACATTCTGCATCCTTTGCTGATCTTCGATGCCGACACGGGAGACCTGGTCTGTGCCGTGTTGAGACCTGGCAACAAGGGGGCTGCCTCTCACATCGTGCCCATTCTGAAGCGAGTCGTGGAGGCCATCCGACAAGCAGTGGGGACGGATGTCGAGATTGAGATTCGGGCCGACAGCGGCTTTGCCACGCCTCGGCTCTACGAGTTCTGTGAATGTGAAGAGAATAAACTCCAGTATGTCATTGGGTTAAGTCGAAACCCTCGCCTGCAGCGAGTGGTCGAGCCCCTGCTGGATTCGACTCGGCTGAGGTTCGTTGAGCTGGAGGAAAAACAGCGTCAGTTTGACGAGTTTCTTTATCGAGCCCACAGCTGGGATCGATCCCGTCGCGTCATTGTCAAAGTGGAGGTCGATCAGCGTGGCATCAATCGTCGCTTTGTAGTTACCAACCGGGACGATCTCTGCTCCCAATCACTTTATGACCACTACACAAACCGAGGGCAGACCGAGAACTTCATCAAGGCCTTCAAGAATCATCTGAGCATGGACCGACTCAGCTGTCATCGATTCCTGGCCAATCAGTTTCGACTCCTCCTGCATGCACTGGCTTACCAGATGTTCGTGCGCCTGCGCGACTATCTTCACGGAACCCCCTGGCACAAGCTCGAAATCGAAACCTTACGTCGTCGGGTCCTCAAGATTGGGGCCCGGATCCGACAAACCACTCGACGCATCTGGGTCCATCTTTCCTCAGCCTTCCCCGAACAACCCCTCTTCCACCTCGTCTTGAGTCGCCTGAACTCCAGTTAGCTTTTCCCAGCTCCCCCGAAAAACCGCTTCCGACACTCATCCAGGCCCAGATCTGTCTGAAATTCACTCCCCAAACCACTCAAACGCCTCGCCAACCCATATTCTTCGCAAATCCGCCTGTCACACCTGCCCGCTTCCGAGTTGGGCCACTTCTCGAGTCGTTTTTCAACACCGAACTACGGTTCTTGCATAATCCGGGCTAGGACTTTCGGCTGGGTGCCTTGCCTGGCTCCTTCGGTTTCAAGACCTCGAGCTTCGAGTGCCTGGCTATGTGATCAAAATCGCGATCCTTGTGAAGCAGAGGGAGATCGTGCTCGATGGCGACTGACGCAATCATACAGTCAACGGGCTTCCGGATCGTGACTCCCTTCTTGCGGAGGGAGCGGTATATCTCGGCACCTTGGACAAACGTAGCCCGTCGCATGGGCAAGAAAATAAGGGGTTCAAGGTAGTTCTTCGTCTTGCGATAGTCGGAATCGGATCGGATGCCTTGGAGCACCTCGGCAAGAATGACTCCGCATAGGCACAAATCCTCGTCTTCGTCGATCAATTCCTGGAGGGTAACCAGATGAGGTCCGGCCCGATCGCGGAACAAGTCGATCCACACGGTCGTGTCGACCAGGACCATTACACACGTGACTCCCGCCAGGTATCCAGATCCCCTTCCCACTTGATGGAACCTTGCAACTCTAGCAAGCGCCGCTGGCGGCGACGTCGGAGCAGTTCATGCAGAGCGTAGTCAATGAGTGCTCGCCGAGTCTTGATACCAGTCAACTTCTGGCATTCCTCGACCAGTTCGTCGTCAAGCACCACGTTCGTTCTTCCCACTTGCATCACCTCCAATCAATCGTACACATAATAATCCACCTCGATGTGTATTGGCAACTGCCCAATTCCTTGTGCGATAGATTAAAGCTTATGTCCGTTCTTCCGAGGGCGGCTGTTAACCGTAGGGTTGTTGAGCGGTATCCTGCTTGGTCGTCGCCACTCAATCACTACAAACAGGTTCGAGGATTGGGAACATGAAGAAGAATGATCCGGAGGCAATCTGCCGTCGTGATCTCGAGAAGGTTGCAGCCACTTTCAGCGCCGGTGACGCTACAGCCATTCCTATTGGGGGTCGCGGAAGTGTGGCGCCGCCGCGCAGTGTTCGCGATCGCTTTTGGCTGTGGGGCCATGCGGTTGGCAGCCACGACCGCGGCTGGGGGCTGGAGCAGGCTTCACGGATCACGCCTGTGGAAGCGGCGTTCTACATGTCGATACCCAACGTGATCATGGTTCAATACGAGGGACGTCCCAGGCCGCCACTGCGCCAGTACGCCCTGCCCTTTTGTGCTCTTCGGGAGATCGTCTGGTCCGTAGTTGGTGCCGAGGGAGCGACCGACCGGAGCGAGAGGGAAGAGGTCCTCGGTCTGGCGTCCGTAACTCCCAACCTCAGTGGTGTCATGATGGACGATTTCTTCAACTCCGAGGGGGACTCACACGTTGCAGCCCTTACAACCGATGAACTCAGGCGGTTCCAAAACCGCCTGAAACAGGGCCAGAGGCAGCTCGACCTCTGGGTAGTTCTCTACGACCATCAACTGGATGCGCCAATCTCAGCACATTTGGAGTATTGCGACGTGGTCACCTTCTGGACGTGGGAAGCTCGTAATCTAACCAAATTCGAGTCTGATTTTGAGGAGATGGAGAGACTGACCCCGGGCAAACAGCGAGTGCTGGGGTGCTACATGTGGAACTACGGCGAAAGAGAGCCTATGTCAACCACTGCCATGGCGCGGCAATGCGAGAAGGGTCTGGAATGGCTTCGACAAGGTCGTATTCAGGGCATGATTTTTCTCGCCAGCTGTATATGTGATCTGGAACTCGAGTCAGTCGAGTGGACGCGGAAGTGGATTCGAGAGGTGGGTGACGAGCTGATTTGACAGTGGGGAACTGGGAAACTAAGCGAGCGCGGGTTGTGGAACCGTTATGAAAAGACCACCAAAGCTGATCTATGGGCTTGAGGAAAAACCTCCCCTGGCGCAAGACGTCGTCCGATTGTCGATGATCGGGGTTGGCGTTGGCTCCATCCTGCAAGCCATGAATCGGTTCGGAATCGGAAGCGGCTATCTGTGTCCCCAACTGGTGGGTCCGGCCTTTTCGGTGCCGGGGCCATCTTCATCATCCTGGCTTTCGTTCCCAAGCTGGCGATGGTCTTTGTGATCATGCCGAGCCCGGTTCGAGGGGCGATTCTGCTCTACGTAGCTTGCTTCATGATTGTCGCCGGATTAGAGATCGCTACCTCGCGGCTGATGGATTCACGAAGGATTTTCATTATCGGTATCTCTTTGATTGCCGGCTTGAGCGTCTACATTATTCCGGAAGCTTACGGACAGGTGCCGGACCTGCTGGAGCCGTTGGTGGGGTCAGCTCTGACCCTGGTACCATCGTGGCCCTGACCCTGAACCTGCTGTTTCGAATTGGAACTTCCAAGAGCGCCTCGTTGGTTCTACCCACGGGTCCCGACGCCATAGAGGAGGTGCGGAGCTTTACGGAAGACGAAGGCGGAAGATGGGGTGCGCGAAACGACGTTATCTACCGGGTCACTGGAGCCCTCACCGAGTTCATGGAAGCGGCTTCTGAGCTCGAGTTGGTTGAGGACGAGGTGAGCATCGACTTGAGCTTCGACGAGTCCATCTCCTTCTACCCTTCGATCACTGACCCCAACGGGCCGATCCTTCCCACCCTACCTGGATCAGCCTGTCAGTCCCGGGAATCCAGCCAGCCCAGATACTCAACGATCGCCATCAGCTCCTCGTCCTTGTAGTCCCGGCTTACAGACTGGTGTGACCAATCCCGGGCGTCGACAAGTGAGACGACGGTTGATGCCTCAAAGGAGCGCAGAACCGGCGGGGCTGAAGTCAGGTCGTACAGCTTGATCCAACCCTCGCTCTGCTCGAACCGCAGCGCAGGAAAGACACTTTGATCTTTCAAGGTCGCGGTAAGTACATGCCGGGAGCGGGGAGCCCGAACCAGGGACAGGAAGCGATCCTTATCTGCAACGGTCGGACCGGCCAGCTGCGGCCCCACGGCAATCCCTCTTCCACCGGCGAAGTGGCAGGTAGAGCACTGCAGCCCCTCGCGGGTGGCGTCGAAGAACGAGTCACGCCCCTGTTTGGCTCGCGCCGGGCCGGGAAAGTCCACATAGCCAGCCGGGCCCACACCCGGAGGCATCGGCACGTCCTCCAGGGCGGCTTCGTCGGCATGCTCCAGGCTCATCACATAGTCGATCACGGCTGAAAGGTCCGGTTCCGAGAGACGATCCTTCCAGCCGGGCATGGCCGATTGCGGGATGCCGTTGCGAATGACATCAGAGACACGATTGCGGTCAAGACTCCGGCCTCTGAGCCTGGGACCGCGCCCGGCTGTGCCGGCGGCTCCGTGACAGTAGCCGGTCGCGCAGCTTTGAGCGAAAACAACCTCTCCCCGCTGCAGCACTTCCGGAGCGGCGACCGTTTGCAGCAAGAGCAGAGAAAGCCAGATCATTCGTCCTCCTGCGGGAGCGCAAAGACAAACAGGGTGGAACCCGTCCGAAAGTCTTCCGATTCGGGCCAGAGTTGGGGAAAGATCCCGGCTATGGCCGATCCCCAGCCCGAAGGCGTCGCGATGTATTGTCTTCCGTCAACCGCGTAGCTGATGGCCGAGCCGCGGTGACCAGACCCGGTTTGAAAGCTCCATACCTTGTCGCCCGTTTTCGCATCGAGGGCAAAAAAGTACCCTTCGACGTCTCCCGTCAAGATCACGTCACCGGCCGTTGCCAGCAGCGAAGCCAAAAGAGGGTACTTCGAACGGTAACTCCAGTACTTTTCTCCGGTTACCGGATCATAGGCGTCCAGATGCCCGGACGGTTCTCCGTTCGGAGGCGGCCTCAACTGGAAGGCTCCGCCGAAGAAGTTGAGCCCCTCGACCGGTTCCTCTTCCTGGGCGATCACCACCTGGCACCACTCGATACCGGTCGTGTAGTACCAACCGGTGCGGGGTGAATACGTCCCCTGATTCCACTGTCTCCCCCCGCCGATGCTGGGACAAATGAAGGTCGACTCCCCGACGATCGGCTCATGGCGGCCCACCAGCCGGCCTTTCTCGTCGACACCGGTGATCCAGTTGATATTCTCGGCCACCGGCCAGGCCGATACGAAGCTCCCGTCGGTGCGGTCCACGACGAAGGTGTAGCCTCCTTTGTTGGTGTTGAGCAGCAGCTTTCGCTTCCTGTCCTTCACGACCAGGTCCAACAGCACCGACTCGTAGGCGGCATCCCAGTCCCACACGTCATGGGGCACCTGCTGGAAGTACCACTTGAGCTCTCCGCTGTCCGGGTTCAAGGCCACCACACAGTCGGTGTACAGGTTGTCCCCCTTGCGCGCGCCGCCATAGAAGTCGGCTGCCGGGTTGCCTACCCCCCAGTAGACGAGGTCGAGATGGGGGTCGTAGGACCCTGTCATCCAGGTGGCTCCGCCCCCATACTTCCAGCTGTCCCCCTCCCAGGTTTCGTGGCCCTTCTCACCGGGTCCGGGGATGGTGTAAAAACGCCACACCATTCGTCCCGTCTCGGCGTCGAAGGCGCTCAGGTAGCCGCGATGGGCCGAATCTCCCCCGGTGACGCCAACGATGACCTTGTCGCGCACGACCAGCGGTGCGCCGGTGATGTTGCAGCCGCACTGACGTAAATCCTCGACGTTGACCTTCCACAGTTCAAGACCCGTCTTCTGGTCCAGGGCGACTACATAGTTGTCCAGGGTTCCCATGAAGACCCGGCCACCTGAAACCGCGACGCCACGGTTCCAGGGGCTGTAGATGACCCCGATCTGGCGTGGATTCTTGTAGTAGTAATGCCAGATTTCCTCGCCCGTCGCAGCGTTAATGGCAAAAACACGATTCCAGGAAGACGAGAGGTACATGACCCCGTCGACGACGATGGGAGTCGCATTCAGTCCTCCGTCTTCCACACCGGTTTGAAAGGCCCAGACGGGAGCCAGTTTCTTGATGTTGGCCCGGTTGATCTGGTCCAGCGCGCTGTAGCGCCAGAACTGATAGGAGCCACCGTAGTGAGGCCAGTCCTTACCCGTACTCCCATCCTGGCCCATCAACAGGGTAGTCCCCAGCAAGAGGCAGAGAATCGGAGGAAAGAAGGATGTCTTTGGGTCCCTGAGAGCGCAACACAGATCCTTCACGACGGCAAAGTCTAAAGGCTCAGGCGAAGGCCTGTCAATCGGCGTCCCCGGCATAGCGAGCGGCATCAATCGCGGTTTGTAGAGTCAGTACCTTTGGTTACGATCATACGGTTGGCTGGGTATGTACGGGTGTCGTCATTGACAAGGGCATCCAGCCGATTCCTTGCTTCCTCCTCGGGTGCGCGACCGCCACGGTTGGCCAGCCCCGAGAGAGTGAGCAGAGCCAGTCTGCGCCTTATTTCCGGAGAGAACACGCTAGCCCCTTTTCCTCCGGGATCCTCTCCCCTGGACATGGATTGTCGAGTCCAGGGTGACCTGCCCCCAGGAACGAGTCCACTCTCTAAGTTAGACCTGGGACCATTTGAAGTCCACTCCATGGTATAGAACTCTGGGCCTGGGACCTGGGTAATCTGGCCTCCGGCGCCGGCGGCCGATAGGCCAAGGCGCTGTGAGGCCGTCGCTGGTTGTACTCCCTGCGCCATCTCTCGGCCAACACCTTCGCTTCCCACAACGTGTCGAAGACTTCTACGTTCAGCAGTTCATCCCGCAGTTTTCCGTTGAAGCTCTCCACATATCCATTCTCCCAGGGGCTGCCGGGCTCGATGTATAAGGTCCTCACCCCAACAGCCTTCAGCCAGTCCCGAACCGCCTGAGCCGTAAACTCCGACCCGTTATCGGACCGAATGTATTCAGGCACTCCCCGATCCACGAACAACTCCGCCAATCGATCCAACACGTCCTGGTGATTCATCTGTCGTTGAACCTCAATGGCCAGACACTCCCGGGTGTATTCATCCAGTAGGGTTAATAATCGAAAGGCCCTTCCGTCATGGGTTCGCTCATGCACGAAGTCATAGCTCCAGACGTGATCCTTGTGAGCCGCTCGTAACCGAACGCAGGATCCATCATGAAGCCACAGTCTCCTTCGTTTCGGCTGTCTGGACGGGACTTTCAGCCCCTCCTGTCTCCACAACCTCTCCACCCGCTTGTGATTCACTTTCCACCCTTCCCAACGAAGCATGGCCGTGATCCGTCGGTAGCCGTATCGCCCGTAGTGCGTGGCCAACTCCACCATCTCAGCCACCAATCGAGCCTCATCATCGGGGATATGCCTTTCCCTTCGCTGGGTCGATCGAGCCTGTCCCAGCACTTGGCAGGCCCGACGTTCGGAGACGCGCTCTGCTCCCAATCTCTCCCTCACCCACACCACTGCGCGTCTCCTCTTCGTCGGGCCTAGAAGTTTCCCGAGGAAACTTCCTTTAGGATCTGCTTGTCCAAAGACAGATCTGCCACTAGCTTCTTCAACCGGGCATTCTCCTTCTCCAACACCTTCAACCGCTTGGCCTGATTCAGTCGAAGCCCTCCGTACTCCTTGCGCCACCGGTAGTAGGTCTGCTCGGTCACCCCAATCTGTTTGCACACCTGGCCCACCGTCTGTCCTTGGGCTAGACCTACCTCTGCCTCACGCAGCTTCATGATGATTTGTTCTGCCGTAAACCGCTTCCGTGCCATCCTTGCCTCCTTCCTAAAACCGAAAATCCTAACATTCAACTTGGACCCGTTTTAGGGGGCAAGGTCACAAGTGCTCGAGGATGAACGACCTCGGACGGTCCCAATCAATTCAGCCACGGTGATTATCCTGTTGACACAACATTACCGGGGGTGTATTATGTTCTCATGAAGTCGGGAACGCCTTTCTTATCAACATCTTTAACGGCCTCATCGAGGGCTTTCTTGATCCGTTTCCCGAACACCTTTTCCGCAAACTCGGAATCGTTCTCGGGCGGCCTTTTTCTAGGCCGCCTTGGCTTCTTCTTGGAGGACTGAACCATGAATCTCATCTCCCTGTTTGATCGTTTCAACTGTGATGAAAAGTGCCGCAAGCGTCTTGAAGAGTTGCGCTGGCCTAACGGCGTCGCCTGCACCCGTTGCGGCGATATGTCCGTCGCCAGGATTAAGGGACGCGGGCAGTGGGATTGCCGGGGATGCGGATACCATTTCAGCGTGACCTCTGGAACCATCATGCACGATTCCCACTTGTCTTTGCGGAAGTGGTTCGCTGCCATTTATCTCATGTGCGAATCTAAGAAAGGAATCTCGGCCCTCCAGGTCAAGCGGCTTCTTGGAACCGGCTATCAAACAGCCTGGTACTTGTGCCATCGGATTCGTGAGGCGATGGGGAACGATCCCTTCACCGGCCCCACGCTGGTCGGCGTCGTCGAAGTGGACGAAACACTGATCGGCGGCAAGAGGCGCAACGTGGGATCGGGGAGCAAAGAAGGCAAGACGTGGGTGGCCGGGGCCATCCAGCGCGGCGGAAAGATTCGTCTTGAGCGAATCCCGAACATCCGCCGGCACACCCTCCACGACTTCATCAACCGCACGGTGAAGGACGAGGCCGAAGCCATCTACACCGATGAACTCAAATCCTACATCGGGATCGAGGACCACGACACCCGCCACGAGACGGTGAGCCATTCTTCCGAGCAGTGGGTGGTGGGAGACGTTCACACAAACTCTATTGAGGGCGTGTGGAGCCTGTTCAAGCGGTCGATCATCGGGTCGTTCCACAAGATGAGCGTCAAGCATCTGGACCGCTACCTGGAGGAACTGGAGTGGAGGTTCAACAACCGCAACAACCCCAACATCTTTCAAGACACTCTCAAGCGCATCGTCACCACCGGAACGATGACCTATCGGGATCTGGTTGCTTAGGTTCATGAACATCCTGCGCATCCGCTGATTCACTGGAGTATCGTGGGTGTAAACGTGGACCCTGAAAGCCGACGGAATTTCCTAGTTTAAGATCTTGTAGTTCTCGTATCCTAGTCGATAATTCGTTCCACGTTTCTGCCTGTTTTCACTTCCGCCGTCGCCAGGATGCGACGATACTCTTTTTTGTCAAGCTTGAGCAAAACGAAGCTTTGACTTTCATCGTCGTTGTGGTAGCTGATGGTTAGCCAGTGCTTCTTTCCTTTTGATAACAGCGCCAGCGGAGAAATGATGATCGCCGTTTTGATTCTCGCATGAGAGGATCGCTCATAGACAACGCTCTCCACAGACCCATAGGGAATCTCCACAAATGCTGAGAGCTTCTTGCGATCTTTGACGATGATTGAGTCGCTGGCGAAGATCAGATTTGCCCTGATCTCCTTGTCTTTGCCCCCATCATCCTGAACGACGTATTTAGTTTTTGGAAATTGGATGTCATCTGCAAAGACCTGAGCAGACAGGAAAACGAGGATGGCAATAAAGAATCTCATAGTGGGCCTCCTTTTTGGCAAGTCTAGCTGATTTTCATTCCTCGTCCATACTTAAAAGGTATTTGCTCTTTTGGCTTTGGGAAGGCGCGGACAAGGCTTCGGCAGGTTGTCGCCCGTCCAAATTGTCTGGTTCTTCCAGTTGGGATCACTCATAAGGCAATTCCGAAAGCCGATCTTCATCAGGTTCTGGCTTATATCGCCTCGCCCCCTCAAGGTCCTTTGTTTCTGCCCAAGAAGCAAGGGAGGGGAGCCAGAGGTACCACCCGCGGAGATCCGTCTCTGGGGGGTGATTGATGCGCAACCGCTCCAGTCTATAAGTAATATTCAAGATTTTTTCCCAAGTCTCGGAATTTACGAACGGTTCACCACTCTTTTTTGTATACTCCAAACAGCTAACCACATTGGCCGTCAAGATTCTTGCGTCCTCGGCCAGATCGTAAAACCTATTCTTTGGGTTCCATCTCCGGATGGTCTCCCAACACGCAACAATGGGAAGTACCACCGAAAAGGAAACCACTAGGCAGGCAAGTAGAAAATAGAAAGGCGGATGGAGCTCTAACATCCCGACCACCTTTGTCGACTCGTTGTTCCACTTTGACCAAATGAACATCGTGATTGTCCATACATCCAGTCCCAGTAGGCCCGCAATCCAACCCGCCGTTTTGACCCTTGGTGGGACTCGCATCCGCCCACGCTACACCCCTCGACCAGTTGTTTCAACAGGATAATCACCCACAGTACACTAGCTGCGAGGTTATTTGACCCTCCGACAGCCTCGCTCTATGTTATTACCTGACGAGTTGAGCGAGCGAGTCCTGGCCGCGGCTGACGGTTCACCTGGGAACCGCCGTTGAAATCAAATGATGGAAGCAAACGGTGACAAAATGAAGGATACTCCTGGGTCCCGTGAGGCCCCAATCCCGGTGTTCTCGATCGATCCCGGGCCCTACTTTGAAGCAAATCAAACCAGCCTGCTCTACTACTGGGATTTGATCGTTTTCAGGAAGGCGTTCATCGCTCTCACTACGGCGATGTTCGGATTTGCTGGTCTGATTTTGATCTTCATGATGTCCTGGGAATATGAGGCGCTGGTATATGTTCTTCCTCCAGGCGAGCAGACAATCTTGGAGATCGTTCTGCCGACTATCGGGGGTGGGCTCGAGACGCACCGAGTTGACCCTCAAGCCATTTACAAGTCGTTCCTTTCCTATCTCGAATCGCGTTCCCGGCGGAGAGAATACTTCGACAGCAAAGAACTTCTTCCGCAGCTCGTGTCTGAAGTAGATGAGAGCATCAATGTGCAGGCCGTTTTCGAGCGCAGGTTCCATGAGAAGCTCAACGTGATCAGGGAAGAAGAATACACACCTCGTAACGTGGCTCGTCGACCAGGGCCGGTAACCCTCTCTATGATCGCACCTGGTGCCGAACTTGCTGCTCAGTGGTCGAATGAATTCGTGAGTATCGCTAATCGGGCCACTGTGAACGGTTACTTAGAAAGCCTCCAGCGGAGGATCCAGACCCGTATCCTGGCGTTGCAGGACGAGATCGACGGGAAGAGAAGCGTGGCGCAAAAGAGACGCACGGACAGGGTTGCGGTCTTGAGCGAAGCCGTGCTCATCGCTCGTCGGCTGGGGATCCAGAACCCTCTGGATTCTCCGTTGCTCCTGCAGTCAAGGGAAACGGCCGTCTCTGTCCATACGCAGTCCCCTCCCCTCTATATGCGAGGCGGGCGGGCCCTACAGCACGAAATCCAGGTACTATCCGGGAGGGAAAGTGACGATCCTTTTATCGGTGAACTGCGGCATCTGGAGGAACGAATCTCGAGACTCCGCAATATTGACCTCACGGCTATCTCGATGAGCGCCGCGTTTGTCGACCAGGCAGCGTTTCCTCCGCTTTTGCCGGTGAGTCCGAGAATCCTAAAGACGATTGCCCTGGTCTTGATGGCGGGCTTTGTGTTGGAGATCGCCGTGGTCATCGGTCGGGATACCGTCCGCAAGCAGCGCAGACGAGATCTGGAGAGCGCAGGGCGTTCCCGGGCTGTATCTGACGCGGGGAGCCGCCAGGCTTCAGCAAAAGGGGCATGAGCCGGACCCGCTGCGACACTTCATGACCGTTGAGATTGGCTTCCTCTTCTTGATTCTGGCCGTCATGGTCGTCCTCTTTCTGACTGAGAAGATTCCCGTGGATCTGACGGCGTTTCTGGGACTGGTCGTCCTGATCTTCAGTGGTTTTGTGAAGGCCGACGAAGCCTTCACGGGGTTTGCTTCTTCGGCTGTGATCACTATGCTGTCGATCTTCATTGTCAGCGCCTCGCTTCTGCACACAGGCATCGCAGACATGGTGGGTGCACGCATTCATGCCTGGGTGGGCAGCCGGGAGGTCCCTTTAATCATCACCATCATGCTGGTCGCCGGGACGTTGTCGGCCTTTATGAACAATATCGCCGCGGCGGCGGTCCTGCTGCCCACGGTGGCTAGTGTGGCCCGCCGCGCCGGCCTTTCTCCCTCACGCCTCCTCATGCCCCTTGCTTTCGGCGCCATCCTGGGGGGAACGACAACCCTGGTCGGAACCCCGCCCAACATCCTGGTTGGAGCCATGCTGACAGCTCGCGGTATGAAGTCCTTTGAGCTCTTTGACTTTGCACCGCTGGGCATCATCCTGCTCGTGCTGGGCATCATCTTCATGGCGACCATCGGCCGACGACTGCTGCCGTCGCGCGAAATGACCCCATCGCCTTCGATCAGCACGAACCTGGCTGACCTCTACCACCTGGAGGAAAGGATCTTTTCGATTCGTATCCCCAGCGACTCCGGATTGGACGGCACTACCCTGGCCGAGGCCCGCCTCGGCACTGCGCTCGGGGTTCAGGTGGTTGCGGTCTTGCGGGATGGCCGCAAGCAGGTGGCCCCCAGGCCTACGACGGTGCTGAACTCGGAAGATACCCTGCTGGTGGAAGGCCGGTTGTCGGATCTCCAGCAGATCCTCAAAGTTCAGGGCACTGAGATCGAGCAGGCCGGGATCGGACAGCTGCCACGGCCTACGCGTGGATTCGGTGCCATCCGGGTGGAGGTCGGCGACCACTCGACGTTTGGCGGCAAGAGCTTGAAGCAGCTGGATTTCCGGGGCAGGTACGGCGCCATCGTGATGGCCATCCGACGGGGCCCGCAACTCCTGCGCGATGGTCTGGGAGAGCAGGTTCTGGGAGCCGGCGATGAGCTCGTGTTAATTGGGGCCAGAGAGGCCCTGGATCAACTTGGCTCGCACCCCGGGCTCATCGTTCTCGAGACCGGCTTGACAACCCTCCGACAGCTTCAGCAACACCTTTTTCTGATCAGGGTTCACTCGGGCTCCCCATTGGCCGGGGCTACACTGGGCGCCAGCCGAATTGGGGAACTCATAGGCCTCACCGTAGGAGGGATTGTCCGTGAAGGGGAGACTCTTCCTGCGGTTTCACCCGAAGAAGTGATCCGAGCCGGAGACAATCTGCTGGTGGCCGGGGAATCAGGCAGGATCGCCAGCCTGCTTGAGCTGGGCGACATACAGTTCGATCCCGAAGTGGATGTGTCAGAGCTGGGATCGGAGGACATGGCTCTGGTGGAGGCGTCTCTGGCACCTCGCTGCTCACTGGTTGGAAAAACTCTGGGAGAAATCTCTTTCCGGCAGCGTTATGGACTGCAGGTCCTTGCCGTATGGCGTGAAGGGGCTCCCCTTCGATCCAGGCTGGCAGGCCTGCAGTTGACCTTTGGCGACGCTTTGTTGCTGCAGGGGTCTCCTGAGAGGATGCGGATGCTGGCCGCAGACCCCGACTTCCTGGTGCTCTCTCAAACCGTTCAAGCCGTCCGCCGGGTGGCCAAAGCTCCCTTTGCGGTGGGTTCTCTGTTGTTGATGATCGGGTTGGTGATGGCAGGCATCCAACCCATCCATGTGGCGGCTTTCACAGCGGCCTCGCTGGTCGTTCTCTCGGGAGCACTCACCATGAAGGAGGCCTACGCCAGCATTGAGTGGCGAGCGATCTTCCTGGTAGCGGCTATTCTACCGGTAGGCATCGCCATGGAACGCACCGGGGCCGCTCCGTGGCTGGCCGGTACCGTCGTTTCCACGGCGGGTCCCCTTGGACCGTACATGGTGCTGGGAATGCTCGTGGTGCTCTCCAGTCTGTTGAGTCAGGGCCTGGACGGGGCCCCGACCGTCGTGCTTCTAACGCCGGTCGTTCTCAAGGCTGCCGACGGCCTCGGCCTGAGTCCTTACCCCTTGATGATGGGGGTCGGGTTGGCCGCCTCAGCGGCGTTCATGACGCCCTTCAGCCACAAAGCGAACCTGCTCGTGATGGGCGCCGGCGGGTATCGTGCCGTGGACTACCTCAAGGTCGGCACTCCCCTGACGATCGTTTTCCTGATCTTACTGATCCTCACGGTGCCCGTGTTTTTTCCGTTCTAGGCGCTGGGAAGCTTCACGTTCCATGTTCCACTTCCGCCCTGCGAATCCCGGCTACAGGGGTCGCTTTGACAGGAATATGTGCACCATGCATAATGCATGTATGGCGACGAAAACGATCTCTCTTCGTCTGGAAGCTTACAACAAGCTTAGAGCGGCTCGGCGCTATCCCGACGAGTCTTTCAGCCAGGTCATTCTCCGGGCCCACTGGGCGGAGGAAACGCTGACAGGAGCCGACCTGCTGGAGCGCTGTCGACAGGGCGCCCACTTCAGCGAAGAAGATCTCAGCCGCATCGAGCAACTCAAACGGGACGACCGGCCGCCTGAGGACAAATGGGCAGGGCAATAGTCCTGGAGACGACCTTTCTGGTCGATCTGGAGAGGGAAGTTCTGCGCGGAGTGCCCGGAGCAGCACTCGAGTTTCTTCATGGGCACCATGATCACGAGCTTTGCGTGGGGGTTATCACGGTCGGTGAGATGGCCGCCGGTCCCACGGTGGATCGAAGGGACCGATGGGAAGACTTCTTTCGGCCCTTTCGAATTCTGCCCTTAACCAGGGAAGCTTGCTGGGAATACGGAAACGCCTACCGCCATCTGGCTCTCAACGGGCAGCTGATCGGTGGCAACGATCTTTGGATCGCCGCCACGAGTCTGGCCCACGGCATGCCGCTGCTAACCTGCAACCTGGACCACTTCAGACGGGTCCCCGGCCTGAGCGTGGTGTCCTACTGAGGATCCGTTTTTCCACTGTCCTCTCGTCTCTTTCGCGCCCCAACAAACTAGCCCGGATTATGCAAGAACCGTAGTTCGGTGTTGAAAAACGACTCGAGAAGTGGCCCAACTCGGAAGCGGGCAGGTGTGACAGGCGGATTTGCGAAGAATATGGGTTGGCGAGGCGTTTGAGTGGTTTGGGGAGTGAATTTCAGACAGATCTGGGCCTGGATGAGTGTCGGAAGCGGTTTTTCGGGGGAGCTGGGAAAAGCTAACTGGAGTTCAGGCGACTCAAGACGAGGTGGAAGAGGGGTTGTTCGGGGAAGGCTGAGGAAAGATGGACCCAGATGCGTCGAGTGGTTTGTCGGATCCGGGCCCCAATCTTGAGGACCCGACGACGTAAGGTTTCGATTTCGAGCTTGTGCCAGGGGGTTCCGTGAAGATAGTCGCGCAGGCGCACGAACATCTGGTAAGCCAGTGCATGCAGGAGGAGTCGAAACTGATTGGCCAGGAATCGATGACAGCTGAGTCGGTCCATGCTCAGATGATTCTTGAAGGCCTTGATGAAGTTCTCGGTCTGCCCTCGGTTTGTGTAGTGGTCATAAAGTGATTGGGAGCAGAGATCGTCCCGGTTGGTAACTACAAAGCGACGATTGATGCCACGCTGATCGACCTCCACTTTGACAATGACGCGACGGGATCGATCCCAGCTGTGGGCTCGATAAAGAAACTCGTCAAACTGACGCTGTTTTTCCTCCAGCTCAACGAACCTCAGCCGAGTCGAATCCAGCAGGGGCTCGACCACTCGCTGCAGGCGAGGGTTTCGACTTAACCCAATGACATATTGAAGTTGATTCTCTTCACCTTCACAGAACTCGTAGAGCCGAGGCGTGGCAAAGCCGCTGTCGGCCCGAATCTCAATCTCGACATCCGTCCCCACTGCTTGTCGGATGGCCTCCACGACTCGCTTCAGAATGGGCACGATGTGAGAGGCAGCCCCCTTGTTGCCAGGTCTCAACACGGCACAGACCAGGTCTCCCGTGTCGGCATCGAAGATCAGCAAAGGATGCAGAATGTGGTTTCGGTAATACCCGTGGTAGAAGGAGAACTCCTGTTGGCCGTGAGTGTGGTCGTCGGTACTGTCCAGATCCAGGATGATCTTGCTGGGACGTCTCTTCTTCAGGGAGCGCACATAACGGCCTAGCAGCCACCGGCTCAGACGCATCAGATCCTTCTTGGTGACGGAGTTCTCCAGGCGGGAGAAAGTCGGCTGGGTGGCCAAATCGGGATCGCTCTCTGGCAACTGATCACAGACTGTCTTGAGCATCGGATCCGAGCGCAGCGTATCGGCGTCATTACAGTCTTCGTAGCCGGCCACGATCTGCAAGACTCGTTGTCGGATCAACTTCAACAGGTCATGACGAACGTAGCGTCGGTCTCGACTTTCCGCAATACACGAACTGAAGCCCTCGCACAATCGATGTTGACGATCCAGGGATCCAAACAACAACCATCCTGCGTCGGAAGTGAGGCTCCCTCCATCAAAACGCGTCGTGATCTTTCTGTGGCTGTGAAATGGCAGGGTATTCTGGCAGACTGCTTTCAACATTGCCGTAGCTCCTGTTTAGGGTCATTGTTTTTGTAAACCCTTTTATATCAGAGGGCTACGGCTTTTTCCTGGAGCCAGAATCTCACTCGGATTCAGATCTTTTGCATAATCCGGGCTAGCGCAGCTTGTTTTCGGTGTACAGTGACAGCTCGATCAGTCTTTCCAGCAACTGATCCGCCGAATGCCCC
>CBDAPI010000007.1:0-13477 GCA_965198355.1 Acidobacteriota bacterium
CATGGCCGAGCACGGCCTTGAACCGTTCCGGATGTTCGACTTCACACCGGTAGGTGCCGTCATCCTTGTCGCCGGCATCGTCTACATGACCCTCCTCGGCCAGCGCCTGCTCCCTTCGCGAAGAGGAGAGTCCAGTCTGGTCGACCGGTTCAAGATCCGCGATTACCTGACGGAACTGGTGGTGAGCGCCCAATCTCCCGCTGTCGGTCGACGACTGGACCAGATCCGGCTGGAAAGCGAAATCGACTTTAATATTCTAGCCATCATCCGAGGTCGTATAACCTTGCCGGCACTTCAGCACCGGGAACCGATCCGGGAGGGAGATATCCTGCTGGCGGAGGTCAGTCCGGATCAGCTGGGGACTCTTACGCGGGAGTTGAATCTGGCGATTGTCACGGAGGCCGAGCCGGGCGAGCGAGACCTCAGCTCGGAGGAAATCGAGGTGGTGGAGGCGGTGGTAATGCCCAATTCCAGACTGGTGGGGCGCAATCTTCGCCAGTTGAACCTCAGGCGGCGATACGAGCTGACGGTGATGGCCCTATCCAGGCAGGGGAAATCCGTATTGAGGAGACTGGCAAGGGTGTCGTTTTGGGAAGGGGACGTGCTTCTCATTCAGGGGGACCGTCGGAGAATTGATGCAGCCTTGTCGACAATCGGCTGCCTGCCCCTGGCGGACAGAGAGATTTCACTCCCTCAAAACGCGCGCTCCTTTCTTTCCGTGGGTATTTTTTTGGGGGCAGTCCTGCTGGCCTCCGCAAGCGTTCTCCACGTCTCGATGGCCTTTACTCTGGGAGCCCTTTTCCATGGTTCTCACCGGCTGCATCAGTCCTCGGAGTCTGTACGAGGCTATCGAATGGCCGATCCTGATCCTCATGGGCGGTATGATTCCTCTGGGCACGGCAATGGAGAAAACCGGAACCGCCACCCAGGTGGCGGGATCTCTGCTGGATTTGGTGGGCAGCTCCGATCCCTATGTAATCCTGGCACTCCTGTATCTTGTAGTGGCCGCATTGACCAGCGTTTTGAACAACCCCTCCGTGGCAGTCATCATGACCCCCATCGCTCTGGATCTCTCCTCCAAGCTCGAGGCCAGCCCGCTTCCCTTCCTGATGATCACTGCCGTGGCGGCTTCCTGTGCCTTCCTCTCTCCTGTCTCCCACAAGGCAAACGTCCTGGTTTGGGGTCCGGGCGGTTATCGATTCCTCGACTACACCCGGGTAGGTCTACCCCTGGTCCTTCTCATTGGACTGATTTCCGTCTTTCTCGTTCCCAGACTCTGGCCCTTTTAGGAGGTGACAACAGGGACAGTGACCTGATTTCCGGGGACGGAAATCAGGTCACTGTCCCTGTTGTCCCTGTAACCGCCTTCCTAGAAATTGAGTTGAAACCGGGTCATGAATGTCTGGCTCTCACCGACGTGTTGCAGACGGCCAATGACATAGTTGAGCATCACGCGTGTATTGGGGTTGAAATACCAGTTGAGGCCGGTCGTGACGCTGGAAAGCCGCCCTCCCACGATCAATTCATCATTGAGATTGATCATGGAATACCGCAGCGCCACTTCCAAAGCACCACTTCCCTTTGCTCCTCCGAGGAGGTTTGTCTTGGGGCGGACTCCCCAAAACGCACCTGATGACTTATTGTAACTCCTGTGCTCTCCCGTGAGAAAATAGCTGGTATACACGTAGACTCCTCGAAAGGTCGGATTGCTTGTGCCCGGCGAGCGAGCCACGGCGTTGACGAATTCCGACTGCAAGGAGAACCGTCCTGCAACCAGCGCGCCTTCCAGACCGATCAGATGAAGGCGGTCCGCCTGAAAGCTGCCAGTGTCAACGAACCGATCCGCCAGGTGAACCTCGGGGCGCTGGCGCAGCCGAAGAAGACCCCCTTTCGGGGAGCGCAGGGAGTAGGCTACCCCGACGTGCGCCATGCGGGTTCCATCGGTTCCGGTCCAAGGGAGTCCGGTCAAGCGGAAGGTTCCGGACAAACCCCCATCTCCTTGTCCACGCCCAAAGTCGTCTGTCTCACGGAAAACACCGGCGGCCCAAGTCATCCGCTGGTCCAGCTCGGCGTTATAGATTGAAATCCCGGTGTTGCGACTGGGTGCGAATACATTGGGGAGACTGCGCTCCATAAAGGTGATGTTGTTGCTGCTGGTCAGCTCCTCAAGACTGAAGGGCTCCTTAAAGTGCCCGACCTTGAAGTGTCCGACTCCCGGGATCCGCTTGAGCCCCAGATAAACATCCTTGAAATCGGCATCCCCTCCTGCGAAGTCGAACTGCAACTTGAAGAACGTGCTCTTGTGGATATCGCCGGAGAGGTAGAGGCGGGCCCGTCGGAATTCCGTGCCATCCTCCTGTTCACCGAGCAGGTTCCTCACACTGTCTTCCTCCTTGATCCAGGCCCAGTCATTCTGAATACGTCCACCGATCTTGAGCTTGAAATTACCCGCGCTGTCCTCCAGCCGAAGCCCATCTTTCCAGTGGACTCGCAACGCTCCTTCCTGCTTCTCGATCCTCTTCTCCAGATCCTGGACTCGCTTCTCCAGTCGCTTGGGGGTCGCTTCATCTTCCGCTCGCCGGGAGGGCTCTTCCTGAGCCAGCGCCTTGCCCGCCGTACCGAGCAAGAAAAACCAGCCGAACATTGTGAATCCCGCTCTCTTCAGGGCCATCATCCGTCTCACCTTCCCTGGAAGCTCGTCGAACCTTCCTCGCCCGGATTATGCATAAATGTTTCTAGAGGAGGCCAGTGTGAAGGCAAAACGGTGCCGTGCCTATTTGATATACAAGGGTTTATGCAAAATCGAAGACCCAAAGAGGCACGACCTACTGACCAATCAATCTGCCATTTGACCCTGACAGAAAGCTGTGGCCCCTCCTTTGACCTGTATTGGGATAACTGATAACTGTTTACCCCATGAATGGTGAGGCGAGAGCACAACGGAGACGAAGGAGGTAGAGACGAGTTGTTGGCCGATTTGCCTTGCTTCTAAGAGCGGTCATTATTGCCATGATGATCCTCGAGGTGGGGATCTGGGTCTTTCTTCCAAAGTTCGACCCTTCTGGAGCCGTCCGTTTCCATGTCAACGCCGATCGTGTGCCGCTGGGTCCAGCAAACGAGACCCTCCGGCAGTGGAAGAACACCGGCGATTACGACGTGACCTTCCGGTTCAACGGATACGGCCTGCGCGACGAGAAGGACCTCGCTCTGTCGACAAAGGACGATTACTTTGTGGTTGGAGACTCGTTCAGTCTGGGTTGGGGAGTCGAAGAAAACGAACGTTACTCCAACCGACTCGAACCGCTTCTCAGTCATCGGGTCTACAATGTGAGCGCTCCGGGGGGTTTTGACAGCTACGAACGGCTCATCTGGTACGCGATCTCCAAGGGAGCGAAGACCACAAGCTGATTATCGGCGTGTGCATGGAGAATGATCTGGTCGCTTACGACAAGCTGGTTCAGCGGCCTCGGCGAAGGAGAGCAGCAGGGGCTTGGAGGATGATCAAGGGGCAGCTATCGGAAAAATCTGCAACTTACGCCGCCATAGCCACCGCGGTTCACCGAATCCCCGTATTGAGGCGTCAAGCCATCGACTGCGGACTCATTATCGAGAATCTGGCAGGAATGAGGAAGAATACTTTCTCTCAGCGGATCATCGACATCTCGGTTAAAAAGCTCAGGGATCTGATTCGGCCCTATGATGCCTGGATTCTGATCATTCCATCCAGGGGCCTCTGGGTCGGGAACAACGTCCACAACGAACAGAGGGTGCATCGGCGCTTCGTCTCTTCGATGCGGCGGCCTGTCGCCCGGGTGATCGATGCTCGAGATACCTTTGAAGCGGATGGAAACCCGTTGCGGTTTCACTTTGCCCGCGATGGCCACTGGAATCCGAAAGGGCACCGGAGGGCAGCGAAGATACTCACAGCAGCGATCGAGTCTGGCAGCGCAGGCTTCCTGAGTGCGACCGTAGAACGGGTATGAAGAGCCAATCGTTGTGGAAAGCCTCCATCTCTGTCTCTGTTGCAGTCTTAGCGATCTATTTCTACCTGTTCATGGAGTGGCTCTTTTTCGCAATCAAACCCTCATTCATGTCCGTTTTGGATATAGGGGAGAAGCTGAGCTTGCTGACTTCTGCATCTCTGCCTCTTCTTCTTGTATTCACCCTTCCGGTTTTCCTCAGTGGGGTTATCGGCCTTGTAACGAAGCGAGGAACCTCTCGTCAGCTGCTGAGCGTTGCTCGCGTGTTTCCCGCACTGATCCTGGCTTCGTCGTTTCTTCTGCTTTTTGACAACTTTACCCTCACCGTTCTGGGATTTGGTGTTCGCTCAGTGCAGGGCCTCTGGCGGCTGGCTTATGGAGCCCTCCTTCTCCTCTTCGGGGCGGTCGCCTATCGGCTGGTCCAGCAGACCGAGCAGGGAACAGTAGGCATGCGGTTTTTCCCCAGGCTACCACTCTTTCTGGTCGGACTTTCCCTGTTCGGTGCCGGAGTCCAGTTCACCGCCTCTGAAAACGATTTTCCCCGGAATCAGCCAACCGGCCGGTCCGAGAAACGGCCGAACATTCTTCTCATCTCCAGCGACGGTCTGAACGCTGAAAACATGTCGGTTTACGGATATTCGCGAGACACGACTTCTTTTCTCCGCCAGTTCGCCGCAGAAGCTCTATTATGTGAAAATGCATTCCCTAATGCTGGTTCGACCCCGGCTTCCATTGCCTCCATGCTAACCGGAAAACTGCCCACCAGAACGCGTCTCATCTACCCGCCGGACATCCTCAGAGGTGCGGACGCTTACCAGCACCTGCCTGCGTTGCTGCGAAAGCATGGCTACCGAAGCATCGATTTGAGTGTTCGTCATTACGCTGATTCTTTTGATCTGAACCTGCGCAATTCCTTCGATTCTGCCAACTTTCGTACCCTGCACGAGCGCCAGCTGCCCGACACGCTCGGTCGGTTCCTGGGACGAGAAGCCACTTACTTCCTGGAACGCCTCATCGACCGACTGAAGGATCGAATCCTTCATATTCTTGCCCTCAGGGATATCCAGGACGCCTACCGGCAGGTCACGGAGGCACAGCTGAACGATCCTCAAAGTTTTCTTCAAGTGCAGGAACTGTTGCGTTTTATCGACGAGTCCCCGCAGCCGTTTTTTGCTCATCTCCATCTGCTGGGAACCCACGGACCGCGGTTTCGCCCGAAGCAGAGACACTTTTCCCTGGGCAAGGAGCAAACCGGGGACTGGATGCGAGACTTCTACGACGACTCCATTCTGGAGTTCGACAACCTGGCGGAACAGGTGATTTCATATTTGCGGGCTCACCGGCAGATCGAAAACACGATCGTCGTTTTCAGCAGCGATCATGGCCAAAGGTGGGTCACTCACGTGCGCACTCCCTTGATTCTTCGCTTTCCGCATGGTGAGCACTCCGGCAAGATGCGAGAAAACGTCCAAACCGTAGATGTTGCCCCTACCCTACTCGATTACCTCGGCATCCCCCAACCCTCCTGGATGACCGGTCATTCCCTGCTTGGCGCCAAACCTGACCCTGGCCGCGCCATTTTCGGTGCCCTTCGAGACATCAGGGAATCCCTCGAAGGAAAGCCGGAATGGGAGACAGATCCCGCCGGGGGAAACCCTCCCTTCCACTCCCTCGGGGCCATGAGCCTGATTCTCTGCAACCATTGGTATCGTCTCGATTTGTTGGCCGACACCTTGATCGGATCAAGGGTCCGCGGGCACACTTCGCCCTGCCACCAGAGTCACGTCGTCGAAGGCGAGAAGGCAAGAGACCTGATCATCGACCATCTTTCCAGGAGCGGTTACGATACCTCTTCGCTATCCAGGTCTTCTGGGAGGACTTCACACACCGCGTTGAAGGAGAACTCGTCGCCTGTCTTCCCGGTTTCGCTGGAGGAGATTCATCCTTTTTTTCAGAATAGCACTCTCGGCGTGTCTCTAGTGAACCCAACCGGGAAGGAACAGCGCATCGGCCTGATCGGCAGAGACCATTCGGGAAAGAGATACTTGAGTGGAGAATGGGCTTCCGTTCCTGCTCTCGCCCAGAAAACCTTCATGACCAGTCAGGTGACTGACAATCGTGCTGAGGAGATTTTCCTTCGTGTCCTAACGACCGGGAATCCCCTGTACAGCCTTTTTATGATAGGCGACCCTTCGCGCCGGCGTTTAGATCAGATTGGGGTAGCGCGCCGGCCTCTAGCCAGTTCCTTCCTTCCGGTGGGACATGAGAGCCGCACACAAGTGGTCCTGATCCACATTTCCAATCCCAGCGGTGAAGAATCGGCCCAAGTCTCACTCAGACTTGTCACGGCTGACGGCCGGATTCTCGGGCAACACCGTCTCGAGATTCCGTCGCTGGGGACCAAAATGTTCGCAATGAGTCAAATCTTTGCTGATCGGCTCTATATCCAATCGGGGTACCTTCAGGTTACATCCTCCATCCCTGTGCGAGCCTTCGAGCTCATCGCCACAGAGAAGGCTTTCTATTCGATTTCGGCGCAGGCTGCGGAAGAGGCGGATCGTCTCTGGTTGACCTATCTCGTCGACGATCCAGGCACTTCGACAGAGGCACGGCTGATCAATCCACTAAAGAAGAGCCTGAAGATTGCAGTCGAGTTTTTCGATCACCAGGGCAACTCCATGCGTGGGACGCGTCACCTCCTGAGCGCAGGGCAGATGATGGTGCTTAACCTGGCGGAGGATGGAAAAGCGAAAGGGGCAACCAAAACCCGGGACGCTGCCTATGCTCTGTTCAGGCTTTCCCATGAAGGCAGGGGAGGGGAGGGTGTTGCCAGTGCGGTCATTCTGAGAAAGGGGGATGGGACCACTCTGTTTCCCCTTCTCAGAGAAGGCCAGCGTGAAACCACCTTTCCTCACCTGATCCATTCCATCGAGCGTGGAATCGTCACGAGACTCGCCCTTGTGAACCCGACCAGTCTCCCCGTCCTGGCAACAATTCAAGCCTTTGACCAGGAGGGTCAGAGAACGGGAGTCAGACAGTTGAGGATGGGTCCCAGGGCTGCCGTCTCGGACCTGCTCTCACCACCTCACTTTTTCGGCAGCCGGTTCAGCCAAATCAACGGATATATCCAATTATCGTTCGATCAGCCTGTGCTGGCCTCAGCTTTCCTGGAAAGCGACCATACTCTTTCTGTTATATCGGGGCACGCTCCCGACGGGCACTAGCAAGTACTTAGAAAAGTTCGTGTTCAGGTTAACGAAGCACGAAATTCGAGACGTCGCCCTAGAATTGGTTGTCTGTCTCAATCAGCGAAGCTCCATGGGGCATTCGCAGGGGCGCACTTCGGTGTACGGTAGCAAGACATCCTTTTACAGTGTGACAAGGTAAGAAGGATCTCCGAAGGGAGGTTCTGCATGCCTTGGAAAAGGGTGGATGTGATGGAAGAAAGGGTACGTTTTGTAGCGCGAGCGTTAGCGCCGGATCGGAACATGAGTGAGCTGTGCCGGCAGTTCGGGATCAGCCGACCGACGGGTTACCAGTGGGTAGGACGCTACCAGGAAGGAGGGAGTTTCGCGAAGTTAAGCGAGCATTCGCGTCGTCCTCATCGCAGCCCCCGACAAACACCGGAGGCGGTGGAAGAGCGGGTGGTGGAACTGCGAAGACGCTATGGATGGGGGGCTCGCAAGCTGGCGGTGTTGCTGGAGCGAGAAGGGATCCGGGTTCAGGAGTGGACGGTGCACCGGATTTTGCGACGCCAGGGATACGTGCAGAAGGAAGACTCCAGGCGGCCTGCCTTGAAACGATTCGAGCGGGAGGCGCCCAACGAGCTGTGGCAGATGGACTTTAAGGGAGAGTATCAGTATGCGGGCGGATGGTGTTATCCCCTCTCGATCGTGGATGACCACAGCCGCTATGCGGTGGGGTTGTACCCGTTACGGAGTCCGGCTTTGGAGCCGGTACGAGCCTGTGTGGTGCGAACCTTTGAGGTGTACGGGGTTCCGGAAGCTCTGCTCATGGACCATGGCACACCGTGGTGGAGTACGACCAATGGCTATGGATTAACTCGACTGAGTGTGGAGCTGATCGAGCAAGGAATCCGTTTATGTTTCAGCGGAGTGGGGCATCCGCAAACTCAGGGGAAGGTGGAACAATTCCACTGTGCCTTGTCCCGGGCCGTGCGGCATCGAGGACGGCCTCAGGGTTGGGTCCAGTGGAAAGCGCTGCTGGCGGCATTCCGAGAGGAGTACAACCAGGTTCGGCCTCATGAGGCGCTGGCGATGGCGGTGCCGGCCACGCGTTACCAACCCAGCCGAAAAGCCTACACGGCTCGGCCCCGAGAGTGGGAATACCCCCCTGGCTGCCTGGTCAAGAGATTAAACTCGCAGGGGTGCCTGTACTGGAGGGCTCGGTGTTACTTCGTTTGTGAAGCTCTGGCAGGGCAACGAGTTGCTGTGGAGCCGGTGGACCAGAAACTGCTGGTTCGCTATCGACACATGTATATCCGAGAAATCGACCTGCTCAGCCATCAGACTCGAGCGGTCGTTTACCCCAGCAAGAAGCGGTCGGAGTCCAAACACCGGCCGGATGGAAAAGTGGAAACTGACCCCCAAAAACGGTCACTTCCCACTTTCCCACCGGCCCGACTACGACCAGAAACCGATGACGAAGTGTAAAGGATGTCTTGTCATACGGTGTAAAGGATGTCTTGCCACTTGACACGGCGGTGCGCCCTTCCCCTCCAAGTGGGTGCAGCCCTCGGGTCTGGGAGCGCCGCTGTCCCGGCGGCTGCCGGCTGGAAGCCGGCGGTACTTTCGGAGGTGCCTTTCCTGAGGCAAGAGGCCCAGGGTCAGTTCGAAATCCAAAGCACGAAGTTCGAATTTGGCTTTGAACGGAAAGCAGGTCAACCTCCCAGAAACGCCAGCAGTTGAGTCGTCGTTTCTTCCGGCAGCTCTTCAGGCAGAAAATGACCGCAGTCGAGAGCTTTCCCCCGCACATCCCAGGCCCGCTCTCGCCAGACAGTCAGCATATCCAGGCTGGCACCGGTTTGCCAGCCGGGCCGCTTGGTCATGTTGCTGCCCCAGAGCACCAGCACGGGACAATTCAGCTTCCGGCCTCGGTCCCCTTCGTCGTGCTTCAGGTCGAGCTCGATTGCCCGGTAGTCAAGGCAGGTTGCACGGACCGTCTCGGGTTCGCTAAAACATCGCAGATATTCGTTGTACGCCTCTTCCGTTATCGAACCGTCGATTCCACACCATAGCTCCAGCAGGAAATCGAGATAGAATTTGGCGCTATTGCCAATCAGGGTCTCCGGCAACGGGGACGGCTGGCGCATCAGGTGCCAGTGGAACCAGGCGAAAGCCAGTTGACTGTCCATATGGTCAAAAGCAGCCTGTGAGGGCACGACGTCAAGCGATGTGAAGGTTGTGACTTTCTCCGGATAGTCGAGTGCCAGACGATGACCGACCCGTGCACCGCGGTCATGCCCAACAACGTGGAAAGACTCCAGGCCCATGTGGGCCATTACCTGTACCTGATCTTCGGCTGTGGTCCGTTTGCAGTAGACACTCAGATCTCCTGGAGCAGCCGGGGGTTTCTCACTGTCGCCGTAGCCGCGAAGATCGGGAGCGACAACTGTATAACGTTCGGCCAATCCGGGGGCAATCTTGTGCCACTCCGCATGGGTCTGAGGATACCCATGCAGGAGCAGAAGCGGAGGCCCGTTGCCACCATGCACGACGTGGATGGACACACCGTTTGCTTTGATCCGAGTCTTCGTGAAGCCTTCAAACATGGCTATCTGTCCCGTTGCGAGCGGAACAGCACAGGCGCATGCAGAGAGCCAGGATCAGGTGGCAATCCTCACCTGTTCACTGACGAGAGTGTCAAAGCCAGGGGCGTCACTTTATTCGGTGTTTTTGGTCGTCGGCCCCTTATCCAGGATTCGCTTGACCGCAGCCGCGAACTCCATGACCTCTTCCTCAGACGGCATCCCGTCCTTCTTGATCTTCTCCTTGAACTTCTCAAAGAGCCATTCCTCTTTCTTCCCACGAGGAAAATCCAAGGAGTTGCGGTCGAACTGAGGAAGCTCACCCGCGCCAAAGGATTCACCCTGTAGAGTGAAGCCTTCCAGGTCTTCCGTTCCCTTGCCCAGTACCTGGCCGGTGGCGACATAATGTCTCATTACGGCCTTCATCCCATAGCGCTGGACCGGGCAGACCTTCATGCAGACGCCACAGCCTTCGTACCTCACCATCACGGGGCGACACCGGCCGTAGATGACCTTGTTCTTCTCCACGCCCCGCCACCAGACCTTTCCCTTGACCAGCGCCCGGCCAGGACAGCGTCTGACGCAAACCTGGCAAATCTGACAAAACTTGTGGATGCCGTAATCCACAGGCTTGTCATAGGTTACAGGCGCATCGGTAGTGACGATCGCCAGCCGAACTCTGGATCCGAAGTGTGGCGACAGCAACTGTCCATTCGCTCCTAACTGACCCAGGCCTGCCTGCACAAACATGGGTATGTATACCACGGTGTCGTCGCTGGGACTGTGCATCTGGGCGCGGTAGCCTAAGGCCCGGATATGATGGATCAGCTCCAAACCGAGGGCCCCGATCTTTTCATACGCTCCGAAGTGGGCATGTTCAGCCCCTATGCTGCAGATCGTCTGGGTGGCTTCGTAGTCCTGCTCCATTGCCAGGCAAATAGCGTGTTCGTACTTGACCCAGCTTTTCTTGCTCGCGAAAACATACCTTCGGTCCAACCGGGTAAATCCTACCTCGCCGAAGCCCAGATCTCTTGCCTTGTGTCGTATTTCTGTCGTCAGGTCTTTTTCCGGCCCGGCCTTACCCGTAGGCTCAAGGTCACCCGAAACCTCGGCCGCGTCGACCAAAGGCCGGCTTCGAGCGTTGTGTCCCTTCATGTACCGGGCCACCTCGGCGGGGTAGGCACTCCACGCCCATTCCCGATCCGCCGACTTCGTCACGGGCTCGGCCTCGAGCGGATCCACCTGGCTGTAATACGATACATCCTTGTCTCGCACAGGTGCGCCCGGAACACTGACGAGGTCCTCGGCAACAGGAATCTCCACGTCCGGCTCTCCAGGCCTGCTACCCGGCCGCTTGATAACGTGACTGATCGTTTTCGGCATCACTCTTTTCGATCCGATCCTCTTTGCTCTATGACGGGCTGGATCTATCGGAGGCATCCAGCATTTCGAGCAACTGCTGCGCCTGGCTGCGCTTGGCCGGGTCTGAGTCGCGCCCGATGATCCGCTGAAGCGCCGACCTGGCACGCGCGTCGCCCTGGGCGCCCAGTTCCAGTGCCAACCTGTCACGCTTCTGGTGATAGTCGCTGTCGTACGGCTTGATCGTCATGTTGTAGGGCCGCCAGTAATACTTAAAATCGTCGTTCGGCCAATCGGTGTACACCTCGTCCCAAGTCACAGGCTTGATGTGAGGCTCAAAACTATCGGCCGCGATGGCCTCACTGCGTTTCTGATAACGGGCATCCATCGACATGCGCAGTCGACTCCCCTTGCAGGGGACACCCTTGTGCACGGTCATACTGTGGAAGACGAGCACGTCGCCCTGTTTGAAGAGGCTGTTGACCCAGTTATCGCCGAGGGGGTCGGTCACTTCAAGCCCACCAGCCCCCAACGCGGGGCGAAAATCGTACACTCCGGACTTGTGAGAACCCGCAGAAATCTGCAGCCCACCCATTTCCGGGGTCAGATCGGTGAAGGGGAACCAAACGGAGTAGGTGTCCGGTGTTCCCTGAATCGGAATGAAGTCCTGGTGCGGCGGCGTGGTGTAGGCTTCGCGCTGGGGGAAAATCGTCCGCCCGATCACGCGCGGGTGCGCCATTACCGGTTCGTCCAGCATGCGTTCAAACAAGCCCATCAGGCGGTCATGGTGCTGAAGGGCATGAAAGGACTGAAGCTTGTACATCTTATGGTACACCAGCATGTACCTGGGTTCAGGCTCCAGACAAAATCCATTCAGATCCGCGATCGCTTCCTCCAGGCAGGTGCCGGTTTTGACCCAGCCGCCCTCGAGGGCTATCTCGAGAAGCTGCATCCGCAGCCGCTCCAGCTCGTCAACCGGAAGCAGGCCGCGAATGAACAGATACCCTTCGCGCCGGATGCGTCTTAGCAGTTCGGTGCCGTCATCGACGACGTCCGTTGAATCAAGAAATGGCTTCATTGACGTTCAATATTCCTCAGCAGAGGGGAGCCTCTTGCAACGCGCTCCACCGCGGCCCGCTGTGCGGATGCGAGCTCATCTGACTCAAGCCAGGACTTCCTTCACCACCCGAGCGGGAAACTCGTCGGTAAGGCGCTCGCGACGTCCTTCACGCTCGTAAACCAGATCACGATGATTCATACCCAGCAAATGGAGAATGGTGGCGTGGAAATCGTGGACACTTACCCGGTTCTCCACGGCTTTGTAGCCGATGTCATCGGTTGCCCCGTAGACGGTCCCGCCCTTGACGCCGCCGCCGGCCATCCAGACTGTAAAGCCCGTGGGACCGTGATCGCGGCCCGCCCTGCCCCCGGGCCTGTTCTGAGAGAGGGGAAGCCGGCCAAACTCCCCACCCCAAACCAGCAGTGTGGTGTCGAGCAGCCCCCGCTGCTTCAGATCGGCCAGGAGGGCAGCAATCGGCTTATCGGTTTTGGCACAACAGTCCCGTATCCCTTTCTCCAGCTCGGAGTGGGTGTCCCAGATTTGCTCCTCGATATAAATCTGGACAAACCGCACGCCGCGTTCCACCAGACGTCGAGCCATCAGGCAGCGACGGCCGTAGGAGTCAGTGATTTCGTCATTCAGTCCATACTTTTCCCGGGTGGCCGGGCTTTCCTGCGAGACATCCAGGGCGTCGCTGGCAGAGATTTGCATCCGTGCCGCCAACTCGTAATTGGCGATGCGAGCCGCGAGCTCGGGTTGCCACGGGCGTTGGTGCCGATGGGCAGCGTCGAGACGGTGCAGCAGAGAGCGTGAAAGCTCCAGTACGGGGCGGGGCCACTTTTCCCGAGGCTCGAGATTCAACAGCGGTGTACCTTGCGAGCGCACGCGGGTTCCCTGGTAGACTGGGGGCAGCCATCCGGCCTGCCAATTCTGGATGTGGTTGACGGGGAGTCCTTTCGGATCATCCAGCACCAGGTATGCCGGAAGGTTCTGATTCTCACTCCCGAGACCGAACACCGCCCAGGCTCCCAGCGAGGGGCGCCCAGGCAGCATGCGCCCCGACTGCATGGTGTATAGGGCCGGCTCGTGGTTGAAGTTAGTGGTGAACATGGAGCGAATCAGAGCGATATCGTCCACGCGCTCGGCAAGGTGAGGCATGGCGTCGGAAATCGCAATTCCTGACTGCCCGTGCCTGGTAAACTGAAAAGGTGACGGCATCATGCCGCCGGCCTCGTTGATGAATTCGATGTCGTTGGCCAAATCCCGCCCAGGGGGCTGCCCGCTGTACCTCTCCAGTGCCGGTTTAGGATC
>CBDAPI010000008.1:0-10380 GCA_965198355.1 Acidobacteriota bacterium
TCGTCATCGGCTTCCTGTTTTCTCTACTCGTCATGCCGATCGTTTCTCGCTAGCTGGTCTTCGATGAACTGCTCCAGGTCATCTTCCGGGATGCGCACGTACATCCCGATCTTGCAGTACCGGAAGGGCAGAGCCCGAGCATGGATTCTTTGGTAGAACCAACTCTTTGGAACTTGCAGGCGTTCCGCGACCTGATCCAGGGTCAGGAGTCGAGACTTCGCTACTGAACCCATCTGATTTCTCCTTCCTCCGACTGAGTCGAGATGGGCTGTTGGCATGGCATGCAATTGACGAATTCGTGTCGTTTCTGATTCTCTCGAAACAGTTCTCTCAACCGCACCTTGAGGTAATCGAGCTCATTAGCTTTGCGTTGACATCCACGACTTCGATTCTTCATCGCCTGTTTTCCCAGAGTCATTCGCTACGGAAAGACCTCTTGGGTCGTCTTCGCCTTTTTGATGAAGTACGCAAAATACTTCGGTTACCTCGCTTACTTGGCAACCTGCTATCTTGCAACGAGTTAGAAGCTGAAGTATCAGCCGAACTATCCGATCGATACTTCAGGGATTGCCTCGTATCAACAGAGCCTTTAGCCACAATGGTTTCCGAGGTATCCGAAGCATCTGAAGTATTTTTGGGAACTTTTCTAATTTCGATTTGACCGTGGCTGAATTGACAATCGATCCCAACAAGACGCAGAAACGTTGCCGACTGCTTCAGGCGGCGTGTCAGCCAATTGGCCGCCTGCGGCCACCGCCTAGTTTTCTTGGCACGTTCGGGAACAAACGCCTCCAATTCGGACAAAAGGTCCGTCGCCGATCCTCTCCACTCGGCTTCACGTTCCATGAGCGTTCGGATAGCTGAAGCAACCAGATCAGCCTCCACCGACTCCTCCACTACGCCCTGACGGTTCGCCGCGTAGACCTCAATGAATCGCCCCGGCGCCCAAGGCAGGGCCTTTTCACAAGCTACCATCCAGCGTGCAAAATCGGCCATTCGTGGCAGCTTGGCTAATTTGGTGTTCCCGTAACTCCGCAGGCCCTCAGCAACGGCATCAAGGAGAGCCCCTATCAGCTTTGGCCGTTTTGCGTCTAGGCAGGCATTGATCTCCTCTTCCGTCTTCCGGGCCTTCTCGGGGATCGATTTGAGGGTCAAGACTAGACATCGGTCGATTAGATCCATCCGAGTGGCTACGTCGACGATGCCGTTCAGAATGACAGGACGTTTGGAGTCGAAGATCTCCTCCTCACCATCGGTGTAAAGCCGCCTGGTGGAAAAACCTCCACCCGTGGCCAGACGGCAGATGGCGTCTGAAGTTGAATCGGAAAGACGACTCAAATTGTCGAACACCAGTGTCCAGGCATTTCCCGCAACAATGGCTAGATCTCGCTCGTTTCTCGACATCGACCTAAGTGGTGCGGTGTTGGGATCGACGAGCGATCGCAAAATCCGAGCCAATGTTGATTTCGCTGATCCTTGCTCCCCGAGCACTTCGAGCACAGGAAAGGGACCTTGGTCCCGGAGAGCTGAGAGTAACCACGAGACGGCCAGGATCAACCCCGTGTCGTCGACGTTGCAGAGTTCCTTGAGGTCATCGAGATCGCCACTTGAAATCGGAACGGGCAACGGTAGCATGGCTTTCGTTCGACGGAATTTCACAGGAGCATCGGGGATAATGCGCCAACCGTTCGCATCAATCTCAACGACCTGCCACTGATCGTTAGCCAAGTCGAGATAGATTTTTCCGTCAGCAGCAGCGACTCGGATAAAAACATCGTGCCGTGATCCGTTGAAGCTGGCCACGGCTTCGAAGTAGTCGAGAGCATCGTTGCGAGCCATGGTTCCGGGAGGTTTGTTTTCACACTCGAAGAACCGCTGAACAAGCCAAAGTTTGAATTGTCTGGAACGCACCGGCCATGTTTCCCGGCGACCGCCGATTTCCATCGTCGCGTAGGGAGTGAGATCTGGACTGTGCCACAACTCGGCGTCCTTGATGAGCTCGATCAATTTCTGGGCTTGGGTTTTGCGCTCGCCATTTCGCCCCTGTCCCAGTACCGAGTCGTCCAACTCCCATCGTCTGCGCAACTCCGCCAGTCCGTCGACAGTCAAGTCAGGTGTCCCCTTCGCCAAGCGCATCAACTCGTGTTTTTTATGTCCCGCATCCAGCCAATCGGAAACATCTTTGACGTCCGGTAGCTCAACCACTTGGACTCTGCATCCGTGCTCCAAGAGGGATTCCGCAACCTGCACGGCGTGTTTTTGACCCGGATCGTCGGCGTCCGGAATGATCCGAACGGATCGTCCTTTGAGGATCTCCGTGTACTCCTTGTGCCATTTCCCTGCTCCGCCGGGATTGGTCGTTGCCAACAAACCCAGCTCAGCGAGTCCGTCTGCGTCGCGCTCCCCCTCTACGACATAGACGGGCTTTTGGGGATTCTTCACTATTTCAGGCAATCGATAGAGCAGCTTGCCCTTCGGCGCCGCCCTATCCCAAGCTCCGTTCCGGTAACCCTCCTGGTAAAAGCCTTTCGGTTCCAACCGCGTGACTCGGAGGACTTTTTGGTTCTGGTCGTCGAGGTAGACATATCGAGCAGCAATGGTGGCCTTCCCCTTTTCGGGAAATAAGTCGGCCATCTCCAAGCCCATGGCCTTAAGAATTTGTTCGGGGGCACAACCGGCGTGACAGTGAATCAGGGTTCGACCATTGCCAGCCTCTTTGATGGAAAGTGACGGCTTCCGGTCGTCATGGGCCGGGCAGTGAGCCGTCCAGCGGTTGGGGCCAGCGGGCCGCGCATCAAGGATGCGGGCGATTTCAGATGCCGTCATAAATTTCCTCTTGATTCTCTTCATACCGCCAGCTTACTATTTAATAGACTTGCAAATCACAAATTAAATAATGGAAATTTCACAAATCATTCTTCGCAGTCTCATCGAATACGATCCCAAACGCCGGGAAGCGGTCGTACGCCTTTTGGATGCAATGATTCGGGATGGCCGGTCCTACGAAGATCTCACTCGGCAAGAATTTGCCAATCTAGTCGAAGCCCTAAATGTCCCTGATCAACGGAAGGTGACGCAGGAACGGGTAGGAGGGCCTACCGCCCGTGAGAACCTCACCAGAGACCTGATATGTGAATGCTGTGAGGTTGAGATTAAGTTCCTTAGGTGGCAACTGTTGGGCAGGGGCAAACCACTCTCGGCAACGCAAGCCTACCAATGGGCCGATGCACAGTTTCACCAACAATGGAAGAAGGCAAGGAGGGCTCAGGCTAAGGACCCCGGCGTGTTTTTCTGCTTCACCAGTAGAAAACGGAAGTCCATGCCGATTCCGATATTGCCCGGCGATCGAGAACTCGATGTCTTGTCTCGTGGCCAGTGGGACGAACAAACTATGAGTTACATAGGTGGAGTACGGAGGCTCGTCGAACATACCGGCTTTGATGAAGCAGAAACCGTTTGGTGGATCTTAACTGGAAAACCACCGACGCTACCCCGGTATCGACTTCAAGAGCACGTGTCATATTTGACCGGACACGGCTGGATCACCTTGGAAATCCATTCAGCTGATGTGACGTGGAGAGAACTTTGGAAACTGTACCACAATGACCTTCGCCCTTTTACCAACTTAAAGCGCCAGAAGGTCAATCCTCTTCACTACAGGATTTACCAATTGGTCAATAAGGCCGGAGGTGTGCCCCTCAAAAGGAAAACCGTATTCTGGGAAGGCATCCGTCAGAAACTAGAACGCGAAAAGAAATGGAAGAAGGTTCCACAGTGGCAGGGCGTCCGATCCGCCTATTACCGGTTCTTGGATATCCACGCCGAGGACTAGAATGGCGCTGGCAATTTGATGTTCAATCGGGATATGGAGGACGCCATGCGCCAGGTCCTGAAATCTCAACCCAAGAACACGCAGAGCGAAAACCGAGAGCCGACCAAAGAAGAGCTTGAGGAACGCTACCGGATGGCTCACAGGGAAGAATCCAACTAGCGCAACCCTGTCCGTTGCTGTGCTACATATGTCTCTTTTTTTTGGGGGGGGGAGCCCACTGAAAGACTGACTCTGGAGGATTACCATGCGAACATTCACCACTCTTATCTGCTGTCTATACATACTTGCGCCAACATTTGCCATCGCACAGCAGGACGAATCCTGCGATGCGAATCCACGCTGGTTGCTGGTGACCGTTTTACAGTCTGGATTCTGGATGGAAGACGAGGAAGGCGTGTTGAAGCGATTCCCGCCGAACGACAACGATCAGGACGATTCATATCCAGAAGGGAAATTATGGCTCGTTGACCGTTGCGAAGACGTAGACATTCACAGCCACACCGGCGAGCCTAATGCGCCAAGCACGACCAGAATCAACATATCAACATTCTCTGATCGTGGCATTTTAGAGTCGGTCACGCGACTTTGGGTGAAAGAATCGATTACGGAAATCTGTTCTTCGGTGCGGGACTGTGCTGACGCCACTTCGCCATGATCCCTTGCGGAGTCCACCTTAGAAATGCCGCCAAGTGGTCCAACCGATGGGGTCCACCTCTATCTGTTCTTCGGTGCGGGACTGTGCTGACGCCAGGTCCCTTAGGTTTTGAATGTCAAGAGCCCGTTAACGATCTTCAGTCTCTCTGCCAGGAGACCGAGCTAGACAGAGAGACGTATGCGTCTTTCATTGAAAAACATGTAGGCGGAAACTTTTCGCCGGAAAGAGGGACACACCTGAGAACGGTAAGAATCGTCCCGGAGTGGCTATCTATCACGGAAGAAGACTTGGTCGAGGACCGACGATCAATGGAGAGGGCTTCAAGGACGGTTTTTTAAAGAATTTTAATGATAAGTCCAAAAAAGCCCTAAAATCAGGAAGATCAGATAAAAACTAGACTGGCAATTAAATAATTGAAAAGAAATATGTTAGGAACTGATACAATAGCAGCGAAAGAGATCTAATAAACCATCTTTATTTATCTCATAACCCAAAGGTTGGGGGGTTCAAATCCCCCCCCCGCAACCACGATCTTCTTGAACAAACACCAAGGCCCCGCAAGGGGCCTTTTTCTTTTGGAGTAGCGTGTGGGAGATGCCCCTTGAGGCGGCGCCGGGGGTGCTCTCATTTTTCTTCTTCCAGTGAAGCCGTTACACTTCTGTCGCGTGAGTGATAGAGGTAAGAGATGACAGCGATTCTGGGGATCTCGGCGTTCTATCACGACTCGGCCGCCGCCCTGGTGATCGACGGAAGGATCGCGGCTGCTGCTCAGGAAGAGCGCTTTACGCGCAAGAAACACGATCACGCGTTTCCTCTCCATGCCATCAACTACTGCCTTGAAGAAGGACAGATCACTCCGGAAGAACTGGATCTGGTCGGCTTCTATGACAAGCCCCTCCTGAAATTCGAGAGGCTTCTGGAGACCTATCTTGCTCATGCACCCGCGGGCTTTCGCTCCTTTGCCAGCGCGATGCCACTCTGGCTTCGTCACAAGCTGCACCTCCCACGCGTCATGAATAAGGGTCTTCAATACAAGTATAAGAAGCGCTACGTCTTCACATCGCATCACGAATCACACGCAGCCAGCGCCTTTTTCCCCTCTCCCTTTGAGGAAGCGGCCATCTTGACCATGGACGGCGTTGGAGAGTGGGCCACGGCTGCCTTTGGAACAGGCCGCGGAAACCGCGTCGAGCTGACGAATCAGCTCCGTTTCCCACACTCGCTGGGATTGCTCTACTCGGCCTTCACCTACTTCACCGGTTTTAGAGTGAACAGCGGGGAGTATAAGCTCATGGGGCTGGCTCCGTATGGTGAGCCACGGTACGTGGATCGAATCCTGGGCGAGTTGATCGACCTCAAAGAGGACGGCTCATTCAAGATGGACCTCTCCTATTTCAACTACTGTCAGGGCCTGACAATGACCTCGAAGAAAATGAACCAGCTCTTCGGAAGGCCCCCGCGAAGACCTGAATCTCCGCTGGCTCAGGACGACATGGACATCGCTGCCTCGATTCAGAAGGTCACGGAGAAAATCATGCTCCGGGCGTCTCGCCATGTTCACCAGGTGACCGGGATGAAGAACCTCTGCCTGGCCGGCGGTGTGGCACTGAACTGCGTCGCCAACGGACGCATCCTTCGGGAGGGACCCTTCGACAGGATCTGGATCCAGCCTGCAGCCGGAGATGCCGGTGGAGCGCTCGGGGTGGCTCTCTTCACCTGGCACCAGTTGCTGGAGCATCCCCGCAGGGTGGAACCCGGGGACAGCCAGAGCGGTTCCTTTCTGGGCCCCTGCTTCTCGAACGATGAGATCAAGAAGACTCTGGAGGCCGCCGGTGCGGTTACGGAGTTTTGCCCGGATGAAGAGGCCCTGTGCCAGAAAGTGGCCGGGCTGATGGCAGAAGGCAAGGTGGTGGGATGGGTGCAGGGACGCATGGAGTTCGGGCCTCGAGCTCTCGGTTCCCGCAGCATTGTCGGAGATCCCAGGAATCCGACCATGCAGTCAGTGATGAACCTGAAGATCAAGTTTCGGGAATCTTTCCGGCCTTTTGCTCCTTCGGTACTCGAAGAAGACGCATCTGATTATTTCCGGATGCGTAGGGATGAGAACAGCCCCTACATGCTGCTGGTAGCTCCGGTGAGCGAGAGCAGGCGCACTCCTTTCAGGCCGGACAACGAAGGGCTCCAGGGAATTGAACAGCTCAAGCTGGTCCGCTCCCAGGTCCCGGCTGTTACGCACGTGGACTACTCAGCACGAGTCCACACGGTCAATGCTGAGAGCAACCCCCGTTTCTACAAACTCATTGAGGCCTTCAAGCGCACGACAGGATGCCCGGTCGTGGTCAACACCAGCTTTAACATTCGTGGAGAACCGATCGTCTGTACCCCGGAAGAGGCCTATCATTGCTTCATGGGGACCGACATGGATGTGCTGGTGCTAGAGAACTTTCTGCTCCTCAAGGAAGACCAACCCAGGTCTCAGGTTGTCGACCCGCATCGGTATTTATCCCAGTTCGAGCCGGATTAGTTGAATGGATTTGTGGGTTGTTTCCGAGGGGAATCTGATGTGCCATTTGCGAGAAGGAAAGTGCTGAGAGAATGGGATTGATCGAGATCAACCGCAATCCGAGTCGGCGTGACCTGCTCGCATTTGGTGTTTTGCTGGCAGTCTTCACGGCTTTGTCGGGTCTGGTGAGTCACCTCGTTTGGGACTCTCCGCTGGCAGCCCGATGGATCTGGATGGGGGGAGGGACTCTGTCCCTGCTCCACTTCGCCGTTCCTCCTCTGCGCCGTGTTGTCTATCTGGGATGGATGTATGGGGCGTTTCCCATCGGCTGGACGATCTCGCACGTCTTCCTCACCATCGTGTACTTTGGAGTCGTGACTCCAACCGGGCTTCTTTTGCGACTGTTTGGTTACGATCCAATGTCTCGAAGGGACCGGTCAGGTGGGAGGAGCAGTTACTGGGAGAGCTGCAGTGGCCCGCAAGACCGAAAGCGGTATTTTCGCCAGTTCTAGGTTTCGAGGAATAGGCTATGACTGAGAAGCAGACACGCGAGGATTTTCTGGAGGAAGCAGAACAGGCCCAGCCAGGACTGGTCAGGGAATTTGCCGACTTTCTCACACACAACAAGAAGTGGTGGCTGACTCCGATCATCCTGGTCCTCTTGTTGCTGGGAGTCCTGATCGCCCTGGGAGGTAGTGCCGCGGCGCCGTTCATTTACACGATTTTTTGAGCGGATCCAAGAAAAACTTAGCCTTGCGGGTGTCCCAGAGCTCTGTGCACGATCCTCAACAGACGCTGACTGTCCACCGGTTTGCAGAGAATGTCAACGACATGGGTGTAGCAGGAGTTTGTGCCTCCGCCCGATCAATCACGATTGCTAAATTCTAGTCAGCTTGCGGGGAAATCGTGAATTGACCGTTGGGACAACGGATGATGGACCATCGGGCATTTGAGCCACTGCAGCGGCTCACTTAGGGGGAGGAAAACTGCCCTTTAGTACTACAGACGTTTCACTAAAGGCCAATTTACAGACCCGGGCGCGACTGATTAAATCGGTTCAATCGAAACGATGATCAGACCACAGCGGGGCGACACACCTAAATCTTCCAATGCCAGGAGCATCGTCGAAACCGGTGATGCCTCTGTCCTAAAGCCTGCCGCAGGCTTATTCGGGTTGAGGGTTTTGACATTTTCATCCCGATCTTCAGAGTTCATTTTTCCTACCAACCTCCTCTGGGCCCCGCTGGGCTGATCAAGTCTCCTCGAGCATTTCGGACAGGCGGACCAGATGGGGCAGGGATTCGGCTCGCATTTTCTCCATAACGCGCGCTCTGTGCACTTTGACGGTTCTCTCGCTGGCGCCCAGTCCAGCGGCGATCTCTTTGTTCCTGAGACCGGACACGACCAGAGATAACACCTCCTGCTCACGGGGGGTCAGCATCTCATAGCGGCCTCGGATAGCAAGCGTGCGAGCCCTCTGGGAGCGTTCCTTACGATCCCTGGAGAGAGCCCGGTGGACCGCGTCGAGCAGTTGCTGATCGTTGACGGGCTTCTGAAGGAAGTCCACGGCTCCCCCCTTCATGGCCTGGACGCTCATGGGGACATCGCCGTGACCGGTGATGAAAATGATGGGCATGGTGATGCCTCTGCCCTTCAGCCTTTCTTGAAGCTGCAGCCCGCTCAGACCGGGGAGGCGAATGTCGAGCACCAGGCAGCAGGGATCTTCCGGGAGCTGGTGGTTCAGGAATTCCTGGCCCGAAGTAAACGTCTCGACCGTCAGGCCAACCGACCGGATGAGCCGAGACAGGGCGCCCCGCATGGACTCGTCGTCTTCGACGACAAACACGATCTCATCAGCTCTCGTCACTTCCATCCTGTGGCCTCCCGCAAGGAAGGGAAATGTAGACCGCCAGACCGCGGTCGGGATTGGGTTCCGCCCAGATGCGTCCGCCGTGAGCCTCAACGATGGAACGGCTCAGGGCAAGACCCATCCCCAGACCCTGCGGTTTGGTTGTGAAAAACGGTTCGAACAGCTGTTGGAAGGTCTGATCGGGAATACGGGCTCCGCTGTCCCGCACCGCCACCAGGACAATTTCGGGGCTCTCCGGGCTGCTGTAGACGGAGAGATGGCGTTTGTCAGGGGGAAGCTCCTGAAGAGCCTCTACGCCGTTTCGGATCAGATTCAGCAGCACCTGCTCCAGTTGCACGAGATCTCCCGAGATGGTTGGCAAAGCTGGTTCCAGATGAAAGTCCAGGGTGACGTCCAGGCTCTGGGCGTATCCGGCGGCCAGTGTCTCGACGGCCCGGATCATGTCGTTGACTCGGAGAGGTCGCTTGCGGAGTTCTCCCTTCCGTAACAGTTCACGAAGTTGTTTGATGATTTCACCGGTTCTCTGAGTATCGTGCTTGATACTGTCCAGAGCCTCACGTACTTCCCTTTCGGCCGCACTCAGGTCGTTCTTTTCCGGCCCAGGAATTCCTGGGCCGCCCGGGCGTTGGTCAGAATCGCCCCCAGGGGCTGGCTCAGTTTCATGGGCCAGGGAAGCGGCAAATGCGCCCATGGTCGACACCCGCGAAACGTGAGCCAGTTCGTCCTGTTGCTTTCGCAAGGCTTCCTGTTGCTGCAGCTCCTCAGTGACATCAATTCCCAGGACATAGATACCCTCGACTTTCCCATCATCCGAGGCGTGAGGTACGAGACTCGTCTCAACGTGCCGCCAACCGAGTTTCTGATGATGCAGCCGCTCCCGAAAGTGAACCTTTTTCCCTTTAAGGACAGTGATCGATATAAAGCTGTCAACTTGATCGGGGTAACAGTTTGTAATTCCATTCCCCATGGAACGCATCGCGGACCAGCGCGATTGCGTCCATCTGTTCCTGGGTCACCTTGACTCCCGTGGGATACTGACCGGCGTCGAGTTCGGCCAGGACCCGTAGCCCGGTCGCCGTCCGGGTGTTCCCGATGCGGTCGACGATAGTCTCATACGTCGTCAGCGGGGTACCGCGCCAGTTCGCCGTGATGTGACAGAAGAGCCGGTGCTCGATCTTGTTCCACTTGCTGGTGCCGGGTGGAAAATGGCTCACCTGGATGGTCAGTCCGGTCTCGTCGGCCAACTGTTGGAGCTCATGCTTCCAGGCGCGATACCGATATCCGTTGCTCCCGCCCGAATCGGCCGTGATGAACAGGGCTGTGGCATCGGGGTAGGCGCCGCAGCCCATCTGGTGCCACCAGTGGCGAATCGACGCCACCGCGAACGTCGGTGTGTCATGATCCCATCCCACGCTCACCCAGGCTTCGTTGCGCGCCATGTCGTAGACACCGTACGGAATCGCATTGCCCTCCGCGTCGCTTGGGAAATCATGGACCAACACCGCCGCTGGCGTCCCCTT
>CBDAPI010000009.1:0-26204 GCA_965198355.1 Acidobacteriota bacterium
TTGACGCCAGCAACGACGTCATCACGATATGCTAGAAAGTAAAAAAGTGAGAAGAAGGATCGTCCTGATCGCACTGCTGCTCCTTTGCGGTGCGGCATGCGGCAAAAAGGTAGCACCCAAGACGGCCATTGGCCAAAACCAGAGAGGCTTGGCCTCCTGGTACGGCCACGGCGACGGGTATCATGGGGAAATCACCGCCAACGGCGAACGCTTCGACAAAAACAAGCTAACAGCCGGCCACTTTAATCTTCCCTTTGGAACCAAGGTCCGAGTCCACAACCTGCAAAATGGCCGCAAAGTAGTGGTGCGTATCAACGACCGCTTTCCCGTGGAGGCACTCCGGAAAGGGCGGATTATCGATCTATCCTACGGTGCTGCCAAGGAGCTGCGGATGGTCCGGGACGGCATCGTATCGGTTTTCCTGGAGATCATTTCGCTGCCAAAGTGAGCGACCAAGTTTTCACCCATCGGCAACACAGGTCGGCAACCCGGAGTGGATTTTTTCGGTTTTGAACCTTGTCTTGTCAATGTGCGGTGGCACAGTGACCTGCCCATGAGGTGAGGATGCTCAAGAAACTATGGACACCCGCAGTGAACTTGAGGGCGCTTGGAAAGAGACAGTGAAGGAGGACTATCTGAATGGTACCATTGCGACGGAAAGAGATCTCCAAGCCTCGATCTATCGGGCTCTCCGAATCAAGTTCCCGGCCGCTTCTATCTTTCTTGAGGCTGAAATGCTCGCTGGCGAGTCTGGGGCGACAGTACTGTCAAGTTAACCGATTTGTGGACTTATTCAGCGCCCTGGACACTCCATAAGTTGTTGATTCTACGTTCGAGCGCCGACCGATTTCGCCTCCAAAACCCGAGAATTCTACTTAACTTGACAGTACTGAGATTTCTACTTAACTTGATAGTACCCCTGAACAATGACTGCACTCGGACGGCCTGTGTTCGAACGCATCGCCTGACGCTACGGCTTGGGAAAGGGTCAATTCCGTTTCCGCCCAGATCCATGCAACAACGCTCTGTTAGTTGAGTTGCGACCGATCCTGCATATCCATCTGCACCCCCAGACCTCGAAGAACCTCCATCTTCGCTTTCACCTCGGCAGGGCCGATCACCCGGAGCGTGTCAAATAACTCGCGTAGGCTCTCCGGTCCCAACCCACAAACGCTCAGGGCATTGGTGACCCGGGCGCAGTTGGGGCAGAGTGTCGGTCCGGTCCCAATGTCTTCACCCTCGACGCCGCACAGCGTGATCGACTGGGTGGACGACTCGCCCACCCAGTCCACGCGCAAGTGGCGATAACGTCCTTGCTTCTTCATACACATAGATTATCTCAGTTTTGCTTCCTGTCCGGGGGCGGGGTTGCACAAAGGAGCGAGTCTGTGTGAAAAGTCGAAAAACTGGTCGTCCAACTCCAATATGCTGTGGCGTTGTTCTCGTTCGACCCCTACATATGGACGCGCTTCGGAGTTTTTACACAGTCTCGAGCGTTTGCGCAACAATCCGGCTTCAGACATGAGTCGAAGAATGAGGGGGCCATTCCACAAGCCGAAGGATCAAAACCGGAATCGGATGCCTGACTCAATCTGGTCGGCATCGATCGGCCCCCCTCGGCTTGAGCGAAAGCGATAGCCAAAGCGGAACTCCACGCGCTTGTAGACCCGAACCGAGAGACCCCCCCCATGATCTGATAGGCAAACCGAGAATCTTCGTATGTGACTGTGAGGGGTCCACCGGGAAGGCCGAGGAAGAATTCGTCGGGGGGGAGGGGGCCAAACTCAACGGAGACGGTAGAGGTTTTATCGTGGAAGAAAGCTCCCAGGCCGAACCCAACATAGGGACTCACTCTCCATTTGGGATAGCGGTAGTAGGCATTGCCCATGAGGGACTGAGTCTTGATCTCTCCGCCAATTTTTACGGTCGTGGTGGGGGGGTAGGAAAACTTCAGAATCTGTCCAACCGTCACCAATGGACACGACCGCGCCGATGGTTCCCCCGAGGCCGGAAGGATCGCCGATGCCGACTTTCTGGTATCCCCATTCAATCTCGGTCGAGAAGCCCTCTTTGAAGGCGTAGCCGAAGGCTGCTGTAAAACCGGAGCCAGCTTTCAAACCGAGGCCCGCTAGGGGATTCGGGTCGTATGGAAAAACGGCTGATCCAGCAAAACCGAGGTAGAACCGCCCGTCTTCGCTAGTCGCCTGCGCACTCAGAGGGCTATGCCAGAATAAGATGGCGAGCAAGACGAGAAAATGTCGATGGAGGTTCAATGTTGCGATCTTCAACGACGCTTCCTTTCCAATTCATCCGTGACGGAATGTTCAACAGTGAGAAAACCTATGTCCTCTTCTCTGGACATATCTAAGGATACCTTAATCCTTGACTGCAGATCTTTGATGCGATTGGTGATGTGCCCGGCGAACGATCAGCGTTTGAGCGGCCCATGACCTGCAATCCGATCGGCCAAGTGCCCCAGGGTTATTGCGAAAAGATGCGAACGATTCCAGCGGAAGAAAGCGCGATAGTTTTGATAAATAAGGAACGCAGGCTCCGGCCCTTCAGACGGCAACACAATCGAGCCTTGGATGTCTGCCCGCGGTAGCGCCGCACCATCGATACGCCGCACACCAAGCGCCTGCCATTCATCGATGGGCTTCATCGTATCGAGTCCCGCGAGGCTCCGATCGAAGCCGGAAGGTATCTGGACCTGTCGGCCCCAGATGTATCCGGGCTGCCAAGCCGATGCCATGAAGCCCGCAGCCGACTCCAGCGCGTCTGCCGGGCTCTGCCAGATGTCCTTACGGCCGTCTCCATCTCCGTCTCTGGCGAAATCGACGAACGTGGAAGGCATGAACTGAACCTGCCCCATTGCTCCGGCCCACGAGCCCTGCATGTCGGCCAGAGAGATGTGGCCCTGGTCGAGGATTCTCAATGCATGGATGAGCTCGCGCCGGAACATGGCGGCGCGGCGTTTGTCGTAGGCGAGAGTCACCAGGGCCCGAATGACCGGGAAGCCGCCCTGGTTGGCGCCGAAGTTGCTCTCGATACCCCAGACGGCGACGAGCACCGATCCCGGTATGCCATGGCGCGCGGTGATCCCGGCGAGCAATTCCCGATGGCCCTCCAACAGTCGCCGGCCTTGTTCAATTCGTTCCTCGGACGCAACCCGATCAAGATAGGTCCAAAAATCCAGCCGAAACTCCGGCTGGTTTCGATCACGTTCGATTACACGTTCGGTCGGCGTGATCCCGGACAGCGCAACCTCGACCGTGGCTTCGGAGATGCCAGCCTCAAGCGCTTCCTCCCGAAGACTCCTGAGCCAATTGGCGAACTGGACTTCTTCCTGCGGTCCCTCGACTGGCCAGCCGTAGGACACCGACATCCACACTGCCGCTGATGTGGCCAATATCATTAGGATCGCCGCTGTTCGCATTCCCGTGAGCCCAGTCTGTCAGGAAGAACTCTATGACCCTGGACGGGATGTGTCCATCAATCCAAATGAGAACTCTATTCTGACGCCTTAGCGCCCCGTCCCTGACGTTAGGCTAGGGTATACTTCAACTGGACAGAGCAAGATCATGCGAGGGGAAAGTGCCGAGCCTAGTGGTCCATCCTCGAACATTCCTGTGATGTTGGTGAGACACTAGAGGAATGTATCGTGTGGAGTGATACGCTTAAGTATAGCGAACTGGTCTGATTTTGCTCCGCTCTTGACAAGAACTCTCTAAGTGCAATAGTTGAAGGTGCCTCCGGTAAGCCACGAGTGAGGGGCGAGATTCACTGGGTTACGGCAGCAGCATGACCGGGACTGACGATCTACTTGCGTTTCGCAAGAAACCGTTTTCAGAAGCCGTTGCAAAATTCGAAGATCTTCTCGTTCAGAATGACCGCGCATTTCTCATCGGTGCCGGTTGCAGCAAGTGCGCCGGACTCCCTCTGACGGCGGAACTAACAACTCAGGTCTTGACTAGCGCTGAGCTCGATGCCACCAGCAAAGCCATCCTAGGAGCGATTGGAGATCTATTCGATGGCGCCAGGGACGCTCACATAGAGGACTACTTGAGTGAACTGATTGACTTGCTCGCTATCGCAGAGCGCCGGGACGAGCGGGGCGCAACGCAGCGCGAGATTGCATTGGGCGGTAAGTCGTACACTGCAGCGCAACTGCTAGATGCTACCAAACGGATCAAGAGGGCTATTGCATGCGTCATCGAGAAGAAGATCCCGCTTGAGATCCATCAAGCCTTCGTTGCGGCGATACACCGCCCCATTCGCGTGGGCAAGGCCTCACCGAGCCACGTAATAGACTACCTCGTACTCAATTATGACACTGCGATCGAAGACGCTCTAGCACTGGAGAAGGTCTCCTATTCGGATGGAATAGACGGTGGGCGAACTGGGTGGTGGAACCCGGATACGTTTGATCGTGACGGCTTGGCTGCCCGCGTTCTCAAACTTCACGGATCTATTGATTGGTGGGAACTTCCTAGCGACCCCCTACCTCGACGGATAGCACCGAGTATCGAAGTCGAGAACGCGACCGACCGCCGGATTCTTATTTGGCCGGCTTCAACAAAGTATCGCGAGACTCAATTGGACCCATATGCGCAACTGGCAGAACGGGCACGGCTGGTCATGCGGCCTCCGAAAGGCGTCCAACGGGTGCTTGTCATTTGTGGCTACAGGTACGGCGACATGCATATTAATAACGAGGTGGATAGGGCGCTCCGCGAATCTGCAGGCGATCTCACCGTCGTAGCGTTCACGAGTGAGAACGAACCACATGGGAAATTGAAGACTTGGACCGAGGACGAAATGGTCCGAGACCAAGTGTTGGTCTTTGCAAACAGGGGCTTCTTTCATGGCGACACTGAGGACAAGTCAACAGAAGATCTCCTGTGGTGGAAGTTTGAGAACATCACACGCTTGCTTGGGGGAGAGAGATGAACCCCAAGAAACACAATTCAGGCGAGCCCATAGAGAACTTGGCCATCGGGACAATTATTGAGGTGGATGGCTCACGGATAATTGCTGAATTGCACCCCGGTCTGACGGAACTGTCGCGCGTCTACGGCGGGGAGATTTATCCCATTGGACAATTCGGTTCGATCCTACGAATACACTTCGGCCGACGAATAATTTACGCGTTTGTCGGCAGACTTCGAATGAAAGCCGAATACGAAGCGGAGCGAGGAGCAACACCGCGCGCCTCTGCGGATGAGCGGGTCGTCGAAGCCGAGCTGTTTGGGGAAGGTGAGTGGACCCTCGATGATTCCGGCGACGCGAGGCTCGAGTTTGAGCGTGGCGTTGCGACCTATCCGTTACCACAGCAGACGATCTACTTGACTCCGAAGTCTGAACTCCGTTCGATCTACGGGCACACGCGTGGCTCAGTCATTGAGCTGGGAGAACACGTAGGGGCCAGCGGCGCACTCTGCTACGCAGACCTGAACGAGCTACTAGGCAAGCACACCGCTATTCTCGGCTCAACTGGTTCCGGCAAGTCGGGAGCAGTCGCAGCGATTCTCCACAGCATTCTTGAGAGAGGCCAGCAGGCTGGATACGCGAAATGGTATCCGCGAATTATAGTTCTCGACCCGCATAATGAGTACGGGGCAGCTTTCTCTACTCATTCACGCTTGTCCACAGAAGATGGATCGCTCTTGTTGCCGTATTGGCTGCTGAATTTCCAGGAGACAATAGCTCTACTGATTGGCAAGACAGAGTTTGTTGCCACTTCACAGGCTAATATCGTGAAAAGCGCGCTCCTGGAAGCACGTGTTGAGGGGGCCAGGGCTCTAAGCCTGGAAGCAGACGCGATCACTGTGGACTCACCCGTGCCGTACAAACTTGCGACCCTTCGCAGCCAAATCGAAGCCGATAGGCCGCCACAGGCCAGCAAGCAAGAATCGCACAACTCTATCCTCCAGAAGCTCGACGTCCTTCAATCTGATGGGCGACTGAGATTCCTGATGTCTGAGTGGGATGGGAGCGGGACTGATCCATTTCCGAAGATCGTTGAACAACTTCTGGGAAAAGGTCCGCCACCACACGTAGTCGATCTTTCGGGGGTGCCAAATGAAGTGGCCGGTGTGGCAAGTGCTGTAATTGCGAGGACTTTGTTTAATCTGAAGGTTTGGCAGACGGCCGATGAACGCGCCAGCGACCCAGTGCTTCTCGTGTGCGAGGAGGCTCACCGCTATGTGCCAAACCGGGGAGATGCGCAATACGAGGCCGCTCAAGAGGCGATACGCCGCGTCGCGAAAGAAGGGCGGAAGTACGGTGTTGGTTTATTGTTGGTATCCCAACGACCGAGCGAGATCGAGTCGACCGTGCTGTCGCAATGCAATTCGTGGATTGTCCTACGCATAACGAATGACTCCGACAGGGAGCATGTGCGGGGTGTGCTTCCTGATTCAATGTCTGGGCTGACCAAGATGCTGTCCGGATTGCGGCGACGAGAGGCTATCTTTGTCGGCCAGGCTGCCATGTTGCCATCTCGGATCATGATCAGGCACCTTGTAGATGGTCAGATTCCAAAATCGAACGACATTGACTTTGACAAAGGATGGCAGAGTGAACTGAAGTCTTCCGAACAATTGAAAGAGGTCGCCAATCGTTGGCGCTACCAGAACCGAAACAAAACCGACAGCAGTGGAGATGGGCTACAGCCCCTCTGAGAGGGTCAAGCCCCCCAACCCCAAAGAAGGGTCTTTCCTAAAGAAGAAGGATCTCCTTTGGTGTTATCACGTTTGAGACTTAAGCTTCCCCTATATGACCCTCATCACAGCAACCACGCGTCTGTCCCGCGAGCTCCAGCGCGAATACGACCGGGAGCAGGTGGCGGCTGGTCTTTCGACGTGGCCGACAGCGCACATCCTTCCGTTTCAGGCGTGGCTTGCCGAACTCTGGGATACGTCGGTGTATTCCGGGGAAGTTGGCGGGACCCTACGGTTGCTTCGGCCGTCTGAAGAGCGTGCGATCTGGGAGGACATCATTGGGGCCTATGGAGAGAATCTCCTGCTGGAAGTTCCGGCAACGGCCGAGGCCGCGCTGAAATCGTGGGAGCTGCTCTGTGAATGGAACCTTCCATTGGATGCGCCGGAATGGAACGACTCCACCGACTCGGAAGTGTTTTACCGGTGGGCGCAGGAGTTCCGGCGACGGTCGAGGGAGAACGGGTGGTTGTCGAACGCGGAGTTGCCGGTCTTCATTGCGGACCGTATCGGAGAGGGGGCACTTCCGGTTCCCGAGAAGATTGAGATCGTCGGTTTCCTGGAACTAACGCCGGTCCAGAAGCAACTGTTCGATGCGTTGGCCTCTCGAGGGACCGAAGTCAAAGAACGTGTGGTTTCGCTCGCTCCGGGCGATACTGTCCGCATCGGTCGGGTAGACACAGACCGGGAAATCCGAGCCGCGGCCGAATGGGCGCGGCGGATTCTGGAGACCGACACGGAGGTAAGCTCACCGGAGTTCCGAATAGGGATTGTGGTGGCCAATCTTGAACAGTGCCGAAGCCGCGTGGAGCGCATCTTTTCTGAAGCGTTTCATCCCACAAGCCATCTTCGGCCGGATCGGGATACTCACCGCCTGTTCAATATTTCCCTGGGGTTGCCGCTTAGTGAGTACCCGATCATCGCCGCGGCGTTTTTGGTCCTCGAAAGCCAGCCTCAAGGCATTCCGATGGAAACGCTGGGCCGGTTGCTCCGATCTCCGTTCCTTCGGGGTACGGAGTCTGAGTGGACGAGTCGCGCTCTTCTGGATGTCGCGCTTCGTTCGTTGAGAGAGCCGGAAGTTTCACTGGAGGACGTACTTGCTTTGGCCGGGCGAGCCGATGCCCCGTACCGCTGTCCGGAGCTTCAGTCGCAACTCATTGCCTGGAGCGAATCCTGGCAGGAGATACAGCCTCACCAGATGCCCAGCGACTGGGCGGCATCGCTCTCAGATCTGCTCGAAGCCATGGGATGGCCGGGTGCCGGGCCTCTCGATAGTGTCCAGTTCCAGACGATCAAAAAGTGGAACGAACTCCTTTCGGACTTTGCCGGACTGGACAGTGTCCTCGGCAGCATAGGGCTGGAGACGGCCGTCGGGAGGTTGTATCGCCTGGCCTCAACCGTTCAGTTCCAGCCCGAGTCCGACCCGGCACCGGTTCAGATCCTCGGTTTGTTCGAGATTTCCGGTCTGGTCTTTGACCGGCTCTGGATCATGGGTATGCACGATGGGGCGTGGCCACCTCCGTCCAGTCCCGATGCGTTCCTGCCGTTTCGGCTGCAGCGCAAGTTCGATCTACCGCGGTCCTCGCCGGACAGGGAACTGGAATTTTCACACATGCTGAGCGCGCTGCTCGTGGCCAGCGCACCTACCGTAGTTGTCAGCTATCCCCAACGTGAAGACGATTCAGATCTAAGCGTTAGTCCGCTCTTCCAGACGCTGCCGGAAGTGGCGGCGGGAGAGCTGGGGCTCCTGGGTTCCGATCGTTACATCCATGCGCTCCGGGAGTCTCGCCGTGGCGAGGTTGTGGAGGATCACAACGGGCCCGGGTTGGCGGATGCGTCTGCCATCGGCGGGACGTCGCTGTTCAAGCTCCAGGCGATGTGCCCGTTCAAAGCGTTTGCCGAACTGCGCCTGGGGGCTACGGAGTTGGATGAGGCCGAAACCGGATTGAGCGCGCTGGACCGCGGGCTTCTGATGCACCGGGTGCTCCAGAGGATCTGGGATGTGTTGGGTTCGCATGCCGGTTTGCTTTCGACGGGCGACGAACGGTTGGCTGATATCGTGCGGATGACGGTGGGTGCCGAGCTGCATGATTTGGGGAAGCGTAGGAGGGCGCTGCGTCGGAAGAGGTTCAGGGAGATCGAACAGGAGCGGCTCGAGTGCGTGATTGGGGAGTGGTTACAGCTTGAGAGGGAGCGGCAGCCGTTTACCGTGATTCAGCAGGAAGCCCGGCGGCGGGTAACGGTGGGAGGGATTGATCTCAGCATCCGGGCCGATCGTATGGACTGTCTCGAAAACGGGGACTTCGTCGTTCTTGACTACAAGACCGGCGAGTGCAGTGCTTCGGACTGGTTCGGAGTTCGGCCCAATGATCCTCAGCTTCCCATCTATGTCGTCACGGCCGAAGCTCCCGTCGCCGGCGTGTTCTACGGGCGGCTGAAGACTGGGAAGGTGGCATTTCGAGGTGTGACGGATTCTGAAGGCTTGGTTCCGGGCATCAAACCTTCCCGGGACGCGGTTTCCATCGACGAGAAGATTGACGACTGGCACGACGTGCTCGATCAGTTGGGGGAGGATTTCCGGGAGGGCCGGGCCGCAGTGGACCCGAAGGACCGTCGCAAGACCTGCCAGTACTGCGCACTGCCGACGCTTTGCCGGATCAACGAGACGGAGCGTTCCTCGGATGCTGCCGGGAGGGACACGGATGCCTGACCGCATTCAGGATCAGGAGCAACGGAGGCAGGCGCTCGATCATTCGCAGTCGTTTATCGTGCAGGCGCCGGCAGGTTCGGGAAAGACCGAGCTCCTGATCCAGCGTTTCCTCACGTTGCTGGGCCTGGCGGATCAGCCCGAGTCAATTGTGGCGATCACGTTCACGCGGAAGGCGGCGGCCCAGGTGCGCCACCGGGTAATTGGCGCCCTTCAGAACGCTTCGAAGCCTGCCCCCGAAACCGCGCACGAGAATTTCACCTGGAAGCTGGCGCAGGCGGCGCTGGCGCGGAACGACACGTTCAACTGGCGCCTAATCGAGTACCCGGGGCGCCTTCGCATCCAGACGATCGATTCATTGTGCGCCACCTTCGTCCGGCAGATGCCCTGGGTCTCGCGCATGGGTGCGCCCCCGCAGCCCGAAGACAATGTCGCCCACCTGTACCGTCAGGCGGCGACCGAAACACTTCAGATGCTGGACTCTCCCCAGACGCAGGATGTGGTTGCCGCGGCGCTCTCAAAACTCCTGTCGCATCTGGACAACAACTTCGGGACCGTCGAAAAACTCCTCGCGACAATGCTGGCAAGCCGCGACCAGTGGTTGCGCCACGTCGTGGGGAACCCCGAGGTTGAACGGTTGCGCAACGATCTTGAGGATTCGCTTCGGGAAATCCTCGAAGCCGCGCTCGGAGAGCTGGCAGCCATCTTTCCCGAACGCTTCAAGACCGAAACGGTCGAACTGGCGCAGTTCGCCGCCGGGAACCTCTCCCGCAATGGTAAGTCCGGTGACGTCCTAGCATGTGATGGCCTTCAGGGGTTTCCCGCGACGTCGGTGGATGCGCTCGAGCAATGGCGGGGACTGGCCGGACTGTTTCTGACGGGGCTGGGCACGCGGCGACAACGTCTGACTAAGAACGAAGGATTTCCGGCCACCGACAGAGGCCGGACCGCCAAAGAGCGTCTCAATGCCATTGAGCTCGACGACACGGTCGTCGAGCGGTTGCACGCGGTGCGCTCGCTCCCGCCCCCCCGGTTCGAAGCCGCGCAGTGGGACATGCTGGGTGCGCTGCTGGTGCTTCTTCCCATCGCGGTCGGTCAGCTCCGGTTGGTCTTTCAGCACGAGGGCCGCGTGGATTTCACCGAGATCGCGATCGGCGCACGGATCTCGCTCGGCACAGATGCGGAGCCCACGGACTTGGCGTTTGCCATCGACTGCCAGATCCAGCACTTGCTCGTCGATGAGTTTCAGGACACGTCCCAGAGCCAGTACGAGCTTTTGACCCGGCTCGTAGGGGAGTGGCAGCCCGGTGATGGACGGACGCTGTTTCTCGTCGGCGACCCAATGCAGTCGATTTACGGTTTCCGTGAGGCGGACGTGGGTCTCTTTCTGCGGGCCCGGACTGAAGGCGTCGGGCCGGTCGTGTTGACCCCGCTCACGCTTTCGGTGAACTTTCGTTCCACTGCGGGGGTCGTAGACTGGGTCAACCGCGCGCTCGGCACAGCGTTTCCATCGGTCGAGAACCGGTTCACCGGCGCGGTGACCTACGAGCCGTCCGTTCCGTTCAGGACGGAGTCCGATGAGGACGCCGTGTGTGTGCACGCATTCCTCGCGAGCGATCTAGATCTGGAAGCGGAGCGGGTTCTGGAAATCATCGGGGAAACCCGGACCCAGCATCCGGACGGCACGATTGCCGTGCTGGTACGATCCCGTTCCCACCTCTTCGGAATTGTTTCGGCCTTGCGGAGAGCCGGGGAGCGGTTTAGCGCCGTCGAGATCGACGCGCTCGGCGAGCGCCCAGTCGTCGGGGATCTCGTCGCGCTCACCCGAGCCCTGTTGCATCCGGCGGACCGGATCGCCTGGCTCTCCCTCTTGCGCGCGCCGTGGTGCGGCCTGACACTGGCGGATCTCCACGCTCTTGTCGACGGCGATTTCAACCGCCCGATCTGGGATATTTTGAAGACCGGAGAGTGGCAGACCCGTTTGTCGCCCGATGGTATCGGACGGCTCGAACGTTTAATTCCCGTTCTCTCTGACGCGATTGACCGGCGGGGCACACTCGCAGTGCCGCGGTGGGTGGAAGGCGTGTGGATCGCGATAGCGGGACCGGCGTGCCTGGAAACCCGGACCGATCTGGAAGCCGCTGCTGCGTATCTCGATCTGCTCGAACAATCCATGGTCGGTCTCGACATCCGCGATGAACGGAAGTTTGCCGACGACATCGCGCGTCTGTTCGCTCCGTCCGACGTGGAAGCCGGGGACGGGTTGCAGTTGCTGACGGTTCACAAGGCCAAGGGCCTGGAGTTCGACACGGTGATCCTCCCCGGACTCGGTCGCCGGACCCGAACGGACGACCAACGATTGCTGATGTGGCTGGAGTACATGAGTGGTGGGGAGCCACGACTTCTACTTGCGCCGATCCATAAAGTGGGGGTCAACAAGGATCCCATCTACGACTACCTGCGCAAGGTCCATGCCACCAAGAGCGACCAGGAGAGCACGCGCCTCCTATATGTGGCCGCGACGCGGGCCCGGCGGCGGCTGCATCTTCTGGGGCACACCCGGCTCAATCAAGACGGGAAAGCTTTCAAAGCGCCGGATCCACGGGCGGTGTTGAGTAAAATTTGGGGGGCAGTGAAGGCGGATTTTGTCGAGGCGTTCCGGGAGGTGGATGGGGAAGACGCGCGGTTTCCAAAGGATGCGGAACTTGCGGGCATTCCTTTGCGGCGGCTGAGCCTAGATTGGACGGCTCCCGCCCCACCCGAAGATATCGCTTGGAACGCCGCAACCCCCACGGATTTGGAGGAGGTTGGAGTCCACCGGCCCGTCTTTGAATGGGCCAGCGAACTCCAGCGTCGGGTCGGTATTGTGGTGCATCGCATGTTGCAAGAGGTACAAGCTCGGGAGAAGTTGGCTGTGCGCGAAGACACTCTCCGTGTGGCTCTCCGGTCGGAAGGTCTGGACGGCGAGAAGCTGGATGAAGCTCTCACCCGCGCCACTGTTGCGCTCGAAAACGCTGTGGCCGACGAGCGAGGCCGCTGGATTCTTTCCGGACATGAAGACGACCAACGCGAATACACCTTGTCGACCGTTGTTGAACGCAAGGTCCGGCATTTCGTCCTGGACCGAACCTTCGTGGATGACGGCGTGCGCTGGATCATAGACTACAAGACCAGCACGCATGAGGGCAGCGGGCGCGATGCATTTCTCGATAACGAGCAGACGCGGTACCGTGAGCAGATGGAGAGCTACGCGCGCGTCATGCGGGCACTCGACCCGCGGCCGATCCGTCTGGGTCTGTATTTCCCTCTGGTCCAGGGATGGAGGGAATGGGCGTTCGAGGAAGCCGCGGCGTCAAGTATATAAGCACCTAATCTTTCGGTTCTAGCCCGCATAGATCACCGATTTGGAAATGAAGGTGATTTTGGCAGGCCGGAACGGTTTTCTGAGAGTTTCGCTATCGATCCGGTCCAGGTCGAGTGATGCGGTGGTGTGGATGGTCGTGAATGGAGCGTTTTTTCGGGTTCGGAAGAGCGTGACGGAATGTATTCAGGCAGAGCTCGGCCTGAGCGATGGAACGATTTCGTTTTTGGGGGCGTTTGATCGGGACAGACCTCAGCAGCGCAGAGGAATGGCCTGGAGGTTTCGAACGACGGCAGCGAAGACCTCGCTGTAGGGATAGGCTTCCGACATGGAGATCCAGACGTGGCGGACCGTGAGGCGGACTTGGGCGCCGATCTTCAGGAGCTTCAAGCGAATCGTCTGACACTGAGCGCGAGCCAGGGGGGTCTGCTTCAGTCCGAGACGACGCAAGGCGTGCATGAGCATGTAGGCGGCGGAGGACAGATACAGCCGGAGTTGATTGGCGCGCATCGTTGCCGCGCTGGTCCGGTCGGCGAACAGACCCAACTGCTGTTCTTTTATGCGGTTCTCCATGTCGCCCCGCGCACAGTAGAAGTCTTCGTAGAGCGCGCGGGCCCCCAGGCGTTCCGGCGACAGGGAGGTGACGACGAATCGGGGATTGGCGCCTTTCTCCAGGAACTCGGCCTTGCCGACGACGCGTCGCTCCGAGGTCCAACTGTGGCGAGTCCGGTAACGGAAATCCTTGAACACCCGCGCCGGTCGCCCGGTGGCGTTGAACTCGGCTTCGGCCTGAGTCATCGCTTCGGCGCTCTCTGACTTGAGCCGATCATTGTTGGCCAACCCCATCACGTAATCCACGTGATGGTCTTCACACCAGCGGATCAAGTCATCCCGGCAAAAGCCCGAGTCGGCCCGGATGACGATCGAGACCTCCGGCCAGCTCTGCCGAATCCGGCCGACGATCCGTTCCAGTTCCTCCACCGATCCCGCGGCCCCATCGATATTGGAACACCGCAACCGGGCGCACAGCAGATGCTCCCCCGAGAAGATGTACAGCGGGAGATAACAGTAGTGGCGGTAGTAACCGTGAAAGAAGCGGCCTTCCTGCTGGCCATGGATCGGGTCGTCGGTCGCATCCAGATCCAGCACCATCTCCTCGGGCGCCGATTCGTGGGACTCCACGAAGGCATCCACCATCCAGCCGTCGATCCGGTCCGGGTCCATCGCGATCTTCTTGTACCGCTCCTGCTCATCGACCTCGGCGCCGGTCAACTCCAACCGGTTCAGCGTACACCTGCCCGCCAGCGCCTTCCCCCGATCTGAGGCCTGCCGCCGCCGCTCTCCCAACGGATCGGCTTTGTCCACTGCCACCGCCAGCATCGGATCGGTGCGCAACTGATCATGATCGTTCAGATCCTCGTACCCCAGACAGAGTCCGTAGATGCGCTGCCCCAACAACTCCTCGACCGTGTGTTCGATCAACCGCGGATCCCGGTGATCCCTGAAGCACTCAGCCAGTCCGGCAACGAGACCCGTCCGCTGCTCGACCTCGCGTAACAGCAGCACCCCTGCATCGGAGGTGATCTTTCCACCGTCGAACCGCGCCTTCACTTTGCGTTGAAATAGTCCGTGAAATTCGAACCTGGCTTGTTTACACTCTGTTCTCATAAGGGCCGCCTCCGTTTGGCTTTGAAGTCGTTCTCGTCAAACGCTTTATACCAAACAGGGCGGCCTTTTCAGGTCCCATCGGTGAGAAATGGCGGCTAGCGCCTTAACGTGCAATTTTTGACCAATGGAGGAGTGACCCCTCGTAGCCGATCCCATTCCTGGGTGACTGAGGTTAGCTGCCAAAACTGGCATAATATAGATGCGAATGATTACAAAACTGGAGTACGTTAAGAATATTGGCCGTTTCGAAACCGTCAAACACGATCCCGAACTAACATTCAAGAAACTAGGCCTTGTTTTCTCGGAAAACGGCCAGGGCAAAACAACGCTCTGCGCGATCATGAGATCGCTGACGACAGGGGATCCTACGCCTATCCTCGAGCGCCACCGCCTCTCGGCCAAAACGCCGTCGAAAGTTGCTCTCGAGATGGACGGCAGCAAGGCCGCCTTCGATGGTGCCGCCTGGACGTCAAGTGGACCCGAAGTGCTGATCTTCGACGACCACTTTGTCGAAACCAATATTTACTCAGGCCTGAACGTGACCCCCGGAAATCGCCAAAATCTTCACGAACTGGTCATCGGCGAAGAAGGAGTTAAATTTAACCGCAAAGTCCAAGGTCTGACAAAATCGATTGTCGTCCTTCAAAAAGCGTTGCGCGAGAAAGAGCGCGCCATACCTGCGAACATTTTGGGAGGACTCCCGATCGATGATTTCTGTAGTCTCCCCTTACCAGATGACCTCGGCGAACAACTCTCAGGAGCCAAGAAGAGCGTCTTGTTGCTACGTGAGGCAGAGGGTATCAAGAAAACGGAAGCGTTTGAAGCTTTGGGGCTCCCCGGTCTTGGAATTGAAAGCATCGAGGAAACTCTTCAGGCAGCGCTGCCAGAACTCGAATCGACGGCGCTGGACGCTGTGACGGCGCACTTTAAATCCCTCGACAATTCGCAAGCTGAGGCGTGGGTATCCGAGGGAATGGAGTTATCGGCCGACCGGTCCTCGTGCCCTTTCTGCGGGCAAGATCTCTCCGGATCGACGCTACTTGCTCACTACCAAGTCTACTTTTCGAAGGCCTACGCCACTCACAAGTCCCGAATTGCGGCCGCTAAGAGTAATGTGCTGGAGAAGTTGGGTGGCGATCGACTTGCTCGGTTTCAACGGAAGGTTCAGCTGTCGAAGAGCCGGTATGATTTCTGGTCTCGCTTTCTTTCGCTTCCTGAGTTCGATATCGACTCAGACGAGCTGGTGAACTGTTGGCCAGCAGTTCAGGACGGCCTCGTGAAAGCACTCGACAAGAAAGCGACGGACCCTTTGGAGCCCCAAGTTCTCAATGCAACCGTTCGGGAAGTTGTCGAGAAATACAACGATCTTGCTAAGGAGGTGCATTCGACAAACACTGCACTCCTCGCCCAACATGACGAGATCGCTCTAGCGAAAGAGAAGGCGTCTCACGGGAATCTAACCACTGCAGAGGCTCATCTGGCCCGCCTTGAGACGATTGAGAGGCGACACGAAAAAGACATTGCTGCGAAGTGCTCGGAGTACCTCAAGGCAAAGCAGGCGAAAGAAACCGCCGAAAGTCAGAAGGCAGGTGCCCGCGCTGCTCTGGACAAGCACCGAAAGAGAGTCTTCGGTACCTACGAGACAGCGATCAACGAATTCCTCGGGAAGTTCAACGCTGACTTCGAGATCTCTGCTCTGAAACCATCGGATCCGAAGGGCTTACCGAGCTCATCGTACGAACTGGTAGTCAACAGAGGCCGCGTAGGCCTTACTACGGCGAGAAGCCCACAACCATCGTTTCGTACGGCTCTCAGCTCCGGAGACCGGACGACCCTGGCCCTGTCGTTCTTTTTCGCCATGCTGAAAGAGCGTTCGGACCTCGATAACATAATCGTCGTTCTCGACGACCCGTCCTCAAGCCTTGACGACGGTCGGGCGCTGTCCACTGTTCAGGAAATCCGCGGACTACTGGGACGTGCTGAGCAGATGATCGTGCTGTCACACTCGCGTGGTTTCCTAGTCCGGATTTGGGACAAAGCGGACAAGGAACATACCTCGACGATGCAGATCCGTCCCACCGGCCAGGAGGCCTCAAAGTTCGAGTTGTGGAACGCCGAAGCGGCTGCTCTGACTGAGTACGACCGTCTGCACAAGCTCCTCCGGGAGTACAGCCACGAATCAACCGGAGACCCTGAGAAGGTGGCCCCAGCGCTTCGGATTGTACTGGAGGCTTTCTTGCGGGTCGCTTTCGCTGAACATCTTCCTCCAGGAAAGATACTGAAGGATTTCTTCAGTATCGCGAACCAGCGCAAGGGAGATGGTGCCTCGATTATCTCTGATGGTGCCCTCGACGAACTAAACAAGCTCCGCGAATACGCTAATCAGTTCCATCACGATACATCCAAGAACTGCCAGGGAAACCTTTCCAATGTGAATGAGACCGAACTTAAAGGTTTTTCTGAACGCGTCATCCAATTCACACGAGTGAGCTATCCGACTTAGCTCTGGAAATCTCACGGACTGAATGCTCTGCCCGCACCGTCGCCAGCTCGGCTATACTGTCTACCTTAGTTCACAGGTCCTGTTTGCCGTCGAACTCGACCCACTTCTTGATCGCGTCCTCAGCGGAAAGCGATGCTACCTGCTATTTCTGTGCTCCTGAAAGAACATGGTCAAAGCTGCTAGTCTCGGGCCCGACCGCCACCATTTGGTCCTAGCAGGCAGCTATGAGGATAGAGATTGAAGGTTTCGTCCTCAAAACCGCAAAAATGCAGATGCGTACCGAACGGATTCTGATCGCTCCTATGGCAAATAAACGGGCTCGCGCTGCTCGCTCGTTTCCCACAGTTACACACCGCTTCTACTATTGGATACACAAACAGATTCCATCCGGCCCGCTTCGCGGGGCCCGGAATCGAGAGAAGCGGTCAGCCAATGCCCTCCTCACGGGCATACAGCACACCGGCTCCGGGCAGCAGGCCGTACAGCCTCTCCACGGAGGGCTTCACGAGGGATTGAAATGAGTCTAACTCAGAGGATATAACTACTGAATCACTGGCCGGTTTTGACCCGGCCCCGACTGGCCGCTTTTGAAGTGGCCCCCGACACCAGGCCTGTCCAGAATTTACAGAAAAGAAGTTACGCTACTAGACTTAATGACTGGCGGAATGCCCAAACACGAGAATCCATTGATGGGAAATACACCATGAGCTTTCGGTTTCTGCATACAGGCGACTGGCAACTGGGTATGACCCGCCACTTTTTGTCAGAAGGGGTTCAGGAGAGATTTACCCAATCCCGATTTGATGCTATTCGTGAACTCGGGCGCATTGCCAAAGCAGAAACCTGCCAGTTTATGGTGGTCTCCGGGGATGTATTCGAGTCAAACCTAGTGGATCGTAAGACCGTTTCGCGTGCCCTCGAAGCTCTGAAGGATGTGTCGGTTCCTGTATACCTGCTCCCGGGCAACCATGATCCGCTCAACGCGGCGGCCGTTTTCTACAGTGCAACCTTCCTGGACCGAAAGCCGGCTCAAGTCCATGTGATTGAGGACACTACCCCAATCCCCGTTGAAACGGGCATTGAGATCGTAGGGATACCCTGGACGTCGAAACGTCCCTTACGGGATCTGGTTGCTTTGACCACCGAAACGCTTGAACCCAAAGCCGATGCTCTGCGTGTCTGCGTAGCCCATGGGATGGTGGACGCGCTTTCCCCGGATCCAGACAACCCTGCGCTTATTTCCGTTCGCGCGGCTGAGCGCGCGATATCAGAGAACAAGATTCATTACTTGGCGCTCGGAGATCGACACTCTCTTACCGAAGTTGGCGACAGTGGCCGTATATGGTACCCAGGTGCTCCCGAACCAACGGACTACGACGAAGTGAAGCCTGGATTTGCACTGGTCGTCACGATCAACCTAGAGGGTGTCACCACCAAAGAAGTGGGTGTTGGCAGATGGAAGTTCATCGAGCGTGACGAGGTTGACCTCAATACGAAGGAAGACATTGAGGCCCTTCGTGACTGGCTCGAGAACCTTGGAGATAAGGAACGAACCATTGTCAAATTGCGCTTGGTCGGCGCACTCTCGCTGTCGTTCCATCGTGAGCTTGAAGAACTTCTTGCTCATGGTCAGGAGATTCTGGGTGCGATCGAAACGCGAAGAAACAATCTTATAGTCGTTCCGGAGGACGCCGATTTTCTGGATCTTGGTTTTTCAGGCTTTGCCAGTTCTACTATTGACTACTTGCGGTCCAAGGTTGAGGAGTCTGGCGCTGATTCAATCATGTCACGCGATGCTCTTGCTCTCCTCGTCAGGCTTGCGGGTAGGAAATGATGAGACTGCTTCGCCTCCGTCTGGCCGACTACCGAGGAATTGATGAGTCCGAGGTGCGATTCGGCGCCCGGGGACTCACCATCGTGGAAGGACCCAATGAAGTTGGGAAAACCTGTCTGAGTGAAGCAGTCAGACTTCTCTTTGACTATCTCGACTCGAGCAAGCACAGTAGCATCAAAGCAATTAAGCCTGTAACGAGGGATGTAGGTCCGGAGATTGAGCTGGAGGCCGAGAGCGGACCCTACGTCTTTACATACTTCAAAAGGTTTCACAAGAAGCCGGAGACAACCCTTACGATCACAACTCCCACACCAGAAAACCATACGGGACGTGAAGCTCATGAACGCGCCGAAAAAATCTTGCGCGAAACCATTGACATTGACTTGTGGAAAGCACTTTGCATTCAGCAAGGTGAAGCAGTCCGACAGGCCGACTTATCAAACCAGACATCATTGTCAGTTGCTCTCGATGCTGCTGCGGGGGGGCGCCAGGCGGATCCCCGAGAAGAAAGTCTCTTCGATATGGTGCGGAAGCAGTATGGGCGCTATTTCACGGAGCGGGGCGCCGAAAGAAAGGAATTGCAGGAGGCTCAAGAAGCTCAGGAAAAAGCAGAGACTGAAGTTGCTTCACTGGAAAGGCAGATTCGGGACCTTGAGGAAGATATTGTGCGTGCCGCAGGGCTCGGTCGGGAATTGGAGAGTTTGAAGATTCAAGAGGAGGATCTCCGGGGGGATGTTTCCAGACACGAAAAGGCTCTCGGTGAAATCATGGCGCTGGAGACCGCTCTGGAAACAGCCCGCCTTAAGTTGGAGTCGGTACAGAAATCCGAAAATGCCTCGAAACGAGACATGGAAGTGCGCCAAGACCTCCTCGATGCGGTATCCAAAACTAGAAAAGCACATGCGGAACTCGACGAATCCAGCACATCATCAACCGCCTCGGTCAAGAATGTGGAGAGCGAACTGGAGGAGACCCAATCGGACGCGACCAAAGCTGAAGCCGGGCGCAAAGAGGCCGAATCACTTCTTAATCTCCACCGTGCGGATTCGGATTACTTCAACAACAAGCTTTACCTGGAGCAAATGAAGGAACGCAAAGACCGCATAGATCGTGCTCGGGAAGAGGCAGCCTCGGCTGATGAGTTGTTGGCGGGGAACAGCATAAACGAAGAGACTCTGAAAACAATCCAGAAAGCCGGGCGCTCGCTCATTATAGCTCAGGCGAAGCTGGATATTGGTGCGCCGACTGTCTTGCTGAGAGGGCTGGCCGACTTCGATTTCCAGCTTGATGGTGAGCACACCACTATCTCAGAGCATGAGGAGCGCAGCTTATCTGTCTCTGATCGGGTCCGTGTGACAATTCCCGGGTCTTTAGAAATGGAAATGACAGCCGGATCCAGCTCCTCTGATCTGTCGAGAAAGGTCGAAGAGGCAATTGAGAAGCTCGATGCCCTATGCAATGTTGCCGGAGTGAGTAATGCGGATGAGGCAAGACAATCCTATGACGCTCGCCGGGAAGCGCAGAAGTCAATAGCAAGACAAAAGGATATCGAGAATGAGAATCTTCGCGACCTGACCTATGAGGAATTGGAAAGAAAACTCATAGGGCTAGGAAAAAGTGTCCCTGCTTATCCAGCAGCCCGAATACGGGAGCCCGAGCTTCCTGCAACGCTGGAAGCCGCGAAGAAGAAACTCCGAAGCGCTGAGGGCGATCTTGAAAAGACCAATAACGTATGGGAAGAAGCCAGAACGGAACTGGATGCGGCCCGCAAGGTGCGTGATGGACTGAGGGCGCGACACCAGCAGGTGAGGGTGAAACTTGACCTCAAGGTTGAAGAACTAAACCGCGCTGAGGACAAACTTGCTCGGGCCCGAAAGATCACCGCCGATGACGACCTTGAATCGGAGCATTCGAAATTCGCGAAGCTTGTCCATACAGAAGCGGCGAAGGTAAAGGGTGCTGAAGCAGACCTCAGCGACAAAGAACCTGATCGAATAAGGGCTCTGGCGGAAACGGCGAGTGGTTCTTTGGAAACGGCCCAGAAAAAGCGGGCGGCTGCGCAGGAAGAAAATACAGAAGTCCGGATGCGGCTCAAGGTCTTCGGAGAAGAGGGTTTGCATGAGAAGCTCCATGCAGCCCAGAGGCATCTTGATCATACAACGCAAGACAACGTAGCGATGATCCGAAGGGCCCAAGCGGCCCGGCTGTTGTATGTAACCATAAGCGAGGAACGTGACAAGGCGCATCGTACCTATGTCGCTCCCCTCAAAGAGAAAATCGAGAGGCTTGGACGTTTGGTGTTCAACAATTCTTTTGAGGTTGAAATAACTGAGGACCTGTCGATTGCCAGTCGGGCGATGGATGGCTCCAATGTCCCTTTTGAATCCCTGAGCGGGGGCACCAAAGAACAACTTTCTCTGATATCTCGTCTGGCATGTGCGATGACGGTCTCAAAGGGCGGTGGGGCTCCCCTCATCTTAGATGATGCTCTGGGATATACAGACCCCGAACGGCTTAAATTGATGGGAGCAGTTCTCGCCAAGGCGGGGAAAGAATGCCAAATTATCGTCCTCACTTGTGTGCCAGACCGGTACAACAACGTCGGTGAGGCAATAGCGGTTCGGTTAGGATGACCATGAAAAGTTGACCAAGCACCTTCCCGCTTTCTGCAGGGGATGGGGGCATCTCACCCGGACTTGGCTTGGGCCAACCAGGGCCGCTTAGCGAAGGCTGGACACTACAGTCGTAGAGAAGTGGCTGGCTGGACCTTGAAGTCGCCAAAAGTCGGTCCAGTGAGTTCCACCGTCCAGCAAATCAACATCTTCATCGAGAGCTGGCTCGAGGAACTGAATGAACGGGCGCCAGTGATGTGGGGCATCGTTTCCGGCCGATGAGGCACCTGTCCAATCGGGCAATCCTTATCCGATAGCTCCTGAGGAGATTTGGAGGAGTGACCTCTAGATTGTCACACCAGAGAAGCCGACACGGATGAACCAGTTCTCAAGCCCGACGGCAGGATCGGCGAATGAGCCCTGCTCCCACACGTAGTCATTATGTCCGCTGACAAGGTACGGCCTAGCCTGCCAAAATCACCTTCATTTCCAAATCGGTGATCTATGCGGGCTATCCCCATCTGCCCCAGGCACAAGTGGCCCTGACGTCGACGACGGATTATCTGGCGTTATTGGCTCCAGGAGCCGACTGATGGTGAAGTCGAAGGTTCTGCTGGAAGAACAGCTCAAGTCGCTGCGCTTGCCGACCTTTCTGCGTGAGTAGGGGTTCCGACAGTAACGGAGCAGAATCGCACGTTAAGGGCTGCTCTTGGGACCGCCTAGCCCGAATCATTCGTCAGTGAACTGATTCGGGCTGGTTTGGAGGCAATAAAAATGGCCATACCTATTTGATATAAAAGGGTTTAGCAAAAGCCCTATCAAAGAGGATATGGCCATGAACCCAACAGTATGCCAAAACAGTTTGCCATTCCACCCCGACAGAAGAATCAGTGCTAGATTTGACGGCGGAAAGATCACTTCCGATGCGGGTCTACTGCTCTTTTACGCCCTGGACAAGCAGCACCGGCTCAGCGAAGGCTTCAGCGGCTGCCTGGGCGACGCCAGAGAAGAAAGCCGCATTTGCCATCAGCTATTGGAGATGGTTCGCCAACGAGTGCATCAGATTGTGGCCGGCTACGAGGACTGCAACGACGCCGACACTCTGCGAGGAGATCCGATCCTCAAGACGATTTGCGATCGGCTCCCCGACTCCGACCCCGATCTGGCTTCCCAACCCACCTTGTCTCGTCTCGAGAACGCCGTGGGTATCAAGGACCTGATGCGGCTGGGCCGGTGGTTGTTAAAGCGCTACATTCGGCGGCTCAGAAAGCGGCGCCCAAAAACAATTGTGCTGGATTTGGACAGCACCGACGATCCCACCCATGGACAACAGGAGTTCTCCTTTTACCACGGCTATTACCGCAGCCACATTCTGCATCCGTTGCTGATCTTCGACGGCGACAGCGGCGACCTGATCTCGGCGGTGCTGCGACCCGGAAACAAGGGAGCGGCGGCTCACGTTGTGCCGGTTTTGCGGCGCGTGGTGGCGGCCATCCGCAAGGCGCTGCCCACGGTTGAGATCGAGATTCGGGCCGACAGCGGTTTTGCCACTCCCCAGCTCTATGATTTCTGTGAACAAGAGGGTTTACAGTATGTGATCGGCTTGAGCCGCAACCCCCGCTTGGAGGGCACCGTCGAGCCCGTGCTGGAGCAAACCCGCCGCCAGTTTGAAGAAAACGAGGAAAAACAGCGCGAGTTTGGCGAGTTCCGCTACCAGGCCAAAACCTGGAAGTATTCCCGGCGAGTGGTGGCCAAGGTGGAAGTCAACGAAGTCGGGATCAACCGCCGTTTCGTGGTCACCAATCGGGCCGACCTGTCCCCCCGGCCGCTTTACGATCATTACAGCGACCGAGGCCAGACGGAAAACTACATCAAGGCCTTCAAGATCCACCTGAAGATGGACCGCCTCAGTTGCCACCGCTTTTGGGCCAATCAGTTTCGTTTGCTGCTGCACGCCCTGGCCTACCAGATGTTCCTGATCCTGCGAGACTACCTCTACGCAACCCCCTGGCAAAACCTGGAGGTGGAGACTCTGCGGCGCCGGATTCTCAAGATCGGGGCCCGCGTCCGACAGACCACACGGCGCATCTGGATCCACTTCAGCTCCGCATTCCCTGAGCAAGGGATCTTCTGGCTCGTCTGGGGCAGACTTCACCCCACTTAGCTGCCCAGCTCGGACCGAAAACACGATTCCTGAGCTGTCTCCGGGAATGCTGTGTCCCGAAAACCCCGTTTTTCACTTCCCAACGGCCGATCTCAGCCGAGCACACTTCCCAACAGCCAGTAACCGCATCCTTCGTGGTAAATCCAGGTTCAGTCAAGCGCTTTTTTCGGCGCTGGTGAATGATTCGGGTTAGGCGGTCTCACACGGCTTCTCGATGCTCCGGTCACGGGACTTGGAAGAACTCGAAGCTTGGCAGGCTCGAACGGGCCCTTGAGCACGATGCTCCGAAGGTTCTCTTTCACCTCGCTCGTGAGCGGTTGCGCACCGAGAGGCTCGTCTTTCCAGCACCCGACCGAATCGTACGACTTGTCAGTTCGGCGCGCGGTCGCGCACAGGAGAGAACGTACACCCTGGTCGAGCCCTTGCTGAGCGCCGAGAGGCGAGCCCAGCTCGACGGTCTGCTCGAAGCCAAGGCCTCGAACAGCTGGTCGACCCTCAAGTGGCGCGGGCAGGGTGCTTCTGGCGAGAGCCCGGGCTCCATCAAGAGCGAGGGGGCCAAACTGGCGTTTCTCCGCCAGCTGGGAGCCCATGAGCGGGACCTCAGCGATTGGAATCCGAATCGCCGAAAGTTCTTGGCCCAAGTGGGTCGTCGTTCCACGAGTCAGACCCTCCAGCGGATGCCCGATCGCCGGCGTTATCCCATCCTCGTGGTCTTGCTTCACGAGACCACGCTTGACCTCGTTGACGAGATCGTCGATCTCTTTAATCGAGCGCTGAAGAAGACCGACTCCCGCTCGCGACGGGAGCTCGAGGCCTGGCGAGTCGCGACCGCTCAGGCCACCAACGAGAAGGTCCGCTTGTTCTCACGTCTGGGACGTCTCGTTCTCGACCCGGACATCCCGGACGAGCAGCTGCGTCGACGCATCTTCGAGGAGGTCGCTTCCCGCGAACTCTTCGCGGCCGCAGTCGAGGAAACCGAGCAGCTTCTCCGTCCGCGAGACGGCTCCTATCTCGACTTCGTCGAGAACCGCTATGGCCATCTCAGGAAATTCGTTCCACTGGTCCTGAGGGTGCTGGACTTCAAGAGCCTGAAGACCGACGACCCCCTAATCGATGCAGTCGAGATTCTGAGAGAGCTGAATCGCAAGCGACGACGGCGGGTTCCCGAGGACGCGGGACTCGAGTTCGCCTCCGCCAAGTGGCGCGGCCAGTTGTTGGGATCCGACGGGCGAGTCAATCGCCGGTCCTTCGAGCTCTGTGTTCTCTACCAACTCCGTGACGGCCTTCGCTCCGGCGCCATCTGGCTCCAAGGAAGTCGTCGCTTCGCAGATCCCGCCACGTACCTCATCCCGGGGTTACGATAGCAACGGTGCAAAATCCAACGCTAAGGGTTGCTGGACCTGGAGCGATCAGGCAGTGTCCGGCTTGAAGGATTCGTTGAAATGATTGTACTTTGTCCCGATTCTTTGGTGTTCCTGTGAGTACCAGAGTGCCCGATTTGATCGACCGATGAAATCGTACATAATGGCCGGGTGAATCGCCGGGCCATCGCCGTCTACCTCCGGGTATCCAACGAGCCGCCAAGACCTCAGATCGTCACCTCAACCCCTGCGGTAAGTACCACTTCGACTTGGGCGAGGACCTCCACGGAGCCGCACTGAGACCCGCTAAGGACACCAGACGACAACCCTTAGCGTTGGATTTTGCACCGTTGCTATCGTAACCCCCCTTAGTGTCATCAAAACCTTGAAAGAGCCATCCGTTGAATCTCAAACAGAGAACGTCGTCATCGTCCTTCAATTCCTGTTCAACCAGTTGGAGCACACTGGACTTTCCGGCGCCCCAGTCTCCGTGCACCCCCATCGTCAGAGGAGATAGTCTCTCCTCGCGGATGAGGGCAGAAATAGTCTTCGCGATCCTGGCATGGCCAAACAGGTCTATATTGGTCTCGTTGTCGTTCCACATGGTTCTATTCCAATAAAAGCCTAAACCCGGAATACCTTCATCACTTCATCCCCGAGGTGATTGATCACCTTCACAGCAATCCGTCCTGACCTCGGTTTGTCGAAAGGCCGGGACATGTCGCTATACAGCGTTTTCCACGCCTCCTGGTTGATCTCGGCTTTGAGGGTAGTTTTGAGTGCTTTGTACGGGTCAGTGGCCCCGAGGAAATAAGCGTGGCGGACGAAGAAGCTCTCCTCGTTGTAGTCGGTGTCGACAAACCAACAGGCGATGCCGTCGGCGTTGTCACTGCGGATCTCGCCAGTGTTAGGGTGGAAGACGTCGACGCCTTTGACCTTGACCTGTATTTGACCGTCACCCGCTTCGAGGATGTCGATGTCGGGTTCGCCGAAGATGACAAAGAGGTTGCCTTGGCCGGTGTTTTTGAGGTCGCCGGCCATGTGGAGGTCAGCGTTCATGCGCGCCTTGAGGATTGGAACCCGTCCCAGCTTGTTGAAGTCCGTTGAGTGAGCTTCGTAGTTGAAAGCACACGCGATCAGGACGTCAAAATTCGCGTCTGCTGCCTCGCGGGCGGCTTGCACGAGATCGGGCCGGGAGACGGTGCCGAATTCCGGGCCGATGAAGATGGCGGCGCGCTTCTCGACGCCTGCCTGTGCGTTGTACGAAGACAGGCC
>CBDAPI010000010.1:0-176663 GCA_965198355.1 Acidobacteriota bacterium
GAAGTTCTCAATGTGGCACGAGCGCAACTGATGCAAAGGGAAGGGGTGGCCGCAGCATCAGAGAGAGCTGAAATAGTAAGAATCGCCTACCAGCAAGTCAGGATCACAAATGTACTCCATAGAGAGCTAGAGCCTCGCGGATTAAACCTAGACAGCTATTACGGTAGGCATCAGCAACTATCACCACAGGTTGTGCAGATCATTGACCACGCCCTAACTAGCGCCGACCTAGGTGTTGAGATACTGGTTGCTGGGTCTAACGGATCAACTCACACTGTTCACACGATATTGAATCCAGGAACTATCCACGATAGCAGTTCAATTGGTCACGGAGCTATCGGATCTGGCGCTCCACACGCACTATATTCGCTTATTGAACATTCCTATAGATCATCTATGAGTAGGGACGAAGTGGTTAATTTGGTCAAGAAGGCGAAAAAGAGAAGCGAGGTGGCCCCTGGAGTTGGAACAGAGACAACTACAGTGGTCATTCCAAGCGGGGATGCGGACCTAGCAACCCAAAACGGAGATACAGAAAATGCTTAAGAAGCGTACCGTGAAGCCGCACAGAATTAAGTGGATCGAGGCAGAACGAGAATTGGCTACTCGTGGGGTTTTTCCTCCATCTTGCTCAATCGGCTACGAATATTTCCCAATAGATGACGAATATCGTCTGCCACATCCGAACAAGGTTCTTGATCCAAAAAAGAAAGGGTAATCTTCAAATAACAATTGAAACTGAAATAATGCTTGACAACGGAAGGGTATTCTTGTATCCTTCTGTTAATGAACAAGTTACCTACTTCCAAGCGAGCCAAGATCCTAGCATTACTGGTCGAGGGAATGTCGATGCGGGCCATCTCTCGAATCGAGGACGTTTCAATCAACACAGGTACAAAGCTTCTGGTTGATGCCGGCCATGCCTGCGCCAAATACCACGATGAGGCTGTCCGTGACGTTCCGGCTGCCAGGGTCCAGTGCGATGAGATTTGGTCCTTCTGCTACGCCAAGGCAAAGAACGTCCTTAAGGCAAAGGCTGCTCCCCCTGGGGCCGGTGACATTTGGACCTGGACGGCCATTGACAGCGATGCCAAGTTGATCCTCTCCTACGAGGTGGGTGATCGGTCAGGCGCTACCGCTTTTGAGTTCATGGATGATCTGCGGACCCGGCTGGCCCATCGAGTTCAGTTGACTACTGATGGCCATCGGGTTTACTTGGAAGCGGTTGAGAGTATCTTTGGGACCGACGTTGATTACGCCCAGTTGATTAAACTGTATGGGGAACCCGAAGAGGGTCGGAAGCGTTACAGTCCGGCTGCCTGCCTAGGGACGCACAAGAAGCCTGTTATGGGCCAGCCTGACCCCAAGGCGGTCAGCACATCCCATGTCGAGCGTCACAATTTGACTATGCGGATGGGAATGCGTCGCTTTACACGGCTGACCAACGCCTTCTCAAAGAAGATCGAGAATCACCTGCATATGCTGTCCCTCTACTTCGTGCACTACAATTTTTGCCGGATTCACAAAAGCCTTCGGATGTCACCGGCAATGGCTGCTGGAATCTCCGATACGCTTCACGATGTAGAGTGGATTGTTGGACTGGTTGATGCGAACACTCCGAAGCCAAGAACACGCGGCCCTTACAAGAAGCGGAATTCAAACTGAGACACTACCGAATCCGAGTGAGATTTGGGTCCAGAAAAAAGGCCGTAGCTCTCTGATATAAAAGGGTTTACATAAAAACAACCCTAAACAGGAGCTACTGCTATGTTGAAAACAGTCTGCCAGAATACCCTGCCATTTCACAGCCACAGAGACATCACAGCTCGTTTTGATGGGGGGAGCCTCACTTCCGACGCAGGATGGTTGTTGTTTGGATCGCTGGATCGGCAACATCGATTGTGCGAGGGCTTCAGTTCGTGTATTGCGGAAAGCCGGGACCGACGCTACATTCGTCATGACCTGTTGAAGTTGATCCGACAACGAGTGTTGCAGATCGTGGCCGGCTACGAAGACTGTAATGACGCCGATACGCTGCGCTCGGATCCGATGCTCAAGACAGTCTGTGATCAGTTGCCCGAGAGCGATCCCGATTTGGCCACCCAGCCGACTTTCTCCCGCTTGGAGAACTCCGTCACCAAGAAGGATCTGATGCGTCTGAGCCGGTGGCTGCTACGCCGTTATGTGCGCTCCCTGAAGAAGAGACGTCCCGCCAAGATCATCCTGGATCTGGACAGTACCGACGACCACACTCACGGCCAACAGGAGTTGGCCTTCTACCACGGGTATTACCGAAACCACATTCTGCATCCTTTGCTGATCTTCGATGCCGCCACGGGAGACCTGGTCTGTGCCGTGTTGAGACCTGGCAACAAGGGGGCTGCCTCTCACATCGTGCCCATTCTGAAGCGCGTCGTGGAGGCCATCCGACAAGCAGTGGGGACGGATGTCGAGATTGAGATTCGGGCCGACAGCGGCTTTGCCACGCCTCGGCTCTACGAGTTCTGTGAAGGTGAAGAGAATCAACTCCAATATGTCATTGGGTTAAGTCGCAACCCTCGCCTGCAGCGAGTGGTCGAGCCCCTGCTGGATTCGACTCGGCTGCAGTTCGTTGAGCGGGAGGAAAAACAGCGTCAGTTTGACGAGTTTCTTTATCGAGCCAACAGCTGGGATCGATCCCGTCGCGTCATTGTCAAAGTGGAGGTCGATCAGCGCGGGATCAATCGTCGCTTTGTGGTCACCAACCGGGACGATCTCTGCTCCCAATCACTTTATGACCACTACACCGACCGAGGGCAGACCGAGAACTTCATCAAGGCCTTTAAGAATCATCTGAGCATGGACCGACTCAGCTGTCATCGATTCCTGGCCAATCAGTTTCGACTCCTCCTGCATGCACTGGCTTACCAGATGTTCGTGCGCCTGCGCGACTATCTGCACGGAACCCCCTGGCACAAGCTCGAAATCGAAACCTTACGTCGTCGTGTCCTCAAGATCGGGGCCCGGATCCGACAAACCACTCGACGCATCTGGGTCCATCTTTCCTCAGCCTTTCCCGAACAACCCCTCTTTCACCTCGTCTTGAGTCGCCTGAACTCCAGCTAGCTTCTCCCAGTTCCCCGAAAAACCGCTTCCGACACTCATCCAGGCCCAGATCTGTCTGAAATTCACTCCCCCAACCACTCAAACGCCTCGCCAACCGATATTCTTCGCAAATCCGCCTGTCACAACTGCCCGCTTCCGAGTTGGGCCACTTCTCGAGCCCTTTTTCAACAGCGGATTACGGTTCTTGCATAATCCGGGTTAGGGGTTGCCATTTGGCTCAATAGCATTGATAATCTCCGCGTACCTGATTCGGTACGTTGTTTTGTATCAATGCACTCGCGAAAGAAGGAATCGATGAACATCTACGTGGGTAATCTGCCCTACTCTGTGACCGAAGACGAGCTGAGGAATTTGTTTGGCGAGTTCGGGGAAGTCTCGAGCGCTAACATCATTACCGACCGGTACACTGGGCAGTCCAAAGGGTTTGGCTTTGTTGAGATGCCCAATCAGCAGGAGGCTGAAGAGGCAATCAGCAACATCAATGACAGCTCCGTCCAGGGACGGGATGTCAAGGTGAGCCAAGCCCGTCCCCAGAAAGATCGCCCCCCCCGGGGGCCTCGCTACTGAAGTGTTCTCCCGGGTAATTTCTGTTTTGTCCTGCGGGTGTGGCAGTGTGCCCAGGCGCGTCTCCTGGTCAAGGCCATCCCCTGAAGAGTGTCGATTGCCGGCCTTGTCAGGCCCCACCCTATCTCGGTGTCTCCGACGACTCGAAACTGAACGGCCAGCTGGGGTAGCCGTTGCTGAAGATCCTCCCAAAGCATCGTCGAACAGTTTGGCCCACTCCCGACCGTCCAGTTGGGTCCCGATCAATGGGGGTGAGTCTGGTTGTGTGTTCCTTCCAAGGCGGTGGCTCGGAGAACAAATCTGTCACTCGAGGTTGAAAGTTATGCAGGAAAAGTCGAAAGTTAAGGAAAAGGAGAAAGCGATCATGCTCAGCGTTCATATGCAGGTTGAATTAAAAGCGTCGCCCGACGAAGTCTGGAAGTTGATCGGCGGATTCAACGATTTGCCCGACTGGCTTCCTCCCATAGAAAAGAGCACTCTGGACGAGGCCGGCAAGATTCGGCATCTGTCTCTGGCCGGCGGTGGTGAGATTGTAGAGCTATTGGAAGAGCACAACGATGAGGAGCGTTACTATCGCTATTCAATCATAGATTCGCCGCTGCCCCTGTCCAACTACGTAGCTACTCTCCGTGTACACGCTCAGGGTGGCGGGGCTCACTCGATTGTGGACTGGTCCAGCAACTTCAATGCCGACGGTGCGCCCGATGAGGAAGCGATTGCCCCGGTTAAGGGAGTCTATCAGGCGGGGTTTGACCAGCTGCAAAAGATCTTTTCGGGCTAGCCGGCAGTGAACAAGGCTCGTACATCCATAAAATGAGCCCATTCCCACCAGGAGGCTTCCATGTCACAGGACAACTCCCGCCGAGACTTCTTTCGAGCCATGTTCGGCACCGCTGTCACCGCCGCTCTCGTCAGTGAGGCCCTGGCCCAGCAGGACAGTCCCAACGGACTTCCTACCCGCCGCCTGGGCCGCACCAACCAGCAGGTATCCATCCTTGCCCTGGGGGGCTGGCACATCGGGCTGCCCGCCAGACAGAACCGGCCGGAAGCAATTCGCATCATGCACGCGGCTATCGATGAAGGGATCACCTTCTTTGACAACGCCTGGGACTATCACGGCGGGCTCTCCGAAGAAGTCATGGGAGAGGCGTTGTCCAGCGGTGGCCGGCGGCAGAAGGTCTTTCTCATGACCAAAAACTGTGAACGGGACTACAAAGGAAGCCGTCGCAATCTGGAAGAAAGTCTGCGCCGTCTGCAGACCGATCACGTTGATCTGTGGCAGTTCCACGAGATGGTTTACGATAACGATCCCGACTGGGTCTTCGAGAAGGGCGGAATCAAGTACGCCCTGGAGGCGCAGAAAGCGGGCAAGGTTCGACACATTGGCTTTACCGGCCACAAGGATCCGCGCATCCACCAAAAAATGCTGCACAAGCCTTATGATTGGGCGACCTCCCAGATGCCCATCAATGTTATGGATGCCCACTATCGCAGCTTTCAGAAGAACGTTCTGCCCGTATGCCTGGAGAAGAATGTGGGTGTGATCGGGATGAAGAGTCTGTGTGCCGGTAAGATCCTGTCGGACACTCAGCTAACTGCCCAGGAATGCAGAGGCTATGCTCTGAGCCTACCCATCTCGACGCTCTGCACTGGCATCACGTCGATGGAGGAACTGCAGCAGGACCTGGCGATTGCCCGGAACTTCAAGCCGTTCTCCGATGCCGAGAAAAAGCAGATTCTGGCCCGGGCCGAGCCCGATGCCGGAGACGGCCGCCACGAACTATTCAAGTCTACTCAGATCTACGACGGACCCCACCACCGGCGGCAGCATGGATTCGAGGCCTGAAAATCATGCGCACCACAAATCCCCTGGGAAGACTTTTTGGTCGATCACCGTTCCGCCCCGTTCAGGAGCACATGGAAGTAGTGCAACAGTGTGTGGAGACGGTTCTCCCTCTTTTTGAGGCCCTGAGGGATCACGACCAGGAGGCATTGCTCAGACACAAGCAACAGATTTTCGATCTCGAAAACAAGGCCGATGAACTGAAGAACGACATCCGGTCACACTTGCCCAAGAGTCTTTTCATGCCTGTCGACCGACGCGACCTGCTCGATCTGCTGAATGCCCAGGACTCGATTGCCGACGCTTGCCAGGATATCGCGGGACTTCTGTCCGTCCGAGACATGCAAATCCCAGAACCCCTGAAAGACGGGCTGTTTCCCTTTATCCACTCCAACCTGGAGGCAACCCGGCAGTGCCGAAAAGTGATCAGCGAGTTGGATGAGCTTCTGGAGATGGGTTTTCGTGGTCGCCGCGTCGATCGAGTGATCGAGATGATTGAGGATCTGGGAAGGATTGAGACCGAGACTGACCAGCACGAGATGAAACTCACCGAACAACTCTTCCAGCATGAGGATGAGATGAAGCCGATCTCCGTCATTTTCTGGTACGAACTCTTTCGTTTGATCGCGGATATTGCGGACTACGCAGAAGATGTTGGCGATCGCTTGCGGCTCTTGATCGCGCGCTAACTGGGAAACGGATCCAATGGAATTCGGCCTCATCTTCGTCATCCTTGCCGTCGTGTTCGGCCTGTATATGACGTGGGGAGTAGGCGCCAATGATGTCGCCAATGCAATGGGGACCTCGGTCGGATCGGGGGCGATAACGGTCAAGAGGGCGATCCTGATCGCCGCGGTCTTCGAGTTTGCCGGTGTGGTGGTGGCAGGGGGCCACGTGACGGGTACGATTCGGAAAGGAATCATTGACTCGTCTCTGGTTCCATCGCCTGAGATCCTGGTGTTTGGCATGCTGGCCTCGCTGCTGGCGGCCGGGCTGTGGCTGATGATCGCCAGTTATTTTGGCTGGCCGGTATCCACCACTCACACCATTGTCGGCGCCCTGGTCGGGTTTGCCATCGTTGGCCTGGGCTTTGAGGCGGTGGAGTGGGGTCAGGTCGGCAGTATCGTTGCGAGCTGGATCGTCTCGCCCATACTGGGTGCAACCATCGCGTTCCTGATGAGCCTGAGTGTACGGCGCTTTATTCTGGATACTGATCTTCCCCTCCAGAGTGCCAAACGTTACGGTCCCGTTTACGTCTTCTTCATGGGTGTGCTGATCGCGCTGGTCACCCTCTTCAAGGGCTTGAAGCACCTGAACTTTGAGATGACCGGTGCACAGACGGTGGCTGTTGCACTCATTATCGGCCTGGCGATCGCCATCGCCGGCGAGCTACTGATTCGGCGGGTTCAGTTCGATCCGGAAGCGGAAAAGGACTTTCACTACGCCACTGTTGAGAGAGTATTTGCGCCTCTCTGCGTGTTTACAGCATGCTCCATGGCATTTGCTCACGGTTCGAACGACGTGGCCAACGGCATTGGTCCCCTGGCAGCCGTTGTCAGTATTGTGAAGACCCAGACCGTCACCCAGGAGTCTGCCTTGCCGCTGTGGATACTGGTGGTCGGCGGTTTTGGAATCGTCCTCGGGCTGGCCACAATGGGGTACCGGGTGATGAGAACCATCGGCACCAGGATCACGGAGCTGACGCCAAGCCGGGGGTTTTGTGCGGAGCTGTCTGCGGCAGCCACAGTTGTGAGTGCCTCCCGGCTTGGGTTGCCTGTCTCCACAACACACATCATCGTTGGTGCAGTGCTGGGAGTCGGCCTGGCACGCGGGATTGCCGCTATCGATCTACGGATCGTCGTCGGGATCGTGACCTCCTGGCTGGTCACTCTCCCCATTGGTGCCTCTCTGGCGGCTCTTTTCTACTTCGCCCTGAGAGCCATCTTTTCATAGGCTACAGGGGCTAAGTCAATCACCCTCTTGTGTACCGATCCAGGAAAGGCACGATCTCCGCGTAGGCAGCAGCTATCGCCTCCGGATCGGCGCCGCCGAAGCCGTGCTCTCCTCCCTCGAGAGTAATAAGCCTGTGCTCGACACCGTGTTTCGCCAATTCTTCAGCCATCATCACCGACTGCTGGTAGGGGACGTCGGTGTCCTCCGTCCCGTGCAGAAGCAGGGTGGGAGGATAGTCGGGGGTCACGTTCTTGACCGCCATGTAGGGGTAGAACTTCTCGGCTTCCGTATGCGGATCCCAGCCCGAGATCTCATAAGGCCAGATGCCGTGCTGGCGGCAGTGCACGTAAAAGGCTCCGCCGTTCCCCTTGCGATCCCGGACATCGGCGATGGGGGGTCCGCTCACCTGCTGGAAAGCCTCCTCCCGGCTCATGACGATCCGTTGGTGGCGGGGATGGGGGCTGGGCTGGCTGTACCAGTCGCCGATCAGGTCTCCGTAGCCGTAGATGGACACCAGAGCGGCCGGTCGCGGCTTGACCCGGAATCCGGCAGTCAGGGTCAGATAGCCTCCCGCCGAGGCGCCCCCTACGGCCAACCGGCTCACGTCGGCATTGAAGAGATCGGGTCCCTCGGAGTAGACCCACCGGAAGGCGTCCTCCACGTCTTCAATCAGAGCCGGAATCTTGGTCTCGGGCGCCAGACGGTAGTCAATGGAAACGATCGTGTAGCCGGCCTTCAGCACCGCTTTGTTGACCCGGCCGTCAATCGTCGCGCGATAACCCACCATCAGGGCACCGCCATGCAGCCAGACCAGAACGGGCCTGGTCACGCCGTCGTCGACCCAGTGGACGTCCGCCTTGATCTCCAGGTCTCCGACCTTCTTGTAGGTGTACGTGCAGCGGCAGAGCTCAGCGGTCTGGGAGGGGGTTGAAGGTAATGTATCCCTGGTTTCCACCGCACACCCCACGGCAGGGATGGAAGCGGCACAGGTCCCGAGAAAAGCTCGACGGGTGACAGATCCGGCTTTCGCCATGAAATTGCTCCTTGTTGTAGAAATCCGGGAAATTGTTGTAGGAGAAAAGCTAGTACACGCGCACAAAAGATGCAAGGGAGGGACGTCTTCGGCCGTCGGGACTTGCAGTAAGCGAAGTGAATCTTTAGTCCACGATTGCCTGGTAGGCCAGTCCTTTGATCATCTGCCGCAGTTTGAGGCCTCCGGCGGGATACAGCTGAGACAGGTAGACGATCACCATGTCCTCCTCTGGGTCTATGTGGAAAGAGGTAAAGAAAAACCCTCCCCACGAGTAGCCGCCCACAGATCCAAGTTCTTTCAGATCACCGGCGTTTCTGACCACTCCGAAGCCGAGGCCGAATCCGGGAGTGCCGTCCAGGTTGGTGAGGTGATCCTTGGTCATCCACTCCACCGTTTTCGACCCCAGTATCCTTACGCCGTCGAGTTCGCCTTTGTTGAGCATCATCTGGGCGAAGCGGGCGTAGTCGGACACCGTTCCCACCAGCCCACCGCCACCAGCAAAATTGCGTTGCGGGCCCGAGTAGGGCGTGGTGACCGAGAAGACCAGGGCCCCTGGTCCGTGCTGCATACCGTCGCCAACTCGCTCGATTCCTCCATTCTCTCCAGGCCGGTAAACGGCTGCCAGGCGGCTCACCTTTTCGGGAGGGAGGAAAAAGTGAGTATCTTTCATCCCTAGCCCGGATTATGCAAGAGATCTGAATCCGAGTGAGATTTGGGTCCAGAAAAAAAGCCGTAGCTCTCTGATATAAAAGGGTTTACATAAAAACAACCCTAAACAGGAGCTACGGCTATGTTGAAAACAGTCTGCCAGAATACCCTGCCATTTCACAGCCACAGAGACATCACAGCTCGTTTTGATGGGGGGAGCCTCACTTCCGACGCAGGATGGTTGTTGTTTGGATCGCTGGATCGGCAACATCGATTGTGCGAGGGCTTCAGTTCGTGTATTGCGGAAAGCCGGGACCGACGCTACATTCGTCATGACCTGTTGAAGTTGATCCGACAACGAGTGTTGCAGATCGTGGCCGGCTACGAAGACTGTAATGACGCCGATACGCTGCGCTCGGATCCGATGCTCAAGACAGTCTGTGATCAGTTGCCCGAGAGCGATCCCGATTTGGCCACCCAGCCGACTTTCTCCCGCTTGGAGAACTCCGTCACCAAGAAGGATCTGATGCGTCTGAGCCGGTGGCTGCTACGCCGTTATGTGCGCTCCCTGAAGAAGAGACGTCCCGCCAAGATCATCCTGGATCTGGACAGTACCGACGACCACACTCACGGCCAACAGGAGTTCGCCTTCTACCACGGGTATTACCGAAACCACATTCTGCATCCTTTGCTGATCTTCGATGCCGCCACGGGAGACCTGGTCTGTGCCGTGTTGAGACCTGGCAACAAGGGGGCTGCCTCTCACATCGTGCCCATTCTGAAGCGCGTCGTGGAGGCCATCCGACAAGCAGTGGGGACGGATGTCGAGATTGAGATTCGGGCCGACAGCGGCTTTGCCACGCCTCGGCTCTACGAGTTCTGTGAAGGTGAAGAGAATCAACTCCAATATGTCATTGGGTTAAGTCGCAACCCTCGCCTGCAGCGAGTGGTCGAGCCCCTGCTGGATTCGACTCGGGAAAGGTTCGTTGAGCGGGAGGAAAAACAGCGTCAGTTTGACGAGTTTCTTTATCGAGCCAACAGCTGGGATCGATCCCGTCGCGTCATTGTCAAAGTGGAGGTCGATCAGCGCGGGATCAATCGTCGCTTTGTGGTCACCAACCGGGACGATCTCTGCTCCCAATCACTTTATGACCACTACACCGACCGAGGGCAGACCGAGAACTTCATCAAGGCCTTTAAGAATCATCTGAGCATGGACCGACTCAGCTGTCATCGATTCCTGGCCAACCAGTTTCGACTCCTCCTGCATGCACTGGCTTACCAGATGTTCGTGCCCCTGCGCGACTATCTGCACGGAACCCCCTGGCACAAGCTCGAAATCGAAACCTTACGTCGTCGTGTCCTCAAGATCGGGGCCCGGATCCGACAAACCACTCGACGCATCTGGGTCCATCTTTCCTCAGCCTTTCCCGAACAACCCCTCTTTCACCTCGTCTTGAGTCGCCTGAACTCCAGCTAGCTTCTCCCAGTTCCCCGAAAAACCGCTTCCGACACTCATCCAGGCCCAGATCTGTCTGAAATTCACTCCCCCAACCACTCAAACGCCTCGCCAACCGATATTCTTCGCAAATCCGCCTGTCACAACTGCCCGCTTCCGAGTTGGGCCACTTCTCGAGCCCTTTTTCAACAGCGGATTACGGTTCTTGCATAATCCGGGCTAGAGGTCCGAACAGCCGACTCTGCAGGAATTCGTCCAGAGTCATTCCGGAAACCACTTCCACCAGGCGTCCCAGCACATCGATGGACAGCCCGTATTCAAACCTCTCCCCGGGGTGAAATAGAAGTGGAATTCCGGCCAGGGTTCGAATGTCTTCCCCGGTCGTATTCTCGTCCAGCATCAGGCCGTGGTTGATCCCCGCGTTGTTGTACATCTCGCCCAACCGGCTGTTCCAGTGATAGGTGAGGCCGGAAGTGTGAGTCAGCAGGTTGTGAATCGTGATTGGTCCCCTGGCCTTGACCGGTTCTGTCTGGGCGGAATCTGCAGGCGGGAGAACCTTGATGTCCTTGAACTCCGGGAGGTAGTTGGAAACCGGATCGGTGAGCATGAAACGCCCTTCTTCATAGAGCATGACGACCGCCACGCTGGTCACCGGCTTGGTCATGGAAGCAAGCCGGAAGATCGTGTCTGGCCGCATCGGTCTGCCGGCCTCGCGGTCGGCCATTCCGTAAACGCCGAGTTGAGCTATCTTTCCGTATCTGGCTACCAGCGTCACCGAGCCGGAGATCTTTTTCTGCTCCACATGCTGGCGCATGACGGCGTCAATGCGAGCCAGGCGTTGCGGGGAGAAACCCAGTTCTCCAGCCTGGCCCCGTGGCAAACCCTGGGCCAGTGCCAAGGTGCAGAGGTCAGGGTGAGCCATGAGATGAAGAATGAAAAGGACAAGAATCGAGCGAATGCTCTTCGCATGGGGGCCTCCTCCCTACACGGGTCTGGTTTCCGTAAACGATGCAGGGGGGAGTTTAGAACAATCGTGGCAGGATCCAAAGTCCATGGCAGGGCAACCCTGGGGGTTGGCACTCCCAACGGGCCGGCACAAGACCGGCCCCTCCGTATTACAACCCGGAACCCGAAACCCGGAACTCGGAACAACACTCTCTAGCTAGTTCCCATCCGGAAACCCATTATTTAAGCTTCCTAAAGGGTTGTTTTTTATACCAGATACAACGGTTCATGGGGGACAGTATCGGCCGACAGCAGGGATCGGGCGGCCGAGTGCTCCAGATGCAGTTTTCGACAAACACCTCACCCTCAAAACCCCCCTCCATTATGGCGTCCAGCGACTCGTTTACAACCGTAGCCGGGCCAACACCAACAGATTGAAACTGAGCACCGAGAGATGCACATACTGCTGGAAGTGCTCCCATCCCTTCCAGGTGCAACGATCCGCTCCGAAGACCCGTTTGAGCATCGAGATACAGCCTTCGATTCCAGCCCGAAAGCGCCTCAACTGCTTGTAAACCCAGCTGGAGCGCACCATATCGGTGACCTTCAGCCCTGCCTTTTTGGCAAAGGCCACGTCCTGGATTCCTTGCTTCTTGGCCCACCTCAGATTGTTCTGAGTGGCAAATCCCCCGTCGAAGCTGGCTTGGCGAGGATAGCGCCCGTAGAGCTGATGCTGACGCTCCAGCATCGGCTGCATTTGCGCCTGGTCGGCGGGATTGCCTTGCGTGACCAGACAATCGACGATCAGTGAGGTCTTGCCGCAAGTCAAAAAGATCTTGTGACCGAAAACCGTCTCGCGTCCCCCGGTCTGGATAATGTCGCTATGCTCCTCAAAGATCGAGACCACCTTCTCAGCGGCCGGAACCTTCTGGCCCTGCAGGACGCGCCGGTCGGTCTGATCGATGACTCGTCCCAGTAGATCCAGATAGTGACGCAGCTGCTGGAGAATCACCTCAGATTCGATCCCCTGCCAACCAGCAGCGCTCTCCAGAGCCTGACAGCCATAGCCATAGGTCTGGCCCGACACCTTGACCAGATCTTGGTAGAATTGGCGCCGATTCTGGCCCCGGCTGTTGCGGATGTTCGTCACTCGCCTCTTGGCCCTCCGACAATGATTGTGGTAGACCACCGGGTAGTGCTCAGCCAACTTCCCCAACAGGGCTGTCACCTTACGCACCGAATCGTACAAAAGCTGAGAGTCCAAGGGATGGCGGATGTCGCTCTCGACAGCTGTGGCATCGACCCGGATCTTGCGGCCCTTCTCCAACCCCTCTGCTTTGGCCCAACCCACCAACACCCGAGTGATTCGTTGCCAGGTCGAAGCTTGAATCCTCGAGATGTTCTCTTGAAGACAGCTCTTGCCTGGAGACCATCCTAGAGGCAAACGGCAGAAGGCCCGGAAGCTCGGATGTTCTCTTGAAGACAGCTCTTGCCTGGAGACCATCCTAGAGGCAAACGGCAGAAGGCCCGGAAGCTCGCCGAGTCGTCCACATGAAAGGCCAGCTTTTCATAGGACAATCCGTGCCAATTCTTAATCACAGCACAACGCACAACTTGCTCAGCGCTCAGACCCGGAGAGCCATTGCAGGGATCGGCCTTGTCAGACAGATCTTGTAAAACCCAGTGCAGGATCTCTGGATTGTTATCCAGGATTCGGGAGATCATCTGCAACTCGTCACCCAGCCGGTGATCCGGCCAAAGTGGCGTCAGTGGCATCTGATTCTCTCTGTTTTTTCGCATTTTCGGAGCTCCGTGATTGCCGTAAGTCTTTTTGTTTCAGTGGTTTGATACTCTTACTGTAACAAAAGATGCTGACAAAATCGGAGCTCGAAAATGTGGTCTTTCCTCTTTATTTCCAATCACTTACAGGCGAGCGGATGGGAACTAGCTAGTGCGCTTCAGCCTCCTCTTGCCGCGCTGCCCAGGATCGATAAATCAAGTAAGAACCCATGAGGATGAGGACCAGTGGCCACGCGTCTGCCAGCCAGCTCAGAGAAAAATCTAAGTGAATGTGGGCGAACGAGAGCAGGCCGAAGACAATCAGGAAAATGCCGGCCACCAGTCCGCCGCCCCCGTCCGGCATCTGCATTTCATCGGGCAACCCAGCCTCAGCCATCCCCGCCAGGACCCGATTGTAGAAGCCTGCGCGCCGATTGGCGTCGACCAGGTTGAAAAGCCAGAAGAAGGCCAGAAACAGACCCACGAGTGGGGTCAGATCACCGATGTCCAGGTTGAGCAGGACGATCAGCGAGCCCACCACCAGGATATTGATGAACCCCTGCTGGTAGTAGCCGACATACACCTGTCCGAGCCCAGGCATCAAGGACAGTAGGGTTGCCAGGAACGGGGACTTGGTCCTCGAATCGACGGTCTGATAATGCACCTGTGGAGGTGCCCCCGTGGGTGGGGCGGCAGGCGGAGCCCCAGGATTTGTCGCCTGAGGACTTGCCGGCTGCGAGTCGGGTGCGAATTGCTGTGGGTGTTGTGGATCAGTCATCGTTTTCCCTTCGTTGTTCCTTCCTCTCTTGAGAACTTCCTATCGGTGTTGCTTCATGTTCTATGAGGGTAGAACGGAGGTTTACGGGAAAAAGTTCGCCGAGCCACCTGGCAAAGGGTAGAGGGCTCTGTGCCGCGGCGTGGTGTCGGCGGCCCTGCTGTCAGGCCTGCAGATCACGATCGCTACCTAGAACATGGAACCCTTGGCTTGAAGACCCACCATCTGCCACCGCTGGATGCCACAGTCACCAGCCGGTCTTCAAGCGTCGGGCCGATTCTTCTCAGAGCCTCTGATGCGTTCTGGCTTTCAGCACGCACTATGAAGTACTCATAAGTCGCTGCCTGGACACTCCAATCGGTCTCTCCGCGAATGCTCTTGAATAGTGCCGGAAGATCGGGGTTCACCTCACTCCGGTACTGAAAACGATTGTGAAACACACCCGCAAACGAAGGATCCATTCTGCCGCCGCGCTCCACCTGGTACCACTTGGCAAAGCCTGCATAGACAGGACCGGGAACAAATGGGCTCTCATAGTCGAGGGCCAGGTTGAGCACTGTCTTGTGGGGGGGGATTTTCTCGATCAGAGGATCGAACTCGCCGGCTTCTTTGCCAAAGGCATGGAAATTCACGTTCAGCACGCTCAGCCAGATAGCGGCCAGCGTTACCGGGACCAGTTTTCGAATACGCGACTGAACATGTCCGTCCGGGCGCTCTTGCAGGGCGAAGAGGAGCAGGGGCAAGGTGAACACCGCGAATCTACGATAGACGAACAGGACCGACCAGAGATCCCAGGGGAACGTGAAGAAAACCACTACAGCGAGAGTGAGTGGAAGTCTCCGCTTCCAGGAGGAATGGAACCGGTATCCCAGCACGAAAGGGACGGTCAAAACCACCAGACCCCAGATCAGGCCGGTGAAATTCCCCGTTCCTACCGTCTGATTGAAGAATTCGAGCAAGCGGATTGCACTCAGTTTCCATTCCTTCGGAACAAGATTGATGTTCTCTCCGGATGCGGAAAGGACAACCCACACTACAGCGACGGCAAGTGCCAGTAGAAGAGGCACGGCGCGGCGAACAGCGGAAGGAACATCGGGCGCCCGAATCAAGATCAGTGGTCCCAGGACGACCCCCGCATATCCAAAGGCGAGAGGATGGGTCAGAAACAACACCAGAAAGAAGAGACCAAGCCCGAAGGCGCGAGCTCGCGTAGGGGCTTGACTGTACCTGTCGATGAACACGGTCAAGAAGATCACCAGCGGTATGGCCGCAAGAAAGTTGATGAATCCCCAGTAAAAGGAATAGCTAAAGGCTATGGGGAAAGCCAGGAAAACGAGCCAGGGGTCCAGCCTCAGCCTCTTCAGCAAGTAGCCCGTGCTCAGAGGGACTCCCAGAATCAGGCCAAGGACCACCACCTTTAAAGCGATCTGCAGCGGGAACACGAATCCCAGGATCACCACCAGCAGGTAGGCCGTCTGTAGAGGCACGAAGGGGTGAAATTCATAAATCGCTTGATGCCCGAACGCCGGGTCGTCCCATTGCTGCCATATGGACAGTTGAGCCGCGTGCTCGGGCAAGTCGACCATGGGAAGATAATCGCTGACCAAAAACGAAAGGATAGTGAGGAAACAGCAGCCGGCGAAGCAGAGGCGGTGGGCGCTGATTCCAGAGATCATAACCCCCTCATTCTCAACACTCGAGGTGACAGAGTCGAGTTTCTCCAGGAACCACAGGACGCCGGCCCTTCACATTCACCGCCGGTGTTGAACGGAAAGAGGATCTTGCTGCCTTGACCGTACACCTTTACCAGATTACACTCCAAAGTTCTTGCTCCTCCCGGAGCCGGAGAGGTGACGTCGCCAATGGCCAATCTGCAATCCTACCGGGACTTCCAGGTCTTTCTCGCCAACCCCGCTCCCACGGCCGATCGAATCGAGTTCTCATTCATAACACCCAGAGCCCTGCCTGTGCTGGCGGCGGTCACTCCCGATCATTACGTTAAGAACCTACGGCTGGTCGACCAGACCATCGAAGATTTTCCCCTGGACGAGCTGCGCCCTGGCGACCTGGTCGGAATCAGCATTCACACCTTTAATGCGATCCATGGCTATAGGCTTGCCCGACAGGCGCACGAACGTGGAGCCACCATTATCTTCGGGGGCCCACACGCGTCCGTGTTCCCTGAGGAAACACTGAAACACGGCGATGCTGTTGTCACCGGTGATGCCGAGGACATGTGGCCTCGAGTTGTCGAGGACCACGCCTCCGGAAAGCTTCAAGAGTCCTATCAGGGCGGGCGCGTTGACGCGGATTCTTTCACTCCCGCGCGCTGGGATCTGCTCAAGCATGACCGTTACCTGGTAGCCTCCATTCAAACCGTACGCGGGTGCCCCAAGAAATGCTCCTTCTGTTCCGTCTGGGTGCAGGATGGTCGGGTTCCACGACTTCGCACCAATGACGCGATCGTGACTGAGGCCCAGTACCTCTATCGTGCCGGGTTCAGGCTGATCATGTTTGCCGACGACAACTTCTATCCCTATACCCTGGACGATATTGCCAACGCCCGAAACCCGGCCGAACGAGAGCGACTCGAGTCCGGAATGAAACAGCGCCTAGACCTGCTGGAACGGCTGGCCGAAGAAACGCCCGACGATCTCTTCTTTTTCACTCAGATCACCATGGAGGTCGCCGACGATCCTGAGTATCTGGCGGCGATGAAGAAGGCCGGGCTGGCCGGCGCCCTGATCGGCATCGAGACCGTGACCGAAGAGGGTTTGAAGGCCACCAACAAGTATTTCAACGTCACCGGTGACGAACTCCTCGGCAAGCTGGAAAAGATTCGCACCGAAGGTTTTCGCTACATCATGGGAGCGTTCATTTTCGGGATCGAAACAGATACCCGGGACTCTCTGGACTACACGATCCGGTTCGCACGTGATTGCGGGATCGCCCTGGCCCAGTTTGTTCCCATGACCCCGCTTCCAGGCACGGTCGATTTCCACATGCTCCGCAAGGGGAAGAAGAAGATCAAGCTTCTCAAAGAGGACTACGACTACTGGCTGGATCCCGATCATCCACGAATACTCTACGAACACCCGCACCTCTCCACGAATGAGCTGCTGGAACGGGTCGAGAAGGCCTGGAGCGTTTTTTACAGTGTTTCCGCAGTCGTGAGACGCTCCCGGCATTTTGGACTTTTCAGCGACCTCCGAAAGTTCCTGGCCTACCTGGTAGTCTGTCGTGGTCTGCTCACCCGCTACAAGCGTTATGGGATCTCGGCTGACAGTGCCGTGCAGGGGACCAGACGGCGACTTGCGACGCTGCTGGGGCGAACTGCCCTGAGCTTGATGAAGCGACCCTCCGTGGAGAATGGCAACCCGGTTGGGATCCCGGCGTCCCTGCAGGAACCGAAGCCGGAGATTGAATTCTAACAGAGCAGTCCGGGGCCAGCCCTCGGGCGGCTAAAGAAGCTGTTCCCAATGCGGTGGCCCGCGAAATCGACAATGGAAGTGGTGAGCTGAATGTGGATACCGAAGTGGCTGCGTGATCAAAAGAAGGGTGTCGATTCACCCGCTCCCACCCAGGTGGTTTCTAACGAGGAGTTTATCCCCAGACCGCAAAACCGAGAGCAGGAGCAGGTGGAGCACCTGGTGGGCGAGCTGGCGGAGGCAAACTCTCGAAAGCTGGGAATGGAACGACGCTCGTTCCTGCGCAGCTCCATGGGAATGGCGGCTTACTTCTGGGCCAGCAACCAGGTCTACGGACGTCACTGGGAAGTGGAGGAGGCCGAGCTGTGGGAGCCGTCCCTCACCGAGGAGAGGTTCCCCAAGGGAGACTACTTTATCTTTGACGTCCAGACTCACTTCACGAACGACTACCCCCTGGCCTTTCGGAACTGGGAGTTCGTGCGCAATATGGGCTTCGATCTCAAGAACGACGCCGACGCCTACAGCTTCCCCAATTTCCTCAAAGAGATGTTCTTTGACAGCGAGACCAGCATGATCATCATCTCGGGCGTTCCCGGGAAAGAGGTTAATCGTGGCCGCGACGGCAAGATCCTGGAGGGGGTGGATTGCCAGGGAGGAGTGCTTCCCGCCTGGCTCATGTCCCAGCGAAAGAAAGACATCAATGAGCTCTCCGGAAGTAGACGGGCCCTCTGTCAGGGGAATTGTTCGCCCAACCATTACTGGAACCACGCCGAAAACAAACCGGATCTGCCGGTTCTCTTCGAGCAGATCGAGCGTGAGGTCAAGCAGTACGGAGTCGACTCCTGGAAGTGGTACTGCCACTTCGATCCGGGGAAATCAGGTGATGGGTTCCGACTGGACGACGAGAACGTATCCTACCCCTTCTACGAGAAATCCAAAGAACTGGGAATGAAGATCTTCAGTATCCACAAGGGTTACGCCTCGCAGTCCAAGACCCTCGGGCACTATGCCCATCCCGGGGACATCGAAAAGGCGGCCCTGGATCATCCCGATCTGATCTTCATTATTTATCACTCGGCGCTCAAGCACGGACCGTCCGAGCCGGAGTTCGACACCGGCTCGCACTTCGACCCGACCACCGGGGACCTAACCTGGCACGACGAATTCATGCAAATCAAGCAGCGCAATCCGGAGATGAACAATGTCTATCCCGAGATCGGGTCGGCCTTCGGGACGCTGGCTATCATTCATCCCCAGATGTGCATGCACTTCATGGGCAAGAACATACAGCACTACGGCGTGGACCACGTGCTGTGGGGCACGGACTGCCTGTGGTGGGGGTCTCCCCAGTGGGTGATCGACGCCTTCAAGAGGTTCCAGATCTCGGATGAGCTGTGCCAGAAGTTCGGGTACGCCAAGCTGACACACGAAGACAAAGCCAAGATCTTTGGCTTGAATGCGGCCCGCCTTTACGGGGTGGATGTCGAGGCTCAGATCAAGGTTCTACCCGCTGATGCCATCGATCGCTTCAAAACGGCCTATCTGGGAGAGGGTGGTGAGCCTGAGAATGCGGCTCACGGCTGGGTCCGGGATGACAGTTAGACGTAGGGCCAAGGGTGAAAGTGGAAGGCGGCCTCACGGCGGCAACCGGGAGGATTTAAACGGTCGCCGGGCCCCGAGCCGTCTTCCACATTGCGAATTCCAGATCCCAACGGAGAGCTTGGATTGCTCATGAGCTCGGATCAGAAAGCTGGTTTTGAACACTATCCCTCGGGTGTCCCCAAGGACGACGCGGAAGTCAACCTGCGGGCCTATGTGGCCCGTCTCGGCGAAGAGAAGCTGAGCGAATACGACCCTGCCTGGAGCGATGCAGAGCTGATGGCCTGGGACGGCAACTTTCGCTCTGACGGGGCCCTGATGCTGGTGTGTTGCCAGCGGGATGTGGATGTCAGGGAATACCGGCAGGTCCTGGATCTCTACCTCGAGTTTCGTGGGGTCGGCTAACGGACCGGTTCCAGTCTCTGGCGCAACTCCTCGAAAAAGTTGGAGACAAGAACGATCTGATCCCTTTCCGCCGACTCTCCCCGTTCGGTGGGGTTGATCACGGCAAAGCGGTCTCCGGCCGGGTGAATGTCGTAGGGGCGATTGAATCCCAGGCCGGGGAGTGTCTGTTGCGACCAGACACGCGGTTTGTCGGCCCGAAAGGAGCCTTGCTCGACAGTGTAGCTGGTCACCATGATTCTCTCCTGCGCACGATAGAAGAGTTCTTTCCCTTGTCGGGACCAGACGGGCTGGGTGCCCCCGGCAGTCGAGATCTGCCACTTTCCTCCCGGACCGGGAAAGGGCCGCACGTACACTTCCACGGAACCCGATTCATTGGACATGTAGGCAATCCAGCGCCCGTCGGGTGAGAACATGGGATCCAGTTCCTCGAATGGCGTGCTCAGGAAGGTAGTGGGTTCTCCAGCTTTCCATCCGGAAGCCTCATCCCCTTCCATTGGGAGAACACGGATGTCCCAGGATTGGTCCTCATGCTGCTCTATGAAAGCCAGCCACCTTCCCTCCGGGTGCCAGGAGAGCGGGTACTGATGATTCTCGGATTGGGTCAGGCGCTGCACCTCTCCCGTACCGTCGGCTTGTTTCCAGAACAGGTTGAATGTCGCCTTGCCACCTCGCGCCGAGCCAAAGGTGATGCGACGGCCATTAGGGGTCCAGACGGGATCGCTTTCTTCGGCCGGATCGAAAGTCAGTCGCGACATCGTGTCCCGCTCCCATTCATAAACCCAGACGTCTGCTTGCCCGGACTCGGAAACATCCAACGCCAGACGGCGGCCATCCGGGGAAAAGCGGGGACTTGAATAGGCTGCAGCTGCCTCTCGCAAAGGCTTGAGCGGTCCCTCATGCTTCAACCAGTAGAGCGTGTTTTCAGTAGAGGCACCTTCTCCCGGTAGATAGGCCACCGTGCCTGTAGCGGAAAACGTAAACTGCGCCCCGCCATTGTTCCGGTTGCTGGCGACTCCCTCCAGAACCGGTGCCGGTTGAGACATCATCTCCAGGCGTTTCAGATCAAAGAGGCCTGCAAAAAGCGTACTTTCATGATGGTAGACTAGATGGCCACTGGACAGGTAGCGGGCGTGAAAACCACCCCGCTGCACGACCTTCCGGTCCCCGGTTCCCAGGGATTGAATGACCACGTTGGCGTCGTCGAAGCTCCCTCCCCCGTGGTGAACCGTGAACAGGATGGCCTCTGACCCGGGAAGTATCTGGGGCCAGCGGTGGGTGGTTTCTCCAGCCTCTTCGTCCAGAGCAGTCAACGGCTCCGGAGATCCCCCTGCCGAGGAGACTCGGAGCAGGGCACCGCGTGTGCCAGGGGAAAAGACGATGGTTCCGTCGTCCCCCCAACTGCCTCCCCGGTCTTCCTGTGTCTCCGCGAGGGTGATGGCCGCGCCGCCCGTGGCCGCGACCTTCTTCAGCTTGTTGTCCGCAAAGAAGGCGATCCACTGCCCGTCCGGAGAGAAGAATGGATTTCGCGCATCATCCGTCCCGGACAGAGGAGTTGCTGCCAGCTGTCTCAGCTGCCGGACGTAGAGTTTTCTCCCCCCTCCACTTGCACTGCCGGCAACAAAGGCAAGCAGGCGACCGTCGGGTGAAAGAGCCGCGGCGGAGCCCAGTTCCGTAAACAGGGAAATGTCCGCACCCAGTTCCGCGTGCAGGCGAACGGGAGAGCCGGGCAGAGGAGGTGCGGGCTGCAGAAACCACAGCACACCTAGCGCTAGCAGGCAGACAGTGGCCAGAGACCAGGGCACCACTCGCCCCAGGACGCTCGAGCCGGGTGCCGTCGCTGCACTTCGAGGGGCCGTTTCTTCCGGGTGTGCCAGTGCCTCCTGGACAGCAATCCGGGCTTCTCCGATGGACTGGAGGCGCCTTTGCGGATCCTTGGTCAGACAGCGGCGCAACAGTTCGCGGATTCTGGTCGGTGTGGCCGCAGGGAGGAGATCGAGATCGGGCTGCCGCTCGATGACGCGGGCCAGGGTCTCGGATACCGTTTCACCGGCATACAGTTGCCGGCCTGTGAGCATCTCGTGAAGAACCACCCCAAAAGCCCAGATATCAGCTCGGCGATCGGCCAAGAGACCTTTGGCCTGTTCGGGACTCATGTAGGCGGCTGTTCCAATGATCACGCCGGCCTGGGTGGCCGCCACGGTCAGGGTGGGGGAATGACTCAGGTCGGCAGGCAGATCCGGCTCGCCGGCCAGCGCCTTGGCCAGACCGAAGTCGAGAACTTTGATCTGGCCTTCCGGAGTCAGTTTGATGTTGGCGGGTTTCAGATCGCGATGAATGATTCCTTTCTCATGGGCTGTTTCCAGAGCTTCGGCAATCTGGAGAGCGATGGGCAAGGCTTCTTCCAGAGGGACCGGACCCCTCAGATTGCGTTCCTCCAGAGTCTCCCCTTCGATCAACTCCAGAACCAGGGCCCGGACTCCTTCGCCTTCTTCCAGGCCGTGGATGGCGCCGATGTTGGGATGGCTCAGAGAGGCCAGCAGCTGAGCTTCTCGGGTAAAGCGCGCCATGCGCTGGGCGTCTCCGGCGAAGGCTTCGGGCACGACCTTGAGGGCAACGTCTCTGTTTAGGCGGGGGTCGGTGGCCCGATAGACCTCTCCCATCCCCCCTTCACCAATCTTTTCCGTAACTTGGTAGTGTCCGACCGTCTTTCCAATCATCTCGTCCTTTCACCTGATTTCAATCGGGACTCCAATCCCAACCGGCTAGTTCTTCCAATAATGCCGTACCAGAAGCACCAGCACAGCGACTGCCGAGGCCAGTGAGAGATAGTGGAGGAGGGTGAGCACCCAGAAGGGAATCAACGACCTTCCTCCGAGCGCAGATCCACCTCTTTTCCAGGCTGAACCAACCGGGTCAGTTGGAGCCCTCTGGTCGCCGGCAAGCTGACCAGAAACGCCGCCACGGCCACCAGAAACCCGAACAGCGCCGGTCCCAGGTCACCGGGTGAATCGAGAGCAAAGCGCCACACCGCCGTCGCGGCCAGACCGGCGAACATGGCGATTACCACCGCATAAACCCGATTTCGCGAGTACCAGAACACTCCCACCAGGAAGGGAACGATCATGATGGGTCCCCAGAAGTCATAGATGAACACCAGGATCTCGGTGATATCGGCAAAAAACAGAGCCCACACGGCAGACCCTACACCAAACGCCAGAGTCGAGAACCTGGCCACCTTCAGGAGCTGACGGTCGGTGGCTTGCGGATTGATGTGGCGCCGATAGTGATCCTCCATGATGACGGTTGCCAGGCAGGAGAGGCTGCTATCGGCCGAGGACATGACAGCGGCCAGAAGCGCCGCGATGATGATCCCGGCCAGGGCCGGGTGGAAGGAGGTTCGGATGAGGGCGGGAAAGACGAGCTGGGAAGTCTGCTCTCTGGCCTCTTCGGCTGAGATCTCGCCCCCCCGGCCTCAATGATTCGCTCCTGCTCGTCAGCCAGGAGGCGGGAGACATCAGGGCTGGTCTGGGCTGCCGTTCCCAGCACCAGGGTGGCAATGGGCAGGAAGAGCAGTAGAAAAATGCCGCCCACAGCCAGCCCCAGGCGGGCATGGCGGACCGACTTGGCCACAAAGCAACGCACGGTGAAGGTGGGGGAGAACATCTCCCCCAGCAGGAAGGCGGCAAACAGGCTCAGGACCTGGGTGCCCGACCAGTGACTCGTCAGGGCGAACTGGCCGGCCTGGGCTTGCCGGGCCATGGCGGCGAACCCGCCGTTCTGCTCCAGGAGCATGGCCGAGGCGATGGCGATCCCGACCACCAGGATCACGAACTGCAACACGTCGGTCTTGATGACGGCCCTCATTCCCCCCACCGTCGAATAGAACACCGTAACACTGGCCCCGATGAGCAGGGCGGTCTCATACGGGATCCCCAGGATGGCGTTCGTCACGGTTCCCATGGCCGCCATCTGGGCCGCCAGCACTCCGGTCAAAAAGACGATACAGGTGATAACACTGAGCTCGCGTGCCAGGGGGCCGAACTTCAACCCGATGTAGTCTCCCACAGTGATCAGGTTGAGACCCCGCAATCGCGGTGCCACCCAGAGACCCACGAAAATGAGCTGCAGATGCCAGGCGCAGGTGATGGCGGCAGCAGCAATCCCGACCTCGTAAACCCGGGAGACCATTCCTACCGAAGCGCCGCCGCCGATCATCGTGGCCCCGGCCGTGGCCAGCAGAACCATCCACGGAACACTGCGTCCGGCCAGGGTATAGTCGAGAGAGGTTTTTACCTGCCGGGACGAGCGGATTCCGATGATGAGGAGAACGACCAGATAGATCGCCAGCGCTCCCAGCTCAAATAGTCTCTCAGTAACGATCAACTGGATTCCCTGGCCTAGCGCCGATACTTTCCCAGGATCGACCGCCCGGGAAACACCCCGGAAACACTGTTACCGTGCTTGACCACGAAGGTGCTGTTGACCAGGACATGGTGGACGCCCTGCGCATAGGAGAGATCGTCTTCGAAGGTGGCCGTATCGATGATTTCAGCTGGATCAAAAACCGTGATGTCAGCGTCACAGCCAACCTGAATACGCCCTTTCAGGTGCATCGCGGGAGCCACTCCCTCCACTCGTTGCGCCGGCATGATGGTCATCTTCCTAAGGGCGGCCATGAGACCGAGGGTTTTCTGTTCTCTGACATAACGCCCCAGGACTCGTGAGAAAGTTCCCGCTGATCGCGGATGAGCGCCGGGAGCGTAGGGCATGCCGTCGGATCCGATCATGGTTAACGGAGAGCGAACCCCGGCTTCGATCCACTCCGGCTTCATCATGTGGAGGATCACCGTACCGCCCTGCTTGCGGTACTTGTTGAAGGTCTCCTCAGTGAGGCGCTCTCCGGTGGCGATCCACTGTAGATCCTGGTAGGAAATGGAGAACCGCTCTTGCCATCCTTCGTCGAAGATGACTGATTCCAGGGAGGTCGAACCGGCCGTGTAGGGATAGACCTCGGTAGTGATGTCCAGGCCTTGTTTCTGGGCGGAGGCTACCATATCCAGTGCCACCTCGATTTCCCCCAGGGCCATGCTGTTCATGTGAACGATGTGCAGAGGAGCCCCTGTAATGGCGGCGTTGGAGATGGACTCCTGAATCCCCGGGATTCTGCCTTCGCGAGGGTGAGTGAAAATAGGGACCTGTTGGGCGGCTGCCAGAGCAAAAACGCGGAAGAGCTCATTCCGCGAGGACTCCGGGTAGTATCCCACCGGGACTCCGATTCCCAGTCCCCCGGCTTCCAGGCCGGCCCGCAGCCTCTTGAGCAGGGCGGCCGTCTCACCCTCGTTCAGGGTGTGATGGCGTGCCCCCCCAGTTGACTCGCGATCTCCAGCAGGCGCCGATAATCGCCATCGCTCTTTCTCACGCGCCGGTCCACGAGCCGAGCCTGGTCGGCATAGCGCTCCATGGCCATCCATCGCAGACCGCCGTGCGCTACTGAAGCGCCGAAATTGATCACTGCATTATCAGTCCGTAAGGCCAGCCACTCTCGCAGAAATGCCTTTCCCGATTCTAGTTCCAAGGCCGTGGTGACGCCGTCATGGGCCTGGAACTCGTTAGCCCGGTTGGTCTGACCGTGGGCGTGCAGATCGATGAATCCGGGAGCGACAACCAGCCCGGAAGCGTCGACTGTCTGCTCGCCCCGCAAAGCGTTCTCTGAGATTTCGACGATCCGGTCGCCCCGAATGCCGACATTGCGGATTGCATCGAGGCCGCTCTCGGGGTCCATCACACGGCCGCCCAGCAGAACAATGTCATGGGTCTCCGCAGCCTGGCCGACAGCTTTGGAACTGAGTCCTAATGCCCCATGCAGCACTGTTGCCAGGGCGAAAAAAAATGTCAGTTTTCTGTTTTTCATATTTCTGTTTCTTTACTTGGTTTTCCCGATCGAGGCCGCTCAAGACTACTTCTCTTTCCGGCGGCACTCAAGCGGCGGATTCTTGGACGTTGCTTTTCGCCCGGGCTGGACTGTGGAGTGATCGGACGCCACAATGTGCCCGGCAGGACAATGTTGCCAAGATTCAAGAGACGCCCCGCGCTAAGTACTCTTTCACAGATTCTGAGAGTTTTGCTCCTCTTCTGCGTGGCCGCACCGGGAGGCCTGGAAGCAGGTCCACTCCGAGCCTCCGCCGTCAAGGTGGAGATCACTCCGAAGGACTCCGTCTGGATGTTGGCCTATGGCACACGCAGATCGGAAGGGGCGAACGACCCCATCTTTCACCGGATCGTGGCTCTGGACGACGGAGACACGCGTTTCGTTTTGATTTCGACGGATGTAGCCGGGATTTCCCCGGCTTTTCACGACCAGGTAGTAGCCGATTTACAGGCGGAAGTTGACCTGAGCCTGGATCGAGTCTGGTGGACTGCCACCCACACCCATTCCGGCCCGGTTCTGGGAACTGTCGGAGTGCTGGGGGTGATGCGTCCGAAATGGATCGAGCGCTACGGGTACGATCCCAACCCGGAGTATTCCGACTGGGCGAAAAACCGATTGCTGCTGGGCATCAGGAGAGCAGTCTCCGGCCTCCGGCCGGCTCGCCTCGGGCTGAGTATGGGCCAGTCACTGGCCAATATCAACCGGCGCCCGCTGGATCTCGAGGGAAAGGCCTTTCTCGGCAAGAACCCGGACGGTCCGGTAGATCACCGGATCGGACTGATCCGTCTGGAGCAGGAAGACGGATCCCCGCTCGCTCTCATTGCCAATTACGCGATGCACGGAACAGCTCTCGGTGGAAAAAACCTGAGTCTTATCAGTGGAGACGCACCGGGAATCGTCGCCGAGTACGTGGAGAAGGAATGGGGTGCGCCGGTTCTTTTCGTCAACGGTGCTGCCGGCAATCTCGCTCCCATCCACGGCCATCTCGACTTCACTTCCCAGCGCCAGGCGAAGGCGAACCTGAAGGCGCTCATGCACTTTCGGGTGCTGCTGGGGAAGCCCATCCTCGAGGCGAACAGCAGGATCACCACGACTTCAGAGGTCGAACTCGGGCTGGGCGGGACAGTCGTGGAGACTCCGCTCAAGAAAGACATGTCCTGGGCCAGTGAGCTGGAAGCCTATCTGCGTACGACAGATACTGGGGATCGGATGATACAACTCCCGATTTACTTCCTGACCATCAATGAGGAGGCGTTCATCTGGTCCATGCCCGTGGAGCTCTTTACCGAGATTGCACAGACCGTCCGAAAACAGTCCCCCTATCCCCAGACCCTCTTCTACGGGTATTGCAATGGCTTGCTCGGCTACCTGCCAACGGCCGAGGCCCATCGGCAGGGTGGCTACGAACCCACCACCAGTCCCTTCACCCCGCAGGCGGAGACGGATGTGATTCAAGCTGTTCTAGCCCGGATTATGCAAGAACCGTAATCCGCTGTTGAAAAAGGGCTCGAGAAGTGGCCCAACTCGGAAGCGGGCAGTTGTGACAGGCGGATTTGCGAAGAATATCGGTTGGCGAGGCGTTTGAGTGGTTGGGGGAGTGAATTTCAGACAGATCTGGGCCTGGATGAGTGTCGGAAGCGGTTTTTCGGGGAACTGGGAGAAGCTAGCTGGAGTTCAGGCGACTCAAGACGAGGTGAAAGAGGGGTTGTTCGGGAAAGGCTGAGGAAAGATGGACCCAGATGCGTCGAGTGGTTTGTCGGATCCGGGCCCCGATCTTGAGGACACGACGACGTAAGGTTTCGATTTCGAGCTTGTGCCAGGGGGTTCCGTGCAGATAGTCGCGCAGGCGCACGAACATCTGGTAAGCCAGTGCATGCAGGAGGAGTCGAAACTGGTTGGCCAGGAATCGATGACAGCTGAGTCGGTCCATGCTCAGATGATTCTTAAAGGCCTTGATGAAGTTCTCGGTCTGCCCTCGGTCGGTGTAGTGGTCATAAAGTGATTGGGAGCAGAGATCGTCCCGGTTGGTGACCACAAAGCGACGATTGATCCCGCGCTGATCGACCTCCACTTTGACAATGACGCGACGGGATCGATCCCAGCTGTTGGCTCGATAAAGAAACTCGTCAAACTGACGCTGTTTTTCCTCCCGCTCAACGAACCTTTCCCGAGTCGAATCCAGCAGGGGCTCGACCACTCGCTGCAGGCGAGGGTTGCGACTTAACCCAATGACATATTGGAGTTGATTCTCTTCACCTTCACAGAACTCGTAGAGCCGAGGCGTGGCAAAGCCGCTGTCGGCCCGAATCTCAATCTCGACATCCGTCCCCACTGCTTGTCGGATGGCCTCCACGACGCGCTTCAGAATGGGCACGATGTGAGAGGCAGCCCCCTTGTTGCCAGGTCTCAACACGGCACAGACCAGGTCTCCCGTGGCGGCATCGAAGATCAGCAAAGGATGCAGAATGTGGTTTCGGTAATACCCGTGGTAGAAGGCGAACTCCTGTTGGCCGTGAGTGTGGTCGTCGGTACTGTCCAGATCCAGGATGATCTTGGCGGGACGTCTCTTCTTCAGGGAGCGCACATAACGGCGTAGCAGCCACCGGCTCAGACGCATCAGATCCTTCTTGGTGACGGAGTTCTCCAAGCGGGAGAAAGTCGGCTGGGTGGCCAAATCGGGATCGCTCTCGGGCAACTGATCACAGACTGTCTTGAGCATCGGATCCGAGCGCAGCGTATCGGCGTCATTACAGTCTTCGTAGCCGGCCACGATCTGCAACACTCGTTGTCGGATCAACTTCAACAGGTCATGACGAATGTAGCGTCGGTCCCGGCTTTCCGCAATACACGAACTGAAGCCCTCGCACAATCGATGTTGCCGATCCAGCGATCCAAACAACAACCATCCTGCGTCGGAAGTGAGGCTCCCCCCATCAAAACGAGCTGTGATGTCTCTGTGGCTGTGAAATGGCAGGGTATTCTGGCAGACTGTTTTCAACATAGCCGTAGCTCCTGTTTAGGGTTGTTTTTATGTAAACCCTTTTATATCAGAGAGCTACGGCTTTTTTTCTGGACCCAAATCTCACTCGGATTCAGATCTCTTGCATAATCCGGGCTAGCTCACTTCAAATCCACACCGTAGGGGGACCCTCCGTGGTCCGATCCCAGAGTGGGATGAGCCTCAGGGCTGCGACCGGGAGGATTTAAACGGCCGCCTCCCTGACGCCCCTCCCACTCTTCGCCACACTCTGTGTCCCCTTTTTCAGGGCACGTAGTCGAGGAAACCCTCCAGGGCTCGGTCTCGGTCCTGATACGTGATTGGTTTCGGGTCCAACCAGTCAATGATCGTGTCCTTGATCGAGAAGGCGAAGAAATGATTGCCGACGGGGCTGTAGTGGCCGATAAAGTACCGTCTTCGATATTCCGCCAGGGACAGATTGAAACTCTTGAAGTCTTCCGCATGCACCCGATTCATATCGAAGTACTTGAAGTCGTGTTCTTCCAGGAAATCCACGATCTCTTGATCATAACGGGCCTCTGACTCGATCAAGGCGGGCATCACGCGAGAGGGATCGAAGAGAACCACCAGGAGTTTCTTTCCCGCTTTCTCCGTGAATTCTCGAGCTTTCGTCAGAATGTACTTGGTGGCCGCGAAGCTATAGCTGTCCAATAGTGCGTTGATGCTTTGTCTCGGGTTCTCGCGATCAACGGCCGGGAGATGCAGCAACGCCGCCAGTCGTTCGACCCTCAGCCAGTCCATGTCGCTGATCGACCCCCGCACGAACAGACGCATCTGCAGGGCCAGGTCGTCCTTCAAGTTGTCGTACATCCAGTCAGGGTTCGTCATCCGGTAAACGGACTCCCGATCGGGCAATCGATTCGGTTTTCCCACGATCTCCCCGCTTTCGAAATCCATTTCCACGTTGGCCCAGAAGTTGTTGTGGAACATGATGCCGCCGGCGTGATCCCACCACTTGAAGATGGCGGCGTGACGGCATCGAAGCAGGCTGCGAATATGGTCGTTCCCCCAGATGTAGAGCATGATGTATTCGGCTCCCAGGTCTGTCTGCTCTTCCCGGATCATCCGCCGGTAGGCCTGATACACCCCGAAGCCGCCCATTCCGAAATTGCGAATCGGTTCCCCCAGGTGGGCACCCAGGTACTCCTGCCAGGTCTCTCCGTCGTTTACCTGATGACACTGGGTAAAGCTGTTGCCGTAGGTATTCATCCTCCCCTTTCTGCCCACATACAGGTGCGGGGTTCGGGTTCCATCCGGCTGGACAGTGGAAATCGTGGAACTTCCGTCGATTCCATCTCTAGGCAGGTAGTTTCCCAGGATATAGCCGACTTCCGGGTCAAACTGGGCCCAGGAAAGTTGCTGCGGGTCAGTGAAAGTGTCCAGGATCTCCCTGGACACCGCACTCTCGCGCAGGTGTTGCTCGAATGTGACGACGTGCGATTCTTGGCCGCCCACAAAGCTGGTTAGAAGCAGCAGGGATCCAGCCCACCAGAAAAGTCCGTGTTTGATTGGAGTCATGGTCAGCACTTCCTTTCACGGGTACGGTACCGCCTGAGGACGGATCTTGCCAGTGGAGGTTTTTCCCAACTGCTGGTTTGTTCTTGCCCAAAGCGCCCTGTCAAACTACGATCGAGCGGAACTCAACGACAAGCGGGTTGCTGTTTGGCTATGACTGGGTTGTCATTGGCGGGGCCAAGCCCTTCTACGAAGAGTTTTTCTACTGCAATGCTGCTAACTAACTGGTGACCGCTAAGTACACGGAGGGCTGGCCCAGGATGAGATCCTGGATTTTCTCCGGGCTGCGAACCATTGTTGCCAGTCGATCCAGGGAGTCGGCTCAGCCGCTCGACCGAAAAAGCCCCGGAGCCATCCGACCGTAACACGGCCACCACTCCTTGGTCGTGTGTCGCTATAGCGATGTCCTGCTTCCCGTCGCCGTAGATGTCACCGATCTCGGCATCGCGCATGCGGCTGAACCTGCCACCAAAATCCGCTTCCCACAGGGTCTCCGAACCCTCAGCTCGCCACAGTTTGACAGCCGCCTTGGTACCGGCCAGAGTCACGACTCCTCCAGCCCCGTCCGGCGCCGGGTAGGCCATGACTTTGTGGAATACATTGCTGCTGGGATCCTCGATGAAACGATGCTCCCAGTGATCGCCCCGGCGGGTCAGGATTCCCATGCGGGCAGGCAACGGCTGCGGAGCACCGGCTTCATTCTCCCCCAGCGCCGCTATGGCCAGGACCAGGGACAGTTGCTCTTCCGCTCTCGTCGTCGGAGAGGCAAGCCAGGAGTCAGGCCCACTGCATGAGCCCCAAAGAAATGAAACCAACAGCCACGCAATCGGACTGAACCAGTTTTTCCTATTCGAGACGGGCGATTTCGACGACAAACTGTACCGCTGCCTGGTTACCGGTTGCTGACTCGACTGTCCAGGTTGACATTACACAGTCCACGGTTCACGGTCAACCGGTTACAGGTTGCTTCGCTCCCTCACGATCGGGCCCCCTTTCGCGGCCCTTCTTCGAGATCTCTAGGCTTCCACCCAGATGGGCGACGACCAGGCGCGCTGCCCGTTGCGCTGGATCAAGCGGACGTAGTAGAAGTCGGTTCCGCCGGCTGCTTTGTTTCCGGCTTTGTCTTCACAGCTCAGATCAACCGACAACTGGGACGTCTGGCGGGCCTGGTGAACTTTGAATTTCGCGCAGAAATCGATGCTCCGCCAGAAGTTTCCGTCGTTGGTGGGAGGGATGTTCTCCATGTACTGGACTGTTGACTTGGAGGACACGTCCCCCGGGGTCATCTTGAGTTCTTGTCGGAGGGCATCACAGGTCGCGACCAGGCGGATCTCCTCGCGGTCTGGGCACTCGACTTCAAAAGCCATCACATCTGCATAGCGCCGGGCCTGATTGTCATAGCGCGCCTTCTCGGTTCTGGAGGTCCATTCACACCGTGCATCGGAACGACGCTGAATGCCGGTCCCTTTTCTGCCTTCCATGCTTCCGCGGAAACAGGGGATCGCCTGGAGAATCCTGCCTTTGGCAAGGGCCAGCGTAGCCTTCCAATCGTGTTCCTTGCGGGCATCCCAGCCCCACTCGACCAGGAATCGGTATCGCTGCTTTTCCTGATTCGAGGGGGGACCCTCCGGCCTGTCAAACGTCTGAAAAACCTCATTGTTCTTCAGGATTTCGACTCGCTCAATCTGATCCCAGGCTTCCGCAGTGACCCGCAGAGATCTCGGGCCGGCAGTTTTCACCGTACTTCCCATGGGGCTTCCGTTAATAGAGAAATCGAGCCGGATTCGATCACCCGTCACCCCATAGACACGCCGTTGGTGAAACGACTTCCACAGAGACTTGCGGCTGAGCTCTTCGGCGTAGACGGCCATGAGGCCCAGGTCGTAGGCTCCCGGGTGATTCAGGTGGGAATCGGTGGAAGCGATAATCCCCAGCTTGTGTCCGCGGGCCAGGCCGGCCTGGACACTGCCCTCTCCCGCACCCGGACCCATCCAGCTCCCCAGCGTAAGGATCTGCTGGACTCCCTCGGGCGTCTCTGAGGAACCGTGAGTCGAATAGACTTCCACGTAGGGAGAAAGGCGCTCGTCATGGTAGTCCCAGTTCTTGCCGCAGATGTGGAGAGGATAACCCGTGTGATGGGGAATGACCATGGCGTCGACATTTTCGAGTGCCGCGTAGAGTTTCGGCAGTGTCGCAGGCATCCGGATGGGCTGGTCATAGTCGAGGTAGTAGACGTTATGGTGGCCGAACTGAAAGTTGGTCCATTCGTAGGCCAAAAACGGAATGAACCGGCCGTTTTTCTCGTGGGAGCGACACAGTTCCTGCAGCCGGGACCACTCGCTGTCGACCGTTTTGCCTCCGCCATGCTTGCTGTAATCCAGACTGAAAACGACCTCATCAAAGGCGTGGTCCGTCAGCGCCCAGAAGTCGAGGTGACTCCGGGCCGTATCAAAAAGATCCTCCGGCGCGCCATTTCCGTCACTCCAGTCACTGTGGCAGTGGGTGTCGCCAAAAAAAAGGCTCAGATCACTCTCCGCCTCCCGCGTTGAGGCATAACCGGGGCGGGAACGCAGAGTAGTCGAAATCGCCGCCGCCGCCGTACCGCCCTTCAGGAATTGCCGGCGGCTGCAAGTCGCCGCTTCTTGTTTTTCGTTTCGTCTTTCGTTTCGTTTTTCAGAATCAGGTGTATCAGTCATGAGCTTCTCCAAGTGCTGCAAACTACCCGCAGGTTTCACTTTTTGGATCTTAGCCCAACGGGAGGGGACAGTTCCAATGTCAAATCGAATCCATGAATGAATTGAGAGCAGATTCCTACTCTCTAGGACTCGTTGATGATGATCTCAAGGAAGGAATCGCCGTAGTTGTCGAGCTTCGATTGGCCCACGCCATTGACGGTGAGAAGGGCTCCTCGGGTGTGGGGGCGCCGCATCACCATTTCGGTGAGAGTCGCGTCGTGGAAAATGACGTATGGGGGGACTCCCTTTTGCTGGGCGATCTCGAGCCGAAGCGCCCGCAGGGCGTCCCAGAGGCGCTGGTTTTGGGGAGTGGGCTCGAAAGCAGGGGCCACGCTACTGGTGCGCTTGCTCCGGCTTCGCTTGGGAGTTCCGCTGGGGTCCCGGCGCAGGCGCACTTTCTCTTGCCCCCTGAGCACAGGGGTACTTTTCTCGGTCAATTGCAGGGCACCGTACCTCTCCAGATCCACCCGCACCAGCCCGCCAGACACTAACTGTCGGAAGATCGATGCCCACTGCGTTTTCTTGAGATCCTCGCCGGCTCTGTAGGTCGAGAGGCGATCATGGCCGAAGTTTGAAATGCGCTCGTTCTCGGAACCCGTCAGTACATCGGTCAGGTAGGCGACTCCGAAGCGTTGCCCGATACGGTAGACGCAGGAAAGCGCTTTTTGAGCTTCTTCGGTGCCGTCGTAGGTCTCGACGGGAACCAGGCACGTGTCGCAGTTGTTACAGGGTCCCGGTAGCTCCTCGTCAAAGTACTGGAGCAGAACCTGACGGCGGCAATGGCTGGTTTCGCAAAAAGCCAGCAGAGCATTGAGGCGCTGGTAGCCGCGCCGCTTGTGGTCCTCTCCCGCCTCGGAATCTTCCACCAGCTGGCGGATGCGCACAGCGTCGGCCATCCCGTAAGCCATCCAGGCATTGGCGGGGAGCCCGTCACGCCCGGCCCGGCCGGTTTCCTGATAATACGCCTCTAGGCTCTTGGGAAGATCGAGGTGGGCCACAAAGCGGACGTTAGACTTGTCGATTCCCATTCCGAAGGCGATGGTGGCCACGATGATGACCCCGTCCTGGTTCTGGAAAACTTCCTGGTGTTGCTGACGGTCATGCTGACCCATGCCGGCGTGGTAGGGAAGTGCCTGCACGCCCTTTTCACATAGCCAGCTGGACGTCTTGTCGACTGACTTGCGCGAAAGGCAGTATACGATTCCTGCATCGCTGGGATGCTTGCGCTTCAGGAAATCGAGCAGTTGTAGGCGGGGGCTTCGCTTGAGCACTACGCTGTATCGAATGTTTGGCCGGTCGAATCCGGCTGTGAAAACACGGGCTCCGTCCAGCTTCAGGCGGGTCAGGATTTCGCGCTGGGTGGGGCCGTCCGCCGTGGCGGTGGTGGCAATGCGAGGAATACCGGGGAAGCGTTCTTTCAAGACGCCCAAGCGCAGGTACTCGGGGCGGAAGTCGTGGCCCCAATGAGAGACGCAGTGAGCCTCATCAATAGCGAAAAGGGCCAAGGGAATCTTGTGCAGCAATTCCATAAAGCGCTCGGTGAGCAATCGCTCCGGGGCCACATACACCAGGTCAACGTCGCCGCGTAGGAGTGTCTGTTCGACCTCCCAGGCAATCTGTGGGCTGAGGCTGGAATTCAGGTAGGCAGCCCGCACTCCCATGGCCCGCAGCGCGGCCACCTGATCCTTCATCAATGCGATGAGTGGCGAAATGATTACCCCGGTGCCGGGACGAAGCAGGGCAGGGAGCTGATAGCAAAGGGACTTGCCGCCCCCTGTGGGCATCAAGACCAGGGCTTCCTGGCCTGAAGTAACCTGCTCGACGATTTCTTGCTGGCTGCCCCGGAACGTCTGGAAGCCGAAGACAGACTCGAGAACCTCTCGGGCGCGTCGGGCCAACTCGGCGTCAGGTTGATTGGTTGTCTGGGTCATGTCGCGGGGGAATTATTATGGGGGTCAGAACTTTAGTTTTCAATTTCTTGGAGCCGATTGGGTTTTTTCGCGTTTGATCTCTTGCTGCAAAGCCCGCGCCCAGCCCCCCATCTACTATTACGTCGGCGGTCGCCGGAAGTGTGAGGTTTGGTGCACCCAGGACCTGGGAACCGAGGACTCCTTCACTTTCAGCTGGGGCTTCCCTCCCTGACGGTCGGGGCTCCGTTCTCAATTCGCGCGACCACGAAGGGTCCTCCTAGGTTGGGGCGATTTGATCGGACCACGGAGGGTCCTCCCACACTGAGGCCTCGGCTAATCGATCGGAGGGTAAAGGCCTGAGTACTCCAGACCCGGGTGTCGGTCTCCGTAGAGAGCAGGGATGTCACGGGTCGCATCGCTGGGGATCACCAGGGCAACCGCAAAGAAAGCGGCAAAGGCCAGGCAGCGCCACCGAAGTCCCGAGCCGGTTCGAGGTTGTTTCGAAGAGACAGTCGTAGCGTCACTCGTAGCAGGCTCACGCAACCTGTTCAGTACCAGCAGGATGACTCCCAGAAGCGACATCAGAACGTTGAAGGTCTGTCCGGTGGGGAGCCCCAGCAGGGTGATCGGATATTCACGCAACAAATCGATAGGAATCCGGAGTGAAGCGTACAGAAATACGAACAGGGCGGCGACAAATCCGGGACGTACTCCTCGACTTCGCACCCACAGAAGGAGCGGGACCAGCAGGAAGTTCTTGAGCCCGTCATAGAGCACAACCGGATGACGAAAACCATCCACCTCAGGAAACTGCACGCCCCAGGGCACGTCGGTCAGACTGCCCACGATCTGTCCGTCGATGAAATTGCCGATGCGGCCACAGCCCAGAATCAGGGCGGCAACAATGGCCAGGGCATCGACCAGGGGGCGAAAGGGTCTTCGATAGAGGATGCAGAAGAAAATCACCCCTAGGCAGCCGCCTGCGATCACTCCGTGAGAGGCCAGGCCGCCCAGCCAGATGGCTGGAATCAGAGAGCGATGCTGGCCGTAGAAAGACCATTCGTTGTTGAAAACGACCAGCGATCGTCCGCCAATGAGTACTCCGGCCGCGATCAGCAGTGTCAGATCGTAAACGGCTTTCAGGGAGAGGCCTAGTTGGGTGCGGTTGCGCCTGAGAAACAGGTGGGCGTTGAGAAACCCCAACGAATAGCTGAGGCCGTACCACCAGAGGTGGACCCCAAACACAGAAAGGATAATGGGGTCAATATTGTGGACGTAGGGGCCGAGCATTTTGTGTCTCCGCCAAGACACTAAATGAGTCGGTCATGGAAGTTACGTCGGAAGACCGGGGTTAGCCGGTCCCGAGACCGTCTAGTTCAGGATCTCCCGGATACGCGCTGCAACCTGCTCGGCCAGTTTTCGGTTCCCGGGTTCATTCATATGGATACCGTCGGCCACCTCGGCTGATTCGACATGCTGGGCGGCATCCAGAAATGAACACCCCCTGTCCCCGGCAAGCTGTTCAAAAGCCGCCGGCAACTCGGCGAACTTGGCCAGATCACCTCGGCAATGAGTTGCCATCTCGGGAGTGAGCTTCGCCCCGCCCGGGGGCGAAATCAGAAGGACCGCAGGAGGCCGCTGCTGACATTCCGTGATGGTGCGCTCCACGATATCGAGCAGATTGCCCATGCCGCGGGCCACATCCACCGCCAGGACATCGCGGTAGTGCAAAAGATCGTTCGAGCCCAGCATGATGATGACCAGATCCAGGGGTCCGTGTGACTCCAGCAGCGGCTGCAGAAGCTTGCCCCCGTGGCGGCCCTCGCGGAAGGAGTCTTCCCAGACCGTGGTCCGGCCGTTTAGAGCTTCTTCAATGATTTCATAATCGCCGCCCAACAGATCCTGCACCAGTTTGGGCCAGCGCACTTCCGGACCATAGCGTTTCCCCATCGTTCCGGGGATGAAGCCCCAGGTCAGAGAGTCGCCGTAGCAAAGAATTTTTTTCATGATCATCCCCAGGTTGTGCGGGCGACCACCAGGGTCGTCCCAGCCCTATTCCTCCGAACTTAGCAGCCCGTGGTGGAAGTCCCACGGTCGATCACCCACACCTGCAAGTCTGAATGATTCATACTCTCCCCAGTTCATAAAAGTGAACGCACAACTTTACAACAGTTGAAGACCTCAACTGAAATGACTACCCTGAATCGGCTTTCATCCAAGCGAGTCTAGTTTCATTAAGAAAGGAATACTCTAAGTATTCATGGAAGGGAGTACTTAGTCATGGTTGCTGAACAAGCCTGGTTCGGGAAAGCTGCTCTGGCTTTTCAGGAGCGGACATTGGATCGAGTCAAAAGTTTTTCGCCGGAAGACTTCTCAAAAGAAGCGCTGCGGCTGGACAGGGAACAGAGGAGGTTCCTGGAACAGGAGTGTATCAATCTCTATGCGGGGACCAACATCCTGACACCCACAGTGTCTAGCCTCCTGGGCTCAACACTGGCCTCTCGCGCTGCAGAGGGGCATCCCGGGGCCAAGTACCAGACTGGGCTCGCCTGGGTCGAAGAGGCCGAAGTCATCGCCACTGAACTCATCCGTCGAATCTTCGATGCCGGGTACGCCGAAGTGCGCAGTCTCAGTGGCAGCATGGCTAACACGGCCGTACTGAACAGCCTGACCGAACCGGGGGACACGATCTTCAGCTTCACAGCCCCGGAGGGAGGCCATATCAGTCACAATCGGATCGGTGTGGCCGGGTATCGTCGGCTCGACATCCACAGTATCCCCTACGATGTCGAGAATTGGACTATCGACATGGAGGCCTTCAGAAGAGACGTCAAAGCGCATCCTCCCCGACTGATCATCCTGGGCGGTAGCCTCATACTCTTTGGTTATCCGGTCAGCGAAGTGCGGGATCTTGCCGACGAAGTCGGGGCTTACCTGATGTACGACGCCGCCCACGTGGCCGGCATGGTTGCCGGCGGGGTCTGGCAACATCCCCTGAAGGAAGGTGCGCATGTGATGACGGCAAGCACCTATAAGAGCTTCGGGGGACCGCCCGGGGGGATTGTGATTACCGACGATCCGGAGATTGCCCGGGGAGTCGATCGTGCCATTTTTCCCGGCATGACCGCCAACGTTCACACGAACCGGATAACGGCGCTCATCGCGGCGGCTTCTGACATGTTGAGGTTTGGCTCGGACTATGCCACGGCCTGTCACGCCAACGCCAAAGTCCTGGCCGACGCGTTCCACCGGGAGGGTCTTACCGTGGCCGGGTATGAGCAGGGAAGCACTCACGGGCACATGTTGGCCCTGGATGTCCGTCAGCAGGGGATGGCCAAGGCCACAGCAGTGGCCCTGGAGTCAGCCCATATCATCTGCAATTTCAATCTACTGCCCTGGGATCCTCTCAAGATTGCGCGCAACCCGAGCGGCTTGCGCCTGGCGGTTCACGAGATCACTCGCTGGGGTATGGGTGAAGAGGAGATGCGGGCGATCGCCGGATTCTTTCGGGAGATCCTGCTGGATGGGAAGTCTCCGGAGGCGGTCCGACCGGTTGTAAAGGCCTTCAAAGCGAAGTTTGACCGGCTCCACTATTGTTTCCCCTGAAGGGCCCGCCAACCCTCACAAGGCACCGTCCGCTTTCAGCATGCGGATCGATTCACGAAACGCCTGAGCCGTCTCTTCCAGATCTTCCTCTGAGTGGACTGCTGAACAGGATCCACCGGGCCAGCCAGCGATGTCGACGCCGTGAATCAACAAAGCGAGCCTGAGTTTCTCGGCGATTCCCGGCGGGTTGGTGATGAGTTCCTCGAAGTTCATCTGGAAGGGATCAAATTCCGAGGGTGTCACCCCCCGGTTTCTCGGGTCGGTAAAGATGTGGAAAGCCGAGAAGTCACCGTAGACCGCCCAGGAAACCCCTTCCGCATCCAGAACCTCATTCAGTAGCTCCCGGAGGCGCTTCCCGGCCGCGTTTGCCCTTGCACAGGCGTCGGTGGTCGCGATCAGCTCCAGGGCAGCGACGCCGGCGGCGGCGGAGACCGGGTTGGCATTAAAGGTCCCCGCATGCTGAATCTTCTCATAACCCTCACGTCGCGCCACGTCGAAGTCCAATCGGTCTAGGATCTCCCTGCGCCCCACCACAGCTCCGCCGGGCAGTCCTCCGGCCAGGATTTTCGCCAGAGTGGTGAGATCCGGAGTGACTCCGTAGAGAGCCTGGGCACCCCCCGGAGACACCCGGAACCCGGTCACGACCTCATCCAAGATGAGCAACACGTCATGTTTCTGCGAGATCTCCCGAATCGCCATCAACGATTCGGGCAAGAGTGGTATCTTTCCAAACAGCGAGCCGGTGGGCTCGAGAAGGATGGCGGCCACGTCTTGATCCTGGGCCAGCAGGGATTCCAGTTCCTCCACTCGGCGCGGAGACAGCAGCAGCACGTTCTCAGCCACCTGGCTCAGAACACCGGCTGTGGCTGATCCGTCAAAGTGGGAAGTGAAACCGGAACTCATGTGATCGTTCCAACCATGAAAATGGCTCTTGATGCGGATAATCTTGTTCCTGCCCGCAAAGGCCCGGACCAGTCGAACCGCCATCAGGGTGGCCTCCGTCCCGGAGGAGGTGAACCGGACCCTCTCGGCGCTGGGGACGAGCCTTCGAATCGAATCCGCCCAGCGAACTTCGAGGGCGTGATTGGCTCCGAAATGGGTCCCCCTCTCCAGAGACTCGTGGACGGCTTTGACCACACGGGGATGGTTATGTCCGAGGAGAAGGGCGCCGTGACCTCCGAAATAATCGATGTACCGGTTGCCGTCAACGTCCCACTTGTGGGGACCGCCGGCCCGCTCTACGTAGATTCCGTAGGGGTCCAGGTGCCTGGAATCGTGCGTGATGCCGCTCGGGAACAGGTTCTTCGCTTCTAGAAATAACTGCTCAGACCCGGGTGTTTTCTGCCGATAGGTGGAAACAATGGTGGACTTGGAATCGGTAGTGAGCTGCATTCGCAACCTCCTGCTCAAGCGTACTATAATTTCGTGCTATGTACGGAAAGTCCGACGCGAAGACCCCCGAAGAGTACATTGCCGGCGTCGAGGAGCAACGTCGCCGGGACATCCAAAGCCTGCACGATCTGGTTCGCGAAGTGGCGCCCGAACTCGAACCCACAATGGAGTTTGGGATGCTGGGATACGGTAAGTTTCACTACAAGTATGCGAGTGGCCGACAGGGAGACTGGATGAAGATCGGCATTGCCAACAACAAGCGCTACGTTTCCCTCTATTGCTGCAGCGCCGACGAGCAGGGCTATGTGGCAGAGCGCTACCGCAAGCGACTTCCGAAAGCCAATATCGGAAAGAGCTGCGTGCGCTTCAAGCGGCTTTCGGATCTGGACGAACAGATCTTGAGAGAGCTGATCCAGGAAGCTGCGGCGGCCGGTTTCGAAATGTAGGCGCGCCGTCACCCTGAGTAGGACCTCGCGTATCGGATCTACACCCTCACCTGGAGCGAGAGGTCAGCCCGCGAGTCCGGCAATCAGGGAGGCGATCTCTTTCCGGGTGAACCTGTTGAGCTGCACGATGCGGGCCTCCGGTCGGAACTCGGGAGGCACTATCATCATCGCCTCTTCGCGACTGTCGAGCTCGACGACCAGCCACCCGCAATGAATACCGTCGTGACAGCCCCAGTCGGCGTGGGTCACAAAGTGGGCGCCGTACTGCTCGATCGCCCGCAGGGCCCGGGCACAGGCGTTGTGCTCATCTTCGTGAGTCAGCTCGATCAAGTATCGAGGCATAAGTTCAAACCCCTGTTTCTCCTGTTATGGCAGCCATGTCAAGGCCACAGCCAGCCGAATGTTCCCGCAGTCAGCAGAGCGTAAATGAGCCCGTCGGACATCGACTTGAAGGTGGCACTCCAGTTCCGCTTGTACCAGATCGAGTTCTGGAGCAACGCCATCGCGTAGCCCAGAAAGGCGGCACAGCCGGCAAAGCGAAAAACCTCCAGATAATCAGCACCGGGCCCCACCGCCCGGCCAGCGACATAAGCGGCCACGATTCCCACCACAACGCAATAGAGGAACCACAGGATCAGACTGCCGGTCATTGACGGTGCACCATTTGGCAGCACCGTCAGGAAGGCCACCGGCCCCTTCGTTGTTTTTTCAATGAACTCTGGCGTGTTCATCTTCTTCGCCTCCCCGGCGCAGGGAATGATGTAGTCGCCCGGGGGAATGTCAAAGGGTCGCAGCGCATCCATGACCTCGTCTTCGGACGGCACCTTCCCGAAATCGCTGCGGTGGTACGTGAGAAACATGTGGACAATGGAACTCGCGACAAACACGATCGCTGCCGAGAGCAGAATCGGGAGCCACAATGAACCGATGGAAACCATATTCACCTCCCTGTCTATTAGTGTGACCTGTGCGTCGCCCAACGGCAACCATGCTCTCGGAGCAACGGTCAGTGCGACTCATAGTAAGATGCACGGTGCGCAGGCTGCCTCCGTGAAGCCGGTGGACAAATTCAGGGGCTCAGCTCAGAGAATAGCTCCCGTCGGAAAGCCGGATCCGTCCCTGATCCTCGAGGCATTCGAAGTGCGCATCCACTTCACCCAGGCCCAGAAGAACGTGGATGCCCTGCAGCTCGCCAAAGAGCCGAGAGGCGACATCCCAGGTAGTCTGACTGTTTTCGTCCGAGAGGATTTCCAGAATCGTCTGGCTGCGGCGCCGGTGGTGCTCGACCATGAAATCCACTCGGGCTGCTAGATCGGGGATGGGCGGGCCGTGACCGGGAAGAACCTCCAGCCCCTCGCTGCTCACAGGGCGAACGCGCTCCAGCGAGTCCAGAAACTGCTGCAAAATACCGTGTCTGCCGCCGTCGCTTCCACCGATATTGGGAGTGTACTGGGGCAGTACGTGGTCACCGGTCAAGAGGGCGTTGCCGTAGCGCAGGCAAACCGAACCGCGAGTGTGCCCCGGGGTCTGAACGACCTCCAGGTTCGTACCGCTTACCCGGAGCTGCAGCCCTTCGTGCAGGGGTTCTGCTTCCACCGACTCCGCCATCTGATCGGTCGCCTGCAGAGCCGGCCTGGTCTCCTCGATCACTTCCTCCGGAGCTCCCCAGCGCCGCAGCCTGTCCTCAGTTAAAGATACCCACTGGTCGTATTCTTCCTCAAAACGCAGAATGTACTCCCGGTCAGCTTCATGAATCAGCACTCGGGCTTGGCAATTTCGCTGGATCCGGCGGGCCAGTCCGAAGTGGTCAGGGTGCTTGTGGGTCAGGATGATCTGCTGAATGTCCTCAACCCGGACGCTGATTCCAGCCAGGCCCTGAACGAGAGCGGCCCAGGCCTCTTCAGTGCCAATCCCGGTGTCGACCAGAGTCAACGGGTCGCCATGGATGACATAGGCATTGACATCATGCTCGAAATAAGGATTCGGTGTACTGATGCACTCGATTGGTGACTGCTTCATGAGCTTAAAGGCGCCAGTGTACCTCCACTCATTCTTCTCTCTCTTCCCTGTCCAGGGTGTACCGGAAGTCGCAGTGAGAGGCACCCCCCAGAATGGTCTGCGTACGGGTCAACTTGAGCTTCGGATTGAAGCCCTCGCTCAGGGAAAAATCGCGGTCACAGGACAGGATCTCTCCCAGGTCGGGAATCCCCAGGGCCTCATAAAGCTCAGCGTAGCGACAGCGATTCACGTTGAAGGACAGCTTCTCGTCCGAGAGCTCCAGCACTTCGAGTTCCAGGGCGTTGTCCTTCTTCCAATCCCCTAGAGAATCTGCCAGATGGGAAGGGGAACCGCCCCCCATGCGGGCGGCCAGGCCTCGGCCCTGGTCAGCTGCGATCCGGACGATCACCTTTCTCACGACCTCCAGGACCCTCTCTCGACCGAACTCACTGGACAGTTCCTCCACCAGAGGCGCGATCACTCGAGCCTCGATCTCTCGGCGCTTCAGAACGCCGATTTCATTGAGGTCATCCACAAGGCCTTGTTTTCCCTTCATCTGCCTTCACCTCCTTCGCCTGGGGATAGCGGTCATGTACCCATTCTAATGTCGGGCTTCTCTTTTGAAAAAAGCTCTCTGGTGAACTGTACGGAAAGTTCACGCGCGGTGGGATCGACTCCCGGAGTGTTTTCGCGCCGCCACTTGCTGCCCGCACCGTTTCGCGGTAGGTTCCCCGTGTGGAGCCAGAAGGGACAGGTCGCGACCGGGGTGAGTCTGCGGGGGGAAGTGCGCGGCTCAAATTCCATGGCGGTCTCTTCGGGGCCTTGCTGCCACTGACCTTGTTCACCCTGGGCATTGCTTTTGTAACTGCGGCTGGCATGATCACGATCCGGGCCTACTTCGGTCCCCTGGTTCTGGTCGTCGGCCTCGTGCTCCTGCTGGCAAAAGACAGGACGGCAGCCTGTGAGGCCATGCTCTCGGGTGTGGCTGATCGGACTCTTGCCGTGATGATCATCGCCTTCCTTGGTGCCGGGGTATTAGGACAGATTCTGGTGACAGCAGGGGTGATCAAAGCGGTGGTGTGGCTGGGCTATCTGGCCGGCCTCCAGGGAACGGCATTCATTCTGCTTTCCTTTGTGATTGCCGCTCTGGTGGCCACGGCCACCGGCACGGCGACGGGGACCTGCGTCACCTGTGTTCCCATACTCTACCCGGGAGGCGTTCTCCTGGGAGCCCACCCGGCTCTATTGCTGGGTGCCATCTACAGCGGAGCCCGCTTCGGCGACAATCTGGCCCCGATTTCCGACACCACCGTCGCCTCGGCGCTGACCCAGGGTGCCCCAATTGGAGAAGTGGTGAGGACTCGCCTCAAATACGCGCTGACGGCGGCAACAGCAACGGTGATCCTCTACTCCATCCTGGGGCCATTCCTGGGCAGTGGAAGTTTCCCGGTCGCGGGAGACCTTTCAGTGCCGGTGGCAGAGTATGCCCAACCGCAAGCCTTGATCATGCTCCTGGCTCCTGCCTTCACGATCTTTCTGTGCATTCGCGGTCGATCGCTCATCCACGCCATCTGGTACGGAATTCTGAGTGGAATTGCGATCGGTCTCCTCAGCGGCAGCCTGACCATGGCCGATCTCTACCACCTGCGCGCTCCCGGGGAGGTTGGAGGCGCTATTACAGCGGGGCTGGTCAGCATGGGAGACGTAGTCTTTCTGGCCATTTTTATCATGGCGGTTCTGGGGCCACTCCGAGCAGCGGGTGCCCTGGAAGCCCTCATCGCCAAAGTTAAGGGGTTTGCGACTACCGTGAAAAAAGCTGAGCTGGCCATCTTCGGGCTGGTAACCTTCATGTGTCCGCTCACAGCAGGCAATACGCCGGCCATGCTCTTTTGTGGCCCGGTGGTGAAAGACATTGGGAAGAGGTTTCAGATTCATCGCGCTCGACGAGCCAACCTGATGGATCTCGCCGGCAACGGCGTTACAGAGAATCTCCCACACATCGGTACAATCCTGGCACTGGCCGGGGCCATGATGGCCTCCAACGAAGCCACGGGAGCTCCACTGGTTCCGATCTTCCTGGTAGGAGCCCTGGCTTTTCATCCCATGGCGCTGACCGTGGTGGGCCTCCTCTCCATCGCTACGGGGTGGGGGTCCCGGCGAGGATGAAGAAAGACCGCTTCGGGAACTCGATCGATCTGTCCGTGGGATATGCCCGAGGGAAGATCCTGCGTGGTCCCGATGAAGAGATGCTACGAGATGCGCAGGGAGCACGACTGATTCGGCAACGCGCCGACAGGATAGGGCCCGACAGCATCTATACGTTCACAGGCAGCACGGTGGAGTTTCCGCTCCAGCCGGAAGATCTGCCGGTACATGCTCAGGAATCCGTCGGCCCGGCCCTGTTTCAGCCCCAACTGCGACAGCTCATCCTGACTCACCTGGGAGGTCGGGACAGCGACGAGGTCGGAGTCTTCAACCGCACATCCGCCGGCATCATCGGGAGAGTCCATCCTCTCTCTGGTTCCCGGAGCCACTTCCCATCCCTCCGTGAAGCTGGGGGCGAACCTGGCCGGAGCCCGGCTCGTAGAAACGTCCTCCCTGCAGGGATTCGAGCGTGAGCTGTCGGAGTCACGAGGGTGTCTGGTCCTGATCACCGGCGTCACCAGCGAACTACAGATCATGCCGGAGGAAGTCTTCTCGGAATCGATCCGCATGACCAGGGAGAGCGGTCGGATCGCTCTGGTCGACGACGCCTACGGAGCCAGGGTTCGAACGGTTCTTTACGGGCAGCAGCCCGCCTTGCAGCTGGGAGCCGATCTGGCCATCACCAGCAACCACAAAGCCGGTCTCAACGGTCCCAGAGCCGGTGTTCTGGCCGGCCGGGCCGCTGTCGTTCAGCGGGTTGTGGCCCGGTCCATGGAACTGGGGCTGGAGGCACGCGCCCCGCTGGCTCTTGGAGTTCTGCGCTCACTGGAGCTTTATCGCCCCCGCCACCTGCAAAGCGAGGTGGCGATCGGCAAAGAGCTCTACTCGGCCCTGGCAGCCCGGCTCGGTACCACTCGTGTCCTCGAAACGGCAATCGGACCCTTGATCGAAGCGGATGATATCCTGTCCATAGCGCAGGAAAGGGACCAGGAGGATTCTCCAGCAACAGGACTGGTTCCTGCCGAGGCGGCCTCCGCCCTGGGAATGCTGCTGCTCGAGTTCCACGGAATCCTCACCGTAAACGCCCAGGCCATGCCGGGCGCCCGTGTCTCGCTCAGACTCAAGCCCACTGAATCAGAGCTGGAACGAGCCGGGGGTGTGGACACGATCGTAAAGGCAGTCGACCCCGAGAGCCCTGACACGATCGTACACGAGATCGAACTTGGAGATCTGGATGGCGACGGCGCCATGGAGGTCTATGCCACGCCTACGGCCCCCAACCGCCTGGACGGTACCTCGCAGCCAGGAAAGGTAGTCCGCTACGTACCATCTACGGGCGAGGGCCAGGTTGTTGTGGTCGAGCTGGGAAGGCGCCATGCCAAGGAAATCCTGGTGGACGACATCGACGGTGACGGGCGTGACGAACTGTACGTTTCTGTGGAGGCAGTGTCAGGTGGGAAGGTGGAGATTCGCCGCTATGTGGCCGCTGCTGATCCCGGATCCGTGGACATCGTCGCCAGACTGGATGACAGGCTGTGCCGTTTCTTGACCGTTGGAGACGTTGACGGAAACGGGGAGAAGGAAATGGTGGCCGCTACCCACAAGTCGGGTCTGTGGTTGCTACGCCCTGGATCGGACGCCTGGCGGAAAGAGCGCATCGCTGCTGACTCTTCAGGGTTCGAACACGCCTCGATTCTTCTCGACTTGGATGGGGACGGGCGAGATGAGCTGTATGTGGCCAGCGACGACCAGAAAGAAGTGCGTCGTTACACCTTGACCGCGACCGGCTGGCAGGGAGAGACACTTATGAAGTACACGGACGGTCTGGCTCGCTTTACCTGGAACATCATGCCGGTGCCGACAGCACTCCTACCCTCGGGACCGTGACTCGAGAACCGGTTTTTCCGGCCGCTGAAGAACCCAACCCGGAGGACTGATGACAAGAGATTCGCACTCGATTCGTGGAACACCCTTTCGAATTCTGGCCGCTGTGGGGATCTTGATCTTTCTCCCGGGTTGTGCCGGGCCGGAATCAGCAGAGGGTGACAGTGCTCCTGAAAGCGCAGCGATCGAAGAAGAAGAGGTCCGCCGGGGCCTTCGACTCAAGACCGAGGAGGTGACGCCGGGCTATGTCTATTTCTCACCGCTTCTCTCGGACACGACCTACCTGATCGACTCCGACGGGCAGGTCGTCCACACCTGGAAGAGCGATTACGCACCTTCGGGCAGTATGTACCTGCTCGACAACGGCAATCTTCTCCGCACGGCCCGTGAACCGGACGTCGCCGTCTTCAAGGGTGGGGGACAGGGAGGTCGAATCCAGGAGTCCACCTGGGACGGAGAGCTGGTTTGGGACTGGCGATTCGTTTCTGAGAAGCACCTGCTCCACCATGACATCGAACGCCTTCCCAACGGGAACATTCTGGCCATTGCCTGGGAAGCCAAAACAGCAGAGGAGGCACGGGCTGCGGGCCGCAGGCTGGAACTGACACCGGAAGCCGGGCTGTGGCCCGACACGGTGATCGAGATCGAGCCGCTCCCTCCCGCCGGCGCTCGGATCGTGTGGGAGTGGCACATGTGGGACCACCTGATTCAGAACCACGATTCGAACCTCGAGAACTATGGCGAGCCTTCTGCTTATCCGGAGAGGGTCGACATTAACGGCAGCGGGGAGCCGCCTGAGATGGACCCGGCAGAACTCAAGCGTCTCCAGGCCCTGGGATATGTGCCCACCGACGCCCAGCCCGACGAGCTGCGCTCCGATTTCCTGCACACAAACGCCATAGACTACAACCCCAGCTTGGATCAGATTGTCCTCAGTGTTCCCCACTACAACGAGATCTGGGTGATTGATCACAGCGCCACTACCGAGGAGCGGCTGGAAGTACCGGCGGTCGCTGGGGACGGGGAGGAGATCTTCTCTTCCGCTGGGGCAACCCCGCTGCTTACGGCCGGGGAGACGAGGAACTGCAGCGCCTCTTTGCCCAGCACGACTCCCGATGGATCCCCGATGGGAGCCCTGGTGGCGGGCACCTCATGATCTTCAACAACGGTCTGACCGGCCCCGACGGGGATTACTCTTCGGTTGTCGAAATCTCAGCACCGATGGATGCCGCCGGTCGCTATGTTCTGGAGAAGGGCCCGTTCGGTCCGGAGGAGGAGGCCTGGATCTATACGGGTTCAAAGATGGCTCCTTTGCACAGCGCGTTCATCTCGGGCGCACAGCGTCTGGCCAGCGGGCACACCCTGATCACCTCGGGTGCCCAGGGACGCTTCTTTGAAGTGACTCCGGAAGGGAAGATCGTGTGGGAGTACTGGGACCCTCATTCGGGCCAGGTACGCATGGCCGACGGCTCCACGCCCCATCCGGTGCACGGCGACACTTATGCGGTGTTTCGGGCCACCAAGATCCCATCCGATCATCCGGCTCTGAAGGGGCGAGAGTTGCAACCACTCGATCCTCAGCCGCCCGTGTTTACTGCGGAAGATACGAACGCCAGCGAAGAGTCGGAGTGAATCAACATCTCTCGCCTGGTCTCCAGCGGGGCCCGGCGAATCCGGTTTCAGCGGGCCCCCTCTCGTCTCTTTAGTTCCCAGGGGGGTATGGGGTCCGCCAGGGACCAGACTCCCAGCCTTTCAGCCCTGGCCTCCCGTTCTGCAGCTGCCAATCCGAGATCACTGGAGTACCTCTTGTAGTGCCAGGCCAGGCCCGCCCTCACGAGTTCCAGGGAGACGTCCCTAGCGCCCACTTCCACCCGGGCGACCAGGCGGCCGTATCTATCCTTCTCTTTGGGGAAGATGCGGAAGGGTCTGTCGCAGGATCTCTCTTTTAGCTTTGAAGAATTGCAGATCTCTGAAGATATCCATCATGTTTCGGAGACGATTCTAGCAGCATCGACTTCCACTTCTTGCCTTGCCAGGGGGCGCAGGTCACTCGTGCAACTTTCAGCACGGGCCGCCAAATGCATTGTTCTGGCTCCTCAATTCCGTCACCCTCTTCCGAGCCCGAAAAACGGTTCATTCACGACCATCCACACCACCGCATCACTCGACCTGGACCGGCTCGATAGCGAAACTCTCAGAAAACCGTTCCGGGATGATGCGGGCTAGCGCCCACTTCCACCCGGGCGACCAGGCGGCCGTATCTATCCTTCTCTTTGGGGAAGACACGATGTCACTATCGTGCAACTTTCAGCACGGGCCGCCAAATGTTGTTCTTCCTCAAGGATGAACACGATGTTGCAAGATAAGTTCTCCGGTTTGCATATATTATTGGGGCTCCCATGGGATTTCGCCTGATCACGCTCGGTTGGACTCTACGCCTGGGAATCCCGGCGGCGCTGCTAACTTCGTTCTTTTATCTGATCTCGGCGCGGAGTGAGAGACCCCGGGTCCGTCCCAACATTCTGCTGGCCATTGCCGACGACTGGTCCCAGGAGCACGCCGGGGTCTACGGCTCCGAGTGGGTGAAGACACCAACCTTCGATCGGATTGCGCGGGAGGGTGTACTGTTTCACAACGCCTTCACTTCCAATCCGAAGTGCAGTCCCTCCCGGGCCAGCATGCTGACCGAAAGAAACACCTGGCAACTCGGGGAGGCTGTCAACCATTTCGGAGTGTTTTCTGCGAAATACCGAGTGTATACCGATCTCCTGGAAGAAGCGGGGTACTTCGTCGGGTACACAGGTAAGGGATGGGGCCCGGGTGACTACGAGGCGGGCGGATTCAAGCGCAACCCGGCGGGTCCGGCGTTTAGAGCGCACCGGCTCGACCGTCCCCTGTTCGGTACCAGTGGTTTGGATTACGCTGCCAACTTCGAAGCCTTTCTAGAGTCCAGGGAGCCGGATCAGCCCTTTTGCTTCTGGTATGGGGCACATGAGCCACATCGCCCCTTCGTCGAAGGAGCCGGGTTGCGAAGTGGGAAGAGGCTCGAACAGGTCGACCTGCCGTCCTACTATCCCGATTCATATTTCATCCGCAGTGATTTGCTCGATTACTCTCTCGAAGTTGAGTGGTTCGACATACAGCTGAGTAAGATGATCGAGCTTCTGGAGGAGAGGGGAGAGCTCGAGAACACATTTGTCCTGGTGACCTCGGACCATGGAATGCCTTTTCCCCGGGCCAAAGGCCAGATCTATGAGGACGGGTTTCATTTGCCGCTGGCTGTGCGCTGGGGCAAAGGGATCGAGGGAGGAAGGGAAATCGATGATTTCATCAACGCCAGAGATTTCGCGCCCACCTTTCTGAAACTGGCCGGCCTCAAACCGCATCCACAGATGACCGGGAAGAGCTTCTTGGATCTCCTCGAGTCGGGCGAGTCGGGCTGGATAGACGCGACACGCAACCGCATGCTGGTCGGAAAAGAGCGCCACGACGTGGGAAGGCCTCATGACTGGGGGTATCCGATCCGGGCTATTCGCACGCCCGACTACCTGTACATTCGGAATTACGAGCCGGATCGCTGGCCTGCAGGCAATCCCGAGACCGGCTATCCCAACTCCGACGTCGGCCCGACAAGATCCCTGCTTCTTAGAAAGTTCGACGCCTTTTACAAACTCTCGTTTGGAAAACGTCCTGCGGAAGAACTTTATCGAATCTTGGATGATCCCGATTGCGTCACGAATCTGGCCGGGCGACCCGAGTTCGACCAGGCCAGGGAAGAACTCCGTCGCGAGATGGAGCAGAGACTGCGCGAAGAGAAGGATCCCCGTGTTCTGGGTAACGCGGCCGTCTTTGATACATACGAGTACACAGGCCCCAGGTGGAATGCCTATGACACCTGGTTGCGTAACCAGTGAGAAGCAACGAGGACTTTCTTGATGATTGTGACTTACGCAGATGAGGTTCTTTCGGGCCGGTCCGGGCTCTTTGTGCTGGGCATGGGAGTTCTATGCGCCACGTTGACTGTTGGTTGTATTCGGTATGAGCCTGGACCGATCGAACCAGAGGACTCATTTTTGGATGTACTTCCTGCCCACCAATCAGAGAGTGGTCTGGTTACCGCAAGCGAACTGCGCGTCTCGGAAGAATGGACCGCTCGGCTGCTGGCGGGTGGCAGCGGCGACCCCGGGTGGCTGGAGGGCTGGCTGGGCACTGCGGCCCCGTTCAGTTTCCAGTATGGAGACGAGAGCTCGTCCACGCTTCTGAGTGGGTGGCAATTGGAGCAGGGAGAGCAGGAAGTCGACTCCGATCGAGTCTTCCGGGAACTGGTTTGGAGGGATCCGACCAGTGGCTTGAGGGTGATCTGGGAGGTGACCCGGTTTGTCGACTTCCCAGCCCTCGAGTGGGTGTTGAGGTTTGAGAACACCAGCTCCGAGAAGGCGGCCATCCTGGAAGACATCCAGGCTCTCGATTTACGTCTGCACAGTTCGCAGACGGACCAGCCCTATGTGGTCCATGGAGTTCTAGGAGGTCGCAGCAAGCCCGATGATCTGGCCCCTTTTTCCCGGGCGCTGCTGCCTTACGGGTCTGGGGCTACCCGGAGGATGGAACTGGGCGCCGTGCCGCCTGGTATCCGGGAACGCTCGGAATCGACTAACAACCACCTTCCCTTTTTCAATGTGGAGACACCGGATGACCGCGGCCTGGTAGTCGGTGTCGGATGGTCGGGAACCTGGCGGGCGCAGCTGACTGTCGGGGAAAATGAATGCCACGTTCTGAGCGGATTGAGGGAGTCGCACTTTGCACTCAAGCCCGGAGAGACGGTACGCACGCCCAGGATCCTGGTGGCGCTGTGGGAAGGAAAGCGACTGCACGGGCAGAATGTCTTCCGCCGGCTGCTCTACGAGCACTACGTTCCACATCTACGCGGTAAACCTCAGGAACCACTCGTGTCGGTGAACGTCTGCTTCACCTACAAGGGGTTTGGAGGATATCTGCACCAGGCCACGGAGGAGAAAGTCCTGGCCCTGGTTGACCCTTTCATACAACTGGGCGCGGAGCTTTTCATTATCGATGCCGGCTGGTTTGGCGAGGCGCCCTGGCATCAGTGGCTGGGCAACTGGACCTTTGCCCCCAATAAGTACCCTCGCGGGTTCACACCGATTTCCCGAAGGCTGGCCGAGGCCGGCGTGGAGTTCGGCCTCTGGTTTGGCCCGGAACTGGCCACCAGCCAGGCCCCAGTTGTGCGCAACCATCCAGATCTCCTGCGGAGGCGAGAAGAGAGCAGGCATTACACGGTGCGGATGGAGCTGCCCGAGTCTCGCGAATGGTTTCTGCGACAGATGGATCAACTCGTGAAGGAAGAAGGGCTGACCTGCTATCGGCAGGATCTCTCCGGCACCTTTGGTGACGAGCCGGGCCATCGAAAGGGGATCTCCGAGAGCCACCACGTGGCCGGACTGTACCAACTCTGGGACACTCTCAGACAGCGACACCCGAGCTTGATTATGGAGGGCTGCTGCGCTGGGGGGCGGCGGATCGATTTGGAAACGATCGCGCGCTTCCACTGGCACCAGAAATCCGATCGCTGGTTCGACTCGGAAAGCGATCAGCTGGGCCTCTACGGGGCCAATCTGTTTTTGCCGGGCGGAATCCTCAACATCCCGACCCAGGCGACGGATGATTACGGTGCCTGGTCCGCTTTCGCGGGACAGTTCTCCCTGGGATGGGATCCCTTGGATGAGGCATTCCCGATGGAACAGGCTCGTCAGCAGGTAGCGCTCTACAAAGAGATTCGTCCGCTGCTCAGCGGCGACTTCTATCCCCTGACTCCGCCCTCGCTGGACCAGCCCTGGATGGGTTACCAGTTCCACCGCCGGGATCTCGACCGGGGAGTCGCCCTGATCTTCCGACGAGGCATCGTCGAGCCGCTGATCCCGGTTGGGAAGAGCCTGGCTGTTTCCCTTCGTGGTCTGGAACCGGACGCACAGTATCGGGTCCGGTTTCGACGCGTCGGCAGCGATGAGATCAAGAAGGGACGCGAACTGGCCGAGTCAACCGTGATCGTCATTCGTGAGGTACCCGGCGCGGAGATGCTTGCCTATGAGCGCGTGGACTAAGGCCTGTCCAAGCGGGGAATCGAGGAGAGGCCGCATCGGTGCCTGTCCAATCACGCGCTTTTGGACTGTTTCGGGCCTGCTCCTGAGCCTGGCAGGTGCTTCCACCTTTGGCCAGCCCGGCATTAATTCTTTCTCGGTCCCGGACTCGGTTGCGGAGATGGGAGTGGTGTCGGCCGCGGTAAGTGCCTCTGGTCAAAGCCCGCTAACCTACGCCTGGAGTTTTGAGCAGGATCCGACGGGTCAGGCGTTTTTCTTCAATTCCGTGACCACCGCCTACACAAAGACAATCTTCGCAACCTCCGTGATCTTTGGGGTCGGGAATCCGGGTCCGAACCCACCCAGTCTCTCTCTTGAAGGCCAGCAGTTCACGGTGAAAGTGTCGGTTTCGGACGAGTCAGGCACTGCGGTCAGAACCAAACAGGTCACGGTCAGCGGCTCAAATCAAAAGCCCATCATCACGCTCGACACGACCGGCATGGGTACACAAGCCAACCCCAGGATCAGTCCCCAGGGCCTCAGTCTGACCGCCACCCAGAGTTTTGACCCGGACGGCGATCCGGTCCGGTTTGCCTGGAGGCTTGGCTCAGTCATCGGGGGCGAGATCTGCCCGGGAAGAGTGCTGGTGATGTTTGGGAGGGAGACAGACAAGCCCAGCCTGCCCCTCCCGCTGGTCACAGCCCGCCCCCAGGATCCGATGAGCGTCAACCTGGTGTACAGAGTGATCGATGGGATGTACTTTCTGGAGGGGAGCGTTCTGGGTTTTGCCGCCGCCCAGAATGGCTGTACCGAGGGTGGATTGTCGGGAGGAATGTCGGCGGGAGTCCCGTTCGGGTGTGAGTCGGTTGGAAATCAGCCCGCTGCTGCGACGGCCCCGGACTCCTACACCATCCTGCAAGGCTTGCAGGGCGAGATTCGGATCTTCAACGCTGACGATCCTGACAGTACTCCAGGAGACCCGATCGACGGTCAACCGGCACCGCCCGGAGTTACCTTCCAGTGGTCGGTTACCAACGGCCTGGGTCTCATCGGTATCGACGACCTCTCCGGGCAGACAACAGATACCGTCTCCTTCACCGCCCCCCAGGTGGACTCTGACGAAACCATCGGCCTGGAAGTCCTTGTGTTGGATGCCGTTGGCTGCGGCACAAGGTACCCGATCGATCTGAATGTCCTGAACTTCCAGAATGACGATCCCGATCCGGTCCTGACTTACGAAATAGAGGGTCAGAACACCTCCGGAAACACATCTCCCGGCGACATCCTGGTGGCATCGCCGGACACCATCCAACTCGATGCCAGCGGCAGCAGTGATCCAGATGGTGACCCGATCACCTTTTCCTGGCACAGCGACGAGAATCTGACAGGTGGTGCGGTGGTACTTAGCCCTAACAGTGCAACCGCCACTCTAACGGCCCTGCAGGATACGAGCGGCTCGGTAACCGTCACAGCGACCGTCTCCGATCACCGTGGCGGTCAGGCCTCGCGGCACCTGACCTTCCTGTTCTTCGAGTCCATTGATTCTCCGCCTCTGGCCGTGGCCGCCGCCGGGCAGGGCGGCTTTCCCGTCAACAGACCGCTCGGAAATGGTGAAGAATTCTACCTGGATGCCAGCGACAGTACCGTACCCGACGGCAGTCAAGACGAGATCGACAGCCTGGTTTTCGAGTGGACTCAGATTGCCGGGACGGCTGTTTTCACGCAGGGTCTCGACCAGAAGGTCGTGAACGTCCGGGTCACCGACATCATGCAGGAAGAGACCCTCGTTTTTCAGGTGCTCGTGCAGAACGGGTCGTCCCTGGATTCTGACGTAGTCCAGGTGCCGGTCCAACCTGAATTCAGAGCTGGGCCTGACAGGGGAACGAGTGAGGTCTTTTTCCCCATCACCGGGTTTGGACCCATCGGCGATGGAACATCTCTGGAGACGACTCTTGTCATTGAAGATGTTGGTCCCGAGGATCTGGATGATGTGACGATCGAGTTCTTTGACACCCGGGGAGTCCCCTTTGATGTTGGCTACAGGGTCAGCGGCTCCTTTCCCCAGAGCGTGGACATCTGGGACCCGCAAACTCCCTTCAGCATCCTGGGCCATACCTCCACCATCATGGAGTTCGTCGGTGCACCGGGCCAGGAGATTTCCAGTGGATGGGCCCTGGTTCGATCTTCCGGCCGTCTGCGGGGATCCGTTCGTTTTCAGATCGTCGCTCCAGACGGGACTCTTGTACAGGACGTCGGCATTTTCGCGGGCAACAGGGGCCGAGGCTTCCAGACGCCGTTCCGCCGCAAGGATGAGTTTGCAATTGCCATCTCCAACCCTGGCGATTCGGCGGCCCTGGTTGACCTCTTGCTGTTCGCCAACGACGCTCCCGATGCCCCCATAGAGGTGGTGACCCAGCCGATCCCACCCCTGGGAATGGAGGCGTTCTTTCTGTCACAACGCTTTGCGGGGGACCTGCCGATCGACGAAGGCACATTGATCGTGGCAGTGGAAGGGGAAGGGGAGGTTGTGGTCACGGGTCTGATCACGAAGGATGGGTTCTTTATCTCGTCTCAGTCCATCTCCAGGATCGAGTAGAGAAGTGCCCTCTTGGACACTCCCCTTTTCTTACAAGAGAAACAAGCTGTCCAAGTATGGATCTCTTGTAGTATGAATACCCAGCACAACCCTTGATAAGGAGGTCGGCATCCATGGCAGCCGAAAAGATGGCCAGGAGCCTGAACGATTACTGGCTCGACGAGAACCGAGCCATGAACCCGACGATGAAACTGACAAGCCGAATAATTGCCCTGCTGGTGCCCCTGATCCTGCTGCTGCCCCAAACTCTTGCCGAAACTGGACCGCTCTTTGATCCGGCCGAGATACTGGACGAGACGACCCTCGATGCCAGCGTGCTGCAGGACTGGCATCCGGACTCCGTGAACCAGACAACGCGACAGAAACTGATCGAGATCAGGGTTGCGGAGTGGTGGCCGGGCCAGGATTACCGGATTCCGGTGCGCTTCATTGTCCCCCTGAACCGGAAAGCGACGGCGATTCACATCACCAGTCAGCACCGGCACAAACGCCTCGAGCAGGATGCCCGGCTCAACAAGACGCAACAGGCTCTGATTGACGGCGGTGTCGGTCTGGTCTACACCGTGGTGCAGAGACTGGCCGCCATCCCTGGAGGTCGAGAACTCGAGCGCGAGATGATTCCCCGACTCTTGAAGACCCAGAATCCGCGCTACAACGCGACCTGGATCTGGCCCATGACCCTGATGCGGGCGGTGACCGCGGCCCGGGCGGAAAAAGACTATTTCGAGCCGGGTAAGGTGGCCGGATCGGGTAGCTCCAAGAACGGCTTTTCCCCCGCCATTGCGCTCATCCACGACAGCCGATTCACAGCAACTTTTTCCAATGTGGCTCCAGCCTACTTTTCTCCGCTCCGAAGCCTGGATCAGGCGGCCATGGATGAAGTGAACGCAGCGAATGATTTGTTTTTTGAGGCGGTTGAAGAAGGCGCCGATCCCGGGGAACACACGGTGGACTGGTACCGCCAGATGGCCTGGGGTGTTTCTGATCGACCGATGCACAAGGTGGCGCTGAAGGCCGGCTGGTCCTGGGAGGCCGTTCGACAGATATCTCGGGAGAGTGGTGCCCGGCTTCTCGTCTCCGAGAACTGGGATCAGCTGCTGGCTCGCGGAGTGGACATTCACTTTCAACCGGGTACCCACGACTGGGTCGTACATGACATCCTGTGGGGCGCGCAACACCACTCTCACATCCCTGTCTACTACAAACCAAATGGCGGACACGGGATGAGGCTGCATCCCGCTGCGCGATACTCCGTTGCGGAGCGTCACGAAGGGGAGACCGAGTATTTCGGGGAGGAGAACCTGAATGCTTTCCTCCTGCACCATTTCTTCGGAGGCGAATCATTGCTGGAGCCTCCGAAATCCAGCCACAGCCTCATCGACGGCCAGTTGCACGTGAAAGTGGTCTTCGACAGCGGACCGCAGCCCGAGAACGGGCGGATCTGGTGGATGTACGACCGTGCTCCGGGTGGATCAGCGGCCTTTCTGCGCGATCGGATCCCAGACGATCAGTGGATGGAGATGACCCTGGACCAGAAGACCGGTGCCTGGACCGTTGAAGTCCCACTGCGCCCGGGCGCCTCCCGGATCGACTTTTTCAGCAATCACAGTCGGAAGGCTTATGGTCACGATTTCCACATATCGAGTCCCTATACACGCGTCAAGCTCGAGTAGCAGAATCGCTTTGCTCAGGTGGAATCCGGGTGATTCCGCAATCCTGGAGCAGGCTGGGTAAGCGAGTCTCTTTTCCCAAAAGGAACGATGCTGAGAAGTATTCTCAAGACCCGGCTTGCTGACCTCCACGAGGACGGACTTTTTCGTCGGCTACACGTTGTGCAAGGAGCTCAAGAGCCGCTTGTTCGTTTCAACGGGCGAGAGGTCTTGTTGCTTTCCTCCAACAATTATCTGGGGATTGCCGCCCATCCGACTCTGAAAAAGGCCGCCCGGGAGGCAGTTGAGAAGTTCGGCTGCGGAGCCGGAGCCTCGCGCCTGATTTCAGGGAATATGGAGCTCCATCGGGAGCTGGAGGCCAGACTTGCGGCTTTCAAGCAGACGGAAGCGGCCCTGGTTTTTCCATCCGGCTACCACGCCAACATTGGAACGCTCTCTGCCTTGATGGGAGCGGGTGACACCATCCTGAGTGACGAGTTGAATCACGCCAGCATCATCGATGGATGCCGGCTCTCTCGAGCCGATATCAAGATTTTTCGCCATCGCGATGTTGACCACCTGGAAAGCCTGTTGGCTGACTCTTCGGACTCCGGCCAGCGCCTGATTGTCACGGATTCGGTTTTCAGCATGGATGGTGATGTTGCGCCCCTCACGGAACTCGTCGGCCTGGGCTACAAGTACAAGGCTTGGGTGATGGTTGACGAGGCCCATGCCACCGGAGTCTTCGGGTCCACAGGGGCCGGCCTGGTCCAGGAACGCAGCCTCACAAATCAGGTCGAGATTCAGATGGGAACGCTCGGTAAGGCCCTGGGAGGATCCGGTGCCTATGTGGCCGGCTCTCGGGAGTTGATCGACTGGCTCGTGAACAGGGCTCGCAGTTTTGTCTATACAACCGGTGTCCCACCTTCCGTGGCAGCTACGGCCCTGGCCGCCCTCGAGATCGTCGAACTCGAACCAGAGCGCCGTGCCCAGCTCTGGGAGAATGCCCGGTTTCTGGCCGAGGGATTGAAGACGCTGGGATATGCTCCCTCGAGTGGTGAATCGCCTGTTGTTCCCGTGATCATAGGTGATGCCCGCCTGACCGTCGACCTGAGTGCGGCGCTCTTGCGCAGAGGTGTTCTTGCCTACGGGGTGCGGCCCCCAACCGTTCCGGAGGGAACTTCGCGCCTGCGGTTGGCTCCTATGGCGACTCACAGCCGCGGTCAACTGGTCCAAGCTCTCGAAGCATTTGGAGAAGCCGGAAAAGAAACTGGAGTCCTCCCATGACGGCTTCCTACGAAGACTTGAGGGCTTGGGACCGGGCCCATGTCTGGCATCCGTTTACGCAAATGCTGGACTGGATGAGTGAGGATCCGCTCATCATTTCCCGGGGCGAAGGCAACTATCTGATCGATGTTCAGGGCAACAGGTATCTCGACGGAGTCTCGTCCCTCTGGTGTAACCTCCTGGGCCACAACCACCCTCGCCTGAACACCGCCGTCAAGTCCCAGCTGGATCAGATTGCACACTCCACGCTGCTGGGCTTGTCCAATGTCCCCTCGACGCTGCTGGCGCGCAAACTGGCCGAGATCAGCCCGGAGGGACTGACGCGGATCTTTTACTCAGACTCTGGTTCCACCTCGACTGAGATCGCTTTGAAGATAGCCTTTCAGTACTGGCAGCTTCGAGGAGAGACGCGGAGAGTCAAGTTTGCTTCTCTGGTCGAAGCCTACCACGGAGACACGCTGGGCGCCGTCAGCGTAGGGTATTCCGAGCTTTTCCACCACTTCTATCGCCCGCTTCTCACTGAGACAGTTCGTCTGATCCCTCCCCACCTGTTTCGATTTCGGGACGGCATGTCTGCAGAGGAGGCTCTTCGGGCGGCAGTTGAGGATGCCCGCCAAAAGCTGTCGAGCAACCGCGATGAACTGGCTGCCGTGATCGTGGAACCCTTGATGCAGGGGGCGGCTGGAATGTGGGCTCAACCAGTCGAATACGTTCAGGCATTGCGCCGGTTGACGCGGGAACTGGGGCTCTTGCTGATTTGCGACGAAGTGGCCACCGGGTTCGGCCGCACCGGAAAGATGTTTGCCTGCCAGCATGCTGAGATCGCTCCCGACCTGCTTTGTCTGGCCAAGGGCATCACAGGCGGCTATCTGCCCCTGGCGGCGACCTTGACAACGGAAGCGGTGTTTTCAGCTTTTCTCGCACCCTACGATGAGTTCAAAACGTTCTTTCATGGCCATACCTATACGGGAAACCCGCTGGGCTGCACTGCGGCTCTGGCTACCCTTGAAGTGTTGGAGGATGAAGATGTCCTGTCGGCTCTGCAGCCCAGGATTAGCTTCCTGGAACAACAACTAGGAGCCCGCATCGCCCCTCTCCGCCAGGTTGCAGATGTTCGACAGTGGGGCTTCATGGTCGGAATCGAGTTGATGCGCGACCCGGACCGGAGGATCCCCTATGACCCTGCTGAGAAAGTCGGCATTCAGGTCATTATGGAGGCCAGGAAGCAGGGTGTACTGATCCGCCCCCTGGGCAACGTCATCGTTCTGATGCCGTCACTGTCCATGAGCCTCGACGAACTCGCGGAACTTGTCCGCGTGGTTCAAACTTCCATTAGGAGAGTGACATGTCCGGGCTCCTGATCACGGGCACTGATACCGGGGTGGGCAAGACGCTGGTGGCGTGCGGTCTGGCGGCCTGCCTGACCGCCGAAGGCAAAAGAGTCGGCGTCATGAAGCCCGTCGAGACCGGGTGCGAGACGCACCATGGCGAGCTCTTTCCCAAAGATGCCGCACTGCTGGCCAGCTTCGCCGGCTCCAGGGCGCCTCTCGAGGAGTTGTGTCCCTACCGCTTCGCACCGCCCGTGGCACCAAGTGTTGCTGCAGATCAGGCCGGCGTCTCCATTCGGCCGGAGAGGATTGTCTCTCTTTTCCAGCGGATCTCGCATCGCCACGACACAGTTCTCGTTGAAGGCGCCGGGGGACTGCTCGTTCCCCTGGTCGACCGCTACACCTTCGCTGATCTCGTGCGCGACCTGGGCGTCCCACTTCTCGTCGTGGTGGGATCCAAGCTGGGAGCCCTCAACCATACTCTCCTGACCCTGGGCTATGCGCGGGCGCATTCTCTTCCCGTCAAGGGCTATATAATGAACCACCCGATGTCGTCCGCAGATCCGGCTACCGCGACCAACCCTGAAACACTGGCCCGTCTCACCGATGTGCCCCGTCTGGGTTCCATTCCGCACCTCCCTTTCAGCGCAGACAGCGAAGAAGGCAGGGGGAGCCTGCTGGCCGCATTTAACCGGCATGTCAATGTAGACCAGATCCTGAGATAAGGATGAAGAGGAGAGCTCGATTCACACATCTGGCCAGCCACTCCCTGAGCGGGGCAGACTGGTCTCCTGAAGCGGCGCTGGAGGTCATGCAAACCTCTGCCCAAGACCTCCCTGACCTGCTGTGGGCAGCCTTTGAGGTGCGCCGGGAGTTCTGGGGGAACAAGGTCAAGATGTGCGTCCTTCAAAATGCACGCAGCGGTCTCTGCCCGGAAGACTGCTCCTACTGCTCCCAGTCGGTTGTTTCAGCTGCCGGGATTGACAAGTACGGCCTGCTTTCGCGTCAACAGCTGCTGGAGGGAGCACGCAGGGCGGTCTCAGCCGGAGCCGAGCGATACTGCATGGTGACCAGCGGCCGGGGGCCGGGGCAGAAAGATCTTGACCATCTGGCGGCTACGGTGCGTGAGATCAAAGCGGAGTTTCCTTCATTGGAAATCTGCCTGTCTCTCGGACTCATGACGGAGACGCAGGCCAGGCAACTGGGAGAGGCCGGGGTCGGCTGGATTAACCACAACCTGAACACGAGTCGGAGGTTTTATTCAGAGATCTGTTCGACGCATACCTATGATGATCGGGTTCAAACCCTCCGGAACGTGCAGAAGGCGGGCCTGTCGACCTGCTGCGGAGGCATCATGGGCATGGGAGAAGAAGATGCCGACACCGTGGAACTGGCTCTGGCCCTACGGGAGCTGCAGATCGATTCCATTCCTGTGAATTTCCTCCACCCGATCGAGGGAACACCTCTGCAGGACCGCTGTGGCCTGGATCCGCTGCGAGGCCTCAAGGCGCTTTGCTTGATGCGCTTCCTGAATCCCGTCAGCGAGATCCGCATGGCGGCAGGACGGGAAATCCACCTGGGCGGGGCTGCCGCATTGGCCCTCTATCCGGCCAATTCGATTTTTGTGGAAGGCTATCTGACGACGCCCGGGCAGAAGTCCGAAGCGGCTGTCAGGCTCATCCAGGAGGCCGGCTTTACGCTGGAGGACAAAACATCAAGTGACGAGGGGGTTCCCTCCCGTTTCTGCAGCGGGCCTCCCTTTCCCAGCCTGGACATCCTGCTGCAGGCTAATCAAGCATCCGGATCTTGAGGTTTCGAAACCAGACCAGTTTTCCCCCCTTGCCGTGGATGCCCTGGAGGCCAACCGGTCCGACCCGTGGATAGTCCTTCAGTGCTGTTTCGAACTTGTTTCGAGTCCCATCCGGGTTCTGGTGAGCCTCGGTCCAGTCATCCAGGTCCATGTCGATCACCTGCTCCCCGTTAAAGACCACATAGATTCGGCTGTCCACACAGGCAATGGTATAGCGGTTCCATTCGCCGGCAGGCTTGGCCACAGTCTTGCTGGGAGCTTTGGCACCGTAAATGGCGCCGACCATTCCGAATTCATTTCCATCCGTGGTCTCGTGGATCTGCACCTCGATGCCGGTCACAGGTCTGCGAACATCGGCGGGTCGTAAGAAGACCCCGCTGTTGGCACCCTTGGCCACCTTGAATTCGAGATCGAGTACAAAGTCTCCGTAGGACTCCTTTGTCCAGATCATCCCGTGGCTTCTGGCGCTGAGGAGACCGTCCTCCATCACCCATCCGCCCGGGGAGATCATCGCATTCGAAAGATCCGGCTCGAACAAGTTCTGCCAGCCATCGACCTTCGGGTGTGCGTTGGTCGGGAGTCCCTGGCCCCACGCCTCGTGGCAACCCAAGACTGCGAGCAACACAACTATCTTCGAGCTACGGTTTGCCAAAGTGATTCCTCCATTCTTCGGCCATGATTGCCGTCCAGTAAATTGAAGGTTACCCTGAAATGACCGAGTTATAGCGAGGATACCGAAAAATGAGCTCACGAAACACCAGGAAGACCCGGGAACCGAAACCCTCGGTGATCAACCTCAAAGAGAAACTCTCTCAATTCTCGGATCATTGGTCCCCGAGGAAGGTGGCTATGCTGAATGACTGCCAGATGACCCTGGCCAAGACGAAGGGGGAATTTGTCTGGCATGCCCATGAGGATACAGATGAAGTTTTTCTAGTGATCGAAGGGGAGATGAACATAGAGCTGAGGGACAGAAAAGTTCATCTCGAACCCGGGGAAATGTTTGTTGTTCCCAGGGGTGTGGAGCACAAGCCCTTTTGCCGCGACGAATGTCACGTCCTGGTCATCGATCGAGAAGGCACCGTCAATACAGGCGATGAGGAGAGCGAGTTGACGGTCAAGGAATATCCTCTGATCTGATGGTCGGAAGGATCGTTTTCTCGGATCCGCCCGTTGCAAAAGAAGCGACACTCACCAGTAGGGCTCGGGCGGTACATGTCGCAGGGCGATGGCGCCCGCCCTGTCCAGCAGGCTGTTCTCAGGAAGGTTCCGGCAGGCCGCGATCATCGAATCCAGTTGCTCTTCGCTCCGGATGCCGCACAGGGCCGTGCTCACTTCCGGATTCCGCAACACAAATCCGAGCGCCAGTTCCAATCCTGAATGCCCTTCCAGAATGGCCTCTATCTCCGCCATCGCCTGCAGCTTGCGCTTGACCACATCTTCTTTCCACCAGGGGGCGCCGCCACGTGCGTCATACTTGTCATAAGCTCTGCGCCGCGTGACGTGGCCGGTGATGATGCCACGGTCGAGTGTTCCCCAGCTCATGAAGCCGATCTGCTGCGTCCCAAGATAAGGGAGTAGAGCTTCACATGCCCTTGTTTCGAAAAGACTCAGCTGACTCTGGACGGCCACGATCGGAGCCACTTCCTGTGCCTTCTCGAGATCCTCGAGGTGAGTATTACACAGGCCGATGTGAATGATTCTTCCCTGATCCTGAGCCTTGCGCAGGACTTCCATGGGGACTCGAATGTCCACTTGCCGGTCCGGCCAGTGAATCATGTAGAGGTCGATGTAATCGGTCTTCAAATCCCTAAGGGACTGCTCCAGCATCCGCTGCGTCACTTCAGGGTCATTAGTACGGGTGATTTGCTTGTCTGAGAGCGGATCAAGCTGGCACCTGCCGCTAATCCCGAGTTCAAGGTCGTCTACGAAAAAGTCAAGTAGGCGCCCGCGCGCGAGGCTTCTGGCGGAGGGTTGGGCACTGCCATCCTGACCAGGCAGGACGGGGCCTGGAAACTTCGGCACCTGCACACGAATGTGGTGAGGAAATAATCCCCCAAAGAAAACCAAAAACAATGCAGAAACGGAAACTGGGCCGGAAGAAACATCCCGGAAGCGACCAGGACACCGAGGCAGAGCAGGACAAGAATAACTGAACAGCGTTTCATTTGGTTTCTCCGTGTGAGTTGTTGTGTCCGAGCTCCTCTCGGATCTCGATCACATTCTACACTATGTAGAATTTCCCAGCACCCGTCGAGCTATTGTGTGGAGCAGGTGCCGGGGGCCGCTGACCTACGCCCTGTCGCCCATAAGTCTTAGGAATCTGTAGTGCGCCACAAAGGCCGACCGAAGTGTGGGGTAACTGGTGTAGGAAACTCCAAATTCTTTACAGGTCTTTTCCACAATCCCGCTGATGGCAGAGTAATGGACATGGCAGACCCTGGTAAAGAGATGATGTTCAATCTGAAAATTCAAACCACCCAGATACCAGGCCGCCAGCTTGTTTCTTGGGGCAAAATTCGCCGTCGTCTCCACCTCATGAATGGCCCACTCGTTTTCGATTGTGGCGGCGTCAGCGCCCGGCCTCGGGAAGGTATTGCCCTCTACGGTATGCGCCAGTTGAAAAATGATCGAGAGGGTGAAGCCCAAGATAAGGTGGATTGCCAGGAACGCGATTAGAACTTTAAGAAGGGGATGAAAAAACAGAGGCAGCACCAGAGCGTACCCGATGTAAAAGATTTTGGTGAGAACAAACAGAGAGACGTCTGAGGACTTCGGTTTACGCAGTTTGTAGTGTCCAATCCGGCCTGAGAACAACTTATGAAAGTCCTTGAAATTGAGCCATGAGAGTGTCAGGAGGCTGTAGACCGGGAATGCGTACAAGTGCTGGAAACGATGCCAAGGCCGCCATTTCTGCTCTGGGCTCAAACGCAGCAGGCCCGAGGTGTACAGGTCATCGTCCAGTTCATCGATATTGGTATAGGTGTGGTGCAAGAAATTGTGCTTTTGGCGCCACATCATGTGGCTGCCACCGGCCAAATCGAGTGTGAAACCCATCCACCAGTTGACCTTCTTACTGTCTGAATAGCTGTCATGTGCCCCGTCGTGCATGATATTGAAGCCTAGAAGGGCCAGACCCTGCGCCAGAGCAAAGGCACTTACCACGGCCGCGATCAGCGAGGTGGAAAAAAAAACCAGCAGCACATAGGACACAGCCAGCCACGCCAGGATGATGGTGGTCTTCAGAAACATGCGCCAGTCACCGGTCTTGCGCACACCTGCCTCCTGAAAATAGCGATCGACGCGTTCAGTGAGGACGCTGCGAAAGCCCACTCCAGGGCGAAAAGTAATCTTAGGGATGGACGATTCTGTTTTGACTTCAGCCATGTTTCTTCAGGTTTCTATGAATGGGTTCAAGACCAAGGCATTCTTGTGCAGACGTGAAAAGATATCATACAGCCTCCAACATTCCACAAGTGCCGCAGAGGCGACCCTCGCCTGGTCCAGTGATCCGCTGATGGCTCCAAGATAGGTAGTTACGGGGAGAGAGGGTTCTGAAGGAGGCGCTGATAGACATCTGTGGAAACAAACTTGGAGAAGATCTGCTTGACGCGTCTCTTCTCGGCCCCTTCGATCCAATACTGGTAGCTGAAACCTAGAGCACAATTCAGAATCCAGGAGACAGCGACCGGAAGAACGGGCAGTTCCAATCGCAGGGCAAAGAGCCAACCGCAGACCAGGACATACCCCACGATCAAGACCAGATTCAGTAGGATTGCCGGAAAGAGGCGGAGGTAAGAGACCAGCGCCAACCCTGCCAGCGCGACTGCAAATGGCAACAAGTTGCGCTTCCAGGTAGACAACGGAATCAAATGGCGGTTGTGCAGAAGAGTATCCAGGACATGGGCGTGGATTTCCACTCCGGACATCTCGCCCAGGCCTTCTCCCGAGTCTCCGGCACCTCCACTGTAGGGGGTGGTGAAGACGTCGTGAAGCCCGGGCTCGGTGACTCCGATGAGAACGATCTTGTCGCGGAAAGCGTCGGGAGATACGAGGGGCCTCACTCCCTCCAGGATCTGAAGCTGAGAATAAAGGAGAGCAAAAAAAGAATACCCTTTGCGCTCCTGGCCTCCGCTTTCCCATGCCGGCGAATAACTGCCAGGCCCTCCGTTGTACCAGATGGGAAGTCTCCAATCCGGATCGAGAGGTATCCTCATTGGCCCGGCGATGATCTCATGTGCTCCTACCTCGAGATCGGAGGGATTCAGTCCAAAGCGATTCAGGGCCAGCACCAGAGCCAACGATGGGAATAGCCTGTCTTGATAACTCACGATCGGGAGGTAACGCCGCCAGGGCCCATCGGAATCGAAGATCGCCGCCACGTGGCCAACCCCCATGGCCGCATCCGCGAGCTCCTCATAAGGAAAACTGATTTCAGGAAAGTTTTCGAAGTTCGCAGATCCGGCAATGGAGTGGCTGAGCACCTGCTCCCTGCTGGGGGGAGCAGGGGTGGTTTGAGTCCGGGGAACCATTACGTGAACCACATTGCCTGCCTCGCGGGTGGCAGTTGCGAAGATCTGGTCACTCTCTATCTGATCCCGGGCGATGTTTCGCTCGGTGAACTGAACGTCAAAAGCTACCGCGCGAGCTCCGGCGTTCTCCAAGTACTCCAGCACCTCGACATAGGCATCCCGCGGCCACGGCCATCTTCCGAGATCGGCTTCCAGAGCCTTGAGACTGTCGCCGTCGATTTCCACCACGACGATCTCGGGAGAAGCCACCTGTTGGTCGCCCAGGATTCGAAACCGACTGTCCCGAGTCTTCAGTTCCATCACCTGCAGCAGGGAACTACCAAAGGCAGCCACAACCAGTCCGGTCGTAAGGGCACTGATCATGAGTAGCGCGACTTCTCGAGGGAGCCGAAGTTTCCCCAGCATCGGTAGGATTCTAGCCCACCGGACTCGAGGGGACCTCAAGAACCCCGTGCGAGAGACCCATGTTTTGTGTTAGCGTCCTAACAGGGAGAAGTCGGCGAGGATCTGCTCGCAAGAATGATCGACCCGTTTTGTGGACCCTGTTTCGAACAGGAGAGCTGATGGGGCCACCGGGAGGTAAGAATGAAGCGCCTGATCTGGTTTTCCCTCATCCAATTCCTTTTCTGTTCCACCGTGAGCCTGGGCCAACTGGGTCTTGGGAAGCTCAAGAAGGCGTTAGATGAGGTCAAGAAAGTATCTGATCTCCAACTCACCGAAGAAGATGAAATCGCTCTCGGAAGGGAGATTAGCAGCAAGATTCGGGAGCGATTCGGAGTGCAACAGGATCCGGAAGCGACCCGCTATGTATCCCTGGTCGGGAACGTAGTTGCGGAGAAATCGGAGCGACCTGGCTTGCCTTATCAGTTCATTATTCTGGACAGCAGCGGTATCAACGCTTTCGCTGCACCCGGTGGCTACATCCACATCACACGTGGGGCGCTGGGGGCAATCCAAAACGAGGCCGAGTTAGCGGGGGTTTTTGGACATGAGGTGGGGCACGTGACGGCCAAACATACCCTGGGAGAGATTCGGAAGATGAAAAGCATCGAACTGGCCGGCAGCGAAACTTCTCTGTCGAGCAATCCCGAGGTTCTCGAAAGGGTAGCCGACAAGATGACCGAGGCCCTGCTCAAGGGCTTTGGCAGGAAGCAGGAGCTTGCATCGGACTCGATCGGGGTCCGTCTTGCTGCTGATATCGGCTATGATCCCAGCGGACTGCGCCATTTTCTGGACACCCTGCAACACGTCAACCAGGGGGGCGATGACAAGCAGGGCTTATTCTCGTCTCATCCTGAGACCAAGGATAGGATCAAGAAGATCGAAAAGCTCATTACGGCAGGCGATCTTGCAAAAGAGCCCAAAGCAATCCTGGAAGCTCGTTATCAGGAAGCGATCCAGTACAAGTTTGATGCCGACCAGCTCGTGGAAGTGGCCGAGGGGGTCAAAGGTGTGGCTGGAGGGAAGAAGTCCGGCGAGAAGGAAGAAGAGGCTCCTCCCAAAAAGAAGAGCCGCTTCTCGTTGTCTCGCCTTGCCAATCCCTTGGATTCGGGTAAGAAGAAGGAGACCGCTGAGGTGACCAGCGCAGGAGCCGCCAAGGGTGTCGGCAAAGAAGGGGAAGAAGAGCAGGCCGGCCCCAAGAACCCGGCGCTAGTCGAGGTAACGGTCACCAGGGCTGACGTGGCCAAGTTCAAGGCCGATGGCAAGTTGAAGTAAGGGTGGTGGCCTTGCAGCACCTTGCGAACCGGACGTCTCTCACCCGAAGACATCAGCTGGCCCTGGCCACGTTATGGAGCCCGCTCTCAGCTTCTTCGACACAGAGGTTAAGGAGGGCATCTTCGATATTCTCTGGTGTAAATCCTGGTGCCGTGCCTTCGAACTTACAAGAGGCAAGCACTTGCTCAATGATGAATTTAGGCTGGAAATAGGCCAGCGGTGCCCCCGTTGCGCGAACTCCTTCCAGCACCTGTTGATAAACGGCTTCAGTGAGGTCCAGGCAATGTTTTCTGGCCTCACCCTCGAACACCCTTCGGAACAGGTCTTCGGGGGGCGCCACCGTTTCCAGTTTGTAAGGGATTCGACGCTGGAAGGCCGGATCCATGAGATCGTTTGGATGTAGATTGGTCGAGAAAATGACCAACTCGTCGAAGGGCAATTCAAAACTCTTGCCGGTGTGCATGGTGAGATAGTCCACTCGGCTATGGAGCGGCACGATCCAACGGTTGAGAATATCTTCCGGCCTGGCCAGCTGGCGACCGAAATCGTCAATGAGAAAGGTGCCATTGAGCGCCTTGATGTGCATTGGAGCGTCATAGAATTTGCCGATCTCGTTGAACTTGAGGTCCAGCATCTCGAGTGTCAGTTCACCTCCCGTCATAACAAATGGCCGATGACATGGCACCCAGCGTCGATCGATCGGGTCACGCTGAACCTGGGTAGAAACCCCGCTCTCAGATTCCGATGCGACCGGCTCGTGAACAGTGGGATCGAAGACTTTGAAGATGTAGCCGTCCACTTCGAAGCAGTAGGGGATGTAGACGACGGTGTGAAAGATATCACCGATGATCTCCCCGATTGTGGTCTTGCCATTCCCCGAGGGTCCATAGATCAGGACCGCAGTGCCGGAATTGATGGCTGGTCCGAGTCTCGCCACGAAACGATCGGGCATCACCAGGCTTTGAAAGGCCTTATCCATGTTGGCACGGTCGATTCTCTCAATGGTGATTCGCTGCCGTAGGATCTGTGCTTGATAGTTCTCCAAGCTGACCGGTACCGGGCCGAAGTACTGGTTTTGCTTCAGCGAATCCACCGCAAAATCACGACCCGCCTGGCTCAGGCGGTAGCATATTTCGGCCAGAGCACCGAGTCCGGGCGCCGATTGGCCGCTAGTCTCAGCCAGCCTCTGATCTATGGCAGACCTCAGTAGTGTCTTGATGATTTGATTCGGTAAGCACATGGCCTTGGCGATTCTGGAGGGCGTTTCCAGATTCTCCGTGTACATGCCCTTGATCATGTGCTGCAGTAGAGAGCCCGGATCCAGCCTGGTCTCCTCTAAGCTGTTCGGTGATACTGGCGCCTCATTCAAGACCTGCTCAAGCTGCTCGGAGGTGATGGCGCCAAGTTCAATAAGACAATCGCCGAGGCGACCGCCTTTCTCCAATTGATATTCCCTTGCGCCCTCGATTTGTTCCGCAGTGACCAGTCCTTTGGCCGCAAGAATCTCCCCCAACAACATGGTGTTGTACCCCTTCTTCCAATTCGACTGCCCAGAGAGCAAACCAACCATGCCGGATCGAGGTGCACTCTGGCCGTTTATGTCTGGATACACTGAGTCTAGTCAGAGAGCACCTGAAAAACTGGTGGGGCTGGTCACATGTCTGGATTCAGTGGATGGATCTACTCCTTCAGCGAGCCACCTTCGATCCAACTTGGCCAAGAGGGTGCGAAGGGACCAGGAGGGGACAGGGATAAAGCTCGTGATACTGCAGGAGACTGGCTAGCCCGGATTATGCAAGAGATCTGAATCCGAGTGAGATTTGGGTCCAGAAAAAAAGCCGTAGCTCTCTGATATAAAAGGGTTTACATAAAAACAACCCTAAACAGGAGCTACGGCTATGTTGAAAACAGTCTGCCAGAATACCCTGCCATTTCACAGCCACAGAGACATCACAGCTCGTTTTGATGGGGGGAGCCTCACTTCCGACGCAGGATGGTTGTTGTTTGGATCGCTGGATCGGCAACATCGATTGTGCGAGGGCTTCAGTTCGTGTATTGCGGAAAGCCGGGACCGACGCTACATTCGTCATGACCTGTTGAAGTTGATCCGACAACGAGTGTTGCAGATCGTGGCCGGCTACGAAGACTGTAATGACGCCGATACGCTGCGCTCGGATCCGATGCTCAAGACAGTCTGTGATCAGTTGCCCGAGAGCGATCCCGATTTGGCCACCCAGCCGACTTTCTCCCGCTTGGAGAACTCCGTCACCAAGAAGGATCTGATGCGTCTGAGCCGGTGGCTGCTACGCCGTTATGTGCGCTCCCTGAAGAAGAGACGTCCCGCCAAGATCATCCTGGATCTGGACAGTACCGACGACCACACTCACGGCCAACAGGAGTTCGCCTTCTACCACGGGTATTACCGAAACCACATTCTGCATCCTTTGCTGATCTTCGATGCCGCCACGGGAGACCTGGTCTGTGCCGTGTTGAGACCTGGCAACAAGGGGGCTGCCTCTCACATCGTGCCCATTCTGAAGCGCGTCGTGGAGGCCATCCGACAAGCAGTGGGGACGGATGTCGAGATTGAGATTCGGGCCGACAGCGGCTTTGCCACGCCTCGGCTCTACGAGTTCTGTGAAGGTGAAGAGAATCAACTCCAATATGTCATTGGGTTAAGTCGCAACCCTCGCCTGCAGCGAGTGGTCGAGCCCCTGCTGGATTCGACTCGGGAAAGGTTCGTTGAGCGGGAGGAAAAACAGCGTCAGTTTGACGAGTTTCTTTATCGAGCCAACAGCTGGGATCGATCCCGTCGCGTCATTGTCAAAGTGGAGGTCGATCAGCGCGGGATCAATCGTCGCTTTGTGGTCACCAACCGGGACGATCTCTGCTCCCAATCACTTTATGACCACTACACCGACCGAGGGCAGACCGAGAACTTCATCAAGGCCTTTAAGAATCATCTGAGCATGGACCGACTCAGCTGTCATCGATTCCTGGCCAACCAGTTTCGACTCCTCCTGCATGCACTGGCTTACCAGATGTTCGTGCGCCTGCGCGACTATCTGCACGGAACCCCCTGGCACAAGCTCGAAATCGAAACCTTACGTCGTCGTGTCCTCAAGATCGGGGCCCGGATCCGACAAACCACTCGACGCATCTGGGTCCATCTTTCCTCAGCCTTTCCCGAACAACCCCTCTTTCACCTCGTCTTGAGTCGCCTGAACTCCAGCTAGCTTCTCCCAGTTCCCCGAAAAACCGCTTCCGACACTCATCCAGGCCCAGATCTGTCTGAAATTCACTCCCCCAACCACTCAAACGCCTCGCCAACCGATATTCTTCGCAAATCCGCCTGTCACACCTGCCCGCTTCCGAGTTGGGCCACTTCTCGAGCCCTTTTTCAACAGCGGATTACGGTTCTTGCATAATCCGGGCTAGAATGGAATCCGCGGCTTACAGAAACACTCGCGTCAGCCAGCGAACAACGTTGAGGCAGAATTGTGCATTTTCGCCGGCCTGACGGTGATTCATTCCCACCGGGTCTCGCTCCGCTCCCCTCAGCTGAGCAGTACACATGGCGGCCTCGCCCAGAACGACGATTCGACCTGAGTCCCACTCCCGGACAGCCCCCTGGGCCCATCCTCCGATCTGAACCCTGGGCCACTCTTGGCGGGGAATGTCGGGGAGATTGTAGCCGACGTGGAATTGCGCGGCGGAGCCCTCTGCAAAAACCAGCAGCGGCTGGAAATGCTGAGACACCTGAAATGCCTGTCCGCCAAAAGTGGCCACTGTCTCAACTCGCTCTTCGGAATTTCGTCCCCTGCTGATCGGGTGATCGAGCAGTGTCCCTTTCTCTCGTTCAAAGAGATCCGGAAATTCGCCGGTCCCCCTGGCGTACCCGTCGAACATGGCCACCCCCAGCAGGGCACCAAGATCACGAGCCGCCCCGGGGGCCGGCGCATGATCTGCAACAAGGAGTAAGGACCCTCCCTTCCGGATCCAGGTCACAAGCGCCTCGAGTTCCAGGCGCGTAAAGGGAGAAGGGTGTGGGAAAGCCCGGGTCTCGAGATTGTCTTCCCCGCTTAGAGCATTGGCAATCACGAGTAGAGCACAACGGGTCAGGGTGTCCCCGGAGAATCTGCTGGAGAAGCCGTCCACCCGATATCCGTCTTCCCTGAGAAGATCAGCAAACGGCTTGTATTTGCCTCCTGCGGTGTGAACATTATTGTGGGCCTCATCGACGCAAACAGGCGGACCTTTTTCTGGCCCGAAGGCCGGTTCACCTACCTCGATCCGGAATTCAAGGTCTGCCTGCTTCTGGGATCTCAGATCCGGGTGGATACGGAACTCAGAGTCTGCCTGCTGTTGGGAGCTCAGACTCGCGTCTGCACACGACATGAGTCCCAGGAGGAACCCGGGTAAAAGGGAAAACTGCATCAGACGCAGTCGAGTCATAAAGGTGCCTCGCTCAACCTCTTCTCAGTCACGGTCGTCGCGAAAGCGGTGACCAGGTCTTTGAGCTTGCTATATCTTAGATCCTTGATTCTTGATGCTTGGCCACCGCAACAACAGTTTCACTAAGAGGCTGACTACTCAGCTCGCCCGCTGAGGAGGATTTATGTCAGCGCTGAACCTTGCCTCTCAGTCCCCAAAACTCCTTGCGCAACTTGCGGTCGATCTTGCAGTAGATGATGCGAGCGCCTGATCACTCGGCTCGGCGCCAGGTCTTCCAACAACAAATGGACGCATTTCGATATCTATTGTCCTTGTTTCTCTCTTGACTTGGGTGCAACAACAAGTCTCGCTTGCCCAGGGGTCACTTCCGAGCACGGGAAGCTCGCCCGCTGAGGAGGATTTATGTCAGCGCTGAACCTTCGGACGCATTTCGCTATTGTCCTTGTTTCTCTCTTGACGGTGCAAGTCTCGCTTGCCCAGGGGTCACTCCGAGCACGGGACTTGGGGATTCCATTTGAAGGGTCGCCTGGACCTCTCAACGCCATCACTGACGTGCAGGGCGTCGAGGTTGGTCATGTCACACTGATCTCAGGAAAGGGCAAACTTGTGGTCGGCCAAGGGCCCGTGCGGACGGGCGTCACTGCGATCTTACCCAGAGGAACGACCACTACCGACCCCGTCTTCGCCGCCTGGTTTACATTGAATGGCAATGGGGAAATGACAGGCACCACATGGGTTGAAGAGTCGGGATTCCTGGAAGGACCCGTCATGATCACTAACACACACAGCGGCTGAAGGAAGTGATGAAGAAGTACAACCGTCTAGAGGAACCCTCTGTGCCAATAATGGTGAGACACTTCTTCCCGGCTAAATTAGAGTAGAGGGCGAGAAGCTGGATTACAGAATGATAGAAAACAGAAGCGACAAGAAACTGAGGATTTTGGAAACCTCGGAGCGGAGGGGAGAGGTCTCCAAAATCGCTGCGGGACGGACCGAGCCCGAGAAGGCGTTGCCGCGACCCGACCCGGAAGTTCCTGCCAAGGCAACCCGTCGCCGGTTTTCAGCCCGCTATAAGCTCCGGGTCCTGGAGCAGGCCGATGGCTGCGAAGAGTCGGGCGAAGTGGGAGCATTACTGCGCCGAGAAGGACTTTACTGGTCGAATCTGCAGACCTGGCGACGCCAACGCGAGCACGGAACGCTGCAGGCATTGACCCCTCGCAAGCGGGGACGAAAGGCAAAGCCGGTCAATCCTCTGGATCATCAACTGAGGCAAGTGGAGGCTGAGAATCGGAAGCTGAAACGCAAGCTCGAGAAGTTTGAAGCCATGCTGGATCTCCAAAAAAAAGTCTCGCAACTGTTGGGAATCTCTCTGGCGAGCAGCGAAGAGAACGGAGACGAGAGCTGATGGACGAAGCTTTGCGATTCTCACAATCCCACGGAGTCCGTGCCGGCTGTCAGGCTCTGGATCTGCCGCCATCGAGTCTGTATCGGGAGAAACTTCGGCGCGAACGGCCGGCGCTGGATCCTCGGCCTCGGGCCGCATCCCCACGCGCCTTGAGCCCGCCCGAAAGGGAAGCCGTTGTGGAGGTCCTGCACAGCCGACAGTTTATCGACAAAGCTCCTGCCGCCGTATGGGCGGAGCTGCTGGACGAAGGGCGATACTTGTGCTCGATTCGAACCATGTACCGCATTCTGGCCAAACGTCTGGAAGTTAGAGAACGCCGTCGCCAGCGCCGCCATCCCCAATACTCCAAGCCGGAACTTCTGGCCACCGGCCCGAACCAATGCTGGTCGTGGGACATCACCAAGCTGAAGGGGCCCGTCAAATGGAGCTATTACTACCTCTACGTGATCCTGGACATCTTCAGCCGCTATGTGGTGGGCTGGATGGTGGCCACCCAGGAAAGCTCCCGCCTGGCCAAGGTCTTGATCGCCCAGAGCTACTCCAAGCAGGAGATCGTAGCGGGTGGTCTCACCCTGCATGCCGATCGTGGCTCGTCGATGAGTTCCAAAGCACTGGCCTTGCTACTGGCCGATCTGGGAGTCACCAAGTCTCACTCTCGGCCTCATGTCTGTGACGACAATCCCTACTCGGAATCCCAATTCAAGACCCTCAAGTACCGTCCCGAATTCCCGGCTCGTTTCGGCACCATTCAGCAAGCCAGAGACTTTTGTCGGGATTTCTTCGATTGGTATAACCGCGACCATCGCCATTCGGGTATCGGCCTGCACACTCCCGCGGATGTGCACTACCTCACCGCCATCACCACCCGTCGCGATCGATCCCAAACATTGGAGGCCGCCCATGCACTCTTCCCGGAGAGATTTCCCAACGGCAAACCCGTTCCTCCTCCTCTTCCCGAGGCGGTCTGGATCAACCCTCCCGAAAAGGAGAACTTTTGAGATGAAACTACAGTAATTTATTCACCAAAGTGTCTCAAAGTTGTTGACACGTTCCGGAATGAAGTCCACAGGAGCACAGTAGAAGTGAAGCCTTACTCTTAGTCGGCCCGCCGGAAGAGTGGCAGCGTGCCAAGCCGGTCTTTGAGTTCCACTTCTTCGCCTTCGCTGTTCAGTACCGGGCGCGGCGGGTCGAATTTCTGCGTCAGAGGTGTTACCAGCAACAGGGTGATTAGGCAGGCGATCAGTCCCATCAGATCCCCTGGCATTCCAGGTGCGAACACGAGCACAATCGCCCAGGTAGCAAAACCGGCTGCCATGGCAACAAGTGCTCCACTACGGTTGGCCTTTTTCCACCAGACGCCTGCAATAAACGGGACGGTAATACTAACTAACATTACCGAATTCGAATCCAGGATCAGGTCGTACACCACTTGCACTTTTAATGCCACTACCAGGGCTATCGTGCCCAATGCAGGAATGGCAATACGGGTGGCAAGCAGGCGCAGGCGATCCGATGATTTCGGCTTGAACAAGGGCAGGATATTGGTGCTGAAGACACTGGCAGCAGCCAGCAGTGCACTGTCGGCGCTGCTCATGATGGCTGCCAGCAGGGCGCCAACAAAGACGGCAATAGCTGCGGGGTGCAAGTGTTTAATGGCGAGTGTCGGAATAACAGTCTCCGTATCTGCCAGTCCCGGGATAGTGACGCTGGCAATAATCCCCAGCAGCACCGGAATCATGCCCAGGGTCAGGTAACCAAAGCTCGCCAGGTAAAAAGAGTTTTGGGCAACCTGCTCGGTCTTGGCTGCCATGGCCCGCTGGATCAAAGTTTGTGCCGTAATATCAGCGAGTCCGAGAATCAGCCACATTCGAAAGTAACTCAGCCAGCGTTGCGTTGTGTGCTCCAGCGGAATCATACGGAAGGTATGTTCAGGCAGTTTCGCAGCAACTGCGCCCCAGCCATCGACGTCAATTAGTACCACGACCAGCAGCAAGACCAGGCCGATGGCGATAATGATCATTTGCACAAAATCTGTTAGTGCTACTGCCCACATGCCACCGGCCGCGGTGTAAAGAAATACGACGACAGCGCCCCCAATTATGCCAATTTCTACCGGGATCCCCGTCAGGGACTGAAGCACGAATCCGAAAGCAACCAGCAAGCCTCCAGTCCAGCCGACGCCGGAGCTTATTGAACCGATCGCGGCGATGGTTCCGGCCGTTTTGCCATATTTGTCGGAAAAAAACTCAACAAACGTGAGCAATCTCAAACGCCGGAACAAGCGGACGAAGAAAAAGCCGGCCAGGAACATGACCAGGGCCCCCCCAAAGGGATCGGCGATGACTCCCAGCAGACCCCCATCATAGGCAGCGCCGGCAGCGCCCATCATGGTACCGCCGCCGAACCAGGTTGCCATCAGGGTAACCGAACAAATCCCGATAGGCATTCTTCGGCCTGAAACGATGAAGTCTGCTGCCGAGCCGGCGCGTTTGGACGCGTAGAGACCAATAATCAGCATGATCACCAGGTAGATTCCAACGCCGCTGAAGATTGTGGCTTCAGTACTCATGTTGTTCCTGTATTCGGTGCGGGTGTGTGCGCCTGGTGTTCACCCGCCTGTCTCGCACCGAGGCATGTATCCCGTCGTCTTAACCTCTCTTGAGACGGGCGGTCCGTCGTCAGAATTGTACTGGGTCGTAGGGAACGTAGGCCCCCGAACCCTAATCCCAGCTCTCCCAGAGCGGCGCACGGGTCCTAGTGGGAATAGGTATCAGCTTCGGAGCCCAGGGCATCGATCAATCATAGTTTGATCGCCTTTGCGAAGGCCAGCTGAACGGTCTCCTCGGGTTCACCGTCGGATGTCAGGACGCAGGTGACTTCCCCCTCCTGCCAGAAGACCAGCGTGATTCCTGTGTCGGGTAGTGGTACAGTTTGAAATTGGGCATGTCAAAGGAGATCTTCGAGGCGCTTGTCGATTAATCAATCCAGCCCCAGCCCCTTTTTGCACTCCTGCAGCTCTTTGAGTCGGGCCTCTTTTTCATTCAGGTCTGCGATGGTCGTCTCTATTTTTCCCGCATCAGGGTAATGCAGGCGTATGTCGGTTTCGTCTCTACCATTCCTCTTGGAAACGTAGAACACGGCTCCCTTTTCAGTGCTGCGACTTCCAGCCCTGTTTCCGAGAAGGACGTCTTTTATTGTTTCCAGGTCATTGGCCAAAGACCGAGCCTGAATCTTCAAGGCCTCCAAATCTCTTTTCACATCCTGGTACTCCAGGACCACCTTGCCTGCCAACTCAATTTTTTCTTTTGATGTCATGGCCCTTTTATATCACTCCGGCAACAGTCTCTCCACATCCCACACCGACCCGGCCACGCCTGCAGCCATCTGGAATTGTGGATTGGGTCTATGTTATGTTCACCACCTATGACTGAGGAAGAAAAAAAGAAAATCCGACGCCAAGCACTTCTGGATTACCACGAGGCCGTAGATGTTTACAAGGCAAGCTGTGGGCAGGTGAGCCAGATAATGGAACTACTCAAAAAAATTGTCATGGCCCACACTAGGGACCAATTAGGACTCGGAGTACTGCAAGGCTCCAAGAAGGGGTTTGTCGCAGTACCCGCAAGTGAGGTCCTTGAGATCCCTTCCCATGAAGAAATCGTTGCCGCAGTCGAGGGGTGCATGGAGGCTCGAGAGCAGGAAGAAAGAATGTACGTTGCCGTCAAGGAAGCTGGGGGTGATGTTTCAACCCTGCATCGACCCAGCAGAAAATCATCGGATAGATTCCCTCACTTGTTTCGCTCAAGGCAATAGCCTCTGGACCTTCCACACCGAACCTGCCAGTCCCGCCGCCATCGCTGGCGTGACCCCGAGCGTCCCGTGGATCCGCCCGAAGTTGTACCAGCAGAAGTGAATTGACAAGGCCGCTCTCAGATTCTCCAGCTTCTTCGAGAAGCAGATCGTCTTGCGGGCCAGCCGGCGCACGAAGTTACGGAGCGTGAGATTCTGGCGCTCGATCAGGCTAGTCGACACCTGCGGTTCAGGTTCCCTTCCTTGCATACGGTAGTCCACTTCAGAACCGAAGATTGTATCCACCGCCTCTTGGTAGGCTTCCAGGGCATCGGTGACAATTCGTGGACGGCCACGAAGACGGCCATCAAGCTGTTCCATGAGATTTGTGGCGACGACCGTGGTCCGCTTCCCGACCGCGAAGGCGGGGATCAATTTGGTCTTCCTGCACATGGCGATGAAAACCCACTGGCTACCGAACTCAGATCCTCGCTCGTATGGCTTCAAACGCTTGTCTTTCTTTCCTACATAGGTCCAGGCTTCATCGACCTCAAGGATCGAGGGACTGAAGTTGCGGATGTGATCTCTCATCAGGACTCGAGAGCGTTCCCCGCTGCCCAGCAGCAGACTTGTGATGGTATTCCTGTGAACGCCCATCAGACGGTTCACAGAGCGGATGGAGCAGCCCTCCAGAAGCAGATGCACGATGTGTTCCTGTTGGGATCTTGGGAGACGGTTCATTGTGCCCTTGACCTTTCTTCCAGGCCTGGACCACAATGAAAACTGCATGTTCCAGTGGTACAGCACTGGACATTGGGGCTCTGGGGTTCTGCGGCCCCAGAGCCCTGTTTGATTAAAAAGACTCTTCTTTTTTTTAGATTATAATTGAAGCGTGAACAGTGCCCGCCTCGCCGGGTTTGGAACAGGAAGTGGGGACAGCCACGGACGCTATTTCTGGTAGCGCCTTTTAGCGTGGCTGCCCCCGGTCACAGTAAGTATCCCCCGGCAAAGCCGGGGGCTTTAATCTTGTGAGCCGCTCAAAGCGGACTTGACGTTGCCGCTACCGCGGCCACTTGTGCCACCTACAGGTGGCTTGGCTACAGCAGCCTGAGCTGATCCTGGCGACGATCTTCTGCTTCTTGCCGCCGGATATACTCACGAATCACTTTCTCATCCCGACCCACCGTCGATACGAAGTATCCGCGAGCCCAGAAGTGCTGTCCAACAAAGTTACGCCGACTCTCTGAAAAGTTCCTCGCAATGTGGATGGCGCTTTTCCCTTTGATGTACCCGATCACCTGCGCCACAGAAAACTTTGGCGGAATCGAGATCATCCCGTGCACGTGATCCGGCAGCAGGTGGCCCTCTTCAATCAAGCTTTCCTGCTGCCCAGCCAACCGTCGCAGCACCTGACCGAGATGTCTGCGCAGCTCCCCATAAATCAACTTCTTGCGGTACTTGGGGATGAACACCACATGGTACTTACACTCCCATTTTGTATGCTGTAAGCTCTGGTAGTTACTCATAAAACTCCTTTTCGTGATGCTTTGCTCGGCTCACGGAAGGGAGTTTTTTCACCTATTCCCGGAACTGTCAAACTCTGGCTGCCTCCCCGGCAGAGCCGGGGGGACTCCTTACGGGTCTAGGGGGTCAATCAGAGGTCTAGCTGATCGTTTCACTGATTGCTTCATTAGCATCACCTCCTTTCTTTCTGGTGTAGATTCCGGCACGGGCGCGCACTGCTCCCGCTTCAAGCTGTCAGGGAAACAAAGTAGGATAGGCTTGTCTTAAGGCCATCCTGCTTTATGGAGCCTGCTGAAACAGGCTCCCTTCCCTTTCCGGGTCGGTCCCTGAAGTGTATTCCGTGGGTCTGACCGGACCTTCCCTTGACTCCCCCCCCAGCAGAAAAGGCTTGAGTACGAAAGCGGCGTACTATAGGCTGGTAATCGCGCAAGCGAGACTACCGCGTGCTGCCAAGGCACCCGGTAGCCTCTAAGCCAACTCGACCTGATTGGGAGGAAGAGCTGGCCTGGGTAGCATTCTACTTCAGACCTCTCCTTTGTGCTCACCCCTCCCATTCAGGCCGATTGGCGATCCATCTCAACCGCAAAGGAGGAACGCCGTGTGCAGAAGATTGTTCCTGATGATTGGCCTGTGGGCTGCAGCAACGAATGTTCAAGCGGGCAACAAGATCATTCCCTACCTGATCCAGGCGCCAGAGTTCCGAACTTGGATCACGATCACCAACCTGTGCGATTTCCCGGCGAGCTACCGGATCGACTTCAAGGGATCGGATGGGGAGTGGGTGAAGTTCGCGTGGCCAGATGGAAAGTTATGGTCGGCTGTGAGAGATGACATGGACCCGAGACAGAGCTATTCTGTTAGACTCGAGTCCCAGAGCGAGTTAAGGCAGGGCTACGGGGAGATCACGGACGACAGTGGAGTGTGCGTGGTGTTCGAGGTCTACTACGGGCAAACGCTTCCTGACGGGAGTTCCGAGAGGCAGGGGCCGATCCTACCGAGGAAGCTCTCCGAGACGGGCGTGTCGACGGTCTTTTTCGTGTCGGACGTCTGCGACACGAGCATTGCCATTGCAGGGAACGGCGGCGACGTGAGCCTGGAGGAGTTGAACTGGTCCGGGGAGCTGCTGGCACGAGAAGAGATCGAGAATGTGCATCATGAGGCCTTCACGGTGAAGGACGTGTTTCCCTTTGAGGAAACGACTTTGGGATGGTTAGATATCAAGGGAAACGTGGATGTGGTTGCCATGTGGATGTGCGATGAAAAGATGGCCAATGCGCCAGTGGTGCATCCCCTTCCCACAACCGTGCAGTATGAAGTCGTCGGCTTCGAAACTAGGCATTTGGAAAGGGACTGGATCGAGTCCCGTCTTTACGGCCATAAGTATGCCTACAGGCTGACGATCAGGAACCCAACTCAAAAGGATCTCAGCTACGAGGCGGAAGCGATATGCCGGGATCAGGAGGGGTTTGTCTTGGCCCGCACGGACATCATTGTGGAGAACAACGTTTTTGAGCCTCGCCGGAAATTCCCTGTGCAGGCCGGACAGACAAAGACCTTCGAGGGCACTATTGATAAATATCTGAAATTTGAAACGGACCCCAGCGAGGTCACCGTGGAGGTCGCCGTGGAAGTATGGATACCGTGGTGGGAGTATTAGCGTTGGATCGAGAAATCGAATTCCCCGAACCTCAAGTCATTGTACGAGCCGAACTTAGCCGTTCCCGAATGCGTCCTGAATTGATTTTATGTCGGATTTACTCAAAGCTTCAACGCTCCCCCAGTCCACAACGCAACGATACGTCTGTCGAGGAGGAGCTGGAGCCGCAGGAATTTGTTTCCCCCCTGTTTGTCCTCCATGCAGATGGCGCTGAGGATATTGCTCGGAATCTTTTGAAGGGTGCGAGTGAGGCTCGTGATTCTGAAACTTATCCAGTAGGCATGGGTCGATACCATACCGGATCGAAGCTGACATTTCAAATTGTACCACTACCCCTGTGTCGGGCTCATAGACGTGAAATTCGATCCCGTCGTTGTCGCGGACGCTTGCTCTTCCGAAGTCCGGGAGCTCCTTCAAAGCTCCCAGGTACATCTGGCAGACGATCGTAACTCCCTGCTCGTTTTCGTACACAAACAGGGCGCTGGTCCTGTCTTGAAGCCTGTGAACTCTCCCGCCAAGGGCAGCATATCCCATCATTCCAAAGTCGAAAACGCGGGTTTGAAAACCAACCCCACGGCTGGTGAACATGGCCTCTATCTGGGTGGTTTCAGCCGTCATGATGTCGAGCTCAATTCGGCCCTGTTTGAGACTGTCAAAGTCGCGCATTACTAGGTCCGGCAGGGCCTCGGCAGTTTTGAACTGCCACCAACCGACCAGACCCAGCAGCAAAAGGAGACCAGCCGCAAGCGCCGCACGCTGTAGGGACCACCAGCGGAGCCCTGGTTTCGGTTCTACAAGCACTTCCTCGGCTTGATCCTCTTTGATCAGGTCACGCAATCGATCCTCGAGTCCGGCAGGCACTTCTGTTTCCCGCAGGTGGCGAGCGGCAGCCTCTTTCGACCAGCGAAGCGCAGCCAGCCTGGCACGCGCCTCCAGGTCCACCTTCACAAGCTCTTCAATCTCCCGTTGCTCCTGTTCGCTCAGCCGTCCATCAAGATGCAGCTGCAAGAGCTCGTTCAGTCTTGTTTTGTCGTCACTCATTTCAAGTGCTCAAATAACCCATTTCGCGAGCGTAGTCTTGAAGCGAAAGAGCCAGGGCCTTCCGCGCGCGGAAGAGACGGGGTCTGAGTGTCCCCACCGGACAATCCATCACCTGGGCGGCTTCCTCGTAGGAAAACTCCTCCACGTCAACCAGGAGAATGGCGGTCTGAAACAGCTCTGGGAGCTCCATCAATGCCGAACGGACGGCAGAGCCATGCCAGTCCAGTCCCAACTCCTGAAAAACCGTGTCGTGAGCGGCCCAAACCCTGGCCTCGAACCGCTCTTCAAATACCTTGTCGATGTCTTCGACGGCTACCCTTACTGGTGTCCTCTGAGCCCGCCGGTACTGATTGACAAAGATCGATCTCAAGATTGTAAACAACCACTGTTTGCAATTAGTTCCCTGCTCAAAATTGTGGAAGGTGCGATAAGCACGCAGAAATGTCTCCTGCACCAGATCACTTGCTTCAGCCTCTGATCGTGTCCAGCGTTGAGCCGTTCTGTGCAGGGCCGCCGTGAAGGGTATTGCTTCCTTCTCGAAATTCGATCCCAAGCTGCTTACCATGCGCAAACTGCGAGCCTTCGTACGTCTCAAGCGCCTCCCACCCTGACCTGATCCAGGCAGGTGCGGTCACTCCCACGCTCCCATTAAACAATATTGAGAGCCACCGGCTTTTTCAACCTCCAGTTTTTTCTCCGGGTCGGGAACTTTTTGCACTGCCCGATTGTTTGAACTCAACGAGCTCCCTCTGAGTCGAATCCTCTCGATTCTCCACGAGGCCACGAGGGATCGGGAATCTGGCGAGGCGCAAACAAAGTGAGGAAGCTGGCGAGATCGCTCACTGGGGGCGGTCGTTGCACTTTGAATCTCTAACAACGAGGAGCAGAACACATGAGTAATCGTCTCGACACAAAACAGTTCTTGGTTTTACTGGCATTGGTTTCCATGCTCGGCTCAGGGGCGCTTATCGCCCAGCCGCCAGTTGTATTTGGGGAGCTATACTACGAAGAGACTATCGTTGGAACTGTCATCCCGCCCGCAAGCATGCCCAAGCGAGGGCGAGATAACCTCTACGTAGTACCGGACCAACGAGCGGTGATTGGTGTCGCGCCCGGAGACAAGGGCTATCACGGTGGACAATGGGCCGTCCATGTCGTGAGCTGGAACGTCGAACCTTATCTACTGACCTCAGAGGCAGCCGTCCTCGACGCCATGATGTCCGGGCATGTGTGTGTCGTCCGGGTGGAGACTATGGACTTTAAGTGCCCGGTCCAACCCTGACAAGCTGTCTTGCATGAGTTGCACTGCACGAGCGCGATCCGGACTTAGGCAGCTTTGTCGCGGGGGCCAGAAGTAGGAACTAAACGATTTGTTAGACTGCATTCATGCGAGGTATGGGCAGAGTGTTTGAATGTGCGGGGGAAGAGTGGAGTCCATGACGACGCCCAGTCTATGCACTTTGTCGTTCCAAAAACGCTTTCAGGCTTTCGCAGATAAACCAATCCCATCCGCTTTGGCCGCTGTCTCGGCTGAACACAGGATCGTCCTGCGGAAAGGTCTCGTGTCCCTCGTGAGTGAGCTTCAGTTTCGTACCGTTGGGCGTCTCGGACAGTTCCCACAGGACAGTTGAGTTTCCCGGGTACCCTCCGTATCGCCAGTCGTAAGCAATCCGTTTCTCCGGAACTACGTCGGTCACTTTCCACAGGTGCGAGTAATCTCGGTCTTCGCACCGAACATTGAACTGTGTTTCGAAACCTGATTCAGGATCAAAGTCAATCATTGTCTCGAAGAACCATTGGCGCATTTGATCCTTGTCGGTAATGGCCTTCCAAACCGCCTTGACAGGAGCGTTGAAAGTCTGTTCCACGACGATCGGTTCTGCGTTCATGTCCATTTGGTTCGCCCTAAATAACGTTCACCCGCAATCTAACGACCACGCCAGCTATCTTCGCTGACTGGGCGTATCGTTCTTACGGTTTCTTTCGCGTGTACTTTGTTTCGACGGCCTTCCCTTCTCTTCCGTCTGGCGACACGTTGTAGGCAGTGACAGTGAGATGATCTTTGTCGGTCAATTCGAACACAGTCTTCCAGTCTCCAAGGCGGCTGATCGGGACCAACAGCGTATTTCCCGACAACGACAAAGCCTGTTTTGGTACGGTCGCCCTCTGAAAACAGGATCCCATAATTCATGTGGAAGTCATCTACGGGGCCGCACCTTCTCAGCTACGCACGTCGCTAGCTAGGCCCCCTCCCTTTTCATACTAAGGTCTGCTCCGGTTCACCGTGACCTGATTATTTGTGATGGCAGGTACTCGAATCACAAGAGTAGTTTGTTCTAATTGTCAGACCGAAAACTGATCTCTATGGAGAGCACGGTAGGGATTCTTGCTGAAGGAGAGCGAAGTGCGACTTGATGACAGAACGTTGCGGGCAATCGGCCAGGACCTTGAAGCAATAGGTTTGTTCGACTTCGACCTTGACCTGGGGCTTGACGGGGAGAAATGTGTGGTTTGTGGAACGATGGCTTCGCCTGCTTCGCCGGAACCTTCACCCCCGTCCGGTGGATTGAAAGCCTTGTGGAAGCAGTTCGGAAAAACGGGGTCCGATGTTCCTTCTTCAGAACTAGGGTCCGTACCAGTTGAGAGAGTCTATCTATCAAGTGACGTTGACCGCTTGGACGCCAAAGGCAAGTCCCGCCGTGGGGAGATCCGGGCCCAGCGAAAGACGAGTGACAGGCCGGAGTCGCATTCCGTTGCAGAGATTCTGCGGGTTCTCGCTGCTTACTGCGAAACCGCAGGCTTGCAGCTTGTGAAGGTCTCAAAGCGTGGGGAGCAGCTCAAGTATGACTATCTGAGCGAATCGGGCCATCGACAGGTGGAGGAACGCGTTTTTTCGGACCTGTACAGTTTTTTGGATGGGATGGTTTCGAAGCGCCGGAAACGCGGGTCAAAAAGGAAGGGGCTACTTCGTCGACCTGCGAAACCTGTGCTCTAAGCTGGTTGACGACCGACGGCCGCTTCCAGAAGTAGAATGCCGGGGGAATCCTGGGAGGGGAAGACAGGAGGAAGAACATGAACCCTAGCTCTCTTTCGTCCAGGACCACGGTAAACCTCGGGCAATTTTGTCCCATTTGCGCTGACGACATACACAATCATCCGGACAGGCTACCCAACTGGTAACCAATAACTAGTAACCAGTAACCTAATAGGAATGTCCCTAATCGAGAATCTGGCCGCAATTGTGGGCGAGACGGATGTTCTTGTGGGCGAACTGGTGTCTCAGCGCCCTGCCTTCTGGCGTTCCAGCGCACCCTGTCAGGCCATCTGTATTGCCCGTCCCCAGACAACCGGGCAGATCTCTGAAATCCTCCAGCTTTGCCACGCCAGAGCCCAGCCTGTAGTGACCCATGGCGGAATGACCGGAATGGTCCAAGGCGCCGTCCCGACCCGGGACGAAGTGGTCGTCTCTCTGGAGAGGATGAATCAGGTTGAGGACGTCGACCCCGGGGATCGCACGATCCTGGCCCAGGCCGGCGTACCCCTGCAGGTCGTGCAGGAGGCAGCCGCGGCAGAAGGCTTTCTTTTTCCACTCGATTTTGGTGCCCGTGGCACGGCCACCATCGGAGGCGCTATCTCGACAAATGCGGGGGGGAATCGGGTCATCCGCTATGGCATGACACGAAACCTGGTTCTTGGACTGGAAGCGGTCCTGGCCGACGGGACGATACTCTCTTCACTCAATCGCATGCTCAAGAACAACGCCGGATACGATCTCAAGCAGCTCTTCATAGGCACGGAGGGAACTCTGGGGATCGTGACACGAGCGGTTCTACGGATCTTTCCCAGGCCTGGCAGCGAGAACCTGGCCCTGGTCGCCGTGGGAGAATTCAACAATCTCCCGGCTCTGTTGAACCGTCTGGATCGCGACCTGGCCGGGACCCTGAGTGCTTTCGAAGTGATGTGGAGGGAGTTCTATGATCTTGTCACCACGGAGGGAGGACATCATGCACCGCTTGAGCCCGGCCAACCCTTTTACGTCCTGATCGAGGCGCTTGGATCTGAGCCGGAAGCGGATTCCCAGCGCTTTGAAACCACACTCCACCGAGCCCAGGTAGATGGCCTGCTGGCAGACGGAGTCGTTGCCATGTCCAGCAAGCAGAGAGAAGAGATCTGGGCCATTCGGGACGGACTCGGGTTCATCGGGCTGGGGCCCGTTTTCGTTTTCGATGTGAGTCTCCGGATCTCTGATATGAAGGATTATGTTGAGCAGGTAACGGGATCCGTGCAGCGTGCCTGGCCACACTCTCGCCTGATTACCTTCGGGCATCTGGGAGACGGGAATCTGCACTTTACCGTCGAGGTTGGAAACGATGATCCTGAGACAAGGTCTCGGGTCGAAGAGATGGTTTACTCTCCGCTGGCGAGAATCGGCGGCTCGGTATCGGGCGAACACGGAATCGGTGCGGAAAAGAGGGAACATCTGCAGATCAGCCGCAACAGGGATGAGATCCGGACTATGCGCCTTCTCAAGCAAGCGCTCGATCCGAGAGGGATTCTGAACCCCGGCCGAGTCTTTTCCCTGAATGAATCCTCATGAGCGCCCCTCTCGACTTCTCTCTGGGCGACAGGAGGACCTAGCCATCTTAAAATACCTTTCTGAAAACCCGTTCCGCGCGGTCCAGGGTCTCATCCACATCTTCATCGGTGAGACCTCCGGTGGGATACCATCTGCCACTTCTGATAAGCATAATCCCCTCTTCAAGAAACGCGTCTACCATTTTTTGATGGAGTTCCTTGTCCATGCCTTTAAGGTCTGCCGGACTGTGCGCGATATCAATATCAAGCTTTGTCATGAAGAAACCGCCTGGGGAGGGTCCCTGAATAAAAAGGGGGACACTTTTGCGGCTGCCGATCTCTTTCAGTTCTTTCATCAGTCTACTCTGAAGACGCGCCATGTGTTTATAATACGCGCCGTCATCTCTTTCCAGGATAGACATATTCGCCAAGCCCGCTGCCATGCCGAATGGATATGCGTTAAACGTGCCGGCATGAAAAACTTTCCATTCAAGAAACAGATCCATGATCTCTTTTTTTCCGGCCACCGCGGCAAGAGGAAGCCCGCCTCCTAAACCTTTGCCGAAAATTGTCAGGTCAGGTGTTACTCCCAGCAGTCCCTGCGCGCAGTCCAAAGCGACCCGGAATCCTGTATAGGCTTCATCAAAACAGAGAACAGCACCATACTCCGCACATAGCTCTTTCACTTTCTCGAGATAGCCGGGCAGTGGCATGCAGCATCCGCCGTTGAGTAGAATCGGCTCGATTAAGACCATGGCGATCTCATCACCATGCTGCCTAAAAAGGTTTTCGATGGCCTCAAAATCGTTATATTGAATTTTGAATGATTCCCGTAAAGAAGCTGGATCTACACCTTCGGTGGGAAAAATCTCATCATCGGATCTGAGGGCATAGGGTTTACCCGTGGGATTCTCATCCAACTTTCCGGCGAGAATATTATCCATCCATCCATGATAGGCGCCGTCAAAGCGGACAAAAACGATCCTTTCTGTATAGGCCCTGCAGAGCCTGATAGCGAGCTGGACAGCCTCTGTCCCAGAGACACAGAACCTGGTCTTTTCAACGCCGGGAACTAATTCTGCCATTTTTTCGGCCAGTTCAACTTCCAGTGTTGTGCGGAACTCACCGGTATGCACGTAAAAAAGTTTATCGAGTTGTTTTTGCAGCGTTGCGGTATATTCCTTATTGCCGTGCCCGAGAATTCCCTGGCCGCCATGGCCGTAGTCGATGTACTCTTTTCCATTTACATCCTGAAAACGGGCACCGTGAGTTTCCACCATATAAACCGGTTCGACGACAGATGGTAGCCTCAGGTTACTGTTCGGACCGGGTATTACCCTTAACGCCCGTTCATGAAATTCTCTGTTTTTATTTTGAGTCACTTCAGCTCTCCCCAGTTTATCTAAATTCCAATAAAACAGGCCTCAATAGAGAGGCTTTCTTATTCCAGTAATATTAGTTCCCCTGTCAACAGTATCTGAGGATGGAAAAACCTGCTGTGGACGCTAGAAAACTAAGTGTAAGGATCAAATTCTTTTCTGGCCTCGGTTCATCTGCGGACACTATAAAGGACTGGGCATTCGCCAACCTCGTGCTTTTCTATTTTGAACGGATATGGGGTGTGCCCGGTTTCTTGGTTGGCCTTTCGCTATTTATTGCCATGTGCGTCGATGCGATAACCGATCCGATCGTTGGATCGATATCGGATAACTGGCGATCCCCCAAACTTGGCAGACGACACCCGTTCATGTACGCAGGACCGTTACCGATGGTTATCTGCCTTTATCTGTTGTTCAACCCCCCGACAACACTGGGGCACGTCGCCATGTTTCTTTGGTTGACGACGTTTGCCATATTGGTTCGAGTTTGTATGACGGTGTTTGTCATCCCCTGGACCGCACTTCAGGCGGAGCTATCTCAAGATTATGCGGAGCGATCCCTTATTGTCAGCTACCGGTTGCTCATCGGCTGGTTTATGACCTGTGGTACCCACTTTCTGGCTAATCGGTTTGTCTTTAATTCCTCTTCTGAATTTTCAAACGGTCTGTTCAATGTGGCGGCGTATCCAGTATTTGCCGTCTATGCAGGGTCGGCTATCTTAATGTTTACATTTCTCTCAACCCATTTTACACGGAGTGAGATCCCCTATTTTCCTGTCCCCGTCAAGGAACCACGGTCGTTTTCTTTTGGAAACGTGTTCAGGGAAACCAAGATTGTGTTCGCCAATCGGTCCTTCGTGATCCTGTTCCTGGGGATTTTTATCCCCAGTATTTTCGGGGACTTATATACCTAATTACACGAGCGGTCGCTAAGGGCGGGCTCGTTTCTTAAGATATCGCCACTCTTTCTTAGGCGGACCTTGCATACAGGCTTTGGCAATGTTCTCAGGGGTGTCGGGGATGGGAGGCGGTAGGGTATTCTGGACAGGACGACCTCTCTTGGGCGTCTCCTTTTCTTTCTCGCTTTTCATCTTCTTCCTTCCCTTACATTTACTTCAGCCGTTTTCACGAAATCTATTCTCGGATTTATGAGGAATTCGGTTCACTCAATATGCTCATCTGGGAGAGCGACTCTGCTACAGAAATTGTGGAAGCGAACTGTTAGATGTTCCAAGTAAGGACTTTCAAAACGGCATCTACGCTTAACGTGAGAATCATCAATTTCTTTGTACACGAATTCAGTTGGCAGGGTAAAACACTTCTTGAAGTCAACCCCCATTTCGGGGATCCCTTCGCCCAGAGCATCCTCTTCGGACTGCACCTTCTGCAAGAATTGATACCTTTCTTCTTGGTTTTTCTGTATCCGTTTCCAGAAAGTACTTCCGTGAGGAACAAGTGGTTTTAGGGCGACAGCAGTCTGAAGGTGACAGAACAACAAATCGGGTATTTGCTTTTCTTCTGGGGCAAGGCTATTTCGTGCCTTGAAATCCCAGTCCAAGTCGCAATCTTGAGTGATAAGCAAGGCGTAAGGATGAATTACCAATTCGATGGTCACTTCATTCTTGGAACTAATTGAGACGGGAGCTGGTTGCCGGAGGCTTGATAGGATCTCACTTTGCCTCAGAGCCTGGTCACCTGTGCTAGGAATATAGATTCGAGTGCCTTCCTCACACTTCGACTGCAGGAAACTCTGGTCGTTCATAGGTTCTCGAGATTGTAGCCGCCAATGTGACCGGTTTGGATTCAAGGAGTCTGTTTTGCTCTGTCCGATCAATGTAAAATTGAACCATTTCTTGAACTGATTCAAGAAGCTCCGGCAGACCTTCAGCAGGTAGGCAGTCAACCAAGTAGTGGGTCGCAATGCGCATTTTCAAAGGAAGCAAATGAAAGTCCTCATAGTGATCCTCGGTCGCACTAGCTGAAACGAGAACGGAATGGGTTAACGCTCCCGAAGGGAACTCGTGGTTCCATTCGAGCTCCAAAGTTCGCAATCCCGGATCGGTTCTACTTTTCCTTAACAGCGACGGGTCCCAGGGCTCTATGGAGCTTCTCGTCGACACACCACCGGAAAAAACTTCCAGAGACGTTGTTGAACGAGTCAAGTCCTTGTATGGCATCTTTTGTCTCCGTTTTCCTTTCACTATAGTAGTCAGCATCAATGACGTAGCAATCTTTGTCGGCATCTGATTCGGTCTGTAGACCGTGCCGAATTCTCGCCGTGCCTCCGTTCGTTAGTCGGATCACTATGGTATGGGCTACGTGCTCTAAGTCGTCTCTCAGATCTGAATCCAACTCTCCCACTATCTCTTTCCGAAGCAATGATGAAAAATGTTGACCGTTGAGACCCAATTCCGCAGGGCATATCAGATTCCGATAGCGTAGGCCGATTCTGCTAAAAAAACTCGGTGAATATTCCTCCAATAAAGCTGTTAATGAAATTTCCAGCTTCGATCTAAATTCCTCCCACCGAACATAGCGAGAAGTGGTGAGTGCCAAGAATTCACGAGTCAGAGTAGTTTCCCAGATGCCATCTCTGGTTCCGAACTTGAACTCGCGACCTGTAGGAAAACCAGGAAGTTCGCCAAAGAGTTTGGTTACTTGCTCAGGGAGCTGTTGATTCGCAGGATGCCGAACAACAGGCTTCTCAGAAAAAATAGGGAAGAATTGCCGTATCTGCTCCTGAAAGGAAACTGGATCTTCTACCCCGATGCGAAGAATGACGGGGAATCGCAATTGACAGATGACTTCTTTTAGGGGATTCTTGCCGTAGATAACCCTTTCTGTTTTGGGTATTGGCATCTTTCTCGGAGAATACCATTTGTTGTGGGAGTTGGCAACACCTGTAGCGAGGCACACCGAGATGTCATCTTGTGTCTTGTTCCTCTACCAAATCCCGATACCTCAACCTCTTCCCGCCCATCCCCTTGACCATGGCCTTCATCTGGTCGATGGTGTCCAGGCTTCGGGCGTTGTGGCGACCTGAGAATTCGTCCACGTAGCGTTGCAGATGCTTCTCGCTCATGCGATGGTAGGTTCCGTAGTAGCCCCGCTTCAAAAGCGCCCAGAAGCTCTCAATCCCGTTGGTGTGGGCCTGGCCCTTCACAAATTCCTTGACGCTGTGACGGACGGAAGCATGCTCGAAATCCAGCCATAGCCGATTGTAACCGCCGTGATCGTCCGTGTAGACCGTTGACCCGGGCTCGACCCGATCCTGGATAAACCCTTCGAAATCTTCCTGGGTGGTTCCCTGAATGACGGTGGCACTAACGCGGTTGGTTTCCCGATCCTTGGCACCGGCAACGGGAGTTTTCCCAACCCCTCCGCGACCGGCGTGGAGCTTCTTGTTGGAGTGCTTGTTCTTCTCCTTGCCACCCATGTAGGTTTCATCCACTTCGACCGGACCAGAGAACGTGTCTTCTTGGTCCTTCCAGGTTTCCCGGATACGGTGCGCTAGATGCCAAGCGGATTTTTGGGTGATTCCGAGATCCCGGTGGAGCTTCATGCTCGAAACACCCTTAAGATGGGTGCTGAACAAGAAATAGGCAATGGCCCAGGTGCTCAGAGGCAGCTTGGAGCCGTGCATCAACGTTCTTGTCTTGACCGAGAAGTCCTTGCGACAGTCCCGGCAATGGTAGGGCTGAGGCTTCCGGTTCTTGCGCTCATTGGTATCGGAAGATCCGCAGAACGGGCAGTATATCCCATGGGGCCAGCGGTTCCTGACAAACCATTCCTCAGCCTTCTTCTCATCCGAGAATTTGCGAACAATCTCAACCAGAGTGATCCCTCTTCTGTAGCTTTTGCCTGGTGCTTTCATTATGGAAACAGTTTACACAAAGGGTCCGACATTTGTCAATGGTTCAACGACCGCTCGTGTAATTAGGTATATAAGTCCCTATTTTCGAGGGGGTAATGACGTCATTGGAAATATATATCAACGTATATTTCTGGGGATTGTTGCCTGAACAGGTCGCGTGGTTCGGCCCGTTCCTTCTGGTTGGGGCCGTGGCGGGGTTTATTCTGATTTATCCGGTCCGTAAGAGGTTTGAAAAAAAGCCTGTCCTCTTCATCGCCTGGGGCGTGTGGATTATCGTCCCGCTTACGATCATCTCACTGAGGTTAATCGGTTGGATGCTCCCCAACGGTCACCCCTTGCTGCTGCCGTTGCTGGCCGGAAATGTCGTTGTCAAGACCTGCACCAGTATTGTAGCCCTGACGATGTGGAATTCCATGATTGCAGACTCTGTGGATGAACATGAGTTGCTGACAGACGAGCGTCAGGAAGGGTTGTTCTATTCCCTGATCGCATTTATGAAAAAAGCCATGACAGCAGTGGGTATTTTGGTCAGTGGTACCATCCTGAACGTGTTAAACATACCCAGGACCGCGGCCGTTGAGAGCATCGATCCGGGGATTATCTGGAACTTCGGCCTGGTCGTCGGTGCCCTTATTCCATGTGGTGGATTTCTCGGCATGTGGGTTCTTACCCGATACGATCTGAAGAAAGCGCGGCATGCGGAAATCAGAGCCCAGCTCGGAGCAAGGGCAAAGGAAGGACAAGAGTTAGGATGACCGTCAAGTCGTTTTGCAGGAGGGTGAAGTGAAAGCTGTCGATGCGATTGCCAGAGTGCTGAAGGCCGAGGGTGTTGAGATCCTCTTCGCCTATCCGCGGAACCCGATCATCGAAGCCGCCGCGACCGAAGATATTCGCACCGTGATCGTGCGTCAAGAACGCATTGGATTACATATGGCCGACGCCATTTCGCGGTTGTCCTCGGGAGAAAGAATTGGCGTTTTCTGTATGCAGCATGGACCAGGGGCCGAGAATGCCTTCGGGGGGGTTGCCCAGGCCTTCTCGGAATCCGTACCCATTCTCGTCATCCCAGCCGGCTACCCACGTCGACTGGCTCATTACCGTCCCAACTACAATTCCACACTCAACATGAAGCACGTCACCAAGTGGGTCGAGCCGGTCACCATGGGAGAAGCTCTCCCCGACGTGATGCGCCGTGCATTCTTCCAGCTGCGCAACGGTCGACCGGGGCCGGTCCTGGTTGAGGTACCGGTCGATGTGCTTGACGAGGATGTGCCGGACGGCTGGGAATACCTACCCAGCTTCGCCGCGCGCAGCGGGCCCGATCCTTCTGCGGTGGAGGAGGCAGCCCGCATACTGGCGCAGGCCGAGCGCCCGGTGATCTACGCGGGCCAGGGCGTGCACTATGCGAAAGCCTGGGAGGAGCTGAGAACCCTCGCCGAAACCTGGAACATTCCGGTGACCACCAGTATTGAAGGCAAGAGTGCCTTTCCCGAGATCCACCCGCTGTCTCTGGGGTCGGGCGGACTGGCCAATCCCAGAACCGTGAAAGACTTCTGGCAGGAAGCCGACGTGATTTTCGGTGTGGGCTGCAGTTTCTCGGAGACGGTCTTTGGCATCCAAGTGCCGCCCGGCAAAACCATCATTCATGCCACGCTCGACCCGGTGGATCTCAACAAAGATGTACCAGCCCGGTATGCGCTCCTGGGGGATGCGCAGCTGACGCTTGATGCCTTGAATCAAGCCCTGGCCGAACAGACGCGAACTCGCGCCGATGCCCGCGCTGAAGTACCCAAACGCATTGCGGCGGTTAAAGAGGAATGGCTGACTGAGTGGATGCCGAAACTCACTAATGATGAGTCCCCCATCAGTCCGTACCGGGTAGTTTGGGAGCTGAACGACGTCGTGGACAAAGAAAACACGATCATTACCCACGATGCCGGCAGCCCCCGGGATCAGCTGACCCCTTTCTGGGAAAGCACCGCGCCGTTGAGCTACATCGGCTGGGGTAAGACCACCCAACTGGGCTACGGTCTGGGGCTGGCCATGGGTGCCAAGCTGGCCCACCCGGAAAAACTGTGCATTAACGTTTGGGGTGACGCCGCCATCGGTTTCACAGGCATGGATTTCGAGACCGCCGCACGCGAGCGGATTCCCATTCTCTCGGTTTTGCTGAATAACTCCTGCATGGCGATCGAACTTCCGGTCATGCCGATCTCCACTGAAAAATACCGTTCAACCGACATTTCCGGGAACTACGCGGATATGGCCAGGGCGCTCGGCGGCTACGGAGAACGGGTGACCGATCCTGGCGAGATTCGCCTGGCACTGCAACGAGGTATTGAAGCCACCAGGAACGGCCAGCCAGCCCTGCTGGAATTCATTACGGATAAGGAAATCACCTTCTCTCACAGACTTTTGAAGTAGGAGATCCGAGGGCTTGCGTTAGCGCCTCTCGGGAGAGCCGCTGCCGGCACTGAATCACTAGCGGCTGAAGAATTACAGTCCAGGACGAGCGAGTATCCCAAGCGATTGAGCAACGGGACAACGAGCGTTTCGATGAAGTGGTCTTCGGACTCGAACGAAAATCCGGCGGGAAAGGCCATGTCATCGTGTCAAGGTGCGCATTAGCATGGTTGCCTAACCCGCATAGATCACCGATAGGACCTGAAAAGGCCGCCCTGTTTGGTATAAAGCGTTTTGAATGAACGTTTTCACACGCAAACGGAGGCGGCCCTTATGAGAACAGAGTGTAAACAAGTCAGGTTTGAATTTCACCAACTATCTAAACGAAAAGTGAAGGCGCGGTTCGACGGTGGAAAGATCACCTCCGATGCGGGGGTGCTGCTGTTGCGAGAGGTCGAGAGGGGGACGGGTCTGATCGCCGGACTGGCTGAGTGTTTCAGGGATCACCGGGATCCGCGGTTGATCGAACACACGGTCGAGGAGTTGTTGGGGCAGCGCATCTACGGACTCTGTCTGGGGTACGAGGATCTGAACGATCATGATCAGTTGCGCACCGATCCGATGCTGGCGGTGGCGGTGAATAAGGCCGATCCGTTGGGAGAGCGGCGGCGGCAGGCCTCAGATCGGGGGAAGGCGCTGGCGGGCAGGTGTACGCTGAACCGGTTGGAGTTGACCGGCGCCGAGGTCGATGAGCAGGAGCGGTACAAGAAGATCGCGATGGACCCGGACCGGATCGACGGCTGGATGGTGGATGCCTTCGTGGAGTCCCACGAATCGGCGCCCGAGGAGATCGTGCTGGATCTGGATGCGACCGACGACCCGATCCATGGCCAGCAGGAAGGCCGGTTCTTTCACGGTTACTACCGCCACTACTGTTATCTCCCGCTGTACATCTTCTCGGGGGAGCATCTGCTGTGCGCCCGGTTGCGGTGTTCCAATATCGATGGGGCCGCGGGATCGGTGGAGGAACTGGAACGGATCGTCGGCCGGATTCGGCAGAGCTGGCCGGAGGTCTCGATCGTCATCCGGGCCGACTCGGGCTTTTGCCGGGATGACTTGCTCCGCTGGTGTGAAGACCATCACGTGGATTACGTGATGGGGTTGGCCAACAATGATCGGCTCAAGTCAGAGAGCGCCGAAGCGATGACTCAGGCCGAAGCCGAGTTCAACGCCACCGGGCGACCGGCGCGGGTGTTCAAGGATTTCCGCTACCGGACTCGCCACAGTTGGACCTCGGAGCGACGCGTCGTCGGCAAGGCCGAGTTCCTGGACAAAGGCGCCAATCCCCGATTCGTCGTCACCTCCCTGTCGCCGGAACGCCTGGGGGCCCGCGCGCTCTACGAAGACTTTTACTGTGCGCGGGGCGACATGGAGAACCGCATCAAAGAACAGCAGTTGGATCTGTTCGCCGACCGGACCAGCGCGGCAACGATGCGCGCCAATCAACTCCGGCTGTATCTGTCCTCCGCCGCCTACATGCTCATGCACGCCTTGCGTCGTCTCGGACTGAAGCAGACCCCCCTGGCTCGCGCTCAGTGTCAGACGATTCGCTTGAAGCTCCTGAAGATCGGCGCCCAAGTCCGCCTCACGGTCCGCCACGTCTGGATCTCCATGTCGGAAGCCTATCCCTACAGCGAGGTCTTCGCTGCCGTCGTTCGAAACCTCCAGGCCATTCCTCTGCGCTGCTGAGGTCTGTCCCGATCAAACGCCCCCAAAAACGAAATCGTTCCATCGCTCAGGCCGAGCTCTGCCTGAATGCATTCCGTCACCCTCTTCCGAACCCGAAAAACGCTCCATTCACGACCATCCACACCACCGCATCACTCGACCTGGACCGGATCGATAGCGAAACTCTCAGAAAACCGTTCCGGCCTGCCAAAATCACCTTCATTTCCAAATCGGTGATCTATGCGGGCTAACGGCCCGCGCAGCATGCCGAAACAGCCAGGCCGATCCGACAAACAGGGCGACGAAGAACCCATTCAGGATCAAGATCTCCCCCGGCCCGCTCGCCGGGGAGCCCAACCGGGCGACCAGCGCGATCACAGCGACCAACGCCTGAGCGAGCGCCGTCGCGAACAACGCGAGCGCCATTCCATGTGGCTGGAAGCGCGCGATGATCGCACCGATGATTCCGACGGCGAGCACCCCGTAATACATCACGTTGGCGTCGTCGCCCTCAGCCCCGATGATGCCAACGGCGCCGTTCACCCAGAAGAGGAGGAATGCTGTCGCGAGCCCAAGGCCGACGGCGGATCGGTACGTGGTATTAGTTGTACCCTTTCGCATGAACTTGCCTCACTTGTTGATGATTGATGAGTGTGATAGCTCGCACCCTGCTCGCGGGCCTCACCAACCGTCTCTCGATCGAACACGCGTCTCAGGAAAAGCGAAACACGAAGGGCATGACGAACGTCACCAGTGCGGCCCAGGCGGCGTAAACCGGAAGGTAGCCAGCAACTGCTCGTCGTATCCCGGCCGCGCCGCTCTTCGCTCGGACAAAACCAATATAGGCTCGACACGTCCACGCGAGATGGGTCATGACGACGAGGTTGGCGCCAAGTACCACGACACGGTTTGGCGTGAATCCGTAGGAAGTGAGTCGGAACAGAATGGCCGACAGCGCGATCAGATCGATGACGAGAGTAACGACTAGTAGGGCAACGTTGACGTAATCGATCCATGCCACCTCAGTCTGCCCCCCGCGCTCTGCGATCGAAAGGACCGTCATTCCGAGCACGACTAGCAGAAGACCGTTGAAGGTGATGAGAAAGGAACGATCCACGAACGGGTTCTGCCCACCAAGGAAGGCAACGACCAAATAGGCGCCGGTCATGATCAAGAACAGGGGCGCAAAGACACGAGCAAGGACCGACGCGATCCCGGTACGCCTCTTGAAGACAACATCGTACAAGTAGGTCCCGGCCACCGGCACGGCGGCCGCCCCGACCACGCCGACGTTCTCGAAGTACCAATCGGCAGAGTTCTCAGAGACCAGCTCGAAGAGCGCTATGGTGATCCCGCTGAAGACGACTCCGCCTAGGCCGACTAGGCTGGCTAGGATCAGCAACTCGCCGTTGTAGCGTATGAAGCGGATACGTGGCTCGGGCTCACGCCAGGATGCGCCTGTGAAGATGAACCCCAAGAACGCCCAGAACAGGATCGGTAGGTGAATCAAGGCCATCACCACCGAGTCCGTGTAGTGACACTGCCCTCCTCGTTCACATCCGTCCGGGAGAAGGCTGGTGAAGGCGGTGGCGATAGCGGCTAACACCAGACCGGCGATCAGCCCTCCTCGGTCTCGATTCGCGAGCCAGAAATACGCCGCCAACCCCAGGATGACCAACGACGGTGCCAGCCGCGGGTAGTACCACTCCTCGCCGAGCCAGATGGCCGGGATCCGGACCACGGCGCCGACGGAAAGGCCAATCACGATCGCGTACCACATCCGGCGTTTCTCGGCTCCGCCCGCCGGAGCGCTGTACTCGAGCCGAGCCCGCCAGACGCGCAGTGTTGTTGAGTCATGAACCGCTCGGGACACCTCATCGAGAGAGTCGCGAAAGGACTCCGGGTCCTGCCGATAGAGGGCTTCTAGCTCCTCGGGTTTGTCCAGAACTTCGAGGATCCGTCGCGCGGTCAGCTGCATGTGCTCTATCCAAAAGGTTTAGGTGAGACGCACAATCATAGAGTACTTTGTATTACAAAGTCAATCTGTTTGCACAATTTGGGTGGGATCAGGCAGCGGACAAAGGAACCTATCTCTTGAAGCGGCTGCAGGCGGCTCTAGCTAGGCGACCACCCCCACGTGGGTGAGGTGAGAGGGCTGGGTCTCATGCTCGCCGTGGAGCTGGTGGAGAACAGGGAAACCAAAGCTGAGTTTCCGGCCCAGGATCAGATCGGACTCAAGGTCCACGCTGCCACCCAGAAACGTGGACTCTTCAGCCGCCTGCGGGGCGACGTCTTTCTGCTGGCCCCTCCAATCGTAATCAGTAGAGAGCAGTTAGACCACACCGTGGAGATCATGACCGAATCAATCGAGGAGGTCTTATAATATAATCGGTTGCAGGTTGCAGGTTTCCCCTTTCCGGTCAAATAGAGCCAGATCTTGTTTTCGATCTCACAAAGCCAGAGCGAGAATGGAGTGCGAGGAGTGGAGCCGGCGTCAATACCGGCCACAAGTGGGACCTATCTCCTCATAATAGGGGCCTATCGGCCTGTAGCTGGGGTGTATCCAGGGGGTATCTTCGACCTCCTTCAGAGAGCTTAAGAAGCTGCCAGCTCGCTCAGGGTGTGTTCGCCTCGAAGCGCTTCCAGCGCCACCTTCACCTTAAACTGAGCTGAGAAATTCCTTCGTCTTGCCATGACTCCTCGTCCTTTCTGATTCAGGTCGGAGCCACCTTAACAAATGGTCCAGTTTTCCGGGTCCACCTCTCGCAACGGCTCAAGTGACGTTCAGTCTTCCGTGAGTTCTTCGCGTGTCAGTTCATTGAGAAGTGGGCGCCCATGAAAAAAGCGCTCGGCATTCTGGAAAAAAAGATCCGATATTCTCGGCACGGTATGAGTGCTTCTCGATGAGCCCGAGATGTGCGGCGTCAAGATGACGTTCGACATCCTCCAGAGCGGATGCTCCGAAGGCAAAGGGTAGTGGAAGTGAGTGTCGAGAGCGGCGCCAGCGATCCACCTTTCACGCAGGGCTTTCACCAGAGCATCTTCCTGAACCAAAGGACCTCGCGCGGGATTCAAAAGAAAGGCACGCTCGGGAAGTTGCCGGAGTTGCTGATCGCCAATGAGGCCTCTCGTGGAACGATTGAGTGGTAGGCCCAGCACTAAAAAGTCCAACCCTCGTAAAAACTCCGTCTTCTCCGCCAAGCTGAAGACCCGGTCCGGCAAGGTCCCGTCCCGGTCACCTGTTCCGGGCACACTATAGGAATTGTCATGCCGCGTAACCTCTTTCCGAACCATAACGTGGACGTTCAATCCAGCGCACTTACTCAAACGCGCCGCCTCGCGCGCCAAGCCTCCGTATCCCCAGAACCCGACGGTGAGACCGCGAATCTCCCGCTGGAAACGCGCATCGCGATCCCAGAGATGCTGAGACTGGTTTTGCATCATCCCACGCAGGTCACGCGCCAAGTTGACCATCATCGCCAGGCACCACTCGGCGATGGGAACGTCAAAGACGCCGCGACTGTTGGTCACCCGAATCCCTCGCTCAGGAAGTCTCCACGGGAGCACTTGCTCGTAACCGGCCGAAGAAAGATGCACCCATCTCAGAGAGGTCATCTGATCCAAGTTCGTCGGCGGCTGCGAACAGAGGAGAACGCACGTCTCCCGCAGCCATTCAGCAGGATAAGAACGTTCTTCTTCCGAAAACGGATCGGCCGCGTCAACCTGAAGACCGGACAGGGAGCGAAGACGCTGTAGGACGGATCCGTCCAGCGGGAAATCAACCAGAACTCTTTTCATCGACGTTCTTCTTCGAGGATCTTGCCAGGAACACTGTTGAACTCGCCGCTGCCTGGGACAAAGGGAAACTTCTCTTTGGTGCGCTCGGGCAACTCGATGCCCAAGCCAGGTTTGTCCGGGGGAAGAACATAACCGTTTCTCATCTGAAAGGAGTCTGCCATGATCTCTTGATGAAGCGGCCCGTAGGCCGGAGGTACTTCAAGGATCCGGGTGTTCTCGCAAGCGAAGCCGGCATGGACGTTCTGCATCAGAGACCCGCCGGCGCCCCAAGCATGCGTCGCCAGCAGACGTCCCTTTCCCGCCAACATCCTGCCTACGCCCATGAACGTGGTGAACCCGCCGGTGAATGAGGCGTCGGGTTGGCCGATGTCGAAACAATCTTGGTCGATATAAGATCGCCATTCACAGATCCCCGTCAGGCATTCCCCACCGGCGATCGGGACGTTGGAAAGGCGACAGAGTTCGGCATAACCAGCGGGGTCGGTGTAAGGCAACGGCTCTTCAAAGAAGGCCAACCCATAGGGCTCGACCGCCTTGACGACCGCGCTGGCGACTTCCAGACTCCAGGTTTTGCCGGCACTGTTTCCCATGTGTCCATCCAACATGATGTCGACACTGTTACCGACATGGCCGCGGAGGTATTCGAGCTTGTCCGCCTCAAACGCAGCGGCGACCCTCGCTTCATCGCTAACCTCAAATTTTCGATCTTTCCAGAACGCGCCGGCGCTGACCTTAAAAGCGCTAAAACCCAGAGACTGGTAGAAGTCTGCTTTGGCGCCCAATTCCACCTTGGGATAGTTGCTCGGGCCACCGGTGGCGTAGGCCTTCAGTTTTTCGTGTTTGACCCCGCCTAAGAGCTCGCAGACCGGTTGGCCTTCCAGTTTACCTTTGAGATCCCACAGAGCCGCCTCGATCCCGTTGAGCACTGTGATGCCGACCCCGACGCGACACCAAAAATTCCCACAGTGAAACATGCGATTCCATAACCGCTCGATATCCTCGACGGATTGGCCCAGAAGGATCGGCCGGAAAAAATCAACGATCGGAGGAACAAGTTCGGGACAAAAATACCCGGCATAGGTTTCGCCCAACCCAACGATTGATGTGTCGGTGTGGATCTCGATGAAAGCTGCACTCCGCCGGCGACGCGCTTCGATAAAGTAAGGATCCAAAGTGCAAGGCCCGGTCAGGAGAACGGTTCGAACATCGGTGATTTGCATGAAACGATGGCCTCTGGAAATGGATGTTAAAATACCACTCATTCCCGGTCTTGAAAAGCCTGACTCCCCGGGTGATCGGGTGAGTGGGCAATTCTTTGATTTCGGCCAGCCAATGTGGATTCGTTGAATGCCCAGCCTAGCATAGACATTTGACTGCTGTATCGCGGTGCTTCTTCAGGGAAGTGTTGTTAATTGTCTCCAGCAGCCTCGGAAAGCACGATCTCACCTGGATTTCTGGACTTTGCTGAGTGGTCAAACATGTGCGAAGCACGGAACATGCCTGACGGAGGCTATCCGAGGTAACTATACACCGGATCTCAAGCAGTCTTGGTGAGGAGTACTCCGCCCTCAACAACAGTTGCCTGAAGAAGCACCAGGCTGATTCCGGGAATGCGCGGATGATACCATGACGCCTCACTACACAGGTGTGACTCTGAGCAGCAACACGATTCCAACGACGAGGAAAGAACGTGACACAACGTGTTGAAGTTGGCGAATTAAAGGTCGACGAGAGATTGTTCGAGCTCGTGCGTGACGAGATCGCTCCGGATACTGGCGTCGATTCTGATGTCTTTTGGAAATCGCTCGGGGACATTGTCAGAGACCTTGAACCAAAGAACCGCCAACTACTTGAGAAGCGAGATGCGCTGCAAGCGAAGATTGACACCTGGCATTTGCAGCGAAAGGGACAGCCCCTCGAGCTGGAAGAGTACAAGGCATCTCTTAGGGAGATCGGTTATTTCGTGGCTGAGGGCGACGGTTTCGAAGTATCCACCGCCAATGTTGATCCGGAAATTGCCGAAATCGCCGGTCCGCAATTGGTCGTGCCGGTCGACAATGCCCGCTATGCGCTCAACGCCGCCAACGCGCGCTGGGGAAGCCTGTACGACGCGCTCTACGGAACCGACGTAATCCCTGAAGAGGCGGGAGCGGAAAAGGGGACCGATTATAATCCGGTCCGAGGGGCAAAGGTCATCGCTCAAACCGAGGCATTCCTTGACCAGCACGCTGGACTCGAACAGGGAAGTCACTCCGATGTTGTTGAATTCCTTCTGCACGATCAGGTTGGCCGCAAGCGGCTGGCGGCCACGCTCCGCACAGGCGAGCAGGTCGGTCTGGCTGATCCGGCCCAGTTCGTCGGTTACTGCGCATCGGATGGTCGGCTCAGTCGAATTCTGCTGCGCAATAACTGCCTGCATATCGAGGTTCAGATCGACCGAGGTCATCCGGTCGGACGCGAACATCCGGCTGGCGTCAAAGACGTTATTCTGGAGTCGGCCGTCACGACGATCGAGGACTGCGAAGACTCAGTGTCGGCCGTTGATGCGGAAGACAAGACGTTGGTCTACCGCAACTGGCTGGGCATCATGAAGGGCACATTGGAAGCGACGTTTGAGAAGAACGGACGCACCGTGACGCGACGCCTGAATCCGGACAAGAACTTCAGCACTCCGGAGGGCGGAACGGAAACGCTCCCTGGTCGCAGTCTGCTCTTGGTTCGCAACGTCGGCATTCATATGTACACGGATGCGGTCAGCACGAGCGACGACCAGCCGATTCCCGAAGGATTCCTCGACGCGATGGTCACCTCGCTGGCGGCGATTCACGACCTGAAAGGGAACGGCGCGTTCCGCAACAGCAGAACCGGTAGCATTTACATAGTGAAACCGAAATTGCACGGTCCGGAGGAGGTCGCAGCCACCGTCGAACTCTTTGCTCGAGTGGAGGATGCGCTCGGGATCGAGCGGAATACTCTGAAAATCGGAATCATGGACGAAGAGCGACGCACGACCGTCAATCTGAAGGAATGTGTCCGACCGGCCCGCGAGCGCGTCGTCTTCATTAATACCGGCTTCCTGGATCGTACCGGTGACGACATTCATACCAGCATGGTAGCCGGCCCGATGATCCTCAAGCCGGAGATCAAGAACTCGTCGTGGATGCTGGCTTACGAAGATTGGAACGTCGACATCGGGAACGAGACGGGTCTCCCCGGCAAAGCGCAGATCGGCAAAGGCATGTGGCCCATGCCCGATCGTATGCGTGCCATGGTGGAAACGAAGATTGGCCATCCGCAAGCGGGCGCGAGCACGGCCTGGGTTCCCTCGCCGCCGGCGGCCACGTTGCACGCGATGCACTACCACCAGGTCAATGTCGCCGAACGACAAACCGAGTTGTCCAAACGCCCGCGCGCCAGGCTCGACGATATCCTTACACCCGCCTTGCTCGGAGACCGTCGCCTGACCGCCGACGAGATCCAGCGCGAGCTAGACAACAACGCGCAGGGCATCCTCGGCTACGTGGTGCGCTGGGTCGAACAGGGCATCGGCTGCTCGAAGGTGCCCGACATTAACGACGTCGGCCTCATGGAAGACCGGGCGACGTTGCGGATCTCCAGTCAGCACATCTCGAACTGGCTGCACCACGGGATCACGGACGAAGAGCAGGTCACAAGTACCTTTCAGAAGATGGCAGCCGTGGTGGATCGTCAGAATGCCGGGGATCCGAACTACCGGAACATGGCTGTCGATTTCGAACAGAGCTTTGCGTTTCGCGCCGCGCTCGACCTAGTCTTTCAGGGACGCGCAGAGCCTAACGGTTACACGGAGCGCGTTCTGACGACTCGCCGGCGTGAGGCGAAGGCTGCGATGCAAGGTCGATGAGAGTCAGTCTCTGACCTCTGACTTTCGATCTCTGACTTCTGATTCTTCTTGCCCTTTGGAGTGGATATTGGCAAAGCCGGTGACGGTGAAGTGGGCCAGTGATCTTTGGTTGCCTAGTTTCGGCTGGTAGCGTGGCCTGTAACAGAGACGAAAAGCGATAAGCCGCGTATTGAAGAGGCAGCTGAAGGCCGGACGCCTCGGGATTGTGATGGAGCAGCAGAATGGCCAGCACTGCGGCAGGGCGTCCGGATCGTCTGCTCGGATGGCTCAAACTCCTTGGCCAGCTGCGAAGGTGAAAGGCCAGCTCGAACCAGCTCCACCATCTGCTGGCGGAACTCTCTCGGATACGGACGTCTTGTTCCTGGCATCGTGGTCTCCTTTCTCCCTAAGAATCAGGTGTCCACGAAAATGGGTCAACTCCATCCAAAATACCCCCTGGATACACTCCAGATAAAGACAGCTAGCCCCCATTTATAAGGAGATAGGTCCCACTTGTGGTATAAGGAGATAGGTCCCACTTGTGGCCAAGATAGACACCGGCTCGACTCCTCTCACTTCATTCTGGATCCGGCTTTGGAGACTTCCGAACGTGTATTGGCCCTTATTCTTGGGGGGTAACCGGAGTCTATCTGGCCCTATCTGCCGTGTATCTGGGGTGTATCTGGCACCTATTTCTGTGACTGAGAATCTCTTTAACACGCTGACTTCAAGCTGTTTAACTGGCTTGGAAGAGTAGGGTTGTTTTGCCTATTTTCCACTTTGGCAGCGATACAGGCCTTCCCCCGTTTTGAGATGGCTCCGACCAACCGCGTTAAGTTCACGGTACCATTGAAGAGGTTGAAGACCGGATTTGCGAATCGCATTTCTGAGGGCTTTTAGACATGTGCGGTATTGTCGGATATGTAGGGAGTCGGGAGGCGCCACCGCATCTGCTCAACGGACTAAAACGCCTGGAATACCGCGGTTACGATTCGGCTGGCATAGCGGTGGTAAGCGGAAGGGCAATCTTCCTGCTCAAACAGGCGGGCAAGGTAGCCGCCCTGGGTAACTCGCTGTCCGAGTCCTGGGGTGATCAGCCTCAGCAAGAGGCGAACTGTGGAGTTGCACACACACGCTGGGCGACCCATGGTGCGCCCTCGATCGAGAACGCGCATCCCCACCTGGATGGATCGGGGAGAATCGCTCTGGTTCATAACGGCATCATTGAAAACCACACCGACATTCGACGGTATCTTGAAAAGCAGAACCATGAATTCCGCTCAGAGACTGACAGCGAAACGCTGGCTCACCTCATTGGCAGTTGCTATATCGAAGCGGGTGATCTGTTGGAAGCGACCTGCGCAGCACTGGCCCGCGTTGAAGGGACCTTTGGCATTGCGGTAGTGTGCGCGGATCATCCCGACCGGATTGTGGTGGCCCGGCGGGGTAGTCCGATTCTCATTGGCGTCAGTGCAGACGAGACCATCGTTGCGAGTGATGCAGCCGCCATTGTCTCGTTAACGCAACGGGTGATCTACCTAAATGACAACGATGTCGCACTTGTCACTCGAAACTCGATTGATATCCGCGACCTGAAGAACATCCCGGTAAGCCGTGAGGCGGCGATTCTGGACTGGATGCCGGGTGCGGCCGAGAAAGAGGGCCACGAGCATTTCATGCTCAAGGAGATCTTTGAGCAGCCAGAGGCTCTTCGCAACACTCAGCGAGGACGCCTTGCTCTTGACAACGGGACAGCAGTGCTTGCGGGCCTGAACCTGACGCCCCGGGAAATCACCGATTTGAGCCGAATTCTGATGGTGGCGTGCGGCACATCCCTCAATGCGGGACTGGTGGGTCAATATGCGTTTGAGGATCTTGCCCAACTGCCGGCAAAGGTAGAACAAGCAGCGGAATTTCGGTATCGGAACCCAATAATCCTGCCGGGCGATCTGTTGCTCGCTATCAGCCAATCCGGCGAGACGGCCGATACTCTGGCGGCGGTGCGGGAAGCCCAGCAAAAGGGTGCTCTGGTCGCTGGCATCTGCAATGTCGTTGGCTCGACCGTCGCCAGGGAGACAGGGCGAGGGGTTTACATTCACGCCGGCCCGGAGATCAGCGTGGCATCCACGAAGGCCTTTACCGGTCAGGTTAGCGTTTTGCTCATGTTGGCTCTAAAGATAGCGCGTTGCCGGCGTCTATCGCTGCCGGAAGGTCGAGCCGTAGCTGAGGAGATCGGTAGATTGCCGGACATCGTGGAAGCGACGCTTGAGCGTAACGATGGCATCGCGAAACTTGCGGCGCGCTATGCTGTATACGAACATGCGTTCTTTATCGGGCGTGGTTATCTTTTTCCAGTCGCGATGGAGGGTGCCTTGAAACTGAAAGAGATTAGCTATATTCATGCCGAGGGTTATCATGCCGCGGAGATGAAGCATGGTCCGATTGCCCTCTTGCAGGAAAACACTCCGGTTGTGGCCCTGCTGGCAGAAATGCCTGAAAAGGCAAAGATGCTTGCCAACGCGCACGAATGCAAGGCGCGCAATGCTCCCCTGCTGGCCGTGGCCACCGAAGGCGATGAAGAAACGGGCAGAATCGCGGATGACGTGATCAGTGTGCCGCCCTGCCACCCTTACCTGGCGCCCATTCCCGTCACAGTGGCTTTGCAGCTCTTTGCCTATCATGTCGCCCGCCTACGCGGCTGCGAGATCGATCAACCAAGGAATCTCGCCAAGAGCGTCACCGTCGAGTAGGCCTAAGAGGCTTTCTCTCTGTAGCTCCACCAACTCCAGGACCTACCCACTTTCGTGGACAGTTTTTAGCTTGCAATTTCTTGCTCCAGACGGCTGTTCCCTTCAAAGTGGATGGGCGAGTAAGAACCGAGAGCCGAGTGCAGGCGCTGCGGGTTGTAGCGGCCTTCAACAATCCGTCAATTTGCCGCCTCGAACACATTCCAGGCCAGACCGTGAATCGACTCCGAGTCACAGCCCTTCATGTGGGTCATGAGCAGACAGATGTCGTCTCCCGTGGAGTGGACACGAAAATCCGCGATGTCCCCCCTGCCCCGGGCGCTTTGCAGCCCCCGTTCTGCAACAGCAATCATGGCGTCGGAGGGGCAGGTGTGTCCTCCAATCGAGCCCACGTCGGCCTTGATGGCGCTGATTGTCAGCTTGTTCATAAGAGCATCCCCCCGTTGGAACCGGGAACCCCTCCCGGGCCAGTTGTTTGATGATGAAACCCTTGTACCCGAACAAGAGCGTGCCGCTACGGAGGATTTCCCCCGGGATCCGCGAAAAACAGCGCTCCAAATCGCAGGTCATCAATAGGTTCAGGGCAGACCGGCTCAACTGCTGCCGTGATTCCATCAGCGTACGCAGAATCTTGCCGATAACATTATCGACGACCTGCAGCCCAAAGCTCTGAGAGATGAGGTCACGCAGAAAGCTTTCGCTCACCATCAGAACCGCTTCCTTCCTGCTGGTATTCGCGTTCCGGTCGAGCAAGTCTCTGTCGAAGAGGCGACCAATGATGTACTGGAGATCCTTCTCGTAGACGTCGAGGAAGCGCACACGGATCAAGTAGTTGATGCTGTGGGATAGAGCCTGAAAAACGTTGATGTATTGATCGACGGTGAACCGCTTGGTCTTGAGGCCCTGCTCCAGCATGGAGAGGCCCGTACCCAGGCCCTTCGCGTTGAAGCCGTCAAGACGAAGCGCCTTCAGCAGTAGGTGCAGCCACCGACAGACGGTCTCCAGGTTCAAGTTCGTGATGTAGGAAAGATTCTGCCCCTCAATCATCCGCTCCAGCAATACCTTGCCGAACGACTCGACTCGGAAAATAAGTCCCATGGCCTCGAACCGCGGCTCCCGGTAGCGCCCGTACATACTCGGGATGCCCACCGCTATGTGGCGCTTGTGGTAGGTGTCCTCAACTGCATGAGTTTTCTCGCGACTCAGCACGATCGACTTGAGCTCGACGAGCAAGTCGAGGAGGATTTCAAAGGCTTTCTCGTGGCGGTCCTCGAAAAGGGCCCGCTCCAGTTGGTCGACCCGACCCGGGTCGCGCCAGTGAAAAGAACGGAGTCTTTGAAGCAGGTCGGAATGGTTCAGGTCGTATTTTTGCCGCAGCAGATCTCTCAGCCGGAAGAGCAGCTGGATTTTCCCCAGATCCAGGGGATCCGATGAGCCGATCTGCTTCAGGCGTCGCTGCAATTCCTCCTTTTCCAGGTCAAAAACCGTGTCGATACTTGCCTCTTGACCGATCAGCTCCGCGCAGATATGTTGGAGATTTCGTAGCTCCTCCTTGCGCCTACCCAGCGCCTCGTAGACTCTCTCGGGCACGTAGCGCTGGAGTGGCCCTGTCTCACCGGTTGCCCAGAAGCGAGCGATCTCCTCAACGAACGGTACCAGTTGCGGGTTACTCTCGACGTGACACTGCTTTCTCAGAAAGTGGCAGAGGGGATCCTGCCGGTTCTGAATCTCATCGATCCGGGTAGATGCCTGGCGCAAATCACCCTCGGCACCGATATCATTGAAGTAAACGGGGAACTCCCTCACCAGGGTTTTGATCTGATTGAACACAGGCCCGATATCGGCCGCCAGGAGTTTACTCACGTCCTTCTGGAACAGATCGGTGTCGGCAACGAAGACACCGCCGATTTTGAGATGGACGACCAGGGCGGCGAGGAGCCGACGGGCTGCATACGGGTCGGTCTCAATAAGGGCCAGGTAGGCCCGGATGTTCTTCAAATGATCGGGGTTGAGCTTGACCCCCCATTCGTCGGTGAAGCCACCGAACTCGGGATAATGGAAATCGCAGTGGAGGATCTCTTCGAAGACCCGGTCAATCCATTCCTGATCTCCTGTCGACAGCGCCTCCGCCCCGATCGTCGTAATGAGGCTGAAAACCGTGTGCGAGAAAGTCAAACTGCCCTGGCGGAGAATAGAGAAGGTCTCCCGGACGAAGCTCTCGCGGTGGTCACGGTCGGACCTGCCCAGCAGTTCCGAAGAGCACTGAACGATATCTCGCAGCGCCATTTCGTGGACTTCAGCGAGGGCTTCGGTGGCCAGCACTTTGGACATCCAACGAGTTCTCTCAAACAGGTTCTTCCACGCCTCGTTGTCTGGGGACTCGGCAGCCGAAGCAGCCGCCAGATAGGCGCGGGCAATCTGCTGCTGGTCGGGCAGAGACAACAGCGCCCTCGCGCAATTTCGGACCGAGTCCTGTGCGTGAACCACGAGATCCGTCCGGCACTTTTTCAAGTCCTGGTGGGAGATGGCGATGACCCGCTCGGGCACGCTTTCCCCCCTCGTCGGATCCCCGATGCGACTGTCGCGAAGCCAATTCACAGGATCCTCGCGACCGAGCCAGTCCGCATAGCACTGATCGAGCGAGTCGCAGAGCAGACCGACGGACAACTCGAGGCAAGAGTCGACGGGCCCCGCCGCCGCCGCCTCCAGCACAGTTTCGGTGACGCGCTTGAGCTGAAAACCCGCGGGTGAGGCATGCTCACGGTGGACACGAAAGATCTCGCGGATGCGGGAAAGAGCCTCACCGACTGGTGTCAGGTTCCGGTGGAGATGTTCTCCGGAAGACTTCACTATTCTCTCGAGATAAGACAGCCAACGCCCCACCGCCGCCTTCCGGAGAGACAGGGGAATGGCTTGCTCGACGATCTTTTCGTAGAGCGAATGATAGATCCCGATTGCCGCGGCACCCGACGGATGAGCATTGTAATAATAGAAATCGGACATGGCGCGGCGATGGAGATCGTTCAGAGTCTGGGTCCAACCCACGAAGGGGTGGTTGATTTCCCGGAGGAGCTTTTCAGTCTCCTTTTGGATGCCAAAGAAGTCCGAAGTCGCCTCCAGCAGCAGGCGCTGCTCTTCCGGGATGACGACATCCACGGCTGTCCGCTGCAGGTTTACCTGGAGGGCCTGTGAGTCGAGGGCTGCTCTTCCTTTTGGCCCGGAGGTAGTCACGGGGCACGTCCTCCAGTGTCTTGTGACAGGTAAGCCATCGTCGGCAATATTAGTGCCATTTCGGGGCGAAGGGAAACAGGGGCGTTGTTGCACAATTCCAATCACCTCGCGAATTTCGGGCTTTGTATGTGACTGCTACTGAATTCGCACCGACTCAGGCATGCCCCGAGTTGTCAGCCGATTCAGCACCTCACACTTGATAATGGCCTCGACCCGTTGATTGTCGAATCGTCGGGCCGATAGGTTGGATCCGAACATGCCCTTGAACCTCGACACCGCGTTCTCTGCAAGGCTTTGACGGGTGCAACCACTTGAGGCGCGCCATTCATAGCGACCGAGTCTCCGTATTTCTCGTAGATGGGCATCCCGCATTGCCCGCCACTCAGGCGGGGTCCACTCTTTCGCTCGAGCCAGCGCGAGTCTAAGTGGCCCCGGCAGCTGGAGAACTGCCGGCCCCCACCGGGCGCAGACGATCTCAGCAGCTGGTTTGCCTTCCTATTTGAACTTAAAGATATCGGTGAAGTAAAAACTCTTCCAGGCCCAGAGGTAGGTGACGAAAGATTCCACATGCGCTCCAGCTGCGTCCGTAGCCCAGGCTTTCTTTGTCTTTTGCTCAAAGTAAATCAATACGGTCTGGTTCCCCACCTGGTCCTCGAGGGGGAACTCCTTGATTTTCTTGAGCTGCTTGAACGGATAGGTCTTCGCTTCTTCCCCGATGATCACTCCCAGGGCTTTCTCCCCCCGGATCCCTCGCCCGAAGCTCCCTAGCCCGGATTATGCAAGAGATCTGAATCCGAGTGAGATTTGGGTCCAGAAAAAAAGCCGTAGCTCTCTGATATAAAAGGGTTTACATAAAAACAACCCTAAACAGGAGCTACGGCTATGTTGAAAACAGTCTGCCAGAATACCCTGCCATTTCACAGCCACAGAGACATCACAGCTCGTTTTGATGGGGGGAGTCTGACTTCCGACGCAGGATGGTTGTTGTTTGGATCGCTGGATCGGCAACATCGATTGTGCGAGGGCTTCAGTTCGTGTATTGCGGAAAGCCGGGACCGACGCTACATTCGTCATGACCTGTTGAAGTTGATCCGACAACGAGTGTTGCAGATCGTGGCCGGCTACGAAGACTGTAATGACGCCGATACGCTGCGCTCGGATCCGATGCTCAAGACAGTCTGTGATCAGTTGCCCGAGAGCGATCCCGATTTGGCCACCCAGCCGACTTTCTCCCGCTTGGAGAACTCCGTCACCAAGAAGGATCTGATGCGTCTGAGCCGGTGGCTGCTACGCCGTTATGTGCGCTCCCTGAAGAAGAGACGTCCCGCCAAGATCATCCTGGATCTGGACAGTACCGACGACCACACTCACGGCCAACAGGAGTTCGCCTTCTACCACGGGTATTACCGAAACCACATTCTGCATCCTTTGCTGATCTTCGATGCCGCCACGGGAGACCTGGTCTGTGCCGTGTTGAGACCTGGCAACAAGGGGGCTGCCTCTCACATCGTGCCCATTCTGAAGCGCGTCGTGGAGGCCATCCGACAAGCAGTGGGGACGGATGTCGAGATTGAGATTCGGGCCGACAGCGGCTTTGCCACGCCTCGGCTCTACGAGTTCTGTGAAGGTGAAGAGAATCAACTCCAATATGTCATTGGGTTAAGTCGCAACCCTCGCCTGCAGCGAGTGGTCGAGCCCCTGCTGGATTCGACTCGGGAAAGGTTCGTTGAGCGGGAGGAAAAACAGCGTCAGTTTGACGAGTTTCTTTATCGAGCCAACAGCTGGGATCGATCCCGTCGCGTCATTGTCAAAGTGGAGGTCGATCAGCGCGGGATCAATCGTCGCTTTGTGGTCACCAACCGGGACGATCTCTGCTCCCAATCACTTTATGACCACTACACCGACCGAGGGCAGACCGAGAACTTCATCAAGGCCTTTAAGAATCATCTGAGCATGGACCGACTCAGCTGTCATCGATTCCTGGCCAACCAGTTTCGACTCCTCCTGCATGCACTGGCTTACCAGATGTTCGTGCGCCTGCGCGACTATCTGCACGGAACCCCCTGGCACAAGCTCGAAATCGAAACCTTACGTCGTCGTGTCCTCAAGATCGGGGCCCGGATCCGACAAACCACTCGACGCATCTGGGTCCATCTTTCCTCAGCCTTTCCCGAACAACCCCTCTTTCACCTCGTCTTGAGTCGCCTGAACTCCAGCTAGCTTCTCCCAGTTCCCCGAAAAACCGCTTCCGACACTCATCCAGGCCCAGATCTGTCTGAAATTCACTCCCCCAACCACTCAAACGCCTCGCCAACCGATATTCTTCGCAAATCCGCCTGTCACAACTGCCCGCTTCCGAGTTGGGCCACTTCTCGAGCCCTTTTTCAACAGCGGATTACGGTTCTTGCATAATCCGGGCTAGCCCGGATTATGCAAGAGATCTGAATCCGAGTGAGATTTGGGCCCAGAAAAAAGGCCGTAGCTCTCTGATATAAAAGGGTTTACATAAACAACGACCCTAAACAGGAGCTACGGCAATGTTGAAAGCAGTCTGCCAGAATACCCTGCTATTTCACAGCCACCGAAAGATCACGGCGCGTTTTGATGGGGGGAGTCTGACTTCCGACGCAGGATGGTTGTTGTTTGGATCCCTGGATCGGCAACATCGGTTGTGCGAGGGCTTCAGTTCGTGTATTTCGGAAAGCCGGGACCGACGCTACGTTCGTCATGACCTGTTGAAGTTGATTCGACAACGAGTCTTGCAGATCGTGGCCGGCTACGAAGACTGTAATGACGCCGATACGCTGCGCTCCGATCCGATGCTCAAGACAGTCTGTGATCAGTTGCCCGAGAGCGATCCCGATTTGGCCACCCAGCCGACTTTCTCCCGCTTGGAGAACTCCGTCACCAAGAAGGATCTGATGCGTCTGAGCCGGTGGCTGCTACGCCGTTATGTGCGCTCCCTGAAGAAGAGACGTCCCAGCAAGATCATCCTGGATCTGGACAGTACCGACGACCACACTCACGGTCAGCAGGAGTTCTCCTTCTACCATGGGTATTACCGAAACCACATTCTGCATCCTTTGCTGATCTTCGATGCCGACACGGGCGACCTGGTGTGTGTCGTGTTGAGACCTGGCAACAAGGGGGCTGCCTCTCACATCGTGCCCATTCTGAAGCGAGTCGTGGAGGCCATCCGACAAGCAGTGGGGACGGATGTCGAGATTGAGATTCGGGCCGACAGCGGCTTTGCCACGCCTCGGCTCTACGAGTTCTGTGAAGGTGAAGAGAATCAACTCCAATATGTCATTGGGTTAAGTCGCAACCCTCGCCTGCAGCGAGTGGTCGAGCCCCTGCTGGATTCGACTCGGGAAAGGTTCGTTGAGCGGGAGGAAAAACAGCGTCAGTTTGACGAGTTTCTTTATCGAGCCAACAGCTGGGATCGATCCCGTCGCGTCATTGTCAAAGTGGAGGTCGATCAGCGCGGGATCAATCGTCGCTTTGTGGTCACCAACCGGGACGATCTCTGCTCCCAATCACTTTATGACCACTACACCGACCGAGGGCAGACCGAGAACTTCATCAAGGCCTTTAAGAATCATCTGAGCATGGACCGACTCATCCATTCGCAATACTTTCCCCAAAAACGGGACAGAAATACGGGGAACAGGCACTTCGGTGCCCGCAATCCGGCTGCTCTTAGTTTTGTTGGGTGTTTTCGCTAGGGTGAGACAGTCCAGGTCTTCTAGTCTGTTTTTCAAGCTTCTTCAGGAGACCTCGCACCAAAGAAGCACTCTAAGAATACCCGGCTTTTGGTGGTCGGGTCAAGCGGTCTCTTGTCACCCCTGTCCCCCCCGAAAAATCCCGTCCACCTTGTGCAGCAGTGACTTACGCAGATCTTGAGGCGGAGGTCCAGGCCTCGTATCCTGCGGGCTGTGAGAGAGATTCGTGACCTGTTCCAGATCACCCTCAGGACAATCTCTGACCGGCCTTCTCACCCCTGCGGTCATACCGGGCCGTAGTGGTCGCTGAGACATGCCCGGCCAGCGGGAAGGGTCTCGCCCTTCACATTGTCCATTGATACGGCCCTCTGGGTAGTCCTCCGTTTCCATCTGGCCCATCTGCCAGGCAGCACGCAATGTCCCCCGTAGTGCGGAAGGTGGAAAGGCAATCAAAATTCCCGCTTATCTTGAGTGGAGTTGGCTGGGATAGGGTGGAGTAGGGTTGGCGCGGTTACATTTTTGGTTACAAAACGCCGAGTTTGGGTTTGTGAAGAACAAGGCTATCTTCGTAAGTCGTTGATTCTAAAGTGCCCAGGGTGGGACTCGAACCCACACGGGCCTAAGGCCCCCAGGATTTTAAGTCCTGTGCGTCTACCAATTTCGCCACCCGGGCACATGTCGCTCGGAGCCCACCATTGTACGAAAGATAAAACACCCGAATGGACAGGGCAAGGTTAGTCAAAGAGCTGACCGGTCAGAGTGACCTTAGACCAGCGCCTTACGGATCTTTCTCTTGAGCCCTCTAATCTCGCGCCGGATCTTCTTGAGCTCCTGGTGGTTCTTGGCCTCCAGAGCCGCCTGCCGATCCACTTTGAGCTTGCGAATGTCGGCTTTGATACTGGCCTTGTCAATGCCCACCGCCTCGTGGTGCTCATGAGGATCAATGCTCAAAGCCTGGCAAACAGCCAGCAGCAGATGCTCCTTGTTCAACTGCGTATGGCCTTGCACGGCCTCGTGCTCCAGCCCCGAAGCCACCTCACGCAATTGTGCAACAGTCATTTCCTTCAGATCGTGATAGGTATGTTCCATAGATTCCGCTACCTTCTCGTTGCCGCTCCAATCATCGGTTCGGCTTGCAAGGAATTATAGCTAAGACTTTTCCCCTTGCACGTCGAAGTTTAGACTTGATCGGGTTTGGGTCGCGCCTCAAGGCGCCTCCCCAGGCTTTGCACCCACAGTTTTCTGGCCAAAGGAGGCCAAATGACAATCGATCAGTCACTGCGAAAAGACCTCAAGAAACTCCTCATCGGGCGGCTGGCCCACGTCCAGTTTGAGGAAATCCTGTCAGGCGTTCCTTTCGACCTCCAGGGTACCCGGCCGGAAGGTGCGGAGCACACCCCCTGGGAAGTCCTCGAGCACCTGCGCATCGCACAGTGGGACATTCTGGAGTTTAGCCGTGACCCGGGGCATTTGTCTCCCAGCTTCCCGGAAGGCTACTGGCCGGAGACGGCAATACCCCCGGGTGAGCTTTCCTGGGCAGGAAGCTGCGCCCGTTTCGAGACGGACCTCCTCGAGATGGTGGATCTCGTCACCGACCCGGACCAGGATCTCATCGCTCCGTTCCCCCACAGTACTGGCCAGACCCTCCTGCGCGAAGCTCTTCTCATCGCCGACCACAATTCCTACCACCTGGGAGAAATGGTGCTACTCAGAAGAATGTTGGGGTGCTGGGGGGAAGCGAAACCGGTCGATGTCTAGGATTCCTGGTGCCTCTTTTCCCGTGGCATACTTGCAAAGTGAGTAGTCTTAGTCTTTCACAGCTTCGGATGGGCCGGTTCACGTCGCTCCTTTTGGCTCCTCTCCTGGGGCTGGCTGGCGGATGTCGGGTGGAAAGCCCTTCTGTGAACCGGGACTGGCCCGTTTACAAGGCGGACCCGGCCTCGAGCAGCTACTCCCCCCTCGAGCAGATCAATCGCTCCAATGTCAGCCGTCTGGAGGTCGCCTGGACCTTCCAGTCGGGGGATGAAGATCTCTACACTATCGAGTGCAATCCCATCGTGGTGAATGGGACCATGTATCTCACTTCACCCATGGTTCGAGTCTTTGCCCTCGATGCCGCCAGCGGAGACATCCTGTGGAGGTTTGATCCCTATTTCCACGGGGCTCCCCGGGACCTGGCCCGGTGGGCGCGAGTCAACCGGGGCGTCGTTTACTGGAGCGACGACTCTGAAGCCAGGATTCTCTTTACCCTGGAAAACCACCTTTACGCCCTCAATGCCGTTGACGGCTCCCTGATTGAATCTTTCGGCCGGGGCGGTGTTGTCAACCTGCGGCAGGGACTGGATCGTGAAATTGGGAATCTCACCGTGCGAGCCACTTCTCCCGGCATCCTATACAAAGACCTTCTCATCCTCGGATCCACCGTTGGCGAAGGTCCCGGACCGGCAGCGCCGGGACACATCCGGGCGTACGATGTGAGAAGCGGAGAGCGGGTCTGGATCTTCCATACCATTCCCCATCCGCAGGAGACCGGCCACGACACGTGGCCAGCGGATGCCTGGCAGCGGGCCGGAGGCGCCAACGACTGGGGAGGCCTGAGCCTGGACCAGGAGCGCGGGCTCGTGTTCGCCGCCACCGGGTCACCCAGCTACGACCACTATGGAGGCGATCGAGAAGGCCAAAACCTCTTCTCTGATTCGATCCTGGCTCTTCACGCCTCCACGGGAGAACGACTCTGGCACTTCCAGACGGTTCATCACGATCTGTGGGACTTTGATCTGCCCTGCCCTCCCAATCTGGTGACGGTGACCCAGAACGGCCAGAGGATCGATGCCGTTGTCCAGGTCACCAAGATGGGTCATCTGTTTCTATTGGATCGGGAGACCGGAGAGCCGCTCTTTCCGGTAGAGGAACGCCCGGTTGTACAGAGCACCCTGGCGGGCGAGAAGACCTGGCCGACGCAGCCCTTCCCCACTCGACCTCCCCCCTACGCCGTGCAGGGTTTTGACGAAGACGACATCACCGATCTGAACCCGGAAGCAGCTGCTTATGTGCGCGAGAACTACCTGAAGAAATACGGCCCGTCCAGGCTCTTCGACCCGCCCTCCCTGAAGGGCGCCATCGAGTCCCCCCAGTTCAATGGAGGCACGGACTGGGGTGGAGCGGCGGTTGATCCGCGAACCGGCGTCCTCTATGTCAATGCCAGCAATGAGCCCGAGATGATCTTCATGCGCCCTGCCCGAGAGGGGGCATCACATTCCATACCTTTTGTGGCCACCGGCCATCAAGAAGTCTTCGACCCGGAGGGGTTTCCGATTTCACGGCGTCCCTGGGGCACCCTGAATGCAATCGACCTGAATCGCGGAGAGATTGTATGGCAAGTTCCGCTGGGGACCTATCCTGAACTGGAAAAGCGGGGATACCCGGACACCGGTACTTTCAACATTGGAGGCCCACTGGTCACCGCGGGAGAGATCATCTTCATCGGAGCCACGCGGGATCTCCGCTTTCGGGCTTTTGACCGCCGAAGCGGGGAGAAACTATGGGAGCATCAGCTGGAAGCCGGTGCCAATGCCACCCCTGCCACTTACATGGTGAACGGCCGGCAGTTTGTTGTTGTGGCGGCGGGGGGTGGAGGAAAGTCAGGGACGACGCCCGCGGATCTCTACGTCGCGTTTGCACTGCCTGAGTCTGCGCCGGACTGATCAAACCACACAGGGGTCTCCTAGGCCGATGCGGCCCAGGACATCTTCACTTGAATGTCGCGTTTCCCCAGTTCGCGGACCATCTCTGTCGGTGTGACGGCCAGTTCCGGAGGAATCGCGCCGACCGGAACATTTCCCAGGCCCAGCGATTGAGCCACGATGGCCATGTGAAAACCGGTCGTTCGTTCCATGGCAGCGAAATCGGTGGCCGCATCGAAACGGTCCAGGACGTCCACCCGGACTTCCTTGCGGGAACCATCCTTCAGACCCACAGCCCGCACATGAATCACCATGAGATCCCGTTCCCCCGGATCGGGCAAAATATGATCTGAGAGGAGTTTGTGCAGCAGATCTCTTGGAACCGCTTCCCCGGAGGCCAAATTCAGCGGTTCCAGACCCAGCATTCCAAGATCCCTCAGCCCCTTGAAGAGTGCGTAGTGTCCTGGGTAGCGCAGGGTCTTGTTCTTGAGTGTGAGGACCTTTCCCCCCAGAGTACGAACCAGTGTGGTCAGCCCACCCGAGGTGGTGAAGGCTTCGAGCTCGCCAAGCTCGGGGACTTCCACCAGCTCGAACTCTTTCCCGGCAAAGCAGGGCACGCGAACCGCCTGCCCCTGGTCCAGATAAAGGGCGTCACCGTCATACTCATTGGTCAGCCCTTCCAGGTTGAAGAAGCATCGGTATCGAAATGGAGGTTGTGGGTTCTCGGGAAGCCCACCGTCGTAGATCAGGATCTCCTCCGCCTGATCAAACTGTTCGAAGGCCAGCAGAGCCAGATTGGAGATCATGCCGGGTCCAACTCCGCAGTCGGGAACAACGGAGACTCCGTTCTCCACTGCCTGCAGATCCAAATCCAGTTCCTGCCCTACGATGTCTGCATCTCCGCCCAGATCGCAAAACGAAACTCCACCGGCCACGGCCTCTCGTGCCAGAGCCAGATTCAGCCGATAGGGTACGGCGCTGGCACACACATCGAGCCCTTTCAAGAAAGAACGGACCTCCTCGAGGCGTTCTACCTGGAGGCCCCTGGGAGCCACTCTCGACTCGCCAAGAAGCCCATTGATGCGGTCAGCTGCCAGCCTGGCAGCTTCCTGGTCGGAATCGGCCAGTTCGATCCGGCTCTCGGGGGAAAAGCGTGCAATGTCGTAAGCAGTTGCTGTCCCCTGCCGGCCGGCGCCGACGACTCCGTACCTATCCATGGATGCCCCGACGTGCAACGTGGAACATAAAACTTGGAACGTCCCTTAGACCCTGGGCAGCTTCCAGGGAGCCCGGTACTTGCGTCCCACCAGTGATCGGGCCCTTTCGTCGCCCCCGATCTTCTCCGTAGCCGGGTCCCATGAGACGTAGCTCTCGAGTCGAGCGGCGATGTTGGCCAGATGGCAGGCGTTCACTGCCCGGTGGTGGATTCCCACGTCGGCACTCGGTGTCTCTCGAGATTCTACGCAATCGAGGAAGTTGCGGACATGGTCAAAATGGAAGTCTCGGGACCCGCTCCGCCGAGGCATGGCCATCATACGGAACTCGCGCGGCTTTCTGTCCAGGGAATCGGTCTCGGAGTGAATCTCCCAGCCCTGGCGATCCACGATCAGAATTCCGTTGTTTCCGTGGAATTCAACTCCGTGCTCACGCTGCCAGGGACCAACTCCGCAACCCAGCTGATGTTCCCAGGTCAGCGAAAAAGACGGAAACTTAACGACCGAGACCTGCGTGTCCGGAGTCTCCATGATGTCCTCCGGATAGCCGTACTTCCCACCGACGGCCATAGCGCCGATCGGCTCTTCCCCCATGGCCCACACCCCGATGTCTACCATGTGGGCGCCCCAGTCGGTCATGAGACCCCCGGAGTAGTCCCAGAACCAGCGGAAGTTCCAGTGGAATCTGGCCGTATTGAAGGGTCGTTTGGTGGCGGGCCCTAGCCAGAAATCGTAGTCGACGGAATCGGGAGGACTGGTGTCAACCGGATGGCCGAGGGCTCCTTTCCAGTCCAGGTAGGCCCAGGCTCGGACGGTGCGGATGGTGCCGAGTTGACCCGAACGCACGAACTCCACAGCTTCCCGAAAGTGTTGTGAACTGCGCTGCTGGGTCCCAATCTGGACCACGCGGTCGTACTTCCGGGCTGCATTGACCATAGCCCGACCTTCTTCTATAGAGGTGGCAAGCGGCTTTTCACAGTAGACGTCCTTGCCGGACTGGCAGGCCATGATGGTGGGAAGGGCGTGCCAGTGATCAGGCGTTGCCACGATCACGACATCGAGGTCATCCCTGTCCAGAAGGTGACGGAAGTCCTGGTAGGTATCGGGGGGGTGCTGGCGTTGTTCCTGGACGGTCTCGGCGGCTTCCTGGCTATGCTCGGTATCCACATCGGCCAGGGCCAAGCACTCGACCTCCTTGACTCTCAGGAAATCTCTCAAATTGTAGCGTCCCATGCCCCCACAGCCGATTAGGCCCACATGAATCTTGCTATTGGCTGAGACTCCCCGAGTCCCACTCCGAACCGATGCGGCCTTAGCGCTGCCGGCTGTGCCGGCCACCACTCCGGAGGCCACGGTTGCGGAGCTAATGAAACTGCGACGGTTGACCTTGGTCATTCCCTTCTCCATTCATTTATCGTTGCTTTTCGCTTCGGTTGCAGACTATACCAAAAGCCGAAAGTGGATCAATCTTGCTCCCAATCAACTCGAAAGCCCAGCGCCCGACAGGGTCCCTCCAGAGGGCTTCCTGCGGAGAGCTCCACCGAGAACGCCGACAACTCGTGCCTTCGGTAGGTGCGCCTGAGCCGATGGAACCGTTCGACTCGCTCTTGGGCAGGGACCTGCAGGAGTTCGCGAAACATTCGATCGTCCGCTTCGATGTCGTAGGCCTCTCGAACTAGACTGTGCAGTGCTTCTTCTCGACGTCTCTGCTTCTCCCGCAGGACGAGTCTCCGGGGTTGAGACGATCCGGGAGAGGACCAGCCCGGATGGACTCCCAGGTGTCGGCAACAAGCCTGGAAAATGACTTCCGTTCCCCGCTCTCTCGCCTCGAGCGACTGGCCGCCAACATGCGGGGTCCCGATCTGAACCAGCTCCAGCAACTCGTAATCGATGCTCGGCTCGTTTTCCCACACGTCGAGAACCGCCTTCAGGCGCTCTTCCTGCAATTCCACCTTGAGGGCTGCACCGTCGACCACGGCCCCGCGGGACGCATTGATCAGGACCGTACCGTTTTTGATCTTGCTGAGCTGCTCTCGATCAAAAAGATGATGAGTCGGATCCTCACCCTCAAGAACCAGTGGAACATGCAGGCTGAGGAAATCTGCCTCCACCAGCTCGTCCAACAGTAGCGAACGAAAGTCGGGCTCCTGGTGGGCCCTGGGAGGATCATTGAGAAGGACTCTCAGACCCAGGGCAGACGCGGCGGCGGCCACTTTCGCGCCTATCCTGCCCACCCCGACGACTCCCAGAGTCAGCTCGCTCAGGGTTAGCCCTTCCCGGCTGGCCAGCCGCAGCAAGGCAGCCATCACGTAGTCCCGGACCGAGTCAGAATTGCAGCCGGGGGCATGCGCAAATGCGATGCCTCTTTCTCGCAGGTACTCGAAATCCACATGGTCCGTGCCCGCAGCCGGGCAACCGACAAATGTGGGGCTGCAAAGACGTAGCAGATCTGCGTCAATTCTCAGATCGGTACGCAGCACCAGAATGTCAACATCCCGAGTCAGTTCGGGATCCAGAGGCAGTTCGAAAAGGCTGACCTCCCCAAACTGAGAGAAGGCTTCGGCCGCATGTGTGATTCTGGAGTCTGCCAGGATTTTCATCGGATGACTATTCTAGCGCCATGCCGGGATCCTGTGGGTTCCAGGCCCGGTGGCCATAATTCACTTGACCGGGGGGTGAGAAAGACTTTAATCTGTTTCATCACATGTTGACTCGAGAAAGCGGCGCATTTTCGTGTTTTTTTAGCCTCGACAAGAGGGCTGTGTGCGCTGCATCCGGGTCGCCGTAGAGTGAACGGCAGCGAATGTCACGAGCCCACCGGGACGCTTGATCCGGTGGGCTTTTTTTTTGCTGCCACGGTTTGGAGCGATTGTCATGTCGGAACAGTTGGATTCTCTTCGCAAACGGATTGATGAAGCAGACCGCGAGCTGCTGGAAGCCCTGGCCCAGCGGATGAAGGTGGTGGATGAGATTCTTCAGGAGAAAGCGTCTCGGGGTCTTCCCCTCTTCGACTCGGCTCGGGAGACCGAACTCCTGACTAAAGTGGCCCAGCTGGCCGATCAGAAAGACCTGGATCCGATCCTGGCAGAACGCGTTCTCAAAGAAGTCATCAACCATTCAAGGGAGGTGCAGACTCGAAGAGTTCACCGGCATCTGAATCCCGATCTGAAGAGGGTTCGAACGGTAGCCTTTCAGGGAACAAAAGGTGCCTACTCCTGGCTGGCCTGTCGAAAACACTTCGAACGGGAGATCGAGGCGATCGGGTATGGGAGCTTCTCGGAGGCGGTTGATGCACTGGAGGAAGGGCATGTCGATCTGGCCGTTCTCCCCATAGAGAATGTCCTGGCGGGAAGCATCCATGAGGTCTACGATCTGCTGACCGAGAGCCGGCTTCACGTGGTTGGCGAAGAGTACCTCAGAATCGAACACTGCCTGATCGGGCTTGCGGAGACGCCCCTGGAACAGATTTTGGCCATCTTTTCCCACCCCGTAGCCCTGCAACAGTGCCGTGGGTTCATCAAGGGGCTTCCCAACGCCCGCTACGAGAGCTATATCGACTCGGCCGAAGCGGTGCGAAAAGTGAAACAGGACGGAGACCCGAAGCATGCAGCCATCGCCAGCGCTGAGGCTGCTGAACTGTACGAATTGTCCGTGCTACGCGAGGGGATTTCAGACCATCCCGAGAACTACACCCGCTTCTGGGTGATCTCCCGTGAGCCCGTTGATGTGGATCTTCGAATTCCGGCGAAGACTTCTGTGCAGCTGGTAACGGACCACACCGAGGGCGCCCTGGTGGCTGCCCTGGCGGCACTGGCCGCTCAAGGAGTCAACCTGACCAAGCTGGAGTCGAGGCCGCAAAGGGGTACACCCTGGCAGTATCAGTTCCATCTGGAGATGGAGGGCAACGTCAAAGAAGAGCGCGTGATCAGGGCTCTGGACGATGTCCGCTCCCGGGCCAGACTGCTGCGAGTGCTAGGATGCTTCCCAAGCGGAGATCTCGCGACAACCTCTCGAGCCGAAATCTCCGATCACGGGGTGTCGCCAGCCGAACCCGCCGGCCCTGAATTTGTTCATCGAGTCGAGACTCCCAGTAGAGATGGGCCACCTGCCCGCGCCCGCGAAACCAAGCAGATTTCACTGGGTGCGGTACTTGTGGGCGGTCAGGAGTTCGTCCTGATCGTGGGTCTGGGACTGACGTCAGCACCGGAGAAGGTCGAGCAGGTGGCCCGGCTGGCTGGAGCTCGAGGAAACGCCCTCCTGCTGGCGCTTCAGGAACCCGGTTCGGGGCGATTCGACCTGGAACAGTTCCGCCAGTTCAAGAATGTGACAAGCGAGCATCAACTTCCGGTAGCTTGCCTGGCCCAGGCTCCAGAACAGGTGGGGCCCCTCTCTTCGCTTGTGGATCTGTTTGTAATCTCTTCTCAGAATATGCAGAACACCAGCCTGCTGGAAGCGGTGGGGCGCGTCTCGGTACCCGTTGTTTTGAAGCGGGGTATCAGTGCCACGTTGAGAGAACTGCTTGTTTCTGCGGAGACCATCCTGGAACGGGGGAATCAGGACGTTGTTCTTTGCGAACGCGGGATTCGAACCTTCGAAAGCGTCTCCCGGACCACCCTCGATCTGGGAGCCATTATGGCTCTCAACGACAGGACCCATCTGCCAGTGCTGGTCGACCCCACCCAGTGCGTCACGCGGGCCCACCGGATTCGCCCTCTGGTTGAAGCCTGTCGCGAGATCGGGGCCCATGGGGCGATCCTGCAAGTAGACCTCAACAAGGGTGAATCGAAGCCCTATGCTCTGGGGATGGAGCATCTGATCGACATCATCCACACCTCGGTTCCTCAGCGTTGACACCAGGGGCACGGGATCGGGACAATACCTGCTTTAGCGTTGCGGAGACTAAATGATGATTCTCAAGATACTGGCTCACCCGATCTTCATGAATTTGAACTTCCACATGCCCATGGTGATCGACCTGTCTCACCCCCTGATCATGCTTTCGGGAGAAAACGGGTCCGGGAAATCGACCCTTCTCCATTCGCTCTACTATTCCCTCAGCGAAGAGGAAATCGACAATTTCTCATACCGCGTGCTGCAGAAACCGAACGACCTGGGCCAGGTCTTTCTCTTTGATGCCGAACAGCACAACCCGCGCAAACAGGTCGAGTTGTTCGACGACAATCCTGAGATGCGTGAGTTCTTGGCAACCGCAAGCCATGGCCAGATCATGCTGAGTCTCTTCCAGCAGTCCTTCCCCAGTCTGCCCGATGGAACCGTATTGCTCCTGGACGAGCCCGAAATGGCTCTTTCCGCCTCGAATCAACGGCGCATCCTGAAAATGCTGATGGAACTCGTTGATGAAAAGAAGTTCCGGATCATCGCAGCAACCCATTCACCGGTGCTACTCGATTCTCCGGACACTTACGTGATCAATCTCGACAACTACATCAACCGCAACATCATCACTGCCGACATGCCCGCTCCCGGGCAAAGCACGATTCACTGAATCTGGGGAGCGACGCCCCCAGGTCACGAAGCCTACAAGCAAAGACCACGAAGGGCCTGTCGTCTCGGCCGGCGGGCTGCTCTTTGTTGGAACGCGGGACAGGAAGGTTCGGGCCTTCGACGTGTACAGTGGCAAGATTCTGTGGGAGCGGGAAGTCGGCGCTGCAGTTCAGAGCATTCCGGCCGTGTATGAGTGGCACGGGCGGCAATATGTCATCTTTTGCGCTTCCGGCCAAGTCGGGCTCACGCGGGACACCGAAGTCAAGATCGACGGCGCCTACGTAGCGTTCGCGTTGCCGTAGGCAATATTCCGATCTCGCAAGGTCGCTGTGCAGAAGTGCAGTTCCTGGAGCAGTGACTCCGATTCCATGTTAAATTTTAGTCTCCTCTTTGGTGCGCCCGTAGCTCAGCTGGATAGAGCAACGGACTTCTAATCCGTAGGTCGCAGGTTCAAATCCTGCCGGGCGTGCCATATTAACCCCAGTATTTTCAATGGCTTGCCCATTTCCTATGCTGACTTAGTTCCCGGGAAATCCACCAAGGTGTGTGAATTGGTGTGTGAAAAAGTTCGAGATTCTTCGTAAATCTCCATCGCTCGACGATCCGATTCACCCAGTCCGTGAAGATAGATCTCCGTGGTCTTCCGGTTCTCGTGACCCAGAATGCGTTGGATCGAACCGAGAGGGATATTGGCCTGGTCCATTACTGAGGCACCTGAATGGCGGAGGGAGTGGAATCGGAAGTAGGGAATCCCGGCATTCTCACACAGCCTCTTCATGAACTTCTTACGGTCCTTGTATGGTTTCCCAGTTGCTGGATGCCAGAAGACCCAAGGCTTTGAGAGATCCCGCTCTCCAAACCGCTTCAAGAGCACATGGAAGAGTTTGTCGGTCATCGCCACCTTGCGTGGTGACAGATTCCCTCCTCGCTTCTTGCGGGTGTAAAGGACAACATACCGCTGACTGAGATGAACATCGTCCCAAGTCAGTTGGTTAATCTCGCTCATACGCCCTAAGGTTTCCCTCAGTGTCCACAGATAATCAGAGGTATCGAGGAACCTGGCCTTCAACCACGGGTCAGTCTCAGCCTCACGGATGAGTCTTTCCACGTCCTTGGGGTCGGGAATGAATCGCAACTTCTTCTCGGTCGGCAGAAAGTCGATGCCTTTCGTGGGATTCGCTGAGATCCAGTTCTTCTTGATGCCAAAGTTGAATGTAGCTCTCAGATAGCGAATTTCCTTGTTCGCCGTGTTCGCTGAAACCTTGGTTCTCTGAAGAACGAATCCCTGGATCATATCCTGTGGGATGTCCCCACTATTCAGCCTTCCCCATCGCCTGACCCAGCGTTTGGCCATGTACGTGTTGTCCTTATAGTGCCTTTCTGAGTTGTACGCTTTGACATGGTCAAGTCGCCGGTTCACCAGAGCCAAGAAGGCCATGTCGGTTGGGGTGCCTTGCTCCTGCCGAGGTGGTTCTAATACCTCCTTTCGTTGGTTGGCTTCGGCCTGCTTGGCTTCCGTCTTGGTCTTGTAGAAGCCTTTGGTGTGACGCAGGCCCTTGAGGTGGAAGTCGTAACGCCACCCCTTTTTCTTTATTAAGTAGACGCTCATAGAGGTTCTCCTTTCTGGGGAAGAAGAGAGACCCCCCGAGCTTCACAGCGCCCAGTTCCCGCCAGTTCTTGTAGACCCAACTTGGGCTCTTGCGGAACAACTGAGCAACCTCCTCGACCTTCATTATCTTCTGGCCTGAGGAAGATTCCAATCCCATCAGCTTGAAATAAGAAAAAGAAAAGCTTCATCGACATCGAAAAAACGGTTGACGCTAAGTAAGCTCACGTTCTTGATGGTCAACCCAGGCCCTTTCCCACAGAGTGTTGTATGTAATTCCACTTCGTTTATCCCATTGTTGATCATCGATAGATGCCAGTGGTGACCATGCCGCTAGTTTCTCCGTCAATTCGCCCACAGCCATAGAAATAAGGTCAGCAGGTCGGCACAGGACCACTGGATTCCCGTCTCTCTCAAGTTCGACCCGGCAGTGATGCCGGAACACACTGAGCAATTCGCCAGGCCCCTGGGATGTGACGACCTTGTGCCCGATGAGCGGAAAGAGGGCTGCGCCCCTATAACCCGGATTATGCAAGAACCGTAATCCGCTGTTGAAAAAGGGCTCGAGAAGTGGCCCAACTCGGAAGCGGGCAGTTGTGACAGGCGGATTTGCGAAGAATATCGGTTGGCGAGGCGTTTGAGTGGTTGGGGGAGTGAATTTCAGACAGATCTGGGCCTGGATGAGTGTCGGAAGCGGTTTTTCGGGGAACTGGGAGAAGCTAGCTGGAGTTCAGGCGACTCAAGACGAGGTGAAAGAGGGGTTGTTCGGGAAAGGCTGAGGAAAGATGGACCCAGATGCGTCGAGTGGTTTGTCGGATCCGGGCCCCGATCTTGAGGACACGACGACGTAAGGTTTCGATTTCGAGCTTGTGCCAGGGGGTTCCGTGCAGATAGTCGCGCAGGCGCACGAACATCTGGTAAGCCAGTGCATGCAGGAGGAGTCGAAACTGGTTGGCCAGGAATCGATGACAGCTGAGTCGGTCCATGCTCAGATGATTCTTAAAGGCCTTGATGAAGTTCTCGGTCTGCCCTCGGTCGGTGTAGTGGTCATAAAGTGATTGGGAGCAGAGATCGTCCCGGTTGGTGACCACAAAGCGACGATTGATCCCGCGCTGATCGACCTCCACTTTGACAATGACGCGACGGGATCGATCCCAGCTGTTGGCTCGATAAAGAAACTCGTCAAACTGACGCTGTTTTTCCTCCCGCTCAACGAACCTTTCCCGAGTCGAATCCAGCAGGGGCTCGACCACTCGCTGCAGGCGAGGGTTGCGACTTAACCCAATGACATATTGGAGTTGATTCTCTTCACCTTCACAGAACTCGTAGAGCCGAGGCGTGGCAAAGCCGCTGTCGGCCCGAATCTCAATCTCGACATCCGTCCCCACTGCTTGTCGGATGGCCTCCACGACGCGCTTCAGAATGGGCACGATGTGAGAGGCAGCCCCCTTGTTGCCAGGTCTCAACACGGCACAGACCAGGTCTCCCGTGGCGGCATCGAAGATCAGCAAAGGATGCAGAATGTGGTTTCGGTAATACCCGTGGTAGAAGGCGAACTCCTGTTGGCCGTGAGTGTGGTCGTCGGTACTGTCCAGATCCAGGATGATCTTGGCGGGACGTCTCTTCTTCAGGGAGCGCACATAACGGCGTAGCAGCCACCGGCTCAGACGCATCAGATCCTTCTTGGTGACGGAGTTCTCCAAGCGGGAGAAAGTCGGCTGGGTGGCCAAATCGGGATCGCTCTCGGGCAACTGATCACAGACTGTCTTGAGCATCGGATCCGAGCGCAGCGTATCGGCGTCATTACAGTCTTCGTAGCCGGCCACGATCTGCAACACTCGTTGTCGGATCAACTTCAACAGGTCATGACGAATGTAGCGTCGGTCCCGGCTTTCCGCAATACACGAACTGAAGCCCTCGCACAATCGATGTTGCCGATCCAGCGATCCAAACAACAACCATCCTGCGTCGGAAGTCAGACTCCCCCCATCAAAACGAGCTGTGATGTCTCTGTGGCTGTGAAATGGCAGGGTATTCTGGCAGACTGTTTTCAACATAGCCGTAGCTCCTGTTTAGGGTTGTTTTTATGTAAACCCTTTTATATCAGAGAGCTACGGCTTTTTTTCTGGACCCAAATCTCACTCGGATTCAGATCTCTTGCATAATCCGGGTATAACCGAACTTGTGCCTGGCTCTTAGGAGCTGGATAAGCTCCGACTTTTGCGCTCGCAGCATTCCCTGTACCTTGGAAGTCATCACGCTCTCCGGGCCCTCAAAATGAATAGATTCTCCGTGGCTGCTTAGCTGGACACCTTGGCTTTCGAGGTATGACAACAGACCGAGCGGACTCATATGGTTCCTCTTACCGTCCTGGTCTCCTCGTTACCGTGGGCGTCATCGCTGGGGCCCGACTCTCCATGCTCGCCATCGTCCGAGAAAGACGTGTCAGTACTCTCCTCCTCATCCGAGCAATAAAACCCTTCTGCTGGTTGAGACACTGAAATAACCTGCACAGAATCCTCAGAATCCTCAGAACTATGGTTGTGTTCAGGTTTTTGAGTATTTTGAGGGTTTTGAGTGAGGACCAAAGGGTTAACCTGCCACTCTGGACTCCGAGGCCGGCCAAGTCGGTTCGTTTTCTCCGTGGGGGCCTCACGGATATATCCATGCTCCTTGAGCAGCCTTAGGGTCCCACTCTGGGATGGGTGAACCCCCTCGCCTTTAGGCGAAGCCTTCAGGAGGCTTGGGGGTACACTGCGGAGGTGTCTGAGTATCGGAAAAGTTCGCATGCAGTGTATCGGCTGAGATATCACTTTGTGTTCATCACCAAGTACCGCAAGCCGGCTCTGCGAGGAGAGATCGGGAAAGAGGTGCGGGACCTGACGCGAGAGATTTGCCGATCGTTGGATATCGAGATCGTGAAGGGGCATGTGCGACCCGATCATGTGCATTTGTTGTTGGATGTGCCGCCGAGATTGGCGCCGAGCCGAGTGATGCAGGCGATCAAAGGGAAAACGTCGCATCATCTACTGCAAGATCACCGCAAGTTGCGCAAGGAGTTTTGGGGACGACATCTTTGGGCACGAGGGTACTTCGTGGCGACGACTGGGAATGTGAGCGATACGATGGTTGCAGAGTATATAGAAACCCAAGATGTCGAGACCCGAGACGACGATTTTCGGGTCACTGAGTAGTCAGCCTGCGAGCGAAGCGAGGTCTTTAGGCGACTTCAGTCGCATGTCGAATCCACCGCCTTCAGGCGGTGGAGAGTGGGACCCTTCTCAAGGGTCGGTCCAACTCTTCGACGCGGTGAAAGCTGCTTCTAAGCGCCTGGTGGAGATCGCGTTTTGAGAACTCCGACTTTTCCTCTCGCTCAATCCATCTCAACACTTTTTGAGCACCCTCGACGGCTGGGTCGGCTCTCATTCTCTGAAAGGCGGTTTGTGCCTCCTCTTTGAGATGCACACCGATGCGAATCGCAGACACAACAGTTGATTCATCGACTGGCTGAGCCCACGGATCCTTGTCTCCAACCCTCGAGGCAAAATGCAGAATTCCCGCGATTCTCGCAACAGCTCCGACCAGCTTGCCTCCCCAGTCTTTCAACTCCCCCAGCTCTTGTCCGTCGGCGAGAAGCCCCTCCACCTTCTCTTCAAAGGCTCTCAGGGTTTCTGACGCTTCCGGTGAGAGTCTAAGAACATGGGTTGTTTCGACTGGCTCGAAGAGTCTTGCCAGAGCCAATACTTTGCCTTCGAACCTCGACCGTATTTCTGAGGGTACAGGCGGCGCTCCAACCAACCTCTTCCCAATGTTGCTTGGGGGTACCGAGTAGAGAAAACGAGCCAAGAGACCGCGACCCCGGAACCCCGGCTTTTGAGTCAAACTGTGCAGCACGTCGGGCTGGATAGTTAGCCCAACCGTAAGAGCGGGGCTCGAGACCTCGTCAGTTGGCCGATTGATCCGGTCAACTCGGAGTGGGTCTCCCGAATGGCCTTTGAGGAACACACCAAAGTTGGGCTGACCCTTTGAGTAGCGACCAGCCATCAACTCAAATATGTCACCCTCAGCAGAAAGCAGAGCCAGCCGCCCCCCCTGTTGAGCCAAGAGATTTGCCAGCTTCTCGGGGCTGCAGTCGTCAACGACTAGCACCGGAGAATGAAGTAGCTGGTAACGGCTAAGCTTTACAACGTCTTTGTCGAGGAGTCGCTTTAATTCCTTTTTCTCTGCCGCCCCCTCCTCTTTCGCAGCCTTGGCTCTTAGTTGCCGACAAGTCTGTTCGAGCAACTTGAACTCGGACTGCGATCTCGCCACCTCGGGAGCTAACCTTGACTGTACTTCCTTCTCGTACTGATAGAGTGGGGCAGTCGCGTGGCGAAAAACGGTCGTCTTCCGACTCCCGGACGGTAGCACCGTCACCGTGTAGATATTGAGGGGCTCCTTCCACCCTGCTCGTATCTCCAATTCAGCTTTTCCAGCCACTATAGCTACAACGACAGAGAGGATCAGCATGGCCGCCAAACCCAATGGCGTCTGAGTCGCATGAGCCTCGGCTTCGACATATTCTCGCAGCCAGGAGGGAAGGGCCTGGACCGGAAATTCGGTGAGATTACGAGAATAAAGATCTATTGGCGGCAACCATTCAGATGAGTCACCGCATCCAGGGGCCTCTTTGAGGGGTTCGACTTCTCCCGCAAGTTTTTCCAACTTCTCAACTGTGCCTCCTGCCTCAAGCCAATCTGAGACATCACCTTTGTCTTGAAGGTCTGGTAGGTTGAGGATTCTTACCGAAGCAGCAACCGGCGTAAGCTGTTCAGCTACCTGCTCTGCATGGTCGCGACCTGGTTGATCGTTATCCGGGAGGATTACTACTTCCTTTCCCGCTAAGCAGGAGTTGTAGTCGCTTCTCCACTTTCCTGCGCCCATGGGATTGGTTGTGGCAGGTAAGTCCCTGTCCCAAAGACTGTCCGCGTCCTTTTCGCCCTCGACGACGAAGACCCGATCCTCATCCTTGATCCGGTCCAGTGCGTATAGGACAGGCTTCTTCTCGCCGAGGCCATTAACCCATCCACCGGACCCATTGGGTGTCTGTTGAAAGAACTTCTTGTAATCTGCCCGTACCACCCTGAACGACGGTCTCCCCTCTTCATCCGTGTACACATATTCGGTGAGCTGCTCAGGTTGCGAACGCCCAGACCCATCAGACAAGCCATGCTCAACAAGCCATTTCTTCACACCGGCCTTATCTGCAGCATTGACTCCGGCGAACCGCGCCGCGAGTTCCCATGCGTTGCCACCGGTCCCGCAGGGGAAGCAATGGAAAACGTCCTTCTGAGCATTCACGCGCAGGCTCGGAGCGGAGTCATCGTGAAACGGGCACAGAAAGTAGATCTCATCCCCGACTCGCTTCGCTTCCCTGTGCCCTGCGTTTTCCAACACATCCAAACAGGAGAATGTCATCATGAACGGGTCCTCCTCTGGTTTCGCGATGGGCGAAATAAGCTTCCTCCCCCATCGAGATTCTCGCCGAACGGAGTTAATGAACGGACTATTCTTAGTTTCATAGATAAATCTCCCCTAGCTTGCAGCTAGTCGTTCTGTGACCAAGGTTTGTTTTTAGGCAGGCGAATCAGGTAAGCTTTCAGTTGATCAAATCAAAAAGATTTACCTTTTTGCCCGGCTAACCTTAGCCGGGTTTTTCTTTCTAGATTGATTTCTCGATCAAGCCTTCAATTTTTTCTCCTTGCAGAACTTCATCTCACATCTCTTTCTTTCTCGCGCTCTGTTCCCTGCTCCACGAGCCCCGATGGGGCATCCACTTCGGGCTCGGTCGTTGGCATCGGTAGATCCTGCAAAAAGTGCTTAAGAATCACTCGGAGTTGGGAATCTGTTGATCCGGTCGGCCAGACCGATTGATCCGGCAGCACACGTAAAAACTTTGCAAAATGGGGACCTACACCTTTCGTCTCATCGTTCTTCAATTCACTCACGTGGAGCAGTTGTTGCAACGCCTTTTCTCCGGCCACGAAGGCTTGATAGCGTCTTTCTCGCAAAGCTGCGCCCGTGATCACTCCGTCACCTGTCATTTGAAATTCATCCAGCACGCGGTCATCTACACCCCGCACCTTAATAACTGCGTCTCGCTGGGCGCACCACTTGATGAGAATATTCGCCAACACAAGCGATTTTTTGAGTGCGAGTGTCTGGCTCACCCGGTCCACGCAATCCCAGGTTCTTGAATCCACTAGCGCAAGAAAGTCGATAATCTCCCGGATAACTTCAGATACTGATTGTCCTCTGGATTCGGTAAGGGTCTTAACCTTCAGGTGTGTACTGTCATCAACCCGGACGCCCAAAAGCTTGGTCTTCGGCATTATCGCTTCCTCTCAATATCGTTTAACATGTTGCCTATTATAGACCCCCGGTATGACATGGATTGTTGAACGCTTAGGCCCTGGTCGTACAACCAATGCCCTCTCCGGAGTATGGGGTCGTTGTTCCCTCTGGATGGTCAGACCCTATTAAATATAATTATTATTTATATATCTTACACAGTATATAATAGTTATATATGATTGATGTTCATATAGAGCACCCACGCACCCCTATAAACTACTGATAACGTTACGCTTCTACCTAGCAGGCGCAGAAGTGCATTTTTGGGTACCGGGATACGCGTGAGGAGAGAGACATAGCCCAAAAATGCACAAATCACCTTGCCGGTAGGTCCCCTATCCCCCCTTGTGAGATGTGAAGTGCTGGGGGGTGCCGATTCCGCCGCGCTGGAAGCCCTAACCCGCATAGATCACCGATTTGGAAATGAAGGTGATTTTGGCAGGCCGGAACGGTTTTCTGAGAGTTTCGCTATCGATCCGGTCCAGGTCGAGTGATGCGGTGGTGTGGATGGTCGTGAATGGAGCGTTTTTCGGGCTCGGAAGAGGGTGACGGAATGCATTCAGGCAGAGCTCGGCCTGAGCGATGGAACGATTTCGTTTTTGGGGCGTTTGATCGGGACAGACCTCAGCAGCGCAGAGGAATGGCCTGGAGGTTTCGAACGACGGCAGCGAAGACCTCGCTGTAGGGATAGGCTTCCGACATGGAGATCCAGACGCGTCGGACCGTGAGGCGGACCTGGGCGCCGATCTTCAGGAGCTTCAAGCGAATCGTCTGACACTGAGCGCGAGCCAGGGGGGTCTGCTTCAGTCCGAGACGACGCAAGGCGTGCATGAGCATGTAGGCGGCGGAGGACAGATACAGCCGGAGTTGATTGGCGCGCATCGTTGCCGCGCTGGTCCGGTCGGCGAACAGACCCAACTGCTATTCTTTTATGCGGTTCTCCATGTCGCCCCGCGCACAGTAAAAGTCTTCGTAGAGCGCGCGGGCCCCCAGGCGTTCCGGCGACAGGGAGGTGACGACGAATCGGGGATTGGCGCCTTTGTCCAGGAACTCGGCCTTGCCGACGACGCGTCGCTCCGAGGTCCAACTGTGGCGAGTCCGGTAGCGGAAATCCTTGAACACCCGCGCCGGTCGCCCGGTGGCGTTGAACTCGGCTTCGGCCTGAGTCATCGCTTCGGCGCTCTCTGACTTGAGCCGATCATTGTTGGCCAACCCCATCACGTAATCCACGTGATGGTCTTCACACCAGCGGAGCAAGTCATCCCGGCAAAAGCCCGAGTCGGCCCGGATGACGATCGAGACCTCCGGCCAGCTCTGCCGAATCCGGCCGACGATCCGTTCCAGTTCCTCCACCGATCCCGCGGCCCCATCGATATTGGAACACCGCAACCGGGCGCACAGCAGATGCTCCCCCGAGAAGATGTACAGCGGGAGATAACAGTAGTGGCGGTAGTAACCGTGAAAGAACCGGCCTTCCTGCTGGCCATGGATCGGGTCGTCGGTCGCATCCAGATCCAGCACGATCTCCTCGGGCGCCGATTCGTGGGACTCCACGAAGGCATCCACCATCCAGCCGTCGATCCGGTCCGGGTCCATCGCGATCTTCTTGTACCGCTCCTGCTCATCGACCTCGGCGCCGGTCAACTCCAACCGGTTCAGCGTACACCTGCCCGCCAGCGCCTTCCCCCGATCTGAGGCCTGCCGCCGCCGCTCTCCCAACGGATCGGCTTTGTCCACTGCCACCGCCAGCATTGGATCGGTGCGCAGTTGGTCGTGATCGTTCAGATCCTCATATCCCAGACAGAGTCCGTAGATGCGCTGCCCCAACAACTCCTCGACCGTGTGTTCGATCAACCGCGGATCCCGGTGATCCCTGAAACACTCAGCCAGTCCGGCGATCAGACCCGTCCCCCTCTCGACCTCTCGCAACAGCAGCACCCCTGCATCGGAGGTGATCTTCCCGCCGTCGAACCGCGCCTTCACTTTGCGTTGAAATAGTCCGTGAAATTCGAACCTGGCTTGTTTACACTCTGTTCTCATAAGGGCCGCCTCCGTTTGGCTTTGAAGTCGTTCATTCAAAACGCTTTATACCAAACAGGGCGGCCTTTTCAGGTCCCATCGGTGAGAAATGGCGGCTAAACTACCGGCACCGGGCAGTAGGCGCCCTCGGAAAACCCTTCCGACTCCACTGCGAGAGCATGGTCGAAGCGAGCCCGGTAGTTCTCCCAGGCGATGGCCGATGTCAGCTCAACGATTTGTGTGTCATCGTAAAACTCTCGAAGTGCCGCAAAAACAACATTCGGCACTTCAACCGGAGTCTCGGTCATGGCGTCGGCGTACTGTAACACTGCCCTCTCTTCTGAACTGAAGAGCGGGGAGGTCAGGTACACGTTCGCAAGCTTGCTCATTCAGGCCGGGCACCCACTGGCTTACATCAAGGAGCAGCTGGGGCATTCCAGTATCAAGATGACTGTGGATGTCTACGGGCATCTGGTCCCCGGAGCGCATCGAGAAGCAATGAATACGCTGCCGAGTCTGGGTGGTTTTGTGCCCGGCATCAGCGTCGCGAATGAAGAGTAGGAAGGCCGAATCCTCCTCGTCCCCTGTGACCTCAATCTCTTCCGGATTGCTTGCAGAAGTCCTTATAGGGAATCGATCAAGTGGGGCGAACGCCCACCGCCTGCATCAGAATCACAATGATTACAACTTGGGCGAACCAGCCGATCACGCAGACCCCAATGGCGCGACCTGTGCTCTCGTAGTCGAGTGCCTGGCGGACCGCGATCACCATGGCAATCAGCATCCAGATGTTCACTGCAAACATGATCAAGCCCCCGAGCAGTGGGACCAGGCCGAGCACTCGCAGCAGACCCGGAGAGGCCGAGAAGCCTGTGGTGCGCAAGAGCTCGGGCACGTCGGAACGGGTATTGGGCTCGGGAAGAAGCTTGGTTCCTATAAGGTACACAAGAAAGGCCCAGATAAACCAACCAATCAGTGCGCTAACGGTGCCCGCGAACAGGCCCGAAAGACCTCCCAAGGTCAGGGTGCCGATGCCCTGGGCGATGCTGGAGAGGGCCACCACCATCAAGGCCTGGCCAGTGGCATTCGTGTCAGCTTCCACTTCCTCGTAGGTGTGCACATCGAGTTTGGCCGAGCCAATCATGCGCTCGATAAGACTTGCCATCGTTTTCTTCCTCCAGATAGTGTGCGCCTAGCGCTCTCGCTAGTTTACATCGGTTTAGGCAAACAGTTTTTGCGTCCTATATGGTGAATGCGGGGTCTCCACTTTCCGCACCCTGGGCGCACCCAGTCACTTTTGGGCGTGTTCCAGGCCGTTGTCCAACATCGCCTAAATATCTATAAAATAAGGACTTATTGTGGAGCGGGAGAAATGCGGGAATCGAACCCGCACATCCAGCTTGGGAAAACGTAAGTCGATTGAAAATAAACAACTTAGCGTCAAATACGCCCATCCAGGACGCCTGAGTCAACTGAATCCGCGAAAACGGCCACTCTTAATGGAGCCTTAACGGAGCCTCAGTGTTCCAACGTCGTGGGCTCTACATCTGGCCGGTGCACCTGACGAATAAGTACGGTCGATGTCACGATCAACAGGCACTTCCGTACCCAGTCCTCTCAGTCGAGTACCTGGGGAATCACCATCCAGCGCAAAGACCAGGAACCACGATCCGCCCTGCCCAGGCACACGATCCCGGCCATCTGAAAGTCAACCGTCTCGGCTTCGGAGTTCCCGGTAAGGAGCAAGCTGGCCAGTCGGCTCAACTGGGGGAGGTGGCCGACGAGCACGGTGTCCTCCTGCAGATCGGAGACCCTATTTGCCCAGATGGACGGGTCATCCAGAGGCTTCAGCCCCTCGGCCTGTTGGGCCTCCCGTCGGGGCTCAAGTGCCTCGGCAAGCGCCTGGGCAGTCTGGCGAGCCCGTGTCTTTCCGCTGTGCCAGACCGTGTTCACACGTACCCCCGCCCGGGAGGCGAAAGCAGCCGTCTTTCGGGTGCCTTCCCACCCCTGGTCGCTCAGGGGTCGGTCCGAATCCACTTGTTTGTCTACGGCCTGCCCGTGTTGCACTAAATAGAGGTTCACGTTGTTCCTCCTGTCACCCTCACCCCTGGATCGTTCCACTGGCTCCTCGGAGGCGTCAAGGCCCCCAGGATTTTAAGTCCTGGGGAGAACAGGCCGAAACGTTAGGAAACATTAGGAAAATCAACCACTTGACCGGGTTTTCTGCCAACCGAAGAGACGAAAGATTAGGAAAGATTGGGAATGGGAGTGGGAGACAAATGGGAGACGTTCAGATTGCTCCCGGGGCCCTTTGCATCGGCTGCTAGTTAGCGTTTTACTGGTCCCAAATATCGATCCAGCCAATCGAGGATCCTCCCAATTTCGTCATTCGACAGATCCCTGGCATGCGAGGAGGCGAATGGTACGCGTTTCTTGTGTTGTTTGGGAGTTCCCAGTAATTTAAACATTGGAAGCTGGTATTGCTCCGGCGGAAATGTGGAATCGAATCTTCCGTTCAACATCAGCACGGGCTGCTTGACTCGAGAAACAAAGTTGAGCGGGTCGATTTATGGACGCATCTTGGAATAGGGTAGACCACCATCGCGAAGCACGGCCGTCTTCAGCCGCTCTTCAACCGCCAGGAAGACAGGGCCCAGCATGGCTCCGTAACTGAACCCAAAATAGGCCAGCTGGTCAGGGGCTATGTCCGTGCGGCTTTTAAGGTAATCAATCGAGCGGGACAGATCCTTCACAATCATGATGATTTCGTCCCGATAGGCAACACCTTCAGGCCCCGAGCCACCTTGTTCTCTTGGAGTCCTGCGTTCGTAACTCCCTTGGTAGATGGGGTAGAGCACGGCACGGCTTCTAGCAATTGGCTCAAGAAGAGGGAAATCAATAAGGTCATCGCTCTTCCGGGATCCCAGAAAGGCACCTAGGCCCGGAAAGAACACGACCGTCTGATAGGGTGGAATGTACTCTTTCGGCAAGAACAGGTAGGCAGTTACTTTCTCACCACCGTAGGCTGCATCAAAGGTCACCCTCTCCTTGGTCCAGTATTGGGAGCCGCTCTCGACTGCTTCGCTCTGTGCATTCAGATCGGTCTGGTCATAGGCATACAAGCTCCGATAAATGCCAAAAGTCCTGTCGTCGGCTGGGCGCTCGCTAGCGTAATCGCGGCTTACGAGTTCTATTGGTTCCGTCAGATCAGCCGCAATCTCTTCATACTGAACACATCGAAACCCATTGGTAGGGTCGCGGTTGAAGGGCAATTGAGCATTCGGCAAAGAGAACATATAAGTTGCGTCGCTCCAGGCTCCACCCAGGATGAAGTGTTCCCCATCGCTGCTGGCGTTCAAGCACCATTCCCTGACGTTTCCAAACATGTCGTAGGCCCCCCATGGGCTAATGCCCTGGTGAGTTCCCACAGGTGCGAGACCCTCTCCTGCGAAATTACTCAGTGGCACAGAGTTTGGCGAAAAGAATACATTCGCAGTCTTGTACCATTGATGGACGGTGGGGAGGCTCTTTCCGGCGGATGCTGCGTAGGCTGCAGCCTCGTACCAACTCACCCCCGCTACAGGAAAGTCTCCCTCTCCTTCTGGATAAGTCCCCAAGAGCCAGGTTGAAGGACCTGGTCTTCCCGTGGTGTCGCGGAACTCGGCCATGGCTTCCTGCCGGGAAAGAACACGCCCATCTTTCACAAATTCGTGCTGCCAGTACTGACGTTCCCGATACCCGCCGGCATCAACAAACTCTTTGAATTCCCGGTTGGTGACTTCGAAGCGATCGATCAGAAAGCTATCTAACTCCAGACGACCGAGCCTCAAAGCTCCTACGTTTACTCCAATGGTACCCTCCTCCACATACACCATCCCGCCTGGAACAAGAGCCTCAGAGCGAAGTTCAAATTCCAGCTGCTCAATCTTCTTGTTACTTCGTGCCGGCACAAAGGCGTCAGCACGATCCACCGTTGCGTATCCCTCCTTGCTGACTCGCCACCGATGGCTCTGAAGCGGAAGCCGAACCCCCTCAATCGGGGACAGACCCAAGTGCCGCCATTCACCGTCAAGATCCGTATAGTTCCTTACGTAGACATCGGCACCTGACGGTTTGGTTTCGATTGACATCACTTGAGAGATTTGCGGCCACAGTTGCTCGAGCACGGGATCATCGGGAACATACCGCTCTGCCTGACGAGCACGATGAAAGGCAGTAACGAATTCATCTTCTTCGATGAGCCGCTCAACTTCTGGAATCGCCTCTTCTCTGGCCCAGCGCACCTGAACCGTGTGGCTGTAGTACCAGTAACCAGGAATCATTACTGCCAGAGCGACGAGGACCAGTGGAAACAGTATCTTAGGCCGGCTGAGGGTCTGAGATAGCGCTTTCAACAAGCCTCCAAGCCCCATAGGGATACCCAATTTGGCTCGAAGCTCTAGGAGCCTTTTCCCCAGCTCGCTGGCAGTCTGATAGCGCAGCTCCGGTTTCTTCTCCAATACCTTGTTGATGATTTGTTCCAGTTCAGCGGGGAGTTCAGGATTGATCCGTATCGGAGAGGTTGGAGCCTGGTGGAGAATCTGGTCGAAGGTATCCGCTGAAGTGTTTCCCTTGAAGGGCTGCTTCCCGGTTGCCATCTCATAGAACACCACGCCCAGCGAGAACAGATCTGCCCGGGCATCCAGCTCCTTTCCCAGCGCTTGCTCCGGCGACATGTAGGCAATGGTTCCGAGCGCCTGTCCGGGACTTGTCAGGTCTTCGGCGCCAGCCGTCAGGGTCTCAGCCCTGCTGTGCGAAGTGTCTGAACTCTCTTCTACCTTCGCCAGACCAAAGTCCAGCACCTTGGCGTGGCCACGTGCAGTGATGAAGATGTTGGCGGGTTTGATATCCCGATGCAGGATTCCTCTCTCGTGGGCTGCGTCCAGGGCATCGGAGACTTCGATTCCAATATCCAGGATCTCTTCCGTGGGGAGCGGGCGGCCCGTAATCTGGTGCTTCAGCGTCTGCCCCTCCATGAGTTCCATCACGATGAAGGGCCGATCCTCATATTCGCCAATGTCGTAAATCGTGCAGATATTGGGGTGGTTCAGTGCCGAGGCTGCCCGGGCTTCGCGCTGGAAGCGTTCCAGTTAGTGTGGATCCCGGGAGTACTCCTCGGGTAGGAACTTGATGGCCACCTGGCGGCCCAGGCGAGTGTCCTCGGCCTGGTAGACCACACCCATGCCTCCTCCCCCGAGTTTCTCTTTGATTCGGTAATGAGAGATGGTCTGGCCGATCATCGGGATCTCGCTGGCTCAACCTCGGGAAGACGAGTCGCGGTCAAAGGGCTCCTTCCACGTCGGCATTGTCTGCCGAGGCTGGTCAAAATGTGCTTGTTGCTGTGCTCCCATCCTAACGCCAGCGAAGCAGGAAGACAATTCTGCACAACCGGTTGTCTCAAGACCGCTATCGAGGTTCGCCATGAGCGGGACGGTGCTATCTTCAACTGACCGGTCAATGAGTTGCTTGGTTAGGTGAAGCCCCTACTGCAACTATAACTTCGCTGAGCTACGGATTTCCGAGGGGTTGCTATGAAGCTCTGTGTCCTTCTTCGGGTTCAAAGGCGAGATACTCCTGCAGCGCAGGCTGCCTGGCAACAAGTGAGACGGAGAGAACGATCAAAACGCCGCAAACGGCATAGATCAGTGGAATGTTTTTTCCAGTCAAGTCTCCTAGAATACCGGCCAGCAACATTCCCACTGGAGAGGCCGCCGTGGCGAGGGAGAGAACCAGTCCCATGACTCTTCCGAGCAGCTCGCTAGTTGTCGTGATCTGAAACAGCGTCATGACGAGAATGTTGAAAACCCCCAGTAAGACCCCAATGGCGACCATTGCCGCCAGGGCGAGCCATTTTGAACCAATCCATCCCAACACTGAGAACAGGAGTCCCGCTGTTGGTAGCAATACCATCAAGAGGCGAGAGCGTCGAGGACCATTGAGAGGCAACGCTCCGGCCAAAACGAACCCGAGTAGGGAGCCGAGGCTGAACCCCGCGAAAAGGTAGCCGTACCAGGCTGCGCCCCGGCTAAGAACCAGCTGGACATAAAAGGGCATCAGAACAAACAAAGGCATGAACAGGAAGTTGACGAAACTCACTAACAAAAGAAAGCGTCGCATCCCCTTCCAATTCCACACAAAGCTCAAACCCTCGACCAAATCATCTCGGAAGGATTTCAGCGCGTTCTCCAGTCCGGCTGGAGTTTCTTTTGCTGTTTGGGGGATTCGAATAAGAGACTCGCTGGCAGCCGAAAAAAGAAAGCTCAGACCGTCCATGACAAAAAGAAGGGGTGCACCGAGCACCACGTACAGAATTCCGCCGCATCCCTGGCCGACAATCATTGAGAACTGGCCGGAGAACTGGCTCATTGAGTTGGCGGCGCCAATCCGCGACTCAGGAACCAGGTCTGGAATGGCCGCCATGATGGCGGGGCGAAAGAAAGCCTGTATGACTCCGGTTGTAACGGCAATGGCGAACAACGCCGCGATGAGCACCTCTGGGGCCACCGGGCCAGCCAGAAAAACACCCGCCACAGTGAGCACCCCCGCCCCGCTGGCCAGATCGGAAAGGATGATGATAGCTCGCCTGGAATGCCGATCGGCAAAGGTTCCGCCCAGCGGTCCCAAGACGATGCCTGGTAGCATCGAGAACATCATCAATGTGCCCATCAGGGAGGCTGAGTTCGTCGCTTCCATGGTCCAGTACATCATTGCAACGAAGAAAGCCTGGCTCCCGATCTGACTCACCAATTGGCCCTGCCAGAGGAGGAAGAAATCCTTGTTTAGCAAGCGGGTTGGGATCTCTTTGCCTGACAAGTCGAACTCCTGGTCAGTCCTCAGCTACTGGAAAAAAAGGGAATGCTACGATCATACGGTGTAATGTGAGGGGATAAAAGATACCGGAGTATCCTCATCCCAATGCAGCCCGCACTTGACCAACTCATCCAGGTCACCCGCACCCTGGCCCGCGACTACGATTTCGTCCGCTTAGTACTGGCCTCCATACCGAGCAACCTACAGGGCAACGCCCAACTAGAGGTCGAGTTCATCGAGGTCTCAGACGGCCCCGAATTCCGCACTGAACTGCAGCAGGCCCTTAGAGACGGCCTCACAGCACTGGGACTGCTGGGCTGGGAGCACAAGGACGGCACTCTGCAGGCTAAGAATGTGATGTTCGCCTGGCATGATGAGACCCAGGTCGACTTATCCGGGCAAGTCTTCAAACACCTAGGTCAACCAGCGAAGCCCCCACAGGAAGAAGGAGCAGGCCAGGACACCTGAGGACAGGACAACCAGACCGAGCCGGCGTTTCTTCTTGAGCTGATACCACATGTAGATGGCGGTGAGGACGGTGACCATCAGTCCGGCGGCGATGGCGTCGATACAGAAGCTCCAGACCTTCGTCATCCACCAGTCCCGGGTGGAAGGTGCCGGTTCGCCCCAGGCCCGTCTGACTCCTGTGAAGGCGTGCATGTCCACCATGAACTGCGTCCAGCGCCTGGGAATCACGCGGAGTTTGGCTTGGGAGTTGTTGAGGTCGGCATCCACGAAAATCAGATGATCCAGCTCCAGGATTCGGAAATAGAAGTGGCCATCCCTCGGGAGCGAAGGTCCAATGACGATTTCACCCGACCATCCGAGCTGTTTCATCAGCTCCACGGCTTTCCCTGCATTCTCGTCGGCCGTCGGGGGCTCAATCGGTCTGGTGAGCTCTTCCGCAGCCGGCCTCTGGTGACTGAACCAGTCCTGGACATGGTTCAAGAGGAGCCCGGAGACGGAAAAGAGCCACAGGAAAAAGAGCATGTAGAGGCCCAGGTAGATGTGGATTTTCCGGTTCCATTTCTTCACCGACGCGGGAACCTTGAGATTCTCCATCCTATTCTCCCCTGGCCACCTTCCCGCCGGCCTCAAGCACTCGAGCCACCTGAAAGAAAGCCCACCAGAACCAGAACCAGGCTCACCGCACCCAGGCCTAAAAAGACAAGCCCAACCTTTCGCTCCGCCTTCAGAACAGCCCACATGTAGATTCCGCTGAAGGTGAGAAACAAGAGTAGGTAGACAATCGTGTCGGTCAGGCGGCTCTAGATCTTGCTGTAGATCCAGTTGATTCTGGTTTGAGAACTATGGGCACCCGGTGTGATGTGAAGGTAAATCATGGCGTCCCAGAGACCACCCTCCCGGCGCTCGACTGCAGCCTCCTGTGAACCCAGGTCGACTCGCACACGGGTTTCCTGTCCCGGCTTGGACACCCGAAAGAGAAGAGCGTTTTCGGCAGCGATATGCCTGGCCCCCTTGACTTCACCCTTCATTCCCAGCTGCGCAATGACCTGCCGGGCCTGTTCCAGGGGCTCGGCCTCTCGGTCGAATTCCACGCTGCTTGTAGATCGTGAGACCTCTGGGTCGGGCTCGAGACGGTGGTTCAGAACCATCGTACTGAGGGCAAAAACCAGCAGGAAAGGGCTCAGAAACAATCCAAAATAAAGATGAAGGTCTCGAATAAACTCGTAAAAGCGACCTTTCATGATCGATATCCTTTACGGTTGAATTCTTGCTTCAAGAGCTTTGCCTCCATCGGAGTTTAGCTCATTCGAATTCGTTATCGCATACGCAAAGGCTTTGAGCGGCAGCACGTCGTTGCCGGCGTTGACGTTATCCGACAGTTTGGAATGGGCAGGTAGGCTTCCGAATAGAACAATCTTGCCTTCGTAGGTGGGCCTGAAAACAGCAAGGTCACCACTGACAGGAAACAGTTCTCCTCTGTTCATTGTTGGGTCCTCCACTTGAAGGGGATTCTGTGGAAACGATTATCTCGCACGGAGGGACTGGCCACCAACCCGTTGCGATCGGTCGCTGAGTGGGACGAGGTCAGGGCTTGCAGATCTTGCAGCCTCTATAGCCCGCATTGTGCGCCTCTTCCTTACTCCTGAACTCCCTGGTGCAGTTCGGTTGTATTACCGGCACCCGAGGTCATGGTAGGTAGCCCCCCAGGCACTTCACACCCCACAAATCGGTCGCTGAGTGGGACGAGGTCAGGGCTTGCAGATCTTGCAGCCTCTATAGCCCGCATTGTGCGCCTCTTCCGATACTCCTGAACTCCCTGGTGCAGTTCGGTTGTATTACCGGCACCCGAGGTCATGGTAGGTAGCCCCCCAGGCACTTCACACCCCCCCTAAGTTGCATTTTTGGGTGCCGATATGTGCGTGAGGAGAGAGATATAGGCCCCCCCCTCCAGCACCTCACATCTCACAGGGGGGGATAGGGGGCCTACCGGCAAGGTGATTTGTGCATTTTTAGGTGCCGGTATGGGCGTGAGGAGAGAGATATGCCCCCGTCGCGCCTCCCAGTGGAAATACGTGGGGGTACGCAGGCTGGCTCTTTTCATCGAAGAAAGTCTCTATCGAAGCACCCAGTGGGTCCTCTTCGAACCCAATGACGAGCCGCTCTGGGCCCAGATTCATCGCAACGTCGGCGCTTTCATGCATGAGCTATTCTTACAAGGCGCGTTTCAGGGAACCTCGCCCCGCGACGCCTACTTCATCCAGTGCGACGCTCAAACTACTACGCAGAAGGACAGAGATACGAGCGTCGTTAACGTCCTGGTCGGTTTCGCTCCCCTGAAACCGGCCGAGTTCATCGTCATCAAGGTCAGCCAGAAGGCAGGCAGAGCTCAGATGTAGCCGTCCCATCTAGCTTTCTATTCAAGGTGAGGGTCGGATCAGGAAGGACGATTCTGGGGGCTTTCGATGCCAAAGAGCCCCGGGTATCCTCGGTGTCCCCAAAGCCCTCAGACGGATCGGTTATCGGTCCTAACGGAGGTCGGTAGGAGAAGATGGCCGCCCCGTTTCCCGAGCCAGATCGCACCAGGAAGGTCCTCCTGCTGCGCTGCACCTCTCAGCTGTGAGTGAGGAAGTCCATCCGCCCCCCGTCGGCTGTGATCACCTGGCCGGTCACGAAACCAGCCTCGTCTGATGCCAGAAAAGAAATGACGGTTGCAATCTCCTCGGACTTTCCGACACGCCCCAGCATGCTCCTGGCTGAGATCACATCGGCTATCTTCTGGATCTCATCGGGACTTTTGCCTTTGCAGTTCATATCCGTCCCCACGTACCCTGGGCTAACCGCATTCACGCAGATCCCATGAGATCCCAACTCCAGCGCAAACCGTTTGGTCAAGCACGTGATAGCAGCTTTGGTAGCTGAGTAAAAAGTGGTTCCTGTAAAGCTGGTACCCACGGCAGCGACTGAAGAGAGGTTGACGATGCGACCGAATTGCCTTTCTATCATCAAGGGCACCACGGCTGCCGTGCAGTGGACCACACCCTTGACGTTCACCTGCCACATCAGGTCGGCATCCGCCTCATCGTAGGAAAGCAGAGTTGCCCCTCGGAAAACTCCGGCATTATTGACCAGAATATCGACGGGTCCCAGTTCCCGAACCGACTGCTCGACCATCTTCTGCACTTCTGCCTGGTCGGCAACGTCGGCCTGGATGGCGAGGGCCTGTCCTCCCAAAGCTCGGACCTGATCCACCACCTGCTTGGCTTTGTCCCCACGTTTCCGGTAGTTTACGACCACTGCGGCTCCTTCCTGGGCGAGCTTCAATACCGTCGCTCGCCCGATTCCACGCGAACCGCCCGTAACCATTGCAACTCTGTCTTTGAATCTGTTGGAATCCACGCTACCTCCAGGGTTTTCATTCTATTAATCCCCTTTCGCTCGAACCTAGTAGGATCAACGACTCTTGTCCTCCCGGGCACTAGCTGTCAAGTTAGCGGTCCGCAGCTCCCCGGGACGGAACGCCAAAACTCACTCTTCTGCGAGGATCCATGCTCTTGATCACAGTCTGGAACCGCCTGGTACCCAGTTGGGCGATTTTGAGTGTGCCGAGGTCACTATGAGTTCGATTGAGGTCGATCATAACCTATGTTGGGATACCTAGAAACGATGCTGAGAAGCGAGCTACACCAGGCAGGTGTCCCGCTTATCCGACCGGCTGCCCTTGTTGAATTAAGTGAAGGGGACTTCTTCGGGTTGCACGCCGGGAGCGTACCCTTGTGCGTCTGGGTTGACGAGTTCCTAGTTGCCGGAGTAAGAAGGACCACCTGGACGTTCTTCGAATCCAGAGGAGCCCCGGGTATCCTCACGGTCCCAAAAGCCCTCAGACGGATCGGCTATCGGTCCATAACGGAGGCTCGTAGGAGCAGATCGCAGCTACGGTGGGTAGTTCCGGCCGGGGCGAAGTGATACCCCTGACTCGTCGTCGTAATCTGACCATTGCAATCCTTCTCTCCGGCGTTATCATTTGTTATCGTTCTCTCTCAAAAAAGCCGTGCGTCTCCTCCTCAGAGAGGAGGAGGCCCTTTTTCTCTGCTCAAGTCATCGAGACTCAGTTTCTGGGAGGAGAAATAGAGATCCGAAGGAAGACAACATGAAACGACTAGTACCTCTGATTTTGCTGTTCTCAGCGCTGTCGGCTTGTTCACAGCTGTCCCTACCAGAAACTCGTAACCCTTGAAATCATTGAGGTTGGGCGTGGTCGCTGCTAATCTCCGACGCGTGGTGCCGCAAATGACATGCGCAAAGGAGGCCCCGTGCCCTGTCCCTACCAGAAACTCGTAACCCTTGAAATCATTGAGGTTGGGCGTGGTCGCTGCTAATCTCCGAGCCGATGCTCAACTTCGTACTTTCGCCCCTCGCTTTGCTCCGCTCCAACTTCAAAACACGCCTGGCACTGCAACTCGAGATCGTGGCTCTGCGCCATCAGCTCGGAGTCCTGCGAAGATCGGCAGGAAAGCGTCCTCGGTTTCACAACACCGATCGCCTTCTTTGGGTTTGGCTCTCCCAGCTTTGGTCCGGGTGGCGACGATCACTCGTTATCGTTCGGCCCGAGACCGTTGTGGCGTGGCATCGAAAGGGCTTCCGTCTGTACTGGAGATGGAAGAGTCGCCCGCGCTGCCCTGGGAGGCCTGCTCTTCATAAAGAAGTTCGGGACCTCATTCGGCAGATGAGTCAAGCCAACCCTCTGTGGGGAGCTCCTAGAATTCACGGCGAGCTGCTCAAGCTGGGAATCGACGTCTGTGAAACCACGATTGGCAAATACATGGTTCGTGCTTCGGAACCGGCTTCTCAGACCTAGCGCGCTTTTCTGAACAATCATCTCACCCAGATCGCTGCGGTCGACTTCTTTGTGGTTCCCACGATTACCTATCGAATTCTCTTTGTGTTTGTGGTGCTTGCCCATGAGCGTCGTCGGATTGTGCATTTCAATGTGACCGCCCATCCCACTGCTGAATGGACCGCACAGCAACTCACGGAGGCGTTTCCCTGGGACACAGCTCCTCGCTTTCTGCTTCGAGATCGAGATAAGCGCTACGGAAAGGTCTTTCGTGAGCGGACCGGGGCGATGGGTATCAAGGAAGTCTTAATCGCTCCGCGAAGTCCTTGGCAGAATCCTTATGCCGAGCGCCTGATCGGATCCATTCGACGCGAGTGCTTGAATCATTTCATCGTGTTCAACGAGTCTGGTCTGCGCCGCATTCTCAGGAATTACTTTGACTATTATCAGTGCTCGCGCACTCATCTTGCCCTGGCAAAGGATTCCCCGGAACCGCGGACTACTCAGCCGCCTGAATCAGGAAACGTAGTGGCGTTGCCACTCCTTGGTGGGCTCCATCATCGCTACGAACGTCGAGCGGCTTGACTCACTCTGAGCTGTCGGCCACCGAGCGCCCAGTTAGGGCAAAGTAAGGCAGCGGTGTGTCCCTTTGGCCCAGTCTAGCTCCGTTAGTTGGTTTCCTTCCGCTGGATAGATCCTAAAAGCGACGGCAGAAACGCTCCCGAATCAATTCGGCTTCGGTTCCGAGTGGCGCAGCAGGGGGTTATAAAGTTTCTGGTAGGCACAACCCCCACAATCGCGCTCCGCCGTCATTCCTCATGTTGGCACCCTGGCCCATTGGAGACAAGCCGACACCCCCGAAGCGATTTATGCAACAACGCGCCTTGCGACTCGAACCCGGTAAGGTCTTTTCCCCCACTTCCCATTCTCGATCAAGCGCTCGACGGGCTGGACTCGGCCAGAATCACCCGTTACAATTTGCCCGACTTCAAGACTTCAGAACAGATATGGCGCGCACTATGCCAGTCAGAACAACCATTTTGATTGGGTCCCTATTTATTCTATTCCTGCTTTCTGCCTGTCACAGTGACCAGCCGGCGACAGACGTCCCCAAAACGTATCCGGTGGTTCATGGTTGGCCGAAGCTGCCCAATGGCTTTGCCCTGGGCCAGGTGTCCGGGGTAGGAGTTGATTCCCACAATCACGTGTTCGTGTTTCACCGGGGCGACCGCCCGATCCTCTGCTTTGAGGCCGACAGCGGCGAGATCGTTAACAGTTTTGGCGACGGGATGTTCGAACAGGCTCATGGTCTGGAGGTCGACTCCCAGGACAACGTCTGGGTCACCGACTATGACCTTCACCAGCTCTTCAAGTTCAGTCATGATGGAGAACTCCTGATGACGCTGGGAGTCAAAGGGGAGCCGGGACTGGATCAGGAACACTTCAACGGGCTGACTGACATTGCTGTGTCACCCGGCGGCAACGTGTATGTCTCAGATGGCTACGGCAACAACCGGATTGTCAAATTTTCGGCCGCTGGAGAATATCTGACCGAGTGGGGACAGGAGGGAGACGGGCCGGGAGAGTTCAACTTGCCTCACGGGATTGCTCTGGATGCCAGGGAGCGAGTCTATGTGGCCGATCGTTCCAACCTCCGCATCCAGGTCTTCGAGAGCGACGGGACGTTTCTTGCTGAATGGAAAGGGCCCGAAATCGGACGGCCTTGGGGCCTGGAGGTGGGAGCCGACGGTTACCTGTACGTGGCCGACGGCGGGGACTTGAAGTCCAAGCCTCCCGACCGCGCCCGGATCCTGAGAATGGATCTGGAGGGCCACGTCCTCGAAGAGTGGGGCTCTTTCGGCAGCTATGACGGCCAGTTCTACTGGCTGCACGACGTGGCTGTCGGTCCCGACAGCGCTGTCTACGGGGTCGATGTCCACCTGGGCATGCGGGTGCAGAAGTTTTCGAGGTAGGGGCCGTGTCTTCAAGCTTCATGAAACCCTTCCCGGTTAAAACACAAACGTTGGCAGCGGCGCTTCTCCTCACCTCGATGTTGATCTCGGGGGGGGCTGCCAGAAAACAGAGCCTCCGCCGCTGAGTGCTGAAACTCCCGTGGTCCGCAATAATTCGATCGAGGTGAGTTTCAAAGCTCCCGACCTCGACAAATCAAGATGTCTGCTTGCTCGCTGTGTGTAGGCCAACGACATCAGTACTCGAGGAACCGCCACCTTGCTCCAGAAAGCAGACTCCCCAGGGTCATCATGGAACTGGCGAGCCGTTAAGGTCGTCCACGTCAACGTGACCCAGCACCCGACGATCGCGTGGGTGAAGCAGCAGGTACGGAACGTGTGTTTCGAGGAGCAACCCAAGTTCCTCATCCACGACAACGACGGGAAATACGGCCAGCTTGGGCGTCCCATCCAAGTCGAAAAGGTGGGGAGGAGAGTTTCTTGCCGCTGCGCATTCGATGTGTGGCTCTTTGAGGTGATGGGCGTCAGAGGAATTCCGACTCCCTATCGAGCTCCCAACGCCTCGGCCCACGTGGAGCGACTGATCGGAACGTTGCGGCGTGAATGCCTCGATCGCACGCTGATCTGGAACGAGCGTCACCTTCTTTCAATCCTTGGCGAGTTCATCGCCTGGTACAACCACGGCCGAGTTCACCAGGGTCTGCACGGAATACCGGATCCGGATCCTTCGCTGAGCGGACCTCTAACCACCGAGGGGAGGCTCGTAGCAATCCCCGTCTTGAACGGCCTCCACCACGACTACCGGCTCGCAGCCTAGCTTCCGCCCGTGTTTCGGAAGCAGAAGGCAACTCCTGGTGGAGTCTGCTTTCTGGGAGCGAGGTAGCGGTCTTCGAGTAGTGATGTCGTCGGACTGCACACCGCGAGCAAGCAGACATCTTGATTTGTCGAGGTCGGGAGCTTTGAAACTCAGCTCGATCGAATTATTGCGGACCACGGGGGGAATGGCTCAACAACACTTGCCTGAAGAAGCACCTCGATTCAACAGGACCCGGACTTCAACGCGGCGATTCATCTTTCGGCCTTCGGATGAAGAGTTATCTGCAATCGGGTTCTTTTCTCCGTATCCGTAAGGCGTGACAATACGGCGCAAGGGAAAATCGTGATTCTCGGTCAAGTAGCGCACAACCGTCTCAGCTCTCCTTTCGCTGAGGCGACGATTGTATTCCTGGTTCCCTTCCGAAGAGGCAAAGCCCCTGATCTCAACCAGGTACCCTCTTTGATCCTTGAATTCCCTGACGATCTCGTCGAGACTCGACTTTGCTTCTTCAAGCAGGTCTGCACTATCGAAATGAAACAAGAGAGAAAACGTTTCGGCTAACTCGTACTCATCAAGATCCGTGACTCGCTGATTTGTCGCTTCTACGCCCGTCAAAGCCTCGTCTGCACTTGATTGGGCATCGCGAGCCTCTCTCCTGGCGGATTCTAGCTCATTCCTGGTTTGCTCAACCAGCTGTCCGGTCTGTGCCAGCTCAGACTGCACGCCCTCGAGACCCGACTGAGTTTCATCAAGTTCTAATTGCAGGCGAGCGACCTGAGATGTGACCGTCTCAGCGACTTTGAGATCATGTTGCTTGAAACGGATTTCGGTGGCGACGATGGCTCCATCTTGGCCTGCTCGTCCCTTGACCACGACGTTGAGACCAAGCAGGATTTGATCCGGTGAGTAGCGCACCGAGGAGCGGAAAAAGTTCCTCTTCTTTTCTTTGATCTCCGTGGCCGGCGTGAGCGTGACCAGAGTCACGGTTCCAGCCTGATCTCGGACGGTCAGGTGCTGTTCCGAACGATCCACGATCGTTCCGGTTATTTTCCTCAGGGGACCCTGGGCCAAGGCTAGGTTGATTAGAAGAAACACGCCCAGATAGAGAAGACCAATGAACCTTAGCTGTGCTCGCATCTCCTATTACTCCTTTTTCCTGCTCTCAGCGGTTCGGACCCGCGTCAATCGTTTCCATAGATTCGAACCTTCCGTGTTTCGCCTTCTTCCCGATAGTAGATGAGCTTGAAACGTTACGGAAGGAAGATAGTCAAATGGGAGTTGAAACGAACAATCTTGATATGGCCTATTCGCCGTCGCGCCCCTTGCGGTATTCCTCGCGCACCCTTTGCGCGAAACGCTTGAGTCCGAGCTTGGCGTGTTCGATTTTGGGTTGAGCCTCCCGCCAAGCCTGCTCGGCGCGGGGCTTGACTTGTTCTTCCAGCACCTGCGAGGCCTTGGCGCGGGCTTCCGGGTTATGGCGCAGTTCCTGGGCGGCACGAATCACGAATCGGCGAAGAAGACTCATCTCAGGATGCATCCAGTATAAGCGAAACCGGCTAGCTGGCCTGCGTAGGATCACCCATCCGTCCATTCCGACCAGGGGGATAAGGTTGGGATTAGGAGTTCAGCAGGTCTTTGAGCCCCTTGCCCAGTTTGAAATAAGCGACTCTCTTCGCAGGAACCTGGACTACTTCGCCGGTCTTTGGATTGCGTCCCCGGCGCGGGCTTCGCTGGCGGTGACGGAAACTGCCAAAGCCGCGCAGCTCGACCTTCTCGCCGGAATTGAGCGCCTCCACGATGCTGTCCAGGACCGTCTGGACCACCACTTCGGCGTCTGGTCTGGTCAGGCCGCTTGTCTTGGCAACGTCGGCCACTAGGTCGGCTCTGGTCATAGACTGCTTATTCCGGGCCAAACCGGCCACTGATTCCGATTGAAAACGACCACCTGCTCCCGCTTCCTCGCTTCGTTCTCAAGGAGATTCCGAAGGTTATTTCTTCTTCGGCTTCTGCTTCTCTTTCTTTTTTCTTTCAGCCCAGCTTTTCTTCATCCTGTCTGATATCGCTTTGCGCTCTTTGGCGGATAGTTTTCGTCTCTTGGGCTTACGCGGAGGTGTCTTTGTTTGGCTCGTGGGTGTGGTTTGCTCGCTCTCCAATTCGGCTCTGATCTCCGCGAGTTCCTTGTCGATGCGCTTTCTCTCTGCTTCGAGCCCTTCCGCTGCAAGTTCCAGTAGTCTTCTTCTGTTTATGGGCATCAGTCATTCCTCCCTAGGCTGAAGTCCCTAACTAAAATGTTGATCTTACCAGAAGCCCTGCCGAGGGGGCCCTAGCTAGCACTCTGCATCTCACAAGGGGGGATAGGGGGCCTAGCATCGAAGAATTCCTCCAAAGTGCATTTTTCGGTACCGGAATGAGCGTGAGGAGAGAGACATGGGGGGGCCCTAGCACTCTGCATCTCACAAGGGGGGATAGGGGGCCTAGAATCGAAGGATCCACACCACAAAAAGTGCATTTTTGGGTGCCGGAATGTGCGTGAGGAGAGAGACATAGTGCCCCCCACCAGCACCTCACATCTCTGCAAGGGGGGATAGGGGGCCTGGCTATGACACCGGAAACAGGCGCAAGTGACAATCTAGGTGCCGGGCGAGGAGTACACCGAAACCCGCCCGCGGAAAACGATGGTGTGTGGATTGGTGTGTGAAAAAGTTTCCAAAATCTGCCAAAACTTGGAAAATCGACCAAAATCAGCAAAACGGAAAGTCTCACGTTTTCAGTAAGTTACTGAAAATGAGGAGGTTGTGAAACTTGGGAGGCCGTCAGGAAAATGCCGTGAGGCCGGTTTGAAAAAGTTTCCAAAATCTGCCAAAACTTGGAAAATCGACCAAAATCAGCAAAACGGAAAGTCTCACGTTTTCAGTAAGTTACTGAAAATGAGGAGGTTGTGAAACTTGGGAGGCCGTCAGGAAAATGCCGTGAGGCCGGTTTGGGAGTCGTGGGTCAGCACCGAGGCAAATTGTAGTACGGTCAGCATATAATCGAACCCAGACTCTTTACTCGATCCGAATGATCAAATCCGGTGGTTTTTGTTTCCACCGGAACGGGTGTGATCTGCTAACGCTCCCGCCGGAGATTGAGAGATTGACCTACGTGCGCGTTATTTCGATAGCCCTGGGAATCTTTCTATGTTTGGTGACAAATGCTTGCCGTTCCTGGAGTGACACCGGTCCGTTGGCGGGGCAAAAAACCTCTCCCTTAACTGCCGAGGAAGAATTACAGACTGTTACTCTCGCTGAAGGGTTTGAGATCGAACTGGTCGCGGCAGATCCGGATATGCTCAAGGTTGTCGACATCGCCTTTGACGATTCAGGTCGGATGTGGGCGGTCACCGCCAGTGAATACCCGCGGGATGCAAACGATGAGATTGAGGCCATCGCCAGGAAGGAGCAAAGCAGCCTTTCGGGAAGCCCCAGCGGGCCGAACATGGATGCTTCATCGCGGATCGCCCCAACCTTCTCAAAGACGAGAGAATTGTACAAGAAGGGGGGTAGAGACCAGGTATTGGTATTTGATACGCCGACGGCATCGGGGCGCCAAAAGCCGCGGGTATATGCAGAAGGAATGTTTATTCCGCTCTCGGTGTTGCCACTGCGCGAAGGTGCCCTGGTTTGCCAAGGCCCAGATATTCTGCTGCTTGAGGATCATGACGGAGACGGAAAAGCGGACGAACGCAGCCTCCTGCTAACTGGTTTTGGAATCGGGGACTCTCATAGCAACGCCCACCGGCTCACGCGTGGCCCCGGCGGATGGATTTACGTCATGCAGGGTGGGGCCACGTTCTCACAAGTTCGGCGGCCCGGAGGGGACCCGGTAGAGGTCAATTTTGCCAAGGTGGCGAGATTTCGGCGGGACGGTACGCAGTTTGAGAAGTTTGCTCACGGCCATAACAATACATGGGGACTCGTAATTGATCGATTGGGAGGTATGTGGATCCAGGAAGCAAATGACCGGGGATATCCTGTCGTGCCCGTCACGTTGGGCGCCAGCTACCCGGGTCTGGGGAGAGGACGAACCAAACCCTATACCCCGTGGCATCCTCCATTGGCCGACTTTAAAGTTGGTGGAACCGGGCTTTCGGGACTGGCACTCTCGGAAGATATGGGTTTTCCTGAGTCGTTCCGCGATTCGATCCTTTTGGCCAATCCGATCACGAGGACCATCAACTCGGTCAATGTCCACCGCGATGGGGACGATGTTCGATTGGAACAGGGACCCAATCTGGTGGAATCCTCAGACCCCTGGTTTCGCCCTGTAGCCGTGCATTTTGGTCCCGACGGAGCTCTCTATATTGTCGACTGGTATAACAAGATCATCAGCCATAATGAAGTTCTCCGGACTCATCCCGAACGCGACAAGGTCAGTAGCCGAATCTGGCGCGTGCGACGCCGAGACATGTCGCGGCCCAAGATCCCTGATTTAACCGAAATCCCCGAGAACCAACTTCTGGACTATTTGAAGGCGGACATCACCTGGGAGGCCCGTGCGGCCTGGCACCAGATTGTCGATCGAAAAGCGGTTTCTCTGGTCCCCGAGCTGACTCGCATGGTGCTCGATGGGCAAACGCCGACACATCAGCGCCTCCTCGCGCTATGGTCTCTGGAGGAGCTGGGAACGGCGGAAGCGCGGGTACTCGAATCGCTAATATCCAGTCCGCACCCAGCACTCCGCCGTGAGGCCGTCCTGGTATTGGGGACCTTAGACTTGGGGACGCAAGTCACAGGTTTGCTCGAGCCTCTCCAACGGGATCCCGCCTGGGAGGTTCGCCTCGAAATGATTCGAACCATAGGCAAGATCTTGTCCCCCGGACCGGAGGACATCGAGTTTCTACTCCGGATGGTGCAGCCCCCACAGGAAACCGAGTGGACTTCCGTAGTGGGAGTGGAGACCCTGGATCCCTTCTCCTACCGGAGGGCCTTTGAAAGAAGCCTGTTGCGTGCCGCTCTGGAAGAGCATCCGGAAGCTTTAGGAGCATTCTTGAAATCGCCTGAAGGTCGGTCGTTGCCTTTGGAGAATCGTTTGCTGGCCGGTCTGGTCCTCGGGGGAAGAGACGATGCCCTTTTGGTAGTCCGCGCGGTTCCCCAGTTAGAACGGGCTCCCGCTCTACAGGAACTGCTCCTGGCAGTCAATCACCTGGAGGATCCTTCGGTTCGGAAGGGCGTCCAGCTCCTTCTATTGGATTCTGTGAAAGCATTACCCATTCTTGACATTCTCGACCGATTCTCACAGGAAGTCCCGATTTCCGTCAGTCAGAGCGGCACCTGGGGTTCGCTCATTAGCGGCAGTCTCCGCGACCTGTTGGCCAAGTCGCCTGGGCCGGCGAGCGAAGATCTCCTCGTTAACTTGGTTTCGACCTATCGTCTTCGATCTCTCGAGCCCGAAGTCGCCGCGTTGCTGGATCGAAATGATCTGTCCGAAGATCGCCAGCTCGCGGCGCTCCAAGCCTTGCTTCAAATTCAATCGCAGGACGTCGTATTGTTCCAAAGATTCTTGCAGGACCGACAGGCTGGAAGAAAGCTTCGAAGGACAGCACTGGAGGCTTTGGCTTCGTCTGACAGTGTCCGTGCCACGTCTCTACTCTTGCAAATATGGGATGGACTGTCTGAATCTGAGCAGAAATTGGCTCTCACCAGTCTCACGCGAACTCCCTCCGGGGGCCTCAGCCTGCTGGCGGCAATTAAAGCCAGGAAGATCAGTCCGGTGCTGATCGACAGCTTTTTCCTGAATCATCTTAAGGTCCTTCTGGGGCCGAACGATCCGGACTTGCGTCACCTGGAGAGTCAGGTGGCCCAGTTCACTGAGAAAGTCTTGCAGCTACCCGGAGGCAAACCCGTCAGTTTTTGCGATACGAACATAGACCTGGAAGGCCCTTTCACCGTAGAAACCTGGCTGAAATTGGACGAACCCATCGATGGCGGCGACGGAATCCTTGGAGACGACGTTTCAGGGACCTTCAATTTTCATGAAGGACGGTTGCGTGTGACTCTGGGATCGGGAGGAGAGGATTTGGTTGTTGCCAATACTCCAGCTCCCAGCGGTCAGTGGTTTCATGCGGCAGTAACCCGCGACCAGGACGGGCTGTTCAGAATCTACTTGAATGGAGCCCTCGACGCGGACCAGAGCAAGGCCTGGCAGGCGCCACTCGAGGCTCTGGACATCGGACGCACTCAATCGCTGATTTACTCAGCGTATAACGGGACGAGTGGGCTGCTGACGGAGTTCCGGGTGTGGGATGTTGCGCGAAGTGACGAAGAGATCTGGCAGACCTATCAGAGTAGCTTCAGGAACTCCCCGCGGGACCCCCATCTGACCCACTACTACGAGGGCGATTCGTGGGGGCCTCTCGCTCGCGATGCGAGGATCGTATCCACACCCGACTACCCTCATCTGTTCAGCGAAGAAGAGGCGGCGGCCCGGGCGGCCAGATTTACCGAGGTGCAGGATTTGGCCAGCCGTCCGGGTGACGCTCTACGGGGGAGGAAGATTTCCAAGGAGCTGTGCGTGGTCTGTCACCGCGTCGGAGCGGAGGGGAAGGATGTCGGTCCTGCTCTGGATGGAACGGCCGCGACAGGGTTAGACGCCATGATCAGAGCCATTCTCACACCAAACGCTGGTATAGAAGCCGGTTATCGCACGATGCGAGTCGTGACGAAGGAGGGTGAGATAATTGAGGGGTGCCTGTTGGAGGAAAACGAAGATGCGATCACGGTTACCCAACAGGGTACTGAGCCCCTACGAATCCCGCAGAAGAATGTTCGGAGCGCTCAGTTCTTGAATACTTCGGTGATGCCTGAGGGTCTGCTGGATGATCTGACCCCGGCAGAGATTACAGACCTCTTCGGCTATTTGAAAACACTGAAATAGGTGATGCTGAATAGTGGCGACCAGGAGAACGGTCTGAGTGTCTCCCAAATGTCTCCCACTCTACTTCCTAATCTTTCCTAATCTTTCGGGTATTCATTCGGCGGAAAACCCGGTCAAGTGGTTGATTTTCCTAATGTTTCCTAACTAACGTTTCGGCTTATTCTCCCCAGGACTTAAAATCCTGGGGGCCGTAGGCCCGTGTGGGTTCGAGTCCCACCCTGGGCACTTTGTTTTCAACAAGTTACGAGGATAGCCTTCTCTTCTCCAGGCCCAAAATCGGCGTTTTGTAACCAAAAATGTAACCGCGCCAAACCCACTCCACCCAACTCCAGCCAACTCAGCCGACGATTGGGGACCGCGGGCGCCTTCACAACAGCCCGGGCAAAAGTGGTCCAGCTTTCTGGGGGCAGACCACCTGCGCGAAATACGATTGGACCGCAGAAGCGCTGGGCCTATTCATAGCGCAGGGCCTCGATAGGTGAGACATGGGAGGCCTGGCGGGCTGGATAGATACCAAACACCAGTCCCACGGTCATGGAAACTCCTACTCCAAGCAGTACCGACAGCGGAGTGACAATGGTGGGCCATCCCGCGTAGGTGGAGACCAGGCGGGAGATTCCGTAACCCAGTCCGATGCCGAGGGCGGCGCCGCTCACGCTGATAACGAGCGCCTCCAGGACAAATTGGCGGCTGATGTCCCGACGCCGCGCACCCAGAGCGCGACGCAAGCCGATTTCGCCAGTGCGTTCCAGCACGGACGCGAGCATGATGTTCATGATTCCGATGCCGCCGACCAGCAGTGAGATCGACGCGATTGCACCCATGACAATGTTGAAGATGTGTTGAGTCTGACGACTTTGATTGAGGAGGCGCTCTGGAACCACGAGCGTGAAGTCGTCGATCTGGCGATGCATGCTCCCGACCATGGCCGAAATGAAAGCTGCCTGTTCACCGATATCCAGATTCTCCGGAACGCGAACGATGATGTCATCAAGTTCATTGGCAATAGGGTTGGGTTCGAACTTGGTCAGCAGGGTCCCGAGGGGGATGAAGATGTCGTTGTTGGGATTCTCGATCCTGATTCCCTCGAATTCCCCCTTCTCAATGAACTCGTCAGCCAGAACACCAATGACGGTAAACCACACGTCATTGATTTTGACTCCTTGCCCCAGGGGGTCGCTGAGTCCAAAAAGCCGGCTCGCGGACATCGTACCCAAAACGCAGACCTGATTGGCCTTCAACTCATCCACGGGCAGAAAAAAAGAGCCCTCCAGAACACTCAAACTGGCGAGTTTCGGATGAATCGCGTTCACCCCGATCACGCGGGAATCCGAGTGCGCGAACTCCGATCCCACGTGGTAGGTTTTGAGGATCTTTCTGCCCACCAGGATGGGTCCCTCCGGGAGGGCTTTTTGGAGCGCGTCGATGTCTTTTCGGGAGAGTCCCGGGGAGTCCTGACGGATGATTTGCATTTCGGACTCTTCAAAGGGTTTGGCCCGCACGACAATATTGCGCAGCCCCATCCTGGCGATCAGATCCAGGGCTTCCTCCTCCGCCCCGGCCCCGATGGAAAGCATTGCCAGCACCGCTGCCACTCCAAAGATCATCCCCAGCATGGTGAGGGAGGTGCGGAGCTTGTGGCGACCCAGACTGCTGGCAGCGTCCTTTGTGAGCTCTAGCCCGGATTATGCAAGAACCGTAATCCGCTGTTGAAAAAGGGCTCGAGAAGTGGCCCAACTCGGAAGCGGGCAGTTGTGACAGGCGGATTTGCGAAGAATATCGGTTGGCGAGGCGTTTGAGTGGTTGGGGGAGTGAATTTCAGACAGATCTGGGCCTGGATGAGTGTCGGAAGAGGTTTTTCGGGGAACTGGGAGAAGCTAGCTGGGAGTTCAGGCGACTCAAGACGAGGTGAAAGAGGGGTTGTTCGAGGCTGAGGAAAGATGGACCCAGATGCGTCGAGTGGTTTGTCGGATCCGGGCCCCGATCTTGAGGACACGACGACGTAAGGCGATTTCGAGCTTGTGCCTCCGATCCCACGTGGTAGGTTTTGAGGATCTTTCTGCCCACCAGGATGGGTCCCTCCGGGAGGGCTTTTTGGAGCGCGTCGATGTCTTTTCGGGAGAGTCCCGGGGACTGACGTCCTAACCCAATGACGGATGATTTGCATTTCGGACTCTTCAAAGGGTTTGGCCCGCACGACAATATTGCGCAGCCCCATCCTGGCGATCAGATCCAGGGCTTCCTCCTCCGCCCCGGCCCCGATGGAAAGCATTGCCAGCACCGCTGCCACTCCAAAGATCATCCCCAGCATGGTGAGGGAGGTGCGGAGCTTGTGGCGACCCAGACTGCTGGCAGCGTCCTTTGTGAGCTCTAGCCCGGATTATGCAAGGTAGGGTCGAGAGCTGGCGCGGTAGCCATCTCAGGCCCCGTTTCCAGCTCCCGCCTCGTCAAACACAGCATGCGGATTTCCCGCACTGCGCTTTCCTCTCGGCTTCACGAAAGGGCTTATGAGACCTATCGAGCTGGTTTGGCTATCGGCGGGGCTGAAAGCGCTGAACCCTGTACTGATCGTACAAGCCCAACTCCTGATACAGCCAGCGCCGACTCCACCTCTTCCAACCGAAGCCCCGGAGTTTCCGGGCACGCATCAGATGCCGTCGCACCTTCTTTTCCACCCAGTCACGAATGAAAGAGAAACATCGACTCGAATGCCCTACCGCAAAGTAGTTGACCCAACCTCGAAGAATCGGGTTGATCAGTTCGATTACCCGCCCTATAGGTTGGGATTGAAAGCGCCGGAAGATCTCCTTGAGCTTCCGCACCAGTGCCGTTCGCTTTTTCAGCTTGGGCACATAATGCGGCCGCCACCGTCCCCGCAAGCTGCGCACACGGCGGAACTCAAAGCCCAGGAATCCAAAGCTTTCCCCTTTGCTCAGGTCTACGATTCGACTCTTCTCTTCATTGATCTCGACTCGGAGTTTGGCAAACTCCTCCCGGAGCCTCTGGCGTACCGCCCGTAGAAGCCAAGCATGCCGCCGATAGCCATCGATGAGAATGACCAGATCATCGGCGAACCGGGCATACTCCACATACGTGTAGCGGCCACTTCGCGTGACCCGTTTGGCCCGTTCCAGCATCCGATCCACTTCATTCAGGTAGAGATTAGCGATCAACGGTGAAATCACTCCACCCTGAGGAACACCCCGTTTGCCACTCGCTTTCACGATCAGTTTTAGCAGGTGCAGGATCTCTCGATCCTGGACGCGTGCTGCCACTTTCTCAAACAAGATGTCGTGCCGGACGTTGTCGAAGTAGCACTTCAAATCCACGTCCACCACCCGGGTTTTGTTCTCCACAATGGCTTGAGCTACTCTGTGAACCGCCTGATGAGCGGTCCGCTTCGGGCGATAGCCATAGGACCCCTTTTGGAAGTCCGCCTCGAAGATGGGTTCCAGGATTAGCTTGAGCGCTCCCTGGACCACACGGTCCCGGATGGTCGGGATCGATAGAACGCGAGCTTTGCCCCCGTCCTTCGGAATCTCCTGCTTCCGGACCCGCTGCGGCTGATACTTGCGTGAGGTCAACTCGTCCCGGATCTGCTCGAGAAACTCCTCTACTCCACTCTCTTCGATGGCCTCGAAGCGAACCCCATCGATTCCGGGGGCTCCTTTGTTCTTCTTGGCCAATCGATAGGCTTCACGAAGGGTTTCCATTTTGCAGACATGGACGTACAACCCCCAGAAACGCCAGGACGGTTCAGCCTTCGCCTTGACGTATATCCTCCGTCTCAGGTCTTGCAGATTGTCGGACGCCTTTATCATCTCGCCCCTGCCTCCCTTTGTCGACTGAGGAACTACCGACAGTTGGGTCCCTTCGCTCCACAGGCATTACCCCGCTTCACAGCTAATACAGACCCATCCGCCACCCTCTCGTCTTCGGCCGACTTCCCGGTGTCGCCGGTTATACGGCCTACCTTTCTCCGTCGATTTCTCGACGGGACGAGGAGGGCTTCTCCAGTTGCTTGGCATGTCCTTGTCACCGTGCCGCCGCTTCCACCCCGCCGGAGTGGACCACCGCTTCAGTCAGTCTGCGGAAGTCCATGCTGCCTTCACCCTACGGTTGCAGGCTCGGCCTCCGAGGCTTCGCACTTTCGAGGCCACTTCTGCGTTCATTTGCATTACGGCCCAGTGACTCGCTCACCACCCTATAGATGGTTTTGTCGATGGGCTTCAAGGCTTTAGTTTCCCTCCACCCTGCCATCCAAGCTACAGAGCTTCTGACTTTTACCCTGGCAGGACTGACTCCTGCCGAACACACCAGCCTTAGCTGGACACACAACCGTAATCCGCTGTTGAAAAGGGCTCGAGAAGTGGCCCAACTCGAAGCGGGCAGTTGTGACAGGCGGATTTGCGAAGAATATCGGTTGGCGAGGCGTTTGAGTGGTTGGGGGAGTGAATTTCAGACAGATCTGGGCCTGGATGAGTGTCGGAAGCGGTTTTTCGGGGAACTGGGAGAAGCTAGCTGGAGTTCAGGCGACTCAAGACGAGGTGGAAGAGGGGTTGTTCGGGGAAGGCTGAGGAAAGATGGACCCAGATGCGTCGAGTGGTTTGTCGGATCCGGGCCCCGATCTTGAGGACACGACGACGTAAGGTTTCGATTTCGAGCTTGTGCCAGGGGGTTCCGTGCAGATAGTCGCGCAGGCGCACGAACATCTGGTAAGCCAGTGCATGCAGGAGGAGTCGAAACTGGTTGGCCAGGAATCGATGACAGCTGAGTCGGTCCATGCTCAGATGATTCTTAAAGGCCTTGATGAAGTTCTCGGTCTGCCCTCGGTCGGTGTAGTGGTCATAAAGTGATTGGGAGCAGAGATCGTCCCGGTTGGTGACCACAAAGCGACGATTGATCCCGCGCTGATCGACCTCCACTTTGACAATGACGCGACGGGATCGATCCCAGCTGTTGGCTCGATAAAGAAACTCGTCAAACTGACGCTGTTTTTCCTCCCGCTCAACGAACCTTTCCCGAGTCGAATCCAGCAGGGGCTCGACCACTCGCTGCAGGCGAGGGTTGCGACTTAACCCAATGACATATTGGAGTTGATTCTCTTCACCTTCACAGAACTCGTAGAGCCGAGGCGTGGCAAAGCCGCTGTCGGCCCGAATCTCAATCTCGACATCCGTCCCCACTGCTTGTCGGATGGCCTCCACGACGCGCTTCAGAATGGGCACGATGTGAGAGGCAGCCCCCTTGTTGCCAGGTCTCAACACGGCACAGACCAGGTCTCCCGTGGCGGCATCGAAGATCAGCAAAGGATGCAGAATGTGGTTTCGGTAATACCCGTGGTAGAAGGCCAACTCCTGTTGGCCGTGAGTGTGGTCGTCGGTACTGTCCAGATCCAGGATGATCTTGGCGGGACGTCTCTTCTTCAGGGAGCGCACATAACGGCGTAGCAGCCACCGGCTCAGACGCATCAGATCCTTCTTGGTGACGGAGTTCTCCAAGCGGGAGAAAGTCGGCTGGGTGGCCAAATCGGGATCGCTCTCGGGCAACTGATCACAGACTGTCTTGAGCATCGGATCCGAGCGCAGCGTATCGGCGTCATTACAGTCTTCGTAGCCGGCCACGATCTGCAACACTCGTTGTCGGATCAACTTCAACAGGTCATGACGAATGTAGCGTCGGTCCCGGCTTTCCGCAATACACGAACTGAAGCCCTCGCACAATCGATGTTGCCGATCCAGCGATCCAAACAACAACCATCCTGCGTCGGAAGTGAGGCTCCCCCCATCAAAACGAGCTGTGATGTCTCTGTGGCTGTGAAATGGCAGGGTATTCTGGCAGACTGTTTTCAACATAGCCGTAGCTCCTGTTTAGGGTTGTTTTTATGTAAACCCTTTTATATCAGAGAGCTACGGCTTTTTTTCTGGACCCAAATCTCACTCGGATTCAGATCTCTTGCATAATCCGGGCTAGGATTACCATTCGATCAATTCATGATGATGGCAAAGCGCCTGCCCTGACTGGCCGTAGAAGGGGCGTTGAAATCTGGGAGATGCAGTCGATTCTCGTCAAACGGATGCCTCAGGCAGGCCTGCTGACCGGGTTCAAGCCCTTCCACAATATAAAACCCGTGGTCGCTGCCCAGGATTTCAATCTCGTTTCTTTCATAGCTGCCGTCCTCTTCCGTAAAGACGACAAACTGTTCCTCCTCTTTGAACACAGCGCTCTTGGGAAGAATCAGAGCCTGTTCGTTCACTGTCGTCTCAAGTTGACCCTGCACGCGCATTCCCGGCTTGAGGGCATCCAAGAGTTCGGTGGAGACATCGAGGTCGATCTGGCACTCGAAATATTTACGGGGATCTTTCCGACTGATCTGCCGGGAGCTGGCAGCCAGTAAGGCGACCCGACCGGAGAACGACTTCTCGGGCATGGAGTTGACCGTCACCTGGGCTGGGTAGCCGACACGGACTCCGGAGATGTCTGATTCCGGGATGTCGAGCCGGGCTCGAAACTGGTTGAGATCGGCGATTTCCAGAAGCTCCTGGCCAGGCCACACTTCGCTGCCGACTTCCATGTGGCTCCAGCCGTAGCGTTTGTAGAAGAGAACTCCTCCAACAGGTCCCCCCAGTTCGAGCGAGGAGAGAGCCTCCACTGCCAGTTCAACCTCGGTGTTGGCCTGCTTCTTCTCGATGTCCAGGATTTCCAGGTCTGCCTCGGTGAGCTGGCTTCTCAGCGAAGCTCGTTCATCGACACTGAGTTGCTTAAACTCGGCCAGAGCGGAACTCATCAATGATTCCTGAATCTCCCAGCGGGAAAAGATCTCTTCATCTCGCCTGATCTGAGAACGCGAGAACTCGTATTCCAGGTCCGCAGCTTCGCGATCGACTTCGAGAATCCGCATTTCGGTACTCGAGTCGGTGGTAGTCTTGTCGATTCTCTGCCCCAGGGTCGAGACTTGATTCTGATTCTCCTGGAGGGCGAGCTGCGCTTCCGAGCTGTCGAAACGGACGAGTACCTCACCGGGCTGAACCAGGGCTCCTTCTTCACGCATCCAGGCAATCTTCAACCCGCCACGGCGCACTTTCGGAGTCACCACCGGGGTCATCTTGAGCCCCGTCAACTCTCCTTCGGCCTGCACCAGCACGCGATAGCTACGCTGCACGAGTTCCAGTGTGGGAACCGGATCCTCAGGATCAGGATTCACATATTCCTGAAAGACTGCGAAAGCTGCCTGGCGATACGTCCAGGCCAGCACGACAACCAGGAACAGAGCCGTCAAACCGACCGCCCAGCGCTTCATCCGGTCTCCTCGGAAAGCCGACCAAGGATGCTGTCTCCCTCCTGCAGACCGGACTCCACTACGGCCAGAATCCCATTGTCCTGTCCAAGCTGGACCGGTCTTCGCACAGGAGTACCCCCTTCTCCTCGGGCCCAGACAAAGGACTCCCCCTGCTCAATTTCGACAGCTGCCAGGGGAACCGCCAGAGCATTCTTAAACTCGTCCACATTGATCTTGAGTCGTGCCACCATTTCCGGTCTCATCCGCTGAAGGTCGATCTCATCAAAAATCACCTCGATGTCCAGGACCTTTACGGGACGGGAGCTCGAGGGCTGTCGAAAGATGGTTCCAACCCGGGTGATTCTACCTTTGAACATCTTCTCGGGAACCGCATCGAGATTGATGCTGACTTCTTGACCGAGCTGGACTTTGCCAGCGTCGCTCTCAGCAATCTGGCCTTCGATCATGAGTGTGGACAGCGTGGGAAGTGAGACAACGGTCTCGTGAAAGTAAACCTTCGATCCCACTGTCTTTTTCTCGTTGTTCCAGTTGGCGACATAGACGACAAGCCCGGGGATCGGAGTCTTCAGTGTCAGGTCTTCGAGGGCCTTCCGGGCCATCTCAATTCGGTGCTCGTGAAGGCCGCGTGTCTCCTTGAGGATCTGGAGCTGGAGTCCTGAGGCCTGTTTGGTGGCCGCCAGCTTCCGGCCCAGCAGCTTGACCCGAAGATGGGCCAGCTCCGCTTCCAATTCAGCCTCCCGGATGTTCAGATTGGATTCGAACTGACGAGCCTGCGTCAATTTGTTGGTGGCCTTCTCATCCGCAACTTCTGCCTGCTCCAACTCCAGCTGCAGGTCCTGATGCTGGAGTTGGAGCTTGGCCTCCGTTTTCTCCAGCTCCCTCCGAACCTTCTCCAGCTCAGCCTGCTCCTGGCGGATCGTCTTCAGCACCTCGGTGGGGTCGAACTGGAGAATCGTGTCGCCGGGTTCGACCATTTGCCCCTCGGGGGTCATTTGCACGATCTTGAAATCCCAGGTGTGTGGAATCGGAGGTGGCCGGAAATTGACCGATTGAGCGGCCTTTAACTCTCCTGTCCCCGAAACTGTGAAGCGAATGTCCCGCCGCTCCACTTCCATCCAGGCTCTGCCCTCGGCGGTTTCGTCCACGCGGGAGCGATTCAGGAGCACGACCTTCCCTTCACCAACATCCCCTTCCAGGAGTGCCTGGTGGTGATTCGTCTGCAGGACCTGGCAAGGGAGCCTTTCGCCCGACTCGCTCAAAAGATAGGTGTCCCCGGAGTCATCAACCCGGACTGCTGCCCGGTCGACCACAGGTCCGTACCCGTAGCTGACTGGTACCCGGATTCGGGCGGTCATCCCCGGCTTCATGATCTCCAAATCCTTTTCCAGCAGGAGGAACTCCACCACGAAAACGTTCAGCTCGGAACTCCTATGAATGGGTTTGGCAAACTCGGGCAGTCTGTAAACCTCTGCTTTGAAGCTACGCGATGGGACTGCATCGAAGGTAATCTCCGCTGCCATTCCTCCCCGCAGGAGGCTGAAATCAGTGTCAAAGACCCGCGCCGCGACCACCAGACGCTCCATGTTGGGCAGCATGAGAAACGGCCATCCCCTGTAAAGAGTATCCCCCACCTGAACCTTCTCGCCCTCGGTGTTGCTGACGTAGAGCACGACGCCTGGCGAGCTGGCTCGAATGGTCAATTTCTCGAGATCCCCCAGAATTCTCCGCAGTTCTAGCTGCGCCTGATCGAACTCGAGCTGCACCACGTTCAGGTCGGCCCGGGCGGATGCCTCCCGGCTGTGCAGGCGTTCCTTCGCCTTCGTCATCTCCAGTAGAGCTTGATTCGCCTCAAACTGGTACTTTTCGGCCTCTGACCTGGCCAGCAGCTGGGGCTCAATATCTGCGTAGAGCTTCGCAACCCCGTATGATTTGTCCGCCTGAGCCATGTTTAACAAGAGATCGAGTTCCTCGATTTCCTGCTCTGCCTGCTTCTGGGCGATTTGGATCCGCGTGTCTTCCTTTTTCTTCTCCAGCTCGAGCCGCTGGCTGATCAGCTCCGCGATATCGAATTGGGCAAGAAGATCTCCGGGCTGCACGATGCTGCCCTCGGGAATCAGGTAGGAAATCACGAAACTCCACTTACTTTCCAGATTGGGACTCGTCACCTGAACGGTCTCCAGGGCCTTCAGGTCGCCGGTCAGATCCAGGATGCGGACGAACTCCTGCCTTCGTACTTGTGAGGGGGCCGATTCATCCGAGCGCGACAGGGGCTGAGAAATGAAAAAAAGAACTGTGAGAAGTGCGAGGCCAATCCTTTGCATGCCTTCGACCTTTCGACAAAGCACGTTTGTCGACTCTTTCTTAAGCTTACTTCATCGGGCCAGATCGTGACGGGATTCGAGGCGTGCCGCTGCGGATTTCGGGTGCTTCTTCAGGGAAGTGTTGTTGACTGTGTCCAGCAGCCCCGCGATCTCTTGTGCCCGCTGGATCTTCTCCTGCTTATCTTCCATCTTAAACGAAGGTGGCGATGCCTCCGCAAAAGTGGCGGTGAAGAATCTCGGTGCTTCGTCAGGGAAGTGTTGCTGACTCTCCCAAGCAGCCCAAGAAAGCATGATTTCACCTGGATTTCCGGACTTTGTTGAGTTGTCAAACATGTGCGAAACAAGGAACATTCCTGGCGGAAGCCGAGCTCTCCACAGTGACATTCTAGACTTTGGGTGTCGAGTTGCCGTCACTGAACAAAAGCTCTATCTATCGGGGACCTCGGCGGTCATCGGGGATCTCAAGTTGCCGATGAGTGTAGCTGGTCCCGTGCGGATCGGCTGAACCGAGGGTGCGCGGAGCAGAGTTCGCGCTCGCGGGGTCCTTTAACCCGTCAAGAATTCTGGTCCTGATCAGGCAGCCTCTGATTCCTCTTCCCTTGGGCAGACTGAACAGTACTGAGATACAGCGAGTTCGATATCCCCAATGATCTCTTGCTTCGGACCATTCCCTCCTCGCCTGACTCCCGGCCAATTTGCCGAAAAATGGGCTCGGGAGCCCACTTTTGGCCTTCAAGCCCCTGCTTCTCGAATTGGTCTTGACACGTCTCGTGTGATGCGACACTATCGGGGAAAGTCTACGAATTGTTAACTTAATTTATGGGGGTAAGTAATGAAATGACTTATTCTTGGAGCACTGGTGGCGGCTTTCCTGGTAGCAATTCCTATATCTCACCAATTCACCGTGAAAGCGGCAAAATCATGTCATCAAACCGTATGTAGACCGGCGAAAAGTGCGGCGCTCCAACTATGCAAGTCATTGCCAAAGCCACAGCAAAGACAGTGTAGGCAGGCCGCAAAAGCCTGTTTTTTAGATTGTACAATCGAATGTCACTTTAAGTCAGACCCATGCGTCTGCGACGGTCCCACATGCACGTTTCCTTAGGTCACTAAACCGCCGCCACCACCACGATCACCGCTACACCCATTTACCATAATCACGCACTCCCATATCCACTGAGACCGGCCGTCGCACCATATAACCCCGTCCTATCCGAAAATTCAGCCGAGTTGTAACCCACTGTAGGAGTTCGACTTGTAAGCGCCTACAATGGCGGGATGAAGGCCGAAACCTACCCGTTAAGAGGGCTACCCGAGACCAGTTCCAGGCGGTCCGTAGCCGGATACGATTACCTTCCAAGTGGTGTGCCCAAAGTGTGCCCGCGGGAAACTCACTCCAGCTCACTCCAGCCAACTCAGGGCTGGCAATTTGGGGCCACATTCCCGCCTACTGTCAGGACCCTGAGAGCAATGAGGCCGGGATTGGAGGACGGTTCACCCTGTAGTCACAGGAACCAGGCGCTTGAGTTCTTCAAACCAGTTGAGGACGACGTTGATCTGGCCGTCTTCTGCTTCTGGGAGTTCCCTCTTCACCATCAAGAAACGCTGCCCATCGGGAGAGATGTCAAATCCTCGCATATACGACTTCCTATCAAACAAGACCCTGGGACTGCCTGCCTGGAATGTCGGTCGCGTCTGAACGGGTACCACCATCATACCGTCGGCGCTAATATAGAAAAGCTCAATCCCATCGGGTGACCAAACCGGGTACCCACCCCCCTCGCTCCCCGAGACTAACCACTTCCTGTCCGGTTCCGGATAACGGCATACATAGACTCCGTGGTGAGGCGGCCCACTCGAAGAAAGCTCAGGAGAAAAATAGGCAATCCACTGGCCATCAGGAGAGAACTGGAGGGCCCGTTCGCTCTGGGGCGCACTCAACAAAGGTCGAGGCGTTGGGTCGTCCATCGAAAGAATCGAAATGTCGGGCCCCCTTCCGGGCACAAAGTCAGTGAAGGCTAATACACTCCCATCGGGTGACCAGGAAGAAGGGGTCTGCAGCTCGGACTGACTTGTCGTCAGGCGCTCGACCCCGGAGCTGCCATCGGCCCGTTTTCGGTATAGATTGTTCTGACCGTCCCGCTTGGAGCTAAAGGTAATCCACTGACCATCTGGGGTCCAGACGGGCGAGCTGTTTCGTTTGCCTTCATACGTCAACTGCCGGAATGAATCATTTTCTAAATCGTAGATCCACACCTGAGTGCCGTGACCGGGTTCATAAATTGCCATTGCTATCCGCGTTCCATCTGGCGAGATTTGGGCCTGGCCATAATGCCGCCTATCTTCAGTCACCAGCTTCTCTGTCCCCTCCCGGTCCACCCAGACCAGTGAGCTTCCAGGCCGCTCCACAGAGGGGGGAAGATAAACGAGCGTTCCGTCCTCGGCAATCGCGTAGTCCACACTCTTGATGTCCTCCATGACTGGAACTGCTTTGCCGGTCATCTGGAGCCCGGCCAGATCAAAGGGTGCGGCCAGCAGGTTTCCTTTCCATTGATAGACCAGGTGTCCGGTGGGCGCGTAGTAGGCGTTGACGCCCTTGTCCACCAAGACCTTTTGTTCCCCAGTCTGCAACGACAACACCCTGATCTGGCCCGGCCCGGACACGTCAAAGAGCAGGGCTTTCCCGCCAGGCAGGAACTTGGGACAGATGTAGCCACGCTCGCCTTTCTCGCGATCCGGTGAGGCTACAATCTCCGGTACGCCTCCCGCGGCCGAAACGCGGTACAGGGTCGAACCGGCCGAGAAGACAATCTCATCTTGAGAGTTCCAGCTCCCTCCCGTCCAACCAGACCGCCCCGCGTCCCAAAGGGTGATCTGCGGTCCTCCGTCCAGGGAAACTCTCTTGAGTCTGCCGTCCGCAAAAAAACCCAGCGACAGGCCGTCGGGCGAGAAGAAAGGAAAATACCAGGCTCCCTCGGTACCGGGGATCGGCTCGGCAACGGCCTCATCCAGGGGACGCAAGTAGAGTTGTGGCGTGCTCCCGTTGTGGCCCAGATAAGCGATGCGTCTTCCGTCCGGTGAGATGGCCAGGTCAATGGAGCCCCGGCGCAGCAGAGGTTGGGTCGCCGGGACGCTGATCGAAACCTTTGTGACGAGCTGCGCTGCCGACCATTCCGGTGAAAACAAATCGGGCAGGATCCACCCCAGGGACCCCGTCAGTAAAAGGAGTCCTGCCCCGAGCCCGATGCCACCCACCGTCTTCTTGTCTTGCCAGAAAGGGGCCGACTGGCGGCTGGTCCCGTCCTCTTCAGAGCCGTTGTTGATATCTTGTTCGGTCAACCAGGCATCCAGGTCCGCTTCGTAGGCAAAGACAAAGGGCCGGCCGTGGTTGAGGCTCCGGCGATGGACCGGCAGCCGTTGTTCTTTTTCCCATCTCTGAACAGTCCGGACTTCCCGGTTTAAATAGGCGGCGATTTCCTTCCAGGAATCGAGACGCTTCTTGACGGGCTCGTCGACAAATCCCATTTCGAGTTCCCTGATTATGAAGAACTGGTGAAAGTGTATCTATTCTAGCTCCTGTGTAGTTGGAGTCTCAAGGTGGGGCCATGAAGGCGACCAGAAGCGACATAGCCGAAATGTCGTCTCCGGTCGCTTGTCAGCCACTGTCCGACCTGCTAACCCGGATTATGCATGAGATCTGAATCCGAGTGAGATTTGGGCCCAGAAAAAAGGCCGTAGCTCTCTGATATAAAAGGGTTTACATAAACAACGACCCTAAACAGGAGCTACGGCAATGTTGAAAGCAGTCTGCCAGAATACCCTGCTATTTCACAGCCACCGAAAGATCACGGCGCGTTTTGATGGGGGGAGTCTGACTTCCGACGCAGGATGGTTGTTGTTTGGATCGCTGGATCGGCAACATCGGTTGTGCGAGGGGTGCGAATCATGAGGCCAGCAATGCCACCGGCATCAACGGCGATCAGAGTAATAATTCAGTCCCTTCTGCCGGGGCGGCGTATGTGTTTACCCGTAACGGCACGGTGTGGAGCCAGCAGGCCTATCTCAAGGCCTCCAGTACCGGCGTTGATGACCGGTTTGGCAGGTACATTTCCGATGACACGATAGTGGTCGGTGCTTTCCTGGAGGACAGCAACGCCACCGGCATCAACGGCGACTCGGATGACAACTCCATGCCGGATGCTGGGGCGGTTTATGTCTTTCCTTACCTGTCCGAAGCCCCCGACGACGATAGCGATGGTGTGGATGACAGTATTGAAAATGAAGCTCCCAACGGAGGTGACGCCAACAATGATGGAACCGCCGACAGCGAACAGGCCCACGTGGCTTCCCTGCCCAACGCCGTGACGGGAGAGTACGTCAGCCTGATCTCGGCCCAGGGGACTTCTCTCGTCTCCGTGCAGGCTGTCGAGAACCCGTCGCCGATGGATCTGCCCCCGGGCGTCGTCTTCCCCCTGGGCTTGTTTGAGTTCTCGGCCCAGGGTCTGGATCCGGGTACAGCTACATCCGTCGAACTTCTGTTGCCCGACGGCCTGGAGATCGACACCTACTACAAGTTCGGTCCCACCCCAGGCAATGGAACCGATCACTGGTACGATTTTGTCTGGGATGATCTGACCGGGGTTGAAGTCTCGGAAGGGAAACTGGACCTGCACTTCATTGACGGCAGCCGGGGAGACGACGATCTCTCCGCCAACGGAACTGTTGTAGAGCCGGGAGGTCCGGCTCAACTTCTGGGATCTTTCTTCTTTCCCCAGTTTGCCGACGGCTCCATTGCCAACATCCAGCTTCTCTGCACCCTGGTCCTGGCCAATGCCGGGGCAGACAGTGCCGTGCAGGTAGAGTTTTTCTCCTCACCGGATGGAGAACCCATGGAGCTGACCCTGGGAGAGCTGGGAACCGACTCCCGTTTTGAATTCGAGCTGAAAGAAGGAGAGTCGATTTCACTGCAGACTCCCGGAACGGCCGATCTGCAGGTGGGCTATGCACGGGTCTTTGCCGAGCCGGACGTGGGAGGCGTCGTCGTCTTTACCCGTAGAGACCTGGCCAATGACATCACGCTGGTGGAAGCGGGAGTCGCGGCTTCCAGTCAGCTCACCGAGTTCTCCGTCGTCGTCGATTCCCTGGAGGACAGAGACACGGGACTAGCCCTGGTCTACCCGGCCGAGGAAGGCTCTCCCGACGCCAATGTCACGGTGCGACTCTATGACCAGGGGTTCAACGTGATTGCGGAACGAATACTGGATCCCCTGGTACCGGGCAGTCACTTTGCCCTGTTCGTTTCCGAGTTGTTCGAGAACCAGGACGTCATTGCTCAGGCGCAAGAGATGGAGGGGTTGCTGACGGTGGAGTCGGATCAGCCTCTGGTGGCGGTGACGCTGAGGCAGAATGATGCACCGGGCCAGGACTTCCCGGACGAAGTGCCCACGCTGACCACTTTTCCAGTGATCCCCGGCCGCCCGGGGCGGTAATTCCATCAGGCTCACCAATTCACCGGTACATAAATCTCATGCCCTTTGATGGTGACATCGACAGCCTCCCCCCTCAGAACTCCTGAGAACTCAGCAGCCAATTTGAGTGTCTCCCATTTGTCTCCCACTCTACTTCCCAATCTTTCCTAATGTTTCGGGTATTCGGTTGGCGGAAAACCCGGCCCAAGTGGTTGACTTAGTAGGTCGTTGCACACTCAGCCTTGGGATTTACGCGCGATTTCACTTAGCAGCTCTGTCAAGTAACAGGGCCGCTTGAGTCAAATCTCCCTCACTTACAATGTTTGTAGCGCTCAAAAACGCTGCGTGTCTTGTGGCCTGTCATCTGCATGGCCACGCGCTCTGGTACACCGGCCCTGACCAGGTTGCGAACCGCTGTTCGGCGGAAATCGTGCAGCAGTCGTCCCGGGACACCCGCCTTCGTGCAAGCTGTACGCCATGCGCCGTAGAAGTCCTTGATGGGTTCTCCATCACGATGAAAGACCCATGGGCAGACCAGTGATTTCTCTCGTCGAATCAATCGAGTCGTCTCCCGTTGCTTCTCGAGAAGGTGTGCCTACCAGAAACTTCATAGCCCCACGCCGCGTCACTCGAAACTGAGGCCGAATTGATACGAGAGCGTTTCTCCCGGCGCACTTTCGGCATCGGCTCGGAGATTGACAGCGAGCTCGCCGAGCATCAATGATTTCAAGGGTTACGAGTTTCTGGTAGGGACACGCCTTATGTCTCCCAGGCTTCGACCGTTTCGTTACCTCCATGGCCGCTGGGATAGCTACCCGGTCGGGACGACCTGTACCGGGGCAGGACTTGCACCTGCTGGAACAACGTGCCTTTGCACGGCACACCTGGACCACTACACCTGGTCAAGAGAGCTTTACGCGGAGAGAACGTGTCGCAAGAGTACTAAAGTTCGTCTGTGTCAACCAGTGGCTTCGAGTTCTGCCTCCAAGCCTGTGGCGAAATCTTCCGAGCCCAATAGCGGACAACGTAGACTGCCCCTTTCCTACTCATCCTTGCGCGCCGCGCGCCGCGGTGCGCGCGTAGAACCAGAGCAGCCAGACGATGCCCCCGATGGCCGCCGCGGCAAGTAGTGTGTCGCCGACCGTTCCCAACACTAGTGGAAAGCCGGTGATCTTCCGGCCTCCGTGGGCGACGACCCAGATCGCCAGCACGACGCCGGTCAGGCCTTCGCCGCCTACGAAGCCGGACCCGAGGAGCACGCCCTGCTGCGCTGGCGATTGGCCGTCTCGTCGTCCTGGTTTCGCGTCAAAGTCAAGCGGGTCAGGCCGCCCACGAACACGGCCGCCATCGTTGACAGCGGCAGGTAGACGCCGACCGCGAATGGCAGCACGGGCAGGCGGGACACAGTGGCGACCAGTGCAATCCCGACGCCGATGAAGATCAGCGACCAGGGCAGCTTCTGGTCCAGAACGCCGTCGATGATCAGGCCCATCAGCACGCCCTGGGGTGCGGGTAGCTCCTGACCTCCGAGCCCGCCCTCAACGCTGCGGTGCAGCGTCTGGATCACGTAACAAACGACACCGGCCGAGGTGACGACGCCGATCAACTCGGCGATCTGCTGCAGCCGCGGCGTGGCCCCCAGCACGAAGCCGGTCTTGAGATCCTGCGAAGTGTCGCCGGCGATCGAGGCGGCGATGCAGACCGCGGTGCCGACCATCAGCGCGGTCGCCTTGCCCAGTGTCGGTCCAGCCGGCAGCCCAGAAGATCGCCGAGGTCGCCAGCAGCGTGGCGATCGTCATCCCGGACGTCGGGTTAGAGGTCATGCCAACCAGTCCCACGATGCGCGAGGAGACAGTGACGAAGAAGAAGGCGAAGATCGCGATCAACAGCGCGGCTAGACCGCGCACCACGATCGAGTCGATGTAGCCCAGAATTCCGGGAACGCCGGCTAGCACGACGAGGATCCTGAACAGGATCAGCAGCACCGTCCGGAACGACAGGTCTCGGTCGGTCCTCTTCAGCGCCGCCGCCGCGCCGGTCTGGAGCTGGCCCAGCCCCAGCTTGAACGACTCGACCATCGTCGGGATCGAGCGGATTAGCGTGATGATCCCGCCGCTAGCCACCGCTCCGGCGCCGATGTAGCGCACGTAGCGGTCACGCAGGGCACCGGAAGACATGTTGCGGATCAAGTGCTCGGTCTCGGGGTAGAAGGGCGTGGAGAAGTCCATTCCCCAGAGGTAGATCGCAGGGACGATGACGAGCGCAGACAACGCGCTGCCGGCGACCATCACCGTGGCGATGCGAATGCCCAGGATGTAGCCCACGCCGATCAACGCCGGCGAGACGCCGACCGCCAGATGCCCCTTCTCAGGGCAAGGCGACGTGGAACTTGCCGGGGATCAGCTTGAGCCCACTTGTCAGCTGCTTGGCCAGCATGCCGAAACCAAGCCCACGAAACACGTTCGCCGCCAGTCCGGTGGCATGCCCCAGATGAAGAGCGCGGGAATCGTGAACAGCACGCCCGAGGCGACCGACGAGCTGGCCGAGCCGACTGTCTGAGATATGTTCAGCTCCAGGATATTGTGCTTGAGACCGAGGGCACCGATCAGGCGAAAGGCGACGACGGACAGCACGGCCACGGGGATCGAGGTGCTGATCGTCAGGCCGGTCTTCAACCCCAGGTAGGTGTTGGCAGCCCCGAACAACATCCCCAGCAGCACGCCGGAGAGCACCGCCTTGACCGTGAACTGGGACAAAGGCTCGCTGATCTAGGGGGTATAGTTCTCCCCTTCCGCGATCTCGTAGGCGTTGCGGGGAAAGCCGCTTATGGTCCATCGAGCCCTCGAAAAACGCGGCCAACATACCACAACCTGAAATTCGGCCGTACCGCGAGTTTGCCGCGAGACGAAAATGCCAGGTAGAATCACGTTGGATCGAGTTTTTGCGGACCACGGGTGACGCTCAGGCAGAATGACGCCCCGGGTCAGGACTTCCCGGACGAGGTTCCCACGCTGACCACCTTCCCGGTGATTCCCGGGAGGCCGGGGCAGTAATTTCATCAGACTCCCCCCGGTAATTCACCGGCACATAGAATCTAATGCCCCTTGGATGGTGACATCGACAGGGCCCTTTTCCGAGCGGCTCCGACGTTAGTGGTCGTAGCGGTCTCGACCCGATCGGGGGGCGATTAACTGCTGTGCGGGAGTTATCCCACTGCTTCCCTCACAGCCGAAACCACATCTTCGGCCTCGGGCCAGGGTCGGCGAAAGAGCAGCGCCAGCAGCCCCCCTTTTCGAGAGACAATACTGCGTCCGTCAACCATGACGTCGAACTGACCCTTGCGACCCTTTTCGAGTTCGACCGGGAACCCCAAGGCTTCCTTGATCTTGGCAGCGTAGCTCGCCGCCTTCGTGCCGGACGTGCCTCAGGTGTTGCAGTAGAGAATCCGGATGTCCATACGAAGGAGTATAGCAGCTGATCTCAAGTGCACTGACCGTCCCGGTCGGTGATCTTTCTTCCGGACCTTGCAGGTTGTCTACCCGAAAAACTCTGCTTATTTGGCAGGCACTTACAGAACCGGCTTCCAGGACTTAAAATCCTGGGGGCCGTAGGCCCGTGTGGGTTCGAGTCCCACCCTGGGCACTTTAGAATCAACAAGTTACAAAGATAGCCGCTTTCCTTACCAACCCAAAGTCGGCGTTTTGTAACCAAAATTGTAACCACGCCAAACCAACTCCACCCCACTCCAGCCAACTCAGAGCAGCAGAGAGGACCATGCGTGGGAGACCAATAAGTCCACGGTGACTAAGACTCAACCTGGACTCGTTTCAGGGGGTAAGGTCACTCTCTCTCACCGGAGGAACAGGGTATCGCGAGAAGCTTGATGAGCCTGTACCAGATGATCCCGAAGGCTGCCGAAAAGACCCTCCAGCAATTCCCGGAGTTGGCCAGCCAGCTGGAAGCAAACCCCTTGCCCGACGATGTCGATCGAGTTAGTCTAGGTGCAGCTCCGACCCATCCAACGTGCGCGATGAACAAAGGCTCGGAAAGAAAGCAGAAATGAGCTGACGGAAGTCCATGGGATCGTTGAAATGAATGGCGCAGAAGCCCGATCAGAATGGGATGAGACGTTACGTGCGATTCTCGCAGGGACGGCAGCATCAACAGGCGATGAGTTCTTTCGCGCGCTTGTCTCTAACCTCGCCTCCGCGCTCCACGTCCGATGTGCCTTTGTTTCCGAGTTTGCCAATGGGAATACCAGGGTTCGCACCCTGGCGTGTTGGACGGGAGAAGGCTTCGTATTGCCTCAACAAAGAATCGAACCGAAGCTAGAAACTTGCCTCATTAGGAATCGAACCCAGTTCCAAATAGCTTATTGATTCCTGGCCTCAGAAACAACGGGTCGGGGGGAGGGAGCCCGGAGGGCGACCGGAGCCGGACCCGTTTCGCGACTTTCTGGCGGAGCAACTGGGAGAGATTGGGACCCGATTTCGGAGGTCGTCGGCTCCACACGAGCGATCTCGGCCTTGTAAAGTTGCTCCCTACGCCAGTCCCTCACTCGTCGCTGCAGCGTCCGCAGTTGCCCATCGAAAAATCGACCGGGATAGCGTTGCTGAAGCCCAACGAAGAGCGCTTTGGCTGTTTGAGCGGGATTGACTTCCAGTTGGACACGAACCTCTGGCCAGACTTCAGCGAAGGGATCCTTTCGGGTCCTCCAAGTCCGGGGCTTTTTCGTCCGCCGATATCTTCTGATCCCGCTGGGTTCTTGTGAGGCAGTGATCTCGACAAGATACTTCCTGACGACAGCATCCATCGCTCTGGGGGAGTCGTTCCCCTCCAGTTCCCTTTGTCCGTTAGCAAAGGTCCAAAAATGGTCTTGTCGTCGCTCGAGCTCTTTGAGTAAGGTCACCGGATCCAGCTTCCGGTACAAACGCTCGATTCGCTCCCTCTTCCGCTTGGTGAGATAAGCAGAGGCGATGACGCGCTGGTAGGGGGTTTGAGCCCGATCGTAGCGCTTCTTGACGCGTGCGCCGTCGCGCTGCTTTTCGATTAGCTTCATCGAGGGCTGAAAGAAGTTCACATAGAGGCGCAGAATCTCATAAAGCTGAATCAGCGCCCGCCAGGCCCCCAGTCCCTCGTAGCGATCGTAGCCGATCAGCCGCCTCACGACAGAGCCGTTCTTCTCTTCTACGAAGGCCTGATCATTCTTTCGATTGACCCGGGAACGAGTGAAAGTGATCTGCTCTCTTTGACAGTAACGAAGCATCTCATAGTTGATGAACTCGCTGCCGTTATCCGTGTCCAATCCCAGCAGAGGAACCGGGAGCCGCCCACGCAGGGAGTTCAGGGCACCGATCACGTCGGCTTCGCTACGCCGTAACAGGGCCACGCATTCGGTCCAGCCCGTTGCGACGTCCACCAGGACCAGCGTGTGCAGGAAACTGCCTGCAGCACTTTCGCCGCAGTGCGCAACCAGGTCCGCTTCCAGGAATCCGGGCTGAAGATCGTCCCAGTCAGCGAAGGTTCGGACCTTGATCTGCTTCTTGAGCAAGCTTCCCGGTCGGGTCGTACTCAAACCGTGCCGGCTGCTTCTCTCCGAAGCCAATAATCGATCGGCGGTGGCGGGGCTGATCGTTAGAAGCTTTCGCCTCACATCAGCGGGCAAGCACAGATGACCGTTCCTCTCCATTACCTCGATCAACTCGGGAAGAAAGGGAACCAGTCGCTTTGCACAGATCCGGTTGGCGGTGGTCCAAAGGGTAACAAGTGCCCGCTTCACCCGCTCATCGTATCGGGCACGGCGGGGCCGCGAAGAACTAACGCTCCCCGGCGGATGGTTCAACAGGGTAATGGCATGTTTGCGACCGTAGCCTGTTGCCGCAACCAACTGATCCACGATCTGGCTTTTGATTCCTTTGCGGGCCGATGCGTAATCCTCGGCGGTGCGTGTCAACAACTCCCGGCGCAACTCCAAACTCAACTTCTTCCTCAATTCGTCGCCTCCTCATCAAGTTTTCGGTTCGATTCTTGATGAGGCAACGGTCTGACATCAGTTCGATTTTGGATGAGTCAATGCGCTCCAACGACGCAATTTTCATACTAGATCCGCAGCTTCTTCCTACGGCGTCTCCGGACCTCCCGGGATTGAGTTTTGCTTGGGCATTCAAGCCCTGCGAGGAGCTGGCCGGAGATATTTTAGACGTCTTTCAGCTTGATGAAGAGCATGTCGGTTTTTATCTCCTAGACGTGAGTGGTCATGGCGTTGTGGCAGAGGTGGACCCCATCGGTTGGACCACTTGGCGGCATTTCTAAGGTGGACTCCGCAGTTCTTGTTGCCGCCAGTAAGGGAAATTCTGAGAGGGGGCGAGCCTGAGGGCAAGGTCCCTCTCAGAATGTTTTTTCAAGCCAGTGTACACCTCCTCCGGCGTCGCCCCAGCGTGCGCCGAGTGAGGTCTCTCGCTGTTGTATAGGTCGATCCAATGGCCGATCCCTTGACGGGCTTCCGACCCGGTTTCGAAAGCGTTCAGATAGACGCATTCGTATTTGAGTGAACGCCACAGACGCTCGATGAAGACGTTGTCCATCCAGCGGCCTCTCCCGTCCATCGAGATACGCACCCCGGCCCCTTTGAGTAGTCCCGTGAACTCCGTGCTGGTGAACTGACTCCCCTGGTCTGTATTGAAGATCTCCGGGGGATCGTACCTGTTGAGCGCTTCCTCGAGTGCTTCGCAACAAAAGGACGGCTCCAGCGTGTTCGACAGCCTCCAGGACAAAACCCAGCGGCTGTACCAGTCCATGATCGCCACCAGGTACAAAAAGCCCCGACGCATCGGGATGTAGGTGACATCCGTGCACCACACCTGATCGGGCCGGGTGACCGCCAATCCTCGAAGAAGATACGGATACACTCGATTCTCCGGGTGAGGCTGTGAAGTCCGCGGCTTTTGATAGATGACCGCCAGGCCCATTTTGGCCATCAGACGACG
>CBDAPI010000011.1:0-115000 GCA_965198355.1 Acidobacteriota bacterium
TCGCCCGGCTTCACTCCAGCTGCGGCCAGGCAGGAATGCATGGTGGCCGTCCCGTTGCAGTGGGCGATGGCGTATTTGACACCCAATCGCTTCGCAAAGGCCTGCTCAAATCGCCTGCCCATATCCGGGCCGGACGCATTGCCGAAGCCATACTCCACGACCTCCCGTAGATACTCCAGCGCCTTTGAACTAACACGTCCAGGATGTTTCGGTTCCATAGGTTCACTCCGTCGCAGTTCCACCCGTCTCAATCTCGCCAAATGTATTGGGCACCATCCTCTTCCCCAACACGGCCCCTTCCTTGAGTCCAGCCCGAAGCGGCTGGAAACCACCATCACTTTCCGGAGCCTGGCTTCGTTGCAATTGTAGACAATAGCACGAAGCCTCCTCGCTCGTCGAACATTCTAGCGAGTGTTCGCCGGCAGGATGCCAGCGCCCCTGCCCTCATCGGGAGTCACGCGGGTGTTCCGGCAGTCTTTTCTGCGCATAGGACCGATCGGTTCAGAGCTAGAAAGCAACCACCATTCGGTATTCTTCTGGAACTGAGCGCCGAACGCGGCAAAGTGCCATCGCGATCGTGAACTCAGCAACCTGACGCATGCATAAAACCTGGTCCCTGAGGTATTCGGAATCCTAACGACGGTTCAAACAGGAGTCACACCTTTTTTCAGAATGATGTTGCCATATTTTCGGGTCTCACCTGTCATGATCACAGCAAACGCTTTTCTGGCTCGATCATAAAAGGCAAATCGTTCGATTCGTGCGATGGGAGGTGTAGCGGGCCAGTGTTTATCCACAACCTTGCTATAGGACTCCTCGACGGTTGGATCAAGAAGATCTCCAGATACAGCTGCCATCATAATCAGGGGGGTGTCTACGTAGGTATCAATTGAAAACAAAGGGAGAATCGCATCCAGCAAAACAGTAATCCGCAGGCCATCCGCCCTGATCACCAGCTTATTATTGGACTCTCCCGGGAAATTAGCATCCGCCAGGACGATCTCATCACCATGCCCCATACGACATAAAACCGACAGCAATTCCGGACTCAACAAGGGTGAAATACCTATTAACATTTAGAAACTTCGCCTTCCGTACATTGATCTGTTCCCGACCCCGGCAAAGCGTGGTTGACGCTGACCCATGTGCTGTCTCTGTTGCGGGGAAGAAACTCGACCTCCGCCAAGATTCTGACTGCGGGGCTCACCCCGGGACGCTCCACGAGCTCCGCCCAACTCCACATAGTCCCGAACTCGGCATAGCCCCACTTTTGTGGACAGGTTAGCGCTTTCCCGTGCGGGTCAAACCCCCTGCTTGAAAACAAGAGAAGAGAAGACCAACATTTGGAGCATAAGTACTGAAGACATGTGAAGCTGCCCCATACAACTGAACTGGTAGGCTCTCATGAGTCGCCACCCAGTCTCACCAGCATAGTCCGACCGATGACATTTCTCATATATTTAGGAAACTGTGTGTGCAAGCTCAGTCCCTGAATCTGTTCCGTTGCGCGACCACAAACAATTCATGCTTGACATTGCACAGGATGTCAAGCCATATTTCGGAAGGCGAAGTTGATTTCGATGTCTGAACAGGTGTCATGGCGAAGAGCTGATTCTTGCCGCGATTTCACGGTTCAGATTCTGGTGGTTGTTGGGAACACACTAGTGTGCTGTCCGGGAAGTTCACGATGTTAATAGTCAGGGCTTTTCGCTATCATTCCGTATGGCAAGACCACATATCCAACTACAACTCCCCGAAGACGATCGAGAGATTTTGCGTTCCTGGTTGCGAGCCTCCAAGACCCGGCGCAGTCTGGCCGAAAGGGCCGAGTTGATCCTGCTTTGCGGCCAAGGGTTAACGGCAACACAGGTGTCTGAAAGACTGTCCAAGCGCTTGCTCACTGTTCAGAAGTGGCGACGACGCTACCTGCAGCAGGGACTGTCAGGACTGGAGGATCAACCTCGCTCAGGCCGCCCCCGAAAGTTAGCGCCGGCCAAAGTGCGAGCCATCCTCAAGGCCACGGTACAACGGGTTCCCTGTGAGTCGACCTTCTGGAGTGTGCGCCTGATGGCCGAGTACGCCGGAGTGAGCCGCCATCAGGTCACTCAGATCTGGAAGGCGGCCGACCTGAAACCTCATCGAATCCGCAACTTCAAAATCAGTCACGACCCTCATTTCGCCGACAAGGTGATCGATGTCGTCGGGCTTTACATGGACCCTCCTGACAATGCTCTGGTCTTATCCGTGGACGAGAAGACCCAGATCCAAGCCCTGGATAGAACCCAGCCCATGCTCCAGCTCAAACCCGGACAGATCGAGCGACGAACACACGACTACAAGCGGCACGGCACGGCTAGCCTTTACGCCGCTTTCGATGTGGCCACGGGAGAGGTGATGGGGCGCATCACGAAACGGCATCGAGCCCAGGAATTCTTGGCCTTTTTACGCCAGATCGATCAAGCGCTCGATCCCAATCTGGACGTTCACCTCATCCTGGACAACTCCAGTACTCACAAAACCCAGAAGGTTCGAAGTTGGCTGGCGCGCCGAGAACGCTTCCACCTGCACTTTACTCCTACCAGCGCCTCCTGGCTCAATGCCGTGGAGACCTGGTTCTCTCAGCTGGAGCGTCGCTCCATCTACCGCAACTCCTTCACCAGCGTTCGAGATCTGCGACAGGAGATCCGACGATACATACGAGTCCACAATCAACACTTGGCCAAGCCCTTCAAGTGGCGCGCCACCGCCGATTCCATCCTGGCAAAGGTCAAAAAAGCGAGAGAATCAATCAGTCAATGTTAACGTCGGGAATTTATCGGACAGCACACTAGGAGCAGAGTGAGGAGTCTGACACCCATGACCAAGTTCTGACACCGAATCCAAATCTGACATTCTTCCTTCTGGCAATAGCCGTCACTGTGTGCGGGGAAACCTCGGCTGAGAGATTGGGTCCAACCTTAACCCACGAACACTTACACGAACACTTATATTGTGATTTCTCCGTTCGAGGTGGGAACCCAGACAGGAAGATGGTGGATTGGCTAATTGTACGAGAGGGCTCTTTGTTCAAGCTTATGTCGAGATACCCGATGGGGGGAAGACGGTGAGAATTCAGCAGGTCCGTTCCTATGTAGTCGAAAACCCTTGGAATCCTTGGTTTATTGTGGAAGTCGTAACAGACAACCGGTATCACGGGTATCGGAGAAGGGATAGATTATCACTGGTCGCTGGCGAACCAAGCTTAGCTTGAGCAAAACAAAGAGAAACTGTTCCTGGGGCGGGACCCTCACGGCAAAAAGATGGTGATGGATGCACGGCAGATGCTGGGAATTGATCGCGGGCTAGGAAGTTTCATTTGACTTTCTTGGCAAGCCTGCCAGGCTTACAGTCAGGCAAGGAATGGAGGTGAGATGGGATTACGGGGAAAGGTCGCACTCATCACCGGGGCAAACCGGGGTATTGGAAAAGGATGTGTGCTTCAGCTGGCACGGGAAGGTGCCGACATTGCCATCAATTACCGGAAACACGCAGCAGAAGCCAGGGGCGTGGCAGCTGAAGTTCGGGCCATGGGTCGGCGCGCCATCATTTTGCAAGCCGACGTTTCAGACCGAAAAAGAGACCACCAAATGGTTCAGCGGACGGTCTCTGAGCTCGGCAGGCTTGATGTCCTGGTGGCGAACGCCTACGCAAGCATTCGCAAACCTTTTCTAGAGCTAACCGAAAAGGACATGATTTTCACGCTGGGCGTGACTCTCTGGGGTGTATTCCACTGCTGTCAATTTGCGGCCCGTCAAATGGTCAGCCAGGGGGAAGGGGGAAGCATCGTAGTGATCAGCTCGGTTCATGCCATGCTGCCTTTTAAGAACGCCCTCCCATATAACACCGCCAAAGCCGGTATAAACCACATGGCGCGGACGATGGCCAATGAACTAACGAAGCATCGCATCCGGGTGAACATTGTGGAACCCGGCTGGACGGACACGCCTGGTGAGCGCCGCCATTCCACCGAGGACGAGTTGATGGAAGCGGGGAAACAGCTTCCCCTGGGCCGCCTCGCCACCATCGAGGATATAGCCAAGGGAGTAGTGTTCTTAGCTAGTAGCGAGGCCAGTTACATTACCGGATCCAACCTTCGGATTGACGGAGGGTTTGTTTTGCCGCGCCCGGAGTTGTAAACGGCGCCTGGTTCGTCACACAGCCTTCACGCCGTTCTGGTCTAAGAAGGAGGTAGCGGTTGATTTTCGACGTCCACTCACATGCTTTTAAGTATCCCGATCATTTTACGGAGCGTTTTCGCCAACAGGCGATCCGGATGCGGGGTTATGAGATCGATCTGAGCAGCCGACTCGAGGACTATAGGGCGACCTGCCAAAGTGCACGCGATACGGTGACAACCATAGTTTTTGGTGGCAAGGCCAAGTTATCGGGTCTCTGGACGCCGGATCGGTATGTAGCGGAATATTGCGCCCAGGACCCGGATCATTTGATTCCTTTCCTCTCTTTGGATCCGACCCAGAAAGGCTGGCGACGGGAGCTGGAGGAGGGGCACCAGGATTTACACATGAAAGGGATTAAGCTGATGCCGATGTATGCTGGGTTTTATCCGTCTAGCCCTGACCTGGATGATTTGTGGGTTTATGCATCGCGGCATGAATTACCTGTGCTTCTGCACACGGGGACGACCTTTGTGGATCAGGCCCCGCTGGATTGCACATTGCCACGGCATCTCGATCCTGTAGCGATTAAATACCCCGACTGCCGGATCATTTTGGCTCATCTCGGCCATCCGTACGAAGCGGAAACTGTAGTGGTGATCCGCAAACATCCCAACCTATATGCTGACGTATCGGCTCTCCACTACAGGCCATTCCAGCTCTATCATAGTCTTATGCTGGTGCAAGAATATGGGGTGTGGGGAAAACTGCTTTTTGGAACTGCTTTTCCAATTACGAACGTCGATGAGTCAGTTCAGGGTCTGCGTCGATTGAATCAGATGTTGGAAGGGACGAGTCTTCCACGTCTCGACCCGGAGGAGATAGAAAGATTAGTTCACCGAGATGCGGCCTCGCTCCTGGGATTGGACTGAGGCCCTCTGTCTTGCCCGATCTGGCCAATCATTTGCCCCTTGGAGGACTGCTTTGCCATAGGCCTGAGAGAGGAAGAGGCCTCGGCGACTCGCCGACCCAAACGGTAGCAGGGAGACCAGTCTTCCTTTGAGCAGCCGACTTCGGCGCAGTAGGACTTACGCCTCATTCAGTATAGGAGCCCCAAGGATGCAGACGAGACTGACGAAGGACGGATGTAAAGAGCGGCAGCGAAGATTCATCAAATACCTCAACCATCACGGCTTCGACCTAGCGGTGATCACTGACTGGCGTGATGTCTACTATTTTTCTGGTGTGATCAAGGAAATGATTCATCCCCGGGCATTCATCATAGATGGTGGGGGTGCAGGCACTTTGATGGTTGAGAGTGAGTATCCTGATGCTGTTGCCGACACGCAGCTGATCTATGCCTTCCAGACGATGGCTACGTTGAACTTTGAACTCAATAGTGAGTTGGTCGCTCTGCTCCGGGCGCAGCTCCCGAAGGCAAAACGCATTGCGGTCCAAAACGAATCGTTGCTTGCTACGACAGCACAGGTGATTGCCGATCGTAGTGGAGGCGAATTGATCCCTATTGATGACGACTTGCTCCGGATGCAGACAATCAAGGACAGCGATGAAATTGCGCTTTTGCGCCGTGCGAATGAGCTCAACGACATCGGTTATGCGGCGGTGCGAGAGGCCATCAAAGAAGGTGCTACAGAAGCCGAGGTGCTGGCGGCGGGTAAGGCCGCAGTAACCCGCGCAGCGGGTTGTGACTGTTTTTACAGCGGCGATTTCCGCTGCGGCCAGGCGGGAGGGTTTGCCACGGATCAGCGCTGCCGAAAAGGCCAGCTCTACATCATTGATGCCTGGGTGAACTACCAGGGTTACTGGTCGGACAATTGCCGGACCTTTCCCGTTACCGGCATCGACGACGTTCAGCGGAGAGCTTGGGAACTGACCGAGCAGACTGTGCTGATGGCCGAGCAAATGGTAAGACCCAATCTGTCCAGCCGCAAGGTTTTTGAAGCTATGAAGGAGATGCAGGACAAGGTCAAATCCGGTGCACTTTGTCACCACGGCGGACACGGTACAGGATTACGCTTGCACACCTACCCCCGCATTAACCCCCACTTCGATGACACTTTCGAGGCCGGTAATGTGATCACTATTGAGCCTGGCGTTTACGGCGAAGAGTTGCGCGGGGGTATCCGGCTCGAATCCAATTATTGGGTCAGCCAAGAAGGTGTCGAGCGGCTAAACCAGTTTCCAATTTCGATTCCAGATGCCTGAAATTTGGGCGCAACTTCCTTTACCACTCTCTGAGCACCTGGTCGGTGATTCGAAGAGTCTCGTCATTGTCCTCTTCGGTGTGGGCCAAGGAAACGCTGCCCTGCTTGGTCGCAAGTGGGAAGTGAAAGACACCTTTTTCGATCAAAGCGCGTCGGTAGCGGAGGTCTTTTTCCATATCGTGATGGGCAGCAATATCTATCCAGCTTCCCGGCTCGTGATCCATGAAGTAGGTCACGAAGGCCGATCCCTGTCGCACCACTGTAGCCGTAACATTGTGCCGGGCGAAAAGATCGTTCAGGCCTTCCTCCATGTGCTGACCCAGACGCTCCAGATGTGGGTAGATTTCCGCTTCGCAAGTTTTCAGCTTCCGAAGAGTTGCGAGAGCAGCCGCCACCGGTACTGGATGGGCGTTGTAGGTCCCGGCGATCAGAACCCTCTTTCCGGGGTCGGGATGGACGAAGTATTCCATGTATTGCTTCTTGCCCCCGACAACGGCCAATGGATAGCCGTTGGCCACGGCTTTGCCAAAGGTGGTCAGATCGGGCTGCACGCAGCACAGCGATTGGTACCCGCCCAGAGCATGTCGAAATCCCGTCTTGACCTCGTCAAAGATGAGCAGAGTCCCATAGCGTGTGCATAGCTCGCGTAGCCCCTGCAGATAACCGGGTTGAGGTTTGACCACGCCAATGTTCTGCAAAATCGGCTCAATAATGACTCCTGCCACCCTTTCGGTTCTTAGCAGAGTCTCGACCGCCTTCAGATCGTTAAACTCGACGGCGTGAATGTTTTCCCAAACCGATCGAGGAATGCCTCCGCTGAAGGGGTAAAGGGGTCTTTCTTGCCCCGGGCCGGCGCCCTTGATCTTTTCCAGTGGGTCCATCAGGTTGAAAGCAACATCGTTGTGCCAACCGTTGTAACCACCTTGCATGATGACCACCCCGTCTCTGCCAGTGGCAGCCCGCGCGATGCGCAAAGCCGCGTAAGTGGCCTCAGAACCTGTGTTGGTGATCTGGACCATGTCCAACGTGGGAACACATTCCACCAGCAGTCGGGCCAGTTCTCCTTCCCAGATGGTCGTGCCGGCTCCCATCAGGGACTGCTGCTCACCGATGGCCTGAATGACGGCCGCATCTACGTCCGGATCAGCGTGACCCAGCAAGTAGGGCGAAAAGGCCGCATGATAATCGACATAACGTCGACCCTCTGCATCCCACAGATAAGCACCCTGAGCCTTGACGAAGACACGCATCGGCTCAATAGTCCGGTTGACCGACACTACACCACCGGGGATGCTGCGCTTGTTGCGCTCCCAAACGTCAATGGATGATTCAACTTCGCTCATCTTGGATCCTCTTGCTCCTTGACTTGGCACTCTCGAGCCAATCAGATACGGGTCGTGGTAGAAAGGAGCGGCTGACGGAAACTTATTCAAGCCCGGGCTGGTCTGCCCCCGAGAACTGATCCAATTTAGAATGTTAGTCCTACGAGCGAGTTATTTACTTGACATAGTATGAAATGTCAAGCAATATGTCGCCCCTTAACTAGAGAAGAGATAGAAAGAAATGTTCTGCGATACGTCAAGGAAAAACCGAATTATTGCCTTCACCGTTTGCATAGGCATACTGTCGGTCTTCGCTACGGGCATTTTCCGCGAGGCATCGTCACAATCAGCTCACCCCTTGGAGGTAGGCACAGAAGCCCAGTTGTTTATTGACCACCGCTTTATCGACCAATCTGAGAACGTGACTTTGAAGCTCAACCAGCCCTTGCTTCCTGCAGGGGACGTGCTCATTTATGAGCGTCCGTGGGAGACCGCGGGAGGCACATGGACCACGGTGAGGGAGGACGAGGGCATTTACAAAATGTGGTATGACGTTTCCGTGTGGGATCCCCAGGCTGAGGTCGAGCGTTCTTTGTGCTACGCCACCTCCCAAGACGGAATCCACTGGGAAAAGCCTTCCCTCGGGATCATCGAATCCGGAGGTTCCACGGATAACAACATTGTGATGGCGGGAACACATGGAACGGTCTTCATTGACCCGGTGGCCAATCGGGGGCAGCGCTACAAATATGTAGGTCGAATGTGGCCTGATTCACGGTGGGAGGAAACAAAGGGAACTCTTAAGCGCGCCCTCTATGTCTGTTTTTCTGCCGACGGCATCCACTGGAAACGAGTCGAGGAGGCTGCGCTCCCCTTTTCTTTGGATATGCACAACCAGGCCTTCTGGGATGCGCGGATTCAGAAGTACGTCGCCTATCTCAGATCGTGGAACCCGCTGCGAAGTGTCTCCCGCGTCGAGCTGGAGGACATCTGCCAAACCCCATGGGCTTATGACAAGACGATCAAGCCGTTTCATATGTGGGGGGAGAATAACCTCCCCGCCCTCAGCAAGGAACTGCCAGTCGTCTTTCGCTATGACGAACGCGACCCCTCGCTCTCCGATCATTACAACCTGGGGGTGGTTCCCTATCCCTACGCACAGGACGTTTACTTGGGGTTTCCCGCTGCCTATCTGCACTATGATGATACCCCTCGGCTGAACATAAGCAGTCCACTTCAGAAATTGTCAGTAGCAGTAGGAAACGATGGACCGTTGGACATTCAACTGGCAGTCAGTCGCGACGGCATACACTGGAACCGACCTGATCGAGAGCCTTTCATCGGGCTGGGGCTTCCCGGTTCGGGGCGTGCGTCAATGATCTATATGGGTAGTGGTTGGATCCGCAAGGGAGACGAGCTGTGGCTTTACTATATCAGCAGTGACATCACCCACGGTGGCAGGGATCGTAGCCAAGGCTTTGGCCCAGAACCGAAAGGGTGGGAAAACTTTCGGGGTAAAAATGAGCATCTACGCAGAGCGGTGGTGCCTCTTCACCGGTTTATTTCAGCCACCAGCGACTGGGACGGGGGGTCGCTGAGTACTCCGCAGCTCATCTTTTCTGGATCCAAGTTGGAGCTTAACATCGACACGTCTGCGATGGGCGTTACCCGTGTGGAGATCCTGGATGATACCGGCAGACCGATTGAGGGACTTTCTTTAGAGGAATGTGATCCCATCAATGGCAATTTCCTGCACCACATCGTGTCTTGGAACGGGAGGACGGATTTGTCTGGGCTGAAGGGAAAACCGGTCCGCCTGCATCTTGTATCTCGATCCACCGACCTTTATGCTTTCCGTTTCGTACCCTAAGTGTCTTCTTGAAAGGATGCCAGAGGTTGGGTTGCGAATTCCAACGTACCTCACTGTCTCACTTACTTCAATGGCGATCTAGCCCGCCCCCTGAGGAAGAAGCACTTGAGTAAGTACGATCTGATAATTAGTGACGGGCGGGTGATTGACCCGGCCAATCGGATAGACGGTGTTCTCGACATCGGCATTCGGGAAGGCCGAATCATTAAGGTGGCCAGGGAGATTAATCTAGCCGACGCAGACCAAGTTTACGATGCCAGAGACAAAATCGTGACTCCAGGCCTGGTTGACCTACACGTACACGGTTATCATCTAATGACTCCCCTCGGAATTCCTATCGATTATTATTGCTTGGGCCGGGGCGTGACTACGGCCGTCGATGCTGGAAGTGCTGGATACATGACATTTCCGGGCTTTCGAATCTTCATCGCTGAGCGCACTAAAACTCGTTTGCTAGCTTTCTTAAATATCTCGTGCGCGGGTTTGGCCTTCGCGGGCATGACTGGAGATCCGGGGGTTCCTGGAGAGCTTGATTCACTCAAATTGGTGAATGTACAAGGGTGTGTCGACTGCATTGAAGCCAACCGGGACTTGATCGTGGGAGTCAAGATTCGGCTCTCCGATTCGTGTGCCGACGGCGGCCGGAATGAAGGAGAAGCTTACGGGCGAGCCTTGGAGGCCACCTCAGCCGTCAACCTTCCGCTCATGGTCCACCACACCTTCTCAACCGTTGCTCTCGAAGACTGCCTGGAAGGCATGAGGCGAGGTGACATCTACACTCACACCTATCACGGCTTTCCTAGTACGATTATCGATACCTCCACACGGAGGGTTCATTCGGCTGTTTGGTTGGCTCGTGAGAAGGAAGTTCTCTTCGACGTCGGACATGGACAGGGATCTTTTAGTTGGACGGTAGCGGAACTTTGTGCCAGGGAGGAGTTTTGGACCGACACCATCAGCACGGATCTTCATCGGGGAACGTGCGAGGGACCTGCGTACGATCTACCTACAGTCATGACCCGCCTGTTGAGCGCGGGCCTGCCCCTTTCAGAAATCATCAAACGGTGTACCATCATTCCCGCCAAGGCGATCGGATGGGAGGATCGGATTGGAACATTGGGTGTGGGTCGTGAAGCAGACGTGACAGTTCTTTCCCTCCAACCGGTTGATTTGGAGCTCGAAGATTGCCAGTCGCAGATGCGACGGATCCAATCTCGTCTGCTGCCGGAGGCGAGCTGGCGAGCTGGCGAGCCAGGAGAAATCACGACTCCTTTACAGTGGCCCAACCCAGAAACAATTGCAGCCCAAAAAATCTGGTGGGACCGCCTGGAAGTGCGCGATCCGAGTTTATAGCTTGGTGTTTCCCGTCAGCAGCCATACTTCTCCCTGAGTCGCATGGCGGCTTCGACTTCGTTCTTCAGCTTCGTATAAACTTCGTCTATTTCCACGACGGCCGCTGAGCCAGGGGCAAACCCACAATCGGGGTTCAGCGTGATTCGCCGGGGAGGGAGATGTTTCAGAGCCGACTCAACTCGCTCTACGATGGTCTCGACCGAATCCACGATTCCCGGCTGACAACTGACACACCCAAGGCCAATTTCAACGTTTTCCGACAACTGTCCCAAGACCGACATCTCGCCCGCGCCCGGGGCCGTGAACTCCAGTGTGACGTGGTCGACGTTCAACTTGCAGAGTTGTTGGAGGATCGGATCGTATCCGCCCCGGAATGGGGTCTCCCCCCGCGCGCGCGCGCCAGCCCGCCGGCACAGATGTACAGCCCGCTTGACCCCTTCAATCCCTTCAAATACCTGGTTGTCCATGTCTACTGCGAAGTCGGCGGCTCGATCAGCGTTGTCGTACTTTACCCGAACCCGATCGTCCACGAACAGGCAGAGGTGGGGGTCGTCCAGTTGCACGATTGAAACGCCCTCATCTCTGAGTAACTCAACCTCACGGCGCAAGACAGGCACACAGGCGCGAACGAAGTCCTCTTGCCTGGGATACGCGACCCGCGACCTCTCCGGGTCCCACATGCGCTCGCCCAGCAGTGCGGGGGCCGGCAGGGTGGCTTTGATCTGCCGGTTGGTGAGCTGCTTTTGGAAGGCCACCTCCCGAGCGATGAAGCCAGATTTCCTCGGTGACAGCTTATCCACCACAATGGTCCAGGGTCGTCCGTCAACTGGATGGCGGCTCAGCTCGAATCCATGCGCCAACTCGGCGATCACCCCAATGTAGGATTTGCGCCTCCATTCCCCGTCGGTCACTACATCGAGCCCGGCAGCCTCCTGCAGCGCCACCACATAGCGAATCGCCGAGTCCATCAGACGCTCATACTCATCGGAAGTATAACGACGGTTGGCAGCGATCAGGTCCTTCACGAAATCTGGTCGTGGCATCGAGCCGATTACGGATGCAGGAAATAGCCGGGGCATGACTTATCTTCCAAGGTGTTTCGATTTCCAGTATCGTCGCGCGTATTCGTAGTCTTCCTGCGTATCGATTTCCACATACCCGCCCGGAGTGTCCACGTGGACCATGCGCTCGCCTAGCTCTATCATTTCCTGAAACAAGTGTATCAAGTACGCCTTTTCGAATACCTTTGCCCCGCGAAAAGGAGCCCCGCCGTAGCGTCTGCGGCAGCGACGGTAGTGCTTTCGCAAGATCGCTGCGCCCTGCCTCGAGAATTTGGCTACGCCAATGAATTCTCCATAAGCGTCTGCTTCCACAATCCCTCGACGGATTTGTGTCACCACCCCATTACTGACCGTCACCTTCTCTGCATCGTCGGTAGGATGCTGCGAGCGCTGCTCATAGCGACTGAGCCACTCCTTGTCGACCACGAGCGAGATGTCCGCCTTGCTAGCCGACAGCCGTGCGATCGTCTGCGCAGTGAACAGCGTGTCGGAGTAGCAGCAGATGAACGGCTCTTTCATGAGGTCTTCAGCATAAAAGAGCGATTCTAGAATATTGTTGTTCATCCACTCCGTATTGTGGCGGTAGTTAAACTGTGGGTACTTCTCACGGACCCTGTCGATGCGGTAACCGCCGATGAAGCAAACTCTGTCAATGCCATTGTCTCGGAACGCCTCAACGATCCACTCGAGAATGCTTCGTCCGGCGATCTCGGCCAAGCACTTAGGAGCATCAGCAGTTGAGGGCATGAGCCGGTTTCCCCGTCCGGCTCCGATAATGATCGCTAGCATGGGTGGTGATACCTCTCCCTACGGTCGGTTTCTGAAAGCGGCTGACCGGCTCTTCACAAAGTTTCTTGGCGCGCCATAGCGGCGACGTTCCACAGCAAAGCTACACAGATCGCACCGGCGAAGGCCCAGCCAGCCCAAAGGTAGATGGCGACCTCCCAGCCGCCATGCTCCGGCATCTTATAGTGGCCGGTTACAACGTCACCTGCCGCCGCCCCCATATATCCCATAAAGTTAACAAAACCGGCGGCCGCGGCTGAAGTGCCACGACGTGCCAGATCCGCCGGCGCCGTGCCTACCAGCAACACTTGCGCCCCGTAAATGCAGAATCCGATCAGTCCGAGCAGGGCTATTGTCCCGAGGGCACTGCTGCGAGCCACCCACTCATAGGCCAGTGTGAGTACCCCCAAGAGCAGCATCGACATGCAGATAACCGGAGCGCGTCGGCTCCCAAAAAACAGGTCGGTTGCCCAACCGGACAGATACGATCCGGCAATGGCACCAATGGAAAGCACTATGTACTTCAGGCCCGCGGAGCCGACCCCGGTCCCTTGCACTTCGACGAGGTGAGCGAGTCCCCAGTCGAGGAAACCATATCGGCAGGCGTTCAAGAGCCCCAGTGAGAGGCCCAGTAACCAAAGGGCTGGATTCGACACCGTCAGGACGAGAGTCTCCAAGAGGGGACCGCCCTTTCTCAGGAAACGGAATTCTGTATCGGATCGAGGTGTTCCAGCCGTACGGATGAGGCGCCTTTCCGCACCACTCGCCCCCGAATCGTCTGGTGATTCCTTCAAACTGACGAGCATGAACAGGCCGGCCGCAGCCAAGAGAGCCGAGGGGACGTACAACGCGGCGCGCCAACCCAGGAGCTCCGCGGACTGACTGGCAACTAGATAAGTGATCCCGAGCGTCAACTGGTAGCCGGTTCCGATGAGCCCAATCGCCCTGCCACGCCGGATGGGGGGGACCCAGTTCCCTACAACGCGCACGCAGGGCGTCCAGCCCAACGCCTGGCAGTATCCGTTACAGGCCCACACAAACAATAGAAAGTAGAATCCTGTACCCAGACCAAACACCACGTTCAGGGCAGCCGAGGCGAACATACCACCGGCCAACAGCAAACGAGGCGACACGCGCTCCGACAGCTGGCCATTGATCAGTTGCCCTAGACCATAGGTAAGCTTCAGAGAGGCGAGAATCCATCCGACCTCGTCACCGCTGAGTGCCAGACCACCTTGCCCGGCGGGCGCTTGCATCCCCGGCACTGCCGCCGAGATGTTCGTGCGGCAGAAGTAGAAAGCCCCATAGGTCAGCCATATGAGCCAGATGGCTCTTTGCTCACCGGGCAAGACAGCCCAAGATGACAGTTCTTTTGTCGTTGTCTCGACATGGATTGCCTTCTGTTTGTAAGACACCTCGCAAACTCCGTGACTAGTCTATCCTCTACTGCCGGTTGGCCGGTCTCGTGGACCGCGCGGCCGTGCCCCGGCTGCGTGCAGTCCATGGAACGTGCATTCTAGCAGTCCGGTCGCGTCGGCTGCCCTGGCAGGAGGGAATGGCCAGACTTCGCAAGCAGGCCGAGTGGCTGCGGGATCCATACCCGGATGCGGCGGCTAGTCTGCGGGAGGGACTGGAGGAGACGTTTACCATCAACCGGCTGGAGCCTAATAGCCCGGGATGATCGGGGCGGACCCAGAATCCCTGGGATGGGAGACGAAAGCTCGATCTACTTCCCGATAATAGTCGGCAAAATGGGCGATTTTCTCGCGGTCCGGTTCGACGCCGAGGCCGGGAGACTCGAGCAGCGGCAAACAGCCTTTTTCAAACTTGAAAGGCTTTTTCAGGATATCGTCCTGAAGGCGAGGATAGTATGTTTGATTTGCATAGAGCAGATTAGGAGTCGAGACGGAAAGCTGAACAATGGCCGCCAGACCGATCCCAAAAGTGTTGCCCGCGTGGGTGCAGAGCGGGATCCCCACTGCCTCGGCTATCCCTGCAACCTTCTTACACGCCCACAGTCCTCCGGCTTTGCCCGGGTCGATGACTAATACATCGGCTGCTCCTTTCTTAACGACTTCGAAAACCTCGGCCAGAGTCCAGGCACTTTGATCAAGACCGATGGGGACGGTCGTGCGCTTTCGCAGGTCTACCAGTCCATCCAGATCTGAAGCCAACAGGGGCTGTTCCACAAATTCCAGATCGAAAGCCTCCAATCGCCGCATCATACGAACGGCTGTGGCGGGAGACCAGGCCTCATTGGCATCGACTCGCAGCCTCTTCTTTGGCCCTATCGCCTCTCTGATTACCCGCACTACTTCCAAATCGTTCGTCTCGTCAATCCCAACCTTCAAATAGAAGGTTTCAAATCCTTGCCGCAAGAACTCTTCCGCCTCTCTTGCCATGGCATCGGGAGTGTCACGAAAGAGAAAGGCAATGAAGGGGACGCTACGGCGGAAGGCGCCTCCCATCAACCTGTAGACTGGAGTCCGCAAAGATTTACCGATCAGATCCCAAAGCGCCATTTCAATGCCCGCCAGGGCCCAGTTTGCGGTGTGCTGATGCCAGTGCCAGGTCCCTTGAATCAGTATCTTTTTCAGGATTCGCTCAACATCGAAAGGACTCTCTCCTTTGAGAAACGACCCGCTGGAATCAACAATCTCGCGAGTAATGTCTGCCGTAGGATGTAAGCAGATAGACTCACCCCAGCCTGAAAGCCCGTCGTCAGTCCGAAGCTCAATTATGACCGCAGTCAGGTGCGGCTCACACTCACCGAAGGCCCATTGCTCTCGTTTGCCTTGGAGCGGTATTGCGATGGGCGTGGACTCAACTTGTTGAATTCGCATACGTCTTCCTCGTGAGCGTAATGAGCAGCATGCCTGTCGCCTTCGCTACCGCACACCATAGATAGAAGAGTCCGCCAGGCAGCAGCGTCGGAACGCGTCTCAGGCTTTAACCCGACTGACATTCCTCATATTAACTTCAACTTCGGATTCGATTTCCACTGACCTCCCCGTGATGAATGATCAAAACCTATCAGCCCTGCTACCTCGCGTCAACGATTCTCTCGTCATCTTTCCGCTGAAAGCGGCCTCTGATCCCTGGGTTATCCAGGTACTTTTGTCAAAATCTGATAAGCAGAGATCCAGCGGCTCAATCAGAAACACTTGGCGCTAGGCTGTCGTCCATCTCAAGCGGTCAATCCAAAACAACATCTCGGTCCATACCTAGACCCGTAAGGAGTCCCCCCGGCTCTGCCGGGGAGGCAGCCAGAGTTTGACAGTTCCGGGAATAGGTGAAAAAACTCCCTTCCGTGAGCCGAGCAAAGCATCACGAAAAGGAGTTTTATGAGTAACTACCAGAGCTTACAGCATACAAAATGGGAGTGTAAGTACCATGTGGTGTTCATCCCCAAGTACCGCAAGAAGTTGATTTATGGGGAGCTGCGCAGACATCTCGGTCAGGTGCTGCGACGGTTGGCTGGGCAGCAGGAAAGCTTGATTGAAGAGGGCCACCTGCTGCCGGATCACGTGCACGTGATGATCTCGATTCCGCCAAAGTTTTCTGTGGCGCAGGTGATCGGGTACATCAAAGGGAAAAGCGCCATCCACATTGCGAGGAACTTTTCAGAGAGTCGGCGTAACTTTGTTGGACAGCACTTCTGGGCTCGCGGATACTTCGTATCGACGGTGGGTCGGGATGAGAAAGTGATTCGTGAGTATATCCGGCGGCAAGAAGCAGAAGATCGTCGCCAGGATCAGCTCAGGCTGCTGTAGCCAAGCCACCTGTAGGTGGCACAAGTGGCCGCGGTAGCGGCAACGTCAAGTCCGCTTTGAGCGGCTCACAAGATTAAAGCCCCCGGCTTTGCCGGGGGATACTTACTACCAGACAGCACAAGTTCTGCCATCTTAGGCGAGACTCGCGACTCTTTTGGGGTTGTCCACGAGTAGAGTTTCTATTTCCTGTTCGCTCACTCCCGAAGCCCGGAGTCGAGGCAGGAAATCCGTCCACATGTAGTCATAACCTCGACCGCCATTAGAGCGGAGCTGGGACAATCGGCAGGTATCCGTGGAAATCAACAGTTGGCGAGAGTAGCCTCTACGGATGAGCGCAACGAGACGTTCAACCCTCTGGTCATCCCTCATCGAACCGGGCCACTCGTGATTCCAGCCGACTAGGTCAAACTGAACGTAAGCACCACGCTCCAAGATTGGCAAATAATATGCCATATCCAGTTCTTCCTCCAAATGCCCATGAGTGTCGCAATGTCCAATGACCACCCGTGTTAGATCGGCGCCTGCCGCCTCCAATACGTCAAGTTGCGCGTGGCCTCCACGTCCTAGACTGGCATGCGTGGAAATAGAAACGCCTGTTTTCCGCTGTGCGATGGCGGCTGCCTCGAAGACCTTTCTTTCACCTTCCCGTAGACGGTAACCGCTGGCATTTGGCCAATCCTCATTATGGGAAGCAATTTCTCCCACCAGCCCGGCCCGAACTCCGTTATGTCCCTCCTCTATCTCCCGGACGAAAAAGTCAGCAATCCTGTTCGCACCGCTGGACCAGACCCAGGATGGGTACGTATCTTCGTGGTAGAAGCCAATGCCATGAACAATGTGGACTCCGGCCGATTCGCAAATCTGCTTCAAAGCTCCAGGATTCCTGCCCATGCGAAAGGGAGTGAGCTCAAAGATAGTGCTTCCTCCCACCCGTTTGAAGAACAAAAGCTCTCTTGCAATCAACTGGGCATCCAGCATTTTGTTGTCTGGGTTTCCACCTCGGATCGAGAAGTCACAACACAAATGCTCGTGAGCTAAGGTTGGCCCCAGTTGTTCAGCCGAGATTTCCCCACACACGGTGATAGCCATCGTCTTCATGAGGCAAATCTGCCCTTTCTGGTTGTAAGAAGATGGCTTGACATTTCGCACAATGTCAAGCGATAAAGGATGGCATCGAAAAAAAACGGCAGGGGCCGCAGACATGAAGCAAGCTTGTTGTGGCGAAACTAAGAGCGGGCTTCAGCAGGACAGCAAGGCGATTTTGCCAAAGCCGAAGCCAAATTAGGCCAACCCGGGCCAAGTTGGAGGAGAAAAGTGTCCCGACAAATGAGTTCTAGGCAAAGGATCCTGACAGCTGCTCGATGCGAAGAGCCTGACCTTGTACCCATATCACCAATGGTGTTTCCCTTTTTACGCAAGCGTTACGGTCTTCGTTCCTGGGAATATGAACTCAAAGCTGCATTGGAGTTTGACTTCGACCCAATTGTTCACCTCATTTGCTTCGACGGGACCCCCGTCCACAATAACATTCGTTTCTTGAATGGTAGCTATGTCTATGAAGGGCGTGCTTATTTCGAAGACATGGCGCCCGGTCTCAAGGTCGATCTTCACGTGGAACGATTGGAAGATTCCACGGTTGTTCGACGTGTCATCCAGACACCGGCTGGAGAATTACGAGACGTGATTCGCCAACCCCTGATCACCGCCGCTCGCTACAGCGGCTCTACGATCTTCAAAGAGATTCGGGGATATTGGGGACCGCCACAAAGGATTGAGAGATTGGTGAAGGATCCTGAAGATTTGGAGAGGATTCAGTTTCTGTTGACCAAGCCCACCGCCGTGGAGTTGGCTTGTATTAAACGAATTCAAGAAATGATCGGCGAAGCCGGACTGTTCCAAGTGGATTGCTGGTCACCTCTAGATGAATATGCTGAGTACGCTGTAGGGATTGAAGCTCTGCCCGACATTTGTCGCAACGACCGAGAGTTCTTCGACGCTCTTCTGGATGTGTTCTGGCGCTACTCATTAGAGATGACGAGGCTGTATTTGGAGGCAGGAGCTGAGTGCCTAAATGTGTCCTGGTTGGCTTGTGGAGAATCCTCCGGGTGGACAGCAGACGAATTCCGAACCATCTTTCTTCCATTTCTCAAACAGCATGTCGAATTAGCTCACGAATATGGTGCAATCTATGATTACGTCGAGGAAGCAAAGGTGGCTCGTTTGTTGCCGATGCTCAGAGAAGCAGAAGTGGATATAGTGCACACGTTAGCTCCTCCCCCGAATGGTGATGTCGATCTAGCATCAGCAAAGAAGGAAATCGGTGACCGTGTTTGCCTTCGTGGAAATCTCGACTCAGAAGGAGTCTTGCTAAAGGGAACTCCTTCAGATGTCGACCGGGCAGTACGTGAAACGATTCTAACCGCGGGCCCAGGAGGTGGATTCATTTTGGGATGCAGCGACACGATTTCCACTGATATGCCAATAGAGAACGTACGGGCATTTTTTGGAGCCGGTCGAAAGTACGGGAACTATCGACATTTGGGCCATGAGGGTTGAGGGCAGAGCCCTGTATGAGGTTGAGCGAGATTAGTAAGACAGTGCAGTTGACAGCTGGATTATTTGGGCTGACAAAGGGACTGATGCGAAGCCAGCCGAGCTGGCCCCTCCTTCGAGAATGTAAGTAGATTGTACATGATCAGAATAACGGATCGTTCGGTAATATACCGCAACCCCCACCCCGAAAACTGTACGGTGTTTGCGACTTTGCCCGTAGTTGAAGAGCTGTCTGAGAACGAAATCATTTGTGTTTTTCGTCGGGGCACGGCTTTCATGAGCCCGGATGGAGTGATAGCAAAGGCGAGATCGACGAACGGGGGTAAGAGTTGGCTCCAAGAAGATCTGGTTTGGGACTCCACCCAGGATCCAATCCAGTATGATTACTCTGGACCAGCCCCTACGAGATTAAGAGACGGGAGTTTGCTGTGTGTGGCTAGCCGCTGGGACCGATCTGACTCAGACAGATTCTTTTACAACCCTACGACCGATGGTTACAACCGGTGTGAGATAGTAGTATTCCGCTCACTCGACAAGGGCAGCAGCTGGACTGCACCGTGTGTGGTTGAGCTACCCAAGTCGCTGATGGGGGTGAGCAATGCTACAAGCCCTCTGGTGGAGCTCGAAGATGGCGAGCTGCTCCTTACTTTCGATACTTGGAAGGCTTATGACGATCCTAGCCCTGTCCAGCAAAGAACCTTCGTGATTCGTTCTCACGATGGGGGGAACACATGGTCTGATTTAACCCTCGTGGCAGATGGTTTTGCCGAGGAACGCTACTACTGGGACGGAAGGGTTGTTCATTTGGGAGACGGAAGACTTTTCGTCCTATTCTGGACTAGGGATGAGGCAGAAGGATGTTATCTGACCATTCACCGATCTCAATCAGAGGATGGAGGACGTAAGTGGACGTCGCCGCAGGATACTGGTATTCCTGGTCAGACGAGCTGGGTCGCTCCTGCGGCCGGGAAACGTATGTTAGCTGTATACAGCTCTCGTGAGGGAGACCGACCCGGAATCATGGCAGCCCTATCGGAGGATCAGGGGGCAACCTGGGACTTGGATAATCAGGTATGCGTCTTCGATGCCTCGGGAAGAAACTTGATCGGCGGTTCTCGTCGGGAGGGAAAAACAGGCTCGAACACGGGAAATACAGCCTTTGGCAAGCCCTGCATTCGCCCCTCGGCGAACGGTGATTTCTTGGTGAGTTTCTGGTGTACTGAAGACTGTGTGACGGGTGGTCACTTTTGCCGATTAACTGTCGAATAACGCAGCAACATCCCCCACTGCTCTTGATGCCCAGGAAGTGTTTACGTCTGGGTGGATATCGCTTAAGAGCCGGTGGACAATGCTGCTGAGACTGTGGCTACGCCCTCTCGGTGCTTACTTGATGGTACTAAAGATACACGATCCGATTTCGGGGCAGCGCCTCATTGAACGTGTGACTTTCAAGGTTGTTTCTCTTTAGCGAATTGCTTTAGGCAGTGTAGAGTGTGCTTCTCTCTTTTCCACGCTGAACCACGGATCCCCCCGGAAGTGGCCTCGCGTGTCGGAAAAATGAACCACACGGTGGGAGTATTGAGATGAGTGAATCCCGATTGACCCTGCTCGTGGTGAGTGCACATCCGGCAGACGCGTTCGATCTTGCCGCTGGTACGATCGCCCGTCATCGGGAAAGGGGTGATGAGGTTTACATTGCCAGCGTCACACATGGTGCACGGTCTCATGCGCCCAACATCTACGAGGACAAGCAAGCAGCACTGACCGAAGAAAGCGAAGCCTTGCTACTTGAGCGAACCATCGAGGAAAAGGAAAAAGAGTTCCAGGCAGCGGCAGCTGCGCTAGATGTGTCAGGCACCTACTTCTTGGGAGCAGATGATGAACCGCTGATTCTCAGTCGACAGCTCATTTTCAGCTTGGCGGAAATCTATCGAGAGGTTCGTCCCGATATTCTCATAACCCACCATCAAACTGAGCGGAACCACCACGACCACCCCGTGGCTGGGGAGGCTTCGCTCCGCGCGGGAATAACAGCGGCCCGCTGGTTAAGAGGTTCGCGCAGACGCCCCTTCTTGATCCCTACGGAACGTGTCAACAACTTTGAGACACTTTGGTGAATAAATTACTGTAGTTTCATCTCAAAAGTTCTCCTTTTCGGGAGGGTTGATCCAGACCGCCTCGGGAAGAGGAGGAGGAACGGGTTTGCCGTTGGGAAATCTCTCCGGGAAGAGTGCATGGGCGGCCTCCAATGTTTGGGATCGATCGCGACGGGTGGTGATGGCGGTGAGGTAGTGCACATCCGCGGGAGTGTGCAGGCCGATACCCGAATGGCGATGGTCGCGGTTATACCAATCGAAGAAATCCCGACAAAAGTCTCTGGCTTGCTGAATGGTGCCGAAACGAGCCGGGAATTCGGGACGGTACTTGAGGGTCTTGAATTGGGATTCCGAGTAGGGATTGTCGTCACAGACATGAGGCCGAGAGTGAGACTTGGTGACTCCCAGATCGGCCAGTAGCAAGGCCAGTGCTTTGGAACTCATCGACGAGCCACGATCGGCATGCAGGGTGAGACCACCCGCTACGATCTCCTGCTTGGAGTAGCTCTGGGCGATCAAGACCTTGGCCAGGCGGGAGCTTTCCTGGGTGGCCACCATCCAGCCCACCACATAGCGGCTGAAGATGTCCAGGATCACGTAGAGGTAGTAATAGCTCCATTTGACGGGCCCCTTCAGCTTGGTGATGTCCCACGACCAGCATTGGTTCGGGCCGGTGGCCAGAAGTTCCGGCTTGGAGTATTGGGGATGGCGGCGCTGGCGACGGCGTTCTCTAACTTCCAGACGTTTGGCCAGAATGCGGTACATGGTTCGAATCGAGCACAAGTATCGCCCTTCGTCCAGCAGCTCCGCCCATACGGCGGCAGGAGCTTTGTCGATAAACTGTCGGCTGTGCAGGACCTCCACAACGGCTTCCCTTTCGGGCGGGCTCAAGGCGCGTGGGGATGCGGCCCGAGGCCGAGGATCCAGCGCCGGCCGTTCGCGCCGAAGTTTCTCCCGATACAGACTCGATGGCGGCAGATCCAGAGCCTGACAGCCGGCACGGACTCCGTGGGATTGTGAGAATCGCAAAGCTTCGTCCATCAGCTCTCGTCTCCGTTCTCTTCGCTGCTCGCCAGAGAGATTCCCAACAGTTGCGAGACTTTTTTTTGGAGATCCAGCATGGCTTCAAACTTCTCGAGCTTGCGTTTCAGCTTCCGATTCTCAGCCTCCACTTGCCTCAGTTGATGATCCAGAGGATTGACCGGCTTTGCCTTTCGTCCCCGCTTGCGAGGGGTCAATGCCTGCAGCGTTCCGTGCTCGCGTTGGCGTCGCCAGGTCTGCAGATTCGACCAGTAAAGTCCTTCTCGGCGCAGTAATGCTCCCACTTCGCCCGACTCTTCGCAGCCATCGGCCTGCTCCAGGACCCGGAGCTTATAGCGGGCTGAAAACCGGCGACGGGTTGCCTTGGCAGGAACTTCCGGGTCGGGTCGCGGCAACGCCTTCTCGGGCTCGGTCCGTCCCGCAGCGATTTTGGAGACCTCTCCCCTCCGCTCCGAGGTTTCCAAAATCCTCAGTTTCTTGTCGCTTCTGTTTTCTATCATTCTGTAATCCAGCTTCTCGCCCTCTACTCTAATTTAGCCGGGAAGAAGTGTCTCACCATTATTGGCACAGAGGGCTACAGTTTATTTCTACGGAGTTCAGTCCCGTCGAGATGCGGCCCTAATAGGTGCGGCCGTCCGTCTACCTCCAACGCATGTAGTAGATATCACGGATGTAATCGAAAGGAAGAAGGCGGCGCTAGCCTGTTTCGCTACCCAGAAATACCAGGGAGCTTCCTACAACACTCCAGATTACATCAATCGTCGTATTGCATCGCTCGAGGGTTATTGGGGCTTGATCAATGATGTTCGCTACGCCGAAGAGTTTATCGCGCGGCACCCGCATTATGTAAGAGCGTTACTGCCAACAAGCATTTGACTAAGAAAGACAGACTCAAAATAGGCAGTAGCTGAATCGTCGTCGTCGAGCAAGAGTTCGTCACCAGGACGAAGAAAGGAGAACCTCCACTTTCCTCTTGAGCAGATGTGGGGGATAAGTCACATCATTGGTGGGAATGGAGTAATGGCCAGTTTCATCTACGCCTTTCCGGCTTTCATGATGAAGTGGTGGAAGGCCATTCGAGAAGGAGACCAGCAAACCGCCCTAGCTATGCAGCATGACTGCAACCGCATTCTTCAAGAGGCCATTCTTCCACTGGCAAACGAAGGTTACAATGACACCGCCCTCACGAAAGCCACGGTGGAAGCAGCTGGGTTTTTTGCAGCTGGTCCCCCACGCCGGCCCTCTGAGGCTGTTCCCAACGCTCGAATTCAACGGCTTCGCCAAACGTTGGAGGAAGATTTTGCTCAATTCATGGCTGTGCCAACAGCAGACAATTAGATGTAGGAGGCGGCTAGCGGCTCACTTCGATAAAGATTCTGCCAGACATCCTTCGGGTGCTGATTTTGATTTTCCGATCTCTGCCGGATCCCACGTCCGGCTGATAGGACAAGCTATAGTGACTTTTCATCTCACTAATGATGTCACCATAAACGTCTTTCAAATCGGCAAAGCGTTCGGAAAAAATGGTGCGTCCGCCCCACCGCATGCTTCGCTCCAGGAACTCGTTTTGTGCCAGCATGAAAGTATGAAAGGCAAGACTGACCGTCTGGCTTGGCTGGGAAGTGCCGGAGCTGAGACGCCGTCGGTAATCCTGGAGGAAAGCGTTCGAGTAGATTATCGGATAAAGGGTAATGCCTGCCTCCCGCGTGGCCTGCATCATATCCTCAAGCGTGGCGTCACTCTTCGTATCGATCCCGTCGGTGATCAGAATGATGAGCTTCTTTCCAGACTCGTCCTGTAATCTCTCGCTGACCACCTGGATAACCGAATCGTATAAGCTGGTTTTGCCATCTGTCGGCGCGTCCTTGAGATAGGAAGAGAGTCCGAATGACTTTTCTCCCCAGTCCAGGATAACCCGCGGTTCCTCGGAAAAAAGGACAAAGGTTGAGCGCTCTTGCTCCAGACCCGCCAAGAACCGCAGGCCCGCGTTGATAGCATTTTCGAGATACGAACCCATGCTCCAACTTGTGTCCACCATGAGAGCGACGGTTATGGGAACCTCCTCCTCTTTCAGTGCGACAATTCTCACCGGTTTCCCGTTTTCAGAGAGAGAAAAATCTTCCCGAGCCAGGTTGCGAATGAGATTGCCTTCCGAATCCCGAACGAGGAAACTGAGCTGGACGTATTCAAGTTGGATCTGGACCTGTACATTCTCCACAGTGACGTCGTCGAGAGAGCTCTTCCTATCTTGAGCGGGTGCTCCGATCAGAGCTCCTGAAAGAACGACGACGAGAGCCCAAAAAATAAGATTCCTGAGCACTGATTTCTCCTTCGATCCGTTGGAGCGACTCTTGGGGTAGCGACAGAGCAGCGGATTATCCGGGCTACCGTTGTGCTAACTTGGAACGGGAAACGACTTGAAAGTCGTCCGCCGCCGCGACCACCTGGTTCTTGATTCGGTCTTGAATTTCCACTTCGATCCGGTATTCCCCTGGCCCCAGATTATCAATCGGCAGGCTCCTGATCAGTACTACCCGTTGCTGGGAGAAATACTGCACCGGCTCCCCGCTTTCGTCGACCACTTCCGTCACCCTCTCCCCCTGGCGCAGGAGCTTGTAGGAGACACGGAGCGATGGGGCCAGGCTAGTCTGGTCGAGGGCGACGTTATACGCCTGCAGGTACACAGCGAGGGGGGCTTCCCGGACGAATGTCTTGCCCAAGCTGGGGAGGATCTTCACGTCCCCCAGGACAAACATCTCCTCCTGCTCCGGGGGCTCTGGCACAGATCGGATCAGCTGCGAAAGGATCATCGAACTGATGGAGACACGATCCTCGTGGTACACCGGGGGAATGATTGCCTGACGGATGACACCCACCTTCTCGCTGTTCAGGTCCTTGACCACCACGTCGACCTTGTATCTCATCTTCTTGTCGAGGGGAATGATCTTCTGATACATGGAGCGTCGTTGCAGGCCCTGCTGAAGCTGTTGCGGCTGATAAGAAATGGACACATCGTCTTCAAATTCCGTGATGACCCGGTTAGTGATACTGGTGATGATTCCGTAAATAGCGATTCTCGCGACATGCACGTTCCCTTTTGTCTTGAAGGTGAGCTCTTTGTTTTGAAACTCCAGCGTGATGGGGACTAGAACCTGTTCCTCATTGAGTTTGAAGTAATCCTGGCGGATCTTGAAAGGAAGGTCGCTGTAGGTGATGTCAACCTTAACGATTTCCTGGAGGTCTTCGTACTTGATCTGGGCCGGCCGCTGTATAAGGGCGTAGGTCTCGTAGCGCCGGAAGGGATTGTCGTTCTCACGTCGAGCTATGTGGGGATAGTTGCTAGCGCCCGTAAAGATGGGACGGTCTCTCTTGGTGGCCAGTCCCAAATCTTCGACTATAGTCAGTCCGGCGCCCGGGACGTGCAGAAAGGCATCCTTTTCCTCAGGTCGCCGGGCCAGCCGGTACTCGCCGCTGAATGAGCGATCGACAAACTCGACTTCAACTTCCCCGAGTCCTTCGATATGGCGGTACCACCACTTCTCAAAGGGAAAGACCGAGGTGATGCCTCCGCCCTCGCTAAAGGGCCGGTCATAGGTCCCACCCGAGGGGTTGGACTCGAGCCGATCCGGCTCTCCGTGGATGATGTAGACGCGTCCACGGTCGGTCCTCCACCCGGGAAACCCGCTTGTAAACCGTTCGTTTGCGTAGACGATGCGTCGATAATGCTCTTCCTTGAACTCGTTGATGGCGGTTCTCAAATCGGGGTCGCGCCGATGCCAAAACAGCTCGATGAACTGCTCCTTCTCCTCTGACGTGGTGAGGCTTTCAAACACCGCCTTTTCTTCTGGCGTGATGATGTACACGACATCCTCTTTCAGCCACTTCGCGTAGTAGTCCTCGCTTTCCTCCTGCTGTTGCTGCTTGAATACCCCCTTTCCTTCCTTCGCCGGAATGACGACGGGAACTAGGACACTCAAGACGAGGCACGAGATGAAGAAAAGCCCCCGTTTCATAGCTAGCCTCCTGTGGGATACCTGGTCAGCCTGCGAGGCACCAGTCATACTCCCTCCTTTTTCAAACTGTCCTCAATATAGATAGCGAAACCCAAGTATAGGGTCAGGTCTTTAAACCGACTTCTAAGCTCCATGACCGGTTAAGGGTGGAGGACCCAGATGGGGTTAGTTATGGCCAGCATCGTCCCCGTTTCCTGCTCGCGGATCTCCACCCTCACATAGGAGCCGGCGGCGGGTAACGACATCTTCAGCGGCCGCGCCCCGGCAGTCCGCACTTGCTCTGCCAGCACTTTACCCGGACCGATGGCTCTGATCTCAAACGGCGAAGGATGGTTGAATTCTACCTCCATCTCCATCGTCTCTCCGCTGACATGAAGGGTCTCTCCGATGCCGGCCTTCCGGCCCGACTCCGTATCCGTCAGGGTAAAGGTGACTGCAGAAACCTCCGGCCGAGCGGTAATAAACACACGACCTCTGCGGACACCTTCCAGGATCGAAGCGGTTTGCAAAGAGTCGGCCAGTACCCAGGTGGTCGGCCGGCCCGGTCTGCCCCGGTCCTCTTTGCCGATCCATTTCACGCCAGCCGTGAAGTGGGCGTCACTGCCTCCAATGGCCGTAATGATTCGACCTTTGGCCAACAGCGAATCCCACCATGCGACTGCTTCTTGGTCAGAATGATCCCCTGACTCATCGTTGAATACCTTGTTCCAGACCTCGATGCAGTCCATGCCCTCAGGGATTCCCATCTTCCACAGGCAACAGCGCTCGGGAAAATTCTGGCTGACTTGAAAGGGATGATTGATGGAGAGGAGAGCTCCGGCGCTGTGGGTTTGGTGGATGACGTTTTCCAGGCTGGCCAGAGACCCATCGACGCGAAAGTCGATCCATGCCCCCTGGCGAAGTCCCAGCGCATTGGCGTGCCCAAAAGGAGTCGTAACTTCCTCACCTACGATCAGCAAAAATCTCTTGGATGGCAATGCCGCTATCTCACGATAGTGACTGGAGGTGTTGTGCTCGGTGAGCACAGCGAAGTCGAGTTTGGCCGCGCGGAAGCGGCTGACCAACGTGGAGAGCGAAAAAGCGCCGTCCTCATGCTCGTTGTGAGAATGGAAGTCGCCGCGGAACCAGCCAGAACTTCGAGGTGGGAGTGTTGGACCAGATCGTACGCTCACCTCGATATCACAACGGACTTCTGCCTTGGTTGCGTTTGAGAGAATCAGCTGCCATGTCCCGGCGGTGAGCGATCCCGTCAAGAACCCGGGACTTGCCTCCTCCTCGCTCAAGAAAATCGATTCAGCCCTCCCCACACTCCGACCTCGGAATGTGTCGTTAGGACCGACAAGTCTTGCTCCCGTCGATCCCCATTCCCCGAGTTCGCGGCCCCCTTCCGGGTATTCGAGCCAGATCGCAATTTCCCTCGCGTTTGCTGGAACAACAAAATCGAGGTTCAAGGGCTCCTCGGAGAGTCGCAGGGTCTCCTTCAGCACCGTGGAGTCCTTTCCCCAACAAAGCCAAGCCCCCTGGAAGTCTGTGACAAACGCAAAAGAAAAGAGAAGCAGGCTCGCACTAACGGACCGCATCATTCCTCCTTGTACGGGAGAGGTTCCCCTGGTCGGTGCTGCTCCGGGTGTGAATCCAGATGGGGTTAGTTATGGCCAGCATCGTCCCCGTTTCCTGCTCGCGGATCTCCACCCTCACATAGGAGCCGGCGGCGGGTAACGACATCTTCAGCGGCCGCGCCCCGGAAGTCTGCACTTGCTCTGCCAGCACTTTACCCGGACCGATGGCTCTGATCTTAAACGGCGAAGGATGGTTGAATTCTACCTCCATCTCCATCGTCTCTCCGCTGACATGAAGGGTCTCTCCGATGCCGGCCTTCCGGCCCGACTCCGTATCCGTCAGGGTAAAGGTGACTGCAGAAACCTCCGGCCGAGCGGTAATAAACACACGACCTCTGCGGACACCTTCCAGGATCGAAGCGGTTTGCAAAGAGTCGGCCAGTACCCAGGTGGTCGGCCGGCCCGGTCTGCCCCGGTCCTCTTTGCCGATCCATTTCACGCCAGCCGTGAAGTGGGCGTCACTGCCTCCAATGGCCGTAATGATTCGACCTTTGGCCAACAGCGAATCCCACCATGCGACTGACTTTTCGTCAGAACGACCCCAAAGGGCATCGTTGTCTCCGCCGTTCCAGACCTCGATGCAGTCAATGCCCTCAGGGGTCCCCAGTTTCCAGAGGCAACACAGGTCTGGAAAATTCCGGCTGGTTAGAAAGGGATGATTGATCGAGAAGAGGGCCCCTACCCGGTGGGCCTCGTTGATGGCATTTTGAAGGCTGGCGGCCAAAGATCCGTCAAAGTGCAAATCAATCCAGGCGCCGGGCGGTGGTCCTAACACGTTAAAATGACTCGAAACATGGCCGGTCTCCGCAAAAGTGATCAGCAAAGGCACTCGAGGCTCTAAAGCCCTGATCTCATGCTGGTCAAAGGACACGGGGTGCTCCCTGCCCTGGCAGCATCTGGACTCTGAGACTACGCCAAAATCGAGTTTCGCTACGCGGAACCGGCTGGTCAAAGTGGAGATCGAAAAAGCTCCATCCTCATGCTCGTTGTGAATATGGAAGTCGCCTCGGTACCACTGCCGGTCTTGTGGTGGAAGTGGGGGACCCATCCGGGCAGTGACCTCTACGTCGCATCGGACGCCTCGCTGATCGAGTCCGGGGTGTCGGACGAGAAGCAGCCGCCACCTCCCGACTGTGATTGGGCCGGGTAGATAACCCGGGGTGGCCACTTCTTCTCCCAGAATAATCGTCTCACGCCTCCCTCCACTCCAGCCTCGAAAAGAGTCTTCAGGACCAAAGAGTGCCACATCCACGGGCCCCCACTCCTCAGCTTCTTCGCCCTCTTCCGGATATTCGAGCGAGATCACAATCTCTCTCGCAGCTTCCGGAACGACGAAGTCGAGGTATTGGTACCATTGCTGCGGGGAAGTGGGGGAGAAGACTCGCATGCTTGTCTTTAGAATCGTCAAATCCGTTCCCCGGCCAAATCCAGGTCCTGGGAGGACCACAGCAAGACCAAAAGAGTAGAAAAAAAGGAAGCTAGTCCACAGGCTCCGCACGATCCCTCCTTGTGGCGGCAATATTCCGGTCCGACGAAGTAACTGGCACGGTAGCAAGAGATCTACACAGGGTCCGGTCAATAAGGCGATATACCTTCCAGCGAAGAGAATAGATCCCTCCAAAGGAAGCGGCCCGGACAGACCAATACAATTGTCTCCTATTGCAACTTCGCCCTATCTAATGTCAGTCAAGTGCGGTTGTCAAGTCTCACCCACTGAGAATCGCCCGCGGGAATCATCGGCGCTGTGCGTTAGCCGGGCACTTCCGGCGCTTCGCTACGATCCGTCATGAGAAATCCGGGTTAGGCCATACCGCTGCTCAAATCCAGACGGGACCAATGGATGTCCATGGAGGTTTCCGTTCCAGCATAGTAAACGATCAACACATCCCCATCAGGTAAAGCCTCCGCGTAGGGGAGACCGAACGTCCAAAGAGCCATGTCCTCTAGGAGTGCACCGGTCGTATCGGGAGTCAAGGCTTGGGCTGGGCTGGCATGATGGCAATAAATTGCAACCTCTGTCCTTGCATCAAAGGCTGCTGCAACAGTGGGAGCTAGACGAGCCCGAATGGAGTGTGTCTTAAAGCGGTCCACCCAGGCCAGGACCACACGTCCGTCCGGTAGAATGGCGGGATGGGCTGGCTGGTCGGCAAAACCGAGATCCTCGGCTGGCGACCAGCTCCGGCCACGATCTGAACTCAGACGGCGATGAATATTGAGATAGGCATGGGTTTCACTATCGTAGGTCCAGGCGAAGGTTGCGATCCGACCGTCGGGTGCTACACCGACCCGCTGATCCCAGTAGAAGCTACGGCCGGTTGGGTCCTGGGCAGCAACAACTGGCTCACCCCAGGTGCGACCGAGATCAGTTGAAAAGAACAAGACGACCCGTTGATACCACTTGGAACGATCTGTAAAGTGCTTGCTCGTCTCAACACTCATTACCAGGGTGCCATCGGCAAGCTTCATGATCGAGTCGGTCAGGGCTGGCTGAGCGATGTCGGCGGGCATTGATACCTTCCGCCACGGCGTCCACGATTCTCCAAAATCGTACGAGTCGGCCAGCACGATGGCCAATGGCAGACAGCCCTCGGTCTCCGGGTTGAACAATGGCTGGCCAGGGTAGGTCTCCCTATCCACCCACAAACAAGCAGCAATCAGGTGGCCTGTTGATAGCTCAGTAAGATAGCAATCCTTAAGCGTGCCCTGCACACCCTCGATCGTTGGCCCTCCGAAACACCGTCGCGGCTGGCTCCAGGTCCGGCCACCATCGACAGAGCGGTAAAGCTCAACAATTTCGTCGTCAGAGTCTTTGGTCGAACCAGATCGACAGGTTGCCAAGAGCGTGTCATTTGAGAGCGAAATAACGGTCGGGGAAGTCAAGACGGCTCGGTCACTCCCTGCCAAGCCACTGCTCAGGATGCCGGACTCTTGAATCTTCATTTCAAACTCATCGAATCTCATGGAGTCGTTTTCGAGTGCATACTCCTCGAACTCTACCGCATTCCCCAATCACTCCCTTGCTCGCGTCATTGTTGAGCCCACGTCAGATCGCGGAGTCTACCTTCAGCGAAGCCGCATACAAGCGGGGAGTCGGATGGTCTCCCTGTTTCAGGTGAATCCGCAGGCGCACGGTCTTGCCTGCCAGAGAGGAAAGGTTCGCCCTCGGCCACCTGACCGGGCAATCGAACCCGCCTTCCGCGGCGCAGACGCCGCTGTTCTGGTCCGAATGCTCGGGCAGGAGCTGGAATCGCTCGTCGGAGATCTCCACCCGCATCCCTTTCGCCCCATCGGCATTGAGCAAGAGGTGGCAGCCGGATCGAGGCAGTCTGATCGGAGCCGACCAAACTGAGCCTGAGGGTGAATCGGCGACCAGCCCCAAAGCCCCCCACCGATCACGAGGCAGCGTGGCCAACGCCACCTCTGCATCGTAGTCGGGTCCGGCCGGAGCGTTAAACCATCGCCCGTGGTAAATGCGGGTCTCATTGCCTACGTTCACAATGCCATTCGCCTGGGTGAGAACAGTGGGGTAGCGAATGTTTCCCACCTGCGTGGCCGGAGATTCGTCTGCACTGAGAAACACGTATCCTTTGACCGGTTCGTGAAATCTAAGTCCGTCACAGCTGACAACGAGGCCCAGGTCACACGAGATTGTGTGGTAATCGGGGCTGTTATGCCACAGGCCGTAAAGCCCGACCAGGACGTTGCCATAAGTGGCTGTCCCTACCCCGAGGTGGACCTGATCATAGGGCTTGTCCCCGCCACGCTCTTGCGGATTACGAGGTTCCGGCAGGGTAAAAGAATCGACGCTCTCCGGCAACCAGTCGTCGAAGTCCGGCGAGACCCACGCAAATCCCTGTCGTCCGATCAGATGCCCTCCTTCACCGCGGTAACTCCCTCCGCCTTTCTGGCCAGTCACGATATAAAGCCCGTTATATTTATAAAACGCGGCTTGCTCAATGAAGTCATCCAGCCGCTCTCTCGGCCCCACTACTTTCCAATCCAAGCCATTGCCACTGATCGCCGTTCGAATGGTGCCCCACTCCGCACCGGAACGTCTCCCCTCGTAGTAGAGGTAAACCAGCTTGTAACGCCGGTCTGGGTGCGGATCTTCCTCATCCTTGATCAAGGTGGCGCCATGGATCAATGCAGCAGGAAGTACCAAGGCATTGTTTTCTTTACTTCCCTTAAATCGCATCCTGCTCAGGTTCGGCTTCGTCCAGCGGATGCCATCCTCGCTTTCGGCATAACAGATTGGTCCCATGTTGAAGTTGTCAAACAATTTCTCACTCGCGTATTTCTCCAGCTGGGCCTTGGCTTCAGGCGGCCAGTCGGGATTGACGCCGAGGCTATTTCCGAAGTACCACATGCGAAACTTGCCCTGGTCGTGGAGTACCGTCCCGTAGAAAGGTGCTCCGAGGGCGTCCGGGGCGTCCGGAAGATCGCGACTGGCCCTGAGGACAGGCTCCTTGCGCACCTCCGGCTTGGATAGATAGTAGCCGAGGTTCTTTTTCAGGGGCAGGGAAACGTCGTCAATTGCCAGCAGAAAGGCCGTCTTCTGGACCTCGATCCCGGCAGCCGGCAAGTAGAATCGGTCGTCCGCTGTCTCCGTCTGAGGAGACCGACACGACGCTGGCAGCAGGCCCAAGGCGGTGGCGCCCCCGCCCCTCTGAAGCAGTTGACGCCGAGACAACCCTCGACCTTTTCTTGGCAACGGCTCTCTGGCCGAGTCCCTATTCTCCTTGGGCCACATACTATCGCTCCTTTCTCGAGGTGTTGCCAGGAAAAGGTTCAGTTCAATCGCGGCAGCACCTGGGCGGGATTGGTCACGGTCATCTGCCGCAAGTGCTCTTCCGGCACGCCCGCTTGCTTCAATCCCGGCAGACTGTTCGTGAACAGATAATCGAAACCGCGCCCTCCAAAACGACGCAGCTGCGACAAGCGGCAAATATCTGTGGAATGCAAAAGCCGGTTTCCGAATCCTTCGCCCACCAGGGCGGCAACCCGTTCGAAGCGCTGCCCATCTGGCAGAAGCTCCTCATCATGGCACTTAGACATCAACCTATAATTGTATAAAATTTTGGTCAATACCAATAAAATACGACAAACGCCCAGACCAAACACCACGTTCAGGGCGGCCGATCCGAACGATGCCGATTGGATTAAGAGGGGGCGAAGTCTTACAACTCGCGACGGCGAACCCATCCGGACACGGGAAGATCTTATGAAGTACCTCCGAGAAAGAGGGAAGACTCTCGAAGAATTCCGGTGCTTCTTCAGGGAAGTGTTGTTGACTGTGTCCAGCAGCCCGCAAACTCTTGTGCCAGCTGGATCTTCTCCGGCTTTTCTGCCATCAAACATGTATGAAACGGAGCAAGAGCTCATCTCGCTGCTGTCCCAACCCCGATTGCTCCTTCAAGGGACAATCAGGAAAAGGCAACATCATCCGCCATTCCTTTTACATCACCACACAGGGTAGACGGCGGCGCTACCGCTGCAAGCAGTGCGGCAGAACCTTCTCTTCCACCTATGGAACACCCTATTATCGGCTGCACAAACCCAGGTCTTTGTTCGATGAAGTCGTCCACATGTGTGTCCACGGGCTTGCGATATCGGCTATGGCTCGAATCAAGTGCATGGCCTGGGGCACAGTGGCCCGCTGGCTCGAATCGGCGGTCGCATATGCTGCCCGATTCAACGATCGAATGCTGAAAGGCTTCCTCATCCGTGAGCTTCAGGCCGACGAGATCAGGACATTCGTGGGAGCAAAGAAGCGGGTGATCTGGGTGCTCACGACACTGGAAGTTTGGTCCAGACTCTGGATCTCCGTCGAGGTCGGCCGCCGTAACTTCCGGAGCATCAAGAGAGTGATTCTCAACACCCTGGAACGAGGCTGTCCGAAACACCGTTTCCTGTTTAGCACAGACGGCTTCGAGATGTACGAGTGGGCAGCCAAGAGGTTGCTCTCGGGAGTGTGCATATACGGTCAAGTCATCAAGAAACGCCGCGAGAATCGGGTGGTCCGCGTCGATCGTAGGCTGCTTCTCGGAACACAGGCAGATCTGGAGGAGTCCCTCTTTCACTCCGAGGATTCCAGCACTCTCAACACCAGTTTCATCGAGCGCCACAATTTAACCATCCGCCAGGGCTGCTCCTATCTCGGGCGTCGGACGCCTTCCCACGCCCGACGCACAGAATTCTTGGGAGGCCAGGTGGCTCTGCTTATGGCATATTACAACTTCGTGCGTCCCCACTCGACTCTGAGATTTGGTAAGACGGCGAGAACTCCAGCTATGCAAGCCGGGTTAGTGCGGAGGAGGCTTTCCTTACGGGACGTGTTTACGAGTCCGGCAGTACTCTTTTTGTTTGTTCTGGTGTTGAGTGGGTTCCTGATCGCCATAGAACGCGGTCGGAACTCAACAACAGTTGCCTGAAGAAGCACCCCGATTTTTCGGATCAACGGCGGCTTTCGAGTCGGCGTTTGTATCCTCAGCAGTCTGGTCCGCGATCAGATTGGTGAGATAGATTTTGTTGGTCAGTCTACTAATGATGAAAAGCCGGCCCCTTTCGTCCACGCCAAAACGGGCATCGCCGCGGTGTTTACCAATCAGGTCACGAAACAGCCCCGCGGGGCTGCCGTCGAGACTCGCCGCCATCACCGACATCGACGCCTGAGTATTGGCTGCATCGGCTGCCAACAAATCGTCAAAATCGGCGTGGAAAAATGCACCGCGGGACAGATCGCTAAAGACCAACTGGTTCTGAAAACCTGGATCACTGGGATCGGAGACGACGAAGCCCCCAGTGATCGCAGCGGAACCCTCTGCGGGGGTCGCACCAGGAAGGTTAGGAATGTTGTGGTCATACACGGTAGCGGGGAATTCGAGTGTGGAACCGGGCGGCAGTTTGAGTACCGTCTTCATGTTGCCATCTACCGGGCCATCATGGCGTGACCAGCCGTGGTTGTCGCCAAGGTCGACGATATTCACTTCTTCAAAGTCGCCGGCGCCAATGTCAAACACGATCATACGGTGGTTGCCGCAAGTGCCCTTGGCGAAACTGAAGTTTTGGGGATAGCGAAAGCCCCAGGCGGCGATCTCTTCCACATTGTTGTCATTATCGAGTAGCGAACCGCCATCATGAAACGGGTTGTTCGCCGGGACGGAATAGGGGTCGCTGCCATTCTGAAGCGGGTTGATGCGCAACACCTTGCCGAACGGATTGTCCGAGTCTTGAGCGTGTTGAAAGTTCTCTACAGCAGGTCCGGCGTAGCCATCGCCTAGTGATAAATAAAGGTTGCCGTAGTCGGCCTGACCCGGCATGGCGAGCGGATTGAAGCTGATCTCACCGATCGAGTGTGTGATCTCGCCCATACCACTGACCTCAAACCGAATCACCTCGCGCCGCGACGTCGTGTCGATTCGGTTGGGATTTTCTGCATCGACGGTCCATTCCGCGATGGCATACTGGGTGAGGACGTCACCTGGCCTTGTTGGAAGCTCAGCTCCACTATAGTCGGGGCTGCGGACTCCCGGTACGTTCGTTTTATAGAAGGTGTAAAGCTTGCCTTCGCCGGGGGCACCGGCTGTGCCGTAATCCGGATGAAAGGCTATGTACGACAGCCCCATTGTTGTGAAACCGAGAGAGCTATCAAAGTCCGGCACTCCAGCTGTATTGAAATCCAGGAACGTTCCCAGAGAGGTTCCGCTGGACGAGAAGGCATGGATCTTACCTTGATTGGTGCTGACAAAGATTCGTCCCGATCCATCCTTGGGATGTGTAAGATCGATCGTGCTTTCCGGCATAATGGCTGAAGAATACGTGGCGAAGGTCGTCAGCTTCAGCACCTTCGACGAATTCAACGGGTCGGCAGCCTGGCCGAACACAGCAGCTACTCGTGTTGTGCCAACACCAAGCGCTACAATCAAGGCCAGTCGAATCGGGTATGAATGGAGCGCCTTGCCACCCTGATTGCAAGCCTGCATCACTTATATGTGCTCATTTCGTTGGTGGAACTTCCTTGCCCTGGCAACCAGATCGCTGGTCCCCCGCTTAAGCAGACGGGTGTCTGCTCCCAGGGACATGATTAAGGCACCGCGCTTGACGTAATGTTCGTAATCTTCTACCCGGGCAGTGGGGATGCCCCAGGGTTTGTGGTGACGATTTGCCGCTTCGATTATTGAATCAATGACTTCCTCGACATCGGAGTGTTGCGGATTGCCCAAGTGTCCTAACGACTGAGCCAAATCGGTGGGACCAATCCAGAGTCCGTCTATGCCCGGGATCTGACAGATCTGGTCGATCTCAGCGGCGGCGCTGGCAAGCTCCACCTGGCAGAGTAAACTGACATTCCTCATATCAACCTCGGATCCGATTTCTCTGACCTCCCGGTGATGAATGATCAAGACTTATCAGCCCTCCAACCAAGAAACAAGTGTTTTTCCTCATATTTCGGCTGAACACGGCCCCTGACTCCTGGGTTGTCCAGGTACTTTTCTCAAAGTCTAATAAGCGGAGACACCTCTCCACCCAGATTCACCCGGGCCTTCAGGCTGCTTTGGGTATTACTGTCCAGGGCCTGGGATCCGTGGCATCAAGTGGCTCGTCTGATGCAGCCAGCCACAGTCAAGCGCTGGCACACCACGGCATTCCATCTCTAGTACTCATAGAGGATCGTGTTCTGTCTGATGCCAGGCATGGGAAAACGGACGTCATGTTCAAGAACCCCGGTCGCCGCCCCAAAGGCGCCCACATTCCGGATCCACAATCCGGAGTCTCCGGCCTCCCTACCGGAGCAAGAGCTCAATCGGGCCGAGAGTAATGAAGGGGACGTAGGTGATCAGAAGGACGACTGCCAGCAGGATGAGAACATAGGGCAGGGTGGAGCGGTAGATCTCGGTGAGCGGCTTGTCGAAGCGATAGGTGGAAAGGAACAGGTTATCGCCCATCGGCGGCATCAGGTAACCGGAAAAGAAGGGACTGTCTACTCTGTCCCCCTTTTCGGGAGCTCGACAGTAGAGACTTGCTGCCCGGTTCTTTCGAGATTCCGGGACGAGAGACATTTTTCGATGGTGGAAACTCGGGGCAGGTAGTACCATTCGAGATTGTCTCAGTCGACTATGGTCAAAAGCCGCAGTAGGTAAAGGATATGAATGGTAGATTGTCGTTCAAACTGATAGCGTTGGCCGGAATTCCAATCCTGACAGGACAAGCCCTGGCTGGCGAGAAGATTCATTTCAAGGCTCAGCACATCAACGTGGCTACCGGGAGGGAAGCGGTTGAGATTGGAGACGAGCCCGGCCACACCCTTGCTATGTTTCAGGCGAAAGGCGTCGGGGTAAGACGCGAAGGTCCGGCCGAACCGCCTTACAAGATTGAAATCTGGGGTACGGGCGACTACCGGAAAGACGGCACGGGAAAAGAGCACGGTTACGGCAAGTTCACGTTCTCGGATGGGTCTTCCTACTATGAGGAGTGGACGGGCAATGTTGCCGATGGCCGTGGTGTGGGGACAGCAATCTACTTTAACGGGACCGGACGTTTCAAAGGCATGAGGGGCGGGAGCAAATTCGACTGCGCACTGCTGGGCGACCGGTTCATTTGTGAGGTTGAGGGAACCATTGAGTTGCCCTGACCGGGGGGCCGCTACTCGCAAGTAGTGACGGCTGTAGTGGGCCAGCGATCTTTGGTCGCCTATTTTGTGGGGCTTCTGAGCAAGAAAGAGTCGTATAGCTTGGCTCAGCTTAGGGAGGAGCTTGCCTCATTTGAGGGTGATGTCTTTGCAGAAGATAGACGGCCTGAGTTTCCCACTCGCTGGAAGTCTCTAACTTCGGGTACGGAGCTAAAGCTACGTTTTCAAGGCGACTACATATCCTGTTTTCTGATGGCCATTTCGTCTGACGGGGCTGGACGAATGTCCGACGCATTCAGCAGCGCGCCATGAACGATCTCGACGCCGCTTTTGAGATGCTGTCGGAATTGGAGGCGGGTCAGCCCACTTTGGAATGAAAATCCGTCGCCCAAACCGGCGATGCGGGATCTGCCGGGTCCGTACCAGCTCGTAAGCTGTCGTTCGACTGAGCCCAAGGTCGTTGCGTATCAACGTGCCCGGTTCTAACCCCCCGTCTTGCGGACAGTCCGCTTCCAGCACCGTTTCTCTTCCGTGTCGCGCGCGTCAGCAAGCGGTGACGCCGGAGGAGTCTGCAAGCAACGTGTGTCCTGCCGATACGACCCTCCCAACCACTCCCTCACGCAGCGGCAAGGAAGAAAACCGCTGCGGGAAATCATCGCTTCCGCAAACACCACTCCACCGCATTGCGCATCAGCCTTTGATACATGGGATGGAGCAGCGGTTCGACCGGGTGGCCGCTGGCCAGGTGGCAGATGCGTCCTCGGCCGGCCTCGCGCACCCAGCCCGCCGCAACGACGGTCCCGTTGTCCATGCGGCTGCGCAGGACGTGGTGCACCAGGCTTTCGTCGTAGATGACCGGCGTGTGCTGTTCATCGGCGGTCGTGAAGTCGCTGACGCCTTCGGTGATGGGATGATCGGGATCGGCCACCTCGATCCGGAAGCGCTCAAAGGGGCCGTGGCCGATGTAGCGTCCGCCAACCAGCTTCAGGTACGGTCCGGCCGGCGGATATAGCCCCAGCGAGTTGTGAAGGTTGAGAAAGCTCCCGCCGCGCTCGACGAACGCAACGACGGCTTGCTCCTGCTCCAGTGTCATCCAGGTTCGAATCGTTCCATGGAGGGGGTCTTCCAGAGCCCGCAGCTTCGGGCGGGGGCCCTTCCGGGGGACCTGGCGGCCGTCGCGTAAGATCACGAACAGGTCGACCTTGGCCAGGTTCGCAGCCGACAAGGCTTCGACATCGACCGTGAAATGCGGCACGACGTCGGTGGCCTCGAAGACCCTTCGCAAGGCGTCCTCGAGCTGCACCGGCGGGTGGGGCGAATCGCCGATTACGACAAGGGCGTGGGGACGCGGATCGGATTTCCGCGGAGCCTCGCCGTAGAACGGCGCGGACGGCACGGTCAGCTCACGGTAGAGGTGCTCGATGTCGTCCGGCCGCGGTCGCGAATGCCCGGTCCAGAAGAGTAGACGGTTCGGGATGCGGACGCGCTCCTGCTGCGTTTCCTCAAGCGAATACCCTTCGGCGATGGCGTGAGCGACCTGATCGTGGAACTCGAACAGGTAATCGTACAGCCGCTCCACGCCGGTGCCATCGTCCCACGTCCCAAAGCCCGGAACCAGGTGCCGCCGATCGAGAGCGGCGAGTTTCTCGAGAGCCTGAATCCAAGCCGAGGTTCTCTTCCCGGCGGGCTCCGGGCGTGAGCCGGTATAGACCAGCGGACCGCCGAAGAGGACTTTGGCCCGCGGCAGGTAGACGGCCGCGGCCCCCTCCTCTCGGACCGTGTCGAACGTGAAGAACTCGATGGGCCGGATCGAGTCGCCGATGGATTTCTCACCTTCGACGCCCTCCACTTTGCCGGAGAGTCCGGGCGCATCTTTCAGAAGCTGAGCCTTGATCTTCGGAGTGGTAATGACCTTGGTGATTCCCGCCTGCACCAGGGCCTCGATAATGGGGGCGACCGGCTCGGGGCCTTCCCTGCCCTCGCCGCGCAGCCAACGCTTTTTCTCCCGGTCATAGAGGTTCGGGAAACCCCACTTCGGGTCGGCCCACAGGTTCGTGAGCACCAAGGTCTTTGCCGGTCGGCCGGTCGTCTCGCGGACGAGTTTCAGGTAGTCAGCGACCACCGTGTCGCGAGGCACATCGATCAGGACGGTGTGGTCGCTGAGGGCGATCCAACCGCAGTTGGCGTTCCCGTACTGATACGAAAAACCCGCGGCGTGGACCCCGTCCGCCAGTTTCACTCGATGGGGAAGGAACTGCTTCTCGTGGTCGGGCGCGGGCGCTGCCCGAGCGGTGCAGACAATGACGACGAGCGTGATGATTATCTTGCGGAATGATTCAGTGCGATCGAGACCCTTCATACTGAGGGAGAGTATACCCCGCGGCGCACGGCCAGGGCGATCCGGATCTTCTCATCGGCGGAAAACTTCCGCCGTGTCTTTCTACGAATCTGCTTGATTACGTCTGTGGTCATGGTGCTTTCTCCTCTTGCGTTACGCCATGACCAGCTTCGGTACCCTTAGACGAACTGTCTACCATAGCATTCTGAGGCAAAGAGAATTTAATCTCCACCCGCTTGAGATGGATGACAGCCTAGCGCCAAGTATTCCTGACCGAGCGGCTGGAGAGGTGTCTCCGCTCGTCGGATTTCGGCAAAGGCGCCTGGATACCCCAGGGGTCAGAGACTGTTTTCAGCGGAGAATGGTTGATTCAAGGGTGGGGAACTGATAGGTTTTGATTATTGGTCGCAGGGAGGTCGGCGGACCTCATATCCGAAGTTAATTCCGACTTTCCCAGACATTAAGCTGGAGTTTCGGAACAGGAGGGGGAGGATCATGAAAAGGACTTTCCGCTCAACAATCGCCGCCGGGCAACAGTTGTGGAGCGAAGGAGTTTTTTGGCTTCTTTGGCGACTACGGCATTAGCGACATCAAATAGGGTTGCAGGTTCAAGCAAGAAGCTACCGGCTGCTCCCGTGGCGAGCCACAAGTCCTCTATCCAGGGAGCGCACGAGGAGGCACCCTAGCTGTCAAGTGCCAGGATATCGTTTACTCTGACAGGCTGACACCCGTGTGGCATATGCGTCGTGTTTCTTTCTTGCTGTGGTTCCTTCTGCTCGCTATCTGCGGGGCAGCTCGTGCCCAGGCGCACATTGAGATTACAACGCCCATGCCTCCTCCTGAGTGGGCGCTCTTGGAACGTGAGTTGCTGCGGGCTAATTCAGCCGCAGTCGAGGAATTCTTCTCGACTTATAACGACCATCGAGGTTACCTGCTTCATGTCCCCCGCTGGGGGACGCTTGATGGTCTGGATGACGCCATTGAAACCTACGCCGACTGGACGCTGCTGCAAATGCTGGGCGCGTCGAATTCCGTCCTCGAATTGTTCAAGAGAGCCCTTGAAGGCCATCTGCGCCAATACAGGGAACTGAAAACCGAGAAAACGGAGATCGCCAAAAACGGCGCTTACCATAAAGAGTTCATGCCCATGTCGGACTGGCACCACAATGGGGAGGGAATGCAGGGATTCATGAATCAGGGATTCTCTGACCCAACCGATGTTCTGTTTCAGAAACGAATGCGCCGTTTCGCAGGCTTTTATATGAACGAAGATCCTGAGGCGCCTAATTACGATCCGAAGCACAAAATCATCCGCAGCATTTGGAATGGCAGCCGGGGCCCGATGCTCAGGAGGGCGACGCGCTATGACTGGGTGGGCGACCCGGTTCAAGGCAAATTTCATTTCCTCCACAGCGCCAGTGGCAGGGAAAAGATGCTGGACTTTGAGAAGGCTTATCCGGAGATGCTCGCCCATTGTGCCGAGTATCTGCACAGCGCCGGAGACCATCCCCTGAATCTGCTTGCCACACAATTGGCCCTCAATGCCTACGCCATCTCCAATGAGCAGAAATACAAAGACTGGCTGCTTGAATATGTAGAGGCCTGGAAAGAGCGGATCGAAAACAACGGCGGCAATATTCCATCCAATGTCGGTTTGGACGGCAGCATCGGCGGAGAAACCGATGGCAATTGGTTCGGTGGTACCTATGGATGGGACTTTTCACCCTGGTCGCCCGAGCATCAGGTGGTCGCCCACCGCAATATATTTGCAGTGGGAATGTGGCCCGGTTTCGGAAACGCATTGATGATATCGGGCGATCAAGTCTATGTCGACGTCCTGCGCCGGCAGATGGACAACATCTACGGGCAAAAGAAGATCATTGATGGCAAGGTGATGGTTCCCCACAATTACGGCGTCAAAGGGCCGAAGACCGGCCCGCCGATCTTTAAGACCGTCAACGGTCGCCTGACCTGGAAGGAACGGAAGACGGCGCAACCGGGCTGGTACAATTGGACAACCGATCTCTTTGTACCTCAATTAATCGACATCTACATGTGGTCCATGGCTCGAAGAGACCTGGAACGCATTCCGATGACAGGGTGGATTGCTTATCTGGAGGGAAAGAATCCCGATTACCCGATCCGGTCGCTCCGGGGTGAGCTTGCCTTCATCAGAAGCCAGGTCCAAGAAATGCGCAGCGATCCGACCACCCCCGACACCAGGCTGCCTGATTGGGCTATGGGGTTCAACCCGGCAGCCACTCACGAGCTGGTCAAACTAATGTTGGGAGGATACTTGCACGGCAGAATCTGGGTTCCACATACCCGGGTTCGCTATTTCGACCCTGAGGAGACTCGCGCTGGAATACCTGCGGACGTTGCCTCGCTGGTTGAGGGGATGGACAAGGAGACGGTTCGTCTGATCCTCGTCAATGTGAATCAGGTCAAGGCACGCCATCTCATTGTGCAAACCGGAGCCTATGGAGAGCATCAATGTCTGGGTGTGGAAGTCAACGGTGAGCGAATTCCCGTCGATCACAGATTCCTTCACGTGCGGCTGGCTCCGGGAGCCGGAGCAAAACTCACCATTCACATGCGCCGCTATGTCAACCCCCCGACACTGGCTTTCCCCTGGCATGGTGATCGAGAATCGCCTGAAAAAGAAGGTGACTGATCAGTTTTCCGGTTCATTACATTCTGATACCAGCTCAAGAAAGATCGGCCTGGCAAGCATTGCGGTGGTCGCGCTCAGCATGTTCCTGAGCGGGTGTGGTGCTGTAGTGGTCCAGCGATCTTTATGGTGGATTCGACTAGGGGTGCTTCTTCAGGCAAGTGTTGTTAAGCCACGGCCCTTTCGCCAGAGTCCAACCTGGAAGGCCTTGAAATCAAATCTTGAGAACCCTGCGACAACCATCATCAAGACAAATAAAAAGAACGCCGCTCGTCTTGTGAGTACATCGCGGAAGGAGAACCTCTCCTTAGCCAACCCAGCTTGCATGCCTGGGGTCCTTATCGTCGTGCCGAACTTCAAAGCCCTGTGCGGTCGCAGAAAGTTGTAATAGGCCATGAGCAAAGCCACCTGGCCTTCCAAGAATTTCGTGCGGCGGGCGTGGCAAGGTGTGCGACGGCCAAGATAGGAACAGCCCTGGCGGATGGTTAGGTTGTGGCGCTCGCGATCGAGCGGAAGCCGGTGAGGTGGATTGTGGATGCGGACATTCGAGGGTTCTCGACAACGTGTCCCACGAATGGATCCTGAAGTTCGTCCAACATCGAGTGGCCGATCGGCACCTCCTTCGCTTGATCCAGAAATCAGCGGCTCTCGGGTACGGCCTCCATCAGCAGGGCCAGGGCGTTCTTGAATCCGCTGTTGCCTTGAGAGGCTCCCTTGTAGTGACCCAGTCTGACGACGACCAGGTCGTGAGAGGGGATGATGAACGTCTGCTGCATTCCGGCTCCAGACATGTAATAAGCATCTTTTGGGATTGGATAGCTCAGTTGGACGTTGATCCAGAAGAAACCTCCGTAGATAGGGCGGCCGTCGGCCTGCCAGGCGGGGGCAACCGTGCTCACGAATTTTGCGTAGCCCTCCGGCAGAATCCGCTCTCCGTTCCACACGCCGTCCTGCAGGTAGAGATTCCCGAGGCGGGCCCAGTCCCGGCCAGATCCGAATTCGTAACCCTGCGTCAGAAAGTTGCCGTAGGGGTCGGTTTCCACGACCATGTCGCGGATGCCCAGCTTGTCAAACAAGGCGCGCTGGGGAAAGGAAAGATAGTCCTCTCCCCGTCCCTCCACTGCCAGACGAATCAGGTAATTGATGAGCACCGGGTCTGAGTTGCGGTAGCGGCCCACTGTGTTCGCCGGCCACTGCAGGGGTCTGGTTGCGGCCCATTCGAAGGAGTTCACTGTACCGGTATAGACGTAGTGGTGATCGGGATAGCCGAGAGCGGGGTCGAAGTCGGGGTCCCCCGTCGCCCGGAAGCGGAGGCCACTCGACATCCGCAGGATATCGGCGATGCGAATCTCGTACCTGGGGTCGCCTTCTTTCTGCCACTGGGGTATCGGTGCCGGCTGCCAGAGATCGTAAACCCCCTGCTGAATCAGCACTCCCATCAACGTGGCCGTCAGACTCTTGCCCATCGACCAGCTCTCCAGCGGCGTGTGAAGGTCGATGCCTTTGCGGTAGCGCTCGCCGATAATGCGCCCCTTCCAGGTCACGACGAAAGCGGCAGTCAGCCCCTCAGGCGGCTCGAAGGCCGCATCCACGGCAGCTTTCACTTTGTCAGTGTCCAGATCGGCAGGCAGGGGTTCGTCCGGAAGCAGATCCCCCATGGGCCAGGCTTGCGTAGAGGCATCTGCAAGAGCGCTCTCGACCTCCACCGGAGTGAAATAAACTGAGTCTTTACCGATCGGAAGGGCAACGCACCCCTGGTCTCCGTAGTACTTTGCGGTGCGCGTGATTCCGCTGGGAAGCGTCAGGTGAACAGCCTTGTTCTCGTAGTCGATCCGCCGCTTTGTGACTTTCGCTCGTTCCTCGTAGGGACTCGTGAAGTAGCCGATGTTCTCGACTGCAAAATCGGGCTCGAGCCCGGTGATAAACAGCGCGGAACACAGGACCTTGGCAAAGCCGGCGGTATGGTGATCGAGCGCTTTACCGGGCGGGGGAACATACTCGGTGTCAAGCTCCAGGGCCGCTGCCCTCGCCAGAAGCGCTTCGCGGGGGGAGAGGGTAGCCTCTTCGACCGCCTCCTGGTTTTGACAGGCCGGTAGCGACAGCATCAGGATGAGTCCTGCGACTCTGCGGATCATGGGATTCCTCCTCCAGAAGAAAACATCGGTGCTCAACGATAGCATGAAAGCCAAGAAGAAAAGCAAGAGAAAGCGAGGCCGAAAAAGACAGCCAGCAGCCCGGGGGCTGATGGTCGTCCAAAGCCGGGTAGCAGGAGTCGATGCCGGCAGTCGAGAGCATTGGATCTGTGCCCCCGAGAGGGAGGAGGGAGTGCCGAATGTGCGAGTATTTGGGACCATCACGTCAGAGTTGGAGGCGGCGGCTGAGATGATCGCAGAGACGATCAGGATTGCCTGCGCGGCGTTGTGACCGGGAGCGCCACTGACGGAACCGCAGGGATGCGTGCCGGATCCGCAGAGCCACCAAGCCGGGAAGCGGCGTCTTGTCCGCCGACCAGGCTGGCAGGGGCCGGTCGACGGTCCGGAAGAGGGGAGCACCTCAATAACCCTCCGGGGATTATTTATGAGGATGTTCTCATAGACGGCACGATTACTGTGCCGTGCCGTTCTGTAACCTCGGGATGAGCTGAAGCCTTTCCAGGCGTTCAGTCAGGATACCGCGCTCCAGGGCGACGTTGGCCACGCGCCCGATGGCCAGCACGCAGGCAACCGTTCGCAGGTCTATGGGGGTGAGGGGATCCAGGAAAACGACTCACCCGAGGGCACGGGAACACAAAGGCCCTCAGGTCGCGGTGGGTCGGAAGATCCGGTCCAGTTGCTCGGCGGGCATGGGCTTGGTCATGAGGCTGACCACAACCATAACGATGGAACCCACCACCACACAGGTACCTGCGGCGCCGAACGGGTTCTGCCAGTCAAAGATCAACCAGAAAGAGGCATAGAGCAAAACCCCAACCAGGAAGGACGCGATGGCTCCCGGCCGGGTTGCCCTTCTCCACAGGGAGCCGACCAGCAAGGGCCCGGCCGCACCTGACATGATTCCTCCCACTCCGATCCAGAGCAGGACAGCCAGGAACCTGGGGGGATCCCAGGCCAGGTAGATGGCTACCGCCGCCACAACCGGAGTGGCCATCCTGGAAATCCACAGAGAGATGCGATCGATCTCACGGGGAGATTTGTGGCGGTGGATTCGAGGGGCCAGGGTTCGGCGGTAGAGGTCATTGCTGAAGACCACGGCCAGCGTCACGAAGAGCCCGTCGGTCGTGGACATGATGGCCGCCAGGATGGCGATCCCCAGAAACCCCGCCAGGGGCCCGGGAAAGATCGCCTGGAAAAGCAGGGGAATGGCGGCATCGGGCCGGACGTCCGGTCCCAGCAAGGCGCGGGCATGTAAACCGCCCAGCACCGGCAGGCAGAGGATCGTACTCACCGGTATGGCCAGGAGCAGGAATGTTCGCAACTGGTGAGGATCCTTCAGGGCAAACACTTTGTTTCCGATGTGGGGTGTCATTGCAAAGGGCAGGTGGGAAATCACCATGAGTATGACCAGCAGCAGATTGCCAAATATGGGATCCCCGGGAGTAAAATATTGATCCCAGCCCAATAACGGATCCTGGTCCACCAGAGCCGTGTTGACGGAAGCCGGCCCGGTGTCCTGGAAACCCACCCCCAGAAAGAAAACGGAGGCGATGACGAGAGCAATGATCACCATCAGGACACCCTGAAAGGCATCGGTCAGGATATCCGCATGCGAACCCCCCAGAGTGATGTAGAGGGCCACCACTGCGACCGTCAGGACAATCCCCCCCTGATAGCCCAGCCCCAGAATCACCTGGAACATGGTTGCCGCAGCCACCACTTGAGCTGTGATGTAGTAGATGAGCAGGAGCGACAAAAGGGCAAAGGCGACACGCAGGAAGCCGCTGTCATAGCGCTGGCCCAGGAATTCCGGAATCGAGTTGGAACGAAAGCGGTCGCCGGCTCTCTTGAGGAGGCGAAATGACAGGATCAGCCCTACGTAAATCCCGATGGGCGCAGTGGCCGGATACCAGATGGCCGGAAAGCCCTTGGAATAGGCCAGTCCAGGGATTCCCATATAGGTGGATCCGCTGGCGATCGTCGAGGCCACACAAAAAGCCAGAATGACAGGTCCGTAAGACTGGCGGGCCACGGCAAAGTCTTCCTCGGTCCTGGTCCTCCGCATGCCGTAGATGCCAAGCCCGATCACGATGGACACAAAGAGAGCAAGCCAGATCCAGCCCCAGACATCGGCGTAAGCGGCCTGTGGTTCCATCTTCAGTCCCAGTCATCCCTGGAAGCCACATACCAGATGGCTACGATCCAGTAGACGAGAATGATCAGACCAGCCAGACCGAGTAGATTCAAGAACCGATTCCTCCTCAGATCCTCTCTCCCGCCAGAGCACCCGGCAACAGAACCACCCTCCGCAATGCTCCAAATCAACATCTGTCCGACACAGGAAAGGTCTGTCTGGGGGGCTTCTTCAGCCGCAAAGCAAACGCCTGTCCACTAATTCTCATCGTGGTTCGTAGTGCTCGCCGAGGAAGATCATTCAAATTTGCAACCTGAGCCTGCGCCCACGGGCTTCCTCACCGGTTGGATGGAGTTTTTCGGGTGGACAGGGCCGACCTTCACCTGAGGAACAGTTCAATAACTGGAATCGTGATGTTGGGCTGTTGGATGGGCAAGTCGAGGGTCAACATTTCGCCAGATACCTCCTGCTCGCGCCACATCCAGGCTCCCTGTGGCTCGACCATTTTGATTTCCGAAGCGTCACTGAGCAATTGTGCATATTTAACCTTTCCGCCAAATCCGTCCAGATGCAGTCTCCCCATGGGCCACACCAGGACATGTACGTATATTCGGTTGGTCTTGGGGTTATAGGTTAGAAGACAGTTCTCAGGCACCTTGAATTGTTCCGGGGCCTGAGTGCATCCGTAGATGGAGCGACTGTGAAGACGCATCCAATCCCCAATTGCACTAATCGCGTCCAAGGCCCGACGGTCAAACGTGCCTCGTGCGGTTGGTCCGACATTCAGTAGCAAATTGCCGCCTTTGCTGACAGTTTCAATCAACATACCTGTGAGCTGGCGGGCGCTCTTCCACGTCTTTTCATCGCGATGATAGCCCCAGGAGCCCGAGAAGGTTTGGCAGGTCTCCCAGGGCACGAGCTTTCCATCCACCTTTACCCACTCACGCGGCATAAACTGTTCCGGCGTCCTAAAATCCCAACCCCCGGGTACATCCAGGAGGTCGAGGCGGTCATTAATGATGATATTGGGCTGGAGTGTCCGCACCATCTTCACAAGTTTTTCCGATTGCCAGTCGTCTCTGCCTTTTCCGTCCGGGCCTGGGAAGGAGTAATCGGCGAAAAAGTAGTCGATTTGGCCGAATTCCGTCATGAGTTCCCGGACCTGGTTGTACAGGTACTTCGCGTATTCACGTCCATCACGGTCTTTATTTTGCGCTCTGAACTCCTGGTTATCCCTCATCGGGTGGATGCGGTCAACTGGATAATCAGGGTGGTGCCAGTCGATCAAAGAATAATAGAATCCGACACGAAGTCCCTCCCCGCGGAAGGCCTCCACCATGGGTCTTAGAAGGTCTTTACCGTAGGGCGTATTGGTCGCCTTGTAATCGGTATACTTTGAATCCCACAGGCAGAATCCTTCGTGGTGCTTGGTGGTGATCACCAAATACTTCATTCCCGCGTTCTTTGCGGCCTTTGCCCATTGCCTCGGTTCATAGAGGTCCGGGTTGAACATATCAAAGTACTTTTCATACTGTTCGTCGGCTATTCGCTCCCGGTTCTTGACCCACTCGTGGCGCGCCGCCGAAGAGTAAAGTCCCCAGTGGATGAACATACCGAACCGAGCATCCGTCCACCACTTCATTCGTTGCTGGCGTTGTTCGCCCGTTTCCCCCATCATCTGTGTCACTAGAAGGGTTGAGGCCTAAGGGTTGCCAGGGCCAAGCTGATGGTCAAGATTCCCGAAACCTGTTTTCCCGATTGAGATGTCATGGTTATCCTCCCTCCTTTCGTCCACGGGTCCCAGCGGGACTTGCGAAGCCCGGGACGGAAAATCGTTCTCTTGGCCGATCCTCTCTCAGCCCACAAAGGCCTTCTGCCTCAACCTCTACAGCCACCTCCTTTTACCGGAGGCCTAACATTAAGGATTGTATCCGCAGTGCGGGCTGAAAGCACTCCTTTCCGGCTATCTGACGTGGAGGATTGTGGATACGATTCTGTTGGACTGAGCCGCTGTTGATTTATATTACTCTATGGACCCCACGCAGAAAAGCCCGGCCCTCGTCGATGAGCACGTCCAAAGCGAGGGGTGTTGCAATCAGGTCAGCCTAGATTTGGCAAGACTCCTTTAAAGGTATATGCGCCATCCTCGACTCTTCATATCCGAACTGCCTCTGTTTATTTAAACCGAAAAGTTCTCCGGTGGATACGTGCACGTGAGCACCTCGATCGGACGAAGCAACTCCGCCGGTAATGACCGAACACGCTCCTGCGGCTCGACGAGTTCCAGCTGCACTTCCGGCATCGCCCTCAGCTTGGCTAGCGCGGGCTCATCAACCGGCGTATCGACAAGAATACGAATCATCGCACTGCAAACGTGGATCACGGTAAAGGAAAGCACGAGCCCTTCCGTCACTCGGTCAGAATCTTCCCCGGCACGTCATTGAACTCTCCACTGCCACGCACAAACGGATACCGATTCTTGATCTCGTCGGTCAGCACAATGCCAAGACCCGGCTTCTCAGGCGGCACGGCATAGCCGTCCTTCATCTGAAAAGAATCGCCGATGATATCGCTATGCAGCCCGGCGTAGTCGGCTGCGATTTCCAGGATGCGCGTGTTGGGCGCGGCGAAGCCGCAATGAATGTTCTGCATGAACGCTCCTCCGGCACCCCAACTATGAGTGGCGATCGCACGGCCCCGGCTGTCGAGCATCACCGCCACCTTGAGGAAATCACCTAGGCCCCCGGTGAACGCCCCGTCCGGCTGGCCGATATCAAAGCAATCCTGCTCGACGAAGACACGCCACTCGTACGTCCCGGTCAGGCACTCGCCCCCGGCGATCGGCACGGGCGTGCTGCGGCACAACTCCGCGTAGCTCCAGGGGTCGGTGTAATGCAACGGCTCTTCGAAGAAAAACAGGTCATAGGGCTCCACCGCTTTCGCGACCGCCTGGGCGATTCCGAGATCCCATGTCTTGCCCATGCTGTTGCCCATGTGCCCGTCAAGCATGACCTTGACTTCCCCGCCCGCGTGCGAGCGAATGAACTTCAGTTTGTCTCCCTCAAAGTCGGCCGCCTCGGAAGCACCCGTCGGCGTGTAGGATCCACCGTCTGGCGAATAACTGCCGGTACCTACCTTGAAAGCCCGAAAGCCCAGCGACAGGTAGTGGTCGATCTTCGCCGCCAACCTGTCTTTCGGGTAATTGCTGAGCCCGCCCGTGGCGTAGCAGAGGATCTTGTCATGCTTACGTCCCCCCAGCAACTCGTACACCGGTAATTGGGTTAGCTTGCCTTTCAGGTCCCAAAGTGCCGCTTCAATACCGCTGATGACTGCCAGACCCAGGCCCACCCGGCACCAAAAGTTGCCGCAACGATACATCCGGTTCCACAGCTCAGCAACGTTGTCAACACTTTGGCCCACCAGGATCGGCTTGAAGAACTCAACGATTTCCGGGACGACCTCGGGGAAAAAGTAGCCCACGTAGGTCTCGCCGATTCCAAGCAGTTCCGTATCCGTGTGAATCTCGATAAACGCGGCGCTCCGCCGCTTACGGACTTCGAGCACGAAAGGATCGTTGGTGCACGGCCCTGTCAGCAGGACGGTCTGTACGTCGGTGATTTTCATAGCGACCTCGGGGTCTCTTCCGTGCCCGGACCGTTGGGAAGCGGTAGCGTCATCGCTCCGTGACCCCACCGGAATTGTGCAACAACGCGACTAATTGTGCCAATAGGTTGGTGGCCAAGCCTGTCAACCCTGCTGTCGTTTGTGCCAGGAACATCGCTACCATTCCCCAATCACTCCCTTGCTCGCGTCATTGTTGAACCCACGTCAGATCGGGGAGTCTACCTTCAGCGAAGCCGCATACAAGCGGGGAGTCGGATGGTCTCCCTGTTTCAGGTGAATCCGCAGGCGCACGGTCTTGCCTGCCAGAGAGGAAAGGTTCGCCCTCGGCCACCTGACCGGGCAATCGAACCCGCCTTCCGCGGCGCAGACGCCGCTGTTCTGGTCCGAATGCTCGGGCAGGAGCTGGAATCGCTCGTCGGAGATCTCCACCCGCATCCCTTTCGCCCCATCGGCATTGAGCAAGAGGTGGCAGCCGGATCGAGGCAGTCTGATCGGAGCCGACCAAACTGAGCCTGAGGGTGAATCGGCGACCAGCCCCAAAGCCCCCCACCGATCACGAGGCAGCGTGGCCAACGCCACCTCTGCATCGTAGTCGGGTCCGGCCGGAGCGTTAAACCATCGCCCGTGGTAAATGCGGGTCTCATTGCCTACGTTCACAATGCCATTCGCCTGGGTGAGAATAGTGGGGTAGCGAATGTTTCCCACCTGCGTGGCCGGAGATTCGTCTGCACTGAGAAACACGTATCCTTTGACCGGTTCGTGAAATCTAAGTCCGTCACAGCTGACAACGAGGCCCAGGTCACACGAGATTGTGTGGTAATCGGGGCTGTTATACCACAGGCCGTAAAGCCCGACCAGGACGTTGCCATAAGTGGCTGTCCCTACCCCGAGGTGGACCTGATCATAGGGCTTGTCCCCGCCACGCTCTTGCGGATTACGAGGTTCCGGCAGGGTAAAAGAATCGACGCTCTCCGGCAACCAGTTGTCGAAGTCCGGCGAGACCCACGCAAATCCCTGTCGTCCGATCAGATGCCCTCCTTCACCGCGGTAACTCCCTCCGCCTTTCTGGCCAGTCACGATATAAAGCCCGTTATATTTGTAAAACGCGGCTTGCTCAATGAAGTCATCCAGCCGCTCTCTCGGCCCCACTACTTTCCAATCCAAGCCATTGCCACTGATCGCCGTTCGAATGGTGCCCCACTCCGCACCGGAACGTCTCCCCTCGTAGTAGAGGTAAACCAGCTTGTAACGCCGGTCTGGGTGCGGATCTTCCTCATCCTTGATCAAGGTGGCGCCATGGAGCAATGCAGCAGGAAGTGCCAAGGCATTGTTTTCTTTACTTCCCTTAAATCGCATCCTGCTCAGGTTCGGCTTCGTCCAGCGGATGCCATCCTCGCTTTCGGCATAACAGATTGGTCCCATGTTGAAGTTGTCAAACAATTTCTCAGTTCGGAATCTCAACGCGTATTTCTCCAGCTGGGCCTTGGCTTCAGGCGGCCAGTCGGGATTGACGCCGAGGCTCTGTCCGAAGTACCACATGCGAAACTTGCCCTGGTCGTGGAGTACCGTCCCGTAGAAAGGTGCACCGAGGGCGTCCGGGGCGTCCGGAAGATCGCGACTGGCCCTGAGGACAGGCTCCTTGCGCACCTCCGGCTTGGATAGATAGTAGCCGAGGTTCTTTTTCAGGGGCAGGGAAACGTCGTCAATTGCCAGCAGAAAGGCCGTCTTCTGGACCTCGATCCCGGCAGCCGGCAAGTAGAATCGGTCGTCTGCTGTCTCCGTCTGAGGAGACCGACACGACGCTGGCAGCAGGCCCAAGGCGGTGGCGCCCCCGCCCCTCTGAAGCAGTTGACGCCGAGACAACCCTCGACCTTTTCTTGGCAACGGCTCTCTGGCCGAGTCCCTATTCTCCTTGGGCCACATACTATTGCTCCTTTCTCGAGGTGTTGCCAGGAAAAGGTTCAGTTCAATCGCGGCAGCACCTGGGCGGGATTGGTCACGGTCATCTGCCGCAAGTGCTCTTCCGGCACGCCCGCTTGCTTCAATCCCGGCAGACTGTTCGTGAACAGATAATCGAAACCGCGCCCTCCAAAACGACGCAGCTGCGACAAGCGGCAAATATCTGTGGAATGCAAAAGCCGGTTTCCGAATCCTTCGCCCACCAGGGCGGCAACCCGTTCCAAGCGCTGCCCATCTGGCAGAAGCTTCTCATCATGGCACTTAGACATCAACCTATTAATTGTATAATATTTCGGTCAATACCAATAAAATACGATAAACTGCACACAACGGATTGCCAGCGGCTGATTGGGGCCTGCTCGACAGCGAGCGTCTTAAAAAGCCGATTTCCGGATGAGAAGTAGGCTACGTCAGAATAGAAACGCCCGAGCTCGCGCTTCGGTATCAGCCACCCCAAGACTCGGGATCCTGTAAACAGGGTGCGCCTTAAACTTCTGTTTCTCATGTCTGAGCAGATAAGAGTCGTCGTTACCTTTGACATCTCGGAAAAGTTATTGAATCAGCTTCCTCGCCTCCTGGTGCAACAGACGCTCTGTGACGAAGCGGAGCGACAGCGCCCAAAACTAAAGGCGGAGCTTGTGATGATTCCCAAGACGAAGCGACTGCAGAACGGCTTTTTCCCTTGATTGGGTCTACAATCAGATGGGCAGGTTATTCCAAGAGTTGCCTCCATATCGATCGGGACAAAGTCGCCGGAAAACTCGGTTGAGGAGAATGTCGATGAAATCCGTGGTTGAAGACGTCAGGGGCATGCACAAGTCTTGCCTGTCGATGTCTGTCTATTGGAGGCTCGTTCGTCTTGCCGTGGCGGGGTTCCTTCTTGGCCTCGGGTCCACCTCGGTGCACGCTATCACCTTCGTCGTTCAACAGCTTTCGGCCGCCAAAGTTCCCTGGGAAAGCCTGTTGCAAACCGTCATTCACCAGTCTAGACCATACAACAACCTCGATCAGATTCTGCCGAAGATGCCCGGTGGGTTCTTCGATCTGATCGATGCGGAGGGACTCGTGGCGTGGATAGAAAAAGGATTCAAGGAAAACCCGCCGGCCAAGAATCCGAGGCGAGACCTTCTATTCACGGCTTTGGACGTCGCCGCCATCGCGAGCGAGAAGGACGACTATTCGCCGTTAGTTGCTCATCGGATTGAAACGACCAGAAGGGTTTATCGCCAGCTACAAGAGAGAGCACCGGCGGATGGTCTGGTCCTCTACAAGCTTTACAACGAAGGCACGATCATCCGCGCTCCGGGGGTCTGCGTGGGCCTCGACATTGTTCTCCACCCAAAGAACAATGATCTTGTGCCCGGCTTCGTAAAGATTCTGGATGGTGTATTCATCTCTCACTCCCATGGCGACCACTTCGACAAGCGCAGCCGGTTGGTCCCTGCGTTGAAGAAAGCCGGTAAGCTCGTCATCATGCCAAAGAACAATGAGTCGGTGGCCTTGGGCAATGTCCTGAAAACGGGAAAGATCGGCACTCTGGAATGGGCCGCGTTTCGCGGCGGCCACATCAGTCCCTGGCTTTACTTCAGCAACTTCTATCACCTGAAGATGGGGGAATGGGATATTGTGCACTCCGGGGACAACACAACCTGGATGGAGTATGCTGAGACCGAGTATGCACGGGACGTGGACATTTTCTTGCTCAAGCCAGAATCGGTTTACACTGAAGTGGTCCGAAACCTGATCCTCGACGGAGAGCATCGGGGTGGTATCCAGGCCGCGATGGAGGAATCGCTACTCAAGATCAATCCTCGCCTTGTGATCCCGCACCATCTTCTCGAGTTGGGCCATGGACTGGGGGCCTATGGACATGACATGGGGATCCGGCTTAACGACCAGGTGCCTGACGGTGCCAGAGTCCAAATGCTCCATTGGGGGGAGTCACTCGTTTTGCCTCTCGATCCCCCCAGCAGGTAGAAGTCTTCATCCTGATTCCCAGGAAACTCATTCCCGGATCATGGTGTCTGTCACGAGGGAATTCGGAATGTGCTATTGTGTCGCCAAGCGGTTGCACAAAGGAATCCCGGTTAGGGGGCGGAGATCTCGTATGGTGAGAAGACTCTCGATTACCTCAATCTTATCTCTATTGTTGTTGGCATTGTTGGTACCGGTGTGGGCCGAACAACAGGAGCAGCCCAGTCTGAATAAGCCGGGAGGAGCCGAGCTCATGAAGCGGCGTATTGCTGAGAACAAGAGGCCCGTGTTTCTTTTCGGCACTGTCGTTCGAGAAGATGGGGCTCCGCTCCTTGAACCAGTGCAAATCGAAATGGCTTGCGGTGGAGCCATCCTGCGACAGGTGAGCTACACCTCCAGCAATGGCCGCTTCACCTTTCAGCTAGGGGGCGGTAACAGAGACCTGGCTATGACGGATGCCAGCATTTCTGATCCAGCTGGGTCCAGTGGAGAATACGGGGTCAACTTCGGGGGGGCGAGGGGTGAGCCCGCACCCGAGATCAACTTGACTGGCTGTGAGCTGCGTGCCTCGCTGCCTGGTTTCGACTCTGATGCCATTCAGCTGGGCCTTCAGACGCTCGCTACCAGCTTCGATGTGGGCACCATTGTCTTGTCCCTTAAGGCTGGCGTTGAAGGTACCACCGTGAGCCAAACCACTTTGGCAGCACCTAAGAGAGCCAGAAAGGCTTACGAGAAAGCTAAGAAAGCGTTGACGAAGAACGAGGCTGACCATTCCAAGGCGGCCAAAGAGCTGGAGAAGGCTGTGGAATTGTATCCGGAGTTTGCTTTGGCGTGGTACCTGCTGGGAAAGATCCGATTTGAGCACGAAGATCAGACCAATGCTCGCGAGGCCTTCGAACGGGCTGTGGCCGCCGACTCGAAATTTGTTAGCCTACTTGTTTTTGGCGCAGTTGGAACTAATCCAAGGCCGTTGGGCAGAGGCGGCTCTATTGACCGGCCGGGTTCTCGAGATGAATCCGTATGTTGCCGAGGCCCAATATTTCTATGCCTTGGCCAATTATTACTTGAGGAAACTTGATGTGGCGGAACAATCGGTTCGGAAAGTACAGAATGGCCGCGACGCTCGACGCTTCCCCACGACACATTATGTACTCGGATCCATCCTTGCCCTCAAAAAGGACTTCCCATCTGCCGCTGTTGAGTTTCGTCGATTTCTGCAAGTCAGCCCCCAGGCGCCCGTCGCCGACCAGTTGAGAAAACGACTGGTGGACTGGGAGGAGCAGGGTCTGATCAAGAAAGTAGATGCCGAAACGGCCTCAGAAGGCTGATCTAATCTCTCTCCTTTACCGCTTCAATCCGCCCTAAAATCCACCTGCCCTGCCAAAGTCCCTTCATTCGCGGAACCGGCGAGTTCAATGATGTAGGTGTTTACGGCGAAGAGTTGCGTGGAGGTATCCGGCTCGAGTCCAACTATTGGGTCAGCCAAGAAGGTGTCGAGCGGCTTAAACCAGTTTCCGATTTCGATTCTAGATGTCTGAGGTGCCGGATCGAACTTTTCGGCGCGGGGCATCTAATGGCAACCGTCAAGCTCTTTGATCGTCTGCCGCATTTGTGTGAGAAACTTCTCCGCATTGAGCTTCAGGTACAGGATATCACCACCCAAGCTCACCACTCGACCTCCCATTCCGACATTATGACGGAAGCCCTCCAGATCATTGTTGAGAGTTCCCCAGACTTTTGAGTGTTGATTGAGCTTTGCGATGATCTCCTGCATGAACTCCTGGACCTCTTGAGCTTGCGATTGGCCCAAGAACCCAAGCGACTGGCTCAAGTCGCCCGGTCCGATGAAATAGCCATCGATCCCGTCAACGGCGAGAATCTCTTCCAGATTTTCCAGAACAGTTCGGTGCTCGAGCTGAACAAAAAGCAAGGTATTCTCGTTTGCATTCTTCAGGTAATCGGCCGAGCGGGCAAAAAACTGACTGGCACGCACTGGGCCAAAACCGCGTTCCCCCAGCGGATAGTACTTGGCGTAACGCACGGCCTCCTTCGCCAACTCGGCTGAATCCACCCGAGGCACCATCACTGAGTCAGCCCCTATGTCTAGAGCCTGTTTGATCCAGTAGTCGCCTCGATCAGGTACTCGGATCACAGTAGAGGTCCCGGTTGACTCAATGATGGGGATCATCGTCCGCAGCTTGTTCAGACCGATTGGACAGTGCTCAAGATCGATCACCAGAAAGTCGAAGCCGGTCAATGCCATTAACTCCACCGAATAAGTGTCGCTGAACGCGATCCAAGATCCCAGGGCAATGGCTCCCCCGTCCAGCCGTCGTTTCAGTCTTCCAGTCGGCACATCATGCTCCTCTCCAGGTGGGGCCTTCCCTTGATGTTCGCACTTGAATGCGACAGTCAAAATCCCCTCCTCTCCTATTCCGCGTTGTCCTCAAAGCGGCGGATTGCACGGCTGGAGGAAAAAGAAAGACCCTTCATCGCGGCATCCGTAATGTAACAGTTCCTTTTCTTACGACCAAGCGCCTTCTCTGTTGCGCAACGTATGAAGGTCCTGATCAGCGACACTGAAGGGGTTTCTTTCGGACGTCTCCCGAGAGCGAGCATGCTCGAAAGAATTCATTAGGCCAAGACCGTGGCCCACTATGGGATTCAATCGGTTTGTTAGCGATTCTTGGGCGGGGGTTGGTTGACAGGCACGAGCCATCAAGAGACCGGAGTGAAGCGGTTTGGCGAACGGTAAAGAGCTAGCTAGTTCCCATCCGCTCGCCTGTAAGTGATTGGAAATAAAGAGGAAAGACCACATTTTCGAGCTCCGATTTTGTCAGCATCTTTTGTTACAGTAAGAGTATCAAACCACTGAAACAAAAAGACTTACGGCAATCACGGAGCTCCGAAAATGCGAAAAAACAGAGAGAATCAGATGCCACTGACGCCACTTTGGCCGGATCACCGGCTGGGTGACGAGTTGCAGATGATCTCCCGAATCCTGGATAACAATCCAGAGATCCTGCACTGGGTTTTACAAGATCTGTCTGACAAGGCCGATCCCTGCAATGGCTCTCCGGGTCTGAGCGCTGAGCAAGTTGTGCGTTGTGCTGTGATTAAGAATTGGCACGGATTGTCCTATGAAAAGCTGGCCTTTCATGTGGACGACTCGGCGAGCTTCCGGGCCTTCTGCCGTTTGCCTCTAGGATGGTCTCCAGGCAAGAGCTGTCTTCAAGAGAACATCTCGAGGATTCAAGCTTCGACCTGGCAACGAATCACTCGGGTGTTGGTGGGTTGGGCCAAAGCAGAGGGGTTGGAGAAGGGCCGCAAGATCCGGGTCGATGCCACAGCTGTCGAGAGCGACATCCGCCATCCCTTGGACTCTCAGCTTTTGTACGATTCGGTGCGTAAGGTGACAGCCCTGTTGGGGAAGTTGGCTGAGCACTACCCGGTGGTCTACCACAATCATTGTCGGAGGGCCAAGAGGCGAGTGACGAACATCCGCAACAGCCGGGGCCAGAATCGGCGCCAATTCTACCAAGATCTGGTCAAGGTGTCGGGCCAGACCTATGGCTATGGCTGTCAGGCTCTGGAGAGCGCTGCTGGTTGGCAGGGGATCGAATCTGAGGTGATTCTCCAGCAGCTGCGTCACTATCTGGATCTACTGGGACGAGTCATCGATCAGACCGACCGGCGCGTCCTGCAGGGCCAGAAGGTTCCGGCCGCTGAGAAGGTGGTCTCGATCTTTGAGGAGCATAGCGACATTATCCAGACCGGGGGACGCGAGACGGTTTTCGGTCACAAGATCTTTTTGACTTGCGGCAAGACCTCACTGATCGTCGATTGTCTGGTCACGCAAGGCAATCCCGCCGACCAGGCGCAAATGCAGCCGATGCTGGAGCGTCAGCATCAGCTCTACGGGCGCTATCCTCGCCAAGCCAGCTTCGACGGGGGATTTGCCACTCAGAACAATCTGAGGTGGGCCAAGAAGCAAGGAATCCAGGACGTGGCCTTTGCCAAAAAGGCAGGGCTGAAGGTCACCGATATGGTGCGCTCCAGCTGGGTTTACAAGCAGTTGAGGCGCTTTCGGGCTGGAATCGAAGGCTGTATCTCGATGCTCAAACGGGTCTTCGGAGCGGATCGTTGCACCTGGAAGGGATGGGAGCACTTCCAGCAGTATGTGCATCTCTCGGTGCTCAGTTTCAATCTGTTGGTGTTGGCCCGGCTACGGTTGTAAACGAGTCGCTGGACGCCATAATGGAGGGGGGTTTTGAGGGTGAGGTGTTTGTCGAAAACTGCATCTGGAGCACTCGGCCGCCCGATCCCTGCTGTCGGCCGATACTGTCCCCCATGAACCGTTGTATCTGGTATAAAAAACAACCCTTTAGGAAGCTTAAATAATGGGTTTCCGGATGGGAACTAGCTAGCTCTTCGCAGCCTAGCTCTTCGCAGCCGAGGTGTAGCTTCTCCCTCTGTGCCAATAATGGTGAGACACTTCTTCCCGGCTAAATTAGAGTAGAGGGCGAGAAGCTGGATTACAGAATGATAGAAAACAGAAGCGACAAGAAACTGAGGATTTTGGAAACCTCGGAGCGGAGGGGAGAGGTCTCCAAAATCGCTGCGGGACGGACCGAGCCCGAGAAGGCGTTGCCGCGACCCGACCCGGAAGTTCCTGCCAAGGCAACCCGTCGCCGGTTTTCAGCCCGCTATAAGCTCCGGGTCCTGGAGCAGGCCGATGGCTGCGAAGAGTCGGGCGAAGTGGGAGCATTACTGCGCCGAGAAGGACTTTACTGGTCGAATCTGCAGACCTGGCGACGCCAACGCGAGCACGGAACGCTGCAGGCATTGACCCCTCGCAAGCGGGGACGAAAGGCAAAGCCGGTCAATCCTCTGGATCATCAACTGAGGCAAGTGGAGGCTGAGAATCGGAAGCTGAAACGCAAGCTCGAGAAGTTTGAAGCCATGCTGGATCTCCAAAAAAAAGTCTCGCAACTGTTGGGAATCTCTCTGGCGAGCAGCGAAGAGAACGGAGACGAGAGCTGATGGACGAAGCTTTGCGATTCTCACAATCCCACGGAGTCCGTGCCGGCTGTCAGGCTCTGGATCTGCCGCCATCGAGTCTGTATCGGGAGAAACTTCGGCGCGAACGGCCGGCGCTGGATCCTCGGCCTCGGGCCGCATCCCCACGCGCCTTGAGCCCGCCCGAAAGGGAAGCCGTTGTGGAGGTCCTGCACAGCCGACAGTTTATCGACAAAGCTCCTGCCGCCGTATGGGCGGAGCTGCTGGACGAAGGGCGATACTTGTGCTCGATTCGAACCATGTACCGCATTCTGGCCAAACGTCTGGAAGTTAGAGAACGCCGTCGCCAGCGCCGCCATCCCCAATACTCCAAGCCGGAACTTCTGGCCACCGGCCCGAACCAATGCTGGTCGTGGGACATCACCAAGCTGAAGGGGCCCGTCAAATGGAGCTATTACTACCTCTACGTGATCCTGGACATCTTCAGCCGCTATGTGGTGGGCTGGATGGTGGCCACCCAGGAAAGCTCCCGCCTGGCCAAGGTCTTGATCGCCCAGAGCTACTCCAAGCAGGAGATCGTAGCGGGTGGTCTCACCCTGCATGCCGATCGTGGCTCGTCGATGAGTTCCAAAGCACTGGCCTTGCTACTGGCCGATCTGGGAGTCACCAAGTCTCACTCTCGGCCTCATGTCTGTGACGACAATCCCTACTCGGAATCCCAATTCAAGACCCTCAAGTACCGTCCCGAATTCCCGGCTCGTTTCGGCACCATTCAGCAAGCCAGAGACTTTTGTCGGGATTTCTTCGATTGGTATAACCGCGACCATCGCCATTCGGGTATCGGCCTGCACACTCCCGCGGATGTGCACTACCTCACCGCCATCACCACCCGTCGCGATCGATCCCAAACATTGGAGGCCGCCCATGCACTCTTCCCGGAGAGATTTCCCAACGGCAAACCCGTTCCTCCTCCTCTTCCCGAGGCGGTCTGGATCAACCCTCCCGAAAAGGAGAACTTTTGAGATGAAACTACAGTAATTTATTCACCAAAGTGTCTCAAAGTTGTTGACACGTTCCGTCTCAGTTCAGAGCCACCGCCCGGGGATCCTGCCCCCTGACCCAGGGAGCCCTGGGCAGGAACCGGTCCCGGTCGTAGGGCGGATCTTCGTGTTCGGGGATATGGACCTCTGGAAACTCGCTCTTCCACCCCTGGCGGGCGAGCGGATCGGCGAAGTACTTCAGGTAATCGTGAATATCCTGTTCACTTCCTGAGCTGATGAAGTCGATGACAAAAGCCGATTGTGGATCCTGCATGGGGACATAGTCCTGGCGAAGCTCCTCCAGCCACAGTCTCTTATAGAGTTCCCTGTCGCTCAGGTGGTCGGTGCTGTGGAGGTAGTACTGGAGATGGGCCAGAGTGTACGTCGTCAGCGCAAATGGGACAAAATGGCCCGAGGTTTAAGAGACACTCGGGGCCGCTGCTGGTCTGGCTAGATTAGCATTGATCACTCGCCGACGGGCGAGCGTTACTCCCTTCAACCTCCTTCTTCTAGTTTGAATCGAATCTCTTCTGCCAAAGTAAACATCATCGGGCGTCACGTTTCCGAGCGCCTCGTGATAGCGCCGGCTGTTGTAGTATTCGATGAACGCTCCGATCTCCCGCTCGAGCTCCTCCGGACTCTCCCATACCAGCAGATTGATTCGCTCCTTGCAGGAGCGATGGTAGCGTTCTATCTTTCCATTCGTCTGCGGGTGGTAGGGCGAGGCCAGAATATGGCCCAGTCCCTTGGCTTCCAGATAGTAGCCGAAGTCCCTGGAGATCAGAGCCGAGCCACGATCGGTTACCAGCCGCGGTCTCTTCTGACTTTCCATCCGGTCGATACCCGTTGCCTGACAAGCCGCCTCGACAACCTCACTGAAGTCGCCCGCCGTCATGGCCGGTTGCAGCCGCCAGGCCAGGATCTTGCGGCTGAAGTCGTCCAGTACCGAGATCAGGTAATACCAACCCCAGTTCTTGATCAGTAGATACGTCGCGTCGGTCTGCCATTGCTGGTTTGGCCAGGCGGTCTTGACCCGATATTCGGAGCTTGCTGGAAACGTCTTCTGCTCAACTTCTCGGATCAGCCCTTCCGCTTTCAGGATCCGGTAGACCGACGACTCGGAGATCGTAAACCCGCACTGGTCCGTAATATGGCAGCTCACTTCCCGCGGCGACCACTCCGGATACAACAGGGCAATCTCCAACGTTTTGTGTCGCTCCTCAGGCAGGACCTGGTTCCAGACCCGGCTGTGGAAAGAGGGACGATCTCGCAAGCCCACAACACCCCTTCTACGAAAGTTTGTTCGCCACCGGTAATAGGTCGAGCGTGGTATCTGAAGCTGAGCCAGAGCCTGTGTCACCGGTAGCCCGGAACCCTCGACGGCCCGTAGAACTTCCAGCTTATATTCGGCAGCCATTCGCTGATACCTTCTCCGCTTTACAGGCCCAAACTTTTTTTCAGCCGCTGATTGTCCAGCACCGTCTCAGCCACGGCCCTCTTGAGCGCATCGTTTTCTTCCTTGAGCCGTCGTACTTCCTGGGATGTGGCATCCCGCCGCGTGTCCCGGGTCAACCCGTTCTTGCCGGCATCCAGAAAGGCCTTCGACCATTTGTAATAGATCGACGGCTGAATTCCTTCTTGTCGACACAGCTCGGTGATCGGGACTTCGCCCCGAAGTCCCTCCAGGACAATCCGGATCTTCTCATCGGCGGAAAACTTCCGGCGGGTCTTTCTGCGAATCTGTTTAACAACGTCTGTGGCCATGGTGGTTTCTCCTCTTTGTTACGCCACGGCCAGCATCGACACCCCGACAGAAGCTGTCAAGCTCCCTTCAAACTGTCTCTAAGTCCTGAGGCTCAATGTGTCTCATTGCTGCTGACGGGATACAGGCCAGAGCTTGAATAACTTTCCAGAGTCTCTCTTTCAGTTGTCGGTCATTGAGTTGCTCCTGCGGAGGCAGGTCGAAGGAGGAGTGAATCAGCTCTTCTGCTACAGATCGAGTCGGGGTCACGTTCTTGCCCTGGGCTCTTCTCTCGAAGGAGACCACGTGTTCCCAGAAGGACTCCTCGATTTCGGGGGAGCAATGAGGAGAGACGAAGCTCGTCACTTTCCCGTGCGACAAGGACCTGGCCTCCTCCTTGAGGGCGTCGATCCGCTCTCTTCGTTTTTCCTCAGCGCTCTTCTGATGGGTACATCTTGACTTCTTCACGGCTCCATCCTCCTGCTGTCGACCGGTCTGGTTCAGGTTGCTCTGTCTTCTATAACGCCGTACCACCGGAGAAACGCGAACGAAGGGAAGGAGAGGTGCGAGATGGGCGGGCCTATTCAGCGCGACGCGCTAGAATTGGAGTCCGGGACCATGGCCAATCCAACAGCGCGATTCCTGCTCTTTGCCGATCTGCATCTGGACCGGGCTTTTGCCTGGTTGAGAGATAAGCCGGAGGCCGCCCGCAAACTCCGCAACGGCCTGCGGGATGCCCTGGCCAACATTGCCAATCTGGCCAGGGAACAGAAAGTCGACGCACTGCTTTGTGCGGGAGATCTGTACGAGCAACAACTCTACTCTCCCGACACATCCGCCTTGATCAGGAAGGCCTTCGCCGACCTCGATCCGATCCCTGTGCTCGTGGCCCCCGGAAATCACGATTGGCTGGCGCCGTCCAGCATCTATCGGACCGCAGATTGGAGCCCCAACGTTAGGATCTTTGAGAAGAGCGATTTCGAGCCGGAAGTCATGGACGAGGGTCTCACCATTTGGGGAATTGCCCATCTCCAGCCGGCCGAGTCCAGAAATCTCCTCCAGGAGTTCCGAGTGGATCGCGGAGGTGTGAACCTGGCCCTGTTTCACGGCTCCGAATCCCGCTTCGGCGAGCACCTGAAGCGTTCCCAGACTACCCATGCCCCCTTCCATGCCGCGGACATTCGAAGGGCCGGCTTCGATCATGGCTTCGTAGGGCATTACCATCGTCGCGTCGAGGGGGAAGACCACACCTATCCCGGGAATCCTCATCCGTTGTCCTTCGGGGAGAAAGGACCAGGCGGAGCCGTTCTGATCGAAGTGAGCGAGGACGGGGTGCTGGATCGCCAATGGATCCCCGTCACGGAGACCAGGTTCCACGACTTGTGTGTCGACGTCACCGGGGTCGAGAGCGGACAATCCATTCGCGACCGTGTTCTCGAAGAACTGAACAGTCACTCAGGCTTTGCACGCGTCACTTTGGAAGGGGAAATCCCTCCCGAGATCGATCTCGGTATCGCGGACTTCAAGGACCTGGACACCCCACTGGATGCCTGTGTGGTGCGACCCGGAGACCTGAAGGTCGGCTACGATTTCGAAAGAATCAGCCGGGAGCCTACTGTCCGGGGCCAGTTCGTGCTCAACGTCCAAAACTCCGATCTGGATGAGGAAACCCGGCAACGTGTCCTGATCACCGGGCTCCGTGCCCTGGACGGTCGCAAAGATCTAGAGGTGTTCCTGGGTGCGGTTTGAGCGACTCCAGAGCCTCTCCTTTGGCCCCTTCCGGAACGAAGAACTCGCCTTTTCCGAGGGCATGACGGTTATCTGGGGGCCCAATGAAGCCGGGAAGTCGAGCTGGCACGCCGCCCTCTTCGCCGGCCTGTGCGGTCTCCGTCGAGGGCCCGGCAAGCGCGGTGCCGAAAAGGATTTCGAACGACGTCATCGTCCCTGGGAAGCTGAAAACTGGCGAGTGAAGCTCTTGGTCAGCCTTGCGGACGGCAGGCGAGTCCAGTTGAGCCATGACCTGGACTCTCACACCGGCCAAGCTGACGATGTGGTGCTTGGTCGGGAGTACGTGAACGAGATTCTCTATGACGGGTCACCTGACGGGTCGACGTGGCTGGGACTGAACCGTGACACTTTTCCAGCAGTGGCCTGCGTGGGCCAGGGACAACTCCTGCAGGTACTCGATCACCCGGAGGCTCTTCAGGAGGACTTACAGCGCGCAGCCGACACCTTCGGCACGGAGAGTACCGCTGCCAGGGCACTCGAGATTCTCAAGAACTTTCGCAGGGAGCATCTTGGTACCACACGAGTGAACAGTCGCAAGCCTTTACGACTGGCGATGACTGGTCTGGTCTCGGCTGAGCAGGCCTTCCAGGAGGCCAGGGCGAAGCGCCAGGATTACGACCAGCTGCTCGGCCAAAAGGTGGAGCTCGCCTCGGAGACAGAGAAAGTGGCAACCAGGTGTCGGCTGCTGGGGGCGGCAGTGGCACGGGCTGACGCTCGGGCCGGCAGAAAGCGGCTGCAACAAGCCACTGATCTGACAGAGATCTACTCTCACGAGCCGCCACTCGATCCCACAGATCAGCAGGAGCTGATGCAGCAAGTAACCGAGGCTGCTGCGTCCTGGAAGAACCGCCCGGCGGCGGCCGCGTTTCCCAATCCGGGATCAGCTGAGCTCGAGCAGGGACTGGCCAATCTGCCGGGGGTCCCGGAGGGAGATCTAGAGGTGGATCCAGAGCTGACAAAAGCAGCCCAGGAGCATGAGGTGAGCCGGCAGCTTCTCGAAGATCACCAGCGAGATAAACCGTCTTCCGGGAAAGCTATTTTCAGCCCGGATCTGGACCCTGAAGAGCTCCGGAGGCTGGCCCAGACGATCTCCATACCACGACCTGCTGTTGATCCTGAGCTGGAGAGTCTGCGCACCTCCCTGGACACCAGGATTGCCAGGCTACGCTCGACGCAGTCTCGCTCTAAGAAACTGCTGGTGGGAGGCGCTGCGCTCCTGGCGGTAGGGATGATCGTTCTGGTTCTCCAGTTGGCCTGGACCGGATTTGCGCTCCTGGCTGTCGGACTGGCCCTGATTGCGCTTCGGGCCTTTTGGAATCCCGCCCGGGAGATCCCGGTTCACTACGAACGACTGAGAGAGGTCAACGACGAGCTGGGAGAGTCGAGATTCAAGCTGGGGCAATGGGAACGTGCACAGTCGGCTGCAAGAGAAACCCTCGCAGCTCTCGAACTGGGAGCTGAGGCGGGAGTGATTCTGAGTAGAGCAACCGAGGTGGAGAAGGGAGTTGAGGATTGGAGAGCTCTGGAGAAATGGAGATCGGGCAAGAAGACGCGTCAGGAACAATACGATAGGGGGAGGAGCCGTCTGGCCGAACTGCTGACGGGCAAGAGGATCAAGACGCAGGAGGAGCTATCGGAGTCGGTTGAAGAGTATCAGAAAATGTGCGGGATTCGCCGCCAGCGAAAGGCGCTTCAGGAGTCTCTAAGCCAGGCCCTGAGTCAGGAAGAAAGGGCTCGGGAATCTGAACTCAAAAGACAGCAAGCAGGTGAGCTTGTCGAGAAAGCAGCCGAGAAGTGTGGTGTGAGTGGGGAAGAAGAGGCCCTGGTTTTGGCGCTGGAGGCTTGGCTGGAGACCAAGCAACAAGAGACTCAAGTGTGGGAGACGGAAATCAAAGACCGGTCTCAGTTGACGAGCCTTCTGGCTGGACGGTCCCTGCAGGAACTCGAGAGTTACGTCCTCGAGCTGGAGGAGCGAGCCCGAACCAAGAGTGCGGGGATTGATGATCACGTAACGGACGCGATTGATCTTGACGCGGCTCCTTCCGAGCTGGAGTCTACCAGGGGCAAGGAGAGGGAGTTGGAGAAAAACTTGACGCGGCTCCGCACGCAACTCTCTGAGAGAGAGAGCTCGATGGTGCCCGTCGCAGAGGCTGACGAGGCTCTCGAGAATGCTCGATCGGAGCTGGGACGGGTCACCAGGCTGGACGAGGTGTTAGAGACTACCTCCGACTTTCTAGCGAAAGCCCAGGAAGAGGTTCACCGGACTGTGGCCCCTCAGTTATCGGATGTGATCCGCGAGTGGCTGCCGAAGATCACCGGAGGCCGCTATGAGGATGCTCGCGTGGACCCGAAGAACCTGGTGATCAAAGTCAAAGAGAAATCGGGAGAGTGGCGGGCGGCGACACAGCTTTCCCAGGGGACCGCAGAGCAGATCTACCTGATCCTCCGAGTGGCGCTCGTCAAGTACCTGACCCAACCGGAAGAAACCTGCCCCCTGATCCTCGACGATGTGACGGTCCAGAGCGACTCCACCCGGACCCGTGCTGTCCTGGACACACTGCTGGCCCTCAGTGGGGAAAGACAGATCATCCTCTTCAGCCAGGAGGATGAGGTCCTGGAGTGGGCCCAGGAAAACCTCCACGACCCAGACCACAGCATCATCCGCCTGAGCCCGATCCCGGTGTCGGCTTGACCGCTCTATAGCACTCGCGATCTGGTCCACACGCCCGGCAAAAGGGGGTGGCTGTGGGAGGATGCGGTTGTGGCGGGGAACCAAGTCCTCGGTTGCGGTAACTATGTCTTGCAGAAGCCAGTCAACTGAGAAGGGAAGGCGGCCGGATGTTTGACGAACTGATCGAGTCTTCGCACAGCCCCGAGAAAAGGAGGTCCAGGACGGTTCTCCTCTCTTTGATCATCCACTCAGTCGTGTTAGCGGTGGTTCTGTTGATCCCGCTGGTCTACTACCAGGGCCTTGCCGAGTACGAGCTGCTGACCGTTCTTTTGGCACCGCCGAAGCCTCTGCCGCCACCCGGGCCGCCGTCTCCCCCGGGCGCTCTTCCAGCCAAGGGAGGTAAAGTGGAAATCATGAGACTAGCTAGATCCGGACAAGTTCTCAGAGCCCCCGGAGATCCCTGAGGAGATTCCACCGCCGTCTGAAGAGATTCCCGTCGTTCCCATCGGTAACTGGGGGTCAGCCGGAGGGATTCCCGGAGGCGTGCGGGGCGGGATCCCGGGTGGAGGGCCAAATGGGACGCCCGGGAGTCTGCTGGGAGAGTTTGTAGGGGTGGTACCGCCGCCCCCGCCCCCGCCGGAGCCAAGAGAGCCCCGTCGGGTCAGCAATGGTGTCCAGAACTCCCGCCTCATCCACAAGATCGATCCGTCATACCCCGAGCTAGCCAAGAGAGCCCGTGTTTCGGGTATCGTCCTGCTGCAGGTGACGGTCGATGAGCGGGGGTTGGTCGCTGCCATCAAGCTGATCCGCGGTCATCCGCTCCTGAATCAGTCGGCCATCGATGCGGTCAGCCAGTGGAGGTATTCACCGACGTTACTGAGCGGTGAGCCTCTGCCGGTCATTGCCACGGTGACCGTGAATTTCGTGCTCCGGTAGCTACCAGCCCCCGCATAGATCAACTGTAGCACTGGTGACTTGGTGCCGTTCCTTGCAACCGGGCCAGGATCGCCGCCCCGGAGAGCCCCCCGTTTGGTACAGTTCAGATCATGAAGAATTACGTAGTCTTTTTGGCCCTCGGTGTCGGGCTGCCAGTGCACTGCGCAGTAGGTCAGCCGAAGCCACAATTGCGGGTCTTGACCTATAACATCCACCACGGGCAAGGGACGGATGGGAAGTTTGACTACGACCGGCTGGCTGGTGTGATTACTGACCTCGCCCCCGATGTCGTCGCCTTGCAGGAGGTGGATCGCAACACCGGGCGGGCCCGTGGGGTCGATCAGCTCGCACTCCTGGAGAAGTTGACCAAAATGAACGCCGTTTTTGGACGGTCGTTTCATTACTCCGGGGGCGAGTACGGGAATGCGATCCTCTCCCGCTTTCCGGTCGACGACGTTCAAGTTCATCACTTGCCGTTTCGTTTCGGGCAGGAATCCCGGACAGCCCTATCCGCCCGGATCCAACCCGACAACGGATTGCCCGAGTTCATCCTGGTGAGCACCCATCTCTCCACCAAGGCACGGGGCTCGGAACAGGCCCAACAGCTCAACTCGGTTTTTTCGGAAGCGAAGGGGCCACCGATCGTCCTGGCCGGGGATTTCAACGCCAGACCCGGCAGTGAGCCCATGAACATCCTGCTGGCAGGGCGGTGGGTGGAAGCCACGGCGCCGCAGTCCCTGATTGACTATGTGCTGGTGAGGTCGGGGGATCGGTGGAGGATAGTAGACGTGAAGAGTGTTGAGGACCGGGTGACGTCGGATCATCGGCCGGTGTTGGTGGTTTTGGCGTGGGGGGAATAGGGGGCCTTCGGGCACTCAGACTAGGGTCCGTCCCCCATCTCTTTGCAGGTCTCCGCACTGGGGCGCCTTCCACTCTCTCGTCCCCGTTCGGTGACATGACGCACTTTTCCCGGCTGCTTTGTGATTCATGATGGGAGGTTACGAGGGGAACACATCCCCGAGGGTTGCAGGAAATGGGTTCTTCGAACATTGAGCTGCGCCTCCAGGGAGACTTCGAAATCTCCATCGGGAGCGCCCAAGAAAACGACGTTCGACTGGACGGTCTGAAAGATCGCCAAGCCGTCCTGCGGCGCAAGGGGGGCCGGCTGTTTCTGAAGAGCCTGGTCCCATCCGACGACGCTTGGCTGAATGGTAACCCCCTGCGACAGGGTGCCTGGCAGGAAGTGACCCGCTACGATGAGATCCTCCTCTCCGAAGTGTTTCTCCAGCTCAGCCCCAAGTTCTTCCTGGGCGCCGATAGAGTTGGAGTTGATACTACTCGTCTCTATCTTAAGCTGCCGTCACAAAAAGATTTATGGCTTTGTGAAGGCGCCTATCTGCGAGCGGTGCCCGGGAGCATGACCGGGGTCATGGGACCGGCCGGCTGCGGCAAGACCGTTCTACTGAATCTGCTGGCCGGCTATCTGAAACCGGACGACGGCCTGATCACGATCGGAAACGCATTCGACCCCAACCGAGATCTTGAGGTGCTCCGGGACTTTGTCGGATATGTCCCCCAGGGGGACGTTCTCTTCTCCGATCTGACGGTCCAACAGTCCCTGGACTATCGCCTGCAGCTCAAGTTTCCCGACATGGAAAGGAGCGTTCGCAACCGGCTGATCCGCGACACTTGCGGACAACTCGGATTCGAGGGCGAGCGCGCCTCCAAGTTTCTCCACACGCTGATCGGTTCTTCTAACGGAGAGCGCCGGGGTCTCAGCGGGGGGGAGAGGAAACGGGCCAATATCGCTCACGAACTGATCGCCCGGCCCGTGCTGCTCTTTCTGGACGAACCAACCACAGGGCTCTCCTCATCTGATGCCGATCGCATTGTCGATTTGCTGAGACGAATCAGCAGCGATGAAGTGACTACCGTGGCCGCGACCATTCATCAGCCCAGCCGCTTCGCCTTCGCACGCTTCGATCAGATTCTAGCGCTGACCTACGGGGGCCGAATTGCTTACTATAGTAGACTCGGTCTCCTTCGACCCCGACATCCAGAATGCTCGCCAGGTTCGGGTGCTTGAGGTCGCTAAGGACCTCCAGTCCAGCCGAGAATCGACGGACCCCGTCACGCCCGGGAGTGTCCACGGTCTTGAGCGCCACCGGGTTGGAGTCGTCCTGCTTGCGGGCCAGATGGGTTCGCCCCACCGGCCCCTCTCCCAACAGCCGGATCACCTCGTAGCCGGCCAGGGTTACGGGGTCCACCTGGCGTGGCGTGCGGGCAGCACCAGGTTCCGGTTGCACCTCCCGGGCCGGTCGATTCTCGACACTCTCTGGAACTGCCGCATCCTGTGCGGGCGGATCATCGATGGGGGGGGTGAGAAGCCCTTGCCTCTAGTGGGCCCGGCTCCAAATTATCCTGGCAGGTTCTACACAAGACCGATTCCGTGCTCGTCTCAGTCGCGTCCATCTCAACGAACCCGGGCAGTTCCATCCCGCACAGTGTGCAGACCTGGCGAGCTAGCCCGGATTATGCAAGAGATCTGAATCCGAGTGAGATTTGGGCCCAGAAAAAAGGCCGTAGCTCTCTGATATAAAAGGGTTTACATAAACAACGACCCTAAACAGGAGCTACGGCAATGTTGAAAGCAGTCTGCCAGAATACCCTGCTATTTCACAGCCACCGAAAGATCACGGCGCGTTTTGATGGGGGGAGTCTGACTTCCGACGCAGGATGGTTGTTGTTTGGATCCCTGGATCGGCAACATCGGTTGTGCGAGGGCTTCAGTTCGTGTATTTCGGAAAGCCGGGACCGACGCTACGTTCGTCATGACCTGTTGAAGTTGATTCGACAACGAGTCTTGCAGATCGTGGCCGGCTACGAAGACTGTAATGACGCCGATACGCTGCGCTCCGATCCGATGCTCAAGACAGTCTGTGATCAGTTGCCCGAGAGCGATCCCGATTTGGCCACCCAGCCGACTTTCTCCCGTTTGGAGAACTCCGTCACCAAGAAGGATCTGATGCGTCTGAGCCAGTGGCTGCTAGGCCGTTATGTGCGCTCCCTGAAGAAGAGACGTCCCAGCAAGATCATCCTGGATCTGGACAGTACCGACGACCACACTCACGGTCAGCAGGAGTTCTCCTTCTACCATGGGTATTACCGAAACCACATTCTGCATCCTTTGCTGATCTTCGATGCCGACACGGGCGACCTGGTGTGTGTCGTGTTGAGACCTGGCAACAAGGGGGCTGCCTCTCACATCGTGCCCATTCTGAAGCGAGTCGTGGAGGCCATCCGACAAGCAGTGGGGACGGATGTCGAGATTGAGATTCGGGCCGACAGCGGCTTTGCCACGCCTCGGCTCTACGAGTTCTGTGAAGGTGAAGAGAATCAACTCCAATATGTCATTGGGTTAAGTCGCAACCCTCGCCTGCAGCGAGTGGTCGAGCCGCTGCTGGATTCGACTCGGCTGCAGTTCGTTGAGCTGGAGGAAAAACAGCGTCAGTTTGACGAGTTTCTTTATCGAGCCAAGAGCTGGGATCGATCCCGTCGCGTCATTGTCAAAGTGGAGGTCGATCAGCGCGGGATCAATCGTCGCTTTGTGGTCACCAACCGGGACGATCTCTGCTCCCAATCACTTTATGACCACTATACAAACCGAGGGCAGACCGAGAACTTCATCAAGGCCTTTAAGAATCATCTGAGCATGGACCGACTCAGCTGTCATCGATTCCTGGCCAATCAGTTTCGACTCCTCCTGCATGCACTGGCTTACCAGATGTTCGTGCGCCTGCGCGACTATCTGCACGGGACTCCCTGGCACAAGCTCGAAATCGAAACCTTACGTCGTCGTGTCCTCAAGATCGGGGCCCGCATCCGACAAACCACTCGACGCATCTGGGTCCATCTTTCCTCAGCCTTTCCCGAACAACCCCTCTTCCACCTCGTCTTGAGTCGCCTCAACTCCAGCTAGCTTCTCCCAGTTCCCCAAAAAACCGCTTCCGATACTCATCCAGGCCCAGATCTGTCTGAAATTCACTCCCCCAACCACTCAAACGCCTCCCCAACCGATATTCTTCGCAAATCCGCCTGTCACACCTGCCCGCTTCCGAGTTGGGCCACTTCTCGACTCGTTTTTCAACACCGGACTACGGTTTTTGCATAATCCGGGCTAGCAAGCCGGTTTCAAAGGTCGTTTCACCCAGGGTAACGCGATCGCCATGAGAGAGAGAGAAACGCTCGTCGCTGTGCGGGGAAGATTCCGAATTGAGAACGTCCCGGTTGCCACCGATCTTCTTGCCGTTCAAATGGGTGCCGTTCACGCTTCCTAGATCAGTGACGAACACGTGGGGAGGATCGATCTCAAAAAGGGCGTGGTACCTTCCGGCGGTCAGGTCGCTCTGGGGCAGGACTTCGAAACAATCATCGCCACGCCCGAAAAAGAGGCGCCCGGGGCCCGCAAGAAGAAGGCTTTTCCCCTTCTTTGAACCTTCAACAACGGTAAGAGTGAACTGGAACTTCAATAGTCCTCACTGCTCCCGAATTTGAGCTCACTTCATGAGGAACCGGCGTTTGACTTCGGGCCGAAACATGAAGTCGATCTCAAACTCGTTTTCATAGAGCCAGCCGCGCCGATCGTGAAAGCCGACATCCGAGTTTCCGGTCAGAAACACGGTGGGTACGATGGCCGGGTCGCTGACTGCGTTGAAAACAGCAAAAAGTCGCTTCAAAGTTTCCCTGCCCTTGTCCCCGGCTTCGACCATGAGAGTCAAGTCGGTAGTTGTGTTGGCGGGTACTTCGAGATCTACCGTGGCGGCCTTGCCCAGTGGAATCTCCTCTAGGTAGCGTTTGATTCGAAGACTCAGATCGGCCTTCCTGAGGCGAATCGAGTAGGCATTCTGATTCCGTAACTCGACAACGACCTGGATGTAGTAAAGATCGTTCGACTGGGCAATCTGAAGACTCCGAAGCGCTGTGATCTCAATGTTGGAGACCGTGTCTGCCATCCCTTGGCCCAAAAGGGGTAAGCCGAATCCCGTCCAACACATGATCACGGCCGCGAGGAAGAATCTTGCCAGTTTCATTACCTGTCCTCCGTCTTAACTTCTCCAGAGCTTTGTTCTTACTGATCCAGTCCAATTTTATAGACCGCCAAACGCACCGCACGTGATCAAGTTCACAACAGGACGAGAATTTGTGACGGTAGACTGAGCGTGGATCAATGTCTAATCGTGCACCGCGGGGCACCGGACCGCTGGAAACAGACAACGTCAAGCGCGAGAGCAAGGGCGAAGTGAGCCCCGGAGAGGACTCTCATGCGCGGACGACCCTGAAAGAGGCTCTGCGGGGGACCTACCGCATACAGAAGCGGATCGGCGAAGGGGGAATGGGCGATCTGTATCTGGCCACGCATGAAGAACTGGGAGGCAAGTGGGCCGTCAAGGTGCTGGGACGAGATCTAATCGAAGATCCGGAGGAGGTGGAGCGGTTCGTGACGGAAGCCAGGATTGGAGCCGAACTACAGCACCCCAATATCGTTAAGGTCTTTCACATCGGCCGGGCGGGCAGATTCCGGTACCTGGTCATGAACTACGTCGAAGGCGAAGATCTGGCAGCCAGAATGGAACGCTTGAGTCCTATGCCCGAGTCGGAGATTGTCTCCGTTGCAGCTCAGATCTGCCGGGCCCTGGAGTGCGCCCATGACCACCAGGTAATTCACCGCGATTTGAAACCGTCCAATATTCGAATTGACAACTACGGAACCGTCCTGGTTCTCGACTTCGGTATCGCCCGGGCTCGGGCCATCGCTCTAAAGACCAAAACGGCGGCTGGAGAGCGACTGGGTACGCCTCTCTATATGAGCCCGGAGCAGGTCCGGGGTGCCACGGCCGACGCGCGGTCCGACATCTATTCCCTGGGTATCCTGATGTTCGAGATGGCAACCGGATCGAACCCGTTCGATGGCGAAAGCCCGCACGCCGTCTATATGAAACAGCTCAACGAGGTCCCTCCTCCCGTCTCAAAATTGAACTCGGCTTTTTCAGAAAAGTTCTCAAGGCTGGTCGAGAGGCTTCTAGAGAAGGAACCCGAGAAACGGATCCAGAGTGCCTCCCACGTCCTGGCGGAACTCGATTCCGCGGGTCTGGCCGAACGGCTCATCATGCCGAGATCGGTGAATGTTCCCGAAACCCTGGAGGGAGAGAAGGTCCTGCGCAAGCAGCCAGCTACGATCCGGGCGGATGCTTTCTCTCCGGACCAGTTGAAGATTCTCGAGCACGTAGACAGCAGCCGCTCCATTCAGGATGTCCTGCGGCTCACGTCACTGGAATCAGGTCGTTTTACCAGTGCCCTGAACGATCTGGTCGAGCAGCAGGCTGTCTCGCTGGCTGAGGGCCCAGGGGCACCGAAAACCCCGGCGGCGGAGGGAGAGACAGAAGCTCCGGAGCCTCGTCGGAAGATCTCAGGGAGCCTCCGATTGGCAGTTTTGCTGATGGCCGGCAGCGCCGTCATCAGGCGTTCCTTTTTTGCAGGGGGGGCCATCTTCGTAGAGCCGGAGCCGGTGGCGCTTACGGTCGATGCTTCGCCGTATGCGGCCGTGGAGATCCGGGATGCCGACAAGCAGAGTGTCTTCAAAGGCGAGACCCCGTTTGTTGTCTCCCTGCCTCCCGGAGACTACTCGCTCGAATTCACCTACGGCTCGAGGCTGGTCACCCGGCCCGTGACCCTGGGCCCGAAGACCCCCGGTGAAGTCCGACACGAGTTTTGGGAAAGTACTGATGTAGATTCTCTCCTGGAGCAGGTTCTCAGTGAAGGGGTGGAGGAATGAGGTTCTGGAGGAAGACTCAGGAGTCAAGCCCATGAAGATCATTCTCGCGCTCATGCAGATTGCCCTGCTGGGCCAGGTCCTGGCCCAGCAAGCGGCGGGCAGTCGGGCGGCCCAATGCGATTCGAACCAGCTCGAGCAGGCTAGGCGAGCCTTTCGAGCCAATGATCTCAGTCTGGCGGAAGGGTTGACCGAAGCCCTCGTCAGTTGCCCCGGCTCCCTGGGGGAAGAAGCCTCCGGTTTCTGGAACGAGATCAAGACTCGCCGCCACAACGAACGCCTCTGGCAGCGTGCCCAGTTGCTGATTCGACAATCGGAATTGGAACCAGCCTGTCAGCTCCTCTACGAAATCGAAGCGACGTCCCCCAACTTTCCAAACCTCCAGGCGGCCAGAGAATCTGCCTCCTGCAATCCCGCGCTGGAACAACTTCGCAAGGACCTGGACAGTATCGATGACTGGATCAAAACCGGTCTTTGGGAGGAAGCCGCAAAGATGCTAGACCTCCTGTCTGAGGAACACTCCGAACGCGAGGAGGTCAGGGAGCGAAAGACGGTCGTGGAGGCAGCGCTCAACCAGGCAAAACTGGGAGCGGCGGAGACCGACTACCTTGAGGCTGTGGTCCTTTTTGACCAGGGTGACCTGAACGAAGCCAGGACCCGCCTGCAGAGAGTTCTCCGGAATCACCAGAATCACCCAGAAGCCCGGGCCCTGCTGAATCAGGTTAAGCGGCGGCTGGCGAATGCTGAGAAAACGGAGACGGTCAGCCAGCTTTCCGAGCAGGTCCGGAAGCTGATGGAGGCCCGGTGATCTGTCGGCAGCACTGGAGAAGACCCGGGCTGCCCTGACTCTCGACGAATCGTCCAGCCAGCTCCTCTGGTTACAAGAGGAAATAGAGGACACGCTGCAGCGGGAAGAAACCGAGCTCCGAGAGGCGCTGGAGAGTTTCTACAGGGGTCACTACCGGGAGGCCGTCGACCGGTTGAGAGGTTACCTGGGAGAGAGGCACCGTCCCCGCTTTGGAGCTACTGCCTCGTTCTTTCTGGGGGCCTCTCTAGTTTCCGTTTCGCTGCGTTCGCAGGAAGAGACCCCCACTGACCTGGCTGCTGCCAGGGAGCTTTTCAAAGAAAGCCGCCAGATCGATCCCGAGTTCGTGGCGCCGCTGGAATCCGTTTCACCCAAGATCAGGGCGGTGTTTGCAGAAGCCACGGGGCCTCGCTGACGACACACCGGTTTTGCTCTATTGATTTGGGTGCGGATTGTGGCAGAATAGCGGGCAATTCGTTGGGATCTGCATCAACATCAAGGAGGTTCTCGTGAACGTAAAAGCGATTGTCGTCGGGGCATTGGTTTTGTGGCTGGTGACGAATCTGATCGGGATGTTCGGGACCGGTATGGTGATTCACACCATGATTCTGGATCCGCTCTACAAAGCCAACGCATCCTTCTGGCTGCCGGCACTCAATGAGGATCCGCCCGACATGGGCGCCGTGCTCCCGCGGTGGCTGCTGGTGTCCTTCATCAACAGTCTTGTCGTGGCCGGGATCTACTCCTGTGTCCGGACTTCGTTTAAGGGGCCGGGCTGGAAACGGGGTCTGACGTGGGGGCTTTCCCTGGGGATTTTCGTTTTCGTCTTCAACTTTGGCTACTCGGGAGTCTTCAACCTGCCTACCTCGCTGTGGGTGTGGTGGGGCATTGACGGTCTCATTCTGTTCACCATTGGTGGAGCTGCCATGGGATGGGCCACCGAGAAGTTTGCCGGGGCGTAAGTAGCGCCTATGGGGCTCAACCGTTCACGGGGAACGGGCGGCGAGAGTCGGGACGGGTCAGCAGCAGGATAATTGCTAGCAGGCCGACGGCCGGAAGGCAGGTCAGGATGACTCCCTCCCACCCCCAGTGATACAAGAACCATCCAGAGCTCAAAGAGCCGGTCGCCTGGACGGAAAACACCAGAAAGTCATTGGTGGACTGTACCTTAAATCGCTCTCCAGGGGCATAGCCCCTGGGGAGCAGGGAAGTGCCTGACACAAAAAGGAAGTTCCAGCCCACTCCCAGCAGTACCAGAGCCAGCCAGAAATTGAACAGGCCGGGCGCTGCATAAGCAATGCCAAGACAGAGAAGATAGGCAGTCAAGCCGACAGACATCATGCGCTGAAACCCGAAGCGGCCGATCAACCAGCCGGAGGCCAAAGAGGGTAAATACATCCCGGCTATGTGCGACTGGATGACCCGTTTTGTGTCCGTGATGCCTAGCCCGTAGTGGTTGTGCATGCTGATGGGCGTAGCCGTCATGACCAGGCTCATGACCCCAAACCCGATCGCGGAGGCCGCAATGGCAGCGATGACAACGGGCTGCCGCAGGATCCTCAAGACGGGGCGGCTGTCGTGGCCCGCTTCTTGCTGCTTGAGCCTGGAGTCCTTGAGTGACAGCAGTACTAGCCCCCCACTGACAAAAACCCCGGCCAACAAAACAAAAGAGCCGGTAAACTCGGTCGAGAAAAAGTCTTTGCCGAGCAGGGCAACCTCGGGGCCGATCAGGGCCGAGACGATCCCACCCATCAGGACAGCGGATGCTGCCTTTGGAATCTGATCCCCGCTCACGCAGTCAATGGCGGCGAATCTGTATTGCTGGGCCGCTGCGCCCGTGCTTCCAATCCAGAAGGTGGACACGCAAAACCAGGAGAAGCTCTGAATCGAGAGACTCCAGCTGGCCAGCAAGGCTCCGGAAGCCGCCACGCCGGCGAAGATCAAAAAGACCCTCTTGCGTCCCAGGCGCGCCATGAGCAGGCCTACCGGCAGGGTCATGGAGGCCACCCCCAGAATCGCCAATGCAACCGGGAGAGTGGCCAGGCCGGGAGACGGTGCGATCCGGGTCCCCACAATTCCCGCCGTCAAAATGATCACCGAGGCTCCCGACAACATCAGGGCGTAGGTGGCAGCGAGCAGCCAGACCTGTTTGGGTAATGTCTTCATCCCGTCTCGAATGTGGAACGACAAGGATAGGTTGGCCCGCGGCGTTACACAAGGAATGCTCGGGTTATACCGGCGACATCGTTTCCTTCGACATCTACCCGGTGACCCATTCCCATCCGACAGTTCACGGAAACCTGGAGTTCGTCGCTCAGGGTGTGGCCAACCTGGTGGAGTGGTCTGGGGGAGAGAAGATTGTCTGGAACTTCATTGAGACCACTCACATCAACCATCCAACCTCGCGTCCCACCACCAGTCAGATCAAAACTGAAGTATGGATGTCCATTATCCACGGCTCACAAGGAATCATGTACTTTGTGCACGAATGGGAACCAAGTTTCCGTGAAGATGGTATTTTTCGTTACCAGGAAATAGTGCAAGGTGTGCGGGACATCAATCTGGAGGTGACTTCTCTGGCACCTGTTCTCAACTCCCCGACTGTAGAGGGAGGAGTGCAAGTCGGCGCCGCTGTCCCAGTGGCTCAAATGGTGAAAGAGTACAGCGGGAGCACCTATCTATTCGCAGTAGCCATGCGCAACCAGGCTACTCAGGCCACATTGACCGTCTCCGCCATCGAAGAGGGTCAAGTGGAGGTCCTGGGCGAAGGTCGAGTCCTGCAGCTGAGCAATGGCCAGTTTCAGGATGACTTCTCCGGCTACGCGGTCCATTTGTACAGAATCGATCCCTAACAGTCCGCGGGAGTTCCACCAGGGGCTACTGAGGAAAGAAAAGAGACTGTCGCCTTTTTTTTGCAACCTTCCGGCAACCGGATTGTATTTCTGAATAGATATCAGGCGAACGCGCTTGATTCGGAGCGCCCCGAAGGGGTGGGGGAGGGCGCTCCATTCTCTCCGCCGTGGCACCTGTCGCCGATCGCCCGGACACTGGGCGACCCCCTTGATCTGCACCGACGGCGCCCGTAACGCGACTCGTGGGGCTTTCACCATGATGAGATGGACTCCTCCTTTAGGCTTAGACGGCATCTAAAGTGCCAGAGCCAAAGTTTTTAACTGTATCAGGAGGAGTCTGAAATGAAGCATAGAACAATCGCAGTGGATTTGGCAAAGTCGGTCTTTGAGATTGGGATTTCCGAGCAGCCTGGTCGGATGGAGAAGACGCATCGCCTGGGTCGAGCTCGGTTGTTGAGGTTCATGGCCAAGCAACAACGGGCAACGATTCTGATGGAAGCCTGCGGTTCGGCTCACTACTGGGGCCGGCGATTCCGGGAACTGGGGCACGAAGTTGTGCTGCTGCCGCCAGCCTACGTCCGGCCGTACGTGTTACGCAACAAGACGGATCGCAGTGATGTGAAAGGGTTGTTGGAAGCCCACCGCAACAGTGCCATTCGACCGGTTCCGATCAAAAATGAATCGCAGCAGCAGTTGACCGCCTTACATCGGGTGCGGACGGCATGGATGCGCACCCGCACGGCACGGATCAATACGATGCGGGGCATTCTACGGGAATTCGGTTTGACGATTCCCGTTGGAGCCTGCCAGGCCGTGGAGCGGGTGCGAGGATGGATCGAAGATGCAGAAGTGGAGATTCCGAATGGGATCCGATCGGTGCTGGAGGAGATCTGTCTGGAAGTCAGAGAGCTGGAGGGGCGAATCGATCGGATCGAAAGGAAACTGAAAGCGCTATCGCGACAGAGTGTTGCGATTGAACAACTGCAGTCGATCCCCGGGGTGGGATTGCTGACAGCCACAGCGGTGGCCGGTTTTGTGGGAGATCTGAGGCGCTTTGATTCGGGACGACACTTTGCCAGTTATCTGGGCTTGACACCACGGGAGCACTCCAGCGGTCTGCGGCGTCGACTCGGGTGCATCAGCAAGCAAGGGGACATCTATTTGCGCACTCTCTTGATCCACGGTGGGCGATCGGTCTTGTGGGACGGCCAAGTCCAAGCAGCGGCCAGACCGTTTGCACAGGTGGGGTTTGGAGATTGAAAAACGACGGGGGCACAACAAAGCGGCAGTGGCTGTGGCCAATAAGCTGGCCCGTCTACTCTGGGCCGTTTCCACCCGTGACGCCGCCTATGAACCCCAGCGAGCTTAAGCGATAAAAGATTTGTCAAGATCTTTCCCTGGGAACTGCATGAAAGGATTCGAACTGATGGCGAACCGGTCAGACCGGCGCTGGGAACACGCCGATAGCAGCCTTGGCCACTCGATGGCCGTCACCACGATAGGCGCCCCACGCGCGAATATTCATCATGGCCCGGAGCCAGAACACAGCTCCACTAAGAGGCCGGAGATACGACTGCAGTCCACACCGAATCGCAAAAAGTCGATGCTTTCATGCCAGAGACCCAAGGAGGAGAAGATGATCCGATAGCGATTCTGGACCTGCAGCGAAACTCCTGGCTTCAACCCAGCATCCGAGTTTCGTCGCCAGGGCCCAGATCAGCTGAATTCGAAAAAATGAACAGGACCCTTGACAGGAGGAGTCCAGATACGGGCTGCTAGGGGGCCGGGAAGATGATCACCTGCTTTTTGAGACGGATTTCGCGAAGAGTCCCGTCCGTGTCCTGCATGACCGTGTTGGGGATCTCATTGGCGCGCGGACGAACCTGAATCGGGGCCTCGGTAAGCAGTTTACCGTTTTGGAAAATCTTGGCCTTGGGGTGCGGGTTCCCCTCGCTTTCCAGCTTGAGGGTATAGAGCCCCTGCTTGAGTTGGACCCCGTCCACAACCCCAACCAGCGAGAGGCGGAACCGGTAATTCTTGGCCTGGACGGGGATCACAAGCAGAGTGGCCAGGATCACGACTAAACAAAAAGATATGAAGGATCTGAGCATAGCATTCTCCCTTTCAATAACTTCTACGCCGAGGTGGTTCCTGATGTTCACAAATCGGAGATTGTCCTGGCGATTCAAGCCGAACCTGTAAGCGAGGCAACTCGATGTACAAAAAACTGGTTCGCGCCGAGTTAGGAGTCCAAGAAACTGGACATTTGGGCCCGTGTGCACAGACAGGATTCCCCGCCTGATCTGATCGAGACGAATAAGCGGCATCTTCGGTGGCTTTCGCTTGCGCACCGACAGTTGCAGGCGTTCCAAGCTCCTCGTTCCTGGCCCTCGCTCCACCATTCCGGATTTTGCATCTCCTCGTCACCTCGCTAAGATGGGTTCCTCACAGAGGAGGTAGGACATGAGCAGGTTGAGTGAAACGGGGCGCGTGATGGTTGTGGCGGCAGTGTTGGCGCTGGTGCCGGCCCTGGCAATGGGCCAGACCCCGGAGAAGGGTCCGTGGTGGCCTCACCCCATCTGGGGCGCCGGAGATCAGGCGGGAGGATCCAACTGGATCACGCCCTCCAAAGTTATGGAAGCCGTCCAGCTCGTAAAACAGGGGAAGACCTACGAACTGGGCCAGGTCTATGAGCGGGGCATGCCGCTTTCTGGGTCACGAACTTATTCCATAGTGATTCCCGAGCCAGATGGGCCGGTGGGGAAGAACCAGCTGCTTGGGAACGACGAGTTTGTATGTGCTCAGATCGGGCAGGTAGGTACTCAGTTCGACGGGCCGGGACATATTGGGACCTGGCTGAGGATGGCTGACGGGACCAGCAAGAGTGTGTTTTACAACGGCTTCGTCCAGGAAGAAGGGATGGGTGGACCCTACGGTCTGAAGAAGCTGGGAGTCGAGAACATCAAGCCGATCATCACCCGTGGCATCCTCATCGATGTTGCCGGCTTCAAGGGACAGAGCAGGCTTTCTAACAGTTATGAGGTTACTCAGGCCGATGCGGAGGGAGCACTCAGGAGACAGGGCATTGATCCCGATTCGATCCGGGAAGGCGATGCACTCTTGTTTCGCTATGGCTGGTCTAAGCTATGGCGGCAGCCGGAGGAGTACAACACGAATCCGCCGGGAATCGGCCTGGAGGTGGCCGCCTGGGTGGTCTCCAAGAAGGCCTCAATGGTGGGATCCGATTCCTGGACCACGGAAGTCGTTCCGAATCCGAATCCTGAGCTTGTGTATCCGGTTCACCAGGAACTGATCACGAAGAATGGTGTGTTCAACCTGGAGAACATGGTCTTTGAAGAGCTGGTGCGGGATCGAGTGTACGAGTTCCTCTTCATCCATACACCGATTCGCTTCAAGGGAGCGACCGGGTCGCCGGCCCGGCCCATTGCCATCCGGTAAGCGCCGCCCGGTCAAGGATCAGATTGCCTTGGCGATTCCACCGTTCAGGTAGGCCCGGTTGCCCAGGTGAGCAGGCACCGCCGCTGCCACACCCGCCTCTGCGGGAGCTATGGGCCTTTGCCGTGATCGAATCGAATCGATCCAGTTGGTCAGATGAAGCAGGTCGCCATCGGGATTGCGGTAAAAGTCCGCTCCCCGGCGTCCCTCACCCAGCACCCACTCGCTGTACGGAATCTCCCGACCGCGCTCGGGGTGGACTTCGTAACGGCCGCGGTCCACATAAAGGGTGGCTTCCGTTCCCATGAACTCGAACTTGGCGCCATGGCGGGCGTTAAAAAAAGTTCCTTCGAAGTAAACCTGTACATCTTGATCGGGGTAGCGGATCAGCGTCTGAATAGTATCCGGTGTCTCCCACAGACCCTTGTTAGAGAAATGATCCCCAACGGTTACGGCCCGGGCAGGGTTTTCCAGATCCAGAAACCAGTTTGCGATATCGATGTGATGAACCATCAAGTCGGTGAGGATGCCGCCCCCGAAATCCCAGAACCACCGCCAGGAACGGAAGCGATAGGGGTCGAAGGGCTGGTCGGGCGCTGAGCCCAGAAACCGTTTCCAGTCGACCGACCTTGGGTCGACGTCCGGGCGGGTTCCCCGGCCCCGGGGCGAATTGCGGTTCCAGGTCAGATGGACTTTATGGATTTTCCCCAGTTGGCCGCTGCGCAGGATCTCGCGGGCTTTCTGAACCTGGGGCATGCTTCGCTGCTGCATCCCTACCTGAACAATCCGTCGGTTGTGATTCTGGGCCTCGATGACCGCCGCCCCTTCCGACGGGTCGTGGGTGAGCGGCTTCTCCACATACACATCTTTGCCTGCCTCACAGGCGGCAATCGTCATCGGTACATGCCAATGGTCCGGAGATCCAATTAGGACAGCATCGATGTCGCCGCGTTCCAGCACCTCCTCGAAAATCTTTGTCGAGAACGCCTTTGGATCAGCCAGCTTGCGAGCCTGCTCCAGACGAACGTCCCAGACATCGCACACGGCTGCGACTCGAACACCGGGAATCTTGACCAGTGACTTCATCAATCGCTGGCACCGACCTCCAGTCCCGATGCAGCCGACGTTGAGGGTTTCATTAGCCTGGTAACCGCGTGCGGTAGCCGTATAGCTGGCCACAACCGCGGTTCCAGCGGCTGAGTGTCTGAGAAAGCTCCTCCGGTTGTACGGTTTCCTCATGGTCAAAGCTCCTTGATCAGAATGTTCCGAAACTCGATGGGCTCGTTGTGGCCCAGAAAGCCCAGGTGGCCGGACTTTCGCTGCAACCCGATGTGTTCTTTCAGGATCTCCGGGTCCGTGACGTCGTCCAGGTTCACATCGAGAATCGTATGGCCGTTGAGAACCACTTTCACCTGCCGGCCTACAACGGTGACTTCCTCCGCATTCCATTCTCCCGTCTTCTTCAAATACCCGGTCTTGGCAGGAAAGACATGGTAGAGAGAGCCGTGCACCTGCCAGGGCTTGATGATGTCCTTGTAGCGCTCGGAGTTGTGGTCCAGAATCTGGATCTCGTTGCCCTCGACATGAATGTTTCTGGCCTGCAACGGAGCGCGAAAAGCCAGGCCATTGTTGGAGCCGTCTTCGAGCTTGAATTCGAATCTCAAAATAAAATCGCTGAACTCCTTCTCGGTAAAGAGATTGCCGCCTCCGCCGCGAGGCACCACGATCTTGCCGTCCTCGACCAGGTAGCCATCACCGACCTTTCCCAGCAGCGTCCAGCCGTTGAGTGTCTTGCCGTCAAAAAGCGGAACAAATCCGTGTTCAGAAAAAAGAGCAGAAAGGGCCAGCGTGGCCACAGCAATGGCCACGCTAAGTTGCATTCGCCGAGACATTGAGTTCCTCCTCTAGGTGATTCGCATATTGTCGGGATCCCAGCCGATGATACGGTCTTGCAGATAAGAGTAGTTAGCCAGCAGAGCGGGGGCGGCAGCCCGCAGGCCGAAGGTGCTGTCTTCGACCACCTTCTCCCCGGTTCTCATGGCCCTGAAGAGCAGGTGAAAGTGGTCAACGCGGCTGTCATAACCCTGCGGCGCTCTCATCTCCGTGCTGCCTCCAAGCTCCAGACCCGCGCCTGTTGCAGCGTGGGAATGCTGTACCTTGTACTTCTCAATAAAGGCCTGCTGCTGGGCGTGGGAGAATGTACGGACCGAGTTGTATCCCTTCACGATTTCTTCTAGGGACTGCTGGCGGGGGGTGCGGCGCGAGACTTGAACTCTCGAGTCGTCCTCGACGGTCATGATCCCCTCGTCTCCGATGAGTTGGAAAGTGGATCCGTGGCCGCCGTCGGCGAAGTTGGCTCCCAGGGACAGCGTGAAGGCCGGATTTTTGCTCGTTTCGGGGTATTCGTAGAGGCCCAGGATGAGGTCCGGTACCTCGCGTTTTTCCTTCCAGTAGCGAATGCCACCGGTAGTCATGGCCTTGACGGGGCCGTTGGAATCGAGGATTCGATGGAGTGCCGTGAACCTGTGTACGTACATGTCTCCAGCCACTCCGGTTCCATAATCCCAATATTTTCGCCAGCGGAAGAAACGGTCTGCGTCAAAGGGGATTCGGGGGGCGTGTCCCTGAAAGCGATCCCAGTCGATTGTGCGGGTGGAGGCATCAAGAGGAATCGAGTACTGCCAGGCGCCAAAGGCGTCGTTGCGGCTGATCAGAATGTCGACCATGTTCAGCTTTCCGATGGCCCCTGCCCGGTAGAGTTCTCGGGCTTTCTCGACCACGATGGAACTGGCTACCTGGCTGCCCACTTCCAGGGGCTGTCCATTTCGTTTCTCGGCGGCAATCAGGTCGGCCCCTTCCTCGATTTTCTGGACCATGGGTTTCTCGCAGTACACCGCCTTGCCGGCGTCAAGTGCTTCAATTGAGATTCTCTGATGCCAGTGGTCCGGCGTGCAGACCAGAACGGCGTCCACATCAGAGCGAGCCAGCACCTTCCGATAATCCCGGGTGGTGTCCACCTGGTTTCCAAAAACTTCTTTCGTCCTTTCCAGGCGGCCGTCGTAGCAGTCGGCGGCCGCTACCAGATCCACACCGGGGACCCGCAGCGCCGTCTGGGTGTCTTCGAAGCCTATGATTCCCATTCCGGTGGTCGCGATTTGAATCCGGTCGTTGACCGATCGGGACTGGGCTCCCTTCAAACTCCGCTTCGGTGCGGCCAGGAGTCCGGGTGCTGTTGCAGCGGCAAGGGTCGTACCGGTTGCTATGTTCAGGAATTGGCGCCGTGACTTCTTGTTGCTTCTCATGAAACGGTTCCTCCAAAACTCTTTTCCATATCTCGTTCTTCTATGATCTGGCAAACGACCCACCGTTGCAATCACTGCTAGCAGCCCGCGGGGCTCTCACCCCTCACGCGTCCTCCCTCTCACCCCTTGGTCGGTTCCTCGTTGATGCTTCCCAGCTACCATCTTCCGCGTGTGTTGTAAAATGCCTGTTTCTTGGGACTGTTCAGGAAACAAGTTCATGAAAAAACTGAATCAAGTATGGCGGGTCGTTGTCGTGTCAGCGATTTTGGCGTGTTCGGGCGGGACTGCCCTGGCTGAGGCGACTCTAGACGTCCTGTGCAACAACAACGCGGGTCAGCCACTCAAGAGAGTCGAGGTATCTCTCCAGTCATTACGGACCCGACAGCTCGAGAGGATCGCGTCGAATGGGAAGGGGCGGGCTCGGTTCAAGCAGGTGCCGGCCGGATACTACCGGTTGTGGGCTCGAGCCGAGGGCTACCAGCCGCTCTACAGGGAGTTCCTGAACCTGAAGGATGGCGCGACGGAGTCAGTCACTCTGGGATTCGAGCCCGGAGATTCTGCACAGCTCCTCTATTTTGAGGATTCAGCGTCCCTGCAAAAGGCCCAGGAGCTCTACACAGAAGGGGCTCAGGCCCTTCGGCAACAACAGTTTGATCAGGCCGAGGAGAAGCTGAAGACGGCTTGCCAGTTGAATCCATCCAATCCAGATGCGCTCCAGACCCTCGGAATCGTTCAGCTCCAGAAGAAAAGCTGGGATGAAGCCACAGAGAGCCTTCAGGCGGCCGTAGAACTTCTGGAGATGTTTGCGGGACTTGGAACGGCTGAAGAGCGCAGCCAGGTGGGTCAGCGTCGCCAAAACCTGCAGAACCTTTTTGCCGAGATTCCTGTGCTGCAGCTGGAAGATCGGGCTGAGCAGGCCGTGCGGAACCGGGAGTACCAGCAGGCCGTCAGCCGGTACCTGGAACTGATAGAGGTGAACTCGGAAAACGGCGCGTATCACTACAATCTGGCACTGGCTTACCTGCGATCAGACCGCATCGATGAAGCCCGCCAGAGCGCTGATCGGGCCCTGGACCTGAACCCCACTGACGGGAACACGCGGAAACTCGGGGATCTGATTGACGACTATCTTCTCAACGCTGAAGCAGCCAAAGCGCGGGAGCACCTGGAAGAGATCCGCCAGCTCCGAGAGACCGGAAAGGCAGAAGAAGCTCTGGTCAGGGCGGAAACCGGGATGGGGGAGTTTTCCGAAGAACTTGCCCCCGCCTTTCTGCTGGAGATCGCCCGCACTCACGTTGACCTCGAGCAATCCGAGCAAGCGATCGAGAAGTACCGGAAAGCGGTCTCACTGCATCCTGAGCAGCCTGCTATCGAGAAGGAGCTGGCCGAGATCTACGTCCAGGCCGAACGTTATGCGGAGGCTGCAGGGACGTTCCGGAGCGTTTACGAGCGCAGCGGAGAAGACCCGGACGAGAGTCTTTTCAAGCAGGCAGCGGAATCGGTCCGGAAGGGAAACAAGCAGTTTTCAATGGTGATTTACGAAAACATCGTCGCGGCTAACCCCGACTTCGCGGAAGCCTATTATCAGCTGGGCATGCAGCGCTACTTTGACAACCGGTACGACGAAGCCAAGCAGCTGCTGGGGCATTACCAGGAGATCGGCACGAATCCTTCCAGCCTCCAGAATGTGGAAGCAGTGATGGTGGTGATCAGCCGGGCCAAGCCTTAGCAGTCCGTGGGACTTTCACCGCGCGCTGCTGGTCAACGGTTCAAGGCGAGCAGTTTCTGGGCTGGATTTGAGACTGGAAGTCGATCTCCCTGCTGCCTGCCCCAGAGGACTCAGAGGGCACGTTACAATCGTCAGGAGAGTCCACAGACGGAACGTGACACGCATAGTGGATACTGCTATGTTTTGCTGAGATTTAACGGCTTGATTGTAAACGATTCGATCCCGATGCGGAATCCCGGCACCGGTACGAGACAATGACAGCAGCTCATCAACATGATCATTCCCATGGGAGGGAACGTCGGTCGGCGAATCAGCGGCGCCTCACTGTCACCCTGGTTCTGGTGATCCTCTACATGGCTGCCGAAGTGATCGGTGGGCTGCTGGCGGGGTCTCTGGCCCTTCTGGCCGATGCCGGGCACATGCTCTCGGACGCCGGCTCTCTGGCCCTGGCCCTCTTTGCTATGTGGCTGGCCAGCCGACCCTCCGGCTCCCAGCACACCTACGGCTACTACCGCACCGAGATTCTGGCGGCCCTGGTCAACGGAGCCACACTGGTGGCCATCTCGATTCTCATTTTTATCGAGGCCTACCAGCGGTTGATAAATCCTCCCGAAGTCCAGGCCGGCATCATGATGGCCGTGGCCACCGGAGGCCTGGTCGTGAATCTGCTGGGCCTGTGGCTCCTCCACGAAGGGAGACAAGCAAGCCTCAATATGCAGGGGGCCTGGCTACACATTTTGGCCGACACCCTGGGAAGCTTTCAGGTGATAGCGGCTGGCGCTCTGATCTGGGCCTTCGGCTGGCACTGGACCGATCCCCTGGCCTCCATCATTATCGGCGTTTTGATTATCTTTTCGTCCTGGTCTGTTCTCAAGGAATCCGTGGCTGTTCTCATGGAAAGCTCACCGCTTCACATCGACGTCGATGAGGTGCTAGAGGCGATGAGGGAGGTGGGGGGTGCTGCGGGAGTTCACGATCTCCACGTCTGGACGATTACCAGCGGAATGGTGGCTCTCTCGGCCCACGTGCTGCCCGAATCAGAATGTGACCGCGACGATCTTCTCAAGGACTTAAGCGACACCTTGAAGCAGCGCTTTGAGATCTCCCACGTAACGATTCAGATCGAGTCACCGGCTCACGATTGCGAACCCTGTTTCTAGTTCTGGCGAGGATTCCCAGGAAGCTTCCGCACCTCTTTTTCCGTCATTCCCGACGTGACTTCTGAAGGCGGCTCATTGAAGTGAACCTCCACCTGGGTGGTGTCTTTCTCATCCCAGTCTACATCGATCTTAGAGGGGGGAGTGCTGTAGGTCGAGGTGCGGGGAGCGAGGGTGGACTCTTCAGACAGAGGGGCGTCGGTAGGGTCAGCCCGTGCCTCCAGTCGTTCCTTGGTCCAGGGCCACCAGTCATCCTCAGAAGAGGCCGTACTGGGGTACCTCTGGACGCTTTTGGTCAGCTTCTTGACGACGCTCTTGGCCACCTGGCTTTGCCAGCCGCGTGACGCCTTATCGATCCAATAGAAACGGGCTCCCGTTGACCCGGGCCATCGTTGCGACCCTCCGAGATCAAAGATCTCGATGACCAGACGGATCCCTTCCTTGTGCCTCTCAGTGCCGGCGAATCCTGAGGTCTCCCTCATGACCAGCTCGGCGTCGGCCGGGGCAGCCACGACTCTCAAGGGTATCCTCCGTTTGAGGATCTCGGACCGAATGGCAGAATCGAGATTGTCGGGCATGGTCTGAATATGAAGACGTGCGTTCTTGTGGATGGACTGCGCCGGAATAACAGCATTGGCCAGCAAGAATAGAAGAGTGCCTGTGGTCAAGCGCTTCATAGCGTTCTCCAGTTCAGTATTTTCTCATGAAAGGAGCGACCGAAATGTGACGCACGTCTCTCAACCCTGATCGGAATATGGAGGGTCCTCTTGCGCTCTTCAGTGCGAGACGCGTTTGATCTGAAAACCCTTTTCGGAAAGGAGGTTCTGGAGACCGGTTTCTCCCCAGTAGTGGCCGGCACCGACAGCAAAGAAGTGCGATCGATTGGGGTTTTCCTTTAATAGAGCTTCAATGCGATCCGCCATCAGGTAGTTGCGCTGGTAAAGCACCTTGTCCAGAAACTCTTCATAAAAGGCTTCTTCCCCTACGTACCCGACCATCAATTCTCCAAACTCGGAGAGGTCACCGCGAACATACCAGTCGATGAGTTGATCGGTCATGTCGATGCCTTGGGCTCTGTACTCATCCAGAAAGTCGAGCGTGTCCCTGAGCATCAGGACCTGTTCCTGCTCGCTCAGGGAATCGAGAATCCGAACCTGCTCGTCAATCGTTTCCAGGCTCCCTACCGTCCTGCCCTGCTTCTGGGCCTGCTGGTAGAGCTGCGCGTCCATGGGCAGCACACCCGGATTCTCCAGCTGCTTTTCAAGGACGGGAACCATTGTGGCTATGGCCCAGACCTTGAACCTCACAAAAGGTTCGATAGTCAGAGCAGCGTTGATCTGCTGCAGGGCCTTTTCGGTGCGCTGCAGCAGGGCCGGAGGGAGAATCTGGTGCAAGGTTCTGGGACCCGAAAGCATCAGCTTCGATACCTGCGCCATCAGAGAAGATGTATCGAGCGGGATTTCTGTAATAACGGACTCACTGGCCTCAAGAGCCCGGTTCACGCTGACCGGGAGGTTCGCGACCCTCTGATCGGGAAGATGAATGGTTCCAAACAAGTAGGACGTTGTTGGGCCGCTGATTTCCCACAGGAAAGGCGGACCTTGAGCTTGACCCTGCACGAATGCAGCGGACAGGGCGAAGATGAGGAGACCAAGAACGCGGGCCGCTTTCAACACAGCGCAAGCTTACCAAGAAAGGACCACGGCTGGTGTGATCCCAACAGTCCATGGGACTGCCACCATGATGAGATGGACTCCTCCTTTAGGCTTAGACGGCATCTAAAGTGCCAGAGCCAAAGTTTTTAACTGTATCAGGAGGAGTCTGAAATGAAGCATAGAACAATCGCAGTGGATCCCTCTGTGCCAATAATGGTGAGACACTTCTTCCCGGCTAAATTAGAGTAGAGGGCGAGAAGCTGGATTACAGAATGATAGAAAACAGAAGCGACAAGAAACTGAGGATTTTGGAAACCTCGGAGCGGAGGGGAGAGGTCTCCAAAATCGCTGCGGGACGGACCGAGCCCGAGAAGGCGTTGCCGCGACCCGACCCGGAAGTTCCTGCCAAGGCAACCCGTCGCCGGTTTTCAGCCCGCTATAAGCTCCGGGTCCTGGAGCAGGCCGATGGCTGCGAAGAGTCGGGCGAAGTGGGAGCATTACTGCGCCGAGAAGGACTTTACTGGTCGAATCTGCAGACCTGGCGACGCCAACGCGAGCACGGAACGCTGCAGGCATTGACCCCTCGCAAGCGGGGACGAAAGGCAAAGCCGGTCAATCCTCTGGATCATCAACTGAGGCAAGTGGAGGCTGAGAATCGGAAGCTGAAACGCAAGCTCGAGAAGTTTGAAGCCATGCTGGATCTCCAAAAAAAAGTCTCGCAACTGTTGGGAATCTCTCTGGCGAGCAGCGAAGAGAACGGAGACGAGAGCTGATGGACGAAGCTTTGCGATTCTCACAATCCCACGGAGTCCGTGCCGGCTGTCAGGCTCTGGATCTGCCGCCATCGAGTCTGTATCGGGAGAAACTTCGGCGCGAACGGCCGGCGCTGGATCCTCGGCCTCGGGCCGCATCCCCACGCGCCTTGAGCCCGCCCGAAAGGGAAGCCGTTGTGGAGGTCCTGCACAGCCGACAGTTTATCGACAAAGCTCCTGCCGCCGTATGGGCGGAGCTGCTGGACGAAGGGCGATACTTGTGCTCGATTCGAGGATTCTGGACCAAGAACGCGGGCCGCTTTCAACACAGCGCAAGCTTACCAAGAAAGGACTTACTACCTCTACGTGATCCTGGACATCTTCACGGCTGGTGTGAGCTCCCGCCTGGCCAAGGTCTTGATCGCCCAGAGCTACTCCAAGCAGGAGATCGTAGCGGGTGGTCTCACCCTGCATGCCGATCGTGGCTCGTCGATGAGTTCCAAAGCACTGGCCTTGCTACTGGCCGATCTGGGAGTCACCAAGTCTCACTCTCGGCCTCATGTCTGTGACGACAATCCCTACTCGGAATCCCAATTCAAGACCCTCAAGTACCGTCCCGAATTCCCGGCTCGTTTCGGCACCATTCAGCAAGCCAGAGACTTTTGTCGGGATTTCTTCGATTGGTATAACCGCGACCATCGCCATTCGGGTATCGGCCTGCACACTCCCGCGGATGTGCACTACCTCACCGCCATCACCACCCGTCGCGATCGATCCCAAACATTGGAGGCCGCCCATGCACTCTTCCCGGAGAGATTTCCCAACGGCAAACCCGTTCCTCCTCCTCTTCCCGAGGCGGTCTGGATCAACCCTCCCGAAAAGGAGAACTTTTGAGATGAAACTACAGTAATTTATTCACCAAAGTGTCTCAAAGTTGTTGACACGTTCCGGATTTGGCAAAGTCGGTCTTTGAGATTGGGATTTCCGAGCAGCCTGGTCGGATGGAGAAGACGCATCGCCTGGGTCGAGCTCGGTTGTTGAGGTTCATGGCCAAGCAACAACGGGCAACGATTCTGATGGAAGCCTGCGGTTCGGCTCACTACTGGGGCCGGCGATTCCGGGAACTGGGGCACGAAGTTGTGCTGCTGCCGCCAGCCTACGTCCGGCCGTACGTGTTACGCAACAAGACGGATCGCAGTGATGTGAAAGGGTTGTTGGAAGCCCACCGCAACAGTGCCATTCGACCGGTTCCGATCAAAAATGAATCGCAGCAGCAGTTGACCGCCTTACATCGGGTGCGGACGGCATGGATGCGCACCCGCACGGCACGGATCAATACGATGCGGGGCATTCTACGGGAATTCGGTTTGACGATTCCCGTTGGAGCCTGCCAGGCCGTGGAGCGGGTGCGAGGATGGATCGAAGATGCAGAAGTGGAGATTCCGAATGGGATCCGATCGGTGCTGGAGGAGATCTGTCTGGAAGTCAGAGAGCTGGAGGGGCGAATCGATCGGATCGAAAGGAAACTGAAAGCGCTATCGCGACAGAGTGTTGCGATTGAACAACTGCAGTCGATCCCCGGGGTGGGATTGCTGACAGCCACAGCGGTGGCCGGTTTTGTGGGAGATCTGAGGCGCTTTGATTCGGGACGACACTTTGCCAGTTATCTGGGCTTGACACCACGGGAGCACTCCAGCGGTCTGCGGCGTCGACTCGGGTGCATCAGCAAGCAAGGGGACATCTATTTGCGCACTCTCTTGATCCACGGTGGGCGATCGGTCTTGTGGGACGGCCAAGTCCAAGCAGCGGCCAGACCGTTTGCACAGGTGGGGTTTGGAGATTGAAAAACGACGGGGGCACAACAAAGCGGCAGTGGCTGTGGCCAATAAGCTGGCCCGTCTACTCTGGGCCGTTTCCACCCGTGACGCCGCCTATGAACCCCAGCGAGCTTAAGCGATAAAAGATTTGTCAAGATCTTTCCCTGGGAACTGCATGAAAGGATTCGAACTGATGGCGAACCGGTCAGACCGGCGCGGGGAACACGCCGATAGCAGCCTTGGCCACTCGATGGCCGTCACCACGATAGGCGCCCCACGCGCGAATATTCATCATGGCCCGGAGCCAGAACACAGCTCCACTAAGAGGCCGGAGATACGACTGCAGTCCACACCGAATCGCAAAAAGTCGATGCTTTCATGCCAGAGACCCAAGGAGGAGAAGATGATCCGATAGCGATTCTGGACCTGCAGCGAAACTCCTGGCTTCAACCCAGCATCCGAGTTTCGTCGCCAGGGCCCAGATCAGCTGAATTCGAAAAAATGAACAGGACCCTTGACAGGAGGAGTCCAGATACGGGCTGCTAGGGCTCTGGCGGGGGCTGGGTCATCCCGGGGCTGACGCCCGCTTCCCGCAGCGTTCTGAGAATTTGTCGAAGCTGGGTCTGCTGGATGTCGCTCTCCTGGAGATGGGAAAGAGCCTGGGAGCGCTCGCCCAGAAGGGAGTTGGCGATGGCCAGCTGGCGGTGCAGGAATTGTTGCTGGTTGGGACTCAGGAGCTCCGCTCCCACGTCGAGAGATGCTTCACAGAAATCGATCAGACTGTCGAGCCGCAAGTCGCCCAGAAGTTCTCCCGTATAGTCTCGAAGCAGCTTGTCGATGGAGGCCCTGAGAGGCTTGGGATCGATTGGGTGGCGGGCATGCCAGACGCCCTTGAGGAGAAGTGCATCACGCGCCTTTTCCATGATTAAATGCCGGGTTTCCCATTTCTGTAGATCCCTGTAGGCAGCCACTTTCACCGATCCGGCCAGGTGAAAGAGGAGCATGCCGTAGCGATGAAAGGGCTTCCAGAGATGATTCGGGTTCTCGGCGAACTCCGCAGTCCGCACCAGCATGGTCTCCAGATGCTCCAGAGAGCGGCCCATTCGAACCGGACCGGGAAGCAGGTAGCCTGGGAGTAGCCGGAACTCGGGAAAGACCAGGCTCCAGTCCTCCTCACTGCAGGGCCGAGGAGAGGGGCTCCAGTCAGCAGGGCTCAAGTAGAGAGAGCTGGGAAGTCTCCGAGCCGGTCGAAAGAGCTGACTGAGGTCCTCCAGGAACTGGTAAAGCTGGCGGGAGGAGGCCATATTTCCCACGTCGAAGCGGATCAGAACGTTGTAGAGGAGGGCGATATCAGTCCGCCGCTCGGGATAGAGATGAAAGGCGTTACACAGAACCGAGCCCAGCGTTTCTCCGAGCTGCTTGCCCAGTGCCAGCGGGAAGCGGCGCGTGTTCTCGAGTGAGAGATCCACGAACGACTCCAGGTGCTCGAAATCGGGGAGAGCATCCGCTCCGGCGCCCGGGGGATCGTCCACGCCGTTCGCGGATACCGGATGCGAACGGGTCTCATTGGCCGCTTTGAATGCCGCCTGGTAATCCTTGAGGGCATCCTCGATGTGAGCCATGCAGCCGGAAAGAGGAAGGTTCTCGTCGATCATGCAGTAGTGAATGCGCAGGGAGGCCCAGGCCAGGTGGTCTTGAAAACGCAGACCCTCCTCTCCTGTTTCGGCATCTTCACTGATCTGCTGATAGAAATCGAGTAGTTTCTCCTGCAGGCAGTGAAAGTCGGTCTGCTGCTGGGAATCGGTTGGAAAGCGGCGAAAGTCATTCACACATGCCGAGACTTCAAAGGCGATGGTGAGAGCCTGCCGCCGCAGGCGTTCATTGGGAGCCGGGTGGGGAAAGGAGAGAAGTCTTTCCAGTTGTTCGTCGCTCACGCATTCCAGCTGGGTGCTGACTCGAAGAACGTCTCCGCTTTCACAGGGCGAGGCCGGCTCTTGTGCGAGTAGTGCTCCCGCGACCAAGGGCAGTAGAAAAGAGAGAGCTGGGAAGGACTTCACTGGTTCTCCCCGCCCGCGATTTCTTTCTGCCAGCCTTCGTCTTCGATCCGAAGCTGCTGAATCCGTTGTTCGACATCTCTCCAGAAGTGGATGGACCGCGCGACATAGTCAATGTCCGGAGCCAGTTCTCGCACGGTCAGGTTGAGGGACCGGATCTGTCGAGCCCAATAGCCTTCGCCCTCACCGACCTGGCATCCCGGAAGCTCGGTATCAACCCTCTGCAGCCAGCGCACCTCCTGGCCTACGTGTTCGAGGGCCCGACGGCGGGCGTCCAGTGAAAGAGCAACACTGGGTTCCGAATCTGAAAGAACAGGCATTCGATCGTCAAAGACCCGGCTCGGGACAACGCTGAGGCTGCTGATGAAATAGCAGTCCTCGGTTCCAGTCGAACTGGCGGCGGAAATGCGTTGCAGACGGGGGACCGAGACGAGCTGAACCTGAGCCAGATCTTCCAGCAGTATTTCCAACTGCTGAGTCTCGGCAACGTCCGAGATTTTCGCCGGCCCGGTGAGGGGGAAAGCGTAGGTGCGGGTGACCTGCTTGTCTGCCCGCTCCACCTTGACCCGGGAGGACCCGAAGAATTGCAGCCTCTTCTCGGAGTTCAGGTTGCCGGAAGTCGGATCGGAGGCCGGGTCGGTGATGGAGGGGCGCGCCACGAACAACTCCAGGTCGATTTCCTCTGCTTCGATCAGCAAGCAGGAAGCCTGGGCTGAGGCATACCTCCTGAAGAAGCTGCGCAGTTTTTCAATCTTGCTCCATTCGGGAAGAGAACTCTCGCCAGGCCCTCCCTTGAGGAGGGACAGATCGGCCTCCACCATCTGGGGCCCCTGCGGGACCGTTATGTCACTGTCGCTACAGGGTTCCTGACACCAGAGATTCCGGGTAGTGAAGAGAGTCAGCGCCAGGAATACCGGTATCGTTCTCATTGTTGTCACCGTTCGATTCTGATCCTGATCTTCTGATCCTGAAAGTCGTCCCGGGCTACGACCGTAAGAAGATGGGACGATCCGGGAGCCAGGCTCTTGTCGATTCTTCCCTCCACCCGAAGATGCCAGTCGCCTGTCGTCGGGTCTTTTCTGAGCCGGTAGGGCAGGTCGACGGGCCGTAGAGTGACGAACCGTGCCACTCGAACATCGGGGCGGCCGTCAATTGGATCGGTGGTGCCGTCCGGGTCGATGATGTGGCGACTCAGGTTGTAGTAATAGTAGCCCTGGTCTTCTTCGAAGAAATGCCACTCATAGAAGATGCGCACGAAGTGTATGTCGCTTTCGCCGGGGCCCAGGTAAGTGGACCGCGGTGGCTCATTTCTCAACAGATTGAAGCCGATGGTGAAATCCACCTGGACGTTGTTCTTGTCCAGGAAATGACCGCGCTGTTCGTAGTTTCTACCGGAACGGAGGAGACGAATCGGTTGCAGCCACTCCCGCTCGAAGTTTTCACTGAGAGCCGCACCGCTGCGCCACCCGCTGTTCGCCTCTCCCTCCAGCACCCGAACCTCCCGATAGGCATCCCAACCGCCCCAGGATCCCCCGCCGTGGATGCGCTCCAAAATGAGTCGCGGAATATGGAAGGGCCTGCCGTGAACGACGGGAACGTCCCCGAACCGCAGCTCCTCCCGGCGCAGAAACTTGAGAGTCCCCGAGTCTGTAGACGTCTGGCCCCCCTTTCTCAGCTGACGTCCACCCCGAAAGAAGTTGAATCCGAACTGAACGTGGTAGTCTCCCGACACGAGAGCAGCTTCATCCTTGACCAGGTCGAGTAGGTTGAAGCTGGCCCGGTGCAACACGGCCTTGTCACCCTTTGTTAGGTCGGCCCAGCGGAAGCGCAGGCAGCCTGGCCCGGGAGACTGACAGGGACCTTCTGCCGGAGGCATCGTTTTGAGCAGATCTTCTCCCGCAGGGTTGGTCAGTTCGAGCACTTCCACCGTGAAGTCGTCATAAGCCTGCCCCAGGACCAAAGGCTTGAAGTCGATGGAGAAAAAAGGATCCTCCGGCGTGACCACCTCGGCGGCTCCGGCGTTGCCGTTCTCGCCGTCACGGCTGACCGGAACCCGAAACACGTAGTAGTAGTCCTGAAAAAGCTTCACGCCGAGTTGAGTGTCGAGGGCGTTCTGGTAGAGGAACACCAGCGCGATGACGATCTTCGCCGTGTTCATCCAGAGATTGGCGAAATCATGGCCACCGGCCCGGTAGATTGAGGGATTCATGGCAGTCGATGCAATTGGAGTTTAGGTCTAGCTTGGGCTCTGGCGGATCGCCCGAACCTCTTCACGCCCGGCCAGAAAACGGATCCAGGCGAAACCCGCAATGGAGGAGACCATGACCAGAAGCAGGATTTTCGAAATGACGTCGATCCACCACTGGCCACTGCTCAGAATGGGTAAGAGAATCGCCAGTGCGCCGCAGAACAGGCCGCCGGCGGAGACCACGGTCGCGCCCGTGTACAGCTTGGACGTCCTCAGGGCACTGTCGGGCTCGAGCTGGCTGGCAAGAGCCGAAATTCTTTCGAACCATTCCTTCAGGGTGGCCGGGGTGGGGCCGTCGAGTTTCACCTTCAGGCCCTCTCCCGTGGTCTCCAGAACCCTGCACTCACATCGGAAAGGCTCGGGAGTAAAAGGGCAGTCGGCCCATTCCACATGGAGCTTTTCGAGGTCAGCCGGCGGGTCGGGCCAGTGCAGGAAGATGCCCTTGGGACCGAGACGCACGAAAGCCGGCTGGTAAACCGATTCGCTGTCACTTTCCCCGGCAAACCGGACCTTAAAGTCGACCTCACTGAGGCCCAGATCCGTCAGTACCAGGGGACCATTCTGTGCCGCCATTTTCTTCTCCTTCTCTCTTCGTGACCTCGCCTCGCAAGACCCGTCCGCAAACGTTACCGTATTTCTGGAAGGAAGTACTAGACTCTTTCCCGGTTTTGTCAAGGTCGTCTCGCCTCGCTCGGGGCATCTGATCCCGGTCCAGGCTGTGTCCGAGAAAGTGCTGGGCGCAGTCTGACTAATTCTTCGAGTCCCGGTCTGACTGTAAAAGAGGGTCAGCAACGTACGGATACATAAATCCAGTCACATCAACAACTTGGCAAGTTCATCCTGTCTTGGATCGATTCTTGCAAAGATAGGCCACCAGATGAACAGTCACATTCAACTTGGAGGAACATGATGAGACCTTGGAAAGCTACTTTAATCTTGTGCGTCTGTGTGATCACAATCGCGGTGACCGCCGTCGGGGCACCGGTTTCCAAGATGTGGGTCGGGTTCTCCTACGTCTACGCCAAAAACGGAGGCTCGGCGGAGGGAGGAGCTGCGCTGGGTGTCTTGGGCGTGATCGACGGCGCCCTGATGGGGGCTGCATTTGGCAGCTTGTTCGGACCTGGAGTCGGGACCGCTGTTGGAATCGGAGTCGGGCTTTGATGGTAGGTAGAATTGAAATCATGACAGGTTCCGTGAAGTTGCTGACAGCTACCAGCATCCTTCTCATGGTTGCTGCTTTGATTCTTATGGTGTTCGGAGGTCCGGCAGGAGTTCCCTGGCCGGGCCTGCTACTGGCCTCAATCAGCGGAGCCCTTGTGGCGGGTGCGTCCATATTTGGGTACCGGTCTGGATCAGTGCTCAAACCAGGCCTCGGGTTCGGGCTCTCGGCGGCCGCGGTTACGCTGACGTATTTTCTGGCCTTTGGGCCGGAGTACAGCGAGAATCCGGAGCGATTCTTTGGAGTCTTGGGAGGGGGCACTGTTCTGGGAGCCCTACTGGCTCTGGCCTTGTTCTATGCCGTGGATCTCCGGTCGCAGCGGTAGCTGGTCACCAGATGGGTACCTGCTCTTGAGCACAGGGCTCTGGATTCAAGGTGTTTTGCTCGGACTCTGGTGTGGCCTGGCGGCGCCCGACGCTCTTTCCGGCGATAGCCAACAGGCCGTGGCCGAAATTGCCGCTCCCGGCTGGCTCGAGATTTTCGGCCACAATACCCTGGTGCTCGGGATGACCCTCGGTGGGGTATTCAGTTTTGGTCTGTCGGCAGTCCTGACCCTGTTCATGTCTGGGCTGCACGTGGGGATCGCCTTCGGAGTTGCATACAGTGAATTTCACGACTTTGCCGGGCTCCTCTGGCTAATTCTTCCACACTGCTTCGAGGCTGTGTGTCTCTGGATGGGAGGGGCATTGGGATTGCGAGGGGTGCGAGAAGGCATCCGCAATTCCCCCGGAGAGGGAATGCATTTGGTGGCGAAGCACGTGGGAAGTATCGGGTTGTGGATTTTGCTGCTGGCAGCTGCCGCGATCGTCGAAGCGGAGATTAGTATTGGGGTGGATTGCAGAATCCTACCGTCCGGCTACGGCTGCATAGGTTCTTCTGTCTGGTGGAACGGAAACATGAACAGGTGAGCCTCTTGCTGCCTGCTGTCGTCGTCCTCCTGACCGCCGGTCTAAACTGGGGTGGATACCGGCTCCTGGCACCGGATGTCCTGATCGGTATACCCGGAGAATGGGAGGAGGTCGTCTTCAGGTTCTATACGGTATCCGGAGTCGCGGGCGCTCTGGTGTTCGTAGGATTGTGGCCAGCGGCTACGGCCACCTTGTGGGCCTCGACCATCCTGCTCTGGAGCTGCCAGCCGGACTACCGGAAGATGCTGCTGCTGACCGGGTTCGCCCACGTTCCTCTGCTGGTCCGCTCGCTGCTGCTGTTTTTGTTGCTGTTGGATGGGCGAGGAGAGGAGCTTCTCGGCTTTCACCTGGGGACGCGGTATTTCTATGAGGTTGGAGCTTGGGGTTTCATTTTCTCCAGAACCTGGGCGGTCCTGTTAGCCCTGGGATACTGCACCTTGGGACTTCGATTGTCTCTGGGGCTTACCTTGCTGCGGGCTGGCATCACGGTGGCCTTTCCCGTCTTTCTCCTGACCCTCACCATGAAAGCAATCAGAGCTTTGGGCTGATTGGATCTCCGGGAGCCTCAGCGACCGGAGGATTTTTCCCCTCCCACTTGCCAAAGGTTCCAATGTTCCAAGTTCCACGTCTTACGTTACCGAGCGCGTGGAACGTGGAACGTGAAACGTGGAATGGTCAGGCCGCTCCCACTTCAGGAACTTTCAATCTGGAATCTGGAATCTTCCTACCCTACTCTTCACGAAGGAGCGAGAGATCCGGCCGCCTCTTCCCGACCGAGCTCTCCTCCCAGCGCACAAAAGTCGACGGGCCCACGTCAAAAACAGTTGAGTCGAAACCGCCTGCGTAATATCGTGAGGGTGCCGCCCGGAGGGATGCCGCGGACGGTGGGAACAAACGGCGAAAGACGACAAACACCAGGCCGCCCGCCAGGAGCTGCCAGGAAGGAACATCAGTGTATCCAGGGGCGCAGTACACCACACCGGATTGGAAAGAAAAGACGATTGCCGAGATGGAGGAGTTTGCCGGGGAGCACCGGGAACATCTTTCCGAATGCACCCGGATAGGACGCTTCCCCCGGGATCTCTTCCTGGAGATGGGACGGCGCGGCTGGGTCGGCCCCGTGACCAGCGTCGAGGAAGGAGGTGCCGGTGTCGGAGTGAGCGAATACTGCTTGCTTGAAGAAGAGATCGGCCGACTCGGCCTGGTTTCCGTGCAGGTTTCCGTGCAAGGTCAGTTGTGGCTCAACCTCTGGGGCAGCGAGGAACAGAAGAAGCGCTATCTTGCCGGAATGGCCAGGGGGGAGTTGATCTTCGCCGAGGCGATCTCCGAGCCGGGTGTCGGATCCTCTTTGAAGCTGATGGAGGCCACCGCGCGCCGTGACGGCTCGGACTGGATCCTCAACGGCGAGAAAACTCACGTGAACATGGGCCACGACTCGGATCTCATGATCGTCTACGCCATGGCGGAGGAAGGGCTCACGTCATTCCTGGTGGAAACCAGGGAAGAGGGGGTCTCGACCGAACAGACCGATCCCATCGGATACCGCCTGCTTCCGACTGCGGATGTCCTCTTCGACTCCGTCCGTGTAACCGACTCGGCGCTGTTGGGTTCTCCCGGCGAAGGCCTCAAGACCTTTCTTTCCACTTTCAATACGAGCCGCCTTGGAAACGCCTCTGAGCTGATAGGCTTTGGCCGACGAGCACTGGCCGAGGCGATTGACTATGCTCGAGACCGACAGGTGGGAGAGAGCAGCAAGGTAGTGGACTTTCAGGGCATTCAGTGGATCGTGGCCGACTGCTATTCGAAGCTGTATGCAGCGGCTCTTGCCCGCGATCATGCGGCCAACCTGGCGGACCGGAAGGAAGATCATTCTCTGCACACGACTCTGGCCAAGAAACTGGCCATCGACGCCTCCGAGCATGCAGTCAACGAGTCGTTCGCTCTGATTGGGGCGCACGGTCTTTACGAGGAGACGCCCTTCCGGCAGATCCTTTGCGACATGAAGGTGTTGCGGGTGGCTGGAGGCTCTCTGGAGATTCTGCGCAACTATATTGCTCGCCGAGTGCTCAAGTCGGACGACTACGAGGGGCTCGCATGAGTAATCTGGCCAGTCTGTTCCTCGACCGCGCTAGGCGGCGACCCGAAGCTCGCTTCGGGGTGGTCGAAGAGCCCACTACCCTGGGGCAAGCAGTCAGTACCGCCAGGAGTGGAACCGGCCAGCTGGCACGAGCCGGGATCGAAGCGGGCAGTCGGGCGGCGGTCATCGGCGACACCGGGACGAATTATCTGATGGCCTTTCTGGCTCTGCAACTGGCGGGCGTGGAAGCGGCGCTTCTCAACCCGGCTCTGCCGGATGATCTGATCCAGCAGATGCTGGACAATCTGAGAGTCTCAACGGTGCTGTGGATCGATCGTGAACCCAGTCCGGAGGTGGCTCCCGGCGCTCTTCATCTGGACGGCTCGGACTGGGCGAGCGGGCAGCTACGCTCGGATGGGGGAGTGCTCAGCGGATTCGGGCAAGAAGCTCTGGGAGGGCTGACTCGACGGCCCGGAGACATCGCCGGTTACATGCACACGTCGGGAACAACCGGGCCTCCCAAGTTCTGCGCGCAAAGCCATCATTATTTCCTCAGTCTGGGGCGCTACATCGCCGATTCAATGGCCATCTCGCCGGCCGACACGGTTTTCGCTCCCCTCTCCATGTTTCACATCAACCCTCTGGGATACGGTGTCATGGGGGCTCTCACCGGAGGGGCGGATGTGCTGGGAACGAGACGCTTTTCGGCTAGCCGTTTCTGGCCCAAGGTCAAAGAGTCCGGCATTACCGTTGTTTTTCTGCACGGGCCGCCGGTGGCGATGCTCAACAAGGCAACCAGTTCTGAGGACGCGGCGGGCCACCAGTTGCGTTGTGTGTTTCTGGCAGACGCACCCTTCCTGGAGAAGTTTCGGGTGCCCATGGCCTTTTCCGGCTACGGGTCGACCGAGGCAGGCGGCCTAACTCACATCTGGCCCTGGCACCTGGGAGAGCGATGTGAGCATCCTGAGGGAATGTCGCGCTATGGCGGCCGGGTCCGGAAAGAGATGGAGTGGGATCTGGCAGAGGACGGAGAGATTCTCATCCGCTCTAGCGAAGACCATGTTCTGTCGTCCGGTTATCAGACGGGCGACGGGCTGCTCGATCTGATCAGCGAGGACGGGTGGTTCCACACCGGAGATCTGGGCCGCCGGGATGAGGCGGGCCACATGATTTTCATCGAGCGGAGGTCGGAGTCGATCCGCGTCAAGGGCGAATTCGTGCCCATCAGTTATGTTGAGCGGGTCTTCTCAGAAATCGAAACGGTCGGTGAGATCGCCCTGTGGCGCCGGGCCGGAGAACTGGGCGATCATGAAATCGTCCTATACGTGGTCTCGGAAAACAGCCTGCCGCGCCAGGAGATCCTGGGCAGGTCGGAGGCGCTGGCGCCCTTCATGAGACCGTCCACTGTGATTCGAATAGATTCGATGCCCCGCACCCAGGGGGCGCAAAAGATCAGTCGCCGGGACCTTTCTGGACGGAAGGTCCTGGAGTCATTTGAGATGTCTGGAGCTTGAGGAGTAACAGCAATGAAGAACTTACAGGGCAAGGTAGCCATTGTGACCGGGGCAGCCCGGGGAATTGGTCTGGCCACCGTAAAGGAACTGGCCGGTCGAGGTGCCATCTGCGCGATGCTGGACATCAACGCCGATCAAGTAGCCTCGGCTCTCGAAGAGGTTCGGGAAATCGAACCGAGCGCCGTTTGTTACGCCATGGACGTGCGCGATAAGGACCGGTGGTTTGAGATCGCTGACGACGTGCACAGCCGCTTTGGTTCCATCGATATCCTTTTGAACGGAGCCGCCATATTCCATGTGCTTCCCTTCGAGGACATCTCAGAGGAGCAATGGGACCAGGTTTTTGCCGTGAACGTGAAGGGGACGTTCTTTGGCTGCCAGGCCGTGTCGAAGTATATGAGGAACCAGAAGAGCGGCCGCATCATCAACATGACATCGGAGGCGGGCAAGAATGGCGGACTGGTGATCGGGGCTCACTACTCAGCCTCGAAAGCGGCCGTGCTGTGTATGACCAAGTCTTTTGCCAAGGCGATGGCTCGTGACTTTGTGACCGTCAACGCCATTGCTCCGGGTCTCATCCAGACGGACTTTCTGGACGGTGTTCCCGGGGTACAGGCCTTCTTTGACCATGTTCCGCTGGGAAAGCGGCCTGGAGAACCCACTGATGTGGCCAAGGCCATTGCCTTCCTGGCCTCGGAGGACGCCAGCTACATCACCGGGGAGATTCTGGATGTCAACGGTGGGCTCATCATGGACTGAGCTTGCATTTCCGCAAGCAGGTACTGGGCAATGCCTTACTTTGTAGCCGTCACTGACTCTCCGGTGGCCAAAGATCTTTCGATTGAGCGCTCAGTGCTCTCCGGCATCAAGGTCGAGAAGGTCTCCTGGCAAGATGAAGCCAGTTTGATCGAAGCCCTCGCCGGGGCCGATGGTGTGCTCTGCATGCACGCACCCATGACAGCCCGGGTGGTTCGTCGCCTGCCTCGCTGCAGGGTCATCGCTACCTTCGGGACGGGTCTCGACAACATCGACGTGGATGCAGCACGCGCCCAAGACATTTTCGTGTCGGGGGTAAGCGACTATTGCACCGAAGAGGTGGCCAACCATACGATTGCGCTCATTCTGGCCTGGAATCGGAAGCTGTTTCGTGCCCATAGGTTCGTGATGGAGAAGCGCTGGAACGAGCGCACCCTGACCACTGGAAACTGGGGTTTCGTGCCCATCCACCGACTGTCCGAGCAGACTCTGGGGTTGATCGGATTCGGGTTTATCAGCAAGGCTGTGGCCAGTCGCGCGATCGCCCTTGGTATGCGGGTTCTGGCCTACACCGGGCATCCCGATCAGAAGTTGGGAGGTCGCCTGGGAATTCGCTTTGCTGATCTGGAGGAGCTCCTGGGGCGATCCGACTACGTTTCTCTGCACACGCCCTTGACCGAGAAGACCCGGCACTTCATGAATGGAGAGAGAATTGGAAAGATGAAGCCCGGAGCTGTGCTCGTGAACACAGCCAGGGGGGCACTCGTGGACGATGAAGAGTTGCTCGCCGCGCTCCGCTCGAAGCGGTTGGGAGGAGCGCTCCTGGATGTTTACCAGAAGGCGCCGCTGCCCATCGATCACCCGTTACGGAAATTGGAGAACGTGATTCTGACGCCCCATGTGGCGTTTTACTCCGAGGGTGCTCTGAACTCTCTGCGGCGGCTCGCAGCTGAGGTGGTTCGCGATCAACTAAGAGGAGACTGAAACACATGAATGTTGTGGGGAAAGTGGCACTCGTTACCGGAGCCGGGCAGGGCATTGGCCACGCCATCGCCCATGCCCTAGCGGGAGCGGGAGTCGATGTTGCCGTGAATGCCTTGCACGAGGAGTCGGCAGCCAGGACCTGCCGGGAACTCTCGGAGCGGGGCTCCAGAGCCATCGCAGTTGCCGGGGATGTGGCGGATTCGGATGCCGTGGAAAAAATGGTCCGGGAGACAGCGACCTCTCTGGGTCCGATCGATATCCTGGTGAACAACGCAGCAGCCTCGGCCGAGCCGGTACCATTTGCCGACTGTTCCCTGGAGGAAATGCATCGGGAACTGGTGACGCTGGTGGGGACCCTCTACTGTACCCGTTATACCTGCCCCGGAATGATCCACCACCAGAGTGGGAGGATCGTCAACATCTCCTCGATTGCGGGTCGCCACGCCATGCCTACCCGGGCCGCTTACTCGGCAGCCAATGCCGGGATCGAGTCCTTCACTCGGACGATGGCCAAAGAGCTGGGCGCGCACGGGATCACAGTGAATGCTGTCTCACCTGGCGCCACGGAAACACCCCGTTTTCGAAACCGCGCAGAAGAGGTCCGCGAGAGTGTCGCCAAGGGCATCGGGCTGCACCGGTTTGCAGATCCGGAAGACATCGCTCACGCGGTGCTCTTTCTGACCAGCGATCAGGCCGGTTATATCAACGGTGCCGTCATCGACGTGGACGGTGGGTTCAGCGGATTTCCACCGCTTTGATTCTAGGGCACCCAAGCTGGCGTGCCGAACCTAGCCGGCTGCCAGCGGGTTCAATTCGGAATGTCTGAAGTTAAACAAGTAGTGTTTAAATGGATATAGATTATATATCGTGACCAAATACATTAAGTCTTTTTCGGTTCTCTGTGTCTTGGCAATGGCGGTCTGGATGACTGCCCGCGGTCAGGAAGTGGATCTCTGGCCGGACTATGAGCAGGTGTTTGCCCGAGCCTTCGCCGGTTACGACTCCGGGCAGGATGTCACCTTGGAGATGATCGGACCCCGGGAAGTGGTGCATTCCTCCTACGGCCAGTGGTCGTTTGTTTTCCGGGCCGGCTCCGAGGGACTGGCGAGGGGCGGTGCGGTGGCAGTCGCGGCCCGCCACGTGAGCGGCTGGTGGGCCGCTCAGAGCTACGATCCGGGAGCGGCCAACTACACTTCGGTTTCCAGCACCGGCCAGGTCACGCTCCGTCTCCAAACTCCGGACAACTTCTCTATCTTCAATCGTCACTTCTACGAGTACTTTCCGTGGCAGCACATTACCTCGGCCGTGATTACCGAGGGGGAGCTGCAGCCGGGGGAGACGATCACGCTGGTCTTCGGAGATCGCTCCCAGGGTTCTCCGGGGTTCCGCGCCCCGTCTATAGCCCGGCCCCAGGCCCCGCTCCTTCCCCTCTTCCGGCGAGCAACAGACGCCCAGCTTCAACCTATTCCAGCGCGCCTTTCCGTGGCGACTCTGCCTTCCCAGGCCGTCGGCCTCCGAGTTGTCATCCCTTCTTCAATGGAGGACGGGGAGTCTTTTCGCGTGATAGTGAGAGCCGAAGATAACCAGGGTAACCTGGCGGCAGGCTACCGGGGCAGACTCCTGCTGCAGTCTGCCGGTCTTTCCAATCTCCCTGATACATACACATTTCAGCCCTCCGATCGCGGCATCCACATTTTCAGGAACGTCCGATCTTCGGCTGCCGGACCGTTTCGCGTGACTGTGCGAGACCCGGATGCCGCCTTGGAGGCGCGCAGCAATCCTGGGCACCGCACCAGGACAGGTCTCAGTTCACGGATGCTGTGGGGCGATTTTCACGCCCACAGCATCATCTCGGATGGAACGGATTCGCCGGGCGAACTGTACCGGTATGCTCGTGACGTTGCCGGTCTCGATTTTTTTTCCCTGACTGACCATGCCTACCAGATGCCGGGCCTGGCTTGGGAAAGAAATGAGGAGATCACGACCAAATTCCACGATCCTCCCCGTTTCTCGACTTTCTACGGCAACGAGTGGAGCGGCATGAACGATGTGGGTGGGGACCACAATGTGATCTACAGCGAACCGGGTTTGCCGATCTATCGTTCCAACAGCTACTACGAACCGAAAAATCCGTTTCTCTACAGCGGGAGTGATCTGGATGCGCCTCACATTATCCAGCTTTACAAGCGTCTCGAGAGGCTGGCTGACGAGCGAGGTGTGAGAGTTCTGGCCTTCCCCAGCATTCGAGGTCGGCGGGCCAACCCGCAGTGGAACGATATTCGGTTTTCACCCATCCTGGAAGTCATCTCCGAAGCCGGGTGGTTTGAGGACCTGGCCCTGGATTTCCTGCGCCGAGGCCACCGCGTGGGCTTCGTGGGATCGAGTGACGATCATTATGGACGACCCGGCTACGGCATCGCAGACCGGCCCGACGTGGGCTATCGCGACCCCTCCAGCGTGCAGTCGAGGCTGCGCAACCGAATGTCCTATCCCTGGGGCAACGCGGTGCTGGGAAGCCCGCTGATGGCCGTGATGGCGCTACGCAACGACCGGGAGAGCATCTTCGACGCTATCTTCGCCAGGCGTTGCTATGCCACCACGGGGGCGCGGATCCTGCTCGAGTTCTCCGCCGACGGGCACAGAATGGGTCAAGAGTTCGCGGGCACCGGGCAACCACTTTTCGCGGTCAAGGTTCACGGCGAACAGGCCATTCGCACCGTCCAGTTGAAGAAGGACGGGCGCACGATTCACACCTGGACTCCGGAGAGCGGCACACTGGACACCCACGTTTCCTATCGGGAAGAGGCAGATGCCCGAGGGCATTTTTATTATGTGATCGTCAACCAGGTGGACGGGCAACGGGCGATTTCCAGCCCAATTTGGATTGACTGAAGAGATTCCACGTGCAGGTCATTCCGTAAGGGACCATGCCCAACCAGGGAAACGACATCTTCAGGAGCATCAGCCACTGCTCAGCAGCCGAAAGCCGCCGAGTCTACAGTGAAATCTTCCGGGGATCCCGATCCACGGCGGACTGGCAGGCGCGGAGGGTCAACAGCATGGGACCATGCCGGTTATTCTCCAGCATGTGCTCGGCGTAAGCCTTTCCGCCCTCGGTCACTTCCGGAGTGCAGGGGAAGGGCAACCCGTGGCTGGGAAGCAGATGGTCCGGTTTCAGAGAGGCGATCTTCTTCATCGTGTCGATCGCATCCCGATAGCTGGATCCCCAGTGCACATCGTTCCAGCCCAGAGCACCGGGGGGAAAGAGGACATCACCCGTAATCAGATGCCCATTCCAGAGGTATCCCGCACAGCCGGGAGTGTGACCCGGTAGATGGAAAACACTAAAGGTGGAGTCTCCGATCTGCAGGGTATCGCCTTCTTCGACAACGATGTCAATGTCATAGGGCTGGTAGGAGAAGCGCCAGCCGGGTATGGCCCACATGTGGGCAGCGGTGGCCAGCAGGTCTCCCTCTCCAATCACCTTCAAATTGTTCTTGTGGCCCACGACAGGGCAGCCCAGGATGTGATTCGCGTCTCGCAGTGCGGCTGTGTGATCCACGTGAAAGTGACTGGTCAGAACCGCCTCCACCCGTTCCAGATCGTGACCTGCCGCCTTGAAGTTCTCGAGGTGTCCCAGGAAGTTGTGCTGAAAGCCGGTGTCCACGAGCACGCTGGCATCCCCGCAGCGGATCAGGTAGACGGTCTCAATGCCGTGGGAAGTGTAGACGCCGGGCAGGGGATTCCTGACCCCACTGCGAAGACGAAACCAGTTTCGGAGGAAAGACCGGATTGATTCGGGATCACTCATATTGGGAGAAGAAGAGCGCGGACGAGTCTCTTTCTGAGCCGCGAAAACGGAGCGCAGTCCCACGGCGGCGGCGCCGGCCGTGCCAGTCTGCAGAAAACTACGTCGATGGATAGAGCGATTCTGTCGTGACATGAGGAGGATTCTACCACCACCCCTCAGCCACTTGGGTCTTCAGCTCGAAACTTGGAATCTGGAATCGATTTCCTTTATGGTGAGCATCAAATCACAGGAGAAATAATGATGTTGATTCTTCGCTCCAAGTCCGTCTGTTTTCTGGCCGCGGCCTGTCTGCTCATGAGGGCGGTGCTCACCGCCGAAACAGAAGTCAGACCCCTCCAGCCCCTGGACATCTTCGAATTCGAGTACGCCGGCGATCCCACCATCTCCCCCGACGGTCGCCACATTGTCTACGTCAGGCATTTCAGCGACATCATGACCGACCTGCGCTACACGAACCTGTGGTTGATCAATGCGGATGGTACGGGTCATCGAGCTCTCACGACAGGAAACTGCTCACGGCTATGTTGTCGTCTACACAAATCCGCGGGGAAGCACCAGCTATGGGGCGGATTTCGCAAACGAGATTCACTACAAATACCCGGGTGACGATTTCTACGACTTGAACTCAGGAGTCGAGTCCTGGGCTGGTTCGAGCACCACAAGAAGGGGTTCTAGCTCGAGTCGTCCTGCTTTTCGAAGGCCCGAATCTGATCGATCAGGCTGAAAATGAGTTTGCGGTCAGTAGCTGCCAGGTCGAAGAGGTCTACATCCAGGTGTAGCGTCAGCGCGCCACCGCCTCTCAGAGGGACCACCTTCCGGGTCACGCCGGGAGGCGGGCGGGGCAGGGAAGTAGTGGTTGCTGGTGCGGGGTCGCCGGGCGGAGAGCTCCGGGCGGGGGACTTCTTGCCGCGATGAGGTTTGATATAGGACGAAACCGGGATTCCACTCTCCCGGGCCGCGGCAACGAAGAACGAGATGCAGCGACGTAGAGTCTCGCCCGAAGCTCCCGTGCGTCGAAAAAGTTCCTCTGTCTGATCAGACGTCGCTGTCTCGACATCGAAACCAGTTCCGAAGACAAACGGATAAGACCGCTCCAGGAGGCTCTTGAAGTGGGTCATTCGCTCTCTCTGGCCGCCCGTGAGTAGCCGTTTCAGATCCTCTGTTGGCTTCCCGGACTTGTGGATCAGTCCCAGAAAGCGCATCGCCAGGAACAGTTGTGACTGAACGGATCCGGACTTGTGCGCAAGAACACTCCGATCAATCCTCCCGGGCAGCCCCTGCTTCTCCATCTGCACCAGAAAGTTCCGAAACGTCCGGTAGGCGACATAAGGGGGAATCGGATTCTGCTTGTCCATCCTGAGATCAATTATATCAACTTGGCCGATCTATATGTCAATGTCCGACTGTTTTTGTTTTTACTCAAAATGTCCGACACGATGGGCCCAACAACAACACGGAGGTCCTGCGACATGAGAACTGAGCAGAGAACTGATTTGACCAATGCTGGCGCGTCCTTTACGGGGGTTGTCTCCGGCGAGACGCAAAACCCCCCCTCTTTCTCGGCGCCGCCCCTGGCGGTGGTTGGTCACCCGGGCGTTGACTCACTACCCGGAGGGGATCAAGTGGGCGGAGCGGACCCTGACCAATGGAAGGTCGACGAGCACTGGACGGCAGTCACCGCGTATCTGGCGGATCTGTATCTACCGAACGAAGGATGATATCGGGTCATCCCCGGCCTTCTTCAACACACGAAGGATTGCGCTTCTGACGGGCGCGTATTTTCCCGTCCTTTCGACTTCAAAGCGCAACTCGAGCTTGAAAGTTTATAGATGCACTGTAAGCTGGACTCTGAGGAACGTTTCTGTGGAAGGATCGAATGCGGCGCTTTCTTAGGGTCCCACTCTGGGATGGGTGAACCCCCTCGCCTTTAGGCGAAGCCTTCAGGAGGCTTGGGGGTACACTGCGGAGGTGTCTGAGTATCGGAAAAGTTCGCATGCAGTGTATCGGCTGAGATATCACTTTGTGTTCATCACCAAGTACCGCAAGCCGGCTCTGCGAGGAGAGATCGGGAAAGAGGTGCGGGACCTGACGCGAGAGATTTGCCGATCGTTGGATATCGAGATCGTGAAGGGGCATGTGCGACCCGATCATGTACATTTGTTGTTGGATGTGCCGCCGAGATTGGCGCCGAGCCGAGTGATGCAGGCGATCAAAGGGAAAACGTCGCATCATCTACTGCAAGATCACCGCAAGTTGCGCAAGGAGTTTTGGGGACGACATCTTTGGGCACGAGGGTACTTCGTGGCGACGACTGGGAATGTGAACGATACGATGGTTGCAGAGTATATCGAAACCCAAGATGTCGAGACCCGAGACGACGATTTTCGGGTCACTGAGTAGTCAGCCTGCGAGCGAAGCGAGGAGGCGACTTCAGTCGCATGTCGAATCCACCGCCTTCAGGCGGTGGAGAGTGGGACCCTTCTCAAGGTCCCACCTGAACCCCCTCGCCTTTAGGCGAGAGAGGCTTGGGGGTACACTGCGGAGGTGTCTGAGATCAGTTCGGCAGTGTATCGGCGAGTTCATCACCAAGTACCGCAAGCCGGCTCTGCGAGGAGGCATGACCTGACGCGATTTGCCGATCGTTGGATATCGAGATCGTGAAGGGGCATGTGCGACCCGATCATGTGCATTTGTTGTTGGATGTGCCGCCGAGATTGGCGCCGAGCCGAGTGATGCAGGCGATCAAAGGGAAAACGTCGCATCATCTACTGCAAGATCACCGCAAGTTGCGCAAGGAGTTTTGGGGACGACATCTTTGGGCACGAGGGTACTTCGTGGCGACGACTGGGAATGTGAACGATACGATGGTTGCAGAGTATATAGAAACCCAAGATGTCGAGACCCGAGACGACGATTTTCGGGTCACTGAGTAGTCAGCCTGCGAGCGAAGCGAGGTCTTTAGGCGACTTCAGTCGCATGTCGAATCCACCGCCTTCAGGCGGTGGAGAGTGGGACCCTTCTCAAGCTCGGAGGCGGACTGGTGCTCTGGAGTCTCCTGGGAGCCGGCTGCGGCTCAGGGGAACCGGGGCCCGACACCCGACCGAACTTTCTGTTCCTGCTTGCCGATGATCAGCGTGCCGATACGATTTCCGCGCACGGCAACCGATACATACAGACTCCCTACCTGGACCGGCTTGCATTCCAGGGTTTCAGCTTTCGCTCCAACTACTGCCTGGGCTCGAACAGTGGTGCAGTCTGCATTCCCAGTCGGGCGATGATGCACTCGGGGCTTGCCTATCCCCGGATTCGCAACGACCTGGAAGGAGTTCAGACTCTTCCCGAGATTCTCCGAGAAGAGGGATATGCCACTTTCGCGACCGGCAAATGGCACAACGGCAGGCCTTCTTTTCTGCGCAGCTTCAGTCAGGCCAAGAAGGTGTTCTTCGGTGGAATGGCAGACCACACCAGGATTCCGATTGAAGACCTGGGGAGTGACGGAGTGCTGCACAACAAACGAATCGGAGAGAAGTTTTCCAGCCAATTGTTTGCGGATGCCGCGGTCAGCTTCCTGAAGAGCCACCCCGGGGACAAGCCGTTTTATGCCTACGTAGCCTTTACGGCCCCACATGATCCTAGGCAGCCTCCAGAGTCTTTCCGCGATCACTACTATGAGGCCAGGCCTCCCCTGCCCCCGAACCTCCAACCCCAGCATCAGTTCGACAACGGCTGGCTGGTTGTCCGTGATGAAAAACTGGCGGCCTGGCCCCGTACTCAAGAGACGATCAGCGATCAGCTGGCTGAATACTACGGCTTGATTACCCACCTGGACGGGCAGATCGGCCGGATCCTGGAAGCTCTGGAAGATTCGGGTCAGGCGGACAATACCTACATTGTCTTCGCGGCGGATCACGGCCTGGCCCTGGGGAGTCACGGCCTGCTGGGCAAACAGAGTCTTTATGAGCACAGTATGCGAGCACCCCTGATCATTGCGGGTCCGGGAATTCCCAGAGGGGGGTCCAGTGAAGGCTTCACCTATCTGCTCGACATTTTCCCAACCGTCCTGAACCTGGCAGGCGGCGCCCTGCCTTCGCCCCTCGACGGAAGGGATCTGGCTCCGATCTGGAGAGGTGAGAGCGATTCTGTGCGCGAGGCCCTGTTCCTCTCCTTTACCGACAGCATGCGGGCCGTCCGCCGTGACAGCTGGAAGCTGATCGTGTATCCGCAGGTCAACCACCGGCAACTCTTCAACTTGGAGCAGGATCCGTACGAGATCCTCAACCTGGCAGACGATCCCGCTCAGGCCGACAGAATCGCCCGGATGACAATCCTGATGGAGGAGTGGCAGGAGCACCTGGGAGACGAGCAGGCTCTCAGCAGCCAGAAGCCAGGGCGCCTGGAAGTCGATCTAAGCGGCCGAGAACGGCAGCCGGACCGCTGGCAACCCGATTCGATTGTTGAGAAGTACTTTGATGCGTTCATTCCACCCGCGTCTGACTCTTCAGAGCCAAACACTTCAGAATCCGACACTCCTGAGCTCACTATCTCAGGTGATCAGTCAAGTAACTAGATCTTAAGTACTGTAAAACAACGGTATTTTAGATTATCAGTAGATACAGAGGGTTTCCTGGGGCAGGACCTCGCTGCACTGCTTGCAGCGGATCGTCTCGGGGATTTCTGCAAATCGCGGAATCGAGTTCCAAAGGAGTAGATGATCGTCCCGGACCTCCTGCTCTTCTGAAGTTTCTATCTCTGCTTTTCTCCGGATCTGTTTAACCCGGTACTTGTAAATCGCTGCCAGTCCGCAGCGTCGGCAGCTGATCTGTTTGAAATTGGTAGCGATCTCGGTTTGCCTGAAGCGGTCCTCGGAAAGCCAGGTACCGGGTTTCTCCGGGAGATCGTAGCGCGAGAAAGTCATCTTGGGCCGATTATAGCGTTCCGAGGTTCCGACGTTCCACGTCTGGCGCTACTGAAAGTGGGAGGCGCGCTCCGGGCTGCTCCCGGGAGGATTTAAACGGTCTCCAGCCAGGGCATAGGGCCTCTCCTTTCCTGCCCTATGCTCTAACTCCAATGTGTAAACCATGTACCCGGTTTGTTTTGTAAAGGATGTACCCGGTCAGTACCCCAGAACCCAGAACCCAGAACCTGGAAGCAAGGTTGCACGGGGAGGGGAAGAGGAGTTAGAATAAGCGGTTTGCGAGAGAGTCCCTTCGGGGCCGCTCTGAGCAACGTTCTTTGACAACCAGACAGCATGGTCCAGAGATCAATTTGAGAGTTTGATCCTGGCTCAGAATCAACGCTGGCGGCGTGCCTAACACATGCAAGTCGAACGAGAAAATCTCCTTCGGGGGATGAGTAGAGTGGCGAACGGGTGAGTAACGCGTGGGTAACCTGCCCTGGGAAGGGGGATAACACGAGGAAACTGGTGCTAATACCGCATAAGCCTGGTGCAAGAGATTGCATTAGGGAAAGTCCTACGGGATGTCCCAGGAGGGGCCCGCGTCCGATTAGCTAGACCCGTAAGGAGTCCCCCCGGCTCTGCCGGGGAGGCAGCCAGAGTTTGACAGTTCCGGGAATAGGTGAAAAAACTCCCTTCCGTGAGCCGAGCAAAGCATCACGAAAAGGAGTTTTATGAGTAACTACCAGAGCTTACAGCATACAAAATGGGAGTGTAAGTACCATGTGGTGTTCATCCCCAAGTACCGCAAGAAGTTGATTTATGGGGAGCTGCGCAGACATCTCGGTCAGGTGCTGCGACGGTTGGCTGGGCAGAAGGAAAGCTTGATTGAAGAGGGCCACCTGCTGCCGGATCACGTGCACGTGATGATCTCGATTCCGCCAAAGTTTTCTGTGGCGCAGGTGATCGGGTACATCAAAGGGAAAAGCGCCATCCACATTGCGAGGAACTTTTCAGAGAGTCGGCGTAACTTTGTTGGACAGCACTTCTGGGCTCGCGGATACTTCGTATCGACGGTGGGTCGGGATGAGAAAGTGATTCGTGAGTATATCCGGCGGCAAGAAGCAGAAGATCGTCGCCAGGATCAGCTCAGGCTGCTGTAGCCAAGCCACCTGTAGGTGGCACAAGTGGCCGCGGTAGCGGCAACGTCAAGTCCGCTTTGAGCGGCTCACAAGATTAAAGCCCCCGGCTTTGCCGGGGGATACTTACTTCCCATCCGGAAACCCATTATTTAAGCTTCCTAAAGGGTTGTTTTTTATACCAGATACAACGGTTCATGGGGGACAGTATCGGCCGACAGCAGGGATCGGGCGGCCGAGTGCTCCAGATGCAGTTTTCGACAAACACCTCACCCTCAAAACCCCCCTCCATTATGGCGTCCAGCGACTCGTTTACAACCGTAGCCGGGCCAACACCAACAGATTGAAACTGAGCACCGAGAGATGCACATACTGCTGGAAGTGCTCCCATCCCTTCCAGGTGTAACGATCCGCTCCGAAGACCCGTTTGAGCATCGAGATACAGCCTTCGATTCCAGCCCGAAAGCGCCTCAACTGCTTGTAAACCCAGCTGGAGCGCACCATATCGGTGACCTTCAGCCCTGCCTTTTTGGCAAAGGCCACGTCCTGGATTCCTTGCTTCTTGGCCCACCTCAGATTGTTCTGAGTGGCAAATCCCCCGTCGAAGCTGGCTTGGCGAGGATAGCGCCCGTAGAGCTGATGCTGACGCTCCAGCATCGGCTGCATTTGCGCCTGGTCGGCGGGATTGCCTTGCGTGACCAGACAATCGACGATCAGTGAGGTCTTGCCGCAAGTCAAAAAGATCTTGTGACCGAAAACCGTCTCGCGTCCCCCGGTCTGGATAATGTCGCTATGCTCCTCAAAGATCGAGACCACCTTCTCAGCGGCCGGAACCTTCTGGCCCTGCAGGACGCGCCGGTCGGTCTGATCGATGACTCGTCCCAGTAGATCCAGATAGTGACGCAGCTGCTGGAGAATCACCTCAGATTCGATCCCCTGCCAACCAGCAGCGCTCTCCAGAGCCTGACAGCCATAGCCATAGGTCTGGCCCGACACCTTGACCAGATCTTGGTAGAATTGGCGCCGATTCTGGCCCCGGCTGTTGCGGATGTTCGTCACTCGCCTCTTGGCCCTCCGACAATGATTGTGGTAGACCACCGGGTAGTGCTCAGCCAACTTCCCCAACAGGGCTGTCACCTTACGCACCGAATCGTACAAAAGCTGAGAGTCCAAGGGATGGCGGATGTCGCTCTCGACAGCTGTGGCATCGACCCGGATCTTGCGGCCCTTCTCCAACCCCTCTGCTTTGGCCCAACCCACCAACACCCGAGTGATTCGTTGCCAGGTCGAAGCTTGAATCCTCGAGATGTTCTCTTGAAGACAGCTCTTGCCTGGAGACCATCCTAGAGGCAAACGGCAGAAGGCCCGGAAGCTCGCCGAGTCGTCCACATGAAAGGCCAGCTTTTCATAGGACAATCCGTGCCAATTCTTAATCACAGCACAACGCACAACTTGCTCAGCGCTCAGACCCGGAGAGCCATTGCAGGGATCGGCCTTGTC
>CBDAPI010000011.1:117500-218663 GCA_965198355.1 Acidobacteriota bacterium
CCAGCCGGCGGCGGCGGCAAACCAGCCGTTGTCGCCTTTAATCTTCAAACGGCTCATGGCGAAACCTCCTTTTGGGGGGATCCTTTGACGGGTCGTTTTCGCCTCCGGTAAGACTCGCCCTCCCACTCCAGCTGGTGAGCGTTGTGGCAGAGCCGGTCCAGCAGCGAGTTGGCCTGGATGGGGTCGCCAAACAGCGCCATCCACTCCTCCAGGCTGCGATTACTGGTCAGCATCAGCGAGCCTTTCTGATAGCGCTCGTAAACGATGTCGTACAGATCGTCGGCCTGCTCCTCGGTCAGGGGCTTGAGCCCAAAGTCGTCAATGATCAAAAAATCATAGCCGCAGTAGTGCTGGATGCGGCGATCGCGGGAGAGATCGGCCCGGGCCGCTTCCAGAGTACGGAACAGGCGCGGAGCCTGGATGTAGCGCACGTCATGACCGCGGCGTACCGCCTCGTGTCCCAGAGCCAGGGCGATGTGACTCTTGCCCACACCCACCGGCCCGCACAGGCAGATGTTTTCTTTGTTTTCCAGAAAGCGGCAGGTGGCCAGGTCATAGATGCGGCGCCGCTTGATGTTCGGGTTAAAGCCAAAATCGAACTCTTCGAGGGTCTTGATCTCGGCAAAGCAGGCTTTCTTGAGCCGGCGCGCAAACTTGGTCTGGGAGCGACGCTCCAGCTCATCCTGAATCAGCAGAGTCAGAAAGTCGACGTAGGCCAGTTGTCGTTTTTCGGCCTCCTTGAGCCGCACTTCCAGAGTGTCCAACAATCCTCCCAATCGCAGTTGCTTGAGCTGGTCGAGCAGATGTTGATAGTGACTCATGAGACCTCCTGTCGGTGCACGAAGTAATCCTGGGGACGGGCAAATCGACAAGCTGAGGCCGCCGGACTGGGGGGTCTACGAGGAGGTAAGGGCTGTCGGAACAAGCCTTTCGCCAGAATCTGCTTCAGAGAAGCAAAGCGGACATTGTCAAAGCGCAAGGCCCGCCGGCAGGCCTGATCCAGAGTAGCCGCTGGGTGGGACTCGGCCAGCCGCAGCACGGCCTGGGCCTTTCTCAGGTTGCGCATGGCGTGATCGCCCAAGATGCGCCGCACGTAGCGGCCCACTTCGGGCCCCAGCTCGTCGGACCGGCGCCGGCACCACTCGGGAGTCTGCTCCAGATAGATCCGCTTGTCGGGAGGATAGTCGGCCGTTTGGGTCTGCCAGCTTCCCGGTTCGAAGACCCGCACGTGGGTCTTGATCAACTGATGGTTCCGATACACCCGCACCAGCTTCAGGTCGGCCCGCACCCACAGCTTCTCTCCCCGGTAGGGATAGGGGACCGAGTAGTAGCACTTGTCCAGGATCAGATGGCAGTCCCAATGCACGGTGCATTGTTTCCACTGAGGCGCTTCGTAGGGTTGATCGGGCAGGGGCAGCAGCAGCTCGGCTTCTTCTCCAACAAACACCTCATAGGGTTTGCGATGGGTGGTGCCATGCTCTCGCAGACCGACTTCCTTGAGACACCACTCCAGAGCTTTCTCGTTGGCCTCCTCGATATCCCGAAAACGACGCCCCGCCAGGATCTGCTGACGCACCACCGGCACACATCTCTCCACTTTCCCTTTGTGGCGAGCCATCTGCACTTTTGCCGGGTCGGCCACGAATCCATAGTGTCTTTCCAGTTCGGCGTAGGCCGGGTTGAGCGTCGGATCGTACAGATCGGGCTTCAGCACACCGTCTTTCAGATTGTCCAGGACAAGCAATCTTGGACAGCCTCGAAAAAAGGAAAAAGCACGCATGTGACAGTCCAGCCAAGTGGGGCTGTCCTGACCAAACACAAAGCGCCCGAAGCGGTGGCGGCTGTAGCTCAAGATCATGATAAAGACCCAGGTCTTGCGCCGTTTGCCGGTTTCCGGATCTTGCATCAGCCCGGCATAGCCGAAGTCGACCTGGCCCTGCTCTTTATGTTGAGCTCAACATAAAGAGCATTATGGAAAGCCGGAAGTTATGTTGAGTAGTCTGGTGACGAAGCGCGAGGACACAAGGTTTTCCCAACAGATCATCATTCCCAACTTTGCATAATTTCTGCCTACAACGATTCAAGCCATGTGAGGAGAGTGGGAGCGATCCGGGCCTTTCGACGCCGGCCGGAAGACGGGCCGAGCCGCTCCAACGCTTTCCTTTTCATTTCAAGGTCGGCCTCCACATAGACTTGGGTTGATTTGATGTCCGCGTGGCCCAGCACGTCCTTGATCGTGACGAGGGCCACGCCGGATTGAAGAAGATGCATCGCCTTGCTGTGCCGCAACGTATGCGGACTCAAGGAGCACTGAGTCAAATCGGAGTTGCCGGCGCTGCCGGAATATTTTCTCAGGACGTAGCGGACTCCATGCCGAGAAAGTTTTCGCCCGGAGCGGTTCCTGAACAAAGAGCCGTCGTCATGGAGGGGGCGGCCGTGCTCTTTCAAGAATCGAGCCACGAGCCGGGCAGTCTGCGGAAGCAGAGGGCAGAGACGCTGTCTGCCGCCCTTGCCGGTCACGCGAACAAACGCTGGACTCGTCAGCTGGAAGTCGCGCGGCTTCATGTCCAGCCCTTCCTGGACCCGTGCTCCGGTGTCGTAGAGAAGCACCAGCAAGACATAGTCCCGTTCCCCTGCCGGGGTGGAACGGTCGATCCGGTTGAAGAGACGCTCGATCTGCTGCCTATTGAGATAGCCCGGCGTGGACCGCAGGGTCCGCTTGAACGGTATTGCCAGAACCCGATGGCATAAGGAGGCGGAGGCGGGTTCTCGGCTGAGGACGTAGCGGTAAAAGGAATGGATGGCCGCCAAGCGGGCGTTGCGAGTGCTGATCGAGTTGCGCCTTCGGCTCTCCAGGTCGCTGAGGAACCGCAAAACCACCTCCGCGGAGAGATCCTCAAGAGTGAGCCGATCGATAGTGCGTTTGCGGTCGGCGGCGGCAAAGCGAAGCAGCAGCTTCATCGTGTCGCGATACGCATATACGGTGTGTTGACTAGCGTTGCGCTCGGCGGCGAGGTGGACCACGAAAAAATCTGTTACCAGGGTTGAAAGTTCAAAGGTCATGAAGCGCTCCTTTCCCGAATCAGGCTCCCAAAGCGAAGCTGATAACGACGGGTCACTTCTCCCACCAGATCCTCAGTCACACGCAAATACCGTTGCGAACTGGTCAAGCCGACATGGCCCAGATAGGTGGCAAGAATGGGCAGCCGGGCGTTCAGATCCGCCCCTTGCCGGTACCAGAGGATCATCCGATGCACCGCAAATCCGTGGCGAAGATCATGCAGGCGAGGACCCTTGCCTGGGCCCAAGTAGGGGATCTCAGCCCGGGCCAGGGCTCTGCGGAATGAAGCTCGAATGACGTCCGCGGAACATCTTTGTCCCCTCGGACCCGGGAAAAAACAGGCGGTTGGAGCGCGGAGTCCGAGGTGGCCCTCGACAAAGGATCGGCATTGGCGCATTCGATCGGTGAGATCATCGGCCATGGGAACCAGCCTCGACTTTCCGAACTTGGCCCGCCGGACAATCAAGACGCCCCCAGCCTCATCCACGTCTTCCAGGTTCAGGGACAGCGCTTCTCCCAACCTCAAGCCGCTGAGATAAAGGAGCATGAGGGCTGTGCCATGGACCATTCCGCTCAGGGGTGAACAGCGCCCGCTGGGCAAATCGAGACACGCTTGCAAAAACTGGCGTCCTTCTTCGAGGGTCAAGACCCGGGGCACAAACGGGCGGCGCCGGATGCCGAGATAGCGCGTGGGGGGAATCGAAGTGCGGGGATCTTCCAGCGCCAGGAACTTGCAAAACTCACGAATGAGGCTCAGCCGATTCCCTCGCGTCGTCTCCGACTCGTTTCCTCTGCGGGCCAGATAGGCTCGGTTGATCTCATCGGTCATGACAGGATCTCGTTTCGGAAGACGGCGCGCCAAAACCCGATCCAGGTCGTGCAGCATCCGCTCTTCTTCTTTATACCGGCATCCTCGCGCGCGCTTGAGTCGAAGAAAGCGTCTGATCTGCCCTGCTAACGGCGAAGCGAACGGTTCTACTTGTTTGTTCATTGCAGCACCTCCGCAATGGAAATGGCCGCTGCTCGCAGGTGGCGAACATCGACTTTCATGTAGCCCAGCGTCGAGTCCGCCGAGGCGTGGCCCAGAACATCGCCGATCGTTTTGACGGGAACTTCGGCGTCCAGCAGACGTGTGGCCAGAGTGTGGCGCAACAGATACAGGCCCTTGCGCCCGGGCCGTCCCTGCAGGCCCGCGTTTCTCATGGCCTTTCGGGCGATACTGGAGAAGTTGTTGTTGACCCCGTACGGCTCAAAGGGCACCCTGTGGCGGACGAAGACATTGCGCGCTTTGGTCGGCGGCCGGCCATTTCGCAGGTAGGAGATCAGGGCCTCCGACACGTCCTGGAGGAGGGGCAACGTCAACTTCCTGCCCGTCTTTGACTGCTGGATGACGATGGCGCCTTCGCGCCAGCGGATGTCTTCGAGTTGCATCCCGCGTATGTCCGCCGGTCGCAGGCCGTAGCGCGCAGCCAGCAAAAGCAGGGCGTAGTCTCGTCGCCCGATGCCCGAAGAGCGATCCGTGGAACTCAACAGCCTCTCGACCTCGGCTTCGCACAGAACGTCGTGCAGGCCGCTGTCCCGGTACTGCCTGCATCCTGCTGCCGCGGCGGACAGGTCTCGGGGCAGCATCCCTTGGGCGAAGGCATGCTTCAGAAGACGCCGAACGTACCCCACATATCCGCTCCACGTGATGGGCTTGTGGTGGTCGGGCCGCCGGCTGCAAAAGTCGTGGACATGAGCGGCTGTCAGTTGTTTCAGGTCCCCGATGCCCCCGCTTTCCAGGAACTCCATGAATCGGCCCAGCGCAAGAGCTCCTCTTCGAAGGGTCTTCTCGGAAACGCACCGATGCTCCTTCAAGAATGCGAGGTAAGGGACAGCCCAGTTCTCAAACAGATTGCCTCCCGGTTCGGTTCGCGTTCGGAGTTTCCGCCGAAAATCGCCGTTCTCGTCAGCCTCGATGAAGATGCGGATCGAAGCTCGAATGAAGCGGTGACGACTGGCGCTGCCTCCGGGCAGACGCTGCTGGACATAGGCATCCACCACAGGTGATCGCACCCTGAATGGGATCTGGATTCCGAGCTGACCGCAGTGTTCTGTGAATCGCAGCCATTCATGGACGTGATCGACGACGACCACATCCAAGTACTCCAAATCGTGGAGCTTGTTTGCCAGCAGCCTGATCCGCTCTCGATGGGCTGAACGTTCGTAACATTCCCGATAGTCCTTGCGTAATCTCTCTCTCAACATAGATTCCTCCTTTTAGGTCTGCCTCTTCGTTGGGCAGCCTTGGAGAGGAATTATGTAAAGTGACTGGTCAATGCCTACCGGAAAAATAAGGAAGGGAGAGGGCAACTCAACATAACTTCCGGCTTTCCATAATGCTCTCCGGCCGGCGAATGCATCCGTACCGTCACCGGCTTGCAAAGCGGCACGATGTGGCTGCGCACATAGCGGTAGACGCTCATGTAGCTGACCTTCAACTCGTGCTGCTCCTCGAGCAGCCGCTGTACCTGCTGAATGGTCATATCAGGCTGCTCAAGCCACTCCTGGATCTGCTGGTGGTAGAGGCGGATCCGCTCCCGGGCCGGTTGTTCGAAAACCGCCACCTGGACCACCGAGGCCACCATCCGGGCCAGCTCCTCCTGTGGCGGCAGCGGCTTCTCTCGGCTCAAGCCTCTGGCCATGAAAAGCCGCAGATACTTGCCAATCGTCTTGCGCGAGATCTGCAACGAGTCTCGGATCTGGCGGATACTCCGTCCTCGGTGCCATTGGTAAACCAACTCCAGGTACTCTTCCATCCTCACGTTCCTTCTGGCCATTCTTCCTCCTGCGGAAATCCTTGTTGGGGTTCCGCAGAAAGATGGCCCTGGCCTCTGTCACGAAATGATCAGGTGGGGGAATTACCCTGGTGAAAGGGTGGGGGAATTACCTTGGTAAATCAGCCGCCCAGGTGGGGGATATACCATGGTGACCGACAGATAGAGTGGGAGGGGCCTCGGCCCTCGGGGGCGGCGACCGTTTAGACCGGCCCGGGAGCGCTCCCGAGGGCCGAGGCCCCTCCCACTCGCTGATCCTTGAAACCGAGAAGTCAGAAAGAGGGAGGCGGACTCGGGGTGGCTCTCGGCCGGTCTAAACGTTCGCCACCCCGAGCCCGCCTCCCTCTTCCTCACACCTCCCTCTTCGTGTCTTGGAATCTGGAAGGTGGAGTCATTCTCCATCCATCTCCGGTGAAATGATCCTCCAGCCGAGTTGTGTGGGCGGAAAGAGCCACAGAGCTCTCTCAATCTGTTCGCGGTCGTAGACGACTTCCGCTTCATCGCCCAGTGTCAGCTCAATGGGCGTCGAGGCCGGCTCTATTAGATGATCGGGGTCCGAGACCCAGAGCCCCCCTACAATTCCGGTCTGGTCCTTCAATTCGAGTGCACCGTTTCCGAGGTGAATCAGCAGACCGGTCACCTTGGCCTGTCCGGCCAGAACAAGCGGGCCACGGGCAATCAGAATGCCATCCAAAGGCTGACTCAACGTGCCCCCATCCGCAAAGTAGTGAAGGCCGCGGCCGCCCGATTCGAAGACAAACTCGGGAAGCGACTCCAGGAAATGGGACCAGAAATCGGCACTAAGAGTCCTGGCGAGGTCCGTCGAGCTTTCATAGGTCTCCGTAACGTCTTCGACACCTGCTTGAGACGTAACCAGCCTGGCCTCATGCCCCTGCAGAGACTCGGCCACCTGATCTGTCAAGGTGGAGGCGGTCGTGGAGACAACTGCGATGGCTGGTGCCTCCCCGCCCACTACTCGAAACCGGTCGCCAGACCAGTTGAAGCGACCGGATGCGCCTAGCAGCAGGATGGCCGCCGGCAGGTCGAAGATCCTCTCCTGCCTGAAGCGTGCCTCAACGACCGTCACGCAGTTGAGCACTCCGGGAAGAATACGCCAGGGCTGGGCCTGGACGACTCCCATACTGCGCAGGATGACAATGCCATCTCCCTCACCACCGGTGCCCTCTTCGGGATTGTTGGTCAGGCGATAGATCACTCGACCATGATTGACGGCTGTAAAGGTGCCACAGCAGCTGTTGGGCTCCGTGACTGACGGCGAAGAGTAAATTGAATCGAGCTCGGAGAGTCGGGTAGAGAGGGCAACCGATGTGGGAACTGGATTCCGATTCCCAGAGCTGGACTGGGCTGCAGAGAGCATCTCACCCAGATTCAGCGCCGGCAGGAGAGCCCGAACCAGCTCGACTCCGTTGGCTGCCAGGGTAAGGCTGTAGAGCTGCCGCTCCAGGTCGCGGCCGACCCAGACCCGGTGAGCGACTCGCTCGTGGGCCACCAGCAAGAGAAGTGTCAACGGTAGCAGCAAGAGGAGGGTCGCGATCAGAATCAGCCCATTTCTGTTCTCACGTCGAGAGCAATTGCGCCCCATCAGTGGGCAAAGAGAGAGCGCTGAAGATTGGGGAGAAAGAGAGTGAATTGCAGGCGGCGGCGGGAAAGCGGACCTGCACCGGGTCCGGAGGAACGCGCTTCGAGATCCAGATGGAGAAGCTGCTCCCCCTCGAGAAGCCAGCTCACCCCTGCAACGTGTTTGAGGAGGGGTTGATACGAACCTAGCCCGGATTATGCAAGAGATCTGAATCCGAGTGAGATTTGGGTCCAGAAAAAAAGCCGTAGCTCTCTGATATAAAAGGGTTTACATAAAAACAACCCTAAACAGGAGCTACGGCTATGTTGAAAACAGTCTGCCAGAATACCCTGCCATTTCACAGCCACAGAGACATCACAGCTCGTTTTGATGGGGGGAGCCTCACTTCCGACGCAGGATGGTTGTTGTTTGGATCGCTGGATCGGCAACATCGATTGTGCGAGGGCTTCAGTTCGTGTATTGCGGAAAGCCGGGACCGACGCTACATTCGTCATGACCTGTTGAAGTTGATCCGACAACGAGTGTTGCAGATCGTGGCCGGCTACGAAGACTGTAATGACGCCGATACGCTGCGCTCGGATCCGATGCTCAAGACAGTCTGTGATCAGTTGCCCGAGAGCGATCCCGATTTGGCCACCCAGCCGACTTTCTCCCGCTTGGAGAACTCCGTCACCAAGAAGGATCTGATGCGTCTGAGCCGGTGGCTGCTACGCCGTTATGTGCGCTCCCTGAAGAAGAGACGTCCCGCCAAGATCATCCTGGATCTGGACAGTACCGACGACCACACTCACGGCCAACAGGAGTTCGCCTTCTACCACGGGTATTACCGAAACCACATTCTGCATCCTTTGCTGATCTTCGATGCCGCCACGGGAGACCTGGTCTGTGCCGTGTTGAGACCTGGCAACAAGGGGGCTGCCTCTCACATCGTGCCCATTCTGAAGCGCGTCGTGGAGGCCATCCGACAAGCAGTGGGGACGGATGTCGAGATTGAGATTCGGGCCGACAGCGGCTTTGCCACGCCTCGGCTCTACGAGTTCTGTGAAGGTGAAGAGAATCAACTCCAATATGTCATTGGGTTAAGTCGCAACCCTCGCCTGCAGCGAGTGGTCGAGCCCCTGCTGGATTCGACTCGGCTGCAGTTCGTTGAGCGGGAGGAAAAACAGCGTCAGTTTGACGAGTTTCTTTATCGAGCCAAGAGCTGGGATCGATCCCGTCGCGTCATTGTCAAAGTGGAGGTCGATCAGCGCGGGATCAATCGTCGCTTTGTGGTCACCAACCGGGACGATCTCTGCTCCCAATCACTTTATGACCACTACACCGACCGAGGGCAGACCGAGAACTTCATCAAGGCCTTTAAGAATCATCTGAGCATGGACCGACTCAGCTGTCATCGATTCCTGGCCAACCAGTTTCGACTCCTCCTGCATGCACTGGCTTACCAGATGTTCGTGCGCCTGCGCGACTATCTGCACGGAACCCCCTGGCACAAGCTCGAAATCGAAACCTTACGTCGTCGTGTCCTCAAGATCGGGGCCCGGATCCGACAAACCACTCGACGCATCTGGGTCCATCTTTCCTCAGCCTTTCCCGAACAACCCCTCTTTCACCTCGTCTTGAGTCGCCTGAACTCCAGCTAGCTTCTCCCAGTTCCCCGAAAAACCGCTTCCGACACTCATCCAGGCCCAGATCTGTCTGAAATTCACTCCCCCAACCACTCAAACGCCTCGCCAACCGATATTCTTCGCAAATCCGCCTGTCACAACTGCCCGCTTCCGAGTTGGGCCACTTCTCGAGCCTTTTTTCAACAGCGGATTACGGTTCTTGCATAATCCGGGCTAGTGCAGCGTGGTATTGCTGCCAGATTGGGAACCAGCACCATGCCCGTGGTGGAGGCTTTTCATGCCTTGCGTTTTTTTCGCTCACGCGCGGAAAGGTAATTCTGATATATGCTTTGCCTGCTGGCGAACGCATTGACCGTGCATGCCCTCGCTCAGCAATGGGCTTGAGGAGTAGCGTAACTTCTTTTCTGTAAATTCTGGTCAGACCTGGGTCGGAAAGACAGAGGTCTGGGACAGGATTCTCCAAAAACAGAACGACAATCTGGAAAGGAGAATCAATTGAACCCAGACCTGGAAAAGAGAGTACCACGGGAGATTTTGGAGGAGTTGATCGAGGAAGGGACAGAAGCCTTTCGAGGGATCCTGGAGAAGTTGTTCAATGTGGCTATGCAGGTGGAGAGAAGCGAGTTTTTGGGAGCAGAGGCCTACGAGAGAACAGCCAGCCGCCGAGGCTACCGAAACGGATTCAAAGGCAAGCGGATTCAGACTCGAGTGGGAGAGCTGCGCTTGGAGATTCCCCAAGTGCGCGGGTTGAGTTTTTATCCCAAGTCGCTGGAGAGGGGCTGCCGTTCGGAGAAGGCATTGAAACTGGCCATCGCCGAGATGTACGTGATGGGAGTCTCGACCAGAAAGGTTACCGAGGTTACCGAGCAGTTGTGTGGTCTGGAGATCTCGGCCACCCAGGTCTCGAGAGTGGCCGGGATGCTGGACGAAGAGCTGGAAGAGTTTCGAAACCGGGAGCTGGGAGAGTATCCGATCGTGTACCTGGATGCCCACTACGAGAAGGTTCGAAAGGGCGGCAGAGTACAGGACGTGGCCATCCTGAAAGCCCTTGGAGTCAATCGTTTCGGAACGCGAGAGGTGTTGGGTCTGAGCGCCAGGCTAAGCGAAGCAGAAGTACACTGGCGAGAGTTTATGGCGGAGCTGCAAAAGCGAGGTTTGAAAGGAGTCGAGCTGTTTGTCAGCGATGATCATTCAGGATTGAAAGCGGCCAGGCGAGCGGTCTATCCGTCAGTGCCCTGGAACCGTTGCCAGTTTCATCTGAGCCAGAATGCCCAGCAATATGCTCGTCGCAGGCAAGACCGGCAGCGGATTGCCCAGGCCCTGCGAGACATCTTCAACGCGCCGTCTCGGGAGGATGCCGAGGAGCTCAAGGGGAAGGTGATCAAGAAGTTCGAAAAGAGTGCACCGGAGTTTGTGAGCTGGCTGGAAGACAACGTGGATGAAGGGCTCACGGTGTTCGATTTTCCGAGGAGCTGGTGGCGAAGGATCCGAACCATTAACGGACTGGAGAGACTGAACCGGGAGATCCGAAGACGAACCCGAGTGGTGGGAATCTTTCCCAACGAAGCGTCGGCGTTGCGGCTCATCTCGGCTGTGCTTGCAGAGATACACGAGGAGTGGTTAACCGGCCGGCAATACCTGAACCTGGCCGGCTGGAAAAAACAACTGGAGGAATCCTTCCCTACAGGCCCTAAAGGAAATTACAGAAAAACAGTTGCTTAACCGCTTGAGGCGCGCAGACGCGTTGAGTAGCATGGTCACCCACCGTGCTCTCGTACTCAAAATGCAAATCTTTAGGGAGGGGCCTCACGTGGACATGTTTTCTTTGAAAGGCAAGACGGCGCCGTGGCCGGCGGGTCGCGCGGGATCGGTGCGGGCATCGCGCTGGCGCTGGGCAAGGCCGGGGCCAAGCTCGGCGTGATGTTCCGCAGCTAGCAGAAAGAGGCCGAGGACATCGTCGTACAGATTCTCGGCATGGGCTCGAAGGCATTCGCCGTCCAGCAGGACGTCAGCGAAGTCGATGGCCTCGCCGGCACTGTGGAGAAGGTCGTCGAGGCACTTGGTCCGATCGACATTCTCGTTAACAATGCCGCCATCGCCGACGTCGTGCCGATCATCTCGTCGAACGCGAGCAGTTCGAGCAGACACTCCGTGTCAACATGATGGGTCCTTTCTTCCTATCGCAGATCGTGTCGAAGCGAATGATCGAGCGCGGCAAAGGCGGTGGGATCATCAACATCACCAGCACGAACGGGTTCGTCGGGGAAGCGCTGCTCTCGACCTACAACGCCAGCAAAGGGGCGATGGAGATGCTCACGAAGTCGTTCGCCATTGAACTCGGCCCGCACGACATCACCGTGAACAGTGTCGCGCCGGGTCTGATCGAGACGGAGATCGGGCTCGACTTCCCGTTGAAGCCGGAGTTCTGGGACTACGCGAAGGAGCACATCCCGCTGCAGAACAAACTCGGCGCGCCGAAGGACATCGCCGGCACGGTCGTGTTCCTAGCAAGCGAGGCCAGCGCCTACATCAGCGGGCAGCACATCATCGTCGACGGCGGACTGCTGTGCGAACAGTTCCCGCGGACGCAGTTCTATACCGGGCCGAAGTAGGAACGGCTGAGAGAACCACGAAATACACGAGAGACTCGAACGGGAACTGAAGAGCTTCGTGTCTGAGCCTCAACCCAGAGGCCGCTAATCTTCACCCTTGCAACGAAGATGGTGTGTTGACCAAGGCTCTGGTTGCCAATTCCAGGCCTGATCCTTTCGGAACGTGTCAACAACTTTGAGACACTTTGGTGAATAAATTACTGTAGTTTCATCTCAAAAGTTCTCCTTTTCGGGAGGGTTGATCCAGACCGCCTCGGGAAGAGGAGGAGGAACGGGTTTGCCGTTGGGAAATCTCTCCGGGAAGAGTGCATGGGCGGCCTCCAATGTTTGGGATCGATCGCGACGGGTGGTGATGGCGGTGAGGTAGTGCACATCCGCGGGAGTGTGCAGGCCGATACCCGAATGGCGATGGTCGCGGTTATACCAATCGAAGAAATCCCGACAAAAGTCTCTGGCTTGCTGAATGGTGCCGAAACGAGCCGGGAATTCGGGACGGTACTTGAGGGTCTTGAATTGGGATTCCGAGTAGGGATTGTCGTCACAGACATGAGGCCGAGAGTGAGACTTGGTGACTCCCAGATCGGCCAGTAGCAAGGCCAGTGCTTTGGAACTCATCGACGAGCCACGATCGGCATGCAGGGTGAGACCACCCGCTACGATCTCCTGCTTGGAGTAGCTCTGGGCGATCAAGACCTTGGCCAGGCGGGAGCTTTCCTGGGTGGCCACCATCCAGCCCACCACATAGCGGCTGAAGATGTCCAGGATCACGTAGAGGTAGTAATAGCTCCATTTGACGGGCCCCTTCAGCTTGGTGATGTCCCACGACCAGCATTGGTTCGGGCCGGTGGCCAGAAGTTCCGGCTTGGAGTATTGGGGATGGCGGCGCTGGCGACGGCGTTCTCTAACTTCCAGACGTTTGGCCAGAATGCGGTACATGGTTCGAATCGAGCACAAGTATCGCCCTTCGTCCAGCAGCTCCGCCCATACGGCGGCAGGAGCTTTGTCGATAAACTGTCGGCTGTGCAGGACCTCCACAACGGCTTCCCTTTCGGGCGGGCTCAAGGCGCGTGGGGATGCGGCCCGAGGCCGAGGATCCAGCGCCGGCCGTTCGCGCCGAAGTTTCTCCCGATACAGACTCGATGGCGGCAGATCCAGAGCCTGACAGCCGGCACGGACTCCGTGGGATTGTGAGAATCGCAAAGCTTCGTCCATCAGCTCTCGTCTCCGTTCTCTTCGCTGCTCGCCAGAGAGATTCCCAACAGTTGCGAGACTTTTTTTTGGAGATCCAGCATGGCTTCAAACTTCTCGAGCTTGCGTTTCAGCTTCCGATTCTCAGCCTCCACTTGCCTCAGTTGATGATCCAGAGGATTGACCGGCTTTGCCTTTCGTCCCCGCTTGCGAGGGGTCAATGCCTGCAGCGTTCCGTGCTCGCGTTGGCGTCGCCAGGTCTGCAGATTCGACCAGTAAAGTCCTTCTCGGCGCAGTAATGCTCCCACTTCGCCCGACTCTTCGCAGCCATCGGCCTGCTCCAGGACCCGGAGCTTATAGCGGGCTGAAAACCGGCGACGGGTTGCCTTGGCAGGAACTTCCGGGTCGGGTCGCGGCAACGCCTTCTCGGGCTCGGTCCGTCCCGCAGCGATTTTGGAGACCTCTCCCCTCCGCTCCGAGGTTTCCAAAATCCTCAGTTTCTTGTCGCTTCTGTTTTCTATCATTCTGTAATCCAGCTTCTCGCCCTCTACTCTAATTTAGCCGGGAAGAAGTGTCTCACCATTATTGGCACAGAGGGTTTTGACCTTCGTGAATCTGTGCGAGGTCCTTTGAGTCTAAGCCATGGACCAGGGGCAACGTCCCTTGAACTCAAATCTCTCAGATGTGTCTCCGTGATCGGGCAAACCCTCATACTACTGATGAGGAGAGTGACTATGGCGATCATTCACGTCGGGCCATTCATGGACGGCAAGGAAAAAATAATTTGGCTTGAGGTCCTAGAAAAAAGCTCTTTAGCCTAATAGCATAAACTCCCGCTCACTTCTCCCCCACATCGAGCTGGAAGTCCACCTTCAGGCCGGTCGTCATGTTGGGTGACGGTGATTTCCGCGCCCAGTTTCGCCGCTCCGGTCACATCTGTCATGTCGACGATGCGTTGGATGTTTGAGCAACAGCAGTGCCGGCTAACACCGCTAGCAGCACCGCCCCGATCGCTGATTTGTGAGCGATCTTCATCAGGCACCTCCCCCTTGAAAAAAGGCGGAATTATTGCCCAAGCAGCTCGCAAACTCTTGTGCAGCGCGCGTCATAAGTTCTTATGATCCGTTGCACTAGCGTTAGAAAAAAGTCAATATCCCATCCACCACCACGTAATGGTCATTGACTACCGGTATGAAACGCCACTTGTCAAAAGCTGTACAAGGGTGCGAGATGCCACTTCTTATCATATCGCCCACCTCGAGCTTGGTGGGGCCTTCATATTCAAGAAAAGCGTGTTGGTCGTTGATGGCAACGATTTTGCAAGGGGGAAGCTCCACCCAACCCACATCGGGACGATAAGCTTGGTACGGGATTGGTAAATGATTGTCGTAAGGGCAATCTCTTTTTCCCATGCTCACCAGGGCTAGTCCCGGCTCGGGCATGGACTGCACGTAAGCCCACACCTCCAGGGCTTCCTGCAAAGGACCCTTGAACCCCCTCTTTTGAGAGGCGTTCAGGTAGTCCGCGTAACCGGCCGCATCGCTGGTCAAATAACAGCCACTGCGCACCACCACCCGAATGGGTTTGGAAAACTTGGCCTCCTTGAAAATGTGCACTACCCGATCGAAGAAGGCAGTGCCCCCTGCGGACAGGACCACCTCATTTACCCCTTCAAAGTCATCTTCCGATAACCCCTCCAGGGTATCCACCAGAGTTTTCAGGTAAGCATCCACCTGGGTTACCGCCTTTTCTGGTGGGCCCACAATGACCCCTTCAAAACCTTCTACCCCGGCAAGTCGAAGTAAATCTTTTTTCTCCTTGACCGCCTCCTTGACCGCCTGGACTTCCTCATCTGTGCGGCACCCGGTTCGCCCCCCTGAAAGGCCCACCTCCAGCAACACGTTGAGGGGTCTTGTTAGACCGAAGACCTTGGCAGTCTTGGAAAGTTGCGAGACCTGTTCTACCGAATCTACTAGGCAGAAAAAATCAAATTCGGGATCCTGGTTAAGCTGTTCAACCACAAAGCGGATGTTTTGCCGGCCCACCAACTGGTTGGCCATCAGTATGCGGTGCACCCCAAATCTTCGGTAAACTTGAATCTGGTTAACTGTGGCCGCGCTGATCGCCCAGGCGCCATCTTCAAATTGCTTTTTAAAGATTTGAGGCGCCATGGGGGTTTTGCCATGGGGGGCGAAAGATACCTGGTGTTCTTGAAGAAAAGCTTGAAACACCTGACGATTATGATCCAAGGGGGATTGTTTAAGCACCAGCAGGGGCAAGGGCAAATCTTCTTTCAAAACCCCCCACCCCTTGGCGGCAATGTCCTTGAGCGCAAAGGGCTTAGTCCCTCCCGGAATACCTTTTGTTCGATCATCCAAAAACGTATCTAGAATGCCTTGAATATTCAACGGAAGCTACTTCTCCTTGGAGGCCACGCCATCCATATCCGAATAGCCTGCTGCTGCAGACATCGGTACAATTTGCTCACCAAATTTGAGCAATCGCTTTTGGCAGCTAAGGATAAGGGTTGTATCCGGAGTACCGCCAGAAAGCAAGACTTAATGCACTACATTGATTCTCATGTCCATGTCTGGACCGACACCTTTGATCACTATCCTCTGCATCCCAACACAAGAGTGAGATGCACATTCGCCACGGCGGCATCCCAGAAGCTCCGGTACGGCGTTGCGAGAGACTCTGTAAAGGGAACGTCTCCGAGAGGAAAGGGGCAAATCCGATTCTTGCTGGAAATTCGGTCAGCTGTTGAGCCCTTCTGAATCCGCGGTTTTGTTCTCCTTTAGGTGTGCTGGCGGCGAGCTGCTTCTGCAGCCGCGGTGAGTAGCCCCGAGGAGAGTTTCACCCCAAGGCCCTCGCAGGTAGGGTCGAGAGCTGGCGCGGTGGCCATAGTGGGCCCCGTTTCCAGCTCCCGCCTCGTCAAACGCAGCATGCGGATTTCCCGCACTGCGCTTTCCTGTCGGCTTCACTAAAAGGCTTATGAGACCTATCGAGCGGGTTTGGCTATCCGCGGGGCTGAAAGCGCTGAACCCTGTACTGATCGTACAAGCCCAACCCCTGATACAACCACCGCCGACTCCACCTCTTCCAACCGAAGCCCGGAGTTTCCGGGCACGCATCAGATGCTGTCGCACCTTGTTTTCCACCCAGTCACGAATGAAAGAGAAACATGCGACCCGAAACCTGAGCGAGCAGGAAACGGGGACGATGCTGGCCATAAACTAACCCCATCTAGGTCCTCCCCCCGAGGAGCAGACCTAGAGACGAGAACGGGAAGTCAAACAGAGAGACACGTTAGCACGAAGGATGCCCAACATTCCAGTTTGCGGCTGATGGTGGGGCCAGATTGACTGTAGCCGATGCAGCCGACTCAGCACTACCCGGAAGAGAGAGGAGAGCAAGGGTTTCTGGGCCATGACGATGACGCTTACCGCCGCTCCATTGGCTATACAGAAAACAGTGACGGTGTCCATGGACCGCTGGTTCAACATCGACTTCGTCACGCCCAACACGCCGGGCCAGTTCGGTACGGCTGGACGAGGCCTGGTCCCGGCTCCCGGCTGGAAGACCTTTGATTATCTGGCCTCCAAGAACTTCAACATGCCCAGGGAAGGTCACCGCCTGCAGTTCCGATTCGAAGCCTTCAACCTCACGAACAAGCCGCAGTTCTGGCCTGCCAACATCAACATTGGCAGGGCACCGGCGGGTACCATCAGTAACGCCGCCGATCCGAGGCTCATCCAGTTTGCTTTGAAATACGTTTTCTGAGCAGGCAAACTCAGAATCCTCCCACAAAGCACTGGGATGAAGAGAGTCGCTCCCCGCGAGCGGCTCTTTTTCTATTGGATTCGCTCACCCGTGATCCGCAATAATTCGATCGAGGTGAGCTTCAAAGCTCCAGACCTCGACAAATCAAGATGTGTGCTTGCTCGCACTGTGCAGGCTCAACATCACTACTCGAAGGAACCGCTACCTCGCTCCCAGAAAGCAGACTCCACCAGGAGTAGCATTCTCCGTCCGAAACACGGACGGAAGCTAGGCTGCAGGGCGGTAGTCGTGGTGGTGGCCGTTCAAGACGGGGATTGCCACCAGCATCCCGGCCACTCTCGAGACCTGGGTGGCCGAGATCTCCAACCCACACAGCTGCTCCGTGATCTCGGTGACTTTCCTCGTCGAGACTCCCATCACATACATCTCGGCAATGGCCAGCTTCAGGGCCTTCTCCGAACGGCAACCCCTTTCCAGCGACTTGGGATAAAACCTCAACCCGCGCACCTGTGGAATCTCCAAGTGCAGCTCTCCCACTCGAGTCTGAATCCGCTTCTCTTTGAATCCGTTTCGATAGCCTCGCCGACTGGCTGTTCTCTCGTACGCTTCCGCTCCCAGAAACTCGCCTGCCGTTCGACAAATGCAGTCAAAGTCCCGAAACACGCACTCAAGGCTCGCCAGGCCCGAAACACGCACTCAAGGCTCGCCAGGGGCCTCAAGCTTCACCCGCTCGTTCTCACTCTGATCTTGAAGGCCCGGCACCGAATCTTCAGACAACAGCACGAGGTAACCTCCCCCACAACCACTATACATGGCGCCTGCATAACGGTCCTGATAGTACCTGAGCAGGGGAAGTAGATCGACTTTCAGCGTTGGGTGATTAACCGTCGCCGGGAGAATAGCTTCCCAACACTTCATGCATTCGTCCAGTGCCTGACCGAGTCTTTCGATATCCCGGTTTACTATGCCTTCATAGCACTCTCCACCTGATTGTCCTAACCTTCTGATCCACTCGCCGTCCAGGTTTTGTGCAGGCAACGGATCATAACCGTCGGGCCTGGGAGCTACAGCGATCAAATGAATTCGCTCTTCTAGCCAATGCACGGTCTCGGGATCCTCGGTCGACTCAATGTGACAAGGGAAAATGCCTCCTTCATGTCGATAGTCAAAGTCTAGACCCGTAAGGAGTCCCCCCGGCTCTGCCGGGGAGGCAGCCAGAGTTTGACAGTTCCGGGAATAGGTGAAAAAACTCCCTTCCGTGAGCCGAGCAAAGCATCACGAAAAGGAGTTTTATGAGTAACTACCAGAGCTTACAGCATACAAAATGGGAGTGTAAGTACCATGTGGTGTTCATCCCCAAGTACCGCAAGAAGTTGATTTATGGGGAGCTGCGCAGACATCTCGGTCAGGTGCTGCGACGGTTGGCTGGGCAGAAGGAAAGCTTGATTGAAGAGGGCCACCTGCTGCCGGATCACGTGCACGGGATGATCTCGATTCCGCCAAAGTTTTCTGTGGCGCAGGTGATCGGGTACATCAAAGGGAAAAGCGCCATCCACATTGCGAGGAACTTTTCAGAGAGTCGGCGTAACTTTGTTGGACAGCACTTCTGGGCTCGCGGATACTTCGTATCGACGGTGGGTCGGGATGAGAAAGTGATTCGTGAGTATATCCGGCGGCAAGAAGCAGAAGATCGTCGCCAGGATCAGCTCAGGCTGCTGTAGCCAAGCCACCTGTAGGTGGCACAAGTGGCCGCGGTAGCGGCAACGTCAAGTCCGCTTTGAGCGGCTCACAAGATTAAAGCCCCCGGCTTTGCCGGGGGATACTTACTCGGTTAATGCCAGGGTAAATCAGCCCGATCATATCCTGGGCACCGGACGGATTTTCGAGATTACTGTTTTCCTCGTAGTACAGTTGTTTCACCAACTCCTCCAGCGGCCCGGGTGGAAGTTCGCCATTCCACAGCCGCATAGCCACATTTCGGGTTCCCGTAGCAAATCCCGAACGATCCATGAACCGTACCTGGGGTTCCAGGCTGACCACAACCATCGAACCCGGGGGTGACGAGTTGTGGCGGGAGACGAACGGCTGATCGATCCAGCCTCCGGCCAAAGCCAAGCGAGACGGGATCTTGCCGATGACCTCGGTTAGAGAGGGAACAGCAATTGTAGGATGCTCCGTCGTCTTCAAAGTATGCTCCTTTGGGTGTTGGGTTCAACCCAGATCACGGACTGTTTTCCTGCCCAGCAGACGATCATGATACTGCTGTTGGATCCATTCATAGGGTTCGAGACCCTCCCGGATTGCGTACTGGGGTCCCATCCCAAGACTTGGTTGATGAAGGTGTTGTCGCTGTTTCGGCCCGCAACCCCACGGGGGGCGTCCAAGTCATAGGTTGACTCGAGCTCGAGTCCACCAGTGCTCTCCGTTATGCTCACCAGGCCATTGATCGAGATGAGCTCACTGGTCCCAAGGTTGAGCGGAGTGGCGATCAAATCCTCGCAGTGCATTATCCGGTCAATACCGCTTACGCAGTCATCGATGTGCAAACTCCGACACGACGTCTATCGTAAGGGTCTGGTCACTAGCCCGGATTATGCAAGAACCGTAATCCGCTGTTGAAAAAGGGCTCGAGAAGTGGCCCAACTCGGAAGCGGGCAGTTGTGACAGGCGGATTTGCGAAGAATATCGGTTGGCGAGGCGTTTGAGTGGTTGGGGGAGTGAATTTCAGACAGATCTGGGCCTGGATGAGTGTCGGAAGCGGTTTTTCGGGGAACTGGGAGAAGCTAGCTGGAGTTCAGGCGACTCAAGACGAGGTGAAAGAGGGGTTGTTCGGGAAAGGCTGAGGAAAGATGGACCCAGATGCGTCGAGTGGTTTGTCGGATCCGGGCCCCGATCTTGAGGACACGACGACGTAAGGTTTCGATTTCGAGCTTGTGCCAGGGGGTTCCGTGCAGATAGTCGCGCAGGCGCACGAACATCTGGTAAGCCAGTGCATGCAGGAGGAGTCGAAACTGGTTGGCCAGGAATCGATGACAGCTGAGTCGGTCCATGCTCAGATGATTCTTAAAGGCCTTGATGAAGTTCTCGGTCTGCCCTCGGTCGGTGTAGTGGTCATAAAGTGATTGGGAGCAGAGATCGTCCCGGTTGGTGACCACAAAGCGACGATTGATCCCGCGCTGATCGACCTCCACTTTGACAATGACGCGACGGGATCGATCCCAGCTCTTGGCTCGATAAAGAAACTCGTCAAACTGACGCTGTTTTTCCTCCCGCTCAACGAACCTTTCCCGAGTCGAATCCAGCAGGGGCTCGACCACTCGCTGCAGGCGAGGGTTGCGACTTAACCCAATGACATATTGGAGTTGATTCTCTTCACCTTCACAGAACTCGTAGAGCCGAGGCGTGGCAAAGCCGCTGTCGGCCCGAATCTCAATCTCGACATCCGTCCCCACTGCTTGTCGGATGGCCTCCACGACGCGCTTCAGAATGGGCACGATGTGAGAGGCAGCCCCCTTGTTGCCAGGTCTCAACACGGCACAGACCAGGTCTCCCGTGGCGGCATCGAAGATCAGCAAAGGATGCAGAATGTGGTTTCGGTAATACCCGTGGTAGAAGGCGAACTCCTGTTGGCCGTGAGTGTGGTCGTCGGTACTGTCCAGATCCAGGATGATCTTGGCGGGACGTCTCTTCTTCAGGGAGCGCACATAACGGCGTAGCAGCCACCGGCTCAGACGCATCAGATCCTTCTTGGTGACGGAGTTCTCCAAGCGGGAGAAAGTCGGCTGGGTGGCCAAATCGGGATCGCTCTCGGGCAACTGATCACAGACTGTCTTGAGCATCGGATCCGAGCGCAGCGTATCGGCGTCATTACAGTCTTCGTAGCCGGCCACGATCTGCAACACTCGTTGTCGGATCAACTTCAACAGGTCATGACGAATGTAGCGTCGGTCCCGGCTTTCCGCAATACACGAACTGAAGCCCTCGCACAATCGATGTTGCCGATCCAGGGATCCAAACAACAACCATCCTGCGTCGGAAGTGAGACTTCCCCCATCAAAACGAGCCGTGATGTTTCTGTGACTGTGAAATGGCAGGGTATTCTGGCAGACTGTTTTTGACATTGCCGTAGCTCCTGTTTAGGGTCGTTGTTTCTCTAAACCCTTTTATATCAGAGAGCTACGGCCTTTTTTCTGGACCCAAATCTCACTCGGATTCAGATCTCTTGCATAATCCGGGCTAAGCGATGCCAATAATTGACTTGACTTCGATCAGCAGTGCGTTATGCGGTTATCTCCGCTTAGGTCTCAGGCAATCTCCCTCCAACTTTTCTACCCGATCAGATCATTCCTGTATTCACTGCACATGATGGATTTTATAAGTACGGTATCCAAATATCGCGACCACGATGAACGAAGTCAGGGGTAGAACGAAAGATGCACTTACACTGGAAAGTGTGATGAATCCAAGATTTAAGTCTCCCCGATCAATAATCCATCCCGTTCCCATCGGCATCAGTGCTCCTCCCACAATTCCGAATACCAGTCCGGCAGAACCGAGTTTGGCGTCATCACCGAGACCGTCCAGTGCGATACCGTAAATGGTTGGGAACATCAGTGACATACACGCGGAAATACCGATCAGACACCAAAGTCCAACCAGATTTTGAAGGAAAATGGTACCAAGGGTCAGCAGAAAGCCCCCGGTTGCAAGGCTCATCAATAAATATCCCGGAGAAAAATATTTGAGCAGGAAAGTACAGACGAAACGGCTTACCAGAAAGATCACCATGGCTGCAATGTTGTAGTTTTGAGCAGTGTCAATACTCATTTTCAGGTTGGTCATGGCATAGTGGATGATGTAGGTCCAACAGGTAATCTGAGCAGCTACATAAAAGGTCTGGGCTATGACGCCTTCACGCCAGCGTTTACATTTGAACAGCCGTTTGGCGGTTTCAATTGGATGGATCGCTTCACGATTTCTCGTGTCAGGCATTTTCGCGATCAGGAATATAACGAGTACAGTTATCACAATGATACCGATAGCCACGTATGGGGTGCGGATAATTGCCAGATCAGACATCTGATGCTGAAGGTGTTGTTCCGCGTAAGTCGCACGATAGCTTTCAAGTGCTTCAGTAATCGTTCCATTGACGGCACTAGGCAGCATATTGGCATACTCAGGATGTTCAGCCATCTGTTGGTCACGAAACTGTTTGACCCAGAGATTGGCTAAAATCAATTTACTGGCCACGAACATCCCGATAAGTGACCCGATCGGATTGAAGGCCTGAGCAAAATTCAAACGCTGAGTAGCGGTTTCCTCAGGACCCATCGAGAGAACATAAGGATTGGCGGTTGTTTCCAGAAAGGCCAAGCCGAATGTCAGAATATAGAGCGAGACGGGAAACCAAAAAAACTCCAAAGTGTTAGCAGCTGGAACGAACAGGAGAGCACCCGTCGCATACAAGGCAAGTCCCAGCAGGATTCCTGCTTTGTAGGAAAACCTGCGGATGAACAGTGCCGCCGGAATCGCCATTGTGGCATAACCGCCGTAGAAAGCAAACTGGATCAGACTGCTTTGAGTATTGCTGATCACGAATACTTCTTTGAACGCTTTAACCATTGGATTGGTAATATCATTGGCAAATCCCCACAAAGAAAACAGAGTGGTCACCAGGATAAAGGGTAGGATCATCTGAGATGGAATAACGGCGGGCTTGGAAGATCCTGATTTCGATTGCGGTTTTCTCATTTTGTCTCCCTTTCGTCCTTTCTGACTTCCGAATCCTGACTTCTACCGATTATGTATACTTAGCTCCAAATCTTTCGCTGACGAGCTTCTGGACTTCCTTGATCTCTTCTGCCGACTCAGCACGGCAGATAAGAGTTGCACGATCCGTATGAATCACAACCAGGTCCCGGCAGCCAATAGCGGCGATCAAATGCTCAGGATCGCTGGAGACGACGAGGCAATCTTCTGACTCATGTAATAAGTGCTTTTCAGCTCCAAGTGCATTCCCTTGTGAGTCGCGCACTCGAGTTTCTGCAAATGACGGCCAGGAACCGATATCGAGCCAACCCAGAGGCATCGGGATCGCGGCGACTTGAACTCCACTGTCCTTTGAGGCAGGTTCCATGACGCCGAAATCGACACTGGGTTTTTTCAATGTTGGGAAAATTCGGTTCAATACCGCATCCTGATCAGGTGTATTCCAGATATCAGCAATCTCTTGCAGGCCTTCGGCTGCCGACAGCTCGTATTTGCGCATGCATTTCGATAATGTCCTGGCCCGCCATATGAACATGCCGCTGTTCCAGAGGTAATTTTCAGGGCCCTGCTTGACATATTCTTCAGCTACTTCATTCGATGGCTCTTCCCGAAATTCCAGCACCTTTCGGGCTGTATGTCGTCAGCGCAAAAGGGACAAAATGGGCCGAGGCTTAAGAGACACTCGGAGCTGCTGCTGGTCTGGCTAGATTAGCATTGATCACTCGCCGACGGGCGAGCGTTACTCCTTTTAGTCTCCTCCTTCTGGTTTGAATCGAATCTCTTCTGCCAAAGTAAACGTCATCGGGTGTCACATTGCCGAGCGCTTCGTGATAACGCCGGCCGTTGTAGTATTCGATGAACATCCCGATCTCTCGCTCGAGCTCCTCCGGGCTTTCCCATACCAGCAGATTGATTCGCGAACAGCGCAACCATCAAAGGGATGATTCGAAGGCGCATACCCAACCTCCTATGATTGGACTGTCAAGTGGAGTCAAAAGGATTGAATCTTTTGACTCGCTACTACCGGTCCTTTTCTGAACAGCCTATGAGCGGCTTCGTGGCTCTCGCGGAGTAACCTTGTGAGAACGACAGGCTGTTCTTTGGCAACAAGTCAGTCTCCCATCTGGCGACCTCTTCGTCAACGAGTTGAAACGAGCTCCCACCTCGGAGCCTCGACGATGGCTCTCAGGTGATTGACGATGGGAGCTTTGCGCCCGAAACAGTTGTCGAGGCCCCCGACGAATTGAATCCGAAGGTTGGAGGACTTGAGAGGAAAAGTCAGACTCCGGGTCGCACTTTCCTGTGGCGCGCAGCTGGTGGGCCATGTCGATCCGCGCACCACGCGGCTTTACGACCGCCGCCAGCGGCGGGTGACCAGGAATATCGTGGAGCGGATTTCGATTTAAGACGCCAGCGCCTTTTCCCGGATCTCAAGCGCACGCTGGTGAAGCGGCTGAGCTACTTTCGCAATGACAGCCATATCCTTTGGGAGAGCAACAACTTTCCCTTTTTCTCCCAGAGTATGGGATGCTTTCAAGTAATCGTAGGAGCCTCCAAATGCATGTAGTAGAATGTCGTATACATTGAAATCCACAGCGACCCGTCATTAGAGGGCTTCTGTCATGGCCAAGGCCCACCCCATTATTGTTCTCTTCCTTTGTTTCGTATTATTCGGGCTTGCGCTCGCCCAAGAAAAGCCGGACAAGCCCACTCAACCGCAACCCTCACCTAGCCCCCAACCCTCACCTAGCCCGCAACAACAACAGCGACAGCCGCCTCCCCGGATCGAGCAGCCCCTCTTTTTTACCGGCACAGTGATTTACGATGACGGCAGTCCGGCAGACATGACGGCCAAGGTCGAACTGCTGTGTGATGGGAGGGTTCGCCGTCAGGTCCACACTCTTAATGGCCACTTCACCCTTCAAGTGGGCGGCGCCAGCCTGCAGCGCACCGTGATGGATGCCAGTGTTGGAAGCGAGGATGTATTTGGCGCCGCCGGCTCCCCTAGCAGAACGGGAGGCTTCGGGGGCTCTTCAGTTCCCGAGGGATTTGGCCAGGGTGGCCAGTCCCGGCAAGCCAACAACCCTGATCACATGAATCTGATAGGCTGCGAATTGCGAGCCGACCAGGCGGGCTTCCAGTCGGAGACTATCCCGCTGACCTTTCGACGCCCCTTGGACAATCCCGATGTGGGAACTCTTATCCTCTATCGGGCTGGGAGCGTTGTCGGCACCACAATCAGCGCGACCACGATGTCGGCTCCCAAGAAAGCCCGCAAGGGGTATCAGAAAGCTCTCAAAGAGGTGAAAAAGAAGAAGGCCAACTATCAGAAGGCTGTGGCCGAGCTGGAGAAGGCCACCGACCTCTATCCGGAATTTTCCGAGGCTTGGAACTTGTTGGGACAAGTTCGACTCCAGCTCAAAGACGAGTCCGGTGCTCAGAAGGCCTTTGAATCGGCCGCGGCCAGCGACCCCAAGTATCTTCGACCTCAGGTCGCGATGATGGAGCTTGAGTCCCGGCGGCAGAGCTGGGACCAGGTCAGTCAGTGGAGCACAAAGGTCATAGAGTTGCATCCTTACCACATGCAAGCCCACTACTATCGGGGGGTCGCCAACCTCAATATGCGTCAATTGGAACAGGCCGAGGAGTCGCTCACCAAAGTTAGAGCCAGCCATAAGGCCGACGACTACCCGCATGCCGGTTATCTGCTGGGCCTGGTGCTGGCGGATAAGGGCGACTTTGATGCTGCTGCGAAAGAGCTCAAACATTTCCTGAAGCTCCGCCCCGAGGCTCCGGAAGGAGACCGCGTCAAAACCTTGTTGAGCGAGTGGGAGGAGAAAGGCCTCATCAAGGGTGCCGAGAAGAATTAATCACTGTCCCCTAACAGTCTGTGACGCCAGCTACAGACAAAGGGCGTGGTTGCCCGGAAGGGCTCTCCGAAACCATGGACAGTCCAGAAAGTCGGCCACCAAACCCCAGCCAAGCCTAACTTTGGAGTTGATCCGTTTTCGTGGACACCTGATCCTTTGGGAGAAAGGAGACCACGATGCCAGGAACAAGACCTCCGTATCCGAGAGAGTTCCGCCAGCAGATGGTGGAGCTGTTTCGAGCCGTTGAACTCAAACAGACCGAGGATCGGTTTCGTCCAACCGATTCCGTCCCGGCTTTCCGCATAGCAATAGACAGTTTTGTGGCGGTCCGTGATGAGTTGGCCGTCTTTCGCTTCGAGCTGTGACGCGCGATAGTACATCCGGTAGAGGTCGCCGTCCTGAAAAACGGTATGATAACCACTGCTGGTGCCTTCCCAGGGCGCATCGTGGGTGAGTGCGATCTCACGCGGAATTGGGTGGTGCAGCCGCTGTTCGGCCTTCCCCTCAAACCCCTCTGTGCCAATAATGGTGAGACACTTCTTCCCGGCTAAATTAGAGTAGAGGGCGAGAAGCTGGATTACAGAATGATAGAAAACAGAAGCGACAAGAAACTGAGGATTTTGGAAACCTCGGAGCGGAGGGGAGAGGTCTCCAAAAATCGCTGCGGGACGGACCGAGCCCGAGAAGGCGTTGCCGCGACCCGACCCGGAAGTTCCTGCCAAGGCAACCCGTCGCCGGTTTTCAGCCCGCTATAAGCTCCGGGTCCTGGAGCAGGCCGATGGCTGCGAAGAGTCGGGCGAAGTGGGAGCATTACTGCGCCGAGAAGGACTTTACTGGTCGAATCTGCAGACCTGGCGACGCCAACGCGAGCACGGAACGCTGCAGGCATTGACCCCTCGCAAGCGGGGACGAAAGGCAAAGCCGGTCAATCCTCTGGATCATCAACTGAGGCAAGTGGAGGCTGAGAATCGGAAGCTGAAACGCAAGCTCGAGAAGTTTGAAGCCATGCTGGATCTCCAAAAAAAAGTCTCGCAACTGTTGGGAATCTCTCTGGCGAGCAGCGAAGAGAACGGAGACGAGAGCTGATGGACGAAGCTTTGCGATTCTCACAATCCCACGGAGTCCGTGCCGGCTGTCAGGCTCTGGATCTGCCGCCATCGAGTCTGTATCGGGAGAAACTTCGGCGCGAACGGCCGGCGCTGGATCCTCGGCCTCGGGCCGCATCCCCACGCGCCTTGAGCCCGCCCGAAAGGGAAGCCGTTGTGGAGGTCCTGCACAGCCGACAGTTTATCGACAAAGCTCCTGCCGCCGTATGGGCGGAGCTGCTGGACGAAGGGCGATACTTGTGCTCGATTCGAACCATGTACCGCATTCTGGCCAAACGTCTGGAAGTTAGAGAACGCCGTCGCCAGCGCCGCCATCCCCAATACTCCAAGCCGGAACTTCTGGCCACCGGCCCGAACCAATGCTGGTCGTGGGACATCACCAAGCTGAAGGGGCCCGTCAAATGGAGCTATTACTACCTCTACGTGATCCTGGACATCTTCAGCCGCTATGTGGTGGGCTGGATGGTGGCCACCCAGGAAAGCTCCCGCCTGGCCAAGGTCTTGATCGCCCAGAGCTACTCCAAGCAGGAGATCGTAGCGGGTGGTCTCACCCTGCATGCCGATCGTGGCTCGTCGATGAGTTCCAAAGCACTGGCCTTGCTACTGGCCGATCTGGGAGTCACCAAGTCTCACTCTCGGCCTCATGTCTGTGACGACAATCCCTACTCGGAATCCCAATTCAAGACCCTCAAGTACCGTCCCGAATTCCCGGCTCGTTTCGGCACCATTCAGCAAGCCAGAGACTTTTGTCGGGATTTCTTCGATTGGTATAACCGCGACCATCGCCATTCGGGTATCGGCCTGCACACTCCCGCGGATGTGCACTACCTCACCGCCATCACCACCCGTCGCGATCGATCCCAAACATTGGAGGCCGCCCATGCACTCTTCCCGGAGAGATTTCCCAACGGCAAACCCGTTCCTCCTCCTCTTCCCGAGGCGGTCTGGATCAACCCTCCCGAAAAGGAGAACTTTTGAGATGAAACTACAGTAATTTATTCACCAAAGTGTCTCAAAGTTGTTGACACGTTCCGAACCGTTCGATGAGAAAGTTATCGACAAACAGCTCACGCCGCGAGCCGATGTCGATCAAGGTTTTCTGCTGTTGCTTGCGGGCGAAGGAAGTCAAGGGAGCCAGGGCTGTGAGCCCCAGTGCTGTAGCTTGTAGGAACTCTCTTCTTCTTATCTGGTTCATAATGGTGTTCCCTGAAGTAGTATATTGCGAAGCGAAAGTAGAATGACCGAGCGATGTCCAACGAATTCGGGAGAGCGAGAATAACACGATTTGACGAGCCTGGGAACTGAGGAGACTGAGCATGAGATGCTGGGGAATTTCTTTCCTTCTGATTACGTTTGTGGCCATCGGTTCTTTGGGCCCGCTGCTGGCGCCGTCCTACGCGGAAATACCTGAAGGCTTCGTGCCGCTGTTTAACGGTAAGGATCTGAACGGCTGGAAGGGGCTGGTCGCGAATCCGAGAAAGCGAGCTGAGATGTCTCCGGAAGAACTGGCCGAGGCTCAGAAAGAGGCCGACGAACGAATGCGGGCTCACTGGCAAGTGATCGACGGCGTGCTTGAATTCGACGGCAAGGGAGACAGCCTTTGCACAGCGACTGATTACGGCGACTTCGAGATGTATGTCGACTGGAAGATCCTCGAAGGCGGCGACAGTGGCATCTATCTGCGCGGGAGCCCGCAGGTGCAGATCTGGGACACTGAGTTTGAAAGGCTCCATCGGTCCGGTGCCGACAAGGGCTCCGGCGGGCTGTGGAACAATCAGAAGAACCCGCGCTTCCCGCTGGTCAAGGCGGACAAGCCGCACGGCGAGTGGAACACGTTTTACATCAAAATGGTCGGCGAACGTGTCACCGTGAAGCTGAACGGGAAGCTGGTGGTCGACAACATCGCGATGGAGAACTACTGGGAGCGGGACAGACCGATCTATGCCCGCGGTCAAATCGAGTTGCAGAACCATGGCAACAAGCTGTGGTTCCGCAACATATACATCCGCGAGTTGGGTGCGAACACGGCGGCAGGGACCCGAGGCGATCAGTTAGACTCGCCCTTAAAGCAGCCTCCCAGCTTCCAATCCAATTGGCGTCTGAGCTATGCAGAGAGTTGGCTTAGTATCGTTCATGCACGAATCCAACACCTTCAATTCCGTCCCCACAACCCGCAACATGTTTGAAGAGACCTGCCTTGTTTCCGGTGAGAGAATCCGCTCACACTGGGAAGACGCCCACCATGAGATCGGAGGGATGCTGGAAGAGACACCGAAATTAGGATTTGAGATCATTCCCCTCCTGACGGCCTCGGCCCAGCCGGCAGGTCCACTGCGGGAGCGGTGTTTTGAGCAAATCCTGGAAGAATTGCTTGCAACCATTTCCGCCGAATCATTGGATGGACTCCTGGTCTCTTTGCACGGTGCCATGGTGGCCGAGCATATTCCCGACGCGGATGGGGAAAGTGTTGAGAGGATTCGGAAGACGGTCGGGGATTCTCTGCCGGTTGTGCTCACCCTCGACCTGCACGCAAATGTGTCGCAGCGGATGATCTCGAATGTTAGTGCTACAACGGTTTATCGAACCTATCCCCACTTGGACCAGCGGGAGCGGGGCCGTGAGGCAGCTAGAATCCTGGCCGACATTATTCGAGGGAAGATCCATCCCATCCAGGCACTTGTGAAGCCCCCGCTGGAGATTCATATTCTGGCACAGCATACGGATCGAGAACCCATGATGGGGCTCTACCGCAAATTGGAGGAATTAATCCCAAAACCTGGCATTATTTCCGCTAGCATTGCACTTGGATTCGCCTACGCCGATGTCGAGGAGATGGGAGCCTCGTTCCTGGTTATCGCGGATGGAGATGAAGAACTGGCTCACAGGGAAGCTGTGGCTCTGGCTCGCCAGGCCTGGGATTTAAGGGAAGCTTGGAACGTCACAGGGGTACCGATCGAAGAGGCAGTCGAGGAAGCTCGCCGAAGCGATGAAACTCCAGTCACGCTCCTGGACGCAGGTGACAATGTCGGAGGTGGGAGTCCCGGGGATGGCACGAAAGTCTTTGCCGCCGTTCAGAGGGCGGGGATCCAAAATGCGCTTGTGATCCTTTACGATCCAGAGGGAGTCCGGACTTGCTTACAGGCAGGTGTAGGAAACCCGGTATCTCTCAAGGCCGGAGGTAAGACGGATCAACTGCACGGTGAACCTCGCGAGATTGCAGGACGAGTTCGACTGGTTCACGATGGCCACTTCATTGAGACAAGGCCCCGCCATGGCGGTCGGCGCTTGAACAATCAGGGACTGACGGCCGTGGTGCAAACCGCCCAGGAGCACACCATCATTCTGACCTCGCTTCGCATGGCCCCGTTCAGTCTGGAGCAGATCAGGAGTCTGGGAATTGAGCCGGAATCGAAAATTGTTCTCATCGCGAAAGGCGCTATAGCGCCTCGTGCGGCCTACGAGCCCGTGTCCGCCCGCGTAATCGAAGTCGATTCACCTGGCATTACCGCGCCCAACCCAGCACGGTTCACCTATCAGCGTCGTCGTAGACCCATGTTCCCGTTTGAGCCGGAAACGACTTGGAATGCCGCTTGAGAGCCAAAGGGGTGCTGGACCTCTAATCGAAAGTGAGTACTCGTAAGATCCCCTCGCGGGGAATGTTTTAGAGCGGAGGAAAAGAGGAAAAATGGGAATGCACATGAGACCGAGCAAGGTGTTACGAAAGCTGCGCAGGGGCGAACTTGTTAGCTCTCTCCTCACCAAAACCAGTAGCGCGGTCGTGGCTGAAATCGCGGCCTTTAGCGGTTTTGACTGCATCTGGATCGACATGGAGCACACAGCCAACGACTGGTCCGCTCTGGAAAAGCAAGTCATGGCCGCAAAAGTTTATGATGTGGACACTATGGTGCGTGTGCCACGAGGTTCGTACAGCGACTATATTAAACCTTTGGAGATCGATGCCACTGGAATCATGGTACCGCACCTGTTGCACCTGCAGGACAGTCTGAACATTGTCCGAATGACTCGTTTTCCTCCGCTGGGTCGACGAGCTCTGGATGGGGGCAGCACCGATGGTGCTTACGGCAACATTTCGATTCCTGATTATGTCAGAGAGGCGAACCAGGAGCGGTTTGTGATTGTGCAGGTAGAAGACCCTGAAACAATGGAGGATCTGGACGAGATTTGTGCGGTGGAAGGCATTGATATGATCTTTTTCGGTCCGGGCGACTACAGTTCTGGGCTTGGAGTCCCCGGGGAAGTCAACGACCCGCGCGTGCTTGAAGCTCGGACCCGTGTGGCTGAGACCGCTCGCGCCCACGGAAAATTTGCGGGGACGGTAGGCGGTCCAGATGCTCTCCAAGGTTTGGTCGAGAGCGGTTATCAGTTCGTCGTTATTGGTGCAGACGTGGTCGGCTTGAGTCGATACTGCCAGGAACTCGTGGCTCAGTTTGCTAAGCACAGCGCTCGATGACGTTTAGTTGAGTCTGTAGGTCTCATAGGGCCGCTCACAAGGGTTTCCTCGGCTGATGTGCATCACGCCGTCATCGGCTTCGATGATGACGGAAAAGACACTTACCCAGTAGCCGTTATCGGGATGGTCGTTTACGTGTCGGCAGATGGAACGGGGATGGTCCTTGTGATCGGATAGGGCCGCCTTCAGGTGATCCAGTGCCAGGGGGTCGGCGGGCTCGGAAAGGAGCTTGTCGATGCGGGCAATGCGCGCGTGGGATTCGATCAGCTCAGGAAACTCATCATTAATGGGTAGCAGTTCCGTATGTACGCAGTGGTTGGTGTGGGTGACGATGCGGTTGGCTTCGTCGCGGAGGACATGGACGTCGTCGATGGTGACTTCAAGGTCAGCGGGACCCTGTGGGGTTGAAAGGCAGATGTTGGCGGGGATGGCCCGGTAGGCGCGACGGACTGCTTCAAGGGCGGCATCAAGAGAATTCTTTTGGTAGATTTCACGGACCTGAAAATAGTGCGGAACGCCCAGGTCGCGGCTCGGCGCGGGCAGCGTGGTCAGGCAGATGCCGATGCCTGCCTCGTTGAGGCCGATGTATCCAATCAGCCCTGCCTGAGTGATGTTCATCAGAGCCGGCTTGCCCTCCGGCCGGCGTTTTAGGACGACGGTGAAGGGGTCGAGAGCAGGATCGTTGTCCCAATTCTGACCGAGGATGAAGTGATTGTTCTGGTTGGTGACCGGAGCAATGGAAAAGGAGGTGCAGCCTGCCTCTTCTTCGGGTTTCAGCTGATTCCGGACCTGCAGCATCATGAGGTCTTCGAAAGTGACCCCCGATGCTTCCGCCGTTCCCTTCAGTTCTTCGACTGAATCCGGGCTGTATTCTTCAGCAAAAGGAATACAGTCGCGGGCAAGCTTCATGGCTTTATCAGTTGGAACGCGGGTTGTCAGGTTGACGCGCTCCAAAGCGACGTCAACGAAGCCCCTGATCTTCTCCTTCGCCGCTTCCCCGATGGCCTGGCCCATCTGGCGAGGCTTTCCACCGACTTCAATTTCACGGTATCGAGTTTTCATCACGTCAGTACTAAGGTCACACTTCCCCCTACCTCTCATGCCGAATAGCCGGAAGCGTCGTCTGCCCGTAGTGTACTCAGAGTACGGTTACTTCGGGGGCTCTTCCGAATCCTGATATTTAATTTGGTAGCTTGTCAACGACTTCCCCCTTTACAATTCCCCTATCAGGCGGGGATCCGTGGTTCCCCAGGAGTGATACCCATGGCGCGAGCACTGAGTATAACTGTTTCAATCGCCCTATTCTCGCCGGCCTATCCACTTGCGGCAGCTTCCTCCCAAATCCTGGACATCGGTGCCCACAAGCAGCTCTTCATCGACGATTACATCGTCGAATCTATGGAGCCCCGCGTCTATCGCCTCATGAACCGGCCCGTGAAGCACCGGGACAATCCGGTGATCCGCCTCGACACCCAGTGGGAGCACAAGGGGGGCCTCTCCCACGGCGGCGATTGCGGACAGATATTCTTCGACCCGGATCAGGGCCTGTACCGTTTCTACGGCCTGATGGTTAATTGGGACTGGTCCCAGCGTTGGATCTTCTATGCCGAGTCCCAAGACGGCATTCACTGGGTCAAGCCGAAGCTTGGGCAGGTGCAGTACCTGGGCTACGACACCAACTTCATCGCGCTGCCCTTTGATCCGGAGGCCCACAGCAACGCCATATTCCGGGATCCTGCAGCGAAAAGTGAGGCCCAGCGATACAAGATGCTCTACTTCCAGAAGCGCAACGGAAAGGAGGGAATGTACCCGGCCTACTCCTCGGACGGCCTCAACTGGAAGGCCTACGCGGTGGACCGCCCCGCCGTTCCCTACTGGTCCGATACTAACAACAATCTCATGTGGGATCCCAAAGGGAAGAGATATGTCCTCTACCTCAGAACCTTTACCTCCTTGAAGAGGTGGATGGACCCGGAACCGGTCTACCCGAGGGGAGCCCGAATCCGCACGGCCGGGTTTGCCACCAGTACCGACTTCCTCAAATGGGACAGCCCCCCCAGCATTTGGGACCCGGACGACCGATTCATCTGCTTTCACACAGACAAGATGGACCCGGTGGGAAGCCGCGACTTCTATACCCTAGAGGTGATGCCTTACGAGGGAGGCCACGTGGGCTTCACGTCGGTCTACCACAACATGTTCGGAGTGGCCCCGGCGGCCATGGACTCCGGCCAGGCCCAATCCCCCTGGATGGATCGGGTGGATGTCCAGCTCCTCTGGAGTCGGAACGGCGAGAGGTTCCAGCGGGTGGGAGAGAGGCGGGTTTTCATCCCCAACGGACCGGCGGGGAGCTGGGATGAGGACCTGGTCTACTCGGTACACAACGGCATCGTCCGCAAGGATCTGGGCGAGATCTGGATCTACTACGAGGGATTCAGTGGCCATCACTGGTTCCATAAGCGGCAGGAGCACCAAAGGGGCCAGGTGGGTCTGGCTATCCTCCGCCTGGACGGCTTCGTCAGCCTCACCGGGCAGGGTGCACTCACCACCCGTCCTCTGAGATTCCGGGGGACGGTGCTAGAGATCAATGCCACCGGGGTCGACAAGTACGTGGGCCCAGGCTATGGGACGGTGCGGACGGAGCTCCTGGATGCCGAGACGGGGCAGGCCCTCCCGGGCTTCAGCAAGGAGGACTCGGATCCTTTCAGTGGAGACGAGATCGGTCACAGAGTGACCTGGAAGGGAAAGGCCAACCTTAGAGGGCTCCAGGGCAAGCCCATTCAGCTGAGATTCCATCTGGACAAGGCCAAGCTCTTCGCCTTCCAGTTTGTGGAGGAGTGCGGGCGCCGTTCGGTTGGCGATCAATGAGCTATTTTCTCTATTTCTTCCGCTGATAGAGCTCGGGCGAACACCGCCACCTCATCGAGGCGGCCTTCCCAATTGGACTGATTGTCGCAGCGGCCGCCGAAGAACAACTTGTCAAACGGGACGGGAAAGTCCGCCGGTGACTCGGTCTCGATCTCGGGCCGGCGCCTTCCATTCAAATGAACCCGTACTGCTTCGCCGTCGCGTACGAACACAACCTGATTCCAACTCCAGCGCTGAATCTCTGTACGGCCGGCCACCAGCTTTCCGCCCTCGCCGTCCTCACCGTGGAGAAAGGTAAGTTTACCCGGATGACTCGTGCCTCCCAGGCCGAGGTGGTCGCCTTCTAGACCATAGTTGCGGCCACGTGAGAACATCCAGCCGGTGATCTCGCGAGCATCTGTCGGCATGCCATTCCAGAACCAGAGGGCCACGGAATACTGATCACCCAGGTCGGCGATTCGTGCCTGCAGCCGTCCTCCCGCAAAGTGTGCCGCTCGATTCTGCTCATTCTTCCTGCAGAAAGTCTCCGAGCGCGGACCCTCGAGGAACAACGCTACGCCCGGTTCGTAGAGCGCGTCACGATCCTGACCAGACGAATCTACGGCTCGGGAACCAGCGAATTCATCGAGTCGCCAGTAGGCCGCCGGTCCGGCTCTCAGGAGGACGTCGGAGGCGGGACCTCGGCTCTGTTTGAAGGGAAGCCGGGGCCGCGAGGACACTTTTTCCAACAGCTGGAGCAGGACTTCGGTGATTTTCGGCTCGGCCTCGATCTCCAGTCCAGCCCCACGTTTCGCCCAGGTGTTGTAGCCTCCAAAAAAATGCTGTTCGGGTGGCGGAATGTAGCCATCTGCGCCGTTGGCCAGGTCCATGACCATGGTCTTGGGCAGCGGGCTCTGCAGCTTCAGTTTCAAGCCGGTAAGGGCATAGGTTTCAGTGGGTGTCGTTGCGACCGCGATATCGCCGATGCGCAGAGCCTGAACCACGATTTCAGTCGATTGCCGTTCGTGCATCGCGATTTGCTCACGGGCGTAGGCTTCCACACTATCTTTGGGTATCCGATCCCCCATCGCTTCGACGATCCCACGGGCCCACTTCAGACGCTGTTCGTCCGGGACACGATACTTGAGGTCCAGTCGCTTCTCAGCCATGGCCAAGTCCACATCCTTGCGATATTCGATCGTGCCATAGGCACCCAGGACGATGTCCACCATCTCCTCCGAGTAACCTTCGATCGTAGGCTCATACCTGGAGGCCGGGGGTTTTGCGTAATCGCGACGCCAGATATCGCCGCTGCAGCCGTGCGACATGATCCCGACGAAGGGAGGATCGCCGTCGTCATGGTTGTTGGCAAGACGGGACTTCAGCCCTTCGCAGAACAATCCGAAGTAATCCGCGCTGATGCCCTGTTCACCCGAAAAGTAGTGCATGGAAAAGTTGGCCAGCACCGCGATCGGGCGGCCGTCGTACGATTGAAAGGAAATCAGCGACAGATCGGGGTCCTCTGGCCCGGACGGGCCGGTTACGTCGTCCCAGTTGCTGGCGGCGTGCATGGTCGCGCGTACGGTGGGGTTGCCGAACACGTCGTTGGCAATTCGATCGGGCCGGCGAATCCAGCGTCGCAAGGCCGTGAATTTCTCGGCGTTCACGACGGCCCAGCCCACTTGAGCGGGTTCGAGGTTCGCTTCCGCCTGGGCCAGGGCTTGAGCGAGCCTCCCTGGAAGATACGGCAAATAAGTCGGCTCAGGGAGCACCATGCTATCCGCGACCGACGGCGCGGAGTGCGTATGCGTCGCAGAGATGAGCATTCGATCGGCTCGGATCTTCGTTCGCCGCGCCGCCAGTTGCTTCACCTCATCCAAGAACGGACGCGGCATCAAGCAACTATCGACAACTACAATGCCGAGACGCACGCGGCCATCGTCGAGCACGATCGCCCGTGAATTCAATGGGGTTTTCACCTCGCCGACAGTGCGGCTGACAAGGCCGCCGTTGACGACAACAGGTAGCTGCAGGGGTGTCACGTCCACCACCGCTGCCCCAGCCTTGAACTCAGCCAAAGCATCTACCGTCGTCAAAACCGCCAAGACGCAAAACAGAAGAGGTGCTGCCTTCGATTTCATGTGATGATCCCTCCTTGTCGTGGAAGACGGAGACACAGTGTGGAGATGAACAGCAGTGCTGGCTCCTACGCGAATGTATGGCTAGATCGACCCCCACAATTGTATGCTAGAGCAGTGCGTGGTGAAAGTCGCGTGCGGTCGCGGGACTTTCACCACGGGCCTTCTAGGTATTGCCAACATACTATGGGGGAAAATTCGTCCTTCGCGAGCGCTCTTGTCTCGTCTTGGATTTCAGTCGCTAGCAGCCCCGAACGAAATAGGCTGATGCAACAATGTAAGCTGAGCCAGAGACTTAGAGGACATTCTCTGCGGCCGGTAGTTGCATCCAGTCTACTGGTCTTCCTATTGCAGACTGGGGCCCAGGCCAGATCTCAGGAAAATCGATCGGGCGATTCCTGGGACACCCGCTCAGGAGAAATCTGCGGCGCGGCGAACCAGACACTCCCCAAGTGGGCCTTTGAGCAGGAATCACCTGAGCAGGCTGTGCAGCTGTTGCAAGATCGTCTTCGCTCGAACCCTCAAGATCCCATGCTCAATTATCAACTCGGAATCCTCTACCAGGCACAAAATCAGTTCCAGAAAGCCATCGCCCAGTATTGGAAAAGTGTGAGCCTGGATGAGGATTCAGATCTTTATTCGCTGGCCCTGGCCTCGGTTTTGTTTCACTGTAAGCAGGGTAGAGAAGCCATTCAAGTGCTGCAGACTTTTCTGGAACGACATCCTGAGTCTCTCCGCAGTATTCGCTTCCTGTGCCGGATATACGTCCAGGAGGGCCAGTTTGATCGGGTACTGCCTTTAGCTCAGAAAGGCCTGGTTCTGGACCCCAACGACAGCTATGGACATTACCTCTTAGGAGTCGGCCATCAGGGACTGAACCAATTCGAGGAAGCGCAAGATGAATTGGAGCAAGCCATTGCCCTGGCTCCTTCGTTCGTGGAGGCCCACTTGGAATTAGGTTTACTTTACCGCGCTGATCAAAAGACCTTTGGCCTGGCCGTTGAGAATCTAGAGATGGCTATTTCGTTAGGATTGGATCGACCGGATGTCCACAAGGATCTGGGCTTTGTGCTCCTCAAGTTGGGAGATTATGAGAAGGCGGTTGAACAGCTGAAGCAGGCTTTACAAGGCAGCCCGGACTATGTGGAACCGCATTATTTGCTGGCCGATGCATACCGAAAACTGGGGATGAAGGAGAAAGCGGCTGCCGCTCTGGAACGATTCCAATCCCTGAGGACAGCGGACAAGGAAAGGCTAGCAAAGGAGAAGAGAGGCTCAAGGCTTTACGCTCAGGGAATGGATATCTTGTCGAAGGAAGAAGAGCCGGAGAAGGCCTATGCGGCCTTTCTTAAAGCCGTTGAAGCTTCTCCCCACATAGATCTGGGTTTCTATCGCCTGGCCCAAATCGATTTCAGGAGGGGAAACAGCCAACGTGCGGCCGATTGGATTCGCCAGGCGATTCAGGTGTATCCGCTTGACGCACGATACCACTTTGTGCTGGCCAGGCTCTTGGAGCAGACTGACGTAGCTGGCTCCCTCGACGCCGTCAAGACGGCCATTGATCTAAACCCGATGAATCCTGACTTCCACAACCTCCTGGGGAATCTGCTTTTGAAGCAGGAGGACTTTCAGGGCGCCGTCCAGTCTTATCGCTGGGCCATAGAAATGGACCCGGATGACCCCATCCCTCACTTAAATCTTGCCACTACGCTGCCTAGAATTGGAGCCGTTCAGGAAGCTGAAAGAGAAAGACAGATCTACCTCCGACTGACCAGGGGAAGGAATCCCGAGTAGATGCAGCGTCGACTTTTGACCGCGGTACTTTTCCCGCTTCTTGCCGTCGAAGCCTGGGCCCTGGTTGAGTCTCCCGACTCCTCCATAACCTTTCAAGATGTAACCGCACGAGCCGGTATCAAGTTCTTGCACCAGAATTCGCCCACTCCAAAAAAATACGCCGTGGCAACGGTGGGATCAGGATGTGGCTTTATCGATTTTGACAACGACGGCTACCAGGACATTTTGCTCATCAACGGCGGTTGGACTCCGGGTACCGATAAGAATCTCTCCTTCGATCACTCCCTTTATCGAAACCGGGGAGACGGCACCTTCCAAGAGGTGACCTCCCAGGCGGGAATCGAATCCAATCAGCATTATGGAATGGGCGTCGCCGTTGGCGATTACGACAATGACGGGTTCGACGATTTCTTTATCACTAATTTTGCCGGTCCCGATGTCCTTTATCGCAATAATGGAAACGGAACTTTTAGCAACAGGTCTAAGGGGGCGGGAGTGGGCGGCGATGGTCGATGGAGTTCGAGTGCAGCCTTTGTCGATTATAACAATGACGGTTTCTTGGATCTCTACGTTGTCAGTTACACAGACCATTCACTCGAGAAAAACAATCCGATCTGTAAACACGGGTCCATCGTGTCCACCTGTGGCCCCGAGGCCTTTAACGGTGTCGCCGATGTCCTCTATCAAAACAATGGCGACGGCACCTTTACTGAGGTTAGTCAGAAAGCCCGCGTCGCTCAGTTTGCAGGAAAGGGTCTGGGGGTGGTGCCCTTGGATTATGATCGGGACGGCCTGGTCGACATTTACGTGGCCAACGACGGAGTCGACAATTTCCTCTTCAAGAACGAGGGAGATGGATCTTTTTCCGAGGTGGGGCTGTTATCCGGAACCGCTCTTGACGAACACGGGGAGCCGCAGGCAGGCATGGGAGTCGTGGCCGGAGACTATGACGGGGACGGGCTTCTGGATCTGGCGGTGACCAATCTGGAGTTAGAATACCTGGCTCTTTACAAGAACAGGGGTGACGGCTTCTTCGAAGACATGAGCTCCCGTGCCAGTGTTCTGGCTCCCAGCCGACCCTTCGTGGGCTTTGGCCTGGGTTTGATCGATGTGGACAATGATTCAGATCTGGACCTGTTTGTCGCCAACGGACACATTATGGACAACGCGGCCCAACTAAGAGCAGGGGCAATCTACCGGCAACCCAAACTTTTACTGGAGAACATTGGCAGCCTGTTCGAGGACGTCACCTCTGATCGTGGAGAAGTTTTGACGGTTCCACAGGTCAGCAGGGGTCTGGCCTGGGCCGATTACGACAATGATGGAGACCTGGATGTGCTGGTCACCAATTGTGGCGGAAGCCCGCTGCTGCTGCGCAACCAGGGAGGCAACCGAAATGCCTGGGTGCAATTGAGACTGGTCGGTAAGCAATCCAATCGAAACGGTTTTGGGGCTCTTGTGGAGCTCAAATTTGGCGAGAAACGCCTTGTCTCCCAGGTCACCTCAGCCGGGAGCTACCTTTCGGCCAGCGACTATCGAGCTCATTTTGGCCTGGGAGACTACCAGGGCGACGTTGAGGTGACAGTCTATTGGCCAAGTGGAATCCGAGACTCTCTCCGAGACCTTCAACCCCGGCAGGTTGTCGTACTGGAGGAAGGAAGCACCAGCCTTCCAGTGACAACGGCAGAGGAAAAAGTTCCGGTCAGCACCATGATCGATCTGGTCGTAACAGATAAGTCGGCTCAGCAACGGGCCGAGAAGATTGTGGAGAGCAATTGGGACACTTCACTGGCTCCTTTTATTCTGGAAGTACTGTTCCTCATGGATCCGGGCGATCCCCGAGCGACGAGATTGTGGGAGTTACTTGAGAGAACAACCCAGGGGAAGAGGAAACGGCGAGTGGACGAATGGCTTCAATGGATGTGGCACCAGGAATTCGAAATGCATCCTGGCTATCCCACCTACAAAACCGGCCTTTATGCGTCCATCGACAGACGTTTGTCCGACTTCTTTGGTGCCGGAATGAAACATACCATCCGCCTCGATGAAATCCTTTTGGGAGGAGTCCAGGTGTTTGGGATTTCACTGCAGCACCCGAAGTTTATTGACGCCGGGGAAGCCAAATACCTGGGGGAAAAAGATGTGGTCTTCGGAGTTTACATCAACGGCGAAGCACGCGCTTATCCGAAGCGAATCCTGGCCTGGCATGAATTATTCAATGACACCGTGGGTGGTGTCGACGTGACCTGTGCTTACTGTACCCTGTGCGGGTCGGCCGTCTTGTACGGTCAGACCATCGGATCCCGGAAGTTCGATTTCGAGACCAGCGGATTTCTGTATCGCTCGAACAAACTCATGTACGATCGCCAGACGCGATCGCTCTGGTCATCTCTGGAAGGGGTACCGGTGACGGGGGAACTCGCAGGTTCCGGGTTGAAACTGGCACGCCTTCCCATTGTCACGACTACTTGGCGAACCTGGCGGGAGCGCCACCCCGATACCAAGGTACTGTCGCTGGAGACCGGTTTTGATCGAGACTATAGAGAAGGAGCTGCCTATCGAGAATACTTTAGCACCCACGAACTCATGTTTCCGGTCCCTGTTTTAGATGAACGGCTCGAGAACAAACAAGAGGTACTGGCTTTGCTCTTGAGGGGAGAACCTGTCGCCTATGACACTTCTTTTCTGAAGAAGAAGGACGTTTATCATGACACTGTGGGAAGCCGTCAGATCGTTATTTTGACGGACCAATCCGGCGCCAGCCGCGTCTATGAGGCAAAAGGAGTGACCTTTTCCTCTTGGGATCGGAAATCGAAGCTCCTCGACTCCACTGGGCTGAGCTGGGAGGTCACGGAGGATGGACTGCTGGGCCCTTCGGGCAGCAGATTGGGGCGCCTCTCCTCCCATCGGGCTTTCTGGTTTGGTTGGTACGCCCAATTCCCCGGCTCACGGTTGGTTCACTAACCCTATTCAAAGCGTAAAGAAAAAAGGTCTCCGTCCTTGATTTCAAACTTGAGCCGGATGGCCTGGCCGGCCAGATGGGCCAGGTCGGAACCGGCCTTCCAAGTGACAAGGCGGTTGATTTCGTCCCCGAAGATCTGGGGACAGTCCTCCAGACTATAGCCCGAGAGCGCCTTCCCCGAAGCGCCTTGAATTTCCACCCGAATGCTTCCCGCCGCCGAAGTCGAGTAATTGATGCGGAGTTCAGCACCTGAGAAACGTAAAGGCTTCGTGAGTACAGATCCTCCCTGGTAAGGGGCCCGAAGTGAGACGAATCCGTCCTCTCGCAATACTCCGCGGCGAATGCGCACGTCGGGGAGATAGTAATGTTCCATGTAATACACGGACATCTCCCCTGATCCTGTGGGCACCAGGGTGGGACCGATCTCAATAGCGCGGGGGGCCCAGTTTTTCGGATCCGGACCCGGGCGCAGGAAAGCCTCCATAAAGCGGCGGTCGAAGTGGAATCCATCGCGGCTGAACATGAACACCACGTCGGAGAGCCCGCGGAAGGACCAGTTCCTGGGAAGGTCCTCGAGGAAGGGCTTCGGGTAATCGGGGTGAAACTTGCGGTCAGGCACCAAGCGTTTGGGAAACATCAGGATGAGGTCGGGTCGACGATAGTAGGGGGTAGCGGCATTCTTGTATAGATGCTCCAAAGGGGTAGATCCCAGGTCGATATATTCGGGGCCGGTCCAGGTGCGGAAGTCCGGAGACGTGTAGCGCCGGATGTCGCGGATCCGCTGGAACCGGCGCACTTCCCCGGAAGGCAGCTCCACCAGCACTCGGTTCAATTCTTCCCCGACCTGCTTGCCTTCTAGCGGAGGCGCTCCCTCACGATACCACCCGCGAGCGTAAACTACGTACTGCCGCCGGGCGGAATCCCACAAGGCGATGTTGTGGGAATCGAACTGGGGATCCTCCCGGGGCGCTATGATCATAGGCTCAGGCTCGCGCAAACGCCAGCGCAGACCATCGGGAGAAACCAGGGCATAAATGCCGGCCCGCTTCTCGCCTCCCACGGTAGGTTCCCCGCCAATGGCCTTGTAACGCTCCTCAGGGAGCGCCGCCCGGTTTTCATCCCTAAAGATTGACAAAGAGCGCCCCCGGCCTCCGGGAATTGGCCACACCAGGTTGTTTGCTCTCGAGCCCTGATACTCGATCAGCCCCAGATCAGGTTTCGTCCAATGAATTCCGTCGGCACTCTCGGCATAGCCGGTGTGGGGAGGCAGCGAGTAATAGTTGGTGCGGTACCACATCCGGTAGCGGGCGCCCTCTTTGATGACGACGGGATCATACATGAGCCCGTCCTCGTAGGGGCGGTCCGCCTCGATAACCACCTCTCGGGGCTGGGGGCTGTGCAGGATTTGCCTGACGTTGTCCAGCGACTCGATCAACCACTCGTCCAGAAACAACTGAAGCTGATCCGATACGTCCAGCGCGGCTGGTGGGACAACCGGAAAACTCCCCTCGTTACGCCACCAGCGGAATTCGAGGGAGCCCCTCTCTGCGATAGCGGCAATGTCGGCTCGGCCGTCCCCGTTGAAATCGTCAATGATGACCTGATTGGCGTTGCTCCATCCTTCTTTCAGGAGGTGCCGGGTCCAGCTTCCTCGGGCATCACCGGGGTTTTCGAACCAGGCCAGGATTCCCGATCCGTACCCGGTGGCTGCCATATCCACATCCGCGTCTCCGTCCAGGTCCCCGGCCACCACCTCAAAGCCTCTGGGGAGTTCATGGCTGATGGTGTGCTTCCTCCACTGTAGCCGGTCCTTTTCCATCCCCAGGTTTTCGTACCAGAGGACGCCACCTCCCGGATTCTCACCCCAGCCACCCAGTGCCATCACCACATCTGAATCCCCGTCACGGTCTATGTCAAAGGGCTCGCCATGAACCGGCTGGACCCCCATGGTGAGGTCGATGACGTGCCTTTTCCATCGATCTGGCCCAGACTGACCCGTGTTTCGATACCAGAGCACGATCCGTGCCGCAGCGCTCGTGCCCAGAAGATCTGGCCGTCCGTCCCCGTCAAAGTCCGCCGCTCGAATCGTACGCGTGTCTTCGGGCAGGGTGTCGATCAGCTGTGCTGTCCACGGCTCCTGCCCGGTAGAGCCCGGATTGGCAAACCAGGTGAAATTGTTCCCGAGGCGCCAACTGGAGGCGGCCACGTCCGGGAAACCGTCCAGGTTGATGTCCGCTATGTCCACGTCATAAGCCCCCAGCAGACCGCCCTTGCTAATGTAATGACGCTTCCAGAGCACCCCTTGTCGGAAGTCCCCCGGATTCTCATACCATTTAACGTCTCCGAAGAAGTTCTCCACGATGACCACGTCGGGACGGCTGTCCCTGTTGATGTCAGCTACCCGGTGGCGCTCCAGCCGGTAGGGGGCGTTTTTGGTGATAAAGTGTCGTCGAAAGTTGCCCCGGCCGTCGTTTTCAAACCAGTAGAGGGCGTTGTTCCCGCCGGCATCAGAGCTGGTCAAATCGGGATCCCCGTCGCCGTCTATATCAGCCGCACAGATACCATAGTTATAGGTATAGCCGCTCCAGATCAGGTGCTCTGTGAAACGGGCAACCCTCGCCTCCTGGCCGACAGACCTGCCTTCGGTACTCTTGACAGTGACGATACCCAGGCCGGCCAGGACCAGCAGTGTCGCGAAATGCGACCGCACGATGCTCTCAAACTTTTCCATATTTTCCACCTTTCCGGTTCTTTTGGTCGGATGAGAACGGCCTGTGCTACTCCCAGGCACTGAGGGGGCGCAGCTTCGACTCAGGGGGGCCCAGGGAAAAGGTATACAGCTCCGCTCCAGGACTGAGGGTGAAAGACAGCCGGAAGGTTTGAGCGAGGTCCCTTTTTTGTAGATCCATGATGGCACCTCGAAGCTCGTCTCCCTCCATCCCGACTACCTCCGACACCGGTCGCAGGTAAGTATCCAGGAGCTGAACCTTAAGAGGGCCTTTGGCATTCAGATACAACACGCTCTCCTGGCCCTGCAGGTGAATGGGAACGGTGATCAGATTGGCTTCGCTCTCCTCCTCAGGAACATAGGCGGCGAATCGGTCCCTGCCCAGGGTGGCCAGCCCCAATGCGGATCGGGCTGCCCACTCGTTTCCCCGATCTGCTCCTACATAGTAGAAATAGGTTGTATCGCCCCGGGAGACCGGGCGCTGGACCTGGAAGACCCAGCCTCCGTCCCAGTTGCCTCTAGCGGAAGGGAAGAAGATGGGAGTCTTGGGAAAGGGCTCCGTCCACTTGATTCCGTCATAGCTGTAGAGGAGTCCGATGCTGTACGAAGCGGTAGCGCTGAATCCGCCCGGCCAGAAGTGACCGGAGAAGCCCAGCAGGACCCGGCCTCGATCCCAGATTCCCGCCCCCACATGGGTCTGCATCGAGCCGTCGGGAAAACGGGGATCTCCCTCGTACTGGAAGAGGGGTCGGGGATAGAGTTCAAGCCCTTCTCCATCTTCCGAATGGAAGCCGTACATGACGCGCCGGGAGCTTCCGGCAGGGGGAGGAAAGTAGGGAGGAACCCCTTGTCCCAGAACCCACCAGTGGCCGTCGCGGTGAAATAGGCCGTAGGATTCAAAATGGCGGACGGAAACCCCGGGGTCCAGCTCGAAACTCCAGTGAAGCCCGTCCCGGCTGGTGCTCATGCCAAGGGTAGCGCCCGCTTCTGCGCCGGGCGTTCCGACGTCGGGGCGGTAAAAAATAATCGCGGCCCGATATCCGTGTTCCGGGTCCGGATGCACCGTCATGTAAAATGCACCCTGGATCAGCAGATTCTCTCCGCCGGGAATCAGGTTGAGACGGGGTTTCTCCCAGGCAACACCATCCCGGCTCTCTGCATAGCCGATGGCAATGTCCTTGTGCAGATCGTAGGACCGCCCCTTTGTGGGTGTCCTCATGGCGCCGTACCAGGCGCGCAGGCGATCCCCTTCGGGGAGCACCGTAGTGATGCCCACTCGATGCGAGTCTGCTGCCCCCTCCTCTCCCCTGGGGATGACCGGCCCGGGGCGGCGGGACAGAGGCTGCAAGGCCAGTCTCGCTCCTCGAGTTTCCAGCCACACTTCGCTTTCAAAGACAAAAAACGTACGCAGCGGACCCCGCCCTTCCTGCTGCCCAGCGGCGGCGGGTTCGAGCCCACCCAGCAACGCTCCTGTGGCGACGATCGTGATGGCTGCCCGGTTCAGGTCAGCGATTCTCATGCGATACCTCCCCTTTCGGTAGGATGGACCGAATCAGTGTTCGATCTGGAACTCAATCCACAAACTGAAACGCATACAGGTCTGCATCCTGTAGGGTAAAGCGCAGACGTACAGGCTGACCAGCAATATTGCTGACATCCGTGGAACCGTTCCAGGAAACTGTTCGATCGATTTCATCCCCGAAGGTCTCATCCGCTTCTGGCAGCGAGTAGCCGGGGATTGGATAGCCCTTGGCGTCCTGTATTTCAACCTTGAGTGTACCCGCCGCCGAGGTGGCAAAATTCACCTTTAACTGGCTTCCTTCAAACCTCAAAACTCGGGTCAGCAACTCGCCACCCTGCATGGGTGCCGAGGCCGAGACAAATCCATCCAGGCGCAGAGTGTAGCGGCTTATCTTGACACCTTTGCCGTGCCAATAACCCGAGGAGGCATAGAAAGACAGTTCATTGGGGGCTCCCGCTCGGGCCGCTTTCGTTTCCACCATCTTCCAGGATACTTGCTGGTGACCGTAATACCACGAATCATCACGTTGAATGCCAGGTCGAATAAAGGCTTCATTCCAGCGCTTGAACTGCACACCATCACGACTTGCCATGATCAGGGTTTCGGTCAAAGCCGTCCCATAGCGTTGATCCGAGCTGGCTCTTAATTCTCGTTTCTCGAGGTCCGGAAGAGCTTTCATCGATGGTGACCAACCTCGATCAATATATCGCCACGGTGTTCCCACCAGGATGTGAGGCGCTCGGTAGTAGGGTTCCACGTTGTTTGTATACAGATGCTCCTCCGGTGAATCGACATAGGTCAAATCAGCTTCGTTGTCCCAGTGAAGGAAATCAGCAGAAGTGGCGGTTCGAATGGCTCGGTAGCCAGCCGGTTTCCAGTTGTCCTTTTCGGTGACGCCGGCGGTGAAGGTTCGCCAGTAGGCACGGTACTTGCCAATGCTGGGATCCCAGAAGGCCAGGTTGCTAGAATCAAAGGCACCATTGGTGATCACGGGTTTTTCCTGCATCAAGGACCAGTGGATGCCATCCGGGGACTTATAGGCAAACAGTCCGCCCTCCCTTTTGATGCCGGCCAAGGCCTTGTAGCGTTCCTCCCTTGGGCAGGCGGGGTTCTCGTCGATCACAGGCATGAAATTGTTAGAGCCGATTCCATCCACAATGATGCTGTTTTGTTTTGATCCCTCGTATTCGACGATGCCGAGGTTCGGCTTGACCCAGTGAATTCCATCCCGGCTTTCTGCATAACAGGCGACCGTTTTACCGTCGAATTCGAGTTTGCCCGGGAGGGTGTTGAAGTTCCAACCGCGATAGTACATGCGGTAAGTCTCGCCATCCTGGAGTACGACGTTGCATGAGCTGGAGTTGCCTTCCCAGGGTGCGTCATATTCGATCACCACCTCGCGAAAGACCGGGTGGTGTAATTGAAGATGAGTCTCGCCTGAGAGCTGCTCGATCATGAAGTCGTCCAGGAACAACTCGCGACGCGACCCGATAGAAACACCCTCATCGGTGCTTTTCTGACCCGCGCAGGCCGCTACCACCGGTAGCAGGGCAGCAGCTGCTGTTATCAAGAGAATATGATTCAAAAAGGTGCGATGACTGGTTGTCCCGTTCACGTTCCATCTCCTTTACGATGATGAGAATCTTCGATCCTGAGATCCTCTTCAGACTGTGAGCCCACTCGCCTAAACGATCCGAGCCCTTTGAAAAGCTTCAATCAGTTCCTTTCTCGATATCCTGGTGCTCTCCAGATAGCGGCGACCTCCGGCGGGAAGAAAGATTCCCGTGCTGCTCTTTCGGATGGCGATCTCTTGCTCACTCAGCTCTGAAAGCAAACGCAGTTCAGTGTCCGGCAGGGCAAGCTCAAGGCTCGCCTGGCCCGAGGTGTGCCAGTAGAGCACGTATGTTTTGCCGGCTCGTTCAAAGACAAAAGCGCGAATTGCCGGATCGCCACCGGCGACGTCAAGAATCTGATCGCAGGCAACCAGCTCAAATCTTCCGCCTGCGTCAATGAGCAGATGGTGCTCCTGCTCCGGGTTCTTGAGGGAATCCCTTTGAGCCGGGCTCAGCCAGCTTTGTACCCGCACTTTTTCCCAGCGTCTCAGGACTTCCAGATTGTCAGGCGTTCGCGGGTGAGCCTGGAACTCCTTCAATCTTCCCCGGAACGATATGGGGCAATTCCAGGCCGCGGCTCGGCTGGTGACGAATTCGAGCATGTCCGGCTGGGTACCGATGGTCTCGTCGCTGGGCTCCCAGTAGCCCACCCAGCCGAAGTTCAAACCGGAGAAATCTCGCGCCATTCTAGGGGCTTCCTCACAGGGGTGCACTCGAATAGCATCCTTCATGACTTCCGGCTCGAAGAGGTCAAACGCATTACCCCGAGTGAGGATGTGCCAGCTGAAGTGTGATTTGCAGGCCCCTTCCGAGAACAGGGGCTTTGGTTCCAACTGTTTGGCTACAATCCACTGGGCTCTTGAGACGTTGAACCAGTAAGGTGGGGGAACGTCCTCGGCACCGTCGAAATAGCAAAACTTGAATCCGGCTTCCCGATAAAGACGTCCCAGACGCTCAGCAACTTCTTCCTGAATACTGGTTCTCTGGTCAAAAACGCCGACTACCCCGGCGACTTCTCCCAGCAGACCGAATTTTGCACCTGGCGCATGCGAGGAAGGGCGAGTGTCGAATATCCCTCTTTTGCATCCAGTAAACTTGAAGGGTCGAACCGTTGTGTAGCTGTCGTATTGAATCAGCTCATCTTCGACCTTGAGATAGGGCACCGCAGAGGCCAGCTCGCAGCCGCCGGGGTTTTCTTCCACTCGGATGGTGGTGGTCTTCTCATCCAAGGCTGCCGCCAGCGTGAAAAGACGGGCCAGATAGAGTCGGGGATCTGGCCGGGGTGTCACATAAGGATCCATGTCGAAGGCCTTGTTGTAATGGAAGTGCAGGCCCGGAATCATTCCGGCGGCTTTAATCTTGCGAACCACATTCTTGAGGTCTCGCATTCCGTTTGGATACTCCGGTCGATAGGGGTAGTGCCCGGGGCTCCTGGCAAAAGCCCGATAGTAGATCATGAACGTCTGAAACCCCCCTTTTCGAGCCCATTCGAGGTGCTGATCTATGTTGCCGGGATGGACATCGCTCACCCAGTAATATGAGTACGGGTATTCCTTCCTGCACCGACTCTCCACACCGCCAGGCAGCTCAAAGTCTTCTTCGACTTGCGCAATCCGGTCGAGCAGGTTCTCTGTTTTCGTCACTACCAGGGCTGCCCCCACTCCCGCTGCTTTTACCTCCCGTACGGCCCCTGCCTTGAGAATCTGGCAACCGTCTCGGGGCGCGGAATCGATTTGAGGATAAGGGTCGGTAGCCAGCAGGTTGACGGCAACTTTGTCGTCCCACATCACATTGAGCCATTCGCCGAAATGGGTCCGGTTGCGCACCGGCAGCTGCAGAAAGATCACCTCATCCAGTGGCGTGGCCCGCTTGGCACGAAGGCCTGAATGGATATCCGATTCCACGGTCTCGAGGGTGAAGCCAATGTAGGAGTCGCTGATCCTCAGCCGAATGACGACTTCATGATCCACCAACTCGAAATTGACGATCAGGCGATCACCCTCCCGCCGCACCGAATTTGCCGGGAAGGTCTTTCTTTTGGCCGGATAGCGAAGTTGAAGTTCATTTTCATAGGGTCGGTCCTGTGTTACTGAAAAGGCCGGAGTCTGCGCCCCTGGCAGGAGGCACTCCTGGCCACTCGCTTTGTGGACAAGGCTCTGGGCGATTCCGTCTTCGCCCACGACCAGCCGAAACCCTTTATTCTCGATGGCAATACCCGTGGCCTGAAAGGGGGCAGGTTTCCGCCTCGAAGTTTCTCCCGACTTCTCACCGGCAGTCGAGGTGCTGCCCGAAGACACAAATCCAGTAACGCCCATCAGTGAGCCTGTCTTCAAAAAGTCGCGCCGGTTTCGATTGGGCTTGGCCTTTTGTGCTTTTGTGCGTCTTTTCATCTCGATTCCTTTTCTGGCTCCCGAATCTTGAAATCAGGTTTGGGGCTTCTCTCTACTCCTGTCCCTGTCCTACGGCCTGTAAATATTCGAGTAAATCGGCCATCTGGCTGATGCCGATCTCATCTTCCAAACCCTCAGGCATTGTTGATACGGTTGTGGCGCGAAGACTGGCAATGTTATTGCGAAGAACTGTATCCTGGTCGTCCTCTCTTCGTCTCAGTATCAGAGCGGTTGCACCGTCCTCAACTATGACCCCGGTGAGGGTCCTGCCATCCTTTGTTTCAATCACATACTCTTCATAGCCGGGCGAGATATTGGCGTTCGGATCAATGATGTCGGTCAAGAGAAAGCCCTTTGACCAGCGGCTGGAAAGGTTGAGCAGGTCGGGCCCGACTTCAAAGCCCATCTCGCCGATTCTGTGACACGCTTCACAGTGAAGCTTGAAAGCGTCCTTGCCCCGTTCAATATCACCCTTCATGCTCAGAGCGGGACGATACTGTTCGATGACTTTCCGTAGATCGCTCTCCGGAACTTCGGCAAGTAGAACTGCTGCGCGCCGGCGGATGTCTTCGTCCCCGGAGTGGATCAATTGGTTTATCCTGGTGCGGCTCAAAGTCCAGGGCATCACTCTCTCGTCTTCGACGGCATCCAGAAGGGCATGTAGGTGATCGGCATTAGCGAAGACGCCCCGCAGAAGGACTTCTCTAACGGGGAGGGGGTACTGGCCCCATTCTTCCAGCAAAACCTTGAGCGACTCGAGATCTCCGTGTTCCACGAGGGCAGTTACCGCCGCAACTTGGACCCTGAGAGGTTCTTGTGGGACCAAAAGTTGGCCAAGAAGCTGAATGGAGGATCCAGTTGGATTAAGTCCTAACAACCTTACCGCATTCACACGCAGCTGCAGGTTCGTTTCCGTATTCAAAGCAACCCGGGCTGCCTTCTGCAGAGAAGCACAAAGCTGTGGTGAATTGGAAAGTTGGACATTCGTTGCCACCTCCAAAGCAGCTGCCACGATGGGGGGAGACGATGCTTCCAAGAACTGAACCAGGGTATGCTGTGCTGCCGCAGAGAGGCTAATCCGCTTCTCACTCCCTCGCTTTAACCCTGCGGCCAGCCCCTTAAAACTGGCAGTTCGCCACCAGAGTCCCGTTTCTTCATTTCTGCGCTCAACAAGAGTGAGAATCTCCGCAATCTCGCCAACCTTCTGTCTGGCTCCGACGATTGCGGCGGTTCGCTTTAGAAATTCTTTTTTCCCCTTTGATTCCTTTTCAAGAAACCCCTTTTCTCCTGTCATCACTCGAAACCATCGTGTCGCGGTTTTCGAGGCTGCCGACAGGACGGCAACCTGAAACCAGGAGTCATCCAGGTACCGGGTGAGTAACTTCTTGAGGGGCTGGAAGGACTCTTCATCGGGGAGCATCCCCAATGTACAGGCCAGTTGAAACAGCACCCGGTCATCCCGGCCTTCGGTCATTTTCAGGAGCTTTCTCTGGATCGAATCAGAGAGAACGCTTTCGGACAGTCGAATGGCGTGCTGGCGGACCAGAGGGCTGTCATCGTCCAGGGCTGGCAATAGGAGATTAGCCTCCAGGCGTCCCATCCCTTGCAAGGTCCAAAGAGCGTGAATTCGGCCTTCGGCCGATGGAGCCTTGCCAGTCAGTTCTTGCAGAGCAGGGACGATGGATTGATCCTGACGCTCGACGAGCAGCCGTTGCGCGCTGATTCGCCACCACATATTCGGGTTGGACAGTTCCTTAACCAATTCGGCGGAAACGGCTTCCTGCAACTGTGGTCTGGGAGTGGCTCGGCTGGTTTCGTGAAGGACACGGTAGATGCGGCCCCTGTCCTCCCCTTCGCGCAGATCAAATCTACCCTCCATTCCTTCCGGAACGTAGTCTGGATGCTCCACGTATTTCCTGTAATAGTCCACGACATACAAGGCTCCCTCGGGCCCCACCGTGGTAAAGACTGGTTTAAACCAGGCATCACTTGAGGCCAGAAACTCGGCTTCTTGCAGGGCACGTTTGGCCACAAACGTGGCTCCCCTGGGAATCAAAAAGTCGCTGTGGACCAGGTTGTGTACAGGTTCACAGACAAAATAAGCGCCCTCATACAGGGGCGGAAAATTCCCACCCGTATATACAGCGTTGCCGCAGGCAGACGTGACCATTCCAAATTGCGACTCGTGAATGTAAATCGGATTCTCGGTGACCGGGTAAACAATCGATTGATCCTTGTGGTCGGACGGAAAATGCATTGCCGAAGCGACACCGTGGTAGGGATTTCGAGCCAGGTATCGGTTTTCAACCACAACGTGGCGGATGTGATTGCTATTCCAGAGCGCAAAGCGATTTCCTGCGGCATCAAAAGTGTTTCCAAACTGCGAATTCCCAGCTGCAGACTCAAGTTTCAAGAGGTCGGGTCGGAACCGAAAGTCAGTGCCCAGCTGATGGAGGTCCACTGCAGGGACCTCAGGGTGATTGGGGAAGTGGACAGGTTCACCCGGCCGGCCAAACTGTTCTGGGTGGAGTCTGGAAGGACCCACCTTTGGGTAGGCCCCATAAATCCAGTTGTCCATGGCGTAGAGCAGCCCGTTCACGCGGAGTTGGGGATTGTAGGGATTAAAACCCGTCAGGACAATACGTTTTTCGTCGACGCGATTGTCCCCATCGGTGTCGGCAAGATAAAAGATATGTGGCGCGGCCGTAACCAGAATACCCTCTTTCCAGGGCATTACGCTGCTGGGAAGATGAAGACCCTCGGCAAAAACCGTGCTCTTTTCATAACGCCCGTCAGCATTGGCGTCTTCCAATAATCTGATCTTGCCTCTGGGCGCGGCTTCCATCGGATAATCGCGCATCTCAACGACAAACAAACGACCTTGTGCGTCGAATGCCATGGCCACGGGATCGACAACCTCGGGTTCGGCCGCAACCAGCTCAATCCGAAAGCCCTGCGGCAGTCTGAAAGTTTTCAGCGCTTCCTGGGGGGAGTAGGGCGGCGTCTTTTCCATTCCACATCCAGGAAAAAGAAGTATTGAAATACTCCAAGGCAGAAAACTCCTCGAGAAGAGTTGTCGACCCGACATCAAAACCAATGCCTCCAAAATCATGCAGTCAATTTCAGGCGATTTGCCGCCTTGCCGAATCCCGGAAGTATTCCGACGGACGGGAGTATTTATGAAAGTCAGTACTTAGTTACAACGGTGCCGAAGAAACAGTGAAGCTGGTTTGTCTAAAAACTCAGCATGATTCGGGCATAGATCTCCGCCGCTTTGAGGACTTGATCAGCGCTAATGTACTCGTCTGAAGTGTGTCCTTGGTCGATACTGCCCGGGCCTAAGACCAGGCTGGGTATTCCAGCCCGGCTTAACTTGCTTGCATCCGTTCCGTAGGGAACACCGCATACTCGAGCTTTACCCAAAACTTGATTACACGCCTCTCGGGCTACGGATACCACCCTTTCATCCTCGGCCGTCTCCAGCGGAAAGTCCTCCAGAATTGGAGCTTCCATGGTAGCCTCGAAGGTTGGATCAGCCTGCCTCAGCTCTTCAAGTAGTTGCTCAAACTCACCCCGCACAGATGCCTTGTTTTCTCCAGGTAAAACCCTTCGATCAACTTCAATGGTGCATGAATCAGGAACGGTATTGACCTGCACACCCCCCTTGATCAGTCCAATGTTCAGCGTCGGAGTACCCAAGAGCGGATGCTGCTTCTGTTCGTAGGTAGGGAGGAGTTTCTCGTCGATGGCTTCAATTAGTTTCATCATTTTCTTGATGGCATTGATGCCAAGATGAGCTTTCGAGCTGTGGGCTGCCCTGCCACCGGTTACGATTCTCCAGCGCAAGCAACCTTTATGAGCAATGACAACATCTAATTCGGTCGGTTCCGAAACGATTGCCCCGTTTGCTTTTATCCCCGAACTGGCTAAATGCGCTACCCCCTGAAATGAATACTCTTCATCGACCGTGGCGGCCAGCAAAAGGGTTGAACCGGGCTGGACCCCTGACCTCTTTACGAGGCTCATCGCGTACAACATTGCCGCCAAACCACCCTTGGTATCGCAAGCCCCACGTCCATAGATCCGATCGCCGTCCATTTCGGGCTTGAAGGGGTTAATGGTCATCCCCTCGACGGAGACGGTGTCCATGTGAGCCTCAAAAAGCAAACTGTTGCTCCCCTTGACTCCATCCACTCTACCAATGACGTTGTTCCTACCCGGGGCGACCTGTTGGATCTCGTGGGGGATCTTCGAGCGCCGAAAGAAGTCTCTGACGTAATCCCCTATTCTCTTTTCATCACTGTTTTTCTGAAAACTCGGATTGACGCTCGGAATCGAGATCAGGTCGGTTAGCAGCGCGACTAATTCGTCGCGGTCGATGAGTTTTCCTAAATCTATATTCGCCATCTCCCAACTGACTCCGGCTCCCTGGGCATCTACCATATGCACTTTCTCCCAGCCGTTCTGACCATTGGCGGAGGGAGCATACATTAATATACCAACAATACATCAATATTTTGAAAATGATAGGCTTGGGCGTATACGTCACCGCGCTGGCCTGGGGGGGTAGGCCGCTAAGAGGAGGATCGAATGGACAGGAAGCTGAAATTCTCCGTGCCGAAGGTCTGCTGCCTTTTACTTCTGACTTTTCCGGCACTCTTACACGTAAGTTCTCCCATTCTTGCCGGCCCAAGCAGGCTGCTGCTTCGAGAGTTCGATCGGGCTATCAGCAGGTGGGTGGTCCGAGACAGCGAGGGGATCTGCTACCTCCTGACGCCCAGGGAGGGACCCGAGGGAGGGGCGGGCTTCGCACTTCGAATCTCGAAAAACACCAGACCTCGATCACTTGAGGATTTTCTTGCCCCGACCGATCTCGTCCCTCCCCGGAGCGCCCGAGAATCGATAGGCTTGGCCGGCATGGCCCTTGATGGGGCCGGTCGTCTTCATTTGGTCTGGAGCACTGAAAAGGGTCTTTCCGGTTACAGCGTGATGAGCCTGGGTCGACTCAAGAGGAGCCTGAAGGCCGGAGAGGATCTACCCTGGGTGAATCCAGCCGACGGGCGGCGGGGAGCGCTGATTCTGGCTGAGACGGGTTCGCTTGTGGGTGACATCAGGCAGGCGCCCAATGGAGATGTCTGGCTGGTATGGACGACCGGGGCGGGGGACGACGTCTCCGTGCAGCTGGGAAGCATAAGGGGTGGAAAATGGGAATCTTTCGAAGTCGCCGCCGGAGACAGCCATGCCCCACCCGCTCTCCTCATTGACAGCGGCGGGCGCTTTCACCTGGCGTGGCATAACCGGGAAGGGCGTGGTTTCTATCTCAGCAAAGATCCTTCAGAACTGCAAGAGACGCCCGAAGGGACTGCTCTTGAAACCCGGACCTCCTCTTCCGTGCCCGCCGGACCCTGGAAGCTGTGGGCGTATCGGCCGGCCCTGGTGGAGACAGCCGGTGGAATACTGGCTGTCCTTGAAACCGGAACAGCGGATTTGAGATTTGTGTTTCCCGGGGACGAAAAAACGAAAAGCTTTCCTCTCACCGGTGAGGACGAAAGGTTCGCGTGGGACTTCTGTCACTCGCCCCGGTTTGCCGTCGACCGTTACGGCATCCCCTGGGTTTTCTTCATCGACGGCACCCGCCAGCACGTGTTTTACGCCCGCTGGCTGGAAAAGCAGTGGAGTCCGCTCTTGAACAGCTACTGGCTCACGCGCAATACGCCCAGAATGGATGAAAATCATCTCTCCATCGAGCGGCTGGCGGTGGAGGAGAAAATGGCCGAGGATGCCGAGGGGATTGGTGTCTCCATCACACACGAAAGCCGGTTTCCCAAGACGGCCTATCACATGATGCCAGTCCCGTCTCTAACGGCCACACCCGGAACAACAGTCTTGTTTTTGGACCTGAAGGAGTTGAAAGGGCTGGACGGGCTGCGACTGAAGGTCAATGAGGCCACGAAATACAAGGGAAACCCGGTGATCGAGAGAGGAGCAGCCGGGGATTTTGATGCGGGGGGAGCCAATCAATTGGGCGTCCTGAAAGAAAATGGCGTGTATCGAATGTGGTACTCAGGAGTCTTCCGTGATCCAGGGTCCAGGTGGCCTGAGTCGGGCCCCGTACCCCTGCGGCGGATCGGTTATGCGGAGAGTAAGGACGGTTACCATTTTAGTAAAGTCGATCTGGGGATGGTTCCCTTTGGAGGCCGGGAGCGTACAAGTCTGGTTCCGGGACTTCCCCCTGCCCCGGTTTACAAGCCCATTTTTGCGGGGGGAATCTATCGTGACGACCACGAGGCGGACCCGGAGAAAAGGTATAAACTGCTCAAGTGGGACCCGGCGGAACCCGGCAAGCCCCAGAAGGAGAGGCAGCGCTGGACCCTGTTCACCTCACCTGACGGAATCCAGTGGAGGGAGCAGGTGGTAGGGAGCATTTACTTTCCGGCCGGCGGGCTCAGTTCTTTTGTGCCGCAGAGCCTTTTCTTCGACGAGGCGGAAAAGGACCCGGGAAAGAGGTACAAGGCTTACGGTTTTACTTCCCTGAACATCAGCCGCCGCGGGGGAGCCTATGGCTACAGCCCGGATGCCGTTCACTGGACGGGGCATCCTCAGAACCCCATTTTTGACCCCTTTGCCCGATGCATACCCGTGGTGAGAAGTGGAAAGGTGGAACAGATCCATAATGCGGTGGTGTGGAAGTACCACGGCTACTACCTGGCCATGTATCAATACCAGCACGGCGGTGAGAACATGGATCTGGAACTGGCAGCGAGCCGTGACGGAGAGTACTTTGTATTTATCCAACCCGGCGAAAAGGTGATCACTCGAGGCGCTCCGGACGCCTGGGACTCTGACATGGTCGCATCTTCCGTGCCCCTGGTGGACGACGAAGAAATCAAGCTGTACTACGGAGGCTACAACATGAAGCGGTCCACCTTGGCGGAAGGGCAGCCCTCGGGGGGCCTGGCTACGCTGAGACTGGACGGCTTTACCCATCTGGAATTGGTGAAGGACAGGGCTCGAGGGAGTCTCACCACCATTCCCATCGGCCGCGGCACGGCTTCTGAGCTTTACGTGAACGCCGACTGCAGCGAGGGCGGCTTTCTCCAAGCCGAGCTGATCGATCCCGCCTCCGGACGACCCCTGCCGGGATACTCCCGAGAGGAGAGTATCAAGGTTGAAGGAGACTCGGTGGCGTCGAGAGTCGAATGGAAGAATAGAAGCGGACTCGACGGGCTGAACGTCGATTCATTCCAGATTAAGTTCCATCTGGCTGCCGTCGGGGGATCCCCCAAACTCTATTCATTCAAGTTGAAGTAGAAGAGCGAAACCACAACCCCTTTATGTCAAGTGACGATCCCATCTAAAGGGGATAGGAGACTGGTGTGAAAGGCGTTACCGACGGGAGTCCAGGGAAGACCTCGGCCCGTACCTGGTGGCTGTGTGGCTTCATGTTTCTGGCCACCGTCCTGAACTACCTGGACCGCCAGGTTCTGGCGCTCACTGCCGAGAGGATCATCGGCGAATTCAACCTTAGCAAAGAAGGCCTGGGCGAGATCATAGCGGCCTTTCGCTACGCTTATGCTTTTTTCCAGCTGGCCGGTGGCTGGATGGTGGATGCCTGGGGTCCGCTACTGATTTACCCGGCGGCAGTGGGACTGTGGTCGCTGGCCGGAGTGCTCACCGGCCTGGCGCGTTCGGTAAGAATGCTCTCCGGTTTTCGCTTCATGCTGGGAGCCGGCGAGGCCTTCAATTGGCCGGCGGCGCTCAAGGTGACACAGCGACTGGTACCTCCTCGTGATCGGGCGTTGGCCAACGGAATCTTCAACAGTGGGGCCGCTGCCGGTGCCATGATCGCCCCGGTGATTGTCACCTTCGTGACCATCTATTTCGGATGGCGGGCCGCTTTCGTCGCGACCGGGCTGCTGGGTGCCGTGTGGGTGATTGGATGGCTCCGATTTACGCGTCCCATCTCTCATCGACTGGGAGGGGAGACACGTTCGTTTCAGCAAATAACCTCCGTCATGGGACGCATCCTCACCAGCCGCGCGTTTTGGCTGCTGGCTGTCTCCGCCATCATCATCAACGGCGTGAACTACTTTCTCGCGGACTGGATCCCCCTCTACTTGAAAACTGAAAGGGGGTTCAGTTTCGCTGCGGGAAACGCCCTTTCAATCACTATCTATGCCAGCCTCGAAGCGGGTAATATTCTGGTTGGTCTGGGCATCAGGAAACTGGTGGGAAAGGGATTGAGTGTGGCCACGGCCAGAAAAGTTGCTCTTGCCGCGGCCTGTGTTCTCATGTCTGCGGCAGCCCTGGTAGGCGTGACTCCCAATGATTATCTTGCCGTGTTTTTCCTCATGTTGACCGGAATCGGAGTGACAAGTTTTCTGGTCGTCTATCTCACCCTCGTCCAGGACATTGATCCGGCCAACGTGGGTGCCAGTGCCGGTCTGCTGGGTGGACTGGGAAACCTGGCTTACGGCTACTTTAGTCCTTACATCGGCCGGCTGTCGGACCTGGGCAGGACAGGGCTCACATTTTCCCTCATCGGTGTGCTTCCCTGGCTGGCCTTCGCAGCGATTCTCTCCGGCGTTGATCTGCGAGAGAAATCCTGAACAGTACTCGAGCAGGCCACCCAGGTCCCTTTCACACCGGGGGTCCGAATTTGCGCACCTGGGGCTTTGCTCCCACCAGCAGCGGGAGGAACATGGCCCGCTCTCTCACGACCTGCCCGTCTCCAGCCACGTTGTCAACGTCATACAGGTATCGAAAGCCCATCTTCCTGTACAGCCCAAACGCACGCTCGTTGTCAAGCACGGTGGTGAGCTCGATTCCTTCCAGTCCAATCGCCTTTGCGTCCTCAATCAGGATTTCCATCATCCGCGTGCCCAGGCCCTGGTCCTGGTAGGCATCGGTAATCCCGATGCCGAGAACGGCAGTGGGCTCCTTTGTGTCCCAAAGGAAGAAGTAGCCTATGACCTCTTCCTCCCCCAGCACTACATATGCGCGGTCGATATCTTTGCTAGATCTCTCTATGTAGTTCGCGACCGTGATCTCATCGTATCCATGGGGGAGAAAGGTCGACCGCGTTTGCTCGGAAAGCCCGGCGTTGAAGCTCTGAAGCGCCGGGCCATCTCCCTCGGATAATCGCCTCACGCGAAGCTTCTTTCCTGGCCTTGTCTCTAGGACTGCACGGATGTTGCTTTCTTTGGACACAGGTTTCACACTATCAATGCGGGCCGGCAGCACCACATCCTTTTACTTCTGGAATTGATATCAAAACTGCCACAGCGAGCGCAAGAAAGTTGGGCCCCAACGTGAATGTAACGGTTAATCTTGGAGGAGGAGACATGAATCGAAGAGCGTTTATGCAGGGGGGATTCTCGGCGGTTGCTCTAGGCACTACGGCCCGGCCCGCCGGCCGACAGGCAGAAACGGGGCAGAAGGCCGCCCACCAGGGCATCCCCAAGGGCGTCCGGAGGAGCATCCGGAAGGAAGTCTATGGGCCGGAAGACTACGATGCCATCTGGTATCTGGTTAACGCCGGCTTCGTCCTGAGGCTGGGGGGCCACTTCATCTTTCTGGATCCCATTCTCATGGGCGACGACCCCCTGTACATCAGCTTGAGGGAGCGGTACATCCGGAGTGAGGAGCTCCCGGTGGAGCTGAGCCACTACGACCCGAAGCAGGCCTACACTCAGGCCACGCCCTTTCCCCTCCTGGCCGGAGAAGTGGAGAAGGCAGACCATGTCCTGATCACCCACGAGCACGCAGATCACTTTGACCCCCGATCCATCAAGGCCATCTCGCATCTCCGCCCCAGGATCATCGCTTCCAAGGCCTGCCATGAGGTCTTGATCCGGGAGGGAGTTCCTCGAGATCTTCTTCTAGAGGCCCGTTATGGTTCCAGTTTCGATCTTGAAGTGGCGTCGGTGCAGATTCGATACGCTGAGCACTCGCCAGGGTCCTGTGGGTTTCTCCTGAAAACAAAGTACGGCAACATCTACCATCCCGGGGACGGGAAGTTCGACCACCCCCATAAGGAGGAAATCGGCAGCCTGGAGGTGGACTATCTCCTGCTTCCAATTAATGATACGAACCTGGGCGTGGGATTTGCGGCCCTCCTCACCCAGATTCTTCAGCCCCGGGTGGTCATCCCTTGCCACTTCGGCTTTGTGAATCCTCCCATACGATCCCAGGGCGGGCACCCTGCCGAGTACCTGACGGCCATCGCCGCCCGCGACTACAAGATTCCCCACACGGACATCGTCGTGTTGAGCTTCGGCGGCAGGTATGTCCTGGCCTAGTGTGCTGTCCGATAAATTCCCGACGTTAACATTGAGTGATTGATTCTCTCGCTTTTTTGACCTTTGCCAGGATGGAATCGGCGGTGGCGCGCCACTTGAAGGGCTTGGCCAAGTGTTGATTGTGGACTCGTATGTATCGTCGGATCTCCTGTCGCAGATCTCGAACGCTGGTGAAGGAGTTGCGGTAGATGGAGCGACGCTCCAGCTGAGAGAACCAGGTCTCCACGGCATTGAGCCAGGAGGCGCTGGTAGGAGTAAAGTGCAGGTGGAAGCGTTCTCGGCGCGCCAGCCAACTTCGAACCTTCTGGGTTTTGTGAGTACTGGAGTTGTCCAGGATGAGGTGAACGTCCAGATTGGGATCGAGCGCTTGATCGATCTGGCGTAAAAAGGCCAAGAATTCCTGGGCTCGATGCCGTTTCGTGATGCGCCCCATCACCTCTCCCGTGGCCACATCGAAAGCGGCGTAAAGGCTAGCCGTGCCGTGCCGCTTGTAGTCGTGTGTTCGTCGCTCGATCTGTCCGGGTTTGAGCTGGAGCATGGGCTGGGTTCTATCCAGGGCTTGGATCTGGGTCTTCTCGTCCACGGATAAGACCAGAGCATTGTCAGGAGGGTCCATGTAAAGCCCGACGACATCGATCACCTTGTCGGCGAAATGAGGGTCGTGACTGATTTTGAAGTTGCGGATTCGATGAGGTTTCAGGTCGGCCGCCTTCCAGATCTGAGTGACCTGATGGCGGCTCACTCCGGCGTACTCGGCCATCAGGCGCACACTCCAGAAGGTCGACTCACAGGGAACCCGTTGTACCGTGGCCTTGAGGATGGCTCGCACTTTGGCCGGCGCTAACTTTCGGGGGCGGCCTGAGCGAGGTTGATCCTCCAGTCCTGACAGTCCCTGCTGCAGGTAGCGTCGTCGCCACTTCTGAACAGTGAGCAAGCGCTTGGACAGTCTTTCAGACACCTGTGTTGCCGTTAACCCTTGGCCGCAAAGCAGGATCAACTCGGCCCTTTCGGCCAGACTGCGCCGGGTCTTGGAGGCTCGCAACCAGGAACGCAAAATCTCTCGATCGTCTTCGGGGAGTTGTAGTTGGATATGTGGTCTTGCCATACGGAATGATAGCGAAAAGCCCTGACTATTAACATCGTGAACTTCCCGGACAGTACACTAAGGACAGTGACGGAAATTAACTTGCCGTCTTCTGGGTTTTGTTGTTTATTTCGGTGGCATGAAGCGCAACGTGGAATTGGAAGCCAGCATCGTCGCGAAGTATACGGCAGTTTCGCCCGTGTTGGATGAGCGCAGTCGCCGCCGGTGGGCGGCCGCCGAGTCTCTGTCCATCGGCTATGGCGGGGATGCGCTGGTGTCGTCGGCCACGGGTCTGGCCCGGGAGACGATTCGGAAGGGTCGCCGGGAGATCTCGCAAGGCGAAGCGCCGACAGACCGGGTACGGCGTCCGGGTGCCGGACGGCCCCGTCTCGAACAGAGCCAGCCCGGTCTGCTGGCGGCACTGGAAGGTCTGGTGGACCCGCTGACACGCGGAGACCCGACCTCGCCGCTACGCTGGACATGCAAGAGTCGGGCGAAGCTGGCCGCGGTGCTGGCACAACAGGGGTGGCGAGTGAGTTCGACCACCGTCGGCCGGATGCTGCATCAACTGGGCTACCGGCTGCAATCGGTCCGCAAGCGTCAGGAGGGAGCGAGCCACCCGGACCGTAACGCGCAGTTCGAGTACATCAACGCGACCGCGGACGCGTTTTTGGCCGACGGGCAGCCGGTGATCTCGGTCGACACAAAGAAGAAGGAGATGGTCGGGAACTTCAAGAACGGCGGGCGGGAATGGCAGCCGAAGGGGACGCCGGCGGCGGTGTTGGTCCATGATTTCCCAAGCGACGCGGAGGGCAATGCGATTCCGTACGGTGTCTACGACATGGCGCGCAACGAAGCCTGGGTGAGCGTGGGATGGGACCATGACACACCGACGTTCGCGGTGGCGTCGATTCGCCACTGGTGGCACCAGATGGGCTGCGGCGCCTACCCCGATGCCACAGCCCTGTTCATCACGGCCGATTCGGGCGGGAGCAACGGATATCGGTATCGCGCCTGGAAGCATGAGCTCCAACAGTTGGCCGACGAGACCGGACTGACCATCCAGGTGAGCCATTTTCCACCCGGCACCAGCAAGTGGAACAAGATCGAGCACCGGCTCTTCTGTCACATCACGGCGAACTGGCGCGGTACCCCGCTGACGACGTATGAGACTATCGTCGACCGCATCGGGAACACCCGGCCGGCGACCGGGCTACGGGTCCTGGCCGAACTCGACGCCGGTCAGTATCCCACGGGAGTCAAGGTGACCCAGGAACAGATGGACGCAATCGCGCTGGTCCGCGATGCGTTCCATGGGGAATGGAATTACAAACTGTTACCCCGATCAAGTTGACAGCTTTATATCGATCACTGTCCTAAGTAAGGAGCTCTTCAGATTTCTCGGGCTTCCCGGACCTGGCGGGGTGAGCCGATCACAATCAGCACATCGCCTTCACCGAGTTTGGTCTCCGGTTTGGGATTGAAGGAGTACTCCTGGCTGTCGCGTCGTTGCAGGGCCACAACCAGAAGGCCAGTCCGCTCGGTCAAGTTCAACTGCTCCAGGGTCCGTCCTTCCATAGAGGCAGTGGCGGCGAGCTCCTCCACGCGGAGAGTCTCTCCCGTCACTCGCAGCATTTTGTCCAGAAAGGTGACAACCGAGGGTCGGATCATCATCGAGGCCATTCGCAGGCCACCAATCGCCTGTGTCTGAACCACGGCATCTGCGCCTGCCCGGACCAGTTTCTGGCGGTTGTTGTCGTCGGCTAGTCTGGAGATGATGCGAAGATTCGGGTTCAAGGCCCGGACAGTGAGAACCAGGAACACATTCGCCTGGTCATTCGGCAGGGCGGCCAGGAGTCCTTGCGCTCTCTCGATACCGGCTCTTCGCAGGACCGCGTCCCTGGTAGCATCCCCCTGCAGATGAGGGATTTCCTTGAGAGACTTGAGGCGTTGTAAAGCCTCCTCATCCTTCTCGATGATCACGAAGGGAGTCAGCGTCTTATACAGTTCCTGAGCGATTTCAATGCCTGTTCTGCCGGCACCGCACAGTACGATATGATCCCGCATCCTGGCAATTCGATTGTCCATTTTTCGACCTCGAAAGACTCGATTGAATTCTCCCTCAACAACATAGGCTGCCACAGTGGAGATGATGGCGTATCCGGCGATTCCGATCGATGTCACCACCAGGAGCATAGTGAAAGCCCGACCGATCTGAGTCAGTTCCCGGGTCTCGCCGTAACCCACCGTTGTCATCGTAATGACGGTCATATATAGACCGTCGGACCATGACCATCCCTGCAAGAAATGGTATCCGGCGGTTCCCACGCTGGCCGTTATGAGGAACAGGACAAAGGCATAGAGAATCCGTGACTCGTAAACCGAGGAAATCAGGTAGCCCCAGATCCTGTTGAGGAGATAACCCAGTGCGCATGAGAGGAAAAAGAGAGCCAGGAGGGCGAGTCTCCGATCCCCGAGCAGAACCAGAAATGAGATCAGGGTGATCAGGGTGAGATACAGCCCTACGCCCAGGCTCCAGCGAACCACCGGATCGCGCCAGTGAGTTGCCAGGCTGACCGGCCCGACTGGCGACCTGTGAATCAAGGCCAGATGGTGTGTTCGGGCAAGATTCACATAGAAAAGCCAACCCGTCAGGCCAATAGCCAAAGCCGATCCGACTAAGAGAACCCACCAGCCCGTCTGGCTCGGGATGACCTGAGCCCACCGACCACGAGGCCGGCCAGCACTGCGGTGACAAAAAGAGAGGAGAACTCGGGAAGGATCTTCAGCGGGCTGGTTTGCTGAAGAGTCGCCGAGAAATCGTCATCATCCAGCACGGTGCGGCTGCGCAGCTCTTCGATGGATCGAAGAAAGCGCCGACTCAGAATCAAGTGTGCCACCAACACCAGAAGCACCGTGGCAGGGGCAAATAGAAGAAAACTGATCGACAACTTCTCCTGCCCCGGCTCTGTGACCAGCCAGACTGCCAGCGGTCCCAGCCCGACAAGGATCAACAACAGGCCACCAGCCAGCGTCGAAGAGAGCCTGAGCCTGGGCATTTCCCGCTGCAGTGCGGTTTCGGAAGTCCAGTTGGGCATGGTCATATCCTACGACAACGGGACCCCAATACCTACCACGGACGGTGGTGGAGCGCCAGAATAGCGAAGCAGGTCAGAATCCATAGAAGCAGGTTGGTAAACAGCGGGCGGTCACGAAAGATCACCTCTTCGGGGCGCTCGACGATCTCCTGCCCGGAGAGATATTGATAGCGCAGGAGGCCGTAGAGAACGAATGGCACGCTCAACATGATCCAGGGGGTTGGAGATCCCTGGATGGTCCAGAGAGCATAGGTCATGAGAATGCTTGCCAGCAGCGCTGTTTCCACGCGCTCCAGGTAAGAAACGGAATACTCGGTGAGGACTCCCCGAGTTGTGACGACCGTGTCCAACATTCTCATCAACTCGCTCTTGCGCTTGTGTAGACCCACATAGAAGGCGAGCAAGGCGACGCAGAAGAGAAACCAGGGTGAAAGCTCCACCAGGGCTGCAAACCCTCCAGCCACTGCGCGAAGGACAAAGCCCGAGGCGATCGACATGATGTCTAGAATCAAGACCCTCTTGAGGATCAGGTTGTAGGCGAGTTGAATCAGAATATAGGCTCCCAGGACGAAGACGAGAGGGGTCGAGATTCTGAAGGCCACTCCCAGGCCTCCGGTGCCCAGGAGGATGGCGACGAGAATGGCCGCTGAAGTGGAAATTTGACCTGAGGCCAGAGGGCGGCGCCGCTTGTTGGGATGGAGTCGGTCCTGTTCCAGGTCGAACCAGTCGTTGAGCAAATAAACTGCGCTCGAAACGGCGCAGAAGGAAACAAATGCGCCAACCACTCGCAACAGCTCACCCGGATCGGTGACAAAGGCAAACAGGGGAGCGGCGAAGACAAGCAGGTTTTTGACCCACTGGCGGGGACGCAGGGCAACAAGAAGGGCGGGAATCATTGCTGGGTACTCCGGGGCCAAGGCGAATATACGAACTGACACTGACAGCAGCCCACCCCCATCCTGGGGCTGGTAAGTATCCCCCGGCAAAGCCGGGGGCTTTAATCTTGTGAGCCGCTCAAAGCGGACTTGACGTTGCCGCTACCGCGGCCACTTGTGCCACCTACAGGTGGCTTGGCTACAGCAGCCTGAGCTGATCCTGGCGACGATCTTCTGCTTCTTGCCGCCGGATATACTCACGAATCACTTTCTCATCCCGACCCACCGTCGATACGAAGTATCCGCGAGCCCAGAAGTGCTGTCCAACAAAGTTACGCCGACTCTCTGAAAAGTTCCTCGCAATGTGGATGGCGCTTTTCCCTTTGATGTACCCGATCACCTGCGCCACAGAAAACTTTGGCGGAATCGAGATCATCACGTGCACGTGATCCGGCAGCAGGTGGCCCTCTTCAATCAAGCTTTCCTTCTGCCCAGCCAACCGTCGCAGCACCTGACCGAGATGTCTGCGCAGCTCCCCATAAATCAACTTCTTGCGGTACTTGGGGATGAACACCACATGGTACTTACACTCCCATTTTGTATGCTGTAAGCTCTGGTAGTTACTCATAAAACTCCTTTTCGTGATGCTTTGCTCGGCTCATGGAAGGGAGTTTTTTCACCTATTCCCGGAACTGTCAAACTCTGGCTGCCTCCCCGGCAGAGCCGGGGGGACTCCTTACGGGTCTAGACTCTCAAGACCCGTGCGCATTCAGCCGGCGACTCAAAGTGCATCAACCTTCCCCCGTGCTGTTCAAGGCAAGGCTCCATCGATCCATGAAAACGCAGTGAACAAAGTGAACCAACGTTGCCGTATTTCTGCAAGGAAGTACTGGGTTAGAATAGGCCTGCGCATGTTTACTGGAATTGTTGTGGCCCAGGGTTGTCTCGAACGGATCGAGAACCGTCCCGAGGGTTCAGTTGTGACCGTCAGGAGTGTTGAACTGGCCCCCAGACTGAGTGTCGGGGACAGTGTCAGCGTCGACGGCATCTGCTTGACCGTTGTGGAAGGTACCCAGCAGGTCTTCAGAGTGCAGGTCACACCCGAGACGTTGCGTTTGACGAACTTGGAGACAAGGAAGGAAGGAGACCGCGTCAATCTGGAGCCGGCAGCTCGCATGAACGATTTTCTGAGCGGCCATCTGGTGCAGGGTCACGTGGATGGAAAAGGTCGGATCAAGGACATCCGAGTGGATGGCAACTCGAAGGTATTTCGGTTTCAGATCCCCGCCAGCCTTCAGCGCTACTGTACCCTCAAGGGAAGCATCGCGGTCAACGGTGTAAGCCTCACCATTTCCGCCCTTGCTAAAGGGTGGTTCGAGGTAACGATTATCCCTCATACGCTGGAGGCCACGAACTTTGGTCAGTTCAAGATCTCGGATGTTGTGAACCTCGAAGTCGACATCATCAGCAAGTACGTCGAGTTGCATGTCAAGAGAGTTATGGTGGGGTTGGCAGCCATTCTGATGGCCACGGCAGGATGGGTTCAGGCCTCGTCTCTTGAGATGGACGCCAACACCGTCCTGATTTACAAAAACACAACCGCCGAAGAGACGAGTCAAATCGTGATTCGCGTGGCACGCTATCAGCCGGATATCGTCATGGAGTGGGAGACCCGAATGGATCAGGGGACCGTCCAGCTCTATCGGAAAGCCGTTGATCAGTCCCGGCGCTTCACTCTCACCGGACTCTTTGAGGTTGGCGTCAATAGTGTGTCAAAGGACGAGATGACTGTCTGGTTGTCGAGGGCTCTCTACGATCAGCTGACCACTGGGAAGACCCAAAAGATCTATTTCAACCGCACGCCGTTGAAGATGACACCGTTGAGGAGTGAGGATGTCCGGATCGTAATCGATGGAGAGGAAGTGGTGTCCGCAGCCGTCGTCTTGAAGGACGATCGCCGAGGCGAGTGGGTTTTCCTGGACAACCGTAAGAACCCGCTCTTGATCAAGTACACCTCGCCTTTCTACGTGACCGAGTTGAGCAAGGTTGTGAACCCGAAGAAGACGCCACTACGCTGGATCAAGAGACTTCCTCCGATACAGTAAAGATTTGCAGGATCCGATGTAGTAGAGATTGGCAGGAGATGAGAATGACGACACCGTCAGCGTTGAGCACGGGAACCGAGCTGGATTCAATCGAGGATGCCATCCAGGATATTCAAGCCGGCAGGATGGTCATTGTCGTGGACGAGGAGGACCGTGAGAACGAAGGCGACCTGACCATGGCCGCTGAAAATGTCACTCCCGAGGCGATCAATTTCATGGCCACCCATGGACGCGGCCTGATCTGTCTTCCCATGACTGGTGAGGCGTTGGAACGCCTGAAAGTCCCTCTCATGGTGGCCCAGAACGAATCTGTGCATGAGACTGCCTTCTGCGTCAGTATCGAGGCCCGTCAGCGAGTGTCGACGGGTATTTCGGCGGCCGACCGGGCGGTAACCATTCTGACGGCTATCGACCCGGCAACGGTGCCCGAGGATCTCATTCGTCCCGGGCATGTCTTCCCCTTGCGAGCCCGGCCCGGTGGTGTTCTGGAACGTGCCGGACAGACTGAGGCGGCAGTTGACCTGGCCCGGATCGCAGATCTGAAAGCGGCCGGTGTGATCTGCGAAATCATGAACGAGGATGGAACGATGGCTCGTCTCCCTGATCTGTTCAAATTTCGGGACAGACACGGCATCCGCATCGTTTCGGTCGTGGATTTAATCAAGTTCCGGCTGAAGACCGAGCGGTTTGTCAGGAAAGTCGAGCAGGTGCCCTTTCTGTCCGAATACGGGAGTTTCGAGTTGGTTGTTTTTGAGAACCAACTCGACGGTGATCGCCATCTCGCGCTCGTCAAAGGAGACCTCAACGGTCCTGATCCGGTGCTGGTCAGGGTTCATGCGGAATCGGTTCTGGGAGACATCTTCCGCAGCCGTCTGGACCCGGCTGTGCAAGAATTGGAATTGTCACTCAGAAAGATCGAGTCGGAAGGGAGAGGGGTCTGCGTCTATCTGCGCTCTACCGACAAGGATCGGCAGCTGGCAGGTGAAGTGGAAAGACTGGCGGCCCGCGCTCACGGCGACGTTTCGAGCAGCGCTTTTCCGGGAGCCTCCTTCCGAGATTTTGGAGTGGGCGCCCAGATACTTACCGGCCTGGGGCTTCACGAGATTCGAATCCTGACGAACCATCCCAAGAAACTTGTCGGCCTGGAAGGCTTCGGGCTGCGAATCGTAGAAGAGATTCCGATTCAGTGATCCAGAAAAAGGTCTGCATGCTGGGTGCCTATGCGGTCGGAAAGACCAGCATGGTTCGGCGTTATGTCGAGAGTATTTTCGACGAGAAGTACCTGATCACCCTGGGTGTCAAAATAGATAAGATACGGGTTGCACTGGACGATCGGGAAGTTCAGTTAATCCTTGGGACATCGCGGGAGCCGAGGATCGCTTTTCGGTGCCTACTTCCTACGTCAAGGGAGCCTCGGGCTACATCCTGGTCGTCGACGGGACGCGCAGCCACACCGTGGAAGTGGCTCTCGATCTGGTCGACCAGATCCGGGAAGATATCGGTGAGATTCCCTTTGTGGTCGTTCTCAACAAGACAGACCTGGTTCGAGGAGTGGGAAGTCAGCGACCAGATGCTGGAGCCTCTCAGGGAATTCCAGTGTCCCATTCTGAAGAGCAGCGCCAAAACCGGGACAGGAGTGAAGGAGACCTTCGAGGCCCTGACTCGTCGGCTGGTCCAGGGCTTGGAGCCTGGGCCGAGTTCTTGACTACTAGAGATCGATCACGGTTTCGGCTCTGGCCAGTTCGATGCGAGAGTCGGTTCCACTGCTACCGCGCTGCAGAGATTGGTCGATCCACTCTCTCTCGCTCCACTCCCGATTTGGATCGTGGTGCCCGATCAGGGTTCGAGAGATCTGGCAGTCGATCGCCATCTCCTGAATGTCCTCAATGCAACTGTGTCCCCAGTCGAGCCTCGGAACCGGCGCCGAGTTTCCAACGCCTTTCAGCCCATCATATTCTGTCTTTAGGTACTGCCCATCACGATAGAGCAGATCAGCTCCCCGGGCCTGCTGGATGAGACGACGTTCGGCTTTATGGCTGGCCACCTGCCGGGGGTCGCTATCGTCCGGACCGCGTCTGAGCTCATGGTCGGTACAGAAAACGAACCTACGACCGCTGTTCTCGATCACATAGGCCAGGCAGGGTGCGGGATGATTCACTTCGAATGCGGTTATGGTGGTCTGGCCAAGCTGCAGAGGCTCTTTGATGTGGTGGTACTGACGAGTCATCTGCCCGCCGTCCAAGGGGGGAGGTTCTCGATTGCAGTCGCGAATTTCGGTGGCCTCGAACCGGGTCGGCATGATCCCGTAAAAAATGGGCGTGTGAACTCCCAGAAGCTTCTCGTCCACGTGACGAGAGAAGACGCCCAGGTTGGCATCCAGCGCCCTGAGAAACTGGCCATTACCCAGAATGTTGAGCTGGTTTCGAGGATCGAAACAGACGGCTGCCTGGTCGAATCCCTCCGTGTGGTCCAGGTGGGAATGACTCCCGAAGAGGTAAAGGTGGCGCTGCTCCCGATCTCCCCACTTGGCTTGTAGATCTCTGGCACAATTGCGAAAACCGCTTCCGCAGTCCAGAACAATGTCATACCCGTCCGCCGTTTCGACCCACACGCAGGTCGTCCAGCCTCCGTAGACGGGCAGGGCATCATCCGCAAAGCGAAGGCGAAATGCTTTGATCGTCCGCCTCCCGGGTGGGCCACCGAGAATCTCTTCGAGCGTACAATTCAGAAGCCCCTGGTCGTCAGCAAAGTCGCCCAGGTGGTCGAAAACCTGAGCCAGCAGCTGGTGATCATGAATGCGACGCTGCGTCGCCCTCTCTTCCCGGGAAGGGAATATGGAGCCGCTACCCTGAACACCGTAAAAACGGATTCTCAGGTTCTGAATGGATGAATCGCTCATCTCCGGGAACGGTTCGAGTTAACTGGAGGAAGGGTAGTAGCCGTCCTTGTGTAAGACCTTCAGCTTGTCCTTCTTGCCATCACCATTCACATCCACATCTACCTGGATCCTCAGCTTGCGAAACTTCTTGTCCTGCTTCGGATTGGTGGAAACATAACTCAACGAGTACTGGCTTCTGACCAGAGCGCTGATATTTTGAAAGATGCTGTGATAGGCAGTAGTGAAGCGCGGGAAGTAGGCCTGGCCTCCGGTTGACTTGGCGACGGTCTTGAGAGTGGACTCTGCCTGGAGAAAATCCATTCGCGTAGTGGCCGGGAGATACTGCTCCCCACGGGCCAGAAAATTGCCGGCCAGACCGATCGGGTAGATTGTCACATTCGTGTTCTTGACGCGCTTCAGAAGTTTTCCCAGGTTTGCCTTGCTGAAGGAATCGAGTCCGGTCGTCACGAGCACGATGGAGACTTTTCCCTGAACCTCTTCGAGCCGGTCCAGGGTGTCAATCACGGTGTCGTAGAGATTGCTCTCGGAGTAGGCAGGGTTATTGAGTCTGCGCAACGCCATGTAGACATCACCCGGGCTTTGAGTGAAGTCGACCAGAATCTCGGGCCTGATGTCGTAGGCAACGACGGCAATCCAGTCACCCTCCCGCATGCCGCGTACAAATGTCTGGCTGGCGAGCCACGCCTCGTAGATGACCTCCCAGCCGTTGTAGTAGCCGACCACCTTGTTGATGTAGTTGCTGAACTCCACCACCAGAACGGCCGTCATCGGTGCTTCAACAGGAGCGAAGTTGGTGATCTCTTGCTCGACCTTGTCCTCGAAGACTTTGAAGTTTTGGCGCTTCAGGGCCTGGATCAGGTTCCCCTTCTTATCCTGCACCGTGACGTCGACGTTGATCTGGTGAACTCCTACCCGAATCGTAGTCTCGCCAGCCGGTCTGTCAGCTTCTTCCTCAATCGGCTGCGGCTTCTGCGGCTGAGCGGACAGCTGTTCCAGGGAGAGGGAAACTAGGAAGCAGAACAGAGTAACACAGAGCCCAAGGACTGATCTCTTCATGATGGTTGACTCTCCCACTAGTTGGGATGAGATCGATGCAGAATAGTATCATATGGGTTCCGGGTTCTGGGTTCCGGGTTCTGGAACGAAATCTTCAATCCGGAAGCGAAGATTCCGCATCAGTGCCAACGCGGTCGAAGTAGACCCGCTCCGAGATCTGACGCGCGCTCGACATCTTGTGCCTGGTCAGCACGACGCCAGCCGCCCCCCGACCTTTGACGGCATACTCCTCGAAGTTCACGTACAGGTCGGTCTTGATACGCGGCTTCTTTCTCAGACGAACGTAACAAAACCGGGTACCACTCGGCTGGAAGAAAAGAACCCGGCACCCGCTCTTTGCCTTGCCCAGCTCATATCGCCGGTCACGAGTGACTCCCCCGACCTGAAAGCGTTTGATCAAGCCTCTCCCCGTGCGCGGGTCTTCATAGATCGAATTAAAGGTGGTTTCTCGATCATTATGCTCAAAGAGCTGTAAATAAATGATATTATCCCCAATGTATTTTTTTGTATCAATCCTTGTGATCTGTAAGCCTCCGTCCCGGAGCACGACCATCACATCGTGCAGGACGGAGCAGGGGCCAATCTCCTCGCCGATCTTCGGATCGGTGCCGATGAAGCCTCCTTTTCGATCGACATAGAGTTTCTCTGTCCTGGCGGCAACTGTCTGCGCCTTGACCGTGTCAAAACTCGTCAACTCGGTCCTTCTTCGTCGCCCCTCCCCGTAGGTCTGAATGAGCCGGTCGATGTAGCGAATCGTATAAGCGGTCAGACTCCGCAGGTCGCGACGGATGTCAGCCAGTTCCCGGTCAATCTTTTGGAGTTCTGCCCTCGCCTTCTCGGCATCCCAGGCACTGATGCGCTTGATCTTGACTTCGGTCAGGTAAACCAGGTCTTGCTCCGTCACCTCGCTGCGAAGTTGGTGTTTGTGGGGCTCCAGTCCCCGGTCGATTTCGAAGAGGACGGCGTCCCAGGTCCTGCAGTCCTCGATTCGAAGATAAACTCGGTGTTCAACGAAGATCTGTACCAGGCGGAGACGGTGCCACTTGGTAATGAGGCGCTCCTGGCGATACTCGAGATCCTGTTTGAGAAGAGTTCTGGTCTTCTTCGTAGCGGCGATCAGAAGCTGTGATATCTTGCAGTCTTCGGGACGGTCCCCTCGGATAACCATCGGGTTGGAGGACAGGCTGATCTCGCAGCTGGTGAACGCATAAAGGGCATCCCGGGCCTGTTCCATGTCCACGCCGCGCTGAAAGGTCACCACAATCTCGACCTGTTCGGCTGTGTTGTCCTCAATATGGGCCACTTTGATCTTGCCCTTCTCGTTGGCACTTAGAATGGAGTCGATCAGGGACTCGGTGGTCATCCCGTAGGGCAATTCTCGAATGACCAGCGTCTTACCCGCTCCAGTTTCTACCCGGGCACGCACGCGGACTCGAGAGCCCTGAGCACCATCGTTGTACTGGGTGACGTCGGCCAAACCGCCGCTGGGGAAGTCGGGATAGAGCGTGAATTCTTCCTTTCGCAGCCAGGCTTTCTGTGCCTCCAGCAGCTCCAGAAAATTGTGGGGAAGGATTCGCGTTGTCATCCCGACCGCAATCCCCTCCGCGCCGGTAGCCAGCAACAAGGGAAACCGTATCGGCAACAGTACCGGCTCCTGATTACGGCCGTCGTAGGAAAGTTGGTACTCAGTCAGATGAGGGGCGAAGACGACCTCTCTGGCGAGGGGAGTCAGGCGGGCTTCGATATAGCGTGCGGCAGCAGCAGAATCTCCCGTGAGCGGGTTTCCCCAATTGCCCTGGGTATCAATCAGAAGCTCTTTCTGGGCCAGGGTGACGAGGGCGGCATAAATAGAGGCATCCCCGTGAGGGTGATACTTCATGCAGTGCCCGACCAGGTTGGCAACCTTGTTGTAGCGGCCGTCCTCGTTCTCCCAGAGAGCGTGCAGAATCCTCCGCTGCACGGGCTTGAGACCATCCGCCGCGTCCGGAATGGCGCGGTCCGTGATGACATAGGAAGCGTACTGGAGAAAATAATCTTTGTAGGTGGCCCGGATTCCCAGCTCTCCGTTGGGGGAAAGAATTTTATTCGTCTGGGAAGAACCCGTCATTCTGTCAGGACCTCAGCTGCCTCCAGCGCAGCGTCCATGGGCTCTGTGATCAGGTTGTCGAGAATGAATTCTTTCCGATCCGGTGTGTTCTTTCCCATGTAGAACCGCAGGTGCTCCTTAAGTTTTAAGCCGTGCGGCAGGTGGACCCGGTCGAGTCGAATGCTCTCGCCGATAAAGTCCTTGAACTCGTGAGGAGAAATCTCACCGAGGCCCTTGAAGCGGGTGATCTCTGGTTGACCGCCGAGTCTGAGAATGGCTTCGTGTTTCTCTTCTACGTCGTAGCAGTAGCAGGTCGCTTTCTTGTTTCTGACTCGAAAGAGCGGGGTCTGCAGGATGTAGAGGTGGCCTTTTCGCACCAGCTCGGGAAAGAACTGGAGGAAGAACGTCAGCAGCAGGAGCCGTATGTGCATGCCATCTACATCGGCGTCGGTCGCGACAACGACGTGGTTGTACCGCAGGTTCTCGATTCCATCTTCGATTCCCAAAGCATGTTGGAGCAGATTGAGCTCTTCGTTCTGATAGACCACCTTGCGGGAGAGTCCAAAGCAATTGAGTGGTTTGCCGCGCAGTGAAAACACGGCCTGAGTCTGAACACTGCGAACCTTCGTCAAGCTGCCCGAGGCGCTGTCCCCTTCCGTGATGAAGAGCTGACTCCGGTCAAAACCCTCCTTCTGCGGCTCATTGAAGTGAAGTCTGCAGTCTCTCAGCTTCTTATTGTGAATGTTGGCTTTGCGAGTTCTCTCCCGGGCCAGTTTCTTGATTCCGGCCAGGTCTCTTCGCTCACGCTCGTTTCGCTGGATCTTTCTGAGAATCTCACGAGCCGTCTGCGAGTTCTTGTGCAGACAGGTGACCAGCCGGTCGCGAACATGCTCGACCAGCCAGGATCGTACAGTGGGACCCCCAGGAGAGACGTGGGTACTGCCCAGCTTGGTCTTTGTCTGAGACTCGAAAACCGGTTCGTGGATCCTGACCAAGACGGCTCCCACGATTCCGCTACGAGCGTCGGAAGGCTCGATCTGCTTGTTGAAGAACTCCTTCAATGCTTTCAGGATTCCTTCGCGAAAAGCGGCCTGGTGGGTGCCGCCATCAGGCGTGTACTGCCCGTTGACAAAGGAGAGATAGGATTCCCCGTACGAATCGGTGTGGGTGAGGGTGAACTCGATCGAATCACTCACCTCGTGGATTGGAGTGTAGAGACTACTGTCTTCGACTTCGCGGTTGAGAAGGTCCAGCAATCCGTTTCGACTGAGGATGGCCTTCCCGTCGAAGTGGAGGGTAAGCCCCCGGTTGAGGAAGGCATAGTTCCAGAGCCGGTCTTCCAGAAACTGAGGCTTGAACCGGTACTTCTTGAAAACCTCCGGATCCGGACTGAACTCGACCCGGGTACCGGTTCGCTCTTGTGACGGTCGGAGGGGATGCTCTTCGATCAGTTCTCCTCTGCAGAACTCGGCGCGCTTGACCCGGCCGTCTCGAAAAGATTCGATGATGAAACTGTTGGATAGCGCGTTGACGGCTTTAGTGCCCACGCCGTTGAGCCCGACGCTACGATAAAAGGCCCCGGTATCGTATTTCGCTCCGGTATTGATCCGGGCCACACATTCAATCAGTTTGCCATGTGGAACCCCACGGCCATAATCACGGATGATGACCGACCCGTTCTCCACGCTCACGTCGATTTTCTTGCCGGCTCCCATCAGGAACTCGTCGACGCTGTTGTCCACGACTTCCTTGAAAAGGAGATAGATCCCATCATCTTCCTGGGACCCATCACCCCGTTTCCCGATGTACATCCCGGGCCGGGTCCGAATATGCTCCTTCCAGTCCAGGCTCTTGACGTGGTCCTCTGTGTATGCCGCCAGTTGCGGTAAAGAACGAGTGGTTGCCAAATCTCTAAACCTCTCCTTCGCCTGGTGTGCGAAAAACCGCTCACTACCGTGAGTGAGCCACCAGCCAGGCTCCATTTCGGTTGGCGTACCCGTGAAGGTACCAGCTACACATTGTACTGAAACAGGCTGAACTTGAATGCTCTCTTGCCGCGGCTGACGATCGCGGTTGGGCACCCGGGCGCCGTCGACGGCAATTTCAAAACGTCGGTGCTATTGCCTAGCCTTCGCCACTGCCTAAAGTAGAGGCGATTCTTCACTCGCCCTGGAATGGCAGTGAGCAAAGTGACCAAATTTGGAATCGTAAATCTGAAATCGCGAGAGACAAAGTGGACTTTGGGATGTCGAAAGGGGAAGAGGGCACTTGACCTTTCCCCCTCTTCGGTGCCTAACTTCAAGGAATCGAGTTGCAAATCGGCATTCATCTTATGGGATGGGATTGGGATGACCATGAATCGAAGTTCCATGCTCAAATTACTGGCAGTTGCGATGCTGCTCACCGGCCTTGGCTATCTGGGCCTCAGTTATGACCTGCAGGATACCCTGCGGCGGGCCCTGGCCTGGATCCGTGATCTGGGGGTGATCGGCCCCCTGGTCTTCGCCGGTATCTATGTTATTGCCGCTGTAGCCCTGGTCCCGGGATCGGTCTTGACACTGGGGGCAGGCGTCATTTTCGGCATCCTCAAGGGCACCATCGTCGTGGCCGTTTCTGCCACGCTGGGAGCGACCGCCGCCTTTTTAGTCGGGCGCTATTTGGCCCGGGACTGGGTGGTCTCCAGGTTTGAAAAAAGCGAGAAGTTCCAGGCCATCGACAAAGGGGTCGCCGAGCAGGGGTGGAAGATAGTGGGCCTGACTCGTCTTTCTCCCGTCTTCCCCTTCAATCTGCTCAACTACGCTTTTGGCATTACACGTGTTTCGTTGAGGGACTATGTTCTGGCATCTTTCTTTGGAATGCTGCCCGCGACGCTGATGTATGTCTATGTGGGGTCCCTGGCGGGCGACCTGGCCACTCTGGGAACGGCAGACCGTTCTCGCACTAGCGGTGAACTCGCTCTTTATGGTGTGGGACTGGTAGCCACGATTCTTGTGACTCTCTACATCACCCGGATCGCGCGGGACGCGCTGGACCAACGGATTCAATAGCGGAGTGAATATGGCATTGTCCAATGGGTTTCCGATCCTTCCACGTGACCAACACAACGAACGGCTGGTGAACCACGTTCACCCCCCTGATTGGGTCAACCCCGAGCCGCAAGGGCGCTACAACCTGGTGGTCGTCGGCGCCGGGACGGCGGGACTGGTGAGCGCGATCGGAGCCGCAGGGCTGGGAGCAAAAGTGGCCCTGGTGGAGAGGCATCTGCTGGGAGGTGACTGCCTGAATGTGGGGTGCGTCCCCTCCAAGGGCCTCCTGGCGGCAGCCAAGACGGCGGCCACGGTACGAAAAGCGCACGAATACGGTATCCGTGTTCCCGCCGAGGTGAAAGTCGACTTTGGGGCCGTCATGGAGCGCATGCGCCGGCTTCGTGCGTCCATCAGTCGCCACGATTCGGCCCGGCGTTACACCGAGGCGGGAGTAGACGTTTTCATTGGCCAGGGCGAGTTTGTAGATCGGCACCAGCTTCGGGTTGAAGATCAGGTGTTGAACTTCAAACGTGCTGTCATTGCCACCGGAGCCAGGGCCGCCGGTATTCCCATTCCAGGCCTCCAGGCGACAGGCTATCTAACCAATGAGAGCGTTTTCAGCCTGACCGAGTTGCCGGCCCGGCTGGGCGTCATCGGGGCCGGTCCGATTGGCTGCGAAATGGCCCAGGCCTTTCGGCGATTTGGCTCAGAAGTACATCTCCTGGAGCGCTTCCCACAGATTCTCGGTCGTGAGGACCGGGATGCCGCAGCCCTTGTCGAAAAAGCGTTGCGCGAAGACGGCGTCCATCTGGTCCTGAACTGTTCGACGAAGTCGGCTTCGGCCGCGAACGGCGAGAAGATCGTCGAGGTCGAATGTGGAGGTGAGTCTCGCCTAATCAACCTGGATGAGATCCTGGTTGGGGTTGGCCGGGCCCCCAATGTAGAGGGCCTCGGTTTGGAAAGAGCCGGAGTCGAATACGACCCACGCCGAGGGGTGCTGGTGAATGACTACCTGCAGACTTCCAATCCCATGATTTATGCCGCCGGGGACATCTGCAACCTCTACAAGTTTACCCACACTGCAGACGCGACAGCGAGGATCGTGATCCAGAACGCCCTCTTCCTGGGCCGCAAGAAGACCAGCGCCCTGACCGTGCCCGGGTGTACCTATACGGATCCCGAGATTGCCCACGTCGGCATGTACGAGAAGGACGCCGCCGAGAAGGGGATGGAAGTTGAGACTTTCGTGCGGGAACTGAAGGACGTGGACCGGGCCGTTCTGGACGGAGAGACGGCGGGATTTGTGAAAGTTCACGTGGAGAGAGGGAGCGATCGAATTCTGGGAGCAACTATCGTGGCCCGTAATGCGGGAAGCATGATCAGTGAGCTGACTCTGGCGATGGTTGCCGGTGCAGGTCTTGGCACTGTGGCAGGTACCATCCACCCCTACCCGACTCAGGCGGAAGCGATCAAACAAGTGGGTGATGCCTATAACCGAACGCGCCTGACTCCGTTCGTAAAGAAACTGTTCAATCGCTGGCTCGCCTGGACGAGGTAGGGGGGTTGGGTGTTCCGGGTCGGGAAGCGGGCCTGCGGCGGTACCACGTTGCCAGCCTAAAGGGGCAAATACCACACCAGTAGGCCAGCACGATGGCCCAGTTCAAGAGGGTTGTTCGGACAAGCCCAAGCTGCTTCCAGCGGCGCCCCGAGGTGGGCGCAGCCATCGAAGAGATCACGATCTTCCCTGAGCGGGCCAACCGTCGGACCAGATCAAAGTCCTCCATAATCGGAATCTCCCGGTAACCACCCATCCTCTTCCAGGTGCTGGCTTGTAGAAACAGCCCCTGGTCTCCGTAGGGTGTTGAAAGAAGGCGGGCTCTCAGGTTGGTGCAAATTTCGATGAGCCGGAAGCCCCAGCCGGGGGCGTCGATCTGAAAACGGAAAGCGCCAACTGTGACACCGGGGATCGCCAGAATCGACTCGATTTCGGCGAGGTAGCCGTCAGGAAGGCGGGAGTCCGCATGGAGGAAGACCAGAAACCGGCCCTGTGCCTCCTCGGCTCCGAGGTTCATCTGGAAAGCTCTGCCCGGTCTTGAACTGACGATACCCACTCCGGCCCGCCTGGCGATCTGCAGAGTTGCATCGCGGCTTCCACCATCGGCCACGACGATTTCCACGTCATCCTGCCTTCCCACACTTGCCAGGGTCGCCGGGAGCCGGTCAGCTTCATTCAGCGTGGGGATGATGACCGTCAGCTTTGTAGACAAGGTGTCTACTCTGACACGGGTTTTGCCGGGGAGTCAAAAGGGACTATTGCTCATTCAGCGTCCAATCGTAGCTCAGATACTTGATTCTGAAGCGTTGCGCTTGCAGGTATTGCTGGCTGCCTTCAGGAAGGAAGGGAAGGGCAAAGTTGAGGACCGCCCCGACTGCTGCCGAGTAGCGGGGGAAGCGCCTCGGTGCAGTTCCATAGCGGCTTTCAAAGTCGCGCCCAAACCAGTTGAATATGGAGGACAGGTAGACCACTCCGGAGTCGATGTCGACTCGAAACCTGGAGTCGTCCCGAACAAACTGGGCCGCCTGATCCTGCAACTGATTCTCGAGCAGCTCGCCCCGGTAAGCTTCTCTACGCAGAAACGGGCACCCCAGTGCAGCACACACCAGGGCTACATGCATTCTTGGCTCGTCGAATTGCTCGCGCAAAATCGAATGCTCGATCTGGTCCAGCGTGCGATCGCGCCCTGCCACCGCGAAGTGAATCTCGTCCCAGGCACCATTGATCTGGCGGATACTGTTTTCGGGATAGGCCAGCGAAGCCAGAAAACGTGACTGAATCGGATAGTTGTCGATGATCACACGCAAAGTCAGCGCATTATAGGCGTTGATCCAGAAGGCGATTCGAGAGGCCGGATTCCAGGTAGTGAGATCTACGTCGCGGAGTTGATCGACAAAGAGATCCAGTCCCCGGCGCTCGTCCTTCAAAGACGCATAATCTACGCGACCTCGCGAGTCTACGTAGGAGGCCAGCACCCGATCGTAACCCCGGTACAGCGACGCTTCCGAATCAGGTGCCTCCCCCAGGCTGTGGAGACCTGAGATCGCAATTGCGAGGATGAGGCAGCAGACTCCGGGTCCCTCGTTCCTTCTTCTCGGACTGCTCCAGGCACTCTTCACATCGGATCCGTTCAAACAGACTCTCCAGGTAGGACGCCGGAGAACCCCCTATGTCTCTCAGAGTAGTCAGCGGTTCTCGACCAGTTGGGTATCGGAACTCAGTTTTCTCGTCTCAGTTAGATAAATGGCGTGAAATTCACCGTTCCGGATCTCCAGGGCGGACGGTTGGCCGCCCGGATAGTAGTCACTGTAGAGTCCCGTGTCGATCAGAAAGAGCCGAGCACCGAAGCGGGGTTGGATGCCGATCTTCAGCATGGGCGTGTGACCTACCACAATATGATCCACGCCGTGCCGTGTCAGAATGGCTTCGATATGAGCCGGGCCTTCTTTTTCCGACCACTCCGCGTAGCCCCTGTACCAGAGGGGTCCCTTGGGGTGAATACTGATCCAGTTACCAATGTTCAAAAAGTCCTTAAGGAAATTCAGATGGTTGGTTCTCGCAGCCTGAGGATCGTTTCCCTGCATTGACCGCGTCTCCCAATAGGCCACTTCTTTCCCGGCAGCCCTCGTCATTTCGTCCAGCCTGAAAAAGGGCAGAACGACACCGTGGTCCGTTAGATAGTCGACAAAGTCATCGAATAGTGTCATGTCCAGGCGAATCCTCTCGTTGATAGTGTCAACTGGAGTCGTCAGCTGCGGCGACAGCCCCCCGTGGAGATACAGGATGTTCTCATGCTGGACGATGCCCGATCCTTTGCGGATCCACTTGCCGTACCTCCCGTGGGCTCCAAAAGCCTGACGGTGTTTGAAGTAGCCGGGGGGATGCTCTGCCAGCCACTGAGCTTCGTCACTAGCCGTAATCTCAGGTTCGGGAAGCCCGAAAAACGCTGCCCTCCGCTTTCGGTAGCCCACGTATTGCTTGAATGCTGCCGTCTGTCGTCGACTGGTTTTCGAATCTCCGAAGAACGCAAACGATTCCTTGCTTACATATCGCAGGTCGCCCATCACGTTCATGACCTCGTGGTTTCCGAGCGCCACAAGAACCTGGCCGCCCTGTTTTGGAGCTTCTTTCTGAAGTTCCATGATCAGATCTAGGACCTGACGATCATGGGGACCCCGATCAACGAGATCTCCTACCTGGACGAAAGTCGTGCATCCGCCGGCCCACTCATTTCCCGCATTGACCAGCCCAGCCCTCCTCAGGATGGAAAGGAACTGAGTCAGGGCGCCGTGGACATCTGCGATTGCAATCACTCGGTCAGCTGTTTTCGGGTCCTGGCAGGGCGCCCCCGCCAGCTCCGAAAGGGAGGCGGGAAAGAGGAAAAGCGCTAGTAGGATTCGGGCTCGGTGACACTGCATCTTGTTTTCGGGACCCATCTGGGTTGGCCTATCCTGCCACGTTGGGGATCGTACCGCCTTATGACTCCTCTTGACTAACGATGGCACCTTGACGCGGGAAGTTTCATTCTGGCGTCCGTGCCTGGATAGCCTACCGCAGGGAACGGACCCGTAGGCCGTCAGGTAACTCCCAAGGAACGCACAGAGGCAGGAGCTTTAGCGACTGCGTGGCGGCCGTCAGGTCGACATCTTCGGAAGCGACTGCGTGGCGGCCGCCAGGTCGGCATCTTCAGGCTCGCGCCGATACACCGGCCCAGATGAGACAGGCCCAGCCGATCAGGAAGGCCAACCCCCCAATGGGGGTGATTGCTCCCAGCCAGCGCAATCCGGTCAAGGAAAGAGTGTACAGCGATCCGCTGAAAATGAGGATTCCGAGGCTGAAGAGCGCCCCCGCCAGGTAGGCGGGAGTCTGGGAATAGCGAAGGGGCGCCAGGCTGGAGATGAGAATGGCCAGGGCGTGAACCAGATGGTAGCGAACTGCGGTCTCGTAGACTTGCATGGTCTCAGCATCCAAACGGGTCTTGAGACCGTGAGCGCCAAAGGCTCCGGCTGCCACTCCCAGAAGACCAAAAAGTGCTCCCACCGCGAACAAACTGCGGTCCATGGCTGGAAATGATACCAGCAGTCCCCCAGATGTTACAAATGGCATCATGCAATAGAATCCCTTTCCTAGCAGTCCGTGGGACTTCCACCATGGGCTGCTAACTATTGTGTCGCCTATGCCGAATACCTGTCTCAATCTCCACGAAGCCGTTTCTGCTGCTCCTGTTGCTCGTCCACTGTCCCTCCCCCCGGGGCTGGAACATTGAGCCCTCCGGTCGCCTCAATGATCCGGAGCTGAAGGAGTCGTCGGGGCTGACTGCCAGCCGCAAATGGCCTCGGATCTTCTGGACCCACAACGACGACGGAATCCCAACGCTGTTTGCTGTCAATCGGCGTGGCAGCAAGGTCCGGAGCTTATATTCTGCCGGACGCCCTGAATCGTGACTGGGAGTCGATTGCGCTGGACGACCAGGGCTTTCTCTACATACTCGACAACACATCGCGGCTTCGCAGCGATTTCATCAGCACGATCTACATCTTTAAGGAGCCGGATCCTCACCGCGATAAGTCGATTCTTTCACCTCGGAGCATCGAAGTTTGGACGGACAGGCCCTTTGACTTGGAGGCCATGTTCTTCTGGAAAGGTAGGCTCTATCTGGTGACGAAGTCATGGGATGGAGCCCCGCCCCGGGCCTACCGGATTGATGACCTGACAAAGGGCGGGCCTGCAACATTTCTTGGGGAAGTCAATGTCTCGGCCATGATCACAGGAGCCGATGTCTCTGAGAAGGGAGACCTGTTGGCGCTCTCGTCCTATCGGGCCGTCTTCATTTTCCGAGGTCAGTCCGGGCCCGAGGCTCTCTTGCTGTCCGAACCGCTGGTGTGCCGGCTCAATGCTGGCCAGATCGAAGGCATAACCTGGGTCAAGCAGGACCTTTTCCTCACCAACGAGCAGCGCGACCTCTATCGGATCCCCAAGAAGATCTGGGAAAGAGAATCGGCCCCTTTCCTGAGGGCTCCGGAGACGAGGATCCCCTACTTGAAGGAAGTTCCCGCTATTGACCGATCTCTGCGCCGCTGGCCCCAGGGTTCGCTGGATTCGGGACACCGTGCGCTCCCAGGTTCATCAGATCGGACGGGCGGCCTGGAGCCCGGCAGGGTTGCATGTTGGCATTAAACTCCCTGTTTCTCTGGAACTCGCGCCTCTCCGAAAAGATGGACCGCAAAATCTTGCCGAGTGGTTTGCTCCCGGCGTGGTTTACCTGATGATCAACCCCGATGGGAAAAGACCTCTGGTTTTTGGCCCGGACGACCGCTGTATCGTACTGGGAGAATCACGGGAAGGGAAGCTGTTCGCTCAGGCACGCCGCCTGGAGCCTGCCACCGTAATCGAATCGATCGAAAACCTTCCTCCCTGGCTGGGCGTCGAAAGAGAAGGCCGGCGGCTTCTGGTGACCCTGAGGCGGGACGCTCCGGGTCTGGGCGAACTGGCTCGCGGCCGCCAGGTGGGATTCAACTTAATGTACGTGGGAGAGCACAGGGAGCTTGTCTCCTGGACTCCTCTCACCCTGCGCTTTTCGTGGGACTCTCCCAGTTTCTGGGGCCTCCTGGAGATGCAGTAATGGGCACGGGCAGACAGCAATGGGTTCTCGACTTCTTGAGCATTCAGGCAGCAGAGTTGCCTCTGGTGTTCCTGATGACGCTCTATTTCTTCCTGGCCATGGCGTGTGCCAGCGTGGTGCGAGCTCTCCAGAATGCCCTCTATCTTGGTAATGTCGGCTTTGACTGGATGCTACCCGTCTTGTATCTGCTGCTGGCTGGTGTGTCGATCGGAGCGGTGCTGGCCTTCCGAGCGCTGGCCAGCCGCTTCTCACGAGTCTGGGTATCTATCCTCACTCTGATTCTCCTCATCCTCAGTCTGCTTCTGTTCACCGCACCCATCGCCAGTGGCCAGAAATGGATCTATCCGGTGTTTTACGTGTGGGGCGGGGTATTCAGTCTGCTGGTTCCAACCCAGGGATGGTTGCTTTCCTACGAATTCTATACCACTCGAGAGGCCAAGCGTCTGTTCGCGATCCTGGGGAGCGGGGGAATCTTCGGCGGTGCGTTCGGCGGTTTCTATGCCGCTTCCATGTCGTCGAGAGTCAGCACAATGGGGATCATCATCCATGTGGTGATCGGCCTGTGCCTGATGCAGCTTGTTTTGATCGCAATTCAGCGTCTTCGTGCCGGCTCGGTGCGGGAACAGGATGACATCCGAACCAGAGTGGGGGGAGAAGATCGAGAGAAAGAGGCTGAGCAGGCTTCCTTTTCGGAGCTGTTTAGATCGCGCTACGTATTGACTCTGGCAGCGCTTGTCCTGGTCGTCGGGGCTACCACAACGATCATCGATCTGCAGTTCAAAGGGCTCCTGGAGGAGCGCTACTCTGGATCCCCGGAGGACATAACTCGCCTGTTTGGAATGATACTGGGCCTTCATGTTCAGTCTTTCAGCTGCCATCCAGTTGTTGGCAACCAGCCGTGTCATTAGACGTTTCGGGGTAGCTGTCACCTTGATCTTCCTTCCCTTGGCCTTGCTGGCCGGTGTGATCCCGGCGGTCCTGGCAGCGGGGTTTTGGTTCAGGATCTTGCCCAAGATGATTGATGGGAGCCTCAGGTCGAGCCTCCATCGGGTCAGTGTGGAGTTACTGTACATACCGATTCAGGGTCGTCAGACGATCACGGCCAAAGGCTTTATCGACCTGGTTGTAGCCCGGCTCGGTGATGCAACAGGCGCGTTCGTACTCCTGGGAGCCTTCTTTTTGCTGGGTTTCACGGTCGAGTCCATGAGCTGGCTCATTCTGGCAGGTGCCATTGTCTGGCTGCTGTTGACCGTGCGGCTGGGAAGAGAGTACGTACAGCACTTGCGGACCAGCCTGGCGAGCGAACTGGTTCCCGAGCTGAGCGGTTCCTGGCAGCAGGATCTCAGCGGAGGCGGAAAAATGGTTCTGGAAGCGCTGGACAGCCCGGCACCTTCGAAGATCATCTTTGCATTGAAGCTGTTGTCCACCTCCGAGGACTCGTCCATGGACTTGATGGACAAATCGGGGGAGATTCCGGACATTTCGGGCGTCTATCGAGCGGTGCCCTGGCTGGACAAAGTAGTGCCTCTGGTAGACCACCCGAACCTTCACATTGCCGCTGCCGCGCTTCATCTGTTGGCCTTTCATTATCCGGAAACCTACCTGGAGAAGATCAAGACGAGCTGCTCGACGGAGGAGATTCCCGACCGGGTGTGCCTTTTCTATCTGGATCAGTATGAACGCAACCCCGCCGGATACCTTCAGCCCGAGAAGGTTGTCCTCTGGGCGGAAAGGGCCGACCAGGAGCAGGCTCGAGTCCTGAGCCGTCTGATGGCCAAGACGAAAGAGCCTCAATATCTGAGTATTTTGCGGAAGTGGATGGGGAGCGGTTCCCATCCTCTGGCCCGCGCAGCCATCACCGCCGTGGGCCGCTTCGGCCGCCAGGAAGACATTCGTCCCCTGATCGGTTTCCTGGAGAAGAGTTGGAGTCGAGGGCCCGCCAGGGCCGGCCTGGCCAGTTTTGGCGATGTGATTGTCGAGGACCTGGTAGCGGTGATCCAGCGGCCGGAGACGGCCTCTGCGGTGCGCGTGTCGATTCCACTGATTCTGCGTGAAATCGGCACTCAGGAAGCCCAGCGGGCGCTTTTCCAATGCCTCTATCTGCAGGATTCAGTTGTCGCCTTCCGGGCTCTCAAGAGCCTCAACAAGATCCGCGATCGGGGAAAGCTCATGTTTGAGGCGGATTTTTTTCTTCCCGTCCTTCAGATTTGGGCCAGGGAACACTATGAGCTCATCAATCTAGCGCTGCTGCTGGGCGGCGACGGCGAGCGAGGTACGCGCCGGCTGCTGCAAAAGACCGTCACTGAACGGGTCGAGTGGGGGATTGAACGGATCTTCAGGGGACTGGCTCTTTTCTTGCCGGGTGCCGACGCTCACTCATCTTATCTGGCCTATGTCGGGGCCCAGACCGTGCTTCGCGAGAACGCGATCGAACTGATTGATTCTCTGGTGAAGGGAGAACTCAGGCAGACCATCATGCCTATCCTCACCGAGGAGTCTGCGGAAAAAAAGGCTGAGATCGGGCGCAGTATGTTCCGTCTTTCCAGTAGTCTGGAGCAGGTTCTTTCCGATGCGCTTTTCCAGGCCGACCCGTGGCTGAAATGCTGCTTGCTGGCCTGGATCAAGGGAGAAGGCAAGTCGAGCCTGAGGCCGCGTGTTGTGGATGCCTGCGAGGACCAAAATGCCGTGGTGCGGGAGACCGCCCAGTGGGCGCTCAGCACCTGGGGAAATTAGTCCACTAGACCCGTAAGGAGTCCCCCCGGCTCTGCCGGGTTCCTCCTCCTCTTCCCGAGGCAGCCAGAGTTTGACAGTTCCGGGAATAGGTGAAAAAACTCCCTTCCGTGAGCCGAGCAAAGCATCACGAAAAGGAGTTTTATGAGTAACTACCAGAGCTTACAGCATACAAAATGGGAGTGTAAGTACCATGTGGTGTTCATCCCCAAGTACCGCAAGAAGTTGATTTATGGGGAGCTGCGCAGACATCTCGGTCAGGTGCTGCGACGGTTGGCTGGGCAGCAGGAAAGCTTGATTGAAGAGGGCCACCTGCTGCCGGATCACGTGCACGTGATGATCTCGATTCCGCCAAAGTTTTCTGTGGCGCAGGTGATCGGGTACATCAAAGGGAAAAGCGCCATCCACATTGCGAGGAACTTTTCAGAGAGTCGGCGTAACTTTGTTGGACAGCACTTCTGGGCTCGCGGATACTTCGTATCGACGGTGGGTCGGGATGAGAAAGTGATTCGTGAGTATATCCGGCGGCAAGAAGCAGAAGATCGTCGCCAGGATCAGCTCAGGCTGCTGTAGCCAAGCCACCTGTAGGTGGCACAAGTGGCCGCGGTAGCGGCAACGTCAAGTCCGCTTTGAGCGGCTCACAAGATTAAAGCCCCCGGCTTTGCCGGGGGATACTTACTACTGCCCGGCGTGCTCTGGATACAATGAAAATGCAATCTCGTAACTTGTGCAACGACTAGCATGCTAAAAACGGTTGAGAAAGTTTTGCTTCTCCAGGAGTTGGAAGTGTTCCGGAAAGCGACCTCTGAACAGTTGGCCCGCCTGGCCATGATTTCCACGGATCGCAACTTTGAGGAAAAAGAGGTTCTCTTCGAAAAAGGGAACTTCTGCGATTGTCTGCAGCTACTGGTCGATGGAAAAGTCCAGTTGGGACCTTCTGGACAAGGACCCGTAGTCGAATCCATGATGCTCGACCCGCTGTCCTTTTTTGCTGGACAGCCTCATAACACAGCTGCGGCGGCACTGACTCCGGGAATCCTGCTGGAGACGCCCCAGCACGACCTGACCGACCTGCTCACTTCGGAAGGGGAATTTGGCTGGATCATATTGGAGGAAATCGCGCGCATCGGACGACAACTGATGAACCAGCAAATCCTGGAGTTGGTTTAGCAATCCGTGCGACTTCCACCCCGGGCTTCTAGCCCTCGCCGGTTCTCGGGTAGTTGAAGGAGATTCACTCATGAGCACAACGCTTCGAAACCAGATCCGTGCTCCCCGCGGGTTGCAACTTTCCTGTAAGGGTTGGCATCAGGAAGCCGCGCTACGCATGCTGATGAACAACCTGGACCCGGAAGTAGCCGAGAGGCCAGAGGAATTGATCGTCTACGGGGGGGCCGGCAAAGCGGCTCGAAATTGGGAAAGCTTCCACCGGATCGTCGACACCCTGAGACGGCTGGAGGACGATGAGACACTTCTGGTTCAAAGCGGAAAGCCGGTAGGAGTCTTTAAAACACACTCGGAAGCTCCCCGGGTCTTGATTGCCAATTCTCACCTGGTTCCGCGCTGGGCCACTTTCGAGAACTTTCAGGAACTGGATCGCCTGGGGCTCACAATGTACGGTCAGATGACGGCCGGGTCCTGGATCTACATCGGTACACAGGGAATCCTCCAGGGCACTTACGAGACCTTCGCGGAGTGCGCCCGCAAGTACTTTGACGGCTCGCTGGCGGGGCGGCTCGTGGTCTCCGCCGGCCTGGGAGGGATGGGAGGCGCTCAGCCTCTTGCGGCGACGATGAACGGGGGTGTCTTCCTGGGCGTCGAAGTCGACGCAGCCCGAGTGAAGAGACGGGTGGAAACAGGGTACTGCGATCAGATGTGCGGTGATCTGGATGAGGCCTTGAATCTGGCGGAAGCGGCCAGGCAGAGAAAGGAGCCCTTTTCGGTTGGGCTGGTTGGCAATGTGGCCCAGATCCTTCCCGAAATGGCGCGGAGAGGTGTTTTACCGGATATCCTCACAGATCAAACCTCGGCCCACGACATTGATGTCGGCTACATTCCGATCGGGTACGGTCTGGCAGAAGCTGATGCCTTCAGGATCTCGGATCTGAGTGGTTATCGAGAAAAGGTTCTTGACTCGATGGTCGAGCACGTTCAGGCGATGCTGCAGTTGAAGCAGGCGGGCGCCATCGTCTTCGACTACGGAAACAACCTTCGTGGCCAGGTCTCAGACCATCGGGGCTTCACGGAAGCTTTTCAGATTCCCGGTTTCGTACCGGAGTTTATTCGCCCCCTCTTCTGTCGCGGATCCGGGCCTTTTCGATGGGCAGCGCTGTCGGGCAATCCTAACGACATCGCAGTCACGGATCAGGCTATCCTGGAGACGTTCCCAAAAAAGGCAAGTCTCAGGCGCTGGATCGAGCAGGCTTCCCAACAGGTTCAGTTTCAGGGCCTGCCTGCACGGATCTGCTGGCTGGAGTACGGCGAGCGTGCAGAAATGGGCTTGAGGTTTAACCGGCTGGTGGAACAGGGCAAGGTCGAGGCTCCACTTGTCATCGGCCGGGATCACCTGGACACGGGATCGGTCGCGTCTCCCAATCGCGAAACGGAAGGTATGGCCGACGGCTCAGACGCCATTGCTGACTGGCCTCTCCTGAACGCTATGCTGAACACAGCCTGCGGGGCCAGCTGGGTGTCGCTGCACCATGGAGGCGGGGTCGGAATTGGATACTCAATTCACGCCGGCATGGTTTGCGTCGCGGATGGCTCAGAAAGCTCTTCACGGCGCCTGTCCAGGGTCTTGACAGCTGATCCGGGATCGGGGGTCATGAGGCACGCCGATGCCGGTTATCCGGAGGCAATCGAAACGGCTCGCAGCAGGGGAGTGGATCTTCCAATGTTAGACGAGCCCCCACGGTCGGAAGAGTCCTGACCTGGGCAAAGAAACTTTCTGAAACCTTTTCTGATGCCCGTCTTACGTAACATCGGTTCTCTTGCATGCTGTCCGGACACCGGCTCGCCAGACGAAGTGGGAGCAATTGCAGGGGCCTCGCTGGCCTGGGAGGGAGACACCATCTCCTGGGTAGGCCCCGAGACCGAGTTGCCGGACCAGTACGCGGCCGACAGGCAGTTAGATGCGGCCGGGGGGCTGGTGATTCCCGGCCTGATTGACTGCCACACTCACCTCGCCTTTGGCGGCTGGCGTGCCGGCGAATTTCGGCAAAGGCTGGAAGGCAGGACCTATCTGGAAATCGCGCGGGCTGGAGGCGGGATTCTGTCGACCGTGGGCAAGACCAGGGCGGCGAGCGGGCAGGATCTGGTCGAGTTTGGTGCCGCTGTTCTCTCGGCCATGAGTGAGCTCGGCGTTACCTGTGTGGAGTGCAAGAGCGGCTACGGCCTGGAAATGGAAACCGAAGTGCGTCAGTTGAGGGCTTACCGTGACCTGAGCCGGCGCCAGCCCGTTCGGGTCGTCGCCACCTTTCTGGGAGCGCATACCTTTCCGGCCGAATTCAAGGAGCACAGGGAAGCCTATCTGACTGAGCTGATGGATCGAATGATCCCCCGAGTCGCCCAGGAAGAACTGGCGTGCTTCTGTGATGTCTTTGTGGAAGAGAGCGCCTTTTCAATCGAGGAGGGCCGAGCGCTTCTCAGGAGGGCACAAGAGTTCGGCCTGGGCAGCAAGATTCACGCTGATCAGCTGACCAACTGCGGAGGGGCTCACCTGGCGGGCGAAGTGCAGGCTGTCTCCGCCGATCATCTGGAGTACATCGATGAGCGGGGCATCGAGGCTCTGGCAGCCGGTAACGTTGTGGCTGTGGCTCTTCCCCTGGCCTCGTTCTATCTTCGCTCCAGGTACCTGGATGCACGCAAGCTCCTGAAGCACGGGGTGAGGGTGGCCGTGGCAACCGACTTCAATCCCGGGTCGGCGCCCTCATTTCACCTGCCTCTGGCCATGCTCTTCGGTTGCCTGACCCTGGGGATGACCCCTGCTGAAGTCCTCAGAGCGGCCACCATCAACGCCGCCCATGCCCTCAACATGGAGGACCAGATCGGCTCTCTGGAAAAGGGCAAGAGGGCAGACTTTGCCATGATCGACAGCCCCGACCTAGACCACTGGATGTACCACTTCCGACCCAATGCCTGCCGGACAACCGTGATCGGAGGCGAGCCGGTATGGGGTGAACTCGACCCCTGGCCCGAGGAATAGGTTCTAGGTTCTGGAATTAGAGATTCTTCTCGAGTTTCTCAAGGGCCTGCTCGGCTTTCTCGAATCTGCGAGTCTTCCGGGCATGCTGTCTTCGGGCCGTTTGTAGCCTGCCCTCGATTCCTCTCACTTCCTTCTTCAAGGCAGACAGCTGGTCGGTCAGGGTATCCATCTCTTTCCGGCAGCTCCGCTGCTTCTGGACAAGACCTTGCATGGACCGGCTGGCCTCTTTCATCTCTCGCTTTGCTTTGTCCCGGTCGTCGCGGGCCTTCAGAACTCTTTTTTCCAGGCGGGCTCTGGCGGATGCTCGGGACCGATGGCTGGGAGAGATGCTTCTGGACGACTTGGAAAGGCATTTCGGCTTGCCCACTTTTCCAACAGTCGAGGGTCGGGCGACTTTTTTCTTGGCTGCTTTGCCTGCCTTGGGAAGCGAAGCCGCCAGTTCCAGAAGCGTGTCAAACCCGGCCGGCATCAGGTCCTCCGCGAATCGTCCCAGAGGCGGATCGAACGATTCCGGCGGGGCTTGAGCAATAGCTTCAAGTGTTCTAATGAATCTCCGTTGAGTCTGTGTGGTAAAAGGCCTCTCCACGCGAAGAGTCTCTTTCCGGGCCGTTCCCAGCAAAGAATTGATGGCCTCCTGGACTTGGCGTTGGGCCCGCTGAAGGGATGAGAGACCTTGACCGGGCAGGACAGCTTTCTGGGCCTCTCTCAGCCTGTCACCGGCCTGCAGAAGCGCTTGAAACAGGTCGCTCTCGTTTCGATACAAGTAGTTCACGAGCCAGGCCGAAAAGGCTGGCTTCGCAAGCTTTTGGACGAAGGAGGCCTCACTCTGTTTTCCAGCCTTGCGCAGGGCCCGCGCCAGAAGGGTCCGCTGCTGGACGAAATCATCAAACGGTCCGCTGTAAAGCCGGTTCAAATCATCCTTGAATTGACTCTTCACTTTCGATCCTTTCCTTGGCTATCCCGGATTGGTTTGCCGCCCGTGACGAGTCAGGGAAACCAGAAACAGAAGCAGTCCCAGCCACACCGCTACCTGCCAGAGCTCATAGATTCTGCCCCAGGGAAACGGGAGCAGGCGAAGACCGCCAGGTGCCAGCAGGGAGACCAGAGTGAGAACAAGAAGACTCTGTCCCCATTTCTTGCCGGAGTTGCCCGCATGTCGGTACAGGGCGATGACCGCCGGCACCAGCAGAAGATCGTCATAGATTCGATGGTAGGTCCAGAGACGGGCAATGACTCCCAGCAATCCTGCCAGAGCCCAGGGATCGGCCTTTCGATGGACGATGACCCAGGCCCCTCCAGCCAGCAGGACAAGGAGACTCAAGACTACCCCCCATGTCTCGAGGAAGGGAGGGCTCAGAAGGCTGTTCAGGTTGGCGTATCCCGGTTCCTGGAAGCTGAGCCGGTACTGTTCGAGCCAGGAGCCCAGAAGACCCATGAGTGATTCGTCCTGAAAGCCCGCGGCTCCCAGCGTCAAGAGTGAGTACAGGAGCAGGCCTCCGATCAGTCCCCGGTACTCTCCCAGCGCCACGAAAAGCCACAGGAACGGGAGGCTGGCAGTGGGCTTGACCAGGGCCAGCGCGAGAAGCACCGCCATGGGCAGGCCGCCGGCAGGCACTCCCTGCTCTATTCGTGAGATCGCTGCCAGGATAGCAACCAGAACCCAGAGTCCCACCTGGCCGTTGCCGATGGTCACACTGACCGGGGCCATCGCCATCACCAGTAATGCCCAGGTGGCTCTGTCTGCCGGTTTCACGGCGCCAGCTTGTCGCCACACCGTTCGAACCAAAAAAACGCACAGAAACAGGGAAAGGCCTGCCCACAGCCAGCGGGCAGTGTTGATATGGTTCCACCCGAGGGAAGGGAAGAAGAGTGCATAAGTTGCCGGCGGGTAGGTCAGCCTGGGAAGCCCGTAGACATCCCCCCCAGAGAACCACAGAAGGGTCTCTTCGTGACGAAGCTTGAGATCAATTGCCCCCGAGGCTCCGGAATCAAATAAAAGACGGTGGAAGGCACGCCCGAGACGAACTGAGGCGATCAGTCCGAGAAGGCCGGTCAGGATCCGCTTGTGAGACAGAAACACGTTGCCGTACTCATGAAAGGGAGCGCCGCCCCAACCCAGCCGCCAACGTTACCGTATCTACAAGCAAGTACCAGCCCGCCGGCTGTTCTTTTAGTAACGGATTGCCCGCTTGCGGGGACAATAACCTTGACAGCAGCCTGGCTCAGTCCCTACGATGGCGGTCACGACTTATCCAGAGTGGCAGAGGGATCGGGCCCGAGGAAGCCACAGCAACCCCCACGGGAAGGTGCTAACTCCCGCAGGTCGAAGTCGATCTGAGAGATAATAGCTCACGACATCGAAGCCCTTCCCAGCCGGGAGGGCTTTTTTTTTGCCGGTCCAGACTGAAAGCGGTGAACATGAGTTACTTTACGGAGTTGAAATGCAAAGAGTGCAGAGCACCCTATCCACCCGAGCGCGTCTACATGTGCCGGGAATGCCTGGGGCCCCTGGAAGTTGATTACGACTATGACCGGATTCACTCAGAGGTGGCGCGAGAAAAAGTTGTAGCGCGTCCGCTGAACCTCTGGAGATACCGTGAACTCCTCCCAGTTGCCGGGGCGCCGATCGCAGGACACTATTCCGGCTGGACACCTCTGATTCCGGCTCGTAGGCTGGGCCGGCACCTGGGCCTCCAGAATCTTTATCTAAAGGATGATTCGACGAATCGCCCCACGCTTTCCTATAAAGACAGGGTCGTGCCGGTTGCCATCAGCCGCGGTGCTGAGCTTGGATACGAGACCTTCGCCTGTGCGTCAACCGGTAATCTCGGGAACGCCTTGGCGGCCCACTGCGCCGCCGCCGGGTTGAAGAGCCTGGTTTTCATCCCGGGGGATATTGAACCGGCCAAGATTGTGGCATCCCTGCTGTGTGGGCCGAAGGTGATCGCCCTCGATGGTAACTATGATCAAGTGAATCGCTTGTGCGCCCAGATCGGGGACGAATATGGCTGGGGTTTTGTCAACGTCAATCTCAGACCCTACTACACCGAAGGTGCCAAGACGATGGGCTTCGAGATTGCCGAACAGCTGAACTGGAGATTGCCCGATCACATTGTGTTGCCAACAGCCGGCGGCACACTCTTGCCTAAGGTGGGAAAGGCCCTCCGGGAATTGCAGCGTCTCGAGTGGGCTGAGGGAGACACCCGGCTTCATGTCGCCCAAGCCAGCGGCTGCGCACCGGTAGTCAATGCGCTGCAATCCGATCAGGAAGAAATTGATCCGGTCAAGCCCGACACCATCGCCAAGTCGATTGCAATTGGCGATCCTGCCGACGGACCTTACGTGCTGTCCGCGGTGCGAAGCAGCGGAGGGCAGGGAATCGCTGTTGACGATGAAGAAATCCTGGAAGCCATTCAGCTTCTCGGCGAGTACGAAGGTATCCTCTGTGAGCCGGCCGGGGGCACTACCCTGGCGGCCGCGATCAGGATCATTGAGCAGGGGGGCGTGAAGCCGTCCGAGACCATCGTCGTGGGATTGACCGGTAGCGTCTACAAATCCATCGATGTTTTCAACGGTCGGGCAGAAGTGGCAGCGAGAATGCGGCCCAACCTGCGAGTCTTCAAGCAGTGGTACGAAAATGGGTCTGAATAGGTTCTAGGTTCTGGGTTCTGGCTTTCCATGGTCCGAGTCACTCTTGCCTTGTCCTCGATGCTGCTGGCCCTGAAACTGTTTTCTTACTCGCCCCGACTCGTGGAGCAGCTCTACTCAAACACTCTATTCCCCCCCTTGGTCACCTTGCTCACCCGGCTGAACTCCCAGACGATGATCAGCTTTTCTGAGCTAACCGTTTTCCTTGTTTTAATCATACTTAGCATTGTTCTTATAAAGCTGCTTATCACGCTAAGGCTGGGCTTTCGCAAGGGCTTGCCCGCGGCTCTCTGGTTCTCCCTCAAACTGTTGAACCTCTTTCTGGCGGCGGTTGTTCTGGGTTACGTCCTGTGGGGACTCAACTACAGCCGTCCGGCCTTCAGGGAACGAGTTGGGTGGGCCCGGCTGGCCACCGGGCAGGTCGTTTCGGAGGAAGAGGAGCTGGGCCGGCTGGCTCGGGATACGATCCGCTTGACCAATCACTTCTACCGTCTCGCCCAGGGGGACGTGGACTCAGGAGAACCCAGTTGCCTGCGCGAATCCCTCGGGAGTCTGGATGAACGCTTGAACTCAGGATTTGCCGGGGCATCCGACTTGCTTGACCTGCCTGCCGGCCTGCGGAGATCGATGGGGCCTGCCAAGCCCCTCATCAGCTCCGAGATGATGAGTTACCTGGGCCTTTCCGGATTCTATTACCCCTGGACGGGAGAGGCCAACTTTAACGACAGGGTGCCGGACTGTGAACTGCCGCTGGTCATAGCCCATGAAAAAGCCCACCAGCGTGCCTTTGCCAGCGAAGATGAGGCCAGTTTTGCAGGGTTTCTCGCCTGTCTTTGCAGCGGTTCGTATTACGCCAAATACTCCGCCTATCTGTTTGCGCAGCGGCAGCTTCTTCGTGAATGGTTTCGACTGGCTCCAGAGGAGGCCCGGGCTTCCACGCTCGAACGTCTTCCCGGCGTGCAGCGGGATCTGGAAGCCGCGGGAGAATTCTGGAGTCGTTACCGGGGCGTAGCTTCCCAAATAACATCGTTCGTCAATGACTCTTATCTGAAGCTTCACCGGGTGAAGGGGGGAATCCGTTCTTACAGAAGAAGTGCCCACCTGCTGGTGCTGTTTGGACGGCATCAGGGCGGCTTTCTGTCGCCCCCTTCGGGAACTCTCGAAAGCCGCCCAGAACCTAGCACCCAGAACCCAGCACCCATCCAGCGCTGAGGCGTCTGAAGGACATCCACAGGGAGAGCCACCGAGCCGCCATGAACAGCACCATCGCAAGCCACAGCAAGTGAACGTTGTGGAGGTAGGTCGACAGCATGAGAAGTGGCAGAAAGGCTCCCACTAGACTGAACAGGGTGGCGTTTCGGAGTGCTTTGCCCTGGGTCAAACCGAGAAAGAGTCCGTCCAGGGCGAAAGCCAGAGCACCAAGAGTGATGGTGGGGATCAACCAGGGGATCAGGGCTGCGGCATCCGTCTGAACTTCCACATGAACTGTGAGCAGTGGGATGAACCAGGGCGCAGAAAGAAGGAAGAGAAGTCCGAAAAAAAGCCCGCACCCGGCGCTCCAGAAGAGAGAGTAGCGATAAAGCGCCTGCAGAGGACTCCACGCCTTCGAGCCAAAGAGAGTGCCGCTCAGGCTCTCAATTGCAAACGCAATGCCGTCAATCGCAAAGGCGGCCAACATGAGGAGGCGAAGCAGGATGGCGTTAGCAGCCAGCAACGTCGTTCCCAGAAGAGCACTCCCGTTGGTAAAGAGCGCGAAGGCCGTGATCACGCACAGAGTTCTGATGAAGATGTCGCGGTTCAAGGAAATGAGCGTTCGGAAGCGATCCCCTTTCAGCAACTCACTATGTCGCCAGGCAACGGGCGTTCCCTGCCAGAGAACCAGCACCATACCGAGCGCCAGCATCAGATACTGGCTGATGGTGGTCGCCAGGCCGGCGCCCCAAGCCGCCATGCCGAGCCTCAGAATGAATATGTAGTTGAGGGTAATGTTGCACAGATTTGTCACAAGAGTCATGAGTAGAACGTGCTGACTCTGCCCCCGTCCCAGCAGCCAGCCCAGGATTGCGAAGTTGCACAGGGTGGCCGGGGCAGCCCAGATACGGGCGTTGAAATAGTCGCGTCCGGCTTCCTCGACAAGCGGCGTGCCGCTGAGGAGGAGAAATGCCGCTTCCCGGATCCAAGTCTGGAGGAGAAGGATCAATGATGCCAGGATCAGGCCGATGATCAGGGCCCGGTAGAGAACCAGGTACTCCTCCCGATGATCACTCCGTCCCAGGGCCTGGGCAGTAAGACCGGTTGTCGACATTCGGAGAAAACCGAAGGTCCAGTACACGTATTCAAAAATGAGTGATCCAAGAGCCACGCCTCCCAGGAAACGGAGGTCGGACAGGTTGCCCAGCATCCCCACGTCCGCCAGACCGACCAGGGGAATTGTGAAATTGGCCAGGATGTTCAGGTAGGTGAGGCGCCAGAATCTCCTCTTCCAGGTATCACTCAGCTGTTGCATTGATGGGAGCTAATCGAGAAAGGCTCGAAACTGTTTTCTCTGCCAATCGAATTCCTTCAGAAAGGAATCGTGCCCGTAAGGGCTTGAGAACTCAACCCAGATGCTCTTCTTTCCCAGCCTGACCAGGTCCCGGTGAAAAGACAACTGCTCGTCTATGGGAATCAGTGGATCTTGGGGAACACCGATCACCAGGTACTTCGATTCGATGGCTTGCAGAGCCGAGTCCATCGACCGACTGCCGCGGCTGAGATCGTGCAGATCCATAGAAAGCGAGAGTCGCAAATAGGCGTTGGGGTCGAAATGCCCCAGGATCTTTCTTCCCTGGTGATCCAGATACTTGTGGAAATCGAAAAGGAGGGCGTCGATGGCCGGATCTGCGATCGGTTTGCAGGAGAAGCGCGTATTGAACTCCTGGCGCGAGCGGTAGAAGATGTTTTCGATCTGACGAGCCAGCTGTCCCCAGGTTTCGAACTCAATCTCCAGTTCCGGAAGATGACCGCCCCAGTCGAGCCGGAGAGGTCCGGATATCTTGACCCGCTGGGCGCCCCGATTTGCATGATCCATGAACAGAACCCTGTTGAGGAGGCGTATTATACTGTCCCGGCCGGAGCAGGACGCAGAAAACGGCTCTTGTGAACTTTGATGCTCTTCCTGACGTATCTTCTTCCAGGTGCCCAAACAACAAAGGTGAGTGACAATGAAACGCCATGTACCATCCAGTCTCTTCCTAAGGCTTCTGCTGCTCTTGCCCTGGCTTTCTTCGTTTCTTCTGGCGGAGAGTGATCGTCTTCATGCCCGGATTCTCACCAGCGATGGCCGAACGCTGGAGGGGCCAGTTCGCTGGACAAGAAATGAAGCCAGCTGGTGGGATCTTCTCGACGCCAACAAGAAAATCCCGGAGAGCAATTACGAAGCTGCCAGAAAGCTGGGGGAAATCAACGATGAGCCCCGGCAAATCCGTTTTTTGGGGTTCAAGATACTGGACCTGGGAGGGGAAGACTCACCCCGCAACGCGAAATCGGGAATCCGCTTCGGGAACATTCGCAAGATTGAACCGGTCTCCAGCCGCGAGGCGCGAGTGACGCTTCTATCCGGGCAGGAGATCGAATTGTCCGGGTCGACGGACCTGGGCCGAGGCATGGATGAACTCATCGTTGAGGATCAAGAAAAGGGGGCTGTGGAACTGGAATGGTACGACATCGAAGTCGTCGAGTTTCTGCGGGGTAAGAGTGCTCCCTCCAAGTTTGGTGATCGTCTCTATGGGACCGTGATGACGCGCCCGGGAGACGGATTTACCGGGTATATCTCCTGGGACGTGGATGAGACGTTCTCCGAGGACGTGCTCGACGGCGAAGACCGGGAAGGCAAGGATCACGAGATCAAGTTCGCGGAGATTCTCTCCATTGAACGCTACAGTTCGAGCAGTTCGCTGATAACCCTGAAGTCGGGTGAAGCGGTTCGACTCTCAGGTACCAATGACGTCGACAGTAGCAATCGAGACATCATGATTGCCGACCCGAAACTGGGTCAGGTCCGAGTACCGTGGGAGGACTTTGAGAGAGCGGTCTTTGAAGAGCTTCCGTCCGCACACCAGGCCTTTGAGCTCAGTCTTCGGCTGCGCGGAACACTCGAATCTGAATCCGGTCAAATAGTGGCGGGCTACATTCGTTGGGACAACGACGAAGAGCACGGGTGGGAACTCCTCGACGGAGAGAGCGGAGAAACAGAGTTTCAGATCGAGTTTTACAGGGTGACGTCCATTGAGAAATACAACCGCAGCTCGGTCATCGTGACGCTTCGGGACGGGCGAAGTTTCCGCCTCTCAGGATCGAATGATGTCAACAGTGGAAACAAGGGTATTTTTGTGGAAACTGACGATGGTAAAGAGGTTCTGGTGGCCTGGACTGATTTCAGGAAGGTCGAGTTCGAGCATCCCTAGGTTCTGGGTTCTATAGCTCAGCTGGCGGTTGCCACAAGTCGGAAGTGGGGACGGGCTGCCGGGCCAGTAGGTCGAGTAGCTGTGCAGGATGGTGTCCCTCCACCAGCAGGCCCGTATAGGGGAGCCGGACAAACCCGGCCGTGATGGCCTTGCCGATCTGCTGCAGCAAAGGATCGTAGTAGCCGTTTACATTGAGAACTCCAACCGGTTTCAGGCTGAGTCCCAGCTGAACCCAGGTAATCGCTTCGAGTAGTTCCTCGAAGGTACCGTAGCCCCCCGGCAGCGCGATGAATGCGTCGGCCAGATCGTGCATGAGGGCCTTGCGCTCGTGCATACTGCTGACCACGTGAGTTGAGGACAATCCCTGATGACAAACCTCTTTGCGAGATAGCCCTCCCGGAATCACGCCCGTCACTTTGCCTCCAAGCGCCAGGACCTGATCAGCCAGGGCGCCCATTAAGCCGGTCGCCCCGCCGCCATAGACAAGCTGAATCCCGCGGCTGACAAGCTCTCGTCCCAGTTCCCGGGCGGCCCCTCCATAATCCGCGCCCTCTCCGGAGCAGGAGCCGCAGAACACGCAGACTCTGTGAAAGGGCGCCGCAGGTACGCTGCCTTTTGGTGAGAGGCGTTGGTTGGTAGTCTCTGGCATTGTGTCCTCTTGGAGCGGTGAGGGTTGCTTAGCTAGTTCCCATCCGCTCGCCTGTAAGTGATTGGAAATAAAGAGGAAAGACCACATTTTCGAGCTCCGATTTTGTCAGCATCTTTTGTTACAGTAAGAGTATCAAACCACTGAAACAAAAAGACTTACGGCAATCACGGAGCTCCGAAAATGCGAAAAAACAGAGAGAATCAGATGCCACTGACGCCACTTTGGCCGGATCACCGGCTGGGTGACGAGTTGCAGATGATCTCCCGAATCCTGGATAACAATCCAGAGATCCTGCACTGGGTTTTACAAGATCTGTCTGACAAGGCCGATCCCTGCAATGGCTCTCCGGGTCTGAGCGCTGAGCAAGTTGTGCGTTGTGCTGTGATTAAGAATTGGCACGGATTGTCCTATGAAAAGCTGGCCTTTCATGTGGACGACTCGGCGAGCTTCCGGGCCTTCTGCCGTTTGCCTCTAGGATGGTCTCCAGGCAAGAGCTGTCTTCAAGAGAACATCTCGAGGATTCAAGCTTCGACCTGGCAACGAATCACTCGGGTGTTGGTGGGTTGGGCCAAAGCAGAGGGGTTGGAGAAGGGCCGCAAGATCCGGGTCGATGCCACAGCTGTCGAGAGCGACATCCGCCATCCCTTGGACTCTCAGCTTTTGTACGATTCGGTGCGTAAGGTGACAGCCCTGTTGGGGAAGTTGGCTGAGCACTACCCGGTGGTCTACCACAATCATTGTCGGAGGGCCAAGAGGCGAGTGACGAACATCCGCAACAGCCGGGGCCAGAATCGGCGCCAATTCTACCAAGATCTGGTCAAGGTGTCGGGCCAGACCTATGGCTATGGCTGTCAGGCTCTGGAGAGCGCTGCTGGTTGGCAGGGGATCGAATCTGAGGTGATTCTCCAGCAGCTGCGTCACTATCTGGATCTACTGGGACGAGTCATCGATCAGACCGACCGGCGCGTCCTGCAGGGCCAGAAGGTTCCGGCCGCTGAGAAGGTGGTCTCGATCTTTGAGGAGCATAGCGACATTATCCAGACCGGGGGACGCGAGACGGTTTTCGGTCACAAGATCTTTTTGACTTGCGGCAAGACCTCACTGATCGTCGATTGTCTGGTCACGCAAGGCAATCCCGCCGACCAGGCGCAAATGCAGCCGATGCTGGAGCGTCAGCATCAGCTCTACGGGCGCTATCCTCGCCAAGCCAGCTTCGACGGGGGATTTGCCACTCAGAACAATCTGAGGTGGGCCAAGAAGCAAGGAATCCAGGACGTGGCCTTTGCCAAAAAGGCAGGGCTGAAGGTCACCGATATGGTGCGCTCCAGCTGGGTTTACAAGCAGTTGAGGCGCTTTCGGGCTGGAATCGAAGGCTGTATCTCGATGCTCAAACGGGTCTTCGGAGCGGATCGTTGCACCTGGAAGGGATGGGAGCACTTCCAGCAGTATGTGCATCTCTCGGTGCTCAGTTTCAATCTGTTGGTGTTGGCCCGGCTACGGTTGTAAACGAGTCGCTGGACGCCATAATGGAGGGGGGTTTTGAGGGTGAGGTGTTTGTCGAAAACTGCATCTGGAGCACTCGGCCGCCCGATCCCTGCTGTCGGCCGATACTGTCCCCCATGAACCGTTGTATCTGGTATAAAAAACAACCCTTTAGGAAGCTTAAATAATGGGTTTCCGGATGGGAACTAGCTAGAGCTGCGATCAGCAGGTCCGGCTTCTCTTCGCTTTTGCGCTCCGGCCGCTCCAGCCAGGAGGCACCCCGGTGACCCATGACCTGGGCGATCTCCCGGCCCATGTAGAGCTTGCCGGTCCCGTCACGCGAGGGTGTGCCGTGAGAGTAGGCAGGCCTGGTGGTCTGAGCAGCAACCGGAAGGAGAGTTGCCGCCAGGAGCAGCATGAAGACTTGAACTTTGCTCACAGTGCACTTCACCAAAGGACTCATTCCCCCAACAGCGCCAGCTGCCAGATGTCTTCTGCGGTGGTCCCCAGGAGCGGAGTCACGGCCAGTTTCCCAGTGGGGCCTATGGATCTCTCCAGAACCTTGAGCTCCTCGAGTTGGGCTCTTACCGATGCTTCGGGCTGCACTTCAAACCCCTGCTCTCGGGCTAGCAGAATTCCTTTAGCACGCATGGAGAGCTCGGCCGCGATGCGAATGTAACAGAGCATGTCCACCACGATCTCACCGCCAAACTGTTCTCGCAACGATTGCAGGTAGCGCCCTACTCTCGACTGTTGCAACTCTCCGGAGTTGATGAGTTCGAGAAGCTGAGCGTGACTGTCAAACCCGGTACCCAGCCATTTTTTCAGCGCCTTTTCGCTGCGAGCAAAAGTGAGGAGTGTGAGAGGCGGAAGGGAAAACAGGATGACAATGGCGGAAAGGACAGGAGAAAGAAAAAAGTGGTTGAAGAAGGAGTGGATGGCGATGGCAGCAAGCAGTGGAGGGCCAAAAGCCTTCCAGGACTCCAGCTTTCGCCACATCAGCTTGGCGATGATGGCAAAAATTGCCGAACAGCCACCGTGCATTATGGCAGTGCCGCACCCGCGGAGAATCCAGACCACCGGATCGGCTGAAGGGACCGAGAAGAGATAGTAGAGGTTTTCTACGACTGCAAACCCGCTGCCCACTGCAAAACCACAGATTCCGGCGTCCACCAAAAACCCGAGTCGGTTGGCTCGGATGAGGTAGACGAGAAAGAGAGCCTTCAGCGTTTCCTCCACAAAAGGAGAGCCGTATCTTGAGTAGGCTGACATCTCGACGAGCTCGATGGAGAGAAGTCTTGCGTTGACCAGAAAGGCGCCCAGTCCAACACCTCCTCCCACCAGCAGGGTCTCCAGCAAGACCCGGAATCGAAGCAGTTTGTAGCTGTCGAGATAGGTTAGGGCCGCCAGAAAAAGCAGGACCGGAACCACACCGACCAACAGGGCAGGTAACAGATTCAACGTCAAGGTGTCATGAGTTTAGCAGCCCGTAGTGGAAGTCCAGCGGGCTGCTAGACCCGTAAGGAGTCCCCCCGGCTCTGCCGGGAGGCAGCCAGAGTTTGACAGTTCCGGGAATAGGTGAAAAAACTCCCTTCCGTGAGCCGAGCAAAGCATCACGAAAAGGAGTTTTATGAGTAACTACCAGAGCTTACAGCATACAAAATGGGAGTGTAAGTACCATGTGGTGTTCATCCCCAAGTACCGCAAGAAGTTGATTTATGGGGAGCTGCGCAGACATCTCGGTCAGGTGCTGCGACGGTTGGCTGGGCAGAAGGAAAGCTTGATTGAAGAGGGCCACCTGCTGCCGGATCACGTGCACGGGATGATCTCGATTCCGCCAAAGTTTTCTGTGGCGCAGGTGATCGGGTACATCAAAGGGAAAAGCGCCATCCACATTGCGAGG
>CBDAPI010000012.1:0-368484 GCA_965198355.1 Acidobacteriota bacterium
CTTCTTGGCATCGGACGGCCCCTGGTGGGCCGGCTGCTGCTTTTCGATGCTCTCGAGCTCAACTTTCGCGAGGTGCGGCTGCGTCCGGATCCCGGCTGCCCCATCTGTGGCGAGCATCCGACGATCGAGAAGCTGATCGACTACGAACAGTTCTGCGGAGTGGGTCAGGTCGAAGAAGAAGAGGTTGTCGAAGTAACGGTAGCTCAGCTTCAACAGGAGCTGGAGGCGGGCCGGGACCTGGTCGTCCTTGACGTTCGGAATCCATATGAGATTGACATTTGCCGGCTGGAAGGTTCCGTCGTGATTCCTCTTCCCGGTGCTCATGAACCGCGTGGACGAACTGGATCCCGAGAAGGAAATGGTCGTACATTGCAGGTCAGGAGTGCGGAGCGCCACGGCCATCCGGCAATTGCAGGGTCGTGGATTCTCTAAGATGAGAAACCTCAAGGGTGGGATTCTGGCCTGGGCGGAAGAAGTCGATCCGTCGATGCCGACCTACTAGTGCACTAGCGTTTCCCTCTTCTCGTTGGGAACGGAATCAAAGTTGCTGACCGTTGGAGGCGGGCAGGCGAGGCCAGTGGCCCAGATTTCTCCAGCTGCACAGGTCTTCCAACCGGTTCAGATTTGCCTGGATTCCCTCGTCTCTGACCTCCACATGGTGGACCGCTCCCGGCTGGCCGCGAACCACGAACCTGGCTCCCCCCTCCAGGGGTGCGCCCAACAGGTGGCGAAAGAACCGTGAAGGGAAGACCACTGGGTGCCCCTTCTTCCCGTTCGACGTCGGAATGAGTATGCAGTCAGGTGTGGAGAAGTGCCGGGTTTTCAAGTCCAGCACAGTAGCTATGGAGACGAGAGGATGATCGACAGGATGGAGCAGGATACCTGAGGCCCGCGTTAGTTCCTGCAGCGCCAGTTGCAGGCTATGCAGGGGCCCTTTCTGAAGTTCCCGATTGATGATTAGGAATCGGGCTGGGAGACCCGCATCGAGCAGGCAGCCGCTCAGCTGTTCCGAGACGACGAGACGGGGCGTCAGACCGCAGGACAAATGTTGCCTCAGAATTCGACTCCAGGCTACTTCCCGTTCTGAAACCTGAAGCAGCGCCTTGGGCTGTCCCAGCCGCACCGATCGACCGGCTGCCTGGATGATGGAGGCAAGGCGGTGCGGGGCTGCCACTCGGGTCCACGCTCCATGTTCCAGGTTCCACGTTTCACGTTTCATGTTTCCGGGATTCCAGCCTGTTATACTAGATATTGAACACCAGCGAGCATGACATGTCGATTCTGATAACGGACAAAGCTGCTGAGCGCATTAAGCAGGGAGCAGAGAATCAGGGTCTTTCGGAAGGCGCAGGGCTACGGCTGGGTGTCAAGGGAGGTGGCTGTTCCGGTCTGAGCTACGTGATCCGTTTCGAGGAAGGCAGCCGGCCGGGGGACAAAGTGTTCGAGACCGGTGAAGCGATGGTCTTCGTCGACCTCAAGAGCTATCTTTATCTCAAGGGATTGACTCTCGACTGGCAGGGAGACCTGATGCAGCAGGGCTTTACATTTGTAAACCCGAACGCCTCCAAGACCTGCAGCTGTGGGCAGTCCTTCATCGTTTGAACGAAGAAGCCCGCTCTCCTTCGGTAGCACTGGACAACGGGCCGAGCATTCAAGAAATGATTGTTGCCTACATAACAGATCTATTCGCTCAGGCAGAAATCAGTCGAACTGCGCGGGAGGCAGGGGTTGAGCTCAAGGTGGCGTCCTCCCTTTACAAATTCCTTCCCCAGATTGAAAGTAGCCCCTCGGCTATTCTGGTCGACCTCGATGCCCAAGGGATCAGCCCTACTTCGTTGATCGTTCAGGTGAAACAGAGAAACCCCGGGCTGCCCGTGATTGCTTTTGGCCGGAACCCGGGGCAGGCCATACTCGAGGGAGCCAGGACTGCAGGTGCCGACCACGTTCTTCAAGAGTCTGAGAATTCGCTCTCGGAGATTCTCAAGAAGTTCGGCTGACGTGCTCCCGCTCTAAGTGAACGGCGACCCTGCGGATCTCTCCGCGCAGCGACTTCGGAAACTTCGAGACCTCGACCTCGACCTTTTCTACTCGAGGATCGCGCAGGACGACGTCACAGACATGTCCCGCCATCGTTTCCAGCAGTGAGCACTCTTTTTGGGCCACTTCATCCCGGATCGACCGTACGACTGTCTCGTAGTCGAAGGAGAGTTCCAGGGAGTCCGTGTTGATGGCCCTGTCCATGGAGTAATACACCCGTACATTCACTTCCAGGGATTGATACTGTGCTCTTTCCTGTTCAGAGGCGCCGATCCGGGCTCTGCACTTAATTCCCTCGATGACGATGTGGCCTGCCAATTTCAGTTATCTCCTTGAAAGAGTTCGAAGTTCGCTCTCAGTATCGAGTGGTCAACAGGCAACAGTCAACGGTCAACAAGGGGCAGTTTACTGCCACGGCCCGGAAAGGTATATTCAGCACGGGAGGAGAGGAGGAGAGCAGCATGAATGGCAGCGTAGAAGTCAAGTATCTGGGACACAGCACGTTTCTTTTGCGCTCACCCCGCGGTAAGACGATTCTGGTGGAGGCCTGGGTTGGAGGGAACCCTGCCTGCCCCGAGGAGGACAAGCAACTGCCACCCATCGATCTACTGTTGATTACCCATGGGCATCCGGATCACGTTTCGGATGCGGTCGAAATCGCGAAGCGCCACAAACCACGGATTGCCTGCGCCTATGAAATGGGTGTGTGGCTTGAGGCGAAGGGAGTTGGCAACGTCACTTCGATGAACAAAGGTGGAACGGTTGTTTTCGATGGAATCCGGGCCACCATGGTTGACGCCAAGCACAGCAGCGGTTTTGTCGAGGAAGATGGAAGGATCGTCTACCTGGGGTCGGCCGCAGGGTTCATCCTTCAGTTCGAGAATAACTTTCGCATCTACTATGCTGGAGATACCTGTGTATTTGGGGACATGGCTTTGATCCGGGAGATCTATCATCCCCAGGTCGCATTTCTTCCCATCGGTGATGTGTTCACCATGGGAGCCCAAGAAGCCGCCCATGCTGTGCGCCTTATCCAGGCCCCGACAATCGTCCCTATGCACTACGGCACCTTCCCGTTTCTGACGGGCACTCCGGACGACCTGGTCCCCCTTCTCCCTGCCGGGGTTGAGCTCCTGGAATTGAGTCCGGGAGAATCTTGCCAACTGGGGGTGTAGTGCTTCCTGCAAGATCGATCGCCAGCCAGCACGAAGCCGTCCAGAGGTCAGCTGGTATTTTCGACTACTCTGAGCGGGGAAAAGTGGGGGTGAAAGGCCCCGATCATGTGAGCTTTCTCCACTCGATGATCAGCCACGATGTGGAGCGGCTGGGGCAGCACGCGGGTCGGTACGCAACCTTTCTCACTCACAATGGACGGCTTATCTGTGACTTCTACTTTTACAAGTTCGCCCGCTCCATTCTCATCGACCTGGACCCGGGCCGTGCCCTGACTCTCGTGGAGTCTCTGAACCGGTTCATTATCATGGACGATGTGGAGGTTGGAGATCACAGCCAGTTGTGGGACCACCTGTCAGTTCAGGGTCCCCTGGCGACCCAGATCCTGGAGCAGATTGTCTCCGGGCCGCCCTGCGAGCTCTACCAGGTACAGGAAGTGCCGTCCATGGAGGCATTCGTGATCAACAAACCGGAGCTGGCTGAGACCGGATACGAGATCCTCCTTCCCCGAGGCTCGGGCCAGGCCTGCCTCACTCGGATTCTGAGTGAGTTTGCGTCTCGGGGAGTAGTGAAAGTCGATGACGAGACCCGGAATGTGTTGAGATTGGAGCGCGGTACTCCCTGGTTTGGAGTAGATATGGGCGAGAGCAACTATCCGATGGAGGCCGGTCTCGAGGAGGCGATTAGCCTCGACAAAGGCTGCTTTGTGGGACAGGAAGTCGTGGCCAAGGCAACCTACATCGGCGGAGTTCGCAGGCGACTTGGCAAGCTCCTCTTCTCGCCGGGAAGCCCGACCCCTTGCCCTGGTGCCCCGATCATCAAGAACGAGAGGGAGGCAGGCGCTGTGACCAGCGCGGTCCATTCGATCCGACTGCAATGTCCGATTGCCCTGGCCTATCTGATTCAGGCGCGTACTCGTCCCGGGGATGAAGTTACCGTTCTAGTAAAGGGAAATCCGGTTCCGGCCCGCGTGGTCGACTCGTTCTAGGCACTCCGCGAGGGTCCGAGGGTCACCGTGGTGAACAGGCCCTTCTACTCGTTCGGCTTCCCTCAGACCTCACATGGAAATGAAATGGGCTTCCCCTGAAATGTATTCCCCTGTTTTCGTAGCGTCGTGTTTTCAGGGCCAACACGCAACGCGGAACACGTAAGTGGCGGACAATCTTGCGCGCCCGGTTGAGTCTGGACATCACGGTGCCCATCGGGATGCCCACTGCACCCGCCACTTCCCGGCAGCTCAGCTGCTCGATATCAGCCAGAACCATCACCGTCAGATAGTGTTCCGGCAGCGACCGAACCACCTCTAGCCCGGATTATGCAAGAGATCTGAATCCGAGTGAGATTTGGGTCCAGAAAAAAAGCCGTAGCTCTCTGATATAAAAGGGTTTACATAAAAACAACCCTAAACAGGAGCTACGGCTATGTTGAAAACAGTCTGCCAGAATACCCTGCCATTTCACAGCCACAGAGACATCACAGCTCGTTTTGATGGGGGGAGCCTCACTTCCGACGCAGGATGGTTGTTGTTTGGATCGCTGGATCGGCAACATCGATTGTGCGAGGGCTTCAGTTCGTGTATTGCGGAAAGCCGGGACCGACGCTACATTCGTCATGACCTGTTGAAGTTGATCCGACAACGAGTGTTGCAGATCGTGGCCGGCTACGAAGACTGTAATGACGCCGATACGCTGCGCTCGGATCCGATGCTCAAGACAGTCTGTGATCAGTTGCCCGAGAGCGATCCCGATTTGGCCACCCAGCCGACTTTCTCCCGCTTGGAGAACTCCGTCACCAAGAAGGATCTGATGCGTCTGAGCCGGTGGCTGCTACGCCGTTATGTGCGCTCCCTGAAGAAGAGACGTCCCGCCAAGATCATCCTGGATCTGGACAGTACCGACGACCACACTCACGGCCAACAGGAGTTCGCCTTCTACCACGGGTATTACCGAAACCACATTCTGCATCCTTTGCTGATCTTCGATGCCGCCACGGGAGACCTGGTCTGTGCCGTGTTGAGACCTGGCAACAAGGGGGCTGCCTCTCACATCGTGCCCATTCTGAAGCGCGTCGTGGAGGCCATCCGACAAGCAGTGGGGACGGATGTCGAGATTGAGATTCGGGCCGACAGCGGCTTTGCCACGCCTCGGCTCTACGAGTTCTGTGAAGGTGAAGAGAATCAACTCCAATATGTCATTGGGTTAAGTCGCAACCCTCGCCTGCAGCGAGTGGTCGAGCCCCTGCTGGATTCGACTCGGGAAAGGTTCGTTGAGCGGGAGGAAAAACAGCGTCAGTTTGACGAGTTTCTTTATCGAGCCAACAGCTGGGATCGATCCCGTCGCGTCATTGTCAAAGTGGAGGTCGATCAGCGCGGGATCAATCGTCGCTTTGTGGTCACCAACCGGGACGATCTCTGCTCCCAATCACTTTATGACCACTACACCGACCGAGGGCAGACCGAGAACTTCATCAAGGCCTTTAAGAATCATCTGAGCATGGACCGACTCAGCTGTCATCGATTCCTGGCCAACCAGTTTCGACTCCTCCTGCATGCACTGGCTTACCAGATGTTCGTGCGCCTGCGCGACTATCTGCACGGAACCCCCTGGCACAAGCTCGAAATCGAAACCTTACGTCGTCGTGTCCTCAAGATCGGGGCCCGGATCCGACAAACCACTCGACGCATCTGGGTCCATCTTTCCTCAGCCTTTCCCGAACAACCCCTCTTTCACCTCGTCTTGAGTCGCCTGAACTCCAGCTAGCTTCTCCCAGTTCCCCGAAAAACCGCTTCCGACACTCATCCAGGCCCAGATCTGTCTGAAATTCACTCCCCCAACCACTCAAACGCCTCGCCAACCGATATTCTTCGCAAATCCGCCTGTCACAACTGCCCGCTTCCGAGTTGGGCCACTTCTCGAGCCCTTTTTCAACAGCGGATTACGGTTCTTGCATAATCCGGGCTAGAGCCATCCTTGCATCGACTGCGTCGTGGAACCCGGTCACCGAGAGGTGCGCCTCCGAAACAGCATCCAGACTGGTGGTTCTCAGTTTGTTTTGAGCCTTGAAGTACTTTCCCCTGACTCGATAGAAGATTCGAAACAGCCAGGCCTTGCAGTTTGTCCCCGGTTGATAAGTGTGGAACGAAGACAGGGCTTCTTTGAAGGTCTCCTGAACCAGGTCTTCAGCCAGTTCCTGGTTCCTGAGAATCCCGAGGGCGACGCGGAAAAGAGAGTCCAGGTGGGGCAGGGCCTTTTCTTCGAACTGCCGGATGCTGACTCTGTTGCTTTTCCAGACTTTGCCCATGTCTAGCGGACTGCTTGCTCTTCCTTCTCGATTCAAATGGGGGCGGGCCGGGAAATTATTCCAGCTCTACCGAATCTGGGACGGCGCGAGTCACAACGAGCCCGTGCTACAGCCTCTTGGCGTAGTACTCGATGACCGACGAAACGTCCACCGGAAACGGGACCGAGTCGGGAGATGGGAGAGCCGCAACTGTTGCCGTCAGCGTTGCTTCGTCAAAATCGAGCCACTCGGGGCGAATCAGCGAAATCTCCAGAAGCCAGGTTGTGATGACATCAAGCTTCAGGCTTCTCTCCCGGGGCTTGATCACGTCCCCCTCTTTGACCCGGAATGAGGCGACGTCAACTCTTCTTCCATTCACTGTGAAGTGACGGTGATTGACGAGTTGCCGGGCTGCCGGGATGGTCGGAGCGTACCCCGCTCGGAATATCACGTTGTCGAGCCGGCGTTCCAGGAACTCGAGGAGCTGGTCGCCGGCCGCCTTCTTTCCTCTCCTCGCCTCCGCCACGAGACGGCGAAACTGCCGTTCGCCCAGGCCGTAGTTGAAGCGAAGCTTCTGCTTCTCCTTCAACTGGAGGGCGTAGTCCGAAGGCTTACGGCGCCGGGCATGCCCCTGCTCCCCGGGTGGGAATTCCCGGTGTTTCATGGACTTGCGGGACAGGCCAGGCAGGTTCAAGCCCAGCGCCCTCATTTTCTTCAAACGTGGTCCTGTGTCACGGGCCATGCGATCTCTTGACTCCTTACACTCATCCCGCCCGCGGACTCTCTTCTTCTCCGGCGGGATGGAGAGCCACCTCGATTCTCCAGGCAGCTTTCAGTCGCCCTCAGGTGAGCGGCGAAAAACAGATATTATGGGCGCTGTACGCGTCTCTTGTCAACGTCGTTCGGCGGCTCTCTTGCCGCTATACTACCAGTCCGTGGTGGAAGTCCCACGGGCTGCTAATAGGGCTTCCCCGAGGGAAAACCTGTGAAAGTCGCAAGCTATCGGATCGGCGGACTCATCGCTTTGAAGACCCTTTCCGATGTTGCCAGCCGGCTGAGTTCCTTTCTGCTTCTTCTTCTGGCCGCTCGTTTTCTTGATCCCTTTGAGTTTGGTCTTTTCTCCTTGGCCTGGGCAGCAGGCTGGATCATTTCCATCGCCTCTGATCTGGGTCTCCAGCTCTTTGTCGCCCGCGAAGTTGCTCGAGGTCCCGCGCAGGCAGGTCAGTTCGTCCCGACTCTGCTTCGGTTGAGGATCTGCCTTGGCTCGATCCTGTTCGGGGTCATTGCGCTCGCCCACTGGATGCTCTGGTGGGATAAGGGAGGGGCAATCTTTCTGGGGCTGGTTCTGGTTCAACTACTCTCTTCTGTGATTGAATTCTTCAACCATCTGTTCCGAGGGTTTGGGCGAACTGATCTCGAATCATGGGCCAATCTGCTTCACCGGCTGGGCGCCCTGCTGGCGGGAGGATTTGTACTCGCCACCAGTTCCAGCCTTTCCCTTCTGACTCTCGCATTGCTTTCCATAGCGACCGTCATCGCGATCCTGACCTGGTCCTGGGCAGTGAGACTGATCAGAGAGAGGAGAAAGAGCGATGAGGCGCTGCGGCCTGACCCCGAGAGAAATACGGGCTCGCTTTCTCGAAGGTTCCTGGCGGAAATCCTTCCCATCGGCCTGGGCATTCTGGCCTCCGGAGTCTATTTTCGCCTCGATCTTCTCTTTCTGGAGTGGTTCCAGGACACCAGCGCCGTGGGTCGATATACGGCCGTTTTCCGTCTCGTGGACGCAGCCCGGCTGTTCCCCGCGGCGGTGATCGCGGTTCTTTTTCCGATTCTCTGCCGTTCTCGATCGAAATCGCTGGCGGCCATACTCGCTGTCGGCCTGGGGCTCGTAGCCGTGGTCGGCACCCTAATTTTGCGCTTTCAACCACGGGAACTGATCCTTTTTCTGTATGGGGAAGCCTACGCCTCTGCAGGCCCTGCGCTGAGCATTCTGGCCGTGGCTCTTCCACCCCTATTTGTCAATCTGGTCCTGACTCACCAGCTTATCGCCTGGCGTCGTCCCCTGTCCTACATGTGGGCCTGTGCGGCGGTATTGATCCTGACGATTCCGCTGAATGCAGTGTTGATTCCCTGGGGCGGTCCTGTCGGGGCTGCCTGGGCCGTTCTGGTCCGCGAACTCTTCCTCAGCTTGATTTGTGGTGGTTTAATCTGGTTCAGGCCAACTCCTGGCCCGGAGGAAAAAGAAACAGGTAGCAGCCCGTGGTGAAAGTCGCCCGCAGCGCGACCCGTGGGATTTCCACCTCGGACTGCTAGAGTTCGTTTATGAAGCCCGTGTCTGCGACTGCACAAACATTGACCTCAAAGGAGCTGGCTGTTCTCAGGTCGGTGGTCTACTCGTCGCTTTTCGAGTACCCGCTCACACCGCGGGAGGTTGCGTTCAGCCTGCCCGGAGCCAAGCTGAGAGGCACTGAAGTCGTTGCCATCTATCATCGAAGCAAGGCCCTCCAATCGGTCCTCGACTTCCAGGAGGGCTGCTTCTATCTGAGGGATCGATCACTGTACGTCATCAAGAGACATGGGCGTGAGGCATTCAGTCGAGATGTTCTGATGCGACATCGAAGGATGCTCCAGTGGATTGGTCTTCTTCCTTACACCCGTCTAATTGCTCTTTCCGGCAGCTCTGCTCACCTCAACATGAGCGAAAAGGGCGACATCGATCTCTTTGTAGTCACACGGGGAAGAAGGGTCTGGAGCACGGCAGTGAACATCCTGCTGCTGAGCCGGCTATTCGGCTGCCGGGAGATGGTTTGCTTCAACTATCTGGTGGCGGACACGCACCTTTCGCTGCAGGAGCGTGACCTTTTTTCCGCCAACCAGTTGATCCATCTCCGACCATTGACCGGGGACGAGTGGATGCTGCGTCTTCGTGCATCCAACAGGTGGGTTGAAGAGCTGTATCCGAACAGTCTTCCAGCGAAAACCAATCCGGGCATCCTCGCTAGGTCACCGGTGCTTCGCATTTTGAAGAGATGCAAGGAAGTACTCCTGTCTGCGGGATTGGCCCAGGTCTACGAAGCTCTGTGCCGGACGCTCTATCGCCGATACCTGCTCTGGAAATCCCCCTCCTGGTCAACGCCCCAGCAGGTCAGGCTCGACCCGGACGTGATCAAGCTTCACACGGAGAGTCATTCCGCAGCGGTCATGCATCGTTATGATTCGGAGTTGCAGAGGGTGCTGAAGCAGATCTCTCCAGCAAAGTCGTCATCCTGAACTCGGATTCGTCAGAAAGTCGGCCAGCTGGCGCAGGTATTCAAAGGAGTAGATCCCACTCTTGTGCCCGTCACTGAACGAAAACTGAATCGCATAGTGGCCCACCTGCTCGGCTCCCGTCACTTTCACGGGTTCCTGGCCCAGAATCGGAAGGGCATGTGGATCTTCCTCGGGGATGCTGATGGGAGGCTTCTCGCCGTGGCCCGTGCAGGTAGCACAGGGACAGTTGTTGCGCAAAAACGCGGAGGAGTAAGTTGTCCCGGCCCCGTCATCCCAGGTGATTTCGATCTCGGATCGGCCCACCAGTTGAATCTTTCTGGGTATTGGACTCATGGCCCAGTCCTCCCGTTCATCAGACAAGTTCATAGCGGCCTGTGGGCGCTATATCTCGATCGAAATCTCAGTCGGCTCGGCCATGTTGCCCGATGCAACTTCGCGGGCTACACCTTGAGCAAACTGCCGATAGGCCTGGCCGTATTCAGACTCGGAATCCAGGGCGATCGGATCACCGCGGTCGCTGGCCTCCCGGATCACTGAGCTCAAGGGGATCTCCCCCAAGAAAGGATATCCCAGCCGACTACTGGCCTGGCGGGCTCCTCCGTGGCCGAAGATGTCATCTCGTTCTCCACAGTGCGAGCACTTGTAGTAGCTCATGTTCTCGAGAATTCCGAGCACCGGCGTATTTAGTTTACGAAACATGGCAATGGCTTTGGAAGCTACCTCCAGGGCCAGGTCCTGAGGAGTCGACACCACTACCGCGCCGGTCAACGGGATAGTCTGGCAGAGGCTGAGCTGGACATCTCCCGTCCCGGGGGGAAGATCAATAACGAGATAGTCCAGTTCTCCCCATTCGACCAGTCCCAGAAAGTCCTGGATCATCTTGTGAAGCATGGGGCCTCTCCAGATGACCGCATCATCCTTGGGTAGAAAGTACCCCATGGAGATCAATCTGATTCCCCTCGCCTGCGGCGGAATGATCCGTTTCTCAGGAGTGATCTGGGGCTGCTTGGAGGCACCCATCAACTTGGGGATACTGGGTCCGTAGACATCGGCGTCCATCAAACCCACGCTGGCGCCAACCGAGTGTAGCGCTGTCGCCAGATTGGCCGCCACGGTCGATTTTCCAACTCCCCCTTTTCCACTTGCGACCGCGACCGCATTCTTCACCAGAGGAATGAGCTGGCTGGCTTGAGCAGCGCTCTTCGAAGTCACTTGCCAGCTGGTTTCCACTTGGTTGGATTCGATTCCGGGGATCCCACTGAGAGTCTGCCGAACCTGACTCTCAACCTCGGCACAGGAGGGCGAGCCGGGGTAGGGGAATACGATCTGCACACTGACCTGACCGCCTCTTAGATCCACACCCCGGACGTACCCCAGATCCACAATGGTACGACCGAATTCGGGGTCGGTAATTGGACTCAGCGCCTGGAGGACATCGGCCTCGGTCAGACTAGGGGATTCCATAATAGACTGGCACGTTACAACCTTGAGCTTCCTAAGTTCAACCCGGTTTGCTTCGTGGCCGGTCCCGCAGGCCGCCGAATTCGGGAGCGGCAGGGACCGCCCAGCGGCCGTCAGAGCTCCACCGAAAACAAGGCAACACCCCTCCGAACCGGTTGCCGAAGGTAAAGCCACCCGCAAGTACGCCCAACCAGCAGCGCCACAGCTGCTGCGATGGCCCCCAGAAGCTCTAGCTGAAAGACACAGATCACGAGCACCACCACGATGAGGATCACCTCGACCAAAGAAGCCCAAGTGATGCTGGGAGTTTTACGAACAGTGACCAGAAGTCCTCTCTGAAACGAAAGCACCACGGCCAGGGCCGGCAGGACAAACAGGAGGCGGCTGGTCGTAGCTGCGAGACCTGCGAGATCGGTGGACAGTCCCGACAGCCACTGGAACCAGATAACGTGAAGTGGGGTCAACGCGATCAGGGCCAGCCCGAAGGAGGTTGCCAGGGCCAGTCGTCGCGTGAAGAGTCGAAGAGGCTCGTACCCATCCAGCCTTCTTCCGACCAGGGCCACTACCACCTCCTGCAGCGCCAGACCCTGGCTGCGAAACACAAAGACCAGGGAGTGGACAACGGGCAGAACGGCCAGGGAAGCAACAGCCTCGCGGCTGTGTCCCACAAAGAATGTGATCAGAGGGTGAACGCCCAGGGCCAGGAGGGAAGTCAGTGCCAATGGGTAATAAAAAATCGCAATTCCATGATAGCTGAGGGGCTCCAGAGACGCTTCTTCCTGCCCGAGTTCGGTGATGGTGGAATGGGCCATCCAACGACTGGCAGCCGCTTCTACCAGGACTCCAGAAGAGAGCGCCACCGCAGCCACAGAGGCTCCCGAGACTCTTGCCTCCAGAAAGAGAAAGAATGAGACGAAAGCCATCGTGAAAAGCCGAATCAACGTCCCCACGGCGATGAGTCGCGTTCTGTGGCTCCGAATCAACAGACCCTGGTAGAAGCGGCGGTAACCAATGGCTCCCGGCCAGGGGAGCAAGAGCAAGATGGCCCAATAGGTGAGGTCTGCCACCTGATGGGGAAGGCCGATCAACCCCAGTGCCAGGGGATAGAAAATGGCCGGGACTGCGAGAATTCCCATGACCAGCGTCACTCCCAGGCTGAGGGCGAAGGTGAAGTTTCGCAGCCTCAGAAAAGAGTCTCGGTCTCGGACCAGGGCGGTGGCCGCACTCATCATCATGATGACGGGGGCTTCGACGAGGAGTGCGATGGAGAGGGCGACTCCGTAAGCAGCCAGATTGAACTTGGGCTCGGAGAGCCTGGCTACAATGGCAGCCAGAAGCGGCCCTTCGGCCGCCATCATGAGCCAGGTAGCTGCGAGCGGGCTCCACAGGCGGAAAATGGTGCGCTGAGAGAGGCTACTCAAACGCCCGACGCCGGTCCAGCTCGTCCTTGATCAGGTCCTCGGCCCCCGGTTTGAGCGTCGCCCCCATGTCGAGCATGGACTGAAGACTCTCGGTGGGCATGTCGGCAAGTCTAGCCTTTAAAGCCGCGAGCCCCTGGCCTGCCGAGGGAGGGCCCTTGTCAGGGGCGAATCCGCTCATTCCGGGATCCTCAATGGTGTCGGACGACGGCGGCCCGGAATCCGGTGGGCCGGGAGGCGCTTCCTTTTCCCTGACCAGGGTCCAAACCGTGACACCCACGATGATCAGGGCAAATAACAGCGCAATGACAAGAATAGTCACGAGAGTCCTCCGCTTCGGGTTACTTAGTAGTCAGACACGAAGTTTAGAATCCGGGATCGGTCCGGGTAAAGGGCTGTATTGCGCAGAGCGAATAAAAAAAGGCGGGCGAACCTTTCGGCACGCCCGCCTAAGAACTGACTCGGGCCGGGTGGCGAGTACAACCTCGGCCTTAGCGGATCAGAGTGGGCTAATTTTTAAGTAAAAAACCCCAGCCTGAGTCAGCAGAGGATGAAAACAAGTTCCAACCCCTTAACGCCTGACACTTTTCAGTGCAGGGGAACCATTCTGAACCAGAAGCCTATAAAATGCAAGCATTTAGAGACCCCGGTGTTTTTTTCTTGACGCGGCTCACCGGAGGCTGGATCGCACAGACCGTCGTGAACGACGGTCTAAACCAGTAAAATCCACCCGGCTTTTTGTACCCGAAAGGAGACGGACTGGAGAGGCAGGGAGGAGTGTTTTCTCAGCACCAGCGGCCTTCCTTTCGGGTCGCCTGGATCAACGCGTTAAACTACCGTTGGATTACCGTCCACGGAGGCCTTGAGGCGCTCCTGTGGCTTGGCTCGTCACGACGCCGATGTAAGCTGGGAGCCAAAGGCAGGCGGGTGGGAATCCGGTCCGGAGCCGGTTGGGTAAGTTCCTGGCGATTACCCCGACCGTTCTAGCCCGGATTATGCAAGAGATCTGAATCCGAGTGAGATTTGGGTCCAGAAAAAAAGCCGTAGCTCTCTGATATAAAAGGGTTTACATAAAAGGCCTTGAGGCGCTCCTGTGGCTTGGCTCGTCAACGCCGATGTAAGCTGGGAGCCAAAAATCCGGTCCGGAGCCGGTTGGGTAAGTTCCTGGCGATTACCCCGACCGTTCTAGCCCGGATTATGCAAGAGATCTGAATCCGAGTGAGAGTCTGCTCTCTGATATAAAAGGGTTTACATAAAAACAACCCTAAACAGGAGCTACGGCTATGTTGAAAACAGTCTGCCAGAATACCCTGCCATTTCACAGCCACAGAGACATCACAGCTCGTTTTGATGGGGGGAGCCTCACTTCCGACGCAGGATGGTTGTTGTTTGGATCGCTGGATCGGCAACATCGATTGTGCGAGGGCTTCAGTTCGTGTATTGCGGAAAGCCGGGACCGACGCTACATTCGTCATGACCTGTTGAAGTTGATCCGACAACGAGTGTTGCAGATCGTGGCCGGCTACGAAGACTGTAATGACGCCGATACGCTGCGCTCGGATCCGATGCTCAAGACAGTCTGTGATCAGTTGCCCGAGAGCGATCCCGATTTGGCCACCCAGCCGACTTTCTCCCGCTTGGAGAACTCCGTCACCAAGAAGGATCTGATGCGTCTGAGCCGGTGGCTGCTACGCCGTTATGTGCGCTCCCTGAAGAAGAGACGTCCCGCCAAGATCATCCTGGATCTGGACAGTACCGACGACCACACTCACGGCCAACAGGAGTTCGCCTTCTACCACGGGTATTACCGAAACCACATTCTGCATCCTTTGCTGATCTTCGATGCCGCCACGGGAGACCTGGTCTGTGCCGTGTTGAGACCTGGCAACAAGGGGGCTGCCTCTCACATCGTGCCCATTCTGAAGCGCGTCGTGGAGGCCATCCGACAAGCAGTGGGGACGGATGTCGAGATTGAGATTCGGGCCGACAGCGGCTTTGCCACGCCTCGGCTCTACGAGTTCTGTGAAGGTGAAGAGAATCAACTCCAATATGTCATTGGGTTAAGTCGCAACCCTCGCCTGCAGCGAGTGGTCGAGCCCCTGCTGGATTCGACTCGGGAAAGGTTCGTTGAGCGGGAGGAAAAACAGCGTCAGTTTGACGAGTTTCTTTATCGAGCCAACAGCTGGGATCGATCCCGTCGCGTCATTGTCAAAGTGGAGGTCGATCAGCGCGGGATCAATCGTCGCTTTGTGGTCACCAACCGGGACGATCTCTGCTCCCAATCACTTTATGACCACTACACCGACCGAGGGCAGACCGAGAACTTCATCAAGGCCTTTAAGAATCATCTGAGCATGGACCGACTCAGCTGTCATCGATTCCTGGCCAACCAGTTTCGACTCCTCCTGCATGCACTGGCTTACCAGATGTTCGTGCGCCTGCGCGACTATCTGCACGGAACCCCCTGGCACAAGCTCGAAATCGAAACCTTACGTCGTCGTGTCCTCAAGATCGGGGCCCGGATCCGACAAACCACTCGACGCATCTGGGTCCATCTTTCCTCAGCCTTTCCCGAACAACCCCTCTTTCACCTCGTCTTGAGTCGCCTGAACTCCAGCTAGACCCGTAAGGAGTCCCCCCGGCTCTGCCGGGGAGGCAGCCAGAGTTTGACAGTTCCGGGAATAGGTGAAAAAACTCCCTTCCGTGAGCCGAGCAAAGCATCACGAAAAGGAGTTTTATGAGTAACTACCAGAGCTTACAGCATACAAAATGGGAGTGTAAGTACCATGTGGTGTTCATCCCCAAGTACCGCAAGAAGTTGATTTATGGGGAGCTGCGCAGACATCTCGGTCAGGTGCTGCGACGGTTGGCTGGGCAGCAGGAAAGCTTGATTGAAGAGGGCCACCTGCTGCCGGATCACGTGCACGTGATGATCTCGATTCCGCCAAAGTTTTCTGTGGCGCAGGTGATCGGGTACATCAAAGGGAAAAGCGCCATCCACATTGCGAGGAACTTTTCAGAGAGTCGGCGTAACTTTGTTGGACAGCACTTCTGGGCTCGCGGATACTTCGTATCGACGGTGGGTCGGGATGAGAAAGTGATTCGTGAGTATATCCGGCGGCAAGAAGCAGAAGATCGTCGCCAGGATCAGCTCAGGCTGCTGTAGCCAAGCCACCTGTAGGTGGCACAAGTGGCCGCGGTAGCGGCAACGTCAAGTCCGCTTTGAGCGGCTCACAAGATTAAAGCCCCCGGCTTTGCCGGGGGATACTTACCTTCTCCCAGTTCCCCGAAAAACCGCTTCCGACACTCATCCAGGCCCAGATCTGTCTGAAATTCACTCCCCCAACCACTCAAACGCCTCGCCAACCGATATTCTTCGCAAATCCGCCTGTCACAACTGCCCGCTTCCGAGTTGGGCCACTTCTCGAGCCCTTTTTCAACAGCGGATTACGGTTCTTGCATAATCCGGGCTAGAGAACTTTCATCTTGCCTACGAGTTTCTTCCCTGGGAGCGGACTGTCTTTGAGGGTGTCTGTGGGCTGGAGACGGGCACACTTCTCGAGTGGAAAGATGGAAAAGTCCATTGCCACCCCATTTCTTCACCTCCCCCGCTCTCTGGTGAACTGGATGTTCAAGACGAATCTGCGGTAGTGGATAGACTGGGAAGCGTCTTTCTCGGTGCCATTCAAGATCAGGTGCCATCTTCAGACCGAGTGGCAGTGATGCTAGCTAGTTCCCATCCGGAAACCCATTATTTAAGCTTCCTAAAGGGTTGTTTTTTATACCAGATACAACGGTTCATGGGGGACAGTATCGGCCGACAGCAGGGATCGGGCGGCCGAGTGCTCCAGATGCAGTTTTCGACAAACACCTCACCCTCAAAACCCCCCTCCATTATGGCGTCCAGCGACTCGTTTACAACCGTAGCCGGGCCAACACCAACAGATTGAAACTGAGCACCGAGAGATGCACATACTGCTGGAAGTGCTCCCATCCCTTCCAGGTGCAACGATCCGCTCCGAAGACCCGTTTGAGCATCGAGATACAGCCTTCGATTCCAGCCCGAAAGCGCCTCAACTGCTTGTAAACCCAGCTGGAGCGCACCATATCGGTGACCTTCAGCCCTGCCTTTTTGGCAAAGGCCACGTCCTGGATTCCTTGCTTCTTGGCCCACCTCAGATTGTTCTGAGTGGCAAATCCCCCGTCGAAGCTGGCTTGGCGAGGATAGCGCCCGTAGAGCTGATGCTGACGCTCCAGCATCGGCTGCATTTGCGCCTGGTCGGCGGGATTGCCTTGCGTGACCAGACAATCGACGATCAGTGAGGTCTTGCCGCAAGTCAAAAAGATCTTGTGACCGAAAACCGTCTCGCGTCCCCCGGTCTGGATAATGTCGCTATGCTCCTCAAAGATCGAGACCACCTTCTCAGCGGCCGGAACCTTCTGGCCCTGCAGGACGCGCCGGTCGGTCTGATCGATGACTCGTCCCAGTAGATCCAGATAGTGACGCAGCTGCTGGAGAATCACCTCAGATTCGATCCCCTGCCAACCAGCAGTGCTCTCCAGAGCCTGACAGCCATAGCCATAGGTCTGGCCCGACACCTTGACCAGATCTTGGTAGAATTGGCGCCGATTCTGGCCCCGGCTGTTGCGGATGTTCGTCACTCGCCTCTTGGCCCTCCGACAATGATTGTGGTAGACCACCGGGTAGTGCTCAGCCAACTTCCCCAACAGGGCTGTCACCTTACGCACCGAATCGTACAAAAGCTGAGAGTCCAAGGGATGGCGGATGTCGCTCTCGACAGCTGTGGCATCGACCCGGATCTTGCGGCCCTTCTCCAACCCCTCTGCTTTGGCCCAACCCACCAACACCCGAGTGATTCGTTGCCAGGTCGAAGCTTGAATCCTCGAGATGTTCTCTTGAAGACAGCTCTTGCCTGGAGACCATCCTAGAGGCAAACGGCAGAAGGCCCGGAAGCTCGCCGAGTCGTCCACATGAAAGGCCAGCTTTTCATAGGACAATCCGTGCCAATTCTTAATCACAGCACAACGCACAACTTGCTCAGCGCTCAGACCCGGAGAGCCATTGCAGGGATCGGCCTTGTCAGACAGATCTTGTAAAACCCAGTGCAGGATCTCTGGATTGTTATCCAGGATTCGGGAGATCATCTGCAACTCGTCACCCAGCCGGTGATCCGGCCAAAGTGGCGTCAGTGGCATCTGATTCTCTCTGTTTTTTCGCATTTTCGGAGCTCCGTGATTGCCGTAAGTCTTTTTGTTTCAGTGGTTTGATACTCTTACTGTAACAAAAGATGCTGACAAAATCGGAGCTCGAAAATGTGGTCTTTCCTCTTTATTTCCAATCACTTACAGGCGAGCGGATGGGAACTAGCTAGTTCCCATCCGGAAACCCATTATTTAAGCTTCCTAAAGGGTTGTTTTTTATACCAGATACAACGGTTCATGGGGGACAGTATCGGCCGACAGCAGGGATCGGGCGGCCGAGTGCTCCAGATGCAGTTTTCGACAAACACCTCACCCTCAAAACCCCCCTCCATTATGGCGCCAGCGACTCGTTTACAACCGTAGCCGGGCCAACACCAACAGATTGAAACTGAGCACCGAGAGATGCACATACTGCTGGAAGTGCTCCCATCCCTTCCAGGTGCAACGATCCGCTCCGAAGACCCGTTTGAGCATCGAGATACAGCCTTCGATTCCAGCCCGAAAGCGCCTCAACTGCTTGTAAACCCAGCTGGAGCGCACCATATCGGTGACCTTCAGCCCTGCCTTTTTGGCAATGTCAATTACCAGGGTAATTCCCCCACCTCCGTCACCAGGGTAATTCCCCCATTTGGGGATCAACATCATCTCGTTTCTCTTGATTTTCGGCGGTTGTGCTTGGGAAAAGTTTTCCCAAGCAGGTTCCTCCTTTCTGGTCGCAGTCGGGATCTGTTTCGAGCCAGCGTTTTTCCAGTCGCAGCATTTGCATTTGATTGAAAGTCCGATAGCGGGCGGAAAGCTGGCTGCTCGTGACCTCCTGTAAAACGGAACTGAAGTAATGCAGGGAACCGATGGGCTGCCCCGGGAGTCCGTTGAGCCAGGAGACGTACTTGCGTCCGCAGCCCAGGAAAATAGACTGGCGGACATCCTCGAGTTCGATGCCTTGCTGGAACCACTGGGCAGCCAGCCGGCGATCCGAGATCGAGTATCGGCAACGGATGCAGGGACGCTCCAGCAACATCTCTCCGATGGCCTCCACATAGAGGGTTTGAGCCGATCGAGTGGAGCTGAGCGAGTCAGCCGAGAGGCTGCGCTGGTAGGGCCAGTACTGGTCGGCAATCTCCAGGACACCGGGAGCATGCTGGTTGGAGCTACGCCGGACCCGGCAGACCTGCCTCTCCTCGAGCTCCTGGAGATAGGTTCCAATCGAGCGGCGCGATTTGCGCAGCGCCCTGGCCACGTCCTGCTGGCGAAAGAGAAAGCGCCCGGTACTTCTCTCGGCGCCCAGAGAGATGTGAACGAACAGCTTGAAGGCCCCGTCGGAGAGTTTCTCCAGAGCGGCCTGCCAGCCGGCGGCGGCGGCAAACCAGCCGTTGTCGCCTTTAATCTTCAAACGGCTCATGGCGAAACCTCCTTTTGGGGGGATCCTTTGACGGGTCGTTTTCGCCTCCGGTAAGACTCGCCCTCCCACTCCAGCTGGTGAGCGTTGTGGCAGAGCCGGTCCAGCAGCGAGTTGGCCTGGATGGGGTCGCCAAACAGCGCCATCCACTCCTCCAGGCTGCGATTACTGGTCAGCATCAGCGAGCCTTTCTGATAGCGCTCGTAAACGATGTCGTACAGATCGTCGGCCTGCTCCTCGGTCAGGGGCTTGAGCCCAAAGTCGTCAATGATCAAAAAATCATAGCCGCAGTAGTGCTGGATGCGGCGATCGCGGGAGAGATCGGCCCGGGCCGCTTCCAGAGTACGGAACAGGCGCGGAGCCTGGATGTAGCGCACGTCATGACCGCGGCGTACCGCCTCGTGTCCCAGAGCCAGGGCGATGTGACTCTTGCCCACACCCACCGGCCCGCACAGGCAGATGTTTTCTTTGTTTTCCAGAAAGCGGCAGGTGGCCAGGTCATAGATGCGGCGCCGCTTGATGTTCGGGTTAAAGCCAAAATCGAACTCTTCGAGGGTCTTGATCTCGGCAAAGCAGGCTTTCTTGAGCCGGCGCGCAAACTTGGTCTGGGAGCGACGCTCCAGCTCATCCTGAATCAGCAGAGTCAGAAAGTCGACGTAGGCCAGTTGTCGTTTTTCGGCCTCCTTGAGCCGCACTTCCAGAGTGTCCAACAATCCTCCCAATCGCAGTTGCTTGAGCTGGTCGAGCAGATGTTGATAGTGACTCATGAGACCTCCTGTCGGTGCACGAAGTAATCCTGGGGACGGGCAAATCGACAAGCTGAGGCCGCCGGACTGGGGGGTCTACGAGGAGGTAAGGGCTGTCGGAACAAGCCTTTCGCCAGAATCTGCTTCAGAGAAGCAAAGCGGACATTGTCAAAGCGCAAGGCCCGCCGGCAGGCCTGATCCAGAGTAGCCGCTGGGTGGGACTCGGCCAGCCGCAGCACGGCCTGGGCCTTTCTCAGGTTGCGCATGGCGTGATCGCCCAAGATGCGCCGCACGTAGCGGCCCACTTCGGGCCCCAGCTCGTCGGACCGGCGCCGGCACCACTCGGGAGTCTGCTCCAGATAGATCCGCTTGTCGGGAGGATAGTCGGCCGTTTGGGTCTGCCAGCTTCCCGGTTCGAAGACCCGCACGTGGGTCTTGATCAACTGATGGTTCCGATACACCCGCACCAGCTTCAGGTCGGCCCGCACCCACAGCTTCTCTCCCCGGTAGGGATAGGGGACCGAGTAGTAGCACTTGTCCAGGATCAGATGGCAGTCCCAATGCACGGTGCATTGTTTCCACTGAGGCGCTTCGTAGGGTTGATCGGGCAGGGGCAGCAGCAGCTCGGCTTCTTCTCCAACAAACACCTCGTAGGGTTTGCGATGGGTGGTGCCATGCTCTCGCAGACCGACTTCCTTGAGACACCACTCCAGAGCTTTCTCGTTGGCCTCCTCGATATCCCGAAAACGACGCCCCGCCAGGATCTGCTGACGCACCACCGGCACACATCTCTCCACTTTCCCTTTGTGGCGAGCCATCTGCACTTTTGCCGGGTCGGCCACGAATCCATAGTGTCTTTCCAGTTCGGCGTAGGCCGGGTTGAGCGTCGGATCGTACAGATCGGGCTTCAGCACACCGTCTTTCAGATTGTCCAGGACAAGCAATCTTGGACAGCCTCGAAAAAAAGAAAAAGCACGCATGTGACAGTCCAGCCAAGTGGGGCTGTCCTGACCAAACACAAAGCGCACGAAGCGGTGGCGGCTGTAGCTCAAGATCATGATAAAGACCCAGGTCTTGCGCCGTTTGCCGGTTTCCGGATCTTGCATCAGCCCGGCATAGCCGAAGTCGACCTGGCCCTGATGATTATGTTGAGCTCAACATAAAGAGCATTATGGAAAGCCGGAAGTTATGTTGAGTTGCCCTCTCCCTTCCTTATTTTTCCGGTAGGCATTGACCAGTCACTTTACATAATTCCTCTCCAAGGCTGCCCAACGAAGAGGCAGACCTAAAAGGAGGAATCTATGTTGAGAGAGAGATTACGCAAGGACTATCGGGAATGTTACGAACGTTCAGCCCATCGAGAGCGGATCAGGCTGCTGGCAAACAAGCTCCACGATTTGGAGTACTTGGATGTGGTCGTCGTCGATCACGTCCATGAATGGCTGCGATTCACAGAACACTGCGGTCAGCTCGGAATCCAGATCCCATTCAGGGTGCGATCACCTGTGGTGGATGCCTATGTCCAGCAGCGTCTGCCCGGAGGCAGCGCCAGTCGTCACCGCTTCATTCGAGCTTCGATCCGCATCTTCATCGAGGCTGACGAGAACGGCGATTTTCGGCGGAAACTCCGAACGCGAACCGAACCGGGAGGCAATCTGTTTGAGAACTGGGCTGTCCCTTACCTCGCATTCTTGAAGGAGCATCGGTGCGTTTCCGAGAAGACCCTTCGAAGAGGAGCTCTTGCGCTGGGCCGATTCATGGAGTTCCTGGAAAGCGGGGGCATCGGGGACCTGAAACAACTGACAGCCGCTCATGTCCACGACTTTTGCAGCCGGCGGCCCGACCACCACAAGCCCATCACGTGGAGCGGATATGTGGGGTACGTTCGGCGTCTTCTGAAGCATGCCTTCGCCCAAGGGATGCTGCCCCGAGACCTGTCCGCCGCGGCAGCAGGATGCAGGCAGTACCGGGACAGCGGCCTGCACGACGTTCTGTGCGAAGCCGAGGTCGAGAGGCTGTTGAGTTCCACGGATCGCTCTTCGGGCATCGGGCGACGAGACTACGCCCTGCTTTTGCTGGCTGCGCGCTACGGCCTGCGACCGGCGGACATACGCGGGATGCAACTCGAAGACATCCGCTGGCGCGAAGGCGCCATCGTCATCCAGCAGTCAAAGACGGGCAGGAAGTTGACGTTGCCCCTCCTCCAGGACGTGTCGGAGGCCCTGATCTCCTACCTGCGAAATGGCCGGCCGCCGACCAAAGCGCGCAATGTCTTCGTCCGCCACAGGGCGCCCTTTGAGCCGTACGGGGTCAACAACAACTTCTCCAGTATCGCCCGAAAGGCCATGAGAAACGCGGGCCTGCAGGGACGGCCCGGGCGCAAGGGCCTGTATCTGTTGCGCCACACTCTGGCCACACGTCTGCTGGACGCCGAAGTTCCCGTCAAAACGATCGGCGATGTTCTGGGCCACGCCTCGGCGGACTCGACGCTGGGCTACATGAAAGTCGATGTTCGCCACCTGCGAGCAGCGGCCATTTCCATTGCGGAGGTGCTGCAATGAACAAACAAGTAGAACCGTTCGCTTCGCCGTTAGCAGGGCAGATCAGACGCTTTCTTCGACTCAAGCGCGCGCGAGGATGCCGGTATAAAGAAGAAGAGCGGATGCTGCACGACCTGGATCGGTTTTTGGCGCGCCGTCTTCCGAAACGAGATCCTGTCATGACCGATGAGATCAACCGAGCCTATCTGGCCCGCAGAGGAAACGAGTCGGAGACGACGCGAGGGAATCGGCTGAGCCTCATTCGTGAGTTTTGCAAGTTCCTGGCGCTGGAAGATCCCCGCACTTCGATTCCCCCCACGCGCTATCTCGGCATCCGGCGCCGCCCGTTTGTGCCCCGGGTCTTGACCCTCGAAGAAGGACGCCAGTTTTTGCAAGCGTGTCTCGATTTGCCCAGCGGGCGCTGTTCACCCCTGAGCGGAATGGTCCATGGCACAGCCCTCATGCTCCTTTATCTCAGCGGCTTGAGGTTGGGAGAAGCGCTGTCCCTGAACCTGGAAGACGTGGATGAGGCTGGGGGCGTCTTGATTGTCCGGCGGGCCAAGTTCGGAAAGTCGAGGCTGGTTCCCATGGCCGATGATCTCACCGATCGAATGCGCCAATGCCGATCCTTTGTCGAGGGCCACCTCGGACTCCGCGCTCCAACCGCCTGTTTTTTCCCGGGTCCGAGGGGACAAAGATGTTCCGCGGACGTCATTCGAGCTTCATTCCGCAGAGCCCTGGCCCGGGCTGAGATCCCCTACTTGGGCCCAGGCAAGGGTCCTCGCCTGCATGATCTTCGCCACGGATTTGCGGTGCATCGGATGATCCTCTGGTACCGGCAAGGGGCGGATCTGAACGCCCGGCTGCCCATTCTTGCCACCTATCTGGGCCATGTCGGCTTGACCAGTTCGCAACGGTATTTGCGTGTGACTGAGGATCTGGTGGGAGAAGTGACCCGTCGTTATCAGCTTCGCTTTGGGAGCCTGATTCGGGAAAGGAGCGCTTCATGACCTTTGAACTTTCAACCCTGGTAACAGATTTTTTCGTGGTCCACCTCGCCGCCGAGCGCAACGCTAGTCAACACACCGTATATGCGTATCGCGACACGATGAAGCTGCTGCTTCGCTTTGCCGCCGCCGACCGCAAACGCACTATCGATCGGCTCACTCTTGAGGATCTCTCCGCGGAGGTGGTTTTGCGGTTCCTCAGCGACCTGGAGAGCCGAAGGCGCAACTCGATCAGCACTCGCAACGCCCGCTTGGCGGCCATCCATTCCTTTTACCGCTACGTCCTCAGCCGAGAACCCGCCTCCGCCTCCTTATGCCATCGGGTTCTGGCAATACCGTTCAAGCGGACCCTGCGGTCCACGCCGGGCTATCTCAATAGGCAGCAGATCGAGCGTCTCTTCAACCGGATCGACCGTTCCACCCCGGCAGGGGAACGGGACTATGTCTTGCTGGTGCTTCTCTACGACACCGGAGCACGGGTCCAGGAAGGGCTGGACATGAAGCCGCGCGACTTCCAGCTGACGAGTCCAGCGTTTGTTCGCGTGACCGGCAAGGGCGGCAGACAGCGTCTCTGCCCTCTGCTTCCGCAGACTGCCCGGCTCGTGGCTCGATTCTTGAAAGAGCACGGCCGCCCCCTCCATGACGACGGCTCTTTGTTCAGGAACCGCTCCGGGCGAAAACTTTCTCGGCATGGAGTCCGCTACGTCCTGAGAAAATATTCCGGCAGCGCCGGCAACTCCGATTTGACTCAGTGCTCCTTGAGTCCGCATACGTTGCGGCACAGCAAGGCGATGCATCTTCTTCAATCCGGCGTGGCCCTCGTCACGATCAAGGACGTGCTGGGCCACGCGGACATCAAATCAACCCAAGTCTATGTGGAGGCCGACCTTGAAATGAAAAGGAAAGCGTTGGAGCGGCTCGGCCCGTCTTCCGGCCGGCGTCGAAAGGCCCGGATCGCTCCCACTCTCCTCACATGGCTTGAATCGTTGTAGGCAGAAATTATGCAAAGTTGGGAATGATGATCTGTTGGGAAAACCTTGTGTCCTCGCGCTTCGTCACCAGACTACTCAACATAACTTCCGGCTTTCCATAATGCTCTCCGGCCGGCGAATGCATCCGTACCGTCACCGGCTTGCAAAGCGGCACGATGTGGCTGCGCACATAGCGGTAGACGCTCATGTAGCTGACCTTCAACTCGTGCTGCTCCTCGAGCAGCCGCTGTACCTGCTGAATGGTCATATCAGGCTGCTCAAGCCACTCCTGGATCTGCTGGTGGTAGAGGCGGATCCGCTCCCGGGCCGGTTGTTCGAAAACCGCCACCTGGACCACCGAGGCCACCATCCGGGCCAGCTCCTCCTGTGGCGGCAGCGGCTTCTCTCGGCTCAAGCCTCTGGCCATGAAAAGCCGCAGATACTTGCCAATCGTCTTGCGCGAGATCTGCAACGAGTCTCGGATCTGGCGGATACTCCGTCCTCGGTGCCATTGGTAAACCAACTCCAGGTACTCTTCCATCCTCACGTTCCTTCTGGCCATTCTTCCTCCTGCGGAAATCCTTGTTGGGGTTCCGCAGAAAGATGGCCCTGGCCTCTGTCACGAAATGATCAGGTGGGGGAATTACCTTGGTGAAACCCTGGGGAATTACCCTGGTGAAAGGGTGGGGGAATTACCTTGGTAAATCAGCCGCCCAGGTGGGGGATATACCATGGTGACCGACAGGCAAAGGCCACGTCCTGGATTCCTTGCTTCTTGGCCCACCTCAGATTGTTCTGAGTGGCAAATCCCCCGTCGAAGCTGGCTTGGCGAGGATAGCGCCCGTAGAGCTGATGCTGACGCTCCAGCATCGGCTGCATTTGCGCCTGGTCGGCGGGATTGCCTTGCGTGACCAGACAATCGACGATCAGTGAGGTCTTGCCGCAAGTCAAAAAGATCTTGTGACCGAAAACCGTCTCGCGTCCCCCGGTCTGGATAATGTCGCTATGCTCCTCAAAGATCGAGACCACCTTCTCAGCGGCCGGAACCTTCTGGCCCTGCAGGACGCGCCGGTCGGTCTGATCGATGACTCGTCCCAGTAGATCCAGATAGTGACGCAGCTGCTGGAGAATCACCTCAGATTCGATCCCCTGCCAACCAGCAGCGCTCTCCAGAGCCTGACAGCCATAGCCATAGGTCTGGCCCGACACCTTGACCAGATCTTGGTAGAATTGGCGCCGATTCTGGCCCCGGCTGTTGCGGATGTTCGTCACTCGCCTCTTGGCCCTCCGACAATGATTGTGGTAGACCACCGGGTAGTGCTCAGCCAACTTCCCCAACAGGGCTGTCACCTTACGCACCGAATCGTACAAAAGCTGAGAGTCCAAGGGATGGCGGATGTCGCTCTCGACAGCTGTGGCATCGACCCGGATCTTGCGGCCCTTCTCCAACCCCTCTGCTTTGGCCCAACCCACCAACACCCGAGTGATTCGTTGCCAGGTCGAAGCTTGAATCCTCGAGATGTTCTCTTGAAGACAGCTCTTGCCTGGAGACCATCCTAGAGGCAAACGGCAGAAGGCCCGGAAGCTCGCCGAGTCGTCCACATGAAAGGCCAGCTTTTCATAGGACAATCCGTGCCAATTCTTAATCACAGCACAACGCACAACTTGCTCAGCGCTCAGACCCGGAGAGCCATTGCAGGGATCGGCCTTGTCAGACAGATCTTGTAAAACCCAGTGCAGGATCTCTGGATTGTTATCCAGGATTCGGGAGATCATCTGCAACTCGTCACCCAGCCGGTGATCCGGCCAAAGTGGCGTCAGTGGCATCTGATTCTCTCTGTTTTTTCGCATTTTCGGAGCTCCGTGATTGCCGTAAGTCTTTTTGTTTCAGTGGTTTGATACTCTTACTGTAACAAAAGATGCTGACAAAATCGGAGCTCGAAAATGTGGTCTTTCCTCTTTATTTCCAATCACTTACAGGCGAGCGGATGGGAACTAGCTAGGTGGATTTGACTCAGCCCTGGTCGCGTCAGCCCTGGTGCGCCTTGGGAAGACGGTCGAGACGTTTTCCTTTCAATACGAGGACCCTGACTACAATCAGGCGTATACCGAACATCTGGCCGACTTACTGGGCACCCGTCACAATTGGGTTCCGATTCACGCGGAGGGGCTCCGACGGGGACTCGGTGACTTCGCGGATTGCTTCAACCAGCCCGTGTCCCAATCGCACTATCTGCTGAATACCGCCGAAACCTGCCGGGCCATCAGGAATCGTGGTTTCGTGTACTGCTTAACTGGTGATGGCTGCGACGGACTGTTTCTCGGTTATCCCACCGTTCACCAGCGCGCGAAGCTTATTTCCAGGCTCTCTGGAATGTCTATCCTACTTCGACCCTTCGGGGCCATCGCGCGTGTTGCCTGGCTTGAGAGGAAGCTGGGACACCCATATCGGCTTTTTCGAAATGTGCTTCGAATTCTTGGCCGAGAGACGCCGCTACGCGGTCACATCGCATCCTGTATCCTGGACGAGTATTCCCTGGGTTTACTCCGCAGCGAAGCTCCCCCTCAACAGGAGTCGGAAAGCGAGACGATCCTCCGCGAACTCGCGGAACGGGTGGGGGAAGTCAGCGAAGTTCGCCTTGCCTACCTGGGTAAAGCCGCTCCCGGACTCAACCGTAACAAGCTGGAGGGAAACTCCGCCCTATCCGGGGTCGTTCTTAACTCTCCCTACATGCACCCTGGGATGGTGGCTCTGGCCCAATCTCTGCCCGACGATTTGTCGCGCCCAGATAGCGGGACCGAGGCCCGGGCCACCGGGAAATATGCGCTGATGAAGATGGCCGAGAAACAGGCGTACTTGTCGCCTGAAATCATTCATCAAAAGAAAATGTCTCCCGTGACTGCCCCGGTTGATGCGTGGTATGTGGGTACGCTGCGAGAATTCATGCTTACCCAGCTCTCTGGGCTGCCCTTCAGTTGTGACTTGGACTTTGCAGGGTCGCTTCTCGACAAAAAGGCTGCCGAGGACTTGTTTAAACGCACGGTGGGTATCAGTCGCTATACGTCAAACGCCATCAGTTTGTTGGTGACACACGCGGCCTTCACTCGCCTGGCAGCAAAGTAACCTGGCCATGCTCCGGACCCGAAGTTCGTAAGGGTTGGTTAGATCCGCTTCTCTGACTGTCGAAGTCGTCTCCACACGTACACGAAACTCGCAAGTCCGATCGTGAACAGGAGGCCAATGAGGACGGCGCGGTCAATAACGCCCGCGAAGAGACCAACCTTGAAATCGTGTCCCGTTGCCAGGGTCACATATCCCATAGTGACTTCTCGCAGACCGAGGCCGCCCGGGACGATTGAGACGAATGAAACCAGGGTAGCCGTGGCGCCTAACAGCACCAGTGTTGCCGGAGGCACTTCAGATCCTAGCAAGGTCAAACTCACGTAAAAACGCCCGGCTATCAAGAGCAGCTGCGCAAAGATCAACGCGAGCACGCTTGCTGCGACTCGTGGGTGAGTACGAATCTTTGAAAACCCCGGAACGTGTCAACAACTTTGAGACACTTTGGTGAATAAATTACTGTAGTTTCATCTCAAAAGTTCTCCTTTTCGGGAGGGTTGATCCAGACCGCCTCGGGAAGAGGAGGAGGAACGGGTTTGCCGTTGTAGGAAATCTCTCCGGGAAGAGTGCATGGGCGGCCTCCAATGTTTGGGATCGATCGCGACGGGTGGTGATGGCGGTGAGGTAGTGCACATCCGCGGGAGTGTGCAGGCCGATACCCGAATGGCGATGGTCGCGGTTATACCAATCGAAGAAATCCCGACAAAAGTCTCTGGCTTGCTGAATGGTGCCGAAACGAGCCGGGAATTCGGGACGGTACTTGAGGGTCTTGAATTGGGATTCCGAGTAGGGATTGTCGTCACAGACATGAGGCCGAGAGTGAGACTTGGTGACTCCCAGATCGGCCAGTAGCAAGGCCAGTGCTTTGGAACTCATCGACGAGCCACGATCGGCATGCAGGGTGAGACCACCCGCTACGATCTCCTGCTTGGAGTAGCTCTGGGCGATCAAGACCTTGGCCAGGCGGGAGCTTTCCTGGGTGGCCACCATCCAGCCCACCACATAGCGGCTGAAGATGTCCAGGATCACGTAGAGGTAGTAATAGCTCCATTTGACGGGCCCCTTCAGCTTGGTGATGTCCCACGACCAGCATTGGTTCGGGCCGGTGGCCAGAAGTTCCGGCTTGGAGTATTGGGGATGGCGGCGCTGGCGACGGCGTTCTCTAACTTCCAGACGTTTGGCCAGAATGCGGTACATGGTTCGAATCGAGCACAAGTATCGCCCTTCGTCCAGCAGCTCCGCCCATACGGCGGCAGGAGCTTTGTCGATAAACTGTCGGCTGTGCAGGACCTCCACAACGGCTTCCCTTTCGGGCGGGCTCAAGGCGCGTGGGGATGCGGCCCGAGGCCGAGGATCCAGCGCCGGCCGTTCGCGCCGAAGTTTCTCCCGATACAGACTCGATGGCGGCAGATCCAGAGCCTGACAGCCGGCACGGACTCCGTGGGATTGTGAGAATCGCAAAGCTTCGTCCATCAGCTCTCGTCTCCGTTCTCTTCGCTGCTCGCCAGAGAGATTCCCAACAGTTGCGAGACTTTTTTTTGGAGATCCAGCATGGCTTCAAACTTCTCGAGCTTGCGTTTCAGCTTCCGATTCTCAGCCTCCACTTGCCTCAGTTGATGATCCAGAGGATTGACCGGCTTTGCCTTTCGTCCCCGCTTGCGAGGGGTCAATGCCTGCAGCGTTCCGTGCTCGCGTTGGCGTCGCCAGGTCTGCAGATTCGACCAGTAAAGTCCTTCTCGGCGCAGTAATGCTCCCACTTCGCCCGACTCTTCGCAGCCATCGGCCTGCTCCAGGACCCGGAGCTTATAGCGGGCTGAAAACCGGCGACGGGTTGCCTTGGCAGGAACTTCCGGGTCGGGTCGCGGCAACGCCTTCTCGGGCTCGGTCCGTCCCGCAGCGATTTTGGAGACCTCTCCCCTCCGCTCCGAGGTTTCCAAAATCCTCAGTTTCTTGTCGCTTCTGTTTTCTATCATTCTGTAATCCAGCTTCTCGCCCTCTACTCTAATTTAGCCGGGAAGAAGTGTCTCACCATTATTGGCACAGAGGGCCCCTGGGAAAAGTCGTTCCACACCCGAAAAACGGCGCTCCGGCCACTGGCCTCTGGAGGCGGCCAATGGGCGGCAGCGGAGGAGGCCAGTAGTAGGACTACAAAAACCACTGATAGCTCGACGTTGATGTGTCCGCTGTGGAGATAGAGAGTCAATAGCCCAATCAGCCCAAGGACCGCAGTGGCAACCACCAACAGAGCAAGGCGAATCCCCACGATGCTAGCCCGGATTATGCAAGAGATCTGAATCCGAGTGAGATTTGGGTCCAGAAAAAAAGCCGTAGCTCTCTGATATAAAAGGGTTTACATAAAAACAACCCTAAACAGGAGCTACGGCTATGTTGAAAACAGTCTGCCAGAATACCCTGCCATTTCACAGCCACAGAGACATCACAGCTCGTTTTGATGGGGGGAGCCTCACTTCCGACGCAGGATGGTTGTTGTTTGGATCGCTGGATCGGCAACATCGATTGTGCGAGGGCTTCAGTTCGTGTATTGCGGAAAGCCGGGACCGACGCTACATTCGTCATGACCTGTTGAAGTTGATCCGACAACGAGTGTTGCAGATCGTGGCCGGCTACGAAGACTGTAATGACGCCGATACGCTGCGCTCGGATCCGATGCTCAAGACAGTCTGTGATCAGTTGCCCGAGAGCGATCCCGATTTGGCCACCCAGCCGACTTTCTCCCGCCTGGAGAACTCCGTCACCAAGAAGGATCTGATGCGTCTGAGCCGGTGGCTGCTAGGCCGTTATGTGCGCTCCCTGAAGAAGAGACGTCCCGCAAGATCATCCTGGATCTGGACAGTACCGACGACCACACTCACGGCCAACAGGAGTTCGCCTTCTACCACGGGTATTACCGAAACCACATTCTGCATCCTTTGCTGATCTTCGATGCCGCCACGGGAGACCTGGTCTGTGCCGTGTTGAGACCTGGCAACAAGGGGGCTGCCTCTCACATCGTGCCCATTCTGAAGCGCGTCGTGGAGGCCATCCGACAAGGAGTGGGGACGGATGTCGAGATTGAGATTCGGGCCGACAGCGGCTTTGCCACGCCTCGGCTCTACGAGTTCTGTGAAGGTGAAGAGAATCAACTCCAATATGTCATTGGGTTAAGTCGCAACCCTCGCCTGCAGCGAGTGGTCGAGCCCCTGCTGGATTCGACTCGGGAAAGGTTCGTTGAGCGGGAGGAAAAACAGCGTCAGTTTGACGAGTTTCTTTATCGAGCCAACAGCTGGGATCGATCCCGTCGCGTCATTGTCAAAGTGGAGGTCGATCAGCGCGGGATCAATCGTCGCTTTGTGGTCACCAACCGGGACGATCTCTGCTCCCAATCACTTTATGACCACTACACCGACCGAGGGCAGACCGAGAACTTCATCAAGGCCTTTAAGAATCATCTGAGCATGGACCGACTCAGCTGTCATCGATTCCTGGCCAACCAGTTTCGACTCCTCCTGCATGCACTGGCTTACCAGATGTTCGTGCGCCTGCGCGACTATCTGCACGGAACCCCCTGGCACAAGCTCGAAATCGAAACCTTACGTCGTCGTGTCCTCAAGATCGGGGCCCGGATCCGACAAACCACTCGACGCATCTGGGTCCATCTTTCCTCAGCCTTTCCCGAACAACCCCTCTTTCACCTCGTCTTGAGTCGCCTGAACTCCAGCTAGCTTCTCCCAGTTCCCCGAAAAACCGCTTCCGACACTCATCCAGGCCCAGATCTGTCTGAAATTCACTCCCCCAACCACTCAAACGCCTCGCCAACCGATATTCTTCGCAAATCCGCCTGTCACAACTGCCCGCTTCCGAGTTGGGCCACTTCTCGAGCCCTTTTTCAACAGCGGATTACGGTTCTTGCATAATCCGGGCTAGCCGCTCGCGTGAGCCGCAACCCATGCACGGCCTTGAGATAGCGAAGTCGCACCACAGTGCCAAGGCGGAAAGGCATGTAGTTGAGGGCTGCGCCCGTGACCGTCAGGAAGGTCGTCTCCATCAGCCCCATTCTCAGTCCCTCGGCCCGGTACAGAAGCAGGCTCTGTCCGGCGCTCACTATCCAGTGCAGGACGACCCCCACCGCGACCGCCATAAGCCCAGTCCAGGACACCTCGATAGTCGCTGCCAGCGCTTCTCGACTCACCCAAAGATAGGCAAGGAAGGAGACCACGATGGCGATGGCAGCGAGGCCCTGTAGACCTGCTAGAATTTGGCGCCGCGCTTCTGGATTCTTATCCACTTATCCGGTGTTGCCTGTCTCTATCCGCGAAACCCGGGAGTCTTGTCTTTCAGAATGTTCTCAAGCTGACTTGCTATGGTCTCTTCACCGATCACAGGCAAACGATCCAGTGCTATTGGTGAATCACAAGCATACAACTGGCGTGCGATTTCGATCACGCCGTCTCTTAAAGCTTGAGGATCCCCAGGTTTCACGAGCCTGATCCAGGGCGATTCACTGAAAACCTCTCTCATGGCGGGACTATCTGCTGTGACCAGCGGCCGCCCTGCAGCTACTATTTGATAGACCTTGTTTGGAACTACCCGCAGAGCTTTACCGGAGGATCCAAAGATTCCCAAACAGATATCTGCTTGAGCAATCCAATCTACCAACTCTGAATAATCGATCCAGTCAATTCTCAAGATGGACTGCAGCTGCAAGTTCTCAATCTGCTTGTCAATTTCATCTTGAAGCTGCCCTCTTCCAATGAGAGTCCATTCGCAAGCCACGTCCCGTTCTTGCTCAATCAGGCTAGCAGCCTCAATGATTGTGTCGAGGCCATGTAGTGGAATGAACTGTCCGTAATACAGAACTTGTATCTTATCTCCCGGTTTTTTGTTGCTGATCAAGCTTGTTCTAGCGTGAACGAAGAAATCGGGCTCAACCCCCACCCAGAGAGAGGAGACTTTGTTGTGAGGCAATCGAAACAGGGTTTCTATGTAACGCGCATGTTCCTTCGTATCGATGATTAGAACGTCGGCTAGTCTCGTCGCGAGCCATTCCCAAGCATAAAGCAGTCTGGAGGCTAAGGTGACACGCCTGGCTAGTCTACGATCAATCACGATAGCGTCGTAGAGGCTAACAAAAATATCCCAACAAATGCTTGCACTACGGAGCTTCGCAAATGGGTAGAGAATCAATATGTCGAGCTGTCCCATATAGGGAATAATCACAAGTTCATGGGGAGGTAAGCGCAGGTAGCGGAGAATCAGTTTGGGGTAGGCGAATAGCCATTTCACGGCGAGCCGAGATTTGGGCAGAATTCCTATGACTTGGCTCTTGTCTTCAATGCCATCCCATACAGATTCATGGCATTCTTCAACTTGTTGGAAAAGTCGTTTTCCTGCTTTAATCAGTAGACGAACTCGGGGCTTCCCCAGATCGTATGTACCCCAGAACACCAGTGGTCCATTCTTGCCGGGTTGGTCGGAATTCATGCTGCGCACTCTTGGAGGCACACTGCCTCTTGGCTTTCAGTCTGGGGCAGTGTCAGTTGATCATAGCTCTTTTCGCACAAATGAGGGTGGGTGTTCCGCAGTTTACCGTTCATTTCGAAGAACTCGAAGACTGTAACAGGATCCAACCGGTCTCCTGAGCGAACCAGGCAGCGGGTTTCAACTCAGTTCAGTGCCGGTCAAGCTGATAGTCTACGGCAGCAAGAGGTAGCGGATCTTTGGTCAAGGTCGACCTTTGACCTCGTTTTATGGAGGTAGATTTGGAAACGAACTATCAGGAGTATTTAGCTTGGACTTACTTTGGAGAACATGCGTTCGATCGAGCTGAATTCGAGCGAATCGAAGAGTTACTGCGGGGAACGACTTGCTTCATCGACGTTGGGGCCTCCCAGGGGGTCTATACCTACTACGCCAACAGAATTCTGGAGAACGCGGACATCTTCGCTATCGAAGCCGACCCGACACGATTCAGCGTTCTTAAGGCGAATGCCGAGAAGTGGTCCGCTGGTTCCTCTAACACAATTCATTGTATTAATGCGGCGGCAAGCGATGAAGCGGACCGACAAAGCTCCCCTGAAATCACTTTCTATGTCACTGGAACTCAGATTAGTGGGGGCTTGTTTTCGGTTTCTGAGCGGTCCGATGATTACACTCCTATCAAAATCCCTCTGCTTTGTGTTGATGATTTCTTCGAGCCTTCGTCCCAGACTTTTGTGAAGATAGATGTGGAAGGAGCCGAGCTCCGCGTATTGCAGGGAGCGATCCGGCAAATCGAGGCGGGCAATACCAGATTCTTTACGGAAATCTCCTGGTGGGGAGATCGAGATCGGGGAACGAGCGCGCTCGACGTGCTTCGCTTTTGCCTGAGGTCCGGTCTAAGGTCCGACCGGCGCCTACGCTCCGACTATCTCCTTTCACCAGAGCCAAATTTTTCTGCGCGACTGTGGTCGGTCATGCGCTGTCTCCCGCCTCTCTTATTCCGGGTAGCTTACGATACGATTGTCCCTTTGCGAATACGCACCTGGCGGGAGCGGCGAGAAAACCGCCGGCGCTTGTCCCGGTACACCGGCTCCTGACCTGCGCTCGAACACTCAAGACATACTTTGGAAGCGCTTCGAATCTACATGGCAACGACTCTCAGGGCCTGTCATCCCCCTCTGTGCCAATAATGGTGAGACACTTCTTCCCGGCTAAATTAGAGTAGAGGGCGAGAAGCTGGATTACAGAATGATAGAAAACAGAAGCGACAAGAAACTGAGGATTTTGGAAACCTCGGAGCGGAGGGGAGAGGTCTCCAAAATCGCTGCGGGACGGACCGAGCCCGAGAAGGCGTTGCCGCGACCCGACCCGGAAGTTCCTGCCAAGGCAACCCGTCGCCGGTTTTCAGCCCGCTATAAGCTCCGGGTCCTGGAGCAGGCCGATGGCTGCGAAGAGTCGGGCGAAGTGGGAGCATTACTGCGCCGAGAAGGACTTTACTGGTCGAATCTGCAGACCTGGCGACGCCAACGCGAGCACGGAACGCTGCAGGCATTGACCCCTCGCAAGCGGGGACGAAAGGCAAAGCCGGTCAATCCTCTGGATCATCAACTGAGGCAAGTGGAGGCTGAGAATCGGAAGCTGAAACGCAAGCTCGAGAAGTTTGAAGCCATGCTGGATCTCCAAAAAAAAGTCTCGCAACTGTTGGGAATCTCTCTGGCGAGCAGCGAAGAGAACGGAGACGAGAGCTGATGGACGAAGCTTTGCGATTCTCACAATCCCACGGAGTCCGTGCCGGCTGTCAGGCTCTGGATCTGCCGCCATCGAGTCTGTATCGGGAGAAACTTCGGCGCGAACGGCCGGCGCTGGATCCTCGGCCTCGGGCCGCATCCCCACGCGCCTTGAGCCCGCCCGAAAGGGAAGCCGTTGTGGAGGTCCTGCACAGCCGACAGTTTATCGACAAAGCTCCTGCCGCCGTATGGGCGGAGCTGCTGGACGAAGGGCGATACTTGTGCTCGATTCGAACCATGTACCGCATTCTGGCCAAACGTCTGGAAGTTAGAGAACGCCGTCGCCAGCGCCGCCATCCCCAATACTCCAAGCCGGAACTTCTGGCCACCGGCCCGAACCAATGCTGGTCGTGGGACATCACCAAGCTGAAGGGGCCCGTCAAATGGAGCTATTACTACCTCTACGTGATCCTGGACATCTTCAGCCGCTATGTGGTGGGCTGGATGGTGGCCACCCAGGAAAGCTCCCGCCTGGCCAAGGTCTTGATCGCCCAGAGCTACTCCAAGCAGGAGATCGTAGCGGGTGGTCTCACCCTGCATGCCGATCGTGGCTCGTCGATGAGTTCCAAAGCACTGGCCTTGCTACTGGCCGATCTGGGAGTCACCAAGTCTCACTCTCGGCCTCATGTCTGTGACGACAATCCCTACTCGGAATCCCAATTCAAGACCCTCAAGTACCGTCCCGAATTCCCGGCTCGTTTCGGCACCATTCAGCAAGCCAGAGACTTTTGTCGGGATTTCTTCGATTGGTATAACCGCGACCATCGCCATTCGGGTATCGGCCTGCACACTCCCGCGGATGTGCACTACCTCACCGCCATCACCACCCGTCGCGATCGATCCCAAACATTGGAGGCCGCCCATGCACTCTTCCCGGAGAGATTTCCCAACGGCAAACCCGTTCCTCCTCCTCTTCCCGAGGCGGTCTGGATCAACCCTCCCGAAAAGGAGAACTTTTGAGATGAAACTACAGTAATTTATTCACCAAAGTGTCTCAAAGTTGTTGACACGTTCCGTCCTTTCCTAACCTCACCAGTTCATCCACTTTCTGGAGGCGCCAGTCCAGACGCTCGAGCAGCCGCCTGTTCACGGAGATGAGATCCGCCAGCAGCCCGATGACCGCCAGGAAGAAACCGGTGGCCAGGAGAAGCGCGGCCAGGATGAGCGATTGCACGTGACCGCCGCCCCCGCCGCTAAGAAAAAAATAGAGGAAGCGGACGCTAATCAGAAAGCCACACAGGAAGATGAGGCCGCCACTCACGAAGAAAAAAGCGAAGGCCTTGTAGGTGACAAAGATGCGGAAGATGGTTAAGACCTGGCGCCGGATATAGTCCGGCATGCTCTTGACCAAACGGGAGCGCCGAAGTTCCTGGTTGACTCTGATCGGGACTGAGGTGATCGCCATGCCATCCAATCCCGCCTGGATGACCGTCTCGAGAGTGTAAGTGTACTGGTTGAAAACGTGCGTTCTCATCGCAGCCTCACGACTGAGAGCTCTGAATCCACTGGGTGCATCCGGCGTGCTAGTGCGGCTGATAGTCCTGACAACCCAGCTTCCGAGACGCTGGAGGAGCTTCTTCGAGAAAGAGAAGTGGTCGATCTGTGAGACAGGACGGGCCCCGATGACAATGTCGGCAGAGCCTTGCAGGATTGGATGAATCAGCAAGGGGATATCCCGGGCGTCGTACTGGTTGTCAGCATCCATGTTGACAATGATGTCGGCCCCCTGCTCGACAGAGGCTTCCAGGCCCGCCAGAAAGGCGCGGGAAAGTCCCTGGTGGGGGCGCTGGATGATGTGGTGCACGCCGCCGTCTCTGGCTACCTGTACAGTCGCATCGATGCTGCCGTCATCGATGATCAACCATTCCACCTGATCAATTCCGGGCAGGCTCCTGGGAAGTTGCGCAAGAGTGATTCCCAGGGTGTCTTCCTCATTGAAACAGGAGATTTGGATCACCAGCTTGGGCACTGAAAAGTGATAGCACGGTAGGGTGACGGCCTTGACTCCGGCTTTCCTTCACCGGCGGCTCATCGTTGACGCCTGGCGAATCACTCCTCCAGGATTTTCGCCAGACGGCGCACTCCTTCAGGAATCAGCGCCTCGTCAATGAAGCTGAAGGAAAGTCGGAGATTCTCTTTCCCCTGGTCGTCTGCAAAAAAAGGGGAGCCGGCTACAAAGGCGACGTTGTATTGCTGGATCGCCACCTCCAGGAGCTTACCGCCGTCGCTACCCGGCGGCAGACTCGCCCAGCAGTAAAAGCCTCCCTCGGGTCTGGTCCAGGACGCTCTTCCCTGAAGCTGTTGTTCTAATTCCTGGAGGAGGAGATCACGCTTTCGCCGATAGAGAGGAATCGACCTGGACACTTGCAGATCGAGAAGGCCCCGCTTTCCAGCTTCAAATACAAGCCTCTGGGTCAGGCTATTGGAGCACTGGTCGCCTCCCATTTTGAAGAGACGAAGAGCGTCAATCACCGATGGATCGGCAACGGCCCAGCCGAGCCGGACACCCGGGCCGAAGATTTTCGAAAAGGTGTGAACGAAAATGACCAACTCCGGGGCTAGTTCCTTGATTGTTGGAATCCGATCCCCCTCGTAGCGAAGCTCCGCATAGGCATGGTCTTCCAGAATCGGCACCTCAAATCGCCGGCAGATGTCAATAATCCGCTTTCGTCTTTCCAGGCTCAGGGTCAAACCGGAAGGATTCTGAAAGGTGGGAATCAGGTAAAGAAAACGGGGAAGGGTGCCCAACTTATCCAAATCTTCGAGTTTCGCTTCCAGCCTCTCTGCCGAGGTTCCGCCCTGGTCACAAGGCACCGAGACAATCCACGCCCGGTGTGCCTTGAAGGTATGGATGGCAGCCAGATAGGTCGGGGCGGTTACGAGGACCCGATCGCCCGGGTTGAGCAACGCCCCCGCAATCAGATTGATTGCCTCCAGCCCTCCCGAGGTAACAATGATCTCATCCACTGACGCCGCGATATTCTCAATTCTCCCCATCCGCGCGGCGATCCATTCTCTGAGATTTGTGTAGCCAAGGTTGGGCCCATAGTTCAGCGCGGCGCCGCCCTGTTCCCTCAGGACCAGGTCGGTCAGTTCGCGAAGCTCTTCGAGCAAAAAGGTTTTGGGATCCGGGAGGCCTCCACCGAAGGAAATGATCTCCGGTTTCTCGGCAAGGGCGAGTATGTTTCCGAGGGCCGCCGTGGAGGCCATCGATTCCACGCAGTCTGCGTAGCGACTCTGCCAGTCAACTCTTGTCCCGTGTCTTACAGATTCAGCAGCCAATGCTCAATTCTCCTTTTCTTAAAGCGCAAACTCCACCAGCCGAAACTGCTTGTCCTCCCACAAGGTCTGCATGGGAATGCCGTCCAGCAACCCGCGCTGTCGGACCGATTTCCAGAACTCAAGTCGGAACACGGCGTAGACATTCCGATCTCGGGTTAGATGGTAGTCCATCAATGGTTTGAAATCTCGAAAATCATCTGACTGTTTCTGGCGGGAGGCCTTGGGGACTGCCAGGCGTACACGCTCAACCTCGAGCAAACCCAAATAGTTGTAGTCGTCCATGAACACCAGCGAGTCGGGCGAAACAAACCTGACCAGAGAGTCAGACAACCTGGAATTGAAGTAGCGAAACAGAGTTGAGCGGGGATAGTCATAGGTGAAAACGACCAGCCCCGACCACACCATTGCACCGAGCATGGTGGTTAGCATCAAGCCTGCGACCCAGTGGCTGTGATGTGAGACCAAAAGCTGAAGGAGGACAAGGGCGGAGATCAGACCGGCAACCAGTAATGGGAACGTCAAGAACCAGAACTCATGGGCGGGAGTCAGTTCTCCGGTGTTGGGGAGAGCCAAGAGGCTGAACAGAATGACGGTTGGCAGCCCGACGAACGTCGCTGATCGCCACCGGCTTCCTTTTCGCCCCTTGCTTAGCTCTCGCCACGCCCAGGCGGTCAGTATGGAAGTGAAGGGCAGGATCGGGAGAAGATATCTCAGGTTCAGGCACAGACCCCCGTGCCAGGCGAAAAAAGAGAAAACCCCGCAGTAACTCAGCGGCAAGAGGTAGAGAAGCGAACAACCTGCCGAACCAGGACGCTTCGCCGTCCCCCTGCTCGTGTGCAACAGGGGCACCACCACGATGGGCAAATAGGCACAACTCTGGAGCAAGGATTTCTTGAAAGCATGGATATAGACTACAGCTCCACTGGCAGTTCGAATCATGGCTGGTTCGACTAGATCAGGGTCTCGAAAGCGTAGATCCACCAGGATTTGAAGGACTCCCGAGAAGAGTTGGAAGAGTAGGCCGGTGCCACTTTTCAGAAAAACCACCGCGGCTAGAATCGCTGCCGCCCAACCGAGCACCGCCCAGTTCTTGAGCCCGGACCGCCGCCGGGCCAGTGCCTTCCGGCTGATCCAGACGGCAGACAGTAAAACCAGCGCCAATAGAACGAGGGGAACATATGGGGCAGGCCCGGATGTTGCTCCTCCTCTGCTGCTGCCGTAGCTGAAAGGCGAGGCGGTGCCGAACTTGATTTGATTGGCGATGGACAGGGCTGCCAAACCCGGACCCAGTCCGGCACAAAAAGCAAGTGTTTTTTTGATCCGTTGGGATGGGCCCAGCGCCAGAGCGAGCGCCAAAGCCGGCGCTGCCAGAATCACGTCGAGCCTGATTCCCGCGCCTGACCCGATCAGCAGTCCTGCTGCCGCAGGGAAATAGAGAGACCGGACGGTCATCCCGGGTCTCAGGCCACGGACTGTGCAGTAGGCCGCCGCGGTAACAAACAGAACGGTAACGGCATGCGTCCAGGCCGCCTGGGAATACTCCCAAAGGTAAGTTGCCAGAACAAGAACGAGACAGGAATTCAGCGCAAGGCTTCTGTCCTCGAATAGAGAGGTGGCCAGGGCGTAACAAACCAGAACCGTCAAGAGAAAGACGATCGAGTTGACAAAGAACAGACCACGGTACCCTGAGACCCAATAGAACGGCGTCGCGAGGACGGCATACAAATAGGGATATTGAGCCACCAGGCGACTGTTGTAGGCCCGCAAGTTGCCGGCCGCCTGAAGCTCAATCGACGGAAACTCCTGATAGCCATTCCAGATCTCCAGAGTGCCGCTCCGCGCAAAGTTCTTTACCATCATGTGGTAGCCCGGATTATGCAAGAACCGTAATCCGCTGTTGAAAAAGGGCTCGAGAAGTGGCCCAACTCGGAAGCGGGCAGTTGTGACAGGCGGATTTGCGAAGAATATCGGTTGGCGAGGCGTTTGAGTGGTTGGGGGAGTGAATTTCAGACAGATCTGGGCCTGGATGAGTGTCGGAAGCGGTTTTTCGGGGAACTGGGAGAAGCTAGCTGGAGTTCAGGCGACTCAAGACGAGGTGAAAGAGGGGTTGTTCGGGAAAGGCTGAGGAAAGATGGACCCAGATGCGTCGAGTGGTTTGTCGGATCCGGGCCCCGATCTTGAGGACACGACGACGTAAGGTTTCGATTTCGAGCTTGTGCCAGGGGGTTCCGTGCAGATAGTCGCGCAGGCGCACGAACATCTGGTAAGCCAGTGCATGCAGGAGGAGTCGAAACTGGTTGGCCAGGAATCGATGACAGCTGAGTCGGTCCATGCTCAGATGATTCTTAAAGGCCTTGATGAAGTTCTCGGTCTGCCCTCGGTCGGTGTAGTGGTCATAAAGTGATTGGGAGCAGAGATCGTCCCGGTTGGTGACCACAAAGCGACGATTGATCCCGCGCTGATCGACCTCCACTTTGACAATGACGCGACGGGATCGATCCCAGCTGTTGGCTCGATAAAGAAACTCGTCAAACTGACGCTGTTTTTCCTCCCGCTCAACGAACCTTTCCCGAGTCGAATCCAGCAGGGGCTCGACCACTCGCTGCAGGCGAGGGTTGCGACTTAACCCAATGACATATTGGAGTTGATTCTCTTCACCTTCACAGAACTCGTAGAGCCGAGGCGTGGCAAAGCCGCTGTCGGCCCGAATCTCAATCTCGACATCCGTCCCCACTGCTTGTCGGATGGCCTCCACGACGCGCTTCAGAATGGGCACGATGTGAGAGGCAGCCCCCTTGTTGCCAGGTCTCAACACGGCACAGACCAGGTCTCCCGTGGCGGCATCGAAGATCAGCAAAGGATGCAGAATGTGGTTTCGGTAATACCCGTGGTAGAAGGCGAACTCCTGTTGGCCGTGAGTGTGGTCGTCGGTACTGTCCAGATCCAGGATGATCTTGGCGGGACGTCTCTTCTTCAGGGAGCGCACATAACGGCGTAGCAGCCACCGGCTCAGACGCATCAGATCCTTCTTGGTGACGGAGTTCTCCAAGCGGGAGAAAGTCGGCTGGGTGGCCAAATCGGGATCGCTCTCGGGCAACTGATCACAGACTGTCTTGAGCATCGGATCCGAGCGCAGCGTATCGGCGTCATTACAGTCTTCGTAGCCGGCCACGATCTGCAACACTCGTTGTCGGATCAACTTCAACAGGTCATGACGAATGTAGCGTCGGTCCCGGCTTTCCGCAATACACGAACTGAAGCCCTCGCACAATCGATGTTGCCGATCCAGCGATCCAAACAACAACCATCCTGCGTCGGAAGTGAGGCTCCCCCCATCAAAACGAGCTGTGATGTCTCTGTGGCTGTGAAATGGCAGGGTATTCTGGCAGACTGTTTTCAACATAGCCGTAGCTCCTGTTTAGGGTTGTTTTTATGTAAACCCTTTTATATCAGAGAGCTACGGCTTTTTTTCTGGACCCAAATCTCACTCGGATTCAGATCTCTTGCATAATCCGGGGTAGGTGCCTTCGTCGACTGAAACGTGGCCCGGTACGGTGACAAAGAGAGTGAAAGTAAGCTGGGCTGAGATCAAGAGAGAGAGCAGCAGCCATTCTCTCCGATACCTGGAGAAGAACCTGGCCGCTGTTGGGTCAGGGAGATCGCGTGAGTGCATAAGCTGCCCTGTTCAGTCTGACCGAAGCATCTATGCTTGTTCTCTCCACCTCATCACCGTTGCCAGCGGCCAACCAAACATAGGTAGCGAAATTAGCTTAGAACGGAGGGCCACGGGACGAACCGAAAAGGGTGAAGCACCAAAAAGCAACGCCAAAAGCAAGATATTCTGGCTGAATGATATGCCCAACGCGAGTGTAGCTCCCAGGTGCAACCCGATAAGAAGTAATCCCCAGGTTCGGTGCAGCGATGGTCTGAAGAGCACGGCCAGCGCGACAAACTCGATGTAGATTGCGCCGAGCATCGGTAACCAGCCAAGCCACGGGTTCTCAATCAAGACCGGTCCCAGGACCGTGGTAGAAGCGGTTTGCGAAAGGCGATCGGCCACCTGGTAAGCGAACCCATCCAGCGACAAATAGCTTTTCTGCTGAGTGACGGTTTGTAGGACCGTGCCGCACACTTTCCAGAGGCCTGAGAGTGTGTAAGAGCCCAGCACTAGAGCCTGTGCTGCCAACAAAACTGTCAGGAACTTCTGTCTTGACAGGCGAGCACGGGAACCGTCAGAGGTTCTCGCAGCAGGTAAGAATATCAGTACAAAGCTCACATAAACCCAACAGTGGTAGCCGTGGCCAATCTTGCCGAAAGAGTTGGCCAAACCGGCTGCGAGCAAGAGCGTGACAAATACAAGGCATCGAAAGAATCGAACTCGTGGTGCCACACAGGCCAACACCAATGCAATTCCGTAAGCCGAGAGAGTGAGGTCAATACTGAGGGGAATTCCAGCTCCTGGCATCCAGGCCGTTACTCCTACGGGAGCGAGTGACAGTGCCTGTCGCCACAGCGGCCACCCTTGGATGAACTCAACGAGCAGACTGAACTGCAGTAGATAGAAAATCGCGACCACTCCCTGCGCGCGCCGGAAACGTTCGTTCTGGAGCCGCAAGGCTGAGCGTGCGGGGCGCTCTTCGAAAGCAGCGAGTGCCGCCCTGAAACGGCGCGGCGGAAATGGGATCACTTGTCCAATGTCCTCCGAAAGACTGTTCCCGTCACTTCGTACCTGTCTGTTTTCCAGCGCTCAATCGGGTCGTATGACCGCCTTACCAACGCGTAGCGGATGCTGCGTTGATAGAAGTTCAGGTACTGCCGCTCAAATAAACTGCGATACGTTGCAGCGCCTGCTCCAGTGGGATCGGCCAGATATTCTCGAGCCATGTCCTGTATAACGTAATAGACGATAACGCTGCCGGCATCCGGAACGATTTCAAAGGAACTCATGTAGTCCAGCGGGGGCTCGAACCGGCGCCCATCGATTTCTAATAGGAGCACGGCCCCGTCACTGGAGGTTGGTTGCGGCACCGTCGAGAACAGATGCCAGGAGAAGATGGGGAAGGTTTCCCCTTCAAAAAGAGCCCGAACACCACCCCACAGAAAGAGGCCCACTGTGAGTGCCAGGAACCAGGTGAGCCTGCGGTAGATTCTCATGACATCCTCGTGGCGGCAGGGAGGGGGATTCCCTTTTCCGCGACGAGTTTAGCAGGGACCGGAGGACAAGAAGTGCAGAGGGGGAGCAGTTGCAGCCGTGTCCCAGGTACCCTGCGAGACAGGGGCAGACTGGCAAAGTACCTGACCTGCCACCCTGAAATCGTGTGTTGGCAGTCTTTTACAGAGGGGACTTGGGGGTCTTACCGGAGCGGAGCGGCACCCCGATCAAGGGTGCCAAAAACACGGTCCCACAGTAAGGTGGTCACGCCAAAGTTCCTGTCGGGACGACGGTGGTGTTGGATATGGAGCTCTCTCAGGTTGCCCAGCTTGATTCCCTGATGCAGGCGAGTGTGGATATAGCTGTAAGCCACATATCCGGCCAGAATCCCGGCTATGATGGAAGGCTTCCAATCGAACGTCCCAGCGTGAGGCCGTTGATGGTGGGGGAGGTGGAGTCGAAGTAACGGGCCATGCAGCAGGAATCGGTGGGTGGCGTACTCCAGGAAGCTCCAGACACCCAGTCCAGTGAGAAAGGCACCCTTGTTCATTTCATTCTTCCCCTCACAGTCAGTGGAAGGACCTGCTTTGTCCCTCTACCTTTCTTAGACGTCAGGTGAGACGGTGGGTTTCACTCAGTGACTCGAAAGCCCTCAATGAGTTGTGAGAATCCTGCTGGGAGCTGTATCCTGTGAACGGGTGTTGAGAGATCCAGCAAGGAGTCCGATAACGATGGGTGCCCACGCCTCAAGGCTCAGAATTGCCACCCTCTTTCTTTCGCCGATGATGATATTGACCGCCACCGCCAAGGAGCAGGAGCTGCTCTATGTGGGTAACAACCACTCGGGCACCGTCTCTGTCATCTCGGTGCCGGAATTCGAGGTGCTCAGGGAGTTCGACGGTGTGCCGGACCTGGCGGAACGGCAGACCTTCCCAACACCAGCCCGGGTGGATGATCTGGTGGCGCCCGAGTCCGGAGAGGTTCTCTATGTATCGCGGCCCAAAACCAGGGATATTGCTGCTTTCAGCACGGAAACTGAGGAGCTTCTGTGGCGCCTGCCCACACCGGGAAAGCCCGACCATTTTGCGATCACGCCCGACGGGAAAACTCTTTATGTCTCCATCTTAAACGAGGACAAGGTGGTCGCAGTAGACACTGCGAGTCGCTCGGTCGTCGGCTCCTTCCCCACTTCTCCCATGCCCCATGGTGTCGCAGTGTCGCCGAGTGGGAAGTACATCTTCAGTGGGGCGATCACCGGAGATCAGATGGTTATCGCCGAGGCCAGCAGTCTGAAGGTTGTCAAGACCATCGAGTTCGAGAGCGGCGTGCGACCGTTCGCCGTCACAGAGGATGAGAGACGTGCCTATATACAGATCTCGAAGCTGCACGGCTTCGTGGTGCTGGACATCGAGTCGGGCAGAATCACTCAGACGGTCCACCTGCCCAATCCGCACAATATCCCCGCCCAGAGGAGTTTTCCCCATACCGCCCATCACGGCCTGGTGCTGACTCCAGACAACCGTTACCTCTGCGTGAATGCGACAATGGAGGGCTATGTCGGGATCCTGTCCATTCCGGACCTCAAGCTCCTGGCAACGATCCCGGTTGGAGAACAACCGAGCTGGATCATCACAAGCCTTGACGGGAAGTATTGCTACGCCAGTGCCCGTGTGGGAAACACCGTGTCCATCGTCTCTATCGAGGATAGAAGAGAGATCAAGCGCATTCCCGTCGGGGACTACCCTCAGCGGATGTGGACGACACGCGTACCCTTCCGGCGCGTCTCCCGGTAGCGAAAAAGGGGCCTAAAGACTGGACTGAGACACAATCTACCAGCCGGGAATTCTTTGTGGGAAGTCGCTTATACAGGGATGGTGCCGGAGGGGAGATTCGACAAGTCGAGTACCACCTAATGTCAGCTTCCCCCGTAAAGTACCGTTGGCTCTAGCTTTACAGAGGTTCCGGTGGAAGTCAAAGATTGCCTAGTACCGCCCTGTTTCGAGGAGTTCGTTAGCAAATGGTTAGCAAATCAGCTGTACTAGAACGCTAACTTCTTTCTTTTCAATAAGAGGAAAAGTTGGTGCCGGAGGCGGGATTATACGAGCGGGATAACCGAATTTGCAGAATTTCTCAAAGTTCCCATTCTACAAGGGTTTGAAGCCTCCGGCCCATGAGTCGTTTTTCCAGTTTTACCTCCCCCTTCTCAGAATTCTGAGGACATTTTGAGGACAAGATCGAGTATCCTGGAAGCACGGTGACCCGAAAAACATTTCGTGAACTGGAGACTCCCACCGGGACTGGGGAGGTGTACGGAGACGGAAAGCTCCTCTTCAGGGTAAAGTACAGTCTTCGCGCCACTCAGGAGATCCTTCACATCGACGGGAGCAGCACTGTGGAGGGTGTGCGGAGCGTCTCTGGACAGCTATCCCCACCGGAAGATGACCCCTACGCATTTCTGGTCAGGGAGGAAGACAACCTCACGCTATACCTGGAAGATGGCCGAAAGTTGGACTTCTTTATCATAGATTCGGGCGGAGCAATTGCTCCAAAATCAGGATTCTACACCTGATCCTAGAACCTCTGGCGGTTCAGAAAACCTTCGGGCCCTCCCAGCCGACAGTAAAGAAGTGCTTGGCTGCCAAGGTACACGCGATGCATGGATCGGTATACCCTGAGGAGCCAATGTTGAACGTGCGTCCCGAGCGAATTAAGTCATGAGTCCAGAGACAATCGAAAAGTGGATCACTGTTGTCGTAGCAGGCGGCGCTGTGATCGGCGGAGCTGCGAAGTTTCTCTTCTGGGTCTACGACGAGTGGCAACGGCGCAGGAGCCATGAGGGATTTGTGATACCGAAGAAGACCCTCCGGATCGCCCCGAAAATGGAGGGTAATTGCTGGTGGGCTATGGGCAAACGAGGTGATGAGCCAACTATGCAGATCGTGGGTTCCTTCTTCATCTCGAATACGGCCTTAGTTGCTGTGCGGATCCCGCAAATCGAGCTGCGCTACGGGTTTCTCGGAAGGAAGCGGGTTAATGGCATGGTGATGATTCGCCGCTCAGCCGACGACAATTTGCACGGGTTCTATGATATTCCACCGAATGAGACGAGGAACGCCCCATTCGACTTCTGCGTCTATCCACCGGTCGCGACAGTCCGGGGAGGATTTCACTGCGCACTCGGTTACTTTCATTGACTAGTTTGGTAACCGGCATTCCGTCAGAAAAGTGACCTTTAAATCGCGTGACACCGACCAGCGCAAGCCGCCCAAGCGACCTGCGGAGCTAGTCTGCGAGATCGCTGACACAATCGAAAAGGAAGTGGTCTCGGTGCTCCAATCAGAACTAGCACGCTATCAGATGTGCGGCAGGAGAGTTGGCGGGCTGGGTAGCGTACATCTTGTTTATCAAGGACGCAGTTTCACAGGAGTAGGAGGCGACTCATGGAAGCCCGATCTTCCCATCAACCAGTTGATCGTGTCCGATCCTGACACGGCATCCCTCCGTTCCGACAACCTCGATGCGTTGGTGTCCTACTATGACCGCCTGTCAACCGATGACGAGAGAGACCGATTCATTGCTGCATTAACCAACCGCATCCATGCTGACAAAGGGTACCTCGAAGTTGCCTACTTCATCGTCTGTGTTTTGCTGAAGGTTGGCCAACTTGGTCCGGCGCTTCAGAAGGCGAAGGAGGACCTTCCAGTCGGGGAGCAAGAGGCGTTCGGCCTGAGCAATGTGTTGATGCTCCTGAATGGGCTATTGAAGTACAGACACCAAGACTTCACCAGGGAGATGCTGGATGAAATCGAGCGTCTGATTCGCAATCTGAATGAGCACCCGTTCCTCATTCCAGAAAAGCTATCCACGATTCGGACCAGTCGCCTAGCCTGATGGTCGGACGCGATGGTTTGCGGCACCCACCCCCAAATTCCCGAACGGTATTGGCTCCTCTGGTGACACGCCTAACTGGTGCATTTTGGGGTAGGAAATCGCGACGCAGGGCTTGGTCGAAGCCCCCTCCTCACCCCTTCTGGCCGAGGGCCAGGTCATCCAGGACTGAATGGAACTGATCCCACGGCTTCCTGATTACTGCCAGACCCGCGAGGCCCATGCTGAGCAGAAAGATGGTAAAGGGTTCAGGGACCGAGACCGAGTTGAGGGCACCCACCGCAAGCAGATCGGCCCCACTGCCAACTGCGGCATTTGACAGCACGATTCTGTCGATAGTCTCACCGAGAGCAATTCCAAAATCGCTCAGATCGATGAGGCCAACGTTAAGTCCAATGCCCATAGGAGTGCTGGTGCCAGTCGTGATTATGGGGACGAAAACCTGTGTGCCCCCCACAAAAAGTGCGGCCACAATGTCTTGGCCGAGCCTTTTCAAAAACGGCAATATCAGCACCAGGGCCATTTATGATTAGGTTATCGACAAAACCAAGCTCCACAAACAGAGGAATACCCGTTCGGGGCTCAGTTGGCAACCTAATCGATGTGGCCAAGTCAAACCCAACTATAGAACTCTCCAGTACAGCTCCATCGAATGACACCTGTCCCGAGAATGAGAGTACGGAATCTGCGAAGGCATTCTCAGAGAATGAGAAACCGGCCACCTGGACGGGACCTGCAAATACACTCGGTGCGCAAGGAAACACCAACAAACTTAGAGCGACGACTGTAAGGAATGTTTTCTTCATTTCATTTGACTCAGGGGAATTATCGGCGTGTGGGCGTTTCGGAGCCATGGCCGCGAATCCTCGGCAAAGCGGGTAATTCCAGACTATACCTCACGGAACAGCATGTCTAGTGTCGGTCAAAAGGGGAGCTTCGAGTTTCCGCCAGGCTAATCAGCTCTTTCACCGCAGAATCGCCGTTACTGCCAGCACGACAGTCGCGGCGAATAGCGCCCAGGTGGCCCATACCAGCTGTCCCGAGCACTTGCTCGGAGACCAGAGTGGGACCAATTGGTCCCGTCCAGGTGCCCGCAACCACGCCCTTCGCCTTCTCGTAGGTCTTGCCACTCACTCCGAGATCCGATTGAAATACTTCTCGGCGGGATCCGGCTTTCGTGGTGGTTCTGCTCTGATCCCCCGCCGGCCCCCGGGCGTGAGCCCGAAGCTCTTGCCGAGTCCCCGCAGCTGCGCCAGCCTGGCAGCGGGGAAAGTGTGCGGAGACTCCTGAAACTCTGCCATCAGGCAGCACCACACGCCAAACATGGCCTCATCGAGCAGTGTCAAGTTCAATTGTCCGGCGTACTGCTTCCAGATCCGGGCCGCCCGGCCCTTCACGAAAGCCGGTTTCTTCGTCACCTCGCTGACGGATTGCCGAAAATGAAGCAGTCGCTCGCCTTTCATCCGCCTGGCCCGGCTGCGGCACTTCTCAGAGCAATACTTGCGTCGGCGCCCGTGGTGTGATGGCTCAATCTCTATCTGGCAGACGTGACAAGCGGTCATTTTCGTCCTTCGAACCTCAAAACGTGAGGCGACCGTTTATGCGCACGGCACTGGCCCCCCAGTCCCCCCGGGGCCCCTTGAAAGAAATCGGAATCGAGAGTCCTTGGTCTTCTGACAGACTCAGCCTAATGATCCTCCATGAATTCTTCGAAGAGCCTTCCTCGGAGGCGTGAAGAAGGGCTTATTCATAAGAATATTTTATAGTACTGGTGTGAAGTATCAGGAGTCGCATCGAGGGCGGGGGGAGTCAAAAACAAGGTAGAATATTCTTGCTCAAATTCGGCAGCGGCATGATCACTGGTTTTCATGTGGGCAGAGGCCAGCTGACGATTCGTGCAGTAAGTGAAATGAACCGTCAGAGACTGAGGTTTTGCCTCCCATCCATGGCGCTTGTGGGCGAGACCGGCAGGCAGGAAACAAACTGCCGACAGTCAAGGACGCACCTGCAAGAAAGCAGAGAGAGGGCCACGAGCGCCTGATGCCGGACTTGCAGGATGACAAAGGTGTGGCTCTCACCTCGGCCGATAAACGAACGGCAGTGGCGATCCGGCGGGAACCTCCTAGTTCGTGTTTCCTCCTTTCGGCACGGTTACCACCACCTGCTGACTCGCCGAAGTGTTTCCGACATCGTCTGTGCATTCGACAGAGAGAGTGTAGACACGACCGTCACCTTTCGGATCTCTAGCTGCCCTTAGATCGGCTGTCAGATCTCCAGTGATGATCCAATCAGAGTCGCCACTTGCGGCAGCCTCGTTCTCGATGTTGAAAACCTGCGGCCGGGGGACTGGCTGAATTTGCAGGATGACCTGCGTCGGTTCCTGGATGTAAGGACAGTTTCGCACGGCGGTTTATTTCTAGAACAACCTGCGTCTGCTGAAGTCTTCAGCCGGGTGGACCGGCTCCGGGAAGAAATCAAGACCCTGCAAACTGAAGAAATCAAGGTCCTGCAAAGCGAAGCAAAGACTTTGTGCTATCAGGTCGCAATCGGAGCGGGGGACGGGGCTGTAAGTTTCCCGGTCTACATCCCGATATCCATCGAGTCCCGTCTCGTTAGGATTCAAAGCGGCCCCAAGAATCACTCCGTTTTGGTTGCCGCCAGCGGGTCGCTCAGAGACAGGTTCCTAATTCTCACACTCTTTTTGTTGTCGCATACCCCGTTCTACCCACTCGCCAAATGTCCCGAGTGCGACGAGATCTTTTATCGCCGTGACGCCAGGCAAAAGTTCTGCCGGCGACGCTGTGCCAACCTTGCGTCCACCAAACGGTTTGTCGAAAGACACAAGAAAAAGAAAGGAAAGTGAAATGGCCAGAGGATCGCTCAAACAAAGGTCCAAGGGCTCCTGGACTATCATTCTCGACCTGGGGTACCAGGAGGATCCGAACACTGGAAGGCGGCGACGACGTCAAAAATGGGTCACTGTCAGAGGGACTAAACGCGAGGCCGAGGCCAAGCTGGCCGAACTTCTACACAAAGTCAACAGGAACGAGTTTGTGGAGCCGTCGAAGATCACGCTTGGTGAGTGGCTCGACCGCTGGCTGGAACACCGAATTCGTCCCAAGCGGAGACTCCGGACCTATGAAAGCTACAAGAGCATAATCGATCGCCACCTGAAGCCAGAGATCGGGTATTCACGCCTCCAGGATCTCAGTTTCACACACCTGGAAGCATACTACAGTGACAAGTCAACGACGCTCTCGCAGACGACTCTTGAGCATCACCACGCTGTGGTGTCCGGCGCCCTGAAGTGGGCCATCAAGAAAGATCTGCTTGTCCGGAACGTGGCTCAACTGGTGGACAATTGCCCCAGTGCGCCGAAGGGCAACGAGTCGGTAAAACGCCAGTGCTGGACGGGTGGCGAAGCGCGGCAGTTCCTGAAGGCGGCGAAGACGTTTGGCCCCCAACCGGCCGCCTTCTATGCACTGGCTCTTGATTCCGGCTGCCGGAAAGGCGAGCTTTGCGGTTTGCGCTGGGACAACACCGACCTCAAAGCAGGTAAGATTGCCATAGTCGAGCAGTTGATCAAGCCAGGTCGAAAACCCCTATTCGGGCCTCCCAAGACCGGAAGAGACAGGACCATCCACGTAGGCCCGGCAACCGTACAACTGCTTCGGAAACATCGGAAGTTGCAGGCTGAGACAAAGCTGCGGAACCGGAAACACTACCACGACCGGGGCCTGGTGTTTGCCAAGGAGTGGAGTGATCTCCACCGTGCCCACGACACGATTGGTGATCCGCTGCCGATGAACAATCTTGGCCAACGTGAGTTCAAGGCTATCATCAAGAAAGCAGACGTCCGCCCGATCACCTTTCATGGCATGCGCCACACCTGTGCCACCCTCCTGCTGGATGCAAGGGTGCCGGTTAAGGTTGTGTCTGAGAGGCTCGGACACAAGAGAGTGGAGACCACAATGGACATCTACATGCACGTACTTCCCGACATGCAGGAAGACGCAGCCGGAAAACTGGGCTCAATTTTGTTTGGTTAGCAAATCGTTAGCAAATCGGGTGCCTGCTGAAAATAAGTCCTTTGTTTTCAACAAAAGAAAAAGAATGGTGCCGGAGGGGAGATTCGAACTCCCACGGGCACAAGGCCCACTGCGCCCTGAACGCAGCGCGTCTACCAGTTCCACCACTCCGGCACTCTTTAGAATCAACGACTTACGGGCGGGTCGTTAACCTGTTAATTGCTTCGGTGCCACATAGGTGCCACTTTTTTTCTCCAGATGCTCTTCCAAGAGCGCCATCGCCCGCGCTTTGTGCCCGGGTGAAAGGTGGGCGTAACGCTGAGTCATCTCCAGACTGCTGTGGCCCAAAAGCTCCGAAACAGTGAGTAAGTCTACTCCAGCCATCACCATTTGTGAAGCGAAGGTGCAGCGCAAGGTGTGGAGGGTCATATGCTTCTGTATCTTGGCCTTCTTCAGTGCGACCTTCAGGGATCCGCGTAGATCGCGGTAGGCGTCGCCAGTGGCCTTGCAGAACACGTAAGGGCTGGAGATGTGGCGGGGAATTGACCGGAATAATTTTGCCAGCCTGGGGCTGAAGGGGAGGCGTTGGGGCACTCGATCGCTCTGATGTGCTGCGGCTTGCCAGTATGGAACTTTTTTTCTTTACGTTACCCCAGTCTAGTACTAATATATAGTAGTGAAAAGACTTCCGACCCTTCGCCAGCTTGAAATCATGCAACCCGTCTGGAAACTGGGAGCGGCTACAGTGCGAGATGTCTACGAAACACTCCGGAGGCGACAAGAGATTGCCTACACGACCGTGATGACCATGATGAACGCTATGGAAAGGAAGGGATTGTTGAAAAAACGGCTAGAAGGAAGAGCCTATGTCTATGAACCCACCTGCACCAGGCGCGAAGTTATCGGAGAAGTGGTAGGAGATCTGGTCGGGAAAGTATTCGATGGTTCGGCTGAGGCGCTGCTGGTTCATTTGATCGAAGATCGCCAGCTCACGAAAGTGGATGTTGAGAGGATCACCCGCATGATAGAGGAATCGAAGTGAGTTTATATTCGTGGCCGGATAACCTGTGGGCATTCAGTGTCCAGTTAGCTGCCATGATAATAGTCGGAGGCGGGCTCTCCGTTTGATCATGCGCAAAATCCGCGCTCCACGAATGATCCAGCGACATTTGACTCCCTACCAACCCGAACATAGTACCAGCGTAACACTAGCTGATCTAGTGCTTCTTCAGGCAATTGTTGTTGAGGGCGAAGGACTCCTCTTGAACCGGCACTCGAATGAATCCTCTGAACTAAACGTGGCGAACCACGTTCGGTATTTCCTATACTTGTCGTCAAATCATCTACTGTGATCTGGGGAGATAAGAAAGATGTTCCGTTCCAGTGAAGCGACCAGACGACTGATCATGGTACCCGCCGTCATCACTCTTGTGGTGACTTTGCTTCGGCTGACAGGTGAACTGCAGGGCTGGTCCCGTGTGCTCTTCAATCCAGAGGCGGGCGGCGGGGGAACGTTGTTCGGGATCTGGCTGCTGGTGCCTGTGTTTGGGATCTACTTTTCCGTGAAGCTGAAGAATGCAGGAAAGGGACCGGAGAGCGGCTGGAAAGTGGCTCTGTGGGCGCTGATTTCGTTAGGAGTGGTAGTTGTGATCATTGCGCTTATCGAGTCGGTGATCTCGAACCAGATCATCTGGATCTTGATGAGTTGTATCCTGGTTCTTGGTGCGGCTGTCCTGCTGATGAGGAAGACCTGGCCCGCTTTGTACTCCACGCTCGTCTCCTACGGGCTGGCTGCGCGAATTCCGGTGGCAGTTGTCATGTTCTTCGCGACCATGGGTGACTGGGGAACACTCTACGACGGCCCGCCCCCGGATTTCCCTGAAACAGGGCCTTTTGTAGAGTGGCTTATCTCGGGCTTGTTCCCTCAGTTGACGTTTTGGATCGCCTTCACGATCATCGTAGGCATGCTCTTCGGAGGGGTGGCCGCCGCCTTGAAGAAGACTTCCTCTTAGCGAGAGCATCTCTTCCCGGACCGGGCTTCCCGCCCGGGGCTCCGATCATTGCCTGTCAGCCCCCCAGCCCCCATTTGGTTTCGGGCTTCTTTCCGGCCTTTCGTGCCTTCCGGCTGGACCCTGTTGAAGCCCTGCGGTATGAATAGGGGCCGATGGATGCGCGTGACTTCCACCATAAGATCGGTAATGTGTCTTGATGTAAGAGAGAAAATCCACGCTGAACTTCCTCCACAATCAACTCCTCCACCTTGTCCCACACATCCGAGTCGAGTCCCATCTTGGTGTGGGCCGCCCGGAACAGTTTCTTGAACCAGTGCACCCCGGAGGTGTCGATCTTTTTTTTCTTGTAGTTGAACTGAAAGTTGCCGATGATCTCGGTTTTCTGAGGATCCTCTGCCCGCACCCCGGACTGACCGCGTATCAACCAGCCGTTTGACTGGAAGAGATTGGCTGCCCTGAGGACATTGGGCGGGATCTCCTTGTCGTTCCGGCCTACACTGTCGATCTGGACCGTGAGGAGCACGGGAATGTCCTCCCTGCTCAATTGACGGGCCAGCTTGACGACGGCAGCGCCTCCAAAACTCTGCCCGTACACGACCAGCCGGACATTCTCTTTCTCCTGCTGGCTGAGGACACCATCCTGGTTCACATCAAAAGCCGCCACGACCAGCCGGAGAGCCAGCCCGCGCTTCTCGTTTTCAACCGTTTCTACCTGGATCGGCAGGTTGCGGCTGCGCAGCTTCAGGGCAAGCCTCCGAACTCCCTGGCGATCGTCATCCCAGGAATCCCGCCCTCCCATAAAGCCCAGCACCAGAGTTTGAGAGGCATCAACGGGAGTCGAGATGGTGAAATCCTGATAGCGTTGCCCGTGCAAGACAAGGCAGACTGAGACCGGCAGAACGATCAGCAGGACGAGAACATCAGGTCGTTTTGCCTTTATTTCCACTTGTGACCGGGTCGATAACATACTGACTTCAGCTTGTTTCAGGCCGTGGAGGTCATCTCAAGACAACGGATCCGTTGAGTCGGGCCGCCGCCCAGTCCAGTATCACGCGACTATAATCTACTGAAGGTCCTCCAACGCTCAACCGATGAGCCGCCAACGGGAACCCGCGCAAGAAACAGTATCGATTTGAGACGTTTTGCTATGGTCCGAAGTCTTGCTCGTTCTACCGGGCGGCGCGACCAGCAAAGTACCCGGCCGCCGGGGCATGTCCGCGAGTGATCGATGCTAATCTAGCCGGACCAGCAACGGCCCCGAGTGCCCCTTAAGCCCCGGGCCATTCTTTGTGCCATTTGCTCTGACGACGTACAGCTCCGAATAATATTAAGACTCCACTCGTTCGAGAAACGCGCTCTAATGGACCGGTCGCCGAAGCCGGTACACTCCGTCGATGAATTCCTTGAAGTAGACGCCAACCAAGGGGTGGGAAATCGCTTCGCGAGTAGGGTCGGGCTCCAAGTTTCTCTCCGCAACGTAGGTGGTGTGCCCGGCTCCGTGTACCAAGACGTGATACCAGGGCTGATCTTTAGGCGGTCGGCTTCGGGCTACTTGTTCGTACCATTCTTCGGTTCCCTGAAAGACTGGGTCTACATCGAAGATCACTCCGCGGTAGTCGAAAAGGCTATGGTGAATTAGTTCGCCGATGCTGAATCCCGCGTCAATCGTTTCCATAGATTCGAACCTTCCGTGTTTCGCCTTCTTCCTGATAGTAGACGAGCTTGAAACGTTACGGAAGGAAGAAAGTCAAATGGGAGTTGAAAACGAACTGTCCCGTCTATAGCCTACTCGCCGTCGCGTCCCTTGCGGTATTCCTCGCGCACCTTTTGCGCGAAACGCTTGAGTCCGAGCTTGGCGTGTTCGATTTTGGGTTGAGCCTCCCGCCAAGCCTGCTCGGCGCGGGGCTTGACTTGTTCTTCCAACACCTGCGAGGCCTTGGCGCGGGCTTCCGGGTTATGGCCCAGTTCCTGGGCGGCGCGAATCACGAATCGGCGAAGAAGACTCATCTCAGGATGCATCCAGTATAAGCGAAACTGGCTAGCTGGTCTGCGTAGGATTACCCATCCTCCATCTGTTGTCGATCACGAGAAAGTGCGGGCTTCTGAACTGGCGCCGGCTCCTACCAACGGTGAGCTGACGCCCTACCGTTCTGCGAGCTTCCTTGACACGGAACAACAGGACGGCGAGGCGTGAGTTTGCCGTTTCTTGAGCCCGCCGTTGCCCTTCCTTAGAAGCCCAAACTGACGCCCGAGGAGGTCATCCAGCGACACCTGGCATACCTAGGGCCGGCTGCCATCGTTTCCGCAAGGAAGAGTTTCAAGGCCGAGGGTGAAGTCCTGTTCGAGGCCATTGTCGGGGGCCAGGGCCATCTCCAGGGACCGTCCAGGTTCATCTGCGATGGGAAACGGGGTATCAACCTCCCCACCCAGTAGGCCCTCGAATATAGCAAGGAGATCGGAAGAACGGGCAGTGTGCTCCGCTTCACGACCCAGTACACTTCCATGTTCCCGGACGCGGAAATCGAAGCGGCCGAATTCGATATTCACTGAGGAATTCCCAACAACAGAACGGGTTAGGAGTTCAGCAGGTCTTTGAGCCCCTTGCCCAGTCTAAAATAAGCGATTCGCTTCGCAGGAATCTGGACTACCTCGCCGGTCTTTGGATTGCGTCCCCGGCGTGAGCTTCGCTGGCGGTGACGGAAACTGCCAAAGCCGCGCAGCTCGACCTTCTCTCCGGAATTGAGCGCCTCCACGATGCTGTCCAGGACCGTCTGGACCACCACTTCGGCGTCTTCTCTGCTCAGGCCTTCTGTCTTGGCAACGTCGGCCACCAGGTCGGCTTTGGTCATAGGCTGCATGCAGTGACGGTCGTCCTGACCACGACGTCCTGCTCGGTGTGCTGCTGAATTTTCTCTGAATACTAGCACTTTTTGGACCTCAGAGCCTGTGCCGAATGTTGTGGAAATTGGTGATACTCTCCTGCTCATCACGCGATGTCTGTAGCCCCGCTGTTGATCGTCCTGGGATTGGCCATCGCTTCCTGGACACGAGTGCTGCCGCATAAAGCACTTCCACTGGTTATGTGGGCGGCCACGTGATCGACCAGGGCGTGGAATGCGCGCAATTGATAGAGCAGATAGGGTCAGTCGCTGCGCCGGTGTTTGATGCGTCGAGCATGGTGATGTGGCTGGTTAAAGAAGCGGACCGTTCGCTGCTTGAACAACCCCACCAGGAGCAAGCCAGCTACAAATCCTCCGATGTGAGCGAACCAGGCCACTCCCCCTCCGCCCTGACCCCAGCTGAAGGTTCCCTGAAAAAGCTGAATGACAAAGTAAAATCCCAGAACAAATCCGGCCGGGATGTACATTATTCGCATGAAGTAGACCAGCGGAACCAAAACCAAAACCCGTGCCCGGGGATACAGCAAGATGTAGGCACCTAAGATCCCCGAAATCGCACCACTGGCACCGATCGTGGGAATTGGCGACGCCATGTCTGTTAGAAAATGAGCCATAGACGCGCCGCAGCCGGTAACCAAGTAGAACACAATGAATCGTCCATGGCTCATGGCGTCCTCAATGTTATTGCCGAAGATCCACAGGTAGAGCATGTTGCCGATCAAATGCATGAACCCACCGTGTAGAAACATGCTGGTCACTATGCTGAATGAGGCGGGAATGGCTACCAGCTCGGGGGGGAGAGCTTGGGAACCGAAGATGACCGCAGGAACGGCACCAAATTGGTATACAAACAGCTCACCTTCTCTGGGGCCCAATGAGATCTGGTAGAGGAAGACCAGCACATTTGAGCGCAATCAGGCCCACGGTCATAACTGGCCTGATCGTAGTGGGATTGTCATCACGCAGTGGGATCATCGGGATAGTCCTACCTTCTTCTTATTGTGCGCTTGCGGGACGAAGCGTGCCAGTCGCCCGGGTCACGCGAACGTCTCGATCATGCCTTTGACGGCCGCTTCCCGGTCGAGGTTTGGTCTCCTCCGCTCGGCAAACCTCACCTCTTCTCCAGCGTAAGGGATTGCGTGGCCCTGGTGAGGGCCTGAAAGGTGCACCGACCGTCCAGCGCTCTGGAGCTGAAGCGGCGCCTGATGGCCTGTGGTGACGCGGGGGGCTGGGATCGAGATCAGGCCGCCGACTGGTGGGCTCGCAACATGAGCGCAAGCCAGAACCCAGAACCTATTCCCCCACCGCTACCAGGTGTCCCTTGGTTCGGAAATAGATGCGGCCTTCGGAGAGGGCGGGGGAGGCCAGCGTAACTTCACCCAGCGGATTCTCGGCCAGTTTCTCGAAGCTGTCACCGTGGCGCAGGACGGTCACGTCACCGCTCTCACTCGTATAGTAGATCTTCCCGTCAGCTCCGACGGCTGAGGCGGTGTAAGCGTCGCCGCCCACCCTGTGGGGGCCGTGGACAACGTTGCCGGTCTTCGCATCATGAACCGTCAAGACCCCGTTGCCGCGGCAAATGTAGCGGTAGTCTCCGTAGACCAGAGGTGTCTGCATGTAGGTGCCGCCACGCCCGATGCTCCAGGCGATGTGAGTGTTCGTGGTCTCGCCATCACTCAGAGAGATGTCTCCGCGGGCACCCGGGCGGATCGCATAGACCGGGGCCATACCGCCATGAGCGTTGGTGATGAAGATCAAACCGTGACCTGTGACTGGAGTAGGAATCGGAATATCGCCGCCGCCCGTCATTCTCCACAGTTCCTTTCCGGTGGCGGCATCGTAGCCTCCGATGTGCTTCCACCCGTTGACGATCAGGTCGGTGCCATGATCCCTCCCGATCAAGGCAGGTGTGCTCCAGGTGGGAACGTCGTTGCGGGCAACGCGCCAGATCTCCTCTCCAGTCTCGACGTCAAAGACGGCCAGAAAGGAATCCTTCTGGACGTCACACTGGATGTAAACGAGACCCTTGTGAATCACGGGGGAGCTGGCGAATCCCCACTGGGCGGTGGGAACACGGAAGAAGCCCGAGTCGAGGACGCCGAGGTCCTTCTTCCACTTCAGGTTTCCCTCAATGTCGTAGCTGTAGAGTCCCTCTGACCCAAAGAAGACAACCACATGTCTGCCGTCAACAGCTGGACTGGAGTTGGCATGCGTGGCCTTGGTGTGTCGCTTGATCCGCGGAACTCCCTCGTGAGCGGTCCTTTCCCACAGCATTCGGCCCGTGTTCTTGTCAAGACAATACACCTTCCACTGGTGTACGCTTTCATCCGGCGAGGCGCCGATATCTCCGTACAGACCCACCTTCAGATCCACGTTGCCCTGACTGCTCACGGCGGTGGTCACATAGACCCGATCACTCCAGATCACGGGACTGGAGTGACTCAGGCCAGGGAGGGGAGTCTTCCAGGCGGTGTTCTCTCCTTCCTCCGCATTCCAGCGCACGGGCGTGGAGAAACCCTCCTGCACGCCGCTGCTGTCAGGACCCCGGAACTGGGGCCAGTGAATCCCCTGTTGAGCGGCAGCAGTTTGCAGAAAGAAGAGAAAGCAAATACGTGTTGCGATTCTTTGAGCCATCAGCATTAGTGTGCTCCTGTTGGGAGTTCTAAGTTTAAGGTTCCACGGTCAGTGGTCAATGGTCAACTTTCAATGGTCGACGTGAACATGGGTCTTTTTTTTGCCAGCGTCTGCTAATATTCCGGCGGGATGCCCGAGCAAATCGTCGTAGTCGGGGGAAACGCGGCCGGAATGACTGCGGCCAGCCGCGCCCGACGGCTTGATCCAGAACTCGATATTTTGATCCTGGAAGCGAGCCGCTTTATCTCCTACAGTATCTGCGGCCTGCCCTATTACGTAGCCCAGGTGGTTGGGCGCCACTCTGATCTGGTTCAGTTCACGCCGGAGAGCCTGCAAGAAGAGAGGGGAATTCGGGCTCTGACCGGAACCCGGGTCTCGGAGATCATGCCCGGGCGGCGAGGGATCAGATATGTCGAAATGGAGAGCGGTGAAGAGACTGTCATTGGCTACGAAAAGTTGGTTCTTGCCACGGGCTACCACCCCAGATTGCCCGGCTTTGTACCAGATCACCAGGTCGGCGGTCTCCTTACCTTCAGCCGGCTCGAACATGGGCTCCAGCTTCGTGACCTGACTTCGTCACGCCCCCAGGCCGTAGTGGTCGGGGCCGGTTACATTGGACTCATGATGGCCGAAGCCTTGATCGCTCTAGGTCTGTCGGTGACTCTTCTCGAGCAAGGGAGGCAGGTTTTCAGCCAGATCGACCGGGACATGGCGGAGCTGGTTCAGTCGGAGCTGGCGAAAAACGGTGTCAGGGTTCTCCTGGAGACGGGGGTCTCCGGGATTGTGGAAGAACGGGGTCGCATCCGGGCCCTCGAGATTGGTCTGGGTTCCATCCCCTGTGACCTGGCTCTGGTGGACGTTGGAGTACGTCCCAACACGGATCTGGCGGAGCGAGCAGCGATCCCGCTTGGCATGAGCGGCGGGGTTCAGGTCAACAGCCGTGGAATGACCGACCTGACGGGAATCTTTGCGGCCGGCAATTGTGCGGAAACCACCCACAGAGTGACCGGAAAGCCGGTGGTCTCAGCCCTGGGGACCACAGCCGCCAAGCAGGGCAGGGTAGTGGGAGAGAACCTGGCCGGCCTGCGCTCAGAGTTCGCCGGCACCTTGGAGACCTCCATCGAGAAAGTGTTCAACCTGGGGGTGGCCCGAACCGGACTGACCTCGCAGCAGGCCTTTCGTGGCGGCTTCGAAGCCGATTCAGTTCGCATTCAGGCCCGCAATCGGGCGGCCTACTACCCGGATGCGCAGCCGGTCCACGTCAAGCTGGTCTTTGAGCGCAAGACGCTGCGCCTGTTGGGAGGTCAGATCGTCGGCGGTGGCCACGCCGCCAAGCGGATCGACACCCTGGTGGCTGCACTCTCGGCAGAGATGACCCTGGGGGATCTGGCCCAACTGGATCTGGCCTATGCGCCTCCCTTTGGGACCCTGTGGGATCCGATTCAGATCGCCGCCAATGTCGCACTGCGGAAAGATGGTTCTGGGTTCTAGCCCAGGATACCGAGTCACCATCAGACTGTCAGTGTCCTCAAGGCCGCCACAATCTCCTCCTCCCCTCCCTCTAGAACTGTCCGCAAGTCGATGAGAAGCCGGTCGTTGTCAATACGGGCCAGGATGGGCGGCCGGTGGGCACGGAGATGTTTTTCCAGCTGATTGGTAGAGAAGTGGGGAGAGCCCAGGCTGAGAAGCGCCGTGGGGATGGTCTGGCCGGGGGTTGATCCGCCGCCGACGAGAGACTCGGCCCCTTCGATGCGAATCTCCAGGTCTGTGTCTGCCAGCGTGTTTAAGATTCTCTCTGCACGAGCCCGGATCTCGGACGCGGAGATGGCGATCATTCTTCGCACCGGAATCTCCTCTTCCTCTCGATTGTTCTCGCAGGCCATGAGTGTCTGCTCGAGGAGAGCATAGGTGGTTTTGTCAATTCGCAGGGCCCGCATCAAAGGATTCTTCCGCAACTGCCCCAGCAGCACGGCCTTCCCTGCAATCACGCCAGCCTGTGGGCCTCCCAGCAGCTTGTCGCCGCTGAAGCAGACCAGATCGACCCCCTGCTCCAGTGAACCCTTCACGCTCGGCTCTGTTCGCAGGACAGGCTGGCTGGAGTCGGATAGCAGGCCGCTCCCAACGTCATGGGCCAGGGGAATCTCGGCCCTGGATGCGAGCTCGGTAAGTTCCGCCAGGGCGGGGGACTGCGTGAACCCGACGATCTGGTAGTTGCTGGGATGAACGGCCAGGATCAACCCCGTATCGGCATCCAGAGCACTTTCGAAATCTGACAGCCGCGTCTTGTTCGTGGTTCCGACTTCGTGAAGCAGAGCTCCGCTTCGTTTCATAATCTCGGGAATCCGGAAGGAGCCTCCGATCTCGACGAGTTCACCCCTCGAAACGAGAACCTTCTTTCCCAGAGCAAACGTGTTCAGAATGAGCAATAACGCAGCTGCATTGTTGTTACACACGGTAGCCGCTTCGCAGCCCAGGAGTCTGATCATCCGCTGTTCGAAGAGCTGATCGCGGTGCCCTCGTTTGCCTCGGTTCAGATCGAACTCGAGATTGGAATAGCCGGCGGCGACCTGCAGTGCCTTCTTCGCAACCGACCGGGACACGGGAGCGCGGCCAATATTGGTGTGAATGATGACCCCCGTGGCATTGATCACGTGCTGCAGGGAGGGTTCCATTCTCTCCTCGATGGAGTTCCTCACAGAAGCCGGCAGATTCTTGATTCGAGTTTCCAGCCCCTTCTGATCCAGCTCACCGCTAAGGGCGGCCTGCCGAAGGCGGTTGAGCTGAAGCCGAACCTCGTCCACCACCAGCTCCCGGGAGTATTCCTCGAAGAGCGCCTCGACGGCGCGACCAGCACACACCTGGTCGACCGCAGGGATCAGCCGTAGCGAGACAGAATCAGACACGGGGGACATTATACGTAATGGGTTCTAGAAATCTGGAAGATGCAACCTTCAACCTGTAAGCTTCAGCCTGTAACCTGTAACCAGCAGCCAAGACATGCAGATAAGAACAGCCCTGATCAGCGTCTCCGACAAAACCGGCCTCGGAGCATTCGCCCGTTCCCTGGCAGAGCTGGGAGTTCAGATCGTCTCTACCGGTGGCACGGCCAGGACCCTGGAGGAGAAGGGAGTGAGCGTGGTCCGGGTTTCGGACCGGACCGGTTTCCCGGAGATTCTGGATGGACGAGTCAAGACTCTTCACCCTCGAATCCACGCCGGAATCCTGGCGCGGCACCGAGACCCGGCTCACCGCCAGACTCTCGCAGAGCATGACATCGGCGCCATTGAGCTTGTCGTGGTGAATCTTTACCCATTTTTGAAAACCGTTGGCCGTCCCAACGTGAGTCGGCAGGAAGCAGTCGAGAAGATTGACATCGGCGGCCCAACCCTGGTGCGTGCTGCTGCTAAGAACTCCGATTCGGTGACCATAGTGGTCGATCCTGGCGACTATTCCCGGGTGATCGCTGAGATGAAGGCAGGGAAAGGAAAGGTACCTCTGCCCATTCGACAAGAACTGGCCACCAAGGCGTTCCAACACACGGCCGCTTACGACGACGCCATTGCCAACTGGCTGGAGAGCGCCGGGCGCCATGAGGAAGACCGGCTTCCTGCTGCGCTGCTCCTGAACTTGAAGCAAAGCGCGACCCTTCGCTACGGTGAGAATCCTCACCAGCGTGCCTCCCTATACTCGTCGGGGCCGCTTGCGGGTCTGCTGGCCGCGAAACAGCACCAGGGAAAGGATCTGTCCTTCAACAATCTGGTTGACATGGACTCCGCCTGGGGGCTGTGCCGGGAATTTGAACGCGCGGCTTGCTGTATCATCAAGCACAACAATCCATGCGGGACGGCGCTGGGAGACTCTCCGGCAGAGGCCTATCGCAAAGCCCTCGCATGTGACCCCGCTTCCGCCTTTGGATCGGTCATCGCCTACAACCGAAGCGTCGACGAAGAAACAGCTGAAGAAATGAGCCAGCTTTTTGTGGAGGTCGTGATCGCTCCCTCCTACGATTCCACAGCACTGGAGCGTTTTTCTGGTAAGAAAAACTTGCGCGTGATCGAAATGCCGCCGCAATCCGACAGTTCCAGCCCGTTCAACGTGCGCTCGATCTTGGGGGGTTTTCTGGTCCAGGATCGAGACGCCTATTATGTGAAGAGCGACAACCTGGAGGTGGTGAGCAAGATCGAACCCGGGAAAGAGCTGATGAAGGATCTTCTTTTTTCCTGGATCGTCTGCAAGCACGTCAAATCAAACGCGATTGTGCTGGCCAAGGATGAGCAGACACTCGGGATCGGCGCCGGCCAGATGAGTCGGGTCGACTCGGTGGAACTGTCGGTGCGAAAGGCGAACCTGAGTGTCACCGGATCTGTCATGGCCAGCGACGCCTTCTTCCCCTTTCCGGACTCTATTGAGGCGGCTGCCCATGCCGGCGTAACGGCGGTCATTCAGCCGGGTGGCTCGATCCGGGATCAGGAGGTGATTGAGGCTGTGGATCGGCACGGTCTAGCCATGGTCTTCACGGGGATCCGACACTTTCGGCACTGACAGTGTCCCTGAGAGCCTGCCGAAGTTTGACGATCGGAGAACAAGCGTTACCGGGTATCATTAGGGGATGCTTCTCGTCATCGACATCGGCAACACGAACATCGTAGCCGGAGTTTTCCGGGCGTCGGAACTCACTTGCTCCTGGAGAATTGCGTCGCGTCAGGACCGGACGGCCGACGAATACACGGTTCTCCTTTCCGACCTGCTGGAACGAAGAGAGATCTCTCCCCGCGACATCGACTCCGTGGTCATCTCTTCGGTAGTGCCTCCTTTGAACGATTGCTTCCTGGAACTGTCCCAGGAGTTTTTCGGCCAGACTCCGAATTTTGTGGATCCGACCTCCCAGCAAGTGCTGGAGGTTCGCTACCAACCCATTTCCGATGTTGGGGCCGATCGAATCGTGAATGCCGTCGCTGCGCTGAAGCTTGTCTCCCCTCCTTTGATCGTCGTCGATTTTGGGACGGCCACGACCTTTGACGCTGTGGACAGTGGCCCTGCCTATGTGGGGGGAGTCATTGCTCCGGGGATCGGTATCTCGGCAGAGGCCCTCTTTCTGCGCGCCTCCCGGCTGCCCAGAATCGAGATCCATAAGCCCGAGGCAGCGGTGGGTACCTCAACGGTTGGAAGCATGCAGGCGGGGCTCTATTACGGATACATCGGGCTGGTTGACGGCATCATTGAGCGCATGAAATCGGAGCTGGGCGAGTCCCGCGTCATTGCCACCGGTGGACTTGCCCCCCTCATCTCAGCCGAGTCTCGCCACATCCAGAAGGTCGAGAAGGATCTGACTCTTCTGGGACTAAGAGAATTTCATTCTCAACAGTTCACAAAAGACAAATAGTTGAGAAACTACTTCAACTACTTCACAGAGATCGAAGAACACTTTTCCAGGCAGCAGCGGGGCCGCCACCTTTTCGTCTCTCCTCTGGATTGGTGCCTGATTGAATTGTGGAAAGATAGCGGGATTCCGCTGCACGTTGTGCTGAGAGGCATCGATCGTAGCTTTGAAAGCTCTACAGCCAGAGGACGAAAGCCTCCCGGGACTCTCTACTACTGCCATCCAGCTGTGACAGAGGCGTTCGAAGAACATCAGAAGGCTCAAGTGGGTGCGGGAGAGGAAGAGCCGATTGCGGAAACTTCCGCGTTCACGAAGAGTCAAGTCGGCGAACTAATCGACGAGCTCTCTGGAATCCTTTCGAGCAAGAAAGGCGAGAGCTTTCGGAGAGCTACCAAGCGGCTCCGGGGACTGCGAGAGGAACTGGGAAAACAGGCCCATCCCAACTACCAGGAAGTAGACCAATCCCTGGGTCACGTCGCCGGCCTTGTCGCAGAGGCCTTTCTCGAGGGGATGGATAAGCCCTCAGTCAAAGAACTGAGAAAAGCAGTTCGCAAAGAGTTGCGGGTCTACCGCAAGTACCTCTCAGAGCAGGCCTACCAGGAACTCTTCGAGAACTACTTGAATCGCAAGGTCATCGAGGAGAGCGGGCTTCCCAGCTTCAGTCTCTTCGATCTTGATTCGGGCGGATAAAATCAGCCCTTTCTACCCTGCAGATTAAGGAAAATCGTTTCACCGCCGCGATTCATGGCAGGGAACCTGTGCAGAAGTGCCATGCGCAGAAAGCCGGCCCCGATCCCCAGTGTGAGGACGACCACGATAAAGAAGCCGGTGAAGAGGATGGAGTTAGTCACGACACCGAAGAAAGTGACGATCTCGGCCCGGTTGCGCTCTAGATCGCGCAGTTGCGTATCTTCTTCGTGAACCCACTCCACAGCCGCCGTGTACTGGAGATTTGCCAGCACGGGGGTAGCAGCCGGAAGGGGCCCCAGGAACAGACCCAGCAGGGGTCCCGATCGTTTCATGTAGATTCCATCCTCTGAAAAAACCGAGTGGAGAGCGTCCTGGATCCTGCCGGCGTACTCGTCGGCTACGGAGGCAGTGGGGTAGGAAAGCAACAATAGCGGAAAGCCTTCCGGCTCATACCGGGCAACGGTCGCCTCTGCCTGATCCTTGAAGCCCAGGTGTGCGATGAGTTGTCGGGGAATGGCCGGATTCGTTGCGAGGGCCCTTTGCCCCACGTAAAAGCGAATCGAAGGGCGGACCAGGTGGTCGGCGGGTAACTGGAACACGCTGACAGGATGGAGGCTCCGCTCGTCGATCGCCTTCTTGAGTAGTGGGGGAAAGGAGGACAGAAAGTCCTCCTGGGCCGGGGAAGAATGGAGAATGAAGAAATAGTGCCCCCTCCAGAAGGCCAGACGCCCTTCTATCAGTCGATTTTCCAGACCCATGAGCAGAGATCGGTCGCTGTCTCTTCGCCCCTCTTCCCAGATTGTGAAAAGGCCATAAGCCGCCTGGGTGTCGGTCATTTCGTAGACATCCAGAATGGCCTCACCGGGCCGGATGTGCCACTGAGTGAAGGACAGAAATCCATACTCCTGCACGATACCGGACGGAAACTCTCTGGATGGAGCGATCTGGCTCGAGTCGATCCGGACTAAGTCGTAACCGGTCAGGTTGGGGAGAACCTCGTCGAATTCGGCGTGTGCAAGAGCAGCCAGAGCCCCGATCAAGGTGCAAATCACCATTCCTCCGAAGCTCTCTGTTCTCAGCATGTCATCCTTCAATCAAGCGCCGACTCGGACTAGCACTCCATTCTATCCTTTGGACCGCGTGGGTGGCGGATTTGTTCCTGGGTGAGGGTCACATGTTTCGGTTGAAACACGGAACTCGGAACGAGATTAGCGACTGGCGACCACCCACGGGGTGTTGGTGTAAATGACGCGCCCGTCTTCGGTTTCAATCCGCTGAATCCGATGAGATGGGGCTCGACTCTGCCGCCGAGTCAGGCTGTAGAGGCGGTTGACCTTGTTGAGGTAATCTCGTGTTTCCCTGTAGGGCGGGATTCCACCGTGTTTCGCAACGGCATTCTCGCCTGCGTTATACGCCGCCACAGCGCGGGTCAGGTCCCTGTCGAAATGGTCCAGCAGCCACCGCAGGTAGGTCACACCTCCGCGAATGTTTTCCTCCGGGTCCAACACGTCCTGGACTCCGAAGCGCCTGGCTGTGTCCGGATGCAGTTGCATTAATCCTTTGCAGTTCTTGACCGATACAGCCCGGGGATCAAAGTTGCTTTCGACCTGGATAATAGCCTCCACCAGATCCACATCTACGCCCTTCTCGGCCGAGATTTCCTGGATGAGAGGCAGGAATTGCTCTCTACGGGAACTTAGTTTCACCAGGCCGCCCTGATCGGCCGGGGCACTCGGTTCCCAGGACTGACCGGAGGGCAGGTTGGTGAGCACACGGGTCCCGCTCTTGTCGACGTAAGAGCGCATGTCCCCTGCGTTCACAGAGAAAACACAGAGGATCCCAACCAGAACAATTCCTCGCATAGTTACCCGTATAGGATGCCACAAAGGGGTGGAAAGTCGGAAAAAATCTCACAAGCCACCAGCGGCTGCTACCCAAAAATGGTCTCGACCTCGGCATAGGCCTGCTCCAGGGCAACATCGAGCTGGGACGGATCGCTACCGCCTGCCTCGGCCATGTCGGGACGTCCGCCGCCACCGCCCTGGACCGTCCTGGCAATGCGCGAAACCAGTTCACTGGCCTGCACGCGTTCGGTCAGATCCAAGCTGACGCTGGCAACCAGGCCTACTTTTCCATCGATGGAAGCTCCCAGAACCACTACACCGGAGCCTAGCTTGTTCTTCAACTCGTCGGCCAGTGATCGGAGACCGGCCCTGTCCAGGTCCTCGACTCGTTTGACCAGTACCTTGACTCCGCCGATGTCGCGTGCCTCCGCAACCACGTCTCCGGTCTGCTCGCGAGCTAGCCTGAACTGAAGCTGCTCCAGTTTCTTTTGTGTCTTTTTCAGCTGGTCGGAGAGACGGTGAACCGTTTCCTCGAGACCGTCACGCCCCACCTTCAGGTCAGCTGAAAGCCGATTCAAAGCCCCTTCAGACTCGAGGAAGCGCTCTATGGCTCCCTGTCCTGTGACGGCCTCGACCCGTCGAACGCCGGCTGAAATGCTGCTTTCATGAATCACTTTGAAGAGAGCGATTTCTCCGGTGGCTCCGACGTGTGTGCCACCGCAAAGTTCCAGGCTAAAGTCGGGAATGGACACGGTACGCACCTGGTCGCCATATTTTTCACCGAAGAGGGCCATCGCTCCGGCCTCCAGGGCCGCTTCCAGATCCTGGACCGAAATCTCGAGTTCGATGTTGTCCCGGATCTTCTCGTTCACCGTCTCCTCGATCATCCGGATCTCCCGGGTACTGACCGGCTGGAAGTGGCTGAAGTCAAAGCGGAGACGATCGGGAGCCACCAGGGAACCTGACTGCTTCACATGTTCGCCCAGCGTCTCCCGCAGCGCAGCCTGAAGAAGATGAGTGGCCGTATGGTTGCGGGCTGTGTGGCGCCGGCGTTCCAGGTCAACACTGGAGCGAACCTGATCACCAACCGAAAAAGAGCCCCGCTGAACCTCGACACGGTGCACTTGCAGGCCCTGGAGCGGACGGTAAGTATCGGTTACCTGGAGACGGGCGTCTTCGCTTTCCATGCCGCCCCTGTCGCCAATCTGGCCGCCGGCCTCCGCGTAGAAGGGCGTTCGATCCAGCAGTACTTCTCCTGTTTCACCGGTCTCCAGTCGATCCCTGGGGTGTCCGTCCTGCAAAACCGCCGTGATCCGGCCTTCGACTCCATCCAGTTCGGTGTAGCCCGTGAACTCACTGGCCTGGATGTCTTTCGCCAGCTTCTGGTAGACAGGAGAGACGGCTTTCTCGGCGCCCTTCCAGCTCGCGCGGGCTCGCTTCCGCTGCTTTTCCATCTCCTGAAAAAAACCCGCCTCGTCGATTTGGAAGCCGCGCTCTTGGGCGATTTCGCTGGCCAGGTCAAGCGGAAACCCATAGGTGTCATAGAGGCGGAAGACTTGGCTTCCGGGCAGTTCCCGGCTGTTCTTTTTCTGCAGCGTTTCGAACATCTCCTCCAGAATCTGGAGGCCTGAAGTGAGGGTGGAGCTGAACTTTTCCTCTTCGGCCTTGACCAGGCGGGAAATGTACTCTCGCCTCGACTCCAGGTCGGGGTAGGCGTTTTTCATGAGATCGGCTACCAGTGCCACGAGCGTGAAAAGGAAGGATTCCTTGGTTCCCAGCATTTTGCCGTGGCGGATGGCGCGCCGCAGGATCTTGCGCAAGACATAACCCCGGCCATCATTGGAGGGTACGACTCCGTCGTTGACGAGGAAGGCGCAGGCGCGGCTGTGATCGGCCAGAATGCGCAGGCTCACATCGGAGCCATCGTCCTCACCGTAAACCACATGGGTGAGCCGGGAAGCTCCCTCAATGATGGGCACGAAAAGATCGGTGTCGTAGTTACTCTGTACGCTTTGCAGGACGCATGCGATCCGCTCCAGTCCCATTCCGGTGTCAATGGAAGGGGAGGGAAGCGGGCTCTGCCGGCCCTCCTTGTCCTTCTCAAACTGCATAAAAACCAGATTCCAGACCTCCAGGAAGCGAGCTGGATCGGGTTCTCCTTCGTTTTCCGCGCCGGAGGAGGCCGTCCCCATGTCGTAATGGATCTCGGAGCAGGGCCCGCAGGGACCGGTGTCTCCCATAGACCAGAAGTTCTCCGAAGCTCCCAATCTGTAAATACGCGATTCCGGGAGACCGATCCGATCTTTCCAGAGGTCATATGCCTCGTCATCGCTCTCGAAGACGCTGGCCACCAGCCTCTCGCCCGACAGGCCGTATACATCCGTGCAGAGTTCCCAGGCGAAATCGATGGCCCCCTTCTTGAAGTAATCGCCGAACGAAAAGTTGCCCAGCATCTCAAAGAAGGTATGGTGGCGGGGAGTGCGCCCAACTTCTTCCAGGTCATTGTGCTTTCCGCTCACCCGCATGCATTTTTGGCTGGTGACCGCCCGGCAGTAGTCGGACTGCTCGTTGCCAAGGAAGATGTCCTTGAACTGGTTCATGCCTGCGTTGGTAAAAAGCAAGGTGGGGTCGTCGTGAGGAACCAGAGAACCGCTCTTGACCCGGCGATGGCCCCGGGCTTCGAAGAAACTCAGGAACTCTTCTCGGATTTCGCTCGCACTCTTCATAAACAGTCCCTGTCAGTTGTGTGGAATGCTCTCGGATCCTACCCGTTCAGGCGACCCCAGAAAGGCTCGAGCAAGTCTCGAACCATCTGAGACGAAAACCCCCGGCGCCGGCAGTGGTCGAAGAGCTTTTTGAGCCCGGCGACCGAACCCGGTTCTCCGTTCCTTCCGGTCCAACTCTCAATGACTCGCGCCAGCGTCTCTTCGGACGGGAATGCCGACTCAGCCCGGTCTGTCGCACGAGACACTATCTTAGCATCGAACCCCAACCTTCTTAAGTCACCCTTGATCCGTTGAGCACCCCAGTGCCGGCGGCTGCGAAGCATCAGGGCCCGCTCTTCGGCCAGGCCGGGATCGTCCAAGAAACGACGCTCGGTCAATTCCTCAAGCAGGGCGGACACTTCATTCTCAGGGTAGTGTCCAAGGAGCTTCTGCTGTAGCTGAAACTGGCTGTAGCTGCGCCGGGAGAGCAGTCGAAGAGCGTGGCTCCGGATCTTCTTCAAATCCGGCTCTTGGGAACTCAAGACCCGACAATCGTTTTGAGCGAGTGGTGGCTGTGGACAGGCGTCATCCAGGCGTGCCGGTCATCCACTTCCCCCTTCACGTAGGCAAAGAAGTCTTCCTGGAGCTGGGCGGTAACTGGACCCCGGTGGCCGTCTCCTACATCGATCCCGTCGATGGATCGCACGGGTGTCACCTCGACCGCGGTTCCCGTCATGAAAACCTCATCGGCCAGGTAGAGCATCTCGCGGGGAAGCTGCTGCTCGATCACCTCGTGCCCTCTTTCCTTCAGCAACTGGATCGCACTGCTTCGCGTGAGGCCGGGCAGAATAGCACTGGCGGCAGGCGAGGTCATGATCGTGTCCTGATAGAGGAGAAAAAGATTTTCCCCACTGCCTTCGCTTACATAGCCCTGGACATCGAGAGCCAGGCCCTCCGAGAATCCCTGTTCGGCCGCTTCCATCTGGATCAGCACGCTGTTCAGATAGTTGCCGCCGGCCTTGGCCATCGTGGGAAAGGTGTTAGGGGCGGCTCGTGACCAGCTCGAGGTCATGACATCAACGCCGTTCTCGAGTGCTTCTTTGCCCAGGTAGGTGCCCCATTCCCAGACCATGATGTAGACCTCAACGGCTGCCTTGAAAGGGTTCACGCCGATGGTTCCCATGCCCCGAAATACGATGGGACGTATATAGCAGGCCGCAAGCTCGTTGGCCTGAATGGTGTCCTTGATCGCGGTCATGATTTCTTCCTGAGAAAACGGAATCCGGGTCCGGTAGATCTTGGCCGAGTTGAAGAGGCGCTGAACGTGTTCTGGGAGCCGAAAGATCTCGGATCCCCTTCTCGTCTGATAGCAGCGGATTCCTTCAAACCAGGAGGTGCCGTAGTGGAGAACGTGAGACATCACGTGAACGGTTGCGTCGTCCCAGTCGATCAGGTGTCCGTTATGCCAGATTTTGCTCGATCTTACTTCAGACATTTATTTGGCATCATAGGTTTGGCCGGGCAGGTGAGTCAATGATCGGGTTCACTGCGCGTGGTAGCCCTTTCGAGCCCTCACTCTCAGGCCTCTTTCTCTAGCATTGACCAGGCGCACCTGAACGGATCGCCACCCATCTTCATCTTCTTCTTGGGTGATGTTCGAAACGTAGGCGAGCCGGTACTGATTCCGGAGCTCGTTGGCAATCATTCTGAAGGCCTCCTCGATATCCTTTTTCTTCTGTGGAAAGAGCGCCTTGCCTCCCGTCGCTTCCGCCACGCTAGCCATCGCCTGCGCGACCTTCTCCTTGGGGGACTTGAACATACCGAAGAACCCGCCGTCATCGGACAGGTCCTGGTCCAGGAAGGCCACCAGGAAGACCTGGACATCCGATGCTTCTACTTTTTCGAGGACCTCTTCCAGTTCGTAGTAGCTGTCTTTGTCCTCTCCATCGGTAAAGACAATGACGACCTTTTTCGGCTCGCTCCCCTCGGCGGCGTGTTCGACTGCCAGGTAGATGGCGTCGTAGAGAGAGGTGCCTCCGTTGACGATCTGGTTAAAAAGAGCGTCGCGGATATCTTCGATGTCCCGTGTGAAGTCTTCGTCGAGCTTGACCTCGTCGTTGAAGGCCAGCAGAAACAGTTCGTTGGAGGGGTTGTTCAGTTCCAGAAACAGGTCAGTGGCCTGGTCCACGAGCTGCTTGTTGCTCCTCATGCTCCCGCTGGTATCCATGACGATACCGACGGTGGAGGGCACATCGTCGAGCCCGAAGTAGGTGACCTCTTGAACCATCTTGTTCTCGTAAACCTCAAAGTCTTCTTTGCTCAAACTGGAGACGAGTTGTCCTGTCCCGTCGTAAACCGCCGCATACACGATCACCTGGTCCACATCCGCCTTGAATCTCGCCGCCTGAGCGAGGGCAGAGGAGTTGGTGATCCCAAGGAAGCCAGTGCCAATCAGCAATAAGCTCAGAACTCGAGTACTAGATTTCACTCTTCGTGTCACAGGTTTTCACCACTATTCTAGATGCTCAAAAGAAGCTTAGGACTCACTTCAAAAAGGGAGTATCTAGTTCTGAGGGGCGTAGTAGCCCTGCCGTGCCCGAACTGTAAGGGAGGGAAGGCCCTCGGGGGGGGCCAGGCGGACCTTGATCCTTCGCCACTTGCCATCGGTCTCTCGGTCGCTGGGTGCATAGCCGATCACGTAGTGGTTGCGAAGCTCCGTGTGGATCAGGTCGACAAAGTAGTCGAGCTGTTTGAAGTTGTTCGGGAAGAAAGGCCGGCCCCCGGTCAAGCGCGTGATCTCAGTGATGATGCCGGTCCCGTAGCCCAGTTTGCCGCGCTCCCCGATCACATAGATCTGGACATCCGACTCTTTGGCAAACTGCTTGACCTCGCTAAAGGTGTAGCGGCTCCGGTTGTCCTCGCCATCCGTGATAATGATCAGCGCCTTCTTGTCGTGAGTTCCCTCGCGGATCTTCTCCAGGCCCAGGTACAAGCTGTCGTAGAGGGCGGTGCGACCTTTGGGACTGGCGATCGCAATCTGGTTCTGGATGTTCTCTCGCCGCGACGTGAACTCGTAGGCCATTTTGGTGCGATCGTTGAAGGTGATCAGAAAGTATTCGTCGAGTTCGTGTCCCTGCTCGAGAAAACGCACCACCGAGTTCCTGGCGCTGACGATGTCATCTTGCATCGATCCGCTGATGTCCAGGATGATTCCCACCGAAACGGGAGAGCGATCATTGGAGAAATGAATGATCTCCTGCTCGACCTTTCCCTCGAAAACCTTGAAGTGATCCTCTTCAAGGCCGATCACGTAGCGGTTTAGAGGGTCTGTGACGGTGACGCGGACAACCACCATGTCCACATCGACACGAACGCGGGCGGGGTCCTGCAGTGCAAGTCCGATTTGTCCAGTCAGGACCGTAATCAAACTCGTTGCTACTGCAGATAAGCGCATTTCAAAGGCTAAGTTTAGTTCAACGGGTCTCCAAAAGGAAAGTATCCACCAGACGTGAGTCAGGTGCCCAACAATCAAATGGGCGGTCTTACGTATTCAATTCCCCTCCACTTCCTCAAAGTAATTCGAGGCCACCAGCACCTGGCGCGCCTTGGTTCCATCGGGAGGACTAATCAGACCCTCATGCTCCATCATGTCCAGTATTCTGGCCGCCCGTCCGTAGCCGATTCGCAAGCGCCTCTGGAGCATGGAAGTCGATGCCTTGCCCGTTTCTACCACAAAACGGGCTGCATCTGCATAGAGGGGATCCTCGAGATCCCCCATATCTCCCAGGCTGATTTCCTCGTCGGCCTCTCCTTGCAGGACGTCTTCCTGATAGGAAGGCGCCCCCTGACTGCGCAGAAAAGTGGCGATGCTCTCCGTCTCTTTTTCGCTGACAAGGCCCCCGTGAATACGAACCGGCCTGGCGGTGAGGGGAGACAGAAAGAGCATGTCTCCCTGGCCCAGAAGCTGCTCGGCTCCGTTCATGTCAAGCACCGTGCGAGAGTCAGTCTTGGAGGAGACCCGAAAGGAGATGCGGCACGGGAAGTTGGCCTTGATCAAGCCGGTGATGACATCCACGGACGGCCTCTGGGTGGCGAGCACGAGATGGATGCCAATGGCCCGGGCCATCTGAGCGAGCCGAGTCAGAGAAGCCTCGACTTCTTTTCCAGCAGTCATCATCAGGTCGGCTAACTCGTCAACGACGATCACAATCACGGGCAGAGGTTCGAATTCCTGTTCGTTTTCATCGGGGTGCAGAGAAGAGACGTAGCGGTTGTACTGCACCAGGTTGCGTACGCCGGCACGGGCCAGGAGTTTGTAGCGACGCTCCATCTCTCTGACGGCCCAGTTGAGAGCGTTGGCAGCTTTCTTGGGATTGGTGACTATGGGCGTGAGAAGATGCGGAATGTCTTCGTACAAGCCCAGTTCTAGGCGCTTTGGATCGATCATAATGAACTTCACCTCCTGAGGAGAGGCTCGGTAGAGGATGGACGTCACTAGACAATTGGCAGCCACACTCTTGCCTGAACCGGTAGCACCGGCGATCAGCAAATGCGGCATTCGAGCCAGATCGGTGGTGAAAGTGTTTCCGTTGATCAGTTTGCCAAGGCCAACGGTGAGCAGTGATTCGCTCTGCTGAAAGGCCGTCGAAGACAGGATCTCCCGCAGGTAAATGGTCTGGCTCTGTCGATTGGGAACTTCAATGCCGACAGTGTTCTTTCCCGGTATGCGGTCGATGCGAATGGCTTCGGCACGGAGGGCCAGGCACAGGTCATCGACCAGGTTGGTGATGCGACTGTACTTGATTCCCGGGTCAGGCTTGAACTCAAAGGTCGTCACGATCGGACCGGGATGGATTTGCAGGACTCTCCCTCTGACGTCAAATTCGGCACACTTATCGATGAGCTTCTGTGCCCGGTCTATCAGTTCTGCTTCATCGATGACCACACTTTTAGAAGGTTCCCTCAGGATCTCCAGCGAGGGAGGTTCGTAACTCCGGGCGTCAGGTCCAGTGGATTGCCTGAGCTTGAGCGTCAAGTCCCCGGCCTGGATCGGCTGCACGACGGCATCATCAAGCTGGCGGGCAGGTTGTGTCCTGGGTGATTGTCTCAGGCTCATTCTGCGAGGTGGAGGGTGGTTCACAACCGCACGGGGATCTTCTCGCATACGCTTGAGGGCCCGACGGTTCTGTCGCCTTTTTTGCCAACCTGCATAGCTCTCCCGAAAACTGGCGAGGGGATTCCAATTCTGCTCACTCAGCCAGCCGATCATGGCCTCAAACGAAAAGCGAGTGGTGATGACCAATGCGAATAGCAGTCCAAAGCAAACGACAATGAACGCTCCGGTCGGGTTGAAGGCGGCTTCCAGGACCGAGGCCACGAGGATTCCCACGATGCCACCAGGTTCAAAGTGGGTCGCCAGGGCCAGGGTTGGCTGCAGAATGGCCAAAGCCGCGGACCCTGCCCCCAGCAAGCCCAGGGTTCCACAGGTCTTGACGATCGGGTACTCCACACTATGGCCGCGCAGTTGACGAAATCCGGCCGAAAGAAGGACGAGCGGAATGACAAACACGGCGAATCCGAAGAGTTGAAGCAGGAAGTCGGAAAGCCAGGCGCCGGTGCGACCGATATAATTGAGGTAGTCAGCAGCGCCCGAAGATACATTCAACGACCTGTCCCCGGGGCTATAGCTGTAAAGGGCCAGGATCAGCAGCAGGGCGCACATCAGACAGGCAAGCCCTACCAATTCCGTTGTTTTCTGCTTCGGATAGACTGACATGGCCTTTCTTTAGTGAGGACTTACATCTTCTGCAAGACCGGTACGATCAAAGGACGCTTTCCGGTTGCCTTCTTGAGGTATCGCTTGAGACGGCGAACGATGTGTTCCGCGAAGATGTCCGGATCCTCTTTTTCCGGAGCCCGCAGGTCCTTGATAGCCAACAGCGCTTGACGACTCAGATCTTCTGCCAGGATGCCTGCAGGCTTGGCTGAAACGACCCCCCGAAGAATCACTTCGGGAGAGCCGAGCATTTTCTTCTCAAAGCGGTCGGTGGGGAGAAGCACAACCACAAAACCATCTTCCGCCATGTAGCGGCGATCCCGAACCACATCGATGTCGACCTCTTGCCGGTTTCCGGAGTCGATGTAACGATATCCGACGGGCACCTCGTCCTTGAGGTGGGCTCCCTCTTCGGAGACGTCCAGCACGTGACCGCTCTCGATAATTCGAACCTGGTCCGGGCCCAATCCCTGTTCCCTGGCCAGCCGTGCATGCTTGGCCAGTTGTCGGTATTCGCCATGGATGGGGACGAAGTAGCGGGGCCGGGTCAGGTTGAGAAGGATCTTCAAATCGGCCTGAAAGCCATGGCCCGAAGAGTGAACCTGAGTTGTCCGAGAGTCATAGACGAATGCCCCTCGGCGGTAGAAGTGGTTGATCATGCCCGCCACGCTGCGCTCGTTGCCGGGGATGATCCGGGCTGAGAGGATGACTGTGTCCCCATCCCGAATCATGATCTTCCGATACTCGTCATAAGCCAGCCGGTTCATTGCGGAGCGAGGTTCCCCCTGGCTGCCCGTCGCCAGAAAGACGATTTCGTTCGGTGCCAGGTTGGAGTGTTCCGAGAGTGGCTGCAGCACGCCGGGCGGGATCTTTAGATAACCGAGATCATGGGCAATCTCGAGGTTGCTCACCATACTCCGGCCCAGCGCGATTACCTTTCTCCCGAATTCCTCGGCGAGATCCATCACCACCTGCATCCGGTGAATGCTGCTCGAAAAGCTGCTCATGAAGATGCGCCCGTCAGCTCTCCGGAAAATGCCCCGGACTGGTTCGCGGATGTACTGTTCCGACGGAGTCAGGCCCACCATGGCCGCATTCGTGCTGTCGGAGCAAAGCAGCAGGACTCCCTCATCACCGTACTCGGCAAGTCGCCCCATATCGCTCAGGCGGCCGTCGATCGGGCTCTGGTCAAACTTGAAGTCTCCCGACCAAATGACGACCCCGGCCGGAGTCCGGATTGCAAAGCAATAGGAATCGGGCATGGAGTGGGTCATGAGCAGCGGCTCGATCTGAAACGATCCGACTTCGATTTGCTGTCGCGGCTCGATCGGGTTCAGGGGGACAGAACGGTGCAGATTGCGCTCTTTGAGACGCCTTCGGACCAGTCCCAGAGCCAGCCGACTCCCATAGATGGGCGCCGGAACCTCGTTGATGAGAAAAGGCAGCCCGCCAATGTGATCTTCGTGACCGTGGGTGAGGAGAATGGCGTGCAGGTGGTCCTTGTTCTCCTTGAGAAAAGTGATATCGGGAACGACTAGGTCCAGCCCCAGCCCCCTGAGGGAACCGTTGGGGAACATGACTCCCGCGTCGATCAAAATCATCTCTTCGCCACAGCGGAGAATGGCACAATTCATGCCGAATTCACCCAGTCCTCCCAGGGGGATCATTTCTACAGAAGGGCTCATAAATCGTCGGGATTATAGCACTTGCGCCAGACAGCAGAACTCCTCCAGGCTCACCTGATGAGGACGGCGAGAGCGCCCCACCCCACAGGCGGAGAGGGCCTCTTCGAGTTCCTCGGAAGTGACCTGAAGCGATCGCAGATTATTGAACAGGGTCTTACGAGGGTGGCGGAACGAGCGGCTGACGATGGGATCCAGTCTGGCCCAGTCAGCAGCCCCGGAGTGCAGCGCGCAGCGCGTCAGCTTGATCACGGTAGAAACCACTCCCGGGGGGGGTGAAAAAGCACCGGGGGGGACATCGAAACCTTGTTCCAGCTGGTAGTGGTACTGGACAAAGACCGAGAAGTATCCATAGTTGCGATTGTGACAGGCAGCGAGAATACGTTCGGCCACCTCCCGCTGGACCATCACTGTAAGGCTCTGAAACCAATCGCTGATTTCGGTCATCTTCTTAATAATGAGAGTGGCAATATTGTAAGGAAGATTGGCTACCAGGTGGATTCCTTTACGGGGCAGAAGCCCCGGAACCGAAACTTCCAGGATGTCGCCTTCTACGACTTGAAGCCGCTTGGCTGTAGGCCCGCTCCAGCGTTCGCGCAGGTGGGGCACGAGTTGTCGGTCGAACTCGACAACAATGACATGGCCTGCAGTTTTCAGCAGTTCATTAGTGAGCTGTCCGGTGCCGGGACCGATCTCGAGGACAATGTCATCCTTGGAGATCCCGGCAAAGTGGACAATGCGCTTGCAGTAGTTGCGGTCGACCAGAAAGTGTTGACCGAGCGCTTTTTTAGGACTCACTTCCATAAATACGATGGAAGGGAGTACTTAGATTCGATTTGTGCTGTCAACCGGGCAGCCATGTTAGCATACGCACGACTTGAGCAGACCAGCTGCGGGCGTGGGTAGTTCAAGAAATGATGGAGGAGTCATGAGTCAGGTGAACGACGTTACGGATGATAATTTTCAGCAGGAAGTTCTGGATTCGGAGAAGCCGGTACTGGTCGATTTCTGGGCAAGTTGGTGTGCGCCCTGCCGCATGCTCGCACCCACCATTGATGAAGTGGCCACCGACTTTGGCGATCGTGCCAAGGTGGTGAAGCTGAACGTGGACGAGAACGGCTCCACTTCAGCAAAATACAACATCAAGGGAATCCCTACTCTCCTTCTTTTCAAGGATGGGGTGATCAAGGATCAGATCGTGGGAGCCACCTCCAAGGACAATATTGCCCGCATGATCGAAGCTCAGATCTGATCTTTCCGAAACCTGTATCTTTTCTCGAGGCCGGGCAACCGGCCTTTTTTTTGCCCATCACCCGTTCGAGTTACAATGAGCCGCCGCTAAAGAGTCGGGCTGGCAAAGGTGCCTGGCTGTGGTGCTCAGCCAGTCGAAACAGGAATGATCACATGCCAAACGTAGTCGTCGTCGGCACCCAGTGGGGAGACGAGGGAAAAGGGAAAATCGTCGATCTGATGACCGACCACTTTGATGTGGTCGCCCGCTACCAGGGCGGTAACAACGCCGGGCACACCGTAATGATCGGGGACGAGAAGTTTGTGCTTCATCTCATTCCTGCGGGAATCCTACGTCCCCAGAAAGTCTGCGTCGTGGGGAACGGTGTGGTAGTCGATCCTGGGGCCATGCTTGAGGAGATCGAGCAGCTGCAGACGCGACTGGGGCTCGATCTGGAAGGACGTCTTTTTGTCAGCAATCGCGCACACGCCATCATGGCCTGGCACAAAGCCCTCGAAGTGGCCGACGAGGGAGCTCGCGGAAAGGAAAAGATCGGCACCACCTTCCGCGGCATCGGACCCTGTTACGAAGACAAAGTAGCTCGCCGCGGCATGCGGATGGGAGATCTGCTGGATCCCGCACTCCTGGAGGACAAGATCCGTCTTCATCTTGAATTCAAGAATGCGGTTTTGGAAAAAGTATACGGAGCTCCCCGACTGGACAAGGCCGAGATTCTCTCCAGCTGCCTGGAGCAAGGAGGGAGGCTGAAACCGTACATCACAGACACCGTTGAGCTTCTGAACGCAGCGGTCTCCGAAGAAAAAAACGTCCTCTTGGAAGGGGCTCAGGGCACTCTGCTGGACGTGGATCACGGAACCTATCCGTTCGTGACTTCTTCCAATGCCAGCGCTGGCGGAGCCTGCAGCGGCCTGGGTCTGGGACCCTCCGCAATTGACGGTGTCGTTGGCATTGCCAAGGCCTATACGACGCGCGTGGGTGCCGGCCCGTTTCCCACCGAACTGAAAGATGCAGTGGGGGAACACCTGCGCAGCCGGGGGGCCGAGTTTGGGGCGACGACCGGTCGGCCCCGACGTTGCGGCTGGTTCGACGCAGTAGTGGGCCGGTACTCGAGGCTCGTGAACGGTCTGACGACGCTGGTCGTGACCAAATTGGATTGCCTCGACGAACTCGACGAGGTCAAGATCTGCACTGAATACCGCTACCAGGGGAGAACTCTGCGGCATTTTCCGACCGCGATCCGCGTGTTGGACGAAGTGGAGCCGGTTTACGAGAGCTGGCCCGGGTGGCGGCAGAGTACTTCCGGGGCAACGCTTTACGATGAACTCCCAGAGCAGGCACGGACCTACTTGGATCGCCTCTCCGAACTGGTTGGTACCGATATTTCCATGATTTCCCTTGGCCCGGAGCGCAACTCGACCATTGTCCTCGAAGAGAACCCTCGCCTCAGGCGTCTACTGGTCTGAGCCCTTCCCCTCTCCTGGAATTGCCCTCCAGCTCCTGGAACCAAGAACCCACACCCCGGAGCCCAACAAGTCCCTCACGCAGTCTGACTTTTTGTTTTGCCGCACCTGGTACTTCGGCTGACCACCAGGCTCTACATTTCGTTCCGAATCTTCGTAACTCTCCTGTTTGAAGTACTTACCGCCAGTTCATCCGGTTCTGGAACGGCGCGTGCAGTAGTGGTGGACGTGTCAGGTGAGGGAAATCCTTGAGGAAGGAGGATGGCCCAACTGGATGGCAGGGAAGTGAAGGCCGTCCCCTCACCTGCCTTAATCCTCGACCTGCGGCAACAGAAACCGGGAGCCCAGGAACATAAGGTCAGTATCTATGCTAGACCCGTAAGGAGTCCCCCCGGCTCTGCCGGGGAGGCAGCCAGAGTTTGACAGTTCCGGGAATAGGTGAAAAAACTCCCTTCCGTGAGCCGAGCAAAGCATCACGAAAAGGAGTTTTATGAGTAACTACCAGAGCTTACAGCATACAAAATGGGAGTGTAAGTACCATGTGGTGTTCATCCCCAAGTACCGCAAGAAGTTGATTTATGGGGAGCTGCGCAGACATCTCGGTCAGGTGCTGCGACGGTTGGCTGGGCAGCAGGAAAGCTTGATTGAAGAGGGCCACCTGCTGCCGGATCACGTGCACGTGATGATCTCGATTCCGCCAAAGTTTTCTGTGGCGCAGGTGATCGGGTACATCAAAGGGAAAAGCGCCATCCACATTGCGAGGAACTTTTCAGAGAGTCGGCGTAACTTTGTTGGACAGCACTTCTGGGCTCGCGGATACTTCGTATCGACGGTGGGTCGGGATGAGAAAGTGATTCGTGAGTATATCCGGCGGCAAGAAGCAGAAGATCGTCGCCAGGATCAGCTCAGGCTGCTGTAGCCAAGCCACCTGTAGGTGGCACAAGTGGCCGCGGTAGCGGCAACGTCAAGTCCGCTTTGAGCGGCTCACAAGATTAAAGCCCCCGGCTTTGCCGGGGGATACTTACTAATGGTTTTGTTTGGTTTATTCCCGAGCGAGGAATCGTTTCCCATTGAATCCGGCTTGGCGGAGCAACTCCTCCGAGAGGCATTGGCGGCTCACGGGGGGCAGGCGCCTGCCAGCACTCTCCGTTTTGCTCTCATGGGGGGCACCTGGTCTTTCCTGTATCGCGGCCGGGTTGTCAAGACGGAATCATTTGAGCTTCACGCGGGCTCCTCCGGGGAAGTCCGGGCACATTTCTCCGGGCCCGAGGGAGAGCGCATGCTGGTCACGAACGGCGAGGTAGGATGGGTTCGGCGCGGATCGGAACTCGGGGCTCTGCCTCGCTTCGAGATCGAGAACCGGCTCTTTGAACTGAATCCGATCCTGGGGCTCTTCAACCGCTATCTGATGGGCAGGCTGAGATTCCCCTGGGATCCTCAAGACGACGAGGAGAACGAAGTGAAGAGGATTCGTCTCTATCTGGAACCATCGTCCCCTCAAGAGGGACGCGGACCTCTCAGGCCGCTCCGACGCATGTACGAAGTCCAACTCGACCGCCATTCGGGACGGGTGTCCAAGCTGGTTGCTTTCTACCAGGCCGACTCCTTCTTCTCATCCCCCATGGAAACACTGTCCTATCGCTACGCGGACTTCCGGACAGTGGGGGAACTTGTAGTTCCGTTTCAGATCGAAATCCATAACCAGGGCACCCCTTACGCCCTGGTGAAACTGGACAGTTTCAATCCCTCACCCAGACCGCCTGACGTCAGCGCCCCCTGAAGAAAGGAGCAACCTCCTGTAGAATGAACCCAATGCGGATTCCTGGCAGGGAAATCTCAATTCTGTTCATTTTCTTTTCCTCTGCGTTGCTGCTGCCGGCCCAGACTCAGCCCAACAGCCAACTCGACGAGGTTCTGTCCCTCTATGGAGTGGAGTCTCAGGTCAGTCAGATTCCCGCCCAGATTGAAGAGCAGCTCAAGAGTTACGACGACGGACGCGATGTGGAGACCATGCGGATTCTCAAAGACGTCCTTCCGCGGGCCTACGGGAAGGACTACCTTATGGCGTCTGTTTGCGAGACTTTTTATCGTGAGGCGCGAGGTCGGGATCTGGGGCCGACTCTGGAGTGGCTCCGGAGCCCGTTGGGCGCAAGGATTTCACGGGCCGAAGCAGAGGCAGCGCGTCCTGAGGCTCTCGAGGAGATGATGGAGTTTTTTGAGGAGTACCAGGGTATCGACTCTGATTCCCCGAGAGTCAGGCTGCTTTCCGATCTGGATGAGGCGGCCGGCGTCACCGAGTCCGGTGTCCGCCTGGTGCTCGAAATGGCTCGCTCCACAGCCCGTGGCGTGAATCACCTGGCCCCCGGAGGCCAGCCAGCCACAGGTGACGCTATGGAGAACAAGATCAGTCAACTGAAGCAGCAGATCCGTCCCCTCCTTCGGGAGAGCACGAAGCTGCTTCTATACTTCAAGTTTCGCAGTGTAAGTGATGATGAGATCCGGCAGTACCTGGAATTCGTCCGATCCCCCGATGGCCAGTGGCTCCAGGAAGCTGTCCTGAACTCCCTGCTTCAGGCCCTGCGCGATGCCGGGGATCGAACCGGCCGCATCATCGACCAACAAATCCAGGAATCTGGTTTCTAACCCCGCTTTTCTCCTCAACTTCGCCTTTCCTCTCCAACCTCCGACCTGTAGCCTTGAGAATAATGGCCGAACCGAGACATCTTCCCCAGGGTCGAATCGTCTCCCTGGACCTCTTCCGTGGCTTCGTAATGTTCCTTCTGGTCGGAGAAGGGTCTGGCTTTTATCAGAGTCTCAACCGCATCACCGACCCTGATTCGCTGGTGGGCATGATCGCTCTTCAGTTCCGCCACCATCCCTGGAACGGACTCCGCTTCTGGGATCTGGTGCAGCCCTACTTCATGTTCATCGTGGGCGTTGCCATGTGGTTTTCCGTGCAAAAGCGAATGGCTCGAGGGGATTCCTGGTCACAGGTGTTCCGCCACATCGCCCAGCGCTGCCTGATCCTGCTCACTCTGGCGGTTATGATCCACAGCAATTATGCGGAAAAACTGGTCTGGGAGCTGTGGAACGTACTCGCTCAGCTCTCCTTCACGATTCTGGTCGCTTTTCTGATCATGCACCTGTCGGTGCGTACCCAGCTGGGTGTGTCTTTCGGTCTGATTTTCCTGACCGAGATTCTTTATCGCTTCACTAATATTCCGGGCTACGACCAGCCCTTCGTCAAGGACCAGAATTTCGGTTCCTTCATGGATATGGTCTTGATGGGCAAACTGAACAGCGGTGGAGGCTGGGTGGCGATGAACTGCATCCCCACTGCGGCCCACACAATCTGGGGAGTCGTGGCCGGGAAGCTGCTGGCTTCCAGCCTGGGTGCCGGAGAGAAAATCAAGCGGCTGGCGGCTTTCGGGGCGTGTGCTCTGGTCGTGGGTTACAGCCTTGACTGGGTAGGGCTGGTCCCCATCATTAAGCGCATCTGCACCAGTTCGTTCATCATCACCTCGGGGGGCTGGTGCCTGGTCACGCTGGCGCTCTTCTACTGGTTGATCGATTTCAAGGGAGTCAAAAACTGGACGCTTTTCTTTGCCATTGTCGGCATGAATTCAATCTTCATCTATACCTTCATGGAAACCTGCGGGAAGCACTGGTTTCGGGACTTCGTAGGGATCTTTGTGCTGGGCTTTCTGGGCTGGTTCTCGGTTCCCGAGCAGACTGCGCTCTTGGTGAACGGGATCATCGTGCTGGGCCTGGCCTGGAGTCTGTGTTTCTGGCTCTACCGCAAGCGCATTTTCTTCAAGGTTTAGCACCCTCGGAGCACAGGCAGGAAACAGGGGACCCTGGATAAATGTGGCCCAACCCGACAAGCGGGAAAATTTGTTTGATCAAACTCTCCACCACTTGGGTCACTCCCCCAGCGACCCGGTGGTTAAGCCGGGCTGGGCCAGCGGATCCGTTTTCGAGGGGTACGGACCCGCCTTTCTCACAACTCCATCGAGTCATCCCAATACTGGGCGACTGTTGGAGTGGTGATGCCAATGCCCCGACAGCTTCGCACTGGTGCCCTTCCGTTACGAACTGTCGGGGCCCGAAGTCAAGGAGATGGGTGTGCCCGGGTTCCCCGGATGCCCCCGACGCTCTTGGAGCCGGCCCTTGTGCGCTTTCCATCCCTTCGGAGGATAGTCACGACTCCGTCCACACATCAGCCGCGCAGGAGTTCGACCAAAGTCGCTCAGGTCAGCCTTTGAAAGTGGACCGGAGTCAATGGAAAGGACAGTCGTACCAGGTCCCAAAAGATTTCCCCTAACCCTCATGCCTTGGGAGCGTAACACAGTGATTTGCATCTCAAGACGAAAATCAGCAAAACTGTGACGGGCGTCACACTACGGGCGCTGGAATGTCTGATGCGGGAAGCCAAGACAGCTGTTTTTGAGGGGTTCTCATCCGGAAGCCTTATGCTGGAAGCACGCCCCTCAGGCGAAGGAACAGGCTACCGTTTTTGGGTTCATGGTGGGCCGCTAGCTCAGCCGGTAGAGCCTTTGCCTTTTAGGCAAAACTGACGGTGACCTGATTATTTGTGACGGCAGGTACTCCAATCAGAAGAGTCGTTTGTTCTAATCGTCAGACCGAAAACGGATCTTTATGGAGAGCTTGGCAGGAATATTTACTAGAGGAGATCGCTGTGAGGCTTGATGACAGAACCTTGCGAGCAATTGGCCAGGATCTTGAAGCAATAGGTTTGTCCGACTTCGATCTGGGGCTTGAGGGGGAGAGATGTGTGGTTCGTGGAATGGTGGCTGCGCCTGCTTCGCCGGAAACTTCGCCCCCATCCCGTGGATTGAAAGCCTGGTGGAAGCAGCTGGGGAATAGGGGGTCCGATGTTCCTTCAGAAGTGGAGTCCGTAGCAGTCGAGAAAGTCTATCTAGCGGGTGACATTGATCGCCTGGACGCCGAAGGCCAGTCCCAGCGCAGTGATAGGCAGGCCCGGTCGAAGAGGCCTGAAAGGCCGGAGTTGCATTCCGTAGCGGAGATTCTTCGGGTTCTCGGTGCCTACTGCAAAACCGCAGGTTTGCAGCCTGTGAGTGTCTCCAAGCGTGGGGAGCGGCTCAAGTATGACTATCTCACGGAATCGGGCGTTCGGGAGGTGGAGGAACGGCTTTTTTCGGACCTGTTCAGTTTCGTGGACGGAATGGTCTCGAAGCGCCGGGAACAAGGGTCACAAAGAGATGACGACTGACACGATGTGCGACCTTCCGCTTCCTGCTAGCGAAAACTACCGGCTGCTTACTTGAACTTGTTTCTCAGAATGCCCAAACCGGCTATTGCACCGGCCCCGATCAAGAGCAGGGTGATGTTGAAGGCAAGGCCCCGGCCTGAGTTCCACAGGCAATTGTCCTCCACCCACGGGCAGCTGGCCGACAGGTCGCCGCAGGGACAAAACAGGCTTCATGGCGACCTGAGGGCGTGCTAGACTGAGCGGCGTTACCCCGCACGGTGGGCCGCTAGCTCAGGTGGTAGAGCATCTGCCTTTTAAGCAGAGGGTCGCTGGTTCGAGTCCAGCGCGGCTCACCAATGTTTTCTGTTTATCCTCAGCACTTTAGGTGAGGAGCAACAAAGCCCCCCCTGGCCCCTGGAAAGTGACAGGATCGTAACGACCGCGAAGATGACATATCAGGAGTTAACTTCTTGATTGAAACCAGGTAACTGCCTCCAATTACATTCACCGCCCAAATCTCTATAGGTTCTTATGAAGTCCCAGCCAAGCGAAGATAGACTGATTGCCCGCTTTTGCATCCTTCCACATAAATCGGAAGGGTCTCCTTTATTCTTACCGACAGCGATATCGCGTGTTGATTTGACATGTTCACATAGACCGAGCCTGACAAGATTGTCCAGAATGCTTTGAAAGTCGTTCCGGAACGTGTCAACAACTTTGAGACACTTTGGTGAATAAATTACTGTAGTTTCATCTCAAAAGTTCTCCTTTTCGGGAGGGTTGATCCAGACCGCCTCGGGAAGAGGAGGAGGAACGGGTTTGCCGTTGGGAAATCTCTCCGGGAAGAGTGCATGGGCGGCCTCCAATGTTTGGGATCGATCGCGACGGGTGGTGATGGCGGTGAGGTAGTGCACATCCGCGGGAGTGTGCAGGCCGATACCCGAATGGCGATGGTCGCGGTTATACCAATCGAAGAAATCCCGACAAAAGTCTCTGGCTTGCTGAATGGTGCCGAAACGAGCCGGGAATTCGGGACGGTACTTGAGGGTCTTGAATTGGGATTCCGAGTAGGGATTGTCGTCACAGACATGAGGCCGAGAGTGAGACTTGGTGACTCCCAGATCGGCCAGTAGCAAGGCCAGTGCTTTGGAACTCATCGACGAGCCACGATCGGCATGCAGGGTGAGACCACCCGCTACGATCTCCTGCTTGGAGTAGCTCTGGGCGATCAAGACCTTGGCCAGGCGGGAGCTTTCCTGGGTGGCCACCATCCAGCCCACCACATAGCGGCTGAAGATGTCCAGGATCACGTAGAGGTAGTAATAGCTCCATTTGACGGGCCCCTTCAGCTTGGTGATGTCCCACGACCAGCATTGGTTCGGGCCGGTGGCCAGAAGTTCCGGCTTGGAGTATTGGGGATGGCGGCGCTGGCGACGGCGTTCTCTAACTTCCAGACGTTTGGCCAGAATGCGGTACATGGTTCGAATCGAGCACAAGTATCGCCCTTCGTCCAGCAGCTCCGCCCATACGGCGGCAGGAGCTTTGTCGATAAACTGTCGGCTGTGCAGGACCTCCACAACGGCTTCCCTTTCGGGCGGGCTCAAGGCGCGTGGGGATGCGGCCCGAGGCCGAGGATCCAGCGCCGGCCGTTCGCGCCGAAGTTTCTCCCGATACAGACTCGATGGCGGCAGATCCAGAGCCTGACAGCCGGCACGGACTCCGTGGGATTGTGAGAATCGCAAAGCTTCGTCCATCAGCTCTCGTCTCCGTTCTCTTCGCTGCTCGCCAGAGAGATTCCCAACAGTTGCGAGACTTTTTTTGGAGATCCAGCATGGCTTCAAACTTCTCGAGCTTGCGTTTCAGCTTCCGATTCTCAGCCTCCACTTGCCTCAGTTGATGATCCAGAGGATTGACCGGCTTTGCCTTTCGTCCCCGCTTGCGAGGGGTCAATGCCTGCAGCGTTCCGTGCTCGCGTTGGCGTCGCCAGGTCTGCAGATTCGACCAGTAAAGTCCTTCTCGGCGCAGTAATGCTCCCACTTCGCCCGACTCTTCGCAGCCATCGGCCTGCTCCAGGACCCGGAGCTTATAGCGGGCTGAAAACCGGCGACGGGTTGCCTTGGCAGGAACTTCCGGGTCGGGTCGCGGCAACGCCTTCTCGGGCTCGGTCCGTCCCGCAGCGATTTTGGAGACCTCTCCCCTCCGCTCCGAGGTTTCCAAAATCCTCAGTTTCTTGTCGCTTCTGTTTTCTATCATTCTGTAATCCAGCTTCTCGCCCTCTACTCTAATTTAGCCGGGAAGAAGTGTCTCACCATTATTGGCACAGAGGGTTCTTGACTAGCGATAATCTTCCCTGCAACTCCTCATTTGACCACCAAAACCCTGGTCTGGTAGGGGTCAGATATTACCTGGCGCTCACTCCTTAGCAGGTCAAGGATTCGCAACTCCAGTTCATTCAGATTTTTCACAATGCTGGGATAATCGACCTCTTGCGTTTGGAACTCTAAAGTGCCGGGGATCTCCTCGGGACTTCTCGATTTGTCGATTTCCTGCTCTTGGCTGATTATTTCCTCATCTAGCCCGGATTATGCAAGAGATCTGAATCCGAGTGAGATTTGGGTCCAGAAAAAAAGCCGTAGCTCTCTGATATAAAAGGGTTTACATAAAAACAACCCTAAACAGGAGCTACGGCTATGTTGAAAACAGTCTGCCAGAATACCCTGCCATTTCACAGCCAACAGAGACATCACAGCTCGTTTTGATGGGGGGAGTCTGACTTCCGACGCAGGATGGTTGTTGTTTGGATCGCTGGATCGGCAACATCGATTGTGCGAGGGCTTCAGTTCGTGTATTGCGGAAAGCCGGGACCGACGCTACATTCGTCATGACCTGTTGAAGTTGATCCGACAACGAGTGTTGCAGATCGTGGCCGGCTACGAAGACTGTAATGACGCCGATACGCTGCGCTCGGATCCGATGCTCAAGACAGTCTGTGATCAGTTGCCCGAGAGCGATCCCGATTTGGCCACCCAGCCGACTTTCTCCCGCTTGGAGAACTCCGTCACCAAGAAGGATCTGATGCGTCTGAGCCGGTGGCTGCTACGCCGTTATGTGCGCTCCCTGAAGAAGAGACGTCCCGCCAAGATCATCCTGGATCTGGACAGTACCGACGACCACACTCACGGCCAACAGGAGTTCGCCTTCTACCACGGGTATTACCGAAACCACATTCTGCATCCTTTGCTGATCTTCGATGCCGCCACGGGAGACCTGGTCTGTGCCGTGTTGAGACCTGGCAACAAGGGGGCTGCCTCTCACATCGTGCCCATTCTGAAGCGCGTCGTGGAGGCCATCCGACAAGCAGTGGGGACGGATGTCGAGATTGAGATTCGGGCCGACAGCGGCTTTGCCACGCCTCGGCTCTACGAGTTCTGTGAAGGTGAAGAGAATCAACTCCAATATGTCATTGGGTTAAGTCGCAACCCTCGCCTGCAGCGAGTGGTCGAGCCCCTGCTGGATTCGACTCGGGAAAGGTTCGTTGAGCGGGAGGAAAAACAGCGTCAGTTTGACGAGTTTCTTTATCGAGCCAAGAGCTGGGATCGATCCCGTCGCGTCATTGTCAAAGTGGAGGTCGATCAGCGCGGGATCAATCGTCGCTTTGTGGTCACCAACCGGGACGATCTCTGCTCCCAATCACTTTATGACCACTACACCGACCGAGGGCAGACCGAGAACTTCATCAAGGCCTTTAAGAATCATCTGAGCATGGACCGACTCAGCTGTCATCGATTCCTGGCCAACCAGTTTCGACTCCTCCTGCATGCACTGGCTTACCAGATGTTCGTGCGCCTGCGCGACTATCTGCACGGAACCCCCATTCGGGTATCGGCCTGGCACAAGCTCGAAATCGAAACCTTACGTCGTCGTGTCCTCAAGATCGGGGCCCGGATCCGACAAACCACTCGACGCATCTGGGTCCATCTTTCCTCAGCCTTTCCCGAACAACCCCTCTTTCACCTCGTCTTGAGTCGCCTGAACTCCAGCTAGCTTCTCCCAGTTCCCCGAAAAACCGCTTCCGACACTCATCCAGGCCCAGATCTGTCTGAAATTCACTCCCCCAACCACTCAAACGCCTCGCCAACCGATATTCTTCGCAAATCCGCCTGTCACAACTGCCCGCTTCCGAGTTGGGCCACTTCTCGAGCCCTTTTTCAACAGCGGATTACGGTTCTTGCATAATCCGGGTTAGGGTCCCACTCTGGGATGGGTGAACCCCCTCGCCTTTAGGCGAAGCCTTCAGGAGGCTTGGGGGTACACTGCGGAGGTGTCTGAGTATCGGAAAAGTTCGCATGCAGTGTATCGGCTGAGATATCACTTTGTGTTCATCACCAAGTACCGCAAGCCGGCTCTGCGAGGAGAGATCGGGAAAGAGGTGCGGGACCTGACGCGAGAGATTTGCCGATCGTTGGATATCGAGATCGTGAAGGGGCATGTGCGACCCGATCATGTGCATTTGTTGTTGGATGTGCCGCCGAGATTGGCGCCGAGCCGAGTGATGCAGGCGATCAAAGGGAAAACGTCGCATCATCTACTGCAAGATCACCGCAAGTTGCGCAAGGAGTTTTGGGGACGACATCTTTGGGCACGAGAGTACTTCGTGGCGACGACTGGGAATGTGAACGATACGATGGTTGCAGAGTATATCGAAACCCAAGATGTCGAGACCCGAGACGACGATTTTCGGGTCACTGAGTAGTCAGCCTGCGAGCGAAGCGAGGTCTTTAGGCGACTTCAGTCGCATGTCGAATCCACCGCCTTCAGGCGGTGGAGAGTGGGACCCTTCTCAATCGAACACATAATCACGCAAACCTCTGCGCATATGGCGTATTCCACACTTAAGGGTCTAAGCTTGAAGCCCGCCTCAGTTCATCGCGAGGGCCTGTGCGCAGAAGGGCTCTCCAGTTTGCGCATAGGTTGCGGAAGTCGTGAGATACTGCCCCTTAAATAAGCCTGGGCCAGGGCCCTAGTCTCTCTCGTCGATGACCTTTCCCCGCTCTTTCTGGGGCCTTAAGAGCCTTCCCGGCCAGGAGTCTTCCTCGGAGCCTGCTATCGCCTTTTCCCGCTTGGTAGGGAAGTCGGGTTCATTCTTCGCTGCAGTCTGATGGTGGTCTCGCCCCAGGCCTATGATCGAGCGCAACCCATAAATCAAGAGGGAACTCACCATTGCCTTAACTCCTTAGTCAGCTGAAACGTCTCGGAAGTACGTCTGGAAACTTACGGGTGGTGCGGTTTCCTGGCGAGCTATTTCGAGAAAGTCGCAACGAACGTGCGATCTCTTTCGAAACCCTCGAAAGCAATTGATCGGGTCCGTGTGGCTGGAGTTGGGTGAGTAGTGCGAGTATGCTTTAGTTGATGGGCTACGTCTTTTGGGCGATCAACTTCTTACTCTTTGCCCTGCTTCTGTGGAGGGGTTGGAAGGGAGCTTTTCTTTCCGCCTACCCCTTCCTTTTTGGTTATGCAATCTGGTCGCTTGTGGCTTCCGTTGTGAAAGTTGTGATTCTCTCCCTCTATGGTGTCGATAGTTCGGTGTACTTCCACGCCTATCACATCCCGAATCTGGCAATTCCGTTTTGGCAGCTCCTGCTTCTTCTTAGCATCTACCTGACAATCGCCCGGAGAGAGTCCGCCACATCCCGAATCCTTTGGGCTCTGGCATTCACCGTTCTCGTCTCCATCCCAATCATCTGGAAGGTGTGGGCGATGGAGGGGGAATCGGCATACTTGCGATTCCACATGATGACTCTGCCGGCACAAGTTGTAGCGTGTCTCCTGGTGTACCTTTCGGCGATCCAGAATCGCGGGATCAGACTGGGAAATAACCTTCACTTTCTCATGCTCGGGCTCGGAATTATGGTTGGTCTGCAGTCGCTCAACTTTCTCGAGTACTTTAGCCAGGCCCTTGCGCCTCAGTCGTTTCAAAGCCTCGTTCCCGGTATCTATATGCTGGCGCTGAGCACCCTGGTGGTTGGGTTCTGGCGGTATGATCCGATGATCGTTGCGGCTGATTCCGCCACGATGGTGCGAGTAGAGAGTTCGTTCATTCAGTCGATGTCGATCCTCCTCCGGCGTCTCTTCGAGAGAACTTGATGGGCTCAGATCTGACGGGGGTCTATGTCTATATTGCCTTCCTGGTGCTCGCGCTCGGCCTGGTAATCGCTTATTACGAGCTGGTGAGGCTGGAATGGAACGAAGCTGAACGCCGGCGGCTCGAAGCCGCCGAGCTTGAGCTTGCCCAGATCCTGCAGCTGCTCGAGACTCCCGATGTCAAGACACTGATGGCCAACCATTCCGACCGCCAGCACCTGTTTATCGAGTATTCGGAATCTCTGAAGAGAGATGTGCTTTCCGTTTTGAGGTTGAGAGACTTCAGGCCGAAAGCGCTTTGCCTGGTGGGTGTGTTTCTACTCTCGTATTACTTGATCCGGCTCAAGAGCTATCTCTTCTGCGGGCGCTATGATTTGCGCTTTCTCTCGGGACTTGAGTTAGCTCTGGTTCGCACGCTCAAGTAACCCGTCCTTGCGGACTAGACGGGCCCAAAGCAGCAGATATTTCTCGGCCAGCCGCATCACATACTGAGGGCAGCTCTGGGCCTTCAGAAAAACGTGAAGCGAGTCACCGCCGTCCCGTCGGCTGAGCAAGGTCCCAGCGCTGTACGCGAGATCGCTTTCGAGGTACATTGCCAGGCGGTCGATCAGGAAGTCGCTCAGGTTCTCGTGGAAAAGAACCTGACACCGCGACTCGCGCAGGTGGAAGATGGCTCCACCCTCGGCGCCGCTGAGTGAAACCAACTCGTTGAGGCGAAACTCTTGAAGACGGCGTAAGTAGAGGCGGCTTTGACAGCCGGCACCCGGGTTCATGGTTGGCCAGACTTCGCCGATGTCCGTGTCTAGTGCGCCCAGAATCCGGTAAAGATGATCCAGGCTGATTCGACACTGCCCCGTCTCCATCGAGGCATAGGAGCTGATCGGCATTCGCAACTTCTCGGCCAGCACGGTCATCTTGATGTTACGTTGAAGCCGAATCCGCCGAATCCGGCGCCGAACGCGCTCGTTTACCAAATACTTCTTCGCAGACATTTCCTACCTTTCTCCGCAAGCTGAGTTTCGAGAGGGCTCTTGGTTCAGCCTAAGCCATTCAAACCCAGTTTGCAAACGCTGACTTTCATGCCGGGACCGTTTTGTAAGCTAGCATACAAGCCTGCAGATAAAAGGTTTCTAAGAGGTTTCTCCGCCTTACGAACCAGTTCATTCGTCCCTTCTCACCAGTGCCTGCAAAACCCGATAGGCGACCACGTCATGCACCCCGTGAGCGATCACTGGAACGAGCAGGGATCGGGTAAAGACAAACAGCAGTCCGAAGAAGATCCCTTCCCACATCGCCCACAGCCAGAATCCGAGGTAAGCCAAGCGCAGCCAGTGGCAGGACGCGAACAAGATCGCCGCCACTGCGATCCCGGCCGCGGGATTGTCAAAAGACCGGAGGACGAAGCCTCTGAAAAAAGGCTCTTCCCCCAGGGCCGCCATCGGGCCACCTGTTAGATAGGCAGGCCACGCCATGCCGTCTAAGATTTCCCGTGTATAGCGCTCAAATGCCGCCACGTAGCCCTTCCCTAGAAACCGTTTCAGGCCCTCATGCAGCACACCATCGAGCAGCAGTGCCGAGACTGCACCGAGCAGGCCCAACATGATCTGCCACACAAGCCCCGGTGCATCCCCAGGCACCTGGGCCCAGCCGCCGATCAACGTATTGAACCAGGACCAGGCAAGTGTGACCAGCAGGGCCAGCCACCAACACTGTTTGATCCGGAAGATCATGCTGTACTCGCAGCGAAGCAGAGTGAGTTCAGGTTCAAAGCCATAGGGTCAGGTAGGCACAACTATTGATTGTCCGGTTTCCAAATAAGTCCGCTATCTGTCGTCTGCTTCCAGATAGTACGCCAAAGAGCCCACTCCAAGCCTCCGCCCGGTCGTGCTCCGTCGGGGACAGGGATAGAGGGCTTTGCCCAAACTTAGAGATAATGCACAGGAATGCTAAAATATTAGCAGTTTGCAATGTGCCCACCGGCTGGAGCAGCTCGGCGGCTTTCCCTTGGAACAGTGGGGGGGAGTAAGATTGAGGTCAGTCGGAGAACGGTGTAGCGGAGGAAACCCCTGACGGCTCGAAAGAAGCAACCCCCAACCTTTCCTGAGACTCGCAAAACCGTCGAACAGCAAAACGACTGCTGCTCTGCGGACTGCAACAGCATACCTAGCATGGACCGCCGCCTTCTCTTGAAGGGGGCGGCTGCCGCATCGGCGTCGTTTCTGATGAATCCGGGGCTGCCTGCGGCCGGGGCAGGAGAGCCGGCGGCCGGGCACTCCGTACCCGCCGACAAGAATCTAGACCCCGAATGGGTCAAGACGCTATTCGCCCGGGGAGATCGCAAGGCCTACCAGGGCAAAGAGCTGGAAACCATTGGCATGCCCTGCGGCGGCATCTGTGCAGGACAACTCTACGTGCGGGGCGACGGCACCCTGGCCCGCTGGTGGATCGCCAACAACGCCTACAAGACCAGCGTGCCACGGCCTGATCACGTCATCAGCACACCTCTGGGAGAACACCAATCGGGCTACCGGACCTATCGGCCGGCCAGCCATATCGACCAGGGTTTCGCCATCCGGGTCAAGCTCGATGGGGCAGGGTCAGTGGTCCGAACGCTCGATCGTGAAGACTTCAATGACATCCGCTTTTTCGGTGAGTATCCGATCGCAACGATCGAGTATCGAAACAGAGCGGAATCAGCGTGGCCGGTGGATGTACAGCTGGAGGTGTTCTCTCCCTTTATTCCCCTGAATGGCAGGGATTCCGCCCATCCGGCTACGGTTTTGCGCTTTACAGTCAAGAGCACGGCGAGTGAAGCGATGGAAGTCTCGGTCGCAGGCTGGTTGCAGAATGCCGTTTGCCTGGACTGGGAAGACCGAAGCGGTGCAGACAGCCGTAACCTCGCAGTGCGACACGCCGGCCTGACGTCAGTTCAGATGGATCTTACTGACAGGTCGCCCGAGCGCTCGCCTTTGCCCCGGGACCATCCACAGTTCGGCAACATGGCCCTCTCGGTTCTGGAATCCCAGGCAAGCGTCACAGCCAACTGGGGATCGAAGACAGCCTTCATGGCTGATCTCAGCGAGGACGGAAAACTCGATATGCGGCCGGGAGCACAATTGCCACTGGGCGAAAAACTGTGCGGGGCAATCGCCTCCAGTTTTCGGCTGCAAGCGGGAGAAGAGCGCGATGTGACCTTCCTGCTGACCTGGCATTTCCCCAACCGGAGACAGGACAATCGTTTTGTACCCCCTGGCTCGCCCGGAGGGAAGGGGCGACGGGTCGGCAATATGTACGCCAACTGGTACGGCTCGTCGCTGGCAGTGGCTGGCTACCTGGCGGAAAATTTCGAGCGCCTGGATCGCCACACTCACCTCTTCCTTGACACCTACTTCGACACCACCCTGCCCTACTGGTTTGCCCAGCGCATCGCTATGCAGGTCTCAACCCTGGCCACAGAAACTTGCCAGTGGTGGAGCAACGGACGGTTTTGGGGTTTTGAAGGCGTAGGCTGTTGCCCCGGCACCTGCAATCATGTCTGGCACTATGAGCAGGCCATGGCCCGGTTGTTCCCTGAGCTGCAGCGTTCGGTGCTGGCGATGCAGACCTTTGATCCCCAGGAGGGCTTCGTGGCCGAATCAGGCATGATTCGCTTCCGGGGCAAAGGATGGAAGTATCGGGAGCTGTGGCGGGGAGGCGATGGCCCGGAATGGGCTGCCGATGGCCAGGCCGCAAACGTCCTGATGGCCTTGCGCGAGCATCAACTCTCGGTGGATGACAGCTTCTTGCGCGACCACTGGCCGCAAATCCGCGCCGCCCTCGAGTTTCTGATCAAGCAGGACGTCAATGCCGACGGTTTGATAGAGGGTCCCCAGCCGAGCACCTATGACGGCTTTCTCTTTAGTGCCAATACCATGGTTGGGTTTCTTTATCTGGCGGCCCTGCGGGCCGGGCAAGTCATGGCTCGGGTGGTAGGAGAGAAGACGTTTGCCGGGGAGTGTCATCGTCTCTACGAGTCCGGCCGCCAACTGACTGTCGAGCGACTGTTCAATGGCGAGTACTTCATCCAGGAAGTGGATCTCGAGAAGCACCCGGAGGGGCAATACGCTGACGGATGTCTCTCTGATCAACTGATCGGCCAGACCTGGTCACACTATCTGAACCTGGGCTACCTCTATCCCAGGCAGCAGGTGCGTATGGCGCTGGAGGCGATCTGGAAATACAACTGGGCCCCCGATGTCGAACTGGCCCGTGAGTCTCGTCCGGGGATGCAATTTGCCGATCCCGGGGAGGCCGGCCTGCTCCTCTGCACGTGGCCGAAGAAGCAGTACGCGGGCACCGAATCGCTGCGCTACCGGGACCGCGTCTGGACCGGCATCGAGTTTCAGGTTACCGCCCAGATGATCTATGAAGGCAAACTCACGGAAGGTCTGGCGATTGTGCGCGCCATTCATGATCGCTACAACCCCACCAAACATAACCCATGGAATCTGGTCGAGTGCGGCGATCACTATTCGCGAGCGATGGCTTCCTGGGGCTGCCTGCTGGCAGTAACCGGCTTCGTATGTGACGCTTCAAAAGGCAAGATCGGCTTTGCCCCGAGACTGACTCCCGAGGACTTCAAAGCTTTCTTCACAGCTGCCGAAGGCTGGGGCAGTCTGGTCCAGAAGCGCTCTTCCGGGGGACAGACCAATCGCATCGAGGTGAAATGGGGAAAACTGGATTTGAAGGTACTGAGGCTGGAGCTTCCAACTGGGGCGAAACTCCAGGACGCCACTGTCGCTGTGGCCAACCGCCAGATCGCTTCTAAGGCGAGCCAAGACGATCGGCATGTGACCATCGTCCTGGATCAGTACCTCGAAATCGCCCAGAATCAGGCGGTCGAAGTGGGTATGACCTTCCGTCGTAGCTCCTCGCCATCTGGAAGGGGCCTCTAAGGCCGAACGGCAACGACCAGACTTTCCTTCCTCCACTCTCCTCGTTCAGTGAAATTGTCTTTCCGCGAATGAATCTGAAAACCCGCCATCTCTAGTTCACTCTCAACCAGATCCGGAGAGAGGACGTGATCCTTAACCTGGTCTCCCCGCGGGTTACTACCACATTCCGCGTTCCAGGCTTCAACGACAACCAGCCTACCTCCTGATTTCAGGGCCTCCCGAAAGTGACCCAGCATGGCCCCGTGCTCTTCCATTTCGTGATAGGCGTTGACGACGGTAATCGCGTCAAATTCTCCCGCCGGCAAGCCTGGATCATCGACTTCCCCCAGTACTGCTTTCAGTTGGGGATAGGGCGCCAACTCAGCCCTCCTGCGAACTCTTTCGAGAGTCTTAGAATTGATATCGACCGCCCAAACTCGACCCTGGTTTCCGACGACGCGGGCCAGGCGGGCACTGAGGAATCCACCGCCCGCACCGACGTCCGCGACCTTGTCGCCGCCCTTGATCCCGGCGGCAGCCAGAATGTCTCCGACCTTCTGCCAGCCCTCCCGTCCGCCCGATTGAATCTCCCAATTTAAGGCTCCGTTGAAGCCATTCTTCTTGCCCAGGAACCTGAGTACCGGGTCAGTGAGTTCAAGATCCAGATTCAACTGGCTGTCGGCTCGAGAAATGCTGACACTCCCAAGTGCTGCCTTCAGGTCCTCTTCCTCTCGTTGAGTCAAGGAAAAGAAGGAGTCCTGCAGTTCATCCCGGAGAACCCGCGAAGCCGTCGGGTGGGATGTTGATACGGTGAGATGGAACTGAAGAGAAGAACCCAGCGAGGCTGTAAAGCTCTGCTCGCTGATCTGATCCCGGGCCCAGATGAAGCTCCATTCGGGTTCGGGGACGAGGAGGAAGTCCTTGGGGACATGCTTGCCCAACCAGCCTTTCCGCATCCATCCAAAGACAGGACTCTTCGACTTCAGAACCCGAAGAGTATTCAGAGTCTCCGGTTCCAGGGGGTCACCAGTTTCGAGATAAAGATCGACCGCTTCTGTGGAGCCAAAAACGACTTTCCCTTCGCCCCTTTGAACAACACGAAAGTCTCGTTCCTTCATCAGTTTGATGACTCAGTTTCACTGCCCGTCGGGTCTTCTTGGAAAAGGCGCCATGCAAGAGTCCCAGAGTCCCGAGCGGCCCCTTTTTTGAAGAGAACTTCGCGAGTACTAACTGGCTTGCCTCTGTAGAGAGATCGATTTCCGTCAAGAAGAACAAGCTGCTCCAATTCCTTTTCCCATCCCGTAGCCTTGATGATCTGATTCTGGAAGGCTTGTAGCGACTCGGAGTTTTGCTCCGCCAGATAGTCGAAGAAAACCACGGATGTGACCGTGCCTGGCAACTCGGAAAGATCGATTGGCCTGGCTGCCAGCCCTGGAGAAAACCAGATCAGTACTATCAGAAACAGGCGGAGGGTTATGTTGGATTCTTGCATCTTCCCTCTAGGGTACTAGAACTCCAACAGAACCGTGACCTGGTCGATTCCTACTCCATTCGAAAGGCGACATAGCGAAGTACTCCCTGTACCGGCAATCGATTTGGCGGCGATCCTGCCCTGGGGGCGTGGGTTACTTACGGCCTGGGTAGACTCAATCAGAATCTGCCAGGATTCGTGGTGCTGCCCGAAGTCTTCTACCCGCAAGGAGGTGCTCCCAACTGGGGTAGCGGATTTCTCCCCACCCACTACCAGGGAACTGCCCTGCGCGCCAAAGGATCCCCTCTGCTCAATTTGCGCCCGATCGAGGGCGTCACGCCCGAGCACCAGCGAGAGAACCTGGACCTGTTGGCCGAGCTCAACGCCAGCCATCGAACACGCCATCCCTGGCACCAGAAGTTGTCAGCACGCATGGTGAACTACGAACTGGCGTTTCGAATGCAAATGGAGGTACCGGAGATTCTGGACATTGAGTCGGAAAGTGCCCAGACCAGAGACATGTACGGAGTGGACGAGGAGGGTACCGACGCATTTGGGCGAAAATGCCTCCTGGCCCGACGCCTGGTAGAGCAGGGAGTGCGTTTCGTGCAACTCTATGCCGGCACCTGGGATTCGCACGACTACATCGAGAAAGCCCACGGAACATTGATCCATTCTGTTGACAAGCCGATGGCTGCGCTCCTTACTGATCTCAAGCAGCGGGGCCTTCTGGACGAGACTCTAATCGTGTGGTGTGGCGAGTTTGGCAGAAGCCCGGACAACGGCATCCGCGGTGGTATCGCCTACGGCCGTGATCACAACGCCAGGGCCATGACCATCTGGTTGGCGGGAGGTGGAGTCAACGCCGGTCATACGGTTGGCGCCACGGACGACCTGGGCGCCCAGGCTGTTGAGAATGTCCATCATATCCGTGACGTCCACGTGACGATTCTGAGGCTTCTGGGCCTGGACGACAACAAGCTGACCTACTTCCACGGGGGCCGATTCAAGCAGCTGTCCCAGTTCGGCGGCCAGGTCATTGAAGAACTGCTGGCTTAGTACTCGCATCCACTCAGCTGGCTGGGGCGGGGCCTGTCATGTCACTTGGTTTGCCACCGATCCGCCTTCTCCATCACGGAGCGCGGACCGTCGCCGTCGAGCCAGGCTTTTGCCCCAGCATCCTGCCGCAGCCAGGTATCCCAAAACGCCGTACTCAAGGCGAGTATGACCCGGTGGTGATTTGGGTTTCGCTTCTCCGTGTCTCCGGGAAGTGGGCGCTCGGTGAAGGCGGAGTGTTCGGCCCGGTCCAGGACCAGCTCGTACTTCCCCCCGGGCGGCAAGGCGGGATACACGGCAAGGCGAGACTCCAGGCCGGCCTGCCCGATCACGGCGAGATCCTTGGTGCCGGTCATCAGCATCCATGGAATGTGCACACCGCCAAAGGCCCGTTTCGCACTTCCAAGTCGGGGGCTGCTCGGGCTGAACGCGATGACCGCCTGAATTCGGGAGTCGGCGTATGTGGCCCGGCCAAGCACAGTCCTCTGGCCGCTGACCGCCTGGGTGGTCACCGCACCGAAGGAATGTCCTGACATTCCAACCCGTTCCAGATCTATCCGTCCCGCCAGAGCATGATCGTCGGTCCGGCTCCAGTCCCCGAGCTGATCGAGTACGCTTGCTACGTCTTGCACCCGGAGCAGGAAATTGCGTAGGCTCGCCGCCTGCTTCATGGCAGCCATGCGCTCTTTCAAAGGGGTGTTCTGCCAGACAGAGGTATCGCTCCCCGGATGCTGGACAAACACGACCAGGTAGCCACGTCCGGCCCAGTGCCGACCCATGTAGGCATTCCCCTCCCGGGAGCCGCCCAGGCCATGGCTAAAGAGGACGACAGGTGCGGGTGTTCGGTCTCCCGGGGAATAGACGCGAAGGGGAATCTCGCGCTCTCGTTTCTCGTCGTTGACCGTGAAGTCCAGTGTCTCGGGGTGGCCCAGACTGGAAAGCGCCAGCGGATCATAAACCAGTTCGGCCGGAAAGCCTCTTCCGGCGAACGACACCAGGGTGACAGCCAGCAGGAATTGGAAAGTTCGTCTCATCGAGCGATTCCTCGGGCAATTCTATTGACCCAACAAAGTCGGCGCTGATCAGTATTGTATTCGAGTTGTTTAGCAGGTTGTGGGACTTCCAGCACGGGCTGCTACATAAGACAACAGGAGAAGGCGGCGAAAGCCGGTTGCGATGAGCCTGTCCGATATACTTGACCTGGATGTCCAACATGAAGAGCTTAGCCGTTGTCTTGCTTCCGGCAGCGATCGTTCTGTGGGCGGGATGCCAAGAGACAAACCGGTCTGAAGCCGATCCTCCCAACATCGTGCTCATCATGACCGACGATCAGGGTTATGGGGATCTGGGCGTCACTGGAAACCCTCTCATTCGGACTCCTCATCTCGACCGACTAGCGAGCGGCAGCGCCAGAATGGAGTCCTTTTACGTCAGTCCGGTCTGTGCCCCCACTAGGGCCAGCCTGATGACCGGGCGTTATAACTACCGCACCCGGGTTGTCGATACGTGGTTAGGGCGGGCCATGCTGGACCCAGAGGAAGAAACACTGGCAGAAATCCTGAAAAAGGCCGGATACGCGACCGGGATATTTGGCAAGTGGCATCTGGGGGACAACTATCCGATGCGACCTCAGGACCAGGGATTCGAGGAGGCATTGGTCCACCGCGGCGGCGGAATCGGTCAACCCTCGGACCCGCCGGGAGGAGAAAACAGGTACACGGACGCCGTGCTCTTCCACAACGGCCAGCCGATCCAAACGAGGGGCTACTGTGCGGATGTCTACTTCGAATCGGCCCTGAAATGGATCGCCCAAAACCAGGGTGCGGGAAGGCCTTTTCTGGCATACCTTCCCACCAACACTCCCCACTTTCCCTTTCACGATGTGCCTACCCAGCTCTACGAGTACTACCGGGCGCAGGATTTGAGTCCATCCCGGTTTCCGCAGCTCGAAGGGCACGTCTTGCCCCGGGAATGGGACAGCGACCGGCTCAACCGGATCTTCGCCATGGTCACCAACATCGACGAGAACGTGGGACGCCTCATCGACAGGTTGCAGGAGCTCGGCCTTACCGACAACACGATCATCGTCTTCATGGTAGACAATGGTCCCAACACTCGTCGTTATGTGGCCGGGATGCGGGGGATGAAGAGCGAAGTCTACGAGGGGGGGATCCGCTCGCCTTTCTGGGTCCGCTGGCCTGCCCGTCTTACCCCCACTTCTTCTGACCGGATCGCCGCCCACATCGACGTTATGCCCACGTTGCTGGAGGCGGCCGGGGTCCCGTTGCCCCCAGGGCTGAAAGTCGACGGCAGGAGCCTCCTGCCACTCCTCGAGGGAGAGACGCTTGACTGGCCCGACCGCACGATTGTGGTCCAGAGCCACCGTGGGAATCTTCCACAGCGCTACCACAACTTTGCAGCCCGCACTCAACGATGGAAGTTGCTCAATCCCAGTGGATTCCACAGTGAAACGCTGTCCTCCAGTCCGGAATTCGAGCTTTATGATATGCAAGAGGATCCGCTGGAAAAGCACAATCTCGCCGGGCGCCGCCCCGAGATCCTTCTACAGATGAAAACCGCCTATGACTCCTGGTTCGATTCCGTCAGCAGCTCTCGGCCCGACAATTACGCGCCGCCACGAATCCACATCGGCTCAGCCGCAGAGAACCCGACCGTCCTGACCCGCCAGGACTGGCGCTCCAACCCCAACTTTGCAGCCGGGTGGCAGCGTGGCTCCTCCGGCCACTGGGAGGTTCATATGACCCGGGCGGCAGCCTACGACCTCTTCTTACGCTTCGATCCCGAGTCAGAGCCGGGGAGCGCCCGGCTCCAGATAGGGGCCACGGCACTGGTACAGCAGATTAAAGCCGGAGCCGCGACCTGTTCTTTCAACGGAGTGGAGCTGCCCCAGGGCGATACGAACATCGAAGCGGTGCTGCAGCACGGCACCAAGCTACGAGGAATTCATCAACTGGAAGTGCATCAGAAGTAACCCGGACGACCGACTGCACTGAGCGTTTGCTGTCGGATGGTCTGTCAGGGATTTGTTTCGGATAACCCCCAGATCTCCTGTCGGGATCGCAGGTCGATATCCGCCAGGAAATCGGCGAAAGCGCGTGCGGTGCGCTCCAGGCCCGGCACCGAGACGGCGGCGGGGATATCGGCCGTCGTGTGGTACCACTTTCCCACTTCGATCAATTGGACAACCGGATACCCCGCCCGATGATAGGTTGATGCATCGCCGGGCGCAGCGGTCCAGGTCTCAGAAAGAGTCGTCACTCCGTAGCGATGAACGGCATCGCGAAAAAGATCCAGGAGCAGAGGGTTCCCGGGCAGGAGGCTCGTGAACTTCGGGGTTTCGGTATTGGCAACCAGGACTCCGCCCTTGGATCCCCAGGCGGCCTTGAGCCTGGGATACTCGATCTCCAGGAGAGATGCGGTGTGCTCTGCGTTGAGCACGATCAGGGACCGATCCAAGATCTCCTTGTTGTTTTCGATGAAATACGCGGCGCCGGCATGACCGTTGTGGTGCGACCCGGTGGCGACGAAGATGTAATTGTGCCGTGGCGGCGTTTTGCGAGACCCCATATGCCGGGCCAGTGCCAGCAGGGTGGCGACGCCGCTGGCATTGTCATTGGCCCCGTAGAAGTAAGCGTCATGATGGGCATTGACGATGACGTACTCGCGGCCGTGGCCCCGGATCACCCCGACGACATTGTGGGTGCGCAAATCGCTGCTCATTTCACTGTCCAACCGAATTCTGACTCTTGGGGGCGCGACGCCCTCGGCCTCCGTCAATACGTTCTCGAGGAAGCTCCCTTCGGCGTGTGAGACGGCGAAGACGGTCATCTTGTCGCTTCCCAACAAAAGCAGGTCGAGGTAGAGCTGCAGATCTACCGCCCAATCCATGATGGCGATCAGGCCGACGGCACCTCTGGAGGCCAGCTTCTCGGCGACGCCGTCCCCGGTCGAGAACGCACCCGGCAGGGGACGTGCGCGGATCACCGCCACCTTGTTCTTGAAATCCTTGCCAATGAGATCCGCGTCGCGGCCATAACCGGCATAGGCCAGCTCGGCATCCGTACCGCCCGGACCGGTCGGTGGACTCGGCGGTTGGGGCATAGCCGTCTGGAACACGTAGTCCCGGGTCGCGGCACCGTACACAGGATTGCCAAGCAGCGTGACCTGCCATGCCGACGGCCACCACACGGGCGGCATCGGCACCTCATCGATACGCACGTCTCGGAGCCCGAATTCGTCGAGCCTGGACTTGATGTAATGGGTTGTCAGACGGTCGCCCAGTCGGCCAGGAATGCGTCCCCAGAGCGGCTCTCCAGCCTTGCGCGTCTGCTCTGAGATGGCGGCCAGATCGTGGACATATTGAAAGATCTCCCTTCCCTTGATATCGGCGCTGGCCTCGCGCCCCTGGGAAGCCAGGACCGGCATGGGGGGAAACACTCCCGTTCGGTAGACGCTCTCCGGCGTGTTCATGCCAGGCGACGGCAGAGCAACACCGAGCCAGGCTGCTTCTCTCGCTTCCTGCATGCCGTAAATGCCGAGGCCACTCAAGAGTACAGAGACCAGAACCGAGCTCAAAAGACGGCAGTTCATGACAGTAGTTTCCCTCCCAGAAAAAGAATAGGATCCCAACTGCAAACAGGTCAATTACTTTCCAGAATCAGCGACTCTCGGTCGGATCCACGAACGTGCTGGTTTCCTGACCACCTCGAGCCGCGATAGAGTACTTGTAGGAGGGAGGCAAACACCATGGATATGTCTGAAGTTTCAGGGATTCGCCTGGCAAGGAGTAACTAACAGAGATCCATCACGGGCCGCTAGTCATGCAACAAGTGGAGGTCACAGCCAGCGCCGATCGGTTTCTGGAAGACGTGTTGGATGGACTCCGCTCCACGCCGAAGCGACTTCACTGTAAGTATTTCTACGACGCTACAGGTTCGCGGCTGTTCGAGCAGATCTGTGAACTCCCTGAATACTACCTGACCAGGGCTGAGTTGGAGATCATGAATCATAGTGTCGAGGAGATGTCGAATTGGATGGGTCCCGAGATCAGGCTCATCGAGTTCGGCAGCGGGAACAGCCTCAAGACCAGAATCCTCCTGGATGCATTGGAAGAACCTTCCATCTATATCCCTGTCGACATCTCCCGCAGTCACTTGCTGGCTGCTTCTGCTCAGTTGGCTGCAGACTACCCGGGGATTCAGGTGATCCCCTTGGTGGCAGATTACTTTGCGCCACTTGTTCTGCCAGAATCGCCTACCTCGTTTCGACGTACGATTGCCTATTTCCCAGGTTCTACGATCGGTAACATGAACGACGCCGCGGCGAGGCTGTTTCTGGAAATAGTTCGCAGTCTGGTCGGTGAAGGGGGAGCGCTTTTGATTGGCATGGATCTCGTCAAGGATCCTGCGATTCTGAAAGCGGCATACGATGACGCCGCAGGATTGACGGCAGCCTTCAACCTGAACCTGCTGGAACGGATGCATCGTGAGCTTGGTGCGGATCTGGAGCCGGACGGCTTCGACCATGAAGTCCGTTACAACTCAGACCGAGAGAGAATTGAACTCTATCTACGATCGAAACAGGCTCAGAGCATTTCCGTGAGAGGGGAAACTGTCGAATTGGCGGAAGGTGAGCTGATCCACACCGAAAACTGCCACAAATACACGATCCCGAAAGCTCGACATCTCGCCGCTCAAAGCGGCTTTCTCCTGCGCGCTACCTGGCAGGACCCGGAGGATTATTTCAGCGTCCAGTACTGGCAGGCTCAGTGCCAACAGCAGGAAGAGGTTACCAGGTGTTGAACTCAGCCGGCGAACCTGAAACCTTGCCGAGCAGTATCGGGATGACCCCGATTTCCACCGTGTCGACAAGCCCGGCATCGAGAAGGCTTCTAAAGAGTATGCTGCCACCGCACAGCCAGATATCCTTTCCCGTCTCCGCGCACAGGGCCGGCAGAATCTCGGTCGATTCGTCAGCCAGGATCGTCACCTCAGGGTAGTCTGGCTGCTGCAGTGTCCGTGAAAAAACGAAGGTCTTCATGCCGAAAACCTTCCCGGCCTGCCCTCCCTGGACCATTCCTTGGTAGGTACGGCTCCCAACGAGAATCGTGTCGAACTCACTGATGATCGCTTTGAAGTCGATATCTGGATCCATTGTGATCCAGTCGGTTTCCCCCTGAGGCCCGGCGATGTAACCGTCCAGACTGGTGGCAACTGCGTAACGAATGCGTCGCATCAGCATCCTCGGGGCTATTGAGAAACATGTGACCTTCCGACCGGCACGGCCCTTGAACCCGAGTGGACCAACTTTCTCGCAGGGTGTCGACACGCTGACTCTGTGGTCGGCTGATCCCAAGTTGCGCCTTTGCTGCATCCTTGAAACTTGCACTACTAGAGAGTGTCGAAGTGCGGCTTCGCCACGGCCGGATCCACGCCAGCGACTGTGAGGATTGCGAAACAGAAAAGGGCATGCTTGACGAGATTCATAGCCAGATTCGCCTGCTTGGGGATCTCGATGACGTCCAGCGAAGCCGGCTTCTCCAGATTGCCACCCTGTGTCCGGTGCATCGGAGTCTCACTTCGGAGATCAAAATCCGGACTTCAGGCGTCTAACCGACAGCATCTGCAGCATGGGGTCATCATTCCGATCGGACCTCAACGTTCGCATTAGTCGCCGCCAACGCCCAGCGTGGCTAAGCGGGAACGGAATTGGCCGCGAGGCGCTTCATCTCGAGCGCTTCTGCGTTTTTTCTGATCTGATCCTCGATCATGGTGTCACGCGCTGGGTTGAACACCCATCTGAGAACCCTGCTGATACTTCTTTTCATCCCTCACTCCCCTGGGCTCGCTCCGAAATGCGGGCGGCCATCACTTAAAAAGATGTCTGGATCACGGAGAAGTGGCAGTTTATGCGCTGCTTCTGATCAGGGGTAGTGCGCCGCCAGGCCAGCGAGCGCCGAGAGAGAGCGAGTGAACGCCGGGTAGTCCAACTTGCGAAATTCATGCTGAGAGGGGCCGCGTACATCTGGTTCTTGCCGCCGAAGTCGGCCTTATAGTTCTCAATCAGATCGTGGCCCACGATACGGCGGGGTATCCGGCCAGGGACGATGATCCCGGGACAATCCTTTATGATACTGACCACAACGAATGGAGGTCCGTATGGAGAGGAAGAAGAACCGGCGAGAGTTTCTGGGAACCACCGCTGCGGCTGTATGGGCCGGGCGAACGAGAGCGAAAGGGGCACCCTCTCTGAGACCAGGCCCCAATGACACGGTCCATGTCGGTTTGATTGGATGCGGGAACCGCGGACGCGGCGTCATGCGGGAACCGCGGACGCGGCGTCATGGGCTTACACCAGAAGGCGGAAGGGGCTCGTGTTGTCGCAGTGTGCGACTTGAATGAAGAACGACTGAATCTGGGCGTCGAGGCGACGGGAACCCCCGGGGTGGCGACATACCGTGACTATCGGGAGCTGCTGGAGAACCCGGACATCGACGCGGTCATCGTGGCGACCAATGATCACTGGCATGTCTTACCCACGGTGCATGCCTGCCAGGCCGGGAAAGATGTCTATCTGGAGAAGCCCGTCGGGACCTCCATCGCAGAAGGGCGTGCCGCCGTCGTAGCCGCCCGGAAATACGATCGGATTGTGCAGTTTGGAACCCAGCAGCGGAGCTGGAAGCACTACCGCGAGGCGGCCGAAATCGTTCAGTCAGGGCAGCTGGGTGAGATTTCAGAGGTGAAGGCCTGGGACTACAATAACTTCTACCCGGGCTTTGGGGCTCCGCCGGATGCCGATCCACCCCCCGAATTTGGTGAGAAGTACTGGGATTTCTGGGTGGGACCGTCCCCGCAGGTTGCCTACAATCCCAACCGCTTTTTGCGCCACTACTGGTTCTTCGATTACGGCGGGGGCTGGCCGCTCGACTGGGGCGTGCATCACTATGACATCGTTCACTGGTTCATGCAGGTTCTCGCTCCCTCTACGGTGACAGCGATCGGCGGCTTCCGCAGCTTTGAAGAAACCAACACGGAGTGGCCCGATACTCTCTCAGCCATCTGTGAGTATGAGCCCGGTCCCATGGCCCGAAAGGGTTTCATCCTTCAGTACACGTTTCGGGGGGGCTGTGTGCAGGCCCCCACCATGCCGGCAGCCCATGGCAAGATGTTCTGCGGAGCCAATGCATCGCTGACGATAGACCGCAGCGGCTACACCCTGACCGAGGAGTTTCCGGGAACACTCAAATCACCTCAGGTGATCAAGAAGGTCAAAGGGGAAGGAGCGGGGACTCCGGAACATGTTGAGGGCTTCATCCGGGCTGTTCGCGAGCGCAAGAGGCCGTTTGCCGACATCGAAAACGGGCACTACTCGTCCAACCCCGGACACCTGATGAACATTGCCTGGAAAGTGGGGCGCCAGATCCGGTGGGACGCGGAGCGGGAGCAAGTAATCGACGATGCCGAGGCCAACGCACTGATCACCAAGCCCTACCGGGCTCCCTGGAGGCTGGAGGCGTGAGCGTCAGCCTGAAAAACCCGCTGACAGAATCTTCTCTCTCCTCCAGCTGGACTCGCGGCAGCGTGGCTGCAACCCTGGGCGTCGTTCTGGTGACGGCGCTGTGCCTGTACTCCATGGGTCGCGGACTCTGGTGCCCGGGCGGCGAGCTGAGCCCGTGGTCCTGGGACGTCTGGAGCATGCACAACTCGCAGCACCTGGTGGACCCCTACAGCTTTACCCACATGCTGCACGGGGTACTGGTCTGTGCTCTGCTGGGGTTGGTCTTTCGATCCCGCTGGCCGGCGGCCCGACTGCTCATAGCGATTCTCTTCGAGGCACTCTGGGAGGTTTTTGAGAACACGAACTTTGTCATCGACTCCTATCGGGAGTCGACGATTGCCCTGAACTACTATGGCGACAGCGTTTTGAATTCGGTCGCCGACATCGGCGCTTTCGCCTTGGGCTACACCGCGGCCATGGGGCTGTCGGCGTGGGTCTCGGCGGTGGCATTTCTGGGGGTTGAAGCCGTGTTACTGTTGCCCATTCGAGACAGCCTGTCACTGAACATCGTTATGCTGCTCCATCCCATCGACGCCATCAAGACGTGGCAAATGGGGGGATAGTTAGAAACAGAAGGAGATTTCTGATTGTGAAGAACAAGGCAAGATTTCGATTGTCCATAATCTGTTTTGCTCTCATCGCATTTTGTGCCGGCGTTGGCATCCGGGCGCAGGAAGCCCAGTCCGGCAAGGTATTCGAAACGAAGACACACCGGTTCCTGGAGGTGGCCCCGGGAGTCCACTTCGTGTCGGGAACGGGCAAGGTGATCACCTCCAGCAATGCCATGGTCATTGTCACCTCCTCGGACGCAATCGCGGTGGACTCACACGTGACAGCCGCTGCCGCGGAGGCCCTCGTCTCCTCGGTGAAGCAACTGACTGACAAACCCCTCGAGTTTCTCATCAACACCCATTTTCACTTTGATCACGTTCACGGGAACGAGGGTTTTCCGGCCGGGGTGAATATTGTCGGGCACGAGGTCACCCGGCAGAGGCTACTGGACAATCCTCAAGAGGATCCGATCTTTGTCAACTCGGTGAACCAGTGGCGGGAAACCATCGAGAGACTCAAATCCAATGCGGCAACGACAGACGACAGCCACGAGAGAGATAGACTGGCGGCGGTGCTCGAGAAGGCCACAGCACACGTGGAATCGCTTGTCGAGACCCGGCCGGTTGCACCCGACATCACCCTGAGTCGTAAGCTGACCATCCACCGCGACGGGCGTCCCATTGAAATCATTTTCCTGGGCCGTGCCCACACCGGGGGCGACGTGATCGTCTACCTGCCCAAAGAGCGGATGCTCTTCACAGGTGACCTGTTGATGCCTATGCCCTCCTACATGGGGGATGGCTACATCGACGAGTGGATCGCCACGCTGCAGAAGATGGAGGAACTCGACTTCGACCTGGTCCTGCCGGGCCACGGAGAGCCTTTTCGCGACCGCACGTACATACACGCTTTTCAGAAAGTCCTGAGCAGCCTCTGGGATCAGCTCGCGGAGCTGCGCAAACAGGGCATGCCTTCTGCCCAGGCCATCGAGAGAGTCGACCTCTCTGAACCCCTTTCCTTTTACGATTCAACGGTGATCCCCAATCATATGAGCAAACTGGATCCGCGAATTGCAGCTCGGGTGTATGAGCGACTCGAAGAACTGGAGCGGGTGGGCTCCCGTCGTTAATCGATACCGAAAATCGCAGAGCGCTGGACCGTACGGTCGGCATCCGGGTCTTTGACCGAGACCAGCAGCTCGTAGATGCCCGGTTGCGTACCGAAGAGTTCGATCTCGCCCCCCACGATGGTCCCCTTCCCGTTCTGGCCCAGCAGGCGGGAGGCCAGCGGCCGGTAGGGGGCGGGTGCGATCGGCTCGCCGTCGAGGAGAAACTCAGTCTTGATCTGGAGTTTCGATTCGAGGCCCGCCTTCCAGACCGGATAGACAACCAGGAAGTAGGTGAAGGCATCTCCCTGGCGGTAGAACCGTAGACCCTCTCTGAACTGGGAACCGGGCGGTTCCTGTCCCGGGGCTTGTTTCGCCAGGGCTTCCGGCTCAGTAGACCGGCCAGCCAGCACGATGCTGCTGAGAACCACCTTCTTTTTGGGCAGTTTGGGGACTTCAATCCAGGCTACGGAAGTCCCCAGTTGCTCTGTCTCTTTTTCGCGAACTCCGACTCGAAGTTGATACAGCCCTGGTTTGAGGTTGAGTCGCTTGAAGACATAGATCCCATTGTTTCTGATCTCTTCGACGGCTTCAGGCTGTAGCCTCCCCTGGATCACGTGGACCTTGCTGTCCTGGCTTTTCCCTCTCTTGTTGAAGACGTAGGCCATCACCTCCAGTTCCATTCGATAGGCGTCGTCCTCCTTCTTCATAGTGACGTTGTCACCGGCGATATGAACGTGGAGGGAAACCTGGGCGTCATCCGCATCGGTTTCGATGAATTCGGCCCAGGCGAACACTCCGATGTTCGAGACGGGCATAGGGTCCAGAACGGCTTTGTGAAAGCGCTTCTCCGGCGTCGAGTCCCAGTCCTCGATTTCCGATTCGACTGTTTCGGTAGGCGCGTAGCCCTTTTGGGTGCGAACTCGATACTCGCGATGATTCTTGACCCGGACGGTGAACTTTTGAAAGCCTTTGCCTTGTTCCGTTTCCGGGGCATAAAAACCAAGAACGTAGTAGAAGCGATTGCTGTCCAGCGCCTCGGTGAGAGCCCCGCCCAGATCATTGGTGTTGAAGAAGGTCTCTCCGCCGGTGTCCTTGGCCAGCCGGTTCAACCCATCTTCCATGTCCTTTTCCGAGCTGGTGAGGTAACCCAGCATGCTCTGGTCGTAGCTGCCGGCAAAGGCGGCACTGAAGAGAGGGGGTGGCTGCAGGCCCTTCGCGTCGATGGAGTAGATGACCACCCCGGACCGTACGGCCTTGCTGATTGCCCCTTGAAGATCGGCAGTGTCCAGGGTGCCAAAACGATTCATCAAGGAAAAGCCATCGGAGTAAAGGACCATCAACCGCTGCCCCGGCAAGCCGGCCATCTGCTCAGCCGCGGCCTTGAGAGTGTTCAACGTAGCCTTGCGGCGATGAGTGGCCCCGGAGAGAATCTGAATGGCTCTGCTCCTGGCCATGGCTTGAAGAAACTCCGGATCCCCGTCCATGCCTTCTTCCATCCGCAGGATCTGTATTCCCAGCGCCAACGACTGGCGATCTCCCCGCTCAACTCCGGCTGCGATGTAGGGTGTAAAGAAACTGTCCTGGATATTCAGGCCCTGGCTGAGTTTATCGATAGCGTCCCTCTGTGCCAATAATGGTGAGACACTTCTTCCCGGCTAAATTAGAGTAGAGGGCGAGAAGCTGGATTACAGAATGATAGAAAACAGAAGCGACAAGAAACTGAGGATTTTGGAAACCTCGGAGCGGAGGGGAGAGGTCTCCAAAATCGCTGCGGGACGGACCGAGCCCGAGAAGGCGTTGCCGCGACCCGACCCGGAAGTTCCTGCCAAGGCAACCCGTCGCCGGTTTTCAGCCCGCTATAAGCTCCGGGTCCTGGAGCAGGCCGATGGCTGCGAAGAGTCGGGCGAAGTGGGAGCATTACTGCGCCGAGAAGGACTTTACTGGTCGAATCTGCAGACCTGGCGACGCCAACGCGAGCACGGAACGCTGCAGGCATTGACCCCTCGCAAGCGGGGACGAAAGGCAAAGCCGGTCAATCCTCTGGATCATCAACTGAGGCAAGTGGAGGCTGAGAATCGGAAGCTGAAACGCAAGCTCGAGAAGTTTGAAGCCATGCTGGATCTCCAAAAAAAAGTCTCGCAACTGTTGGGAATCTCTCTGGCGAGCAGCGAAGAGAACGGAGACGAGAGCTGATGGACGAAGCTTTGCGATTCTCACAATCCCACGGAGTCCGTGCCGGCTGTCAGGCTCTGGATCTGCCGCCATCGAGTCTGTATCGGGAGAAACTTCGGCGCGAACGGCCGGCGCTGGATCCTCGGCCTCGGGCCGCATCCCCACGCGCCTTGAGCCCGCCCGAAAGGGAAGCCGTTGTGGAGGTCCTGCACAGCCGACAGTTTATCGACAAAGCTCCTGCCGCCGTATGGGCGGAGCTGCTGGACGAAGGGCGATACTTGTGCTCGATTCGAACCATGTACCGCATTCTGGCCAAACGTCTGGAAGTTAGAGAACGCCGTCGCCAGCGCCGCCATCCCCAATACTCCAAGCCGGAACTTCTGGCCACCGGCCCGAACCAATGCTGGTCGTGGGACATCACCAAGCTGAAGGGGCCCGTCAAATGGAGCTATTACTACCTCTACGTGATCCTGGACATCTTCAGCCGCTATGTGGTGGGCTGGATGGTGGCCACCCAGGAAAGCTCCCGCCTGGCCAAGGTCTTGATCGCCCAGAGCTACTCCAAGCAGGAGATCGTAGCGGGTGGTCTCACCCTGCATGCCGATCGTGGCTCGTCGATGAGTTCCAAAGCACTGGCCTTGCTACTGGCCGATCTGGGAGTCACCAAGTCTCACTCTCGGCCTCATGTCTGTGACGACAATCCCTACTCGGAATCCCAATTCAAGACCCTCAAGTACCGTCCCGAATTCCCGGCTCGTTTCGGCACCATTCAGCAAGCCAGAGACTTTTGTCGGGATTTCTTCGATTGGTATAACCGCGACCATCGCCATTCGGGTATCGGCCTGCACACTCCCGCGGATGTGCACTACCTCACCGCCATCACCACCCGTCGCGATCGATCCCAAACATTGGAGGCCGCCCATGCACTCTTCCCGGAGAGATTTCCCAACGGCAAACCCGTTCCTCCTCCTCTTCCCGAGGCGGTCTGGATCAACCCTCCCGAAAAGGAGAACTTTTGAGATGAAACTACAGTAATTTATTCACCAAAGTGTCTCAAAGTTGTTGACACGTTCCGCGTAGCGAAGGACGTGACGGTTGCGCGTAAACTGACCGGTCACCCCAAGTCTCTTCGCGGTGCTCACGACTGCAACCAGGTCCTGATCCGACAACTGCTCGTCCAGGAAGCTTCGGAGGCTCTTTTTCACCCTGAAAAGACTCGAAATGGACATGTGCAGAGTGTCAACGAAGAGCATCACGGTTCTCTCGGGACTTTTCGTGATCAAGGGGCCTGGCGATTCGAGGCTTCCTCGCCGATCTACGACGACACGACTCCCGGATGGCTCCGTGGCAGGCAACCGGGTCTCGGAGAAAAACCCAATTTCCCGGGGCTCGCCTCCAACCTGGAGTGTGAAGTCGTCTTGTTCGAGACCGATAATTGGCTGCCCTTTCTTGTCCGTCACCACGACCCGCAATTCGATCAGCTCGGTAGTGACGCGGATGACCGGTTCCTTCTGTTGGGCTGGTTCGCGGGGAGGAGAAACAGGCTGGCCGGAGTGCCAGAGCCGAAAAGAACAGGAGGAGGGCCGGATGCAACAGCCTGTTCGCAGGACAATCTAGAAAAGAACGAACTTTTTCTCGCGACTTCATCGGCAGTACTGAACATCTTACGTCGCCGTGGCAACTTGGTTTCAAGTGGAATGTGGGGTCGTGAGGAGTGAAGACCCGAAGCCGGGGGGGGCCATGGTCTCACCAATGAGTTGGTTGAACGAGACTCAGGAGGGTCGTGATCGACCAACTCTCAGGACCGTTCGCTGGTGCCAGTCCAGTTCCCCTTATACGCCGAAAATATGAAGGCGACGGTGTCCGAGATCACAACCGCTCATTTCTTGCCGTTGCTAGCTAGACCCGTAAGGAGTCCCCCCGGCTCTGCCGGGGAGGCAGCCAGAGTTTGACAGTTCCGGGAATAGGTGAAAAAACTCCCTTCCGTGAGCCGAGCAAAGCATCACGAAAAGGAGTTTTATGAGTAACTACCAGAGCTTACAGCATACAAAATGGGAGTGTAAGTACCATGTGGTGTTCATCCCCAAGTACCGCAAGAAGTTGATTTATGGGGAGCTGCGCAGACATCTCGGTCAGGTGCTGCGACGGTTGGCTGGGCAGCAGGAAAGCTTGATTGAAGAGGGCCACCTGCTGCCGGATCACGTGCACGGGATGATCTCGATTCCGCCAAAGTTTTCTGTGGCGCAGGTGATCGGGTACATCAAAGGGAAAAGCGCCATCCACATTGCGAGGAACTTTTCAGAGAGTCGGCGTAACTTTGTTGGACAGCACTTCTGGGCTCGCGGATACTTCGTATCGACGGTGGGTCGGGATGAGAAAGTGATTCGTGAGTATATCCGGCGGCAAGAAGCAGAAGATCGTCGCCAGGATCAGCTCAGGCTGCTGTAGCCAAGCCACCTGTAGGTGGCACAAGTGGCCGCGGTAGCGGCAACGTCAAGTCCGCTTTGAGCGGCTCACAAGATTAAAGCCCCCGGCTTTGCCGGGGGATACTTACCTAGTTCCCATCCGCTCGCCTGTAAGTGATTGGAAATAAAGAGGAAAGACCACATTTTCGAGCTCCGATTTTGTCAGCATCTTTTGTTACAGTAAGAGTATCAAACCACTGAAACAAAAAGACTTACGGCAATCACGGAGCTCCGAAAATGCGAAAAAACAGAGAGAATCAGATGCCACTGACGCCACTTTGGCCGGATCACCGGCTGGGTGACGAGTTGCAGATGATCTCCCGAATCCTGGATAACAATCCAGAGATCCTGCACTGGGTTTTACAAGATCTGTCTGACAAGGCCGATCCCTGCAATGGCTCTCCGGGTCTGAGCGCTGAGCAAGTTGTGCGTTGTGCTGTGATTAAGAATTGGCACGGATTGTCCTATGAAAAGCTGGCCTTTCATGTGGACGACTCGGCGAGCTTCCGGGCCTTCTGCCGTTTGCCTCTAGGATGGTCTCCAGGCAAGAGCTGTCTTCAAGAGAACATCTCGAGGATTCAAGCTTCGACCTGGCAACGAATCACTCGGGTGTTGGTGGGTTGGGCCAAAGCAGAGGGGTTGGAGAAGGGCCGCAAGATCCGGGTCGATGCCACAGCTGTCGAGAGCGACATCCGCCATCCCTTGGACTCTCAGCTTTTGTACGATTCGGTGCGTAAGGTGACAGCCCTGTTGGGGAAGTTGGCTGAGCACTACCCGGTGGTCTACCACAATCATTGTCGGAGGGCCAAGAGGCGAGTGACGAACATCCGCAACAGCCGGGGCCAGAATCGGCGCCAATTCTACCAAGATCTGGTCAAGGTGTCGGGCCAGACCTATGGCTATGGCTGTCAGGCTCTGGAGAGCGCTGCTGGTTGGCAGGGGATCGAATCTGAGGTGATTCTCCAGCAGCTGCGTCACTATCTGGATCTACTGGGACGAGTCATCGATCAGACCGACCGGCGCGTCCTGCAGGGCCAGAAGGTTCCGGCCGCTGAGAAGGTGGTCTCGATCTTTGAGGAGCATAGCGACATTATCCAGACCGGGGGACGCGAGACGGTTTTCGGTCACAAGATCTTTTTGACTTGCGGCAAGACCTCACTGATCGTCGATTGTCTGGTCACGCAAGGCAATCCCGCCGACCAGGCGCAAATGCAGCCGATGCTGGAGCGTCAGCATCAGCTCTACGGGCGCTATCCTCGCCAAGCCAGCTTCGACGGGGGATTTGCCACTCAGAACAATCTGAGGTGGGCCAAGAAGCAAGGAATCCAGGACGTGGCCTTTGCCAAAAAGGCAGGGCTGAAGGTCACCGATATGGTGCGCTCCAGCTGGGTTTACAAGCAGTTGAGGCGCTTTCGGGCTGGAATCGAAGGCTGTATCTCGATGCTCAAACGGGTCTTCGGAGCGGATCGTTGCACCTGGAAGGGATGGGAGCACTTCCAGCAGTATGTGCATCTCTCGGTGCTCAGTTTCAATCTGTTGGTGTTGGCCCGGCTACGGTTGTAAACGAGTCGCTGGACGCCATAATGGAGGGGGGTTTTGAGGGTGAGGTGTTTGTCGAAAACTGCATCTGGAGCACTCGGCCGCCCGATCCCTGCTGTCGGCCGATACTGTCCCCCATGAACCGTTGTATCTGGTATAAAAAACAACCCTTTAGGAAGCTTAAATAATGGGTTTCCGGATGGGAACTAGCTAGGCATCTGTACCGGACAAGCAGCGTTTGGGGAGCCGGAGCACAAAATCTCACTCCTCGGGTTGCGAAGGGATAAGAGGATAAGCATAGGAAGCGAAGTCGACCCGTTTTCGTGGACACCTGATCATTTGAGGCCACACCTGCCGAGTGTACCTGCCTCTGCCGCCTGCTTGATGCTCTGGATCAGCTTTTGCTATAGTCCCCGGTGCCAATCATCGCCCATCGCGATAGAAAATGTTCTCAGCAACAAATTGACCAATGACTTCCGATATGATGACTATGCTTCCATCGCCGTGGCAGCTGACTCAACGGCCTGGGCGGTGTGGCAATCCTACAGCGGACAATTCGACGAAGTAAGAATTTCAAAATTCGAAGGCGAGTGGCACACGTTTATGAGGCTGCCGGGAGTGTCAGGGGATGTGTGGCGACCTCAAGTTGCACTCGACGCGCAGGATCGGCCCACAGTCGTATGGTCTCAACAGGTCAGGGGTAATTTCGATCTATACGCCCGCACACTGAATGAGGATACTAATACCTGGCTGAAAACAGTGCGGCTGAGTTCACATCCCTACCCGGATGTCGATCACCATCTGATTTCAGATCACGCCGGTAATCTTTGGGTGGTCTGGCAGGGATTCCACGGGGACAACTCAGATATCTTTCTCCGCCACCACAATGGGTCAGATTGGTCGGAGGAAGTCCGAGTGACCGAAGATCCTGCCAACGACTGGGAACCGCGGATAGCGGTTGATGATCAGGGCAAGGCCTACATTGCCTGGGACACCTATCGAAATGGGAATTACGACATTTACATGCAAACTTATCAAAGCGGGAACCTGGGACCCGCGGTACTTGTTGCCGGTACCCCAAGGTTTGAAGCCCACCCTACAATCGCAGTGGATGGCCAGAACCGAGTGTGGGTCGCCTGGGACGAGAGCGGTCCCAACTGGGGCAAGGATCACGGCCCTACCATCGATCCAGAATGGCGAAGCCACACTCCAGCCGAGCGTCTGAGACATTCCCCTGGTGTGCGAATTTATGAATCCCGAGACGTTAATCTGGTGGTCTTCGAGGGAAGTGCACGCAGAGCCCCTGTTGCAGATCCTCACTTTCTGGTTCCAGGCGTGAGTGGCAAAGAGACAGCGCAGGAAGAATTTATCTTCGAACCACGCCGGTTGCTGTGGAACTTGCAACAGGGGTCGTACGATTTCCCTCAACTGCTGATCGACCGCCGCACCAATCGTATTGGACTTCTTTTCCACCGGCGAGGACGAGCAGGGGATGCCGGAGGTTACTGGGAGACGGCCCTGACGTTCTACGAGGATGAGGAGTGGACTCCCGTTATGGCAATTCCGCAGAGTTGGGGTCGCATTTCGGCTCGGTCCGCAGGAGCCTATGGTCCAGATGGCAGTATGTGGCTGGTGTGGCCAACGGATGGTCGACTCCATCGCAACAGTCACCTGCCCGTCGCAGGAGATATTTACTCGGCGCGCATTCCTCTGGCCGGAACCGCCAACACGGCAGTTCTAAAGGCATGGGAGGAGCCCCAAGAAATACAGGTGAGGCCGGTTCACCTAAACGAGGGCCAGGATCTAAAGGCGATCCGCTCCTACCGAACCTTCGTGCGCGGTGTTGAAAAGCGCATTGTGCGGGGCGACTTCCATCGGCACACGGAACTTTCCTGGGACCTGGGCGGTCGAATCGACGGATCACTTTTTGACTTCTACCGCTACATGATCGACGCTGCTGCCATGGACTTCGGTGCCGTTACGGACCACATTTCCGGAGCAGATTACGAGTACTGGTGGTGGCTCACAGAGAAAAGCTGTGACATGTACCATGTCCCCGGAACTTTTACCACCTTTTACGCATACGAGAGGAGCGTCTGGTTTCCGAACGGCCACCGGAACATTTTTCACACCAGACGGGGGGTTCCGGTTGTCCAATTCTTCACGGAGGGGGACTTCGGGGAGGCTCCACCGGAAGGGGTTGGCGGCGCCCTTGTGGAAAACGACACAAAGCTTCTCTACGAATCGTTGCACCAAACAGGGGGGATCGCTATCTCGCACTCCTCAGCATCGGATGAAATGGGCACTGACTGGCGTGACAATGATCCGAAAGTCGAACCGGTGGTTGAGATCTTTCAGGGGCTTCGTACTTCCAATGAATATCAAGGGGCGCCGCGGGCGGCTCGATCTGCCGAAGATAACCCCCCGGGAGGTGGTTTCCAGGAAGCCGGTTTCGTTTGGAATGCCTATTCGAAAGGCTATCGCCTGGGCACGATCGCCAGCTCAGACCACTACTCGACGCACATTTCCTACGCCATGGCGTATACCGAGCAGCCGACCCGGGAGGCCATCTTCGAAGCGTTTAAGAAGCGGCACACTTATGGAGCCACCGATAATATCATCCTCGACTACCGTATGGGTGAACACTTCATGGGCGAGGAATTCACAGCCTCCAGTGTCCCGCCGCTGAACATCCGGGTGGTCGGAACCAGTCTGGTTGCCCGGGTAGACATTATCAAGAACGAGGAGATCATCTACACAACGAACCCGCAAAAAAAAGACGTCGAGCTGACCTTCATGGACCAGAACGTTACAGAGGGTACAAGTCACTACTACGTTCGAGTGCTTCAGGATGACCGGCAGATCGCCTGGTCGAGCCCAATCTGGATCACTTGGAAGCCTTAACTCCCGCCCTTTAACGATTCTTAAGGTCTAGCTTCGCGTGAGCGAAGCTGATCTGGGATTTTGTTCACTTTGCCCACTGGCGTTTCTGGGCGATATCTCTCGCCTTCACTGAAAGTGAGCCTCGAATCGGCGGCGTTACTGATGGTACCCGCCGGTGCCCTGCCAATGTTGGTGTTGGGAGGCCAGAACTGCGGCTTGTTCGTGAGGTTGAAGGCTTCGAACCGGAACTGCAGGCGGTGACCTTCCCTGGACATGTTGAAGTTCTTGGAGGCCAGCGATACAATTGTCTGCTATTGCAACTTCATCCCTATCTAACGTCAGTCAAATGCGGTTGTCAAGCGCAAATTTGTTGGTTCACTCAGGTCTGGCTTTCTATTTCTGAAGCCACCGCCTGCGCGTGAACAAGTAAATCGTCATCTGGGCCGTGGCAGAGAGACCTAAGACGAGTCCACAGGAGTAATAGGGAACTCTTGATCCCAGCCAGGTTCCCAGAATCCCGCCCAACAGTCCTCCCGCGCCGAACCCCATTGCCAAACTCGACTCGTGCAACCCGCTGGCCATCCCTTTGCGACGGTCTTCAAACCCGCTCGTACTATAAAAGATGCTTGCGAAATAGTTGGCTCCAGACAGGACGGCGAGCAGAATGAGTCCAGTCGTCAACACTGGCACCGTGTTACCAAGGGCCAGCAAACACATACCGACAATGGCCAATGAATGAGCCAGCAACGAAGGCGAAAGCCGATATCGCCAGAACGTTACCAGATGCATCAACCAATAGGTCAAGATTACGGTCATCCGGTGGGTGGCCAACATGATTCCATGAACCGGTGCGCTGATACCTAGTTGGGTTGTCAGGTGAGGAAAGAGGTGGAGGATCGTGGCGAACGAGAACGCCCCTGCCAAATTGGCGGTCCAACCCAAGTAGACAAAAGTGCGTGCTGGTGGGGGCAGCAGATGGCTGGAAGACCTTTCGGCGGGGATCCTTGCATTTTGGCTCTGTGAATCGCGCTGCTTGAAGACCAGTCCTACCACCACTATCATGGGGAAAACCCCCACCGTCATGGGAAGAGAGTGGTTGATGGAAAAGAGCCATCCCGCTGTCGTCTGACCCGAAATCATCCCCAAGTTCCAGGCAATGCAAAATCGGAAGAGCGCCTGGCTGATTTTTGCCTCCTGTGCAGGTGAATTACCCTCGGTTAGCAGAGCGATCACCGGAGGGTAAATCATCCCAAGCGCCAGCCCTGCGATCCCGGAGAGGAAATACAGCAAGGAGTAAGACTGCCCAACGCTCCAGCTGGCTATTACCCAGCTGCTGATGGTGAGAACGCTTGTTAGAACGCAGGCACCCAGGGTAACCACTCTTTGCCGGCCCCATGCATCCGAAATCCGACCCGCGATTGGACCAGTCACCCCATAAGTAAACGAGAAGGCGGCGCCCAGGATCCCTAGTTCAAACAGAGTGGCGCCTGTCTCAGCCAAATGGCGGGTGGCGGTGAAAATGAACGTCATGAGCGAGTGCTCCGTCAACCCAGAGATGAGGTGAAGAGTCGACGTCCAAGGTTTCTTCATGTCCCAGTTCTTAAGATTTCTTCATGTCCCAGTTCTTAAGAAAGATCTCTTAGGGCAGCATCAGGGGCCACCCGCTCGATCGTCGCCATGGACAGGCTGTCCATATCGGGAAGGTTAGCCATAGTTCTCTTGGGGCGGCGACATTAACATGGTTGACTTTGGCAAAGTATCGTCGACTGCAATGCAATTGCAAGGTATTTCTAAATCCGCTATGCCTCTAAATGAGCCGTTACCGGGAGATTCGGGAAATGATCCTGAAAGGCGAGCTTGCCCCTGGAGTTCAGTTAGCCCGGATTATGCAAGAGATCTGAATCCGAGTGAGATTTGGGTCCAGAAAAAAAGCCGTAGCTCTCTGATATAAAAGGGTTTACATAAAAACAACCCTAAACAGGAGCTACGGCTATGTTGAAAACAGTCTGCCAGAATACCCTGCCATTTCACAGCCACAGAGACATCACAGCTCGTTTTGATGGGGGGAGCCTCACTTCCGACGCAGGATGGTTGTTGTTTGGATCGCTGGATCGGCAACATCGATTGTGCGAGGGCTTCAGTTCGTGTATTGCGGAAAGCCGGGACCGACGCTACATTCGTCATGACCTGTTGAAGTTGATCCGACAACGAGTGTTGCAGATCGTGGCCGGCTACGAAGACTGTAATGACGCCGATACGCTGCGCTCGGATCCGATGCTCAAGACAGTCTGTGATCAGTTGCCCGAGAGCGATCCCGATTTGGCCACCCAGCCGACTTTCTCCCGCTTGGAGAACTCCGTCACCAAGAAGGATCTGATGCGTCTGAGCCGGTGGCTGCTACGCCGTTATGTGCGCTCCCTGAAGAAGAGACGTCCCGCCAAGATCATCCTGGATCTGGACAGTACCGACGACCACACTCACGGCCAACAGGAGTTCGCCTTCTACCACGGGTATTACCGAAACCACATTCTGCATCCTTTGCTGATCTTCGATGCCGCCACGGGAGACCTGGTCTGTGCCGTGTTGAGACCTGGCAACAAGGGGGCTGCCTCTCACATCGTGCCCATTCTGAAGCGCGTCGTGGAGGCCATCCGACAAGCAGTGGGGACGGATGTCGAGATTGAGATTCGGGCCGACAGCGGCTTTGCCACGCCTCGGCTCTACGAGTTCTGTGAAGGTGAAGAGAATCAACTCCAATATGTCATTGGGTTAAGTCGCAACCCTCGCCTGCAGCGAGTGGTCGAGCCCCTGCTGGATTCGACTCGGGAAAGGTTCGTTGAGCGGGAGGAAAAACAGCGTCAGTTTGACGAGTTTCTTTATCGAGCCAACAGCTGGGATCGATCCCGTCGCGTCATTGTCAAAGTGGAGGTCGATCAGCGCGGGATCAATCGTCGCTTTGTGGTCACCAACCGGGACGATCTCTGCTCCCAATCACTTTATGACCACTACACCGACCGAGGGCAGACCGAGAACTTCATCAAGGCCTTTAAGAATCATCTGAGCATGGACCGACTCAGCTGTCATCGATTCCTGGCCAACCAGTTTCGACTCCTCCTGCATGCACTGGCTTACCAGATGTTCGTGCGCCTGCGCGACTATCTGCACGGAACCCCCTGGCACAAGCTCGAAATCGAAACCTTACGTCGTCGTGTCCTCAAGATCGGGGCCCGGATCCGACAAACCACTCGACGCATCTGGGTCCATCTTTCCTCAGCCTTTCCCGAACAACCCCTCTTTCACCTCGTCTTGAGTCGCCTGAACTCCAGCTAGCTTCTCCCAGTTCCCCGAAAAACCGCTTCCGACACTCATCCAGGCCCAGATCTGTCTGAAATTCACTCCCCCAACCACTCAAACGCCTCGCCAACCGATATTCTTCGCAAATCCGCCTGTCACAACTGCCCGCTTCCGAGTTGGGCCACTTCTCGAGCCTTTTTTCAACAGCGGATTACGGTTCTTGCATAATCCGGGCTAGGCCACTCTTCACCGGGTCTGCAGCTGATCCGCGCCCTGCCGGAATGACAGAAGCTCGAAAGGATCGTCGAGGCCGCCGTCAGGGAAAGGACCGGTTCCTGAAGTGTCGCTGCGTATGATCAGTTCGCCGTCCTGCAGTTCGACAGGAGATTGCGAAAAGGCCTGCCGGTTGTTTCCTGCCTGGGTGAGGAGAGGCGCCAGGATGAGCGGTACCAGATCTAGGTTCTCGTCTCTTTCGAGCGCATCGTTCAGTCGACCCATCCAGGAGAGCAGGGACGTAAAGGACGAGAAAAGGGCAAGAAACAGGATTGTCGAACAAGTGATCGCCACCAGGATCTCGATCAGGGTGAAGCCTTTCTCAGCGAGCACGAACGACCTCCCATGTCAATCCATTTTTCTCCAGCACGACCTGCCTCAATGGGCGTAAATCCGGATTCAGAATGAAGGGAGTTCCTTCCTGCCCCGGACTGTCCCGAAAGCGGCAAGATCGGTTCCAGAATTGGATTGTGTTTTCGCTCGAAAAGGATCCTTTGCGGTGAAGGGCCCAGGCCAGCGTGGCGCTGTAGTGGGCTGCCAGCAAAGCTACCGAGAGAATGGCGCCGGCCACTACGATTTCGAGGAGAGTCATTCCGGCCTCGCTTCCCCGGCACCTGCCTCCTGATCCGATGGTACTCATTCCCGGGACCACCTGACGCGTCCCGAGACAGCGACCACGATGCGGATAGTCCCGCTCTCATTGGTGACCCTGAGGGTGCCGGCCGGGGCCGCTGTTCCCCGCCCGTGGAAGGTGACGGGTCGGGCCGGAACACTGGCAAACGAAACTCCTACCGGCAGCGATTTCCAGCTGGCAGGTTCCTGGTGACGAGGAGTCAATGCGAACTCGCGAGAAGGAGAACGCGTGGCCAGTTGAATGTCCGTGTTGCGCGTTATGGCGATGGCCCGAGCGGCCGCCGTCGCCGAAACCATGGCCAGACAGGCGGCGTTCAGCCTTTGTTCAGTCAAGAACCGCTGCGTGCTGAGGGCGCTCCACCCTGCCACGGTCAGGAGCAGGGAGATGGCCAGCGTTGTCTCGAAGAGCTGAAATCCTCGCTGCATCATCCCCATCCTCCGGCTCATCCGGACTCTCCCTTTCATAAACGCCACTGGCGCCAAAAGTGCGAAGGGGTCCAGCCAGCCCGTGGTGGTAGTCCCAGGGGCTGCCGGAATCATTGCAATGAATCTAGCCCGGATTATGCAAGAACCGTAATCCGCTGTTGAAAAAGGGCTCGAGAAGTGGCCCAACTCGGAAGCGGGCAGTTGTGACAGGCGGATTTGCGAAGAATATCGGTTGGCGAGGCGTTTGAGTGGTTGGGGGAGTGAATTTCAGACAGATCTGGGCCTGGATGAGTGTCGGAAGCGGTTTTTCGGGGAACTGGGAGAAGCTAGCTGGAGTTCAGGCGACTCAAGACGAGGTGAAAGAGGGGTTGTTCGGGAAAGGCTGAGGAAAGATGGACCCAGATGCGTCGAGTGGTTTGTCGGATCCGGGCCCCGATCTTGAGGACACGACGACGTAAGGTTTCGATTTCGAGCTTGTGCCAGGGGGTTCCGTGCAGATAGTCGCGCAGGCGCACGAACATCTGGTAAGCCAGTGCATGCAGGAGGAGTCGAAACTGATTGGCCAGGAATCGATGACAGCTGAGTCGGTCCATGCTCAGATGATTCTTGAAGGCCTTGATGAAGTTCTCGGTCTGCCCTCGGTTTGTATAGTGGTCATAAAGTGATTGGGAGCAGAGATCGTCCCGGTTGGTGACCACAAAGCGACGATTGATCCCGCGCTGATCGACCTCCACTTTGACAATGACGCGACGGGATCGATCCCAGCTCTTGGCTCGATAAAGAAACTCGTCAAACTGACGCTGTTTTTCCTCCCGCTCAACGAACCTTTCCCGAGTCGAATCCAGCAGCGGCTCGACCACTCGCTGCAGGCGAGGGTTTCGACTTAACCCAATGACATATTGGAGTTGATTCTCTTCACCTTCACAGAACTCGTAGAGCCGAGGCGTGGCAAAGCCGCTGTCGGCCCGAATCTCAATCTCGACATCCGTCCCCACTCCTTGTCGGATGGCCTCCACGACTCGCTTCAGAATGGGCACGATGTGAGAGGCAGCCCCCCTTGTTGCCAGGTCTCAACACGACACACACCAGGTCGCCCGTGGCGGCATCGAAGATCAGCAAAGGATGCAGAATGTGGTTTCGGTAATACCCGTGGTAGAAGGCGAACTCCTGTTGGCCGTGAGTGTGGTCGTCGGTACTGTCCAGATCCCAGGATGATCTTGGCGGGACGTCTCTTCTTCAGGGAGCGCACATAACGGCGTAGCAGCCACCGGCTCAGACGCATCAGATCCTTCTTGGTGACGGAGTTCTCCAAGCGGGAGAAAGTCGGCTGGGTGGCCAAATCGGGATCGCTCTCGGGCAACTGATCACAGACTGTCTTGAGCATCGGATCCGAGCGCAGCGTATCGGCGTCATTACAGTCTTCGTAGCCGGCCACGATCTGCAACACTCGTTGTCGGATCAACTTCAACAGGTCATGACGAATGTAGCGTCGGTCCCGGCTTTCCGCAATACAGGAACTGAAGCCCTCGCACAATCGATGTTGCCGATCCAGCGATCCAAACAACAACCATCCTGCGTCGGAAGTGAGGCTCCCCCCATCAAAACGAGCTGTGATGTCTCTGTGGCTGTGAAATGGCAGGGTATTCTGGCAGACTGTTTTCAACATAGCCGTAGCTCCTGTTTAGGGTTGTTTTTATGTAAACCCTTTTATATCAGAGAGCTACGGCTTTTTTTCTGGACCCAAATCTCACTCGGATTCAGATCTCTTGCATAATCCGGGCTAGAGTGATCTCGTGGAGCCCGGGGATTTCGGGATCGATTTGGAAGGAACGAGAACAGTCCTCAGCGGTGACTTCAATTTGGATCGAGTGAGCGACCGCAAAAGACAGTTTGTCGGCCCACTCAACCACTGTGATCGTGGTCTCTGTGAGAATATCTTCCAGGGGAATGGATTCGAAATCGGAGGCCTTGTCCAGCCGATACAGATCGATATGGAAAACAGGGCCCCGAGTCGAAGGATACTCGTTCACCAGGCTGAAACTGGGGCTTCGCACCAGGGACGGATCTACCCCCAGGCCCTGGAAGATCCCGCGTGCCAGCACGGTCTTGCCTGAGCCCAATTCACCGATCAGCAGGACTGCGGAGGGCGGGACCAGGAGGGCCCCGATCTCTGAACCGAGTCGCTTCGTCTCTTCTTCGTGAGTGGTCCTGAAACGGATCACTGAGTCGCAGTCTCCAGGTCGGAAAACGCCTGCCCGAGATGATCGAGAATCGACGTGGAGGTCAGGGAGGGCATGGACTCGCTGGCCGCCGCAAGGTCCCCGGCACCTGCATGAAGGTAGACCGCAGCTGCGACCGAGTTCGTGAGGTCTTGCACAGAGCGGCGTCCCGCGGTCCAGGCAGCCCCGGTCAGTGAGGCGACAATGCCGGTCAGAACATCTCCGCTTCCGGCCGTCGCCATTCCCGGGTTGCCCCCCGGGCAAACCAGAACCTGGCCGTCCGGAGTTGCCACCAGGGTCCGGTAATCTTTGAGAACCAGCCAGAGCTGGAATTCCCGGCTGAAACGGCCAGCGATCTCAAGACGGTTCTTCCGAACGTCCGCGGTGGGGATCCCGCTGATGCGCGAGAATTCGCGTGGATGGGGCGTCAGCACAAGGGGTTTCTCAATGCTGCGGCCCAGCTTCTCGGTGTTCCCCTCAAGAGCATTGATGCCATCTGCGTCTAGGACGATCGGGACCTCGAGGGAGGAAAGCAGGGCCATGACCAGAGAAACCGTTTCAGGAGCCCGGCCCAGGCCGGGGCCGATGGCAACTGCAGCCTTGCCGGTCAGCAGCTCCTCATACGAGGAATTCTCTCTACCCGAAATCGCGCCCTGCGGAGTCTCGGCGAGCGGCTCAGTCATGATTTCAGCGTGGGAAGCGGCCACAATGGGTTGGGCAGAGCGGGCCGTGAAGCAGGTGACTAGCCCTGATCCGGCACGCAGCGCCGCCCAGGAGGTCAGACTGGCGGCTCCGGGCTTGTCCCGGCTTCCCGCCACCACCGCCACATGGCCATAGCTGCCCTTGTGAGTGTCGGTAAGGCGCTCGAGGAGGCCTGCGCGAGCCATATCGGGACTGATGACGGAGACGCTCCACTCGTTTGAATCCAACAGCACTTCGGGAGTCCCGATGGGGACAACCTGAATCTCCCCCAGGTGTTCCCGGGCGGGGTTCAGGAGATGGGCCACTTTGGGAGCCGTGAAGGTAACAGTGAGGTCGGCTCGAAAACAGAGGGCCGGTTCTTCCATCGAGTCGGCGCCCAGGCCGGTTGGGATATCCACGGCCAGGCGGAAGAGGTCAAGACGGTTCAGTTCCTCGACCACCAGAGCGTAAAGCCCTCCCAGGGGCTTGCTCAGTCCCGTACCCAGCATGGCGTCGACAGCCACCGTGAAACGAGCGAGGCCGGGTACGATGTCTAACCAGCGGTCCTGATCCAGTTCGGGAACCTGCAGGCCCGACCTCAGGAGAGCCGACAGGTTGATCTGGGCATCTCCCGAGACGTCCCCGGTCGCCCCCAGGAGATAAGCATCCACTCGGTATCCGTGCTGGTACAACAGTCGCGCCAACACAAACCCGTCGCCTCCGTTGTTGCCCTTTCCACAGAAGACGGCGATGCTCTGTTCCCGAAGGTCTCCCGGAAAGTCTCGTTCCAGTGCCCGAAAGAGTTGGAAGCCCGCATTCTCCATGAGAATGAGGCTGGAGATGCCGAAATGCTCGCTGGTGTGCTGGTCGATGCGGTTCATCTGGTCAACCGAGAGGATCTTCATTTTGGATAGACCTCCCCACAACTTTATTGAAACGGAGAATTGAAGAATGAAACATCACCGACCGCATCGCGTCTTATTAATGGAAGACATTCTGGACGACTGTCGCTGAATTATAAATGAGAGTCGTCTATACTAGTAAGCAAGTTAGGAGTTTCCTGGAATGTACCGACTATCTACTCAGCTTGTTTCCTGCCTTTTGATCGTCCTGTTGCTTTTGACACCGGCGCTTTTTGCAGGGCGCCGGCACGGCGATGTCGAGGACATCGGAAACCGGACCATCAATGGAAAAGTGGCTGGACTCTTTCCCAATTTCATTTCCCGGGAAAAGGAGATTCAGATCGGGGCGCAGTACGCGCAGCAGATCGAACGGACGGCACGACTGGTTGAGGATCCGGTGGTCAACGAGTATGTCGACCGACTGGCTCAGAATATTGTCAGGCACTCCGATGCCAAGGTTCCCTTTGTGGTTCGCGTGCTCGACACAGATGAGGTGAACGCTTTTGCTCTGCCGGGTGGCTACTTCTTTGTGAACAAGGGCTTGATTCTGGAGGCAGACACGGAGGCTGAACTGGCCGGAGTGATGGCTCATGAAATCGCTCATGTCACGGCCCGCCATGCGACTGAGCGGATGACGAAAGGACAGCTCCTTCAATTTGCAGCTCTGCCGGCGATGTTCATTGGGGGCTACTGGACTCAGGTTGCCATCAGACAGGGGTTGGGACTTGGGCTGTCTCTCTCGGTCCTCGGAATCACTCGGCAGTCCGAAGGAGAAGCCGATCAGCTGGGCACTCAGTATCTCTGGAATACGGGCCTTGACCCGAATGGGTTCATTACCTTTTTCGAGAAGCTGGAGGCCAAAGAGAAGAACAAGCCTGGGAAGTTCGCCAGTTTTTTCAGGACACATCCGCCGGTAGAAAAACGGATTGTTGGAGTTCAGCAGGAGATTTCCTTGTTGCCGCTCAAGGATGAGTATCTGGTGACCACTTCCGAGTTCGACCGGGTCAAGTCGCGTTTGATTGCGATTGACAACAAGCTGGTCCAACCTGGCTCGGCCACAGCGTCCGGCGCCAAGCGCCCCAGCTTGAAGCGCAAGACGAACACGGATCGGAGCGAGGAGGAGAAGCCGACTCTGAAGTCGGATCGTCCCACCCTGAAGCGCAAGGATCCGGATGACTCCGGCCCTGCCCCCGACCCGCATCCCGGGCGGTAGGATTCCGACCGGAGGGACCTTTTTCTCAGGCGGTACCGGTCTCTCTTTTCGACTCCGTCTCCGACGTTCCCTATAATCGATCGTTCATGCTGCTCACCTTTCTGGCTGGCCTGGCAATCGGGAGCTTCCTGAACGTCTGCATCTTTCGACTTCCCAAACGGGCTTCGATCGTGACTCCAGGCTCTTCCTGCCCATCCTGTGGCCACCGCCTGAGCTGGAAGGAAAACATACCCGTCGTCAGCTACCTGCTGCAGAGGGCTCAATGCCGGTACTGCCAGGGCAGAATCAGCTGGATTTACCCGGTCGTCGAAGTAGCCACAGCCTGTCTCTTTGCGGGCCTCTTTCTGCACCTTGGAATCTCGCCGCCGTTTTTCTTGAATGCTTTTTTCTTCAGTGCCCTGATCGTGCTCATGGTGATCGATCTGAACGAGCGGATCCTGCCCAATCCTCTCACCATCGGAGGCACTCTAGCGGGGCTGGCATTTGCCCCTTTTCAAGCCGGGGAAATCCTGGGTGTCAGCCAGGGCGATTACCAGGCGGCCTACTTGTTTTCGGTTGCGGGATCCGTGCTCGGTGGTGGCACGCTCTGGCTGGTGGCCGAGTTTTACTATCGGATTCGCAAAGAGGAGGGCCTGGGCTTTGGGGACGTCAAGATGATGTTTATGATCGGGGCCTTCGTGGGTTGGCGTTTTGTCTGGCCCATTGTTTTCCTGGGGTCCGTGCTGGGAACTCTGATCGGGGGAACCTACATCTACATCCTGAAAAAGGGCAGCCGGTACGAGCTTCCTTACGGAAGTTTTCTGGCCATTGCCGCCATCATCATTGTCTTCTGGGCGTTGTAGAGAAGGTTGAAATTCTCGCACTTCCTCCCAGTTGCGTCGTTGTTATTAGTAGTTCTTGAACGAACCCTTTATTCACAGTAACTTACGGGCTGGTGGGGGTGTCAGGTGCGGTCAGGAAGGGTCATTAAGACGCACTTCCGCACCCTATGCGCACCCTGAATAGGGGTCCCATGAAACGGAAACGAAGCTTGAAAGTGAAAACACCCTCCATAGTTCGGGGGAAAAACGAATCTGAAATTTCCGAAGGGTGGGGAGCCGATTTTTTCGGGCGGGAATTTCTAGAGTGGACCCGGGATTATCTGGAGATGCGAGGTTTGCCTTGGACCGCGTATGTCCATAGATGTTCACCGTGACCTGATTATTTGTGACAGCAGGTACTCCAATCAGAAGAGTCATTTGTTCTAATCGTTAGACCGAAAACTAATCTTTATGGAGAGCACAGCAGGAGTTTCTTGCTGAAGGAGAGCCCTCAATGCGGCTTGATGACAGAACGCTACGGGCAATCGGCCAGGACCTTGAAGCAATAGGTCTGTTCGACTTCGACCTTGACCTGGGGCTTGAGGGTAAGAGCTGTGTGGTTCGTGGAGTGGTGGATGCGCCCGCTTCTTCAGGAACTTCACTCCCATCTGATGGATTGAAAGAATGGTGGAAGCAGTTCGGGAAAACGGCCGATGTTCCTTCAGAACTAGCGCCCGTACCAATCGAGAGAGTCTATCTACCAAGTGACATTGACCGCTTGGACATCGAAGGCATGTCCCGCCGCCGGGATAAGCCGGCGCGGCCGAAGGCGGAGTTTCATTCCGTTGCGGAGATTCTTCGGGTTCTCGCTGCTTACTGCGAAAACGCAGGTTTGCAGCCTGTGAGTGTCTCAAAGCGTGGGGAGCGGCTCAAGTATGTGTATCTGACCGAATCGGGCGGGCGACGGGCGGCGGAACTCGGTTTTTCGAACCTGTACAGTTTTTTGGACTGGATGGTTTTGAAGCGTGCTGAACGAGTGTCAGAAAAGAAGGGGATACTTCGTTTCCCTGCGAAAGCGAAACCTGTGCACTTGAGCAAGTCGTGAGCACCCTCACCACTCCTACAGACAACTAGGGTTTATAAAGAATGGGGGGGAACCCAGGAGGCGCCTCCCCTCTAACTACTCCTAGCCCGGATTATGCAAGAGATCTGAATCCGAGTGAGATTTGGGTCCAGAAAAAAAGCCGTAGCTCTCTGATATAAAAGGGTTTACATAAAAACAACCCTAAACAGGAGCTACTGCTATGTTGAAAACAGTCTGCCAGAATACCCTGCCATTTCACAGCCACAGAGACATCACAGCTCGTTTTGATGGGGGGAGCCTCACTTCCGACGCAGGATGGTTGTTGTTTGGATCGCTGGATCGGCAACATCGATTGTGCGAGGGCTTCAGTTCGTGTATTGCGGAAAGCCGGGACCGACGCTACATTCGTCATGACCTGTTGAAGTTGATCCGACAACGAGTGTTGCAGATCGTGGCCGGCTACGAAGACTGTAATGACGCCGATACGCTGCGCTCGGATCCGATGCTCAAGACAGTCTGTGATCAGTTGCCCGAGAGCGATCCCGATTTGGCCACCCAGCCGACTTTCTCCCGCTTGGAGAACTCCGTCACCAAGAAGGATCTGATGCGTCTGAGCCGGTGGCTGCTACGCCGTTATGTGCGCTCCCTGAAGAAGAGACGTCCCGCCAAGATCATCCTGGATCTGGACAGTACCGACGACCACACTCACGGCCAACAGGAGTTCGCCTTCTACCACGGGTATTACCGAAACCACATTCTGCATCCTTTGCTGATCTTCGATGCCGCCACGGGAGACCTGGTCTGTGCCGTGTTGAGACCTGGCAACAAGGGGGCTGCCTCTCACATCGTGCCCATTCTGAAGCGCGTCGTGGAGGCCATCCGACAAGCAGTGGGGACGGATGTCGAGATTGAGATTCGGGCCGACAGCGGCTTTGCCACGCCTCGGCTCTACGAGTTCTGTGAAGGTGAAGAGAATCAACTCCAATATGTCATTGGGTTAAGTCGCAACCCTCGCCTGCAGCGAGTGGTCGAGCCCCTGCTGGATTCGACTCGGGAAAGGTTCGTTGAGCGGGAGGAAAAACAGCGTCAGTTTGACGAGTTTCTTTATCGAGCCAACAGCTGGGATCGATCCCGTCGCGTCATTGTCAAAGTGGAGGTCGATCAGCGCGGGATCAATCGTCGCTTTGTGGTCACCAACCGGGACGATCTCTGCTCCCAATCACTTTATGACCACTACACCGACCGAGGGCAGACCGAGAACTTCATCAAGGCCTTTAAGAATCATCTGAGCATGGACCGACTCAGCTGTCATCGATTCCTGGCCAACCAGTTTCGACTCCTCCTGCATGCACTGGCTTACCAGATGTTCGTGCGCCTGCGCGACTATCTGCACGGAACCCCCTGGCACAAGCTCGAAATCGAAACCTTACGTCGTCGTGTCCTCAAGATCGGGGCCCGGATCCGACAAACCACTCGACGCATCTGGGTCCATCTTTCCTCAGCCTTTCCCGAACAACCCCTCTTTCACCTCGTCTTGAGTCGCCTGAACTCCAGCTAGCTTCTCCCAGTTCCCCGAAAAACCGCTTCCGACACTCATCCAGGCCCAGATCTGTCTGAAATTCACTCCCCCAACCACTCAAACGCCTCGCCAACCGATATTCTTCGCAAATCCGCCTGTCACAACTGCCCGCTTCCGAGTTGGGCCACTTCTCGAGCCCTTTTTCAACAGCGGATTACGGTTCTTGCATAATCCGGGCTAGCGCTGCCTGGGTCTTTTTAAAAAAGCGCCTACCGTCTTTGAGGGTTTGGCGGCGGCGCCCCCCTCAAGAATTCCTCCTCTTTTTCCCGCACTCATCGACGGCTGTACCGGCAAAGGGAAATTGAATGGAGGCCCCGTGAAAGCTATGTTTGTTCAAGGAGCGGCCGCTCCCCCGGGGCCATACGGAAGTGGAGCGCTTCCCCGCTGGGGTAGCACATCCACAATTGTGGTTCAGAGCAGGAGGCTACCTGCGGGTTTTCGGCCGGTCAAACAACCAGTCGCACAAGGCCCATATTGGCACTGCCACCAGGAACCCACAAGCCATGGAGACTAACGGTGTTGTCAGGGCGTTATTCCCCCTCGATGAAGAAGCCGGGTCGCTACTTAAACTTGCTTCTGAGAATGCCCAGACCAACGAGTGTACTTGCTCCAATCAAGAGCAAGGTGATACCTGCGGGTTCTGGCATGGGTGCTATCGCAGCCCAGAGTGCCATTGTCACCAAGAATCCACAAGCAGTGGCGATTAACATTGTTTGCATGGCTTTCTTCCCCCTCGATGAAGAAGCCGAGTTACTACTTAAACTTGTTTCTCAGAATGCCCAGACCAGTGAGTGCACCTGCTCCAATCAAGAGCAAGGTGATGCTGGCGGGTTCTGGCATGGGTACTTGCCCAGCCCAGACTGGCATTGTTACCAAGAATCCACACGCCGTGGAGATTAGCAATTTTGTCATGGCTTTCTACCTCTCCTAATCATCCCAGTGAACTATCCGTTGCATCCTCACTCCAGCGACTTTCTTGTGCGGAAAACACGAACCCTTAACAGATAGAAAGCAATTCTTGTTCCAGGTTTACGGAGGAACACCGTAACCCCCGATGCAGTAGGCGAAAACAGCATTCTGTAAGGGCGGTCTTACTTGGCGAGACAGCCAAAAGTGTAAAGGAGCGCGACAGTGGTTTGCCTCTTTCTTACCGGGTCAGACTGGCTACCCCCGTGGGTCTCAGAGAAAGCTCTTGCCCCTACTGAAACGGCTCGACGTAGCGTTTGAAGTACTCCTTTGAAAGTTTCTGAGCCTCGGCAAGCGAAGCGGTGTCGAGCTTTGCAGCAACCGCGTCGCGGTTTTTCTCTGCGTCGGCGTGGCCCTGTGCAGCGGCGATGTTGAACCAGACATAGGCCATGGTGTAATCCTGCGCAACGCCGTGGCCCCCATAGTAGAGAACGCCAAGGTTGTATTGGGCGCGGGCGTGGCCCTGCTCGGCAGCTTTGAGATACCATTTTCGCGCCTCGCCGTAATCCTGTGCAGCGCCGTAACCCCTATCGTAGAGAACGCCAAGGTTGTATTGGGCGCGGGCGTGGCCCTGCTCGGCAGCTTTGAGATACCATTTTCGCGCCTCGACGTAGTCCTGTGAAACACCTCGCCCCGCGGCGTACAGAGACCCCAGGGAGTATTGGCCCTCGGCATGGCCCTGGTCGGCGGCTTTCAGATACCACTTCAGTGCCTCGACGTGGTCCTGTGAAACACCTCGCCCCGCGGCGTACAGAGACCCCAGGGAGCATTGGGCCTCGGCATGGTCCTGGTCGGCGGCTTTCAGATACCACTTCAGTGCCTCGACGTAGTCCTGTGCAACCACCCGGCCCTCCTGGTAGAGAACGCCAAGTAATTGTTGGGCCTCGGCATGGCCCTGGTCGGCGGCTTTCAGATACCACTTCCAGGCCTCGGCATGGTCTTGCCCAACCCCCCGGGCGTTGCTGTAGAGAAGGCCAAGCATGTATTGGGCCTCGGCATGGCCCTGGTCGGCGGCTTTCAGAAACCATTTCCTGGCCTCAACATAATCGCGCGCAACACCCGCGCCGTAATGGTAGAGAGAACCAAGTCGGTATTGGGCCTCGGGGCCGCCCTGCTCTGCATCCGAGCGAAGGTAGGCCATGGCGTCGGGCGGTTCCTGTGCGGAATGGAGAGGGGCGAGAGGAGCCAAGAGAAAAAGGAATAGTAAGAACAGGTGGCGCATTATCTGCTCCGTTGTTTGGGATGTAACAGATTATAGCCCAGCAAACAGGGAGATAGGTCTGGTCCACTGACCAGAATGATTCGCTCCACGGGAACCCCTACAACGCGCAACTTCTGCTGGTGATCGTGCTCCCCAATTTACCTGCTCGCTTGAGTTGCGTACAATCAAGTCACAAGCTCCCGACGATCAAGGATGCACCAGTGGAGCCGATGAAGAAGGCCAGTAATAGCTAACGTCTCGCGCCCACATCATCTGTTAACCCGTTCAGACTCCTCACCACTTCACCATCGGCGATCTTCTCCGAAGTCACTGTGCCATCCGCAATCTTCTCTCCGGTTACTGCGCCATTGGCCAGGTGCTCCGTGTTGATCGATCCTGGGTCGATCCCAATTCCCTCAGGACGAATGACCGCCGTCGAGGCCAGCAGATTGTTGTCGCTTCTCAGGCCCAGAAGAATCACCGGCTGCGTAGCAGTGAACTCAATCAAACTGTCCGCTTCTACAAGCAGTGGTTCCTGAGTCACAAACAGTGCCTCGTGCTCTCCCGGCCCGTAGGTCTTCTCCACCTCTCTCTGAAACACTCCGGCCGTACTGAAAATCCTCGCGGTCACCGTACTCTCTTCTGTCTCACTGGTATTGGCTACGGCGAATCCCGTATCTGTTCCGTCTCCCACGAAGGAGAAGAGCTTGAATTTGACTCCCTGCTCACTGGGAAGGACTCCCACATTGCCGAATCCCGCGATCCTGAAGAAGACGGTGGCGCTGAAGGGGTCATCCGAAGTCAGACGAGCCCAGCCATTTCTCACTTCCCCTTTCGGGTCACTGAAGACAACAGTCTCAGCGGCACCCGGACCGACGGCGACTTCCTCCATCTGGAAGAGAGCGCCATCGGAATTGATGAGTTCGACATCAACCGTAATCGCAACATTGCCCGGGTCATGGATGGTAAAGGCCGTCTCGGCCGGTCCTCCGATGCCGTACTGCGCGAAGTACTGGCGGGTCTGTCCAAACTCACCTGCCAGACAGGGAGTCAGAAGCAGAAGGGCGATGGCAACCGTTGGAAAGCAAGCTCGGAGATGCATGGGGAAGCCTCCTTTATGGTGCTGTTCCTGTTCAGTTGAGACTATGGGACAGGACGAAAGTAGTCAAAGCGGGAGTGTCTCCTGAGTTCAGTTTCTTGGGGACCAGCCACTTCAAAACCGCACCCTATCCGCACCCTGGCGTTTCGTGAGGTATCGGTACTGGCTTCGTCTATTCCTGTAAGTCGCTGATATTAAGAGTCTTAGTGGATTGTACTCGCACTTCCTCCCAGTTGCGTCGTTGTTATTAGTAGAACCAAAACACAAAGGAGTTCCTAATGACACAGCGTAATGCGATTGCGGCCGTAGCCATGGTGATTCTGCTCTACAGTTTTGCCTGGGCTCTTGCCGTGAAGAGTGAAAAGGTCGATTTGAACATGGCGTCTGGGCGACAGCTTGAATCCCTTCCCGGGATCGGCCCGGCTCTGGCCCAGCGAATCATCGATCACCGCAAAAAGAACGGCCCCTTCAAAAGGATCGAAGACTTGATGAACGTTCGAGGAATCGGCGAAAAGAAATTCCTGCAGTTGGAAGACGGGATTACGGTCGGCGAGCCGGCGTCGAAGCCCAAGCCAAAAAAAGAACCGGAAAGACATCGGCATAAGAAATCCTGAGAAGAGCCGACGACTCGGGTAGAATACGGCACGAATCTCTGGCATGAGGAGAAAGTTCGTGTTCGACGGTGTGATTCCTCCCTTGACAACCCCATTCGCGCAAGATGGTCGGGTACTTTACCCGGCGCTAGAGAAGAACCTGGAGGTTTACGCCGATTCACGGCTGTCCGGAGTTCTCGTTCTGGGATCCACTGGGGAGGCGGTTCACCTGATTCCATCGGAGCGAATGGAGGTGGTCCGACTCGCACGCTCCTGCCTGCCCCTTGATCGAGTGTTTCTGATCGGGGTCAGCGCCCCGACGCTCTACCAGGCGAAACACTTCATCGACTCCCTGAGCGACATGCGGGCCACCGCGTTCCTGGTCGGCGTGCCCTCCTATTACAAGAATCGAATGAGCTACAAGGCTCTGAGATTGTACTTCGAGAGTGTGGCCGAGCATGCACCCGCACCGGTGCTTCTTTACAACGTTCCCCAGTACTCGGGCATCGAGCTCCAACCAGAGCTCATCGCCGACCTGGCGCAGCACGAGCAAATTGCGGGCATGAAGGACAGCTCTGGAAATATGATTTATCTGCAGCGCGTGCTAGAGCAGGTGCAGGGCTGTTCGTTTCAGGTGCTCCTCGGCTCAGCTCAGTTGTTAGGCCCGGCCACGTCGCTGGGGATTCGTGCTGCGATTCTAGCCGTGGCCTGCGCCCTCCCCGAGCTGCCGATTCGTGTGTTGCTGGCAGAAGGTCCGGCATCCCGGCGGAGAAAACAGCTGGCGGACCTCTTTCAGATCTCGCAGGCCGTAACTGTCGGGTTCGGGATACCGGGTCTCAAGTTTGCAATGGATCTGGTGGGACTTCGAGGGGGAGCTTGTCGTCTCCCTCTTCTTCCTCTGGAGGAGGAAGAGAAAGAGGCGCTCCGCAGGGTCGTTGTTCCTCTATTGGAAGGCAGCGAGGCGGCGGACGGAGTCGCGCCAATGGAGTACTGTGACAGAAGAAGTTGACGTACTTGCGATCGGCGCTCACCCGGACGATATAGAACTGTGCTGTGGAGGGACGATCGCTCAACTGGTGACCAGGGGACGCCGGATCGGGCTGGTGGATCTCAGTCTCGGTGAACTGGGGACTCGGGGGACCGTTGAGGCCCGCCGTAGCGAGGCGCAAAGAGCAGCGGAGATTCTGGGAGTTTGTTTTCGGACGAACCTGGAGATGCCCGATGGCGAGATCAGGTCGGATGCCGAGAGCAGGAGTCAACTGGTCCGACTGATCCGTGCCTGTCGGCCTGGCTGGATCCTCAGCCACACAGCGGTAGGACACCCGGACCACTGGAACGCGACCGCCCTGGTGAGAGAGGCGGTACACCACGCAGGGCTCGTGAAGCTGGAGCCTGAGTATGATCGCCATCGCCCCGGGGTTGTTGCTTCCTGGCTGCATTTTGATTCAAGAGATCTGCCCGATGTGGTAGTGGATATCTCGGAGACGATGGAGATCAAGGAGCAGGCCATCCTGGCCCATGCCTCGCAGTTGCACAATCCACAATCGGAGGAACCAGATACAATTCTGACTGATGTCGAGTTCCTGGACCGCATCCGGGCTCACAATCGTTTCATGGGGAGCCTGGCGGACTGCAGGTTCGGGGAGGGATTCTTGCTCTCGAGAGTCCCGCGGGCCAGGGACCTGGACTTCTAGCAGTCCGTGGGACTTTCACCACGGGCTGCTTTCTAGGACGTGCCCTTGCCGACACCCCCTTCTCATGCTCTGGCGCTGGCCGTCGACACCACCCACAGAAGCGCAGGCGCCAGGCTGCGGGCCGACCCTCATGGCATAGACTATAAAAGCCCGACTCCAACTGTTAAAATAGCCGCAGTTTGATGGGAGTCGCAGGGAGGTAGCCGGAGATTCCTGCTTAGTACTTGGTGGCTGTTCGTTCTCGGTTACTGAATGTTTAGGTATCACAGCGTTCTTTACGGCAGAATCCTCTTTGTTGCTGATCTGCTTGCCGGTCTGGCAGCTCTCATCGCCGCCTATCTGGGGCGGTCCCTGGTTAAGTTTCTTCCAGTGGAAATTGCGCAGCACTTCAATCCGGTGTTGCTCCCTCTGCTGGATTACCTGTCTTTCTTGCTCGCCTGCCTGCCTGTCTGGTCGGTTCTGTTACTGGTGACACAGAAGTATTCCGAAGTCTTGCACTGGCCATTCAGACGGCAGCTTCTCCGAGTTGCCCAGTTTGTGATGTTGTTCGGGATGTGCATGGCCTTCTTGACCTACACATTGAAGCTGGAGATCAGTCGTCCCATTTTCTTTGCCTTCTTGCTGATGACTGGGGTCCTCCTTTCTCTGAATCGAACCGTGCTGGACGGCATCCTGCGCAGCAGAAATATCAGCGAACACAACCAGATCAATATCCTGCTGGTAGGAGCAGAGGAGAGAGCTAGAGAGCTCATCGATTCTCTGGAAGCGCTTCGACGCTGGGGATTCAACGTGGTGGGCTTCCTGTCGGATCGAGATGACGACAAGTCCGCCCCCTCTGACCGGGTCCACCGGCTGGGGTCTCCGCAGCAATTGAGGACCCTGGTCAGTGAGGGTCTGGTTGCGGATGAGATCATCTTTGCAGATTCCGGAATCGCTGACCTGAAGGAATTTCAGCAGATGATCGCGGTCTGCCAGGAACTGGGTATTCGAACCCGGGTAGCCGCCGACTTTTTCCCCGCGAACAGCGGGCGGGTCTCATTGGAGTACCTTGACGGAATTCCTTTCATCACCCTGCTCACGGTGCCCGAACACAGCTTCGATGTTGTCCTCAAGCGGATTGTCGATTTCGTGGTGGCAGCCGGTTCTCTGGCTCTCCTCTCACCCCTGATGCTGCTGATCGGGGTGGCGGTCAAGCTGACGAGTCATGGGCCGGTATTCTACCGGCAGACGCGTTGCGGTCTTTTTGGCCGCAGGTTCACACTCGTTAAGTTCCGAACCATGGTGGATGGCGCGCAAGACAAGCTGTGGGAGATTCGACATCTGAACGAAATGAGCGGGCCCGTTTTCAAGATGCGGAATGATCCCCGAGTGACTCCTCTCGGGAAGCACCTGCGGAAGTTCAGCCTGGACGAGATCCCTCAGTTCTGGAATGTGATCAAGGGCGAGATGAGTATTGTCGGTCCCAGAGCCCCCCTTCCCGAGGAAGTCGAGTTCTACTCTCTTCGCCAGCGGAGGAGACTCAGTGTGAAACCGGGAATCACCTGTCTGTGGCAGGTGTCGGGACGCAGTGAGATCGACTTTCAACGCTGGATGGATCTCGATCTTCAGTATATTGACAACTGGTCGCTGTGGCTGGACCTGAGCATCATGGTGAAAACGATTCCAGCGGTCTTCTCGGGGCGTGGAGCGCGCTAGCCCGGATTATGCAAGAACCGTAATCCGCTGTTGAAAAAGGGCTCGAGAAGTGGCCCAACTCGGAAGCGGGCAGTTGTGACAGGCGGATTTGCGAAGAATATCGGTTGGCGAGGCGTTTGAGTGGTTGGGGGAGTGAATTTCAGACAGATCTGGGCCTGGATGAGTGTCGGAAGCGGTTTTTCGGGGAACTGGGAGAAGCTAGCTGGAGTTCAGGCGACTCAAGACGAGGTGAAAGAGGGGTTGTTCGGGAAAGGCTGAGGAAAGATGGACCCAGATGCGTCGAGTGGTTTGTCGGATCCGGGCCCCGATCTTGAGGACACGACGACGTAAGGTTTCGATTTCGAGCTTGTGCCAGGGGGTTCCGTGCAGATAGTCGCGCAGGCGCACGAACATCTGGTAAGCCAGTGCATGCAGGAGGAGTCGAAACTGGTTGGCCAGGAATCGATGACAGCTGAGTCGGTCCATGCTCAGATGATTCTTAAAGGCCTTGATGAAGTTCTCGGTCTGCCCTCGGTCGGTGTAGTGGTCATAAAGTGATTGGGAGCAGAGATCGTCCCGGTTGGTGACCACAAAGCGACGATTGATCCCGCGCTGATCGACCTCCACTTTGACAATGACGCGACGGGATCGATCCCAGCTGTTGGCTCGATAAAGAAACTCGTCAAACTGACGCTGTTTTTCCTCCCGCTCAACGAACCTTTCCCGAGTCGAATCCAGCAGGGGCTCGACCACTCGCTGCAGGCGAGGGTTGCGACTTAACCCAATGACATATTGGAGTTGATTCTCTTCACCTTCACAGAACTCGTAGAGCCGAGGCGTGGCAAAGCCGCTGTCGGCCCGAATCTCAATCTCGACATCCGTCCCCACTGCTTGTCGGATGGCCTCCACGACGCGCTTCAGAATGGGCACGATGTGAGAGGCAGCCCCCTTGTTGCCAGGTCTCAACACGGCACAGACCAGGTCTCCCGTGGCGGCATCGAAGATCAGCAAAGGATGCAGAATGTGGTTTCGGTAATACCCGTGGTAGAAGGCGAACTCCTGTTGGCCGTGAGTGTGGTCGTCGGTACTGTCCAGATCCAGGATGATCTTGGCGGGACGTCTCTTCTTCAGGGAGCGCACATAACGGCGTAGCAGCCACCGGCTCAGACGCATCAGATCCTTCTTGGTGACGGAGTTCTCCAAGCGGGAGAAAGTCGGCTGGGTGGCCAAATCGGGATCGCTCTCGGGCAACTGATCACAGACTGTCTTGAGCATCGGATCCGAGCGCAGCGTATCGGCGTCATTACAGTCTTCGTAGCCGGCCACGATCTGCAACACTCGTTGTCGGATCAACTTCAACAGGTCATGACGAATGTAGCGTCGGTCCCGGCTTTCCGCAATACACGAACTGAAGCCCTCGCACAATCGATGTTGCCGATCCAGCGATCCAAACAACAACCATCCTGCGTCGGAAGTGAGGCTCCCCCCATCAAAACGAGCTGTGATGTCTCTGTGGCTGTGAAATGGCAGGGTATTCTGGCAGACTGTTTTCAACATAGCCGTAGCTCCTGTTTAGGGTTGTTTTTATGTAAACCCTTTTATATCAGAGAGCTACGGCTTTTTTTCTGGACCCAAATCTCACTCGGATTCAGATCTCTTGCATAATCCGGGCTAGGGCAGTAAAACACCTGTTGATCTCGTCTATATCGTCCGGCTCCGCCCCCAGACCGGCGTCGCCGACCACTTCGGGTAAGGAGCCCCGGTTGCCGTACACGACAGGGACGCCACAGGCCATGGCTTCCAGAGCAGGGAGTCCAAACCCTTCGTAGTAGGAGGCAAAGGAGAAGGCCAGGGCTCCAGAGTAAAGGGCAGCAAGATCCTCCTCAGGAACAAAGTCAGTGAAGCTGACTCTCTCCCGTTGATCTTTCAACTCGGCCAGAAACTGATCGTATTTCCACCCCAGTCGCCCGGCGATGACAAGGTGGATTTTGGAGTCAGGCAGGTCCTGGAGAAGACGGCTGAACGCCTTCAGCGTGTTACTCAAATTCTTGCGGGGTTCGAGTGTGGAAAGAGTTAAAAGGTAAGGTGCTCCCTCCGGAATTCGGTACTTCTTTCTCATCCGGCTGATGATTTTCTGATTCGAGACAGGGTAGAAGGTGGCCGGGTCGCTTGCTTCGTGAATCGTTGTCACTCGGGAGGGTCGGATGTCGTAAAGCTTGATCAGGTCGTTCCGGGACGACTCGGAAACGGCGATGAAGGAGGCATTCTTCTTCACTGCGAACTGAAAGCCGCGTTCCGAGGTGTCCACATTCTCCCAGGTATGGAATTCCGGAAACAACTTGTGCGTGCAGTCGTGGACGGTCACCACAAGGCGGGACGCCTCCTTTTCCTCGACCATCCTGAAAGTCTGGGGAAGTGTCAGGTGGATCAAGTCGTAGCTGGTGGACTCGACCAGCGAACGCACATGTGCCCGCTCGAGGGATTTCGTCACCTCGAGTCTGTCGTCGATCTTCCGAAGCGGCCGAGTCAGGAAGGGAGTTTTGGATGTGATCGTGTCGGCAAGCTTCTGCCGAATTCTCGCGATCTCGTCGATCCTGGCTCTTTTTCGTTCATAGGTCTTGAAGGATCCATCCAAGACGTCTGCGACATCTAAGATGGGAAGAGCTTTCCCGCCGATCAGAGCCTTCAGCTGGAACTCGAACGGCTGTTCCTGGTTCAGGCGGACCAGGCCTTTCAGAAGCTCCAGGGTGTACCGGAAACAGCCGTCCCTCTTTCCTTCGGTCAGTTTGAAAGCTTCGATCAGAACTCGTTTCGTTGCCATGGTCGATTATTTGCTCAGTCTCTGGAGCCGAAGAGTTTCTGGTACCACCGTTTTTCGGGCTGGGGCCGCTCCCAACGGCCCTCGGTATAGCCCAGCTTTTCCAGGGTCTCACCGTGCAGTTCCCAAAAAAGCCGCTGCATGGCTTCCGGCATCTCGTCTTTCCACGCTCCCACCTTGCCGCGACGGAAAAACTTCTGCCGCTACTCGCCGTCGGCGCGTCTCCCGTAGGGCATGGGCTTGCTCTTGAGATCCTCGAAAGTGGGCAGGTTCGAGACTTTCGGTTCGGGCATGTCCAGAATGTCGCGCAGCTTCTCTACATTTCCGATGGGGTCCTCGATCAGTTCTTCGAACTGAATGAGGATGCTGGCACGCTTCAGCCAGGCTTCAACATTCCGACTCCAGCCCCCGAAGAAACTGCCGTTTTCGGCGCGAATCGCTTCGTCCATGTTGCGGAGATAGTCCGAACCCGGCACCACGATGTCGCTACGATGATGGGAAATGGAGACCATGGCGTCGCGCCCATCCCTCACGATATAGACAGCAGGAATCGCGGGGTCGGCCGGGTCTAGATCGCTCGGCTCCAGGTGCGTCTTGACCACCGGAAAGTCCAAGTCCTTTTTCCAGTCTCCCTTGCGCATTTCTGGCGGGCGGAGATGGCCCGAAGAGATGCCGTAGACTTCATGCAGCACGATTCGGAAGAAGGTGTTTCCGGATCTAGGGAATGAGGCAAGCCAGATCATTTCGAACTCTCCTGTCCCGAGAAAAGCCCAGCATTCTCAACCGACTCTCGAAAGCCTTTCAGACCGCAGGGCAAGGGCTCGCTGGTACAATTCTTCGTCCCGCCCGTTCAACAGCCTGATCTCCCGGCGCGCGTCTTCTGGAACCTTTCTACGCGTGTAATCGCTTACATTCTCCCAGATGTGAGGGACGTCGGCCCATTTCAGCCTGCGACCCAGATCTTTGCATTCCTCCCAGAACTCCTCGAGAATGCCTACCAGAAAAAAATCTTCCAGGTCGGCGCTCCTCAGGAACCTGCTCATCCGATTGCGTGCGGATTTCCTGGCCGCGTACTCCAAGAGGGCAGACTCTTTCATCTCGCCGCGCTCGACTAGATAGTGAAAGTTGGAGATGACTCGATCAGTGGGATCGCGAAGCCATGTCACCAGCTTTACATCGGCGGGCAGGTCGAAAAAGGCTCCCAGATCCTTATATCGAATGTGGCCGTGCAGCGCTCTGGTGCCACGTTCAATCGGAAATGCCTCCTTCCCCTCATAGTCGCCGGGAAACACGCGCTGTACTGTCTCTGGTGAGTAGACGTGCTCCAGTACCCGCCAGAAACTGGTGCCCCCGGTTTTGGGAATGTGGATCGACACGATCTCCGGTCCACGATTCGAAAGCCATCTGATCACTGTGAAACCCCTTCAGGCAATTTCCTGTGTGACGCCGATGCGGGAATGATAGAACTCAATACCTTCGTTGACGTCGTCAGCGGAATAGATGATTCGCCCTTTTTCCATCACTTTCAAGCTGTGGCACAGCCGGCTGATGCGCAGCGCCGAGTGTGAGGCAATGATGATGGTAGTCGATTCCGCCAGCTTCTCCAGCTCACGGAAGCACTTGAGCTTGAAGCGCTGATCCCCCACCGCCAGCGCCTCGTCGATCAGAAAGACGTCTGGATTGGTGCTGACGGCAATCGAGAAACCGAGGCGCACGCGCATGCCGCTCGAATAGGCGGCCACGGGGGAGTCGATGAAGTCTTCCAGCTCCGAGAAGGCGATGATCCTGGGAATGTGATCCCGGATCAGTTCCGCTCCCATTCCCAGCAGCGTCGCATTGAGGAGGATATTCTCTCTCCCCGTCAGGTGGGGATGGAAACCAGCACCCAGGGAGATCAGGGATGCCAGCCTCCCTCGAACCCGGATTTCGCCGCGATCCGGAGGAAGAATGCCGGAGATCATTCGAAGCAGCGTCGTCTTGCCCGAGCCATTCTGACCCATGAGTCCCAGAATGCCCCCTCTCGCGAGATCGAAGGTGACGTCGTCGATGGCCCAGAACTCATGTTTCCGGATCTTGTCTGTGGGCGGAGTAAAACCGGCCATCACCCGGAGGATGTCGCCGAGTCCGTACATCATGGACCGCTTCAGGTCTCGGCAAAACTTCTTGGCCACGCCGTTGAGCGAAAGAACAACATGGTTCTGGGAAAGACCATCCGCCGGCCGAGTGAGTTGCAGATCAGGCTCTTGGTTTTGCTCAAGCATCAGACCAGCATCCTCTCAACCAGCCGGGTCTCGGCGACGTAAAAGACCCGACACGCGTAAAGAAAGAAAGCCAGCGCCAGCAGGGAACTCAGGAGAAAGCCTGCGGTATCGTAAAGCCGGCCGTAGAGGATAAGGTCTCGAGCCGAGCAGACCAGGTAGGTCAGCGGGTTGTAGCGCGAAATCGTGGTCAGAGTTGACCCCTGAACCGAAGGGGAGTAGATAACTGGCGAAAGCCAGATCAGCATGCCCAGGGTCAGATCCAGGGCGCGCCGCACATCTACAGCGACCGCCCCGAACACCGAAGCAATCAGCCCGATGGCGGCACCCGCCATGAAGAGGGGCAAGAGAACCAGCGGCAAAAGGATGAGCTTCCAGCTGGGGGCGATACCAAAGATGATCATTGCCAGCAGGTTCAGGACCAGGAGAATCGAGAAATTGACCAGCTGTAGCGCGTTCTGCTCAAAAAGATAGACTTCATGGGGGAAAATTGATCTGCATGAGCAGGCTGCCGGCTGCACGCAGCGTGCTGGCGGATGCCGAATAAAAACCCATGAACAGGCCCCACATGGTGGTCCCCACCAGCACGTAGATCGGATAAGGTATGTCCAGTTCCCCGGCGTTGAGCATTCCGGCACGACGCAGAAACACCCAGGCAACGACTCCCACGACGGGCGTCAGAAACACCCACGTCGGACCCAGAAGTGATTTCTTGTAGCTCCCCACGAAGTCGCGCCGAAACAACTGGCTGATCAACTCGCGATTTCTCCAGAGAGTTCCCGCCATCCGCTTCCAGGTCTCCAAATAGCTCAACTGAGACCGCTGATTGGGGCGGTAAGTGGTTTCAATCAATCGGGTCGTCCTCTTGACGACCAATCGGGTCGTCCTCTTGACGAATGAGTTCTCCCAGTTCGTGAAGTTTTTTCTCCAGAAAGCGGACGGTTCGCACCAGTTCAGGAAGGCGCCGAATGAGTACATAGTTCCGACGCCACAAGCTCGCATCCATCTCCGGCGACCCCGCGATCTTGCTACCCGCTTCGACCGATCGACCGATTCCCGTCTGGCCGATAGCCATCACGTCGTCTCCAATCGTCAGATGGCCGGCAACGCCAACCTGGCCTGCCAGCATGACCCTGTCACCGATCCGGGTGCTCCCGGCCAGTCCTACCTGAGCGGCCAGCACCGTGTCTTTTCCCACCTGAGAGCCGTGACCGATCTGGACCAGATTGTCGATCTTGGTGGCAGACCCAATGCGCGTTTCTCCTACCGTGGCCCGATCGATGCAGGAGTGAGCTCCAATTTCGACTTCGTCTTCCAGGACCACGATGCCCGCCTGGCGAATCTTGTGGTAGCTTCCATTTCCCCTGGGCGCAAATCCAAAGCCGTCGGCCCCGATCACCGCGCAACTCTGCAGAATAACCCGGTCGCCGATGCGGCAGTACTCCCTGACCACGGCGTGGCTGTGGGCCAAGAAATCATCGCCAATCTGAACATAAGGGTAAATGATGACATTGGGATGAAGTACGGCCCGATCCCCGATGATCGCTCCTTCGCCGATGACAGCATTGGCCCCGATGGAGTAGTCCTCCCCCAGCCGGGCCGTTTCAGAGATGGTTGCGGCGGGATGGATTCCGGGAATGACCTCTGGAGGACGATAGAAGAGCTCAATCGCCAGTGCAAAAGACAGATAAGGATTCTCGGAGATCACACGGGGTATGTCGGTCGCAGGTGAATCTGAAGAGACAATGATGGCACCCGCCTTGCAGGCCTCGACGCTGGACACGTACTTCGGGTTGGAGAGAAACGTGAGGTCTTCGGGGCCGGCCTCCTCGATGCCGGCGGCGCCAAGAATCTCGATCTCGCCGTCACCCTCGAGTCGACAATCCAGGTGCTGGGCGATTGCTGCAAGTTTCATTACTCCTTCCCTGTTCAGATGGGAATGATAACGTAACCTTCCCCCGAGTTATAGCGCGTGCCGGGAAGCTACCGGGGAAAGACACCTCCAGCGGGTTGGCTTGCCCAGAACGCGGCACTGGCAAGCACCAGTTTCACACAAACGGGTACTAAGGAGACCATGGCCAGAAAGCAGAAGGCCGCGAGAGCAGCAGGCAGGGTGAGTCTTGCGGTGCTGATCAGCCGGCTGCTGGGCCTGGTTCGCGAACTCACGATAGCAGCCGTATTCGGAGCCGGCGCCGTGACGGACGCCTGGCTGGTTGCGTTCAGGATACCCGGGATGCTGCGAGATCTCGTGGCCGAAGGTGCCCTCAGCTCGGCCTTCATTCCCACCTTCAATCGAGTTCTTGCCCGGCAGGGTAGAGAAGCAGCGTGGCAGCTGGCCAGTCTGGTAATGAGCGCGCTGCTGCTCTTTCTGGGTGCAGCCACCATCCTTTTCTACTTTTTCTCCGATTCTCTTGTCTATCTGTTCGCCTTCGGCTTTGGCCAGGTTGAAGCGAAGTTCGAACTGACCTCGACCCTGATTCAAATCATTTCGCCGTTTTTGCTGCTGGTGGCGCTCTCCTCGGTAGCCATGGGGATGTTGAATACCTATGGTCGTTTTTTTCTTCCCGCCGTAACGACAGCCTTCTTCAACGCTTCCATCATCGGCGCGGCAGTCCTGGCGGTTCCCTGGTTCGAGAGCCGGGGTATTCCGGGAATCTACGCAGTGGGGTTTGGAGCTGTCTGCGGGGGTGCCCTTCAATTACTGGTCCAGGCCCCCACTCTGGCCAGACTTGGATTCCGGTTCCGTTTTCGGATTCAACTGAAGCATCCCGACCTGGTCCACATCGGGCGCCTGATCGGTCCCGCGTTCCTGGGCGTGGGGGTCACGCAATTTGCGGTTTTGATCAACACGATTCTGGCATCGACCCTGGGAGATGGGCCCATCTCCTGGCTGAACTTTGCCTTCCGTATCATCTACCTTCCCATCGGGCTGTTCGGGGTTGCGATTGGGATCGTCAACCTGAGAGAGGTCTCAGCCTACGCCGCCGAGGAGAACTGGAAGGAGCTCAAGGAGACCGTGGCCAACTCCCTGAGGATGGTCCTATGCCTTGCCATCCCTTCCACACTGGGACTGATGGTTCTCGCGACTCCCATCGTGGGCACGATTTTTGAGCGGGGGCGTTTTGATGCTTTCGACACAGAGCAAACAGCCGCGGCTCTGACGCTGTACGCGATCGGCCTGACCAGTTACAGCTGTGTCAAGATCTACGTTCCTACCTTCTATGCGCTCAACGACACAAGGTCACCAGTTCGTGTCAGCATAATCACGGCTCTGGTTCACATAGCGACAAATCTGTTGATGATCTTCTGGTTGTGCCCGCCGGGTTACGAATTCCTGGGTCTCGCCTTCGCCACGTCCCTGTCTCTGGTCTTGAATCAGACCCTTCTCGTGAGGAAGCTTTCGTCGAAGCTGGGTTCTTTCCGGGGCCTTGGCGTGGGCGAGGTAGCCAAGAAAGCCTTCCTTTCTTCGTTGCTCATGGCCGCCGCGGTGTGTGCATTGTCGTGGTGGCTCGGCCCCTATGAACTGGAGGGAGTGGGAAGGGTTCTGGCCTTGGGGGCTTGCATCGCACTGGGTGCAGTGGTCTACTTGACGGCTGCTTTGGCGTTCAAACTGGAGGAAGTCAAACTCCTGATGACCCGGCGAGGAGAGGAGGGGAGTTGAAGTTTGCTCAGCTGGCTTTTCACAACTTCTTGAACTATCTCCGGGTCGAAAAGGGCCTGGCCACCAATACGATCGCCGCTTACCGATCCGATATCGAGGAGTTCCTGGCCTTTCTCGAGGACGAGGACAAGAAGCTCAAAAGCGTCCAACATCTAGATCTGAGCCGCTTTCTGCAGAGGCTGTATGAGCGGCTCTCGCCCCGCTCCGTGATGAGAAAGATCGTCAGCGTGAGGGGCTTCTTCAAATTTCTGGTTCTGGATGGATATCTCGAACTGAATCCTTCCCAGAACCTGGAGACGCCCAGAGTGTGGCACACCCTTCCGGAGTACCTCACCAGGGAGGAGGTCGAGGTCCTGCTTTCCGGGCCCGACCTGGAGTCGCCCCACGGCGTGCGGGATCGTTCGATGCTGGAAGTGCTGTATGCAACGGGACTTCGCGTGAGTGAACTGGTCCGGTTGAAGCTGAACGAAGTGAACCTGGAAGTGGGGATTCTACAGCCCGTAGGCAAGGGTGATAAGCAAAGGCTGGTTCCAATCGGTGATTCGGCCCTGCGCTATCTCCGAAGCTACCTGACGATCGCCCGCCCCCATTTTCTCAAGGGCGGGACTTCCAGGTACGTGTTTCTCACCCAGCAGTCCGGACCCATGAGTCGCCAGTATTTCTGGATGCTCTTGAACCGCTACGCAAAAGCCCTGGGCCGCGAAGGGAGGCTGAGTCCTCACATGTTGCGCCACAGTTTTGCCACTCACCTGCTGGAGAATGGAGCCGACCTCAGGGCGGTTCAAATGATGCTTGGACACGCCGACATCTCGACCACGCAGATTTACACCCATGTGACCCGCCATCGGCTGAAAGAGATCTACAATCAGACTCATCCCAGGGCAAAGTAGGGTAGACAAATAGTGAACCCGGTAGGTTAAAATAAGTAACAAAGCAGCTGATCGCTTCCCGTGCCAAAAAAGCCGGGGTGCTGTATAATTGCTAAAAAATAGCATTTTGTCCTTGAAACATTAGAAACTTGCGTTCGTAATGAACCCTCAATGCTGTTTGAACGGTCTTTACAAATGGTGCGAATCACTTTCATCCTGACGGTTTTTCTGTTCTTCTCTCAGCTCTCGGCCCAGGTTGGACGGGGTGGTGGGAGCTGGCGCTACCCCGGGCGTTACACCGGTGGGGAGAAAATTCAATCTCTCCAGTGGGGTACCGGGGCTGCCGCCCACCTGATGCGGTGCGGCGGCTTCAGCGCTCCTCCCGAAGAGATCGGGCGCCTGGTCGGACAGGGCTTCGAGGCAACGTTGAGTGAGCTTCTCGACTACGAAGCAGTGGATGATTCCCAAATGGAAGCCGGGCTGGAAGCGGCTGGCTTTGTGCTCATTCGACAGAACCCCAACAATGGGCAGTACAGGACCAACATCGGGAACCTGCAGAGGTGGTGGCTCTATCGCATGATCCACAGCCGGCGCCAGCTTCTCGAGAAGATGGCCTTGTTCTGGCACGATCACTTCGCGACGTCCGTCTTGCAGGTCAATTACGTCTTGGGGGCGCGCAATGGAGATGACTCGCTGGACGGTACCGAGAAGCCTCTGAGCCTTGTGCAGAACGAGACGCTCCGCCTGCATGCCCTCGGAAACTTCAAGGAAATGGTGCATGCCATTGCCCGCGATCCAGCCATGATTCTGTTCCTCAACAATGCCGAGAACCGGGTTGGAAACCCAAATGAGAACTGGGCCCGCGAACTGTTTGAGCTCTTCACGGTGGGGGAGAGCAGTGAGAGTGCCGCCTATACCGAGTTTGACATCCAGGAAGCGGCACGAGCTTTTACGGGTTGGACCTCCAACCTGGGACGGCAGATCGGGGAAAGAGAACCATGGGATTTCTTTTACGCCCCTCAATGGCACGACTTCGAACCCAAGACCGTTCTCGATCAGGTGATTGTTTCTCCCGAGGGGCATGCTTCGATCGTTGATGGGGAACGGGTCATTGACATCATTTTCGAGCAGCCGCAGACGGCTGTTTTTGTCACGCGCAAGCTGTGGGAATATTTCGTCTACAACGATCCGAGCGACCAGATCATTGAGGAACTGGCCGAGGTCTTTCGCTCCAGCAATTACGAGCTCAAGCCTCTCATGCGAGCCATCTTCACTCATCCTCACTTCATGTCCAGCAAGGCCTATCGGGCCAAGATCAAGGGCCCCATTGAATTCATGGTCGGAGCCTTTCGAGAGCTCGGAGTCGGGGACCCGGCCAATATCCAGCGAATCTCGGAAATCTTTGGCCTGGGTCAGCAGCTGTTCATCCCGCCCGACGTGGGCGGCTGGACGCATGACGAAGGCTGGATCAACACGGGAACCGTAATCGGGCGTTTCAACTTCATGACCTTTGTGAGCTGCAACCGCGGGCGCAATCCCGGGGATCCTCCTCCCTCAGATAGGGAGGGCCTCTTTTCATTCCTCTGTCGCATCAGCCAGTCTCAGGATCAGGTCGACATTGAGGGGATCATTGAGCAGAACAATCTGCGTTTTGCGCCTGACCTGGTGAGCTACTTTGCCAACGCAATGCTGCAGGCAGATCAGACCATCGATGACGCCTACACTCTGGAAGAATATATGAACAGGGGCCCGGATGGGCTCCCGGAGCTATTCGACATCAACGACCCGGTGATGGTGGACACCAAGGTGCGCGGCCTTATTTTCTTGCTTTCGCTGCTGCCCGTCTACCAGCTCAATTAGAGAGATTCCAAGAATGGAAACAAGACGAGATTTCATCAAGAAATTCACACTTTTGTCCACAGCGACGGTGGCCCCGACCTTTCTGGTCAAGAGCATCAAGGGAGAGCCCGGGCCGGCGGGATGCTCAACACCGATCTGGGAAACCCGAATCGTATCATGGTGGTCATTGAACTGGCCGGTGGTAACGACGGGCTGAACACGGTCATCCCCTATACGAATAACTTCTACCAAGAAGCCCGGCAAAATCTGGGACTCGCCGGCGCCCCGAACCTGTTGACCCTCGATTCCGAGTACGCGCTGCATCCGGCCATGACCGGTTTCAAGGAGCTGTGGGACAATGACCTCTTAACCATTGTTCAGGGAGTGGGTTACCCGAACCCGAACCGGTCGCACTTCCGGTCTCGTGATATCTGGCACACGGCTGAGCCCCAAAACGTGGCCACTGGAGGCTGGCTGGCCAGCTACTTCAACAGCCTGGAGGATCCGGAGAGTCTGGTGGGCGTGAACATCGGAGGAGCGGTACCACGCTCGATGGTCTCGTCGGAGGGTTCGGCACCTTCCATCCTCAACGTCGACACCTATCAGATTCAGACGGATCCCGTTCATCCCGAGGACGCCTCCAACAAGAACGCGGCGTTCCAGCAGCTGATGTCGCAGCCGCAGAAGCAGTTTGAATTCCAGGACTACGTGAGCGAGACAATCCTGGACGCAAGCGCCAGTTCGATCGCCCTGCTCGAGGGCCGCGACAATTACTCGAGCACGGTTGAGTATCCCAACTCGGCTTTCTCTGGAAACATGAGAACCATCGCTCAGATCATTGCGGCTGATCTGGGCGTGACCGTCTTTTATGCCCGAACCGGCGGCTTCGACACACATGCCAATCAGGCGGTCGGAGGGAATCCCCTGCAGGGTTTCCACACCAATCTTCTGGGCGGCGTCTCTCAGACCCTGAAGGCGTTTCATGAGGACATGGTGGCGATGGGTCGGGACAAGGACGTTGTTATCTTTACCTGGTCGGAGTTTGGCCGGCGGCTGCGGGACAATGGGAGCCAGGGCACCGATCACGGCACAGCCAACCAGATGTTCGTGATTGGAGATCCTGTCAATGTGCGGAGCGGCTACGACGGAACGCATCCTTCGCTGGCTCCCGGGGATCTCGACAACGTCGGCGACATGATTTACTCGGTTGACTTCCGGTCGGTCTATGCACACCTTCTCTCGGCCTGGCTGGGTGCCGATGCCACCGCCGTCCTGGGGGCCAACTTCACGGATCCCTCTCTCGATTTCATCAAAACTGCCTGAGGGGTCCGGCCGCTAGTCCTTGCCGCGGCTGCAGGATTGAACCTGTAAGGGATGGCCCTTGTGGTCGCCCGCCTAACGGCCGGCATAAAACCGGCTCGTACGATCACCCCCTGATCGCACGGAACCTTTCAGGGCCTTCTCATACTATGGCCTTGATGCGTAGTCCCATCCGAGTCGGACTCATGTTCGGGGGTCAATCCGCCGAGCACGAAGTCTCTCTGCAGTCGGTTCAGAACATCATCGAGGCCATGAATCCGTCTCGGCTGCAGCCGGTCCTGATTGCGATCGACAAGGCTGGACGGTGGTATCACTGTGAGAATGGAGATTTCCTCAAGCACCCGGATGACCCCCAGAGAATCGCCCTGAATCTGCAGAATTTCCATCAAGTGGCCCTCTTGCCCTGGGCATCGGGTAACGACCTGCGACGCGTCCGGGACGGCAAGTCCAGCGGGACGCTGGACGTGATCTTTCCGGTGCTGCATGGACCTTACGGAGAGGATGGAACGATACAGGGCCATTTGAAGCTGGCACAGGTTCCGATGGTTGGATGCGGGGTCCTGGCCTCCTCTCTCACGATGGACAAGGGAATGGCTAAGCGTGTGCTGGCCCAGGCCGGGATCCCCCACGCCAGGGGGCGGACTCTACATCGGGCAGGGCGCACCGAGGAACGGGTGGGTCGAATCGTGGCCGAGATCGGTCTGCCTCTCTTTGTCAAACCGGCAAATCTGGGATCGTCCGTGGGAATCTCCAGGGTCGACGCAGTCGATCAGATGAGGGAAGCCCTCGATGAAGCCTTTCAATTCGACCACCGCGTAGTTGTGGAAAAGGCCATCCAGGGTCAGGAAGTCGAATGTGCCGTGCTGGGAAACAACCATCCGGAGGCATCTATCGTGGGTGAGATCCTCCCCAGAAATGGATTCTATTCCTACCAGGCGAAATATCTGGACCCGGATGGTGCTGAGCTCCGAATACCGGCCCGGATCTCCCAGCAGCAGGTCGCCCGGGTGCGCCAGCTCGCAGTGGATACCTTTCGGCTCTTCAGATGTCGAGGAATGGCACGAGTTGACTTCTTCGTGACAAGAGACGAGGTGGTTGTCAACGAGTTGAATGCGATCCCCGGGTTTACGACAATCAGCATGTATCCGATGCTGTGGAAAGCAAGCGGTATCGGTTACGCCGAGTTGGTCGAACGGCTCGTGGGCCTGGCCATGGAAGGTGCAGCTGCGGACCGGCAGCTTCGAACCGCGCTCTAGAGAGCTGCTCCAGGGGCGGGTCTGCAAGGAAGTACTAGATGACCCTGAATCTTGAGCCGGTATATGAATCGATTAAGGCTGCAGCTACTCACCAGGATCGAGAATTTTTCCTCGACTTTGCCCATCGGCTCTTCGAGAAGGCCGGCGTCGGTTTTCTGAGCCTTTTCGACACCGAGGATCTGGCCGCGATCGCCCGCTCGTCCTTGCGCTTTGTCGACCGGCGGCGCAAGAAGGACATCAAGGTACGAGTCTACAATCCCGCGCCGGGCCAGCATGGCTGGAAGGCCGACTTTACGGTGGTCGAGATTCTGCTGCAGGATCGCCCTTTCGTTGTCGACTCGGTGCGGGGCTGCCTGGAATCTCTGGGGCTGGAACTTGTGGACTTTCTACACCCCATCATTCGTGTCACCCGGGATGGCGCTGGAAAAGTCAAGAGAGTCAGACCTCTTCAGGAGGAGAGCGTTCTCGAGGCCTACGAATTGTTTCTAGTTCGCCAGGTGGAGCGGTCCCACCACAAGGGAATCAAGAAGCGGGTCGGCAACGTACTCGGCGATGTGGTTCTCGCCTCCTCCGACTACCAGTTGATGAGACAGAGAGCGCTCGAGTTGCGGGACTATCTGAGCGGCTTGGCGGCCGGACCCAGGGCTCACCTTTCCTTCCAGGAAGGATCGGTCGATCTCCGGGAGTATGCCAGTTTCGTCGAGTGGCTCCTGGCGGACAACTTTGTGTTCCTCGGCTACCGCGAGTACCAGATCTCAGATCACAGGGGGCGGCCCTGCATGCAGACTCGGCCCGGATCGGGCCTGGGGATCCTTCGGAACGTGGAGAGCAGCACCTACCTCAAGGCCACTCCCCTTGAGAAGATTCCGAAGAAACTGAGGAAGAGAATGACCTCGGGACCGGTCTTAATGGTCACCAAGACGAATGCCGAATCTACCGTACATCGTCCCGTCCGCATGGACTACATCGGAGTCAAGGTGTACGACGAATCGGGGCGTCCGGCCGGAGAACGCCGCTTGCTGGGACTGTTTACATCCAGGGTGCATTCCTTGTCGGTTGAGTTCATTCCTCTGCTGCGGCGCAAGCTGAAGCAGGTTCTGGCCCTGGACGGGGCAGTGGAAGGTTCTCACGATTTCAAGGAAGTGGTCGCCATTTTCAATTCCATCCCCCGCGATGAGTTGTTCTGGTCTTCTTCCGATCAACTCCACCGGGACATTCGGACGATCATGGGGATCGAGCGACAAAAGCGGGTCCGCCTGACTGTACGCCCGGATCCACTCGGTCGCGGCCTGGCCTTGATGGTCATCCTGCCGCGCGATCGCTTCAACACGCGTGTGAGACAGCGAATACAGGGTTTTCTTGCCGAACGCCTACAGGCGGACCACGTCGACTACAGCCTCGCCATGGGGGAGTTTGAAGCCAAAGCGCGACTTCATTTCTTCTTTACCACCGAGCTGACCATCGATTCAGTCGACCTGCCGGGTCTTGACCAGCAAATTGCTGAATTCACCCGGTCCTGGGAAGAGGACGTCCTGGACGAGATGCTGAAACGGCACGATCGATCCGAAGCCCGGCGGCTGGTGGACGGCTACGCGAAGGCCTTCGAGGAGGGCTACAGGGTCGAGATGTCCACTCAGCACGCCGCGCGCGACATTGAAAATCTGGAGACTCTCGGGGACGACCCCTACCTTGTGGACCTGGTGGCCCGGGCCCGGGGGAGCGATCATGTGGTCTCCTCACAAGTCAGGATTTACCATCAGCAGTCAACCCTGGTCTTGAGCGAGGTGTTTCCGATCCTGGAGAACCTGGGACTACAGATTATCGAGCAGATTTCGTACAGTCCGGATGGTAGCAGAGTCCTTCCGGAGGGTACCAGGAATCCGAGCCTTGGTATCGACATCTTCCGTGTTCTGGATGATTCCGGCGCCCCGATCGATGTCGATCGGCTGGGCGACGTATTGACCGAAGCGCTGTTGGAACTGCTCTACGGGCGTGCGGCTAACAATCGTCTCAACCACCTCGTGGTGACAGCCGGGATGAGTGTTCGACAGGTGGCTGTTCTGCGGACCTGTCGGGCCTATCTTTCACAGGTGCAGGCTGCCACCAGTCTGAGTTTCGTGGCGGACACTCTCCTCAAGCATCCGGGTTGCGCCAGGGCCACCTACAACTTCTTCGAAGCCAGGTTCGGCCCTTCCAGCAAGGGGTCAAGAAAAACAGCGGTGGCGAAAGCCAGATTGGCGTTCTACGAGCAACTGGCGCCGGTTTCGTCGCTGGCCGAGGACGAGACTCTGGGCACTCTCTTTCGGATCGTAGAGGCAACCGTGCGGACCAACTTTTTCCTGGGCGACCCTCACATCGCCCTCAAGATCGATTCCAGTAAGGTTCCTGTCATGCCGGATCCGCGCCCCCTCTTCGAGATCTTTGTGAGCTCACCCGACATGGAGGGAATCCATCTGAGGGGTGGCCGGGTGGCCAGGGGCGGCATCCGCTGGAGTGACCGGCCGGACGACTTCCGGACGGAAGTGCTGGGCCTGATGAAGACTCAGATGACCAAGAATGCCGTGATTGTGCCGGTGGGTTCCAAAGGAGGGTTTGTTCTCAAGAACCCACCTGCTGAGCGCACAGAGCTCCGAGAGCATGTTCGGGCCCAGTACAAGACCTTCGTCCGGGGTCTCCTGGACCTCACCGACAACCTGGTCAAGGGGGAGATCGTTCCTCCCAAAGGACTGATCATTTACGATGAACCCGATCCCTACCTCGTTGTGGCTGCCGACAAAGGGACCGCCCGCTTCAGCGATGTGGCGAACCAGATCAGCCAGGAGTACCGGTTCTGGCTGGGCGACGCCTTCGCCTCGGGAGGTTCACACGGCTACGATCACAAGAAGGAAGCCATTACCGCACGGGGAGCGTGGGAGTGTGTGCGCCGGCATTTTAGAGAAATCGGGATTCGTTTCGGCCAGGAGGACGTGACGGTTGCGGGTATCGGCGACATGTCGGGTGATGTTTTTGGCAACGGCATGCTCTACTCCGAGCGGATCAGGCTGCTGGCCGCGTTCAACCACCTGCATATCTTTCTGGATCCCAATCCGGACCCTGAGGCCAGTTTCAGGGAGCGCAAGCGGCTCTTTGAGACGCTCGGGTCGACGTGGCAGGACTACGATCCGAAACTGATCAGCCGCGGGGGGGGTGTTTATTCCCGTCATGCCAAGTTGATCGAACTCTCAGCAGCGGCCAGGAAAATGCTGGGTCTCAAGGAGGAGACCAGCCTGAGCGGTCGAGCCCTGATACGGGCCCTTCTCAGGATGGAGGTCGATCTTCTCTGGAATGGCGGAATCGGGACCTACGTCAAGTCGTCGAGTGAGCGCCACGGCGACGTCGGCGATCAGTCCAACGACAACGTGCGTGTCGACGCTTCCCAAATTCGTGCCAGGGTGGTGGGAGAAGGGGGCAACCTGGGGTTCACCCAGCTGGGACGTATCGAGTATGGGCTCAAGGGCGGGCGGATCAATACGGACGCCATTGACAACTCGGCCGGCGTGGACATGAGCGACCATGAGGTCAACATCAAGATCCTGCTGCAACTTCCGGTCCAAGCCGGCAGCCTCTCCTTCGAGGATCGAAATCGACTCCTGGAGGAAATGACCGATGAGGTCAGCAAGCTGGTTCTAGAGGACAACTACAGCCAGTCGCTCTGTCTCTCTCTGGCCGAGGAGAGAAGTCAGGAAGACCTCTCCCTGTTCGAATCATTGCAGGAGCACCTGAGCGATCGGGGCGACCTGGATCCAGTGGTTGAAGAGCTTCCCGATGGCCGCACCTACCGTGAGCGTGCGGGGCAGCACCTCGGGTTGACGCGACCCGAACTGGCGGTACTGCTGGCCTACACTAAAATGGCCCTCACCGAGCACCTGCTGCTCTCGAATCTTCCCGACCAGGAATTCGTCCAGCACTACCTGAGCGACTACTTTCCCGCCCGGCTCATGGAGAACTACTCACAGTGGACTCCTGGGCACCGTTTACGCCGTGAGATCATTGCCTGTCAACTCACTAATCTGGTGGTTGATAAGGTGGGAATAGCCTTCATACACGGTATGATACGGGACACTGGAGCGACGCCACCCGAAGTGGTTCAGGCAGCCGTCGCGGCGCTGGTTATCCTGGATCTTGGGAGGTTCCTACAACAGATCTTCGCCCTCGACGATAAGGTCACTGACAACAGTCAGCATCGTGCTCTTCGCGAGGTAGACCGCGCCGTACGCGGAATTGTCCAGTGGATCCTTCTGGGCGATGTCGACCTGGATCGGCTCACAGAGTTCGTCGAGCACCACCGCCCACCCATGACGGAACTGAGAAAGAGAATGGCGCGTTTCCTCCCCCGTGCCGAGAAGATCCTCTATTCGGAGAAGGCTCAGGAGTTTGTCGAAGATGGCTTCCCAAAGCGGCTGGGCGGACAGGTGGCCAGCCTGGACTACCTTCCCAGCAGCATGGGACTCATCAACGCCAGCGACTCGACCCCGGCCACTCTGGAAGAAGCAGCCAGGGCATTCTACGCCCTGGGGGATAAACTGCACTTGGGTGCCCAGAGGGACGCCATTCTCAGTCTGCCCAAAAAGAGCAAATGGGAAAAGATCGCGGCCACCGGTCTGATCATGGACCTCCGTAGCGTACAGCGGCAGATCACGATTGAGTTTCTGAAAGCACGGGGCAAGCAGAAAGGTCTGACGCTGGGTGCGTTTCTGAAGCGGGATCAGAGGACTTACGACCGCTTCGAGCAGGCCATCTGGGACCTTGAATCGGATCCCGAAACGGCCCTTACAAAGGCCGCAGTCGTTACTCGCATGCTCACCCGAATGACCGAGACAGCCCAGCGACTGAACGAGGCCGGCGGCTGAGAAAGTGGAAGCCTCAAAAAATCCTCTTGACGAGGAAGAGATCCCCGCTCCGACCGGAGGAGGATTGCCAGGTTCCCATAAAGCGCCGCCGCTCAAGTTTGAGCTGGGCCTCGATCAGTTCGCTTCCGACCTGGACCTTGAACGAGAGATTCCCATCCTGCACCTGGATGCCCTGGACCGGTACCGGCTCTTTTCCGGTGACATCGGCATTTTCTTCCGTTAGCACGATCCCGTCGGGAAAGACCGCCTCTCCGAACAGACGTCCCTCGGTCAGAAATATCTGGATCCGCGGAATCATCTGAAAAGGCTTCAGTTTGGCCGCGTCCTTGTAAGAGGCGTTGGGTGGTGGAGGGTCGGGAGGTGTGGCTCCCGCATCTCTGGGGTACATGGCCCATTTTCCGCGAACCGCCAGGAGCTCCAGTTCTCTGTCGGTCAGGGGTTTGTTTTGGGGATTATATCGAATAGTGACCATTTCCCCCTGTTTCATCTACGAGTGCGGGGACGGTCAAGCCCACGAACCTTGACGGGACGCGTCACGGCTCCGGTAAGGTTTTTCATCTTCTCTAGGACCGTATCTCCAGGTACGTCCAACTTGAAACCCTCCTCCAGCTCGGCTTTGGTGGGGTTATAGGTTTTTTTGACGAGTTCGATGGTCTTGGGTTTGGGTTTTCGCTTCATCAAATCCTCCGTGGTGTCTGCTCTCTGACAATTCGCGCCATGGACTCCAAATCGGGTTTCCCGTCTCGACTAGGAACATCGACAACAAGCGCACGGAATTCCACGCTCCTGGCGTAGTGATATCTCCAGGCGTTTTTCCTAGTTATTGACTCACACAGATAGAGAATGGCGTCTGGATTGCTCAATAACTCTTGCGTGGGGCGTAACACCATAGCCTTTCCAGAGAGGGCAGCAAATCGGTAAGGGTGCCAGAATGCCTCACAGGGACTCGTGTTATGGAGCAGTGAAATAGTGATACAATTTTCAGAACATAGGTCATCGGGAATGTCCAGCCAGCTGGCAATGCCATTGTCAAAGGATGTCGCAGTCACGACCGGAACGGGTCCTGGAGAGTATTCCTTCAGCGTCCTCACTCTTGTCGTTTCCACTTCTTCTATAAAATCACTAAGAGGATAAGTAGAGGCGTGTTGAACGGATACCGGAATTGTGGACTTTTTAGACAACACCCGAAGGCTCGCCGATCCAGACTCTATTGTCCGAAAGGTAGCGTCAACAGACACCATCCCACTCGGTAAATACGCCTCTGGTGAGAATTCGCACTGCTCCTTGGATAGGTCCAACCTAGCGAGACGCTGCTCCCGATTGATACTCTCCTCCACTGGCTGCCCTATCAAGAACCTACGAAGGCTGTCTGTCATGGTTTCAACGTTGTCCACAGACTCATAATCGGACAACATTTTGGATCTGCGCGGCCTGTGATCATCGTCGAAAAGGCTCCCCATGAATACAACACTATTGTCCGGGTGAGGCTCATGTGCCTTCAGGATTAACGCATAGGTCGCCTCGGCCACGGGATAAAACAGATTCTTATCGAATTTCAGGCTGGCAAGGAGAGTATGCCTCTCAAGCAAGCGTTTCCTCCATGCATCACAACTGCTTCCTCCGACAACGACGAACGGCAGGACCACAAACATGATCCCACCTTCGCAAGTTTGGCTGAGGCCGTATTCCACAAATCGAGTTTCTTTGTTTGACGACAGCTTAAATGGGGGGTTCATAAAAACTTTGGTGAATGGCTTGGTGGCTCCCTCTGGAACCTCTTCTCCCAGAGAAAACCACACCTCTTTGTCACGCTTCCAGAATTCATGGTCAAAGCAGTTTCCGTCGTGGATGTTCGACTTCCCATCTCCACGAAAAATCATGTTGACAATTGCCAGCCCGTACACGTCATCCCGCTGTTCGATTCCATACAGCCTGTCTATCTGGAACTGGGTGCTGGCATCTCGGTTTCGGCTTCTCATGGACTCCAGAGCGGAAATGAGAAATCCAGCGGTGCCGCACGCTGGATCGAAAATGCGATCCTGCGGACCCACCCCGACAACATCGACAGCGAATTTCGTTATGTGCCTCGGGGTGAGGACAATACCCATCTCCTTAGCCCCGTTCGCATACTTCAGGAACGTCTCGTAGAATTTCCCGAGCGCGTCATCCGCCCCATTGATTGCAGACCGGATGTTCATTTCTCGTAGGTGCTGTAACGTGTCTATAGTGGCCTTTCGGAATTTTCGGTGGTTCTTTTCCGTGGCTGGCAGTGTTAACTTGATAATATCGACAAATTCCCGTTTTCCGTGTTGAGTCAACAGATCCCCGACCAAGCCATTGATCTCCCGCATCAACGCTGTGGGGTTGGCGTGAATTCTGAGGTTCCCGTCCTGAGCCAATGCCAGCAGCAGGGCCGCCATGATCTTCGCCCTTTCTCCCACAGGAATCTCGTTGTCACGGAGCGTCTTGTTGATCTCGTTTGCCTTGGCCAGAAACCGTTCCGGGTCGTCATCAAACAGAGTGAGGGTCGAACTGTTGTTGTTGAGAATGTCCCCACACTGTTCCTGGGATAGAAACCCGGTTGTTTCGTAGTTATTGATGGCAACCTGATGCCACTCCCTGCCGTTGTAGAATTGCGTCTTTACGTAGAACGACTCGTCAGGAGTTCCCGCTATTCCAGTAATGAATCGAGCCAGCCCAATCCCATCGTCTGGATCAACTCCAACCGCATTGGTCTTTGGTAGCATATTTCTCGGCTTCTTCGACGGCCTTTTCGAGGTCGTTGTGCTTCGACTTGGCCTCGACGATCCAGTATCTCGGCCCACCATCCCACGGGATAACAATGATATTTTCCGGGGCGGACAGTCCCAATGCCTTGGTAAGTATGGTGTCATGTCCGTGAAATTCACCCTGCGTATACACGTCCCCGCCACGGGCAGGGTTTCGGATGTCCCAACCAAGTCTCTTCAGAACCTTCTGAATATAAGGGTATGCCCGGAATTCACTGTCCCGTGATGGGGTCACGCCACCAGATCCTTATATCGAAGCCGTTTGCCGGCCATCATTCGAACCACCAGTCCCATCTGCTTAGGAGTGTCGTAATCCCTCATGTTGTGGCGGCCAACGAACTCATCCAGGTAGCGGTGCAGGTGCTTGGGGGACAAGCGGTGGAAAGTCCCTACATGCGCCCTTTTCAGCATGGACCAGAAGCTTTCAACGCCGTTAGTGTGAGCATCGCCCCTGACATATTCCTGGAGGCTGTGCTTGACGGATTCCCTGTTCGGAAACCCCTCGTAGGCGGTGGCATCGTCCGTGTAGAGTTTGGCTCCGGGTTGGATATTCTCCCGCACAAATCCTTGGAGAGTCTCTCTCGTTGTGTCCTGGACTACCTTGGCCCGGACTTTCTTGGTTGCCCGGTCCTTGATTCCAACAACGGCCGTTTTGCCAACCGGCCCCCGGCCTTCTAGCCTTGCTCTTTTCGACTTGGCCATGTTGCGGCGCTTGCCGCCGAAGTAGCTCTCGTCCGCTTCCACAGGACCGTCAAACTGCCCTTGAATCTCCTTAGCCCAACTCTTACGGATTCGATGGGCCAGATGCCACGCGGTCTTATAGCTGACTTCCAGCTCCCGGTGAAGCTTCATGGCCGAAACGCTCTTGAGATTGGTCACGAGTAGGTAAATCGCAAACAGCCAGTCTTACGGATTCGATGGGCCAGATGCCACGCGGTCTTATAGCTGACTTGCAGCTCCCGGTGAAGCTTCATGGCCGAAACGCTCTTGAGATTGGTCACGAGTAGGTAAATCGCAAACAGCCAGTCTTGGTATCCCAAGTTGGATGCCTGCATCGGGGTGCCCGTCTTGGTGCTAAACGGCTTCCGGCAGTCGCGGCATCTGAACGGCATGGTTTTGTGCTTGTGCGCCGTGTTAACATTGGTCGACCCGCAGCGAGGGCAGCAGATTCCATCAGGCCATCGGTTCCTGATGAACCACTTTTCAGCAGCCGCATCATCAGGGAACATCTTGAAGAATTTCTTGGTAGAAAGTCCCAATCTGTGAGATTTTCCTGGTCCTGTAAAAGTCATTCCTTTCTCCTTACTTACAGAACTATTTTATAGGAAAGTGACCAGTTCTGTCAAGGGGTTCATAGAAAAGACTTGGTTGAATTGTCCAAACTTTTGTTTGATAGTATTTGAGCATCAATATTGTCTGGTCAATGGGGGATCTGGCGATGCCTTCCCCTGAACGAAGACTGTGCCAAAAAGAGCTAGAGGAGAATCAAATCGTGGAGCACACCATTTACAGAATCACCCTACTCATTCAACTAAAAAGAGACGGCCGCCAGTGGATAGCCAGATGTCCAGCCATATCAGTGGCCACTCAGAGCCCAACAAAAAAGCGAGTCATGAAAGCGATTCGAGAAGCCGTTGAGGGATGGTTTGAATACTGCATAGAGGAGGGTGTCCTGGAGAAAGCTTTGGAAGAGGCTGGCTTTAAGGAGTTCTTATTTGCTTCTCCAGATTTTTCTTCTAGTGCCCCTAATCGGATTGTCAAGGAGATATTTAGAGAAGAAAGACCACCAACATCACCCCACTTCACTCTCACTCATGACAACTGGTCAAACAACTACGTCCAGGGCCTCATACCCTCGGCTCATTTCGCTTCTTCTCAGCTCCGTGAGGGAGAAGTCCTTGCACATATATAGCTCGAGGCAGCTTCAGAAACTCTGCCTAAGCCTTGGGTGCGAAATCAAAAGAACTAAAGGCAGCCATCGCATATTATCCGCACCGGGTTTGGCAAGACCGATTGTTATTCCCATGAGGCGTGAATTGAAGGAATATATCGTAGACCAGACAGCGGAACTTCTAGAGATGGATAAAATAGAGTTCAGAAAAATGGTAAGGAAGGAATAGTCAAAGACCCCACCCAACCAGCCAGCCTCTTGGTCACTATTCGATATAATCCCCTTTGTTTTCCTGCGGGAGCTGTTGAGACAGAAGGGTGCTCCCCACCACCTGGAGAAGGGTAAAGAGAACGAACGAAGTGACTCTCGTATTCAGTTCAGACATCTGTAACACATCCTTCCGAGGCCGACTGGACCGATCGAACATATTTGAAAAGGGTACCGGCTGTCGCCTTGAGCGGAGGCGCCCTCCAGCGCGCGGCTCGTTCCAGCAGGTCTTCTGCGCTCAACTCGACCTCAATGGCCCTTCGCACGGCATCCAGGTTGATACGATCGCCGTCTTCGAGCAGGGCGAGGGGGCCTCCCACCTGGGCCTCGGGAGTAATGTGACCAATGATGAACCCGTGGGAGCCACCTGAAAAGCGCCCGTCTGTGAGCAAAGCCACGTCGGCGCCCAGTCCGGCGCCCATGAGGGCGGATGTGGGAGTCAGCATTTCAGGCATGCCCGGACCCCCTTTGGGGCCTTCGTAGCGAATCACAACCACATCGCCCTTTTGAATCTGATCCTCTTCCAGCGCCGCCAGCATGTCTTCTTCCGAATCAAAGACACGCGCCGGGCCTGAAAACTGGAGACCCTCCTTTCCCGTGATCTTGGCCACTGCGCCCTCAGGGGCCAGGTTCCCCTTCAGAATCTGAAGATGCCCGGTCGGCTTGAGAGGCTGTTCAATCCGGTGGACCACGTCCTGGCTCTCTGCCAGGTCGGGTACGTCTGCAAGGTTCTCGAAAAGCGTCTGTCCGGTCACCGTCAGGCAGGATCCGTCCAGAAAGCCCTCTTGCAACAAGTATTTCATGACCACCGGGACGCCACCGATCTCATGAAGGTCCTGCATGACGTAACGCCCACTCGGCTTGAGATCGGCGATGTAAGGTACGGTGTCACTCACTTCCTGGAACGAATCGATAGTCAGATTAACACCCGCGGTACGGGCCATAGCGATCAAGTGGAGGACGGCATTGGTCGACCCTCCCAGTGCCATGACGACCACCATGGCGTTTCGGAACGCCTGCGGGGTCATGATATCGCGAGGCTTGATGTCTTCTTCCATTAACCGGTAGATGGCCCGGCCCGCCTCCCTGCATTCCTGCAGTTTCTGTTTGTCCTCGGCAGGGGTCGAGGAGCTGTAGGGAAGTGACATTCCCAGAGCCTCGATAGCCGAAGACATGGTGTTGGCGGTGTACATACCACCGCAGGCTCCAGCGCCAGGGCAGCTGTGCTGTACAATCTCCTTCCTCGTGTCGTCACTGATCGTGCCGGCCAGATACTCCCCGTAGCTTTGAAAAGCGGAGACGATATCAAGCTTCTGATCGCCCAGATACCCGGGGCGGATGGTGCCTCCGTACACCATCAAGGCCGGCCGATTGACTCGAGCCATAGCCATCAGACATCCGGGCATGTTCTTGTCACATCCCGGGATCGAGATATTGGCGTCGTACCACTGGGCGCACAGGACGGTTTCAATCGAATCAGCGATGATCTCACGCGACTGGAGGGAGTAGCTCATTCCCTCGGTTCCCATGCAGATTCCGTCGCTCACTCCGATGGTGTTGAATCGCAGCCCTACCAGTCCGGCCTCGGTCACGCCTTTCTTGACCTCCTCGGCCAGGCGATTCAGGTGCATATTGCAGGTATTGCCCTCGTACCACATGCTAGCGATTCCCACCTGAGGCTTGGCCAGGTCGGCCGCGCTGAGGCCCGTGCCGTGAAGCATGGCCTGAGAACCACCCTGAGATCTGGGCTGCGTTACTCGGGAGCTATAGCGGTTCAGTTTGTCAGTCATCCTTCTCCTTTAAGGTCAAAAATACTACGGAATGCTAGAGTAGCCTGCATGAGCGGTACACCCTGGCACAAGAAGCTGCACTGGAGAATTCTAGCCGGTCTGGCGCTCGGAATCATTTATGGTGTCGCCGCGGCGGCTGCCGGCTGGGTAGACTTCACCGCCGATTGGATTTCTCCTCTTGGAACGGTTTTTGTCAACCTGCTCAAATTGATTGCAGTTCCTCTGGTGCTCGCTTCACTGGTGTGCGGGGTGGCTTCGCTTTCCGATCTAAGAAAGCTCTCCCGCATTGGCGGAAAAACCATTGCCATCTACATCACGACCACTGCCATTGCGGTCTCGATTGGTCTGATCACTGTCCATGTCGTGAAGCCCGGCGCCCGGGTCCCTCAAGACATGAGAGATCGCCTCCAGCAAGTCTATCAGGAAGATGTCGCGGCTCGTTCCCAACAGGCTGAGGCCGCTCGACAACGGGGGCCGCTGCAGCCCATCGTCGACATCGTTCCCCAGAACTTCTTCGGTGCGGCTTCGGACAATCGGAACATGCTACAGGTCGTGTTCTTCGCGATCCTGCTGGGCATCGGGCTGATTCAGGTGAGCAGCCAAAAGGCCCGGCCCGTACTGGGCTTTTTTGAGGGCCTGAACCAGGTCATCATCCGTCTTGTAGATCTAATCATGCTGCTGGCACCCCTCGGGGTTTTCGCCTTGATCGCGGGAACCATTACGGGAATTACGGGAGACAATCCAGCCGGTATTCTGAACCTGCTGGCAGCGTTGGGAATGTACTGCGCCACGGTCCTGCTCGGTCTGGGAGTCCACATGATGGTGACTTACGGGCTGATCCTGAAATTCCTGACTCCCATTTCGGTGGGGACCTTCTACCGGGCCATGGTGCCGGCGCAACTGTTGGCGTTCTCTACCAGTTCGAGCGCAGCCACTCTTCCCGTGACCATGGAGCGCGCCGAAGAGAAGCTGGGAGTGTCCGAAGAAGTTTCTTCCTTTGTGCTCCCCCTTGGTGCCACAGTGAACATGGATGGAACAGCTCTCTATCAGGCTGTGGCAGCTGTCTTCATTGCCGACGCCCTGGGCCTCGGTCTGGACTTCACAGCCCAGCTGACGATTGTTCTGACGGCAGTTCTTGCTTCCATTGGTACGGCGGCCGTTCCCAGCGCCGGAATCATCATGCTGGTCATCATTCTGGAGGCGGTGGGGGTTCCCGCGGCGGGTATCGCCTTGATTCTGGGTGTGGATCGCGTTCTCGACATGTGCCGAACCGTCACCAACGTCACCGGAGATGCTGCCGTGGCTACCGCAGTAGCCGCCTCGGAGGGACAGCTTCGCGGCGTCGATTTGTCGGAGAAGGGGGATCGGATTCGGACGCGGGGTTCCAGAGTCTAGGTAAATAGTCGTCGGGCCTGTGCAAACAGTGGGAGGCAGACTTACGGCGGCAACCGGAAGGATTTAAACGGTCGCCGCCATAAATCCGCCTCCCACTATATGGGTTTCACCGGGAACTTCTTCAAACCCGTTCGTCCGGAACCCCCTCTTCAAGTTCGCTCTTTTTCAGCGGCCAGGCGTTTAAGTCCGTGTGAAGTCACCTCTTGCCTGGAATCGCCTGGGCCGTTTTCTATTCCTTCACCCCTGCCTGGTTCTGACCGGTGTCCTGTGGGCGACCCTGGCACTTTTCTTCCCCACCGAGAGACCGAGGGTCGAGATTGACCTGAATCGGATCTGCGAGGTGTCTGGCTGGGTCCGTTCCAGCCTCCACCGTTTGGACGACCGGATCCGGTTTGACTTGCAGCCCGAGCAGATACTCCAGGGCGATCGGCAGATCTTTCCACAGGGTCGGATCCAGGTACATCTTCCCATGCCGGCGGAGGGAATTCCGGAAATCCACTACGGTGAACGCCTGGAGATTCGGACTTTTCTGCGAGAGCCGTCCTACTATGCGGTTCCGGGTGCTGTGGACTGGCGTGAACAGCTGTGGCGCCGCGGGATCATACTCCAGGCCGATTTGAAATCGCTGCGCCAGTTGTCACTGACCGGTGGGGCGCGCGGGTGTCCTCTACGCCGCTGGCTCGATTTTTACCGCGGGAAGTTCGTGCGCTACTGTGAGAAGCGCTTCTCCCCCCGAGCTCTGCCCCTGATCCTCGGTTCTTTTCTGGGCGAGTCGAGTGCCCTAGACAACCAAAAAAGAAAGCAGGCGCGCTGCCTCGGCGTATTGCACCTGTTTGTCGTCTCCGGTCTGCACGTGGGCTTGCTTGTGATCGCTCTGCTGGGCCTGCTTCGGCATCTGGCAGGGCGGGACAGCTGCTGGTGCTGGCCGGCGTGTGGGCCTATGTTGGAGTGGCGGGTGCCGCGACTTCGGCGGTTCGCGCCGGTCTCATGACGAGCTACGCCTGCCTGCTCAAGGGCACGGGCACCCGGGGGCGTCTTCTCAACCACCTGGGGATCGCCGGACTCGTCCTTCTTGCGGCCAACCCTTCGGCTCACGGTTCACCCGGTCTCCAGTTTTCCTTTCTTTCCTTGCTGTCTCTGGGACTCGGCTCGCAGGCGGTCCTGAAGATTCAATACGCCTGCAAGCGGGGTAGCCGCATCTGGGACGATTCTATCGATCCAGGCGAAAATCCCGGCCGGCGGCAAGCCCGTCGCTGGCGCTTCTTGCTGGAAACCTGGCTCGAGCCCGTTCGTGGTGATCGCACAGGTGCCCTCTTCCGTTTCCTGGGAAGGCCCCTGGGCTTCCTTGCCAGCCTGATTCTGGCTTCCCTCCTGGTCCAGGTTGGAACACTGCCAGTCTCACTCTACTACTCCAACCTCTGGAGCTGGTCACAATGGTGTGCCAATCTCTTCCTGATCCCTCTCTTCGGTCTCCTGGTACCGTCCACCTTTCTGTTGCTAGCCGCTTTCTGGACCCCCCTGGCTCCCCTCGCTGCGGTGCCCGTGGAGGCGCTGTCGTGGCTCATTGATCTGACTCTTTGGGCTCAGGACCAGGTGGCGTTGGTTACCCTTGTGCGCCAACCCTCCGAGCTGGAGATCCTTGCCTATTTCCTCTGTCTCTTGCTTGTTCTTCTGCTCAGAGGATTTCGCTCCTGGATGATCCTGATCCCTCCCTGTCTGCTCTACGTTTTCCTGAGCGCCGCTCCCGAGGTCGCCAATGAGAAGCTGATTGTGACCATGCTCGACGTGGGGCAGGGAGAGAGCATTCACTTGAGCTATCCCAATGCCCGCAACGCCCTGGTTGACGCCGGCGGTTTTGCACTCCCCGGGAAGGAGTGGACCGACTTCGTGGGAGAACGGATTGTCTCCAGATATCTCTGGTCACAACGGATCCGGAAACTTGGATTCGTCCTCCTCTCCCATCCCCACCTCGATCACATCCAGGGTCTGCCTTTCCTGGGTAGAGCTTTTTCGGTCGATGCACTTTATTACAATGAGCCTCACGAGCTCTATGACGGACCCGAAGGGCTGCGGTTGGTCGCGGGAGACCACTTCACTGTGGGGGGAGTCCACCATGAAATCCTGCACCCGTCCCTGCGAATGGCCGGGTTGAGATGGGGGACGAACGATATGTCGCTGGTGCTGCGGCTGAGCTACGGCCGATTCTCACTGCTCCTAACAGGCGACATAGAAAGACGGGCCGAGCGGGAACTGATCGGGAACACGGGTGCCGTGACGGCCCTCAAAGTGGCCCGGCCGCCGCCCGAAGGCTCGCTCCCACTCTGGGATAGAACCACGCAGCACTAGCTAGTGGCGCAAGTCCAGCCAGGCGTACTGTTTGCGGGAGTAAACTCTCCCGGCGGGGAGATGGCAGGTGACATGAATCGAGCGAAACTTCTTGGTGGAAGATTCCGGCGGCAGAAAGGTGAGGAGGTATTGATGCTTCAACTCGCTGGCCACCTGAGCATACGTGTTTCCCAGTTCCGCCAGGACCTCGGGGAAAAGGGCTCGGCCGGCGGTAGCTTCCGCCAGATTCACCATGGCTGCTTCCTTCTTCCTGAAGTAGTCATCCACGAAATCCCCGTCGTCCTGAAGAACGTTGCGCATCACCTGGTTCAAGAAGTGCACCCTTTCACTGTCGCGCACCTTGTCGTTCACCAGGCGGGTGCGGCTCACGATGTAGAGGGTGATCTGCGATTCGATCAAACGGCCGAGTATCTGGTCATAAGGAGTGACACTTTCATTGTCCAATCCGTCCGTGAGAAGGATGATGACTCTTCTTCCCTTGACCTCGTTCAAATGAATCTCAATAGTCTGCCCCAGGGCGTCATAAATGGCGGTTCTATAGCCTTTCTTCAACTTGTTGAGCCCCTTGCGGAGTTTTCGGAGTCTGTTGGTCCACGGAGTGAGAAGCACCGTTTCGTCAGAAAAACTGATGATCGAGATTCGGTCATCCCGCGTGAACGACTGGGCGAAGAGCAGAGCTGCCTGCTTGATCTCTTCCAGCTCGTCTTTGAGACTTCCACTGGAATCCAGCAGCAATAACACATTGATTGGGGCCAGGTCGCGCACGAAATTGATGATGGGCGTTGGCTCACCGTCGTCCAGAACCTCGAAGTCTGTTCGATCCAGATCATCCAGCAGCTTCCCCTTCTCGTCGAACACCGTCACCGGTACCTTTACGTAGTTGGCGGCGACTCGAAACGACGGCGCTTGTGGGGACGGCCCCTGAAGGAGAAGCAGTGTCAGCAGAAGCGTGGGCATCATCTTCAACTATAACGTGGAACCGACCGCGAAGGTTTCGTTCGCATACCGAGCACAAGGCCTCTGCAACCTTCAGTAGCTTGCACGACAGTAAGCGCGCCCCGGACAGGTCCGTCAATCTGCAACATGCAATTATGCTAGTCTGGCCAGATGGGCCATCGTCTGAGCCGCATTTACACAAGAAAGGGTGATGGGGGGGAGACCAGCCTGGGGGACGGCTCCAGGGTCGGGAAGAACCATCCCCGCGTCGAAGCCTTTGGCACAGTCGACGAGTTGAATAGCATGATCGGCTTACTGCTGACGTATCGGCTGCCCACCCCCGTCCAGGATTGTCTGAAAGAAGTCCAGCACACTCTTTTCGATCTGGGCGGGCAGCTCTGCATACCCGGGCACTCCATCCTCCGCTCCGAGCAGGTAACGGAACTGGAAGGTTTTCTGGACCGCCTGAATCAGGACCTTGAACCTCTGGAGGAGTTTATTCTGCCCGGTGGATCACAGACTTCCGCCGTCTGTCACCTGGCCAGGACCGTTTGCAGGAGGGCAGAGCGACGAGCCGTGGAGCTTCTGGGCAGCGAGGACGATCCGGGGCTGCCGGTGGCCCTCCAGTACCTGAACAGGCTCTCCGATCTCCTTTTCGTCATGGCGCGGACCTTGAACCGCGCCGAGGGTGGTCCCGACGTGCTCTGGCAACGGGAGCGGGAAGAGGAATAGGTTCTGGGTTCTAGGTTCTGGGTTCTAGCTAGGTTCTGGGTTCTAGGTTCTCGGGATCTAAAACTGGAAGTACACAAACGGGATCTCCTCGCCCGTGACCGAAAACAGCTCCAGTGCGATGAGCAGGAAAGCGTAGGCCGACACCCTGGTCCAGGCCGGGGCCAGGTGGAGGTTGGCCAGCAGACCTCGACGCTCTTCGGCCAGGGCCACCTTCTGGCCCTGCAAGCAGAGTGAGAACCGCCGCCAGGATCAGTCCTGAAGGCAGCAGGACGGCGCCGACCGAGTCCCACAGAAACATGGAGTTCAAGACGGCAAAGGAATCCTGAAAGCTGGAGGCTCGGAAAAAGACCCATCCCACCATGACGAGAATGAAGGTCGCTGCGGTGCGAAACGGAACCAGGACCAAACGCAGCCACTCCGGGATCGATACGCCCTGGAAACGATCTCTCACCAGTCGCTCAGCTGCCAGCAGCAGCCCGTGAAAGCCTCCCCAGAAAACGAAGTTCCAGCTGGCCCCGTGCCAGAGCCCGCCCAGAAGCATCGTCACCATCAGGTTCTCGTAAGTTCTCCAACTTCCCTTGCGGTTCCCGCCCAGCGGAATGTAGAGATAGTCCCGCAGCCAGGAGGAGAGGGAGATGTGCCAGCGGCGCCAGAACTCGGTGATGCTCCCGGCCAAATAGGGCCGACGGAAATTGACCGGGAATTCATAGCCAAATAGCCGTCCGCAGCCACGGGCGATGTCCGTGTAGCCCGAGAAGTCGAAGAAGATCTGCATGGCGAAGGCAAAGGTGGCACTCCAGGCTGCCCAGGCTCCCGGGTGGGCGGCCACGTCCCCGAAATAGAGATCGGAAATCCTGGCGAAATTGTCAGCCAGGACCATCTTCTTGACCAGACCAATGAGAATCAAACTGATCCCCTTCTCGGTGCGCTCGTGCGAAGGAGGCTGCCACTGGAAGAGCTGAGGAAAGAACTCGCGGGCCCGCACAATCGGCCCTGCCACTAGCTGCGGAAAAAAGGCAACGTAGAGGGCGAAATCGGTCAGCCGTTTCACGGGTTCCAGCTTTCCCCGGTAGACGTCGATCGTGTAGGACATGCTCTGGAAGGTGTAAAAGCTGATGCCTACCGGCAGGACGATGTCCAGGTGTAGTGCCCGCGGTGAGACCCCAAGCAAGCCCGCCAGCGATCCGACCAGAAAATTGTAGTACTTGAAGAATCCCAGCAGACCCAGGTTTGCAGCCAGGCTGGTGATCAGCAGCCACAACCTCGAGCGACCCCGGGCATCGTGCAGTGAACGGCCCACCAGGAAGTCGACCAGCGTGGAAGCCATGATGAGGACAATGAACCGGGCATCCCACCACATATAGAAGAGATAGCTGGCTCCCAGCAGAAACAGATTCTTGGGTTTTCGGGGAAGGGGACGGGAAAGAAGCAGAACCAGAAAGAGGAAGATCCAGAATTCCGGCGAATTAAAGAGCATCGTGAAGCGCTTCGACCAGAGATCGAGTGAAGAGTTCTCTCCCCTTGACGGTTCAAATGCAGGGAATCGAAGAACAGTTCCTGGCGGTCGAGATGGGCGAGCGCAATCTCAGGAAGCACCTCAATCCCCGAGAGTGGTTTCAGCTGCGAGACCGTGCTGGGCGCCCGCAGGTGTATCTCGGGTTGCGGAAAGGCGGGATGACGAGGCAGCTGGGCGAAGACCACCCGAATCGAATGTTCGCGGAGTAAGTCGACCAGCCTAGCCAGAGAGTGCGATACTGATGCTGCTGTCCGGTCTGGGAGGCGAAAACTCGAGCCAGATGCGCCCTGACCCGGTCTCCTTGAGCTTGAGTCAGCTCCTCGGTGAACAGAAAGTCCTTAGACTCCTCGTCGTATTCCAGACCGCTCAATTGACCTTCCCGTCCCGGGTAGGTAAGTCGCCACCTGGCAAAGTTTTGACGGTGCAGTTTCACTGCCGCGAGGCGCTCGGAGGGGGACGTCAGAAAATCCAGAACGTCCTCCTTGAAAGCATGTCCTTTCAGAATCAGTGAACAGGTCACTGACAATCGTTCACGCCAGTTGGAATAGGAGGTGGCAAAGCCCAGGATGTCGAAGACACCCAAAGCGGGTGCCAGGCCTCGGAGATCAAGCCGGCGGCTGGCGCGATCACTTCCGTTATCGATGTCCTCAAAGGTGTTGAGAGTCACTACCACCGCGGAGTATCCCTTTCCCCGGGCCAGCAACTCCCGCATCAGGTAATACCAAAGACGCGGAGTGGACCCGCCCAGAGCTCCGCTATAGAGGCGCAACTGAGTCGGTTCGAGTAATTCCAGAGCAAGTTTCTCGGAAAACCCTTCTGCACATTGAGAATCACCCAGGAGAAGCACTTCCTGAAAACGAGAATCGCCGCGCTCGATCTCCTTTTGGACGAGCAGCTGAAAGCGCCCGGCGTAAGAGTCGGGTTTGAGGATGCGTGTGTAGAGCCGGGAGCGAAACACCGCCGCGTCGAACACCAGCACCAGTGCGATCGCTGCCAGCAGTAGAAGCCACGGCGAACGCTTTGCTGTAGCTCCAAAAGGTCCCTTTCTCAGAAGGCTGGTCATGGTCGGATCGCGTGTTTCCTGCCCACCCGGACACACTCGCCCTGAACCCGGTTGTTGTTCTCATCCTTTTCGATTACCTCTTCCCTGGAGTCAACCTGAATCTGAAAAGAGCAGGCAGACCAGAGGCACTCGTCGGGAAGCCGGACCGTCAGGGTTTCGCTTTGCGCCGGCGCAATCGGACGGGTCGGAACAAGGACCGGTGGGCGATCGTCGTACTGGAGCACTGTGGTCGTCGCTATGGCGGGTCGATTGCCTTCATTCGAGACCGTGATGAGGAGACGCTGATCTGCGTCGGTGGGGCAATCGAGAGGTATCTCCCCGTGTCCAGGCACCAGATCTGCACGGCCCGCACACGAAAGGGCTGAACTGACCAGCAGGATCAACCACCAGGCTTCTTGTCGAGGCTGAAAGGACGACATTGAAAGCATCTGTTCGCGGAGCAGGATCACCAGGATGACGGTGACTACCAAGAGATACACGGGATCAAAACAAAACGCAAGCCAGCAGCCGACGGACGGAGTACTAAGGAGTGGCTGGCTGCCGGGGACGGAAGAGTACTTTCAGGAACCGGTAAAAGAGAAAGATAGCGAACCCGCAGAGCAAGAGCAGAAGCAGCGTGAGTACGATCGCAATATACGGGTGGGTAACGACCAGATAGAGTACTGCCAGTGAAAGCCCATCCTCGAACAGGCTCAAGAACCAGTTGCTGAAGGGCTCGGGCGTGGCATTCACCGCCAGCCGCGTAGAGGCTTTTGCCCCGTGAGACGTGAAACTGATGACGCCCCCGACAAGTCCCGCCACCCACAGCAGCGATTCATCCACATCACCCACGGCGCCGGCCGCCAGAAGAGCCCCGGCCGGAATGCGTATGAAGCTGTGAATTGCGTCCCAGGTGTTGTCGATGTACGGGATTTTGTCGGCAAAAAACTCGATGATCAGCAGGCCCGAAGCCGCGCCCAGGACCCAGGGGTGAGAGAGTACTTCCAGCCGCTCGGGCAGGTCCAGTATCTCGTATCGGTTCAAGAGCCCGAGGGTCAAAACCGTAATATAAAGCCTGAAGCCCGCTGTCAGGCTGGAGCCGAAGGCCAGAGCCAGATTCGAGGGATCCATGATTCCATCCTGTCCGCTAGCAGCCCGTGGGACTTCCACCACGGACCTCTAGTCTCTTCGGTCTTACGATTGCATCTCAGAAACTATTCAACCCTCTGTAGAACAAAAAACCCCCCCGTCGGGGACGGGAGGGTTCGTTTTCTTCGACTCGACTCGTGGCGTGCCAGTACTCCCTTTAGTGAGTACCTTAGTGGGCAGCGCTGGACGGATCTTCGATGACGAAGCCGTGGGTTTCTTCTTCCTTCTGTTTCACCTCTTCGATGGTGAGGGCCGAATCGAGAGCATCGGCAGTATCGGTAATGCGATTGTCGTCTGTACAAAGCTCCGCATCGTTCTTGTCGATCCACTCTTCGAACTCGTCGGGAACTTCCGCTTCGGGATAAATCGCGTTCACAGGGCAGAGAGCCACACAGGCATCACAATCGATGCACTCGTCTGGATTGACGATCAGCATGTGCGGGTTCGTGATTTCGTAAAAGCAGTCAACCGGGCAGTCCGCGACACATTCGGTATAGCGGGAGTTGACGCAACGTTCAGTGACTATGTATGTCATCAGCTACCTTCCTCCTGAAAGACTGCCTGAGCCAGCCTTCTCGTTCAGTTCTTCGCGCCCCTTCTTTTACAACAAATCAGTGACAAGATAAACCTTTTTCAGGCCCTGGGTTCAGGCTCCTCTATTGGGCCTGCCTGGGTCCGGACGGGATTGTGCTACCATTCCTGGCACTTCCCTGGAGACTATGAGAACACTCTTCTTGATCACCCTGCTCCTGCTCCCTCTTGCGCCGGTTACGGCCCAGGCGGTGCCCGACTGGGAAGGGCTGGAAACCCTACGCGACAGCGGTAAGCTGGCAGAGGCGCTCGAACTCCTCGAATCCTGGCCCCACTCTAGTTTCACAGGAACCGACCGGGTGCGTTTTCTGGCCGGGCGCCAGCAGCTTCTGCACGGGCTGCGGCGCTACCCCGAGGCACAGCGGGCGGGCCGCCCCTGGATCGAATGGGCCCGCCAGGCGAGCGATCTCCCTGAGGAGGCGAGGGCCTGCTACCACGTCGGACGGTCCTTTGCCGCTCAGGATCACCATCCCCAGGCCGCCCAACACTATCTAGCGGCTATGGAGGCGGTCCGGGCTACCGATGATCGCCAACTGGAGCTTCGCATCCTTCTGGGGCTCTCTTTTGCCAGGATCTCGATGGCCCAGTACCGCGAAGCGAAAACATTGCTGCAGAGAGGGGACTGGCTGTGGAAGGATCTGGGGGAACAGCCCCAGACCGGAACAGTGCTGTGGCAGCGCAAAGGAACCCTGCAACTCAATCTTGGTAACCATCGCGGCGCGGTCCCCCTGCTGCAGCGGGCCCTCGCACTGGCGAGAGAAACCGGAGCGGGGACCCATATCAGTACAGCGCTGACCAACCTCGCCCAGGCTCATATGCGCCTGAATAACTGGGTTGAAGCGATCGATCTTCTCAAGGAGGTCCTTGAGCAGAGCCAGGAGCCCCGGCCAGTTGCCCTGGCCACCCTGGCCATCTGCCACTTCGAACTGAATCAGTTCGACCAGGCCAGGCAGGCTTTCGAGCAGGTGCGCGAACTGGGTCGGGCGCAGGGGCGCCTCGCTCTGGAAGCATGGGCCACGGCTGAGCTCGGCATTGTTGCCGGCCAGGCCGATCAGGACTTTGATAAAGCTCTGTCTCTCTACGATCAGGGCATCGAGATGTTCCGTCAGGCCCGCAGTTTCAATAACGAGGCCGCTTTCATTGAAAACAAGGGCCACGTCTACAGAGATCAGGGACGCTACCAGGAAGCTTTGCTGCAGTACGATGAGGCCGAAAATAAGCGGCGCTCCCTGGGGCTTCCCAGCGGCCCGGCGCTCCTCAAAGGCCGGGGGCAGTGTCTGGTCGGCCTGGGCCGGGTGAAGGAAGCCATAGCCCACTTTCAGCAGGCCCTGGAGGCGGCCGATCTGGAAGGTGATGATAAGCGGATCTGGCAGACTCACTGGGAGATGGCGAAGTCTCTTCGGGCCCAGGAACAGCTTGAGCAGGCGGACCGGGCCTTCGAGCTGGCCATCGATCAGATCGAGGCATCACGCAGGGACTTGAGACTGGGGGCCTTCAAGACCGATTTCTTTCAGGACAAAGTGAAGGTCTACGAACAGTACGTGGATCTTCTTGTGGTGCAACTGAGAGCCCCCGAGCGGGCTTTTCAAATCGCGGAGCGGGCGCGAGCGCGTTCTTTTCTGGATTCGCTGGCCGAAGTGCGGGCCGATCTGCACGGGACGCTGCCCCGCGAACTCCTGGAGAAGGAAGAAGTGATCCTGGACGGGATTTCACTGCTTCAGGCCGAGATTCGGAGTGGAGAGACGCCGCCGGAGCTGCAGGAAGAACTCAGTCAAAAAGAGCAAGAACTGCAAGGGCTCTACCTGGACCTGCGAACGGAATACCCGGCTTTTTTTGCTTTTCGGTACCCGGAACCGGCCAATCTTCGGTCTGTCCAGGATCGACTGGGTGATTCCGAGTTGCTGGCCCAGTACTTCGTGGGCGCGCAGCACTCGCATCTCTGGCTGGTGTCAAGGGAGGGAGCTGAACATCATCTCCTGCCAGGTCGGCAAGAGCTGGGAGCCGTAGTGAAGCAGGCCTATCGTTCTCTTCTCGACCCTGATCGTCCGCCCACCGGCCTGGAAGAACTGTCCAGCCTGCTCCTGCCTGACGGGGATCAGTGGGTGAGCGATCACGACATAGTGACCATCGTCCCATCCGGCTTGCTCTACTACTTCCCGTTCGAAGTGCTCACCAGGGGGGAGCGGACTCTGGGCGAAATGGTCCAGACAGCCTACCTGCCTTCGGCCTCGGCCATTTCCTATCTCCGCGACATTCCGGAGCGAGACATCTCTTCACCACGGCTCCTGGCCCTCGGGGATGCCGACTACTCCGGGAGCCTGGAAGCGGAGCGATCAGCCTCCCTGAGAGGTCTGCAGGCTCTGGGCTCGCTGCCCTTTACACGCGCCAAGGTTGCGGCGATCCGATCCATTTTCGGGTATTTCAACTCGACTCTCTTACTGGGAGAGCGAGCTACAGAAACCCGTTTGAAGGACTGGAGTTATCCGACTTTTCGGTTCTGCACCTGGCGGCTCATGGCTGGATCGATCCTCTGCTGCCTTCCCGCTCGGGCATCGTGCTGGGTCTGGAAGAGGGCGATGAAGAGGACGGGATTCTGCAGGCGAGGGAGGTGTTTCGTCTTCCTCTGAAGGCGCAGCTCGTGACCCTGTCCGCCTGCCAGACGGCGCTCGGAAAGCTGGTCACGGGGGAGGGAATGGTGGGTCTGACTCAGGCCTTCTTCTTTGCCGGGGCGAGTTCCGTAGTGGCCAGCCTCTGGAATGTCAACGACGAAGCCACAGCCCGGTTCATGTCACTGTTTTACGGACACCTGGGTGACGGACTCTCCAGGGCGGAGGCATTGCGGCTGGCCCGTGTAGATCTGCGCCGGGATGAGCGCTACCGGCACCCGTATTACTGGGCGCCCTACATACTGCTCGGCGAAGCCCAGAAGGGAGTGACCTTCCCGGCCGGCCAAGACCGTGTGTGGCTGATCCTGGGGGTGATCCTGCTCCTTTCCATCAGCATTTACTTCATAAGAAAGGGATTCGCGGCCCAGCCCCCATGCACCCAGAACCTAGAACCTAGAACCGATTCTAAACTCCGCCCACTCCGATTCCAGAATCGTCCTTCCCTCCTCATCCAGGGCTTGGACGCGCCAGCGGTAGCCGTGCCCGGGAATCAGTTTCCGCTGTAGGTTGTCGGGTAGGGCCAGGCGACTGGCCGTCGTTTCCATCTCAAGGGGGATGCCGAGGCCAGCCACCGTCACCCGAAACCGGTCCGCAACCAGCAGGCTGGACCACTGGAAGTGACTGACCCGGTCTACCTGCCCCACGGGCTGGACCATCTGGATAGACGGGCCTCGAGTGATCGACATGGTCGAGGTGTCGGCTGGCCAGTTCGCCCAGATACCCAGGCCCACGGCTACCAAGAGCACACCCGCAGCCACTGCCCGCAGGTATGGGACAGGAAGGAACCAGGTCCCTTCCGCTTCCTTTTTCCAGGGAGAGGGACGCGAAGCGAGGCTCTTTTCTACCTTTTTCCAGGACAGATCGTCAACCGGGGAAGGCCCCTCAGAGGCGCGACGAACCAGCTCACGACAGGTCTCACACTGGCCCAGATGGTCCTGCAGGGCCTGCTCATTTCCGTCGGCAAGAATCTCCTCTACGGAGGGACAGTCTCGCGGGTTCGATTTGATCTGCCGCAAAAGGGGCGCGAACTTGCGTTCGAACTCGGTTTCATTCATGGGACACCCCCCCGGAACCACTCTGTTGGGTCCATCGAATCTGAAAGTTTCGGCGGGCATTTTGCAGGTAAGAACGAATCTGGGCATAGCTGTACCCGGTCCGTTGCTCGATCTCGCTGTAGCTGTACCCCTGAACGTATTTCAGAGTCAAAACAGTTCGCTGTTCTTCATTGAGGGTCGCCAGAACCCGGCCCGCCTTTCCCAGCTCGTCCCGGCGGATGAGCCGTTCTTCAGTGCCCTCGAGCTCTACTGAAGGGGAAGTGACGCTTCGTTTCAGGATCTGCTGCCGGTTCAGTTCGTCACGCAGCCGATTCAGACTCAGGTTGGTTGCGATCTGGTAGACCCAGCCCGAGAAATTGTCTCCCTGCAGGCTGGAGAACTGATCATAGGCCCGCAGGAAGGTCTCATGAGTCTGATCTTCTGCACCCTCTCCGTCTTTGAGGATGGCCAGGCAGCGCGAGTAGACACGGCGGCGGGTACGCAGATAGAGGGTTTCGAAATAGCGGCCCTCCCCGGTCCGGCGAAAGCGCTCGACCAGTTGGCTCTCGCTCGGTTCCGTGCACTCCACACCGGCCAGGATCGGCATGGGTTCATTGTGTGGAGGGGTGATAACGGCTGTCAACATGGACTGTTTTCTATTACAGACTGCAGGTTCCCGACAGATTGTGGGAGCCCCTCTCCACTCCTGTCCATAACAAGAGGAAAGAGAAACCGCATTATGGAATCTCCAGGAAGAACTCGTAGGTCCCGGCCGGCATGGGGATATCGAGAAAGCCATCCTCCTCGGTTCGCCGAACGCCGAAGAAGGTCATGTCCGGTGCCTCCGCAAGAGGTCCGCTCGAATAGGAGACGATCACATTGCCGATCCCAATCCCCAGCTCGTCCTGGACGAAGATGGTGACGTCCACGAAAGGCGGTGCGTCGGGAAACGTATAGTCCAGCGAATTCCCTCCAGTCGGGGCCGCGCCGTCGGGAGACGAGAGGACTACCTGGCCCGGATTCCACGACAGCTCACCGACGACGAAGTTGGTACCCTCCTCCCGAACTCTCCGGCGAATCTCCACCTCGTGCGCCCCTGACGGCACCAGCGTGCTGACTTCTGGGTTGAGACCCTGCACTTCGGTTCCTCCCTGCCGGAAGAAGATGCTTCGAAAGTCGTCTGCCGTGACGGTTACGTCGAGAGGAAAAAGCTGCGGCAGTTGGAAGTCCATCTCTACAGGTCCTTCGCTCACGGTGATGGCTCCGGCGAAGGTTTGAAGCAGACGAGATCTAGCGTCCGTCGGATTGCCACGGATCCTTACGTCGTAGGTCCCATCGGGAAGCATACTGGTGTAGGTTCCCTGACTGCCACCGGCTATGAGCCCAAGCGGCGCTGCTGGAGATTCCGGGAAGTCCAGGAAACCACCGCCGAAGAGCTCTTGTTGCGGGTCGAAAAACTGAATCGAGTTCACAAGGAAGCCGGCAGTCGGGTTGTCTACGCTTCCGCTCACGTCGAACAGGGGGCCGGGAAGATCGCAGCATTCCGTTAGATCGAGCTCAACGACAATGACATCATCTTCACCCTCAATGACCTTCCCTTTGCCGTTGTAGAACTGGGCGGTGGGACTCCCCTCCTCTGGGACTTCGAACTCTCCGACAATGGCTCGGTAGCTGAGGCCAGCAACAGAGACGACCAGGGAAACGCAGTACCTTCCCGGATCAAGTACCCGCTCCCCTTTCGCATTGTAGGGTGGGTTCTCGGGGAAGTCCGGATCGAACACTGAGAAGACCTCAATCTTCCCTGTGTCCTTGTTGAGCAGCCCTACGCTGGCACTGAGATGGTTGATGAGAAAGCTGAACTGGACCAATCGCCCGGACCGCATGATGAACTTGAGCACCTGCGAGGGATCATTGGAGAGAAGTCTCTGGAACTCATCGCTCTGGATGGGCAACCCCGACGGACAATCGTCTGGGCCCTTCTCTCCGTCTTTTGGCTCCTCTTCCGTTCCTTGCATGTATTGCACACCGGCCAGACCCTGGTTGGTCAATTTCCCTTTCGTGCCTCCCGGCCCTCCGGGATTCCCCCTGCCCCCATTGCCGCCATTGGCACTCAAGATCACTACGTTGTCCTTACCCGTGATGTCGACAGGGCCGCCATTGCCACCGGCGCTGCCCGGCTGGTCGGGATCGGCCAGACATCCGTTATAGCCGTTGCCACCGTTAGCGGCGTCCACAACGGTAACACTGCCGGGATCAGCGTGGTTGGCTCCAGCTCTTCCCGCTGTAGCCTTCATCGTGCCGCCGTTTCCGCCCGGTTTGCCGGGAGTGTTTGAATGCCCGCCGTTGCCTCTTCCCACGTAGGCCCAGCCTCCGTCGGGGGGGTTGTCTTCGGAAGTCTCCGGCTTCCCATTCACTTCGAATAAATCGCCGCCTGTGCTGGCCTCTCCCTGCTTGCCTCCACGCGCTCCCTCGGCCATTCCGTTTCCCCCATTCGTGCCATCGACTCCACTGGCAGGAAAAGCGCACGCATCTCCTCCAGGTGCCCCGTCTCCGGGAACAACCACGAGGTTCACGTCGGGCGCGACGGAAGACGGGCCCGGCTGGGCAAAGGGAGAAGTCACTTCCAGACTGCCACCGTTCCCTCCTGCTCCTCCGACGGCGAGTGCGTCCTCTTGCGAAAACCCTGCCGGTGCACCTGAGCCCGCGGGCAGATTGCCGGAGGCGACGCCTTCGGCATCTTGTCCGTCTCTGCCTTGGCCCGTCTTGAACAGGAGATGGTCGACATTCACGCCCTGGGCGATTCCGAAGACGATCGGCCCTCCGTTTCCTCCGGGGGCGCCGTGAGCCTCATTCGACACGCCCTGTGGCGGAAAAGTGAGAGGATCTGCGCCGCCCCGTCCCGTTTTGAGGGTGAAGAAAGCCTCGCGGTCAGGGTTCGCTTTCAGGAACAGATCCGTGAGAACCTCAACCCCTCCCCCTGGACCACCTGGGATGACGAGGTTAGCCTTCACCGCTCCTGCCCCCGGGCCTCCGCCTCCGGTCTCGAAGAAAAGCAAGTCCTGCAATAGCAAAATGACATGAGCATTTACCGTGATTGTCCCGGCGGCCCCACCGATCTGTTGCGAATCTCCGGTGACTAATTGGGGAGCGCCGTCAACGTCGTCGGGCCCCTCGATCGATCCCGGGTCGTTAATGGTGCTTCCCGACGCAAAGGTCACCGTTCCTGCCTCGATCGTGATGTCAGTTGATTCACTTCCCTGGTTTCCCAGGGGTTTGTGGCCGCTCCTGAAGCCAATCACATCGGCAGGTCCATTCGCCGACGTCGTGTCGATCTGCCCTCCAATCAGCACGGTCCCACCGGGACTGCGGATGGTGACGGAAGAAGCGGAGACGATATCCCCATCAATGATCACCGACTGGTTCCCGATCAACTCCAGCGGCCCATCCGGATTGAGCACCACGCCCGCCGGAATCCGGATCACGGATTCTTGAACGATGCCGCCAACGGGTTCGGTGCCGTCCAGGAGCGTGATCGACTCAAAAGGTTGAGTCGGAATCGCCGCCAGCACGGACAGATCAGAGAGGGCAAAGAGCGAAAAGCTGAAGATCTCCAGGTCGGATACCACTTCGATCGATCCTCCGGCCTGGGGACCGAAGCCGGGCAAGATTTCGCGCAGCGTCTTGGAGACTCTCTCGCCGGCTCTGAGCAAATAGCCTCCATTGGCCGTCACCATTCCCGCCGGGTCCCGGACCGTCACCGAGACATTGGCGTCCTGGTCCGTGGTGTTCAAGGTGGCCAGGCCCGTGAACCAGGTAATCGTCCCGAAAGTTCCATCAGCCACATGGGAGTAGAGATGAATCAGTTTGGGGACGGACTGCAGGGGCAGGGAAGCGTTGAAGACACCGCCTGCGCTGTCCCCGAAGAGAATCGACCCGACGACCGAAATGGCTTCATCGTTCTGATGGCGCACCTCGATCCAGCCACTGCGCAGTTGGTCCACCGGAATGCCGAAAAAGGTGGCCATGTCGGACTGAAACAGCTCGCCGGAAGCGAGCACGACCTGGCGGGGATTGGAAGCTGCCCCCTGGGGCGACAGCCCGGTGTCCGCCAGCAGCGCCCCCGTCTCATCGCGGGCGGTCAGGGTTAATGTCTCACTCCCGTTTCCGGTGTTGACGAGTTGCAGCAGACTGTTGATGATGGGTCCCGTGCCCAGTTGCGGGGAGTAAAGAACATCCACCTCCCCGGCAACGATTCCATTGAGACCGGCGATGCTGTCTCCCACCCGAAAGCTCTGGTAGGCGGCGATGGGCTGATCCGAAGTGACCTTCAGGTAGACGTTTTCGTTGTTTGCGATTTCTGCGACCAGGTCGGCGGGGGCGGCTTGCACTTTGCCGTGAGCGGAAATCACGCGATCCGCGTCATCCAGCATGGCGCCGTCGCCGGAGAACAGCTCCACTATAATGTTGGCGGCGGCGTCACCGGGGTTGACCAGGTGGATGATGCCGGCAGCCGGATCGGCGTCAGGAGGGAACATGAGGATGAAACTGGTGGAGGTCTTCGTGGTGGCGTCGGCCCCGTCAATGCGATCCAGCCCGTCTTCCAGCGTGATGAAGAAACCCTTGATCTCCTCCGAGTCACTGGTGACTTCCATCCAGCCGCTGACTTCTGAATCCAGGGCAAAGCCGAAGATATCGGCCGGGAAGCGGGCCAGCTGACTGCGGGGACCCACATCCAGCGTCACCGGATTCGTCACGCCGGGCCCATCCAGCAGGGCTCCGCCCAGGCCGTAAGCGGTAAAGGTGACTTCGGTGGCTTCGCTCAGAGGATTGAGGACGGCGTAACCCACGTCCACGCTGGGGGCCTGGATCAGGTCTGGAAAGATAAGGCGTGTGCCCGCGGCACCACCCTGTGCCGACCCGAGGAAGACGGTAGCGATCAAGAGGAAAACGAGAACGCCCGCGAGTGCCTTGTGCTGCATGGAAATGCCTCCGAGAGAAGGTTTTCTTTTAAGACACGCGGCCGGCCGGGGATTGCATAAACGAGGAAAAAGGGGGCAGAGTAGACTGTCCCTTTTTTTGCGGGGGGCGGGTAGAGTGATCCCTGCGCCGGAGCGCTGCTGCGTGTAGTATAGGGGTCGGGAGGCTTCGTCATGATTGCTCGCTGTGCCCTGACCCTCATCTTCGCCTCAACCCTGGCAGCGGCATCGGGCCCGGTTCTTCTGAAGAGCGGCGGGAGCACGCTGCAAGCAGCCTCTATCCCCGCTTCCCGCCAGCCCATGACGATCGTCCAGATGCTGAACATCCCCGACCTGAGCGCCGCCCGGCTGTCCCCGGATGGCAAAGAAGTGGTTTACGTCCTCTCCCGGAGCGATTGGAAGGAGAATCGGCCAGTCTCCCATCTCTGGATTGCAGGTGTCGAGAGCGGAGAGAGCCGGCAGCTAACCTTTGGAAAGAAGGGTGAGCGGGAGCCGAAGTGGTCGCCCGATGGGAAGAACGTTGCCTTTCTAGCCACCAGGCCACCCGCTGAAGAAACTCAGATTTACCTCCTGCCGCGCCGTGGAGGTGAGGCCCGGCAGCTCACCAACCACGAAACAGCCGTCTCCAGCCTGAGCTGGTCTCCCGATGGGAGCGGGATCTACTTCCTGGCCGCTGATCCGAAGACGGAGGAAGAGAAGAAGCGGGAAGAGGACCGGGACGACGTTTACGCCTTTGATGAGAATTACAAACAAAGACATCTGTGGCAGATCCACCCGGCCAATGGGAAAGAAGCCCGAGTCACCGATGGAGATTTCTCTATTCGAAGCTATCGGCTTTTCCCGAGCGGTCACAGAATCCTCCTTCAGCGTGCTCCCAGTCCCTTGATCGACGATTCGGACGAGGGGGAGATCTGGATCATGGGGGCCGCTGGTCAGAACCCGCGGAGATTGACAGAGAACGGGATCTCCGAGTCGGGAGCGCGGCTCTCGCCGGACGAGAAGAGGATTCTTTTTACTGCCGGTAGCAATGAGCGGTTTGAGTCCTACTACAACGACAACCTCTTCCTTCTTCCTGTGGAAGGGGGGACAGCCCGACTGGTCATGCCTGATTTCCCCTATGATGCGGGCCGAGCCAGGTGGTCGGCCGATGGTCGCCATGCCTTCTTGATCGCCGCCATGGGGGTCCACAGCCAGCTTCTCGAGATCGACCTGGAAGAGGGGACCCACCGGCAGATCACCGAGGGAGATCATTCTCTGGGAGAATGGGAGTTCTCTTCCAGGCAGGGACTGCATCTGTTCACCCGCGAAACAGCCTTCACACCGGGCGATCTCTGGATCCTGGACGGCTCGGGAGAAACGCGGCAGATTACACATCATCTTGACTATATAAGAGAGCAATTCCTGCTTCCCCGTCAGGAAAGGCTCGAATGGAAGGGTGCGGACGGTGTGAGGGTGGAAGGTCTCCTCCTCTATCCAGTCAATTACCAGCCGGGCCAGAGTTATCCGCTGGTTGTCCAGACCCACGGAGGCCCACAATCGGCAGACAGGTTCGGTCTCGGAGCCACCACCAGCCGCTACAATCCGGTCCTGGCCGCCCACGGTTACGCGGTTCTCAAACCGAACTATCGTGGCAGCACCGGCTACGGCAACACCTTCCTGCGTGACATGGTCGGGCATTACTTCAACCAGGCTCACCTGGACGTAATGGCGGGGGTGGATCATGTCATTGAACTGGGCATCGCCGACCCGGGCCGTCTGGTCAAGATGGGGTGGAGTGCCGGCGGGCACATGACCAACAAGATCATCACCTTCACGGATCGTTTCAAGGCCGCGTCCTCCGGGGCCGGGGCCGTCAACTGGATTTCCATGTACGGTCAGAGCGACGTTCGCATTTATCGGACTCCCTGGTTTCTGGGAAGCCCCTGGCAGCAGGACGCTCCCATCGAGACGTACTGGGAGAACTCACCCCTGAAAGATATCTGGAAGGTGAAGACACCCACCCTGATCCTGGTGGGGGAAAAGGACGTCCGGGTCCCCCCTCCCCAGTCGGTTGAGCTGTATCGCGCGCTGAAGGCCAACGGAGTCCCCACGCGCCTCTACGTGGCCCCCCGGCAGCCCCATGGCTGGCGAGAGCTGCGACACCGCCTCTTCAAGATCAATGTGGAACTGGACTGGTTTGCCCGGCATGCCCTGGGCGAGGAATACGAGTGGGAGAAAGGTGCCTGAGGATTAGGACGCCCGGGGGCTGGCTCCTTCATTCTCTGTGATTTGCCACCTTGACAGGTTTTTTGGCAAACCCGTAGAGTGGTTTGCAGGGGTTCATCTGATGATTCGATCGAAGGAAGGTAAACGTGCTTAAAAAAACGATAATATTGCTTTCTGTTGTTTCTCTTTTCTGGTGGTTGATGGCCGTGTCTGCCCTGGCGCAGGGCTCGCCTGACCAGGCCGTGATGGCGGTTGTGGACGGACTCAAAGAGGACCAGCCGCAGGTGATCTGGCAAGCACTTCCAACGAGTTATCAGAATGATGTCTCCGCAGTGGTTCGAGAGTTTGCAGGGAAAATGGAGGATAGCCTCTGGGGTCAGACCTTTGGAACTCTCGGCAAGCTGACGCGCGTGCTGGACGAGAAGCGACAGTTTGTTCTCGAACATCCGCTGGTAGCCCAGCAGCTCAGCAAGTCACCCAACGCCGAGGCGACCTACGATGCTGTGGTGACCCTGCTGAAGACCCTCCTGAGTTCCGACATATCGAACCTCCAGAGACTGAGCGATTTCGATGGGGAACGGTTTCTGGCGACAACGGGTAGCCAGGTCATGGCCCAGATGGGTGACCTGGTGGCTCCGGCACCGGACCCCAAGGAAACACTCGATGAAATCAGTTCTCTCCGAGTGACCTTGAGCCGAACGGAAGGAGCTCGAGCCTGGGTCATGGTCGAGCAGCCGGGGGAGGAAACGAAGGAGGTCGAGATGGTCCTTGTAGAAGGAAAGTGGGTCCCGGCCGAGATGGCTGCAGCCTGGGACTCGGGAATTGTCAGCGCTCGTGAGCAGTTGGGCCAGGTCGCCTTTGATCCCGCACAGACGGCCCAGGCAGGAGCCATGCTGGCCATGGTCGATGGAGCCATGGAGGGCCTGCTGGCCGCTCAGACATCCGAGGAATTCCAGGCCAGTGTGCAGGGCATGATCAGCCTGGCCATGATGGGCGTCATGGGTTCCACCGCCGCGCAGGGTTCAAACAACTAGACCCGTAAGGAGTCCCCCCCGGCTCTGCCGGGGAGGCAGCCAGAGTTTGACAGTTCCGGGAATAGGTGAAAAAACTCCCTTCCGTGAGCCGAGCAAAGCATCACGAAAAGGAGTTTTATGAGTAACTACCAGAGCTTACAGCATACAAAATGGGAGTGTAAGTACCATGTGGTGTTCATCCCCAAGTACCGCAAGAAGTTGATTTATGGGGAGCTGCGCAGACATCTCGGTCAGGTGCTGCGACGGTTGGCTGGGCAGAAGGAAAGCTTGATTGAAGAGGGCCACCTGCTGCCGGATCACGTGCACGTGATGATCTCGATTCCGCCAAAGTTTTCTGTGGCGCAGGTGATCGGGTACATCAAAGGGAAAAGCGCCATCCACATTGCGAGGAACTTTTCAGAGAGTCGGCGTAACTTTGTTGGACAGCACTTCTGGGCTCGCGGATACTTCGTATCGACGGTGGGTCGGGATGAGAAAGTGATTCGTGAGTATATCCGGCGGCAAGAAGCAGAAGATCGTCGCCAGGATCAGCTCAGGCTGCTGTAGCCAAGCCACCTGTAGGTGGCACAAGTGGCCGCGGTAGCGGCAACGTCAAGTCCGCTTTGAGCGGCTCACAAGATTAAAGCCCCCGGCTTTGCCGGGGGATACTTACTACCTGCAAGTAAGTGCTCTGGCTGGCGACCACCCGGCTCGTGCCAGGCCCCAGAGTAGAAAGGCAAGCGTCAGTAGCCCCCACCCCAGAAAAAGCCGGCTCGTCCAGTTCGTGACGGCAGCTGTCCGCTGCCCCGCGGGGGGCTGCGTGTCGGTAAGCGGTCTCTCCAGCACGCTCGCCTCGAAGGTGAGCAGACCGAGCGAGGCACCGCCAGCTCGGATGGGGCTCTCGCCCTGGCTGAATCGATAACCGTCCACACCTTCGATTCGAAACGAGGCCTCCAGGGATGACTGGCCTGGGAGGTAGTTCTGCAGCGTAATGCGGCTCCCCTGTTTCAGCCAGTCCGGAGTCCGTGCGAAGAAGGTCAGCCTCAGGAAATGGGGTCGTGGAGACTCTTCCGACCCGGCAAGCTCCAGTTCCGGCCGATGGAGTCGGTAGAGAGGCACCATTTGGCCGTCTACCTGCAGCTTGAGGTTGCCTCCACTGGACTCAGCCAGGAGCTCCGGATCGATCCGGGTCTCGAAAGTGATTTCACTCTCCTGGTTTCCAGGGAGAGCTCCGACCACTTCACGCCTTGCAAAAAAGGTCGTGGTGACTTCGATGTTGATGTTCCGTGCGTCCACGCTGATGCCGTAATTCTGGCGGGCCGTCCGCTGCGGGGACTCATGGGCGTAGAGCCCGGCTGCCGCCACAGCGAGGACCAGAAAGCTGCCGCGCAGCCCCGCGCGCAGGGGGAGCAGCTCCTGTTTTCTCCGGACCGCCGTCGTCATCGTCGCAACTCCTCTTCCTTCACCGCTTCTTCTTGAAGTTGGCGATAGAGTTCGCGAGCTTCTTCGACGCGCTGCAGCAGCGGCTCACCCTGCTTCACAAGCTCCTTCTGGTTGTAACGGGCTTTCCCCTCCTGTTCGCGCTGGCGGGCATCGGCCACCAGTTTCTCAATTTCGGCCAGGCTGTCCAGTCGACTGGCGATCAGCTCCTGGGCCGCTTCATGCTTCCAGAATCTGAGGGGCTCCTGAACCACGTAGACCGGAGTGGTGTGAGCCTGGGAGCCGTCGCTGCCGCTGGCGCGGGCGGCAATCCAGGAACCGAAGCCGGCGTCGACTTCGAAATCCAGGGCGAGCTCGGATTGAGAATCGCTGTCAGGTGTCGCCTTGCGAACCACCTCGCCATGACGGACGATCTCCAGTGCCGTGGGCAGCATGCGACCGGCGCTTCCCCAGGCCCGGGCTTTCACCCGTAGCTGTCTTCCTCTATCCTGCCAGGGCAACTTCAATTCGTCTCCGGGCAGCGCTCCCTCGACCGAAAACTCAATCATAGGGCCGTTGGTCACGAACGTCCGGCCCCCACGAACGGCCTCGAACCAGGCGTCCGCCGAGAAAGCGTTCTGTCCCACGTAGGCGTAGATCCGGACCTCGCCGACGGTTCCGCCCCAGGGAACGTCAGATCCGGCGGATGCCGTCAGCTTGAAGCCGGTGTTCAGAAAGTCATAGTACAGATCGGTCCCGAGTCGCCCGAACTGAAGCAGTTCCACGAAATCGACTTTGCCCTTGAGCACATTCATGCTCATGTCACGGTGGACGTGGAAACTGTTGCTGAGCACGTGGCAGTAGCCGGTCAGGCCTCCCTGGGCATGGACGTTGTCGAAGACCCAGTCGTAGAGGAAGTACTTGTCCGTGTCGCGCACCATTTCGTTGATATTCATCGCTATGGTGTGTCCCAGCTCGCCGTGAGTGCGGGGACATTCCTGTCCGGGGGAGAGGATGTAGTCTCCGTGAATGACGCGAAAATCGCTGCCAAAGCCGCGCTGTGGGAAGAAGGTCCGGTGAATGTCTCCCATCTTGACGATGTTGGAAAGATGGAGGTCTTCGGCCCGGGCCCAGTTAATGAGGTTCTCGCCATCCCGGTCGCTCATGATACGGGCGTGGACGTGATCATCGCCCGAATACCAGCCTTCATCCCGCATGTCGACCCAGCGCCGGGGACGAATGGTCTGCTCGACCGTTTGTCCCGACTCGATGACAAAGGTAGCTTTCTCCGGCACATGCTCGAGGCCGCGCCGGACGTTCATCTCCCAGTCTCCCGGGGGTAACTGGATGTCAAAGGGCCCGGCTACACACCACCACATCTGGCCACTCAGCTTCCCGGGCAGTGCAGCGTGTCGGCGCGGGGTGGAGTTGCCCTGGCCGTCGAACTGGGAGCTCATGTCCACCACGTTACCGGGGGCCCGGGGCCGGAGGTTCTTCTTCCAGATCAGGTTGACCATGGCCGGAGTAGGCTCGCCATCATCGTCCGAGAGAATCCGTGCCTTCAGGCGTCCGGGAGGAGGAGAGTCAACCCATACCTGGAGGGTCAACGGGGTATCCCCCCGGGGCCGCAACTGCAGGCGAATGGAGGTCGGGTCCACCGGAACATTCTTCAGGTTGACCAGCACCCAGTTGGTGGCGTCGGCTTCGATGGCCTGATTCTGGATGCTTCGACGGGACAGGTCGTACTCGATCGTATGGTAGCGGGTGGAGTCTCCTCCCAGATCGATGTGGAAGAGAAGGACGCCGATGTCGCCCGCGAGAGAGATGGGACCGAGATTCTCGAAGGCCAGAGACTTGCCGCCGCGAGGCTGAGTCCGGAGCTCACCGTCCTCGGGAGACACGGAGATGATCCAGGGTCCCCGCAGTTCCTGCAGCAGTGTCCCGGCCAGGGGTGTGACAGCGGCTCGCAGCCTCGGATTCATGCCTGCCATGTCGCCCCGTCGATCCGCCATTTGCCGGACCACTCGCAGAGCCTCGTCGTATTCTTTTCGCTGTGCCTCGCTCAAGACATAGGGATGTTCAGTCAAGAGAGTCGAGAGCATGGTCGCTGCCGCAGGATCGACTTCCTGCTGGGCGGAGAGCCAACCTTGTTCTGTTTGAGTCCCGAGGAGGACGAGGCCGACGATTAGCCAGAGACCGAGGATTATTCGTTTCATTTTTTCCAACCTCTTGGAAAGTGGTTTACATTGTTGGCACCAGGACAGCAGTATGGGAAGGCCTGCCTGGAGCGGGCACGAGTTGAGACATATGTATATGGTTCAGCCTCCAAGATGGGATAGAGAGTTGTGCTAACCCGGATTATGCAAGAGATCTGAATCCGAGTGAGATTTGGGTCCAGAAAAAAAGCCGTAGCTCTCTGATATAAAAGGGTTTACATAAAAACAACCCTAAACAGGAGCTACTGCTATGTTGAAAACAGTCTGCCAGAATACCCTGCCATTTCACAACCACAGAGACATCACAGCTCGTTTTGATGGGGGGAGCCTCACTTCCGACGCAGGATGGTTGTTGTTTGGATCGCTGGATCGGCAACATCGATTGTGCGAGGGCTTCAGTTCGTGTATTGCGGAAAGCCGGGACCGACGCTACATTCGTCATGACCTGTTGAAGTTGATCCGACAACGAGTGTTGCAGATCGTGGCCGGCTACGAAGACTGTAATGACGCCGATACGCTGCGCTCGGATCCGATGCTCAAGACAGTCTGTGATCAGTTGCCCGAGAGCGATCCCGATTTGGCCACCCAGCCGACTTTCTCCCGCTTGGAGAACTCCGTCACCAAGAAGGATCTGATGCGTCTGAGCCGGTGGCTGCTACGCCGTTATGTGCGCTCCCTGAAGAAGAGACGTCCCGCCAAGATCATCCTGGATCTGGACAGTACCGACGACCACACTCACGGCCAACAGGAGTTCGCCTTCTACCACGGGTATTACCGAAACCACATTCTGTATCCTTTGCTGATCTTCGATGCCGCCACGGGAGACCTGGTCTGTGCCGTGTTGAGACCTGGCAACAAGGGGGCTGCCTCTCACATCGTGCCCATTCTGAAGCGCGTCGTGGAGGCCATCCGACAAGGAGTGGGGACGGATGTCGAGATTGAGATTCGGGCCGACAGCGGCTTTGCCACGCCTCGGCTCTACGAGTTCTGTGAAGGTGAAGAGAATCAACTCCAATATGTCATTGGGTTAAGTCGAAACCCTCGCCTGCAGCGAGTGGTCGAGCCCCTGCTGGATTCGACTCGGGAAAGGTTCGTTGAGCGGGAGGAAAAACAGCGTCAGTTTGACGAGTTTCTTTATCGAGCCAACAGCTGGGATCGATCCCGTCGCGTCATTGTCAAAGTGGAGGTCGATCAGCGCGGGATCAATCGTCGCTTTGTGGTCACCAACCGGGACGATCTCTGCTCCCAATCACTTTATGACCACTACACAAACCGAGGGCAGACCGAGAACTTCATCAAGGCCTTCAAGAATCATCTGAGCATGGACCGACTCAGCTGTCATCGATTCCTGGCCAACCAGTTTCGACTCCTCCTGCATGCACTGGCTTACCAGATGTTCGTGCGCCTGCGCGACTATCTGCACGGAACCCCCTGGCACAAGCTCGAAATCGAAACCTTACGTCGTCGTGTCCTCAAGATCGGGGCCCGGATCCGACAAACCACTCGACGCATCTGGGTCCATCTTTCCTCAGCCTTTCCCGAACAACCCCTCTTTCACCTCGTCTTGAGTCGCCTGAACTCCAGCTAGCTTCTCCCAGTTCCCCGAAAAACCGCTTCCGACACTCATCCAGGCCCAGATCTGTCTGAAATTCACTCCCCCAACCACTCAAACGCCTCGCCAACCGATATTCTTCGCAAATCCGCCTGTCACAACTGCCCGCTTCCGAGTTGGGCCACTTCTCGAGCCCTTTTTCAACAGCGGATTACGGTTCTTGCATAATCCGGGCTAAGTCAACTGCTGGTCCACATATTTACAAATGGGAGAAGGTTTCGCTCCACCTGCAGTGGCAGGGAGCCGCTGCAGGGAAACCGGTACGTCCGGAGACAGATCCTCACCGGAACCGTTCTTGTCTGTGTGGCTGCACTGGCGTGGGGCTGCGCCGGCCTGGGGGAACTCGGGGGCAGCGAACGCCCCAACCTGATCCTGATCCTGACCGACGATCAGCGCTGGGATCAGCTCGGAGTTGAAGGGCATCCGTTCCTGGACACGCCGCACCTGGACCGGCTGGCCCGGGAGGGTGCTCGTTTCGCCAACATGTTTGTCACCACTTCGCTGTGCTCGCCCAGCCGGGCGTCGTTTCTCTCCGGCCTGTATGCCAGCACACACGGAGTGGTGAACAACTTCACCGACTACCCGGCCGATCTCCCCAGCTTCCCGCGCCGGCTCCAGGAAACCGGTTACCACACGGCTTACATCGGCAAGTATCGACGGCTCTACGGCCACATCGAGATCGGCTATCCCGACAGTGCCTTTGACTTACAAGGGAAGCCGGGCTGGGTCGAGGAGCGCCTGGATACCTGGCACGGCATCTACGGTCCGATTTATGGCTTTCGGGAGAAGTTTCCGGACCGATCCCCTGCTTCCGCCCTGGAATGGGACCGTTTCGTCACGAGTTACACTTCCACCATCAAGTCCGTCGACGACAGTGTAGGTGTCCTCTATCAGACCCTGGAAGAGTTGGAGCAACTCGACAACACGGTGCTGCTGTTTGCCGGTGACAACGGGATGTTTCTGGGAGAGCACGGAATGACCGACAAGCGGGCCATGCACGAACCCAGCATCCGGGTACCGCTGTTGGCGCGCTATCCGGAACGGATCCAGCCGGGAACCGTCATCCGGGAACAGGTCCTCAATGTCGACGTGGCCCCGAGTATCATCGAACTGGCGGGCGCCGACCCGCTTGCCGACATCCACGGCCGTTCCTGGGTGAGCCTGCTGGGGGGGGACACCCGGGCTGGAGAAGCAGCTGGTACTACGAATACAACTACGAGAAGCAGTTTCCCTACACGCCCAACGTCCGTGGCGTCCGGACCGATCGCTGGAAGTACATCCGTTACCCTCACGGCGACGGCGGCCCCGACCGCCACCTCGACGAGTTGTACGACCTGGAGGAGGACCCTCGAGAACTAGACAACCTGGCCGCCGACCCGGCCTACGCCGAGCAGGTGGGGCGGCTGCGGGCCGAGCTGGACCGCTTAATGGCGGAGCACGAGAACCGCTCTCTGCAGAGCATGCCCCTCGATGAGGGGATCAAGAGGGAACTCCCTGCCGCCGAGATTCGCTGAACCCTTCAACACGTTCTGTCGGACCCGAGTGTAGGAGGCGCCTTGGAGCGGCGACTGGCTTTCATGAACATTACATCCGGCGGTCGCGGCCCTGAGGCCCCTTCCAAGCTTGGAGATCCCAAATCGTGGAACTGGGCACGTGGAACCTGGAACGCCGCGAGCGACAGCGAGTGGACTCCCACCTGGGGTAGAATCCCCGTCGCACCTTCTGAAGATAGCTATGAGAACTCTGGATGAAAACACATTCCCGCCGGCCGGCGATCACGGCTGGCTGGTTCTGAAGTTCGGGGGCACCAGTGTGTCCTCGCCAGAGAGCTGGGAAACGGTCCGCGACCTGATCCAGGAGCGGATAGAGGCGGGGTACCGCCTGCTGGTCGTTCATTCGGCCCTGGCCGGGGTCTCCGACCGGCTGCAGGAGCTGCTGCAGAAGGCGGTTTCGGGCGACTACGAAAAGAGGCTGGAAGCCGTTCTCGAGATGCACTTCACCCTTGCTCTCGAGCTAGGGCTGGACCCTGCTGCACTGCTTCACGACGATGTCTCGGAACTTCGCCGGCTTCTGGCCCAGATCCACCGGATCGGCCAGATCACGCCCTCGGTGCAGGCCGGGGTTCTGGCCCTGGGAGAGTTGATGGCCACTCGGCTGGGAGCCACCTGGCTGCTGGCTCAAGGCCTGGCTGTGACCTGGCTGGATGCGAGGGAGATCCTGCTCAGCAAAGAGAACGTGAAGGGCGGTGCCCGGGCTGTGTATCTATCCGCCGTTTGTGACTTTGATCCCGACCCGGACTGCCAGACCCGTCTCTCCGCTCTCACCGGAGCCGTCCTGACCCAAGGCTTCATCGCCGCCAATAGCAGAGGCGAGACCGTCTTACTGGGCCGTGGAGGGTCGGATACCTCGGCCTCGTACCTGGCCGCCAAACTGCAGGCGGTTGGCCTCGAAATCTGGACGGATGTAGCGGGAGTGTTCAGTGCAAATCCCCGCATCGTGGCGGGAGCCCGCCAACTCAGGGTTTTGAGCTACCAGGAGGCCCAGGAGATTGCCTCCACCGGCGGATCGGTCTTGCACCCTCGCAGCATCTCTCCGCTGCGTCGCGATGGCATTCCCCTGAGGATCCGGTGCACAGCCCAGCCTGAACTTTCCGGAACCCTGATCGCCCGTGACCTGGCTGGAGACTCCCCTGGTGTCAAGGCCATCTCCGGTCGGACCGGAATTACGCTCATCTCCATGGAAACGCTGGGGATGTGGCACGAGGTGGGCTTTCTGGCGGATGCTTTCCGCTGCTTCAGCGATCTCGGTTTGTCGATCGACCTGGTGTCCACTTCCGAAAGCAGCGTCACCGTTACCCTGGACACACGCGCCCAGGCGATCGACGCCGGAACCCTGGAGAAGTTGAAACAAGAACTGGAGAAGTTGTGCCACGTGCGCATCATCGAGCATGCTGAAGTGGTCAGTCTAGTGGGTCAGAGAATTCGCGCCATTCTCCATGAGATCGGCCCGGCTATGGAGGTGTTTGAGGAGCATCGAATTTATCTGGTGAGCCAGGCTGCCAACGACTTGAACCTCAGTTTTGTGGTGGGGGAGGATCAGGCCCACCGCCTGATTCAGAAGCTCCATGCCATGCTGGTCCGTCCGGCTCAGGATGACGCCGTATTCGGTCGCACCTGGGAAGAACTGGAACAGGGAGACGTAACCGCTCGTCCGGGAACGGAGCCCTGGTGGGTGCCAAAGCGCAGCCGTCTGTTGGAGGTTGCTGCTGCTCAGGACGCCGCCTATGTCTACGACCTGGAGACGGTCCAGGGCGCAGCGGATCGGCTGCTGGGTCTGGATGGAGTCCACAGGGTCTTCTACGCACTGAAAGCGAATTCCCATCCCGACATCTTGAGGGTGGTGCATGATGCCGGTCTGAGCCTTGAATGCGTGTCGGCGGGAGAGCTCCGCCTCGTTCTCGAGCTGTTTCCGGGAATCGATCGGCAGCGTATCCTCTTTACGCCCAATTTCGCACCCCGCGGTGAGTATGAGTACGCTTTTCGCGAGAAAGTCTGGGTCACTCTCGACAACCTCTATCCCCTGGCTCACTGGGAGGAAATGTTCTGCGGTCGTGAGATCCTGTTGCGCCTGGACACGGGACAGGGACGGGGACATCACCGGCACGTTCGGACTGAGGGAAGCCATACGAAATTCGGGATCCCGCTGTTCGAGCTGGAGGAAGTTCGCCGGCGGGTCGCGTCCTGCGGTGCCACAGTGGTGGGCCTGCACGCCCATAGTGGCAGCGGTATTCTCAAGGAGGATCACTGGGGTGATGTGGCCGCTGCGCTTTTGGAGGCCGCCCAGGAGTTTCCCGCCGCCCGCTATATCAATCTCGGAGGAGGCCTGGGGGTGCCCGAAAAACCGGGCCAGCCCGTTCTCGACCTGGGCACCCTGAATGAGGGCTTGAAAAGAATTCTCCAGGACGGTGAACTGGAACTGTGGCTGGAGCCGGGTCGCTACCTGGTGGCCGAGGCCGGGGTCCTGGTCACTCGTGTGACTCAAATCAAAGGGAAAGGCCACGCCCGCTATGTGGGCGTCGCAACCGGGATGAACTCTCTGATTCGCCCGGCTCTTTACGGTTCCCATCACGAGATAGTCAATCTCAGCAGACTGGACGAGGCCGGGAAGTACGTGGTCAGTGTCGTGGGCCCCATCTGCGAGAGTGCCGATCTGCTGGGCAGCGAACGGCTCTTGCCGGAGTGCCGGGAAGGAGACGTTCTGCTCGTGGCCAACGCCGGGGCCTACGGCTTCGTGATGAGTTCTCGCTACAACCTGCGCGACCCGGCCTGCGAATTCACCATTTGAACTGCAGCGCACGGTTATCAACCGCGCTAGCTAGTTCCCATCCGGAAACCCATTATTTAAGCTTCCTAAAGGGTTGTTTTTTATACCAGATACAACGGTTCATGGGGGACAGTATCGGCCGACAGCAGGGATCGGGCGGCCGAGTGCTCCAGATGCAGTTTTCGACAAACACCTCACCCTCAAAACCCCCCTCCATTATGGCGTCCAGCGACTCGTTTACAACCGTAGCCGGGCCAACACCAACAGATTGAAACTGAGCACCGAGAGATGCACATACTGCTGGAAGTGCTCCCATCCCTTCCAGGTGCAACGATCCGCTCCGAAGACCCGTTTGAGCATCGAGATACAGCCTTCGATTCCAGCCCGAAAGCGCCTCAACTGCTTGTAAACCCAGCTGGAGCGCACCATATCGGTGACCTTCAGCCCTGCCTTTTTGGCAAAGGCCACGTCCTGGATTCCTTGCTTCTTGGCCCACCTCAGATTGTTCTGAGTGGCAAATCCCCCGTCGAAGCTGGCTTGGCGAGGATAGCGCCCGTAGAGCTGATGCTGACGCTCCAGCATCGGCTGCATTTGCGCCTGGTCGGCGGGATTGCCTTGCGTGACCAGACAATCGACGATCAGTGAGGTCTTGCCGCAAGTCAAAAAGATCTTGTGACCGAAAACCGTCTCGCGTCCCCCGGTCTGGATAATGTCGCTATGCTCCTCAAAGATCGAGACCACCTTCTCAGCGGCCGGAACCTTCTGGCCCTGCAGGACGCGCCGGTCGGTCTGATCGATGACTCGTCCCAGTAGATCCAGATAGTGACGCAGCTGCTGGAGAATCACCTCAGATTCGATCCCCTGCCAACCAGCAGTGCTCTCCAGAGCCTGACAGCCATAGCCATAGGTCTGGCCCGACACCTTGACCAGATCTTGGTAGAATTGGCGCCGATTCTGGCCCCGGCTGTTGCGGATGTTCGTCACTCGCCTCTTGGCCCTCCGACAATGATTGTGGTAGACCACCGGGTAGTGCTCAGCCAACTTCCCCAACAGGGCTGTCACCTTACGCACCGAATCGTACAAAAGCTGAGAGTCCAAGGGATGGCGGATGTCGCTCTCGACAGCTGTGGCATCGACCCGGATCTTGCGGCCCTTCTCCAACCCCTCTGCTTTGGCCCAACCCACCAACACCCGAGTGATTCGTTGCCAGGTCGAAGCTTGAATCCTCGAGATGTTCTCTTGAAGACAGCTCTTGCCTGGAGACCATCCTAGCCCGGATTATGCAAGAGATCTGAATCCGAGTGAGATTTGGGTCCAGAAAAAAGGCCGTAGCTCTCTGATATAAAAGGGTTTAGAGAAACAACGACCCTAAACAGGAGCTACGGCAATGTCAAAAACAGTCTGCCAGAATACCCTGCCATTTCACAGTCACAGAAACATCACGGCTCGTTTTGATGGGGGAAGTCTCACTTCCGACGCAGGATGGTTGTTGTTTGGATCCCTGGATCGGCAACATCGATTGTGCGAGGGCTTCAGTTCGTGTATTGCGGAAAGCCGGGACCGACGCTACATTCGTCATGACCTGTTGAAGTTGATCCGACAACGAGTGTTGCAGATCGTGGCCGGCTACGAAGACTGTAATGACGCCGATACGCTGCGCTCGGATCCGATGCTCAAGACAGTCTGTGATCAGTTGCCCGAGAGCGATCCCGATTTGGCCACCCAGCCGACTTTCTCCCGCTTGGAGAACTCCGTCACCAAGAAGGATCTGATGCGTCTGAGCCGGTGGCTGCTACGCCGTTATGTGCGCTCCCTGAAGAAGAGACGTCCCGCAAGATCATCCTGGATCTGGACAGTACCGACGACCACACTCACGGCCAACAGGAGTTCGCCTTCTACCACGGGTATTACCGAAACCACATTCTGCATCCTTTGCTGATCTTCGATGCCGCCACGGGAGACCTGGTCTGTGCCGTGTTGAGACCTGGCAACAAGGGGGCTGCCTCTCACATCGTGCCCATTCTGAAGCGCGTCGTGGAGGCCATCCGACAAGCAGTGGGGACGGATGTCGAGATTGAGATTCGGGCCGACAGCGGCTTTGCCACGCCTCGGCTCTACGAGTTCTGTGAAGGTGAAGAGAATCAACTCCAATATGTCATTGGGTTAAGTCGCAACCCTCGCCTGCAGCGAGTGGTCGAGCCCCTGCTGGATTCGACTCGGGAAAGGTTCGTTGAGCGGGAGGAAAAACAGCGTCAGTTTGACGAGTTTCTTTATCGAGCCAACAGCTGGGATCGATCCCGTCGCGTCATTGTCAAAGTGGAGGTCGATCAGCGCGGGATCAATCGTCGCTTTGTGGTCACCAACCGGGACGATCTCTGCTCCCAATCACTTTATGACCACTACACCGACCGAGGGCAGACCGAGAACTTCATCAAGGCCTTCAAGAATCACCTGAACATGGACCGACTCAGCTGTCATCGATTCCTGGCCAACCAGTTTCGACTCCTCCTGCATGCACTGGCTTACCAGATGTTCGTGCGCCTGCGCGACTATCTTCACGGAACCCCCTGGCACAAGCTCGAAATCGAAACCTTACGTCGTCGTGTCCTCAAGATCGGGGCCCGGATCCGACAAACCACTCGACGCATCTGGGTCCATCTTTCCTCAGCCTTCCCCGAACAACCCCTCTTCCACCTCGTCTTGAGTCGCCTGAACTCCAGTTAGCTTTTCCCAGCTCCCCCGAAAAACCGCTTCCGACACTCTTCCAGGCCCAGATCTGTCTGAAAGTCACTCCCCAAACCACTCAAACGCCTCGCCAACCCATATCCTTCGCAAATCCGCCTGTCACACCTGCCCGCTTCCGAGTTGGGCCACTTCTCGAGTCGTTTTTCAACACCGGACTACGGTTTTTGCATAATCTGGGCTAGAGGCAAACGGCAGAAGGCCCGGAAGCTCGCCGAGTCGTCCACATGAAAGGCCAGCTTTTCATAGGACAATCCGTGCCAATTCTTAATCACAGCACAACGCACAACTTGCTCAGCGCTCAGACCCGGAGAGCCATTGCAGGGATCGGCCTTGTCAGACAGATCTTGTAAAACCCAGTGCAGGATCTCTGGATTGTTATCCAGGATTCGGGAGATCATCTGCAACTCGTCACCCAGCCGGTGATCCGGCCAAAGTGGCGTCAGTGGCATCTGATTCTCTCTGTTTTTTCGCATTTTCGGAGCTCCGTGATTGCCGTAAGTCTTTTTGTTTCAGTGGTTTGATACTCTTACTGTAACAAAAGATGCTGACAAAATCGGAGCTCGAAAATGTGGTCTTTCCTCTTTATTTCCAATCACTTACAGGCGAGCGGATGGGAACTAGCTAGACCGCAGGTGCCATATTTGATCAGATTCCAGCTCGGAAACTGAGAGGGGGCTCGGGCTGCGGTCGGGAGGATTTAAACGGCCGCAGCCCAAGCCCCCTCCCACTTTCGGCTTCTGATCCCAAACAAGGGCCCCGCCGACTAGGCAGGGGATCCATTGGCGTGGTACAAGAGACTCTTGTCTGGTAGGAACAGAAATAAGATCCGCGAACACCCGAAAAAGCGGGTGAAATCAAGTAGAGAGTGATCGTTGCGGACGACCTTGCGAACACGATAAGGAGACTGTGCCATGAGGATGTTTGTCGCCGGAGAGTGGAAAGAAAAACCCAACGTTATCGAAGTCATCAACCCGTTCGATCAGTCAGTCGTGGACACGGTCCCTGCGGCCGAATCGAGTGATGTGGATGAGGCACTGGCAGGTGCCGTGGAAGGGGCGAAGATCATGGCGAGAATCCCAGCCTATGATCGGGCCCAGATGCTGCGCAAGACGGCGGATCTCATGCTGGAACGCTCCGAGGACTTTGCCCGAACCATCAGCAGCGAAGAAGGGAAGATTCTGCCCGAGGCGCGCTTCGAGGCAACAAGGGCAGCCGAGATCATTTACCTGTCGGCCGAAGAGGCCAAGCGACTCACCGGGGAAGTTCTTCCCCTGGATGCGGCTCCCGGGGGAACGGGCAAAATGGGCTTTACTCTGCGGGTGCCCTGTGGCGTGGTCGCCGCGATCACTCCCTTTAACTTTCCCCTTCACCTGGTCTGCCACAAAGTTGGACCGGCCCTGGCCGCCGGCAACGCCGTGATCGTCAAACCGGCCAGTGACACCCCGCTTTCGGCCCTCAAGCTGGTAGAGGTGCTGCTGGAGGCCGGCGTGCCTCCCCGGGCCGTGACCTGTGTGACCGGTTCCGGAGCGAAAGTGGGCGATGTGCTGTGTGGGGACAAGCGGGTGCGGAAGATCACCTTCACCGGGAGTTACGAAGTGGGTGACCACATCTGCAGAGTCGCCGGTATGAAGAAGGTCACCATGGAGCTGGGATCCAACTCGCCCTTGATCATCATGCAGGATGCCGACCTGGACAAGGTGGCGGCTGCCACGGCTATGACCGGCTTTGCCAACGCCGGACAGGTCTGCATCTCTGCTCAGCGGGTACTGGCGGAGGACCAGGTGTACGATGAGTTTCTAGATCGGCTCAAGTTTCGGGTGGAAGCCATTTCTACCGGAGACCAACTCCAGGAAGGCACCGGAATGGGACCTATGGTTCGAGAATCGGATGCTGTTCGCGTCACCGACACGATCCAGGAGGCCGTTGCAGGCGGAGCCCGCCTGATCACCGGCGGGGAGCGAGACGGCGCGGTGGTCGAACCGGCCATCCTGGCAGAGGTGGATCCCGACATGAAGATCAGTCGAGATGAGCTGTTTGGCCCGGCCGTTGCCGTCAGCCCCTTCGGTGACATTGACAAGGCCATCGAACTGGCCAACGACACCCGTTACGGTCTATCTGCAGGGATTTTTACCCAGGATATAGACTTGGCCATGCGCTTTGCCAACGAAGTGGAAAGTGGCAACGTCCACATCAACTGGGGCCCCCAGTGGCGGGCCGATCTGATGCCCTACGGTGGCCTGAAGGACAGCGGTATGGGCAAGGAAGGCCCCAGGTATGCCGTCGAGGAGATGACCGAGCTGAAGATGGTGGTCGTGCACCTGGTGGGTTAGGGAATTCCAGATTCCAAATGGAAAGCGGGAGGGCCGAGGCCCCTCTCACTCTCTGATCTGAAGCCGAGAAGTCAACAGAAAGGGGGAGGCGGACTCGCGGTGGCTCTCGGGCCGGTCTAAACGTTCGCCACCCCGAGCCCGCCGCCCCCTTCCTGTTTTGGAATCTGGATTCTGGAATTCTTACTGGGCCTGCTTCCAGAGGCGGGTGCTGAACTCTCCTCCGTAGCCATCCCGTAACTCGTCAGTGCGAGTACGCAGTTTCTGGAGGGTCTCGCTGTGCTTTGGACTGTTGACGAGATTGACTGTCTCCAGAGGATCCTCCTGCAGATCGAATAACTGTTCCAGCATCGGATTCGCCTCGAAAAAACGGATGTACTTGAAGCGCTCGGTTCGAACTCCTTCATGTTTTCGGATGGTGGCGTTCATGGTGAGATGCTCGAACCAGATGTCGTCTCTCCAAACCTGCGGCGTTTCTCCCCGGGCCAGAGGTACCAGGCTGCTCCCCTGCATCTCCCCGGGAATAGGGACCGAGGCCATTTCCAGGATGGTAGGCGCGATGTCAATGTTGAGAACGAATTGAGTGGGCCGGTTGCCGGCCAGGCTGAAGCGCTCCCGGGGATCAAAAATGACCAGGGGCACTCTCAGACTCTCTTCATAAGGCATCCACTTCCCTGCATAGCCTCGCTCGCCCAGGAAGTAACCGTTGTCGCCCATCAGGATGATCACGGTGTTCGAGGCCAGATCGAGTTCCTCCAGTTTGTTGCGAACTCTTCCCAGGACCAGATCAATCCCGCTGACCAGGCGCCAGAACCCCTTGGTCATGGCCACGCGCTTTCGCTCGTAGTTGAAGCGCCACCACCAGCGATCTCGATTCATGGTTCCGTCCCGCAGATAGGGGTGCAGGTTGTTGTAAAACTCGGGATTGGAGAGGGGCGGGCGGGGAAACTCCAGGTCCTCGTACAAGTGCTCCACTTCCTTTTGAGCGAGATACTGGAGAGGATTGAGATCTTCCGCGTGAGGGGCTCTGAAACCGATCGTCAGGCAGAACGGCCTCCCGTCGCCGGAGCGGGAGTGCTCCTCCAGAAACGTCATGGCGGCATCACCCTCCAGGTCCGTCAGGTGCCGGAGCGATCCGTCCGGTTGCTCTTTCCAGTAGGGGTGCGTCAACTCCTTCAGGAAATCGTAAAGCTGATCGGTGGCGTCCTCGTTTGGGAACACACCGAACTTGCCCACATATCCCGTTCGATAGCCGGCGTCACGAAGCAGCTTCGGAAAACTCATATCGACATACTTGTCCGCAAAAGGGGGCGTCAAGAAGGAAAAGCGATGGGTTCGTTCAACCAGTCCGGTCAGGATGCTGGCCCGGCTGGCTGCGCAGATGGAAGTGGTCACAAAGGCGTTTTCGAAGCGGACCCCTTCCTCCGCCAGCCTGTCCATCTCCGGCGTGTGCAGCGCCGGCGTCATATTGCCCATCATGTCCCAACGCTGATCGTCGGTCAGAATGAAGAGAATGTTGGGTATTGAGCCCTGGTTCGTTCTTCCGACCGCCTGTGCAGCTTGCAAAGGAAGGTTGGCGAAAAATAGACTGAGAAGTATCCAATGAACACGCATACGAATCATTGTAACGAGGCCGGGTCCCGAAAATGAAGAGACGGTGTATCGAGTGCCAGTCCGTTCAACTCTGGATTCGCGGCCCGGCTGTCATTTTGACCCTGGTGCTCACCTGGATTTCGGGTTGCTCACCCGCGGACCAGCAGGCCAGTGTGGTGTCCCCTGATGGGAAACTGCGGGCCCAGATCGAGTGGAGTGAGGGTCAACTGTTTTACACTCTTTCCCTGGAAGAGAGGGTTCTGGTCGAGCGGTCGGAGCTCTCGATTCTGGACGACACCCCCTATCGTGTTGTCGACACCCGCAGAGACTCGGTTCGGCGCAACTGGAAGCCGGTGTGGGGACACTTCAGCACCATCCAGGACAACTTCGAAGAATTGACGGTGCAACTAGAAGCCAGAGACCTGGAGCTCTCTCTCATTTGCCGAGTCTTCGACGACGGTGTCGGCTTTCGATTCTCGTTTCCACCGCAGAGCCCCCTGCAGGGGAAGACCCTCTACTACCGCGTCGAGTACAACCTGGACGCAGATTATCCCCTGTATCACCCCAGAGGTCCGATTGCGCCGGTAGGCCCGTTCCCCGTCAGCAAATTCAATCCGGACGACCGGGGTCCGTCCATCCCGGCGCTGGCTCGCCTGGGGAAGGATCTTCCGTCCGCATTGATCCCGGCAGTCGTTGAACTGGACCGTGATTTGTATCTGACGATGCTGGAATCCGATCTCTACAGTGCCGTTCAACAGGCGGAGACCGGGACCATGGAACTGGCTCGAGGGAGTCGCCAGCCCGGGCTCCTGTCGACGAATCCGGCGACCGTGAAGGGATCGGAGTATTCTACGCCCTGGCGGGTCTTTCTCATCGGAAAGCAGCCTGGAGACATGATTCTCAATCCGGTTCCTCTGAATCTGGCCGCAGAGTCGAAACTGGAAGATGCTTCCTGGGTCAAACCGGGGAAAGCGATGTGGGACTGGATGTCCCGAGAGTATGAGACCGACGGGTTTACCTACGGGATCGACACGGCTTCCTACAAGCGCCTGATCGACTTCGGATCCAGGAACAACATTCGATATCTTCTCCTGGACTGGTACTGGTACACCATCAAGGAGGGAGAGTTCGAAGTTGCGCCCGATGTCGATATTGAAGAGGTCATCTCCTATGGTCGGGAGCGGGGTGTGCAGCTGCTGCTTTACTGGGACGAGTGGAGGGGCGGAACTCTCCCCATGGAGCAGGTGTTTCGTCTCTACTCCGACCTGGGGGCGGCTGGAGTCAAGTACGGTTTCAAGGGTAACGATGCGGCCTTCACGGCCGAGGCCATCACGCGGGCGGCCGAACACAGACTGCTGATCGACTTTCACGACAAAGTGACTCCCATGATCGGTGTCCATCGAACCCTTCCCAATGCGATCACCCGTGAGTACGGCCACGCGCAGCAGGACGCCGGCCGGGTCTCTTCGCCGGGAGACTTTGTGCAGACAGCTTTGATCAACATGATCACCGGGCCGGTGGACCTGAACTACGGGTTTTACGCACTGAACACGGACCCGGAAACCAGCACCCGAAGAGCCTGGATCTTGGTCGTGGATTCAACCGTGGCCGCTGAGAACGCCAAGGTGCTGATCTGCTTCAATGGCCTCGTGGTTCTTCCGGAGCCACCCGAAGAGTTTCAAAAGAAAATCGACTTTTTCGAGTTCATTGCGCGGATGCCGCAGGAGGGCTGGGACGAGACCCGGATCCTGAAGAGCGAAATGACCAGGTATCTCAGCATGGCCCGGCGGGCAGGAGAGGAGTGGTTCGTGGGCAGCGTTGTTGACGAAGAGGGAGAAGCTCTGGAGCTCACCCTCGACTTTCTCGAGCCGGACCGTGAGTACAACGTGACCTACTACGAAGATGCCCGAGATTCCCACTACGTGCGTAACAAGGAGGCTTACCGGGTTCGCACGGGGATGGTGGAAGCCGGGGATGTCGTGCGCGCCAGGATGGCTCCCGGGGGCGGACACACGATGTGGATCCGGCCCCGTTAGAACCATCTCTCCTGGGTACTACATACATCAATGAATTGGAGCGTCTTGTCGTGAAACCGTTGCCATTTCCAGTTTCTATCTCTGTCATCTCAAGAAGGTCGTGCTTTTCGATTCTGTACATCTCTGTGACGGCTGCTACCTGGACGGTATCGGCCCAATCGCCGCCGGCCAAGCCCGATCAGCCGGATCAGCAACTCCTTCTCAAGGACTTCAAGCCTCGTTCCATGCTTCAGGTTCCGGAGCATCCCGTCGAAAAGGCCCGCTTTCCGGTGATCGACTTCCACGGCCAGGCCGAGAGTTTCGACATTCGGATGATCCAGCATTGAATAGGTGTCTCCTGGCACGATTTTCTCTGTGTAGATGCCGGTCGTGAGGTGGTTCCATTCCTGAAATACCAGGTCCAAGTGCCTTGACGAGCGTAACTGGAAAATGGGGGCACCGATGGGAGTGGCACGGTAGGCATACCCCAGCTCAAGATGGTGGATTGTCATTGCTTTGAAGTGTTGGGCGTGCTTGGCAGGGAGGCGTGAAAGTTGCTCACTTATTTGGCCATTGGTGATGGCCAGGGCTTTTGCTATTTCATCTGGGAAGACCGATGATGGATCCTGACCGCTGGGGCCAGTCCTGGCATTGACGTATGCTTCACGCGGCAGCGCAATCGATTCGAGTAGTGCCAAAACCGCTACTGCATCGCCTTCGGCTTCGAGTTGCGATGCGATCTCCAGGGCCGGGGCACCTCCAAACAGTGCCCGCTGAGGTAGTAGGGGCCCGAGTTCTGAACCGTCCTTATTTCAGCCAGGTAAGCTGAAGCCATTTCTTCGATACTCTTATGGGGTTCCCGGCCGTCTTCCATTCCGGCAGCGATGAACGAATAGGCGGGACGCTCTGGGCTGACAGATCGTGCCAATCTGATCATTGACAGGGGTGTTGATCCGGCAGCGGGAATGACAAAAAGTGGCGGATACTCACCTTGCTTCAGAGAGCGGAATCAGCAGATTTGATTTCAATGTCTTGGCTCTTTGGATAAGTTGCAGGCTGCCTTCACCTGATTCTGTGACCAATAACCGTGGGAATTGCCACTTGGTGCGAATCCGGGCGGTGATTCTTGATCATTTTATGTCGTCGTACAAGCGCTTACTGCAAAACGGCCGCACGAGGCATACTAAGGCGTAGTCGGTAGCAGTCAATTCTGAATGCAAATGACTTGATTCGGAGGCGTAAGTTGTCGATTTTTTGAGTGACTGGACCGGAATCAGATCGGTTTGATAGAGGAGTTCCATGATGAAAGGAGTTCTGAGTGACAAGGCATTGGATGAACTCAATGAGAATGGATTTGCTCGGACAGGAATCTATCTACCAGCCCCCTTGTTGACGAATATCCGGGAGACATATGAGGGCCTGCCCGCGTCGGGCTCCAATTGGGGGTTCTTCGAGCTCAACTCGCTGGCCAACAGCGGGGCTCGAAGTTGGAGAAAACTGCCGAGGCGAATTGCCAGGAAGCTGGCACCCTGGCTGGTGCACCTCCACATCAGGCGAAACGTCTACAGTAAGTCTATCTACGGCTCGTCTGAGGTTCTGCCTCTCTTTCTGCAGGAGTGTATGTACCAGGGCCTGGCAGATTATCTTGGCAACATACCGCTATTGGTAGGCCATGACATTTACCTGGAGCATGACCGGGACCACGCAACCTTCGGCTGCCACAACGATGGTTTTGGTTGGAGCATCTTCTTTCAGACTGATGATGATCTGAGTTTTTACGTTGCACTTCAGGATCTGACGGAATCCAGCGGTGGAAGACTGCTGGTCGAAAGGCACCCCAAAAGGAGCGTTCTTTACGAGGATCGCAACCAGGCAATCTGCGAATTCGCCGCTTACTGCCGGAAACATCATGCCACCAACCACTCAGGTCTTGTCACCCGCGAAGCTGTTGAGCAATCCCCGAATCGTCAAGACATTGCGGATGAGTTTGGGAGACTGTTCGGCCGCCGAGCGGCTTTGCGCCCACCCGGCAGAGCCGACATGAATCCCATAGACGCTATCGAAGGAGAAGTCGTACTCTTCAACAATAAGTACTTCCATGACATCGAGCCGTGGAACCGCGATACACATAGATCCGTCTATATCGTACGGTGTTTTCCCTTCTACGATCTGGGGTTGGCCCCCCCTGTTTCCTTTCTGAATCGCGTTCCTTGTAACCGCTTTGTAATCCATGGAGTGCAGGGTGCCTTCAACCCCATCGACTGTGAGAATGAGCAACTGCTATTTGTCGCCCTGCCCTCCTGAAATGTCATTGTGGCAAGTGCCGGTATTTTGACCGCTCTTCCCCACTCCTCCGACCGAGTTTTTCGATTCGGGTGTAGAGGTCAAACCGGCGGTCAACATCAAGATTCCCAGGGCGGGCAGCACCTAGAAGCTGTAGCGCAGATAGAACTGGATCGTCCTCGCACCAAAAGTACGGACCACGCGCCCGGCCTGGAAAAGGTCGAAGGAGAAGTCTAATTCCTGGAAGCCGGGTAGATCGAACTGGGCGTGGTTCGGATACCTGTCTTGCCAGACGTCGGAGGGCTATCCCTCACGACGCCAGTGTCAAATCGTCTAGGCAGATGGAGTCAGGATGCCGACCAAGCGAGAGAACACGCCGACGACACCGTCGGAGAGTCCTAAACTAAATCCCGCCACTGCGAGGCCGATCAGCGCCAACATGATGGCATACTCCATCACTGCAACCCCTGTTTCGTCATCACGTAACTGCCTGAAAAGCTGATAATTGCTCCCGGTCGTAGGCATATTCGCTCCTCACTTGATCATTTCAGTGGCGCTGAGAGGGGATCGCACGGCTGCTCCCTCTCAATGCCAACAAATTCTCAAATCTGCTAAGGGGGTCCCCTGACCCTTGACCTTGGCAGCATACTTTCAGATGAGGAAAGAGTCAAGAAAAAGTGTGATTCGAATCACACCCGGCCGACTCTAAGAAAGAAGGAAACTGGACGGTCAGTCAGCTTCTATTGATCTGAATCCCTTCCAGGAATTCCTTGACCCCTTCTCCACCACGAATCGACAGTCGAATGGGGCCTCGATCCGGTTCGAACTTCAGTTCGAACACAAAGAACGGGCAGCACCGGCGTTCGGAGAGGATAAAGTCGGACAGCTTTTCCGCCCATTCATCACTCCCGGGATAGGTCAACTCATAGCCGTCCTGGAGTTCCTCGGTGGATAGAGCTCCGTGGTAGAGTTCTCGGACCACCTCCATTCTCTCCCCAAACCCTTCCTCGGACAGCTGGCAGGCAATTGCCATGGAGGCCTCCTTCTCTTTGCTGCCTGCCTGACTCAGATGCGACTGGAATTGACCTTCCAGGCCGGTTGTCGCTGCCTGACCACAGCCGAGACGCCGGCAGAAATCGCCACAGCCTCCTAGAATCTCATGACCTGACGTACCAATCGCCAGGGCCATTAGGAGTGTTAGGAAGCTGACGGCAATGGCTACGATGTGACTATTCTTCAGTTGGTTAAGCATTTTCGGCTGGCTCCTTTCCATTTGGTTTGACAGGGAGCAGAGCTCACTTACAATCCAGTCAGATTCAACTGAACTCTCCTGCAAACAGCCTCCAGGCCGGGCAGGACTCACCACCCCGGCAAGCCTCCAGCTGGGACTTCAGGACATCTCGAATCTTCGAGAGTCCGCGGATGTCCGCTTGCAGTTGAACGATCTTGGACTCGGTGGCTTCCCGGGCAGATTCACAAAACGCTTCCGTGTCGGGAAGTGAGCCAGTAGCGCCTGGATTTCCCGCAGGGAAAAGCCCAGGCGCTGCATCAGCTTGATAAAGCGAAGCAGAAAGAATGCTTCATCTCCGTAGTGTCGCCAGCGGCCATCCACTGCCTGGGGTTGAGGAATCAGGCCTCGCCGCTGGTAATAACGAATGGTTTCCACGTTGACACATGCTTCCCTGGCCAGTTGTCCAATCGTCCGTCCGCTCATAATGAGTCTCCCTGCCCGAACGCCCTCAGAGGCGTCCGAGTGATCAACTGAAAAGCAGCCTAACCTCTGTACTATGGTACGGAGTCAAGCACTTTCTTGCGACCAGCCCGTTTTTCTTGTCGCCACCGCGGTGCCTGGGGTAGCCACTTGATAAGAGGGGCGGGCGTTTTTCACCCCAACTTGTTTTCTCAAAGAGTCTTAGAGAACAAGAGAAGGAATGAAGTAAGAGATCAGCAGGTTGGAGAGGATAATCGGCGATCCGGCATTCTATTTCCACACTTGTTCGGCCACGCGCAGAAAGTTCTCACCCAGGATTCCACGAATAGCTTCGTCCGAATACCCCAATCGAAGCATGCCCTCCGTCACCTCGGGAAGTTCTTCGGGCTCGACAAAGCAGATTCCGGACTCATATCCAAAACCTTTAGGCCAGCGGCTGGATACTTCTGTGATATCGATTTCCATGAAGTCGGCTTCGAAAGTGTAACCCGAACTGATGCCTACGTGCTCCGGCCCGATTAATTGCACGGCATAGTCGAGGTGGCGCAGGAAGGTCTCGGGCGACGCGTCATCATCACCTAGAAACCTGTTGGCCCCAGTGATTCCCTGGACACCGCCCGATTCGGCGCAAGCTCTCATTAGCTCATCAGGGCAGCGTGTTCCCACGGCCTGTCATCAAAACCCACGTTCAGACATACGATATCGACGCCACAGGCTTTGTGGCGATCGAGCGAGGAGAAGAATTTGTCGGTAATGTCAATGGAAAGGCAGGCCTGGTTATCCCAAATCAAGGCGTCGGCCTGCAATTCCGCGGCTCGCTTGGATATCTTGCCTGATGTTTTATTCATTCGACGATAGTCAATTGACATGTGCCCTTGACCCGAACTTCCGCCCCGGGTATCGTTAACGCAATAGTCGCTCCTCGACCTCATCTTACTTGTCTTGGTCCCCGGTTCCAATCTCTGTGTTGAGTCGTTTCTGTGTGAGCTCTTGGAGCAGCTGGCAAGACGAAGCAGGACTAGACTGACGCAGGGGAAGTGCTGTCAGTTACTCATGACCCTGAGGTGGCGGTTTTCAGACCCAGTTTCCGTGGGCGCAGCGAGGAGGACTAAATGAACGGCAACAGAATTCTAAGAGAGCTCAACCCTGCGGAAGAACGAGACCCAGCCCGTAGCTCGTTTCTCGGTTTGGCCTTGGGTCTGGTGTTCTGCCTGACGGTGACCGGCGGCTGTCAACAGGGCCCCGATCCACTGGCAAAGGCCTTAAACGCTGTGGGTGGCGGGGTTGCTCTGCTGGAGCTCAAAGGATTCAGCTATGAGTCTGAGGGTGACCGGTCCGAGCCCGGCCAGGGGCTGAACCCAACGGCAGATCCCATCAGGGCCAGCTCTTTCACACTTGCACTGCTCTACGACGTCGACAACGACGCATTGAGCTTCGATTGGCAGCGACAGATCTTCGACCCGCTGCGGGGAGAGATCGCCTATAGGGATATCCTCAACGGGGACGTCGGCTACCAGACCGGTAACGACTCGGTGTTCAACCCACCCGGCGTAACCTCAGACCGGGCGCTCACCTCCGATCGTATCGCAGCCGTGCGGCGAGAGTTTCGGCTCCTTAACCCACTGCTCTATCTACGTGCCGCTGCCGAGAAAATGGAAGTGGCGACCGTCAAGGAAGACGTTGATCTTGGGGGAAGAGCCCATCACGTCATTGAAGTAGCGGATGTAGTGGAACCGGTGGAACTTTTCGTCGACGCCGCTACCGGGGTGATATCAAAGCTTGGGACCGTGCAGAACGATCACATCTGGGGAGACGTTGCCACCGAGGTCAGTTACGGAGGCTGGTCGACCCTGCCAGGTGGCCGCCTGATGTTTCCCCACCAAGTGGAACTATCCATTGCCGGTAAGGCGATCCGCACCGCCAGGCGGAGAAACGTAGTTGTGAATCCCGACTTTCCGGCCGACGCATTCGCTCTCCCCGAGGAGCAGCGTACCCAGCTCGATCCTGCGGCTGCCGAACGGGGAGGTCTGAACTCACAATATCTCACCCGCTGGCATGCCCTAGGGGTCCCGAATGGAGACCGGGATCAGACTGTGGTTATGGCGACCGCGCTGGCAGGTGATCCAAACATCCAGCACCTGACTGGAGGGTTTCACCATTCACTGGCAGTCAGACTCGATGATAGCCTCGTGGTGGTCGAGCCGCCACTAAACGAGGCCCGCTCCCAGGCCGTCCTGAAAAAGCTCGACGAACTCTGGCCGGGAGTCCCGGTCAGTCACCTGATTCTCACCCACCACCATTTTGATCATATGGGTGGTATTCGGACCTACGCGGCGGCGGGCGCCACCATCGTCACGAGCGAGCTGAACAGTGCCTATGTGGAAGCCGCTCTGACCTCCAGTCACACCCTGGTCCCTGATGAACTGGCGGGCGTGGCCAGCCCCAAATGGCGCATCGAAGGGGTGACGGCAGACGGGGAGTTCAATCTGGTTGAGGGAGGCCGCAGTGTCCGGGCACGGCACGCGCCGACCGTTCACAGTGAGGACATGCTGGTCATATACGTTTCGCCGGCCCAGACGCTTTTTGTGAGTGACGTCTACATGCCTGGAGCCTTTCCCCCAAGTCAGCCAGTGCCGGCTCCCTTCGGCGATTGGGCGCAGGAGCTGAGGGATGGACTTGCACCGCTGGAATGGAGAATTGAGTCGATCGCCGGCGGGCACGGCTCGGTTGCGCCGTTCACTGATCTGCACTCACACTTTGAGGACTGAGAGCGGGAACCTATGTTTTCCCCCCCAGGTTCCGGCCGGGATGAAGAAAACTTCGGAGCTTAGTAGTGAAAGCTGCCTGGTACGAAAGACAGGGCCCCGCAGATGAGGTGCTGGTTGTCGGGGAGATGCCTGACCCTCTGCCTGAACCAGGCGAGGTACGCATCCATGTAGCCGCCTCCGGTATCAGCCCCGGCGACGTGAAGAAGCGTCAGGACAGCTTCGGCGTGGGGACAGATAGGCTCTCCCCCGACTGGATGGCCGAACAGATCAGCGCTCTCGCCCCCGAAGGTGTACACAACGTAGTCGAGGTCGCCTTTCACGCAAACATCGAGGCCGACGTAGGACTGTTAGCTCAGGGTGGCTCAATCGCAACCTTCGCGACGCGATCCCTCACCATCAATCCCGTTCTGGCCACTTGCGTTCAAGAATGCCCGCATTTTCTTTCTCGGGAGTGATGACTTTTCGGCCGAGGCTCAGGGCGCGTGGCAGTGACAGTGTAATGTCCACCCATCGGCTTTCTGAGGCGGTGGCTATGGACAACTTCCAACATATCCCGCCGACCCCTCCTCTGTTTGATGGGCAGATTGACCCCGTTGAATGATCGTGCCCTATAATGGCCGGGCTGTTTGTGAGGCGTTAACGCACCGACATGAGTGAGCGAGATGCTGCCGTGAATTCCCCTTCCCCTGCGGACAGCCTAAGGCTGGCCTCAGTGGCCGTGCCCCTGAGTACTCCGCTGCGAAATCTATCCCTGACGCTGGCCCTGACAACTCTCGCCTTCTGGTTGTTTGCCCATTTGTGGGGATATACGGGCTACGACATCCTTATCGTCGGCATGGGGTGGCCGCACGTTCTGTTCGGCTTCGCCTTCTACTTCGCCAAGGTGCTGAGAGGCGAGCCGGGTGCCCGTTTCTTTTTCCTGACCAACTCGCTTCTGACCTTGGCAATCTGCACGGTCCACTACTTCTACATCATTGTGGGATTTATCTATATCTATTTTCTCTATCATGCCTTTCGCGATGAGGTTTTCATCTATCTGCAGACTCGGGCCAGCCATGACCGGAGCCGCGGCGTATTTGAGATAGCCGGTGTCGCGCCCCTTATTCTGCTGCTGCTGATCATTCCTGAGCCCGATGATTTTCGTAGCGAGATGCGGCTTGTCAAGGTCGACTTGGAGCAAGTTGTCGCTGACAGCTGGACTCGGATTGAGTTTGCTCCCGTAGCCAATTCACAGGGGAGGAGTTTTTACTTTTATCTGCAGTCGCCCGGCACGGAAGGTTCACGAGCTTTGACTGCCTGGGCGTCCGGCGACGATGTAGAACGAGGGGGGGAGATTCGGATTAACGACGAGGCCTGGCCGGGGCTAGCCGATCTCATCTTTAGACCCCATTACGCCAACCAGCAGGGGATGGGCAAAGATGAGGAGCAGAGGCTTTCTGGAGACAAGCCGGTATTGCTCACGGGGGGACATCGCGTCGGGCAGACCTTTGTTGCCGGGCAGGACGATCTCAACGGCATATCGCTTCCCATCAGCCAGCCCGCAGGGATAAACAGCTCCATAGGGCTGACCTTTGGTCTGGCATCACCGCCGCTGCTGCCCCTTTCAGCCCCCCTCGCCAACCTGAGGCTGGCCATCATGATCCTTCTAGGCGCCGTCCTGCTCTGGAAGATCATCGTCGGCTGGCGACAAAACCCCCAGCTCTGGGTCTATCTGGCCTTCTTTGTGGCCATGTATGTGGGCCTGCAGTTCGTGCTGAGGACATCACAACGCGCTGGCTATGTGGTCCCGTTGCTCTTTCATTTCGTGGTCGTCTTCCACTATTTCAGCTGGTACGTTTTTTCTTTCGACAAACTGCGCGCTTTCTCGGCGTCTCGCGCCCGGCCTGCACTCGCCGGAAACTTCTTCGATCGGCTGCTGGGGCACCTTCGAACCGTTCCAAAGTTCGCCGCGGCCGTCATCGCGTTGAACCTGGTCTCATTTTCGCTCGCGTTGTGGTATACCAGGATGGACGGACCCGATCCACTCCGATATGCCTTTGCTTACGACTATTTTCTCTATTTTCTGGTCTTTCACGTGAGCTTCAGTTTTGGTCCCAAGCCACTGGCAAGGCCTGTGACCTCCCCCGGTTGAGGCGATTGGTGTATCCAAGGTTCACTCCGTCGGCCTCTTTACTCTTAGGGAATCGTGCCAGTCTACGTTTCGCGTCAGGAACATCACGGCGGCCAGCAGCAGAAACAGTCCGATCGATCCCAGCAAGGCATAGTCAGCCCACAACGAGACTGGATTGCGGAGATTCTTAGCCGCGGTTACAGCCGCCGATTTGGGGCTGTAGCCGGCGCGGATTGCAGCCTGGGTTCCGTTCAGATCAACCAGGTACTCATCGATAAAGCGTCGTTGCCTTTGGGTCAAGTTTCGCAAACCTTAGCCTTTATTATACCCTTCCGTCGTGCGCCACTTGACTAGCAAGGCGGCACGAATGCTTCGGATCCTTGGCACTGTAGTGTTGTTTTGGATCGCCATTTCTGGGATCACTGCCGCGGAGGTAGTCTGATGAAGAGCACTTTCAAGGTCCCTATCTGCTGCATCCCGAGACTCCTGTTTGCGGTTGCGCTCCTGATCGCCGCTCCCTTCGCGCGGGCCCAATCTGGCGCCGAAGACCAGCTCACTCCCGCCGAGCAGGAACTTTTCGCCCAGATGCTCGCGAACCGGGATGCAAAGCGAGTGTGCTCAGGGGTCTTTCTCTCCGGGAGAACCGCGGCCGAGGTGCTCGCCGAGGATCGCGACACCGATCCCGGGACCGTGGAGATCGACGTCAACCGTGCCGCCGGGCGCGCGAGCATTGGCACGCTGGGGAAGACCGGGACTGCTGTCTACCGCCCCGGACTCGGTTGCACGATCCTCTATCGTCTGAGTCAGGAGCAACTTCTGACTCAGGATACGGGCGACGCCACCCCGAGGACTCTCGATCCCCAGAAGGCCTGGCCGCTCGGCTCGAAGGTCAAGGTGACGACTCCCTCTGGGCTCGACCGCTCGGCCCTGGAGGCAGCGCTCGACGATGCCTTCTCGGAGCCCGAAGCCGATCGGCGCCGTGGCACGCGGGCCGCACTTGTAGCCTACGACGGCCAGGTCGTGGCCGAGCGCTACGCACCCGGCTTCGGCCCCCACCGACCTCTCATCATCTGGTCGATGACGAAGAGCCTCACGAGCGCGCTCGTCGGCCTCCTGGCAGGGGACGGCGTGCTCGACCCCGCGGCTCCGGCTCCCGTCCCTGAGTGGGCGACGCAGGGCGATCCGCGGAAAGCGATCACCCTCGATCAGCTTCTTCGGATGTCGAGCGGCCTGAAGTTCGAGGAGGAGGTCTACCAACCGGGGCTCACCGACGTCGAGGTCATGCTCTTCGGCGACCCGGACACGGCTCACTACGCCGCAAGCCAGCCGTTGGAGGCCGACCCCGACACGAAGTGGTGGTACTCCAGCGGGACGACGAACATCATCTCGCGTGTCGTGCGCGACAGCCTCGGCGGGGAGCTCTCGGACTACGTGACCTTCGTTCGTAGCCGGCTGCTCGACCCGCTGGGCATGACCCACACGGTAATGGAGCTCGACGAGGCGGGGACTCTTGTCGGCGCCTCATATGCCTATTCGACGCCGCGGGATCTGGCACGATTCGGCCAACTCTACCTTCAGGAGGGGGCCTGGAACGGCGAGCGATTGCTGCCGAAAGGATGGGTGGAGTACTCGACGACACCCACGCCCGCAGCGCCGCGCGGCCAGTACGGGAGACACTTCTGGCTCAACGTCGGCGATCCGGAGGACTCTTCGAAACGGCGGTGGCCCGACGTACCAAGAGGCGCCTACGGTCTCGCCGGCTTCGAAGGCCAGAGCGTCACGGTCGTGCCGTCAAGAAAGGCGGTGATCGTGCGCCTTGGCCGCACGCCCGATCGAACGGCATTCGATCTCAACGAGTTCCTGGGATCGGTTCTCGAAGCGTTGCCGTAGAGGGCGCCCGATGATCACGATACATCCTGAGAACGTAGCTACACAGCGAACCTTCCTTCCGCGGTCCCGAGTGACGAGTTTCAAAACACGCAAGCGTTTTATCGCTCAGCACTTGATCCAGCACTTGGTCGAGAGCTGATGCAGACTTTGTTCAGAAAAGAACCAACGCCAACGTAAAGACCAGGCCGCTCCAGAGCAGCGCGATGAATGTGTAACCCATGATGTGGCGGACGCTGATGCCGGCGATTGCCAGCACCGGTACGAGTGCGAGTGGCTGAATCAGATTTGTCCACTGATCACCGAGGGCAACCGCCATCGCCACTCGAGGCAGGTCGGCGCCGATCTCCTGCGCGGCAGCCATCATGATGGGACCTTGCACCGCCCACTGACCGCCGCCCGACGGGATGAACAAGTTGAGGAGGCCGCCGCTCAGGAAACCGAAGAGCGGCAGCGTGCTGGCGCTTGAAATCGAGATAAAGAACTCGACGACCAATCGCGCCAGGCCAGAGTCCGACATGATTCCCGCAATTCCCGCATAAAACGGATACTGCAGCAAGAAGGGGACTACAACGTGCCCTCCGTCTACGATGATCCGCACAAAGCGAGTGGGCGACCCGGCGAGCAACATGCCCGCGAGCAAGAAAACAAAGTTCAGAGTGTTGAGGTGGAGGCCGAGGCCGCGCTGCACGAAATGGATCCAGAGAAACGCTCCGCCGGCGACGACAATGCTCAGCGTCACCCAGCACGAGTCCTCCATAAGGCTTCCGGGCGTCGGCTCTGTCTCTTCACTCCGTGAGACCGGCTCCGAGACTGTCACGAGGTCAGTTGGCATTTCATCTACGTCTTCGTCTCCGGTCGGCCGGAGCGCTGCCATTAACGGTGGCATCGTAATCAGGATGAAGAGCGCCAGTGCGATGTTCCATGGCGTAAAGAGTGTTGCCGAGATCGGGATGACGCCGATACTGTTCTCAAGAAAGTGCCCGGGTGTTGCCATAGTGAGCCCGATGGAGCTAGAGAGACCTTGATGCCAGATGACGAAGCCCGAAAAAGATGCGGCGACGAGCAACGGGTAGTGGATCCCGATTCCTTGGCTGCGACACGATTGACCAATCGCGCGAGCCATGGTCCCGGCGACAATCAGGCTCAGGCCCCAGGAGAAGAGGGCGCAAAACCCAGTCGTAAAGCTCGCCAGGATGTACGCACTTGCAGGGGTGCGAACCAGGCCCGCAACGCGTACGAGTGCCCGCCGCACTGGCGTCGTGTTCGCGAGGGCGTAGCCAAGCAGCAGTGTGAGGGTAATTTGATTTGTGAATTTCAGCAGGTTCCAGAAACTGTTGCCCCAGGACTCGATCGCGTCGGCAGGGTTTTGATTTGTGACAGTGATGGCTAGCACAAACGTCAGGATCGTGAGGAGCAGGGCGACTGCGAATGAGTCCGGCATCCACCGAACGAACAGGCGCACAAATACCGCGGTAAGACGATTCACTCGCAGCTCGATAGTTGGCGAGCACTCAACAAGTCGCAAGCCCTGATAATCAGTTTCTTCCGCAGTGTTCGGTGAGTGGAGAGAGGATCCATCTAAACTCCGCAAGGTCTGGATAAGTTAAGAGGCACTGCAGCAAGTCGGCGCTCGGTAGGGGGTGAAAATAGGGCAACTGAGGGATCATCGGTTGTTCTGCAAGGCTATTCCCTTGCGCTGTCGCCTGATGCTTTCGTTTGGGCCGCAATAGGTCGATGTTGGGAGCCTTAGATGGAAGGATTTCTTCCGTCTAGCTCCATCCGTCAAGAAAGATAGGAATTTGCTTTTCAAGCTGAGGGTAGCAAGTACTGAAATGAGGGTCAAGGTGGGCCAAGAAGGGGCCGTGAGGGTCGGGGAGCAGGAGCAAAGGCTTGGAGCGAGAAGCTTCTCATGAGATCATTAGCCGCCACCGAGAAAGACTAGCCCGGATTATGCAAGAGATCTGAATCCGAGTGAGATTTGGGTCCAGAAAAAAAGCCGTAGCTCTCTGATATAAAAGGGTTTAGAGAAACAACGACCCTAAACAGGAGCTACGGCAATGTCAAAAACAGTCTGCCAGAATACCCTGCCATTTCACAGTCACAGAAACATCACGGCTCGTTTTGATGGGGGAAGTCTCACTTCCGACGCAGGATGGTTGTTGTTTGGATCCCTGGATCGGCAACATCGATTGTGCGAGGGCTTCAGTTCGTGTATTGCGGAAAGCCGGGACCGACGCTACATTCGTCATGACCTGTTGAAGTTGATCCGACAACGAGTGTTGCAGATCGTGGCCGGCTACGAAGACTGTAATGACGCCGATACGCTGCGCTCGGATCCGATGCTCAAGACAGTCTGTGATCAGTTGCCCGAGAGCGATCCCGATTTGGCCACCCAGCCGACTTTCTCCCGCTTGGAGAACTCCGTCACCAAGAAGGATCTGATGCGTCTGAGCCGGTGGCTGCTACGCCGTTATGTGCGCTCCCTGAAGAAGAGACGTCCCGCCAAGATCATCCTGGGATCTGGACAGTACCGACGACCACACTCACGGCCAACAGGAGTTCGCCTTCTACCACGGGTATTACCGAAACCACATTCTGCATCCTTTGCTGATCTTCGATGCCGCCACGGGAGACCTGGTCTGTGCCGTGTTGAGACCTGGCAACAAGGGGGCTGCCTCTCACATCGTGCCCATTCTGAAGCGCGTCGTGGAGGCCATCCGACAAGGAGTGGGGACGGATGTCGAGATTGAGATTCGGGCCGACAGCGGCTTTGCCACGCCTCGGCTCTACGAGTTCTGTGAAGGTGAAGAGAATCAACTCCAATATGTCATTGGGTTAAGTCGCAACCCTCGCCTGCAGCGAGTGGTCGAGCCCCTGCTGGATTCGACTCGGGAAAGGTTCGTTGAGCGGGAGGAAAAACAGCGTCAGTTTGACGAGTTTCTTTATCGAGCCAACAGCTGGGATCGATCCCGTCGCGTCATTGTCAAAGTGGAGGTCGATCAGCGCGGGATCAATCGTCGCTTTGTGGTCACCAACCGGGACGATCTCTGCTCCCAATCACTTTATGACCACTACACAAACCGAGGGCAGACCGAGAACTTCATCAAGGCCTTCAAGAATCATCTGAGCATGGACCGACTCAGCTGTCATCGATTCCTGGCCAACCAGTTTCGACTCCTCCTGCATGCACTGGCTTACCAGATGTTCGTGCGCCTGCGCGACTATCTGCACGGAACCCCCTGGCACAAGCTCGAAATCGAAACCTTACGTCGTCGTGTCCTCAAGATCGGGGCCCGGATCCGACAAACCACTCGACGCATCTGGGTCCATCTTTCCTCAGCCTTTCCCGAACAACCCCTCTTCCACCTCGTCTTGAGTCGCCTGAACTCCAGTTAGCTTTTCCCAGCTCCCCCGAAAAACCGCTTCCGACACTCTTCCAGGCCCAGATCTGTCTGAAAGTCACTCCCCAAACCACTCAAACGCCTCGCCAACCCATATCCTTCGCAAATCCGCCTGTCACACCTGCCCGCTTCCGAGTTGGGCCACTTCTCGAGTCGTTTTTCAACACCGGACTACGGTTTTTGCATAATCCGGGCTAGAGTTCCGGCCGCCGAGGGTGCGCGGCCGAGCTATTGTATCGTTGTCGCCCGAGTGGGCTCACGCCCCCGGAAACCGAAAACTCAGAGGAAAACGATCATGAGCAACGGAGCTCCCCCCCCGATGCCCGGAACCGCCCCACCCAAGAAGGGACTCTCGAAGTGGGCGTGGGTGGCCATCGGTTGCAGCGGCATCGTCGTCGTCCTGGTTGTGGTTGCCTTGGCAGCTGGCTTCTTCGTGTTCAAGAAGGGCAAGGAGATGGTCGAAGAGGCAACCGGCTCGGAATCCTTCCAGGAGATCGCCCAGGACCTGAAGGACAACTCCGCCAAGGCCGTGGCGGAGATGATGATCCGGGCGAACCCCGAGCTCGACCTGATCGCTACAGACGACGAGGCAGGCACCATCACCTTCCGCAACACCCGGACCGCGAAGGAGGCAACCCTCAATTTCGAGGACATCGCTGAGGGCCGCTTCAGCATGACCACCTCGGAGGGCGACTACTCGATCGACGCCACAGAAGGAGAGGATGCCGGCGTGATCTTCAAAGGTCCCGAAGGGGAGACCCGCTTCGGCGCCAGCGCCGACCTCTCCGACGTACCCGACTGGGTGCCGGCCTATCCCGGCGCTACCGACACCCAGAACCTGATGCACTCCACCAACGCGGACGGCATCGTGGGCGCCTTCTCCAGTAAGACGTCGGACGACGCTCAGAAAGTGGTCGACCATTTCAAAGAGCTGTTCGAAAACCAGGGCTACAAGATCGGGTCCGTGTCGATGACCAAGACCGGCGACGGAGCTTTCGGCGCCATCACCGGCGATTTGGCCGGCCAAGGGCGCTCGATCAACGTCGTGATCATCGAGAGCTCCGGCGAAAGCCAGGTCACGATCAACTACAACGAGAAGAAGCAGTGACCGAATGGCCCGGGGCGTGAGCCCCGGGTAGTGCAGGCAAGCCTGCGCCCGGGATACTGCGAGTTGTAAGTCAGGTGCGTTAGTGGTGGTTCGCCCAACCTGAGACAGTCCCAAGCAGCACTTGGAGCGCGCAGGTGTGGCCTTCATGGGTGACGGCCGCCGACCGAGGGCTGTACCGATTCAATTGGGTTCTCGACAATACGGGCTTAGGAGTAACGCTCGCCCGTCGGCGAGTGATCAATGCTAATCTAGCCAGACCAGCAGCGGCCCCGAGTGTCTCTTAAACCTCGGGCCATTTTGTCCCATTTGCGCTGACGACATACAGAAATGATTATCGGGTCACCTGTGGCATTTGTCATCAAAAGGCTTTTCCTCCACTGGACGGTCCTCGGATTGGGATCGCACCTTATCTGGCTTCCCGCCCTAGGGCAGGAGACCACCGATACGTCTAATATCGTTTCCGGTCACAATGAAATAACCCTGACTCCGCTAGGCCCCGCCGATGTTTCATTGGAACTAGACCGGGCTTCGGTTGGTTTCTCTAACGGGTATGTTCTCGCTGTTCACAAAGGGAACGTATTCAGATTGGATGTTGAGGCGCGAGGGCGATGGGAAGCTCTCGACAGAGCACTCCCACTTTCTAATGAAGTCATAGTAACCGCATCGAACGGGGTCGCATTTTTCCTGTCAGACGGTGAGAACCTGCTTTCTCTAAAATGCGATCCGGACTCCGGAGACCTCAGTATAGACAGCGTCGTTGATTTGCCAGGTAATGGCCTGGAAGCTATGGCAGCTTCCGGGCAAAACCTGTACCTGGCCGGTACGAGTCTGGGCTTGTGGAAGCTCAACTTTTCCGGCGATGGAACCGATTGGAAGCAACTGCCAATTCCCAAGGAGCAGTTCCGCCAACCAGCGCTGGCCATTCAACGTTATACAGATGTTCCACAACTGTTTCTTTTTGGCATCGCTGTGGATACTGGTCATATTGCGGTTTGGCGGCTGGATAAGGAGGAGACCATCTGGGAAATAACTGACTCTCTCGATTTACCGCAGGGCGTGGCCGATGGTGTTGCGGTTATTCCTGCCGGTTACTCTCATATTTGGGCTGTGCCGCAGGGATATTACGAGGGGCAAGTTCTGTACGCTTATCATACTGTTACGAGAACCTGGGTGCCCTTCGATATCGGGCTTGGCTGGGGTTCGTTGAAAACCATCTTAAACTCGGAGCCCGATGATCAGGACATTGCCCTGTTCTCAAATGACGGCGAGACTAAAGCCTTCTTTCTGCGTATAGGAAGGGTTGATACAAGGCTCAGGGTTATTGATGGAATCGTCATAATCGTATACCTGGGGCTTACTGTCTTTATTGGATGGTATTTCTCTCGGCGTAACCGGACCATTCTTGATTTCTTTCGCGCAGGGCAACGCGTACCCTTCTGGGCGTCCAGTTTGAGCCTTATTGCATCCGACCTGAGTGCACTTACGATTATGGCAATTCCTGCCTTGGTATTCGCGACCAACTGGCAGTATTAGTTCTCCTTTTCGGGAGGGTTGATCCAGACCGCCTCGGGAAGAGGAGGAGGAACGGGTTTGCCGTTGGGAAATCTCTCCGGGAAGAGTGCATGGGCGGCCTCCAATGTTTGGGATCGATCGCGACCTGATGCAAATGGGGCAGAGTCTATCCATCTGGATTGCTGGAATCGTAGTCGTGCCCTTGTTCCATAGCTTAAATATTATGTCCATGCCGGAATATATAGGTCGCCGACTGGGTAATGTAGCTCGCGTCGTCGCGGCCCTTCAACAAGTGATAACAACCCTGTTAACAGCGGGAGTCATCATTTTATTGCCGTCATTAATGATATCTGCGGTCACCGGTGTGGATTTAGCGCTGGCCATAATCGTCATGGGAGTATTGTCTACCGTTTATACAATTCTTGGAGGTTTGGAGGCAGTCATATGGACTGACGTTGCCCAGATTATCGTATTTGTAGGTGGAACGTTCTTAGCCGTCGTCCTGATTTTCTTTGACCTTGATCCCGGTCTTGGCGCCAATGCGTCTACTTTGTGGGTGAATGGGAAGCTCAACGTTTTTGATTTCGAGTTCAATTTCACGGAAGTCACTTTTTGGGCATTATTAATGACTGTGCCACAGAATGTGATCTTCAATCTCGGAAGACAGGAAGTGCTTCAACGTTTTATCAGTAATCCCAATGTACGAGAAGCCAAGCGGAGTGCGTGGGCACAGTTTGTTATATCGATTGGAGTGATTGCCGTATTCTACCTGTTTGGTTCAGCTTTATATTTGTTTTATTTGCAGAACCCGGAAAATCTCATCATCGCCGCAGAACGGCAGGAGGAACTGGTTCCATTTTTTATAGTCCACGAGCTGCCGGTGGGTATTTCGGGTATCATGCTGGCCGCCGTTATTGCGGCCACCATGTCCACCCTGGATACACGTATTCACTCTCAGGCGACTTTGGTTGTCCGCAATCTTTACCAGCCATTTGTTAAGGGCGCTACGGACGACAAGGCGTTCAAGGCCGCACGTTGGGTGGTGGGTGTTTTTGGAGCGTTTGTAACCACAAGTGCATTATATTTTTCCAAGTATTCCAATCAATCGATGTTTGAGTTGATGTTCGATATTCTGGCCATCACGAGCGGTTACGCAGCATGGATATTGCTGGGGATTCTTACTAAGCGGTTTAATCAGTTCGGGGCTCTCGTGTCATGGCCCATTGTGATTGTTTTCAACCTGATTCTGAAGATGTGGTTGGACGCCAACTTTCTGGTGGTCGGGATGGCATCACTTGTCGCATCGGGATTGATCGGTTATGGCGTCAGTCTGTGGGTTCCAGAAAAGAGGCAGATTGATTTTACCGGTCTTACATGGTGGACCCCATTGAGCTCTGGAAAGCATCAATGACTTTCACGTGTATCCGACAGAAAATGACTTCTCCTCCCAGATCGGGCTGGCGTCTCTGAACGCCTCAGAGGTAACCTCTAGTGTGCTGTCCGGGAAGTTCACGATGTTAATAGTCAGGGCTTTTCGCTATCATTCCGTATGGCAAGACCACATATCCAACTACAACTCCCCGAAGACGATCGAGAGATTTTGCGTTCCTGGTTGCGAGCCTCCAAGACCCGGCGCAGTCTGGCCGAAAGGGCCGAGTTGATCCTGCTTTGCGGCCAAGGGTTAACGGCAACACAGGTGTCTGAAAGACTGTCCAAGCGCTTGCTCACTGTTCAGAAGTGGCGACGACGCTACCTGCAGCAGGGACTGTCAGGACTGGAGGATCAACCTCGCTCAGGCCGCCCCCGAAAGTTAGCGCCGGCCAAAGTGCGAGCCATCCTCAAGGCCACGGTACAACGGGTTCCCTGTGAGTCGACCTTCTGGAGTGTGCGCCTGATGGCCGAGTACGCCGGAGTGAGCCGCCATCAGGTCACTCAGATCTGGAAGGCGGCCGACCTGAAACCTCATCGAATCCGCAACTTCAAAATCAGTCACGACCCTCATTTCGCCGACAAGGTGATCGATGTCGTCGGGCTTTACATGGACCCTCCTGACAATGCTCTGGTCTTATCCGTGGACGAGAAGACCCAGATCCAAGCCCTGGATAGAACCCAGCCCATGCTCCAGCTCAAACCCGGACAGATCGAGCGACGAACACACGACTACAAGCGGCACGGCACGGCTAGCCTTTACGCCGCTTTCGATGTGGCCACGGGAGAGGTGATGGGGCGCATCACGAAACGGCATCGAGCCCAGGAATTCTTGGCCTTTTTACGCCAGATCGATCAAGCGCTCGATCCCAATCTGGACGTTCACCTCATCCTGGACAACTCCAGTACTCACAAAACCCAGAAGGTTCGAAGTTGGCTGGCGCGCCGAGAACGCTTCCACCTGCACTTTACTCCTACCAGCGCCTCCTGGCTCAATGCCGTGGAGACCTGGTTCTCTCAGCTGGAGCGTCGCTCCATCTACCGCAACTCCTTCACCAGCGTTCGAGATCTGCGACAGGAGATCCGACGATACATACGAGTCCACAATCAACACTTGGCCAAGCCCTTCAAGTGGCGCGGAAGATGTCAACAACTTTGAGACACTTCTTTGAATAAATTACTGTAGCTTCATCTCAAGAGTTCTCCTTTTCGGGAGGGTTGATCCAGACGGCCTCGGGAAGAGGGGGCGGAACGGGTTTGCCGTTAGGAAATCTCTCTGGGAAACGTGCCTGTGCGGCCTCCAATACGTGGGCTCGATTGCGACGCGTGGCGACGGCGGAGCGGTAGTGCACGTCCTCGGGGGTATGCAGGCCGATACCCGAGTGACGATGGTGGCGGTTGTACCAATCAAAGAAATCCCGACAAAAGTCTCTGGCTTGCTGGATGGTGCCTAAACGAGCCGGGAATTCTGGACGGTACTTGAGGGTCTTGAATTGGGCCTCCGAGTAGGGATTGTCGTCACAGACATGAGGCCGAGAGTGAGACTTGGTGACTCCCAGATCGGCCAGTAGCAAGGCCAGTGCCTTGGAACTCATCGACGACCCACGATCGGCATGCAGGGTGAGATCGCCCGGCTCGATCGCCTGTTTGGAGCAGCTCTGGGCGATCAAGACCTTGGCCAGCCGTGAGCTTTCCTGGGTGGCCACCATCCAGCCCACCACATAGCGGCTGAAGATATCCAGGATCACGTAGAGGTAGTAATAGCTCCATTTGACGTGCCCCTTCAGCTTGGTGATGTCCCATGACCAGCATTGGTTCGGGCCGGTGGCCAGAAGTTCCGGCTTTGAGTAGTGGGGATGGCGGCGCTGGCGACGGCGTTCTCTAACTTCCAAACGTTCGGCCAGAATGCGGTACATGGTTCGAATCGAGCACAAGTAACGCCCTTCGTCCAGCAGTTCCGCCCACACTGCGGCAGGAGCCTTGTCGATAAACTGCGGCTAAGCAACTGTTTTTCTGTAATTTGACTGAGAGTGATCTGAGATCGGATTCTCAGAGGTGGACCCGGAAAACTGGACCATTTGCTAAGGTGGCTCCGACCTGAATCAGAAAGGACGAGGAGTCATGGCAAAACGAAGGAATTTCTCAGCTCAATTTAAAGCAAAGGTGGCACTGGAAGCGCTTCGAGGCGAACACACCCTGAGCGAGCTAGCGGCTCGCTACGAGATCCACCCGAATATGATCACGAATTGGAAAAAGCGGGCCCGAGAGGGCCTGGTCGATGTGTTCGCGGGCAAGGTTGAGAAGCGTCAGAGAGGAAGCGAGGCGGAGACCAAAGAGCTTTATGCCAAGATCGGCGAACTGACGGTGGAAAAGGATTTTTTGTCCAAAGCGCTCGATCGCTGAGTGTAAAGGCCAGAAGGGCCACGATCGAGCCAAAGCACCCGAGGCTGAGCATTCGTAGACAATGCAGGCTGATGAGTCTGAACCGTTCGACTTTGTACTATGAGCCCAAAGGCGAGAGCGAAGAAAACCTGCAACTGATGAGACGATTGGACGAGCAGTTCTTAAAGACCCCCTACTACGGATCCCGGCAGATGGTCTATCACTTGAAACGGCGGGGCTCTCGGGTAGGCCGCAAGAGGGTTCGTCGTCTGATGGCCAAAATGGGCCTGGCGGTCATCTATCAAAAGCCGCGGACTTCACAGCCTCACCCGGAGAATCGAGTGTATCCGTATCTTCTTCGAGGATTGGCGGTCACCCGGCCCGATCAGGTGTGGTGCACGGATGTCACCTACATCCCGATGCGTCGGGGCTTTTTGTACCTGGTGGCGATCATGGACTGGTACAGCCGCTGGGTTTTGTCCTGGAGGCTGTCGAACACGCTGGAGCCGTCCTTTTGTTGCGAAGCACTCGAGGAAGCGCTCAACAGGTACGATCCCCCGGAGATCTTCAATACAGACCAGGGGAGTCAGTTCACCAGCACGGAGTTCACGGGACTACTCAAAGGGGCCGGGGTGCGTATCTCGATGGACGGGAGAGGCCGCTGGATGGACAACGTCTTCATCGAGCGTCTGTGGCGTTCACTCAAATACGAGTGCGTCTATCTGAACGCTTTCGAAACCGGGTCGGAAGCCCGTCAAGGGATCGGCCATTGGATCGATCTATACAACAGCGAGAGACCTCACTCGGCACACAACGGAGCGACGCCGGAAGAGGTGTACACTGGCTTGGACAAAAAATCTGAGAAGGACCTTGCCCTCAGGCTCGCCCCCTCTCAGAATTTCCCTGACTGGCGGCAACAAGAACTACGGAGGCCACCTTAGAAATGCCGCCGAGTGGTCCGACGAATGGGGCCCACCTCTCTCCTGTGGTTTGAAATCGACCAGGCTGAGGTACTGTTTCCCGATCAGCCAGTCTTCGTGAATCTCCTCGACGACAGCGGTGATGAGTCGTAGTGCGGACTCGGTGTTTGGAAAGATACCGACGACCCGGGTACGCCGGCGAATCTGACGGTTTAGGTTCTCCAGCCCGTTGTTGGTGCGAATGCGCCGCCAGGTAGAACGTGCAAAACGAAAGACCGTAAAGCCTTCCGGCAGATTGGTCTCCATCCAATCGGCCAGCTCCGGGTTGCGGTCGTAGTATTGCTCGACTCTGGCCCGAAGCATCGCCTCAGCTTCGCCTCCAGACGGGGCATTGAAGATGTCTCGAATGTCAGTGGCGATGGCGGCACGTTGGTCGGATCGGCGGGCGTATTGCTGAGCATTCTGGCTCAGGTGAAACTGACAGCGTTGCCAGGGCACTGAAGGAAAGACAGCTCTTCTGGCAGCTCGTAGTCCTGAGTGGTCATCGCTGACAATCAGCTGCACACCCTCCAGACCACGCTTTTGAAGCTGCTGCAGAAACTCTCGCCAGTGGACCTCCGCCTCGCTGAGTCGGCAGCTGACCCCAATCACCTCCCGCTTGCCCCAGCAGTTGACTCCGGTCGCTTTCAAGACGGCCACATCCTGAATGCTGCCCAGGCGACGGACCTTCTCGTAGTGGGCATCCAGGTACACAACTGGATAGCTGCCCAAAGGGCGGTTGCGAAACTGCTCGAGTTCGTCGTCCAGCAGCTTGGAGATTCTTGAGACCTGGCTGGCGGAGATCTCGGTGCCGCACAGCTGCTCGGTAATCTCAGTGACCTTGCGCGTCGACACGCCCATCACGTACATCTCGGCGATGGCCAGCTTCAGGGCTTTCTCCGAGCGGCACCCTCGCTCCAGGGATCGGGGATAGAAGTCCAGGTGACGTACTTGTGGAATCCGGATTTGAAGCTGTCCCACTCGAGTTGACAGCGTCTTGGCCTTGTACCCGTTGGCGTGGTCTCGACGCTGCTCGCTCCGCTCCCAGCGTCGAGCTCCCAGAAACTCTTCTCGTTCCATCTGCATGGCGGTGTTGAGCAGTTTCTCCAACACTCCTCGAAACGCGTCGCTGCCTTCTTCGATCAGTTCTTTCAACAATTCTCGTGGTAGCCTCTGTTCTGGGTCTGGGGTCATTCGGATCCTCCTTGCTCTTGTCTTGAGTTTTTGGAGAAATCCTGCCCCAGACCTCTGATCCTTTTAGCTCACCTTCCTCAAATTACAGAAAGAACGGTACACCCCTTAAACTGCTGGCTGTGCAGAACCTCCACTACGGCCTCCCTTTCGGCTGGGCTCAACGCTCGTGGGGATGGCGGCCGAGGTCGAGCTTCAACCGCCGGCTGTTCCCGCCGTCGTTTTTTCCGATAGCGGCTTGACGGTGGCAAACCCAGCGCCTGAGAGCCCACACGGACTCCGTGAGTTTCCGAGAAATGCAACGCTTCGTCCATCAGCTCTCGTCTTCGTTCTCGCTGCTGCTCTCCAGAGAGATTCCCAATAGATGCGAGACTTTTTTTTGGATATCCAGCATGATTTCTGCCTTCTCGAGCTTGCGTTGCAGCTTCCGATTCTCAGCTTGTAATTGCTTGACTTGAGCATCCAGAGGATTGAACGGCTTCGACTTGCGCCCTCGTTTTCGAGGGGTCAACGCCTGCAGAGTTCCTTCTGCGCGTTGCCGTCGCCAGGTCTGAAGATTCGACCAGTAAAGCCCTTCTCGGCGCAGTAACGCTCCCACTTCGCCCGATTCACACCCATCGGCCTGCTCCAGGATCCGGAGCTTATAGCGGGCTGAAAATCGGCGACGGGTTGCCTTGGCTGGAACTTCCGGGTCGGGGCGCGGCAGCACCTTCTCTGGCTCGGTCCGTTCCACGGCGATTTTGGAGACCTCTCCGCTTCGCTCCGAGGCCTCCAAAATCATCAGTCTTTTGTCGCTCTTGTTTTCCATTATCCTGTGATCCACTTCTCGCCCTCTAGCCCGGATTATGCAAAAACCGTAGTCCGGTGTTGAAAAACGACTCGAGAAGTGGCCCAACTCGGAAGCGGGCAGGTGTGACAGGCGGATTTGCGAAGGATATGGGTTGGCGAGGCGTTTGAGTGGTTTGGGGAGTGACTTTCAGACAGATCTGGGCCTGGAAGAGTGTCGGAAGCGGTTTTTCGGGGGAGCTGGGAAAAGCTAACTGGAGTTCAGGCGACTCAAGACGAGGTGGAAGAGGGGTTGTTCGGGGAAGGCTGAGGAAAGATGGACCCAGATGCGTCGAGTGGTTTGTCGGATCCGGGCCCCGATCTTGAGGACACGACGACGTAAGGTTTCGATTTCGAGCTTGTGCCAGGGGGTTCCGTGAAGATAGTCGCGCAGGCGCACGAACATCTGGTAAGCCAGTGCATGCAGGAGGAGTCGAAACTGATTGGCCAGGAATCGATGACAGCTGAGTCGGTCCATGTTCAGGTGATTCTTGAAGGCCTTGATGAAGTTCTCGGTCTGCCCTCGGTTTGTGTAGTGGTCATAAAGTGATTGGGAGCAGAGATCGTCCCGGTTGGTGACCACAAAGCGACGATTGATCCCGCGCTGATCGACCTCCACTTTGACAATGACGCGACGGGATCGATCCCAGCTGTTGGCTCGATAAAGAAACTCGTCAAACTGACGCTGTTTTTCCTCCCGCTCAACGAACCTTTCCCGAGTCGAATCCAGCAGGGGCTCGACCACTCGCTGCAGGCGAGGGTTGCGACTTAACCCAATGACATATTGGAGTTGATTCTCTTCACCTTCACAGAACTCGTAGAGCCGAGGCGTGGCAAAGCCGCTGTCGGCCCGAATCTCAATCTCGACATCCGTCCCCACTGCTTGTCGGATGGCCTCCACGACGCGCTTCAGAATGGGCACGATGTGAGAGGCAGCCCCCTTGTTGCCAGGTCTCAACACGGCACAGACCAGGTCTCCCGTGGCGGCATCGAAGATCAGCAAAGGATGCAGAATGTGGTTTCGGTAATACCCGTGGTAGAAGGCCAACTCCTGTTGGCCGTGAGTGTGGTCGTCGGTACTGTCCAGATCCAGGATGATCTTGGCGGGACGTCTCTTCTTCAGGGAGCGCACATAACGGCGTAGCAGCCACCGGCTCAGACGCATCAGATCCTTCTTGGTGACGGAGTTCTCCAAGCGGGAGAAAGTCGGCTGGGTGGCCAAATCGGGATCGCTCTCGGGCAACTGATCACAGACTGTCTTGAGCATCGGATCCGAGCGCAGCGTATCGGCGTCATTACAGTCTTCGTAGCCGGCCACGATCTGCAACACTCGTTGTCGGATCAACTTCAACAGGTCATGACGAATGTAGCGTCGGTCCCGGCTTTCCGCAATACACGAACTGAAGCCCTCGCACAATCGATGTTGCCGATCCAGGGATCCAAACAACAACCATCCTGCGTCGGAAGTGAGACTTCCCCCATCAAAACGAGCCGTGATGTTTCTGTGACTGTGAAATGGCAGGGTATTCTGGCAGACTGTTTTTGACATTGCCGTAGCTCCTGTTTAGGGTCGTTGTTTCTCTAAACCCTTTTATATCAGAGAGCTACGGCCTTTTTTCTGGACCCAAATCTCACTCGGATTCAGATCTCTTGCATAATCCGGGCTAGTCTAATTTAGTGGGAAAGAAGTGTCTCACCGATATTGGCACAGAGGGGCGCGCCACCGCCGATTCCATCCTGGCAAAGGTCAAAAAAGCGAGAGAATCAATCAGTCAATGTTAACGTCGGGAATTTATCGGACAGCACACTAGTACACCGATGAATCTGGATACTCCAGTTAGGTAACACAGAAAATAGTCCCCAAGCTTCACCCTCAGCCAGGTCTCCAGCGACGTTCCCTGAATCCTGAGACTTCTAGGTAGATAGGTGATCCTCCCTTCCCTCTTGTAAGAAGACCGAGATCCACCCGACGAGTCACCCAGTGGCAATAACGGTCCCTAAAGGAGGGAGGAGGGTCCAAAGGCGCGAACTAAGGAGAAAAAGGGGACAGTCTACTCTATCTCCTTCTTTGCCCCCCGGTGCCAAATCTCTCACCTCTACCTTCGTACTTTCCCCACCTTTGTCGTTATTAGAAACGGGGAGTCAGAGTGCGAAGGAGAAGAGGTTGCTGCTCAAAGTCAAGAGCGCTTTGGTGCTGGGCGTGGAAGCCGAGATCCTAGACATCGAGGTGGACCTATCCGTCCATCATCTGACCCGCTACCACGTAGTGGGGCTTCCGGACACGGCGGTGCGAGAGAGTGGAGAGCGGGTAAAAGCGGCCATCCGCAACTGTGGGTACCCGTTCCCCCGTACCGGTGCTATCACTGTGAACCTGGCTCCTGCGGATTTCAAGAAAGAAGGCAGCTGCTTCGATCTGCCCATCGCCCTGGCTATCCTGGGCCTGGTCGGAGCGCTGGAACCCGAGAAGGTCCAGGACTGGCTGATCCTGGGAGAGTTGTCCCTGGACGGAAGGGTGCGGCCTATCCGGGGGGCCCTGCCCGTGGCCTTGAGTGCCCAGCGCAAAGGTTTTCGGCGGCTGCTGGTGCCCTCCGAGAATGCGGAGGAGGAGGCGATCGTCAAGGAGATTGAGACGTATCCGGCTCGCTCGCTTCCGCAGGTCCTTGGTCTTCTCAGCGGTACTGCCCGGGAAGAGCCGCTTGAAGTGAGGCCAACGGAGCTGGAAGCGAAGAGGCCAAATGGCTTTCTCGACCTGGCCGATGTCCGGGGTCAGACCTCAGCCAAGCGGGCCCTGGAGGTCGCCTGCGCAGGAGGGCACAACATCTTGATGATCGGGGCCCCCGGGGCGGGGAAGACGATGCTTGCTCGCCGGATACCGACGATTCTCCCGCCTTTGAGTTTCGATGAGGCGTTGAAGACAACGGCGATTCACAGTGTCTGTGGTCTTCTCAAGGACGAGAGGTCGTTCGTGAGCCAAAGGCCTTTCCGTGCTCCCCACCATACGATCAGCGGTGCCGGTCTGGTGGGCGGGACTTCCAAGCCGCGTCCCGGAGAGGTGTCGCTGGCCAACAACGGAGTTCTTTTCCTGGACGAACTGACCGAATTCAAACGGCATGTGCTGGAAGTTCTCAGGCAACCCCTGGAGGAAGGAGAGATTACCATCAGCCGCGCGGCTCGGACCCTCACCTTCCCGGCCCGTTTCATGCTGGCGGCGGCTATGAACCCCTGTCCTTGTGGATATTTCAACTCCCTTTTCAAGGAGTGCCTCTGCACTCCCATGCAGATCCACCGCTATGTGTCCAAGATCTCCGGCCCGCTGCTGGACCGGATCGATCTGCACATCGAGGTGCCGGAGGTGAAATATCGGGAGCTGACCGGGGAGCGGGACGGGGAGACTTCGGAAGTCGTGGCGGATCGGATTCGCAAGGTCAGGCGAGCCCAGCTAGAAAGGTTCGGAAAACTGGAGCCGACGATTTATTGCAACGCCCAGATGGGTGCTAGAGAGACAGAGGCCTACTGCCGGCTCGACTCCCAGGCGCAAACGCTGCTCCGCAACGCCATCGAAAAACTGGGCTTCTCGGCCCGGGCCTACTCCAGGATCCTCAAGGTCTCGCGCACGATCGCCGACCTGGCCGGAGAAGAGAAGATCCAGGCTGCCCATGTCTCGGAAGCAATCCAGTACCGCAGCCTGGATCGCAATTACTGGCAGTAGGGTTTCTAAAAAGGGGACAGTCTACTTGGCACCGCCCCGGAAGCGCACAAGAAACGTTGCGTTAGCGCAGCACTGGTGTGACTTGGATGGGCCGTCCACACTCGCGTGGATTGATTACTGTGACGTCTGTCACCTCCACTTTAGCCCGTGTCGTGACAAGGTTAGCGTCAGCGAGGGGGAACCGGGGAGCCACAGAAAACTTTGTATCGACTGGTGGGGTTGGCTTCTCGAGCTCACCTTCAGGAGGATAGCGCAGAATGATGTCGTGCAAAGCGAGCCTCGTATTCAGGGGACACCTGCTTCTTGTTCTAGACCCGTAAGGAGTCCCCCCGGCTCTGCCGGGGAGGCAGCCAGAGTTTGACAGTTCCGGGAATAGGTGAAAAAACTCCCTTCCGTGAGCCGAGCAAAGCATCACGAAAAGGAGTTTTATGAGTAACTACCAGAGCTTACAGCATACAAAATGGGAGTGTAAGTACCATGTGGTGTTCATCCCCAAGTACCGCAAGAAGTTGATTTATGGGGAGCTGCGCAGACATCTCGGTCAGGTGCTGCGACGGTTGGCTGGGCAGCAGGAAAGCTTGATTGAAGAGGGCCACCTGCTGCCGGATCACGTGCACGGGATGATCTCGATTCCGCCAAAGTTTTCTGTGGCGCAGGTGATCGGGTACATCAAAGGGAAAAGCGCCATCCACATTGCGAGGAACTTTTCAGAGAGTCGGCGTAACTTTGTTGGACAGCACTTCTGGGCTCGCGGATACTTCGTATCGACGGTGGGTCGGGATGAGAAAGTGATTCGTGAGTATATCCGGCGGCAAGAAGCAGAAGATCGTCGCCAGGATCAGCTCAGGCTGCTGTAGCCAAGCCACCTGTAGGTGGCACAAGTGGCCGCGGTAGCGGCAACGTCAAGTCCGCTTTGAGCGGCTCACAAGATTAAAGCCCCCGGCTTTGCCGGGGGATACTTACTGTTCCCGCGCGGCTACGTGACGGCAAGCCTGTGCCGGCCGAGCCTGGCGACCATGATTACAGGGCTCTATCCTCACCAGAGCAAGATCGTCAACAACTACCCAATGGGCACTCCGTTGCTCGATCATCGCCCCTACATGAGCGCCCGGAGCGGGGAATACTGGCGGAAACACTTAGAAATGATTCATCTCTTAGACCTCGTCCCCACCCTGCCTGGCATGCTGGGTGAATGGGGCTACAAGAGCCTTCAAACGGGCAAGTGGTGGGAGGGACATTTCGGTCGAGGTGGGTTCACCGCCGGAATGACACTCGGAACTCCAGGCTGGGAAGCCACGACAACGGTCGCCACGAACTGGCGCGGCGGTGACCGGGGGATTGCCATCGGCCGTGATTTTGGAATGAAGCCGATTTTCGATTTCATCGAAGAAGCAGGAGACCGTCCCTTTTTCGTCTGGTATGCTCCTGCGATCCCGCACAACCCGCACAATCCACCGCGGCATTTGCTCGACAAGTACATCGACAAGGCCGAGTCGGTTCATATCGCACGCTATTGGGCTATGTGCGAATGGTTCGACGAAACTAGCGGCGAGTTATTGGATTACCTTGATCGGCACGGCCTGGCAGACAACACACTGGTGGTTTTCGTTACCGACAACGGGTACATCCAGCGAGCCGAAGCCCCCGGGCCTGACTACGAGAGATCCAAGAGCTCCGTGTACAATGGCGGAATCCGGACACCCATTATCCTGCGCTGGCCGGAGCGGATTCAGCCGGGGCGGATCGAGACCCCGGTCAGCAGCGTCGATCTGGTCCCCACCATTCTGCAGGCCTGTGGTCTTGAGCCTACAGCAGAAATGAAAGGATTGAATCTGTTGGACAGCGCGGCCGTACAGGCCCGAGAGATCATCTTCGGCGCCGTTTACACGCATTCTGCGGCAGATCTGGCGCGTCCTGAGGCGAGCGTAAAAGCCCGTTGGGCTGTCGAAGGGAATTGGAAGCTGATCGTCCCGGGCCTCGCCTATGTGCAGGATTCCAGGCGAAAACTTGAGTTATACGACCTGGAAGCGGACCCCCACGAGACCCACAATCTGGCGGCGCAACAGCCCGGGGTGGGGAAACGCCTGCGGGCGGTGCTCAACGAGTGGTGGTCAGCCAAGTAAGAGACGTCTTGTTCAGTTGCCTGCTTTCGTGTGATCCTGCTGGTCGTCCCCTGGGGGGCGCCGTCGGGACGTGTATAATTCAATGGTGGAGTTAGCGACAGCGCAGACTGGGGAGACAAATGGTGACAGGATCGGGTTTCCGGCCCTGCCTCCCGTTGATCGGAGGCTGTGCTGTGTGCTTTCTGTTGCTCTGCGGGCTGCTGGCCGAATCCGGCTCTCCAGCACCTGAGGTCGACTTCAATCTGGAGGTCCGGCCCATCCTCTCCGACAACTGCTTTGCCTGTCACGGTCCTGACCAGAAGAAACGTCAATTCGAACTCAGACTCGATACTCCCGAGGGCCCTTTCCAGGAGCGAGATTTTGGAGGCCCGGTGATCGTTTCCGGCGACTCCGCCTCCAGCATGCTCTACCGGCGGGTTACCTCTGAGAATGCGGCCTGGAAGATGCCGCCTGTCAGCTCCGGGAAAGAGTTGACCGACCGGCAGGTGGATCTGATCAAGAGCTGGATTGACCAGGGAGCCGAGTATCCGGGGCACTGGGCTTTCCAGAGTCCGAAACGCCCGGCCCCTTCGGAAGTCGAGAGAACGTCCTGGCCCCGCAACCCGATCGATCGGTTTGTCCTGGCGGAGCTCGAGAAACGGGGAGTTGCCGTCTCCGAGGAAGCTGCCGCGACGACACTCATCCGGCGGGTTACCTATGACCTGACGGGTCTGCCTCCGTCCCTTGAGGAAGTGGAGGCTTTCCTGAAGGACGATTCCCCGGATGCCTACGAAAAGGTGGTTGACCGGCTGCTTGAATCGCCCCATTACGGGGAGAGGATGGCGGTGGACTGGCTGGACATGGCCCGCTACGCAGACACACATGGTTACAATATTGATAGCGGCCGCAATATGTGGCTATGGCGTGAATGGGTAATCACCGCCTTCAACCGCAACCTGCCCTTTGATCAGTTCACGATCGAGCAACTGGACGGCGACCTGCTGCCTGACCCCTCCCAGGACCAGTTGATCGCCACCGGGTTCAACCGGAATCACATGATCAACTTCGGGGCAGTTGCTGTTCGCGAAGAGTATCTCAACAAATACGTTGCCGACCGGGTCAACACGACGGCCACGGTGTGGATGGGGCTGACCATGAGCTGCGCTCAGTGTCATGACCACAAGTATGATCCCCTTACGCAGCGGGACTTCTATCGCTTTTACGGCTTTTTCAACAACGTCGAGGAAGATGGCCTTGGCGGGAGTTCGGGCAACGCCAGGCCCTTCTTGAGGGTCCCCGCTCCCGATCAGAGGCGACGAGAAAAGAATCTCGAAGAGCAGATCGGCGATCTGGAAGCGGTGCTCGAGGAAGCAGCGGCAAATCAGCTGTATGAGGACTGGCTGCCGGACGCGCTCACTCAGCTGCCCCCTGTCTCTCATGCAGGACTGATGGCTCACTACGAGTTTGACGGTCACTTCGCCGATACCAGCGGCAATTACCATCACGCCAGTCCCAGCAGCGAATTCGTGAAACACCGGCCCGGTCGGATCGGGCAGGCTCTCGGTCTGGACGGGGAGACGTTTCTTGATCTCGGGGGGGCAGCTCAACTGGCAGAAGACCGGGCCTTCACAATAGCCCTCTGGGTCCTCCCCGGGGGGAACGCGGCCGGTTACCTGATGTCGCGACGAGATCCCCTGAACAAGGAGAGGGGTTACGGCATCTTTTTCGGTGAGGAAGTGGTGCGCCCTACGATCCAGTTTTCAACGCCTTTTTTCTTCCGGATGATCCACCAATGGCCCGACCAGATTCTATCCGTTTCCCTACCTGAGACCCTGCCCAACTTTAAGTGGCACCATGTGACGGTCCTTTACGATGGGTCGAGAAAAGCCTCCGGACTGCGGCTTTTCCTCAATGGGGAGCTGCAGGAAGTCAAGGTCGAAGCCGATCGATTGAACGGCTCTATCGAAACGGGCCGGTCCCTTTATCTGGGGGTCAACTCTGATTTCCCCTTCACCAAGAGGCGCAGCGGCACAACGGCCCGGGTGGATGACCTTCGATTCTATGATCGACAGATCAGCAAGGAAGAAATGCGCCGGCTGGTCCAGGATCTGCCCGCCAGGTCCATTCTCCAGACGAAAGCCGAGGACCTGGAGGCACCGCAGCGGGAAGAGCTGAGGGAATATTTCCTGGAGAACCATGCTCCGGAGCCGCTTCGAGAGGCTCATCGTCAACTTAAGGCTGCACGCCGGGAGCTAGAGGATCTACGATCCGAGATGCCGAGCACCATGGTGATGCAGGAAAGAAAAGAACCCAGGAAGACGTTCTTGCTGGAACGGGGTGACTATCGAAATCAGGTGGAGGAAGTGCAGGCCGGTGTCCCCGACTGCCTACCCGGGATGTCCAAGGGGCTCCCCAACAACCGGCTGGGGCTGGCCCGATGGCTGGTCAGCGATGATCATCCCCTGACCGCTCGAGTGATCGTGAATCGTTTCTGGCAAAACTATTTCGGACTCGGACTGGTGAAAACCAGTGAGGACTTCGGCTCCCAGGGCAGTCCTCCCAGTCACCCACTGCTGCTCGACTGGCTGGCCCGAGAGTTTGTGGAGAGCGGCTGGGATGTGAAGGCCATGCAGAAGCTCGTCGTGACCTCGGCTACCTATCGCCAGTCCTCGAAGATGAACGCCTGGTCGGCAGAACATGATCCGGAGAACCGATGGCTGTCTCGCACCAGTCGATTGAGATTACCGGCCGAGATGATTCGGGATGGAGCCCTGGCCCTGGGAGGGTTGCTGAACCTCGAGGTCGGAGGGCGCAGCGTTTTCCCCTATCAGCCTCCGGGTCTCTGGAAAGAAATGGCTTATGGGGGAATACGACGGAGCTCAGGTTTACTACACGGCTCAGGTTTACCATGAGAGCACGGGTGCTGATCTCTACAGACGCAGCCTCTACACCTTCTGGAAGCGCACAGTGCCGCCTCCCTCGCTCGGCATGTTCGATGCTCCGGACCGCGAATTCTGTACGGTTCGACGGTCCAGAACCAACACACCTCTGCAGCCACTGGTGCTTCTCAATGACACCACCTTCGTCGAAGCGGCCCGCGCTCTGGCTTCCAGGGCATTGATGCAGGTAGACGGGAGTTCTGAGCCACCTTTACAGCTAGTCTACCGGCTGGCAACCTCCCGCCTTCCCACTGGCGAGGAAACCCGGGTTCTGGCCGCGGCGCTGCAGCAGCAGCAGGATTTCTACACTCACAACCCGGAAGCGGCGACAAGGCTGGTCGGCCTGGGCGCAAGCCTCGCGCCGGACACCATCGATCGGAAGGAACTGGCCGCGTGGACCGCCCTGGCCAGTATCGTTCTGAACCTGGACGAAACCATTACTCGAGAGTAAGAACATGTCTTTCGAAGACGACTTTTCCCTTTTCATGACCCGTCGGCAGTTCTTTTCCCGCGGCAGCACGGGAATCGGGCTGGCTGCCCTGGGATCCCTTATGAAGCCCTCTCTGCTGGCCGGCACCGGAGGTGATAGCCCCGGCCTCCCGGGATTGCCCCATTTCGCTCCCCAGGCCAGGCGAGCGGTCTTCCTGTTTCAAGCCGGAGCCCCCTCCCAGATTGATCTGTTCGATTACAAGCCCGGGCTTTCGGGCCTCCATGGAACGGAGCTTCCTGAATCGGTTCGAATGGGGAAGCGCCCGCCCGGGATAAGTACCAAGCAAGAGTCTTTCCCGCTGGCCTCTTCCATCTTCAAATTTGCACGGCACGGCGAAAGCGGAACCTACCTGAGTGAGTTGCTTCCCGGCACGGCCGGAATTGTGGACGACATCGCCGTTGTCAAGACGGTTTTTACGCCGGCAACGAATCACGAGCCTGCCATCACCTTCTTTCAGACTGGGAGCCAGCAGTCGGGAAGGCCCAGTTTCGGGGCCTGGATGAGCTACGGTCTGGGAAGTGAGAATCAGGACCTGCCGGCCTTTATTGTTCTGGTTTCGCAGGGCAGCGCCCAGCGCCCGGCGCAGCCTCTTTTCTCGCGACTCTGGGGAAGCGGGTTTCTACCTTCTGCGCACCAGGGAGTGAAGTTCCGCCACAGCGGTGATCCGGTTCTTTACCTCTCCAACCCTGCCGGGATTGAGCGCTCCAATCGCCGCCACATGCTGGATGCGATTCGAGAACTGAACCAGATCCGGGCTCGTGAGTTCGGAGACCCTGAAATTGAGACTCGAATCTCCCAGTACGAGATGGCCTACCGGATGCAGGCCTCGGTTCCCGAGCTGACAGATCTATCCAACGAGCCGGACAGTATTTTTGAAATGTATGGCCCAGACTCCAGGAAGCCGGGGACCTACGCAGCCAACTGTCTGCTGGCCCGGCGACTGCTGGAAAAAGACGTCCGCTTCATCCAGCTCTATCACCGGGGCTGGGACCAGCACTGGGAACTGCCCCGCGACATCCGCCTGCAGTGTCGGGATGTGGATCAGGCTTCGGCGGCCTTAGTGATGGACCTGAAACAACGCGGACTGCTCGACGATACGCTGGTGGTCTGGGGTGGCGAGTTTGGCCGCACCGTCTACTGTCAGGGAACTCTGAAGGAGGACAATTACGGCCGCGACCACCACCCGAGCTGCTTTACCATGTGGATGGCGGGAGGCGGGATTAAACCCGGAATCACTGTGGGGAAGACGGACGACTTTTCCTACAACATCCTGGAGGATCCGGTGCACGTGCACGACCTGCAGGCCACTATCCTGCACTGTCTCTGGGGATCGATCACAAGAAACTGACCTTCAAGTACCAGGGTCGCCACCATCGCCTTACGGACGTCCACGGGAATGTGGTGAACAAGCTCCTGGCTTAGCCCGGATTATGCAAGAGATCTGAATCCGAGTGAGATTTGGGTCCAGAAAAAAAGCCGTAGCTCTCTGATATAAAAGGGTTTACATAAAAACAACCCTAAACAGGAGCTACGGCTATGTTGAAAACAGTCTGCCAGAATACCCTGCCATTTCACAGCCACAGAGACATCACAGCTCGTTTTGATGGGGGGAGCCTCACTTCCGACGCAGGATGGTTGTTGTTTGGATCGCTGGATCGGCAACATCGATTGTGCGAGGGCTTCAGTTCGTGTATTGCGGAAAGCCGGGACCGACGCTACATTCGTCATGACCTGTTGAAGTTGATCCGACAACGAGTGTTGCAGATCGTGGCCGGCTACGAAGACTGTAATGACGCCGATACGCTGCGCTCGGATCCGATGCTCAAGACAGTCTGTGATCAGTTGCCCGAGAGCGATCCCGATTTGGCCACCCAGCCGACTTTCTCCCGCTTGGAGAACTCCGTCACCAAGAAGGATCTGATGCGTCTGAGCCGGTGGCTGCTACGCCGTTATGTGCGCTCCCTGAAGAAGAGACGTCCCGCCAAGATCATCCTGGATCTGGACAGTACCGACGACCACACTCACGGCCAACAGGAGTTCGCCTTCTACCACGGGTATTACCGAAACCACATTCTGCATCCTTTGCTGATCTTCGATGCCGCCACGGGAGACCTGGTCTGTGCCGTGTTGAGACCTGGCAACAAGGGGGCTGCCTCTCACATCGTGCCCATTCTGAAGCGCGTCGTGGAGGCCATCCGACAAGGAGTGGGGACGGATGTCGAGATTGAGATTCGGGCCGACAGCGGCTTTGCCACGCCTCGGCTCTACGAGTTCTGTGAAGGTGAAGAGAATCAACTCCAATATGTCATTGGGTTAAGTCGCAACCCTCGCCTGCAGCGAGTGGTCGAGCCCCTGCTGGATTCGACTCGGGAAAGGTTCGTTGAGCGGGAGGAAAAACAGCGTCAGTTTGACGAGTTTCTTTATCGAGCCAACAGCTGGGATCGATCCCGTCGCGTCATTGTCAAAGTGGAGGTCGATCAGCGCGGGATCAATCGTCGCTTTGTGGTCACCAACCGGGACGATCTCTGCTCCCAATCACTTTATGACCACTACACCGACCGAGGGCAGACCGAGAACTTCATCAAGGCCTTTAAGAATCATCTGAGCATGGACCGACTCAGCTGTCATCGATTCCTGGCCAACCAGTTTCGACTCCTCCTGCATGCACTGGCTTACCAGATGTTCGTGCGCCTGCGCGACTATCTGCACGGAACCCCCTGGCACAAGCTCGAAATCGAAACCTTACGTCGTCGTGTCCTCAAGATCGGGGCCCGCATCCGACAAACCACTCGACGCATCTGGGTCCATCTTTCCTCAGCCTTTCCCGAACAACCCCTCTTTCACCTCGTCTTGAGTCGCCTGAACTCCAGCTAGCTTCTCCCAGTTCCCCGAAAAACCGCTTCCGACACTCATCCAGGCCCAGATCTGTCTGAAATTCACTCCCCCAACCACTCAAACGCCTCGCCAACCGATATTCTTCGCAAATCCGCCTGTCACAACTGCCCGCTTCCGAGTTGGGCCACTTCTCGAGCCCTTTTTCAACAGCGGATTACGGTTCTTGCATAATCCGGGTTAGCTGCGTTTCGGCACAGAAGCCAGTATAGTCTTCCGAACGTTCAGTCAGCCGACTGGAGTCGTGCCGACTTTTCTTCCCAGAGGCAGTAGAGCATCTCCAGTCTGGCGGCGGTCTGTTGGTGACGACGGGCCAGATCCTGGGCCTGGCTGAATTCGGGTTGCTCGGAGAGGGCAATCACCCGCTCCTGCTGGCGGACCTCCAGGGCGGAGATCTCAGCTTCCAGAGCTTCGACTTCATCGGTAAGCCGTCGCAGCTCGTTCTTGGAGATCGATTGGCGCTGGGTGGTTTGGGAGGCGCTCCGTCCCTTGCTATTTGCTTTTCCAGGGCGGGCCGGCTTGTCCCTGTCCAACAGGGCATCCAGGCTGGGCAGCTCCCGAAGAACCTTGTCGGCTACCAGGAAATACCGTTGCGCCACCGAGCGGATCAGGTGAATGTCATGGGAGACGAGAATCATCGCCCCTGGAAACCGTGCCAGAGCCGACACCAGTGCATCCCGTGCGTAGACATCGAGATGGTTTGTTGGCTCGTCCAGAATCAGGAGATCTACCGGAAGATAGAAGAGTCGCGCCAGGGCCAATCGATTGCGTTCACCACCGCTCAGGTCGCCAAGATTCTTGAATACATCGTCTCCACGAAACTGAAAGCCCGCCAGGTAAGAGCGGAGTTCTCCATCTCGACGGCTGCCATCAAGGCTTCTGAGCACGTCGAGAACGGTGGAATCGTCCTGGTCGAAGTCTGGATCCTGGTGGAGAAATCGGCGCACCACACCGGGCCCCAGCCGAACCTGACCGCCCAGGGGTTGGAGATCTCCGGCAATCACGCGGGCCAGGGTAGTTTTTCCGCTTCCATTGGACCCCAGGATCGCAATTCTCTCTCCTTTCAGGACAGTCAGGTCGAGGCCCTCAAGCAGTGTTGTCGCCGGGAACCCCACCGATATCTTCTCCATTCTCAGGTAGACCCGGCAGGGAGCTCGCGCCGCGGACACCGAGATGACCGGTTGGCCCACTAAGGCGGCGGGAGGCTGAATCCACTTCGTTTTTTCCAGTTTTTTTCTGCGGTCCTGCGCCTGCCGGGTCTTCTGGCCGGCAAGATTACGCCGGATGAAGTCTTCATTTCGTTTTTTCCACTCCTGTTGTTTCCGGTACTGCCTCTTCTGTTCCTCGAACCGCTGGCTTCGCAGTTGACCGGCTTTGGTGAAGTTTCCTGGATAGATGCTCAGTTTTCGATTCAGAATCTCGAAGGTCCTGTTCGTCACCTCATCCAGCAGGTAGCGATCATGGCTCACAACCACGAAGGCTGAGGCCAGAGACATCAGATAGTCGACCAGCCACATGGCTCCCTGCAGATCCAGATGATTGGTAGGCTCGTCGAGAAGAACGAGCTGGGCCGGTTTCAGGAGGGCCTGAGCGAGAACAAGCCTGCGAACCTGGCCGCCGCTGAGAGTGCCGCAGGGCTGGTGCAGTTGCTGTCTGGAGAAGCCGATTCCCATCAGCACTGCCTCCGTCCGGGCAGGATAGTCGTAACCTCCCATGTGCTCGAAATGTGTCTCCAGGTTGGCGTAGTGCCCCGACAACCTGTGATTTTCGCCCTCCTTGGCCTCGCTCAGCTGTTCGCGCAGCCTCGCCAGTTCCCGTTCTGTCTCCCGCAGCGATCGGAAAACGCTCAGAGCCTCGTCCACCACAGTAATATCACCGAACAGATCAGGGACCTGCGGAATACTGGCCAGGGTCAGATCCGAACGAGTGGTGACGTGGCCGTGATCGGCTTCCAGTTGCCCCTCAATCAACTTGACCAGTGTGGTCTTGCCGCAGCCGTTGGGCCCCACTAGTCCGACCCGGTCTTGATGCTCGATCTGAAGCGAAACTCCCTCCAGGACCGTCTCGCTTCCATAGCTTTTGGAAACCTCCTGCAGGTTCACCAGCATCATGGGTCACTTTTTCTCATCTGGAGGTGACGGGATCGTCCTAAGCAATGAAACGGGTGTGCAAGATACCGATGGGAGAACATCAGGCGGAGTTTGAGTGTGCTTCAGCGAAGCACGGTCGGCGGCACGGCCGAGAAGTACTGAATCCCCTTCCCGCCCAGCTGGCCAAAGAGCATCTGTCCGATGATCGGGTTGTCAGAGAAAACCAGGACATAGCCGCCGGCCAGTTCCAGCCCGGCCACTTCCTCCACCAGTTCTTCCACCAGCTGTGAGACTCGCTCTCCCGCGGCCAGAGTCAGCTCACCTTCACCCAGCAGCAGCCCACCCGGTGAATAGACCCGGATGGTGATCTTGGCCTCGGGTGCGGGTCCCTGTGGACCTTGCCGGGGAGACGCTCCTGTGTCCGGTCCGGGATAAAAAAAGGCCAGGCCTGTGAAAATGCCGAAGACGTTGGCCACCTGGTTGAAGAGCGCTTCCTCGAACGTCTCGGTTTGCAGTGGAACCGAGGCGGCATACGCGAACCTGTCCGGATCACCGAAGAGGACATCGCCCACGATTCCATCGCCGTCTGCTTCCACGATCAGCGAACCTCTGAAAGGCGCGCCCTGGGAGGGCGTCGGCGAGGCCGGCCCCCCTCCAAAAAGCACGCCAGCATCTTCCGTAAACTGTTCTCCGGGTCCCAGTGTGAATGAAACTGGGTTCCCCCGATCGCTGCCATCCTGGTTCACCGCCCGCAGGCTCACATCTCTATCTGCAGTGGCCCTGTTGGACAGATTCACACTCGTGAAGACTCCCGGGTCGCTGGCCAGCTGGGCCGAATAGGCCAGCGAGGAGGGGTTACCCGTGGCCGCGTTGAGACCAATCACCGTATCCTGATCCGTCAACTGGATGACTTCAAAAGCCACCACACCCTCACCCTCGGTCACTTCCCCGGAAAGTACGCCTCCCCCCAGCTCTCCGCCCGCACCTCCGGAGGGACTCGAGCCAAAGAGATCCGCGGCGCGCTCGTCCAGGACGCTCCGAGGGGCAATGATCCGCGTGATGGGTGGGGGACCCTGGGCCGCACCTCCATTCTCCGGGGGTCTGTACGTCAGCCCAATCGTCACGGGCTCGGGGTTGGGGTTGAATATGGAGACCCGAGTAGTCGCGGGCTGTCCACGAAAGGCTGTCGGGCCGTCGAAAATGCGGGTCAGCGCAATGTGCCGGCTGGTGGTGTCGATCGCCACCCCGCCGTCCAACTGGCTCAGGCTGTTGGAGCCAAACTGAAAGAAGGTTCCGATCTTTGAGCTGTTACTGAGGAGCTCGATCCAGGCGGGAAGAGACGGGTCTCCTCCGAACAGATCACTCCGCAGTCGAGCCCTCTGCTCGCCTGCCGGGAGCTCGAGGGAGGCGAAGTTGTCGTCGCCGGCAATCGACCGTGCGAGGATGGCGGGCTGCCCCGCGGCCGGGATCGCCTCTAGGTCCAGGCTAAGCGTCGAGGCGGATATGTTGGTCAGCGCCACACCGTCAAATCGAGCTCCTGTGCCCTCCGTGTCGCCGACCGCGTAAAGCCAACGGGCGCTGGGCGGGGAAAGCACGAAAACGCCTTCACCAAAAGTTCCGGCATAGACTCTCTGGTTCACCGGGTCTATAGCCAGTGCCCGAATATCCAGGTTGGTGAAGCCGTCTCGTATCGCCTCCCAGTTGGCCCCTCCGTCGCTGCTCCGAAAAACACCGCTGATTCCGGCGTAGAGGGTCATCGGATCGACTGCATGGATGGCCAGTGCCCGGACGGAAGGAAAAGCCGGCCCTCCTCCGGGAAAACCGTTGCTCATAACCTGCCAGCTGGCGGCCCCGTCCGTGCTCTTGAACACACCCCCGCCAAAGGTTCCGGCATAGACGGTCTGAGGATTGACCGGGTCAATTGCCAGGGCCTGAACATCGGGCTGGGTGAGACCATTGTTGCGGCTCTGCCAGTTGTCGCCTCCATCCGTTGTCTTGAGCACTCCGGTTGACGTTCCTGCATACACGGTCGTGGTCTGGAGGGGGTCGACGGCCAGAGCCAGGACAAAGCGGGTCCCGTTGACCACGTTCCAATTGGCTCCTCCGGAGGTGCTCTTGGAGATTCCGCTGACGAAAGTGCCCGCGTAGATCGTCATGGGGTTTTCGGAGTCGACGGCCAGAGCCTGGGGCGCGGCAGGGGCGAGAGAGCTCTCCTGCCAGTTGTCACCGCGGTCAATCGTTTTGGGCGCCCCACCACCAAAAGTGCCCGCATAGATCGTCATGGGATTGTCGGGGTCGACGGCCAGAGCTCGGGCGTCCAGGATGGTGAGGCCGGTGTTGACTGTCTCCCAGTTGCTTCCGCCATCCGTGGTCCGAAATATACCGGTGCTGGTGGCGGCGTAGATCCTCATCGGGCTGGCTGGATCAACAGCCAGGGCATAGACTTGCGCCCCTGCCGGGCCGAGCGGTACCCAGGTATCCTCCTGGGCGTGAGCGGAACCACTCACGAGGACTCCGAGGAGGGCCAAGAGGGAAGCGGGCTTTCTGAAAGACATCGGGTTCCCCCTAATCTAACTGCCCAGAACCAGAACAGCAATACCCTCCCGTTGCTGTGCCCTAGGAGCCGCAGAATACCACTTGCTCGTGTTGCCCCTAGGGTATAATTTGTTGGTTCATCTGCAACGAAAAACAAGTGAGTCCGATCTCGTATGGGCAAGCGGGAACGTACCGTAAGACGTGTCAGTCTTGAGGGATCCACGCCGGGTTGGGTTGGGGCATCCTGGCATCCGTGTCGCTCCGCCATTCTTGGAGCAACTCGCGCAGCTCTTCGGTCTTATCGGGTAGCTGTAGGGCCAGATCGTTGACCTCACCGATGTCTTCGGCCAGGTTGTACAGCTCGACGCGATCGTCCTCGAACCATTCGATCAACTTGTAGTCGCCGGCTCGGACGGCGCCCGAGGGCGTGTTTCCGCCAGATAGTGCGGGTAATGCCAAAAGATGGCGTCCCGCTCCAAATCACCGCTTTCAGTCAGCAGTGGAACCAGGCTCGCGCCGTCTTGATGCTGGTCCGGGATCAACTTCAGGCCGGCCATCTCCAACATGGTTGGGAACAGATCCATGCTGATGAGCGGTACCTCATTTTCACTCCCACCCCGGATCACACCGGGCCAGCTGACAAGCAGCGGAGCGCGAATGCCGCCTTCGTAGAGCCATCCCTTACCGGCCCTCAGGGGCAGGTTCGACGTGGAGGGAGTGGGAATGGCGGAGCTATCGTTCGCGAGGGTACTCAGCCCTCCGTTGTCAGACACCAGGATCAGGGCCGTCTCGCCGGCAATGCCCAGCTCTTCCAGAGCCGACCTGATGCGGCCGACGCTCTCGTCCAGGCTTTCGATCATCCCCGCGTAGACGGCGTTATCCTGCAATTGCTTTGTGGTCGCCTGTCGACCCTCGGGCAAGAATCCGGGGCCATCCGATGCCGACCAGCGGGAGGCTTTCAAATCGTACTTCTGCACAAGTTCTTGCTTCGACTCCAGCGGAACGTGAACGGCGTAATGGGACAGGGTCAGCAAAAAGGGACGGTTGTGGTTCTCCCGCAGGAATTGGATCGCCTCGTCCGTCAGTCGGTCCGTCAGATACTCTCCGTTTTCCCCGGACTCGAGATCAGGTACATCCTGATCCGAGGGTTGCGGGTTTCGGTAGGGATAGAAATAAGTCGCTGGGAAGCCCGCTCTTGCAACCGCTCGGGTAAAGCGAAAACCCTGGCGATCCGGGAAGTATGGTTCGCCACCCAGGTGCCATTTCCCGATGTAAGCGGTGAGATAATCTTGTGCCTGGAAGGCTTCGCCCAGAGTCAACTCTTCAAGGGGCAGCTGGTGGTCATAGGTTGCCGGCAACAACCGACCTGTCTGGCGGCCGCTAATCCAGTTGGTAATGTTCAAACGTGCAGGGTGTTTCCCGGACATGATGCTGGCGCGGGTGGGAGAGCAAACACAGCCCGCGGTGTAGAATTGCGTGAATCGCATGCCGCTCTTTGCCAGTTGGTCGATGTTCGGCGTCTCGTAAAAAGTGGTTCCATAGACCCCGGTGTCCTTCCATCCCAGATCGTCTACCAGGATCAAAACGAAGTTGAGGGGTTGATTATCGGTTTCTGGCTGGGGCCAAGTTATACATCCCGGAAGGGAAACGACTGCCAGAACAGCGGGCACGAGCCAGGAGCATCGGAACATGGGCAGCAGTATGACAGAGCAGGCTCTTCTTGATAATGTTTCCCCATGAAGTCACCTTCACAACTTGGCCGCCTGGGGGGAGTGGTGGTTCTGGGTCTGGCTGCCAGCGAGGTTCTGATGATGATCAGCCCCTTTGCGGGCTTCTTCTACGCCAGTTTTCGATTCGAACCGTTGCTCGGGTTTCTCTCAGCGTCGCCGGCAACGGCCTGGCTGGACGGGTTTTTTCTGAACCACTCGGTGGTGACCCGTTCCTACCTCCTGGAAGTCCAGAGGGAAATCGGGAGCTTTATCTTCGCACTGGGCCTGTGGGGTTTTCTGGTCTCAGCCTTTCAGGTCTACTACAACAAGATGAGAGGAAGGGGTGTAGCCAGTGGACTGCTCTACCGTATCTCCCGCCACCCGCAGTACTTGAGCCTGGGCGTGGCCGGGTGGGGCCTGCTCACCATCTGGCCCCGCTTCCTGCTGCTGGGCTGCTGGGTGACGATGCTCTTTCTCTATGCGGCGCTGGCCCGCTTTGAAGAGCAGCGGATGGTGGAGCGCTTTGGCGATTCCTATCGAGCGTTTGCTGGCACCCGGGGAGCATTCCTGCCGGGAAGCCCGGTTCGCCGTCTCTTCGAAGCGACCTTCGGCCGGATGCGTCCGCGAGCCATCTCCTGGGCAGCTGCCTATGTGTTTGCTCTTGCCCTGACGTTTTCCCTGGCTTTCGTGGTGCGAGGCTACACTCGCGCCCAGACGGCATCCATCGTTCAGGCCGAGCATCAGACGGTCGCGATCAGTGCCTGGCCTCAGCCGGCCGAGTGGATTCAGGAAGTTATGGGCACGACCCGTGCACACGTCGATGTGCAACGTGAGATGACCGAGCACCAGGGAGGCCCGGTGGTCGCGACCATCCTGAATCCGCGCTACAGGATGAAAGGGATGTTTTACCTGATGCCGGATGTCGAACGTCCCAGCCTCTCAATGGGAGGAATGTTGGCCCGCGTCGGGTGGATTGCTCTTTCTTTCCTGGTGCCCACCCGGGGATGGATCTGGCGGGACGGGATCATGGGAGACGACCCGGACGACCAAGACAAACCGGTCCAGGTCGTATTGTCAAGAGCCGTAAAGCCGTTCAAGGAGACAATCGTCCTGGACGAAGTGCTGGACCCGAGCGTCCGCCTGACTCCGTTTCTGGTGGTAGATTTCCGGCCTTCGAGCGGGGAAGTGGAGGACGTCCGCGTTCCACTGCCTCAGAACCGGTGGGGTCCCCAGGTAGTGATGCCCCTCTTCTGAAAAAGGGGACAGTCTACTCTGTCACCTTGTCTTTAAGGTTGTTGTTGCCGGACTCTTTCGATTAATTGGCGAACTCCCTGCGCGTGAGAGGAGTCGGGATGCAACGAGAGGAACTCCTCGTACTCCTTGACGGAAGCCTCGAGCCGGCCCTGTTTCAGAAGCAGCCGGGCAAGGGACAACTGGGGATTACTGAAGTGAGCCGGCTCCAGCCGTTTCGCCTCCTGAAGACTCGTGATGGCTTTGTCCCACTCTCCCAGGCCTTCATAACTCAGACCCAGCTGGGACTGGGCCAGAGGATCCGAAGGGCGCCGCTCGCGTGCCCTCAGATTCACCGCGAGGGCCTGCTCGAATTGACCCAGTGAGAGCAGGGCTCCTCCCAGATTGACCAGGGGCGGGTATGCTTCGGGATCCAGATCGAGTGCCTGCTTGAAGTATTCCTCCGCCTTCTTGTACTTCCTGGTCTGGTAGCAAATGGTCCCCAGTGTGTTCAGTGCCGTCGGGAACTCCGGCGCTGCCTGCAACGCCCGCTTCAAGTGAGTAACGGCCGCATCGGTGCGGCTTTGAGAGAGTTCATCCTGTGCCTTCTGGTACTCTTTCCAGGCCTTTTCGGGTACTGCCAGTTCGGCAATGGAGATTTGGGAGCGAAGGCGGGTCTGATTCAGGTTCATCTGAATAGACGTGTGCACCTGGCCCTTCGAATCGGCAAAGCTGGGTGTGACCGCAATCGTCCTGGCGGAAGAACCGTTGCGGGGGGTCGTCACCGTCAGAACATAAGTTCCTGCCGGTACCTGCTTGAACTTGAAGCGACCTCCCAGGTTGGTCACGGTCTTGAGGAAAAAGGGGTGATAGGCTCCTCTCAATACCACGTTCGAGAAGAATCCCTTGAGTCGGACTCCAGGCTCGGCTTCGATCTGGCCCACGAGCTGAAATGTGGGCACGTCTTTCTGACCGGGGGCAGCGGTCAGGAGCGTATTTTCCGGTTTCGCACAAAGCCCAACTGGGAGTCCGAGCAGCGCAGCAAGGGCGAGTTTGAAGGTCGGGGCGGTCACAGGAATTCGATGATACGTCATCGGCCCAGTAGTGTCATGTGGTTGGAAATCCAAGAACACCGTTTTAGAATCGCTGACTAATGGCTGAAAACGATTTTGTCGATCTTGTTGAGGGAGAGAATGGGATCCGAGTCCTGCGCGGCAGCCGCAACTGTCGCACCTGGAACGGTATCCGCTACAAGGCAGGATTGTCGGCCCGGAATGTCGGGGCCAGACACCTTTCCATGAACGTAGCGACGATTCCGCCCGGCGGTGTCGCCAGGGCCCACATTCATGTGGGCTTCGAGCTGATGCTGTACATCCTCCAGGGCCGGGTACGCCATGAGTATGGAATCGGTCTGGAGCAAGTTATCGAAAATGAGGCGGGTGATTTCATCTTCATTGAACCCGATATTCCTCACGAGGTCTTCAACCTCTCCCAGAGCGAACCAGTAGTCGCGGTGGTGGCCAGGTCGGACGCCTCCGAGTGGGAGAACATCATCCCCTACAGCCGCGACTCCGAGACGTGACACAAGGTTCTCGTTTTTCCTCTTCTCTGGGTGCGGTCCTCTCCATGGCCGGTGTGGCAGTTGGACTGGGCAACATCTGGCGCTTCCCTTACATGATGGGGAAGCACGGAGGCTCGGCGTTCCTGCTTCCCACTGATCCTGCTCCACTGCTTTCTGGAGCTCCTGGACGGACCTCTCCAGGGACCTTATGGATTCCTGCCAATGCTTCTCACCGCAATCCCCCGGAGCGGGCCAGTCCTGCTCGTCGGGTACTTCCAGGGCCGTTTCTCCCCGAAGCCTCTGAGTCACCACCTGCACCCAGGTCTCCATGTGCTTGACCAGTTCCCAGATCGTGTGCACCTCCGGAATGGGCCGCAGGCTCGCCTGGCTCGCCGTCACGTCGGCGAGGGTCGCCTGGACCGAGGGGCCGTGCCACGGGTTCCCATCAAATGTTCGTTTCAATGAACTCCTGATCTGTTGCCTGCTCATTTCGGTGCTCACTCTTCAGGCAGCAGCTCGCCGGCTCTCTGGACCGCCTTCACAACGGCCTTGATCAGGGTCACGCGGAGTTTTCCCTCCTCCAGCTCCAGGAGGCCGTCGATCGTGCAACCCGCTGGAGTGGTGACATTGTCTTTGAGGAGGGCTGGATGGCTGCCTGTTTCCAGGGCTACCCGGGCAGCTCCCAGGACGGTCTGCGCCGCCAGCAGAGTCGCGGTTTCGCGGGGTAATCCCACCTTCACGCCGGCTTCCGCCAGCGATTCCAGGATCACATAGATGAAGGCGGGGCCGCTGGCCGACAAGCCGGTCACCGCATCCATGTTCTTCTCATCCAGGATGACGGTGCGCCCCACTGTATCAAAGAGCTTTCGGGTGAGATTCAGGTGGTCGGAGTCAGCAAACCGGCCCGGACAGATGGCCGTCATGCCCTCGCCCACCTGACAAGGAGTGTTGGGCATTGCGCGTACAACTGGAACCTGTCGAGTCAAGTGGTCCTCGATGTACCGCGTTGGCACCGAGGCAGCTACCGAGATGAGGAGGTGAGAAGGGGAAAGTGCGCTGTCGATCTCCTGACACACGCGACCCACATTCTGGGGCTTGACACAGAGGAGCACAATCTCAGCGTCCTGAACCAGGGCGGAGTTGTCAGTCGTCACCGAAAACAGGAACTCCCCGGCCAGGGTCTCGGCCCGGGCCTCGTGAGCTACCGTGGCGGCAGTCTGGTCTTTACCGATGAGTCCCTTTTCCAGGAAGGCTCGGGCCAGAATGCCCCCCAGCTTGCCCAGCCCAATAATTGCAATTTTCTGAGCCAATAGATCTTGCATGGCTTAGCGCTCCCTTCCATAGACTACGATAACGTTGGCAGTCGCATTTGTGAAAGCGAGTGCCCACATAGATACGACAAAGAATAGTGCAACTTGCGCCCGGAGAGAATCGAACTGGTGCGTTTTGGTCCTATTCGGAGACTCCTGTTACAATGCGGTGAGTTCCCGGGAGGATCTTTGCGGGGATAGAGTACAGGTGCTCTTCCGGTCATCTCCGTCCGGTCATATGCGTTGCTTCTAGCAAGACCATTTCTTCCTGCTCAAGGAGATGATGGACAAGAAAATCCGCTATCTTTACCGTTTCGGGAAGGAGAAAGTGATCGGAATCGTCTCGATTGGGGATTTGGTGATGTGGATCATATCTGCTCAGGAGGAGGAAATTGGTAGGCTAGAGACCTACATCGCAGGGACTTATCCGGGCTGAGCGTGCGGTGAGGGGTCTGGCGGCGTCCGGAAAGATCGTTTTTCTTCTGGGAACGGGCCAACGACGCGCGTCGGGTTCTGATCGAACTGCGGTCGGGACTTAGTTTGAGACGTTGTTTTCAAATGGCGGGGAGTCATCATGGAGCAAGACACTCTCCTTGAGAGAATTGAAACTGTCAACCGGAGCCTGAGTGAGGTGTCGAAAAGACTCGGGCGGCTGGAGCGCTTGGCTCTGCCCTTTGATTTCGGCTCCGACTCCTCGGAGGAGTCGGCTCGAATCACCAGTCTCCTGACTGTGGCCAATGATGCCATTCGCCGCCTCGTAAGCAAAGAGACCCAGCCCCAGATTCTAGAAGAGTACCTGGAACTGGCCTCAACCTGGGTTCCTCGTTCCGTGCTGTTCCTGAACCGCAACGGCACTCTGGTCCCGTGGAGGGCATCCGGTCTGGATCTGGACGATCTGGCCAGAGTCAAAGTCGAAGATGAAAACTCGCTGATGGCGCGCTGTGTGCGTGAGCAGTCCATCATCTACGCGGAAGACCGGAGAGTGAAAGACTTTGGCTGGGGAGACGAGGACAGCCTTCCCAAAGCAGCGGTTGGAATTCCGCTTTGCTTTGACGAGCTGGTGCCGGTCGTTCTCTACGCCGATTCCGAAGAGAACTTTTCGCCGGCGGGACTCGAGTTTCTGTCCCTTCTGACCGCGCTGGTTCTCAAGAACCATGCCCTCCAGCAGGGCCATGTCCAGGGAGGAGGGGAACCGTCAACACTTAACCCCCCTCCGATAGCACCCCCGGATAAGAGCGACGTGGAGGAAGAATCCGCGGCGGCCGAGGGTGCAGAAGCTGTTGCTGGAGAAGAAGCGGACGAAGACAAGGCGGGGGAATCGATCGAGCCGAACGAGAAGGACGAAGCCCCCGCCGAAAGCCTCGATGTGAAAGAGCCGACGGGGGAAGAAGCTGAGGACGGCGAGGCCTCAGACGCCCCCGAGGAACTGGAAGCGATCGACGAGGATGTTGAGGAAGAGGAGTTGGTGAGAGCGGCTGCGGACGAAGCCGCGAAGGAAGCTTACGAGGGAGACGAGGGAAACGAGGGAGAAGAGGAAGAGAAAGAAGAAGAGAAAGAAGAAGAGAAGGACTTTGAGGCTCTTCGGGAAGAAGCTCTGCGATTCGCCCGCCTTCTCGTCTCCGAGATCAAGCTCTACAACTCGGAAGCAGTCGACGAGGGTCGTGAAACCTCCGACATTTACGATCGCCTCAGACACGATATCGACCGTAGCTGGGAAATGTACGAGAGGCGCGCTCATCCCTCGGTACGTTCCGAGGAAGACTGCTTTGACGCCGAGGTGGTTCGCATTCTCGCTTCCGGGGAAAGAAAGCGACTGGGCAAGCAGTATCCCGGACCTCGCGTCGGCTGATCCTGGCAGCCCGTGGTGAAAGTCGTGTCGGATCGAGCGTTCCGGATTCGTCCGGATCCTGGTACCCTTTCCCCCCTGGTATCCTTCCCGATTGGTCGAATCCGCTATGGCAGCTAGCCGAGTCAGTCAAAAAGCTGGGCAATTCACGGAATCCGTTATCCGGGAGATGACCCGCCTGGCCAACCAGCACGGGGCCATCAACCTGTCCCAGGGATTTCCAGATTTTCCGGCTCCCGAGTTCATCAAGAAAGCAGCCTGCGATGCGATTCGCTCCGAGATCAACCAGTACGCCATCACCTGGGGATCACTCTCTCTGCGCCAGTCGCTGGCGCGTTATTATCAGAGATTCTATGGTTTTGAGGTGGATCCCGACCGGGAGATGACAGTCTGTTGCGGGGCTACCGAAAGCATGATTTCCGCCATGCTGGCTACAATCAATCCAGGACAGAATGTCATCATCTTCGAACCGTTTTACGAGAACTACGGTGCGGATGCCGTCATTTCGGGGGCCACGCCTCACTTTGTCAATCTGGATCCCGAGAACGATTTCTCGTTTGACCCGGATGAGCTGAGAGCGCTGGCTACCAGGCTGCAGGGGAGCGGGGGAGTCAGGGCCTTGATCCTGAATACCCCTAACAACCCCACAGGCAAGGTCTTCTCCCTTCTGGAACTCGAACAACTGGCCCGACTGGCAGTGGAATTCGACTTCTACATTCTCACCGACGAAATCTACGAGCACATCATCTATGAAGGGGAGCATCACCTGATGGCCACCCTGCCTGGAATGAGGGAGAGGACGATCACCATCAGCGGACTTTCCAAGACTTTTTCCGTAACGGGCTGGCGAATCGGCTACATCCTGGCCCCGCCGGATGTGACCTCTGCAATTCGCAAGATGCACGACTTCCTCACGGTCGGAGCGCCGGCGCCCCTGCAGGAGGCGGGAGCCAGGGCCCTGGAGGCTCCCGACTCTTACTTTGAGAAGCTGCGTGGGGACTATACCCAGAGGCGTGACTTTCTGGTGGGCGCTTTGAAAGAGAGCGGGTTTCGAGTGTGGGAACCCAGGGGTGCATACTACATCATGGCCGAAATTACCGGCCTGACCGACCTGGACGATGTCCATTTCGTAGACTGGATGATCAGGGACATCGGTGTAGCCGCGGTCCCGGGAAGCAGCTTCTATCATCGACCCGAGATGGGCCGACACCTGATCCGATTTGCATTCTGCAAGACCATGGACTTGCTGAAAGAGGCGGCTCACCGCCTGGAGCGGCTTCGACCCTGAAAGTGCTACCGTGTTTAGAACGTGAGTACTAAGCCTGAGAAACCCAATTCTGGCCTGGTGGCCCTTCGTGCCGAGCTGGCCGAGCTCGACCGGAGGCTTCTGGAGCTGATAGCCGAGCGGCAGGAAACTGGTACCCGAATTGGTCGACTCAAGCAGGAACTTGGTGAGGACACCAGGAACTATGAGCAGGAAAAGGAAGTCATCGAAAGAGCGCGCCGCCACTCGCGCAGCTTGAGGCTACCAGAGTCTCTGGGGGACGAGCTGCTCTCGCTGCTGATTCGACACTCACTCACCACGCAGGAGCAGCAGCGCGTCGAGTTTCAAGGCGGTGGCGATGGCCGGCGAGTTCTGGTGATCGGCGGAGCAGGGAAAATGGGGAGCTGGTTTGTCCGCTTTCTGGATTCCCAGGGTTTCGAGGTCGAAATTGCCGATCCGGCTGGACCTGTCGAAGGGTTTCCTCATCTCGCCGACTGGAGAGAAGCCTCCCTGGATCAGGACCTCATTGTGGTTGCCTGCCCCATCCGCACGGCATCTGGAATACTGCAGGAGCTTCTGCAGCTTCGGCCTCCAGGAGTCATTTTGGATATCGCCTCCCTCAAAAGTCCCCTCCGCACAAAGCTCTTTGCGCTAGCCGATGCGGGCCTTCAGGTGTGTTCCATTCATCCCATGTTCGGCCCCGATACTGAGCTTCTGTCGGGACGGCACGTCATTTTCATCACGCTGGGCGGAGCGGAGGCAAATCTCGCGGGGCGGCAGCTCTTCGAGCCGACAATGGCCGAGCTGGTGGAAATGGACCTGGAAGATCATGATCGGCTGATCGCCTACGTGCTGGGCCTTTCTCATGCCCTAAACATCGTCTTTTTCAGTGCTCTGGCGGAGAGCGGGGAGGCCGCTCCGCGACTGGCCCGACTCTCCAGCACCACCTTCGATGCCCAGTTGGAGGTGGCTGCGAATGTGGCCAGGGATAACCCTCACCTGTACTTCGAGATCCAATCGCTCAACGATTACGGGAGCGAGTCGCTGAGTGCTCTTGTGGATGCTGTCAAACGCCTCTCCTCCGTAGTGCGAGCCGGGGACGAAGAGGGGTTCGCCGCCCTCATGCAGAAAGGCCGGGAGTACCTGGCCACTAGGCGTAGTTGAGCTGTGGAGAACGCGCACATCGCTCAGATCTTCGAGCAGATTGCCGCCCTGCTCGAACTCGAGGATGGGAACCCTTTCCGAATTCGCTCCTTTCGCCGGGCAGCCCAGGTACTGGAAACTCTTAGTTTCAGCGTCGATCAGGTGATGAAGGAAGATGCCGCCCGTCTGCACAAAGTGCCCGGGATCGGAGCGGGAACCATGACCCGGATTCAGGAAATCCTTCAGACGGGTAGTTGCCGGGAGCTCCAGAGTATGGGAGAGAGAGTTCCACTTTCTCTGCTCGATTTGCTGAGAGTGTCTTCCCTGGGTCCAAAGAAGGTGAAGCGCCTGTGGAAGGAGACTGGAATCCAGACCCTCGAACAGCTGCGGGAGGCCGCTGCGGAAGGGCGACTCAGAAAAATGTCGGGAATGGGGCCCAGGAGCGAGGAACAAATCCTGAGCTCAATCGAGCTGCTGCTGAGTACCCGGGGACGGCATCGCCTGGACCGGGCAAGGAAAGCCGCGGATTCGCTGGCGGAGTATCTGGAAAATATGGCTGGGCCCGAGCGAATCGCTGTCGCCGGCAGTCTGCGCCGATGGAAAGAGACTATTCGCGACATTGACATTCTGGTGACGGGCTCGAGAGCCGATCAGACCGTGCAATCTCTGCTCCAGTATCCCGCCGTGACAGAAGTCGTGGCCAGCGGTCCGACCAAAGCATCAGTTCGACTGGGAAAAGGCCCCGGATGCGACTTGAGAATTGTGGAGAGTGAGGAGTTTGGCTCCGCTCTGCAGTACTTTACAGGGTCGAAGGAACACAACGTCGTCCTGCGGGAGCAGGCGAAGCGGCGGGGCTTCAAGATCAACGAGTACGGGTTGTTTCGAACCGAGAGCGATGAGAGGGTGGCCGGCAGCGAGGAGCAGGAGCTTTATTCGAGCCTCGGTTTTGCGTTCATTCCACCGGAGCTTCGCGAGAATCGGGGGGAGTTGGAGAAGGCACGCCAGGGCCGGCTCCCCGATTTGGTCACAGCGGAACAGTTACGGGGAGAGCTGCACACGCATACCACGGATTCGGATGGAAAGGATCACCTTGAAGACATGGTCTCGGCAGCCCTCAGCCTGGGTTACGAGTACTTGGCCATCACCGACCACTCCAGAACCCTGGCCATGGTGGGAGGTCTGGACGAGGAAGGAGTTCTGGCCCAGTGCCGACAAATCGATCGCCTCAACCTCTCGAATTCGGGTCTCACGGTCCTGACCGGCATCGAGGTGGACATCCTGCCCGATGGAGGCCTGGACATGAGCGACGAGGTGCTGGCCCGTCTCGACGTTGTCATCGCGGCCATTCACAGTCGATTTGATTTGAGCCGGAACGAGATGACGAGCCGGATCTGCCGTGCTCTGCAAAACCCCTATGTGAATATTCTCGCCCACCCTACCGGGCGGATTCTGTTCAGGCGTCGGCCCTACGAAGTCGATCTGGAGCAGGTGATTTCCTGTGCGCGAGAACAGCGAGTCTGCCTGGAGATCAATGCGCATCCCAAGAGACTTGATTTGAATGACGTCGCGGCCCGTATGGCGTATGATCAGGGCGCTCTGATTGCCGTCAACTCGGACGCCCACAGCCACAAGGCTCTGCACATGATCGAGTACGGGGTGGCCACGGCCAGACGGGCCTGGCTGACGGCGGAGAGTGTAGTGAATTGTTACCCGCTTGAGCGCCTGATCAAAGTCTTGAGCAAGGAAGAATACCGCGTCTAGAGAGAAGGGAGATCGGAGTGATCAAGGATCTGATACCGCGCCAGGTGGTGTGCAGTGCCAGGAACAACAAGGGCAAACCCTGCCACGGGGGGCTCAAGAGATATTATCCCTTTGCCGGCTACTACAACGAAACGGAGGAGGAACTCCTGGGCGAGATCGAGGCGGAATTTGGGCGCAAGCCGAGACTGGTGCTTCTCAAGTGCGAGGAGTGTTCCACTGTGTATCGCCTCCCTGAGGTTCTGAAAGAGGCCTTCCCGGTCTGAAGGGATTGCAGATTGAAAGTGGGAGGGGCCTCAGGCCGCGACCGGCCGTATTTAAACGGCCGCTGCCTGAGGCCCCTCCCACTTTCAAGGTTCCACGAACTTTTCAACGTTCAACTCGGAACCCGGATCCTCACAGCGTCGGCCACCAGGTGTGAAGGCGAGTCAGGGCCTGGTCACGGTACCTCCGGTAGAAGTCTGAGCGGTCACGATTCAAAGGGTCGTTTCCGGGGGACAAAGTTTCCCGAATTGTGGCGCGAACACTCCCGGCCAGCGCCTCCAGGTTGTAGCCACCTTCCAGGAAGTAAACGATCTTTCCCTGACAGGCCCGGTCGGCCGCGCAATTGAGCTGTCGTGTCATCTGCCCAAATCCCTCCTCGCTGACGTTCATGGTGGCCAGGGGATCCTGTGCGTGGGCATCATAGCCGGCCGAGACCAGGATCAGCTGCGGTCCAAAAGCCTCGACTAGCGGGCAGATTAGATCGAAGAAAAGACTGTTGTAGGTGGAATCTCCGAGTCCCGCGGGCAGAGGGAAGTTGACGGTGAACCCCAGCCCCTGGTCCTGACCGCTCTCCCCGGGGGCCCCCGTTCCTGGATAGAGCGGATACTGGTGGGCAGAGACGTAAAGCACATCGCTGCGCGAGTAGAAAATCTCCTGGGTTCCATTTCCGTGATGAACGTCGAAATCGACGATGGCGACGCGATCGACACTGCTCTCCTGCAGGGCGGCCTGCGCGGCAACGGCTACATTGTTGAGCAGGCAAAAGCCCATGGCTCGATTGCTTTCAGCATGGTGCCCGGGGGGCCGGATCAGGGCCAACCCGGCGCCCGGGGTCCCGGCCAAAACTCTGCGGGTCAACTCCACCCCTTGTCCCGCAGCCAACCGGGCCACCCCAAACGAGTCAGAGCAGGCGTAGGTGTCGGCGTCGAAGCGGGTGTAGGGCTGTCTCATCGAGTCGCTGAGCACCTGCACAAGTTCTTTGCTGTGAACTTGAGTGACGAGGTCCAGCGGTACCACTTCCCCGGAAACCTTTTCCAACCGATCTCTTCTCGCGAGTTCGTCCAGCATCGCCATGACCGATTCCAGGCGGCCGGGGCACTCCGGGTGTCCGGAGGGGTTTCGGTGATCTAGAAAGCGGGAATCGAGGGCGTAGCCCAGGTCTGACGTTTCAACCATTCTCAATCACCGACAGCCGGTCAGAGTCACATTCCGGGCAAGCTCGGGAGCGGTGGACCCGTTCTCCCCTGCCATCCCAACCACAGGCTTCGCATTGGACTCTCGACCGGCGAAGCTGTTCCTGCTGTATAATTTCGATCAGCTTCTGGGCGACCAGGAGAGCAATCCCGGCGCCCAGCAGAATATACGCAAAGACGGCCAGTGAAGGCAGCGCGATTTCAGGGGTGAAAATGAGCAGCATCAGGACGACCAGCGCGGTGGCGATAAGTGAGTAGCTCAATTCCCTGATGAATGATCGATTCTTCATGAAGAGATCCTTGCCGGCGGCGGCTCTCGTCCTGGCCATCTTAGCCCAGGCTCCCAGGGCCTACCAGGCCTTCCAGTCCGGTTCGGGGGAATCGACCTACATTGTGGTGCTCCAGGAGCCATCTGTGGCCCAACGGGTGCTCCGCGGCCGTTCGGCAAGGCGCGCGCTGGCTGCACGGCAGCTCCTAAAGGGCGCCGGGACCGTCGGTCACGAGCGGGCCGTCGAATCGAGTCAGCGCCGCTTTCTGTCCTCCATGGGGCAAAACCCCGCCGCTGACGGTGTTCAGGTACTTCACCGGGAAACTCTCCTGATCAACAGCCTGGTGGTGAAAGCCACCGCCCTGGAAGTACAGGAACTCGAGGACCATCCTTCCGTACGCGGAGTCTACCCAAATCTTGAGCGCTATCTTCTTATGGACGCTGCTCCCGCCCTGGTGGGAGCACCCGCCGCCTGGCAGCAAGTCGGCGGCGGTGAAGAGGCGGGCCTGGGAATGAGGATCGGACTCATTGACTCCGGCATTCACCAGGAACACGTGATGTTTCAGGATCCCAATCTGGTCCCGCCGGAGGGTTTTCCCATTTCCGAGACCGAGGGGTTTGCAACCAACAAGGTGATTGTCGCTCGCACCTTCGTGAAGACCGAGTTCGGGATGAATTCCCAGAATGATCAGACTCCCCGGGACGAGATCGGGCACGGCTCGCGGGTGGCGGGGGCTGCAGCCGGGGTGCCGGTGGACTCGCCGTTGGCCTCCGTGAGCGGGATCGCACCCAAAGCCTTTCTAGGTAACTACAAGGTTTTTGGAACACCGGGACGAAACTCCACAACCACCAGCGCGGCGGTGATCGCGGCTATCAACGCGGCGGTGGCTGACGGGATGGATGTGATCAACCTGAGCCTGGGCGGTCCAGCCATCCATCCCGACAACGATCCGGAACAGATGGTCATTGCTACCGCCACGGCTCTGGGATTTGTCTTCGTGATTGCAGCGGGCAATGCGGGGCCGGGCCGGGGCAGTGTTCTCTCGCCTGGAACCAGTCCCGCTGCGATCACAGTAGGGGCGTCGACGAACGCAAGGACATTTGGAGGGGCGATCGAGCTGACCTCGAATTCACCGGATTTTCCTCTCCCACTGGGCACGATTCTGGCTGTTGTCGGGAATGGCAATCCAATCGAAGACGAGATCGGGCCCCTTCCAGTCACCACCATTACGAGTGTAGACCCCACTCGCGAAGCCTGCACGCCTCTTCCGTCAGAAAGCCTGGCGGGAATGGTCGCCCTGGTCAGGCGGGGCGAGTGCACGTTCAGCGTGAAGGGCCAGAATGTGTTCGGTGCGGGTGGCGCTGCCGGAATGATCGTCTACAACAATGTGGGAGGCAGTCCCATCTCGATGGACTTCGGTGCCTCTGTCCCTGAACAACCGGCTGTCATGATTACGAAGTCCGATGGAGAAGCGCTGCTGGAGTTCCTGGATGGGCCCAACCCCTCAGGCCCTCTCCAGGTCGTGGTTGAGGTGACCTTTCTGACTCAGGAGGATTTGAGGCCTTTCTCCACGTCCCCCGACATTCTGGCCGGGTTCAGCGGAAGAGGCCCCAACATCGATCTCGGAATCAAGCCCGACCTGACCGCCCCCGGTGTAGCCATTCACACGGCCTCAAACGGCTCCGGCTTTACTCTGGCGGCCAACGGGACCAGCTTTGCCACTCCCATTATGGGTGGCGGGGCCGCTCTGCTGCTGCAGCGCTTCCCGGGCTGGAGTGCCGGACAGGTCAAGTCGGCCCTTGTCAACTCTGCGGTTCAGGTGGTGACGGTGAACGGGGCTGAGGGTCTTGTCAACCAAGTTGGTAACGGGCGCCTGGATCTGGGCCGGGCCTTTGAGGTGGCGGCGTTTCTGGGTCCGGTCAGCACCAGTTTCGGAAACGTGCCGGCCGGCAGTCGCACTCGAAGAAGCATTCTTGTCACCAACGCCGTGAGCGAGGCACACACCTACCAACTCTCTGCTCAGATTCTGGTTGGAGAAGGGGAAGCAACCGTGGCTGTCACGCCGGAGACACTGGAGTTGGGCCCACTCCAGACCGTTGAAGTGCACCTGGAAGCTGCCTCGGTCGGGCCGGGGGCGAACACGGCTTTTGAGGGTGCCCTGACGCTGGTCCCGTCCGGTCACGACGGCATCGCCCTGCGGACAGCCTTCTGGGGGACCCTGGTGACCAACTCCGAGGACCATCTCCAGGTGTCACAGATCCCGAACCAGGGTGACTTTGCCTCTGTGGAAGACGCCCTGGCACAAGCCGGCCCGGGAGACACGATTGAGATCATCGACAGTGGGGTCTATCAGACTCCGCTGCTGATTGAGTTCAACGCGGGCGGCACCCGCCTGGAAGGGATCACCCTGCAGGCTGCTCAGGGACAGTCGCCGGTGATCCAGGTGTTGGGCAGCGATGCCGCCGTCGAGGTACGCAATCTTCGAGACATCACTTTCCGTCGCCTGCTGATTCGGGGCAGGGAGGCGGGAATCAAGGCTCAGAATTCGAGTGTGAAGATTATCGGCTCGCGCGTGGAGACGAGCGGCGAACCCTCTGATCAAAGTGGAGCCATCCACCTGACAGACAGCCACGCCCATCTTTATGAGTCGGAGTTGGCAGCGGGTTCCGGGAACGGACTGGCGGCTTTTTCTTCGGAGGTGCTGGTTGAGCACTGTCGGATCGGAGGAGAGGAGCAGGGGAGTGCCGTGCACGGCGTTTTTGCCTCACCCGGAAGCACCCTGGCGATTTTCGACACCGACATCATTGGCTCAGGAGAATCCTCGACCGGCCAGGGCGTTCGAGCTTCCGCCAGTCGGGTGCTCGTGAAAGGAAGCCGAATTGCGAACAGCCAGGGAAGCCTTGGCGACGGCGTCCTGGCTGAGGGCGAGAGTCAAGTGGATCTCTCTGACAGCTCGATCATCAACAACCGGAGGGCCGGGGTTTCCTCATTCAATGGTGCAGTGTCCACCATCCGGGGGAGTGAGATCTCGGGCAACGAGGCGGCTGGCTTGATCGCTCAAGCGGCTTCCGTTCGGGTCCGCTCCAGCCTGCTTGCCACCAACAGCAAGGGGGCGATGGCCCTTCAGACCGGCCAGCTGGACATTAGAGACTCGGTACTTGCCGCATCGGAGGACGAGGGAGTGGAGGTGACCGATAGCCAGTTGACGCTGATCAACGCGACGGTATACGGCAGCGGGGGAACGGGAGTTCAGATTGTCTCGACCCCGGCAGTGGTCGCCAATTCCATTCTTTTTCAAAATCTGGCGGGAGACCTGCAGGATGACGGATCCAGCAGTTCGGTGATGTTCAACTTGCTGGGAGATCTCTCCCCCGCAGGAGAGGGTGGTAATTTTACGGGCAACCCGGGCTTTGTGGATTCCCAGAGCTTGGATTTCGCTCTGACTGCAGATTCGGACGCCGTGGATCGGGGTACGCACACGGTTTCACTGGCCACGGTTGACCTCGACTTCCACCGCCGTGTTGTGGACGGCGACGATGACGGTGACGCCCGGGTCGATGTGGGTGTCCTGGAGTTCGGCTCCCAGCACACCGAGCCCTTGATCCTGCCGGTGCTCAGGGCTGAAGCAGGCCATTTCATTGGCCTGGCTCTGGCCAATGCTTTGTCTGCGGCCACCCCTTCCCTTGAGCCTAATGAGATCAAGATCCAGGCCTATAGGCCGGATGGAACCCAGGCCGGAAACGTGCAGGTCGACGCGGCCAATCTGACCCAGGACGCTTTTCTGGTACGGGAAAAGTTTCCTGATCTCACCGAAGGCTGGCTGGAGATTCTCCCTTCCCAGAAGGATCTGATGAGTTTCACGCTGACGGGAGATTCGGGATTGACCCGGATGGATGGCAGCCAGTTGGAGCCCGCCCGGGGATCCCGGCTCTTTTTTCCCGAGATCCGCAATTCTGAGGGTGAGACGACGACGTTTTTCATTGTCAACCCGCATGAGTCTTCTATGAACGTCGCTTTCTACTGGCACCCGGCGGGGCTGGAGCGGGAGCTGCTGAACATACGACCGATTCCGGCCAGAGGATCGCTACGAACCAGTCTGGATGACCTGGGATCGACCGCTTCCAGCGGTTATGTCAGCGCCGAAGGGGAAGAGTCGATCTTTGGCATGGAGCTGTTCGGAGACGATCGGGCCACGGGCGGGCTGCTGGCCCTGGAGGAAGGATTGGTGGACTCGAATCTCTTTGGAGCCCAGCTGGCATCCGGGCCGGAAGTCGAGACTTTTCTCAGCCTCATTCACACCGGAGACGACCAGGTTCTCGTGAACCTCGTTGTGAGAAGTGAGACGGGCGATGTCCTGGCCTCACGGATGAAGGAATTGGGCCCGAAGGGGCACCTGACTGGTTCTGTCAGGGACCTTGTCGGGCTGGAAGAAGAGTTCGTGGAGGGCTGGCTGGCAGTTCATTCGCTGAATGGCCAGCTTCTGGGTTCAATCTCGTTCCAGGACCCCTTTGGACGCTTTCTGGCTTCGCTGCCCTTGCAGGCACGGGGCGCCCGCGAGTTCCTGCTCAGCCAGGTAGCGCAGACCCCGGAGATTTTCACGGGCGTCACCTTGCTGAACGTTTCCACAGGGCTGGCATTGGTCAGCGTCGAGGTCTTCAACGCCGAGGGTGTGCTGAGAGACGTTTTGCTACTCGAGCTGGAGTCGAACCAGAAAATCGCTTTTGTTCTTTCTGAAGTCTTCGCAGATTTCGGAAACCAGGAGAGGGGGTTCATTCGAGTCCGCTCCAGTCGAGGGATCCTGGGTTTTGAGCTCTTCGGCAGGAAGGACCTGGAGTTCTTGAGTGCGGTGCCTCAACAGACGGTGATCCACTGATGCCGGAAGCGGATCGTCTTGGCAAATTGAAGAGCCTCCTGGAGAAAAACTCGGATAACTCCTTCGCCCTCTACGGAATCGCAATGGAGTATCGAAGCCGTGGGGAGTTACAAAGAGCCTCGGAGTACTTCGAGGAGTTGCTGAACCGGTTCCCCGGGTACCGTGCGGCTTTCATGCAGCATGGCCTAACTCTGGCAGGTCTGGGAGAAGTTGAGGGCGCCCGGCAGGTCTATGAAAAAGGGATTCGGATCTGCCAAGAGGCAGGTGACACTCATGCGGCCTCCGAATTGAGGGAAGCCCTGGAACGGCTCAGTTAGCTGTCGGTGGAGGCGAGTCAAAGGCGCTCTGCCCACTTCAGCTTCTGGCGAAGTACATCGAAAAAGTTGCGCGAACCGGGCTTGATCAGCTCGATCAACTCTTCTCCAAGCCGGCAGCGGATCTCGTCGCCTGGATTGACTGTTGTTCCCACCTGACCGTCCACCGTCAGCATGACCTCCTCGCCCGCCTTCAAACTGATACGCACCTCACTCTGCCGTGGGATGATCAGAGTTCTATTCGTCAGGGTGTGAGGGCAGATGGGAGTCAGCACGATAACTTCCTGACTGGGGTGGACGATGGGTCCCCCGGCCGAGAGTGAATAGGCAGTGGACCCGGTTGAAGTCGCCACGATGATACCGTCCGCGAGAAAGTTGGCGATGAAGTCGTCATCACAGTACGCCTCCATGCTGATGATGCGGGCCAGGGCTCCCTTGTTGATGACGGCATCGTTGAGGGCCCTGTACTTGGTCGTGGTCCCATCCTGCCGCAAGAGGTTGATCTCCAGGAGGGAGCGGCGGCTGGTTCGGAAGTCGCCACTGACCAGCTTCCTGGCGGCGGCATCGAATTCCTCCAGCGTAACCTCGGTCAGGAACCCCAGGGATCCCAGGTTCACGCCCAGGATAGGGCAGCTCTGCCCGCCCACGAGACGGGCGACAGAAAGCAATGTCCCGTCGCCCCCAAAAACAATTAGAGCGTCCGAAATCGCGGGGAGAGCTTCCCGGGGGTGACCTTCCACGTTCTCGAGCGCGAGGTCATCGACGACCTTCTGGTCCACCAACACGCGGCAGCCGTAGGAGCGCAGACGCTCCAGGATCTCGGCCAGCTGCGGGCCAAACTCCTGAATGCGCGTCTTGGCGACGATTCCAACCTTCACGTTTCAATCTTGAGGTAGTTGTCACGACAGCTCTCCGAGCAGAAGAGCAGCGTCTCTCCCAGGTGGGACCCAGGGACGGCAAGTTCGGGAGCGAAATAGGTCCCGCAGTGCGGATCCTGTATCATCTTTCCCCTGGTTGAACGAGGAGGAGTTTTCCTGGCAGGGCCTCGCTGGATTCCTCTCAGCCGGGACACCATCCAGCGGGCCGCACCGACGAAGAGAAAGAAGAGGAGAACTTTGAGGAGATTCGGCATTCTAGTTACGAATGGTCTCCACGCAAGTGCGCCTTGAGCGCCTCAAGTTGCTTCTTGACCGCCTCGATCTGTTGGTAGTCCGGGTGAACCCGAATCAGTTTTTCCCAGGCTTCAGTGGCGGCTTCGAGATTCTCCGATTGAAACTGTACCCAGCCCAGATTCTGAAGAGTCTGGGGATGATCTGCCTCCAGTTCGAGGGAGTGGTGAAACAGTCCGATCGCCTTTTCCGGATTTCCCGAATAGAAGTAGGCAGTGCCGAGGTCCGTCACCATGTTCGGATCCCGGTCGTCCAGGGTCATCGCCTCTTCATACCAGCGGATGGCGAGATCGAAGCGGCTCATATCGTAGTAGGCATTTCCTAGCGCTACCCTGGCCTCGACATCATTTTTGTGTTCGCCCGCCTGCTTTTCCAGCTCCTGGAGTTGCTCGATGAACTCGGGCGAAGGATGATTTTCGGGAAGAGCGGACTGGCTCTGAGCAGACGGGAGAACAGTGGAGGGGACACCCGGGACGGACCGGACAAAGCCCTGGCCCAGGAAGAAGCCACCCACAAAACCGATCAGAATCCCTACAATGAAGAAGGGGATCTGCTTATTCTTCATTTACGGCCATATGTTAACTTATCTGGGGGTCCGTGTTCCACGGCGCCGTAGGGGATTCGCAGGGCGAGCACAGACAGGGAAGAGTGGCGGTGATGAGGGCAAGGAAAACCGGGGAAGGATCTCAGATTCTTCTGGTATCTTTTTTCTTTTCTTTCACGCTCGTGCTGGTGGCACCGCTGCACATTTACCTCTCGAACAGACTCGAGCTCTCCTTCTCCACCTGGGAAATGATCGTCGCCGTGTTGCCGATCTTCCTCGGCTTACTTCTGATCACTTCCTGTCTCCTTGGTCTGCTCAAAGGAGTAAACCGCACGCGCGGCGTCGCAACAGTCTTTGTGCTATCCATGCTCCTGTGGCTGCAAGGGAACGTCTTCGTCTGGAACTATGGGGCCCTCGATGGACGAGATATTGAATGGAACGGGTTGTGGATCTACGGAGTTGTGGATGGGTTGGTCTGGTTGGTAGGCATCGCGCTGGCTGTGAGGCGTTCCGAGTGGTTGCTGAGGCACGTGGTCACTTCCCTGAGCCTTGTCTTCTTAGTGATCCAGTGTTTGACCCTGTCCCTGCTGTTCGCCGACTCCCCGCCTCTCAGGGAGTATCGACTGGACTCGAGAGGAAAGTACACGTTTTCGAGCCGGGAGAACGTCATAGTCATCCTGCTCGACGCTTTCCAGACGGATGTCTTCCAGGAGCTGATAGAAGAAGACTCATCCATTTCGAGCGTCTTCGACGGCTTCGTCTACTTCCGAAACGCAGTGAGTGGATACCGCCAGTCTCACCCATCGATTGCCAACATCCTCACCGCAACTTATTTCGATAACTCCGAACCCATGTGGGACTACACACGGGAGGCGTATCTGAGTGACTCGTCTTTGCCGAAGTTCCTGGTTGAAAACGGCTACCGGGTAGATGTATTCGAGCAGGAAGTCGGGTTGTTTCTCGACCCGGCGGTGATTTCAAATGTCAGACACGAGAATGTCTCGCTGCCATCCCAAGCCTCACCTGGAGTCATGCATGTCCTGGATGTTGTGCTGTTTCGCTATCTTCCCCATTACTTGAAGAAGTTGGTTCACAATGATCAACTCTGGCTTCTCTCACGCAGGTCTAAGAAGGCAACAGATTCTTCGGACGTCGAGTCGCGTGGCTCGGACGACGCGCAGCCCGGCAGAACGGACTTGTTCACAACGGAAGCTCGCAGCAAACTCCAGAATGTCAGGTTCGCTCACCAGTTCGTGCACAGCTCCAAAGTGGGCCACAGCCAGAACGTCTTCAAGTTCTACCATATATGGGGAACACATCTGCCACTGCGAATGACGAGAGATTACAAGTACAGAGAGCTCGAGCGCACTCGAGACTCGCTGAAGGAAGTGGCAGCCGGAGTGGTCGGGCTTGTCGGCATCATGTTCGACCGATTGAAGGACCTCGGTGTATTCCACGATTCACTCATTTTTGTGGTCGCAGACCACGGAATGTGGTCCAGCATAGCCGAAGTGAGAATCCCCCAGGACATCGCCATGAAGTACGGTACCGATGCTCCCGTAGACAGGAGTCAGCTCCCGGAGCTAAAAGGTACTGCACTACCGCTCGTCCTGGTGAAAAAAGCGCGTAGAAGCGAACCCCTCCTCCTCAGCGATGCGCCCGTCGCACTTGCAGATATCCCCAAGACGATCGTTTCTGAACTGGGGTATGCCGGGGAATCATTTCCCGGAGAGTCCATGTTTGAAGTCGCGGCCGATTCACGTCGGGAAAGAAGAGTCCTCTTCAGCACTTTCAGCGAGAATCCCGCTTACTCCCAACCTTACAGGAGCACCATGCATGAGTATCTTGTCTCTGGATTCAGTTGGCTGGATAGCTCCTGGAAAAAAACAGGTAAGACTTATCCCCCGGGATCTCTTGACCCATCTGCTTCAGACAATTGATTCAAGTCTTCCGTTTAAGGAATAGCTGATTGATCGATCGCAAACGAATGCAAGGCCCGCCGGTTTTTCGGGCTGAGCCTGAGATTATCGAGGTTGATGAGAGTGGCCTTGGAGAGACGTCACTCACCTGGGAAGCTCTTGATTCTGCTGCTGTGGAGATCCGCGTAGGATCATCCAAAGGGAAACTTCTGGGTAAGGGGGGAGGCAGCGGCCGGATGCAGACCGGGCGCTGGGTTAACGCAAGCACCCGCTTCTATCTGCTCGATCCTCTCACCGGCGAGACGCTGGCCCAGACGGGGGTCCGCACGCGGCCCCAGGACGAGTCCGACTTTGGAACGATCGAGTTGGAACACAAGATGCGCCGGGATTGGAATGAGCGGGCTCGAGACAATGCTTTCTACTATGTGGCGACGGGTCAGAGCGATTGGTCAGAAGAGGAGTTTTTTCGTTCCGGTCGGCAAACCATCGAAGATTACATTCTGTCCGATATGACCAACATCTGCAGAGGGCGTGACCCAAAGCAGTTGAAGATACTCGAAATCGGTTGTGGGGTCGGACGTGTAACCAGCGCCCTGGCTGAAGTCTTTGGAGAGGTCTGCGGCGTTGACGTCAGTTCGGTGATGGTCAAGAAAGGCAGGGAGTATCTAGGCTCCCGCGAAAACGTCTCGCTTTTCGTGAACAATGGCAGCGACCTTCGAGTGTTGGGTGATCGCCGCTTCGACTTTGCTCTTTCGCTCTTGACTTTTCAACATATTCCGTCCAAGGCCGTCATCGAGAACTACATCTGTGAGACCAGCCGAGTGCTTCGCCCCGGAGCACTATTCAAGATTGAAGTCCAGGGGTACGGACCTCTTCAGACGCGCAGGGATGATACCTGGCTGGGAGTGGCTCTTACACCGGAAGAGGTGACAGCCATGGCCGATTCTTGTGGTTTTCAACACCGCCATTCCTACAACGTTGGTAGCCAATACTCCGTCCATTGGCTTTTCAAGAAGGGCCCCGCAGCTCTTCGAGCCGATCCCAACCCTGCCGAGCGTTGCGGTTCTGGACGCTACCGAACCGTTTTGAGTTGGGACGCTCCGGCAGTTGAACAGGTGGAAGTGCGAATGGGATCGGAAGAAGGAGAAACCTGGGCCCGGGGGGGCTCATTGGAGTCGAAGGAGATCGAGTCTCAGGGAACGAAAGCATTGGAATGTTATCTGGTTGACGCCTCTAAGAATCAAGTTTTGACGACTTTGGTGATACAAAGTGGACGAGGTCTTTGGAGTAGGGCCAGCTGGATCCAGGCACAACTGAAGGCAGCTAAGCGGCGACTGTCGACAGCATAGGGGCCATCAACGGACCTGCTTGTTCTTCATTTATGGCCGTATGTTAACATAGCCCGGCATGGCAACTGGCGGGTCTTTACACCCTTGATGTGCGGCGTGAAGCATGTACCGTGGCAAGGATATCGGCACCAAGGAAGAGTTGATCGAGACCTGTCATGGGCTCCTGCTGAGAGGTGATTCTCGGAGTCTCTTTTCGATCCTCCCTCACATCAGCCTGCTGCGCTGCGGATCATTCGTGAAGCCTCTCTCGCAGCTTCTTGCTTCCCGGGTTCGCAACAAGCAGATCTTTGCAGCCATGGCGCTGGGTGCGGTAGCCCGACCCGAGGGGCTCATCCCTCTGATCGACCGCTTTGAAGAGCCTTCTACTTTAAGCGGACGCGGGAGCCGCTCCCTGCAGACGGCGATCATTGTCGCTATTGGCGAGACCGGAAGTGATCAGGGCGTAGCGGCCTTGCGCAAGATCTTTGCCCATCAGGAGGACGGCGACGGGTTTACTCGAAGGCGTCGTCGTGTGGTTGTTTCCGCCATGGGCAAGCTTCTCCAGCAGGATGTACCGGCGGCCCGGGAGCCCCTGCAGGACATGCTCAAGGACAAAGATCCGGGAGTCCGCGCGCAGGCTGCCCTGGAGTTGGGAACCGGCTACTGGCACACTCCTGACAAAGTTCCGGAGGAGGTGCTCGAGGCGCTGATCAACTCCAGCCAGGACACCTCGCTGGAGGTGAGGATGGCAGCGTTCTCGGCGTTCTACGGCCTGGCTGAAGTAGGTTGTCGCCGGGCTGAGGAGTTACTCGACGGCTAGCCCGCATAGATCACCGATTTGGAAATGAAGGTGATTTTGGCAGGCCGGAACGGTTTTCTGAGAGTTTCGCTATCGATCCGGTCCAGGTCGAGTGATGCGGTGGTGTGGATGGTCGTGAATGAACCGTTTTTCGGGCTCGGAAGAGGGTGACGGAACGGATTCAGGCAGAGCTCGGCCTTGGAACGATTTCGTTTTTGGGGCGTTTGATCGGGACAGACCTCAGCAGCGCAGAGGAATGGCCTGGAGGTTTCGAACGACGGCAGCGAAGACCTCGCTGTAGGGATAGGCTTCCGACATGGAGATCCAGACGTGGCGGACCGTGAGGCGGACCTGGGCGCCGATCTTCAGGAGCTTCAAGCGAATCGTCTGACACTGAGCGCGAGCCAGGGGGGTCTGCTTCAGTCCGAGACGACGCAAGGCGTGCATGAGCTAGGCGGCGGAGCCGCTCAGGCCTTCCACCAGCAGCCGGGCCATTTCGGAATTGGGACCCTCGGGAGCCAGCTCCAGATACGTCTTCAGGTGCTCCACCGCCTGCGGAATGGCATCACGTCATGTCGTTGGTCAGAATGATGCCAAGCTGGTAATGGGCCTCTGCGAAAGCGGGATCGATCTCGATGGCCTTCTGCAGCGCTTCTTTGGCCTTCTCGGTTTCCAGGGAATTGATGTGGCCCACAGCCATGTTGTAGTAAGTGGAGGCCGCGACGGAAGGATCAGTGCCGACACTCATTTTGACGGCTTTGTCGTAGAACTCCTGCGCCTTCTCGCTATTCTGCATCTCAGCGTAGAGGTTGCCCATGTTCTGATAGAGGGCAGGACTTGGCTGCAACATGGCAGCCTTCAGGGAATTGATGTGGCCCACAGCCGTAGGCAGAAAGCGCCTCCTCGTGGTTGGCCAGTCCCTGCTGAGCCTGGGCCAGGCTGATCCAGATTCCCGGCTGGGTGGCGTCCAAGTCAGCTGCCTCAGTCAAGAGCTGGACGGCCTGCTCATAGTTGCCGGCCTGGATGTCTTTCTGGGCCTGATCAAATTTCTTGCCCACTTCGGCCGAAGCGGCGGCGTGCTTTTCCTGGTCGGCCCGCAGCTGTTCCATTTTGGCCCGCTCCTCGTCGCTCAGCTCGAAGGAGAGACTCCGCTGGCCCTGGCCCTGAAGAAGCGGCTGAAGCACCATGTCATAGACGCCCAGTTTTTCGCTTAGATGGTCCGAGGTGGGCCTTGCCCCTTCGAGGAAGTTCTGTTGATATCCCTCGAATGTGGCCACAATTCGGTAAACGCCCCCCAGCGCGACCCCAACGTGAAGATACCTCCCCTTCTTGTCCGTCTTGACCTTATAGTTACGCTTGATATCCAGTCCGCTGATTTGGATCTGGGCACCCTGGATCGGGTTTCCTTCGGGGTCGGTGATAGTACCCCTAAGTTGCCCTACCTGGCCGAATCCGGTGGCTGGAGTGATCAGGAAAAGAAGCAGAAAAAAGGAGAAACATTTCGTCTTCATCGCGGTTCACCCCCACTTACTTGGGACGTGGTTTGCAGGAAGAAGTTTCTCAGGGAATCCATGTTATCTGTGACTCGACACTTTGGCAAGCTTCGCATGAACAGCTCGCCGTATGGCCGTGTGCTGACGCGGGAGTCAAGGATGGCCAGGAGGCCTGAGTCGGTTCGGGATCGGATCAGGCGTCCCAGTCCCTGCTTGAGCGAGATGATGGCCTCGGGGACCGTATAGTCGAGGAACGGGTCGCCACCCATCTCTCGAATCCGGTTGAGTCGAGCGGCCACCACCGGCTCGGTCGGAACCTGAAAAGGCAGCTTGTCGACGATCACCGCTCGCAGGGCCCCTCCCTTCACGTCGACCCCCTCCCAGAAACTGGCAGTGGCACAGAGGACCGCATTTGGAGTCGTCTTGAATTCCTGAAGAAGCCGGTGCCTGGGCATGTCACCCTGTCTGAAGACGGGGTAAGGAACCGTTTCCGAAAGAGACGCATAGAACTGGTTCATGTTGCGGATACTGGTGCAGAGGATAAATGTGTGGCCCTCGGTTATCTCCAACAGCTGCTCGACGACAGGCAGGGCTCTGGCAAGAAATTGCGGGTTTCTGGGCTCGGGTAGATCTCTGGCGATGTAGAGGATCGATTGCTGTTGATAGTCAAACTCGCTTTCCACACTCAACTCCACGGGCTCGGGGATTCCCAGTCTCTGCCGCAAGTATTGAAAGCTCCCGCCGGTAGTCAATGTTGCGGATGTGAGAATCACGGTGTCGGTTCTCTCGAAGAGCTTTTCGTAGAGCAGGCTGGCGACATTAATGGGAGTCACGTGCACGAAAACACCACCCTGCCGCTTCTCAAACCAGTACACATTCTCGTAGCTGTCGCGGGTGAAGATGCTATCCAGATCCTCCGTTAATTGCTCCAACCTCCGGACCAGCGCCTCCCACTCATCCGGACGCGGTCGGGCCAGCTGCAACTCCGAATAGAGCATCCGTAGCGTGCTTCTCAATCGGGCATAATCCGATCCCAACTCGTCTCGCAGGTCGATGACGCCGTGGGCGGAAGGAAAGAAGTTGAGTGAGTATCGATCGTCCTCTCCGGGGAAGGCGGCGAAAAGTCGACGGGCCTCCCTCTGAAGCCTTTCGAAGACGGGCAGGCGGGCCTCCTGCCGCGAAAAAGCCCTGTGTAGATCACCCACCAGATCTTCGAAGCGGTAATTGCTCAGGTGGCTGCCGAAGTGCTGGGCCACGATGCTCTCCACCTGGTGGGCTTCATCGAGAATGAGTACCCCGTGGTCGGGAAGAATCTTCCCGATTTCGTCACTCTCCATAGCCAGGTTGGCAAAAAACAGGGCGTGATTCACCACCAGAAGATCGGCCTCGAAAGCCTCCTGTCTCATGCGGGTGATGAAGCAGTGCGCGAAGTCGTCGCAGGCCTGCCCCGTACAGATGTCGCTGCGTGCGTCCAGCGAATGCCAGAGGGGATCACCGTCTGCCAGCCAGCCGACTTCACTACGCTCTCCGGTGGGTGTGGAGTTAGACCAACCGGCCAGCCGGGCCAGTTTTTGACGCTCTTCAGCAAGGAGGTGGCCCTTGCTCAGTTCTTGTTTCATGCGTCTCAGGCACAGGTAATTGTTACGCCCCTTCATGCAGGCAATGGCCAGATTTGGGGCCAGATGCTCCTTCAGAAAGGGGAGATCGTTGTGAATCAGCTGATCCTGGAGGGTTCTGGTGGCTGTAGAAACAATGACCCGCTTCGTCGAAAAGAGACTGGGGATCAGGTAGGCCAGTGTCTTCCCCGTACCGGTTCCGGCTTCCACAGCCAGGTGATGTCTGTTGGCTATGGCATCCTCAACCGCCTGCGCCATCTCGAGTTGGGATGGACGGTGTTCATAGGCGGCCAGTCGGGCACCAAGGAGCCCTCTCGGTCCGAAAATGTCCTCGAGACTCGGCTGGCTGTCAGGCACTGACACCATCGGGGCGAAGGCGCCATTCATAGAGAGGAAAGCGGGCGGTGAGCTCTCGTACCTGAGCCTTGATCCGGGCGCCCAGTTGCTCATTCTGGGGATCGTTGAGGATCTGCCCGATCCACTCTCCGACCACCTGCATTTCCGGCTCCGTCATTCCACGAGTGGTCAGCGCAGGCGATCCGATCCGGATCCCGCTCGTCACCATTGGCGGATGCTCATCAAACGGAATGCTGTTCCTGTTGACAGTGATCCCCGCATATTCGAGACACTCTTGCGCTTCTCTTCCAGTGATCCCCCGGGAAATGACATCCACCAGAAACATGTGGGTGTCGGTTCCCCCTGAAACGATGCGCAGCCCCTGCCTGGCTATGCTGGCCGCCAGAGCTCGGGCGTTGGCCACGACCTGCTGCTGATAGTCGCAAAAGCTCTTAGTCATGGCCTCTTTGAAAGCAACGGCTTTGGCCGCAATCAGGTGAACCAGGGGACCGCCCTGGAGCCCTGGGAAAACCACCCGGTCAATGGACTTTCGATGTTCTTCCTGGCACAGAATGAGACCGCCCCGGGGGCCCCGCAGAGTCTTGTGGGTGGTCGAGGTAATCAGGTCCGCTACGGGGACCGGACTGGGATGCAGGCCGGCGACCACCAGGCCCGCAATATGGGCAATATCCGCCATCAGATACGCTCCCGACTTTCGGCAGATGTCCGCAATACGATCAAAGTGAATCGTGCGGCTGTAGGCACTGGCCCCGGCCACAATCATCCTGGGTTTCTCTCGCAGGGCCAGACTTTCCAGCTGGTCGTAGTCAATCCGTTCCTCTTTCCGATCTACGCCGTAGGGCACGACTTCGAAGAATCGTCCCGAGAAGTTCAGCGGGTGACCGTGAGACAGGTGTCCACCATGGGAAAGATTCATCCCCAGAATCTTATCTCCCGGCTCGAGCACCGCCAGATAGGCGGCCGAGTTAGCCTGGGTACCCGAATGGGGCTGTACGTTCGCGTGTTCGGCGCCGAAAAGTTCCATGGCGCGCTGGCGGGCCAGTCGTTCCACCCGGTCCACGTGCTCGCAGCCGGCGTAATAGCGCTTACCCGGGTAGCCCTCCGCGTACTTGTTGGTCAAGACAGAACCACAGGTCTCAAGGATGGCCTCACTCACGAAGTTCTCGGAGGCAATCAACTCCAGCGTGTCAGCCTGGCGGGCGGTCTCATCCCGGATAATCCGGGCGACTTCTGGGTCCACGTCACTCAAGGGCCTCTTCATGAATTCGCTCTTGAGTTCGTCATCAGTATTTCGATGCAACGGTGGCGCGCATCTCTCATTTCCCACGTGGTGATCGCGGGACATGCTAGCCCAGTTTTGACGAGACCGTCAATGCAACGCAAGCATCCCCCGGAGAGCCCCCGAAGCGCAGCGGCAGAATCAGGTCGCCAAAGCACAGTTTTTCTCCGGGAGCAGGCAGGAAAAGTCGTTTTTCTACTTGACTTTGGAGTTTTTTGGAGCAAAATAGACGAAAGAGGTCAAAACAGGATTACTAACTCCGGGACAGCGGGTCCAACATGTTTCGCGGCAACTTCCCAGCCAAGATCGACGAACAGGGTCGAATCAAGATTCCGTCCACCCACCGGAAGATATTAGCCGCCGACTATGGCGCTGAAGTGTTCGTCACCAGCCTCACCGGTCGAAACGTGCTCATTTACCCGCTGCATGAATGGGAAAAGCTGGAGACGAAACTGCTGGAGCCGCCGAAGATGCTCCCGGGCAAAGTCAAGTTCCTCCGAAACACCAGTTACTATGGCCAGCTGGCTAGAGTCGACCGTCAGGGACGGATCCTTATCCAGCCGCATTTGCGAGAAGCAGCCGGGGTCGAAAGAGAAGAAGTCGACGTGATGGGACAGCTCAATTACCTGGAGGTGTGGAACCGGTCCCGCTTCGAGAAGATCCTAGACAGTGATCCCTATACGGACGACGATTCCATTTCCCTCGCTGACATCGGAATTTAGAATGCCCATGGTTGCCTCCCGCCACATGCCGGTCCTGCTCGATGAGACGATCGGCTTGTTAAAGGTGCGAAAAGGTGGGACTTACGTAGATGGAACCGTGGGCCTGGGAGGGCACACGGCGCGCATCGTGGAATCCCTGGCCGGCGAGGGAAGAGTCATTGCCATTGATCGGGACGAGGAGGCGTTACAAGAGGCGAGGGATCGACTTCTCTCGCACGGCAGCATCGTTTCCTTCCATCACGAGAACTTTCGCAATCTGCCGCTGCTGTTGAACGGTCTGGGTCTGGGCGGAATTGACGGCTGCTTGCTGGACCTGGGCGTTTCCTCCTTCCAACTCGAGAGTGCGGAGCGCGGCTTCAGCTTCAGGCTGGAAGGGCCTCTTGACATGAGGCAGGATCGAAGATCCAAGACAACCGCTGCCGACCTTGTGAACGGGCTTCCCGAGGAGGAGCTGGCCCGCATCTTCTGGCGCAATGGAGAAGAGCCTCGCTCCCGGGCTATCGCCCGTGAGATTGTGCGTCAGCGCGAAGAGGCTCCACTGCGAACCACGCTGCAACTGGCCGACCTGGTCAAGCGAGTCAAATCGGCCAGGTCCGGGCGAAAGACTCATCCGGCAACCAGGGTGTTCCAGGCACTGCGCATTCGAGTCAACCAGGAACTGGAGGGGTTAGACGGGTTTCTGGAAGAAGTGATTCACCTGCTCGGTCCTGGCGGAAGGCTGGTCGTGATCTCCTTTCACAGCCTCGAGGATCGAATTGTCAAGACGGTCTTTCGCCGATTTGCCGGACGCTGTGTTTGTTTTCGACCAGCCCAGTTGTGCACCTGCCCGCGCCAGGTCAAGGGTCGCATTCTGACGTCACGGCCCCTTGTCCCGGGGAAGAGAGAGCTCATTGAGAATCCACGCTCGCGGAGTGCCAAGCTGCGAGCCTTTGAAACGTCTGAAGAAGAGGGAGTGTAGTGAATGGTTGACATGTCCACCCTGGTGCTCAGGAATCGGAAGCTGAACCACAACAAGGGGATCTCGAGCTGGGAGGTAGCCGGGTGGCTTATGACCGGTACCCTGCTGGTCTCCCTGGCCCTGATCTACGGCTGGAATCAGCAGCAGATGATCGGACTCGGGTACCAGATTGAGACGCTGCGTCAAGAGAATCGAAAACTGTCTGAAAGGCAACAGGCCCTGCGGGCTGAATACGAGACCCAGACAAGTGCCGATCGACTGGATCGCAAAGCCCGCAAGCTGGGTCTGGTCAGTGCCAACCGGCCGGCAGTAACCATCATCGAAGCTGGCACTCCGGTCGGAATTGCCAGACATCTGCGAGCTTCGGCGGAGACGACAAACCTGATCGATCAACAATGAAGAAGGGCAGCGGCACCTGGCTGACCCAGGGCATCTTCATACACAGATTGCTGGTCGTGTATGTGATCGTCCTGGGCTGGTCCGTACTCATTCTTGTCAGGCTTCTCGACCTTCAGGTCTTCAAGGCGGAGGCGTATCGGGACGAGGTGGCCCAGCAGGTCTTCGGCTTCCGCAAGTTAATCGGGCGGCGAGGAGAAGTTTTTGATCGGAAGCTCCGGGAGTTGGCTGTCAGCCTGCCCGTGAAATCGCTCTCAGCAAACCCTCGCCACATTGAGAACCCATCCGAAGTAACGCGCCAGCTGGCACCTCTGATCGGGATGGAAGAGGAGCAGATCTTTGATCGTCTCAAGGCCGACCGAGTTCATGTCCCTCTGAAGCGCCGGCTCGACACCGGCGTGAGTGAAAAGATCCGGGAGATGAAACTCAAGGGGATCTACCTGGAGAGTGAATCGAAGCGGTTCTATCCCGCCAACGAACTGGCGGGTCAGATTCTGGGGTTTGTGGGAATAGACGGGCATGCCTGGAGTGGGGTGGAACTCGAGTACAACGCCAATCTGAGAGGCACCTCGGATCAGGTCGAGCTCAGCCTGGATGCCAGGCGCCGCAGTTTCAGCAGTCAAAGAAGTCCTCGCTCGACCGCGGGAGATTCCCTGATCCTGACCCTGGACAGCACGATTCAGTTCGCGGCGGAGCAGGCGCTCAGAAAGACCATCGAGTCGACTCAGGCGGTCAACGGAAGTGTCATTGTGATGAATCCTCAGAACGGGGAGATACTGGCAATGGCATCCTATCCACCGTTCGATCCGAACCGCTACAACACCGACCAGACTAAGAATCAGAGAAATCTTGCAATTCAGGACACGTATGAGCCCGGGTCAACCTTCAAGGTGGTGACCATCGCAGCGGTCTTGAACGAGGGGCTGGCCGACCTGCGAGAGCAACTGGACTGCCAGGTGGGAACCCTGAATCTGGCCGGCAAAGTCTACCGGGAGGCGACTCACAGCTACGGCCAGTTGGAGGTGAGGGAGGTCCTCGCCAAGTCCAGCAACGTAGGCTCGATCAAGCTGGCCCTGAGGCTAGGCAACCGGCGGCTCTACGACTACATCAAGCGTTTTGGTTTCGGTGAACAAACGGGTATTGATCTGCCCTTCGAAGCGAATGGCCTTGTACGCCCCACCTCCGAGTGGTCGAAGATTTCGATCGGGGCCTTGGCAATCGGTCAGGAGCTGAGCGTCACAGGTTTGCAGATGCTGCGTGCGGTTTCGGTGATTGCCAACGGAGGGTACCTCGTGGAGCCCCGGGTTGTGTGGCAGATCCTGAGCCCGGATGGCCGGCTGGTCGCCGCCCCGGAAACGGTTCGACGTCGGGTCATCTCCGAGGAGACGGCGCGGCAGATGCGAGAGGCGATGAGCCACACGGTCGAACATGGGACGGGCAGTCGTGCCCGCTTGTCCGGCTTTTCTGGCGGCGGCAAGACCGGGACGGCTCAGAAGTTTGTGGGCGAGGGGTATTCGAAGACCAAGTACGTGGCCTCCTACATGGGGTTTGCTCCCATCGAAGAGCCTGTTCTCGCCTCGATCGTGGTCGTGAACGAGCCGGTGGGAGACTACTACGGCGGCCTGGTGGCAGCACCGGTCTTCAAGGAGGTTATGGAGCGGGCACTGATTAAACTGGGGGTTCCCCGTGACCGTCCAGACTCGGTTCAGAAGGCCTCCTACCACCGGCAACGGGAACCTGGAAGCATTCGCGGGGTCTCAGAGAAGAGGGACCTTTCGATGGAGGGGCTTCGTGAAACTGTGGACGCTCTGGTGGGCAAGGGCCCCGGCGGGTTGTCTGAAGACATCGTGGTAACCCGAGTCACGGACGGTTTTGATTTGCCCGATTTTGAGGGCTTGAGCCTTCGCGAAGTCGCAGTTGTAAGCGCCCGCTATGGTCTCACCTTGAGCTACATGGGTGAAGGCAGGGTTGTGGGGCAACGGCCGGCACCGCGGACCCTGGTCAGCCCCGGAACTGTTTGTGAAGTGGTACTTTCAAAAAAAGGAGAGAGAGAAGTTGCAACTCGAAGAGCTCGTCGCGGCGCTTCCACCCAGGTCGTTTCAGGTGGGCGAGGAGCGAGACTTGAGAATTGACGTATCCTCTCTCGAGTATGACTCCAGAAGGGTCGGCTCCGACTCGGTGTTTTTTGCCATCGACGGCCATGAGTTGGATGGCCATCAGTTCATCCCACAGGCCCTCTTCAAGGGGGCAGCGGCGATCGTCTCGGAGCGTCCGGTACCGGCTGATTTCCCGGGCATCTGGCTGCAGGTTCCAAGAGTTCGCCGCTACATGGCGGAGATGGCGAATCACTACTACGGTTACCCGTCCCATGATCTGAAACTGGCGGGCGTTACGGGTACCAATGGTAAGACCACAACGGCCTATCTAATTCATTCGGTTCTGCAGACGGCGGGCCCCTCCGTCCTGGTGGGCACGATCCAGACCATTGTGGGAAAACAGGTTGAGGAATCGATTCGAACCACGCCCGAAGCAACGGAGATACAGAAGATTCTCGCCTGCGCAGTGGAAAGGAAGTGTGGGAGCGGAGTGATCGAGGTCTCTTCTCACGCTCTGGCATTGGACCGCGCCTATCAGTGCAGCTTCGACGTGGGAGTGTTTATGAATCTCACTCAGGATCATCTCGATTTTCACGAGTCGTTTGATCAGTATTTTGCTTCTAAGCGACAACTCTTCGATTGGTCCTACAATCCCGGGCTTCGGGTTGCTGTGGTGAATGGAGATGATCCAAGAGTCGCGAAATGCCCCCTCCCCGATTCCGTTCGCCGGGTCACCTTCGGAATATCGAAAGAGAATCAGGTCCATCCCCTTGCGATCAAGACCGGGATTGAAGGCACCGAGTTGGTCCTGAAGGTCGAAGGCAGGCGCCTTGAGATCTCCAGTGCTCTGGCGGGCGAGCACAACGTCTATAACCTGATGGCAGCCGTGAGTGCCTGCGCACATCTGGGGTTTCAGGATCAGGAAATCGCAGCAGGGATGGCCCGGCTCGAGCGGGTGCCGGGTCGCTTCGAAAGAGTATCTATTGATGCCCCGTTCTCTGTGTTCGTGGACTATGCTCACACCCCAGACGCCCTCGGCAATGTCTTGAGTCTGGCCCGGGATTTGTGCCGGCGCCGACTGATCTGTGTGTTCGGCTGCGGGGGGAACCGGGACCGCAGGAAACGGCCGCGCATGGGACAGGTTGCCTCCGAACGGGCAGACCTGGTCGTGCTGACTTCAGACAACCCGAGATCGGAGGCTCCGGAGGAGATCATCAGGCAGATCGAACTGGGGGTTGCCCCGAGCAGTCGATGCGAATCGATCACGGACCGCCGCCAGGCCATGGAGCGGGCTTTCGAGCTGGCGCAGCCCGGAGATCTCATTTTGATAGCGGGAAAGGGACACGAGACCTACCAGGAGAGCGGCGGCGAGAAAATCGACTTCGACGATGTTCGCGTGGCTAAAGAAATCTATGATCACGGTCTCTACCACTGAAGTAGCGGATGCCTTGGAGACGACGCTTCCCGAGAATCCGACCTTCTCAAATGCGGCACCATTTCCTCCAGTTTCCATAGACACCCGCAGCCTGGAGCAGGGCGACTGTTTTGTGGCCATTCAGGGATCGCGCTTTGACGGCCACGATTTCATCGGCGAGGCTGTCGAAAAGGGCGCCCGGGTGGTGGTTCACTCGCGACCCCATCCCGCAACGGGTCGAGACTCCGACGTTGCTTTCCTGAGAGTAAGCAACACGACTCTAGCCTTACAGAAACTGGCTGGTTGCGCTCGGGAAAAGTGGTCGGGGTCACTGGTGGCCGTGACTGGCAGCATGGGCAAAACCACAACACGGCGTTTTTCCTCGACTCTCCTGGGGCGGCGGTATCAGGTCTGTGAATCTCCGGGGAACCTGAACAACCACTTCGGAGTTCCGCTCAGTATCCTTCGCCTCCAGGACGATGATGAAGTTGCTGTTCTGGAACTGGGCATGAGCCATCCGGGGGAGATCCGGACTCTTTCTCTGATCTGTCGGCCCGATGTAGTCGTGATTACGAATGTGGCCCCGGTACATCTCGAGTTTTTCCGCTCGCTGGACCACATCGCCGAGGCCAAGGCTGAGATTCTGGAGGGACTTAGAGACGGGGGCACGCTGCTCTTTAATGGCGACGACAAGAGGCTCTGCTCCATGGCCCGCCATTTTGCCGGACCTTCCCTGGGCTTCGGCACGGCGGGGGATCATCGGTTCAACGTGGCGGCCCAGACAAGTTCGAATCTCCAGGGCATGCAGGTCGCCATCCGGACTCCAACGGGCCACTTTCGGGCTTGCGTTCCGCTTTTCGGAAAGCATCATCTCTACAACATAGCGGCGGCCGTAGCCGTAGCCGTCACTCTGGGCCTGTCGGATGCACAGATTCAGCAGGGCGTCGGTGACCTGGCGGCCCTGGATCAAAGGGGACAGATCAGATCGTTGAGCCCGGCCAGGGGTGTCAACCTGACCCTGATCGACGAATCATACAACTCCAACCCGGAAGCCCTCTGCTCAGTTCTGGATGATTTCAGCAGGTGGGCCTGGGAGGGTCGCAAACTGGTCGTGCTGGGTGACATGCTCGAACTGGGAAAGAGCGCACCCGAATTTCATCGTGAGACAGGTCGACATCTGGCCGCCCTCGAGATTGATCTCGTGTTGACCGTCGGGAAACTGGCCTTGCACATCATGGAGGGGGCGGTGGAGGCGGGGATGTCCTCTCATCAGGTGTTCTCGGCTCAGGACTCTCTGATGGCAGCTACACGGCTCCGCGGGCTTGTCCAGGATGGAGATGTGGTTCTCGTGAAAGCGTCCCGGGGGGTGGGCCTGGACCGAATGATTCGAATGCTCGAGGGTTAGTCAAAGGGAGTACTCTTGATCTACTATCTTCTCTCTTCTCTGCAGGACTACTTTTCTCCTCTCAACGTGGTCCGCTACATTACCTTTCGGACCGCTTACGCGTCTTTGACCGCCCTGCTCATCAGCGTTTTCCTGGGACCCTGGGTTATCCGCAAGCTGCGCGACTTTCAGATCGGCCAGTTCATCCGGGCGGAGGGGCCTGCCAGCCACCAGGCCAAGGCGGGTACCCCCACCATGGGAGGGCTGCTCATCATCATCAGCATTGTGCTGCCAACCCTTCTGTGGGCCGACCTGACGAACCTTTACATCTGGATTGCTCTGTCCTCACTGGTGGTGTACGGGACGATCGGATTCATCGATGATTTCCTGAAGGTTTCGAAGCAGCGTAGCCTCGGGTTGCGAGCTCGAGACAAGCTGCTGCTCCAGTCTTTGGTAGCTCTTGGAATTGCCCTGACACTGGTTGTTTTGCACTCGCGACAACTCTACAGTACGGAACTCTCCGTCCCCTTTTTCAAGCAGTTCACGCCCGAACTCGATCTTGTGGTTCTGGGAGTTTCGACTTTTTTTCCGCTCATTGTATTCACCGTCCTGGTGCTGGTGGGGAGCAGTAACGCAGTCAATCTCACGGATGGCCTTGACGGCCTTGCTACCGGGCTGGTCATCGTTGCGGCTTCGGCCCTGACCGTGTTGACCTACGTGACGGGGCACGCCCAGTTCGCGACTTATCTGGATCTGATCAAGAACACCTATGCCAGCGAGTTGAGCATCTTCTGCGGGTCGATGGTGGGCGCCACGCTGGGATTCCTCTGGCACAATGCGCATCCGGCCCAGGTTTTCATGGGGGACGTCGGTTCCGAGTCGCTGGGCGGGGCCATCGGGACCGTGGCCGTCTTGATCAAACAGGAGCTGCTGCTCTTTTCGATCGGTGGCATCTTCGTAGTGGAGATCTTGTCGGTGATTTTCCAGGTCGGGTCCTTCAAGCTCTTCGGGAAGCGGCCCTTTCTGATGGCCCCCATACACCATCATTTTGAACTGAAGGGGTGGACCGAGACTCAGGTCGTCGTGCGCTTCTGGATTGTGGGATTGGTTTTTGCGCTGTTCAGTCTCACCACCCTCAAGTTGAGATAGATCCATGCTTCAGCTTCGCCACAAACAGGTGCTGGTCGTAGGCCTGGCGCGGAGCGGTGTTGCGGCTGCCAACCTACTGTTGTCGCAGGGCGCTCTGGTACGCGTCACAGATCACCTGAAGGCGGGAGACAGTTTCAGAGATGAGCTCACGAAGAAGCTTCAGGGAGAAGTCGAGGCCACTCTGGGCCGCCATCGAGTCGCCGACTTTCTTCAGGCCGATCTCATTATTCTGAGCCCGGGAGTCCCCCCAGACATAGATCCGCTTCAAAGAGCCCGATCCGCGGGGGTTCCGATACTCGCAGAAGTGGAACTGGCTTTTCACTTTCTCTCCGGACCCATCATCGGCGTCACGGGCACGAATGGAAAAACGACCACGACAACTCTCATCGGGCAGATGTTTCTAGACGCGCGCGCACCTGTGGCGGTGGCCGGCAATATTGGGACTCCACTCACAGAGATCGCCCTCCAGAAGCGGGGCCGGGGAACTACCTCGGTGGTTGAGTTGTCTTCTTTTCAGCTGGAGGGGATTCAAGACTTCCGCCCTCACATTGCCCTGATCCTCAACGTGACGTCGGATCATCTGGATCGTCACGGAAGCCTGGAATCCTATACGCGGGCCAAGCGGCGGATTCTGCTGAATCAGACCGACAAGGACTGGGCGGTTCTCAATGCAGATGATGAACGCTCTTCAGGCATGAGATCTGAGATCGCAGGAAGTGCCTGCTTATTCAGTCGGAGCCCCCTGCCGGAGGGCGTCTGTGTCGAGGGCGGGCAGATTGTCATCAAGCAGAAGGGGGAGACGACCATCGTCATGCCGGCTTCAGAGATTGCCATGAAGGGAGAGCACAACCTGGAGAACGTGCTGGGAGCCACCTGTGCGGCTTATCTGTCCGGGCTTTCTGCCGGGGCCGCACGCCAAGCGATTCAGAACTTCAAAGGCGTCGAGCACCGGCTGGAGCGGGTTGCCGTTTACGACGGCGTGACTTACTACAATGACTCCAAGGCGACGAATGTGGAGTCGGCGAAAAGGGCCCTGCAGGCTTTTTCGAACCCCGTTGTCCTCATCATGGGTGGACAGGACAAGGGAGGAGATTTCGAGCAGCTTGCCGATCTGATAAAACAGCGTGTGCGACGGCTCATCCTGATCGGCGAAGCAGCTGGAAAGATAGGCAGGGTAGTGGGTTCATCAGCCGCTGTTTCGGAAGCTGCGGATCTGCAAGAAGCCGTTGTTCAAGCGAGTCGAGCGGCAAACACGGGGGACACGGTCTTACTGGCTCCCGGTTGTGCCAGCTTTGACATGTTCGATGACTACGAGCACCGGGGGCGGGAGTTCAAGGAAAGTGTCGCCCGCCTCATTCATCATGAGAAGTCAGGGATTTGAGAAATCGTGTTGCTGTCGACAAAACACTCCTGCTCTTGATTTTCGGGCTTCTGAGCTTTGGCCTGGTGATGGTCTTCAGCTCTTCGGCGGTGGCAACGGGAAGCAGCAGTACGTTCTTTCGACAGGTCATTTTTATGGCTTTCGGACTCGCGGTCATGCTCGTGACCATGCGGGTAGACTACCGCTATTTCGGCAGCAAGCCCATCATTCTGGCGCTGCTGGCTCTGACCTACATTCTGCTGCTGGGAGCGCTGGCATCGCCGCCCATTAACAACGCCAATCGCTGGCTGGCGATCGGGCCATTCAGGGCTCAGCCGTCGGAATTGGCCAAACTGGTCGCCGTTCTCTTTACCTCCTATTTCTTCGCTCGGTATCAGGACGGCGAGCCGAACCGGCGCGAAGCGTTCACCTACTGTGCGATCTTGGGATCCATTCTGGGGCTCGTCCTGGTCCAGCCCGACTTTGGAACCGCGGCCTGCATCGCCTTCATCGCCGCTGTTCTGCTCTTCCTTTCCGGTCTTCGGCTTCGCTATTTTGCGATGGCCTTCCTGGCTTCGGTTCCATCTTTCTACCTGCTTGTCTACCGGGTGCCCTACAGAAGAGATCGGATTCTGGCCTTCTTGAACCCGGAGGCCGATCCGCTGGGAACGGGTTATCAGATTCGTCAGAGCCTGATCGCCATTGGATCGGGCGGTCCTGGCGGACGTGGATTTGCTCAGGGCAATCAGAAGTTGTTCTTCCTGCCAGAGGCCCACAACGACTTCATTTTTTCGATCATCGGCGAGGAACTCGGTCTTCTCGGCGCTACGGTTCTGGTTGGGCTCGTCCTGCTTTTCTTTGCGAAAGGGGTGAAGATCTCACTTCGCTCGGACACACCCTTCGGGTCCCTTGCGGGGCTGGGCATTGTCATCATGATTGTGACTCAGGCACTGGTCAACATCAGCGTGGCGATGGGTCTTCTCCCAACCAAGGGAATCCCCCTGCCCTTTATTTCTGCCGGAGGATCGTCTCTGCTGGTGACGCTGGCTGCGGCCGGAATCCTTCTCAACATCTCGGCCCACTCCCGAAATCCGACCGATTCTCCCTGGTATGCGGAGGGATGATGAGTGGCCAGGCGGAGCGGGGAGACAGGGCTAGCGGTCCAGGGGCTCCTCGGGTTCTATTTGCAGGAGGGGGGACGGGAGGTCACGTTTACATGGCGGTAGCGCTAAGGCAGGAGCTAGAGAAGCGGGACCCCGGGTGCAGTGTCCTCTTCGTGGGTACCGAGAAAGGCCTGGAGAGCCGGATTCTGCCGCCCCACGACTTTCCTCTCGAAACGATACGGATCGGAGGACTGAACCGGGTGGATCCGTTGAGAATGGCTCGAAGCCTGGCTCAGCTTCCCGGCAGTCTGCTGCGATCCCTGCGGATCATCCGCAGCTTTCGACCCTGCGTGGTGGTGGGCCTGGGAGGCTACTCCTCGGGCCCGGTGATGGTGGCCGCCCGGCTGACTGGATGCCCGGCCCTTTTGATCGAACCCAACATTTTTCCCGGTTTCACCAATCGTATCCTGGCGCGATGGGTCGCTCGGGCAGCGGTAGCCTTCGAGGAAACGACTCGTTTTTTCGGCTCCAAGGCCGTGCTTACCGGCATCCCAATCCGCACACAGTTTCACCAGGTACCACCCTGGAAGCCGTCCGCTGAACCGCTGCGGGTTCTGGTCTTCGGCGGCAGCCGGGGGAGCCGCCCCATCAACCAGATAGTGTGCGATGCCCTGACCTCTCTACCTCCGGGTTTGAGAATTACTCATCAGACCGGTCGGGATGACGTCGAATGGGTGCGGCAGCGGTATCAGGCGGCAGGTGTTCAGGGCAGAGTCTTGGAGTATCTGGAGGACATGCCGGTTGAATTCACTGGGGCCGATCTGGTGATTTCCAGGGCCGGGGCCTCTACCGTGGCCGAGATTACAGCATCCGGGCGAGCCTCAATCTTGATTCCACTTCTAACCGCAGCAGATGATCATCAACGAAAGAACGCGCTCTCCCTCGAGCAGCGAGGAGCCGCCCTGGTCAAGGAACAGACCGAGTTGGATGGCAAGGGGCTGGCACGTCTTCTCGCTCAACTCAACTCGGATCGAACCGGGCTTCAGCGAATGGCTGAGGCCTCCCGGCGCCTGGCCAGGCCCGACAGCGCTGAGCGCATCACCGACCTGGTGCAGGATCTTTGTCAATGAGCGATTCCAGCTTCTTTGCAGGTCATCGTGTGGGCCCGGTTCATTTCGTGGGGATCGGTGGAATCGGCATGAGTGGACTGGCCCGGATCCTGGCCCAGAGCCATGTTCAAGTCTCCGGTTCCGATCAGCAGGAGGGAGAGGTGCTCGATTGCCTTCGGGGCCTTGGAGTCCGAGTCGAGATCGGTCACCGGGAAGAGAACCTCCCGGACTCAGGCCTGCTGGTCGTCTCGAGTGCGATTTCAGGGGACAATGTCGAACTCGAAGCCGCACGGAGAAGAGGGCTTCAGGTTCTTCACCGCTCCGAAATGCTGGCCGAGCTCCTGCGATACAGGGTTGGAATCGCCGTTTCAGGAACCCATGGGAAGACAACGACCTCTGCCATGATTGCCACCCTCTTGAAGGAGGTCGGTCTCGACCCCACTGCCATCGTGGGAGCGCGCCTGACCAATCTCGGGACCAACGCTGTTCTGGGCTCCGGGCCCCATCTGGTGTGCGAGGCAGACGAGAGTGATCGAAGCTTTCTGAACGTGCCGGCTGTTCTCAAGATTGTGACCAACATTGATGCGGACCATATGGACGTTTATCGGGATCTGGAAGATCTAGAGAATGCGTTTCTGCAGTTCATGAACTCGGTTCCGTTCTACGGCCTTGTCATCGCCTGCCGGGACGATCCCGGGCTCCGGGATCTCATCAAAAAAGTTCACCGTCGAGTGTTAACTTACGGCCTGGATGAAGACGCCGACGTGTCGGCGAAACACTTGGAAACTAAGGCTTTCGGCACCGCTTTCACCTGTTTCCACGGAGGACGGGAACTGGGCAGAGCGGAGCTTCATGTTCCCGGTAGACACAACGTCCAGAATGCTCTGGCGGCAGTTGCCATCGGTTTACGGTTGGAAGTCCCTTTTGAGAGGGTGGCCGAGGCTCTGGCCTGCTTTCAGGGGACCGAAAGGCGCCAGCAGTTCAAAGGTGAACGAGACGGAGTCGCCGTGATCGATGACTATGGACATCACCCTACGGAGATCCGAGCCACGCTGGACAGCCTGGGAGAATTCGGTCAAAGGACCATCGTCGTATACCAGCCCCACCGATACAGCCGGACGGAATACCTGATGGATCGGATGGGGAATTGCTTTGAAGCCGCAGACCGGCTTTTCGTCATGGGAATCTATGCCGCCGGAGAGGAGCCGATTCCCGGAGTCGATTCCAAGGAGCTTGTGGATCGGATTCGCAGGAGCCGCGAAGCCACCCTGGTCGAGGAGCCGGCCGCCATGGTTCGCATCCTGGAGCAGGAGACTAAGCCGGGTGATCTCGTCGTCACGATGGGTGCAGGGGACGTCTGGAAGGTGGGGGATGAGTTTCTTGGCTAAGACAACGACCAAAAACCGCAATCGTGAAAACTTGAGGAGGGCGGCTCGCCTGACCGCCCGCGTAGCTCTGGTTGTTGCTCTCGTCTCAACCGTCCTCTACGGAGTCCTCCTGTTTAACGATCTGACCACGTCCGCCCGAACCTTTCATTTGCAGACGGTGACTTTCCGGGGGCTCGAACATGCCGACGAAGGCCGCCTTCAACAACTTGTGCAACATGTTGTCTCGACCAATGTTCTGACCGTGAGGCTCTCAGAAATACGCGAAAGGGTTGAATCAGAGGCCTGGGTGCGGTCAGCCGTGGTTCGAAGAAGGCTGCCGAATCAGCTCGAGGTTTATGTGCAGGAGCGGACTCCTGAAGCCGTGGCGGCCATCGACGGGGAACTGACAATCGTCGATCCGGAAGGTGTTGCCCTGGCGCCCTTCGGGCCCGGGTTTCAGTACCTAGACAGGCCCATCGTGAAAGGGCTGCTGAGCCCGCCTGTTGAGGGGGCTCGGGCCTCCAACACCCGGCGCATGCAGGTCTATCGTCGCATCCTCGATGAATTGGACGCAGGGGATCAGGACTACAGTGGAAGTATTTCCGAGGTAGACGTCGGCGACGTCAGCCGGGTCAAGGTGATCCCCTCCCGGGAACCAGTCCCGGTGCTCCTGGGTGAAGGCGATTTCCTGAGGCGGTACGAGACCTTCATCTCCCGGATGGATCTGGTTCAGGAAGTGAAGAGCAAGCACGGGAGAATCGACTGGATCGATGTGACGTTCGACAATCGAATCATCATCCACACTCCAAGAGGGAAGGATCGGTCGCCGGTGGAAGTTCAGGATTCGGATTAGGTCACCTCGCTATGGGAAGAAAGCACCGACTGATTGCCGGAATTGATATCGGGACAACCAAAATTTGTGCAGTAGTCGCTGCGGCCGACGCGCCAAGGCTGCGAGTACTGGGCTCAGGAACCGTGCCCTCCGCGGGTCTTCGCAAGGGGATTGTCATCAATCTGTCAGAGACCATTGACAGCATTCGAGCAGCCCTGGAGTTGGCCGAAGAGCGATCCAAAACGGTTGTGGAATCCGCCTATGTGAGTCTCGGAAGCTCTTATCTACGGGGAGTGAATCGGTCCGGGACGACCGAGGTGCGGGGGCGCAACAATGAGATCACCTCCGAGGATATCCAGCGCTCCATAGCCGCCGCACGGGAGATGGAGATCGCCGATGGGTACGAGGTGATCCATGTTCTGACCCAGAAATTCAAAGTCGACGGCCAGGACGGGATTGACGATCCCAAAGGCATGTACGGTCGCGAGCTCTCAGTCAATCTCCACCTGGTAGTGACGGCGTCGTCGGTGCTTCAAAACATCGTCAACGCCGTCAACAAGGCGGGCGTGGCGGCCGATGGCGTTGTCATGCAACAGCTGGCCTCTGCCGAATCGATCCTGAGCAACGACGAGAAGGAACTGGGGGCCTTTCTGGTCGACATCGGGGGCGGCACCACGGATCTGGCTGTCTACAGCCAGGGTGCCATCTGGCACTCGGAGGTCATTCCCCTGGGTGGGAACCTGATCACTAAGGACATAGCTATCGGAACGAAAGCCCCGATTTCCGAGGCCGAACAGGTAAAAAAAGCGGTGGGAAGTGTTTTCCCGGAAAGCGTTCCCGTCGAGGAACTTGTGGAGATTACAGAGGTTGGCTCGGGTCGCGAGAAAACGATCCAACGGCAGCTAGTTTGCCGAATCATTCAGGCACGCTGTGACGAGCTCCTGAATCGGGTGGCCAGAATCACCCAGGCTGTAGGGGTGAACAACGAGCTTGCAACCGGTGTGGTGCTGACGGGCGGCGGGGCCATGCTGGACGGCTTTCGGGACCGAGCCGAGAAGATCCTTAGAATGCCGGTGCGGATCGGATATCCAGTGAACCTGGTGGGATCGGATCACGACATCTATCACCCCGCTTTCTGCACGGCCCTTGGTCTTCTTCGCTACGCACACGAGCTGAGAAAAGAGGTTCCTTCGACCCGGGCGAAACCCGTCTACGGTCGGTCCAAGGCGAGAACGGATCGAATGAAGAGATGGCTCCTGGAGACAATCTCATGAACTGGCCGGAGCTCAAAAAACATATTGAAACCTGCTTAAGGAGAGAACTGTGAGTCGACTGAGTTTCGATGAAAAAACGATCAAGCTGGCCTTCGAAGAAGGCCCCCTCAACGGTGCGCGCATCAAGGTGATTGGAATCGGCGGAGCGGGATGCAATGCCGTGAATCGCATGATTGAGGCCGGCATTGAAGGTGTCGAATTTATCGCGGCGAATACCGACATGCAGGCTCTTCGTCTGTGTCACGCCCCGATGAAAGTTCAGCTCGGTACCAAATTGACCAAGGGTCTGGGGGCGGGGGCCAATCCGGATATCGGTCGACAGGCCGCCCTTGAGGACACCGAGAAGATCATCGAGCTGCTGGAAGGCGTAGACATGGTTTTCGTGACCGTAGGACTTGGCGGCGGCACAGGAGGAGGAGGTGCTCCCATAGCGGCGAGTCTGGCTACCGAGCTCGGCGCGCTGACCGTAGCGGTCGTCACCAAGCCATTTGAGTTCGAAGGCAAGAAGAGGCTTCTGCATGCCGACCGTGCTCTCGAAGAGCTGAAGGGATGTGCGGACACGGTGATCACGATTCCGAATCAACGCCTTCTGGACACAGTCCCGGAAGGTACCTCGCTGGCCGACGCTTTCAAGTTTGCGGACGACGTTCTTCGCCAGGCCGTGCAGGGGATTAGTGATCTCATCACGGTTCCCGGTGTGATCAATCTGGACTTCGCAGATGTCAGGACCATCATGACCGACATGGGCTTGGCACTGATGGGAACCGGGGTCGGTTCGGGTGAAGACCGGGCCGTGGAGGCAGCCAGGAATGCCATTTCCAGTCCCCTTCTGGAGGACACGACCATCCGGGGTGCTCAGGGCGTCCTGATCAACGTGACGGGTAGCGAATCCATCACGCTGCACGAGGTGAGTGAGGCCAGCCGCATCATCCAGGAGTCAGCTCATCCGGATGCCAACATTATTTTCGGATCCGTTTTTGACGAGGGGATTGAAGACAACATCAAAATCACGGTGATCGCGACCGGTTCTGATCAACTCGGGTTCGAGAAATCCTGTCCGGAAGAGAGTTTTGACCAAGTTCAACCTGTTCCAGGAAATTTCGGATCGTCGACCGAATCACAGGTCCGGCGCTTTGAGGTTTCCGAGCACGGGGGCCCTGATCAGGAAAGAGACCTGGAGGTCCCAACCTACTATCGCAACCGACTCGGTCCCTAGCAGCCCGTGGGACTTCCACCACCGGCTGCTAGCCCGGATTATGCAAGAACCGTAATCCGCTGTTGAAAAAGGGCTCGAGAAGTGGCCCAACTCGGAAGCGGGCAGTTGTGACAGGCGGATTTGCGAAGAATATCGGTTGGCGAGGCGTTTGAGTGGTTGGGGGAGTGAATTTCAGACAGATCTGGGCCTGGATGAGTGTCGGAAGCGGTTTTTCGGGGAACTGGGAGAAGCTAGCTGGAGTTCAGGCGACTCAAGACGAGGTGAAAGAGGGGTTGTTCGGGAAAGGCTGAGGAAAGATGGACCCAGATGCGTCGAGTGGTTTGTCGGATCCGGGCCCCGATCTTGAGGACACGACGACGTAAGGTTTCGATTTCGAGCTTGTGCCAGGGGGTTCCGTGCAGATAGTCGCGCAGGCGCACGAACATCTGGTAAGCCAGTGCATGCAGGAGGAGTCGAAACTGGTTGGCCAGGAATCGATGACAGCTGAGTCGGTCCATGCTCAGATGATTCTTAAAGGCCTTGATGAAGTTCTCGGTCTGCCCTCGGTCGGTGTAGTGGTCATAAAGTGATTGGGAGCAGAGATCGTCCCGGTTGGTGACCACAAAGCGACGATTGATCCCGCGCTGATCGACCTCCACTTTGACAATGACGCGACGGGATCGATCCCAGCTGTTGGCTCGATAAAGAAACTCGTCAAACTGACGCTGTTTTTCCTCCCGCTCAACGAACCTTTCCCGAGTCGAATCCAGCAGGGGCTCGACCACTCGCTGCAGGCGAGGGTTGCGACTTAACCCAATGACATATTGGAGTTGATTCTCTTCACCTTCACAGAACTCGTAGAGCCGAGGCGTGGCAAAGCCGCTGTCGGCCCGAATCTCAATCTCGACATCCGTCCCCACTGCTTGTCGGATGGCCTCCACGACGCGCTTCAGAATGGGCACGATGTGAGAGGCAGCCCCCTTGTTGCCAGGTCTCAACACGGCACAGACCAGGTCTCCCGTGGCGGCATCGAAGATCAGCAAAGGATGCAGAATGTGGTTTCGGTAATACCCGTGGTAGAAGGCGAACTCCTGTTGGCCGTGAGTGTGGTCGTCGGTACTGTCCAGATCCAGGATGATCTTGGCGGGACGTCTCTTCTTCAGGGAGCGCACATAACGGCGTAGCAGCCACCGGCTCAGACGCATCAGATCCTTCTTGGTGACGGAGTTCTCCAAGCGGGAGAAAGTCGGCTGGGTGGCCAAATCGGGATCGCTCTCGGGCAACTGATCACAGACTGTCTTGAGCATCGGATCCGAGCGCAGCGTATCGGCGTCATTACAGTCTTCGTAGCCGGCCACGATCTGCAACACTCGTTGTCGGATCAACTTCAACAGGTCATGACGAATGTAGCGTCGGTCCCGGCTTTCCGCAATACACGAACTGAAGCCCTCGCACAATCGATGTTGCCGATCCAGCGATCCAAACAACAACCATCCTGCGTCGGAAGTGAGGCTCCCCCCATCAAAACGAGCTGTGATGTCTCTGTGGCTGTGAAATGGCAGGGTATTCTGGCAGACTGTTTTCAACATAGCCGTAGCTCCTGTTTAGGGTTGTTTTTATGTAAACCCTTTTATATCAGAGAGCTACGGCTTTTTTTCTGGACCCAAATCTCACTCGGATTCAGATCTCTTGCATAATCCGGGCTAGCAGCAGCTCTGGCCGGGGACGCAGAGTCGTGCTTCGACTTCGCCGGCCGGCTCGAACACCGTAAAGTAGCGGGCAAAGGGCTCAGATTTCAGTATCGAAGCCGTCTTTTCGCACACCTCTTTCGTCTCTCCAGCCGGGAAGACGTGATCCGGATCATCATCGAGTTGGAATGCCTTGCCGGGGCCGTGAAACATGGCCTGCTGCCCTGTGAAATAGCATTCTCCACCCGGATCGACGGCGGGTTTGAAGGCCTCCACCATCACCGAATAGAGTTTCACTTGTTCCAGTGAGCTGCGATGAACGTCTGACAGCAGTGCTTCGGAGAAATAACGCTCGCTGATGTGGGGACCATCCTGCCAGAGGTAATCGGTGACGAGCTGGATTCCGTGAAATCCGGTTTCCTTGAGAAGTGAGTTGAGCTCCTGGAAAGAGAGGACTCCAGCTACGCAGTCAGCCCAGGCCTGTTTGCTCTTGCGCAGGATGTCCGGAAGTGGGGCGGAGGAAACGACGTCCGAAAAAGAAAGCTTCTTGCCGGGCTTGAGTACGCGGTGCATCTCACGATAGGCCGTTGACTTGTCGATGGCCAGATTGTTCACGCAATTCGAGAAAATGACGTCCACCGTTTCTGGGGGAAGCGGAATCTTGACGTCAAACTTCCCCCTCAGGAATTGGATGTTGTCATAGCCGAGGCCGTCCGTCGCGACTACTTGAAAAGCACGGGCTTTTTCCAGCATTTTTGAGTTCATGTCCAGCCCGTACACCAGGCCGGATGGTCCGACCTTCCTGGCGGCGATGAAGCAGTCCCGTCCCAGAGCGGGGCCCAGATCGAGAACCGTCAGCCCTTCCGCCAGAGACCGCAGCCCGGCGGGAACACCGCACCCATAGTTTCGCTCGAGTACTTCCTCGGGCAGGTGGGCCAGATCCGACTCGCTGAAAAACTCTCGATAATCGACCGCGCAGCACAGAGCCCTCTCAGTCTGTTCAGCAGCCCTGGAATATGTACTTCGGATTGTTTCTCTTGCCATTCCCGGTCCCGTCCTCCTTCTTATGACGCAGCAGGTCTCAATTGGTCCCGGAAATCTTAGCAGAACCGGAGTGGTGCAGGAGCCGCCTCCCACTCTCGGGATCGGACCACGGACGGTTTTCCTGAACCAATTTTCGCCGCGGTCCCGCGCCCGCGGTTCTGCTGCTTTGTTTTTGTTACCCTGTCGATGGTTCCTAATCTGCAACCTGTAACCTTCAAGCGTCATGAGCAAACCCGAATTCGACTGGAAGCTGAAAGGTGGATACGGAGAACTCGTCCGGGGAGGGGAAATCGAAGCTCGACTTCATGCAAGAACGGCTAAACTGATTGCCGGTCTTTCGCCTGCAGGCGCGGTTCGACGGACTCGACCCGTTGATCTGAGCTTCGTCCTGAGACGACCATGGAAAGTGGAGTTGCCTGGACGGGGCGTCCTGCGGCTTGATCCGCAGACCAGTCTGACGGCCCGAATCCTGTTCTCGCACAATGCCTTTCTCGGCAACTTCCGGGTACCCGAGAGGCACTTCGCGATTCAGTGGACGGTGCAAGGGGCCGTGGAAATTGAGGGAACAGTCCGGGGTCTGGCAAGAGTCGAAGCCGGAACTAGGTTGAGCAGCACCTGGGTCACGGAATTTCCCGTAGAAGCCAGCTCCACTTCCTCGGCGCTGCTGGAAAGCTGGCGTATCTGGCTGAACCTCCTGGACTCCAGACAGGCCCCACGCATTGGCGAAGGGCAAATTCACCGTCTGGTGTGGTCCGGAGATCTCCAGACCGGCATCGACGTCAACTGGTCTTTCCTCTAGGGCTGGTCTGTTCCCTCGAAACTCCCCTTCCTGGAAGTGACAGCCGCCGCCTCGGTCCTGGCTGGGGCCTCAGTGGGTTTCTCCGTCAGGCGTCGGGGGCGCTTTCAGTTGCAACTGAGCCGGCGCCGGCAAAAAACGGTTCTGTCCCTGCGGCAGGTCCGTGAGCTGGAAGCGGAAGGAACAGCGCAGACAGGGATCGGTGCCGCTACGACGGTTCGCCTCTCCCGGATCTCGTCGCGACGGCCACAGCTTGATCGATACGCGATCCATCCCCTCAGCCAGCCCTTGCTTCGGCAGGTGAATCGAAGGCTGGCGCAAGCCGTCGTTCGGCGCCTCCAGACCAGCCTGTCGCTCGAACTGTCCCGGAAGCGAGGGCAAACCCGACTCTTGAGGGTTGAGTGGCCGTCTTACCAGGAGCAGTCGGTCCGTGTTGCCTATCAGCATCTGTTTAGCGGGCCATTCCCTTCGCATTTGCCCGGGGGCAAAATCAGTGGCGTCTTGGAGAGGGTTAGACAGAAGAGCATCCACGTTACCCTGAATGTCTTCGACTGGATGACTCTGCGGAGAGAGAAGACCACTCGCCGGATCGAGCGCGTAAGCCTGACGCCCGAGGGTCATCTTCTCATCGAGCGTGCCGATTCTCTGGAAAAGCTGCGGGAAACAAGACAGAGTCGGCAGCTGGCCACGGTTCTCCTCAGAGACAGCGAGCAGAAAGAGAATGAGTCGACAAGGCTGAGGTGGAGTCTCGCTCGAGAGGGTCGGTTCGATCGGAAACGGCTGCTCAAGTGGCTGCGCCTGGGGCTTCACTCGCGCATTCTCGACTCGGCCACCCTCCCCGGCCGGAAGCGTTTTCCTCTCCGACTCCGTTTTCTGCTCGTTAACGAGTACTCGAGGGCTGGCTTGTCACGGATTCGCCAGGCCAGCCGGGAAGATTGGTGGAAGACCCTGATCCGAGTGCTCGAAATCCAGGCTCCGGATTACTACGGGGGCCCCGGTCACTGGCGCGATTGGATTGACTTTCCGGAAGTCCGGCAGGCAATCGATCGCGATCCGGTGCAGAGTCACCTTGCTACCCGTTACCCGATTCCCGGTCGCCGATCAGTCCAGCGACGCCAGGTGGTTTCAGAGTATCTGCGGGCCCGACGCTTTCTTGATCTGTTAGATGGTTGGAAACAGGGAGATCGGGAGCGGCTGCTCCGCCTGCTGTCGGCGCGCCTCGACCCCCCGGCTTTTCTTTTTTTTGGCCTGCTTTGTCCGGATGACATGCGGCGGGGGGCAGCTGCTTTGCAGGGAGACCTGGACTATGTATGGGGAGACGAGGCGCTGTTGTTGGAGTGAAGGTGGCGCGTCGCCGATCAGGAGCCCCCCATTTGGTTTCAGGTTTCAGATTGGAGAGTGGGAGGGGGCTCAGGGAGGCGGCCGTTTAAATCCTCCCGGTCGCAGCCCTGAGGCTCCTCCCACTCTCGGGATCGGACCACGGAGGGTTTTCCTACCCCTTCACCCCGTAGGCGCCAAACAGCTCGTAGTTCTTCAAAATACGGCCCAGGAAGAAAGCACAGCCGACCAGGAACCTGTCTTTGAGTTGTGACTGGGACCGTTGGTGGGCCGCAGCACAGGTTTTCACCAGGAGCAGATCGTAGCCCTGGCCCACACTTGCATCGTTCTTGGCGGCCAGAGTGGCCAGAGTCTGGACCAGTTGCGTGCGACCTTCGTCCCCCATTCCCAGGATCGCCTGCACTGTATTTGCTGCGGCGAACGGATCACTATGGCTCACCAGGCTACGGAGAGTTTCGAAGGGATCCGTCGGACAGACGCTCTCCACCATGTCGACCACCGGGCGGGCCTGCCGGGCTTCGCGGCTTTTCCGAGAAGCCTCCTGAATGAGAAGCGAAGCAACGGCCAGGCCGTGGATTCGGTTTCCGGTCCCGGTCCTGCCTGTCCAACCTTGACGGGCATCGGTGTAGAGCAGCGCCCGAACCGGGAACAGCCAGCGGCCGATCTGGGCGTTGTTGAGCGCCTGGACTGCCGTCAACAGGAGAGCTTCGTGAATGGAGTCAAACGTGTTTCCCTGACTCGCCAGCCGGCTCAATGCGGCGAGAGCGGCGGACGGGTCGTCAGAGTAGAGAACTGCCTCTTGGAAATTCTCCAGCTCTTCCTCAACCACGGCACTGTCTCCCTCTTCCGAGATCTCAAAGGGTTCTGCGCGGACGGCCAGATCGGCCAGCCGATCCTGGCGGGGCCCCAGAACGATAAAATGGAGCGCCGGAAAGAGGATCAACTCGGAGTGGTCCCAGTTGAGTGACTCCGCCATTTCCCAGGCCTGGGCCAGCTGAATGAACTTCAGTCCACCGTGAGCGGTGTCGTTGAATGCGCTGTTTAAGCTGTGAGTTCGGAAGAAGTCCCGTTCCTCTGAGTCTCCCAGGAATCCTCGGACCAGGGCGTAACATGTCTCGAACTGGCGGTTCGAGGCCGCTTCCTCGAACTGATTCCAGCGATCTTCCGGGGGCTGGTCCGTTACGGCCTCCTCCGAGACACCATTCCAGGGTCTGCGCTTTCGCGAATTGGCGATAAGCCAGGCCTGCTGAACGCAGGGCCACCAGAGACGTTCCTCAGGGAAAAGACTCAGTGTTGTCGCGGCACAGGAGAGACCGAAGAAACTGTGTGGAACCAGATCGCCGTAGTATTCCTCGTACAGTTTCACGGACATCTCGGCGGTTGCCCGGCGGATGAACTCCCGTGGCTCTCCCCACTCCTCCTGGCCTGTTTTGAACAGCGTGGCGAACGCCTTCGGGTTTGAGATCTCAAAGAGTTGCTGTAGCAGTTCCTCGTTCCCCGTCCCTGGTTTATCCTTCCTCGTTTCCTGTTTCTCGTTCATCTTCCCAAGTCCCAACGTCCAAAAGTTCCAGGGTTGCCATGTTCGAACGTTGCAAGGTTATCAAACAATTTGGAATCTGGAATCTGGAATGAAATGTGGAAGGCGGCCTCAGGGCCGCGACCGGGAGGATTTAAACGGCCGCCGCCCCCGAGCCGCCTCCCCCTTTCCCAATCTGGGATTTGGAATCAAGATACAATACTCGCATGATCGCGAGGCGAAAGAGTGTCACTGCGAGGGTAGGCGGAATCCCCGTGGGCTCCGAACACCCGGTGGTCGTTCAGAGCATGACGAACACCGACACGGCGAACGTGGAGTCAACGGTCGGGCAAATCCGCGAACTTACCGAGGCGGGTTCGGAACTGGTTCGGATAACGGTGAACAACGAGGCCGCCGCAAGGGCGGTCCCCGAGATCATCGCTCGCCTCTCGGACATGGGTTGTCCGGCTCCCGTCATAGGGGACTTTCACTACAACGGCCACCTGCTGCTGGGGAAATTCCCGGATTGTGCGGGAAAGTTGGCCAAGTACCGGATCAATCCCGGCAATGTGGGCATGGGAAAGCACCGCGACGCCAATTTTCGGAGAATGATCGAGATTGCGCTCGACAACGACAAGCCGGTCCGAATCGGAGTGAACTGGGGATCTCTCGATCAGGCTCTTCTGGATCGGTTCATGGACGAGAATGCCCGGCGGCCGGAACCTGCAGATGCCAATGAGGTGTTGATGAAGACGATCGTGGAGAGTGCGCTACAATCGGCCGAAATGGCTCAGGAGTATGGGCTGGCTGGCGATCGGATCATCATCAGCGCCAAGGTCTCCAGAGTGCCCGATCTGATTCAGGTTTACCGGGATCTGGGTGAGCGCTGTGACTATCCCCTTCATCTGGGTCTGACCGAGGCCGGAATGGGAACGCCGGGGATTGTGGCCAGTGCCTCGGGGTTGGCAGTGCTGTTGACTGAGGGCGTGGGGGATACGATTCGTGTGAGTCTGACCCCCCGGCCCGGCGGCGATCGATGCGAGGAGGTTCTGGTAGCTCAGCAGATTCTTCAGGCTGTGGGAGTCCGGAGCTTTGCTCCCCAGGTCAGTGCGTGTCCGGGATGTGGCCGCACCACCAGTACTTTTTTCCAGGAGCTAGCCGAAGAGATCCAGAGTCACCTCTCCCGAAGAATACGCGACTGGAGGAAGATCTATCCTGGCGTCGTGGACCTCAAGGTCGCGGTTATGGGCTGCGTAGTGAACGGTCCGGGAGAGTCAAAGCAAGCAGATATTGGGATCTCACTTCCCGGTACGGGAGAGAGCCCCAAGGCTCCCGTCTACGTAGACGGCCGCCACTTCACCACCTTAAAAGGACCCACCATTGGCGCAGACTTCCTGACCATTCTGGAGGAGTATGTGGAAAAGAGGTTTGCCACTGCTCAGCCTCTGCCGCGACCCGACCCGGAAGTTCCTGCCGGCCCTGGCGACGCCAACGCGAGCGCGGATCCTCTGACCAAGGAGTCCGTGCCGGCTGTCAGGCTCTGGATCTGCCGCCATCGAGTCCCGCAAGAGGGCTGGCCAAACGTCTGGTTAGTTGGCCAAGGTCTTGAGGGCTTCTGCAAGCAAGCATTAGATCTGTTAGTTAGGGTGCAAGCAAGCATTAGCAGTAGAAGCGCAGGGAAATCCCGGTGGCAAGTGTCCAGTCGGAAGTCTCACGGGTCAGCCCCCGCGCCAGCGACACGTCGAGTTGAAGGTCGTCGTTGACCAGGTAGGCCAGGCCTCCGTTGATCAGGTTTTGCCACTCACCCTCCTTCTGGTGAGGATAGGTGCCGAAGGTCTCAATGAAGGCCGAGGCTGCCGAAGAGATGGATCGCCACAACGCCACAGTGTAGAAGGGCTGTGCAAAGCGGGTCTGGGTGTCCGGATCCGACGCTGAGATCACTCCGAGATTTGTGTTCAGGGAATATGCATCACCCAGGCTGAAATCGGAGGCGAAATTGACCGCAGGCTGGGTCTTGTGAGGGCGGAAGGCTTTCGTACCGGCCTCCAGGTCAGCTGAGAAGAGCAGCGCCAGGCGAGTTTTCTCCAGATCGAGGAACTTCCATTTCACTTCGACCACGGGGCTGGAGAATCCAGATTCTGTCTGGCTGAGGTCTCCGATCGCTGCTCTGGCGCGCCCCGGTCCGGCCGTCTTGAGACGAAGTTCCAGATCTTGAATGAGGCCGACCCGGAACACCATGGGAAAGAACCAGCCTTCCAGGCTCACAGAAGCTTCGGTTGTCCGGTCGTAGCTGAACCCCGTCTCGACGTGAAAAACACCTTTTCCAACCGTCTGGGCACCGCAGTAGATGCCGGGCCTGTCACTCACCATTGGGGACTGAAGCTGTGACTGAGCCAGCACCGAGCCATTGCTGAGAAGTAGGACAATCTGGACAAGACGGGTCGGTTGGAAGATACGGAAGCAATGACAGGACATCAGCAAGCCTTAGCAGCCCGTGGATCAAAGGCCCACGGCTAGTGCTCCCGCTACGACTCCATCGAACTGGTGGAAGGGAGCACGTGACTGTTTTAACGGAAAGACCAATTGGAATCGAGTAGTTTCTGAACTATTCCCAGCCTGAATACAGGGTGGGGAGCTACTGCAGCAAGAGTTTGTGAATCCAATAGAGGCGCTGGTATAGTTCGCCGAAGTGAGTACTAGACCGCCCTCCCGTCCCGGGCTCTACCAGTCCCTTCTGCCGGTTCTTTTCTTGATTGTGCTGCTGGCGTTCGCGGTGTACTTTTTCGGAGAAGGCGCCTCCTACGGGCCAAACCAGATAGCGCTCATCCTTTCTGCCGCAGTGGGCGTTCTACTGGGAATTCGTAACGGCTATACCTGGAAGGAACTGGAAGAGGGGATGGTCAAGGGAGTCTCCCTGGCCCTGGGAGCGATCCTGATCCTGCTGGTGGTTGGTTCTCTGATCGGAACCTGGATTCTCTCTGGCATTGTACCGGCTCTCATCTACTGGGGATTGCAGATACTGAGCCCGACCTTCTTTTTTGCCTCTGCCTGTGCGATCTGCGCCCTGATCTCGTTTGCAACCGGCAGCTCCTGGACCACCGTCAGTACCATTGGAATCGCGCTTGTTGGAGTCGCTGGAGCCCTGGATTTGAGCTTGCCGATTGTGGCCGGGGCGATCATTTCCGGAGCTTACTTTGGAGATAAGCTTTCGCCCCTTTCCGACACCACGAACCTGGCTCCGGCAATGGCGGGAACCGAACTGTTTACCCACATACGTCACATGCTGTGGACCACGGTTCCGACCATCTTCATCTCTCTCGTCATCTTCACAATTCTGGGTTTGCGTGCCGAGACAAGAGTGGCCGGCGAGGGCCTTCAGGAGGTCATGGCAACTCTCTCCTCCTCCTTCGACATTGGTCCGCATCTGCTCATTCCACCGGGGATCGTGCTGCTGTTGGTGATGAGGAAAACGCCTGCCTTTCCGGCCCTTATGATCGGTGCCCTGCTGGGAGGTGTGTTCGCCTGTTTATTTCAACAACGCGTCGTGCTTCAGTTTGTGGACCAGCCGGAACTGGGGAGTTTTCTTGGTCTCTTGAAAGGCTCCTGGACGGCTCTGTTTGCCGGCTACACCTCCAGCACAGGGAATGGCCAGATTGACGAGCTGCTGACCCGCGGCGGGATGCAAAGCATGCTGGACACCGTCTGGCTGATACTTTCGGCCATGGTATTTGGAGGGGTGATGGAAAAGACTGGAATGCTTCAGGTGATTGCCGAGAGTATTCTGTCGCGGGCGCAGAGTGCCGGCTCTCTCGTCTTTTCGACACTGGCCACCAGCATAGGAATGAACATCATCGCTTCCGATCAGTACATTTCCATTGTGGTTCCAGGCCGAATGTACCGCGCCGAGTTTCGGAAACGGGGGTTGAAAGCCAAGAACCTGTCTCGCTGCCTCGAGGACGCGGGAACCCTGACCTCGCCGCTGGTGCCCTGGAACACCTGCGGAGCTTTCATGGCACAGACTCTGTCCGTGGCTACCTTTTCTTACTTGCCGTTCTGTTTCTTCAACCTGATGAGTCCAGTTCTCTCGGCAATCTATGGATTCACCGGTTTCACAATCGAACCCATAGAAGAGACCACCGAACCCGCGCTAGTGTGACACACAATCCCACCTTCCACGGTCCGATTGCAACCCGGGAAGAAGAGGCCCTGCGAGAGGAGTTAATATGTCTGGATTCCAGCCTTTTGTGATGGAAAGAATGATGTCCAAGCACGAGCAGGAGGTGGAGTTCAACTTATCGGAGAGTGGCGTTCATCCAGTCCGTCTGGAAGAACTGGTGGCAGCCCGCCCGGACTGTCTCGAACAGCTCTTGAGCACCGAGCTGAATTACCCCCATGTGAACGGAATTCCTTCCCTGCGAGAGAACATTGCCGCAATGTACCAGGGAGCAGCGCCAGCCAACGTACTAGTCACTGTAGGTGCGATCGAGGCCAACTACATCAGCACCAGGACCATTCTCTCAGCGGGTGACGAAGTGGTTGTTATGCTGCCCAACTACATGCAGGTGTGGGGCATCGCGCGAAACCATGCTTACTCCATCAAGACGTTCCGGTTGCGAGAGGACTGGGACTGGGCTCCTGACCTGGACCAGTTGAAGGACCTGGGGTACTGACCGGGTACATCCTTTACAAAACAAACCGGGTACATGGTTTACACAGTGGAGTTAGAGCATAGGGCAGGAAAGGAGAGGCCCTATGCCCTGGCTGGAGACCCAAGCTGTGGAACAACGGTTTCGTTTTGTTATGGATGTGAAAGCTGGAATGTACACACTCAGTGAGCTGAGCAAACGGTATGGGGTGAGCCGTCAAACAGCCTACAAGTGGTGGAATCGGTACAAGCAAGAAGGCCTGGAGGGACTGACGGATCGCTCTCGAATTCCCCACTACTGTCCTCACAAGACCCCGCCAGAGCTGGAGCGGGAGATTGTGCAGCTGCGCAAACGCCATCCCACTTGGGGGCCAGTCAAGATCATTCAGCACTTAGAGAAGCTTCGTCCACAGTTACCTCTTCCAGCTTTCTCAACTGCCGGGGAAATCCTCAAACGTCATGGACTGATCAAGCCCCGGCGCCGGCGCCGGCGCTGGGCCCACCCGGGGCGGCCTATCGTCGAAATCCGAAACTGTAACGATGTCTGGACGGCCGACTTCAAGGGAGAGTTTAAAACCGGCAACGGGCAGTGGTGTTATCCCTTGACGATCCTCGATCCCTACAGCCGTTATCTATTGGCCTGTAGTGCCAAGACTTCGACTCAACACACGGGTGCAATGCCTGTCTTCGAGCAACTGTTTCGTCGCTGCGGTTTACCTCAACAGATCCTCACTGACAACGGGGCACCCTTTTCCTCTACCGCCTTATGTGGTCTCTCACGTCTGGCTGTGTGGTGGATCAAGCTGGGAATCCAGCCGCTGCGAATCCAACCAGGTCAACCGCAGCAGAATGGCCGTCATGAACGCATGCATCGCACCCTCAAGGCAGAAACCACTCGCCCCGCTGCTGGCACCCTGCCGGCTCAGCAGCAACGCTTTGATCGCTTCCAGCGCTACTACAATCAGAAACGACCTCACCAGGCGCTGGACGGAAGAACGCCCTCGGATCTATACAGACCTTCCTCAAGGCCTTATCCCCATCAACCACCTCAACTCGAGTACCCGGCTCACTTTCTGGTTCGTAAGGTAAACAAGATCGGCCGGATCAAACTCAAATCACGATCCCTGTTCCTAACCCGGATTATGCAAGAACCGTAATCCGCTGTTGAAAAAGGGCTCGAGAAGTGGCCCAACTCGGAAGCGGGCAGTTGTGACAGGCGGATTTGCGAAGAATATCGGTTGGCGAGGCGTTTGAGTGGTTGGGGGAGTGAATTTCAGACAGATCTGGGCCTGGATGAGTGTCGGAAGCGGTTTTTCGGGGAACTGGGAGAAGCTAGCTGGAGTTCAGGCGACTCAAGACGAGGTGAAAGAGGGGTTGTTCGGGAAAGGCTGAGGAAAGATGGACCCAGATGCGTCGAGTGGTTTGTCGGATCCGGGCCCCGATCTTGAGGACACGACGACGTAAGGTTTCGATTTCGAGCTTGTGCCAGGGGGTTCCGTGCAGATAGTCGCGCAGGCGCACGAACATCTGGTAAGCCAGTGCATGCAGGAGGAGTCGAAACTGGTTGGCCAGGAATCGATGACAGCTGAGTCGGTCCATGCTCAGATGATTCTTAAAGGCCTTGATGAAGTTCTCGGTCTGCCCTCGGTCGGTGTAGTGGTCATAAAGTGATTGGGAGCAGAGATCGTCCCGGTTGGTGACCACAAAGCGACGATTGATCCCGCGCTGATCGACCTCCACTTTGACAATGACGCGACGGGATCGATCCCAGCTGTTGGCTCGATAAAGAAACTCGTCAAACTGACGCTGTTTTTCCTCCCGCTCAACGAACCTTTCCCGAGTCGAATCCAGCAGGGGCTCGACCACTCGCTGCAGGCGAGGGTTGCGACTTAACCCAATGACATATTGGAGTTGATTCTCTTCACCTTCACAGAACTCGTAGAGCCGAGGCGTGGCAAAGCCGCTGTCGGCCCGAATCTCAATCTCGACATCCGTCCCCACTGCTTGTCGGATGGCCTCCACGACGCGCTTCAGAATGGGCACGATGTGAGAGGCAGCCCCCTTGTTGCCAGGTCTCAACACGGCACAGACCAGGTCTCCCGTGGCGGCATCGAAGATCAGCAAAGGATGCAGAATGTGGTTTCGGTAATACCCGTGGTAGAAGGCGAACTCCTGTTGGCCGTGAGTGTGGTCGTCGGTACTGTCCAGATCCAGGATGATCTTGGCGGGACGTCTCTTCTTCAGGGAGCGCACATAACGGCGTAGCAGCCACCGGCTCAGACGCATCAGATCCTTCTTGGTGACGGAGTTCTCCAAGCGGGAGAAAGTCGGCTGGGTGGCCAAATCGGGATCGCTCTCGGGCAACTGATCACAGACTGTCTTGAGCATCGGATCCGAGCGCAGCGTATCGGCGTCATTACAGTCTTCGTAGCCGGCCACGATCTGCAACACTCGTTGTCGGATCAACTTCAACAGGTCATGACGAATGTAGCGTCGGTCCCGGCTTTCCGCAATACACGAACTGAAGCCCTCGCACAATCGATGTTGCCGATCCAGCGATCCAAACAACAACCATCCTGCGTCGGAAGTGAGGCTCCCCCCATCAAAACGAGCTGTGATGTCTCTGTGGCTGTGAAATGGCAGGGTATTCTGGCAGACTGTTTTCAACATAGCCGTAGCTCCTGTTTAGGGTTGTTTTTATGTAAACCCTTTTATATCAGAGAGCTACGGCTTTTTTTCTGGACCCAAATCTCACTCGGATTCAGATCTCTTGCATAATCCGGGCTAAGTAACACGCTCAACGGTGAATGCGTCGGTTTGGAGGAAATCGACGACGCTATCTATAGCATCTACCTGGGCCATGTCTTGCTGGCCCGCTTTGATTGGAGAGAATGGAAAATCTATCCTTGAATCTGTAAACCATGTACCCGGTCTAATCTGTAAACCATCTACCCGGTTGCTGCATGGCCTCCTCGAACACCAAGTTAATTGCGATCTGCAATCCCGACAACCCGACGGGGTACATCCTCACTGCGGATGAGATGGAGGAGATCATTGCGGTGGCGGATCGCTGTGGTGCGTGGATCCTGGCGGATGAAGTTTATGCCGGAGCCGAGAGGCTCCGGGAGCAGCAGACCCCCTCTTTTTTCGGTGGTTACGAACGGGTGATCGCCACCGGAAGTGTGAGCAAAGCGTACGGCTTGCCGGGGCTGCGGCTGGGCTGGGTTGTTGCACCGGTTCCGCTGGTCGATGAAATCTGGGCCCGACATGAGTACACGACCCTGTCTGCCTCCATGCTCTCCAATCAACTGGCCGCCATCGCCCTTTCTCCTGAAGTGCGGCCCCTTCTGATTGAACGCACGCGCCGCTATATTCGCAAGGGCTACGCCATCCTGGAGGAGTGGATGGAGAGTCAGGACGGGCTTTTTTCCGTAGTTCCTCCCCAGGCAGCCGCCATTGCCTTCGTTCGGTATCATGCCGAGATCAACTCGGCAGAGTTCGTGGAGCGGCTCATCCAGGACAAGAGAGTGCTCATCGTGCCGGGTGATCACTTCGGCTTGGACAGTTTTCTCCGGATCAGTTTCGGTCTCCCACGCGACTATCTGCTCTCTGGGCTGGACCGGATTCGAGAGCTGATGGAGTACTCCCTGAAAGTGAGCACTTGAGCGGCTGCTCTACTAGTCCGCGGGAGTTTCCACCACGGGTGTTAGGGGCTCGGAGGCGTATCCAGAGGGAGCTGGAAGGCTGCCGGTTGGGTCTCGGAGGCAACATCCACGGCCGTGGCCGAGAAGGTGTCGGTGGCCGCCCCGCTGAACTCTGCCAGCAGCGCGGTCACAGTTTTGACTGCCTCGTCGATCGCCTCGTCAATTCTCTCCGAAGTTGACAGGGCCCGGACTGTGCCATCCGCAGAAGGATGGACTGGACCTTGAATCACGGGGAGCAGAAAATAAGCGCCTAGGATAATCGGCAAGGAGAAACTTGCGAGCACGACAAAGCCCGAAAAGTTATTCGATTTCCGTGCCTTTCGACTTTCTCTCAGATCAGCCAGGGCTTCCCGGATTCCCGGCAACTTGGGAGGGACAATTCCCAGAACCTTTTGGACATAGACCTGGTCAGCAGGTACCAACTCGTCCCACGTCATTTGCTGCCTGGCAGCCGAGAGTCCGTGAAACGTCTCTCCAAACTCGGTCCATTTCTCAGAGCTGGCAATGGTCGGAGTGACGTCATGCCGGCAGAACCTGCAGTGGACCGCCGCATCCTGGATAAGCTCGTTGCACTGGGGACACTGTCGCATTACAAACCTAATTCTAGCCCGGATTATGCAAGAACCGTAATCCGCTGTTGAAAAAGGGCTCGAGAAGTGGCCCAACTCGGAAGCGGGCAGTTGTGACAGGCGGATTTGCGAAGAATATCGGTTGGCGAGGCGTTTGAGTGGTTGGGGGAGTGAATTTCAGACAGATCTGGGCCTGGATGAGTGTCGGAAGCGGTTTTTCGGGGAACTGGGAGAAGCTAGCTGGAGTTCAGGCGACTCAAGACGAGGTGAAAGAGGGGTTGTTCGGGAAAGGCTGAGGAAAGATGGACCCAGATGCGTCGAGTGGTTTGTCGGATCCGGGCCCCGATCTTGAGGACACGACGACGTAAGGTTTCGATTTCGAGCTTGTGCCAGGGGGTTCCGTGCAGATAGTCGCGCAGGCGCACGAACATCTGGTAAGCCAGTGCATGCAGGAGGAGTCGAAACTGGTTGGCCAGGAATCGATGACAGCTGAGTCGGTCCATGCTCAGATGATTCTTAAAGGCCTTGATGAAGTTCTCGGTCTGCCCTCGGTCGGTGTAGTGGTCATAAAGTGATTGGGAGCAGAGATCGTCCCGGTTGGTGACCACAAAGCGACGATTGATCCCGCGCTGATCGACCTCCACTTTGACAATGACGCGACGGGATCGATCCCAGCTGTTGGCTCGATAAAGAAACTCGTCAAACTGACGCTGTTTTTCCTCCCGCTCAACGAACCTTTCCCGAGTCGAATCCAGCAGGGGCTCGACCACTCGCTGCAGGCGAGGGTTGCGACTTAACCCAATGACATATTGGAGTTGATTCTCTTCACCTTCACAGAACTCGTAGAGCCGAGGCGTGGCAAAGCCGCTGTCGGCCCGAATCTCAATCTCGACATCCGTCCCCACTGCTTGTCGGATGGCCTCCACGACGCGCTTCAGAATGGGCACGATGTGAGAGGCAGCCCCCTTGTTGCCAGGTCTCAACACGGCACAGACCAGGTCTCCCGTGGCGGCATCGAAGATCAGCAAAGGATGCAGAATGTGGTTTCGGTAATACCCGTGGTAGAAGGCGAACTCCTGTTGGCCGTGAGTGTGGTCGTCGGTACTGTCCAGATCCAGGATGATCTTGGCGGGACGTCTCTTCTTCAGGGAGCGCACATAACGGCGTAGCAGCCACCGGCTCAGACGCATCAGATCCTTCTTGGTGACGGAGTTCTCCAAGCGGGAGAAAGTCGGCTGGGTGGCCAAATCGGGATCGCTCTCGGGCAACTGATCACAGACTGTCTTGAGCATCGGATCCGAGCGCAGCGTATCGGCGTCATTACAGTCTTCGTAGCCGGCCACGATCTGCAACACTCGTTGTCGGATCAACTTCAACAGGTCATGACGAATGTAGCGTCGGTCCCGGCTTTCCGCAATACACGAACTGAAGCCCTCGCACAATCGATGTTGCCGATCCAGCGATCCAAACAACAACCATCCTGCGTCGGAAGTGAGGCTCCCCCCATCAAAACGAGCTGTGATGTCTCTGTGGCTGTGAAATGGCAGGGTATTCTGGCAGACTGTTTTCAACATAGCCGTAGCTCCTGTTTAGGGTTGTTTTTATGTAAACCCTTTTATATCAGAGAGCTACGGCTTTTTTCCTGGACCCAAATCTCACTCGGATTCAGATCTCTTGCATAATCCGGGCTAGGCCACTATGCCAAAACGAGACAGTGATCACTATCGCAAGATTGTCCGCTAAGGACAGCTTGATCCCTGCCGGTAAAGAGAGCTGGAACACTGGTATTTGGGCATTCCCGGGCACAGGTCTCGCCCGTTTGGACTTCACCCTGAGTTGGTTTTTCGGTCGTCGCTCACTGGCTGTACAAGACGAGTGTCTTGAAGATCCAGGCGGCAACCAGCTCGTCATTCTGATTCAGGACTCGAATCTTCCAATCCACCACTCCAACCGGTTGGTTTCTTAGCGGTTTCGCCCGGGCTCGCTTGTGGACGCATTCCAGGCGGGCGCGTATCGTGTCTCCCAGGAATACAGGACGAACAAAACGAAGCTTGTCCGAGCCGTAGTTTGCCACCACCGGGCCAGGCCGACTGGACACCATCAGCCCGGTGGCCACCGAAAAGACAAGGCACCCGTGTGCGATTCTCCGGCCGTACGGAGACTTGCGGGCTGCTTCCCGATCGACGTGAAGGTAGTAGAAATCACCTGTCAGGCACGCGAAGTTCACGACATCTGCCTCGGTGATCGTCCGAGCAGAAGTTGTGTAGTCGTCTCCGATTGCGACTTCGTCGAAGTATTTTCTTAGCGGGCTGGCCGGATCCGGGGTCCGGGCCGCCAGTGGCTTCTTCTCATCTCGGGCTTTCAATTAGTACTCCCTACCTAGCAGCCACGGACTGCCAAGCTTCAAGGACGCGGGGCGTCCCGGCGTTTCCCCTCTTTCAGGATCTCGTTGAGCCTTGCTGACTGCGACACCAGGCCGCGGGCTTCATCTGCCGTACAATTCAGTGCGATCATGACGATCGCCGATCTCACGTCGCCCGTCTCCTTGAGAGCCTTCTCCGCCTCTTCCAGGGAGGTCTTTGCCGCTTCTGCGACGATCCGGATGCCGCGCTTGATCAGCTTGCGGTTGGACAGGTTTACATTCACCATCAGGCTCGAGTAGACGTTTCCGAGGCGGATCATGGTTGCCGTGCTGATCATATTCAGAACCATCTTTTGAGCCGTGCCCGCTTTCAGACGGGTGGAACCGGCCACGACTTCCGGGCCGCATACCACTTCGATAGCCTCGTCGACCAGGCCGGAGATCTCCGAGTCCTCGTTGCACGAGATGGACGCCGTGAAGGCGCCCTGCTGAGCCGCCTTCTGAATAGCTCCCACGGTGTAGGGCGTGCACCCGCTGGCCGTGATTCCGACCACCGCATCTCGGGATGTCACACCGGCCCGCACAAGATCCCGCGCACCGCGCGGCTGGTCGTCTTCTACCCCTTCAACCGAGCCGACAGCGGCCCCAGGGCCTCCGGCCAGGATCGCCTGTACCAGCCTGGGATGTGTTCCAAAGGTGGGAGGACACTCGACGGCGTCGAGCAGGCCCAGGCGACCGCTGCTCCCGGTGCCGACATAGAAAAGCCGCCCGTCACCTTCCAGCCGCAAGACGACGATGTCGATGACGCGGGCGATGGACTCCAGTTGCTGCTCGACTGCGGCAGCGACTTGGGCGTCTTCCCGGTTGATTAATTTCAGAATCCCGACCGTAGAGCGCTGGTCGATGTTCTGGGTGTCGGGGTTGGATCGCTCAGTCAGCAGCATAAGCCCACACGTTTCTCGAAACAGGGCCCTGAGAACCCGCTATCACCGCCCTCGGGAACTGTCCAGGAACTTGAAGAAATCGCTGTCCGTGGAGAGGATCAACCACGACTCCTTGTCCAGGGCATCCTCATAGGATTCCATTGTCTTCAAGAATTGATAAAAGTCCGGATCCTTGTTGTAGGCAGCAGCGTAGATCGACGTAGCCTCTCCATCAGCCTCACCGATCAGCTCCTGGGATCTGCGGTAGGCTTCAGATTCAATCTGCTTGAGCTCGCGCTCTTTTTCTCCACGGATCCGTGCGCTTTCCCCATGTCCTTCGGAGAGGTACCTCTCGGCAATTCGTTGCCGTTCAGCAATCATGCGCTGGTAGGCGTTGGCCCGAACCTCGTCTACGTAGTCGATGCTCTTGAAGCGAACGTCAATCACTTCGATGCCAAGAACCTTGGTATCCGCGGCCGAGGTCATCAGAATTTCGGCCATGATCTCTTTCCGCCCTTTCTCAATCGGGTCCAGTTCCGTTATCTCCGATTCCGGCAAACTGGGATCCGGAGTGACCGTTCGGTTGGTGGAACGGACGAGTTCAACCAGATTGTGCCTGGCAACAGCCTTCTTGGTGGCCCCGTCGATGATGTCGTCGAGCCGGGTCTGGGCTGTTCCCTCATCTCGCAGGGACTCCAGAAAGAGCCTGGGGTCGGCAATCCTCCAGCGCGCATAGGTATCGACCCAGATAAACCTCTTGTCTCTGGTCGTTGCCTGGTCGCTGTCCCCGTCCCATTCCAGAAATCGCTTGTCGAAAAAGTGAGCCTGGTCCACCATGGGCCACTTGAAGTTAAGGCCCGGTTCCAGGATCGGGTCCCCGATCGGCCTTCCAAACCGGGTGATCACGACTTGTTGGGTTTCGTCCACGACGAAAAGACCATTCCACAAGACGATGGCCCCGATGATGAAGATGAGAAGTAACAAAACACTGGTTTTCATTGTCCTGTCCCCTCCTTTCCGAGTTGCAGCAGCGGCACGATGTTTTGAGCATCCTTGTTCATGATCAGCTTTCGTCCCACCTTGGGCAGGACCCGATTCAGGGTTTCGATGTAGATGCGCCGTCTCGTCACTTCAGGAGCCCGGCGGTATTCCGCATAGAGCTGGTCGAAGCGGGAGGCCTCACCCCTGGCTCGGTTGACCCGGTTGACGGCGTAACCTTGTGCCTGGCTGATCTGCTGCTCTGCCTCGCCTCGAGCCCGGGGAATATCCCGGTTGTACTCACCCCTGGCCTGGTTGATCAGCTTCTCACGCTCCTGCTGGGCCTGGTTGACTTCGTTGAAGGAGGGCTTGACCGTGTCCGGCGGTGTTACATCCTGGAGGATGACCTGGACCACTCGGAGACCGGTTTCGTAATCGTCGCACAGTTCCTGAAGCCCGTCTTCGACGGCCTGGGCCAGCTCGGTTCGACCCACGGTCAGGACCTCGTTCACAGTCCTGTCGCCCACGATTTCTCGCATGACAGCTTCAGTCATGTCTCGAAACGTGGCGCGAACATTTCTCACCTTAAAGAGATATTTGAAGGGCTCGGAGATCCGATATTGAACACTCCACTCCACATCGGCAATGTTGAGATCGCCGGTCAGCATCAGAGATTCTTGCGGGTAATCGAGACCCGAATAGCGGGTTCTTGTTCCCGGTATCTCGGTTCTGAAGCCGTATTCTTCCTTGAGCTGGCGTTGGGACGGGACAATGTAGACGTTTTCGATACCAAAAGGCATTTTCAGGTGTAGTCCGGGGCCCATTTTCCGGGAGAGCTTCCCCAGCCTGAGAACAACTCCTTCACTGTCCGCTTCCACTTGATACCAGGCGGTAAAGAGGAGAATCGCAACCAGGAAGACCGCAACCAGCGGAAGAATCTTCAGCTGACTCAGATTCGGAATCTTCAGCTTTTTCAAATCGATGTAGTCTTGTGGATCCATTGACTACCTCCTTTCTTGTCTTGCAAATAAGCCGCATAAGCCGCACTCGCCCCCCGCGGGGAGCGCGCGACTTCACAGGGGGCGTTGTTTTCGATTAGGATAGATACCTCCAGGCTATTCTGCCTTGTTCGTGAGAGAAGTTAAATGGGTAGTGTTCTAAAGAAGAAAAGAAAAAGACGGGGAAAGCTCCGCCGCAAGCGACGGCACCAGATGAGAAAGAACTCACACTCCAAGTGATTTCGCCCTCCATCTGGTCGTCCTGACCCTGCCTCCCGGCAACCTCCTTCTTCCCGATTTGTGGTTCTAGGCTTCACCAAGTATAGTGAGGCGAGGACTCGCCAGCTAGCAGCTTGTGTTACTTCGACCGCATCTGCCAGGCTTTCACCGAGGAGGATCAATGTCGGAAAACAAGAGGGACGGGAAGGAGAAGCCCGGTTACTCCCGCCGTGATTTTTTCAGAACCGGCGCGGCCGGGGCCCTGACCGGGAGCCTGGTAGCAGGAGCTGCTTCGACGGTCGCGGCTGCGGCCGCGGATGAGCTCGCCGGACCTGCCCCGGTTTCCATTACTCTCCAAGTAGACGGAAGGAACCGTTCCCTCGAAGTAGAGCCCAGGATCACACTGCTCGACGCCCTCCGCAATGACCTCGACGTGACAGGCGCGAAGCGAGTTTGTGATCGCGGTACCTGCGGGGCCTGCACGGTCCTGTTGGACGGCAAGGTCGTGTACGCCTGCTCGGTCCTGGCCATCGATGCTCAGGGAAGTAGGATCGAGACCGTGGCCTCGGTTGGATCCTCGACCAACCTGCATCCCGTCCAGCAAGCCTTTGTGGATCACGACGCTTCCCAGTGTGGATTCTGCACACCCGGCTTCATCGTCGCCAGCAAGGCGTTGCTGGACAAGCATCCGCAACCATCCAGGCATGACTTGAAAAAGGGCCTGAGCGGGAATCTGTGCCGCTGCGGTACCTATGTGGGAATCCATGACGCGCTGGCGGACCTGCTCGAGGAGGAGGTGACGAATGGCTGAGTACTCGTGGCCCGATATCTCGAAAAGATCACTCATCGGCCGGAATATCTCGCGCCTGGACGGACCCGTAAAGGTATCCGGTGAGGCCAAGTACACCTATGATGTGAACCGTCCCGGAATGCTGTTTGGTGGCATTCTTCGCTGTCCCCATGCTCACGCCCGAATCACCCGCTTGGATGTTTCCAGCGCGAAGTCCATGCCGGAAGTGAAGGCGGTTCGCGTGATTCAGGACGCAGGGAGCGAGATCAAGTGGGAGATGGATGAGATCGTGAGTGTGGCCGCCACCAGTGAAGCCGCCCTTCAAGATGCTCTGGAGGCGATTGAGATCGATTTTGAGGTCTTGTCCCACTTTGTCAGTGAGGAACAAAAGGAGAACGCGCCCGAGGTCAGTCCCGGGGAGGCCCAGACGACGGGCGATCCGGATCAGGCCCTGGCCGACGCGGATGTCGTCATGGAGGGGTACTACGGGCTGGCCAAGATTGCCCACTGCTGCCTCGAGCCTCACGGTCAGGTCTGCGAATGGGAGGACGATGAGCATCTGACCGCCTGGTGTTCGACCCAGAACGTCTCGGGCCTCCCGCCTCAGTTTGCGGAAGGGCTGGGAATCCCCGCCGCCAACGTCAGAGTCATCACCCAGTACATGGGCGGAGGCTTCGGCAGCAAGTTCGGCGTCGACCGCTGGGGCGTGGAATGTGCACAGCTGGCTCGTGAAGCCAAGGCACCCGTCAAGATGATGCTCCTCCGCGATGCAGAGATTGCAGTCGCCGGCGATCGGCCTTCCGCCTATGCCAGGGTGAAGGTTGGATGTACGAGAGAAGGTGAACTGACCGCCTGGGAGTCGGAGTCCTGGGGAACGGGAGGAGTGTCACGAGCCGGTAATCCTCCTCTCCCCTACGTGGTCGAGATTCCCAATGTCAGGAAACTGCACATTGCCGTCCCCACCAACACAGCCTCGGCTCGCGCCTGGCGGGCTCCGAATCACCCCCAGGGCTGCCTGATCACGATGGCGGCCCTCGAAGACACGGCTGCCAGGATCGAAATGGACCCGCTCGAACTCATGCTGCGCAACATCCATCTGACAGGTCGGATGGCGGGCGTCTACAAGCAGGAGTTGAGCATCGGCGCCAAGCTGGTTGGCTGGGCCGAGAACTGGCATCCCCGGGGAGAAGGTGGAGCAGGCCCGATCAAGCGAGGGCTGGGCCTGGGAATGCACACCTGGGGCGGTCGCGGGCACGCCAGCAACTGCGAGGTCATCGTCTATCCCGACGGTGGCGTCGAGGCCCGGCTGGGCAGTCAGGATCTGGGTACCGGAACCAGGACGATCATCGCCATGGTTCTGGCCGAGACCTTTGGGCTGGGTATCCGTGACGTGAAAGTCAGCATCGGCGACAGCCGTTATCCTCAGTCGGGACCGTCGGGTGGAAGTACGACTGTCGGAGGAGTCAGCGGCTCGACCAGAAGAGCCGCTCAGGATGCCCTGGAGAAAATACTGGCCGCTGCAGCTCCTGAGTTGGGTGCGGAATCAACCGAAGAACTGGAAGCATGGCGGGGTTCGATTCGGGTCAAGGAGGATCCCTCCCGGAGTCTGGAGTGGAAGCGGGCGGCTGCCCGGATTGGTCCGAACCCTCTCACCGCGACGGGCCGCAACCCTGGCTCGGGGAACCTGAACAACAGCGGAGTTGGTGGAATCCAGATGGCGGAGGTGGCCGTGGACACCGAAACCGGGATTGTCAGGATCAGGAAGATGGTCGCGGTTCAGGATTGCGGTCTCATTCTGGACATGAAAACGGCGCGCAGTCAGGTGTTCGGTGGCTTGATCCAGGGCATAGCCTATGCGCTGACGGAAGAGAAGATCACGGATCCGGTCAGCGGAAGGCTCCTCAATCCGGACATGGAGTTTTACAAGCTGCCTGGGTTGTTTGATGTGGGACGCCTCGAGGTCCACATGATGACCGGACCCGGCTACGACGAGCGTGGAGTCATTGGGCTGGGTGAGCCTCCCGTGATCTCTCCAGGAGCCGCCATTTCGAACGCGGTTGCCAATGCCGTTGGTGTTCGAGTCCCGACTCTGCCCCTTACCCCCGATAGAGTTCTCAATGCATTAGGGAAAGGAGCATAGGCGATGAGAGCTTTCTCGTATGCACAACCTGGGACCACCAGTGAAGCCCTGGAAATTCTGAATGAACACAGGGGAAGGGCGGCGGTTCTGGCCGGTGGAACCGATTTGTTGAGTCTGATGAAGGACTTGGTGGTCTCTCCGGCTGTAGTCGTGAATGTCAAGGTGATCTCGGAACTTTCCGGGATCAGCCGGCAGGGAGGACACCTGCGAATCGGCGCCACGACCACGCTCACCGACCTGATCGAGGATGCAACCGTCAGCAGCCACTACCCCTCTCTGGTGCAAGCTGCTGAGGGGATCGCCAGCCCTCAGATCCGCAACATGGGAACGGTTGGCGGAGACCTCTGTCAGAGGCCTCGATGCTGGTATTTTCGCCGCGGCTTCGGGCTCCTGGCCACCCACGAGGGGCGTTCCATGGTCGAGGATGGCGACAACCGCTACCACGCCATCCTGGGAAACACCGGACCTGCGCGCTTCGTAAATCCTTCGAGTCTGGCGCCTGCCTTGATTGCGCTCGGCGCTGAAGTGGAGGTTTCCGGACCTTCGGGCTCCCGGACTCTCCCTGTGGAGGATTTCTATCGAACTCCCCAGAGTGAAGGCGAAAGAGAGTCTGTGCTCGGCGAAACTGAACTGCTGACGGGAATTCGCATCTTGCTGCAGGAAAGTTCCAATGCGACCTACGAGGTGCGTCAGAGACAGGCTTTGGACTGGCCCCTGGCCGCCGCCGCCGTTTCGCTCCAGATGGACGGTGCAAGCGTACGTTCGGCATCGGTGGTTCTGGGTCACGTGGCGCCGGTTCCGTGGGTGGCGTCGGCTTCGGCCCGGGTGTTGAGAGGGCGGACATTGAACGCGGATCTTGCGCGGCGGGCCGGGGAAGCAGCCACCACCGGAGCCAGGGCACTGAGCAGGAATGGTTACAAGATACAGCTCGCACGTGTGGCAGCCACGCGCGCGATCCTGCGGGCATCAAGAACGGAGAGTTAAGGAGTACTAAGCTATGGATCGGTTCCCGGACACAAAGGAAGTCTGCCGCCGGCTTCGATTCAAGGGCATGTACATTGAAGTCGAACCGGACCCCCTGGTCCCCAACACCAGTGACGGATTCTGCTGGTGCAGCCACACCCAGAACTGCCTGGGTCCCGACAGCGAACCGGTGGACGAAGACCAGTGTGTTTCCGGCCGGGAGTGCTACGAGGCCATTTAACCGCTCTTCTCCCCCTGCAACCTCTGCGCCGGATGAGCGTCTGACTTCGTGACGTCCGACCTTCCCCCGCGGCGGGGACGGCTCTGCTAGAATAAGCAGAACACAAGTACTCACCTCGTGGAAGTGAGTGCTCAGCCAGTTCTTTATCTTGGAGCAATTTTGAAATGAAAGATATCACCGTTTTCCTGGCGTCCATCCTGTTGGCAGCCAGTGTCGCCTCCGGCGCCGATGCCCAGATCCGCGGAGACTACCTGGAGGTTCGAACAGCCAACGTTTTTGTGGGCCCGTGCATTGCCAACGGAGAGGTCAACCTGACGGGCAAGGAGGCAATCCTGGCCTGGCGGGTGAATCAAGGCAGTTGGGACGGCACGCCCATCGAAGGCCTAAGTGTGATTGCGGTTGTGAGAGCCGACGCAACCCTTGGAGATCCTTTTGCCGGAGAAACCGAGCCCGCTCGTTCTGTCATCGTAGTGGACCGAGCCGCCAGTCAGCCTCAGAAGCAAGCTCTTCTGAGCCTGGCTCGTTCTATGGCCCCCGAGTTGCTCGATCGCGTTGTGAGTGTCGAGTCCGCCCCCATTGAGCTGACCGTGGACAGGCGCCAGCAAGCCTCTGTGCAGGCAGGAGATATTGTGAGTTTCTCGACGCGAGGGTTCCGCAAGGATGATCATCTCTGTGGCAACGAGACGGTTCTTTATCCGCCGCTCATCGCGGTAGATGCCGAGCCGGCGTTCACGCTCGAACACGAGTTTCGAGGAGACGGCCTGGGTAGCCGTTGGAGCAGTCCTCGCCGGGCCAGCGCCTTCGTCGGCCAGTTCGTCCGGTAGTCGGATAAGATGTTGCGGCTGCTTGTACTTGCGATAACCGTGGGTGTTCTTTCGGCTGCGCCCGACACGGTGCAGATTCTGGAAGAGCCACCCCCCGAAGAGGTTTCCGGTCAGATCCGCCCGGCACTCTCCAGCCGGCTCTACAAGGTGGAACTGAAAGGAAACTCCACCGCAGAGTTCTGGTTCAGAGGCGAGATGCCCGTGACTGAAGACTCCCAGGCGGGTCTGGGTGTCAATTTCGGACTTTTCGAGGCGGGATCGCTGCTGGGCGTTGTTCGGTTCTCGTCCCAGTGGAGAGACTACAAGGACTCGCCCGTGAAAGCAGGTTCTTACGCTCTTCGATACGCTGCCCAGCCCGCGGATGGTGATCACACGGGGGTATCGCTCTACAGGGACTTTCTGCTTTTAGTTCCGGCCGGCCAGGATCAAGAACCGGACGGGGAGTATACGCAGCACCAGCTGGTCGCCATGAGCAAGGAAGCTTCCGGCTCAACTCACCCCGTCGTGATGGGAATGTTTCCCGTGTGGGACGAACCCGAGACCGAAAGCGTGGTCAGCAATGAGCTGGATCAGTCGACTCTGGTCGTTAAGGCCGCTGGAGTCACCTTCGGACTCGTGTTGATCGGGCATGGGGAGACGGAAGGGTACTAGCAGTGCGTGGCACTCTTGCCACGGGCCGCTAGTCAGAGGCCTCTGCTAAAAGTCGTCTGCGAGTGAGGCAGATCAAAACACTGGCAGATGAGAAGGTTCCGTTTGCTCATGGAAGTGAGGAAGACTTTGCTCGCTTCCTCAGTTTCTATAATGTCGAGTGGCACTACGAGCCAACCTGTTTTCCATTGCAGTGGGATGGAAAAGGGCGTGTCACCGAGAGTGTAGCTCCTGACTTCTACCTTCCCCAGTTCGACCTTTATGTGGAGCTCACCACCATGAAGCAGAGCCTTGTAACCCGTAAGAACCGCAAGCTGAGGCGACTTCGCGAGCTCTATCCGGAGATCAATGTCAAGGTCATTTACGGGAAGGACTACAAGAGACTGGCCTTCAAGTTTGGTGTCTTCGCATGAAGCCAGCGTCTTCCTGCGCGTCGCCCCGTGTGAATCGGGTTGTTCTGAGCGAGGAGGACATTGCGAGGGTAGTCCGAAGGCTCGGCAGCGAGATCACGCGGGATTACCGCGATCGGAACCCAGTAGTCGTGGGAGTTCTCAACGGTGCCTTCTTTTTTGCTTGTGATCTGATCCGCCGGATTGAAACCCCGGTCACGCTCGATTTCCTCTCTCTTCGACGCTTTTGCCCGGAGAATCCGGCGAACAGGCAGGTGGAGATTACCCGGGACCTGGAAGAAAGTATCGAGGGGCGCGAGGTGCTCATTGTGGAGGACCTGGTGGACACCGGTTTGAGCCTCAATTACCTGTGTCAGGCACTGGAAGATCGCAAACCCGCCTCCCTTGCCATCTGTTCTCTGCTAGACCGCCCTCAGCTCAGGCTCGTGGAACTCCCGTTCAAGTACCGAGGTTTCGAGGTGGATGACCAGTTTCTGGTGGGCTATGGACTCGACTTTCAAGGGAATTTTCGCTGCCTGCCTTACATCGCCGCCCTCGAAGCAGCCCGTGGTGGAAGTCGTGTGGAGCCGAACTCGTCCCGCGTCGCCTGAGCGATTCTCCTGAAAGTGGGAGTCGGCTTCGGGGCGGTAACCGGGAAGACTTAAACGGCCGCCGCCCCCGAGCCGCCTCCCACCTTCGTGGAACGTGAAACGTGAAATCAGAAAATCATCCATTCCACGACTACACAGGCGCTCACGAGGGCGGCGATCAGCAGCCAGATGCCCCTGATCACCCTGGGCTTCTTGGCCCCTCTCCCCGGACCGGTCCACTGCAGCGAAGTCTTCTGCGCATAGCGATAGTAGTTGTCACGGATACCCAGGATTGTGGAGTAGGCCACGGCGTAGAAAACCAGGAAGACCACGGTAAGAAAAAGGAACAGGATGGAACGTTCGGCCCACCACGGCATTGTCATCAATATGGACCTACCTTCTCCTGAGCCGGCTCAGACTCCGCCGGTCCTTCTTAGTGGGTCTGCCTGATCCCCCGGGGCGGGCAACCCCCATGATCTGCTCGATGGGGTCCAGTTTCGGTCTCTCCGGTGTCAGGTCTTCGTAGAGAGACCTTGCCTCACTCCTGAGGATATTCCTTTCCGCCAGATCCCGGACCTGCAGGATTCGGGTCCAGCCGGAATGCCGGATCGAGATCTCGTCGCCGACTCTTACCGGCTGTTTCGGCTTGCAGACGCAGCCGTTGATGGATACCCGCCCCTTCAGGCAGGCTCCCCGTGCCTGGCTACGAGTCTTGAAAATGCAAGCGAAATCCAGCCATCTATCGACGCGTATCTGCTCCCTTTCCGTCGGCAGCCGTTTCATTGGGAGAGTGCCGCCAGCAAGCTCTTCAGAATCTGGTAGAACCTGCCCACCGAGGGAATCATCACCCGTTCATCCGGAGAATGGGGAAACTCGATCTGGGGTCCCAGGGAGATCATGTCCATGCCCGGGTACTTTTCTCCGATGAGCCCACATTCGAGCCCGGCGTGGATCGCTTTTACTTCCGGATCTGTTCCTGTCTCTTCGCGGTGCACTTCACGGGTTGTGGCTAGCAGCGGGGAGGAGAGATCGGGCTGCCATCCGGGGTAACTTTCCAGTTCTCGAGTCCGGCAGTCGGCCAGGTCCCCGATCGCCTTCAGACGCAGCTGTAATGCCTCTAGCGCCGACTTGACCGAACTGCGGGTGCTGACGTGGATGTCCGCCTCCCCATTCATGGCGTGGGCTGAGGCCAGGCTGGCGCTGGTCTCAACCAGATCAGGGATGTCATAGCTGGTGGACATGACACCATGGGGCAGGGAGTTGAGGAGATCGAGGAATCGTCTGGTTGAATCTCCGCTCCACGACTCTCCGGGCAATTGGGCTGAGTCGATCTGCGAACTCAGCTGGGGCTCGACTGCACGGAACTCTTTTCCGATAGTAGCCAGATCAGTCTCAAGGGCAGCGCAAAGAGTCTGCAGATCGCTCTGGGAGCAGATCAGGACGGCTCGGGCTTCGCGGGGAATGGCATTGTGGGCGCTTCCACCCAGAAATTCGCTCAAGTGAAAAGGGACGACCTGCTGGGCGGATTCCAGAACGCGGGCGAGCAACTGCACTGCATTCCCCCTCTGAAGATGGATGTCCACACCGGAGTGTCCACCCTGCAGGCCCCTGAGCTCTACAATGAGGGCAGATTCGTCGGAACCGGTGACATCATGGTCCAGCTGCAGGTTGAAATCGAGGCCGGCTCCCCCGGCGCAGCCGACGTAGAGAGCATCCTCTTCTTCGCAGTCGAGGTTGAGGAGTAAACGGCCCTGGAGGAAATCTCCCCCCAGCTGCGCAGCGCCGGTCAGGCCGGTCTCTTCATCGACCGTGAACAGAAACTCCAGCGGACCGTGGGGAATCTGGTTGTCTTCCATGAGGGCCAGGCAGGCCGCCACTCCGATCCCGTTGTCCGATCCCAGCGTGGTGCCGGTTGCCTTCAGATAATCCCCGTCTCTGCGGGGACGAATTGGGTCATTAGAAAAGTCATGGTCCGCGTCCGAGTTTTTTTCATTAACCATGTCGAGATGGCACTGCAGGACCGTGATCGGGGTGCCTGAACGGCCGCCCTTGGCGGGTTTTCTGACGATCACATTTCCGGTCCTGTCCTGACTGGCCTCCAACCCCAGGCGACGCGCCAGGTCCAGGACATACGCTGCCATTTGCTGCTCCTGGCCCGATTCGCGGGGAATCGTCAGAATCGTGTCAAAATGACTCCACAAGTCTCTCGGTTCCAGTTCGGATACGAAGGTCGTCATTATCTTCTGGTTCCTTGTTCCTGATTGCTGGTTTCTTTGCTCGTGACATCTTGGCAGAGTTAGCGGCTTACCTTCAAATGCCCGCGTCTTGCCCGCTTCGCTGCGTCGTATTGAATCAGAACCTGAAGCGGAGCGAGAGCTGAGTGCTAGCCGCGGCCTGGCGCGCGCGGTTCTGTTGACCGTCGCGATCAGAACCTAGCACCCAGGGCCAGTGATTTTGCTAAAATGCATCAAATCTAGCCCATGAATTCCACGCATAGATCACACCAGTCCTCGATTCCCCTGCCCGAGAACAGCCTTTCTGGCTTCTCCTCGGATCTTGGACAGCAGCTCGTCTTTGGACCAGGATCCCTGTCGAGACTCGGTCCGTTTGCCCGCGAGATGGGGGCAGGCAGAGTACTGCTGGTGGCAGATCCTGCCATGGCGGAGGCCGGGCATCTGGAGCGCGTTCTGGCTTCGCTGGGTGAGTCAAAGACGGAATCTCTGATCTTCGATCAGGTTCAGGAGAATCCAACCACTCGCTTGGTGGAAGCAGCAGCAGCGCGGCTGGCGGAAGAGAAGTTTGACTTGATTGTCGCAGTGGGCGGAGGCAGTGCCATGGATACAGCCAAAGCATTGAATCTCCTGCTCACCAGCGGAGGGCGAATGGAAGACTATCGGGGCTTCGGCAAGGCCGGCAACGACATGTACCCCTCCATCGGCGTCCCGACTACCGCGGGAACCGGAAGCGAGGCTCAGTCCTACGCGCTCATCGGCCGTTCGCGGGACCACCTGAAAATGGCCTGTGGCGACCCCGGGGTGAGGTTTCGGCGAGTGATTCTGGACCCGGACTTGCTGGAAACGGCACCCCGGCAAGTGCTGGCTGCGGCCGGAGCCGACGCGCTCTCCCATGCCGTCGAGAGCCTGGTGTCAGCCGCCAGCCATCCCATCTCACGAATGTTCTCCTGCTGGTCGTGGAAGTTATTGGAACCCAACTGCGAGAACGGCGTCAACGAGGGGAATCGAGAGGCTCTGGGTCAGATGTTGATCGGGGCCTACCTGGCCGGAATGGCGGTCGAACTGTCCATGCTGGGCGCCGCCCATGCCTGTGCAAACCCGTTGACGGCCCGCTACGGTATCAGGCATGGCGCCGCAGTTGCATTGGTACTTCCCGCGGTGGTTCGTCTGAACGGTTCTGCTGTGAATGAAGATTACGGAGAGCTGGAGGGGATCGACCCGGTGGGGGCGGCAGAATCCCTGGCGGTGCGGCTGGAGGCCATCCGCGCCCGAACAAGTTTACCGACCTCTCTAATTGAATTGGGTGTCAGTGAATCCTCCATCCAGGAGTTGGCCACAGAGGCAGCGCAGCAATGGACGGGTCGATTCAACCCCGTTCCGCTGACCGCCGAGACGGCCACACGAATCTATGAGCCACTTTTTTGACATGAAACAGCTGATTCTCGCGGTGGCCATCGGAGGAGTGACGGTGGTTGGGCTGTCCGGACAGTCCTGGCCCATGTTTCGGGGGAGTCCTCAACAGACGGGTATCTACCAGGGCGAATTGCCGACTCGGCTGGAGCCTCTGTGGACCTTTAGAATCGAAGACGGGGTTGAATCCACCGCCGCGGTGGTCGCAGGGAGCGGCTATGTTGGAGGGCTGAACGGAGTCTTCTACGCGTTCGATCTGGAGGATGGGGCCATCCGCTGGACTTTCGAGGCCACCGATGAGATTCGCTCCTCTCCCCTGGTCCGGGACGGAAAGGTTTTCTTCGGTGATGAGATGGGTTCCTTCTTCGCCTTGCGTGCGTCAGATGGAAAGCAGCTCTGGACTTTCCAGGCCGGAGCGGGGATCACATCACCCGCCAACTTCTTTGGCGAATCTGTCCTTTTTGGGTCGTACGACAATTACCTCTACTGTCTGTCAGGGGAGACCGGTCAGATCCGCTGGAAACAGGAGACCGGAGGCTATGTTCACGGCAGTCCCGTGATTGCGGATGATTCGGTGGTGGTCACCGGATGCGACGGATTTCTTCGCCTGATTCGGATCTCCGATGGTATGGAGGTGGAACGAATTGATCTGGGAGCCTATATCGGTTCGAGCCCGGCCTACCGTCAGAAAAGGCTCTATGTCGGCACTTTCCAGAATCAAGTTCTGGCGTTCAACCTGAAGGAAAAAGAAGTGGAGTGGGTGTACGAGCATGCCCAGCGTCACTTTCCCTTTTACTCCTCCCCCGCCGTCACAAGTGATCTGGTGGTCATCGGAGGGCGAGACAAAATGGTGCACGGAATCGACCGCAGCACGGGTGAGGTCCGCTGGACCTTCCTCACCCGGTCTCGGGTGGATTCGTCACCTGTTGTGGTCGGTCAGACGGTTTTGATCGCCGACACAAGAGGGGTTATCTTTAGACTGTCTCTGGAAACCGGCAAAGCCCTGTGGCAGTTCGATACGGCGGGTGGTATTCAAGCGTCGCCTGCGATCTCGGAAGGAAGGCTGGTGATTGGCACGCTGGACGGAGACCTGTATTGCCTGGGAGGGGTGGATAAGCAGTGAGATTCATTCTATTTCTTCTGGTTCTGGCTGGGCTTCCGCCCACGGGATTGGCTCAGGAGGCTCAGGAGAAGAAGCCGGCCGAAAGGAAGGACGATTCAGAGGAGAGGAGGATTGAGCGTCCCTTCGTGGTGACGGTGGAAGAGAGCCTTCCACCGGTGGCCAGCGAGACCACCATTGCCACCAAGATGGCCGTCCCGATTCACGAAATTCCGGCCAGCGTCACTGTCATTCCTCAGTCCCTTTTCAAGAGCCAGGACGCGGTGATCCTCAGTGATGCCCTCAGCAACGCTGCGGGTGTGAACATTCAAGCCAGTTTTGGCGTACATGACCACTTTCTGATTCGTGGATTTGACTCTCTTTCGAGCGGTCTCGTACTTACCGACGGGGCGTCGGAGCCCGAGGCAACTTTCTACCATCTCTACAACGTAGACCAGATTGAAGTTCTGCGTGGTCCTTCGACGTTTCTTTATGGCGGGAGCCCGCTGTCCGGTGCCGTGAACCTGGCACGAAAGCAGCCGCGCCTAGGCGAGCGCTTTTTTCAGGGCGCCGCCACCTTTGGATCCTTTGGGACGGTGCGCGGGCAGTTCGATGTGAACTGGGGAGGCAGGGACTCTCCGATTGCTTTTCGGCTGAATGCGATGGGGCAGAGAGCAGACGGGTACCGCGACAACCGGGAGAACTATCAGGTCGCTGTCAATCCTGCGATCCGATGGAAGGCGGGAGAGCGTAATACCTTCACATTCAATTTTGAATTCGCCAGCAACGAGTACACTCCCGATGCGGGTATTCCCCTGGTCGGTGACTCCGTTGCGCCGGTTTCCCGACGGACATCCTACGGTTCTCCATACGACGATTCGGATCAGGACATCTTTCGCTTTCGTTTCGACTGGGAGTCGTATCTGAGTGACCGGATCCGCTGGCGCACCAAAATCTACTACACCGACCTGGAATGGCTAAGCGACGGGACCTTGCTCAATGGAGTCGTTCCAGATTTCCAGACAGGGTCATTGCAGGTCGTGCGCCTCCTCAATCAACTGGACGACCGACAAAAGCTGTTGGGAGCCCAGTTCGAGACCGTCTTCAGCTTTGACACGGGAAACGTCAAGCACGAACTGCTGGTCGGCTTTGAGGCCAATCGTCTAACGGACGAATTCTCGCTTCAACTCTTTCTTCTTCCCCCGATCGAGTTGAGTGGGCCCCGTCAGGAAGGTGACGTGACGCGCTTTCTGCTCCCCGACCAGGGCCAGCTGGGGGACGCCAGAAACCGAATACTGGCGCCTTACGTAGTAGACCGCATCCTGCTGACCGAGCGCATACATCTTTTCCTGGGCGGGCGTATCGACTTCCTGAACTACAGAGAAGAATTCTCCGAGACCCGGCGCGAAGAGGCCCAGTTCAATCCGCTGGCGGGGATTCTCTTGCAGCCGCGGAGAGATCTGTCTTTCTATGTCAACGGAGGCAGCGCCTTCTCTCCGCCCTCGTCGCTGGTGGTCGGAGAGCGAAAACCTGAGGAGAGCCGGCAGGTTGAAGGAGGAGTCAAGAAGAGGTTTCTGGGAGAGAGACTGCAAGCTCAGTTTGCTGTCTATCACCTGGAGAAGACCAACATCGCAATTCCCGACCAGAACGGCTTCTTGCGCGAAAGCGGATCGCAACGATCGCGGGGATTCGAATTCTCGTTGAACTCGCAGCACGCTCCCCTCTGGCATACCTTTGCCAGCTATTCGTACAACCGCTCGGAGCTGACCGAGTTTAGCGAGACCGCGATCGTCAACCTGAATCCCTTCACTTTCGGAACCGTTGACCGGGCAGGCAACAGGGCCCCCTTTGCGCCGCGCCACATCTTCAGTGTGTGGACCAGCCGCCAGTTTTCCAGGGGCTTCGGCATCGGTGTGGGGTCGCGTTATGTCAGCGGTCAGTTCATCGCGCCTGACAATGGCTTCGAGCTGGACGACTACCTGGTGTTTGATGCGGTTGCCTCTTATGGGGTGCGCAACTGGAAGATCAGCCTGAACCTCAAGAATCTCACGAATCGGGACTACGCGATGAGGGGGTTTGGGGCGAATTCGGTGATTCCCGCCGACGGTTTTGGGGTTTTTGCTACCCTTACCTTTACTCGGTAGCGGGCCTCCAGCCCGCGGTTCTGGGTGCTGGGGACAGAATGTGTGGATTGTCAGGTTTCCCGACAGCTTGCGCGCTGCTGTGCAGTCACTTCCGAAGATGTCGGCCTTGCGGCCGCCACGCAGTCGCTTCCGAAGATGTGGCCTGACGGCCGCCACGCAGTCGCTTTCGCTCCTGCCTCTGAGGGTTCCCTGGCGGTTGTAGTTCCTCACCGCCTCAGGGCGGGGTCCTTGAGGTAGCGTTCCGGTTCGCCGTGTAGACAGAGGCGCGAGGCTAGACGAGCGCGTAACGAGGAACCTGGACCTGAAGCCTGGTACTAGCCGGAACTGCGGGAATGACACTGAGCGCGTGAGCCAGAACCTAGAACCCATGCAGCAACCGGGTAGATGGTTTACAGATTAGACCGGGTACATGGTTTACAGATTCAAGGATAGATTTTCCATTCTCTCCAATCAAAGCGGGCCAGCAAGACATGGCCCAGGTAGATGCTATAGATAGCGTCGTCGATTTCCTCCAAACCGACGCATTCACCGTTGAGCGTGTTACTTAGGAACAGGGATCGTGATTTGAGTTTGATCCGGCCGATCTTGTTTACCTTACGAACCAGAAAGTGAGCCGGGTACTCGAGTTGAGGTGGTTGATGGGGATAAGGCCTTGAGGAAGGTCTGTATAGATCCGAGGGCGTTCTTCCGTCCAGCGCCTGGTGAGGTCGTTTCTGATTGTAGTAGCGCTGGAAGCGATCAAAGCGTTGCTGCTGAGCCGGCAGGGTGCCAGCAGCGGGGCGAGTGGTTTCTGCCTTGAGGGTGCGATGCATGCGTTCATGACGGCCATTCTGCTGCGGTTGACCTGGTTGGATTCGCAGCGGCTGGATTCCCAGCTTGATCCACCACACAGCCAGACGTGAGAGACCACATAAGGCGGTAGAGGAAAAGGGTGCCCCGTTGTCAGTGAGGATCTGTTGAGGTAAACCGCAGCGACGAAACAGTTGCTCGAAGACAGGCATTGCACCCGTGTGTTGAGTCGAAGTCTTGGCACTACAGGCCAATAGATAACGGCTGTAGGGATCGAGGATCGTCAAGGGATAACACCACTGCCCGTTGCCGGTTTTAAACTCTCCCTTGAAGTCGGCCGTCCAGACATCGTTACAGTTTCGGATTTCGACGATAGGCCGCCCCGGGTGGGCCCAGCGCCGGCGCCGGCGCCGGGGCTTGATCAGTCCATGACGTTTGAGGATTTCCCCGGCAGTTGAGAAAGCTGGAAGAGGTAACTGTGGACGAAGCTTCTCTAAGTGCTGAATGATCTTGACTGGCCCCCAAGTGGGATGGCGTTTGCGCAGCTGCACAATCTCCCGCTCCAGCTCTGGCGGGGTCTTGTGAGGACAGTAGTGGGGAATTCGAGAGCGATCCGTCAGTCCCTCCAGGCCTTCTTGCTTGTACCGATTCCACCACTTGTAGGCTGTTTGACGGCTCACCCCATACCGTTTGCTCAGCTCACTGAGTGTGTACATTCCAGCTTTCACATCCATAACAAAACGAAACCGTTGTTCCACAGCTTGGGTCTCCAGCCAGGGCATAGGGCCTCTCCTTTCCTGCCCTATGCTCTAACTCCACTGTGTAAACCATGTACCCGGTTTGTTTTGTAAAGGATGTACCCGGTCAGTACCCCAGAACCCAGAACCCAGAACCCGGTTCCTAGCCCGGATTATGCAAGAGATCTGAATCCGAGTGAGATTTGGGTCCAGAAAAAAAGCCGTAGCTCTCTGATATAAAAGGGTTTACATAAAAACAACCCTAAACAGGAGCTACGGCTATGTTGAAAACAGTCTGCCAGAATACCCTGCCATTTCACAGCCACAGAGACATCACAGCTCGTTTTGATGGGGGGAGCCTCACTTCCGACGCAGGATGGTTGTTGTTTGGATCGCTGGATCGGCAACATCGATTGTGCGAGGGCTTCAGTTCGTGTATTGCGGAAAGCCGGGACCGACGCTACATTCGTCATGACCTGTTGAAGTTGATCCGACAACGAGTGTTGCAGATCGTGGCCGGCTACGAAGACTGTAATGACGCCGATACGCTGCGCTCGGATCCGATGCTCAAGACAGTCTGTGATCAGTTGCCCGAGAGCGATCCCGATTTGGCCACCCAGCCGACTTTCTCCCGCTTGGAGAACTCCGTCACCAAGAAGGATCTGATGCGTCTGAGCCGGTGGCTGCTACGCCGTTATGTGCGCTCCCTGAAGAAGAGACGTCCCGCCAAGATCATCCTGGATCTGGACAGTACCGACGACCACACTCACGGCCAACAGGAGTTCGCCTTCTACCACGGGTATTACCGAAACCACATTCTGCATCCTTTGCTGATCTTCGATGCCGCCACGGGAGACCTGGTCTGTGCCGTGTTGAGACCTGGCAACAAGGGGGCTGCCTCTCACATCGTGCCCATTCTGAAGCGCGTCGTGGAGGCCATCCGACAAGCAGTGGGGACGGATGTCGAGATTGAGATTCGGGCCGACAGCGGCTTTGCCACGCCTCGGCTCTACGAGTTCTGTGAAGGTGAAGAGAATCAACTCCAATATGTCATTGGGTTAAGTCGCAACCCTCGCCTGCAGCGAGTGGTCGAGCCCCTGCTGGATTCGACTCGGCTGCAGTTCGTTGAGCGGGAGGAAAAACAGCGTCAGTTTGACGAGTTTCTTTATCGAGCCAACAGCTGGGATCGATCCCGTCGCGTCATTGTCAAAGTGGAGGTCGATCAGCGCGGGATCAATCGTCGCTTTGTGGTCACCAACCGGGACGATCTCTGCTCCCAATCACTTTATGACCACTACACCGACCGAGGGCAGACCGAGAACTTCATCAAGGCCTTTAAGAATCATCTGAGCATGGACCGACTCAGCTGTCATCGATTCCTGGCCAACCAGTTTCGACTCCTCCTGCATGCACTGGCTTACCAGATGTTCGTGCGCCTGCGCGACTATCTGCACGGAACCCCCTGGCACAAGCTCGAAATCGAAACCTTACGTCGTCGTGTCCTCAAGATCGGGGCCCGGATCCGACAAACCACTCGACGCATCTGGGTCCATCTTTCCTCAGCCTTTCCCGAACAACCCCTCTTTCACCTCGTCTTGAGTCGCCTGAACTCCAGCTAGCTTCTCCCAGTTCCCCGAAAAACCGCTTCCGACACTCATCCAGGCCCAGATCTGTCTGAAATTCACTCCCCCAACCACTCAAACGCCTCGCCAACCGATATTCTTCGCAAATCCGCCTGTCACAACTGCCCGCTTCCGAGTTGGGCCACTTCTCGAGCCCTTTTTCAACAGCGGATTACGGTTCTTGCATAATCCGGGCTAGCACTTGGTGCAACGGATATCGTTGAAAATCGTTTCCGGGTCGGCTGCAGCCCGCGCAAATTCGATCAACACGCGGAGTGTCTTGCTGTCGTTGGGCAGACCAAATTGCTCTTGCATCTTGGTCAACCACTCTTGTTGGTCTTCGTAGAGTTCAAAACTCGTCAGTATGATCCCGTTCATATCCACCAGCTTAGCACTCCCATGTTCCACGACGGAATCTGGAATCTGGAGTCTCTCCCGGTTAAGATACAGAACTCGTCGAAGGGCACTGCATGAGATATCGGTGGTACATCCTGCTTGGAGTGGTGCTGCTACTGGTCGTTCACCACGACTTCTGGAACTGGAACAGCACGAATCTCTACCTGGGTATTCCCGTGGGATTGATGTTCCACCTGCTGTTGTGTGTGGCAGCCTCCGCTCTGTTCACTCTTCTAGTTCTGATCGGAGATAGTCCCGGCCCTCAACCCCGCCGTCCTCCGCACAAGAGTGGTTCCCCGTGATCCTCTCGATCATGGCCCTCTATTTTTCCATTCTCGTCGGCATTGGACTGACCGGAAGGAAGTTCCTCCACCGAACCGGTGAAGATTACTTTCTGGCCAACCGCTCGATTGGTCCGTTTGTACTCCTGATGACCCTGTTCGGGACGCAAATGACTGCTTTCGCTCTGCTCGGTGCCTCCGGTGAGGCTTACCAGCGGGGTATCGGAGTCTTTGCACTGATGGCCTCCTCCTCAGCCCTGATCGTGCCGCTGGTCTTTCATTTTCTGGGCACTCGGGTCTGGGAAATCGGACAGCGCCTCGGTTGTCTTACTCAAGCCCAGTTCTTTCGCGCTCGCTGGCAGTCGGATGTGGTCGCCTCCACCCTCTTTGTCTTTCTCCTGGTCCTGTTGATCCCCTATCTGCTGATCGGGATCATGGGGGCGGGCATAACTCTCCATCAAGTCACTCGAGGAGTTCTCGCAGAATGGCTCGGGAGTCTGATCGTCTGCTCCGTTGTGTTCGTGTACGTTGTCACCAGTGGTTTGAGAGGTACCTCCTGGGCCAATTGCTTCCAGACTCTGGTGTTCATGAGCCTGGGATTGGCCACATTTCTCTACATCTCGGGCAGACTCGGAGGATTGAACACGGCCATGCAGCAGGTGCAGCAGACGCATCCGCAACTTCTGATGATTGCAGGAGGTATCAGTGGACTGGAGCTTTTCTCCTACCTTTTCATTCCACTCTCGGCGGCCATGTTTCCCCATCTCTTCATGCATTGGCTGTCAGCCCGGGATGCCGCTGCCTTTCGGCTTCCCGTGGCGGCTTACCCTCTGTGCATTGCCATCCTATGGGTACCCGTCGTCCTGATGGGGATCATGGCCCGCATCCCCTTTCCCGATCTGGAGGGTCCCGCAGTCAACTCGGTTCTGGTGCGCATGATTCAGTACTACTCACCCGAAGTTCTGGCGGGGTTGTTGGCGGCGGGAGTCCTGGCCGCGATCATGTCTTCTCTCGATTCTCAGGTGCTTTCCGTGGGAACCATCTTTACTCAGGATGTGGTCAAGCATTTCGGCTTTCATGATGAGATGGACGAGAGACGCCAGGTCCTCTCCGGGAGGTTGTTCGTGACGCTGATCCTGGCAGGCTGCTTTTTCTTGTCGCTGATCACGAATCGAACCATTTTCAGCCTCGGGATCTGGTCCTTTACCGGCTACAGCTCCCTGCTGCCAGTCCTGATAGCAGGACTCTTCTGGAGAAGAAGCACCAAGTGGGGAGCCCTCGCTTCGATCCTCGTGACAGCACTTCTGTGGGTCGGTTTCTTCTGGCAAGGATGGCGGCTGCCAGGCTACTCAATTGGGGGAACCGGCCTTTTGCCGCTGGTCGTGATGGTCGTGGCCTCTTCATGTGCGATGATAGTGGGGTCATTGCTCACTTCCCCTCCGGAGGAAGCAGTCTTGAGCTTGTTTTTTCCGGAGAAACGGGACGAAAGAGGTTGAGGAAGCAAGCAGTCCGCGGGACTTCCACCACGGGTTGCTCGGCAGAGGCTTGGAGAAGACCTGTGACGGAATCAACCTGTGCTCTCAAAGTCTTCGACTTGCGCAAGGAATTTGATCTCGAGCACGACAAGGTAAGAGTCCTCGACGGCGTCAGTTTCGATGCCGGATACGGTGAAACCATTGTGGTAACCGGCCCCTCCGGCTCGGGAAAGAGCACGCTCCTGCACATTCTGGGGGCGCTGGAGCCGCCGACATCCGGAAGCGTTCAGATCGACGCCCGGTCTCCGTTCGATTGGCCGGAGAAGGAAGTGGCCCGATTTCGCAACCAGACAATTGGTTTCGTGTTTCAAGAACATCACCTGCTTCCCCAGTATTCGGTCATGGAGAACGTCCTCCTGCCCACCATGGCCGCATCTGCCACTTCCACCGGAAAAGCCGAGCGGGCTCGAGAACTGCTGGATCGCGTGGGCCTGTCCCATCGGGTCGAGTACCGACCCGGTCAACTCTCCGGGGGCGAGCGACAGCGGGTCGCCATCGCGCGGGCGCTGATCAACCAGCCTCGCATTTTGCTCTGTGACGAGCCCATGGGGAGCCTGGATACGACGACTGCGGGGCAAGTATCCGATGTCCTCTTTGATCTGCATGAGCGGGAAGGGATGCTGATGCTGGTCGTGACCCACAGCCTTGAACTGGCCGCGCGTTTTCCCAGGCATCTCCGTTTGAAGGAAGGGAGATGCTTCGAAGCCTGACCCACCACTGGCGGGTGAATCTGGCTCTTCTGGCCGCTGTGGTCGTGACCAGCTCCGTGCTGACGGGAGCGCTCGTCGTGGGGGACTCTGTGCGCCAGAGTCTAAGTCGCCTGGTGCTTGATCGGCTGGGGGAGGTGGAGTCTGCCCTGGTGATGGAGCGCTTCGTGGACGACTCCCTGGTCCTTCGTCTGAGCGGAAGTCCAAGCTTCCAGGAACATTCGATCTCCGCTGTCCCCGTCATTTTTCTTGCGGGGAGCGCTCGCCACCCGGGCACTGAGAGACGGGCTTCGGGGGTCAAGATCTACGGGGTGGACGGGCGTTTTGAGCAACTGTTCAGCTCCCGGTTGGATCTGGATAAAGGAGAGGGACAGATCTTTCCCAGTGCTGTGATCAACTCCTCACTGGGTCGAGACATCGGCGCCGGCGTCGGCGATCAGGTCGTCTTCCACTTGATGGGCGCCTCCGACGTGGCTCCTGAATCGCTGGTGGGAGACCGGGATGTGGCCAGCCTTCTCAAGACGGTTCGGGCCGTTGTCCGCCAGGTTGTTGAGGACAACGGGCTCGGCCAGTTCGAAATTCAGCCCTCCCAGGCGGCGGGCCTGAATGCATATCTACCCTTGGAGGTCGTGCAGGAGGCTCTGGGGCTCGAGAACCGGGTCAACCTGGTTCTCTTCAGCCGCGCCAGCGGGGATCTGCCGGTGGAACGGGTGTCGGCTGCAGTAGAAGAGGCTCTGACTGCGCAGGACTACGGGTTTCGGTTTCGTGCGGGTCGTGACTATTTTGTGGTTGAGAGCTCCAGGTTTGTTCTCAAGCCCTTTGAAGTGGCAGCGGTTGAGAAGGTGGCGCAGAGCTTGAAAATGAGGAGTCAGTTTGCTCTGACTCACCTCGCCAATCGGCTCAGTATCGGAGAAAGAAGCGTCCCTTACTCAACCGTCGCGGCGATTACCCCGATCAACCAAAAACCTCTGCCCGAATTGCAACTCGCCGACAACGGCCTGCCGGCTCCTCCAATAAAGGCGGACCAGATCTATCTCAACGAGTGGACGGCCCGGGAACTGGCTGCGGAGACGGGAGACCTTGTCACGGTGACCTATTACGAGGTCGGGCCCAGAGATGAGTTGCTGACCAGAACCGTTGAACTGCGGACTTCCGCACCGGTGGCGATGCGGGGGATGGGGACCGATTCACTGCTCACGCCCGAATATCCGGGGATCCACGAGGCCGAGGACATGGCCCGATGGGATCCTCCTTTTCCCGTGGATCTGGATCAGATTCGGCCTCAGGATGAAGACTACTGGGATCGATTTCGGGCCGCTCCCAAAGCCTTCCTGTCACTGGAGCGGGGGCGACAGCTCTGGTCAAGCCGATTCGGGGACACCACGAGTGTCCGGTTGTCCGCCGGTTGGGAGGTTTCACCTGTCGAGTCCATGACCAGGTTTGAAGCCGCGCTGGGAGACGAGATGACCCTCGAATCCGGTGGCTTTCAGGTGCGTCCTCTGCGCCGGGAAGGGCTGCAAGCGGCCCGGGGCCCGACCGACTTCGCTGGACTCTTCGGAGGCTTCAGTTTCTTCCTGATTGTGGCGGCCCTTCTGCTGGTGGGCCTCCTCTTCCGTCTCACTGTAGAACGGCGTGCGGCGGAGATTGGGGTGCTCTTGGCTGTGGGTTACACACGGGCGGGGATCCTGAGCCGGCTGCTGCGGGAGGCGAGTCCTGTTCTGGTGGTAGGGACGTTGCTGGGATTGGGACTGGCGCTGGCCTATTCCTGGGCGATGCTGGCCGGTCTGAGAACGTTCTGGAACGAAGCTGTGGGGACCACCCAGCTGGCCGTCTCCGTCAGCGGATGGTCTCTCCTCATCGGCTTTGTGGGCACGCTGGCGAGCGCTCTTCTAGCCCTGTGGTTGGCCCTTCGAAAACTTATCAAGGTGGCTCCAGCACGGCTCCTGAGTGGCCACCTAGAGGAAGGGTTCGCCAGTTCGGGTCGATGGAGCCTGCTGATTGGCAGGGTTTCCTTCGTGCTCGTGCTCCTGCTGCTGGGGGTACTGTTTCTGTTCAGTTCCCGGCTCGAGAAACTGGCCCCACTGCTTTTCTTTGTACTTGGCTTTCTCGTCCTCTCCGTCACGCTTTCCTACTTCTCGGCAAGATGCCGGGGACTGGGGCAGCGCGCCTTGGCTCCCGGTGGACGGTTCTCCTGGCTGAACCTGGCGCTGAGGAACGCGGGACGCAATCCCGCGCGCAGCCTGGTCAGCGTTCTGCTGATCGCTCTGGCGTCTTTCACCATCCTTGCCGTAGAGGCGAGTCGAACGGGTCTCCAGGGCGATCTGGAGAAGCAGCACTCGCCGACCGGAGGCTTCGAGCTTCTGGGCCGGACCAGCGTCCCGATCCTGCAGGACTTGAACAGTGCAAGAGGGCGATTCGATCTGGCCATCGACGATTCGGACGGGATACTGGCTGGGGCTCACTTCTACCCCTTTCGCCTTCTGCCCGGAGACGACACCAGTTGCCTGAATCTTTATCAGCCGCGGCGGCCCAGGGTCCTGGGAGTTCCCGGCGATTTCAGGTTGCGGGGAGGGTTTGAGTTCCAACAACTCGGGAACGATCTTTCACCCCGCGAGAAGAACAACCCCTGGTTGACTCTGGAGCGGGACCTGGGACCCGACGTGGTGCCTGCTTTCGGCGACTACGAGTCGGTCCGCTGGATTCTGAAGCTGGGCCTGGGCAAGGATCTGGTGGTGGCTGATGAGACAGGCCGCCCCGTGAGGCTTCGGCTGGTGGGATTGCTTCATGCCAGCATCTTCCAAAGCGAGATCCTGATCTCAGAGGCTGCTTTCACGAGACTCTTCCCCAGTCGTGCCGGGTACTCATATTTTCTGATGGACACCGGCGCCGCTTCCGCCGACCAGATCGCCCAGCGACTGGAAAGCTCCCTGGGAGATCACGGTTTCGACGTGGTGACGACTCGAGATCACCTGGCCGGCTACCTGGCGGTCCGCAACACATATATCTCGACCTTCCAGACACTGGGAGGGTTGGGACTGATCCTGGGAACCCTGGGACTGGGTGTCGTGCTGCTGCGAAATGTCCTGGAAAGACGGCGGGAGCTGGCCGTCATGAGGGCTTTCGGGTTCTCTCGTCGCCGTCTCTCCCGAATGGTCGTGGCCGAGAATTTGTGGCTGCTGATCATTGGTCTCCTCTGCGGCACTTTGGCAGCAACGATCGCGCTGCTGCCCAGCTTCTGGAGCCGCCCCGATCAGCCTCCCTGGGCTTCCCTGCAGTTCACACTGGCCCTGGTTCTGATGGTGGGGATGGTCGCCTGTGTGGCCGCGGTAACCGCCTCTCTGAAAGCGCCTTTGCTGCCTTCGTTGAAAGAAGAATGAGTTCCGTGTTCCGAGTTTCACGACGTCGCGGCCTGAGGCCCCACTTTCCGCCACACTCAATCTGGAATCTGCGAGAACGAAGGAGGAGCAGGGGTCGGCTTGTAGTTCGTCACCAGGAATCCCCCCAGGGCCGCCAGCAGGATTCCCGCAATGAACTGCCAGCGCAGACTTCCCCAACCCCCGGCCGGAGGATGGAGGCTCAGGGCCACGATGGCGTTGACAATGGGTGCCCCGGCAAAGACGATGGCCATCACGACGCTTGGGGATCCGCCCGCTCCGAAGGCGAGAAGGACGCAGAATGCACCTGCCGCGCCGACAATTCCGGCCAGGAAAGACCACAGGATGCCCTGGGCTGGAAAGTTCCAGGAGGCCCCGTTTCTAACCAGCACAAAGAGAGGCGCCAACACCGCTGTTGCGAAGTAGGCGACTCCCACCAGCAGGAAAGCCTTGTACCGACCCTGTGCGGGGTCGCTCATCGAAATCTGACCGCTGTGCAGCAGCACGCCGTAGAATCCCCAGCACAGTACCGTGCTCAGCGCGAAAATCAACCATGACGCTCCGGCGCCCTGTGTTGCAGCCATGCAATCCTCCTAGTACTTGCTTTCAGAAATACGGTCGTTCGATGTCTTCGGGGTAACGGCCGGCTGGAGCGGCCTGCTTGAAACGAGAAGATCCGTCAGGAACTGGCCATCACACGTGAAAAGACTCCCCGCAGCCACAAGATCCAGTCACATTCGGGTTGTTGAAGGCAAAACCGGAGCCGGTAGGCGATTCCACGAAGTCGATCTGGGTGCCGTCCAGATAGAGCATGCTCTGCTCGTCGACATAGACGCGAAAGCCCTCCTGCTCCAGCACCTGGTCCCCGTCCTTGGCCTCCCGTTCCAGGATCAACTTGTACTCGAAACCCGAACAGCCCCCGGCAACGACCGCCACCCGCACTCCCGAAAAAGAGTCCTCCTGAGCCTGGATGAACTCCTTGACTTTGATCTCCGCTCTATCGGTCAAACTGATCATGATCTTGTAACCTCAAATCTAAAGACTCTCTTATTGTAGTTTGGTTTCAAGCAGGATTCCAGATTGAAGACGCCTGCTGGCTCTCATTACTACCTCTGGCAGCTGACATCCCAGCGGTGGGCCCTGATCTCCCCCCGGACCGGGAACGGAGGCCTGACCGTGGGAGAGGGGGATCCTTATCTCTCCCCTCGCTCAGGCTCCCGGCTCCTTTTTTTCGTGAGCCTCCCCGGGATTCCCAGGATAAGTGTAATCTCTTCCCGGACGGTGTTTCGGAGCCAGGGCGGTCCGGTGAACCAGTTCCCGAGCAGGTACACTGCAGTCGTGACGCCGCTGGTCAGCAGGCCTCTGAGAAGGGTCGAGGTCTCGGTTCCCGCCACCAGAGTGCCGGCCCCCAGTGCCAGGCCCAGGGGTAAGAGCAGACGTGCCAGGGGACGCAGCAGCAGTGCCGGAGTGACTCCGGGAATGGCCCATACCAGGAAGGGAATGGTGATCGCAAAGGCGACCAGTTCGCCCAGGGGGGCCCCCGGGATGCCGAGTTCCGGGACGAGAGAAACCACCAGCAGCAGTGTAAGTCCTGCCTGCAGAAAGGTCATGAGCATAGCGAACCGGGACCGCCCAACACCTTGAAGCGCCGAGATGCTGAAACGGCCGATGGCAAGCAGGACGGCTCCCAGGGCGAAGACACAGGTGGCTCCCCAAGCCGGCAGCCACTTGTCTGTGTAGATGGCCTGGATCAGATCCTTCCCTGCAACGCTGAGCACACAGAACCAGAGACCGAGGAGAACCACGGAAATATAAATGTACCGTTTCAGAACACTCTCGAGTCGGGACGGATGATCCTGGAGTCGTGAGAAATGACTCAGCGCAACGCGGGTGGCGCTCTGAACCAGGAGCATGGATCTGCCTCCCGTGTCCTGGGCCCATTTCATGTAGCCTGCTGCATCCAGTCCCAGCATTCTTGTCACCAGAGTGAGAGTGGCCAGTCGGCGCAGGCGGCCTCCAACCAGATGAAGTCGAAAGGCCAGACCGTTCCGAATTAGATCCATGGTCAATTGCTTGACCCGTAAGGAGTCCCCCCGGCTCTGCCGGGGAGGCAGCCAGAGTTTGACAGTTCCGGGAATAGGTGAAAAAACTCCCTTCCGTGAGCCGAGCAAAGCATCACGAAAAGGAGTTTTATGAGTAACTACCAGAGCTTACAGCATACAAAATGGGAGTGTAAGTACCATGTGGTGTTCATCCCCAAGTACCGCAAGAAGTTGATTTATGGGGAGCTGCGCAGACATCTCGGTCAGGTGCTGCGACGGTTGGCTGGGCAGCAGGAAAGCTTGATTGAAGAGGGCCACCTGCTGCCGGATCACGTGCACGTGATGATCTCGATTCCGCCAAAGTTTTCTGTGGCGCAGGTGATCGGGTACATCAAAGGGAAAAGCGCCATCCACATTGCGAGGAACTTTTCAGAGAGTCGGCGTAACTTTGTTGGACAGCACTTCTGGGCTCGCGGATACTTCGTATCGACGGTGGGTCGGGATGAGAAAGTGATTCGTGAGTATATCCGGCGGCAAGAAGCAGAAGATCGTCGCCAGGATCAGCTCAGGCTGCTGTAGCCAAGCCACCTGTAGGTGGCACAAGTGGCCGCGGTAGCGGCAACGTCAAGTCCGCTTTGAGCGGCTCACAAGATTAAAGCCCCCGGCTTTGCCGGGGGATACTTACTCGAAGGCAAGTCCCAGCGGCGCTCCCGAGATTTGTCTGATGGCGACTGTGGCGGCAAAAAAAGCGACAAAGTTGCCCCAGATGAAGCTCCAGGCTCCCGCCCCCGTCAGAGCCAGCATCAGTATGAGACCTCGGCGGAAGAGAGTTTCCAACATACCCACAACCGCCAGGGGCTGGTAGGTCAGATTGCGCTCCAGGCTGATCTCACAGTTCTGGCGGACGGCACTGAAAAGCAGGACCAGGGAATAGACTCGAATCATCCAGGAAAGTTGTTGAGGTTCTTTCGCATAAATACCCGCGATACTGGACGAAAACGCCCACAACACGGGGACCACAACCGCGCACAGCATGAGCCGGGATGTCAGTGCAATCTTGAGCGTTGTGACATCGGGCTCGTTTCTGGACTGGATCAGTCCCTGTTTAGCTCCCCAGTCGGTGAAGAGGCCGGCCAGGCCGAACACCGTGATAGTAATGCCATAGAGCCCAAAGTCGCTGGGATCCAGAATGCGAGCCCAGGGCAATTCCAGAAAGGAATTGGATGAAGACCACGACGCCCAACTCAACACTGATCAGTCGAACGCTCTTTCGAGCTTCACGGTTGGGAGAAGTCATAGGCTAGTAGGAATCGACACCATCATTGCAGGATCTGAACGGCGGAAGCCTTGAAACTCAGGAAAACGGATTGATCGACTCGTAACCCGAGTTGGCCCAGGCTCTGAGGTGTAATGACGACTTTGAAGAGGGTTTTCCCGGCTTCAACCTCAAGATGGCAAATAGGCCCACGGGGGAGAATCTCCAGTACGTGGCCCTCCAGCACATTGAGAGCGGAGGTCGAACGGGGTGCCACGGTCGACAGAATAATCTCCTGCGGCTGAATCAGGGCGTAGGCTCTTCCCTCTGCTTCGGCAACCACGTGAATGTCCAGCTCTCCAGTGTGAAACAGAGCGCCGAACGACTCCCTGTCAGTCAGTCCCTGACTGTCCTCTTCCCTCACCGTTCCAGAGAAGATGTTGTCAAGGCCTAGAAAACGGGCAATGTCGGGGCTGGCCGGGGTACGGAAGACATCCTCGGGCTCTCCGCTCTGCGCCAGCTTGCCCGCCAGCATGACCCCAACCCGGTCACCGACCTTCAGGCAGTCCTCGAAACTGTGTGTCACCATCAGGCACGTGATTCGGAGAGTCGCCTGAACCCGCTTGAAACCCTCAATGACTTGCGCCCGACCCTCAGGGTCGACGGCACTGAACGGCTCATCCAGCAGCAACACTCGAGGACGAACCATGAGGGCCCGGGCCAGAGCGACCAGCTGCCGCTGCCCCCCGCTCAACTGAGAGACGTCCGAGTTCACTACCTGCCGGAGCCCCAGCAGTTCCACCAGTTGCTCTTGGAATTCACCATCTTTCCGGCCAAAGCCAATGTTCTCGGCAGGACTCAGATGGGGGAACAGGTGAGGTGACTGGAAGAGGATTGAAATGCCCCGCCCCTCGGGCGGGAGCTGGGCGACGTTCACGCCATTGACCCGGATCTCTCCATCCTGCATAGGAAAGAAGCCAGCCAGGGTCTGAAGAAGCTGACTTTTCCCAGCTCCCGTGGGACCCAGCAGGACGAACACCTCACCCCGTTCTACCGTCATCTCCGGCACACTCAGGGAAAAATGTTTCACCCTGCGCCTAAAGCCACGAACTTCCAGCAATCCACCGGCTCCTGCGTTGAGCAGCTCTCAGGCAAACAAAAACAATAATGCTCACTGCGACGAGGATAACAGCCACCGGCAAGGCCCCCGCCAGCCCGCGTGAGGTAAACCGATCGTAGATCAACACCGAGACGACCTTTGGGTTGTAGACGAGGATCACAATCGCGCCGAATTCCGAGATGCTCCTGGCCCACATCATGAGAGCACCCGCCAAGAGGTTTTTCCGTACCAGGGGCAGACTGACGCGGAAAAAGGTGCGGGTGGGTCCCAGGCCCAGCGTCCGAGCCGTCCATTCCATTTCTACAGGGATGCTCCTGAATCCCTCCTGGAGCGGATTGATCAGCAGGGGGCTGGCCACGAAGAACATGGCGATCACGATACCTGTCCAGTGCCCGACGGGGGTGCCCTGCGATCCCAATACTGAGAAGGTCAAGAGCAAAGCGATTCCGGCCACCGGGTGAGGAATCACCAGAGGGAGGTCCACAAGTCCTTGAATGAAGTGTCTGCTCGGGAACTTGTGGCGGCCCAAGAGGTAGGCGAGGGGAGTTCCCAGGAGAACTCCCAGCAGCGTTGCCAGCAGGGCGCAAGAAAAGGTGAGGCTGAGGGCACTCATAACCTCTCCGTCCACAAGAGCGCTCCAAACGGCGGTCGGAGAGGTGCCCAGGAACAGGCTCACAAGGGGCACAACAATGATCAGCAGACAAGAGGCGCTGCAGACAAGGAGAACGGTCTTGGCCAATGAGTTCATAGGACTACCTCACGGAGATGATTTCTCGAACCGGAATCCCGGTATAGCCCAGTCCCCGGAACAATCCCTGAGCTTCGCTGCCGATCAGGAACTCCAGCAGGCTTGCGGCGGCTTTCCGGCCTGGCCGCAGTAGCGCCACACCGGCCCGGATGGGAGCCCCCTGGATCTCAATCTGGAGCTGTGGATTGTGAGGAGAGGGAATGGGAGTGAAAACACGGGCATAGACCTCACCGTAAGCCGGATCCCCAAGAGAGACCTGGGGAGGGAATCTGAGGTAAGGCAGGTTGTTCTGCACAGCCGTGGAAAGGTAGAGAAAGGCAAAGTCCAGCACTCCGACTTCCAGCAGGGCCACCAGTTCAGAGGACTTGGGGCGCATCCAGCGGGAATCCAGGCGGCTTGACAGGGCTCGGTACAGGCCGGGCCGATTGTAGTTGATCTCGGCCAGTTTCCACACCAGATGGGCGAAGTAGCCGGCTGGATCGCGCGCCGGGTCGGAGATACCGAAGGTGTGATCGAGCAGATTGGAATACCAGTCATCGCGCCACTCACCTTCGATCCAGGCCGCGTTGCGGGCTCCAGCTAGCACCATCTCGTTCCCGACCAATTCGTAATATCGGTGGGCCCGATCCGGCACGATAAACCGATCCAAGAGCCGATGATCGGCCGTCAATAGAAGGTCGCAGGCCCGGCCCAGGTCCGTCACTTTTCGAATGGCGTCCAGGCTTCCGGACGACTCCGATTCGATGCGGACGGTGGGATGATGTTTCTCGAAGCGCCGAGCAATCTCCTCGACCAGGCGAGACAGGCTGCCGGCATGGAACACCAGCACGCGCTCGTCGGCCTTAGCGCAGGAAGCTGCAGCAAGGGCCAGCGGAGCGAGCTGCAGGAAGCTGCGTCTTGGTAGCTTTCGCATTTCGATATTCTATCCCCAACGGAAAGCGAAGTGCGCGACTGTATAATCGGATCGCACAAGAGCAGAGAAGCTGCCGGGGGCTGCTAGCCCTTTTTCCTGGATCTCGATGTCCGATCCGAAGCACGAGTTGTGGATGGAAATGGCCCTGGCCGAGGCCGCCAAAGCCGCCGGCGCGGAAGAGGTGCCGGTGGGAGCCGTGGCCACCCTGGAGAATCGCCTGATTGCGGCTGACCACAACCGGAGCCGAGAGTTGGACGATCCCACCGCCCACGCGGAGATTCTGGTGCTCCGGCAGGCCGGCCGGGTGCTTGGAAACTATCGACTGAACGATCTCGCCCTATATGTAACACTGGAGCCATGCTCCATGTGCGCGGGGGCGATGATCTGGGCGCGCATTGAGAACCTGGTCTTTGGGGCCTGGGATCCGAAAGCGGGAGCCATCGTGTCGAAAGCCTCGCTCTTCGAGAAGGGTCGCTTCAATCACACCGTGCTGTGGCAGGGAGGGGTACTGGAGGAGCGTTGCCAATCCCTGCTCCAGGATTTTTTTCAGCAGCTTCGAGGCTGACATTTGCTCTTGTTCCAGAAATAGCCGAAATCACCCCCATTTTGCGTTTTGTGATCTCGCGCATAAAAAATCCGCTCTCAATCTGTTCCCATTTTAGGTGCGTAGCGCAGGTTAAAGGCTGGAAAGGCTGTCTGAAACTCCCGGGTTTCGGAAATTGGCAGGCCTGCAAGATAGGGGCAACATGAAGCGCACAGATCTTCAATTTCTGAGCAAGATCCCACTCTTCGCCGACTTGTCTCCGGACGAGATGACGCACATCACGACCCTCTTCGAGGAGAAGCGATACAAGCGAGGCGCCATCCTCTTCTTCGAAGAAGACACCGGAAACTACATGTACGTAGTGAAGTCGGGCCGTGTGAAGGTCTCGCGTGTTCTTCCCAGTGGCAAGGAGATGATCCTGACGTTTCACGACTCTGGCAACCATTTCGGCGAACTCTCGCTGATTGACGGCGGCACCGCTCCGGCTACCGTCACAGCCGTAGTTCCTACCGCGATTCTGGCCATCAACCATCATCGTTTTGCGAACCTGATCCAGAATCCGAAGATCAAAGAAGCCCTCTTAAAGAACCTGTGTGGCCGGCTTCGGGAAGCCTGGGCCCAGGTCGAGGTGCTCAGCTTTCACAACGCCAGCGCCCGGGTCCGGGCCGTCCTCTACCATCTTTGCCAGAGCAAGGGGATTCCTACCATTGACGGCACTATGATCGGCCTGCGCCTCACTCACAAACAAATCGCGGATCTGATCGGAATCTCTCGGGAGACGGTGACTCGAGTGTTGAGCCAGTTGCAGGCTGACGGACTCGTCCGAGTCAGGGCTCGGCGTTTTGTGATCGGGGAACCTGAAGAACTCCTGGACCTGATGCTGGTCAGCTAGCCGCCCACTCGATTCTCACCTCTCTTCATTTCTGAGTACAGCTGTTCGTCCTAAGCATTGGGTTTGGCTGCACTTAGACCCAAGAAAAGCTTGGCAGACCCGTTTTGGCACCCGGCTTGCGGTACCTCTCTGAGATGAACTCGGGAACGGCCCGCCGGAAGGGTATAATCGTGCCAGGAAAGAGTGATCCAAATCACGTTTTTGATTGACAATTAGTAAGGATTTTCGATGGATTTTATAGGAGTTGTCAGGGGGTAAGACACGGCACTTAGACTCAATATATGTCCAACCTCAGGACCGTGCAGTCCTGGGTAACGTACTGCTGGCTGTCGATCAGTCTGTAGTGGGGTGCTTCTGTGGGGGATCTGAAAATGACGAACGACTCGGGCAAGAGTGTTCAATCGGTGATCATACTGATCCCGATCGCGCTGATTGTCATCTACCTTTGTCTGCTGCTGGCGAAAAGCTCATGAACTCTTTGATTGACGTTGAAGCCGAGCTTGAGTTGGGGAACTCTGAAAGGAGACGGCGGCTTCTTAGCGGTGCGGGCAAACAGTCTCGCAGAGTTGCGTGTGAGAGAGGTGTGGCGATCGTGGAAACAGCTATCGTCCTGGCACTTCTCTTCCTGCTGCTTTTCGGAATCATGGAGTTCGCTACCCTCTTTTTCAACCGGGGCGTCCTGATCAACGCGAGCCGGGAAGGGGCAAGACTGGGCGCCATGTTTGATGTTGACCCCGCCAACAACTATGCGTATTCGCCCCCTACGGACGCTGAGATCACTCAGAAGGTACGGGACTATTCGGCCAGCCATGTGATCAGTTTTGGGGCAGCATCGCCGCCGCAGGTAACGGTGAGCCCGGCCTGGGCTGCACGTCAAGCAAGTGGTTCCGGGACTCCCTTGCAAGTCCGTGTCAACTACCCCTTTCAGTTCCTGGTGTTGCCGGGTCTTACCGGGGTACTTGCCGGCGGAACTAATCTTGCTGCCGAGGCCAGGATGCGAATGGAATAGATCGTGTGCCAGATTCGAGGCTTGGCGCCCGGAAAGTAGAGAGCTGGGGAAATGTTAATAGAAGCTGAAAAGTCAAACCGTATGTACAGTGATCGGGGAAGCGTTGCCGTAGAAATGGCCGTGATGCTGCCTTTTCTGTGTCTTTTTCTTTTGGGAGTCATGGAACTCAGTGTCCTGATCCATAACAAGGCAGTGATCACCAACGCCAGTAGAGGAAGGAGCGCGACTTGGGATCGCCGCGGTTGGAGGGCCTTACTCCGATACTGCCATCCAGCAGTGGGTAAGCGACTACGTGCAAAACCGCTTGATCAGTTTCTCGCCTGCCGCGACGGTTACAACGATCACTCGCGCAGGGGCTGCCCCGGGCAGTGATCTGCGTGTGGGGGTCACTTATCCCTACAGCTTCCTGGCTCTACCCAACCTGGCCGACGGTTTCGGCCAGGCGCTGACGCTGGGTGCCGAAACTACCATGAGATTGGAGTAGGGGGAGGACTTTTGATGGGTTTCATTCATGTCTCCCAGGAGCGCGGGATCGTGGCCGTAACCGTTGCTATTCTGCTGGCTGGGCTCTTGGCCTTCGGGGCTTTGGCCCTAGATGTCAGCACTCTTTTTGTGGTCCGGAACGAGCTGCAGAACGCAGCGGATGCAGGAGCCCTGGTGGCCACCCGAGTTCTCTATCTGGCAAACGGAACACAAGTCAACTCAGGAGCCAATGCGGTGGGGATCGCGGCGGCGATGGCAAATGACGCTCAGGGCAGCCAGGTGGAACTCATCGCAGACCCGGCTGCCAACACCGGAGACGTCCAAAGAGGCCACTGGAGATGGTCGGATCATACGTTTACTCCCAACGACAGCCTGGCGCCCGTAAGCCTCTCGAACGTTTCAAATGCAGAGATCGACGCCAATCTTAATTTCATCAACGCAGTGCGGGTGAGAGTACGAAGGCAGGCAGTTCCAGCCCGTTCTTTTCTTTCAAAAGTCATGGGTTTCAGCGACTTCCAGATGCAGGCTGAGGCAACGGCTTACATGGGTTTCGCCGGATCGCTTCTAGAAACGGAGGCCGACCAGCCCATCGCCCTCTGCGAACAAAGTCTCCTCAATTCGGAGGGGAAGTACAGCTGCAGTACGGGGCGTATGATCAACAGTAACAGTGGCGGGGACACCTTCAACACCGGAGGGTGGACCAACTTCATCCAGGATCCCTGTGCCACGGCCAGTACTCCCACCGTGAGGCCCTACGTGGGCTGCGCGCCGACGCAGACATCACCTCAGCTCGAATTTGGTGAGGATATGGGTACGACGGGAGGACAAGTACAGACTGTATGGGACGATTTCTGGGACTGCTGGCAGGCAAGCTATGACTTAATCGCCGACCCCTCCGACGGGCGTCCGGATACGGTCAAGAACATGACACTCCCGGTCATCGACTGTCCGGGCAGCAATGTGGCTCCCTGCTCGAAGCTGGTGGGTGCGGTCAACGTGAACATGCTGTGGATGATCCGCCAGACCGACCCCAACTATGACTGGGTTCCTCTGGCGATGGATGGAGACGGAGACGGGATGATAGACCCGATGTCGATTCTAGACTGGTCGTGTCCGGCGGGTACGAATCCCAATACTCTCACGGACGCGGACTTTTTGGCGTGCTGGGCTGATTTCACCACCACTTTCAACCTGAAGAATTACCTGGGTACCGACGTTGGAACACTGGCACTGTCGGACTTGAACAAGACCATGTTCTTCCGTCCGGATTGCACAGAGCACCCCGGCACGGGGGGTACCGGAGGCAAGAACTTCGGAATTCTTGCCAAGCTTCCAGTGCTCGTAAAGTAGCAGCCCTTCACGCGGACCGGCCGGCCGGGACCCTGTAGCTGTGGCAAGAGATCTTCGACTGTCAGCTGCTACAGTTCTCCAATTGCAGTTAGAATGTGGCGGTGGGCGCAGTCTGGAGCGAACCCGTCTCTGGCCCGATTTCCCTGTTTTACAGGGAAAATACAGGGAATTTCGTGGATTCGGCCTCGAATAGGCGGGATCGAAGCCTCCTAACCCACTGATATCATGAGGTTTCCGTTTCGAATTCCCTACGCCACGGAACAGGGAATTTGTTTGGTCGAACAGGGAATTTTCTGGGGGGAACAGGGAAAACCAGTTCGTGGAACAGGGAAGACCAGCAGGTGCTGAGTGTAGGGTGCCGCCGTGCTGTACGACGTGCACCGGATGCGCTGCGAATCGCAGCATCGATCCGGACAACGGGGTTCCTGTCGGCGGATGGGGTTCGCGCCGAGACTATAGCCCCAGCCGCTAGACCCGTAAGGAGTCCCCCCGGCTCTGCCGGGGAGGCAGCCAGAGTTTGACAGTTCCGGGAATAGGTGAAAAAACTCCCTTCCGTGAGCCGAGCAAAGCATCACGAAAAGGAGTTTTATGAGTAACTACCAGAGCTTACAGCATACAAAATGGGAGTGTAAGTACCATGTGGTGTTCATCCCCAAGTACCGCAAGAAGTTGATTTATGGGGAGCTGCGCAGACATCTCGGTCAGGTGCTGCGACGGTTGGCTGGGCAGAAGGAAAGCTTGATTGAAGAGGGCCACCTGCTGCCGGATCACGTGCACGGGATGATCTCGATTCCGCCAAAGTTTTCTGTGGCGCAGGTGATCGGGTACATCAAAGGGAAAAGCGCCATCCATATTGCGAGGAACTTTTCAGAGAGTCGGCGACGGTGGGTCGGGATGAGAAAGTGATTCGTGAGTATATCCGGCGGCAAGAAGCAGAAGATCGTCGCCAGGATCAGCTCAGGCTGCTGTAGCCAAGCCACCTGTAGGTGGCACAAGTGGCCGCGGTAGCGGCAACGTCAAGTCCGCTTTGAGCGGCTCACAAGATTAAAGCCCCCGGCTTTGCCGGGGGATACTTACTTCTCTCTAGCTGCGGAGCAGCCCTGACCTTACCCCCTAAAACGAGTCCAGGTTGAGTTTTAGTAACTGGACGCGCCTTGTTGCATAAATCGCTTCGGCACGTCCGCTTGTCTCCGATGGGCCAGGGTGCCAGCATGAGGAATGACGCCGAATCAATACACGTTCCGGTACCGAGTACGCAACTGGTCAGACTACAATCGGGCGCTGATCGCCAGGGGGCGTCTGACCTTTTGGTTCGATGAGGACGCCGTTGCCGCCTGGCGGAACGCCGACCCGCCCAAGGGCCCCGGCGCTCCGAAGGTTTACTCCGACACGGCCATTCAGTGTGCGCTGATATTGAAGTCGGTGTTTCAGCTTAGCCTTCGGTCGGCGCAGAGCCTGGCGTAAGCTGCACCTGGGTGTCGATGAGAGGACGAAAGAGATTGTGGCGGTGGAGGTTACACCGAGCCGGGTCCACGACTGTCGTCTGTTGCCGGCCCTGCTGGATCAGATTCCGGGTCGCATCGTTCAAGTCTCGGGCGACGGGGCCTATGACACGAGGGCCTGTTATCAATCGATACTCGAGCGGGAGGCTGTCGCCACCATCCCTCCGCGACGCAGTGCACGGCTGAGTGAAAGTGTGGACCCGCCTGCCTGGCGGGCAATGCGGGATGCCCATCTACGAGAAATAAGGAGACTCGGTCGATATGAATGGCGCATCTCCAGTGGTTGCACCAGGCAAAGCCTTGCAGAGAATGCGATGTCGAGATTCAAGACGTTGTTTGGGCCTAAGCTGTCGGCCCGACGATTCGACAATCAACGGGTCGAGGCCATCATCAAATGTGAGGTACTGAATCGTATGTCAAGCCGGGGCATGCCTGAGTCAGTGCGAATTCGATAGCATTCAAACAGGACTGGGATCGGTCCGTGACCCGACCGGAATTGTGCAACAACGCGGTGACACTTTGGAGCTTCTCCATGTCTGCTTTGATCATGACTTCAAGGGGTGGACCTTCACCTCGTCGCGAAGGGTGCGCAGCGGCAAACCAGCGCTCCTTGTAGGCAATGTAGTTGTCCGGATACAGCTCGATTTCCTTGCGAAACTCCTCTTCAGGATCGTCGGAAAAACGGATGGTATTCAGGGAGGCGCCTTGCCGGGCACGCCGGCCGTCCGATCGAAGTATCCCTTTCTTTGTGGATGCTCGAGCATCGACGCTCTCGAACGAAAAGAAGGAGAAATCAACATATGCAAGTCCTTCCTCCACGGGGATGCTGTGCAGATAGCGTGAGCCCTTCTTCTCAAGTCGTACCGAGAATTCCTTGAAGGCATGGTCGCTGTATACCAGCCGGCAAAGTGCATAGATGTCATCGACGCCAGTAAGCACCGCCTCTTCGGCTTCTGTATCGTAAGTGACGGTCAAGGTGTCTCCCCAGGCAGGCTCAGCAGGATCGATCCTGGTGACTTGACCGAAACCAAGATCCCCACACAGAACAAGCAGGACGCAAAGACCAACCCCGGTTATTGAACGCATGAACGTCTCCCTCTGACCTCCCGGTCCTTGAAGGGCAGCATCCCAATACTCGTTGGGGGTGGGACCTTGGTATGGAGGATGCGGGGGGCCCAAGGCCCGTTCACTGCTTTCACGAAAATCCAATTGCGTCTGAAAGCAGGTTCCCTCATCACAAAAGCCCGACACTTATATACTTGACGCCGTGGCTTCAAGTATATAAGTGCCATTGCCGGGAGAAGTACCTGAGACGAGCGTTGACAGACCTACAAATGTCCGCTCAGCAGTCTCTCAAGCATTGCTCCAAGCATCTCGACGTTTTTCGGGTCGGCACCACGGGCTTCCCACACGATGTAGCCAACGCGGTCGATAATAAAGTGGCGTGGAAATCCCTTCACTCCGAAAGCCTCTGCCAGCCTGCGGGAGGATGGAACTATCTCGTACCTGAACTCGTGGTCCTGTAGGAACTGTCTCACTCGCTCGGCAGGATCTGTGGCGAACGCCAGAAATTTGACTTTTCCGGAAAACTTGTTCACTAGCTCGTTCAGCTTGGGAATCTCTCCGATGCAGGGGCCACAGGTGGTGAACCAGAAATTCACGACCACTAACTGGCCCTTCAATAACTCCGAAGTCAATTCTGTGCCATCCAGAGTTGTCCCTTCAATCTTCGGTGCAGGTTCCAATTCCGGCTTCTCCGCAGAGCCCTTTTTCGACTTCTCCCCGGTCAGTCGGCTCATGAAGTAATCTGGAAAACCGTGGCTGTCTCCAGTGCGGGCAACATAGGTGTCCTTGAAAAGCTCCTCCGCCACGAGGGACCCCTTCCGGTAGGCTTTCAAGAGGACCTCTTCGGCCTGATCGAAATAGCCAATGCCTCTCCATATTTCCGCTTCAATCTCGAGGTCCTCCGTCCATTGAACTAGAGCGTACTCTTGAGCCATCTTGATATCGGCCAGCGCCTCCGCAATGTTTCCCTTCTTGAGCCGAAGTTGGGAGCGAAGCCGGAAGGCTAGACCCCGCAGGTACTCGCGAAGGTCAAAGGGTCGTGGCTGGTAGAAAAGCTCCAGCGATCTGTTGAGGAGTCGTTCGGCTTCTTCGTAAGACGTGTCCTCCTTGAGTAGAGCATTCGCCAGCAGAAAGTAGGGATGGGGATCTGCCGGATCCTCTTCAACCCAGGCTTCAAACAGCCTGCGCACGGATCCGAGGCTCACCCCTGGGGCACGCCAGACCCACGCAAGAGCGTTCAGCTCTTCCCGCAGATGTGGATTCGTTGGGGCCTCGTTGACGACCTTTGCTTGCAGAGCCTCCAGCCGGGGCCTTAGGTGATCTAGGTTCTTGGAGAAGATCTGGTAATCGGCCTCATTCAGAGCCTTAACAGAATACCTTGAGTCGGGAAAACGAGTGCAGAGCTCGGCCAACCGCTCAAACGCCTTATCTGGCTGGCCCGCATACCAATGACCGAAAGCCAAGGTCCTCAGTAGTGATGGGACCTTCTCTTGTGCCTCCAATGAGCGAAGCTGTGAGAGGATTTCTTCGGTGGTGATATTCCTCAAGATCATCTGTCTTAAACCCCAGACCTCAGGGTAAAGCCACCATAGGTTTGGATTCTCAGCTAGTTCACCCTCGACGATCTCCTTCCAGGCTGAGCGGTCTTTGCCCATTCCTCGGTTGTGCAGGGCTACAATTTTGGCGCCCGGGGGCATTTCGTCCGCTCCTGTCCGGGGTTGACCTATCATTGTGTTATTGATCCACTTTTCAGGGGTGCTGACGACAACCTGAGCGAACTCGCAGTGGCTAGGTAAAGTCAGCCGGGAGACAAACACCTGTCCGTCCCAGGCAGCCTCCCCGGTAACGCTCAAGTGGAGTCCTTGATGCGAGGTCACCAGCGTAACGAACACTTGATCTCCGGGATAGAGCCTGTCCCGCGGGAATTCTGGAGTGACACGAATGACAATTTCTTGACCCCATCGAGGAACTTCCGGCTCTACCTGAACCTCAGCGAAGAGGCAGGTCCCCAACGCGAGGATTGAGACGAGATAAAGGATAGCGCCTTCTGGCGTCCTCGAACCGATCTCTGAACGAAATGCGTAACAGGACTTCCTTGCGTTAAGCATCGGTCCGCCCTTGACTCCGCACGGAACGTGTCAACAACTTTGAGACACTTTGGTGAATAAATTACTGTAGTTTCATCTCAAAAGTTCTCCTTTTCGGGAGGGTTGATCCAGACCGCCTCGGGAAGAGGAGGAGGAACGGGTTTGCCGTTGGGAAATCTCTCCGGGAAGAGTGCATGGGCGGCCTCCAATGTTTGGGATCGATCGCGACGGGTGGTGATGGCGGTGAGGTAGTGCACATCCGCGGGAGTGTGCAGGCCGATACCCGAATGGCGATGGTCGCGGTTATACCAATCGAAGAAATCCCGACAAAAGTCTCTGGCTTGCTGAATGGTGCCGAAACGAGCCGGGAATTCGGGACGGTACTTGAGGGTCTTGAATTGGGATTCCGAGTAGGGATTGTCGTCACAGACATGAGGCCGAGAGTGAGACTTGGTGACTCCCAGATCGGCCAGTAGCAAGGCCAGTGCTTTGGAACTCATCGACGAGCCACGATCGGCATGCAGGGTGAGACCACCCGCTACGATCTCCTGCTTGGAGTAGCTCTGGGCGATCAAGACCTTGGCCAGGCGGGAGCTTTCCTGGGTGGCCACCATCCAGCCCACCACATAGCGGCTGAAGATGTCCAGGATCACGTAGAGGTAGTAATAGCTCCATTTGACGGGCCCCTTCAGCTTGGTGATGTCCCACGACCAGCATTGGTTCGGGCCGGTGGCCAGAAGTTCCGGCTTGGAGTATTGGGGATGGCAGCGCTGGCGACGGCGTTCTCTAACTTCCAGACGTTTGGCCAGAATGCGGTACATGGTTCGAATCGAGCACAAGTATCGCCCTTCGTCCAGCAGCTCCGCCCATACGGCGGCAGGAGCTTTGTCGATAAACTGTCGGCTGTGCAGGACCTCCACAACGGCTTCCCTTTCGGGCGGGCTCAAGGCGCGTGGGGATGCGGCCCGAGGCCGAGGATCCAGCGCCGGCCGTTCGCGCCGAAGTTTCTCCCGATACAGACTCGATGGCGGCAGATCCAGAGCCTGACAGCCGGCACGGACTCCGTGGGATTGTGAGAATCGCAAAGCTTCGTCCATCAGCTCTCGTCTCCGTTCTCTTCGCTGCTCGCCAGAGAGATTCCCAACAGTTGCGAGACTTTTTTTTGGAGATCCAGCATGGCTTCAAACTTCTCGAGCTTGCGTTTCAGCTTCCGATTCTCAGCCTCCACTTGCCTCAGTTGATGATCCAGAGGATTGACCGGCTTTGCCTTTCGTCCCCGCTTGCGAGGGGTCAATGCCTGCAGCGTTCCGTGCTCGCGTTGGCGTCGCCAGGTCTGCAGATTCGACCAGTAAAGTCCTTCTCGGCGCAGTAATGCTCCCACTTCGCCCGACTCTTCGCAGCCATCGGCCTGCTCCAGGACCCGGAGCTTATAGCGGGCTGAAAACCGGCGACGGGTTGCCTTGGCAGGAACTTCCGGGTCGGGTCGCGGCAACGCCTTCTCGGGCTCGGTCCGTCCCGCAGCGATTTTGGAGACCTCTCCCCTCCGCTCCGAGGTTTCCAAAATCCTCAGTTTCTTGTCGCTTCTGTTTTCTATCATTCTGTAATCCAGCTTCTCGCCCTCTACTCTAATTTAGCCGGGAAGAAGTGTCTCACCATTATTGGCACAGAGGGCATAGCAAACCAATGGGATTGAGAGGCCGCGCGAGCCATAGTCACGGTGCGCTTGCACGGGCGTCTCGGAGAACTCGTATCTGACGGGAATCATGTTATGGACAGAAACTTATGTCAAGCGAGCGAGAAAGCGGTTTTTGCTCTCCAATCAGCATTTCTTGAAAAACTAGGATGGCCAAACCCAGCTCGCCGCAATGTTGAGAAGAGTCTGAACCAGACGCAGCCCCTCCTTAGGACAGTGACGGAAATTAACTTGCCGTCTTCTGGGTTTTGTTGTTTATTTCGGTGGCATGAAGCGCAACGTGGAATTGGAAGCCAGCATCGTCGCGAAGTATACGGCAGTTTCGCCCGTGTTGGATGAGCGCAGTCGCCGCCGGTGGGCGGCCGCCGAGTCTCTGTCCATCGGCTATGGCGGGGATGCGCTGGTGTCGTCGGCCACGGGTCTGGCCCGGGAGACGATTCGGAAGGGTCGCCGGGAGATCTCGCAAGGCGAAGCGCCGACAGACCGGGTACGGCGTCCGGGTGCCGGACGGCCCCGTCTCGAACAGAGCCAGCCCGGTCTGCTGGCGGCACTGGAAGGTCTGGTGGACCCGCTGACACGCGGAGACCCGACCTCGCCGCTACGCTGGACATGCAAGAGTCGGGCGAAGCTGGCCGCGGTGCTGGCACAACAGGGGTGGCGAGTGAGTTCGACCACCGTCGGCCGGATGCTGCATCAACTGGGCTACCGGCTGCAATCGGTCCGCAAGCGTCAGGAGGGAGCGAGCCACCCGGACCGTAACGCGCAGTTCGAGTACATCAACGCGACCGCGGACGCGTTTTTGGCCGACGGGCAGCCGGTGATCTCGGTCGACACAAAGAAGAAGGAGATGGTCGGGAACTTCAAGAACGGCGGGCGGGAATGGCAGCCGAAGGGGACGCCGGCGGCGGTGTTGGTCCATGATTTCCCAAGCGACGCGGAGGGCAATGCGATTCCGTACGGTGTCTACGACATGGCGCGCAACGAAGCCTGGGTGAGCGTGGGATGGGACCATGACACACCGACGTTCGCGGTGGCGTCGATTCGCCACTGGTGGCACCAGATGGGCTGCGGCGCCTACCCCGATGCCACAGCCCTGTTCATCACGGCCGATTCGGGCGGGAGCAACGGATATCGGTATCGCGCCTGGAAGCATGAGCTCCAACAGTTGGCCGACGAGACCGGACTGACCATCCAGGTGAGCCATTTTCCACCCGGCACCAGCAAGTGGAACAAGATCGAGCACCGGCTCTTCTGTCACATCACGGCGAACTGGCGCGGTACCCCGCTGACGACGTATGAGACTATCGTCGACCGCATCGGGAACACCCGGACGGCGACCGGGCTACGGGTCCTGGCCGAACTCGACGCCGGTCAGTATCCCACGGGAGTCAAGGTGACCCAGGAACAGATGGACGCAATCGCGCTGGTCCGCGATGCGTTCCATGGGGAATGGAATTACAAACTGTTACCCCGATCAAGTTGACAGCTTTATATCGATCACTGTCCTTACTCCTTCCGCCACCGCGTCTGATGCTTGCGCCGGTGCTCGCTATCTCTTGCCTTCCTCATACGAAAATCCTAACCTCCCACTTGGTCTCGTTTTCGGGGGCAAGGTCATATAGTCAAGTATATAATCCCCCTTCATCGAGACACGCAAGATCGTGCCAGACTGACGAGAAAGGCCCGCTTGGGACAGCCTGGGCCTTATGTTGTATTTTTGCAGCAATCTGGTCGGTACCCCTGAAGGGGCGATTGCGCCCGATGTTGGGATTCAAGACATTCTACAATGCGCGACGCGTGATTATCGGCATCGAGCGGGCGCAGAAGATTCACAAACGCCAGTTCGCAATTCCGATCACATTGCAGTCGAATCCCGCCGTGACCTGGCGTTGTCACCAACGGTGTAAAGCTGACCCCCCTAGTGCCGGTTTAGATTTGACCCCCCTCAGGTACGATCTGTACTCGATCAGAACAGGAGTACAGCATGCTGGGACAGGAGGGATTTGTGGATATTCAGGTATTGCATCGTCAGGGAGTGAGTATTAAAGGTATCGCTCGGGAGTTAGCCCGGATTATGCAAGAGATCTGAATCCGAGTGAGATTTGGGTCCAGGAAAAAAGCCGTAGCTCTCTGATATAAAAGGGTTTACATAAAAACAACCCTAAACAGGAGCTACGGCTATGTTGAAAACAGTCTGCCAGAATACCCTGCCATTTCACAGCCACAGAGACATCACAGCTCGTTTTGATGGGGGGAGCCTCACTTCCGACGCAGGATGGTTGTTGTTTGGATCGCTGGATCGGCAACATCGATTGTGCGAGGGCTTCAGTTCGTGTATTGCGGAAAGCCGGGACCGACGCTACATTCGTCATGACCTGTTGAAGTTGATCCGACAACGAGTGTTGCAGATCGTGGCCGGCTACGAAGACTGTAATGACGCCGATACGCTGCGCTCGGATCCGATGCTCAAGACAGTCTGTGATCAGTTGCCCGAGAGCGATCCCGATTTGGCCACCCAGCCGACTTTCTCCCGCTTGGAGAACTCCGTCACCAAGAAGGATCTGATGCGTCTGAGCCGGTGGCTGCTACGCCGTTATGTGCGCTCCCTGAAGAAGAGACGTCCCGCCAAGATCATCCTGGATCTGGACAGTACCGACGACCACACTCACGGCCAACAGGAGTTCGCCTTCTACCACGGGTATTACCGAAACCACATTCTGCATCCTTTGCTGATCTTCGATGCCGCCACGGGAGACCTGGTCTGTGCCGTGTTGAGACCTGGCAACAAGGGGGCTGCCTCTCACATCGTGCCCATTCTGAAGCGCGTCGTGGAGGCCATCCGACAAGCAGTGGGGACGGATGTCGAGATTGAGATTCGGGCCGACAGCGGCTTTGCCACGCCTCGGCTCTACGAGTTCTGTGAAGGTGAAGAGAATCAACTCCAATATGTCATTGGGTTAAGTCGCAACCCTCGCCTGCAGCGAGTGGTCGAGCCCCTGCTGGATTCGACTCGGCTGCAGTTCGTTGAGCGGGAGGAAAAACAGCGTCAGTTTGACGAGTTTCTTTATCGAGCCAACAGCTGGGATCGATCCCGTCGCGTCATTGTCAAAGTGGAGGTCGATCAGCGCGGGATCAATCGTCGCTTTGTGGTCACCAACCGGGACGATCTCTGCTCCCAATCACTTTATGACCACTACACCGACCGAGGGCAGACCGAGAACTTCATCAAGGCCTTTAAGAATCATCTGAGCATGGACCGACTCAGCTGTCATCGATTCCTGGCCAACCAGTTTCGACTCCTCCTGCATGCACTGGCGTCGAGACACTTGAGTTTGGTGGTGTCGAAGGCGTTGGTGCATGAATCGGAACTGGCCCGCAACGAACCCGACTCACAGGTCCATCACCTACCAAGAGCGTACGACGATGGCCTACCGAGCTCGGCCATCCGGTTGAGGATGTGACACCCGATCGCGGCTTCTCTGCGTTGCGCCTTGCTGTGCCTCGCCTTCAGGTCGCCTCCGAACACGGACTTGTATCGGAAGAAGCTGTTCTCAACGCGCGCCTGCTGGCGGTAGCCCGACTCCTTCTGCCACTCCCGTCGCCCGACCTTGCGAATCCTCTGAAGAGACGCTTCACGCTGCGCCCAGGGGCCGTCGGTGGGCCCCGCCGACAGCGCAGAGCGACGAGGGGGGATCACAATCACGACGTTCTCTGTACCGGCCGCGCTGGCCCGATCGTAGACCGATCTGTGGTCGTAGGCCCGGTCCGCCGTGAAACGCCGGATGGGAACTTCGAGCGGGGCGAGAAGATCAGGGAGTGTGGAGGCGTCGTCCCGGCTGCTCGCTGTGAGTTCGGCCGCCACAATGAACCCCTCCGCATCCACTCCGATGTGCAGCTTCCGCCAATCCCGGCGTTTCTTTGATGTCTTGTGCTTGTGCGCGTTCCATTCGCCGCGACCCAGAATCTTGAGCCCTGTGGAATCAACGATCAGGTCGCTCGGGCCGTCGTGGGCTCGGGTCAGGGGCGGCACCACAACAATTTGGTTCCGGCGCGAGAGGGTGGTGGGGTCCGGGGCCTTGAGGTCGCGGCTCATCAAGCTGAGCAGCGAGTCCAGAAACCCCTCCGTCTGGCGAAGCGGTAGGCCGAAGACGACCCGCAGCGTCAACGCGGTCCGGATCGCGAGGTTCGAGTATCGACGCTGCCCTCCGCGGAGACCGTTCTTCGGTGGTATCCACGCGGCAATCGCATCCTCGCTCAGCCAGATCGTGACGTCCCCGCGGCTCCTGAGGCCACGCTCGTACTCCCTCCAGTTCCGGATTCTGTACTTCGTCTTGTACTGGCGGTTGATTCGGCTCGACTTCCCTGCGGCCATGACGTTGCCCCCTTGATCTCCATGATGGACCGGAACCCTCCGCCGATGCTAGCGTGCCCGCTTACGCCGATTCATGCACCAATGCCGCGACGAGAGGCTATCTTTGTCGGCCAGGCTGCCATGTTGCCATCGCGGATCATGATCAGGCACCTTGTAGATGGTCAGATTCCAAAATCGAACGACATTGACTTTGACAAAGGATGGCAGAGTGAACTGAAGTCTTCCGAACACTTGAAAGAGGTCGCCAATCGTTGGCGCTACCAGAACCGAAACAAAACCGACAGCAGGGGAGAGGGGCTACAGCCCCTCTGAGAGGGTCAAGCCCCCCAACCCCAAAGAAGGGGTCTTTCCTAAAGAAGAAGGATCTCCTTTGGTGTTATCACGTTTGAGACTTAAACTTCCCCCATATGACCCTCATCACAGCGACCACACGCCTGTCCCGCGAACTCCAGCGCGAATACGACCGGGAGCAGGTGGCGGCTGGTCTTTCGACGTGGCCAACAGCGCACATCCTTCCGTTTCAGGCGTGGCTTGCCGAACTCTGGGATATGTCGGTGTATTCCGGGGAAGCTGGTGAAACTCTACGGCTGCTTCGGCCGTCCGAAGAGCGGGCGATCTGGGAGGACATCGTCCGTGCCGATGGGGAGAACCTCCTGCTGGAAGTTGCTGCAACGGCCGCGGCCGCGCTGAAATCGTGGGAGCTGCTCTGTGAATGGAGCCTTCCATTGGATGCGCCGGAATGGAACGACTCCACCGACTCGGAGGTGTTTTACCGGTGGGCGCGGGAGTTCCGGCGGCGGTCGAGGGAGAACGGGTGGTTGTCGAACGCGAAGTTGCCGGTCTTTATCGCGGACCGTATCGGAGAGGGGGCACTTCCGGTTGCCGAGCAGATTGAGATCGTCGGTTTCCTGCAACTAACGCCGGTCCAGAAGCAACTGTTCGATGCGTTGACCTCTCGAGGGACCGAGGTCAAAGAACGGGTGGGTTCGCTCGCTCCGGGCGATGCTGTCCGCATCGGTCGGGTAGACACAGACCGGGAAATCCGTGCCGCAGCCGAATGGGCGCGGCGGATTCTGGAGACCGACACGGAGGCAGACTCACCGGAGTTCCGAATAGGGATTGTGGTGGCCAATCTTGAACAGTGCCGAGGCCGCGTGGAGCGCATCTTTTCTGAAGCGTTTCATCCCACAAGCCATCTTCGGCCGGATCGGGATACTCACCGCCTGTTCAATATTTCCCTGGGGTTGCCGCTCAGTGAGTACCCGATTATCGCCGCGGCGTTTTTGGTCCTCGAAAGCCAGCCTCAAGGCATTCCGATGGAAACGCTGGGCCAGTTTCTTCGATCTCCGTTCCTTCGGGGTACGGAGTCTGAGTGGACGAGTCGCGCTCTTCTGGATGTCGCGCTTCGTTCGTTGCGAGAGCCGGAAGTTTCACTAGAGGACGTACTTGCTTTGGCCGGGCGAGCCGACGCCCCGTACCACTGTCCGGAGCTTCAGTCGCAACTCATTGCCTGGCGCGAATTCTGGCAGGAGGTACAGATTCACCAGATGCCCAGCGACTGGGCGGCATCGCTCTCAGGTCTGCTCGAAGCCATGGGATGGCCGGGTGCCGGGCCTCTCGATAGTGTCCAGTTCCAGACGATCAAAAAGTGGAACGAACTCCTTTCGGACTTTGCCGGACTGGACAGTGTCCTCGGCCGCATAGGGCTGGAGGCGGCCGTCGGGAGGTTGTATCGCCTGGCCTCAACCGGTCAGTTTCAGCCCGAGTCCGACCCGGCACCGGTTCAGATCCTCGGCGTGTTCGAGACTTCCGGTCTGGTTTTTGACCGCCTCTGGATCATGGGGATGCACGATGGGGCGTGGCCGCCTCCGTCCAGCCCCGACGCGTTCCTACCGTTTCGGCTGCAGCGCCAGTTCGATTTGCCGCGGTCCTCGCCGGACAAGGAACTGGAATTTGCACATACGCTGACCGCACGGCTCGTGGCCAGCGCACCTACCGTCGTTGTCAGCTATCCCCAACGTGAAAACGATTCCGCTCTGAGAGTCAGTCCGCTCTTCCAGACGCTGCCGGAAGTGGAGGCGGAAGAGCTGGGGCTCCGGGGTTCCGATCGTTACATCCATGCTCTCCGGGAGTCTCGCCGTGGCGAGGTTGTGGAGGATCACAACGGGCCCGGGTTGGCGGATGCGTCTGCCGGCGGCGGGACGTCGCTGTTCAAGCTTCAGGCGATGTGCCCGTTCAAAGCGTTTGCCGAACTGCGTCTGGGGGCGACGGAGTTGGATGAGGCCGAAACCGGATTGAGCGCTCTGGACCGCGGGCTTCTGATTCACTGGGTGCTCCAGAGGATCTGGGATGTGCTGGGTTCGCATGCCGGTTTGCTTTCGACGGGCGACGAACAGCGGGCCGATATCGTGCGGATGACGGTAAGCGCCGAGCTGCATGGTTTGGGAAAGCGTCGGCGGGCGCTGCGGCGGGAGCGGTTCAGGGAGATCGAACAGGAGCGGCTCGAACGCGTGATTGCGGAGTGGTTACAGCTTGAGCGGGAGCGTCGGCCGTTTACCATGATCCAGCAGGAAGCCCGGCGGCGGGTGACGGTGGGAGGGATTGATCTCAGCATCCGGGCCGATCGTATGGACCGTCTCGAAAACGGGGACTCTGTCGTTCTTGACTACAAGACCGGCGAGTGCAGTGCTTCGGACTGGTTCGGAGCCCGGCCCAATGATCCTCAGCTTCCCATCTATGCCGTCACGGCCGAAGCTCCTGTCGCCGGCGTGTTCTACGGACGGCTCAAGACCGGGAAGGTGGCATTCCGCGGGGTGACGGATTCTGAAGGCTTGGTTCCGGGCGTGAAACCTTCCCGGGACGCGGTTTCCATCGGCGAGAAGATTGACGACTGGCACGACGTGCTCGATCAGTTAGGGGAGGATTTCCGGGAAGGCCGGGCCGCAGTGGACCCGAAGGACCGTCGCAAGACCTGCCGGTACTGCGCGCTACCGACGCTTTGCCGGATCAACGAGGCTCAGCGTTCCGAGACGGAGCGTTCCTCGGATGCTGCCGGGAGGGACACGGATGACTGACCGCATTCAGGATCAAGAGCAACGGAGGCAGGCGCTCGATCATTCGCAGTCGTTTATCGTGCAGGCGCCGGCAGGTTCGGGAAAGACCGAGCTCCTGATCCAGCGTTTCCTCACGTTGCTGGGCCTGGTGGATCAGCCCGAGTCGATTGTGGCGATCACGTTCACGCGGAAGGCGGCGGCCCAGATGCGCCACCGGGTGATTGGCGCCCTTCAGAACGCTTCGGAGCCGGCGCCCGAAACCGCGCACGAGAATTTCACCTGGAAGCTGGCGCAGGCGGCGCTGGCGCGGAACGACACGTTCAACTGGCGCCTGCTCGAGAACCCGGGGCGCCTTCGCATCCAGACGATCGATTCATTGTGCGCCACCTTCGTCCGGCAGATGCCCTGGGTCTCGCGCATGGGTGCGCCCCCGCAACCCGAAGACAATGTTGCCCACCTGTACCGGCAGGCGGCGACCGAAACGCTCCAGATGCTGGACTCTCCCCAGACGCGGGATGTGGTTGCCGCGGCGCTCTCAAAACTCCTGTCACATCTGGACAACAACTTCGGTGCCGTCGAAAAGCTCCTCGCGACGATGCTGGCAAGTCGCGACCAGTGGTTGCGCCACGTCGTGGGGAACCCCGAGGTTGAACGTCTGCGCGACGATCTCGAGGATTCTCTTCAGGAAGTCATCGAAGCAGCACTCGGAGAGCTGGCCGCTGTCTTTCCCGAACGCTTCAAGAACGAAACGGTCGAACTGGTGCAGTTTGCCGCCGGGAACCTCTCCCGCGAGGGTAAGTCCGGTGACGTCCTGGCATGCGCGGGCCTTCAGGGGTTTCCCGCGGCGTCGGTAAATGCGCTCGAGCAATGGCGGGGACTGGCCGGACTGTTTCTGACGGGGCAGGGCACGCGGCGCCAGCGTCTGACCAAGAACGAAGGGTTTCCGGCCACCGACAGAGGCCGGACCGCCAAAGAGCGTCTCAATGCCATCGAGCTCGACGACTCGGTCATAGAGCGGTTGCACGCGGTGCGCTCGCTCCCGCCCCCCCGGTTCGAAGCCGCGCAGTGGGACATGCTGGGCGCGCTGCTGGTGCTTCTTCCCATCGCGGTCGGTCAGCTCCGGCTGGTCTTTCAGCACGAGGGCCGCGTGGATTTTACCGAGATCGCGATCGGCGCACGGACCTCGCTAGGCACAGATGCGGAGCCCACGGACTTGGCGTTTGCCATCGACTGCCGGATCCAGCACTTGCTCGTCGATGAGTTTCAGGACACGTCCCAGAGCCAGTACGAGCTTTTGAACCGGCTCGTACGGGAGTGGCAGCCTGGTGATGGACGGACGCTGTTTCTTGTCGGCGACCCGATGCAGTCGATTTACGGTTTTCGTGAAGCGGACGTGGGTCTCTTTCTGCGGGCCCAGACCGAAGGCGTCGGGCCGGTCGCGCTGACCCCGCTCATGCTTTCGGTGAACTTCCGTTCCACTGGGGGGGTCGTGGACTGGGTCAACCGCGTGCTCGGCACAGCGTTTCCATCGGTCGAGAATCGGTTCACCGGCGCGGTGACCTACGAGCCGTCTGTTCCGTTCAAGACGGAGTCCGATGAGGACGCCGTGCGTGTGCACGCATTCCTCGCGAGCGATCTGGATCTAGAAGCGGAGCGGGTTCTGGAGATCATCGGGGAGACCCGGACCCAGCATCCGGACGGCACGATTGCCGTGCTGGTCCGATCCCGTTCCCACCTCTTCGGAATTGTTTCGGCCCTGCGGAGAGCCGGGGAGCGGTTTAGCGCCGTCGAGATCGACGCGCTCAGCGAGCGCCCCGTCGTCGGGGATCTCGTCGCGCTCACCCGAGCCCTGTTGCATCCGGCGGACCGGATCGCCTGGCTCTCCCTCCTGCGCGCGCCGTGGTGCGGCCTGACACTGGCGGATCTCCACGCTCTCGTCGACGGCGATTTCAACCGGGCGATCTGGGATATTTTGAAGACCGGGGAGTGGCAGACTCGTTTGTCGCCCGATGGCATCAGACGGCTCGAACGTTTGATTCCCGTTCTCTCTGACGCAATTGACCGGCGAGGCACGCTCGCAGTGCCGCGGTGGGTGGAAGGCGTGTGGATCGCGATGGCGGGACCGGCGTGCCTGGAAACCCGGGCCGACCTGGAAGCCGCCGCTGCTTATCTCGATCTGCTCGAACGATCCATGGTCGGTCTCGACATCCGCGATGAACGGAAGTTTGCCGACGACATCGCGCGCCTGTTCGCTCCGTCCGACGTGGAAGCTGGGGACGGGTTGCAGTTGCTGACGGTTCACAAGGCTAAGGGCCTGGAGTTCGACACGGTGATCCTCCCTGGACTCGGTCGCCGGACCCGAACGGACGACCAGCGCTTGCTGATGTGGCTGGAGTACATGAGTGGTGGGGAGCCGCGGCTTCTACTTGCGCCGATCCATAAAGTGGGGGGCGACAAGGATCCCGTCTACGACTACCTGCGCAAGGTCCATGCCACCAAGAGCGCCCAGGAGAGCACGCGCCTCCTGTATGTGGCCGCGACGCGGGCCCGGCGGCTGCTGCATCTTCTGGGGCACACCCGACTCAATCAAGACGGGACAGCGTTCAAAGCGCCGGATCCACGGGCGCTGTTGAGTAAAATTTGGGGGGCAGTGGAGGCGGATTTTGTCGAGGCGCTCCGGGGGGTGGACGGGGAAGACGCACGGCTTCCAAAGGATGTGGAACTTGCGGGCATTCCTTTGAGGCGGCTGAGCCTGGACTGGACGGCTCCCGCCCCACCCGAAGATATCGCTTGGAATGCCGCAAGCCCCTCGGATTCGGAGGAGGTTGGAGTCCACCGGCCCGTCTTTGAATGGGTCAGCGAACTCCAGCGGCGGGTCGGTATTGTGGTGCATCGCATGTTGCAGGAGATGCACGCGCGGGAGGGGTTGACTGTGCGCGAAGACACTCTCCGTGTCGCTCTCCGGTCGGAAGGCCTGGACGGCGAGAAGCTGGATGAAGCTCTCGCCCGCGCCATCGTTGCGCTCGGAAACGCTGCGGCCGACGAGCAGGGACGCTGGATTCTTTCCGGGCATGAAGACGACCAGCGCGAATATGCCTTGTCGACCGTCGTTGAACGGAAGGTCCGGCGTTTCGTCCTGGACCGAACCTTCGTGGATGACGGCGTGCGCTGGATCATCGACTACAAGACCAGCACGCATGAGGGCAGCGGGCGCAATGCGTTTCTCGACAACGAGCAGATGCGGTACCGCGAGCAGATGGAGGGCTACGCGCGCGTCATGCGGTCGCTCGACCCGCGGCCAATCCGTCTGGGTTTGTATTTTCCTTTGGTCCAGGGATGGAGGGAATGGGCGTTCGAGGAAGACGCAGCGTCAAGTATATAAGCCGCGTTGTTGCACAATTCCGGTCGGGTCACGGACCGATCCCAGTCCTGTTTGAATGCTATCGAATTCGCACTGACTCAGGTGACGTTCCCCCCGTTTGGAGACGAGCAATCTTTTGGAAAAGGGCCGCCCTAGACCCGTAAGGAGTCCCCCCGGCTCTGCCGGGGAGGCAGCCAGAGTTTGACAGTTCCGGGAATAGGTGAAAAAACTCCCTTCCGTGAGCCGAGCAAAGCATCACGAAAAGGAGTTTTATGAGTAACTACCAGAGCTTACAGCATACAAAATGGGAGTGTAAGTACCATGTGGTGTTCATCCCCAAGTACCGCAAGAAGTTGATTTATGGGGAGCTGCGCAGACATCTCGGTCAGGTGCTGCGACGGTTGGCTGGGCAGAAGGAAAGCTTGATTGAAGAGGGCCACCTGCTGCCGGATCACGTGCACGTGATGATCTCGATTCCGCCAAAGTTTTCTGTGGCGCAGGTGATCGGGTACATCAAAGGGAAAAGCGCCATCCACATTGCGAGGAACTTTTCAGAGAGTCGGCGTAACTTTGTTGGACAGCACTTCTGGGCTCGCGGATACTTCGTATCGACGGTGGGTCGGGATGAGAAAGTGATTCGTGAGTATATCCGGCGGCAAGAAGCAGAAGATCGTCGCCAGGATCAGCTCAGGCTGCTGTAGCCAAGCCACCTGTAGGTGGCACAAGTGGCCGCGGTAGCGGCAACGTCAAGTCCGCTTTGAGCGGCTCACAAGATTAAAGCCCCCGGCTTTGCCGGGGGATACTTACTTGGAGGAGTACCGGGCTCTGGGGAGAAGTTGGCTCGACAGAATTGCGCCGAAGACGATCCCGAGCATGATAGGGTCAAGAAGCTGGCGCTGACACATGGAAACCAAACGTAGACGTCCCGCCGTTGGGTTCCGTTTACCCGATATCACGGGCCGCGGGCACCAGCTCGCGGACTACTCCGGACACTGGCTGCTGCTGGTGTTTCACCGGCACTTAGCCTGACTGCCGTGCCGGGAACACCTGTCGCAGTTGCGACGGCACAAGAGGGATTTGAAGAAACTCGACGTCCAGGTCGTCGTCGTCACCTTCCAGAGCGGCCCGATCGTCGAGGCCTATGCACGGGAAACCCGCCTAGCGTGGCCGATACTGATCGACAGCGCGCTGGAGATGTATCAGGCCTATGGCATGAACCGGGGACACTGGTGGAGCATTTTCGGACCGACGGCTTGGTGGGTCTATGTGAAGCTGCTGTTACGGGGACGGCGTCTCCGGATGCCGAGTGGCGATGTCAGCCAACTGGGAGGTGACGTGATCGTCGACCCGGAGGGGATCATTCGGTTGCACCATGTCGGCGACCGGCCAGGGGACCGGCCGGCAATCCACGCATTGCTCGATACTGTGCGACGGGGCCGGCAACGTTAGTCGCCCCTCAGCCCCGGCGTCGTTCCGAATCGAGGCAGGGGCAACCCCGACGCAAGGAAGGTTACCCCTGGGTGGAGGCATTGGTGCATGAATCGGCGTAAGCGGGCACGCTAGCATCGGCGGAGGGTTCCGGTCCATCATGGAGATCAAGGGGGCAACGTCATGGCCGCAGGGAAGTCGAGCCGAATCAACCGCCAGTACAAGACGAAGTACAGAATCCGGAACTGGAGGGAGTACGAGCGTGGCCTCAGGAGCCGCGGAGACGTCACGATCTGGCTGAGCGAGGATGCGATTGCCGCGTGGATACCACCGAAGAACGGTCTCCGCGGAGGGTAGCGTCGATACTCGAACCTCGCGATCCGGACCGCGTTGACGCTGCGGGTCGTCTTCGGCCTACCGCTTCGCCAGACGGAGGGGTTCCTGGACTCGCTGCTCAGCTTGATGAGCGGCCCTTGCCGAGCTTTTCTCTGAGTACCTGATTCTCAGTCAAAAGATACTCGATCGCGTCCTGCTGGTCTCTGTTGATCCAACCGGCCAAGATCAGGAGCAGCTGCTGCCAGGGCCTGAGCACGAAGTTCATGGTTGATTAGATGCTCACGTCAAGTGCTCAGACGCAAAGGGGGAAAACATTGGGGCTCAACCAAGGCTGACTTCTGTTTGCCGTGACGGTTACAACTTGTTGCACAATAGAGACTTGTGGGTCGGCTGAATATTTTGACCTTACGGTGCGCCGGCGCAAACCGGTGAGTAGCAGAGAGCGAGAGTCTCTCACAGGAAAGGAGTAGCGAACCATGCTGACCCCGAGTCATGCGTGTGTACTCGTAAGAGTGCAGGCGAAGCATTGACAGGGGCACGTGCGGGCCAGGTATTGAGCCGCGGAAGGAAAATGACTTCGGGGGGCCGACGTAGTCGTAGGATCGGAAGGCAACATGGAACCGTTCGCTAATCGCGAGAACGATTCCGCCCCCGCGTGGTCCCGAGACCCTGTGCACGTACGGAAGTTGCTTACACGGGAGCCGGGAGATCCCGCCTCTGACCCCAGGGGGATGGCCCCAAGGTCCGCGCTGTGAATCCGAAAGGAGCACGACAGCGATGCACGGAGGCGGGAAGTCGGACAGGCTGATAGTAGCTGAGAAGCGCTCGAACAAAGACGGCGGTGCGCCGCGGTCGGCGGAGAGGGTGGAGCCAAGCGGCCTGGCCAAAGGGAATTCGTCCTAGCAAAACAAGTGCCGGACACAGAGCCGGGAGAGGAATCGATATGGAGGACTCTAAACGGGCACCAAGCGGGAAATCGCGGACACAGCCAAGAGACCGCACCTACGTCGAAACCGAGGACTTGCAAAGTGCGCTGGAACGGATACGGCAGGTAGCCTGCCGGGATAAGGAGCTACGGTTCACGTCGCTCTGGCACCACGTCACTAACATCGATCGACTCCGGCAGGCTTACTTCGGCCTCAAGCGCAATGCCGCACCGGGCGTGGATGGATTGACGTGGCAGCAATACGGAGAGAGCCTCGAGGAGAACCTCCAGGATCTATCCGCAAGGCTCAAACGCGGAGCGTACCGAGCCCAGCCGGTTCGGAGGGGCTATATACCGAAGGCCGATGGGCGGCAGCGTCCGCTCGGAGTGACTGCATTGGAGGATAAGATCGTCCAGCGGTCTACGGTCCAGGTATTGAACGCCATCTACGAAACCGACTTTCTCGGCTTCTCGTATGGTTTCCGCCCGGGGCGCAGTCCACACCATGCGTTGGACGCGCTCTATGTCGGAATCATGCGCAAGCGAGTGAACTGGGTGCTGGATGCGGACGTTTGTGGGTTTTTCGATGCCATCGACCACAAATGGCTGTTGAAGTTCATCGAGCACAGAATCGCCGATCCACGTGTTATCCGCCACCTTAAAAAGTGGCTCAAGGCGGGGATCGTGGAGGATGGGAAGCGAACCGAGATCGAATCCGGTACGCCTCAAGGCGGGAGTGTTTCACCCGTGTTGGCTAATGTGTACCTTCATTATGTGTTCGATCTATGGGCCGACCAATGGAGACGCAGGCACGCTCGTGGCGATGTAATCATCGTCCGGTTTGCCGACGACTTCACAGTGGGTTTCGAGTTTCGTGAAGATGCCGAGCGTTTTCTGGCAGACTGGCGGGACCGGTTCCACACGTTTCACCTGGAACTGCACCCCGACAAAACGCCGCTCGGAGTGACTGCATTGGAGGATAAGATCGTCCAGCGGTCTACGGTCCAGGTATTGAACGCCATCTACGAAACCGACTTTCTCGGCTTCTCTGGCTGCGTGCGCTAAGGCGTCGTAGCCAGCGTATGGTTTCCGCCCGGGGCGCAGTCCACACCATGCGTTGGACGCGCTCTATGTCGGAATGCGCCGGCGCAAACCGGTGAGTAGCAGAGAGCGAGAGTCTCTCACAGGAAAGGAGTAGCGAACCATGCTGACCCCGAGTCATGCGTGTGTACTCGTAAGAGTGCAGGCGAAGCATTGACAGGGGCACGTGCGGGCCAGGTTGAGCCGCGGAAGGAAAATGACTTCGGGGGGCCGACGTAGTCGTAGGATCGGAAGGCAACATGGAACCGTTCGCTAATCGCGAGAACGATTCCGCCCCCGCGTGGTCCCGAGACCCTGTGCACGTACGGAAGTTGCTTACACGGGAGCCGGGAGATCCCGCCTCTGACCCCAGGGGGATGGCCCCAAGGTCCGCGCTGTGAATCCGAAAGGAGCACGACAGCGATGCACGGAGGCGGGAAGTCGGACAGGCTGATAGTAGCTGAGAAGCGCTCGAACAAAGACGGCGGTGCGCCGCGGTCGGCGGAGAGGGTGGAGCCAAGCGGCCTGGCCAAAGGGAATTCGTCCTAGCAAAACAAGTGCCGGACACAGAGCCGGGAGAGGAATCGATATGGAGGACTCTAAACGGGCACCAAGCGGGAAATCGCGGACACAGCCAAGAGACCGCACCTACGTCGAAACCGAGGACTTGCAAAGTGCGCTGGAACGGATACGGCAGGTAGCCTGCCGGGATAAGGAGCTACGGTTCACGTCGCTCTGGCACCACGTCACTAACATCGATCGACTCCGGCAGGCTTACTTCGGCCTCAAGCGCAATGCCGCACCGGGCGTGGATGGATTGACGTGGCAGCAATACGGAGAGAGCCTCGAGGAGAACCTCCAGGATCTATCCGCAAGGCTCAAACGCGGAGCGTACCGAGCCAAGCCGGTTCGGAGGGGCTATATACCGAAGGCCGATGGGCGGCAGCGTCCGCTCGGAGTGACTGCATTGGAGGATAAGATCGTCCAGCGGTCTACGGTCCAGGTATTGAACGCCATCTACGAAACCGACTTTCTCGGCTTCTCGTATGGTTTCCGCCCGGGGCGCAGTCCACACCATGCGTTGGACGCGCTCTATGTCGGAATCATGCGCAAGCGAGTGAACTGGGTGCTGGATGCGGACGTTTGTGGGTTTTTCGATGCCATCGACCACAAATGGCTGTTGAAGTTCATCGAGCACAGAATCGCCGATCCACGTGTTATCCGCCACCTTAAAAAGTGGCTCAAGGCGGGGATCGTGGAGGATGGGAAGCGAACCGAGATCGAATCCGGTACGCCTCAAGGCGGGAGTGTTTCACCCGTGTTGGCTAATGTGTACCTTCATTATGTGTTCGATCTATGGGCCGACCAATGGAGACGCAGGCACGCTCGTGGCGATGTAATCATCGTCCGGTTTGCCGACGACTTCACAGTGGGTTTCGAGTTTCGTGAAGATGCCGAGCGTTTTCTGGCAGACTGCGGGACCGGTTCCACACGTTTCACCTGGAACTGCACCCCGACAAAACGCGCTTGATCGAGTTCGGGCGGTACGCCGCTCGGGATCGCAAGCGCCGTGGAGAAGGGAAGCCCGAGTCTTTCGACTTCCTGGGTTTTACGCACACGTGCGACAGAACCCGGAACGGGAGATTCATCGTGCTGCGGCAGACCATGCGGAAGCGCATGCAAGCGAAACTGCGCGAGATCGCTCGCGAGCTTCGGTATCGCCTGCATGAACCCGTCCCGGTAGTGGGTCAGTGGTTGCGCAGTGTAGTACAGGGACATTTCCAGTACTATGCCGTACCGCGTAACCATCGCAAGCCGGCCGCTTTCAAGTATCAGGTCTATCGACTCTGGCTGCGTGCGCTAAGGCGTCGTAGCCAGCGTCATCGGATCACTGGAGAGCGGATGAACCGCCTAGCGACAAGATGGCTTCCTGCACTGCGAGTTGTACACCCTTATCCCGAACAGCGACTGCGCGTTATTACCTGAGGTAAGAGCCCAGTGCGGTAGTTCCGCTCGCTGGGATCTGTGCGGGGGGCGATCCGAAAGGATCGTCCCTACCGCGACGGGTCGCGTGTGGCGCAGGTTTCGGGCAATCGGCGCACCAAACTTGAGGAACCAGCGCCGTACGCTCTCGTAGGAAATATCCAGACCTCGCTCCGCAAGGAGATCCTCCACATCCCGATAGCTCAGAGTGAACCTGGCATAGAGCCAAACGGCGCGTCGAATGATTTCCGGTGGAAAGCGGTGACGTTTGAAGGAGATGGTGTCCATCCCAAAAGGCTACACCGAAATCACCAGATCGAGATTAGAGCACTTAACGTGACAATGCCAGGCCGATTATGGCCTCTGAACCTCCCACGAGCGCTATCTTCCGCGCTCTGCGTAGCGTGGATGTGGACCCCGAATTGGCCCACGAAGCCGGGCAGAACGTCATCGCCTTTGTTGGAGCTCAGATCAGTGAGTTGCGGTCCGAGATGAAGGCGGGCGGGGTTTGCCGAAGTCAATGCGCGCATTGACGTCCAAGGGGACCGCATCGCACGGCGCAAAGAATCAGCTCAGGCTCCGTTTGTCGCCACTTGGAGATCGCCGGTCGGATTGCCTGCTTCATGATCTCTTCAGGCTACCAGCCACCGTCGGCCAAAGTTGCAACACAACCCACCAGATAGCGGAGCGCGTGAGGCCACGGCGGATTCAATACAGCCTTACAGCGCAGTGCGAAACTACAGGTGACGGAAGGCGTCTCGATTAACGGCTGCGCCATTTGGCAGGTGAGCCGTTTTGAGGGGTGACGTGGAGGATTCCTCGAACCTTGGCTTCATATTGTAGACAGTTCAAGCCGTTTGCGGCTCTGTCGGGAGAAGAGAGACCTGCGACGGATTCTTGGTTAGCTTCGTCTCCGCGAAGAGACAATCGAACGTGATTCGAACCTTCCCGCCTCCGTCACCATCAAAGAGACTGAACCGGAATCACCCGGTACCGACGGGCGAAGGAGGATACGATGCGCGTCAGAATGTCCCTGCTGGTGTGGATTCACCTGGTGGTGGCTGCCTTCGGACAGAACTACTATCCTCGAAAGGATGCAGCCTTCGGCCAGATCGCTGTGGGAGGGGAGATCGAGACCGTTATCAACCTGACCAACCGGGGGACCTTTGCCTACACCGGCACTGTTCGGTTTTTCAGGGGGAAGGGGAACACCTGGAACCCTTTGGTCAATGGAAACACGATTTCGAATGGGGCCTATCCGCTGGAAATCCAGCCCAAATCAACCGCCACCCTTCGGATCACCGGGAATCAGTTGGAAAGTGGCGCGGCCGTGGTCATCTCAGAGGACCTTCTTCTCGATAACTTCATCGAAGCCAACCTCACCTATTTCGTTCGCTCGGGAGCGTCCGTTGCGGACAGTATCGGCGTCTTTCCCTCGAAGGAGTTTTATCTTGCTTCCGTTCCCTTCCAGGATCTCAATACCATCGCCCTGGCATTGGTCAACGGAGATCTGAGCGGAGAGCGTGTGGCACGCGTCCTTCTCCGTCTCTTCACTGAAGGGGGTTCTCGGCTGGCGACGAAGACTCTCGAATTGGGCTCCCTTTTCCATGATGCCAGATTTCTGTCAGAGCTCTTTCCAGGACGCAACCTGGAGCGAGGGAAGGTTGAAATCTCTTCCGATATCCCCATCTTCGGAACCGCCCTCGCCCTGAAGGAAGGGGAGCTGTCGAGTCTACCGCTGGATCCCTCCCCGGTTTCTTATGCGGTTCGCATGCTCTCGTCGGAGGGCGCGGCGGCGACGGGTGAAATGGCCCTGTGGGCAGAGGGCTTCTTCGTCAAGGGTTATTTCCTGATTTCAGCCGTCGATGGGGAGCCGCTAGAGGAAGCCGTGCTTGAGCTGGTGAACGGACAGCTCTTCAACGGGTTCCTGCAGCTCTCTTTTGCGGTTGCCGAGGACCCGTTCTTTGCGGAGGAGGCCACACTGTATTTCGAGCACACCAACTTCTCGTTCGACTCTGACATCGTGTCCGACACCTGGGTTCAGATGTTTCTTTCCGACCACGAGACCCTAGAAGGCACCTACGAATTGTCTCGCCG
>CBDAPI010000013.1:0-464858 GCA_965198355.1 Acidobacteriota bacterium
GTGTGAGGTCATCGCTCCGGCACAGCGGTGCTGGCTCGACCTGCTCCACAGTTTTACCGAGGGTACCCGAACTTAGGCAGCGTTTCGATAGTAGTATCGAAGCAAGCCACCGAGCCTGGGACGGCAAATTAATTCGCCGTCCCTACGACCAACTTCATCTCCCGCATCAATGATTCGGTTCTCGAGCCCCTGGTGATGCCGTTCGTGGTGAAAGTGCTCTCCGAACTCTCTCAAGGCCCGACGCAATGACGCTTCACCAAAGAAGATCATACGGTTGAGACATTCAGATTTCAGGGAGCGCATGAAGCGTTCCAGATGAGCATTGAGATTAGGACTCTTGGGCGGTAAGACTACCGCCTCGATGTCGCTGGACTTCAAGATCTGACGCAACGGCAAGTGCTTCGTGTCACGGTCAAGGATGACGTGGGTCGAGCTGCGGAAAAAGCCGTCGACACAGTCGGTCAGGTTCCTTCCGACTTGCTGCATCCATTCGGAGTTGGGGTGAGGCGTCGCACCCGCGATTTCAATGCGCCGCGTCTTTAGATGCATCACTACAAGGACGTAGAACGTGACCAGTCCTGACCGAGTCCAGACCTCAACGGTCGTAAAGTCGGCGGCTGCGATCGAATCCCAGTGAGCAGCAAGGAAGGTACGCCAGGCCGTGCGGCTCTCGCGCTCCGGAGCTGGCTCGATGCCGTGGGCTTTGAGAATGTTGCCAACCGTGGTGTCGGAGATGTGGAAGCCCAGGTTGGCTAATGCACCCTGGACCTTGCCCTTACATATTTTGACCTTACGGTGCGCCGGCGCAAACCGGTGAGTAGCAGAGAGCGAGAGTCTCTCACAGGAAAGGAGTAGCGAACCATGCTGACCCCGAGTCATGCGTGTGTACTCGTAAGAGTGCAGGCGAAGCATTGACAGGGGCACGTGCGGGCCAGGTATTGAGCCGCGGAAGGAAAATGACTTCGGGGGGCCGACGTAGTCGTAGGATCGGAAGGCAACATGGAACCGTTCGCTAATCGCGAGAACGATTCCGCCCCCGCGTGGTCCCGAGACCCTGTGCACGTACGGAAGTTGCTTACACGGGAGCCGGGAGATCCCGCCTCTGACCCCAGGGGGATGGCCCCAAGGTCCGCGCTGTGAATCCGAAAGGAGCACGACAGCGATGCACGGAGGCGGGAAGTCGGACAGGCTGATAGTAGCTGAGAAGCGCTCGAACAAAGACGGCGGTGCGCCGCGGTCGGCGGAGAGGGTGGAGCCAAGCGGCCTGGCCAAAGGGAATTCGTCCTAGCAAAACAAGTGCCGGACACAGAGCCGGGAGAGGAATCGATATGGAGGACTCTAAACGGGCACCAAGCGGGAAATCGCGGACACAGCCAAGAGACCGCACCTACGTCGAAGCCGAGGACTTGCAAAGTGCGCTGGAACGGATACGGCAGGTAGCCTGCCGGGATAAGGAGCTACGGTTCACGTCGCTCTGGCACCACGTCACTAACATCGATCGACTCCGGCAGGCTTACTTCGGCCTCAAGCGCAATGCCGCACCGGGCGTGGATGGATTGACGTGGCAGCAATACGGAGAGAGCCTCGAGGAGAACCTCCAGGATCTATCCGCAAGGCTCAAACGCGGAGCGTACCGAGCCAAGCCGGTTCGGAGGGCCTATATACCGAAGGCCGATGGGCGGCAGCGTCCGCTCGGAGTGACTGCATTGGAGGATAAGATCGTCCAGCGGTCTACGGTCCAGGTATTGAACGCCATCTACGAAACCGACTTTCTCGGCTTCTCGTATGGTTTCCGCCCGGGGCGCAGTCCACACCATGCGTTGGACGCGCTCTATGTCGGAATCATGCGCAAGCGAGTGAACTGGGTGCTGGATGCGGACGTTTGTGGGTTTTTCGATGCCATCGACCACAAATGGCTGTTGAAGTTCATCGAGCACAGAATCGCCGATCCACGTGTTATCCGCCACCTTAAAAAGTGGCTCAAGGCGGGGATCGTGGAGGATGGGAAGCGAACCGAGATCGAATCCGGTACGCCTCAAGGCGGGAGTGTTTCACCCGTGTTGGCTAATGTGTACCTTCATTATGTGTTCGATCTATGGGCCGACCAATGGAGACGCAGGCACGCTCGTGGCGATGTAATCATCGTCCGGTTTGCCGACGACTTCACAGTGGGTTTCGAGTTTCGTGAAGATGCCGAGCGTTTTCTGGCAGACTTGCGGGACCGGTTCCACACGTTTCACCTGGAACTGCACCCCGACAAAACGCGCTTGATCGAGTTCGGGCGGTACGCCGCTCGGGATCGCAAGCGCCGTGGAGAAGGGAAGCCCGAGTCTTTCGACTTCCTGGGTTTTACGCACACGTGCGACAGAACCCGGAACGGGAGATTCATCGTGCTGCGGCAGACCATGCGGAAGCGCATGCAAGCGAAACTGCGCGAGATCGCTCGCGAGCTTCGGTATCGCCTGCATGAACCCGTCCCGGTAGTGGGTCAGTGGTTGCGCAGTGTAGTACAGGGACATTTCCAGTACTATGCCGTACCGCGTAACCATCGCAAGCCGGCCGCTTTCAAGTATCAGGTCTATCGACTCTGGCTGCGTGCGCTAAGGCGTCGTAGCCAGCGTCATCGGATCACTGGAGAGCGGATGAACCGCCTAGCGACAAGATGGCTTCCTGCACTGCGAGTTGTACACCCTTATCCCGAACAGCGACTGCGCGTTATTACCTGAGGTAAGAGCCCAGTGCGGTAGTTCCGCTCGCTGGGATCTGTGCGGGGGGCGATCCGAAAGGATCGTCCCTACCGCGACGTGCGCCGGCGCAAACCGGTGAGTAGCAGAGAGCGAGAGTCTCTCACAGGAAAGGAGTAGCGAACCATGCTGACCCCGAGTCATGCGTGTGTACTCGTAAGAGTGCAGGCGAAGCATTGACAGGGGCACGTGCGGGCCAGGTATTGAGCCGCGGAAGGAAAATGACTTCGGGGGGCCGACGTAGTCGTAGGATCGGAAGGCAACATGGAACCGTTCGCTAATCGCGAGAACGATTCCGCCCCCGCGTGGTCCCGAGACCCTGTGCACGTACGGAAGTTGCTTACACGGGAGCCGGGAGATCCCGCCTCTGACCCCAGGGGGATGGCCCCAAGGTCCGCGCTGTGAATCCGAAAGGAGCACGACAGCGATGCACGGAGGCGGGAAGTCGGACAGGCTGATAGTAGCTGAGAAGCGCTCGAACAAAGACGGCGGTGCGCCGCGGTCGGCGGAGAGGGTGGAGCCAAGCGGCCTGGCCAAAGGGAATTCGTCCTAGCAAAACAAGTGCCGGACACAGAGCCGGGAGAGGAATCGATATGGAGGACTCTAAACGGGCACCAAGCGGGAAATCGCGGACACAGCCAAGAGACCGCACCTACGTCGAAACCGAGGACTTGCAAAGTGCGCTGGAACGGATACGGCAGGTAGCCTGCCGGGATAAGGAGCTACGGTTCACGTCGCTCTGGCACCACGTCACTAACATCGATCGACTCCGGCAGGCTTACTTCGGCCTCAAGCGCAATGCCGCACCGGGCGTGGATGGATTGACGTGGCAGCAATACGGAGAGAGCCTCGAGGAGAACCTCCAGGATCTATCCGCAAGGCTCAAACGCGGAGCGTACCGAGCCAAGCCGGTTCGGAGGGCCTATATACCGAAGGCCGATGGGCGGCAGCGTCCGCTCGGAGTGACTGCATTGGAGGATAAGATCGTCCAGCGGTCTACGGTCCAGGTATTGAACGCCATCTACGAAACCGACTTTCTCGGCTTCTCGTATGGTTTCCGCCCGGGGCGCAGTCCACACCATGCGTTGGACGCGCTCTATGTCGGAATCATGCGCAAGCGAGTGAACTGGGTGCTGGATGCGGACGTTTGTGGGTTTTTCGATGCCATCGACCACAAATGGCTGTTGAAGTTCATCGAGCACAGAATCGCCGATCCACGTGTTATCCGCCACCTTAAAAAGTGGCTCAAGGCGGGGATCGTGGAGGATGGGAAGCGAACCGAGATCGAATCCGGTACGCCTCAAGGCGGGAGTGTTTCACCCGTGTTGGCTAATGTGTACCTTCATTATGTGTTCGATCTATGGGCCGACCAATGGAGACGCAGGCACGCTCGTGGCGATGTAATCATCGTCCGGTTTGCCGACGACTTCACAGTGGGTTTCGAGTTTCGTGAAGATGCCGAGCGTTTTCTGGCAGACTTGCGGGACCGGTTCCACACGTTTCACCTGGAACTGCACCCCGACAAAACGCGCTTGATCGAGTTCGGGCGGTACGCCGCTCGGGATCGCAAGCGCCGTGGAGAAGGGAAGCCCGAGTCTTTCGACTTCCTGGGTTTTACGCACACGTGCGACAGAACCCGGAACGGGAGATTCATCGTGCTGCGGCAGACCATGCGGAAGCGCATGCAAGCGAAACTGCGCGAGATCGCTCGCGAGCTTCGGTATCGCCTGCATGAACCCGTCCCGGTAGTGGGTCAGTGGTTGCGCAGTGTAGTACAGGGACATTTCCAGTACTATGCCGTACCGCGTAACCATCGCAAGCCGGCCGCTTTCAAGTATCAGGTCTATCGACTCTGGCTGCGTGCGCTAAGGCGTCGTAGCCAGCGTCATCGGATCACTGGAGAGCGGATGAACCGCCTAGCGACAAGATGGCTTCCTGCACTGCGAGTTGTACACCCTTATCCCGAACAGCGACTGCGCGTTATTACCTGAGGTAAGAGCCCAGTGCGGTAGTTCCGCTCGCTGGGATCTGTGCGGGGGGCGATCCGAAAGGATCGTCCCTACCGCGACGGCTGGGCTGGGGGCGCGGCAGACACCGGGGTTCGCGATTCTACGCCTCACCAGCCCAATGCGTAGCAGGACCTGCGCGGATCCGCACCGGTGGCCATGACACCGGTCTGGGGATCCCGGCGAGTGATGGTGGCTCCCATGCCACAGACGGTGGCGGGCACCAGCCGATGTCCCAGTGCCTGGAGCGCTTCCCAGGTGGAGTCGGGGAATCCCTTTTCCAGGGAGAGTTGACCTGGCAGATATTCGTGTGGATGGAAAGAGTTGGGAGCCGTGTCGCTGGCAAAACGGAGAACCTCGATCGCCTGCTGCGGATCCATGCCAAAGACCAGCGTGTTGAGCATCAGCTGGAGGTTGGCCTGGGCTTGATGGTCTCCTCCTGGACAACCGAAGGTCATCACCGGAGATCCGTTCTTGATCACGAGGTAGTTCACCAGGGTAGTGCGGGGGCGCTTGCCCGGAACCAGGACGTTGGGATGACCCTCCCCCAACTGGAACATCTCGATCCGGGTGCTGAGTGCGAAACCCAGCTCCGGGAAGAAGACCGATTTCCCGAAAGAGCCCCCACTGGGAGTGGCACAGACCAGATTGCCTTCCTGATCGATCGCAGCGATGTGGGTGGTACCCTGCTCCTGCGAAGAGGGAGTCCCCGCTCCGCCCCCTGGCTTGGAGCTGCTTGGAATGGGAGCCGGGGGCCGATCCCCTCGAGAATCCACCCAGGGATCTCCGGCCGGCGGCAGCTCCGGATGCGCACGGTCAGGATCGATAAGCCGGGAGCGACGGATGGCATAGTCTTTGGAGAGGAGACCGTCCAGGGGAACCGCCGCAAACTCGGGGTCGCCGAAGTGGGCTTCGCGGTCGGCCAGCGCCAGTTTGAGGGCTTCCACCACCGTGTGGATATAGGTCGGGGAGTTGTGTCCCATGGTCTTCAGGTCGAAGCGTTCGAGAATGTTGAGCGTCAGCTGGAGGACCGGGGCCTGGGACCAGGTTGTTTGACCGCAGATTTCATGTCCCAGGAACCGGGTGCGGGCGGGATCCTCGAACCGGGCCTGGTACCCGTCCAGATCTCCTAGCTCCAGAATGCCGCCAACACTCTTCGCGGAGTTCACCAGAGTCCGAGCCAGGTCTCCCCGGTAGAAGTCGTCGCGGGCCGACCGAATGCCGTCGAGCCTCGGACCCGAAGCCCCGTGCTCCGCCAGCCGCTTGAGGATCGTCGCCAGCCCCGGCTGCAGCAGCAGTGTGCCAGGCCGGGGAAGAGCTCCTCGATCGTAGAAGATCTCAGATCCCCCGGGGGGATACAGCGCGAACTGTTCTCGGGTCGCGTCGGAGTCGAGGGCATCGACCATGTATTCATAGTATGGAAAACCACTCTCCGCCAGCTGGATGGCCGGCTCCAGAACGCGAGCCAGGCTCAGGGTCCCGTAGTGCTCCAGCAGAGACAAATAAGCATCGACTACACCCGGGACGGTGAACGAGAGGTGGGCCAGGGAACCGGGCCCGGTGGGTATGCAGTCGAGTCCCTGGTCCTGGTAGAAATCAACTGTAGCGCGAGCCGGAGCCGTACCCTGTCCGCTCAGTGAGAGGAGATCCCCACTGGCAGCATGGTAAAACATGAAGACGGACTCGGCCCCCAGTGAGTAGGACGCAATCGGTTCAATCACCGCGGCGGCGAAGCCCGCGGCCACCACTGCATCGAAAGCGTTTCCGCCGGCGAGCTGCATCTGCATTCCGGCCATCGAAGTCAGGTAGTGACCGCTCGAGATCAGCCCCTGAGTGGCGTAGATGACCGGTCGCCCGGTGAGAGGCCGTCCACTGGCGTCGGTCTGAGCCTTGATTGGTTTTTCCATGACGACTTCCGTGATACTTCTCTCTCTCGGCCAGACACGATCCGACTATGGTGCCTCGGAAACTTTTGAACGACGGCGCCTGTCCGCCGATCCGACTCTCCGTCAAGGCCTGGACTGCGTGCTTGACACAGCACCGCAATGGAAAGTCTATTCGTCTTTCTGCTTGGCCGCATACGATTGGCTGCCAAAGATCTCTCGGACTTCTGTTGCGGTATTGGCCTTTTGTAGTCGGCCGATGCGGGCTTCTTCTTCCTTTTGCAACGCCCGCACATTTTTCAGCACGGCCTCGACCCTATCGGCAGGGAACTTGCAAGCTCCGTTTTCGTCCATGTGGATGATGTCGGCTGGCGACACGTCCATGCCCGCCACCATGACTGGTACATTGACCGCTTGAACGGCCATACCGCCATGGCCGGCAGTCACACCGCTGAGCATGTATTGGAATCTCATCGGGCGAATTTCGTCCAGGTCGCGCGAAGGCCCGTTCGAAATCGCGCCAATGCAGCCCACCGCCTTCATGGCCGATGTCATGTTGCCGCCGGCCAGACCCACTTTGCTGGCGATCTCCGGTGGAAACTTCTGCTGGAAGACCAGTATGGTCGGCTTCTTGGATGCATCCAGCGCGTCGATCACATCCATAAACGTTAGCCGTGAATAGTTTGGGTCCGGCAGCCCATAGACACAGGTCACCGCGTAACCCACGGTCCTGCCTAACTCCGGATACATGCACCGGATCGATTGATCCGTGTACCAGTTCTCAGTCCAAGGATTGTAAATTCCCAGGCAAAGCGGATGGTCCGGATAAGTTGCGACTACGTTAGTGATCGACGGGGTATCGAAATTCCTCAATTCCGCTAACATTTCCTGCTCAGTCATCTTCTGACTCCTTGTTGGTTTGCACGCGCGGTAATCGGTTTCACCAGAGGGCGCACGAAGAGCTAACCGCAGAGAGGATTACGGTGTGACCGATGAACCTCCGCTGGGTCCAACCAGCTCAGCCAGTTGGGAAAAGCCATCCGTCATCCAGAGATGACCTTCGGCATCCACTGCCAATAGGTCAACACCGTCCCTTGCTGCGGCCAATCGGAGTCCTTCCACAGGCCCCAGCACGAAAATCGCTGTTGCCAATACATCGGCCTCCTCAGCTGTGTGGGCCACGACAGTGACGGAGCGGCTGTTTCGAGCTGGCTGCCCTGTCCGCGGATCGATAATATGATGGTAACGGATCCCGTCCACGATGCGAAAGCGCTCGTAGTCCCCCGACGTTGTCACTGCGCCACCGGTTAGCGTCAGAAGCGCCAGGAGTCCCCCGCGGCCGCCGCGAGGACGCTGAACTCCGATCTGCCAGGGCTTGCCCTGGCGCTTTCCGGAGCACAGCAGGTCGCCGCCACCATCGATCAGGAAATTGTCGAAACCCGACTGACGCAATACGGCTCCGGCTCGATCCAGCGCGTAGCCTTTGGCCATTCCACCCAGTCCGATAGCCATCCCCGCTTTGGGCAAACCCACACGATTGCGGTCAATTGCGATTAGCCGAAACTCAACCAGCGCTAGAGCCGCTTGGATCGACTCCGTACTGGGCAGGACAAACCCATCGTCAAAACGCCAGAGATTGCCCATTCCTCGCCACGTCACGTCGAATGCTCCAGCGGTCAGCTCGCCGTAGGCAATCCCGCGTTCGATGATCGCACGGAGCTCCGCCGGAACAGCAACCATTTCCCTCCCGGCCGCCCCATTGATAGCGCTCAGGGGTGAATCCACACGCCATTCGCTCATTATCGACTCGATCCTGGTCACCTCAGCGAATGCTGCAGCAATGGCTCTTCCCACCTCCTCTTCAGAATCACTCGGGTTGGGCTCGACCTGGATGACCCAGACGGTACCCATCAGAATCCGTTCTACTCTCAAAGGTCCCCTGGTGTCCGGTGGTGGCTGCGGCCACAGGTATGTGGTTGGGATTAAGGCCGTTAGCGCCAGCAGCGGGAAAGGGGCCCAGGCGATCCGTCCTCGTGTTTTCTTGGCAGATGAGAAAGTCTTCACTTCAGACTGCAGATGAGAAAGCTATCTAACCCGGTTCTCTTTACTGGTTACTCCACGAAAGCCCATGATGCCGCTTTCGCGAATGGGCAGGCTTGTGGCTCCGCTAATCGCATCAACCCCGACAGGTAAAGACCTCCATGATCCTCCCCGAACCATGCGGAAGCCATCCAGGCCGACATGGTAGGTGGTTGTGTACCAGTCGAGGGTCCATTCACCAACGTTTCCAGCCAGGTCGCAGACCCCGTAGGGAGAACTGAATGTGGCGAAACTACCTACGGGAGCGGTTTGGGGAAATCCGTCACCCTCGTCGTTAAGGTTGCATCTGTAGACACCCCCCCCGGTGGGCTCCTCGTCACCCCATGGGAATTTACGCTCCGGCATTGGGTTGACCTTCTTTTCGGAATTCCCATCCAGATAGATTCCTCCTCGATAAGCCTTTTCAAATTCTGCCTCAGTGGGGAGTCGGAGGCCGCACCAATTGAGAAAACCCACCGCATCGTACCAGGAAACGAATACCATCGGATAATTCTCCCGCCCCGAAGAACTCCTGTAGTGGTAATGGGACGGGGAGCCTTCCCGAATGATGCCACAGAGCTTCGCGTCAGACATCCTGTCAGCCCAACCGGCACCGTCGCCGCCTCTTTCGTTGAGATAATCTACATACATTGAAATCGTGGTCTCATATTTGGCGATGTAGAAAGAGGGGAGGCTGGAAACCCGATTGCGGGCCCTTGAATCATCATAGCCGCCTCCGGGAACAGCTTTCATGACGAACTCTCCTCCGGGAACGCTTACCATCCTGGTTCCGCGAACCCGGATGTTGATCCGATCCAAATTCGAAAAACCGGTTTCATTTACCCCCCACCAGATGCTTTTCTTTCGTCCACTGCTTTCCACGATGCCGTGTCCGTCTCCAGACAGGGATTTCAAGGGGACCGGATGCCAGGTCACGCCGGAGTCCTTGCTGACACGAATAAGAACATGAGCCGGAGTAGCGGCCGAGATTTCAGGATCGCTCAAGTCGTAGCCGATCACTACCCTCGGACCGCCGAGCTCTGTAGTTTCCAAATCTACTTTCAGATCAGAAAGATCGATCCATTGAGCGTAGGTCAGATTCCAGGAGAAGAATATTAGGAGGATCGCAAGCTGGAAGCGATTGAGCATACGGCGGCTTAAACTGTGTCGGGCACCACCCAGGGATGCCTGTAGTCTCTCTTCAGATACTTGTTCGCCTCTTCATCATGGATAAAGGTCTGGCTTTGGGGATCGAATTCTAATTTCCGGTTGCCAACGCGATAGGAGATGTTGGCCATATGGCACAGCAGTGCAGAAGCATGTCCGTCCTCCACATCTGCCGCGGGATTCTGGCGAGTCCGGATACACTCAATGAAATTCTTCAAATGCGCCGAATTCCCCGGCCGGCCATACTCCGATTTCATTAACTCCCCATTCTCATCGTAAGCCTGCCATCCTCCGCCGTGCCTGCCGCAATTCATAAAGCCCCTGGTTCCGAATACTTCTATCTTGGTGCTGTTGAAAGGCCAGCCGGGAAACTTGTCGGCATCGCGGATACTGGAAGGAGTCTTTTTCATGTAGGGTGTCCAGAGCGTGCCCACAAAAGTCAAGGTGAGTTGGTCGAATTCAAAAGTTGCTATTTGTGTATCAGGTGCTTCTCTGCCATCGTGGAAAAATTCGACCCCCCCCGCGTGATAAACCGACGATGGATAGCCGACACCCACTAGCATTCGGGCCAAATCCAATTGGTGGATAGCGTCTCCCGGAATTCCCCCGACACTGTAATCCCACCTCTCTAACCACCACCTGCCGGGACTATATGGCACCCTGGGCGCTGGCCCGCACCACATGTCCCAATCGAAGCCGTCGGGCACGGGCTCGGGTGGGCCTTTTTCTCGGGGCGGATGCCGCATCTGGTTGGTCACGCGGACCAGACGGATGTCTCCGAGGTGTCCACCTCGAATGTACTTGACGGCCTTTTTCGCGTAATCGGAGCTCCGAGTTTGAGTTCCCACCTGTACAACCCGCTTGTATTTGCGAGCCGCTTCGATCATTTTCTTGCCTTCAAAGATATTGTGAGACAAGGGTTTTTCCACATAAACATCTTTCCCTGCCTGGCAGGCCAGAATCGTGCCCAAGCCATGCCAGTGATCGGGAGTAGCGTTAACCAGTGCATTGACCCGGGGGTCGTCAAGAATTCGGCGGAAGTCTTTCACCATCTCGGGAGCCTTTTTCTGATAAGGCTCCACGCGTTCGAGTGCCCGTTCAAACCTTCTTTCGTTGACATCACACAGGTAGGCAAGCTCTACCTCCGGCATGCGGGCGAAGAGTTCAACCAGGTCCGTGCCTCGACCACCCACCCCCATTACCCCGACAACGATTCTGTCATTAGCGGAAACGGTCTTGTGCGCAGGCAATACCGAGAGTGCCGCAGCGCCCCCCAGAGAATTCGTCAGGAAATCCCTTCTCTTTATCGATGTCATATTCTCCTCCACGTATACGCGCTCGTTGTGTCATTCGCGCCGCCCGGCAACCGGGCGAGTGACCCCTCTTGCATTGCCAAGAATCTGGTGCTGAAAGAGAAAACGGTCCAGGCCCAGTCACTGCGCGCTTTTCTCTGACTATGGCAGGCTGTTCGCATGGAATCCAGTGACCGATCACCCATGGCGCGCTAGCCAAAACAATCTGATCTTAGCTCTCCCTCCCGTTTTACCGATGAGAACGGCGACGCCTGCACGGCGAGCCTGTCACTCGGCGCCGGCAGCCTTCATCACACTCGCCAAGGTGACTTCGGCGCCCCCTTGGCGTTTGCTTTCGTCGGCCGCTTCCATAAAGGCATCGATCTCGAGCGTCTCCTCCGCGCTCACCGGCACCTTACGGGTGCGGAAGAACTTGACGATCTCGACGACAAGCGGTCTATAGGTGTCGTACGAACCAACGGCTTTTTCGCCTTGCTCGGTCTCGGCCTTGCCACCGTAGCCTTTCCCTTCACGATAAACGCCGGTTCGACCACCTTCCCAAGTGCCGGTTACGACAATCTTGTCGTCCTCGGTTGTGCGTTTGACGGACTGGCACCCAGTTCCCATTACGGTAAACAACGACTCGACGCCGTGGATGCCGTACCAGAATAGATCGGGATGTGTTTTCTCGATCGAAGCGGCACTGTGCGTCTCGCCACGCTTGATTTTTCCGAAAGCCCCGCTCCGCGCCTGCTGCGAGTCCTTGCCGTAACGCAGCGACGACGACGAAAACAGGGGCACGTCTGCCTGCTTTGCCTCGCGGAAAATCGTGACGGCGTCTTTCAACGAACCGGCGATGGGCTTGTCGATGAAGACCGGCTTTCCCGCCTGCAGCACTGGCCGCACCTGCTCCAAGTGGAGTCGGCCGTCGTTGGTTTCCAGGAGCACTGCGTCAACTCGCGTCAGCAACTCTTCGATCGAATCGACGATGTCGACGCCCAGATCTTGGATCTGCTTCGTATAGCCGGGCACGCGTTCGACGCTGGACTCGATGTCTGGGCTGCCGTTCGGATAAACCGCCACAACAGGGCAATTCGCGACTTCCGGAGCGGCGTTCTTGTCATTGAGGATCTTCGTAAATGCGATGGCGTGCGAAGTATCGAGTCCGATGATCCCGACGCGAATCGGCTTCGAATCGTCAACCACTCTGATCGAACAAGCCGGCGGCAGCAGCAGCAAAGTCAACGTTGAACGGAACATGAACGTTCTCCTTGTGGTGGGACGGTCATGCGATGAGAGCGATTCTAACACGTCAGCCGGCGGCTCGCGAATCGAGTCATTCTCGCTGCTTATTCTCCGGGAGAAGGCATCAAAGCGCGGACGCTCCTCAGCCTTCCAGGCCTAAGGTAGGAAAGCCACGACGCAGCCCGGCATTCAAGCGAAGCACGAAGGACAAAAGTAGATGTGACTTACCCTACGTGCCAACGTCGAAGCGAGACGCTGGGCGAAGGGATCAAGGTCTACGGGCTCGATTCCCGTCGGGAGCCACTAGTTAGTTCCCATCCGCTCGCCTGTAAGTGATTGGAAATAAAGAGGAAAGACCACATTTTCGAGCTCCGATTTTGTCAGCATCTTTTGTTACAGTAAGAGTATCAAACCACTGAAACAAAAAGACTTACGGCAATCACGGAGCTCCGAAAATGCGAAAAAACAGAGAGAATCAGATGCCACTGACGCCACTTTGGCCGGATCACCGGCTGGGTGACGAGTTGCAGATGATCTCCCGAATCCTGGATAACAATCCAGAGATCCTGCACTGGGTTTTACAAGATCTGTCTGACAAGGCCGATCCCTGCAATGGCTCTCCGGGTCTGAGCGCTGAGCAAGTTGTGCGTTGTGCTGTGATTAAGAATTGGCACGGATTGTCCTATGAAAAGCTGGCCTTTCATGTGGACGACTCGGCGAGCTTCCGGGCCTTCTGCCGTTTGCCTCTAGGATGGTCTCCAGGCAAGAGCTGTCTTCAAGAGAACATCTCGAGGATTCAAGCTTCGACCTGGCAACGAATCACTCGGGTGTTGGTGGGTTGGGCCAAAGCAGAGGGGTTGGAGAAGGGCCGCAAGATCCGGGTCGATGCCACAGCTGTCGAGAGCGACATCCGCCATCCCTTGGACTCTCAGCTTTTGTACGATTCGGTGCGTAAGGTGACAGCCCTGTTGGGGAAGTTGGCTGAGCACTACCCGGTGGTCTACCACAATCATTGTCGGAGGGCCAAGAGGCGAGTGACGAACATCCGCAACAGCCGGGGGTTAAGCAACCGTTTTTCTGTAATTTCCTCTAGGGCCTGTAGGGAAGAATTGCTCCACTTGTTTTTTCCAGCCGGCCAGGTTCAGGTATTGCCGGTCGGTTAACCACTCCTCGTGTATCTCTGCAAGCACAGCCGAGATGAGCCGCAGCGCCGATGCTTCGTGGGGAAAGATTCCCACCACCCGGGTTCGTCTCCGGATCTCCCGGTGCAGTCTCTCCAGTCCGTTGATGGTTCGGATCCTTCGCCACCAGCTCCTCGGAAAATCAAACACTGTCAGCCCTTCATCCAGGTTGTCTTCCAGCCAGCTCACGAACTCCGGTGCAATCTTTTCGAACTTCTTGACGACTTTACCCTTGAGCTCCTCGGCATCCTCTCGAGACGGGGCATCGAAAATGTCCCGCATGGCCTGGGCGATGCGGGGCTTGTCCTCTTTGCGGCGAGCATATTGTTGGGCGTTTTTGCTCAGGTGAAACTGACAACGGTTCCAGGGCACCGACGGATAAACTGCCCGCCTGGCCGCCTTCAGTCCTTCGTGATCGTCACTGACAAACAGCTCGACCCCTCTCAGTCCACGCTTGTGCAGATCTCCCAGAAACCCTCGCCAATGCACCTCCGCTTCACTGATCCTGGCGCTCACACCCAACACCTCCCGCGTCCCGAAACGATTGACTCCTATGGCTTTCAGGATGGCCACGTCCTGCACCCTGCCGCCTCTTCGAACCTTCTCGTAGTGGGCATCCAGATACACGATCGGATACTCTCCCAGCTCCCGGCTTCGAAACTCTTCCAGCTCTTCGTCCAGCATCCCGGCCACTCTCGAGACCTGGGTGGCCGAGATCTCCAACCCACACAGCTGCTCCGTGATCTCGGTGACTTTCCTCGTCGAGACGCCCATCACATACATCTCGGCAATGGCCAGCTTCAGGGCCTTCTCCGAACGGCAACCCCTCTCCAGCGACTTGGGATAAAACCTCAACCCACGCACCTGTGGAATCTCCAAGTGCAGCTCTCCCACTCGAGTCTGAATCCGCTTGCCTTTGAATCCGTTTCGATAGCCTCGCCGACTGGCTGTTCTCTCGTACGCTTCCGCTCCCAGAAACTCGCTTCTTTCCAACTGCATCGCCACGTTGAACAACTTCTCCAGGATTCCTCGAAAGGCTTCTGTTCCTTCCTCGATCAACTCCGCCAGGATCTCCCCTGGTACTCTCTTTTCCAGGTCTGGGTTCATTTGATTCTCCTTGCCAGATTCTCGTTTCTGTTTTTGGAGAATCCTGTCCCAGACCTCTGTCTTTCCGACCCAAGGCCTGACCAGAAATTACAGAAAAAAAGTTACACTACTCAGCCGGGGCCAGAATCGGCGCCAATTCTACCAAGATCTGGTCAAGGTGTCGGGCCAGACCTATGGCTATGGCTGTCAGGCTCTGGAGAGCTGCTGGTTGGCAGGGGATCGAATCTGAGGTGATTCTCCAGCAGCTGCGTCACTATCTGGATCTACTGGGACGAGTCATCGATCAGACCGACCGGCGCGTCCTGCAGGGCCAGAAGGTTCCGGCCGCTGAGAAGGTGGTCTCGATCTTTGAGGAGCATAGCGACATTATCCAGACCGGGGGACGCGAGACGGTTTTCGGTCACAAGATCTTTTTGACTTGCGGCAAGACCTCACTGATCGTCGATTGTCTGGTCACGCAAGGCAATCCCGCCGACCAGGCGCAAATGCAGCCGATGCTGGAGCGTCAGCATCAGCTCTACGGGCGCTATCCTCGCCAAGCCAGCTTCGACGGGGGATTTGCCACTCAGAACAATCTGAGGTGGGCCAAGAAGCAAGGAATCCAGGACGTGGCCTTTGCCAAAAAGGCAGGGCTGAAGGTCACCGATATGGTGCGCTCCAGCTGGGTTTACAAGCAGTTGAGGCGCTTTCGGGCTGGAATCGAAGGCTGTATCTCGATGCTCAAACGGGTCTTCGGAGCGGATCGTTGCACCTGGAAGGGATGGGAGCACTTCCAGCAGTATGTGCATCTCTCGGTGCTCAGTTTCAATCTGTTGGTGTTGGCCCGGCTACGGTTGTAAACGAGTCGCTGGACGCCATAATGGAGGGGGGTTTTGAGGGTGAGGTGTTTGTCGAAAACTGCATCTGGAGCACTCGGCCGCCCGATCCCTGCTGTCGGCCGATACTGTCCCCCATGAACCGTTGTATCTGGTATAAAAAACAACCCTTTAGGAAGCTTAAATAATGGGTTTCCGGATGGGAACTAGTTAGTTGGAAATCTATGATGGATTTTCGCGCAATGGAAGAAGCTGCGCATCGAATTGGACTTGGAGAGGCCTTTGCGGACGCTTTTCAGCTTGAAGGTATAGTGAAAACCGAAGGATCGTCCCTTAGTGTCGGGCGCTGCTCAGCGCCGCAAGGCGTGAAAAGCGAGCACGATCGCGACCAGAACCAGGCCCCCGGCGAGCGCCAGCGTTTCGGGGGATTGTGCTCTTAGAGAATGGGCAACCGACTCTGGCAGCCAGTCAAAGATTACATCCATCCAGATCCCCTATCCCCAACAACACGAACCCTCACCCGTTAAGCCTTTCAAGAAGGCCGCAGGCCCTTCTCTGTCACAGGATCAGAAAGCGTCGGCCTCTTTCTTAACCATTCTAGCCCGGATTATGCAAGAGATCTGAATCCGAGTGAGATTTGGGTCCAGAAAAAAAGCCGTAGCTCTCTGATATAAAAGGGTTTACATAAAAACAACCCTAAACAGGAGCTACGGCTATGTTGAAAACAGTCTGCCAGAATACCCTGCCATTTCACAGCCACAGAGACATCACAGCTCGTTTTGATGGGGGGAGCCTGACTTCCGACGCAGGATGGTTGTTGTTTGGATCGCTGGATCGGCAACATCGATTGTGCGAGGGCTTCAGTTCGTGTATTGCGGAAAGCCGGGACCGACGCTACATTCGTCATGACCTGTTGAAGTTGATCCGACAACGAGTGTTGCAGATCGTGGCCGGCTACGAAGACTGTAATGACGCCGATACGCTGCGCTCGGATCCGATGCTCAAGACAGTCTGTGATCAGTTGCCCGAGAGCGATCCCGATTTGGCCACCCAGCCGACTTTCTCCCGCTTGGAGAACTCCGTCACCAAGAAGGATCTGATGCGTCTGAGCCGGTGGCTGCTACGCCGTTATGTGCGCTCCCTGAAGAAGAGACGTCCCGCCAAGATCATCCTGGATCTGGACAGTACCGACGACCACACTCACGGCCAACAGGAGTTCGCCTTCTACCACGGGTATTACCGAAACCACATTCTGCATCCTTTGCTGATCTTCGATGCCGCCACGGGAGACCTGGTCTGTGCCGTGTTGAGACCTGGCAACAAGGGGGCTGCCTCTCACATCGTGCCCATTCTGAAGCGCGTCGTGGAGGCCATCCGACAAGCAGTGGGGACGGATGTCGAGATTGAGATTCGGGCCGACAGCGGCTTTGCCACGCCTCGGCTCTACGAGTTCTGTGAAGGTGAAGAGAATCAACTCCAATATGTCATTGGGTTAAGTCGCAACCCTCGCCTGCAGCGAGTGGTCGAGCCCCTGCTGGATTCGACTCGGGAAAGGTTCGTTGAGCGGGAGGAAAAACAGCGTCAGTTTGACGAGTTTCTTTATCGAGCCAACAGCTGGGATCGATCCCGTCGCGTCATTGTCAAAGTGGAGGTCGATCAGCGCGGGATCAATCGTCGCTTTGTGGTCACCAACCGGGACGATCTCTGCTCCCAATCACTTTATGACCACTACACCGACCGAGGGCAGACCGAGAACTTCATCAAGGCCTTTAAGAATCATCTGAGCATGGACCGACTCAGCTGTCATCGATTCCTGGCCAACCAGTTTCGACTCCTCCTGCATGCACTGGCTTACCAGATGTTCGTGCGCCTGCGCGACTATCTGCACGGAACCCCCTGGCACAAGCTCGAAATCGAAACCTTACGTCGTCGTGTCCTCAAGATCGGGGCCCGGATCCGACAAACCACTCGACGCATCTGGGTCCATCTTTCCTCAGCCTTTCCCGAACAACCCCTCTTTCACCTCGTCTTGAGTCGCCTGAACTCCAGCTAGCTTCTCCCAGTTCCCCGAAAAACCGCTTCCGACACTCATCCAGGCCCAGATCTGTCTGAAATTCACTCCCCCAACCACTCAAACGCCTCGCCAACCGATATTCTTCGCAAATCCGCCTGTCACAACTGCCCGCTTCCGAGTTGGGCCACTTCTCGAGCCCTTTTTCAACAGCGGATTACGGTTCTTGCATAATCCGGGCTAGCAGGTACTCCTCTCAGACACCTGAACTTACCACCGAAGCGGCCCGTATTTCTGGTTCGGCTCTATTCCTGAGACGGGATCGGAAGCGAAGATGGCGCCGACGAGTCACCTCCACCAGGGGGCCCCAGACCTGGGACGTCAACTGTTTTGCGATGAGGTAATGCCAGAGACGATTAGATTTCTTGTACAGGTAGCTCATGAGTAGATAGGGGGGAATCGCCCGCCAGTCGGAAGGTCGCCGCCTCCAGATGGAGGCGTGTGAAAACAACCGTTGATAGCACCACTCGTAGCCCTCCGCCAGTTCTTCCGGAGTCATGTGAAGAGGACGAAACACGACGTGGGCCGTGTCATACAGATCCCAGTTTCTGTGCAACAGGCGTCCCTCTTCTTCCAGTTGACGAAAAAGTGGAGTCGCAGGGTAGGGAGTCAGAATGTGGAAAGTCGCGCACTCCAATCTGTGCTCTTCCACCCACTCGACGGTCCGTTCGAAGACATTCGGACCATCATGATCGAAGCCGAGAACAAAGCTGCCGTTCACCTGAATCCCGTGATCGTGAAGTAGCTTGACGCGACGCCCGTAGTCTAGCCCGGATTATGCCCGGATTATGCAAGAGATCTGAATCCGAGTGAGATTTGGGTCCAGAAAAAAAGCCGTAGCTCTCTGATATAAAAGGGTTTACATAAAAACAACCCTAAACAGGAGCTACGGCTATGTTGAAAACAGTCTGCCAGAATACCCTGCCATTTCACAGCCACAGAGACATCACAGCTCGTTTTGATGGGGGGAGTCTGACTTCCGACGCAGGATGGTTGTTGTTTGGATCGCTGGATCGGCAACATCGATTGTGCGAGGGCTTCAGTTCGTGTATTGCGGAAAGCCGGGACCGACGCTACATTCGTCATGACCTGTTGAAGTTGATCCGACAACGAGTGTTGCAGATCGTGGCCGGCTACGAAGACTGTAATGACGCCGATACGCTGCGCTCGGATCCGATGCTCAAGACAGTCTGTGATCAGTTGCCCGAGAGCGATCCCGATTTGGCCACCCAGCCGACTTTCTCCCGCTTGGAGAACTCCGTCACCAAGAAGGATCTGATGCGTCTGAGCCGGTGGCTGCTACGCCGTTATGTGCGCTCCCTGAAGAAGAGACGTCCCGCCAAGATCATCCTGGGATCTGGACAGTACCGACGACCACACTCACGGCCAACAGGAGTTCGCCTTCTACCACGGGTATTACCGAAACCACATTCTGCATCCTTTGCTGATCTTCGATGCCGCCACGGGAGACCTGGTCTGTGCCGTGTTGAGACCTGGCAACAAGGGGGCTGCCTCTCACATCGTGCCCATTCTGAAGCGCGTCGTGGAGGCCATCCGACAAGGAGTGGGGACGGATGTCGAGATTGAGATTCGGGCCGACAGCGGCTTTGCCACGCCTCGGCTCTACGAGTTCTGTGAAGGTGAAGAGAATCAACTCCAATATGTCATTGGGTTAAGTCGAAACCCTCGCCTGCAGCGAGTGGTCGAGCCCCTGCTGGATTCGACTCGGCTGCAGTTCGTTGAGCGGGAGGAAAAACAGCGTCAGTTTGACGAGTTTCTTTATCGAGCCAACAGCTGGGATCGATCCCGTCGCGTCATTGTCAAAGTGGAGGTCGATCAGCGCGGGATCAATCGTCGCTTTGTGGTCACCAACCGGGACGATCTCTGCTCCCAATCACTTTATGACCACTACACCGACCGAGGGCAGACCGAGAACTTCATCAAGGCCTTTAAGAATCATCTGAGCATGGACCGACTCAGCTGTCATCGATTCCTGGCCAACCAGTTTCGACTCCTCCTGCATGCACTGGCTTACCAGATGTTCGTGCGCCTGCGCGACTATCTGCACGGAACCCCCTGGCACAAGCTCGAAATCGAAACCTTACGTCGTCGTGTCCTCAAGATCGGGGCCCGCATCCGACAAACCACTCGACGCATCTGGGTCCATCTTTCCTCAGCCTTTCCCGAACAACCCCTCTTTCACCTCGTCTTGAGTCGCCTGAACTCCAGGTAAGTATCCCCCGGCAAAGCCGGGGGCTTTAATCTTGTGAGCCGCTCAAAGCGGACTTGACGTTGCCGCTACCGCGGCCACTTGTGCCACCTACAGGTGGCTTGGCTACAGCAGCCTGAGCTGATCCTGGCGACGATCTTCTGCTTCTTGCCGCCGGATATACTCACGAATCACTTTCTCATCCCGACCCACCGTCGATACGAAGTATCCGCGAGCCCAGAAGTGCTGTCCAACAAAGTTACGCCGACTCTCTGAAAAGTTCCTCGCAATGTGGATGGCGCTTTTCCCTTTGATGTACCCGATCACCTGCGCCACAGAAAACTTTGGCGGAATCGAGATCATCCCGTGCACGTGATCCGGCAGCAGGTGGCCCTCTTCAATCAAGCTTTCCTTCTGCCCAGCCAACCGTCGCAGCACCTGACCGAGATGTCTGCGCAGCTCCCCATAAATCAACTTCTTGCGGTACTTGGGGATGAACACCACATGGTACTTACACTCCCATTTTGTATGCTGTAAGCTCTGGTAGTTACTCATAAAACTCCTTTTCGTGATGCTTTGCTCGGCTCACGGAAGGGAGTTTTTTCACCTATTCCCGGAACTGTCAAACTCTGGCTGCCTCCCCGGCAGAGCCGGGGGGACTCCTTACGGGTCTAGCTTCTCCCAGTTCCCCGAAAAACCGCTTCCGACACTCATCCAGGCCCAGATCTGTCTGAAATTCACTCCCCCAACCACTCAAACGCCTCGCCAACCGATATTCTTCGCAAATCCGCCTGTCACAACTGCCCGCTTCCGAGTTGGGCCACTTCTCGAGCCCTTTTTCAACAGCGGATTACGGTTCTTGCATAATCCGGGCTAGGGGAAGCGGGCTTTTCTTGCCCGCGTCCCGAATGTTGTCCGCACTCAGAGACTCGAATCCCACGAAGACTCCGGTACACCCGGAAATCGCCATGTCCCGGATCAGCCGGGGGTGATCCGTAACGTCGATGCTGACGGCCGCAACTCCAGATGATTCCCAGCGGAGCCAGTGCGCGACAAAGTTCATGTAAATACTCTGGTTTAGATCCTAAATTATTGTCTACAAATACAGAATACGGCTGTCCATCTTCAAGAATCTCGGCAACCACCTGGCGGGGTTCTCTCGTCTGATAGGGCATGTGGAGCCCATCGGTGGCTAGATAGCAAAACCCGCAGCGGCTATGGCACCCACGCGTCGCGATGATGCTGGTCGTGGTCAAGAAGGACTGACCGGGCAGCAGATCTCGTCGAGGCGCAGGATCGAGCCGGTAGGGTCTCGCATAGCTGCCGCGGTAGAGGGGCTTCAGACAGGTAGCCTGAAGGTCTCGCAGAATCCTGGGCCAGACTTCAACTCCCTCTCCAACGACCACCACATCTGCGTGGGCGGCGACTTCGTCCGGGCAGGAGGTAGCGTGCAGACCCCCCAGTACCACCACTGACCCACGAGATCGATACCAGCGAGCCAATTCGTAGGCGCGCCTGGCGAAGGTCAGGTGAAGGGTAATTCCGACCACTTGCGGAAAGGGGTCTCGGGGAGGAGAGCCCTGCAGCAGGTTTTCATCCCAGTACTCGACCTTCCACTGTGGGGGTGTCGCCGCCGCAATGCTGGTCAAGGCCAGGGTTGGTGTCAACACGTGCTTTCCAAAGCTGGCGTGAGGATCCTTGGAGTAAAAGGGATTGATTAGGCGGATCCTGCGCTTTTGGATTCTGGGCGGTTGAAATCTGGCGTCCAGTCGGGGAGCTAGGCTCATTGTCAAAGGGATGTTCATGAAGGTCCTCTCTCGAAAAGGCGTGAACCTTGCCAAAGCGACGCTCGCGGCGAAGGAAATCAGCTACCGCCCCTGACAGGTCGGCTGCCGAAAAATCCGGCCACAGGACGTCGCTAAAGTAGAGTTCGGCGTAGGCGGATTCCCAGAGGAGAAAGTCGCTGAGCCGCTTCTCACCCCCTGTGCGGATCAGAAGATCGACATCCGGGGCCTCCGGGTCGGAATGGATTGCACAATTCAGCTTCCTGGAGAAATCATCTCGACTGCAGGGAAGGCCGATGGAGCAGCAAGTCGCAACCTTGAGGAGTGAGTCTCTGGATGAGTAATCGACCGCCAGTCTCAGATGCAGCTGCTGCCCAAGACGGGTTTCGGACTCCGTTCTCTCAACGATCCGCACCAGTTCCGGGGGAAGGCGGTCACGCCGACCGATGACATTGACCCTCACGCCATGTTCGCGGCAGGATGCCAGTTCGCGGATCAGATAGGCTCGAAAGAGCCGCAGCAGACTGGCTACCTCCTGGGTCGGCCGTTGCCAGTTGTCGCTGGAAAAGGCGTAAAGAGTCAGAGTCGTGACTCCCGCATCGGGGGCAGACTCGATCACGCGGCGGACCGCTATGGCTCCGGCGCGGTGGCCATGATGGCGTGGTGAGCCGCGCTGACTAGCCCAGCGTCCGTTTCCATCCATGATGATGGCGGCGTGAATTCGTTTTACGCTTTCTGAAAAGTACTTTGTGACATAAAGTATTACTCCAAAAAAAATCAGCCTCGAGTGGCCTCGATGAGGGCTTCCATGTGATCTAGATAGCGATTGAGCGCCTGCCGGCCGCGGTCAGTCAAGGAGTAGGTAGTGCGGGGAATTCTCCCCTCAAACTTCTTGCGGCAGCTGATGTAGCCGGCTTCTTCCAGCCTTCTGCAGTGGACGCTCAGGTTCCCGTCGGTCGTCTCCAGGAGTTCCCTCAAGTCGGTAAAGGAGAGCCGGTCATTGACGGCCAGGCTGCTGACGACGGCCAGGCGGACACGTTCGTGGACGAGCCGGTTGAGTCTGGCCGTGGAGAGGTTTTGGTGTGCCAGGTGAACCGTTCCTTTCTTTTCGACCAGGTCGGGTTCGGGTGCGACCCTCCGTTTTCTAACCGCCATAGTATCTCGCAATGACGGCCCCGAAGAGTAGATGGAGGCCCCCAAACCCGAACCCCATCATGATCTGGTGTGACTGAGGCGAGAGGAGCAGCGTGACGATGCCGAGGGCCATGAAGCAGAGTCCCATCAGGGGCACCACTCGAATTGAGAATGCACCCGCTGTCAGCACACCCGTGCCATAGAGAAGCAACCATAGACCAGGCAGCATTTCGAAGTTACCGGCTGCGGCCATCGCGACCGTCAAGGCTGCTCCAGCCACCAGAGGGGGAACCAGATTTAAGAGAAAGCGTCGGCTGACCGGATGGGTCAGGTTTCTACCGTCCCGGCGGGCCTTCTTCACAGTGGCCAGGAAACCCAGTGTGGCGGCCACGACGGCCTCGGCAACCCAGAGCTGGAGTCGATCCTGAGGCGACGGGGTCAGGCTGGCCAGCCAGGCAGCGGCCAACGCCGACACACCAATCAGGATCGCACCGACCCCGGAGATCGACGTAAAGGAACCAGAGCTCTCAATAGTTTTTCTTATATACTCCAGATCGGCCGCGGCTCTCGAGTGAAGTGAGATCAGTTCCTGCTCGGTTGTCGGCATAGGTTCCCTTTTGCAAAGACCTTTGTAGCACAAAGTGAAAGACTCTGCAACTCCCAACCTGGCAGAGAAGACAAGGCGATGAGGTCTTTTCGATCCGGGGCACAACTGGGAATGTGGATCCGGGCTGAGATTGTGGGCTGGTTCGTTCACCGGCTCAAACCACTGATCAAGGGAACGGCCTGGGTGTGGAGAAGGATGATGCTCAGAACCCGGTTTATTGCAATTACCGGGAGCCTGGGTAAGACAACGGCCAAGGAAGTGCTGGGTCGCATGCTGGCGACGGACGGACGAGTGCTCCGCTCCTGGGCCAACCAGAGTGGAGGCCTGCTGGTGCTCTTGAATGTGTTGCGGGTCCGACCCTGGCACCGCTACGCGGTCCTGGAGACGAGTGGGGCCGAACCGGGCGCCCTGGATGGTCTGGCCGGGTTGATTCGACCGGATGTGGTGCTGCAGTTGGGGGTGGATCAGACCCATTCTCTGATGTTTGCGAGTCTGGAGGAACGTGCCCGGGAGAAGGGCAAGCTGTGCGAGGCCCTGGGCAAGAACGGGATCGCGGTGCTTAACGCGGAGGATCCCCTGATTCGAGACATGAAACGCCTGGTCCAGGGCCGGACTTTGTTTTTTGGCCTGAGCCCGGAGTGCGATGTGCGGGCGGAAGATGTCACTTCTCGGTGGCCGGAGCGACTGAGTTTTACCTGCCACGCAGGGGAAGAAGCCCTGAAGGTGAAGAGCCAACTGGTTGGGAAACACTGGCTTGCCTCGGTACTGGGATGTTTGACTGTGGCCAGGGCGCTGCAACTCGACCTGCAGCAGGTCGTACCTACTGTGGAGCATGTGAGCCCGTTCCCAAGCCGGCTGCAGCCCATGAGACTTCCCGGGGGAGCTGCTGTACTGCGCGACGAGTACAATGCCTCGGTCCCCAGTCTGGTTGCCTCTACTGGAGGTCTTACGGGAGGCCTCTTGTGAAGGAAGAAGAGTCTTGGTCATCAAGGATTTCTCGGACTTTTCTGGTCATCGGCGTCAGCGGCTTCGCTATCTGGCATCTGTCGCAGCCGACGCCATAGACGGTGTCGTGCTGATCGGCGAAAGCTCGACCTATGGAATTCGACGCTTCGTGGAGGCGGGACTGGACCCGGAGAACTGCCTCCGCTTCGCCACTCTCCGCCAGGCGGCTGCAGGGCTCAATGATCATTTCGGGAAGGGAGATCTGGTTCTCGTCAAGGGGAGAACCACCGACCACATGGCTCGCCTGTTTCATGCCTGGGTGGGTCCCATCGATTGCTGGAAGGAGTCCTGCTCCAAGAGGATGCTGTGCGATGAGTGCTGGGAGCTCGGGGCTCGCCCTCAGGCACACTAGCCCGGATTATGCAAGAACCGTAGTCCGGTGTTGAAAAACGACTCGAGAAGTGGCCCAACTCGGAAGCGGGCAGGTGTGACAGGCGGATTTGCGAAGAATATGGGTTGGCGAGGCGTTTGAGTGGTTTGGGGAGTGAATTTCAGACAGATCTGGGCCTGGATGAGTGTCGGAAGCGGTTTTTCGGGGGAGCTGGGAAAAGCTAACTGGAGTTCAGGCGACTCAAGACGAGGTGGAAGAGGGGTTGTTCGGGGAAGGCTGAGGAAAGATGGACCCAGATGCGTCGAGTGGTTTGTCGGATCCGGGCCCCAATCTTGAGGACCCGACGACGTAAGGTTTCGATTTCGAGCTTGTGCCAGGGGGTTCCGTGAAGATAGTCGCGCAGGCGCACGAACATCTGGTAAGCCAGTGCATGCAGGAGGAGTCGAAACTGATTGGCCAGGAATCGATGACAGCTGAGTCGGTCCATGCTCAGATGATTCTTAAAGGCCTTGATGAAGTTCTCGGTCTGCCCTCGGTTTGTGTAGTGGTCATAAAGTGATTGGGAGCAGAGGTCGTCCCGGTTGGTGACTACAAAGCGACGATTGATCCCACGCTGATCTACCTCCACTTTGACAATGACGCGACGGGATCGATCCCAGCTGTGGGCTCGATAAAGAAACTCGTCAAACTGACGCTGTTTTTCCTCCCGCTCAACGAACCTTTCCCGAGTCGAATCCAGCAGGGGCTCGACCACTCGCTGCAGGCGAGGGTTGCGACTTAACCCAATGACATACTGGAGTTTATTCTCTTCACATTCACAGAACTCGTAGAGCCGAGGCGTGGCAAAGCCGCTGTCGGCCCGAATCTCAATCTCGACATCCGTCCCCACTCCTTGTCGGATGGCCTCCACGACGCGCTTCAGAATGGGCACGATGTGAGAGGCAGCCCCCTTGTTGCCAGGTCTCAACACGGCACAGACCAGGTCTCCCGTGGCGGCATCGAAGATCAGCAAAGGATGCAGAATGTGGTTTCGGTAATACCCGTGGTAGAAGGCGAACTCCTGTTGGCCGTGAGTGTGGTCGTCGGTACTGTCCAGATCCAGGATGATCTTGGCGGGACGTCTCTTCTTCAGGGAGCGCACATAACGGCGTAGCAGCCACCGGCTCAGACGCATCAGATCCTTCTTGGTGACGGAGTTCTCCAAGCGGGAGAAAGTCGGCTGGGTGGCCAAATCGGGATCGCTCTCGGGCAACTGATCACAGACTGTCTTGAGCATCGGATCCGAGCGCAGCGTATCGGCGTCATTACAGTCTTCGTAGCCGGCCACGATCTGCAACACTCGTTGTCGGATCAACTTCAACAGGTCATGACGAACGTAGCGTCGGTCTCGACTTTCCGCAATACACGAACTGAAGCCCTCGCACAATCGATGTTGACGATCCAGCGATCCAAACAACAACCATCCTGCGTCGGAAGTGAGGCTCCCTCCATCAAAACGCGTCGTGATCTTTCTGTGGCTGTGAAATGGCAGGGTATTCTGGCAGACTGCTTTCAACATTGCCGTAGCTCCTGTTTAGGGTCATTGTTTTTGTAAACCCTTTTATATCAGAGGGCTACGGCTTTTTTTCTGGACCCAAATCTCACTCGGATTCAGATCTTTTGCATAATCCGGGCTAGCACTTCTTGAGGAGTACCTAAGCCGTTCTTGCGGGGCTCGGAGTTCTTACACAGAAGACGTAGCCGATCCAGATCAGAATGATCCCGAAGAACTCTCCCACATAGAGCACTTCCACGACTCCGGCTTTGGCCATCGCCCCGCCGATCCCTGGCAGCAGAGCTCCTGTGGCGATCAGGGCGTTCCCAATGGCCCGGCTGGCCTCACCGGCCCGCCGGGCAAAATGCCAGGCGCTCCAGGCGGCTGTTCCGATCAGGAAAATCACTGCGTACAGGTTGACGATCGGGGTGAACCAGCGGATCCACTGCCAAAGCAGAAGATCTCCGGAAGGCCGGAAGCTCTCCATCGCTGCGGCCTGCACCGGAGAGAGGACGACCAGTAGCGACAGTAACACCAGGAGAGGCAGAGTCAGCACCGTCAGCCGGTTCGCGGTTTTCCGATTGAAATGGAAGTAAACGGATCCCTGTGCAAGAGGGTATCCACCCAGAAGGGCCCCGGCGATATACCAGGCCTTGGTCAGGCCTACGCTGTTGCCCAGGAGGGTTATGGAGCCCTCCAGTCCTGTGCCCAATCCATAGGCCAGAATCCCTCCTGACCACCAGAGATGATGGGTCCCGCCCCGGAGCAGGTAGCGCCGGAAAAGGATGACGCTGAAGGTGAGGGAAATGACGGTAGTGAGGATGGGAATGTAGTGAACGCTGGACAGTTGCTCGGGAAAAAGGCTCGAACTCAGCCGGGGATCCTGGAGCAGGGTGTTCAATGGTTGTCCTCTACTGCCACCACGGTGGCTACCAAGACTTCACTGAAGAAACGGTCCAAACGCCGATAGAGCTGCGGCTTGGAAGGATCGATTCCGGCGGTTTCGGCGACCGACTCAAAGGTGACTTCAATGATTGGGTCTCTAAAAAAGTTGAAGGTTGCGATGGTGGAACTCACAGACATTCCGGCACGCCGGCACAGCTTCCCGTAGGAAGTTCCCAACTGGCGAGCCTGCGCCAGGACCTCCTCCGCAGTCTCTCCGGAGGCATATCGAATCACCAGCCCCACAAGCTGGCGACCGATCGAACGCATTCCCGTCCTCTGCTCGTCGGTCAGTTCCACCGGTAGCCTCGATCGCCGGGCAGGAAGGCTGCCCGGATCACCGGTGATGGCCGCCCGAATCGCTTTTCTGGCAGCCTTGGCAAGGTTCTGCCCACCGGCTCGTTCTCCCATCCGCTGAACAAATCGGTCCAGCTCAGCACGCAGAAAGCGCCGATGTCCCCCCGGTGTCTGGACGTGCGCGACATGGCCCCGGTCGGCCCACCCGCGAAGAGTGCGGGGATGAACCCCCAGAAGCTCCGAGGCCTGGGCTATGGTGAGCAGTTCTTGCTTGGTCATCTTCGAAGTTCCTGTAGGATTGTACACTTTTCTTTGGATTTTCACCAAAATGTTGGTAGATCTAGCGCTTTTTGGTAAGATTCCTGCTTATAATTTACAAGAAAGTTGATAGTTTCATTTCTTGGTTCTTAGAGGAGAATGGTCAAGTCATGAAGAGAGCTCTCTTTTCCCTTGTCGTTTTGATTCAGGTGATCACCTTCAGTTACCTGAGTTCCGGGTCTTTGTGCAGCGCTGCCGGGATTGCCGGCACCATCACAGATCAGAGTGGCGCGGTGCTGGTGGAGGCGCGGGTCGTTTTGCGAGAGATGGTTACCGGAATCGAGCTGGAGTCCCGGACGGAGGACACGGGCCAGTTCCAGTTTAAACAGGTTCAACCCGGGTCGTACACGGTGTCTGCCGGGGCCGACGGTTTTTCCGAGCAGTCGAGAGCGGTCATCGTGAACCAGCAGGGCGAGACGGCTCGCGTGGATTTCGTCCTCAACCTGGGCGCTCTGGAGGCCGAGGTCTCGGTGACGGCCAATCGGGGGAAGCGGGACGCCCTCGCGGTACCCCTGCCCACCCAGTTCTTGAAGCGGAACCTGATCGAAAGAACGAATCCGACCAGCACGGGAGACTCGTTGATCCAGGCCATCGGTGTCACGCCGGTGGGCTCGGGACCGTACCAGATGAGGCCCCGGCTGCGCGGCCTGGACTCGAGCCGGCTTTTGATTCTGGTCGACGGTCAGCGACTGAATCATGCCCGGGTGGCCACTGACCGGGCCGGAGTAGAGCCCAGTCTCATCGAACCTGCCATGATCGATGGCATTGAAATCGTCAGCGGAACCGGGACATCCCTTTATGGTTCAGATGCCCTTGCCGGAACCATCAACATCATTACCCGGCAGCCGAAAACCTCCGACAAGCTCAAGTTCCATGGGGCTCTCGACGCCTTTTTCAGCGCCAATGAGACGGGTCGCCGGGGCACCGCCACAGTGGGGGTCTCCGGTCCTCAGTTCGGTCTCCGTTTCTCTGGTTCACTGGAACGCTTCGGCAATTATTTCGGGGGGGACCGATACGGGGAAGAGAGCCAGCACCTGCATGAGGCGGGGATCATCAAGCAGGAGGATACGATCGATCAATTTGGTTTCAACTTCGGGGCTTTTCCCGATCCCTTCAATGCCCCCTTCGAGAGGACAGGTGACGAAATCCCCAATTCGGCTGCTCATGGGAGCAATCTTGGATTCGGTGGGATCTTTAGTCTCCCTGGGCGTCAGACGGTGAGCATCGACTACATGCGAAGGAGGGCTGCCGACGTCGGCTTTCCAGACTTCGAAAAACCATTTTTCTTTCAGCAGATCACCCTGCCATTCAGTAATCTGGACAAGGTTTCGGGGCGTTACCAGATCTTCAACCTGGGCCCGCGTTTTTCCAGTTTCTCGGTGCGGGTACACCATCAAGAACACAACCGGCTGTTGCGGAATGATTTTCCGGTTCAGTTTCCTGCTCCGACTCCCCAGACTTTCTTTCCTATCAACGTAATGCGGCTCCATATCCTCAGCAACACGGAGCAGCATGTGGAGTCAACGGGCCTGGATACGCAGGCTAACTTTCTCATCTCCCCTCGCAACGTGCTCACCACCGGATTCACGGTTTACCAGGACCAGAGTTCCGACAGCCGGACGACGACCAGTCAGCTGAACCTGGTGGGGAACGTGACGCTGGGTGACTTTGACCCTCAGGCCAATGTCCTGCCGGCGCTGCTTCCACTCGGGCCGGCGAGCGTGGCCCATCCGGTGCGAGTTCCGGATTCCAGCCTCCGTGACGTCGCCTTCTTCGTGCAGGACGAATGGGAAGTCAGCAAATGGGTTCGACTCTACGGCAGTCTTCGCTGGGATCGTTACACCGCCAGCTCGGATTTGACCGAGGGTTACGAAGTGGACAGCCTGACCTCAGGTGCCGATCCCGAGATTCCCCCAGAAACTCTTCCCGGTCTGGACGGTGAGTCGATTTCGAGAAACGCCTGGACCGGCGATGTGGGTCTGGTGGTGCGACCCGTGGAACAGGTGGCGCTGGTGGGTCACTATGCTCGGAGTTACCGACACCCGAATCTGGAAGAACTTTTCTTTTCCGGCCCTGCCACGGTCGGAAATTTACTGCCCAACATACAGGCCGAGCCGGAAACCGGGGATAACCTGGACTTCGGAGTCAAATTTCGGACCGGCCGGTTTCGGGGCGGTGTGACCTATTTCAACAATCACTACGATGGGTTCATTTCCCCGGAAATTACCTCTATCGGAGATGCGGGGCCTCTATTTCAAGCGATCAACTTTGCCCGGGTACGCATCCACGGAATTGAGACCGATTTTGAGCTGCCCCTTCACGTAGCCGACTGGTACTTCACACCGTGGGGCAACCTGGCCTATCAGCGCGGCGACATTCTGGAGGCCATGAATCCCTTGACCGGGAACAGCCTGGACAACACTCCGCAGGACAATATCACTCCGCTGAAGTGGTGGGGCGGTCTGCGGGTTTCGGATCGAAAACAACGCTACTGGGCTGAGTATTCCAACAGGATCCAGACTCAGGTAAATCGAGTGGCCACCTTATTGCAAGAGTCGCCTTTTCTGATTGCACAGGATCTTTTCGGGCTCTATGGCTTTACGGTTCACCGACTGGGCTGGGGCGTGAACTGGAACTGGGAATCCCACCGCTGGGGTCTGTCTTTCGCACTCGAGAACCTGGGAGATAAGTTCTACCGGGATCATTTCCAGTTCGCCCCGGCGCGCGGTCGGAGCTTTACGGTCGGATTCCACATCGAGACCTTTTGAGCTCCCACTCTCTAATCTGAAGCTGAAATCAAATGTAGGGGCCTCAGGCCGCGACCTCTTGAAAGTGGGAGGTAGACTCAGGGCAGCGACCGCTTAAATCCTCCCGGGAGTCGCCTGAGTCTGCCTCCCACTTTCCGCCAGGAAGCGTTACCCATCAAGGGAACGCCGGGGAGAGTGCTACAGAAGTCCCGCCTGATCAATCAGAAAGGCGTAGTAAAAAGCCGTCTCTTCATACCGCTTGTAGCGACCCGAAGCCCCGCTGTGGCCAGCCTCCATATTGGTCTTCAGGAGCACCAGATTGCAGTCGGTTTTGAGCGCCCGCAGCCTGGCAACCCACTTGGCCGGCTCCCAGTACTGGACCTGGGAATCGTGTAGACCGGTTGTGACCAGCAGGTTTGGATAGTCTCTCGCCGTTACATTGTCGTAAGGGGAATAGGAGAGCATGTACTCGTAACATTTCTGCTCTTCCGGGTTGCCCCACTCGTCAAACTCGCTGGTGGTGAGAGGAACTGTCTCGTCAAGCATGGTGGTGACCACGTCGACATACGGAACCTGAGTGACAACGGCTCTCCACAGGTCCGGCCGCAGATTCATGACCGCGCCCATGAGCAGCCCCCCCGCGCTCCCACCCTGGGCGAAGAGGCGCCCCGGGTCGCCATATCCTTGGGCCAGCAGGTACTCGGCGCAATCGATAAAGTCGGTGAAAGTATTCATTTTCTTCAGCAGCTTACCGTCCTCGTACCAATTCCTTCCCATCTCCTCTCCGCCTCGAACATGGGCGATGGCAAAGATGAATCCCCGATCCAGGAGACTCACTCGGGCGGCGCTGAAGCTGGCGGCTACGTTGATCCCGTAAGATCCGTAACCGTACAGCAGTAACGGGGCGCTCCCGTCACGGCGTGTACCCTTTCGATAGACGAGCGAAATGGGAACCTGGGTCCCGCCACCCGTCTCGGCGTAGAGTCTTTCAGTTCGATAGTCTGAAGCATCAAAACCGCCCCGCACTTCCTGCTGCTTCAGGAGGGTCTTCTTTCGGTCAATCATGTCGTAGTCGAAGGTCGAACGAGGAGTCGTCATGGAGGAATAGACATATCGCAGCAGTCTGGTCTTGATCTCCGGGTTCAAGCCAATGTGAGCGCTGTAGGCCGGCTCTGGGAAGTCGAGGTAGTGTTCTGGAGTTCCGTCCCAGGGACGGATGCGAAGCTGGGTCAAACCCCGGCTTCGCTCGGAGAGAACAAGAAAGTCCTCAAAAACCTCGACGTCGCTGAGGAGAACGTCAGGTCGGTGGCCAATGACTTCCGTCCACTGCTCCATTCGGGTGTCTTGAACCGGGGTCTTCATGAGTCGAAAGTTGAGCGCCTCCGAATTGGTACGAATCAGAAAGTGGTCCCCAATGTGATCTAGCTGGTACTCATGATCGCGCTGCCGGGGCTGGAAGACCTGGAACAGCCCGGTTGGATCATCCGCGTCCAGATAGAGGTACTCCGTCGAGACGGTGTGATGAGAAGAGATGAACAGGTATCGCCTGGACCTGGTCTTGGAGACGTCGACGGAGAAAGTCTCGTCCGTTTCCTCGAAGACCAGTTGATCTGTGGAAGGGTCTGCTCCCAGTAGGTGCCTGAAAACCTGGCAGGCACGTAAAGTACCCGGATCCTGGCGTGTGTAGAAGAGAGTTTTGTTGTCATTGGCCCAGGCCATGTCGCCTGTCACCTTCAGGATCTCGTTCTCACCCACTTCGCCGCTGTCAAGGTCCTTGAAGCGAATCGTGCAGATGCGCCGTCCTGCCGTGTCGAAGGCGTAGGCCAGAATGTTCTGCCCCGAGCTCACCTCGAAATGAGTTAACTCATAGAATTCAAATCCTTCGGCTAGTTGGTTGACATCGAGCAGGATCTGCTCAGGGGCCCTCAGTGAGCCCGGACGCCGGCAGTAGATGGGGTAAGCCATGCCATCCTCTGACCGGTTGTAATAGAAGTAATCGTCGAGTCGGTAGGGCACGGAGATGTCGGTTTGCTTGATTCTTCCCTTGATTTCGTTAAAGAGCTGCTTCTGTAGATCGATGGTGTGCGACATCCGGGCAGCCGTGTACTCGTTTTCCAGCGTCAGGTAGTCAATCGTTTCAGGATTCTCTTGCTCTCTAAGCCAGTAGTAGGGATCGATCCTGAGGTGGCCGTGTTTCAGGAGTTGCTCAGGCCTGATCTGGGCCTTCGGGGGTGCGGGGGCCGGGGCCTTTCTGGACTGAGTTGCCATGGCTCTTCGAACCTGCTCTGAGTAACGCCACTACCTCTGATCCCGAGGGACTGGTGTTTCTTCAGCCGGCCCATTCGGCGGCCGAGGTTTCGTGGACCCACGTCGCTGTTGGCCCGCGACTTTCACCACGGACGGCTAGAAATGGTCATGACACGGAACCTCCCCCGTTTTCCATTTCCAGTCGACTGCGCACTGCCGGCAGAAGATAAACGGTCGAGAGGTCCAGGCGCGAAAGGTAATGGCACAGGATCTGGAGCCTCCTGGTCGGGGGCAGTTTCCGGTTGATCAGAAAGACGGGACGCCCTCCAATACGGCACAGGCCCCCGTTGAATTCGCCCTTCTCGAACCTCAGCTCGATCCCCAGTGCTCGCATGACAGTTTCCAGTTCTTTGAGAAGCTCGGCATCGGACATCAGATCTCCAGAATTCTACCCTGCGAAGGTGAGAAAATCTCGCATTTCGCTTCGACTCTTGTCATCCGGGGGCTGCTAGCTTGAGACCCATCGTCGAAACCGGATAAGCTTCTTCTTTGTCGGCGGTTTGGGGCATCCACTGCCACAGCATCGAACCTTTCAACAGGTTTGAGCGTACTCAGACATCGTAGTGCTGGTGTGTGCCCCATCTAAAGCAACCATAAATCGGGGATGAACCATGTCGAAGTCGAGCAGTGCTTGCCTTGTTGTATTGACCATCGTTTCTGCTTTTCACCTCACCGTTTCTGCGCAGATAGACGCCCGGATGCTTCGCCAGCCGGACGTGTCTCAGACAGACATCACCTTTGTCTATGCCGGAGATATTTGGGTCGTGCCCAAGAAGGGGGGGACAGCGGAAAGGCTGAGCTCTCCTGAAGGAGAGGAGTCCCTGCCACGCTTTTCGCCGGATGGAAATCACATCGCGTTCAACGCGAACTACGATGGCAACACCGACATCTATGTCGTGCCGGCAAGCGGTGGGTTGCCCAACAGAGTCACCTACCATCCCGGATCCGACCGCATGCTGGACTGGTACCCCGACGGACAGTCCATTCTGCTGGCATCGGGGATGGAATCGGGGCGCCAGCGCTTTAACCAGTTCTTCAAGGTGTCCACGGAGGGAGGGCTGCCTGCCAGGCTGCGTGTTCCCTACGGAGAATTTGGCGCCGTTTCAGCGGATGGGAAATGGCTTGCCTATGCTCCCAGAAGCCGCGACTCCCGAACCTGGAAGAGGTACCGGGGCGGTATGGCCCCAGACATCTGGCTCTTCAATCTCGAAGATGACTCTGCCACCAATATCTCGGATGATCCCGCTAGCGACGGCCAGCCGATGTGGCACGGGAACACCATCTACTACCTCTCTGATCGAGGGGCAAACCAGCGTCACAACATTTGGGCCTACAGCATCCGGACGAAGAAGACCAGTCAAGTCACTCACTTTAGTGACTTTGATATCCATTTTCCGTCCATCGGTCCCTCCGACCTGGTATTCGAGGCCGGGGGTCGTCTCTATTTGTTGAATCTGAGGAACAACCGCCACAGGGAGGTTCCTGTCCGAGTGGTGACCGATCATTCGACACTCCGCAGTCGATCCGAGAAAGTGGGGAAGCTGGTTCAGAACGCCTGGATTTCTCCCACTGGCAAACGTGTTCTTTTTGAAGCCCGCGGAGAAATCTTTTCGGTCCCTGCCGAACACGGGGTCATTCGTAATCTGACGCAGAGTTCTGCTGTGGCGGAGCGCTCCCCGGCCTGGTCCCCGGACGGTAAGAAGGTTGCTTACTGGAGTGACCGTTCCGGGGAGTACGAACTGGTGGTTCGCAATGCGGGGGGATCCGGTGACGAGAGGACGCTGACTTCCATGGGCAGTGGATTCCGGTATCAACCTTACTGGTCGCCCGACAGCAAGAAGATCGCTTTCATAGACGAGGCCGTCATCCTCCGCCTGCTCGATGTCGAGACCGCTGAAGTACGGGAATTCGACCGAGGGGAGTGGGACTCTCATGATTCTTTGAACGGCTTCTCCGTATCCTGGACCTCGGACAGCCGCTGGCTGGCCTACGCCAAGACCCGGGACACTGCCACCAGTTCCATCTACGTGTACGACACGCGCGAGGGCGAGGTTCACCAAGTGACGTCCGGTTACTATGCTGACACGCTCCCGAGCTTTGATCCGGAGGGAAACTATCTCTATTTCTTGTCCAACCGGACCCTCCAGCCGGTCTACAGCGACGTAGATAATTCCTGGGTCTATCCCAACACAACCAACCTGGTTGCCGTACCGCTTCGCCGGGATGTTGCCTCTCCTCTGAAAGCACGAAACGACGATGAGGAGATCGAGGAAGAGTCAGCCCGTGACGACGACGCAGGAGCAAAGGGCGAAGAAGAGCAGCCATCAGAGGCTGAAGGCGAGGGAGACTCCGACGGGGAGGCAGAGAAAAACGAGAAAGAAGATAAGGGAGTCGAGATCGACCTGGAGGCCTTCGAGAGAAGACTGGTTGTGCTGCCTCCCGAAGCCGGCAACTACAGCAATCTGGTTGCCGCCAAAGGGAAGCTTCTCTACCTCCGGCACCCCCGGTCAGGTTCGTCTGGTGAGGAAAAAAGAGATCTGGCCTACTACGATGTGAAGGAGCGCAAGGAACTGACCGTCCAGACCGACGCGGGCCGCTTTCGGCTTTCTGCCGACGGCAAAAAGCTCCTGGTAACCCAGGGACGGCGCTTCGGCATCATCGACGTGAAGCCGAAACAGAGGATCGAAAAGCCCCTGCGCGTGGCAGAACTGGAAATGACCGTAGACCCGAGAGCCGAGTGGAGCCAGGTCTTCAGAGATGCCTGGCGCTTTGAGCGCGACTACTTCTACGACCCCAATATGCACGGGGTGGATTGGAACGCAGTCCGCGATCAGTACGAAAGGCTGATCCATGACGCAGTCACACGCTGGGATGTGAGTTTCGTGCTGGGAGAAATGATTGGAGAGTTGAATGCTTCGCACACCTATCAAAGCGGTGGAGACACCCAGAGCTCTCAGCAGCGCAACGTGGGAATGCTGGGCATCGATTGGGCTGTGGAGAATTCCGCTTATCGCATCAAGCGAATCGTCCGAGGGGCGGACTGGGACTCCGAAGTTCGCTCCCCTCTGGATGAGCCGGGGCTGAAGGTTCAGGAAGGGGACTACATCCTGGCCGTGAACGGGGTCCCCATGGACCCGTCCAGGGCACCCTGGGCAGCTTTTGAGGGCCTGGGCGGGAAAACGGTTTCCCTCACTGTGAACAGTGAAGCTACCCTGGAGGAGAGTCGGGAAATCCTGGTCAAAACGCTGGGCGACGAATCTCGCCTGCGACATCTGGAGTGGATCGAACAGAACCGGAGCAAGGTCGATCAAGCTTCCGGCGGTCGCGCAGGCTACATCTACGTTCGCAGCACTGGAGTCGATGGACAGACGGAACTGGTCCGGCAGTTCTCTGCCCAGTTCAAGAAGCCGGCTCTGATCATCGACGAGCGTTTCAACAGTGGAGGACAGATTCCCGATCGATTTGTGGAGTTGCTCAATCGCCCCGCTTTAAGTTACTGGGCAGTCCGCGATGGGAGCATGTGGCAGTGGCCTCCCAACGGGCATTTTGGGCCCAAGGTCATGCTCATCAATGGCTGGTCGGGGTCAGGTGGGGATGCCTTTCCCTACTATTTCCGTGAAGCCGGTCTGGGACCGCTGATCGGTACCCGTACCTGGGGAGGACTCATCGGAATCAGCGGTTCCCCGTCGCTGATCGACGGTGGTGCTGTGACGGTGCCGACCTTCCGGATGCTCAGCACCAGTGGAGAGTGGTTCGAAGAAGGCCACGGTGTCGAGCCGGACATCGAAGTGCTCGATCACCCAACGGCCATGTCCAAGGGTGGCGATCCGCAGTTAGAAAGAGCTATTGAAGAAGTTCTGCGTCTGCTCGAGGCCAATCCGCCGGCGCAGCTCGGTCTCCCTAGGTACGAGGATCGAACCAAAACTCTGCCCTGATTTGGGCAGGAAGGAAAGAGAGATGACTTCCACACTCTTGCAACTCCTGGCTGGGGTCCTGACACTGCAGACCGCGAGTTTTGCGGCGACTCCCCTGGGCAAGATCCGAATTGGCAAGCCGTTTCCGGAAGTGCACTTGCCCCTACTGGCAGATGGCAGCCTGGCCACGTTACAGGATTTCCGAGGCCGGCGAACTGTGCTGCACATCTTCGCCTCCTGGTGAGCCGGCTGTCGTAAACACGTGCCCGGGTGGCACAGGGAAACTGAGGAGTTCGTCACTGCGGACCGGCTGCAGGTGGCAGGGATTATCCAAGAGCAGCATCCCGACCGTTGCCGCCTTTTCATGCAATGGCAGATGATGGAGTGGCCGGTTATGGTGGACTCCTACAATTTGCTGGAAGTTTCCGTGGTTCCCCTGACCCTCTTTATCGACGAGCATGGAATCGTTCGGGGCAGGGCATCGGGTGGGGTTGTGGTGGCGGAGGCCCTCCGGGAATTCCTGGAGGCGGAGTATCCGGTGACTGGAGTAACAGAAGGTCGTGAAGCGGCTGTCTCGATTCCGGCCAGAGCTGAGCTCCGGACGGCCCGTCTGCTGGAGCACTTCCGAGAGCGAATCGACGCGGATCCGGGGGACGCCAAGAGTCATTTTCGTCTCGGAGTGGCTTATCGAAAACGCTACGACTCGCCGCTGGGGAGTGTGACAGATTTCAGCAGGGCCGTGAAACACTGGGGCCAGGCGCTGGCACTGGATCCGAATCACTACATCTGGCGCCGGCGTCTTCAGCAGTACGGTCCACGGCTCGAGAAGCCGTATCCGTTTTATGACTGGGTTGACGCGGCTCGTCGTGAAATCCGGGGTCGGGGAGACACTCCTGTAGAACTGACGGTTGAACCGGACGGTGCAGAACTGGCGGCACCGAGTCGAGATTTCGAGGCCGCCTCGCCGGCTCAGATTGAGCCCGACTCAGAGGGAAAGATTGACCGCGACAGGGAAGGCCTGATTGCAGCTCAAGTGATCGCAATCCCCGCCCAGGTTGAACCGGGGGGAGTGAGCCGCATCCACATCGAGCTCCGCCCTGAGTCTGACCGCGAAGCTCACTGGAACAATGAGGCTGAGGATCTACAGGTCTGGATCAATCCGCCGCCAAGATGGCTGGCCGATCAACGGAGCCTGAGCGTCCCCAATCCAGCCGAGGCTGTGAGCCTTGAACCCCGACGCGTGGAGCTGGAAATCAAAGCGCCGCAGGCCACGGGCCGGACGAGAATCCCCGCCTATGCGTTGTTCTACGTCTGCGAAGGAGTGGACGGACTGTGCCTGTACCGGCGCAAGGACCTGTCGGTTGAAATCGAAGTAACAGAACCCGATTTGCACTAGCGTGGTGTCCGAGAAAAACGCGTCGTGAACTTTTCGGACAGGGCACTAGCGGCTCGGAGGTCGGCCTCCCCCGGGAGGGCCCATATTTCGACGCATTCTGCCGGCGGCTGCCCGCAACTCGTCTTTGTCCAGAAATCCGTCCTGATTTGAATCCATCCGCTCGAAACGCTCGGCCATTCTGGGGGGCACTTCTTGCTTCGAGAGCTTGCCATCGCCATCCTGGTCGCGCCTCATCATCCTGTCTGCCATGTTAAGACCACCTCCCGGCCCGGGACGGCGCCTCTGCTGCCCGTTCGCGGCGCCCGCCCGTCGACCCACAGCGCTGCCGCCATCGGGATCCGGCTTCAGGTGGACGGCGTAACTCTGCGTTACGGGAATGCAGAAGGTATTAGCGTTGTCACAGGCGAAGTATCGTACCGTCAGGTCCAGGGGCTTCGATCGGTCGGATGCCTCGACATCGAGCAGGAACTCGCGGGGGTCACTGTCGGCATTGGCCTCCACCTCGGGCGCTTTTCCGGCAGACGGCGTGACCTTGACTCCCTCAGGAGCCCGGATGTCGAAGCTCACAGGGGCGACTTCGTTGTTCCAGTGGACCGCGTAAAGAGGGTCCAGATGGAAACCGACGTAGAGCTTGCCGGCGCCCTTCTCCAGAACCCCCGTCTCGGCTTCTGCGCGTAGCTTGGCGTAAAAAGGAATCTGCTCGACCCGGGTCAAGTCAGGCTCAATGATCAGCGGCCGCATCCGCGCCGGAATCTGCAGTTTCTCAAGAACGCCCGTCGCCACGGGCTCAGGCGGAGGAATACGCTCCATGTCGAGATCTTCTTCGCGGGTCGGATTGTCAACTGGGCCAACCATCTCTTCCAGGTCTTTTCTCAGCTGGTCCGGCTCACTCCAGACCCGGGCCACCAGAACCTTGCCATCGGGATCCAGGATGAACTCGGGGTTGGGCGCCGTGCCAACAGCATGGCGAAGGTCATTGGAGATGGTGTCACACAGCCAGGGCACCTGGCTTCGCAAACGACGCCTGGCTTCCGCCACATGCATCAGCCGCTCTTCGTGGGTGAAGGGAGTTACGTAACGCTCATATTCGGGATGAGCAAGGGCCTTGTACACATAGTAAAACTTTACGCCTTTGGGAGCGTAGTCGAGGTATATCGTCTCCATCCTGGAGACTTTCTGTAAAAAAGGAGGTCAGGTGAGGCAGCCGAAGACAAGGACGGTATGGCTTCCTTTCAGGCGGGTGGTCCGGAATTCTTCTCCTTCTCCGGTGTACAGTTTGACATCCGGAAGCATGTCTCCGCTGGCGAGGTGCATTCGGGGCCCTGGTCCGGGGTGCCCGCGGGAGCTGTCAACAGCGCCGTTCCCGTCACCACCAGATCTCTCCTGCGCAATCAAGAAGCTGCCGGTCATCAGAACCAAAAGACCCGCCGTCGGAAACCAATGTCTGCAGATGGATCGGTTCATCGATTCTGTACCTCCAATATGGTCATTATTACGTACCACACCGGGTTTTGTTACATCCTGTGACTGGAACAAGGAAAGATCCCACTCGGGGGACCTCATTGCCCCCTGTGCTATGCTGACTATTTGAGACGATGGTCAAGCTCCTTTTCTCCTTCCTCCTTCTTTCTCTGGTGACAATATTCGCGACACACGGGATCCCGCTGCGCGATATAGAGGGAAGAATCCTGGGAGACCTTCTGAACTCTGCACACCGGGCCAGCGTTGTTTTCTTTATAACCCACGACTGTCCCATTTCGAATTAGTTTGCACCCGAGATTCAGCGCATCTGCGGCACCTATGAAGAAGACGGATTTCAGTGTTACCTGGTGTATGTAGACCCGGACCTGACGGACGGGCTGATTCGTCGGCATTTGCAGGAATTTGGACATCAGGCGCCGGCGATCCTGGACAGCCGGCATCGGTTGGTAGAGTTTGCGGGAGCCACGATCACACCGGAGGTGGGAGTCTTTTCCCCCCGGGGTGAGATCCTTTACAGGGGACGTCAAAGAAAAACAGGGCGTGGTGAGCTGTGGATTTGGAGGTGGGGCGAAAGGCCATGGCCCGGAGCCAGCGATTCTCCGACAAACCCAGATCAATGGCGAGGAGAGATTTGATGCCGACGGCGACGCGAAATTGTCCGACACAGAGAAGGAGGCGATTCGAGAGTACCTGGACGATCGACTCGCCAGCATCTACCGCACTCGGGCCCCTGCCAGCCCGCGAGGTCCTCCATAGCCCTGCGCCCTTTGACCCTGGAGTATTTCTGTAGGAAGATAACTGGCTATTCGAGAATCGTCGGGGGAACGGCGGAAAGGAAGGTGAGCTCGCGATCGGCAAAAAATTGCTGAGCGACGATGGGCTGGTCAGCTTCCAGGACAATGTATCCATCCACCTGCCCGCTGACCCCCGGGATCAGCTCCACCAGCGTTCTCGAAAGCCTCTGTTTACCTCCCAGCGTGATGAAAGCAGCCCCTCTGCCGCTGCCGGAAGGGGCAAACACTGAAATCGCCACATTGGTCGCGACATCTCCCGGATTGTACAGGGCCAATCCGGTAAAAAACCCCTGGCCGCTGGCAACCTGACCGAAGACCGCCCTGGAAAAGGGACGAGTCTGCAGAGGAAGAGCCGCGGCAAAGCGACCCTCCGGATCGCCGAAGAGGATATCTCCTACGATTCCCGGCCCGTCCGCAGCCACGGCGAGTGAACCTGTAACGGGATCGGTTGAACCGCCATTTCCGACAGTCGAGCGCGAAAGCCCGAAAAGCGTTCCGATCTCGGCCTGCCTCTCCTCCCCGGGGGCGAGAACGATCTCGACCGCAGCAGCCAGAAGTTCACCATCGTCATTTCTCATCTCCACCTGCAGGTGACGGCTCTCGGGGGATGCGTTGTAGAGCTTGAGATCCGTGAACAGGTCCTCACCGGAAGCTGCCTGAGCTGAATAGAGATCCGTCGCCGAGAACTCCTGTGCAGGGTTCAAACCGATGAGAGTCACGCCTCCATCGATGGCGGTCAGCTGAAACCCGACCAGCCCCGGACCATCCACCACTTCGGCAAGGACGCTGCCTTGATCGACCTCCGCGGCCTCGAACAACTCTGCGATGTCTTTGAACAGCAAGCCCCCGGATTCGATGGCAAACGTCCGAGCCTTGCCGAGTGGAGCCTTCGACCCCTGGCCGAGGCGCAGGAGGACCTCTACCGATTCTGGATTCGGGTTGACCAGGCTGAAGTGGGTGGTGGCTGGAAGCATTCGATAGGCCCGAGGCCCCTGCATGACTCGCGTGAAGACAGCCTGCTGAAACTGGGTCGTGGCCGGGGCGGCACCGTCCAGCGAGGTGGGGCCAAAGATCTGATAAAAGCCGGCCAGCTGGCGGTTGTCTGCTCGGATCTGCACCCAGCCTGCAGACGAATCCGGCCACTCTCCGAAGACTTCCCGGGCCAGAAGCGTGGACTGACGGCGTCGCGGCAGCAGGTAACTACGAGGGTTGAAGGGCAGGGGCGGCGATCCCTCCGCCAGGAAGGCACGCAGCAGCAGATGAGAGTCAACGCCCGAGAGATTCGAAAGCGCCAGGCCGCTTGCCAAGTGGGGGGAACTGTTGAAGAAGGGAATGATCCAATCAATGCGGGGAAGAACGGTCAGATTCTCGGTAGCGTCCTGGTTGTTGCTTGCGACAGGATCCGGGGCCGGACCGGTGATGGACGCTACCCCACTGACCAGATCTTCCCCTGCCGACCGGGAGGACACTCCCAGGTAGATCGTCCGGCCGCTCTCCAGCTCCGATAGGTGACAGGTGATCTCTTCCTTTCCGGTCACACATTCATCGGGAAGCTCTTCGATCTCCAGTGTCGAGTCGAGTTGCAGGACCAGCTCGATCTCTTCTGCATCGCCAGGTCCGTTATTGGTGGCTCGTATCTCCCAATCCACGACCTCGCCTACAAATGCCGGACGCGGGGAAGATTCCAGCTGGACGGCAAGATCGACGCGATTGGCCTGTGTCTTCAGAAAGGCACCGCGTCCATGAGTAAAGGCGACCATTCGACCTCCTGGAGTCACTTCCAGATCGAGCACCGCCGCGGTTGGGAAGCCCTGCTCAGGTGTGACCGGATGCCAGGTCGCTCCCCGGTCTGTGCTTCTCCAGAGACCCAGATCCGTGCCTGCGTACAGGTTGTCGGTCTCCTCTGGAAGAACGGCGAGCGACTGAACCGGGATATCGATGGGGGGGCGAAATGTTCTCCCACAGCGGTAAGGCCTGAGGGGTTTGACGGTTTACGAAGATGTGCTGGAAAGGGCCCTCGGAAAGGTGATCGAAGCCTCCCAGCGCAACATAAAGAAGATCCCCGTTCTGGGGGTCGAAGACCAGGTCGGTTACCGGCCGCGCGGGAATTGACTCTTGTGGATCGAGATCCCTCCAGGAGATCCCGCCGTCGGTGGTCAGGTTGATCAGGCCTGACACGGTTCCAACGGCGTAGGATTCACAGGTGAGATCTGAAGAGGAAAAAGCCAGGGCTGTAACCTCGGAGTTTAGTTCTGGGCCGTTCATCTCCCAGGTGGGACCTCCAGCGCGGAAAAAATCGCTCGTCTTCCACACCCGGTCGGTTCCCGTGATCAGCACGTCTTCATCGAAAGGACAGCCCTTCAGGATGGCAATGAAGGGCGCACTTGAGGTGTCGATCTCACCATTCGCGCGGCTAAAGGTCCGCCCACCGTTGGTGGTCCGGAAAACGTTGAGGCGTTGAAAGGGGACCGCCCAGTGTTCGTCTGGGGCGAAGGGAGAGATCACACTGGCAGCCCCGTCACCACCCAGCAGAAGATTCCACCGGTTCGCCCCGCTCCAGGCTTCCGTTCCGTTGTCCTGGCTTCCGCCAATCCCGAACTCTCTCCCGAAGGGATGCAGGGAGCCCAGATAGAACTGAGTGATCGTCAAGCCTGAATTGTGTACGAGCCAGCTGTCTCCTAGATCCAGGCTGCTGTAGACGCCGCCGTCATTCCCCACGATCAGGCGTTCTCCCGACCAGGCGAAGGCATGCTGATCTACATGGGGAGGCGAGATGCGTGACCAGCGCCTCCCATCGAAGCCCCACAAGGAAATCTCTCCAAAAAAGATGAAATTGTGGTTGCCCGGATGAAAGGCGATCTGCTGCGTGTACCAGACCGTGTTGCCCGAAGGAGGTGTGGGAAGCTGAGTCCACTCGGGTGCGGAAGCCCAGGCGCTGTCCGTCAGCCAGATCCCAAGCAGGCGACCATCCGAGGCATCGTCCGCGATTGCATCCTGGACACTCACAACCAGGCGATCCGGCCGTGAAGGGGAGATGGCCATCTCCATGCGACCCACTCCTCCGGGCAGGTCAGCCCAGGGGCCGTAGATCATTTCCCAGGTGCGGCCCTGATCCAGGCTGCGGTAAAGACCCTCGTGTTCTTCACTTCCGAAGATGGAGGAAAGGCTGGCGAACTGAAAGTCGAAGTTGTCGGGGTGGACTTCCAGGTCATTGGCCTCTCCCTCCTTGTGGAGAACAAATGACTCGCCTCCGTCTTCCGATCTGAATATCCCTACAGACGAAGACTCGGGTACGGGGCTGACCGCACTCACTGAAGCGACAAGCAGGGTGTCTGGATCGTCCGGGTGAATCCGGATCTCACTGATGCCCTGCCCCGAGAAACTGTCCTGATGGACGAACGACCAGGAGCCGCCTCCGTCGAAGGACTTGAGCAGCCCCAGCCCCCCGTAGGAGCTGCCGGAGAAGGTCGACTCCCCCGTGCCCGCATACACGACTCCAGGGAGACTCGAAGAAAAGGCGATCGCCCCGCTGGCCAGTGATTCCAACCGGTCAGTGCGGCTTTCCCAGGTCTTTCCGGCATCCACTGTTTCCCAGATCCCTCCCTGGGCCGCCCCGATCAGCCAGTGTGATCCGTCTCCGGGATCGACGGCAACGGCGGCCGTGCGCCCCGCATATTCAGTTCGACCAGCAACATCAATCGGGGTTGGGCCGATGTTCACCCAGCCCTCGTCGTCGTCCCAATCATCCTGGGGGAGCATCTGAGATTGAGCCTCCCGGTGGAGTTCCCTGGCACGTTCGAGTTGGCGGGCTGCGCGCTACAGAGTGTCCGGAAGAATCCGCTCTCCTTCGGTGGCCCGTCTCTGATAAAGCCAGTACCAGCGCTGGAACTGCTTGCTCTGAAAGACGGCTTGACCATCCCTAGATGGCGATTGGTTTTCCTGTGCAACGCCTCCGGCCTGCAACACGAGGAGGAACAGCGCGCTCAACAACAGGGGAACTCGAAAAGAAGCTCCAGTCTCCAGCATCGTCTTTTCCAGGAAGTTATTTCCCTACGAAACTTGGCACTCACTGTCGAGAACTGAGATCGGAATCACAAGAACCTCACCCACAGAATGATCATAATAGGAATCGACTCAAGAGAAAAAATCTAATCTAGTAATTTTCCACGGGGGTGGGATCGATGCGACTTCATCAGTTGAACCAGTTAGTTGCCGACACGAGGTCGGCATTCGAGCGAACGGATCTGGCAACGGTTTTCGAAGAGGCAGCGTCTGCTGCCAGCGCCTACAACCTGGATCCCGACCTCGCGAAGAGAAACCTTTTGAAATCCAATCTGGCCAATATTGAGAGAGCCAGTGGATCCTTCGATCCAGAAACAGGTGCCAAGATTCGGACCAGTCTCTCGCGGGATCTGGGTCTGGGCCTCGCCTTCGGTCCGCAGGCTCAGAAGTTCTCTGCGGATCTTCTAGAGGTGCCGGTGGATGAGCGCGGGTTGATTCTGCAGCAACTGCAGCTCCGCGCTACCGAGGTGAGAGAACTGGAAAAGGCGATCCTCAGCCTTGGAGAGGGCCTCGAACGCATTGCAACAGAGGCTCCTACCGTGCAGTCGAAAGCCAACCTGCGTATTTTCTTCGAAGAAGCAACTGCCCTTCAAGGCCTGGATCAGTTGGCTGAGGCGTCGGCCCAATGGAAGAACACGCTCGAGGGGCTGTCTCAACTGCTCCGCAGCGAGCCGGTTCCGATCGAGCTCATTTCTGCAGAATCGGGTTCTACCGTCTTTGGCGTTGAGGCCTCGGGGGATCTGGAAATACTGATCGCACGCTCCGTGGCCTGGGTTCAGAACGGGATCAAGGATGTGTTTGAGATCCGGAAGCTTTACCAGCAGATTCACCAGATTAAGAGCGATCTGGCCCTGCCGGAAATCGATGTTGACTCAGAGTTCGCATCCAGAATCGAGCCCTTCGTCCAGGAGCTCCTGGACGGTCACGGGTGGGGAAAGCGCGACAAGGGCCAACGGGAGGTCCAACAGAACCTCAGGGCCTCACTCCAGACAGTGTTCAGGTTCATCGGAAAGGGTGGCCGAATCGACTTCAACGAAGAGATGTCGAGCGATTCCCACAAGATCATTGCCAGCGGTTTCAACGAGCTCGAAGAGTTGCAGGTGGCGAGCCTCTAAGGAAGTTTGGGGTTCGAAGTGCAAAACCTCACTTCGCACTTTGCCCCACCCGCTTTGTACTTTCCGCTTCCCACTTCCCAACCCGCTCCCATAAGATACCCCCATCATGGGTGCGGCCGAACTGGTTCCCAACCTGATTGACGGCAGTTGGTGCAAATCGTCAGCCGGGACGGTTGTGAGTGTGACGAACCCGGCCACCGCCGAGGAGATCGCCAGGGTTCCCCTGAGCCCCTCCGCCGAAGTCGGGGCCGCAGCAATCAGTGCAGCAGCCGCCTTCCCGGAGTGGCGTCGGACCCCCCCCAGTGAGCGAGTCCAATACCTCTTCAAGTTCAAACAGCTACTCGAGCAGGGCTTTTCCGAGTTGGCTCGAGTGATTACCACCGAATGCGGGAAGACGCTGGACGAGTCACGGGGGGAGCTGCGCCGCGGTATCGAAAACGTAGAGGCCGCCTGTGGCATCCTGACCCTGTTTCAAGGCTACAACAGCGAGGACATTGCCTCCGGTATCGACGAAAGCATGGTTCGTCAGCCAGTCGGAGTTGTAGCTGCCATTACTCCATTTAACTTCCCGGCCATGATTCCGCTCTGGTTCATTCCCTGGGCGCTTGCCTGTGGTAACTGCATTATTCTGAAACCCAGTGAGAAAGTTCCCAATACGGTGCACAAAATTCTGCAATTGTTGGAGCAGACGAGGCTCCCGGGCGGCGTGGTGCAGGCACTCAACGGTTCTAAAGACACGGTAGACGCGATTCTTGACCATCCGTTGATTCAGGCCATCAGCTTCGTGGGCTCAACCAGAGTTGCCAGATACATCTACAGCCGGGCAGCAGCCAACGGCAAGCGGGTCCAGTGCCAGGGTGGAGCGAAGAACCCTCTCATAATTCTTCCCGATGCAGATATCCCAGAGGCCTCCCGGGCTGTAGGAGAGTCTGCTTTTGGTTGTGCGGGCCAGCGCTGCCTGGCAGGATCTCTGGTGGTGACCATTGGGGATGCCCAGGAGCCTTTTTCCGAAGCCCTTTCCGAGATTGCTGTCTCGCGTAGGCTGGGATACGGTCTGGATTCCGGAGTTGAGATGGGCCCGGTCATCTCAGCTGAAAGCCAGGGTCGGATCGGAGCTCTGATCGAGCAGGGTCTAGAGGAAGGAGCCAGCCTCGAAGTGGACGGTCGACAACCGGTCGTCACTGGTTATGAGGATGGCTTTTTTGTGGGCCCCACGATCCTCAGTGGCGTACAAGCTGAGGCGACCCTTGTGTCGACCGAGATCTTCGGGCCTGTAGTGACCCTGCTTTGGTTTGCTCGAGTTGACGAAGCCATCAACTTCGTGAACCGGGGGAGATACGGAAACATGGCTTGTCTGTTTACCGGAAGTGGAGCGTCGGCTCGGAAGTTTCGTTACGAGGTGGAGGCCGGCAACATAGGAATCAACGTGGGAGTTGCAGCGCCGATCGCCTCCTTTCCCTTCAGCGGTTGGAAGGACAGCTTCTTCGGAGACCTGCACGGGCAGGGACGAGATGCGGTGGAGTTTTACACTCGGAAGAAAGTTGTTATCGAGCGCTGGCCGCAGTGAAGTAGAAAACGGGAAAACACGAATGGGGCAGCTGCAGGATCAGGTTAGTGTCATAACAGGCGCCAGTTCAGGCATCGGAGAGCGGGTCGCAGCTGCGTTTGCCGCTGAGGGTGCTGCGACGGTTCTGGCTGCGCGCAGACGGGAGAGGCTGGAGGCTGCAGCCGAAAAGATTCAAGAGGCGGGCGGAAGGGCGCTCGTCGTGTCCACCGACGTCACTGATGAAGCACAAGTCGCGAAGCTCTTCCAGAAAACCGACGATGCTTTCGGTCGAGTCGACATTCTGGTCAACAACGCTGGTATCGGAGGGGCCGGGCCGACGGAGGAGCTGAGCCTGGAGGTCTGGCAGAAGGTGCTCGACGTCAACCTGACCGGGGCCTTTCTGTGCAGCCGCGAGGCACTTAGAATCATGAGGCCCCGACGCTCGGGTCGGATCATCAACATCGGGAGCGTCTCAGCGAAGGTCCCGCGTCCCGATTCTGCTGCTTACACCACTTCCAAGTTCGGGCTGGAAGGACTCACCAGATCTTTGGCACTGGATGCCCGCAGCAACGGAATTGCGGTCTCCATTCTGCACCCTGGAAACACGGCTACCCCAATCTGGCAAGGTCGGGAGGAGATCGCTCGCGAAGAGGGCGCCATGTCCCCGGACGATATTGCACGGATCGTGGTCATGATGGCCACGCTGCCACCGGAATTGAATCTGCTGGAGGGAGTAGTCCTCCCGCTGAGCATGCCCTTTGTGGGTCGAGGTTAGAGGCATCACGCTTCAAATCTCGAGTCCTTTCAACTGGATGGGGGTAGCCTTGTCGAGCCTCCTGACTTGCCGGAGCTAAGCTGGTTTGAGATGTGATGCTTGCGATCCGGTGGCTTGTGATTTGAAGCTCGCTGCTAGGACTGTGAACAGGGGCTCTCATCTGTGCAATAATCTGCCCCACATCGAACGTTGAAGGTGTCAGAGGAGGTTCGTTTCATGACCCAGTTGATCGAGTGTGTTCCCAATTTCAGCGAGGGGAACGACATGTCCGTGATCCGGCAGATCACGGATGAGATTGAGACCGTAGACAGTGTCAAGCTGTTGGACGTCGATCCGGGGCAGGCAACCAACCGAACGGTTGTCACTTTTGTGGGGTCCCCCCGGGAAGTTGTAGAGGCAGCTGTCCGCGCCCTGCGGAAGGCAACGGAATTAATTGACATGCGGCATCACCACGGTGAGCATCCCCGGTTTGGCGCCGCGGACGTCTGTCCACTGGTCCCCGTTTCCGGCATCAGCATGGAGGAAACCGTCAAGTACGCACGCGAGCTGGCCCGCCGTCTGGGTGAGGAGATTGGCCTCACCGTTTATTGTTACGAAAACGCGGCCTTATCCGATGAGCGGCGAAACCTCGCCGCCGTGCGTGCAGGGGAGTACGAGGGTCTCAAAGAAAAGCTGTCGCGGCCCGAGTGGAAGCCCGATTTCGGACCGGTCGAGTTCAATCCTGGATCTGGCGCTACCGCAGTGGGTGCCAGAGACTTCCTCATTGCTTATAACGTCAATTTGAACACAACCTCGACGCGCCGGGCCAACGCCATTGCATTCGACGTCCGGGAGAAGGGTCGCATCAAGCGGGAAGGGAATCCTCTGACCGGAACAATCGTTCGAGACAAGGAGGGAAAACCTGTCGCTATTCCGGGTACGCTCAAGTGCGTCAAGGGCATCGGGTGGTTCATCGAGGAATACGGAGTAGCCCAGATTTCAATGAATCTGACGAATATCAGCGTGACGCCGGTCCATGTGGCCTTCGACGAGGTCTGCCGTAAGGCACGGGCGCGGGGGGTTCGGGTGACGGGTTCGGAGATCGTGGGCCTGATTCCGCTGCAGGCTATGCTGGATGCTGGCCGCCATTACCTGCGCCAACAGCAGAGATCGCTGGGGATCCCGGACCGGGAGATCGTCAAGATCGCCGTGAAGTCGCTGGGATTGGATGATCTCGAGACCTTCACACCGGAAGAGAAGATCATCGAGTACGTGCTGGCCCACAGGACCCCGGGCGAACTTGTGGCGATGCCGGTTCGCACCTTTGTCGAGGAGACGGCATCGGAGTCGCCGGCGCCCGGCGGGGGATCCATTTCAGCCTCCATGGGCGCGATGGGGGCTGCCCTGGCCACCATGGTCGCCAACCTCTCTTCCCACAAGCGGGGCTGGGATGATCGCTGGGAAGAGTTTTCCGACTGGGCAGTTAAGGGCAAGCAGTTCTACGACGAACTGCTGCGGCTGGTCGATGAAGATACTCGGGCGTTCAATGGGATCATAGATGCCTACCGCCTGCCGCAGAGTACCGAAGCCGAGAAACAGGCACGTGATTCAGCCGTTCAGGCAGCCACACTCCGCGCAATCGAAGTCCCGTTTCAGGTGATGGAGCAGGCGCTCGCGTCTATGCAGGTCATCCGGGCCATGGCCGAGATCGGTAACCCTGCTTCTTTGTCGGATGCAGCGGTTGGTGCCCTCTGTGCCCGTTCTGCAGTCATGGGGGCATTCCTGAACGTGAAGATCAACTCCGGTGATCTGAGCGAAAAGAAAGTTGCGGAGGATTTCCTGACCCGTGGTCGGGAAATAGAACAGCGGACCATTGCGCTGGAAACCGAGATCCTGCGGATCGTCCAAGAAAAGCTGGGGGCGGACCAAACGTGAGATTGAGGGCTTGCGAGAGCAGATGAAGTTCAGTAAGAGGATCCGATCCCTCTTTCTTGTTCCGTTTTCTTTCCTGCTCGCCTGTCAGAACGAGTCCCCAGTCCAGCCGACGTGGGAGCAACCCCCCTGGGTGACGTCCGCAGGCCGGGAGACCGAGCGCAACGCCGATCAGGCCGTGTCCAACTTGAGGACCTATCCGGGCCTGGAAGTGACACTCTTTGCATCGGAGCCGAGGCTGGTCAATCCCACCAACCTGGACGTCGATGAGCGCGGCCGCGTCTGGGTGATCGAGGTGCTCAACTACCGCCAGTACAGCAGGAACGGCAACCGGCCGGAGGGAGACCGAATCCTGATTCTCGAGGACGTCGATGGTGACGGAGTCGCGGATACTTCGAAGGTCTACTACCAGGGTCGCGACATCGACGCAGCCCTGGGAATCTCAATCGTGGGCAACCGGGTCATCGTCACCTCTGCACCCAATGTCCTGGTCTTTACGGACGAGGACGGTGATGACAGGCCGGATCGCAAGGACTACCTCTTCACCAAATCTGGAAGCCGTCAACACGACCACTCGACGCACTCCTTCGTATTCGGTCCCGACGGTAAGCTCTACTGGAATATGGGGGACCTGGGCTGGTATGTCCACGACAGGGAGGGCAACCTGGTCACTGATCAGGCCGGCCACAACGTCGTGGCCAGATTTGCAGGTGAGAGTTACCCGGAGCTACGAGGAAAGGAGAGTCCCTATCAGGGAGGAATGGTCTTCCGCTGCAATCTGGACGGCAGTGACTTTGAGGTACTGGGGCACAATTTTCGCAACAACTATGAGGTGACCGTTGATTCGTTCGGGAACCTGTGGCAATCGGACAACGACGAGGACGGCAACGCGGGGTGCCGGATCAACTATGTCATGGAGTTCGGTGATTTTGGCTACAAGGACTCGCTCACTGGAGAGAGCTGGGGTGTTCCCCGCACCGGCCAGCACGAAGAGATCCCTAAGCGCCACTGGCACCAGAACGACCCCGGCGTGGTGCCGAATCTCATTCACACCGGGGCCGGTTCCCCGACCGGCATCACTGTGTACGAGGGGAGGCTGCTGCCCGAGGTGTTCTGGGATCAGGTCATTCACTGTGATGCAGGTCCCGGCGTGGTGTGGGCAGCTACGGTGACGAAGAGCGGCGCCGGGTTCCAGGGAAAAACGGTCGATCTGTTCAGGCAAGAGAGCGACCGGTGGATCCGCCCGGTGGATGTCGCGGTGGCACCGGATGGGTCTTTGTTCGTCACCGACTGGTACGACCCGGTGGTCGGCTGGTATCGCCAGTACGATCGAGGGCGGGGGCGCGTCTTTCGAGTAGCGCCGGCCGGGCACCCCTATCGGGTTCCCAAGTTTGATTTCGAGACGCCGGAGGGTGCCGTGCAGGCCCTCCGAAACCCCGGCTATGCGGTGCGGGCCAGGGCCTGGCTGGTTCTCAATGCGATGCAGGAGGAGGCAGAACCTGCCTTGCTGGAGCTTTTTCGTTCCCAGAACCCGCGCCATCGGGCCCGGGCTCTGTGGCTGCTCAGCAAGATTTCGGGCCGCGGTGAAAGCTACGTCGACCTCGCCACTCGAGACAGGGATGAAGATATACAGATTGTGGGCATTCGGGCAGCTCGCCAGATGAAGATGGACGTGATACCCCTGGTGAAACAGCTGGCTGGCGACCCCTCGCCTCAAGTTCGACGCGAATGTGCTCTGGCGCTGCGTCACAGTCGGTCCCCTCTCGTCCCGGCCGTGTGGGCGGAACTGGCAGCCGGGCATGAGGGAGGGGACCGCTGGTATCTGGAGGCACTGGGCATTGCAGCCGATGGACGCTGGGACGCGTGCCTTGCAGCCTGGCTCGAGATAGTAGGCGACGACTGGGACAGCAGGCCCGGGAAGGACATCATCTGGCGATCGCGGGCCAGGGTCACACCCGAATACCTGACCGGGATCATCGGTCGTTCGCATGTCAACCGGGAGGATACGAAACGCTACCTGCGAGCCTTCGATTTTCAACCCGATACCCCCGAGAAAAACGATCAGCTGCGCCGACTCGTTCTTGAGGGGCCCGCGGGCTCTCCCGAGAAAGCTGCCTTTGTCGCTTCCGAAGCGCTGTTTCGGATGAAAGATCCGGAACCTGGTTGGGAAGTTCGGCAAGCGGTGGATCGGGTTGTACGGCTGCTGGGACCCGGTGAGCAGTTTGCCAGGTTGGTGCAGCGCTTTGCATTGCGAGAACACTACCCCGCTCTCATGCGGGTTGCGGTCGACAACCGCGACAATCCGACCGGTATTTTTGCCATCAGGACTCTCCTGAGTGCGGAGGAGAACTCCCTGATCGAGGAATCCCTTCTGGCTGTTGATCTGGATCGGGCCATGCAGACTATCGAGGTCCTGGCACACAGCCAGGACGGGCGGGCCTATCCTCTGCTGGCCCGCCTCATCGAGGACCCGGAACAACCCTGGTCGCTCCGAGAACAGGCAGTTCGATTCCTGGCCGGGTCGCGCTTCGGTCTGGGGGCGCTCCTCGAACTCGCGAAATCGGACCGCTTTCCCGAGGACCTGCTGGAGGTCGCCGGAACCTCCATGACCCGAACGATGAACGTTCGATTGCGAGAGGAGGCTGAGAAGTTCTTTCCGGTACCACCGCTGGCGGACGGCCAGGGCGTTCCTCAGATGACGGAATTGCTGGTTTACGTTGGAGACCCGGAGGGTGGGAAAAAAGTGTTCGAGAAGGCTGAGTGCGGCACCTGTCATCTGATCGGGGGAACGGGAACCCAGTTTGGCCCCGACCTCTCCACGATCGGGGAGAAACTTCCCAAGGCCGGACTCTATGAGGCCATTCTCGACCCAAGTGCCGGTATCGCTTCGAACTACCGGTCGTTCTACTTCACCCTACGGGACGGCCGCGAGGTTTCCGGGTTCATTCTGGGGGAAACTCCCGAGAAGCTGACGCTTCGCATGGAAGGCGGAGTTCTGTCGGAGTACGCTCGCAGCGACGTCATAGAGCGGAGGGAGTCCTCGGTGTCGGCCATGCCCTCGGATCTGCAGCGCCAGATCAGTGTCGACGAACTCGTCGACCTGGTCGAATACCTGGCAACTTTGAAGTGAGAAGCTGAAAACAGTTTCTCCCGGGACCAGCCCGGCGGAGTAGAATAAAGATGGACTCTTGGTTATCTGGACTTCATGACTGGCATGGGCGCGTTGGTGGCAGCGCGCCAGTCGATGAGCTGTTGTAGAAGCTCCCTGGCCTTGTCGGGCATCACCTGCGCCAGGTCCTGCGTCTCACCGAGGTCACGCCTGAGGTCGTAAAGCTCTCTGCGGTCGTCTTCGAAGAACTCAATCAACTTGTAATCGCCGCTTCGGATCGCGCCTGAGGGAGTGATTCGCCATGTCCCCTTTTCTACGTCGGCCTGCAGGTAGCTCGGATAGTGCCAGTAAAGAGGCCCGCGATTCCAGCTTTCCTTCGCCTTCTGGAGCAAGGGTAGAAAACTGATGCCGTCCAGGGGATGGCTCAGATCGACTTTGCGGCCCGCTATGTCAAGGAAGGTCGGAAACAAATCCGTGCTGGTGACCGGTTCGTGGCTGACACTCGCGGGCTCAATCACCCCGGGCCAGCGCACGATCAACGGAACACGGATGCCACCCTCGTAGAGCATTCCTTTGCCGCCGCGTAAGGGCTCATTGGTGGTGGGACTGAACCACTCAATCCCATCCCGTTCGTAGCCGCCCGCTCCCCCGTTGTCCGAGTAGAAGATGACAACCGTGTTCTCGTCGAGACGGACTTCATCCAGCTTGGCCATGATTCGCCCGACGCTCTCATCCAGGGACTGAATCATGGCTGCGTACACGGGGTCTCCGCGGCTACCCGCCACCTTCTTTTGTCGATACCTGGGGATGAAATCATCTCTGGCCCGGAGGGGACCGTGGACGGCAAAATGAGGTAGGTAGAGGAAGAAGGGGTGATGCGAGTTCTCTTCAATAAACCGAACGGCCTGATCGGTCAGGAAATCCGTCAGGTAGGTACCTGGCTTTACGTCCACCGGCGGACGCGTCGTGAATCCAAAGTAGCGGTACGCTTCCGGAAAAGTGAGAGCCTCGTGGAAGCCTCGATTGGAGGGAAGGTAGGCTTCGTCGGTGCCCAGGTGCCACTTCCCAAACATGGCGGTTCGATATCCGACCTCTCTCAGGACCTCAGCGATAGTGATCTCGCCGAGGGGGAGCCGGGTCTCGTTCTCGGGGGGGATCATTTTGCGGAACTCCTCCAAACCCCGCAGCCGAGAAACCGCCCAAATCCCGTGACGCCCAATGTCCCGGCCCGTCAGCAGGCAGGCCCGTGTTGGAGCACACTGGGAGGCGCTGGCGTAGGCATCCGTGAAGCGCATGCCTTGCCTGGACAGCCGGTCGAGATGGGGCGTTTCAAAAAACTGATTTCCGTAAACGCCGAGGTCTGACCAGCCGAGATCGTCGGCCAGGATGAAAACGATGTTGGGCTGCCGCTGTTTCGCAGCTGGTTGCAGGGTCCTCTCTGGACTCGTGCAGGCGCAGAGGCAGAGAAGGCAGCAGCCCAGGATTCCCAGTTTCAATCGCATCGTGGATTCTACAGAAGATTTAGGTTTTGAAAGTGGGGAAGAAGTCCATCCCTTCGTGCGTCGGCTTCGCATTTCGTGTCTCCCGCGAAGCGGAGTGGCGCGCCCAACAGGATTCGAACCTGTGACCTCCGGTTTCGTAGACCGGCGCTCTATCCGGCTGAGCTACGGGCGCGTCTAAGGGCCGGAGTTTAGCATGGGGAAGTCGCGCAGATCTATTTTGCCGTCCTTCAATTTTGAACCGTCAACTTCCAACTTTGCACGCCCTCTTCTTGCCCATAGCGGTCCCTCGTAAGTATGGTACCGTTTGCAGATGGGTCTGGAAGTGAGTACTAGTGTGCTGTCCGATAAATTCCCGACGTTAACATTGACTGATTGATTCTCTCGCTTTTTTGACCTTTGCCAGGATGGAATCGGCGGTGGCGCGCCACTTGAAGGGCTTGGCCAAGTGTTGATTGTGGACTCGTATGTATCGTCGGATCTCCTGTCGCAGATCTCGAACGCTGGTGAAGGAGTTGCGGTAGATGGAGCGACGCTCCAGCTGAGAGAACCAGGTCTCCACGGCATTGAGCCAGGAGGCGCTGGTAGGAGTAAAGTGCAGGTGGAAGCGTTCTCGGCGCGCCAGCCAACTTCGAACCTTCTGGGTTTTGTGAGTACTGGAGTTGTCCAGGATGAGGTGAACGTCCAGATTGGGATCGAGCGCTTGATCGATCTGGCGTAAAAAGGCCAAGAATTCCTGGGCTCGATGCCGTTTCGTGATGCGCCCCATCACCTCTCCCGTGGCCACATCGAAAGCGGCGTAAAGGCTAGCCGTGCCGTGCCGCTTGTAGTCGTGTGTTCGTCGCTCGATCTGTCCGGGTTTGAGCTGGAGCATGGGCTGGGTTCTATCCAGGGCTTGGATCTGGGTCTTCTCGTCCACGGATAAGACCAGAGCATTGTCAGGAGGGTCCATGTAAAGCCCGACGACATCGATCACCTTGTCGGCGAAATGAGGGTCGTGACTGATTTTGAAGTTGCGGATTCGATGAGGTTTCAGGTCGGCCGCCTTCCAGATCTGAGTGACCTGATGGCGGCTCACTCCGGCGTACTCGGCCATCAGGCGCACACTCCAGAAGGTCGACTCACAGGGAACCCGTTGTACCGTGGCCTTGAGGATGGCTCGCACTTTGGCCGGCGCTAACTTTCGGGGGCGGCCTGAGCGAGGTTGATCCTCCAGTCCTGACAGTCCCTGCTGCAGGTAGCGTCGTCGCCACTTCTGAACAGTGAGCAAGCGCTTGGACAGTCTTTCAGACACCTGTGTTGCCGTTAACCCTTGGCCGCAAAGCAGGATCAACTCGGCCCTTTCGGCCAGACTGCGCCGGGTCTTGGAGGCTCGCAACCAGGAACGCAAAATCTCTCGATCGTCTTCGGGGAGTTGTAGTTGGATATGTGGTCTTGCCATACGGAATGATAGCGAAAAGCCCTGACTATTAACATCGTGAACTTCCCGGACAGTACACTAGGCTAGTGCACTAGAGAAGCGACATGTCGTACACACATGAGCATTCTCTGCGAGTCCGCTACGCTGAAACGGATCAGATGGGAGTTGTTTATTACGGGAACTATTTCATCTACTTCGAGATCGGCCGGGTCGAATTCTGCCGGGCCATCGGTTTGTACTATGAACAGATGGAGAAGCAAACCGAGTGCTTCCTGACCGTTGCTGAAGCCGGTTGCCGTTACCAGAGGCCGCTAACCTATGACACTCTGCTTCTGGTCAGGACCACTCTGGAGATTTTTCGGACCACCTTCCTCTCCTTTCGTTATGAGGTGGTGTCCTCCCCCAAGGGACGCCTCTACTCGCGGGGTTGGACCAAGCACATCGTCACCGGTCCGGACGGGCGGCCTCGCAGGATCCCCGAACCCTACGCGGGGCTGTTGAGGGGCGCGGCCGAGCACCAGCGCCACCGGCGAAACACCCCCCGTCAGGGTCGGGGCTGTGCTACGGTTTGGGAACGGTGAAAAAGGCAATCCAGTGGTCCCTGTATGCACTTGTACGAGTGAGCCTGTTTCTACTCAGCTGGACTCCCAGGTTCCTGGCCCACTCCATCTGCCGGAGTCTAGCTGTATGGGTGTGGATAGCGGATTCGAAGCACCGATTCATCGGGATGGCGAATCTGGCCATAGCTTTCCCTGACCGCTCCATCGCCTGGAGGCGCAAGGTGCTCCTGGACAGCTTTGAGCACCTCGGAGACCAGGCCGTGGAACTCTCCCGCCTCCAGGGCATGGGATCTGCCGAGATGCTCCGCCGCGTCCGCTACGATAGCCCGTGTGGTCTGGACAACTACCTGGAAGCCCGCGGTTCCGGGAAGGGAGTCTTGTTCGTCACCGCCCACGTCAGTGCCTGGGAATTGTTGCCAGCTGCCCACGCGGCTCGAGGCTATCCACTCAGTTTCCTCGTGCGTCGCCTGGATAACCCCTGGCTCGATGGCTGGAGCGAGACGATTCGCTGTCGATTCGGAAACCGTGTCGTGGACAAACGCAAGGCCCTGCGCAAGGTCATGACTTTGATTCAGGAGAGGAAGGACGTCGGTTTTCTTCTGGATCAGAATGTACAGGAAAGTGAAGGAGTTTACGCCCCGCTGTTCGGACGGCCTGCTTCTACCAGCTCGAGTGTAGGGGCACTGGCGGTCCGAACTGGAGCTCCCGTGGTCCTCGGCTTCCTGTGCCCGGACTCGCGGCTCGGGTTCTATCGGATTCGTTTTTACCCGGCTTTGTACGCTCGCCCTGAAGAAGAATCGGAGACCGAGGTGCTGCGCCTGACGGCGGAGATCAATCGCCATATCGAGGAAGTGATTCAGGAATTCCCATCCTACTGGTTGTGGGGGCACCGGCGCTTCCACACCCAGCCCGACAACGAGAACCCTTACTCCTGAGTTCCATGTCCCAGGTGTTATGTTCCAGGATTCGAATGCAGGATTTGGGAATCTGCTTGGAGAACCTGACAACGTGGAACAGAATCCTCGCGTTGAGTTATGCTGTTCGGGTTTGTTACGAGCAGCAGGATAGCCCCAGCAAGATAACGATTAGGGAGGAATGAATGGCGACGCGAGTTGCAATCAATGGGTTTGGAAGAATCGGGAGGAATGTTCTCAGGGCAGCTCTCAAGAAGGGGTCAGATCTCGAGTTTGTGGCTGTCAATGACCTGACCGACCCCAGGACGTTGGCCCATCTCCTGAAGTACGATTCTGTCTATGGAATACTCGAACAAGAGGTAAGTCAAAATGGAGACTCCATCATGGTCGGCCATTCGGATCTCCAGGTATTCTCAGAACGGGATCCGGCAAGGATCCCCTGGGAATCGGCGGCAGTCGACGTGGTCATCGAGGCGACCGGTTTGTTCCGCGCCCGAGAGGATGCATCGAAGCACCTGCGTGGATCGGTGAAGAAAGTCGTCATCACCGCCCCTGCCAAGGACCCGGATGTAACGCTGGCCCTGGGCGTTAATGAAAAGGACTACGACCCGGCCCGACATCACATCATCTCCAATGCCAGCTGTACGACCAACTGTCTGGCCCCTTTGGCCAAGGTTTTGCACAACACATTCGGGATCAAGAAGGGTCTAATGACGACCATTCACAGCTACACGAACGGCCAGCGAATTCTGGATCTTCCACACAAGGATCTCAGGCGGGCACGAGCCGCAGCTGTATCGATGATTCCGACCACCACGGGCGCGGCAGCCGCCGTGTCTCTGGTTCTCCCGGAAATGAAAGGCAGGCTTGACGGGATTTCCATTCGGGTTCCCACGGCGACGGTCTCCATGGTGGACCTGACCGCTACTCTGGAAAGGGAGGCAAACACCGAAGAAATCAGACAGGCCTTCAGAGGGGCGGCCGAGGGGCCGATGAAGGGCATCCTTCGCTACACGGATGAGGAGCTCGTTTCCTGCGATTTCAGCGGTGACGCGCACTCGGCCACTGTGGACGGACCTTTCATTCGAACTCTTGGTGAGAACATGGTCAAGGTCCTTGCCTGGTATGACAATGAATGGGGCTACTCGAATCGTGTCCTCGATCTGACTGAAATGGTCTCCCGCCAAAGCGTAGCGCCGGTAGCCGGCAGCTGAGGTTGGCCGGTGCACCGCCTTACCCGGAAGCTTTCCATCACAGACCTGGATGTCGCTCACAAGCGAGTCCTGATGAGAGTGGATTTCAACGTTCCGCTGTCAGGTGGGGATGTCGCTGATGACTCGCGAATCCGGGCCGCTGTCCCCTCCATCGAGTTCATTCTGGAAGGAGGAGGCCGGTTGCTGCTGGCTTCCCATCTGGGTCGCCCCGGCGGGGAAAGACGCGAAGATCTGTCGCTGGGCCCGGTTGCTGAGCAACTGGCTATTGAACTAGGCCGACCCGTTGATTTTGTCGCTTCTTGTATTGGTAAGAAGGCCGCAGAGGCTGTCTCCCGGCTGGAACCCGGGCAGGTGCTGCTGTTGGAGAACCTGCGCTTTCACAGTGGCGAGAAAGACAACGATGTCGATTTTGCCCGCGGGCTGGCCTCTCTGGCTCATCTTTACGTCAATGATGCCTTCGGAACCGCCCACCGGGCGCACGCCTCCACTGCAGGTGTTCCGACCGTCATGGGCGGCGGAGCCGCAGGTTTTCTGATGGCGAAGGAACTCAAGCATCTCTACGGGGTGCTGAACGACCCCAAAAAGCCGGTCGTGACGATCCTGGGCGGTGCCAAGGTTTCAGACAAGATCGGGGTCATTCGAGCGCTTCTTCCCCTCACGAGTACCTTCCTGATCGGTGGCGGAATGGCCTACACATTTCTGCGGGCCCAGGGAATCGGATGCGGGGAATCGCTGGTGGAAGAGGACAAGGTGGGCGTGGCCGGAGAGCTGCTCGAGAAGGCCTATCAGGCAGGCGTTGAAGTGCTGTTGCCGGTGGACCATGTGGTGGGATCCACCCTCGGTCCTGACGTAGAGCCCTGCCCGACGCAGTCGGTTCCCGACCAGAAAATGGCGCTTGATATCGGACCGCAAACCGTCGAACGGTTCAAGCAAGCTATCGAGAACGCCAGGACGATCATCTGGAATGGTCCAATGGGCGTGTTTGAGATGAGCAGCTGTGCCGCGGGAACGATGGAGATTGCCCGGACGGTGGCCGCTGCTGAGGCCATCTCCATCGTTGGCGGAGGTGACTCCGCCGCGGCCGTACAACTGGCCGGAGTGGGCCACTCGATCACCCACGTCTCCACCGGCGGAGGGGCCGCTCTCACGCTCCTGTCGGGAAGACCGCTCCCCGGAGTTGAGGCTCTGACCGATCGAGTTGACAAACAGAACGGTGAGGTGTGAGCCCACCACGGACTGTTAGGGGGATTTCAATGCAGAGAAAGCCGTTGATCGTTGGTAACTGGAAGTGCTTCAAGACTGTCGCTGAAGGGCGCCAGCTGGCGCGAGGGCTACGAAACGGCGCGGCAGGTGTCTCCGACGTAGACGTTGTAGTGGCTCCGCCTTTTACGGCGCTCGCCGCCGTGGGCGAAGAATTGTCCGGCTCAGAGATTGGTCTGGCAGCCCAGAGCGTTCACTGGGAACCACAGGGAGCCTGGACGGGCGAGATCGCAGCGGAGCAGTTGCTGGACGTCGGTTGCGGATATGTCATCCTTGGGCATTCGGAGAGAAGGCAGTTCTTTGGCGAGACGTCAAGGACGGTCAACCGCCGGCTGCGGCGTTGCCTGGAGACCAGTCTCGCCCCCATTGTGTGCAGCGGAGAAACTCAGGATCAGCGCGCGTCGGGACAGGCTAAAGAGGTCATTCTGGGTGACTTAGAGGGTTGCCTGGATGGATTGACAGCCCCAGAGCTATCCCGTATGATCATCGCTTACGAGCCGCTCTGGGCAATCGGAACAGGGCTGACGGCGACACCGGAAGTAGCCCAGCAAGTTCACGAGTGGATTCGCAGCTGGACAGCGAGCGAGTATTCTCCGCAAGTCTCCAGTAGAGTACGAATCTTGTATGGTGGAAGCGTTAAACCTGACAATGTCTCAGACCTGATGGGGCAGGAGGATATAGACGGGGCCCTCGTGGGAGGAGCCAGTCTGGATTCAAAGACTTTCCTGGGAATTGTCCAGTTCAAATCCGGGTAGTTCTTTCCGTGCCGGTGTTCCTGTAGTAAGAAAATGATTCTGTTTGTAGTGTTGCATATTCTGGTTTGCTGCTTCCTGATCCTGGTCGTGCTGCTGCAGTCGGGGAAAGCGGGAGATCTGGCCTCGACCTTTGGTGGGGGAGGCAGCCAGACGGCCTTCGGCACCCGATCGGCGACTACTTTGCTGACCAAGCTGACGGCAGTCAGTGCTGCCCTGTTTATGGTGACCTGCTTGATCCTGGCAGGCCTAGCAAAGAGGGGCGAGTCGAGCGTGATGGAGGGTGCTTCTCCCAGTACGGCTCCCGCCGGCGCAGCGACCGCAACTGAAGGGCGGGATCCGAGCAGTCAACCGCGGGCGGAGCCAGCCGAGTCCGAAGCGACTCCGCCTCCCGCAGAAGAGGGTTCGGGGGAAGGCGGCGAGGGCTCGACCGGGAGTAACTAAGTACTCGTGCCGGAGTGGTGGAACTTGGCAGACACACCATCTTGAGGGGGTGGCGCTCCAACGAGTGTGCGGGTTCGAATCCCGCCTCCGGCACCAATTCCACATCCAAAGGAATCCAATAAAATTCATTATAGTACTTCATTACAGTGACTTAGGTTGTTTTCTCGTCCAGATTGATTCAAGGTTTTCCCTTGACATCCAGGGGCAACTGGGGGCAATATTGGGGGCAGATCAGGAGTCAATAAAAGGAGTTGCCCCCCAATGCCCCTCACCGACATCACTATCCGGTATGCTCAACCCGGCACCAAGGCCAGGAAAATATTCGACGGCGGTGGACTGTATCTGGAAATTTCCCCCAGCGGTGGCAAGTGGTGGCGATTGAAATACCGCTTCGGGGGCAAGGAGAAACGAATCTCCCTGGGTGTCTATCCCGATGTCTCGTTGAAGGAAGCCCGGCACCGGCGTGGTCAGGCTCGCCGGCTGTTGGCCCAAGGGATTGATCCCAGCGAGCACCGCAAAGCACTAAAGGCCACGAGAGCGGAACGCTCAGCAAACAGTTTCGAAGCTGTGGCCCGGGAATGGTTCACCAAACGCTCCTCCAACTGGGCCACCAGTTATTCCAGCCGGATCCTCAGCCGAATGGAGCGGGACATCTTTCCCCGGATAGGTACCCGCCCCGTGGCCGTAATCACAGCTCCCGAATTGTTGGCGGTCGTGCGCCGGATCGAACAGCGGGAAGCCCTGGAGATCGCCCATCGAGCCCTTCAGAACTGCGGACAAGTGTTCCGCTATGCGGTGGCTACCGGACGGGCCGAGCGTGACCCAACGGGAGATTTGCGGGGTGCGTTGTCGCCACTCAAGAGAACACACTTCGCCGCCCTCACCGAGCCGAAGCAGGTTGGCCCCTTGCTGAGAGTCCTGGACGGCTACCAAGGGACGCTCGTTGTGCGTTGTGCCCTGAGGTGGGCTCCCCTGGTCTTCGTGCGGCCTGGTGAATTGCGCCACGCACAGTGGTCGGATATTGACCTGGAGGCGGCCGAGTGGCGTTACACTGTCACCAAAACAGGCACTCCTCATATCGTTCCCCTTTCCCGCCAAGCAGTGGAGATCCTGCGCGAACTGCATCCTGTGACCGGACAGGGACGTTATGTTTTCCCAAGTGCCCGCAATCCGAGGGGAGATCGGCCTATGAGCAACAATGCGATTCTGGCTGCTCTGAGGCGCATGGGTATAAGCAAAGAGGAAATGACCGGTCATGGCTTTCGGGCAACGGCGAGAACCATTCTGGATGAGGTGCTGGGCTTTCGCCCCGACTTCATCGAGCACCAGTTGGCCCACGCGGTGCGGGATCCCAACGGGCGGGCTTACAACCGCACGTCCTATCTGCCGGAACGGCGAAAGATGATGCAGGAGTGGGCAGATTACCTGGATCAATTGAAAGGGAATTATAAAGCTTCTTTGACGTAATTCAAGCGGTGTCAGGGCAGGGGATGAAACTCCTTGGCATCAGCGTCCCACGCAAGTCCTTCCGTCCGAATTCGGCGGTGGAACACGTGGATGTCAGACAATCGGTATTCTGTAGAAATTGCGGGCCTTCTATGCCTTGAAGGACCTGCTCTCAGGAGGACTCTTTCGAGCACGCCGGTCGCTCCTTCCAAACCCTCCGTCCAGTTCGCCTGTGCGTTGAGGACTTCAAGGCCGGATACTAGGACCGGAGTGTTGGAGCCTTTCACCGACGGTCGCTTCCAGAACCAGTCATGCAGGTCGCTAAACTCGATTGCGCTGGTGTCGTCAAGAGAAGCCTGCTGCCACTCGTCGTCGTCCTCTGCACTCCGATACAGGTAGTGATGCAGATACTCGTTTAGGAAGATGTCCACAGGGGCTTCTACATACGTTGACGCTCCTTCGTTGCGGGATTTCTCTCGCAGTCGCCGGGCGGACAGCCATACTAGCCCGGATTATGCAAGAACCGTAATCCGCTGTTGAAAAAGGGCTCGAGAAGTGGCCCAACTCGGAAGCGGGCAGTTGTGACAGGCGGATTTGCGAAGAATATCGGTTGGCGAGGCGTTTGAGTGGTTGGGGGAGTGAATTTCAGACAGATCTGGGCCTGGATGAGTGTCGGAAGCGGTTTTTCGGGGAACTGGGAGAAGCTAGCTGGAGTTCAGGCGACTCAAGACGAGGTGAAAGAGGGGTTGTTCGGGAAAGGCTGAGGAAAGATGGACCCAGATGCGTCGAGTGGTTTGTCGGATCCGGGCCCCGATCTTGAGGACACGACGACGTAAGGTTTCGATTTCGAGCTTGTGCCAGGGGGTTCCGTGCAGATAGTCGCGCAGGCGCACGAACATCTGGTAAGCCAGTGCATGCAGGAGGAGTCGAAACTGGTTGGCCAGGAATCGATGACAGCTGAGTCGGTCCATGCTCAGATGATTCTTAAAGGCCTTGATGAAGTTCTCGGTCTGCCCTCGGTCGGTGTAGTGGTCATAAAGTGATTGGGAGCAGAGATCGTCCCGGTTGGTGACCACAAAGCGACGATTGATCCCGCGCTGATCGACCTCCACTTTGACAATGACGCGACGGGATCGATCCCAGCTGTTGGCTCGATAAAGAAACTCGTCAAACTGACGCTGTTTTTCCTCCCGCTCAACGAACCTTTCCCGAGTCGAATCCAGCAGGGGCTCGACCACTCGCTGCAGGCGAGGGTTGCGACTTAACCCAATGACATATTGGAGTTGATTCTCTTCACCTTCACAGAACTCGTAGAGCCGAGGCGTGGCAAAGCCGCTGTCGGCCCGAATCTCAATCTCGACATCCGTCCCCACTCCTTGTCAGATGGCCTCCACGACGCGCTTCAGAATGGGCACGATGTGAGAGGCAGCCCCCTTGTTGCCAGGTCTCAACACGGCACAGACCAGGTCTCCCGTGGCGGCATCGAAGATCAGCAAAGGATGCAGAATGTGGTTTCGGTAATACCCGTGGTAGAAGGCGAACTCCTGTTGGCCGTGAGTGTGGTCGTCGGTACTGTCCAGATCCAGGATGATCTTGGCGGGACGTCTCTTCTTCAGGGAGCGCACATAACGGCGTAGCAGCCACCGGCTCAGACGCATCAGATCCTTCTTGGTGACGGAGTTCTCCAAGCGGGAGAAAGTCGGCTGGGTGGCCAAATCGGGATCGCTCTCGGGCAACTGATCACAGACTGTCTTGAGCATCGGATCCGAGCGCAGCGTATCGGCGTCATTACAGTCTTCGTAGCCGGCCACGATCTGCAACACTCGTTGTCGGATCAACTTCAACAGGTCATGACGAATGTAGCGTCGGTCCCGGCTTTCCGCAATACACGAACTGAAGCCCTCGCACAATCGATGTTGCCGATCCAGCGATCCAAACAACAACCATCCTGCGTCGGAAGTCAGGCTCCCCCCATCAAAACGAGCTGTGATGTCTCTGTGGCTGTGAAATGGCAGGGTATTCTGGCAGACTGTTTTCAACATAGCCGTAGCTCCTGTTTAGGGTTGTTTTTATGTAAACCCTTTTATATCAGAGAGCTACGGCTTTTTTTCTGGACCCAAATCTCACTCGGATTCAGATCTCTTGCATAATCCGGGCTAGGCTCCTCCAAACCTCTAACATCAGATCGAGGTTTACGTGAGGAAGTTGAGGATCTTCTTGTTTGGTCTCCAAGGGCCAGTACCTCCACTTGTTGTACCCATCTCCGCAGGTCTGCAAGAACTTGTCCAAGGTGCAGAACTTCTTCATGGACTCCTCATAGTTTTGGTTGAATCGATCGGAGAGTTTTCGTTCCAACTCCTCATTGTCTTCCCCAGGTAAGGGAGTGGAGTAACAGGCTCTGCTTTGAAGCGACCAGTAGGTTCGATAGCGTGCGCTTAGGAGTTTCCGATCCTCGCTTGGGAGGCAATAGAACAGTGGTTCCAGATTGTGCCCACTAGTCACCTTCTTGGAGTTCCGGCCTTGCTGCTTTGCCAGGTTGATGAGAAATCTGAGGTTTTCCTCGATGCCAAGATAGTACTCGACAATGAATGACCGAGCGTTTGCGTACGATACTGCCGGTATTAGATCTTGCATTGGAGGAGCCGTGTCGTATTGCTTCTGTGCTCCGGTGTGTGTGAAGTATAGATTGCGCTGCTTGCTAAATAGAGTTTTTCTCATTCCGTGTTTCCTTTCTCCTTTGCGAAGTATTATGAAAAGGGTGGGGTAGGTACTGTTTACCGACCCTTTGGGATACCCGAATCCTGCGTTCCAGCCATCGCTCCGTCACATCTCCGAGGCCTGACATTTTCGACGGCCACTTTCCTACACTCTTGCATGGCCGCCAACAGCCGCCGAACCCCTCTGTGCCAATAATGGTGAGACACTTCTTCCCGGCTAAATTAGAGTAGAGGGCGAGAAGCTGGATTACAGAATGATAGAAAACAGAAGCGACAAGAAACTGAGGATTTTGGAAACCTCGGAGCGGAGGGGAGAGGTCTCCAAAATCGCTGCGGGACGGACCGAGCCCGAGAAGGCGTTGCCGCGACCCGACCCGGAAGTTCCTGCCAAGGCAACCCGTCGCCGGTTTTCAGCCCGCTATAAGCTCCGGGTCCTGGAGCAGGCCGATGGCTGCGAAGAGTCGGGCGAAGTGGGAGCATTACTGCGCCGAGAAGGACTTTACTGGTCGAATCTGCAGACCTGGCGACGCCAACGCGAGCACGGAACGCTGCAGGCATTGACCCCTCGCAAGCGGGGACGAAAGGCAAAGCCGGTCAATCCTCTGGATCATCAACTGAGGCAAGTGGAGGCTGAGAATCGGAAGCTGAAACGCAAGCTCGAGAAGTTTGAAGCCATGCTGGATCTCCAAAAAAAAGTCTCGCAACTGTTGGGAATCTCTCTGGCGAGCAGCGAAGAGAACGGAGACGAGAGCTGATGGACGAAGCTTTGCGATTCTCACAATCCCACGGAGTCCGTGCCGGCTGTCAGGCTCTGGATCTGCCGCCATCGAGTCTGTATCGGGAGAAACTTCGGCGCGAACGGCCGGCGCTGGATCCTCGGCCTCGGGCCGCATCCCCACGCGCCTTGAGCCCGCCCGAAAGGGAAGCCGTTGTGGAGGTCCTGCACAGCCGACAGTTTATCGACAAAGCTCCTGCCGCCGTATGGGCGGAGCTGCTGGACGAAGGGCGATACTTGTGCTCGATTCGAACCATGTACCGCATTCTGGCCAAACGTCTGGAAGTTAGAGAACGCCGTCGCCAGCGCCGCCATCCCCAATACTCCAAGCCGGAACTTCTGGCCACCGGCCCGAACCAATGCTGGTCGTGGGACATCACCAAGCTGAAGGGGCCCGTCAAATGGAGCTATTACTACCTCTACGTGATCCTGGACATCTTCAGCCGCTATGTGGTGGGCTGGATGGTGGCCACCCAGGAAAGCTCCCGCCTGGCCAAGGTCTTGATCGCCCAGAGCTACTCCAAGCAGGAGATCGTAGCGGGTGGTCTCACCCTGCATGCCGATCGTGGCTCGTCGATGAGTTCCAAAGCACTGGCCTTGCTACTGGCCGATCTGGGAGTCACCAAGTCTCACTCTCGGCCTCATGTCTGTGACGACAATCCCTACTCGGAATCCCAATTCAAGACCCTCAAGTACCGTCCCGAATTCCCGGCTCGTTTCGGCACCATTCAGCAAGCCAGAGACTTTTGTCGGGATTTCTTCGATTGGTATAACCGCGACCATCGCCATTCGGGTATCGGCCTGCACACTCCCGCGGATGTGCACTACCTCACCGCCATCACCACCCGTCGCGATCGATCCCAAACATTGGAGGCCGCCCATGCACTCTTCCCGGAGAGATTTCCCAACGGCAAACCCGTTCCTCCTCCTCTTCCCGAGGCGGTCTGGATCAACCCTCCCGAAAAGGAGAACTTTTGAGATGAAACTACAGTAATTTATTCACCAAAGTGTCTCAAAGTTGTTGACACGTTCCGCTTGCCTGGGGTCGTCCTTGCCGCTCGCGAACTCTTCGGGCCGAATAACGTCCGCTACTTCGGAGCGGGGATCCCCGAGGTTTTCCTCGATGACGACGCGACCGTCACGGCAGACAGCTTCGATCGACTGCTCAGGTGGGAGTCCTGATTGACCCAGCGCTCCCGCAATTTCGAAAGTAGCAGCCCGATCAGGCGGTTGAGGTACACGGCCAGGGTTCTCACCCGAGCCATCATTTTTCCGTGAGCCGGCCGTCGAAACTCGACCCAACCGATACCATGGTCCACTCCATCGCGCCGCCGCCGAATCAGCTTCGTTATAAAGTTATAATCCGAGCACGCGCACCAGATGAGCGCGGCCGACGCGGCGGGCGGCCCGGACATCGGCCGTGAGATTGCGCGAGCTTGGCCCAATGGATCCGACAGGGCCAAGGGCCTGCGTACAGACGACGAAGCCGCCGCCATATTGTCGGTGTCGTGCAACGCCGGAGGTAGATTCAAGATCTGGGGGCATCTTTGGGGGCAACTCAACACATTTAAAGAAGGCTATTCCTGTGATATCAGTCATTTATAATGTATTGTTGGTTCTCGCCTCCGGCACCAACCCTGGCTTAGCCTCCTGGATGCACTGTAATACTCTCCTGTCACTCTATGGTGTCGAGCATCACTGATTCCAAGCGGCGACTTGTTACATAATGCTGTGAACAGAATCAGGGGTTGGAGGGAAAACACGCGCCCAAGATTAAGTCATCCTAAGCACGCACCGTGTACGTCTCTGTTTCTGCTGCAAAGCAGAAGAGACACCTGAGCCGTCTCTAAATGGTAGCTGCAATGTCTGCTGGGATGACGGGTCGCTACCTTGCGACGACCCCGAGTATTAAGGACTGAGGAGGTTAGAGCGTCATGGTAAGCGAACAAGAATATGTCAATTGGCTCGTACAAGAAGCGAACCGCAGGCCACTCAATACCCAAGAGCGCGAAAAGCTCTCCGATTATTACTTCAAAAACCCGGCAGCAGTCCGCCAGGTGAGGAGTCACATACCGAAGGCTTATCGTGCTTTGTTGTTGGCCGTGCCGCTAGCTAGTGGGGATCGTGCTCTTATGGCTCAACGTGTTGTTTGGGTCTGGCTAGATTCGATCCAGCGCCCTTAAGGCAGGCGATCCAGAGACGTGGCGGAGGCTTGTGCTATCCTTCACTGCCATGAAGCAGAAGCCGTTCCGTAAGCCATGCATCCGGAAGTTTGGTGATCTGAGCCGCTTGACGCGTTCTGTGCCCGAGGGCGGGTCCGGGCAATCGCCCCAGGGTGACCCTTACGACATTACCTAGCATGTCTTTCCGCGCCCTCGATATCCATTTTGATCAGATCGACCTTGCTCAGACCCAGCTTCTCGACCTGGTCATCGATGGTGACGGCTTGCACTAGAAAGTCCTCAACGTAACGGTCCCACTCATTGAACCAGCCCTGGTCCTTCACGTGACCCGTTGCCGACGACTCATTCCGCTGAAACTTCAAGATATCGGACGAGTGCCAAGCCGCTGCTTCGACCAGAGTCACCTTGCCGTTGCTCAGCTCCGTAGCAAAGGTCCGCTTGAAGCAGCCGAAACGCTTACAGATTCCTGATCGTACAAGTGTGGGTCCTGAGAATCTCACAGGAAAAGTCTAGCAGCGGATTGTGAGTCGAGCTCTGATTCTAGATGCGTTCGACGCAATAAAGGAAGCGGATTCAGGGGTTCAAGGAGTGAGACTGAACCCAGGAAGTGGAATGCACCGAGAATCTTTCTCGAAGTGTTGTTTGTTTTCTGGTATAAGAGAAACTGTCCTAGCCTGACCTTACCTCGCAGTCGAGATGATATGTCCGGCCCGATTCACACTCAAGCCGAAAGAAGATGACAAGACAGATCCAGCGAAGCTTACCTTCTGTCCCCGACGCCGATCCCAAGCCCGCTCATCTCAAGCATCTGTCCCCGAAGAAGTAATCCTCAAGATTCCGCTTCAACCCATTTTCAGGGGGAAACCATGAGATTAGAAGGTCCTTTTACTGCCCTGGTCACGCCATTCCAAGAGGGAAGACTGCATGAGGAACGCCTCCGGGACCTGGTTCGATTCCAGGTAGAAAACGGAAGCTTGGGGATTGTCGCCTGCGGCACCACTGGAGAGTCGCCGACTCTTTCCCGGAAGGAAATCTATCGTGTCTTCGAAATCGTAATCGAAGAGTCCAAGGGGAAGGCCGCGGTAGTGGCCGGGACCGGGACCTACAATACGGCCCGAACCATTGAATTGACGACAAAAGCCCGCCAGCTGGGTGCCGATATGGCGCTGGTGATCACGCCCTATTACAACAAACCGACCCAGGAAGGATTGTATCGTCACTTTGAAGCCGTTTGCCGAGCTGTGGATCTTCCCCTCATGATTTACAACGTTCCGGGAAGGACGGGGGTCAACATTTTACCCTCGACGGTGGAACGGCTCAGTCACATCGACAACATCGTTGCCATTAAGGAAGCCAGCGGGGATCTCAATCAGGCTTCAGAGATCGTGAGCCGCTGCGCAGAGCGAACACGAGTGTTTTCGGGCGATGACTCGCTGTTCGTACCCATCCTGAGTGTCGGTGGAGTGGGGCTTGTCTCGGTGGTGGGCAACATCGTTCCGCGGGACATGCGAAACCTGTGGGAGGCGTACCGGGAATCGAATCTTGCCTTGCTTGCCGAGTTGCACGGGAGGCTTTTTCCTCTCTGCCAGGCCATGTTTTACGAGACGAATCCGATTCCGGTCAAGACGGCTCTGAACCTGATGGGGAAGGACGTCGGAGAACTTCGGCTTCCCATGGCGCCCATGTCTGACGACAATAAAGGGAGGCTGGTGCAGGCGATGGAGCGCTATGGTTTACTGAGCCGGGCTGTTGAAGTGTAGGAGGCCCTCCGGGGTCACGCGAAGAAACCGCTCTGGGACTTTCAAGGGCAGGGAACTGTAATATGGGACTTGGGATCGGACTGATTGGAAGTGGCCGGATGGGCCGAGAAGTCACCCGTCTGGCGCCTCGAAAAGGGCACCGGATCATTTCCACCTTTGACCGCAGCAGAGCACTGACCGCAGCCGTTCCAAGCCAGGGTATTGATGTCTTCATCGACTTCTCGCATCCGGGGGCAGTCATTGATCACGTACGCACGCTGGCCCATGTAGAGGCTGGCCTGGTGATCGGAACGACAGGCTGGTACGAGCAACTCGGCGAGATCAGGAACCTGGTGTTGGCCTCGGGAATGTCCGTCGTCTATGCACCCAACTTCTCCCTGGGCGTCAGTGTTTTTCTGAGGATTGTGGCGGCGGCCGGGAGGCTGTTCGACGAGCTGGTTGACTATGATCTTTTTGTTCAAGAAACCCACCACCGCGGAAAGGTCGACAGTCCCAGCGGCACGGCACTTGCCCTGGCCGATATCCTGCTGAAAACTGTGGCACGTAAGAGTGAACTCCGAACCGACGGCGCCCCGGGCCCTGTTGCGCCTCAGCAATTGCAGGTGGCCGCTTCCAGAGGTGGAAGCATACCGGGCATCCACACCGTCTTCTTCGATTCCCCCTTCGACACCATCGAATTGAAGCATGTAGCCCGCAACCGCAGTGGCTTTGCTCTGGGCGCCCTGCTGGCAGCCGAGTGGCTCCAGGGACGAAAGGGTTTCTTCACTTTCCATGACGTGCTGGAGGACGTCTTCGAGGAATCCGGGGCCTGACGACATGCAGAACTTGAAGGAACAAATCGAAGAGCTCTATAGAGGTGAAAGCCGGGACTTTAGTGAAGCTGCCCGGGACCTTTTTGCAGAGTTCAAGTCCCTCCTCAATTCAGGCGCCGTGCGAGCTGCCGAGCGCATTGATTCCAGGTGGCAGCTCAACCACTGGGTCAAGAAAGGTATCCTGCTGGGCTTTCGCTGGGGGGAGTTGACAGACTATTCAATCGACCAGGAATTCCGCTTTTTTGACAAGTCTACGTTTCCTCTCAAGAAGCTTCGTGTCTCCGATGAAGTCCGACAGGTGCCGGGCGGGTCCTCGATCCGGGACGGATCCTATGTCGCTCCGGGAGTGGTAATCATGCCTCCCGCCTATATCAATGTGGGCGCCTGTGTAGAAGCCGGGTCTATGATTGACTCCCACGTTCTTGTCGGGTCCTGTGCCCAGATTGGGAAGCGAGTGCACCTCAGCGCCGGAGCCCAGATCGGGGGCGTTCTGGAACCCGTCGGAGCCATGCCTGTCATCATCGAAGATGAAGTTCTCATTGGTGGGAATTGCGGGGTCTATGAGGGAACGATCGTTTCCAGGCGCGCTGTCATCGGGGCCGGTACGATTCTCACCGGATCCACGCCCCTCTTTGACCTGGTGAACGAAGAAGTCTACCGAAAAGCAGCAGGCTCTCCGCTGATTGTGCCACCTGGAGCGGTCGTGGTGCCCGGCAGCCGGGCCGTGGCGGGAGCATTCGCCACCGAGCACGGTATCTCTCTCTCCTCTCCCCTGATCGTCAAATATCGGGATGAACGGACCGATGCGGCCACGCTTCTCGAAGAAGCGCTGCGCTAGACCCGTAAGGAGTCCCCCCGGCTCTGCCGGGGAGGCAGCCAGAGTTTGACAGTTCCGGGAATAGGTGAAAAAACTCCCTTCCGTGAGCCGAGCAAAGCATCACGAAAAGGAGTTTTATGAGTAACTACCAGAGCTTACAGCATACAAAATGGGAGTGTAAGTACCATGTGGTGTTCATCCCCAAGTACCGCAAGAAGTTGATTTATGGGGAGCTGCGCAGACATCTCGGTCAGGTGCTGCGACGGTTGGCTGGGCAGCAGGAAAGCTTGATTGAAGAGGGCCACCTGCTGCCGGATCACGTGCACGGGATGATCTCGATTCCGCCAAAGTTTTCTGTGGCGCAGGTGATCGGGTACATCAAAGGGAAAAGCGCCATCCACATTGCGAGGAACTTTTCAGAGAGTCGGCGTAACTTTGTTGGACAGCACTTCTGGGCTCGCGGATACTTCGTATCGACGGTGGGTCGGGATGAGAAAGTGATTCGTGAGTATATCCGGCGGCAAGAAGCAGAAGATCGTCGCCAGGATCAGCTCAGGCTGCTGTAGCCAAGCCACCTGTAGGTGGCACAAGTGGCCGCGGTAGCGGCAACGTCAAGTCCGCTTTGAGCGGCTCACAAGATTAAAGCCCCCGGCTTTGCCGGGGGATACTTACTGCACGGTCGGCGAAAAGACACCCGAAGTAGTGGCGCGGTCTTCTCGGACATGACCGTAGTCGGCCGCGGCCTGGCGGCAGCGGTTCTGTCGTCTCATTCTTTCAACCTTTTTCGACTCTGTTGTGTTACAAAACGATCACCCATCAAGGTTAACCGGAGTAGACGATCATGACGATTTCACGAAGGGCGTTCCTGGAGGCATCGGCCGCTGCAGCGGGTGCCACCGGCCTGGTCGCCCAGGCCGAAGCCGAAGCCGTTGCTCATGCCGCATCCCCTCGCTTTACTCCTGTTCCATTACGAGGGAACATCAGCCTGGAGGATCTCGCTAACGAGGAGGTCTCGGACACGCTGAGGGAAAGAGTTGAAAGGGCGGCCCGCGGGTCGCTCGTCTCCTGGGGCATTCCCTTCGAAGTAGGAGCTGTTCTCCTCCTCAAAGACAAACCTGTTGAGGAGCGAATCGCTCTTCTGAAGGCTCAGTGGATCTGCTTTCTGCATACCACCGACGTCGAGCCCCTGGAGTGGAACGAACACGGGTTTCTTTCTCCCACCCGGGGAGAAGGTCGTCTTCCGGAGCACGTGGCCGACTATGTGATTGTATATGGGGACGGTTCCGAAAAGCGCGTCAAGATTCGCCGCCGTCACCAGATCGGCATGCTCTGGCGCCGCTGGGGAGAGCTCTGCTTTCAGGCAGTCCCCCAGAACCACCCCTACCCGATTCGACCCCTTCACGAGCAGCGCAGCACGCGCCGAACCTGGGGCCTCACTCAGGGCCGGACCGTGGGGGCGGATTTGACTTTCTGGAACAACTGGGTGTGGGCCTGGGAAAACCCCCGCCCGGAAAAAGAGATCAGGGCCTTTCGCTTCGAACCGAGGGCAGGAAGAACTGTCATTTCTGCGATATCAGCCGGCTCGGCCTCCGCCTTCCCTCTCCGCTGGGAAAGCCGCCGCAAAGCTGTTCTCGAGCTGCCCGAGGGAGCTGATTTTGACTACGATCTCGATGAAGTGGGGCTGATGAAACAGATTCGTCTGGACATGGGGCAGGTCATCTCGGCCCAGCCTGTCAAGATCTATCCAAACGACTCGTGGTCTGAAACCTACGACAATCAGGTGCCCGAGGTGTCCCGCAGCCAGGTACAGGTGGACTACACGGCTCACGCCGATGCTCTATTTCATCTGGAGGGCGGCCTCACCGTACCGGTCTCAGAACTCGCCGCGAACCAGGCGTCCGGCCGGCTGACTCCGATCTCCCCCAGCAACCAGCGAGTCAAGATCAGAGTCGTCGAGAAAGGGAGCCGTAAGCCGGTCGCCGTGAAGTTGCACCTGCATGGGGAGAGCGGCGAGTATTTGCCTCCTGCGGACCACCACCGTATACCCAACGGTGCCTGGTTCGAGGACTACGGGGCAGAGTACCTGCATCAGAGGAGACACTTCTGTGCCTATATTCCGGGGGAAGCCGTCGTGGATCTGCCTCTGGGAAAGGTTTACCTGGAGGTGAGCAAGGGCTTCGAGATGAAACCTCTGCGAAAAGTGATGCGAGTGCGGCCCGATACCGAGAGTCTTACCGTTGAGATCGAAAAGGTCTTGAACTGGCGGGAGAAAAACTGGGTAACTGCCGACACCCACGTGCACTTTCTTTCCCCCCAGACGGCTTTACTGGAGGGCAGTGCGGAGGGGGTCAATGTCGTCAACCTCCTGGCCAGCCAGTGGGGGGAGTTGATGACCAACGTCGGAGACTTCGACGGAAAGACGACCTTTGGATCCAGGGAAACAGGAGGCGACGGTGAATGGTTGGTTCGAGTCGGTACAGAAAACCGCCAGCATGTTCTGGGACACATCTCACTGCTCGGTTATGGAGGCAATATTATCGCGCCGATGTGTGCCGCCGGGCCCCCGGAAGCGGCTCTGGGGGATCCGGTCGACGCGCTTCTGATGGAATGGGCTCAGAAATGCAAGGCCCAGGGGGGGCTGGTCGTTATCCCTCACTTTCCAAATCCCCGTGCCGAAAACGCAGCCGATCTGGTCAATGGCGACATTGACGCCGTGGAAATGACCTCTCTCGGCACCCCTTATGGAGGCGTTGATCCCTATTTTCTCTCCGACTACTACCGATATCTCAACTGCGGATACTTTGTGCCGGTTGTGGGCGGAACCGACAAGATGAGCGCCGGTGTTGAAGTCGGCGCGATTCGAACTTACACCCGCATTCCGGATGACGAAGAATTCACCTATGAGACTTGGATCAAGGCTGTGAGATCGGGCCACACCTTTATCACCTATGGCCCGCTCCTCGAGTTCAGTGTAGAAGGAGAGCCGGCAGGCCGCCGCCTCCATATGAGCCGGGGAGGGGGACGTGTGGATGTGAACTGGAGATTGGCCAGTGTGACCGTCCCCATGAGCAGGGTTGAACTGGTGATCAACGGTGAAGTTCGGGAAGGCAGGGAGGTCGATCCTCAAGAAGACTCGGGCTATTGGTCGGTGCCCATCGAGCAGAGCAGCTGGGTCGCACTACTCGTTCGGGGGCACCAACCGGATAAGCCAGAGGTCATTACTGCACACTCGTCGCCGGTTATGATCGAGGTGGCCGACTCCCAATTCCACGCCGCGGCCGACGCGGTGACCATTCTGGAGCAGATCGAGGGTGCCCTGGTTTTTCTGGACACGGTGGGAACCCGCGCAGAGGACAAGGTTTACAAGAGAATGCGGCTCAAGCTGACATCCGTATACAGGAGGCTGCATGACGAACTGCACAGCCGGGGTGTCTTTCACGAACACAGCGAGCCCATGGAACATGGCCACTAGTGAATACGACAGCGGCGGCGGGTGCCCGAAGTGATCACCACTGTCGTAGTAGCTTATCTCGCCGGGATGTTCTTCATCGGCTGGATGTGTCAGCGTCGCATCCAAGGACCCGACGACTATCTGTTGGCCTCCAGAAAGCTGGGACTGCCCCTTTGTGCCGCTACTTTGGCCGCGACTCACTTTGGGGGTGTGTTCAGCGCAGGAGGAGCACAAAAAGGGTTCACCTCGGGCCTCTCTGCTGCCTGGTACGGAATCGCCTGCGGAGTCGGGTTGATCCTGCTTGGATTGCTGACAGCCGGAAGCTTTCGCGGCCTGGCCCTGTATACGGTCCCGGAATACCTGGAAAAGCGTTACCGGAGCCGACTGATTCGAATCCTGGGAGCGGTTCTTTCGGCTGCTGCGCTGCTTGGAATCACAGCGTCTCAGATCCAGGTGGCCGGAGGGGCCGGTAGCCTCCTCGGGCTGGATCCAGAGATTGCCTCGATCCTGGCGGCCCTGTTTTTCGTCAGTTACACAGTGCTGGGGGGCCTGTGGGCGGTGGCCGTAACCGATCTGGTTCAGATTCTTGTCGGAGGGGCAGGTATGGCTCTGGCCTGTGTCCTCGTACTCCAGAGAACGATGGAACAGGGGGGTCTGTTGACTCTGTTGAAAGACCGGCTCAGCGAGGGAGAACTCACGTCGACCTTTACACAACTGGGAGGAGAGGGCTTTGGCTTTGTGCTCTGGCTTTCGGTCCCGACCGTCATGTACACGCTCATTGGACAGGATTTTTATCAAAGACTCTTTGCCGCGCGAGATTCGAAAGTGGCCAGGCAGGGGGCACTGATTGCCGGGGCCGCCCTGATTCCCCTGAGTTTCGTTCCGGTCTTGATCGGTATGGGAGCGAAAGGGCTGGGAGTGTCGCTGGGAGATGCCAGTGGCGTTTCTGTCCTCTTCGATGTGATTTTACAAATGATGCCGGGGCTGGCCGGGGGTATCGTCCTGGCAGCCTTTCTGGCCGCCATCATGTCCTCGGCTGACTCGCTGCTGGCGGCTGCGGCTTCCCATCTGGTGAAGGACATCCGGCTGGCCAGCCTGGTGAAACGGAATCCGGATGACGAGACCGAACTTCGAGTCTCGAGGTGGGTCACCGCCCTGGCAGGACTGGTCGCCCTGCTGATTGCTCTTGGCAGCCGCGAGGTCTTTACCACCATTCTGACCTCCTACATCCTCTACACGGCCGGTGTGTTCGTCGCCGTTCTGGGAGGCGTGCTCTGGAAAGGGGCCACCCGGCAGGGGGCCCTGGCCTCCATATTGCTGGGAACCGCGGCCGCTGTCTACGGAATCGTGACCGGGCACAGTTTCGGTGGAGTTCCAACCGAGGTTCTGGCGGCCGGGGTTTCGGCGGCTGCCTTCATTGTGGTGTCACTAATGACACGCAAAGTTTGAGCTTCGTCAAGCTACAGCTGATCCGAGAGCGGCGATCTGGAGTTTGAAATCTGTATTCTTGGTTTGGATCAAGGATTCCGGATCGCCACGTCCTTCACCCCTTTGACCGCTCGAGCAATAGCGGCGGCCCGGTCGTAGTCTTCCGCCGAGCCACCAGAAAAGGTCAAGGTCACCACGCCCTCCTGAACCAAGATATGAACCTGGTTGTCCTGGAGGTAGGGATCCCGATCCAGCTTCTTCATAAGCTGCTTGCGGATCTTGGCGTCGGACTGGCTGATACCCAGAAAATCGGTGACGCCCTGTCCTGCTTTCGTGAAGCCGTCGGTTGTCGTTTTTCCAGCCTGGGCAGCCGTACCGAGGGTGGCTTCACCGGCTTTCGTTACTCCCTTGCCGGCCGTTTCCAGTCCGTTAGCAGTGCTGTCGAGCGCAACCGTGACGCCCTTGGCCGTGCTCTCTCCGGCCACCGTGACGCCCTTGGCCGTACCCTCCCCGGCCGCGGTTACGCCGGTGACGGTCGCCTGGCCGACTGCCTCAGCCGTGTGAACGGTGCCATCTCCTGTCTTCTTCACCAGGCTCCGGTCATCCTCGAGAATCCCAAGAGCCTCAAGGGTGGGTCGATCAACCATGCCGGTTGCGTTGATGCGTGCTTGCCCCTGAAAGTCCAGCAGGGCCTTGCGGGTTTCTTCGTCGGCCACTCCGCTAACGGGGCCGGCATAGAGACCTCTATCCCGCAGCACCCGCTGAGCCGTACGGACCGTCGCGGGGTCGGTGATCTCGACGCCCGACGGGTCAGCGGCCTGAGCTCGGGAAGCCCCCCAGACAGGAACACACAGAAGACCTGCTAGGATCATGCAGTGAACAAGCTTTGAATTCATGGAGAAGACTCCTCCTTATCCGCTTCGCTCCGCTTTCTTAGTACTGTGTTTATGAAACACACTAGTAGAGTCGCCATCTGGATGATTCAGTTCACTGAACCCGGTTCAGATCGGGCGCGGCCTGCCCACACCGAGGGTGGAAAACTGCTGGGAGCGAACCAGAATCACGATAGCGGCGAACTCTCCAGTCCAGAGAGTACTACCGACCCCTGAAAACTGGAGAAGTCAATGCCCTTGACATCCCAGTCGAAGTCCGTAATGTTGCGGGCGTCCTGACCGATCCAGAGAGCTCAGCTCGTCCCATGATAGAGGGCGGTTAAAGTGGAAAGTGCAAAGTGGAAAGCACAGAGTGGAGATTCAGGGAGAACGACCGATCCATGCCCGAAGACTTGAGAGAGGCAGTTATTCAGGGGCTTGCGGCCTATCCGAGCCGTCCTTTTGAGGGCGAGTACCGGGCCCGGGCGGCCGTCTTGATGGGAATCGCTGAGCGAGCTGGCGAATCCTGTTTTCTGCTCACTCGGAGAACGAACACCGTCTCTACCCACAAAGGCCAGGTTTCGTTTCCCGGTGGGCGGCGCGAAGAAGAAGATAGCAGCCTGGAAGAGACCGCGCTGCGCGAAACCTTCGAGGAGGTGGGAATCCGCTCCGAGAGCATTGAGATTGCCGGCCGGCTCCCTGACTACCTAGCCGTGACTCACTCAAGGGTAACGCCCTTCGCGGGGTTTATAAAAGGGTCTCCGGAAGTCACCCCATGTGCCGCTGAAGTAGCACGTGTCCTCTGGGTACCCTTGCGCTTTTTTCTGGAGACCGAACCCAGGATCGAGATCTGGGAGCGCCTGGGCCAGCGCGTTCCCGTTCACTTCTATGATTTCGAAGGGGAGGTCATCTGGGGCTTGACGGCCCGCATGATCATCGACTTTCTTGACACTATCGGGCCTCGGATTAACCGGCTGGTTTGATGCAGAACACGGACCAACTGAGAGTTGCCTACATCGCTGCCGGTGCGGCGGGGATGATCTGCGGCAGTTGTCTCCGAGACAACTCCCTGGTCACCGCCCTGCAGAAGCTGGGCTGTGACGCCGTCCTGGTTCCCACCTACACGCCCCTTCGGCTGGACGAAGAGGATGTCAGCCTCAAGCAGGTCTTCTTTGGGGGGATCAATGTGTTTTTGCAACAGAAATCGGCGCTGTTTCGTCGTCTTCCTCCTTCCCTGGATCGGGCGCTGGATCATCCGGGGCTCTTGAAAAGGGTGGCGGCCGGCCGCATCCAGACCGAGGCCAGCATGCTCGGTGACCTGGCTCTCTCGATGCTGCAGGGAACCGACGGGTATCAGGCCAAGGAAGTGCGACGACTGGTGGATTTTCTGGAGGGGACCCTTCAGCCCAATCTGGTGAACCTGACCAATATCCTCATCGCCGGGGTGGTTCTAGAGCTCAAGTCACGGCTGGGAATCCCTGTGGTGGTCACGCTGCAGGGAGATGATGTTTTTCTGGATCAGCTCGAGGAATCCTATCGGAGGAAGGTCCTGGACAAGATCCGGGAGATCGTTCCCCTCGTCGATGGGTTCGTGGTCTTCAGCCGCTACTACGGAGAAGAAATCTCACGAATGTTCCACATTCCTCCGGGCAGGGTGTTCCGGGTTCCGCTGGGCCTGAACACAGAAGGGTTTCCGGCAACAGCCGCGGCATCCGCAGTGAGTGGAGGAGTCAAGCGGATTGGTTACCTGGCCCGAGTCTGCCCCGAAAAAGGCTTCGATGGGCTGGTTGAGGGTTTCATTCGCCTCAAATCCATGGAGGGGATGGAGTCTGTCGAGTTGCACATTGCCGGCTGGCTGGGGGCATCTCACCGTCCTTTTTTCGAGCAGCAGGTTGAACGGATCCAGGAGGCCGGGCTGGAGAAATCTTTTCAGTATCATGGGGCGCTGGATCGGGTACAGAAGCTAGAGTTTCTCCGCTCCCTGGAGATTTTCTCCGTCCCGTCGGATTACCGAGAATCGAAAGGGCTGTATGTTCTGGAGGCACTGGCCAGCGGTGTTCCGGTCGTGGAGCCGAATCACGGCGCCTTTCCGGAGTTGCTCGAGCGGACGGGAGGGGGTGTCCTCTTCACTCCGGGGGATCGAGGAGAGTTGGCTGCCGCTCTGGCGGGACTGTTGGAAGACCCCGAGCGTCGGCGCAGGCTGGCCGAGGAAGGGCACCGCCGGGTACACAGGGATCTAACCTCGGCCAGAATGGCGCGGCGAACGCTGGATGTGTACCGGAGCGTCCTGGGGCGCAACGAGTAAGCGGTCGCCGCCCCGAGCGCTTTCGGATAGAATAAGAGTTGATGTCGACCGACCTTCGTGGACGTTCTCTTCGAGACCTGCGCATATCAGTAACGGACCGGTGCAACATGCGCTGTTCCTACTGCATGCCGAAAGAGTTCTTTGGTCCCGATTACGCCTTTCTGGAAAGAAAGGAACTCCTGACCTATGAAGAGATCACTCGAGTCACAGGGATCTTTGTCAGCCTCGGAGTCCGGAAGGTCAGGATCACCGGAGGAGAGCCTCTTCTTCGCAGAGAGCTTTCCGAACTCGTTTCGCGCCTGGCCTCCATGAAAGGGATCGACGATCTCACGCTGACCACCAACGGCCTGCTGCTGAGGCGGCACGCCCGAGGCTTGAAGGCAGCAGGCCTGCATCGGGTTACGGTCAGTCTCGATTCGCTGGATCAGGAGGAATTCGCTTCCATCGCGAGCGTGGAAGCTCCCGTCGAGGAGGTCCTCAGCGGGATTCGCGAAGCCCAGCGCGTTGGGCTGACACCGGTCAAGATCAATGCCGTCATTCGTCGAGGAATGAACGAGACAGCCATCCTTGAACTAGCTACTTTTTTTCGCAGCTGTGGCTGTGTCCTCCGCTTTATTGAATACATGGATGTCGGAAACACGAACGACTGGCGGTTCTCGGAAGTCGTCCCGGCCAGGGAGGTGCTGGAACTTATTGACTCTCACTATCCGCTCGAACCGCTGAACCCGAACTACACCGGGGAAGTTGCTCGGAGATGGGGTTACCGCGACGGTCGGGGGGAGATTGGGGTCGTCTCGTCGATATCGGAGCCGTTTTGCGGGGACTGTACGCGGGCCCGCTTGTCGCCGGAAGGAGAACTGTATACCTGTCTATTTGCGACAGGCGGCCACGATCTCAGAACGCCGCTGCGCCAGGGAGCCACCGACCGAGAACTGCTGCAAATGGTGTCCGGCATCTGGCAGCAGCGCGAAGACCGATACTCCGAGTTGAGGTCCACTCTTCCCTCCGATGGCTCCAAGGTGGAAATGTCCCGCATTGGGGGGTAGGTTCTGGGTTTTGGGTTCTGGGTTCCGGGGACAGGATGTTGTGGATCGTCACGTTCCCCGGCGTGTTTCAGTGTGGGAGGCCCCTCCGTGGTCCGAACAGGTTCGCGGCGCAAGGGCCACTCCCACTTTTTACGCAGTCGATTCCGCTCCTACCTCTGAAGGTTCCTTAGCTGCCAGCTTTTCCTTACCGTCTCCGGGCGGGGTTTCCTGAAGCGCCTTGCCGGTTCGTCGAGCCGACAGAGGCGCGAATGGCAATAAGCGCGTGACTCAGCACCCAGAACCCAGCACCCAGGACCTATTCCACCATCGTCACCGGGACGGGAATGAAACAGAGGACAAAAACCACCAGTCCCAGGAGTCCTAGCCACCAACGCCTTTGATCCAACTCTTCCTGCCCAACTGGACGGGGATGACGGGATCCCAGAAACATCAGAATCGTAGCGAACACAAGATAAGCCGGTGTTGGGAACGAGAGAAGGCCCAGGCCGACCAGGCCAGCCAGGACAGCTACCGAAAGGCGGCTGTGAAGCCCTCTTCCAAAGAGGGAGTAAAGGATGTGTCCTCCATCCATCTGTCCAAAGGGAAGCAGGTTCAGACTTGTTGCGAACAGCCCAAACCAGGCTGCCCAGCCGATTGGATGAAGGTTGATCGCCGCAGGGTCGCCGTCAAAGAAACTCCAAACGGCGATTTTGAAGAGCAGGGACTCGCCGTATTGGATCATGAACCCGGGTTCTTCCGGGAAGTGGAAAGGGGTAGAGAGTGACACACCCAGAACAAGGACTGGCAGGATCACGAGAAACCCAGCCAGAGGGCCTGCAATGCCCACATCGAAGACCTCCTGACGAGAGCGGAATAGGGAGCGAATCCGAATCACTGCACCAAAGGTTCCAAACGGATTGAGGAAGGGCGGGGCCGGAATTACGTAAGGCAGCGTGCAGCGGATGCGGTAGAAGCGGCAGGCCAGGTAATGCCCCATTTCATGAGCCACGAGGATCGCCAGCAGCGCCAGCGAGAAGGGCAAGCCTTGGAGGAGAGTCGACGGATTCTGAAAGGGATTGGGCAGAGTGACCTCACCATCCCCGGATCCAGCCAGAAAACCGACATGAAAGAGAAAACCGGCGACGAGAGTCGTCAAAACAGTTGCCGCCAGGAGGAGAGCTGCCAGTCGAACTGAACCGGGCCGATCCGGCTTCTCGGGTTCGTGAGGGGGCGCCCCCGGATCGATCGCGGAGAGAGGAGAGGGAGGAGTATCCACGGGGTGAGGGTTACTGGCTGAAACGGATTCCTTTGCCCGGCTTGAAACGGACTGTCTTACCAGGAGGAATCGGAACTTCTGCCCCAGTGCGGGGGTTTCTGCCGATGCCGCTCTTTCTGGGCTTGACTACGAAAACACCGAATCCGCGCAATTCGATCCGCTCTCCCCGCTTCATCGCCTGGCGCAGAGCATCAAGGAACGAGTCGAAAGCCACTTCAGCCTGGACTTTGGTAATCCCCATTTTCTCAGCCACGCGACTGACAATATCCGCCTTGATCACAGCTGCAGGAACCTCCCTTAAGTGTTGATTTTAAAAATACTTGGCTAGATTTGTCCTGTCAAGGAAAGGGTGAATTGCAAATCGAAAAGTCGAGAACGGGAAGGACTTGGGATACGGGAAAGTGATCTCGCCAGTGCTCGACTTCTGACCCTGCTGCTGGCCGCCGTCGCCCCCCAACAGAACCGCGGGCATTGGCCGCCGCCGATCCAGAAGCCAGCATTGTATGTATCGGGGCAACAGGCGATACTAACCGGGTCCGAGCTGGAAAGGAGAAAACCGCTTTGTGAGTGTCAAACCGGATCACTGGATTGTCCGAATGGCACGCGAGTACCGAATGATTGACCCCTTTGAGGAATCTCAGGTGAGTCAAGGAACCGTTTCCTACGGTGTTTCCTCGTACGGATATGACATGCGCCTGGACCGGAAGTTCCTGGTCTATCGAGGCGGAGCGAGCCTGCTGGATCCCAAGTGCACAGGCGAGGTGCCCTTCGATGAAATGGAAGGTGATGACTGTATCATTCCGGCAGGCAGCTTCGTGCTGGCCAGAAGCCTGGAGTATTTTCGAATTCCACGATCTGTCTTGACCCTCTGCACCGGCAAGTCAACGTATGCCCGCTGCGGTCTCATCGTGAATGTGACTCCCTTCGAACCCGAGTGGGAAGGTTTTGTCACCATCTCCATTTCCAACACCAGCCCGTCCCCCGTGAAGGTTTACGCCAGCGAAGGCATTGCTCAGGTTGTCTTTCTGGGGGCAGACGATCCGTGCCGGACTTCCTATGCCGATCGCAAGGGCAAGTACCAGGCTCAAGAGCAGATTGTACGTGCTAAAGTGAGCGGGGACTTAGAGGAGTGAGATGGTTGATCCAGGTTTTGCTTCCGGATTGCGGTGGCTTCGTTCCGCCCTTTGGATTCTGCTGGCCAGCAGCTCAATCGGCTCCTGTGGATATCGTGTTGCAGAGCGCAATCGGCTCGATCTGGGAATTAGCTCGGTGGCCATTGAACCCTTTGAAAACACAACTACTACATACCGGGTTGAGCAGAAACTGGCAGAGGCCATGGTTCGCAAGTTTGTCGAAAAGACAAGCTGGGCAGTCCGGAGCGGGACCTCGGACGCCGATGCGGTGCTCAGCGGGGTGGTCTCTAGGCTCTCCGTGAGCCCTGTGACTTTCGGCCAGGGCTCCTTCGGAACGACCTTTCTGGTGACCCTGGATGCGCGGGTCGAACTTCGCGAAAGCAGTACGGATCGAGTTCTCTTTAAGAACGATCGCTACATCTTCCGAGAGCAATATCAATTGAACATCGACATTGAGAGGTTCTTCACGGAGCAGAATCCAGCCCTGGATCGAATCGCCGAGGACTTTGCTGCCAGCGTGGTCACGTCAATCCTGGAAGGGTTTTAGTGCCAGGCAGGTAGCATGGATTTTGAAGAGTTCCACAAGCATACCGCGGATCCTGGCACCGTCTATCAACTCTCCGGCCGGGATGTTTTTCTGAAGGACTCTGTTTTCCAGCTAGCACGCAGCCAGGTCTCTGCGGAGGCGCGGAGCTTTGACTGGGGCACCTATGACCTCGAACAGGACTCCGAGTCAGACGTTGTGGGCGAAGCTAGAACGCTACCCTGGATGAGCCCACGGCGATGGATTTATGTCCGCAACGCCCATCTCGCGCGGAGGGAGTTAAGAGCTTACCTGAGGAGTCCCGCCCAGCGTAGTGTCGTGATCCTGGAACTGGCAAGAAAGCCAGCCGGATGGCCCAGGAAGATCCCGGTGATCAAGAGCACTGAGAGTTCCAACATGGCCGCCTGGGTCGAAAAGCGTCTTCGAGTTCAGGGCTTCGAGATTGACAGCCGGGCGACACAAACCCTCATCGAGCTGGTCGGAGAGGATCGTCATCTGTTGAGCATGGAGTTGGACAAGCTGTTGCTGCACTGTGCCCAGACCCGGCGTATTGATCGTTCGGCAGTTCTGGCCCTGACTCGACAGTCCCAGGAATACGACGTCTTTGCGCTCATCAGCTGTCTGGCAAGGAGCGACGCCAGGATGGCTCTGAGGGTCCTGAACAGGCTCTTCGATCAGGGTATGACAGCGCCTCAGATTCTGAACTTGCTCTACTGGAGTTTCCGGCGGCTTCTGGTTGCCAAGGAACGCCTGGCTGCAGGGCAACAGTTTTCCGGACTGCTCAGAGATCTCAAGATATGGAGCTATCGGGGTCGCCAGCGTGAACTGGAAGCCACACCGCGGCGGCGACTGGCCGGGATGGTTTTGAGAGTGCGGCAGGCGGATCGGATGTGCAAGTCGACAGGGGTTGACGAGCAGCTCATCCTGGAGCAACTCGTTGTTGACGCCTGTCGCTGATCGTTCCTATAATGGCTGTTTTTCTCGAGAGAACCAAAGAAGCAAAGTCTTATGCCAAATATCAAATCGGCCAAGAAACGAATGCGACAGAACACCGTGCGGCGCCTCCGAAACAGAGTCGCCAGAAGTCAGATGCGCACGGAAGTCAAGCGACTCAGGAAGTTGGTTGCCGAAGCGAAACTGGACGATGCCCGATCACAGCTCACCAGGGTGTACTCGGTGATCGACAAAACGGCCCAGAAAGGAAGTATTCACCGCAATACGGGGGCCCGATACAAATCGCGCTTGAGTCGGTTGCTCGACTCGAATAGCAAGGATTCTTGACTAGAATAACCCTTCCTGATCGGGGGGCCGAAGTACTCTTCGACCTCCAGGACCAAAACATTCGTCTTCTGGAAAACCTATTCGACGTCGAGATCCACGCCCGGGGTTCGGAAATCTCGATTCAGGGCAGTCAGACCAAGGTAGACGCGGTTGAAAAGATCCTTCGCGATTTCGCGGACATGGTCAGCCGCGGCGAACAGTTTTCGAATGGCGAGCTGCGAGAGGCATTTGAGCAGATTGCCCTAGACTCGGCAGCGACGCTGCAGGACTTTTTTCCCAAGCCCGTTGTTCTTAAGACCTCGTTGCGGACAATCGTCCCCCGCAGTATCAATCAGAACCGCTACGTGGCAAAGATGGAAGCGGCTGATCTGGTCTTCGCAATCGGTCCGGCTGGCACAGGAAAGACGTTCCTCGCTGTCGCCAAGGCAGTCGCCTTTCTGCTGGAGCGCAAGGTAGATCGAATCATTCTGTCCAGACCAGCGGTCGAGGCCGGCGAAAAACTGGGGTTCCTGCCTGGCGACCTGCAGGAGAAGGTCGATCCTTACCTCCGTCCGCTTTACGATGCCCTTTTTTTCCTGCTCGACTCAGCCCGGGTTGAGAAGCTTCTGGAGCAGAACATCATCGAAATTGCTCCTCTCGCGTTCATGCGGGGACGCACGCTGAGCAACTGTTTTGTCATACTTGATGAGGCCCAGAACAGCTCCGTGGAGCAAATGAAGATGTTTGTCACTCGCATGGGCCTCCATTCCAAGATGGTCGTGACCGGAGATGTAACTCAAATAGACCTCCCGTCTGGCCAGATCTCGGGTCTCAAGGATGCCGAACGTGTCCTGAGGGGAACCGAGGGCATCGAGTTCGCCTACTTCGACGAAAAAGATGTGGTGCGACATCGCCTGGTTCGGCTTATCATCGCCGCGTACGAGGGTTCGAACCGCACGCAAGAAGAGCACCGAGAATCGAAAGACTGAGTGAGGCAGCGAGTGAATCCAGAAAGGCGTACCGAGAAAGTGCGGATCATTGGAGTCCCCATGGATCTGGGTGCGGGGAGGCGTGGCGTGGATATGGGCCCCTCCGCGTTGCGAATCGCAGAGCTAAATCGAAGAATTCGGCAGCTCGGAATTGAGGTGGAAGACGCCGGCAATATTCCCATCAAGATCCCGGAGGAACTTCATTACGGAGCGAAGAAGAGCATGTATCTCGAAGAGATCACAGAAGCCTGTGCGGGCCTGGCGACCGGGGTTGAGCGTGCTCTCGAGGAGGAAACCTTGCCGCTGGTGCTGGGAGGTGATCACTCAATAGAGGCGGGGACGGTGGCCGGCTCAGCGGGTTATTTTCAAAGACGAGAGGAAAAACTTGGTCTCATCTGGATCGATGCGCACACCGACATGAATCTCCCGGACACGAGCCCTTCCGGGAATGTTCACGGTATGCCCCTGGCCGCGCTGGTTGGCTTAGGACCCCGGGAACTCGCTTCGCTGGGGGGCCCCGTCCCCAAGGTAGAAAGCAGAAACGCGGTTGTCATCGCAGCTCGGTCGATTGATCCAAGCGAAACAGGCAACATACGCATGGCGGGTGTGCGGGTGATCACGATGTCCGAGATTGATAGCCGGGGACTGGCCAGCGCAATGGCTGAGGCGGTTCAGATTGCATGCGATGGAACCGGGGGCTTTCACTGCAGTCTTGATCTGGACGCAATTGATCCTTCCGTCGCTCCAGGTGTCGGAACGCCGGTGGAGGGTGGTTTGACCTATCGGGAAGCGCACCTTGCCATGGAGAACGTCTTTGAGTCAGGGCTCTGTCAATCCCTGGGTGTGGTTGAACTGAATCCCGTCATCGATAGTGCCAATCGAACGGCTCGCCTGGCGGTTGGCCTGGTTTGCTCAGCCCTGGGAAAAAAGATCCTTGCCTAGCAGTCCGTGGACTGCCTGCACTCCCTACTTTATGTCCTCTTCCAGCCTCGCAACTCAGGGGTTGATCCCGAGTTTTTCATCTGGTAGATTCGGTAGTGCGAATGCAAGCCTTTTCCTGCCTCAAGCTCGCCCAAGAAAAAATCACAATGGAGGGTCCGCTTTATGGATGAACATGTCGCCAAGGAGTACCTGCGGAATAATAGCGAAGGTTTCCGAGAGCTCTTTGACCAGCACCAGGTGTATGAGACGGAGTTAACGCAGTTCACGCATCGACCCTATCTGAGTGCTCAGGAACAGTTCAGGCAAACGGAGTTGAAGAAAAAGAAGCTTGCGTTAAAGGATCAGATGCAGTTGATGATCAATGACTATCGTTCTCAGCTAGTCAGCAGCTGATTGAGTACAGGCCCAACGTTAGCCCACTGGAGATGCGATTCTTCAGTGGGTTTTTTTTTGAGGTTGGATTTCGGTTACATGAAAAGACTCATGGCCAGAGAAGGACTTCCCTTCTTGCTGTTGCCATTAATCGTGGCCTCGCTTTGCCTGGCGCTGGGGTGGTTCGTCTGGGGGGGGGGCCTGGCCCTGCTCGGCTTTGGTCTCGGCTCCTTTTTCCGGGACCCGCAACGCACGATTCCGCAGCAAGCGGGTCTTATTGTCAGTCCCGCCGACGGCAGGGTCATACAACTCCGTGACTCGACCCACGGAACAGTCATCAGCATCTTTCTGTCAGTGTTCAATGTGCACGTGAATCGCGCTCCTGTGGGCGGATCCATCCGAACTCAGGAATACCGGTCGGGCAAGTTTCTGATGGCCTTTAGCGATCGAGCCTCGGTCGAAAACGAGAAGATGATCTGGGAGATCGAGGGTGAGACTTCGGTGACCTTCTGCCTGATCGCAGGTTGGGTGGCCAGGCGTATCGTTGCCTGGAAGCATGAGGGAGACACGGTCAAGCGGGGTGATAGAATAGGTCTCATCAAGTTTGGAAGCCGCGTTGACATCACCATTCCGCCGAGTTTTGCAGTCGTAGTCGAAAAGGGAGACAGGGTTTGCGGCGGTTCCAGCATTCTGGCCAGACGGGAGAGTAAACTCCCGTCCCTAAATACGGTAGAAGGGAGTACTTAGGGTGAAGGAGTTGAGGATTAGAGGGATCCGCCCACTGAGACCCAGGCGCAAGCTGAAGCGGACGATCTACATCCTTCCTTCGATATTCACGGTCGGGAACATCTTTGCGGGATTCCTCGCACTCATTGCGACCTTGAGCGGCGAGTATGAGAAGGCCGCCATCGCCATTGGCATAGCTGTGATCCTGGACGGGCTGGACGGTCGCGTTGCCCGGCTGGTCAACGTCACCAGCGATTTTGGTGTTCAACTCGACTCTCTGGCCGATGTCATCAGCTTTGGAATTGCCCCGGCGGTTCTCGTCTATTCCTGGGGTCTGGCAGATTTTGGAAGATTTGCCCGATTTTCAGCTTTTGTTTTCCTGATCTGTGGGGTGATGCGCCTGGCCCGCTTCAACATGCAGATCGGTGAACTGAAGCATTTTGCCGGCCTCCCGATACCGGCCGGAGCTGGATTCATCGCTGCCACGGTTCATTTTTTCCCGGGGCCTCCCGACAATCCCCTGTTCAAGCCTGCCCTGGTGGGTGCGACCTATTTGACGGCCCTGTTAATGATCAGTACCATCCGCTATCCCTCTCTGAAGCTGCTGCATCTGGGGCAGGGGAAGTCACATCTCGTCATCCTCACACTGGCGTCACTGGTGGCGGGCATCTTCTTCTATTCCCGCTACGCACTGCTGATCCTCGCTTACTCGTATCTGCTGAGCGGACCATTGGCCCGCATGTATCAGTTCTCGAAATACCGGTTTGGCCACACGCGTCGAGTTGCGTCCCGCGACGGGCCGATCGGCTAGCGGTCCGTGGTGAGAGTCGCGCGCCGTGGCCATTAGTCAGCCGGCTTCCGTTTCTGTTAGAGTAGACAGCTTTCCACGGAGTGTGAGATGCACGTCGAGAAGATCATGGTCATGGCCAGCTCTGTCAGGAAGCTGCTTCGACGTGGCGCTCAGGGTCATGCAGCCCGCCTCGTTCAAAAACTCCATCCCGGTGACATTTCGCAGATCATCCAGGAGCTGAATGATCGCGATCAGCTGCGCGTTTTTTCGCTGCTCGTGAAAGAAAATCGCGAACTGGCCGCAGAGGCCCTGACCGACCTTGGTCTGGAACGCGGCATTGCTCTGTTGACCGCCCTTTCGGGCACGGAGATCTCACGCCTGCTTCAGGAACTGGAAACGGACGACCGCGCTGCATTTGTTTCGGCTTTGCCTGAGGAACTCGCCCATGAGGTTCTGGACACAATGCGGCTGGAGGAATCAGTCCAGGTCCAGGGTCTTCTCCGCTACGAGAAGGAAACGGCCGGCCGGATCATGACCCCAAGCGTCTTTGCCCTTCGGGAAGATGTTGCCGTGAGCGAGGCTATCCACACTCTTCAGAAGGCGGACGAGTTTGAAATGGTTTTCTACCTGTACGTTGTGGATGATCGGAAGCACCTGGTTGGGGTCATTTCGCTGCGCCAGTTGCTGACAGTTTCCCCCAGTACTCCGCTCAAGAAGATCATGTCGAGTGACGTGATTTCCGTAGCCACGGACACGGATCAGGAAGAAGTAGCCAATCAGGTGGCCCTGTACGATCTACTTGCCGTTCCGGTGGTCGATCGCGAGAACAAACTGGTAGGAGTGATTACGGTCGACGACGTCATTGACGTCATCAAGGAAGAGGCCACCGAGGACATTCTTCATCTGGCTGGCGTCGAAGCAGACGACACGGTGCGCAGTACAGCTAGAAGCTCTATCCAGAAAAGGCTTCCTTGGCTGGGGCTCAATCTGGTCCTGGCGTTGATGGCTGCTACGGTTGTTTACATTTACGAAGATACCATTGCCGATTTGCCCATGCTGGCCATTTTTCTGCCGGTCGTGGCCGGTATGGGTGGAAACTCTGGAACACAGGCTCTCACCTTGATGGTCAGGAGCCTGGCTTTGGGTGAAGTCGGCTGGAAGAACATCAGGATTGTGTTCACCAAAGAGCTGCTGGTGGGCATCTCCAATGGCATTGCCCTCGGTGTACTATCAGGAGGAGTTGGCTACCTGTGGGCGGACGGGAACCTTTCGGTGGGCCTCGCCCTGGCTTGTGCCATGGTCTGTACGATCCTCCTGGCCGGGATCTTGGGCACCCTGATCCCGCTGCTCCTGAACCGGCTGAACATTGACCCGGCTGTTGCCTCCGGTATCTTTCTGCACACCCTGACCGATGTCATCAGTTTCTTTTCGTTTCTGGGCCTGGCGACTCTTTTTATGGATGCGCTGGGAAACTGATGGGCCATCAGCAGTGCGAAGCGCTGACTCTCCGAAGCTACCCCTATTCGGAGGCCCATCTGATTGTCGTGTTTCTCACCCGTGAGTCCGGTCAGCTGAGGAGTATTGCCTACGGGGCCCGGAGCGGGCAGAAAAGCAGATTCGGGAGTGGTCTCGAGCCGCTGACTCACGCCCAACTCAAGTATTCTCACAAGGAAGGCCAGGAACTGGCGGTGCTTCGTGATCTCGAGATTGTTAAGGCCTATCCCGCCTATGAACTGGACTGGCAGACGAAACTCCACTTCGCTTATTTTGCGGAGTTGCTGCAGGAGCTGACTCACGAAGGAGAAGCCGTCGAGCCGGTCTTTCGTCTGACCCTGGCCGTTCTGGGATCGCTTGCATCTGTTTCAGTAGTCCAGTTGGCCCGCTACTTTGAATTGTGGCTGCTGAGATTGGAGGGAGTGCTGCCTGATCTGGGTTCCAGGCTGCCTGAAGAACTAGCCTCGAGAAGCATTCGGTTCATGGGAAGACACCCCCGTGAGCTGGCGAGTGATGAGTTGACCGAAGGAGAGTTGAAAAGGCTAGGAAGGCTTTCGGAGGACCTGATAGAATCTCACCTGGAAAAGAAGCTGAAAAGTTCAAGAATGCTAAAGGAGCTTCTCTAGCAGTCCCGGGACTTCCACCATGGGTTCCTAGTACTCCCTGCAAGGTTAGTCTCCCAGCTCTTCAAACCACTTCCAAACTCCTGCCCGATGAGAGAACAATGACATTTCAACGCCTCATTCATCGACTTCTGGAGTTCTGGATGGACCAGGGATGTGTGATCCAACAGCCGTACGACCTCGAAGTGGGGGCTGGGACAATGCACCCGGAGACCTTTCTGAGGGTACTGGGACCGTACCCCTACAAGGTGGCCTATGTGCAACCCTCGCGGAGGCCGGCCGATGGCCGATATGCTGAGAATCCCAACCGCGTTTACAAACACCATCAGCTTCAAGTCATCCTCAAACCGTCACCATCGGACGTGCAAGACCTCTATCTCGAGAGTCTGAGACACCTCGGAGTTGAGCTGGAGAAGCATGATCTTCGGTTTGAAGAGGACAACTGGGAAAGCCCGACGCTGGGCGCATGGGGAATTGGGTGGCAGGTGCTCTTAGACGGATTGGAAATCACCCAATTCACCTACTTTCAACAGGCCGGTGGCCAGGATCTGATGCCGATTTCCGCCGAAATCACTTACGGCCTGGAACGGATTGCGGCCTTCCTGAATGACCAGGACAGTCTGTTCGATCTGGAATGGAACGGCGACCACAGCTACGGAAACCTGAGAAGGAGAGAGGAATTCGAGTTCTCCAAGTACAGCTTTGAAGTTGCAGACAGCAAGACGCTTTTTCAGCTCTTTGACCTTTACGAGCAGGAGTGTCAAAGGGCACTCGACGAGAACTGCGTCCTTCCCGCCTATGACTATTGTCTGAAGTGCTCGCACACCTTTAACCTGCTCGACTGTCGCGGGGCGATCAGTGTGACTCAACGGGTGGAACTCATCGCCAGAGTCCGACGATTGGCGGTGGGCGTGGCCGAGCGATATGTGAAGACTGATGAACAAGTTTCTGTTTGAACTGGGGACCGAGGAAATTCCGGCTAAGATGATTGAGGAGGCCCTGAATCAGCTAGAAGATGGATTCCGGGGGCTTCTGAGCGAGTCCTCGTTGCAGGCCGGTGCGGTCCACCTTTACAGCTCTCCTCGGAGACTGTCGCTGCTGGCCGAAGATCTCCCGGACACCCAGCCCGACCAGCGGTCAACCATCATCGGTCCCCCTGAGAACGTGGCCCGTGACGGCGACGGCGAATTGACCAGGGCTGGCCAGGGCTTCGCACGCCAGCATGGGATCCCCGCTGCCCAGTTGGAGACGATCGAAACCGAGAAGGGGCGGTATCTGGGTTTTCAGCAGGTCAAGTCCGGGTCTCCTTTGTCCACAGTGCTGGCATCCGGGCTGGGAGGGGTGATCGCGCAGATGGCCTGGTCCAGGAACATGTACTGGCGTGAGAGCCGGTTTCGCTTTGTCCGCCCCATCCGATGGCTGGTCGCTCTGTGGAATGAAGAAATCGTGGACTTCGAGTTTGAAGGGATCCGGTCCAACCGCCGTTCTCGTGGACACCGGTTCCTGGGGAGGGAGGAAGTTGAAATCCCCTCTCCGGATCAATACGTAGAGTTGCTGCAGGAGAATTTCGTGCTCGTGGACGCAGGGCAGCGCCGCGCCAAGATCGTGAAAGAACTGGCCGAGGTGACACCCGACGGCTGCACGGTTGTAGATGATCCAGAGCTATTGGAGTTGACCTGTTTTCTAAACGAGCATCCAACGGCTGTGCTGGGGCGGTTCGAGAGTTCCTTTCTCAAACTTCCCCGGGAGATTCTGGTGACGGTCATGAGACATCACCAGAAGTACTTCGCCATGATTGGAGACTCGGAAGAACTCCAGCCCTTCTTTGTGACGGTCACCAACGCAGCAGGTGACCCGGACGGGCGGATCCGGACCGGGCACGAGCGTGTACTCCGTGCCCGCCTTGAGGATGCCGTCTTTTTCTGGGAATCGGATTGCCGAACGAAACTGGAAAAGCGTGTGGAGAGCCTTGCCAGGGTCACTTTTCAGCAGGAACTAGGGAGCTACCTGGACAAGACCAGGCGTCTCCAGGAGATCTGTCGTCGGCTCAGTCCGGACAACCAGACTCTCGACCAGGCGGCGCTACTGTGCAAGACTGACCTGACCACCGAAACCGTTTTTGAAATTAGTGAGCTGCAGGGAGTGATGGGAGGTCTTTACGCTCGGGAGGAAGGATATTCGGAGGACATCTGGAAGGCGATCTATGAGCACTACCAGCCCGTTTCTCTGAACGATTCTTCGCCGACCACCCGCAATGGCGCCCTCCTTTCCATCGCTGACAGGCTCGACACGATTGCCGGGTGCTTTGGCATTGGGATTCGACCCCGGGGTTCGAGCGATCCCTTCGGTCTGAGGCGGCAGGCCCAGGGGTTGATCAAGATACTCCTGGACCACGATTTGGACTGGGAGATCGACGAGCTACTTGATTTTGCATGCGTGGGATTGGAAACAGACTCGGTCGAGCTGCGAAGTGAGATCAAAGTCTTCTTGGAGAGACGCCTGCGCCGGATCCTGGAGGGGCAGGGCATTCAATATGATGTGATCAATGCCGTTATGGAAGCGGGGATGGGCAGTGTAGTCGGGGCTCGCCGCCGGGCTAGAGCCCTTCAGGAAATCAGGGAAGAGCCTGAGTTCAGGGCCCTGGCTGTTGCCTTCAAACGCATTCGAAACATACTCGGCACCAGGGAAGTGAAGGACGGAGGAGTCGACCAGTCTCTGCTGGTTGAGAGTGCGGAACAGAACTTGTTCAGCAGGTTTTCGGATCTGCAATCGCAGTTGCCTGGACCCGTGACGTCAGGAGAGTACCGAGATGTCCTGGGCCTGATGGCCAGCCTGAGTGGACCCGTGGAACGTTTCTTTGATGAGGTCATGGTCCTGGCTGAAGATCAGCAGCTCAGGCGCAATCGGTTGGGCTTGCTTCACCAGATTTCGGAGATGTTTCTGCAGGTAGCAGATATTTCGCAAATCGTCGAAAAGGGTAGGACTAAAATCGACCAGAGATAATGGGAGTGCAATGACACAGAGAGCTGTGGAAGCGATGGAACCGGAAGGGAAACTGGGAGTGCTTTTGATTGGCCTGGGGGCGGTCAGTACAACATTCATCACCGGAGTCGAAGCGATCAAGAGAGGACTTGGTGAGCCCATTGGCGCCTTGACTCAGTACGGAACCATCCGTCTCGGAAAGAGAACCGAGGCGCGCGTCCCCAGGATCTGCGATTTTGTTCCTCTGGCCGGAATCGATGATCTGGTCTTCGGATGCTGGGACATCTTTGAAGACGACTGTTTCGAAGCTGCAACCAAAGCCGGTGTGCTCCGTAGCGAACTGCTCCGCAACCTGGAGACAGAATTGCGGGCGATACGGCCGATGAAGGCCGTGTTCGACCGTCATTATGTCAAGAGGCTGCATGGCTCCTTCGTCAAGCAGGCCTCAAATAAGCTGGAACTGGCTGAACAAATCATGGACGACATTCGAGAGTTCCAGGAGCGGCATGGGATTGCGCGTTGTGTCATGATCTGGTGTGGAAGTACGGAAGTCTACATCTCACCCGCCGAGGTGCATTCCAGCCTCTCCCGGTTGGAAGAGGGCCTTGCCTCTAACCACAAGCACATCCCTTCCAGCATGGTTTATGCGTACGCTGCCCTCAAAATGGGGATTCCCTTCGCGAATGGAGCTCCCAACCTCACGGTGGACATCGCAGCCATGCAGGAGCTGGCGGAGCAGAACCAGGTGCCTCTCGCAGGTAAGGATTTCAAGACCGGTCAAACCCTGATGAAGACCATCATCGCACCTGGTCTCAAAGCCCGAACTCTGGGTCTTTCGGGTTGGTTCTCAACTAATATCCTGGGCAATCGGGACGGAGAGGTCCTGGATGACCCCGGATCCTTCAAGACGAAGGAAGAGAGCAAGCTGGGTGTCCTGGATTACATTCTTCAGCCGGATGTGTATCCGGACCTGTATAAGGATTTCTGTCACAAGGTACGGATCAACTACTACCCTCCCCGCGGTGACAACAAGGAGGGCTGGGACAATTTGGACATCTTTGGCTGGCTGGGTTATGACATGCAGATCAAGATCAATTTCCTTTGTCGCGACAGCATCCTGGCGGCTCCTCTGGTGCTCGATCTTGCGCTCTTTCTCGACTTAGCCCAACGTGCGGAAATGTCGGGGATTCAGGAGTGGCTCTCCTTCTACTTCAAGAGTCCGATGACCCTGCCCAAGCTGTATCCGGAACACGACCTCTTTATCCAGCTGATGAAGCTCAAGAACACTCTCAGGTACCTCCAGGGTGAGGAGCAGATCACCCACCTCGGTCTCGACTACCACGAAGATTAGCAGTCAATGGGGAAAGCCGAGCACGGCCTCTTGGGCTTTGCACCCCTGGCTGAACTGAGCTCCTGCATTTTGCTGCTACTGAAGGTTTCGGCTCAGCTGTTCTCTGGTCTTGATCTGGTGTTTTTCCAGAGTTGTCCCGGTCGCACGGTCGAGTTGAACATGGCTCTTGATCAGGTTGACCTGGGCTTGAAGCTCGGTGACCGCCGCCAGAACCAGATCTCGCTGGGCCTCGATCACGGTTCGTGTCGTACCCCGTCCCACTTCGAATCGGGCCTGCTCTCCCTGGAGGCGCTCCCGGCCCAGTCGAACGGTAGCGGAGGCGGCTTCCAGGCTTGCCTGGTTCATGTCGATCTCGGTCAACGCCTCCCGAATCTCTCGAGCGACCCGCTGGGCAGCAGCCTGGCGCTGCAGTTCAGTGCGCTGCAGATTGATTTGTGCCTTTGCATTGTCGGCTCGGGCATCCACATTGCCAAAGGGCAGGTGCAGATCAAGGCCGACGGTGTACCCATAGAATTCACCACTAAACAGCTGGTCGAAGGAGTTGCCTATCCCGCCCGGTTCGAAGCCCACAATTGGAGGATTCTCAAATCCACCCGAGAAATCGCGAATCACCCGATTGCCGCCCAGGCCAATCAGCCGAAAGGCCAGTACCATGTCCAGCTCTGGTTTCAGCTGATTCCTTGTTCGGTCCAGTTCCACGCGGTTGTTGACGATCTGGGCATCCGCCTGCAGTAACTCCGGCCGCCTTTCCCTGGCTCTGGACATGAGGAGGTCGAAGTTGTCCAGAACCGGGTCGGGAACAAAAGGCCTCTGAGTAGGTAGGATCTCTGCGTTCAACTCGCGAGGATCCTCGAAGGAGGTAATTAGAGCGACCAGTCGATCCTGAATCTGCTTGCTGCGGAACTGTGAGCGAACCAGCTGTTCTTTGCGGGAGGCGACTTCGGCCTCTGCTTCTACCACTTCCAGGCGGGCCCCCGAGCCGACTTCAAACCGAGCCTGATTCTGGGAGAGAATTTCCTGGGCGAGTTCCAGGGATTTCTGCTTCACATCGATATCTCGCCGCGAGAAGAGAAGATCCCAGTAGGCAATCTGCACTTCTGTGACCGTATCGAGCACCTGTTGCGCGAACTCCATCTCGCTGATGTCGACATTGTTCCGCGCCACTTCCAGCCGATATTCCGTGTCGATCTTTCCGAGCCCCCGCAGCAGGTTCTGTCGAAACTCAATCTTCAGATCGGTGTCGATAGCCGGGACCAGGCTGGTAAAAAAGTTTGTAGAGCGGTTACGTGCCCCCGAGAAACTTGCCTCTATGCTGCTTCCCTTTGAGAAAGGCTTTTGGAAAGAGAAATCGTAGTTTGTGAAGATATCTGTGATCGTGTCGCCGCCAGCCAGAATGCTATCTGTCGGCGCATTGGTTCGGTCCCAGTTGAAACCAAGGGAGGTGGTGGGATCGTACTCACTGCTTAGCTTCTCAGCTTCCCAGGTCGAGAATACCGGGTTGAGTCTCCGAACGTTGACAACAAGGTTGTTCCGGAGAGCCATTTCAATAGCGTCTCCCTCTGTGCCAATAATGGTGAGACACTTCTTCCCGGCTAAATTAGAGTAGAGGGCGAGAAGCTGGATTACAGAATGATAGAAAACAGAAGCGACAAGAAACTGAGGATTTTGGAAACCTCGGAGCGGAGGGGAGAGGTCTCCAAAATCGCTGCGGGACGGACCGAGCCCGAGAAGGCGTTGCCGCGACCCGACCCGGAAGTTCCTGCCAAGGCAACCCGTCGCCGGTTTTCAGCCCGCTATAAGCTCCGGGTCCTGGAGCAGGCCGATGGCTGCGAAGAGTCGGGCGAAGTGGGAGCATTACTGCGCCGAGAAGGACTTTACTGGTCGAATCTGCAGACCTGGCGACGCCAACGCGAGCACGGAACGCTGCAGGCATTGACCCCTCGCAAGCGGGGACGAAAGGCAAAGCCGGTCAATCCTCTGGATCATCAACTGAGGCAAGTGGAGGCTGAGAATCGGAAGCTGAAACGCAAGCTCGAGAAGTTTGAAGCCATGCTGGATCTCCAAAAAAAAGTCTCGCAACTGTTGGGAATCTCTCTGGCGAGCAGCGAAGAGAACGGAGACGAGAGCTGATGGACGAAGCTTTGCGATTCTCACAATCCCACGGAGTCCGTGCCGGCTGTCAGGCTCTGGATCTGCCGCCATCGAGTCTGTATCGGGAGAAACTTCGGCGCGAACGGCCGGCGCTGGATCCTCGGCCTCGGGCCGCATCCCCACGCGCCTTGAGCCCGCCCGAAAGGGAAGCCGTTGTGGAGGTCCTGCACAGCCGACAGTTTATCGACAAAGCTCCTGCCGCCGTATGGGCGGAGCTGCTGGACGAAGGGCGATACTTGTGCTCGATTCGAACCATGTACCGCATTCTGGCCAAACGTCTGGAAGTTAGAGAACGCCGTCGCCAGCGCCGCCATCCCCAATACTCCAAGCCGGAACTTCTGGCCACCGGCCCGAACCAATGCTGGTCGTGGGACATCACCAAGCTGAAGGGGCCCGTCAAATGGAGCTATTACTACCTCTACGTGATCCTGGACATCTTCAGCCGCTATGTGGTGGGCTGGATGGTGGCCACCCAGGAAAGCTCCCGCCTGGCCAAGGTCTTGATCGCCCAGAGCTACTCCAAGCAGGAGATCGTAGCGGGTGGTCTCACCCTGCATGCCGATCGTGGCTCGTCGATGAGTTCCAAAGCACTGGCCTTGCTACTGGCCGATCTGGGAGTCACCAAGTCTCACTCTCGGCCTCATGTCTGTGACGACAATCCCTACTCGGAATCCCAATTCAAGACCCTCAAGTACCGTCCCGAATTCCCGGCTCGTTTCGGCACCATTCAGCAAGCCAGAGACTTTTGTCGGGATTTCTTCGATTGGTATAACCGCGACCATCGCCATTCGGGTATCGGCCTGCACACTCCCGCGGATGTGCACTACCTCACCGCCATCACCACCCGTCGCGATCGATCCCAAACATTGGAGGCCGCCCATGCACTCTTCCCGGAGAGATTTCCCAACGGCAAACCCGTTCCTCCTCCTCTTCCCGAGGCGGTCTGGATCAACCCTCCCGAAAAGGAGAACTTTTGAGATGAAACTACAGTAATTTATTCACCAAAGTGTCTCAAAGTTGTTGACACGTTCCGTCTCGCTCAGACAGCAGGAGTTCTCCGCCTCTTAGTTCTCCTTCCAGTCGAGTCTGGCCCACGACGACTCGGGCTACATTCTGATCTTTCCTGAACTTGGAAAACAGATCGTTTGCACCACCTGCCCCCCGGCTCGACCCGAGGAAGGTGAGCACAAGAAACAAGAGGAAGGCCTGGACCTGTGTGCGTAATCTCATGGCGTGATCTCCACGTAAGTACTAGCAATTCTCCTGGCGATCGGGCGGCAGAGAAGTTTCTCCCAAGCGACCGGACAGGAAGAAGGCAAGCAGGGGAAGAAGGTTCAGCCAAAAGCGATGAACCTCATTGATTCCGAACAAGTTGAATAAGAACAGTGATCCGGAATATCCAAAAACAACTAGAATCGTCAATACTCGGCGCCCTGGGACCGTCTGTCCTGGGGCAAGAACCCGGAGGATACTTTCCAGGCAGGGAAACAAGAGAAGGACCTGATCGTAGCTCCACCCAAAGGGAGAGCTGAGCGATGATACCAGCAGGATCAGGCTGATGTTTGATCGCCACACAATCTTCGGCTGTCTGGAGATCAAGAGCAGCGTTGCGCCGCCGATCACCAGAGGGGGCAGGTACTGAACTGCCGAGGACTGAATCGAGAAGTACTCCCTCAGGATCCCGCCTACGGTTGGGGTAGCCCAGTACAGGGGAGGTTGCTCGAGGGCCCGGAGGTAATCGGCTAGCCAGGGGGGGCGGAGCAGAGTTAGAGTTCCCGCCGCCACACCCAGTAGAACTAAGGAGGCCGCGGGCAGCCTCCAATTCCTCTCTCGCAGCACACACACCGCAACGAGCAGGCAAAAAAGGTAGACATTCTGTGGCTTGCAGGAAATCAGAATCAATCCGGCGGCACCCAGCCAGGGATTTCCGGTCCTGTCAGACTGCAGAAAAAGAACAACCCCGAGCAGGATCAGGCAGCTGGTCTGGCCCACGCCCCAACACAGAAGAAAAGGGAAGAATGAGACACTGGTAGTCCAGGCAATGAGCATGCCCGCTCCGGATGAGCCCCCCAAAGAAGCGCCAGATGAAGCTACCGGAAATAAGGATGATAGCTAGATTGATGGTCAGCCACAACATCGAAGAAAGGCCGAAATCGAACGCCAAGACGGGCAAAAGAGTTATCAGCAGCCAGGGGGGATTCCACATTCGCAGGGGTTCTGCCTGGGTTCGGCCCAGGTCCTGCTGTACTGCCCGTAGCAGTTCGGGATCGTAGGGATCTTTCCCATCTACCAGAAGAGAGGCTGCACTCCAGTATTGGATAAAATCCGGCGTGCCCAGGCTCCCGTATTCGGATTCGGTCACAAGCCGGATTCCCATCAGTCCAAGGACTCCAATCAGGATGATCAGCGCCAGAAGGTGGTAGCGGAGAAGAGGCTGAGCCTGTTTCTTCATCGATGAGGTTCAGGTAAAAAGGGGTTCTCGTTTCGTCGACCTTGTGGTCAACCAGACCGTCAAGACGAGACCCACAAAAAGGGTCTGTTCTAGCCAGGGCTTCGGCACCAGGAAGTTCAGGAAGAAGGCGCTCATGTGAATGAGCAGGGTCACCTGCAGCAGCCTCCGGCGCCAGGGCTCACCCTGGATTTCGGCAAGCAAAATCAGAAACGGGGCCACCCCTAAAGCCAGATCGTAGGCAAAGAGGTGGGGTGTTAGAAGCAGGCCCAGCAGAACGGACTGCGCCATCATGAGAGGAAGAGCAGAATCCGAGCGGTCTCGCCTGAGAAGCCAGCCGGGGACAAACCCGAGCAAACAGGTGAGCGAGAGCAGGATCGACGCCCACCACAGGGTCGTTCCCGCCATGCCGAGGCCCAGCCACGAATCGACCCGATGAAGAGTTCCTCGAAGGTTCGGCATCAGTTCTACCCTGATGCCGGGATCTTCCAGGATTTGGGGGGCGGACGCTAGGTAGCCGGGCAGTTGAGTGGGTCCGATCGTCAGCACGGAAATCAAGACCAGCAGGAGAACGGACACCAGGCACCCCGCAACCACACGCCATTTTCTCTGCAGAAACAGCACCAGGAGGAGGAGTATGGGTAGTTGCGGTTTCAGGAACATGGCTCCCAGAATCAGCCCGGCGACGAAATCCCGCTTCCCCCCAGAAAGCACATAAAAGCAGGCCAGCAGGAACAGGAAGAAGAGACTGGACTGACCCTGCAGTAAGCACTCCAGGATCGGGAAGAAGCTCATACCGGCCAATATCAGGACGCTGAGAGCCGGTCCCGGTCCGGCAGTTTGGTCCCGGAGAAGGTAGATAGAGCCGATCAAGAAGCCGACCCCCAGGAGGCTCCAGACCACGTAGGCCCAGAGCAGCGGGAAGGCCGTGAGCGGGAGGAACACCCAGCCAAAGGCAGCCGGATAGAAGAACTTGATCACGGCACCACTCATGTTGCGTCCGGTCTCAGCCAGGAGTTGTTCCTGTAGCTGAGACTGCCGGGCGACATCGTAAAGGTCCGCCCCATGGCCATCCGACAGCATGAATCCGGCTCCGTAGAAGGAAATAAAATCGGCTGGGAAGAGAAGGGGATTGACGCAGGTCAAAGAGACTAGAAAGGAGAGGACTACCACAACAAAGTATGCGATGCAGATCCGTCTTGCCCGGGAGGAACGAGTCAGTGTCATGTGGGTGCCGTTCGCTAAAATACCACGGTGGCAGGTACCTTATAGATTGTCCAGCAGTCCCGATTGTGGCGGTGCTGAGCCCTGGGCCCAGCGGGAGAGCGAGTACGATCACAAGGCTTGCCGACCTCCAGTTGAATATACTTATCGGCAGACACCCGTAGTATTAGTAAGGGCAAGAGTTCTGAGACTCTGAGAAATCCGACATTTCCTCGGGCAACGCTATGTGGGCCTTCTTCGACAACGCCAGCAGTCTGACCATCGAGGACCGGAAAGTGGGCCTTCCCTACGTGCTGAGCGCTCTGCTGGTCACGACGACGACCCTGGTCCTTCGGGCTACCAATGGGATCCGGGCCTTCCCCTCGGTGGACGATTTTGCGTACTTGCCACTGGCTCGCAGATTCCTGGACCATGGGCTGTTTCCGGATGACCTGTTCATCACCACCTCGATCCTCCATGCTCCGGCGTGGGCCGGGGTCATCTGGCTCTCGGAACACACCGTGGGCCTCGCCCTGGGATTCTATATAATCGTGCTTCTGCTTTCCCTTTTCACCGTGCTCGCTGCGTGGAGGCTCCTGCGAGTTCTTGGGGGAAGTGGAACGCTGCTTCCAGCCGCGGCCGTACTGGCATTTGCGAATCGAGCCCCGGGCCTGGGTCGAGGTTTACACGACGGGGCTTTTGGAGACGGGTTTCACACTCAGTGGCTGGCGCTGTGCTTAATGCTCTGGGTGTACATAGCCTGGCTCGAGGCGAAGCCTCTGCGCACCGGAGTTCTCCTGGGAGTGTGCATGGCGGCTCACCCGGTAGTCGGGGCTCATGCGGTCATCGTGCTGGGGATCGCGACCGTGGTAGCCATGGGCGAGCTTTCCGCTCTGCTGGTCATTCTCTTTGCAGCCGTCGTTATCGCGGCCCCTGTACTCCTGCCGATCCTTGCGGGTTTGCTGCGCTCCCCGGTGGGGCCATCCTGGCCTGCCTCTGAACTCATCGAGAAAGGTTATCTCTTCCGCACCTCACACGAGTTTACGCTGGAGCTGACTTCTTCGGGTGCCGCCATGACCCTGGTGCTTCTGTTCGTGCTGGGGCTGGTTGGTTCGATTCTGTTGACCCAGTTGAGGTCCGTCAAGTGCGCTCCCGAAATCGCGGGCCTGCTTGCGGGTCACGCCTTCCTGGCAGGAACCTTCGTGGTGTTCCACGGAGACCTGCTCCCCGAAGCCTGGCGCCACGTCTCCACCCTGCCCTATCTGTTCCACTTGAGTCGGACGACCCCGGTACTGGTGGTCCTGGCCTCGGTACTGAGTGTGGCAGCCCTGGAGGCGATGTTTGAGACCATCAACCTCCGCACTGGGTTCTTGACGAGCCTGCGCATTATCTTTCTGGCCGGCCTGGGGTTTCTGCTTACGGTATATGTCGAGTGGACCGGTACTCTGCTGGCGCTGCTGGTCGTTTCCGGCCTGCTGATCTTCTTTAGACGTGTTGATCGCGCCACCGTTTTCATTATTGGGGCCCTGATATTGCTGACTGTGCTCGGACTTGGCACCCTCCGGGATCAGGCGGGGAAGGAACGGACAGTGCTTCCAGAAGACCGGCAGTTGTTCGATTGGGTCGTCGCGAGCACCGTACTGGAAGATCTGTTTATTGTGCCGCCCGGTTTTCAGGAGTTCCGGACATACACGAACCGGGGAGCCTTCGTGGACTTCAAAGTGTTTCCGGCCTCGGCTCCTTTCCTGGTACCCGAATGGCGTCGCCGGCTAGAACTGGTGACGGCACCCGATGAGATGGCATTGCGAGATCGGGGATGGCCTGCGGTTCACCAGCTCGACCGCACCTATGCCCAGGCGAACCGGCCCCGGCGGATTGCACAGCTTTTGGTACAAACCGACGCCGATTACTTTGTTTTTGACAGACGCGGTGAAGAGATTCCTCCCTACCTGCCTCTGCGCACTGAATCACATGCCAGTCTAGAACTCGCTTTCGAAAACTCGAGGTACCGGGTTTACCGATTGAGGAGTTCGCCTTGAAAGCACCATCCGAAGGCGCCGTGACGATCACCAACATCGTTTGTGCCTACCTGGTTCTGGCCACCCTGGGTGTCTGGATTGGAGTCGTGATTACCCATTCCGGCCCGGCCAGCAATCCGATCGAGCTGGTCATGGAAGCCGGTGAGCCGGATTCTCCAGGCCAACTGGAGCGCCGAGCAGACCCCGAAGTGCGCCTGCTGTTCGCCGGCGACATCATGCAACACAGGGAACAGCGACACGACGACTTTCGCCTTAGCTATGCGGCGCTGGAGGAATTGATCGGGAATGCTGATCTGGCAGTCGTCAACCTCGAATTCCCGGTACACACACAACCGGTGGAACCCGGTCCGGGCTCGGTTCGATTCAACGGATCGGTCGAGCACGTCCGAGCGCTGTCCGAGGTCGGGGTGGATGTTGTGGTGACGGCCAACAACCATGCCTTCGATCAGGGAATCGAGGGTCTTCGTCAGACTATCAAGACCATCCGCCGGAGCGGGATGGAACCCCTCGGTACGGCAGAATCTCTGGAAGAACTGAACCAGCCGTACGTGAGGGACGTTGGAGGCATCCAGATTGGAATCCTGGCCTATACCTATGGTGTAAACCCGATCATCCGAGGCCCGGAAGAGGTAGAGTATCCTCCTCGAGAACTGCCCGTCCACAGGCTCAATTTTCTCGAATGGTCGGGAATCTGGCGAGACAGGGGTGTGCGGAAGATCCGCCAGCATGTCAGCCGGGCCCGAGGTGCCGGAGCAGAGTTTCTGGTGGCCTACTGCCATTGGGGAGAGGAGTGGGACTTCTCGCCCAGTGAACATCAGAGAGCGGCTGCCCACGATTTGATTGACGGCGGAGTTGATCTGGTGATCGGCTCACACGGGCATGTGCTGCAGGGGCCGGAAATCTACAGGGGGAGACTGATTGCTTACTCTCTGGGTTCTCTGATCTCGGCCTTCAGGCCCTGGGAAGTCAGAACAGCTGCTCTCCTCGAGATTGGACTGGCCCGCTGCGGGTCTACACGGTCGAGTTTTCTTACCACCCGACCCTGGTGGAGCCGGACGGACATCGGGTCACACTGCTCGACGCCCGAGCCCGAGGTGTCCGAAAAAGAGCCCTTGAGCTGAGTCTCTCTATTCTCGGGCCTGGGGCCGAGCTTGAGAATCACGATCAGTAATAGCTGCTAGACGGAGTGCCGCCATCTCGTCAGAGAGTACGCACAGCAGAGGCTCAGCGGCAGGGCAATCCAGGATACCGGCAGCCCCAAATTCCCTCCCAGTGACAGGGTCAGGATGGGGAGAAGAGTGAGCAGGAAAAGCAGGTAAAAAGTCAGAGCCCTGACTACAGGCAGTTCCTTTAACACCATGGCAAGGGCCGGGAGTACCAGAACCAGATCGTGCAGGTAGAGATGGGGAGCCAGCACCAGAGTTGACAGGATCAAAGTGCAGCAGCCCCATCGATTGAGAGCCCATCCGCGTGTGATCCACAGGGCCGTGAGCAGCAGGAGGGTGCCCGGAATCCAGACCAGGTTTCCGGCTCCGAGCCAGAGGTCCAAACCCCTCACTCCGCACATGGCGGAGAGGGAGATGCTCGCATATCGACCGGAGCTCATGTCGGCCAGGAGGCGGACGTAGTCAGACAGAATAGCGGGGCCGGTCCAGAGCAGTGGAAGTCCCCACAGCAGCACCGAAGCTCCGGTCAGCCCGACAAGTGGACTCCACAGTTGACGAGTGGCAAGAGTCCAGACCGGGACCGGAAGAAGCGGAGGCTTGCCAGTCAAGAAGCCGGCCCACCAAAACGAATGAGACCAGTTTCCGCGGGACAATCGCAGCCAGAACAGGGTGTGAAGCAATCCGAATATCAGAGACAGCTGTCCCTGCTTCAGCGTCAGATAGACAGGGAAGAAGGCCGTGATCAGGAGCACCAGAGCCTGGCTTCGGGACTGGTCGAGTTCGAGCTGACTGACGAGCATGTAGACCGTCAGCAAGAGACTGGCGAAATTGAGCAACAGAAAAAGACGGTAGGCTGAAGTGAAGTCGAATAGAAGCCGGAAGGGAAAACGCCACGGCCACGAAGGGAGGGTAGGGAAAAGGAAGAAAATCGTTTTCCTGAAGAGGCATCTGAGTCGATTCCTTTTCCACCCGGAGCTGTTCTCTCGGATCATAGAGGTTCTCCGGGGTGTCCAGCACCAGCCTACCCCCCGCGTAGAGAGGAGCAAAGTCGAGAAGGGGCTCCGTCTCGGTGTGGAAGGAGAAGCGCTCAACGCTGGCCGCGAAAAGTCCCAGTACCAGCGACACCTGCACCGCCGTCTGGAAACAGGCCCGGAAGGGCAGGCCGACCGTTCGGTTTCTCCTCCTTAGCCACACGCTTACGCCGATCCAGGAGACGCAAGAGAAACCACTTAACGCGAAGATCAGGGTGCTATCTTTCATGACGAGGCTGCCAGGCTTCCCGAAGAGCAAAGCCAAACAGAATTAGGTTGACCAGTGCCATCACGGGAACCCTGTGCCCCGTCCAGGGCCAGACCAGCATCACGGTCAGCAAGGGAAGTAGGCCAAATAGAACCAGCGCCAGCAGAGCAACCAGACTCAGAGAACTTTCATATTCTGCAATCAGAACAGCCAGCGCCGGGACGACCAGTACAAGATCGTGAGGGTTCGCTTGGGGCGAGGTGAGGATCATCCCCAGAGTGAGGGTTGGAAGGTGCCAGGGGGTGTTCCCTCTGCGCCACCAGGTGGCGGTCACGACAAGGGCGACCAGGGCAGAACCGGAAATCCAAAAGGCAGATCCCAGGGTAAAGAAGAACGCCAGTGCCCGCAAATTGTATTGATGCAGAGGCGGGGCGGTGGTCTCGCGGCCGGAAGCCATCTCCAGCATAAGAGCGAGAAGCTGGTGGAGGCCCTCCCGGCCCACCAGGCTGATTCCGACAAGAAACAATAGACCGACACAAACGGACAAGCTCAGAAGGGCTTTCCAGGTCTTCCGGCCGACAAGAACAAGAGCTGGAAGTAACAGCCACTGAGGCTTCAGAAAAAGCAGTCCGACCCAGACACCCGCTTGCCATTCATGGCCTCTCTGCAAGGCCACCAAGGCCAGGGTAAACAGGAGCAGCATGAGAGTGGCGGTCTGGCCCTGGACCAGAGCGATGTAAACGGGGAAAAGGGCGATCGTTGCTAGCGCCAAGAAGCGTCGACCCTCTTGGCCGAGCTGGAAATTGTCTGAGCAAAGATAGATACTCAGGCCCAGCATGATGAGACTGATCAGGACCCACACAGGATACGCGTTTTGGTAGGAGAGAAGCGTCAGGGGAGCGAATAGTCCCGCGGTGACTGGCGGATAGGCGAAAGGAAGGAAGCTTTCCGGCCTAATACCCGCAGCTGCCTGTTGAGCTTCCAGCTGGGCGCTCGGATCATAGAGACTCCCAGGATCGGTCCGGATGAGCTGGCCTGCTGCATAGAATGGAAGGAAGTCAGGAAGCAGGTCGTCCTGTCCTGATTTCCAGAGCGATAGGTAAAGGAGGAAAAGAACCACCGCAACCCCTGCCACGGGTAGAACCAGGCTGTCCATGAGAAGCCTCCGTCGCGGGTTCACGCAGAGACTCCCGGCCTGGTCAGGGCCTTTCTGCCCGGCGGGTTGACTACCTCGATGAGAACCATGCCGGTACCATTAAACCGTGAGGGTGTGCTACTCGACTCGAAGGGCGGGCTGAAGATCGGGCATCTGTGGTCTCTTCTGCCTTTTGTCTTTTTGATTGTGGTCACCTTCGGTACCCCGCTTCGCCTGCTCGATTTCTGGTGGCACCTCAAGATGGGAGAAGTGATCGTGACGACCTGGTCGCTACCCCAGACTGATATTTTTTCCTTCACTTCCAGCGGCAAGCCGTTTCTCCTGCAGAGCTGGCTGGCCGAGATCTTCTTCTATGCCCTTTACATGATCGGCGGCTTCCGGCTCATCGTGTCAGGCAACGCTGTGTTGCTGGCGCTGGCCCTTCTCTGTGTCTATTCCCTCTGCTTTCGCGAACTCCGCGGTCCCCGTGTCTGCGCCCTGATCTCCCTCGTCTTGATCGTTCCCCTGGTGATCTACAGCAATGTGCGGCCCCAGGTTTTCTCCATTCTGCTTTTTGCATTCTTCTATCAGCTGCTGAGCGAATCCAGGTGGAGAGACCGCGATCGACTATGGTTGCTGCCCGTGTTGACGGCAGCCTGGGTCAATCTGCACGGCGGATTCCCTCTGGGCCTGGGGTTGATCGGGATATTCTGGCTGGACGCGCTGATCGCCACGATTCGGGGAGAGGGGCCGGAATTCTCCGGGCGCCTGCGGAAGCTGACCCTCATCGGGGCTGGCGCAGCAGCAGCTACTCTAGTGAACCCTGTCGGGTTTCGACTCTACGGGGATATTCTGGCGGTCTTGAGCGATCCTCCGTCGCAGCAATTCGTCACTGAGTGGCAGGCTCCCCAGATTCTGGACTGGACAGGTCTGCTGGGTTTCTACGTGCCTCTGGCGGCGACAACTCTGGTTCTTCTCGTGAAGCGGCGCCCCGGCTCGCTTGATCTGATCCTCTTCCTGGTTTTTTCGATCTTTGGCTTCTCCGCACTGCGAAACGCCATCTGGTTCGCGATTGTTTCCCCCCCTCTTATTGCCAGGCAACTGAGCTCGTTCCCCGCTTTCAGTCGATCACAGCTCCACCGAGGGACATCCGCAGCCGGCCACCCGCGGTTGAATGTGGTTTTTCTTGTCCTGATGGTTGTTGTCGTCATTGGAGCCTCTCCCTGGGTCTACCCAGTACTGAAGGAAAAGCCTCTCTGGGAGCCATCCACTCCAGCCCGGGCGGTCGATTTCATTGAATCTGCTTCGCTGCAAGGGAATTTCTTCCATCCACAGATTTTCGGTGATTTCTTGATCTGGAGACTCTGGCCTCAACAAAGTTCCTTCATTGATGGCCGGGTTCACCTCTTTGAGTCCCATCTGGTACAGGACTATTTTGCGGTCTTTGGAGATTCAGAATGGGAGGAGCGCCTCAAGCCTTACGGGATCCGCTATCTCTTTCTGAGCAGAAGCGACCCGGGAGGGGATCGCCTCTACGGTTGGGCGATCGCCAGTCAAAACTGGAATCTCCTCTTTATCGATGATGTCGCTGCGGTCTTCGAGAAGATTGAGTAGTTCCAGGAACCGTCTGACCCCGCAATTCGCATCCGAAAGCAGTGGCGTAGGCGAGAAAGGGGTCCGGACTGCCAGGACTTTTCAATTGATTTTTTGACGGTCAGTCTGTACGATAGCGGGAACTTTAGTGTTTTTGTCGTACGCTTAGTCGACATGGGTCGGGGGAAGAAGAAACTGATGATCTGCGGGTGTCTCGTATTCTCGCGTCCAGTTGAATTCTTCGGTTTTCACACCCTCCCCTTGAAGAATGTGCGCCAAATCACAAGTGGATTGGATCAGAAGGGGCAATAGTAGCAACGTCTCGTTTAGCACAACCAATTAAGGAGGGTTTATCGTGCACATGATTGAGGCTTTACGACAACTTCTCAGGCAGCTCCGCGACGACGAACACGGTGTGACCACGGTTGAATATGCGATCATGCTTGTGCTGATTGCAATCGCCGTAGCCGCGTTTGGTCTGGGTCTTTCGGGATCTGTTACAAGCGTGTTCTCTCGTATGATCAGCGCGCTTACTCAGGCTACTTGAGAAGGGTCCCACTCTCCACCGCCTGAAGGCGGTGGATTCGACGTGCGACTGAAGTCGCCTAAAGACCTCGCTCCGCTCGCAGGCTTACTACTCAGTGACCCGAAAATGGTCGGGTCGTACATGCCCCTTCACAATCTCGATGTCCAGCGTTCGGCAGATCTCTCGCGTCAAGTCCCGCACCTCTTTCCCAATATCCCCACGAAGAGCTGGCTTGCGGTACTTCGTGATGAACACAAAGTGATATCTCAGCCGAAATACTGCATGCGAGCTTCTTCGGTACTCCGTCACACCAGAATAGTACCCCAAGCCTCCTGAAGGCTTCGCCTAAAGGCGAGGGGGTTCACCCATCCCAGAGTGGGACCCTAAGCGGAAGTCTGCAAAGTACATCGAGCCCGACCAATCTGCGGAACGGTCGGGCTTCTTTGTCTGAGGCGGTTGCCTTTGCGACGCCATCAGGTTGAATTTGATTGGGACTGTGAGAATACCCTGGGAAACTGGGGAACTCTCTGGTCAGATTTGGATCGAGAACGCCTTTCGGGATTGTTATTAGTTTTTTCCATCTGTGAGGTGGGCTGAAAAGCCGAAGGAGTCAGAATGCAGAGAACCCGGATGTTGGTTTTGGCTTTAGTAGCACTGGGTCTGAGTGCAGTGGTCACGTATTTGATTTATCGCGAGTTGAATTCGCGAATACAACCAGAGGAAGATCTTCCGACCAACCAGATCGTGATAGCGGCCCAGGTGCTCCCAGTGGGTATTCCGATCGAACCCCAGCACCTCAAGGTCATTGACTGGCCTGGAGAACCGCTGGCCGGGAGTCACACGACCACCGATGAGTTGCTTGGTCGCGGAGTACTCTTCCCCATACAGGAGAACGAGCCTCTGTTGGAAGCCAAGCTCACCGCTAAAGGAAGCGGTGCCGGGCTGGCAGCCACCATCCCGGAGGGCAAGAGGGCACTGGTCGTGAGGGTGGATGACGTGGCCGGCGTAGCTGGCTTCGTTCTGCCGGGAACCAGAGTGGATATCATCCTGAGTGGTTCGGTCAAGGGGTCCGGGATCGATGTTTCCAAGATTGTCTTAGAGAACGTGCAGGTCCTCTCTGCAGGGCAGAACGTCGAATACGATTCGGCAGGTAAACCCCAGAGCGTCCCGGTGGTAACGATGTTGCTGACCCCGGAGGAAGCCCAGAAGTTAACGCTGGCCACAATCGACGGCCGGATTCGCTTGGCGCTTCGCAATCCTCTCGATCTGGAGACAGCAGATCCCAAGCCCACCCAGAGAAGTGAGTTGTATTTGGGGGCAGCACCACGCAAACCCCCGCCACCGCGGTCACGGATTGTCAGGAGGGCACTACCGCCGCCACCACCGGCACCGAAGGTTAAGCATTTCGAGGTCGAACTGATCCAAGGTGGTAGTCGTAAGACTCTTCAATTTGAGAGCCAATTTGAGAGCCAGGCTGAGGGCCAGGCGCAAGGTGAGGGGCAGCAGCAGCTTAACGATAATAATCAGAGCCAGAAGTAAGTATCCCCCGGCAAAGCCGGGGGCTTTAATCTTGTGAGCCGCTCAAAGCGGACTTGACGTTGCCGCTACCGCGGCCACTTGTGCCACCTACAGGTGGCTTGGCTACAGCAGCCTGAGCTGATCCTGGCGACGATCTTCTGCTTCTTGCCGCCGGATATACTCACGAATCACTTTCTCATCCCGACCCACCGTCGATACGAAGTATCCGCGAGCCCAGAAGTGCTGTCCAACAAAGTTACGCCGACTCTCTGAAAAGTTCCTCGCAATGTGGATGGCGCTTTTCCCTTTGATGTACCCGATCACCTGCGCCACAGAAAACTTTGGCGGAATCGAGATCATCCCGTGCACGTGATCCGGCAGCAGGTGGCCCTCTTCAATCAAGCTTTCCTGCTGCCCAGCCAACCGTCGCAGCACCTGACCGAGATGTCTGCGCAGCTCCCCATAAATCAACTTCTTGCGGTACTTGGGGATGAACACCACATGGTACTTACACTCCCATTTTGTATGCTGTAAGCTCTGGTAGTTACTCATAAAACTCCTTTTCGTGATGCTTTGCTCGGCTCACGGAAGGGAGTTTTTTCACCTATTCCCGGAACTGTCAAACTCTGGCTGCCTCCCCGGCAGAGCCGGGGGGACTCCTTACGGGTCTAGGGCAAAGTTCGGCAGTTGAAAACCGGGGATTTGAGCTTCGCTCATTGAGCGGGCTAGAAGGAGTAGCTAATGAAGGTACGTAGTACGACCCTGCTCCTCAGCGGGATGCTTCTCGTCTCCCTGGTGCCGGCCTCCCTGGCCCTGGAGGCCAGCCAGGCGGGCATGGAACCGCCGAAGCTGAGAGTCCTGCTGGGAAAATCGTTGATCGTCAACTCTGACGAACCTTTGCGGAGGGTGTCCGTATCGAACCCCCAGGTTGCGTCGGCTATAATCATTACCGAAAAACAGGTCCTGATTCACGGGCTGCGGGCGGGAATTGTCAGCCTGATCCTGTGGACTCAGGAAGAACAGCCCCGAACCTTGACCTCCAAGTGCTTCTCGATCTGGCGAGAGCCCGAGAAGTCGTCAAGAGAATTGTTCCGGACGAGCCGATTGAGGTCAGTCAGACAGGGGGTGCTTTGGTTTTAACGGGAACGGTGTCAAGCCCCGTCGCCGTGTCCCGGGCCGCGGCAGTAGCCGCCACGCAGAGTACCAGCGTGGTCAACCTTCTGGGGGTGGCCGAAAACCGTGACATGGTGCTGCTGCAGGTCCGTTTTGCAGAAGTAGACCGGAACCTGCAAAGTGAGTTTGGGGTGAACATTTTCAGCACTGGAGCAGGAAACACGTTCGGTCAGTCGTCGACCCAGCAGTTTGCGCCGCCTTCTATTTCTGGAAGCGTCAGGGGGGTAATTGGAGCCCCTCTCCAGGGCTCCGAGGGACAATTCCGTCTGGTTGATCTTCTGAACCTCTTCGTGTTCCGGACAGATATCAATCTGGGGATGACGATCAGGGCTCTCGAGGCCCAGAATCTGCTCCAGATTCTGGCCGAACCCAACATTCTGGCGTTGAACGGCCAGGAGGCGAGTTTCCTGGCCGGTGGCGAGTTTCCTTTTCCTGTGGTTCAAGGTGGACAGAGCTTTGCCCTCAGCATCCAGTTTCGTGAGTTTGGCATTCGCTTGAACTTCACTCCGGAAATCCAGTTGGACGGGCTGATTCGGCTCACGGTGGAGCCGGAGGTGAGTTCACTCGATTTTGCCAATGCCGTGAACATTTCTGGGTTTCTGATCCCGGCCCTGTCTACGCGCCGTGCCCGGACGCAGGTCGAAGTGAGAGACGGACAGAGCTTTGCCATTGCCGGGCTTCTGGACAATCGCCTTCTGAAGTCGGTCAGCAAGGTTCCCCTGTTGGGAGATATTCCGGTTCTTGGGTACTTGTTCAAGAGCTGGGCGGTCGACCGAAGCAACGCAGAACTTTTGGTCACTGTGACTCCTCGCCTGGTGAATGCTTTGGAGGCAGATCAGTTGCCTGAGGGTCCGGATTTTCCGCTTCCCTTCATGGACACGGACCTGTGGGATCAGAAAGTCGGAAAGAAGGAAGCCGAACCGACATCCGGAGGATCCTGAGGGTGGAGATTTGGGAACCCTGGATGCACGAGGTTTTTCTCTAGAATCCGTCAATCTCTCCTCGCCGGCTTGATGAAAGAATGAGGAAACTATGACTGACTTGAAGGTAAGTATCGGACTTGTTGCGGGGGCAAAAGGCCTTCAAGAACTGAAAGAGAAACTTGCCGCACAGCCAGGTGTTGAAGTCGTTGCCGAGACGACAGAATACGCCTCGGAATCAAAGGCCAGTCCGTTTAACCGGTTCGTTCGGACCAATCCGGACATCATCATTCTCGAGGCCCAGGGACTCGTAAAGACTACGGATGCCTTGACAGTGCTGCGCTCCCGGGTACCGGACACCTGGTTGCTGGCGCTCTCCGAAGCCAAAGATCCCATGGTGATCATTGAGGCGGTCAGAGCGGGGGCTCGGGAATTCCTGCCTAAACCGATCTCTGAACAGGCGCTGAGCCAGGCGATCGAGCGATTCAAGACCCACAAGTTCCGCGATAAAGAAGTCAAAGAAACTGGTCGGATCCACTGGGTAACGTCTGGAAAAGGGGGAGTCGGGACAACCACGGTGGCAATTAATCTGGCCACGTCGATGACAAAACTGGTGAGCGCCCGAGTTGTGATGATTGACTTGAGCCGGCCCGTAGGGGATGCGACTCCCTATCTCAATCTTCGAAACGAGTTCAACGTGACGGATGTGCTGGCCAACGTCGACCGGCTCGATCCGGTTCTTCTGGAGAGTTATGTCTCGACCGAAAAGGGACTGGCCGTACTCCCCGGGGCACGAGATTTCCTGTCCGGACAGCAGCTGACGAGGGATGCCATCGATACCCTGCTCGACGTGGCTCGACAGGCCTATGCCCATGTGATCGTCGACCTCCCCGGATTCCCCAGCGAGGAGATCCTGGATTCGATGGACCATGTCTCTCAGGACATACTCGTTGTCCTGACCCCGGAACTCCCGGCGGTATGGAGAACCCACCGGCTGCTCTCCTACCTGGAGACGATTATGTCTCGGGATGAACTCAATCAAAAAACGCATCTGGTGCTCAACCGTGCGGACAGTCGCACAGAGCTTTCGCATACCGACATCGAGAAGACTCTGGAGCGGCCCATCAAGTGGAAGCTGGGTGATGATTTCCGGGCAGCGATCGAGGCAATTAACTCTGGAACTCCACTGGTTTCTCTGAACAACACTGGACTGGCGGCCGACTATGGAAAACTGGCCCAGGGTCTGACAGGCGTGGTTCAGTCCAAGAAGAAAGGTTTCCTGGGTCTCTTCCCCAATTGAGAGGAACTTTAAGTGGCTGAAGATAGTGGGAATAGGGTTGCGAGCGAATACAAGAAGATTAAGTCCGCTCTGCACTCTCAGATCCTTCGCGAGATTGATCTTGAGAGCATCTCCCGGCTGGATGACGAGCGAGCTCGGCGCCAGCTAGGCGACTTCATTGCGGGGCGACTCACTCGCGAACGTACGCCACTCACTCACGTCGAGCGTGAACGTCTCACCAAGGAACTGCTCAATGAGATTTTTGGACTGGGACCGCTCGAGATCCTTTTGCAGGATGAATCGATTTCGGACATCCTCATCAATGGTGCCCATCAGATTTACATTGAGAGGCGTGGAATTCTCGAATTAACCGACGTCGAGTTTGACGACGATGATCACCTGAGCCGGATCATTGACAGTATCGTTTCAAGGGTGGGCCGCCGGGTCGACGAATCCTCTCCCATGGTCGATGCTCGCCTGGCGGACGGGTCTCGAGTCAATGCCATCATACCTCCGCTCTCCTTAACCGGTCCTGTGGTCTCTATCCGGCGCTTCGGAACGGATCCGCTGACGGAAGATCAGCTGGTGGCGAACGAGAGCATGACCAGTCAGATGCTCATGCTGCTGACCGCCACCGTGCGTGGCAAACTGAATATTTTGGTTTCGGGCGGTACCGGATCTGGAAAAACGACCCTGCTCAATATACTTTCAGCTCACATTCCAGCCACCGAGAGAATCATCACGATTGAGGACGCCGCGGAGCTGCAACTCCGTCAGGAGCATTGTGTGAGGCTGGAAACTCGTCCTCCCAACATCGAGGGAAAAGGAGCGATTCAGCAAAGGCAGCTGGTCATCAACGCCCTGCGAATGAGACCCGACCGGATTATCGTCGGGGAGGTGCGCGGAGAAGAGGCGATTGACATGCTCCAGGCCATGAATACAGGTCACGAGGGCTCACTGACAACGATTCACGCAAACAGCCCGCGAGATGCGCTGAGTCGGCTTGAGACCATGGTTTCCATGGCCAACTTGAACCTTCCCGATAAAGCTGTGCGCTATCAGATCGCCTCCGCTATCAACATGGTTATTCAGGTAAACCGAATGCCGGATGGAACGCGAAAACTGACCAGCATCTCTGAAATCACTGGGCTGGAAGGCCCGGTGATCACGATGCAGGATCTCTTCACATTCGAGCGAAAAGGTTACGACGACAACGGCAAAGTTCTGGGTGAGTTTTCTTCGACCGGTCTCCGTCCCAAGTTTACAGATCGGCTTTATGCATATGGCGTTCGCTTGCCTTCCGAGGTTTTCGAGGTGAAGACGGACCGCCGCAAGGCCATCTAAGGAGAATCGATGCCAGTTTGGGTACTGCTTTCTCTCTCGTTTCTCGGAGTCTTTGCTCTCACGACTGTGCTTTTCTATTTTCTGGTCCAGGCTCCAGGAGAGCGAAGGCGCCTCCGTATCAGACTGCGATCCATTCAGCAGAGCTCGTTCCATGCTCCGGCAGAAGACGGCGTTTCGCTAGTCCGTGAAGAGGTGGCCTCAGAACTTCCTTTCGTGGCGAGACTCTTCCTCCGGATGCCGCTCTACAATGAGATCGACCTGTACATGCAGCAGGCGGGGATTGATTTGCGGCCTGCATTCATGGCCATGATCTCGGTTATCTTTGCACTGGGAGGGTATGTACTGACGTTTCTGGTGGGGATGTCGTTTGTCGTCTCCATCACCGTGGCCATTCTCGCGGTCACTGCACCGTCCCTCTATGTAGGCTTCCGCCGCCGCCACCGCTTCCACAGGTTCGAAGAGCTGTTTCCAGATGCCATGGACATGCTGGCGAGAGCTGTACGGACCGGTTACGCCGTTTCCTCGGCCTTTGAGCTAATCTCCGACGAGATGCCGGAGCCTATGAACCAGGAGTTTCGGATTCTCTACGAGCAGCAGAATCTTGGGCTTCCTCTGAGAGAGGCCCTTGACAACCTGTCTGTGCGTGTCCCGCTGCCCGATGTACGCATCTTTGTAACCACGATGCAGATTCAGACTCAGTCCGGCGGGAACCTGGCAGAGATCCTGGACAATCTGGCCATGGTAGTGCGAGAGCGTTTTAAGATTTATCGGCAGATTCGAATCTACACCGCCGAAGGAAGACTCTCGCTGATCATTCTGACCGCTCTGCCTCCTGTTTCCGGTCTGCTGTTTTACCTTATGCACCCCTCTTACATGAGGCGACTGTTCGACGATCCCTTGGGCCACATCTTCATCGCCGTGGCTCTGGTAATGCAGTTCGTTGGCTTCATGATTATCCGAAAGATCGTCAGCATTCGGGTGTAACAAATGGATATTACAATTCTGTTACTGGTTGCCGGTGCGCTTTTCTTCATCGGTGTCTTTTTGCTTCTTTCCGGAATCTTGAGACGGGGCGTCGGTCTCCGCCAACGCGTCTTGCAGGAAAATCGGGCAGTGGAAGAGACCGAAGCGCTTGGTGAACGGGTTTCAGAAGTTCTGATCCCTCTGGGCAAGACACTCCCCGATGTCGGAAGAGAAACGAGCACAGGAGCAGAGTCGCCTTGTGACGGCGGGCTTCCGAGGTAAGAACGCGGTCTGGATCTGGTACGGTTCCCTGATCGTTACCGGTGTGGTCTCCTTCTTGGGGCTGACGCTACTTGGAGTGACCTTTTCCAACCCCTTGCTTGGGATCATGATGCCTGTGATTTTGGGAATGGTCCTTCCCGACCTTTGGCTTCGCATGCGCATCTCAAAGCGCAAGGAGCGCATTCAGATGGCGCTTCCCGACATGATGGACCTTGCCGTCGTCTGTGTGGAGGCCGGGATGGGTCTGGACCAGGCCCTGCAACGAATCGGTCAGGAACTTCGCGTCCCACATCCAGACCTGGCCGATGAACTGCATCTGTATAATCTGGAGGTCAGCGCGGGTTGGAAACGCCCCGAGGCACTTCGTAACTTGGCCGCACGAACAGGGGTGGACGACGTCAGGGCGCTGGTCGCAAGCCTGGTTCAGACGGACCGCTTTGGAACCAGCATCGCCGATTCTCTCCGCATCTTCTCAGATTCATTGAGAGTGAAGAGACGGCAGAGGGCCGAGGAGAAGGCTGCAAAAATGAACGTGAAGATCGTAGTACCTCTTGTCATCTTCATTTTTCCGGCCATCTTTGCTGTTGTGGCGGGCCCGGCCATCATCGGCCTCGTCAGAGAACTCCTTCCGCTCCTGGCGGGAACTAATTGAGCAGCTCTTAGTACGGGAGACGAGGAATACCTTGATCAAACAAACTCGCTTCCGGAAAGTAGTGACTGCGGTCGGCTTGCTTGGTCTGTTTGGGCAAGGTTGCGGACCCAAGTCAGCACAGCCCGCTCATCCCCTGGCAGCCGACCTGAAGTCCTCATCGAAGGCGCCCAAAAATCCCTACCAGAAGGTCACACCTGCGAAGATATCCAAATACCTGAAAACGGTGTACCGTTCGTCGCAGGCCAACCGAATCAGGACCATCGTAGACAAAGAACCTGCAGCCCCCATGAGTCTCGAGGCCCGGAGGATTGTGGCTCGGATTGAACAGGAGCCCGAGAATCTGGAACTGGCAAACAGCTGGCCCGGCTTCTCATCCGAGAAGGCCATCTGGTTGAGGCCTTCGAAGCGCTGAATCGAATACGTTCCTTTCCGGCCACAGATCCCGAGATCGAGGCGGGACTTGCCCTAATCTGGCAGAAACTGGGATCCACTTCCTCTGCCCTTTATCACGTACAGCAGGCCTTGCTCCTGGACCGATCACCACCCAACTTGGCCCTTCTGGGCAGGATCCATCTGCAGCGGGCACATTATGGGAAGGCATTGGAGGCTCTGAACGAGGCGTATGCCTCTTATCCGGACAGTCAAAGTCTCGTGCTGGCGCTGGCGCAGGCCTCGGCTGGTGTCAACGATTGGGAAGCCGCGCGCACCTATTGTGAGAGAACACTGGAACTGGAACCCGGGTCCGTCTTGGCCCGGGAGAAACTGGCTACTGCGCTGGTCAGACTCGGTGAGGCGGACAGCGCCTTTGCCGAACTGAGGCGCCTTTTTGGAGAGGGAGAGGCCTATGCCCGACTCGGCGAAGAGTTGTTAGCGGCAGAGCGCTGGGGAGACGCTCAAAATGCGATCAAGAAAGCCTTGCACTATGCACCTAAGAGTCGAGAACTGGCTCTGAAACTGTCCGTCGCCGACTCACATCTGCCTTTTCCGACGGTAGTTTCTCTGGACCCCGGGGACGGAATCGCGATCGATGTGCACAGTATCACTGTGCAGCCCTCCCACGGTGTTGTCGAATTGCGCGGCGCTCAGGTTCTGGTTGCTACTCCGGAACCCGAACCAATGGTCGAAGAGGACCGGGTCTCCGGTGCGGTTCATCGCCGCGTTGTGGTGAACTTGTCTTCGACAGACGCTGCAGCTGAACTGGGACCCTACAGTTCCCGGTCCCCGGAGAAAGAGTATTCTCGAAGATTCGTTTCCCCAAGTGTTATAGAGCTTGGAGAATTGCCGATCGAATCGAGAGATCCCGTTGTGAGTCTTGCCGAGTTCGGCCTTACTTCACCGGTCAACTTGCCCGTCAGCGAGGGTCTCTTCCCGGGACTTGACGAAGTTTCGGACATGGCGGCTTCGTCGGGTCGGGGCAGTGCTGAGCTGGCTCAGCTCCCACTCTCCCGAGATCCCCAGGTCACCCAGCTGGTCAATGGGACGATCGTGGCATCTGACGAAAACGTGCTTCTCGAAGAGGCCACTGAGAGCAAGGCTGCGGTCCCGGTTCCAACGACGCTCGATGTTCCGCCTGCTCAACTGGAGCCGGAGATGAAAGCAGGAAATCCCCTTCAGCCGGACCTGCTCTGCCGGCTTCAGGACTCCACATCGGCATCCCGGGCCATCCCCACCGTTGATAGCCTGATGGAAGAGGACTTCAGGCTGGAGGGATGGGCCCTCGGCCGGGAGCTGGACGCCGGGGCGGGGGTTCAGAGCTACTCCGGCACAATAGGAGAACAGCCTGCTGTCCTGTGGCTGCCTCTGACCGGGTTGGCGGCGCTTGCTTTGCTTGCGTTTCTGCGCCGTAGGAGCGAGCCGACCGCACTGGTTCTGGAGAAGGATTCAGGAAAGCACTGAGTCGCTAGCAGCCCTTCATCGTTTCGTCGGCCAGCATATCGACGACGGATTTCAGGCTACCAGTGCGTTCGAAGGTCTGGATCTGGCGGTCTGCGCTGGTGCCCTCTTTGAGTATGTCGCGTACCCGCTCTATTTCCTGGCGAGACTCCAGGGGGTCCACTACATCATCTACGAAGTCCAGCATCTCTTCGATCAGGAATCGGGTGGGAACCTGTTGTGTCTTCCCGAGGTCAAGGAGATGCCCATCCAGACCGTCCTTGATGGCCCGCCACTTGTTCTCCTCCAACAGAGCTCTGCGATATTGTCGCCAGGTCTGATTGTTCAGACGAAGCTGAATTAGCTTGGCCACCAATGCCTGAAGCAGAGCCACTACGGCAATGGCGTCATTGACGCGCGTCATCGCGTCGCAAACACGAATCTCTAGGGTGGGAAACTTGGGGTGGGGGCGGATGTCCCACCAAATCTTGGTCGGTTCATCTATGCATTTCGTCTTGACTAGAATATCCACAAACTGGTCATACTCCGCCGCCGTCTCGAAGTGTTCGGGAAGCCCAGTTCGAGGAAGGTCTTCAAAGATCACGCTGCGGTAAGACTTGAGGCCGGTGTACTGCCCCAGCCAGAACGGAGACGAGGTGGAAAGACTGAGAACATGCGGCATGAAATAGGTGAGCTGGTTCATCACGTCAATTCGCATCTGGCGGTCGGGAATCCCAATGTGTACGTGCATGCCAAAAATCAGAAGGCGCTGAGCGATCACCTTCATGGTGCTGAGGAGTGCCTTGTAACGGTCTTTCTCGGTAATGATCTGGTCCTGCCAGCGAGAAAACGGATGAGTTGCGGCAGAAACAATCCTGCATCCGTTTCTCTCAGCGATCTCCGAGACCATGCTCCGCAGGCGTGTCACTTCCTGACGGGCCTCGCGGATGTTGCGACAGACATGACTACCGATCTCAACCTGTGACTGCAGCAGCTCGGGTTTCACCTGGTCCCTGAAGAGGACCGCTCCCTGCTCGAGAACGTCGCCGACATAGGAAGTCAGTTCCCGCGTGTCTCCGTCAATGATCTGGTACTCTTCTTCGACGCCCAGTGTGAGATCTGAGAAATCCAAAGATCCTGACCTCCTGTGGTCAAATACTAGCCCAGCAACAACGACTTTTCCAGAAGGCTGATAGAATCATGGGCGCTGTACTTGGGTTCTCGGTTCTGGGCTCTGGGTTCTGGGTTCTAGAATCAGAAAGTAGCAGTCTGGGGAGAATTGGAAAGGAGAAAAACCACATGATTTCGAAGAGTCTGGCTGCCGTTGCCCGGCAGATGGTAGCTCCCGGAAAGGGCATTCTAGCTGCTGACGAAAGCAGTCCCACGATCCAGAAGAGATTTGACAGTATCGACGTTGAGTCGACCGAGGACAACCGTCGTTCCTATCGGCAGCTTCTCTTCACAACAGAGGGGGCTAGCGAATTCATCAGTGGAGTGATTCTCTTCGATGAGACACTTCGGCAAAGTACAGACCGCGGAATCCCCTTTCCGAAGCTGCTGACAGAGCGGGGAATCCTGCCTGGAATCAAGGTGGACAAAGGTGCCAAAGCCCTGGCAGGCGCTCCCGAAGAGAAGGTGACCGAAGGTCTCGATGGTTTGCGGCCCGGTCTCGAGGAGTACCGGGAGCTGGGGGCCACCTTCACCAAGTGGAGAGCGGTGATCACAATCGGAGAAAACATCCCTTCCACCCGCTGCATTGATGCTAATGCCCATGCTCTTGCGCGTTTTGCGGCGCTCAGCCAGGAAGCCGGCCTGGTTCCGATTGTGGAACCGGAAGTGCTCATGGACGGGCCCCACTCGATTGGCCGTTGTGAGGAAGTAACGGGCCAGACCCTGGAAGCGGTTTTTTCCGCCCTTCACCTTCACGGTGTCGAGCTAGAGGGAATCTGCCTCAAGCCGAACATGGTTTTGTCAGGAAAGGACTGCCCTGAACAGGCGGCAGAACAGAACATTGCGGAAGCAACGACACGCTGTTTCTTGCGTCACGTTCCCGCGGCCGTTCCGGGCGTTGTCTTTCTCTCAGGCGGGCAAAGCGAGGTTGAAGCTACCCGGAATCTAAACGCAATGAACGCTCTGGGCTCCTTTCCCTGGGAACTTAGCTTTTCCTATGGGCGGGCCCTTCAGGCGTCGGCACTTGCCTCCTGGGGTGGTGGTTCCGCAAACAGAGAGTCGGCTCAAGAGGCGTTTTATCACCGGGCCCGCTGCAACGGAGCCGCCAGAACGGGTAGCTATGAGGCCAGCTGGGACCAGCTGATAGCCTAGTTAGTTCCCATCCGCTCGCCTGTAAGTGATTGGAAATAAAGAGGAAAGACCACATTTTCGAGCTCCGATTTTGTCAGCATCTTTTGTTACAGTAAGAGTATCAAACCACTGAAACAAAAAGACTTACGGCAATCACGGAGCTCCGAAAATGCGAAAAAACAGAGAGAATCAGATGCCACTGACGCCACTTTGGCCGGATCACCGGCTGGGTGACGAGTTGCAGATGATCTCCCGAATCCTGGATAACAATCCAGAGATCCTGCACTGGGTTTTACAAGATCTGTCTGACAAGGCCGATCCCTGCAATGGCTCTCCGGGTCTGAGCGCTGAGCAAGTTGTGCGTTGTGCTGTGATTAAGAATTGGCACGGATTGTCCTATGAAAAGCTGGCCTTTCATGTGGACGACTCGGCGAGCTTCCGGGCCTTCTGCCGTTTGCCTCTAGGATGGTCTCCAGGCAAGAGCTGTCTTCAAGAGAACATCTCGAGGATTCAAGCTTCGACCTGGCAACGAATCACTCGGGTGTTGGTGGGTTGGGCCAAAGCAGAGGGGTTGGAGAAGGGCCGCAAGATCCGGGTCGATGCCACAGCTGTCGAGAGCGACATCCGCCATCCCTTGGACTCTCAGCTTTTGTACGATTCGGTGCGTAAGGTGACAGCCCTGTTGGGGAAGTTGGCTGAGCACTACCCGGTGGTCTACCACAATCATTGTCGGAGGGCCAAGAGGCGAGTGACGAACATCCGCAACAGCCGGGGCCAGAATCGGCGCCAATTCTACCAAGATCTGGTCAAGGTGTCGGGCCAGACCTATGGCTATGGCTGTCAGGCTCTGGAGAGCGCTGCTGGTTGGCAGGGGATCGAATCTGAGGTGATTCTCCAGCAGCTGCGTCACTATCTGGATCTACTGGGACGAGTCATCGATCAGACCGACCGGCGCGTCCTGCAGGGCCAGAAGGTTCCGGCCGCTGAGAAGGTGGTCTCGATCTTTGAGGAGCATAGCGACATTATCCAGACCGGGGGACGCGAGACGGTTTTCGGTCACAAGATCTTTTTGACTTGCGGCAAGACCTCACTGATCGTCGATTGTCTGGTCACGCAAGGCAATCCCGCCGACCAGGCGCAAATGCAGCCGATGCTGGAGCGTCAGCATCAGCTCTACGGGCGCTATCCTCGCCAAGCCAGCTTCGACGGGGGATTTGCCACTCAGAACAATCTGAGGTGGGCCAAGAAGCAAGGAATCCAGGACGTGGCCTTTGCCAAAAAGGCAGGGCTGAAGGTCACCGATATGGTGCGCTCCAGCTGGGTTTACAAGCAGTTGAGGCGCTTTCGGGCTGGAATCGAAGGCTGTATCTCGATGCTCAAACGGGTCTTCGGAGCGGATCGTTGCACCTGGAAGGGATGGGAGCACTTCCAGCAGTATGTGCATCTCTCGGTGCTCAGTTTCAATCTGTTGGTGTTGGCCCGGCTACGGTTGTAAACGAGTCGCTGGACGCCATAATGGAGGGGGGTTTTGAGGGTGAGGTGTTTGTCGAAAACTGCATCTGGAGCACTCGGCCGCCCGATCCCTGCTGTCGGCCGATACTGTCCCCCATGAACCGTTGTATCTGGTATAAAAAACAACCCTTTAGGAAGCTTAAATAATGGGTTTCCGGATGGGAAGTAAGTATCCCCCGGCAAAGCCGGGGGCTTTAATCTTGTGAGCCGCTCAAAGCGGACTTGACGTTGCCGCTACCGCGGCCACTTGTGCCACCTATAGGTGGCTTGGCTACAGCAGCCTGAGCTGATCCTGGCGACGATCTTCTGCTTCTTGCCGCCGGATATACTCACGAATCACTTTCTCATCCCGACCCACCGTCGATACGAAGTATCCGCGAGCCCAGAAGTGCTGTCCAACAAAGTTACGCCGACTCTCTGAAAAGTTCCTCGCAATGTGGATGGCGCTTTTCCCTTTGATGTACCCGATCACCTGCGCCACAGAAAACTTTGGCGGAATCGAGATCATCCCGTGCACGTGATCCGGCAGCAGGTGGCCCTCTTCAATCAAGCTTTCCTGCTGCCCAGCCAACCGTCGCAGCACCTGACCGAGATGTCTGCGCAGCTCCCCATAAATCAACTTCTTGCGGTACTTGGGGATGAACACCACATGGTACTTACACTCCCATTTTGTATGCTGTAAGCTCTGGTAGTTACTCATAAAACTCCTTTTCGTGATGCTTTGCTCGGCTCACGGAAGGGAGTTTTTTCACCTATTCCCGGAACTGTCAAACTCTGGCTGCCTCCCCGGCAGAGCCGGGGGGACTCCTTACGGGTCTAGTTAGTTCCAAGTTCCAGGTAGCGCGCCTTGTGAACCTGGGAGGCGGCCTCAGGTCGGCAACCCGGAGGACTTAAACGGTCGCCGCCCCGAGCCACCTCCCACATTCTGCGAGTAACTGCGACGAATCAAGGAACCCGCAGAGGCAGGAAGTGACTGCGCCAGGAGTACCAAATGAAAGTCGAGAACTACACTCTGGAGGTGCCCGCTCGGGCCAACCATCATGTGGTCGATATTACCGGTCTGGTGGCCGCGAAGGTGACAGAGTCAGGTGTACAGAACGGCACCGTTTGTGTCTTCAATGTGGGTTCTACGGCGGGCATCACAACCGTCGAGTACGAACCCGGGTTGGAAAAAGATCTCGAAACCGCCTTTGAAAAGGTCGCTCCCTCGGATGCCTTCTACGAGCACAACGAAAGGTGGCACGATGGCAACGGATTTTCCCATGTCCGCGCCACCCTGCTGAAACCGTCTCTGACCATTCCCGTCATGGCGGGATGCCTGCGCCTGGGAACCTGGCAGCAAGTCGTACTCATCAATTTCGATAATCGATCCCGGTCACGCGCGGTAGCGGTCCAGGTCATGGGTGTGTAGATACGCTCTTAGAGTTCAAGTCTCTGAAAACGTCTCAGTGGATGCGTATCTCGGGCATGAATAGGCGGGGTCCGGCCGTTTCCAAGCCGGGCAGCTCTCTACGGAGCCACTCTTCAATCAGGTTAGTCTGGCGCATGCGGACTGCGCCCAGCTCGGACAAGGTCTCCCAGAAACTCTTGGGTTTGGGCAGACGGGTCAGTTTGATGAGCGCATTGTCCTCAAGCTCCAGGCTCTCTCGGACGTAATCGAGAGCCTTTGGAAAACCTCCAATGTCGTCGACTAGGCCCATCTCACGGGCCTGCTCGCCAGTGTAAATGCGCCCTCGCGCCATCTTCTCCAGCGTTTCAAACTCCATGTCTCTGCCCTTTGCAGCTTTGGCGACAAATACGTCATAAATCTCCTGCATCCAGGCAATGACCCTCTCGCGCTGCTCCGAGGTCAGGGAACTGGAGAGAGAGAAGAGATCGGCGTTGGGAGAAGTCTTTACCCGGTCAATGCTGATGCCCAGCCAGTCATAAAGACCCCCGAGGTCGAATTTTCCGAAGATGACTCCAATCGACCCGGTGATCGTGCTGGGCTGGCTGATGATCTTGCTGGCTCCCATCGCGATGTAGTATCCTCCCGAGCCCGCTACGCCCGACATTGAGACAATTACCGGGATGCCTGCTTCTTCCAGCAGCTCTACCTCCCGCCACACCATGTCTGAGCCGACCGCCGATCCCCCCGGGCTGTCGACCCGGAAAAGAACGGCCTCGTACTTCCCTGACTTTCTGACATCCCGGAGAACCTCGGCCATCGAGCTTCCTCCCAGAGTCTGGGAGAAGGAATCGCTTTTTCCGGAGGTGATTACGCCGGTCCCACCAATGAGGGCAACTTGCGTGCCCCCGGACGGCTGGCGGGAACGTGCGGCTGAGAGGTAGTCCGATCCGCCCATGCCTTTGTACTTTTCCTGTCCCGCTTCCCTGGCCAATTGATCGAGTACTTCGTGACGATATCCGGCCCGATCGACAAGCCCGTTTTCTACGGCCAGCCTGGCGGTGATGAAGCCCGCATCAATGATGGTCTTGAGTGCCGACTCCTCAATCTTCCTGTCCACGGTCACCGACTGCACAAAACGGGCCTGCATTTCGGCAAGAATGGATTCCAGCATCGATCGAATGGGCGCACTCAGGCTCTCCCGATCGTAGATCTCCGGGCTCTTGAACTCTTTGAACTGGATGAACTCTGGTTTGATTCCTAGCTTCTGCAGGGATCGCTTGTAAAACTGCACCTCCGCAGCCAGACCGTTCAGCAGGAGACCGGCATCGGGGTTGATGGAAATTGTGTCTGCAGCTGAAGCCAGGTAGAACTCACTCTCTCCCGCCATATCGAGAGAAAGAAAGGCGTGGATCTTCTTGCCGGAGGCTCGGAACTTGTGCATGCCATCGCGCAGTTCTTCGATCTGTGCCCAATTCAGCGCTAGAGGCTGCACTTCGAGATAAATAGAGGAGATGCGGTCGTCATCCGACGCCAGTTCGAGGAGCTCCCACAGATCGTAGAGAGTGAGCTTGTTTGGTTCGAAGAGTTCGAATAGCGGGTTGTCTGGAGGAACCTCGTAAATCACTCCCCCTAACGAGACCTCCACAATCGTATGCTGTTCTACCGAAGGCGGACGACTCAGCGTCCAGTAAGTCCAAAAGGTCACGGCCAGGGCCAGCCCCACGATGGCCACAAGAATCAGGACGACGGCAATCCACGGTCGAATTGTGCTCATTCAAACGTCTCCTTAGTACTCACTTCTATGCACAGAAGTGAGTACGCGATACTTACAAACCCAGCATTTACCTTGTATTCTAGCCGCTCCGGGCCATTCCAGGCCAGTCTGGACCTTAGGGTCCCACTCTGGGATGGGTGAACCCCCTCGCCTTTAGGCGAAGCCTTCAGGAGGCTTGGGGGTACACTGCGGAGGTGTCTGAGTATCGGAAAAGTTCGCATGCAGTGTATCGGCTGAGATATCACTTTGTGTTCATCACCAAGTACCGCAAGCCGGCTCTGCGAGGAGAGATCGGGAAAGAGGTGCGGGACCTGACGCGAGAGATTTGCCGATCGTTGGATATCGAGATCGTGAAGGGGCATGTGCGACCCGATCATGTACATTTGTTGTTGGATGTGCCGCCGAGATTGGCGCCGAGCCGAGTGATGCAGGCGATCAAAGGGAAAACGTCGCATCATCTACTGCAAGATCACCGCAAGTTGCGCAAGGAGTTTTGGGGACGACATCTTTGGGCACGAGGGTACTTCGTGGCGACGACTGGGAATGTGAACGATACGATGGTTGCAGAGTATATCGAAACCCAAGATGTCAAGACCCGAGACGACGATTTTCGGGTCACTGAGTAGTCAGCCTGCGAGCGAAGCGAGGTCTTTAGGCGACTTCAGTCGCATGTCGAATCCACCGCCTTCAGGCGGTGGAGAGTGGGACCCTTCTCAAGATTGTTGGAGTGCCCACTTCCAGTGGGCAGCTTACCGTGTCTATGGAAGGGAGCACTAATCAGCAAAGGAGTTTTATGCAGCCAAGAATTGGATTCATAGGTTTGGGAATTATGGGAGAGCCTATGGCGGGCCACATTCTCCGCAAGGGCTACGATCTGACGGTTTACAATCGAACCGCCTCCAAAGCAGCCTCTCTGGTGGAATCCGGTGCAAGAGAGGCCGCCAGCCCGGCCGAGGTAGCCAGCCAGGCCGACATCATCATCACGATTGTCTCGGACACGCCGGATGTCGAAGCTGTGGTTGCCGGTCCCTCTGGCATCATTCAAGGGATCAGACCGGGATCTGTGGTCGTCGACATGAGCACGATTGCTCCAGCCATGGAGAAACAGCTCGACGAGCAGTTGCAAGCGGTTGGATGCACTCTCGTCGATGCCCCGGTTTCCGGAGGGGACATCGGTGCTCAGAAGGGAACGTTGGCCATCATGGCGGGGGGGCGGAGAACGGATTTCGAACGAGTGAAGCCGGTATTCGAGGCAATGGGGTCGACCCTCACTCACTGTGGACCGGTGGGTCACGGACAACTCACCAAGCTTTCCAATCAGATTCTGGTATCTCTAACCTTGCTGGGAGTGTGCGAGGCCGTTCTTTTTGCGGAGAAAAACGGTCTGAAACCCGAGGTCATGATTGAAGCTGTCCAGGGAGGAGCAGCTGGAAGTTGGCAGCTCTCGAACCTGGGACCCAGGATCGCCCGGGCTGACTACGCTCCCGGCTTCATGGTGGAACTGCTCCAGAAAGACCTGGGGCTCGTTCTGGACGCCGGTTACCAGGCACGTGTTTCGTTGATGGGAACATCTCTCGTTCGACAGCTGATGTCGGCTGCACAGTCGATGGGAAACGGACGGGAGGGGACTCAGGTACTGGCCCGAGTGTTGAAGACTCTGGGCTCGGAGCCTGCTCCAAATCAAGGTTGATCGATTGATGAAAGCGGATAGGGATTCTCCGGAGGTGGAGAACCCGCTTGAGCCCAGGAAGGTCCCGCGCTTTCCCGGTTATCTCACCATGCTCGGCCCTGGGATCGTGTGGATGGCGCTTGCCCAGGGCAGTGGAGAACTGATCTGGTGGCCCTATCTGATCGCCAAGTATGGACTCGGCTTTGTCTTTCTGCTGATTCCAGCCTGCCTGGTCCAGGTTCCCCTCTTATACAGTGTGGGGCACTATACGGTGCTCACGGGCGAATCCGTCTTTCAGGGGTTCTTCAGAGTCCACCGGCATTATCTCCTATTCCTGTGGGTGCTGTTTATCGTCCATTTCCTGTGGTTCGGAGCCTTCGCCTCGGCCGGGGCGACGGCTCTGGTCGAATTGACAGGACTGCCGCCGCAGGACTGGTTCCCGACTCATCTAGATCCGAAGCCTTACCAGAGACTGGCCTGGGCCTACTTCATGATTGCGCTCTTCGCCGGCGCGGTCCTGCTGAGTAAAGTCGTTTACACCCTCATCGAGCGGATCATGTGGCTGGTCGCCATTGTGACTGTCACTGGATTGCTGGCGGCCTGCTTTCACCCCGAAGTCTCCTCCCAGATAGGTCCGTTTGCAAAAGCACTCGTGATGCCGGCGGGTCTGAGTCGGCCCTTCGACACCGCTGAGGATCTGACACGACTGCTCACCGCGGTTACCTTTGCTGGACTGGGTGGGTTCTGGCTGCTCTTCTACAGTTACTGGGTCCGTGAGAAGGGCTGCGGCATGGCCGGTTACGTGGGCCGGGTCACAGGGCTATCGGGGCAGGAAGAAGAAATTCCTGACGGAGGTTTCCGCCCCATCCCGACAGAGGAATCCGCGGGACGGCTAGAGAAGTGGAGGAAGTTTCTGCTCTTTGATGGCCTGGTGGGTGTCGTCGGGAATATCTTGACGACTCTCATGACCTGCCTGCTGGCCTTCGCCTTGCTCCATCCCCAGGGCTTGTGGCCGGAGGGTGAACAGTTGGCAGTCGTCCAGTCCGAGTTTTTTGCCCACAGCTGGGGTGCCTGGGGTCGGGCGGTCTTTCTCTTGGTTGCGACTGCTTTTCTCGCAGACAGCTGGATTGCGACGGCTGATAGCGTGGCTCGCACCCACACCGACTGCAGTCGTCTGCTCAGCCGCTCGCTCAAGTCCATCTCGACGCGCCGTCTTTATGGGATCTACTTCGTGATCCTGACGGTGCTGACTTCAGCGACGATGCCGCTGGCTCAACCCGGAACTCTGATTCTCTTGACTGGAGTCATCGGAGTCGTGGCCACCGTGGCCTATGCCTTTGGGCTGCTGGCACTGAACCTGAAAATGCGGCGCTGGCTGGGGGGCATGGGGCCCTCGCGTCTGGCTACCGGCTCTCTTCTCTTCAGCACGCTCGTCTACCTGGGACTGGCGATCAGTTATTTCTGGGTTCTGGGTTCTGGGTTTTAGGTTCTGGGGGTACTGACCGGGTACATCCTTTACAAAACAAACCGGGTACATGGTTTACACAGTGGAGTTAGAGCATAGGGCAGGAAAGGAGAGGCCCTATGCCCTGGCTGGAGACCCAAGCTGTGGAACAACGGTTTCGTTTTGTTATGGATGTGAAAGCTGGAATGTACACACTCAGTGAGCTGAGCAAACGGTATGGGGTGAGCCGTCAAACAGCCTACAAGTGGTGGAATCGGTACAAGCAAGAAGGCCTGGAGGGACTGACGGATCGCTCTCGAATTCCCCACTACTGTCCTCACAAGACCCCGCCAGAGCTGGAGCGGGAGATTGTGCAGCTGCGCAAACGCCATCCCACTTGGGGGCCAGTCAAGATCATTCAGCACTTAGAGAAGCTTCGTCCACAGTTACCTCTTCCAGCTTTCTCAACTGCCGGGGAAATCCTCAAACGTCATGGACTGATCAAGCCCCGGCGCCGGCGCCGGCGCTGGGCCCACCCGGGGCGGCCTATCGTCGAAATCCGAAACTGTAACGATGTCTGGACGGCCGACTTCAAGGGAGAGTTTAAAACCGGCAACGGGCAGTGGTGTTATCCCTTGACGATCCTCGATCCCTACAGCCGTTATCTATTGGCCTGTAGTGCCAAGACTTCGACTCAACACACGGGTGCAATGCCTGTCTTCGAGCAACTGTTTCGTCGCTGCGGTTTACCTCAACAGATCCTCACTGACAACGGGGCACCCTTTTCCTCTACCGCCTTATGTGGTCTCTCACGTCTGGCTGTGTGGTGGATCAAGCTGGGAATCCAGCCGCTGCGAATCCAACCAGGTCAACCGCAGCAGAATGGCCGTCATGAACGCATGCATCGCACCCTCAAGGCAGAAACCACTCGCCCCGCTGCTGGCACCCTGCCGGCTCAGCAGCAACGCTTTGATCGCTTCCAGCGCTACTACAATCAGAAACGACCTCACCAGGCGCTGGACGGAAGAACGCCCTCGGATCTATACAGACCTTCCTCAAGGCCTTATCCCCATCAACCACCTCAACTCGAGTACCCGGCTCACTTTCTGGTTCGTAAGGTAAACAAGATCGGCCGGATCAAACTCAAATCACGATCCCTGTTCCTAAGTAACACGCTCAACGGTGAATGCGTCGGTTTGGAGGAAATCGACGACGCTATCTATAGCATCTACCTGGGCCATGTCTTGCTGGCCCGCTTTGATTGGAGAGAATGGAAAATCTATCCTTGAATCTGTAAACCATGTACCCGGTCTAATCTGTAAACCATCTACCCGGTTGCTGCAATGCTTCACGCGCTTGTTGTCACGCGCGCTACTGTCAGGTCTGGCAATTAGCGGAGTGAATAACACTCACCCCCTGGGCGCGTAATAGCCCTTGCGGGTGCGGGGAACCCAGTTTCGATTGTCCCGAATCCTGACCCGGAGTTTGCGCCACGCGCCATCGTTGTTCGTGTTGGTGGAATTGTAAGCGAGCATGTATTGGACGCGCAGGTCGTCGGCAATTTCTTCGAACATTCGCTGGATGTCATAAATGCTGTTGGGACCGTAAAAGCGCCCACCGGTCTGATCTGCGATTCTCTGCATCTGTCCGTAAGCTGTCTCATAGGCGCGATTATTTCCCTGGCCGCCGCGGTCCTGGGTATCCAGAAAGATGGTGTAGATGATCGATTCGGATTCCTCAATGGACCGGTAGAGCTCTCCGAATGTGATGCGGGAGCCACTGCTGCGCTGGCCAATGAGCTGCCCATCGACTCCATCCGTGAAGACCACAATCGCCTTGCGCCCTTCTTCTCCATACAGATAATCGTTCACGCAGACGTCCAGGGCGTCGTAAAAAGCCGTCCCTCCGCCTGCGCGAATCCGCCGGATCTGTCTCTCGAGTCGTCCTCGGTTGCTGGTGAAGGCGTGGACCATGTAAGTACTCGAGTTGAAAATGGCGATGGCAATGCGGTCATCGGTGCGCATTTGTCGCAAGAACTGGCTAGCAGCCGACTTGACGTCCGCCAGATACTCCTCGGTACTGCCGCTGACATCAAGAAGGAGAAGAATACTGAAAGGCGCATCGGTGGACTGAAACTGATCGATCTGCTGCAGCTGGGAGTCCTCGTACACCAGGAAGTCATCTCGCTTGAGATCGGGTATGCTCCGGTTGGTGAGACGATCTCGGACCGATACATTCAGGTAAATCCAGTTGACGTCCACCTTGATCGAAAACTCTCCCATCCCCGTGTCGGGACCAGTGCCGGGAGGCGCGGAATGACCGGGGGGCACATCCACCCGGCTGGAGCGATTGTCTGAGGCAACTGGATCGGGCTCAGCCCTGGGCGCATCCAGGACGGGCCCCGGACTTCTAGCACCCGGTTCTGATCCGGCCGAGCTCGTCCGCCTTGACGGGGGTGGCATCTCGGGAATAGACGCGACGCCTTCGGAGGGCTTCAGGTTGAGCCTGACATGGACCGCTCCCTCCTGGCTGGCAGCCAGCAAGAGAGGTCCTCCGACACCGATCTGACGTTCCAGCTGACCATCGCTGAACTCGACTTCGGAGTTCCAGTTGAGGAGGCCGCCGGCCCGCACCCAGCCCCGCAGATTGAGTCCTTCCGCCAGTTCACACCTGACCTCGCCGTGAATCGACTCCAGCCGAATGTCCTTTTCGGGTTGCCTGCGGGACCGGAACACGATGCTTCCCGACTCCGTTGTCAGCGAAACCGAAGAGGTGAGATCGGCGGCCGTGATCAGACCGGTTTGGGTAAAAACACGTACATACCCCTGGATCCCGGAGATCTCCACTGCCGGGTTCGCACCCCAGATCGCCACATTGACAAAAGGCGGCGCTGCGATGTCGAGGTAGACCGATTCGGCCTGATAGTCGTAATAGAAAGTGCTCAGGAAGATCTTTCGTGACACTTTCTGGGCCAGGACGACAACGTTTTCCAGCCGGTCATCGCTGACCGCAATCTTCCTGATGGTTACTTTCACCTGCTGCCCGCTGGCAGGAGAGACCCGAATTCTGCCGTAGTCATTCTGGATTACTACAGTGTCTCCAGGTATTGCAGCAAACAGTCTTTCCTCTCGGTTCTGTCCGGCCTGGGCTGCACACAGGGGCGGGCAAACCAGAAAACCCCATAGCAGAGGGATCAGGTTGCGACTCACAAGCACCACTCCTTTAGCAGCCCGTGGTGAAAGCCTCACGGGTCGCGCGCGACTTTTTCCACGGACTGCTAAGTCTAAGACGAAACAGATCGATCGAATGTTCATCATACTGTACGAAAGGAGCACTTTGTTGTGGCTCTCTGCAGCAGCTTGCGAGCGATTGCCGGAATAGGTTGCCCTCCGGCGGGGTGACCGCCGTGAAGCCGGCGAGATAGAATAAGCTGGCGTCCTGTCTCGGCCAGGAGATTATGTATGAAGATACTCACGGCTTGCCTGGGGATGTGGCTCGCCATCAATACCTGGTCGCCAATCTGTTGGGCCGCCCAGCCCGGTTTTCTTCACTTCCTCTATGTCTCCAATCAGCGCGTGGTGACACTGGAGCTCATCGACGAAGGCGAGACGATCCTGAACTTCATCAACCTGGGAAAGAATTTTGAGCTTCTCCAGTCCACCAATCTGCTGATCCTGGACACGACTGGCAGAGGCTATCGGGGGCACCTGTTCAAGCGTGACCGGGCAGACGAAGAGGGCCAGGCTTTTCACGTTACTGATCTAGTCGAGCCGCGTCAGTTCAAGGGCTACTCGATTCTGGGCAGTTTTCGATTCAAGGCTCCTCCGGTTGCCGTCTTCTTCCGGCTTGGCGCCCAAATTCTGGAGCTGAAGCCGCTGACGGCCGAGGAGTTCGAGAAGGCAGCCGATAGGGTGGGGAACCTGGATCTCGAGGTAGAGAACGCGACCCTGGCTCTCTACGATGCCGGCTTCCAGCAGGGAATGGGGCAACTGCTTCGAGCGGGTACGCCGGAAGGGGATCCGATCGATGCACTTCTTTCAGACAGTGAACTGTACCCGCCCATAATCCTGAAAAATCTTGCTCCCAGGCTGCTCTCGAAGTTCAGCTATCTGCCCGATCCCGTGGTTGTCAGAATTCGTCTCGACGTGACTGCGCTCGGGGGTCTGGTCAACCACTCTGTGGACGAAGGTGTGGATCCAGAGCTGGACTCAATTGCCCTGGAGGTCGTGCGCAACTCCTGGATCATCCTGCCCGCTATCTCAGAGGGGAAAACCGCCGGAGCGGAGCTGGTGGTGCAGGTCGAGTTCAAGCGCTAATCACGTTCCCTGTTTCGAGTTCCGCGCTCCGAGTCCAATGATCGCGGTTTGGAACACGCTCCGATTCCAGATTCAAGACCGGAACCCGGAACCCAGAATGCACCGCCGTGCTACCATGACCCGGTGCAAGACATCGATCTGGCTTACGCCTTCATCATTCTGGCTGTACTGCTCATATCCCTGAGCATTCACGAGGCCGCCCATGCGTGGTCGGCCAGTGCGCTGGGCGATCCCACAGCCCGCATTCTGGGTCGTGTCTCCCTGAATCCCCTGGTCCACATCGACCCCATTGGAACGGTTCTCTTTCCCCTGATCGGACTCGTTTCCGGAGGCGTGGTGTTTGGCTGGGCTAAGCCCGTGCCAGTCAACACATTGAACCTGAGGAGACCTCGTCAAGACCACCTGCTGATCGCAGCCGCCGGGCCTGTCAGTAATCTGGCGCAGGCGGCCGTCTGTCTCCTCGGCGTGTATTTGTTGCGGGGCCTATTTGACAGTTCGGCGATCGCCACTCACTCGGTCGTGTCGCCTCTTTTCCAGATACTCCATGCTGGCCTGATACTGAATGTGATTCTGGCTGTCTTCAATCTGTTCCCGATTCCCCCGCTGGACGGAGGCTGGATCTTGCAGGGACTGCTTCCGGAGAGTCTGGCTGGGCTGGTCGATTCGATCAGACCCTACGGGTTCATGCTGTTGCTGCTGCTGCTGTTCAGCGGCGTCTTTGGCACTGTGATCGGCCCTATCCTTCTCTTTGTCCAGCAACTGGCGCTGTAGGACACGACAAACCGGCGTGCCGAACCTAGCCGGTTGCCGGCCACTTCAGTCTGACACGGTTGATGACATAACTGAGAATTTGGGAGGCGGCTCAGGGCGGCGGCCGTTTAAATCCTCCCGGTCGCAGCCCTGAGCTGCCTCCCAAATCCGATCTGCAATCTGCACTCTACTCCTTGCCTTCAAGGCCGCATTCGCCGTATAAAGCACCACTCATGAAGAAGAGAGTTTTCAGTGGGATGCGGCCCACCGGGCCATTGCATCTGGGCCATCTGGTCGGGGCTCTGGATAACTGGGTTCATATGCAGGGCGAATTCGATTGCGTCTACGGGATTGTCGACTGGCATGCGCTGACCACCGAATACCAGAATGTTGAGGACATATCGCAGAACGTACTCGAAATCGGTCTGGACTGGCTGGCAGCCGGATTAGATCCGGAAGAATCGATTCTGATGGTCCAGTCCCAGGTTCCCGAGCACGCCGAGCTGCAGTTGCTGTTTGGGATGATCTGCCCGATTCCCTGGCTGGAACGGGTTCCAACGTACAAGGAACAGATGCAGCAATTGGAAGGCAGAGACCTCTCCACTTTTGGATTTCTGGGCTATCCTCTTCTGCAGGCTGCCGACATTCTCATTTACAAGGGCGAAGTCGTCCCTGTGGGGGAAGACCAGGTTTCCCACGTGGAGCTGACCCGTCAGGTCGCCCGGCGTTTCAATCATCTTTACGACCACGTCTTTCCTGAGCCCCAGGCACGTCTCACCAAGGCGCCTCGGCTTCCCGGAACGGATGGACGGAAGATGAGCAAGAGCTATCGGAACGAAATACGGCTTTCAGATGAGCTGGAGACAATCCGAAAGAAGATCATGCCTATGGTGACGGACCCGGCACGGGCCCGCCGGACCGACCCCGGCAACCCTGAAGTTTGCCCCGTTTTCGATCTGCACAAAGTGTTTACCGGCGAAAAGGGAAGGGAATGGGTGGTTGAAGGATGCACCACCGCCGGGATCGGCTGCGCGGACTGCAAGACCCACTTGCTGGAGAGAATGTTGCCCCGAATCGAGCCGGTTTCGATCCGTCGAAAAGAGCTCGAACAGGACCCTGGTCGAGTCAAGGAGATTCTTCGGGAAGGGAGTACTCAGGCGCGCAGCATCGCCCGACAGACCATGGACGAAGTGCGTCAGGCCATGAAGATAAAGTATTGACTGCAAAGGGGCTAGCCCCATGGGCTGCTCGCGTACCTTTCTTGGAACGAAATCATCCCGGAATGATTCGATCATGGCCCAAGTCGCTGCAGCTTTGAAACCTCGACAGGGCTCCTTTGACTATGAGGTTCAGCTCGAGATCTTCGAGGGTCCCCTCGACCTTCTGCTTCATTTGATTCGAGTTCAGGAAGTCGATATCTACGACATTCCGATCGCGTCGATTACCGACCAGTACCTGGGCTACCTCCAGATGATGAAGGACCTAAACGTCAATCTGGCCGGAGAATATCTGGTCATGGCAACGACCCTAATTTTCATTAAGTCGCGAATGCTCCTGCCTTCGGACCCGGATGTTTCCGAAGAGGGAGAGACCGAGGATCCACGGGCGGAACTGGTGGAAAGGCTACTGGAGCATGAAAAGTTCATGAATGCTGCCCAGATGCTCTATTCCAGGGAAACTGTCGAGCTCGCGGTCTGGCCGCGGGGTGGATTCGAGTTTAGCGAGGACGAGAAAGAAGCGGTCTCAGCCACCGTGTTTGATCTGGTCAAGGCCTTCCACCGAATGGTGGAGCGCTACAAGGACCAGATTACGCTGGAAGTGGAGAGAGAAACCATCACTTTGCAGGACAAGATCAAAGAACTGCGAGGACTTCTCAAAGTTCAAAAGGAGTTGTACTTCTCCTTTTTCTTCCAGCGAAAACTGTCCCGGCGCCATCTGGTCGTGACATTCGTGGCACTGCTGGAACTGGTCCGGGTCGCGGAGGTGAGATTGTTACAAGAAGATGTGTTTGAGGATATTCGGATCATGGCATGTTGAGAGAAGAACTTGGGAATCAGCTTGTGGCCATCCTTTTCGCTGCTGAGGGCCCGGTAACCGCAGCGCAACTTGGTGAAGTTTTCACGGATCTACCTGAGGCAGAATTGACTGGTACTCTCAATCATCTTTGTGAGGGCTTTCAGGATCTGATTCCATCCATGGAGGTCCGGAAAGTCGCCGGAGGATACCGGATTACGACGAAACCGGAATACCACCAGATCGTCCGTTCCTATTTGAAGACCAAGCCGGCCGCCAAGTTGTCTCTGGCCGCGCTCGAGACCCTGGCCGTGATTGCGTACAAACAGCCCATCACTCTCCCCGAGATCATGGAGATTCGCGGGATCAAGAATACCTCCACTATCCAGACCCTGCTGGAGAAGCGACTGATCGAAACCAGAGGACGCCGAAGGGTGGTCGGGAGACCCATCATGTACGGAACGACCAGGGAGTTTCTTCTGCATTTCGGGCTCTCCGATCTGAAGGATCTGCCCACTCTGGAAGAGTTCCAGGAACTTCTGGGTGATAACTATTAAGATACCGTTAGCTATCACGTTTATACTCTTTTGGAATGGAGAGGTTGCAAAAGATCATTGCCCGTTCCGGCGTTGCCTCTCGCCGTAAGGCGGAGGAGCTGATTCGGGCCGGGGCGGTCGAGCTGAATGGCCGTGTGGTGCGCCAGCTGGGAGTCCGTGCAGACTCTGCGCGCGATCACATCAGAGTGAACGGGAAACGCATTCGGCCTCAATCTCTGGAGTACTACGCTCTCTACAAGCCCCGCGCTGTTGTCAGTTCCGTACGGGACGAAAAGGATCGGAGGACAGTAACTGATCTTGTGAAAACCGGTGTTCGACTCTATCCGGTCGGAAGGCTTGACTACGACAGTGAGGGGTTAATCATACTGACCAATGACGGCGATCTGAGCCGCCGACTCACTCAAGCCGGTCACGTGCCCAAACACTACCGGGTCAAAGTCAGGGGTCAACCCTCCGAGAGACTTCTCGACCGCTTGCGCAAGGGCATTCGTCTCTCCGGAGAAAGGTTGGCACCCTGCCAGATCAAGATGGTCAAGCCCGGCAACAACTCCTGGTTGATTGTGACGCTGAGGCAGGGCAGGTATCGGCAGGTTCGGCGCATGTTCGAATCGGTGCGGCACCCGGTGATGCGCCTGCGACGAGTTTCCATCGGCTCCCTGAAGCTGGGGAATCTCAAGCCGGGTGAATCCCGGCACCTTTCTCCCGAGGAGGTCAGGAAGCTTTACTCTGGCGCGGCACCGGGAAGGCGACCTGCCCGAGTTTCTCCACCACGGACTGCTAAGTCGTCTCAGAGGCCTTCACATCAGAGCGGGCGAGGTAATCGTGGATAAACTGCTGCTTGGGACTGCGCCGGTGCTCTCCTTTTCGCAAGGCGATCAGTTCGGCTGCAACACTGACGGCGATCTCGCCAGGAGTCTCTGAGCCGATTTCGAGGCCAATGGGCGCGTAGAGGTTGCGAAAGTGCTCGGGAGGGTAACCTTGCTCGAGCAGATTACCCACCAACAGCTTGATTTTTCGCCGACTTCCAATGAGTCCCGTGTAAGCCACTTGCAGGTTCAGGGCTGTTTCCAGTGCCTGCTGATCGTGACGATGTCCCCTGGTTACAATCAGAATGAAACTGTCGGTGGGAAGATTGAGATCATCCAGGCTCTGATCGTAGGACCGGGCCATTCGTCTCTCGGCCGTCGGGAAGCGCTCTTCAGACACAAAGCTGTCGCGGTCATCTATGACGGTGACGCGAAAGTCGATTCTGGCCGCAATCCGAGCGATGGCCTGGCCTACATGCCCGGCTCCCAGAACAACCAGTTGAGGTCTAGTCAGAATAGGCTCCACAAAAACTTCCACGCGACCGCCGCAAACCAGTCCATCTTCTTCGAGATCGTCATCGGTCATCTGGTATTCAAGGATCTGAGCTCGGCTCGTTTTCATCACCTCGGAAGCGGATTCCCAGACCTGTGCCTCGACGCATCCTCCGCCGATCGATCCGATCGCGGTGCCGTCCTGGCGGATGAGCATCTTGGCGGCATCCTTGCGGGGGGTACTTCCTGTCCGTCGAATGATGGTGGCCAGGGCCGCCGGTTCTCCCAGCCGGCGGAGGCGAACCATTTCTTCGTAGAGGTCAGTCTTCTTCTCCGACATATGTGTCGTTCTCTGCTCCGGCTCCGTGGGGCGCCGTGTACCGCTTAGTCGTTCATTTCTAGAGGTTTCACCTCAACTGCTCGAAGATCACCTGCTGCGTGGGTCTGACGCGTCACTCGAGCTACGACGCCGCTCAACAGAATCAGCGCGATCAGATTGGGAACGGCCATGGCAGCATTGCAGATATCGCCAACGTTCTTCACGATAGGAGCGCTGGGGCCGGTAAATAGAGCTCCGGCAAAGAGGAGCACTACGAAAACTGCCCGGTAGGGCTTGACGACTTTGATCCCAAACAGGTATTCGAAGCAGATCTGGCCGTAATAACTCCAGCCAATAAGAGTTGTGAATCCAAAGATCAGCGAAGCGAAGACGACGATATTGCCTCCCCAGCCCGAAATCAGGTCCGGCATTCCCCGGTTGAAGGCCTCAACCGTCAGATTGGAGTCGCCCAGTCCCTGCTCCCCGGCCAAAAAAATCGCTTTCTCATAGGCACCTGAGACGGTTATCGTAATGGCCGTCAACGAACAAACGACGATTGTGTCAATGAAGGTCCCCATCATCGCGATGCTGCCCTGAACAGCCGGAAACCTGGTCCTGGCTGCTCCGTGGGCAATGGCCGCGCTCCCCAGGCCGGATTCATTGGAGAGGCACCCGCGAGCCACTCCAAAACGAATGGCCTGCTGGATCGAGATTCCAATGGCTCCACCGAACACTGCTTGAGGGCTGAAGGCGGACTGGAATATCATGACGATTGCTGAGGGCACCCGGGGAAGATTGGCGAGGATCACAAGCATCGCCCCGCCGAAATAGAAGAGGATCATGAAAGGCACCAGGCGTTCGGCCACGGCGCCGATTCTCTTGATTCCCCCCAGAATCACGAGACCTACTAGAAGGCTGATCAAGAGGCCCATGATCCACGGCTGAACTCCCCACTGCTGCTCGGCAGCCAGTGCGATCTGCTGCGACTGGAACATGTTTCCCGTGCCGAACAGGGTTGCGATCCCCCCGCATATCGAAAAAAAACCTCCCAGAAAAAGCCCCAGACGTCCCCCAATCCCATATCGGCAGTAATACATGGGACCCCCGGCCATGGTGCCGTCTTGCATACGGGCTCTGAATTGAATGGCCAGCACGGCTTCGGCGTATTTGGTGGCCATCCCGAAGACCGCGGTGATCCACATCCAGAAGGCCGCCCCCGGCCCGCCGCTGGCAATCGCCGTGGCGACTCCAGCGATGTTGCCATTGCCGACCGTCCCAGAAAGTGCGGTCATCAGGGCCTGGAAGGGGCTGATGTCCCCCTCTCCGCCACTCTCCGGCTCAGCCTTTCCGAGGGCTCCCGAGAGCACCATCCGGGAAGCTTTTCCGAAGTTTCGCAGCTGGACGAAGCCGGTGAGGACTGTCAGAAGAAGACCGGTTCCGAAAAGGAGAACCACCATCGGTACTCCCCACAGCCAATCCGAAATGCTCTGCGTCAGCTCAACGAGTGTCTCAATGAGAGGATCCATAGGGTCTCAGAGTATTGATTAGCGATTCTTTCTTCGAAGGATGAAAGTCGCTTTGTCCTGTGACTCGTGATATGTGCGGGCTATCAATTCGCACATAAGCCCCGACAGTAACAGTTGAACACCAACCAGGAAAAGAAAAACGGCCAGCAAGAGATACGGGTTGCGGTGAGGCTTCACCGCTTCGAAGAACTTCTGGTAGAGGGTCACACCCGAGAGCAAGAGTGCGCCCAGGAAAGAAAGGGCGCCCAGACTCCCAGGATTCATTCAGCGTCCCGAGAACGCGGATCAGGCTCTCATAAAGAGGCCGGAGGCTCGTCTCTTCGTTATAGACCGGAATGAGAATGGCGAGATCCAGTGCGGCCTGAGCCGGCTCTACGGCCGTTCTGCTCGCTGCTTGGCTGACGTTGTGATTCATTTTGCCCCAGAGTATACACAAAGTGCACAGTCGCTAAAGCCCCTGCTTATGTCGCTCTTGGAAGATGTCGACCTGCCGGTCGCCACGCAGTCGCTTCCGCTCCTGCCTCTGACGTTGCCTTGACTGCCAGCTTTCCTCACCGCCTGGGGGCGGATCCCGTAGCTCAGTTGTCCCGGCGCCGAGCAGACAGAGGCGCGAATGGCAATGAGCGCGCAACGAGGAACCTGGACTTGAAACCTGATACTACCCGGAACTGCGCGAATGGCAATGAGCGCGCAACCTGGAACCTCCTCAACTGGGTGGTTGATTGGAAACCAGGACAACCTGCTTCAGCCAGGCCTCCCTGGTTCTCCGCCGGTCTGACCTCAGTGCCTGCAGGAAGGCACGGAAGTTGGTGCTCAGTCGGGGGGATGTTGCGGCTACGTAGGTGTCGGAGCCGGCTTGAGCTTTGAGCGCCTCCAGATCGGATTCGTCAACCAGCAGATAGGTTCTGGTTGTCGAAGAGAGGCAGGCTGCTGCCTCATCGAGTTCGAATAGTTCGAGGATGGGCTGGTTCAGGTAGAAGGCCAGGCTGGGGCTTGCCATTTTCAGGTAACCTGCCCGGAATGGCCCTTCCCGGTCCTCTTCCAGAATCTGGATCTGTCGAGCCAGCCTGCGAACCGGGCGGTATCTCTCGAGCGGACCCGACAGTAATTGAAATGCCAGTAAGAAGAACAGGCTCAGAGAAACGACCGACGCTCCAAAGTGACGGCGCACCAGAAACGCAGCAAAGCAAAAGCCTGGGAGCGCAAGCAGCCACCACAGGGGAGCAGGGCGCACCAGTATGCTCATTGCGGCGGGAAGAGCCAGGCTGATAGAGAACAGAATCAGGCCGGCTGGAACGGACCCAAGACGGTCGTAGCGAGGAGCCTGGAAATAGCGCCCCAGCCACAAAGCAGCTGCCGGGTAGACGGGGAGGATGTAGTACTCCTGTTTGTTGTGGGAGAGCGAGAAAACCACCATCCAGGCTGCGATCCAGAGGCCCAGGAATAACATCGACAGCCTGGCGTCTGCTGGCTGGCTTTTCTTGAGCCACCAGGGCAGGGAAACCAGAAAAAGGATCGACCAGGGAAAGAAATCACCCACAAACACCAGTGGGTAGTACTCGAGCCCCCGCTGTGGGCCATAGTTGAGAAAGGCATAGCGACCCAGGTTCTCCTCGAGAAAAAACACAGCGACGGGCTGCCATCCGTGAAGGATTGCCAGGGCTGCAAACCAGGAGCAGGCAACCCCCAGAAAGAGCAGAGTAGCTGGCAGCAGGGCAGGCTTCCGGAGCAGGCGAGATCGGCCGGAGATTCCCAGGAACACAGCAAAGACGACGGGTAGCAGCAGCACCAGGGGACCCTTCGTCAAGAAAGCGAGCCCCAGCAAGACAGCAGCCACATACAGATAGGGGGATCTTCCCGAGCGAAACCAGGAAAAGAGAGAGACCAGAGTCCACAGCAGCAGGGCCAGCAGGAGGATCTCAATGAGAGCACGGCGCGACAGAATCAGGAAGCGGAAGGTGGTTGCAAAGATCCCGGCGCCCAGCACCGCAACGGGCGCGGAAAACAGCTGAATTCCAAGTCGGAGCACAGCCACAATCGCAGCCACCCCACAAAGGGCTGTGAGGAGGCGTACCCAGAAAACCGACACCCCGAAGAGAGAGTACAGGCTGGCCACCAACCAGTAGGAGAGGGGCGGCTTGTTGAGCCGGGGCTCCTCGTTAAAGTGGGGCACCAGCCAGTTCGAGCTCTCCACCATCTCCCTGGGGGTCTGGACGTAGAAGGCCTCGTTCGCATCCCAGATGGAAGACGTATCGAGTGAAACGAACAGGGGAAGCGAGAAAACCGACAGCAGAAGCCAGAATCTCACTTTCATGCCGCTTCGACGCAGTAGCTAGTACTTCCTTATACTCAGTCCGAGACGGGCTCTTTCTCGGGCAGAATCTCCACTGGATCCAGAAAAGTCATGCGACTTCGGAGCTCACGCCCCACGCTCTCGATCAGGAGCGATCGATCCCTTTGACGCTGAGGTCGAAATCTGGGCTGTCCTTCCTCGTTCTCGCGGATCCAGCGCTGGGCAAAAGACCCGTCCTGCACCTCAGCAAGAAGCTGGCCCATGGTTTCTCGGACATGCTCGTCAATGACTCGGGGACCGCTCTCATAGTCGCCGTACTCAGCCGTGTCACTCACGGAGTAGCGCATATAGCTCAAGCCCCCGCGGTACATGAGATCAACGATCAGCTTGAGCTCGTGGAGGCACTCGAAATAGGCAATCTCGGGCTGATATCCCGCTTCCACGAGGGTTTCGAAAGCCGCCTTGACAAGTTCGCTGACACCTCCGCAGAGCACCGCCTGTTCCCCAAACAGATCGGTCTCGGTTTCCTCGGCGAAGGTCGTCTCGATGACACCCGCCCGCGCACAACCCAGGGCGCTTGCGTAGGAGAGTGCCACCTCAGTGGCATGACTGCTGGGATCCTGGTGAACTGCCAGCAGGGCAGGCGTTCCTTCTCCGGACACGTAAGTCTCTCGCACATGGTGTCCGGGACTCTTGGGAGCTACCATGGAGACATCGACCTCCGGGGGAGGTGTGATGGTCCCATATCGGATGTTGAAGCCGTGGCTGAACATGAGGGTCTTGCCGGGGTCAAGATGAGGGGCCACCTGCTCGGTGTAGATCCGGGGCTGAATCGTGTCTGGAGCGAGCAGGACAATGACATCACCCCATTCGGCGACTTCCGATACGGACCGAGCCTGGAGACCATCTCTGGCAACCCGTTCGCGGGTCTGGCTCTGGGCCTTGAGGCCCACCTGGACCTGCACGCCGCTGTCGTTCAAGTTGAGGGCGTGGGCGTGGCCCTGAGATCCGTAGCCGATAATAGCCACTTTTCGTCCACGAATCAGATTCAGGTCCGCATCAGCGTCATAGTACGTTCTTGCCATTGGGTTCGACTCCCGTATGTTCACTCTGAAGGAAGGTTTTGGGCACGTTTTGAAGCGGGCACATGAGCGGGTACGAATTGAGGATCCAGGGGAGGCGGTTCCGCTCCTCTTGTCATTGCAAGTCCCCCGGTACGGCCAGTCTCGATGATCCCGAACGGGTCCAGAACTTCAATCAAACCACTTATCTTGCTCGGCGTGCCGGTGATCTCGAGGACAATAGCTTCCGTCCCCATATCTACGACCCGGGCACGAAAAACCTCAGCGATTTGAAGGATCTCTTTTCGTACCTCGGTATTGGAGGCAACCTTGATCAAAGCCAGTTCTCTCTCTACTGTTGATTTGCCGGTGAGATTGACCACCCGCAAGACATTGACCAGTTTATACAGGTTCGCCTCAACCCGCCGGGCGGTGGCATCGTCTCCCCGCATCACGATCGTCAGGCGAGAGACACCAGCCTGGTGGCTCTTTCCCACATTGAGCGATTCGATGTTGAAGTCCCGGCGTCTGAACAACGATGCAATCCGGTTCAGAACACCCGGCTTGTCCTCAACGTAAGCGACCAGCGTATGCTGCGGTGTCTCCGCAGCAGGTGACTGCGGTTCTGCTACCATTCTGTATCTCCCCGGTCCGCCAGGACGGTGTCTCGGGGCCTCCTGATCATGGCATCCAGGTCGGCTCCGGCTGGAACCATGGGATAGACACTGTCTTCCTGCTCCACCCGGAAGTCGATGACTACGGTTCCGTCGTGGGCTTCGGCTGCACGGACCGCTTCCTCCACCTCGCTGCGCTTCTCAACACGGAGGCCTTTCAATCCATGTGCCTCCGCCAACTTCACAAAATCCGGATTGAGCAGGGGAGTTGCCGCGTAGCGTCGCTCATAGAAAAATTCCTGCCACTGACGGACCATGCCCAGGTACCCGTTGTTGATGATGGCCACGTGCAGCTTGATCTCCTCCTGAGCGATGGTGGAAAGCTCCGCTGCGGTCATTTGAAAGCCGCCATCGCCGGCGATGACCCAGACTTCTTTCTCCGGACACGCCATTTTTGCGCCCATGGCTGCGGGGAGAGCAAAGCCCATCGTCCCCAGCCCGCCCGAAGTGATCAGGGAACGCGGCTTCTCGTGCTTGTAATACTGCGCCTCCCACATCTGGTGCTGGCCGACATCCGTGACGATAAGAGCATCTCCCTTGGTCAGATTCCAGAGATCGTTAATCACGTGAGCTGCCCACAGATTGCCACTGTCGGGCAGAAACTGAATGTCCCTAACTGCCGCGTCCCCTTTGAGTTCCTGGATATGGTCGACCCAGGCCGCCCGATGCCCGTCCCGGACAAGAGGCAGGAGATATTCAAGCGTCTCTCCAAGATCACCCACAATTCCCACATCTACTCGCACATTCTTGTGTATCTCAGACGGGTCGATATCAACATGAATCTTGCGGGCATTGGCGGCGTAAGTCGCGAGGTTGCCGGTGACTCGATCATCGAATCTCATGCCAAAAGCCAGTAGCAGATCGGATTCCTGAATGGCGCTGTTCACCCAGGCTTCACCGTGCATCCCCATCATCCCCAGGTTCAGGGGATGAGAGGCCGGAAACCCTCCCAAACCGAGCAGAGTCGGAGTGACCGGAATCTGGGTTTTCTCCGCGAACTGGATCAATAGTTCGGTTGCGCCTGACTTGATCACACCCTGGCCCGCCAGAATGACCGGTCGTTTGGCATCGTTCATGAGGTCGATGGCATGCTCGAATTCTTCGGGAAGTGTCTCGTGTCGAGGCCGATAGCCCGGGAGCTTGACTTCTGAATCGGTCCACTCCCAGTCGGTCTCAGCCTGCAGGGCGTCTTTGGTGATGTCCACCAGCACGGGACCGGGCCTGCCCGACCGAGCAATGTGAAAGGCTTCCTTGAGTACGTGACCGATCTCATCGGCTTCATGGACAAGGTAGTTGTGCTTGGTAATGGGTAGCGTGATGCCGGTGACATCAACTTCCTGAAAAGCGTCTCGCCCGATCATCGAGGAGGGCACCTGACCCGTGATGCAGACAATCGGGGACGAATCCAGCATGGCGGTTGCGATCCCGGTAACCAGATTGGTGGCTCCAGGTCCCGACGTCGCCACCGCGACACCAACTCTACCGGAAGCACGAGCGTATCCGTCTGCCATGTGTGCAGCACCCTGCTCATGACGAACCAGTACGTGTCGAATGGGGTAGTCCAGAATCGTATCGTAGGCGGGCAGGATCGCTCCTCCCGGGTAGCCGAATACCAGCTCGACCCCCTCCTGGATCAGCGCTTCCCACAGCACATGAGCACCTGTATGACTCATCAGACCATTCCTTTCAGGAAACTTAGTACTCCCTTCGATGTACTTAGCTCCAGTATGGAACAAGTCTCTTCTCTAATCAAATTTATAATTATCTGCTTATACATAAGAAATATTTATTGTATATTGAGCAAATGAGCGAACTAAAACCTCAAGATCTTGACATTTCAGCCCTGTCAGTTTTTCGAATGGTTATTGAAGAGGGGGGCTTTTCACGGGCTGCCAAGAAAATCCTGCGGACCCAGCCCGCCGTGTCACTGGCGGTTCGAAAACTGGAGAATCAGATTGGCTACAAGCTGATTGATCGGACGAGCCGGAAGCTCGTGCTGACAGACGCGGGTCAGGTGGTTCTGGAATACGCCAAAGGATTTGATGCTCAGAAGCGAAAGCTGGTTGGGGAGCTCGAGGAACTGCGCAACCTCTCGGCTGGGCGCCTGAGTATCGGAGCCAATGAATCGTCCATCCTTTACCTTCTTCGCCACCTGAGGAGATACCGGTGGCTTTATCCAAAGATTCGGATTCGGGTCCGGCGCTCCCGCTCCAGCCAGATTCCCAATGAAATCCTGCAGGGTCACCTGGAACTGGCGGTGATCAGCTACGATCCGATGGACGGGCTCCTGGAAAGCAAGGTCATCTACACCGATCACCTGGCTTTTGTGGTGTCACCGAAGCACCGATTGGCCTCGAAAGACAGCGTGTCCATCAAGGACCTCGGTGCGGAAACGTTTATCGCGCACAATGTGGTTTCTCCCTACCGGCGGATCGTCATTGGGCGGTTCCACGAGCATCGGGTGCCTCTGCACATGCATGTGGAAATGCCGACAATCGAGAGCATTCGAAAGCTGGTCCAGGCAGATGAAGGCGTTGCCTTTCTGCCGCGCATGTGTGTGGGGCAGGAGATCCGCCAGGGAACACTTTGCGAAGTGCGGGTCAAGGAGATTGAGGTGGAGCGCCCCATCCGGCTGGTCTATCCAAAGAAACGATCACTCAGCCGTGCCGGGCAGGCATTCTTGGAACTCGTGAGTGTGAAGTCGGCCACGGTTACAGGGGGAAACGGTTCGTGAGTCCGGTTCAGAAATGAACAGCCCCCACGGGACCTTCACTTCGGGCTGCGAAGGCAGGAGCCAACCGTGCAAGAAGTACTGATCGCCTGCCCCATGAAGAAAGAGGCGGAGGCTCTACAAGGGTGTATCGGGAGCTCCCTTGAAGTGATGGCTACGGGAGTCGGCGTCAAACGTTCTGTCCCCTTTCTGCTTCGGATCTTCCGGGAGTTTAGACCCTCGCTGCTGATCTTTACCGGGAGTGCCAGCCAGCTCGACATGGGCCTCCACATGAGTGACATTGTGATGCCCCGTGAGTGGTGCTTCGAGAATGGGCGATGTACTGCTTGCGATTCCGGGCTGTTGAAGAGGGTGCAGTCCAGCGGATGGCAAACAGTTGCCCGCGGTGTTTCACTGGACCGGCCGGTCTTGAAAGCCACCCAGCGAAAGAGCCTGTTCGAGTCGACCGGTGGTGCCGTCTATGACTCGGTCACCGCCGCGGTTCTGCGAGCCGCCCACACGGAAGGAGTTCCGTTCCTGGCGCCCAAGATTGTCAGCCACACGGTGGGCTCGGGCCTCACCGCCTTCTGGACTCGACTGGATCGCAACATCGCTCCGCTGGGAGAGTACCTGCGAGAGCTGCTGGAGTTGGTCGGGGGGGCTGAGGATTAGCTCAGGAGGAATCTTTCAGGTGCTCGGCGATGTAGCGCTCCAGCTCCTTCGACCCTGATAGTCAGGTTTTTTCTCCAAAAAGTCCCTGTATTGTTTAGCGGCTTCCTGTGTCCAATCCGCCGCCCGGTAGAGGGTCGCCATCCTCAGATGAGCGTCGGCCATCTCTTCGGGATCAATCTCGAGCGCCTTTTGAAAGTGTTCCACCGCCAGCGATCCCTTCTTGAGCTGTAGATAGGTCTCGGCCAGCAGGAAATGGGACTCTGCCAGATTGGGTTCTGAGGCCAGGGCCTGTCGAAACAACTCGGCAGCGGGCTCGAAAGCCTTGCCGGAAAAGTGGGCTTTGGCCAGATTCACCAGGGCCGGCGTGAAATCGGATCGAAGCTCAAGCGCTTTCTCATAGCTGCGCTGTGCCTTGGCCAGCTTCCCCTCTTGAAAATAAATGGTACCCAGTTCAGTCCAGGCCTCAAAATCATCCGGGTCCTTCTGGATCAGGCGTTCCAGTTCTTTTACCGCTTCTTTCACTTTGCCCTGCTGGGCCTGCCTGCGGGCCTTGTCCAGGGAATTCTGGTCGGATCTGCTGCGAGCGTAATAGAGGCGGTCGTCCGGTCCAGGGCGGGAATCAAAGGTCTCATTCCACTGCAGATGAATGTCTTTTCTGACGTCGGTGGGTCGCACTTCCTGCATGCGATAGAAGATTCGGGCAAGTTCCGTTTCCCCCAGCTGAATCACCAGGTAATAGTCGTCGTTGGGTACCCCCAGGAAGCGGTAGCGTCCCTTTGGTCCGAGAGTTTCCCTCCCGATGATCTGGAGCGCTCGATTCAGCAGCAGAATCTGAAAGGCCGCCGGGGCTTGGGTGCCCTCCGGGATATCGTGGATCTCGAAATCGCCGAACAGGGTGGCTCCACTCTGCCCCAGAACCCCGGGGACAAGAAGCAGAGGAATCAGCAGGGGGAGAGCGAAGTGGTTCATTTCTCTGAATTCTAGCAGCCGAGTACTTACTTGTAGAAGCCGCACTGAGTCGCACACTGTTTGGCGTCGCTTAGTCAGTCATCACTCACCAGGGCAAAGTGAAGATCCATCACATTCGTACCGGTGGGCCCCGTGATAATCAGGTCGTCGAGTTGTTGGAAGAAATGGTACGAATCGTTCCTTTGCAGGTACTGGGCTGAGTCGAGTTGCAGCTCTCGAGCCCTGGCCCGGGTGGCTGGAGAAACCACAGCTCCAGCTGCATCCGTGGGACCGTCCGAGCCATCCGACCCAAGACTGGCAAAGAGTACCGGCTGGTTTTTCCAGAACCGTGTCTCGTGCAGACACCAGAGGGCGAACTCCTGATTGCGCCCTCCTTTTCCCGGACCCGTCACTCGAACCGTCGCTTCTCCTCCCGAAAGCAGGCAGCATGGCGCCGTAAGGGGATGGCCGGTTGCCAGGATTTCGGTGGCCATAGCCACATAGAATCGAGCCAGATCAGAGGCATTTCCCTGCATCGAGGACGAGAGGATCAGCGGCTGGTAGCCCGCGGCGGTAGCCTCCCGGGCGCCAGCCCGCAGGCTCTTGCGGTTGCTGGACACGAGGCAGTTCTGGACGCGCTGTGTGCGAGGGTCTGTTTCTTTCAGAGTCTCCAGAGACTCCCCCGATCTGGCGCCCGTCTGCAGGTAGTCAAGTACCGTCTCAGGAATCCCGGATGTGATCTGGTAGCCCCCAATCACTTTCAGGCAATCGGCAAAGGTGGAAGGGTCAGGAGAGGTCGGTCCTGAGCCAATCGTGGAGGGATCGTCTCCGACCACATCGGAGACCAACAGGGTGACGACGGTAGCCCCTCTGCTGTGGTTCAGAAGGCGCCCTCCCTTGAGCCGGCTCAGGTGTTTGCGGATGATGTTGATTTCATTAATGGTGGCGCCGCAGTTGAGTAGAGCCCGGGTTGTCTCCTGCTTGTCAGCCAGAGAAATCGGTTCGACCGGGGCCGGAAGCAGCGCCGAAGCCCCGCCCGACAGAAGTACCAGCAGCAGGTCCTGAGCTGAGAGTTGTTCTTCCAGGTATTGGAGCCACTGTCGCGAGGCCTCAAGACCGCGTTCGTCCGGCTCGGGATGACCGGCCTGAAGCGTCTTCACCCGCGGCACCGCCTCCTCCGGCAGGTCTCGCACCACCAGAACACCTCCATGGACGCTTTCTCCCAGCACATCAACGATGGCCCTGGCCATGGCAGCGCCGGCTTTCCCTGCGCCCAGCAGATGGACGCGACGATAGCGGTCCAGCGGGTAGGATTGCCGTCCCACGCTGAGCACGTCTCCGCGGAGCGTGACTTTGTCCCGTACGGAGGCATACGGGTCAGCGGCCCCCAGCGCAGCCTGATAGATTCTCTCCACATCCGCTCGCAGGTCCATAGCTCCAAATTATTCCATGTTCCAGATTCCAGATTCCAGATTCCAGATTGAAAGTAGGCGGCTGGGCTCGGGGCTGCTCCCGAGAATTTAAACGGTCGCAAGCCCCAAGCCGCCTCCCACTTTTCAGGGACTTCAGAACCCACAAGCTTGTGATAACTTGTCAGGCATGGATCACCCGATTTCCTGGGCTGGGCACGCGGGTCCCGAATGCTTGTGCCGTTGCTGGGAACATTCCAGTTGGTGGCCCAGCGGCTGGCTTCATAGGGAGAATCATGTGCACGGCCCGAGTTCCAGCGAAACCGGCCGTTCAGTTTCCAGCCTCCCAGCACGGCATCGGCCCCCCGGCTCAGGCCACTGCCCCAATTGTGCCCCCGCCCCACAGGGACATTCCACAGCCAGTGGCTGTTGAGGATGTGACTGTGGTCGAAGTTGGAGACGGATCGGGTTGCATCCGGGCGGATCGAGTTGAGGATGGCTGCAAACGAGTCGGTGTCCGAGTCCCCGGCTCCACCCGAAGCCCAGTCGAAGGACTTGGACCAGGTGTAGTTGAGGTCGAAGGTGAGGGTATCTCTAAACCGCTCGCGGACCGTGAAGGTATAGGCGTCGTAGTCGGACTGGGCCATGGTGCTGAATACGGAGAGAGCTGCATACTGGGGATGGAAGAATGCATTGGGAACAATCGCATCATCGTCCAGGAGTAACTGGAAAAAGGTCCAGTCCAGGATGTCAAATCCGTCCCGGGCCACGATCAGAAAGGCATTCTGAGTTGGTGTGAGGGTATCGTCGAACCAGGTAAGACCGGGGAAAAGGTTCTCGAAAAAGGGAATGGGGGGTGCACCGTTGATGGGGGTGTCGGCCAGGCGATACTCGGCCAGCCTCTGTGCGGCCGCGTAAAAGTCCATGCCCGAAGCCGGGTCCACCAGGTTGTTCTGCTGGAAAACATCGCGTTCGGCCAGCAGGTCACGAGCCCGTCTTCCCACGTAGGAAGCCTCGATGAAAAGCCCCCCTGGAAGCTCACGGCCAAAGGAAAAGTTGTAGTTATAGTGGACAGGAGTTCCCAGAGCCGAGTCCAGCGAACTTTCAATCCGCTGGGCCTCATCCGAGGGCTGCTGGAGAGGAAACTCCAGACCGCCGGGAACCGGGAGTCCGGCGGGAGCCAGCAGGGGCCGGATCGCCTGATCGAAACCGGTGAACTGCGGTCCCGGATTCGTCGTCACGTCGAAGGTATTGGCCGAAATCTGCGACTGGGAAACAAACCCCAGCTGATTGTTCAGATCGAAGGAAACGGCCAGGGCGCTTCCGATCCGGTCGTACATCATGGCAAAGCCGCCCCGGAAGACCGATTGTCCTTTTGCACCGAAGAGCTTGCGCCCGATTCCACCGTCAAAACTGGGTGACCAGGCCGCGGAAACGCGGGGCTGCCAGTTGTTCTTGTCGGTCGGATAAAAGCCCGGCTTTCCGTAAAAGGGGCCGGCCGTATCGATGGTGATGGGATCGTTCAGCGGCATGCCGGCTGCCGCTCCGGCGATACGGCGCTGGAAGAAGTCCCCCAGCGGTGTGGTCGGAGCCACCTGAAAACCACTGGTTTCGTTGACGGGTGTGTTGACTCCCCAGCGAATCCCGAGATTCACGGTCAGCTCCGAGTTCACCTGCCAGGTATCCCCAAGATAGAACTCATATTCCTCGGTGGCGAATTCTCGATCTGTGGGACTGCCTGCGGACAGCAAGCTGCCGTCGACGCCAAAAATGAAACGCCCGGTGAACTGGGTGTAACGGCCAATCAGCGAGGTCATGGCAGTGCGCCAGACATCTCGATCTCCCGAAGAGACGAAGTCCTGATCCAGAACTCCACCGGATTCTGCGTAGAACGACGGGTTCATGACGGCCGAGTCGTAGGAGCTGCTGAAGGACTCCCTCCGGTTGTCGATGAGCCGGACATTGGTTCCAAACTGGAGAGTGTGATTTCCCTTGATCCAGGAGGTGTCGTTCACGAAGTTGTTCACCGGAGTCGTGCGCGCCAGGGTGCGCGTGAAGTCGCGCGGCTCAAAGACAAAGCGAAATGTGATCGCGTTGTCGGCCGAATCGCCCTGGTTGGAAAAGGCGTCGCGGGTCATGCCGTAGCGGAAGGTGTTGATTAAGGTGGGCTGGATGCTCCAGGTGTGCCCGATCGCCAGTCCGGCGGGATGACTCCACAGCGTGGGCGACGGTGTGCCCGGCAGCCAGGAGAGCTGGCCCTCCGTGTCCCACTGGTAGTTGCCGCGTACGAACAGGGTCTGTGAATCGGTCAGGTTGAAGTCCAGTTTGGCCGTATAGGTGTTCCAGTCCAGCGGCGTCGAACCGTTGAAACGGTGACCACCGATGTTGACCCCATCGCCCACACCGTCGTCGTTGATCGGATAGGCGGAAGCGGCCGCCGCCAGAGCCTGGACGGCCATCGGGTTGACACCGCCAACCTCGGGGAAGAGTGTAGCGATCTCATCCGGGCCGACCGTCTGCAGAACGCCGTCCGTATTGGTGAACTTGGCCTGCCCTTGACCCAGGTGGGGGAAGGGCGCGTTCTGCACGTCACTGGACTGACTGCGATCCTTGCGGCCTTCGTAGTTGAAGAAGAAGAACGCCTTGTCCTTGACAATCGGTCCTCCCAGCGACCCTCCATAGAGGTTACGAAGAAGATTGGCTCTTTCAATGCCGCTCCGATTGTTGAAGAAGTCGTTGGCGGTGGTAACCGTGTTGCGGTGAAAGTGGAAGAGGTTGCCGTGCCACTCGTTGGTACCACTCCGGGTTACCAGCGACACCTGGGCGCCTGAAGCTCGGCCCTGAAGGGGGGCGGGTTTACGGTGGTCTACGGCTTTGAAATTTGGCGCTATCGGCACATTGAAGGAATTGGCCCCGATGTCGAGATCGAGTTCGTGGATCCCGGTGGCAGTGGGGAGTACCGTCTGGCCACGGCTCCGTGGGAAAAGGACGCGCTCCTGTTTGTGGACGGCGCTGGTATGACGATCGGCGAAGAGCTGGGTCTGGCCAGCCGGGCCGACCGACCCTATTTTTCGCCCTGGAAGTGGGATCGCTACCCGGGGATGCACACCCGGGCCAAGGACAATCCGTTTACGAGATACGAGACTCTGGTCCGGGTTCAGCGCGCTCCCGAGATCAAGTTCAAGGACCTGCAGCAACTGGTCGACGTGAATGTCCGCTATGACAGCCTGCCCTTCCGAACAGGCCAGGACTACTTCCGCCTCAATGAGACCTCGGTCCTGGTCCCCCTCAATGTCGAAATCGACAACAAGAACCTCACCTTTAAGATGGAAGGCGGGGCCATGGTGGCGCGGGTGGCCATCTACGGGATCGTTACCAGCCTGACCCACCGGGTGGCGGCCGAGTTCGAGCACGATCTGGAGTTGTCTTACAGTCCCCAGGAGCTGGAGCAAGGACTCCAGTCACGCTCCCTTTACCAGAAAGTACTCATTCTGGAGAACCGCATGCGCTACCGTGCCGATATTGTCATCAAGGACTTGAACAGCGACAACATCGGTCTGCTGCGCACTCCTATCGCTTCGCCTCGAGCCACGGACAGCCTGGGGCTGAGCTCGCTGATCCTGACCGATTTCATCGCTCAGCTCAAGGACGCTCCGGAGCCGGAAGAAATGTTCGTGATTGGTGATCTCAAAGTGCTCCCCAACCTGCGCAACCGGTTCTATGCCGCCAGGCCTTTCGGAGCCTACTTGCAGGTTTACAACGCCGCTCTCGATCAGAGCACTCAAAACCCCGAGATCTCGGCGCTGTTCCGGATCGAGCGGGGCGGAAAGCAGGTCAAGTACTGGAGCGAAGACGTCGGCCAGTCCATCCAATTCTTCTCCCAGCAGCGGCTGGTTCTGGCCAAGGCCCTTCCGCTGGCCAATCTGCCCCCGGCACAGTATGAGCTTCATGTCGAAATCGAGGATCGCTTGTCGGGCGACAAGGTTGAGACCAAGCAGAGATTCGAGATCGCGGCAGGACCGGTGAGCGGGTCAGAGTAGGGTTCTGGGTGCTGGGTTCTAGATTCCGATCTTACGATGAGCCCGACAGCCGGTCCTCGACTCGATCGGCCCATTCTCCGCGGCGGACCATCCGAGGAGGATCTGCCGTCAGGTCGACAACGGTCGAAGCCTTTGTTTCGATCTGTTCGTGAGACAGCAGGAGCAGATCCACGCTGTCCTCGAACATCTTTCTCAGTGCGACTATCGTCCCCGGGCCCTCCATCCCGGATCGGTTGGCACTCGTGGAGAGGAGAGGGTGTCCCAGACACTTGAGCCAGGACTGCAGAAGAGTACTCAACGGACATCTCAACCCGATCGTCTCTTCGGCGGCAACCACCGCCGGGGGTGCATCCGGGCCGGCCGCAAACAGGAAGGTTACAGGCCCCGGCCAGAATTGCTTCAGGTGCTGAAAGTCTCTGGGAACCACGGCGGCCAGGGAATTGACCCACTCCGGCCCCGGAATCAGCAGCAGAAAGCCCTTTTCCGCTCTCCTTCCCTTGACGGTCTGGATTCTCCTGACTGCCTCCTTTCGGCCGGGGTCACAGGCCAGACCGTAGACCGTGTCGGTTGGCGAGAGAACAACGCCACCTTCTCGGACCACGGTTGCAGCGGCTTTGACGGCGTCCGAATTTAGGGAACCAGGATCGAGAAAGAGCACCTTTCCCATGCCTGTAGGTTACAAGCTGGAGGTTACAGGTTGAAAGTTGGAGGTGAAAAGTGCTTGTTGCCGGGTGCTGGCTGTTCCCAATTCCAGCACCCAGAACCCATCACCCAGAACCCAAAACCTCAGTGCACTCGCCGCTCTTGGGCCTGCCAGTACCTCTCTCGCAACGTGCGTTTCAGGATCTTCCCGGTGCCACCCTTTGGAAACTCCTCATAGAAGTCGACACTCTTGGGGACCTTGAAGCCGGCCAGCCTCTTGCGGCTGTGCTCGAGAAGCTCGAGTTTACTCACCTTGGCACCGGACTTGAGAACCACCAGTGCCCTGGGCACTTCGCCCCAGTGCGGGTCAGGTACCGGTATGACGGCACATTCCAGGACTCCCGGATGTGCCAGGATGGCCTTTTCGATTTCTACGGAGGAGATGTTCTCTCCTCCGCTGATGATGATGTCCTTCTTCCGATCCACAATCTGCAGGTAGCCATTGGGGTCAATGGTGGCCAGGTCTCCTGTGTGGAACCATCCTCCCTGGAAGGCTTCGCGAGTGGCTCCCGGTCGATTCAAATAGCCTTCCAGCAGGGTATCGGATCTGACCACCACTTCGCCCACCTGGTTTCCGTTCCAGGGGACAGCGTTGCCTGCATCATCAACCAGCTGTACCTGGGCTCCCGGAACAGGGTAGCCGGCCTTTGACATGAGCTCCAGCTGCTCCTTTTCGTCCAGATCCCGCAGGTGGTCTTTCAGCCTGGCAATCGTGAGTACGGGGCTGGTCTCGGTGAGGCCATAGCCGGCGTAGCACTCGCAGCCGAAGGTCTCCATCATCTCGCGGATCAGGCGCGGGTTGGAAGGCGCCCCCCCGATGTTCACCATGCGCAGGGAAGAGAAGTCATAACGCTCTACCGACTCGTGGTTGAGGAGGGCGGTGGCCATGGTGGGAACTAGTGAGAGGGCCGTCACCCTGTGCTTCTGAATGAGTTCAAAAATTTCTTCCTCGTCAAAGCGGTGCACCATGATGTGAGTTCCTCCAAGACAAGTCAGGTACTGGGGAGTTCCCCAGCCGTTGACATGAAACAGCGGAATGGCGTGAAGAACCACATCTGCGTCGGTAGCACCGATGGCCAGGGCCGCTTCCAGGCCATGTAGGTAGAGGTTTCGATGGGTGAGCATGACGCCTTTGGGGTGTCCTGTGGTCCCTGAGGTGTAGAAGATCTCCGCTACCGAGTCCTCATCCATCTCCGTGAACTCCACAGCCCTGTCGGGCGACTCTTCGGCCAGTAGACCTTCCAGGTCTCGGCTATGGGCCCAGGCCGGCGGCGGCGCTGCATCCAGAAGCACGAACTCTCGGACTGTTTTCACTCGCTCATGAATTTCATCGAGCAGATGAGCAAGCCCCTGATTGAAGAAGACCATTTCTGCCCGGCAGTCGTTCAGAATGAACTCGAATTCGGGGGGAGAGAGACGAATGTTCAGGGGGACCAGGACGCCTCCGGCCAGGTTGACGCCGTAATAGGCTTCCAGCAGATGATGCGTATTGTAGGCGAGGTAGGCCACCCGGGCGCCGGGTGACAGATTCTTCCTTTCCAGTAAATTGGCCAGCTGGCGGCAACGATTCGCATATTCAGCGTAGGTCCAACTCGACTCGCCATCAACGACGCCTGTCTTGCGACCAAACTGGGCCTCGGCGCGGTCCAGAAAGCGAAGATGGGTGAGCGGAATGTTCATTGAACTCTGACAAAGATCTGGCTGGCCAGTTCTTCACTGAGACTGTGCTGGGCACTGCCCAGGTTGATCAGTACGGGGCCGTTGAAGGGAGCTTTCTGCAGCACCTGAATCTCTACTTCAGGGTGAATCCCCAGTGAGTCCAGATGGCGCAAGACGGAAGCATCGCGATCATCCACCCGGGCCACGATGACATGGGTCAATTCCTGGACTTCCCACAACGAAGGAAGCTGTTCGTCGGCCATCGTGCCGTCTTTCCCGGGAATCGGGTGGCCGTGGGGGTCCCGTGTGGGATGCCCAAGAGCCTTGTCGATCCGCTCTTCGAGTTCCTCCGACATCACGTGTTCGAGTTCCTCGGCTTCGGCGTGCACCTTGTCCCAGCTGTAGCCAAGCACTTCCTTCAAATAGAGTTCAATCAGTCGGTGATGGCGGATGACCTCCAGCGCGACGCGAGCACCGGCCTCGGTCAGATCGACCCCCTGATAAGGCCGGTACTGGACCAGCTTCAAGGAGGCGAGTTTCTGGAGCATGTTCGTTACGCTGGCAGCGGAGCACTTCAGATTCTCGGCCAGCCTGGAAGTGGACACTTTCCTGTCATCCTGGCCGAGCAGATAGATCGCCTTGAGATAGTCCTCCATGGCGTGGCTGATCATGTTGCGCTCCCGTATAGCAGCTAAGGAAGTACCAGCATACGTGCTAGAGAGCAAATCTCAAGCCCGAGGCTTACCTCTTCCCTAATTCTCTCCTGAGAAGTTGAATTCGCCGGTGGGCGATTCGTCCGTGCAGGCTCAGCCGATCGAATTGGAGGTAGGCCTCCCAGTGCTCAATCGCTGTCTGCAAGTCTCCCAGTGCCTCCGTAACTCCGGCCAGCTGGTAATGGGCTTCGGGGAATTCCGGCTCCGCCTCTAGGGCCCGCTCATAACAGGAAAGGGCCTTCTTGAGCTTCCTCTTCTCCTCGAAAATGAGACCCAGCTGGAAAAGTGCACTCGAATCGCCAGGCTCAATCTCCAGGGCGCGTACCAAACAGCGCTCTGCCTCCTGGAATCTTCGCCGCTTGTAATAGAGCGCCCCCAGATGGGCGAGAGCCTCCCGATGGTCGGTGTTTAGTTTGATGACCTGCCGAAAAGCATGCATGGCGTGCTCGTGAGTGGATGGATCAGCATGATAACGGAGACCCTCTTCGTACCACTCGTCTGCTCCCCGCGTCGCTGCAAAGCTGTCCACCCGCTCCTGAACCTCGCCTCGAACCTTGCTCCAGTCAAGGTCCAGCAAATACTGTCCCGAGAGACTGTCCACCAGCTGGTGCCCACGCCCGGCAATGACCCGATCCCCCAGTGCGAAGACCCGAAGACTGCTGAGTTGTCGTTCGCCGTCCGGGAAACGCTTCATTAAGGACTTAAGACTACGGGTCAAGTGAGTGGCTGCAACTCCCTTCTCAATAATCTTTTTTACGGTTCTAAGACAAATCAGATCCTGGAAGTCATAGAACACTCCTCCACCTCTTCTGATGCTTGGTTTCACCAACTCGATGCGGTCCCAGTAGCGGAGACGGCCCAGTCGGATTTCGAGAATCTTGGCAGCCTGCTCGCGGCTGAAGTGTTTGAGCATCGGAAAAAGAATCTACGGAAGTGAGTAGTAAGTATCCCCCGGCAAAGCCGGGGGCTTTAATCTTGTGAGCCGCTCAAAGCGGACTTGACGTTGCCGCTACCGCGGCCACTTGTGCCACCTACAGGTGGCTTGGCTACAGCAGCCTGAGCTGATCCTGGCGACGGAACGTGTCAACAACTTTGAGACACTTTGGTGAATAAATTACTGTAGTTTCATCTCAAAAGTTCTCCTTTTCGGGAGGGTTGATCCAGACCGCCTCGGGAAGAGGAGGAGGAACGGGTTTGCCGTTGGGAAATCTCTCCGGGAAGAGTGCATGGGCGGCCTCCAATGTTTGGGATCGATCGCGACGGGTGGTGATGGCGGTGAGGTAGTGCACATCCGCGGGAGTGTGCAGGCCGATACCCGAATGGCGATGGTCGCGGTTATACCAATCGAAGAAATCCCGACAAAAGTCTCTGGCTTGCTGAATGGTGCCGAAACGAGCCGGGAATTCGGGACGGTACTTGAGGGTCTTGAATTGGGATTCCGAGTAGGGATTGTCGTCACAGACATGAGGCCGAGAGTGAGACTTGGTGACTCCCAGATCGGCCAGTAGCAAGGCCAGTGCTTTGGAACTCATCGACGAGCCACGATCGGCATGCAGGGTGAGACCACCCGCTACGATCTCCTGCTTGGAGTAGCTCTGGGCGATCAAGACCTTGGCCAGGCGGGAGCTTTCCTGGGTGGCCACCATCCAGCCCACCACATAGCGGCTGAAGATGTCCAGGATCACGTAGAGGTAGTAATAGCTCCATTTGACGGGCCCCTTCAGCTTGGTGATGTCCCACGACCAGCATTGGTTCGGGCCGGTGGCCAGAAGTTCCGGCTTGGAGTATTGGGGATGGCGGCGCTGGCGACGGCGTTCTCTAACTTCCAGACGTTTGGCCAGAATGCGGTACATGGTTCGAATCGAGCACAAGTATCGCCCTTCGTCCAGCAGCTCCGCCCATACGGCGGCAGGAGCTTTGTCGATAAACTGTCGGCTGTGCAGGACCTCCACAACGGCTTCCCTTTCGGGCGGGCTCAAGGCGCGTGGGGATGCGGCCCGAGGCCGAGGATCCAGCGCCGGCCGTTCGCGCCGAAGTTTCTCCCGATACAGACTCGATGGCGGCAGATCCAGAGCCTGACAGCCGGCACGGACTCCGTGGGATTGTGAGAATCGCAAAGCTTCGTCCATCAGCTCTCGTCTCCGTTCTCTTCGCTGCTCGCCAGAGAGATTCCCAACAGTTGCGAGACTTTTTTTTGGAGATCCAGCATGGCTTCAAACTTCTCGAGCTTGCGTTTCAGCTTCCGATTCTCAGCCTCCACTTGCCTCAGTTGATGATCCAGAGGATTGACCGGCTTTGCCTTTCGTCCCCGCTTGCGAGGGGTCAATGCCTGCAGCGTTCCGTGCTCGCGTTGGCGTCGCCAGGTCTGCAGATTCGACCAGTAAAGTCCTTCTCGGCGCAGTAATGCTCCCACTTCGCCCGACTCTTCGCAGCCATCGGCCTGCTCCAGGACCCGGAGCTTATAGCGGGCTGAAAACCGGCGACGGGTTGCCTTGGCAGGAACTTCCGGGTCGGGTCGCGGCAACGCCTTCTCGGGCTCGGTCCGTCCCGCAGCGATTTTGGAGACCTCTCCCCTCCGCTCCGAGGTTTCCAAAATCCTCAGTTTCTTGTCGCTTCTGTTTTCTATCATTCTGTAATCCAGCTTCTCGCCCTCTACTCTAATTTAGCCGGGAAGAAGTGTCTCACCATTATTGGCACAGAGGGCGACGATCTTCTGCTTCTTGCCGCCGGATATACTCACGAATCACTTTCTCATCCCGACCCACCGTCGATACGAAGTATCCGCGAGCCCAGAAGTGCTGTCCAACAAAGTTACGCCGACTCTCTGAAAAGTTCCTCGCAATGTGGATGGCGCTTTTCCCTTTGATGTACCCGATCACCTGCGCCACAGAAAACTTTGGCGGAATCGAGATCATCACGTGCACGTGATCCGGCAGCAGGTGGCCCTCTTCAATCAAGCTTTCCTGCTGCCCAGCCAACCGTCGCAGCACCTGACCGAGATGTCTGCGCAGCTCCCCATAAATCAACTTCTTGCGGTACTTGGGGATGAACACCACATGGTACTTACACTCCCATTTTGTATGCTGTAAGCTCTGGTAGTTACTCATAAAACTCCTTTTCGTGATGCTTTGCTCGGCTCACGGAAGGGAGTTTTTTCACCTATTCCCGGAACTGTCAAACTCTGGCTGCCTCCCCGGCAGAGCCGGGGGGACTCCTTACGGGTCTAGCTCCCAACAAACAGGATCGTACTCATGAAAGTGAGTACTAAGCTTGTTTGCGTTGTCTGGTCGGCTTCTCTTCGCTTGTTGGCACGGCCTCCTCGGATTTCTCCCGGGAAGTCGCATCCAGGCTCTTCTTGAGGGCCTCCATCAGGTCCACAACCTTGGCCGGCTTCTTTGTTTCGGCCACAACCACGCTTTTTCCATCGATTCTCTGCTGGATGACGTCGAGAAGGCGTTCCCTGTATTCGTCGTTGAGCATGTCCTCGGAAAATTCCTCGGACATGTTCTCGATAATCTGCTCCGCGAGATCCAGCTCCTTGCCGGAAACTTCGACATCCAACTCAGGGACGACGTCTCTCGCTTGCTGGAACTCTCCCTGGTGGAAGAGTATATGCATCATCAGGCCTCCATCGGCAAAGTTGACGGCCCCGATGTACTCCTTTCCGCGCATGACGAAGCGTGTTATGGCGACTTTGTTGGTTTCCTGCATACCCCGGTGAAGCAGGGCGTATCCCTTTTCGGCGTCCGGTTCCGGTACCAGGTAATAAGTGCGGGCCAGAAACACGGGCTTCAAGGTCGCGGCTTCCACAAAGGCGATCACCTCAATATTGCGTGAAGCATTGCTTTCCGCCTTCGCGAAATCCTCCGGCTCCATCACTACGTACTCGTCTTTCTGATACTGGTAGCCCTTCTTCAGCTCCGAGCGCTCTCGATCTTGATCGCAGGCAGGGCAGTACGGGACCTGGTTAATGCGCCCCAGACAGTCGGGACACAAGAGGTTGAAACTCAATCGCTGGCTGCGCCGCGAGACCTCGAGTCGAACCGGGATCGAAACCAGGCCAAAAGTGAGAGAGCCCGACCATAAAGAAGGCATTGCCAACTCCTTTGAACTGCTCGGTGTATGTTAACAGAACCCTCCAGGTTGCACGTTCCGGGTCCCAGGTCTGAGGCTGGGGGGTTCACGGAGACGTGCGCCAGCCGTTGCCGGCAGTCGGTTTGCTGGGGGATTTGAAATGGAGGGTCCAATTCTGCTAAGATCAAGGCCCTTAATAACTTATGCGGAACAACCCAAGAGACCATCTGCTCGATCTACACCGAAGACATGTCAAAGCGTGGGAGCAAAAAGACCTGTCGGGTCTTCGTAATATTTATGCCGAGCACGCTGTTGTTTTCAATACAGTGCCCCCGCCTCGGTTTTCTGACTTCAAGACTTTCGAGAACACGCTGCAGCAGTACTTCGGGAAGCTGGCCGAGCTGACTTTCTTCACTTCCAACATCCAGATCGAGGTGAAGGAAGAGGTGGCCTGGATTACTTCCCAGTATTTGCTGGCACACCAGTCAAACGGGCAGCTCTTGCGTGAGAATGGGCGCTGGACCGAGATCTATCAGAAAGAGAATGGGAACTGGCGGTTGACTCATCTCCATTCCTCACCCGACCCGGTTAAGAGCTCTATGGCTGCTGGTTGAGACGCCTGGCACGCCTCAGTTTTTCCACCGTAAGCCAGCCCAGAAGGTAGCTAAAGCGGGGCAGCCAGAGGACGATTTTGGCTGTCTGCCAGAGCAGGTGTTTCCGCCCCCACGAGGATCCCTGAAAGGACACCCGTATACTGGGCAGCCGCAGGGCGCTGCCGAAGCGGCTGCGACGGAGGTAGCAACAATCCATATTCTCATTGAAAACCAAGCGGTTGCGAGCGGGTAGCAGAAAGAACACCAGCTTTTGAAGTCGGAAAACAGGTAGCCTGGAAAAAATGGCAGCGACGACGTCCCTGCCAATCCTGCCCACCTTGATCATCTGCTTGAGGTTGGCCCAGGAGATTCCTGGGGTCCAGGTGCTGATGTCCCTCGCTTCGAGGCGGGAAAGGAAGTGCTGCCGGTCCTCTTCCCGGCAAAGCAGTCTGACGTTTGCTGGTCCGACTGCTTTACCGCTCTGCAGGTGCTCGAGTGCTTCCAGGGTAGCCTAGGTGGAGTCTGTCTGGATGAGCAGGACTTCACCTTGGATCGCGGGCTCCTCCAGAAGCAGAGGCTCTCTTCGGAAGACCCGGCGAAAGGTGCCGAGGCTCAGCCAGTAGGCATCCAGTCGAGCGTTGAACACCAGGGCGGGCCGGTCGCAGAAGAGAAGAAAGAGCAATTTGGCCTTACGAAAAAGGGGCCTTCCCGAAAAGATGCCTGAGACGATATCGGGCTTCGTCCGGCGGAGCCGGCGGAAGGTATGCCAGTTGTGCAGCCAGCCGCCTTTCTTAAACTCGAGAACCCGGTCCGCGCCGGCAACTCTTCTGTAAATGGAGCTGTCTCCCTCACGACACAGGAAGAAGACTTCGCTGTCGGGGAACAGCTCAGCCGATTTGAGGTTGGTCAATGCAGCGCGGCAGCTCGCGACCCCCTCGGTCTGGATAAACAGAAGCCTGGGAGTTGGTCTCGGAAGCGCGGGGCCAAATCGCACTCTCTGGTACACGAACCGGAGGAGACCCGAAACGGTGGCGTAGAAGAAGTCACCACTCTCGTTAATGACGAGAATCTTGGGTACTCTCAGCAGAAACGGCAACAGCTTGATTGCTGAATAGCCCTTTTCCCCGGAAAAGAAGACAACGCTGGAGTCGAAGCTGCGGCTTTTCAGCCGCCGGAAGGCTTTCAGGAAAGGCTGCGGAGCCAGGTGCGTCAACTCGCACGGGTGGGGCAGGGCCGGGCGCCACACCGGCTCCGTGGCCGGAATCAGAGAGGCATGACAGCTCTCCACGAACAGAACCTTCTCACCCAGTGGCCGATGCGGAAAGCCCAGGAAGTAAGCTCGAAAAGCCTGGTCTGGCCGGTGCAGCGGCCGCAGGACCGAGAGTGCCATTCGTAGAGGCTTGAGTGGGCGTGGCCGGCCCTGGTAATCAAGCTCGAAAAAAGGTCCCGAGAGTCTTCGGGCTGCGCTCTTGATCGATCGATATCCGCGGTTGAACAGCGGGAAGAAGATCCGCGAGTAGTTCGTCTCCTGAAGAGATGGCGAAGAAGGAGTCAGGACCGATGAGAACGGGTTTTCTCTGGACAGATAGAAGTCAAGGTCGTCGGACTGGATGACCAGGGCTTCCAGTGGGGTATCCGGAAACTCCCGACGCAGCACAGCCGCTATGTAGAAAAACTGGGGGAGGTGGCAGCACTGAACGAGCAGGAGCCGTGGATTCTCGTCCTGCTCTTTTGGAAGAGAAGCGGCAGTTCTCACAATCTTTGCTCTCCCTCTGGCTGAGAGTCTCGAAGGGCGATGCCCTCATAGAGATCGGAGAGTTGACCTGCCAGGCGATCCCATTCGTAATGTTGAACGGCTGTCTTGCGGCCGGCTGCTCCAAGCCGCCGGCAATGCTCGGGACTGCGCAGGAGGGCCAGGGTCCAGAGGGCGAACTCGGCCGGGTCATCTGCGATCAAGAGGTTTTCCCCGTGGCCTGCCCGGATTCCCAGGCAGGCAAGCGAGGTAGCCACCATGGCCTTTTCAGCTGCCCAGCCCTCCAGGATCTTGCCCCGGATTCCCACGCCGGTGCGAAGCGGTACGATCACGACCTGTGCTCGATGGTAGTACTCCCGGATATCTTCGACAAAACCGGTCACCGTGACATTAGGGTGGTTGGCCAGACGCCGGATCTCCGGCGGAGGAGAGGAACCTACAATGTAGAGATGAGTTTCGGGTCTGGACTCTAAGAGCAGAGGAAAAACCTCCCGCTGAAAGTAAAGCATGGCGTCCACATTGGGTTCATGACGGAAGGCTCCAACATAAACCAGCGAGTCGGGCTCGATCTGGTCAGGACTTCCCGGAGTAAAGTAACGAGTGTCCACTCCGGTGTTCACAACGTGAAGCCTGGAGTCCGGGATGTACCCCGCCAGAAATGCTGCATCAGTGTCGGTCACGCAGACAACGCCGTCCGTTCTGCGGCACATCTGAAGCTCCCGGTGCAGGGTCTGGAGGGTGTTGTAGTACCGCCGCACCCGCTTCCACGGCTTTGTTTCCACGGCCACCAGGCTGTGGTGAGCTGCGTAGTTGACCTCGATCTCCGTTACCAGCTTGGGAATACCTGGAACCAGATCGGCATACTGAACCATTTGCGTCCACTCAAAATGAACCAGATCGAAGTCCTCTTCGTCCAGCACGCCTTCCAGTGATTCGCGGAAGTTGGCACAGTTGAATTCCTCAAAGGGCTCGTAGAGGTAGGGGGAGACGGGCTCGAACTGGCGGCGCAGGACCGTTTCGAGGCGCTGGCAGAAAGGAGCAGCCTGCCCCGCCTGCTCGAGTTCATCACGGGTCTCTACAAAGCTGACCAGAGTCAGACGGTGTTTGCGGGAGACGCGTCTCAGGAGCTGGAAAACTCTGCCCGCCCCTCCGTGACGGCCCAGGTGGGGAAGGTAGGCACTGGCGATGAGAACCCGGGAGTGAAGTCCCTCAGTCTGACGATGACGGTCGGGATGAAAGAAGTTCAAATAGGCCAGCGGCCGTTTTACCCACTCCAGAAACTGCCGGTCTGTGTAACGGCGAGCAGGTTCACACGCTCTCCAAAAAAGAGCTTCAGGTGCCCTGGCCAGAGCGCGGAGATAACCGGCCGGTGAGATCGCCCGGCCGACTCCAAACGGATAGAGCAAGAAGTGGGAGAGGAGCGAGGACAACTGGAAGTTCCTCCACAGGTACCACAGTTTCCGTCTCTCGATCATCTCTTGAATCTGGCCTTCGCTAAAGCGCCGGAGGGAGCTGCTTCGATGCTTGTGGACGACTTGGCTGGCGGCGGCAAACAATACCCGGAGGCCCCGCCTCCAGGCCCGGTAGCTCAAGTCGGTGTCCTCCACATAGCAGGGGGAGAAAATGGGAGCGAACCCCTTCAACCTGAGAAAGTAGTCTCGCCGGAATGCAGAAGACCCTCCCCCCGCCCACAAGACCGGCAGGAAACGACGCTTGTCGTGAACTCTCCGGACTGGTTCGTGACTGAGGTGAAAATGGCCGTTCTCAAAGCGGCCATCCGCGTTGCCCGTCTCCTGACGCCTCTCTCCGTCAGGAAAAAGAATCTGGGCGCTGACAGCAAAGACATCGGGATCTGCAAATGGTTCCAGGAGGGGGGCCAGGAAAGAAGGATCTACGACCATGTCGTTGTTCAGAAGAACCACGATGTTGTGTCGGGCTGCCGCCACTCCGCGATTGTTACCTTCTCCAAACCCGAGGTTACGGTCCAGCTCCAGAATCCGTACGCCAGAAAAATGCTGTCGAATCCATCCCACACTGTCGTCGCTGCTTCCGTTGTCGACCACTAGAACTTCGTGGTCTCCACCATCGGTTTCGATTGCCTCGACCACGGCAGGCAAGCACTCTTCCAGGAGTTCGCGACCATTCCAATTCAGGATTACGATCGAGCAACGATCATGAGGCGTGTCGATGAGAAAAAAGGAACGACGAATGGTTCCCAGAAGCAGAGCAACGAACTCCGCCAGCCCAGCCGCGACCAGAAGCAGGAACTGGACAGGAAGCAGGACGATCCAGGTGAGAAGCCTTGCAATCATCGTGCCCCAATCCCGGATGAACCCTGATGCCCGGAAAGGGCATCTCTGATGTGGTGATGCAGACTGCGACAGGCCGCCATGTGCCGCGGTAGAATATGGGATTCGGACAGCCCAGGTAAAGGGGAGTGAATGAGAATGAGAACGATCTGGCTTGCTGCCACGCTGTCACTTCTGGCAGCAGCAACCAGTCTGAGAGCGACCAGCGTCAAGATTGTAAACATCTCTGAGATGGTGCAGGCCTCAAACCGTGTTTTTCACGGTCGCTGTTTGTCGGCCCGGGAGACCACCCACAGCAATGGTCTCCCAATCGTGGAATACACCTTCCTGGTCACTGAAGGGCTTAAGGGGACTGTAGAGGGTGAGGAAGTTGTTTTTCGGCAGGTGCTGGGGTTTGGTGCCAGAGGATTCGGAATCGCCGGGCTCCCCGTTTTCAGAAAAGGCCAGGAGCTGGTGCTCTTTCTGGCCGCCGACAGCAGGATCGGATTGACAAGTCCAATCGGTCTCTCTCAGGGTGCGTTTTTGGTATTCAAAGACCAAAGAGAGAAGCTGGCCGTCGTGAACGGTCTTAAGAACTTGAACCTGGGACACGAGCTGGAGGCGAGCCGGCTGCAGAAGATGGGCCTCAAGCATTCCCAGGCTGAGCGTATAAGGAATCAGGGGCCGGTTTCGCTCGAGGTACTCGCGGAGGCGGTTCGTACCATTGACGCCTATCAGCGGGACAAGGCACCCAAGTCAGTTCAATGAGTATTCGATCGAACCGGTGTTCAGCCGGTACAAGGTACCGACCGGCAGTGTTCGCCATCCACTCAAGTCTCCTTCTCAGCCAGGCCCTGTTCGCAGGAGGCCCCCTGGCTCCTCTGGCCCCGGGCGGTTTCGTACGCTGGGACCCTCTTCAGCCGGTAGTGATCGCCATCGACCAGGGTCCGCTCAACGAGAGCGGATCGATCGGAAACGCGGAAGGAGTTGATTTCGTGCTTTCGATTCTACAAGAGTGGGAAATCGAAACCGCCACAGTCCGTTTTGCTGAAGGCGACCAACTGGCGGTGGATGTGAATCAAACCAATTACATTCCGTTCATCACACAGCCACAAGCCCAGGGAAACCCGGTTATCTTCGATCAGGACGGCTCCATCATCGAAGATCTGTTGGGTGAAGGCTCCAGCGACAATATTCTGGGCTTTGCCAACGTCGTTCCTGCAGGTGTGAACTTCCAATTCGGTCATGTAGTTTTGAACGGACGCAGGGCCAGCCTGGGAATTGCCAGCCAATTCCGCCGAACCGTTATCCATGAGCTGGGCCATCTGCTGGGGCTGGATCACAGTCAGGGAGACCTCGGGATCTATCTCCGTCGCGACTGGGTCTTTGTCCCGGTGATGTTCCCCTTTATCGGCTCCGGGCCGGTCGGGCTCAGGTTCGATGATCGGGCGTGGTTGTCCTTCATGTATCCGGTGGAGGGATTTCGGGACGCGACGGCCACCATTCGCGGCCAGGTCTTGCGTCGCAGTAGGGGAGGGCTGTCCGGGGCCAATGTCGTGGCCATGCCCATCGAGGTGGATTCCGAAGGGGGGTGGACGGAGCGGCCCGCCGGGCTGGTCTCAGTGGTCTCAGACTTTCTACTGGAAGGACTTGGCCAGTTCGAACTTCCCGGTCTCGATCCCGGTTCCTATGTCGTCTTTGTTGAGCCGATCCTCGCTTCCTTCACCGAGGGAAGCAACGTTGGCCCCTTCGAGATACGCTTCGATCAGTTCCCCAAGGATTACTACAACGGCGACGACGAGTCGGCCTTGCCGCAGTTCGATGATCCAACCGAGACGACCGAGCTTTTGGCCATGGCGGGGCAGCCGCTCGAGAACATCCTCATGTACGCCAACGAGGGGAGTAACGACCTGGCTTCATTGACGGATGATGACCAGGAGCTCTTCACATTTCCAGGGGGATTTACCTTTCCCTTCTTTGGCCAGGTGTATGAGCGGGTCACCGTGAACACCGACGGAAACCTGACGTTCGGTGCTGGGGACAGTGAAAGTACGGCCCGCGATGAGCAACGTTTCGTGTTCGGGCCGCCGCGCATTGCTCCCCTCTTTACCGACCTGGACCCGGAACCTGCAGGAGAGATCCAGGCCGTTTTTGATGGACTCTCTCTGACCTTCCAGTGGATCGACGTTCCCGAGTATTTGTCGTTCGGGGTTGCATCCGGAAATACGTTTGCCGTGGAGCTCTTTGCCGACGGGAGCATTCGGTTCGAATACGGCGAGATCCCGGTGACTCCCGATCAGGGCGGAGTTCAAGCGATTGTCGGAATCACCGGGGGCGGCACCTCTCCCGGTGGACAGCTTGACTGGTCTGGAGAGATGCAGATCTTTGAGCCGGGTCCCGGGTCTCACTATGAAGTGTTTGGGGGGCAGGATTTTGACCTGGAGGGGGAACAGATCATGATACTGAGCTCTCAGGCTACACAAGAAATCCTCTTTCCCATCGTCGAGGTTTCCGACTCCAGATTCACGGGAATCGCCATTGGCAACGATTCCGGAGAGAGAGCTGTCTTTGCGGCCGAGGCGTTCGAAGGGAGCGGCCAGCCAGCGCCACTGGCGGGCAATCCCACCCTGGAGACGATCGGACCCTTTGGCCAGCTGGTGGCACTGGCGCGAGATCTGCTCAGCGACCCGGTAACGTCTGCCCAGAAAGGATGGCTCCGAGTGCGCACCAGTTCGCAAGATCTTTCGAGCTTCTTTCAGGTTGGCAACGGAGTCGGTAGCCGGCCCACACTGCTGGATGGTGGAATTGCAGTTACCGGCCGGGCCACACGGCTGATCTTCAGCCGCGTCCATCAGGGACAGGGGGCCTTCCCCTCCGGGAACGGTGATCTCATGTCTGTGACCCACTTCTATCTTGCCAACCCGAACGATGCAGGGCTGGGAGCGATCCTGAAGCTGGTCGGTTTTGATGGGGTCGTGACCACGCAAACGGCAGTCAACCTGCCGGCCAGGGGCTTCCTGGAACGTGAGTCCAGCCTGCTTTTCGACAGCCAGTTCATTGATGCAGGCTACGTTATCGCGGAGTTCGATGAGCCCGGAGGTATTGCCTTTTCATTCATACAGGTGGGAGACACGCTCATCGGAAACCCTCCGATCCGAGTCTCGGAAGGTCAGAATGCGTATTCGGCCCAGCTCGCGCACGGTCCCCAGGGTGGAGTCGATCTGATGACGTTGGTTCGGGTGGTGAATCTCTCGGAGCAGGCCAGAAGCGTGGAATTGACCTCGGTTGCCGAAAACGGCGCTGTGATCCAGACCCTGGATCCTGTTCAACTGGGACCCGGTCACGCGGTTGAAATCGACGGTGCCCAGCTGCTCGGGCAAAGCAAGAAACCGCTCGAGATCGAAGGAGCCGGGGCGGCTGGCAAAGACTCTGCCAGCGTCGGTTCACTGAGCGTCAGTTCCGACGGAGCCGGCGTAGTCGGAGACGTCGTTTTTGGTGAGTTCGGAACGTTTCGCTTTGGGGCACAGCTGCTGCTCCAGCATGAGGGTTTTCATCGAGCTCTCTTCGGGTATGTGGCGAACTCGACGGCCGAGTCCCTGCAGGATCGAACCTTTACCGGAATTGCTCTCTTCAATCCGAACCCTGAGGATGCGCTGGTAGAAATCCTTGTGATTGGCTCGGACGGTCTGCCCACGGGCCAGGTAGAATTTGTTCTAAAGGCTGGAGAACGCCTCTCCCGGGTTCTCCCGCAACTGATCCCGGAAAGCGCCGGTCAGGTGGGAGGATATGTTGTGGTTCAATCGAGCCTGCTGCTGATCGGGCAGGAACTGTTCGGGAACAACAGGCTGGATTACCTGTCGGCGGTCCCGCCAACTGCATTCTCAAGCGCCATAGCCGCCCAGCCCTGAGCGGGCTGCGCGTTCCAAGGTTCCAGCGTTGCACGCTCAAGAAAGCGGGAGGGGGCTCGAGGCGGCAACCGGGAGGATTTAAACGGCCGCCGCCCCGAACTCCCTCCCACTTTCTAATCTGAAGCTTGAAAGTCGGCCGTTTAAATTCCGGTCGCGGCCCTGAGGCTCCTCCCGCTCTGGACATCCCCATCACTTGAGTTTCACGATTCTCTCCACTGCCATCCCGGTCAGCAGCGTGGTGGAGGCTCCAATCAGGACATACCAGGTCCAGGCAACAACCGGTAAGAGACCCCAGGCGTAAACTCCATTCAAATGGACAAGGATCACGACTCCCAGACCGTTCATCATTGCGATGAGTCCAGCAGTCTCGCTTCTGACCCGAGTCCACTGTCCCAGCAGGAAAGCCCCCAGCACAGAACCCATAACAACACTGGTGATGCCCAGACCGACCCCGAGCACACTGCCCCAGTTCCGTGCCAGCAAAGAGACCGCGATCAAGATCACTCCCCAGCCTACGGTGAAGAAGCGGGACATTTTGATGTAGTGGCCCTCTGTAGCGCCGCGCGCCAGATAGGGCCGGTAGAAGTCGTTCAGCGTAGAAGAGGCCAGGGAGTTCAGGGAACTACTCAACGTCGACATGGCCGCGGCAAAGACAGCGGCAATCACGAGTCCCGAGATGCCGCGTGGCATTTCTTCAACAATGAAAACCGGGAATACCCGCTGGCTGTCGGCCGGGGGAGTGCTGGAAGAAAAATGCTCGTAAAAGCTGAATAGCAAGACTCCGATCACCAGGAAAAGCAAGAACTGGCCCAGCACGATGATGCCGCTCAGGATCAGCCCCTGCTGACTCCTGGCTCGACTCGAGCAGGAGAGATAACGCTGGACCATCATCTGATCGGTTCCGTGAGTGGCGAATGCAAGAAACGCACCCCCTAGAATGGCGCCGACAAAAGTGTAGGGATTCTCCAGCGAAAAGCTGAAATCGAAGACCTGAAACTTGTCGGATTCAGCCGTAAGGCGAGTGATCTCCTGCCATCCGCCCGGTATGCGGTCGAGCAGAAGGAAGAAGGCGATGACCGCACCCGCGATGTAGACGAGCAGTTGGAGTACGTCGTTCCAGACAACGGCTGTTATGCCTCCATAGAAGGTGTAGATAATCGTGATCACGCCGATGATGACCACCGTCCACACGTCCGAAATGCGAGTCACCACAGAGAGTACCAGCGCCGTGGCAAACAGGCGCACACCGTCCGCCAGCGTTCGATTCACCTGGAAGAGGCCCGCGGACAGGTTCTTGACCTTGGAACCAAAGCGAAAAGTCAATACTTCATAGGCACTTTGAATATCTCCCTTAAAATAAGCTGGGATCAAAACAAAGCTGACCAGAATCTTGCCGATCACATACCCGACTGCGAGCTGCAGGAAAGTCAAATTGCGGTCATAGGCAAATGCGGGGACCCCGATAAAGGTGAGAGTGCTGGTCTCGGTAGCCACAATCGACAAAGACAGGGCCCACCACGGGAGCTGTCGGCCTCCTAGGAAATAATCGCTGGTACTCCGTTGCCCCCGTCCCAGCCAGACTCCCAGGAGCGCTGTTGCAATGAGGTAAGCGAACAGAACAATATAGTCGACGGCGCCCAGTTGCATTTCTCATTATGGTTGACGCCTGCGTTGAGAATAGTCAAACGATCTCAAAACACGTGGTTTTAGGATGAGCCGATGCAATGTGCGGCAACAGCCGGTATCCTGACACGATGCGACAAGACGACGACCCTGCGGCGCGTATCTTCGTTACCTGTGATATCGGCGCGGAGGCCTTGGCTCGGCTGCAGCGCAGGGGCTATGTCCTGGAGGTATATCCGGGTCCTGACCCGCCACCCTACCAACTGCTTGTGGAGCAAGTATCCTCGGGGATTGCAGCACTGATCACGACCCTCCCGGGATCGGATTGACGGACCTTTGCTCCGTTCTGGAAAAGGGACCCTCAAAGTAATCGCTCAGGATGCAGTTGGTTTTGACAATATCGACCTCTGGTTTCGTCGCCGGTCTCCAAAGAATCCTGGATCTTCACTACCACGAGGGCCTCTCCGCAAGGCGCTGCCGGGCCGAAGTCGTCACCCTGGAGACAGCACTAGAACAGGGAGATTTTGTCTGTGTTCATTTACCTTTGAACGACTCAACCCGAGCTCTGATTGATCGAGAAAAGCTGGGCTGGATGAAACCGACCGCCTTCCTGATCAACACCGCCCGGGTGCCATTGTCGACGAGGCGGCTCTGGTGCAGGCGCTGACCTCCGGGAGCGTCGCCGGCGCGGCCCTCGACGTCTTCGAGGCGGAACCTCTACCCGAAGATTCAGCTTTGCTTGCACCCGAAGTGGCGGGACAGGTCCGACTGTTTCACCATTTCGGCAGTGGAGGCAGGACAACCCGATTGTCGCCCGATCCACAAAAAGGAATGGCAGGGAGGTGTGTTCAAGGTGTCATTGATGTTCTGGAGGGCCGCTACGGCGGCGATCCTTCGAGAATGCCCTGGGTCGTAAACAAGGAGGCGTTCTAGAACGCAACACTAGTGTGCTGTCCGATAAATTCCCGACGTTAACATTGAGTGATTGATTCTCTCGCTTTTTTGACCTTTGCCAGGATGGAATCGGCGGTGGCGCGCCACTTGAAGGGCTTGGCCAAGTGTTGATTGTGGACTCGTATGTATCGTCGGATCTCCTGTCGCAGATCTCGAACGCTGGTGAAGGAGTTGCGGTAGATGGAGCGACGCTCCAGCTGAGAGAACCAGGTCTCCACGGCATTGAGCCAGGAGGCGCTGGTAGGAGTAAAGTGCAGGTGGAAGCGTTCTCGGCGCGCCAGCCAACTTCGAACCTTCTGGGTTTTGTGAGTACTGGAGTTGTCCAGGATGAGGTGAACGTCCAGATTGGGATCGAGCGCTTGATCGATCTGGCGTAAAAAGGCCAAGAATTCCTGGGCTCGATGCCGTTTCGTGATGCGCCCCATCACCTCTCCCGTGGCCACATCGAAAGCGGCGTAAAGGCTAGCCGTGCCGTGCCGCTTGTAGTCGTGTGTTCGTCGCTCGATCTGTCCGGGTTTGAGCTGGAGCATGGGCTGGGTTCTATCCAGGGCTTGGATCTGGGTCTTCTCGTCCACGGATAAGACCAGAGCATTGTCAGGAGGGTCCATGTAAAGCCCGACGACATCGATCACCTTGTCGGCGAAATGAGGGTCGTGACTGATTTTGAAGTTGCGGATTCGATGAGGTTTCAGGTCGGCCGCCTTCCAGATCTGAGTGACCTGATGGCGGCTCACTCCGGCGTACTCGGCCATCAGGCGCACACTCCAGAAGGTCGACTCACAGGGAACCCGTTGTACCGTGGCCTTGAGGATGGCTCGCACTTTGGCCGGCGCTAACTTTCGGGGGCGGCCTGAGCGAGGTTGATCCTCCAGTCCTGACAGTCCCTGCTGCAGGTAGCGTCGTCGCCACTTCTGAACAGTGAGCAAGCGCTTGGACAGTCTTTCAGACACCTGTGTTGCCGTTAACCCTTGGCCGCAAAGCAGGATCAACTCGGCCCTTTCGGCCAGACTGCGCCGGGTCTTGGAGGCTCGCAACCAGGAACGCAAAATCTCTCGATCGTCTTCGGGGAGTTGTAGTTGGATATGTGGTCTTGCCATACGGAATGATAGCGAAAAGCCCTGACTATTAACATCGTGAACTTCCCGGACAGTACACTAGTGCAGGGATCCGGCACCGGGGATGGTGCCAACCCACGAAATAGCCTCACCTCGTGGGGCCATATGCCTCGCCTTCCTGAAGACGAATGATTTGATTCGTCTTGACACTCTGCAGAATCTGACGTTGGCCCTTGGGCCAGGTGATCTCGACCAGATCCACCAGGCTTGCGTCGGCCAGACCGAAATGGAGGCGAAGATCGTGCTGTGAGAGGAAGCTTCCACCGCTTCGCACGCGACCGAACTGAGTCTTCGAGCCGGCCACGATCTTCACGGTGGCGCCGACTGCCGAGCGATTGCTGCGCCTGCCACTCAGGATAAGCTGAATCCAATTCTGGCGATTCCCTCCATCATTGCGGAGGAGAGTTAGCCGATCGTCGATGGCCAGAACCACCAGATCCAAATCCCCGTCATTGTCGTAATCGCAGTAGGATCCTCCCCGGCTGGACCGGATCGGAACCTGGTTGAGTCCAACTTGATCCGTTACGTCTACAAAGCCGAAGTCCCCGCTCCCGCGCAACAGGAAATCCTGCTGCCTGTAGCTTCCGTGTGATGGCTCTACCTGGGGGAAGAGGTGCCCGTTGGCAGCGAACAGGTCCAGGGCTCCGTCGTTGTCAAAGTCGAGGAAAAAGGTCGCCCATCCCAGGTATGGCAAGGTCATCGTAGCCAGGCCCAGCCGTTGAGAGACTTCCTCGAACGTTCCCCCGCCAGCGTTACGGAAGAAAGGGTAATACTCGTCGGAAAAAGTGGTAACGAAAAGGTCCATGAACCCATCGCCCCCCACATCGCCCACCGCCACACCCATATTGGCCTGGGCGTTCCCTTGCTGGTTGTAGCCGACCCCCCAAAGTAATGCCACTTCCCGAAAGGTGCCGTCTTGCTGATTGTGGTAGAGAAGGTTGGGATGGCCGTCATTGGTGACAAAGAGGTCTGGATAACCATCGTTGTCGAAATCTTCGAAGACGGGAGAGAAGCCGTAGACGGGCTTCCTGTCCACCACACCGGCTGAGACGGTCACATCGGTGAAGGTTCCATCGCCGTTGTTGCGATAAAGAACGTCGGGAGATCCGGTCAGCCCTTTGGGACCGCACATGACCGGGATACCCCGGTAGCCGCAGAACTCACCCTGAAGAGGAGGGTCTTCAACGTCAAACTCCACATAGCGCGCCACATAAAGATCGACCCAGCCGTCCCGATCGTAGTCTCCAAAAGTTGCTCCGGTGCTCCACACCGGGCCGCCTTCCACACCCGCCCTCCCGGCTACTTCTGTGAAGGTCCCGTCCCCATTGTTTCTGTAGAGAAGGTCACGACCGTAATTGGTCACGAACAGGTCGATCAACCCGTCGTTGTCGTAATCGGCCGCCGCAACGCCGTTACCCAGCCCTGTTCCTGAGACGCCTGCTTTCCCGGTCACCTCGGCGAAGGTACCGTCTGCATTGTTACGAAACAGAAAATTAGGAGCACGAGCTGCATTCTCCTCACCTGCGAACAGGTTATCGTCAGAGATTCCAGTGACGATGTAGAGGTCGGTCCAGCCGTCGTCGTTGTAGTCGATCCAGGCGCAGCCACTTCCATTCCCTTCAATAATAAATTTCTTCTCAATGCTTCCGCAGCTCGTGACTATATTCAAACCTGCCCGCTGAGTCACATCTCGCAGGATCGGCAACGGCTTCTCGCCAGGGCGAGCTGAGGTGGGGGCCCGTGCACGTTTTTCCAGCTTATCCGCCTCCGCATTGCGGTCCGTCTTGCGCAGCAGGATGGCGTAGCTCTCCAGACTGGAGGCCACGTTAGGGTGCTCCGGCCCCAAGCCCTTCTCCAGGATGTCCAGCGAGCGCTGGTAGAGTGCCTCCGCTTCGGCGTACTTGCTCTGGTGGTGGTACAGCCCTGCCAGATGGTTGAGACTGGCGGCCACCTGGGGGTGCTCTGGCCCCATAGTCTTCTCCGCGATGACCAAGGCCCGCCGGTAGAGAGGCTCTGCCTCAGAGTACTTGCCCTGGTTGTGGTAGAGCAGTGCCAGACTGTTGAGGGTCTGGGCTACCTGGGGGTGCTCCGGCCCCAAGCCCTTCTCCAGGATGTTCAGCGAGCGCTGGTAGAGTGGCTCCGCTTCGGCGTACTTGCTCTGGTTGTGGTACAGCCCTGCCAGATTGTTGAGGCTGGCGGCCACCTGGGAATGCTCCGGCCCCATAGTCTCCTCCGCGATGACCAAGGCCCGCTGGTAGAGAGGCTCTGCCTCAGCGTACTTGCCCTGGTTGTGGTAGAGCAGTGCCAGGTTGTTGAGGCTGGCGGCCACCTGGGGGTGCTCCGGCCCGAGGGCCTTTTCCCTGATGTCCAGCGAGCGCTGGTAGAGAGGCTCTGCCTCGGCGTACTTGGCCTGGTCGCGGTGCAGCTCTGACAGATTGTTAAGGGTCTGGGCTACCTGGGGGTGCTCCGGCCCCAGGGCCTTCTCCAGGATGTCCAAAGCCCGCTGGTAGAGAGGCTCCGCCTCGGCGTACTTACCCTGGTCGCGGTACAACCCGGCCAGATTGTTGAGGCTGGTGGCCACCTGGGGGTGCTCCGGCCCCAGGGCCTTCTCCCTGATGTCCAGCGAGCGCTGGTAGAGAGGCTCTGCCTCAGCGTACTTGCCCTGGTTGTGGTAGAGCAATGCCAGATCGTTGAGGCTGGCGGCCACCTGAGGGTGCTCCGGCCCCATAGTCTTCTCCGCGATGACCAGGGCCCGCTGGTAGAGCGGCTCCGCCTCGGCGTACTTGCCCTGGTCGCGGTACAGCTCTGCCAGATTGCTAAGGGTCTGGGCTACCTGGGGGTGCTCCGGCCCCAAAGCCTTCTCCAGGATGTCCAGCGAGCGCTGGTAGAGTGGCTCCGCTTCGGCGTACTTGCCCTGGTTGTGGTTCAGCGCTGCCAGATTGTTGAGGCTGGCGGCCACCTGGAGGTGCTCCGGCCCCAGGGCCTTCTCCAGGATGTCCAGCGAGCGCTGGTAGAGAGGCTCCGCTTCGGCGTACTTGCCCTGGTCGCGGTACAGCCCTGCCAGATTGTTGAGGCTGGCGGCCACCTGGGGGTGCTCCGGCCCCATAGTCTTCTCCGCGATGACCAAGGCCCGCTGGTAGAGCGGCTCTGCCTCAGCGTACTTGCCCTGGTTGTGGTAGAGCAATGCCAGATCGTTGAGGTTGGCCGCCACCTCCAGGATATCCAGCGAGCGCTGGTAGAGAGGCTCCGCTTTGGCGTACTTGCCCTGGTCGCGGTACAGCCCTGCCAGATTGTTAAGGGTCTGGGCTAGCTGGGGGTGCTCCGGCCCCAGGGCCTTCTCCCTGATGGCCAAAGCCCGCTGGTAGAGAGGCTCTGCATCGGCGTACTTGCCCTGCTCGTGGTAGAGCAATGCCAGGTTGTTGAGGCTGGTGCCAGCGAGGTATTCTCCATTTCTGAATTGTTCTGCCAGCTCGAGGGCCATACGCAAGGAGGTCTCGGCCTCCGCATAGCGACCCCGCTGGTACGCTTTCATTCCGGCAAGATTGTGCTTTTCCCAAAGCCGCCGTTCCTTGGGGTCAATGGCCAGTAGCTGCACGATCTCGTTCTGACCTTTTTCGCCTGCCAGGTCCTGTGCTGTTTTCCCATCGTCGTCCTTTTCGTTGACATCGGCACCAGCATCCAGCAACGCTGCCACTGTTTTGTTGTGGCCCTCAATAGCAGCTAGCATGAGGCCCGTCCGGCCGTTTTCATCTCTGGCGTTGACATCGGCACCTGCCGCGAGGAGGGTCTCGACCAGCGCATCCTGTCCTTCTCTTGCCATTTTCAGGAGGTCTTGATTGAGGTGGGACTGGGATAGAAGAAGGCTTAAGGAGCACGCTAGCATCAAAGGGATGCCTGAAAGACGCATTCTGAACCTCTCGTTGCCGTTACTTAATCAAATCCTCGAGGACTCTGCGATTGGCTCTGCTGGAACACGTTGCACACTCGCCGGAGTCAGTCCGAACTCCTGGCAATAGTACCGAAACTGTACACTCGCCTTTTGGAAGATTGTGACCTCCGGCTTGGCCGCAGGCGCAGGCTACTTGGGTGCCGAGGTAGACCGGGTTGCGCATGATATTCCTTACTGGCTAGGCCTTTTATTAGACTTGGCGCGAATCTCCTCAACCCGGCTCTGCAGCTTGTCCGCCTCTGCATTGCGGTCCACCTTTCGTAGCAGAGCTATGTAGTTCTCTAGACTCATGGCCACCTCGGGATGTTCCAGTCCAAGTCCCTTCTCACGGATAGCAATTGTGCGCTTCAACAGTGGTTCGGCTTTGGCATACTTCCCCTGACTACGGTAGAGCGCCGCCAGGTTGTTGAGGCAGGTGGCAACGTTCAGGTGATTCAGTCCCAAGGCCTTTTCTGCGATGGCCAGCGCCTGCTGATAGAGAGGCTCCGCCTCGGGATACCTCCCCTGGGCACGGTAGAGCTCCGCCAGGTTGTTGAAAGAGCCAGCCGTGTTGGGATGTTCAGGTCCCAGCACCTCATTCACGATTTTCAGAGCCCGTTGGTAGAGGGGCTCCGCCTCGGCGTACCTTCCCTGGGTTCGGTAAAGCTCGGCCAGGTTGTTGAGACTCCCGGCCACTGCCGGATGGTCCGGACCCAGTACCTTCTCTCTAATGTTCAGAGCCCGACGGTAGAGGGGCTCCGCCTCGGAATATCGTTCCCGGGCATAGGAGAAAGCAGCCAGGTTGTTGAGGCTGGCAGCCACGATCGGATGCTGCGGTCCCAGCACCTTCTCCACAATTGCCAGCGAGCGGTGGTAGAGGGGCTCTGCCTGAGAATACTTCCCCTGGGCACGGTAGAGCTCCGCAAGGTTATTGAGGTTCGTAGCGACATTCACATGTTCGGGTCCCAGGACCTCTTCTGCGATGGCCAAAGCCCGCTGGTAAAGAGGCTCGGCCTCAGTGTATCTTCCCTGTTCGGAGTAGAGGCCAGCCAAGTTGTTGAGGCTTTCCGCCAGGCTGGGATGATTGGCTCCCAGGGACTTTTCTGTGATGGCCAGAGCCCGTTGGTAGAGGGGCTCCACCTGAGAATACTTCCCCTGGGCACGGTAGAGCCCCGCCAGGTTGTTGAGGCTGGTGGCAACATCGGGATGATCTGGTCCCAGTGTTTTTTCCCTGATGGCCAGAGCCCGCTGGTGAAGGGGCTGCGCGTCTGCATATTCACCCTGGGCGTAATAGAGTCCTCCCAGGTTATTGAGGCTGGTAGCGATAGCGGGATGATCCGGCCCCAGTACTTTTTCCCTGATGGCCAGTGAGCGCTGGTAACGAGGTTCCGCCTCGGTGTACTTTCCCATCGAGCGATAGAGCCCACCAAGGTTGTTAAGGCTTGTGGCTACGTTGAGATGGCCCGGCCCATGCACTCTTTCCCTAATAGCCAGGGAGCGTTGGAAAAGGAGTTCCGCATCGACGTATTTCCCCGCAGCGTGGTGGAGTTCGGCCAGATTGTTGAGGCTTGCGGCCACATCGGGATGTCCTGTGCCCAGTTTTTTCTCCCTGATCGTTAACGAGCGCCGATACAGAGATTCTGCCTCGTCATACTTTCCTGTGTCGCGGTAGAGTCCGGCTAGATCATTGAGGATCGTGGCCACTGTGCGGACCTCGGATCCCGGTCGATTCTCGATGATGGCCAGGGCGCGTTGATAGAGAGGCTCCGCCTTCCCATACTTGCCTTGCACATGACAGAGGGAGGCGAGGTCGTAAAGGATCGTGCCTACGTCACGATGTTCCGATCCTAGAACTTTCTCTCTGATGGCCAACGCGCGTTGGTAGAGAGCTTCCGCCTCCTGATATCTGTTCTGCGTGTAGTAGAGCAAGCCAAGGTTGTAGGAGGTGGTGGCAAGGCGAATGTCGAGGTCGCCGAACTTTTCGGCCTCCCCGAGAGCAGCCAAGAACAGCTTCTCTGCTGACACGACGAGACCCTGCTCGTAAGCCTTCTCTCCGTCGCCATTGTACTTCTCCCAAAGCGTTTCTTGACCGGACGCCGCTGCAGCCACCAAGGCTACACTCAAGGCCCCCACTATCCAGAAACGTACGACGCACTGTTCTCTTTGATTTCGTCCAAGCTTTGGACCCAGAGGATGGAGCAACCAGTCGTGCCTCATTTCAAGTGTCATCGTGTACTAATTACTGCTCTACGATTTTTCCTTTATGTAAATCGTTTGGTTCAATTGCGGCGGGGGTGTCAAGCTCTCCTTCTTCCCACAGGGCCAGGACACTAGGATCGACTCCACGCGAGTCTCATTGCCGAGTCCAAAACTAAGACGCAAGTCGCTCTGACTCAGGTAGCTACTGCCGGCTCGGACCTCCTGTGTGAGTCGCTGCTTCCCAGCCTTCAGATAAATCTTCGCTCCCATCCCATCACGATTGCAGTCAGTTCCGTTCAACTTGAATCTAAGCCAGTGATGGGAGCTGCGAGTACGGTTCTCAAGCAAGTCAGCCTTTCCATTGTTATTGGTTACCAATAAATCCACCCTGCCATCATTATTGAAATCACCAACTGCCGAGCCGCGGGAAACGTTCTTATGTTTGAAATAGCCGCCCGCCCGGGAGGACACTTCTGAGAATACGCCCTGACCCTGGTAGAGAAACAACTGGTTCGTCTGACGATATTCCGTACTGCGGCGAACCAGATGGGTATTCTCCAAGACATGTCCGTTGGCCACAAAGAGATCGGGTAAACCGTCGTTATTGTAGTCGAACCAGTTAGTCCCAAAACCGAGGGGAACAAAACTGGGACCCGCCAAACGAGATTCGATGATCAGGTCCGTGAAGGTCCCTGAACCATAGTTCCAATATAGATTATTGTTCTCGAGCGAATAATTCGTGACGTGGATACTGGAATAACCGTTTCCCAAGTCCGCGGCATCGACCCCCATTCCGGCCTGAGAAAGGCCTTCCCCACTGAAGGCCATTCCCGACTGGAGCGAGACGTCCTGGAAAGTCCCGTCACCACTATTTGCAAAGAGGTAGTTGGCGGTAGTGTCGTTCGTTACATACAGGTCTGAATCGTTGTCATTGTCCATATCGAACCAAATGACACCTAAACTCTTACTGTAGAGAGGATCCTCTCTCAGCCCGGCCTTCAGGGTAGCCTCCTCGAAGACTCCATTTCCCTTATTGCGGTAGAGCGTATTGGAAACGCCACTGTAGATGTAGGCGTCGACCTTTGCGCTGACGGACGAAAAAGGAACCTCCAGATAATTACACACGTAAAGGTCGACATATCCGTCGCGATCGTAATCTGCAAAAGCGGCGCTGGTGCTCCAAAGTGGATCTCCCACACCTGCTTTGGCGGTAACGTCTGTGAAGGTCCCGTCACCATTATTGTGATACAGAACATTCGGGCCCAGATTGGTCACGTAAATATCTACAAACCCATCGTTGTCATAGTCGGCAAAAGCACAACCCATCCCGTAGGAAGTGTCACCGACTTCGGCCTCTGTACTGACATCGGTGAAGGTGCCATCTCGGTTATTCCGGAAGAGCGCATTCGTCGTTGACGAGACTGATTGGATGCCCGGTCTGGCGCCTCCATTAACCAGATAAATGTCCAGCCAGCCGTCATTGTCATAGTCGAGGAATCCTCCTCCCGACCCCATCGTCTCCGCGATGTGTGTCGTGTCTGATGCTCCAGCGACATGATGAAAGCTTAGCCCTGCAGGTTGGCTTACATCGATCAACAACGGAGGAACATGCAAGTCATCCTGGGTTGAGATTAGCGATCTCAACAAACTTATAGGGACCACGGAAAAGTAACCAATCAATAGGATCTTGACCCAACTATTCTGGTTCATGGGTTGAGGATTCTCATAGAGCCGTCCAACCTCCGTCCACCATCAGGTTTGTTCCAGTGATATAGGCTGAGGCATCGGAAGCAGCCAACACCTCTGTGCTTGCGAGTGGCGCGGCCGTCCAAGAGGTGATGAACGCGCCCGAAGAGCTGAATTTCTGGATGCGGCTCCCGTAATGATCACTCACATAGACATTATCAAAATCATCGACGGCAATGCCGATGGGTCCATCGAATTCACCATCGCTGGCCAAAGGTACCCCATTTGGTGACAAAGGCTCCACCACTGTCGAATTTCTGGACCCTGTCGTTGAAATGGTCTACCACATACAGGGTGTCATCGCTATCGACAGCGCTGCCCATCGGTGAATTGAATTTACCATCTCCAGTTCCTACCGGGCTGCCCTGATTGCGGTCAAAATGGATGTTGACCCCCGCAGCGCCGATTTGGTGTAACACGTTACCCGTCCTATCCGAAAAATCTGCCCAGTTATAACCCACTGTGGGAGTTCGACATGTAGGCGCGTAAAATGGCAGCATGAAAGCCGAAACCTACCCGCTTCAAGTGCTCCTGTGGACCCTCTCAGGTTGGGTGAACCGCCACCAGCAGGACGTCATCGCATACTTGGTCGAGGAGAACCGGGTCCTGAAGGAGCAGATGAAGGGTCGTCGGCTCCGCCTGTCCAACGGGCAGAGGCGGCGATGGTGGACCACCATAGCACGGAGTAGAAAACTGGAGACTGATCGTCCTCCGGCCATGGAAGTATGCCCTGCACCAGAACGGCGAAGAGGAACTGTATAATCTCATAATGGATCCGTATGAACTGGACAGCCGGGCCGGCCAGCCAGAAATGGCAGAGGTCAAAGCGATTTTACGAGCAGATCTCTTGGCCTGGTCAAGTCGGACCGGAGACCCTTTCGCAGAACGAGTTCGCTTGAAAGATGGCTGAAGTCAAAGCCGTCGCACTCAACAACGGCCCGCCCTTGGAGATATCGATCTGGACGTACCCGATCCCACGGGCCCGCCAGAACGAGTTGATCGCGCTCTGGCAAACCGAATGGGACAAGACCGATTTCGATTGGCTGGCTTCCATGAAGGGTGACTACAGTGAGCATCTCAATATTCGTTCGGCGCTGGGACGAGTCAGCGGCCGGCCGGTCGCCACCGCGCTGGTGTGCCACCCGCAGAGGGATCCCGAAGTCGCCGTCGTGGGCTCGGTCCTGACCCATCCCGATTTTCGCCGATTGGGAATCGCGGCTCAAATGACCAACGCCGTGGTTGATTGTGCGTGGAGTGCCGGCTGTCGGGTCTGCTACCTCGGCGCCACGCGCAGCCCGAAGTCGGTTTATTTACGGTGCGGATTCGAGTGGTGGAATGGCGGTGTAATGCGCCGAGTACTGGAGGAACGGGGCGATTGTGAATCGAGCTTCTTTGCCCCGGGGCAGCCGACGTCGATCCGCCCGGCGAACTGGGGTGATCTCCCGGGCATGGCCTGCTTGGTCGTGCAGCCGCTGGACAGCCTGGTGCTCGACTATTCTCGAGGCCTGCTGTCCGGAAAGTTTGTCGATCTGAACCGATGTGTGTCCAATTTTCCGGTGGTCCGCTACGAGGTTGACGAGCGGGGCGGCGTGCTGTGCATGCTGGTCGGTTCTTCAGCGCACCGTATTTTAGGATTCGGCACTCTGACACCGGGACCGGGCGGGGGCCGCGCCCATAAGGCGATCCTGGACGTGGTGGCTCATGATAACTACGAACACGAAGTCGACCCTATGATTAAGCACCTGGTCGCCGAAGCTCGTGGACGGGATATTGAAGTTCTCCAGGCCTTCGTCGCGTCGCGGGATGAAAAAAAGAGGGGCTGGTTTGAAAAAGCCGGCATGCAGGTCGTGGCAACACTTCGCGGCGAGATCAAGGTTCAAGCGCGGTCGATCGATGTGCTGGTCGTCGAGCGACATTTACATTGAAGGCAGATCCGAATCCACGAACGGAGGAACTTATTCAGTTTCACCCCCATTTGCGGATTCTATGCCAAGTTCTTCGCAGAGTCGTGTCGGGCTCCGATCAGCAAAACCGAAAGTCTCACTTTCAGTAAGTTACTGAAACTGAGGAGGTTGTGAAGCTCGGCGGGTTCTGACTCTTAATCAGTAGGTTCGGGGTTCGATTCCCTGGCGGCTCACCAAGATAATAAACTCTATCCACTCAATTCTTTACGCGCAATTGAGAAACAATGGAAGGCGCGGGGGAGCGTGACAAACCAGCAACCAACGGCTATGATTCAACTTACAGCGAAATGCTGCGATCGCAATAGGCGGCAAATCTGCGGCGTGCGGGTGATACGCAGAAACTATCTATGGGCAGGCTCTGGGACGACGCGAACCGCGAAATGAACTCAGGGACTTCTTAGAGGAGGATCTCGTTTCACTATGGACTATGGCTGCCCCTCAGTAGAAGGCAGAAGCAAGATAACAAACGACGCAGTGAACTGCGAGGCTGACGGAACGTTAGCTGCCGAGAAGTTGAGGGTTGCAGCCCCAAAGTTCGCATCGCGTCGAAGGATCGATACATACTGAGGACGACTCATGCGACTTTCCATGGCCTTCTTCCCCCAGTTGTTATTGGCGTTGCTCATCGCGATGGCAAGCGCCGCATCGGTCCCGGCCCAGCCGGCCAAAGACACCCGGTGGGCGCGCGTGAGCGAGGACGACCGCGCGATCAAGATCGAGACGGACAAACTCGAAGCGGTCATTCCCAAGAGGAACCCCAAGCAGTGGATGACCGGTATCGAAAAGGGATCGTTTCTGGATAAGACCACCGGCTTTCGCGAGGTCGGCGATGGCCTGATGGTCATTGATTGGCTCATGGAGGCGGGCAGCGACGAGGGGTATGGGGAGGAGGTTTTCGCGCCGGACGGGAATGGGGTCGGGCGGTATACGTGGTACGAGAACGAGACCGAGCCGGGCAGGCGGCATTACGCGCTGATGGCCCATGGTAGCAGCCATCGGAAGCGGATGATCGAGGGGCCGCAGCTTTGCCATCGGATGAAGCCGGTCCGGCCGGAAGTGATCCGCGGTAAAGACTTCGTCGCGGTGAAGACGACGTACCAGTACGAGTATGCCGCCCCCGGTCGCAAGGCCGGATCGCGATGGACGCAACTGATCGTGTTTCCGGCAGGCGAGCGGTTCTTCGTCTTGATGGACAAGATCGACAGCGTGAACGATTCCAAGGAGATGTTTCTGCGCAACGACACGCCGGGTTGCGTGCGCCACGAGAAGGGTGACACGTTCAGTGAGATGTACCTCAGTTACCTCAGCGGTCCTGGAGGGGTGCGTGTTCCGTCCGGCGAGTTTTTCACCCCGTTCCCGCCCGACTTGAAGTTCGGCTACCGCCGCGACACACACAGGACACCGGAGCGTTTCATTCGTGCCTACCATTTGCGGGACAAGAACACGGGCGAAGACGGCCCGTGGCTGGCGGGTCTTACCCTCGACCCGTCTGTCGTCTATGAGGCGTGGTGCAGCCAGCGACCTGGGAACATCATCGTCATGATCGAGGAAATCCACGGCAAGCCGGTCCAGGCGGGCGAATCCTTTAGTGCGGCCCACATCGTGGGCTACTTCGACACCATCGAGGAGATGCACAGGGTGTACGACCGGCACAAGGGTCACACCGCACTGGCTGCCGACGAAGCGGGATGGCGTCTGGAGAAGTAAGCCCTGAACGAGGGGCTCAAAATAGCATGAAAAAAAGTATCGCAATTCTTGCCGCAGCCCTTTTCCCTTTAACGTGTCTGATCCTGGCGGGTGAATTCTGGGAAGAAAAGGCTTACCAGGACTGGACCGACAAGCAAACCCAAGAGCTACTCAAGAAGTCTCCCTGGAGCCAGCAAGTAATGGTTTCGAGGGGGGCGGTCGTCCCGGCGGATACGGAGGAGGGCGAGGACCTTCAGGCACTGGTGGCAGCGCAGGAGGTGGCCCCTTCGGCGGCGGCGAAGAAGGTGGTGGCTTCGGTGGCGCTGGAGGCAGTGGTGGTTACGGCGGCGGCAGAGGCGGAACCATGCCAGGTGCAGGCAACCAGGGACAGGGACTCAGCTTCACCGTGCGCTGGGAAAGCGCCTTGCCAATCCGTCAAGCAGCCGTAAGATCTCACTTCGGACCCGAAGCACCCTCCAACGAGGAAGCGCAGAAGATGCTGAACGCCCCGCTGACCCACTACGCCATCAGCTTGATCGGTTTTCCAGCACGCATGGCGCAGCGGAATCCCTCCGCTCTGGCATCCCGGGCCGTACTCAAGCGAAAAAACCATGACCCCATCGTGGCTGAAAGCATTGCCATCCGACCGGGAGATCCGCCGGATGGGCTGGTCTTCTACTTTCCCCGCACCGATCAGATCACGCTCGATGACAAAGAGGTGGAGTTCCAGCTCGAGCTCGGCCGCATGAAGATCAAGAGGAAATTCAAGCTCAAGAAAATGGTCTACAACGGTAGCCTCGAGCTCTAGGTCAACTTTTAGCTAAGGAAGAATCCTCCCAGGATCCACCAGAGCTGCATGTAGTACGCCGGAGAACCATTGCCGTACAGCTTTCCACCTGCAAGTTGCTGGTTGCCGACAACCTTTGAGTCCTGAGTTCGGTATTCCGGGATGTCCTCACATCCGTAACACATACCGTCAGGCTGGCGCATCCGGTCCATCCAGCCGCTCAGGTACCGGTAGTGCTCGCTTCCCGTGTAGACCTTTCCCCCGGACGCCAGATCGAAGAGGCGCATGATGATGGCCATGGCACCGTTGCCCCGGATGTTCACATGATCGTCGGTGCTCTTGTTGTGGCGCATGGCCAGCCGGTTGTGTTTCTCACGCCAGGCGGGCTCTGCCAGCAAGGCATCGATCCCGGGACGCACCACCGTCTCCAGGTGCTCGGTACCCGTAGCGGCCAAAAGCAACATGGTTCGATACATGGTGAAGAAGGGGAAATCTCTGGGGGCCATGTCCACGAAGGTTTCCAGTACCCACTCGATCAAAGGGCCTTTCCTGGCCGAGTACTCGGGCAAGACTTGCTCCCAGGCCAGGATCGCCAGGGTGGCCGCTTCCGGGGTCAGATGAAGGAGAGTTTCCCGCTGTCCGTAGAAATCGGTCCGGGCGAATATGGCTTTCATCCCTTTGCGGCCGGCTTGCAGGTAGCGTTCATCTCCTCTGATTCGGTGGTGAAGTCCCAGGCAGTAGAGCACCAGGATCGTGTAGCGGTCGTTTACCTGCTGGTTCTGCTCGTTTCGGTTTGAAGGGCAGGGACGGAAAGTTGGGAAGGGGCACCACCAGTCCAGAGACCACATGTCTTCGACTCGAGCGTCCAGCAAGCGGTCGAACATCCGGGAGGCCGCTTCAATGTAGTGGGGCTCCTGCAACAGTTTTCCAGCCAGGGAGAGGGTGGCGGCCATGCTGGCCTGATATCCGGAGCTCTCGGCGAAAAGGGCCTCCGGCGGGTGATAGCGACCGCCTTGAATCCGGGAGATCACATACTCGCTCACCCTGCGTGCCGCGCTTTCTCGTCTCTCGTCAATTCTCTGATCGATCCAGGATGCTCCCAGGGCGGAGACCGAACCCGAGCCTGCCGGCGATTCCAATTGCCAGCTACTGATCGCCTTCGGGACAGTGGTCACGGGAGTAAACGCAACAGCAGGATAGCCGGCCGCAGTCCTCATGAAGTCTCGCCTGTTCATCTCAGCAACCTTCGTCGCTGCCAGTTTCCTGTCGGATGACGGCAGTGTCAAGTTGACCCGGATCTGGTTTCGCCATGACCGGCCCGGTGGTATAACCATCGAGGAGTTCAATCGAATGGCAACAGCAGCGCCCGGGCCGGATCAGGAAAGCCTGGGGATGGATCCGATCACCTTCGAGGTTCTCAAGAACGCTTTTCTCAATGCCACCGAAGAGATGGCCTTCACCATTCGGCGCACCGCTTATTCTACCAACATTAAAACGCGCGCCGATTTCTCCTGTGCCTTCTTCGATCAGCATTTCCGTGTCATTGCCCAATCCTTTTCGCAGCCCCCCCACCTGTCCTCGATGAAGCATGCCATTCCCAACGCGCTGCGAGAATACGGTCCCGAGCGGCTGCGAGATGGTGACGCCCTGATCTTGAACGACCCTCACCGAGGCAGCAGCCACTTGAACGACGTCGCTTTGATTGCACCTGTTTTCGTCGGCTCAACCTGTGTCGGTTATCTGGCCAATATGGCCCACCATGTCGACGTGGGGGGTAGCACGCCCTGTAGTTTGGGGGTGAACCGCGAAATTTACCAGGAGGGAATCATTATCCCCCCCACTCGGATCATGAAAGGTGCGGAAATCGAAGAGGGCTTGCTCGGCTTGATCCTGAATAACGTGCGGGCGCCTCGCGAAACCGGTGGAGACTTGCGTGCCCAGCTAGGCGCCAACGTGGTCGGCGCCCGGCGCATTGAGAAACTGGTGAAGGAGCACTCCTTCGAGGTCGTCCAGGCTTTTTTCGACGAGTTGCTTGACTATTCGGAGCGCTGGACTCGCAGCGAGATCATGAGGTTGCCGGAAGGAGTCTATTCTGCCGAGGGCTACCGCGACAGCAACGGTTTCGATCCCGAGGCGGTCAAGATCGCCGTCTCTGTGCACCTGCGAGAAGGGTATGCCAAGCTCGATGTCACTGGCTCCTCGCCCCAGCAGTCCGGACCGCTCAATGCCACGCGCTCCAACACCCTTGCCTCCATCGCCTTAGTCATAAAATCTCTGATTGACCCTCGCATCCTGGTGAATGACGGCTTCTATCGGCGACTTGAGGTGATCGGACCAGACCGCACCGTCCTGACGGCTCTGTGGCCGGCTGCGGTGGTTGGAGCCTGGGAGGTGGGCCAGCTCTCATCCGAACTTGCCATGACGGCGATGCACCAGGCGCTTCCCGGGCAGGTTCCCGCCTGCGGCAAGGGGATAATCTGTAATCTCGGATTCGCCGGTGACGACCCCAGGACAGGCGAATACTACTGCTACATGGAGACCATCGGCGGGGGGAACGGCGCACGGCCCGGCAAAGACGGACCGGACGGCATTCAGACCATGATTCACAATACCGAAAACGCTCCAATTGAGGAAGTCGAGATTAACTATCCCATCCGCTTTGCCCACTACGAGCTCATCGACGACAGCGGGGGTCCGGGTCGCTTCCGTGGCGGTTTGGGCATTCGCCGCGACTTCCTCTTTCCAGATTGTGATACCCGCTTCACGATCCTGTCGGACGGGACCCGATTTCCTCCCTGGGGTCTGGAGGGGGGCGGCGCGGGCGAGGTTGCCCACTTCGTGTTGGACCCCGAAGGGGAGTCCCGAGAGCTGCCCTCCAAGGTCAGCATCGTCGTGCCGAGAGGGGGTCGAGTCAGTGTCCAGACTCCGGGTGGCGGAGGATATGGCTCTCCCCTGGAGCGAGATGCAGATGCCGTGGTCCGGGATGTGAGGGAGGGGAAGGTCTCGGCCCGCGCCGCGCAGGAAATCTATGGAGTGGTCTTCAACCACCGGACCTGGACGGCCGACGATGTCGGGACCAGCCAGTTGCGACGGCGGCTCGAGGGAGAACACGAAGAATGAGCGATTCGCCTCGCTACCGAGTTGGAATCGACATCGGTGGAACTTTTACCGATGCCGTCGTCCTCGACGAATCGACTGGCGACTTCCGGCCAGTCAAAGTCTCATCCACTCCCGACGATCCTTCCATCGGCTTCATGAACGCGCTCACCCGGACGTTCGAAAGCCTGGCAGTCGAGCCCCAACAGGTTTCCTTCGCTGTTCACGGTACCACTGTTGCGACCAACACCATCATCCAACACAAAGGGGCTCGTGTCGGGCTCATCGCATCCCAGGGGTTTCGGGACATTCTCGAAATCGCCTGGCAGATCCGTCCCGACATCTACGATGTCTTCTACGACAAGCCGGTCCCTCTGGTTGCGAGACACCTGTGTGAGGGGGTCCCGGAACGCGTAGACGCGGAAGGGTCGGTCCTGGTCCCCCTGGATGAAGAAGCGGTCCGGTGCTGCGGACGACGCTTCAAACGGCAGAGGGTGGAAGTAGTCGTGATCTGCTTTCTCCACTCTTATCGGAACCCAACCCACGAGCGGAGAGCGGCTCGGATTCTCGGTGAAGAGTTCCAGTTGCTGGTGTGCGCCTCTTCGGATATCTGCCCTGAATACCGAGAATACGCCCGGGCGAGCACTGCAGCTGTCAATGCTGCACTCTTACCCGAAGTGGGCAGCTACGTCGAGCGCCTGGAAGGCCGGCTTCAAGCTGCGGAGGTGGGCTCGGGCCTTTTCCTGATGACCTCGGGAGGCGGAATCATCGCCTCAGATACGGCTCGAGAAAATCCGGTTCAACTGGTAGAATCAGGGCCGGCTGCCGGCGTCATCGCGGCAGCGTTTGTCGCGGAGATGGCAGGATTCAAGGACCTGATCGCCTTGGACATCGGTGGCACTACAGCCAAAGCGGCCTTGATCGAAAACTGCCGGCCACGTCTAGCCAGCGAGTTCGAAGTGGGTCATGCGGCCGTGGCGACGACCACGCGCAACAAGGGACGCGGTTACCCGGTCAAGACACCGGTGATCGACCTGGTGGAGATTGGAGCGGGAGGGGGCAGCATCGGCCACGTTGATCCTGGAGGAGCGCTGGCCGTTGGTCCCCAAAGTGCGGGAGCCGATCCCGGTCCTGCCTGCTATGGAAAGGGTGGGAAGGAACCGACTCTCACCGATGCCAATCTGGCCTTGGGACGCCTGAATCCAGAATATTTTCTGGGAGGCGAGCTCCGCTTGGAAGGAGGACTTGCCGAGGAGGCTCTTGGCCGCCGCATTGGCGGTCCCCTGAAGATGAGTGTTGCCGAGGCGGCCCATGGAATGATCGAGATCGCCAATGCTGGAATGACCGGGGCCCTGCAGCTGGTCTCGGTTCAAAAAGGGATCGACCCGCGGGGCTTCGTGCTGGTCGCCTTCGGCGGTTCCGGCCCCTTGTTCGCAGCTGCCTTGGCCGGTGCCCTGCAGATCGGTACGGTTCTGGTTCCACCCAGCCCGGGGGTCACTTCCGCCTTGGGACTTCTAGCCACTGATCTGCGCCATGACTACGTGCGCACCTATATCACGCCAACCGCAGAAGTGGACATCGAAGTCCTCAAAACCGTCTACGGTGAGTTTGAGAAAAAAGCGACCAACCTTCTCCTGCAAGAAGGCGTGGCCCGCTCGCATATCCGCTTCGTCCGAGAGGTTGACGTCCGCTATCGTGGACAGTCCTCCGAGTTGCGAGTCCCTCTGCTGAATGCCTCTCTCGACGAAGATCTCGTTTCGGAGTTGAACGAGAACTTTTTTGCAGCTCACCACCGCACCTACGGCTTTGCAGTGGATACCGAGCCGACAGAGATTGTGAACATACGCCTGTCGGCTCTGGGGTCGGTGCCTCGCCCCAAGCGCCGCGAGATTCCTGGTGGAGAGGCATCGCCCGGAGCGGCTCTAAAGGAGCAACGACCGGTTTGGCTGACCCCGCACGAGCGTCCCGAGATGACGAACATTTACGATCGTTACCTACTCAAATCCGGAAACCGCTTCTCAGGACCGGCAATCGTCGAGGAAATCGACTCGACCACCTTGATCCCCGGCGGCTGCGCTGCTGAAATCGACGGGTACGGGAATCTGCTGATCGAGATCGGAGAGAGTGGATCCTGGAAGTGAACTAGAGGGGCTGAAGCAACGAAGGAGATCGTAGCGATGGAGGCAATAGGATGGACATGAACCGGCGCAACTTTATCTATGCAACGACGCTGTCGCCTCTACTGGGGTCGAGCACCGGGATGAAGCTCTCGACCAGCTTTCAGGGCCAGAGGTGGAAGAAACTGAAGCTCATCTTCCCCTGCGTTGATGAAGGCGGCTGGGACCGGTGCCCGTCCGCGCCTCACGTAGTTCGGGCTGGCGATCAACTGCGCATGTACTACATGAGCATCGAGGGTCAGCGGAGGCGAATCGGCCTTGCGGAAGCTGACATTTCCGATCCCCTGAGTTGGAGGAAAGCCTCGAACGAGCCTCACTTGGACTTCGGTGCGCCGGGGTCGATTGATTCCCATTGGGTGAGTTATCCCTGGGTTGTGCCGGTCACCGAGAAACACTGGCACATGTATTACTGTGGCTGGGGCGGAGAGTATCACTCCTTCGGTAAGTTCAAAGTCTATCGCACCACTCTGGCCGAGAGCGACGACGCCGGCCTGACCTGGAAGCGCAGCGGCCGGGCCCTGCTTGAATTGGGAAGGCCCTTTTCCTGCGACGAGCACGGCACTGGCTCCTGCGCCGTCATGAAGGTCGGTTCGCAGTACTGGATGTGGTATACGGCCGTCGTGCGCTGGCCTGAGATGAACGCTAAGATTTCCATCGCCCTTGCCGTTTCCAACGACGGGGGCCATACTTTCAGGCCACATCCCGCGGGGGCGCTGATCAGTATTCCGCCCCGGCTTGACTCCTACTTTTCAACCTGTTCCAAGCCTTTCGTGGAGAAGACCCGGAGCGGCTTTCGAATGTGGTTTAGCGTAGTAGAAGACCAGCGCCGTCTCTACCGCGTTCACTACGCCGAGAGCCCGGACGGAATTCGGTGGAAGTGGTGGCCCGACCCGGTTCTAGAGGTCAGTGAGTCGGGTTGGGACAGCGAAATGACCTGCTATCCCTCCATTTGGCATTCCCAGGGACACACCTACATGTTCTATGACGGCAATCGCTTTGCTGGAATCGGGGTGGCAGAGTTGGTGGGTTGACGAGACACTCATCGAGCGGATGTGTAGAAGCGGATGTCATCCAGAGTGCCTTTGAAAAACCTGCCCATGTCCTGGGTCATGTCCTGGCTCAATGGTGCTCTGTTTTGGAGGGGCTTCTGAGAATCCAGCTCCGCCCCCACCGAGAGAATGGAACGGCCCGTTCTCCTTCCGCCCGGGTGAGGCACCGCTGCCACGAGCTGCTCGTCCAGATATAGGCTAATCTTGGCGGCCTTTTCACTGTATTCCGCCCGGATGTGCTGCCACTGCTGCAAGACAACTGGTCGGGAACCCCGACACCGAGTGAAGCCATCGGCATCTGACCTTCCCACCTCGAAGAAAGGCCGTCCCCGTCCCTCGATCCCAATACGCCATTCCCGGCTCGGAAAGCCCGAAAACATCCCTTCCAGGTTGGATTTACTCACCAGAGCCTGGGGGCGGCTCACGTCGCCCGGCCACAGATAAAATGAGACCCCGAAGCTTGCGCGCCCAAGAAGCGGCATGTGGTGCGCCCACAAAAAGTCGTCCTGACCGTCGAACTCGTAGGCCGTTTCGGTCTCTGGCCGGGCACCCGGTCGTCCCACCGCGGCACCCTTGTTCCGGCCCCGGTGCCCAAACGCTGTTTTGTCTTCCAAATGGCTCCCCCCGGCTTCATCCAGAGGCCAGTGACAGACCAGACTGTCTGAGAGTGAGTCATCAAGGTATCCGAAGCCGTAGTCGATGGCACCCACGTACCGGGCGTTTGTCCGACCTCCTTTTTCCCGTACACCGTTCCACCACATCTGAACCCGGCCGTCCGGCAGGATCAGGACGCCCGGCTCATAAGTTGCCCAGTTATCCCAGCTGAAGTGGGTAGTCGTTGCCAGGGGATTTCCCTCCCCGGGCGCAAAGTGGAGTCCGTCCCGGGAAACGGCATACCCCAGATTGTAAGGCGCCGACCAGGTGCTGCAGAACAGATAATACAAACCTCCATGGCGGACGACACAGGGACCGGCCAACCCGCGGGCCGGCTGCCAGGCGTCGCGGGCATTCCAGGCAGGAGTGTGGTTGCCATCCGCATCGGCGGGAATGGCAAAGTCTACTCCGTCAGAGGAGACGGCATAGCCGATGTGGTCGAAGTTACCGGAAGTCTCGGCCTGAAAGTACATGATGTAGCCCCCTTCAGGCCGTTCAACGACAGAAGGTTCGCTGGCAGTGAGAATTGGGAGGCCGTCGATCTTCTTTCCCTCCAGCTGCGTCGCACCCAGGACCAGACGGTAATTCTTCCAGTGAGTGCCGTCAGGGCTGTCAGCGTAGCCGATCTGCTCGATGCCGTTGGCCGAAAAGTACATCCGGTAGAGACCCCCCTGCTTGAAGCACCAAGGCTCCAACACCTCTTTGTTGCACCAGGGGTAGTCGGGGTTGGGGAGAAAGCGTCGAGCAGGATCTTTGACCCAGTGAACTCCGTCGCGGGAGGAGGCATAGGCGATAGTCCACCGATGTCCGGCGTCATAAGGGGGATATTCGATGGCTTCATACCACATCTCGTAGATGCCATCGACCAGCTGCACACAGGGCTCGCCCAGGTAGCCCTCGTCGTACGAGCCGGGCGGCCCATTGTCAAGGACGGGGCTCGGATACTTAAAAATCTCCAGGCTGGGGTCACCCTGTCCGGCACCTTTCTCCTCCAGGACGGGCTGCGGGACACAGCCTGTAAGCAGTGAAGCCGCGAGAGTGAGAGTTGTGCCTACACTGGGGATTCGGGCTGGTCTCTGGGCAGGCATCGTCCTCTCCACATTCTTCGTTATAGACTGGTTGAGAGACACGATAGCATCAAAGCCTTTCAAGGCCTTGGCTGAATCGAAATCAGAGCAAAGAAGCGGGGCACCGGCACACCGCGACTACTCGAGGGGGTTTCCTTGCTGTTCATAGCGGAGTTGAGTCACGAGCCCCGACCGGGCACAATTCTTGGAGAGATCGTTTTATGAATAAGACAGAATTTGCCTTCGAGATGGCCTCTTCCAGCCTGCGTTTCGGGCCGGGCGTAACGGTCGAAATCGGGATGGATCTTGGTGAGATCGGCGCTGCCCGAGTGCTGGTCTTGACCGACAGGAATTTAGCAAAACTTCGACCGGTGGAGACTGTCTGCGAGTCGCTGGAGGGAGAAGGCCTTCGATACGACCTCTTCGACAGAGTGCGAATCGAGCCGAATGACAAATCCTTTCAGGAAGCAATTGAGGTCGCCACAAAGGGCCAATACGATGGATTTGTTGCCGTGGGCGGAGGTTCTACGATTGACACCGCCAAGGCGGCCAATTTGTATTCGACCTATCCAGCGGAGTTCTTAGCCTATGTGAATGCACCTCTGGGAAAAGGAAGACCGGTCCCAGGTCCGCTGAAGCCCCTGGTTGCAGTTCCGACGACCTCAGGCACCGGCAGCGAGGCTACAGGAGTTGCCATTTTCGATCTATCGGAGAGACGGGCCAAGACAGGAATCGCCCACCGGCGACTCAAGCCTACTCTGGGTCTTGTCGATGCCGAGAATATTCGCACCCTACCGCCGCCGGTGATTGCTTCGACGGGTCTTGATGTCCTTTGCCATGCCCTCGAGTCTTACACGGCCTTACCTTTCACGAAGCGCCCTTATCCTGAGAGCCCGTTGCTGCGCCCCGCCTATCAAGGCTCCAATCCGGTCAGCGACATCTGGTCCATGGAGTCGATCCGAATGGTCTTCAAGTATCTTCGACGGCTTTATGAAAATCCTGCTGAGGAAGAAGCTCGAACCCAGATGATCATGGCCGCTTCCTACGCCGGTCTGGGTTTTGGAAACGCAGGAGTTCATCTCTGTCATGGAATGTCTTATCCCATCAGCAGCATGGTACGGGACTATTATCCCCAGGGATATCCGAAGGACCACCCCATGGTGCCCCATGGAGTATCGGTGGCCCTCACAGCGCCGGCGGTGTTTCGTTTCACCGCGAGTGCGTGTCCCAGGCGGCACCTGGAGGCAGCTGCCTCCCTGGGAGTCGACGTGGAAGGTGCTTCCCTCACGGATGCCGGTGAAATCCTGGTCCAATCGCTTATCGACTTGATGCGAAAGCTTGATGTCCCCAACGGTCTTCTGGAAATGGGCTTTAGTGAAGAGGACATTCCTGAACTCGTGGAAGGAACACTACCCCAACACCGGGTCACGAAACTGTCACCGCGACCCGCGGGTGCCGAGGATCTCGCCAAGTTGTTCAAGGACTCGATGAAGATCTGGTGATCCTGACAGGGCAGGCCTCAAGGGTTTCGAAGAGCTGGGCCGATGGTGATGATCTCTACTCGAGCTTGCTCCGGTTCTCCGCTGGGAGACTCGCTGCGATACGCCACCCGATTGCTTCCTGCCCGCATGGTTGGCGGCTTGCCCAGAGGACGAGTGCTCTCAATCGTGTGGCCATTCTCGTCGTACACCGTCACCTCGCCGTTGCCCCAGTATTCCAGGTAGTGGTTGTTCTGCAGCGTCACGGGAAAAACGATCCGTTCACTGTTCACCACCAGGGCCGGGTTCTTCACTGTACTTGGCCGTTCTCGAAGGGCTTCCACTCGCCCCAGGTAGGCCGTCACTCTTGAGTGGGGAGAGACATCGGTGATAAACAACGTGATCGATTCGACCTTTCTGTAGTTGAAGCTCCTCAGGCTCCTCAGCGGATAGCCGGGCAGCGAATAGTCCAAAATCACTCCACCTGAAGGCTCGGCCCATTCACAGTACTTCCACCCCCTAAAGTCCAACTTGATGAGGTGATCTCTAGAGAACCCCCCTGACTTGAGTCGAATGTTGAAAGCGGCACCGCTTCCGTCGCCGTGCACCCAAACACCCAGGGCTCGGTTTTTACTGAGATCCAGAGGTTGCTTGAAGACGAGAGTCTGGGCGGCCCAAGAACTGGATTCACCGGCTCTGTTCTCGGCAGTCAGTTTCAGACTACCGGCCCCGACTTTGACCTGTTCGGCCGAAGGTGTCATCGAGAGAGTGAAGTCTGAACCGGCCGTTTCTCCCATCCAGAGCCCGGAACTATCGCCCCGGGCAAGCACGATATTCTCGCCCTGACCGAACCCTGCACGAGAAGGGCGAGCTTTGACCCGAATGACCAGACTCATCCCACTCTCCGCGTAAAGCTCCTGCGCCGGGAGTCCCTCCGGCGAAGTGGTCAAAGGAAGAGTCGTGGCCGCCTCGGAGATGTCAGCAGCAAGCACCCTCATATCGTCCTTGGCAAGGCGCGGATCGGGGAGCGGCGTCACATAACCGTCATTCTTGCTGATCCCGCCCGACATCATGTGGACGCCCCCCTTCAGACCTGCTTCATGGATCCTGTGCATGACTCCCTTGAGGCCTTCAAGACCATGGGGAAAGTTCTTGCGGTTCACTTCGTACTTTCCACTTGAGATGGCCCACACGGAGCGGTAATTGAGAATCTGTCCAAACCCCCCGGCCTGGGCCAGAGCAATTGCCCTCTCGATGTTTTCCTCCGTGAAGTCCACAAACAAGTAGGACTTCTTCACTTCCTCAGATATTTTTCCCCACTGGCCGCCGAGCGTCGGATGGGCCATTCCCAGTTCCAGCTCGATCTGCCCGATGATCTCGAGGATCTGATCCGCCGGTCCGGCCACGATAGCCGCCTTTGCCCCCTCCAGGCCAAACCGGGGGTAGCACGTCGACCTGAAGGCTGCTGGTTCGTAGCGGACTGTCTTGCTTTCTGTGTTCAGGTTGACCGACATCACCGAGATACCGAAGTCGTCGTTCCGGCCGACATTGATCGTCTCACTGTGCTCCCTTTTTTCCTGGACTCTGGCCACCCTTTCCGAGATGGTCAGGGGAAGATCGACGATAATCAGTTCATCCAGTGTTTTCTGACTGATCGAAACCACCTCAATGGTGAAATAGGCTCTCTTCGCTCCGATCCTGACGCTGGCCACGATTCCCGAGCCACCAAATTCAACCGTGAAAACATTGCCTGCTCTCGCCAGACCCGATGAGCCGTATTCGACATTTCCCCGTCTCGCCGTCATGAAATGAACGGGAATCGAATGGTCCAGGTAATCAGTCCCTGTCTTCTTGTCGAGCAAAGCCTTCGTCTGCCCGTCCTTAGAAAGGATCAGTCGGGCGTGATCATTCTGGATGAGGATTAGGTTGCCTTCCTCGCTGATGTCAGGCTGCGAAGGCCTGGCCAGGGCACCCCCCGTCAAAAAAAGAATCGAGGCAGCCAGAGGAAAACACGTGATGACTTGTCTGAGGCCTTTTCGAGTATCCATTTTCGCCTCGTCCTGCCTTGTCTTTCACCCGGCGGGCAGTGCACGGCTGAAGAAACGCAACCAGTTGCCATGGAAGATCCCGTCGACATCAGTAGTACTGTAACCGCGGTCAGACAGAATCGGGACCAGCTTTTGAAGATCGGCGATGCTGTCCAGATCATGGGGCGTCTGTTCTGTACCGAAGCCCCCGTCCAGATCGGTGCCGATAGCCGCATGGCGACTATTGCCGGCCAGCTGGCAGATGTGATCGATGTGATCCGCAACGGCATCAAGCCCAACCACCTGAGGCGAGGTCTTCCCAATCTCCCATTCCGGATACAGCATCCAGGCATCCAGCGCGGTACCGATGACCGCATCCCTCTTGATGAGCCGCTGGATCTGCTCATCGGTGAGTTGTCGTTCGTGTGGTACCAACGCGCGACAGTTGTGATGACTGGCCAAAACGGTCCCCTCAAACTGATCCAGAGCCTGGCTCATGCTGTGGTCGGACAAATGGGTTACATCGAGAGCAATCCCCAAGCGTTGAAACTGCTTGAGCAGTTCAATCCCCATGTCACTCAATGCACCGTTGACACCTGTGCCGTAGGCGTAATGACTTCGACCGTAATGAGTCAGTCCCGCCGCCCGCAAGCCTGCTTTCCACCAGTAGTCCGCCTGATCTGGGGAAACAATCGGATCGGTTCCCTCCATGCTCAGAATAAAACCGATCGGAAGGACTTCACCTTGGGTCTGCTGCCATTCGAGCCAGTGTGTATTGAGAGCCTTAGCGTCGCGAATGAATCGGAGGTGTCCTTGTTCTTCCAACAACTGATAGTAGGCCAACTGAGCCTGGGCGGCAGCGTAGGCCATAGAGGGATCAAGGTAATCCAAGTCAGTCCGGTCGTAGCTAGGCTGGGGCTCGTGATCGAGGCTGCTTCTGGCCAGCAAGGTAGCAACGCAGATCGCGACGCCGGCTTTCCTCAACTCCGGAAGGCTGGTTGTACACCGACCCCGCGAGCGCTTATCTGTCATATGCGCTTCGCCGGCCCGAATCTCTTTAAGCCCGAGCCTCAGATCGCGGCCAAAGGAGACAGCGTTCCAGGCCAGATCCAAATGAGAATCAAAAAGCAAAGTCACTGGTTCATTTCCGAGGGACCCGATTGGACCCTTTGTTTTCTTCTCGAGGCAACATTATGGCGATTCTACCCCTTCGATCAAGCCCCCGGTGAAAATGGATGGATTAATCACGTGACAACGCTTCCATTTCCCCGGTCTCTATGTTTCACTGTCTGAAATGGGGCCCCACCTCCCTACGTCACCTAATCTTTTAACCGCGCTATAGGGTCACCAGATGTTCGACATCCTGATTGTTGGTGGATTAGTCGTTGATGGCAGCAGGCAGCCGGCGGTGCAGGCTGACATCGGCATTGAGGGCGACAAGATTACTGCTGTAGGGAACTTGAAGGGCGCTGAAGCGACTCGGGTGATCCAGGCAGCCGGGCTCGTAGTGTCGCCGGGTTTCATCGATATCCACACCCACTCGGATCTCTCTTTAATGGTCGAGCCCAGCGGGATGAGCAAGGTTCGGCAAGGGGTAACGACCGAAGTCAGTGGCAATTGCGGATATAGCCCCTTCCCCATTTCTCCTGAAAGAACATCTTTACTGCGTGCCTGTCTGAGTGTCCTCTTTGGTGAGGAAGTAGACTGGACCTGGACCGACCTGAGGGGGTATCGGGATGTTGTGGAAGAGCAGGGTGTTGGGGTGAACATCGCTCCGCTGGTTGGGCACAGTGCCATTCGAGGCACAATCGTCGGTTTCGAAGATCGCCCGGCCAAAGCGGATGAGATTCAGGCCATGCAGAAGATCACTGACGAAGCCTTCGAGCAGGGGGCGTTTGGTCTGTCCACCGGGTTGACCCTCCCTCCCAGTGCCTACGGTGATACTGAGGAGATTGTGGCTCTGGCTGAGGCTATGGCTGCCTACCCGAAGCGCTTCTATACCAGCCACATTCGGGCCTGGGCCGGTTATCATATCAAGGGCGTTGAGGAAGCCATCGATATTGGCCGGCAGGCCGGCGTTGCGGTGCAAGTATCCCATATGGCAGTCAATGATCCTCCTTATTGGGGTCAGGCCGATACGGTGATCGCCGTTTGCGAAGAGGCTGTTGCAGAGGGTCTCGATGTTACCTTTGATGTCTACCCCTATGCTGCCAGTAGCAGCGGCTTCAGCCAATGTCTGCCGACCTGGGCCCAATCGGGTGGCCAGGACGCCTTGCTGGCCCGCCTCCGTGATCTGCAAACCCGGCGTGAGATCCGGGCCGATATGGCCAAGAATGGCTTGTTCAAGGGTTGGCCTTGGCTGTGGGATCGACTGCAAGTTAGCACAGCCCACACCCCGGAGGTAAAACCGTACGAGGGCCTGACGTTTCAGCAAGCCGCTGAAATGATGGATCTTGATCCATTGGATGCGGCCCTGACCCTGATGGAGATCGACGAGGCCCGTCTTCGGATCATTTTCTATTACCGCACTGAGGCGGATATGCGCGCTTTCTTACGCCATCCAATGGGAATGATGGGCTCGGATGGGCTGGCCATTCAACCCGGTGGAAAACTGGGTCAGGGCAAGCCCCACCCACGCTCCTACGGCGCCCATGCCCGGGTACTCGGACGCTACGTGAGAGATGAGCCCATTCTCACCCTGGAAGAAGCCGTTTACAAAATGAGTGGACAGGTTGCCGACCGTCTTGGTCTGACCGACCGTGGTCGGGTGGCTGTCAACCAGGTCGCAGACATTGCCGTCTTTGACCCGGCAACCGTCATCGACCGAGCCGATTTTGAAAATCCCCATCAGTACCCGATTGGAGTCAGCTACATTCTGGTGAACGGTCAGTTGGCGGTGGACAAAGGAACACACACCGGTGTACTGGCAGGGAGAGTGTTGGAGCCGGGCTAAGAGGATGAACGACCATGCGTAAGTGTTTTATTCTAATCGGCCTACTGCCTCTCCTGGCGGCCGCAGGCTCATGCTCGCGTGTCCCACGGGATCAGATCAGTTCAGCGGAGTTCGCCTCCACAGCTCTCCCGCTCCTTCCCATTGAAGAGCCTTACGATTTTCATAAGGCTCTCAGCCAAGGCCTCGCGCCACGGCAGCGCGACCGAAACGCTCAACCAACCCCCGAAGAGATGGTGCTTTCCGCGCAAGGTTGGATCTTGATCACGCACTCCGAGGCCGGGATCGCCGTGCGCCAGGCGGTCGAGGAGCTTCGTGTTTACCTGCAGAGCGCCATGGATGTACACCTCAGTGTGGAAACAAGAGGATCTTTGGCAGGCTGGCAAAGTCTCCAGAACACGATCGTGGCCGGTACCAGGCAGGAGTTTCTCGATTGCGGATCCGCCCTCGAGGGGAGTAAGGATTATCAGATCATCGTCTCCCCGGAACGCATTGTTATTTGCGGGTTTGACGAGCGGGGTGCGATGTACGGACTTTACAATCTGCAGCAGCGCATGAGGCTGCGCGAAGCACCCTTTCTTCCCAGCAATCTCAACACCAGCCGTCACAGCCTCCACAGGGCGCGCATGACATTGTCGGGGCTGGGGTGGATGGAATGGCCTGATCCGTATCTCGCCCTGTTACCGCGCTATGGATTCGATTCAATCTTTACCTCTATTTACGTGAATCCCAACAACGCACCCGGTGTCGGCCCGCACTGGAACAAGATGAAGCCGCAAGACGAGAACCGTCTAAGGGAGCTGATTCGAAGGGCCGCCCGCTATGGCATCGATCTCTACTGCCCCATCCTCTATCTCTATACGGGAGAACCCGAAAACGAGGCGGGACTCCGTGCTCTGGTCCGGGACATCGTGACGAAATTCCCCGACATTCGGGGCTACGTATTGCTTACGGAGGGCTTCTTTTTCAAGACCTGGTTCGGTGCCGGGGGGGGCGAGAATCTGCGTGAATGGGGCAGAAACTGGGCCAGGGGCGTCAGCATCGTTGCTGAGGAAACGCGAAAAATCAATCCGGCGATTGAAGTGCTTCCCTGGGAATACAACATTGATTTCCGGCCCGAGCGGGTGGAGCTCAAGCGGTACGTCATCAGCCAGCTGCCGCTCGACACGATCCCCCTATTGACCTTCGAAAACGGCAAGAGCTTTGAACTCGATGGGCAACGCGGGTGGCTGCGCGACTACGCGATCAATCAGGTCGGACCCGCTGAAGTTACCGAAGCCCAAATTGCAGAGGCCAAGCGGCGTGGCATGCGCGGAGTCTACGCCAAGGCCGATACCTGGGCGAGCTGGCAGTTTGGAACGTTCCCCTACTTGCCGTTCCCTTACCAGTGGCATGCGCGCTACCAGGCCCTGGAGAGGTACGAAATCGATGGTACCTTGGAGAGCTGGAGCTACGGATTCAAGCCCAATTTCATTGCCGAGATTCGTGCCTGGTATAGCTGGAGCGACGCCCCGCCCCTTGACGAACTGCTTCGAAAGATTGCCCGGCGGGAATTCGGCCCTGGTTCGGAAGAGGACGTTCTGAAAGCCTGGGACCACTTCAGCCGCGCTATTCGGGTTTTCCCCGACACCGGGCCCAACTGGGGCACCAACAACGCTGTAGCGGCCCCCTTCTTCTTCCAGAAACCGAAGCCACGTGCCATGACCCTGGCACACTCCTGGAACGACCAGAAGCTTTGGTCGGGGAGTTCCCAACTGAATCCCTATTGGCCGTATGTTCCTAGCCGGTTGATCCTCTACCCGGACTTCAGCAACCAGGTGAATGTCGCCGAACGGTATGCCCGCTTCTTCACGATCCCCGTCTTTAATAAGTACCTGCTGGCGGCGGCGAATGAAATGGAAAAGGGATTAGAAGCCTACCGCCGGGCCGCGCTGCGGGCACCGGAGCCCAGGAAGAGAAGCGCCTTCCGCGAAGTGCTGCTGGCGGAACAGCTGCAGCGGATGATGCGCAGCGAGCAGGCTCTCATCGAGTTTGAAGACCTACGGTTTGGCCTCTCCAAAACCGATGACCTTGCGGAACGGGGACGCATGCTCGACCGTATGAGTGCAATTCTGGAGGAGGAAATCGTTCGCACGGAAGCTTCTCTGGAAACGGCGCGGCGCGATTCCCGACTGGGCTACGAGTGGGAACAGGACTACATCTACACACCCGATACGATTGAAGAGAAACTGGAACTGCTGCACGTCACCCTGACCCAGCAGATTCCAGCCTACCGCGTGCACCTCCGCGAGAAAGGGGCGGAATGAAGAAAGCGAGGGAAACACTTGGCGCCCTTTTCTAAGTCAACTGCCGTCCGCATTGTCTATCTGGCGTTGCTTGCTTTCACCCTGGTCTATTCAGTGCACTCCGCCCGGGAGGCAGTGCTTTCAGTCAGCGTCAAAGATGCCGCGACGGGCCGCCTCACCCCGGTGCGTGTCCGCTTGACTGACGCAGCCGGTCAGGCCCTTCGTGTCCCCGAGGGGGCTGTTAAGATTTCCGATTCTGCTCTGCCCATCCCTCGTGGCGCAATCGCTGTGATGTACGGCACCTATGATCGAGCAGAGGGATTCGCCCTGCAGCCGGACGGCGCCTTCTATGCGGACGGATCGTTTGAAGCCCGCCTGGCCCCGGGGACCTATCGTCTCACGCTCTCTAAAGGATATGAGTTCGTCCAGCAGACTCACGTTTTGAAGCTTGAACCCGGTGAAGCTTTTTCCCGGACCTTTGAGCTTCAGCGTTGGATCGATATGCCCCAGCGGGGCTGGTATTCCGGGGATGACCATATTCACCTGAGGCGATCACCGCGCGAAGATCCCCTGATCCTTCGCTGGATTGCGGCGGAGGATGTTCACGTAGGGAATCTTCTTCAGATGGGTGATTTTTGGGCCACCTACTATTCCCAGTATGCATGGGGTGAAGAGGGTCGCTATCGAGAAGGTGATTACATTCTGGTCTCCGGTCAGGAAGGACCACGCACTCCTGAAATCGGTCACACTATATCTCTGGGTGCAGATGAGTTCGTTCGTTTCCGAGAAGACTATTACTCCTACGATCGAGTCTTCGACCGAGTCCATGAACTGGGCGGTGTGACCGGCTACGCCCATCAGGCAACGTCCTTTCATGGTTACCGGGGTTTGACGCTGAACATGCTGCGAGAGAAGATCGACTTCCTGGAGTTGATGCAGTTCTGTGTCCAGGAAGGGCCCCTGGCCCTCTCACACTATTATCATTACCTGGATCTGGGCTTTCAGTTTACGGCTCTGGCCGGATCTGATTTTCCCTGGTGTGGCAGGGGACCCCGATTCGGTGTAGCGGAGGGGTGCTCCCAGATCGGTGGGGCAGGGGGATGCTCCCAGATTGGCGATGTCAGGTTTTATACCTACACCGGGGATGAGTTTTCTTTCGATCGCTGGCTGGCAGGTGTGAAAGCGGGTCACACATTTGTTACCAGTGGACCGATGCTGGAACTGACGGTGAATGACCGAATCCCAGGGGATACGCTGAATGTTGTCCGCGGGACGAAGATACATATCCGTGCCAAAGCTTACGGGCAGCGCTCTCAAATCCCTTTGAGTGACCTTGAAATCGTAGGACACGGAAAGATTCTGAAAGCGGTTTCAGCCCGGGAGACGGGCCAGAGCAGGGAAGAGCTGTCCATTGATCTGGAGCTTGCAGTTGATCATGGGATCTGGATCGCGGCGCGAAGTCGTGCGGCCATTGCTCAAGTCGCACATACGACACCCGTATATGTCAGCGTGGCCGGCGGTGGGTTTCACAATCCGGAAACCGCCCCTCACTATCTTGACCTCTCAGAAAAATACCTTCAGGAACTCGAGCAGGCACTGGCCCACCCGGGTGACAGATTTGACAGTCAGGCTTTAAGACACAAGAAAAGCTTGGAAAGGCAGATCGCCGAAGTGCGAGAGGTACTGAAGAAACTGGCGTCAAGTCTTGAGCAGCCCTGATTTCCTGCCCACGGTTGATGCGACCGGCAACAGTCAGCGCGGCGGCCACGCTCCGGGCTCCGGGTTCCTCGTTGCTCAGGCGGATCTGGTCATGATTTCAGGAGTTGTCCTCTGCGCCAGGCCCCGTCGATCTCCGGGACAAAGTTGGATATGATGGCCGGCCGAGAACCCCCAGGGATCGGTTTGTTCGCACATCCATGACACACGGAAACAGCTTTCGAATCGGGATTGGCTACCTCTTGCAGGAAACCAACACCTTTTCTCCCATCTCAACCAGGATGGAGGATTTCGGGCTTCTCTTCGGCCCTGATATCTTAGAGCACTGGAGCGGAACAAGAACCGAGATTGCCGGTTTTATCGACGTCCTCAGGGAAGTGGATCTTGTGCCTTTGTTCTCGGGCTGGGCGATCACAGCCGGTCGTATCAGAGGAGAGGAATTTGAAAGGATTCGATCGGCAATCTCAGATGCGGTTGACTCTGCAGGTAGGTTGGACGGTCTGCTTCTGGCACTCCATGGGGCAATGTGTGCTGAAGGGACAGATGACTGCGAAGGTGTCCTGCTCGAGACAATCCGCGAAACGGTTCCTAGCCAAGTACCCCTTGTGCTTACCCTCGATCTTCACGCCAACCTCACGCAGACTATGCGTACCCAGGCGAGTGCCATACTAGGCTACAAAACCTATCCTCATGTGGACATGTATGAGACTGGGGCGGCGGCAGCGCAACTGCTCTTGGGAATCATAGGTGGAAGGATTCGGCCTGTCACAGCAGTGCGCAAGATCCCCTTGATCGTTCCTCCTGAAAACAGCCAGACCACAGCAGGACCGCTGGCCGAGGTGTTCCGTAAGGGGGAGAACTTTCGTCACGCGAATTCAAGCATCTTGTCCGTCTCCTGTTTTCCTGTCCAGCCGTGGCTTGATGTGTCTGAAATGGGTTGTGCTACCCTGACCATCGCAAATCGCGATGATCATCTCGCACAAGCCTGCGCTGATGAAATGGCTCGCGAGTTATGGGGACGAAAGGAAGAATTCGATGTTGAGCTTTTCTCTCCCGAAAAGGCGGTCCGGATGGCGCTCGCAGCCGAAGGGCAACCGGTGCTGCTTTCGGAGTGTTCCGACAGCACCGGTTCGGGCTCTCCAGGTGACAGCGCCGATCTGGTCCGGGCCCTTCTTGCCCTGGCACCCGAGATCCCGGCAGCAGTGTGGGTGCGGGATCCTGAAGCCGCTGCCAAGGCGTGGGCGTTAGGGACAGGGAAGCTTTACCGAGGAACAATTGGTGGGAAGTTGGACCCTGAGCATCGCCAGCCGGTAAGCCTGAAAGGTGCTATACGTTTTCTTTCGGAGGGCCGTTTCACTTTTAAAGGGGCCTTCAACACGGGGATGCGGGCCGACATGGGCCCCACCGCCGTGATCAGTGTCGGGGCGATTCAAATTGTCGTCTCCAAAGATTCAGTCATGACCGTGGATCCGGAGTTATATCGCAGCCAGGGAATTGAGCCGTTGAACCAGAAGATCGTGGTCGTCAAGTCCCCGAATGGGTTCCGTTCTCAGTATGAACCTTTGGCGACGAAAACCATCCTCGTGGATACAGGAGGGATCAGCTCACCGAGTTTGCGAAGTTCATCTTACGCCCATGTCCCTCGTCCAATTTACCCGCTAGACACCTTCGACTGGGAACCATGAGGCTCGCTGAAGACCCATGAGCTCAAGAGAAGCGAAGGCGCCGGCGGCCAGGCGGTATGGAAAAGCTCACCTGTCCATCGCGCCTGCAAGCTGTACGATCGCCCGAGCCATCCGGTCACGTTGTTCCAGGTACCAGGCGTCGTTCTGGGACCAGTGTACGGAGTTGTAGAAGAAGCGGCCGATATTGCTGATGACCTGTTCGCCGGCGCCGACATCAGCCTGATTCTCCCTGCCTCGGACCACCAGGTCTTCGAGGATTCGAGCGTAATCGTAGTCATCGACTGACTCTCTGAACGTCATCACACGCAGCGACGGGGTCACCGTGAAATCGGGTTTACTGGACCGCCCTTCTCTACTGGGTGGATAAAAGAAGCACACCGCACCGTTGCCCCACACACTGTGTGGGTTTCTCCAGGGGTTCGGGTCGCGCTGACGCGTCCTGCCCCAAAAAATCGTATCCCAGACCAGGAAGCCCGAGCCGCCGCGGTTAAAGATGTCGAGGCCCGTTATTCTGTTGTTCACGCCGGGGGTATCGATCACCAGCCGGCTGGTGGCGACAGCATAATTCCAGAGTTTGCTGCGACGCGGCTCGATGGCGTAGTCGGGAAAGAGGTACTTTTCCCAGCGGTTGTAGTTTTCATCGAGTTGCGGAATATAGTAGTCGTACAGACCGTTGAACGCATACCTGGTCTCATCCGGCTTTTCTTTGTGATGGAAGCTTTCAAAACCTTGCATGCAGGCTCCCACCTTGAGGCGGGCAACCAGTGGATCTGACTTGAGAACTCGGAGAAAATGCAGAAGCCGCTCCTGGTCCATGGTCTCGTCGATCATGATGAAGGCGTGATCCAGCCAACCGTGCTCGTCCAGATTCTTCGCGAGGGCCCGATAATACTCCACCAGGAGGTGATCGTACTGGTCCCTGCTGATCTCGATGGCCTCATCTCGGGAGGAATCGCCTTCCCTGATCCCGTAGGCTACAAATGTCCGCTCCCGGAAGGTCTGCCAGGCCATCGTGACATGGGGCGCCGTCTCTGGAAATCCATCGAGTTCTTTGCCGGGGAGGTGCTTAAAAAGGTGACACACAGTTGGATTCGTGTGCTGAATGGTTATGGTGTTCACCTTGAGCCGGTCAATGAAGTAGGCCAGGGTCTCATTGAACTCGGTGAAGTCCCAGTCGTGCAGCTGGAAGTAATTGTCCGGCTTGTCCACGTTATACCCGTACGGCGGCGGTGTCCACTTCATCCCAATCTCGCTGTAAAGCGCGACATTCTTGGGATAAAACTTATTCTCCGCCATGAGCGTGTAGTAGTCGCGAGCCAGCGTCTTCAGATCTGCCTTGCTCTTGAGGCCGTGATACTCGAGCACCGTGCTGTTGCGGGTGTCGTCCATCGATAGAGCGAAAAACTGTCCCCCCACATTCACGTTCAAGGCGGAGAACTCCGGCAGTTGGAAGTCGTATACCTCCAGGGAGAGCGGGAGCTCTGTGAGGCGACCGGCAAGATCGATGATGATCGTGCCTGTGTAGGTCCCCGCTGGAGTTGCGGGGGCCGTCTTGACCGTCACCCAAATTGCCGTATTGCCCCCCAGGCCTGTGAGTCTTCTGGGCCTTAGCGGAACCAGCGGGTCGCCCAGCGAGCCAAAGTAGCGAGCAGGCGTGATGTGGGATGATCGTAAGATGGGGACGAACTCCACCATCCGGAAGTCAATTGCCGAGGCGGGTATCACATCTGAACCCTTGCGGAGATCCGTCGTCTTGACCCCTCTCAACTCGATGGAAGTCCTGGGTCGGAGCACGATCTGGAATGATTGCGATTCGTTCCCGGCAGAGGTGATCGTGATTCGATCGGCTGTATTGCCCGGCGCGGCCGTCTGCGGTGTCAGCTTAACCGTGGTTTCAGCAAACCAGACGTCCAGGTCGTCATCACTCGCCAGCCGGTAACGCGTCTTGCCGACATGTTTCTCGACCGAGGCAAGCCGGTTCAGCCGGGCGGTCGATCCAGGCAGCTCTGGCCGGCTCTTGCCGGGCACCATCAGGTGGTGTCCCCCCATCGGCTGATAGTAAAGCATGAGGTGCGTGCGGCCAGGGTGGCGCAGCCTCGCCAGAAACACGATCTGAACGCCGTGTACCGAGATCTTCTGAATTCCCCGAACCCATCGGCCTCCAACGTCGAGGCGCAGTGGGCTGACGTCCGGAATGAACAAGCGCTCGTGCTCGGTCAACGCCTTGGGCAGCAGTGGGGGTTCATAGGAGACCGTGTAATTGAACTTTTGCAGAGCGTGTCCGATGGGGAAGATTGGATTGTAACGGTGCATGGGCGATGTGCCGGCGCCCGAGGCACTGTAACGGAGCAGGTAATACTCCCGCGGCTCCACCGGGATGTCGACCGTCTCCGCCCCGCTGGAAAGAGAATCCCGGGCCAGGTTCTCCCCTTGCGGGATGATGTAGAAGCCGGCTTCGAGGTTCCGGTTCAGGAGTTTTCCATCCTCATCGACCTCGACGGCCAAGAGGTAGTTGTAGGCAAACCATAAAGGATCGAAATGTAGCTCTTCGAGCTGATTGATGGCAGCGGTGATCTGTTTCTCGTTTACATTCACCACGTTCCAACCGGCATGTTCTGCTTCCACCGTCGCCAGCATGCGGTATTGATAGTAAGTATCAAACCAATCGGTGGACGCTGCGGAGGGTCTCGGATCCAGGATCAAAACGATCGACACCGAGATGAAAAAAATGGCGTGCCGCATCTGGCCTCCTGACTCGGTCCTCACACCACTGACTCATTGTGAGTCAGATTCCATTTGCTGAGGACACGTTTTCCGAGACTGTACTCTTTCGAGTTCAAATAGTAAATTCTAGGATCATGATTCGAATTACAAAATGTTGGCTAACCGTTCTAATGGTCGGGTCCTGCGCTTTCCCAATGAGTTCGGTTCGGGTGAAGGCGGCCGGCCCGGCCCTGGATGTTGGTGCGCAGGTTCAGTTGTTCATTGACCACCGCTTTATCGAAACGGCCGAGAACGTGGTTTTGAGACTCAACAAGCCCATGCTTCCTGAGGAAGATGTTCTGACTTTCCAACAGCCCTGGGAGCAAGGTGGGGGCGGCTGGGCCACCATGATCGAGGATCAGGGACTTTACAAGTTCTGGTATGAAGGAGATGGATGGGATCCCGCGCGCAAAAGCCGTGACGGAAGGTTCCTATGCTATGCCTTCTCCAGGGACGGCCTAAATTGGGAGAAGCCCTCATTGGGAATCATCGAATACGAAGGCTCTAAGAAGAACAACATCGTGATGGCGGGTACCTGGGGAACCGTCTTCCTTGACCCGGTAGCCGAGCCGGAGGGGCGTTACAAGTACCTTGGCGCGGTAACGCCCGATTCCCGGTGGGTGGAATCACCGGGAACGGATGGTGGCACCTACGTCTTCTTTTCGGCGGATGGAATCCACTGGAAGCGAGTGCGGCAGCCGGTTCTGCCTTTCCACTGCGACACCCGAAACGAAGCCTTCTGGGACTGGCGCATCCAGAAGTATGTCGCTTATCTCAGATCCTGGGACCCCTTCCTGAGGACTGTCTCACGAGCAGAAGTAGAGGACATCACCCAGCCCTGGCCTTTCAAAAAAGGGGTTGAGCCGTTTTATAAGTGGGGAAAAAAGATACCCCCTGCGCTCACTACCGAGCTGCCGGTGGTCTTCACCTACGACGACAACGATCCCCTGGTCTCTGATCATTACAACCTGAGCGTTGTACCTTACCGCTACGCCCAGGATATCTATCTAGGATTCCCGTCTGCCTATTTACACTACGATGGCCCTCCTTACGGAGCCCCGCCGCAGGTCAAAAATCCGTTACAGAGATTGTCGACAAAGCGGGGAAACGACGGCCTGTTGGACATCCAGGTGGTGGTCAGTCGCGACGGAATCAACTGGTCTCGACCGGATCGCCGACCTTTTGTCGGTCTGGGGCTTCCCGGGTCCGGACGAGCGTCAGTGATCTATATGGTTGCAGGCATGATTCGCCGGGGAGATGAGCTCTGGCTGTATTACAAGAGCAGCGACACCACTCACGGCGGCCGGGACCGAAGCCAGGCCTTTGGCCCGGAGCCGGAGGGAACGGAAGCAGAAAACTATCGGAAGGTGCATTTCCGGCGGGCAGTCGTTCTCTTACACCGTTTCATGGCGGCGAGTAGTGCTTGGGAGGGAGGATGGCTGATGACTCCTCCGCTGGTGTTTTCAGGATCTCGCTTAAAGCTCAACCTGGACACATCGGCTATGGGGGTCGCCCGTGTTGAAATCCTTGACGGGGCCAGGCGGAATCTCGAGGGGTTTTCCTTAGAGGACTGCGATCCCATCAACGGCAATTCTCTCCACCACACCGTATCCTGGAACGGAAAGACGGATTTATCTGCGCTCAAGGGAAAGCCGGTGCGCCTCCGTTTCGTGTCCCGATCCACCCATCTTTATGCGTTTCAATTTGCGCCTTAAATACGGCATCGGCCTAATGTTCCCACTCAAACCGGAGGAAAAACCGTTATGGACAGAGTAAGGGTGGGGGTAATTGGAGTAGGCAGTTTCGGCGAACTCCACATTGCCGCTTACCGAACGCTTTTCGGTGTTGAGATTGTTGCAATCAGTGACATCCGGGAGAATCGTCTGCAGGAAATATCCACCAGGTACGGTATCTCAAAGTGTTACCCGGACTACCAGGAATTGTGCGCTGACAAGGACATCGATATCGTCAGTGTCGTCACGCCTGAAGCGGATCATCTCGACCCTGTCCTGGCCGCAGCCCGAGAGGGCAAGCACATTTTCTTAGAGAAGCCAATCGCTACGTCCTTGGAAGATTCCCTGAGAATCATTGAGGCCGCGCGGCAGGCCGACATCTATCTGATGATCGGACATATTCTGCGATTCGAGAGCCACTATGCGACGGTCAAGCGCGAGATCGACGCCGGTGACCTGGGAGAGGTCGTCTCGATTCATGCGCGCCGAAATCGGCCCAAGAAGCTTTATGAGCTGTTTGGCGATCGGGTTCATTGCATCCTTGAGAACTCCATCCACGATATCGACCTGTGCCTGTGGTATACCCAGGATGCTGTGGTGAATGTGAGGGCATTCACACGCAATGTCCAGGGACGGAAGAATCCAGACATCAATTGGAGTTTCCTGGAATTCGAGGGTGGAGCCGTGGCCTGCATCGAGACTCATTGGATCATTCCGGACCGGGCGGGAGTCGTGACAAATGACTCCATGCAGATCATCGGAACCAAGGGCATTGCCAACATCCATTTTGTGCCCTCAGGCTTGCACTTCTGGAAAGAAGGGGGATGTGAGACTGCCAACGTTTCCTATGACGCCTGGTTCAATAATGAGGTCCGGGGGGCGATCAAGGAAGAAACCAGTTATTTTGTCAATTGTGTGCGCAGGGGTGAACGCCCAACTCTAGCCACAGCCGAAGAAGCCCTGGAGGCATTGAAAGTGGCCCTGGCTTTAGTGCGCTCCTCTGAGGACCAGCGCGACGTCAGGCTCACCCCGCAAGAACCATCGCTTTAGAGAAATAGATCGGCGGCTTTGGGCACGAGGTTTTCATAATGCGAGCGGCAGGATTAAGGAGGAGGATTCGTGAGGCGACGTGATTTTCTTGCCCATTCGGCAGTGACACCGCTGCTGGGCTCACAGTTAGCTTCGGTTCAGTTGGCCGGCAAGCCGGCAGCGAAAAGAAGGGCGAAATACTTGTTCCTGGACAACAAGAATCTGGAGCTGGGCACAGGCTGGCATTTCGGCCGGGAGGCCGGATTGAAGCGGTCCCAACAGGTGGACAGCCAGGGAATGATTTACGATGGCCTTTACGGCCCTTGCGCCCGCGTCAAACGGGTGATGCATCAGCCCGTGCGTTACGGAGATTTCCCGTTGATCAAAGGCGACAAGCCCTGGGAAGGAGCCCTCTGCTACTTCGGTGGGCATTATCTGAACCCCGACCCGGACACAGGCAAGTTTCGCATGTATTACCAGTGCTGGACGCAAGAACCAGACGCCGTAGAGCACTGCAAGTGGTGCATGGCGGTCTCCGATGACGGGCTTCGCTGGGCCAAGCCGGAATTGGGCGCTGTAGAGTGGCGCGGTTCGAAAAAGAACAACATCGTTTTAGACGGTCCCGGGGTTGGTCACATCTGGGGCGGGGTGATGTATGACGAGGACGAGACCGATCCCCACAAGAAGTGGAAGGCGTTGTGTGACGGCTCAGTGGGGAACTGGTATGGCGTCTGCGTATATTTTTCGCCGGACGGAATTCACTGGACACCCTACCGGAACAATCCTGTCCTGACCGGGCGCGTCGAGGTGGGCGATACCTACGCGCTCTTCGGCAAGGATAAATCCCTCAACCAGTACGTCGCCTACCTGCGGCCCCAGGACTGGTTCTACCACTACCCTGACCGGCCATTTCATCGCCTCACTGAAGGAGGATGGCCTTTCGGCGCAGGGGGAAAGCTGAACCACCCTTTCCGCACCATCGGCCGTTCGACCAGCCAGGACTTTATCCATTGGACGGTGCCCGAGGAAGTTCTGGCTCCGGACCTCGAAGATCCCATTGGAACTCAGTTTTACGGTATGACGGTGGACAAATATGAGGATTATTATATCGGCAATCTCTGGGTCTACCATACCGATTCCTCCGACGACACGATACGCATCGAGTTGGCCACCAGCGCCGACGGGATCAAATGGAATCGCAGCGCCCAGCGCACACCCTTCATCGACATCGCTGACGAAGGCCCGTATCACAGCTATATGATTCTGGGTACTACCAGCCCTTTTCTGGTCATGGGCGACGAAATCTGGATTTATTACTCAGCCTTCAACTGCTCTCACTACGGCACCGTGTTCCCAAAACGCCTGGCCGGTATCGGGCTTTGCAAACTGCGGCTGGACGGCTTCATGAGCATTGCGGCGGAAGGGGAAGAAGGTTACTTTCTGAGTAAACCCTTTGATTGGCAGGGCGAAGAGCTGGAACTGGAAATCAATGCGGATGCTTCCAAGGGCTACCTGACGGTGGAGTTAATCGGCAACGACCACCTCCCAATTCCAGGTTATTCCCATCAGGAGTGTCTTCCCCTCACCAAAAACGAAATTCATCAGCAGGTCCGCTGGAAAAACCAGGCAAACCTTAAGGCAGTAGGAGATCGACAAGCTTACTTTTTGTTCCGTCTGAAGGATGCAGAGATCTTTTCCTTCAGCCTCCAAGAAAGCCTATGATCGGTTGAGTTTTACACTGCCACCAATCTTTGCAAAGAAAAGGCCTCATCCACCCCCCCAAAGAAATGGTGCCCATGCCTACCCATGGCTTAAAGATCGTGCTGCTGGCAACTCTGGGAATGAGGCTCCTCTACCTCTTAGAAAGTACTGATCATCCCAGCTTTTTCGATCCCATCATCGACTCTTATACCTACCTGCAAAGGGGGCAATTTCTGGCTACCCATATGAGTCTTAGCCCAGATCTATTCTGGCAGCCGGTTTTTTACCCTGTTTTTCTTTCCCTCTTTCAGTTCTTATCCCCAAATGCTGCCATCATCGCCATTAAAGTGGCCCAGGCCCTACTAGCCACCCTTAGTGTTTACGTCTTATACGAGCTGAGCAAGAAAATCTGGGACCAGCGACTAGCCCTTCTGGCGGGTCTCCTCTATGCCTTTTACGTCCCCCTGATCTTTTTTGAAGGTGAGCTTCTTGCTACCGCCTGGGCCGGCTTTTGGCTTGTCTTTCTAACCTGGGCCTTTTTATCCGAGCGCATGGCACAACCCGGGTTCAGTGCCCTGGTAGGCTTTTGTGCCGGGCTGGCCGTGATCACCAGGACGACTTTTTTCCCAATGGTCGCCTTAGCGGGTTTCTTTTTGGCCCGGGCAACATTCAAGTCACCGCGCCTGCCCAAGCTGGCGGCCTACTACCTGACCCTGGGCTTTGTCCTTCTTGTGACGGCCTCTTTGAGCTACCGAGCGACGGGGGACTTTAGCTTTCTGACCAGTGCCCGGGGATTAAATGCCTATATTTTTATGAACCCGGACTATTGTGCCAGGGTAAATATCCGCCCGGGTTTTGCCTGGAAGAAACTTACCCGGCAGGCCGATTTGGCCGGACACCGCCAAACCCCGGAGAGGATAGCCTTCTATCAAAATCGCCTGCTTGCTGAAATTCAGGAAAAACCATTGGAGTTCCTGAAGGCTTCAAGCGGGAAGATCCTGCGCTTTTTCAACTCACGAGAGATCCCTCGCAACCTGGATATCTACACTTATGGGGAATGGTCCAAAATCATTCGCCCTGGTGTTTGGAGGCTGGGAGCTTTTGGGTTTCCCTTTGGCCTGGTGCTTTTGTTTGCCTTAATCGGTCTTGTCTTGGCCTGGGATAGCATCCCCCTACTTTTTAGATATAACCTCATCTCCTATTCCCTCTCGGTCATGCTGGTCGCTACGGCAGCTCGCTACCGCATGCCGGTACTCCCCCTCTTGCTCATCCTTGCCGCCCTCGGCCTCCGTTGCTGCATTGCTAGAACAAAGGCCAAGACCTGGAATGGTCGTTCACTGGGAGTCTTAACAGTCCTTCTGCTCCTCTTTACGGCCTGCCAAATTCCAAGGTTTTGTGAAGAAGGAGTGAATCCCGGACAGGAAGGAGTTCACTATGCCAGTGAATTGTTTTACTGCCTCGGCACCAATGGCGATGAGAGAGATGACCCTGGGGCCGCAATCTGCTCTTATCAAGAAGCACTAAAGCGAGATCCGGGAAATCTTCAGGCCTATCATCATCTTGGCAAGGCCTTGAGTCGCAGAGGCGATAGGGCAGGGGCAAAAGACGCCTTTAAACAAGGTTTACAACATGGCCGCCACCCCCAACTCCTGGGCAGCCTTGGCCTTGCTCTTTCTCAGGAGGGGCAGTTCAGAGAGGCGCGGATCCTCTTGGAAGAAGCCATCCTCTTGGAACCCGAGCATGAAGCCGCCTTGATCGATCTGGGAAACCTCCACCTGCAGGAGAGGGATTTTCCTGCAGCCATAAGCCGCTATCAGGAAGCCCTTGCCATCAACCCATTCTCCGAAGTCGCCCACAACCACCTGGGAGTTGCCTATGCCAGTTCTCAACAAATTCAATTAGCCGAAGAGAGTTTTCGCACCGCCATCAAGCTCCACCCGGACTACCGAGAAGCCTATTTTAATCTGGGTGTCAACTTGATGTTCCAGGGTCAGCTTACAGAGGCAGCCGAGGCCTTCGAAAGAACCATCCAATTCGAGCCAGGTCTGGCAGAGGCCCATGAAAACCTAGGCCACATCTATGAACGCCTTGGCCAGGTTGAGCGGTCCGAGGCACATAGAAAAAAAGCTCAGGAATTGGGCCGTCCATGAGTATTCAGTCTGGTCAGGCAGGGGAAAGGTTTGAGAACGGGTCCGGGAGGCCTCTCAGCTACCGGCCTCTGCTGCCACCTCAAAGCCCTCGGAGACCCGAACCTCTCTTTCCTGGATCAGATCCTTCACTGTAACGGTGATCTCATAGCTTCCCGGCTCAAAGCTCTGAAGGGAGAGGGGCAGGACCAGCACTACTCTCTGCTCGGAGAGATATTGTATCGACTGACCCATTATGTCGATCATCTGCGCGACCGGGTGTCCATCTTTTGCCACCCGGTACACGACCCTCAGTGAGGGCCTCATTGCGCTCTGATCTAGGGCAACGTTGTACACCTGGAGATAAAAGTTGAGATTCTCTGAGGGCCAGAAGACTTTGTCCAGGCTCGGTCGAATGTGCAAGTCCCCCAGGACAAACATCTCATCGCGCCCCGGGGCGCTCTCCAGTCGTTTGATTCGATTCGAGAGCAGAATCGAGCTGACTGATAGCTCAGACCGGTGAGGCGGTGGAATCAAACCCAGACGGCGTACACCCACGCGCCCACTGTTGAGATCCTTGATGATCAGGTCCAGCTTGTAGCGGCCTTTTCGTTCCAGCACCAGAACCCTTTGATAGACGGAGCGGGCGGCCTGGGCCCGATAATCGCTCACCAGATCAGCTTCGAATTCGTCCACAATCCGATTCGACAAACTGGTTACGATTCCATATACGGCCATGCGCGCCCGTCTTCCATTCTCGTCCTCGCTGAAAGCGAGTTCACGATCGTAGATTTCGACACTTACCGGTACCAGGACGCGCGTCTCGTCGAGGCCGAAATAATCGACCCGGTGAGAAAAGGGAAGGTCCTGGTAAGTGACGTCAATCTCCACGAAGCCTTTCAGATCACGATGCTTGAGGGGCTTGGCATGCCTGATTTTAGTAAACGTTTCATAGCGGTCGAAGGGGGTGTCCCTGGATCGAAAGCTTCGGAGATTGGCGTTTCCGGCCGACAGAATGGTAGTCCCTTCTAGGGATTCGTCGCGCTGCATCATTTCAGCTATCGTATTACCTGCGCCGGCCACATGGAGCAGGGCATCCTTCTCGTTGGGGTTGAGGGCGAGCTTGTATTCCCCACTCCCAAAAGGGTCTACAAACTCCAGGATGACATCAGAACCAATGCCTTCTATGTAGCGGTACCTCCAGACTTCAAACGGATGAGTTTCGGTTGTTCCTCCCCCCTCTTCAAGGGGTCGATCATACCTCCCACCGGAGGGGTTCGCTTCGATCTCGTCGGGTGGGCCGTGAATGATGTAGATGCGGCCTCGATCATTCATCCATCCGGGAAAGCCGCTGGCAAATCTCTCGTTGGCATAGGCGATCCGGCGATAGTGTTCTTGCTTGAATTCGTTGAACGCCGTACGGGGGTCGGGATCTCTCTCGAACCAGAACTGTTCGATGAACTGCTCCTTTTCTTCCGAGGTCGTCAGACGCTTGAAGACTTCTCGCTCTTTCTTGGAGATAACGTAGACGACGTCCTCGCCCAACCAGCGTTGAAAGTAGTCTTCCTCATCCTCTTTGAGCTGACCTTGAGACCGGGACTTACTGGACTTATCCTCCTGCGGGCCAGCCTGGATCAGAACCTTCGGCACACAGGAAAGAAGAAGAACAATCAGCAGTCGACAGAGAATCCTTTCAAGAGAAACAAGGGACGGTCTCACAGCATGATTATACACAAGCCCTGAAGACTCAGGCTTGGTTACCTTCTGGTTCGAGGACCGCTTTGAATAATGGTATGGTGGCCATCGGCTGATTGGCCGGCTTTTCTTGTACTCGAAAACCAAGGCATACCCAAAGGTGAACCGAATGAGCAAATCTACGATTCCCAGGCGGAGTTTTCTGGAAGGAACAACACTTGGTATAGGCGCCGTTACGCTCGGTGGCTGCGGACAGCAGGAAGTGTTGCATCCGGAGGTGGGCAAATCAGGGTTGAGAAAAGGGTTCGGGGAAAGAATAGAAGCGGGCCGGGAAGCGATCCTGGCCGAACTGAAACCTACCTCATCACAGATCCGCAGAGGGCTGGATCTTCACTACACGAGTTTTGTAGCGGAGGTGCAGGGAAACGTGCCCATCAATTCTCCTCAGAGTTGGATCGGTGAGCGCCTGCAAAAAGACCTCGACAAGACGCGCAGGGATCTGGAAGAGCAGGACTTAGGCGAAGCCGAGGTCAACCAGCGTCTGGCTGACATGCGGCGCAGCATGAAAACCTTCGAATCCGCATTTGATCCCCAGTGGCGGCGGGAATGTCGAGGTCTATACCAGCTGACCGGCGTTGATCTGGGAGTAGAAGACGTTGCTCACCCTTTTGAAAACGATTTGCAGGCGGCCCTCAGGCACACTGCCTGGAGTAATTTTGCCTACGAAAAAATCGATGAAGTGGTACGAGTCTCCGGAATCGAAGACATCGATCGAGCACGTCAGCAGGGCAAGCCTAGCACGATATTACACCTGGCGGGGGTGGGTGCTTTTGCCGAATCGGAGAACCCGATAGAAAAGCTGGATCTCTTCCACGCCCTGGGTGTGAGAATGTCTCAGTTAACGTACGTGCAGAAAAACGCCCTTTGTTGCTCTTGGATACAAGAGAAGGACACGGGTCTCACATCTCTGGGTAAGCAGGTCGTTCGACGCATGAACGAGCTCGGAATGATGGTGGATCTCGCTCACTCCGGTCACCAATCGGCTCTTGACATTATTGAAGTCTCCAGCGAACCGGTACTGATAAGCCATGCTGGTTGCAGCAAGATCTATGACGTGTCTTCCGACCCACAATATGTCGATGATTTGTTGGCTAACCAATATGCACGTGGGGTTGAGCGGCCCGCCAAGACGGGCACCAGAAACTTCGACGACGAGGTCTTGGGCTGGCTGGCCAAAAGAGGGGGTATCGTTGCCATTTATACGCTTGATTCGATGCTGCACCCGGTGGAGCGTCCTTTGTCCTTTGGGACTTGGTTTCAGCATTTCGAACACGCCATAGAAGTAGCCGGTATCGACCACGTTGCGATCGGTTCTGATCGCATCTTTTTTCCCACCTGGAGCGCGCCATGGACACCTGGGGCCATGGATTGGACAAATTGGCCTTATTGGACGGTGGGTTTGGTTTGCCGCGGTTTTACCGACAAAGAGATTGAAGGGCTGATCGGGTTGAATTTCTTGCGTTACGCGCGACAAGTGCTGGACAAACAGCCCTGGGGACCCTTTCTATGAGAAAGGGCGTGAGGAGGAAACGAACATGATTCGAAATGAAGAAGATGGTCAACTCTTGGCAAGGTTGCCCGGCATGACGGTGGCGCTGGCGACGCCGCTTGACGACAACGGATCTCTTGACCGAAAGGCATTTCGCGCTTGATCGACCACGTGCTTGGCGAGGGGGCGGCCGCCGCCTTTGCCTTGGGGTGGATGGGGGAACAGCCAGCCCTGCCAGACCAGATCCGGCGGCAAGTGATGGACGAAGTGGCGCAGCATGTTGAAGGCCGTGTGCCGGTCATCATTGGAGTCAGCGACCAAAGTCTGTCACGCACCCTCGAGCAGGCGGAGGCGGCCCGCTCGGCCGGTGCCGATATAATCCTGGCCACACCACCTTACAGCTACGGAATGACCACCGCGATGATCATCGAATACTTCAAGCAGCTGGCAGACAAAAGCGGAATGCCGATCATTCTCTACAACAACTCCGAGGCACACACGCCCTTGACTGCGGAGGACGTGCAGACCGTGAGCCACATACCAGGGGTCATCGGGATTAAGGATTTCTCGACCTTCCTCCAGCTGCAACGGCTGCTGGCCAATGTCCACCGCGACGGCGATTTCATCGTTTGGTCGGCGGAGGATTATTTCGTCGGCCCAGCCTTGTTCCTGGGTGCCCGTTATTCCATGCTGGGCGGTCCGGGTAACCTGCTGGCCAGCTGGATCGTGAGCATGCACCGGCACGCCGAGGCGGGCGAGTGGGAAGAGGTTGCTCGCCTCCACAATCGCCTCCTGGCTTTCTGCGACACATTGTACGGCCTGTCCGAATCACCCTATTCCGCGGTCAAGGCCGCCCTGGCGATTCTCGGATTCGGCAGCGGAAAGTGTGTGCCGCCGTTGCCCTCGCTGGGCTCCGCCGAGTACGCACGCGTCCGCCAGGTGCTCGAGCACTACGACCTGGTCAAGAGCAGTGCACCGGTGAGCAGCTAAGTACGCGGGAGTACTTAGGCTTCAATCGGCCAGACGTCGACGACCCGCCCCTGGTCGTGAACATGAACCTGGCGGTGGAGATTGCAGGTAGTACAAGCGTGGCTTGGAAGAAGTTGGACAGTCTCACCGATGCTCCACTCAGGCGCATTCCTCAGGACGAGATGCTCCTCGGCCAGAAAGAAGGGCACCACCACGTCCGGGTGTCCCTTGATCCGCGGCAGTCCAAACTCTCCTCCCCCACTCTTGACTCCGACATCCAGCACAGCCTCGCCGGGACGGGCGCTGATGACACGGGCAAGCACCGAAAGAGCCATTTCAAAGTCGCTTGTTACCTCATGGTATCGCCAGTCCATGGTGACGTAGGTGCCGGCTTGGAGTTCGTCGACTCCGTCAAGAACTCCAGTGCTGTCATACGTCGCAGTCGACCCGCCGCTAATCACTGGGACGGGAATGCCGCTGGCCTCGATCAGGCACCGTGTCTCTACCGCGAGACCCATGGCTTCACAGGCGCGCTCGGAACGCAGACGGCGGTCGTCGACGTAGACCAGGTGACCTTCAAACGCCTGGATCCCCTCGAAAAGCAAGAACGGCTCTGAGGAGACCCGCTGGGCCAGGACGAGGGCCGCTTCTCCCGGTTCGACTCCACAACGCCCCATGCCGATGTCCACCTCAACCAGAACCCCGACCCTCACGCTGTGGGAGGTGGAAGCTTTGGCGAGCGCCTCGATCTGGTCTTGGTGATCGACAACGACGGCAACCTTGGCCTTGCGCGCCATGTCGACCAGACGGGTAATCTTCCCGCTGCCGACCACTTGGTTGGCGATCAGAACATCTTCAAAGCCGATATCGACCAAGACTTCCGCCTCGCCCACTGTGGCACAGGTCATGCCCACGACAGAGCCGGCCTGGAGCTGGTGTCGAGCGAGCGTCGGGCACTTGTGGTTTTTGAAGTGTGGCCGGAGCTGACAGGGTTTGTCGCGAAAGAATTCCGCCAGACGCCGGATGTTTCTCTGACACGCCGGTCCATCCAGAAGGAGAGCGGGCGTGTCGAGCTCCTGGATGCGAGTACCGGCCACTTTCTGCCTATCTCTGTCCACGCGCTTCACCCCCATCCCTATCTATCTGCTCCCGGAACATAAGGCTTTCATCGATAAGATCGCCCGGCTGACCAACCAGGCACGGAGTCCTACAATCCAACTTCGAGGAAACCCATTCATAGGCTTTCGCCCGAAGATTGAGCTTCAGATTGTAACAGCAGTTCAGCGGCAGGGCTTTTGACCCGGACAAGGATTCCTGACAACACACCTGATACCATTGACATTTTGAACTGGGGGCAACTCTATACCCGTTTTTGAACGAAGACGGCCCCTGTCCAAGCTCGCTCGGGTGTTCTGACAAAAAACAAGCAGAAGAGTGGAGGGAGCAGGAACATTGTGATGCCCATTCCCCGACAACCGGCTTTCCAGGAAATGGAATATCGACAGCGGGTGGATCGCGTGCAGCTCGCCATGGCAGAAGGCGGCCTGGATGCGGTGTTGCTCTTCAGCCCCCCTGACATTTTTTATCTGTCGGGGATGGATACAGAGAGTCATTTCGACTACCAGTGCCTTGTCGTGGCCAACGGGCACGATCCCGTTCTCGTCATTTCGCACTTTGAGAAAGCACGCAGCGAAAACTCATCGTGGCTCTCCGAAGTCAGGACTTATGGTCCCTTCGAAGATCCGATTGACTCCACTCTGGCCGTGGTCCGCGAATTGGGAGTCTCCTCGGGAACTATTGGCATACAGCGTCAGAGTCGAGCCTTATCGCTCGATCGTTTCGAGGGCGTCATGGCCGGCTTGAGACAGGCCAGAGTGGTGGATGCTTTTGGAGTGGTTGAGAATTGCAGGCTGGTGAAATCTGCAGCCGAAATCGCTTACATGCGCCAGGCTGCCAAACTCACCGATCTCGGCATAGCAGCGGGATACGCAGCGATGTCGGAAGGTGCACGGGACTCTGAGATCGGGGCCGCGATCGTGGAAACGATGTATCGGGAGGGAAGCGATACGGTGTGTTGGGGACCGGTCGTAGCAGCAGGTTATCGGGCCGGTAGCCCGCATAGCACTTTTCATGGCCACCGGCTGAGTAAGGGGGAGACCGTTTTTCTGGAAGTAACTGCCGAAGTACGCAGGTACACGGCACCACTGATGCGGACGGCTGTCCTGGGAGAGCCGACGCCGGAAATCCGACGCGTCGAGGCAGCAGTCGTGGAGACGATTGAGGTGATCCTGGAGAAGGCTCGGGCAGGCGTTCGGGCTAGCCAGGTTGCCGAGCTTGCTGTGGCTGTTGTAAAACCACATCTCAAAGACTTCATCTTTCACCATTACTTTGGGTACCCGGTCGGAATCGGCTACCCCCCCAGTTGGATTGAGCAACTTGGTTACTTTATTCGCGTAGATAATCACCGGGAACTCAAAGCCGGCATGACCTTTCACTTGCCTATTTCGCTTCGCAAATACGGAGAATACGCAGTCAACCTTAGTCAGACTATCCTGATCGGGGAGGAACGGTCAGAGCCACTTGCAGCCAGTGCGGCACGTCTCCATGTCGTGGGGAATTAAGCATTGATCTCCAAACGTGAATATTTCTGGCTTTTCTTCAGCCCGCAAGGATCGAAGTTTGAGAGCAGGGTGAGATGAGAGTAACGGATGTTAAGACCTACATCGTTAATTTGAACTTTCGGAATGCCATCTTTCTGAAGGTCGAGACCGATGAAGGCATAACAGGAATCTCGGAAACTGTGATGAAGCGCAAGACCCTCAGCCTTGAACAGTCGATTCTGGAGTTCAAGCCGTACTTGATAGGCCAGGACCCGACCGAAATAGAAGGCCACTGGGAAAAGATGTATCGAGATTCGTTCTGGGTTGGGGGACCGATGCACAGCAGTTCAATCAGTGCCATCGACTGTGCGCTTTGGGATATATTGGCAAAAAGCTGCGGGCTACCAGTCTACAAACTACTGGGTGGGCCTACACGGCAGCGGGTACCGGTCTATTGCCACTGTTCGGCCGGCGGCTCCCCGGAAGCATTCTCGCAAAGGGTGAAGGCCTGCATGAAGAGGGGGTATCGCGCCATCAAGACAACTCTTCCCCTGTTCTATGGTGTCCCTGAAGAAAGCGAAAAGGGAGCGGGTTACTCCGGGTCAAGTGGCCTCCTGGACCCCGGCTTAAGGGAAACAGAGTACTTCGATGCCTCCATCATCGATCGGATTCGGGAGTACTTCGTAGCCGCCAGGGAGGCCGGCGGTTCTGAGCTGGGAATCGCTGTTGATTGTCACGGACGTTTGAACGTGAAGTCGGCGATCAGACTCTGCAGGTCGCTAGAGGGCCTGAATCTGATGTTCATCGAGGAGCCCGTGCCCCCTGAGAACGCGGACGCTCTGGTCCGCGTGCAGCGAGAATCTTCAACTCCGATTGCGGCTGGTGAACGATGGGCAACCATTTACGCCGTCAGGGAGTTTGTCGAAAAACAAGCTGTCGATGTCCTACAGTGTGATGTGGTGAATTGCGGGGGAATCACCGGGATGAAGAAGATCGCCGCCCTGGCCGAAGCTCACTATATCGGAATGGCACCACACAATCCCAATGGGCCGGTGGCCACTGCCATTAATCTCCACTTTGCCGCCATGATCCCCAATTTCTTCATCCTCGAGACAATTGGTTCTGAATCGGACCGTAAAATATTTTCGGAAATAGTGGACCGGCCTGCTCAGTTCGAAGACGGGCATCTGCAGGTGCCCCGCTGCTCACCCGGCTTTGGTGTCGAGTTAAATGAGTCGGCTCTTTCGAACTATCCCTACCAACGTCACATGGGCACGAGGTAACCTGGTTAGACACTCGCTCCAATTTGCAAGGAGGAGAGAATGCCCTATTCTTTACAACCCTTTCGTGGCATCTTCCCGGCTGCTTTAACAATGTTTGACAGTCAAAACAACCTCGACGAAGCAGCAACGGCGGCCCACTGGGAATGGCTCATTCGTCAGGGTGTAGATGGCCTCGCCATTACGGGGACAAGTGGCGAGTTTATCGCGCTTGAAGATGAGGAACGGATTCGCCTTTTCCGCCTGGCCAAGGATGTTGCCGGTGATCGGGTCCCTGTCATTTACGGCGCCGGCCACTATGCGACCAAGCTGACCGTAGAGCTCTGTCAGGCTGCCCAGGAAAATGGAGCGGCTGCCGTGCTCGTCATTCTGCCCTACTATCAGCGGCCCCCGAAGCCCGGTGTGATTGAGCACTTTCGACAGGTGCGACGTGCCGTAGATCTCCCCATAATGCTCTACAACAATCCGGGTAATACGGCCTGTGTGGACTTCAGCCCGCTGGAAATCGCCCAACTCGTCGACGAAGATGTCATCCATATGGTGAAATCCACCTACGAAACCGTGGTTCCGGTTCACGACCTGAGCTACCTGGTAGGGGACCGGATGGCGATTTTCTATGGATCCTTCTTGGCCCCGTTTGAGGCGCTGTTGGCAGGGGCCCACGGATGGATCAGTGGAGTTCTCAACGTGGCTCCGAAGGCAGCAAAAGCCATGTACGATGCCTGCGTCGAGGACAACGATGCCGAGAGAGGGCTGCGCATTTGGAAAGAGATCCTTCCCCTTGTCCATTTGTATACGCATGGGCAAATAGGCCCGGTCGGCGACTTGGTCATCTACCGGTCAATCCTTAACTTGTGGGGTTTGAACGGGGGCTACTCGCGGAGTCCGTTCCTTCCCTTGGACGACCGGCAGGAACAAAAACTGGTCCAGCTTCTCAAGCGATCCGGATGGATCGATCTGGACCGCAAGGTTGAGGAGATACTTAAGGAGTGCGAATAGCGCTTCTGGGTTACGGGACGATAGCTTCCATTCATGCCCGGCAGCTGGTGCACAGTGGCGTGACGGTTGAGGTGGTCTTCGGCCCCAGCGCCGAAAAAGCTGCGGCTTTCGCCTTCAAACATGGCATCAAGAAATCTACTGCAGATTTGCAGGAGGCTTTGTCGATAGTGGACGCCGTCGTCGTATGTTCGCCTTCCGGGGTTCACTACGGACAAGCTCGGCTCTGCGTCGAATCTGGAAAACACACACTGGTGGAATTACCTGCCTGTGAGAATTTTGCCGAGGCCGAGGATTTAGCGGATCGGGCACTTGAGTCGGGGGTGGTTCTTCGCTGTGCGCATACGAGTCGGTACTTGATTCCTTATCGTCGAATCCGGGAGAGCTTATCTGCGGGAAGCCTGGGCAGCATGCGCCAGTTGACCTATGTTCGCCATCATGTCCCAATCCGACGAAGCTGGAGGGATGATGCGCTGCTCCACCACGCGGCACACCCGATGGACCTGTTGATCGAGTGGTTTGGAGCCCCCGAACCAGTGGCCTGTTTGGTACTGCCCAAGTCGGGTGAGGTGGAGAGCGTCTCCATTCTGGTGAGTTTGCCCGGTGCTGCGCCCGCAGCTATTTCCATCTGCTACGTTTCGTGTTTGCCGCGCATAGAAATGAAACTCGTGGGCGATTCGCACTCGCTGGAAACCGACGGATTTAGTTATGTCCACTCAGACCTGGAGCAGCTCGAGTTCAGAGGTGAAGAAGGGGAGATCTATGGGGGAGCGATCCGGGACCAGGACGCCGATTTTGTGACTTCTTGCCGGGGGGAACCAAGAGGAGTCACCTGGCGAGAAACGCTGAAGCTGATGAAGGTCATGGACAAATTACGGGCTGAGTTGTCATGAAGAAGGTGGGACCAAGATGATCACTGAAAACCTGATGCTGGGGCTTGCGCTAGTGCTATTGGGTGGAATTTGTCAAGGAAGTTTCATGCTTCCGATGAAATATACACCGCAATGGAAGTGGGAAAATGTCTGGCTGATTTTCTCTTCCACTGCCTATCTGATCCTCCCTTGGCTCATCGCGGTTGCGACCGTTCCCAATTTGGTAAACGTGTTGAGGAGCACCAGCACCACCACAATCGCTCAAACGGTGCTTCTCGGCTTCGGGTGGGGCCTGGGCGCACTCGCCTTTGGACTGGGAGTCGACTATCTGGGAATGGCCCTGGGGTTCGCCCTCATTCTAGGGCTGACCGCTGCCGTCGGAACCCTTGTTCCCCTCTGGGTTCTGTCACCAGAAACGCTGATGTCATGGTACGGGGTACTTATCCTGGTGGGAGTGCTCATCATACTGGCGGGGATTTCGGTCTGTTCGTGGGCGGGCAAACTGAAGGAGGATGCCCTGGCGGGAGGTGGGAGGTCGGTGACCGGAAATGAGCCCCGTTCCTACGCCCTGGGCCTGCTATTCTGTATTCTGTCGGGAGTCTTGTCGCCCTTTGGGAATCTGGGGTTTGCCTTCGGTTCGGAAATCACCGAAGTCGCCCTCAAGTTTGGAACCTCGGAGCATTACGCCTCCAACCCGCTTTGGGCGATCATCACCTTGCCTCTGTTTGTTTGTAACGCCGGCTACTCAGTACACCTGTTTGTTCGGCACAAGAGTTTCGGTAGATATGTCACTTCGCCCCCTTCTTACTTCTTCCTGTGCACGGGGATGGGCGCCCTTTGGATCCTAGGGATGATCTTTTACGGGTCCGGGGCGAACAAGCTGGGAGATATCGGAGCTTCGATTGGTTGGGCGATTCTGATGTCCTCGATGGTGATTGTCGCCAACCTGCTGGGGATGGCCACGGGCGAGTGGAAGGGAAGTGGGCGGAAGCCAGTGAGAATCATGACTTACGGGCTGGGCATCCTCATCATTGCCATCTTTGTGATCGGCCTCAGCAAACCATAGACTTAGCTGAAGAACAGCTCCTCGGCCGAGCGGCGCAGTAGCCACTCTTTGTCCTCGGTAGTCAAGAAATCAAGATAGTCACGGATCAAGGCGATGCTATCCTCATACGGTTCTTCCAGTATTTGAAACGGACAGTCCGAGCCCCACATGAGTCTCTGCGGCCCAAAGGAATCGTAGACCCGGCGGATAAGCTCAGCCAGATCAAGATGGGGAAATCGCTTCTGGCCCAGTGCATAGAAGGCGGAGACCTTGACTCGGACTCCGGGATACCGCGCCAGGCTGCAGAGAGCTTCAACCTGTTCTTCACGGATGGGACCAGACATCCCGATGCGGCCGAGATGGTCGACACAGGTGGGAGTGTGAGGATAGCGCTGGCAGACTCTTGCCAGTGCCGGCAGAGCCTCCGGGTTGATAAGGGCGCAAATCGCCAACTCCTCTTCAGCTCCGGCTTGGAACATCCGGTTGAATCGACCTTCTCGCAGCCAGGCAATGGAGGAACTGTTGGTGATCACGATGCGAAAGCCGCGGACGCCTTGTGCTTTCAAGCGGCGCATTCGTTGAACGTGACCAGGAGACATTGGATCTACGACAGCGATACCGCGGAAGGTGTGTGGGGCCGCTTGAATGACATCCAGCAGGTAGCGATTGTCAGTTCCATAGTAGCTCATCTGAACAAGCACAATCCTATCCACCCCACTCCGCTTGGCGTGCGCCAGGATCTGATTTGGAAGGAAACGGCGAATCTGCATCTCTTCAACTTTCGTGCCGGAATCCAGAGGATAGTGATCAAACGTGTCGGTCCAGACATGGACATGAGAATCAATGTAGTGCATAACCTTTAAGGTTGGGCCGCCCAGAGATGTTGCTCAAATCTCGTAAGTGAATTGTACCGATGTCTGAGCCACCAGGCTATCCGGATGTGGATGGCGGGGCCTCCAAAGGAAAGTAGCTTCCGTTGCATATTCAAGCCATTCTCGACACGCTTTTGGATGATCGAACAAAAGGTATTCCGGGAGGGACTGAGCCTTTCGCGCTCAAGGACATTGCCGACCAGGGGTAGGGGGTGTTGAAAGAAGATCTGCCCTTGCCCTTGCTGGTGCTTAAACAATCCGCCCTGGATCATAATCGTCAGGTGTTCAAGGCTTTTCTTCAAGAACACCGCGTATCTTTTGCGCCCCATGGGAAGACTCCCATGGGCCCTCAAATTTTCAAGAAGCAATTTGAAGATGGCGCCTGGGCCATCACGGCGGCCACAGTGAGCCAGATTCAAGTTTACCGAAGATTTGGGGTGCACCGCATATTGATGGCCAACCAGTTGGTGGGCCGGCAAAACATCCGCTTTGTGGTTGAAGAGCTCAACCAGGATCCCGAGTTTGATTTTTTCTGCCTGGTGGATTCGGTAGAGCAGGTCCGGCAGCTCTCCAGGACCGCCCAGGCCTTCGGTCTGAGAAAACCCCTCAAAGTGTTGCTGGAAGTGGGCCTTTCAGGGGGGCGAACCGGTTGCCGCACAAATGAGGAAGCCCGGGCGGTTGTGCAGGCGGTCAAGGAGGAAAGAGATTTACTTCAACTTGCCGGCGTGGAAGGTTTTGAAGGCGTCATTACGGGCCCCTCAGAAAAGGCGCTAAGCCGGGTGGATACTTACCTGAGAACTTTGGTGGATACCCTGGAGGGGTTATCCGAAGACGACTTTGAAGGTGTAGATGAGGTGGTCTTTTCCGCCGGGGGCACGGCCTTCTTTGATCGGGTGGTGCACGTTTTCAAGGAGGTCAAGTTTTCCAAACCCATTCGCGTGGTGGTGCGCAGTGGCTGTTATTTGACCAGCGATGCGACCGGTTACGCTGAATACCTGGAGGCCGCTGAAAAGAGGGGGTTCAAGGGTCCTTTGCAGGAGGCCCTGGAGGTGTGGGCTTACATTCAATCCATGCCCGAACCGGGATTAGCCCTGGTAAGCATGGGCAAACGGGATTGTCCTTACGACAATCATTTACCCATTCCGCACCAAGCCTACCGTCCCCAAGTGGGTTGGATGGAACTTCCCCCTTGCGAAATCCTTGCCGTCACCGATCAACACGCTTTTCTGAAATATGAAGGTCCCACCCAGCTCCAGGTGGGCGATATGATAAAAAGCGGTATCTCGCACCCTTGTACGGCTTTTGACAAGTGGCGTTTTATACCGGTAGTCAATGACCAGTACGTGGTGGTGGATGGTATATTGACTTTTTTCTAAGGTTTGGACCTGCTTGCGCCGTTTCCTATTAAGAGACCGACGTGTATCTGATCTGCCGTAAAGGGATTCTTGTCTGCTTTCTCTTGGCGCTGCTTCTTTCCGGAGTGAGTGCGCAGGAGTTGGGGGCTGCCAGCGAAACTGCCTCGGGAGCCGATCAGGTTCGGGGACTGTCAACATTCGACTGGATCCTCATCGTCCTCTACAGCCTGGGCATGGTGTGGCTGGGGCTTCGATTCGCAGGGCGCCAGCAGAACACCAAAGACTACTTCCTGGCCGGCGGCAAGATGGGCTCTTTCGCTGTCGGTATTTCGATCTACGCGACCCTCCTCAGCACCATCACCTACCTTTCCGTGCCAGGCGAGATGATCAAGAGCGGCCCGGTGGTCTTGTGCAGCATTTTCGCTTACCCCATTGCTTTTGTCACGGTTGGCTACTGGCTGATCCCGGCCATCATGAAGCACCGGGTGACGAGTGCCTACGAGCTCTTAGAGAAGCACCTGGGGCTGGGAGCCAGACTCTTTGGGGCGACCCTGTTCGTGGCCATGCGTCTGGTGTGGATGGGGCTGATGCTCAACATCTGCGCCGAAGCCCTGGTCGCGATGCTCGGCCTGCCGCAGACGGCACAGCCGTATATCGTCCTCATCGGCGGCTTCGTGGCCATCAGCTACACGGTGCTCGGTGGTCTCAAAGCCGTGATCATCACCGATATGGTTCAGTTCTTGTTACTCTTCGGTGGAGCCCTGCTGACGACTATCTTAGTGACGTTGAGCATGGATGGCTTCGGATGGTTTCCCACCCAGTGGGCTCCGCATTGGGACAGCCAGCCGCTTTATTCTTTCGATCCGCACGTGCGGGTGACGGTGGTCAGCTCGATCCTCTCCCAGGCGATCTGGTGGATCTGTACGGCAGGATCCGACCAGACGACGATCCAGCGCTATATGGCTACTCCCGACGTGCAGACAGCGCGACGCTCCTTTCTGGTCAACGCCTGCGCGGCGGTGTCTCTCTCAGTGGTGCTCGGTTTGGTGGGCCTGTCGCTGCTGGGCTTTTATATGAGCAACAGCCAGCTGATCCCGGCCGGCGAAACGATCCGCGATTCTGCCGACCAGCTTTTCCCTCGCTACATCGCCAACCAGTTACCCGTCGGGATTTCGGGGCTGGTGGTGGTCGCCCTTTTTGCCGCGGTCATGTCGAGCTTGGACTCAGGAGTCAATGCGGTTACGGCTGTGGTGGTAAAGGATTTCGTGGGGCCCTTCCGCCGCCGGCCTATCGATCCTCGGCGGGAGCTGCGGTTCTCCAGAGTCCTGACGCTGGCGATCGGTGCCAGCATCGTGGTGCTCAATGTGGTGGTTGACCAGGTACCTGGAAATTACCTGGAGGTAACGAGCAAGACTACCAACCTCCTGGTGGCGCCGCTCTTCGGGCTCTTCTTTATGGCACTCTTTGTTCGCTGGGCGACGCCCTTTGGCGCCATCTTCGGCTCCATCTACGGGGTCACGGCCGCCATCCTGGTGGCTTTCTGGGACCTGATCACGGGGTTGGATCCACTCAGCTTCCAATGGATCGTCCCGGGCGCGCTGGCGGTGAACATCGTTGCAGGGCTGCTTCTGTGCGCGCTGCCAACGAGGGGACGGAGCAAGCTGGCCCTTACGGGCTGGAGCCTCGCTGCCAGCATTCCCGTCGTGGTCGCTTTGGCCGTGGCAATTGCTCTGGGGCAGTGACTTCCACCGCCCGGCTCTCCTTGTCTTTGTTTGAAGCTTGGCATAGAATCCGCACTCGTTGTCAGTTCCAGTCTTCTTCTCATGCCCACGAGTAGGAGTTTTTTTCATGACGCTTTCCTACAGACTCCTTTCGTCGGCTCTTTTCCTTTTCACCTTTCCGATGTCGGCAAAGAATCCGGCCACTCTTCCCGGCACGGAACCCCTAATCTGGGAAGGTGATCTGTCGGCCCGAATGGTGGAGGGCATTGACCGGTTCCTGATGCGTCGACTGGAAAGATCGGTCCAATGGCGCCAACAACACTGGTCCCGCGAGTTCTCTTCGGCTGAGGCATACCAGAGGTCGGTCGAACCGAACCGCCGGCATTTCAGAGAGATAATTGGAGTTGTGGGAGAGCGGTCCCGGCCCCGAGTTGAGTATTTTGGCGTCTACCCGGGCTCGTCTCTGGTGGCCGAAACGAACCGTTATCGAGTCCTGCAGGTTCGCTGGGATGTGCTGGATGGAATTCACGGAGAAGGGCTGTTACTGGAACCCAAAGGCGCACCCGGCGCCAGCGTGGTGGCTCTGGCTGACGCCGATCAGATCCCCGAGCAGCTGGTCGGTCTGAGCCCTGGCATCGAGGCAGACTCGCAATTCGCGCGGAGACTGGCCGAGGCCGGACTGAGGGTGATCGTGCCCACGCTGATCAGCCGTTCCAGTCAATTCTCCGGCAATCCGAGTCTGCACACGGATGGTCTTCGCATGACAAACATGCCCCACCGCGAGTGGCTCTACCGGATGGCCTACGAGATGGGTCGACATCTGATTGGCTATGAGGTTCAAAAAGTGCTGGCAGCTGTCGACTGGCTGCAGGAGGTGTCGGGGGAAACTGGCAGGATCGGTGTGGCCGGCTACGCGGAAGGCGGTTTGATCGCCCTCTACGCCGCGGCTGCGGATCCCAGAATAGATGCATCTCTGGTGAGCGGGTACTTCGGACCACGTGAGCGAGTCTGGGGCGAACCCATCTACCGTAATGTCTGGTCTCTTCTTGACGAGTTCGGCGACGCCGAGATTGCCAGCCTGGTTGTGCCCCGTGACCTGGTGATCGAGTACAGCCCGACGCCGGAGTTCAGCGGCCGGCCTCCTGCCCGGGAGTGGCAAAAGAACGTGGCAGCCCCGGGACAGCTTTCCACGCCCTCCGGCGCTGCGGTGAGGCGAGAATTCGGGCGCCTTGAAGAATGGCAGAAGAAACTGCCCTCACCGTTTAAACGGGCGGCCCAGCTGGTTCCTGCGGAAGCGAGCCCGCAACCTGTGAAGCCAGGCTCCGATGGCGCCTTGAAACGGTTTGTTGAAGCCCTGACGGGAGGCACAAGCCCTCCACTGCACTCGTGGCCGTCGCCGGCTCTTGGAGAGGACCTCAGAGCCGGGGTTGATCCCCAAGCCCGCCAGCGGCGACAGGTCCGGGAGATCGAAGACCATCTCCAGGATTTTCTTCGCGTTTCCAGTGTCACCCGCGACAAATTCTTCCTGGAGAAAATACCGTATGGCTCAGCTGCTCAATTCGCCGAAGCAGCCGCAGAATATAGGAAATACTTTTGGGAAGAGGTCATCGGCAAGGTCCACGACCCCAGGCTGCCTGCCAACCCCCGCTCCCGTCTGCGCTACGAGCGAGCCAAATGGACCGGCTACGACGTGGTCCTGGACGTCTGGCCTGATGTCTTCGCCTGGGGCATTCTTCTCTTGCCCAAAGACCTCCGGCCTGGAGAGAAGCGGCCCGTGGTGGTGGCCCAGCACGGATTGGAGGGCCTGCCCAGTGACGTGATTGAGAAAGCGAGCCCAAGTTTTCAGGCCTATCGGGCCTTTGCGGCCAGACTGGCCGAGCGGGGCTTTATCGTCTTCGCCCCTCACAACCCGTATCGCGGTCAGGACAAATTCAGAGTTCTGCAATTCAAGGCCAATCCCCTCAAGCTCTCCCTGTTTTCTTTCATCGTGGGACAGCACCTGCAGATCGTGGACTGGCTCAAGAGCCTGCCCAATGTCGACGGAGAGCGCATCGCCTTCTACGGTCTAAGCTACGGAGGGAAAACGGCCATGCGCGTCCCGGCCATCGTGCAGGACTACTGTCTGTCCATCTGCTCCGCCGATTTCAACGAGTGGATCTGGAAAAACGTTACCATCGACTGGCCCAGAAGCTATATGTTCACCGGAGAATATGAGATGCCCGACTTCAAACTCGGCATTACCTTCAATTATGCGGAGATGGCCTATTTGATCTTTCCCAGACCATTTATGGTCGAGCGAGGTCATCGGGACGACGTGGGCCTGGATGAGTGGGTTGCCCACGAATACGCCAAGATCCGGCGTCTTTACAATGAGCTGGGTGTGGGTGACAGGACCCAAATCGAGTTCTTTGATGGTGAGCACGAAATCAACGGCCGAGGGACTTTTGAGTTCCTCCACAAGCACCTGAAGTGGCCGACCCCCCAAGGCGCTTCCAACCAGCAGTGAGCAGCGTGTAAAGCAAGGTCTATGGGCTCCCATGCTAAAAATACGAAGGAGGTTCAGAGCATGTCCTTTCCCCTGACGTTTCCCAAGCTGGCCCTGTTTACTCTGTTGAGTGCCGGGCTGCCAACTGTTCTGGTCCTGGCCGAGGACGAAGCAATCACCCCAACCGAGCCGATCAAATTGTTCAACGGCAAGGACCTGTCAAACTTCTATACCTGGCTCGCCGACTATCAGTATGAGGATCCCCATGACGTCTTCACGGTCGTGGACCGGATCAATGGGAGGCCCGCTATCCGCGTCAGCGGCCGGGACTGGGGAGGATTCATAACCAGGGATCCGTACAGGAATTACCACTTGATCGTCGAATTTCGATGGGGATTGGTCAGCTGGGGGCGGCGCCAGGATCGCACCCGAGACAGTGGAATCCTGCTGCACTGCCAGGGTGGGGAGGGAAACGCCTCGCTGGAGTTCAACAGCCCCTGGATGCAGTCCGTCGAATTCCAGATTATCGAGGGAGGGACGGGAGACATCATTCTTGTCAACGGATTCTCGAAATCGGGCGAACGCATCCCGACTCGATTGACGGTCAATGTAAGGAAGGATCGGGACGGCGAATCGGTGTGGGACCCGCCAGGAGAGGCGAAGACTTTTGAGGGCGGCCGCATCAACTGGTTCGGCCGCGACCCGGACTGGGTCGACGAGCTGGGCTTTCGGGGGCGAGAGGATCTGGAAAAACCTGCAGGTCAGTGGAACCGGCTGGACGCTTTTGTCAAAGACGACACCTTTACCTACCTGGTCAACGGCACCATCGTCAACAAAGGAACCGACTCCAGCCTGAAACAGGGAAGGATCCTGTTCCAGTCAGAGGGAGCAGAGATCTACTTCCGCAGAATAGAGCTGCGACCCCTTGGAGATGGAGAGTAGACAAATGCACGGACCCTTTGAAGTTTTCTACCGGCAGGTCACCATGCTGCGCCCCTTGTCTTTGAGCAAGGCGCTTCCTATTGCACTCCTCATCTCGCCACTCGTATCCGGCTGGTTTCCGACTCAGACTTGGGCTGCCGAAAACACCACCAGGGAGTTTCGGGCCGGCGCTGCAACCAGCAACATTACGCCTCCACTGGGTAGCTCGATCAATGGCGGAATGGGTGACCGGAGGGCCGAGAACATTCACGACGAGCTGCACGCACGCGCCCTGGTTCTAGACGACGGAGACTCCCGGCTGGCCTTCGTTGTGGTGGACAGCTGCATGATCCGGCGCGAAGTTTATGACCAGGCCAAACGAATGGTTCTCGAGGCCATCGGCCTCCCGCCCGAGAACATGCTCATGTCAGCCACCCATACCCACTCGGCACCCACCGCAGTAGCCGTGTTCCAGAGCGAGCCTGACACCGATTACTTGCGCTTCCTGAGCAGAAGGATTGCTGATGCGGTTCGGCGAGCAGGCAACCACCTGGAACCCGCCAGAATCGGCTGGGGAGTCGGCAAGGTGCCCGATCAGGTCTTCAACCGGCGCTGGCACATGCAAACCGGAACGATTCCGCCCAACCCTGTTGGCGGGATCGACAGGGTAAAGACAAATCCGCCAGTGCGAAGTTCGGATTTGCTTGAGCCGGCCGGGCCCACCGACCCGGATCTCTCAGTTCTATCAGTGCAGGCAAAAACGGGAAGGCCGATCGCTCTTCTGGCCAACTACTCCCTGCACTATGTGGGTGAGACCGACCAGCAAATCTCGTCGGACTACTTCGGTGCTTTCGCCGATCGAATCCAGCTACTGCTGCAGGCTGATCGAAGCGATCCCCCCTTTGTGGGGATACTGTCCAATGGGACGAGCGGAGATATCAATAACATTAACTTTCGGGGGAAGAGGGAGTCGAAGGCTCCCTTCGAGCAGATTCAGTTGGTGGCTGATCGGGTGGCCTCTGAGGCGTACCGGGTTTACCAGGGGATCCATTATCGTGACTGGGTTCGCCTGGCTGCAAGGCAGACAGAGTTGGAGCTGGGCGTGCGCCTCCCTGACGAAGCGGAGGTCATCCGCGCCAAGCAAGTTATGATGCGCGCAGAGGGTCCGTTCATGAAGACTGGGGATGAGATCTACGCGCGCGAGACGCTGCTGCTGAGCGACTTTCCCGCTCGAGTGTCCCTGATTCTTCAGACCTTCAGAATTGGCGATCTGGGCATCGCGGCAATTCCGTGTGAAGTTTTCGTTGAGATCGGGCTGCAACTCAAGGCCAAAAGTCCGCTTCACCCCACTTTCACGATCTCCCTGGCAAATGGGTACAACGGGTATCTGCCAACCCCCGAGCATCACGATCTGGGGGGATACGAAACCTGGCGCGCCCGCTCCAGTTATCTCGAGGTCGAGGCCGCTCCCAAGATCACCACTCAGCTCCTGAATCTGTTTGAAGAATTGAAAGGTACTTCCCCGATCGCAGCCCCACAATGAGGGGCGCGATCACACTCGCGGCAGCGACTGCTGGGTGGATGGCCTTCACTTCACTCAATTCTGAGCAATTCGCGCAGTTCTTTCCAGCCATGCAGCAGGACGAGCAAAGTGATTACCAGATGAGATACAAAAGAAAATGCTGCAAAGGCGATCCAGAAGATCAGCCAGATACTCATTGGTCTCCCTCAGCTGAGCGGTTGGAGCTGGAGAGATCCTCGATTTGCCTGGTCGCGCGCCAGCGTCGCTCTACCCAGGACGCCACCAGCATGGCAGTTAGGGCGGCAACAAAGCTTAAAAAGCCCAGAACGGGGGTTGGAAAATCCAGAAAGAAAAACATGACGCTCACCAGGGTGCCCGCGAGAAAGGCCAGATAGGCCCCGCTTTTGCTGGCTTTCCGCCAATACAGGCCGGCAACGATGGCTACCAGGCTGCCCGCTGCAAAGAGATTTGCCGTGATGACCAGATAGAAGTAGGTGGGTCCTGGGATTTTGTAAAAGATTCCCCAACCCAGGACAAAAAGTGCGAGCAGGACAATCGTCACCCGATTGATTCGGATCTGACTCTTTTCGTCCAGCCTCTTACCCCAAACCGGGCCGATGACATCCTGCGAGATGACCGAACTCCAGGATAGCAGGTAACTGCTGTATGTAGACATCGAGGCGGCCAGCATACCGGCGACGACCAATCCCATGAGGCCGCTGGGGACGAGCTCGCTCAGCATCAGGGGCATGGCGGACAGCGCCGCGCCATCACCGCTGAAATAGGTCAGAGCAGCCATCCCCCAAAACATCGGGAGCACTCCCCGAGAGAAAAACAGCACCCCCGCATAAGCGAATATCCTCTTCCCCACGGCCGCATCCCGTGCCGCGAAATTTCGCGCCGCAACGGGCTGCCAGCTGATGAGCAGCGCTATGTTGATCAGGATCAGCCAGAGGATGAAAGCAGGGCCAAACTCAGGGTTGGAAAAAGGGTTCCAACCGGGTTCTCCCAACTTTTGTTGCACGCTCTTGAAGACGGTCCAGACGCCAATTTCGCTGAAGATCACCAGGGTCACAAGAACGCTTCCAAAGCTCAGCAATAAGTAGTGAAGGTAGTTGGTGACGACCACCGAGAACATGCCTCCCAGAGCCGTATAGATGAGGGCCATAACCAGCAGCACAGCCATGGTCCAAACTAACTGACTTTCGGGGATTCCGGTGATCAGATTGAGAAAACTGGCCTCCACGCGGGGGAACACTCCCAGATTGAGCGCACCGCCCACCGCCATCAATACTCCTGCCAGCACTCTTACGCCCCGGCTGTACCTGATTTCAAAGTATTCCGATACGGTCATGATGTTGAGCTCTCTCAAGGACTTAATGACAAAGCCGGTCTTGCCCAGAAAGATCAAAACAGCACCCGCGATCAGGGCAGCCAGAAAGCTCTGATAACCGGCCAGGTAACCGAGTTCGGCAAAGTACATATAAGTTACGATGCCCATCTCAGTGGAAAACAGAGACACGACGCCCAAATGCAAACCTACACCACGACCGGCCACCAGATAGTCGGACAGGTTGCGTACACGTCTGTGCACGACCAATCCAGCCACAAAGGTTCCCACCAGTGAAATAATGACCAGCAACCAGTCAACCCACTGGAATCTCACCTCGTCAGACCCCTCTTGAAGTAACCTTGAGTAAGCTTGCCCAGGATGGCTTAGTACTGAGTCGGGATCGGTCTCATTTGGTCCCTATCTTGCCTTGATGCGACCGCGCCGAAGAGAAGCGGAGCTTGCGGCTGATCGCCTCTGCCGCTCCCGTCACTGCCCTGATGATCTCGTTCTGCTGCTTTTCCATTCGGCTAACCGGTCCGGAAACGCTCAGTGCCGCCACTGGCTCTCTGAGGTAATTGAAAACCGGCGCCCCGATACATTTCGCGCCCGATTCCACTTCCTCCTCGTCGATGCTGTACCCTCTGGCCCGAATCTTTTCCAGTTCGATTCGAAGCGCATGGGCATCGGTCATCGTCTTTTCCGTGAAGGGAGTGAGAGGCTTGTCCAGGATCATACTCTTCAGCTCGGCTTCCGGCAGGAAGGCGGCTACCGACTTTCCCAGGGCGGAGGCATGGAATGGAGCAGTGGAACCGACCGTTGCCACCATCCGCAGCGAGGAAAGACTTTCCACCAGGTCGGCATAGTAGAGACCCTCTCCTTTTCGGATGGCCAGGCCAGCAGTTTCGTTGAATTGTTCCTTGAGCTCGACTAGGTATGGCTCGCCCAACTGAACAATTCCGCGATCCGAGAAAAGCGATCCCGCAAGTTCGAAGATCCCGGGTCCGAGGTGGTATTTTCCCGACTCGGGAGTCTTGACCACAAAGCCCGTCTTTTCCAGCGTGTAAAGGATTCGAAAAGTCGTTGTCTTCTGGATTCCCGTCGTCTGAGCAATCTCACTCAGTGAAAGCTCATCCTCGGATTCCTTGAAAACCTCGAGGATTGTGAAGCATTTGACCACTGACGGAACCGAGTAGTCTCTACTGATTTTTTCCTCTGCAAGCTCACGATCTGTGGACTTCTTCACTGGCCCCACCTCTATTCTCTCTGGTGCCCTGTCTCTGTGTGCGCCTGTCAGAAATCACTGCCGAAAGCCCGCAAGAAGCCATCGACAAGATTGGGGGCCAGCGGCGTGAATCGGCTGGCCACTCGAATCCTCAGACTGATCCATCCACGACCTCTATCAAGTGTGTATAGGTGAAAAGTTTCTTGAAACCAATGGAACCTGTGTTTTATAAATAAAACTGGCAGGTCAAGTCAATGCACGCTTTCAACTCAGGGGACAGTGTTTGAGCAGGTATGAGAAGTCGAAGCAGCTTTTCGACCGCGCGGTCCGCACTCTAGCGGGAGGCGTGTCCAGCCAGTTCCGCGCCGGAGAAGTTCCCCATCCGTTGTTTTTCGAGAAGGCCGACGGAGTTTATCTGTGGGACGCCGATGGAAACCGGTATCTCGATTTCACGCTCAGCCAGGGGCCCCTGTTTCTGGGACATTCCCATCGCCGAGTCGTGGACGCGGTGTGCGAAGCGGCCGAGAAAGCACAAATCTTTTCCGCACAGCATCTTGCGGAGCTTGAGCTTGCCGAGAAGCTGGTTGAGTACATTCCGTGTGCCGAGCTGGTTCGTTTCTCCACCTCCGGATCGGAGGCGGTGCATTGCGCCTTGCGCCTTGCCAGGGCGTACACGGGGAGAAGGAGAATCATCAAGTTTGAAGGGCATTATCACGGCTGGTACGACAATATTGCCTACAGCATCAATCCGTCTCCGGCCACGTTGCATGAGGTCTCAGAAGAATACACTCCGATCATCTGGTCCTCTGGTCAACCAGAGAAACCGACTAATCTTCTGATCCTCCCGTGGAACAATCGGGAGGCACTGCGAACCGCTTTTTCAGAGAGCGGTCCGGACATCGCTGGTGCCATCGCTGAACCGATCATGTGCAACAACGGCTGCATCCCTCCAGCACAGGGGTTTCTGGAGGAGTTGAGGGAGCTTTGCCAGAAACATGGCAGCGTATTGATCTTCGATGAGGTCATCACAGGGTTTCGACTTGGCCTGGGTGGCGCCCAGGAGTTCCTGGGCGTAACCCCCGATCTGGCTGTTTTCGGAAAGGCGATGGGAAACGGTTTTCCAATCAGTGCCCTGGTTGGAAAGTCCGAGGTGATGGAACTGATCGCCTCAGGGCTGGTTGTTCAGGCGGGCACCCTGAATGCCAACCTGACCAGCGTCGCAGCGGCTCTGGCAACCATCCAGAGCCTCGAGGAGGGATCTCCGAAGCTGTACGAATCACTGTTCGAAAAGACACGGTCATTCATGCAGAGACTCGAGAAACTTGGACGGGAGCTGGGCCTGCCCGTCCTGCTTCAAGGTCCTGGACCGATGTTTTATTTCGGCTTCTCTTCCCTCGACAGGCTGGAAAACTACAGGGACTGCCTGCAGTCTGACACTCCGTTGTATGAATCATTTGTTCGAGAAATGAAAGACAGCGGCATCCGGTTGATCGGCCGCGGCCTCTGGTACCTGTCGCCTCTTCATACCGAGGAACATTTCGAATATTGCCTGGCGCAAGCCGCGCAAGCCTTCGACGTAATCGCCGGCAAATCCGAGACGTCTCAGGTGGTGAGAATGAGTGGGTCCTGATCATTTCAAATGCGAAATTCTGCATTGCTTCCTGTTCGACAATCGACAATTCTCGAAGCACAAGAGTGGACAAAAGTGGAAAGACACTTGACTTCCAAGCCTCGACTCCTGCAGAATTAAAAAAGTTCTACATTCGGTTTTATATGTGAAAACTACCTCAGGTTGGGAGCGCCTGCGATCCCCTTTAGGCGCTCAGTCGTTTCATATGAGAAACAAACCGGTACAGGAGGGCGGCAAAAGGACTCAATAAATCCAAGTTCTTGGTTTTCTTGCCTCTTGCTAAATCAATTTACTGGATCCAGAGGGTTGCTCGGGGCTGCTGCCCAGTTGACTAAGTTAAAGAAATGACTGCACTTAGTAAGCTTCTTGAGTAATGTGGCACATTTCTTGCTAGAAGTAACGTTTACAATATGGTAATTCCTTTTCTAAATAAGTTCTAAATAAGAAAAATATTGGCTTGTTATTTGCCTGAACTTTGTCAGAAGTGTGATTTTGCCATCTAGGCGGACAAGGTAATCCGCCAAAGGGAGGAAGTAGTGATGTGGACCGTAACTAAGAAAACCCTGATCGCCTTGTGTGTGCTTTGCCTGATGGGTGCCAGCTCATTGTTGTTAGCTCAGGGAGGTAAGGCAATTATCTCGGGCCTCGTTGTCGACGCGAGTGGCGCCATTGTCCCGGGAGCCGAGGTGAAGGTCATCCACCAAGCCACCAACATTGCCCACAATACGATTACCAATGACAGCGGTTACTACGATGCTCCAGGACTGCTCCCCGGCGAGTACAGGATTGAGGCCGCACTAGCGGGCTTCAAAACCACTGTTGTTGAGGACATACCCGTCGCCAGCTCCGAGCGTGTGCGGGTTGACCTCAGTCTCGACATAGGGGAGGTCGCAGACAGCGTGACGGTGACCTCTGATCCCACGCTTCTCCAGTCGGCGGATGCCGATCTGGGCGTCGCCTTTGGGCAGGAGCCGCTAAAAGTCCTGCCCCTCGGCCAGGGAAATCCCACTTACCTGTTCCTTCTTTCACCCTCGGCCGACTCAGCTGGAGGGTATGGTAGCTGGAATAATAACCAGGAGCCCTATCAGCGGGCTGGATCCGGTCTGGTCCGGTTCAACGGAATGCCCACGGGAACTGCAGAGTTTACTATGGACGGAACTCCCAACACGCAGCGGACTAACGCTGTCGACGGGGGTGCTGTTTCCTTTAATGCGACCACGGAACTGGTGAAGGAAGTGCGCATCCGAACCACTACCTTCGATGCCAGTGTGGGGCATACCGGCAGCACGACCATTGATGTCATCATGAAAACGGGCACCAATCAGTATCACGGTGAGGCCTTTTACTTCGGGCGCAATGACAAGTTCAACGCCAACAGCTGGGTCCGCAACAGGGCTGGACAGGCCAGAAGCTCTTTTCCCTACAAGCGCTACGGTTTTACCGGAGGAGGTCCGATTATCAAGGACAAGACCTTCTTCTTTTTGGGCTGGACCCATTGGAACCAGCTCAGGTTTGGTGATTCTCAGGCAACCGTACCCAGCGCGGCAAATAAGAGCGGCGACTTTTCGGACCTACTGGCAATAGGCCCGGAGTATCAGCTCTACAACCCATTCAGCGGGGTTCTGAACAAGGAGGGGCGAGTCGAGCGCCAACCCTTCCCCAACAATATCATTCCATCCAATCTTATCAGCCCGATGGCGGCACCTCTCCTCCCCTTCTTCCTTGCTCCCAATACTTCGAGTGGTGTGAGTCCAGACGGATTTCGCAACTATATTTACGACAAAGGCTATACCCCGCTTCCCAGAACGGACCGGCACACGGTTCTTCGACTCGACCATGACTTGAACGATGCGCACACATTATTTGGCAGGTATCTCCATTCAGACGGTCCTTCTAGCGGGTGGACCATGTTCGACAACCACCCGGGAGGTCCGGGCTGCAACTGCGTCGACGTGCAGGGTACCCGACACCAGATTTGGAATTTCTCTATCGGCGACGTTTGGACCATTAGCCCCACCTTGGTGGCTGACTTTCGCGTCGCGAACAATCGGCATACCTCAGTTTCTGGGAACAACACGGGGGGGGTGAGCTGGAATGATCTCCCCACAAATATGAACGATTTTGTTGACTCCGACTTTCAAGGCTTTCCCTATGTTTCAATCACCGGTTACCCCAAACTGAGTAACCTTCCCGGTAGCTACAACGGTTTTCACAATTTCGATCCGGGCGGGTCGGTTGATGAGATTCGAAGCGCCTCCGCCCACTTCACCAAGATTTCGGGGGACCACAGTTTCAGGTTTGGGGCCGACTGGAGGGGCTATATTTACAACATTATTCGAAGCGATCAAGGCCGAATGTTTTTCACAGGTCAATTTACCAGTGGTCCCTTCGACAACTCCCCGTCGCCCCCCCGGGGCCACGGTCTGGCAGACCTGCTGCTGGGCCTCCATGACAATGCCAACCAGAGAGTACGTGCGGATTATGCGAATTATTCCACCTACACAGCCATCTATTTACAGGACGACTGGAAAATCACACCCAGATTCACCTTGAACCTCGGGCTCCGGTGGTCGCGCGAAGGTCCCGGAACCGAGCGGCATGACCAGGCAACTACACAATGGGATACTAGCGTGGAGAGTCCTATCTCGGCAGAGGTCCAGGCAAATTATGCCCTCAACCCGATTCCGGAAATCCCGGTGGATCAGTTTCGGCTGATGGGAGGTGTGCTCTATGCCGGAGTCGATGGAGAACCCAGAACCATTTACGATGCTGACAATAATAACTTTTCTCCGCGGATCGGCGTGGCCTACCGCTGGAATGACAAGACGGTCGTGAAAGGCGGCTACTCGTATACTTACGTCCCCCTGAACCAGCGTTACTTCGCTGGCTTTATCAATGTTCCCGGATTTGACTCGAGCTCATTCGCCTTTTCCAGCACCGACCAAGGCTTAACCTTTCCAGGCAGTCTGAACAATCTCTTCCCGGATGGCGTGGCCCAACCCACGGGCTCTAGCAATGGACTGAAAACCGATCTGGGCCAGCTTATCTGGATGCCCCACGGGTTCGATCGGAGTACCACCAACCCCTATGCTCACCAGTTTCAGATTGGCATCCAGCGCAGATTGTCGCCCAACGCCACCGTGGAGTGGCGCTATGTGGGGAACCGAGCGAGGGGGTTTGGCGTTACTGCTAGCGACCTGAACCGGCTGCGGGGGCAGTACTTAACCAGATCGATAGAGCGGGATCAGGCCCATATCGACTACATGACGGCGCGGATCCCGAACCCGTTCCAGGGAGTTGACGGCGTGGGTGGTTCTCTGGGAGTGGCGGATACAATCCAGCGGCAGCAACTGCTGCGACCTTGGCCCCATATTTCGGGGCTTCGCTCGTGGGCCGACGCGAGCAAAAGCACGACTGACTATAATGCCCTGCAGGTAGAATTCCGGGCACAGGAGCTTTGGGGCTGGGAGATTCAGAGCAGCTACACCTGGGGTAAGACCATGGAGGCGCTGTCGTACCTCAATGGTTTCGGAATTGACCCGGGGCCGCAAAATACGATCGGCATTAACGACCGTCCCCATATCTTTCGCTTTGCGGGCACCTGGAGAATGCCCTTCGGCAAGGGCCAGCGCTTTGGAGCAAAGTCGGGCCCTGCCAGTTACCTGATCAGTGGGTGGAGTACAACCTTCATTGGGTTCACGCAAAGTGGAATCCCCATGAAGTGGGGGAATGTTATTTTCCGGGGCGACATCAAAAACATCCCGATTGACCAGCATGAGGCGACGCGAATGTTCAACCAGGATGCCGGGTTTGAGAAGGGCCCCAACCAGCCTTCCTTCAATATGCGCACCTTTCCCCTTCGTCTTTCCGGGGTTCGGGATGAGGGGCCCAAGGACGTGGGGTTTACTCTTATCAAGGACACTTACATCGGTGAGCGGTTTAACGCCCAGTTTCGGTTTGAAGCCTATAACCTCTTGAATGCGCACTACTTTTGGGGCGCCCACCGCAACGCGGTCAATACCAACCCTCGAAGCAGCGGGTTTGGGACGCAGGGCTTCTCCTCGGGCCCGCGAGTCGTCCAGTTTGGTGTGAAGTTCGTTTTCTGAACAGGGATCACCAGGTTATAACTGGCAAGAAGAAAGCCGGCTATCAGGTTTGATGGCCGGCTTTTTTGTGCGCCCAGCCGGACCCACTTCTGCGATGGAAGGACGGATGTGGGCTGAGTACTCACTTCCATGAATCCAATGAGAAGACTACATTCGGTCATCCTGCTGGTGACTGCACTGGCTGCGGGAAGTGCTCTGTCATCGTGTGCAGGGGTAACAGAGAATGCCTGGCACGATCCCTTCTTCCAGTATCGTATTCCCCTGGTCGTGGATGTAGAACAATCCGGATGGACCACTGTTCCCATCAGTGCCTCCGAGGTCACTTCAGCCGTCAACAGGCTGGAGGAAATGCACTATGATCCTCTCTGGTTTGCCTACAATCACCTGAAAGTCGTGGAAGTCGACTCCCAGGGAAGAGTGATTGACCCTGAACCGGTTGCAGGTTTTTATCTGATTCCCGAAAGTGAAGAGTTGATTGATCCCGGCCTGCTGGGCAGCAAAGAAACGATCGAGATCGAAGTTGAAGACGGCGCTTTTTATCTGCTCAGCTATTCCTCGCAAGGTGGCGGCCGCTCACCGGGCTATCGCTACGATCCCATCTGGCCCCTGGGGCATGAACGGCGAAAAAACGCCTACCAGGCGTCCTACGAGCCCAAAATGCTGCCCCGACAGCTGGCCAGACACGAGCGGCTGTTCCTCACCGACAGCACGCCCATGCAGCTCGATATACAGAGCCGATGGGTGACAGGAGTGAAAGAGATTTCACTCCAGAAAGTCCAGATAGAATTCCTTGCCAAGTTGAAGACAGAAGGCAGGAAAAACTGGATGCTTTACTATCAGCCGTTCAATGGGCATCATCTGATGGTCCCCCAGCGCAGACACGCCGAGAGAGTTGCCTCTTCGGCCAAAATCGTGCGCATGGGGCGGGCCCAAAAGTACACAGGCTCCACTCAGTACGTACTCGCCTCAAATGACCACGTTACAGCCTGGTTTGCCGAGACCACCGTGAAGCTCACCCCTCAGACACCCCTACCTCCAGAGTCGTCACCTGCCATAAAGATCAGCTCTGCAGCCAATGAGGCACAGTCGTTCCAGGTTGTCCTGAATCCCAGGAAGTCTTTTCACTTCAAAGGCATTCGAGCCACTTCGCTGCGATTCGGAGAATACTCCATCCCCTCGACGAACATCAGCTTTTATGCGGTGGAGTACGTTCCCATCAGCCGGTCCTCGAACATCACACCGGTGAAATATCTGGGGTCGATGGGGGATCCGCTGGTGTCGGTCAGCTCCAGAGAACTCTCCCCCGATGGAGGCAACTATGCCCTGTGGGCCACGGTGAAAACCCCTGCGGGCACACCTGCCGGAACTTATGGCGGCCATCTCGCTATTGAGGGCGAGGGCAGATCCTCAATGAGAATCCCGCTCGAATTGCAAGTTTACGACTTCCAACTGCCGGAGTATTCGACCTTCGCGACGTCACTTGGAGGGTCTCATATTACCCAGTCTACACCCCCTAAGAAAACCCAGGCCGATTACCACCACCTGTCATCAAGAGAGGATATTAAGAAACTCGCCCGCAAGTATTACGATCTCATGGCCGAAAACAAAGTTACCCCCCACAGTGCGGTCCAGTACACCGAAATTGGAATGAACTGGACTCCGCCGCCGGCAGGCTACGGGGTGGACCGGCCTGGCAATTTCTTCAAACTACACGATTGGGACTTTAGCGAATGGAACAGCGCCCTGAAACACTACATTGATGATCTAAAGGTGAATGCCTTTACGCTCGTGCACACAAACCCCAGCGTGGTTTACAGGTTTAAGCATCTTCCCGGCAAAGAGTTGAAAGAATACAACAGGCAGGCTCCTCACATTGCCCTGGCCTGGCAGGCGTTCCGCCAAGCAACCTTCGTCGGTATCAACAAGAAAGAAACGGATCAATCCTGGGGCGGCCCTCCCCCCAACCAGGTGATCGAAATCTCTCAAGAGCAGTACGACCGCCTGCTGCTCGACTTCTATGGCACCATCGCCCGGAATCTCGAAGAACACGGCTGGCTCGATTACGCGTACATTCTGGTTGACGAAACTCACTACCGCGGCTTCGGAGAATTCTTGCACTTCCTGAGACTCCTTAAGTCCAACCCCCTGACCGCCCGAATAAAAGTTGCCTGGACGATTCAGAGTTCTCCCGCATTCGACTACAGAGAAAACCCTGACGACGAAAACTACGCTTTCAACGGCTTGATCGACATCTACATTCCGGAGGCGCAGGAAAACTACCAATGGTGGGAAAAATACTATTTCACCGACTATGATATTGAACCCACCCGCGAAAAACTCTGGACCTACGTCAGCTCAACCGGACGGGTGACAATCGACTCCCCGGGAATCAACAACAGGGCCTTTGCACTGGAAGTCTTCAATTATGGCGGCAGCGGATTTTTGTGCTGGGCGTCATTCATGTGGGACTCGGTCGGATGCGAAACCGATAACCCCTGGGAACACCCCTGGACCCGATGGGGCAACGGTGCCATGGCCTACTTCTATCCACCGCGAAAAGATGGCCCCGCGCCCGAGCCCGATTGGACCATTGTCCCTTCTCTGCGCCTAATGACCTACCGTGAAGGCGTAGACGACTATGAATATGCAAGAATACTTGAAGACCTGGTGGCTCGAGCCCAAGTCAAAGGAATCGACGCCTCCCCAGCGAAGTCCCTGCTGAACGAGATCCCGCGGTTCTTTGACAGTTCAGTCCACTGGTCCCAGAATGACGCCTGGTACCTTGATCTGCGCCATCAGATGGCCCAGGCCATCGTCGAGCTGAAAAAGGCCGTCAACAACAAATGAAGAGTTTTTCTCGGGTCGGGAGACGCACCCCGGGCTTACTCACGCAGCTCCCGGCGGGGGTGCTGCCGGCTGAGGACGAGTCCCCGCAGGCTTTCTGGATGGGGTGCCGGCCGCAGCAGGCTGAGACCGTATCCGACGACGAGCGTACAGAGACAGCCCACCGGGGCATACCAGAGGAAGCTGGCAGCAGTGCCCATCGCCAGCCACGCCACCAGCGCGAACCCGACGCCCGCGCCCAGCAGGGCGCTCAGAGAGGTGGTGCGCCGGGTCAGCATCCCTAGCAAGAAGACGCCCAGCAGGCTGCCGCTGAAAAGCCCCGCCAGGATCTTGGAAGCGGAGAGGATGTTCTGGAAATGCTGGATGTAGAGGGCCATAAACGTGGCCAGTCCTCCCCACAGGATGGTAAAGATCCGGGAGAACCGAAGGTACGTCTTTTCGTCCGCCTGGGGACGGAGGTAACGCTCGTAGAAATCCTTCATCGTCGCGGTCGACAGGGAGTTGATGGACGAGTCGATGGAAGACATGGCGGCGGCAAACATGGCTGCAATGAAGACACCGGAGAAGCCCGCCGGAAGTTCGTGGACCACGAAGTAGGGGAGCACTGCGTCCCCACCCGTCCCGGCCGCCAACCGGTCCGGATGCTTCAGGTAGAAGACGTAGAGGCCGCCACCAATCAGGAAAAGAAGCGATCCCGCCGGAAGCACCAGGATGGCGTTGAGGATCATGGAATTGCGCCCGGCCCGGATGCTGGAGGTGGTCAAATAGCGCTGCAGCACGATCTGATCGGCGCCGTACTGGGCCAGGTTGACGAAGATGCCGTTGAGCAGCACCAGCCCGAGGAAAATCGTGGTCCAGTCGCCGAACGAGAAATCCACCGCGAACCTCCCCGTTTCGATCCCGCTGGTGACAATTTCCGACAGCCCTCCTTCGATGCGGGCGCTCATGACCGCTACGACCAGGACAAGACCGCCGAACAGGACAATGGCCTGGATGACGTCGGTCCAGATGACGGCCCGCATTCCTCCCAGCAGCGTGTACAGGGTAGCGAGACCTCCGACCAGGAGAATCGTCCAAGAAAGAGACAGCCCCGTGACGGTGGAAAGCACCAGAGAGGGAGCATAGATGACCACCGCCAGGTAAGCTCCCCGCTGGAGGAGAAATAGAGCACTGGCTGCGGAGCGGACCGCCGGGCTGAAGCGCAACTCCAAATACTGGTAGGCAGTGAAAACCTTCAATCGGTGATAGAAGGGGAGGAAAACCAGGATGACCACCGGCGTCACCAGGGGGATCGTGAGAAGGGTGAGACCCAGCGTGAGGTTGTGGTCATAGACCCATCCCGGGCTTCCCAGCAGGCTGATGGCGCTGAACAGGGTTGCGAAGATGGAAATTCCCACGGCCACCCAGGGCATCCTGCGACCCGCCAAGAAATATTCCTCTGTGTCCTTCTGGTTTCGTACGAAGGAAGAGCCGATGCCCACGACCAGAGCCAGGTAGACGAAGAGGACGAGATGATCCAGCGTCGTAAGACCAGTCATTGCACTGCCACGGCCATCCGGGACCGTCTAGTGATCTCCTTCAAAAGGGGGAAACGGGCAGTTTGTGTCAGGTTTTGGTGCACACCTGCCGTTACCCTCTTTTCATACTACGAAAACAGCTTTCTGATTTTGCTAGAATCAGGCAATGCAGCGCAAGAAGCGCGATTACACTGTTGATGTGCGTATTCCGGGCCAAACCGGCCACTGATTCCGATTGAAAGCGGCCACCTGTTCCGAGGCAAACCGGCCGGTGATTCCGGGGCAAAGTAGGCCACTTTGCCGGGCTTTTCCGGAATCGGTGGCCAGTTTCCGGAATGGGTGGCCGGTTTGCTCCGGAATGGGTGGCCAAGTTAGCGGAAAGTTCCTGCCCTCAGGAGTTTGCGACGCTGGGCAACGAGGGCTATCGTTGTTCCTTTTTCACTTGAAGAGGAAGAGGAGAACAGATGGCCAATCGGAGGTTGCCTATGCGCAAGATCAAGGAGATTCTCAGACTACATTTTCAGGCCCGCTTATCCGCTCGCCAGATCGCTCGAAGCTGCTCGGTGTCTCGGGCTACCGTGGGTGATTACCTGAGCCGGACCCGGGCCGCCCAGCTCGACTGGAAACAAGTGGCCCAGATGAGCGAGGCGGAGTTGGAAGGACAGCTTTTTCCTCCTCCGGCTCCTCGGGGCCGCCACCGCCCTCCACCCGATCTCGCCTACGTGCACCGAGAGCTGCGGGGAAAGTCGGTCACTCTGCAGTTGCTCTGGCAGGAGTACAAGCAGGTTCATGCGGACGGCTATCAGTACTCGCAGTTTTGCGATCTGTATAACCGCTGGAGAGGCAAGCTCGACGTGGTGCTGCGGCAAAACCACCGGGCCGGCGAGAAGATGTTCGTCGACTATGCCGGCCAGACGGTCGAGATCGTCGATCCCAAGACCGGTGAGATGCGTCAAGCCAGCATCTTCGTGGCCGTGCTGGGCGCCAGCAACTACACTTACGCCGAGGCTACGGAAAGCCAGAATCTTTAGTCCTGGATCGGCGCTCATGTACGGGCCGTGGAGTTTTTCGGTGGCACTACCCGGGTGGTGATCCCTGACAACACCCGCACGGCTGTCTCTCAGGCTTGCTTTTACGAACCCCAGATCAACCCCAGCTATGCCGAGTGGGCGGCCCATTACTCAGTGGCCGTCATCCCGGCCCGGGTGCGGGCTCCCCGGGACAAGGGAAAAGTCGAATCGGCCGTGTTAGTCGTGGAGCGCTGGATCCTGGCAGCTTTGCGCAAGCGGCGCTTCTTCAGCCTGGGTGAACTCAATGAAGCCATTCACGAACTGCTTGGGGAACTCAACCGCCGGCCTTTCCGCAAACTTGAGGGCAATCGCCTGGAGCTCTTCCGGCGTCTGGATCAGCCCGCTCTCAGACCCTTACCCAGGATCCGTTATCAGCTGGCTCGCTGGAAGAAAGCCCGCGTCAACATCGATTACCACGTCGAGTTCGAGCGCCACTACTACAGCGTCCCCTATGCTCTGGTCCGCCAGCAGGTCGAGATCCGTTACACGGAACACATCGTGGAGATCCTGCACCGGGGCCAGCGGGTGGCCTCGCATCGTCGCAACCGCGTGTCAGGAGCCGCCTCTACCTGCTCCGAGCACCGTCCACAGTGTCACCGGCGTTATCTGGAGTGGTCTCCTTCGCGGTTGATCTCCTGGGCTGCCAAGATCGGACCCCACTGTGGTGATCTGGTCGAGAAGATGCTCGCCTCTGGCCGCTATCCGGAACAGGCCTACCGCAGCTGCCTGGGACTGTTGCGGTTGGGCAAGACCTTCGGCGAGGATCGCCTGGAGGCCGCCTGCCGGCGGGCCCTGGCCTTCTCCACCTTCTCCTACCAGAGCGTCAAGTCCATTCTCAAGACAGGTCTGGACTCCCAACCATTACCCGAGACCCAACCACCACAACCGGCTCTGGAACACTCGAACCTGCGCGGAGCCGACTACTTCACTTGTGAGGAGAACTCTCATGCTCATTAACCAGACTCTCGAAAAACTTCACTCCATGCGCCTGACCGGCCTGGCCGAGGCTCTCACCCAGCAACTCGAAGATCCCGACTCCTCCGTTCTCAGCTTCGAGGAGCGTATCGGCTGGCTGATTGATCGACACTGGATCTGGAGAGAGAACCAGGCCCAGGCCCGGCGCCTGAAAAACGCCCATCTCAAGGACAGCCAGGCTTGCCTCGAGGATATCGACTACCGTCCCGCCAGAGGACTGGATCGATCCCTCGTCCGTTCCCTGGCCACCTGCGACTGGATCACCAGACATCAGAATCTCATCCTGCTTGGCCCCTGCGGTGTGGGTAAGACCTTTCTGGCCTGTGCCTTCGCCCAGCAGGCTATCCGCCAGGGCCACACAGCCTTCTATACCCGCCAGCCTGTACTCTTTCGCGAACTCTCCATAGCTCGCGCCGACGGGACTCTGCACAAACGCCTGGCAAAACTGGCCCGTGTCGATATCCTCATCGTCGATGACTTCGCCATGACGGCCTTGGCTGAGAGCGAACGTCGTGACTTCCTCGAGATCTGCGAGGATCGTTACAACACTCGCTCCACCATCTTGACCAGCCAGATCCCCATTGCCGATTGGCACCAACAGATCGGTGATCCGACTCTGGCCGACAGCATCTTAGACCGGCTCGTTCACAACGCCCATCGCCTGCAACTCGCAGGAGGTTCCATGCGAAAGCGTCTGGCGGCTTCTCAGGACTAAAGGCAAAAAGGCTATGGAAACTGCCGCCCTGTGCAAACCCATTCAGCGCTTTGCAGATCTGCTCAGGATTCCCGACACGTGGGTTCTCACAGGGCTTGGAAAACTCCTCGCTGCGCTCGGCAGTTTTCCACACTTCCCACAGCCTCTACGACTGCTTCACACACATCTTTATTGGAGGTTTCTAGAGTGCCAATCGATCGAAGTTACATTGACTGGTTAAGCAACCGTTTTTCTGTAATTTCCTCTAGGGCCTGTAGGGAAGAATTGCTCCACTTGTTTTTTCCAGCCGGCCAGGTTCAGGTATTGCCGGTCGGTTAACCACTCCTCGTGTATCTCTGCAAGCACAGCCGAGATGAGCCGCAGCGCCGATGCTTCGTGGGGAAAGATTCCCACCACCCGGGTTCGTCTCCGGATCTCCCGGTGCAGTCTCTCCAGTCCGTTGATGGTTCGGATCCTTCGCCACCAGCTCCTCGGAAAATCAAACACTGTCAGCCCTTCATCCAGGTTGTCTTCCAGCCAGCTCACGAACTCCGGTGCAATCTTTTCGAACTTCTTGACGACTTTACCCTTGAGCTCCTCGGCATCCTCTCGAGACGGGGCATCGAAAATGTCCCGCATGGCCTGGGCGATGCGGGGCTTGTCCTCTTTGCGGCGAGCATATTGTTGGGCGTTTTTGCTCAGGTGAAACTGACAACGGTTCCAGGGCACCGACGGATAAACTGCCCGCCTGGCCGCCTTCAGTCCTTCGTGATCGTCACTGACAAACAGCTCGACCCCTCTCAGTCCACGCTTGTGCAGATCTCCCAGAAACCCTCGCCAATGCACCTCCGCTTCACTGATCCTGGCGCTCACACCCAACACCTCCCGCGTCCCGAAACGATTGACTCCTATGGCTTTCAGGATGGCCACGTCCTGCACCCTGCCGCCTCTTCGAACCTTCTCGTAGTGGGCATCCAGATACACGATCGGATACTCTCCCAGCTCCCGGCTTCGAAACTCTTCCAGCTCTTCGTCCAGCATCCCGGCCACTCTCGAGACCTGGGTGGCCGAGATCTCCAACCCACACAGCTGCTCCGTGATCTCGGTGACTTTCCTCGTCGAGACGCCCATCACATACATCTCGGCAATGGCCAGCTTCAGGGCCTTCTCCGAACGGCAACCCCTCTCCAGCGACTTGGGATAAAACCTCAACCCACGCACCTGTGGAATCTCCAAGTGCAGCTCTCCCACTCGAGTCTGAATCCGCTTGCCTTTGAATCCGTTTCGATAGCCTCGCCGACTGGCTGTTCTCTCGTACGCTTCCGCTCCCAGAAACTCGCTTCTTTCCAACTGCATCGCCACGTTGAACAACTTCTCCAGGATTCCTCGAAAGGCTTCTGTTCCTTCCTCGATCAACTCCGCCAGGATCTCCCCTGGTACTCTCTTTTCCAGGTCTGGGTTCATTTGATTCTCCTTGCCAGATTCTCGTTTCTGTTTTTGGAGAATCCTGTCCCAGACCTCTGTCTTTCCGACCCAAGGCCTGACCAGAAATTACAGAAAAAAAGTTACACTACTCATTGACTCAAAACGGCCACCTGACACATCATGAAATCCCCAGCGTCGCTTCGCTCCGACCGGGTGGCCACTTTCCCCGGATTGGGTGGCCGGTTTCACCGGAATACGCATGATGCGACCTCTTCAAGTTAGGGGCTGCCACCGTCGGACGTCGCAGAGGATCCTTCGCCCTGTTCCAAAGTTCTTCCCCGTGGCCAGTGACATGGATTTCCTCTTGCTTTCGCATCAGAGTTTGCCTGGAGTGACGACATGAGCCTGCAAGGTAAAATTGCTCTCATTACCGGCGCCAGCAGGGGGATTGGTCGCGCCTGTGCTGTTGAGCTCGCGAGAAGAGGGGCTGACATTGCGGTTAACTATCGAGAACACCGTCAGGAGGCAGAGAAGGTAGCAGGCGAAGTTGAGAAACTCGCCAAACGCGCTATCGTTGTTCGAGCAGACGTCTCGGAGCGCGCAGCCTGCCGGAGGCTGATCGAGACAACAGTGTCTAAACTGGGTCACCTCGATATTTTGGTGGCCAACGCGGCGGCTAGCATCAGAAAGCCTTTCCTTGAACTCACCGAAGGGGACATGAGATTCACGTTGGATGTCTGTCTTTGGGGGGTGTTCCACTGTAGCCAATTTGCGGCTCGTCAGATGGTACAGCAGGATTGCGGGGGAAGCATTGTCGTCATCAGTTCAGTCCATGCCTCGCTTCCCTTCAAGAATGCCCTGCCTTATAACACCGCCAAAGCTGGAATCAACCAGATGGCGCGCACGATGGCGAACGAATTAGCCAAGAACCGGATTCGAGTTAATATCGTCGAGCCGGGATGGATAGATACTCCCGGCGAGCGAAGATTCTCGACCAAAAGGGAACTGATGGTCGGGGGGCAGAAGCTTCCCTTCGGGCGGCTAGGCAAAAGCGAGGAGATTGCCAAAGGAGTGGCATATTTGGTCAGTGACGAAGCCGGTTATGTGACTGGATCCACTTTGCGGATCGATGGAGGCTTCGTTTTCCCGCGTGCGGAGTTGTAACACTATCCCGCTTCAAGTGCTGCTTTGGACCCTCCCACAGTGGGTTACGACTGGGCGCTGATTTTCGGATAGGACGGATCCTACTTTAGTCCAATCGGATGATCACATTCTTACGCTGGACATACGACTTGAGCGCATCCAAACCGTACTCAGACCCTAACCCGCTTCGTTTGTAACCCGCAAAAGGAGCTTGATAATAGAACTCATTGAAGGTGTTCACGTAGACAGTACCCGCCTCTAAAAGACTGGCTAACTGGTGGGCTCGGCTCAGGTTCTCCAAACCCCTGCTCCTAACCCGTAGTACGTCTCATTAGCCATACGAACCATCTCCTCCACCGAGGAGAAGCGGAAGACAGCGATGACAGGGCCAAAAATCTCTTCTTGAGCAATCTTCATGTCAGGTTGGACGTCGGTAAAAATAGTAGGTGGGAAATAATTACCCCGGCCAAGTTCAGCATCAGACAACCTGCTGCCGCCGAAGACCAGCTTGGCTCCTTCCTCCTGACCACTCGCCACGTACTGCTCCACCTTGGCAAGTTGTTCTGGAGATATTAACGGGCCCATCATGGTCTGGGGGTCGAGGATGTCTCCCACACGATAACGCTTAGATTCTTCAAAAAGACCCTCCAAGAACTCGTCATAAATGCGATCGTGAAGAAATAGTCGCGAACCGGCAACGCAATTTTGCCCACTCATCGAATAAACAGCTTGCGCAGCACCGGGGATAGCCTTGGAAAGATCAGCATCGGCAAGCACAATGTTGGGAGATTTCCCTCCCATTTCCAAAGTTAACCGTTTCGTTGTCTTTGCCGCAGCCTCCTGAATGATTTGGCCCGTTGGGACTGAACCAGTGAAGCTGATCATGTCGACTAGAGGATGATTAATGAGAGGCGTACCCGCTTCGTCGTCTGAGCCTGCGATTATATTGACGACACCTGGAGGCAAACCCGCTTCGAGGATGATTTCTCCCAGGCGAAGACAGGACAATGGCGCCAGGGGCGATGGCTTGAGAACACACGTATTTCCGGCTGCCAAGGCGGCAGCCAGACGAGCGGACGCAATCTCCAGAGGATCATTCCATGGAACGATGACGGCCACCACTCCCACCGGCTCATACAGTGTGTAATCAAATCTTTGAGGGGATACGGGGATCTGCTGGCCTGTGAGGCTATATGCAAGAGAAGGATAAAACCCAAAACAACCTGCAGCCCCAGGCAGACAATATTTTTTTACGTCGCTTATAGGATTTCCGGTGTCGAGCGCCTCCAGACGAGCCAGAATGAGGTCTCCGACCTTTTCAAGCAACTCAACTCGCTGTTGAACTTCCAGTTTGCGCCAGGTGGGGTTGTCAAAGGCGCGCCTCGCAGACCTTGCGGCGCGATCTATGTCTTCGGCCGTACCACTGGCCACCTGGGCGAGTCTTTCGTTGTTGCCAGGACAGGTGACTTCAAAAGTCTTACCGCCTTTCGCATCACAATATTCTCCATCGATGAATAACTGATATTGATTCTCCATTTCTAACGTCCCCAACCGACCCAGCTCGACTGGGATTAAGAATAAAAAAAGCCAGAGCCACACCCACGCCGCCTAAAAGGGTTGTATCCGGAGTGCGACGGGAAAGCAAGACGTTTCAGACCAGTGCAAGTGTGTGGGGATTCCGGATACGACCCCGTTGGACTGAGTCGCTCGCGGCTGCTGGAGATCAGCTTGGGCCGACGAGCGACATCTCTAGCCCGCCGCAGGAGCCTGCTTGCAATGCTCTGTCAGGACAATCGCCCAGTAGTCGATGGGGTGAAGGCCCTGGAACCGATCTAGAGAATTGCCCATTGCCAGAAAGAGCGTCATAGATTCTTGTCCCTGTCAGGAGCTGGATCATGTCGCCGTGATTCAGTCAGGCGGCGTGACACCTGCGGCGATCGCCTTCTAATCCTCCTCCACCAGGTGGTAGAGCAAGGGCTGGAGGTCTGCCGGCAGGCGGCTGTAGATGGAGGTGGGAAGGGGCTCTACCTTGGGATCCGTCGCCTCGCTGCCGCCGGGATCGTCGACGATCTGACTTCGGTCCCGGCTTCCCGGCCGCAGGGTGTTGAGGTTCAGCCACCATGGGGCGTAGCGAACGATGACGCCGACTCGTTCCTCTTCGGTGATGTTGGGCGCGATGGAATGCCAGGTCCGGGCGTCGAACACCGCCACGTCTCCCGGGTCCCCTTCGATTTGCATCTCGCCCTCGAAGACCGAGTCCGGGTCCAAATCAGTCCCCTGGCGAGGCGCGTTGCTGTGCAGATGGCTGCGGGGCACCACGATGGTTCCCCCATTGGCCTTGGTGTAGCGTGAGAGCATCCACATCGTAACCAGATTCATGATCACGTCCGGGTAGGGAGCCCTTACGCGGGAGTACTGGTCCTGGTTATAGGGCCAGTCGGCGTGGACAGGTCCCCGCTGGATTCCGGGGCCGTTGATCACTCCGGTGAGCATGGAGATGCGGGCGTTCTCACCAAAGAGCTCTTCGACGATCTCCATGATCCGGGGATTCGTCAGATAGGGGGCGATGGCCTGGTTCAGACGCAGGAAGCCGGTGACGTATCGCTGGGGAAGCGGCAGCCTGGTGTGCTTGCGAATGGTGTCGGCGACGCTTTCCCGCACAGGGCCCACCTCATGGGCCGGGATAACGCCCTTTAGGATCACATAGCCGTCGCGGCGTAACACCTCTACGGGCTTCTCATTCATGGCTGAATCCCTCCCGTCACGACTCCTTTCCCTAAGAGTACTAAGAATACCTCGGTTTCCGGCGCGGGGAAATGACACGGGATCAACAACACGGTAGAGTTAACTCAACAGAGTGGGCTGAGTCGCCCGTTCCACCCCATGACATACCAGGACCAAGGAGGAACAAAGATGTCCTTCTGTCGCGCCTTACGCTACTTTCAGTCGCTGATCCTGCTTGTGGGGGCCTTCACCGCATGGGGTCAGGCCAACTCCATCGATGTGGGTTCCCAGAAGCTGCTGCTGTTTGACGATCACGTTATCGAAGCTGTTCAGGGTGTCTATCTCATCATGAACCAGCCTCTCAAGTACGGGGGCAATCCCATCATCCAGATGGACCGGTGCTGGGAGGCGGACATGCACTTCGGCAACTCTCCCAACCTTGCCTACGACCCGAATCGGGGTGTCTACCAGATGTGGCACCAGGCGGTGAACTACAGCTGGTCGGACAACCTGCTTGCCTACTACGAATCTCGAGATGGTCTCCACTGGGACAAGCCCCTGGTGGGCCAGTTCGATTATCACTCTCGCTCGTGCCAGGGAGAGCCGTCCCGAAAGCATAACTTCGTGTTCGGAAAGCAGGTGGGTGCCCGGGCTCCCGGTGTGGCACGGGACGACCACGAATCGGATCCCGGAAAACGCTACAAGATGCTTTATCGTCACAACAGCAAGGATGACCCCAAATTGGATGGAGTCTGGGCAGCCTACTCGCCCGACGGCATCCACTGGAAGACCTACGACGCCAATCCGGTGTTCCTGAACAACGACACCCACCAGGTCTTCTTCTGGGATCCCAAGCGCGAGCTCTACGTGGCCCATATCCGCCTCTGGCCTCCGATATTCAAGGACCACCCTCTCTTTCAGGGGACCAGACGGGAAGGCAGGGTGAGGACTCCGGGGATTGCTACCAGCCCCGATTTTCTCAACTGGGATGCGCCCAAGGACATGAGGGATCCGGTAGAGGTGAACCAGAAGTACATCCTGCTACGCCCGGACGAGAAGGATGGACCCTGCACCGGCGGGTTCTACACTTTCGAGACGATGCTCTATGAAGGGATCTACATCGGTTTCCTGACCCCCTACCACATCTGTCCCGAGATGGAGCCGATGACTCCTCCCAGACGGGATCTGGCCCGCAATCCGTGGTTGGATCGCATCGACATCCAGTTGGCCTTCAGCCGTGACGGTAGGACCTGGCAGCGACTGGGTCAACGCCGGCCCTTCATCCCCAATGGTCCTGAGGGAAGCTACGACGCCGGAATGATCTTCGTGGCCCAGCCGCCGCTGGTACGTGAGGACCGGGGCGAGATCTGGATCTACTACACCGGGTTCAAGAAGGGCCATTGGGGAGTGAGCCGGGGCGAGAACCAAGAGAGCTCCCAGAACCTCGCCATCCTGCGCCTGGATGGATTCGTCTCGCTGGCGGCGGGCCAGGGAAGCTTCACCACCAAGCCGTTGAGATTCTCAGGCAGGCAGCTGAAGGTGAACGCTGCCACGGCGGGAGATGAAGGAAGCGTTGGGGTGGAAATCCTCGATCCTGACACCGGCAAGCCCTTCCCAGGCTATTCTCGGGACGAGTGCGAGACCTTCCGCGGGGACTCGGTCAGGCACACCTTCAGCTGGAGGGACAAAGCCGATCTGACATCTTTGGCTGGCCGCTCCGTCAAGCTCAGATTCCACCTGAAGCGCAGTAAGGTCTTCTCCTTCCAGTTCTCGTCAAGCTGAGGTGTAGGGTACTGACCCGGAACGGTTCCTTCAGCGCGGGCTTCTCGGACGGCTTTCCTGCTAGAATGGGCTCCCCAGAGCGGACTGCCCAAACAGGCGGCTGTCCTTTTCTAGAGGAGGCAGGGATTGATTTTCGATGTCCACACACACGCATGGAAAGCGGATCATTTTACGGAAGGGTTTCGTCAGCAAGCAATGAGAGTGTGGCGCTCCGCTGGTCTCGATCTCACTACTCACCTGGAAGAATACCGTGCCAACTGTCAGAGCGGGTCTGAGACGGTTAAAAGCGTGGTTTTTGGTGGAAAAGCCAAATTGGCCGGGCTATGGACGCCGGACGAGCACGTGGCGGAGTACTGCGCCCAGGATGCCGAACATCTGATTCCGTTTCTTTCTCTAGACCCAACCCAGGAGAATTGGCGAGAAGAGATGGAGCAGGGGCACCAGGAACTCAAGATGAAAGGGATCAAGCTCATGCCCATGTATGCAGGCTTTTATCCCCACAGCCCGGACCTGGACGATTTGTGGCATTATGCCTCCAGACACACACTACCCGTGCTCTTGCACACGGGAACAACTTTCATAGCTCAGGGTCCGATCGACACCACATTGCCCCGGCACCTCGATCCTGTGGCAATTAAGTATCCAGATTGTCCCATCATCCTGGCTCATCTGGGCCACCCTTACGAGGCAGAAACCGTGGCTGTGATTCGTAAGCATCCCAATGTTTACTCTGATGTATCGGCCCTCCATTTCAGACCATTCCAGCTTTTCCATAGTCTCATGTTAGTCCAGGAGTATGGAGTGTGGGAAAAGCTGCTGTTCGGGACTGATTTCCCGTTCACCGATGTGGACAAGTCAGTCCAAGCTCTTCGGAGCCTGAATAACATCGTGGAAGGCACGAATCTCCCACGTCTCAACCCGGAAGAGATCGAAGAATTGATTCATCGGGATGCGGCACCTCTCCTGGGGCTGGAGTAATGATGGCCGCCTGAGTCGCTTCTTCCACTCCGAGTGGGGGCATAGATCATTTCAAACTTGAGGTCGGTTCAATGGCAGTGCTAGAGCGGGCAAAATCCGCAGAGATTATCGGCAGAAACGAGAAATACATTCCGGGCGGCGTGGTGTCAATTCACCGCAAGGTGGAACCCGACATCGTTTTTGGTCGCGCCAAATTCGCTTACCTTTGGGATGTCGATGGCAACCGATATCTGGATTACCACGCAGCCTTCGCCCCCCACCTTTTGGGCCATCACGATCCTCATGTGACCGCGGCCGTGGAAAAAGTGCTGAGGGATGAGGCCAGTCTTTACGGCACCGGGACGAACGAGCTGGAGGGCCGATTGGCTCAAATGCTGTGCGAACACATCCCAGCAGTGGAGAAAGTGGAGCTTCTCAACACAGGTACCGAAGCCAGCATGACATCGGTGCGGCTGGCTCGTGCCGTAACCGGCCGCGATCATGTCATTTTGATGCAGGGGGGCTTTAATGGATCCCATAATGATTGTAGCTGCAACGTTCTGACTCCGCTGCAGGAGATCGGTCCTCGAGTTTCACCGGGGGAATATCGGTACGTCGCCCTGGGACCGGGGGTTCCCCGGGCACACCAGCAGCTGATCCATATCGTCAACTTCAACGATTTGGATTCGGTTCGTTATGTTTGCGAGCGATATCCAGTCGCCTGTCTTATCACCGAGCCGATTCTACAAAACATCGGCATCGTGAAACCGCAGTCCGGATACTTGGAGGGGTTGAGACGGCTTGCGGATGACTGTGGCTTTCTCCTGGTTTTCGACGAGGTCAAGACCGGATTCAGACACTCTGTTGGTGGGTACAGTCAGATGAGCGGAGTGAAACCAGACCTGGTGTTCTTCGCCAAGGCCATCGCCAACGGGTATCCGCTGTCGGCACTGGGTGGCAAAAGTGAGTACATGGATCACTTTGCGCATCCTGACCCGGCCAAACGGCCCTTGCTGGCGGGTACCTACAACGGCCATCCCATCTCGGTGGCCGCCGCCATCGCTACGATAGAACGGCTGCTGGAAAATGATGGCGAAGTCTACCGGTCTCTGGAAAGTCTCGGGGCAAAGACCCAGGAGGGAATTGAATCAATCCTGCGGTCGCGAGGGATAACGGGAGTGGTTGCACGGCAGGGCTCCGCCTATTGTTTGTATTTCATGGACCACGAGCCTCGCGATTGGCACGACCTGGCTGAAAATCACGACTTCGACAAAGACCTCCAGATGCGGCGGGCCCTGATCGAACTGGGGGTCTATTTCTTTCCGGTCGCGACCAAGCAGTGTTCAATTTCTGCGGCTCACACCCACGAGGACATCGCCTTCACCCTGGAGGCTCTGGATCAATCCCTGGCCGGTCTATGATTTCTGCAGTGTTTGGATGTTAGGAACGCTTGTGCAGGTAAGAAGAAAGTAGGCTCCAGGAGGCTATCGCATGAAAAACGAACCTGTTTCTTGCCGATTAGGAGCCATTTACCCAGATGACGTGTGGGTTGATTGCGAAGCCCAGGCCATCGTGGACGAGTTTCGGCGCTTTATGCCGAAGGGAGTAGAGTTGATTTCTGCGGCAACGTTTATACCCGCGTTGGACGCCAGACTGGATGTCGCCGTCGAGCTGGCCGAGAACGGCGACATCGAAGAGGCAGCCCGAAGACTCCTCAGGCACCAACCCGACTGCTTTGCCTACTACTGCACCACCATGAGCTTCGCTCGAGGACCGGGTGGGGATATCGACATCGCACAACGTATTACAAAGGCAACCGGAAAACCCGCAACCACCACGAGCACAGCAATGATCAAGGCACTCCGAGCACTGAATATCTCACGCGTCGCCCTCGCCAGTCCTTATCTCTCAGATGTTGAACAGCAGTTTATTGATTTCATCGAAGCCCACAGCATCGAAGTGATGAACAGTCTTTCGCTTTGCTTGAAAGATGGTCACCCGACTGTCCCTCCCGAGAAGATGCGTCAACTTGCCGAGTCAGCCGATGTCACTGAGGCGGAAGCGGTTTTTGTCGGGTGCACGGGACAAAAACTCGCAGAGCACCTGGAGGCTATGGAGGCGAAGCTCAACAAACCCGTTCTCACTGCCAATCAGGTGACCTCCTGGCATGCCCTGCAGCTCATGGGTGTACCTCCCTGCCTGAGCGGCCGAGGACGTTTGTTTTCACAAAGCTTACCCCGGCGGCGCTGACGCTAGTCTTCGTCGATCCCCCAACCCTTCAGCCGCTCGCTCTCGAGCCGGCTGTAGATGAGACGCTCTCCTACAAATCCTTCACGCCAGACACTGTGGCCTGCGGCTGTCATCTCTGCCATGTTCTTGACGATGGTGGCGAAAACGTTCCCCGGCGTTAGCCCCTCGGAGGGGGAAAGCAAGAGATTGTTCCGGTCGTAGAAGACCGCGAGATCTACGACTCCGCGCCTGGCTGCCCCCAGTTCTTGCGCTTCCGTGGGGAGCCGGAAACCCGGGGGGACGTGGAAGTACATCACGTCGCCTTTGGCCGGTGCGATGGTACGATTTTCGGGTCCCGTCTCTTCCTCGGCGAAAGGGGCGACGAGGGTATAGATCTCGTTGCTTGCGTATTTGGCGTGATAGACATCACCGGACTGTGGAAGGGCTCTCCACACGGCCTCACAGGTTTTGGGAGCTTCCTCATCGAGCATCCGCGCAACGCACCGGACGTTCCGCTTTTCAAGCGTTATTTCGATGTAACGGAACAAGGTTTCGCCTTTCGCATGGTTGTGAAATACGGCAGCCACGCCCTCAGCTCCCCCTCTGTCACTTCGTTTCTTCGGAGATCATGTGAGTTTTGAGCACTCCGATTCTCTCGATCTCTGCTTCCATGACGTCGCCGGGGTGTAGATAGACCCCTTTCGGTGAACCGATACCTGAAGGCGTCCCGGTGGAGATGAGATCGCCCGGTTCGAGGGTAACGAAGCTGCAAATAAACTCGATGATCTCCCCCACGCTGAAGATCATGTCCGCCGTGCTGGCGTCCTGATGGGTAGTGCCGTTGACACGAAGCTTCAATTTCAGGGATTGGGGATCACCGATGTCGGCCGCGGACGTAATACACGGACCGACCGGGGCAAAGCCGTCAAACCATTTTCCGTGCAGCCAGTCAAAGAAACCATCCTGTGTTCGCTCTTTGCGGTTGGGGTTGGGCCGAAACTCCCGGTTGGAAATATCATTGACCACCGTATAGCCGGCCACACAATCAAGCGCTTTGGTGGCTGGGATTCCATTGCACCTCTTTCCAATCACCACGCCCAGCTCAATTTCCCAGTCGATGAAGTCGGGAGAAATGGTCGGAATGGCTACAGGCTGACCCGATGCCCGAAACGTCGTGCCGGGCGGCTTCCAGAACAGATACGGAAAGGTTTGCGCTTTTTCTTCGGCCTGCTCCCCTCCTTCTTGAATGTGCTCTGCATAGTTTCCGGCCAGAAGGAAAAATTTGCCTGCCGACCGTAGCGGCGGCGACAATTCCACGGAAGAGATACTGCTGCGAAGTTCGTTCTTTTCCTCTGATTTCAGTTGGATGTAATGGTCGCCCAAGGTCTGCGCCAGTTGAGCATGGGATCCGTGAGGAAGAAAAAGGAGTGCTTCGCTCCACTCCGGTACCGGATCCACCGCTTGACCGCCGTGATCGAGGTAGTGGTCGTACAATTCTTCCAGATCCACAATCGCCTCATCAAAGTACAAGGCGGCTCTCGTCCTCCCTTCTTGTTTGTATCGACAGATACGGAGGTCCATAGTTTTCCTTAGAATCAATTGAGCTTTGCTACCAGGCTGTCCATCCACCTTCCACAAGCAGATTCTGTCCGGTCATGAAGGAAGAAGCCTGGGAGGCCAGGAACACGATCGCACCTTTCAGTTCCCAGGGCTCTCCGAACCGGTGCATCGGCACCTTCTCTTTGAGTTTTTCGTAGAACTCCGGCTGCGCCTCGAAGCGTCCGGGGCGGGGAAACGGACCTGGGCTGAGGGCATTGACTCGAATATTGTCCCTGGCCCAGTGAACGGCCAGGTAGCGCGTCAGATGAACCACTCCTCCTTTACCAGCATGGTAGGTCGGAGGCGAGTTTATGTCAGAACCGATATACAGGTCTGGGTAACTCGAGACGACCCCGTACATACTCGCGATTTGGATGATGGATCCCCCTCCGCTCTGCTTCATCTGCCGGGCCGCCTCTTGGGATGCAATGAAGTACGCCGTTATGCTCAAGTGGAGAGCCTTGTCGAACTCGTCTGCTGTCGCCTCGTCGAGTTCTGGAGTCGGGCCACTGGAGGCGCAATTCACAAGCACATCCAGCCGCCCAAAATGCTGTGCCGTGCGAGTCACCGTTTCCCTGAGGCTTTCTTCGCTGTTGATGTCCAGCTTCAATCCCAGATGCTGGGTCCCAAGCCGTCCCGCCAGAGCGCGACAGTTGTCCAAGTTTCGCGAGGCGACAGCGACCGACGCACCAGCCTCGGCCAAGGCTTCGGACATTGCGGTGCCCAGATGCCCCGCGCCGCCGGTCACCAGGGCTACTTTCTCTGTCAAGTCGAAAAGCTGAGGGACAGTCCTACTCACAGGTGAGATTCACGTCGCTACGGTTTCCTTGAGGAAGTGAGGGAACCTTTCCTCAAAGGTGGCTCTAAGCTTCTCGATCCGTTGCTGAGGCACTGCGGTGCTGGGAGGTCTGGGAGGACCAGCTTTGAAGAAGCCGGCGGCGTCCACCGTTGCCTTGGTCAAGGAAGAGTCATTGTAACCCTCCCTTGCCAAGACCAAAATGGCCTCCTGAAGAATCTCATTACACTGTTCTTGCATGGCCACGGCCCTTGCTGCGTTACCCTCACGTATGGCTTTCCACCACTTCAGCATGAAATCCGGAAATGCATAGATGAAGCTGGCCATGACTCCGTTTCCACCAATGTAACGACTGATCGACCACATCTGCTCCAAGGGAAAGTGTCTGAGATTCGTCCGCCGCAGGCAGTTCAAATAGAGTGCCACGTCTGCCCCAATCATCTTGCTCCCGCAGAAATTGGGAATCTCCTGGAGTCGGACGAAATCGTCATCGTCGAGCAGAACTTTCGTGGTAGTCGGGTTGTTGTAGGCAATGATTCCAAGATCCGGACAGTGTTTGGCAAGATCTTCAAAGTACTGGAAAGCCTCATTCTTGGATAGCTTCTGATAAAAAGGAATGACGTTCATCACTCCGTCTGCACCCTCCTCCATGGCAATTCGTGAACGGCGCAGGGATCCCTGTGTATTGACTGCGCTGGCGCCAATGATCGACATTGCTTTGCTGCGGCATTCTTCAACCGTTATCCGTGCAATCTCTCGTAGCTCTTCCTCATTGACCACGAAAAACTCGCCGTTTGTTCCAGTGGTAATGATTCCATCTACTCCCATCTCTACCAGTCTTCGCACGTTCTTGCGGTAGGCTTCCCTGTCGAGCCGCAACTTCTGGTCGAATGGCGTGACGACCAACACGTAAAGCCCTTGCATGTTCTCACGGGTGAGCATCCTCTTCTCCTCTGTCAAGATGATTTAAAACGATCGGGTAGCCATCCGTTTGACTCCCTGTCAGCCGGGGGTGTGGTGCGATTCTAAGTACTCCCTTTCATAAATACGATGACGTTTGCGGATGGGTCTTGCGAGGTGAGGTTGCGAAGAGAGGAGGAGGCAATGCGATAGCATCGTTGACGACGAACGACAAAGAGATCGACCGCAACCCCCATCCGCCCGGAGGGTTGGGGCGGGACGGGCCCATCTCTTTGTTGTTCCTCCTCGCCGATGCCCCCGCATCGACTCGTCGTCTCGCCTCAATCTGGCCTCCGTCGCGCTCCCAACAAACGTCATCGTATTTATGAAAGTGAGTACTAAGCCAGGCATCGTGAAATGGGTAGAGACTGCAGTCGATGAGGTTGGCGAGCGATGAACTCCTCAGCATAGCGGAATTCATTGATCAGGCCCCAGTAACCCTCCAGACTTTCGATCCTGCGGTTCATGTACTCAGGAGTGTCGTAGGCCGCTCCCTGGTATTTCTGGCTCGCAAAGCAACTGAGAGCTGCCTTCTTCTTTTCGATGACGCTGGTGATATCAACCACGTGAGTTGCAGGAAGTCGAATCGCCGCGTCGACAAGGGTCGCGTCTCGGCGGCTTTGAACACCATAGAAATAAACGGTTGAAATAAGATAGGGAGCCAGTCGCGAGCCCTCCAGCCAGCGTGCGGCAGTGATCACTGAGCGCAAGGACAATTCTCCCACCAGAGGGTGGTCGGGATGATTACGTTCCGTGGAATGGTGAGTAATCAGAATGTCCGGGCGGGCTTTCCGATAGACCTCGGATAAGTCTAGAGCCGCCTGTCGACTGGCCATGAAAGGCTCATCGTCTTCGGCCAGAAAATGTGTTCTTTGGACGCCCAGAACCCGGGCAGCCTTTTCGAATTCCTCTCTCTTCCTTTCGATCGTCTCCTCGAGCAAGGATCTCTCTGATCGCTCATCCAATCCTTCCTGAACGTCATCGTAAACGTTCGGCGCGTGGGAGCGAGCCCCGTGAGTCACCGACACAATTTCCACATGGTCCCCTCTTTCGACGTGGACTGCGATGGTGCCTGCCGCGTTGTCAAAGGCATCGGCCGGATGAGCTGTAGCAACAAGCAACCGCAGGGGCTTCGATGTGTTCATTTCTTTCTTTTGTCACAGTGATAGAAGGCTGCGATAGAAGCCGGTAGGGAGTGTAGAAAGGGGAACGCTGAAAGTCAACGGGTTGGTTCCTATCTGACAAAACAACTTGTTGACCTATACCCCTGATTTCAATTCCAATGATTCCATGAAAGCCAATTCGAATCAGATTCGTTTGGGAATTCTCGGTGTCTCTCACGGCCACCCATACTCGATGTCAGCCTTCTTTAACGGCTAACGGCGGGAACCTTTGCAAGAGGCTTATCCGAATATCGAACGGTATTTGGAGGCTGCACCTCCGGAGTTACGGCAGATCCCAGGAGCTCGAGTGGAATGGATCTGGGCGGAAAGTCCAGAGGTTGCGCGGCACGTGGCCTGGGTTTGCCATATTCCAAATGTGGCTGTCAACCGTGACGAGCTTCTAGGGAAGGTCGATGCCGTGCTCGTCACCGAAGACGCCGGTGACACCCACCTCATGCTCGCCACTCCTTTCTTGCGGCGGAATCTTCCCGTCTTCATCGACAGGCCCCTGGCCAGCCGATGCGAAGACGTCCGGGCAATCTGGCAGTTGACCGGTAATGCCTATCCGATCATGAGCTGCTCCAATATGCGCTTTAACCCGGCCCTCGAGAACTTGGCCGCGAAGCTGGCGGTGCTGGGAGACCCCGTTCTTTTCCAAGGCCTCTCAGCAATGGACTGGTCCGGCTACGGCTGGCATCTGGCCGAGGTTCTGGTCCAACTATGGGCGAGAGATGCAGTTTCAGTCCAGGTGCTCGGCCGTTTGGACCCAATTCGAACCATAGAGTGGCGTGATGGAGCGGGCAATACCCACGCTGTGGAAGGCGGCGACTGGACTGTCGAGGTTTGCTACCCAGATCGCCGTCGCGCCGTACTTCAAGTTTTCCATCCCATGGCAAAGACCTTGCAAGTTTCGGTGCACGGAACTTTGGGACATCGCGAATTGCCGATCGTCGATTCCTTCTCCATGATGCGAAGGATGCTGGTCGAGATGGTTTCCATGATCCAATCGGGCCGGCCACCTGGGGGAATCATGGATGACACTCTGGAGGTGAGTCGAATTATTACAGGAGCGCACCTCTCGCGTGAACGAGGGGGGACACCCGTTTTCTTGAAAGAAGAACTTTGCCTGTAATCTCTTGCCTCTGCGTTGCGTCTGAGGGGGTAGGCCACTGGGATGAAACTGGCACTGTCTACCATAGCATTCTGAGAGAAATAGGATTTAAGGTAGTATGTCGGATACAATAAAATCCACAGCGAACCGTCATTGGAGAGCTTTTGTCATGGTCAAGGCACACCCCATTATTGTTCTCTTCCTTTGTTTCGTATTATTCGGGCTTGCGCTCGCCCAAGAAAGGCCGGACAACACACCCACTCAACCGCCGCCTTCACCTAGCCCGCGACAACAACAGGAACAGGAGTCTCCCCGGATCGAGCAGCCCCTCTATCTTACCGGCACAGTGATGTACGCTGACGGCAGTCCGGCAGACATGACGGCCAAGGTCCAACTGTGGTGTGATGGGAAGGTTCGCCGTCAGGTCCACACTTTTAGCGGCCGCTTCACCCTTGAAGCCGGCGGCAGCAACCTGCAGGACGCCACATTCGATGCGAGTGTTAAAAGCGAGGATGTAGTTGGCACCGGCGGCTCCCCTACTAGAACGTTCGCCGGGTCCACACTTTTAGCCGCTTCACCCTTCGGGGGCGAGTGTTAAAAGCTTCAGTACTAGAACGGGAGGCTTCGGGGGCTCTTCAGTTCCCGAGGGATTTGGCCAGGGAGGCCAGTCCCGGCAATCCATGAACCCTGATCACATGAATCTGATCGGCTGCGAATTGCGAGCCGAACAGGCGGGCTTCCAGTCGGAGACTATCATGCTGACCTTTCGACGCCCCCTGGACAATCCCGATGTTGGAGTTCTTGTCCTCTATAGGGCTGGGAGAATTGTCGGCACGACAGGCAGTGTGACCACGATGTCGGCTCCCAAAAAAGCCAGCAAGGAGTATAAGAAGGCTCTCAAAGAGGTGAAAAAGAAGAAGGCCAACTATCAGAGGGCTGTGGCCGAGCTGGAGAAGGCCACCGACCTCTATCCGGAATTTTCCGAGGCTTGGAACTTGTTGGGACAAGTTCGACTCCAGCTTGGGGACGAGTCCGGTGCTCAGATGGCCTTTGAATCGGCCGCGGCCAGCGATCCCAAGTATCTTCGACCTCAGGTCGCGATGATGGAGCTTGAGTCCCGGCGGCGGGGCTGGGACCAGGTCAGTCAGTGGAGCACAAAGATCATAGAGTTGCATCCTTACCACATGCAAGCCCACTACCATCAGGGGATCGCCAACCTCCATCTGCGTCAATTGGAACAGGCCGAGGAGTCTCTCACCAAAGTCAGAGCCAGCCATAAGGCCGACGACTACCCGTATGCCGGTTATCTGCTGGGCCTGATGCTGGCGGATGAGGGCAACTTTAATGATGCCGCGAAAGAACTCAAACATTTCCTGAAGATCCGCCCCGAGGCTCCGGAAGGAGACCGCGTCAAAACCGTTTTGAGCGACTGGGAGAAGAAAGGCCTCATCAAGGGTGCCGAGAAGAATTAATCACTGTCCCCTAACAGTCTGTGACGCCAGCGCGACCGTGTTTGCGTTGGTGCGGTTCAGGATGAGTCGCTTCTCAGTTTCGGTGAAACTAAAGTCCCTTCGGGATCCTTAGCGGGGGGAGCGCGGGCTTACCCGTTGCGTTGTGATGTCCTGGTGTCCTGGAAACGCAGAGAACGGTGGGGCGTCAGCTCACCGTTAATCTAGAATCTGGAATTGGCAATCTAGCTACTCAACAACTACGGCGGTTCCATAGACCAGAAGCTCGGCTGCGCCGGCCATGATCATGGCGGTTCCGAAGCGAATGCCGATGATGCCGTTGGCTCCCAGCTCTCCCGCCTCGTCCACCATTCGGTCCATGGCCTGCTCGCGAGCTTCCGCTGCCAGCTTCACATACTCGTGAATCTCGCCCCCGACGACGTTTCGCAAAACCGCCAGAATGTCCTTACCCAGGTGTCTTGATCGCACTGCATTGCCGCGAACGATGCCGATTGTCTTGACGATTCGCCGACCCGCAATATGATCCGTAGTGCTAACTAACGATCATTTGTAGACTCCCTTGTATTTGTCGGTACGACTTTCGCGCATTCGCTGGGCAAGAACCGAGAAAAAGAGCAGGGCGACTCCCAGAAAGACGCCAAAAACCAAGAGCTTCCCCATCAGCGGCTCATCAGGGGCCGTGGCCAGCTCCCACAGCCCGTAAGACGTCAGGACGATCGCCCAGACCGACAGAACGACCCATCCCAGGCCTTGACTGACGTTTTCTACAAGGCTCTTCTCCATCGACTTCCAGTCCCCGGAACTGGGCTTCTCATAGTTGAGGCTCTCTGTTTCGGCTTTCACCCGCTCGAGTTCCGCTAGGATCTCCCGGTAACGATCATCCTGCTCTAGATACACGCCTACTTTCTGTCTCTCCTGTTGCGTGAGTTCGCCGTCAAGATAGCCGGAAAGAAGTACTTCGATCTCTTTTTCAGGCACTCCTGCTCTCCCTGAGCAGCGCCGCCAGTTTCTTGCGTGCATGATGAAGTCGGGACATCACGGTACCCAGCGGAATGTCCACGATTTCGGCGATTTCGGCGTAGCTGTGGCCCTGATAATCTTTCAGGAAAATAATCTCTCGCTGGTCTTTTGAGAGCGCGTTTAACAGATCCCAGATCTCCTTCTTGAGCAGTTTCTGATCGGGATGGGTCCTGTTGCTGCGTTCGGGCAGAACAGCAGGCAGTTCATCTGTGCGGGTGCGTTTTCGCTTGCGCAGCAGGTCAATAGCCAGATTGCGGACAATGGAGAGGAGCCAGGGACGAAACTCGCGCCGGAAGTCGAACTTATTCAGGTTCAGATAAGCCCGCATGAAAGCGTCCTGGACAACGTCCATGGCGTCTTCTTTATTTTTCGTATAGTGAAAGGCCAATCCGTAGGCTCTGTCTCGATGGAGCTTGAAGATGAGACCGTAAGCTTCTCTGGTGCCCGCTGCAGCCTGCTGCAACAGCTCCTCCTCTGTTATACCAAGATCGTTCTTGGACACGGGTATTACGTCTGAGCCTCGGTTTTATTCAGAAGCTTGAGCGAAGTTCGTCGACCGCCAATCTACAAGACCATGCGTTCTCGAATCAACGGAGGAGGACCCTCCGTGGCCCGAAACACCCGGGGAGAGTAGGCTGTGTCACCGCCCCACGTAGCTCAGGATCGTGACGGCTACGTAGGAGGCCAGCAGAATCGTGCCGAAAGGCCGGGTGAGCCGATCCTTACAGACAAAAATCCCAATCCGTAGAACCAGCAGGAGAAACAACATGGATGGGAAGTAGAGAGAGAAAAAATGAGCCGGGGCCGGCAGGCCTGCCGGAGTAACCGCCGCCGCCGCTCCCGCTACAAAAAGGACGTTGAGGATGTCCGCTCCGATAACGTTGCCGACGGCCAGCTCGCCGTGCCCCTGCCGTGCCGCCGTCACAGCCGTTACCAGCTCGGGAAGGGATGTTCCAAAAGCGACCAAAGTGGCGGCGATGATACTTTCCGGGACGTGCATGCGGCTGGCGGCCTCACTTACGGCTGGAATGAGAATCCAGGATGCCCCGACTACGAGCCCAACGGCAAGAAGCAGTCGCACCAGAATCACGAGGCTGCTTCCGCCATTCAACTCGAGGGACTCTGGTGAAAATGAAGGCGACTTTCTCTTCGCCCACGCCGCCGAAGTCCAAAGGTAGGCGGCCAGCAGCACTAGAAAGAACAGGCCGCTATTCTGAGCCAGACTCCCCCCACTGGTGAGTACCGTGTCCAGGCCAGTCCAGGGCAGACAGGCCAGAACCAGCATCGCGCCGCAGATTATCTGGATCCAGCCCTGCCGATTCACAATCTTCCGGTCCAGTGGAAGGGGACTGATCAGGCAGGCCACGCCGAGGATGAGCCCCGTGTCGCAAATAATGGAACCGACGGCGTTGCCGAGCGCCAGGCCAGGCTTGCCCTGCACCGCTGCCAGGACGGAAACCGCCGCCTCAGGGGTCGTGGTCCCCAGACTCACGATGGTCGCTCCCACCACAACTTTGGGAATGCCTGACCGGGCCGAAAGCAAGACGGCCTGGTCGACAAGCCAATCAGCTCCCTTGGCCAGCAGACCAAGCGCGGCAACGATTGTCAGAACTAGGACGGGCCAGGCCAGGGAGGAAATGAGTTGGTGAACAGCTTCTTCCATAACAGCGTTAGAGGGAGCAGCCTCCTTCCCGATCTGATTGTCGCTGCCGCTTCAGGTGGCCCTGGTTTTCCGGGCCCCGGCCATTTTTCTGACCTCTTCGAGCCTTCGTTTAAGTAGAACTTCATGGCCATGATCGGTCGCCCTATAGTAGCTTCTTCCACTGAGGTTTTCAGGCAAGCAGGACATGGCTGTTATGGCGTCGGGATCATCATGGGCGTATTCATAGCCGGCCCCGCAACCAAGTCCCTTCATCAAGCCTGTAGAAGCATTCCTGAGGTGCAGCGGTACGGGATCGTTTCGAGTTGAGTCCACATCAGCGACCGCCCTGGCGTAGGCTCGGTAAACGGAATTGGACTTCGCAGCCAGAGCCAGGTCGATGGCGACCTGGGCGAGTGCCAGCTTACCCTCCGGAAGCCCGATGAACTGAAAGGCGCGAAGGCCGTCGATGGCCCTCCCAAGCGCCCCGGGGTCGGCCAGACCGACGTCCTCGGAGGCAAAGCGGATCATCCGACGAGCTACATAGAGGGGATCCTCTCCCGCCTCCAGCATTCGGGCCAGCCAGTAGAGGGCGGCGTCCGGGTCACTGTTACGAAGCGACTTGTGCAGGGCCGAAATCAAATTGAAGTGCTCTTCACCGGATTTGTCATAGAGAAGGGTCTTTTTCTGGAGGGCTTCCTGCACGATCTCGGGCGTCAGGGTGGGATCACTTTCAGAGTCGATCAGGCTGGCGGCGACTTCCAAAGCGTTGAGAGCAACGCGCGCATCGCCGTTGGCATGGGTAGCAATCAGCCCAAGGGTTTCGTCACTGCATGACAAGTGCAGGGACCCGAGACCTCGCTCTGCTTCCTGCAGGGCCCGCTTGAGCAGCTGCATCAGATCAAGCTCTGACAGGGATTCGAGCACGACCACCCTGGATCTCGAGAGCAGAGGTGAGATCACTTCAAAGGAAGGGTTCTCGGTGGTCGCCCCAATCAGTGTGATCGAGCCCTTTTCGACGTGAGGCAGAAAGGCGTCCTGTTGTGCCTTGTTAAAGCGGTGAATCTCATCTACAAAGAGGATTGTAGACCGGGAGAAGGCCCGCTGCTGGTATTCGGCTTGCTTAAGGATCTGCTTCACCTCTTTCACTCCGGAAAAAACAGCACTGAGGGCAACGAAATGCGCCCCCGTCGCTCCAGCGATCACTCTTGCAACCGTCGTTTTCCCGACACCGGGAGGGCCCCACAAGATCAATGACGGAACCTGATCCTGATCGATGACACGACGCAGAAACCTGCCTTCGGACAAGAGGGCTTCCTGACCGACCACTTCCGACAGCGAACGGGGTCGCATCCGTTCGGCCAGCGGTGCGACTTCCTGCGGAGATGAAGGTGACTCATCGCTGAAGAACAGGTCCTGGCGCATTCCTTGGGGTCTCTAACTGCTAAGGTATACCTGGTACATGATAAGCGATCCCGCAACAGACGCGTTCAGGCTATCGCTTCCTGTCTCCATGGGAATCCGAAAAGCGTCGTCAGACATTTCCAGAGCCTTTCGGGTCATGCCTCGGCCTTCGTTCCCGAGGAGAAAAGCGGTTCTAGGAGTGAATTGCTGGTCCAAGAGACTCTCCCTGCCGGAAGGAGAGGCGGCAATGAGTTGGTAGTTTCGCCGCTTCAATTCTGCCAGGGGAACACCCTCCAGAAAGGGCACCTGGAACAACGCTCCACAGCACGCCCGCACGACCTTCGAATTGAAGAAGGAAACTGTGCCGAGGTCTGCGGCAAGCGAAAAGAGGCCGGTCGCCCGGGCAGTCCGCAGAAGCGTCCCGAGATTGCCTGGATCCTGTATCCCCTCGAGGTAGAGGATCCATTCCGAAACATCATCCCAACTCCAGACCGGCTTCTCCAGAAAGGCAATGACTCCCTGATGACTTTGGACTCTGGAAAGCCGTGACAAGAGATCCGAGGGGAGACGGACACGGCGGGGAGCTTGCCTGTCCGCAATTTGAGCAATGGAGTTCTCATCCGAGTAGAGAAGCAGTGCGATCGTGTGTTTCGAACTCAGATCAAGAGCCTGCTTCTGACCCTCGACAGCAATCCAGGGGCAGTCCGGGAGTTCGGGCGACTTAATGTACGACTTCCAGAGTTTAAACCGGGGGTTCTGAGAACTCCTGATTGTGTCGGGTTCCACCCGGGCATTCTATCCGAGCAGATGTTTCAGTCGTCAAGGTAACTCTCCAGTGTAGGGCAGACACACATCAGGTTGCGATCTCCGTAGGCATTGTCCACCCGCCCCACCGCCGGCCAGAATTTCCGCTCCCGAACCCAGGAAAGAGGGTAGGCTGCGGTTTCCCGGGAGTAGGGTTCATCCCAATCATCGGAGATCAGGGTCTCGGCGGTGTGGGGAGCATTCTTGAGCGGGTTCCGTTCGCGATCGGAAAGTCCTTCTTCAACGTCCCGTATCTCCTCTCTGATCTGCATCATCGCCTCGCAGAAGCGGTCCAGCTCTTCCTTCGATTCGCTCTCCGTGGGCTCGATCATGAAGGTGCCCGGGACAGGGAACGACATGGTGGGCGCATGAAAGCCGTAATCCATCAGGCGCTTGGCCACATCGTCCACGTCGATTCCGGCGCTCTTCTTGAAGTGTCTGAGATCGATGACGCACTCGTGGGCCACCAGGCCGTTCTTTCCGGCGAAAAGAATCGGATAGTAGTGCCGCAGGCGGAAAGCGATGTAGTTGGCGTTCAAGATGGCCACCTGGGTTGCCCGTTTGAGTCCCGCTGCTCCCATGAGGGCGATGTAGGCCCAGGAAATGGGAAGGATACCGGCACTACCCCAGGGGGCTGCCGAGACGGCGGAAATTCCGCGTTCGGATCCGGCTTCCGGGTGCAGGATGTTCCCAGGGAGATAAGGAGCCAGATGTTCCCGCACACCGATTGGGCCCACGCCGGGACCGCCTCCACCGTGGGGGATACAGAAGGTCTTGTGCAGGTTCAGATGAGCCACGTCGGGACCGAACTCTGCCGGCCGACTAACACCAAGGAGCGCGTTCAGGTTGGCTCCGTCCAGATACACCTGCCCGCCGTACCCGTGTACGAGGTCGCAGACGGCGCGGATCTCTTCTTCAAAGACACCGTGAGTGGAAGGGTAGGTCACCATGAGTGCAGCCAGGTGCTCGGAGTGTACACGCGCCTTTTCTTCCAGATCAGCAAGGTCGATGTTGCCTTCCCGATCACAGGCCACTACCACAACCCTGAGACCCGCCATGGCGGCACTGGCCGGGTTGGTTCCGTGGGCAGAACTCGGGATAAGGCAGACATCTCGTTGTCCTTCACCGCCTTCCTGATGGTAGCGCCGGATCATCAGCAAGCCGGTGTACTCGCCCTGCGACCCGGCATTGGGCTGCAGAGAAACAGCTGAAAACCCAGTCACGATGCCGAGCATCTCCTCCAGTTCCTGGATGAGCTGGAGATAACCGGGAACCTGTTGGAGCAGAACAAAAGGGTGCACCTGGGCGAATCCCGGCTCGCCGATAGGGAGCATCTCCGCCGTGGCGTTGAGCTTCATGGTGCAGGAGCCGAGGGGGATCATAGAATGAGTCAGAGAAAGATCTCGAGCCTGTAAGCGGTGCAGATACCGGAGCATCTCCGTTTCCGATCGGTAGCGGTTGAAGACGGGATGACTCAAATAAGGAGAACTGCGTCTTAGACTCGCAGGAATTCCGACTCGCACAGAGTCATTTTCAGCTTCATGAGAATTGCCCTCAGAGAAAAGCTCCAGAAGAGCTTCCACATCTTCCGGAGAGGCGGTCTCGTCCAGAGAAATGCCGACCGTCAGCTTATCGATCGCTCTCAGGTTATAGCCGGCAGCAGCGGCATCCTGCAGCAGGGCTACCCGGGTAGCTGCTTCGACCCGTACGGCTATGGTATCGAAGAACCGCGGACAGATAACATCGTGGCCCCGCTGTCGAAGACCGACTGCCAGGTCGCAGGCAAGATTGTGGATCCGAGAGGCAATGGCCTGAAGACCTCGAGGGCCGTGGTAGACGGCATACATGCTGGCCATCACGGCCAACAGAACCTGGGCCGTGCAGATGTTGCTGGTGGCCTTCTCGCGTCGAATGTGTTGTTCTCTAGTCTGCAGAGCCAGACGCAGTGCGAAGCGATCGTGGCGGTCCCGTGTAACTCCACGATTCGTCCGGGGATTTTTCTCTGAAATCTCTCCCTGGTTGCAAAAAAAGCAGCATGAGGTCCGCCAAATCCAAGCGGGACGCCGAAGCGCTGAGAGTTTCCGATTACCACATCAGCGCCGAACTCACCCTGGGGCTTGAGCAGACAGAGACTCAAGAGATCCGTGGCGCAAATCACGAGTGTCTGGTCGCGGTGAGCCCGCTCGACGAGTGCCTCCAGGTTGCTCAGGGAGCCGTCGGTGGCCGGGTACTGAAGCAGAATCGCAAAGTAATCCTCAGTTGCATCCAGGTGGTCGGAGTGACCAGTAACCACGTTGACTCCCAGTGGTCGGGAGCGAGTCTGGACAACGTCGATCGTCTGGGGATGGCAGTCGGTCGAAACCCACACACCCCTTCCTTCCGCTTGCTTTCCGGCTAGGGACCGGCAGAAGCTCACAGCCTCTGCGGCAGCTGTCGCCTCATCCAGAAGGGATGCGTTGGCGATTGCCATCCCGGTGAGATCGATGACCATGGGTCTGAAAATTGAGCAAGGCCTCCATCCGGCCCTGAGAGATTTCCGCCTGGTAGGGCGTGTAGGCGGTGTACCAGCCCGGATTCTCCAGAACATTTTCGGAGAATGACCGGGGGTGTGATCGTGGCCGAGTACCCGAGCCCGAGAAACGATTTCTTCAGCTGGTTCTGTGCGGCAAGACCAGCGAGAGTAGAAACAACCTCGGTCTCGGTTCGGGCCGGGGGCAAGGCAAGGGGCCTGGTGTCACGGATCGTCTCGGGGACCGCTCTCTCTATGAGATCGTCGAGCGAAGCGAGCCCCAGGCTGCGAAGCATGTCCTGGACGTCGTCCGATCCCGGCCCGATGTGTCGGTGAACAAAACAGCTCGTGTTCAATTGGAAGATTCTTCTTCGACGTAGGCCCGGTATTCTTGGGCTGTCATCAGCCTGGCCAGTTGTCCGCTGTCGGAGAGCCGTATCTTCGCAATCCACCCTGCGCCGTAGGGATCCTCATTGATCTTTTCGGGGTGATCGACCAGATCCTCATTGGCGTCTTCGATCACACCGGCGACGGGTGAATACACCTCTGAGACCGCCTTCACGGATTCAACAGACGCCATCGATGCTCCCATCTCGATGTCTTCGTTCTTCCGGGGAATCTCGACGTAGACCACGTCTCCCAGTTCCTGCTGCGCATGGTCGCTGATTCCAACTTGTGCGATCTCTGCCTCGTGGCGGATCCACTCGTGATCTCTTGTGTACAGAAGAGCCTCAGGATACTCCATTCATCACCCGTCCTTTCGGGACTTCTTGTAGAAAGGTGTTTCTGCAACCCGTGCCTGAACCTTCCTGCCTCGAATCTCGATTTCCAGATCCCGACCTACCGACCAATTATCCGAAGGAAGATACGTCAGTCCGATCCCTCTTTGCAATGTTGGAGAATAACTGCCACTGGTGACCTCTCCGGTTTGCCTGCCCGACACGAATACAGGGTAGTGATCACGAGCCACGCCCCGCCCCGTCATCTCAAATCCAACCAGCTTTCGGGACACCCCTGTCTGATGCTGGCTGAGCAGAGCTTCCCTGCCTATGAAATCCCCTTTGTCCAGCTTCACAATCCAGGCCAGGCCGGCCTCCAGGGGAGTTGTTTGGTCACTGATATCGTTCCCATAGAGGGCATATCTCATCTCCAGCCGCAGAGTGTTTCTGGCTGCCAACCCCGCGGGTTGTAAACCATAGCGACCCCCAGCCTCGAAGAGGGCCTCCCATACGGCGATTCCTGACCGGCGTGAGATATAGAGTTCGTATCCGGCCTCGCCGGTATAGCCGGTTCTCGAAATGATGGCCTCATGCCCACTGACCGTTCCTCTCAAGAACCAGTAGTAGCGAAGGCCGGACAAGTCTTGCCCTGCCAGATCCGCCAGAAGCTGTGGTGAGTTTGGCCCCTGGACCGCCAGCTGCACGTAGCCATCACTCTCATCGGAAACCCTGGTGTCACCCTCCAGGTGCCCGAGGATCCAGTCCAGATCCTTCTGCCGGTTGGCAGCGTTGACGCACAACATGAAGTGGGTCTCCGAGAAGCGGTAAAGGACGATATCGTCGAGAAACTCCCCGGTCGGATAAAGCAGAGCGGAATACTGGGCCTGTCCGACCGACAGATTCCCGACATCATTGCAGGTCAGTTTCTGGAGCAACGCTTCCGCATCCGGGCCCTCGACCTCGATCTCTCCCATATGGCTGACGTCAAAGACTCCGGCGGCCGTGCGGACAGCCTGGTGTTCCGGGAGAGCTCCGTGATATTGAACGGGCATCTCCCAGCCGGCAAACTCCACCATACGCGCACCATAGCTTTTGTGAAGTTCGTGGAGGGGCGTTTTCCTGGCACTCACGGCAGCTCATCGGCGTGCTTAAACACGGTCTGTCCGGTAAGGGCGCGGAAAAAGGCCAATCCCTGGAGAGCAGCACGCTCAGGGGCCGGAGCCCGATAGATCCACACGCTGGCCGAGAGCTCCTGGCCTACAATGGACTGAACATCGTAGAGAGTATTGAGTGTCTGGATGCGAACATCCAACCGCCCCGATGGAGGATCCTGGAACCAGACATTCACCCGTAGCGAACCTCCTTCGTCGATGACTCCCAGTACCTGGTAGCGAGAGTTGGACAAACGAGTGATCTCTCTCTGGTAGTTTTCAAAATTTGCGATCGGTTTCATTTCGGGGCGGGGGCCGCCAAAGAAGATGCTATAGAAAATCAGGGCCGGTAAACTGACCGCGATCAAAAGAACCGGCAAAATCACTTTTGCAGACATCGGAGGGTGATACTATCATAGGGATAGCTTGCTCAAATGCGGGCCTCGGCTGATCGCACTGTGAAACCTTTTTGTCGGTCGGGACTCTATAATGGATAGCAAAAACGGGAACAAGAACGGAGTCTTTGGACTTCTCAGTGGAGGAGAAAATGGACGGATCCGATGACAACAAACAGTACGAAGATCCCCTGATGGATCGAATACGGAGCAAGGGCCGGCCGGCCCGTGAGAGTGGCTCCGGTTCGGGTGATGAGGGAAAGAACTACTGGGTATACATTGTGGGTGTCCTCTTTGCAGTTGGACTGATCGCACTCGCTTATTTTCTTTACCAGTCACAGCAGCAGCTCGTTGCTATGAACACCCGGCTGGAGTCCAGCCAGGAGCAACTTGTCACGGTAAGCGAGCAGCTGGAGACTTCCGAGGAAAAGATCGGGCAACTGCAGACGGGACTGAATAAGAGCGAGTCCCAACTGGGGGCTCAGAGCCGTGAGATTGGTCGCTACCAGAAGCTCTATTCCAATCTGCGAAGCAACCAGGCCGAGCAGGAAAAAGAGCTCGAGGCGATGGCGATTGGCAAGGCTGATCAGGAGGAAGTCGGCGCGCTGAAGAATGAGCTGCAGCAGAAAACCGACGGATTGGAACAGCAGGTAGGTGCGGTCAATACGCGGCTGGACGAAACCAACACCAATCTCTCCGGTCTCGAGACAGCGGCCCAAGCCGACCGTGCTGAAATCGCAAGTAATCGGGATTCGCTGGGTTCGCTGGTTACCAAGGTCGATGCTAATGCCGAGGAAATCGGCGGAGTCAAGCGCTCTCTGGATCGGGACTACTACAATTTCGAGCTGCAGCGAAGCGGGGGCGTCATGAAGGTGTTCAACGTCTCCATGCAGCTAAAGAATACCGATTTCAAGAACCAACGCTACCACGTGGAGATCGTGGCTGATGGGCGACGCATCAGTAAGAAGCGAGTCAGTATCAACGAACCAATCTTCTTTTACGTCGAAGGCCAGAAGAAGCCCTATGAGGTTCTGGTCAATCGAGTGGATAAGAAGTTCGTGGTTGGTTACCTGAGCGTCCCCAAGACCTGAACGCGCCGCCACTCCTCTTCTTGAACCAACTGGGCCGCGTCCTTCTAACGGGGCGCGGTGCCCTCCTGGGCGCCGACCTGGAAATGATCCACCAGGCGCGCCAGGGAGTCGCCACCGCGAGGCAGCCAGACCGGACCTTTTTCTGCCGGGTTGCGCCGCCACCGTCGAGGAACCCGGTCAATTCCAAAGAAAAATCCCTCCAGTGAGCCATCTGGACCGATCCGAATCCGCAAGAAGCCCTTCCAGTCCTCTATGCGAAGGGCGCTGAACGATTCGTTCAAGTGTCTTCCGAATAGGTTGAGAGACGAGAACAGGTAGAGTCCCACAATGGTGGAGCCCAGGGCCCACGCACCACCAGCAAAGAGAGCCCCGACAGTCAGGTAATGGGCCATTGATCCCGGCTGGAGGTTGAGCCAGGACAAAGCGACGCGGGAACTGCACCAAAGGAGAATCCAGCCCGCCGCGGCATGAAGCACTGCGTGAGAGGTGCCGGCAACCCAGCGGAACCAGCGCGTTGAACTGTCGGCAAAGAAAACACACCCGGCAACCAGGAGAAGGTAGAGAGAGAGACCGATTGGGCTGGCAGCGCTCGCTGAGATCAGGAGTACGTAGACGGTGGCAGCGAGCATTCCAAATCTGGGGTTTCTGAGCGCGAACAAGAAGTTGACCAAACTCAGGACCCGGGACACGCGCCGATCAGGGTAGCCCGGATTATGCAAGAACCGTAATCCGCTGTTGAAAAAGGGCTCGAGAAGTGGCCCAACTCGGAAGCGGGCAGTTGTGACAGGCGGATTTGCGAAGAATATCGGTTGGCGAGGCGTTTGAGTGGTTGGGGGAGTGAATTTCAGACAGATCTGGGCCTGGATGAGTGTCGGAAGCGGTTTTTCGGGAAACTGGGAGAAGCTAGCTGGAGTTGACAGGCGACTCAAGACGATCTGGGTGAAAGAGGGGTTGTTCGGGAAAGGCTGAGGAAAGATGGACCCAGATGCGTCGAGTGGTTTGTCGGATCCGGGCCCCGATCTTGAGGACACGACGACGTAAGGTTTCGATTTCGAGCTTGTGCCAGGGGGTTCCGTGAAGATAGTCGCGCAGGCGCACGAACATCTGGTAAGCCAGTGCATGCAGGAGGAGTCGAAACTGGTTGGCCAGGAATCGATGACAGCTGAGTCGGTCCATGCTCAGATGATTCTTAAAGGCCTTGATGAAGTTCTCGGTCTGCCCTCGGTCGGTGTAGTGGTCATAAAGTGATTGGGAGCAGAGATCGTCCCGGTTGGTGACCACAAAGCGACGATTGATCCCGCGCTGATCGACCTCCACTTTGACAATGACGCGACGGGATCGATCCCAGCTGTTGGCTCGATAAAGAAACTCGTCAAACTGACGCTGTTTTTCCTCCCGCTCAACGAACTGCAGCCGAGTCGAATCCAGCAGGGGCTCGACCACTCGCTGCAGGCGAGGGTTGCGACTTAACCCAATGACATATTGGAGTTGATTCTCTTCACCTTCACAGAACTCGTAGAGCCGATGGCAAAGCCGCTGTCGGCCCGAATCTCAATCTCGACATCCGTCCCCACTGCTTGTCATGGCCTCCACGACGCGCTTCTGGGCACGATGTGAGAGGCAGCCCCCTTGTTGCCAGGTCTCAACTCGGCAAGACCGGTCGCCCGTTCGGCATCGAAGATGCAAAGGATGCAGAATGTGGTTTCGGTAATACCCGTGGTAGAAGGCGAACTCCTGTTGGCCGTGAGTGTGGTCGTCGGTACTGTCCAGATCCAGGATGATCTTGCTGGGCGTCTCTTCTTCAGAGCGCACATAACGGCGTAGCAGCCACCGGCTCAGACGCATCAGATCCTTCTTGGTGACGGAGTTCTCCAAGCGGGAGAAAGTGATCGGGATTGATCAGTCTTGAGCATCGGATCTCGGCGTCATTACAGTCTTCGTAGCCGGCCACGATCTGACTCGTTGTCGGATCAACTTCAACAGGTCATGGAATGTCGTCGGTCCCGGCTTTCCATACACGAACTGAAGCCCTCGCACAATCGATGTTGCCGATCCAGGGATCCAAACAACAACCATCCTGCGTCGGAAGTGAGACTTCCCCCATCAAAACGAGCCGTGATGTTTCTGTGACTGTGAAATGGCAGGGTATTCTGGCAGACTGTTTTTGACATTGCCGTAGCTCCTGTTTAGGGTTGTTTTTATGTAAACCCTTTTATATCAGAGAGCTACGGCCTTTTTTCTGGCTCAGATCTCTTGCATAATCCGGGCTAGCTGGAGTTCAGGCGACTCAAGACGAGGTGAAAGAGGGGTTGTTCGGGAAAGGCTGAGGAAAGATGGACCCAGATGCGTCGAGTGGTTTGTCGGATCCGGGCCCCGATCTTGAGGACACGACGACGTAAGGTTTCGATTTCGAGCTTGTGCCAGGGGGTTCCGTGCAGATAGTCGCGCAGGCGCACGAACATCTGGTAAGCCAGTGCATGCAGGAGGAGTCGAAACTGGTTGGCCAGGAATCGATGACAGCTGAGTCGGTCCATGCTCAGATGATTCTTAAAGGCCTTGATGAAGTTCTCGGTCTGCCCTCGGTCGGTGTAGTGGTCATAAAGTGATTGGGAGCAGAGATCGTCCCGGTTGGTGACCACAAAGCGACGATTGATCCCGCGCTGATCGACCTCCACTTTGACAATGACGCGACGGGATCGATCCCAGCTGTTGGCTCGATAAAGAAACTCGTCAAACTGACGCTGTTTTTCCTCCCGCTCAACGAACCTTTCCCGAGTCGAATCCAGCAGGGGCTCGACCACTCGCTGCAGGCGAGGGTTGCGACTTAACCCAATGACATATTGGAGTTGATTCTCTTCACCTTCACAGAACTCGTAGAGCCGAGGCGTGGCAAAGCCGCTGTCGGCCCGAATCTCAATCTCGACATCCGTCCCCACTGCTTGTCGGATGGCCTCCACGACGCGCTTCAGAATGGGCACGATGTGAGAGGCAGCCCCCTTGTTGCCAGGTCTCAACACGGCACAGACCAGGTCTCCCGTGGCGGCATCGAAGATCAGCAAAGGATGCAGAATGTGGTTTCGGTAATACCCGTGGTAGAAGGCGAACTCCTGTTGGCCGTGAGTGTGGTCGTCGGTACTGTCCAGATCCAGGATGATCTTGGCGGGACGTCTCTTCTTCAGGGAGCGCACATAACGGCGTAGCAGCCACCGGCTCAGACGCATCAGATCCTTCTTGGTGACGGAGTTCTCCAAGCGGGAGAAAGTCGGCTGGGTGGCCAAATCGGGATCGCTCTCGGGCAACTGATCACAGACTGTCTTGAGCATCGGATCCGAGCGCAGCGTATCGGCGTCATTACAGTCTTCGTAGCCGGCCACGATCTGCAACACTCGTTGTCGGATCAACTTCAACAGGTCATGACGAATGTAGCGTCGGTCCCGGCTTTCCGCAATACACGAACTGAAGCCCTCGCACAATCGATGTTGCCGATCCAGCGATCCAAACAACAACCATCCTGCGTCGGAAGTGAGGCTCCCCCCATCAAAACGAGCTGTGATGTCTCTGTGGCTGTGAAATGGCAGGGTATTCTGGCAGACTGTTTTCAACATAGCCGTAGCTCCTGTTTAGGGTTGTTTTTATGTAAACCCTTTTATATCAGAGAGCTACGGCTTTTTTTCTGGACCCAAATCTCACTCGGATTCAGATCTCTTGCATAATCCGGGGTAGCATTCCTCGTGCCGATAACCGTCGGGCAGCGCCGCCCTCCCGACAAAGTGTGTAGGATGGAGAAAGGCACCACCTGTTCCACACACCACGCGGTGACGATCCCCTTGCGAGGACCGCTGGTAATTATGGATGTCTCCCGACAACTCGATAAGCTGGTGGGAGTCTTTCAGCCTGGCCTCCAGCTTCTTCACGCGTCCCTCGATGTGAGGGGAGGAAGCGGATGAGGGACGTAGCCATGGAGGCTCAGGGTAACAAATGATCACTCGATCCGAGGGTGTCATCTGGTCAAGGATCGAGTGAAAGTATCGAGCCTGACGGGCATCAATGTCCTTTCGTAGCCTGGTGTCAAGGCCCAGAATCCACCAGTTGTACGGCAAGCGCGCTGCAAAATAACTGCAGGATTGGCGCGTCTTCCAGGCTGCAAAGTCACCTCCCGAGCAGAACAGGCGACGGAACCAGACGAGTCCGTCATACCAGTCATGGTTGCCGGGAATGGCCAGGACCTCGGGTTGGGGCTCCGGAACCCGGGGGAGAGCGTCAGAATAAGGCTTGACTAATCTCTGCTCGTAGGCCCCGTCTTCGGCATAGGGGGTAAACCAGGTCGCCCCCGAGGACCAAGATCTCTGCCCTGGGGAGCGTGACAGCCTGGCGATTTCTGCGGAGCTTCTGCTCCAGAACCAGAGAGTAGGCGACTGAATAAGTCGATCTCCACCCGTCCCCGCAGTCCGCAACATAGTCGATATGAAAGGGGCTGAGTGCATGGGAGCTGTAGTCAATAAAAGGCGGGTCTCCTCTTATTGCATCAGAGGGCACTCCCGGTCGGTTTTTCCGAGGGCCCCACCTAGCCGACAGCACAACCTGAGCTCCCGTGCGCAGCAGTTGGATGGGGTCGTACCAGCCCACCATTGGGAGCTTGCCCGGGCGCGGTCCTGGCAGGAGGTTTCGAAGTTGGCGCATTAGCGTGTGTGGCTGGGTCTTGCCAGGTGAGACCGCGAAACGAAGCTAGCCGAAGGCAATTCGGTAGACATCGGAGAAACGATCTGCGAAATGTACCTCCAGTCCGTTCTTGAGGTAGTCGGGCAGGCGTCCAAAATCACCTTGATTCCCTTTCGAAAAATCAGTTTGCCACACCCGGCCCGGCGAGCAGCGATCACTTTTTCCCTGAGACCTCCGATGGCAAGAACACGTCCCGTCAGAGTCAGTTCCCCGGTCATGGCCAGCCCGGACAAGACGGCTTTCTCCTCCACCATGGAAATCAAAGCTGCGGCCATCGTGATTCCAGCTGAAGGCCCGTTCTTGGGTGTTGCCCCGGCCGGGACATGGAGGTGGACAAAATGCTCGTCGAAGAAATCTTCCCGGACTCCGTATTCGGAGAGGTGTGACATCACGTACGAGTAGGCAATCTCGGAGCTTTCGACCATGACACTTCCGAGTTGCCCGGTTTGCTTGAAACCGCTGCTCTTGCTGGGAGTTGCCGTCGCCTCAATATGAAGAGTGGCTCCCCCAAGATTGGTCCAGGCCAGGCCGGTCACGACACCGGGTGTCCCGGCAGTCATTGCTTCTCTTTTGAAGTGGGGTTCTCCCAGAAACTCGTGGACATTGTCCTTTCGCACGCTCACTGTGTCAGTCGGGGCCTTGGCAAGACTGATTGCCGATCTGCGCAGGATTTTCTTGATCTGTTTTTCAAGATCCCGAACTCCCGCCTCCCGTGCATAGCCGTCGACGATCCCTCGCAGGGCGGCCTTTGTGATTCGGACCTGTTTTCTGATGAGGCCATGGCTCTCGAGGGCGCGCGGAATCAGATGCCTGCGGGCAATCTCCAGCTTCTCTTCCGGAATGTAGCCAGAGAGTCGGATGATTTCCATGCGATCAAGGAGGGGCAAAGGGATGGTATCCATCTGGTTGGCTGTCGAGATGAAGAGAACGTTGGACAAATCGAAGGGGACATCCAGATAGTGGTCGCGAAAAGACGAGTTCTGCTCAGGATCGAGAACTTCGAGAAGAGCGGAGGCAGGGTCACCTTGAAATGAAGCGCCGACCTTGTCAATCTCATCTAGCATGATGACGGGATTCGACGTGCCCGCGGTTTTCAGCGATTGAAGAAACTTGCCAGGCATAGAGCCGATGTAAGTTCTGCGGTGTCCCTTGATTTCCGCCTCGTCTCGCATTCCCCCCAGAGAAAAGCGGTAGAATCTGCGGTCGAGTGCCTCGGCAATGCTCCTTCCAATCGAGGTCTTGCCAACTCCCGGTGGACCCACCAGGCAGAGGATTGACCCCGAGATATCTCCCTTCATCTTGCCTACGGCGATGAACTCGATAATGCGGTCTTTCACGTCCTCCAGTCCGTAGTGATCACGATCCAGGATTTTACGGGCTCGCACGAGCTGATACGAATCTTTGCTCAGTTTGCCCCAGGGGCAATGCGGTCAGCCAGTCCAGGTAGTTTCGCGTGACCGCATATTCTGGAGACGCCGGCTCCAGAAAACTCAATTTCTCCATTTCTTCTGAGATCACTTTGACGGCTTCCGGATCGGGTGAGAGCACCCGCAGTCGCTCCTGAAAGCGTTCAATCTCAGAGGTCTTACCTTCCTTTTCAATTCCCAGCTCCTGCTTGATTGCCTTCAGCTGCTCCCGCAGGAAGAACTCCCTCTGGCGTTCGCTCATCTGGTCTTCAATCTGATCCGTGATTTTCTGTTTGAGCCTGGACATCTCGAGTTCTTTGCGGAGCAGAAGCAAGACCCTGTCGATGCGGCTGCGCACATCAAACGTCTCGAGGACTTGCTGGAGCTCCTCAGGACTCGCGGTGGTCAGGGCAGCAGAAAAGTCAGCCAGCTTTCCGGGATCTTCCATGGCTGAGCGGTTGAGAAAGAGCTTAATGGCTTCCGACTGCAGAGGGTCTAGTTGAACAAGCTCTTTGAGGGTCGCTACAATGGCCATGGAATAGGCCTTCAGCTCCTCGTTGACCGTCAACTCCGGCTCGTGGTGGTACTTGACCAGTGCGGTCCAACTCTGGTTGGACTCTTTCAGTTCCTGTATGGTGAAGCGCGCCAGGCAGTTCAAGAGAACATGGGCCGTGTCGGAGTCCGCCTGCACCGCTTTCACTATCTTGGCAGCCACGCCCACGTGATAAAGATTCTCGGGCGACTCGTCGGCCTCTGCGTCTTTAACCAGCACCAGGCCGATGGCTTGATCGGGGCCTTCCATCACCTCCTGAATGCGCTCCAGATGTTCCCCCGTGACCGCCAGGGGAGCCGTAAAACCGGGGAAATACGGGCGCAGACGGACACCCAGAATCGGCAGCATGTCTGGAAGAACCTCGGATATCAGAACCAGGCCCGGAGCTGCCGAGGGGGTGCGGGTTGGATCTCCCTTGGGGTCCTGGGCTTCGGTCTTCTTTTCCTCTCCCATAGCCGTTGTCCTTGGTACTGCGTTTCATAAATACGGTATTTATGAAGCTCAGTCCTTACACCGGAGCGACAAACGATAGCATATGTCAGGAGACTGCCCAGGATCCAGATAGATTGAAATTGAAATTCATGTTCATCTAAGTCCCTTGTTTTCAATATCTTATGGGTTGATGTCAGACACTGTAAACGGTATCCTGGAGCCGTTGTAAAACGATTTACGGTGCCTGTCGTGCAGGCAGATGAGAAAGAAACATTAAAGGAGAAGGGAATGCTTTCCGCGAAAATGAATGAAATCCTGAATGAGCAGATCCAGGCTGAATTCCAGGCTTCGTATCTTTATCTGGCTATGTCGTCCTATTGTGAAGAACTGAATTTGCCGGGCTTTGGGGGTTGGTTGCGGGCTCAGGCTGAGGAAGAAAGAGTCCACGCGCTGCGCCTTTTTGACTTTCTGCTCAGCCGGGAAGGACATGTCGAACTGCGTGAGATCGACCGGCCGCCCGCAGGCTTCGGATCGCCCCGGGAGATGTTCCAAGCTGTTCTGGAGCACGAAAAAAAGGTCACAAAAAGCATCGACGAGGCGTATCGAGCTGCCCTGGAGGAGCGTGACAATGCGACCGCGGTGGAACTGCAATGGTTCATTACAGAGCAGGTGGAAGAGGAAAAAACAGCCGGTGATATTCTGGCCCAACTCAAAATGGTGGGAGACGATACCGTCGCCCTGCTGATGGTCGACCGGGAGATGGTCGGGAGGGAGTAACTCACGGCGTTCGTTGCTCCCGGTTGAAAGTTCCAGGTTGAATGTTGAACTTGCAACTTTGAACGCCGGGCCGAGCAAAGAGAGGCCCGGATCTTACCAGGTCCAGCGAACCGAGACGCCTGTCGTTTCCTGTCCCATAAGTGGAGTCACGGTCATGCTCTTGCGCGTGGCGCGGCGATCGGTCACCTTCACTACGGTTCGGCCGATCAGGTAGCCCAGGGTGGCCCCCGCAATCACGTCACTGAGGTGGTGTTTGTTCTTCTCGATGCGGCTGAATCCAACCAGTGAGGCAACTGCGAAGGCGGGAATCCCGGCCCTGACCCCATAGTAGTGGGAGATCACGGTGGCATAGGTGAACGTGGCAGACGTATGGCCGGAAGGAAAAGACTGTTGGTTCTGCCCGCTCGGGCGGTCCCGCTTCGTGGCCGCCTTGACGGAATGAACAATGATCTCGCTCATGACGAAACCCTCGGCTAGGCTAAAACTCATGGCCCGGAGTTTCTGGTTCTCGCCGGTGTAGCTGGCGGCCACAAGTGCGCCGGTAACTCCGGCCAGGAAGAATCCATTGCCCAGCACATCTCCAATCTCCCCGACTGCTTTGGCTCGTCGGGGGCTTTCAAAATAGTTTTTGATACTTTCATCAGCCAGAATCGCGGCTCCTGCAGCCCAGGTTCCGATGACCGTCGGGCCGTTCACGTTGTCGGAGTCAAGCAGACCGGCAAAGCTGTGCAGCAGGGCAGAAGGAAACTCCTTCAGCGAGGGGCTCACGAACTCCGGTGGATCGGCCGGCAGCATCGGTTGCCTTTGGGCCCGGGTGGCGGAAACTCCGGACAGCGGCTGGTAGACCGGCTTTTCTGAACCTGGAAGCTTGAACTTGAAGCCCTCCGCAACCGGCTCTTTCTCATTGAGAGCCAGGAGTGAGGCGGAAGCCAGCAGCAGACAACCCGGCGTCAACAGGGCCGCCAGGCGGATGGACAGGAGTTCTAGAGAAAGTGGGCGGATCATGGGTTGAATGCTCTCGCCGGAAACCCGAATACCTTACGGAAAGTGCGTCCGATTTTCCTGGCTTGATATCCCATCACATCCCCGTTGGAAAGAAGGCTGTCAAAATCACGAGAATTCCATTTGACGACAGAAAGAGTGTAGAGAAAACGCCTGGGGAACTCTTTCATGACCTGGGCGCTGAGCTGCTTCATGACCAGCTGATCCTGGCTAAGCTCCGGATCCAGTTCGTGAAGGATGCCGCTGATGGTAAGCTGCGATTTGACGAACAGAGCCAGATTAAAGGGTACTTCATAGCCCTGTTTCGCCAGCTCGGCCGAGATCGCCTCCAGAAGAACGAACGAGCCCTGCCCCGAGAGTGAGTTCTGAGCATCTTCAATGATTTGATCTATTCTTTCCCGTTCTGGTTCAGAGTCGGGCAGACCTCCTTCAATGAGAACTCCAATGTTTTTTTTCAGCTTCTTGTTGTGGCCGAGTTGAATACCGAACAGGAGCTGGACAAGCTGTTTCCGTTCCTGGAGGGTGAATTCCCCCAGAAGGCCCCAGTCCAGGAGGGCTAGCTAGGCGGTAGCGATCCCCGGTCCCCGCCGTGACATGATAGACGTTGCCCGCATGCGGGTCGCCATGGAAGATGGCGAGATCCGGAAGATGTCAACAACTTTGAGACACTTCTTTGAATAAATTACTGTAGCTTCATCTCAAGAGTTCTCCTTTTCGGGAGGGTTGATCCAGACGGCCTCGGGAAGAGGGGGCGGAACGGGTTTGCCGTTAGGAAATCTCTCTGGGAAACGTGCCTGTGCGGCCTCCAATACGTGGGCTCGATTGCGACGCGTGGCGACGGCGGAGCGGTAGTGCACGTCCTCGGGGGTATGCAGGCCGATACCCGAGTGACGATGGTGGCGGTTGTACCAATCAAAGAAATCCCGACAAAAGTCTCTGGCTTGCTGGATGGTGCCTAAACGAGCCGGGAATTCTGGACGGTACTTGAGGGTCTTGAATTGGGCCTCCGAGTAGGGATTGTCGTCACAGACATGAGGCCGAGAGTGAGACTTGGTGACTCCCAGATCGGCCAGTAGCAAGGCCAGTGCCTTGGAACTCATCGACGACCCACGATCGGCATGCAGGGTGAGATCGCCCGGCTCGATCGCCTGTTTGGAGCAGCTCTGGGCGATCAAGACCTTGGCCAGCCGTGAGCTTTCCTGGGTGGCCACCATCCAGCCCACCACATAGCGGCTGAAGATATCCAGGATCACGTAGAGGTAGTAATAGCTCCATTTGACGTGCCCCTTCAGCTTGGTGATGTCCCATGACCAGCATTGGTTCGGGCCGGTGGCCAGAAGTTCCGGCTTTGAGTAGTGGGGATGGCGGCGCTGGCGACGGCGTTCTCTAACTTCCAAACGTTCGGCCAGAATGCGGTACATGGTTCGAATCGAGCACAAGTAACGCCCTTCGTCCAGCAGTTCCGCCCACACTGCGGCAGGAGCCTTGTCGATAAACTGCTGGCTGTGCAGAACCTCCACTACGGCCTCCCTTTCGGCTGGGCTCAACGCTCGTGGGGATGGCGGCCGAGGTCGAGCTTCAACCGCCGGCTGTTCCCGCCGTCGTTTTTTCCGATAGAGGCTTGACGGTGGCAAACCCAGCGCCTGAGAGCCCACACGGACTCCGTGAGTTTCCGAGAAATGCAACGCTTCGTCCATCAGCTCTCGTCTTCGTTCTCGCTGCTGCTCTCCAGAGAGATTCCCAATAGATGCGAGACTTTTTTTTGGATATCCAGCATGATTTCTGCCTTCTCGAGCTTGCGTTGCAGCTTCCGATTCTCAGCTTGTAATTGCTTGACTTGAGCATCCAGAGGATTGAACGGCTTCGACTTGCGCCCTCGTTTTCGAGGGGTCAACGCCTGCAGAGTTCCTTCTGCGCGTTGCCGTCGCCAGGTCTGAAGATTCGACCAGTAAAGCCCTTCTCGGCGCAGTAACGCTCCCACTTCGCCCGATTCACACCCATCGGCCTGCTCCAGGATCCGGAGCTTATAGCGGGCTGAAAATCGGCGACGGGTTGCCTTGGCTGGAACTTCCGGGTCGGGGCGCGGCAGCACCTTCTCTGGCTCGGTCCGTTCCACGGCGATTTTGGAGACCTCTCCGCTTCGCTCCGAGGCCTCCAAAATCATCAGTCTTTTGTCGCTCTTGTTTTCCATTATCCTGTGATCCACTTCTCGCCCTCTAGTCTAATTTAGTGGGAAAGAAGTGTCTCACCGATATTGGCACAGAGGGATCCCGGCGATTAAAAATGACGTCGTAGGTCAGGGTGTTGCTCAACCTGCGCGCTACCGTAGCACGTGCTTCCTGATCTCCCGGGAAGGCCTCGCTTACCTTGACTCCCTCAACGAAGTCCATGACGGTAACGTTGGGCGTCGAGATCTCGTATAGCTCGGGCACGAGAATTCGCGGATTGTTGCCATAGTAGTCTGCTGCTCTCGACAGGTTGCGCTGTTCTTCTACAACCAGGATCTCTTTGGCAAGCGCGTCCCGAATCTCATCGAAGAGATCGGCGAGTGGAAAATCTCCGAGCTCATAAAATGCACTGTTTTCCTGCAGGTATGCCCCGAGAGAGTCGAAGGCTTGCAGTTCCTGGCGTAGCGCCTTCTCCGCTTCCGGCTTGATCACCTTACAAACAATCGGACGGGGACCTGGTTCGCCGGGTAAGGTCAGGGAACCAGCAATCACGGCTCCGACACTGGCCTCAGCCAGGATCTGTGACGCCAGCTCGAGCTGGTAGGTAGCGATTCTGTCCTCACCCAGATCGGCCCGAATCAAGGCGCGCAGGGTTTCCGCATCTGTTGTGAGAATAGCGTTTTCCAGCTGTTGTAAGGAGACACGGAAATCTTTTGGTATTACTTGGTTACGTGCTAGACCCGTAAGGAGTCCCCCCGGCTCTGCCGGGGAGGCAGCCAGAGTTTGACAGTTCCGGGAATAGGTGAAAAAACTCCCTTCCGTGAGCCGAGCAAAGCATCACGAAAAGGAGTTTTATGAGTAACTACCAGAGCTTACAGCATACAAAATGGGAGTGTAAGTACCATGTGGTGTTCATCCCCAAGTACCGCAAGAAGTTGATTTATGGGGAGCTGCGCAGACATCTCGGTCAGGTGCTGCGACGGTTGGCTGGGCAGAAGGAAAGCTTGATTGAAGAGGGCCACCTGCTGCCGGATCACGTGCACGGGATGATCTCGATTCCGCCAAAGTTTTCTGTGGCGCAGGTGATCGGGTACATCAAAGGGAAAAGCGCCATCCACATTGCGAGGAACTTTTCAGAGAGTCGGCGTAACTTTGTTGGACAGCACTTCTGGGCTCGCGGATACTTCGTATCGACGGTGGGTCGGGATGAGAAAGTGATTCGTGAGTATATCCGGCGGCAAGAAGCAGAAGATCGTCGCCAGGATCAGCTCAGGCTGCTGTAGCCAAGCCACCTGTAGGTGGCACAAGTGGCCGCGGTAGCGGCAACGTCAAGTCCGCTTTGAGCGGCTCACAAGATTAAAGCCCCCGGCTTTGCCGGGGGATACTTACTATCTGACCTATTTTCTGAAGAATAGGCGTTCCTGCGGCAAACTCGAGCACACGGCCCCCTCGGTTGACATCGCCTGAGATTTGCAGCTGGCTGAGAAATCTCTTCAGCACCTCTTCGCGCCCGAGTTGATGAAGGAAGTAAATGAGCGCGTCATGGACAAAGGGTCGCCACTTTGCGAGCTCTGACGTGATCATCTCCAAGACTCGCGAGTTGTGAATCAGCTGTTCGAGAATGTCCTGTTCCCAGCGTTCCCAGGGCAGCTCGGAAAGGAGAGCCGAGAAATCGGGCGGAAGTTCCGCTTCACCGGAGGTCATTCCAGCCAGAAGTGTGGGAAGGACTGCCTGTACCTTGGGGTGGGTTCTCATCAGGTCCGAGAGAAGGGTCTGAGCGTGAGCCTGTGCATCAAATCCTTCGTAGTGCTCCATGGGAGTCGGCAGACTCAACGTGTCGGCCACAGGCGCAGGCCCTTGCTGGAGCGCGAATAGTAAGGGAATGAGAGAGAAGGGAGTGACCTGGAGGGAAAGCATGGTAGACGTGCTATTCTCTGGGGCGCTTGCTAGCCCGGATTATGCAAGAGATCTGAATCCGAGTGAGATTTGGGTCCAGAAAAAAAGCCGTAGCTCTCTGATATAAAAGGGTTTACATAAAAACAACCCTAAACAGGAGCTACGGCTATGTTGAAAACAGTCTGCCAGAATACCCTGCCATTTCACAGCCACAGAGACATCACAGCTCGTTTTGATGGGGGGAGCCTCACTTCCGACGCAGGATGGTTGTTGTTTGGATCGCTGGATCGGCAACATCGATTGTGCGAGGGCTTCAGTTCGTGTATTGCGGAAAGCCGGGACCGACGCTACATTCGTCATGACCTGTTGAAGTTGATCCGACAACGAGTGTTGCAGATCGTGGCCGGCTACGAAGACTGTAATGACGCCGATACGCTGCGCTCGGATCCGATGCTCAAGACAGTCTGTGATCAGTTGCCCGAGAGCGATCCCGATTTGGCCACCCAGCCGACTTTCTCCCGCTTGGAGAACTCCGTCACCAAGAAGGATCTGATGCGTCTGAGCCGGTGGCTGCTACGCCGTTATGTGCGCTCCCTGAAGAAGAGACGTCCCGCCAAGATCATCCTGGATCTGGACAGTACCGACGACCACACTCACGGCCAACAGGAGTTCGCCTTCTACCACGGGTATTACCGAAACCACATTCTGCATCCTTTGCTGATCTTCGATGCCGCCACGGGAGACCTGGTCTGTGCCGTGTTGAGACCTGGCAACAAGGGGGCTGCCTCTCACATCGTGCCCATTCTGAAGCGCGTCGTGGAGGCCATCCGACAAGCAGTGGGGACGGATGTCGAGATTGAGATTCGGGCCGACAGCGGCTTTGCCACGCCTCGGCTCTACGAGTTCTGTGAAGGTGAAGAGAATCAACTCCAATATGTCATTGGGTTAAGTCGCAACCCTCGCCTGCAGCGAGTGGTCGAGCCCCTGCTGGATTCGACTCGGGAAAGGTTCGTTGAGCGGGAGGAAAAACAGCGTCAGTTTGACGAGTTTCTTTATCGAGCCAACAGCTGGGATCGATCCCGTCGCGTCATTGTCAAAGTGGAGGTCGATCAGCGCGGGATCAATCGTCGCTTTGTGGTCACCAACCGGGACGATCTCTGCTCCCAATCACTTTATGACCACTACACCGACCGAGGGCAGACCGAGAACTTCATCAAGGCCTTTAAGAATCATCTGAGCATGGACCGACTCAGCTGTCATCGATTCCTGGCCAACCAGTTTCGACTCCTCCTGCATGCACTGGCTTACCAGATGTTCGTGCGCCTGCGCGACTATCTGCACGGAACCCCCTGGCACAAGCTCGAAATCGAAACCTTACGTCGTCGTGTCCTCAAGATCGGGGCCCGGATCCGACAAACCACTCGACGCATCTGGGTCCATCTTTCCTCAGCCTTTCCCGAACAACCCCTCTTTCACCTCGTCTTGAGTCGCCTGAACTCCAGCTAGCTTCTCCCAGTTCCCCGAAAAACCGCTTCCGACACTCATCCAGGCCCAGATCTGTCTGAAATTCACTCCCCCAACCACTCAAACGCCTCGCCAACCGATATTCTTCGCAAATCCGCCTGTCACAACTGCCCGCTTCCGAGTTGGGCCACTTCTCGAGCCCTTTTTCAACAGCGGATTACGGTTCTTGCATAATCCGGGCTAGGCTGTCAACAGCCCTTCAGAAAGTCGCAAGCAGTGCGGATCCAAAAGAGGGGGACATTTGTCAAGATCAGGACGGCTGCTTCTGGCGGGGGCGGGCATACTCTTTCTGTTCACCTGCCTGCTGGCCTGGAGGGGATCGCCTTTCCTCTGGGAGATTCAGCTGGCCGGCTGGATTTACGGGGTGCAGGAACCCTTTGTTGGGTGGATCCTGAGAGCCGTATCCTGGATCGGCAGTGGTTATTTGCCGTTTCTGATGGTCCCGATCCTGGCGCTCTTCCTGTGGAAGGCAGGCCTAGTCTCGCAGTGCTGGATCCTTCTGGCAGGTGTCGGGGGAGCTTCCTTGACCAATTTTGTTTTGAAGCACCTGATCGATCGACCGCGACCCGGAGGGATGTTGTTTCCTGCCTACACTGATCCCGGTAGCCCAGGCTTTCCATCGGGCCACGTCGTTCTATTCGTGGCATGCTTTGGTTACCTGCTGCTGCTGGCCTGGAGGCACCAGTCTGGTTCCCTCCGTACGGTTGTGGCGGGAGGACTGGGTTTCTTGATCCTGGCTGTCGGGGTCTCCCGTGTCTGGCTGGGCGTGCACTGGCCGTTGGATTGTATCGGTGGCTATCTGCTGGGGGCTCTCATGGTAAGTGCCATGGGGCGGCGTTCAGCGGACACGCTCTGAATTGTATAATCCGATAGATGCTCCTGGCATGTCCGCTGCTCCTCTTGCTTCTTGAAACCGCTTCGCTGCCCAAAGAAGTCGGCATTCCCCAGCTCACCGAAGAGACGGTCCTCCAGATCCGATTCGAGTTCTTCAATTTCTTGAATCACCCGAATTTCTGGCAACCGCGTCCGCGTCTCAATAGCAGCCGCTTCGGCAAGGCAATCGAGCAGTATGACGCCCGAGAAATCCAGTTTGGCTTAAAGCTGAACTTCTAGCCCGGATTATGCAAGAACCGTAATCCGCTGTTGAAAAAGGGCTCGAGAAGTGGCCCAACTCGGAAGCGGGCAGTTGTGACAGGCGGATTTGCGAAGAATATCGGTTGGCGAGGCGTTTGAGTGGTTGGGGGAGTGAATTTCAGACAGATCTGGGCCTGGATGAGTGTCGGAAGCGGTTTTTCGGGGAACTGGGAGAAGCTAGCTGGAGTTCAGGCGACTCAAGACGAGGTGAAAGAGGGGTTGTTCGGGAAAGGCTGAGGAAAGATGGACCCAGATGCGTCGAGTGGTTTGTCGGATCCGGGCCCCGATCTTGAGGACACGACGACGTAAGGTTTCGATTTCGAGCTTGTGCCAGGGGGTTCCGTGCAGATAGTCGCGCAGGCGCACGAACATCTGGTAAGCCAGTGCATGCAGGAGGAGTCGAAACTGGTTGGCCAGGAATCGATGACAGCTGAGTCGGTCCATGCTCAGATGATTCTTAAAGGCCTTGATGAAGTTCTCGGTCTGCCCTCGGTCGGTGTAGTGGTCATAAAGTGATTGGGAGCAGAGATCGTCCCGGTTGGTGACCACAAAGCGACGATTGATCCCGCGCTGATCGACCTCCACTTTGACAATGACGCGACGGGATCGATCCCAGCTGTTGGCTCGATAAAGAAACTCGTCAAACTGACGCTGTTTTTCCTCCCGCTCAACGAACCTTTCCCGAGTCGAATCCAGCAGGGGCTCGACCACTCGCTGCAGGCGAGGGTTGCGACTTAACCCAATGACATATTGGAGTTGATTCTCTTCACCTTCACAGAACTCGTAGAGCCGAGGCGTGGCAAAGCCGCTGTCGGCCCGAATCTCAATCTCGACATCCGTCCCCACTGCTTGTCGGATGGCCTCCACGACGCGCTTCAGAATGGGCACGATGTGAGAGGCAGCCCCCTTGTTGCCAGGTCTCAACACGGCACAGACCAGGTCTCCCGTGGCGGCATCGAAGATCAGCAAAGGATGCAGAATGTGGTTTCGGTAATACCCGTGGTAGAAGGCGAACTCCTGTTGGCCGTGAGTGTGGTCGTCGGTACTGTCCAGATCCAGGATGATCTTGGCGGGACGTCTCTTCTTCAGGGAGCGCACATAACGGCGTAGCAGCCACCGGCTCAGACGCATCAGATCCTTCTTGGTGACGGAGTTCTCCAAGCGGGAGAAAGTCGGCTGGGTGGCCAAATCGGGATCGCTCTCGGGCAACTGATCACAGACTGTCTTGAGCATCGGATCCGAGCGCAGCGTATCGGCGTCATTACAGTCTTCGTAGCCGGCCACGATCTGCAACACTCGTTGTCGGATCAACTTCAACAGGTCATGACGAATGTAGCGTCGGTCCCGGCTTTCCGCAATACACGAACTGAAGCCCTCGCACAATCGATGTTGCCGATCCAGCGATCCAAACAACAACCATCCTGCGTCGGAAGTGAGGCTCCCCCCATCAAAACGAGCTGTGATGTCTCTGTGGCTGTGAAATGGCAGGGTATTCTGGCAGACTGTTTTCAACATAGCCGTAGCTCCTGTTTAGGGTTGTTTTTATGTAAACCCTTTTATATCAGAGAGCTACGGCTTTTTTTCTGGACCCAAATCTCACTCGGATTCAGATCTCTTGCATAATCCGGGCTAGGACGCACCAGAGACTCGGTTATCCCAAGGGCGCCTCTGTCTGACAACGGCGCCCTTCTTGCTTTCAGCACGTCTCATTTTGTCCCCAGAACGAGAAGTCAGAAACAGGACCGGCTGCCGTGCGTAAAAACGATGGGCGCGGTTGTGTAACCGGCGCATGGGGGAGTTCGTTGAGGATGGGGTGAGTCTGATGATTGGCTGGCCGACTCTGTTACTGGCAGCTGCAGCTGTCACTGCTGTCCAACCTGCCCAAGACGACATTCTCGAAAAGGCCCGAAAAGCTCTCTTACTGCGAAGTGAGCTGTTGAGGGACTATTCCGTCGAGGTGACCAGCGAGTCGGTTACGGAAACTCCACGTGGGACTCGAGAAACAGAGACCCGGGAGCGACAGTACTTCGGCGGAGCCGATGAGTTCCGACGCGAGGTTCTGAGGATGAAGCAGGACGGCGCCACTGTGAACCCGGCGACGGCAGGAGGGAGAGGAGGTCGTCGTGGATTGGGCGGCTTTGGGCAGCTGATGCAACGCCGGGATCCTCTCACTCTGGAAGGGTTCTTTCGGCAGGCCAGTGTGGTTGGAGTCACCAAGATCGAGTCCACGGCGGCCGTGCAAATCAAGCTGAAGCCCAAGGTGCAGGGGCTGCAGGTGAAGGACGCTCAGCTCTGGGTCGATCCTGATACAGGAATGTCGCTCCGCCTGGAACTGCGCATTGGGCTGGGACCGCTGGGCTCGGACGCCAGTCTCAATCTTCAGTTCGCCTATGATCCGAAGATTGAAGTCACCGTTCGGCACAGCCAGCAGTTCGAAATCTCTCTGGGATTTGGCGGCCTTAGAGGCGGCGGTCGGGGCGGAATGGGCCAAGGTCCTGGGGCCGGCGGCGGAATCGGTATCAAGATCGCCACGGCCTGGAGAAAGCATGAATGGGGGCTCTCCTTTGAGGAGAGTTTCTTTACCGAAGCCACGGAGCCGAGCTCCCGAGAAGGGGGGCGCGGCCGGGGAAACAGAAGAACACAGACGGCCAGCGCCGAGGAAGATCCGTTCGAGGAGATTCGGATCGCCCCGCGAGGGAGCAGCGGCCAGGAATTGAGTGGGGGGGGGGCAGGGAACCGAGGAGATTCTGATCGAGGGAGCATCGGTAGGCAGCGGAGGGAGGGGAAGAAGTGAGGGGGACATCGTTGCACGCCTCATGGGAGGAGGCGGTGGTAGCGGACGCAGCGGAAGAGGGGGTTTGCGCGCGGCTCGCATCGCGGGCGGGAGAGCCAATCGAATCCAGGGCAGCGTCACGGCTGGACTCTCTTCGTCGGTCCTGGACGCGAGACCGTATTCCATTGACGGAGCCGAAACTCCGGATCCCGACTACCTGACCTGGAACTCAGGAGTTTCCATTGGGGGGCCCCTGGGTCCGGCTGCGACGCCTTCTCCGGGAAGTTTCGGGTTTCAACGGACCCGCAGAGCTTCGTTCTTTGTTGATTTCAACGTCAGTCAGGGCCAGGATCTGCAGAGTCAGTATGGAGCGGTGCCGACGCCGCTGGAGCGCAGCGGCGACTTTTCTCAGACTTTCTTCACATCCGGACCCCTCGAGGGGAACCCCGTCGAGATCTATGATCCATTCAGCGGAAAGGCCTATCCTGGAGCCGTTCTTCCAGCCGGGCAACGCGACCCGACAGCGGCAGGGTTTCTGCAGTTCATTCCCCTGCCCAACCGCGAAGACCCCTTCCTGAATTACTACACTCAGCAGAATCTGGATAACCACAGCGAGCGGCTGAACCTGCGCTTCAGTGTCCCGCTTCCCGGCTCGCTGCGGGTGTCGGCAAGTTACGGGCTGAACCAGAATCGAGGAGACGTGTTTCACCCTTTTCCCGACCTGGGCAGCCAGCGCGACCGGCGGGGTCAGAACCTGTCGCTGCGTTTCAATCAGACGGCCCAGGCTGGATTGATTCACAGCTTCAGTGTGACCTGGAACCGAAATAAGAACCAGTCTCTCAACCCCTTCGCCTTTCAAAGGGACATCAGTGCTGAGCTGGGTATCGAAAACACCTCTCCGGACCCCATCGACTACGGACTCACGACGATGCAGTTTACCAACTACTCTGCTTTGAGTGATGGGAGCTCTTCTTCGAACGTGACCGGAAGAAACGGCCTGAGCGACAGCCTGCTGTGGGTGCGTGGCAACCACTTCTTTCGAGTCGGCGGCGAAGTTACCTGGAGACGCAGGAACAATCTGAGCAACCCGGAGGGAGCCGGATCTCTGACGTTTGCAGGGGTTGCAACAAGTGCCTACCAGGGTAACCAGCCGGTTCCGGCGACCGGTTATGATTTCGCCGACTTCTTGCTCGGCCTGGCGCAGTCCAGTCGAATCCAGTACGGCAACAGCGACCACTATCTGCGCCGCAGAGAGTTTGCCCTGTTCGTGAACGACAACTGGAGAGCCACTTCCAGGTTTACGCTGCAGTGGGGTCTTCGTTATCAATATGCGGCTCCCTGGATCGAGCGCTACGATCGAATTGCCAATCTGGATGTATCTCCCGGCTTCGACGCTGCCGAAACGGTCACTCCGGGGAGCCTGGGGAACTATCACGGAGAGTTTCCTCGGGCTCTCGTCGAGAGTGACTGGAATAATCTAGCCCCACGGCTGGCCTTGGCCTATCGGCTTCGTTCCGGCAGGAAGGCCTCTGTGCTCAGGGCCAGCTACGGTGTCTTTTTCCCTAACGAAACCTACGATTATCTCTCCAACGAGTTGATCGCCCAGCCTCCGTTTGGGTTTACGGTCCAGGAAACGGCCAAACGGCAGGAGTTTCTCGAAATCCAGTCGGCTTTTTCCGCAGACCTGGTCCAGGAAGTCCCCAACACTTACGCAGTGGAACCGCTCCTCCGCCTGGCGACGGTGCAGAACTGGGGCCTTTCCTGGCAGCAGAGCCTGCCTAAGAACTTCTTCTTCAGCCTCGGGTATGCAGGTACCAGGGGGACGGGGCTGGAGCTGCTGAGAGCACCCAACCGGGTGGGTGAGGAAGGGCAACAGATTGAAGGTGCGGCCCAATGCCTCTATTTGACTTCTGCCGGCTCCTCTGTCTTTCACGGGTTGCAGGCCCTGGCAGTTCGACGGATGCGCTCCGGTTTCTCGATGTCGTTTCAGTACGAATTCGGCAAGTCTCTGGACAATGCCTCGGCGATCTCGGGCGGCCAACGAATCGTGGCCCAAAACGACGATGACCTGGATTCGGAGCGGGGCAGGTCGAATTTCGATGAAAGGCACAGGCTGAGCATGAACTGGTTCTGGGAGCTGCCCTTCGGGGACCGGCATCGTTGGCTTCGAGGACCGGGCTGGGCCAGTTCTGCCCTCGAGAACTGGTTCCTGCGCGCCACTGTCACGGCTGCGAGTGGGCGTCCCCGCACAGCCAGAGTTCTCGGGAACCAGATCAATAACAGCGGAACGGCCTCTCAGGCCAGCGAGCGGGCCAGCGTCACGGGAGAGCAGGTGAGCCTTCCCTCCTCCGAGCGCAGCACCCAGGAATGGTTCAATACGGGTGCGTTCCTGCTGCCGGCTGCGGGCTCATTCGGCGACGCGGGACGCAATACCATCGACGGGCCCGGGTCGTGGACGATCAACCTGAACCTGGCCAAGTCGATTCCCCTGGGCAGCGACGGGAGACGCTTACTTCTCTTGGTGAATATGGCGAACCTCTTGAATCACCCGAACTTCAGCGGGTTCAACAGCACGGTCAACTCGGTCGGCTTCGGGCAGGTAACGGGTGCCGGGGCCATGCGCCGTATCCAGCTCAGTTTTCGTTTCATGTTCTAGGATTGATCCGCAAGATGCTACGTCAGGTTACTGTCCCACCAGGTTCCTACCCGGGACGCCTTCTTTGCCTGGTATCGGGTGTCTTGCTCTGCGTCTCGTCTCTTTCCGCTCAGCAAGAACCCCCGGCGCGCTTCACGGTGGCCTCTAATCTAATCCTGGTGGATGTTCGGGTGCTCGATTCGAGAGGCCGGCCTGTGGAAGGCCTCAAGGTGGAGGATTTTGTCCTGGTTGAAGAGGGGATCGCTCAGCAGATCGTGTTCTTCCAGGAGATCTCCCTGCCCCTTGTCTCTGTCGAACCCGCGGATCTCCCGACGCCGGGAGACGCCGTTGCAGTGCCCACTGAACTGGCGGCCCCGGTGGTTTCAGATGATCCATCTGACATGATCCCGCTCGAAAAACGCCTGCTCATCCTTCTCTTCGATTTTTCTTCGGCGGGACTCCAGGACAGCCACATGATGAAAAGGGCGGCCCAGAGCTTTCTGGCTGAGCAGTTCAGCGCAGATGATGCGGCAGCGGTACTGGTTCTGGACAATGGGCTGGAGATGTTGACCGACTTTACATCGGACCGTGAGGTTCTGGGTGAAGCCATTGCCCACCTGGTTGGAGAAGAGACCGAGACGGATCTCTCCCTTCCTGGAGAAGAGGCCGATGCGAGCGGGGACTTCGTTGCCGATGAGGCTGAGTTCGGTCTGTTTCAGTCGAGCCAGCAGCTGGCCGCGATTCAGACCATCGCGGATTCCTTCCGTGACGTTCCGGGGCGCAAAGCACTTCTTTACTTTTCGACCGGCTTCTCGAGCCGTGGGATGGAGAACGATGAAGAGATGAGACTGGCTACGGATCAGTGCAACCGGGCCAACATCAGCATCTATTCCGTCGACGCGCGGGGCCTGGTAGCCCTCTCTCCCGGCGGCGGTGCTCATCGGGCCGGAGGCGGCGGAACGCAGATTTTCAGTGGGCGGGCCAGCCTGAATGAGCTGGTCCGTCTGACCCAGTCGCAGGAAGGCTTGATCACAATGGCCGAGGATACCGGTGGTGCCGCCCTTGTGGATGACAATGAACTCGTCAAGATTTTTCGCAAGGCTCGTGAAGACGGATCGCACTACTATCTACTGGGTTACCAGACTCCTGCGCCGCCCAGCGATGGACGGTTTCGCCGCATCGAGGTGCGTGCTGAGGCAGCCGAGTCGCGGGTGCTGTACCGGCATGGTTATTATGCCGAGAAGCCCTATCAGCGTCTCAGCGACCCGGAAAAAGAGTTCAAGTTCTTGCAAACGGTGGTTCAGGACCGTCCGATCTCAGATTTTCCGGTCGCCATCTCGGCCGAGTATTTCCCGGAATCAGCCGAGTCCTACCAGGTTCCCGTGCTGCTCTCCTTTCACCATGAGCGCCTGAGCGAGCTTTCTCAGGGAGGCGGTCTGAATCTGGAGATTGTGGTGCTGGCCAGAGACTCTTTGAATGTGACTCAGACCGGAGTTCGAGATCAGGTTCAGATTCAGCGGCAACAACGGGAAGGTGAAACAGCCTATGTCTACCAGAACCTCCTTCTTCTCGAACCCGGCCAATACGTGCTGACTGCATTCGTCAGAGACAATCGGACCGGCCTGGCCTCTCGGGTTCAGCACGAGCTGGATCTCCCTCCCTTCGGTCCGGTTCATTTCAGTTCACTGATCCTGGCCGCCCACTGGAAACATCCGGGCGCCGAGAGTGGCTACCGGATCAAGAGTGGGAAGGAAGTCACTATTCTGAAGAATCCCCTGCAGGTGGCAGGTCGCGTACTGGTGCCCCGTATCGGGCGGGAGTTCCACCAGTCTGAATCCCTTTTTCTGCATGGGAAGGTCTCGAACCTGTCCAGTCCTGGCGAGTATCAGATCGTTCTGCTAGACGCCGCCAACGATGAGGTCTACGGGGGTGCCTGGAAACCACTTGGGAGCGATTCGCGTGGAGACTTCGCCGTGAACGCGCGGTTCAGCCTGGACCAACTCGAACCCGGCGACTACCAGGTGCTTGTCAAGGTTCGGCTCGGCGACCAGGAAGTGGGGTTCCTGAAGGAACGGTTCGTCGTGGTTGCGAGCGGCGCGAATCAATCCTGAGCTGGCCCCCCTTTTCTGGTGAAACAAGACGACTTCGTGGTGCGGGTCGCGGTCAGAGCCGAATCGGGACAAGGCTGCTATGCTAAAATTCTCCTCGCCATGACAGAAAAGGTCTTTCTGGCGGCCCCCAGAGGTTTCTGCGCAGGCGTTGTCCGGGCCATTGACATTGTGAACATCGCCCTGAAGGTCTTCCCAAAACCCGTCTACGTCCGCAAAGAAATCGTACACAACCGGCATGTAGTTGCCAGACTGCAAAATCAGGGGGCCATTTTTGTGGAGTCCCTGGACGAGGTTCCCAGGGGGAAAACAGTCATCTTCAGTGCACATGGCGTCTCCCCCCAGGTGCGGGAGGAGGCTCTCAGCCGAGAACTCCGTGTGATCGATGCAACCTGTCCTCTGGTCACGAAGGTGCACCTTGAGGCGGCGCGCTACGCTGCCCGGGATCACACAATTCTGCTCATCGGCCACCAGGGGCACGATGAAGTGATCGGAACCATGGGAGTGGCTCCCGAGCGCATCAGGCTGGTGACGAGTGTGGAAGATGTCGCCCGTCTCCAGATCGAAGAGGGCACACCTCTTGCCTATCTGACACAAACCACCCTGAGCCTGGAGGACACGCGGGCCATTGTGGAGGCACTTCGGCAACGCTTCCCTCAGGTCCACGGACCACCCTCCGAGGACATCTGCTACGCAACCCAGAATCGTCAGCTGGCAGTTCGCGAGCTCGCCCGGAAATCTGATCTGATCCTGGTAGTCGGTTCCAGGAACAGCAGTAATTCCAACCGCCTGGTGGAAGAGGCAATCAAGGAAGGGACTCCGGCCTACCTGATCGACGATCACCAGGGAATCCTTTCGGAGTGGCTCCAGGATGCGAAAGTCGTGGGCGTGACTTCAGGAGCCTCGGCTCCCGAAAGTCTGGTCTCGGAAGTCGTGAACTGGCTCTGTCGTGATGGAGCCGAGGTGGAAGAACTGGTCACCCGCACCGAGAATGTACAGTTCGCACTGCCACAGGAACTGGAAGGCAGCCTGGAAGAGCAGGGGGTCTAGGTTCTGGGTGCTAGGTTCTGGGTGCTAGGTTCTGGAATCTCCCGCCTGACTGGGTCTACAATTCACTGCTGTGAAACATCCTCCGCTGTTTCCGACCTACCCCATCGCCACACTTCAGGATCTGGTTGAAGAAGTCGCCACCCGGTACCGCGAGAAGGTGGCGCTGGCCACCAAAGAGAAAGGTACCTACCACACGACTTCCTTTCTGCAGTTGCAGGCTCGTGTTCTGGAGCTGAGTGCCGGCCTGGCGGCGCTCGGCACAAGAGAGGGTGACCCCGTGGCCCTCATTGGCGAGAACACGACCGAATGGGCCCTTGGCTATCTTGCGATTGTGTCGTCGGGCCGAGTCGTGGTGCCCGTGGACCGCGACTTGAGACCCGGGGAAATTCGACACATCCTCGAGTTCTCGGATGTGGACACGGTTTTGTGTAGCGGTCGTTTCGTGGATGACATGGTTGCTCTGCGTGCCGAGACAGGACGGCCCTGCCGAGTTGTGTCTCTTGAGCGGGAAGCAGGGAGAGGGGATCACTCCTTCTCCGAGTTGCTGGAGTGCGGCTGCCAGAAAATGGAGGGAGCATCCGGTCACCGCCTGCCCGAGGTTCAATCTGAAACTCTGGCAGCCATCATTTTCACGTCGGGAACTATGGGGAGTTCCAAGGCCGTGATGCTGACTCACGGCAACCTCGCCTCCAACGTCATTGCAACATCAAAGTTCGTTTCCATTCGAAATGATGATCGCTGTCTTTCCGTGCTACCCCTGCATCACACCTATGAATGCACCTGCGGATTCCTAACGGCTCTCTACCAGGGGGCATCTATTTATCACGCTGAGAATCTCCGGCGGATCCCCGAGAACCTGGCTGAGACCCGGGTCACCGTGGTGCTGGGAGTGCCGTTGCTCTTCGAAACGATGTATCGGCGGATTGAGAAAGGCATTCGGGAAAACGGCGAGCGGAAGTTTCGTATCGCCAAAGGAGTGGCTTCTCTCACCGAGCGCTTCGGCCTGAGCATCAGACGCCGGCTTTTCAAACCTGTGCATGACCGTCTTGGTGGCAAACTGCGCCTCCTCATCACCGGGGGTGCTGCCATGAATCCGGAGGTCTCACGCGGCTTTCGAGACCTGGGTATCCAGTGCATTCAGGGTTACGGGATGACGGAGGCTTCGCCTCTGATCGCTGTCAACCGGGAAGCCAATCCTAGAGACAGCTCGGTGGGAAGGCCGGTGCCCGGGGTCGAGGCCCGCATCATTGAGGGTGAGATAGCAGTCCGGGGTCCGAACGTGATGGTGGGCTACTACAAGAATCGACAGGCGACCGAGGAAACCATTGAAAATGGGTGGTTGCTCACGGGTGACCTGGGCCACATCGACAAGGACGGTTTTCTCTTTGTGAGTGGACGGAAGAAATCGGTTGTTGTCACGCCGAACGGCAAGAATGTCTACCCTGAAGAACTGGAGACCCACCTGAACGACAGCCGGTTCATCGCCGAATCCCTGGTCTGGGGAGGCGCTTCCTCCGATCCAGCTTTGACTGAGGTTCAGGCGATCATCGTGCCGGATGTGGAGGTGCTGGACGAAGAGTTCGGAGCCAGCGAGTACGATGATGAGAGAATTGAGAAGGCCATCGCGGCAGAGGTGAAGCAGGTCAACCGAGTCCTGGCCAACTACAAGAGAATACGCCAGTTCAGTCTCCGCCACGAAGAGTTCGAGAAGACCACGACTCGCAAAATAAAACGGTACCTGTACACCGGAACCTCCGAGCCTCTGCAAGGAACATGAAACGAATATGAGTACATTTCCCAGCTTTGAAACTGTAAAGAACGAGTATCAGGGGCGCGAATACGAGGTGGACATTGTCTGCCCTGAGTTTACTTGCGTCTGTCCGCGAACCGGACAGCCGGACTTCGGAACGATTCGAATTCGCTACGTCCCGGATAGCCTTATCGTTGAACTGAAGTCCTTGAAACTGTACCTTTTCTCTTTTCGCGATCATGGCATTTTTCACGAGCACGTGACGAACCGGATCCTGGATGACTTTGTGGCCGCCAGCCAACCGATTCGCTGCAGTGTAGAAGGGGATTTCAATTTCAGGGGCGGCATCAAGACGACAGTACGCGCTGAGTACGCGCGTGACTGACACCTTCGCCCTCCTCCCCCAACGCCATCGTTATTATGAAAGGGAGTAGCGAGGGCGAGGATGCTTAGAAACCTGATGCTGAAGGCTGCGGAGAGACCCGGCCTGGTGCATCTGTTCGCGAAAGCGGGAGAAAGACTGTTTAAATCCTCCCGGTCGCAGCCCTGAAGCTCCCCCCTCGCTTGGATGGAACCACGCAGCGTCCTCCGTTGCAGCTCCAGGAACGAGGAGCGTGCGGAATCAGGCGGCGCGATTGGTGGAAGCGATGAAGTCGCGAAAAGAAGAGAAATCGGAAAAATAGAACCCGTCGATCGAGCCCTCAAAGTCTCCATCTATGGGTAGAGCCTCGCCCAGGCAAACCAGCGGCAGACGGTACTCGTGAATGGCTTCCAGGAGGAGCTCAAGCTCCGGGGTGGAGGCCACCGAGGCCGAGCCGTTCGAAACAATGCAGACCATGTTAATGGGTTCTTCCTCGACCATTGTGGCCATCGCGGGGAAAGGCACCGACCAGCCCAGGTTGAGGACTTCCCAGCCCTCGACCTCCAGGATTCGGGCGGCAGCGTTTACGGGCAAATACTGAGCCCGATCCGGACTGGAGCAGAGACTGATCCGTCCATTGCGTCGTTTGCGAATGATGTGAGGGAACAGGTACGACACGGCCTCTTCCAGGTTCACCTGAATCAGTTTGGCCTGTCCCCCGGACAGAACCTGATCGGAAAGGGCAGCGTGAGTCGAAAGTGCAACCGGCATGACGACGTAGTCATAGAGGTGCTCGAGCGACATCCCGCGCAGGTAGAGCCTCTTCAGAAGCTCCTCGATCTGGGATCTCTGATTGTGGGCAGCCAGAAAGCTCACCTGCTCTCGGACACGAGCAAAGTCCTTGCGGTTTAGAAGATCTTCAACACTGGGATCCTCCCACCGTTCGGTAGTCAGAAGCCCGGTGGCCTCAAAGCCACGATCCTGCTGAAAGCCCCGGATATCTTCCAGAGCGAATCGACGATGACCTCCCGGAGTTCGCTGGCACCCCAGGCCGGCCGTATCTGCCCAGCGCTTCACGGTGGACTCGCTGACATTCCACATCTGAGCGACTTCGCGAGTAGAGTAGGTTCGGTCCATCTGAAGCTACAAAACGATTTCTTGGCACCCCGGCATAAGTGAAGACTTGGATCATAGGAACTTTGAATAGCCTTGTCAAACATACAACAAGACGGGCTCTCCTTAGGCACCGTTCGGGAACTGGAAAATCCTAAACACTGTTATAGAATTGGGGTAATAAGGAGTCTCCTTCATGCGCTTGATGCCGAAACAATCAGTTTGTCTTCTGGTGGCTTTTTGCCTGTTGGGAGTTGGTCTCGGTCAGACCCGGATTGCGCTGGACCGGGTGACTCTCGACCCCGGCTTTCAGATCTCGATTTACGCTGCAGGAGTCAAGGAGGCCCGCTCGATGACCCGATCTCCCTCCGGCACAATTTTCGTGGGCACCCGCCAAGAGGGCAACCTCTATGCACTGGTCGACCGGGATGGCGATCACCGCGCAGAAGAAGTCTTTATCCTTGCCACCGGGATGCGTATGCCCAATGGGGTCGCTTTCCGTGGCAACTCACTCTACGTGGCTGAGGTGAACCGCATTCTGCGTTACGAGGATATCGATTACCGACTGGATGACCCGCCCGAGCCGCAGGTGGTGAATGACGGCTTGCCGGCGGACCGGTGGCACGGCTGGAAATTCATCGCCTTCGGGCCGGATGGAATGCTTTATGTACCGGTAGGGGCGCCCTGCAATATCTGCGAGAAAGCGGATTCGCGGTACGCCACCATTATGCGCATGAATGCCGATGGAAGCGACCTGGAGATCTTCTCCTCCGGTGTGCGCAACACGGTGGGCTTTGATTGGCATCCAACCACCGGCGAGCTCTGGTTCACTGACAACGGGCCTGACTGGATGGGAGAAAATGTCCCTCCTGACGAACTCAACCGAGCCCCTCACAAGGGCATCCACTTTGGTTTTCCGTACTGCCATGGAGGCTACCTACCGGACTCCGAGTTCGGCGCAAAGCGTCTCTGCTCGGAGTTTGAACCTCCGGCCCTGAACCTGGCTGCCCACGTTGCCGCACTTGCTGCCCACTTCTATCGAGGGAACCTCTTTCCCGGTCAGTATTTACACCAGCTGTTTGTGGTTGAACACGGGTCCTGGAACCGTGAGATTCCCCTGGGATACCGAGTGATGCTGATCGAGCTTTCTGCCGATGGGCGACCTGTGAATTACCGGGTCTTTGCCGAGGGGTGGCTACAGGGAAAGCAAGCGTGGGGTCGGCCTGTTGCTCTCCTGGAACTGCCCGACGGCTCACTGCTGCTCTCGGATGACAAGGCGAACGTGATCTATCGGATTCGCTACGAGGAGCCCAGCGAAGCTGCTGGGACGTCCGATTCACCCTGAGATCTCGAGAGAGAGCTCTTTGAGTTGTTTCTGGTCCACCGCTGAGGGAGCCCCGCACATCAGATCCTGAGCCCGGGCTGTCTTGGGAAAAGCGATCACCTCGCGAATGGACGGTTCACCCGCGAGCAACATGATGATCCGGTCCAGTCCCAGGGCAATCCCTCCGTGCGGAGGAGCCCCATACTGGAGCGCCTCCAGCAGAAAGCCGAAGCGCTGCTCAGCCTCTTCACTCGATATGCCGAGGGCCTCAAAAACCTGACGCTGCACCGCGGGGTTGTGGATCCGGATCGAGCCCCCACCGATTTCCAGCCCATTCAGGACGATGTCATAGGCTCGGGCACGAACCTGGGCCGGGTCGGATTCGAGCAGGCCCAGAGTTTCGTCCGTGGGAGAAGTGAACGGATGGTGCAGGGCGAAGAAGCGGCCTTCCTTCTCGTCCCATTCCATGAGAGGAAACTCGGAAATCCAAACAAAGCGATGCTCGTTCTCGGGAATCAAGTCGAGTCGCTCGGCCAAGTGTAAGCGCAAAGCCGCCAGGCCATCATGTACGACCCGGTGTTCTCCTGCCAGGATGAACAGGATGTCCCCTTCCTCGAGACCGGCAAGTTGAGCCGCTCTTTCCACTTCCTCTGCTGGCACCACTTTGGGAAAAGAGGATCCCAATCCATGCTTTGAACGCCGGATCCAGCTCAATGCCCGGGCGCCGAAGTTTCGAACAAACTCGGTGAGTTCGTCCACTTCTCGCCGCGAGAATGAACCCGCGCCGGGAATGCAGATCCCTTTGAGTGAACCCCCGGTTTCGAGAATCGTCTTGAAGACCTGGAAAGGAGTCTCCAGGAATGGCTCGCTAAGGTCGACGAGCTCGAGGGTAAAGCGGGTATCCGGGCGATCCGTGCCGTAGCGGCGGATTGCTTCCCGATAGCTCATCCTCGGCACCTTATCGGGTACCGATATCCCATTCACGGCGAAAACTTCCCTGAGCAGGCTCTCCACAACTGAAAACACCGTCTCTTCCCGTGGAAAAGACATTTCGATGTCCACCTGTGTGAATTCAGGTTGACGATCGGCTCTCAGGTCCTCGTCCCGAAAACAACGAACAATCTGAAAGTATTTGTCGAGCCCGGAGACCATCAACAACTGCTTGAAGATCTGGGGCGACTGGGGAAGGGCGTAGAACTCACCGGGATAGACGCGGCTGGGAACAAGATAGTCGCGTGCACCTTCGGGAGTCGATTTGGTAAGAAAGGGAGTCTCGATCTCGAGAAACCCGCGGGCGTCGAGATGATTCCGAACGGCCATGGAGACCTGGTGCCGGAGCCGAAGGTTGCGCTGCAGCCGTGGTCTCCTCAGGTCGAGATAGCGATGACGCAAACGATTCTCTTCAGCCGTGGTGGCTTCTTTGTTGATCGGAAACGGCGGGGTCTTGGACGTGGCCAGCAGGTGAATGAATTCGGCCTGCATTTCAACTTCGCCGGTGGCTATCTCGGGGTTCACGGTGTCCTCGGATCGTTCGACCACCTTTCCCGTTACCGCCAGCACATACTCGGATCGGAGCAGCTTCGACCTTTCGAGGATGTCCGCCTGATCTGGATGGACGACGACCTGGACGACACCCTCCCTGTCCCGCAAGTCGATGAAGATCAACCCTCCCAGATCACGGCGTCTGTCAACCCATCCCATGACAGTCATTTCCTGCCCGACATGTTGCAGGCGCAGGTGACCGCAGTATTCAGTGCGCTCTAGGTCCCCCAGCGGGTCCGTGTGGCTGCTACTCATCGGGTTGCTTTCTCTTCGCTTAGAATCGTGTCAATTTCTGCTATCTCACTGTCAATCTGCTCGCCGTCCGACATCCGCTTGAGCTTGACCCTGCCCGTTGCCATCTCCTCGTCGCCAATGACACAACTGAAACGACCGTTCAATCGGTTGGCCAAACGAAGCTGGGCACGAAGAGAACGACCCTCATAGTCCACGTAGACGTGGAACCCGAGTCCGCGCAGCCGAGTCGCAATGAGAACGCTCTCTTTCAGCGAGCTCTCGTCCAGGTAAGCCAGGAAAAGATCGGGCGCCGGCATTGAAAAATCGAGGTTCCCTTCTTCCTGCTCGCTGAGCAACAGAACCAGGCGTTCCAGTCCCAGGGCAAAACCGTAAGCCGGGGCACGAGGTCCGCCCAGCAGTTCTGAGAGGCCATCGTAGCGGCCTCCTCCCAGGATGGAGTTCTGGGTCGGACCCAGCTCGTCACTGATCAGTTCGAAAGTCGTTCTCACGTAATAGTCAAGGCCTCGAACCAGAGTTGGATCCTCAAGGAAATTGATTTCAAGAGTCTCCAGCCACTTCAGGAATCGCTGGTGGTGGTGGCGGCAGTCTTCACATAGATGGTCAATGAGCCGCGGCAGCCTGGGCAGCAACTCGCGGCAGGAAGGAACCTTGCAGTCAAAGATCCTGAGTGGATTGGTCTTGTGCCTGGTCTGACACTGCCCGCAAAACTCCTCCAGCTGGGGCTCCATGGCTGCTGCCAGCTTCTTGACGTAGGCCGGCCGGCAGTTCGCATCTCCCACCGAGTTGACCACAAGATCGAAGCGCTGAAGTCCGAGTTCGTTGAGAAAGCGGATAACAGCTTCGATCACCTCGGCCTCCACCACTGGGCTCTCCGAGCCGATCACCTCAATCCCCAGCTGGTGAAACTGGCGGTAGCGGCCCTTCTGGGGACGCTCGTGGCGAAACATTGGACCTATGTAGTAAAGGCGGCTCACGGAAGACGCCCGGTCGAGTCGATGCTCAATGTAAGAACGGATCACCGGAGCTGTTCCTTCAGGACGGAGCGTGATGCTCCTTCCCTTGCTGTCCGTCAGCGAGTACATCTCCTTCTGAACCAGCTCCGTGGCGGTACCGATCCCCCGGGCAAACAGCTCCGTCCACTCCAGAACCGGAGTCCGTATTTCCGCAAAGCCGTACCTGCCAAAGACACTCCGGATCGTGTCTTCGATGCGCTGCCAGACCTCTACGGTGCCGGGCAGAATGTCATGTGTTCCCTGTATTGACCGGATTGACATGCCTAGTAGCCTGCTACACCAAAAAAGGAGATTATAACGAGAGCGCCTCGTGTGTTCTATCCAGGGAGCCCTTAGAATGACTGGATGGGAACGCAGCAGATCCGCTCCGTTGACCTGTCGAGAAGACCGCCCGACCATTTATAGAGCGATTGAACAAGATGCCCCTACCCAATCGTATACTGGAAGTGTAAGAGGATCTTGCATGAAATTCTTTAGGCTTTTGCTCAAGAACCTGTTCCGGAACAAGTTGAGAACTGCGCTCACCGTCAGCAGTATTGCCGCTTCCATCTTTCTGGTGGCAGTTCTCATCTCTCTCCTGGACGGACTCACGAATCCTCCAGAGACCCCCGATTCGGCCCTGCGCCTGATCACTCGTCACAAGATCTCACTCTTCAATTCTCTGCCGGTTGGCCACCGGGAGAAAATTGCCTCGGTCGAGGGGGTCGAGGCAGTAATCGGCTCCATGTGGTTTGGTGGCATGTACGACAACAAGGGCGTGGACCAGATGCTGGCTCAGTTCGCGGTAGATACGGATCAATTCTTCATCGTCGAGGCGGACATGAAGATCCCCAACGACCAGAAGGAGGCCTCCTACAGGACCGGGCTGGATGCATTGTGGGAGCCATCGTGGCCGATAATTTTGGGTGGAAAGTCGGTGATCGGATTCACACCCGGTCGAATCTGTGGCCCATCGAACCCCTGGAGTTGAACATCCGCGGAATCTATAAGGGAGGAGGAGACCAGGGCGGCGGAGTCTACTATCACTGGGACTACTTCGACAAGGCCATCAAAGAGGCCGGCTTCGGCGATTCTTTTACAGGCACCTTTTCAATTCGAGCCCGCTCTGCCGAGGACGTCCCAGGCATTGCCGCCAAAGTAGATGCGCTGTTCGAGAACTCCAGCGGGCCCACCAAGACGGAAACCGAGAAGGCGTTCATCCTAGGGTTTCTCAACATGCTGGGCAATGTCCAGCTCCTGATCAGCGGAATCTGCACGGCCATTCTCTTTGCCGTCGTTCTGGTGGCCGCCAACACCATGGCCATGTCCATCCGCGAGAGGATTCGGGAAATCGGGATCATGAAAGCCCTGGGATTTCGGCGGATTCAGGTGTTGAGCCTGTTGCTCGTCGAGTCCGTCATGCTGGCTCTGATCGGATCGGCTCTGGGAGCCGGTTTGGCAGCACTTCTTTTTTCCAGAGTCAATCTGTCGGTGCAGAGCGGCGGCATGATCCCCAACATCACGATCGGAATCGGGGTTCTTCTCTTGTGCACGGGAATCGGCCTCCTGGTGGGGCTTGTGGCCGCCGGCCTGCCTGCTTACAGGGCTGCCGGCCGGCCCGTGGTGGAAGCAATTCGCAACGTGGCCTGATCCTGATTCAAGAACGTTTTCCGCAATGAAGATACCTCTGAAATACAACCTCCGAAGCCTCTGGGTTCGCAAGGTCGGAACTCTGATGACCGCTTTCGGTATCGGGCTGACCGTAGCCGTCCTGGTGACCATGATGGCCCTGGTCCGGGGACTGGACAGTACTTTCATCGAAACCGGCCAGGAGCACGATCTGATCGTGTTGCGCAAGGGCTCGGAGAACGAAACCAACAGTTACTTCAACCGGGATTTTTTTCCCACCATCCGGCTCCTGCCGGGTATCGCCAGAGGAGGTGATGGCGAGCCCCTGGCTGTCGGCGAGCTGGTCGTCGTGATCAGTCATCCCCGCCGCAGCGGAGAAGAGTCAAACGTGATGGTTCGGGGAACGACGCCCAGAGGCCTGGAGATGCGTCCCGAGATCCAGATGGTGGAGGGGCGTTTTTTCCGAAAAGGGTTGCGGGAGATCATTGTGAGTCGTTCTCTGGCCAACCGGTTCCAAGACATGGCCCTCGGGGACGAGGTGGCGACGGCGGGACGAAAATGGAGAGTCGTGGGTGTTTTTGAGGCAGGCGGCTCGGCTTACAACTCCGAGGTGTGGGGCGATTACGACGAAATCACGCAGGCCTGGACGCGCCCGGTCCACACGTCCATTCTGGTTCGAACCACCGGAAACGAAGCGGCGGAGGAGTTTCAGAAGCGGATTGATGAAGATCGCCGCATTCAGCTCCAGGCGGTTCATCAGAGAGACTATTACGCACAGCAGGCCACCAGCTCGATCGGGATCAAGGCTCTGGGCTGGTTTCTGGCAGTGGTGATGGGAATCGGCTCCTGTTTCGCCGCCATGAACATGATGTACGGCACGATCATGGTTCGCTTCAAGGAAGTGGGCACCCTGAGATCACTCGGCTTCAAACGTCGCTCCATTCTCGCATCCTTCCTCATCGAAGCGACTCTGCTGGCCGTGCTGGGGGGGGGTGATCGGTTGCGTGCTGGCGCTGCCGGTGCATGGGATCTCCACAGGAACGACGAATTTCACGGAAGTCCTGTTCAATTTCCGTATCACGCCGGACATCCTTTTGAAGGCCATTCTTTATTCGGCTGTGGTGGGTATCCTGGGAGGCTTTTTTCCGGCATTGCGGGCCGCTCGGCTGAAACTGGTTGAGGTGTTGCGAGACTGACGATGAGAGAGGATCTGAAAGCCTTGCGCATTGATCGTGATCAAAAGCGACCCGCCTCCCGCAGCCCGGCCTCCTGGCTGATTCTACTGGTGGGTCTCTTTGCGGGAGCGGTCATCACGTTTTTAGCCTTCCAGATCTACTTTTCCGACCCGGAGATTCCAGCCCAATCCGTGGCGGCCGCGGATCTGGACGTGGTTTTGCAGTCGAAGCCGGCGCCCATCGAAGCGGGAGAGCCGGTTCTGATTGCTTCGGGCTATATCGTGCCTCACCATCGAATCGAAGTGGGATCCAGAGTCGTCGGCAAGATCTCCTGGGTGGGCGTTGAAAAGGCAGATTTGGTCAAGGAAAATCAACTCCTGGTGAAGGTGGATGACAGTGAGTACCGGGCCCAGCACGACCAGGCCATTGCCTCCCGGGCCACAGCAGCGGCTCGACTCGAGGAGTTGGAAGCGGGGACCCGGCCCCAGGAGATCGAGCGGGCTGCAGCGGAGCTGGAGCGGACCAGGGACGATCTCCGAAACGCGGAGCTGGAGCATCGTCGACTCCGCGAATTACAGGACAGCGGTGTTATTTCCGAGCAGATGCTAGATAACGCGGCTTCCCGCGAGGACATGGCCCGGGCAGCTGTGGGCGTCGTCGAGAAGAACCACCAGCTGGCCGTACTGGGGCCGCGCCGGGAAGAGATTGATTCGGCGCGGGCGGAACTGCAGAGAGCCGGTGCGACGGTGCGCTACTGGAAGACGCAACTCGCCCTCACGGAAATCCGCGCGCCCGTGGCGGGGACTGTACTGGAGAGAGTTGCAGAAGAAGGAGAGCTGGTGTCGACCTCGTTCGCTGGTGGCGCCGTCGTTGTGGCCCTGGCTGATCTCGCCGACCTGCAGGTGGAGCTGGAAATCAGTCAGTCAGATTTTCACCACATTGACGAACGCAGCGGTTGTGAGATGTCTCCCATGGCCTATCCCGAGCGCGAATACGCCTGCCGGGTAGCCGAGATCGCGCCGGAGGCCAACCGGCAGCGAGCCACCATCCAGGTCAAGGTCCAGATTCTTGACCCGGACGCCTACCTGCGCCCGGAGATGGATGCCGAGGTCAAGTTTCTTAAACCCGAAGAGAAAGAGGATCCCTAATGAGCACTGTTCTGGTCGAAGTCAGAGAGCTGGGGAAAGTCTTCACCAAGGAAGCTCAGCCCATCGTCGCCCTGGAGAATATCAACCTGGAGATCCGAGAAGACGAGTTCGTTAGCCTGATGGGCCCTTCGGGTTCCGGAAAGACGACGCTTCTCAACCTGATAGCCGGCGTCGATCGACCCAGTTCAGGCAGCCTTCAGGTGCTGGGTACCGAACTGGTGGGCCTGACCGAGGATCAGCTGGCGACCTGGAGGAACGAGAACATCGGCTTCGTCTTTCAACACTTCAATCTGATTCCGGTGCTCACGGCGTTTGAGAACGTGGAGCTACCTCTCTTGTTGACCTCCCTGTCCAAGTCGGAGCGACGAAAGCACGTGGAAGCGGCCTTGCGGCTGGTGGACCTTACCGCGCGCGCCAGCCACTATCCCCGACAACTCTCGGGAGGAGAGGAGCAGCGCGTGGCCATCGCTCGAGCCATTGTGACCGATCCCAGGCTGATTCTCGCCGACGAGCCCACCGGAGATCTGGATGCCGACTCGGCCAGGGCCGTACTGGACATCCTGGCTGCCCTGAACCGGGACTTCGGGAAGACCATCGTCATGGTGACCCACGACCCAAAGGCGGCCGCTTTTGCCGGGACCAGGCATTATCTTGAGAAGGGTGTGCTGCAGAGGCAGCAGCAGGCGGAGCCGGCTCAGGCCGGAATCTAGTTCCCTCGTTTTGTGGGTCCCTGAAAGCGGGAGGCGCGCTCGGGCCTGCTCCCGGGAGGATTTAAACGGTCGCCGCCCCCGAGCCACCTCCCACTTTCTTTGACTTCAGGGCTTCAGATTAGGAAGGCGAACCTGGAGCCTGTGCTCTGGCACGTGATTCGCTAGTGACGCGGAAACCCGGAACTATCTTCCCACGAGGCGGTAGATGTTGAAGCCGAAGGCGTAGTCGGTGGTCGTGGCGTTGACCGCGTAACGGCTTGGGCTCATGAAGCGATTGTTGGTGATCAGAACGTGAAAGACGTGTCGCCTCGTCCTGATCTTAAGACCGCCGGCCAGAGAGGCCCGATCGTTCCCGAAGCCCCCGAACCCGGCCAGGCGCGGAATGTACTCCCCGACCAGGGAAAGGCGCCGATTCAAGGCGATGTCGGTCCCCACACCCAGGGAAAAGGTGTGGTTCTTGTCTGGGTTGACGGCTCCGGGACGAAACTCGGCCTCCACATCGGAGCGCGAATTGAAGACAGCGATCGGGGTTGCATGGAGACGGAAGGCCTTGTAGTCCCAGTGCGCCGGGACTTCGATGAATCCAGTGTAATGTCTCTCGAAATTACCTTCGCCCTCCATTCCCCCGCGAACGGCGATCTTAAACGGGGATTCCTCCTCGGTGAGAAGCTCAACAGAACTGCTGAATCCGATTCGCTGGTCGAAACGTTCACGAGAGACTCCGACGCTGACCCGGTCGGTCAGGGCGTAGGTCATCCCCAGGTTGATGTTGGCTCCGAAATCAAGTCCGAAAGCGTTTCCTGCGTCCAGAGACCCATCATCCAGGATAGTCCCCAGAAAGCGGTGCTGAATAAGGACTTCGACGTTTCCCCGGTTCAGATCAACGGGAGCACCCATGTGGACGACGCGAGGGTCATCATTAAGCCTTCTGGCCTTGAGGGGCTCCGATGAGGGCTCCTGCCGCTGGACGACGGGGAGGATCTCGACCTGGTCGTCGGCAATCGAATAACCACTAGCTAGTTCCCATCCGGAAACCCATTATTTAAGCTTCCTAAAGGGTTGTTTTTTATACCAGATACAACGGTTCATGGGGGACAGTATCGGCCGACAGCAGGGATCGGGCGGCCGAGTGCTCCAGATGCAGTTTTCGACAAACACCTCACCCTCAAAACCCCCCTCCATTATGGCGTCCAGCGACTCGTTTACAACCGTAGCCGGGCCAACACCAACAGATTGAAACTGAGCACCGAGAGATGCACATACTGCTGGAAGTGCTCCCATCCCTTCCAGGTGCAACGATCCGCTCCGAAGACCCGTTTGAGCATCGAGATACAGCCTTCGATTCCAGCCCGAAAGCGCCTCAACTGCTTGTAAACCCAGCTGGAGCGCACCATATCGGTGACCTTCAGCCCTGCCTTTTTGGCAAAGGCCACGTCCTGGATTCCTTGCTTCTTGGCCCACCTCAGATTGTTCTGAGTGGCAAATCCCCCGTCGAAGCTGGCTTGGCGAGGATAGCGCCCGTAGAGCTGATGCTGACGCTCCAGCATCGGCTGCATTTGCGCCTGGTCGGCGGGATTGCCTTGCGTGACCAGACAATCGACGATCAGTGAGGTCTTGCCGCAAGTCAAAAAGATCTTGTGACCGAAAACCGTCTCGCGTCCCCCGGTCTGGATAATGTCGCTATGCTCCTCAAAGATCGAGACCACCTTCTCAGCGGCCGGAACCTTCTGGCCCTGCAGGACGCGCCGGTCGGTCTGATCGATGACTCGTCCCAGTAGATCCAGATAGTGACGCAGCTGCTGGAGAATCACCTCAGATTCGATCCCCTGCCAACCAGCAGCGCTCTCCAGAGCCTGACAGCCATAGCCATAGGTCTGGCCCGACACCTTGACCAGATCTTGGTAGAATTGGCGCCGATTCTGGCCCCGGCTGTTGCGGATGTTCGTCACTCGCCTCTTGGCCCTCCGACAATGATTGTGGTAGACCACCGGGTAGTGCTCAGCCAACTTCCCCAACAGGGCTGTCACCTTACGCACCGAATCGTACAAAAGCTGAGAGTCCAAGGGATGGCGGATGTCGCTCTCGACAGCTGTGGCATCGACCCGGATCTTGCGGCCCTTCTCCAACCCCTCTGCTTTGGCCCAACCCACCAACACCCGAGTGATTCGTTGCCAGGTCGAAGCTTGAATCCTCGAGATGTTCTCTTGAAGACAGCTCTTGCCTGGAGACCATCCTAGAGGCAAACGGCAGAAGGCCCGGAAGCTCGCCGAGTCGTCCACATGAAAGGCCAGCTTTTCATAGGACAATCCGTGCCAATTCTTAATCACAGCACAACGCACAACTTGCTCAGCGCTCAGACCCGGAGAGCCATTGCAGGGATCGGCCTTGTCAGACAGATCTTGTAAAACCCAGTGCAGGATCTCTGGATTGTTATCCAGGATTCGGGAGATCATCTGCAACTCGTCACCCAGCCGGTGATCCGGCCAAAGTGGCGTCAGTGGCATCTGATTCTCTCTGTTTTTTCGCATTTTCGGAGCTCCGTGATTGCCGTAAGTCTTTTTGTTTCAGTGGTTTGATACTCTTACTGTAACAAAAGATGCTGACAAAATCGGAGCTCGAAAATGTGGTCTTTCCTCTTTATTTCCAATCACTTACAGGCGAGCGGATGGGAACTAGCTAGCGGTGTAGACATAGTCTTCGGTTGGATTGTCATCTGCATTGGCTGCATTCCCCGCGGCGTTAAAGAGGACATCGCCAAGGGCCTGATCCGGCGCGATCCAGTTCAGAGTGAACTCGACGGGCCCATTCTGCAGGCCCTTTCTGGAACCCGCCTCAGTGTGGGAGGCGTATTGAACCCGAGCCGCAGTCTGCACCTGGGAGTGCTCGTCGGCGGGCACCAGCTGCCCAGCCTGTTGTCGGCTTCCTGTAAAGCGGGCGGAGAGTTCAAACCCCCAGCGCTGCTGTCCCGGCTGACCGATGACAATGGTAATCGGGTAGGTTTCACCTGGCTGGTATCGGCCGGGGACTCCACGCAAATAGAAAACCCCGCCCAGGGTCCGGCCTTCGTTCAATAAGAAGTCCTTGTGACACTGCAGGCAGGTATCTTCTTCGAATCCGCCTGTCAGCCGGGGCAAGGGCCCACCGGAGTAAGCCATCAGGAGTGCGGTCAAGGGCAAGAGCAATGCAGCCAGAAGTCCAAGAATGTGTCGTACCTTCATGATGTCAAACCTTTCCTTGTTCAGGCCAAATGGGGGTTTCGGCCCCACTTATTTCAAAGATAGCAAAATTAGGTGGAGCAAGAGTCGACTGTCCACTCCCAGCTTTCTCGACAACAGGCGAAGCTACTCCCCGGTGTAGACATTGACGGAGCGGAGTTGCCGGTGGTTCATCCCGTTTGACGACCGGTCCTGGCATGTGGGTCTCACAACAGGGTAGAGTCGGAGCCATGCGCATCGGAATTGACTACCGGCCGGTCTTGCGCCCCAACTCCCGGCGCAGGGGAATCGGCAAATTCACGGCCAGTCAGATTGAGCACATCGTGCAGACGGGCGGCCATGATTTTGTGCTCTATACGGTCGGCAATGAGAGACCTGGGTTGTCGGAGAGGGTGACCTGGAGGCAGGTGCCACAGATCCGGCGGCCCAGCCGCTTCAACTGGCTGCTGGATCGTTTCTTGTTGCACAACTGGATTGATTCTGATGATCTCGATCTCTATCACGCGACCGAAGTAACAGCGGTTCCAAGACGCTGCTCGTGTCCCCTGGTTGTCACTGTGCACGACGTGATCCCGTTGCTCTACTGGGCCGAGATGAAGACCCAAATGCCGTTCGACTATCGGATCGGCCTGAAACACGCCTACAACCGGGCCGGAATTGCCGACCGTATGATCACCATTTCGGATTCGGCTAGACATGACATCTGTTCCCACCTGGGGATTGGAGAGGAGAAGGTCGAGGTTGTGTATCCCGGCTGCAACCCGTCGTTTCGCCCTGTGGAGGCCGACACGGCCCGGGAGAGAATCAAGCGCAAGCATGGGATCGAGGGTTCGTTTCTCTTCTATGTTGGCGGGAGCGATTTTCGGAAGAACCTTGGTTTTCTGGTCACGGGATTCGCTCAGATTCGAGAGCAGGGGTATTCCGGCTCACTGGTTCTGGCCGGGGAGACCTTTCGAACAGAGATTCCTGAAGTTCAGGAACTCACACGCAAGATTGGCGAGTTAGATCTAGCCCGGATTATGCAAGAACCGTAATCCGCTGTTGAAAAAGGGCTCGAGAAGTGGCCCAACTCGGAAGCGGGCAGTTGTGACAGGCGGATTTGCGAAGAATATCGGTTGGCGAGGCGTTTGAGTGGTTGGGGGAGTGAATTTCAGACAGATCTGGGCCTGGATGAGTGTCGGAAGCGGTTTTTCGGGGAACTGGGAGAAGCTAGCTGGAGTTCAGGCGACTCAAGACGAGGTGAAAGAGGGGTTGTTCGGGAAAGGCTGAGGAAAGATGGACCCAGATGCGTCGAGTGGTTTGTCGGATCCGGGCCCCGATCTTGAGGACACGACGACGTAAGGTTTCGATTTCGAGCTTGTGCCAGGGGGTTCCGTGCAGATAGTCGCGCAGGCGCACGAACATCTGGTAAGCCAGTGCATGCAGGAGGAGTCGAAACTGGTTGGCCAGGAATCGATGACAGCTGAGTCGGTCCATGCTCAGATGATTCTTAAAGGCCTTGATGAAGTTCTCGGTCTGCCCTCGGTCGGTGTAGTGGTCATAAAGTGATTGGGAGCAGAGATCGTCCCGGTTGGTGACCACAAAGCGACGATTGATCCCGCGCTGATCGACCTCCACTTTGACAATGACGCGACGGGATCGATCCCAGCTGTTGGCTCGATAAAGAAACTCGTCAAACTGACGCTGTTTTTCCTCCCGCTCAACGAACCTTTCCCGAGTCGAATCCAGCAGGGGCTCGACCACTCGCTGCAGGCGAGGGTTGCGACTTAACCCAATGACATATTGGAGTTGATTCTCTTCACCTTCACAGAACTCGTAGAGCCGAGGCGTGGCAAAGCCGCTGTCGGCCCGAATCTCAATCTCGACATCCGTCCCCACTGCTTGTCGGATGGCCTCCACGACGCGCTTCAGAATGGGCACGATGTGAGAGGCAGCCCCCTTGTTGCCAGGTCTCAACACGGCACAGACCAGGTCTCCCGTGGCGGCATCGAAGATCAGCAAAGGATGCAGAATGTGGTTTCGGTAATACCCGTGGTAGAAGGCGAACTCCTGTTGGCCGTGAGTGTGGTCGTCGGTACTGTCCAGATCCAGGATGATCTTGGCGGGACGTCTCTTCTTCAGGGAGCGCACATAACGGCGTAGCAGCCACCGGCTCAGACGCATCAGATCCTTCTTGGTGACGGAGTTCTCCAAGCGGGAGAAAGTCGGCTGGGTGGCCAAATCGGGATCGCTCTCGGGCAACTGATCACAGACTGTCTTGAGCATCGGATCCGAGCGCAGCGTATCGGCGTCATTACAGTCTTCGTAGCCGGCCACGATCTGCAACACTCGTTGTCGGATCAACTTCAACAGGTCATGACGAATGTAGCGTCGGTCCCGGCTTTCCGCAATACACGAACTGAAGCCCTCGCACAATCGATGTTGCCGATCCAGCGATCCAAACAACAACCATCCTGCGTCGGAAGTGAGGCTCCCCCCATCAAAACGAGCTGTGATGTCTCTGTGGCTGTGAAATGGCAGGGTATTCTGGCAGACTGTTTTCAACATAGCCGTAGCTCCTGTTTAGGGTTGTTTTTATGTAAACCCTTTTATATCAGAGAGCTACGGCTTTTTTTCTGGACCCAAATCTCACTCGGATTCAGATCTCTTGCATAATCCGGGCTAGAGAATTGGGTCCTCTGTCCAGGCTATGTCGAGGATGACGACTTGCCCGCCTTTTACAGCGCGAGTGATCTGTTTGTCTTTCCTTCGCTCTACGAGGGCTTCGGTTTACCCGTACTCGAGGCCCTGGCCTGTGGTGCCCCCGTCCTGACCTCTGACCGTTCTTCCATCCCCAAAGTGGGGGGAGCGGTGGTCGAATACTTTGATCCGGAACGAGTGGACGATCTGGTGGCCAGGTTCTTCGAGTTACGTGAGAACCCGGCGCGACTCGAGCAAATGCGGGCGGCCGGCCCGGAGAGAGCAGCTCAATTCAGCTGGGAGGAGAATGCCAGAGCAGTGGCATCCATTTATGAGTCGTTGAAATAAATGACTGTGAAGTTGCTATATATTGGACGGAAAAAGACATCATGAGCTATTCATCACCGCTGATGATCACGGTCGTTGTAATGAGTCTCGGCCGGGTCTGTCCTCAGTCGAACAGTGACGCCCCTCCGCGGGATTTGCCGAGAGCTTTTCAGCAAGTGGCTCCACGGGGTACCGGCGGTCCCCTTCAAGAGGATTCGAACGGGTGCCAGTTTTCAGGCTGGGGATCAGGTTGTTTTTCTGTATCGGCCAAAGAAAGCGGAGATCTGTCACTCCACCGTTGCCTTTGTGCTCTCGGAGGGGCGTTACCGCAAGGACAAACAGGGCTGGTCGGAGGAGTCCACCGGTGCTGTTTTCGATCCAGGCCCAGGTCGTTTCCAGGATTCGTCGGCCGGCCGACCGCTGAGCGGCTTTGACACCTTCTGGTACAACTGGAGCCTGAACAACCCCGATACTCAGGTTCTGACCACCAAACTCAAGTGATCCTTCCGCCCTCTCCCCCTCACGCTACCCGGTTGGCGCAGGGCACGCCAAGCGGATCGACGAAAGGGATACTCTGCTACTGTGATAGATCATGAAGGAGGGATATTTTCGACAGGTGTACCGCATCGTGCGGGCGGTTCCTTCCGGGAAGGTGACCACTTACGGAACCGTGGCCACTCTGGCAGGCCGGCCTGGCGGAGCCAGAACCGTCGGCTGGGCCATGCGGGCGCTGGAGAGAGGAAGTGATGTGCCCTGGCACCGGGTGATCAATGCTCAGGGGCGCATCAGCCTGCCATCGCCATCGGCCGAACTTCAGCAGGTACTGCTGGAAAGCGAAGGCGTCGAGTTCAATGATACGGGTCGGGTGGACCTGAGGCGCTATGGCTGGCAAGGTTAACTCGATTTCTGTTTGCTAGAATGGCACCCACCTTTCTTGCGCTGCTGCGGAATCAGCCGGGTTCAGAGACACAATCGATGCATTTGATCCAGCGCGCTGCAGATTTCGGTAAGGCTCTGGCCATCGTCGACCCGGCAGGAGAACACTCCTTTGCCGATCTGGAGCGGGCTGCCCGAAGTGTTGCCGCCTCCCTTTCGGAGACCCTTTCCCGATCCACGGGGAACCGCGTCGCCCTGCTGGTCGCCCCCGGGTTCAAATATGTCGCGACTCTGTGGGGAGTCTGGAGGGCAGGGGCGACGGCGGTACCTCTCTGTCTGAGCCATCCGCCACCCGAGATTCATTACGCACTGAAGGACAGCGGGGCGGAGGTAGCGGTGGCAGGCTCTCTCCAGGCGGACCTTCTTCGGAAGGGAACGGAAGGAACCAAGTGTAGGGTCCGGGTGGCGGAAGAACTCCTAACCCGGGAGGGGGATGTGCCCGCTCCTTCAAATTGCAAAGACGCCATGATTTTGTACACGAGCGGATCAACGGGGAGACCCAAAGGGGTTCTTCTGACGCAGGCCAATCTGGAGGCTCAGATCAGGATGCTGTGCTCGGCCTGGGGCTGGGCGCGATCGGACCGCATCCTTCACGCACTACCCCTTCATCACACTCATGGCCTGGTCAACGCCCTCTTGTGCTCCCTCTGGACCGGGGCCGTCTGCGAGTTCCTCCCGCGCTTCGAGACAGCCGCGGCCTGGACACGGCTGGCCAGCGGGGAAATCACTGTTTTCATGGGCGTACCCACCATGTATACGAAGCTCATCGCTCACTGGCACGGACTGGCCCGGCAGGAGAGAGAGGTCCTGGGGCGAGGCTGCGCGCAGCTGCGGCTGATGGTGTCTGGATCGGCGGCGCTTCCGGTCCATGTCTTCGCTGAATGGGAGGAAATCACAGGCCAGGTTCTCTTGGAACGCTATGGCATGACCGAAATTGGGATGGCTCTCTCCAATCCGTTACAAGGCCAGAGAAGAGCTGGGACCGTAGGAGCGCCTTTGGCGGGGGTCGAGATCCGCCGCGTGACCGAAGACGGCGGCGCCCTCACCGGGGACGACATCCCGGGCGAGATCGAGGTGAAGGGTCCAGCCGTTTTCGAGCAATACTGGAGACGGCCTCAGGAGACCGTTGAGAGCTTTCATGACGGGTGGTTTCGCACTGGTGATATGGCAGTGATTGAAGATGGTTACTGGAAGATCCTGGGGCGCCAGTCGGTTGACATCATTAAGACCGGCGGCTACAAAATCTCAGCACTGGAAGTTGAGAACGCGCTGCTGCACCACTCTTTGATCCGCGAGTGTGCAGTGATTGGGCTGGCCGATGCCGTCTGGGGCGAGAGGGTCTGCGCTATTGTCTCTCTCACAAAGGAACAGGATCTGTGTCTGGAGGACCTGCGTTCCTGGTCGAAGCAGCGGCTGGCACCCTACAAAGTCCCCACCCGGCTCGTGATTCTGGGCGCGCTTCCCAGGAACGCTATGGGTAAGGTGCTCAAGCCATTGCTCCAGGAACTCCTCTTGAATGATGCGCCGGCTCGCAGCCCGGAGAACGGATGAAACTGCAGGAGATAGCCCACTGCTCCGCCGTTGAATTGCGCCGCCTCATCGGCGAGCGAAAACTTTCGCCGGTCCAGGTAGCCAAGGCCTGTCTGCACCAGATCGAGACATGGAACAACCAGATCAATGCGGTGGTGACCTTATCTCCGGAAGTGCTTGGCGACGCTCGAAGTGCCGAGCGAAAAGTCATGTCCGGAGAGGAACTGGGGGCGCTGCATGGGCTGCCCGTCGGGATCAAGGACATCACCCCGGTGGCCGACATGCGCACTACGTTTGGCTCGAGTGTCTACGCGGATCACGTGGCCGAGCAGGATGCGCTTGTCGTCAGCAGGCTCAAGCAGGCCGGAGCGATCGTTCTGGGCAAGACAAACACCTCGGAGTTCGCAGCCGGCGCCAATACCTTCAATGATGTTTTCGGGCCGACCCGAAATCCGTGGAATCTGGAGTTGACGGCGGGTGGTTCGACGGGAGGAGGCGCCGCCGGGCTGGCGACGGGTATGTTCGCGCTGGGGGAGGGAACGGATCTCGGGGGATCGCTGCGGATTCCCGCTGCCTTTTGCGGTGTCGTCGGCCTGCGCCCGACCGTTGGGCTCGTCCCCACCCATCCATCCGATTACCTGTGGGACAGCCTTGCGGTGACCGGCCCCATGGCGAGGCGAGTGGAGGACGTGGCCCTGATGCTCCAGGTCATCTCAGGTCCATCCCTGGAGTCAGTCCTGACACAGCCAGTGGAGGGGCGCGATTTTGTGGCTGCAGTTGAGGGGGAACTCGACGATGGGCTGGCAGTTGCCTACTGTGCAGACGTGTCAGGAATCGGCATCGACCCGCAAGTCCACGAGTGCTGCCGTGCAGCCTCCAACGGTCTCAATTCGGCGGGTGTACGTGTGGACGAAGTGGAGGTGGACCTTTCCTTCAGCCGCAAAGCGTTTCTGTCGCTGAGGGCTCACTGGATGCTGTCACACCATCTCACCCGGCTGGAGCACCTCGATTCGTTCGGTCCCAACCTGGCCGGAAACATTCGAGCCGGACTGGAGCTGAAGGCACACGAGCTGGCGGCGGCCGAGCAGGTACGGACGACGATCTGGCATCAACTACGCCGTTTCTTCCTGCGCTATTCTCTGCTTTTGACTCCCACCACGGCGGTAGCGCCCTTCCCGGTAGAGGCAGCCCATCCCGAAATCGTCGCAGGCCGGAGAATGGAGACCTACATTGACTGGGCTGCGCCCACTTTTGTCTTGAGTGTCAGCGGGCTGCCAGTCGCTTCCGTCCCCTGTGGAAAGGACTCACGTGGTCTCCCGGTTGGGATACAGATCGCCGGCCCTCCCCGGTCCGAAGAACTCATCCTGCAGGTGGCACGGGCCATTCAGGAAGCCCATCCGATCGGGCTGCCCTGATCAAGCATTTCAAATTCAACCTTCCAGATTGGAAAGCGTTCCAACGTCTCCCACTTTCCGATCTGCAATCTTCGATTTTCAACCCGTCAGTTCAGCCACAGCTCGATGGCGAAAACGACGATGGTGATCGTTACCACTCGCCGCACCCAGGCGTGGCCGTGAGTCAGGGTCAGCCAGGCTCCCAGCCTGCCTCCCACCGCAAAGCCGGCAGCCAGCACCATCCCCGTCACCCACACGACCTTGCCCTGCCAGGCAAACACTGCCAGCGCCATCAAGGTAAACACCAGAACCGTGAGCACCTTGACAGCATTGCCGCGGACCAGATCAAGCCCGGCCCAGGTGGTGGCCGCCAACAGGAAGAAGCCAACCCCGGCCTGGACAAAACCACCGTAAATTCCCACAGCAAAGAAAGCCAGATCCAGCAACAGGGTGCTGCGCTGTGCACCGTGCGCCGAGTCCTTCATTTTAAAAGGGCTCCACAGGGTCCACAGAGTAACGGTAACCATCAGGATGGCCAGGATCTTCTGAAAAGCCTGATCATCCAGTCGCACCGCAACCAGGCTTCCCACCAATGCTCCCCCCGCCGCCGGTAGGGCGGCCCACCGAAGTGACCGCCGGTCCAGAATTCCCTGACTCGAAAAACTGTGCGCAGCCGCAACACTCTCGATCAAGATTCCCACCCGGTTCGTCCCATTGGCTACCGTGGCAGGAAGTCCCAGGAAAATAAGAACCGGAAGGGTGAGAAACGACCCACCCCCGGCAATCACGTTCAAAGTTCCCGCCACCGCTCCCGCCACAAAGAGAATCAGGTGTTCCAACCAGCTTTCCATTCACGGAGCATTCTGCTGTTTCCGAGGCACAATTTCCAGATCTTGACAGGACCGCGCAGGGTCCTCCCACGTTGAACTTGCACCCCACCGAAGAACATACTATATTAATCCCAGCCCCCTGGGGGGGGGATAGATGAGCTCGCTATGTACGCGGCCACATCAATAACGAGCAAAGGAAGCGATCAGAGCCGCTGGCGGAAGCCAGGAACTTTAGAACGAAGGGAAAGCTATGGAAGAGAGACAGGAGATTCTGCGACGGATGAAGAGCATCGAAGGTCACGTGGCGGGCGTTTCACGAATGGTCGAGAAGGACGCCTACTGTATTGACGTCGTGCATCAGCTCCTGGCTGTGCAGAAAGCGGTGCAACGAGTGAGCGCGATCATCCTGGGCCAGCACCTGCGACATTGCGTGGCGGGGGCTGTGGAGGGCGGAGATTCAGGCAAAAAAGAGGAAATGATCGGGGAGATTCTCAACGTATTTGAGGCAAATAGTCGTGGATAAAGAAGAAAGGGTTCTAGGGGTCGAGTTCCAACCGGGACACGAGATAGAGACGGATGAGATCGAGCTGAAAATCGGGGGAATGAGTTGCGCCGCCTGCCAGTCCGCCGTTGAGAGAGCACTCGGAAAAGTCGATGGGGTCATTGATGCCAGTGTGAATCTGGCGACGGAGAAGGCGAAAGTTGTCCATCGAGCTGGAGCGACGCGAGTCAGTGATCTTGTGCAAGCCGTAGAGCAGTCCGGCTACCAGGCGAGTGAAGCGGGCAAGGGTGTCGAGACGAAGCAAACCGAGGAGATTCAAGCGGACTCGAGCAGGAGAGGCCTGGAGCCTTTCTGGTGGGGTGTAGCCTTCACTTTGCCGGTCTTCGTGATCAGCATGGGCCGCGACTTTGGATTGCTGGGAGAGTGGGCTCTGGCTCCCTGGGTGAACTGGCTGCTTCTGGCTCTGACTACCCCCGTCCAGTTCTACGTGGGATGGAGCTTCTATCGGGGGGCCGCTCGGGCGATTCGAAATGCCGCAGCCAATATGGATGTGCTGGTAGCACTAGGGTCGTCTACAGCCTACTTCTTCAGCGTCGCGGTCCTCCTTTCTCAGCTGGCCGGATCGACTGGCCTGGGAGCGCACACCTACTTTGAAACCGCCGCCGTTATCATCACCCTGGTTAAACTGGGGAAACTTCTGGAGCAAAGAGCCAAGAGAAGGACCCGGGAAGCCCTGACCAGCCTCTTTGATCTGAGACCGCCGACAGCGCGGGTCCTGAGGGATGGGGCAGAGATCAAGGTCGCACTAGAGGAGGTGCGCGTCGGAGATACGGTCGTGGTGCGCCCCGGAGCGAAGATACCGGTGGACGGCCGGGTCAAGCAGGGCGCCTCTTCGGTGGATGAGAGCATGCTCACCGGCGAGAGCATCCCTGTAGAGAAGCAAATCGGGTCTGGCGTCACTGGCGGCACCCTCAACCAGAGCGGGCTTCTCGAGGTTGAAGTCACTCGCACGGGCGAGGACACGCGGCTGGCACAGATCATCCGCATCGTGGAGGAAGCACAGGCCGGAAAGGCGGCGACCCAGGCTCTGGTGGACCGAATATCCGCCATCTTTGTGCCCTTCGTTTTGGTCGCAGCCGTGCTCACCTTCCTGATCTGGATTTCATTGTCTTCGCAAGGTCCGCCGGAAGCCTTGCTCAGAATGGTTGCGGTGCTGGTCATTGCCTGTCCCTGTGCGCTCGGACTGGCTACCCCCACGGCTGTCATGGTCGGAACGGGCCTGGCTGCCCAGGACGGGATTCTCTTCAAGAGTGTGGACGCCCTCGAGGTGGCTCGTTCCATCGAAGTCGTCGTGTTTGACAAGACCGGCACCCTGACCGAAGGCAGGCCGGTGGTGACCGACATCGTGGTAGCTCACACCGGACGGGTCGAGGACAGCGAACAAGAGGCCCGGCGGGGCGTATTGCAGGTCGCGGCCTCGGTCGAGCACGGAAGCCAGCATCCGCTGGCCGGGGCGATCCTCCAGGAGGCTCGGCAGCAGAGAATCGAGCGGTCGCACCTGGAGCGGTTCCAGTCGGTTGCGGGAAGCGGGGCCACAGCTAGATCGGAAAGGGAACTCTGGGCGGTCGGAAACCTAGCCTTCATGCGGGCTCAGGGTGTCAATCTTAACGGACTGGAAACCGAACAGCAGCGTCTGGCCAGAGACGGAAAGACGACTGTATGGGTGAGTCGGAATAAAATAGCCGTGGGCCTGATTGCAGTGGCGGATGAGGCTCGGCCCGGAGCTGCACGGGTGGTCGAGCGCCTTCATCAAGGAGGGCGACGAGTGGCGCTTTTTAGCGGTGACAGTTCGGAAACATCAGCAGCTATTGGACGTGAAGTTGGAATCGTTGAACATGTGGGGGAGCTGACGCCGGAAGCCAAGGCAGAACGAATCCGTGAAATGCAGGAGAAGGGGCAGGTCGTGGCGATGGTTGGTGACGGAGTCAATGATGCCCCGGCTCTGGCCCAGGCCGATCTGGGCATTGCCGTGGGGAGCAGCACCGACGTCGCCATTCAGACCAGTGACATCACCGTTTTGGGGAATCGCCTGGAGTTAATTCCCCGGGCTTTGCACATCAGCGACGTGACCATTCGGACGATTCGCCAGAACCTGGTCTGGGCCTTCCTTTATAACGTGGTCCTCATTCCGACAGCAGCCGGCGCTCTCTATCCTCTGGAATTCCTGCCCCCATTCATCCGATCGCTGCATCCCGCCATGGCGGCCGTTGCTATGGCCTTCAGCAGCGTGAGCGTGGTCAGCAACAGCCTCCGCCAGCGCCGAGTGCTGGGAAGGAAAGCCTGAGCGTAGCCGGAAAGTGGGAGGGGGCTCGGAGCGGCGGCCGTTTAAATCCCCCGATCGCAGCCCGAGCCCGCTCCCACTTTCGGCGCTGAAATCTACAACCCTACAAGGCTGCGACAGGATACCGGGGCTTCTTAAAGACTCGCCAGGTACTCCTCGAGATCGGCCAGTTCCCGTTGAAAGCCGCCCGAAAGAATGGGGAAACGGCACCACGTTTTCGGATCCAGGTTCTCGTCGTCCACATGAAAAGAGGGAGCGTAACGTTCCCGCTTCCACTGATTTCGGCACCACAGGACAAAGAAGCGTCGAACCCAGTCCCCCAGCTGGCGGGGAGAGTAGTCGGGAAAGCGGCCTGCCATGAGACGAAACACCTCCAGGGGAGACTTCTTGTCCCGAATCGCGGCCCTCTCGATGGCGTCCAGAAGAGCATAGGGCATCAAGTCACCTTCATCCGTCTGTTCCTGATCCGCCGGACGCAGTTCCGCCGTCGGCTGTTGTGAGTTGACGGCAGCCAGGGCGGGCAGGGGACCAAGGTCTTCAGGTCCGTGCTCCTCTAGCCACTTCAGCCAGCGCCGCAGGAAGGCTTTGTCAATCCCGGCAATGGGGCTCAGGCCGCCCGACGTGTCGCCGTCCATGGTGGCGTAACCAACAGCCGCTTCGGACCGGTTGCTGGTGGAAAGGAGCAGGGCCTGGTGGAGATTGGCCAGGAGCCAGATGCCCGGTGAACGGACACGTGCCTGGATGTTCTGCAGAGCAATGTCGTCTTGGCCCCAGGTGAGCTCTCGGCCGATCTGAGCAGAAACCAGATCCTGATAGCTCTGGGCGAAGAAGTCCACGTCAAACTCGTAAAAGCGGGCGTGCACAGCCTCGGCCAGAGATTGGGCCGCCTGGCGGGTTCGCTCCGAACTGTTTCGGGTGGACTGATAAACGCAGCTCAATAGGGCGCCTGTCAGCTCAGGAACCGTTTCTCGCGAGGCTAGCTCGGAAAGATGGGAGAGTTTCGACTTGAAGCCGAGGATTCCAAGCTCCAAGGTAGCCAGTTCAATGGTGAGGGCCACCAGGCAGGCTACCGCGCTCGAGTCAGCCCCGCCGCTCAGGGAGACCACGAAACCATGGGAACGACTTTTTCGAAGGTAGTCAAAGAGCCCGATCGCTACCGCCCTCAGGAACTCTTCTTCTTTATGAAAGCCGGATTGCTCCCAGGACGGCTGTCTGAGAGACAAGGTCTCCGGCGGGATTTCCGGGTAAGATATGTCAACAAGGATCCGGTCGGAAGCGTCCTCTTCCACCTTCGGGTCGGCGCCGGCGCTGCGGGCCTGTCCCATGCGCGTCAGATCGAGATCCACTGTGGCGCCGGCTACCTGAAAGGGAAGGAAAGAAAACCGCCTGGTTGAGCTCACCAGCTCCCCGGCGGAGGCGATCAAGGCTCCCCCGTCATAGATGGCGCGGCCGGCTTCGTTACCGAGGAGGTTCGAATACACGTAGGTCACCCCGAAAGCACGCGAGCCCTCCAGGACAAAGCGCTTCCGGATCTGCTGCTTCTTGAACGCAAAGTGGCTGGCACTGGGGTTGAGGATAATATCCACTCCCTTCAGAAACATGTTCCCCCCGGGACGGTCAGCAACCCAGGCATCTTCGCAGATCTCAAAAGCGATTCCGACTCCGCCGCAGTTGAAGTAAAGATCCCCGAAGGGATAGTCGTTGCCCTCAATCCGGATCGACACCTGCCGCCCAACCGGCCACGGCTTGAACCAGCGAGGCTCGTAGTGGATGCCCGCGCGGGCCAGATAGCGCTTGGCCACGAATCCGGCAATGCGACCGTTGGCCGCCAGGCAGGCAGTGTTGAACACCACATTGTTGTAAGCGACAGGAAGGCCCAGAGAGACAACCATCCCTTTTGTATGGGGAAGAATCTCCTCTAATACCTGGAGTGCCGTGGAATGCAGACTGGCCGAAAGAAACGCATCCTCGCATCCGTAACCGCTGATACAAAGCTCGGGCAGACACAATACCGACACCTGGCGATTGCGGGCTTCTTGGATGGCTCCCAGAATGGTCGCCTTGTTGGCCTCCCAGTCCAGAGGGGTCTGGTTCAGCGTGGCCGCCCCTACCTTGATCAGTTTCATGCGTAGTCCTCGACCCACACTTCGCCGTCAACGTAGAACTCCTTTTTCCAGATCGGGACCGTCGTTTTCAGGCTGTCGATCACAAACCGGCAGGCTTCAAACGCGTCCCCTCGATGGTCGGCGGAAACGGCAACGAAAACACTGCTGTCACCGATCTCGAGCCGACCCACGCGGTGCACGATCGCCAGTTTCCGGATGGGCCAGTCCGCTAGGGCTCGCTCGCGAATCGCTTCCATTTCTTTGACAGCCATATGGTCGTAGGCTTCATAGAAGAGATGCGTCACCGACTTGTCCCGGGCGTGGTTTCTGACTGTCCCGTCAAAAGTCACGATTGCGCCAGCTTCGGGGCATTGAACCGCCGCGATCACTTCGTAAGCTTCGATTCTCTCTCTGACGATTCGGATCAACTACTTCCTCCACTGACAGGGGGAAAGAAGGCAATCTCATCCCCATCCTGGACCGCGCCGTCCCAGTCAGCATACTCCTGGTTCACGGCCACCAGCAGGCTGCGGCGGAATGGTTCCACCCGGGGGTGGAGCAGGGTCAACTGCTGAAAGACTTCCGAGACCCTCGCCGATGAGGGCACTTCCATTTCCAGGACGCGCTTGCCGGCGGCATCTCTCATCCCTGCAAAGAGTCGAATCGTGAGCATTCCTTAAGAGAGTATTATACTGGAGACTCATGGAACACTGGCTCCGAAAGAATCGCACCACGATGAGACTTTTGTGTGGCCTCCTGCCGTGTTTTCTGGTGCAGCCGGTTGTGGCCGAGATCGTCAAAATTGAGGTTGTGGGCGCCATCGATCCGGTACAGGCGGAGTTCATCAGGGGGGCGGTTGAACATGCCGCGGACGTCGAGGCTGAGTTTCTGCTGATTCGCCTGGCCACCCCCGGGGGTCTGGGGATCTCGATGCAGGAGATTGTGCAGGCCATTCTCAATTCCGAAGTCCCCGTCGTCTGCTACGTGGCGCCTCCCGGGAGCCATGCGGCTTCGGCCGGTTTTTTCGTCCTGCTGGCGGCGGATGTGGCGGCCATGGCCCCGGCTACCAACACCGGTGCCGCTCATCCGGTGTTTCCTTTCGGCGTCGAGGATGAAGTCTTGCTGGAGAAAGTCCGCAACGATGCCCTGGCCAGCCTGAGAAGCATCGTGGAGCAGCGCAAGCGAAACTATGAGCTGGCGGAACAAGGGGTCACCGACAGCAAGTCCTACACGGCTCAGGAGGCATTGGACGGGTCGCTGATCGACCTGATCGCGGACGACGAACAGGACCTTCTCAGCCAGCTGGAAGGGCGGAGAATTGAACGCTTGCACGGTGAAGTCCGCACCCTGAGTGTGGGTGGGCAGACCGTGGAAACCCTCGGGATGACCGGCAGGCAGCGACTCCTGTCTGCAATTGCCAATCCTAATCTGGCACTCTTGCTGGGGGTTCTCGGTCTGCTGGGTCTATATCTGGAGTTTCAGTCTCCCGGGCTTGTGATCCCGGGCGTAACGGGCGCCATTTGTCTGGTCCTATCGCTGCTCGGCTTCTCGCTGCTGCCGATCAACTATATTGGAGTTCTCCTTCTACTGCTGGGTGGCGGGCTCCTGGTGGCCGAGGTTCTGATCCAGGGCTTCGGGTTCCTGGGGATCGGAGGGGCCGTCTCGATGATTCTCGGTCTTCTCTTCTTGATTGAATCACCCTATCCCGAGTTGAGAATCGGATGGAGCATGGCTCTGGCGGTAGGCATTCCAGTGGCGGTGATTTCACTCTTCTTCTTGTGGGCACTGGTGAAGGGTTTTCGCAGCCGGGTCGTGACCGGACGAGAAGGGCTGATTGGAGAGATTGCGGTGGCCCGCTCACCGGTAAACGATAAGGGTGGCCGTGTTTTTGTGCAGGGAGAGCTCTGGGACGCCGTTTCCGTTTCGGATGAGCCAATTAAAAACGGCCAACGGGCCCGTATCGTACGGGTGGAGAACCTGACGCTGTTTGTTGAACCACATGGTTGAGTCCTTCCTTTCGGAACACACTCGTTCTTGTGGAGGGAGCACCAAGTCTGCTGGAGGTGACGTATGAATTTCGCTCCGATTCTTTTGTTGTTGGGGATCGCCGTGGCCTATCTGTTCTCGGTGGTCGTGATCTTGAGGGAATACGAAAGGGCTGTCGTGTTTCGTCTTGGGCGTAGCCTCGATGAACCCTGGGGGCCGGGATTGGTACTTATCCTGCGACCCCTGTACCGGATCGAACGGGTGAGTCTCCGCACGGTAACCATGGACGTGCCGGCCCAGGATGTCATTACGCGAGATAACGTCTCACTGAAGGTGAACGCCATTGTCTACTTCCGGGTTGTGGATGCCAACAAGGCTGTGCTGAAAGTGGAAAACTATCTTTACGCAACCTCTCAACTGGCCCAGACCACCCTGCGCTCCGTTCTCGGAGAAGTCGAGCTGGATGACCTGTTGAGCCAGCGCGAAGCTCTCAACGAACGCCTTCAGACTATCCTCGATGAAAGTACAGATGCCTGGGGTATAAAGGTCTCGATGGTGGAGGTCAAGACGGTCGACCTTCCGTCCGAGATGCAGCGAGCGATGGCAAGACAGGCCGAGGCCGAGCGTGAAAAAAGAGCCAAGATTATTCATGCAGATGGAGAGTCGCAGGCTGCGGAGAAGCTTTTGCAGGCAGCTCAGGTTCTGGCTAGGGAACCGGCCGCCATCCAGTTGCGCTATCTTTCAACACTGACCGAGATCGGCATGGAACAGAATTCAACGATCATTTTCCCTGTTCCCGTCGACCTGTTGGCAGCTCTTACAGGCAACAGATCGGACGAGTAGGGGGTTGGCCATGCCGCTTCTGGGACCAAAGCAGACTCTGACGGTCTACGCGCTGGTTCTGGGCTGGTCGGTGCTTGCGTTCTGGGCGGGATTCAGTTTCGGGATTCGAGAACCAGGTCCCGGTCCGATGAGCGGAGAGAGTCTCCGATTCTCTGCGGGAACCCATCCCCGCGTCCATCCGACAGTACTGAAAGAGACCTTTCAAGATCCCGTCCGGGGGTCAGAGCCGAGCCCCCATGAAACCGCCGCGGCATTGGAAGCGAGGGGCAGCGTTGCGGACCCCGAGGCTCAGGCAGGGACGGAGAAACCGGAGGCGGTAGCACCTATTCACACAGTGCAGATCGGGGCGGTGAGAACGGAAGCCGAGGGACACCTGCTGCTGAGCAGGCTGGGAGAGAGGGGACATCGGGGACGGATCGTGCCGCCCGTGACTTCCGGCGGCTTCTATCGCGTCTGGGTTGGTCAGTTTGGCAGTAAGGCTGCAGCCGCGGAGATGGAGGAAACTCTCAAGGGAGACGGCTTCAGCACTTTCGTGCGACAGGCACCCGATTCGTCCAGCCGATGAGCGGCCCACTGGCTGGCCGCCTCGCGCTGCTCGGCGGGGCTGTGGGACTGGCTCTGAGTTTCCCCTCTGCTTCGATCTTCCCGCTGGCCTGGGTCTGTGTAGTTCCCCTGCAGCTTCGAATACTCGAGAGTCGCGGGCTGGCTCCAGTGCTGAGAGGACATTTTCTGTTTTTCCTTTGCGGTTTCAGCCTGGTGCTCTACTGGATCCCGGGAGTCATGATCGATCATGGGGGGCTACACTTGGTGGCGGCTGCAGGAATTTTCTTCCTCCTGGTGGGCGGAATGTCCGTGCTGATGCTCCCTTTCTCGATTCTGACGTGGCGCATCGCCCGGACCTTCAGCTGTGGGGCCGCTCTGGTGGCTGCTCCCGCCCTGTGGACGGCCTGCGAGCTGTTTCGTGGACACTACGTCGTGGGAGGCTTTCCCTGGGCTTCTCTGGGTTATTCGCAACACAGCTTTGGCACCCTACTGCAGGCGGCCGACGTGGGGGGAGTCTACTTTCTGTCTTTCCTGGTCGTCTCCGCCAGTTCGGCAGCGCTTCTTTGGACCACTGTGAAGCGCCGGGAACCGGCCCTTGTTTATGCCGCTTTGATTGGTCTTTCCCTGCTCTACGGCACCTATCGCCTCAGGCTCTGGGAAATAGCACCGGATCACACGCATCAGGCCGCCCTGGTTCAGCCGGGTATTGATCTAAGGGGAACGCGCAGCTATTTTCGGAAGGTTTATTTTCAGCAACTCCCAGAATTCTACGGGCAGGCCAGCCAGGCGGGAGCCGAGTGGGTTATCTTTCCAGAAGCCCCGAATCCCTTTTCTCTCAGCAGAGGCCAGCCCTTGCGAAAGCGCTGGAGAGCGGTTGTCGCGGCCCAAGGCCGATCTCTCGTCCTGAACGGCACCCGGCATACGTCGGAATCCGGCGTCCACTACAACAGTGCCTTCCTGCTTGACGGAGCCGGGGAACTTGTCTACCAGTACGACAAGCGGCGTCTGGTGCCATTTGGCGAGTACCTGCCGTGGGGGAGCAAGTTACTCGGGCTGTCCCAGGCTCTGGCTCGCGAGGTGGGCGAGTTTTCCCGGGGGAACCCGATGCAGGAGCCAGCCCAAACCGGCCACGAGCGTTTCGGCTTCCTGATCTGCTACGAGAGCATCTTTCCCGAATTGAGCCGTCAGGCCGTCCAAGCAGGTGCCAGATTCCTGGTCAATATCACGAATGATCTGTGGTTTGGGGACACGCCAGCCCCGGGGCAGCATCTTCAGATGGCTGCGGTCCGTGCGGTTGAGCTGCGCAAACCGCTACTTCGGGTTGCCAATTCAGGGATCTCCGCCCGCATTGATCCCTTCGGAAGAGTTCGGGAACGGCTGGGGCTGTTCGAAGTGGATACTCTCAACGTGAAGTTTTCCCCCAATTCTTATCGGTCACACTTCGCCCGTTTCGGTCAGGGAACCGTTGGATTCATTATAATACTGACACTGGTGGGCGCATTAGGTGAGGCCATCTTGTCGGGGAGGAAAGGAAAACACAGTGGAAGGCTATCGTGACCAGGTGGAGGACTTGAAGGAACGTATCAATCATCTTTGGGAGTATCTTTGACATAGAGGGCAAAGAACGGCGAATGAAGGAGATTGAAGCCCAACTATCTGATGGCTCGGTGTGGGAATCGCCTGATGCCACGCGGCCTCTGCTCAGAATCCGGCGCCGACTCGAGGTCGATTTGCAGCTGGCGAGTGGATGCCGCAGTGCGATCGAGGATGCGGAAGCTCTCGAGGAGTTACTGGAAGAGGGCGAGGATGTTGAGGCTGATCTTCAGGAGGAGCTGAAGAACCTCGAGAAGCTGGTTGCGGATACAGAGACTCGGACCCTGCTCTCTGGAGAGCACTCCATGAACAACGCAATCGTGACGATTCATCCGGGGGCCGGTGGTACCGAGAGTCAGGACTGGGCTGAAATGCTGCTGCGCATGTATCAACGGTGGGCTGAGAAGTCTGGTTATAAGATCGAACTGACGGATTTGCAGCCCGGTGACGAAGCTGGCGTCAAGTCCGCTACCTTCCTGGTGAAGGGCGACTGGGCTTATGGTCGACTGGTGCCGGAAATCGGGGTTCACCGGCTGGTGCGCATTTCGCCCTATGATGCCGCGGCACGCCGCCACACTTCGTTTGCGTCGCTGTTTGTCACTCCGGAACTGGACGACGATGTCGACATTGTCATTGATGAGAAGGATCTGAGGGTCGACACCTATCGTTCGTCGGGAGCGGGTGGACAACATGTCAACGTCACCGACTCGGCCGTCCGCATCACGCACCTTCCATCGGGAATCGTAGTGCAATGTCAGAACGAGCGTTCTCAGCATCGAAATAAGGACATGGCCATGAAGATCCTGCGCTCGAAGCTATATGAATTGGAGATGGAGAAGCGGCAGGAAGAGCTGAATGCGGTTGAAAACGGGAAGGCCGAGATCGCCTGGGGAAGCCAGATTCGATCCTACGTCCTCCATCCCTATCGCATGGCCAAGGATCATCGTACGAAGTTGGAGCGCGGAAACGTGGATTCCGTTTTGGACGGTGATCTGGATGAGTTCATTCTGGCATCATTGAAATTACGGGCTCGACAGAGGGCCACTGGCAAGAAGCAATGAAAGAAAGTGAATCCCCTCCCGACACGGCCGACAGGCTGCGCGAGCAGGCCCAGGAGATTCGCGAGATGGCGTCACAACGATTTGAACGGGCCGAACGTGTTTTTGCTCCGTGGCAGCAGATTCTAGCCGTTCCACTGGCGACCCTGGTCCTGGCTGCGAGCGTGATGCTCCTGGTGGCTGGGGATCTCCGGGAAAGGCTCCTCGAAAGAATCGCCGCTTCCTGGTTCATTGCCTTCGAACAGGCACCCGAGGTTTATCGTCTGCCTCCTCCGCCCCCCAGGCCGGCCCGTGCCGACCTCCACTTTTCCTCCCAGCCAATACCCGAGTCAAGCCCCCTGGTGGTCCCGGTGGGTGGGGCGGTAGTGGGCTCCGCTCCGGTACAGGGAAGCAGTCCCGGCGAATTCACGCCTCCCCTCAAGAACCCGGACTGGGAGTCCGCGTTTCAAGTATTGCGGGAGGAGTCGGAAGTGGTTGGAAAACTGATCAGCGGCGAAGTCAGCGGGCTCCAATTTGAAGAGTGGGAGCCGCTCAGGGTAAGGCATCCCCGCTACTCGATCAAGTTGGACATCTTCCGAGAGTCTCAGCAGCGCACCGTCGCTTTTGCCTGGTCGGTAGACGTGTCTACAAAGGAGACCCGCCCCGAAAACCAGGAGGCCCGGGACCTCTTTTTCAAGCTGCGCCGACGGTGAATCGGCCGTCGAAATGGCCACATCTTGCTGATAGACTTTTGCGGTGAAAAATAGCTGGAATGTAAGACAGGCGGATCCTAAGCTTGTTGAATCGCTGTGTGGGAAGCTGGCGGTAGAGCCCCTGGTGGCTCAGATCCTGATCCACCGCGGCCTGGCCGATCCTGAGCAGGCAGCCGTTTTTCTGCATCCGCGTCTTGAAGATCTTCACGATCCCAGCCTCATGCTGGGGGTTGACCGCGTGGTTGCAAGAATCCTGAAGGCCCGCGATCGTCAAGAGAAGGTCCTGATTTACGGGGATTATGACGTAGACGGGATCACTTCGACAGCCGTGCTGAAGCGAGCCCTCGAAATGGTTGGGGTTGAGGTGGACTTTTATCTGCCCCGTCGACTCGAGGAGGGCTACGGTCTCAAGACAGACGTGATTCGGAAGGTCTATGAGCAGGGCTTTTCACTGGTCATCACTGCCGATTCCGGGATTCGGGCCTTCGAGGTCTGTGCGGCTGCTCGAGAGCTGGGGATCGATCTCGTCGTCACAGATCATCATCTTCCCGATACGACGCTTCCTGATGCCTGGGCGATCGTGAACCCGCGGCAGCCCGCCTGTAAGTACCCAGATAAGAATCTGGCTGCTGTAGGCGTCGTCTTCAAGCTGGTTCAGGCTCTTTTTCGACAGGTTGGTCGCTTGAATGTAGTCCACCACTTCCTGAAACTCGTGGCGATTGGCACCATCGCCGACCTGGTTCCCCTGGTTGGTGAGAACCGGATTCTGACAAGATTCGGGCTCGACGGCCTGGCCAGCCCTCGCAACCTGGGCCTGAAGGCACTGCTTGAGGGTTCGGGGGTGGGTGAACAGATCAATCCCTTTGACATAGGCTTCAAGGTGGCTCCTCGCATCAACGCTGTCACGCGAATGGGTGGTGGCAGGGAAGTCGTTGACCTCTTCTCGGTCAAGGATTCTCAGACGGCGGAACGAATTGTCGAGGAGATGAACTCAAAGAATCTGCTGCGAAGGGAAACCGAGGAAGGGATTCTGGCAGAACTCGAGGGACAGCTTGCCCGCCACCCGGAACGGCTCGAAAGAAAGTTCGTCGTGCTTTCCGGTCAGAACTGGCACCGGGGAGTCATTGGTATTGTCGCCTCCCGTATCGTGGACCGCTGCTACAGGCCCACCCTGATTCTCTCCCTCGACGAGAATGGGAGTCAGGGCTCTGGAAGAAGTGTCCCGGGTTTTCATATGCTCGATGCTCTCACTTCCTGTCGCGATCTTTTCGCTCAGTTTGGAGGCCACGCCCAGGCGGTGGGGTGCACCCTTACTGGGCCCGACCTCGAGTCCAAGGTGACCCAGCTGGAGGAGAGACTCGAAGGATACGCCCGCGAACACCTTTCCGATGATCTGCTCGTTCCTTCCCTGGATATCGATGCGATTCTCCCAGTCGAACAGCTTTCCTTCTCGCTTCTTCACAAGGTAGAACAATTGTCCCCTTTCGGCATGGGGAATCCAGTGCCGGTTTTTGCGTCACAAAGTGCTCCTCTTGCAGCCGGGCCTTTCCTGATCAAGGAAAAGCACTTGAAACTGTATGTGGGTACCAACGGCCAGCGCTTGGAAGCCATCTGGTGGCGAAATGGAAGCGTGGCAGGTTCCCTGGAGCGGGCGAGTGCTCTAGATCTCGCCTACACATTGAGCCGCGAAGTTTATATGGGTGAGTCCAAGCTGCTCCTCACGATTGAGGACTTAAGGGCCGTCTGACTGTAGTACCTGGACGCGAGCACTAGGTTTTCTCTTCGGTGCGTCGTACGAGACTTACCGCCGCCCGCAACGTAACTCGTGGGACTTCCGCCACGGGCTTCTAGACTTCCGAGTCGCTTGTACATCTGGTTGAATAGTAGTACTTGCTAGAAAAGCCATGCTACGAAACCGGTTGCTAAAGGGCGCTTTGATCGGAATCCTTCTGGTGGTCACGGGGGCCATCACGGTCAACTTCGTGTCCAAACTGGCCGAGCGACCCGAAGCCCCCAGGGTAGAACCGCTCGCAGACGATACCGCCCAACTCAGCCGCGAGGTGGAATTCAAGAGCTACGATGGGGGGGATGTCGTGTTCCAGGTCCGGTCCGCGGAGAGCAGTGTCAATGAAGAGGGGTTACAGGATCTCGCGAAGGTCCATCTGAACATTTTTCGCCCCCCGCAGAGGGAGTTGGCCGACCGAGTGTGGGCTGAGAATGCACGCTATGACGATGTCGGGAAGGCCGTTCAGTTTGAAGATGACGTCTCTATCTCCCTGGAAGATGGCACCGAGATTCGCTCGCAGCGTGCATCGGCCGACCTCGAGCAACGCGCCGTGCGCATCGAGGAAGCTTTCTCACTCAGGCGCGGAAAGGTAGAAGGCGAGGGACGGGTACTTCTCTATAGCGCCGGGGAAAATCGGCTCGATGTCCAGGATGGAATCCACTTGCGAATCCCTGAGGGGGAGAGAGTCGTTGACATTCGAGCTCTGACTGCCCGCTACTGGCCCCGACTGGGAAGACTTCTCCTGGTGGGCAAGTGCAACATCAAGAGTATGCTTCAGACCCTGGCCGCCGAGAAGGTCGACATTCAACTCACCGAGGAACAAGAGCTCCGCCTGGCCACTGCTGTTGGAACCGTGGTTTTCAGGAGTGCTGACGCTGTCATCGAGGGAGACAGCTTGAGCCTCGATTTTGACCCGGACCGGGGAAGAGTGCGCAGCTTTCGCCTCGCCTCCAGGCCTGACGAGAGGGCCCTCTACCGCCGGGGATCAGGAACTGGAGGTCAAATTCTCCGGGCTCGACTGATTACCGGCGTGCCGGCGCCGGAGAGTCCCCCGGACAACATCTTGCTACGCACATTGGAGGCTAGCGGGGATATCCAGATCGAGTGGCGTGAGGCGGGGATTGACAGGGTCCAGGCTGACCACATGACAGGAGTATCTGGCTCAGGCCAGCAGTTCGAAGAACTGGCTTTCACAGGTCAGGTTCGACTGGTTCGGCAGACGGGGCAGGGAAGAGAAACGATTCAAAGTGAGGCATTGCGTGTCACCATCGCCCCTGGTGCCCTCCTGCAGCAACTCATTGCGCGAGGTCAGCCTGTACTGGTGGCGGATGGGAGGCTGGTGAAGCGAACTCTGGAGGCAGAAAAGGAGATTCGCATCTTTTTTCGAGAGGGGCAACTGGCAAAGCTAGACACCCTTGGAAGGTCTAGAATTGTGGAGGAATCATCAACCGAGAGGACGGTGATACGGGCTGCCGGACTCAGCAACGACTACGAGAACGCGGTACCAGTGTCATTGCTGGCCACCGGGCCTGTGCACCTGGAAAGAGGGTTGGAGAGCCCTTTGACGGCCGCAGCACGTGACATGAGAGTCACCTACGACGGCGAGGGGGGCCTGCAGCAAGCTGAACTGCTGGGCGAAGTAGAACTGGCGGAGGAGGGGCCGGGTGGTCTTCTTCAGCTTTCCGGCCAGAAGGGGAGCATTTCGAAGGGAGGCCGCCTCATCGAACTTACCGGCGAGCCATTGCCGGTGCTACGCAGCCTGAACGCGGAAAAGGAGTTGGCCAGCCGAACCACGGCCACCCGTATTCGACTGGATGCTTCCAGCCACAGTATTCAAGCGGACGGGCAGGTTGAGACGCAAGTTCAAGGGAACCAACCCCTGACCATCCGCGCTGAGGAAATGAAAGCCGGGGGTGAGAGTTCCTGGATCCTGTACGAGGGTCGACCCCGGCTCGAGTTTGGCGAGAACAGGATCGAGAGCGATCGGATGCGGCTGGAATCGAGGCGGCTAATCCTGGAAGCCGACGGGAGTGTGACTGCATTGGTACAGACAACCCAGGCAGAACAACTTACGGGCTACCATGTGAAAGCGGACCGACTGGTACTCGATCGCCAGTCGCAGGAGGCCGTCTTCTCGGGGAGTGTCTGGGCCGAGTCCGAGGAATTCGAAGTGGAAGCTTCCGAGATGACTCTCTGGTTTGACGGACCCGACCTGGAGACGCTCCTCCAAATGACCGCTCTCGGAGAAGTGACCCTCTCCGAAGAAGGGCGAAGGGCGATAGGCGACAAAGCCGTCTATCTACCAGCAGAAGGAAGCATGAGGGTTGAAGGAGAACCGGCTCAAGTGATTGATTCTAAACAAGGTAAGGCGATTGGACGCAAATTGACCTTCACTCTGGGTGATGATACTCTGCTGATTGAAGGACATCCATGAGCCCGACATTTCGGACGGTCGAGAAGACTCTTGCTGCTCAAGATCTCGATAAGTCCTATCGAGGGCGCAGGGTTGTACAAGAAGTCAGCCTAGAGATCAAAGAGGGAGAGGTCGTCGGCCTCCTCGGTCCGAATGGGGCGGGGAAAACGACTACTTTCTACATGATTGTCGGACTGACTCCTCCAAACGGTGGACGTGTCCTGCTCGACAGGGAGGACATAACGCACCTCCCCATGTACGTGAGGGCCCGCAAAGGGATCAGCTATCTGCCTCAGGAGCCGTCTGTTTTTCGACGTCTGAGTGTCGAAGACAATCTCTATGCGATCGCTGAGACTCTGGATCTCAGCCCGGGAATGGCCGATCAAACAGTTAGTGAGCTCCTAGAGGAGTTTGGGATTGCGTCGCTCCGAACCCAGGCGGCCTACGCTCTCTCCGGCGGGGAGAGAAGGCGTCTTGAAATCGCACGGTCGCTGGTCACTAGACCTTCCTTCATTCTGCTCGATGAACCCTTTGCGGGAATCGACCCCCTGGCGGTACAGGATATCCAGCGAATTGTGGTTCACTTGAAAGAGCGGAACATCGGTGTACTGATCACCGACCATAACGTGAGGGAGACTTTGAAGATCACGGATCGCGCTTACATCATCAGAGAAGGAACCATCTTCCGATCGGGCACACCGGACGTTCTTTCCTCCGATCTCGAAGTGCGCAAGGTTTATCTGGGGGAACAGTTCCGCCTTTACTAGGTTGAAGCGGGACGGTGAAGCGTATCAGGGAGCATCGGGTTGAATCGACTACAGCTAAGAACGACCCTCAATGTCAAGCTTTCACAACGCTTGACGATGACCCCTGCGCTACTGCAGAAGATCGAACTCCTGACGCTGAATCGGCTGGAGCTAGCAGAGGTGCTCCAGCAGGAGCTCTCGGAGAACCCGGTGCTCGAGGAAGCTGGCGCGGCGGAACTGACGACCGAGCCGATTGATGAGGGCGAGGACCCGGATGGGGGTGATGATCCCTTTGCGGACATCGATGTGGAATACTTTTTTGAAGAATACCTCCCGTCTCCAGCCCGAACCCGTTCAGAGCACGAAAGCCTGGAGGACAAACCTTCTTTTGAGAGTTTTCTTTCTAACCCCGTCACCTTGCAGGATCACCTGAACTGGCAGCTGAATCTGACCGAGGTCAGTCCGGAGATCCAGGAGATCGCTCAATTCATTATCGGCAATATCAACTCGGATGGTTACGCCTGTGTGACCAATGAAGAAATCTGTGCACAGCTCATCGTTTCGGCCCAAAACGTCGAGGAAGCTTTTCGGACCGTCCAGTCCTTCGATCCAGGGGGCGTTGCAGCCAGAGACCTGGGTGAATGCCTCTTGATTCAGCTGGAGAGCCTGGGCCTCGGGGAGGGACTGGCAGAAGATCTGCTGCGGGATCACCTAGCCGACCTCCAGGTCCAGAGCATTCCGGAACTTGCCCGCCGAGTCGGTCGCCAGCTGGAGGAGGTGGAAGAGGCTTTGGAAATTATCCGGTCTCTCTCTCCCAAACCCGGTCAGCGGTACGATTCGCGGGAGCCGGAGTACGTCCAACCGGATGTTCACATTCAGAAGACGGAGGATGGTTACCGCGTGGTGGTCAGTGATGATGGCCTGCCGCGTCTTCGGCTGAGTGCGGCTTACCGGGCCCTGCTTCGAGAGAAAAGCACCTCAAGGGAAACGAAGAGCTTCATTCGTGAGCGGTTTCGTTCGGCGATTGAGCTTCTCAAGAGTGTGGATCAAAGAGAGGCCACGATCTACCGTGTCTGCACAGCTATCATCGAGCGCCAGACTCCATTTTTTGACCATGGGCTCCTCTACTTGAGACCGATGCTCATCAAAGAAGTGGCCGAGGAACTCAAGGTTCACTCCTCCACCATTAGCCGCGTGGTTGCGAACAAGTATGCTCACACTCCCCAGGGCATTATTGAACTCAGGCGTTTCTTCAGTGTGGGAGTCGAGGGCGCCAACGGTCAGAGTTTTTCGACTGTTCAAGTCAAGGAGATGATTCGAAAAATCATCGAATCAGAAAACGCTTCCAAGCCGCTCTCCGACCAGAAAATCGCTCAGTTTCTCAATATAGAAGGCCTCCAGATAACTCGGCGAACCGTGGCGAAGTATCGCGACCAGATGAACATCGCCGGCTCGCGGCAACGCCGCGCCAGTGCGTGACGGATGAACGACCAGCCAAGAGCTCCGCAACAGATCGTGATCGTCACGGGTATGAGTGGTTCGGGAAAACGCACGGTCTTCAAAGCTCTAGAAGATCTGGGGTACTTTTGTGTTGATAACCTGCCCCCGGCTCTACTCCCAAAGCTCATCGAGATGGGGCGTGCAGCGGGAGGAGGAGTTTCCCGGCTGGCCGTCGTGACAGACGTTCGGTCCGGGCAGACCCTGGCAGACTTCGAATCAGTATACGCTCATCTCAAGAAGTCGAGATCCAGTACCAGGCTCGTGTTTGTGGATGCCTCTGACGAGGTGTTGGCTCGTCGCTACAGTGAAACACGGCGGGTGCACCCTCTTGCCCAGGGGCAGGGAGTCCTCGAAGGCCTCCGCTCAGAACGGCGTCAGATGGCAAGTCTGAAGGAACTGGGCGACCTCGTGATTGACACCAGTCAGACCTCCGTCCACGAGCTCAAGCACCTGATTCAACGAACTTTTGGGAGCGACTCGGATTCGGAGCGACCACAGATCACCTTTGTATCTTTCGGCTTCAAATACGGCCTGCCCTTCAACGCCGACCTGGTGCTGGATGTGAGATTTCTGCCCAACCCTTATTTCGATCCTGATTTGAAACAACTGAGGGGTGATCATCCGGCCCTGGCAACCTTCTTTCAGAAAGAGCCCGAAACCGAGCAGTCCGTTGAGCGGATTGCGCAGCTCCTGCACTACCTAGTGCCGAAATACAGGAGAGAGGGCAAGCATTATCTCACTATAGGCATTGGCTGTACCGGAGGTCGACATCGCTCTGTCTATGTCTGCCAAGAGTTGTCGAGAATCCTCCGCGAGCACGGCCTACAGCCGATTGTCCAGCACCGGGACGTGCACAAGGACGACTTCTAAATACCTGCTGGACTGACGGAAACGTGAAACATTTTGAGTCTGCTACAATCTAAGTAAGTGATGAAACGCCCACTGCCCCGCCTACCCGCTAGCGTGTCGAGACTGTTTGGGACCGCAACGGTTGCCCTCTTTGTGGCGGCGGCTCTGTTTGGCAAGGGATACTACCCTCCCAGGATCAGCTTTATTGACGGAAAAGCGAGCTACGAGCCGGCAGGCGATGTGGACTGGGCGGAAGTGACCGTCAATTTACCGCTATTGAGCGGCGACCGAATTGTTTCCCAGCCCGATTCCCGTGTGGAAGTGGAGCTCGGGGAGGGAAACTTTCTGCGGCTGGGAGGAAACACCGATATTGTCTTCGGCAACGTATCCGGCCGGCACGGTGACATCGAGATGCAACTTGGGGAACTCGTTCTCCGGGTTAATGACTCTGCCCGCTACTTTGTACATTTGCCCGGTGCCAGTGTGAAGATCAAGAAGAAGGGCTATTACCGCTTTTCAGTCAATGAGCAGGCCGACAGCCGCGTTGTTGTCTGGAAAGGGCAAGCAGAGGTTGAGAACGCTGTCGGTGAGACGCGCATAGAGGGCGGTGAGCAGCTTATCCTTGCCAGCACGAATACTCCACTTCAGAAGGCCTTGCTTGCACCCGATCGCGACGATCTGGATTTGTGGAGCGATCGTCGTGATGCCCACTTCGCCAGCAGCCAGTCCGTAGCCAAGGTCGGTGGCGCCTCTTACGTGGGGGTCTACGACCTCGACCATCACGGAGCCTGGGATTATGTTCCCAGCTACGGAAACGTCTGGTTTCCGAGTGTGAGCCTGGGCTGGGCACCTTATCGTATCGGACGCTGGAGTCACTATCCGACCTGGGGCTGGACCTGGGTCAGCAACGAGCCCTGGGGCTGGCTCCCCTACCACCATGGTCGCTGGTATTACTACCAGCCCTACAATCGGTGGTGCTGGGCTCCCGGCTCCTTTTCCTACTGGTCTCCGGCACGGGTTCATTTCTACTGGGGATCCGGCTATGTCGGTTGGTCGCCTTATGGTTTTGGCTTCGGTTTCGGTTCCGGTGGAGGCTACTATGGCGGCGGCGGCGGATACATCAACAACTCTGTGACGATCGTCAATAACAAGACCATCGTAAACAACTATCAGGATCCTGCCTCTGGGCTCACGGTAGTGACGGAAGACGATTTCCGTGCTTCCCGTGTGGATGGGGCTCGTGTCAAGAGCATTGACCGACAGCTGGTTGATAATCTGAAGACAGGGCTCCCCAGAAGGCTGGCGGCCGGAACCGGCCACAGCCGACCTCGCAACGCTGTAGTTGCTGGCAAGAATCGGGGCGTGGACACGACGAGGGCCCAGCGAGGAGTCACTGGCAGCTTTTCCAGGTCAAGAACTTCGACTCTGGCGGGACGCTCAGCGGCGAGTTCCAAGGCGCAATCTGGAGATCCGAGTGTTTTCAGGTCGCCCCTGGGAGCGCGTAAAGTAACGTCAACTGGCACGGGCAGTTCCGCCCGCAGGATCGCCACGAGTTCCCCAAGAACGAGGACGTCGGGCCGAGGCGAGACCAGCGCCAGCGCGCCCTCCCGACAGACGGGAAGTGCCGTTACTTCCTCGAGCCGCAGCCGCACCTCGGGCCCGCGGGTGACGACGATTCCTCGAAGCAATGTGGGAAGTCTTTTTTCGAAGTCGCGCAGCACCAGCGGATCCAGGAGCTCGAATGTAGGATCGCGATCCCCGTCCAAGACTTCTCGTTCGATTGTGACGGGAAGTAGTTCTTCTCGAGGCTCGAGCGTTTCGCGGAGCAGTAGTCGAGTTCGGACATCCAGCAGGCCGAGTTCCTCCTCGGTGCGGTCAAGTCGTCCTTCCAATCCCTCAAGATCTCGGTCCAGCATCAGCCGGTCGAGGACCAGCTCTCCCACTCGCTCCAGCGTCGGCCGGTCAAGCCCCCGATCTTCGAGCAGCCCTTCGCGGCCAACCAGCAGACCGACGCCCACCTCTAGACCACGGCCGCCCAGATAGGAAAAACGTATCTCACAGCATCTGAGCGGGCATCTCCGCGGACTGAAGGCATCGGAGCGACGTTCGCTGGAACGCACCTATCGGCGCAAGGTGGCACCCCATGAAATTGTTTCCCTGGAGCTGGCGGGTCACCTTTGTTCGCTCTCCCGACAGCTGAACCGGCAGGTAGGGCTTCTGATCACGCGGGCGGGCTCCATTCAGAATGTAATCGTTGGAGATGCGGTGCATCTGATGCTTCCCGATATTGGCAGGATGCGCGGCGGAGCCGGGCGTTTCCGCGGTCTCCGTCTGGTTCACACCCACCTGAGTGGCGAACAGCTGACAGCCGATGATCTGAACGACCTGGCCCTGTTGCGATTGGATCTGATCGCCGCCCTCGAGGCTCGTCCCGACGGGAGTCCGGCCGGCTCCACGCGGCCTACGTCAACCCGCTCTCTGAAGACTACGAAAAGAACGGGAAGCCCTTCCAGTTTGTGGAGGCACATCGCCTCCACCAGCTCGATTTCAATTTTGCGGCGACGATCCGCGCCGTCGAGGACGAGTTCTCGCGGCGGCGTGACCGACACTCCCGAGACCAGAACAGTGAAAGAGCACTCTTGATCAGCCTGACCCCGGATGAAGATCATTCTGCCGAAATGGTGGAACTCATCAAGTCAGCGGGTGCGGAACTGGGTGGGGTCATTCGACAGCGGCGCCGGCGAGTCCACGCCCGCACCGTCGTGGGGCGAGGAAAACTGCAAGAGATTGTCCTGGAAGGTATGCATCGCCAGACCGAAGTCGCCATCTTTGATATGGATCTGAAGCCCGCTCAGGCAAGGGCTTTTGAGGATGCAACAGGCTTGAAGGCCATTGATCGGACTCAGTTGATCCTGGACATTTTCGCACAAAGGGCGCACAGCGGAGACGGGAAGCTACAGGTCGAGCTAGCCCAGCTCAAGTATTCGCTCCCGCGGCTGACAGAGAAGGATGCTGGTCTCTCTAGACTGGTGGGAGGGATTGGTGGACGTGGGCCCGATGAGACGGTGATGGAAATTGGCCGACGCCGTATCCGACAACGAATCCGAGCTCTTGAAAAAAAGATTGTCGCGCTGTCGCGCCAGCGGGACTTGCGCAGGAGCAGACGCCGCAGGGAAGGTCTACCGATCTTGTCTATCGTAGGCTACACGAACGCCGGAACCGGGCGAGGTGAACTCTGACGATAAGAGGTCAGAAGCATGACTCTGAATGATTTTCACTGCCACTTTTTTTCGGGCGGCTTCTTACGGGCGCTGGGACGGCAGGCCGGCTTGCAGGAGGGAGAGGATCTGGCCAGAATTGTGGCTGGGAGATTGGAGTGGGATGACCCGGGCTCCAACCGGCAACTGGCAGGGCGTTGGATAGAAGAACTAGACCGAGAAGGTGTGAAGCGCGTCGGCTTGATTGCCAGCCTGCCGGGGGAGGAAACCTCAGTTGCCGAAGCAGTCAAGGCTTTTCCGGAACGCTTTGTAGGTGAGTTCATGGTCGACCCTGGCCAGCCTGACGCTCTGGACAGGACCAGGCGGGCCCTGGCGGAGCTGGGCCTTCGCGTGGTGTGTCTCTTTCCCGCCATGCACCACTTTCGCCTGGACTCTGATGAAGCCATGGGGATTCTGGGAGTCGCCGATGAGCTCAAGGGAGTTGCCTTCGTCCACTGTGGTGTGTTGAGCCTCGGAGTTCGAAAGAAACTGGGCCTTCCCAGCCCTTTCGATGTCCGGTTGGGCAACCCCCTAGATTTGCAGCGCGCTACCAACTCATTTCCGCGACTGCCCATTGTGATTCCCCATTTTGGAGCAGGGTTCTTCAGGGAGGTTCTGATTATGGCGGACCTGCACCCCGATATTTACCTGGATACCTCGAGTTCGAACTCCTGGGTCAAATACTCGCCAAACCGGAACCTGCACGCAGTATTCGGCACCGCCTTGGAGGTTGTTGGATCTGAACGACTCCTTTTCGGCACGGACTCTTCATTTTTCCCCAGAGGCTGGCAGAGTTCAATTCTACGGACGCAGCAGGCGATTCTCAGCGATCTCGGGGTTGCGAGGCAGGAACAAGAAGCCGTCTTCGGCGCCAATTTCGACAGACTGTTTCCGGTCGGGTGACTTTGCGGCCAAGAAGGCCGACCTAGCCCGGATTATGCAAGAACCGTAATCCGCTGTTGAAAAACGACTCGAGAAGTGGCCCAACTCGGAAGCGGGCAGGTGTGACAGGCGGATTTGCGAAGAATATGGGTTGGCGAGGCGTTTGAGTGGTTGGGGGAGTGAATTTCAGACAGATCTGGGCCTGGATGAGTGTCGGAAGCGGTTTTTCGGGGAACTGGGAGAAGCTAGCTGGAGTTCAGGCGACTCAAGACGAGGTGAAAGAGGGGTTGTTCGGGAAAGGCTGAGGAAAGATGGACCCAGATGCGTCGAGTGGTTTGTCGGATCCGGGCCCCGATCTTGAGGACACGACGACGTAAGGTTTCGATTTCGAGCTTGTGCCAGGGGGTTCCGTGCAGATAGTCGCGCAGGCGCACGAACATCTGGTAAGCCAGTGCATGCAGGAGGAGTCGAAACTGGTTGGCCAGGAATCGATGACAGCTGAGTCGGTCCATGCTCAGATGATTCTTAAAGGCCTTGATGAAGTTCTCGGTCTGCCCTCGGTCGGTGTAGTGGTCATAAAGTGATTGGGAGCAGAGATCGTCCCGGTTGGTGACCACAAAGCGACGATTGATCCCGCGCTGATCGACCTCCACTTTGACAATGACGCGACGGGATCGATCCCAGCTGTTGGCTCGATAAAGAAACTCGTCAAACTGACGCTGTTTTTCCTCCCGCTCAACGAACCTTTCCCGAGTCGAATCCAGCAGGGGCTCGACCACTCGCTGCAGGCGAGGGTTGCGACTTAACCCAATGACATATTGGAGTTGATTCTCTTCACCTTCACAGAACTCGTAGAGCCGAGGCGTGGCAAAGCCGCTGTCGGCCCGAATCTCAATCTCGACATCCGTCCCCACTGCTTGTCGGATGGCCTCCACGACGCGCTTCAGAATGGGCACGATGTGAGAGGCAGCCCCCTTGTTGCCAGGTCTCAACACGGCACAGACCAGGTCTCCCGTGGCGGCATCGAAGATCAGCAAAGGATGCAGAATGTGGTTTCGGTAATACCCGTGGTAGAAGGCGAACTCCTGTTGGCCGTGAGTGTGGTCGTCGGTACTGTCCAGATCCAGGATGATCTTGGCGGGACGTCTCTTCTTCAGGGAGCGCACATAACGGCGTAGCAGCCACCGGCTCAGACGCATCAGATCCTTCTTGGTGACGGAGTTCTCCAAGCGGGAGAAAGTCGGCTGGGTGGCCAAATCGGGATCGCTCTCGGGCAACTGATCACAGACTGTCTTGAGCATCGGATCCGAGCGCAGCGTATCGGCGTCATTACAGTCTTCGTAGCCGGCCACGATCTGCAACACTCGTTGTCGGATCAACTTCAACAGGTCATGACGAATGTAGCGTCGGTCCCGGCTTTCCGCAATACACGAACTGAAGCCCTCGCACAATCGATGTTGCCGATCCAGCGATCCAAACAACAACCATCCTGCGTCGGAAGTGAGGCTCCCCCCATCAAAACGAGCTGTGATGTCTCTGTGGCTGTGAAATGGCAGGGTATTCTGGCAGACTGTTTTCAACATAGCAGTAGCTCCTGTTTAGGGTTGTTTTTATGTAAACCCTTTTATATCAGAGAGCTACGGCTTTTTTTCTGGACCCAAATCTCACTCGGATTCAGATCTCTTGCATAATCCGGGCTAGCAGCTCGTGGTGAGAGTCCCACAGTGTCCGCCGGCGTTCAGAAGCGATCTCCGCCCTAGGGCAGAGAAGTGGCGGCACTGAGGGCATCCGTGTTAATCAAGAGTTTCCGGCCCTGGTACTGGACCCAGCCCCGTTTCTTGAACTTGGACATGATCGTGGATATGTGTGGCCGGTTACCACCGATCATACGGGCGAGTTGCTCATGGGAGACCGGGATGATGAGCTTGATCATGTCCTTGTCCGTGACCGTCTGTTTTCCGTGGCGGGCCGCCAGCTTGAGCAGGGTCTTGGCAACCCGATGTTCAGTGTCAAGAAAGCTCAGTGCTCCAATGTCCTCTCGAGTTTCCGCCAGCTTGTTGGTGAGAATCTCGATCAGGTTCAATGCGAGTCCCGGTTTCAGACTCATCATGCGCAGAAAATCGTCTCGACTGACGATGGACACCCAGCACTCTTCATGGGCGGTCGCCTGAACCTTACGCCTTTGAGGATGCCCGAGAACATTCTCGCCAAAGACATCGCCGGTTTTGAAAAGACTTATGATCTTCTCGCGACCGGTCGGGTTGACCACGGAAATGCGGACGCATCCCCGGTTCAAAATGAAGATGGCGTCGGCCACATCCTCCTGAGAAAAGATCACTTCACCCTTGGAGTAAATGCGGTCCGAACAGATTTGTGCGATGGCTGTTAGGTCGGGAACGGACAGACCCTTGAGTAAGACGGCTTGCCGCAAATGCCAGATTTTGTCGACGCCCTGCAGCTCTTCGAATCGAAGTGCTACTCCGCTCATGTCACCTCCTCTGTCGCCTGGGCATCAATTAACTGAGTGGGCCTGTTCAGTCGGGAACCTTGCAACCCCGGTACACGACTCAGCCCTTTCTCTGGGAGGGTAAGAGTTGTGTCTTCCGGGTTCACTACTCTTATACGAGATTGATCTCGGTAGTGTTCACTTATTCACACCACACCAGCCGGGCAGTCCCTCGTGCAAGTCCCACGGGCTGCTTCATACAAGCCTTGTTGTCTTAGACGCCGGTGGCGGGGAAAGAGTTCACGGGTTCGAGAATTCGACCTTGCCGCCGACAATCGTGTAGACGACTCTCGTGTTCGGGATTTCGTCTTCGGAGATGGTGAGAATATCTTGATCCAGCACGGTCATGTCGGCAAGTTTCCCAGGGCTCAGGGTCCCTTTCAGGTCTTCCTCGAATCCGGCGAAGGCATTGAGAGTCGTGTAGGACCGAAGGGCCTCTAATCTCGTCATGCGCTGCCCGGGTAGAAAAACCGAGCCGTCCCGGAGCTTGCGTGACACGGAGGCGTAAAAAGACAGGATGGGACTGACATCCTCGACCGGCGCGTCGGTGCCGTTTGTCACGATCGCGCCGGCCTCGATCAGTGATCTCCACACATAAGCGCCTTCTTCGGCCCTTTTCTCTCCCAGCCGGTCGGGAACCCAGCTTCCATCCGAGGTGCAGTGGATGCCTTGCATTGAGGCGATAACACCAAGTTCGGCAAAACGTGGGATGTCGGCGGGCTGCAGGTGCTGGGCGTGCTCGATTCGCCAGCGCAGATCCTTCGCCTGCGGGTGCTCCCGAAAGGTCTGCTCGAAAACATTGAGGACTTCAAAATTGCCGCGATCCCCGATGGCATGAACACAAAGCTGAAAATTGTTCTCAATAGCAATTCGGGCAGTCTCCCGAAGGGCATCGAGAGGTGTGGTGTTCAAGCCGGAGCTGGACGGCATGTCGGTGTAAGGCTCCAGCAGCCAGGCTCCGTGAGTACCCAGGGCTCCGTCGATGGATCGCTTGATTGCCCTCACAGTGAGCCGGTGTCCGGGCGAGTTGACTCGTCGGTATGAAGCGATCTTGTTCTTCAGCGCTTCATTGTTATCGCGGAGCATGACCCACAGACGCAGGGGCAGTTCGCCCTTCTCGGCCAGGTCCTTGAGAAGATCCACCGTTGCAAACGAGGATCCAGCATCCTGGAAAGTCGTGATCCCCTTGGAAAGACACTCCTGGGCTGCCAGAGAAACCTGCCTGAGCAACATCTCTCTGGTTGGTTGCAAGGGACGTCCCTCCACATTCGAACCGGGAACGCTCCGGACCAGACGCTGAGCCGTTTCCCGTAACATCCCCGTGGGCTGCCCCTGGTCATCTCTGACCATCTCGCCACCCTCCGGATCGGGCGTTTCGTTTGTGATGCCGGCCAGTTCCATGGCTCTCGTATTCACGAAAGATGCATGGCCGCTGGCATGAGTCAGCACGACGGGGTGATCCGGCGAAGCAGCGCTCAAAGAAGCGTGCAAGGGAAGCCCTTCAATCGCGGGATGGGGCGGCACGCTCCACTTGCTCTGGTGCCAACCCCGTCCGCGAATCCATTCACCGCGGGGTGTCTTGCTGGCCGCCTGGCCAACCATCTGCACAATCTCCTCCCAGGTGGAAGCGTCGCCGAGGCGCAGCATCATTTGGCTCTGTCCCAACCCCAGAAGGTGGCCGTGGCCTTCGATAAATCCCGGAGTTGCCAGGCGACCGTCCAGATCAATGACTTCGGTTCCCCGGCCGATGAGCTTCCGGACTTCTGCATTGCTGCCGGCCTTCGCAATTCGGTCCCCTCGAATCGCCAGAGCCTCCACTTCCCCAAGTTGATCGTCAAGCGTGACAATCTTACCGTTGTGGAGAACCAGGTCAGCGGGCTCGATAGCGATCCCACAGCCTCCGAGAACGAGAAGAAGGAGCGGCTGCAGAACCAGAATCATTCGATTCATGATGCCCCTTTTCACCGGCTCAGTAAACCAGTCGGGCAAAGCACTGTCAACCGGGGGGAGACCTCCTTTCTTTCGGGTTGCGAACTTACACGAAAAGCGGCATCTTGGTACTCTCGTCCATGACTACGGCAACAAGTGCTACCGTATTTATGAACGTGAGTACTTAGTTCTCACCCGCGCCGACTCGGTACCGTATCCAGGGGTACACCAGGCAGCTATGTTCAGAGAGAACAGGACGATGAGTCATTCTCAAAGCTCCCGGTTGATGGCCGCCGTGTTGATTACTCTCGGGACGCTTTGGGGCATCGAGAGCTCGCCGCAGGAACCGCTGAAGGGCCTGGCTGGGGCCGGGGACGCAAGCCGGGAAACCGACTGGCCCATGCTGGGTGGGTCTTCAGACCGCCGTATGGTCTCTGCCACCGAGGGCCTTCCGACCGAGTGGGATGTCAGGACTGGAAGCAACGTTCGATGGGTCGCAGCGCTTGGCTCCCAAACCTACTCTTCTCCCGTCATTTCAGGCGGAAAGGTGTTCGTGGGCACGAACAATGATATTCCCAGAGATCCTGACCAAAACCAGGACATGGGGGCACTGATGGTTTTTCGGGAATCTGATGGCGTGTTTCTGTGGCAGGCCCTGAGTCGAAAGCTGTCCACTGGCGGGGCACAGGACTGGCCGGGTGTAGGAATCTGTTCAACACCTCTGGTCGTCGGAGATCGAATCTATTACATCAATAACCGCAATGAACTCACGGCCCTCGACACGGAGGGGTTTCTGGATGAAGAAGATGACGGACCCTACCGGGACGCGGCGGTGATTCAAGACGAGGAGGACCATGTCTGGATTCTCGACTTCATCAGTCAACTGGGCGTCTATCCTCACAATGCCTCAAACTCTTCACCAACCCTTCTGGGCGACACCCTTTTTGTAGGCACGTCGAATGGTCGCAGCGAGGATCACACAACAGTTCCGGCCCCCGACGCCCCCTCGCTGGTTGCTGTAAATCGCAAGTCCGGGAGGGTCATCTGGACGGACAGCTCGCCGGGAAACCAGATTCTCAACGGGCAGTGGACTTCTCCCACGGTGGCCAGAATTGGAGGTGTCGATCAGGTGATCATCGGCCAGGGAGATGGTTGGGTCCGCTCCTTTGAGGCTCACACAGGTGAAAAACTATGGGAGTTCAACAGCAATCCGGAAGACGCGGTGTATCCTGGAACGCGCAACAACATTCTCGCCACGCCCGGGGTATGGAGCAACCTGGTCTACGTGGCCAATGGACAGGATCCTGAGAACGGCGAAGGTGAAGGTCACCTTTACTGTATCGATGCAACTAAACGCGGGAACATTACCGAGATCGGACTGGTTTGGCAGTATTCCGACATCCGGCGCTCCATCTCCAGCCCGGTGATTCATGAGGGCCTGGTGTACTACCCTGATTTCAGCGGTTTCCTGCATTGCCTGGATGCCCGTTCTGGAAAACCCTACTGGGTTCATGACACATTTTCTGGAATCTGGGGATCGCCGGTCATTGCAGACGGCAAACTCTATCTGGGAGACGCGGATGGCGACGTAGTCGTGCTGCAGCCAGGAAAGGAAGAGAAGGTACTGGCCCAGAATCACCTCGGCGCCTCGATCTATTCCATGCCGTCACCGGCGAACCAAGCACTCTTTATTGCAACTCGAGATCAGCTCTTCTCACTCGCTTTTGCCAGGTGAGCCGGGATTTCCCAGCCCATGAAAGACAAACAATTTCCGGACCTCCGAGACTTCTTGAGTCACCTTCGTTCCGACGGGGATCTGGCGATCATTGAGGCAGCCGTAGATCCAGATCAGGAAGCGGCAGAGATTCACCGTCGCGTGATCGCTGCGGAAGGCCCGGCACTGCTTTTCAACAACGTCAAGGGTTCGCCATTTCCCCTCGTAACAAACCTGTTTGGAACGCGTCGGCGAGCCGAGGCGGCGTTCGGCAACAAACCGTTCCGTCTCATCAAAAACCTGGTCTCCATGGTCCAGGAGTTTCCTCCCCGGTTCAGCACGCTCTGGAAGAATCGGGAAGTCGCTCTGGCTGGTCTCAGCCTGGGGACTCGCAGACGCCGCTCGGGGCCGGTCACGGAAGTCATCGATTCAAACCCGGACTTGAAGCAGCTTCCTGTGATCACCTGTTGGCCGGAAGACGGCGGCCCGTTTCTTACGCTTCCGCTCGTGTACACCACGAGTCCGGAGAAGGGAGGGCCAAATCTGGGCATCTATCGAATGCAGGTGCTCAGCAGCAGGGAAACGGGAATGCACTGGCAGATTGGAAAGGGAGGTGGATTCCACTATGCGGTGGCAGAAGAGAGAGGGGAGTCCTTGCCGGTGACCGTGTTCCTGGGAGGCCCCCCCTGTCTGGTTCTTTCGGCGGTGGCCCCCCTGCCCGAGAATGTCCCGGAACTTCTGCTCGCTTCACTGATTCTGGGAAGGCGACTAGAGGTAGTCCCCGGGCAGGGACCTCATCCGCTCCTGGCAGAATCGGAATTTGCGTTGTTGGGCCAGGTTCTGCCCGGCAAACGGAAGGCGGAAGGACCCTTCGGTGATCATTACGGTTATTACTCTCTGACCCACGAGTATCCTGTTTTCGAGGTCGAGAGAATCTGCCGGCGGAGAGATGCCATATTTCCGGCCACGGTGGTAGGAAAACCCCGGCAGGAGGACTTCTACATCGGAGATCTGCTGCAAGAGCTTTTGAAGCCGATCTTTCCCCTGGTGATGCCGGCCGTCAACGCTATCTGGGCCTACGGCGAAACGGGATATCACTCCCTGGCGGCTGCGGTGGTTCGGCAGCGCTACCGTCGGGAAGCTATGGCAAGTGCTTTTCGGATCCTGGGAGAAGGGCAGCTATCCCTGACCAAGTTCCTGCTGGTAACGGACGAGACAGTAGATTTGAGAGAGTTTCGGAAGACGCTGACCCACATTCTGGAGAGAACAGATCCGGAAACTGATCTGTACGTGTTTTCAAATCTCTCTATGGACACGCTCGACTACACTGGCCCACAGGTGAACGAGGGTTCAAAAGGTGTATGGATGGGTCTGGGTAAACCCCGGCGAAGGCTGCCGCTTGAGTTTTCCAGTTCGGATATTCCAGCAGGCGTCACTGCAGTTCATGTCTTTTCGCCCGGCTGTCTGGTGGTGGGCGGACCGTCCTACCAGGAAGACGAGAGCTTCGGGCACCGGCTGGCTGAGTCTGGCGGGTTTTCTGACTGGCCCCTGATTGTCCTTACGGATGAGCCGGAAAGAGCGGTTCGCAGCGAAACCAACTTTCTCTGGACAACCTTCACTCGTTTTGAACCAGCCGCAGATCTCTACGCGAGCCAGATTACCGTCTCTCGTCACCACTTGTCCTATCGTTTTCCAATCGTCATCGACGCCCGGATGAAACCCCATTTTCCAAAGGAACTCAGCTGTGAACCTGCCGTGGCTCGACTCGTCACCAGGCGTTGGAAAGAATACTTTCCGGGTGGCGTGGAAATGGGCGACTCAGAGAGAGGTCATCTTGATTGAGCCAGTTTCCCTGCCCGTAACCCGAAGGGCGCCAGGGGTTTACGGGCTGTTAGTTCCCTTTCATTTGCAAAGAGAAGATCATCACGCCCAGCTGGCGGGGATCGGTTTGGGAAGCCTCAACGAAGGGCGGATCACACTCCAGTTCGATTCGCCAGATGTCCGGCCTGGGCTGGTCAAAAGGCACCAGGTAGCTGAGGCGAAACTCCGTTCCGTCCTCGATCTCTCTGACTCCGACCAGCAGACCATTGACCCGGATCAGCAAACGGGCCTCTCTGGGGCCGTAGCCGTGGATGTTGAGCAGTCGAGGCTCCTGACTCGTCTGCAGGAAGCAGACCGCTTTCCTGGCGGTCCACCGGAACCCAAGCCGGTCTCGCTCCTGCCAATACCATCCCGGGCCCAGCTGCGGATTGTAGAACCCTTTCTCAAAGTCAATGCAATGACTGAAATCAGCAACACCGGTAGGGGAGGGTTGTCCTTGCTCGTAGTTCCAGAACTTGGGCAACTTGAGACGCAACTTATCTCTCATGTCCGGATAGACCAGGATTCCCCAGAATTCGGCATGTGGGTACCACCCCAGGCCCAGATACGCCAGCGATCCACGAATAGGAAAATGCCGCATGAAATCAGACCGGTCGAGTCCGCACGGAAGCTGGTGCAAAAACGCAAGGTTGCTTTTCTTGAGGCCCTTTTGCAGGGCAGCCGGCGTCAGGCTGGTGATTTCAGAAAAGCTCGCGTGTTCTTTCAAGAAGCCGGCATTGAACCTGCGAATATAGCGATGGCAAAGCCACCTGGGCAGGTATTGAGGAAAGAACAGATCCGTGTGTCCTTCGTACGGATAGAGCCGGTTGGGAGTGGACAGGCAGATCATTCCCACAGGTGTCACAACCCGCCGCAACTCCTTGAGAAAGACAATCTGATCATCCAGGCCGCCCTGCACATGTTCCAGTACGTCAAGAGCAAAGACGTAGTCAAAGGAGTGGTCGGGGAAGGGAAGAGCTGTTCCTGAAGCCTCTATGAAATGGGTGTTCCGCCCCGGCCTGGCCAGCCTGATTACATGTGCAGTGGGATCCACTCCAGCGTAACAGCGACAGTGCCCCTTCAGTACCTCCCCCATTCCGCCGACACCACATCCCACATCTAGAACCCGCTTCTCCCTGAAGTCCATGAGCGCCAGGTGCTGAAACGTATCCAGCATGAAGGACGCTCTGGGCCGGGCCGATCCCCAGAAATCGACCCATCGCCGGATTGATCCAGCGTCGTCTTCTCCAAAGATTGTCTCTGCAACGCGACGAAGCCTGGCTTGGGAATGATTCTTCTCGGCCTCAACCGACGCCGGCACGCCGGACGGCGGCAGGTCAGGCCACCGCCCCCTGGCTTCCGCCAGGGGCTCTGATGATTTCCGGTCAGGAAACCAGAAATTGACTTCTTCACAGTGAGGACACGTGTAGACTTGCCAGAGAAGAAAGCGCCTGGGGCCGAGAGACTTGGAATCGGCTGATCCGCCGCAGGCAAAACAGACATTGATGTGGGCCGGGAGAGTCTGTGGCCCGCCATCAACTGGGCTGGACGCTCTGGTCATTGTGAGAGCACAGCCATATTGACTCAGCCTTCCACCAAAGCGCCTGTCAGCCACTCTGACGAGCAGGTTCAGCCAGCGGATCGCTCGCCTCAGCAGGCGAGAGGGAATCCAGCCCAAGAATTGAGCTCGTAAAGGGTAATGTGTCAAGCGGGCGGGATCTGGGGGATTGAGAAAGACAAATCCGGTGTGCAGCGCCTGGACCTGTTGGGGCTGCAGCCCGGTGCCTTCCTGAATTCGCTCCAGAAAATCCTCCCGTGTGAACCGATTGACATGTCCCCCTCCTGCGAAAAGAAAGCGGTAGAACCGATCATCAAAGGAGCTGGCATCCGGCACCGAGGCCCAGAGAACTCCAGTAGGCTTGAGCACGCGCCCGATCTCAGCAAGAGTCTCATCCAGTCTTTCAAAGTGTTCCAGGGTGTTGTTGCAGATCACCAGATCGATACATCCATCCGGCAGGGGGATGACGGCGGCATCCCCGATGATGTGAAGGCCTTGCGGATCCGCTCTTCGGGAAAAGGAGAGATCTATTCCCAGAACAGTAGCCAAAACCCCGGCGTAACGAAAACTCCCCTCTCCAGCCCCCAGGTCAAGGACCAGGTGGCTCTCATCCAGAGTCTCCAGAATCTCTTTCATACAGGGGATATGATAGCCCTGGAGCCGGCGGCGATGAAGTTCCGTGGTGGCTACTCTTCAACCACAGCCCGCTTGATATAGTCGAGCTTCGGGAAGTCTCTCCTCAGATAAGCGTTCCCTTCCTGTTGAAGCTGACCCTGAGATGGGCCTCGGCCTTGCGGGCCTCCCTCGCCGTATCCGGAGTAGAGGGAATCCACTACTTCCATGCCTTCTGTAACCCGACCGAAGGGTGAGAACCCCTGGCTGTCGAGACTGAAATTGTCTTGGAAATTGAGGAAAAACTGCACCGACCTGCTGTTCGGCATCCCCGTTTTTGCGAAGACGATCGTTCCGCGCTGGTTTCGCTGTTTTACTTCATCGTCCTGAATGGTCGCCGAATTCCAGACCCGATTCACGTTCGGGTCTCCGTGGATTCCAAACTGAGCGACGAATCCGTCCAGAACGCGGAAGAATGCAACGTCCGTGAAGTAGCCGGACGTGACCAGGTTATAAAAACGGTCTGCGCCACGGGGTGACCAGAAGCGCAGGACTTCGATGACAAAGTTGTCTTTGGTGGTTTCGACTCTGACTTTGAAATCGTCTGGGGCCTTCGCCGTGAGGCTCGAGGGGTTCAGCAGGGTGCCAGCGCTCGGAGCTGGGGTCGGATCAGGTTTTTTCATTTCTGAAGCTCTCATAGGAGGTTGGTCCGGGTTGTCGGGCGGCGCCACCGGCGCTGCCGCATTCTCGGCGCCTTCAGAGTCAAGTCTCTGGCTGGCTCGGGCCGGAGGTGGTGCGGCTCCTTCGTCGCTCGCTGGCGAGCTGTCCTGGCCCGAGGCCGGCACATCAGTCGCCGGCTCGGCCCCTCCGCTCTCCTCTGAACCACAGGCCCCAAGAATCAACGCGGCAAACAGGAAGCCAAAACGAATGATTAATCTCATGCTATCTCTCATAAGTTTCCAGGTCGCAGCATCATTCCATTTGCGCCTCATTAATTCAAGTCTATTGCGTTGCAGGTTCTGTCGGCTAGCCCGGATTATGCAAGAACCGTAATCCGCTGTTGAAAAAGGGCTCGAGAAGTGGCCCAACTCGGAAGCGGGCAGTTGTGACAGGCGGATTTGCGAAGAATATCGGTTGGCGAGGCGTTTGAGTGGTTGGGGGAGTGAATTTCAGACAGATCTGGGCCTGGATGAGTGTCGGAAGCGGTTTTTCGGGGAACTGGGAGAAGCTAGCTGGAGTTCAGGCGACTCAAGACGAGGTGAAAGAGGGGTTGTTCGGGAAAGGCTGAGGAAAGATGGACCCAGATGCGTCGAGTGGTTTGTCGGATCCGGGCCCCGATCTTGAGGACACGACGACGTAAGGTTTCGATTTCGAGCTTGTGCCAGGGGGTTCCGTGCAGATAGTCGCGCAGGCGCACGAACATCTGGTAAGCCAGTGCATGCAGGAGGAGTCGAAACTGGTTGGCCAGGAATCGATGACAGCTGAGTCGGTCCATGCTCAGATGATTCTTAAAGGCCTTGATGAAGTTCTCGGTCTGCCCTCGGTCGGTGTAGTGGTCATAAAGTGATTGGGAGCAGAGATCGTCCCGGTTGGTGACCACAAAGCGACGATTGATCCCGCGCTGATCGACCTCCACTTTGACAATGACGCGACGGGATCGATCCCAGCTGTTGGCTCGATAAAGAAACTCGTCAAACTGACGCTGTTTTTCCTCCCGCTCAACGAACCTTTCCCGAGTCGAATCCAGCAGGGGCTCGACCACTCGCTGCAGGCGAGGGTTGCGACTTAACCCAATGACATATTGGAGTTGATTCTCTTCACCTTCACAGAACTCGTAGAGCCGAGGCGTGGCAAAGCCGCTGTCGGCCCGAATCTCAATCTCGACATCCGTCCCCACTGCTTGTCGGATGGCCTCCACGACGCGCTTCAGAATGGGCACGATGTGAGAGGCAGCCCCCTTGTTGCCAGGTCTCAACACGGCACAGACCAGGTCTCCCGTGGCGGCATCGAAGATCAGCAAAGGATGCAGAATGTGGTTTCGGTAATACCCGTGGTAGAAGGCGAACTCCTGTTGGCCGTGAGTGTGGTCGTCGGTACTGTCCAGATCCAGGATGATCTTGGCGGGACGTCTCTTCTTCAGGGAGCGCACATAACGGCGTAGCAGCCACCGGCTCAGACGCATCAGATCCTTCTTGGTGACGGAGTTCTCCAAGCGGGAGAAAGTCGGCTGGGTGGCCAAATCGGGATCGCTCTCGGGCAACTGATCACAGACTGTCTTGAGCATCGGATCCGAGCGCAGCGTATCGGCGTCATTACAGTCTTCGTAGCCGGCCACGATCTGCAACACTCGTTGTCGGATCAACTTCAACAGGTCATGACGAATGTAGCGTCGGTCCCGGCTTTCCGCAATACACGAACTGAAGCCCTCGCACAATCGATGTTGCCGATCCAGCGATCCAAACAACAACCATCCTGCGTCGGAAGTGAGGCTCCCCCCATCAAAACGAGCTGTGATGTCTCTGTGGCTGTGAAATGGCAGGGTATTCTGGCAGACTGTTTTCAACATAGCCGTAGCTCCTGTTCAGGGTTGTTTTTATGTAAACCCTTTTATATCAGAGAGCTACGGCTTTTTTTCTGGACCCAAATCTCACTCGGATTCAGATCTCTTGCATAATCCGGGCTAGGAGGCATCGGCGAGGGCTGATGCGGCTGGCTTCCGACCCACCAGCCTTGCAGAGAGATCCTTGAGATCCTCCAAGATCAGGTAGGCCGAAGGTAGGACGATCAGGACGATGAAAGTGGCAAAGAGGACGCCGAATGCCAGAGACACCGCCATGGGCATCAAGAACTGGGCCTGGATGCTCTTCTCTAGCAGCAGTGGAGTCAAGCCCAGAAAGGTCGTGACCGAAGTCAGCAGTATGGGCCGAAATCGGGAGCGGCCGCCAAGTCGGAGTGCCTGCACCGCCGGAAGGCCTTCACGTCGTCTGCGATTGACATAGTCTACCAGCACCAGACTGTCGTTCACCACCACCCCGGCCAGGGCCACGATTCCAAACATGGACACGATGGTGAGGTCCATCCCCAGCAGGAGATGTCCCAGGATTGCTCCCACCAGGCCAAAGGGAATGGCTGACATGATAATCAGGGGTTGGAGGTAAGAGCGGAGGGGCACGGCCAGAAGAGCGAAAATAGCCAGAAGCGCAATGAGAAAACCGTCGGCCAGGTCGTCGAGCAGGTCCCGCTGGTTTCGCTGTTCCCCTTCGAAGGAGAAGTGGAGTCCCGGAAAGCGGCGTACCAGGTTGGGCAGAAAGGTGCGCTGCAGGTCGGCGATGATCTCGTTCGAGTTGGATTCACTTTCGTCGACATTGGCCGTGACGTTGACGGCGCGGTTTCTGTCCACGCGGCGGATGTCCGCCGGGCCTCGTCCCAAACTCAATTCGGCTACCAAACCGAATGGTACTTCACCCCCGGAGGGAGTGCGGATACGCATGGTTTCCAGATCTGTCAGGGAGCGCCGCCGGGAGGAGGGATATCGGACCATGACCTTGACTTCATCCCGACCTCGCTGAATGCGCTGCGCTTCGGCTCCGTAGAAGGCCTGGCGCACCTGACGGGAAAGGTCCGCCAGAGTCAGACCCAGCGTCTCGGCCGTGGGCAGAATGGAGAGCTTGATTTCCTGTTTTCCGGCCATTAACGAATCCGCGATCTCATCGACGCCGGCATACTGCCCGAGATACTGCTTGAGCTCTTCAGCAGCCCTCTCCAGCTCGTCGAGCCGACCACTGGTGAGTTGGACGTTGATGTCCTCTCCGGAAGTCAAAAGCGAGGTGGAAAACGTCAGCTCGACCGCGTCGGGAATGGGGGGCGTCAACTCCCGCCAGAGGTTTCCGATATCCAGGCTGGAAACCGTGCGTTCTTCTGAAGACACCAGCTGGATGTTTATTTCTCCCAGATGAGCCCCCGAGATATTCTGACCGGCACCAGGGCTCCCGGGGCGAAACTGGGTAGCCAGGAAGGGTTGCTCGCCAATCGACGTCAAAGTGTGCACAACGACGTGCTGCCCGTCCCGTTCCACCTCCTGCCGCACTCTCTCCGCAGAATCTTCCAGCTGCCGAAGCGCCCTGGCCGTGACATCCGGTGGCGTTCCCCTGGGCATGGTCAGCAGCGCTACCACGTTATCCGCTTCCACGTCGGGCAGAAACTGAAACTTGATCCAACCGCCGAACCAGAGCCCTACCGAAAACATCAGGGTGAAGATCCCGACGGTCACGGTCAGATAGCGCCAGTCCAGCGACCAGTCCAGAATCCGGCCATAGATATTGTTAATGAACCATTTCAGACTGCGGGTAAAAGTCGACTGAAAGAGATCCCAGGCTTTCCCCACAGCCGTTAGTGGTGCCCGGCGCAAATGAGACAGGTGGGAGGGCAGAATGAAGAGGCACTCGATGAGGGAAAACAAAAGGGTCGGGATCACGACCAGGGGAAGTACTCGGAACATCTGACCCGTCGTTCCACCCAGTGCGAGCAGTGGAGAAAAGGCAGCCACACTGGTCAGCACACCAAAGCTCACAGGAACCAGTACCTCCCTGGTCCCGCGGATGGCCGCCTCCACACCTGGTGTGCCGGCCTCATAGTGGCGATGGATATTCTCCCCCACGATGATGGCATCGTCAACCACAATTCCAAGGACCACGATGAAAGCAAAGAGAGAGATGAGATTGATCGAGACCCCCAAGTGAGGCATCAACAGAATCGCTCCCAGAAACGAGATAGGTATACCCAGAGACGCCCACAACGCCAGACCGAGTTTCAGAAACAGCGTCAGGCTGATCACCACCAGAACGAACCCGAAACGGGCGTTTCGGGTCAGAAGCTCGAGGCGGCTTCTTAGAACGCGCGAATCATCCCTCCAGGTGGTCAGGCTGATGCCGGCTGGAAGCCGCCAGGTGGCCTCTCTGACATAGTCCTTTACCGAGTTAGCGATTTCGATGGCGCTTTGCTCGCCTACACGAAACACGGTGATGAGTACGGCGGGCTCCCCATCAAAGCGCGAAGCCTGATCTGTCTCGGCGAAACCGTCCACAACATTGGCCACGTCACCGAGTAAGATACGGGTTCCATCCTGCCTGCTAAGAAGAATCAGGCTTTCGAATTCTTCGCCGACGTAGGCCTGCCCTTTACCCCGAAGCAGGATCTCACCGCCAGATGTACGAACCGAGCCCCCCGGAAGATCCAGAGAGCTGCGGCGAACTGCTTCGGCAACTCTGCCCAAGGTGAGACCATGGCGGCGAAGCGCAGTCTCGGAGACTTCAATCGAGATTTCATAGGGCCGGGCACTGGTCAGATCGACCTGCGTGATCCCTTGTAAGGCGGCCAGGTCGTCCCGAATCCGCTCGCCAATCCGCTTCAGGGTTTTCTCGTCAGCCTGCCCCGAAATCGCTACGTTGATTACCTGCCTCTTAACCAGTTGATGCTGGACAATCGGTTCTTCGGTCTCGTCCGGAAACGTTTCTATAGCGTCGACTCGATTCTTCACGTCGTCCAGAAGCTCGCGGGGCTCGGTTCCCTCCAGTACCTCGATCAAAACCGTTCCCACCCCTTCAGCCGCCGTTGACGTGATTTTCTTGACTCCGGTAAGACTGGCTACCGCCTCTTCGATGCGGGCACAGACTCCTTCTTCGACTTCTTCTGGCGCCGCTCCCAGGTACGGAACCATTACACTGATGATCTCGGGATCGAGTTCCGGTATCACCTCTTCGCGAATATCGGGAAGAGCCAGCAGACCGGCTCCTACAATGACTGCCATCAGCAAGTTGGCTGCCACGCGGTTGCGAACAAACCAGGCGATGACCGCGTTCATCCTTGCTCTCCCAGGACCGCTGTAAGGGCCGGAATCTCTGCTTCCTCCAGAACCCGAACCTGCATTCCGTCGACCACGGATTCGAGGGTGGCAACAGAGACACGCTCCCCGGACGCCAATCCCTTACTGATCAGGACCGTGCCGTTGCTTTTCCGCAGAACTTCAACCCGCCGGAAGCGCAGCCGACTGTCCGCATCCACGACCGCAAGGCGGTCCTTTCCTCTGAGAGCCGCCCGAGGAACCTGAAAGATGTTCTCGACCAGATGGCCCATAATCTCGGCCTCCACAAACATGCCCACGGCCAGGGGAGGGCGTGTAGCGTCTTTACCCCGGCCGTAAGGGTTCTCGACCCGGGCGATCGCGTGTACAACCCGGGTTTGAGGATCGATCTCTCCTTCGGTTCGAACGATTCGTCCGCTCCAGGTGTGCTCAGAACCGGCAAAGCGGGCCCGAATAATGACTCTGGGCCGAGGCAATCCCTGACTGTCGCCACGATAGGTCAGGGGGAGATTCACGAAAGCCAGCTCTTCATCCGGAAGGGGCAGTCTGATTTCGGCAGAGTCTACTGAATAGATGGTAGCTAGAGGGGCTCCCGCGGTTACGAACTGTCCAAGATCGACTTGCTTCCGGCGCACGCGCCCGGCAAAAGGAGCCCGGATTTCAGTGCGACCCAGATTCCTTTCGGCCTGCTGGGAGGCTGCCCTCGCCGACTCGAGTGCAGCCTGAGCCTGCGCCAGTTGAGGCTCTCTTCTCAATAAGGAGCTCGCTTCTCCCTCGCCCAGGCTCTTCCATTCGCGCACTGCTATGGCCGCTTCTGCCTGTTCCTGTTCGAGCCGGAGTTGGGCCTGGGAGACAGCGGACCTCGCCTGCACCCGTGCCAGCTCGTAGTCGGTTGAATCGAGCTGGACCAGACGTTCCGCCGCTTCGAAGAAACCGCCTGATCGCAGGGAAGGAGATACATAGATGATCCGGCCCGCAATTTCAGGAGCCAGCACACTTTCGGTTCGGGGAACGACGGTCCCGTGGGCCTTAACAGAGAGCCGCACGGTTTCGGGATAGACCTGAATCGTGCGAATGACAGGAATCATCACCTCGGGGTCCCGAACCTCAACGGGAGGCCGTGACAGAATCATCTTCCGGGCTGCCAGCGCGCCGGCCGCGATCACGAGAACGGGCAGGATGATCTTCAGGGCGAGTTTCATTTCTTAGTACTCATTTAGTTCCGCCGCTGGTGCCGCTGTTCACGTCCGGCAAGGAAGCGCCGGAATCGGGACTTGTCTGGCGAAGTTCACCGCCGAGAGCGAGATGGAGATCAATCCGGTTGTCCAGGCGTTCTCTCTTGACCGTCAAGATCTGGCTTCGAGTTGTCAGAACGCGGCGCTGTGAATCAAGAACACTCAAGACATCTCCAACTCCCTGACTGTATCGGAGCCGGGCTAGGGCCACAGCAGCATGGGCCTGCTCCGCGGCCTGCTCCAGTGCTCGAAGTCGCTCATTCAGAGAAGCTTCGGCTGCCAGGGCCGACTCGACTTCGCCCAGGGCCAGAAGCACAGAGCCGGCATAGAGCTGAAGACTTTCCTGGGCGTGAGCCCGAGCCAGGTCGACTCCTTTCCGGAGTCGTCCGGATTCAAAAACGGGCTGAAGAAGATTCCCGGCCAGACTCCAGATTGAAAAATCTCCCTTTAACAGGTCCTGCAGTGCGTCTGTGGACGTCCCCAGGCTTCCCGTCAGACTAAGTCTCGGGTAGAGTGCCGCTCTGGACTGCGCGATCTGGGCGTCCGCTGCCAGCAATCTTTTTTGTGCGGCCATCAGATCCGGGCGACGAGCCACCATATCCGCGGGAAGCCCGGCTGGAACCGGTCCCGGTAGATCGGGCAGGGAATCGCTGAGTCCGAGCGCCCCCGAAGGATATTGTCCACTCAAGATCTCGAGCTGGCGCAAGGTTCGATCGAGCTGTTCCTGACGCTGTTGAACCAGGGACTCAGCGCTGGCCAGATCCGTCAAGGCCAAGCGCAGGTCAAAGGCAGGTCTCACGCCGGCCTCAAAGCGGTTCCGGATCGCCCGGCTGGATTCTTCAAAGGTGGCCACCGTCTCCTCCGCCAGGGAGAGTTGCTCGGCCGATTCGATAGAGGCGAACCAGATCTTGGCCGCCTGTCCAGCCAGGGAGAGTTGCAGGGCTCTGAGTTCCGCCTCCTGGGCTTCGTAAAGCTGGTAGGCTGCCAGCTCACCGGAGCGAAGTCGCCCCCACAAATCGGCCTCCCAGCTCACATCCAGTGAGACCCCATAGGTCGTGAAGGTTCGGCTCAACACCCCTCCCTCAGATCCTGGAAACGGAAAGCCAATGAAGTTCTGCTTGCGGTTGATGGCACCGAAGCCCGCGCCCACCGACGGCTTCAGCTCGGTCCCGGCGATCCTTGCTTCCTTGAGGGCAGCCTGAACCCGAGCAGCGGCCGCCCGGGCGTCCCGGTTCTGTTGCAGAGTCCGCTCAATCACCCGGGACAGTCCAGAGTCTTGAAAGGTCGTCCACCAGGCACTCAGCGGATCATCCTGTGCGGCCGTTCCCGACTGCCAGGTCTCCTTGATGTCCACGTCCAGATCGTACTGACCCTGTAGCTTGGGCTTCGCGCAACTAGCGGTCAACAGAAGGAGAAGGGCGCCTGCACAACGGGGACTCACGTTCCAATCTCTACTTCGGCAGGAGCCCGCAGACCAGCGACAACAAATCCAACCAGCCGGGCCACAGCTTCCTCGGGATCTTCCATGGAGCACCGGCCCCCTGAAATGAAATGCAGTCGCGCCGGGGCCGCCATGGTGTAGGCCATAGCTCCAACCAGAAAATGGATGCGCCAGAAGAACGTTTCCTCCGTGAGGTCTTCCAGATGGTGACGAAATACAGGGAAAAACCGCCGGGCTAATCCTTCAAACTGGCGCAACACCAGTGCATCGACCCCATGTCCCGGCTCGGAGAAGGCACGACCCATCAGGAGCATGAACCGTTCCCCGCCACGAGCAGGGTCCTGGCTGAGCCGCAAGGCCGGGCCAACCAGCGCTTTCACTGATTCCTCAAGGGACGGTATTCCCCCCTCAGACTCTTTGCAGCAGCGCTCTAGTATTCCAATTCGCTCTTCGTTCAGGGGGCCCAGACGGCGGGCGAACACGGCTGAAATCAGCTGTTCTTTGGATCCGAAGTGGTAGTTCATAGCCGCCAGATTTACGTTGGCGGAGGCGGTAATCTGACGCACCGAGGTTGCCGAGAATCCCTGTTTGGAAAAGAGCTGCTCAGCCGAGTCAAGAAGGCGGTCTTTGGTAGTGCTCATAAATAAAACGCTCGTTTAAAATAAACGTTTGATCTTCTCTAGTCAAGTCAGAGCAAGCCCTCGACCATCAGCGCCCGGGGCAGCGTGCTACACTTTCGGCCTGAATGAGGCGCTGCGTCCTTTTCGTGTGCATGGGCAATATTTGCCGCTCCCCGGCGGCCGAGGGAGTGTTTCGGCATCTCCTCAAGAGCCTCGATCTGGAATCCGAAATTGGAGTCGATTCCGCCGGAACGATTGCTTATCACGGCGGGAATCCTCCGGACAGGAGAATGCAGCGGGCCGCTCAAGGGCGTGGATACCAGTTGCAGGGCCAGGCACGCGTTCTCGAGGGAGACGATCTGGAGGAATTTGACCTCGTGGTGGCCATGGACAAGTCCAACTACCAGGACATCGTAGGCCGATCCGTCCAGCGGGGAGGTATACACAGGGCCAGGATCTGTCTGTTGAGTGACTTTCTCGATTCCGGCTGGCCTCAGGACGTGCCGGATCCTTACTACGGTGGGTCCAAGGGGTTTGAGCGGGTTCTGGACATGATCGAAGCGGCTTGCCCGGCGATCCTTCGCAATCTGTCCCTCGATGAATGACCGTCTGAGGTCAGCCATCGAAAGTGTCATCGGAGAGGTGACGCGGAAACCAGCCCGTGTGTCCGAAGCATCTTCGCTGCCCGGCGGTTGCATCCATTCTTCTCGGAATCTGATTCTGGAGGATGGCCGCACTTTCTTTTGCAAGGTCGGCTCCAGCGAGCCAAAGGACATTCTGGAACGTGAGTTCGAAGGCTTGCGTGCCCTTGGTCGGGGCAACTCAATTCGAACGGCAAAACCCCTTGGCTGGAAATCGCTGCCGGAATTGGGAAATCAGTTTTTGATTACGGAGTTCGTGCCTCCAGGAAAGCCCACCAACACCTTCTTTGAGGGTTTTGGCCGAGGTCTGGCCCATCTCCACCGAGACTGCACTGCGCCCCAGTTTGGGTTCGAACACGACAACTACATCGGCCGGACACATCAGTCCAATCGATGGACTTCCAACTGGTGCGAGTTTTGGGAAAGGGAACGGTTTGGCTTTCAGCTCGAGTTGGCACGACACAATGGTTACAACAGGCCCGAACTACACAGGTTGGGAGCAAAACTGATGGACCAGCTTGCGGAGAGGATTGGCGACTCCGGCGACCGGCCGAGTCTCCTGCACGGGGATCTCTGGAGCGGGAACTTCCTGGTCGACGCGGAGGGCAGTGCTGTCCTCATAGATCCAGCTGTTTACTACGGCCACCGTGAAGCCGAGCTGGCCATGTGTCAGCTCTTTGGAGGTTTCAGCAGGGCTTTCTACGATTCCTACCAGGAAGCTTGGCCTCTTCAGCCCGGGGCCCAGGAGAGAATCGAGGTGTATCAGCTCTACCACTTGTTGAACCACCTGAATCTCTTCGGGACCGGTTATCTGGCGGGATGTATTGATCTCTTGCGCAAGATACTCCGTTAGCTGCAACGCCAACAGAACCCGAAGGCGCAGGGCGATCCGAACACGCTCCCACACGTGGAAACCTGACGGGATGGCGAAGAGTGGGAGGGGCCTCGGGGAGGCGGCCGTTTAAATCCTCCCGGTCGGAGCCCCGAGGCTCCTCCCACTCTGAGGCCGGACCGCGAAGGGTAATCCTACTCAGAACAACTTGAAATCTTCAAGGTGAACTCGCCCGGCCTGGTGGCACAAGACCGCGTTGGCCAGTTCGACGGCCAGCCGTGACTCCAGCGTAATTCCGGCACGAATGCCAACGCAGGGGTCGTGGCGCCCTCCCTCGAGTTCGAAATCAATCTCCTCGAGATCTTTGCGCACAGACTCCTGGGGTCGGGGGATGCTGGAAGTGGGTTTGAATCCGACACGAAACACAATCGGCATTCCCGTGGTCACGCCACCGAGCAGGCCCCCGTGGCTGTTGCTCTGATAGCCGGAGCTGCGAATCGCATCGTTGTTCTCGCTGCCTCGGCGGCCCACCACTTCAAACCCATCCCCTGCTTCGCAAGCCTGGACGGCATGCAGACCACCCAGCGAGCCCATGAGTCGCATCTTGAGACTGTTGTAGAGGGGTTCACCGACGAGCGCGGGTGGATTGAAGGCTCCCACTTCGATGGCTGCACCCAGAGAGTCCCTTTCGATGCGGGTCTGCCGGATCAGGTCTGCGACGGCAACGGCGAAGCCCCCATCGATAGTTTGAATCTCGGTGCTGGCCAGCTTCTCCTCCAGGGCGTCGAGGTCCTCCGCTGAGGCCTTCCCGGAAAGCACCTGGGAGAGCCGCTGCTCAGCCTGGAGAGTACCCACTTGAGAGATCGAGGAAAAGATTCTGGTTCCGAAATGCTCTCTCAGGAACACCCGGGCAATCGACCCGCCGATGACGTCGGAAATCGTCGACCGATAACTGGATCGGCCGCTCCCCCGGATATCGACGTAGCCGGATGACTTGTGGTACTTCACCAGGTCGGTGTGGCCCGGCCTGACTTCACCCTCGGGGCCCTCGAACTGCGCGTAGTCCGTGGACTTCTTGGAAGTTGAGAGGACAAGAGCAGCGATCGGTTCTCCGGTGCTGAAGCCTTCTTCGTAGGTTTCGGTGACACCCGAGTCGGCTCCGCCCAGAGAGATGGACGGGCCTGCAAGCAGAGCAACGGGATCGTCTGAAAAGATACCGGACAGCAGTGCAACCCGATCGGCCTCACGCCGAGTCGTGCCGTGTTTGGTACTGCCCGGTCGGCGACGATCGAGCCCCGCCTGAATTTGGGTCCGCTTCAGGCGCAGGCCTGCCGGACAACCAAAAACAACCGTGATGATCGCTGGTCCATGGGATTCACCGCCTCCTGCCACGGCGAAAAGAGGACCGCCCAGAATCTCCATGCTGAATTCCTATCTCTGCTCTCGTGATGCCGGGGGCCGATTGTACCAAGCCCTCGCCCTCAAGGGTGCCTTTTCTCGTCACATTGTCTACAAGCTTGCAGCAGCGGTTCCAGTTGAGCCGGGATCTCGATCGCGTCCTCGCACTCTTTCACGAAGGCGCCGAACTGGCCGGTCAACTGGCTGAAGACATGGGCAGGCTCAGGGAGACAGAACCAACCAATAGTGATCCGAAGCAGGCAAGCGAGGTGATCGAGACCGTTCAGAAACAGGTGGACGAGCTAAACCAGTACTTTGGAAAGGGGTGGAAGAGTGAAAGAGCCAGGTTTCTGGATCTGTTTGGTCAACTGCAGTCTTCCTCCCGTCGACCCACGGAAGCTCAGAAACGCAGTGCGCGAGCCCTGGAGAAAGAACTCAAGCAGCGAATTGAAGAATTGAACTCGATTGTCACCGGGCAGTGGCCGCAGCTCCGACGCCAGCTGAGGGAGAGAGAGTTGAACCAGCTGTCACCAGTGGAGTGGCGGTCGCAGAATTAATTCTTTTTCGCTTTTTTCTGTTTGCGTTTTTCCTTCAGTGTACGAGCGGCCTTTTTCTGTGTCTCCTTCTTGCCTTTGTCTCTTCGTCCTTTGTCGCCCATATCTACTTCTCCTTGATCCCTATCTTATTACGAAAGGCAAGGCCCAAGCACCATCGACCCCGAACTGCCAGTCAGGCCTTTTCCTCGTAGAATTGGCCCATCTGCCGGAACTTCTGGTGCCGACGCGCGATCAACTCCCGGGGGTCGACTTCAGCGAGCTCGCGCAGGTTCTCCACGAGTCGGTCTTTGAGGAGGGATGCAGCCTCGTCGTAGTTGAGATGGGCCCCGCCGGATGGCTCAGGAACGATCTCGTCCACTACCTTGTGCTTGAGGAGATGCTCTGGTGTCAGTTTCAGGGAGGCGGCCGCCTCTCGAGCGTGCTCCTGATCTTTCCAGAGTATAGCGGAGCAGCTTTCTGGTGAGATCACTGAGTAGATGGAATGCTCTTGCATCAGGATGCGATCGCCCAGCGCGATCGCCAGTGCGCCTCCGCTGCCACCCTCGCCGATCACCACGCAGATGAGCGGAACCCTGATCTGAGCCATGGTTCGCAGATTGAAAGCAATTGCCTGCGCCTGGCCCCTTTCTTCAGCCCCCAGCCCCGGATAGGCCCCCGGCGTATCAATGAAGGCGAGAATGGGACGACGAAACTTCTCAGCCAGCTTCATGAGGCGGACGGCCTTGCGATATCCCTCCGGCTTGGGCATCCCGTAGTTTCGGTAAATCCGCTGCTTCGTATTGCGGCCCTTTTGATGACCAATAATCAGCACGGGTTCGTTGTTCAGGCGTGCCATTCCCCCGATCATGGCAGGATCATCGTAGAATTTGCGGTCCCCGTGCAGTTCCCTGAATCCGGAGAAAACTCGAGAAACATAATCGAGCGTATAGGGTCGCTCAGGATGCCGCGCCAGTTGGACCTGGTCCCAGGGAGTCAGTCCCTGATCGATCTGTGACCGCAACTCAGCGATCTGCTCCTGGAGACGCTCGATTTCTGCGGTCTGGTCCGGTGGAAGATTCTGGACCTGCTCGCGCAAGAGGTTGATCTGTTGAACCTTGTTATCCACATCAAACCCCCGGTGCGGGAGTGGTCAAGTGAAAAGGAAATCGGAAGTACGCTGGCTGTGCCTGAACTCTAAGTATACAGCGTCACGGAATTCTCACCAAAGAGCTTTTCCACTTCGTTTACGAAGGCGGGAGCGGGATTGATCTCCGTCGGGTCACTGGGAATGAGCCGAATACGGAACCGACGCCGCTCGAGGATCTCGAATTCCAGGGGACAGGGGCCCGGGTTACATTTGATCAGATCCTGAAGTCGAGAAACGGAAACTGAATCAATCGAGGGTACCGACACAGAGATGAGCATCTTTTCGACACCCCGCTTCCAGAGAGAGTCCAGAACAGCGACGCTGGCAGCGATGAGGCGGGCATCACCACGTCCGTCCACTTCACAACGCCCCCGCACGAGCACGGGTTGGTCGGAATCAGACAGCAGATTGCTACATTTCTCATAACAGTTCGGAAAGACGACTACTTCGACCGCTCCGCTCAGATCCTCGAGTTGGAAGGTTGCCATGGAGGCCCCCTTGCGGGTCTGAAGCCGCCTAACAGCCGTGATCATTCCCCCGATAGAGGTTTCACGTCCCGCCATCTCTTCTCCCAGTCGGGCACTGTCGCCCAGCGAAAACTTACGCAGTTCCTGCTCATATTTCTGAAGGGGATGACCGGTTACGTAGAAGCCCAGTGTTTCCTTTTCGTAACCCCATTGTTCTCGATCGCGCCAGTCGCCGACGAAGGGTACTTCGTCAACCTCGAAAGCAGCCGCTGCAGAACTCCCGAAAAGACCGATCTGACCGCTCAAGCGGTCTCTGTGGGCTTTCTGGCCCCTCTCGACGGCCCTGTCGAGCACCTCCATGAGGGATCGACGGGATGAGTGAAGTGAATCAAAAACGCCGGCCTTGATGAGGGATTCCAGGACCCGCTTGTTGGCGACGCGCAGATCCACGTTCTCGCAGAACTCAAAGATGTTCTGGAAGGGGCCGATCTCGTTCCGGCACTCAATGACGCCTTGTATGGCTCCCTCACCAACGTTCTTGATGGCCGCCAGACCGAAAACGATCTGGTCTTCGGAGGCTCGAAAATGGATATCACTCTCGTTGACATCCGGAGGCCGAACCGTAATACCCATCTCCTTGCATTCGCTCAGATACCTGACCACCTTGTCGGTCGTCCCCATCTCGCTGGTCAGCATGGCCGCCATGAACTGCACCGGAAAATGAGCCTTGAGGTAGGCCGTCTGGTAGGCAAGAATGGCATAGGCCGTCGAATGACTCTTGTTGAAACCATAGCCTGCAAACTGTGCCATCAGCTCGAAGATACGCTCTGCCTTGCCGGCGGCGACTCCTCTCTCCTTGGCCCCGACAAGGAAGCGCTTTCTCTGTTTCTCCATGACCGTTTTCTTCTTCTTGCCCATCGCTCGTCGAAGAAGATCGGCTTCTCCCAATGAGAAGCCTCCCAGCAGACTGGCAATCTGCATAACCTGCTCCTGGTAGACAATCACACCGTACGTCTCTTGCAGGATCTCTTCCAACTGGGGCACAACGTACTCGATCTGAACCTTGCCGTGGCGACGATTGATGAAATCGTCGATCATGCCTCCCTGAATCGGCCCGGGCCGGTAAAGAGCATTCAACGCGATTAGATCTTCGAATTTATCAGGTTGCAGGCGGCGAAGAATGTCCCTCATCCCACCGGACTCGAACTGGAATATACCGGAGGTGCGGCCGTCGCAGAACAGCTCCAGCGTTTCCCGATCGCCCAGCTCGATCTGGGAGAGATCCAAATCCACGTCCGTCTGCTCCCGGATCTGCTGAAGGGTCTGGTCAATAACAGTCAGAGTGGTCAACGCCAGAAAGTCCATCTTGAGCAATCCCAGCCGCTCCAGGTCGGTCATGGGATACTGGGTCATCACTTCGTCTTTGGTCGTCTTGTAGAGCGGGATCAGGTCAATCAGCGGCCGGGGTGCGATGACCACACCGGCGGCATGCGTCGAGGCGTGGCGGACCAACCCCTCGAGCCGCTGAGCGATCGTCACAAGCTGTTCGTAACTCGGTGAGCTTGAGGCCAGAGCCCGGAGTTCCCTAACATTGCTCATAGCCTTCGAAAGGCTTGCGTGGGGCTCCTGGGGAACCAGCTTGGCCATTTTGTCAACGTCGGCATAGGCAACGTTCAAAGCACGACCAACATCCCGGATGGCCCCGCGTGCGGCCATGGTTCCGAACGTGATGATCTGGCTGACATTGTCACGCCCGTACTTCTCCATCACGTAGTCAATGACTTTGGATCGGCCGTGCATGCAGAAGTCGATATCAATGTCGGGAGGAGTCACTCTCTCGGGGTTCAGAAAACGCTCGAAGAGCAGATCGTACTGAATTGGGTCGACGTTGGTGATCTTCAATGCGTAGGAGACCAGGCTACCCGCCACCGATCCACGCCCGGGACCCACCGGAATTCCTTCTTCCCGGGCATGGCGGATGAAATCCCAGACGATCAGAAAGTAACCTGGAAACTTCATCTCCTGAATGAGCCGGATTTCGTCGTCGAGGCGTTCCTTGTACTCGTCAACCCCGTGGCGAAGACGCCCTTCCCGCTCCAGTCCCTGCAGCAGGGGAAGACGTTCCTCAAAACCTTCGCGAGTAATCTTTTCGAAGTGGCTGTCGATGGTGTGGCCCGGTGGAACTTCAAACTCGGGAAAAACACTTTCCGTCGGGCCAAAACGAAAATCGCACTTCTCCGCAACTTCCAGAGTGTTGGACAGAGCCCCGGGAATATTCCCGAAGAGCTTTTCCATCTCCTGGGCCGTCTTGAAGAAAAACTGGTCGGTCTTGTAACTGAGCCGATCGCGGTCGTAGATGGTCTTTCCCGTCTGCATACAGAGCAGCACGTCGTGGGCAAAGGAGTCGTCCTGAGAAAGGTAATGACAGTCGTTGGTGGCAACCACCGGAAGCTGGTGGCTGCGCGACAGCTTCAGGACGGCCTCGTTGACTCGAGCCTGCTCTTCGATCCCATGGTCCTGCACTTCCAGGTAGAAGTTGTCAGGTCCAAGAATCTCAGAGAGTTCGCCGGCTCTTTTCGCTGCCTCCTCAAACCGGTCCTGCATAACATTCCAGGCAACGATTCCCTTGAGACAGGCGGAAAGTCCGATCAGACCCTCGGAGTAGCGGGAAAGGAGTTCTAGATCGATTCTGGGCCGGTAGTAGAACCCCTCTTGATAACCCAGAGAGACGAGACGAATCAGGTTTCGGTAGCCAACTTCATTCTTGCAGAGCAGAACCAGGTGATTGCTGCGATCTGAGCGTCCGCCTCTGGCGCGACGCCCTTCCCGGGCTACGTAGACCTCGCAGCCGATGATGGGGTTGACTCCGGCTTGAACCGCGGCATCATGGAACTGCACGGCGCCGAACAGATTCCCATGATCGGTGAGAGCCAGGGCCGGCATTTTCAACTCGGCTGCTCTGCCGACAACGTCTTCGATGCGGTTGGCGCCATCCAGAAGACTGTAATGACTGTGAAGATGAAGATGGACAAAAGGGTCCTGGGGCATAGATCTTAGTACTCACTCCCACTCGATAGTGCCGGGGGGTTTCGAGCTGATGTCGTAGACCACCCGATTGATTCCGGGAACCTCATTGACGATTCGACTGGAAATGGTCGCCAGGACGTCATAGGGGACCTTGACCCAATCGGCGGTCATGCCGTCGGCACTGTCCACGATCCGCAAGGCGGCCACGTTTTCATAGGTCCGATCGTCTCCCATCACACCGACGGTCAGCACGGGCAGCAGCAACGCAAACGCCTGCCACACATCTTTGTAGAGACCCGCCCTCCGAATCTCCTCGAGAACAATCTGATCGGCCTCGCGAACGATCCGCAGTCTCTCCGGAGTCACCTCTCCCACGATACGGATGGCCAGACCGGGTCCCGGGAAGGGATGCCTCTGTAGAATTGAATCGGAGATCTTGAGAGCTTTTCCGACTCGTCGCACCTCATCCTTGAACAGTTCCCGCAGAGGCTCGACCAGTTCCAGATTCATCCGGTCCGGGAGTCCGCCCACATTGTGATGGCTCTTGATCACGGCCGAGGGGCCCTTGACCGAGACGGACTCGATGACATCCGGGTAAAGAGTTCCCTGAACCAGGTAGCGATAGTCCCGATCGGGGTCCGCCTGTTCTTCGAAGACTCGGATGAACTCCTCCCCAATCCTCTTGCGCTTCAATTCTGGGTCGACGACTCCTTCCAGCCTGGAAAGAAATCGTTCGCCGGCCTCCACACCGACGATATTCAGATCGAGTTGCTCATCAAAGGCCTGCAGAACAGCCTCGAACTCGTTCATTCGCAGCAGCCCGTTGTCGACAAACACACAAGTCAACCGGTCGCCCACAGCACGATGGACCAGCACCGCAGCAACCGCCGAGTCGACTCCCCCGGACAGTCCACAGAGAACCAGGCCGTCCTTGACCTGATTCTTGATTTTCTCGACCGCGTCGTCAATGAAAGACCGAACCGTCCAGTCTCCCCGACACCCACAGATGTCAAAGAGAAAATTCCGCAGAATCGCGCCGCCTTCGGTAGTGTGGACAACTTCCGGATGGAACTGAACTCCGTAGCGCTGCTTGCGGCCGTTCTCGCAGGCAGCAATCGTCTCCCCGGCCCGGGCTACGATCTGGAACCCGGGGGGAAGCTCTTCAATCTTGTCACCGTGGCTCATCCACACCTGAGAAGATGCGGGAATGCCGTGCAGGATTTGACTTTCGGTGAGGACCTCGAGGGTGGCAGGACCATACTGGCGATCCGTTGCCTCATGCACATTTCCACCCAGCTTGTGGGTCATCAACTGCATGCCGTAGCAGATTCCGAGTAGCGGTTTGGACACCTCATAGACTGCCTGATGGGGATGCGGAGAGTCAGCGCCAAACACCGAGTCAGGGCCACCGGAGAGAATGATTCCCCGAGGCTTGCGCCTCTCGATTTCTGCAGGGTCGACATGGTAGGGGAGAATCTCACAGTAAACTCCGGCATCGCGGATTCGTCGGGCGATCAACTGCGTATACTGGGAGCCAAAGTCGAGAACGACAATGGTTTCGTGACCTTCAGACATTCTCTGCGTTCACCAGGGTGGTGCCGCTCAAAATACGCGAAACGGTTACGGTTAGCCTCTCACAGAAGGACGCAGTATAGCACGCTCAGGGGACGTCGAAATATGGCTGTGAAGCCGGGCCTCAGCTCCCCGTTGAGCGCCTCGAAAACAAGAGCTAGAGGCACCTTAGAATGATACCGGAATCGTGGATCCGCGCGATCATCCTGGGAGCCCTCCAGGGATTCACGGAGTTTCTTCCGGTCAGCAGTTCCGCCCACCTTCTGGCTCTCCCCTGGCTTCTGGGTTGGGGACCGGGAGGCATTACTTTTGACATCCTGCTCCACGGAGGCACGCTACTCGCCCTGGTCCTTTACTTTCGCGAGCCCCTGGCGCGCTTGGTCCAGGGGGTTGTTTCGCCGGCCTCGTGCGGCGGAGAATGGGACCGCCTACTCCTTCCCCTGGTCACCGGGACTGTGCCCATCCTGGTGGCGGGGATAGCCTTGACCGTCCTGGACATTGAGCGTCTTCGAACCCCTGGACTGACCTGCTTCAACCTGGCCTTTTTTGGGCTGCTGCTGTGGCTGGCTGATAGTGTCGAAAGCAAACAGACGGGGCTCTGGTCCTTGAGCGCCCGGCAGGGATTCTGGATCGGACTGGCGCAAGCCCTGTCCCTCATGCCCGGAGTCAGCCGCTCCGGAGTCACGATGACAGCGGCCCTGCTGCTTGGGCTGGGCCGTCCTGAAGCAGCTCGTTTCGCCTTTCTTCTGGGAATTCCTGCGATCGCGATGGCGATCGGGGCGAGAGTTCTCGAACTGTCCGCGTCGCCGGACCTGCTGGCTGCTTCGTTGAGTGGCGAAAACGTGGTTGGTGTCCTGGCTGCTTTTCTGAGTGGCCTCTTTTCCATCCGCTTTCTGCTCAGGTTCCTGGAGAGCCACACTATGAAGCCGTTTGTTTTTTATCGACTCGTGTTGTCCCTCTTAATCCTGGGCTGGCTTCTGTAAGTACATGAGACTGCCCTGCTTGGTGGAAATCCCATGGACTGTTAGGCTACTGCCAGGGCTGCCCATTGGTAGGAGAACACGGTTTCAAGTGGCGGGGAATCCGGAAGGCCAGTGTGGTCGCGGTGTTGGTACTTGCTTTTGGCACGAGCCCCCTGCCCGGGGAAGAGGACGAGGTTCTCCCCAGCGCTCTTCAGAACCAGATTCTGAGATCTCACTTCCGGGATCAATTCCTGAGCCTGCACGGCACTGTCGAGCCGCACGAAAGCCCTTCCAAGTTTTCCGAGACCTTCGTCGATCGTCAGATTAAGCATTTTCTGACCCGGGTCGAGGAAAAACTGGACGTTTTGCAGAGCTCTGTGGACGCTCTGATTGAGATTCGACGGCAGGTGGTGGACGAAAAGATAGAAGTGGATGCAACAGTCCGGCGTCAATGGAGGGAACGAACCCGAGAGATCTCCAACAAGGCCGAGGATCTCCGCGAAAAGCTGGCCGCCATATTCCTGCAGCTCCGGGCCAAAGACGATTTCAAACCCCGGGTCAGCCGAGCCGAGAACAACTCCTTCTTCGAGGTTGAAATCAGGCATCTGAATCGAGAGACCGAGGCCGCAGCTCGGCTGATCCGCTCCTACCTCTTCAATGCCGCCTCGACGGTTCATATCACTGATCTTCGACACACGAATATGCTCATTTTTCTGTACCACATACGGCAGATGGCCCGGATGCTTCAAGAGAAGGTTTAGGGACGGCCACCTCCCCAAAGAAAATGACACCAGACTCGGGTCTTGCTTCACTCCGGGATCGCATCGCCCTGGAGCGAAACCTAATCCTGTCGGGGTTCAAAGATCAGCTCGACAGCAGGGCGACCCTGTCAAGCCTGGCGGATCATCTGGATAGCGTCATTTCGATTCTGGCCCATGAGTCTCTTCAAGAGCACCAGGTCGGACTGTTCAGTCTGGGTGGCTGCGGTCGTCGGGAAGTCTTCCCTTTTTCCGATGTCGATCTTCTCTTTCTCCACGGCGGAGGAACTCTGCCCCCCGAACTGGAGAAAGGTATCGGGTCGATGCTGGGGAATCTGTACGACCTTGGCCTGTCAGTAGGCCAGCAGGTCTGGCCCGTCCAGGATCTGAAGTCGATCGATGTGGAGGAGATCAGCCTTCTTCTCGCCCTGATGGACGGGAGATTCATCTGGGGGGAGATGGAGTTGGCGGATGAGTTCAGGGAGACGAGAGAGGGCTTGTTCACTCGGCACCGTCCCGGTCTGATCGATGCAATCCTGCAAATCACCCAGGCTCGTCATCGGGAGCACGGAAACACCATTTACGAGCTGGAACCCGACGTGAAGCACTCACCCGGTGGATTGCGCGATCACCTGGTGATTCACTGGATGAGCCTTCTGCAGGAGATGAGCTGGCAGGGTCTCTATGATCGAGATCAGATTGAACATTCGTTTCAGTTCCTGGCCAAGGCCCGGATCGCACTGCACCTGATTCAGGGACGGGACCACAACCGTTTGACCCATCCGCTTCAGGAGCAGGTCGCGGCTCTGCTCGGTTTCGGAAAAGACCCCGATTCCGGCTCCGAGTCATTGATGAAGGAGTACTTCCTGCAGGCCCGGGTTCTTCAACGAGCCTGCCTGGGCACGTTTCAATTGGGGGAGGGAGGAGAAGTGGTCGACCTGGCAGAGCCCCCGGGCAGCCTGAGATCCGTCCTCCAGGTGTTCCTCGACCTGAAGACCGGGGGAGTTCTCTCGCCTCGAGCTGCTGAGCAGATCCGCAATTCGCTCGGGTCGGTTTCAAAAAAAGATGAGTTTTCCAAGACGGGAGAGCTGATCCAGGCGATCTTGACTCCTCATGAGAAGCTGTACGCCATCCTCTCCCAAATGTACGAGCTTGGAGTCCTGGAGCTGCTGTTTCCCGAGTTCGGGACGATCAAAGCCCGCGTGATTCGTGACTTCTACCACCGCTACACCGTGGATGAGCACACGCTTCTGGCCATCAAGGCAGTCTGTGACCTCCTTCCCGAAAGTGAGGCCCTGGATCAACGGTTTCGTGAGCTCCTGATTGAGACGGAGGCAGGTTCCACTCTGACGCTGGCCCTTTTACTGCACGACGTGGGCAAGAGCCGGGAGGGACCACATATCGAGGCCAGTGCACGGATGGCGGCGCAGGCCTTGCGCCGCTTCCGGTTCTCGCGGGCTGTGGTTGATCAGGTAACGTTCCTGATCCGTCACCATCTGGCGATGTCGCAGCTGGCTTTCCGGAGAAATGTGGATGATCCGGCTGTGGTTGAACAGCTGGCGGATATCGTGGGGACCGTCCCCATTCTGCGGCTGCTGACGCTCCTGACTTACGCCGATATCAAGGCTGTCGCACCCGGGATTCTGAGTGACTGGAAAAGAGACCTGCTCTGGCAGCTCTACATCGGGGCCTACGCCCGTCTGACCCGGGGCTTCGGTCAGGCCGTCATCGAAGAACTCCCCGATCTTCTCGGGCCTGGTGCCAGCCTTCCTGGGGATCTGGATCCCGCCGACCTGAAGATGTTTCTGAAGGGTCTGCCTCGGCGTTACCTCTTGAATACAGAACCTCGGGAAGTCTTTGAGCACTGTCGAATGGCGCGCCGGGTCCTCGAAACGCAGGCGCCTCAGCTCAGGCTGCGTCGCACAGATGCCCGTTACGAACTGTGCGTTCTGGCCACCGATCGGCACCAGCTCTTTGCCAGAATCGTGGGAGTCCTTTCCTATTTTGGTCTGAACATCCTGCGTGGATACGCCCTTTCCAATCGGCAGGGCACGATCCTGGACATTTTCGAGTTCACCGACACGACGAAGAGACTGGAACAAAACCCCAGCGAACGTGCCCGCTGCCGCAAGCTGCTGAAGGAGGCGATCCTGGGCAAGCTGGATGTGGAACAGCTCCTGGCCGGCAGAGAGCGGAGTTTTCTGCTGCAACCGGTCTCGTCTCCGTTTCCTCCAACCCTCTATTTCGAAGAGACAGCCGAGTCGGTCTACACCATCATGGAAATCGTGGCACCGGATTCGGTGGGACTGTTGTATCGTATTAGTCGCGAGATTTCGGAAGTTGGCTGCAACATTGAGCTCGCGCTGATCTCCACCGAGGGAACGAGAGCGATCGATGTCTTTTATCTGACACTGGATGGAAAGGGACTCCCCGAGGACGTCGGAGCCGGTTTACTGGCTCGCATCCGAAGGGTGGTCAGTGGTGGAAATGAAACTGATCCTGGCGATCATTCGCCCCAGCAAGCTGGAAGAAGTTAAGGACGCGCTGGCCGATCTGCAAATCTCCGGCATGACGGTCTCGGATGTGCGCGGGCATGGCCGGCAACGGGGTAAAAGCGCCATCTACCGCGGCCAGGAGTACAAGATCAGCCTTCTCCCCAAGGTGATGATCGAGGTGGTGGTCCCGGACGATATGGTCAAAGAGGCCATCCGCACCATCGTGGAGACGGCCCGTACCGGCGAGATTGGAGATGGCCGTGTCTTCGTGCTCCCGGTGGAAGAAGGCTACAACATCCGCACCGGCGAACTGGACGTGACTTGAAGGGGTAGGCAAGTTCTTTTCCGGTTCAAGTCCGTTAGAAACAACCGCGTAACAGCCTGGTAGGTTACTCCTGTGAAAGCCTGAAAAGCCTCAGGGTGCGGATAGGGGTGCGTTTCTACTCCAGTCGGCAGGAGTAACACAGCGCCCATATTTGCGTTCTAGCCCGGATTATGCAAGAGATCTGAATCCGAGTGAGATTTGGGTCCAGAAAAAAAGCCGTAGCTCTCTGATATAAAAGGGTTTACATAAAAACAACCCTAAACAGGAGCTACGGCTATGTTGAAAACAGTCTGCCAGAATACCCTGCCATTTCACAGCCACAGAGACATCACAGCTCGTTTTGATGGGGGGAGCCTCACTTCCGACGCAGGATGGTTGTTGTTTGGATCGCTGGATCGGCAACATCGATTGTGCGAGGGCTTCAGTTCGTGTATTGCGGAAAGCCGGGACCGACGCTACATTCGTCATGACCTGTTGAAGTTGATCCGACAACGAGTGTTGCAGATCGTGGCCGGCTACGAAGACTGTAATGACGCCGATACGCTGCGCTCGGATCCGATGCTCAAGACAGTCTGTGATCAGTTGCCCGAGAGCGATCCCGATTTGGCCACCCAGCCGACTTTCTCCCGCTTGGAGAACTCCGTCACCAAGAAGGATCTGATGCGTCTGAGCCGGTGGCTGCTACGCCGTTATGTGCGCTCCCTGAAGAAGAGACGTCCCGCCAAGATCATCCTGGATCTGGACAGTACCGACGACCACACTCACGGCCAACAGGAGTTCGCCTTCTACCACGGGTATTACCGAAACCACATTCTGCATCCTTTGCTGATCTTCGATGCCGCCACGGGAGACCTGGTCTGTGCCGTGTTGAGACCTGGCAACAAGGGGGCTGCCTCTCACATCGTGCCCATTCTGAAGCGCGTCGTGGAGGCCATCCGACAAGCAGTGGGGACGGATGTCGAGATTGAGATTCGGGCCGACAGCGGCTTTGCCACGCCTCGGCTCTACGAGTTCTGTGAAGGTGAAGAGAATCAACTCCAATATGTCATTGGGTTAAGTCGCAACCCTCGCCTGCAGCGAGTGGTCGAGCCCCTGCTGGATTCGACTCGGGAAAGGTTCGTTGAGCGGGAGGAAAAACAGCGTCAGTTTGACGAGTTTCTTTATCGAGCCAACAGCTGGGATCGATCCCGTCGCGTCATTGTCAAAGTGGAGGTCGATCAGCGCGGGATCAATCGTCGCTTTGTGGTCACCAACCGGGACGATCTCTGCTCCCAATCACTTTATGACCACTACACCGACCGAGGGCAGACCGAGAACTTCATCAAGGCCTTTAAGAATCATCTGAGCATGGACCGACTCAGCTGTCATCGATTCCTGGCCAACCAGTTTCGACTCCTCCTGCATGCACTGGCTTACCAGATGTTCGTGCGCCTGCGCGACTATCTGCACGGAACCCCCTGGCACAAGCTCGAAATCGAAACCTTACGTCGTCGTGTCCTCAAGATCGGGGCCCGGATCCGACAAACCACTCGACGCATCTGGGTCCATCTTTCCTCAGCCTTTCCCGAACAACCCCTCTTTCACCTCGTCTTGAGTCGCCTGAACTCCAGCTAGCTTCTCCCAGTTCCCCGAAAAACCGCTTCCGACACTCATCCAGGCCCAGATCTGTCTGAAATTCACTCCCCCAACCACTCAAACGCCTCGCCAACCGATATTCTTCGCAAATCCGCCTGTCACAACTGCCCGCTTCCGAGTTGGGCCACTTCTCGAGCCCTTTTTCAACAGCGGATTACGGTTCTTGCATAATCCGGGCTAGGGTGATGACAAGGTGAAATGTACTCAGCTATGAGTCGGGGGTTAAGCAACTGTTTTTCTGTAATTTCCTTTAGGGCCTGTAGGGAAGGATTCCTCCAGTTGTTTTTTCCAGCCGGCCAGGTTCAGGTATTGCCGGCCGGTTAACCACTCCTCGTGTATCTCTGCAAGCACAGCCGAGATGAGCCGCAACGCCGACGCTTCGTTGGGAAAGATTCCCACCACTCGGGTTCGTCTTCGGATCTCCCGGTTCAGTCTCTCCAGTCCGTTAATGGTTCGGATCCTTCGCCACCAGCTCCTCGGAAAATCGAACACCGTGAGCCCTTCATCCACGTTGTCTTCCAGCCAGCTCACAAACTCCGGTGCACTCTTTTCGAACTTCTTGATCACCTTCCCCTTGAGCTCCTCGGCATCCTCCCGAGACGGCGCGTTGAAGATGTCTCGCAGGGCCTGGGCAATCCGCTGCCGGTCTTGCCTGCGACGAGCATATTGCTGGGCATTCTGGCTCAGATGAAACTGGCAACGGTTCCAGGGCACTGACGGATAGACCGCTCGCCTGGCCGCTTTCAATCCTGAATGATCATCGCTGACAAACAGCTCGACTCCTTTCAAACCTCGCTTTTGCAGCTCCGCCATAAACTCTCGCCAGTGTACTTCTGCTTCGCTTAGCCTGGCGCTCAGACCCAACACCTCTCGCGTTCCGAAACGATTGACTCCAAGGGCTTTCAGGATGGCCACGTCCTGTACTCTGCCGCCCTTTCGAACCTTCTCGTAGTGGGCATCCAGGTACACGATCGGATACTCTCCCAGCTCCCGGTTTCGAAACTCTTCCAGCTCTTCGTCCAGCATCCCGGCCACTCTCGAGACCTGGGTGGCCGAGATCTCCAGACCACACAACTGCTCGGTAACCTCGGTAACCTTTCTGGTCGAGACTCCCATCACGTACATCTCGGCGATGGCCAGTTTCAATGCCTTCTCCGAACGGCAGCCCCTCTCCAGCGACTTGGGATAAAAACTCAACCCGCGCACTTGGGGAATCTCCAAGCGCAGCTCTCCCACTCGAGTCTGAATCCGCTTGCCTTTGAATCCGTTTCGGTAGCCTCGGCGGCTGGCTGTTCTCTCGTAGGCCTCTGCTCCCAAAAACTCGCTTCTCTCCACCTGCATCGCCACATTGAACAACTTCTCCAGGATCCCTCGAAAGGCTTCTGTCCCTTCCTCGATCAACTCCGCCAAAATCTCCCGTGGTACTCTCTTTTCCAGGTCTGGGTTCAATTGATTCTCCTTTCCAGATTGTCGTTCTGTTTTTGGAGAATCCTGTCCCAGACCTCTGTCTTTCCGACCCAGGTCTGACCAGAATTTACAGAAAAGAAGTTACGCTACTGAGTCGGGTTGGGGCCTTACCTTAAACATTCGCAGCCGTGAAGAGACTGTCGGCAAACCTCACAATTTAGAAAACAGCCTAACTGACCTCTCCGCAAGCACACTTGAACAGACCTGCGTGCACACCACTGTCGCGCTCCTTTACACTTTTCGCCGCCCAGCCAAGTAAGACTGCCCCTACAGAATGCTGTTTTCGCCAACTTTATAGGGGGATACACTCCACCTCCGCAACCTGGAACAAGAATTGCTTTCGATACTGGCAAGCATCTGTGTTTCCGCAGAAGAACGATTGAGGAAGGTAGAAAGCCATGACGAGACTGTTGGTTTCCAGTGTTGTTGGATTCCTGGTAACAATGCCAGTCTGGGCTGGGGTAGTACCCATGCCAGAACCCGCGAGTATCACCTTGCTCTTGATTGGGGCAGGTGCCATAGCTGGTCTGGGCGCTCTGAGAAAGAAGTCTAAGTAGTAACCCAGCTTCTTCATCGAGGGGGAAGAACGCCATCGCAACACCGTTAATCTCCATTGCTTGCGGACTCTCTTGAACAAACATGGCTTTCACGGGGCCTCCATTCAATTTCCCTTTGCCGGTACAGCCGTCGATAGGTGCGGGAAAAAGAGAAGGAATCCTTGAGGGCGGGCGCCGCCGCCTTCTCTGAAGACGGTAGCGCCCTTTGTTAAAAAGACCCAGGCAACGACTCGTCAGGGTAAGGAGGGCCGCCTAGGGTTCCCCTTCTTTATAAACCCTGGTCGTCTGTAGGAGTGGTGAGGGGGGTCACGGCTTGTTCAGAGGACAGGTTACGCGGTCGACGAAGTAGCCTCTTCTTTTCTGACCCTCGTTCCTTGCGCTTCAAAACCATCCCGTCCATAAAACGGTACAGGTCCGAAAAAACGCGGGCCTCCACCTGTCGATGGCCGGATTCGGTGAGATAGTCATACGTGAGCCTCTCCCCACGCTTTGAGACACTCACCGGCTGGAAACCTGCGGTTTTGCAGTAAGCGGCGAGAACCCGAAGAATCTCCGCAACGGAATGCCCCTCCGGCCTGTCACGCCTCTTCGGCTGGGCCGGTTTATCCCGGCAGCGGGACTTGCCTTCGATGTCCAAGCGGTCAATGTCCCTTGGTAGATAGACTCTCTCGATTGGTACGGGCGCTAGTTCTGAAGGAACATAGGACTCCGCGTTCCCGTACTGCTTCCACCATTCTTTCAATCCACGGGATGGGAGTGAAGTTCCCGAAGAAGCAGGCGCATCCACCACTCCACGAACCACACATCTCTCCCCCTCAAGCTCCAGGTCGAGGTCAAAGTCGAACAAGCCTATCGCTTCAAGGTCCTGGCCGATTGCCCGCAGCGTTCTGTCATCAAGCCGCATTCCCCTCTCCTTCAGCAAGGGTTCCTTCCGTGCTCTCCTTAAAAATCATTCGGTCTAACGATTAGAACATTCGACTCTTCTGATTTGGAGTACTTGCCGTCACAAGTACCAACAACGCCTATATTTTGGTTCTGAGATGAAAAAAGGGTGAAGTGTCCTCGGGTATGAGGGTGATGGAAAGACGAACCCCCGGGAAGGCCTCAATCCACCCCAGTTCAGCGCACTGGTTTTGCATCTCAGATTCTCGAAGATTGATTTGACCGGCCTCACTACGTCCCCTACACTGAGCAACAACTCTCAGAACCTCATGAGCCATGTGTCTCGTCACAACTCGGCAATCAAACTTCATGAAAGGAGATTTGAATGAAAGGAGATTTGACATGAAGCGTATCTTGGTTGTTCTCTTCCTTGTCCTGATACTGACACTGCCCGCCGCTGGTGGGAGCGGGAGAATCGGCGCCATGCTCGTCCATCTGAGCGGGGACCAGGAGGTCGGCCCGGTTAGCAACAGCTTCATTGGCCGCCTTTTTATTGCCTTTGAAGACGACCTCTCGGCAGCCGACCTGAATCTGACCCTCTATGTTCCCAATGTAACTGGAGCCCACCTTCACTGCGCCGCCGCCGGCACGAACGGCACCATCGTGGTGGGCCTTCAGGAGGGAGGATTGTTTTTCCCTCCCGAGCACGCCCTCGGCAGAATTGGTAAAGTGATGATAACCAATGATGACATCCTGCCCAGGACGGCTGCGGGATGGCGATCAACAACATCGCATCTCTCCTGGCCGCGATACGGATGGGCCTCATCTACGTCAATGTTCACTCGTCCTCGTTTCCCGGTGGCGCTCTCAGGGCTCAGCTTTGGGGACATTTGCTTCCCTAAGGACTTCCATCCGGGCGGTGTCCTGTATTGTGTCCCATGGAATGACCCTGGGAGGGACGCCCTGAATGTGTATCTGCTTGGGAAGGCGGCACGGGCCTGAAGCCAGTTGGGCGGGAGCCTGAGGCTTACTTGGAAACGGAAAACACTCGCAGGTAGATTTCGCGAACGGCGGCCGTGGTTTTCTGGTAGTGAGCCAGGAAAGGCTGACTGGCTTCGAAGGCGAGGAGCCTTGCCACCAACTCCGCTTCCAGACTTCTCGGTCTCAGGCTTTCCGTCGTTCTGGATCGAATCAGGCGCAACCCGCTTTCCACAGAAGACAGGAAGATCCAGGCCTTCTCCAGAGTCCGGCACTCCCCCCTGGAAAGCAGCTCACTTGTCTCAACTTCCGCCAGAGCCTCCAGGGTGTTCGGAACCCGCAGGCGCTTCCCGAGCAGCAAGAAGGAGGCAAGGATCTGAATATCCAGCAGCCCACCGTAGCCGGATTTGACGTGTCTCTTCTTTTCTGCGGCCTCGGCGGCCAGCTCTTTCTCCTTTCGCATTCTGAGACTGTGAATGGCGGCCGGATCCAGGCGGTCGTACGCTTTCAGCGCCGCTGAGCAGCGTTCCGGAATGTTGGGGGGCCCGGTCCACGCGACCTCTCGAACCCGCTGTAGGCGACCGCTTCCCAGGACTGGGCCCTCTCCTTCCAGTAATCCTCAAATGCAGAAAGGGGCGTGGCGGGGCTGGAGCGGCGGCCCTCCGGTCGCAAACGAAGATCGACCGACTGGCCACCACCTTCCTCTGAGTACTCACTGAGGTGCTTCTGGAAGTCCTCAACCCAGTCGTTGAACACCTGCGGTTCCAGCCCGGTGTTTCGGTCGTCGTAGACACAGATCAGATCCAGATCCGAAAAAAAAGTCAGCTCTGCTGCACCCAGAGTACCCAGCCCGAAGAGCATGATCGATTCATTCTCCAGTACGGGATGATCCCTGAGAGTTGCCTGGAAGCAGAAGCGGACCAGTTCGTCGGCCAGGCAGGTCAGCTCCCGGCGGGCCTGAGACTCCGGACAGGCACCGAAGAAGCGTCGAATTCCAATCTTGAAACGTTCTTTCCAGATCCGTCGCCTCAATACCTCGAGATCAAGCTCGGGACGTCCCGTCCAGCCGGGCGGCTCAAATTGCAGCTCGTCGACTTCGGCCAGGCTGTCGAGCAGCTCCGGGAACCTGAGAAGGGTTTCGAACAGGAAGCCACCCTGCAGGCAGATCTCGAGCACTGAGGCACGGAGAACCGGGCTTTCCAGAAGACTATGCAAGAGGTTTTCAGCGGACCCAAAGGCGGAAGTCAGGCGCGAAAAGCGGCCGAAAAAGTGGCCCGGTTGATCACCCACCTCGCAGACAGCCAACAGGTCGGGAAGGAGATTGGCCAGCAGGTTTCGAACCCGGGCAGAAGACTGGGGATAGGCGGGCCGCGCCAGTAGCTTCTTGATCCCCTCATACACTCCCGGTGCATCCCGAACCCCTTCACGTTGCAAAACCTCCAGGGCCTCTGAAGCCGGCTGCCTTGGGTTCAGCGCAACCGACGGGAGAGCCGGCTGGGAGGCGCTTGAGAACAGACTTGTGAAGATGCGATGCACGACGGCGGTTGTATCCGCCATTCTTTTTTCGAAGCAGGGAACTGCATTGCCGTGTGACCCACCGAGGCTGGTTCGCGCCAGACGGGTAAGCTCTCTTCCTTTCGGCGGCAGGACCTGGCTGGGCTGGTTGTGAACCAGCTGCAGGCGGTGTTCCACCTCGCGAAGCCATCGATAAGAATCGCTGAGATGACGGTAATCGGCCGACAGGATGTATCCGCCCTCGACAAGCCGGTCCAAGAGCTCCAGGGTCGAGGTGGTCCGCAGCGACTTGTCCTGTCCGGCATAGAGAAGCTGAAAGCTCTGGACGAAGTATTCAATCTCCCGAATCCCGCCCTGGCCCAGCTTGACATTCTGCCCCGACCGGGGGCTGCTCTGCTGTTCCCGGTCCATAGACTGTTTCAGCCAGGAAATCTCTTCCACGGCTGCATTGTCGAGGTACTTGCGATACACGAAACCCTGTATTGAAGAGAGAAACCTAGCGGCCAGTTCGCTGCTGCCGGCACAGCGCCGACATTTCAGCAGGGCCAGACGATCGAACGTGTCGCCCCAGCTGGAGTAATAGTGCTGGAGCGCTTTCAGGGGATAGATGATTTCTCCGCTCCGGCCCATGGGGCGCAGCCTCAGATCGACCCGGAACAGCTGCCCCTCCTGCGTGACCTCGGCCACAGCTCGAGTGAATCTACGGGCAAAACGGATCGCCGCCCCGTGGTCACACTCGTCCGAGCAAAGATAGAGGAGATCAACATCTGAACTGTAATTCAGCTCCCGGCCACCCAGCTTGCCCAGAGCCAGCACCGTGAAGTCGAGTCGGGGATCGAACTCATCTTTCACGAAGGCCAGTGTGTCCTGCAGCAAGACGTCGGCCAGATCGGAAATCTGTTCCACGACGGCCGGAAACTCAACGAGTCCAAGCAGATCCTGGGTAGCAATGCGCAGAATCTCCCGCCTTCTCAGCCGTCTCAAAGCATTGATCCGGGAGGAGGGACTGGCGCCTCCCGAGGCTCGGGCCCGCTCTTCCAGGCTGCCCGCGGAACCGGCTCTTCCAGGAGACCCGGCTGGAGCAGCCAGTAGAAATAATCGGGACTGCGGATCAGCGACTGAGACAGGTAAGGAGATGTTCCGGCAATCTGGACCAGGGCGCTCAGTGCGGGCGGAACCTCCAGCAGAAACTGCAACAGGGATGGAAGGTTGCCGATCGCCTCGCAGAAACTTTGCAGGTGCACCACAGCCAGATCGGGATCCGGCGAGTCTTTCAGTTCGTCAAACAGACGGGGAGCAAGGCCGGCCAGCATCTCCCGCAAGTGAGGCGCCTCTCCCAGTCGGCTCAGAATCTGGTCCGCTTTGAGCGGATCAGAAAAACCGAGTCCCCGCAGGAACGCAATGGCGCGATCCCGGCTCATACCGGGATCGTTAAAGTACTCCTCTCGGCCCACGGCGGCATTCTACCAACGCCTGATTGCCCTGTCGCCACTGCCGGCGCGGCTGCCGCTCTAGTGCGCTAGATGTCGAAATAGAGGGCGAACTCGTGCGGATGGGGCCGCAATCTCATGGCATCCACCTCATGCTCTCGCTTGTACCCAATCCACATCTCGATCAGATCCTTCGTGAAGACATCGCCTTTGAGCAAGAATTCGTGATCAGCCTCCAGAGCGTCCAGGACCTCGGCCAGACTTCCCGGAAGCAACTCAACTTCCGTGGCATCCTCCGGTGGAAGGTCGTAGAGGTCCTTGTCAATGGGATCGGGGGGCAGGATCTTGTTCTGTATTCCGTCCAGGCCGGCCATCAGCATGGCTGCGAACGCCAGGTAGCCGTTGGCTGTCGGGTCCGGAGATCGAAACTCAATGCGCTTGGCTTTCTCGCTTCGAGAGTAGGCTGGAATCCGCACACAAGCACTTCGGTTGCGCTGCGAGTAGACCAGATTGATGGGAGCCTCATATCCCGGTACCAGCCTTCGAAACGAGTTCGTCGAACAAGCGCAGAACGCCAGTAGAGCCGGGGCGTGTTTGAGAATTCCACCGATATAGTGAACAGCCGCTTCACTCAGATCGGCATACGTGCCCGCCTTATAGAAGATGTTGCGGCCTTCTTTCCAGAGACTCTGATGGCAATGCATACCCGATCCGTTGTCCATGAAGATCGGCTTCGGCATGAAGGTGACCGTCTTCCCGTAGCGCCTGGCCACATTCTTAGTAATGTACTTGAACTTCAGGAACTTATCTCCCATGGTCAAAAGGGAATCGAACCTCAGATCAATCTCACACTGACCTCCGGTTGCCACTTCGTGATGGTGCACTTCCACATCTACCCCGGCTTCAATCAGCGTCAGCATCATCTCGGTGCGGATGTCGTGCAGCGAGTCCATCGGCGGCACCGGGAAATATCCTTCCTTGTAGCGCGGTTTGTAACCGAGATTGGGGTTCTCTTCACGGCCCGAATTCCAGTGACCCTCCGCTGAATCGACAAAATAGTAACCCTGGTTGTACGTCTGATCGAAGCGGACGTCGTCAAAAATGAAAAATTCCGGCTCCGGCCCCACGTAGGCGGTATCGGCCATCCCGGTCGAGTTGAGGTACTTTTCCGCCTTACGGGCCACATAGCGAGGATCCCGCGAGTACGGTTCTCCCGTCACGGGGTCTCCCACGTCGCAGATCAGCACCATCGTCGGAACCTTGGTAAACGGGTCCTCAAAGGCGGTGGTCGGATCGGGGAAGAGAATCATGTCGCTTTCCTGGATCTGCTGGAATCCTCGGATACTCGATCCGTCAAACCCGAAGCCCTCGGCGAACGCTTCTTCCGTGACATCGCCAGACGCAACAGTGAAGTGCTGCCACAGTCCCGGAAGATCACAAAAACGCAGGTCCACGACCTGAATGTCTCGTTCTCGAATCAAATTCACTACTTCTTTTGCATTCATAGCTTTCCTATCCTCGAAACAGTTAAAAGAACGGGTTGTTTGGTTGCCCGCAGAGGTGCTGATTGGATGGGCGGTTATGTTCTTCTTCTATAAGTCCAGGGGGCCTCTCCCGCGCTCCTCTTGAGCCCTTCAAGCGCTGTCGCGAACTGTAGCATGTTTTTCTGACAGTCGGCCAGTCCTGACTTGACGATTCTACATTCTTTTCCGTCTTTCCGACGATTCGTCACAAACCAATGTGTATTTTCGTGACAATTGATCATGCAACCTGGTTCCGCAGGGCGCCCCTTGGATCGCTACAACACGCCTCCAGGACCGGTTACGGATCAAGGTCTCCCGGGATTGACTCGGGCCAGCGAGGATGAAATCCTTGGGGACTTCGGGCCGCTCCCTGGCGGCTGTCGCGCGTGGCCTTAATATGTCCGAGTACAGTCACCATCTTTTCGTCTGCGGAAACCAACGTCCCGACGGGCACCCGCGGGGTTGCTGTGATCCTCAGGGCACAGAGCTTCTTCGCGCCGCCTTCAAGAAAGCCCTCAAACAGCGGGGCCTTCGCGCTTCGATGCGTGCCAATCGAAGTGGTTGCCTGGATCAGTGCGAACACGGACCCTGCGTCGTTATCTATCCCGACGGCATCTGGTACGGAGGTGTTCAACTAAGAGATGTGGACGAAATCGTTCAAAGACACTTGCAAGACGGCGAGATCGTGCAGCGACTTCTGATTGCTGAGGATTGCATCAACAATCCGGACTGTCCGCACCGGCGTAAGCAGGCCGGCGCTGTCGAGCGCTGGCTTCGCGAGCACCCACAGAAGACCTAGCAGCGCATCCCGTGGCACTCTTGCCTCGGGTCGCTAAGTACTCGCTGAAGAATCGGCCCCGCAGGGAACTGGCCGGGAACCCGACCCCATTCCCGCACCATACTCAGATCTAACGTCGTATAAGTAATATTATGTTAACTATTATGCATTCAGTGGAGCGGGGTTCGGCTCCATGGGAAGCGATGGAAACCGTTTCGTTGTAGCTGTTTAGGGATCGACTAGAGAGATGAGACGTTAAGAAAGCAAGCAACCCGGGTCCGAAATCCTACATTTCGTACTTGCCCAGGTCCTCCGGGTTCAGGTTTTCTAACCATTCTTGAACATCCTTTGGATCGAGATCCTTCTTATCCAGAGCCAGGCTGCGGCTGTTGGCGATGACCTGTTCTGTGACAAAGATGGGCGCGTCTGTGCGCAGAGCCAGGGCGATCGCATCGCTGGGACGGCTGTCGACGGTGGTGGGCTGGCCATCCAGGTCGACATGAATCATGGCGTAGAAGGTGTTGTCCTTGAGCTCGGTAACCACGATTTTGCTGATCTCGGCGCCCAGGTGAAGGAGGACGTTTTTGAGAAGATCGTGGGTCATGGGGCGAGGGGTGTCGACTCTCTCAATCTGGAGAGCGATTGCGTTGGCCTCAAAGATCCCCACCCAGATGGGCAGCAGAGTGGTCTCTTCCAGATCTTGAAGAATGACGATGGGCGAATTGGTGACCGGGTCCATCATCAGGCCTTTGATCTTGAATTCCTTTTCCATGCTCCCTTTCCTTCGGCTCACAGGGCCACCGGTGCAAGCTGTTCGCCTTTGAGGCTATTGGGACCACCCGCCAGAATCCTGACGGGGACCAGGCTCCCTGGCTCTTCGGTACCGTCAAAGTTGACAATGCGGTTACTGGTGGTACGCCCGAAGATGTGGATACCGTCTCGGGCCGTCCCTTCGACCAGCACCTCAAAGGTTCTGCCCAGGTAGCGTTCCTGGTGGAGGCGCAGTTGGATGCCCTTCTGCAGGCGCTGCAGAAGCATGAGCCGCCTGGTCTTGTCACTCTCGGGTACGTCATCTTCCCATTGGTGGGCTTCGGTATAGGGTCGCGGAGAGTACTTGAATGAAAACATGGATTCAAACTGGACGGCCTTAACCAGGCTCAGGGTCAGTTGAAAATCTTCTTCGCTTTCCCCGGGGAATCCGACAATGACGTCAGTTGAAAAGGCTATTGGACGCCCACAGCTGTTGAATTTTTCGACCAGCCCCAGGAATCGGTCTCGGGAGTACCGGCGTCGCATGCGACTCAACACCCGATCCGAACCTGACTGAACAGGCAAATGGACCTGGTTGCAGATGACGCTGGATTCCCCGATCACGGCGATCGTTTCATCGTCGAATTCCCGCGGATGGGGGGACGTGAAGCGGAGGCGCTCAAGCCCCCGCAGCGAGGAGATGTCGTCCAGCAATCGGGCAAACCGATATCTTGGCCGTTCCGGGTTGCGATAAGCATTAACCGTCTGCCCGAGCAACAGGATCTCCTGAAAGCCGTTGTCGACCGCTCTCTCAGCCTCCTCCAGAATTCGCCGGGCGGGTCGATTTCTCTCCTTCCCCCGGGTGAAGGGTACGATGCAGAAACTGCAGTGCTTGTTGCAGCCCTCCATGATTGTAATATTGGCTCGAAAGGAATTGGCGCGGGCCCTGGCCTCGATCTCCACCGGAACCGGGTCTTCCAGAAAGCGTGTCTCGACAACGCCGACCCCGGTCGGCACAGCGGCTCGTTGCTCGATCTCGTCTAGAAGATCAGGTATTGCATGGTACATGTGGGTTCCCACGATCAAGTCTACAAAGGGAGCCTTGCGGGCCATTTCCTCGCCCTCCTGCTGGGCCACGCACCCGACCACTCCGATCAGAATTCCATTCTTCTGGCGTTTTCGATGCTTGATTTCACCGAGCCGACTGTAAACCTTTTGGGCTGCCTTTTCACGCACGCTGCAGGTGTTGAGAATGACCAGATCGGCTTCGTTTGAAGACGGAACCGGCACCATCCCTCGATGACACAGCAGTCCCCGGATCTTCTCCGAGTCGTGCACGTTCATCTGGCAGCCGAAGGTTTCTATGTAGAAGCTTCTTGCTTTCATGCGCGTTCTAGCAGCCCGTGGTAGAAGTAAGTACTAAATTCTAACTGATTGCGGGATTTCACGTCGTGCTGCCGCGCTCTAGCAGTTCACCGGCCTGTACCAGGGTCATTTCGCTCACCTGGTCGCCGGCCAGCATGCGGGCCAGTTCCCTTTTCCTTTTCTCCCGGTCCAGTTTCAGCAGCCGCAGTTCGGTCCGTTCTCCAGACTGCACCTTCGCCACATGAAAATGCTGGTCGGCTTTCGCCGCAATCTGAGGGAGATGCGTGACACAGAGAACCTGGTGGTGGTCAGCCACGGCCTTGAGTTTCAGGCCGACGGCAGACGCCGTCCCCCCGCCGATGCCGGCATCGATCTCGTCAAAAATGAGAGTCTTGGAGTGCTGATCCACATTGGCGATTGACTTAAGACCCAGGACAATCCTGGAAAGCTCACCTCCAGAGGCACCCCTGGAAATGGGCCGGGGCGGCTCACCAGGATTGGCGCTGAGCAAGAATTGAACCGAATCCACTCCCTTCGAGCTGGGGGCTGAAGGAGCCACGGCCACCTCAAACTGACACGGCTGCAGGGCCAGTTCCGCCAGTTCTGCTTCCACCCTGGTGGCCAGCTGAAGACCTGCAGACCGTCGCCGCTTTGACAACTCGGACGCTCTACTCTCGAAGGCCTGCTGGAGTGTGTTCCTTCGCTCTTCCAGACCCTTCTTCCTGGAATCGTGGTCGAGGAGGCCCTCGAGCCGGTCCTCAAGCTCCTGCCGGTGTTGGATCAGCTCGCCCAGGGAGCGCTGGTAGCGGCGGCGGGCCCGCTGCAGGCGCGAGAGCCTTGCTTCCGTCTGCTCCAGGACTTCCTGATCGAACTGTATGCTCTGGCCATAATCTCTGAGCTGGTAGGCCGCGTCTGTGAGCTGGAGGCGCGCATCCGCGAGCCGCTCGGCCAGAGGTGCCTGCGCGGGATCCAGTTCCACCAGTTCCAGAGTCTTCTTCTCAACCTGACTCAGCAGCGAGAGCGCAGAGGGTTCGGATTCGTACAGTGCCTGGTACGCAGACACGGAATTGCGGGCTCGGCCTTGGGCGGTGGACAGCAGACGCAGTTCTTCCTCGAGCTCTCGATCCAGACCCGGTCGCAGCTCCAGTTCTCCCAGTTCCCGGAGCTGATAGCGTAGGTGTTCCATCTCCTGCGCTCTTTCTTTCTCACTGGACTCAAGTTTCTCCAGCTTGTCGCCAATCTCCAGAAGCTGGACATAGCACCCATCCACTTCGGAACTGAGCTCTTGATTGCCTGCGAAAATATCCAAGAAATCGAGCTGGGCGCGCCCTTGCAAGAGATCCTGCTGATCATGTTGACCGTGGATGTCTGCCAACGTTCTCCCCAGTCGGGCTAGAAAACGCTGGGTGGACATGGCTCCGTTGACAAAGATTTTGCTGCCGGAAGAAGAGATCAGCCGGCGGATCACAAGCTGGCCGCCTTCCGTGGGGATCTCATGGTCGTTCAGCAGTTCCAGCGCAGGGTGACCTGGCTCAAGTTGGAAAAGTCCTTCAATCACCGCCGCCTCCGATCCGGACCGGATCAGGTCCAGCGAGGCACGGTCGCCGGTGAGCTGGGCCACGGCGTCAATGAGGATGGACTTCCCAGACCCGGTCTCTCCTGTCAACAGGTTCAGCCCAGGGCCGAGATCAAACTCCATCCGATCGATCAGGGCAAAGTCGCGGACAGCTAGATACTGGAGCATTTCGACTTTCTTCGTTGCAACCGCATCTTTCTTAAAGCGCGAATATGCTGGCTGGCGGCCGTGTTGGCAGACCCGAGCGTTATGGTATCCCAGCGGAATCCTCGGGTACAATGAGCCTCGATCGAGTTGGTTGAGCATGTTCCGCACAGGTCCAAACAATGATCATCCTGCAGGCATTTGGAAACCTCTGGTCCCTTATAGCCAACAGTGGCTTGATCGTGCAACTGGTCCTCCTGATTCTGCTCGGTTTTTCGGTCTTTTCCTGGGCCATCAGCTATCGAAAATACACCCTGTTCCGCGAGTCCAGACGCCAGTCTCAGGTCTTCCATTCTTATTTTCGCAGCACCTCCAGTCTTTCGGCCATCCACGCTGAATGCGAGCGGTTTCCGAAATCCCCACTGGCAGGTATTTTCAAGGCCGCTTACTACGAGCTACAGCAGGAGCTCAAGGCCGGCCGGGAGCCTTCAACTGTGGTTCGGAACTGGAGCAGCATCCAACGGGCCATGCGTCGGGCTGCCCAGATCGAGATGACCGCACTGGAATCGTCGCTGAACTGGCTGGCGACCACGGCTGCGGCGACCCCTTTTATCGGCTTGTTCGGAACCGTCATCGGAATCATCAATGCCTTTCAAGGCCTGGGAGAAGGGTCGACGACCACGATTCAGGCGGTGGCGCCCGGCATCAGCGAAGCCCTAGTGGCCACGGCTGCCGGGCTCTTCGCTGCCATTCCTGCCGTGATTACCTATAACCAGTTCCTGGGAGATCTCAAGGTCTTCGGCGCTGAAATGGACGATTTCTCGATCGAGCTTCTCAACCTCTTGGAAAGAAGCTTTAGCGGCTGATGCAAGGAGATGACGAATGGCCTTTGGAGCCGATCCCGTAACCGGAACTTCTCTTTCTGAGATCAACGTCACGCCCCTGGTGGATGTTATGCTCGTCCTGCTCATTATTTTCATGGTGACGGCCCCCATCCTGCAGACCGGAATTGAAGTCAACTTGCCCAGGACTCGCAGCGTGAAAACCGTGGACCCGGAGAATCTGGCAGTAGTCACCATTGGCCGCGAGGAGGTTCTCTATTACCGGTCCGAGCCGATCCAGTTTCATCTGTTGGGAGAGCGTCTCCGCAAAGACGTTGCCGAGCAAGAAGAGCTGATCTACGTTCAGGCCGACGAGGATGTTCGGGTCAAGACTCTATTTCAGGTTCTGGATGAGATCCGGGTGACCGGATTTGAGAATGTTTCCCTGGTCACGAGGCCGTTAGAGACAACTTCCCCCGGGCGGCCCTAAGATTCCCCACCATGAAAGCAACGACTTTACGTCCACATGTGCAGGAGGAGCCGAGCGGCCGGCCATGGGCTTTCTCCGCCTCGGCCCATCTGCTCCTACTGGCGGCGGTAGGGCTGGGCTCAGCGTTGTGCCGGCCAGGACTCGATCTCGCAGCGGGGGACGGCGGGGTACCCGGCGCCGGATCCATTTTTCCGGTGGCTCTCAGCGGCGAACTGACAGGAGGAACGGGAAATGTCGCGCCCCCGCTGGCCCCGGCACCCCAGGCCGTCGAGCGTACAGAGACCCCCCACGCGGCACCGGAAAAGGCTGTCGAACTCAGGAAATTCGATGATCCCAACAAAGCTGCCAGAAAAGAAACAGACGACGCTCCTGCGCCTCCCCGGCCTGAGTACAGTAATGACCCGGCCCCGGGGACGATTCCCGGTGAGGCGCATCCCGGAATCGGCGGAGAAGCGGGAGGATTACCTGGCTCAGCAACCGGGCTTCGGATCGGATCGGGACAAGGCGGACCGGGCGTAGCGAGCTGGTATGTTCGCCAACTCGAGCAGCGCATTGCTCGCAGCTGGCTCCAGGCCCCTCTGGGAGGGGTCACCGCTCGAGTTCTAACCCGGATCAGTTTCACCATCGCAAAGGGCGGCCAGATTGAGAACATTAAGGTACTCGAGGCGAGCGGGCACCCGGGCGTCGACCGGGCCGCCCAGAGGGCCATCCGGGCCAGCAGCCCCCTACCCCCCCTACCTGTCGAACTACGGGGCCGACGGGTCGAGTTTGTCGCTTACTTCGAGTATCCTCCTCGCTGAAAGAGAAGAAAGGTCACAGAATGAAACCCAAGATGATGATCGGCCAATTGGTCCTCTGTAGCCTGGCTGCTGCCGCGGTCTTTGGCCAGGACGGGCGGGTGATTCTGCGCTTCGATACACCGGTCGTGACGAAACTGGCCGCTCTGAGTTACGGTCCGCGCTCCCTTGCCAACCCGGAAACCGAGACGGCGCTCACTACCTTTAACCAGGTGCTCCTGGATGATCTCGAGTTTTCCAGTTTCTTTGAGATTCCGTCTCGCTCCTTTTATCCCCCAGGAAACGCCAAGCTGCCTCAGGAAGTTGATTTTGACGCCTGGGATGCTTCCCAGATCGAGCCCGACTATCTGAACTTCGGGAATGTCCAGGTTTACGACAGTGGTGTCGTGGTGGAGGCTTTTCTGTACGACGCGAAGACCCGGGAGCAACTGCTAGGCCGGCGCTATACGGTCAGCGATGAAGACATGATTCGGCAGGTCGCCCACCAGGTTGCGGACCAGATCGTTTACCAGTTGTCTTCCGGAGCCAGCCGCGGTGTGGCCCAGACACAGATCGCCTTTTCCTCCTTGAAAGGAAACAGCAAGGAGATCTATGTGATGGACTTTGACGGGGAGAACGTCCGCACGATCACCGCCAACGGTGGCATCAACAAGTTTCCGGAATGGGCCAACGACAACAGCAAGCTGGTCTTCGTCACAAAGCTGCCCCGAAAAGCCGCGTGGGAACTCTGGATCCAGGATCTCACGGGGGGCCGCACCGTGATTCCCACACCGACCTCCTATGCCTCCTCACCGGCTTTCTCCCCGGATGGAGCTCAGATCGTATTCTCGGCCCGGTCTCGGGGCAGAGTCGACTCTGATATTTTTGTGTCCGAACTCGACGGCAGCGGACGAAGGCGACTCACCAACCATTCGTCGATCGATACCTCCCCATCCTGGAGTCCCATCGGTCAGCAGATCGCATTCGTCTCAGATAGAAGTGGCACACCTCAACTCTGGATGATGGATATTGACGGCTCAAATATTCGCCGTCTGGTCGATCGCGGGGGTCACTGTGACAGCCCCTCCTGGTCACCGGATGGGAGTTATGTTCTCTATTCCTGGCAAGCTCCTCGACGTTACAAGCACGACATTTTTGTCGTAGAAGTGGTCACCGGTAACGTCCTTCAGCTCACGTCCGGCAGGGGGAGCAACGAGAATCCGCACTGGTCACCGGATGGCCGGCACGTTGCCTTCCAGAGTGACCGGAGTGGTACCAAGCAAATCTTCGTCATGAACTTGAGCGGGAACCACTTAAAGCAGCTGACCGCTTATGGTATAAACGAGAGTCCCGCATGGTCTTCGTACATGAGTGGGGTCCGCTAGACTGACAACCTTTTTTTCTGGAGTGTTTTCATGAGAAGTCATTCGAATAGCCTGTTTGCTTATCTCCTCTTTTTGGGACTGATTCTCTTCCCGGCCTGCAAGAAGAAGGGGCCCGACGTTCGGCCGGAGCTTCCTCCGCCGACCCGCACCGAGAGTCCAGATCCTGATCTGCCGCCCGCTCCCACCCCTACTGTTTCTCTGACGGCTTCTCCCGGCACCATCGAACGGGGGGAGCAGTCCTCGCTGAAGTGGAGCTCTGAAGACGGCACCTCTCTGGTGATCGACAACGGAATCGGCAACGTTCGGCCTGCCGGAGAAATCATCATCAGCCCGGAGCAATCGACGACCTACTCCGCGACAGTCAGAGGCCGGGGCGGTGAGGCCAAAGCCAGTACCAGGGTCACGGTGCTGGAACCGCGCACGGACCCCATCGCGTCGACAGATGCCCAACAGTTGGGCGATCTGATTGAACAGGGCACGATCAAGACGGTTCATTTCGCCTACGACAAGGCGCAGTTGAGTGTTGCCGCCAAGGCCACGCTGCAACAGAATGCCCTTTACTTCCGGCAGTACCCGGATGTGAAGTTCGTTGTGGAAGGACACTGTGACGAGCGGGGCTCGGAAGAATACAACCTGGCCCTGGGCGACCGCCGGGGCATCGCCGTCCGCGATTATCTGATTCAGCTGGGCATCGAACGTGGACGCATGCAGAGTGTTTCCTATGGTGAGGAGCTGCCATTGGATACCCGTAAGAATGAACAGGCTTTTGCAAGGAATCGGCGAGCCCAGTTCAGCCTGGCTAACTAGACTCGTAAATCGCTGATTCTAAAGACTCCTGGCTACCGCGGTAAGCCGCCGGGTGGGAGTGGGTGCGGTTTGAACTCCGTCTGACGCGTTCGCTACAATCTGAGGCCGGAGATGCGAATGAGAAAGAATCTTGCTGCCGTCGTCCTGATCCTTTCCTTAGCTCCGAAGCCAGTTTTCGCGGGCACCAAAGAGGAAGTCATTCGGCTCCAGAGTGACGTCCTGCAGCTCCAGAATCTGGTCAGGGCCCTGCAGAAGAGCTTTGATGACAATCACGGCTCGAATCAAAGCCTATTGGAACAACTCAACGACCAGGTTGCGACTACCAACAGATTGCTTCAGGACATGGTGACTGCCATGCGCTCACAGCAGGGGGAAGCGGCTGCGCTGGCTTCCTCGTTGCGCGACGAGATGCAGAGCATCACCATTAAGCTGGACGATACCAACAACCGGGTCGCGTCATTGCACCGTAAGCTGGAGGAAAGTCAGACTCGCAGCCAGACCCTCCGCTTGCCCCCGACCATCGAGGGCACCGATCCCAAACCGGACCAAGTGTACTACCTGACCTACAACGATTATCTAGTGGGCAATTACGAGCTGGCCATCACGGGCTTCCGAGACTTCCTGAGCCTTTATGCTGAGAGTGAGTACGCAGACAACGCTGCCTTCTACCTGGCTATCTGCCATCAGATGCAGGGTCGCTACGAGCAAGCCATCCAGGTCTTTGATGAAGTGATCAATATGTATCCCAAGTCGGATATGGCACCTAGCGCCTATTACAAGAAGGCAACCACACAGATGGAGCTACAAAAGAACGACGAGGCGATCGAGACTCTTTCCCGACTCGTGGGCCTTTACCCGGATTCCCAGGAATCAGAGCTGGCCAAGCGCGAGTTGACTACCCTGGGAGTGGAAGTCAGCCAGTAACTAGAATGGAATATCGTCGTCGGTAATGCCGACTTCCATATCGTCGCTGGATTCAGAGCCGCTTCCGGTTTCTGCGGGGGCGGTCTTTCCCGCCGGAGCACCTTCTGGTCTCCCTCCCAGCATTTTCATTTCAGAGGCGACGACCTCTGTCGTGCGGCGCTTGTTCCCGTCCTTGTCCTCCCAGTCCCGAGTCTGCAGCCGCCCCTCGATGAACACGAGACGCCCCTTGGTCAGATATTGATTGCAGATCTCAGCCAGCTTGCTCCAGACCACAATATTGTGCCACTCGGTCCTGCTCTGGGTTTCCCCGTTGGAGCTCCAGCGTTCGTCGGTGGCCAGGGAAAAGTTGGCGACGGCCGCCCCCGACGGGGTGTATCGCAATTCAGGGTCGCGCCCGAGCCTCCCTATCAGGATCACTTTGTTTATCATCTTGTCTTCAACCTCCGAAAAAAACGTCTGTGTATATATAACGCCCCAGTCTGAAAAAAATGCGAGGCCTTCTTAGAAGCGGATCCGGCGTCCAGAGGAGTCGTGTCCGACCAGTTCAATCGTCTTCTCCCTCTTGCGGGCTCTTCGATAGTAGACAATCCCCACTTCATCACCAGGACGCTTGTCCTGCAGAGCCCGCAGAATACCCCAGCGGTCCTTGACTTCCTGGCCAGCGATCTCAACCAGGATGTCACCTCCCACGCGGATGATCGAATTCCCGTACAGGGCTTTCCGCCTGCCGCCGCGCAGTCCCGCCAGATCCGCCGTGCTTCCTTCCTCGACCTGTTCGAGCAGAAAGCCCTCCTCAACCGGGGCATCCAGCGCCTTGGCCAGACGGGACGTCAGAGACCTTCCTCTCACACCGATCCAGGGGCGCAGAACTTGCCCGTTCTCGATCAGGTCGGGAAGGACCCGGGAAAGGGTATCCACCGGGATGGCAAGTCCGATCCCGGCACTCTCGCCTGATCTCGAGAAAATAGCCGTATTGATCCCGATGACCTCTCCTTGTGTGTTGAGAAGAGGGCCTCCACTGTTCCCCGGATTGATGGCTGCGTCGGTCTGAATCACATTCTCAACATACCCCTGCTCGGTTCTCAGGCTGCGCCCGGTTGAAGATATGATCCCGGTCGTGAGGGTGTGTTGCAAACCAAATGGATTCCCAATAGCAAGGACGCTCTGACCCACCCGCAAAACATCGCTCTTCCCCAGAACAGCAGGACGGCAGGTCTGTTCGGGACATTCGATCCGAAGAACGGCCAGATCATTGGGCCGATCGTGCCCAACCACCTCCGCCTCCACAACCCTCTTGTCGTGGAGGGTCACTTCCAGATGCGTGGCACCCTCGATCACATGATAGTTGGTGACCACGTGCCCCTGAGTGTCGATCAAAACCCCGCTTCCGATCCCCTTGCGGGGAACGATTTCGTAGAACCAGTTGTACTCCATGGAAATACTGGTGATGTTCACTACGGCGGAAGAGACTCGCTCATAGATCTCGATGTTGGTCTGCTCTTCCGGACTCAAATGAGGAGGAGGCGGCGGGGGCGCGGTTGTCTCCAGGGCAGAAGCCGGCGGTGGGGCAGACCAGTAGAGAATGAACAGGGTGAGTCCCGAAGAGACTACGCTGCAGATCAAAACAATCATCCAAAAATCTCGACGACTCATCTCAAACCTTCCTTCTTCTTCCGACTCGTGCTGTTGGCAGCCCTGGTGGGGCCGGGACTAGCGAGTTGTTGCATAAAACATACTGTTAAAGAGCAGTTTGTAGGTCACGCGGGTCTGGGCTCGAAACTGGCATCGGAATCCGATCACGATGATCCTTCCCCTGCCCATGGGAACTTCAAAGACAGCCTGTTTTCCAGCCAGATACTCCGCTCCGTTAATCCACCCGCTCAGGAGCAGATCCTTCTCGGGATAGCTGGCGACCACGACAGCAGAGTCCGTTTCGAAGACGGGGCTGCTGACAAACATCGCAGCGCTTTGTTCCGACATGCCATAGCCTATGGGGTGGCGACGGTTGACCTGGATCCTCAAAAGGGACCCGGGAACATAAAAGTCGCGCCTTGGGAGTTCTCTGATCACTTCCCGAAAACCCGCCTGCCACTCGTCAGCGGGAAGTTGCGCCGACTCTCCCAGGAAGACCAGTGTACCTCCCTGTCTGGCATATCGCTTCAGACCCTCCATCCCTTCGCTTCCGATCCCTCCCCGGAATTCTTCAGGATAGGGCTCCGACAAGCCCTCCCGAATTTCCTGCGCCGACTGCTCGGCAAACAGGATGACGTCGAATTCTTGCAGCTGACCCTCCCGGATGTCTCGGTCCAAGAGGGATATGTAGGAGAATTCGTTTTGCTCCAGGATCCAGCGGGTCCATCCTTCATCCATGGACGAATCGTAGCTCTGGTAAAGACCGACTCTCGGCTTCCGGATCCTCTGCCAGGCCAGCTGGGGCCACCTTTCTACCCGTTGTACGTGAACCGGGAGATCCTGCAATAGGTTCTTCAGCTCCTCGTCGCTTCCCTGCCCTGCGCGAGCCATCAGCGTTCCCACCGGATAGGGGCGGTCCTCGACCCGAAATCCATAGGTGGCCCAATCCACCCGATGTCCACGCTGGAGCAAGCGGTTCGTGAGGCGGGCGAAAGCATTGTCTTCATGAGAGTAAAGCCAGTAGCCCCCTGTGCCCGAAACGGTACCCGACGGCCGCACAATTCTCTCCAGGCGTTCCATTCTTGTCGGCAAGGCCTCGTTGATGCGATAGACGCTGACTCCCAGCTGGGTACCCAGCGTATGAGCAGTGACGTCATAGGGACGCTCGAGGGGGCCTCCTGGATACTGGCGCAACTCCGGATACTCTTGAATCTCGAGCAGGGTCCGGGCAAAGGAGCTGTAGGGTTGCTGCTGTAAGATCAAATGATCACCTGCTTCGATCCGAAGGGCACCTTCGGCGCAAAAAGGTGGCGAGGAGCATTCCCCTGCCTCCACTCGAAAACTCTCTTGCGCCTTGTGAATCTCAACCAGCCCGAACTCAAGGATCTCGAGCAGATCGTAGAGGCCTTGGCGATCTTTCTGCCTGGCCGGGATTACAAAGGCGTGCGGATCGGTTCTCCGGATGCTGTTGCGCCCGATCTGGAAAAAGTTTCGCAGCCAGATTGAGCGGTTGCGCGCAGCATGCAGAAGGCAGGCTTTGACCGCCACCTTCTGGTCTTGAACGATGTCTCGAAGGCGCCACTGGCCCCCCGGCCAGGGCTCGGGAAAGTTCCAGCTAGATCGGGCAGCGTGATAATTCCGGCCCGCCTTCAGCTGCTCGGGAGCGATGGTCACCGGAGTTGCCAGGGAAGCGGAAGCCGATTCCGATAAAAGACGAACTCCTCCATGGTAGTGCTGGTAGGCGCGGGCGGGCGTAAAGGCGTCATAGATTGCATTGGTGACGACTCCTTTTCTTCCTGAGGCAACCAGCGCGGAAAACAGGAAGCCACCAATATCCACGATCTGGGCCTGGATGAGCGGGTCCACATTCGGGTCGATGGGATCGATGAAAGGAGGAACAAAAATGCGGGCGGCCGTGGAGCCCATCTGGTGCAGATCGTAGACGATCTGTGGATGCCACCGATTGTGTACCTGCTGGATGGCAATTCGGGTCTCCTCTTGAGTAAACATGTACCAGTCGCGATTGTTGTCGTGTCCCACATATTTCTGGTAGAGCCTAGGGGGGCTCGTGCCTTCCGCCGGTGTCCCCACTGTCTCCCGATACCAGTTCACGACGATGTTCACGCCATCCGGGTTCAAGGAAGGAACAAACAGAAAAATAACGTTTTCGAGGACCTCGAGAGTTTCCGCATCCATGCCGCTGGCCATCTCCCAGGCAAACTCCAAGCTCATCTGGGGGGAGGCGACTTCCGTGGAGTGAATACCGCAGGTGATCAGGACAATCGTCTTGCCTTTTCGAATCAGTTCCTCAACGCTCCCCTCCACCCGGCGGGGGTCAGCCAGCAACTTCTGTATCTGGCGGTAATCTTCGAGTTTCTCCAGGGTTTTGCGGCTGCTGATAGTGGTCAGGAGAAATGGATTCCCTTCGGTCGTTTTACCCACCTCCTGTACCAGCACGCGGTCGCTCTGCTCGTCCAGCAGGCGAAAGTAGGACGAGATCTGTTGCCAGTCTGCGAGTTTCCGGTCCGTTCCCACCTTGAAACCAAGGAACTGCTCAGGTGAAGTGATCTGGGCAGCCTGAACGAGGTGAAGGCTCGACACCAGCAACAGGAATGGAAGAACTTTCTTCATATGCATACTCCCATTGCCATTCTACTTCTAAAGTGGGAGGGGCCGAGCAGCCCGTGCTGGAAGTCCCACGGACTGCTAGCGGCCGCGACCGTTGAGTGTGACGTTCACGCCCACGTTCAAGGAGACCCGGGCTCCGGTACAAGAAAAAAGAACACCAGGCTGGCCACCAGAGTCAACCCGATTGTGAAAGCGACGACTCCCGGAAACCCTCCCACTTCAAAGAGGTAGGCGGCAACGGCAACGCAGCAGGAAATGCCCGTGTTGAGCTGCGAGAACCCGTTGCGCAGGCCCAGAAAAGTCCCTCTTCGGGCTGCGCCTGCCAGTTCGGTCTGGACGGCTTGAAGAGCTGTCTGGCGGGCTGCCACCAGCACCATCACAGAGAAAAAGAGCCAGAAGAGCCGGCCTCCCCAGCCGCCCGACGCCAGGAAGAGGAGAGGAACAACGAGCAGGGTGTTGCCCACCAGGAACACCGACCGTTTGGAGAAACGATCGCTCAGCCAGCCTGCAGCGGGGGCTCCGAAGAGCGACGCCACACCCGTGATCATGAACAACCAGGTAATCTGCCCGGGGCTGAGACCCAGCCCGGAAATATAGGCCAGGAACGCAAGCGTCGCTCCCGCGGTCAGAAAAGAGACAATCAACGCACCTCTCATTTGTGAATCCCACCAGAAGACTCGATACGCCTGAACCACAGATCCACTGCGGTGAACATCCAGTTTCCCGGAGGGAAAAACAAGATAAGAAAGCAGCAGAGAGAGCCCGGCGAGCAACGAGATCACGAGAAAGCCGCTCCGCCAGTCAAATCGCTCCGCAATTTGGACGCTGATCGGAATGCCCAGGATGAGCGCCGCAAAATGAGCACTCAGCAGAATGCCGACAGCTCGGCCCCTGGTCCTGTAGGAGAACCAATCTCCCACCAGGCTGGCCGAGCACACGGAAAGAAGCCCGCCTGCAACGCCTGCTGTGGCCCGCACCAGCAAGAGTTGCCAGAAAGACTGGCAAAATTGGGTCGCTATCGAAGCCGTGGCCAGGAGCACAAGACCGACCCGCAGAAATCCCATTCGACCTCGGCGATCGCTAACTGGTCCCAGCACGAGATTGGAGATTGTCGCAGCTAGTGCGTAGACACTGAACAGTAGACCCAGAATAGACACTCTGGTTGTTAAATCCACGCTCAAGCGCGGAAGCAGAGGGATTAGAAGTTGGCTGTCCACGGTTGCCGTGAAGAGGATGACAAAAAGCCCGATCAAAAGTGATCCGCGATGCCTGGCGGGGGATGGGTTCTTTCTCGTGATGGATCGGGCCGGGACAGAATCCGTCACAGTGTGTGCTTCGCCATCAATAGAGCATCTTCCTGTGGGTCCTGGTAGTAGCCTTCCCCATCGGGAGTTCTTCTCTCACGATCTCGACAATGCTAACCGCTCCTTCCTCAGACACCCTTCCTCCCAAGCTGGGCACCGGAAGGCCGAATGTAATTGGCTCGAATCTCCTCCACGGCGCCGGCCGAGGACGCCCTCTCCTCGGCAAGCTGGATCAGGCCTGAGAGCAAGGGTGGCTGCTTCGCGATCAGTACAGCACCGGGCTGAGACCCCCGGATCAGATCTCCATAGACGGCTGCCCCGGTCCCGACGAAGAGAGGATTCAGGTCGTCCGGGATGCTCTCCAGCAAGCTCTCCGGACGCCCAACGCATTCCTCGACGCACACCCGCGCCCGGCTCTGGGCCCACGAATAGACAGCCCCGTAAACCTCCCCCCGTCTCGCATCCAGCATAGGTGCGACCGGTCGGGAGTAGTCAGAAAAACAGGAGGCAAGTGCCTCCAGAGTTGACAGCCCAAGGGCCGGGATCTTCCTCGACTGGCCAATGGCCTTGGCCACCGCCAGACCAATTCTTACTCCCGTGAAGGAACCCGGGCCCGTCGCAACCGTCAAAAGGTCGATCGCGTCCAGGCTTCCTTTCAGCTGCGCCAGAAGGAATTCGAGCATGGGGACCAGAGTCTGGGAATATTCCTGTGGGGTGTGAAGCAGAACTGCGCCTTCGAGGATACCGTCACTTCCCACAGCCACTCCTCCCAGATCTGTTGTCGTGTCTACAGCCAGGATCTTCATGACTCTTCGATGCCCAGTGTACCTGGACACCAGGATACTGTGGAGGTGTGTGCGCTGCTAGCAGCCCGTATCTGGACTCCTCCTGTCAAGGGTCCTGTTCATTTTTTCGAATTCAGCTGATCTGGGCCCTGGCGACGAAACTCGGATGCTGGGTTGAAGCCAGGAGTTTCGCTGCAGGTCCAGAATCGCTATCGGATCATCTTCTCCTCCTTGGGTCTCTGGCATGAAAGCATCGACTTTTTGCGATTCGGTGTGGACTGCAGTCGTATCTCCGGCCTCTTAGTGGAGCTGTGTTCTGGCTCCGGGCCATGATGAATATTCGCGCGTGGGGCGCCTATCGTGGTGACGGCCATCGAGTGGCCAAGGCTGCTATCGGCGTGTTCCCCGCGCCGGTCTGACCGGTTCGCCATCAGTTCGAATCCTTTCATGCAGTTCCCAGGGAAAGATCTTGACAAATCTTTTATCGCTTAAGCTCGCTGGGGTTCATAGGCGGCGTCACGGGTGGAAACGGCCCAGAGTAGACGGGCCAGCTTATTGGCCACAGCCACTGCCGCTTTGTTGTGCCCCCGTCGTTTTTCAATCTCCAAACCCCACCTGTGCAAACGGTCTGGCCGCTGCTTGGACTTGGCCGTCCACAAGACCGATCGCCCACCGTGGATCAAGAGAGTGCGCAAATAGATGTCCCCTTGCTTGCTGATGCACCCGAGTCGACGCCGCAGACCGCTGGAGTGCTCCCGCGGTGTCAAGCCCAGATAACTGGCAAAGTGTCGTCCCGAATCAAAGCGCCTCAGATCTCCCACAAAACCGGCCACCGCTGTGGCTGTCAGCAATCCCACCCCGGGGATCGACTGCAGTTGTTCAATCGCAACACTCTGTCGCGATAGCGCTTTCAGTTTCCTTTCGATCCGATCGATTCGCCCCTCCAGCTCTCTGACTTCCAGACAGATCTCCTCCAGCACCGATCGGATCCCATTCGGAATCTCCACTTCTGCATCTTCGATCCATCCTCGCACCCGCTCCACGGCCTGGCAGGCTCCAACGGGAATCGTCAAACCGAATTCCCGTAGAATGCCCCGCATCGTATTGATCCGTGCCGTGCGGGTGCGCATCCATGCCGTCCGCACCCGATGTAAGGCGGTCAACTGCTGCTGCGATTCATTTTTGATCGGAACCGGTCGAATGGCACTGTTGCGGTGGGCTTCCAACAACCCTTTCACATCACTGCGATCCGTCTTGTTGCGTAACACGTACGGCCGGACGTAGGCTGGCGGCAGCAGCACAACTTCGTGCCCCAGTTCCCGGAATCGCCGGCCCCAGTAGTGAGCCGAACCGCAGGCTTCCATCAGGATCGTTGCCCGTTGTTGCTTGGCCATGAACCTCAACAACCGAGCTCGACCCAGGCGATGCGTCTTCTCCATCCGACCAGGCTGCTCGGAAATCCCAATCTCAAAGACCGACTTTGCCAAATCCACTGCGATTGTTCTATGCTTCATTTCAGACTCCTCCTGATACAGTTAAAAACTTTGGCTCTGGCACTTTAGATGCCGTCTAAGCCTAAAGGAGGAGTCCATCTCATCATGATGAACGTCTCACGAGGCGCGCGCGACTTTGCAACGAACTGCTAGTTCCTCGTTACTGGAGTGCTAAGATAGGGCCCTCGATGGAAGCCCACACTCCCATGATGCGCCAGTATCTGGAGATCAAGAAACAGCATCCGGACAAGTTCCTTTTCTTCCGCCTAGGCGATTTTTACGAGATGTTTTTTGAGGACGCCATTAAGGCGGCCAGGGTCCTGGGAATCACCTTGACCTCCAGAAACTTGGATCAGGCAGGCAAGGCAATCCCCATGTGTGGGATTCCATGGCATGCCGTCGACGGCTATCTGGTCAAGCTGCTGAAACAGGGCTACAAAGTTGCAATTTGTGATCAGACCGAGGATGCAAGAAAGGCGAAGGGCCTGGTCAAACGTGAAGTGACTCGCGTCATGACCCCGGGGATGCCCATCCAGGAAGGCGTACTCGATGCCTCAGAGAACAACTATGTGGCGAGTCTTCTTGAGATGGAAGGATCGGTTGGAGCCGCATTTCTGGATGTATCGACCGGAGAATTCTGGCTCAGCCAAGAGGAGGGCTCCCAGGCCTGGGCAACCATGTTCGCCAACCTGGCTCATTTTGGTCCCAGAGAGCTGATCGTACCGGAACAGTTTGCAGACCAGTACTTGAATCAGATGCCGGAAGATCTTCGCAGCCAGTTCATCGATACCCGCCTGCCCGATTGGACCTTTCACAGTGACTACAGCCGCCGCGTGCTACTGGATCATTTTGGTGTCACGACCCTGGAGTGTTTCGGAGTCAACGCTGAAAACGCTGCCATCGCCGCAGCGGGCAGCCTGCTCGGGTACGCACGGGAAACCCAGAAGACCGCCCTCTCCCATATTGTTTCGCTGCGTCTCTTTGAGCCGACCCGCTACCTGAAACTGGATGAAGCCACGGTTTCGAATCTGGAACTGGTCCGAGGATTGGATGGGAACCGCAAGTGGACTCTGCTGGCGACCGTCGACCTGACCAGGACCGGAATGGGAGCCCGGCTCCTGCGTAGCTGGGTGTTACGCCCGTCCCGGGACCGGTTGGAGATCGAGTCCCGCCTCGGGGCCGCCGAAGAGCTGCTTGGTTCGGCCATCCTCATTGGAAAACTGGGGTCGCTGCTGGACCAGGTTTACGACCTCGAGAGGCTCTTGAGCCGCGTGACCCTGGAAACGGCTCACCCCAAAGATTTGCTCTCACTGGGATCCTCATTCGGCGTACTTCCAGCCCTGGCAGCTGAACTCGAGCCATGCAAGACCGGGCTGTTGAGACCCTTCTTTGACCAGCTTCAGGACGTCCGGGAGTTTCTGGAACAGGCCATTGACTCGGAGGCCCCTGTGACGCTCCAGGATGGGGGTGTGATCCGCCTGGGCTTTGATGCCGAACTGGACCAACTGAAAGCTATTTCCGCCTCGGGAAAGGGATTCATCGCGGCCCTGGAGGTGAAGGAGAAGGAACGCACCGGAATCTCGAGTCTCAAGGTCAAATACAACCGGATCTTCGGCTACTTTATCGAGGTCACCAGGGCCAACCTGGCGCAAGTCCCAGAGGATTACATTCGCAAACAGACGCTGGTCAACTCCGAGCGATTTATCACGCCAGAGTTGAAGGAGCACGAAGAGAAGGTTGTGGGCGCCGAAGAGAGAATCGTGGAGCTCGAAAGAGAGTTGTTTCTAAAAATTCGAGCGCAGATCGGTGCGGAGGCTCCCAGGATTCAGGCAACAGCCAACTTCCTGGCTCACCTCGACGTCCTTCTCTCCTTTGCCGAACTGGCGCAGGCCGAACGTTATGTCCGGCCGGTGCTGGATGATTCTCACGAACTGCTCATCAAGGGCGGTCGACACCCGGTTCTGGAGCGGAGAACCGAGCAGCCTTTTGTCCCCAACGATCTACACTGCGATACGGGTTCCAATCAGCTCTTGATCCTGACCGGCCCCAATATGGGCGGGAAGTCAACCTACCTTCGCCAGAACGCTCTGATCGTCATCCTGGCCCAGATGGGCTGCTTTGTGCCTGCAACCGAGGCTCGCATCGGTCTGGTGGATCAGATCTTCACTCGAGTCGGGGCAAGTGACAACCTGGCCCGCGGCCGATCCACCTTTATGGTTGAGATGATCGAAACTGCCCACATTCTCAACACCGCGACTCCCAGGAGCTTCATCCTCCTGGACGAAGTGGGACGTGGCACGGCTACCTTTGATGGGCTGTCGCTGGCCTGGTCTATTGCCGAGTTTCTTCTGACCGAGAAAGAGCGCCGGGCCAGGACTCTCTTTGCCACCCACTATCACGAACTTACCAAGCTCGAATCGCTGTACGACGGCGCCAGGAACTACCGTGTGACGGTTCGCCAGTCGAAAGGTGAAATCATTTTCTTTCACCGCGTTGGGCCAGGTGTAGCCAGCCGCAGCTATGGCATCGAAGTGGCGCGTCTGGCCGGAATCCCCGCCTCTGTCCTGGAGCGGGCCCGGGGAATCCTGGCACGGTTGGAACGCAAGCAACTCGATGTCTCGGGCCACCGGAATTCCAGCTCCACCCACCAGGTCCTGGAAGAGTTGCAGAAGCAGCTTTTCTGAACTCGTTTCAGGTTTCATGTATCGGCAGGCTGCGCAGTGCAGCGTACGGCGACGCCCAAACCATGGGTGCGCCGCAAACTGGACAGGGAGGCAACTTCAGGCTGTCACCCTGTCGGCAGCGGACGACAATGAAACTTGGAATCTATAATAACCCCATGAGGACACCAGCAAATGTAATTGAGAGCCGCAATGATTTTGGACTTGGACAGAAAGTTGCCGAAGAAAGCCGTCGAAGACTGCTCAACCAGGACGGGAGTTTCAACGTAACGAAACGGGGAGTCCCTTTTTATCGCTCCCTGAGCCTTTACCACTCCCTGCTTTTCATGTCCTGGTGGAAGTTCTACGTCTGCCTTCTGATTGGCTACCTCGGGTGCAACCTGGTCTTCGCGACGATCTTCTATGGGCTCGGGCCTGATTCGCTGCAGGGACTGGAGTTTAGATCCGAAGGAGAGCGCTTCTTTGAGAGCTTCAACTTTAGCGTTCAAACCATGTCCACGATCGGCTACGGAGGCATCATTCCTCGAGGGACCGTTGCCAACCTGGTCGTATTTGCCCAGGCCCTGGTTGGATTGCTGGGGTTCGCCCTGGCCACGGGTTTTCTGTTTGCCCGGTTTTCACGCCCCGGGGCCAAGATTCTTTTCAGTCGCCAGGCGGTGATCGCCCCCTACCGGGGAATCAGTGCTCTGCAGTTCCGCGTCGCCAACGAGCGGAACAGCCAGCTCACCAACGTGCAGGCCACCGTGGTGTTGAGTCGGCAGGAGACCTCACAAGGCGCACCTCACGGCGGTTCCACCAGCTGAAGCTGGAGCGCAGCCAGGTGATGTTCCTGCCCCTTCACTGGGTGGTCGTCCATCCCATTGACGAGCACAGCCCGCTCCACGGCGTTGCAGAAGAAGATCTCGTGGCCTCGGATGCCGAGTTCCTGGTCCTTCTCACTATGACCGAAGAGACCTTTTCCCAGGAGATCCACGCGCGTTCTTCCTACAAGTTCCAGGAAGTTGTCTGGGGCGCTCGCTTCGGGGACATGTTTTTGCGCGACACACTCGATCCCGAATTGCTCAGCATCGACTTGGGCCGCCTCCATCAGATTGAGATGGTCTAGTGTGCTGTCCGGGAAGTCCGCGGGGTTGATTCGCCCGAAGTAGCGGCGCGAACTTTCCGGTCAGTGCACTAGTTCGGCCAGTAGCCGCGCGTGAGGAGCACGCCGAGCACCCCGGTTCGGGTGGTGGCCACGGTGAGGGGATACATCCGTTGGGACGATCGATCCTTGCGGCTGCGGATCCGCAGCGTATAGAGATGATCTAGTTCTTTAGTGATGCGATTGTAAATCCCTGTCAGATCGCCGCTTTTTGTGGTGATGTAATAGCGCCCGCGACCGGCCTCTGCAACCAGGCGCAGATATCCCGTGGCACGGGCCAGAGTTTTCTTCAACTTGTAGTCAGCCACATCACGGCTGGATGGGCGCCCGCTTCCCACAAAAATTCCACCCACATCCCCACCGGTTGATCCGGGAGGAGGCTGCATCGTGGGATCCTCGGGAAGCGGCCCTTGGTAGAGCCTCCGGTAGTGCTCGCTGGCATCGAACTGCACTACGAAAACGGGGAAGCCGTGTTGACGTAGTACTTGCAGGGACTCTTTTTGTGAGGTGTCTTCGCTTCCCACCTCGACGCCGTCGCTCAGGACAAGAAGGGCTCTTCGGTCGCCCAATCCAGTCAGCTTCTGTTCTATCGCGACTGCCAGAGCGTCGTAGATGGCACTGGAGTTCCCTCCCTTGTGGAGACCGAACTCAAAGATGGCCTCGTCGATCTTCCTTCGATCGGTGGTCCAATCACAGTCCAGGTAGATCTGGGAATCAAAGGTGATGATGAGGCCTTCCTCGTCCTCTCGAAGGGCATAAAAGAAGGCCTGCGTACTGTGGCGAATCTCATCGATGCGGGCCTCGATACTGGGGCTGACGTCGAGAAGAAGGCCTACGTGGAACGGTGCGGCGGGACCGGTGAGACCCACGATCTCCAGTTCCCTGCCCCCATCATAAATCCTGATTTCGTCCGCCTTTAGATCGGAAATCTCCAGCCCTTCCTCCGTGACAAAGCGAGCGTGGAGAACTACTTCAGAAGAGGGCTCTGCCAGCCCCCTGGCAAAGCAGAGCAGAAAAAATCCAAAACACGCGAGCAGTGATCGGAACCAAGGGTATCTGATGAGCATCACTTGACTGGGATTGTTTTCGTGGGCCGGAGGGTTCAAAAAAACTCCAGCTCTCGCGGAAAGGGAACGTAGGGGCGACCCTAGCGGTCGCCCGTCAAACCGGGCCAGTACAGAATCCGGGACCTATTTGAAACGGTAAACAAGCCGGCCGCGGCTTAGATCATACGGTGACAGTTCGACCATGACTTTGTCACCGCGAAGGATTCGAATGAAATACCTTCTCATCTTACCGGAGATGTGGGCCAGTACAACGTGCTCGTTTTCGAGTTCCACCTTGAACATGGCATTGGGGAGGGCTTCAACGACCGTTCCAGTGACCTCGATCGCGTCCGTTTTCCCGGCTCTCGGACCGTCCGAAGTAGGCCTGGTTCTAGTCTTTCTCTTCTTCTTTTTCCCGGTGCGAAAGCGCGGCCGGTAAGGCCGTCTTGCCATTCCTTCTCCTCCGTTCTAATGGTCCAGGGGGGTCCACCTTCAATTCTTCTTCCAAAACCCCACAAACCATTACCATAACAGGATTTATCGTTTTTTACCAGCCCTGGAAATGGAATGTTCCTGGGTTTCAGGTTGATTAGGTGTCAGTACTCTTCGACGCGCCAGCGGCACAGCTATCCGTGAAGGCGTAGAGGTCGGCGAGTAGAAAGTTGGCGATTCCGCAGACTCCGACTGCAATCAAATTGGAGACAAGAGGGATTTGCGCCAGCATGTGGAGGCAAATCGGGACGAGTAAGTATCCCCCGGCAAAGCCGGGGGCTTTAATCTTGTGAGCCGCTCAAAGCGGACTTGACGTTGCCGCTACCGCGGCCACTTGTGCCACCTACAGGTGGCTTGGCTACAGCAGCCTGAGCTGATCCTGGCGACGATCTTCTGCTTCTTGCCGCCGGATATACTCACGAATCACTTTCTCATCCCGACCCACCGTCGATACGAAGTATCCGCGAGCCCAGAAGTGCTGTCCAACAAAGTTACGCCGACTCTCTGAAAAGTTCCTCGCAATGTGGATGGCGCTTTTCCCTTTGATGTACCCGATCACCTGCGCCACAGAAAACTTTGGCGGAATCGAGATCATCCCGTGCACGTGATCCGGCAGCAGGTGGCCCTCTTCAATCAAGCTTTCCTGCTGCCCAGCCAACCGTCGCAGCACCTGACCGAGATGTCTGCGCAGCTCCCCATAAATCAACTTCTTGCGGTACTTGGGGATGAACACCACATGGTACTTACACTCCCATTTTGTATGCTGTAAGCTCTGGTAGTTACTCATAAAACTCCTTTTCGTGATGCTTTGCTCGGCTCACGGAAGGGAGTTTTTTCACCTATTCCCGGAACTGTCAAACTCTGGCTGCCTCCCCGGCAGAGCCGGGGGGACTCCTTACGGGTCTAGGGCGTGACCCAGAAACGAAGTTCCGCCGTTGCTCAGGTGAAAACGGGCTAATCTTCGCAACTCGACCCCGAAGCTGGGCACCGGACGATCTCTCCACGTCCAGGCCCGATGAAGGGGGAAGTTGTGAAGAACAGCGGCTTCTACAGCCAGCAGAGAAGCCGCCACCAGCTCGACGCCCAGATGCAGCAGCAACATCAGGGTCCAGAGTTGCACTCCCAACCCGATTGCTCCTACTGAGAGAAATCGCGCCCAGCGCTGCGGCGCAGTGAGAGTGGCGGGACTGCTAAACCCGTTCGATGTCATAGAGAGCTCGAGTTGCACTGGCTGTTGAAATCACGAGTACCAGCGCCAGGATTACAATTCCAACGACTCCGCCCACGTCGAAAAGAAGGAAGCGGTAGCCCCCCAGCGAGACAAGCGGCTTGGACAGCACTACCAGGTTCCCGACGGCCAGTAGCAGGCGCAGTTCGGTAGGGCTGAAATAGAAAAAGGAAATGCGGAACACACCCAGTGTGTGGGCCGCAAGATAGGTGTGAATGGAGAGGAGAAGATAGAGAGCCAGCAGGGAGAGGGCGATCCTTTCACTCATCAGCCCCGACACGGCCATCCCCGCCAACAGAAAGACAGCCCCGAAGCTGTCAATAATATGGTCCACGTAGAACCCGTATCTGGGCCTCAGCTTGTTCCGATACCTGGCCAGTGTTCCATCCAGGCTATCTCCCAGCCAGTTCAGGAAGATACAGAAATTGACCAGATGGAGAAGCTGAGCCTGGGCGCCTGAAAACCCATAGGCCAGGCCGGCTCCCGCCATGGCAAGAAACCCAAGTAGTGTGAGGTGATCAGGCCCGATCGATTTCGGTAGACGTTCGACGATCCACCTCAAGATCCTACTCTCTACTCCCGAAAGAATGCCGTTCTGAACCCGCGTCTCAGTGGTTTTTGTCATAGTCGTCCAAACCTTTCTCCTTTCCGGGCCGGCTTATTGCAACGGGCATGCCAGAAGAAGTCGTGGCCACTCTGGCCACGGGGTAACTCCCTTATTTGCCTTGATTTGAACAGGACCCACAGAGAGGCTGGGGTCGGGGGGTGCAGCGAAAGTACGGCACTGGATGGAGTCTCTTTTCGAAGAACTCGCGGACCCTGCTAGACCCGTAAGGAGTCCCCCCGGCTCTGCCGGGGAGGCAGCCAGAGTTTGACAGTTCCGGGAATAGGTGAAAAAACTCCCTTCCGTGAGCCGAGCAAAGCATCACGAAAAGGAGTTTTATGAGTAACTACCAGAGCTTACAGCATACAAAATGGGAGTGTAAGTACCATGTGGTGTTCATCCCCAAGTACCGCAAGAAGTTGATTTATGGGGAGCTGCGCAGACATCTCGGTCAGGTGCTGCGACGGTTGGCTGGGCAGCAGGAAAGCTTGATTGAAGAGGGCCACCTGCTGCCGGATCACGTGCACGGGATGATCTCGATTCCGCCAAAGTTTTCTGTGGCGCAGGTGATCGGGTACATCAAAGGGAAAAGCGCCATCCACATTGCGAGGAACTTTTCAGAGAGTCGGCGTAACTTTGTTGGACAGCACTTCTGGGCTCGCGGATACTTCGTATCGACGGTGGGTCGGGATGAGAAAGTGATTCGTGAGTATATCCGGCGGCAAGAAGCAGAAGATCGTCGCCAGGATCAGCTCAGGCTGCTGTAGCCAAGCCACCTGTAGGTGGCACAAGTGGCCGCGGTAGCGGCAACGTCAAGTCCGCTTTGAGCGGCTCACAAGATTAAAGCCCCCGGCTTTGCCGGGGGATACTTACTGTCCCGCCCCATCCGCAAAAGGGTGCGAATCTCTGGGACAGGACACTAGATCTGTTCGTCGGGAAACGAGGACAGCACCGAATAGCCAGCTTCATCGTGGCCCCCGGTGAGCGTAATCGGACCGAAATTGATCCAGGCGTGTGCTTCAAACTCGTCCTGCTCCCCTTTTCTCACACCCAGGAACAGGGTGCTGGGCAGCTGGCGACGATGCAGCATCCGTTTTGCGGCGATAGCCTGGGCCAGGCAGTTGCTCTTCCAGGGGGTGTACTTGCTGGCCAGACGGAGCGCCCAGCCCACGGTGCGGGCTTGGGCCTGACCGGAGTCCTGGACTGAGCCGGGGAGGCGGGCTCGCAGCCCCGGAGCGATCCACCGAAAGGGCAGCGTTATGACCATACCCCGGGAGAGGCCCAGCGTGATCCAGGCCTCCAGTAGAAGAACCTTGCTGCTCAGTGGCAGTCGAAGAAACTTGACCGCCCGGGTACCCACCGAATTCTTTGTCTGTGCCATAGGTGCCTGCCCAACTTATGCCACTACGGTCACCTGCAGAGTCGTGAACTCTCCTTCCCCAGTCCCCTGCTCGATGGCAATGACGCCCACCTTACCATCCGCGTCCACACAGACTGTGCCCCGAAATCCATTGGTGTTGGCTGCGGGGAAGAGCTGGTGCACAAACTCGGCGATTCTGGCCATGGGTTCCAGATCCCTAATGGCGACGCCAACCACATCGCCACTTTCGTCCTTCAACTCGAGAATCACGCGGACTCTCACCTCGTCTGCATTGAGAATGGCAATACCGGTGTTCACGGTTCCCTCCCGGCGTGCGGGCGCGATCAGCCTGGTTCCGGGCTGACTTGGACTCACGCCGGCGATTCCGGTCCCCAGCAGCGAAAAGCGGATGACCCCTGAGACCTCCTCGTCACTGGAGATCCACACCGATCCGGAAAGGATGTTGCCCGTTCCCGTGGTGGCAAAGGTGGTCGACCCGAGCGCTGGAACGGCAAAACCCGCCTCTCCTCCAACCAGGATCAATCCCGGATCCAGTACGCTCCCATCTGGATCCTTGAACACGATCGTTCCCTCAGCAGTCCTGCTGACGTGGGGGTTGTAGAGCACGATGTGGCTGGTCAGAACCAAGTTGTTGCTCTGCCCGTTCCCGAAAGTGGCAAAGAGTATGGATTCTCTCAGCTTCTCCTCAATCCAGTCGACATACTCGGAAACTCTGGTAAAAACGCCCGGGTAGTCCGGGTCAGCGCAACCGATTCCAAAGCTGGTAATGCCCACCTGAACAAAGTTCGACCCTCCTCCGGCCACCCCGCTCCCCGCCACCAGCAGTGGGCTACCGCTGTCGGCGACACAAACATCCACACCCGGCTCCTGGATACAAATATGAGTGTCGTCGATCTCCGTGAAGGCCGATGCGTAGGCATCGGCGCAATCCTCATTAGAGACAACCTCGGTGTCGGCCTCCTGCAGAATCGTGGGGTAACTGGTGGCCTCATCCGTGCTGTTGTCGTACTCGTCGGCACCCCAGCCAACGATTCTCGCGCTCGTTCCGGCGGATACGCCAGCCGCTCCAACCCCCCCCCCCGGGGCCTGTGTCGTAGGGCATGGTGGGCTGGTCGGGAAAGTCAGTCGCCAGCTTCAGGAGAGCGATATCTGCTGTGACCGTTGGACTACTGATCCTGCCGTCAAAGTCCTGGTGGACAATGATCCTCTCGACGTCCGAAAAGTCGCCCTCATTCGAGTCCAGATCCGTCATGTTCAACACGACGGCAAGCTCTCGAGAATCGAGGGGGATAGTTGTCGGGGCACCATCGGGATCAAGCACAACGACACAGTGAGCGGCGGTCAGGACCCAGTTGGGTGCGATCAAGGTTCCCGCACAGAACTGGGCAAAAAACTTGTCGTCCCGGCTAAAAACCGAGTCCAGAGAAGTCTGGTCCAGAATGGCAACCAGCGCGGGATAATCCTCGATGTCGGCGTCCTGACCACCCACGATGAATTTCTGACCCGGTTGCTTCCTGTCCTTCTCTTCGGCTGCAGCAGCAGGGAGTGTCAGGCCCAGCATTAGAATCATCCAACTGATACGGCTCATGTTCTTTCTCCTGCTCCCCCTCGTATGAATCCCCCGATATTCTACTTCACCGCCGGTGCCATTGGGTTCAGGCTAGCAGCCCGTGCTGAAAGTCCCAGGACGCTAAAACACGATGGCCCTCTAAGAAAAGAGAGCCGCCTTCGAAACATTTGGTTCGAATGCCCGTCCAATATTACTGTGAAATCAAGAATCAAGAACCTGGGCAGGTAAGTAGAAAATGCAGAATGAGATGTTGATGACAATCGTGACAATTGTGGCCCTGACTCTCTTTGCCTGGATCGCCTGGCGAAAGGCTCGATCGGGACAAGAAGCTTCCTGGCTTCAGGAGGAAGAGGCCAGGCTGAAGGACCGATATCTGGACAGACAACCCTCCTTCAACCGGGATTGACGGGACTGTCGGGGACATCTTCCTCCCCCTCCACCTCTTTCTCTCTGGGTCTTTCCCAGGGAGTCCACTCTTTTCCAAGCACGGTCCTGCTCTTCCAGGAAAGCTACTCCCTCGCAGCCGCGCCCCTTGAACTCCACCCGGCAAACTGCTTCCAATCCCACCTTCAGCCTCGCCTTTCCACCGCGAGTGGAGATGATACCGCTTTCGAAGTCCCCTCACCCATGCCTTGTGCCAGGCCTCTTGCCCTGGCGTCACCCGGACGCTTCTGGCAAAGTGAAAGAATGAAGGATGACAGTCTGTTAGAGATCCGAACGGACCTCCGAATCCCGTCCGCGGAGATCTCATTTACGAGTTCCCGAAGCAGTGGACCCGGAGGACAGAACGTCAACAAGGTCAGCACCAGGGTCACTCTTCTATTCAATGTGGCTGCCTCCCCGAGCCTCACCAAAGCTCAGAAGGAGAGACTGGGGGAACGCCTGGGGACGCGCATCAGCCAGGCTGGATTGCTGCAGATCAACAGTCAGGAACACCGCAGCCAGCTACGCAATCGCCAAGCTGCCCTGGAGCGTTTCGTACACCTCCTTCGCGAAGCCCTGCGCAGACCCAGGCCGCGCAGAGCTACCAGAAAACCCCGGCGCGCCAAGGAAGAGAGGCTGCGCCAGAAAAAGCAGCGTGGACAGCTCAAGAAAGGAAGATCAGGCGTCCAGGCAGACGACTTCTAGAACCCAGAACCTAGAACCCAGAGTCCATCAGACATACCCGTTCTCCTGCAGAGTCGTCTTCAGGCCCTGCACCGCCGAGGCTGATTTCTGCACTGCCGCCTGCTCTTCGGTAGTGAGGCTGATTTGGAAGACCTCCTCCATTCCGCGCCGTCCCAGCTTCACAGGGGCACCCATATAGAGCTCACTGACGCCGTACTCCCCTTCCAGGTAGGCGGCACAGGGAAGAATCTTCTTCTGGTCTTTCAAAATCGATTCCACCATCTCTGTGGCGCCTGCGCTGGGGGCATAGAAGGCACTTCCCGTCTTGAGCAGCTTCACAATCTCCGCTCCGCCGTCACGGGTCCGTTGGATGATAGCCTCCAGACGATCAGGTGCAATCAGCTCCGTGACGGGCACTCCGGCCACGGTCGTGTAGCGGGCCAGGGGAACCATCGTGTCCCCGTGTCCCCCGAGAACGAAGGCGTGAGTGTTTTCCACCGAAACCCCCAGTTCCATGGCAATGAATGTCCGGAAGCGAGCAGAGTCGAGGATGCCTGCCATGCCGATGACGCGTTCCCGCGGAAAGCCACTGACCGCTTTGGCCACGTGACACATGGCGTCCAGTGGGTTGCTGACCACAATGATGATGCAGTTGGGGCTGTGGCGGGCCAGGTTCTCGGCCACCGACTTGACGATGGCGGCATTCTTGAGGAGCAGGTCATCCCGGCTCATCCCGGGTTTGCGAGGCAGACCGGCCGTGATGACGACCACGTCGGAGCCTTCGGTAGCCTCGTAAGCGTTAGCACCCGCCACCTTCGTGTCATAGTGCTCCACCGGCGCGGCTTCCATCAGGTCCAGCGCCTTGCCCTGCGGCATTCCCTCAACAATGTCCACCACAACAACATCTGCGAGTTCCTTTTCGGCAATTCTCTGCGCTGTGGTTGCCCCCACGTGTCCTGCCCCTACGACCGTTACTTTTGCTTCCATATCAACTTCTCCATTCCGAATGTCCACCGTCCCTGGAAACCAGGTTGGAAGTGCGGAATCGCATAGCCGATGTCACTTGCACTTTGAACGGTTCGACTTTTTCCGCCCTACATATTGTCCACAATTGCAGCCCCGAATTCACTCGTTTGGAGTCTGGTTGCCCCCTCCATCTGGCGCTCCAGGTCGTAGGTAACTCTCTTCTGCGCAATCGTTCGCTCCAGCGCCTGCCTGATCAACTCGGCGGCATCATCCCACCCCAGATGCTCGAGCATCATGACACCCGACAGAATCAGAGATCCCGGGTTCACCTTGTCCTGACCAGCGTACTTAGGAGCCGTCCCATGCGTGGCCTCGAAAAGAGCCACCTGGTCTCCGATGTTTGCGCCGGGAGCCATCCCCAGTCCGCCCACCTGGGCCGCGCAGGCATCCGAGAGATAGTCGCCGTTCAGATTGGGGAGGGCGATGACTTGGTACTCGTCCGGCCTGAGAAGAATCTGTTGAAACATAGCATCCGCGATTCGGTCGTTAATGAGGATCCTTCCGTCCGGAATCTGTCCTCCGTAGGCCTTCCAGAGCGTGTCCTCATCGACGCAGATCTCGGAAAACTCCCGGCGAACAGTCTGGTAGCCCCAGTCGCGAAAGGCACCCTCGGTGAACTTCTGAATATTTCCCTTGTGCACAAGGGTGATCCGACTGCAGCCTTGATCAATGGCGTAACGAACAGCCTTACGAACAAGACGCGAAGTACCGAATTCGGAAATGGGCTTAATCCCGATTCCCGATCCCGCCCGGATTTTACTGGCAGACCGAGCGTTTGCGAATTCAATTAATTCGTCGGCCTCGGCTGTCCCGGCGGCCCATTCCACACCGGCGTAGACATCTTCCGTATTCTCGCGGAAGATGACAACATTGAGCTTCTCGGGCTCCTTTACCGGGGAGGGCACTCCCGGGATATATCGGCAGGGACGGACACAGGCATAGAGATCGAGCACTTGCCTGAGCGTAACATTGAGGCTGCGGATCCCTCTGCCCACGGGGGTAGTCAGGGGGCCTTTGATGGAAACGACATGCTCCGCGATGAGGTCGATGGTCGTCTGGGGGAGCCACTCACCAGTCTCTTCGAAGGCTTTCTCTCCGGCCAGAGCCTCTTTCCATTCGATCTTCCTCGAACCACCTGAAGCCTTAGCGACAGCTCCGTCCAGGACCTTCCGAGTAGCTTTCCAGATGTCGGGCCCGATGCCGTCCCCTTCGATAAAAGGAATAACAGGATGGTTGGGGACTCGGAGCAGACCATTTTCGACACGGATTGTTCTTCCCATGGCGTCTATCCTTCCTTTCCAACCCGGTGATCCAGGACAAAAGAACAACTTACTCACCCGACCAAACCGAGTCAATGGGAGCGTATGGAATCTGGAATTTGGCTTAGGGTTTCCAGTAGCAAGACCCGTCCGCGACCAGTTCTGCGTCTCCGGTCAGCAGCACGTTGTTCCCGGGACTCCACGTCACCTGCTGAGTTCCCCCACGTGTCTTAACCTTTACCGGAGAATCCACCAGTCCCAGCCGAATCGCCGTCACAGCAGCACCGCAGGACCCGGTCCCCGAGGAGGAAGTGGGGCCCACACCACGCTCCCAGATGCGGACAGCTAGTTGCCCCCGGTTGACCACTCGAACAAAGCTCACGTTGGTTCGCCGCGGGAACAGAGGGTGCCTCTCCAGTTTCGAGCCCAGAAGCCGAAACTGATCCGCTTCCGGCTGCTCCTCGACAATGATGGCACACTGTGGATTGCCCAAGGACAGCGCGTTTAACAGCAGTTGTTCGCCGTCGATGCGGACCGTATACTCCGACACCACTTCCCTGTCATCGATCAGGCACGGGACTTCCGGCGGGGAGAACAGCGGCTCTCCCAGATCCGCCAGGTACCTCCACCTGGTGGCACTCTCTTGCTCCAGCAGCTGAAAGGCCTTCTTACCGCTCCTCGTGTGCAGGACCAGGCTGGACGAGGCACTTTGACCGCTGCGGTGGATTTGGGCAGCCGCGCAACGGAAACCATTGCCCGACATGCCGGCTTCGCCGCCGTCACGGTTGAGAATCCGAAGGTCAAAATCAATCTCCGATCGCTTGCGTACAAAGACACACCCGTCCGCCCCCAGACCCACATGGGGCCGGCACATGGCCCTGGTGAAGGCGGCGAACCAGGCTTCCTGGAAGGGTTCTGACTCCACAACCAGGAAATCGTTTCCGTCGCCGTGCCACTTGGCAAAAGAGATCTGCATAGGATCAGACTCGCGGCCTCATATCAGCCGGTCCAGACTCCGGCTGACGTCTTCTAACTTCGATTCGATGCTCGACCGGATCTCCTCGAGGCGATCCGGAGTGGATGCTTCGAAACGCAGCACCAGAGCCGGTTGAGTGTTGGAAGCCCGGACCAGACCCCAGCCATCCTCAAACAAAACCCGTACACCATCTACCGTGACCGTCTCGTAACGTCGGCCGAAATACTCCTGAAGCTGGCGAACAATTTCGAACTTCTCGCTTTCCCTTACGTCCACCCTGATCTCCGGTGTGCTATAGAGCGGGGGAATATCCTCCAGGAGTTGACTGAGGGACCCTCCAGAGTCTGCGACCTGCTGAAGCAGCCGGGCTCCCGCGTAGGTTGCATCGTCAAACCCGAAAAAACCGTCGGCAAAAAAGATGTGACCACTCACTTCGCCTGCCAGGACCGCTCCTGTTTCTTTCATCTTGGCCTTGATCAGTGAGTGGCCGGCTTTCCACATGATGCCGACTCCTCCGTGCGACTCAATCTGTCGGTAGAGATTCATGGAGCACTTGACCTCTCCAATGATGGTCGCGCCCGGGTGTCGAGCCAGGATTTCACGGCTGAAAAGAATCATGAGCTCGTCTCCCCAGATAATCCTCCCGGTATCATCCACCGCCCCGATTCGGTCTCCATCGCCGTCGAAGGCAATTCCCAGATTCGCTTCGTGTTGGCGAACGGCAGCGACGAGGTCTTTCAGATTCTCCTCAACCGTCGGATCCGGGTGGTGATTGGGAAAGCTCCCGTCCATCTCACAGAAAAGTTCAATCACTTCACAGCCAAGTTCCTGGTAGACCCTGGGAGATAGGTCCGAAGAAGTTCCGTTTCCGGCATCCACCACAACCTTGAGTGGTCTGGACAGTCGGCCGATGCGTTCTCTGATCATTCTTCGATACGGATCTTCGATGTCGCGGGATTCGATGCCGCCACTTCCCTGCTCCAGATCCGCCCTCTCGAGAATCTGACCGATCTTCTGAATCTCTTCGCCGTGAATCGTGGTCTTGCCCGAAGAGATCTTGAGGCCGTTGTAGTCGGCAGGATTGTGACTTCCGGTTATCATCACCCCTCCGTCAACGTCTTCGAAATGGTAGAGGGAGAAGTAGAGCAATGGTGTCGGAACAACTCCGACATCGATGACCTCAAGGCCTGCCATCTGAAGGCCTTTTCCCACTTCTGAGGCCAGTCGCTCGGAGCTGAGCCTGCAGTCCCGGGCCAGCGTAACGCGGGATCTTCCCTCTCTCTTGAGGTAGGTTCCAACAGCCTGCCCCAGGGCGATCGATATTGGGGAGGCCAAATCCCTGTCGGCAATACCCCGAATGTCGTATTCTCGAAAAATCTCAGAGTTCGCCTTCATCCAAAGCAGTCTCGTATTTAGTGTAGCTCGTCATAAGTTCTGATCCTGGGTCAAGACTTGTGACGTGCTGCACTAGTTACTCCTCTTTCAAGCGGCGCTTGAATTCTTCAATCACTTCGACGGGGGTCGGATCCTCGCGATTCATGATTCCGGTGTACACACTGGTGAAGTCACCCAGCAAGACCAGGGACCACAGTCTCTCCGGCCAGCTCGAACCGTTCGACCAGATTTCCTCGCAGTGTCCTGCCCGTTCTCGAACCAGCTCGGCTGTCAATTGAAACCGTCTGGAGACCTCCTGATGCTCCTCGCGATCCCGTAAAAAGATCGCGGCCAGCCGGCTCAGTGGTTGCTCAGGATGCCTCCAACCGACCAGTTCATTGTGATTCATCTCCGGGATCACGCTGAAATGGGCGAATTGTTTTCCGTTCTCGGCAAACTGTCCGGCCCACCTTCTGGCTACCGACCCCAGCCGACCCTGGCTGCCATAGATCAATAGAATACAGCCCTGTAAACGTTCTGCCAGCTGCTTGGCAGAGTTCTCCCGGATCGGAATTTCCGGTCCCAGTGCGTTGGCCCGGGTCGTAAGCCAGGATCCCCATCCGGCGATATCGAGATCCGGTGCCAGATGCAGCCTCACCAGCAGACTCAGCAGCAGGACAGAGGTAAACCCGATGGCACAGCGAGGAGGATAGCCTCCTGGTATGAGCACAGCGGGAGTTGTATGGCTCCGACTTGCATTCAGGAGCTGCCCCCCAGAAGTGATCGTGAGGATCCTGGCTCCGGCTCTTCGCGCCTGGGAAAAACAGGAGAGAGTTTCCGCTGTGTTACCCGAATAGCTGCACAGGACGACCAGCGTTTTGGAGTCAACAAAGGGCAAGGAATAGCTCCGGTTCACCAGGAGCGGGACACCGAGCTCCGGGCCCAGCAGGTCTCTAACCAGGTCGCCGCTAATCGCCGAACCGCCCATTCCGCAGAACACGATCTGCCTGGGCGTACCTGTATGCTCCATCCACTTCTCAGGCTCGAGCTGCTCTGAGAGTGTCAGGGCGTGAGCGACCTGGCGATCAAAACGCTGCAGATAGGAGAAGATATTCGCGGAGTCGATCCTCTTGATCAGGTCCAGGTTATCCAGTAGGGGCGAGTCATCCATCGATAGAATTAGTAGTGTTGTTACAGTAGTTTCTCATCAATCATATTAAGTAACTTCTTAATTTCTTGAGTTTGTTTCTTATGGCACACCAGAAGGGCATCCTCAGTGTCCACGACGACCAGGTCCTCTACACCCAGAAGAGCGACCAGTTTTCCCCCCCGGCTGTAAGCAAGACAGTTCCGAGCGTCCAGAGACACCAGATCCGTATTACTGTGATTCCCTTCCTTGTCGCCAGGCAAATGATCGAAGAGGGATCTCCAATCTCCCACATCATCCCACTGTAGCTGGGCCGGGATGACTGCCACGCGGCTGGAGCGTTCCATTACGGCATAATCGATGGAGAGGCTGCTCAGGCCCTCAAAGAGACGATTTGCCCGGTCCGGGTCCTCTTCACTGTGGCTGATCTCCTGCAGGACCGAAGAAAGATCCGGTTGGGAGGCCGCGATCTCCTCAAGAATAGAAGACGTTTGCCACACAAACATGCCGCTGTTCCAGTAGTGCAGTCCGCCCTGCACGTACTCCCGGGCAGTCTCGAGATCCGGCTTTTCGGTAAAGCGCCGCACGGAAAAGGCCTGGAAATCGGAGAAAACCCCCAGCTCGTTCTCTCTCTCAATGTAGCCGTAACCGGTTGCCGGCCGTGTTGGCTCGATCCCGAAGGTCACCAGCCAGTTTTTTCGGGCCAGTGATTCAGCAGCTTCTAAAGCCCGGTGCAAGGTGTCGATGTCCCCGATCACGTGGTCGGCTGGAAGGACCGCCATGACCTCATCAGGAAAGTGTTTGGCCAGGTACTGGGCAGCCAGCCCGATACAGGGTGCTGTGTTCCGCGACGCCGGTTCCAGGATGAGTTGCTCATCTGCCAGATCCGGAATCTGTCGCTGCACGATCCTTGCGTACTCCCGACTGCAGACAAAGAAAATATCTTGCCGCGAGAGCAACGGCAAGAGCCGGTCGAAGGTCTGCTGGAGCAATGTTTTCCGGCCGGTAATGCGGAGAAACTGCTTCGGCTCTTGGGAACGGCTTGCAGGCCAGAATCGGGTTCCTCGCCCGCCGCTCATGATGACGGCTTTCATTGCTGCCCTGGATTATCTACTGGCGTGCTGAAGCGAGCAAGCGGGCCCAGGAAGCGCGCTGCTGCCACCCGTAGGTCATCGGCCTGCAGAGATCGGATGGTAGTCAGGTACTCACGCTGGTAGTCCGCTTTCTCACCGGCCAGCAGGTGCCGGGCCAGGTCCAGCAGGTAATCCGGTCCGCTACCCCGCTGCCGATAATAGTCGGTGATGGTGAGAACGATGCTATTTCGAACGTCCTGCTCGGTGATGCGGGTTTGACCCAAACCCGCCAGTTGCCGGAAAAAGTCTCGCCTTTCCGATTCCGAGGACGGGCTTGGCCTACCAAAAAACAGGGTTCCCCCTTCAAATAGGGCATCTCGCTGCGATTTGATATGAGTGGGGAGTTGTTCCTGCCCGGGCTTGTCGGGGCGGAACCGTTTCAATCTCAGAAGATTGCCCAGCACATCCAGAGTCCAGTCGGCCCGGGTCCCCTGGGCCGGCCCGGGAACCCCGCCGAAAATCCAGTTCTCGCCGATCTGGAGTAAACGAGGGCCGCTCTCCTGTGTGGGAATCGGGCGGTCTTCTTTGCCCCGATACCGATACTTGGAACTGCTGAGAAGAGGAATCAGATCGGGGAGAAAAGCGGTGCCCTCCACATCTCCGTAGAGGACAATCAGCGGATGGACACCCTTCATCAGATCCGAGTACCACCCTTGCCCGGCCTCAAGGTCGAAGCTGGCAAGGCTCTTCTCATCCCCAAAACGGCTCATGCCGTATCCATGCCCGGGAAATAACCGTTTGCGGATAGCCAGCCGGCCCGCCGAGAAGAGGTCTCTCTGTTCCCCTTGCTGCAGGATCGACAGAACCTGGCGGGATGCAGCAATCTGCTCGGATGTAATGCGGCCGGCCCGCAACCACTTAGTAAACTCGGCCACGGTGTCCTGGAGATGCTGGCTCAAGAGCTGGAGATGGAAGCCGAAAAAGTCGGGCTCATTAATGATCTCAATGGCTGTCCCCTTTTCCTCCAGAGCCTCCCAGATCCTCCAGTTGCTGGCGTGCGCCGTCCCCGTGACCAGCGAGCGAAGCATGAGCTCCGTCAGTCCCTGGTTCGCCTCCGTTTCTTGAACTCTTCCGCCGGGAAAGAAAACGCCAACATCGATGAGTGGACAGGTGTGCTCTTCTTCCACGAAGATCTTCGGTCCCCTGAGGACGGATGTCCTCTTCAGGGAGGATGCCTGGCTACGCTGGGGGATCTTTGCGATCTCGAAGCTGGGGGCCGGCCTGTCCCAGCGTACTTGCTGGTCTCTCTGCACTTCTCCTACACCTACTGGAACCAGAAGGTCCAGTGTTTCGCCCAGCGATTCAGTGGTGAACTGCCTGAGGGGTCCAGAGGCAGGAAAAGACTCCAGAAGACTCAGGTTCCCGCGGCCCAGATACCGGCTCGCGACTCTTTTGACCTGCTCATTCGTCAGCGCGGAGACACGACGAGGCCAGGCGTTGAGATCTGACCAGTTCTCTTCGCGGGCCTGAGCGGAGAGAATCCGCGCTCGTTCCTGGTGGCTTCGCAGCCGAGCCATATACTGTCGGGCCAGCTGTGCTTTGGCGCGTACGAGATCGTGAGGCTCAAGGCCATTCTCAGAAATCGAACGGAGCAATGCCAGAAGCCGGACTTCCGCCTCGTCGATCCTTTCCCCGGCAGGAAACAGCAATATTGCAAAGAGTCCTCCCTGAGCGGAAGGCCAGTGCCTGAGCTCCGCCTTGAAAGCGAGTCCCTTCTGGACCAGGTGGTAGGCCAATAACCCTCGGGATCCCGAGAGGGCAGCCTGAACCAGCTGCAGAGCCAGCATGTCCGGGTGTGCGCGGCCCCCAACCCGATAGCCGAAAAGGCATTGCAGGGGAACCTTCTCCTCGCGCCTGTGCTCATAATGGAAGCGCCGTCCTTCTAGGGATGTGGTTGCAGGGGAATCGGCCACCGTTGTGTTCCCCCGGCCGGCATAGAGCTCGGCGATCCTGGCCAGTATCCGCTCTCGAACGATCCCCCCGGAAACAATGATGCTCAGGTTGCCGGGTTGATAGTGGTCCCGATGAAACTGGGTCAGGGACTCGGGATTCAAGTCGGTTCCCAGGACGGGCACCCTCGCGATTTCCAGGGCTGCGACCCGTGATCCGAACTCTGGATTGACCAGTTCCCAGAGTCTCCTTTCAGCACCCTGGAACGTGAGCCAGTCTTCATGTCCTCTGCCGGTCGTGGCCGGAACCCGGATTTGATCCAGGGAAACCTCCTTGAGTAAGGAGGAGTCCACCAGGCCGGCCAGGATGTCCAGGGATGACAGCAGGTTCGCGGTAGGTAGAACAACGGTGAAAAGCGTTTGCCGGGCAGACGCTTCTGACTCCAGTTGACCTCCCTCCTGTGCAATCTTCTCAGCCAGCGTAGAGTGAAGGCGAATCCACCAGGCCAGCGCGGAAGCGGCTCCCATATTGGAGGCTGCTTCGTCGGCGTAACCTGTCCCGACGACTACGGTCACAGCAGCAACGGGGCGAACCGCATATTCTTCGACAATGACTTCGAGACCATTGCGCAACTCCGCCCGAACCGAGGTGCCGACGTTTTCCCTTCGAACATACTGACGATAGAAGTCTGGAATCTCCTGCTTGTGATGCGAGGACTGCATCGCCCGGGAGTCAAGGCACAGGACCGACCCCAGAAAGATAAGAAAAGTTCCTGAGGCAGCCATCTTCTTGATCAGGGTGAGGCGGGGATCCATTGTGTGGCTGTCTTGCTTGGCAGTCCCTCGTGTGCTTAAGTAGGATCGATTGGATCATACCATGAAGGCACCAGCTACCGACGAGCGGTCCATTATTGACGGGCTCAAGGCCCATGACGCTCTGGCCATTGATGATTTTGTCAATCGCTATTCCAAGCCACTCTTCGGAGTCATTCTCAACTACCTCAAAGATCCTGCCGACGCCGAAGAAGTCCTCCAGGAAACGCTGCTCAAGGTAGTCCGAAAAATCGGAACCTTTCGCGAGGAAAGCCATCTGTGGCCCTGGATGAAGCGCATTGCGATCAACAACTGCATCATGTGGCTCCGAAAGCACCGAACGGTACGAGCGCGGGAAGTTCAGATGGAAGACGAGCTTCCCCAGTTCAACCCGGACGGCTACCACAAGACTCTGATCAATGACTGGCCGGTCGATCCCGAAAAGGTGGCTCTCAATAGCGAGTTGTCTCAGCGGCTCTACGATGCCATCCAGTCGCTTCCCTATGAGTACCGGGTGCCGCTCGTACTCCGGGATGTGGAGGGATACTCCATCCGGGAGATCGCAACCCTGCTCGATCTGAAGGAGGCAACGACGAAGACTCGCATCCACCGAGCCCGGCTTTTCGTTCGAGAGAAACTTTCTACCTACTTCGAGGGGCGATGAGCATGGACGAATATGTGACCTGTAGAGAATGCACCCAGTTTCTGGATGATTACCTGGATTGCAATCTCGATCCGGAAACTGCCCGGCGCCTGGAAGAGCACCTGGCCGACTGTCCACCCTGTGTACACTTTCTGAATACGTATCGCTCCTGTTCCGAGATGAGCCAGAAGCTCCGCGACCGCCCCGTCGAAATCCCTCTCAAGCTGGCCGAGAGGATCAAGGATTTTCTAAAGAACGAAATGAAGCCCACACAGGATTAACTCTAGATCGGACTTCTACGCTCTGGACTTCTTGCCCAGAAGCACATAGAGCGCTCCTCCTCCTCCATCCAGACCCGGGGCTGATGTAAACGCCGTGACAAACTGGGCGTTGTGCCTCCAGCGTAGCCATTCAGGAAGGCGCTTCTTGAGGACCGGGGTCTGGTTCGGTGAGTGATGGCCCTGTCCATGGATAATCCGTACACAGGTCAGACCTCGACCTACGCATTCTTCAAGAAACCGGTGCAGTTCCCGCCGGGCTTCCCGCTGGGTGTAGCCGTGCAGATCCAGTTCGGCCTGCACGGTGAACCGGCCTTTGCGAAGCCGACGCAGCAGTCGCCGGTTCCACTGAAGGTCACCACCCTCCGTGTAGCCTGGAGCAAATGGCCACTCGAACTCCTTCACGCCCTCGAGTGCCTCTTCCATCAGATCGGAGGGATTCACCGGCTCCAGCCTGCCCCGCCTGGCGGCCGGGCGAACCAGCCTCTGCTGCCCGGGTAGTGGCCGGCCCCCTTCCATGGCGCGGTCGAACAACTCTTTCTCGTCCAGCTCTCCCTCGAATTCAAGAGGGGGGGGATGAAACTTGTCTCGCGACTCGGATCGGCCCATGTCTGGTCCCCTTTCTGGATCTCGCGCCGGTGTTTCTGCACTGAAGTATAACGCTGAAGGATGCTGGTTGGTTCCCGATTGTCCGTTTACCTGTTGCTGGTGACCAGGTTGACCCAGATGGGAGAGCTCCACGCTGTCTGGCCATCTTCCTGCCGCAGGCGTACATAGTAGTAGTTCACGTCGGCTTCTGGGGTCAGATCCTGATAGGTGAGGTCTACATCCCTGCTCCTTAACTCCTGCCGGTAAATCGGATGAGTGTTGCGGAGGATCTCAATTTCGGAAAAAGGCCGGGTTCCGACTGCCCGGATCCTGAGCGGATCCACTTCAGTGGCAGTGAACTCCTCTCCCATGAAGTGCTCCCCGATTCTAAACTCAAGAACGATGTTGTCCGTGGCCCCGTAAGTCCTGCGGCTTTTCATGGCCTCCAGTATGCCCTCGCGACTTCTCTCCTCGGTCCAGACCATGGCGTAGGAGATATGCGTCGACACGTGATCGGAACTGGCAATGACTCCCAGTCGATAACCCTTCTTCCAGGCACTTGCAACGTAGCCTTCGGATCGGATAGCGGGCGGCTGTTCCTCCTCCCAGAGACCCTTCTGATCGGACAACGGAGTTCCCGCTGCCTCGTAGCTGTGGCGATCACCCTGGAAGATCTCGACCAGCGTCTCCACTTCGGGATCGTGGTCGCGCCAGTCAGTCCCCATGTTGGTGGCACTGGTGTGCGGAATGGTGACGCCGCCTGTTTTCCGGACATGCTCGTAGAGTAGCCGGGTATCCTGCGGAAGCAGGTCTCCCCAGACAGCATTGTGCCGCCGGAAGGCATCGGTGACCAGCTGAAAGAAGGGCAGTGCTCGGATCCCCCGCCTGGACCGAATGACGTTCCGGTGCCCGTTGGGAAAGCTTACCGAGCGCTCGTATCCGAAGAGCGGCATATAGCCGGTCGGAGAGTGGAACAAGTCGGCCAGTTTCTCTTCCAGCCACCACCAGTACTCCCGATCGGCCCCGTACTGATGATCGCTGATGAGGCCGAAGTCCATCGAGGCCGCGTCCAGCATGTAGCGATAGAAGTCGAGCACGGATCCGTCCGGTACACCCCGCAGATCCAGCGAAAACTCCGTATGACGATGCGTATCGCCGCGCAGAATTTGCAAGCTTTTTCCTCTCACGTGGGTCCGCCATCCGCGGATACGCCGGACATCGTCTTTTTCGCTTTCGTGTCCCTCTTCCCGAGCCTGGAACGGCGGCTCGAAGGGGTCTCCAAGCCGGACTCCTCTTCCTGCCTCGGAAACAAAACGGGCCGCATAGACGTTCTCGACCATCGTCTCTGCCGGGGGAATCACGGCACTGCGAAAGGTGGGAAAATGATCCCGAGTCCAGCTCACCCACAGCCCGGATCCAGGGGCAGGTGCTCCCGCGCTATACATCGCGCTCCGTCCCACGCTGTAGGGGAACGCTACTGGAGGGCTCCACCCCGCCTTGGTCATCGTCACCAGATATGGCCGCCAGTATTCGCTTCCGTTGGCGGGCCGTTCCAGCTTCCGGACTGCCAGATGAATCCGCCCGTTTCCGTTCATCCACAGATGCGGATGGCTCAAGTGAGGTCGATCGGTCTGGACAAAAACTTTCCAGCGCCGGGGAGGAAAGAGAGAGGCGACTTCGGGCTCGGCCTCCCGCACCGGTCGCCCCATCACACGAACCTTGACCTGGCGATGGAGATTGAGCATGGCCCCAGGGGTTCGATCCGGATCTACCAGCAGGCCCTGGTCTTTTCCCCAGACGTATTCTCCGATTTCGTAGGCCACCCAGACCCGATCCTCCCCATCCACCAGGAGACTGGGCCGCGCTTCGAATTGTCCGGAATCAGCCACCACCTGCAGCTTAGCGGGTCTTCCGTCTCGGACCGGCTTCAGAACCACGTCGTAGTTCCCTTCCCGGTAGGTGTCCCACGCCACCCAAGCGGTTCCCCGGGAGTCCACAGCCAGCGAAGGTGCCCAGTCGTTACCGGGACTCTCCGAAACCTGCACTTCTGGGCCCCAGCCGGCCAGGTCGTGTCGACGGTAGATAATCTCCGACTGACCTTCCCGGAAGCTCTGCCAGGCCAGGTGAAGTCGCCCCTGATGATCCACAGCCGCAGTCTGATCGAAGTCCCCTTCCGGGTTGCTGGTGAGGTGCACGAGAGGCCCCCATTGATTGCCATCAAACCAGCGCCCAAAGAGATCGAAGTTGGCCGCGTACAGATCCTGTTGAGACCAGATGATCCAGGCTCGTTCGCCCGTCACGATCAGCGAGGGCCGCCACACGTCACCACTCACTCCGGGCACCAGGTTCCAGGTTCCCCAATGTCCCTTATCCGGGTTGCGGCGGGCCAGGTGGATCTCGTCGCGTCGCCCTCCGTAACTGGTCCAGGCTATCCACACCTCTTCCCGATTGGCGGGATTGGAGGCGATGACTGGAAAGTCGTCGCTGCGTGTATCGTCGCTGAGACGAATGACGTCTTGAAAGCGCGGATCCGGCTCGAGGAGCGCCGCCGGCTGGCTCCCGGTCAGTTCGCCCTGGTCGTTTCGACCGTACTCCGTGGCCAGTTCGTGCTGAGCGGGAGCGTCGGTCCTGACCCGGCCCGGGGCATTGGGGTGGGCGGCCGATCCGGGGTTGCGCCCCGTACCCTGAAAGAGAGTCTCTGCAGCGTGAGGATCCTTGGTCGCCGCAGCTCTAGTTTCTCGAATTGTTCATCAGTTATCTGAACAGGCCTGGGTATGCTGTGAAACACATCAGCTGGCGGCTTGGCTCCTCCCTCGTGCTCCCAGTCTTGCCAGTGCGAATAGTAGAAGCCAAGTTTGACGTCGTATTTCCTACAGGCTTCTGCTAGTTCAGCCAAGATATCGCGCTGAAAAGGAGTGGCGTCTGCGACGTCATATTTGGATACCTTACTCGGCCAAAGTGCGAACCCATCATGGTGTTTTGCAGTGACCAAGAAGTACTTCATTCCTGCGTTCTTAACTTCTCGAATCCATTCATCAGCATTAAATCTGGTTGGGTTAAACTGTTTGGCCAGGGCCTGATAGTCCTCGGCACTGATTCCATACGGCCAATTTCCTTGCTTTTGAATCCATTCGGCATTCATATTTCGCCCGGCAACTCTTCCTTCCCAAACGCCTCCGGGAATACTGTACAAACCAAATGTCAGAAACATGCCGAATCGAGAATCACTAAACCACCGGGTAATCTCTTCTTCCTGAATTGAGTCTTGTGAGAAAGCAGGACGATTTGATGCTAATAATGCGAATAATCCCAACAGCACGACAATTCTAGTCTTCTGCATAAATGGACTCGATCCTTTCTCCAGTAACCCTACTATTGTTTCCAGTCAGAGGAGTTAGCGTGCGGCATCTGATCCAGGACCGAGCCGAGCGTCCCTCCGGGAAAGTCTGGAAATCCGTGGTCAAGCAGCCTACCAAACGGGGGGCGGATAGCCAAAAATAAGTCTCGCTTTGATCCGAATGGCCGAACGGCCGCAAGGGTCGATTCGATAGCTATCCTGGAGGCTCCTCAAACCACTTGACAGCCTCGTGCTAAATGGCTGAAGCTAAGCGGGTTGTTCAAGGGCGTGGGCGGTTAGCTCAGCTGGTAGAGCGCCTCCCTTACAAGGAGGAAGTCGCTGGTTCGAGTCCAGTACTGCCCACCATTGTTTTCTTTGTTTCCTCAACTCTTTACGGAGACATCTGTTACCGTCGCTTGGATTCCGGAAGCTGCCAGGGTGCGGATAGGGTGCGTTTTGGCTGTCCACCACGCCGGGGAGAACTGCGGTTGAGGGCCTACTCGTCGGTGGTGATTGAAGCAGAAGGTTAAGCAACTGTTTTTCTGTAATTTCCTTTAGGGCCTGTAGGGAAGGATTCCTCCAGTTGTTTTTTCCAGCCGGCCAGGTTCAGGTATTGCCGGCCGGTTAACCACTCCTCGTGTATCTCTGCAAGCACAGCCGAGATGAGCCGCAACGCCGACGCTTCGTTGGGAAAGATTCCCACCACTCGGGTTCGTCTTCGGATCTCCCGGTTCAGTCTCTCCAGTCCGTTAATGGTTCGGATCCTTCGCCACCAGCTCCTCGGAAAATCGAACACCGTGAGCCCTTCATCCACGTTGTCTTCCAGCCAGCTCACAAACTCCGGTGCACTCTTTTCGAACTTCTTGATCACCTTCCCCTTGAGCTCCTCGGCATCCTCCCGAGACGGCGCGTTGAAGATGTCTCGCAGGGCCTGGGCAATCCGCTGCCGGTCTTGCCTGCGACGAGCATATTGCTGGGCATTCTGGCTCAGATGAAACTGGCAACGGTTCCAGGGCACTGACGGATAGACCGCTCGCCTGGCCGCTTTCAATCCTGAATGATCATCGCTGACAAACAGCTCGACTCCTTTCAAACCTCGCTTTTGCAGCTCCGCCATAAACTCTCGCCAGTGTACTTCTGCTTCGCTTAGCCTGGCGCTCAGACCCAACACCTCTCGCGTTCCGAAACGATTGACTCCAAGGGCTTTCAGGATGGCCACGTCCTGTACTCTGCCGCCCTTTCGAACCTTCTCGTAGTGGGCATCCAGGTACACGATCGGATACTCTCCCAGCTCCCGGTTTCGAAACTCTTCCAGCTCTTCGTCCAGCATCCCGGCCACTCTCGAGACCTGGGTGGCCGAGATCTCCAGACCACACAACTGCTCGGTAACCTCGGTAACCTTTCTGGTCGAGACTCCCATCACGTACATCTCGGCGATGGCCAGTTTCAATGCCTTCTCCGAACGGCAGCCCCTCTCCAGCGACTTGGGATAAAAACTCAACCCGCGCACTTGGGGAATCTCCAAGCGCAGCTCTCCCACTCGAGTCTGAATCCGCTTGCCTTTGAATCCGTTTCGGTAGCCTCGGCGGCTGGCTGTTCTCTCGTAGGCCTCTGCTCCCAAAAACTCGCTTCTCTCCACCTGCATAGCCACATTGAACAACTTCTCCAGGATCCCTCGAAAGGCTTCTGTCCCTTCCTCGATCAACTCCTCCAAAATCTCCCGTGGTACTCTCTTTTCCAGGTCTGGGTTCAATTGATTCTCCTTTCCAGATTGTCGTTCTGTTTTTGGAGAATCCTGTCCCAGACCTCTGTCTTTCCGACCCAGGTCTGACCAGAATTTACAGAAAAGAAGAGCGTGTTGCTCAAGCCGGGGTAGGCAACTGAAGTTACGCTACTTCAAGCCGCTAGCGCCAGGGCAAAGTTCCGATAGAATAAGAGTCGGACGAGATCGCTTGCGAAGCGCAAGAGATTCGTGCTTCCACTTCTCATCAAACGCTTCAGATTTTGCACAGTGGCGGTCATCAAGACTTGGACGGAAACTTTTTCAATCCCCCGTTGTTGAGCTCGGCGCAGCCCGTGAAAATTCTTGCCCTCGGCGACCACCCATTCCCCTCTGTGCCAATAATGGTGAGACACTTCTTCCCGGCTAAATTAGAGTAGAGGGCGAGAAGCTGGATTACAGAATGATAGAAAACAGAAGCGACAAGAAACTGAGGATTTTGGAAACCTCGGAGCGGAGGGGAGAGGTCTCCAAAATCGCTGCGGGACGGACCGAGCCCGAGAAGGCGTTGCCGCGACCCGACCCGGAAGTTCCTGCCAAGGCAACCCGTCGCCGGTTTTCAGCCCGCTATAAGCTCCGGGTCCTGGAGCAGGCCGATGGCTGCGAAGAGTCGGGCGAAGTGGGAGCATTACTGCGCCGAGAAGGACTTTACTGGTCGAATCTGCAGACCTGGCGACGCCAACGCGAGCACGGAACGCTGCAGGCATTGACCCCTCGCAAGCGGGGACGAAAGGCAAAGCCGGTCAATCCTCTGGATCATCAACTGAGGCAAGTGGAGGCTGAGAATCGGAAGCTGAAACGCAAGCTCGAGAAGTTTGAAGCCATGCTGGATCTCCAAAAAAAAGTCTCGCAACTGTTGGGAATCTCTCTGGCGAGCAGCGAAGAGAACGGAGACGAGAGCTGATGGACGAAGCTTTGCGATTCTCACAATCCCACGGAGTCCGTGCCGGCTGTCAGGCTCTGGATCTGCCGCCATCGAGTCTGTATCGGGAGAAACTTCGGCGCGAACGGCCGGCGCTGGATCCTCGGCCTCGGGCCGCATCCCCACGCGCCTTGAGCCCGCCCGAAAGGGAAGCCGTTGTGGAGGTCCTGCACAGCCGACAGTTTATCGACAAAGCTCCTGCCGCCGTATGGGCGGAGCTGCTGGACGAAGGGCGATACTTGTGCTCGATTCGAACCATGTACCGCATTCTGGCCAAACGTCTGGAAGTTAGAGAACGCCGTCGCCAGCGCCGCCATCCCCAATACTCCAAGCCGGAACTTCTGGCCACCGGCCCGAACCAATGCTGGTCGTGGGACATCACCAAGCTGAAGGGGCCCGTCAAATGGAGCTATTACTACCTCTACGTGATCCTGGACATCTTCAGCCGCTATGTGGTGGGCTGGATGGTGGCCACCCAGGAAAGCTCCCGCCTGGCCAAGGTCTTGATCGCCCAGAGCTACTCCAAGCAGGAGATCGTAGCGGGTGGTCTCACCCTGCATGCCGATCGTGGCTCGTCGATGAGTTCCAAAGCACTGGCCTTGCTACTGGCCGATCTGGGAGTCACCAAGTCTCACTCTCGGCCTCATGTCTGTGACGACAATCCCTACTCGGAATCCCAATTCAAGACCCTCAAGTACCGTCCCGAATTCCCGGCTCGTTTCGGCACCATTCAGCAAGCCAGAGACTTTTGTCGGGATTTCTTCGATTGGTATAACCGCGACCATCGCCATTCGGGTATCGGCCTGCACACTCCCGCGGATGTGCACTACCTCACCGCCATCACCACCCGTCGCGATCGATCCCAAACATTGGAGGCCGCCCATGCACTCTTCCCGGAGAGATTTCCCAACGGCAAACCCGTTCCTCCTCCTCTTCCCGAGGCGGTCTGGATCAACCCTCCCGAAAAGGAGAACTTTTGAGATGAAACTACAGTAATTTATTCACCAAAGTGTCTCAAAGTTGTTGACACGTTCCGAACTCGAACTGTACGTTCTCCTCGCGATCCTGATTCTTGGGGCTTCAATCTTCGCCGTATTCGAGGTTGAGACCGCCCGGTGGCGCAAAGTCCTCAAATGGCTCATCGTCACCGGAGGCACTGTCGGCCTCTACTATACGGTAGGCCACCTCGCATTGGCTCTGCCTCTCGGCCTTGCTGCCATTGGGACGACAGTCCATTTCTGGTGGTGCCGCAAACATGGCGTCCACCCAATCCACGCAACGCCGCGACGCAAGTATTACGAGCTTCGGGGCTGGCATTGGCCTGAGTGATTAGTCGTAGTCCCCAAGTCAGCGCCCTCCGCTGAAGCTCCACGTGAGCAGGCCTAGCTGGCGGCTCGACCGCATTCTCATACTTGCTCCCTCGCCATCATTTTGAGGGCCTGGCTCTGTTGCGGCCGCCACCACCCACGGGGAAGCCTCCCCTACCTTGCGACCCTGGGCAGGTGCTGGTAGTCTTGCCCCATGCCCCGCAAACCTTATGAGCCCCCAAGCTGAAGATCTTTGGCGACTTGAAGCGATTGATTCGGCAACAGCCTGAGGGAGCAGATCCTGCCGGCTATTTCTTCTAGGTCCACCGCTGGAGGGGGTCAAATCGGAGCCCAGTAGCGCGACGCCAGCGGAAGTAACAGAATCGCCCATACCATACATGAGTATCTTGATCGTGCAGCAACCCGATGTTCCACCCCTCCTCCCGATGTCCGAATGCATCGAAATCATGGAAGACGCCTTGAAGACGCTCGCCAAGGGCGGTGCTCTGATGCCGCTTCGCGGTCACCTCTGGCTTCCGGAGAATGTTGGAGAGCTCACTATGATGCCGGCATACCTCGGCGATATCGGGGTGTTGGGGTTGAAGGTGATCACCTATTTCCCGGGGAATTGGGGAACAGAGTTCGATACCCATCAGGGAGGCGTCATGCTCTACGAAGAGAAGCATGGCTCCCTGCTGGCGATCATAGACGCTTCGGAAATCACGGCGATCCGCACCGCTGCCGTCACCGCGGTCGCCACCCGGGCATTGGCACGAGAGGATGCCAGCGATCTGGCAATTCTTGGGTCGGGAACTCAAGCCCGCGTTCACCTCGAATCGATGCTGCTCGCACGAAGCATCAAACGCGTTCGAGTGTGGAGTATCCCGTTGGAGCAAGCCACCGAATTCGCAGCGGTGAATTCCAAACGCCACGGTGTCCCTGTAAAGGCAATGCCGACGGCAGCTAAATGCGTGGAGGGTGCCGATATCATCTGTACCAATACCTCGGCGAAAGAACCAGTACTCGAGGGGGATTGGATTTCACCGGGTACCCACCTTAACGCCGTGGGCTCAACCATCCCCCACACACGCGAGCTGGATACACGGGCTGTCTTGATCTCGAAAATGTTTTGCGATCGCAGGGAATCCTGTCTCAACGAAGCGGGTGATTTTCTCTTCCCGAAAAAGGAAGGCGCCATCGATGATGATCACGTTCGAGGAGAGATCGGCGATATTCTGATTGGAAAAATCAAAGGGAGAGAATCCGATAGCGAAATAACCATGTTCAAGTCCCTTGGCCTAGCTATCGAGGACGTAGCCGCAGCCTACCACGTTTACAAGAAGGCGAAAGAGAGGGGCGTAGGCACCTGGGTGGATCTGGGCGGGAAAAGACACACGGCTGGCTGAACAGCTCCCTCAGGGTTTCGTCTCGGGTTCGCGACCCGGAGACACATTGACCCCGATCCGGATCGAGGCGGCTGCGGCAGAGGGGATGGGATATGAAAACAAGATTGGTCATTGTGGGATCGGGAATTGTGGGGTGCAGCGCCGCCTATCACCTCACGAAGCTGGGATGGCGAGACATTCTGGTGGTAGACAAAGGGGATCCATTTGAGAACGACGGCTCGACATCGCATGCCCCGGGAGGGCTGGTTGCTCTGGTCCATTCGAAGATGATGACCCGCTTTGCCAACTATTCGTCGGACCTCTTCCAGAGCCTGGAGCCCTTCCAGTCAGAGCGCTACATGTATAACCCCGTGGGCAACCTGGAACTGGCCACCACCGAAGCCCGCTGGCAGGACCTGAAGCGACTTCACGCCACTTCCCGAGGGTACGGCGTCGAGGCCCATCTGCTGAGCGCCGAGGAAACGCCCCAGAAACTCCCCTGGGTGAATACCTCCGCCATCGTCGGCAGCCTTTTCGTTCCCCGGGGCGCACTGGTGGCCGGATGGCACCTGTCGGCGGCGATGGCGCGGGATGCGGTGGCCACCGGGGGAGCCCGTTTCGTGGGCTCGACGAAAGTCACTGACATCGAGATCAAGGATGGCCGGGTCACGGCTGTATTGACCGCCAACCTCGAAATGGAACGCATCGAGTGCGAGCAGGTACTGCTCTGCACGAACATCTGGGGCCCGGTCCTAGGGGACAAGCTAGGAGTCCCGCTCCCTCTCCTTGCCTATGAACACCAGTATGTCCAGACCAGGCCGCTAGCTGCCTTGAGCCAGTTCGACCGCTCCAACAAGGATGACGAGGCGGTCACTCCGCTGATCCGCGAGCTGGAGTCGACGATGTACTATCGCAAGCACTGGGACGCCTTCGGAATCGGGAGCTACTGGCACGATCCGCACACTCACTACCCGCACAAGATTCGTGGAAACGCCAGGCGTCCGTTCACTCCGGAGGATTTCAAGGTGGCCTGGGAGCAGGCCCAGAAGATCCTGCCCATCTTACGCGGGGCGGAGTGGGAGACGACATTCAACGGGATTTTCGCCTTTACCCTCGACGGCTACCCGATTGCTGGCAAGACGCCCATCCAGGGCTTCTGGACGGCCGTTGGCTCGTGGATTACGCACGCCGGGGGTCTCGGAAAGTCGATTGCCGAATGGATGACGGACGGAACCACGGAATGGGATCTGCGGGAGTGCGACGTGAACCGCTTCTTGCCCGCACAGACGACCCACGGTTTTGTCCGCACCGTTTGCGACAAGAATTATGGGGAGGTCTACAAGGTCGTCCATCCGCGCGAGCCCCTCAGCAAGCCTCGCGATGTCCGGTTGAGCCCATTTGACAGCCGCCTGCGCGAGCACGGGGCCTCCTTCACGACTTCTGTCGGGTTGGAGGTGCCGAACTGGTTCGAAGCGAACGGACCCCTGGTGGAGAAGTACGGCGACCGGATCCGGCACCGCACCGGATGGGAAGCGCAATACTGGTCACCGATCCAGGGTGCCGAGCATCTGGAGACCCGTGAAAACGTTGGACTCTTCGATCTGACTCTCCTCTCCATCATTCAGGTCCAGGGAAAAGGGGCCGTCGCCTTCGTCGACCGTCTGTGCAGCAACCGGATGGATAAGTCGGTGGGAAGCCTGATCTACACGACATGGCTCACGCCGGCGGGCGGAGTCCGGCGCGACCTGGCTGTGGCCCGCACCGCTGAGGACTGCTTCTGGATGTTCGTTGGAGAAGGGACGCGGCCCCGGGACCTTACCTGGGTCGAACAACACGCCCCAAAGGACGGTTCGACTTTCGTGAGCGACATCTCCGACGCCTATACGGCGCTGGGCGTGTGGGGCCCGAACGCCCGCAAAGTGCTGGTTCCGACGACACCGAACGATGTCTCCAACGAAGCGTTTCCCTATTTCACGTGCTGCTGGATCGATATCGGCACGGCACGGGTGCTGGCACTTCGGGTGTCTTATGCCGGCGAAATGGGATGGGAGTTACACATCCCCGTAGACCAGGCACTGGGAGTCTGGGACGCGCTCTGGTCCGCTGGAGAACCTCTGGGCATGATCTGCGCCGGAATGGGGGCTGTGGACTCCATGCGGATCGAGAAGGGCTATCGGCTATGGGGGGCTGACGTGTACACGGACCATGATCCGTTTCAGGCCGGTTTGGGGTGGACCGTCAAAACGGACAAGGAGGATTTCATCGGGCGTGAGGCCGCGTTGCACAAGAAGAAGGCGGGCCTGGCCACCACGCTGGCCTGTCTGACGACTTCGAATCCCAAAGCCATGGCTCTCGGGAATGAATCCGTGTTCGCAGGCGACCGTTGTGTCGGACATGTGACGACCGCGAACTACGGATATTCGATCGGTCGACTTGTGGCTTACGCTTACCTGCCAGTGGAGCATGCGACGACCGGAACGAAGTTGTCGATCCAATACCTGGGCGATCGGTTTGAGATGGAGGTGACGGATGATCCGCTCTTTGACCCGGCGATGACGCGCGTGAAGGCGTAGCGGACCCCGGCGGCTGCGTCAGTGACCGCCTACGTCGGGATTAGGGGTGGGCATCTGAGCCTGCATCTTCTGCCTCCAGTCGTCCAGGAGGCCTCTCAACTCGTCCACCTTGTCGGGACGGGTTCCGGCCAGATCGTTCCTCTCCCCGATGTCCTCGGCCAGATTGTAGAGCTCCACCCGGTTATCTTCGTAGAACTCGACCAGTCGCCAGTTGCTGGCGCGGACAGCTCCGTAGGGCGTCGCCCCTCCACCATGATAATGGGGGTAGTGCCAGAACAGAGCTTGCCGTCCCAGGCTCTTCGAGGAATCCCCCAGAATGGGGACCAGACTGACTCCATCGACACTGCGGTTGTGCTCCGGATTCCCTTCCACCCCGGCCATCTCCAGAATCGTGGGGTAGTAATCGACGTGTATCATGGGCTCGCTGGAGACAGACCCGGGCGATGTAACACCAGGCCATCGCAGCAGCGTTGGAACCCGGACACCCCCTTCATAAACCGATCCCTTGCCGGCTCGAAGGGGCGCATTGTTAGTGGGCGCGCCTCCGTTTTTCCAGGGTAGTCCGGCAGCGCCACCGTTGTCGCCGGTCAGGATAATGACCGTGTTGTCCTCGATTTTTTTCTCTTTCAGTTTCGCCAGGATTCGAGCAACACTCTCGTCCAGGCTGTGAAGCATGGCCGCATACACCGGGTGAGTGTGGCGAGCCTCCGGGTTCACCCGGGCCTCGTACTCTTTGACCAGTTCCGGTTTGCCTTCCATGGGCATGTGCACGGTGTAGTAGGGAAAGTAGAGAAAGAATGGATCCTCGGCCCACTGTTCAATGATTTTCAGTGCTTCGTCGGTGAGACGGTCTGTCAGATAGTCTCCCTCCTGGCCTCCCGGCGGCAGCGGGTAGACCCGTCTCTTCCCTTTTTGATACGGATGGAAATAGCTTCCCGGCATCCCCCACTCGTTCCCCCCGATATTGATATCGAAGCCGTGAGCGTCCGGAAAGTACTCTTCTAGATCCGGCTCCTGTGTCGGCATCAGGTGCCACTTTCCGACATGAGCCGTCTTGTAGCCGGCCTCTTTCAGTGCTTCGGCAATGGAGACATGATGATGCTCCAGGCGCATCGTCCAGTCCGGGACGCTCAGTTTCGATCCGGGGGGGTCACCGTAACCGGGAATCCAATCCGTCACGTTGAGTCGAGCCGGATACATCCCTGTCATGATGGCAGCCCGGGAAGGAGAGCAGACGGTACATGCCGAATAGCCATTGCTGAACCTGAGACTCTGGGAGGTGAGCTGGTCGATGCCGGGAGTGCGGTAGAAATCGCTGCCGTGGCTGCCGGCGTCACGCCAGCCCCAGTCATCTACCAGCAGGAAAATGAAGTTGGGGCGCTTTTCGGGTTGAGACGAGGAAGGGCTACATGCCGCCCAGAAGAGGACGAAAGCGATCAGCGGAAGTCTCAGGATTCGAAGGGAGTCCATAGACCTGAGCGTAGCAATTCCGGATTCCAGGTTCCAGGTCCAGAATAGAAAGTGGGAGGAGCCCCGGGGGCGCTGGTCGAGAAATCCAGATTTTTCAATTAGGATAGACGCGGAATTCAATACATGTCTTATGCGATTGACGAGCACAACCCCGAGCGGCAGAGGCTGCTGCCAGAATCTTGAATCCCTTCACTGCGCCATACCTTGCAGCCCTGAACGTAGACAGGACGGGCCGCTGGTTGGACGTGGGCTCAGGCCTCGGGGAGACTACGAGGCTGCTTGCTGAGGCTCTCGAATCCACGGGGGAGTGCATCGGATTGGAGCAGGATCGCGGCTTGATCCAGGTGGCACGAGGTCAGGACTGGGGCGACCACCAGGTGACATTCCGTGAAGGCGATGCCATGTCTTTGCCGTTTGATGCCGATTCGTTCGACTTGGTCTTTACGCGCTTTCTGTTGGTGCATGTGCCGGATCCTCTTGTCGCACTACGAGAGATGTTCCGTGTGGCCAAGCCGGGGGCCCTCGTCTTCGCCCAGGAGCCTGACCTCGTTTTCAGCTGCTGCTATCCGTCGAGCCCGGGCTACGAGCAGATGTCCGGCCTGTGTAAAGACGTCGTTGTTGACGCCGAGATCGGGAGGAAGTTGGTGCACTTGTTCCGGGGCGCTGGCTCCGGCCCTCTGGAAGTCCGAGGTGACATCGTGATCGAGACTGAAGGAGTGGATCTAAGGCAGATCTCCACGATCACGTTCGCGGCAATCGGGCGGGCGCTGGTGACTGCCGGAAAGCTCGACTCGGGGGAGTACGAATCGCTCCTTGCTGACCTCCGTGAAGTCGAATCGGACCCCGGCAGGGTTCTGATCGGGAATCCCATCATTAGCGTTTGGGGACCAGCCTGACGGCCGGATTCGAATATCGTGGGACTCGTCTGATAATGAGCCCGCGGGTCAACGTCTCAGAAAATATCCCGCGGGCTACCCCACATGGAGGATCGCCCCCATGTCCCTTCAATACTACCAGCCGTCATCCATGTGTCCGTGTAGCACCCGTCACTCTTACGATGGTCCTCAGGGCAAAGGCTTGTCGCCGGCCAGTGTTATCCGGTGCATGACCCGTTTGTACCCCTGGTAGTCATTTACGGGGTTGTGCAGCGTACAGCGATTGTCCCAGAGGGCCAGGGAGCGCTGGAGCCAGCGAAAGCGGCAGGTAAACTCCGGCTTCACCTGGGGCCGGAAGAGATAGTCGAGCAGGGGCCGGCTCTCTTCCTGTGGCCAGCCCTGGAAGTGCAAGGTGTGGCCAAGATTGACGTAAAGGGCCCTGCGCCCGGTCTCGGGGTGGGTGCGGACGACAGGATGTTTGGAAATCATCACCTTCATCGTTTCATCTGCCTCGCGTAAACGATCCTCTCGTGTCTCGGAGATCTGCGCTTTGGCGGAAGTGTTGACTCCAATCAGAGGGTCGATGGCCTCTTTCAAGCCCGGAGAGAGAGTTTCGTAGGCCAGGTACTGATTGGCAAAAAGAGTATCGCCCCCCGAGGGCGGGACCTCCACCGCATAGAGCATGGTCGCACTCGGCGGACGCTCCAGGTAAGCGGTGTCGGAATGCCACACTCCGCCGAAGTTCACGCGTTCGTGCACTCGCTTGATCACCGGCGTGATCAGGGGGAATCCCGGCAGGCCCCTCATCTGTGGGTACTCCATGGGCTCGCCCAACTGGCGGGCGAAGCTGAGCAGCTTCTCAGGGGGCAGTTCCTGCTCCTGAAAAAAGATGACGAGATGGGCCAGAAAGGCCCGCTGGACCTCCCGGAGGACTTCAGACTCGAGCGGGCTTGCAAGATCCACGCCCTGGATCTCGGCACCCAGCGCACCGGCAATGGGACGCACTTCCAGGCACTGATAGTCCTCAGCCAACGCGTTCTCCCGGGAGTTCAAAAAGCCAGTCTGGGATCCCGGGGATCTGACCCGGGTCCACTGATTCCTGGATCAGTTCGGTAGCGGCCACGTAAACCTGAGGGTTAAAGATAAACCTCAAGTCTAGAACTCCATCATCCACTCGGATATACTTTTTCTCAAACACGACCGCTGTCCGGTAAGGCGTGCTCACAGTCCAGGCCTGGCGATCGGGGCCATCCGGTTCGGTCAGCAAGCCGGAATTGTCCGCCGCCTGAGATGTCGTAGACGAAATCCTCAGGATAGGGATCGCCTGGGCCCGGGTTTTGAACTCCCTGGGCTCCCCCTGTAAGGAGCACGCCCTTCAGAGAAAACGGAAGTCCTATCGCAAGGGATGTTTTCAGCATTTGCAGTAGTATTGTCGCTTCAACTCAGAACGTTCAACCTTTCCTTCCGACGCGCTTGTTGTCACGCGCGCCACTGCAGCCAGCCTCTACCGCATTCGGTGGCGCGCACGATAGTAAGCGCGTAATAGAGCCAGCCGATCGTCGCGCGGGGGTCCGATCTGATCGAATTGCCGGGTTGTCGAGGTACAGGACTCTCAGTACAATGATTCCTCATCCAGGCAACTAGCCGGCAAAGGGAGAATCAGAATGACTCTTGTCGTTTCAGGAGAAAACTTGACCATAGAAGAGTCGTTTCAGGAGAAAACTTGACCAGGTCGTGCAGGTCGCCCGGCACGACCAGAAAGTAGAAGTCCATCCACAGGCTGTTCGCCGCATGGAAGACTGCCGCGAAATGCTGGAGAAGAAGATTCGCAACAACGAGATCATGTACGGGGTGAATACAGGGATCGGCGAGTTCAGTGAAGTGGTCCTCTCCGACGAGCAGGTCAAGGACTTTCAGAAATATTTGATTTACAACCATGCTGCCGGAATCGGAGATCCAGCGCCCGTGGAGTACGTGCGCGGAGCCATGCTCAGCCGAGTCAACGTGCTGTCCAAAGGACACTCCGGAATCCGGCCCGTGATTCCGCAGACATTGGTAGAGATGCTCAACTGCGGAGTCACCCCCTACGTCTGCCAGAAAGGGTCCGTTGCTGCCTGTGGAGATCTGGCTCCGATGGCCCAGATCGGCCTTCTCATGCTGGGAGAGGGCCAGGCCTACTACCAGGGGGAACTGCTCGATGGACGAGAGGCCCTCGAGCGGGCCGGCATTCCAATTCCGGGCCTGGAAGCCAGGGACGGACTGGCCTGTATCAACGGTTCCAATTTCATCGCCGCCATGTCGGCCCTCTGGCTTCACGACGCGTATCGCTGGCTCAAGCAGGCCATCATCGGTTCCGCCATGTCTCTGGAGGCGCTGAAAGCGAACATGAAACCGTACACTCTCCTCTTGCACGAGGCCAGGGGATTCCCCGGGGCTGTTCAGTGCGCCAGTGCCATCAATTCGCTGGTTGCGGAAGGCGACCTGAAGGAGGGACGAGTACAGTGCAAGGTCCAGGACGCCTACTCCATGCGATCCACACCACAGGTGATTGGAGCGGCTCTGGACGCGCTCGCCTGGGCCCGATCTCAGGTTGAAATTGAGCTGAACGGGGTAGGGGACAATCCGGTCTTCTTCCCGGACCGAGATTTGCAGATTTCAGGAGCCAATTTTCAGGGAACACCGATTTCGCTACCCATGGACATGGCGGGTGCGGCTGTCACGATGGTCAGCGTCATGTCGGAGCGGAGAATGAACCGGCTCAACAACCCGGCGTTGTCGGTCGGGCTCCCGCCCTTCCTGACCAAGGGAGCGGGGATGTTCTCGGGACTGATGCTCAGCCAGTACACAGCCGACACCCTGATTGTGGAACAGCGCATTCTTTCTACACCGGCCAGCATCCAGTCCATTCCGGCAGCGGCCGATCAGGAAGACTTCGTCTCCATGGGGATGAATACCGCCCTCAAGAACTTCCAGATACTGGACAATGGCTGCGGAGTCCTGGGCATCGAGATCATGGCGGCCGCCCAGGGGCTGGATTTCAGAGACTACAAACTCGGTTGCGGCGTGGCTAAAGCCAAGGAAGTGGTTCGCCGACACGTGGACTTTCTCGACCTGGATCGGCCTCTCCATCCCGATCACACCGCCATGCAGCAGGTCGTGAAGTCCTGCGAGATCCTGGAAGAAGTCGAGAATGAGGTGGGCCCCCTGGATTTCGACGGCCTGTTCTTGAAGCAGCCTGCGGAGCGGCCGGCTCCAGACTCCAGCAGCTGAGATCCGGTCGGGAGACCTACCTACAGAAAAGCAGGAAGTATCATTGCACCAGACAACCACAGCCTTCGCCGTCACAACCCTTCTCTTAACTTGTCTTGTCTCCGCCGAACCTGGGACGACCCCTTCCCCCTTACAACCCCCGGAAATACCTTCTCCCGAGTCGGTGCTTGGCTTCGAGGTGGGAGCCGATTTCAAGCTGGCAGGTTATGAAGAATCAATCCGGTATTTCCGCCGTCTCGACACTTCCAGCGACAAACTGAGGCTGGTTCAAGCCGGTCGCACATCAGAAGGACGTCCCTGGTACATGGCCTTGATCTCAGCCCCTGAGAACCTGGCCGGGATCGCGCGATTTCGCGACATCTCCCTGCAGCTTGCTCACCCGGACGGAGTTCCCGAGGAGGAGGCCCGCCGCCTCTCCCGTGAGGGGAAGGCCTTCGTAGACATCAATGGTGGTTTGCACGCCACAGAGGCTGCCGGCGCCCAGCACACCATTCAGCTGGCCTACCAACTGCTGAGTCAATCTGAAGAAGCACCGGTTCGGGAGATCCTGGAAAACGTGATCGTGATGTTGTGGCCTTCGCTCAATCCGGATGGCCAGGAGATCGTCGTCAACTGGTACCGCTCCAACCTGGGTACGCCGTACGAAGTAGCCCCTCTGGTTGAGCTCTACCAGAAGTACGTCGGCCACGACAACAACCGCGACGCCTACATGCTGAACATGGTCGAATCGCGGGTGCTGACTCGAAGCTGGCAATTCTGGGAGCCTCAGATCATCTATGTTCACCACCAGACGGCGCCTTTCCCGACGCGCATCTGGCTCCCTCCCTTCGCTGATCCGATCGCTTCCCGAACACCGCCCTTGATGGCCCGCCAGGTGAACACGATCGGCATGGCCATCGCCGAAGGGCTGGAGTCGAGAGGACTGCCCGGCGCGATTCACATGGGGACCGGCTTTGACGCCTGGTACCCGGGTTACATCGACTTCTTGCCCATGTTGCAGAACCGGGTGGCGTTTTGGACGGAAACGGCGCTGTACAGATATGCAACCCCTCGTTTTTACACAGTGAGCGACTTCCCGGAAGAGGCACGGGATCTAGTAACGGAAACCCTCTATCCAAGCCCCTGGAAGGGAGGCTGGTGGCGGCTCCGTGACGCCGTTGACTACATGCGGGTCGCGTCGTTATCGGTACTCGAGTATGCCGCCAAGTACAAAGACAGACTTCTCTTCAATCGCTACCGGTCTGGAAGCAACACAATTCTGAAGTACAGGGTGGAACCGCCTTTTGCCTATTTCATTCCTCGAGAGCAACGCGACCCGGTTGCGGCAGTCGAGATGTTGAAGCGCCTTGCGTTTAATGGAATCCGTGTGCTTGAGCTGTCCAGCCCAGTCAGCTTCGAGGGCCTGGCTCATCCGGCAGGCTCTTGGCTCATTCCCATGGACCAGGAGTTCGGCGAACTGGTGCGAGAGCTCTTTCAGGAACAGAAGTATCCGGATATCAGGGAATACCCGGAGGGACCTCCGGAAAAGACCTTCGATGCCTCTGGTTGGACCCTTCCCTACCAGATGGACGTTCGGATCATTCCGGCGATGTCTCCCCTGACGGCGGAGGTCAGGTCCGCGCTGAGCCCTGTGGGTGGAAAGGCGCTGGAATGGGAGAAGACCTACACGGAGGCATCCGACGTCGATCTCAGTTCCTTCGACAGTGTGAGTGGAGCCGGTTTCGACACTCATCCGGTGGCCGCGGGAATTCAGCCCTCTGCCGGCGAAGTACGGGGTTCGGGGAAGCACATCGCCCTCGATCCATCCCACAATAATGCTTTTCGAGCAGTGAACAGGGCGCTCGCTCAAGGCGCTGAGGTGCACTTCGCGCCTGCAGCCGGCGGTGAAGAGCCATCGTCCTCCGGCCGATATATTGTGGCTGGCATATCGACCGAGATGCAGTCCGAGTGGGCCGCCAGCCTGGCGCTGAACATAGATCGTCTCAAAGATTCGTCTGGTCCTCGGGTCAAAAGCCGAGTCGGACTCTATCGTCCCTGGCCCGCCAGCATGGATGAAGGTTGGACTCGCTGGCTCTTCGAGCAATACGAGTTCGATTTCGCCAACCTCCGCAATGTCGACTTTTATCGGGATTCCCTCGATCAGTTTGATGTCATCGTGCTGCCGGATGAGACCTCTCAGTCCATCCTGGAGGGTTTTCGACCCGGAACCGTGCCTCCCCGCTACCAGGGGGGCATTGGTCAGTCAGGAGTGCGCAGCCTGGAGGCCTTCGTACGCCGCGGCGGAACCCTGGTCTGCTTGAACCGGAGCAGCGACTTCGCGATCTCCGCGCTGAACCTTCCCGTTGCCAATGTAGTGGCCGAGCTGTCACAAGATGAGTTCTACTCTTCTGGCTCGATTCTCGAAGTCACAGTGGATCGGGCTCATCCAGTCATGGCGGGAATGCCTTCCCGGGCAAGAGTCTTCTTCGAACAAAGCCCCGTGTTCACAACCCTGGTGGAGTTTCAGGGGGTCGCGCTGGCCAGGTATCGGGCGGACGACTCTTCCCTGCTCTCGGGGTACCTTCAGGGCGAAGAGCAATTGCGGGGGTTTGCCGCTGCGCTCGATGTCTATCTCGGAAAAGGGCACGTGCTCCTGATCGGATTCCGACCCCAGTGGCGCGGTCAGCCATTTGGCACCTTTCGAATACTGTTCAATTCAGCTTTCTACAGCGGCGAAGTGGCCGCCGGGGGGTACTTCGCCTCCGACTTCTGGAAACCTCCGGTTTCGTCCACCCAGAAAAAGGACGATCGGGCAGACGGAAGCACCCCTGATCCAGCGCACTGAAGGGTCTCAGCGGCTCGAAATCTGCGGCGCTCTCAAGCGTGATCGGCCTGCTAGGGAATCGAAGTCACGCTTCTCTTGAAGACAATAATGTGCTGTCGGGGAAGATCGTCCCGCGTCTCAACCCACTCCAGAGGATGGACTGAAGCCTCCCGGCGCACCTGTTCCTCCGTCATCTTGTGCAGAGGCTTGATGGGGACCGTGGGGTCTTCCCCCCGGTACTCGACAAACACCAGGCGGCCTTCCGGTTTAAGAGCCCGGGTGATCGCCTCGATCATCTCGTAGGGGTAGGAGAACTCGTGGTAGACATCGACCATGAGAGCCAGATCCAGGCTCGAAGGGGGCAGGCGCGGATCCGTCTCGCTGCCCAGAAGAGGCCGCACGTTCTTCAGCCCCCGCGTCTCCATGTGCTCTTCCAGGAGTTCCAGCATTTCAGGCTGAATATCCACAGCATATACAGTCCCCGACGTACCAGTTTTCCTGGCCAGCCGGCGGGTGAAGTATCCGGTACCGGTACCGAGGTCGGCAACCGTTTGACCTGGTCGCAGCTCTAGCTAGTTCCCATCCGCTCGCCTGTAAGTGATTGGAAATAAAGAGGAAAGACCACATTTTCGAGCTCCGATTTTGTCAGCATCTTTTGTTACAGTAAGAGTATCAAACCACTGAAACAAAAAGACTTACGGCAATCACGGAGCTCCGAAAATGCGAAAAAACAGAGAGAATCAGATGCCACTGACGCCACTTTGGCCGGATCACCGGCTGGGTGACGAGTTGCAGATGATCTCCCGAATCCTGGATAACAATCCAGAGATCCTGCACTGGGTTTTACAAGATCTGTCTGACAAGGCCGATCCCTGCAATGGCTCTCCGGGTCTGAGCGCTGAGCAAGTTGTGCGTTGTGCTGTGATTAAGAATTGGCACGGATTGTCCTATGAAAAGCTGGCCTTTCATGTGGACGACTCGGCGAGCTTCCGGGCCTTCTGCCGTTTGCCTCTAGGATGGTCTCCAGGCAAGAGCTGTCTTCAAGAGAACATCTCGAGGATTCAAGCTTCGACCTGGCAACGAATCACTCGGGTGTTGGTGGGTTGGGCCAAAGCAGAGGGGTTGGAGAAGGGCCGCAAGATCCGGGTCGATGCCACAGCTGTCGAGAGCGACATCCGCCATCCCTTGGACTCTCAGCTTTTGTACGATTCGGTGCGTAAGGTGACAGCCCTGTTGGGGAAGTTGGCTGAGCACTACCCGGTGGTCTACCACAATCATTGTCGGAGGGCCAAGAGGCGAGTGACGAACATCCGCAACAGCCGGGGCCAGAATCGGCGCCAATTCTACCAAGATCTGGTCAAGGTGTCGGGCCAGACCTATGGCTATGGCTGTCAGGCTCTGGAGAGCGCTGCTGGTTGGCAGGGGATCGAATCTGAGGTGATTCTCCAGCAGCTGCGTCACTATCTGGATCTACTGGGACGAGTCATCGATCAGACCGACCGGCGCGTCCTGCAGGGCCAGAAGGTTCCGGCCGCTGAGAAGGTGGTCTCGATCTTTGAGGAGCATAGCGACATTATCCAGACCGGGGGACGCGAGACGGTTTTCGGTCACAAGATCTTTTTGACTTGCGGCAAGACCTCACTGATCGTCGATTGTCTGGTCACGCAAGGCAATCCCGCCGACCAGGCGCAAATGCAGCCGATGCTGGAGCGTCAGCATCAGCTCTACGGGCGCTATCCTCGCCAAGCCAGCTTCGACGGGGGATTTGCCACTCAGAACAATCTGAGGTGGGCCAAGAAGCAAGGAATCCAGGACGTGGCCTTTGCCAAAAAGGCAGGGCTGAAGGTCACCGATATGGTGCGCTCCAGCTGGGTTTACAAGCAGTTGAGGCGCTTTCGGGCTGGAATCGAAGGCTGTATCTCGATGCTCAAACGGGTCTTCGGAGCGGATCGTTGCACCTGGAAGGGATGGGAGCACTTCCAGCAGTATGTGCATCTCTCGGTGCTCAGTTTCAATCTGTTGGTGTTGGCCCGGCTACGGTTGTAAACGAGTCGCTGGACGCCATAATGGAGGGGGGTTTTGAGGGTGAGGTGTTTGTCGAAAACTGCATCTGGAGCACTCGGCCGCCCGATCCCTGCTGTCGGCCGATACTGTCCCCCATGAACCGTTGTATCTGGTATAAAAAACAACCCTTTAGGAAGCTTAAATAATGGGTTTCCGGATGGGAACTAGCTAGAGCTGCGATCAGCAGGTCCGGCTTCTCTTCGCTTTTGCGCTCCGGCCGCTCCAGCCAGGAGGCACCCCGGTGACCCATGACCTGGGCGATCTCCCGGCCCATGTAGAGCTTGCCGGTCCCGTCACGCGAGGGTGTGCCGTGAGAGTAGGCAGGCCTGGTGGTCTGAGCAGCAACCGGAAGGAGAGTTGCCGCCAGGAGCAGCATGAAGACTTGAACTTTGCTCACAGTGCACTTCACCAAAGGACTCATTCCCCCAACAGCGCCAGCTGCCAGATGTCTTCTGCGGTGGTCCCCAGGAGCGGAGTCACGGCCAGTTTCCCAGTGGGGCCTATGGATCTCTCCAGAACCTTGAGCTCCTCGAGTTGGGCTCTTACCGATGCTTCGGGCTGCACTTCAAACCCCTGCTCTCGGGCTAGCAGAATTCCTTTAGCACGCATGGAGAGCTCGGCCGCGATGCGAATGTAACAGAGCATGTCCACCACGATCTCACCGCCAAACTGTTCTCGCAACGATTGCAGGTAGCGCCCTACTCTCGACTGTTGCAACTCTCCGGAGTTGATGAGTTCGAGAAGCTGAGCGTGACTGTCAAACCCGGTACCCAGCCATTTTTTCAGCGCCTTTTCGCTGCGAGCAAAAGTGAGGAGTGTGAGAGGCGGAAGGGAAAACAGGATGACAATGGCGGAAAGGACAGGAGAAAGAAAAAAGTGGTTGAAGAAGGAGTGGATGGCGATGGCAGCAAGCAGTGGAGGGCCAAAAGCCTTCCAGGACTCCAGCTTTCGCCACATCAGCTTGGCGATGATGGCAAAAATTGCCGAACAGCCACCGTGCATTATGGCAGTGCCGCACCCGCGGAGAATCCAGACCACCGGATCGGCTGAAGGGACCGAGAAGAGATAGTAGAGGTTTTCTACGACTGCAAACCCGCTGCCCACTGCAAAACCACAGATTCCGGCGTCCACCAAAAACCCGAGCCGGTTGGCTCGGATGAGGTAGACGAGAAAGAGAGCCTTCAGCGTTTCCTCCACAAAAGGAGAGCCGTATCTTGAGTAGGCTGACATCTCGACGAGCTCGATGGAGAGAAGTCTTGCGTTGACCAGAAAGGCGCCCAGTCCAACACCTCCTCCCACCAGCAGGGTCTCCAGCAAGACCCGGAATCGAAGCAGTTTGTAGCTGTCGAGATAGGTTAGGGCCGCCAGAAAAAGCAGGACCGGAACCACACCGACCAACAGGGCAGGTAACAGATTCAACGTCAAGGTGTCATGAGTTTAGCAGCCCGTAGTGGAAGTCCAGCGGGCTGCTAGCCCGCATAGATCACCGATTTGGAAATGAAGGTGATTTTGGCAGGCCGGAACGGTTTTCTGAGAGTTTCGCTATCGATCCGGTCCAGGTCGAGTGATGCGGTGGTGTGGATGGTCGTGAATGGAGCGTTTTTCGGGTTCGGAAGAGGGTGACGGAATGCATTCAGGCAGAGCTCGGCCTGAGCGATGGAACGATTTCGTTTTTGGGGGCGTTTGATCGGGACAGACCTCAGCAGCGCAGAGGAATGGCCTGGAGGTTTCGAACGACGGCAGCGAAGACCTCGCTGTAGGGATAGGCTTCCGACATGGAGATCCAGACGTGGCGGACCGTGAGGCGGACTTGGGCGCCGATCTTCAGGAGCTTCAAGCGAATCGTCTGACACTGAGCGCGAGCCAGGGGGGTCTGCTTCAGTCCGAGACGACGCAAGGCGTGCATGAGCATGTAGGCGGCGGAGGACAGATACAGCCGGAGTTGATTGGCGCGCATCGTTGCCGCGCTGGTCCGGTCGGCGAACAGATCCAACTGCTGTTCTTTGATGCGGTTCTCCATGTCGCCCCGCGCACAGTAAAAGTCTTCGTAGAGCGCGCGGGCCCCCAGGCGTTCCGGCGACAGGGAGGTGACGACGAATCGGGGATTGGCGCCTTTGTCCAGGAACTCGGCCTTGCCGACGACGCGTCGCTCCGAGGTCCAACTGTGGCGAGTCCGGTAGCGGAAATCCTTGAACACCCGCGCCGGGCGCCCGGTGGCGTTGAACTCGGCTTCGGCCTGAGTCATCGCTTCGGCGCTCTCTGACTTGAGCCGATCATTGTTGGCCAACCCCATCACGTAATCCACGTGATGGTCTTCACACCAGCGGAGCAAGTCATCCCGGCAAAAGCCCGAGTCGGCCCGGATGACGATCGAGACCTCCGGCCAGCTCTGCCGAATCCGGCCGACGATCCGTTCCAGTTCCTCCACCGATCCCGCGGCCCCATCGATATTGGAACACCGCAACCGGGCGCACAGCAGATGCTCCCCCGAGAAGATGTACAGCGGGAGATAACAGTACTGGCGGTAGTAACCGTGAAAGAACCGGCCTTCCTGCTGGCCATGGATCGGGTCGTCGGTCGCATCTAGATCCAGCACGATCTCCTCGGGCGCCGATTCGTGGGACTCCACGAAGGCATCCACCATCCAGCCGTCGATCCGGTCCGGGTCCATCGCGATCTTCTTGTACCGCTCCTGCTCATCGACCTCGGCGCCGGTCAACTCCAACCGGTTCAGCGTACACCTGCCCGCCAGCGCCTTCCCCCGATCTGAGGCCTGCCGCCGCCGCTCTCCCAACGGATCGGCCTTATTCACCGCCACCGCCAGCATCGGATCGGTGCGCAACTGATCATGATCGTTCAGATCCTCGTACCCCAGACAGAGTCCGTAGATGCGCTGCCCCAACAACTCCTCGACCGTGTGTTCGATCAACCGCGGATCCCGGTGATCCCTGAAACACTCAGCCAGTCCGGCGATCAGACCCGTCCCCCTCTCGACCTCTCGCAACAGCAGCACCCCCGCATCGGAGGTGATCTTTCCACCGTCGAACCGCGCCTTCACTTTTCGTTTAGATAGTTGGTGAAATTCAAACCTGACTTGTTTACACTCTGTTCTCATAAGGGCCGCCTCCGTTTGCGTGTGAAAACGTTCATTCAAAACGCTTTATACCAAACAGGGCGGCCTTTTCAGGTCCTATCGGTGATCTATGCGGGCTAGACCCGTAAGGAGTCCCCCCGGCTCTGCCGGGGAGGCAGCCAGAGTTTGACAGTTCCGGGAATAGGTGAAAAAACTCCCTTCCGTGAGCCGAGCAAAGCATCACGAAAAGGAGTTTTATGAGTAACTACCAGAGCTTACAGCATACAAAATGGGAGTGTAAGTACCATGTGGTGTTCATCCCCAAGTACCGCAAGAAGTTGATTTATGGGGAGCTGCGCAGACATCTCGGTCAGGTGCTGCGACGGTTGGCTGGGCAGAAGGAAAGCTTGATTGAAGAGGGCCACCTGCTGCCGGATCACGTGCACGGGATGATCTCGATTCCGCCAAAGTTTTCTGTGGCGCAGGTGATCGGGTACATCAAAGGGAAAAGCGCCATCCACATTGCGAGGAACTTTTCAGAGAGTCGGCGTAACTTTGTTGGACAGCACTTCTGGGCTCGCGGATACTTCGTATCGACGGTGGGTCGGGATGAGAAAGTGATTCGTGAGTATATCCGGCGGCAAGAAGCAGAAGATCGTCGCCAGGATCAGCTCAGGCTGCTGTAGCCAAGCCACCTGTAGGTGGCACAAGTGGCCGCGGTAGCGGCAACGTCAAGTCCGCTTTGAGCGGCTCACAAGATTAAAGCCCCCGGCTTTGCCGGGGGATACTTACTACAAGTGGACGGCTATCGGGAAGATCCACCTGCTTCGAAGGCCCAGGAAGATCGGTGGGTGAGCACTCCACTTTTTCTCAAGTGCAGTTCCAGAGAAGCAGGTCCATCGCCGGCCAGCTCGAACAGCAAGTTATGCCTGCCCGCTCCACTAGGATGGACGCTCAGTGTAGCGGCCGCGGTCAGCACCGTGCAGGGACTCGGACAGAAAAGGCCCTTCAAGCCCAGCCGGTCTTGATCGAAATGGAACTCCAATTCGACTGGTTCGTCGCTTCCGACCTGGACATCAACCAGGACTCCCGCTCCCGATCTCCTGACCCCTACCAGCTCGGCGCCCAGATTCTCCTCGGCCACGACCACCCATTCAAGTCCGGACCCGATCGTTCCATAGAGGTTTTCAACCTGAACGCTCTCGAGAGAAGTGCCCTTCCAGAGAACACCAATGAGCAGCCCCATCAGCAGTCCCGCTGCCAGTGGGTAGAGCCACAGCGGGGAGATCCCCAGTCGTGTTCGCAAACCGGCGGAAGGGATCTCGACCCCCTTCTGCGACTCTCGCCTCTTGGCGCGAACAGCCCTCATTATGTTGGAAGTCAGGTCCGCGGACAGTTCCACTGCCTTGACTGAGCCCAGTTCTCGGTTCAACTCGCGCAACTCCCCCATCAGATGCCGGGCTTCAACAGACCTTTCCAATTCCTCGCGCAGGTCCTGTTCCTCAGCACGACTGTTCTTGCCGTCGAGCTGTTGATTCATCAGGACCCAGAGACGTTCGCTATCCATCACTCGCTCCGCTGGCAAGCATTTCCCTCATGATCTTACGGGCCCGAAACAGCCTCGACTTCACTATTTTCTCGGGAAGATCGAGAACCTGTCCAATTTCCCGATACGAACACTCAGCCAGGTGCTTCAGCACAATCATGACTCTATACTTAGGATCCATTCGATTCAGCGCGTCCTGGATCAGATGGTTGGTTTCCTTTCTCCTCAGCTCGTCTTCAGGAGACTCTCTTCCGACCGCTGTCGAGGGCGTGACTGTCTCCTCCCGGATGTGGCTTCGTCGTTTTGCGAGGTTGATCGCCTCGTTGATGGCGATTCTGTAGAGCCAGCTGAAGAACTTGTACTCGGGTTTGTAGTTCTCGAGTTGCTCAAAGGCTTTGAGGAAGGCGGCTTGAGCCACGTCTCGAGCCTGCTCAAAATCTCCAACGATTCTGTAGGCTGCGGTGAAGACCGGTCTTTCATACTTCTCCACCAGCGCCTCAAAGGCATTCAGGTCCCCTCCCAGAGTCGCGGACACATAGGCTGCATCTTCGTTTTTATCCATAACTACAGACGAAGTGGAGAAATGTTCGAAAGTTTCTGGCACCCAGCTTGGTACTCACCTACTTAGGGTACTCCCCTTCACAGAATCTCAAAGATCTGATCCAGACCCGAAAAGTGGAAAATGTCCCGCGCGTGTCGGTTCAGATTGGCGAGTCGCAATTGGTGGCCGGTTGCACTCAGGCGCTGCTGCACGGCCAGCAAGACTCCCAGACCTGCGCTGGCAATGTACCCCAGCTCAGAGAGGTCAACGATCCTCGTCTCTTCGATTTCGTCAAAAAACCTCTCCGCCTTGCCCACCTGGGCGGCATCGAAACTCCCGACCAGGTGAATCGCATGTTCATCGTCCACGTTGATCCGCAGCATTGGCTCCCTCATTTTAGTCCTTTTGTCACAGTGATCTTGCTGACCCTGTCTTTGTACTCGTAGGTGATCTGATCCGTCATCCGCTGAACCAGGTAGATTCCAAGACCTCCTGGGCCTCTCTCGTTCAGTTCGGCTCCCACATTGGGAGTCGGCAGGGTCGTAATGTCAAACTCATCTACATCGGTCTCGATCAGGGAAATAGTTAGTTGATCCTGCCGCACGCTCAGGTGGATGGTGATCTTGCTTCGGGTCCCCTGATTGTACTTGACCAGATTGGTGAAGATTTCTTCCAGCACCAGGTGAATGGTGCCGACGTAGTCAGGATCGATCTGTTCGGCGACGATGAACGTGTCGGCAAAGCTAAACACTTCCGAGAGTTGCCCCAGAGACCTCCGAAAACTCTTCTCCATCAGCCTCTTCCTCAAAACAGCTGTCCTGTCCCGACTCTTTGCTACCCTTGTCCAATCACTTTAACTTAGTACTGTGTTTCATGAATACAGTATTGAGAAGGGTCCCACTCTCCACCGCCTGAAGGCGGTGGATTCGACATGCGACTGAAGTCGCCTAAAGACCTCGCTTCGCTCGCAGGCTGACTACTCAGTGACCCGAAAATCGTCGTCTCGGGTCTCGACATCTTGGGTTTCGATATACTCTGCAACCATCGTATCGTTCACATTCCCAGTCGTCGCCACGAAGTACCCTCGTGCCCAAAGATGTCGTCCCCAAAACTCCTTGCGCAACTTGCGGTGATCTTGCAGTAGATGATGCGACGTTTTCCCTTTGATCGCCTGCATCACTCGGCTCGGCGCCAATCTCGGCGGCACATCCAACAACAAATGTACATGATCGGGTCGCACATGCCCCTTCACGATCTCGATATCCAACGATCGGCAAATCTCTCGCGTCAGGTCCCGCACCTCTTTCCCGATCTCTCCTCGCAGAGCCGGCTTGCGGTACTTGGTGATGAACACAAAGTGATATCTCAGCCGATACACTGCATGCGAACTTTTCCGATACTCAGACACCTCCGCAGTGTACCCCCAAGCCTCCTGAAGGCTTCGCCTAAAGGCGAGGGGGTTCACCCATCCCAGAGTGGGACCCTAGCTAGCTAAGCAACCCTCACCGCTCCAAGAGGACACAATGCCAGAGACTACCAACCAACGCCTCTCACCAAAAGGCAGCGTACCTGCGGCGCCCTTTCACAGAGTCTGCGTGTTCTGCGGCTCCTGCTCCGGAGAGGGCGCGGATTATGGAGGGGCCGCCCGGGAACTGGGACGAGAGCTTGTCAGCCGCGGGATTCAGCTTGTCTATGGCGGCGGGGCGACCGGCTTAATGGGCGCCCTGGCTGATCAGGTCCTGGCGCTTGGAGGCAAAGTGACGGGCGTGATTCCGGGAGGGCTATCTCGCAAAGAGGTTTGTCATCAGGGATTGTCCTCAACTCACGTGGTCAGCAGTATGCACGAGCGCAAGGCCCTCATGCACGATCTGGCCGACGCATTCATCGCGCTGCCGGGGGGCTACGGTACCTTCGAGGAACTACTCGAAGCGATTACCTGGGTTCAGCTGGGACTCAGCCTGAAACCGGTTGGAGTTCTCAATGTAAACGGCTACTACGATCCTTTGCTGCAGCAGATCGGCAAGGCCATCACGGCCGGGTTTGTCCGGCTCCCCTATACGGGCCTGCTGGTGGAGGGACACCATCCTGCACAGCTACTCGACCTACTGGCCCGGCAGCCCGTCCCCACTTCCGACTTGTGGCAACCGCCAGCTGAGCTATAGAACCCAGAACCTAGGGATGCTCGAACTCGACCTTCCTGAAATCAGTCCAGGCCACCAGAACCTCTTTACCATCGTCAGTTTCCACAAAAATACCCTTGTTTCCACTGTTGACATCATTCGATCCTGAGAGGCGGAAACTTCGCCCGTCCCGAAGCGTCACGATGACCGAGCTGCGGTTGTATTTCTCAATGGACGTCATCCTGTAAAACTCGATCTGAAACTCTGTTTCTCCGCTCTCTCCGTCGAGGAGTTCCCACCCGTGCTCTTCGTCGTTGTCCCAACGAATGTAGCCCGCCACTATTTGACCGGATTCAGATTCGAGTGTTCCGCGCAGCCGAAGACTGAGCTCAAAGGCCTGGTGTGCGGACGGAAGCTCTTCAAAGACCGCTCTCTCAAAGTCCTCCCACGGTACTCGGACCTGACCCAGTTTCGGGTCGGCAATCATGATGTCTCGATTGCTACTGTCGACGTCATTGGTACCTGAGAGTCGAACCGCTTCACCCGACTTCAGGGTTATCAGCGAACTGCTCGAACTGTAGCGTTCAATGGAGAGAATCTCCGCGAACTTGATCTCGTGATCCTTGCCTTCCCGGTCTTCGCCGTCGAGCACGTCCTCGGAGAACGTCTCATCCACGTCCCAGGAGATATACCCGGTAAATCCGTCTCCCGGGCGCGTCATCACGGTCCCATAGAGACGATCACCAAACTTGGAGGGAGCACTCTTACCCCGCAGAAACTCGACGACTTCGATGTCGTACCATTCCAGTTCCACAGCCCCCTTTTCTTGATCCTCAACGATGAGTTCATCCATGCCTCGGCCCAGGTCCGTCGACCCGGACAATTCGATCTCCTGCCCGGATAGAAGCGTCACTCGCGCCTCGCGGCTGGAGACCGGTTCAATCTTGCGAATGTTCCCGAAGCGGATTCCCGATTTCGCGTTGCGGGGTGAGTCTTCCCCTCCCAGGTCCAGTATCTTGAACCCCAAAAAACGGATTTGCCGGGGCTCATCGTTGATTTCCCCCAGCTTTCTGGCAGCTTCGTAATTGCTCTCCGGGATTTTCTTGTTGGCGTCGAGAAGATCCCACCAGCTGGCTTCATTTCTTGTCCAGCGAACTGGCCCCTCCAGCGTTCGGCCATCGCTGGTGAGAATCCGGGCATGAAGACGATCACTCTCCGCCAGAAGAAACGAAGAAAGCCAGGGCAAGAGCAGCAGAAGCCTTAGGAAGAGACTGGATGGTACATGGCGTTTCATTGTCACTCACCTTTGTTGTTTGGGCACCTGGAAGAAGATACGTCAGGAAGAGCATCAAAGTTCACAAGAGCCGTTTTCTGCGTCCTGCTCCGGCCGGGACAGTATAATACGCCTCCTCAACAGGGTTCTGTTCATGGATCATGCAAATCGGGGCGCCCAGCGGGTCAAGATATCCGGACCTCTCCGGCTCGACTGGGGCGGTCATCTTCCGGAACTGGAGATTGAGTTCGAAACCTGGGGACAGCTGGCTCGTCAGATCGAAAACATCTTCTACCGCTCGCGCCAGGAGTTCAATACGCGCTTCTCCTGCAAACCGATCGCAGATCCGGCCATCGACGCCCTCCTTTTCGATTTCCACAAGTATCTGGATCACCAGGGAAGAAAGATCCTGGGGCATTTCGACCCCAACGCCTATTTGCGACTCTCGCTTTCTATGGATCTGCACGATCTCAGCCGCGGCAGTCGGTCGATGGACTCGGCTCTGCAAGCCATCGAATCGAAGTACCTGGTGATCGGTGTTCCCCAAGATCCACTGATTCCCATAGACGAGCAGTTGTCTTTTCACCGGGACCTGGTCAGGCTGGGAAAGAAGAGCATCTGGGTTGAGTTCTCAAGCCCTTACGGGCACGATTCCTTTCTGAAGGAATTCGATTGGCAGAGAAAACAGTTTCGAGCCTTTCTCGATTAGCTCCCATCAATGCAACAGCTGAGTGATACCTGGAAGAGGAGATTCTGGCGCCTCACCTACCTGAACATCCTGGCCAATTTCACAATTCCCCTGGTCGGTCTGGCGGACGTGGGGATGCTGGGCAACCTGTCCGACCTCCGTTTCCTGGGAGGCGTGGCTCTTGGATCACTCATTTTTGAATACGTGTACTGGACCTTCGGTTTTCTCCGAATGTCGACAACCGGTCTTACTGCCCAGGCCCTGGGACGGAGTGATCATCGGGAGGAGTACCTGGTTCTCTACCGGGCCCTGATCATCGGCCTGATCCTGGCATCATTGATCCTTCTCCTCCAGACTTGGATCCGGGAAGCGGCATTTCTCCTCCTCAGCGGCACGCCGCTTGTCGAGGAAGCCGGACGCGACTATTTCAACGCCCGTATCTGGGCTGCCCCGGCCACCCTGTGCAACTTCGCAATCCTGGGCTGGCTGCTGGGACGGGGGCAGAGTCAGCACGTTCTACTCATGACTCTTGTGACAAATCTGTGCAACATTACCCTCAACTACATATTCATTCTGAGGCTCGGCATGGCGGCTTGGGGCGCCGGCCTGGCGACCACCATCAGCCAGTATCTGATGCTGGCGCTCGGTATGGTGCTGGTTCTCTGGCAGGGAACGCCCGTTGCCTGGCGACATAGTGAGTTGCTGAAAGGGGATCGCTTCCGAACGCTCATTTCCTTGAACCGCGACATCTTCATCAGAACTCTGTGCGTGATCACGGCCTTCGCGCTCTTTACCAACGGGAGTGCTCTTCTGGGAACGACGTTGCTGGCTGCTAACGCCATCCTGCTTCGCCTCCTCATGTTGGCCGCCTTTGCGATTGACGGCATTGCGTTTGCAATTGAGAGCCTGAGCGGCACTCTCTTTGGCTCGAAGGCGTGGAGTCCTCTGCAGGCGCTTTATCGCTACTCTCTCTTCTGGAGCGCCGGGTGCGGGCTTTTTTTCGGACTTCTCTTCCTTCTTTCTGCGCCCTGGTTCATCCCACTGCTCACAGTTCATGTGGAAGTTCAGACGGATGCCGCAGCCCTGATCCCCTGGTTGATCCCCACCATCACTCTTGGTGCTCTGGCTTTCGCCCTGGACGGACTCTTTCTCGGTTTGACCCAGGGCAAAGCACTCCGAAACGCCACCCTGTTCAGTCTAGTGGGAGCCTTTCTGCCACTTCTCATGCTGTCGACCTACCTCCACAACGTTCACTTGCTGTGGCTTGCGATGGTGCTGTTCATGGCGGCTCGGTGGCTCTCCCTGTGGATGTCCTTCAGACGCCTCAGCGCTGGATGGGTGCTGGGTTCTGGGTGCTAGGTTCTGGGCGGCTTTCGAGAGTTCCCGAAGGGGGCGACAGAAAGCCGCCCTGATGCCGTCCAAACAGCACCAGCAGGTGGGCACTTCTTCTGTAAGAACGGATTCCCCCCTTCACCCGGTGAAGCTTCAGATAAGAGTCATTGACGAACGATGTTATTTGGGAAGCTACGCCCCGGTAACGACTCCAGAATTCTCCCGCGGCTTCCAGATCCCGCTGCACGCCGGGAAGACGTTCGAGCGTGGAAGCCCGGGCCTCCTCTGGAGCCAGTCGAAACCATTCACGAAGAAGCTGCCGCTGCGCAAACAGATAGGCGGAGTATTTGGCGTAATACGAACCGCTGCAAAGACAGGCGAGAAACCCTGCAAAACTGGCCTCATCTTCGCTGGCAAAGGCACGCTGGTGGGCTTTTTCATGGGCTATGACCAGCGGCAGTTCACAGTCCGGCACCCTGTCGTTAAAGTTGGCCTCTCCCGTCCAGGGGTAATAGAATCCGGAAAGGCCCAGGTAACTCATCATCTCGGAGCTGATGAGGGGCTTGGCAGGCCCCATCGATCTCCGCAGGCCGGCAGGCAGGTCAAGCAAGTCGGATGCCCCGGCAAATCCTGAGTTCAAGCGTTCATCCAGACTCCCGAGGGATTCGCGCAGGCAACTGGGTTCTCCTGAGTCCACGTCCCCCTGGGCGAGACGGTAGAAGTGATTGGTCAAGCGGATCGTATCCCGAGCCAGCCGGCCCAGCTCCTCTTCCTCCGAAACGACCTGCCCGGTGGCCAGCCGGGCCCACCCAACTCGTTCCCTGAAGGCCGGACGGCTGTAGTTGAGTCCCCACAGGACGTAACCCAGAACAACCGCCGCCAGAAAGAGGTTCAACAGTTTGAGGGAGAACCAGAGAGCCGCGGGCAAGCCCTTGCGAAAGCCCAGCCTTAGCGTGATAAGCAGCTTTATAAGAACAATGCTAA
>CBDAPI010000014.1:0-1022590 GCA_965198355.1 Acidobacteriota bacterium
TGATCGGCTCACGGCTGTTCGTGGCCGTCACAATGACATCGGCCCTGCTGCAGGCGGTCTGGGCATCTGCGATTTGAATAGGCGGTCCGACTTCCGAGACCAGGTCAGTCGCCAGTTTCTCCGCTACTTCCCGAGCCATATCAAAGAGAAGAACTTTCTCGAACGGACAAATCGTGCTCACGGCCCTCAGGCATTGGCGCCCCAATTGACCCGCCCCGATCACTGTCAGTACCTTCGCGTCAGCCCGGCCCAGATGTCGGGTCGCCACCCCGGCCGCCGCCGCGGTTCGGTACATCGTGGGAAGCGTGCCATCACAGACCATCAGCAATTCCCCCGTGACGGGGTCGAACGCTTGGATCCAACTGTTGGTCGTGGGCAGTCTCCTACTGGGATTGTTCGTGCGCTCCTGGCCCACCTTCATGGAAAGCAGTCCAGCCGCTTTCGTATATCCGGTGATACAGGCGGCATAGGCGGTGCCGGATGGGCCTACGGGAATCTCGAAGATCGCCTTGGGGGGAAGGTAATCATTGCCCTTCTCAAAGGCGCCCATGGCTTGTTCGATCGCATCGATCCCGTCGACGATTCCCACCTGGGCACCAATCTCCTGGCGGGTTTTTTCATTGATCGCGTCAATGATCTCCTGCGGATCGACCTGATAACCGTTCTGCGCAGTGGTGGGGATAAAGCGTGGGATGGCTCCCATCATCTTGGGGACGTGGGCGAGAACAAAATAGGGCTCGGTCATGATGATTTCCCTGCCCGGTTGAACCCCCGCGGTCAGGGCCATGAACACCGCCTGGCAGCATCCCGTAGTGACCAGCACGTTTTCGGCATCCAGCTCAACTTGGTAACGGAGGCTGTAAAAAGCAGCGATAGCCTCGCGGAGTTGGGACAGGCCGGCGTCCAATTCGTATCGTGTCTGCCCGTCGCGGAGCGCTCGACAATGCGCTTCGATCACATGTGGAGGCGTCGGAAAGTCCGGCTGGCCAATAGACAAGTGGAGCACATCGTCCATCTCCGCTGCCGTATTGAACATCTTGCGAATGGGAGAAAATGGAAGGGCGCTCAGGGCTGGATGCCAGTCGATCGATTTGCTCATCATCTGCCTCTGGCTTTAACGTCTTTTGTGGTTTGATGAGAATCGAAAGGTGTGCAAACTGCCGTTACGAATCGTGCAACGAGCCTGAATTGCGTCCCTTTCTCGCCCTTTTTCTACCCTTCTTGCTTGCGCCGCGCTCCTTTGACTTCAGTAGGGATTGAAAGAGCGCCAGCAAAGAAAGCGGCCGCCAAAGCCCTGGTAGGACAGTGCAGTGTTCGGCGGCCGCTCAGGCATTACTCAGCGCATCTCTGGGGATGTTTCTTACGGATTCGAGGCAGGATCACTTGGGAGGATACGGAGAGGGTTTGAAAGATCGTCTGAGCCACCTTTTTCATTTCTGGCACCTACTCGAAGGGAGTACCAGGGCTTTAACATTCAAAATACTGTCAACCTTTCTAAGATTTAAGGAAAATGTAGCTGATTCTTGGGGAATCGTCAAGAAAAACCAGACCTGCGCCGTAACAAACAGCGAAGCGGCAAAACGAGATGGGGTAGGAAGTCGGTTCGGGGGGGCAGAAAGAAGAGCCGAACCAGGACAGTGACGGAAATTAACTTGCCGTCTTCTGGGTTTTGTTGTTTATTTCGGTGGCATGAAGCGCAACGTGGAATTGGAAGCCAGCATCGTCGCGAAGTATACGGCAGTTTCGCCCGTGTTGGATGAGCGCAGTCGCCGCCGGTGGGCGGCCGCCGAGTCTCTGTCCATCGGCTATGGCGGGGATGCGCTGGTGTCGTCGGCCACGGGTCTGGCCCGGGAGACGATTCGGAAGGGTCGCCGGGAGATCTCGCAAGGCGAAGCGCCGACAGACCGGGTACGGCGTCCGGGTGCCGGACGGCCCCGTCTCGAACAGAGCCAGCCCGGTCTGCTGGCGGCACTGGAAGGTCTGGTGGACCCGCTGACACGCGGAGACCCGACCTCGCCGCTACGCTGGACATGCAAGAGTCGGGCGAAGCTGGCCGCGGTGCTGGCACAACAGGGGTGGCGAGTGAGTTCGACCACCGTCGGCCGGATGCTGCATCAACTGGGCTACCGGCTGCAATCGGTCCGCAAGCGTCAGGAGGGAGCGAGCCACCCGGACCGTAACGCGCAGTTCGAGTACATCAACGCGACCGCGGACGCGTTTTTGGCCGACGGGCAGCCGGTGATCTCGGTCGACACAAAGAAGAAGGAGATGGTCGGGAACTTCAAGAACGGCGGGCGGGAATGGCAGCCGAAGGGGACGCCGGCGGCGGTGTTGGTCCATGATTTCCCAAGCGACGCGGAGGGCAATGCGATTCCGTACGGTGTCTACGACATGGCGCGCAACGAAGCCTGGGTGAGCGTGGGATGGGACCATGACACACCGACGTTCGCGGTGGCGTCGATTCGCCACTGGTGGCACCAGATGGGCTGCGGCGCCTACCCCGATGCCACAGCCCTGTTCATCACGGCCGATTCGGGCGGGAGCAACGGATATCGGTATCGCGCCTGGAAGCATGAGCTCCAACAGTTGGCCGACGAGACCGGACTGACCATCCAGGTGAGCCATTTTCCACCCGGCACCAGCAAGTGGAACAAGATCGAGCACCGGCTCTTCTGTCACATCACGGCGAACTGGCGCGGTACCCCGCTGACGACGTATGAGACTATCGTCGACCGTATCGGGAACACCCGGCCGGCGACCGGGCTACGGGTCCTGGCCGAACTCGACGCCGGTCAGTATCCCACGGGAGTCAAGGTGACCCAGGAACAGATGGACGCAATCGCGCTGGTCCGCGATGCGTTCCATGGGGAATGGAATTACAAACTGTTACCCCGATCAAGTTGACAGCTTTATATCGATCACTGTCCCTACCAGTCATTCGAAAGGCCCCTCTTTTCCTTCCATCACGTGTGAGGTATCCACAATACTCGAGCGATCGCAGCAGAGTGTTGGTGGAACTCACCGGCAATTTCATGTGACGGCTCATCTCCGAGATGGAAAGAGCTCTGCCGTCAGTGGAAATAAACTCGAGGATCGCGAAGGCCTTTTCCACCGCGGGGATGACGTATCGCTTTTCATCTTTGGATGTCTTGACTTCCTTTGCCATGTTTACAAACAGAGCTGGGTGACCGGATGATCGATCATAACTTCCGCTACGTGCAGTGGCAAGTTCTCAGGCGCTGCTCCTCTACCGCTTACGTATCTGGAAGCGAAAGTGGAAACTGGTTGAGCCGCTCGACACCTTTTGGAGTAACCCAATAATTGCACTCGAGCCGGATACCCCCACGCAAATCTTTACCGTAAACACCGGGCTCAATCGTGATGACATTGCCTGCCTCAAAAGTGTCATCGAAGTGGGGGTTAATTCGGGGGTAGCTTTGCGCGCGTAACCCCGTCCCGTGTCCGCCGTGGTGAAAGAGTGCGTCGGATTTGATCTTGTTCTGCATCGCCTTCATGGCCTCAAAAACCCTGCGACAGGACACATTGGGTTTGACCATTTGCTCGGCCATGAGCACAGTCTGCTCGGTCAGTTCCCAAGCTTTCCGCTGGACTTCGTCTATGCTGGTAACGGGAAAGGTCCGGCAATTGTCCGACCAGTAACCCTGGTAGTTCACCCAGGCATCAATGATGTAGAGCTGGCCTGCTCGGCAGCGCTGATCCGTGGCAAAACCTCCCGGCTGGCCGCAGCGGAAATCGCCGTTGTAAAAACAATCACAACCGGCTGCGCTGGTTACGGCCGCCTTACCCGCCGCCAGCACCTCGGCCTCAGTTACGCCTTCTTTAATAGCCTCTCTCACTGCTGCGTAACCAATATCGTTGAGCTCGTTGGTGCGTCGGAGCAGCGCAATTTCATCGCTGCCTTTGATTGCCTGCATGCGCAGCAAGTCGTCATCAATAGGGATCAACTCCCCTCCGCTGCGCTCCGCAACAACATGTGCTGTCTCAGCAAGCAACGATTCGTTTTGCACTGCGATCCGTGTTGCTTTCGGAAGCTGAGCCCGAAGCACAGCGACCAACTCAGTATTGAGCTGAAAGTTCAACGTAGCCATCGTCTGGAGGGAGTAGAGCAACTGTTCATCGGCAACTGCATCAGGATACTCACCCTCGACGATCAGAGAGTGGCCTTGCCGCCAGCATCTATGATGAGGGCCCGAGGATAAGTCATTTCCTTGATCACACCGGTAAAGTAGTAGACATCACGCCAATCAGTGATCACCGCCAGATCAAAACCGTGATCGTTGAGGTAATTGATGAATCTTCGCTGCCGGTCTTTACATCCGGCCTTTGTAAGCTTTATCTGCATCCTTGGACTCCTACTGAATTACTCTAGCGCCTTCGGGGGAAGCTTGTTCGATGGAAGTTCGTCACCAGGAACCCTCAAACCAGTCGCCTTCCAGTTTCTAGAAATAGTACACTTGTTCGGATTTGCTGAATAAGCTGTTGGTGACTCAGGCCGGCCGGTAAGACACGGAAGACCCAGAGAGGAGGAGATCGGTGCGATACCATCAGACCATTCTTGTCAGTTGCGAAATTCCCTGGGATGACGGGGACAATCTTCTTGAGGAGGTCTTTCGCAAGGAGATCCGGTCTGTCCTGAAAGTGGGATTCAATGACCTTTACATTTTCGGGACCGCGGGCGAAGGGTATGCAGTGGACAGTCATCAGTTTCGGAGAATTGTTGAAATCTTCCGCGGGGAAACTGACAAAGAAGGATTACACCCGCAAGTGGGAGTGATCGACCTTTCGACCGCTCGCATCCTCGAGCGGATAGGTTTCGCTCACCATCTCGGCTTTCGAGCATTTCAGATTTCCCTGCCCTCTTGGGGCGCTCTCAACGACAAGGAATTGCTGACCTTTTTCGAGGACGTTTGCGGAGCCTTTCCGGATTCGAAGTTTCTTCACTACAACTTGCCCCGGGCCCGTCGGGTCCTGACGGCCAACGACTATCGGAGGATTGCTGACGAAGTTCCAAATCTGGCGGCCACCAAGAACACCGGTGTCAATGCGCACGAAGTCGTCCGCCTCATGAAAAAGGTTCCAGAGATTCAGCATTTTTTTGGTGAGGCTATGTTCCCCCTGGGCTGTCTTTACGGAGAATGTTCGCTGTTGAGTTCCTTCGGAGCCATGCTTCCATCCAAGTCGAAAGAGTTTTTCCAGTACGGACAAGAGCGAAAGTTCGACAGGCTCTTTCCCATGTTGAAAGAGTATCTACAGCTCATTGACGATGTCTTAGAACCCACGGGATGGCGAAAACTCATTGATGGCGCTTACGACAAAATGCTGGTTCGATTAGGAGGACTGGACTTCCCCCTCAGGCTCTTGTCTCCCTATGAGGGGTTCTCGGAGGAAGTTTTTCAGGAATGCAGACGCGTTCTTCATGAAAAGTATTCGGATTGGCTGGGTTAATCTTAGAAATTCAAACCCACCAGAGAGGTGGACCCGGAAAACTGGACCATTTGTTAAGGTGGCTCCGACCTGAATCAGAAAGGATGAGGAGTCATGGCAAAACGAAGGAATTTCTCAGCTCAGTTTAAAGCGAAGGTGGCGCTGGAAGCGCTTCGAGGCGAACGCACCCTGAGCGAGTTGGCGGCTCGCTACGAGATCCATCCGAGTGTGATCACGAATTGGAAAAAGCGGGCCAGGGAAGGTCTGGGCGATGTGTTCGCGGGCAAGGTTGAGAAGCGTCAGAGAGGAAGCGAGGCGGAGACCAAAGAGCTTTATGCCAAGATCGGCGAACTGACGGTGGAAAAGGATTTTTTGTCCAAAGCGCTCGATCGCTGAGTGTAAAGGCCAGAAGGGCCACGATCGAGCCAAAGCACCCGAGGCTGAGCATTCGTAGACAATGCAGGCTGATGAGTCTGAACCGTTCGACTTTGTACTATGAGCCCAAAGGCGAGAGCGAAGAAAACCTGCAACTGATGAGACGATTGGACGAGCAGTTCTTAAAGACCCCCTACTACGGATCCCGGCAGATGGTCTATCACTTGAAACGGCGGGGCTCTCGGGTAGGCCGCAAGAGGGTTCGTCGTCTGATGGCCAAAATGGGCCTGGCGGTCATCTATCAAAAGCCGCGGACTTCACAGCCTCACCCGGAGAATCGAGTGTATCCGTATCTTCTTCGAGGATTGGCGGTCACCCGGCCCGATCAGGTGTGGTGCACGGATGTCACCTACATCCCGATGCGTCGGGGCTTTTTGTACCTGGTGGCGATCATGGACTGGTACAGCCGCTGGGTTTTGTCCTGGAGGCTGTCGAACACGCTGGAGCCGTCCTTTTGTTGCGAAGCACTCGAGGAAGCGCTCAACAGGTACGATCCCCCGGAGATCTTCAATACAGACCAGGGGAGTCAGTTCACCAGCACGGAGTTCACGGGACTACTCAAAGGGGCCGGGGTGCGTATCTCGATGGACGGGAGAGGCCGCTGGATGGACAACGTCTTCATCGAGCGTCTGTGGCGTTCACTCAAATACGAATGCGTCTATCTGAACGCTTTCGAAACCGGGTCGGAAGCCCGTCAAGGGATCGGCCATTGGATCGACCTATACAACAGCGAGAGACCTCACTCGGCGCACGCTGGGGCGACGCCGGAGGAGGTGTACACTGGCTTGAAAAAACATTCTGAGAGGGACCTTGCCCTCAGGCTCGCCCCCTCTCAGAATTTCCCTTACTGGCGGCAACAACAACTGCGGAGTCCACCTTAGAAATGCCGCCAAGTGGTCCAACCGATGGGGTCCACCTCTCAGAGCTATTCAGCGAGAACTGCAACAACCTCATTCCTCTGACGTTTGACCGCCGTCGATGATCAAGGATTCTCCGGTTACAAAGGAGGCTTCGTCAGAGGCAAGGAAAGCGAAAACGTTGGCCACCTCCTCGGGTCGGCCGGGGCGTCCCAGCGGTACCTTGGAGACATAGTCCTGCAAGAACTCTTGGTCTCCGCCCGCCTCCTCGGCCAATTCCGTCTGAATGAAGCCGGGCGAAACACAATTAACTCGAATGTTGTGGGGTGCCAGTTCGATCGCCATCGTCTTGGTCAACAGGATGACGCCCGCTTTTGAAGCGTCTTACCCTGGGTCCCTGGGGGCTTGTTTGCAGAAGAGTGACTCTCTGGGCGCCCGGTAGCGCACGGCCAACTGGGGAGTCTCCAGCCTCCGGTAGCCCTGGATGCGCGATTCCAGGGCAAAATCGAGCATACCGCTGGTCAGCAGCGTCCTCTCCACCGGATAGCTTGGTCGCCCCGTCTCAAACATCTTCTCGATGTTCTTCACCAGGCAGGCAAAGTGGTGATAAGGCGGGACGTGCTGGAGCCACATGAGAGTCGATACGGGCTCAGCACGACCCTCCACATCCACTGCCACGGTAAAGTCCTGAACGGCACCCGTGAGCAAAAAGGCGGCCGCCGAGAGCCCGTCTCTGTAATGGATGAGAAACGCAGTCGGTTCCTTGACGAGCCCGGGCAGATCCCCGGGCCGGAGGCTTTCGCTTCGGGAGAGGGCCGCGTCAAAGAGGCGCTTCGCCCAAGGGGTGCGCTCCAGGTACTCCCACACGGCCTCGTATTGCAGGCACTCGACGGCGGCCACCCCCGTTTCCCCGCCGCGGCGGCGCTCCACCATGCACTGGAGCGCCTCCAGCAGATGGAACCCATAGATATCCAGTCCGCTGTAGCTGATTGCAACCGCTTTGTTGATTCGTGAGTCCCAAGGCACCTCGAGCGCCGGCTCGCGGTAGGCCACCGGAACGGATGATCCTGCCATCATCGGGAAGTTCAGCTCCCTCGAGATCTCCACCATGCGGCGGGCCTTGACCCAGCTGTAGGAAAGGTGCTTATCGTTGAAGACGGGGACCGAGCGGCCGCTGCGACGAAACACGTCGGTAATCTCCAGAAACATTTCAAAGCGCGGGTACAGCTTCTGGCCTTTTTCATTGGTGGGATAATCCCCGTGCTCACCGATCAACAGCACTCCGTCCACCGCCAGTTGGTCACCGCCGAGTGTCAGCGTTTCGTAGATGGTGGGAAAGATCGGGACGCCGTGCCTGCTGGCCATCGCGCGGCTCATGTCATCTTCGGGCACCTGTGCCGTAAACATGGACACAATACGGGAGCGCGGAGCGGGCGAGCGGCCGTCCTGCCGGTATCCCTCCAGGTATTTTCCAACAATGACATCTGCGTGGGACATTTCCCGATAGACTGTCATTACGGCGCCGATCTTCCTGGGCGGGGCGGTAGCCGCCATCAGAGCACAAGCGGTCGAAGCCAGAAATGTTCGGCGATTTATGCTGGAGGGCATGATCTGATGTTTCTTCCCGGCAGTGCCCGAACAGGCTCACCAGCAAGCCATTGCAAGGCCGGAGCAGCCTTCTCACCGGAATTCTATGTCCCAACGGAAATGTGCGTCAAGGCTCGGTGGCGTCGGATCAAGTAGAAGTCCCTGCGGCTTGAAAAGGGTTGGTCGGCAGAAAATCCTGGCGAGAATGACCAAAAAGAGAGACTATTGGCTCGATATCCGTCCCGCCGGAGAGGAAATTAAGCGATGAGCCATTCGGAATGGAAAACCTACGAAAACGCACGCCGTGAGGCGCTGGTCATCATTGCGATCTGGCTGGCGGTGATGCTCTATATCCTTGCGTACTGCTATTTGAGGGGGCAGTCGCCTGCAGACGGGGAGTTGAGTCTGGTGTGGGGAATGCCCGCCTGGGTTTGGTGGGGGGTGGTGGTGCCCTGGGGGGCGGCCAACCTGGTCACGGTATGGTTCTGCCTCTGGTTCATGTCGGATGATGACCTGGGCAGAGACCGGAGCGACGAGGCTGAGAAGACCGACTGATGGTTCACACCGGCACCATCGTCGCATTTGCCACGTATCTTTCAGGAGTTTTTCTGCTGGCGGTGCTGGCCTACCGCTTTCAGAAGCGCCGTGCCTTCCTGAAGGAATACTACCTCTCCGGACGGGCACTGGGCCCCTGGGCCCTGGCCTTCACATTTGCCGCCACCAGCGCCAGCGCCGGCAGCTTTATGGGCTTCCCCTCGCTGATCTACAGGTACGGCTGGATCCTGGCTTTGTGGGTTTCAGGCTACGTGGTGGTTCCCCTGGTGACCATGGGAGTTATGGGCAAGCGTCTCAATCAAGTGGCCCGCCGCCTCGGCGCCATCACCATCCCGGATCTCCTGCGCGACCGCTACGGGAGCGCAAAGCTCGCTGTTCTTGCCAGTACGGTCATCATCATCTTCCAGTCGGCTTTTATGCTGGCCCAGTTCAAGGCAGGCGGGCTGATTATGCACACGCTGTTTGGCCTTCCATACGAGACGGGTCTGCTCATCTTTGCTGTGTCGGTGGTGCTATACACCAGCTTTGGCGGTTTCCGGGCGGTGGTCTGGACGGATGTCATGCAGGGCGTCGTCATGGCGGCGGGAGTCCTGATCATGTTGCCCCTGGCTTTGAAAGCGAGCGGCGGGCTGGGAGCGGCGACGTCTGCCCTGTTCGAGCAGGACCCAGGGCTCGTGTACGTGCCCGGTCCTGAGGTCGACGGCGTCCCTTTCCTGCCCCTGGGTCTGGCGATTTCGTTTTTTTCCCTTTGGACGGTCGCCGGAACGAGCCAGCCAAGTATTATGGTCAGGCTTATCGCCTTTCGAGATTCCCGTTCTCTGGCACGCGCGCTCCTGCTGGTGTGCATTTATTTTTCACTTCTCTACATCCCGCTCGTGGTCATCTTCACAATCGCCCGGGCCATCCTTCCACCTCTTGAAGTCTCCGACCAGGTCATGCCTTTGATGGCGACTCGCATTGCCCCTCCGCTGCTGGCAGGCGTGCTCATTGCCGCACCGTATGCCGCCGTCATGTCCTCGGTGGACTCCTTCCTCCTCCTGGTCAGCTCCAGCTGCGTCCGCGATATCTATCAGCGAGTTTTTAACCCGCACGCCTCCGAGACCACCATGCGGCGCATGTCCCACGCCACCACCGCCATAGTGGGCGGTGTGGTCATGCTCCTGGCCTTAAAGCCTCCGGAGCTGCTCCAGTACGTCGTCGTCTTTGCTTCTACAGGTCTGGCGGCGGGCTTCCTTGCGCCCGTCGCCATGGGTCTATTCTGGCGGCGCGCCACGGCCCAGGGTGCAATCGCGGCCATGCTCTCGGGAGCCGGAACCGTGATCCTGCTCTACAGCGCCCGACCCATTCTGTTCGCCTTCGGATTCGCTGATCTGGCAACCAGCCTGCAGCTTCCCTCCCTGATTGGGTTGGACCCCTTTGTCTGGGCCGCGGTTGCATCCTGGACGTTCGGAATCGGCGTTTCGCTGGCCACGCCCCTGCCGGCTGACAGAAGCATCATTGAAGCTTTATTTCCACCCCAAGAAAAGTGAGTACGCTGTGCTGACGGCTCAAACGGCTTTGCGGGCCCACAGCAACCCTCTGGATATCGCCGGCCGAAGGAGTCAGGTCCCGTCCGTCAGTCCAGAAACTCGAGGTATGCTACAGGTGATCGAGAAACCACCTTTTCCCCGGTCTCTATCCCATTCATGCTTCCGCCCACATGGCATTTGTGGAATTCGATGAGCGACGCCTCAGCAATTCTGTCGGGGGTGATTCGACCTGCGATCAAGCCATGCAAGGTCCCGTAGAACTTCTCTTCCTGGACGACCTCTGCCTCTTCGCCGTCACTTGACTTGAACTCGATCACAGGAGTGATGTGGTAAATCCGCTGGCTCGCGGCTTCCCCCTCGTCCTCCCCAGAAGGGTGCAGGAATCGCCAGACCTTGAAGCGACTTGGCTCACAGGTATAGATCACCTGGGAAAGGTATTCTCGTCCCCGATAGGGCCGAGACTGTTCCTCGGTAACAATGAGAATCCTCTTCTCGCTACCTCGGATATCCTTCGGCATGGAGGCTCTGCGGCGGCTCCGGCGCTTGGCCAGCACGGCGGCGAATCCAACCACGGCTCCACTCAACCCGGGTAGCAGGTACTTGCGCCACCTCATAGTACTCCCTTCCACAAGTACTCAGTCCCATAGCTCCATGACTCGAATGTCGTCGGCGATGTGCAGGCTGGCTCCTGTGCGAATCTTCACCTCGTCCGTGGCCACCTGGGGGGCCACTTCGGTCAGAACCAATCCCAGTTCGGAGATCTCAATCACTCCCAACTCCGTGATGACTTTCTCGACGCAATTCCTGCAGCTGACAGGGGAGCGACATTCTTTGACCAGCTTTGGTTCTCCATCCGAGCGATTGTGCGGCGTGGCGACGATCACCCGACTCCCATTGTGCAACTGGAGCGAGCCGTGGCCGGTGAGGACGACGTCACCGCTCGCCGACACTTCATCCGCCTCTATTACGATGACGTTGACCGAAGGACCCACGAGTCCGTCCGACCCAAGGCTCCGGATCACCTTGTCCGTGGGAAGGAGTCCCCGCAGACACTGTGGCAGACCCTCGCCCAGTGCGATCGCGTCTTCGTGAAGCAGCTCCTTCCGCAACCGTTCGACGATGATTTTCTGATTGTCAGAGATCTCTCCATTTTCCGACATGCTCTTCATCCTAATAGATTGAGTTTGCTGGGAATTGTCTTGTTACTCACACCTGGGTCGTTCTTCTTCGAACCGTGTCGCGAGGGCGACTCCGTGAAAAGCAAAAAGCCCCTGGAGCCCAAACGGGCTCCAGGGGCATAAGATCCGGCAACGACCTACGTTCCCACATAGTCTCCCATGCAGTATCATCGGCGCTGGAGGACTTAACTTCTGTGTTCGGTATGGGAACAGGTGTGTCTCCTCCGCTAGAGTCACCGGAAACTGTTAAAGATCGATGTCGTCGGGCAAACACACGAGTGTTTTGTGCGACAAAATATTCTAGGTCAAGCCTCACGACCGATTAGTACAGGTCAGCTTCATCCGTTACCGGACTTCCACACCCTGCCTATCAACCTCGTAGTCTTCAAGGGGTCTTCAGGCTGGTAAACCAGCGGGAGATCTCATCTTGGGACGAGCTTCACGCTTAGATGCATTCAGCGTTTATCTCTTCCGTACTTAACTACCCAGCGGTGCTCCTGGCGGAACAACTGGAACATCAGAGGTACGTCCAACCCGGTCCTCTCGTACTAGGGTCAGCCTCCCTCAAATCTCCTACGCCCACAGCAGATAGGGACCGAACTGTCTCACGACGTTCTAAACCCAGCTCACGTACCGCTTTAATCGGCGAACAGCCGAACCCTTGGGACCTTCTTCAGCCCCAGGATGCGATGAGCCGACATCGAGGTGCCAAACCTTGGCGTCGATGTGAACTCTTGGCCAAGATAAGCCTGTTATCCCCGGCGTACCTTTTATCCGTTGAGCGATGGCCCTTCCATGCGGAACCACCGGATCACTAAGGCCGACTTTCGTCTCTGCTCGACTTGTCTGTCTCGCAGTCAAGCGGGCTTATGCCTTTACACTCTGCGGCTGGTTTCCAATCAGCCTGAGCCCACCTTTGCGCGCCTCCGTTACCTTTTAGGAGGCGACCGCCCCAGTCAAACTACCCGCCTAACTCTGTTCCTCTCCCCGGTTCAGGGGACAAGGTTAGATGCTCAATACAAGAAGGGTGGTATCTCACCATTGGCTCCACCAAACCTGACGGTCTGGTTTCAAAGCCTCCCACCTATCCTGCACATCCTGCACCGGACACCAAAGCTAAGGTGTAGTAAAGGTGCACGGGGTCTTTCCGTCTTGCTGCGGGCAACCGGCATCTTCACCGGTACTACAAATTCGCTGAGTCTCTTGTCAAGACAGCGCCCAGATCGTTACGCCATTCGTGCAGGTCGGAACTTACCCGACAAGGAATTTCGCTACCTTAGGACCGTTATAGTTACGGCCGCCGTTCACCGGGGCTTCAATTCAGAGCTTCGCACCGAAGTGCTAACCCCTCCTTTTAACCTTCCGGCACCGGGCAGGCGTCAGACCCTATACGTCGTTTTGTTGACTTTGCAGAGTCCTGTGTTTTTAGTAAACAGTCGCCTGGGCCATTTCTCTGCAACCTCCTTCGGCTCAGCCAGCTAGTGACATCACCTAATGAAGGCCCACCTTCTCCCGAAGTTACGGTGGAATTTTGCCGAGTTCCTTAACAAGAGTTCTCTCAAGCGCCTTGGGATACTCTCCCCGTCTACCTGTGTCGGTTTGCGGTACGGCCACCTTCATTCTCGCTAGAGGCTTTTCTTGGCAGTGCGGAATCAACGAGTTACCCGTCAGATCTCTCCTCGGGGCCCTTACACGCCTCAGTAATAGCTCCACGGATTTGCCTATGGAGCCTACCTACACGCTTCGACCGGGACAACCATTACCCGGCCCGTCTATCCCTCTGCGTCCCCCCATCGCTAATAACGAATTACGGTGGTACAGGAATATTCGCCTGTTTTCCATCGACTACGCCTTTCGGCCTCGCCTTAGGAGCCGACTAACCCTGGGCGGATGAACCTTCCCCAGGAAACCTTAGACTTACGGCGAACTTGATTTTCACAAGTTTTATCGCTACTTATGCCGGCAGAGTCTCTTGCCTGCGCTCCAGTTTACCTTTCGGTTCACCTTCACTGCCCAGGCAATGCTCCCCCTACCGCACCCAAAACCCGAAGGTTCTAGATACCCGCAGCTTCGGTAATGTGCTTGAGCCCCGTTACATTATCGGCACAGAGCCGCTTGACCAGTGAGCTGTTACGCTTTCTTTCAAGGATGGCTGCTTCTAAGCCAACCTCCTGGTTGTCTGCGCGTCTCCACATCCTTTCCCACTTAGCACATATTTAGGGACCTTAGCTGGCGGTCTGGGCTGTTTCCCTCTCGACTATGGAGCTTAGCCCCCACAGTCTGACTCCCGGGCTGTCGTTTCCGGCATTCGGAGTTTGGTTGGATTCGGTAAGCGGTGAAGCCCCCTAGTCCATCCAGTGCTCTACCTCCGGAACGAATCACCCGAGGCTAGCCCTAAAGCTATTTCGGGGAGAACGAGCTATAACTGAGTTTGATTGGCCTTTCACCCCTATCCTCAGCTCATCCAAGCCGTTTTCAACCGACACTGGTTCGGGCCTCCAACAGGTGTTACCCTGCCTTCACCCTGGCCAAGGATAGATCACTCAGATTCGCGTTTATTCCAGACAACTAGACGCCCTGTTCAGACTCGGTTTCCCTTCGGCTCCTCTTGATTTTCAGATTAACCTCGCTGCCTAGAATAACTAGCCGGCTCATTATGCAAAAGGCACGCCGTCACCCCTCATGGAGGCTCCGACTGCTTGTAAGTAGACGGTTTCAGGTACTTTTAACTCTCCTCGCAGGAGTACTTTTCACCTTTCCCTCACGGTACTAGTTCACTATCGGTCGCAAAGGAGTATTTAGCCTTGGGAGATGGTCCTCCCAGCTTCCCACAGGATTTCTCGTGTCCCGTGGTACTCGGGAATCCAAGCCCACTGCATCCCCTTTTGCCTACAGGTCTATTACCCTCTATGGATCGGCTTTCCAGCACGATTCGACTAGGTTCAGCAGTCTTTTGCCTGGTCCCACAACCCCCGTCCAGCCGTAGCCGGGCGGGTTTGGGCTGTTTCCGTTTCGCTCGCCGCTACTCAGGAAATCGCGATTGCTTTCTCTTCCTTCGGGTACTGAGATGGTTCACTTCCCCGAGTTCGCTTCCACCACCTATGAATTCAGTGATGAATGACTCCGCTTTACCGGAGCCGGGTTCCCCCATTCGGACATCCCCGGATCAAAGCTTGCTTGCAGCTCCCCGAGGCTTATCGCAGCTTGCCGCGTCCTTCATCGCCTCTTTGCGCCTAGGCATCCACCGTCTACCCTTAGTAGCTTGACCTAGAATATTTTGGCGCACAGTCGCACCAAAACATTCTTGCTGCCATGTTACTTGTGGTTTGCCCTTCTAAATTACAACCAAATTGTCAAAGATCTGTGTGCCCTAGAAGCACTATTTGTCCAAAAGGACAAACTATAATCTTAGGTAAATCTTACGCCCCTGTCAACTCAAACAAAGGCTTTCGTCGGGGACCCGGCCAGGCACCGCCAGGCCTCAAAAAACACCGCCTGCACCTCCCCCCCGACATGGACTTGGAGCCCAGGGTCGGGCAGAAGAAGGCCTGGTGGGCGCGACAAGTCAGGGGTTGGGGGAGGGCGCGCCCACCTTTCTTGAACAAACACTAAAATTATAACGAAAAACAACAAATGAAGGCAAATAAAACAGTATATTCTGGGCTCAACACTCCGCACGACTCCTGGTAGCCCGTTCCGCACATACTCTCAGTCTCTCAATTGGGAGAAAAGTCACTTTGAGCGACTCTCAGACAACGTCCTAGGGGCCGGTTGTTGCGTGGGCCCGTTGCCCACGCCCAGCACAAGAATCCGCCCTGCGATTCACCGTCTCACCGGCCGGCCGCGGGGTTGACAGGCAGGACAGAAATGCGTTCCCCGCTGGGAAACCACAATCTTCTCAATTTCGGTTCCGCACAGAAAACAGTCCTCGCCGCGCCGACCATAGACGAGCAGCTCTTCCTGAAAGCTCCCGCTCTCCCCATCACTGTTGATGTAGTCGCGCATCGAAGTTCCGCCAAAGCGGATTCCCTTCTCCAAGACGTCCTTGATCGTCCGAAAAAGCCGTTTTCTCTCATAGCGCCGAAGGGTCCTCACTCGTCTCAAGGGATGGATGGCGGCTTCAAAGAGAGCTTCATCCGCATAGATGTTCCCGACACCTGCTACAAAACGCTGATCCAGCAGGAGCGACTTAGCGGCCAGCGTTCTCCCGCGAAAGCGAGCCAGAAAGGCTTCCAGCTGGTATTCCTCAGAAAAGGGCTCCAGGCCGAGGCGGGCGAAAAAGCGATCCCGGGCCGCCTCGGCTGGAGAAAGTAAATAGACTTTTCCGAACATTCGAATGTCCCGATACAAGAGAGCGGACCCGTTTTCAAAGTGAATCTGAAGGTGAGTGTGCCGGTCGGGAGCGTGCTGGCGAACGCGCTGCAAACCCGTCACGGGGTGGCGAACAAAACCCGCCGCGTCAGCGACCTCCGGTTGGCGGAGTGTAAGCTGACCAGTCATCCCCAGATGAATCACGAGCGTCCTTTCCTTTAACCGAAAAATGAGAAACTTCCCCAGCCGTTCCAGAGCCGTAAAGCTTTCCCCTTCCAGCGCCCCCGCCAACTCGGCAGGATCGATCTGAAAGATTCTGCAGCCACTGGCCTTGATTCCGAGGATCTCCAGTTGCTCGACACGGCTCTCGAGGCCGCGACGGATCGTTTCCACTTCAGGAAGTTCGGGCATTGGGTTGCTTCCCGGGTACTGGTTACTCGCTAAAGGTTACATGTTCAGGAGCGTGTTGTGCAGGGTGACTATGCAACTAAGCCCTGGCTGACCCTCGGGTTCTGGTCCGGGCTCGGTAGAAGGGCTGAAAGAGCAGGAACGGCGCCAGGGATAGCGAGCGCCACGTCTGGAACCAAGAACCTTTTCTAGGATAAGATTCCCCAGTTCTGCTCGGGGGTCGTCCAATTGGTAGGACAGCGGCCTTTGGAGCCGCCGATCCAGGTTCGAGCCCTGGCCCCCGAGCCAAGCCTTTTCCGGCAGCAAGCTGCATTCTCTCAGGTGCTTAGCTGATCGGGTCACCAACATAGCCGCTCGTACTCGTATGCATCCTTTTACGAGATCATGGGCCCGCAACGTCTTCGGGCTGGTACACTGCGGGCAGTTAAGGTCTATAGATATGATCTCGTCCGTCCCGCCGTCGATCTCACGTTTCCGATTCGCTCCGTCAGGGTGTAATGTGGATAACTGAAATCTGTGCCGGTTTGACACTGGCCGGGCTCCTCACCTGGACTCAAGTTTTGGCCGAGCCGAGCAGGACTCCCCAGCAAGACCCCAGTGCGCAGCCAACGGCAGGAAATGGCGCCCGCTACTGGCCGCAGTGGAGGGGCCCCATGGCCACGGGCGTCGCTCTGGGCGCCGACCCACCAGTGGAGTGGAGCGAGACCCGCAACATACGCTGGAAGATCTTGCTGCCGGGCGCCGGGCACTCGACGCCGATCGTCTGGGGAGACCGGATCTTCCTCACCGCAGCAGTACCTTACGGAGACACCCTGGAACCCAGGCAGGATACCGCCCCCGGAGTGCATGACAGCGTCCCCGTGACCCGCAGGCACCGGTTCGTGGCCCTCGCCGTCAGCCGCCGGGACGGGAAGACCATCTGGCAGCGAACGCTGACCACGGAACTCCCCCACGAGGGCGGCCATTACACTGGAAGCTTTGCTTCCAGCTCACCGGCCACCGACGGCGAGCATCTCTTTGCGTTTTTCGGCTCACGCGGTCTTTATGCCCTGGACCTGGACGGCAAACTGAAGTGGAAAACGGATCTCGGCAAGATGCAGACCAAACACGCGCACGGAGAGGGCAGCTCACCTGCCCTGTACAACGACACACTGATCGTCAACTGGGATCACGAAGGCGAATCGTCCGTGATGGCGTTTGACAAGAATACCGGCAAACAGCGGTGGGCGGTGGGGCGCGACGAGGTGACTTCGTGGGCGACCCCCATGGTCGTCCGCTACCAGGGCAGGACACAGGTCATCGTCAGCGGTACCAGGCGCGTGCGTGGCTACGATATTACGACCGGCAAGGTGGTCTGGGAGTGCGGTGGGCTGTCGGCAAACGTCGTGGCCTCGCCGGTGGCGGCGGAAGGGATGGTGTACGCCGGAAGCAGTTACGACACGCGGGCCCTGCTCGCCATTCGCCTGGAGGGCGCCAGAGGTGATATCACTGGAACCGATCAAGTCGCGTGGACCCGCACGCGCGGCACCCCGTATGTGCCTTCGCCACTGCTTTATGGAGGCTCGCTGTACTTTCTCGCCCACTACCAGGGAGTTCTTTCACGCGTGCACGCAAAGACTGGCCAGGACCAACCCGGCGCCTTCCGGCTCCCCGGCATCCGCAATGTATACGCATCGCCGGTGGGCGCCGACGACCGCGTGTACATCACCGACCGCCAAGGCACAACACTGGTCATCAGTCACGAGTCCACGCCGCGGGTACTGGCCCGAAACCTCCTCGACGACAGCTTCAGTGCCTCGGCCGCGCTGGTGGACCGGGAACTGTTCCTGAGGGGCCAGCGAAATCTCTACTGCATTGCCGAAGAGTAATGCAGTCCAAGCTGGCGGGACGGTGGTTCGGGAACCAGTTCTCACCTACGACGGCTCGACCGCAGCGCACTGCCCCCCCAGCCGTCAGCGAAGCGACCGCGCCCAGGAGTGCGGCCACACCCAGGGTCATCTTTGCCATCGTTGCTAGACTGTCCCCTCTCAACGTTGTGGAGTGCCAGGTTTGAGGGTCCCCTGGTGACTCTGGGCCAGGGCTATCATTTCTGCAGCGACCTCCGGGTTCGACGCAGTCCTGTTGTATTTCTCGCCCGGATCGTGCTCGACGTTGAAGAGAATGGGCGGATCGTGTTCTTCTATCACCCAGGCTCCCCAGGTGGTGACCGAAGAGGGATCTGTGGTTTTGAAATGGAGTTTCCAGCTTCCCTTCCTCACACCCCACAGCTCATCCGCGAAGTAGTAATACAGGAGAGGTTCTCGCCCCGGCTGGTTGTGCAACAGAACGGGTGTAAGATCCTGGCCGTCGATGTCGCGGTCTGAGGGGACCCTTCCTCCTCCCAGGAGAATGAAAGTCGTGAACAGGTCCATAGTGGTGCCGAAGGCAGTGGTGGTCGCACCCGACTTGATCTTACCGGGCCAGCGAAAAATGGCAGGCACACGAAAACCGCCCTCCCAGGTGCTCACCTTGCCCTCAAAGAAGGGACCCGCCGAACCTCCGTTCAGCCTCTGGCTCAACCACGGCCCGTTGTCCGAGGTGAAGACCACCAGCGTGTTGTCATCGATCCCCCAGTTGATCAAGAGTCTGCAGGATCTGGCCTGCAGACCAGTCAATCTCCTCGACCGTATCCCCATAAAGCCCCCTGCTGCTGTCGAAAGGCTAAGCAACTGTTTTTCTGTAATTTGACCCTTCCTGTGGTTTGAAATCGACCAGGCTGAGGTACTGTTTCCCGATCAGCCAGTCTTCGTGAATCTCCTCGACGACAGCGGTGATGAATGAAAGACGTGAACAGGTCCATAGTGGTGCCGAAGGCAGTGGGGTCTGGCCCGCACCCGACTTGATCTTAGTGGCGATGGCGGCCGTTGGGGATCGGCGGGCGTATTGCTGAATCTGGCTCAGGTGAAACTGACAGCGTTGCCAGGGCTGAAGGAAAGACAGCTCTTCTGGCACACTGAGTGGAAAATCCGCCCTCCCAGGTGCTCACCTTGCCCTCAAAGAAGGGACCCGCCGAACCTCCGTTCAGCCTCTGGCTCAACCACGGCCCGTTGTCCGAGGTGAAGACCACCAGCGTGTTGTCATCGATCCCCTTGTGCAGTTGATCAAGAGTCTGCAGGATCTGGCCTGCAGACCAGTCAATCTCCTCGACCGTATCCCCATAAAGCCCCCTGCTGCTGCGCCCTTCGAAATCCCTGCTGGCGTACAAAGGGACATGGGGCATGGTGTGAGCCAGGTACAGGAAGAAAGGACGTTTCCCCGCATGCCGCCTGATGAAGGTCAGAGACTCCTGGGTGTACTGTCGTGTCAACAGACTCTGATCAGGCTCCCTGTCCGGATTAGTGACCGTGAAGTTGCGGATGACCGGTGTCGGTGGCGCGTCCTTGAAGACCGGATTGCCTGGTTGCGTGCCGGGGCTCATGTCATTGGAATATGGCACTCCGTAGTATTGATCGAAACCGTGGCTGCCCGGGAGGTACTTGCGCTGCCATCCCAGATGCCATTTGCCAACACACGCCGTGGCATATCCCTCGTCTCCGAGAGCCTCGGCCAGGGTGATCTCGTCCGCTGGCAGGCCACCGCTTGAACTGGGAATGAGCACCCTGGTGAGACCGCTCCGGATCGGATAGCGACCCGTCAAGAGAGCTGCGCGGCTGGGAGTGCAAACCGAAGATGCCACGTAAAACTGTGTAAACTTCATGCCCTGCCGGGCCATGCGGTCGAGCTCGGGGGTCCGGATGCTGGGATGACCGTAGCTACCCAGGTCGCCATATCCCATATCATCGGCGATGATAATGATGAGGTTGGGCCCCACCTCATGTTGAACCTCGGCCCCAGCCCTGGTCTCACCCGGGAAAGCAAAGAACGTTCCAAGGGCAAGCGCTAAATAACAGAGGGAACGAGCCATGAGGGTTTGGATTTGCCAATCACATGATGGAAGGCTGGTGTATTGGAAGGTCGGCGCCACCCAGTAAATCCCGGCACTTCAGAATCTCCGGTCGGGCGCTGCTGAAGAACATCTCTGACCCAAGCATGTGATTGTCAAAGACACGCAGCAGCAAAGCCGAGTCGATTTTGTAAAGGTCTCTCAGAAACGCCAGGAGCTGGCCGTAGGAGGCGGCAAAGTCGATGTTCTTGAAGCTGGAAACCGGCTGCTCGACGCAGGTCATACGCTGAACCTGTCCTACGAATCCGTTTTCCAGTGAAATCTCTAGAAAAGGAACCACTTCACAGGCCATGAGATAGGTTGTCCGTTCGTCGGGCAGCCGCTCCATCGAACGCACCGCAAGCTCGGCCCCGGTCCGATCGTAGAGCCGATAGCCACTCTGCAAATCCAGCGGGTACCCGTTCCAATAACGACGGTCCAAAACTCTGCCCGCGCCTGCCAGCAGGAATTCCGTCACACTCTCGAATATGCCGTTCGTCAGGATCTCCCATTCTTTGCGAACCCATTCCATCGGTCTCTCCAGGGAAGGACGGCTCCCAAAAACAGAGATCGCTCGGCCTGGAACCGCCTTGCGCATCTCCTCTGCCAGGTGCACCATCCTGCCCAGGTCCTCGAGTACATGATCTCCGTCGCAATCCCGTGTCACCAGGTAACGGACGGGCTCCTGGAGCAACCTTTGCAGCCCCTCCCGGACGGCTCCCATCTTGCCCTGATTCCGCTCCAGGCGAACCGTCCAAGAACCAAGCTGAAGGTCTGCGCGGAGTTCTTCGAGGATTCGCTCAGCCGCCGTATCGCGGTCGACAACGAACACAACCCGACCGGGCTCAAGAAAGAGATTCTGGTCGCTGAGGGTGGCCCCAAGGATCTGCCGGACCATCTCCTCCTCCACGGATGGATCAAAGTAGACGGGTACGACCATCCCGGTCAGATCGCGCACCTGGGAAACATTCAGGAGGACTTGCCCCCCTCCACCTCCTTCAATTGCGGTTGAATCAGTCCCAGGGCCATCCTGATCTTCTCCTCAATCTCAGCGGCAATATCAGGGTTCTCGAGAAGAAACTGCTTGCAGTTCTCCCGTCCCTGACCCAGGCGCTCCCCACCGTAGGAAAACCAGGAACCGCTCTTCTCGACTACCCGGTTGTTGACACCGAGGTCGAGGATCTCCCCGTTCTTCGAGATGCCCAGACCGAACATAATGTCGAACTCCGCCTGCCGAAAGGGAGGTGCCATCTTGTTTTTGACGATTTTCGCCCTGGTCCGATTTCCAATTGTCTGTTCCCCTTCTTTGATGGCTCCGATCCGACGAATGTCGACTCGCACCGAGGAATAAAACTTGAGCGCCCGGCCACCTGTGGTCGTCTCCGGGCTTCCAAACATAACACCGATCTTTTCACGAATCTGGTTGATGAAGATCAGACAGGTGTTCGACTTGGAAACAATCGCCGTCAGCTTACGCATTGCTTTAGACATCAGCCGCGCATGAAGTCCAACGAAGGAGTCTCCCATTTCGCCTTCCAACTCGGCGCTGGGAACCAGGGCTGCCACGGAATCGACTACCAGGATGTCAATGGCACCACTTCGTACCAGCATTTCGCCGATCTCGAGTGCCTGTTCACCAGAATCGGGCTGGGAAACCAGAAGGGCATCAATGTCCACACCCAGGTTACGGGAGTACTCCGCGTCCATCGCATGTTCGGCGTCAATGAACGCAGCCGTGCCCCCTTTCTTTTGAGCCTCGGCAATGGCATGCAGTGCCAGGGTCGTCTTCCCGCTCGACTCGGGACCATAAATCTCGACCACTCGACCTCGGGGATACCCGCCGATTCCCAGCGCCGCATCCGTACCAATCGAACCGGAAGAGATCACGGGCACTCTGAGAGTGGTTCGATCGCCCAGTTTCATGATCGAGCCTTTTCCGAACTGGCGCTCGATCTGACCCAGCGCCATATCAATGGCCCGTTGCTTGTCTTGATTCTTATCAGCCATACGTGTTGTACCTTTCCGACTTCCAGATCCGCTGATCGCTGTCAGGGACAGGGTGAATTCAGTTCAGGAAGTCTAGCACAAAATGCCGACAGTTTTCACCCTTTGTTCACTCCCCTTTTCAGCCTGAATACTCATAGAAACCAAGCCCGCTTTTGCGTCCCAGTCGACCCGCATCTGATCGGGCGTATCCATCTTTTTAACGATCCGGCCCAGGCTTTTCTCGATGTGCAGCACAGCCCTTTTCAGAGAGGATGGTTCGCTATCGCACAGATAGACCTGATGGCCATGGAAGGCTACCACCTGAGCGATTCCGCTTCCCATGGTTCCGGCCCCGACCACTCCGATCTTCATACGTCTCCACTCTCTATAAACGCCGCTACCCTTTGAAAGTGTGAAACAGCGAGGCGCTAGACCATCTCGACAGCCATGGCCACACCGTTACCCCCGCCCAGGCAGAGAGCGGCAACTCCGCGTGTGGCCTTTCGGTTCTTCAGCGCATGCAGAAGGGTGACCAGAATCCTGGCACCACTCGCTCCGATGGGATGGCCCAGAGCTACAGCACCTCCGTGTACATTGAGTCTCCGGTGATCGAGCGGGATCTCTTTGCACAGAGCCACCGACTGAACGGAGAACGCTTCGTTGACTTCATAGAGATCCACCTGATCGTCGCGCCAACCGGCCCGCTGCAGAACCTTCTCGATGGCTCCCTGAGGCGCCATCATGACCATTTCAGGATCGACGCCCGACGTAGCAGTTGCCACAACTCGAGCCATTGGTCTGCGGTCGGCCTCCTGTATCGCCTCTTCGGACATGACAACCACCGCCGCTGCGCCATCGCTGATCTGCGAGGAATTCCCGGCGGTGACCGTTCCCCCCTCCTGGAACACGGGCCTGAGCCGGGCCAGTGACTCAAGGGAAGTGTCGGGCCGGGGTCCCTCATCCTGGTCGAAAGGAATCGGATCTCCCTTCTTTTGCTGGATTTCAAGAGGAAGGATCTCTTGCTTGAACAGACCGCCGCTGGCGGCCTGGGCCGCCCGCCTGTGAGATTCCGCAGCGTAGGCGTCCTGCTCGCCGCGCCCAACCGAGTAACGGTCAGCAACCACCTCGGCTGTGTTCCCCATGTGGTAGTCGTGATAGGCCTCCCATAAACCGTCATGGATCATCGAGTCGACGGCCCTGGCAGTGCCCATTCGATATCCCTCTCGAGCACCCACAAGCAGGTGAGGGGCATTCGTCATACTCTCCATACCCCCCGCCACAGCCACCTCGATATCACCTACCTGGATACCCTGGGCGGCCAGCGTAACTGACTTCAGTCCCGAGCCGCACACTTTGTTGATCGTGAGTGCTGCGACCGAGGTCGCAAGCCCGGCTCCCAGAGCAGCCTGTCGTGCCGGGTTCTGTCCCAGCCCGGCGGAGAGAACATTTCCCAGAATGACCTCATCCACCTGTTCGGCGGAAAGATCTGCACGGCCCACCGCCTCGGCCACCACCTTCTGCCCCAGATCCACCGCCGAGAACCCTTTCAAGGAGCCCAGAAACCGACCCATGGGCGTACGACACGCGGAAACAATGAATGCCTGTTTCATGACAGCTAGGCGCCGGCCTCCCTGGCCCGGTTGCCCGATCGATCCACATCGCGAACACCTTCTATGCCCTTGATCACATTGACGACCCGATCCAGGTGCGCCGTGTCCGTGACCTCTACCGTCAAATCGAACAGCCCGAACCTCCCCTCTACGGTATCGGCTGTTGCGCTAACGATGTTAGTCTTGATGTTGGAGATGGCGTTCGAGATATCGGCCAGCATCCCCCTCCGGTCCTCTGTGTAGATTCTCAGCGGAACCGCGTAGCGGTCTTCTTCGGTGTCGGAGGCCCACTCCACCGCGATCGTTCTCTCCGGATTCAAGAGAAGATTTTCCACATTGCGGCAAGTGGGGGCGTGAACTGAGATTCCCCGCCCCACAGTAATGTAGCCAATAATCTCCTCACCCCGGATCGGGTTGCAGCACTTTGCTCGCGACACCATCAGATCTGATTCCCCCTGCACCAGGATTCCGTCATCCTGGCGCCCCAGCACCCTTCGAGCCACCTTTCCCAGTCTCGATTCTTCGCTTTCCGCTTTCTCGCTCGTTCGCTCTGGGGCCAGCTGCTTGATGACCACGCTGGCAGGCAGCTTCCCGAACCCCAGGGCGGCGTAGAGGTCCTCCGTCTCTTTAAAGTTCCAGGTTGGAAGCAGCTCCTTCAGTTTCTTGCTGTATCGCTTAGTACTGATCTCATACTTTCGCGCTTCTTTTTCGTAGAGCTTTCTCCCCAGAGCTTCCGCGTGTTCCCGCTGCCTCTGGTTGAGCCAGCGCCTAATTGCGTTGCGGGCCTTCGACGTTTTGACGAACTCCAGCCAACCCCTCCTGGGCCTGCTCTGATTCGATGTCAGGATCTCAACCCGGTCGCCGCTTTTCAGACGTGACTTGAGGGGCAGGAGTCGACCGTTGATCTTGGCACCCAGGCAGCGGTGACCGATCTCTGTGTGAATCGAGTAGGCAAAGTCCACCGGCGTAGAACCCTTCGCCAGGGTTCTCACTTCTCCCTTGGGAGTGAAGATGTACACCTCTTTGGGGTACAGATCGATTTTGAGGTTGCTTAGAAACTGATGGGGATCTTGGACTTCCTTCTGCCACTCGAGCACCCGCCTCAACCAGCCGAACTGCGTCTCCTCGGCCTGAGCCTGGATCCCTTCCTTGTACTTCCAGTGAGAAGCGATTCCCTCCTCTGCGATCCGGTGCATCCCGGGCGTACGGATCTGAACTTCGAAAGGCTGGCCACTCTGACTCAAAACGGTGGTATGGAGAGACTGGTACATATTGGGACGGGGAATGGCAATGTAATCCTTGATCCTGTCCGGAACCGGATTCCACATGTTGTTGATAACCCCAAGTGCGGTGTAGCAATCCTGGATTGACGGCAGAATCAATCGGAAAGCGTAGAAGTCGTACACCTGATCCAGTTCGATTTGCTGTCGCTTCATCTTTGCAGAGATGCTGTAGGGACGCTTGATCCGGCTCTGAACGATCGCTTCGATTCCCTGATCCTGGAATGTCGATTCAATGCGTTTGATCACACCGCGGATAAAGCCGTCGCTGTGGGCCAGCTTCTTGCTCACTTGATCTTCGAGCCGTTTGAAGGATGCCGGATCCAGGTAGCTAAAGGCGAGATCCTCCAACTCGCCGCGAATCCTGGCGATTCCCAACCGATGAGCGATGGGCGCGTAAATTTCGATCGTCTCCCGGGCAATAGACTTCTGCTTTTCATCGGACATGGCACGCAGAGTTCGCATATTGTGCAGCCTGTCAGCGAGCTTCACGAGGATGACGCGGATGTCGTCCACCATCGCCAGGAGAAGCTTGCGGAAGTTCTCCACCTGCTTCTCTTTCTTCGAGGAGAACTGGATCTGACTCAGCTTGGTCACGCCATCGACCAGGCTGGCGATGTCTTCTCCAAAGAGTTCCTGAATCCGCTCTACAGTGGTCAGGGTGTCTTCGACTACATCGTGAAGCAGGCCCACTGAGACGCACACGACATCTAGTTGCATGTCGGCCAGGATGACGGCTACCTCAACTGGATGAGAGAAATAGGGCTCCCCGGATTTTCGAACCTGGTCCCGGTGGGCCTTCCCTGAAAAGCGGTAGGCGTCCCGGAGAGGATCCAGGTCGGCCGTCGGCGCGTAGGCTTCCACTTTAGCGCAAAGTTCTTCGAGACTCAGCATTCCAGGACCCGCGTCCAGTGTAGCATCTCGGTGCCGCTTGCCAGCAGTTCCTTAGCCGCCCGGACTCGCCTAACGCTGGATTCGTGAGATCCTGCCGGCACAAAAAAAAGGCGGCCCGGAAGGCCGCCCCAAATTCGCAGTGTGCTGGTAGTCCGTGGTGAAGGTCGCGCGTGGTCGCGCGCCAGGGATCTGCGTTCGCTACTGTCCCTCGGCACCCCCAAAGGTGTGGCGGGCACGCTCCGCTTCCGCCTCCTGGCGCTTTTGCAACTCTAGAGCCTGCAGCGCGAGCTTGTCGGCTTCGATTTGCCACTTGCGCTTCTCTTCCTCGTCCGAGGCGAGGTAAGCCCGCTCCCGGTACATCAGGTTCAGATACTGCAGTGCATCGGTGTACTCATCATCGACAGCCAGGGCTTGCTTCAGGGCCTCGACTCCTTCATCCACGAGACCAGCCACGCGAATCCTGTCCTCTTCCTCGAGGTAGCTGACTGCGTCTCCGTTGATGCCCGTCTCGTCATGAGCAAGCTTCCAATTGATGGTTCCGATTCCGTAAAAGGGCTCGGGGTTATCGGGATCGACTTCCACTCGCTTTCGGTACCAGTTCTTGGCCTGCTCGGGTTCGTCGTTGCCACCGTAGATGCCGGCGATGTTGGCCATGGCGTTGATGTTGGCCGGATCCTGCTCCAGGACCTTTTCGAACATCTTGATGGCCTTTTCAGAAAAACGAGCATTCTCGTCCGTATGGAGACCGGGTGTCCACTGAGCCCGGTACGTGGTGGCCAGGTACAGCCGGGCGTTCAATAGCTGAGGATCGTAGTCGATGGCCTGCTGAAAGCGCTCGATCGCCTCGTCATAGCGCTGACCCGAGTAGGCCTTAACACCTTTGTTCAACTGATCCCTGGCTTTCAGCTGATCCCACATCTCACAGCCAGTCATCGACAGCGCCGAGCCGATCATCACAGCGGGCAGAAACCGGGATAGTTGATGCTTCATCTTCACATTCTCGCAGGCTCAGCGCGTCGCGGTCATGAGTCCAATGTCGCCGACACCCGCCCCTTTGGCTAAGTCGATCACCCGAATCACGTCTCCAAACGGGAGTTCATTATGAGCTTGTACGAACATGTTTTTATTCGCGCGGGCACTGTAGATATCGAAGAGACGAGTGCCTAACTGGTTCAGAATGACCGGGTCCTTGTTAATGGATATCTCTCCCTCAAGGCTGATTGCCACCACGATGGCGTCGGACTTGATCACCACGTTCTCGGGGAGATCTTCGGGCGGTTTGTTGGGAACGCGCGCGCGCAGATCGTATTGAGTCGTCGGCTGAATCACCATAAAGATGATGAGAAGCACCAGAAGGATATCGATGTACGGAGTGATATTGATGTCCGATTTGGGGCCCCTAATCATGCCCGTTGACATTGCCATATCGGGTTATCTCCCGTGCTGCCTCTCTCGATCTACAAGAAGCCCGATCCGCTCCACTCCTGAATCACGCGCCTTGTTCACAATGCTGACAATCATCCCGTAGGGGGCCGCTATGTCACTCTTTACGAAGAGAGGCTTCTCGGGAGCCAACGCCACTCGTGCCGTCAGTTCGTCGAGGAGATCCTCGGGAGCAACAGCCGTATCATTGACATAGATTTCCTGACTGCGAGTGACGGTCACAGTGGTGGCTTCCTTGCCCTCCACTTCGGGAGCTTCCTGGGCATTTCGGGCCTTGGGCTTATTGACCCTGATGCCCTCCTGGAGCAACGGCGTTGTGATCATAAAAATGATCAGCAGCACCAGCATGATGTCGGCCATCGGGGTGACATTGATGTCCGAGGTGACGTCGCTGAGGCTACTGCCGCTGCCACTAGTCATGCCCATCTCTGGCGGCCCTCCTCTTCAGGAAATAGTCGATCAACTCTGAGGACGAGTTGTCCATCTCCACCACGAAAGATTCGATCTTGGAGGTGAAATAGTTGTACATCCAGACGGCCGGCACCGCCACGAACAGACCAAACGCGGTGGCCACGAGGGCCTCCGAGATCCCGCCCGCAACGGCTGCAATGCCAGTGTCTCCGCCCTCCCGGGCCATGCCTGCAAAGGCGTTAATGATCCCTACCGTAGTACCGAACAAGCCTACGAAGGGAGCCGTTGCACCGATCGTTGCCAGCCCTCCCAGACCCCGCTTGAATTCCTCAACACCGAGGGCAGTGGCTCGCTGTAAAGCCCGTTTCGAGGCGTCGATCGTCAGGCCGGAAATCCTGGCAGTGCTGCCCTCGTGAGCTTGGAATTCCTGTAATCCGGCGTGCACAACCTTGGCCAGATGGCTCTTGCTGTACTGCTCGGCAATCTCCAGAGCTTCTCCCAAATTTCCCCTCCCCAGCGCCTCGGCGACTGCGGGAGCGAACTGTCGCGACTGATTCCGGGCTGCCCGGTAGGTGAAGAATCGCTCGACCATCACTCCGATGGACCAGACAGACATTATGAGCAGTACCCAGACAACAGACTGGGCAAGGTAGCCCATCTGATTCCACATCTCCACTAAATCCATGTCTCAAACCTCCGTTACGCCCTCATGAAATTTCGAGCGGTTGTCATCACAATTCAAATACTTACCTGAGGACGAAATTCACGGTCACCGTTGCGATGACCGGCACTGGTTCACCATTCAGCAGTGTCGGTGAGTATTTCCACTGCCGCACTGCGTCAATTGCAGATTGATTCAACAGCGGATGTCCACGGATGAGCTTTATTTCTCTCACCATCCCCTGCTCGTCCACGGTCACCTGAAGCAAAACGATACCCGCCACACGAGCCCTCTTGGCAAGCTCCGGGTAGATCGGGTCAATCTTCTGAATCAGCTTCGAGTTCTGCACGTTCCCGCCCACTCGCACGGGTGCCTTGGGCTTGGGCGGCGGCGGCGGCGGCGGAGCACCCGGAACGCCCCCGAGCACGCCCCCGGTTACGCCTCCAGGAACACCTCCCACAACTCCACCCGGCACTCCTCCGGGGACTCTTCGCCCGGACATGTTCACGTTGGAGATCACCGGTATGTCGTCCACGGGCGGTGGAATGTCCTTGGGGATCTCGGTCGGAGCCGTAAATTTGTTTGGATCCAACCTGACCACTTGCACTTTCTGCACAGGACGCGGCGCGGCGGCCGGCGGTGGCGGTGGAGGTGGCGGCGGCGGGGGGGGGGGAGGCGGTACCAGGAAAGTCAGCAGTTCATGTTCGGGAAGCCCCTGATAGTAAATCAGCGGAATCAGAACAATGATCGCCAGGACTATGGCATGGACAACCAGCGAGGCGACAAAGGTCCCCGATTTTAACCTCTCGCTGCCATACGAAGATTCGATCAGGTCGTCAAACATCCGGCTGCCTCTCCTTCTTGATTGACTCTTCGCGGACGTGAAGTTCCCTTGAAGTGAACTCCTCTCCGCTCAGGGCGGTGATGTTACTACCCGCCTCCGAGTGAGTCAAGCCTCCACCTGGGACGCACGTCATGGCTTAAAACGCGCGTCAACAAACCATTTTTACTTCCCCCGAATCCGGCTTCATTGGACCCGGGCAAATACGCTTTCATGAGGCCCGGGCCTGCCTTCTCTGCTGCCTGAGCGTCCACCCGTGAAGAATAGGACTGGCAATCGCCACGGAAGAATAGGTCCCGACCAGAATTCCGATGACCAGGGCGAATGAAAAGCCGTTCAGCACCTCTCCGCCCATCAGATACAAGGCCATGACCGCCATAAACGTCATACCTGAAGTGAGAATGGTGCGGTTCAGAGTCTGATTGATGCTGGTATTGATCACCGAAGCAAAATCAGTGCGGCGCATCAACCGCAGGTTCTCGCGCACACGGTCAAACACGACAATCGTGTCGTTAATGGAATATCCTACTAGAGTGAGCAGGGCAGCGACTACGGTCAGTGAAATCTCTTTGTTGAAAAGGGAGAAAAAACCCAGGGTGATAAGAACGTCGTGGAACAGGGCCACGATCGCCGCCAGACCGTAGGCGATCCCCTTAAAGCGGAACCAGATGTAGAGCACGATTCCGATCAGAGAGAACATGATCGCGTTCTGGGCTTTGTCCTGCAATTCTCGACCCACTTTTGGACCTACGCTCTCGACACTCAGGACATTAAAACTGCCCAGATAGAAATGGTCTTTGAGTATGCGGGCGATGTCTTCCGGGAGTCCCATCTCGTCAAACTGAGCCTCGCTCTGTACGATGCCGCCCTGGGCCGTGCGGTAGTCGATCACCTGCCGGGCCAACTGCGCTGGGTTCGGATCCTCACCCTTGGTGAGTTCAGCCACCAGGTTCCCCGACACCTCTTGCTGACAATCCCGACCCGCAAGAACATTTCGAAGACAACCGGTCAAAACGAAGGCGCTCGTATTGTTTAGATCGAGCCGATCTGCCGGAGCGCTGCTGTCAAACTCCTGCTTGAGAGTCACAGACACCTGGCGACTGTCCTCGTTCAGATCTCTTTCCGCTTCGTCGGCGACGCGGGAGAGTCGAATCTGCAACTGATTCTTGGAAGGATCGTCGAAGCGCGTGACCCCCTCGGCGTTCAACTCTGCAGCCGACAGGACGCTTCGAACTCTTTCGATATCGGGCGCTTCCTTGAATTTCACGTAGACCAGGGTTCCTCCAGTGAAATCAATGCCCAGGTTCAGACCGCTCCCCAGCAGGGAGGCTGCACCGGCAGCTCCCAGCAGCAAGGAAGTCGCTACGAAGAGCCACTTGAATCTGAGCCATTCGATCTTGGCGTCTTTGACGATATCCATTTCAGCCGGGTTGCTCCAAAGTTTAGTACTCCCAGTCCCTTCTTTGTTCCGATCTGATATCGAACAGCTAAATCGAAAGCCGGGCCACTCCCCGGCCCTGTAGAAAAAGATTGAAAACGGTGCGGGATACAAAGGTGGCGGTAAAGATGTTGGCCACCAGCCCGATAGCCAGCGTGACTGCAAACCCTTTCACGGGTCCAGTTCCAAACTGATAGAGAAACACGGCTGCGACCAGGGTCGTAATGTTGGTGTCCATGATCGTGGAAAACACGCGGTCAAAACCCGCTGATACGGCACTTTTCACCGTCTTGCCGGAAAGCAGCTCCTCCTTGATCCGTTCAAAGATCAGAATGTTGGCATCCACTGCCATCCCAATCGTCAGAATGACTCCGGCAATTCCCGGAAGGGTGAGGGTTGCACCCAGGTAGGCGAGCGAGCCACCCAGAAAGAAGAGGTTAAGCATCAGGCAGAGGATGGCGTTCAGTCCCGAGATTTTGTAGACGACAAGCATCCCAAGCACGACCAGGGCAAGCCCCAAAATCGAGGCATGGAGACCATTACGGATCGAATCGGCTCCCAGCGAAGGCCCAATCTGTCGGTTCTCTAGAAACCTGATACTGGCGGGCAGTGCGCCCGAGCGCAAGACCAGAGCCAGATCTTCCGCCTCCTGTCGAGTAAATGTTCCTGTGATTCGGGCTGACTCTTGACGGATGGGCCCCTCGATGCGGGGAGTCGATCGAATGAGGTCATCCAGCACAATAGCCAGGAACCGGTTCACGTTCTGAGAAGTCACCTCGCTGAAGAGCTGGACTCCTTCGCCGTTCAAAAAAAAGGCGACCTCCGCCTTTCCAGTGTAGGGGTCTTCCGACCGCTGGGCGTTCTTGAGATGGCGACCCGTGATGGCAGCCGCTTTCTTGAGCACCATGCAGGCCCCGGGGATGCTCCCGTCCGGCGCTACCTGGTCACGGGTTTCCACCTTATGTACCTCATAATCGTCGGGGATCTTCCCCCCGAATGCCTGGGCAGCCAGAGCCGGCGAAGGGAATGTCTCCGGATGCTCGGGGTGCACAAGCTTCAACTCGAGGTTGGCTGTTTCACCTATGAGGCGTTTAACCCGGTCAAAGTCCTCTACCCCGGGAAGCTCAATGACGATCTGGTCTTTCACTTCGCCACTACCGTAAACGGCAATGGTGGGTTCACGGACTCCGTACTGGTCAATCCGCTTCTGGATGACCTCTCGGGCCTGACGAACCGTGAGCTCCAGCAGACCTTTGCGCGCCGAGGCCTGCATCGAAAGCCGGAACCCGTCACTGCTGGACCCGGTCAAGGACCAGTTGATCGTATCTTCCAGTTCGTCCCGGGCAACACTGTCCTGGGCATCTGGAACTCCGGTGACTTCGATCCCGAGCCCTTCTGTAACAGCGACCTGATCAAAAGCGATTTCTTTGTCGGTCAGCCTGCCGGCAATGCGCTCTCGCACCTGGTCGACTTCGGCCTCCATCGCCTCGCTGGTCTCGACTTGGACGATGAGGTGAATTCCTCCCTGCAGGTCCAGTCCCAGATTGATCCCCTTCAGCCACCAGACGAAGCCGCTTGCCGCCGTCAGTAGAATGATCACCAGGAGTCGGTATTGTGTCGTCCGGTTCATGTTCTATGCTTTAAGCGTTCTGGACGCTGGAAGTCCACTAATTGGTAGCAGTCTGAGCGGATTGGCTTTGAAGTGAGGCGATTGCGTTTCTGGAGATCTTGATCTTCACCTGATCGCTGATCTTGAGCATGATAGTGTGCTCCTTGACATCCACCACAGTCCCATAAACCCCACCGGTTGTGATGACTCGATCGCCCTTCTCCAGCCTGGCAATCATCGTCTCCAGACTCTTCTGACGCTGCCGGATAGGGCGATACATGATGAAGTAGAAGATCAGGATGATCAGGGCAATCGGGAACAGACTGACCAGTGAGCTTGCCCCCGATCCAGCACCCTGCTGGGCCAAGAAGAACCCCATAGAAGAGACGCCCTCCAAATAAAACAACAGAGTATAGCAGAGTTCAGCAACCCGAGGAATATTGCTCGCTGAAGTCCCGTGCAAATGAGTCGAGGGTCCCCAGTTCAATCGTTTTGCGCATGCTGCGCATCAATTCCAGATAGAAGTGAAGGTTGTGAAAGGTGTTGAGCACGCTACTCAGAATCTCGCCCGAAACAAAGAGATGGCGGAGATAGGCTCGCGAGTAGCGGGTACACACGAAGCATTCACAGTTGGAGTCAACCGGCCGCTCATCATCCTTGTACCGTGAATTCTTGATTCTTAGCTGTCCGCGCCTCGTAAACAACATGCCGTTGCGGGCGTTCCGGGTCGGAAGGACACAATCGAACATGTCCATTCCCAGTTGCACAGCCTGCAACAGATCCAGAGGAGTTCCCACTCCCATCAGATAGCGAGGCTGATCGGGAGGCAGTTCGTCGGAAAGCTGGTCCAGGATCTCGAACATCAGATCCCTGGGTTCACCGACACTGAACCCGCCCAGAGCCAGTCCCCCAAACCCGATCTCGTTGAGCTTCTTCAGGCTCTCCCGTCGCAGCTCGGGATAGATACTCCCTTGCATGATTCCAAACAGAATCTGACGCTGATCGTTGTGTGCCGAGCGCGAGCGCTGAGCCCAGCGCATGGATCTCAGCATCGATTCCCGGGCTTCTGCCTGCGTCACGGGGTAAGGCGTACATTCATCGAAAGCCATGATGATGTCAGCGCCGAGCTGTTCCTGGATCTGAACGGAGAGCTCAGGAGTAATGAAGTGGGCACTCCCATCCAGATGAGATCGAAACTTGACTCCCTCTTCCGAGATGCGGGCCAACTCACGGTGGCTGAAGACCTGATATCCACCACTGTCGGTCAGGATTGCCCCCTTCCAGCTCATGAACTGATGTAAACCTCCGCTTCGTGCGATCAGCTCTGAGCCTGGCCGGAGATAGAGATGATACGTGTTTGAAAGAAGCGCTTCAGCCCCCAGCTCCTGCAGCCATTCCTGGGTCATCGCCTTCACGGTCCCGGCCGTCCCAACCGGCATGAAGACGGGCGTTCGGACTCGTCCATGGCCGGTCTCCAGAGTACCGCTGCGGGCCCGACCATTCCGATGATGGACGCTGAACTGAAAACTCATCCAGCCTTGCGAGGAACTACACAGCCAGTTCGAAAAGACTGCTGTTGTTTGAGAGGAACAGTTTTGAGCCGTCTGGACTGTAGGCGAGTCCAACCATCATCGGAGCCGCAATGGTGTGTTCCAGACCTCCGTTGGAGAGGGTAAAGACGCCCCTCGTTCCCCGGTAAGAGGCTACGATCTGGAGGTTTCCGTCGGGACTGAATGCCATCCCCTGAGGTCGTCCCAGTCCCCGGAAAACGACCTGCGGGTCGCCGTCGTCACCGATCCTGTAGATGCAATCCTGGGTCGAGAGAGTAGGGCCTGAAACATACAAATGGTTGTCGGCGGACATGGCAAAGTGGTAGGCGGAGATGCTCGGCTCCAGCTCCGAGAACACCGAGACGCTCCGGTCGCCGGCCACCCTGTAAACAAGACCACCGCGGTCACCAACGAAAAGATTCCCGGCGGAGTCAAAGGCCAGTCCCGTGGCCAGGCCCAGCCCGTCAGCATATTTTTCAACCCGCTTGTCGAGTGTGGATCTGTAGGCAGTCCCTGTGTGCCGGCTTGTAATGTACAGACACTCATCGGGTCCCCAAGCCAGTCCAGTGGGATTCATTATCTCGGCAAGAAAGGGCTCTTTGGTTCCATCGCTGGCGATCACAAACACGCTGAACGGAACTTTCTCTCCTCGGGTTCCGCTGAAAGTGGCATAGATCTTTCCATGGTTGTCAACCACCGGATTCCCCACCGAGTGCAAGTCAGTTACCAGAAGCTGCCCCACTGTGATCTCAGTGACGTCGTGGTCTTCCCCGGAGACGACTTCAACCTGTCCGTCCAGAGGATTCTCCGGCACTCTCACCGTTAACCGCGAAGGAGAAGCTGCCACCGGGCTGGCCGGCTCTCCGCCGATGGAGATCTCCACTTCAGCGGGATTCGACAGCCCCTCAAGTCCGATCTGAATAACTCCCCCGGGTAGAGCCAGTTTAGGCCGTACCGATGTGATGCGCATGGGGCCCAACTATAACATGCAGTTGCGAACCTCAAGTTTGACCGGAACCGAAGCGCCCGGAAAACTACCATGCTAGACTGATCCCTTTGGTCTATGCCGGAAAAGAGATCAAGTGAGGGCCCCATCATTGTTCGGGGGGCCGAACAGAACAACCTCAAGAACATCGATGTCACGATCCCTGACAACCAGCTAACCGTCATCACTGGTGTGAGTGGTTCGGGCAAATCCACCCTCGCCTTCGACATCCTCTACGCGGAGGGTCAACGGCGTTATGTGGAGTCGCTGTCGGCCTATGCCAGACAGTTTCTGGAGAGACTCCAGAAACCCCGGGTCAAGGAGATTATCGGGATCCGTCCGGGAGTCTCCATCCGGCAGAAGAGCACCACTCGAAACCCCCGCTCGACGGTGGGTACAGTTACGGAGATTTACGATTACCTGCGACTCCTCTATGCTCGCGTTGGCCAGATCCACTGCCGCTCCTGCCAGCGGCCGGTTCGACGTGACACTTCCGATCATGTGGTGGAGGAACTGCTCGGACTAGCGGAGGGAACGCGTCTCACGCTCGTCTTTCCCTACGAGCTCAGCAGAATGGATCTGAACAGTCATTCGAAGCAAGGGTTAGCAGCCTCCGCGCTCGTGGAGAACCTGGTGCGACACGGCTACCATCGTCTACTCCTGAATCCCGAGAAGCCAGGCAAGATCCTGCAGCTGTCAGCGCAGGTGACCCTCACTGAGGATCAGCTGAAAACATCGCGAATCCTGATTGACCGGCTGGTGGTGGATGCTGATGTCCGAGACCGACTGGCCGATTCGATCGAATCCTGCTTTGCCGAGGGCAATGGAGTCGTCGAGGTTCTGATTTCAGATCCCAGCGGCTCCTCTGAAGTTCTCCACTTCAGCGAACGTCTCGAGTGCCAGTACTGCCAGATCACTTACCGTGAGCTCGAACCACGCCTCTTTTCTTTCAACAATCCCTACGGGGCCTGCCCCACCTGCCAGGGCTTCGGAAACACCATCAGCATCGATCCCGATCTGGTGATCCCGGACTGGTCTGTCTCCATCTACAGCGGCCCCGTTGAGCCCTTCACGAAGCCCAAGTACAAAGGCTTTCAAAGGCACCTGGTGGACTTCGTCCGGGATCAAGGGATCGACCCCTCAACAAGTTACGCTGACCTGCCTGATGCCGTCCGCAACCGGGTCTGGGAGGGGACGGATTCTTTCCCCGGTGTCAAGGGCTTCTTTCGCTATCTAGAGCGCAAGAAATACAAAATGCACGTCCGGATCCTGATCAGCCGTTACCGCGGTTACACGCGCTGTCCAGACTGTTTCGGCGAGCGACTCTGCCAGGACGCCCAGGACGTCACAGTCGGGGCGCACCGGATCAGTCAGCTGACAGCACTTCCCATTGCCCACCTCTGGGATTTCTTTTCCACTCTCGAACTGCCGCCCGAGCAGCAGGCGGTAGCCCGCCAGCTGCACGAGCAAATCTCCAAGCGAGTTGGATTCCTGGTCAAAGTCGGTCTGGAGTACCTGGCACTTGACCGCCTGACCTCGACTCTGAGCGGTGGCGAAATGCAGAGAATCCACCTGGCCGCCTCACTCGGATCTGCCCTGATCGGAACTCTCTATGTTCTGGACGAGCCCACCGTAGGCCTGCATCCACGCGATGAGCTGAAGCTGATCCACATTCTCCGCCGTCTCCGAGATCTGGGCAACACCGTGGTGGTTGTGGAACATGAGCGAGAGATGATTAGTGCTGCCGATCAGATTATCGACATGGGCCCGGGAGCCGGCGAATTGGGAGGAGAAGTCGTTCACTCCGGGAGCCTCCAGTCTCTGCTCGAGAATGCAGACTCGATCACCGGGAAATACCTCAGCCGGGAGTTGCGTGTGCCCACGCCTGTGTTTCGCGGCTCCGTGAACCACCGCAGCCTGATGGTGCGTGGAGCCCGGCAGAACAACCTCAAGAATCTGGAGGTAAAGATTCCGCTGGGACTCCTCACCTGTGTCACCGGTGTATCCGGTTCGGGCAAGTCCACCCTTGTGCAGAACGTTCTCTACGCGGGAATCAAGAAATTGCGAGACGAATGGAAGGCGGAAGTCGGGGCTTTTGATTCCATCGAGGGTTGGGAGTTCCTGAGCGATATCTTGCTCGTCGACCAGTCGCCGATTGGAAAGACACCCCGCTCTAACCCCGTTACCTATCTGAAAGCCTTTGACGACATCCGCAAGATCTTTGCCTCGCTAAGGGAAGCAAGAGCTCGCAACTTCGGTCCCGGGCACTTCTCTTTCAACGTCCCCGGAGGGCGCTGTGAGGTCTGTCAGGGAGCCGGGACCGAGACCATCGAGATGCAGTTTCTGGCGGACGTCCGGCTGGTCTGCGAAGAGTGTCGAGGCAAGCGCTACCAGAAGAAGCTCCTGGAAGTCAGTTACAAGGGAAAGAACATCGACCAGGTCCTGAGTTTGACGGTTTCCGAGGCCAGAAGGTTTTTTGCGGATCACACAGCTCTGCTCCGAAAACTCCGCCTCCTCGAGGAAGTCGGCCTGGGATATTTGAGATTGGGTCAGCCTGCTACCACGCTCTCCGGAGGTGAGGCTCAGCGAATCAAGCTGGCATCTTATATGGCACGCCGCACGAAAGGGCACCCTCTCTTCATTTTTGATGAGCCCACAACCGGCCTTCATTTTGACGACATTGGGAAACTGCTCCGTGCTTTCAACCGGCTGACGGCCGCGGGGGGCTCCGTCATCGTCATCGAGCACAACCTCGATGTCATAAAATGTGCAGACTGGATTATCGATCTCGGCCCGGAGGGTGGCGAACGGGGAGGACGTCTGGTAGCCGAAGGGCCACCGGAAGTCATCGCGGCCAGTGAGAACTCTCATACCGGTCAGTTTCTGAGAGATATCCTCGAGGAAGAGAAACAATGAGGATTCTGTTCGTGGGCGATATTGTCGGAAAGGGAGGTCGTCGCGTTCTGCGCGAGCAACTGTCCCGCCTCCAGTCCCTTCACCGTGTGGATTTCACGATTGTCAATGTGGAGAATGCAGCGGGCGGGTTCGGTCTGACTCCGAAACTTGCCCGCCAGATGTTTGCCTTGGGGGTGGATGTCATGACCTCCGGCAACCACATCTGGGATCAGAAAGACATCTACCCTTTTCTGGATCACGAACCCCGCCTTCTGCGTCCTGCCAACTATCCACGCAACCTACCCGGAAAGGGCGTCTTGACAACCGACAGCTCGATTGGAATACCTGTCGGTGTCATCAGTCTTCAAGGCAGAATCTTCATGCCCAATATCGATTGTCCATTTCAGGCTGCGGAGCAAATTCTGGCAGGTCTTCCCGAACAAGTAGCCGTGATCGTGGTCGATTTTCACGCAGAAGCCACCTCGGAGAAGATGGCCATGGGGTGGTTTCTCGACGGGAAGGTCTCCGCCCTGATTGGAACACACACGCATGTACCCACGGCCGATGCCAGGATTCTCCCCGGCGGAACTGCCTACATGACGGATGCGGGCATGAGCGGTTCCTATGATTCGGTCATCGGCATGTCTCGGGAGCAGGCCATCGAACGATTCTTGACGGGACTCCCGGGGCGCCTGCACCCAGAGACCTTGCAGCCACAGCTGTCCTCGGTGGTTTTGGAGGTCGATCCTGCTGATGGCAAGGCCAGGTCCATCGAGTGGCTGGGCCTCATCCGCTAAACGGTGAGAAAGTGGGAGGCGGCTCGGGGAGGCGGCCGTTTAAATCCTCCCGGGCGCAGCCCTGAGGCGCCTTCCACATTTGATTTCACTTCGCATAGTCGACGGCCCTCATCTCGCGGATCACAGTGACCTTGATCTGGCCCGGGTATTTCACTTCCTTCTCGATTCTCTTTGCGATGTCTTTGCTGATCCAGAAGGCCTGCTCATCGGACACCTCGCTGCTCTCGACAATGATTCTGACTTCTCGCCCAGCCTGAAGTGCGAACGCCTTGGCCACGCCCTGGAAAGAAGACGCGATCTCCTCCAGCTGCTCAAGGCGTCGGACATAGTTCTCCAACACCTCACGCCGGGCCCCGGGTCTGGCCGCTGAAACCGCATCGGCAGCCTGCACGAGCACGGCCTCAATCGTGTCGAACGGGACATCAAAGTGGTGGGCTTCCACGGCATGAATCACTTGCGGAGACTCGCCGTATTTCTTGACCAGCTCCAGGCCCAGTTGAAGGTGAGTTCCGGTGAGCTGCTGATCCACAGCTTTTCCGACGTCGTGAAGGAGGCCCCCGCGGACGCACACTCGGGTGTTGGCTCCGACCTCTTCCGACATCAGACCCGCCAGAAAGGCGACTTGGCGGCTGTGGGCCAGGACATTCTGACCATAGCTGGTCCGATACTTGAGTCGTCCCACATGGACCAGAAGCTGCTGGTGCATGTCATGGATACCGAGTTCGAAGGCGGTCTGCTCCCCTTCAACGAGAAGCGCCTTGTCCATATCTTCAGCAACCTTGCTGACGACTTCCTCAATTCGTGCCGGATGAATGCGTCCGTCCTGGATCAGCTTCTCGATCGTCTGCCTGGCAATCTCCCGGCGCAGTGGATCGAACGCCGACAGGATCACAGCCTCGGGGGTGTCATCCACGATCAGATCCACACCGGTAGCCTGTTCCAGGGCACGAATATTCCGTCCCTCCCGACCGATGATGCGTCCTTTCATGTCATCGCTGGGCAGGTCCACAACCGAGACGGACGATTCCACCACGTGCTCGGCAGCGCACCGCTGAATCGCCTGCACGACGATCTTGCGCGCCGCAATCTCGGCTTTCTCACGGGCTTCATCCTCGATTCTCCTGGCCAGCAACGCCGCGTCCCCACGGGCCTCATCCTCGATGGCACTCGAGAGCTTCCTTTTGGCCTCCTCCGCCGTGATCCCGGCGAGTGATTCAAGTCTTTGCACCTGTTCCAAGCGCAATTCATTCAGCTCGCTTCTCAGGTTCTCCGCTTTCTGCTGCTCCAGGCCCAGCTTCTCCCGGGCGACTTCGACCTCACTCTGCTGCCGCTGGAGGGATTCCTCCTGGCGCTGTAGAGAGCTTTGAATCTCGCTTGATTCCTTCTCAACGACTTCCAGGCTTCGCTTCTTGTCTCGAATCTCGGTCTCGGCATCCGTTCTCCAGCCCAGGATTTCTTCGCGGGCCTCCAGCAGCCGTTCTTTCTTGACTCGCTCGCCCTCTTCCAGAGCCCCTTTTCGCAACTCTTCTGCTCTGGCTTCAGCATCAGCCAGCTTGCCTTGAATGACTCGAGTCTTGAGGTAGTACCAGATCAATACGGCAGCGCCCAGGACGACCGGGATCAGCCATGCGGGCGAGGAATCCAACATAACGACTCTCCATGGGAGGGCTTGTTGGGAAAATGGAGCACCCTGCTCAGCCGTGTGGCCGTGAAGATTGAACCTGCGCCAAGCAGGTGGGACATCTACCCTCGACTGCGCACAGCCGTGGGACGCGAAATCCCAAGTAGAAACTGTTGGCTCAATTTCTACTGAACCATCACGGGCCTCGCAGGGAGCAAGGAAGTGTATCCCAGGCTCTTGAGAGGCGTCAACTCGAGTTCACCTCTTGAAACGGTGAAGTCAGAAGCTCTGTGAGGCGGCTGGTCGACTCCGAAACACGACGCTCGAGTTGCTCCAGTTCCTCACGTGACGAGTGGTAATCGTCAGCGATGTTTAGAGCCGCCAGAATAGCAATCTTCAATGTATCCACGGTAAGAGTCTGCTCCGCCACTTCCGACATCTTTTCGTCGACGTATCTGGCCAGTTCGTGAACGTATTCCGGATTGTCTCCACTTCGAACCCGAAAGGTCTGATTGAAAATCGTTACCGTGGTTACCTGTTCCTGTACCGGTTCCATGTGGGTCGCCGCGCTGGTCTCCAGCCTTCGTCTAGTCTTGATCCCCTTCCAGAGTAGCCAACGAGTTCAGCATTCTCTCAACACTGGACAGAGTCTTCTTTCGATCCTTTGCCAATAACTTCACCTGATCACACTTTCCACGAAAATCCCTTTCAAGCACCTCCAAATCCTGTTGCAATTCGGTTACCTGCTGCTTGAGATTCACGTTATCTTCACGGATACTGCGAAACCGTTCAACAAGCTGAACGGCCACCTCTTCAACTTCAGTGAGGACTGTCTTCTCAGCAACCGACATGGGCAGCAAGTTACGAACGAGCCTCAATGCCAAAACGAGCGGCTAATTCAGCAAACACTTGCTGGCTAAATCCGTTCGCTTCGTCTTGCGTCAAGGTCCGTTCCAGGTTTGCAAAAGTTAGCCTCACAGTCAGGCTAATCCTTCCGACGGGAAGCTTTGGGCCGCGATAGAGGTCAATCAGATGAACACCCCGAAGTTCGGGGATATTCAATTGTTGAACAACTTCTGCAATTCTATCGAAATCAATCCCCGTGTCAACCACGAAGGAGAGATCGGATTCCACAGACGGGTATTTCTGGATTTCCTGAAAACTCGGGTCCAGCAAGCGTTTACTGTAAAATGGATCAAGTGATAACTCGGCCACGACCAACGCCCTCGAAATGCGCAGAGGTTGCCGCAAGTCAGCCGCCAGAATGCCCAGGATTCCGATCTCCCGACCGTCCAGTTCTACGGAGATTTCGCTCCCTTCCTCGAGAAACATCCGCTCTGTCTTTCGATACTTGACTGTCCCGCCCAATCCGTGGGTCAGCTGCGACACGACACCCTTCAGATGGAAAAGCGAGAAGGCTCGATCGTCCCCTGGACTTTGCCAGTGCTGGGCCTGACTCAGGCCTGTAGCCGCCAGCCCCAGGCGGGTTTCTTCCGCAATTCCCTGGGACACCATCCGGAAGACCTTCCCCAGTTCGAAGAGCTTGACCTGCGTCCTTCCACGATAGGTATTGCGCCGGATGGACTCCACGAGACCGGGCAGCAGACCCTTCCGCAAGTGCGTGTGTTCCTCGGTGAGCGGGTTGTCCACCGCCACCATGTCGGTCTCCTCCTCCCAGAATCCTGTTTCCCTCTCGGGATCCGTGAAAGCCACATTGATCGCTTCCGAAAAACCCTGGCCCACCAGGAGCTCAATTAGAGGGCGCTGTTTTTTTCTGGTTGAAAGGAAGGCTCCGGTTCCCTTGCTGACGGGAAACGTACTCTCCACTCGATCATAGCCGTGGTGACGCAGTACTTCTTCGACGAGGTCGGCCGCCAGGGCAACATCCGCGCGGAAGCCCGGCGGTACCACCTCCCAATCACCGCCCTCACCCTCCACTTCGAACCCCAGGGAGTCCAGGATTCTCTCGACTTTTTCGTCCTTGATATCAATGCCGGTAACCAGGCGGATGCGGTCGGAAGTAAGATGGATGGCGGTCCTTTGAATCGGCTCTGGATACTCGTCCAGCACCGGCCCGCGGCACTGGGAGCCCGCGGCGATCTCTTCGATCATGTGGCTCGCCAGGTTGAGACCCAGGGGTGGTAGATCGGGATCACTACCCCGTTCAAAGCGATAGGAGGCCTCAGTACTGACTCCCAGCCGCTTGGAGGTGCGCCGTACCTGGAGAGGACTGAAGTAGGCACTCTCCAGGAGAATAGTCGATGTTTCTCCACTGACTTCACTCTCGAGACCTCCCATGACCCCGGCGATGGCCACCGGCTGCCTGGCATCACAAATCATGAGCATCTCGTTGTCCAGCTCCCGCTCTTCGCCGTCCAGAGTCTTTAGCTTTTCCCCGGGCCGAGATCTGCGAACCAGGATCGATCCTCCTTGCAGCCGTTCGAAATCAAAGGCATGAAGGGGTTGCCCGATGTGGAGCATGACGTAATTCGTAATGTCGACGACGTTGTTGATGGGCCTCTGCCCGAGACCCTCCAGCCGCTGCCGCAACCAGTCGGGCGACGTCTCCACCTTGACGTTTTCAATCAGCCGTGCCGTGTATCGGGGGCACAGGTCACTATCCTGAATGGCGATCGACGCCGGAATCTCTTGATCCCCTCCCGGCGGAGGAGTCAAATCGGGAAGCTGTAGCGTTGCTCCGTAATGCGCACCGAGTTCCCGGGCAATACCCCGGTGATTCAGACAATCCGGTCGGTTGGCATGAATCTCGAGGTCATACACAACGTCCTGGCCGTACTCCTCAAGACCCTCCAGGGCAAACCCGATCCGGGCCAGGGCGATGGCAACCTCATCCGGAGATCGATCGTCCGCCTTCAGGTCGAGAACGTCACAAAGCCAATTGTAAGAGACCTTCATGGCGTGGCCTTTCCACTAGCAGCTCGAGTCTTCAAAACTGCTGCAGAAACCGAATATCGTTCTCGAAAAGTAGACGCATATCAGGAATCTGGTACTTGAGCATGGCCAGTCGATCGATCCCCATCCCCCACGCAAACCCAGTGTAGCGTCGGGAATCGTATCCGACTTTTTCAAACAGCCGGGGATGCACCATGCCGGCTCCCAGAACTTCGATCCAGCCCGTCCGTTTACACACCCGACACCCCTCACCCTTACAGAAGGGGCAACTGATATCCACTTCTGCCCCGGGCTCTACAAAGGGGAAAAAGCTGGGACGCAGGCGAATCTCGGTCGTCTTTAGGAAGAGTGACCGGAGAAATACCTCTAGTGTTCCCTTGAGATCGGCAAAGGTAATGCCTTCGTCCACGACCAGTGCTTCCAGTTGATGAAACATCGGGCTGTGGGTGGCATCTACGGCGTCCCGTCGGAAGACCCTGCCCGGCACGGCAATGCGGAGAGGCGGCGTTCGCTGCTCCATCGTCCGGATCTGCACCGGCGAGGTATGAGTCCGCAAGAGCATTCGGCCCGGCAGGTAGAAAGTGTCCTGACTGTCCCGGGCCGGGTGTCCCTCCGGAATATTCAGGGCTTCAAAGTTATAGTACTCAGACTCGACTTCCGGTCCGTCAAGCAGTTCGAAGCCCATTCCGACACAGATCTCCTCCATCTCTCGGGCCAGTCTCCGTAAAGGGTGGATGTGACCGACTTCGACGGGGACTTCCGGAAGAGTTCTGTCCAGCGCGTCTTGGCGGGAAACCACCTCGCTTTCTTCCAGCTCTGCCTGGCGGGCGGCCAGGGCTTCCTCGACTCGCCGCTGGAGGTCATTGAGCGCCTGCCCAATAACCGGCCGATCCTCTTTCGGCGCGCTTCCCAGGCCACGCATCTGGAGCGTAACGAGGCCACGTTGGCGACTCAGATACTTGCCTCGGACTTCAGCCACATCCCGGAGAGACCCTGCCTTGGTAAGATCGTCGACGAACTGTCGCCAAATCTCCTCGACCCGATCTGATTGCATGGCTCGGAATGGAAGGTGAAAGTCTGTCAGCCAATGGCCTGACGGGCAGTTTCGGCCAGCCTCTTGAAATCCGCATCGTCGCGGACTGCAATGTCCGCTAGAATCTTGCGGTTCAAATCAAGGCCAGCAACCCTGAGGCCGTGAATAAACTGGCTGTACGAGAGGCCGTTCTGGCGCGCTGCTGCGCCGATCCTGGTGACCCACAACCTCCGGAACATCCGTTTCCTACGACGACGGTCCCGATAAGAAAAGGCCAGTGACCGCAGGACCTGTTCTTTCGCGGCCCGGTGAAGTTTGCTCTTCGTTCCCCAGTAGCCTTTGGCAGATCTGAGGATCCTTTTTCTCCGCTTGATGCGAGTTGTTCCCCTGGTAACCCTGGACATATTCTTAACCGATGTTCAGCATCGCTTTGACGCGTTTCACGTCAGAAGGTGAGACGAGAGAGGACTTCCGCAGATTGCGCTTCCGCTTCGGAGACTTCTTCGTCAGGATGTGGCTGTGATGACTGCTGTGCCGGCGAATCTTACCCGTGCCGGTCAACTTGAAACGCTTGGCAGCGGCTCGTTTCGTTTTTAGTTTCATTTTCTCAACCTTGAGCTCGTTCTCTCTGAGAGGATCATTGACTCTTCTTCGGGGTCAGAATCATCGTCATTGTATAGCGGTCCATCTTGGGCTGGACTTCAATGTCGGCCAGACCCTCCACCTCTTGCGCCAGTCTCCTGAGAATTTCTTCTCCGATCCTGGGATGCGTGACTTCCCTGCCCCGAAACATGACGGTTGCCTTCACTTTATTCTCGGCCTTCAGGAATCGGATCGCATGCTTTTTCTTAAAGTCAAAGTCGTGCGGATCAATCTTCGGTCTGAACTTGACCTCTTTGACATGAATGGTCTTCTGGTGCTTCCTCGCCTCATGGGCCTTCTTACTCTGCTGGTACAGATACTTTCCGTGGTCCATGACCCGGCATACTGGAGGTCTCGCTGTGGGAGCTACCTCAACCAGGTCCAGACCACGCGACTCCGCGATCTCCAGAGCTTCCCTGGGATGCATGACACCCAGTTGTTCACCGTCGTCCGCTATGACCCGAACCTCCGGTGCCCGAATCCGCCGATTCACTCTCGCTCTCTTAATCTTCGTCCTCCAAAAAACGCTAAGTTTACCATTCGCCCGATTTCAAACATATCAGAAAAAGGACTTCATACTGTCTTTCACGGTCGGAGAGAGTAGCCACTCAGGCAGAGCTGACTTCTCTTTCTTCCACCAGCCTGCCAACCTTCACCGCGAATTCCTCCACGCTGGAAGCCCCCAAATCGCCTTTCAGGCGGTCACGAACCGAGACATTCCCGAGTTCCACCTCCCGGTCGCCCACGATGAGCATGAAGGGCAATTTCTGCAGTTGCGCCTCCCGGATCTTCAAGCCCACTTTCTCATTTCGCAGATCGGCCCTCACTCTCAGTCCGACCCCTGCCAGTTGCTCGGTCACCTTCCCGGCGTAGTCGTGGTGTCGTTCACTGATCGGCAGGACCAGCACCTGTTCGGGCGCCAGCCAGACTGGGAATGCACCCCCGTAGTGTTCCACCAGAACACCCATGAAGCGTTCCAGAGAACCCAGAAGAGCCCGATGAATCATAATCACGTGGTGCTCCCGTGAGTCCGATCCGACATACGTCACGTTAAAGCGTTGGGGCAGGCTGAAGTCGAATTGAAAGGTGCTGAGCTGCCAGGACCGGCCCAGGGCATCGATCAGGTTGATGTCAATCTTGGGACCATAAAACGCCGCTTCGCCAAGCTTCCGCTGGTAATCCCAGCCCTTGCGTTCGAGAGCCTCCGCGAGGACCGTCTCTGCCCGTTCCCAATCTTCAAGGTTCCCGGCATATTCCTTGGGATTCTCCGGATCCGACACGGAAAGCGCCACCTCAAAGTCCTCGAATCCGAAGGCGTTAAGAATAAACTCGGCCACATCGAGCGTCTGGATGACCTCAGCCAGAACCTGATCAGGGCTGCAGAAGATGTGGGCATCGTCCTGCGTAAACCCTCGTACCCGCAGCATCCCGTGAAGTGTCCCTGACTTTTCATAGCGATAAACAGTTCCAAACTCCGCTAGCCGCATGGGTAACTCCCGGTAGCTGCGTTTCGCCGACTGGTAGATCATGATGTGCCCGGGGCAGTTCATGGGCTTCAGAACGTACTCCTCCTCATCCACCGCAAGCGTGTACATGTGCTCTCGGAAATACTCGTAATGTCCCGAAGTCCTCCACAGATTGCTCTTAGCGATATGCGGCGTATAGACAAACTGGTAGCCCCTGGCCTCCAGCTGCGCGCGTAGAAACTGCTCGACAATCCCCCGAATCACCGCACCTTTGGGATGCCAGAAAATCAATCCTGGCGCCACGTCCTCCTGGACGCTGAAAAGGCCCAGTTCCTTGCCCAGCTTGCGATGGTCTCGCTTGCGCGCCTCTTCGATTCGGGTCAGATAGTCTTCCAGCTCTTCGCGTGTGAAGAAGGCAGTGCCATAAATGCGTTGGAGTTGTTCCCGGTTCTCGTCTCCTCTCCAGTAGCTCCCGGCGATGGAAAGAAGTTTGAACACTCCCAGTTGATCAGTATTGAGAACATGCGGTCCGGTGCAGAAATCGATCAGCTGTCCCAGTTTGTAGGAGGAAAGGATCTGATCTGATCTTTCCTCGATCAGCTCGGTCTTGAGCTCCTCGCCGTGAGCCCGAAAGTATTCCATCGCTTCTTCTTTGGACAGAATGCGGGGCTCAAAGGGCAGGTTCTCTTTGACCAGTTCCCCCATCCGGGTTTCGATCTTGGACAAGTCCTCATCGGTGAAGCGGTGGGGGGTCTGGAAATCGTAGTAAAACCCCTCGCTTGTCGGAGGTCCGATTCCCAGGTGCACATCTGGGTAAAGATCGATGACGGCCAGAGCCATCAGGTGAGAGGTTGAATGGCGGAGTATGGTCAGAGCTTCGTCCGCGTCCCCCACCGTCTCGATCCGACCATCACGAAAGACGGCCTGCGATTCCTGGTTCAATTCCCTGTACTCCAAAAACAATGGTAGGTGCGAGCGGATTTGAACCGCTGACCCCTTCCGTGTCAAGGAAGTGCTCTACCCCTGAGCTACGCACCTACTGAAGAGGCACTATGATAGCAAGTATCTCGTTGTGCCAGCCTCCCAAACGCAAACCGGCCACGAGGAGGCCAGACTTCGGCCTCCGTGGCCAGTTCGACTATTCGGTTGTTCGGATCGCCCTAGTTAATGGCGGCCTTCAAAGCTTTGCCAGGTGTGAACCTGGCGACCTTCCTGGCCGGAATCCGAATGGGGACACCTGTTCTGGGGTTCCGCCCCATTCTTGCATTGCGATGTGAGACAGAGAAGGTGCCGAAGCCGACCAGAGCTACTCTTCCACCACCGGCCAGCGTTCCCTCGATGTTACTCAAAACTGAGTCGACAGCAGCTTGAGCCTGGCTCTTGCTAACCCCTGCATCGCCGGCAACCGCTGCAACTAGATCTCCCTTGTTCATTTCTCCTCCTTAGACAAGCTTCCAAAATGAGTTTCTTCAACCTGAGCAGCGCTGACCCTTCAGGCAGCCTTCTTTAAAATGCGCCTGTGAACCTCCTCGAGGCCCCTTTCCAACTGCTCGCGAACGACTGCGTTCTCGAGATCTTGATAAAATTCCTCCAGAAGTTGCTCCCCGAACTCTTCCCTTACATTCTCGAAATAGAAGTTGGTGACAAAGTCCTGGGACGGGGATCTCTTCTCGGGCCGCAAACCGGAAGTTCGCAGGGTCTTCCCCTGGATAGGCTCTCCGTTGGGCCGAACAATCAACTTGGTGGCCAGAAACATCACCGAACCGTCGGCAAGTTCAAACTTCTCCTGAATCGTGCCGTGGCCATTCGTTCGCAAGCCGACTGAAAAAACTCTCTGGTTGTCGATCAGCGCTGCCGAGAACACCTCTGCTGCTTCACTCGTCCCGCCGTCGACCAGCACCCCAACAACTTGCGTTCCAATCAGCGGTTCTCCCTCTGACAGGAATTCCCGAGAAGTGCCATTTCGGTCCGCGAGGCTCGCAATCAACTGGCCACGATCCAGAAACAGATCGGCAACCAGGGCAGCTTCCTCGATGGTTCCGTCACTGCTGCCACGAACATCTATTAGGATCCCTTCGACTCCGGCAGCGAGCAATAACTGAAGCCTGGAACGAACGTCTTGCGAGACTCCCGCATGGAAATGGGGAATACTCAACAGTCCAATGCTGTCCTCGATCACGGTAGCCTGAACCCCTCCAGGACTGGTTACAGCCCGGGTCAGTTGCACTTCAGTGGGCTGCGATCTCCGCGGCCGCACGACTCGGATAGTAACATCAGTCCCCTGACGCCCCTTGAGACGGTTGACGATCTCCCAGAGACTCATCTCAGTGGTCACTCTATCTTCAAGCGACTCCACGATGTCTCCGCTACGCAGTCCCGCCTCAGCGGCGGGGCTGCCGGGCACGACGGACACAACATAGGCGTACCCATGCCTCTTGGACAGGATTAGACCCGGTGAAGCCTCCGCACCTTCCCTCTGCTGCAAGCTCGCAAAGATATCCCCTTGCACAAAGCTGGAAAAGGGATCCACCGCCTCGATCATCCCCAACAGGGCGCCGTTGATGGCGCGGTCCATGTCCGGCTCCTCTACGTACTCTGCCTTGAGCCGGGACAAGACAGTGGTAAACATCTCTAGCTGACCGTAGATGTCATTCTCGGCTGAAACATCGTCGAGTATTCCGCCGACGAGGCCGTAAGCGACGATAGCGGCGGAGAGAAAGATCAGAACTAATTTCAGTTTTCCGAACATCTAGCTTTTCTTCGGTCCTGATATGATGGAAGTCCACGGGGAGCCGCTACGGGGACCCGCAAATTATAGCTCGAAAACCCAGGTTCCAACAAGGAAACTAGCAGTCCGTGGCAAAAATGAAAGATCGCACAGCTGTCTCCTCGCGTCGAAGGCGTCTAATGGCGCTCGACGTCGGAACGAGGAAGATTGGCATCGCCATTACAGATCCGCTTCGCCTCTATGCGCGTCCCCTGACGACGCTGGGCAGGAGTGACCTCGACGCGGACCGTGACCGGTTGCTGGATCTCATTCGGGAATATGAGGTCGGCAGAGTCATTGTTGGCCTTCCCCGGCACCTGGACGGCGACGAGAGTTCCACGCTCGATTGCATACGCCCGCTGACCAGAAAGCTTCGACAGGCTCAAGTTCCGGTGGAATGGCAAGACGAGCGGCTTTCGACCAGACTCGCCGAGGAATGGATGTCCCAGGCCAAACTGCCCGTAAAAAACCGTACGCTGCTGCGCGACCAGTATGCAGCCGCCCTCATCCTGCAGTGGTACCTGGAGGAGCAAGGGTGAGCAAGCGCCGGATCGTTGTTCTTCTCCTTTCGTTGACGGTCGCTCTGATTTTGATTTCCGGTTCGTCCTTCTGGTTCATTCATGCTCATCTCAGTCAGCCCTTCCAGGCTTTCTCGGGAGAAGCTCAGATTTTTGTTTCTCGCGGAGAAAGCGCCCGCGATATTGCCGGAATGCTCGAGCAAGCCGGCGCCATCTCTTCGGCTCGACTGTTTCGCTGGTACCTTCGCTACCTGGGTGACGGTTACTTTCTGCAGACTGGGGAGTACCGTTTCCAAAGACCTCTGAGTCCCATCCAGGTGGCGGAGAAACTTCACCGGGGAGAAGTTCACCGCTACAAGATCACGCTGCCCGAAGGACTCTCTCTCGTAGACGTGGCGGAGCGCCTCGAGTCTGAGGGCTTCGGCAAGAAAGACAGATTCCTGCAGCTTGCCGCCGAGCCGGGCCTGATCTCGGATCTCGACCCGGAGGCCGAGGACCTGGAGGGCTATCTGTATCCGGAAACCTACTACTTCACTTTTGACGCGGACGAGGAAGAGATTCTCAGGACTTTGACGAATGCCTTTCGCACTCTCTGGACTCCGCAGCGACAGAGACAGTCGAAAGAACTCGGCCTGTCTCTAAGACAGACTCTTTCCCTGGCTTCCTTAATTGAGAAAGAGGCAGCTCAGGCAGCGGAGCGCCCCCTGATCTCAGCTGTTTTCCACAACCGCCTGAAACGCAACATGAGACTCGAGTGCGATCCCAGCGTGATCTACGCAGTCCAGCGGGTCAAAGAGTTCGATGGGATCATTCATCAAAGTGATCTCGAACTTGATTCGCCCTATAACACTTACAAGTACGCCGGCCTGCCGCCGGGCCCCATTGCAAATCCTGGCCGAGACTCGATCGATGCCGCCCTGCACCCCGCTCCCGTCAAACATCTCTATTTTGTGGCCAGGAACGACGGCAGCCATTTCTTCTCCAGCAACTACCGGGACCATTATCGGGCGGTCCTGGCCTACCAGAGGTGACATGGGTTCTAGGTTTTAGGTTCTGGGTTCTAGGTTCTAAGGTTATAGATTCCGTGTAAAATAGGGTCATGCGACGCCGACAAGGCCTTTCTATCCTCTGCCTGCTTCTCACCATCACTGCTCTTTCCGCTCAGTCATCTAGAAGGCGTATGCCGGCACCGTTGAGCATCCGTGCACCCCTGGACGCGGCCTGGAAGAATATGCGTGAAGTTCTGGAGCTGAACAGGTTCGAGATCCTGGAAGAAGATGTATCGAAAGGCTCCATCCTGACCAGGTCCCGCGAATACACTTCGGGACCGCTCGCGGCAAGTCACATTCGCAAAGTTGCCGATCGATCCAAACTCGTGGATGGTGACTGGGTCAAAGCTGACTATCAGTATCATGTGCATGTCCAGTTCGTCTCCGATACCGAAACACTGGTCTGGGTTGATGCCCGCATCAGGGGCCTGAAGCGCGCTTTTCTTGGCGGCGACGAATGGTTGCAATTGGTCTCAACCGGAAGGTTGGAAGAAGATCTTCTGAACCTCTTCGGCCGGCACCTGTTCGGCCAGTCTTTTGCCCTGGACCGACCCCGGCCCGGATTCTGGGAACGAAAACCGGGCCATGTAAGGGAAGAGGTAGAATCTCCGCGCGCCGTCGGACCAGAGCGGCCTCCCGGGGAATGACCGCGTGACGCCTACTCTCAACGCGGAAGTCATTCAGATTCTTGATCGGGCGGTCAGGCTCACTCTGATTACTTTTTTGATTCTGGGTGCCTGCCTCAGTCTGTACAGCTTCTACATTTTCAACAGCCGAAGGCTCACCGGTTCCCGCCAGGGAGACGCTTTGTCCACGCGCTGGCAAATCTTGCTGCCTCTGCTTTACTCAATCATCCTGTCGGTGGTCCTCAGTAGCCTGTCGTTCCTCGTTTACGCATTTGTTCCAGCTCCCTTTCTGGACAATTTCACAACCGGAGCGAGTTGGAAAAGAGCTCCTCTCCGCATAACTGTTCTCGATTTCGATCGGTTTCACGAGGGCTTCTCGCTGAACGGCGAGATCTGGAACCAGGGCAAGGAAACCCTGAATGACATTCAGATTCTGGTGTCCGTCCTCGATCACAATGAGGAACAGCTGGATGAGCTGCTCGTCTCCACCGCCCCACCCGATTTGGAGGCCGGACAAACGGCTTCCTTCGAGCTCCGCTACGCGGAGAATTCGAGCTTGATACACGGTTATCAGCTTTCCTTTCGCAGCGGCGATGGCACGCCGATCAATCACGTAGCCGGCTTCAATGTCGAGTGAAACCGACCGCAGGAGCGTTCGTGGCCGGGAGCTTCTGACCCTCGTTCCCTACCTCAAGAGATACCGCTTCAGACTCCTGGTGGGCTCCCTGATGGTTCTGCTGACCAACGCGGTGGCCGTCGTATCTCCCTGGATTCTCCGCTCAGCGGTCGACGACCTGACGCTGGGTGTCAGCCATCAGAAGCTCCTCCTCTACGCTGTACTGATTGTTTGTTTCAACCTGGCTGAAGGTTCCTTTCGTTTCCTGATGAGGCGGATTCTCATCGGCCTCTCCCGAACCATCGAATTCGACCTCAGGAGTGATCTCTACGCCCAGCTGCAGCGTCTCTCTCCGTCGTTTTACAGTTCTCATTCGACGGGCGACATCATGGCCAGGTCGAGCAGCGACATGAGTGCTGTCCGGAGTATTCTCGGGCCAGGCATCATGTACAGCTTGAACACTCTTTTTACTGCCCTTCTGACGGTCACGATCCTACTTCGAATGGATCTGACACTGGCTCTTGCGGCCCTGCTACCACTGTTGCTGGTTACAGCCAGCGTCAGGTTTTTTGGAAGGCGCATTCACGATCGCTTCGAGAAAATCCAGGAACGATTTGCGGAAATGACCTCTCAAGCCCAGGAGAACATCAGCGGAAGGCGAGTCATCCGGGCCTACGTGCAGGAAGAGGCCTCGGTCGATCGCTTCGGGCAGGCCAACCGCCAGTACCGTTTGGAAAGTCTGCGCCTGGTCAGACTTTGGGGTCTCTTCAATCCCCTCCTGACTCTGCTGCTGGGGCTTTCCACGGTCGTGCTTCTGTGGCTGGGAGGCCTGCGAGTTATGCAGGGCAACCTAACGGTCGGTGAACTGGTCGCCTTTGTGGCTTACCTGGCCATGCTGACCTGGCCGACCATTGCCCTCGGCCATGTGATGAACGTATTCGAAAGGGGCTCCGTCTCGATGGGGAGAATCAACCGTATTCTCGAGGTTCAACCGGAGATTTTGGATGGCCCCGAAGTGCGCCCAATCGAGATTGAGGGAGAAGTCGAGGTCAAGAAGCTTCACTTTTCTTACAACGGCACGCCGGTGCTGTTCGACTTGAACTTCCGAATTCCTGCGGGCACGACAACTGCGATCGTCGGTAGAACCGGAAGCGGCAAGTCCACTCTGGCCAGTCTCCTCTGCCGCTTCTATCCGATCCCCGAGAACACGATTTTGGTCGACGGCCGGGACATCAATCTGATCCCACTGTCCCTGCTCAGGCGCAACATCGGGTATGTGCCTCAGGACAGCTTTCTGTTCTCTGACACGATGGCTCGTAACATAGCTTTCGGACGACCTGCCGCCCCTCTCGCCGAGATCGAAGCAGCAGCCCGAACCAGCCACATCCTGCCCGACGTGGAGTCCTTTCCTGACGGCTTTGACATGAGAGTTGGAGAGAGGGGAGTCACCCTTTCGGGAGGACAGAAACAGCGTGTCTCCATCAGCCGGGCCTTTTTGGTTCAGCCCAAAATCCTGATCCTGGACGATGCTCTCTCCAGTGTCGACACCTACACGGAAGAAACGATCCTAACAAACCTGCGAGAACAGCTGGCTGAGAAAACAGCGATCCTGATATCCCATCGAATCTCCACTGTCCGAGAGGCCGACCAGATTCTGGTTCTGGAAAAGGGACGAATCGTCGAGCGGGGCACCCACAAGGAACTCATGGCACAGGGCGGCCCCTACTCGGAACTATACGAGAAGCAGCTTCTACTGGACGAGCTTGATATTCAATGACTTCAACAGATAGCGACAAGCTCACCAAATTCTATGATGCTTTGCTGGTGAGACGCCTGCTGACCTACCTGCGTCCCTATCGCAAAGTGGTCGGCGTCTCCGTGGTTTTGCTTCTGATCCTCTCCGGGTTGCGGTTGGTTGGGCCCTACTTGATCAAGATCGCAATTGACGAATCCATTCCACACCATGACACCGGCCAGCTCCAGACACTCACCCTTCTTTTTGTCTTCGTGCTCTCGCTACAGTTCGGCGTGGGCTTTCTACAGACCTATGCCACCAACTGGACCGGGCAGAGAATTATGTACGACTTGCGCCTCCAGGTCTTCCGTCACATCCAGAAGCTGGACGTCGCCTATTTTGACAAGAACGCCACGGGTCGCATCATCACCCGACTTACGAATGACGTAGACGTTCTCAATGAGCTCTTCACATCCGGGGTAGTGAGTGTTTTTGGTGATGTGTTCTCACTGCTGGGCATTGTCACCGTGATGCTGTGGATTAACTGGAAGTTGGCGCTGGTCTGCTTCTCGGTCATTCCTCTTCTCTTCATTGCGACAGTGCTCTTCAAGCAAAAAGTGCGCGGCTCCTACCGCAGGGTGAGAGCCGCACTGGCCCGAATCAACTCCTTTCTCCAAGAAGCGATCACAGGAATGACGATCGTTCAGGTTTTCGTCCAAGAGAAAAGAAAGTTCGAAGAGTTCAAGCGCCGAAACAGCGACCACCTGCAGGCGAATCTAGATTCTATTTTTTACTATGCGGTCTTTTATCCCATTGTCAGCCTGATCGGCACGCTGGCCCTTGCCTTGATCCTCTGGTACGGGGGACTCCAGGTTTTGAATGGGGTACTGACCCTTGGTGCCGTAGTCGCGTTTGTCCAGTACTCGGAGAGGTTTTACAAGCCAATCAGTGATCTCAGCGAGAAATTCAACATCCTCCAGAGCGCCATGGCGAGTTCCGAACGGATTTTTGACCTGCTCGACACCAGACCGGCGATCTCTGCTCCAACAGTCCCTCAGATGGCTCCGGAACTCGGAGGTACCATCGAGTTCCGTAATGTTTCCTTCCGTTATGACGCCAACGTGCCCGTTTTGAAAAACCTCTCCTTCCGAGTGGATCCGGGAGAAAAGGTAGCCATTGTAGGAGCCACAGGCGCGGGGAAGACGACTCTCATCAGCCTCCTTAGCCGCTTCTATGATGTGAACCAGGGTGAGATTGCAGTCGACGGAGTCGATCTTCGTCTCTGGGACCCCGCAGAATTGAGACAGCGCATTGCTGTCGTTCTCCAGGACGTTTTCCTCTTTAGCGGGAGCATCGCTGACAACATCCGACTTTGGGATGGCCGCGTCTCTGATCAGGCCATGAAGGAGGGAGCTCGCCGCGTTCTGGCCGCGGACTTCATTGAGTCGATGCCGGAAGGTTATTCAACGACTTTGACCGAACGTGGCCAGTCGATCTCGAGCGGCCAACGCCAGCTTCTCTCTTTTGCCAGGGCGCTGGCCCGCGACCCGGAGATTCTGGTCTTGGACGAAGCGACGTCCTCCGTGGACCCTCACACAGAACACCAGATTCAGATTGCCCTTGGCCAACTCATTGAGGACCGTACCGCCGTGATCATCGCCCACCGACTGTCCACCATCCAGAACTGCAACCGGATCCTCGTTCTTCACAAAGGCGAACTCGTGGAAGAGGGCAGTCACGCTCAACTTCTGGCCTTGCAGGGAATTTACTTCAGGCTCTATCAGCTGCAGTTTCGAGACCAGCCATGAACATCTCTCTCCTCTCTCCCTACCACGGAGGAAGCCATGAGGCCTGGGCCCAGGGATACCGGGAGCACAGCCGACACCGGATCCGCCTAGTCACTCTCCCTCCACGGTTCTGGAAATGGCGAATGCACGGGGGAGCTATCATCCTCAGCAGGAAGTTCCTGCAAAGCCCTGAGCCGCCGGATCTCGTCCTCACCACCGACATGCTCGACCTGTCGTTGTTTCTAGGCTTGACCCGTCGCCAGATCGGTGAAACCAGGGTCGCGCTCTATATGCACGAAAACCAGCTGACATACCCCTTGCCCTCAGACCCTCAGACGGGCCCGATGCGCCGCCAAAGAGGAGAACGGGATCTGCATTATGCCTTTATCAACCTTGCTTCCATGCTGGTCGCGGACCGAGTTTTTTTCAATTCCCGTTACCATCTCGAGTCCTGGTTCGAAGCCCTCCCCTCGTTCTTGAATGGTCTCCCCGAACTGCGAGAGCTGAAGGCCATTCCAGAGCTGCGAAGAAAGTCCCGGGTTCTCCCGGTCGGGGTTGACCTGAGGCGGCTCGATTCCGATTCCACCGCAGCGCCATCAGAAGAATCCGTCCGCCGATCCAGCCACCTGGCCCCGCTGATTCTCTGGAATCACCGCTGGGAGTTTGACAAGGACCCGGAAGCTTTCTTTTCGGCCCTTCTCCAGCTCGAGAGAGAATCTCTACCGTTTCGACTCGCCGTGTGCGGTAAGAGCTTCAGTCATCAGCCGACGGTCTTTGATGAGATGCAGGTCCGGCTTTCCAGCCACCTGATTCACTTCGGCTTCGCACCGGAGCCGAGATACCGGGAGCTCCTGCTGGAAGCGGACATCGCGGTATCGACTGCCAGGCATGAGTTCTTTGGAATTGGAGTACTGGAAGCCGTCTACAGCGGTGCTTTTCCGATCCTACCTGCACGCCTCAGCTACCCCGAACTCCTGGGAGAGCCGGCACACGGACTCTGCTTTTACGAGGATCCCGGCGAACTGGTCTCTCGCCTGCGCTGGGCAGTCACCCGACCCGCCGAAAGAGATCGTGCCGCCTCCGGCCTGAAAAATATGGCGGCCGGATTCGACTGGAGAGAACTAGCTCCTCGCTACGACGCGGAAATGCTCGACCTGTGCCGTGAGAATGGAGACTGTAGCTAGTTCCCATCCGGAAACCCATTATTTAAGCTTCCTAAAGGGTTGTTTTTTATACCAGATCGGTTCATGGGGGACAGTATCGGCCGACAGCAGGGATCGGGCGGCCGAGTGCTCCAGATGCAGTTTTCGACAAACACCTCACCCTCAAAACCCCCCTCCATTCAGCGACTCGGTAGCCGGGCCAACACCAACTGAAACTGAGCACCGAGAGATGCACATACCGGATTCCAGGTGCAACGATGCTCCGAAGAGATCTACAGCTCCAGCCCGAAAGCGCCTCAGACTGCTTGTAAACCCAGCTGGAGGCACCATATCGGTGAGCCCTGCTTTTTGGCAAAGGCCACGTCCTGGATTCCTTGCTTCTTGGCTCAGATTGTTCTGAGTGGCAAATCCCCCGTCGAAGCTGGCTTGGCGAGGATAGCGCCCGTAGAGCTGATGCTGACGCTCCAGCATCGGCTGCATTTCTGGTCGGCGATTGCCTTGCGTGACCAGACAATCGACGATCAGTGGGTCTTGCCGCGTCAAAAAGATCTTGTGACCGAAAACCGTCTCGCGTCCCCCGGTCTGATAATGTCGCTATGCTCCTCGAAAGATCGAGACCACCTTCTCACGGCCGGCTGGCTGCAGGACGCGCCGGTCGGTCTGATCGGACTCGTCCCAGTGATCCAGATAGTGACGCAGCTGCTGAATCACCTCAGATTCGATCCCCTGCCAACCAGCAGCGCTCTCCAGAGCCTGACAGCCATAGCCATAGGTCTGGCCCGACAGAGAAGAATTGGCGCCGATTCTGGCCCCGGCTGGCGGATGTTCGTCACTCGCCTCTTGGCCCTCCGACTGACCGGGTAGTGCTCAGCCAACTTCCCCAACAGGGCTGTCACCTTACGCACCTGAATCGTACAAAAGCTGAGACAAGGGATGGCGGATCGCTCTCGACAGCTGGCAGCGGATCTTGCGGGCTTTGGCCCAACCCACCAACACCCGAGTGATTCGTTGCCAGGTCGCTTGAATCCTCGAGATGTTTCTTGAAGAAAGACCATCCTAGAGGCAAACCAGAAGGCCCGGAAGCTACGTCCACATGAAAGGCCGCTTTTCATAGGACAACCGTGCCAATTCTTAATCACAGAACGCACAACTTGCTCATCAGACGGAGAGCCGCAGGGTCGGCCTTGTGCAGATCTTGTAAAACCCAGTGCAGGATCTCTGGGAGATCATCTGACTCGTCACCCAGCCGGTGATCCGCAAAGTGGCGATGGCATCTGATTCTCTCTGTTTTTTCGCATTTTCGCTCCGTGATTGCCGTAAGTCTTTTTGTTTCAGTGATACTCTTACTGTAACAAAAGATGCTGACAAAATCGGTTGCTCGAGTGGCTTTCCTCTTTATTTCTTACAGGCGAGCGGATGGGAACTAGCTAGGCAGTCCGTTCTGGACCGACGGGGCCCGCAACGCGAGGCGTGGGACTTTCACGGGCTGCTAGCCCGGAATGCAAGAGATCTGAATCCGAGTGAGATTTGGGCCCAGAAAAAAGGCCGTAGCTCTCTGGTTTACATAAACAACGACCCTAAACAGGAGCTACGTCAATGTTGAAAGCAGTCTGCCAGAATACCCTGCTATTTCACAGCCACCGAAAGATCACGGCGCGTTTTGATGGGGGGAGTCTGACTTCCGACGCAGGATGGTTGTTGTTTGGATCGCTGGATCGGCAACATCGGTTGTGCGAGGGCTTCAGTTCGTGTATTTCGGAAAGCCGGGACCGACGCTACGTTCGTCATGACCTGTTGAAGTTGATTCGACAACGAGTCTTGCAGATCGTGGCCGGCTACGAAGACTGTAATGACGCCGATACGCTGCGCTCCGATCCGATGCTCAAGACAGTCTGTGATCAGTTGCCCGAGAGCGATCCCGATTTGGCCACCCAGCCGACTTTCTCCCGTTTGGAGAACTCCGTCACCAAGAAGGATCTGATGCGTCTGAGCCAGTGGCTGCTAGCCCGGATTATGCAAGAGATCTGAATCCGAGTGAGATTTGGGTCCAGAAAAAAAGCCGTAGCTCTCTGATATAAAAGGGTTTACATAAAAACAACCCTAAACAGGAGCTACGGCTATGTTGAAAACAGTCTGCCAGAATACCCTGCCATTTCACAGCCACAGAGACATCACAGCTCGTTTTGATGGGGGGGGAGCCTCACTTCCGACGCAGGATGGTTGTTGTTTGGATCGCTGGATCGGCAACATCGATTGTGCGAGGGCTTCAGTTCGTGTATTGCGGAAAGCCGGGACCGACGCTACATTCGTCATGACCTGTTGAAGTTGATCCGACAACGAGTGTTGCAGATCGTGGCCGGCTACGAAGACTGTAATGACGCCGATACGCTGCGCTCGGATCCGATGCTCAAGACAGTCTGTGATCAGTTGCCCGAGAGCGATCCCGATTTGGCCACCCAGCCGACTTTCTCCCGCTTGGAGAACTCCGTCACCAAGAAGGATCTGATGCGTCTGAGCCGGTGGCTGCTACGCCGTTATGTGCGCTCCCTGAAGAAGAGACGTCCCGCCAAGATCATCCTGGATCTGGACAGTACCGACGACCACACTCACGGCCAACAGGAGTTGGCCTTCTACCACGGGTATTACCGAAACCACATTCTGCATCCTTTGCTGATCTTCGATGCCGCCACGGGAGACCTGGTCTGTGCCGTGTTGAGACCTGGCAACAAGGGGGCTGCCTCTCACATCGTGCCCATTCTGAAGCGAGTCGTGGAGGCCATCCGACAAGCAGTGGGGACGGATGTCGAGATTGAGATTCGGGCCGACAGCGGCTTTGCCACGCCTCGGCTCTACGAGTTCTGTGAAGGTGAAGAGAATCAACTCCAATATGTCATTGGGTTAAGTCGCAACCCTCGCCTGCAGCGAGTGGTCGAGCCCCTGCTGGATTCGACTCGGGAAAGGTTCGTTGAGCGGGAGGAAAAACAGCGTCAGTTTGACGAGTTTCTTTATCGAGCCAACAGCTGGGATCGATCCCGTCGCGTCATTGTCAAAGTGGAGGTCGATCAGCGCGGGATCAATCGTCGCTTTGTGGTCACCAACCGGGACGATCTCTGCTCCCAATCACTTTATGACCACTACACCGACCGAGGGCAGACCGAGAACTTCATCAAGGCCTTTAAGAATCATCTGAGCATGGACCGACTCAGCTGTCATCGATTCCTGGCCAACCAGTTTCGACTCCTCCTGCATGCACTGGCTTACCAGATGTTCGTGCGCCTGCGCGACTATCTGCACGGAACCCCCTGGCACAAGCTCGAAATCGAAACCTTACGTCGTCGTGTCCTCAAGATCGGGGCCCGGATCCGACAAACCACTCGACGCATCTGGGTCCATCTTTCCTCAGCCTTTCCCGAACAACCCCTCTTTCACCTCGTCTTGAGTCGCCTCAACTCCAGCTAGCTTCTCCCAGTTCCCCGAAAAACCGCTTCCGACACTCATCCAGGCCCAGATCTGTCTGAAATTCACTCCCCCAACCACTCAAACGCCTCGCCAACCGATATTCTTCGCAAATCCGCCTGTCACAACTGCCCGCTTCCGAGTTGGGCCACTTCTCGAGCCCTTTTTCAACAGCGGATTACGGTTCTTGCATAATCCGGGCTAGGCCGTTATGTGCGCTCCCTGAAGAAGAGACGTCCCAGCAAGATCATCCTGGATCTGGACAGTACCGACGACCACACTCACGGTCAGCAGGAGTTCTCCTTCTACCATGGGTATTACCGAAACCACATTCTGCATCCTTTGCTGATCTTCGATGCCGACACGGGCGACCTGGTGTGTGTCGTGTTGAGACCTGGCAACAAGGGGGCTGCCTCTCACATCGTGCCCATTCTGAAGCGAGTCGTGGAGGCCATCCGACAAGGAGTGGGGACGGATGTCGAGATTGAGATTCGGGCCGACAGCGGCTTTGCCACGCCTCGGCTCTACGAGTTCTGTGAAGGTGAAGAGAATCAACTCCAATATGTCATTGGGTTAAGTCGAAACCCTCGCCTGCAGCGAGTGGTCGAGCCGCTGCTGGATTCGACTCGGCTGCAGTTCGTTGAGCTGGAGGAAAAACAGCGTCAGTTTGACGAGTTTCTTTATCGAGCCAAGAGCTGGGATCGATCCCGTCGCGTCATTGTCAAAGTGGAGGTCGATCAGCGCGGGATCAATCGTCGCTTTGTGGTCACCAACCGGGACGATCTCTGCTCCCAATCACTTTATGACCACTATACAAACCGAGGGCAGACCGAGAACTTCATCAAGGCCTTCAAGAATCATCTGAGCATGGACCGACTCAGCTGTCATCGATTCCTGGCCAATCAGTTTCGACTCCTCCTGCATGCACTGGCTTACCAGATGTTCGTGCGCCTGCGCGACTATCTGCACGGGACTCCCTGGCACAAGCTCGAAATCGAAACCTTACGTCGTCGTGTCCTCAAGATCGGGGCCCGCATCCGACAAACCACTCGACGCATCTGGGTCCATCTTTCCTCAGCCTTTCCCGAACAACCCCTCTTCCACCTCGTCTTGAGTCGCCTCAACTCCAGCTAGCTTCTCCCAGTTCCCCAAAAAACCGCTTCCGATACTCATCCAGGCCCAGATCTGTCTGAAATTCACTCCCCCAACCACTCAAACGCCTCCCCAACCGATATTCTTCGCAAATCCGCCTGTCACACCTGCCCGCTTCCGAGTTGGGCCACTTCTCGACTCGTTTTTCAACACCGGACTACGGTTTTTGCATAATCCGGGCTAGCGTAATCCGGTAATCCGTCGAGTAGTGGAGAGAGGCGTTGAAGACGGCCACATCAAACTGCTCACTCTGGAAAGGCAGGCGGTCGAACTCAGCTTCCACACAAACGAAATCGGAACTGAAATAGCGCCGACACCTCAGGCCGTCGAAGCTGTTCTTGACGAGATCGACTGCCGCCACTTGCAGTCCTTCCAACGCCAGTCGGTTGGACAACCAACAGTTCCCTGCCCCCAGATCGCAGGCTCTCAGGGGCTCGGATCGGCCCTTTTCCCATTCCTGCAACGTCGACTGGAATGTGCCAAAAGTGGCGGCCCGAATGTCCCACTCTCCCCTCTCTCCTGAAGATGCCGCTGGGAAAGGCAGGGCCTGGTACGCCCCGGGAGATAATTCCCTTCCTTCGGCTCTTCGGATGGTTTCGTATTCGCGAATGAATCGATCCAACCGGTGTCGCTGGGAGGGAGGCAGGAAGCCGCGTATTCCATCAACTTCCTCAAAGCTCAGCCGGCAGTCCAGGCAGTGCAGGTCAGGCCGGCCCGGGAGCGGCTTCCGGCATTTAGGACAAGCCCATTCGATCCAGTGCGCGACTTCCACCATGATGAGATGGACTCCTCCTTTAGGCTTAGACGGCATCTAAAGTGCCAGAGCCAAAGTTTTTAACTGTATCAGGAGGAGTCTGAAATGAAGCATAGAACAATCGCAGTGGATTTGGCAAAGTCGGTCTTTGAGATTGGGATTTCCGAGCAGCCTGGTCGGATGGAGAAGACGCATCGCCTGGGTCGAGCTCGGTTGTTGAGGTTCATGGCCAAGCAACAACGGGCAACGATTCTGATGGAAGCCTGCGGTTCGGCTCACTACTGGGGCCGGCGATTCCGGGAACTGGGGCACGAAGTTGTGCTGCTGCCGCCAGCCTACGTCCGGCCGTACGTGTTACGCAACAAGACGGATCGCAGTGATGTGAAAGGGTTGTTGGAAGCCCACCGCAACAGTGCCATTCGACCGGTTCCGATCAAAAATGAATCGCAGCAGCAGTTGACCGCCTTACATCGGGTGCGGACGGCATGGATGCGCACCCGCACGGCACGGATCAATACGATGCGGGGCATTCTACGGGAATTCGGTTTGACGATTCCCGTTGGAGCCTGCCAGGCCGTGGAGCGGGTGCGAGGATGGATCGAAGATGCAGAAGTGGAGATTCCGAATGGGATCCGATCGGTGCTGGAGGAGATCTGTCTGGAAGTCAGAGAGCTGGAGGGGCGAATCGATCGGATCGAAAGGAAACTGAAAGCGCTATCGCGACAGAGTGTTGCGATTGAACAACTGCAGTCGATCCCCGGGGTGGGATTGCTGACAGCCACAGCGGTGGCCGGTTTTGTGGGAGATCTGAGGCGCTTTGATTCGGGACGACACTTTGCCAGTTATCTGGGCTTGACACCGCGGGAGCACTCCAGCGGTCTGCGGCGTCGACTCGGGTGCATCAGCAAGCAAGGGGACATCTATTTGCGCACTCTCTTGATCCACGGTGGGCGATCGGTCTTGTGGACGGCCAAGTCCAAGCAGCGGCCAGACCGTTTGCACAGGTGGGGTTTGGAGATTGAAAAACGACGGGGGCACAACAAAGCGGCAGTGGCTGTGGCCAATAAGCTGGCCCGTCTACTCTGGGCCGTTTCCACCCGTGACGCCGCCTATGAACCCCAGCGAGCTTAAGCGATAAAAGATTTGTCAAGATCTTTCCCTGGGAACTGCATGAAAGGATTCGAACTGATGGCGAACCGGTCAGACCGGCGCGGGGAACACGCCGATAGCAGCCTTGGCCACTCGATGGCCGTCACCACGATAGGCGCCCCACGCGCGAATATTCATCATGGCCCGGAGCCAGAACACAGCTCCACTAACCCGGATTATGCAAGAGATCTGAATCCGAGTGAGATTTGGGTCCAGAAAAAAAGCCGTAGCTCTCTGATATAAAAGGGTTTACATAAAAACAACCCTAAACAGGAGCTACGGCTATGTTGAAAACAGTCTGCCAGAATACCCTGCCATTTCACAGCCACAGAGACATCACAGCTCGTTTTGATGGGGGGAGTCTGACTTCCGACGCAGGATGGTTGTTGTTTGGATCGCTGGATCGGCAACATCGATTGTGCGAGGGCTTCAGTTCGTGTATTGCGGAAAGCCGGGACCGACGCTACATTCGTCATGACCTGTTGAAGTTGATCCGACAACGAGTGTTGCAGATCGTGGCCGGCTACGAAGACTGTAATGACGCCGATACGCTGCGCTCGGATCCGATGCTCAAGACAGTCTGTGATCAGTTGCCCGAGAGCGATCCCGATTTGGCCACCCAGCCGACTTTCTCCCGCTTGGAGAACTCCGTCACCAAGAAGGATCTGATGCGTCTGAGCCGGTGGCTGCTACGCCGTTATGTGCGCTCCCTGAAGAAGAGACGTCCCGCCAAGATCATCCTGGATCTGGACAGTACCGACGACCACACTCACGGCCAACAGGAGTTGGCCTTCTACCACGGGTATTACCGAAACCACATTCTGTATCCTTTGCTGATCTTCGATGCCGCCACGGGAGACCTGGTCTGTGCCGTGTTGAGACCTGGCAACAAGGGGGCTGCCTCTCACATCGTGCCCATTCTGAAGCGCGTCGCCATCCGACGCGGATGTCGAGATTATTCGGGCCGACAGCGGCTTTGCCACGCCTCGGCTCCCTGTGAAGGTGAAGAGAATCAACTCCAATATGTCATTGGGTTAAGTCGCAACCCTCGCCTGCAGCGAGTGGTCGAGCTGGATTCGACTCGGGAAAGGTTCGTTAAGGAAAAACAGCGTCAGTTTGACGAGTTTCTTTATCGAGCCAACAGCTGGGATCGATCCCGTCGCGTCATTGTCAAAGTGGAGGTCGATCAGCGCGGGAATCGTCGCTTTGTGGCACCAACCGGGACGATCTCTGCTCCCAATCACTTTATGACCATACACCGACCGAGGGCAGACCGAGAACTTCATCAAGGCCTTTAAGAATCATCTGAGCATGGACCGACTCAGCTGTCATCGATTCCTGGCCAACCAGTTTCGACTCCTCGCATGCACTGGCTTACCAGATGCGCGACTATCTGCACGGACCTCGAAATCGAAACCTTACGTCGTCGTGTCCTCAAAGATCGGGGCCCGGATCCGAACGCATCTGGGTCCATCTTTCCTCAGCCTTTCCCGATAGAACTCCAGCTAGCTTCTCCCAGTTGGACACTCATCCAGGCCCAGATCTGTCTGAAATTCACTCCCCCAACCACTCAAACGCCTCGCCAACCGATATTCTTCGGCTGTCACAACTGCCCGCCCAGTTGGGCACTTCTCGAGCCCTTTTTCATGGCCCGGAGCCCAACAGCGGACGGTTCTTGCATAATCCGGGCTAAGAGGCCGGAGATACGACTGCAGTCCACACCGAATCGCAAAAAGTCGATGCTTTCATGCCAGAGACCCAAGGAGGAGAAGATGATCCGATAGCGATTCTGGACCTGCAGCGAAACTCCTGGCTTCAACCCAGCATCCGAGTTTCGTCGCCAGGGCCCAGATCAGCTGAATTCGAAAAAATGAACAGGACCCTTGACAGGAGGAGTCCAGATACGGGCTGCTAGCTAGTGTCCTGTCCCAGAGATTCGCATCATTTTGTTGGGGCGGGACACTCTAGGCAATCTTCTTGAAGGTTCGGTACAAAGTGTCGCGCTGAGCGGGAATGAAACCCGCCTGCTCAATCAGCGTCGTGAGATCGGAGGCGGTGGCCTGGTGATGAGCACCGGCCGTACTGATGACATTCTCTTCGATCATGATACTGCCGACGTCGTTGGCTCCGAAATGGAGGGCAATCTGACCCACCCGCAAGCCCTGTGTCAGCCACGAGACCTGAATGTTTTGGATGTTGTCGAGAAAAAGTCGACTGACTGCCAGCAGCTTCAGATACTCAACAGCTGCCACCGACTCGGTGATGGTCTCACCCATCGGGGTGTTTTCGAGCTGAACATTCCAGGGAATAAAGGCAACGAAACCGCCGGTCTCATCCTGCAGCAAACGAATCCTCTCCAGGTGCTCCACCCGCTCTTGCAGGGTCTCTCCTCCCCCGATCATCATCGTGGCTGTCGTCACCAGGCCCTCTTCATGAGCCGCCCTCATCACGTCCAGCCACTCCTCGACGCTACACTTGCCGGGACTGATCTCCCGGCGCATCCGTTCCGTAAGGATTTCGGCTCCGCCTCCCGGAATGGAGTCCAGGCCGGAAGCCTTGAGCCGGCGAATCGCTTCGCGAAGCGACAGGTTGCTGAGCCTGGCCAGAACGACAATCTCGGGTGGAGAAAAACAGTGAAGGTGGATCTTGTAGCGATTTCGAATCGAACGCAATAAGTCTTCGTAGTAGTCGATCTTCAGGTCCGGGTTCATCCCCCCCTGCATGAGAATCCCGGTCCCGCCCAGTTCGATCGTCTCTTCGATCTTTCGAAAAATCTCCTCCTTTTCCAGGAGGTAGCCGTCTGCTGCCTTCGGTTTGGTGTAGAAGTTACAGAACGTGCAGCGCGCCACACAGATGTTCGTGTAGCTGATGTTGCGGTCGATCAGAAAGGAAACCACACCCTCCGGATGCTCTCTGCTGCGGACCAGGTCGGCCGTCCGTCCGATCCGGGTGAGCTGTGACGAGCCAAGCAACTGCAGAGCCTCGTCAGCTGTTATCCGCTCCCCCTCTTCGCCTTTCCGAAGCACCCGATCCGTAGTGGTCATATTCGTCACCCGGGTCGGCACAAAACCGGCCCCTACAACTTCGCCTTCCAGTATACTCCGGCAATCTGGGCGGCCGAAAACGTGGAGTCGGGCTACAACTCAGCCCTGGTTGGCACTGGGGTTCCGATATCTAATCGGCGAACTGTGCGCAGACACAGCCAAGAACCCGAACCGGTCTGGGTTTCGCCCGATCAAAATGGCCGCCACCAGCTTGGGGACATACTCTCTGGTCTCTCTGGGAAGCGCTCGACTACGATAGAGATACCAGAAACTGCGCTGCCGGATGGGGTCCTCGACTTTGCGGATGACTCTTTTGATCTTGGTCGGTCCAAAGTTGTAGGCCGCCAGCGCCAGCATGACCGAGCTTCCGGTGCCGAAATCTAGAATCAGGTGCCGAATGTACTTGCAGGCTGCAGCGGTCGATTTCGGTATGTCAAAGCGGTCGTCTACTTGATCATTGACGGTAAGGCCATAGGCCCGCGCAGTGGCTGGGACAAACTGCCAGGGACCGGCCGCGCCCGCCGGGCTCACGCTTTTCATTCGAAAGGCGGTCTCAACCAGGACCATATAGGCCAGGTCGGGGGGAAGATTGCTCTCCTCCACAAGGCGGCGGATCAGATCGAGTTTGTCACGTTCGTGAATCAGCGCCCTTTCGACATTGGGCCGGTCGGGGCCCCGGAAACGGTTGATGTGAACTTCCACCTGGTCCCGGAACTCGGGTGGAATGCTGTACTGCTCGGCACCCAGATCCTGCATCAGCCGTCGGATTTCAGCTTCAATGAAGTCCTGTTCCTCGCTCCTCGATCCCAGCTGGTAAAGCAGGTTCCGCTCGATCACCAGGGCGCGTTGCTGATAGCCATTCAATTCCTGGATCAACGTCTGCACTCGCTCCGGATCGCTGGCGTTCCCCAACTCGACCTCAATCTGGCCAATTCTTAAGTCTACCCGATCGAGTTCGCTCACCAGGCTTTGGACTCGCCACACAGCCCAGCCACTGACCCCGACCAGCGCGGCGACCAGAATAGCGATGATGAGCTTGAACTTGCGGCTGGACCGGTCAACCGCTGCTCCGAGAGCCTCGCGCATGATCGCCATCGTGTGACCGCTGTCTCCGGAGCGCCGTACCGAGCGGGCCTTTTCCACCGCCTCCTGCAGCAATTCCTCTTGTTCTTCACCGGACTTCCGTCGAGTTTTTGCCGATAAGTCGACAACCTGAGTTTTCTGAACAGCCCGGGCTCTGGCTTCTCCAGTTCGGAACTCGAAGGCAGGGCCATCCACTCCCAGGCTGATAACCATCCCCGGCTCAAGATCGGCCTGCTCGACTCGCTCACCATCAACCAGAGTGCCGTTCGTACTCCCCAGATCGACGAGCTGGAAGCCTCCTTCCGTTCTGCGAATCTCCAGATGACGGGCCGAAACAATGGCGGCATGATCACCGTCCGGAAGGATGTCGCTTTGAGGATCTCGGCCAACCGTGAACACATCCTTCTCGATCCCGTGCTCGGCACCACTCTGGGGGCCGTTGAGCCGGACGAGCTGAGCAGTTGGCGGTTTTGTCGACTTCCCGGGCATTGATCGTCCTAAAATCAGTTGGAATGGATTCGCCTGCGCTTCCACGGGCGGAAGCCTTCGCCGATTATAGGACCTGAATCCATCAATTCCAACTCTCAGATTTGCAGGAACTGGCGGCGATCACGGCAGGGGACGGCCTCGTCCCGACCCGTTGACACCACCAACAAAACTGCGGGCGCCTCGGTTCTGATAGCTACTCGGGGGAACCTTGAACAAGAAACTCTGAACTACTGATCCGGGTAGACCATCGTGGCGGGGTCAGGAAGCGGAACCATCGTGATTTTTCCGTCCGGCGCCAGCTTCTGAAACGAGTATTCAGGCAGATCTGGGTTTCCTTTCAGCATGTCCTCGACTTGGCCTACTGCCAGAATCACCATACGGTCTGGATGCAGGTACTCGCGGGCAACTCGAAGGACATCCTCGGCGGTAACCGCTTTCATCCTGTCGCGGTAGTGGATCCAGTAGTCGGGATCACGTCCCACCAGTTCGTCAGTGGCGAAGGTGCCGGCCACGACGCGGGCGGAGGAGAAAAATCGGGGAAAGACCTCGACGGCCTGGTTCTTGATCGTCCTGAGCTCCTCCTGGCTCACATTCTCGGTGCGAATCTTCTGGATTTCATCCAGTATGATCTGTGCGGCCTGCGCGCAGGTTCGAGACTTGGACTCAAAACCCGCCCGGAAGGTACCTGGATAATAAGCTCCGGCTGAGAAGCTGGAACCAGCATTGTAAGCCAGCCCTTCATCCGACCGGACGCGGCCCAGGATCCTGGAAGTGAACCCGGAGCCGCCCAGGATGTCATTCATCAGGTCAATGGCAAACTCGTCGGGATTTCCCAGTTCGATTCCCAGGTGACCGATCGATACACGGCCCTGGTTCACGTCTGCCTTGTTCACCAGGTAGACCCCCGAGACCGGAGTGTGGTCAGGCGGTTCGATTCGAGGCGCTCTCTCTCCTGCCTCCCAGCCCTGCATGCGGCTCTCCAGACGAGCCTTCATTTCTGCCGTGTCGAAGTCTCCCGACACTGCAAAGAGGAAGTTGGCCGGATGGAAGTACTTCTGATGAAAGGATCTCAGATTCGCGACACTGATCGACTCGATGGTAGCGGTCGTGGTCTGCGCACTGCTGGGATGACTTGAGCCTCTCATCAACCGAGCCCACTCTCTCCTTTCGATAGAGGAAGTCCTGTCATTCCGCCGCTCCAGGTTCTGAAGTACTCGGCTCTTGTGGAGATCGAGTCGATCCTGCTGGAAAGCCGGCCTCTTTAGCATTTCAAAGAAGAGGTCCAGCCCCTTGTCCAAGTCCTTGGTCAGAACGTTCAGGTAGGCATCCGAGGAGTTGAGTCCTGAGGACGTGGAGATGGAGGCTGCCAGGAAGTCAGCTTCTTCGTCAAATTCTTCGGCCGTCCAGCGTTGGGTTCCCCCGCTCCTGAGCAGGGAAAGAACAGCCTCCGTTAGACCCCGCTTGTCGTCGGGATCCAGGTGGGAACCCGCCCGAATGACGAGGCTGACGTTCACCAGGGGTAGATCGTGATCCTCAACAAAGAAGCCCAACACGCCGTTGCCCAATACATGTCGATGCTGGCTGGCGTGCGGGGGCTCGTACTCGAGCGGGGGAAAGAGAAGCTGGCCCGGATGGGAAGCTATTTCACGCTGACATGCAAGAAAGGGGGCGAAAAGGAAAACGACAATACCTGCGAGCAGTGTGGCTTTGCTTCTCATTAACCTTCCTCCGCCAGTTCTTCTAACCGTCTTTCCAGCAGTTGCCTGAAAACGTCGAACACTTTCCTTTGATCCTCCGGAACCTGCCCCTCTACACGCGCCATCTGGGCCAGTTGCTGCTGGATCTGCTCCGCGCTAGCCTGTTTGAGACCGGCCAGCATGGGCTGAATCGCCGCCCGCTCCTGAGGGGACAGGGAAGACAGGAGCGGATCGGGCTCGGCCTCACCGGCCTCCGCCTCCTTGGTGTAATAGATGGCGACAGCACGGTTCTCAGGACGGAAGTACTTTCCAACCAGGTGCTGAATATCCTCCGCTGTCACAGCCTGGATGAGGGCAGGATCCGTGTTGAAGGACTCCCAGCCTCGGTTGGATTCGGCGATCAGCAGCTGAAACATCAAGGAAAAGTTGTTTTCCATGCGCCGAAAAGCGCTGGCGGCGTAGCGATTCTTGACCTTCTGGAGCTCGCGCTCGCCGACCGGTTCCTCTCTCAGCCTGTCCAGCTCCGTGTAAATAGCACGTTCGACTTCTTCGGGTGTCTTCCCCGGCTTGGCAACTCCCGAGATGGAGAAAGAACCCGCCCACTTGCGGGAATTCTGCCCTGCGGAAACCTGATTGGCAAGCTGCTGGTCGTCCACCAGAGCCTTGTGGAAGCGACCCGTTCTGCCGCTCAGTAGACTCCCGAGCACGGTCAGTGCGGCATCGTCTTGGTGGCCATCGGCTACGGTGTGATAGCGGATCTCAACCTCAGGGTTGGTCTCGGCATAGGCAACCATCCGCTTTTCCGCCATTTGCTCGATCTCACGGGTCCGCACGGCAGGCTGCCCAATCGGACTACGCTGAAGACGGCCAAAGTACTTGTCGATGAATCGCTTCACCTCCGCCGGATCGAACTCACCCACCAGACAGGCAACAAGATTGTTGGGAGCATAATTGACCGCAAAGTAATCCAGCGCTTCCTGGCGTGTGATTCCGTCTAAGTCGCTGGGCCAGCCCACTACCGGCCAGGCGTAAGGATGGGAGGTCCAAAACAGGGAGTTGAACTCCTCCCGAAACCGGCCCGTAGGAGTGCTCTCAACAGAGAGTCGCCTCTCCTCGCGAACCACGTCTCGCTCCGCGTAAAACTCGCGAAACACCGGGTTGGAGAGTCGATCGGCCTCCATCCAGAACCATAGCTCCAACTTGTTGGCCGGGACATTGATGAAGTAGATGGTGAAATCCTCACTGGTTCCCGCATTCATACTGCTGCCACCGGCGTTCTTATAGATTCGATCAAACTCGCTCTTGACCAGAAGCTCCTTCTGCGACGCCAGCAGACGGCCAAACTTGTCCAGGAGTTGCTGGTGATTCTGGGTTCTGCTCTCAGGATTCACCAGGTCATCGATTTCACCCAGTCTCAGCCGATCGATCATGTCCTGCTCTTCAACCGCCAGCCGGGCCTTGGTCTCATCCAGCTGGGCGATGATCTTCAGGTCCTCTTCGATATCCCGAGTGCCGATGGTGTGCGTACCCTTGAACATCATGTGCTCGAAGAGATGCGAAAGACCTGTGATTCCGGGCCTCTCGTTCACGGAGCCAACCCGGGCCACCCACCCGGCAGCGACATTCGGATCTCCGCGCCGGGGCACCAAAAGGAATCTCATCCCGTTGTCCAGGAGGTGCTCCTCGACCTGCACCTGCTGGGCTGCCACCGGAGCGAAAAGCAGGGTCGCGGCCACCAAGATCGGGAGGATATTCTTGTCCATTGCTTCGTTTCCCTCTGGATTCTGATCCAGCCCCAATTCTACACGCTACTCGTTCGTACTGGTTGCTCCGCTGGAAGCAACAGCCCTCTCACCAAGCTCCTGCAAGAAGCTCGTGATCGCGGACAGGTAGCGGTCCGGGTTTGCTTCCCAGGCGTCTCCATGACTCGCTTGCTCAAAGAAAACCAGTTTCTTGTGGGGCGTCGGCAGGGCCTGGAACAATGACCTAGCGGTATCAGCCGGCATTCTCTCGTCCTTGCCGCCATAGATCAGTAGAGTCGGAGGCCAGTTTTCCGACTCTTTCAAGACGTGTGGCAGATCGAAGGCATCGGCCGAAAAGCCTCCCAACCTCGTCAGATGCCAGACAAAGACATCTGCAAAGGGAAAGCCGGGCATACCTACCAACAGCCGGGTGTGCTGACGCACCGTGTCCCGCAGACTGCTAAAACTGCTGTCCGCGATGATGGCCCTGGGAGCTTCCGTCATTTCGGAAACCGCCATCAGGCTGGCGGCAGCTCCCATCGAAACCCCCATCACCGCGAGAGCCGAGGAGTGACGCTGCCGCACGAACCGCGCTGCTCCCAGAACGTCGAATCTCTCCTGATAACCCATCGTGATGGGCCCGGGTCCGCTTTTTCCATGCCCTCTCAGGTCGTAGACCAGCACGCTGTGACCCAGTTGCCGGAACTGGCAGCCGCGTTCGGTCACTTCCTTACGATCTCGGAAAAGACCATGCGCAATCACAAAAGCAGTTTTCTCCGGGTCGCCCTCCATCCACCAGCCGGCCAGATCAATTCCGTCACCGCTCTTGAAGACCGCTTCCTCAAAACGGCAGCCGAATTCTTCCGGGTCCAGTGTCAGACGGATATCCTGGGGCCTGGTACCCGCACTCGAAATCAGACCGGCAAAGAGAAAAGGGATGAGCAGGAAGGTGACCATGGGCCAGACCCCCAGAAAGGAATAGAGCGAGAATCGCACGATACGCCGTCCCCAGCGCCTCTTGAGCAGCCGGGAAACGATCCACGTGAGGCCAGCGGGGAGCACAATCAGGACCCCTGCCAGAAGACCCGTTATCAAAAAGAACATCGGCTCTCGCTCTAACCTGGGCCCGGAGCAATCTCCGATACACCGTCACTGTCAACCAGTCATAATGATACTTCGTCCCGAAAGAACGAGTAGCTAGCAGAACGACTCACATGGACAAAGCTCACATTCGAAACTTCTGCATTATCGCCCACATCGACCACGGAAAGAGTACCCTGGCCGATCGCATCCTGGAATTGACCGGGACGGTCGGGGTGCGCCAGATGCGCGAGCAAGTGCTGGACAAGATGGATTTGGAGCGAGAGCGAGGGATTACGATCAAAATGGCAGCCGTGCGACTTTCCTACTCTGCCATCGATGGACAGGACTACGAACTGAACCTCATCGATACCCCCGGGCATGTCGATTTCACCTACGAGGTGTCTCGAAGTTTGGCCGCCTGTGAAGGCGCCATCCTGGTGGTGGATGCTGCCCAGGGTGTCGAAGCCCAGACCCTGGCCAATGTCAATCTGGCTCTCAACAGCGGCCTCGAAATCATTCCAGTGATCAACAAGATCGATCTTGCCGCAGCCGATCCCGAACGGGTCAGACGAGAGATCGAGGAGACTCTGACCATCGACTGCTCTTGCGGTCTACTGGCCAGCGCCAAAGAAGGGGAAGGGATAGTCGAAATCCTGGAAGCGGTGATTCAGCGGGTGCCTGCTCCGGCGGGGAAGGATGGCGCCCCTTTGCGAGCCCTTGTCTTCGACAGTCATTTCGATCCCTATCTTGGGACCATTGCTCATGTTCGCGTTTTCGACGGGATGATCCGCAAGGGAACGAGGATTCGCATGATGGCGTCCGAGCACGAGGCCGAGGTCAGCGGTGTTGGTGTCTTTGTTCCCGAGATGCGTTCGGCACAAGAGTTGGGAAGCGGACAGGTGGGTTTCGTGCATGCCGCCATCAAGTCGATCGGGCAGTGCCAGGTCGGCGACACCATGACATTGGCGAATCGACCCGCTACCGAACCCCTGGCCGGGTATCGCTCTGCCAAGCCGATGGTTTTTTGTGGTCTCTACCCGGTCGAGACGGAAGAGTTTCCCGAGCTTCGAGAAGCACTCTCACGGCTTCAACTCAATGACGCGGCCCTCTCATTCGAGCCCGAATCCTCCGCGGCCCTGGGCTTTGGATTTCGCTGCGGGTTCCTGGGTCTGCTCCACAGTGAGATCATCCAGGAACGGCTGGAACGAGAATTCGGAATCGAACTAGTGGCCACTTCCCCTTCGGTTGTTTACAGACTCAACCTGAAAGCGGGCGAGGTTCAGGAACTCGACAATCCTAGTGCCTGGCCCGACCGTGGTGATATTGACTTCGTCGAAGAACCCTTCGTGCTGGCCACGATTCTCACCCCCAATGACTATGTGGGCTCCTGCATGGAATTGTGCGAAGACCGGCGCGCAACGTTCAAGCACATGGAGTACACGGGGCCGGAACGAGTGGTGCTCACTTATGAGCTCCCGCTGGCGGAGATCCTTCTCGACTTCTTTGACGCTCTGAAAAGTCGTAGCCGGGGCTATGCCTCTTTAGACTATGAATGGATGGGCTATCGGCAAGGCAAGCTGGTGAAACTGGATATTCGTATTAACAACGAGGTTGTGGATGCGCTCAGTTTCATTACCCACACGGAGAGGGCCTTTGCCCGTGGTAAAGCACTGGTGAAGCGTCTCCGGGAAATCCTTCCGCGACAGCTCTTCGAGATTCGAGTGCAGGCGGCTCTCGGAAGCAAGGTGATTGCGGCAGAGAGGATCGGCGCTCTCCGCAAGAATGTGATCGCCAAATGTTACGGCGGGGACATTACCCGCAAGCGAAAACTGCTGGCCCGCCAGAAAGAAGGGAAAAAGCGGATGAAATCCGTGGGCCGGGTGGAAATCCCTCAGGAGGCTTTTTTGAGCGTTCTCAAGGTCGGCAGTGAGTAGGCGACAATTGAAGGCGCCGAAGACCAGCGGGCAAATCGAGGTCGTTGCCGGGGCAGCAGGCCTTCCCGTTGGGACCGGTCCACTGGCCGACCTGGGCGTCTATGTGCATATCCCTTTCTGTGTCCAGAAATGCCCTTACTGTGATTTTGTAACCGACCCTCTGCAGCCGGCTCTGCAGCGACGCTACCTGGACGCCCTGGAGCGCGAAGTCCGCTCCTCTCCCTGGGCGGGGAGCCGCGTTTCGACCTTGTTCCTGGGAGGAGGCACACCTTCTGAGCTGGCCCTTGCCGAGCTGGGCCGGTTGTTCGCCGCCATTCGATCCAGTTTCGACCTGTCCACACTCGAGGAGGCGACTATCGAGTGCAATCCCGGCACCCTGACAGAGAAGCAGACCGACACCTTGCTGCAGCTCGGTTTCAATCGCATCAGCCTGGGAGTCCAATCCTTCCAGGATCGACATCTGAAGCGGCTGGGGCGAGCTCACACCGGGGCTGAGGCAAAACGAGCCCTGTGCTTCATCCGCGACAGCGGGTTTAGCCGGCTCAACGTCGACTTAATCTTCGCTCTCCCGGGTCAGGCACCGGCGGAGTGGGAGTCGGATGTCGCCGAAGCCCTCGACTTCGACCCGGGCCACGTCTCCCTTTACCATCTGACCTTCGAGAAGGGAACGGAGTTCTTCACAAGGATGCGCAAAAGAGAGCTGATTCCCCCGGACAAGGGCGTCGCCGCCGAAATGTTCGAGAGCGCGATCCGCCGGTTCGAATCCTGCGGTTACCGACAGTACGAGATTTCCAACTTCGCGAGGCCGGGACATGAGTGTCTTCACAACCAGCGCTACTGGCAGAACCGACCCACGCTGGGAGTCGGGGTGAGTGCTGCCTCCTACATCGAGGGAGTCCGCTGGGCCAACACTCGACAAATCGCGACCTACTCGGAAACCGATTCCAACCCACCCCCTCTGGATTTCGCAGAGGCACTGGGTGCTCCCGAGGCTCTTGGTGAAGAAATCATGCTCCGACTTCGTACTGATGAGGGAGTCGACCTGGATCGGGTTTCGGCCAAGTTCGGGTTGGACGCACCCGGTCCTTATGCTGAGAGGATAGAGAGGTTGATCGAACTCGACCTGGTTTCGTGGCACGGTCCTCGTCTCCGGTTGACGCGTGACGGGCTGATGGCGGCCGACTCGGTCTGTATGGAGTTTTTGCGGCAGAGGCGTGAGTAAAGGTTGAGAGTGTGAGCTTTTGACATCCGGGCCTCGAGATCTTAGTACTTTCTTGCAAGTAGTAGATAATGGGTTGAGCCTTTTCTGTGGGGTAAAACGAGATGTTTTTTGATCCAATCTATATTTTGTTCAGTCTTCCGGCGATCTTGCTGGCACTGTTTGCTCAGGCCCGGGTGAAGGCCAACTTCGCGAAGTTCTCCAAAGTGGCCACGATGCGGGGCGTCACTGGAGCTCAGGTGGCCCGGAGCCTTCTGGATTCGAAGGGTCTGCAGCAGGTCAAAGTGGAACGGGCCAAGGGTTTTCTATCCGATCACTACGATCCTCGAGCCAAGGTCCTGCGACTGAGCCCGGCGGTGCACGACAGTCACAGCGTGGCGGCTGCCGGAATTGCCGCCCATGAGATGGGACATGCCCTCCAGGATGCCCGGAACTATGCACCCCTGGGACTGCGTTCGGTGATGGTTCCATCGGTCCGTCTGGGAAGCTGGGCGGGACCGATCCTTTTCTTTATCGGATACATGATCAGCTTCAGTGGATTGGCCTGGTTCGGTCTAGCCCTGTTTGCTGGGACCGTTGTGTTCGCGCTGGTCACGCTTCCCGTCGAGTTCGATGCCAGCCGGAGAGCCAAGCAACTTCTGGTCAACCAGGGGGTTCTGGTCAGCCAGGAGATGGCGGGAGTGAACAAGGTGCTGAATGCGGCAGCCCTGACCTATGTAGCCGGCGCCCTCCAGGCCATCAGCACGCTTCTTTATTACGCCTTCATCCTGATGGGCCGGCGAGACTGAGGTTGATTGTTCACTTCGCTCACTGCGCTTCCAGGGCGAGATCCATCTTGCCTTCAGGTGACCCGGTCACGATATGCACATCGAGGTGCCGACGCTTTCGAGATTCCAAATTGGAAAGCGGGAGGCGCGTCGGGGCAGCGACCGTTTAAATCCTCCCGGGAGTCGCCCCGACGCGCCTCCCGCTTTCCCGGACCCAGCTGCTAGCCCGGATTATGCAAGAGATCTGAATCCGAGTGAGATTTGGGTCCAGAAAAAAAGCCGTAGCTCTCTGATATAAAAGGGTTTACATAAAAACAACCCTAAACAGGAGCTACGGCTATGTTGAAAACAGTCTGCCAGAATACCCTGCCATTTCACAGCCACAGAGACATCACAGCTCGTTTTGATGGGGGGAGCCTCACTTCCGACGCAGGATGGTTGTTGTTTGGATCGCTGGATCGGCAACATCGATTGTGCGAGGGCTTCAGTTCGTGTATTGCGGAAAGCCGGGACCGACGCTACATTCGTCATGACCTGTTGAAGTTGATCCGACAACGAGTGTTGCAGATCGTGGCCGGCTACGAAGACTGTAATGACGCCGATACGCTGCGCTCGGATCCGATGCTCAAGACAGTCTGTGATCAGTTGCCCGAGAGCGATCCCGATTTGGCCACCCAGCCGACTTTCTCCCGCTTGGAGAACTCCGTCACCAAGAAGGATCTGATGCGTCTGAGCCGGTGGCTGCTACGCCGTTATGTGCGCTCCCTGAAGAAGAGACGTCCCGCCAAGATCATCCTGGATCTGGACAGTACCGACGACCACACTCACGGCCAACAGGAGTTCGCCTTCTACCACGGGTATTACCGAAACCACATTCTGCATCCTTTGCTGATCTTCGATGCCGCCACGGGAGACCTGGTCTGTGCCGTGTTGAGACCTGGCAACAAGGGGGCTGCCTCTCACATCGTGCCCATTCTGAAGCGCGTCGTGGAGGCCATCCGACAAGCAGTGGGGACGGATGTCGAGATTGAGATTCGGGCCGACAGCGGCTTTGCCACGCCTCGGCTCTACGAGTTCTGTGAAGGTGAAGAGAATCAACTCCAATATGTCATTGGGTTAAGTCGCAACCCTCGCCTGCAGCGAGTGGTCGAGCCCCTGCTGGATTCGACTCGGGAAAGGTTCGTTGAGCGGGAGGAAAAACAGCGTCAGTTTGACGAGTTTCTTTATCGAGCCAACAGCTGGGATCGATCCCGTCGCGTCATTGTCAAAGTGGAGGTCGATCAGCGCGGGATCAATCGTCGCTTTGTGGTCACCAACCGGGACGATCTCTGCTCCCAATCACTTTATGACCACTACACCGACCGAGGGCAGACCGAGAACTTCATCAAGGCCTTTAAGAATCATCTGAGCATGGACCGACTCAGCTGTCATCGATTCCTGGCCAACCAGTTTCGACTCCTCCTGCATGCACTGGCTTACCAGATGTTCGTGCGCCTGCGCGACTATCTGCACGGAACCCCCTGGCACAAGCTCGAAATCGAAACCTTACGTCGTCGTGTCCTCAAGATCGGGGCCCGGATCCGACAAACCACTCGACGCATCTGGGTCCATCTTTCCTCAGCCTTTCCCGAACAACCCCTCTTTCACCTCGTCTTGAGTCGCCTGAACTCCAGCTAGCTTCTCCCAGTTCCCCGAAAAACCGCTTCCGACACTCATCCAGGCCCAGATCTGTCTGAAATTCACTCCCCCAACCACTCAAACGCCTCGCCAACCGATATTCTTCGCAAATCCGCCTGTCACAACTGCCCGCTTCCGAGTTGGGCCACTTCTCGAGCCCTTTTTCAACAGCGGATTACGGTTCTTGCATAATCCGGGCTAGCGCGCGTGTAACGCCTTCCAGGCAGCCTCGAATTCGTTCCCTTCCACCCAGCGCGGCATCTCATCGTGGCTGGCCGTTCTCAGGGCGGCTCCAAAGAGGATCCGCATGTCCCGCACAGCGCTGCTGAGGTCCCAGTACTCGTTCACTTCGTCACTGACCTGGTGGTAGTGCCTGGTCCGGTAACTGCTCCGGATCGAAGGAAAGTGGTTCAACATAGCGGGTTCCGGGCTTGATGAAGAGCGCCGGGATCCCTTTCTTGGCAAAGTTCACCTGATCGGATCGGTAGAAGCTGCCGGCGGCAGGTGTCGGGTCGCCGACCACGTGAAGAGAGTAGGGAAGGTTGTAGCCTACCGACCACCCCCTTAAGGTCATCCCAGTCATATTCGGGAGCCTCCACGCCGTAGCCGACGAACAGCAGGGGAGCATCCGTGATGTCTACTGAGTTCTGTTGGGCAGTCGACCAGAAGGTCAGAGATTCGCCGGGCGTGAAGGCTAGTGGTCCCGCTTCGTTTCTGATCTCGAGTCGCGAAGAGTCGACTACTTTCTTCATTCCAACCAGCCGGACAGGCTGAAAGTAGTCGTTCGCATGGACTCGCTCCCTCTCCGACCCGGAGACCCGCAGTGGAAGCAGGCCGGCCTGAGCAAACTGTTCGGCGATAAAGGCGGCTGCTTTGTCTTCGCCAAGCGTGCCGGTGGCACGGCCCTCCATCTGGTCTGGAAGGGTCCAAAGCCGTGGCACAGAGGGCGACGAACAAGAAAGCGCTTCCACGTCCGTGAGCAGCGAACGAGCCGTGATCTGGTTCTCAGCCAGGCGGAAGGGTCCAAACGGATCGGGTCGACAACCGGCCAAAAGGGTCAGAGCTGTCAACCCGATCAGAAGCTTACAGCGATGATGCATGATCTTGTCGGGTTTCACCGGCCTGACTCCGCGCCGGCGCTCCCAAAGGCGGGAGCGAACACAACCAGGACCTTCAGCTTTTCTTCAATGGAGTGAAATCGGTGCTCCACCTGCGCCTTCACGTAGATCACTCTGCCGGGAGCCACCTGACTGTCATCTCCGCCAGCGGAGATAATTCCCTTCCCTTCCAGGATGTAGTAGATTTCGTCCTCTCCATGAGGCTGTTGCCGATCTTCGGCCCCCGCCTCCAGGACATAGAGACCCACACTGAGGTCGGGGACACGAATAAACTCCAGGAATGCCCTTCCTTCCTCTTTTCGCGTCCGGTCCACCTCCTGGATGTCTGCTGCTTTCCAGCGAATCTCCTCATCCTGTTGGGTCATAGCTGTCTCTCCTCGCACAGAGGCAAGCGCCAGGAAGGCCATTGCCATGGACAGGCTCCAGGTCCCGCACTGCTTCACCATCATTATTTTCATTCCAACTCCCTTGCTGAAATGCTGCCCATTTTGCGTGAGCGGAAGGTTTTTTGCCAGCCGCAGTCTCTTTGCATAAAGCCAGTTGGCTGGAGTGGCTGGGATTGAGAGCAGGTTCTAGTGTCCTGTCCCAGAAATTCGCACCATTTTGCGGATGGGTCTTGCGAGGTGAGGTCGCGAAGAGAGGAGGAGGCGATGCCCTCGCATCGACTCGTCGTCTCGCCTCCATCTGGCCTCCGTCGCGCTCCCAACAAAATGATGCCAATCTCGGGGACAGGACACTCCAGCCTGTGAGAGAATCATTGGATCTGTTGCTTAACTGGGCACAGAGAGGTTTCTAACAGTAAGCAAGAAAAAGGGAGGAATGTCTGGTGAAGAAGTCTATATTGATGCTGCTCACAGCCGGTCTCGTCATGTCTCTGGTGCTGGCCCATCCCCACATGCGCAAATCCGTAACAGCCAAACTGGGCGACAGCGAAGTCACGCTTCGTTACTTCACGGCTCCGATCAACATGGATCACGTTGCCAATGTTGGCGTGGGCGAATTTCGGCGTGGCGCCAATCTCAAGGTTGGGGCGGACCTGCAGACCGGAGGGGCAACGATTGCAGCTGGAGATTACACGGTCGGCTGCATCCGCGATGGCGAAAAAGCCTGGACGATGGTCCTTTACCCCGGGGCTCTGGGTCGAGGAGAGTCTCCGGATATGAGCAAACTGATCAAGCTGGACTCCCACTTCTCAACGGATATGGGAAGCGTGGATCATGTGACCTTTGACATCTCCCCGGGGGCCGGTTCTCTTTCCGGGCGGGCCGCAGTGATCTGGAGATTCGGAGACCACCATCTAGCGGGCGCCATTTCCTGAGTACTCTGACACTCGCCTACATTCGAACGGCGGGTTCGAGAAGCCTGATGGTTCCCACACCCGCGTCGATTTCGGCTTGAACTCCCAGAGGGAGCGTCAACTGGTCGTCGATATGGCCGATCATGGCACCTCTCCAGGCCGGAATCCCCAGGGGACGGACGTGATCTTCAAGAACCTCATCCAGCGTGAGTGAACCAAAACCTTCCCCGGGCGTACAGTCGGTGCATTGTCCGAAGACCAGGCCGGCAATCTGATCCAGTACTCCCGCCAGCTTGAGCTGGGTCAGCATTCTGTCAACTCTGTAGATCTCTTCCCCCACGTCCTCGAGAAACAGAATGGCCCCTTCCCATCTGGGCAAGTATCGGGAGCCCATGATGGCCGACAAGACGGTCAGATTCCCCCCCAGCAGGGGACCTCTGGCTCGGCCCGGCCGAATCGTCTGGATGCGGTGTGGACTGCTGTCCGGTTTCCCGCCGGCAGGAGGCGGATTGGCGAGAACCGGCTGCTGTCCCTCCAGCACTACCTGGCGAACATTCCCCGTAGTAAAGGGCGTCCAGGTCGAAGTGCCGACCGGACCGTGAAAGGTCACCAGACCGGTCTGGGAATGGATCGCCATGTGAAGTGCTGTGATATCGCTGAAGCCCAGGAGAACCTTGGGCCGGGCTCGAATTTGTGAATAGTCCAGAAGTCCCAGTATTCGGGCACATCCCCACCCTCCTCTGAGCGCAATCAGTCCCGCCACCGTGGTGTCTGCAAACTGCTGATTGATATCGCCTGCCCGGTCGGCATCGCTCCCGGCCAGGTAACCCCGGCGGTCAAAGAGATGCGGTGCCCGCCGGACCTTCAGCCCCAGCGCTTCCAGGTGCTCAGTAGCGATGTCCGCATCCACCCGGCTAAAGGTAGCCCCTGCCGGGTTCACCAGTACTACGGTGTCGCCGGGCCTGAGGCGCCTGGGTTTGATCACTTCTCGGGTCCTCTCAATATTTCCCTGTGAGCAAGGCGAGTAGAGGGCCAGTCCCAGGGCGGACAGAAACAGCCGTCGGTTCATGATTCGTGCTCCAATTCTGAGATCACTTACGTTCTCGGCTCCGTACCGCTTTTCTGCCCAGCCAACCAGTTGGCTACCCTCTCCATTCCTGTCTCAAGCTCAACCAGGGGACGATACCCCAGATCCCGCCGGGCGGCAGAGATGTCAAACCAGTGAGCCGTCGCCATCTCCTCCACAAGAAAGCGAGTCAGTCGGGGCTCCGAACCGAGCCTGAAGCCACGATACACCATTTCAATCAGCCAGGCGGCAGCATAGGCCACCCGCGGATGCACAGTCTTGGTGACGGGCGGCAAATCGGCCGCTTCCAGGAGCCGATTGATGAATCCCCACATCAGGACGGGCCGATCGTCCGTGACAAAGAAGGCCCTTCCGTTGATGGGCGATCCAGGAGCCAGGCGCTCGCCCGCCAGAAGATGAGCGTGCACGGCATTGTCGATGTACGTGAAATCCACCTTCTTTTCTTGCCCGCCGAGTCGCCGTAATTGTCCGTTTCGGGCGCGCCTCAGCAGACCCGGGATGATGTGCCGATCTCCCGGCCCCCAGACCAGGTGCGGCCTGAGAGCCACGGTAGCCAGCGTCTCACTGGCTGCCTCCAGGACCATCTTCTCCGCGGCTGCCTTGGTCTCGGGGTAGGCAGCTTTGAAGTGACGGGCATAGGGCACAGATTCGTCAACTCCTTCCATGTCACCTCCAGCAAAAACGACACTCGGCGAACTGGTATAAACAAGCCGCTGGACCCCCTCGTCCCGACAGGCGTGCACAACGTTGCTGGTGCCGATGACATTGGTCTGATGGAAGTCGTCGTAGCGGCCCCAAATTCCGGCCCTGGCTGCCACGTGGAAGGCCAGAGTGCACCCCTCGAGAGCCTCCCTCACGCGTTCCCGATCCACCAGATCTCCCCGAACGTGTTGGATGCCTAGAGCCTCCAAGTCGGGATAGTTTCGCCGAGAGAACGACCTGACCTGGAAACCCTTCTCGCGCAGCCGCTTGACCAGAGCCCCGCCGATAAAGCCACCTCCACCGGTAACCAGGATTCGATCTCGTTCCTGCAGGTCCGGCTGGTAAGTCACGAGTGGCCCCCTGTTGGCGATACTAGATCCGGTCTGCTGCCCATCGAGCCAGTTTCTCGCGGAAGATCTTAGAATTGTGCCGGACATCCACGGGAAAGCTCTTGTGAAAGAGGACGTTGCCGATCTGGCTGGTTCCTTCACTTTGAGCTGCCATTTCCAGGAGTTCAGACCGGATTCTTTCCTTGGTCCTGTCCCTCCTGGAGACGAGTTCCACACAGAGAACAGGAGTTTGATCCGAGGATGGCCCGATACCGACCAATGCCGCTCTCCGCACTCGTGGATGCTGGTTGAAAATACCCTCAGTGGGAACGGAAAAAAGAACTCCCCGGGGGGTGGTCACCCGGTGGCTTTTCCTTCCGCAGAACCAGATGCGCCCCTGCTCGTCAAAGTAGCCCAGATCTCCCATGCGGTGACCCGTGCGACCATCTCGAAGGCGCAGCTTCGAGAGACGGTTCGCCTGAGGGCGGCCAAAGTACTCCATTGAGACATTGGCACCGGCGACGACCAGCTCGCCGGTTTCCCCAACCGGAAGGAGAAGATCCTCAGTGAGCCTGTCCAGTGGTTCTTCGGAGATCTGAATGATATGAACCCGCACTCCTGGAAAGGGACAGCCCACGCAGACTCCCTTCGCGCCTCCCGATCCCCTTAGCCCCACCAACTCTGAGCCGGCGATCGAAGAGACGGGCAGCGCCTCTGTAGCTCCATAAGGAGTAAAGATCTCACCTCCCGCCAGGAACTCCCCGAAGCCCTGCAGAACTCTCCTGGAAACGGGAGCACCCGCCGTCAGAACCCTCCTCACACTCTTCAGCCGGGGCGCGGATTCCCCGTAATGGTCGACCACCCGCGTGAGTAATGCCGGAGAGCCGAACATATGAGTCACCCCGTGGGTCTGGATCGCCTCTATAATGCTGGGCGCATGAACCCGACCCGGCCGCGAAAAGTCCATCTCCGGAAACACTGTGGTCATCCCCAGGGCCGGATCGAAAAGCGCAAACAAGGGGAAGGTCGCCAGGTCCACTTCCCCCGGCTGGATCCCGTACTCGTCCCTGAGTTGCTGATACTGGGCGTCAAACATCCTATGCGTGCACACGACACCCTTGGGAACTCCCGTGCTTCCAGACGTAAAAGCAATGGCAGCAGGTTCCTCCGGACGAACCATCTGCGGCGCTACGTTGGCTCCCCCGGGATCTGGCGGGAAGAGTGATCGTAGCGGCTTTCCTCCCCACCCGGGCCAGCCCACCGAGATCTTGATGCTGAGGGTTCCGGATGCCCACCCCAGGAGCCCCCGGGCGAAATTGGCCAGGGGAACACCCACGAATGCCTCTGGAGAGGCCTCTTCCAGGCACTTTCCGAGGTTGTTTCGGCCCATTCCGGGATCAACCAGGACCATCACGGCGCCGAGCTTCAGGAGAGCAAAGCAGACGGCCAGAAAATCCCTTCCCGGACGAAGCATGACAACCGTTCTCATACCCCGGCGTATGCCTGCCCGCCATAGAGCGGATGCGCACTCGTTACTGTAAGATTCGAGATGGGCAAAGGTCAGGCGGTGGCGAGGTGAAATCATGGCCGGCTGGCGGGGCGAGGTGCCAGCCCTCAAAGGGAGATGAGAGGCGATGTTATGGTGCATCGTTCTGCTCTAGCAGCCCGTGGGCTGCTTCAGAGGAGCTTCCAGGAATTCTCGCACGAGAGGCACGATCGTTTCATGAGCATCCTCCAGAATGTAGTGTCCCCCGCGCGTGAATTTCTGAACGAATGCCCCTGGAAAGCGCCTCTGCCACTGCAACAGGACGTCCGGGTCAAAGACCGGATCCAGTTCACCCCAGCAAAGCAACATTGGCTTGTCCCTGAGCCTGGTCAATCCGGCTTCGATGCGCGAGACCGTCTGGTAGGAGCGATCTTCTCGGCTCAAGGGAATGTCTTGGATGAAGCTCAGAACGGCCTGGCGGTCCCTGGCGCTTCGGTAGGGATAACGATAGGCCCTGCGAACCAGTCGGGGCATGCGCCGCATCCGACTGCCCCAGTTGGTGGCGGCCCAGGAAAAGAAGTTCAACCTTAGAATCATGAAGGCGGCCAACCTGGAATTGCGGCACCAGCGCAGGATCCGGTTGAGATCTTTCCCTCGCGGTAAATGAAAGGCAGCCGTGTTCAGGACCACAATACGGCTGATTCGGTCGGGATACCGAGTCGCGTAGAAACATCCGATCAGTCCCCCCCAGTCGTGCACGACCAGTGAAACAGGCCGATCCAGCTGCACTGCGTCGAGAAAGTCCTCGAGATCCCGGGCCCGCTGTTCCAGTGTGTATGAATAATCCTTCCCGTCGGGATGATCCGAAAGGCCACATCCGATGTGGTCCGGCACAATGACCCGGAATCGGTCCCGGAGACCGTGTACCAGATGGCGGTACATAAAGGACCACGCCGGATTCCCATGCACCATCACCACCGGTTTCCCCTGGCCTTCGTCCAGATAGTGGCAGTTCCAGCGCCCCAGCCGGACGAAATGAGAATCGTAATTATAGAGTTGTTTCAGCCAGGACGGGAGGCTAGTGCCGGGCAAAGCGAGTACTCACGGGTCGCTAGTATTCAAATGACCCAAGGCCTGTAGTCACCCCGGCGCTGCCCATCAGCAGAAGGACTCGCATGCCCCTCTTCAGCCGACCCTCGCTCTCCGCTATGGCAAGTCCCAGAGGGAGCGAGGCCGACACGGTGTTTCCAAATCGAGAGTGTGTTTCAAAGACGCGGGCCGGATCCAGCCCCAGCTTGCGAGCCACCCTCGTCGTTGCAGAACCGCTGACTGCATGCCCGATGATCAAATCGTGCTCCTGCAAGGCGATCGGTGGTGTTTCTCGGAAGTGGCCGATCAGCTTGCTGATGGTAAAGGTGAACAGTTCGGCAGGAGATGTGAAAAAGGACATCGGAGTGATGGGTCGATGACCGTTCTCAGGCGTGAAATCGGCTGCATTGGGCAAGGGTATCTTGCACAAACCGTGCTTCTCTCCCCAGGTACGAAACGAGAAATTGCAGTTCTGCTTGTCTCCGTCATTGGCGAGAATGGTGGCGGTTGCCGCTTCGCCGATCGTGTAGGCAGAAAAGCTATCCTCAAGGTTGTCGATGTGGGTGATCTCCAGATTGGCATATTCCCGAAAGTTGAATTCGCAATTGAGAATCATCACCATTCGGTAAGCGGCCTGGTCAAGAAAACTCTTGGCAATCGAAAGGCAGCGAATCCAACTGGCACAAGCGTCCATGACGTCGAAACAGGTAGCCCGGCCCAGGCCCAGTTCATGCTGAAAGAGGTTGGCGGTGGCCGGCTCGATCCAGCCTCGGCCCACGCCCGCATAGATGAGCAGGTCGATGTCTTCGGGGTCGACCCCCGCTGCATCCAGAGCCTTCCTACCGGCATTGACGGCGAAGTCCCAGGCTCGCTCACCACCATTGCGATGGTAACGCGTGTCCGTGCCGGACATTCGGAAGAACTTCTTGATCTTCCTCTCCAGCTTCTTCAGATCTCCAAGAGAAAGATGCTTCCGGCTCCGCTCCAGAATCTCACCCATCAGATCTTGATTGCAGACTCTCAAGCTGGGGAGTGCATAGGAAATGTTCAAGATCTTCATCGCAGTTCCTCAGTACCAGGAACAGAAAAAGGGTACTCTCTTCCTCTCGAGCCGGGCTCTCTCTTTGCCGTTGGCGAAGAGTCCCCCGAGCCGTCGGAAACAACTCCCCTAGCCATTTATCATAACATTGCCGGTGACATGGTTTGAACAATCTTGTTCGAGGCGAGGCTTACAGGCATTATAATTCCTCTTTCGGAGAGAACCGGTAGCAGCAATGCAATACAACCTGCTCATCGTCGACGATGAGATCTCGAATCTTCAGAAGCTCAGGCGCACCTTCTTTGGAGACTTCCGTATTTTCGAGGCATTAACCGGGCAGGATGCCATTCAGCTTCTGCGGAAGCAGGACGTGGATGTCATCATTACCGACCAGCGAATGCCTGGAACGACGGGGATCGATGTCCTTCGCGAATCTCTGGTTTTGCAGCCGGAGGCGATCCGCATCATTCTGACCGGCTACACCGAGATCGATTACCTGATGAATGCCATTAACGAGGGACAGGTGCATCGGTACATCACCAAGCCATGGGAGCCTTTTTCCCTGAAACGAACCGTCATGCAGGACCTTGAGTTGGTCCATCTGAAACGGGAGAATCGGCTACTGCAGGAGCAGCTTCGGATTGCACGGCAGGTTCAGTCCAGACTCTTCCCCCAGAAGCTCCCCGAGATCCCCACCCTGAATTACACCGGAATCTGCCAACCGGCCGGGGAGGTCGGAGGAGACTATTACGACATTCTGAAGATCTCCTCGGACCAGTTCTGCCTGGCCGTGGGAGATATCTCGGGAAAAGGAATCTCTGCGGCCCTGCTCATGGCTTCGCTGCAGGCCCTACTTCGCAGCCATGCTTCGCAGACCACCGAGGATCTCGCCGCAGTGGTGACCGAGGTGAACCGGCTTCTCTGTTCAATGACTGAAGAGAGTCGGTTCGCAACCCTGTTCTGCGCCGTGTATGACGATTCAACCAGGCAACTGACCTACGTGAACGCCGGGCACAATCCGCCCCTCCTGTTCCGCCAGGGCGCCAGCGGAACCGACATCCAACCCGCGACGGCTTCCAGTTCTCCCGGAACCAGTTCAAACGGGATCGTCAGGCTGGAAGGCGGTGGTGCCGTGCTGGGAATGTTCCCGGAGGGATCCTACGAGCACCACAGCCTGCCCCTGGGGCCCGGAGACACCCTCGTCGTTTATACCGATGGGATCACCGAAGCACAGGACAACCTGGGCCGGGAATACGGTGAACAGAGGCTCACCGCGCTGATCCGGAGCAGGATTGCACTCCCGCCGGTCGAGCTGCAGGACGAGCTTCTGGACAGCGTCAAGAAGTTCGCCGGCGAAGTGTCCCTTACGGACGATCTGACCCTCCTCCTGGTGAAGGCAGTCGGCTAGACCCCTCAGGTTGGGGTGGTCCTTTTAGCCCGTCCTCAGCCCCACCAGTTCCACATCTCGCGACAGTCGCAGGTACAGAGCAGAGCCACAGGCCAGAAGAAGCGCACCCACGACCACGTGCGACCCCGCGTGCCAGATGTAGGAAAGGGACTGCTGGCCGATTGCACCTGGCTCGGGTGCACTCACGAAAACGGTAAAACCCAGCAGAACTTGGACAACGATACCGGCCCCAATAGCGTAAGCAACCCTTGAGCGCCATCCCGAGAGGGCAGACCCGAGTCGGAGGGCGATGGAGATGCCGGTGATCGCGATTCCAATGGCCAACAGAAGATGAAGCAGAAGCGCTCCAATCATTACCGCCTGTGTTTCTGCGTGCCTGACGACTGCGCCCGCTACCAGTTGCAGCAGTAGCATGGAGGAAAAAGCTCGAGTTCTCCGAATGGCAGCGGGATCCGGCAGCTCGTTGGCTGCAGGCACGACTCCAGTGTTGATCATGGCAACCGCCGCCGCGGCCACGCCCACGAAAAGGTGAGCCAGTGAGCCATGCATCACCTTCAGCAACCAGGGAAACTCCTGTAGAACGCCTAATCCTCCCACTAAGATCTGGACCAGAACGATTGCCATCATGGCAGTTCCCAGCCGACGCAGGAGCGCGTCTGCGTTTGTCAACAGGAGACCCCCCAGAAGGAGAGTCGCCAGACCGGTGATCAGTGACAGGGCACGGTGAGCGAATGCCCAGGCAATTCCTCCCACCAGGGGATCCGGGATCAGGCTTCCCTGAGCCAGCGGCCAGTCCGGGATGGAGAGTCCGTAACCGCTGCTGGAGATCACGCTCCCGACTGTGACCAGTACCAGACTCAAGGACAAAACTACTATGGCAAGTACTCTCATTGGCTTCGCCGCTCCCGTGGCAGTGAGGACTAGATCATACGGGTCTTTTCACTCAGCGCAAAGAGCAGAGTGGTTGCTCCAGCGGTTTCGAGAGTTTAAGCTCGTGCCACACATCAATTCCTGGAGGTCGATTGAATAGCCAAGGCTTGTCTTTTGCTCGAGCTGTGATTCTGGGAGCAACTGGACCCGCTGGAATCCACCTGGCCAGGTTCCTTGCCGACCGGGTGGAGAAGCTTCGAGTTGTCTCGCGAAGCCTGCGCAATCTTGAGCTTCGCTTTCCAAACCCCGGACTCGAGCGGGTCGTTGGGGACATGCTGGACACCGAATCGACGCTGCGCGCTGTCGAAGACTGCGACCTGGTTTTCAACTGCATTGGTCTGCCTGGAGACCAGATGGACAAGCATCCCCTGGTTGCCGCCAATATTGCCGACTCACTTCGGCAAACGCGCGCCCGTTGCGTTGTGATCTCCGGATTCTGGGGCTACCTGCCGGCCGTGATGCTGCCTCTCGGTGAAGGGCATCCTCGCCGCAACGGGCCCATCTGGTCGCAGCACCGGAGGAAAGCCGATGACATCCTCGAGCAGGCTGGAGCCATCGTTCTCAACCTGCCGGATTTCTTCGGGCCAATGGTCGGGGGTAGCGTCCTCCAGGACGCCCTGGCTTCAGCCGTCCAGGGAAAGTTAATGAGCTGGATGGGGTCAAAACTGGTGGAACGCGAACACGTCTTCCTTCCGGACGCCATGCGCATGGCGTCCGAGGTTGCCGGGCACGAGAGCGCCTGCGGCCGACGCTGGATTGTTCCCGGTTCCGGGCCGATCAGCGCTAAAGCCATCCAGGAGATCGTATCCGAGCACCTGGGCCGCGACGTCAAGTTGCGGACAGGCGGGCCCTTCCTGCTTCGACTGAACAGTTTCTTCAACAGGAGTTTGCGGGACTTCATGCCGATGGTACCGCACTACATCAAGCCAATTTCCTACGACGGCTCGAGACTTCGTGAGCTTCTGGGCGAGGTCCGAATTACACCTTATGAACAGGCCATCGGTGAGACTCTCGACTGGCTGCAATCTGATTCCGATTCCAGTATTAGATTCTAGATTCCAAAACAGATAGTGAGAGGGGCCTCGGATCACGACCAGGAATTTAAACGGCCGTGGACTACAGCTCCACCCTCTCCGCCTGCTCGGTCTCGGTGTCATAGACGACCAGGGTCGAAATCTGGCCCGGAGAGAGCCCGCCCATGATCTCCCCCGGATTGATGAGGAGGGTCTCGCCCTCCTTGGAGACCTCGAAGCGGTGATTGTGTCCAAAACACACCACGTCGAAACGCTGACCTGCGGCAAGCTCCCGGGCAATGTTGTCAAAGTGGGTGACGGCAAAGCTTTTTCCACCGATCTCGAGAGAGACAAACTCGCCGTGCAGATGGATGTGGGGGAATTTCGCCGCCTGCTGGGAGATCCGAAACAGGTCCCCGTCGTTGTTTCCAAAGACGATGTGAATGTCCCGGCCAAACCCCTCTCCCAGGCGGGGCACAATGAATGGCGAGCAAAGATCACCACAACAGAGGACTACGTCAACATCCCTGAGCACCTCCAGGGCTGCCTCCAGCTTCCCGATGTTGTCGTGAATGTCAGAAATGATGCCGATCCTCAAGAGACTTCCAGCGGTCCTGCGAGCGACCTCATTGTTCCCTATCCCCCGGCGGGCTCAACGGCCTCATACCAGAGACTCTAAACGGAGTTCCCTGCATGTAGATCGTCATCACGTCGATGACTTCGCGCCCCTTGACCTCAACGCCCGCTCCCTCCTGAAACCAGGGTTCCTTCCGGTAGGAAGAGGTGGAAAGAAGCAGGTAGTCTCTTCCGGTGGTCTTGAGGAGCCAGCCCCCTTCCTCGACGGTCTTGGCCAGCGTCCCTCGGTGAATCTCCAGTTCCGGCTCGCCCCTCAGTGTTTCCTCAATTCCCTCAGATGGGTCGGCGCTCTCTCCTGCCGTCATGTCGACATGCCTGTTCGAGCCACAGGCCAAGGGTAGCACTACGATTACCAACCAGAGCAGGTTCCTACCGCTTCTTCTCATTTCTCTTGCCTGCAAGCCCGCTATTCTTCAATTCCTCCAGCAGCCGGCCCAACGACGGACGGGATGAAATCCTGATTCCACCGTTCTTTTTCCTGGTCGAAAGCGTGCTCAGCTCTTCCTCGATCGAGACGGTGAAGTCAATCCCGGAAGTATCCAGGCCGGCCTCTACGGTGACCGGTACCGGCTGGTTGGAGACCGGGAACGTGCCGCAGAACTCTCCCGGGTCGCAAATAAACCCGTCATCATCCTTGTCGGTACCCGCCAGGATCAGATAGTCTCCAGAAGGAAAGGGAAAGATCTGGTACTGGTAACCTCCGACGAACGTCGCGTCGTCGGATTGACTGACCGAATTGAGGGTCCGGGAATCGAGCGCCAGTACGATAATGTCGCCAATGTTGGAGCTTTCATCGAATCCTACCTGCATCTTCACTTCCACCGATCCATTCCCCCCGTTCGATGCAAGCTCCACCCGTCCTTTGTAAGCGCCGTCCGCCAGTCCGGATCGGTCTACACTGACCGTCAGCTCCTCTCCGCTCAACTCGACAGCCAGCCAGTTTCCGCCCGAATCCGTCACCACGGTGGGGGTCTGCACCTCCAGATCCCCGCCTCCAAGGTTGAACACTCGGGCCGTGAGTTCATCGTGAATCACGATGAACTCGAGATTCCTGGGTGAGATGCCCAGTCTGGGATCGCTCTGCGAAAATCCTGCGACCGAAGCGACTGCCTGGAAAGCGTTGATGATCCCCACCCCGAAGAAGGGATGGAGCTCTCCAGCGGGGCTGGCGGCCAGAGCGGGGGGAATCGTGGCGGTGTCTTCCAGGATCGTCATGACCTGTTCGCGGCTGAGATCAGGATCGGCGGAGAGCATGAGGGAGATTACCCCCGACACGTGCGGAGTGGCCATCGAGGTGCCGTGGTAGAAATCGTAACCGGGAGTGTCGGAAACCTGGTTCCAGACGGTACTGATCACGCCGTCTGCAAGATCATCCCCGTTGGCATCGGCAGCCAGATTCCCGCCTGGGGCCGCAATAAAGTTCCCACCGAAATTCGAGTAGGGGGCCTTGTTGCCCAGGAGATCCGTCACACCCACTTTGATCACCCCCGGCAGGTCACTCGGAAAATGAGGTGCACCACTGCTCGAGTTACCGGCTGATGCAACGATGATGACGCCCGTGTCTAGTGCATCCTCGACAGCCTGCTCGCCGAACGGACCGATCACCGAACCGCCCAGAGACATGTTCACGACTCTGGCCGGCGGGAAGTCCCCGGCCGGTTGTTGGCCCAGCACATTGGGCAGACCCACCGCATACAGAAGTCCCTGATAGATGTCGAATTCGGCACCGGATCCTTCCGCTCCCACCACTCGCACAATCCTGAGCGGTGAGCCCTGGTTCACTCCGGCAACTCCCAGATTGTTGTTCGTGACCGCCCCGATGGTTCCGGCCACGTGAGTTCCGTGATACGTGCTGTTCTGCCCGGAAGGATCATCTCCCGGGTCATCCGCATCGAAATCGCGACCGTCACCGTCCAGAGAGTTCTGGAGGTCATTGATGAAGTCGGCCTGACCACCCGTGAGCCTGGGCCCCAGGTCTGGATGGTCGAACTTGGCGCCCGTGTCGATGACGGCAACCACGATGTCCTCACTTCCGGTGGTGATCTCCCAGGCCTCGGGCACAAAGATGTTGTTGAAATGCCACATCAGGGGCAAGAACGGATCATCAGGGGTCATCGCACCCTCCACCTGATAAAGGTGATTGGGTTGAGCGTAGATCACCTCGCTGCGATAATTGAGTTCTTCGACCACCTCCAGAGTCCGCTCCCGCATCGACTTGTCGATGAGTCCTTTCTTTAGCGTGGCTATTCCCTGCGGAAATCTCAGCAGACAGATCTCAGCGGGAGCCCTGGTGTCGATCTCAAGGGAGAGCGAATCAGCCATCGACTCCACATCCGCCGGGCTCAGCGAGGACTGGAACTTTACGATCATTTCGCCCGGTCGAAAGCTCCCATCCCAGTCCAGAAAGACTCCCTTCCTGGAACTGGCAGGAAATCGATGTGGGGCCAGGCCGGTTTGGGTGGCGCCTGCGCGAACCTCCTCCAGACCCTGTCCGGCGGCCGGAACAACGACCCCGGAGACGGTCCCGGATCCCCGTTGGGGAGGGACGGCGGAGAGTGATTTCAGGACCCCGTCCTCCACAAAACCGAACTGCTCGAACCTGAGAATCCCCTGGCTGGCGGTCAGGCTAATGAAGCCGCCGACCTGCGGTTCGAAACCGGGGATGATCTCACCCAGAAGGCGGGGACCATGCTCGAACGCGGCCAGTTGAAAATCACCCGACCCGGTCATTTTTCCGGCCGGATCGAAAACCTCGACTTCAACGTCAATCAAGTCGGGTGTAATGTTGAGAAACATGAGACCAGTGAAAAAGCCCAGACCGTCAGCCAGGTGGGAGTAGAGCAGCCGGGACTGCGGGGAGCCCTCCATCTGCACAGAGGAGAGGAAGGTGCGCCCTACATCACCGAAAGTCACATTGCCCACAATATTGGACACGTCGCTGTCCACCCGGATCCAGCCCACATAATCTCCATCCGGTAAATCGACCAGGTCACGGATGTTGCTCTTGACCACGCCCCCGGGGGGCAGCACGATCGAGGCCGTCGTCAGCGGAGTCCCGTCCCCGGCACCGGTCGAGAAAACAGAGATGTTCAGAGTGGCCGGCAGATCGGTAGTTGGGTTGATGAGCGTGATATCGCTGGTGATGTCTTCCGCATCGGCCACCTGGGCCCCAAAAATGGAAAAAGGCCTTTCCTCTCCTTCCCTCAGGCTGAGCGCGTTACGTCCCCCTCGAAAGTCGGCACTGCGGAACTCCTGGTATCCCGACACGAGCCCGTTGGGAACATTCACCGTCACGTAGCTTTGATCGAAACGGGGTTCTCCGGCGGGTGTCTTGTCCTGGAACAAGCTAGCCACGGTGCCCGAAAAACGCGCCACCCCGAACGGACCGGAGGGGATTTCCCGCCTTTCCGTGATGCAGGTCCCGTCCCCCCCGCACAGATCGAAGTCGAGAGTGAAACTCGGAGGCGGGACCAGGGAATCAGCGCCGACGATCACATTCAATTCCGTCGACTCCCCGTTGCCGCTCAAGAGTTCGGGAAAGAGCAGAGCTCTGGGCAGGATGTTGAAGAGACTGGCCTCCGCACCATCGATCTGAGATACATCCGGCGCAAACGTAAGGAAGAAGCCGACCACGCCGATGTTATCGCTGAACGCGATGATGAAGGCCTCCACTTGCACCACGTTGGGAAATACCTCGGTCAGAACGACTGCCTGCTGCTCATTCGGCTGAATCACTACCTCTCGCGGCACGGGGTCGGCCCGTGAGCCATCATTGTTGAGCAGGAAGAGGTCCAGATTGGCAATACGGTCCGTGGGGTTGGCAAAGGCCAGGCCGGTCTGATCCGACGGGCCCCACTTGACATGGAACACGAGGGCACTCTCCTGTGGCCCCTCTCCCGCAACCGCAAGCTGGGTGATTAACCCCAGACAAAAGACACCATAAAGTTGTCCCAACCTTATCGTCCGCCTCATTGTCTCGTCTCTATGAATCACTCAGCTCTTTGTTTCTTCTCCTCGTCGATGTCCCGCATCGACTCGTCGCTGCGCCTCGATCCGCCCTCCGTCGCGTTCCAACAAACATCATCGTATGCATGGAAGTGAGCACTACGCAGCGTTGCGACTGTGTCAACCCGGCCGAAAAGCATCGACGGTTTCATCTCCGTGGTAGAAAGGGGTCTCAGACCGGCCGTACCAGCGGCTCAAGCGTTCGTGAGTCTCACCGAGAGCGTCCCTCTCGAATGACTCGAAGCTCAACTCGATCTCGCCGCCACTGGAGACCAGCAGAGCAGCAGGAACGAAGCTCACTTCCAGCTCTTCGCCTATCGAATGGGGCTCCTCGTCCAGGAGAACGGGGATTTCCAGCTGGTTGTCCTGGACCAGCTTCCCGGCCCCGATCCGGTTTTCCTGAGCAATCAGGACGACCGGCACCAACCCACCGTGCAGCCGGTACAGTCTTTCAAAATAGGGCAGAGCGTACAGGCAGGTTGGGCAATCTCCTTTGACCACCGCCAGGAACGCAGGAGAACGCGAAACGAGGTTGTGGCCGGCAATCACTTCCGGCGCTCTACCCCAGAAAACCTGTGCGTGGCCCGGCAACCGCCTGGCTTCAAAGCCGGGTAGAAACTGCCCCGCCTTCAACATCCCGACTTGCCTCCGGGGACATCTCAGCAGCCGACCCATTCGGTGCTCTGTTCCCGGCACTCAGAGCTGGCCAGCGTGGTTGGCTCAAGCCTCGCTCCTCCTTCTATGATAAACAGGTGGGTCGAATTCGTGCGGTTGCCCGCGTGCACTTTTCGCGGGGGGAGTGACGGGCTGACCGGCCCCAAAGTACTCGCTTCGCAGCGGTTGCCGCCGCGGCCTCAGCCCCTCTGCTGGTCTCTTCTCAACCCCTTCTCGCAAAACCCTTCGCGGAGTACTAATATAGAGCGCCATGAATGAGCACACCGTTTCTCCGAAATCGAACCGTTCAGCTTCACTTGTCAGTTCTCTCGAAGTCATGGCAAAGCGGCTGCGCAGGCACTCCATCGTCTCGACTTCGGAAGCAGGGTCGGGACATCCGTCTACCTGTCTCTCCTGTGCAGAACTGGTCTCGGCCCTCTTCTTCTACGCCTTGCGCTTTGATGTACAGAATCCGAAGGATGTGCTCAATGACCGCTTTGTGCTCTCCAAGGGGCACGGCGTTCCGGTTGTCTGGGCCGCCTGGGCGGAGGCCGGGGCATTTCCCGTTTCTCAACTGCTCAACTTGCGCAAGATTGATAGTCCATTGGAGGGACATCCGACGCCCCGAAGTGCCTGGGCGGATGTAGCTACGGGCAGCCTGGGACAGGGATTATCGGTCGCCCTGGGCATGGCCATCAGCGCCAGGTTGGATGGGCAGAATTCGAGAGTTTACGTGCTGACTGGAGATGGAGAACTGGCTGAGGGATCGGTCTGGGAAGCGGCCATGCTGGCCAGTCACCGGGGCGTGGATAATTTGATCGCGATCCTCGACATCAATCGTTTCGGCCAGAGTGAAAGAACCATGTACGGCGATGACGTGGGGCTTTACGAGGAGCGCTTTCGCTCCTTCGGCTGGGCCACTGAGATCGTCGATGGGCACGATGTCTCCGCCATCCTGGCGGCTCTGGACCGGGCCCGGGCCAACCGAGGAGCCCCTTATGCGATTGTGGCCGATACTCGGAAGGGGAAAGGCGTTTCATTCATGGAAGACAGGGACGGCTGGCACGGCAAGCCGGTTCCGAAGGGTGAAATGCTGGAACAGGCTCTGGCAGAAATTGGAAACGATCTCGAGCTGGCAGAACCCCTGACTATGGGGACGCCGGACCGGGAACGGGCGGAGGTGTCCACAGCATCAGCCATGCCGGCTCCGGACTTCCCCCCCGACACCCATCTGGCCACGCGACAAGCTTACGGGAGCGCCCTTGCTGAACTGGGCAGGGTTCATCCCGACGTGGTGGTGCTGGATGGTGACACCAAGAATTCGACCTATTCTCAGGAGTTCTTGAAGGAGTTCCCGGGGCGCTTTGTGGAATGCTTCATCGCGGAACAAAACATGGTAGGTACCGCGGTCGGACTGGGCGCCGTCGGCAAAATCCCTTTTGCCTCTACCTTCGCCTGCTTTTTGACCAGAGCCTACGACCAGATCCGCATGGGAGCGGTCTCCCAGGGGAATTTCAAACTCTGCGGGTCACACTGCGGCGTGAGCATCGGCCCCGACGGTCCTTCCCAGATGGGACTGGAAGACATCGCCATGATGCGGGCCGTTCACGGCTCATCGGTTCTCTATCCGGCAGATGCGGTGTCGACACACCGCCTGGTGGGTATCGCAGCGGAAACGCGGGGAATTGTCTACATTCGAACGAGCCGGCCCAAGACAGGGCTGGTCTACACCAATGACACTGAATTCCACCTAGGCGGCAGCCACGTGCTGCGCAGCAGCGAGGCTGATCGTGCCACCCTGGTGGGAGCAGGTGTCACCCTGCATGAGTCTTTAAAGGCCTGCGAAATACTGGCAGATCGAGGAATCCCGGTAAGAGTGATCGACCTGTACAGCATCAAGCCCGTCGACGAGAAAACTCTCCAACTGGCCGCCCGTGATACTGGACTCGTGGTGACGGTTGAGGACCACTATCCGGAGGGTGGGCTGGGGGACGCGGTCCTGAGTGCCATTGCTAATACCCCCTGCAGCTATCACAAGATTGCGGTGACAGGCCTGCCTCGCTCGGGGCCTGGGCGGGCGCTGATGAAGATCTTCGGCCTCACTGCCAACTCGATCGCCGACACGGTCGAGTCGCTGCTCTAAGGGGACCCTCCGTGATCCGAGCAGATCGCCGTCGTGAAGGGGACCCTACACTGTACGACGGGAGACGTATCTTAGGGTCGAAGTCGCGCCCGGTCGCGCGGCTAGTTCATGATCTGGCCGCCGCACACGTTGTAGGACTGCCCGGTGATGTTTCTGGCCCCGTCAGAGCTCAGAAAACAGACCATCTCACCAATCTCCCGAGGCTGAACCATTTCCTTGAGCGGGACCTGATCCAGCGCGCTGCGGCGAAAATCCTGGTAGGAGATACCGGCCGCCTCGGCCCCACTTTCCATTCCCTGCAGAGCCATGTCGGTCTCCACCCACCCGGGGCAGATTGCGTTGACAGTGATTTTCCGAGGCGCCAGCTCCAGGGCCAGAGCCCGCGTGAAACCGATGACTCCGTGCTTACTGGAACAGTAGGCTGTATAGCCCGGCACCCCGAATCTCCCCAGGACGGAGGAGATGTTCACGACACGGCCACCCTTCGGGATCCAGCGTAAGGCCGCCCGGGTGCAGTAAAAGGGCCCATTGAGATTGGTGGAAATGACTGACAGCCAGTGCTCGGCACTGAGATCCTCTATCGGATTGGGGCCGCCCAGGCCCGCATTGTTCACCAGGATGTCGATCCTCTCCCACTCCCTTCCAACCCTGCCGAACAGGTCGGCGACCTCGTCGGCGGAGGTCACATCGCCAGTCAACGACTCACCTGAGCCTCCCGCCGACCGTACCAGTTCGACGGTTTCATCCAGGACTTGTCGACGGCGGCCACAGACCACCACAAGAACTCCTTCCCTGGCCAGAGTGAGCGCAATTGCCCGCCCGATTCCCGAACCGCCCCCCGTCACCACAGCCACTTTGCCTTCTAGGCTCATGTCCGGGACTATACAAGGGGAGGATTCCAGATTCCAGATTCCATCGGATTGAAAGTGGGAGGCGGCTCGGGGAGGCGGCCGTTTAAATCCTCCCGGTCGCAGCCCTGAAGTCGCCTCCCACTTTTCATTTCAGACTTCAGATCGGCAAGGGGGACCCGGCCGTTATCATAGGCTGGCATGAGAATCGCATTCGACGGGACAACCCTGACTCCCGGCCGGACCGGGGTCGGATACTACACGGAACATCTCTTGAGCCACCTGGCAGCTGAATTTACAGAGGACGAGTGGATCGTCATCTCCAACCAACCGCTGTCCCTGACAGACCCTCTCCCGCCCCATCGACGGCTGGATGCAGAAGGGAGGATTCCCTGGCGAATACCCTGGATTCAATTGACAACACCGGGACTTCTACAGCAGCTGGGTCCGGATGTGGCACATTTCACCAACTCCATTTGTCCACTGCGGTCACCCGTCCCCACGGTCTTGACCATTCACGACATGAGCCTGGAGCTCTTCCCCCATCTCCACCCTCGCCGGCGGCGGCTGACCCGGTGGCTGGTGCGAGGCTGCGCCAGGCGAGCTCAGGCAGTCATTGCTGTGTCAGAAAGCAGCCGCCGCAACATCTGTTCGATTCTAGGAGTTTCTCCCCGACAGGTCGCGGTAGTCCGGGAGGCGGCAGCTCCCGCCTTTCGGCCCATCGAAGACCGGGAAACTTTGCACCAGGTGAAAAGTCGCTACAACTTGCCGGAGCGTTTTCTTCTCCACGTCGGTACCATCGAGCCGCGAAAAAATCTGGTGAGCCTGATTCAGGCTTTTTCCAGGGTCATGGGCCGCGGGTACCAGGACCTCGGCCTCGTTCTGGCCTGGAAATGGGGCTGGGGTATCAAGCCGGTTCGAGAAGAGATTGAGACTCTGGGACTGAGAGACTCAGTCAGACTCCCGGGATATGTCAATTTTGAGGATTTGCCTGCTTTGTACAGCCTGGCTGTGGCGACACTCTATCCTTCACTTCACGAAGGCTTCGGATTACCAGTGGTCGAGGCCATGGCCTGCGGATCTCCGGTCATCACCTCTGCCAACTCTTCATTGATTGAGGTCGCCGGCGGTGCCGCGCTGATGCTGGAGGAGCCGAATCTCACTGCCATCGCCGCGGCCCTGCGGCGGCTCCTCGACAGTCAAGACTTGCGTCAGGAACTGGCAGAACAGTCGATTCAGAACGCCGGGCGCTTTTCCTGGTCGCGGGCAGCCGCAGAAACTCGTCAGGTCTACCAGCATGTGGCCCGATCGGGCTAGCCCGGATTATGCAAGAGATCTGAATCCGAGTGAGATTTGGGTCCAGAAAAAAAGCCGTAGCTCTCTGATATAAAAGGGTTTACATAAAAACAACCCTAAACAGGAGCTACGGCTATGTTGAAAACAGTCTGCCAGAATACCCTGCCATTTCACAGCCACAGAGACATCACAGCTCGTTTTGATGGGGGGAGCCTCACTTCCGACGCAGGATGGTTGTTGTTTGGATCGCTGGATCGGCAACATCGATTGTGCGAGGGCTTCAGTTCGTGTATTGCGGAAAGCCGGGACCGACGCTACATTCGTCATGACCTGTTGAAGTTGATCCGACAACGAGTGTTGCAGATCGTGGCCGGCTACGAAGACTGTAATGACGCCGATACGCTGCGCTCGGATCCGATGCTCAAGACAGTCTGTGATCAGTTGCCCGAGAGCGATCCCGATTTGGCCACCCAGCCGACTTTCTCCCGCTTGGAGAACTCCGTCACCAAGAAGGATCTGATGCGTCTGAGCCGGTGGCTGCTACGCCGTTATGTGCGCTCCCTGAAGAAGAGACGTCCCGCCAAGATCATCCTGGATCTGGACAGTACCGACGACCACACTCACGGCCAACAGGAGTTCGCCTTCTACCACGGGTATTACCGAAACCACATTCTGCATCCTTTGCTGATCTTCGATGCCGCCACGGGAGACCTGGTCTGTGCCGTGTTGAGACCTGGCAACAAGGGGGCTGCCTCTCACATCGTGCCCATTCTGAAGCGCGTCGTGGAGGCCATCCGACAAGCAGTGGGGACGGATGTCGAGATTGAGATTCGGGCCGACAGCGGCTTTGCCACGCCTCGGCTCTACGAGTTCTGTGAAGGTGAAGAGAATCAACTCCAATATGTCATTGGGTTAAGTCGCAACCCTCGCCTGCAGCGAGTGGTCGAGCCCCTGCTGGATTCGACTCGGGAAAGGTTCGTTGAGCGGGAGGAAAAACAGCGTCAGTTTGACGAGTTTCTTTATCGAGCCAACAGCTGGGATCGATCCCGTCGCGTCATTGTCAAAGTGGAGGTCGATCAGCGCGGGATCAATCGTCGCTTTGTGGTCACCAACCGGGACGATCTCTGCTCCCAATCACTTTATGACCACTACACCGACCGAGGGCAGACCGAGAACTTCATCAAGGCCTTTAAGAATCATCTGAGCATGGACCGACTCAGCTGTCATCGATTCCTGGCCAACCAGTTTCGACTCCTCCTGCATGCACTGGCTTACCAGATGTTCGTGCGCCTGCGCGACTATCTGCACGGAACCCCCTGGCACAAGCTCGAAATCGAAACCTTACGTCGTCGTGTCCTCAAGATCGGGGCCCGGATCCGACAAACCACTCGACGCATCTGGGTCCATCTTTCCTCAGCCTTTCCCGAACAACCCCTCTTTCACCTCGTCTTGAGTCGCCTGAACTCCAGCTAGCTTCTCCCAGTTCCCCGAAAAACCGCTTCCGACACTCATCCAGGCCCAGATCTGTCTGAAATTCACTCCCCCAACCACTCAAACGCCTCGCCAACCGATATTCTTCGCAAATCCGCCTGTCACAACTGCCCGCTTCCGAGTTGGGCCACTTCTCGAGCCCTTTTTCAACAGCGGATTACGGTTCTTGCATAATCCGGGCTAGTCCGCCCTGAAACGTAGGAGGGCCTCGGGGAGGCGGCCGGGTGGTGTAAGAAAGCGGGAGAGAGCTCAGGGCGGAGAACGTTTAAATTCCCGGCCGGAGCCCTGAGCTCTCTTCCGCTTTCCCGCTCTGAGGGGCTTCGGGGCCCTCTCATGTTTCAGGTCAGAGGTTTTCCTGATAGTGCGATCAGATCGCTGCGCGGGAGGAGGCGGCTACTCGCGAGAACCCGGAATCAGACTCAGCTCCACTCTCACACCGTCCCGCAACACGACCATGTCAGTCTTCTCGCCGATTTTGAGCGCATCGATAGCGTAGGTGTAGTCGTAGATGTTTTCGATCGTCCGACCGGCCAGCTCGACGATGACATCCCCGCTCCTGGCCCCGGCCTTGTCTGCCGGTCCGCTCTTGGTCACACCAGAAAGCTTGACCCCCTTGATATCACCCTCCACGTAGTCGGGAATTGTCCCCAGATAAACCCGCAGTCCTCGAGTCGCGCCCTCATCATCGGGCCTCTTCTGCTCAACGTAGTCGAGAGCCTCGACGCTGGTGGCGAGAGAGCGGGCAATCAAAGCAATGAGCCTTGAGATCTTCTCCACTCCCTCGTAGTTGATCTTGTCAGCCGTGTCTCGAGGAGAGTGGTAGTCCTCATGGGATCCCGTAAACGCACTGAGAACCGGAACTCCTGCGAGGAAGAAGGAGGTCGCATCGGTTGGGAGGTAGCTGTCGTCACTGGTCGTAATCGGCAGTCCAGCCACAACATTCCGTTGTTCGATCTCCCTTTTCCACACCGAACTCGAACCCACACCCTGAAGGGCAACTTGTTCGCGCAGCCTTCCGATCATGTCCATGTTCAGATAGGCGCTGACCTTGTTCTCGAGAGGTCGAGAGCGGGGTGTTTCTCCGTTGCTGGAACGCCAGGCGACGAAGGCCTGCGAGCCAAGGATGCCCAGTTCTTCGCCCGACCAGGCCGCGAAAAGCACGTCTCGCTGTTGTTTCAGTTGGCCCCCGGCTTCTTGATCGGCCAGGTATTGCGCGACTTCCAGCATTCCGGCGGTGCCGGAGGCATTGTCGTCAGCCCCGTGGTGAATCAGACCCTGTTCATCCTGGCGGGCCAGTGAATTGCCTCCCAGACCCTTTCCGAGGTGATCCATGTGAGCGCCAATGATCACATCCCCACCAGGAGCCTTTTTGCCCCGGACGGGAAGCCGGGCGATCACATTTCGACCCAATCGCTTTTCCTGGATGATGTCCACTTCAGCTTCCAGAGACAACTCCGGCATCACAAGACCCATCACGTGCTCGCCGGAGTCGAGTTGATCTTGAAACGACTTCAGGCTGCGATCTAATGTTCCAAGGAGTGTCTCCGCAGCCGAATCACTCAAGGAGATTGCGGCAATTCCCGAAGCTGCAAGAGAGGCATCCGTTCCCAGACGAACCAGTTGTTCATTCACCCTGGCGTTTGGTCCACTCATGATGAGAATACCTCTCGCTCCCCGATCCCGAGCCACCATCGCCTTGTAGCGCAGGCTGGCATGTCTAGACAAATGCTGGCGGCGAGCCGGACTCACCTGCTCCGGAAGATAACGGAACACCAGGACCCACTTGCCCTCAACATCGAGATGGGCATAGGAGTCGTATTCCTCCTGGTCTTCTCGGTGGGGGGCAACAATTCCATACCCGGCAAACACCAGTGGAGAAGACGCGATCGAACCGGTTTTTGAGAAGGCCAGGGGACGCCACTCATCGTTGATTCTGAACTCGGTTCCCGAGTCGTCAGTGAGCCGGTTGCTCGCTCCCAGCCGGACTCCCGCCGTGAACTCAAAGGACTGAAAATAAGAGCCATCCTCTCCGGCGGGCTCCAGGCCCAGGTGGGCAAAATAGTTGGCAATATAGCGACCTGCCAGGCTGGCTCCCGGAGAACCGGTCAGGCGACCCTCCAGTTCGTCGGAGGCAAGGTACTCGACATGCAGCTGTGCATCTCGCGCCCTGATCCGACCGCTGGTTTCCCCTAGTGCGGGCGTCGGCTCCGCAGGCGCGGCCGCACTTTCGGAGTCTTCGTTGCGAGACAGAATGTCCAGGGCCTTCCGGTGATCCCAGTCGGAAAAGAACACCTGCGAGCCCTGCTGGGAAGTTCGGCTGGTGGTCCAGGCCAATCGCCGGCCATCCGGGAAGAATACTGGCAGCCCGTCAAAGCCTTCGGTGTGGGTCACCCGAACGGGTTCCTGGCGACCTTCCCTATCCACAAGATAGAGCTCGAAGTTCGAGAACCCGTGCAGATTGGTCGTGAAGATCAGGTACTTTCCCGAGGGATGAAAGAAGGGAGCCCACGACATGGCGCCGAGGCGGGTAAGCTGGCGTTCGGCAGAGCCATCCGCCTGAATCGTGTAGATCTCAGCCCGGGTTCCATCCTCGGAGAAACGCCGGAAGCAGACCTCCCACCCGTCGGAGGAGAAAAAGGGGCCCCCGTCATATCCAGGGGCTCTGGTCAAGCGCCTCAGCTGAGTACCGTCGGTTCTCATCAAGTACAGGTCGAGCATGTACGCCTTGTCCACGTTGAACAGCTCCTGCTGTCGCGGAGTCAAGGCTTCAGTGTAGGCATCGCGATTGGAGGAGAAGACAATCCATTCGCCGTCGGGAGAAATCGAGCCCTCTGCGTCGTACCCTCTCGCTCGAGTGAGGCGCTGGTACTCCGTCGAACCGTCTGGACTGGCGAGGTAAAGCTCGAAGTTCTCGTCATAGTCCCACTGATACCGGCGCGACTCGCCCGAGGCCCGGAACTCGAGTTCCGCTTCCTGCTTCTGTTGCGCTTCGGGATCGTCGTGAGTGGACGCAAAGAGGATTCGGCCGTCCGGATGAATCCAGGCACAGGTCGTCTTCCCGACACCGGAAGAGACTCGGCGAGTGTCTCCTGTCTCCAGATCCATCAGAAAAATCTGGTAAAAGGGGTTCCCTGCATCCCGCTCACTCTGGAACACCATCCGGTTTCCCTGCGGGGAAAAGTAGCTTTCTCCCGCCCGTTTGCCTTCAAAAGTGACCTGTCGAATATTGCTGAGCAGTATTTCCTCGGAACTATCGGTCGGGCTGCGTTCGGAGATCACGGCAAAAACAGCAGCAGCAGACAGGCAGGCGACAGAGAGCAGGAAGACAGCCAGCTGCCAGGCTCGAATGAATCTTGTTGCAGTTCCCATGTGAGTGTCTTTCGTTTCGACGTTGAAAGGACTCATTCTAACGAATATGCTCGGTCCATGAGTGAGCAACGCCGGCTCCAGCGCATTTCCTTTCAGGACGGCGAGCCCGTGCTGATCGTGGATGACAGAGGTCGGCAGCATCTTCTTCATCTACAGGCAGGTTACAAGTCACACCACGGGCGAACCGGGAAAATCGCCCACGATGACATCATCGGCAAACCCCCTGGCCTCCAGTGTGTGACTGACCAGGAGAAGGAGTTCGTTTGCTTACGTCTTACCCAGGAAGAATTCATTCTCCACAAACTGAAACGGCATACTCAGATCATGTATCCCAAAGACATGGGGATGATCCTCATGCAGGGCAACATCTTCTCGGGGGCCCGCGTCCTGGAGGCAGGGTTGGGCTCGGCTTCTCTGGCCACCGTTCTGCGGAGCCTTCTCGGTCCCGACGGCAGGCTGATTTCCTATGAGAGACGGAAGGAGTTCGTGGAGCCGGCAGAGTCCACTCTGGCGCTTTTCAGTCGGCTCTACGGTCACACTCTGGCCGATCATCGAATCGAGGTCCGGGACGTCTACGAGGGTATTGAGGAGACGGATCTCGACACCGTGCTTCTGGATGTTCCCGAGCCTGCTCGGGCGCTGGAGGCAGTCGCGTCCGCCTTGCGCATTAACGGCGTGCTGGTTTGCTGGCTTCCAACAGCTCTGCAGGTTTTTGAGTTGGTTCGATCCCTTCAGACTTCTGATCAGTGGGCCAGGGCTCGCAGCAGTGAGACCCTGTTGAGGCCCTGGAGGGTTGGACCCAGGTCGATTCGGCCGGCTCAGAGAATGGTGGGCCACACCGGGTTCCTGGTCAGCGCGCGGAGGGTGGAGAGGATTGAGATCAAGAATGCTTAGAGGCAGGTTCTGGGTTTTCGGTTCTAGGTTCTGGAATCTGGATATTTCTACGGAGCCAGTCGATCGATTTTCCAGGAACCGTCGTTCAGCCGTGTGTAAAGGATGCGATCATGCAGTCGGTTGGGCCGGCCTTTCCAGAATTCGAGGGCGGAGGGCCGAAGCCGAAACCCTCCCCAGTTGGCCGGCCGATCCAGATCACGGCCGTCCAGTTCTTCTTCCAGCCGATGGTAGGCTTCCTCGAGCCACTCCCGGCTCTCTACAATAGTGCTCTGGGGTGAACAGGAACCGGCAATCTGACTCCCGCGGGGTCGACTCCCAAAGTAATCGTCGGAGTCGCGGGCCGAAACCCGTGCGACCCTGCCCTCCACCCGCACCTGTCGCCCCAAATGAGGCCAGTAGAAAACCAGGGAAGCAAGAGGATTGGCTTCCAGTTCTCGTGCTTTCCGGCTCTCGTAGTTCGTGAAGAAGACAAACCCCTCTTGATCGGCCTGCTTGAGCAGCACGATTCTTGCGGAGGGGCGAGCTTCGGCATCGGCTGTTGCCAGAGTCATGGAGATGGCGTCCAGGGGGTCCTTTTGGGCGGCTTTTTGCAGCCAGCGACCAAACAGAAGAATCGGATCCTTCTCTAGATCGGATCTGCGAAGCTGCTTGCGCAGGTAGTCTCGCTGAGGCGAAGGAAAGAACTCCGTATCAGCCATCAGACCGGCAGCATAGCACGTCTGCTTCGCTCTTTTCCAAAGCCCGGAGCGCCCGGCCGCCTTTCCTGCTAGAATTCTGAGATGGCCGAGATCCGGAAGCTGTTTCCCTATGTCAGGCCTTACCTTCCGCTTCTCTTCGCCGCCCTCGTGCTGGTCACACTCAGCGGTGCTCTGGAGGCATCCATCGTGATGCTCCTGGAGCCCATTTTCAACTCGCTTTCCCGAGCGGCGTCAATTCCCGATCCGAGTGCCGTGATTCGGCCGCCCACCTTTGAATTTTTGCAAAAATGGTTGGGCCTCAAGGGCGGCAGTGTCTTGCCTCGCGTAGCTGTTTTTCTGATCCTGTTTTCGCTACTCAAAGGAGTCTTTCTCTATTGCGCCGAGTACTTGATGGCCTATTCCGGCCAGAATGTGGTGGCCAGACTCCGCAAGTCAGTCTATTCCCACCTGCTGGATCAGTCGATGGCTTTTTTTGCGAACCGGCCTACCGGTCACCTCATGGCTCGAATCATCTCCGATACCGAGCGCCTGCAGGAAACGGTAAGCAGAACCATGACCGAATCCGCCCGGCAGGTGGTGCTGCTGCTTGCCTTCCTGGGCCTCGTTTTCTATATCGACTGGAAGCTGTCGCTGCTGGCTTTCCTGATCGCACCCGTAGTTCTTTTCTTGACCCTGCAACTGGGCAAAAGAGTCCGACGAATAAGCTGGGCCAGCCAGGAAAAAATCTCTGACCTTTCGAGCGCGCTTCAGGAGACGATTACAGGGCAGCGTATCGTGAAGGCGTTTGGCATGGAGGACTATGAAAGGTCCAGATTCGAATCCCTGGTTGATAGGCTGGTAGGCCTGAATCTCAAACTGACTCGCACCAGTGCGATCAGCTCCCCGCTAATGGAGTTCCTGGGCTATCTTCTGTTTGCGCCGTTTCTCCTCTATGCCAGTCAGCAGATCGGAGGCGGTGTTTCGGCGGGCGCCTTCGTCGCCTTTGTAGTGGCTCTTTTTAAACTTTACGAGCCCGTCCGCAAGCTCTCCAGGATGCACCTCCATTTTGAGCAGGCCTTTGCCTGCGCGGGGCGTGTTTTCGAGCTACTGGAAGCGGACATTGAGATCAAGGAGTCGGTGAGCGCCAGGACCCTGGCGCCTCTTCGGGACACCGTCGATTTTCGGGAAGTCTCTTTTCAGTACGGCCAGGCGCAAGCGACGCCGATCCTAGAGAAGATCGATCTCACGATTCAGAAAGGCGAGGTCGTGGCCCTGGTGGGAAGAAGCGGTGCCGGGAAAACAACCCTGGCCAGTCTCTTGCCCCGCTTTTACGATGTCACGTCTGGGCAGATCGCATTTGATGGGAACGATATTCGAGATGTAACGCTGCAGTCACTGCGGAAGCAGATTGCGATTGTCACCCAGGAGACCTTGCTCTTCAACGATACGGTCCGCAGCAACATCGCCTACGGGAGGCTGGATGCATCCCGGGAAGAAATCGTGGAGGCCGCCAAGGCAGCCTTCATACACGATTTCATCGTCAGCCTGCCCAATGGCTATCAGACACTGATCGGAGAACGGGGCGAGAGGTTGTCAGGCGGACAGAGGCAGCGCATTGCCGTGGCCCGGGCCATTTTGAAGAAAGCACCTGTTCTCATCCTTGACGAGGCCACTTCGGCACTCGACAGCGCGTCGGAGGAGCTGGTTCAGCGCGCCCTTCAGAACTTGATGCTCCACTGCACGACGCTGGTGATCGCCCATCGACTCTCGACCATCATTCGAGCCGACCGGATCGTTGTGATGCAGGACGGCCGTATCATGGATGTGGGAGACCACAGCAGCCTGGTCAGTCGTTCAGGCTTGTACCGGCAGCTGTATGAAATGCAAAGTGGAGGTTTGAAAGCGGTGAGAGAGCAAGGCTCTCGAGCCTCTCTCGATGCCTCGGAAAGCAACCCCAAATGAGAAGTATGACGGGATTCGGTCAGTCATCGACATCGACTGACAGTGCGGAGATCGAGGTTCAGGTGAAAACCGTCAACAGCCGCCACCTCGACCTCAAGATGCGGTTGCCGCGCGAGCTGCTCTCAATAGAGCCGGACTTGAAGAAGAAGATACGGAGCCGCCTGCATCGCGGCAGGGTCGAGCTCTGGGTGGAGGTTCACGGCCAGGAAACCGGCCTGGCCCGAGTGAACCCGGCCCAGGTAGAAGCCTATCTGAGAGCCGCGCAGGAGCTTTCAGACCTGGGCGTACAGGGTCACATCGATCTCGGTACTCTGCTGACCCTGCCGGATGTTTTCGACAGCCGTGGCAACATCGACAGGGAGTTGGAGGCGGTCGTTAGCGGCGTCGAGCAGTGTCTGGGAGAGGCGCTTGAGCAGGTCAATCGACACCGCCAGGCAGAAGGCCAGGCGTTGAAGAAAGATCTGCGGGATCGCCTCGGTACCCTGGGCGGCCTGACGGACCAGATCGAGGAACTGGCAGAGAGTATCTCCGAATTCCAGAGACAGCGCCTTCAAGATAAACTCAGCTCTCTGGATGACTTACCTGAAGTGGACGCCACCCGCCTGGCCCAGGAGGTTGCCTTCTATGCTGACAGAGCCGATATCAGCGAAGAGATCACCCGGCTGCGATCACACCTGCTTCGCTTCGGGGAACTTCTCGATGGGGACCAGTCTGTTGGAAAGAATCTCGACTTCTTGTGCCAGGAACTGAACCGCGAGATGAATACGGTGCTTTCAAAGGCTGGCCGAGTTGAGATTTCGGAAGTCGGGGTGGCCGGGAAAACGGAGATAGAAAGAATCCGCGAACAGGTGCAAAATGTCGAGTAGGGGAGACTTGTTCATCGTGAGCGCGCCCTCCGGATCGGGAAAGACCAGCGTTGCGAACTCAACTCTCTCCCAGGTAGAGGGACTTTGCTTTTCGGTCAGTTACACCACCAGGTCTCCCCGCCAGGGAGAAAAAGATGGAGTCGACTACTGCTTCGTTTCAACGGATCAATTCCAGGAGATGAAGTCTAGAGATCAACTCCTGGAGTGGGCTTGCGTCTATGACCATTACTACGGCACCAGTCGGGATTTTGTGGAACAAAAACGGGACAGCGGCTGGGATGTTCTCCTGGATATTGACATCCAGGGAGCCCGGACGGTCAAGAGAGCCATCCCCGAGAGCCATCTGGTTTTTCTCTTCCCTCCCTCGTTCCACACCCTCGAACAACGCCTGAGATCGAGGGGGCTGGATGACGAAAGAGTGATCCGATCCAGGCTCGAGGTAGCCCGTACCGAGATCGTTGCCTACGGTGAGTATGACTACCTGATCCTGAATGAGGATATCGAACAGGCCGTTTCTGAGTTAAAATCAATTGTTTGGGCCAGCCGCTGTCGACGCGATCGAAGGCACGGACTGGCGGAGAAGATACTGGCCAGCTTCCAGGAAGCTTCAGATTAAGTACTCACATCCATGAGTACCAAAGGATCAAGATGATCATCACGATTCCCGAAGAATATGACAGCAAGTTTCGTTTCGTCCTTGTGGCCGCTGCCCGCGCCAAGCAGATCCAGACCGGGGCCCCGTCCAAGCTTGATCTGAAGTCGGGCAAGCCAGCCTACCTGGCGATCCGGGAAGCGGAACAGAATCTCATTCAATTCAAAATCCTGGATAGTGATCCTCAGGGATCCGTCGATTAACCCATGCGAGTCGTTCTCGGGGTCACAGGCTGCATCGCCGCCTACAAGTCAGCAGTAGTTCTCCGATTATTGCAGGAGAAGGGGGTCGAGGTTTTCCCCGTCATGACGCGTTCAGCCTGCCATTTTCTCGGCGAGCTGACGCTCGAAAAACTCTCCGGGCATAAGGTCGTGACCGAGCTTTTCTCCAGCCAGGGCTCTGACATTGAACACATTCGCCTTGCACGCAGCAGTGACCTGCTCCTGGTGGCCCCCGCTACGGCCAACGTCGTTGCAAAATTCGCAAACGGAATTGCAGACGACTTTCTCACGACACTCTATGTGTCCACAACCACCCCGGTCGTGGTAGCGCCCGCCATGAACGTCGAGATGTGGCGACATGCGGCAACTCAAGAAAACCTCCGACTGCTGACTGAGAGGGGCGTGGGAATCGTTGAGCCCGAGTCGGGCTACCTGGCTTGTGGCGAAGTCGGCGAAGGCCGCCTGGCGGAGCCGGAGAAGATTGTGGCCGAGGTACTCGATCGCCTGCAGGTTTCCAGCCAGCTTCGAGGGTCAAGGGTGCTGGTCACTGCCGGCCCCACAGTAGAAGACATTGACCCGGTTCGCTTTCTCTCGAATCGCTCGAGCGGCCAAATGGGCTACGCGATCGCCGAGGAAGCTCAGCGGCGGGGGGCCGGAGTCATGCTGGTGAGCGGACCGACGCACCTCAAACCCCCCTTCGGTTGTGAACTGGTTTACGTTCGGTCTGCCAGCGAGATGGATCAGGCGGTTCAGGAGCGCTACGAGAAAGCTGACATAACCGTCATGGCGGCGGCGGTCGCCGACTTCAGTCCGGCCCAACGATACGATCACAAGATGAAAAAGAGCGACACCCCAGACAACCTGCAACTGCAGAGGACAGCGGATATCCTGAACCGGTTGGGCACACGCAAGCGGGACAGCCAGGTACTGATCGGCTTCGCAGCGGAGACGAAAGAACTCGAGCAGACCGGCCGTGAGAAACTGCAGCGAAAGAAGCTGGACCTCATATTTGTCAATGATGTCTCCCGAGAAGACCGGGGGTTTGCTTCAAGTCACAATCAGGTCCTCTGTCTGGACCGGCTCGGTGGACAGGTTGAGAGTGACCTTCTTCCCAAGAGTGAGATCGCGCGATTCGTGTGGGACAGGGTAAGCGAGTTCCAGGCCAGCCGAGCCGTTCCCGGTATCGAGACGCCTCTTCACAGGTAAGTACTGGTACCAAGACCGCTTTTATGTCCGATCTCGACCACTCCCCGAAGAAATCTGGTCATGTTGCTCTGGTTGGCCGACCGAATGCCGGCAAATCCACACTTCTCAACCTTCTCATTGGTGAGAAGATCGCGATTGTCAGTGACAAGCCCCAGACCACGCGCAACCGAATTCTGGGAGTACGGATCGAAGATTCCGCCCAGATTGTTTTCGTGGACACGCCCGGAATCCACAGACCTGGATTCCTTCTCAATCAGCGCATGATGGAAACCGTCTATCAATCTCTCCTGGAAGTCGACGTCCTGGTCCACGTAGTTGATGTATCGCAGCGCTTCGGAAAGGGGGAACTTTTTGCACTGGACACGATGCGTTCGGTTTCCCAGCCCAGGCTACTGGCCCTCAACAAGGTCGATCTTGTGAGCAAAGGCCGCATCCTGCCGATCATTGAACGATACGATCGGGAGGGGATCTATGAAGCAGTGATTCCCATATCGGCCCACACTGGCGACAACCTCGATGCCCTGATCTCCAACATCGTCCAGCGGATCCCGCAGCGGGGTTGGACCTTGGCCGATGACTACCTGACGGATCAGACGGAGCGCTTCCTGGTCTCCGAAATCATCCGCGAGAAAGTTCTCCAGAACACCCGCAAAGAGCTTCCCTACTCGACTGCCGTGCAAGTGGAGCTCTTTGACGAAAGCCGCCGCCAGGAGGGCTTCATTCACATAGCGGCCGCCGTCATCGTGGAAAAACCCGGCCAGAAGAAAATCGTGATCGGCCGGGGGGGGCAGATGATCAAGAAAATTGGATCCGCGGCTCGCAAAGAACTCTTGGGATTTCTGGGTGTCTCCAAAATGTATCTGGAACTCCACGTAAAAGTGGTTCCGGAATGGCGAAACCAGGAGCGTCTGCTTGACGGCTTCGGTGTCAGGTAGACCCACTATAAAGTAGTCACTTTCATGGATCAGATCAGAAGGCAGTTTGAGTTTTTCTCCAACCTTGGCGTGACCCACTTCAATGTCCCCGTCGGCCGGAACCCCCAGAAAATCACGAACACAAACCTCAGCCTGGAGAAGATCCAGGCTGACCTGGGCGATTGCCAGAGATGCAAGTTGTGTAGCCAGCGCACCAACATCGTCTTTGGAGTTGGGGCTGCGGATGCTGACCTCATGTTCGTGGGTGAGGCTCCAGGACGAGACGAAGACCTTCAAGGGATTCCCTTTGTGGGCAAGGCGGGGCAACTTCTGACCCGTATCATCCAGGCCATCGACCTGCAGCGCGACCAGGTGTACATCGCAAACATCCTGAAATGTCGCCCCCCCAGGAATCGAGATCCGGAACCGGATGAAGTAGAGCGATGTGAGGAGTTTCTTTTCAGTCAGATCGAGTCGGTTCAGCCCATGGTCATTGTCGCTCTGGGCCGGTACGCCGCCCAGACACTTCTACGGTCTTCAACCGCGATTTCCCGGCTTCGCGGAGAGTTCCGCGATTTTCGAGGAACGCTGCTCATTCCCACCTTCCATCCCTCCTACCTGCTACGTAACCCCTCCGCCAAGAGAGAAGTCTGGGAAGACATGAAGGCGGTTCGAAGCAAGCTTCGAGAACTGGGGAGCGGATATTATCAGCCCCACTCCTGACCAACCGAAGAAGCAGCTCCACCTGGTGAAGGTAGCTGTTCCCATTCCTTCAGAGCAGGCCTTCACCTACGCCCTGACCGAAGACCAGTTCTCGAGTGGCCGGCCTGGAGTTCGGGTCCTGGTTCCATTGGGTCCGCAGACCCATGTTGGGCTCATCCTGGGGAAAGCCTCCCGGGTTCCCGAGAACGCGAAAAGAATCAGGAAAGTCCTGGAGGTTCTGGATGACAGCCCCCTTCTGTCCCCTCATCTGATGGAGCTGGGAAACTGGCTCTCACGCTACTATATGGCCCCGGTCGGGGAGGCATTTCGGGTGATGTTTCCTCCGGCCATCTTTTCTCGCCGGGCTGGACGAAAGAAACGTCTCGAAAGCCTGTGGCCTACCCGGAAGCGAAGAATGATAACGCAGGCGCTCGCCGACGGGAAACAAGAGCTTACCGCCCGGCAACGGCAGGTTCTGGACGAGATCTCCGTATTGCGGCTTCCGATTGCGCTGGCTGACGCTGTGAAGCAAACACGATCCAGTGCCCCGCTGCTCCAGCGTCTTTGTTCCTTGGGCGCCCTGCAGATCGACGAGGTTGAGCTCTACAGGTCCCCCTGGAGAGATGTGGCCGGGGACCCGCCCGCACCCAGCAAACACCGCTTGACGAAAGGACAGCGACGGATCTTTGAACTCATCAAGAAAGAGCTGGCAAGCAACGAGTTTCGCTCGCTCCTGATTCACGGCATTACCGGAAGCGGAAAAACCGAAGTCTATCTGAACAGTATCAAGGCCACTCTGGAAAAAGGTCGATCAGCCCTGGTACTGGTTCCGGAAATCGGCCTGACACCGCAGGTTTCAAACCAGTTCAAGTCGTGGTTTGCAGATCGAGTGGCGATTCTGCACAGTAGCTTGTCCGATGGTGAGAGGTTCGATGAATGGCGGCGCATACGAGCCGGAGAGGCACGGGTTGTGATCGGGACCCGCTCAGCGATCTTTGCCCCCCTCGAAAACCTCGGTGCTGTTATCGTGGATGAGGAACACGATTCTTCCTACAAACAAGAGGAAACGCCCCGTTACAACGCCAGAGACGTGGCTCTGAAGCGAGCACAGCAGGAAGGGGCCCTGGTGATTCTGGGGAGCGCAACACCTCAGTTGGAAACCTACCACCACGCGCGACATGGGGGACGAACGCGCTACCAGGCGCTCCGCTCTCGAGTGGGGACGCGGGCGCTTCCGACGGTCCATGTCGTCGATATGCGCGTCGAGTTTCAGAAACACGGAGGCGAGAAACTCTGCTCCGATCCGCTGGCCGACGGAATCCGGGCGCGTCTCGAGAACCAGCAGCAGATCCTCATGCTGCTCAATCGTAGAGGCTATGCCAGTGCCCTTCTCTGCCGTTCCTGCGGTCACACCGAGAGCTGTCACAACTGCAGCGTAACTCTGACCTACCACCAGGACCGGGAATGTCTCACCTGTCATTACTGTGGCTACTCCAGGACCCTGCCCAGGCGCTGCCCAGACTGCAACAAGCAATACCTCCACTACCTGGGGATGGGAACAGAACAGGTAGAAGAAAAGCTGCGAGCACTTTTCCCCGGTGCCCGAATCGACCGGCTCGACCGGGACTCGACTCGACGAAAGGGTAGGCTACAGTCCATCCTTCGAAGCTTTCACTGCGGAGAGACCGACATTCTGGTTGGAACACAGATGGTGGCGAAAGGGCACGACTTCCCCGGAGTCACACTTGTGGGTGTGCTGGCGGCCGATCAGGGACTTCGACTGGCCGATTTCAGGGCGGCTGAAAGAACCTTCCAGCTGCTCACCCAGGTTGCAGGGCGCGCCGGGCGAGGCGATCACCCCGGAGAAGTCATTATCCAGACCTATTTTCCAAACCACTACAGCCTCAAGTACGCATGCATGCAGGACTACGAGCGCTTCTACGAACGAGAGATCCGTTTCAGGCGCCGCTTCCGCTATCCTCCCTTTACCGCGCTCGCCAATCTGGTGGTCCGTGGACCGAGGGAGAATCAGACGCAGACCATTGCCACCGACCTCGCCCGGGCCCTGGTCGAGGTCAGAAACACTCTCTCGGACGCCCGCAGGCTGAGGGTCCTGGGGCCCGCCCCAGCAGCGCTCTTCCGACTCAAGGGAGAGTATCGGTTCCAGGTCCTGCTGAAGACCACCAGCCGGCAAGAACTGAATCAAGTCGTCGTTGACGCGCTCGAACAACTGCCTTCCAGCTACCGCAAGAGCGTCATCATTGATATCGATCCAGTCAACCTGCTCTAATAGCAGAGTGGCGATTTTGTTCGTCGTTCAGCTCTGCGCAGCACTAAATGCCGGAAAACAACTCCCATAACTCGCTAGCCCGGATTATGCAAGAGATCTGAATCCGAGTGAGATTTGGGTCCAGAAAAAAAGCCGTAGCTCTCTGATATAAAAGGGTTTACATAAAAACAACCCTAAACAGGAGCTACGGCTATGTTGAAAACAGTCTGCCAGAATACCCTGCCATTTCACAGCCACAGAGACATCACAGCTCGTTTTGATGGGGGGAGCCTCACTTCCGACGCAGGATGGTTGTTGTTTGGATCGCTGGATCGGCAACATCGATTGTGCGAGGGCTTCAGTTCGTGTATTGCGGAAAGCCGGGACCGACGCTACATTCGTCATGACCTGTTGAAGTTGATCCGACAACGAGTGTTGCAGATCGTGGCCGGCTACGAAGACTGTAATGACGCCGATACGCTGCGCTCGGATCCGATGCTCAAGACAGTCTGTGATCAGTTGCCCGAGAGCGATCCCGATTTGGCCACCCAGCCGACTTTCTCCCGCTTGGAGAACTCCGTCACCAAGAAGGATCTGATGCGTCTGAGCCGGTGGCTGCTACGCCGTTATGTGCGCTCCCTGAAGAAGAGACGTCCCGCCAAGATCATCCTGGATCTGGACAGTACCGACGACCACACTCACGGCCAACAGGAGTTCGCCTTCTACCACGGGTATTACCGAAACCACATTCTGCATCCTTTGCTGATCTTCGATGCCGCCACGGGAGACCTGGTCTGTGCCGTGTTGAGACCTGGCAACAAGGGGGCTGCCTCTCACATCGTGCCCATTCTGAAGCGCGTCGTGGAGGCCATCCGACAAGCAGTGGGGACGGATGTCGAGATTGAGATTCGGGCCGACAGCGGCTTTGCCACGCCTCGGCTCTACGAGTTCTGTGAAGGTGAAGAGAATCAACTCCAATATGTCATTGGGTTAAGTCGCAACCCTCGCCTGCAGCGAGTGGTCGAGCCCCTGCTGGATTCGACTCGGGAAAGGTTCGTTGAGCGGGAGGAAAAACAGCGTCAGTTTGACGAGTTTCTTTATCGAGCCAACAGCTGGGATCGATCCCGTCGCGTCATTGTCAAAGTGGAGGTCGATCAGCGCGGGATCAATCGTCGCTTTGTGGTCACCAACCGGGACGATCTCTGCTCCCAATCACTTTATGACCACTACACCGACCGAGGGCAGACCGAGAACTTCATCAAGGCCTTTAAGAATCATCTGAGCATGGACCGACTCAGCTGTCATCGATTCCTGGCCAACCAGTTTCGACTCCTCCTGCATGCACTGGCTTACCAGATGTTCGTGCGCCTGCGCGACTATCTGCACGGAACCCCCTGGCACAAGCTCGAAATCGAAACCTTACGTCGTCGTGTCCTCAAGATCGGGGCCCGGATCCGACAAACCACTCGACGCATCTGGGTCCATCTTTCCTCAGCCTTTCCCGAACAACCCCTCTTTCACCTCGTCTTGAGTCGCCTGAACTCCAGCTAGCTTCTCCCAGTTCCCCGAAAAACCGCTTCCGACACTCATCCAGGCCCAGATCTGTCTGAAATTCACTCCCCCAACCACTCAAACGCCTCGCCAACCGATATTCTTCGCAAATCCGCCTGTCACAACTGCCCGCTTCCGAGTTGGGCCACTTCTCGAGCCCTTTTTCAACAGCGGATTACGGTTCTTGCATAATCCGGGCTAGCCAGGCTAGGCGACGCAGCCCCCCCGGAACTGCTCGAATTTCTATCTCAAATCCTGCGCCTGTTTCCGGCCGATTTCCAGTATCGAGTCAGAAAGGCCCTCGACACACTGCCGGAAAAGGGCGACAACATGCAGAGAATCCTCGAGGTGGTGCGGGCCCAGTGGCGGGGGATCCAGTCCGAAGACTGGATCCGAATCGCCATAGTCGGCCCTTCTCAGACCGGTAAGACGACTTTGCTGAACACCATCGAGGCAGGGCAGTCCGCCACTTCTCCAAGGATTTTTAAGCTCGTTGAAAGGCCCGGACTGGCTGAGTTCCTGGGCTACGAGAAAGCTAGTCAGTTTCCCGAGAACCTGGACAGAGCCAATCTCATACTGTTGCTTCTCGACGGCCGCTACGAGGTTTCGGAAGCCACTCATGGGATGCTGGAAAGGTTGAAGGGAAGGGGCACTCCGGTGCTGGTCGTCCTCAACAAGTGCGATTTGATTCGGAACCCGTCGGAGATTGCCAGAAACGTCCAGAAAGCTCTGGGGCAAAGAACTGTAGCAGTCTCGGCCTTGCGAACACACTCGATACATCCCTTGTTCCGCGCCATTGTTGCCAGCAACGACAGCGCGCTCTACCCGCTGGCTATCGGGTTCCCCGGTTTCCGCGGCACTATTTGCCGTGGAATTGTCACCCAGGCATCGATCGGGTGCGCCCTGGTCGGAGCGCTTCCTATCCCCGTCAGCGATCTTCTGCCCATGACCGCGATCCAAACCAGCATGCTCTTGAAGATTGCCAGGGCCTACGGCCATCACCTGGACCGGCGTCGGGCCAGAGAATTGATCCCGATGGCGCTGTCCGGTGTGGCCGTGCGCGAAGCAAGTCACCGTCTTAGGAGACAATTCCCCGACAAGGCGAAGCTGATCGGCGTTTCGGCAGCGGGAGCCTGGACGTATCTTCTCGGACGCGGGGCGATCGCATACTTTGATCGGTTTTCACGTCTCCTGGAAGAAACCGAGTCTCCCAGGCCACTCTCAGCAGTCCGATAGCCATTCGTAAGGAACGGCTTCGTGAAAGATTACAAGTCTCCATTCGGGGAGGTGACGATGCGATCTGAACGAACACACACAGGCGTAACGATTGGTTCTTTGATTGAAGTCGATCTCTATGCCGATCTCTTAGGTCGGTTTGAGAGGCTGCTCGCGTATGCCTCAACTCTGCAGGCGCGTCTCCGCCGTCATGAAAGGCAACGGGGGCGTTTTGAGAGGTTGAGCAGGCAAAACAGTCGACTCAAAGCGCGCATCGGCCTGGATGACATCTACATAGCGCTGCTGGAGCAGGCGTTGGAGTCAGCCGGGATGATGCCCGATCTCGTGCAACCCGCCGCCCGCATCGAGACAGTGAAGCCGGATATCGGAGGGATCGCGCTGGAGCACGCCGGCGAGCGCCGGCTGAGATTGGCGGGAATGCCGCGTCGGCAAATGGCTCCCTGATCATCGCCCTAGCAGTCCGTGGCAAAAGTCGCGCGCGCAACAACTGCTACGTTATTTCCAGGACGCAATACTAGTCAGGCGTCGGTTGACCATACTTGAGGCTCACCAGTTCCGCACCCGAGTCCTCAGACAGCCATACCTGGAAAAGGCCGTCGTAGTGGGTTTCGGCGATTTCTTCGATCTCCACTCCGGTGAGTCGTTCAACGATCTCAGGGACGGTATTGCTGTGTCCCGCAACTACGATCGATCCGGGCCCAACGGCAGTTCTGATTCTTCCAATCAGCTCTTCGACTTCGCCTGCCCCAATGGTTTCGATGGGGACGCTGTGAGCCACGGACAGAGGCTCCAGGGTCTGCCGCGTCCGTCGATACTGGGTTGCGAACAGACCAACGATCCTGACCCTTTCCAGCAAATGTGACAGCGCCAGAGCTCGGATCCTGCCGGGCGGAGACAGCTCTGGATCTCCATCCTGGGCTGCTTTTTCGGCGTGGCGGACAACGTACACGATCTTGACCGGCTGCGCCTGCGCTCGTGCGCCGGCCAGGCCGATCCAGACCAGCAGTGCACAGGTGATCAATGGGCGTCTCTGGTTGGCGGCTCCCTTCATGAGGAATCCCTCCAAACGTGCTAACATGCGACGATTCTCATGAATTCTCTGGCGGTACCCTTTGGTCTGACCGGCTATTTTGCTGGAATCCTGCTTCATCTTTTCCTGATCGGAGTGGTACTGGAACTGTTTACTTTACCGTTTTTGACCCTGCTGGCGCTAAGCTACGTGTCCACCGCCTGGCTTTGCCGCCGCCTCGTCCGAGTATCCCAGAGGGAAACGGAAAAATCCGTCTTCTCTAAGCTCTTTTTTCTCTTTATCTCCATCCCCATTTTCAATTTCCTGGTATTCCTGGCCCCGGGTCTGCCGGGAGAGGAGTGGGGAGATTTGCTCATTCTGGCAGGCTTTTCTTCCTCACTGCTCCCCACACTGCTGGTGGCTTACTACATCTATCGCTATGGCTTCCTGCAGATCGTGATCCATCGTGGCGTGGCCCTGGTTCTATTTGCCCTGCTGTCTCTCGGCTTCTATCTGCTGGGCATTCGAAGGCTGGTGCTGTATTTGAAGGACGAATTGTCGGCACCGGCACTCCTCGTTGAAGGCGTCTTTGTAGTGGCGATCCTTCTGCTCCTGGCTCCCCTGAGTCGCTGGCTCGACAGCTATATTCAAACCGCCTTCAGAGTCGAATTGGGACGCTACCAGGACCTGGCGGCCAGCTTGAATCGAATCGATGTGATTGCAGTCGATGAGCAGTTTCTCAAGGAACTCATTGAAGAAACTCTGCGAAGGGAACTGGGAGCCCGGCAGGTGATGATCTCGTTCTCCCGCTCCGAGCTGCCGCCCGCGGGGGCCCATCGGTTACCCCTGCTGGCGGGGAGCAAGAACCTGGGCTTCCTCTATGTGGTCCCGTCCGACAATGACTTTCCCAGCCTTCAGGCCGACGCTTTGCGAATTGTTGGAAACGAGGTAGCTTCCCTGCTGGAGCGCTCGCGGCTTCTCCGCGCCAAGCTTGAAACCGAGAAAGAACTGGCTCGGAAGTCTCATCTGGAACAGTTGGGAACCATGGCCGCCACAGTCGCGCACAACGTCAAGAACCCGTTGAGCTCGATGAAGACCTTGCTTCAGCTTCTGAGTGAGGCCCCCAATCTGGCTGAGGGTCAAGACTCGGACATTGACAAGGTTCTGGAGGAAATCGACCGACTTTCTCGAACCGTCAGCAGCCTGCTCGAGTTTTCGAGACTGGAAAAGCCCCAGAAGCCCTCCCCACGTGAAGTCGACTTGAGCCGGCTGATCGATTCGGTTGCCGGCGTATTCGAAGGTGACTTCAAATCGAGAGACGTGAAGCTGAGAATCCTTTGTGAGCCGGCCCGCCCTCGGGTAGAGTCCGATGACACTCTCTTGAGAAGGGTCCCACTCTCCACCGCCTGAAGGCGGTGGATTCGACATGCGACTGAAGTCGCCTAAAGACCTCGCTTCGCTCGCAGGCTGACTACTCAGTGACCCGAAAATCGTCGTCTCGGGTCTCGACATCTTGGGTTTCGATATACTCTGCAACCATCGTATCGTTCACATTCCCAGTCGTCGCCACGAAGTACCCTCGTGCCCAAAGATGTCGTCCCCAAAACTCCTTGCGCAACTTGCGGTGATCTTGCAGTAGATGATGCGACGTTTTCCCTTTGATCGCCTGCATCACTCGGCTCGGCGCCAATCTCGGCGGCACATCCAACAACAAATGTACATGATCGGGTCGCACATGCCCCTTCACGATCTCGATATCCAACGATCGGCAAATCTCTCGCGTCAGGTCCCGCACCTCTTTCCCGATCTCTCCTCGCAGAGCCGGCTTGCGGTACTTGGTGATGAACACAAAGTGATATCTCAGCCGATACACTGCATGCGAACTTTTCCGATACTCAGACACCTCCGCAGTGTACCCCCAAGCCTCCTGAAGGCTTCGCCTAAAGGCGAGGGGGTTCACCCATCCCAGAGTGGGACCCTAAGAGAGATTTTGAGCAATCTCCTCTCCAACGCGGTCGAGGCGAGCAAACCGGGCGGAGAGATTGTCATTGCTGTCGGTGCAGATCGCGATCACCTCAGCCTGGCAGTTGAAGACCAGGGCGAGGGAGTCCCGGAACGCCTGCGGAGATCCATCTTTCTTCCTTTTTTCTCAACAAAATCGCGAGGAACAGGGCTCGGATTGGCGATCGTACAGAAACGTGTCGAGCAGCTGGGAGGAGAGATCCGGCTCGAATCCTCGCGGGGATATACGGGGGCACGCTTTGTTGTGCGCGTACCGGTTCAGACGCCTTCCGAAAGCGGGTAATTCACATGCACATACTGATTGTCGACGATGAGAAAACAGCCCGCTATGGAATCGGGCGGGCGCTTGCCACAAGTGGGACGACTCACGAAGCCGCCAACCTGAACGAAGCCCGACAGGTGCTGCAGAAGCATCCCGTCGAGTTGATCCTGCTGGATCTGAACCTCGGCTCGGAACACGGGTTCGATCTACTCAAGGAAGTTCAGTCCCACGATCCACGCCCCTATGTCATTGTCATTACGGCCCACGGCAACGAGCGGACCGCTGTACAGGCTATGAAAGAGGGTGCCTACAACTACCTGGCCAAACCGTTTGATGTCGATGAACTTCGACTGGTGGTTCATTCGGTAGAGGACCACCTTGAGTTGAAGCGACAGAACCGGGGCCTTCGAGCCGAGTTGGCACTAGCCTCCGGCTACGGAGATCTGATTGGGGCGAGTGAGCCAATTCAAGAGGTTTATGCCCTGATCGAGCGCGTCGCTGAGACGAATGTAACGGTGCTCTTGACCGGAGAAAGTGGCAGCGGCAAAGAGCTGGTGGCCCGCGAAATCCATCGCCGCAGTGCTCGGAAAGAAGGGCCTCTGGTCTCTGTCAACTGCGCTGCCATCCCGGCTGACTTGATCGAAAGTGAGCTCTTCGGCCACGAGAAAGGGGCGTTTACCGGGGCGGCCAGCCAGCGGATGGGCAAATTCGAGCAGGCACAGAACGGCACCCTGTTTTTGGATGAGATTGGAGACATGCCTGCCGAAACCCAGGCCAAGATCCTGAGAGTTCTGGAAGACGGGTTGGTACAGCGCCTGGGGGGAAGTGAGACCATTCCGGCGGATGTTCGGATTCTCAGTGCCACCAACAAAGATCTCCCGGCGCTGGTTCGAGAAGGACAGTTCCGAGAGGATCTCTACTACCGACTGCAGGTTGTCGAGATCAACATTCCTCCTTTGCGACGGCGAGAGGACGACATTCCCGCCCTGATCAGCTACTTTCTGCAGGTATCCGCCGAAAAGCACGGCCGCTCAGTCCCGGAGTTGGAGCCGGCTTCTCTCCGAAAGCTGGCTCAGTACTCCTATCCCGGGAACGTCCGTCAGTTGCGCAACATTCTGGAAAGACTGGTAGTTTTGCAGACCGAGGGACTGATCCGCGAAAGCGACCTTCCGGATGAGGTTCGTTTTTTCGTCGCCTCCCAGGAGAAGGAGTTCAGCGGCACAGACCTGAACAAGTTCTTCGAGCTGAATTACAAGGAGGCAAAACGGGCTTTCGAGATCCGCTACCTTTATCATGCCCTCAATCAGAATGAGAACAACGTGACTCACACTGCTTCCGCCATCGGAGTGCACCGCCAGAGCCTGCAGCAGAAGATCAAGCTTCTGGATCTCCACCGGTATCTGGGGGAATGAGACTCCGCGTGACGAAGGTCACCGGGGCCCAGGCCCTCGGCTTTGATAATGGCGCGGCGGGAGAAGAATCGCGGGCAGGATGAAGTCAACGGGGCTCCCTTGTGCTGAAAAACCCTGTGGAAATGTTGTGAATAAATATGTGCAAATGCACTATCGTAAGTTGTTGAAAAAAAAAGGTTTGCAGGTGCTTGACAAGCGGGCTGACAGAGTTGATGATTAGGGTGGCCCCCGAGAGACAGAGTGATGTTTTCGAAAAGAAGCTGGGAGCCCGCCAGCTTTTCAAGCGTCGCGATGCCACTTGGGGGCTATTTCCATTCCGCGGGGACAACACCGTTCCCCCATCTTCCGTTGTTTGAGGAATGACGGGGGAGTGTATTAAGCTGGCCATCATTGTGCGCTCTTAAAGTTAGGACATTTCTTGCATTTCTTATTGTGTCCTAGGCTGCCATGTTATGTAGAGGTGCAGGACATAGGAGACTCGACATGAAGCCAAGAACGCTGGTTCTCTTCGCTCTTATTTCCATTCTGATTCCGATTCTTGTCTGGGCCGGCGGGAGTCACACAACCGACGGCTATACGCATTCTCGGACCTACTTGCACTCGCAGGCAGGAGACCTGCGACCCCCGCTCGACATGAGGGGTTCGGTTCCATTGACCGGCGTAGGATCCGCCGAGTCTCTGATTGTTTATAACCACGAGGGCGCTCAGAAGCTTCTGGCGGGAGAAAACGACGGAGACACCGCCATTTACACTCAGATTAACGCCGCCGACGGAGCGATGGACTGGCAGCAGATGATGAACGGCGCGGCCGAGTCGGATTTGAACTACGTGCCGGCCTACGCTCAGGGAGTTGTGGTTTTGGGGGGACCGGCAACGACCACAGTGAAGGCGGTCTACGCGGGAACAGGCGAGATTCTCACGGGAACCGACGGGACACTATGGGAAGACAGGTCGGTTGGAGTGGCCAGAGGCCCTACCCGGTTGCCACGGCGCACGTTGCTTACTACGCGGGTGAGTTCGCGGTTGTGGCCGTGGACCTGTGGAACGGCCCGTCGGATCTGCCCGCGCCGGTAGGGCAAAGAGGAATCTCCTCTGCACCATCGACCGCGCCCGCGGGCACCTTCTGGCGATTGATCACCACCACGGCGGAAGCGCCGCTGAGTGTGTACGGTGAGCGGCTCTACTTCCAGGATCTGACAGGAAATCTGAACTCCGTCTCGACCCGTGACGGCGCTACAAACTGGACGGTGTTCGTGGGCGGCAGCCCGAATCCCAACATCATCGCGACGGAAGACTATGTCTTTGTGAACAGCAACAGCTCGGGGACGGTCGGCGCACTGGATACGGAAACGGGAGACCTGGTCTGGGGCGCTTTGCCGGGGGCCCTCTCCGAGACCCCAGCCATGGCACTGGCCTATGATCTTCTCTACGTGTTCACTTCCCCGGGAGGAGGCGCGGGCCCGGCTCCGGCTGGCGAAGTCGGTGGTGGCGTAAGCGCTCTCAATGCGTCGGACGGGTCCGAGGTGTGGAGTGTAGAGGATCCCGGAACGGGTATTGATTACGGTTTCGTGGCCAATAATTTGGTCTGGTACACAACTAGGATATGGTCACATTCGAGTGCGGGATGCATTCTCCGGAGCGCTCGTCGACAGTATTCCAAAGGAGGGTGTCCGAGGTCTCTCGGTCGCTGAAGGGGAGCTCTTCGTGCTCCTCGAGAACCAGGTCGATGTGTATGGGATGGGCTACCGGCTCTATTTTGCGCAGATCGCCGACGGGGCGGGACAAAGTACCCTTCTGACCGCCAACAATCTGACCGGCAAAGAGATCGCCGGATCGATCTTCTTTTTCGACCCTTCCGGTGACCCCCTGAGCCTGCCCGTGGGGGGCGAACCTCTTTCAGAAATAGCCTTTTTGTGGTACCGCCCCATTCCGCTACCACCGGGCAAACCGATGGTACTTCAGCGGAGTCGTTAAGGGGCTACGCAGTGGTCGTCTCTGACGGCCCTCTGGCAGGCAGCTCCATCTTCAGTTTTTCAGATGAAATGGGAGAGATTGTTACAGAAGCAGGAGTTGCCAGTTCCAGCGCAACCGGTCTTGCGAATGTGTACGTGGAGGTGAGGCCTGCGGCGGGGATGGCCTCGACCGTAACTGGATTGGCGGACGCACTGAGCACCGGCGTGGCTGTTGTCAACACTGCGGGCGCGCAGAACACCATCACCTACCGCCTGCTCGACGTCGACGGAGTTGAAGCTGCGGTAACAGAAGATGTGATGGAAGCCGGTGCGCAGATTGCCGGGTTTGTCGACGAGCTGTTTCCAGAGCAAGCGGCTGGCGGTTTTGTCGGTACGCTGGTTATTTCCTCCGACCTGACTTTCACGGTCACCGGAATCCGCACCCTGGGAGGCGTACAACTGTCGAGCTACTCGACGGGGAACTAGGTCGGGCGCTCATGAAAGAGGGGGGCAGACTCACGGCCGCGACCCCGGGAGGACTTAAACGGTCTTAGCCCCTGAGGCGACGTCAAGAGAGTGGGAGGAGGCTTAGTGAGGCGGCCGTTTAAATTCCCGGCCGCAACGCTGAGTCTCCTCCCACTCTCGGAGTCCACCACCAGAGGTCCTCCTACTGGCCCTGCTCGAAGTGGTCCGCGTTGATTTTGGTGTACTCCAACCACTCCTCGGGCACCTCATCGTCGGGGAAAATCGCCTCGACCGGGCACTCCGGCACGCACGCTCCGCAATCGATACACTCTACGGGATCGATGTAGAGCTGGGTAGCAGAATCAAACTCACCTTCATCGGCCCGAGGATGAATACAATCCACCGGGCAAGCATCGACACAGGCTGTATCTTTGATACCGATGCAGGGTTCCGCGATCACAAAGGTCATACACCAACTCCCGGCCAAAAGACCTAGTGTCCTGTCCCACGGGATGCTATCAATTAAAACGATTCGAACGACCTGGTCAAGACTTTTGTGGAGCTTCAGGCGCTGTGTGCCCGCTCTCGAAGTTTGCCGAGGATGCCCGGTTGCTCTGAGAGACCACTTCTCATACACTACACTCGTTGAACCGAACCGAAAGACTCCTCGATCTCATCACTTACTTGCTCAACGCCCAGGAGCCGGTTTCCTGGCAGGAAATCAAGAACCACTTTCCGGACGACTATGCCAAGGGAGTCGAAGAATCCAATCAACGCAAGTTTGAGCGGGACAAGGCCGAATTGATTGCTCTCGGGATTCCGATTGACTACCAGAACGGATCCGAGATTAAGAAAGAGGGCTATGTCATCCAGAAGGAGCGTCTGTTTCTGCCCGAGATTCATTTTTCGCCCCAGGAGTTTTCCCTTCTCATGCTCTCAGCTTCGGCAGTACTCGAGAACGAGAGCTTTCCTTACCGTGACGAATTGGAGACTTCTCTGCACAAAATCATCTCCCTGCAGAGATCCTCAGATCCAGTGCCCAGTCAGATCAAGATCACCTACCAGCGAAACGAAACCGGAAGTGGATCCAGGTGTCCCTGGTTGCCCCGGATTCAAGACGCCCTGGAACGACGAAAATGGGTTCGGTTCAGATACTATGCCTTTACTACAGGCCAGACCTCGGAACGTTCGGTTGACCCCTACGGCCTCATTTTCAGGAAGGGTAACTGGACGCTGATCGGGTGGGATCATCTGCGCGAGGACATCCGCTCTTTTGTGGTCACCCGCATCCAGAAGCTGGAAGTGAATCCTCGCCGCCCGGGCACACCGGACTATGAGATTCCAGAGAGTTTTTCGCTCCAGCATTACCAGAATCAGCAGCCCTGGGAGTATGACTTTCACGAACCGCTTGATGTGAGGATCACAATCACGCCTCACCGGGTTCCCGAACTGCGTCCCCAGCTTGCCTCCGCCACGCAACTGTCGGGGGATGTCTTTCAATTGAGGGTTTCGAACCGTGGTGGCCTGGTTTCCTGGCTGCTTTCTCAGAAGACCGACGTTCGGGTCCTCGAGCCGGCCCAGATACAAGAGGACCTGCGCACGGCGCTCAAGACCCTGATATGAACGTAACCGACCGAATCAACCGCATTCTGTTCATCATGAGTTACGTGTCGCAGAACCAGGGCGTGACGGTTGAGAAGCTCGCCAAGCAGGTTGCCCTCAAGCCCCGGGAGTTGCTGAAGGAACTGGACTTCATACTTCTGATCGGAAAGCCCCCGTTTCAACCTGACGACTATGTCGACATTTATGTCGATGAGAACCGGGTGTTCATCGAGTTCGATCAGATGTTGAATCGGCCTCTTCGCTTCACTCGCCCCGAGGCGATCGCCCTGCTGATGGCGATTCAATTGCTGGATCCCGAAGTCGATCCACAGACGGTTTCCTCACTGAAGAAGAAGATCAGGGATGCGATCGGAGCTTCTCTCGATCCAACGCGACAAAATCGGGATCCAATCGTGTTCGAGCAGACCTCCGCCCCCGTTTCCGAACAGTTCTCGACACTCCGATCAGCGGTCGAAGACCGGCAGAAAGTGAGACTGGATTATTACTCTCTGACCCGCAATCAAAAGCGGAAGCGAACCGTCCGTCCCTATTTTCTGACCAAGAGTCTTGGCTACTGGTACCTGACCGGCCACTGTGAGTTGCGCAAGGACATCCGGACTTTCAAATTCGAGCGCATCCTCTCCGTGACCAAGCTCAACGAGAGCTTTCCCGCACCTGAAGACCTTGATGTGGCCCGCTATAGAAACCAGTTTCATCGTCAGAGCGGAAAGAATGAGGCGATGATCCGTTTCGGACCGGCGGTCGCTCCCTGGATCCTGGAAACCTGGGGAAAAGCCGCGGCGCAAGAACCCGAAGGGAGTGTTGTTCTCACTCTAAAGTGCGACACTCTTGAGTACCCTTCCCGACTGATTCTCAGTTATGCCCCACATGCCCAGCCCATCAGCCCTCCCCAGCTGATCGCGAAAGTCCGCGAAGATGGCCGAACCATCCAGGGAATGTATGAGACGAAGCCCGTCGGTTAGCAGCCAGATTCTGCTGAGGCTTCTCCTCCTGGCTGTGGCCGTTCTGCCCGCGGCCACTTCGCTCGAAGCCGCCCACCCCGACCCCAAGAAGTTTCTGTTTCGGCTGGCGGATAACCAGAAGCAAGTCTGGACGACTCCAGTGCGGAGTTCCACCTGGAGGAGAACTCCCACCTGGGTCTTCATAGGCATTGCGGCGCCATCGTTCAGTCTGGACGGAAACTTCTCGACCCATCTTCGAGAGGCAACCAGCCTGGGCAACTTCAACCGTTTCTTCGCCTCTGACACGAGCTCCATCGTTTTCACAACTCTCCCCCTTGCTTTCGTCCTGGGAGGAGTGGCCACGGGAAGCGAGAGATTTACTGATTTCGGATGGAAGTCTACGGAGGTAGCTCTCACTTCCTGGATCTCAACGCTGGGCGTGAAGGCCGCGACTCAACGATCCCGCCCTCACGAGGGCCAGACTTACGGCTTCTGGGAAGGCGGAAATTCCTTCAGTTCGGGACATGCCGCCGTGGCCTGGTCGCTGGCTGCCCTGGCGGTACGCGAGTTCCCAGATCACCCGTGGATGCGATGGGTAGCCTACCCCCTGGCCGCAGCCATCAGCCTCTCCAGAATCTCATCTGGAAACCACTTCGCGTCGGACGTCGTGTTTGGATCCTTGCTGGGCTACTCCGTGGGGCGCTATCTGCCCAGGTGAGTCGGGTTCCAGACTCCAGATTCCAGACTCCAAGTTCCCGAACCTTCCCTGAAGAGTGGGAGTGGGCCTGGTCTCGGGGCAGCGACCGTTTAGATCGGCCCGGGAGTCGGGTGCTTCTCTAAGAAAGACTGACGCCGCTTCTCAGACAGGGCCTTACGGTATTGAAGCAGCTCCTCCTCAGAGAGATCCCCGGGACGATCTCTGCTCCCAATCACTTTATGACCACGGTGACCACAAAGCGACGATTGATCCCGCGCTGATCGACCTCCACTTTGACAATGACGCGACGGGATCGATCCCAGCTGTTGGCTCGATAAAGAAACTCGTCAAACTGACGCTGTTTTTCCTCCCGCTCAACGAACCTTTCCCGAGTCGAATCCAGCAGGGGCTCGACCACTCGCTGCAGGCGAGGGTTGCGACTTAACCCAATGACATATTGGAGTTGATTCTCTTCACCTTCACAGAACTCGTAGAGCCGAGGCGTGGCAAAGCCGCTGTCGGCCCGAATCTCAATCTCGACATCCGTCCCCACTCCTTGTCGGATGGCCTCCACGACGCGCTTCAGAATGGGCACGATGTGAGAGGCAGCCCCCTTGTTGCCAGGTCTCAACACGGCACAGACCAGGTCTCCCGTGGCGGCATCGAAGATCAGCAAAGGATGCAGAATGTGGTTTCGGTAATACCCGTGGTAGAAGGCGAACTCCTGTTGGCCGTGAGTGTGGTCGTCGGTACTGTCCAGATCCAGGATGATCTTGGCGGGACGTCTCTTCTTCAGGGAGCGCACATAACGGCGTAGCAGCCACCGGCTCAGACGCATCAGATCCTTCTTGGTGACGGAGTTCTCCAAGCGGGAGAAAGTCGGCTGGGTGGCCAAATCGGGATCGCTCTCGGGCAACTGATCACAGACTGTCTTGAGCATCGGATCCGAGCGCAGCGTATCGGCGTCATTACAGTCTTCGTAGCCGGCTTGAGCCGAGAGAAGCCGCTGCCGCCACAGGAGGAGCTGGCCCGGATGGTGGCCTCGGTGGTCCAGGTGGCGGTTTTCGAACAACCGGCCCGGGAGCGGATCCGCCTCTACCACCAGCAGATCCAGGAGTGGCTTGAGCAGCCTGATATGACCATTCAGCAGGTACAGCGGCTGCTCGAGGAGCAGCACGAGTTGAAGGTCAGCTACATGAGCGTCTACCGCTATGTGCGCAGCCACATCGTGCCGCTTTGCAAGCCGGTGACGGTACGGATGCATTCGCCGGCCGGAGAGCATTATGGAAAGCCGGAAGTTATGTTGAGTTGCCCTCTCCCTTCCTTATTTTTCCGGTAGGCATTGACCAGTCACTTTACATAATTCCTCTCCAAGGCTGCCCAACGAAGAGGCAGACCTAAAAGGAGGAATCTATGTTGAGAGAGAGATTACGCAAGGACTATCGGGAATGTTACGAACGTTCAGCCCATCGAGAGCGGATCAGGCTGCTGGCAAACAAGCTCCACGATTTGGAGTACTTGGATGTGGTCGTCGTCGATCACGTCCATGAATGGCTGCGATTCACAGAACACTGCGGTCAGCTCGGAATCCAGATCCCATTCAGGGTGCGATCACCTGTGGTGGATGCCTATGTCCAGCAGCGTCTGCCCGGAGGCAGCGCCAGTCGTCACCGCTTCATTCGAGCTTCGATCCGCATCTTCATCGAGGCTGACGAGAACGGCGATTTTCGGCGGAAACTCCGAACGCGAACCGAACCGGGAGGCAATCTGTTTGAGAACTGGGCTGTCCCTTACCTCGCATTCTTGAAGGAGCATCGGTGCGTTTCCGAGAAGACCCTTCGAAGAGGAGCTCTTGCGCTGGGCCGATTCATGGAGTTCCTGGAAAGCGGGGGCATCGGGGACCTGAAACAACTGACAGCCGCTCATGTCCACGACTTTTGCAGCCGGCGGCCCGACCACCACAAGCCCATCACGTGGAGCGGATATGTGGGGTACGTTCGGCGTCTTCTGAAGCATGCCTTCGCCCAAGGGATGCTGCCCCGAGACCTGTCCGCCGCGGCAGCAGGATGCAGGCAGTACCGGGACAGCGGCCTGCACGACGTTCTGTGCGAAGCCGAGGTCGAGAGGCTGTTGAGTTCCACGGATCGCTCTTCGGGCATCGGGCGACGAGACTACGCCCTGCTTTTGCTGGCTGCGCGCTACGGCCTGCGACCGGCGGACATACGCGGGATGCAACTCGAAGACATCCGCTGGCGCGAAGGCGCCATCGTCATCCAGCAGTCAAAGACGGGCAGGAAGTTGACGTTGCCCCTCCTCCAGGACGTGTCGGAGGCCCTGATCTCCTACCTGCGAAATGGCCGGCCGCCGACCAAAGCGCGCAATGTCTTCGTCCGCCACAGGGTGCCCTTTGAGCCGTACGGGGTCAACAACAACTTCTCCAGTATCGCCCGAAAGGCCATGAGAAACGCGGGCCTGCAGGGACGGCCCGGGCGCAAGGGCCTGTATCTGTTGCGCCACACTCTGGCCACACGTCTGCTGGACGCCGAAGTTCCCGTCAAAACGATCGGCGATGTTCTGGGCCACGCCTCGGCGGACTCGACGCTGGGCTACATGAAAGTCGATGTTCGCCACCTGCGAGCAGCGGCCATTTCCATTGCGGAGGTGCTGCAATGAACAAACAAGTAGAACCGTTCGCTTCGCCGTTAGCAGGGCAGATCAGACGCTTTCTTCGACTCAAGCGCGCGCGAGGATGCCGGTATAAAGAAGAAGAGCGGATGCTGCACGACCTGGATCGGTTTTTGGCGCGCCGTCTTCCGAAACGAGATCCTGTCATGACCGATGAGATCAACCGAGCCTATCTGGCCCGCAGAGGAAACGAGTCGGAGACGACGCGAGGGAATCGGCTGAGCCTCATTCGTGAGTTTTGCAAGTTCCTGGCGCTGGAAGATCCCCGCACTTCGATTCCCCCCACGCGCTATCTCGGCATCCGGCGCCGCCCGTTTGTGCCCCGGGTCTTGACCCTCGAAGAAGGACGCCAGTTTTTGCAAGCGTGTCTCGATTTGCCCAGCGGGCGCTGTTCACCCCTGAGCGGAATGGTCCATGGCACAGCCCTCATGCTCCTTTATCTCAGCGGCTTGAGGTTGGGAGAAGCGCTGTCCCTGAACCTGGAAGACGTGGATGAGGCTGGGGGCGTCTTGATTGTCCGGCGGGCCAAGTTCGGAAAGTCGAGGCTGGTTCCCATGGCCGATGATCTCACCGATCGAATGCGCCAATGCCGATCCTTTGTCGAGGGCCACCTCGGACTCCGCGCTCCAACCGCCTGTTTTTTCCCGGGTCCGAGGGGACAAAGATGTTCCGCGGACGTCATTCGAGCTTCATTCCGCAGAGCCCTGGCCCGGGCTGAGATCCCCTACTTGGGCCCAGGCAAGGGTCCTCGCCTGCATGATCTTCGCCACGGATTTGCGGTGCATCGGATGATCCTCTGGTACCGGCAAGGGGCGGATCTGAACGCCCGGCTGCCCATTCTTGCCACCTATCTGGGCCATGTCGGCTTGACCAGTTCGCAACGGTATTTGCGTGTGACTGAGGATCTGGTGGGAGAAGTGACCCGTCGTTATCAGCTTCGCTTTGGGAGCCTGATTCGGGAAAGGAGCGCTTCATGACCTTTGAACTTTCAACCCTGGTAACAGATTTTTTCGTGGTCCACCTCGCCGCCGAGCGCAACGCTAGTCAACACACCGTATATGCGTATCGCGACACGATGAAGCTGCTGCTTCGCTTTGCCGCCGCCGACCGCAAACGCACTATCGATCGGCTCACTCTTGAGGATCTCTCCGCGGAGGTGGTTTTGCGGTTCCTCAGCGACCTGGAGAGCCGAAGGCGCAACTCGATCAGCACTCGCAACGCCCGCTTGGCGGCCATCCATTCCTTTTACCGCTACGTCCTCAGCCGAGAACCCGCCTCCGCCTCCTTATGCCATCGGGTTCTGGCAATACCGTTCAAGCGGACCCTGCGGTCCACGCCGGGCTATCTCAATAGGCAGCAGATCGAGCGTCTCTTCAACCGGATCGACCGTTCCACCCCGGCAGGGGAACGGGACTATGTCTTGCTGGTGCTTCTCTACGACACCGGAGCACGGGTCCAGGAAGGGCTGGACATGAAGCCGCGCGACTTCCAGCTGACGAGTCCAGCGTTTGTTCGCGTGACCGGCAAGGGCGGCAGACAGCGTCTCTGCCCTCTGCTTCCGCAGACTGCCCGGCTCGTGGCTCGATTCTTGAAAGAGCACGGCCGCCCCCTCCATGACGACGGCTCTTTGTTCAGGAACCGCTCCGGGCGAAAACTTTCTCGGCATGGAGTCCGCTACGTCCTGAGAAAATATTCCGGCAGCGCCGGCAACTCCGATTTGACTCAGTGCTCCTTGAGTCCGCATACGTTGCGGCACAGCAAGGCGATGCATCTTCTTCAATCCGGCGTGGCCCTCGTCACGATCAAGGACGTGCTGGGCCACGCGGACATCAAATCAACCCAAGTCTATGTGGAGGCCGACCTTGAAATGAAAAGGAAAGCGTTGGAGCGGCTCGGCCCGTCTTCCGGCCGGCGTCGAAAGGCCCGGATCGCTCCCACTCTCCTCACATGGCTTGAATCGTTGTAGGCAGAAATTATGCAAAGTTGGGAATGATGATCTGTTGGGAAAACCTTGTGTCCTCGCGCTTCGTCACCAGACTACTCAACATAACTTCCGGCTTTCCATAATGCTCTTTATGTTGAGCTCAACATAAAGAGCAGGGCCAGGTCGACTTCGGCTATGCCGGGCTGATGCAAGATCCGGAAACCGGCAAACGGCGCAAGACCTGGGTCTTTATCATGATCTTGAGCTACAGCCGCCACCGCTTCGGGCGCTTTGTGTTTGGTCAGGACAGCCCCACTTGGCTGGACTGTCACATGCGTGCTTTTTCCTTTTTTCGAGGCTGTCCAAGATTGCTTGTCCTGGACAATCTGAAAGACGGTGTGCTGAAGCCCGATCTGTACGATCCGACGCTCAACCCGGCCTACGCCGAACTGGAAAGACACTATGGATTCGTGGCCGACCCGGCAAAAGTGCAGATGGCTCGCCACAAAGGGAAAGTGGAGAGATGTGTGCCGGTGGTGCGTCAGCAGATCCTGGCGGGGCGTCGTTTTCGGGATATCGAGGAGGCCAACGAGAAAGCTCTGGAGTGGTGTCTCAAGGAAGTCGGTCTGCGAGAGCATGGCACCACCCATCGCAAACCCTATGAGGTGTTTGTTGGAGAAGAAGCCGAGCTGCTGCTGCCCCTGCCCGATCAACCCTACGAAGCGCCTCAGTGGAAACAATGCACCGTGCATTGGGACTGCCATCTGATCCTGGACAAGTGCTACTACTCGGTCCCCTATCCCTACCGGGGAGAGAAGCTGTGGGTGCGGGCCGACCTGAAGCTGGTGCGGGTGTATCGGAACCATCAGTTGATCAAGACCCACGTGCGGGTCTTCGAACCGGGAAGCTGGCAGACCCAAACGGCCGACTATCCTCCCGACAAGCGGATCTATCTGGAGCAGACTCCCGAGTGGTGCCGGCGCCGGTCCGACGAGCTGGGGCCCGAAGTGGGCCGCTACGTGCGGCGCATCTTGGGCGATCACGCCATGCGCAACCTGAGAAAGGCCCAGGCCGTGCTGCGGCTGGCCGAGTCCCACCCAGCGGCTACTCTGGATCAGGCCTGCCGGCGGGCCTTGCGCTTTGACAATGTCCGCTTTGCTTCTCTGAAGCAGATTCTGGCGAAAGGCTTGTTCCGACAGCCCTTACCTCCTCGTAGACCCCCCAGTCCGGCGGCCTCAGCTTGTCGATTTGCCCGTCCCCAGGATTACTTCGTGCACCGACAGGAGGTCTCATGAGTCACTATCAACATCTGCTCGACCAGCTCAAGCAACTGCGATTGGGAGGATTGTTGGACACTCTGGAAGTGCGGCTCAAGGAGGCCGAAAAACGACAACTGGCCTACGTCGACTTTCTGACTCTGCTGATTCAGGATGAGCTGGAGCGTCGCTCCCAGACCAAGTTTGCGCGCCGGCTCAAGAAAGCCTGCTTTGCCGAGATCAAGACCCTCGAAGAGTTCGATTTTGGCTTTAACCCGAACATCAAGCGGCGCCGCATCTATGACCTGGCCACCTGCCGCTTTCTGGAAAACAAAGAAAACATCTGCCTGTGCGGGCCGGTGGGTGTGGGCAAGAGTCACATCGCCCTGGCTCTGGGACACGAGGCGGTACGCCGCGGTCATGACGTGCGCTACATCCAGGCTCCGCGCCTGTTCCGTACTCTGGAAGCGGCCCGGGCCGATCTCTCCCGCGATCGCCGCATCCAGCACTACTGCGGCTATGATTTTTTGATCATTGACGACTTTGGGCTCAAGCCCCTGACCGAGGAGCAGGCCGACGATCTGTACGACATCGTTTACGAGCGCTATCAGAAAGGCTCGCTGATGCTGACCAGTAATCGCAGCCTGGAGGAGTGGATGGCGCTGTTTGGCGACCCCATCCAGGCCAACTCGCTGCTGGACCGGCTCTGCCACAACGCTCACCAGCTGGAGTGGGAGGGCGAGTCTTACCGGAGGCGAAAACGACCCGTCAAAGGATCCCCCCAAAAGGAGGTTTCGCCATGAGCCGTTTGAAGATTAAAGGCGACAACGGCTGGTTTGCCGCCGCCGCCGGCTGGCAGGCCGCTCTGGAGAAACTCTCCGACGGGGCCTTCAAGCTGTTCGTTCACATCTCTCTGGGCGCCGAGAGAAGTACCGGGCGCTTTCTCTTTCGCCAGCAGGACGTGGCCAGGGCGCTGCGCAAATCGCGCCGCTCGATTGGAACCTATCTCCAGGAGCTCGAGGAGAGGCAGGTCTGCCGGGTCCGGCGTAGCTCCAACCAGCATGCTCCCGGTGTCCTGGAGATTGCCGACCAGTACTGGCCCTACCAGCGCAGCCTCTCGGCTGACTCGCTCAGCTCCACTCGATCGGCTCAAACCCTCTATGTGGAGGCCATCGGAGAGATGTTGCTGGAGCGTCCCTGCATCCGTTGCCGATACTCGATCTCGGATCGCCGGCTGGCTGCCCAGTGGTTCCAGCAAGGCATCGAACTCGAGGATGTCCGCCAGTCTATTTTCCTGGGCTGCGGACGCAAGTACGTCTCCTGGCTCAACGGACTCCCGGGGCAGCCCATCGGTTCCCTGCATTACTTCAGTTCCGTTTTACAGGAGGTCACGAGCAGCCAGCTTTCCGCCCGCTATCGGACTTTCAATCAAATGCAAATGCTGCGACTGGAAAAACGCTGGCTCGAAACAGATCCCGACTGCGACCAGAAAGGAGGAACCTGCTTGGGAAAACTTTTCCCAAGCACAACCGCCGAAAATCAAGAGAAACGAGATGATGTTGATCCCCAAATGGGGGAATTACCCTGGTGACGGAGGTGGGGGAATTACCCTGGTAATTGACAGGGAGGCCGGCGCAGGTCCAGGCGGGCGGTCAGTTGCGCCACCAGCCCGGTCCACTCCGAACCAGCCAGGGGAAGCCGCCTCAGTTCGGCGAAGGTTCTCAGGGACTTGACCAGGGCTGTCCCGGCAACGAGCAGAAGGGCTGCCAGATAGCCCGCCAGCAGCATGGCCGCCCAGTTGATGCTCTCGGTGGCTGCAACCGGTGTGACCATTCCGACACTTGCCCCGGCCAACTCCGCTTCTGCAGGCAAGCCCGACAGCCTGAGGTCGCTTCCTATCCCCAATGCTTCCCTGGCCAGGCTTCCCATTAAGCCACTCAGGGCTAGCTCGCCCGGCAGAATGGGGGGGACCAGGAACTTGAACAGAACAACTGTCCAAAGGGCAGCGTGCAAAGCCGGGCGCGCCTTCCGCAGCAGGGTTGCGCAAATCAACCACGTGACCAGTGCCAGAGCCGTCCCGTGCACCAGGGTCCTGCCGCCCACCTCACCAAAGCTCTCGAGAAGTAGCAGGATTTCACTCGTCATATCGCATCCTCCTCCGGCTGGCTCAGGGATTCCTTGTGATGCCTCAGAATCCGCTCCAGGCGCTCAATCGACTCTGGAGAGAGATCCCCCCCTTCTACCAGACGAACGGCTAGCTCCACCGAACGCCCCTCGAAGAAAAGGTCGACAAAGTCTCGGACTCTCTGCCCCACCATTCTTTCGTGACTGATCGAGGGCGAGAAAAAGAATGGCTGGCGCTCCCGATCGGCCTCCAGGACGCCCTTTTCCACCATTCGAGTCAGCAGCGTCATCACGGTCGTGTACTTGAGAGGGCGCTCAGTTTCTGAGTTGTATTCATCCAGGACACTACGAGCCGTCGCTGATCCCTTTCTCCACAGAATCTGGAGAAGCTGAAATTCGACCGGTCCTAATCCCGGAACCTGTTCGGTGTGGTCCATTTGACCTCCTTAGATTCTACTCTCGTAGAGACACTACTACACACGTAGAATCTAGTCAAATGGTTCCCGATTTTGTGGGAAAAAAGTGTACTAGGACCGACAGTTCTGGGATAGATTCCAGGTTCTCGAACCAGTTTAGGACGCGCTTACTATCGTGCGCGCTGCCGAAGTTCGAGGAGGGGAGGCAGCGTCAGCAGCGCGCGTGACAACAAGCGCGTCAAACGTGATCAGCAGACCGCGGCCGCCAGGCCGCGGCCACCACTCAGCCCTCGCTGACGCTTCGGGTTCTGATGAATGCTCGGCGAGTGACAGCGAGCTCCCAGAACCCAGAACCCAGAACCTATTCCGGCAACCGGATGAAGACGTTGTCCACACCGTCCACTTTTCGGGCTACGACTACCGCCCGGTTCCATTCAGCCTGGGTCCCTTCCGAAAAGATGAGGTAGACATTCTTGCCCTCTGTCCTCACCTCAACGTGCTCAGCGTTGACGCCTGAATCTTTCCGCAACTTGGCTTCGACGCGGCCGGCCAGATCTCCGCCCTTACCTCCCGGCAGCCACCCTCTGGCCGTCTTGGCTCCGCTGGTCGCTCCCGAGGCTACCGCTTTCCCACCGGACGCGGCCCCGGCGGCGGTCGCTTGGGCACCTTTCGCAACAGATCCAGCACCCGTTTGCGCTCCAGAGGCAGCCGCCTTGGCGCCTGTCGTCGCCCCTTTGGCTGTGGCTTTGGCTCCAGTTGTGGCAGCCCTGGCCCCGGTTTTAGCCCCCGAGGCTGTTGCTTCGGCAGCCGTCACCGAGGCGTCCGCTGCAGCTCTGGCTCCCCGAGCAGTAGCTCTTCCGGAGGTCGATGCGGCACCCGCAACCGCACCACCGGCGGTTCTGACACGAGAGCCGACCCGTCCCATGAGACTGCCCTTGATGCCGAGCCGGTCCAGAGTCTCTTTGTTGATTTCGCCGGTGACCTGAATGTCGTTCCGGATCTGGAAATCACTAAGAGCCTTGCTGGTGCGAGGCCCCATGAGTCCGTCGATCGGACCAGGATCCAATCCCTTGTCCTTAAGTGCGCTCTGCACCTTGGTGATCAATTCAGCGTCCTGGGCAGGCACGGCCAGTATAGACAGGGTGACGACAAGCAGTGTGCATGACAGGACAGAGAGCATACTTTTTCGAGGCATTTCTTCCAACTCCTTCTGTGGGTTAGTACTCACGTTCATAAGTACGGCATATTTATGGACGGGAGTACTGAGTACTCACGTACTTGGTTCAGATCAATAGAGAGAATGATACAACGTGTCTCGGGTTCAAGGACAATCACTCTGATACTTCCCGGATCTCGATCAGACGGTTGCCGGTAGTGTCCCGAAGTGTCTGCTTCCTCCCTGAGGGCCAGTCAATCTCGATCAGATCGACCTTCGCGGCGGTGCCCAGCCCGAATGTCAAGCGAAGTTGAGACTGGCTACAGTATGAGCTCCCGGTCCGGATCATTCCCGTTTGAGTCACTCCGCCGGCGCGCACCCGGACCCGGGCCCCAATGCCGTCTCGGTTACTGCTGGCTCCAATCAACTTGAGACTGATCCAGTGGTTCTGGTTGCCCCCGTCGTTGCGGAACAAGCGCGCAGGGCCGCCACAAGTTGTCACCAGAAGGTCCAGATCACCATCGTTGTCGTAGTCACCATAGGCTGCTCCTCTGGCCACCCTGGGAGCCGCAAAACTCCCCCCCATCCGGGCGGTGACTTCCTGGAACCTCTCGCCGTCCAGATTCCGGAACAGATGCGGCGGCTGCCGGTAGGTGACCTCCTTCTGCACATCATTGATACCGTTCTCAACGTGACCATTGGCCGAATAAATATCGAGCAGACCATCGAGATCAAAATCAAAGAAGAAACAGCTGAAGGAGAGCGTGAGCAGACTGGCCGGCCCCACCGTTGAAACAGGAGCTTCGTCGATGAAGAATCCGGTTCCCTCATTGTGGTAAAGGGCAATCATCTCATTTGAAAAGTTACCGATGACGATGCTCGGATGACCGCTTCGATCGTAGTCACCAGCATCGATTCCCATGGCTCCCCTGGCCACTCCATCTTCACTCAGAGCAACGCCGGCCAGGATTCCGACGTCCGTAAAGGTCCCATTCTGGTTGTTCTCCCAGAGTTTGTTGGGAACGGTGTCATTGGCCAGCATGATGTCCTGCCATCCATCCAGGTTGTAGTCAAAGATCAGCACACCAAGTCCTTTGTTGCTGTTGTCGTGGAGGCCGGCTGGTTCGGTCATATCTTTAAACTTTCCTGTCCCCAGGTTCTTGAACAGGCGCGGGGCGGCACCCCGGTACGATTCAGGAGTGCAGTACGACTTGCTGGAACCGTCCAGGATACAGAAGATGTCGGTCTCGAGCGTCCACTGGACATAGTTGGCAACGAACAAATCAAGGTGGCCGTCGCGGTCGTAATCGAGCCAGGCCGCGCTGGTCCCGAAACCTTCTTTTTTGACCCCGGACGACCCGGTCACATCCCGAAACGTTCCGTCTCCCTCATTCCGAAAAAGCAGGTCAGTTCCCAGTCCGCTGACAAAGAGGTCGGTGTCTCCGTCGTTGTCGTAGTCCGCAGCCGCCACCCCCATTCCATAGAAATCAACGGCCAGCCCGGCCTTCCGCGTGACATCGGTAAACGTGCCGTCCTGGTCATTTCGGTAGAGGGCGGGCGGGCTGCTCTTTTTCTTCTGACCGGGCCAGCCTCTGGAGTTCACTAGAAAGATGTCGAGCCAGCCATCTCCGTCGAAGTCGAAGAAGGCGCCCCCGGATCCCATCGTCTCCGGCAGGTATTTCTTGCCCGAGGCACCATTTTCATGAACAAACCGGACTCCTGAGGACTCCGTTACATCCGTGTATTGGATCTGCCCGCAAAGGGTCGGGAAGGAGAGCAGACCCGCTGTGGCTGCAATGATCACTTTCATGGCTGCTTCGGTCGGTTTCTCTGGTTGCGCAGTGGCCAATCACTCGCCGCTGATCTGGCTCAGTGGAAAGCTCTCATGCTCGTGAATGGCTTGACGTTCATTGTTATCTTCAGGACACTCATCCAGGCCCAGATCTGTCTGAAATTCACTCCCCCAACCACTCAAACGCCTCGCCAACCGATATTCTTCGCAAATCCGCCTGTCACAACTGCCCGCTTCCGAGTTGGGCCACTTCTCGAGCCCTTTTTCAACAGCGGATTACGGTTCTTGCATAATCCGGGCTAGAAAGATGTCGAGCCAGCCATCTCCGTCGAAGTCGAAGAAGGCGCCCCCGGATCCCATCGTCTCCGGCAGGTATTTCTTGCCCGAGGCACCATTTTCATGAACAAACCGGACTCCTGAGGACTCCGTTACATCCGTGTATTGGATCTGCCCGCAAAGGGTCGGGAAGGAGAGCAGACCCGCTGTGGCTGCAATGATCACTTTCATGGCTGCTTCGGTCGGTTTCTCTGGTTGCGCAGTGGCACTCGCCGCTGATCTGGCTCAGTGGAAAGCTCTCATGCTCGTGAATGGCTTGACGTCAGGATTGGAGCGTCGGTAGGCGCCAGTGATGGCCTGGGAGCTCTCATCGGCTTTGTAGCGTAAATACAGTTTCTGTTCGTGCAACGCGGCCTCCTGATTCCCGAGGCCTCGATGGCACAACATCAGGTTGTAGTGAGCCTGCAAGTCCTCAGCGTCAATCAGGAGCACCTGCTCCAACACATCCACTGCCTGCTGGAACTCGCGCCTGAGGAATCGGATGCGGCCGATCTGGTTGAGCACGACTCGGTCGCGCGGGTACTGGCTGGAAGTGGTTTCCAGGTGTTCGAGAGCCTTCTCGTATTGACCTTGCGTCTTGTAGGTCAAGGCCAGAAAATAGTGGGCCTTGGCCAGATCCGGCGCTACTTGCAGGGCCCTCCTTAGAACCTCCTGAGCTTCCTGGGTTCTACCCTCTCGCACTCGAACACGTCCGATGTTGACCCAGCCGTCTGCATACTCCGGATCAATCTCAGTGACTTTCTCAAAGATAAGTTCGGCTGCCTTCAGATCGCCCTGCAATAGAAGACCGATTCCGTAATCGTTCCAGCGATAGAGATCCTTTCGGTCGAGTTCGGCTTTGGCGGCGACCTTAGAGTCATTCCCTACAACTCTCAGGATCGCCTGGTCGGTCGCCATCGTCACCAGGGGCAGGTCGGGAATCTCTTTCAACTTACCCGACACCGTGGAGGTGTCGCCGGCAAAGATCCAGGGGCCATCGTCGTAGCCGGGAGCTATCTGCGGCTGCTCATGGTTCGGGTCGCGAATCCCGGCAAAAGCCCACTGGGTATTCCACCATGAGAATTTCCGGTAGTTGAGTTTTGCAGTTAGGTGAATCTCGTCGCCCACGTCCTCCGGAACCGTCAAACGATAGTGAATCGTGTCGGCGGCTCCAGGGGGGGATCAATCGTACATAGAGAACCGAGCGCGCCGCCCAGGCATTGCGTTTGTTAATCGGGTTGCCATGCTCATCCAATAAGAAGGACCGATAGAAATGTGCACCGCGATCGACCGGTCCCTTCCGGCCCCCCAAATCGGGCACGAAGCCGCTCCAGAACAGGACCTGTCCCTGATCATCTTCAGCCTTGAGTTCAACCCAGACATCAAACGCGTCCACCGTCCCACCGGGGAAGAAGTGCCCGACATTCTTGGTTCGGACAACCACATCGATTCGAATCGTCTCTCCCCTCTTGACTTGTGGCGCCACCCGGTCAATCGGGGCGATCACGGTCCTCGCTTCCGTGTAGCCGGTTCCTCGGCCCACTGCGAAACCCATCTCATCGCCTTCGGCAAAGCCACTGGCGACCTGCAAGCTTTCCAGGCTGGGCGCCCGGTAGGATTCGTCGATCTCCTCGGCCGAGGCCTCGCTCAAGGCAAATATGTCGATCGAAACCTGATCGTTCTGAAGAAACTCGACAACGGTCCGCAACTGTTCCTCGTCCTGGTTGGCTACGGGAAGTGCCGTGTTTGCCCCCGGAAAGCGATGACTATGCACCTGTCCGTCGATGTTTGCCTTGTCTTGAGAGGCCACCAGGGGCATATGGCAATCGACGCATTTCATCGGTTCTGGCGGATAATAGAAACTTCTCGCTCCCTGTCCCGAAACGCCACTGGACTGCCAGGCGTCATACTCGTTAAAGCCCCGGAACCAGCGATAGTTGTTCACCGGAATATCGAGGTGAACCTTGTGGCAGCTCGAGCAGTACTCGGCGGTCTGGGTCCTAATAAAGGGCTTCATGAACGTCTGCTTGTGAGGTCCCGGATCCAGGTGGACCACGAAATCGTGCATGGTTTGAAGGAACAGGTTGTCGCTGACAGCCATATCGTGCAGGGGCGGATATTCGATGACGAAATCGCCGTTTCCCATGCTGCTGTTCACCGCGACAATGGAGTGACAAGACGTGCAGGTCAGCCCCACGTGCGCTTCGGGACGATCCAGAATTTCCCGGGCCGGGGTATCCATCATCCCGTTTGAAGAAAACGGCGTGGTCATGGCATCCCGCACACCATTTCGACGGCTCCGTTCCGATGGTGTCCTGCATGTATTCAATGGATTTGCGGTACCACTGATTGTTGAAAGAGGAGAAGTGGTGGGCGCTCGAAGCCCACTGGTCGTAAATATCCGGGTGGCAACCAACCCGACCACAACTGTCCGGTTTCATGAAGAATCCCGAGGGAATTGTGTGGCCTACGTCGGTTCTGGCCGCCGAGGGGAAGAAGGGACTGTCCACACCAGCCGTTTCCCCTTCCAATGAGGTCGGAGGAGGCACGGGATTCGAGATCCGGATCAGGGGATCGGGAAACGTCTCTTTCCACCAGTTCACAACGCCGGGAATCGCGACTGCAATCCCCAGAACCGCTGCCACCGGTATCCATGGCCCATGACTCCGAAAGAGGTGTACGACGAAGAGGACTGCTGCCAAGCAGCTCAACAGGATGTGGAGCCTGAGCAGCGACAGATAAGGTTGAGACGTCCCCGTGTAAATCAGCAGAATACCGCTCAAGCCAGCCAGTAGTCCGGCGACTGCCGTCACACGGGGCTGCATCTGCCAGCGCCGGAACTGATCTCGAACGATGCGGACCAGAGCCAATGTCAGGAAGACGCCGCCCCCTAAATGCAGCAGAACATTCATGACATAAAAAACGGTGGGCGAGTCAAACGAGTACAGATAGGCCGAGTTCAAGAGTAACAAGCCAACGACTAGGACGAATCGCCTCTTCATGGTCATTGCCCCACGCCCTATCTGCTTCCCAAAGGGCGGGTATAAACCACTCATGGTACGTACTGCGTACGTACTGCCTTCCCTCTTAGGCAACCCCGAGTTACCGTCCTCGCCTGCCTCCAGACCCCTGGCAGGAGTGCTGGGTTGACGCAGCTTCTCTTCACAAATACAGTACTCCTCGCAAGATGACGCAACACCGCTCGCTTTTCCACCTCGTTCTGCTCGTCACCGCCCTGGCTGCCTGTACCCGGAACCCGGTCACCGGCAAGAAACAGCTCACCCTCTTCTCTGAAGCCCAGGAAATCGAGATCGGACGTCAATCCGATCCGGAGATCCTGCGCCAGTTCGGGCGAGTGAGTTCGACTCAACTTCAGGATTATGTCGGACGGGCGGGAGCCGAACTGGCAGAGAGTTCCCACCGACCCGACCTCCCCTGGAAGTTTACGGTTCTCGACTCCGAAGTGATCAATGCTTTTGCCCTGCCTGGCGGCTACGTTTACGTGACCCGCCAGATTCTCGCCTATATGAATAATGAGGCGGAACTGGCGAGTGTCCTCGGGCACGAGATTGGCCACATAACGGCGCGCCACGGTGTCACCCAGGCCTCCAAGGCCCAGCTGGCCGGTATGGCACTGGGAGCGGGAAGCATTGTTTCACCCACCTTCGGTCAGTTCAGTCAACTTGCCCAAATAGGAATGGGGCTGCTTTTTCTCAAATACGGGCGAGATGCCGAGCGGCAGTCAGATCGCCTGGGCGTCCAGTACATGTACCGCGTCGGCTACGACCCGCGCAAAATGAGTGACTTCTTCCAGGTCTTCCAGACGCTGCGTGAAGACGGTGGTCAACAGATCCCTGGTTGGCTTTCCTCCCATCCCGATCCTCCGGATCGAATTCGCAACACTGCCGAGCAGGCCCGGCAGGTCATGGACGCGGAACCGCGTTCCGATCTGCGGGTGAACAGGAAGGCGTTTCTCGACCACCTGGAGGACGTGGTTTTCGGCCCTGACCCCAGAGAGGGCTTCACAGAGAATGGCAAGTTTTACCATCCCGATCTGCGCTTTCTTATTGACTATCCCGATAGCTGGACAGTCCAGAACACGAAGAGCGCCGTATTGTTTCTCGAGCCAAACCAGTCTGCCGGGGTTCGGCTGACGCTGGTACCGCCCGAGGCGGCTGACAGTCCAGAGGATCGAGCCCGGCAGGTGGCCGAAGACGCGTCGGTCGAACTGCTGGATGGGCACAGAACAAGAGTCAACGGCCAACAGGCATTTTTGGGGCGTTACCGAATGAAGAGTCCAGAGAATGATCAGGTGCTCATTGCCCTGGCGGCTTTCATCGACTATGAGGATCTTCTTTACGAGCTGGTGGGCCTGGCCCCGGAGAGATCGTTCCCACAGTACTCGCAGCCGATAGAGACGATCGTGACCAGTTTTCGGGAACTCCGGGACCCACGGATTCTGGGAGTGCAACCGGATCATGTTTCGATTTACCAGGTTCGGCGCGGGGGCACACTGGGTGATGTTTCCAGGCTTTTTCCCCACCCGGGACAGGGACCGGAAGAGCTGGCCAGACTCAACCGCCTGGCAGCCGACGAGAGATTGCCGGCTGGAACGCGGCTGAAAGTGATCGTGGCGGGGAGAAAATAGTTCCGGGCTAGTGAGGGGGCGAGGCACTGGTTTCGATGGTTACAGGCTCTGCCGGGGCACCCACATAATCCCTCGTTACCAGATCCCAGTAGTTCTGGTAGTTGGCACGGCGATCCAGTTCGATGAACCGTCCAATGTACTGGGTCAATGAGGTGGAAAAGTAGTTGAGAACAGAGTGCGGATGAGTCCGCCAGGTTCCGAACCAGTTATTGAAGTAACTTCGGATGAAAAGGCTTTTTCGGTCAATTGGAAGTGAGCGTACATTCTCTACAAACTGCCGGAAGGCCCCGCTCCGGAACAGATAGAACTCAACGTTGGACAGATAGAAGACCGAAACCGTGAGTTTCCTTCGCACGATCTCTTCGCCAATCGCCGCCAGAGCCTTTCTGCCTCCGAAGTCCCCCATCACCGGGATGATTCGGTTCTCTCTTTGCATCTTCTTGATGAACTGAAAATCGGCTTCACTGTTCAAGTAGTGCCGCTGTTCGCCTTGCTGGTCAGTCTCTAGCATGAGATCAGCATAGCTCGGAAAGAAACTGAGCATGGGCCGGCCCGGAATCTCGTACCGAATCTCGAATCCGTCTCTCACGAACTTCGCGGCGATCGAGTGAATGCGGGTGCGATCAGTTTCATCCAGCAGCCTTGGATAGCGCTCCATCAGAAGATCCGATGCTTTCTCAATGCGAGTCGAGAAGGCATCCCAGTCTGCCTCACGGTAGCGGAGCCTGCTCGCCAGATCCACGACTGTTGCCCGGGGGTTCCGGTCTTCTCTGCAAGGCAGGCTCCTGGAGAAAACAAAAGACAGGAACTCCCAGCGATCTTCCGCCATGAGGAAGAATGTCTTGAAGAGAAGGTGGTACAGGAGATTGTCGCGCCGTACATCCAGAATGAATGCTAGCGAGGGCCTGCTCTTCGCGATGTATGTGAAGTTCTGGCTGGGACCCGTCCCAAGGTAAGCCTGACCCCGGGGTGCAAGCTGCATCAGATCCTGGTTCACGTGCAGAAAAGATGTCTCGTTTGACACCAGATTGTCGGTCCCAAAGTACCCGGCAGGCTCACTTAGGTCGAGTGCTAGTCTTTGAAATTCCTCGTCGCTGACCCCGCCGGCAGAGGTTGGTGAGATTGGTGCGGCGACAACCCAGAGGGCGAAGCTCAGGAAAGGAATCTGCAAGGAACGGAGTTTCAATGGGAGCATTTCAACTCATTTTCCGGCGGCGGTCTCTCTATTCGAAACCATACCACGAACCGAAAGGAGAGGCCCACGGCCGCCTGGCGCCCGCAGTTCTGTTATCAAAGGGCCGGTCGGGCTACAATTCATAGTCAGATGGATGAAGGAACCTACCAGCCGCGGCAACGCCAAGAAGCTTTTCCCGCCTCCGACCTGCAGGGGCCCCCACCCACACCAGGATTTGTAGAGGCAGGTCAGGCCAGTCTCGGCCGAACCGTCCCATCCTTGCTGGTGGAAGCTCATCAACGCAGTCCGTCTCCCAAAGCCCTCAACCGACTTTCTGATGGAAAGTGGATCGGAGTCTCCACAGAGCAATTTCAGCAATATTCGGACCAATTGGCACTGGGACTTCAGGACCTGAACCTGGCGCGTGCGGATCGTGTCTGCCTCTTCATGAACAGTGATACTTACTTCTGTGTGGCCGACATGGCCTGCCTGACGGCTGGACTGGTAGACGTTCCCATCTATCTGACTCACACCCAGGACTCGATCGAGTACGTCCTCAAGCATGCCGAGGCCAGAGCTCTGATTGTTTCGAAGAACAGCGATCTCGAACAGCTTTCTTCCGTCCTCCCGGAGCTGGGAAAACTCGAATCGATCGTAGTTGCAGAGTCCGGCCCCCCGGCGCCCGGCTCCGAGCCTCAGCTCAGGAAGCGTGGAATCCGGATGGCCACGATTGAGGAACTGATTCGGCTGGGTCGTGATCGCCTGCAGCAGAATCCGGCAGCTGCGGAAGATCTACGGGATCAGATCCATGCCCATGATCTGGCCACCATCGTGTATACATCTGGGACCACCGGGCGTCCCAAAGGGGTCATGCTCACTCACGAAAACCTCACCTGCAACGCACTGACGTCCTTCAGCGCGCTCGAAGGGCTGGACCGGGGCCGCCATGTCGCCCTTTCTTTTCTTCCTTTGACGCATGCTTTTGCAAGAACCCTTCACTACGGGTTTGTGAACTACGGTGTCAGCGTTTTTTTTGTCGCTCCCGAGGATATTTCCGAGTCTCTTCGCACGATCCGTCCCACGGTTTTCGCGACGGTTCCCCGGGTCCTCGAGAAGTTCCATGACCGCATCCTGGAGCGTGGGCAGCAACTTGTGGGATTTCGAAGGAGACTCTTCGACTGGGCACTCGGCATGGCCAAGAGCTACGATTTGACAACCGGTGCGGCCGGCTGGGACCGTGTGAAATTGAAGACCGCTGATCGACTTGTCTTTTCAAAATGGCGAAAGGCTCTGGGGGGCCGGGTCAACTTCATTATTTGCGGAGGTGCGCCGTTGCGGCCCGATCTGGTCAACCTGTTTGCAGCCGCCCGGATTCAGGTCCTTCAGGGCTACGGACTCACCGAGACCAGCCCCGTCATCAGTTTCAACCGGCCGGGTTTCAACCGCGCTGCTACAGTCGGTGTCCCCCTGCCGGGCATCGAAGTGGCTATTGCTCCCGACGGCGAAGTCCTGACCCGAGGGCCCCATGTTATGAAAGGCTATTACCGTGACCCGCAAAGAAGTCGCGAATGTATCGACACCGACAACTGGCTTCACACGGGCGACATCGGCCGCTTCACTGAAATCGGGCTTCTCCAGATCACGGACCGCAAGAAGGATCTCTTCAAGCTGTCTACGGGGAAATATGTAATGCCTCAGCCGCTCGAGGCCGGGCTGATTTCTGATCCGCTGGTGGATCAGGTACTGGTCGTTGGAGCAGCCCGAAAATTCTGTGCTGCCCTCATATTCCCTTCTCTTGGGAACCTCGGCGGCTACGCGGCGCGGTTGGGGTTTTCGGCTCAACTGGCTCCCAAAGAACAACTCCGTCACCCCGGGGTGCTGGAGCACTTTCGGAAAACCGTTGAGCAAAGTAACCAGGGACTGCCGCACTGGTCTACAATCAAACACTTCCGCGTTGTTCCGGCTGAACTGACTGTCGAAAACGGCCTGCTGACACCGACTCTAAAGGTCCGACGTGCCCTGGTTCGCGAGAGGTTCGCCGAGATCATCGACGCCATGTACGAAGAAGCGGAGAGTCAACCGGAGCCCCCTGAATGATCGCCGCCGCTTCGAAAACGAACAATCCACAAGGTTTTTTCCACAACTGTGAGAAAGCTGTTGACGAAACCACCTGTGGTTTGCCCGAAGACGAGGTACGGAATGTTCCGGATACACCTGCTTGACGGCACCTACGAGCTGTTCAGAGCTTTCTACGGTGCTCCATCCCGGTTGACTTCGTCGGGCGAAGAAGTTGGAGCGACGATTGGTTTTGTTCGGTCCGTCCTGGGGCTGCTGCAGGGCGGCGAAGTGACACACATCGCGTGCGCATTCGACCACGTGATCGAGTCCTTCCGCAACGACCTCTTCGCAGGGTACAAGACAGGAGCGGGAATTGATCCCCTGATTTTGTCCCAGTTCAGCCTTGTCGAGGACGCGGCCCGGGCTATGGGAGTGGTGTACTGGCCCATGATTGAGTTTGAGGCGGACGATGCTCTGGCCTCTGCTGCCGCACAGTGGTCGGAGGATCCACGGGTCTCGCAAATTCTCATCTGTACTCCCGACAAGGATCTGGCCCAATGCGTTTTTGACCGGCGAGTGGTCTGCTTTGACCGGCGCAACCGGGTAATGATCGACGAGGAGGGAGTTCGGGCCAAGTATGGAGTTGATCCTGCGTCCATTCCCGACTGGCTGGCACTGGTGGGAGACAGCGCCGACGGAATCCCCGGGATAACCGGCTGGGGGAAGAAGTCAGCGGCAACCGTCCTGGAGCACTACAAACATCTGGAGGGGATCCCCCGGCAGGCCGACGAGTGGGTCATCCCGGTTCGAGGCGCCCGGCGGCTGGCTCACAACCTGGCGCAATCGTGGGCTGACGTTCAACTGTACCGGCAGCTTGCCACTCTCCGCTTGGATGTTGAGCTCGGGTTTACTATGGACGAGGTGAAGTGGGCAGGTGTCCCAAGGCCGATCTTCGAACAGCTGTGTGACCGGTTGGAGCGGCCCGGTCTGCTCGAGAGGGTCCCCCGTTGGGCGGCCCCGGGGGGAGCATGAAACGACTTCTCATTGTCTGCCTGTCGGGACTACTTCTGACAGCGCTTTTCCTGTGGCCGGGTCCGAGTTTGCTGAACTCCTTCGCAAGGACCAGTGTCTGCCGGTTTGGAGCCGACTATCTGGGAGTGGAAGTAACCGCCGAGAAAGTTCGGATGTCTCCTTTTCGAGGAGAGATTGAAGTGATGGGCCTCACGGTGGCCAACCCCGAGGATTTCAGCGACTCTTCCTTCGCCGAAGTCGGCCATTTGAGGGTGCGGGCAGAGCTGTTGAGCTTTTTTTCCGAGCAGGGTCGGATCTATGAGATAGCGGCCACGCCGGTTCGGCTTCTGATTGAGCGCAAAGGAGTCCGCTTCAACTACCAACCCATCCTGGAAAACTTACGGAACCGGAAAAAAGTGAATACTGCGGCCCTGGCAGGATCCAGTTCCTCGTCTCTCAAGATCGACCACATTCTCCTCCACAATGTGACCGCCCGGGTCGCTCTGCTGGCAAGCCTGGAACCGCTTGAAGTGGAGATTGGAACCGTCGAAATCCGGGACCTGGATACATCGAACGGATCCGCTGCCCTCGCCCAGGTCCTGGAGCAGGTACTGGAATCGGCTCAGCAGGGAGAGGGGCCGGGGTTTCTGCCCGGCACAGCCAGGGGACTGCTTGACACTCTGCTGGGGTCCGAGGGCTCCCGTCCCTAGTGCTGCTAGCTGTGGCGAACCTGGATGAGATCGCCGTCCTGCACGGAGTAGTCCCGCCCTTCCAGCCGCAACCTCCCGGCCGCCCGGACACTCTTGAGATCCCCTAGAGCTGCAAAATCCTCGAAGCTGACCACCTCGGCCCGAATGAAGCCGCTGGCGAGATCGGTGTGGACACGACCGGCAGCATCGACAGCCGTCTGCCCCCGGAAGAGTGTCCAAGCCCTGCACTCGCTCCCACTGTAGGTATAGAAAGTGACTAGATCGAGGGCCTCAAAAATAGCCTGGATCACGACTGGGGTTGCCAGTTCTTTGATCCTGAAGTCCTGCATCAACTCCTCTCTGTCCGGCTCCTCGAGGCGGGCAAGTTCTGACTCGATGTCGGCACAGATAGCCCGAGACGCATGGCCGATCGCCTGGAAGGGAGCCACCAGCGACTCCTGCTCTTCGATCTGTTCCTGATCGATGTTGAGCAGGACGAATACGGGCTTCAGGCTCAAAAAGGCGAACCCTCGAAGGCGCCGGCTTTCCCACTGAGTGAAGTTCATGCCCCTTAGAGGGTTTCCGCCCTCGAGACGTGTCCGGCAACTCTCCAGAACCTGTATTTCCTGCTCTTCCTCTTCCTCCTTCCGCTTGAGGAGACCGGCTTTGAGTCGTTGCAACCGGCTTTCCACGATCTGGAGATCAGCCAGCAGAAGCTCCTCCTCCAGACTTCGCAGGTCGCGATCCGGGTCAACACCACCCCCAGGGTGCGGAACAGAGGAGTTCTGAAAATCCCGCAGCACCAAGGCCAGCAAGTCGGATTCGCGGCACCGAGCGACCGCCCCGGGGTCCACACGGTCGCCGAAAAGGCCCGGGAACTCGATGATCTCAATAGCCGCAGATACGGTTTTCGTGGGCTGGAAAACCTCCGCAATGAGGCGCAGGCGGGGGTCTGGAACCTGCAGGACAGCGATGCGGTGTGCGCCACGATGCTGCGGAGATTCGGCGCCCGGCGCAAGGGGCTGGGTGATCGCCGCAAAAACGGTCTTGACTCCAGCGCCTGGTAGTCCGATCAGTGCGACTCGCATCCTAGCCCGGATTATACAAGAGATCTGAATCCGAGTGAGATTTGGGTCCAGAAAAAAAGCCGTAGCTCTCTGATATAAAAGGGTTTACATAAAAACAACCCTAAACAGGAGCTACGGCTATGTTGAAAACAGTCTGCCAGAATACCCTGCCATTTCACAGCCACAGAGACATCACAGCTCGTTTTGATGGGGGGAGCCTCACTTCCGACGCAGGATGGTTGTTGTTTGGATCGCTGGATCGGCAACATCGATTGTGCGAGGGCTTCAGTTCGTGTATTGCGGAAAGCCGGGACCGACGCTACATTCGTCATGACCTGTTGAAGTTGATCCGACAACGAGTGTTGCAGATCGTGGCCGGCTACGAAGACTGTAATGACGCCGATACGCTGCGCTCGGATCCGATGCTCAAGACAGTCTGTGATCAGTTGCCCGAGAGCGATCCCGATTTGGCCACCCAGCCGACTTTCTCCCGCTTGGAGAACTCCGTCACCAAGAAGGATCTGATGCGTCTGAGCCGGTGGCTGCTACGCCGTTATGTGCGCTCCCTGAAGAAGAGACGTCCCGCCAAGATCATCCTGGATCTGGACAGTACCGACGACCACACTCACGGCCAACAGGAGTTCGCCTTCTACCACGGGTATTACCGAAACCACATTCTGCATCCTTTGCTGATCTTCGATGCCGCCACGGGAGACCTGGTCTGTGCCGTGTTGAGACCTGGCAACAAGGGGGCTGCCTCTCACATCGTGCCCATTCTGAAGCGCGTCGTGGAGGCCATCCGACAAGCAGTGGGGACGGATGTCGAGATTGAGATTCGGGCCGACAGCGGCTTTGCCACGCCTCGGCTCTACGAGTTCTGTGAAGGTGAAGAGAATCAACTCCAATATGTCATTGGGTTAAGTCGCAACCCTCGCCTGCAGCGAGTGGTCGAGCCCCTGCTGGATTCGACTCGGCTGAAAGGTTCGTTGAGCGGGAGGAAAAACAGCGTCAGTTTGACGAGTTTCTTTATCGAGCCAACAGCTGGGATCGATCCCGTCGCGTCATTGTCAAAGTGGAGGTCGATCAGCGCGGGATCAATCGTCGCTTTGTGGTCACCAACCGGGACGATCTCTGCTCCCAATCACTTTATGACCACTACACCGACCGAGGGCAGACCGAGAACTTCATCAAGGCCTTTAAGAATCATCTGAGCATGGACCGACTCAGCTGTCATCGATTCCTGGCCAACCAGTTTCGACTCCTCCTGCATGCACTGGCTTACCAGATGTTCGTGCGCCTGCGCGACTATCTGCACGGAACCCCCTGGCACAAGCTCGAAATCGAAACCTTACGTCGTCGTGTCCTCAAGATCGGGGCCCGGATCCGACAAACCACTCGACGCATCTGGGTCCATCTTTCCTCAGCCTTTCCCGAACAACCCCTCTTTCACCTCGTCTTGAGTCGCCTGAACTCCAGCTAGCTTCTCCCAGTTCCCCGAAAAACCGCTTCCGACACTCATCCAGGCCCAGATCTGTCTGAAATTCACTCCCCCAACCACTCAAACGCCTCGCCAACCGATATTCTTCGCAAATCCGCCTGTCACAACTGCCCGCTTCCGAGTTGGGCCACTTCTCGAGCCCTTTTTCAACAGCGGATTACGGTTCTTGCATAATCCGGGCTAGAATGATACAGCCTTCGCCAATCGTCCCAGCTGTCAGCGTGCAAGAGATTACGGACTGGCACCGGGCTCAGTCCTGCAGATGATCTACGGTGTACTTTCTGGCCAGTCTCGAGTAGGACCGCACCTGGTCGTCCTTCCAGCAGACATCCTTTCCCAACTCCTGAGCCATCACTCTGGCCACCGCGGGCGCCGCTTCCACGCTGGCCGAAGCATCGAGAATCAGAGCCCGGGTCCGACGCGAGAGAACATCCTCCACAGTCCGGGCATATTCCTCTCGAACCGCCCAGGTGATCTGGACCATCCGATAGGGCAATCGAGGGTGTAGGGGCCGAGCAAGAGCCGGAGTCCCTCGGCACAGTTCTTCCAGTCTCGTGCGCTCACTACCGTAAACGCGAAGGGGGTCGAAACCCTCGCAGGTTTTCTGTTCCGACGATCGAGGGCAGTCCGCAATCCAGAGCTGGTTCTGCCTCCCCGTCGGCGCCAGGCCGCCAACTCGAGCGGCTTTGTCCACCGTGTCTTCGCCCATGAGGCGGAAGGTCGTCCACTTGCCACCGATTAGACTGACCAGTCCGGAGGGGTCCACAACCACGGCGTGCTCCCTGGAAAGACTGGCCGTGCTCTCCCCGGGTCGGGCTTGAATAAGGGGCCGGAGTCCAGCGAAGACGCTGAGACAATCGCTCACAGATGGAGCGGGCTCGAGGTACTCGGCAAGATGCTCGAGAATGTACTCGACTTCCCCGCGGGAGGCCGTCGGCTCCAGACCGGGCTGGGAGACCGCGATGTCCGTGGTCCCGGCAAGCAGCACCCCGTGCCAGGGCAGGAGAAAGAGAACCCGTCCGTCTCTGGTTTTCGGGATGAGGAGACCTCGAGCAGATGACATGTCCCTCAGGGGCAGTACAATATGCGTGCCCCGGCTGGCCAGAACGCGCTTTTGATGGGAAGGATGACCCAGGCTCCTGAGGTGATCGGAAAAGACTCCTGTCGCATTGATAATCACCCTGGCTTTGATGCGAATCTCGTCATCGGCGTCCAGATCCCGGGCAACCACTCCGGTCAGTCGCCCATTGTCCTTCACAAACGCGTGCACCTTGACATAGGTCAGGATCAATCCCCCCAGACGCTCGATCGAGCGAGCCAGGCTGACGGCCAACCTTGAGTCATCGAACTGCGCGTCAAAATACTGAACTGAGCCTCTCAGGTGACGGCTCTTGAGAAAAGGACAGTGAGTCAGGGTTTCAGCCCTGCCCAGAAACGACGAGACGCCGAGGCTGCTCGAACCAGCCAGGAGATCGTAGATCTTGAGCCCTGCTCCATAAAAAAACCTCTCCCGGTGACTGAATACGGGAACCAGGTGGGCCAGTTTTTGTACCAGATGAGGAGCACTCCGGGTCAAGTTCCCTCTTTCGATCAGGGCCTGACGCACCAGTCCCACGTTTCCCTGACGAAGGTAGCGAACCCCGCCATGAATCAGCTTGGTGCTACGGCTTGATGTGCCACTGGAGAGATCCGCCTGCTCCAGAAGCAGTGTACTATATCCCCGCGCCACCGAGGCCAGAGCGCAGCCTAGACCCGAGGCCCCACCTCCAATCACCAGGACGTCCCACCTTCCCTGCTGGCAAGCTCGGCCGACACGATCCGGTCGGTTGGTCACGTCGCATCCCGGGAGATGGCCTTTCATCTGAGAGCACCTGTTAGGTTTCGGGATCGGAACTACTTGAGTCGGTAGAGCTGGTAGCCATCCAGATTCTCAGCCGGCACGTATCGATTCTTGATGAAGTCCACGAGCTCCGGGTAGCGTCTCTGCGCGGGGATCCCATCAATCGCGTTCGTCCAGTTTGGAGAGCTGTACAGGATAGTCCTAGGCTCCTTCTCTCTGAGATCCCGTATCACCTCGCGCTGGAATCGTGTTGGGGCAGCGAACCATGTAATGTAGAAGCGAGTACAGGGCAGCTTTCCCAGATAGAGATACCAGCCAGGCTCGGACGGCAACGCGAACACACACGGTTCCTGATCAAACGCCCTCCGGAGTTTGGGAAGAGCGTTCAGCACCGAATCCTCTATCATAACGCTGTCGGGCAGCCGAAGTCTTTGGGCAAATTGTGCCGGGGCCCTGGCCAGATCCTTCCTGACTCCGTACAGGTGGTACGACGCCGAGCCCAAGGCGAGCGTGGTCAACCCACCAAACGCCAGAATCCTTCGGCTTCTCCCTGATTCTGACCCCCATCACTCTTCCCCTTTCGGACCGTTCTTGAACTCCCGGATGTTCTTGCCCTTGACCTTCTGATTCTTGTTCGTGGCCTTGACTGCTGCCTTGCGCTCAGCCTCCTGTTCCTTTAGCCGATGACGGTGTCCTCGCAACTGTTTCCAGGTGCGTGTTCTCTGTACCACGAGGGCGTCACCTTATGCATCCGCAGCCGTGAAGAGTGTCAGCAAAATTCACACCTTTAGAAAATGGCCTAGATTAACCTCTCCGCAAGCACTTGAACTGTCCTGAGTGCAAGCCGGTGTCGCGCTCCTTTACACTTTTGCCCATTCCCCCGTCTGCCTCGAAAACAGCTGAAACCAGAAGTTTTCTTACTGGTTAGTCTCTTATGTGCGAAAGCAGGTTGATGGCTTCGGTCTGGAACGCCAATTGCTTGCTACCTTGTAAATCGAAAAAGAGAGGTGTCTTCATGCTCTTGAAGGGTTACCGCGTTGCTTTGACAAAACTGTTGGTCGTCACCGTTTGTGGATACTTGGTGACAGTGCCACTCTGGGCAATAGCAGCGCCGCCGGCTGTGCCAGAACCCGCCAGCATCACTCTGCTTTTGATTGGGGCAGGTGCAATCGCTGGCCTGGGCGCTCTGAGAAACAAGTTTAAGTAGTAACCAGTCCGGTAGTCCTCTGGCAGGAAACGGAAAGTCGCTGAGGATGCAACGAATAGTTCACTGGGTTGATTAGGAGAGGTTGAAAGCCACGACAACAGCGTTAGCCTCCATTGCTTTCGGATTCTTGGTGGCAATGCCACTATGGGCCTTTTACGACTGGCTGTTTGACCGGCCCAGAACCCGCAGGTAGCACTCTGCTCTGAACCACAATTGTGGATGTGTTGTCCCCAGGGGGGCGGGGGCGCGCTCCACTTAGTATGGCCCCGGGGGAGCGGCCTCTTCTTGAACAAACATGGCTTTCACGGGGCCTCCCTTCCATTTCCCATTGCCGGTGCAGAGGCGCGAGTGTGGTTTTGCATCTTCAGAGAATCCTGGGTTCAACTCTAGAAATCCCCCCCCGAAAAAAGGCACGTGCATCCGAAATCGGTCCCCGAACTAAGGGATGCGATTTCAGATAAGACGAAGCAATCCTACTTTTTTCTTTTTTCTGCCGGGTGCGCCCAGGGTGCGGAAGTGCGGAGAATCGGGGGTCATACGCACCCATACGCACCACCGGAAACACGCAAAGGCCTTGAATAAAGGAGTTTTTAGCCTTCAGGGAGAGAGAATGTCAGCCGAATCAGCCTGCTCGATGAAATATTGATGGCTGTCCAGAGCGCCCCTGGTCCCAGCCTCGAGCCTGGTGTAGGTTCCGTCGACCTGGAGCAACGCGGCGTTGGCATTGTCGGCCAACTGGACCTCGAGAATCTCACAAAGTTCGGTGATCAAATCGGGATCCGATACCGGCGTCAGCGCTTCCACGCGTGAATTGATGTTTCTGGGCATCAAGTCCGCACTTCCCAGGTAGATTTCTGGGTTCCCGCCATTGCGGAACAGATAGATACGGCTGTGCTCCAGGAACCGTCCGACCAGGCTGACCACACGAATATTCTCGCTCAAACCGGCCACGCCAGGTCTCAGACAGCAGATCCCTCGAACCAACAAATCCACTCTCACGCCCTCTTGGGAGGCCCGATAGAGCAGCTTGATCATCTCCTTGTCTACCAGGGAGTTCATCTTGAAGATGAGGTGTCCTGACTTCCCCAGCTGCTGATGCCGGATTTCTCGCTCGATCAATGACGACATCTCTTCGCGCAGGTTAATGGGTGCCACAAGCAAGCGGCGGAACTGCCGTTTTGCGGAATAGCCGGTCAGGTAATTGAACAAGTCGGTTGCATCTGCACCTATTTCCGGATCACAGGTGAACATTCCCAGGTCGGTGTACAGCTGGGCCGTGACGGCATTGTAGTTACCGGTGGCCAGGTGGACATATCTTCGAATGCCGTCTTTTTCCTGGCGCACCACCAGGGCGACCTTGCAGTGTGTCTTGAGACCGGGAAGCCCGTATACAACGTGGACCCCTTCACGCTCGAGTGCGCGCGCCCAGTTAATGTTGCTCTCCTCATCAAAGCGAGCCTTGAGCTCCACCAGAACAGCGACCTGCTTACCATTCTCCCTGGCCTCCAGCAGGGCATCAACAACGGGCGAATCCGATCCCACTCGATAGAGCGTCTGCTTAATGGCAAGGACACCGGGATCGCTGGCAGCCTGCTTCAGAAAGTCGACGACTGGAACAAAAGAGTCGAAGGGGTGATACAGCAGAATGTCGCGTTTGCGAATCTCCGCAAAGATACCGGCTCCCTCCGTCCCCTTCGATGTGCTTCCCAATTGCCTCGGAGAAAAGGGGGAAAACCTGAGTGCAGACTTCTCCAGCCTGGCAATGGATCCCAGGGAACTGAGGCCCAGGGGCCCGTCAACCGTGTAGAGATCCAGCTTTTCGAGTTCCATGTTCTTCATCAGGATCTCTTTGACTTGCCTGGGCATACCGTCGTTCACCCCAACCCGTACAACACGGCCAAACTGGCGGCGGCGAACCGTCGCCTCGATGGTCTCGAGAAGGTCTCCGGCCTCCAACTCCTGAATCACCATGTCGGCGCTTCGAGTGACTCGAAACGGGTGGGACTCCACCACCTCCATACCGGGAAAAAGGGCATCGAGATGAGCCGCGATCACCTGTTCCATCCATGCGAAAGTCAGCTTGGGAGGAAACCGACCATCCTTGCGGCGCCGCGTTGAGTTCAAAGGAATCAGCCTGGGGATGGTTCCAGGCACCTTGACCCTGGCAAAGTGCTCCCGTCCTTTCCTGTCGCGAACCAGCACAGCCAGGTTGAGGCTCAGATTCGAGATGAAGGGAAAAGGCCGTCCGGGATCATGTGCCAGCGGAGTGAGAATCGGGAAAACAAGTTCTTCGAAAAGCCGTTTCAGCTTTCTCTTCTGCTTTGTCTTCAGATCCTGGTAATCGGCAATGTGAATTCCCTTTTTCTCCAACGAAGGCCGAAGTTCGCGATTGAAGCAGTGCCGTGAATCAGCCATCAACCGAGCCGCCCGTTTTCGAATTTCAGCCAGCTGTTCTGTCGGCGTGAGGCCATCAGCAGGAACGTCCAGCACCCCCGCCTCCACCTGCTCTCTTAGACCTGCCACCCTCACCATAAAGAACTCATCCAGGTTCGAGCCGACGATGCTCAGGAACTTCAATCTCTCCAGGAGTGGATTCTCAGCGTCCCGGGCTTCGTCGAGAACTCGAGATTGGAACTCCAGAAGGCTCAGTTCGCGATTGATGTAGTGTGACGGCCGGTCCAGATCACGGACCAAACGAACGGGCGTCTCCAGGCTGGTTTGTTCGGGTTCCGTGCTCTCCTGCAGCGGAAGACGGGGCCCGTCCTCGTTTACTTCCGTTGCCGACTTCTTTCCAGCAGGGCGCCTGGGATTTCGGTTGAGCGCCTTCTTGTCCATCTGGGTTCCTGTTCCGGTCTATCCTGCGACGCCCAGCCGAATCTGATCGATCGCCTGCAGGACTCGAGCCGACACCTGGGCGACGGTCCCTTCACCATCGACTTCGCACAGGAGACCCTCCTTGCGATAGTAATCGACAAGAGGCGCCGTCAGCTCGAGATATGTTTCAAGACGCTTACGAACAGTCGCGGGTCGGTCATCTTCTCTCTGATAAAGATACTCACCTGATTCGCACTTTCCTGTGGAACAGCTCACAAAAGGGCTGAAAGTTCGGTGGAAGGGAATCTGGCACTTGCCGCAGATGAGGCGCCCCGAAAGTCGTTCGACGATCTCGTCTGCGCTGACTCGAACATAAACAACGCCATTCACGGACTGGCCGAGCCCGGCCAGCAATTCCTCCAGAGCCTTCGCCTGTTCAAGGGTCCGCGGGAAGCCGTCAAACAGGGCTCCAGAAGAGGTCTCCTCCGAATCAGCGCCTAGGTGTTCGCCTAGCATCTGCACCGTGATCGCATCGGGAACGAGTTCACCACGATCCATATACTCCCTGGCAGTCCTTCCCAGTTCGGTTGGGACCTTCACATGGGCCCGGAAAAGGTCGCCGGTGGCAACGTGCCGCATACCCAGTTCCTGACGCAGACGCTCACCCTGGGTACCCTTTCCGGACCCGGGAGCGCCCAGCAAAACAATATTCACAATCACAACCGATTATCGCCCGAAATTCCTATAAATTCAATAACAATAACAGTTTAGATTACTCAGCCCTATCATAATTCGGGCCTAGCACCTGACTTCTTGTACCAAGACTTTCAGAGTGTCGGAAAGGCCACCCGGGTAGAGCAATTCTTTGATTTTGAGTCTCTCGTCGATTCGATCCATGGAAAACAGCCCTCCGCTCTCCTCTTTGAGAAGCCGCTCCGCCAGGCCGGTGCGCATCAGGAAATCTCGCTGAGTAGCCAGTTCCTGGTCCCTCCACCCCCTGGCTCGACCGGCCCGGATCAGCATCTCCCAGGGTAGATGGCAGGTCATATCCTGCTCGCCCGGATCATGGTAGGGATCGTAGCTGACCCGGTGACGGCGGTAGCAGGCAAGCGTGCCGGCGGGTCGGGGCATCGACTCATACTCTCGATCCGTGTAGCCGTAGTCAATCGTGAGGAGGGCCCCCTGCCTGATTCTCAGATCCAGCTCGTCGAGAACGTCCAGCATGCGCAGGTTGACTTCATAGATCCAGTCTTCCCGTAACGCATTGAATGCCTCTTCAACGTAAGCCTCGATTCTGGGGTCGGAGAGAGGTCCCGAGGTTTCCAGGAACTTCTCATCCTCCTGTGCCACGTACAATTCCTTTAGCTCGCCCCGACTGGAGCACACGCGGTGAACGGGGAGCGCATCGAAGAACTCGTTGGAGAAGACGATGCCCGTAATCTCCTCGGGCAGATCACCCCGGTCAAGATCGATCTCCACGTAGTCAATCACTTGCGACAGCGCGGGAAAAGCAGTTGCCAGGTAACTGAGGACCTGCTCGGCCAGGTGGCCGTTGCCGGCACCGAGTTCACAAACCTGAAAGGGGTTGGGTCGATCCAAACGCAGGAACCAGGTGTGGAAGTAGTCGGCCAGGCAATGGGCGAAAAACTCGTGGGTGTGGGGCGAGGTCATGTAGTCACCTGCCCGACCAAAGATCTTGGAGGAACCGCGACGGTAGTAGCCCTCCTCTGGATGATAAAGGCAGAATTCCATGAACCGCTCAAAAGTGACGGGGTCTTTGAGCGGCAGTTCGAGAGGTTGTTCCGTTCTTTTCGAGAAAAGAGCCACAGCAGCAAACGTGGGAATCAAAGCCGGGTTTCACCCGCAGGCCTATTTCACAAGGTCGAGATCTGGAAAGAAATAACCGATCTCAAAACGCGCTGATTCAGAGCTGTCACTTCCGTGGGTTGAGTTGCGTTCGATGTTTTCACCAAAGAGGGCTCTGATTGTGCCGGCTTCGGCCTCGGCCGGGTTGGTCGCACCCATAATGTCCCTCCATCGCTGAATGGCATTCTCGCCACGCAGCACCATCACCACAATCGAACCTTCCGACATGAAGTTAGTCAGATCGTCGAAGAAAGGCTTTGCGCGGTGGACATGGTAGAACCCTTCCGCCTGTCTCTTGGTCAGTCGTAACAGCTTGATACCAGCCAGGGAAAGGTCCTGGTCCTCGGCCCTGCGGATGATCTGACCGACGATATTACGGCGAGTTGCATCCGGTTTGACAATGGCTAAAGTCGCCTGCATTTACTTCTCCTTAGTACTCCCTACCATAAGTACCTCATATTCACACCAGAATCTCAGCCATTGCCAGCCCAATCTGAGCTGGACTTCTGACGACGTGAACGCCACTTTTCTCCAGGGCCTGAATCTTTTCTGCGGCCGTACCCTTGCCTTGAGAAATAATCGCTCCCGCATGTCCCATGCGCCGACCCGGAGGAGCTGTCTGTCCGGCCACAAAGCCGACCACCGGTTTGCTGAAGGATGATCCGATGTAGTCTGCTGCCTCTTCTTCCGCTGAACCTCCGATCTCCCCGATCATGACAACGGCATCGGTCTCCGGATCCTGGTGAAAGGCCTCCAGCGCATCAATGAAGCTGGTTCCAGCGACAGGATCTCCTCCAATACCAACGCAGGTACTCTGACCAATCGAGCGCCCGCTCAGCTGACCGACTGCCTCGTAGGTAAGTGTTCCACTGCGTGAAATGACGCCCACGCGACCGAGTTGGTGAATATGACCCGGCATGATGCCAATCTTGCACTGCTCTGGAGAGATGATTCCCGGACAATTGGGTCCAATCAGACGGCTCCTAGAAGCGTGGATTCCGTCCCAGACCTTCAGCATGTCGTTGACCGGGATCCCCTCGGTGATGGCAACCACCAATCCGACTCCGGCATCTACTGCCTCCAGAACCGCGTCTGCGGCGAAGGGTGGAGGGACGAAAACCACGCTGGCATCAGCGGCCGTGGAATCGACCGCCTCCCTCACCGTATTAAAAACAGGAATTCCCTGATGCTCAGTTCCACCTTTACCGGGAGTCACCCCCGCCACCACCCGCGTCCCGTATTCGACGCACCGGGCTGTGTGGAAGCTTCCCTCTTTGCCTGTAATCCCTTGCACCAGAACTCTGGTTGATGAGTCTATCCAGATTGCCACTGTCAGCTCCAAACTGTTTGTTCTGTTTCTAGAACTTGCTTGGAGGAATACTAAAGTTATGACGCCAGGCGACAGACCTTTTCGGCCGCATCTTCCATACTGTCCGCCACTTCAAAGTCGAAACTGGAGTCGCGCAGAATCTCCCTGCCCTCCTCGACGTTAGTCCCTTCCAGGCGTACGACCACAGGAGTGTTGACTCCGACGTCTCTGGCGGCCTCCACCACACCGCTGGCAACCACATCGCATCGCATGATCCCCCCGAAGATGTTGATCAGGACGGCTTTCACTCCCTGATCCGAGATCAAGATCTGAAAGGCATTCTTTACCTGTTCAACGCTGGCGCCTCCTCCGACGTCCAGGAAGTTCGCCGGTTCTCCTCCTGCCAGCTTGATGATGTCCATAGTCGCCATGGCCAGCCCGGCCCCGTTCACCATGCATCCGACATTTCCGTCCAGCTTGATGTAATTCAATCCATGACGCGAAGCCCGAATCTCGAGAGGGTCCTCTTCAGCGTAGTCGCGCATCTGTGCGATGAGCTCTTGGCGGTACAGGGCATTATCGTCGAAGTTCATCTTTGCATCCAGGGCGACCAACTCGTTCTCTTCTGTGAGCACGAGCGGGTTAATCTCAGCCAGGGAGGCATCCGTTTCTCGAAAAGCCGTATACAGGGCGTTCATGAACCCGTAGGCCTGCCGGCCCAGTTTCACATCCAGTTCAAGACCGTAGGCGATGTTGCGGGCCTGGTATGCCTGCAATCCGAAGGCCGGGTGAATTGGCTCTCTCAGGATTAGGCCCGGATCCCTTCTGGCCACCTCTTCGATCTCGACTCCTCCCTCCCCACTTGCCATGAGAACCGGTCTCTTGCCGCTGCGATCGATAGCCAGGCCCAGATAGAGTTCGCGGACGATGTTGAGACCTTCCTCAACGAGCAGGCGGCGAACTACTCTTCCCTCTGGACCCGTCTGGTGGGTGACCAGCGTTGTTCCAAGCATTGATGCGGCAATCTGCTCCGCTTCGGAGGGGCTACGAGCGATTTTGACTCCTCCGCCCTTGCCCCGCCCCCCTGCATGAATCTGGGCTTTAACGGCAACCACACCTCCCAGACTGTGGGCAGCCTCAAAGACTTCGTCAGCCGAAGTGACGACCCTTCCCCGGGGAACCTTAACCTGAAAAGAACTCAAGATTTCCTTGGCTTGAAACTCATGAACATTCATTCGTCTGCAGCAACCTTGATCGTGAAGAACCTCGCCCGGCTCCGGTTAGTAGTACTCCTTTTCACCATCATCCTAGCAGCCCGTATCTGGACTCCTCCTGTCAAGGGTCCTGTTCATTTTTTCGAATTCAGCTGATCTGGGCCCTGGCGACGAAACTCGGATGCTGGGTTGAAGCCAGGAGTTTCGCTGCAGGTCCAGAATCGCTATCGGATCATCTTCTCCTCCTTGGGTCTCTGGCATGAAAGCATCGACTTTTTGCGATTCGGTGTGGACTGCAGTCGTATCTCCGGCCTCTTAGTGGAGCTGTGTTCTGGCTCCGGGCCATGATGAATATTCGCGCGTGGGGCGCCTATCGTGGTGACGGCCATCGAGTGGCCAAGGCTGCTATCGGCGTGTTCCCCGCGCCGGTCTGACCGGTTCGCCATCAGTTCGAATCCTTTCATGCAGTTCCCAGGGAAAGATCTTGACAAATCTTTTATCGCTTAAGCTCGCTGGGGTTCATAGGCGGCGTCACGGGTGGAAACGGCCCAGAGTAGACGGGCCAGCTTATTGGCCACAGCCACTGCCGCTTTGTTGTGCCCCCGTCGTTTTTCAATCTCCAAACCCCACCTGTGCAAACGGTCTGGCCGCTGCTTGGACTTGGCCGTCCACAAGACCGATCGCCCACCGTGGATCAAGAGAGTGCGCAAATAGATGTCCCCTTGCTTGCTGATGCACCCGAGTCGACGCCGCAGACCGCTGGAGTGCTCCCGCGGTGTCAAGCCCAGATAACTGGCAAAGTGTCGTCCCGAATCAAAGCGCCTCAGATCTCCCACAAAACCGGCCACCGCTGTGGCTGTCAGCAATCCCACCCCGGGGATCGACTGCAGTTGTTCAATCGCAACACTCTGTCGCGATAGCGCTTTCAGTTTCCTTTCGATCCGATCGATTCGCCCCTCCAGCTCTCTGACTTCCAGACAGATCTCCTCCAGCACCGATCGGATCCCATTCGGAATCTCCACTTCTGCATCTTCGATCCATCCTCGCACCCGCTCCACGGCCTGGCAGGCTCCAACGGGAATCGTCAAACCGAATTCCCGTAGAATGCCCCGCATCGTATTGATCCGTGCCGTGCGGGTGCGCATCCATGCCGTCCGCACCCGATGTAAGGCGGTCAACTGCTGCTGCGATTCATTTTTGATCGGAACCGGTCGAATGGCACTGTTGCGGTGGGCTTCCAACAACCCTTTCACATCACTGCGATCCGTCTTGTTGCGTAACACGTACGGCCGGACGTAGGCTGGCGGCAGCAGCACAACTTCGTGCCCCAGTTCCCGGAATCGCCGGCCCCAGTAGTGAGCCGAACCGCAGGCTTCCATCAGAATCGTTGCCCGTTGTTGCTTGGCCATGAACCTCAACAACCGAGCTCGACCCAGGCGATGCGTCTTCTCCATCCGACCAGGCTGCTCGGAAATCCCAATCTCAAAGACCGACTTTGCCAAATCCACTGCGATTGTTCTATGCTTCATTTCAGACTCCTCCTGATACAGTTAAAAACTTTGGCTCTGGCACTTTAGATGCCGTCTAAGCCTAAAGGAGGAGTCCATCTCATCATGGTAGAAGTCCCACAGACTGCTACATATAAAAGTGAGTACTTTAGCATGGCAGGGAAGAAGCGGAGTCAAACGAACCGATTCCAGACACGGAGAGCTCACGCCAGAAGGCCTCCTCGGGCAACTATCGGGTCAGGGGGACAGGAGCAGTACTATTGGCCGAGTACGCCCTGGACTGCGTCGCGAATCTGGCTGGGCGTGGAGGGTTTTGACAATAAAGTCACGGGACCGTGGCTCAGCGCCCGCTCCATCAACTGCCCGTCCGGGAAACCGGTAATGACGATGACCGGTACATTCCCCCAGCCCCTCCGGATTTCCTCCAGAAGTGAAGGTCCATCCATACCAGGCAGTTTCAAATCCAAAAACACGAGATCGGGCCTCTTGTCTCCAGAGATGGGCATGACCTCGTCGCTGCCGCCCGCAGTATCGACCGTCACACCGTCACGCTCCAGTGATCGCTGCACAACGTCGCGGATTCCGGGATCATCGTCGATCACAAGGATCCTCTTGACAGTGCCCTGTGAGCGCTGCTCCTGGATCCCGGCCCATGAGTCCAGCGAGCTCTTCTTGAACCGCCAGGAACCGCCGACCTTGAACGAAGGAATCTCGTTATCTCTGGCAAGTCTGCGGACAGTCTGCTCGTTGATACGCAGATAGGCTGCCGCATCTCGAGCATCTAGAACATCATCAATGTCCGCCATCAGATTCCCTTTCGGCCGATTCCAACAATGTAACCATAGCTACAAATTGTTGCAATTTCTGTGATTCTGCTCTCCTTTCCTCTCTTGCGATCTTGTTAAGAAATATACCGTGAACCTGACTTTTTCTCTACCAACGGACAGGGTTCGGTCGCCGTGACCAACCCCGGGTCGCCAGTCCGGGGTCAGCCCGTGGTGGAAGTTGCAGGCGGGCGAGCGCCACCCACTGCTCGCGCTCTCACCCCAAGACCCTATCCGGAAACGTTACCGTATTTCTGCAAGCAAGTACTAAAATGCTGGTCAAATGAAAACGGATGTCCTGATTGTGGGCGCGGGTTTCGCCGGCGCTGCCACGGCCTTCCATCTGGGCGAACTGTTTCCCGGCTCCATCCTCGTGGTTGAGTCCGAGAACCAGCCCGGGCTCCACGCCTCGGGACGGAATGCCTCCATGGTCACCCAGGGGGCTCCATCCGGGCCTGTTCGGCAGTTGCTCGCCGCCAGCCGGTCCTTTTACCAGCAGCATGCCAGTGCGACCGGCTTCAACCAGACCGGTTCGCTGACGCTGGGATCGACCCCTGCCCTGGAGGAGTTACAGGACCCCAAACTCTTCGATTCTCAGATCCGTTCCCCCACCGAGACCCGCCGTCAGATTCCGCTCCTCGAAGGGCATTCTTGGGAGGGGGCACTGTGGACTCCGAGCGACGGCGTGATGAATATTCGGCGTCTTCTTCAGTATTACATCGAGACGGCGAGACGGCGGGGCGTGACCTTTCGCTACGATGTGAGTGTCCGACAGATCGTGCGTGGCCGACGATTCGAAGTCTCCACTAGCGGGGAGCCCATCACCGCAGACCGTGTGGTCAACGCTGCAGGAGCCTGGTCGGGACGGATCAGCCAGGCTGCCGGAGTGAGTGAGATCCCTTTGCGAACCTTCAAAAGACACCTCTTCGTGTTGAGGTCTCAGGTTCGGGTCGACCCGGATTCTCCACCCGTGCGGAACCTGGAGAAGAATTTCTACTTTCGCCCACGATCAGATGGGATCCTCTTCTGCGTCTGTGATGGGGAACTCAGCGATCGGCTTGAGCCGGATCTCGATCCGGAAGTCCAGCAGTACCTGGCTGAAGTGTTGTGGAAGGAGCTTCCGGCTCTTCGAGATGCCGAGCGCAAGGAGGCCTGGTCCTGCTTCCGCACCTTTGCATCGGATGGGCTTCCGCTCATCGGACCGGATCCTTCGTCTCCCGGATTTTACTGGGTGTCCGGCCTAGCAGGATATGGAATGTCGGCCAGCTGGGAGATTGGTCGACTCGCGGCTCTGAGCATTACCGGTAACGATCGAGTGCCTGCCCAATTTGATCCTGCCCGGTTTCACTGAATTTCAGAATCAAAATCTCACATCGCTCAACCGGAGGACAGGCCCATCTCTCTATCTTCTTCGGTCTGGCGGCCGGGAAGATCGGGGACGTGTGTCGATTTGCTTCAGGCCCTCGACTTCCCTTTCCAACTCCTGGATCCGCCGATCCTGCTGCTTCAGAGAGCTATCCAGTGTGAGAGCGTGTGTGGCCAGCTCGCGCAGGAGGTCTGCCTGCCTGCCCCACCGGGAATCGTTCTCCCTTGTCTCTACCCAGTGCAATAGCTCGAGAGCGCGTTCCCGATTCCTGAGTTCTTCCGGTCCACCCAGATAGCAGAGCACCAGAGCGAGAAGCTCCTGAGAAGTGGTTGCCGCGATCCCGTCGCGGCCGAGAAACTCCTCCATTGAACGTACCGCGCCAGGGCAATCCCCCGTGGCAAAGGAAGTCTGGGCCAGTTCAAAAAGGTTCGGCGGATGCAGGGGAGCTTTCTTCCGGCAGGAGATCGAAGAGGGGCCAAGCGCTGTCAGGAGCCCTATCAGCAAGATGGAGTGGGCTCTGTCTCGAGTTCGCTTCCGGCTCAACATGATCTTCTTCAACTTCCCTTTCCGGCTCAAGTGGGGAGGGCGAAGGACGGTGAGAATCCACGGGCACGGGAGCAACTGATCAGCACCTGGAAATCACTTCCCCCGCCGGCGCGATCCGCCACCCAAACGGCTCCATCGTGCGCCTGTACGATGTGGCGGGCAACCGCCAGGCCCAGGCCAACCCCTCCCCCGGCCCGGTTAGGGGATCGTGCGGACTGGTGAAACTTGTCAAAAACCCGTTCTTTTTCTTCGTTCTTGACACCCGGGCCCCGGTCGCCCACCGACAGGCGCAGAAAGCGTCCGGCCGGACACCACACACTCGACCTCAGGTGTACCGGAACCGTTTCCGGTATCTGCGATTCCCAGCCCAGGCCGATTCGAATCGTTGCGTCGGGAGGGGAGAACTTGATGGCGTTGTCCACGAGATTCCGTACCACCTGAATCATCTTGTCGAAGTCGCACTCAATCGCCATCCTCTCCTCCAGCGGCGAGAGCTCGATCCGAGTCCCTCTCTCCCTGCAGATCGGATGGATCTCGTCGATAACCGTCTGGACCAGGACGACGAAATCAAGACGCTCATAGAGATAGCGCTCCATGCCTGACTCCAGCCGCGAGAGCTGAAGAAGCTCGTTGATCATCCGGGAGAGGCGGTCTCCACTGTCGCGGTTTAACAGCAGCAGCCTGTCCTGGCTCGCGTTCAGGGGTCCCGGGATGCCTTCCAGGAGGAGGGAGGTTGTCTCCTGGATGGAGGCCATGGGGGCCTTCAGCTCGTGTGAGACCCGGGAGATGAAGTCGCTCTTGAGCTCATCGGCCTCGCCCAGACGTCTGATCATGAGATTGAAATAGCGGCCCAGTTCCGCTACTTCGTGGCTTCCGCCTTCTTCGACCTGGATGCGCAGGTCGCCTTTCGAGATCTTGCGAGTGGCCCGTGTCAACTGGTCAATCGGCCGGGTGATCGAACGAACCACCAGAACCCCCACCAGAAGCCCTGCCGCCAAGGCCATCACTCCGCCCATCCAGACCAGACTCTGAACCTGTTCGATCGAGGAATTGGAGGATTCCATTTGTTCCAGTAGGGCCCTGTTGATAAGCGGTCCCAGTCGAGAGGCCTCCTCAAGCAGCTCCTCGGCCAGTATGATTACTCTCTCCTCCTCCTGCATGGGACCCTGGTCACGTCCCGGAGTCGTGATCGCCCCCTCCAGAGCTTCTCGGAATTGCTCCCAGGATTGCTCGATTCGGCGCAACACCTGCGCCTCTCGCTCAGGCAAATTGATGGCCAGGATGCCAGTCAACCGATCCGAGACCAGGTTCAGCTCCTCGGTCAGGAATCTCTGGTAGTCCGGGTCTCCCCTGGTGAGGAAGTACTTCCGCGCCAGGCTGTCAATCCTGTAGAGCTGGTTCAACAACCGGGTGGTCTCGAGACCGGCCTGGTAGTAGGTCCGGTAGAGATACGTTGTGGATTGCTGCAGCTCGAGAATGACGACATACTCAAGGGCCAGGACCCCTGCCAGCAAGACCACGAGGATCAGGTAGCTTATGGCAATCCTGGTGGCGATTCTCATGGGAGTTCCCCGGTTCTGCTCCCTGCTGCACCCTGGTCCGTTTCGTAGGTCTTGAGTTTGTTGCGAATGGTCTTCACATCCAACCCTAACTGGCGGGCCGCTTCTGCCTTGTTGTTGGCGACTCGATCCAGCGTGTGGAGAATGAACCGCTTCTCCGCTTCGGCAGCCGTAATACCCGCAGGGATCTGAAGACCATGGGCTCCCTGAAACTGGTGCCCAGAAAGATAGGGCGGGAAATGTGAGCGCTCGATCCATCCATCTCCCGCCAGGACCACGGCCCGCTCAATGAGGTTGCGCAGTTCTCGAACGTTGCCGGGCCAGGCGTAGGCACCCAGGAGATCCAGGGACGAATCACGGAAGCCCTTCGAGTGGCTTCCGTGCTTGACCCGAAAGCTGTCCAGAAAGTAAAGACTCAGCAGCTGAACATCCTCACTCCGCTCTCGCAACGGCGGCATTTCCAGGACCAGAACCTGAATTCTGTAGTAGAGATCTTCGCGCAACTTCCCCTCGTCAACCGCCTTTCGTGGATCCCGATTAGTGGCAGTGAGCACTCGGACGTCACAGCGCTTCTCCTGCCTGGTCCCCAGGCGACGAACGCGCCCATCCTCCAGGACACGCAGTAGTTTGGGTTGCAGGTGCACTGGCATTTCCGCAATCTCGTCCAGAAACAACGTGCCACCATCAGCCTGTTCAAAACAGCCGGGCCGGGCTTCTCCTGCTCCTGTGAAGGCACCTTTCTCATGACCAAACAGCTCACTTTCGATCAACTCGGAAGGGATCGCTGCACTGTTGATCGCTACAAAAGGAGAGGAGCCACGGGATCCCAGCTGGTGGATCGTGCGCGCTGCCAGATCCTTACCCGTTCCACTCTCTCCGGTGATCAAGACACTGGCATCCGTGCGCGCGTACTGCCGGAGCAGGCCATAGACCTGCAGCATTTCATGACTCTGGCCAACCAGCTCCCCGAGTCCTCCGCCCGCCTCCAGTCGGGCGCCCAGGTCGCACATGTGCAGGCGCGATGCTCTCTCGGCTGCAGCAGCTCGTAGGACCTCGAGGAGCTTCTTGTAGTCCAGCGGCTTGGTCAGAAAATCAAAGGCTCCGTTTTTCATGGCCTCGACTGCAATGTCGACCGTCCCGTGAGCTGTAATCATGATGAAAGCTGCTTCGATTCTCTCTCCCGAGGCTCGGTTCACCAGGTCCAGCCCCGATTGATCCGGCATCACCACGTCACAGATCACGATGTCTGGCTGGAGGCGGGCTATCTGTTCCCAGCCTTGGGTCGCGCTCGCAGCCCGGGAAACTCGATATCCCCACTGGCTCAGCCGCAGTCCTAGAACCTCACGCATGGCGTCTTCGTCATCGATGACGAGAACCTTCAATCCTTTGGCTTGCATATCTCAATTTGGCGAATCCACTTTAATCCGCCTTATCTATGTCTCTTGAGTTCCCCTCCGGGTTCCCCGCCAGACTCAATCTCTACGAGATCTGTTCTGGGTGCTGGGTTCTGGGTTTGGGTTCTAGGTGCTGGGCCAGGTTCTAGGTGCTGGGGCTGGGTGCTGGGTTCGCATTTACGAGATCCGAGTTTCGGGTGCTCGTGTGAAAGTGGGAGGGTCCCTCTGAGCGGCGACGCTTCATCAGAACCCGAGTGCCAGCGAGGGTTGAGTTGTCGCAGGGTCTCCCGGTTTGCAGCCCTCCTTGTCAGACCGTGCGCGAAGCATCCCAGAACCCATGAAGCAAGAACCCAGAGCCTAGCTAGCACCCAGAACCCAGAACCTATTGCAGCTCCAGATCTTCAATCAGACGAATGCGGAGCCGGGTGCGCGTTTCGAGCTGGGCGTCCTTCCCACGGGTCAACAGCACTCGTCCCAGGCCCACCGCAGCCCCGCCCAGGGCGCCCACACCGCTGCCGGTCTTGCCGCCGGCCATCACTCCAATCAGTGCTCCCACAGCCGAAGTCTTACCGACCTTGCCCATGTCCTCACCTTTGGTGGCACTGGCTTCGATCGTGCCTTCCTCGTCTTTGAGCTTCTCGTTGCTGCGCTGATCGATTCCCACCAGGGTCGCCTCGAAGCCAATGTTCCTCCCGTCCAGGAACCTGAGCTCGTCGAATCGGAGGCTCATTTGAGCCCTTCCCCGAATCCTCCCGGCCCGCTTGAGGTGGGTGATCCGCCCGTAGAGTTGTGTCCCCTCCGGAATGACAGTTCGCTGGTGGAACTGAACGTCTCGGAAGACGCGGGCTCGGAAGGTGTCTCCCTTCTCGTTGAACTGGGTACTGAGTGTATCCAATAGCTCCACCCCGAACTCGGTCCCGGCAGGCAGAACCGTCGGGCTTCTCGCCGATCGCACCGTCGACGCCCGTGGGCGTTCGTCGAGGGCCGGCGTGGGCGGTGGGGCGGAACTGTCGGCCGAATCGGAAGAACCAGTTCTCAGACCGTAGCCTTCTTCATACCCGTCTTCAAACCCCAATCGGTAGGCAACCAGAAACACTTCTCTGTCATGTCTTTCATCCTGGAAGCCGTGGTCGGCGGTCTGAAACTCCTTGCGATTGGCAAGGTCGAACAGCCGCTGTTGCCGCTGGTCCTGAATACCCGCCTGCCGGCCATCCTCGTACCCGAGATCATAGGCTTCACGATAGGTCTGCGCAGCCCCGATCTTCTCGGCTGGAAAAATCGCTGCCAGGCTCAGCCACAAAGCCGCAGCCGCTGCAAGTGTGTTTGTTGTCCCTCGGGCTCGGACATAAAACATCATTGGGCTCCGACGCGCGAAGAAAGCAACGTTTTCCCCTGAATGTCTTGCCACTTCACCAAGAACAAGGGCTTTCCATTACTGATGTCAATCAGATTCGGATTGCCTGCCGACTGCAACTCGTCGCTTCCATCCCGGAATTGGAAATAGTACCTGCTGTAATTATAGTTGCCCCTCTTTTGGAAGATAACAAGGTTTTCAAAGTGTCCCATCAGGCTCCCATCCCGGCTGAACACAGGAACACCCATCAGGCTCTCCTCCGGGACCAGTCGCAAGAGGTTGGAAAGAACAGGAAAGTAGGCATCCTGCCGGGCCAGTGAGAAGACCTCCTGAAAAGAGGCATCACAGCCCTTGAGGCGGCTGGATTCGAGCAAGTACTCGCCAAGGATTTTGTTGACTCGACCCCATCGTGCCGTCCTGGGCTTGCCGGAGACTTTGACTCGCAGAGGCATACCCATCCCGGCTAGCTCTTCGTCGCAATCATCTGGCGCGACAGCGACAGGGGCAGAGAAAACTACCACAATCGACAAAAACACAGTTATCATCCGCCCTTTACTAGATGGAATCGCGACCCCAAGGTTTCAGAATGGGCTCTGGGTTCTTCTAGGTTCTGGGTTCTGGGTTCTGGGTTCTCGAATCCGGCTCCAGCCTGAAGCTTGGAACTTGGAACTCCAGAAGATATGCTCTTCCGAGAATGCTCACCGGGATCAGCAGCGAGGAAGACCTGGAGCAGGCCCTAGCCCGCCCTTCCACCCGGGACATTGAATTTGCCTCCAACCTGGAGGGCGATGTCCTGATTCTTGGAGCCGGCGGAAAAATGGGTCCCACCCTGGCACGGCGCGTGGCCGCTGCTTTTGCCGCGGCAGGACGATCCAACCGCACCTATGCCGTCTCGCGATTCTCAGACAGGAAGCAGTATGAGCGCCTGGCCTCTCTTGGAATCGATGCGATCCAGACCGACCTGTGGGATGAGCCGCAGCTGGCAGCTCTACCTGAGAGTCCCAATATCCTCTATCTGGTCGGGACCAAGTTTGGAACGGAGGGGAATGAAGCCGGCACCTGGGCCACCAACACTTTTCTTCCCGGCCGGGTTGCAGCCCGTTTTCCCGATTCCCGCGTTGCGGCTCTCTCCACCGGAAATATTTACCCCCTGGTCTCCCTGGGGTCAGGGGGATCAAAGGAGAGCGATGCCACCTCTCCGGTCGGGGAGTATGCCCAGTCCTGCCTGGGGCGGGAGCGTATCCTGGAGCACTTCTCCTGTCTCAATGCTACACCGATGACCATTGTTCGCCTCAATTACGCAGTGGAAGGTCGTTACGGTGTTCTTCTGGACATCGGACGACGGGTATTCAACCAACAACCCGTCCAACTCGCCATGGGCTATTGCAACCTGATCTGGCAGGGGGACGCCAACTCCTGCGTGTTTCGCTCTTTGGGGTTGGCCGAGAGTCCGCCGCGCATCCTGAACCTGACGGGTCCCGACATCGTATCGGTGCGGGAAACCGCCCTTGCCTTCGGCGATCGATTCAGCCTGCCGGTTCGTTTTGAAGGAGAGGAAAGGCCCACCTCCCTCCTCAGCGACGCGTCCCTGTGCTCCCAAACACTGGGAGCACCGGAAGTCGAGCTGAAGCAATTGATTGAGCTGACCGCGAACTGGATCGCCCGGGGAAGAAGAACCCTTGAGAAACCGACCCACTTTCAGGTTCGAGATGGCAAATTCTGAATGAAGGACACTGCAACAGTCCAAGAACGGTTGGGAGACGGGCTTGTCATTCCGGCTCACCCGCTGGCTCTCACTTCTCGGCGCCGACTTGACGTGGCTCATCAGCGTGCACTTACCCGCTATTATCTGGCATCGGGAACCGGCGGTATCGCGGTGGGAGTGCACACCACGCAGTTTGCGATCCACGATCCAAGAGTGGGGCTCTACAGGCCAGTACTGGAGCTAGCGGCCGAGGAGGTCCATCGATCCGAGAGGCAGGTGATCAAGGTCGCCGGGCTGGTCGGTGCAACCGATCAGGCAGTTCGGGAAGCGGGCATAGCCACGGATCTGGGTTATGACTGCGGCCTTCTCAGCCTGGGAGCGCTGCAAGAGGCCTCCGATGAGGAGCTGATCGAGCATTGCCGACACACGGGAGAGGTGATCCCTCTGTTCGGATTCTACCTTCAGCCCGCAATCGGTGGGAGAGTCCTGGGCTACCGCTTCTGGCGCCGCTTCCTGGAGATTGAGAACGTCGTTGCCGTCAAGATTGCTCCCTTCGACCGCTACCAGACTCTGGACGTGGTCCGGGCTCTGGCCGACTCAGGGCGGGCCTCCGACATCGCCCTCTACACAGGCAATGACGACTCCATCATCCTCGACCTCCTGACCCCTTTTCGGTTCTCCCACGACCAGCCGCAGCCTCCGCTGCGGATTGTGGGAGGGCTGCTCGGACAATGGGCCGTCTGGACGAAACCGGCGGTGCAACTGCTTGATGAGATAAGGGGCACCCTGGTCGATAGCAAGTCGATACCTGCCCGACTTCTTGAACTGAACGCTCAGTTGACCGACGCCAATGCTGCGATCTTCGACGCAGAGCACGGATTTGCCGGCTGCCTTGCAGGAATCCTTGAGGTACTGCGGCGGCAGGGACTAGTGCGCGGAACCTGGTGCATTGATCCCGGTGAACGGCTCTCGCCGGGGCAGGCCGAGAGTCTCGATCGGGTGGGCGGGCGCTATCCTCACTTGCAAGACGACGATTTCGTAGAGGAGCATCTGTCCGAGTGGTTGAGTTGAGTCCCGTCGTCTCCCCGATGCAGGGAATACAACGATGAGCCAACACTCCCGTTCCGAATCTCAGCTTCGGTGGTATCAGGGACTGGAGCCCTACTGCTGGCTGGTTCTGATCATTGCAGCCATGGGCTGGCTCTTTGACACCATGGACCAGAATCTCTTCACCCTGGTTCGAACCCCGTCCATCCGGGACCTCTTAAGCTCTACGATTGAAGACCCTCAGCTCCTGGAAGCAGAAACCAAGAGGATTGGTGGTTGGATCACGGCCATCTTTCTGGTGGGCTGGTCGGTCGGGGGATTCATCTTCGGCATCCTGGGCGATCGACTGGGTCGAACCCGGACGATGATCATCACGATTCTGATTTATGCCGGTTTCACAGGGCTTTCGGCCCTAGCCTGGGACTGGCAGTCCTACGCCCTGGTCAGATTCATGACGGGCCTGGGAGTGGGAGGCGAGTGGGCTGCCGGGGCGGCCATTGTGGCCGAGGTCTTCCCCGAGCGCTCCAGGGCCATGGCCCTGGGAACGCTGCAGGCACTGTCCGCCTTCGGCAACATGGCGGCGGCGATCGTCACTTTCACACTGGCCGGCCTGAGCTGGCGCTACGTCTACGTGGTGGGCGCTCTTCCCGCACTTCTAGTGGTCTGGATCCGGCGCTCGCTGCACGAACCCCAGCGCTGGGTCGAAGCTCGGGAAAGAGCTTCCGTCGGTCGTGAAATGGGAGCCATTAGCGAGCTCTTCCGAGACAGGCAGCTACGCCGCAATACCGTTGCCGCCTTGATGATGGCAGTTGCCGGCCAGGCGGCTCTATGGGGCATCGGCTTCTGGAGCGTGGACCTGCTGGCGACAGTTCTCGACGGCCTCTCCGTTCCCAGGGTCGACGTAGACAGAACCAAGAGCCTGATGTTCTTTGTTCAGCAGGCCGGCGCCATGCTGGGGATTTATCTCTTCGCCCTTTTTAGTGAGAGAACGACCCGGCGGCGTGCCTTCTTTGTCTGGTTTGGCCTGGGCTGGGTCACGATACCTGTCTTCTTCTGGGGTGTGGCAATGGCCCCGTCGATGCCGGTCCCCGGGATTCTCGATTCGGTCCTGGCGCCGCTCACGTTCTCATCGGGACTTGTCGAGGTGGCGCGCAACACGGTCCAAGTTGCTACTCTTCTGGCCTTCTTACTGGGTTTCGCGACGCTGGGCCCCTTTTCCGGATACACCGTCTACTTTCCCGAACTCTACCCGACACGACTCCGGGCCACGGGTTGTGGGATCTGTTACAACGGTGGACGGTTTATGGCGGCCGCCGCTCCGGCAACTCTGGGAGCCCTTACAGCTCATTTTGCGAATCAGCCGGGGGCTGTGGCCGGAGGTCTGCCCATGGCCGCGACGCTGGTCAGCTGTGTTTACCTGCTGGGCTTCCTGGGTGCCCTCCTGGCCCCGGAAACCAAGGGCAAGCCCCTGCCTGAGTGAACTCGCGTTAAGGTTCTGATCAAGGTGGGAGTTGGTGAATCAGAGCCCCTGGCGGAAGCCAGGGGTGGTGGATACTGCCAGTTTCTCCTCCCGGCTGCTCCTGCAGCCGGCTCTGATTATTTCCTCCCGGCTGCTCCCGCAGCCGGCTCTGAAGCATTCAACGTCGGACGAACCAGGCGATCGATTTCAAGACCCAGCTCGAGAACTGTTCTCAGACTATCCAGCCGTAGAGCGTTGGTTCCGTCACTGAGCGCCCGCTCAGGGTTCTGATGGACTTCCAGAAAAAGTCCGTGTACGCCCACGGCCAGAGCCGCCCTGACCAGGGCGGGAATAAACTCCGATTGTCCCCCGCTCGATGATCCCGCACCGCCAGGAAGTTGCACGCTGTGCGTGCCATCAAAGACAACCACGGCTCCTAGGCCCCGCAGGATGGGAATCGATTTGAAATCAACTACCAGGTTGTTGTAACCAAAGGATACTCCCCGCTCCGTTATGAGCACTTCCCGGGCGCCCGCGGCACGAGCTTTCTCAAGGGCGTGTCGGGCGTCCCAGGGTGCCAGGAACTGCCCTTTCTTGATGTTGATTGCCCTCCCGCTCGCGGCGGCAAAGGCTATCAGATCAGTTTGCCTGGAGAGGAAGGCAGGAATCTGGATGAGATCAAGGACCCTGGCCGCCTCACCGACCTGGGCAGTCTCATGCACATCGGAAGTGACCGGAAGGCCGGTCTCCTCTCGCACCCGTTGCAGGATCTCCAGCCCTTCGTCCAGCCCGGGGCCTCGAAAAGAAGAGAGGGAGGTCCGGTTGGCTTTGTCGAAAGATGCCTTAAAAATGAGGGGGATGTTCAATTCCAGGCCAATCTCCTTGAGTTGGCCTGCGGTTTCAAGACAGTGTGCCTCACTCTCGATCACGCAGGGACCGGAAATCAGAAACAGCTTGCCGGGACTTGAAAAATCGATCGACCCCGAGCCATCTGACATGACGCTCCTAGTGTTCCGTTGGAAGAGGCTCAGAAAGGGTCCGATGAGGGGGAGGTGCTTTCCAGGGCCAGTGACAGCTCACTCGCCTCCTCCCTCTTGTGTCGATACTCCACCGACGCCTCAATGAAGCTGACAAAGAGAGGATGGGGTTTGAGAGGCTTGGACTTGAATTCGGGGTGGAACTGGCAACCCAGGAACCAGGGATGATCCGCCAGCTCAACGATTTCAACGAAGTTCCGATCAGGAGAATTCCCGGCGATTCTCAAGCCGTAGCTGGTCAGGAGCTCCTCGTATTCGCGATTGAATTCGTAGCGATGCCGATGGCGCTCCGAAATCTCTCGCTCTCCATAAGTCCGGAAGGCTAGAGAGTCGGTCTCCAATTCGCATGGATAGGCGCCCAGACGCATGGTCCCGCCCATCTCCTCAACTCCCAGCAGCTCCCGTAGTTTGTAGATCAGCCGATGCTGGGTCGAAGAATCAAACTCCGAACTGTTGGCGTCCAGACTGCAGACATTGCGTGCAAACTCGATCACGGCACACTGCATCCCCAGACAGATTCCGAAATAGGGGATCTTGTTGACCCTGGCATGCCCGATGGCCCGGATCATGCCTTCAATTCCGCGCGGCCCAAAACCGCCAGGAACCAGGATTCCATCGAATGCCGCGAGTTTCTCCCGCCACTCTTCACCAACCAGCCCCTCGGACTCCACCCACTTCAAGTTAACCTGGGCATTGTGCGGCAAGCCGCCGTGAAGGAGTGCTTCATTGAGACTCTTGTAAGAATCTTCCAATTCGACATACTTCCCGACGATTCCAATCGTGACTTCGCGCTCCGGGTTCTTGATGGTTTCGATTAGCCCCTGCCAGGACTCGATTCGGCATTCTGAAGCCGGCAGGTTGAGATCCTCACAAATAATCGTGTCCAGCCCTTCTGAATGGAGGGCCAGCGGTACTTCGTAGATGTTCTCGACATCCTGGGCAGTGATCACCGCCTTGGCCGGGACATTGCAGAAGAGCGCGATCTTCTCCTTGATGTCTTTGGGGAGCAGACGATCGGTGCGACACAACACGACATCCGCCTGAATACCGATCTCACGAAGCTCCTTGACAGAGTGCTGAGTCGGCTTGGTCTTCAACTCTCCGGAAGTCTCCATGTAGGGCACCAGCGTGAGGTGTACGAACATAGCGTGCTCACGACCCACATCGTTGCGAAGCTGGCGAATTGCCTCCAGAAAGGGCAGGCTTTCGATGTCACCGACGGTTCCGCCGATCTCGACAATGACCACATCGATGTCGTCCTCTGCCAGGCGCTTGATGGTCGCTTTGATTTCATTGGTAATGTGAGGGATGACTTGGACTGTCTTTCCCAGGTAGTCTCCACGACGTTCTCTTTCGATCACCGTTTGGTAGATGAGACCGGTTGTGGAGTTATTGGCTTTGGTTAATCTGGTCGCCGTGTAACGTTCGTAGTGTCCCAGGTCCAGATCCGTTTCCCCCCCGTCATCCGTTACGAAAACCTCGCCGTGCTGAAAGGGACTCATCGTACCCGGATCCACATTGATATAGGGATCCAGCTTTTGCAGAGTGACCCGAAAGCCTCGAGCCTCGAGCAGACATCCGATGGAAGCGGATGCCAGTCCTTTTCCCAGTGAGCTGAGAACACCACCTGTTACGAAGATGTACTTGGTCGCCAATTTCTTACCTTCCCGTGTGTGATTGAACCTCTATCCTTGCCAGATTCTCCAGAAGGGGTCTGACACGCTCCAGATCAGCCTCCGTGTCCACGCCCACACTGTCGTCATCCACCGTCACAACCCGTATCGCTATTCCTGATTCGAGGAATCGAAGCTGCTCCAGACGCTCAGATTTCTCGAGCTCGGAGGCCGCCATTTCAGGCAGTCTCAACAGCAGTTCCCGTCGGTATCCATAGATCCCGAGGTGCTTGAAGTGTCGGCCCGAACCCTCCCAGAGATAGGGGATGGGATGGCGCGAGAAATAGAGGGCCTTACCTGTTCGGTCGGTGACCACCTTGACGTTGTGGGGAGTTGCTATTTCGGAGGCTTCTTGCAGCTCCACGCACGCTGTGCTGACGTGCAACTCGGGGTCCTCCGCCAGCGGCTGACAGACTGCATCTATCGTGTTGGGCGAAATAAGCGGTTCGTCGCCCTGGATGTTGACCAAGACATCGCTTTCGACCCGCTCAGCTACCTCGGCAACACGGTCAGTCCCACTGCGGTGCTCGCTGCTCGTCATGATGGCCTGGCCCCCAAAGTTGCGGACCACTTCGAGAAGCCGAGTGTCGTCCGTAGCAACCACCACGTCAGCAAGAGAACGAGCCTGGCTGGATCGCTCGTAGACCCACTGAATCATGGGTTTTCCGGCAATCTCGATGAGACACTTCCCCGGCAATCGGGAAGAGTAACGACGGGCTGGAATGACGCCTGTGAAGCGCATGACCCACCGTACAACAAAGCTCGGTGGCCAGGCAATCCCGGCAAGGTCGAAGTCGACCTTTTCAGGACCCTTTCCGCATCACGACTGCCTCTTCAACCAGGCCTTCCAGGAGCAGCAGTTCGCGAAACTCGGTGGCACTTTCCAGGCTCCCGAAGCTGCCCACCCGAACGCGAAACAGGGCTCCTCCGGAGCGGGTCGTCTCGAAAATGGCTACATCCGGGAACTGAACCGCCAATCTGGCTTTGAGTCGGGTGGCGTTGGCCTGGCTGTGAAACGCACCAACCTGAACCTGGAAGGGCCTCCCATCGCTGCCGGGAGTTTGCCTCACCGTGGGACCCTCTGTGGGCCGAACTCCTGGAGTTGAATTCGTTCCCTGGGACGACGACTTGCGAATCGGCTCATCCACGATCAGAAGCTGTACTCGCGCCGTTCCCGGCCCCACCATGCTGATGTCCTCCGCGGCGTTGCGAGACAAATCGATCACCCGACCCTCGATGAAAGGACCGCGATCATTGATTCGCACTACAGTGGACTCGCTGTTATCCAGGTTCACGACCCGCACCCAGGTGTCAAAGGGCAGCGTCTTGTGAGCTGCCGTCATGGCGTACATGTCGTAAGTTTCGCCGTTGGCCGTGGTTCGACCATGGAATCCAGGTCCGTACCAGGAGGCAATTCCCGCTTCATAGGAGCCCCCCGATGGGATGCTCGAGACACTAACGGGCACAGGGGAAGGAGTCCGTCGGCCACAGGCTGGCAAGACCAGAAACAGGAGCAAGACGCTCAACCCCCGCCGCCAGGTGCCTGAACCCGCCCTCCGCGGGATCAGAAAAACGGCGTAACACATAGGCGTACAAGATGGTAAAACGGGTCGAAAGTCGCATGCGAGACGCTGACTTCCTGAGGCACTCCCTCATTTCCTGCAAGCGGCCAACGACCCAGCGATTGACTGTTTCCTTGGGGAAGCCGCCCTAGTGTGCTGTCCGATAAATTCCCGACGTTAACATTGACTGATTGATTCTCTCGCTTTTTTGACCTTTGCCAGGATGGAATCGGCGGTGGCGCGCCACTTGAAGGGCTTGGCCAAGTGTTGATTGTGGACTCGTATGTATCGTCGGATCTCCTGTCGCAGATCTCGAACGCTGGTGAAGGAGTTGCGGTAGATGGAGCGACGCTCCAGCTGAGAGAACCAGGTCTCCACGGCATTGAGCCAGGAGGCGCTGGTAGGAGTAAAGTGCAGGTGGAAGCGTTCTCGGCGCGCCAGCCAACTTCGAACCTTCTGGGTTTTGTGAGTACTGGAGTTGTCCAGGATGAGGTGAACGTCCAGATTGGGATCGAGCGCTTGATCGATCTGGCGTAAAAAGGCCAAGAATTCCTGGGCTCGATGCCGTTTCGTGATGCGCCCCATCACCTCTCCCGTGGCCACATCGAAAGCGGCGTAAAGGCTAGCCGTGCCGTGCCGCTTGTAGTCGTGTGTTCGTCGCTCGATCTGTCCGGGTTTGAGCTGGAGCATGGGCTGGGTTCTATCCAGGGCTTGGATCTGGGTCTTCTCGTCCACGGATAAGACCAGAGCATTGTCAGGAGGGTCCATGTAAAGCCCGACGACATCGATCACCTTGTCGGCGAAATGAGGGTCGTGACTGATTTTGAAGTTGCGGATTCGATGAGGTTTCAGGTCGGCCGCCTTCCAGATCTGAGTGACCTGATGGCGGCTCACTCCGGCGTACTCGGCCATCAGGCGCACACTCCAGAAGGTCGACTCACAGGGAACCCGTTGTACCGTGGCCTTGAGGATGGCTCGCACTTTGGCCGGCGCTAACTTTCGGGGGCGGCCTGAGCGAGGTTGATCCTCCAGTCCTGACAGTCCCTGCTGCAGGTAGCGTCGTCGCCACTTCTGAACAGTGAGCAAGCGCTTGGACAGTCTTTCAGACACCTGTGTTGCCGTTAACCCTTGGCCGCAAAGCAGGATCAACTCGGCCCTTTCGGCCAGACTGCGCCGGGTCTTGGAGGCTCGCAACCAGGAACGCAAAATCTCTCGATCGTCTTCGGGGAGTTGTAGTTGGATATGTGGTCTTGCCATACGGAATGATAGCGAAAAGCCCTGACTATTAACATCGTGAACTTCCCGGACAGTACACTAGAGCCTGCTAGTATGGGTGCATGAGCAGCGACGAGAGACAAATCGCGTTCTTCCTGGATTTTGAGAACATCGCCCTGGGAGTGAGAGAAAAGAAAAAACTGCGCTTCGACATTGACCTCATGCTCCAGCGGCTCCTGGAAAAGGGAAAAGTCTTGGTCAAACGCGCCTATGGAGACTGGACCCGGTACAAGACGTACCGGAAGGACTTCCACAGTGCCGCAATCGAACTCATCGAGATCCCACAGCGAAGGCTCAGCGGCAAGAACAGTGCCGATATTCGCCTGGTGGTTGACGCGATGGATCTTTGCTACTCGAAAGAACACGTGGACACCTTCGCCATTGCCTCCGGGGACAGTGACTTTTCTCCGCTGGTCTCGAAGCTTCGTGAGAATGCGAAACACGTCATCGGGCTGGGTGTCCAGAATTCGACGTCTAACCTGCTGGTGGAGAACTGCGACGAGTTCATCTTCTACGAGGATCTGATATCGAGCCAGAAAACACCGCTCAAGCCAAGCAACATCCCCTCCAAGAAAGCAGAGGCCTTCGAAGTAGTCATCAATGCCACCCGAGCCCTGGAGAGGGAGGGAAAGACCACGATGTGGGCGTCCATGGTGAAGGAAACGATCAAGAGAAAGAAGCCGGGGTTCGCTGAAAGCCATTACGGCTATTCATCCTTCTCGAAACTGCTGGAAGAAGCCGAAAACTTGAAGCTGCTGCAGCTCAAGAAAGACGAGCGCTCGGGCTCCTACATCATCAGCCACTTGAAGTGACTCCTGGGAGTCCGCTCTGTCTCACCCCGGCCCCAGAATCAGCCGGTCGATCACCGACACCGCCGCCGCCAATCTCTCGCCGTATGAACCGCGGATCTCGACGACCCTCAGACTGTGATCGCCCAGCGCACAGCGAAAGAGCTCGTGCATCTCTTCGCGACGGTGGCCCCGATCGCGCTGCTCGCCGTCGGGTTCCCAGGGGATGTCGATGTCGGCAAGGAGGTACAGGTCCGCTGTTCGTTTTTCAAAGGCCACTTCGATCCAGGGCGGGCAATCGCCGTAGTAGTGGCGACTGTAGATGATGGTGCTGAGCAGGTCAGTGTCTTGAATGAGCAGACGGGAAGCCTCCTGGGCTCTCTCGTCTTCGAGAGCGATCTGGCCGCGGGCAATGGCCTCCACATCCTCGTAGCCGGGAGGGGCGCCTTTATCGATCACAAACCGGCGCGCAAATTCCGGTACCCAGACGGTCTTGTAGTGTTCGGCAAGCGCCTTCGCACTGGTCGTCTTGCCGGTACATTCGGAGCCGCTAACCACCACTCGTGGAACTTTCACCACGGGCTGCTTCCCTGCAGCGACCGGCGCCACTGCGCGAAACCCATTGCGGCCAGGACCAGAAAGACCGTGTACAATCCCGCCGTGGGGTAGAGGCCCTTGTACAGGAACATGCCGATGTAGCACACGTCGACGGCGAGCCACACTAGCCAGGATTCAAGCAGCTTTCGGGTTTGCATCCACTGGGCCGCGATGCTGAAGGACGTGAGCACAGAGTCCACAAACGGCAGCGAGGCGTTGGTGAAGTGGGTCAGCGTCTGACCCAGCAGGATGCCCCCCAGCGTAGCGCCCAGCAGGAGCAACAGGCGCCTCCTGCCTGACGTCAGCGAGACCTCCAGCTCGCCGTGGTCCTCACCGCCGTGTAACCAGGCCCACCAGCCGTAGGCGGCCAGGCCGAAGTACAACCCCTGCAGCCCCATATCGGCATACAACCGAACTTCGTAGAAAACCACCGCGTATAGGGCCACGCTGATCATGCCGAGCGGCCAACACCAGATGATCTGGCGCACCGTCAGGTAGACGGCCAACAGCGTCAGGACGACGGCGATGAGCTCCAGAGAAAACATGACAGTCAGAAGCCGAACTGAAGCGAGACGACGAAGTTGCGCGTCGCCAACGGGTAATAAAAGGGGATGCCGTCGAGCCTGTCCATGCCGGCGCCATCCCGAACCAGGAATTGATAACTGTAACCGCCCGGGAACTGGTTGCGATTGTCGAGCACGTTGTTGACGAACAGAGTGATGCGGGTGTCGGATTCTCCGAACCAGCGACCCAGGCTCTGCGACGCTCTCACGTCCAGATTAGTGAACGACGGTGTTTTGAAGCGGGAGAGCCCGGTGTTGTCGAGCTGCGACTCGGCCACGTAACGGCCAAGGAGACCAAGGCTGGTGTTGCGGTTGGCCCACTCGACGCCAAGATTGAACATGAACTGGGGCGAAAGCAGCGGCCGCACGTTCCGGTAGACGATCGGCTCGCCTCCGATCCAGCTTCCCTGCTCGTCGAAAACGTCGTAGAACTGGGTCCACTTCTTGATGCGGTTGCGACTCACGTTGAGACTGTGCAGTACGGACCAGTTCGACAGCGGCATCCATTTGAGATCGATCTCCACGCCTCGCCGGTACGAGCGGTCGACATTTCGCCGCAGCGGCAGGCCGACCTCTGATAGCTCGCCCGTCAGGGCGATCTCGTCCCGGAACTCCATCAGATAGGCATTGGCAGAAAGAGCCAGCCCGGGCGTGTTGAAATTCACTCCTCCTTCGAAATTCACCACCGATTCGGGTTTCACAGCTTCCAGGTCGTGCGGGACGGTTGCATTGTCTTCGCCCAGCAGCAGGTCCAGGCGCGCCGGCTCGCGCTGCGCCCTCCCGATCGAACCGTAGACGCTCAACCCCGGGGCGAGCATTTGTCGCACGCCGATCTTGGGATCGAGAAAGGTCCAGTCGACCGAGCCCAAGTCAACATCCCCTTGGTACGAGAAGCCTGCCCAGCGCCAGTGAAGATCGCCGAACAGAATCGTCGGACCAAGCTGGTACTCCAGTTTGCCGAAGGCGTTTGCCGTCTCCTTGAATCCGGTGTTCTTGTACACTCGGCCGGCGGCGGCGCTGTCCAGAAAATGGTCTCCGCTGAAGTTGTTGTAGTGCACACCCACCGTGGCCGTCAGATTGTCGGCGTGGGTGCTGAGGGTGACCATACTGCCCAAGAACCCCTGATCGATTCCGAATCGCAGCAAGTCGTTCTGTGCCACAGGGTCGTCCCAGAGCTGGAACCAGCCAGCGGCACCATTGTAGTAAAACGACGCGGTGAGCACTGTCTCACTCCCCAGCTCCCGCATGTACTTGACCTGTGCGAAGTCCTGGCCGAAGTCGTCGCGGTCCTCCTCGGTGAGCGGGTTCGAGCGCCGGTTCTCGCTCAGGGTTTCCGGATCGACGGCGAGATAAGCAAGCTGCGATTGCTCCTGACCCGAGAAGGCAACGAACGTCAATGCCGATCGCTCCCCCTGCCAGCCGGTGTTCAGAAAGAGGGTGTGATGCTCGCTACCCGAGCGCTCACGATAGCCGTCGGTATTGGCGTAGGAAAACCTGCCCGAGACATGGAAGCCATTGCTAAAGAGACCCGACTCGTAGCCGATCGAGGCGCGGCTGGTGCCGAACGAGCCCAGCACCAGGCGAGCTTCGCCTCGGCTCTCTCGAGACGGCGCCGGGCTGGCGAAATTTACCGAGCCGCCGTAGGCGGGAGAGCCGACCGAGGAAGTGCCCACGCCGCGCTGGATTTGAATGCTGTCGACAGCGCTCAGAAAGTCGTGGAAATTGTTGAAAAACAGAGCGTGCTCCGCGGGATCGTTGAGCGGCGCACCGTCGAGAGTCATGCTGATGCGGGTCTGCTGGATCCCCCGCATGCTGAAGTACGAGTAGTTGGACCCGGTGCCCGAATCCGAGTACCAGTTCATCGATGGAGTATGGGCGAGCAGCTTCGGAACATCCTGGCCGTAGCTGAATTGGTCGATCTCCTCCCGGTCCATATTGCGCTTGGTCACCGGAACCTCTTCTCCGGCCCGAATCCCGATGACCGTAATCGACTCCTCGACGGAGGTTATCCATTCGAGCCGGAGCTCGAGATGGAGACTCTGAGCCGCAACGTTCAGGTGGTGGCGCAGCAACCGGTAGGCGGGATGTGAGACGCGCAGCTCCCACTCTCCCGGCGGAAGAGAAAGCTGGAAGTATCCATTCTCGTCGCTGCTGACGGCCCCCCTCCCGTCCGTCTCGATGCGGGCTGCCCCGACCGGTTCACCAGTGGGAGCGAGTACCACTCCCTGGACCCGAGTGGGCACTTGCGCCAGCGCCTTCGCGGGCATCACCGCGACGAACGTCGTCGTGAGAGCGAGGCCCACCAGCGCCCTTGCTGAGAAGCAGCGCCTGACGTGGATCGCGGAGAGAAGAAGAGCCTGGATGTGCACAGCAACCATCGTTATTCTGCCTTGATCTGGAGATGATCGACTCGCTTGAGATTGCTGCTCTTCCGAGGTGCTGGAAAAGCCAGCTGCCGTTCCCTACGCCGGTATCAACCGGATCAGGTTCCGAGGGTTTGCTCTCAGGCCGAGTGGCCACCCCTGGGCGTAATGTCGGGTGCTAGCCTCTCGCGTTCGAGGCGACAAGTCAAGCCCTCTGTGCCAATAATGGTGAGACACTTCTTCCCGGCTAAATTAGAGTAGAGGGCGAGAAGCTGGATTACAGAATGATAGAAAACAGAAGCGACAAGAAACTGAGGATTTTGGAAACCTCGGAGCGGAGGGGAGAGGTCTCCAAAATCGCTGCGGGACGGACCGAGCCCGAGAAGGCGTTGCCGCGACCCGACCCGGAAGTTCCTGCCAAGGCAACCCGTCGCCGGTTTTCAGCCCGCTATAAGCTCCGGGTCCTGGAGCAGGCCGATGGCTGCGAAGAGTCGGGCGAAGTGGGAGCATTACTGCGCCGAGAAGGACTTTACTGGTCGAATCTGCAGACCTGGCGACGCCAACGCGAGCACGGAACGCTGCAGGCATTGACCCCTCGCAAGCGGGGACGAAAGGCAAAGCCGGTCAATCCTCTGGATCATCAACTGAGGCAAGTGGAGGCTGAGAATCGGAAGCTGAAACGCAAGCTCGAGAAGTTTGAAGCCATGCTGGATCTCCAAAAAAAAGTCTCGCAACTGTTGGGAATCTCTCTGGCGAGCAGCGAAGAGAACGGAGACGAGAGCTGATGGACGAAGCTTTGCGATTCTCACAATCCCACGGAGTCCGTGCCGGCTGTCAGGCTCTGGATCTGCCGCCATCGAGTCTGTATCGGGAGAAACTTCGGCGCGAACGGCCGGCGCTGGATCCTCGGCCTCGGGCCGCATCCCCACGCGCCTTGAGCCCGCCCGAAAGGGAAGCCGTTGTGGAGGTCCTGCACAGCCGACAGTTTATCGACAAAGCTCCTGCCGCCGTATGGGCGGAGCTGCTGGACGAAGGGCGATACTTGTGCTCGATTCGAACCATGTACCGCATTCTGGCCAAACGTCTGGAAGTTAGAGAACGCCGTCGCCAGCGCCGCCATCCCCAATACTCCAAGCCGGAACTTCTGGCCACCGGCCCGAACCAATGCTGGTCGTGGGACATCACCAAGCTGAAGGGGCCCGTCAAATGGAGCTATTACTACCTCTACGTGATCCTGGACATCTTCAGCCGCTATGTGGTGGGCTGGATGGTGGCCACCCAGGAAAGCTCCCGCCTGGCCAAGGTCTTGATCGCCCAGAGCTACTCCAAGCAGGAGATCGTAGCGGGTGGTCTCACCCTGCATGCCGATCGTGGCTCGTCGATGAGTTCCAAAGCACTGGCCTTGCTACTGGCCGATCTGGGAGTCACCAAGTCTCACTCTCGGCCTCATGTCTGTGACGACAATCCCTACTCGGAATCCCAATTCAAGACCCTCAAGTACCGTCCCGAATTCCCGGCTCGTTTCGGCACCATTCAGCAAGCCAGAGACTTTTGTCGGGATTTCTTCGATTGGTATAACCGCGACCATCGCCATTCGGGTATCGGCCTGCACACTCCCGCGGATGTGCACTACCTCACCGCCATCACCACCCGTCGCGATCGATCCCAAACATTGGAGGCCGCCCATGCACTCTTCCCGGAGAGATTTCCCAACGGCAAACCCGTTCCTCCTCCTCTTCCCGAGGCGGTCTGGATCAACCCTCCCGAAAAGGAGAACTTTTGAGATGAAACTACAGTAATTTATTCACCAAAGTGTCTCAAAGTTGTTGACACGTTCCGAGAGGGTGCGGAGCGCTGCGCCGCACCCAAGCGTGATTGGGGGATTGGAGCGTGATCACAGGGTTAAGAGAAAGACTAGGAAAGAAACGCACCCGCCTGACAGAGCCATTGCTCCCCACCAACGGTGACGCTTGAGCTTCCACCACATGTACAGACCAGAGGCAATCCAGATGAGAAAGCCCGCACAGACGATGTCCAGCGTCAAAGCCCAAAGGTCGCTGAGAATGGACTCCTGCTGGAAGCTCTCCCGCACATGCATGCCAACCAGAACCCTGGTCCAGCCTCGCCGTCGGTCTTGGGCGCGTATCCGACCCCGGCTGATGTCGTAGGACAGGCTCGTCTGCGACCAGAAATCAAACACCGTCACGTTGATTCGATCTGGATTCGGTCGACTCACGTTAAACAGCCCCTGCAAACCTGCGTCTTCGAGGATCTCAGCCCCAATTTCACGCAAATCGGCATGTGGGCGCAAATCGGCATCATCCGAAACCGGCAGCCGGTAAGGGCGTTCGAAACGCTGAGTCCATGTGGGCGCGGCGGGGAGCCCCAGGAGAGAAAGGTAACCCTGGAATGCCATCGCGGTGATGGTTAGAAGAAACAGTGCAAACAGGCCTCCGCCGACAACCATGCAAACAGCGCCCCAGCGGCGTGTAACTTCCAGGCCCCACCACATCCACAGTCCCGACAGTACCCAAAAAATCATGGAGACGATCACGAGATCGACCGAGAAGGCCCACAGGCTCTCGATTCTCCACGGATGTGGAAAGGTAACGCGGTGACGATGATGCAGGCGCAGAAGGAAGGTGGGTGTCCGAAAGATCTCTCGTTCGATGACCAGCTTGCCTTCTTCGTGCAGATAAGAAATCCGACGCGGTATAATCGGATCCAGTCGATGGATGGTCAAAGGGGAAGAGTCACGGCCACCGCTGGCAAAATACCTTCCCGGCAAATCCAGGTCGACCAGAACATGTTCCGCCTTGATTCGAGGTGGAATGTCCGGGGCGAAACTGGCTCGATATGGGATCTCCTTTTCCTTTGTATACTCTACCAGGGGATCGCCGTAAATCGTTCGAAGGAAACTGCGGTGATTGCCGGCGACCGTACTCAGAGCGTACATCAGAATCCAGGGGGCCAAGAATAATGCCAGGTACATGTGGATTCGACGGACTAGTCTGGATATAGTCATTCTTGGGGTCGCCATTCCGGTATCTGCGCTTGGATCTCAAAACGAAGAATCTCACTCTAGCACATCACCTGTGGCAATTGAGTCGACCCGGGACAGGCTATTTACAACTGCTTACAACTGCTGAAATCTGAAATCTATGCAGTGCTCGAGGAGTCCTGAAATGCGGCCTAAGATAATTCTAATATGTACCCTACTGCCGCTTGTCGCGGCGGTAAGCTTGACCACTGCACAGTCGACTCGTCAGACCTCACAATCCTCCCTCCCGCGGGAATCGTTTGCTCTACGCATCTCGTTTGGTCATGGTGAGCAAGTGCAGGAGCGGTGGACCGGAGCGATCACGGTCCAGGGGGCTGAGATTTGGGAGTCCAGGGGTTGGCTGCTTCGCCCCGAAGATCGCCTCTCCCTCCATACTTTCGATTTCCAGACGGTTTATGGTCGTCGGACCCAAAGACCCGATCCAAAGGGCATCCTGTTGAGAGGCGAGGCAGATCCCGCCGCCAGCATCCAGGTCGCCACCAATCGAGGGGATTGTTCGTTTCGTATCAGTGAGCTCGAGGCCGGCGTGGAACTGGAGTTCCTGACCAGGGCGTCCGAGTCAGCGGACTCCAATCGACCTTGAAACTGACCGACGACTCGAGAGATGACGATTATCCGTCGGTGGCGGTTCTCGACGACACGACGGCCTGGGCGGTGTGGCAATCCTACAGTGGGCGGGCCGAGGAAATCCGGCTATCCAGATATGACGGAGCCTGGCGGACCTTTACCCTGGTTCCTGGTTCCTCGGTCGATGTGTGGCGGCCGCAACTGGCCCTGGACCAAGAAAAGCGGCTCTGGGTTGCCTGGTCCCAGCAAGTGGACGGCAACTTCGATCTCTACGCTCGAGCTCTGGACGAGAAAGAGAATCGCTGGCTGGAGTTGGTCCGGCTGAGTTCACACCCCCACCCGGACATCGACCATCACTTGATTTCCGACGCCCAGGGGAATCTCTGGGTAGTCTGGCAGGGCTTCCACGGGGATAATTCAGACATCTTCCTCCGGCACTACGATGGAGCTAACTGGTCGGAGGAAATCCAGGTCACGCATTCTCCTGCCAATGACTGGGAACCTCAGATTGCCGTCGATCAACAAGGCCGTGCTCACATCGTCTGGGACAGTTATCGAAACGGCAACTATGACGTTTTTCTGCGCAGCTATGCGGATGGTCTCCTGGGCCCGGAAGTCACCGTGGCCGACACGGCCCGGTTTGAAGCTCATTCGTCTGTGGCCGTGGACCCGGCGGGTCGGGTCTGGGTAGCGTGGGAGGAGGGAGGAAGCAACTGGGGGAAGGACAGTGGTCCCACCACAGATCCCGAATGGCTGGAGCCCGGCCGGGAGATCTATAGCAACTGGATATCGCACCCCTCATCACCTGGGACCCGCCTCTACGAATCTCGTAAGTTGAACCTGGCTGTGTTCGAAAGAGGGCAAGAGAAAGGTTCCCATTCAGGATGTGAAGACTGCCTTGTTAGAGATGGGCATCCACGACCACGACTCTCCGCAGCTCCTGATCGATCCTCGTTCCGGCCGAGTCGGTTTGATGTTTCACCGCTGGAATCAGGTGGGCGCATGGAGCCCTGTTCTTTTTTCAGAGGAGTCCGCGTCTTATAGGGAGCAGGCAGTCACGTTTTATGAAGAGGATCACTGGTCGCCGGTGGTGGCGCTTCCGGAGAGCTGGGGGCGGATTTCCATGCGTGCCGACGGGGCTTGGGCGCCCGACGGAAGCCTGTGGGTCGTCTGGCCAACGGATGGGCGACTCTCAAAAAGATCTCATGCACCAGTGGTGGGGAATATCTATGCTGCGCGTATCCCTCTGCCAAGCACCTCTGGAGCGGCAGAGTTGAAGACATGGGAGGCGCCAGGGCCCATGGAGATAGCTCCGGTCCACCCCAATGAGGCAACGGAGGTAGCCACCATCCGTTCCTACCGAAGCTTCGTCCATGGGGTCGAGAACCGGATCGTGCGAGGGGATTTCCACCGTCACACCGAACTCTCCCTGGACACTGCCGGAGGCCTGATCGAGGGTTCTCTATTCGATTTTTACCGCTACATGCTGGACGTGGCGGGCATGGATTTTGGCGGCGTCACTGACCACAACGCCGGAGGCGACTACGAGTACTGGTGGTGGCTGACGGAGAAGAGTTGCGATCTCTATAATGTGCCCCGCCAATTCACTACTTTTTACGCTTACGAGCGCAGCGTTTCGTTCCCAGGGGGGCATCGGAATGTCTTTCACACACGTCGCGGGATTCCCGTTGTGTCGTTTTTCACCCGGACTGACTTCGACCGACGCCGCCCATCCGGTGCTCGCCACGAGACTCTGGTGGACGACGATACGCAGCTTCTCTATGAATCACTTCGCCAGACCGGAGGCATCTCGATTCCTCATACCACAGGCTCCAACATGGGCACCGACTGGCGCGACAATGATCCGAAGGTGGAGCCGGTCGTGGAGATTTTTCAGGGCGACCGCGTTTCCTATGAACACCCGGGAGGGCCGCGGGCTGCTCGGTCTGCTGAGGATAAGCCCCTCGGGGGTTATCAGGAGGCCGGGTTTGTCTGGAACGCTTACCGCAAGGGGTACCGCATTGGCACTATCGCCAGTTCCGATCACTGGTCGACCCATATTTCCTACGCCATGGTTTTCACCGAGGAGCCGACTCGGGAGGCCATCTTTGAAGCCATCAAGAAACGCCACACCTATGGTGCAACCGACAACATCGTACTCGACGTGCGCATGGGCGATCACTTCATGGGGGATGAGTTTGATGCATCCGAAGTGCCGCCCCTTCAGATTCGGATTGTAGGAACCAGCCCGGTGGCCCGGGTGGAAGTGATCAAGAATGAAAATATCATCTATACGGCAGCCCCGGATCGGCAGGACGTGACTGTGACCTTTCTGGATCAGGAGCCGACGACTGGAAGCAGCTATTATTACGTGCGCCTGGTTCAGGACGATCGTCAGGTGGCCTGGGGAAGTCCGATCTGGGTGAATCTGTCGCCCTGACGGGCGGGCTGCAAGTTTCACGTCTTCCTGTAAACAGCAGTGCACTGTTCTCTTGACACGGTTCGCCGCTTTGTTCTAGATTACCGTCTTCCTTTTTCTAACTGAATGGATTCGTGGGAGTCGTAGATGCGAGTCAATCGATCCTCTTTTTCTAAAGGGTTTTATCTCTGGTCCCGGGACATCCACCTCTATGTGGGCCTCTTCGCCAGTCCCTATGTGATCGTCTTCGCCCTGAGCACGATTCTGCTCAACCACAACTGGTTCGAGCGCCCGCCCCAGCCGGAGCAGGTCAAGTGGGAGAAACCCATCGAACTGCCACAGGGAGTCGATGACCAGGCCAAGGCGGAGGACCTGAGGGCCCAGCTGGGTCTCTCCGGCGAGATTCTCCGGGCCAGGGGCAACAGAAAACCTCCCCCGGCCATTTCACTTTTGCCCTGGTGGGTATGGACAAGGTTGTGTCCGTGGATGCCGATCTGGAGAAGTCGGTTGCAACCATCCAGTACAGGACCCAGACTTCCAGCTCTGTGGCTTTTCGCTGGACCATCGAGAACCTGCACACTCTGAGCGGAGTTCGCGGGGTCTGGGGTGAGCCCCTTCCAAAAGTGAGAGACTGGTGGGTCGTGCAGCTGTGGAGCTTTTCCATCGACGCTGTGGCGGTGGGATTCATGCTCATGGTCGTCACTTCGATTTACATGTGGTATCAGCGCCGACGGACCTGGCTGGTGGGCTCGATCGTGTTCGCGGCGGGAATCCTCAGCTGCTCCTTCTTTATCTGGGGAATCAGGTGGCTGACTTGAGCGCCTCTTGTTTGTCGGCCTGCGCGTAAGTATCGCCCGTTCCAAATTCCAGGTTGCAAAGCGGGTTTAAGAGCGTCGCTTCAGGCCAAAGCCGCCATCTTCTCAAGAGTGAATTGGCAAAACTGATGGCGAGGTGAGAAAATACCTTCTCGGGCCACCAGGAGCGGGAGTAATTCAGCGGTAGAATGCCAGCTTCCCAAGCTGGACGTCGCGGGTTCGATTCCCGTCTCCCGCTCCAATGTTTTCAATGACTTAGAGCAATTGAGCCGGGTCGTTGGTACCACTTTGGTACCGTTAAGCGGCGAAAAGCTTGTTTTCCAGCTTGTCTACAGCCCTCTTCCTCAGGTCGACTGAGGTCGCAGTGTAGACATTCAGATTCACATCCAAAGTATGGCCTTGGTGGTCGGCCACGAGCTTCGGATCAACGCCAAGTTCCTTCATCAGATTGGAGTGGGTTCTCCGCATGACGTGGAAGTCAACCCATTCCAACGCCACCCTTTCGAGCCGCGGTTTGAAGTTCCGCCTCCAGACGTTGTCCTTGCCCAGAGGAGTCCTTGGATTCTCAGATGGAAACACCCAAGCCTCAACGCTGGCATCCAGTGCGGCGAGTTTCCATGCTTTAAGCAGGGACTGGAGTTGTTTTGAGAGGGCAACGTCTCTAACCGAGTTTGCAGTCTTAGGCACGTCCACCTTCGCGCGGTAAACGCGTTGTCGAATCTGAACGTGATCGGGTTGTACGTGCTCCCACTTGAGGGCAAAGATTTCTCCGGGTCGCATGCCAGCAACGATAGCAAGCATTGCGATGAGACGCTCCCTTGTTCCAAGGATCGAGAAGAGCTTGTTCACCTCCTTCCAAGTTAGGCTCTTCCGTATGGGTTTCTTGGCTTGTCGTGGCGTAAAGAGTAGCTGAGCTGGATTGCTCGTGACGAGTCCTTCGGCCTTAGCCATTTCCCTCTGTGCCAATAATGGTGAGACACTTCTTCCCGGCTAAATTAGAGTAGAGGGCGAGAAGCTGGATTACAGAATGATAGAAAACAGAAGCGACAAGAAACTGAGGATTTTGGAAACCTCGGAGCGGAGGGGAGAGGTCTCCAAAATCGCTGCGGGACGGACCGAGCCCGAGAAGGCGTTGCCGCGACCCGACCCGGAAGTTCCTGCCAAGGCAACCCGTCGCCGGTTTTCAGCCCGCTATAAGCTCCGGGTCCTGGAGCAGGCCGATGGCTGCGAAGAGTCGGGCGAAGTGGGAGCATTACTGCGCCGAGAAGGACTTTACTGGTCGAATCTGCAGACCTGGCGACGCCAACGCGAGCACGGAACGCTGCAGGCATTGACCCCTCGCAAGCGGGGACGAAAGGCAAAGCCGGTCAATCCTCTGGATCATCAACTGAGGCAAGTGGAGGCTGAGAATCGGAAGCTGAAACGCAAGCTCGAGAAGTTTGAAGCCATGCTGGATCTCCAAAAAAAAGTCTCGCAACTGTTGGGAATCTCTCTGGCGAGCAGCGAAGAGAACGGAGACGAGAGCTGATGGACGAAGCTTTGCGATTCTCACAATCCCACGGAGTCCGTGCCGGCTGTCAGGCTCTGGATCTGCCGCCATCGAGTCTGTATCGGGAGAAACTTCGGCGCGAACGGCCGGCGCTGGATCCTCGGCCTCGGGCCGCATCCCCACGCGCCTTGAGCCCGCCCGAAAGGGAAGCCGTTGTGGAGGTCCTGCACAGCCGACAGTTTATCGACAAAGCTCCTGCCGCCGTATGGGCGGAGCTGCTGGACGAAGGGCGATACTTGTGCTCGATTCGAACCATGTACCGCATTCTGGCCAAACGTCTGGAAGTTAGAGAACGCCGTCGCCAGCGCCGCCATCCCCAATACTCCAAGCCGGAACTTCTGGCCACCGGCCCGAACCAATGCTGGTCGTGGGACATCACCAAGCTGAAGGGGCCCGTCAAATGGAGCTATTACTACCTCTACGTGATCCTGGACATCTTCAGCCGCTATGTGGTGGGCTGGATGGTGGCCACCCAGGAAAGCTCCCGCCTGGCCAAGGTCTTGATCGCCCAGAGCTACTCCAAGCAGGAGATCGTAGCGGGTGGTCTCACCCTGCATGCCGATCGTGGCTCGTCGATGAGTTCCAAAGCACTGGCCTTGCTACTGGCCGATCTGGGAGTCACCAAGTCTCACTCTCGGCCTCATGTCTGTGACGACAATCCCTACTCGGAATCCCAATTCAAGACCCTCAAGTACCGTCCCGAATTCCCGGCTCGTTTCGGCACCATTCAGCAAGCCAGAGACTTTTGTCGGGATTTCTTCGATTGGTATAACCGCGACCATCGCCATTCGGGTATCGGCCTGCACACTCCCGCGGATGTGCACTACCTCACCGCCATCACCACCCGTCGCGATCGATCCCAAACATTGGAGGCCGCCCATGCACTCTTCCCGGAGAGATTTCCCAACGGCAAACCCGTTCCTCCTCCTCTTCCCGAGGCGGTCTGGATCAACCCTCCCGAAAAGGAGAACTTTTGAGATGAAACTACAGTAATTTATTCACCAAAGTGTCTCAAAGTTGTTGACACGTTCCGGAACCGCCTTCGAGCCTGAAAAAGGCAAACCGCACTCTCGGCTTTGCAGTTACACGGCTTGCTGGCAAGGCCCGGATTTCATTGGACGTGGGTCTGGACCCTGGGTCGTTAACACTTACGTTCGGGAAGAACCTCAGGGGAGGGCTGGCCTCCGCTCTTTTCTTTCAGCTGGCACTAGTCGTAAGCCAATCCTACGGTCTATTCGTGTGCTCGGGATGTAGCAGTCTGTACTTCAGGACAAAGAAGCTACCTAAGCCAGGCCAGCGCAATTACTGCCAAGTTTGCCGGGACAGGTGCGTACCCGAAAAGTTGGCCGCCAGAACCTACCGAAAGAAGAAAAAGGCTCTCGATCTCTCAGCTGAAGGTAGGTCCCCAGAAGAGATTTCCAGTGAACTCGCGATCTCACCCGAACAGGTTAGGCGTTGGATCGAGAAAGGCAATTAGGCACGGTAAACTTTCCTGAATCCGACGTGCTACCGGAGATGATTGATCGAGCCTCTCCAGGAGGGTTGGTTTTCGATTTTTTCGCTAGTGCGTAGAGGTCCCCCTCCAGCACTCTACATCTCACAAGGGGGGATAGGGGGCCTAGCGATAAAGTGATTTGTGCATTTTTAGGTGCCGGTATGAGCGTGAGGAGAGAGAGATGGCCCCCTCCAGCACTCTACATCTCACAAGGGGGGATAGGGGGCCTAGCGATAAAGTGATTTGTGCATTTTTAGGTGCCGGTATGAGCGTGAGGAGAGAGAGATGGCCGGTGCCTCCAGTACTTCATATCCCAAAAAGGGGGATAGGGGCCTAGGTTTGCATTTTTGGGTTTCGGTATGTGCGCGAGGAGAGAGAGATGCCCCCTTATGAGTCTGCCTGGATCGCCCCGGCGGCATTTGACAACAGCGCCAGCAGCAGCCTAGGCTCCGACGGTTGATGGGTCAGACCTTTAGCTTTCTGAGAACGATCCTCTTCCTCGCTCAGGTAGTGTTTTGCCTGGCTGCGTGGACCTTGGCCGAGCAGCGATTTGACTCAAACGGTCGGAGTCGCTCGTTGCTGTGGGGCTGGGGACATTCTTGGAGATACGGGATTCCGGGCTGGGAGAAGACCGCGAGTGATATTGCATTTGCCGCGTTTCATCCGCAGATGGGATGGTTTTTCACTGATCGCCTGGAGCTTTACGGCGAGGGAACCCTGCTTTTATACCACCAGCCCGAGGTCGAGATCGCAGCAGGGTTGGTGGGGATTGCTGGGCGATATCATTTCTGGAATAAGCGTGCCTGGACTCCATACCTCAACTTGGGCGGGGGACTTCTATGGACTTCTCTTGAGGTTCCGGAGATCGACCGTGTGTTCAATTTTCAGATCCTCTACGGAGGCGGTTTGCGTTTCACTCCAGAGAGAGGCTCGGGGTGGATTTTTGAGTGGCGCAATCATCACATTTCCAACGCCGGGACTGCTGGCGAAAACTTGGGAATCAATGCCGCCACTTTATTGGAGCAGTCTGTGATTATCGTCGATCGGGTTGGCACAAACTACAATACGAACACGCAATCGTGGAGATTATGCCATGCTTCCAGACCAACCGATCACTCGCCGCAGCTTTCTTGCCGGAACCGCGGCGGTGCCGATTCTTGTCCCCTGCGTGATGACCAGCTCGGCCCTGGCAAGGGAGGCCAGATCATGCGCCAGCAACCGGCTTGAGTTGGGGGTGATTGGTAGCGGCTGCAAACGTGAATGGATCAGCCTGTTCGATGGCAAGACGCTTGAAGGATGGCACAAGAATCCGCGGAGGATAAGGCATGGCAGCGGGGGACGATGGGCGGTGGAAGACGGAACGATCACGGGAGAGCAGGACCCGCCCGGTTCGGGGAATGGTGGCATCCTGCTCACCGACCAGAAGTTTCGCGACTTTGAACTGTTGATTGATATGAAGCCCGATTGGGGCGTTTGTTCCGGCTTGTTCCTGCGCTGCAACGACAAGGGACAATGCTTCCAAATGATGGTGGACTACCACGACAACGGCAACGTCGGGCACGTTACCGGCGAAGCCACCGGTAGTGACTTCTACACGCGCACGTTCGATATCAACGGAAGATACGATAAAGACCGGAATCTCATTGGGCTGAAAACAGCCAAACATAAGTCGGCCCAGAGCGTCGGGCTGGAGTATTCGTGCACCCCGGACGAATGGGTCAAAGCCTGGAAGCTCAATGACTGGAACACCGCCCGCGTCCGTGTGGAGGGCAAGTATCCACGCATCACGACCTGGATCAACGGCCAAAGGGTCTGTGTTTTCAACGGCCACACATCCAGCAACAAAGACTACAAGAAAGAGGAGATCTTCAAAACAATCGGCGCCGAGGGGAGCATCGCCCTGCAAGTCCACGGTGGAGGCGTTTGGCCAAAGGGAGCAAAGTGTCGGTGGAAGAACATCAAGATTCGAAAGGATTTGACGTGACCACTTAATATGAATCACAGGAGGGACTCTCGATGAAGCCCTGTTTTCGAATTCTCTTGGGTATGAGTCTATGTTCCGTGCTGCCCGGATGCGGTGCCCCACAGGATGCTGGCCCGGGAGCGACCAAGTCAGACGTTGGCAGCGAAACACAGGCTGTGCACGAACGTAGTAATGGATCGAGCGAATCAGGCCGCCCCATCGCTTCGGTTAATGAAGCGTCTCAGGCAACAAATCAACCCATGTTCACGTTGAGGCATCCGGTGATCGACCTCGGAATTGTTTGTAGCGACTTTGATGAGTCGTTGCACTTTTATCGCGACCTGCTCGATCTCAAAGTCGTGAATGAGATCCAGGTTGCCGGAGATCTCGCCAAAGAACTCGGTCTGGCTCCAAGGAAGTTCAGACAGGTACGCCTGAAGGCCGGCGACACGCTGCTGAAGCTCATGGAAATCGAATCACCTCCTGAAGAGCGAACGTTCGACTTTCAGGCGGGGGTGCGTTGGTTGACCTTAATTATTGAAGACGTTCCCGCTTGCGTCGCCCGACTCAAGGCCGCGGGAGTCGAGTTCGTGTCGGAACCTCTTTCTGCGCCAGACGCCAAGCATGTCATCTGTGCCAAGGGACCTGACGGGATGCTCATCGAGTTCGTACAGCTGGCGGATTGAACAAAAAGAGGGGTTAGGAACAAATGCACTGATGAAGCAAGCAGTCGCAACGAAAAATACGGGAGAGCTAAGGTGGAAGATCGGAGAAAGACGACCGAAAGGCGAAGCAGGAAATCCCCGAAAGGACCAAGGTTAAGCGCGGGCAACGACTCCGGATCATCGGGCAATACACAGACCGAGAAACATCCATCCAAGGCGGCGGAGCTGTCTCGGCGTGATCTTTGCAGCGGTGCGCTTGCGGCCGCGGCGGCCTTTACCATTGTTCCTCGACATGTGCTCGGAGCGGGCGTTCACCCGCCAAGCGAAAAAGTGAATCTGGCGGTGATCGGTACCGGCTGTCACGGCCTAAGGCATGTCACGTCGTTGCTGGCAAATCAAGCGGACGTTCAGGTGGTCGCCGTCTGCGATGTGAACCGGGAAGGCAGGGACTACTTTGACTACAAGGGTGGTGTCGCAGGGCGCGAGCCGGCGCGGCGGATGGTCGAAAACCATTACGCCCAGCAAAAACGGAGCGGCACGTACAAGGGCTGTGCCGCCTACCGCGACTTTCGCGAGATGCTCGAAGAAGAGAAGGGCATCGAGGCGGTGGTGGTGGCGACGCCGGACCACTCGCACGCCGTCGTCGCCATGCAGGCACTCAAGATGGGCAAGCACGTTTACTGCGAAAAACCGCTGACCCATACGATCGACGAGGCCCGCAAGCTGGCTGAGGTGGCTGGCGCGGCCAAGGTCGCCACTCAGATGGGCAACCAGTTCCATGCTCACGACCATCTCCGGCTTCAGGTCGAAGTCTTGCGGTCCGGGGCGATCGGCCCGGTACACGAGGCACATGCTTGGTGTGCCGACACGGGTTGGCACGGCCCATGGTCTCCGGTCAGGCAGCGGCGCTGGGCAGCGGCCGGCACGGCATGGGCTCCCGGTCGAGATCGCCCCGCGGATACGCCGTCGGTGCCGGACGGGCTCGACTGGGACCTGTGGCTTGGCCCCGCACCGTACCGACCGTATCATCCCGCCTACCTGCCCTTCAAATGGCGTGGCTGGTGGGCTTTCGGTTCCGGGTCACTGGGCGATATGGGCTGTCACATCATCGACCCCGTCTACTGGGCGCTAGAGTTGAGGCATCCGACGAGTGTTGAAGCCACTTCGAGCCGGGTCACGTCGGAAACCGCGCCGGTGGCATCGATGGTTCATTACGAGTTTCCCGCCGGTCACGGCATGCCGCCGGTGAAGCTGACCTGGTACGACGGCGGTTTGAAACCGCCCCGGCCGGCGGAGCTGCACGACGGACAGAACCTGCCGGGTCAGGGTGTGCTTTGCATCGGTGAAAAGGGCAAGTTGCTGGCCGGCTTCGGCGGCCGTCTCCGGCTGCTGCCGGAATCGCGCTTCAGAGACTTCCCGCGTCCGGAGCCGTCCTTGCCACGCGTAAGGATTCAGACGAGAGGTCCTGACGCGTTGTCAATATCCCTGCAGCACCGCGAATGGATCGACGCCTGCAAAGGCGGCCCAACGCCGCTGAGCAACTTTGACTACGCCGACCCTCTGACCGAAACCGTACTCCTGGGCGTCATCGCCATCCGAACTGGCAAGAAGTTGCAATGGGACTCGCAGGCCATGAAGGTGACCAACGTACCTGATGCGAACAGATACGTCCGCGCCGACTACCGCGAGGGATGGACCTTGTAGATGCTGGACGTGGTCGTCGTCCTCGAAAGCGGCCCGGACCTCAAAGTCCTCGCAAAAAAAGGACATGGCCGAATCCATCCAGGAACAGAACCAACAAGGAAAAACTAGCCGGCTTCCTATTTATCATGGTCGCCTCCTAAACTTGCGGTTTTTACCTGCCCTGGCGCGTCTGGATCCGGATGGGGTTAGTCAGGACCAGCATGGTCCCTGTACCATGCTCGACTATCTCCACCCTCACATAGGAGCCGGTGGGGGGCAGGGAAATTTTCAGTGACGGCGCCCCGGGAGTGCGCACTTGCTCCGCCAGCACTTTGCCCTGGCCAATGGCTCTTATCTTGACCGGCGAAGGATGATTGAAGTGAACCTCCAACTCCATCTTCTCTCCGCTCACGTGAAGGGTGTCCCCGATGCCGGCCTGTTGGCCCGACTCTGAATCCGTTAGGGTGAAGGTGAGCGGAGAAACATCTGGTCGAGCCGCAATGAACACGCGACCGCTGCGCACCGCTTCCAGGATAGAAGAGGTCTCCAGAGAGTCCGCCAGTACCCAGGTGGTGGGCCGGCCCGATCTTCCCCTATCCTCCTTGCCGATCCATTTCACGCCAGCACGGAAGTGGGCGTCACTGCCTCCAATGGCTGTAATGGTCCGACCTTTGGCCAGCAGCGAATCCCACCAGGCGAGTGCTTTTTCGTCAGACTCATCGTTGTCTCCACCGTTCCACACCTCGATGCAGTCAATCCCCTCAGGGGTTTCCATCTTCCAGAGACAACAGCTCTCGGGATAACGGGTTGGCAAATAAGGATGATTGATAGAGAAAAGGGCTCCCGCCTGATGGGTCTGGTTGATGATATTTTCCAGGCTGGCCGGAGAACCATCGATGCGAAAATCGATCCAGGCTCCTTGAGCAAGTCCCAGCGCATTGGCGTGGCCGAAAGGAGTGGTGATCTCCTCACCCATGATCAGCAAAAACGTCTTGAATGGCAAAGCTGCTATCTCACGATGGTGACTAGAGGTGTTGTGCTCGGTGATTACCGCGAAGTCGAGTTTTGCCGCGCGAAAGCGGCTGACCAAGGTGGAGAGCGAAAAAGCGCCGTCGGCATGCTCGTTGTGAGTATGGAAGTCCCCGCGTAACCAGCGCGCACCTCGAGGTGGGAGTGCTTGACCAATTCGCAGCCTCACCTCTATATCACAACGGACGTCTACCTTGGTCCTGTTAGAGAGAACCAGCCGCCAGGTCCCGGAGGTGAGAGATCCTGGGATAAACCCAGGACTTGCCTCCTCCTCACTCAGGAAAATTGGTTCAGCCCACCCTGTGCTCCTGCCTCGGAATGCGTCGTTAGGAGCGACAAGTCTTGCTGAGGTCGCCCCCCATTCCTCGAGTTCGTGGCCGCCTTCCGGGTATTCGAGCCAGATCGCAATCTCCCGCGCGCCTTCCGGAACGACAAAATCCAGGTGCAAGGGCTCTTCGGAGAGTCGCAAGGTCTTCTTCAGGACCATCGAATCGCTTCCCCAACAAAGCCAAGTCCCGTGGAAACCGGTGAGAAACGTAAATGAGAAGAGAAGCAGGCTCACTCTAACGGGCTGCATGACTCCTCCTTGTACCGGTAAGATTCCCCTGCGTCTTGCTGGTCCGGTTCTGGATCCGGATGGGGTTAGTCAAGGCCAGCATGGTCCCTGTCTCATGCTCGCGGATCTCCAGCCTCACATAGGAGCCGGCGGGGGGCAGGGAAATTTTCAGTGACGGCGCACCGGGAGCCCGCACTTGTTCCGCCAGCACTTTGCCTTGGCCAATGGCTCTTATCTTGACCGCCGACGGATGATTGAATTGAACCTCCATCTCCATCTTCTCTCCGCTCACATGAAGGGTGTCCCCGATGCCGACCTCTTGGCCCGACTCTGAATCCCTCAGGGTAAGGGTGACCGGAGAAACATCTGGTCGAGCCGTGATGAACACGCGACCGCTGCGCACCGCTTCCAGGATAGAAGAGGTCTCCAGAGAGTCCGCCAGCACCCAGGTAGTGGGCCTGCCCGGTCTGCCCCTATCCTCCCTACCTACCCACTTCACGCCGGCAGTGAAGTGAGCGTCACTGCCTCCAATGGCGGTAATGGTCCGACCCTTGGCCAACAGCGAATCCCACCAGGCGACTGCTTTTTCGTCAGAACGACCCCAAAGCTCATCGTTGTCTCCACCGTTCCAGACCTCGATGCAGTCAATGCCCTCACGAGCTCCCATTTTCCAGAGGCAACACCTGTCGGGAAAATTCCGGCTGGTGAGAAAAGGATGATTGACCGAGAAGAGAGCTCCCGCTTGGTGGGTCTGATCAATAACGTTTTCCAGGCTGGCCTGAGACCCATCAAAGCGCAAGTCAATCCACGCGCCTGGTGGAACCCCTAACACGTTAAAATGACCGAAAGTATTGCCCACCTCCGCAAAGAGCATCAGCAAAGGAACTCGAGGCGCCAAAGCCGCTATCTCACTTAGGTCAAAGGAGTAGGGGTGCTCCCTACCCTGGCAGCATCTCGATTCTGCGATTACGCCGAAATCGAGCTTAGCAGCGCGGAAGCGGCTGACCAACGTGGAAATTGAAAAAACACCGTCCTCATGTTCGTTGTGAATATGGAAGTCGCCTCGGAACCACTGGCGGCCCTGGGCTGGAAGTGGTGGTCCCATCCGGGCAATGACCTCTATATCACATAGGACACCTTGCTTGTCGAGCCCAGCGTGTCGGACGTGTCGGACGAAAAGCAAGCGCCACGTCCCGGCGGTGATTGGCCCGGGTAGATAACCCGGGGTGGCCACCTCTTCCCCCAAAACAATCGTCTCACGCCTGCCCCCACTCCAGCCTCGGAAAGAGTCCTGAGGACCAAAAAGCGCCACATCCACGGGCCCCGACTCCTCAACTTCGGGCCCCCCTTCCGGATACTCGAGCGAAATGACAATTTCCCTTGTCTCTTCCGGAACGACGAAGTCGAGGTATTGGTACCATTCTTCCGGGGAAGTCGGAAAGAAGACTCGCAAACTTGTCTTTAAAATCGTCAAGTCCTTTCCCCAGCAAAATCCGGTTCCCTGGAAGGTCACAGCAGGAACCAAAAGGAAAAGAAGAAAGAAGCTAGGGCGCGCAATCCGCATGGTCCCTCCTTGTATCGGCAAGATTCCTACTTTACGATGAATTTGCAACGGCCAAAATCTACACAGCACCTCGCCAACGAAGCGACTCTATGGCATTCGATAGATGCAATCCAAAGAAAACAGCCTTGCCATTGTACAGCCTTTGATCGCATATGATGTCAGTGGTTGCCACCCTCAAGCGTTAGACCGATTTTCTTGCCTGGGTACACCCTTTTTTCGTTCTCAGCCCCCCGCTTTTTACTTCTGAACCCACCACCTACGGGTGAGCACGTACATTCCGATCTGTGCCGTGGTGGAAAGGCCTATAACGAGCGCACAGAAAATCGTGCCGGTTTAAGGCCAGTCCCACCACGACCACCATGGGGAAAACCCCCACCGCCATCGGCAGAGCATGGTTAATGGAAAAGAGCCATCCCGCTGTGGTCTGGCCTATGTCAATGCTCATCGAAAAGGGGACCACCCGTGCTCATCGAGAGGGGGACCACCTATTGGGTTAATTCATCATCATCCCGTCTCTCTTGACGGATTTGGTTGTTACCTTTTTGCATCACCAGAATGTTGCCTTCAAGAAACGGCCTTCGATTGAATCCATCCTCCATCCAGCGGGGGCGCCCGAGCGCGCTTGCGGTCTTGCCAGAGGAGCAGACCCGCTCTGGGTGATGGCCCGAAAGCGACAGCGAGACGGGAGGATTCCTTATACGTCATGATCGTTGCTGGGGCAAGAAGGAACCTCTGATCCCTCGGCTCGCGCCGGATCGACCTCAGGAGGGATCTTGCATCGCTGGATCCACTCCTTCCGGTACTGATCCAACTTGCGTTGCAAGTAGGGACGATACCCTGAGGGCAAGGGCTGGTCGAGGATTTCCTCGACCAGAGGCTCAAAGTAGTGGAGCGTGGTGATCAGGTCTGGGGAACCTCCATTGAGCCGAGAGACGTACTTGCGGGTGGCACCCAGAAGCAGGGCCTCCTCGACCACCGCCAGAGGAAGGCCCCATCGGAGAGACCCAGCAGGGCCGTCTCGAAACGTTCTCCCGCCGCGAACCAGCCCGCGGAGGGTTTGAGGCGAATCCGGGAGCCCGGCTCCGGTGAGCTAACGCCCAGTGAAGCGTTCATGACGGAGTTCCTTTCGGCTTAGAGGGCTTGGTTGGGGGTGCCTGCGAGGCCTGACGAGTGCGCAGGCTGTGACGAAAGCGGAAGCTCTCCCCCTGGAGCTCCAAGATGTGACAGCGATGGGTCAGCCGGTCTAATAAAGCGGCCGTCAGGCGCTCTTGGCCGAAGACCTCGGTCCATTGTCCAAACTCCGAGTTAGTCGTGACCATCACCGAGCCGCGCTCGTAGCGCTCGGCAAAGAACTGAAACAACAGCTGGGCTCCCGTGGTGGAGAAGGGGATATAGCCAATCTCGTCCAGACAGACCAAATCCGTCTTGGAAAGCTGCCGCTGAGGCTGAGTCAATCGCAAACTCCCTTGGGCTTCCATCATCTCGTTGACCAATGCAGCGGCCGTGACAAAGCGAACTGTCTTGCCGGACAAACAGCAGGCCATCCCCAGGGCGATCATCAGATGCGTTTTTCCGACTCCGGGGGGACCCAGGAAGATCACCGACTCCTGGCGCTCGACAAACTCACCGCCTGCCAGCTGTAGGACCTTCTCCTTGTTGAGGTGGGGCAGCAGGGCGAAGTCGAAGGCCTCCAGCGTCCGTAGGTAGGGAAAGGCCGCCCGCTTCAGGCGCCGCTGCTGCAGCTTCTGATCGCGCTCCAGCACTTCTTGCTCCACCAAGCTCAACAGATAGTCTTCATAGCTGCGCCGCTGCTCGGCGGCTTCCCGCGCCAGACTCGGGTACTGGGCCCGGATGGTGGGCAGGCGCAAACGCTTGAGATAGCTCTCGAGTAAGAGGGATTTTTCATCAGCTATCGTCCTCCCTGCGGCGTGGCGCCCTGAGCGAGCAGCTGATTGAACTGATCCAGCGCGGGCAGCGCCACCTGGTAGGCGGCCAACCGAGGCAGCTGGTCCAGACCGAGAGCAGGGGGAGGCCAGGCCTCCTGCTGGGCTTGGTGTAGCAGATGGCAGACCCCCTCAAAGCGGAAGATGCGAAGCTCAAGAGCTTCTTGCAAAGCGGCTGCCAGGGCGTTTTGAGGGACCTGTTCCAGTAATCTCAGAATGCGGATGAACTCCCGAGTGCCCCCGGCATCCCTCTGCTCCAGCTGGCGGCAGTACTGGTCGAAAATGGCAGGCAGCTTCAATCCTCGTAGGGCCCGAGCCTGCCGCCAGGCGCGGGGCTTGTGTTCGAGCAACGGAAAATAATGGACGGGGTCCAGGGATTCGGCTCCCGGCGTATAGAGTCGGACATGTTCGGCGATCCGTGCCGACGAAGCCGACCTGGAATTTCACCTTCACCTGGTGCGGGTCACCCCATTTTCCTGGAATCCATCACTGTGGCTGACACGGGGCGGGGCCGGGAAGAAGAAGGGAACGTCGGGACTGGCTTGAGACCGCTCTGCCGTGGTGGTGTCGGGAGCTTTGATCTCCGTGTTGCCGGATCTGTATCCACTGCTCTCAGTCGATGGCCGGCGCTGTAGAGGTAAATTCAGGACTCCTGATCTCAGGGGTTGCGGCGTGGCCTCCTCAGGAGGCGTTTTTCTTTGTGCAACTAGAGGTTACGTCGGTTTGAGTGAAATAAGCAGGCCCTGGGCTTGCGGAAAATTAGAAGGTACCCTCCCCCTTTGGAAACTTTGGAAACAGCTCGAGGAGGAAGGTACCCGTGCCACAAGCACTGCTCCCCCTTATCCCAGATGGAGCTACCCAAGTCAACGATCGCATCAGTGTGGTTCAGCAGCAGGGACGATGGACCTACTTCTGTGGGGGGCACCCGGTGTTCGAGCATGGCGCGGAGGATCGGGCTTCGTTCCGCATGTTCAGCGCCCAGTTGGTGTGCCAAGGCAGCTGTCGACAGAGCGAGATCATCCGGACCTTTGGGGTCTCGAAGAACAGCGTCAAACGCAGCGTCAAGAAATATCGCGAAGAAGGCATTGAATCCTTTTTTCGCCCTCGCCGCAGCCGAAGCGCCAACGTGCTCACTCCGGAGGTGGTGGCCCGGGCTCAGGAACTGCTCTACCGAGGCGGCTCCCCCTCGGAGGTGGCCGACGAGCTGGGAGTCAAACGCGACACGCTTCGCAAGGCCCTCAATCAGGGACGGATCCAGGGACCGCCTCGGCCGGGGCAGCCGGCCGCCGAAGGGGAGGCCAGCGCCGCGGTCGCCTCGGCGCCCGCTTCGGACAAGTCCCAGCGCAGTCTGGAGGATGCGGCGGCCTCGATGGGGGTCGCCTGCACCCGGCCGCTGGAGCGGGTGGCCGCGGCCCTGGGATTGCTCGACGGCGCCCCCACCCAGTTTCAGTCCTGCCACGATGTCTCCTTCGGTGGGGTCCTGTGCGCCCTGCCGGCGCTGACCCAAAACGGTCTGTTCGACCATCTCCAGGAGTGTTTTCCCTCGCTGGGTGGCTATTACACCACCACCCAGGTGGTCTCGGTCTTGGCCTTCATGGCCTTATGCCGGATCCAGACGGTCGAGCAATTGCAATACCAGTCGCCCGGCGAGCTGGGCAAGCTGCTGGGGCTGGACCGGGTGCCGGAAGTCCGTTGTCTGCGCCAGAAGCTGGCGCAGCTGAGCCAGAATAACGCCCCCGAACAATGGGCCGGCCGCCTCTCGCGCGACTGGCTCCAAGCCTCCGGGGAATTGGCCAGCACGCTGTACGTCGACGGTCACGTGCGGCTCTATCACGGCCATCAAACGCCCTTGCCCCGACGCTACGTGGCGCGTCAAAGGCTGTGTCTGCGAGGCACTACCGGCTACTGGGTCAACGACGCGCTGGGCCAGCCCTTCTTCGTGGTCGACCGTCCTATCGACCAGGGGCTGTTGGAAGTGCTGGAAAGCGACATCGTGCCGCGGCTGCTGGAGGACGTCCCGGGCCAGCCCACGCCCGAGCAACTGGCCGAAGACCCCTACCGCCATCGCTTCGTCATCGTCTTCGACCGCGCCGGCTACAGCCCCAAGTTTTTCAAACAGATGTGGCAGCAGCATCGCATCGCCTGTCTGAGCTACCACAAGTTTCCGAAAGGGAAGTGGTCCGAGCAGTGGTTCCAGCCGACCGAGGTGACCTTACCCTCAGGCGAGCGGGTCTCGATGCAGCTGGCCGAACTGGGCTCGTGGGTGGGCGACTGGCAGAGTGGGCTGTTCGTGCGCGAGGTCCGCAAGCTCACCGAAAGCGGCCACCAAACCAGCCTCATCAGCACCGCCTACTCTCACCTGGCCCTGCAGGACGCCGCCGCACTCTTCAGTCGATGGGCCCAGGAAAACTTCTTCCAGTACATGATGCAACACTATGCGATTGACCTCCTTAGCGAGTATCAGACGGAAGAGATTCCTGGGACCAATCGGCCCGTGGTCAACCCATCCTGGCGCGAGCTGGAGCGGCAATCCCGCTCGCTCAAAGGCCGGCTGACCCACCGCCAGGCCCGCTTTGCGGCCCTCACCCTGCATCCGGAAGACGACGAGACGAAACTGCCCCAGTGGGAACAACGCAAGGCCGCGCTCCGGGAGGAGATCGAGCAACTGGAGCACGAACTACAGGAGGTCCGCGGCCAGCTCAAGGACACGCCCAGGCACATCGAATGGGAGGAGCTGCCTGAGGCGCACAAGTTCGAGCGTCTCGCTCCCAGCCGCAAGCAGCTGATGGACACCATCAAGATGATCGCCTACCGCGCCGAGACGGCCCTGGTAAGCGTCGTCCGGGAGCAGCTGGCTCGGGAGGATGACGCTCGTTCCCTGTTGCGCGATCTCTTCCGGACGGAGGCAGACCTGAGTCCGGACGAGAGCGCGGCCGTCTTGACCGTCCACGTGCATTCGATGGCCAATCCGCGTTCGAACCAAGCTATCGACCACCTGCTGAGCCAACTCAACGCGGCTGAACTGACGTACCCCGGTACCAACTTCAAGCTTGTCTACACTCTCGCCCGCGCTCCCGAAAATTGAAATTGGGGCCACCGCATTTTCCCAGAGATCAGGAGTCCTGAAATTGACGATGCATACCAGAAGATTTGCGGCGATCGTTGCTGTGGTAAGTGTGCTTTCAATCGCTCCAATGTTCTTTCTGTTTCACATGCATTCGATTTCGCCTCTCGAGGTGGGTACAAAGGCCCAACTGTTCATTGATCACCGTTTCATCGAGACCTCCGAGAACATCACACTGAAAATGAAGGGACCTGCATTGCCTGATGAAGACGTTCTGACTTTCCGCAACCCTTGGGAAGAGGGACAGGGTTTTGTTGGCACGGTGATTGAGGAGGAAGGTATTTACAAATTTTGGTACGAAAATCAGGCCTGGGACGCTAAAAAAAAGAGAAGCGTTGGCTTGTTTCAGGCGGTGGCCCAGGGAAACGATGGGCTTTTGGACATTCAACTCATGGTGAGTCGTGACGGCATCAACTGGATGCGGCCGGACCGAGAGCCTTTCATTGGCCTCGGTCTTCCGGGTTCAGGGAGGGCGTCCATGATCTATGTGTTTCCGTCTCTGATTCGAAAGGGGGATGAGCTGTGGCTTTACTACACGAGCAGTGACACCACCCATGGGGGCAGAGACCGGAGCCGAGGGTTTGGCCTGGAGCCGGAGGGGGAGGAAAACTTCGGCAAGCGGCGTTTTCGCAGAGCGGTGCTTCCTTTACACCGGTTCATTTCGGCGACCATCTCGTGGGAAGGAGGATCGCTGACGACTCCCCCGTTGCTGTTTTCCGGATCCCGCTTAGAGCTCAATCTGTCGTCTTCATGGTGGAGGGGGAGGTGATACGCCATAAGGTGGAACATTTCAACGATGAGAACTAACGCGACGGTCCAAGAGAGCTAATCTCTGCGTTCTCGTCCGCTCGGCTTCGTCGACGTACGCGACCCGTACGCCTCCTCACCTCGCTCCCTGCGGCCTTGATCTAGGCCTCCTGGACCGCCGCACCGGGGTTGAACTTAGGGATAACCCTCACAAGGGGTACAATCGTGAGTCGCCAGGGAGGTTTCCCATGTCAAAGAAACGGATTTTGAGTGTTTTCGTTGCAGTCCTATGCTTGTCCCAGGGAGCGGTCTTAAGCCAGGGACTTCCCACGACCCACCATCCCGTCACCGATGGATGGAAGGATCTTTTCAGGACGGACCTTTCCAATGCCCTTTACGAGCCGGGGACTTGGGTCATGGAGGATGGGGTCCTGTATGCGGAGGACCGGGGCACGATTTGGACGAGGGAGAAGTATGGAGATTTCATCCTGGATCTGGAGTTCAAGGTGGAGAAGAATGCCAACAGCGGGGTCTTTCTTCGCGCCGGAGATATCAAGGACGCGCTGTCGGCCATCGAAGTGCAGGTCCATGAGACCGGGGACGGCAAGCCCCTTGGCGTGGTGGGAGCGATTTACGATCTCCTGCTACCAAGAAAGAATATGGCCAAACCGGCCGGGGAGTGGAATCGCTATACGATTACCTGTGACGACAACAAGATTTATCTGGTTTTCAATAGTAAGCAGGTGATCGATATGGATCTCGATCAGTGGACGGAACCACACAAGAATCCCGATGGGACCCGAAACAAGTTCGCCAGAGCCTTGAAAGATTATGCACGGAGCGGACCCGTCGGGTTTCAGGGCATTCACGGCCGCGGAGGCCACCGTGTCTGGTACCGCAAGATCAAAATCAAACCGATACGCTAACACCCTGGTGCATGGTCATGCCGTGCGGTTCGGGATCGTTGTCGCTCAGCTGAATCTTGGCCAGGAGTTTTCCATCCTTGGGGTCCATCTTGTAGATGGCGCGGTCATTGCTTTCGACACACCAGAGGTAACCGCTGTCCCAGGCTATTCCGTGGGGTCGTGTGTCCGGGGAGGGAATGGTATGCAGGATCTTCCCCGTCTCCGGCTCGACCTGATAGATCTCTACCGGGGGTGGTACCGCAATCCAGTACTTGCCGTCCACCCACTCCAGGCCGTGCGCTCCGGAAGGCCGTTTGCGGGGCGGTCCCCAGCGCGGCTGTCCGGCTCCCGGAGTTTTGAATGTGGCCAGCGTCTTGCCTGTGTCTGGATCCCATCGATGCCTACGGGGTCGGGTTCGTCGTCGGCCTAAGCAACCAGCTTGCGCATGCTCTGCGCTCAGACCGAGAGCGGAGGCGAAAGCTCCCGAAGCCGCGCAAGCTCAGGTTCTGAAAATTGGTCACGGCGAAGTAGACAAAAAGAGATTGCCAGGTAGGGCTGCTGTGCAGAGTAGGCCAGCAAGGCCAGTTTGAGGAACCGAGTGCGGCAATTCTGCACGCTCGGGTCTGTGAGGGGGGAGGACGGCCTTCGCCACGGGGAGCCTAAACGGGCACGAAGCTGGAAACGGCGGATACAGCCAAGGCGAACCCTAAGGGCCAAGCGCCGCCCTCCTCTACTCGGAGGCAAAGCGTCGGGTCACATCGAAAGATGCGTGCATGCCGCGCAAATCTCAGCCCCGTGCGAATCGAAACGCGTACAGATCTGCATCGTTGAGAACGAAACGCAGTCGCACCGGTTTCCCGGCGAGTTTGCTCACGTCGGCGCCGTTTTTCCAATGGATCGTGCGCTCCACTTCATCACCGAATGTCTCGTGGGCTTCGTTGATTGAATAGCCTGCGAGCGGTCTTCGCTCGGGGTCCTGAATCTCAACACGCAGGTTGCCTGCCGCGGAGGTCGAAAAGTTGACGCTTAGTTTGCTACCCGAAAACGTCAGGACTTTCGTGACCAGTTCACCGCCTTTCATGGGTGCGGAGGCAGAAACAAACCCATCCAGCCGCAGCGTGTAGCGGGTCATTTGGCAGCCGTCGCCGTGCCAGTAGCCGCCTAGTGTACTGTCCGGGAAGTTCACGATGTTAATAGTCAGGGCTTTTCGCTATCATTCCGTATGGCAAGACCACATATCCAACTACAACTCCCCGAAGACGATCGAGAGATTTTGCGTTCCTGGTTGCGAGCCTCCAAGACCCGGCGCAGTCTGGCCGAAAGGGCCGAGTTGATCCTGCTTTGCGGCCAAGGGTTAACGGCAACACAGGTGTCTGAAAGACTGTCCAAGCGCTTGCTCACTGTTCAGAAGTGGCGACGACGCTACCTGCAGCAGGGACTGTCAGGACTGGAGGATCAACCTCGCTCAGGCCGCCCCCGAAAGTTAGCGCCGGCCAAAGTGCGAGCCATCCTCAAGGCCACGGTACAACGGGTTCCCTGTGAGTCGACCTTCTGGAGTGTGCGCCTGATGGCCGAGTACGCCGGAGTGAGCCGCCATCAGGTCACTCAGATCTGGAAGGCGGCCGACCTGAAACCTCATCGAATCCGCAACTTCAAAATCAGTCACGACCCTCATTTCGCCGACAAGGTGATTGATGTCGTCGGGCTTTACATGGACCCTCCTGACAATGCTCTGGTCTTATCCGTGGACGAGAAGACCCAGATCCAAGCCCTGGATAGAACCCAGCCCATGCTCCAGCTCAAACCCGGACAGATCGAGCGACGAACACACGACTACAAGCGGCACGGCACGGCTAGCCTTTACGCCGCTTTCGATGTGGCCACGGGAGAGGTGATGGGGCGCATCACGAAACGGCATCGAGCCCAGGAATTCTTGGCCTTTTTACGCCAGATCGATCAAGCGCTCGATCCCAATCTGGACGTTCACCTCATCCTGGACAACTCCAGTACTCACAAAACCCAGAAGGTTCGAAGTTGGCTGGCGCGCCGAGAACGCTTCCACCTGCACTTTACTCCTACCAGCGCCTCCTGGCTCAATGCCGTGGAGACCTGGTTCTCTCAGCTGGAGCGTCGCTCCATCTACCGCAACTCCTTCACCAGCGTTCGAGATCTGCGACAGGAGATCCGACGATACATACGAGTCCACAATCAACACTTGGCCAAGCCCTTCAAGTGGCGCGCCACCGCCGATTCCATCCTGGCAAAGGTCAAAAAAGCGAGAGAATCAATCAGTCAATGTTAACGTCGGGAATTTATCGGACAGCATACTAGGGCGTAAAGCGACAATTCATTGGGTGCACCCGGTGTCGATGACTTTGTCTCAACCACGTGACAAATAAACTGGTGGGAGTAGAGCCAACTGCCTGGTCGCTGGATGCCGGGTCGCAGAAAAGCTTCGTTCCAACGTTTGAACCTTACACCGTCTCGGCTCGCCATCATCAAGCCTTCGGTCAAGGCGGTGCCGTAGCGTTCAACCGAACTCGCCCGGAGTTCACGTTTCTCCAGATCCGGGAGTGCGCGCATCGAAGGAGACCACCCTCGCTCGACGTAACGTGTTGGGAAACCGATGAGGATCTGTGGTGCACGATAATAGGGCCTGATCTGATTCTCATACAGATGTTCTGCAGGTGAATCGACATAGGTTAAATCGGCTTCGTTTTCCCATCGCAGGAAATCGCGTGACGTAGCGGTCCGAATGGCGCGATAGCCTGCAGGTCTCCAATCATCTTTTTCCGTCACGCCGGCGGTAAACGTTCTCCAATAGGCCCGGTATTGCTGGATGCTCTGGTCCCAGAACGCGAGGTTTCCGGAGTCAAAGGCTCCATTGGTAATGACCGGCTCTTCGCTCATCCTTGACCAATGGACGGCATCTGCGGATTTGAAAGCGAACAAACCACCCTCTCGCTTGATGCCGGCTAGTGCCTTGTAACGTGCCTCGCCAGAACACTCGGGATTCTCATCAACCATGGGCATGAAGTTGCGCGTGCCGATCCCATCGAGAATGATGTTGTTTTGTTTTGAGCCGCGGTATTCGACGATGCCGAGATTCGGTTTGGTCCAGTGGATACCGTCGTTGCTCTCGGCATAGCAGGTCACGGCTGGATGTACCTCGGATAGCTTCCCTGGCGTTACTTCAAAGTCCAATCCTCGATAATACATCCGATAGATGTCCTTATCCTGGAACACGGTATGATTACCGGACGCTGTGCCTTCCCAGGGCGAGTCGTGTTTTATGACCACTTCGCGGCGACTCGGATGATGGAGTCGCAGCTCCGCTTCGCCCCCCAGGCAATCGATGATGAAATCATCAACGAACAATTCCCGCCGCGATCCAATCTTGGTTTCATCCCTGGCACCCAGAATGACGACAGGGCTGCCAAGGACTCCAATCATCGTGGCAACGAAGGTCTGACCGAGAAAAGCGCGGCGGTTGGTCGTGCAGTGCGGTTTGTCCATGTTTGGGTCCCACCTGTTGTTGCTTAAGACGGCTAAGGAACGGCACATCAATAAGTGTCGTGGTTCGCTCCGCAAACCCAACGCGTTGTTCGCGGAGCGAACAACGACTATGCGACACTTATGATGTGCCGGTCCTAAACAGTTACATCTCCACTAATCGAAATCAGCGAAGATTAGCGGGGACTAGCGTTCTCCATTCGGTGTGGCGACGGTGCATCGCGCTGAGCCATATTGTACCAGCGCATTTGCGTTTCATCATGGACGAGTTTCTCATGCCTCAGTGGCTCCATTTCTGGATCCCCATTCTTTCCTCGTTTCCAGAGGTACTGTCAAGTTAACGGGTTGAGCCCCCTGTGAGTACTTCATGGCAGTCTCTAAGTTGTTGATTCTTCGTTCCAGAGTAGACCGTTTTCGCCTCGACAACGCGGGAATTTCCCTTAACTTGACAATACCTGCGGAAGCGTACACGATTTGGCTGGCCGGCGGTGGTGTTCGAGAGGGCCTGGCGTATGGCGAAACGGACGAGTACGATTATGAGGCAGTTAGCGACAGGGTCCACCTACACGACCTACACGCCACCATGCTTTTCTCGCTCGGTTTGGATCACCAAAAGCTCACCTACCGCTACGCGGGCCGCGATTTTCGTCTCACGGACGTCTACGGGCGCGTGGTGAACGAGATCATGGCGTGAGGTCAGGCAATTTCCTTGATGACTCGGCCACCGATATGGTGACTTTCCAATCCCGTCGCGACTTCCTGCAAAACGGGGGCCTGGGGTTCGGTGTGCTGGCGCTGAGCGATCTGTTGTCCTCCGAGGCCCGGGCTGGGGGCTCGGCAGCCAACCCGCTGGCCCCGCGGCGACCATGCTCGGCCTGATGGGAATCGACCACGAGCAATTGACCTACTTTTTCGAGGGCCGCGATAACCGCCTGACCGATGTCGGCGGCCAGAACAACCTCGCCCCGCGCCTGGTCCGCGGTTGACCTAGATCAAGGAGCATCCCATGAAGTGTCCCCAAGGCGCCTTTGCTGGCTTGCTGTTGCTCTTCGCTGCCCTCTTGCATCCCAACGTCCTGGCGGCGGCAGAGAAAAAGCCGACCTGGAAACCTCTCATGGACGGCAAGACCTTCGCCGGCTGGCACAAGGTTGGAGAGGGGGATTGGACCGTCGAGGACGGCACGTTCGTCGGTCGGGCCAACAAGACCCGCTTGTACGGTCTGCTGGTGAGCGACAAGCAGTTCAAGGACTTCACCGTGAGGCTGAAATTCAAGTGCCTCTCGGGTGACAGCGGATTCTACATCCGCACGATCATCAAAGAACCCGACAAGGCGCACGGACTCCAGGTGCAAGTCGGTCGCCCCGGTAGCGGCACCGGCGGCATTTACGAGAGCTATGGCCGCGCCTGGCTGGACAAACCGACGCCCGAGCAAGAGAAGAAGTTCGCCAAGGCCAGTGATTGGAACGAGATGACGATTGCGGCGCACCATGGGGACATCGTGGTGCACGTCAACGGCGTCAAGACGGCCGAACTCAAGGATGATCCCAGCCGGCCCGAAGGGCATTTCGCATTGCAAATGCACGCCGGCAACGTCATGCTGGTGATGTTCAAGGAGATCGAGATCCTACGATGATTGACGAGCAACTGGGCGTGCTGGTCCACGGGGCTGGCTGGGTTTCCGGGCAGCACATTGCCGCCTTCCAGAAGAACCCGCAGAGTCGGGTAGTGGCGATTTCCAGTCGGAAGCTGGCCTCGGCGCGCCGCCGGGCCGAGGAGGCGAGCCTGCAGGACATCGGGCTCTACGACGACTTTCAGCAGGCGCTCCAACACGATGGTGTCGACATCGTCTCGATTTGCACCCCCCAACACGTGCACTGCGAGAACACGCTGGCAGCCCTGGAGACGCGCAAACACCTGGTCATCGAAAAGCCGGTGGCCAACAGCCTCCAAGAGCTGCGGCAGATGCGCGACGGCGTGCGGCAGGCCGGCGTGAAGACCGTTGTCAGCTTCGTGCTACGCTGGAACCCCTTGTTCGAGACCCTAAAGACGCTGATCGCCGACGATTGCCTGGGCCAGGTGTATTTCAGCGAGGCGGACTACCAGCACGATATTGCCAGTTGGTGGAGCGGCTTTGAAGACGCTCGCAAGAAGTCGACCGGGGTCAGCGCATTTCTGACCGGCGGTTGCCACGCCATCGACGCGGTCCGCTGGTTCGCGGCGCCGGGCCAGTTCGAGGCCGCTGATCCGGTCGAGGTGTTCGCCTACTGCGGCGGATTGCGCAAGGGCCGGCCGCAGGAGTTCGACTATCTGGCCAACACCTGGCGCGAGGCCCCGCCGCTTGAGTACGAGGACCTGGAAATCGCCTTGATCAAGTTCGCCAATGGGGCGCTGGGCAAAGCGTCGGTCAACCAGGGTTGCGTCATGCCTTACATGCTCCCGATCGAAATCTTCGGTGACAAAGGCACGGTGAAGGACAATCGCATCTGGTCACACAAGTTTCCCAGGCAGAACTCGTGGGTGGAAATCCCGGCTATCTTGCCTGATAGCGCCGACGTGGCCCACCACCCGTTCCAAGGCCAGATAGACCATTTCGTGGAGTGCATTCGTAACGACGTCGAGTCTCACTGCAACCTGGAGGACGCGGTCAAAACTCACGAAATCGTCTTTGCCACGCAGCAGTGTTACCAGACCGGTGAGCCGGTGAAATTGCCGTTGCTGACTGACTGACGTTTTCGGGGCTTTCTCATTCGCATATCTACTCGGGTTAAGGGATAGTCAGGACGGCAAGTGATCACGGAAAAACCGCAGCCAGTTGCCGTGGCAGATGGCTTCGATGTCGGCGTCGCTGTAACCGCGCTTCGCAAGCAAGGCGTCGAGTTTTTGTAAGTCGGCGATCGTGTCGAGGTCGCCCGGGCTCTGTTCGGCGCCGAAGCCGCCGTCCAGGTCGATGCCGATCGCCACGTGCGCGCAATCCCCCGCCAGTTGGCAGATGTGATCGATGTGATCGACCACCAGCGACAGCTTCGCCTGATCGCGTGGCACAGAGTCGATCGCGAGAATCGCGGAAGTGACCCGCACTACTGATCGTCGGCGGGGCAATTTGTATGCTCAGATTAAACTCGTGATACCCGGCACGGCGAGCGGCAGCGGGTCGAGTTTTGTGTCCCAACTGAGCTCTTCGGGCACGAGCCGCTGCTGAGAACCCAGTGCCTGCTCCCAGGTGATCTCCTGACCGGTGTAGGCGGCCATCCGGCCCATAATTGCCATCAACGTGGTATGGGCCATGCGAGTGCCGTCGTTGATCGGTTTGCCTGCTCGGATCGAGGCGAAGAACTGATCGTGTTCGTTTTGATACATGCTTGGGCGCGGGCCCCGGTAGCGCCAATTGGTTTCGCCCTCAATGGCGGGCATCCGACCGCGACCGTTGGTACAGATGCCCTTGGAACCGATGATGTAGTCGGAGTTTTCATTATGGCAGCCAGCTTGAGAGCGACAGCCCAGAAACCCGCGAATTCCGCTGGCATACTCGTACACGATGAAGCCGTTGTCGAACGTGTTTTGCTCGTCCACGGTGAATACTCGGCTCCCTACGGCCACGGCCTTGAACGGCATTTCGTCGTCAAGCCACCACGCCATCTTGTCTGCGCTGTGGCCACCGGAGAGCAGGATTGTCACGTCGCCCGAAAGCCAAAGGTAGCCGTACCAGTCTCGTATTTGCCATTCCACGTCGCTCATGTGCGGCTCACGAGGACGCAGGTATTTGTGGTCGAGACTGCCACGATAGAAGGTGGCGTAGATGGCGCGGATGTCACCAATCGCGCCCCCACGAAGCTGCTCGACGACCGCGCGGAGCGCATCGTCGTACCGCCAGCAAAACCCGGAGAGGATGGCCAGGTTTTTCCGGCGAGCCACCTCGGCCGATTTGAGCACGCTGCGCACTCCCGGCGCATCGATGGCGGCGGTGATTTCCACAAAGGAGTGTTTCCCGGCTTCAACCGCGGCTTTCAAGTGCTGAGGGCGAAAAGCAGGCGGCGTCGTCAGCAGCACCACGTCCACGTCGCACTCCATGACCTTCTGGAAGGCATCGAAGCCGACAAAGCAGCGCTCCGGGGCAACGTTCAGTTGTTCCGGTTGCTCCTTGCCCAGCAGCGTCAGGCTTTTTTGCAGTTGGTCCTCCAGCACGTCTGCCATCGCGAACAGTTGCACGTTGTCATCGGCCTTGAGTGCCTGCACGGCGGCACCGGTCCCCCGCCCCCCACAGCCGATCAGGGCCACGCGCAGCGTCTCGTTATTGTTCGCTTTGGCTGCCAGCATTGGAGACGCCAACTTGGAGGCCAATGTTCCTCCCACTGCCGCGGCCGCGGATGAATGCAGAAATCTGCGACGTGAGGTCTTGGAATCTTGCTTGGATTTCACGGGGCTCCTTCCTCTTGGATAAAGGCCTGGTAAAGCTGCATGGGCTGCGACATTTCGTCGTCCAGCGGCGTCAACGCCAGGCGGACCTTGACGGTTCGCTCGCCACCCGGCACGAAGTCGTTGCCAAACAGGGATAGATCGAAAGCACTGTAGTCCACAAACCGGTCGCTTTCCTGCTCGGGGTGATAGCGGGCGCTGATGGCGTAGCAGTCGCCAGGCCGGGACATCAAAACCACCGCCAACTGCTTCTCCGGGTCCGCCATGAAGGCCACCGAATGAGCGTAATGCCGCACCGGACACATCTGGACACTTGTTATCCAGCGCCCATCGACGCACAACCTGGCGGCGTGCGCGTCTCGAGGAAATACCAGGACCGTAGCGCGGAAAACCTCGCTGAAGGTGGGGACCACCAAATCGTAGCTGCTCCGGCCGCTCCCCCTCAGGTAGACGTGTGGTTTAAATACTTGAAAGAAATAGTTGGACAGGAAAAGTTCGTACCCACGGTACGCCCCCTGCGACTGCACCTTTACCGACAGATCGATCGCGTTGGGCTGCACCACCTCCCAGCGCGCGGTGAGCTCAGCATGGTGCGACTCGGTGGCAACCCACGTCACTTCCGCCCAATCGTCCCCCGTTTTCATGGTCCGCTCCATGCCTCGTGGCTGCCCCATGACCTGGTTGACCGCCATCAGCTTGAAGAGATTCAGGGCCGAGTAGGGGGTATTGATCACTTGCCTTCCGGTGCGCTTGTCCACCAGTCGGGAGACTCCATGGTATCGTCCCTCCAGACGAATCGTTCCCTCCATCTCTGGGGTTTCGAAATCCAGGCTGGTGTTCTCGGCCGCTGCGGTGGATACGCCCTGGGAGGCTGTCTCTGCAGCGAACAGAAACGTGGGATTGTGGGACAGCACACTGACCACGAGAACCACGTTCAAAACCACTGGCCTGACTTGACGGCCTGGCTGTAGGCATGGTGTTAGCTTCATTCCATTACTCCACAAATCCCTTGTCCCACTTTTCGCTCTTTTCCTGCCCCGTCGGCTCGCGCAGGGGACGAACGATCCGAAATCCGACGTGTAGGGCATCGGTGTGATACCAGATGCTCTGGGGAATCTGGGGGTCTTGTTGCTTCCATGATGGGTCGGACTTGCCCCGAGCGGCACAGCGCAGACGATCCGGATCGTCCTCCCACGAGCCTCCGCGGACGACGCGCGGGTACCGCTTGGTGGGCACCGCCAAGGGACTATGGTTTGCCGTCACCACCGGCTGCGAATAAAAGTCGGCGACGTACTGGTCCAACACCCACTCGGCGACATTCCCATGCATGTCGTGTAGTCCCCAGGGGTTTGGCTTCTTCTGGCCGACTTGATGATACTTCAGCTCGTCACTGTTCTCGAAGTACCAGGCATACTCGTCCAGATCGGCCGGATCATCGCCAAAGTAGTAGGCTGTGGTTGTGCCGGCCCGACACGCGAATTCCCACTCTGCCTCGGTGGGCAACCGGTAGTAGCGGCCCGTCTTGGCGGATAGCCATTGGCAAAACATCGCCGCTGCCAATTGCGTCATGCTGATGGCCGGATAACCTTTTTTGCCCATTCCGAACGTCATATCGGTCCACGGTTCGGTGGGCCGAGTAACGGCATCAGCTATTTGGTCGCGCCGATTCGCCGGGAGATTGCGTACCTGTCGGCGACGATCGTCCAGGGCGAACATCCACACTTCGTATGCATCCCAAGTAATCTCACACTTGCTCATCCAAAACGGTTCGAGTTGGACCTGGTGCCGGGGTCCCTCGTCTGGCCGGCGAGCGGCTTCTGAAGCGGGACTGCCCATGAGAAACATGCCGCCGGGCAGAGGCAGCATCTCGATCGTTGCCTCCGAGTGTTCAATGACTTCTCGATACGCCTTCATCTCGGCTGGGGATGCGGCATCCGCACCGGGTACTGGAAGTACAAAGCGAGCCTTCTCCTCCGCTTGCACGGCTGCAGCCAGCGTGATCGCCGAGCATAGAACCCAGGAAACGAAATACCCAAGTGAGCAACGCGCAGAGACAGATCGCGAATCACCGGGGGACACACGGTGGCACCAATTGCTTTCGCTACCTGTGGCATGTTTCGTCATAGTGGAAGACGTCCTTGCTCACCGGTGTTCCGTTTCTCCATCTGCGAGCGGGGAAACACTCGAACGCACCACGGACCAGCTGGACGCCGCATGTTTGATCGCCACTTCGCGCTCCAGGCTGGTGCCCCCGATTTCTTCAGATGGTGCAGACTTAACCTCTCCATTCTAAGGCTTTTCACTTTTACGAGCAATGCAGGGGCCGGTCGATACCTCTCCTCTCTGAGCGCTTGCGCCAGTTCACCCAGCCACCGCTGCACCCCGTACGCCTCGATATCCGCGAACTCTTGTCCATCCACGCCCGGCGCGCCCCGATGGGAGCGGCACTGGGCCTAGGCAGCGTCAAGAATATCCTCGCGGTACCGCTTGTCGTACAGGGCATAGAAGCGATAGCTGGGCTCAGCCTTCGCTTTCGCGTGTAATGCCCTCTGCAGTTTCTGAACCCTTTTCGGAGTTGATAGGTTGCCCAATCTCCTGGTCCCTCACTACGTCCTCCATTCGTCTTGAACTAAGGCCCCTTCCCTCCACCGGCATTATTCGGCTTCCTCGGTACTACGGTCCTCTCCGCCACCCCCAGGCGCCCGGTCTGTCCCTCACGGGCCTCCGGTTGGCCCTCCCGGACCACGCCTCGGGGCTTCCCGTGTTGCGTGCGCTTTCCCTGGTGTACATGCTCTCGCCACTACCCCGGCGCAGCGACTGGGTGCTTCCTTCGCTCACTTCCCCAGCCGTATCAGCCTTCCCCGGTCTAGGAGCCGGGTCGGCCTGCGCATCGACCTTTTCGAGGCTTGCTCGGCGTTCACTCGCGTTACGGCCTGCACACTCGCGCGGTCACCAATTCGTGACTCGCTTCACCAGAGGCTTCAACCATTTCGTTACCTCCATAGTTGCTCCGGTTGCTTCCGGCTGGAGCGGTTGCCGGGTGGGGCTTTCACCCACTGGGAAAAGAGGTGGACCCCATCGGTTGGACCACTTGGCGGCATTTCTAAGGTGGACTCCGCAGTTCTTGTTGCCGCCAGTAAGGGAAATTCTGAGAGGGGGCGAGCCTGAGGGCAAGGTCCCTCTCAGAATGTTTTTTCAAGCCAGTGTACACCTCCTCCGGCGTCGCCCCAGCGTGCGCCGAGTGAGGTCTCTCGCTGTTGTATAGGTCGATCCAATGGCCGATCCCTTGACGGGCTTCCGACCCGGTTTCGAAAGCGTTCAGATAGACGCATTCGTATTTGAGTGAACGCCACAGACGCTCGATGAAGACGTTGTCCATCCAGCGGCCTCTCCCGTCCATCGAGATACGCACCCCGGCCCCTTTGAGTAGTCCCGTGAACTCCGTGCTGGTGAACTGACTCCCCTGGTCTGTATTGAAGATCTCCGGGGGATCGTACCTGTTGAGCGCTTCCTCGAGTGCTTCGCAACAAAAGGACGGCTCCAGCGTGTTCGACAGCCTCCAGGACAAAACCCAGCGGCTGTACCAGTCCATGATCGCCACCAGGTACAAAAAGCCCCGACGCATCGGGATGTAGGTGACATCCGTGCACCACACCTGATCGGGCCGGGTGACCGCCAATCCTCGAAGAAGATACGGATACACTCGATTCTCCGGGTGAGGCTGTGAAGTCCGCGGCTTTTGATAGATGACCGCCAGGCCCATTTTGGCCATCAGACGACGAACCCTCTTGCGGCCTACCCGAGAGCCCCGCCGTTTCAAGTGATAGACCATCTGCCGGGATCCGTAGTAGGGGGTCTTTAAGAACTGCTCGTCCAATCGTCTCATCAGTTGCAGGTTTTCTTCGCTCTCGCCTTTGGGCTCATAGTACAAAGTCGAACGGTTCAGACTCATCAGCCTGCATTGTCTACGAATGCTCAGCCTCGGGTGCTTTGGCTCGATCGTGGCCCTTCTGGCCTTTACACTCAGCGATCGAGCGCTTTGGACAAAAAATCCTTTTCCACCGTCAGTTCGCCGATCTTGGCATAAAGCTCTTTGGTCTCCGCCTCGCTTCCTCTCTGACGCTTCTCAACCTTGCCCGCGAACACATCGCCCAGACCTTCCCTGGCCCGCTTTTTCCAATTCGTGATCACACTCGGATGGATCTCGTAGCGAGCCGCCAACTCGCTCAGGGTGCGTTCGCCTCGAAGCGCTTCCAGCGCCACCTTCGCTTTAAACTGAGCTGAGAAATTCCTTCGTTTTGCCATGACTCCTCATCCTTTCTGATTCAGGTCGGAGCCACCTTAACAAATGGTCCAGTTTTCCGGGTCCACCTCTAAAAGCGCCGCCTTTGCACGGCGCACCCTAAAGCGGACATTCATTCCACGGAAACGTCGAATGAACGACCGCTAACGGCCAAAACCCGTCATTCCTGTAGTGGGCCAGCGATCTTTGGTCGCCTATTTTGGGCTGGTAGCGTGGCCTGTAACAGAGACGAAAAGAGATAGGGCGCGTCTTGAAGAGGCCGCTGAAGGCCAGACGCCAGGGATTGTGAGAGAGCAGAGCGCTGGAGGGACACAGTCCCACGAATGATCAGAACCCAGAGATGTGGAGACCGACCAGCCTACGCTGCACGACTTAACGAAACGACCGGAAGGTAGCCTCCCGAGCATCCTTGAGTTGGACTGGGTTTCCATCCTTATAGAAAATACAGAGGATTCGCGTGGGCCCATATCTCACTCTCCCCCTGAACGAGGCAAGTCAAACCGGCCCCGCCCGGTAAGCAGGATCAGGTGGGACATATCGCTGGCAGTCACCTCGAGCGTCTTCGGTTGATCCTCTCTTCGCCACAACCGCTCTCGATAGAAAAGATCAGGCCTTAGTGGCAGCAGACTCTCCACAGGGCTGAGCCGAAAAGGCTTCCCCCCTTTGAACAGATAAACCCTGGCTGGAATCACTTCCCCGCTACCGGCGTGCACGGTTACGATCTCCACACTCGCGGCAAATTGCGGCCGCAACGGGTCATGCAGCGGGGCCGAAGCGACGCTAGACAGAGTTCCTGCCAGCAGGCCAAGCAGCCACAGCCCTCGGAATTACCGCGCAATAGCCAATGTATTACTTGATTTATGCCCCCGATGGGCAAGAATTAGATATCAGCAAGAGAAATAGGTTCCGAGGAGGGTGAAACGAGTGAAGATTTTTCGATTTCTGGCAATTTTGATCGCGTCGACCTGCTTCGTTGTTGGAGCGTCGGTTTCAACGGCCGGCGAGGTCCAGGACGAGAAGCCCAAGATCCTTCTGCTTACACATTCGCAGGGGTTCAAACATGGCTCATTGCCCGTGGCCGAACGGGTCATGAAGAAGATGGCGGAGGAGTCGGGGGCTTTTGAGGTGGTCAGTCTGGAGGGATATCGTCAGAAGAGGGAAGCGATCGACTTGTCGATGATCTCCGCGGAGTACCTCGCGCAATATGATGCCGTGATGTTCTACACGACGGGGGAATTGCCGCTCGACGATTCACAGAAGAAGGCGCTGATCGATTTCGTCAAGGGGGGCAAGGCTTACATCGGCACACATAGCGCCACGGACACGTTTTATACATGGAAGGGCTACGGCGAACTGAGCGGGGCCTATTTCACCGGGCATGGGCCGAACCATCTGAAGCTGATCCTGAAGATCGAGGATAAGCACCACCCGGCGACCGAGATGCTCGGGGACTCATGGGAGATCGCCGATGAGTTCTACCGATACGGCAAGGCTGCGGACGATGAGAAGCTACCGGTGCCGTATTCCCGAGACCGGCTCCATGTCCTGATGAGCGTCGACACCGAGCGGAGCGACCTCTCGCGGCAGAGCATGGAGAAGGGGGGCGACTACGCACTCGCCTGGTGCCAGAACTTCGGCGAGGGCCGCTCCTTCTATACGGCGCTCGGGCATCGTGACGACGTCTGGGAGAATCCGGCCTATCAGCAGCACCTCCTGGGGGGCATCCTCTGGGCGCTGGGGCTGAAAGAGGGGGACGCGTCTCCCTCGGGGAAGAAGTAGGGCTCTTTCCGCTCAAAGCGGGTCTTTTTTGGAGTCACGCCTACGACTCTTCGCCCAACACCTCGGGGTTGACGATGTAATCGGGCAGAGGCTTCAAGCACCGAGTCCAGACCCGACATGGAAGGACTTTGGCATCATTAAGAACTGCGTTTTGCAAATCTTGTTGATTCAGTTCGATACGATTGACTGGATTGGACGCCATAGACGCTAAATTCTTTAATTTCAATCGATTGTTAGTTTCCCAAGCTGGACGTCGCGGGTTCGATTCCCGTCTCCCGCTCCACTGTTTTCAACGACTTAGAGCAATCGAGCCGGGTCGTTGGTAGCACTTTGGTACCGTTAAGCGGCGAATTCCCATTCTTTAAGCCGGGTCTGGAGTTGTTTTGAGAGGGCAACGTCTCTAACCGAGTTTGCAGTCTTGGGCGCGTCCACCTTCCCGCGGTAAACGCGCTGTCGAATCTGCACGTGCTCCCACCGGAGAGCGAAAATCTCTCCTGGACACATGCCAGCAATGATGGTCGGCGGTAAGCATTCCGAGGGGTTTATCTCTTCGTAACAACAACTGCGCAACTTGCCAGCTCTTGGGGCACTGAGTTAGTTTCTTCGGTATGAACAAACCTCGGGTTGAAATCGAGTACTGCACTGGATGCCGATGGCTTTTGCGGGCGGCCTGGATGGCCCAGGAGCTTCTGACGACTTTTGAGACGGAGCTGGGTGGTATCACACTGATTCCGGGCCAGGGTGGTGTCTTTGAGGTTCGACTGCAAGGGGAGACGGTTTTTTCCCGTCAGCAGGCGGGAAGGTTGCCAGAGTCGAAGGAGTTGAAGCAACTGCTCAGGGATCGTATTGCTCCAGGGCGGCAACTGGGGCACAGCGATTCAACTGTAAGAGCATAGGCAAAAGCCGCCACCTTCGGACCCATCCGGTCTCAGCCCGTAAGGCCGGGTCCCCGGGGAAGACCCGCGGTCAGAGCACACGCTCGAGCCGTAGGATCGGGAGCGAGAGTTGCATTTTCCTAGCCCGGATTATGCAAGAACCGTAATCCGCTGTTGAAAAAGGGCTCGAGAAGTGGCCCAACTCGGAAGCGGGCAGTTGTGACAGGCGGATTTGCGAAGAATATCGGTTGGCGAGGCGTTTGAGTGGTTGGGGGAGTGAATTTCAGACAGATCTGGGCCTGGATGAGTGTCGGAAGCGGTTTTTCGGGGAACTGGGAGAAGCTAGCTGGAGTTCAGGCGACTCAAGACGAGGTGAAAGAGGGGTTGTTCGGGAAAGGCTGAGGAAAGATGGACCCAGATGCGTCGAGTGGTTTGTCGGATCCGGGCCCCGATCTTGAGGACACGACGACGTAAGGTTTCGATTTCGAGCTTGTGCCAGGGGGTTCCGTGCAGATAGTCGCGCAGGCGCACGAACATCTGGTAAGCCAGTGCATGCAGGAGGAGTCGAAACTGGTTGGCCAGGAATCGATGACAGCTGAGTCGGTCCATGCTCAGATGATTCTTAAAGGCCTTGATGAAGTTCTCGGTCTGCCCTCGGTCGGTGTAGTGGTCATAAAGTGATTGGGAGCAGAGATCGTCCCGGTTGGTGACCACAAAGCGACGATTGATCCCGCGCTGATCGACCTCCACTTTGACAATGACGCGACGGGATCGATCCCAGCTGTTGGCTCGATAAAGAAACTCGTCAAACTGACGCTGTTTTTCCTCCCGCTCAACGAACCTTTCCCGAGTCGAATCCAGCAGGGGCTCGACCACTCGCTGCAGGCGAGGGTTGCGACTTAACCCAATGACATATTGGAGTTGATTCTCTTCACCTTCACAGAACTCGTAGAGCCGAGGCGTGGCAAAGCCGCTGTCGGCCCGAATCTCAATCTCGACATCCGTCCCCACTGCTTGTCGGATGGCCTCCACGACGCGCTTCAGAATGGGCACGATGTGAGAGGCAGCCCCCTTGTTGCCAGGTCTCAACACGGCACAGACCAGGTCTCCCGTGGCGGCATCGAAGATCAGCAAAGGATGCAGAATGTGGTTTCGGTAATACCCGTGGTAGAAGGCGAACTCCTGTTGGCCGTGAGTGTGGTCGTCGGTACTGTCCAGATCCAGGATGATCTTGGCGGGACGTCTCTTCTTCAGGGAGCGCACATAACGGCGTAGCAGCCACCGGCTCAGACGCATCAGATCCTTCTTGGTGACGGAGTTCTCCAAGCGGGAGAAAGTCGGCTGGGTGGCCAAATCGGGATCGCTCTCTGGCAACTGATCACAGACTGTCTTGAGCATCGGATCCGAGCGCAGCGTATCGGCGTCATTACAGTCTTCGTAGCCGGCCACGATCTGCAACACTCGTTGTCGGATCAACTTCAACAGGTCATGACGAATGTAGCGTCGGTCCCGGCTTTCCGCAATACACGAACTGAAGCCCTCGCACAATCGATGTTGCCGATCCCAGCGATCCAAACAACAACCATCCTGCGTCGGAAGTGAGGCTCCCCCCATCAAAACGAGCTGTGATGTCTCTGTGGCTGTGAAATGGCAGGGTATTCTGGCAGACTGTTTTCAACATAGCCGTAGCTCCTGTTTAGGGTTGTTTTTATGTAAACCCTTTTATATCAGAGAGCTACGGCTTTTTTTCTGGACCCAAATCTCACTCGGATTCAGATCTCTTGCATAATCCGGGCTAGGATCGTCATTTTGGGAGGCGGATTTGCCGGCGCCTACTGCGCGCAGTCGTTGGAAAAGCATTTAGGAGACAGGTGCCGAGGTCTCTCTCATCAACGAGAGTAACTATTTCATCTTCTCTCCGCTGCTGATCGAGGCTGGGACCGGAAGTCTGGAACCGAGACATGCGGTTGTGCCGCTTCGTGCCTTCCTTAGATCAACCCGTTTCACTATGGCAGCGGTGAGGGGTGTCGATCTCGATTTGCAACGCGTGGGCTATCGACTGTGGGGCTCGGCTCATGATGATGAGGTCCCCTACGATCATTTGGTCATAGCTCTGGGGAGTATCACCAGGCTCCCCAACGTCCCGGGCCTCAAACAGTTCGGGTTCCAGATCAAGGGCCTGTCTGATGCCGTGGCTCTACGTGATCGGGCAGTTCAATTACTGGAAAGCGCCGACGCCACTACAGATCTCCAGGAGAAGCGGGCGCTGCTGAACTTCGTCGTGGTCGGCGGGAACTACACGGGCGTTGAGGTGGCGGGAGAATTTGAGTACTTTCTGCGCAAGGCGTGCAACGTCTACCCCAACGTCGATCGAAGGGATTACTCAGTGACCTTGATCGAAATTGCCGACCGCATCTTGCCGGCGCTGGACAGGGAGCTGGCCGAGTTCGCTCGATCTCACCTGGAGGGCCGCGGAATTCGGGTTCGCTTGAAGAGTTCGGTCGTTGAGCTGCTGGAAGACTCTGTCGTTTTGTCCAGCGGCGAATCTTTGCCCTCTAAAACGCTGATTTGGTGTGCGGGCATCGCTCCCAACCCCCTCGTCGCAGATCTGGGGCTACCACTTGACGAGTTCGGCTTCATCCGTTGCCTCCCCGATCTGCAAGTCGAAGGTTTCAATAACGTCTGGGCCATCGGTGACTGTGCTTGCAACCCGGACGAAGAAGGTGAGCCCTATCCCGCGACCGCCCAGCACGCCGTCCAACTGGGCAGCTGTCTCGGGGAGAACCTGAGCCGGTTGACCCAGGGAAAGGCGCCGCGACCCTGTCGCATCTCGAGCAAAGGAAGCCTGGCTGCACTGGGCTGCAGAACCGGGGTGGCCCAGCTCTTCGGCATCAAGCTGGCTGGCTTTCCCGCCTGGTTCCTGTGGCGATCTTTCTATTTAGCAAGAATGCCGACTCTGTCCCGCCGCATCCGGGTCGCTTTGGACTGGACCTTGGACTTCTTCTTTTCCCGTGAGTTCGTCCAAACCGGCATCCACAGACACAACGACCTGGACCGAAACAAACGTGCTGAATGATCCGGACTACTTCCGAAGACGGGTCAAAGAGGAGCCGCAGATTTACTTCTCAGTCAGAGAGACCTGATCTTTCGCGGGTTCGAGTCCCGTCTCCCGCTCCAGCATCACTTGAGCTTCTACAAATCCCAGCTGCCATGAAAGTAAAAACGACCTGCCTCAGCCGGACAAGATCACCTGACGGCTCCAAATGAAAGACGAGCATGAGTCGGGAGCCTAGAATGAGCTGGTTTTTGTGCACAGCGCAGGCACCAGGATATTACGGTCGCGGTTTGCTCAAGTTGCGCCACCGTACTCACCACGAACCCGCTTAGGAAAAAACCGCCCAGTACGCGCCATGTACTTGAGGTACTCCTCGCCAAATCGTTCGATCAAGTTATCTTCTTCAGTCCGGGTTCGTAACACTATTAGGCCAAAGGCGATTCCACCAGTGAGAGCAAGAAACCACTTCGCCGTCACAAGGGAGTTAGCTGTAACCGCCAAAAGAAAGGCGACATAAAACGGATGGCGTACCCACCGATACGGACCTGACGTTACAAGGACATGCTCTGCCCTTGTTACAACCGTGTCCGTCAAATTCTTGCCAAGGGTTCGGAAAGTCACGGTTAGGAGCAAGCCTGCAATGATCCCAAGCACAACACCCAACCACCGCAACCAGATGGGCAGGGGAGCCGAAGACCAAGCCATCAACGAGGGATCTATCATGTACGCGATTAGGCCGATCATTCCGGCAGCGGCAGTTGGTCGCAACGTAAAGAGTATGAAGAGGCCTTCTTGGCGGCGGTCAAGTTTTTCGCCGGTTGCTTGGGATTTGATTCGGTGCCAGGTGCCTATTGGAAGTATGGCCACAAAGCCCAGAATGAGGATGATCCGAAATGTTTGTTCGTGGTCCATATCGTGTAACGCCGCCCCGTAACTATAGGGGTTGTATGCACAGTGCGGTTGAGAAAGCAAGTTTCCTACGGTGGGCATTCCAGATGTGACCTAGCTCGTGAAACCAGGGAACTGCTCCATGCCCCCTCACCCGGGTCAAGGGGGCATGGATCTACAGGCGGGTGGGTTACCGGCACAAGTAGGGCCTGTGCCACGGACTCACACTTGCCTAGCAGCCCGTATCTGGACTCCTCCTGTCAAGGGTCCTGTTCATTTTTTCGAATTCAGCTGATCTGGGCCCTGGCGACGAAACTCGGATGCTGGGTTGAAGCCAGGAGTTTCGCTGCAGGTCCAGAATCGCTATCGGATCATCTTCTCCTCCTTGGGTCTCTGGCATGAAAGCATCGACTTTTTGCGATTCGGTGTGGACTGCAGTCGTATCTCCGGCCTCTTAGTGGAGCTGTGTTCTGGCTCCGGGCCATGATGAATATTCGCGCGTGGGGCGCCTATCGTGGTGACGGCCATCGAGTGGCCAAGGCTGCTATCGGCGTGTTCCCCGCGCCGGTCTGACCGGTTCGCCATCAGTTCGAATCCTTTCATGCAGTTCCCAGGGAAAGATCTTGACAAATCTTTTATCGCTTAAGCTCGCTGGGGTTCATAGGCGGCGTCACGGGTGGAAACGGCCCAGAGTAGACGGGCCAGCTTATTGGCCACAGCCACTGCCGCTTTGTTGTGCCCCCGTCGTTTTTCAATCTCCAAACCCCACCTGTGCAAACGGTCTGGCCGCTGCTTGGACTTGGCCGTCCCACAAGACCGATCGCCCACCGTGGATCAAGAGAGTGCGCAAATAGATGTCCCCTTGCTTGCTGATGCACCCGAGTCGACGCCGCAGACCGCTGGAGTGCTCCCGCGGTGTCAAGCCCAGATAACTGGCAAAGTGTCGTCCCGAATCAAAGCGCCTCAGATCTCCCACAAAACCGGCCACCGCTGTGGCTGTCAGCAATCCCACCCCGGGGATCGACTGCAGTTGTTCAATCGCAACACTCTGTCGCGATAGCGCTTTCAGTTTCCTTTCGATCCGATCGATTCGCCCCTCCAGCTCTCTGACTTCCAGACAGATCTCCTCCAGCACCGATCGGATCCCATTCGGAATCTCCACTTCTGCATCTTCGATCCATCCTCGCACCCGCTCCACGGCCTGGCAGGCTCCAACGGGAATCGTCAAACCGAATTCCCGTAGAATGCCCCGCATCGTATTGATCCGTGCCGTGCGGGTGCGCATCCATGCCGTCCGCACCCGATGTAAGGCGGTCAACTGCTGCTGCGATTCATTTTTGATCGGAACCGGTCGAATGGCACTGTTGCGGTGGGCTTCCAACAACCCTTTCACATCACTGCGATCCGTCTTGTTGCGTAACACGTACGGCCGGACGTAGGCTGGCGGCAGCAGCACAACTTCGTGCCCCAGTTCCCGGAATCGCCGGCCCCAGTAGTGAGCCGAACCGCAGGCTTCCATCAGAATCGTTGCCCGTTGTTGCTTGGCCATGAACCTCAACAACCGAGCTCGACCCAGGCGATGCGTCTTCTCCATCCGACCAGGCTGCTCGGAAATCCCAATCTCAAAGACCGACTTTGCCAAATCCACTGCGATTGTTCTATGCTTCATTTCAGACTCCTCCTGATACAGTTAAAAACTTTGGCTCTGGCACTTTAGATGCCGTCTAAGCCTAAAGGAGGAGTCCATCTCATCATGGTGAGAGTCCCGCTAGCTGAAGCTCTTTCTCAGGCCAGCCGCCAACCCTCCAAACAGCATCCCAACGATGATGGTGAAGGAGATCCAGAACGTCATCTGTGCCCACAGGCCGCTCACGAGCCACTTGAGTAAGTATCCCCCGGCAAAGCCGGGGGCTTTAATCTTGTGAGCCGCTCAAAGCGGACTTGACGTTGCCGCTACCGCGGCCACTTGTGCCACCTACAGGTGGCTTGGCTACAGCAGCCTGAGCTGATCCTGGCGACGATCTTCTGCTTCTTGCCGCCGGATATACTCACGAATCACTTTCTCATCCCGACCCACCGTCGATACGAAGTATCCGCGAGCCCAGAAGTGCTGTCCAACAAAGTTACGCCGACTCTCTGAAAAGTTCCTCGCAATGTGGATGGCGCTTTTCCCTTTGATGTACCCGATCACCTGCGCCACAGAAAACTTTGGCGGAATCGAGATCATCACGTGCACGTGATCCGGCAGCAGGTGGCCCTCTTCAATCAAGCTTTCCTGCTGCCCAGCCAACCGTCGCAGCACCTGACCGAGATGTCTGCGCAGCTCCCCATAAATCAACTTCTTGCGGTACTTGGGGATGAACACCACATGGTACTTACACTCCCATTTTGTATGCTGTAAGCTCTGGTAGTTACTCATAAAACTCCTTTTCGTGATGCTTTGCTCGGCTCACGGAAGGGAGTTTTTTCACCTATTCCCGGAACTGTCAAACTCTGGCTGCCTCCCCGGCAGAGCCGGGGGGACTCCTTACGGGTCTAGCGGCCCCGTCTCCGGGAAGTTCGGAGGTGGCCCGTCATAGTGGGTTCCCCAATCGCCGAAGAACGCGAAGAACATGATGAAGGCGACAGGAAGCCGGGCAGCCAGGGCATAGGCGATGAGGGTCGAATAGAGAGCGGGCCAGGGCTTTTTCATCGCGAGAATGGTTGTACCCAGAACCAGAACGCCCAGCGTCAAGAGTGACCCGATCACGTTCGAAACCAGGCCGAGGACTCCGTACACGATGCCGGTGATGACGAGGAGAACGATCGCCGCCCGCAACGCAACTTTCCATCCACTGGGAGGACCCGGCCCGGCCTTCGCCAGCTTGAGCGCAAAGTAGACTCCAAAGACCGGCACGAGCAGCCAGATCCCAAAGAGGGCTCCGCCACCCCCGGGTTCTGGATTGAAAAAGGTCGGCGACCAGCCCTGCAGCTCCCCGATAAGGCGAAGCAGGGTGACAACGAGCGTAATCATCGCAGGTACCAGGATCAGCTTTCTCACGGACGGGTTTCGATTCATTGTTTCCTCGGCTGGGATCCTAAACAACTGGAGGCTCGGTTTTCAACCCGGACCGTCGCCCGACCCGCGTAGTAGAAAGATCTCGTCACCCTTTGGATGGCCCCACCAGCTGCCTCGGGTTGGCCCAGCAACCACGGCCTCGACCAGATTCGGAATAGGCCAATTCAGCCGTTCATTCGGCTTCACTGACTTCCTCTGCAGGGCCCCATCGGGCTCCCGTTGGACTCCGAAAGGCACCCGATCGGCACACCGCCTTGATCTAAGCGGGAATCTCCAGCCCCTCCCGGATCAAGGGGGAATGGAGGGAGCAGGTTCATTGTTTCGAGGAGGGAGTCCTAGTCACTGACTGGAGGTAGGCTCCCAGACGCCATAAGCAGAATGACACCCCATAGAAAGGGATGCCCGTCAAGACGACCAGGCGCAGGTCTGTCCCGAGATCTTTTCCGGTATGGGCGACTCCGTACCCAAAGGGGGAGTATCAGCTCTCTCACCCGGGTCAAGGGGCATGGATCAATATGTCGGGCGGTGTACTTGCCTCAGTGCCGGAAGTGAGAATGGCGGATAGTGCTGGGGACTCTGAAGCCCCGGTTGTCCCTCCGTTCTTGGCCTCTGTCGTTGCTCTACCGGCGCAGCAGCGTCATCGATGATCCGAGGGGGTCAGGCGGGGAGGACACCCCGTCGGCAGCCACCACGCTCTGCACCGTCAGGGTCAGCACGTCACCGTTGATCTGCAAATCCATCTTCGAGTGTCCGCCGATGAACTCGGGACTGCCCCTCCTGGCTCTATATCCTTGCATTTCTGGAATAATAGTCCATAATTACAATGATGATCAAGCGAAGAGTACAGGCTCAACTTGTGCAGCTAATTCGAGAATATCCTGCCGTGGCCCTGCTCGGACCTCGTCAGGCCGGCAAGACCACGCTCGCGCTGGAAATCTCCGAGCACATCGACTCGATCTACCTCGACTTGGAATCGCCCTCCGATCGCACTCGCCTATCCGATCCCGAACTCTACCTCGGCGATCATGAGGACAAGCTGGTTATTCTCGACGAGGTCCAGCGACTGCCGGGCCTCTTTCAGAGCCTGCGCGGACTCATTGATCGCGGTCGACGGAGGAGTAGAAAGACAGGACAGTTCCTTTTGCTGGGATCCGCCTCAATCGACCTCTTACACCAATCCGGTGAGACCCTCGCAGGCCGAATTGCCTATCTGGAACTGACGCCCTTCGACGTCCTTGAGCTGGGAAGCGACTCGTTAGACCAACTCTGGGTTCGGGGAGGATTCCCCGACAGCTTTCTGGCTGCAGATGAGAGCGTCAGCGTGAGGTGGCGGGAGAATTTCATCCGGACCTATCTCGAGCGCGACATTCCGCAACTGGGACCTCGCATTCCGGCCGAGACACTGAGGCGTTTTTGGACGATGTTGGCTCACAGCCAGGGAGGTCTGTTGAACGCGGCCGTCCTTGCCCGAGGCCTCGGCATCGACGGCAAGACCGTAGCGCGCTATCTCGACCTGATGGTGGACTTGCTGCTCGTTCGACGCCTGCCGGCTTGCCACAAGAACGTCGGCAAGCGGCTCGTCAAGTCGCCGCGAGTCTTCGTACGAGACAGCGGAGTGACTCACGCCCTCCTCGGGCTTGACGCCAAGGAAGACCTGCTGGGCCATCCGGTGGTTGGCCACAGCTGGGAGGGATTCGTGATCGAAAACCTCCTTGCTGTCGCGCCGGAGCGCGCTGAGGGGAGTTTCTATCGTTCGTCGGGTGGCGCAGAAATCGATCTGGTTGTTTCTTTGCCGGGTCGTCGACCCTGGGCGATCGAGATCAAGCGAAGCCTATCGCCAAAGCCTTCGAGAGGCTTCCACCACGCCTGCTTGGACGTGAATCCGGAAGCCCGATTCGTCATTTATCCTGGTGGGGAAAGATTCGCGATTTCAACCGACATCGAGGTCACGGGCCTCGCCGCCCTCGCCCTCCGCATAGCCGACCTGGGTTAGCTTGACCTCTGCCCATGCGTTCGATAGTAATGACTGTCGTGGGAGGGTGACCGAGCCCCAGGATTACCCCAGAACCCCCGCTGTTTCGGACACAGTTTTTCCCACAGTCCCTTCATGTAAACGTTCCCCCGCACGTTCGGACTAGTATCATGGAGCTCAATGAGCGATGTAGTGTTCATCCTTGGAGGTGGGGAATCACGGCGAGCGGGCTCGCCGCGGGCGAATTCCTCGATGTTGCCGATAAGCTTTGGAGACGAGGAGAATGTGGCAGCGCCGAGAATGACTTTGCGCGGGTCTTTCAAGTGCTGTCCACACAGATGAGATTGACACTCCTGTTGATTTGCAGCCTTCTGCTCCTGACCCCAGCCCTGGCCTTGCAGCAACCACGCCCAGACCCGGATGCCCTGACGAGGCAGGCCTGGGAGGCATTGAGGGCCCACAGGTTTGAAGAGGCTATCTCCATCTATCAGGAGCTGGTGGAAGCCATGCCGGATGTACCCGGACTTCGAATGAACCTGGGGATCGCTCACTTCTTGACCCAACAATATCCGGAATCGATCCGTGAACTGGAACGGGCTGTGCGGGTCGACCCGGGCCTTTCTGGAGCATGGTTCTATCTGGGAGCAAATCACCTGGAAGTCGGAAACCAGAACAAGGGTGTCACCGCGCTCCGGGAATTTGTGCGGAGGGAACCTAACGATCCGAAAGCGCTTCAACTGCTGGGCGATGCCCTTTTGAGAGTCCAACGCTTCGAGGAGGCAACAAAGCAATTCGAGGCACTCTCACAGATGAGCCCCAACGACCCAAAGGCTTGGTATGGCCTAGTTAGATCATACAAGACCCTGAGCGGAAGAGCTTTTGAGCAGCTCCAGAAGATCGCCCCGGAATCAGGCTATTGGTTCAGTCTGATGGGCGTTGCGCGGCTGGCACAGCAGGGCTATGAGTATGCGTTCTTTTTTTATAGAAAAGCGCTCGAGAAGCAGCCGGAAATGCGGGGAATTCACACCGCGATAAGCCAGATCTACGAAGCAACGGGCCGTCCTGAATGGGCTGCCGAGGAAAGAAAAAAAGAAGAGCAGCTTGGTATGCCCGACTGTGTAGCCGCAAGAGTCGAATGTGACTTCCTGGAGGGGCGGTTTCAGGATGTTCTCGCCTCCGTCGGGAAGGAACAGACTCCTCGGGCCTACTACTGGCAGGCGCTCGCCTATGATGAGCTTGCGAAGGAAGCATTCTCCCAACTTCAAGGTTTGCCACCTTCTTTCGCCTTCCACCAGCTGATGGTCCTGGTCTACGGCCAGCAAGGGCGTCACTTGCAATCGGTCAACGAATGGAAGAAGGCTCTGGCGCTCTCTCCCGGCAACCTCATAGCCAGGAAGGGGCTCGCCGAATCGCTGTTTCGGACTCGAGACTATCAATCTGCCAGACCGGTGGTTGAAAGCCTCCTCAGAGAAGAGCCGGAATCGGCCCAGTTGAACTTCATGGCAGGTGAAATTCTGCTCAAACGCCAGCAACCTGATGAAGCCATTCCCTTTCTGAAAAGGGCTCTGAAGACCGATCCAAATCATGTCCGAGCCCATGCCTCGCTGGGACATGCTTACTTGAGTACGGGGGAAGACACCAGGGCCATGCCTCACCTGAAATCAGCTCTCGAGTCAGACAGGGATGGAAGTCTTCACTACCAGCTGGCACGCGCCTACCAAAGAGCGGGGGAGCATGAGCCAGCGACTCAGATGCTCCGGAAGTACCAGGAGCTCCAGAAGGCAGTGGAAACGGAAAAGGCACTGTTTCAAAATGAGATCAAGATCACTCCTCCGTAAACTGCAGTTCCAAGAGCTCCCGACTCTCAGCAGATCTAGAAGAAGGAACAGGCGAGACGGTATGAACAGGAAGCCTGAACTTCCTCTGATGATTGTGGGCCTTCTTATTCTTACGACTGCACCTCACCTGCTCCCTCAGGACCATCCAGAGACTTCCAAATCGAGCAGCAGTTCATCTTTGGTACCTGTTCGTTTCCGAAATGTCGCACAAGAAGCAGGACTTGATTTCATTCTGGAGAACCATCCGACTCCCCAAAAGCATCTGATTGAGGCGATGCTGGGAGGGGTTGCGGCCTTTGACTATGACGGGGACGGATTGACTGATATTTATTTCACCAATGGCGCAGCCATTCCTTCTCTCGCAAAAGAGTCACCAAAATACTTCAACCGGCTCTACCGGAACGAAGGTGGATTGAAATTCCGCGAAGTCACCCGGGAAGCCTCGGCGGAAGGTGCTGGTTACTCCATGGGTGCCGCTGCAGCCGACTTCGACAATGACGGGGACACCGATCTTTTTGTTGCCGGAGTCAAACGTAACATTCTGTTTCGGAACAGCGGCAAGGGGACGTTTGAAGACATGACGAAACAAGCAGGAATCAAGAGTGACAAGTGGTCTGTTGCCGCCGGATGGTTTGACTTTGACAACGACGGTTATCTGGACCTTTTTGTCGTGAATTATGCCGAATGGTCACTCGGCTTCGACCGCTACTGTGGAAACCTCAAGGGAAATGTCAGGGAATATTGTCATCCCAGCGTATTCCGAGGGCTTCCAAACACCCTATACCGGAACAGAGGCGACGGAACTTTCGAAGACGTTTCGAGAACGACAGGGATTCTCGGGCATGTCGGGAAATCAATGAGTGTAGCCTTTGCAGATTATGACCAGGATGGTTTTGTGGATGCCTTTGTCAGCAATGACAACATGCCCGACTTCCTGTTCCACAATCAGGGCAATGGAACCTTCGAAGAGGTGGGTCTCCTGTCCGGTAGCGCGCTTCCCGATTCCGGGAAACCAGTCGCCAGCATGGGTGTCGACTTCCGAGACTATGACAACGACGGCCGGCCCGACATCACGGTCACGGCCCTTGCCCACGAAACCTTTCCCCTCTTTCGTTACGATGGAGATGGCTTCTTCTCTGACGCGACTTACTCCAGCGGACTTGGAGAACTGACCGTGGGCCGGAGCGGCTGGAGCAATGGTTTCTTCGATTTCAACAACGACGGTTGGAAAGACCTGTTCACGGCCAATTCACATGTGAACGACCTGATCGAGCTCGCCGAACCCTTGATGGAGTACAAGGAGCCAAACAGCGTCTTTGCCAATCAGGGAAACAGCTCCTTTCGGGATGTTTCTGGGTGCGTGGGCGAAGATTTTCTTGTAGCCAGGGCTCATCGGGGCAGTGCATTTGCTGATTTCAACAATGACGGCAAGGTGGACATCGTAGTCACTTCACTTGGCGAGCCCGCGGAGCTCTGGGAAAACATCAGCCCGGGCACAAACAAATCGATCATTGTCAGGCCGATTGGAACCACGAGCAATCGGGACGGGATGGGCACCGTGATTCGGATTGGCAATCAGACCAATGTCATGACCAGCAGCGTAGGCTACGCATCGTCGAGCCACCAGGGTGTCCACTTTGGACTGGGTAAGAAGGAGCGAATTGAGAGAATCGAGATTCGGTGGCCCAGCGGGGAGGTTCAGTTTCTGGAAGGTGTGGAATCCAACCAGATTTTGACAGTCCGGGAACCCGGTCAGTGAAGACGGTTAGCTGACGCTCTACCGTTCTGTGCACTTCCTTGACACCGGCCACAACAGAACGGCAAGGCGTGAGCCTGCCGTTGCCCTTCGTGGTCCGATCATCCCCGGAAAGGTTCAAGTGCTGGAGAAGGTCGAGGAAGACCAGATAATCAAGATCAAAGAGCATCACTCATCAAGTCATGTGTCTTCAGCTGAGGATCGTTGACGTGGCGGGAAGCAGAGGGGCAAAATAGCGCAGATGGACTCGCTGCGAAGGCCTCTGACTCTCAGCCAGCTCCTGGTCTCACTCTTGCTTCCTTCGTGCTCGATCCTGACTGGAACAGCACCCGCCCAGATTCAAGAAGAGAAAAAGGCACATTTACAGATCATTACGCTGCGCACTCGCCAGGAACAGAATGAAGTTTTCTCCAGGCTGCAAGCTGGAGCCAGCTTTTCCGAAATGGCCAGGCGGCACTCAACCCACCCTACAGGACCATCAGGAGGATACCTCGGAGAGATTCAACTTGGTCATCTTTCGCAACCATTGAGAGACCTGGTGGAAGCGATGGAGGAGGGATCGCCGGCCCGGCTGGTCGACCCTGGCCTGGGATATGCAATTATCCTTGAGTTGAATCCAGAGCAGGCCCGATCCGCAGCCGCCCAGCAATCCCTGGGGCGCGGAATCCGGCTGCTCCAAGAAGGATCAATCGAGCAAGCTCTGCTGGAATTGAATCAGGCAGTCTCACTCGATCCGTCCTCTGCTCCTGCTCACCTGCTGCTGGGCTGGGTTCAGCGTCTTCACGGATCCCCTTACCGAATCCATCAATCTCAAGCCGCTTTTCAGGAGGCCCTGCGGCTCGACCCCACGTCCAGTTGGACACGACTACACCTGGCTCTGCTCCATCTAGAGTCTGGCCGGCTCGAAGAAGCCTCGGCGGTCCTGAAAACGCAGACAAGAGCCATCTCTGAAAATCCAGTGGTGCTGGCACTCAGAGGAGAGGTGGCTCGAAGGCTCGGCCATTCAAAGGAAGCCGAAGAAATCCTTGGTCGAGCCCTCCAGCTGGCCCCTGAACTGGCGGCAGCACGTGCCTATCTGGGACTTGTCTACCTGGATTCGAACAGGCTCGAGGAGGCCATGCAAGAAATCGAAGCTGCGCTCCAGGATGCTTCCGGCCGGTCCGACCTCCACTTAAAGGCGGCCGGGGTGTCACTGCAAACGGCCGGAGAAGTTTCCGGGCCGGACGCTTTCAGACTGGATCCGCCCTACGCAGAAGCAAGGCTCTCGCTGGCCAGAGCTTATCGGCTTCTGGGCAAGCCGCTCGAGGCTCTGGATCAACTGCGCCCGCTGAAGCTCTTTCTAAACACCCTGCCCGGGCATTCTGTCCGCCGCTCCACATTGAGGAAGTGGCTGCAGGAGATGTTGTACCAGGTAGGGCTCAGCTACGAGGCTTCAGACGCGCGGGCAGATGCAATGCGCCTCTATGACCAGGCCCTCCAAATCAATGTATGGCACGGCCCATCGCACCGTCGGCTGGCGAATCTTCAGTATGAAGGGGGCCTCTACGCGCACTCACTAGCACATGCTGCACAGGCCGAATCCCTGGGGGCACCGATTGGAGATTCACCACTGGGGAGGCGAATCGCGGAGGTGAAGAAATCCAAAATCCCGTTTCCGGCCCAGACCGGCTCCGAAACCTCCATCCAATCAAGGTTTCGGGGTCGGGCCTATCAGTTGCACAATAGTCTCAATGAGTACCACGGATCTCTGCAAATCCCCCTCTTGCAGCACCTCCTTGAGCTACCCGGCTTGAGCCGCGAACAAAGCACAGATCTTCATAGAAAGCTCAGTCAAGAGCTGCTCAAGAAGGGCGGCATTGAAGGAGCTATTCACCATCTCGACCTCGCCCTTGCCCAGTCTCAATCCGCACAGGTGGTTTTCAGGCGTGGAGTCACTTTTCTTCGGCAGTCGGAGGTCAAGAACGGAACGTGTCAACAACTTTGAGACACTTTGGTGAATAAATTACTGTAGTTTCATCTCAAAAGTTCTCCTTTTCGGGAGGGTTGATCCAGACCGCCTCGGGAAGAGGAGGAGGAACGGGTTTGCCGTTGGGAAATCTCTCCGGGAAGAGTGCATGGGCGGCCTCCAATGTTTGGGATCGATCGCGACGGGTGGTGATGGCGGTGAGGTAGTGCACATCCGCGGGAGTGTGCAGGCCGATACCCGAATGGCGATGGTCGCGGTTATACCAATCGAAGAAATCCCGACAAAAGTCTCTGGCTTGCTGAATGGTGCCGAAAAGCCGGGAATTCGGGACGGTACTTGAGGGTCTTGAATTGGGATTCCGAGTAGGGATTGTCGTCACAGACATGAGGCCGAGAGTGAGACTTGGTGACTCCCAGATCGGCCAGTAGCAAGGCCAGTGCTTTGGAACTCATCGACGAGCCACGATCGGCATGCAGGGTGAGACCACCCGCTACGATCTCCTGCTTGGAGTAGCTCTGGGCGATCAAGACCTTGGCCAGGCGGGAGCTTTCCTGGGTGGCCACCATCCAGCCCACCACATAGCGGCTGAAGATGTCCAGGATCACGTAGAGGTAGTAATAGCTCCATTTGACGGGCCCCTTCAGCTTGGTGATGTCCCACGACCAGCATTGGTTCGGGCCGGTGGCCAGAAGTTCCGGCTTGGAGTATTGGGGATGGCGGCGCTGGCGACGGCGTTCTCTAACTTCCAGACGTTTGGCCAGAATGCGGTACATGGTTCGAATCGAGCACAAGTATCGCCCTTCGTCCAGCAGCTCCGCCCATACGGCGGCAGGAGCTTTGTCGATAAACTGTCGGCTGTGCAGGACCTCCACAACGGCTTCCCTTTCGGGCGGGCTCAAGGCGCGTGGGGATGCGGCCCGAGGCCGAGGATCCAGCGCCGGCCGTTCGCGCCGAAGTTTCTCCCGATACAGACTCGATGGCGGCAGATCCAGAGCCTGACAGCCGGCACGGACTCCGTGGGATTGTGAGAATCGCAAAGCTTCGTCCATCAGCTCTCGTCTCCGTTCTCTTCGCTGCTCGCCAGAGAGATTCCCAACAGTTGCGAGACTTTTTTTTGGAGATCCAGCATGGCTTCAAACTTCTCGAGCTTGCGTTTCAGCTTCCGATTCTCAGCCTCCACTTGCCTCAGTTGATGATCCAGAGGATTGACCGGCTTTGCCTTTCGTCCCCGCTTGCGAGGGGTCAATGCCTGCAGCGTTCCGTGCTCGCGTTGGCGTCGCCAGGTCTGCAGATTCGACCAGTAAAGTCCTTCTCGGCGCAGTAATGCTCCCACTTCGCCCGACTCTTCGCAGCCATCGGCCTGCTCCAGGACCCGGAGCTTATAGCGGGCTGAAAACCGGCGACGGGTTGCCTTGGCAGGAACTTCCGGGTCGGGTCGCGGCAACGCCTTCTCGGGCTCGGTCCGTCCCGCAGCGATTTTGGAGACCTCTCCCCTCCGCTCCGAGGTTTCCAAAATCCTCAGTTTCTTGTCGCTTCTGTTTTCTATCATTCTGTAATCCAGCTTCTCGCCCTCTACTCTAATTTAGCCGGGAAGAAGTGTCTCACCATTATTGGCACAGAGGGGAACTGCATTGGGAGGCATAACGCAGACAGCTGTCTCTTGCCCCTGAAGGGAGGTGGCCTGCACGAGATTCGCCGTCCCGCCGAGAACGCTCGGGAGAACTTTGAAGGATACCTCGAGCTCGAGCCGGATTCAGTGGCTGGTCGCTGGCTTCTGAATCTGACCAGCATGGCCCTGGGCGACTACCCGGATGGGGTCCCAGAGAAATACCTGATTCCTCTCACAGCTTTTGAGTCCGACTATTCCATCGGTCGCTTTCCGGACATAGCTCCGGAACTGGGGCTCGACACCTTCAACCTTTGTGGTGGCTCAATCGTCGACGATTTTGACAATGACGGGTTTCTCGACATCATTACCTCGACCTCCGATCCGGACGGCCCTCTCAAGTTTTTCCAAAACCTCGGCAACGGGCGTTTTGAGGACGCTTCTTCGTACTCGGGTGTGGACCGGCAGCTTGGAGGGCTGAACAGCATTGCTGCTGATTACGACAATGACGGGGACCTGGATGTGCTGGTTTTGCGGGGAGCCTGGTTGCTCGATCAGGGAAGAATCACGAACTCGCTGCTGCGTAACAACGGCGACCGGACATTCAGTGACGTGACCCGGACTGCTGGTCTGGCAGAGCCGGCTCTGCCCACTCAGGCCGCAGTCTGGGGCGATTTCGACAACGATGGAAACCTCGACCTGTACGTTGCCAATGAAGATCGGTCGAAGGACCCCACCTCATCAGAAGCTTATCCCTCTCAGCTGTTTCGCAACAACGGAGATGGCACTTTTACCGACATCGCCAGCGCCGCTGGAGTGGCCAACTATGGTTACGCTAAAGGAGTCACCAGCGGAGATTTCGACAATGACGGCGACCTGGACCTGTACGTGTCCAACATGGGGCCAAATCGACTCTACCGGAACGAAGGGAACGCAACCTTCGTCGATATGGCTGAGGAAATGGGAGTTATTGAACCAGTCGGGCTAAGTTTTGCTTCCTGGTTTTTCGACTACAACAACGATGGCTGGCTGGATCTATTTGTCTCCGCCTACGACGCCACCACAGAGAATGTGGCAAGAGACTACCTGGGCCTTCCCCACGGTGCCACCCGGCCCCGACTGTACCGGAACAATGGTGGAAAGTTCACGGAGGTGGGCAGGGAGGTCGGGCTCGACCACCCCTACCTCCCGATGGGAGCCAACTTCGGCGACCTCGATCACGACGGATATCTGGATATCTATCTGGGCACCGGAGACCCCGCTTTTGAGACCTTGGTGCCAAATGTGATGCTCAGGAATGACCGCGGAAAACGCTTCCAGGACGTGACCACGTCGGGAGGCTTTGGGCACTTGCAGAAAGGACATGGAATCAGCTTCGCCGACATCGACAACGACGGCGACCAGGACATATACCACCAGCTGGGAGGCTTCTACCCGGGAGACAAGTATAGCAATGCTCTGTTTCAGAATCGGGGTCACCAAAATCGTTTTCTTTACCTCAAGCTGGTTGGATCGGTAAGCAACCGGGCAGCTGTTGGGGCACGGGTCAAACTGGTTCTAGAGACGCCGGAAGGTGTTCGGGAAGTGCATCGTGCCGTGGGTGCTGTCAGCAGCTTTGGAGGATCACCCCTGCGCCAGGAAATCGGCCTGGGGAAGGCGAATGGAATCCGAAAACTGGAAGTCTGGTGGCCGACCTCAGGAAGACGACAGTCGTTTGCGGACGTCCCCCTTGATCAGTTGGTGCAGATCATCGAGACGGAGAAACATTTTCAGATTCTGCCACTGGTTCCGATCCGCCTGGGGCAGTAAGTATCCCCCGGCAAAGCCGGGGGCTTTAATCTTGTGAGCCGCTCAAAGCGGACTTGACGTTGCCGCTACCGCGGCCACTTGTGCCACCTACAGGTGGCTTGGCTACAGCAGCCTGAGCTGATCCTGGCGACGATCTTCTGCTTCTTGCCGCCGGATATACTCACGAATCACTTTCTCATCCCGACCCACCGTCGATACGAAGTATCCGCGAGCCCAGAAGTGCTGTCCAACAAAGTTACGCCGACTCTCTGAAAAGTTCCTCGCAATGTGGATGGCGCTTTTCCCTTTGATGTACCCGATCACCTGCGCCACAGAAAACTTTGGCGGAATCGAGATCATCCCGTGCACGTGATCCGGCAGCAGGTGGCCCTCTTCAATCAAGCTTTCCTGCTGCCCAGCCAACCGTCGCAGCACCTGACCGAGATGTCTGCGCAGCTCCCCATAAATCAACTTCTTGCGGTACTTGGGGATGAACACCACATGGTACTTACACTCCCATTTTGTATGCTGTAAGCTCTGATAGTTACTCATAAAACTCCTTTTCGTGATGCTTTGCTCGGCTCACGGAAGGGAGTTTTTTCACCTATTCCCGGAACTGTCAAACTCTGGCTGCCTCCCCGGCAGAGCCGGGGGGACTCCTTACGGGTCTAGCTCATCATCAGCGTCGGGTGGCACCTTTTCGTGATTTCGTTTGGGAAGCAGCCTATATATGAAGAAGGATATCGGAGAAAGGAAAACGAAAATCAGAACCGAAATTATTGGTATTCCCAACATCACCCAGAGTCCGTCGATGGCCCCAAAATCCAAACCGACGTCTGCGTTCATTGAGAATTCTCCGCCAATGAGAAGGGAGACACCTATTATCAACCCAAGGGCCAACGACGAAGAAAGTACGATTTTCAATAAACACCGAACGTAAGTGCCGAAGCTAATTGTCGATCTCATGAGTCTGCCATACCTGAATCTGACGCCTAGCAATAGGCGTTGTATCTGGAGTGCGGTCGAGAAAGCAAGTTTCCTCCGAGGTGGGCATTCCAGATAGACAGACACTGGGGGAGTATCCAGCCCCTCACCCGGGTCAAAGGGGCATGGATCTACACGTGGGGTGGCCCCTCCCGCGAAGCAACGCTGGTTTTGGCAGGGCTTTACGGTTCCACGGATCCAAGGAGCGGCGACTCGTGATGATGGGCTTCCTTCCACTCGTTCTGCTGCCTGATCCAGACCTCAGTAACGCGCCACGTTCCCGTCCGAGTTATCCCAGCTCTCGTCGCGGAACCTGTTAGATAGTACGTAGCAATACCTGTGTCACCGTAAACCTGTGCGCTACAGTGCCGCATGAACGTCTGGCTGCTGAAGGTCGGATCCAACTCGAACTCGGAACGCTGTTGTTCGAGTGCATCGAAGGTCCACAACAGGCCGCCGTCGCTGGTGAAGAACGTGAACTCCGGCAGGTGCTGCCGCACGACAGTCTTCATATCGTGGGCACGAATTGCAGCGTAGTGCTCCTCGGCGGCCGCACAGACCTGGGCAGCGTCCTGTTGATCTTGCGCGACAATCTGGCCTGACAAAACGAGCGTAAGTGCAAGGAAACAGAATGACATTTTCATGATTCGTCCTCCAAGTGGGAGCTGTGGTTTAGACCACTACAGCCGTCGAACTATGGAGTATCTGGTTCCCTGATAATAGGCCCAGCAGAGTCTGGGGTCTAGGCGGTTCTCAACCTTCCGAGGCCATGTCATGGTTCAGGGACAACTATTCGCCGATCTTGACAGCTGTGCCGTAAGCAAAGAGTTCAGACGCAGTCCCCACTACGCTTGTAGTCATGTAGCGTGTCAATTACCAGGGTAATTCCCCCACCTCCGTCACCAGGGTAATTCCCCCATTTGGGGATCAACATCATCTCGTTTCTCTTGATTTTCGGCGGTTGTGCTTGGGAAAAGTTTTCCCAAGCAGGTTCCTCCTTTCTGGTCGCAGTCGGGATCTGTTTCGAGCCAGCGTTTTTCCAGTCGCAGCATTTGCATTTGATTGAAAGTCCGATAGCGGGCGGAAAGCTGGCTGCTCGTGACCTCCTGTAAAACGGAACTGAAGTAATGCAGGGAACCGATGGGCTGCCCCGGGAGTCCGTTGAGCCAGGAGACGTACTTGCGTCCGCAGCCCAGGAAAATAGACTGGCGGACATCCTCGAGTTCGATGCCTTGCTGGAACCACTGGGCAGCCAGCCGGCGATCCGAGATCGAGTATCGGCAACGGATGCAGGGACGCTCCAGCAACATCTCTCCGATGGCCTCCACATAGAGGGTTTGAGCCGATCGAGTGGAGCTGAGCGAGTCAGCCGAGAGGCTGCGCTGGTAGGGCCAGTACTGGTCGGCAATCTCCAGGACACCGGGAGCATGCTGGTTGGAGCTACGCCGGACCCGGCAGACCTGCCTCTCCTCGAGCTCCTGGAGATAGGTTCCAATCGAGCGGCGCGATTTGCGCAGCGCCCTGGCCACGTCCTGCTGGCGAAAGAGAAAGCGCCCGGTACTTCTCTCGGCGCCCAGAGAGATGTGAACGAACAGCTTGAAGGCCCCGTCGGAGAGTTTCTCCAGAGCGGCCTGCCAGCCGGCGGCGGCGGCAAACCAGCCGTTGTCGCCTTTAATCTTCAAACGGCTCATGGCGAAACCTCCTTTTGGGGGGATCCTTTGACGGGTCGTTTTCGCCTCCGGTAAGACTCGCCCTCCCACTCCAGCTGGTGAGCGTTGTGGCAGAGCCGGTCCAGCAGCGAGTTGGCCTGGATGGGGTCGCCAAACAGCGCCATCCACTCCTCCAGGCTGCGATTACTGGTCAGCATCAGCGAGCCTTTCTGATAGCGCTCGTAAACGATGTCGTACAGATCGTCGGCCTGCTCCTCGGTCAGGGGCTTGAGCCCAAAGTCGTCAATGATCAAAAAATCATAGCCGCAGTAGTGCTGGATGCGGCGATCGCGGGAGAGATCGGCCCGGGCCGCTTCCAGAGTACGGAACAGGCGCGGAGCCTGGATGTAGCGCACGTCATGACCGCGGCGTACCGCCTCGTGTCCCAGAGCCAGGGCGATGTGACTCTTGCCCACACCCACCGGCCCGCACAGGCAGATGTTTTCTTTGTTTTCCAGAAAGCGGCAGGTGGCCAGGTCATAGATGCGGCGCCGCTTGATGTTCGGGTTAAAGCCAAAATCGAACTCTTCGAGGGTCTTGATCTCGGCAAAGCAGGCTTTCTTGAGCCGGCGCGCAAACTTGGTCTGGGAGCGACGCTCCAGCTCATCCTGAATCAGCAGAGTCAGAAAGTCGACGTAGGCCAGTTGTCGTTTTTCGGCCTCCTTGAGCCGCACTTCCAGAGTGTCCAACAATCCTCCCAATCGCAGTTGCTTGAGCTGGTCGAGCAGATGTTGATAGTGACTCATGAGACCTCCTGTCGGTGCACGAAGTAATCCTGGGGACGGGCAAATCGACAAGCTGAGGCCGCCGGACTGGGGGGTCTACGAGGAGGTAAGGGCTGTCGGAACAAGCCTTTCGCCAGAATCTGCTTCAGAGAAGCAAAGCGGACATTGTCAAAGCGCAAGGCCCGCCGGCAGGCCTGATCCAGAGTAGCCGCTGGGTGGGACTCGGCCAGCCGCAGCACGGCCTGGGCCTTTCTCAGGTTGCGCATGGCGTGATCGCCCAAGATGCGCCGCACGTAGCGGCCCACTTCGGGCCCCAGCTCGTCGGACCGGCGCCGGCACCACTCGGGAGTCTGCTCCAGATAGATCCGCTTGTCGGGAGGATAGTCGGCCGTTTGGGTCTGCCAGCTTCCCGGTTCGAAGACCCGCACGTGGGTCTTGATCAACTGATGGTTCCGATACACCCGCACCAGCTTCAGGTCGGCCCGCACCCACAGCTTCTCTCCCCGGTAGGGATAGGGGACCGAGTAGTAGCACTTGTCCAGGATCAGATGGCAGTCCCAATGCACGGTGCATTGTTTCCACTGAGGCGCTTCGTAGGGTTGATCGGGCAGGGGCAGCAGCAGCTCGGCTTCTTCTCCAACAAACACCTCGTAGGGTTTGCGATGGGTGGTGCCATGCTCTCGCAGACCGACTTCCTTGAGACACCACTCCAGAGCTTTCTCGTTGGCCTCCTCGATATCCCGAAAACGACGCCCCGCCAGGATCTGCTGACGCACCACCGGCACACATCTCTCCACTTTCCCTTTGTGGCGAGCCATCTGCACTTTTGCCGGGTCGGCCACGAATCCATAGTGTCTTTCCAGTTCGGCGTAGGCCGGGTTGAGCGTCGGATCGTACAGATCGGGCTTCAGCACACCGTCTTTCAGATTGTCCAGGACAAGCAATCTTGGACAGCCTCGAAAAAAAGAAAAAGCACGCATGTGACAGTCCAGCCAAGTGGGGCTGTCCTGACCAAACACAAAGCGCCCGAAGCGGTGGCGGCTGTAGCTCAAGATCATGATAAAGACCCAGGTCTTGCGCCGTTTGCCGGTTTCCGGATCTTGCATCAGCCCGGCATAGCCGAAGTCGACCTGGCCCTGATGATTATGTTGAGCTCAACATAAAGAGCATTATGGAAAGCCGGAAGTTATGTTGAGTTGCCCTCTCCCTTCCTTATTTTTCCGGTAGGCATTGACCAGTCACTTTACATAATTCCTCTCCAAGGCTGCCCAACGAAGAGGCAGACCTAAAAGGAGGAATCTATGTTGAGAGAGAGATTACGCAAGGACTATCGGGAATGTTACGAACGTTCAGCCCATCGAGAGCGGATCAGGCTGCTGGCAAACAAGCTCCACGATTTGGAGTACTTGGATGTGGTCGTCGTCGATCACGTCCATGAATGGCTGCGATTCACAGAACACTGCGGTCAGCTCGGAATCCAGATCCCATTCAGGGTGCGATCACCTGTGGTGGATGCCTATGTCCAGCAGCGTCTGCCCGGAGGCAGCGCCAGTCGTCACCGCTTCATTCGAGCTTCGATCCGCATCTTCATCGAGGCTGACGAGAACGGCGATTTTCGGCGGAAACTCCGAACGCGAACCGAACCGGGAGGCAATCTGTTTGAGAACTGGGCTGTCCCTTACCTCGCATTCTTGAAGGAGCATCGGTGCGTTTCCGAGAAGACCCTTCGAAGAGGAGCTCTTGCGCTGGGCCGATTCATGGAGTTCCTGGAAAGCGGGGGCATCGGGGACCTGAAACAACTGACAGCCGCTCATGTCCACGACTTTTGCAGCCGGCGGCCCGACCACCACAAGCCCATCACGTGGAGCGGATATGTGGGGTACGTTCGGCGTCTTCTGAAGCATGCCTTCGCCCAAGGGATGCTGCCCCGAGACCTGTCCGCCGCGGCAGCAGGATGCAGGCAGTACCGGGACAGCGGCCTGCACGACGTTCTGTGCGAAGCCGAGGTCGAGAGGCTGTTGAGTTCCACGGATCGCTCTTCGGGCATCGGGCGACGAGACTACGCCCTGCTTTTGCTGGCTGCGCGCTACGGCCTGCGACCGGCGGACATACGCGGGATGCAACTCGAAGACATCCGCTGGCGCGAAGGCGCCATCGTCATCCAGCAGTCAAAGACGGGCAGGAAGTTGACGTTGCCCCTCCTCCAGGACGTGTCGGAGGCCCTGATCTCCTACCTGCGAAATGGCCGGCCGCCGACCAAAGCGCGCAATGTCTTCGTCCGCCACAGGGTGCCCTTTGAGCCGTACGGGGTCAACAACAACTTCTCCAGTATCGCCCGAAAGGCCATGAGAAACGCGGGCCTGCAGGGACGGCCCGGGCGCAAGGGCCTGTATCTGTTGCGCCACACTCTGGCCACACGTCTGCTGGACGCCGAAGTTCCCGTCAAAACGATCGGCGATGTTCTGGGCCACGCCTCGGCGGACTCGACGCTGGGCTACATGAAAGTCGATGTTCGCCACCTGCGAGCAGCGGCCATTTCCATTGCGGAGGTGCTGCAATGAACAAACAAGTAGAACCGTTCGCTTCGCCGTTAGCAGGGCAGATCAGACGCTTTCTTCGACTCAAGCGCGCGCGAGGATGCCGGTATAAAGAAGAAGAGCGGATGCTGCACGACCTGGATCGGTTTTTGGCGCGCCGTCTTCCGAAACGAGATCCTGTCATGACCGATGAGATCAACCGAGCCTATCTGGCCCGCAGAGGAAACGAGTCGGAGACGACGCGAGGGAATCGGCTGAGCCTCATTCGTGAGTTTTGCAAGTTCCTGGCGCTGGAAGATCCCCGCACTTCGATTCCCCCCACGCGCTATCTCGGCATCCGGCGCCGCCCGTTTGTGCCCCGGGTCTTGACCCTCGAAGAAGGACGCCAGTTTTTGCAAGCGTGTCTCGATTTGCCCAGCGGGCGCTGTTCACCCCTGAGCGGAATGGTCCATGGCACAGCCCTCATGCTCCTTTATCTCAGCGGCTTGAGGTTGGGAGAAGCGCTGTCCCTGAACCTGGAAGACGTGGATGAGGCTGGGGGCGTCTTGATTGTCCGGCGGGCCAAGTTCGGAAAGTCGAGGCTGGTTCCCATGGCCGATGATCTCACCGATCGAATGCGCCAATGCCGATCCTTTGTCGAGGGCCACCTCGGACTCCGCGCTCCAACCGCCTGTTTTTTCCCGGGTCCGAGGGGACAAAGATGTTCCGCGGACGTCATTCGAGCTTCATTCCGCAGAGCCCTGGCCCGGGCTGAGATCCCCTACTTGGGCCCAGGCAAGGGTCCTCGCCTGCATGATCTTCGCCACGGATTTGCGGTGCATCGGATGATCCTCTGGTACCGGCAAGGGGCGGATCTGAACGCCCGGCTGCCCATTCTTGCCACCTATCTGGGCCATGTCGGCTTGACCAGTTCGCAACGGTATTTGCGTGTGACTGAGGATCTGGTGGGAGAAGTGACCCGTCGTTATCAGCTTCGCTTTGGGAGCCTGATTCGGGAAAGGAGCGCTTCATGACCTTTGAACTTTCAACCCTGGTAACAGATTTTTTCGTGGTCCACCTCGCCGCCGAGCGCAACGCTAGTCAACACACCGTATATGCGTATCGCGACACGATGAAGCTGCTGCTTCGCTTTGCCGCCGCCGACCGCAAACGCACTATCGATCGGCTCACTCTTGAGGATCTCTCCGCGGAGGTGGTTTTGCGGTTCCTCAGCGACCTGGAGAGCCGAAGGCGCAACTCGATCAGCACTCGCAACGCCCGCTTGGCGGCCATCCATTCCTTTTACCGCTACGTCCTCAGCCGAGAACCCGCCTCCGCCTCCTTATGCCATCGGGTTCTGGCAATACCGTTCAAGCGGACCCTGCGGTCCACGCCGGGCTATCTCAATAGGCAGCAGATCGAGCGTCTCTTCAACCGGATCGACCGTTCCACCCCGGCAGGGGAACGGGACTATGTCTTGCTGGTGCTTCTCTACGACACCGGAGCACGGGTCCAGGAAGGGCTGGACATGAAGCCGCGCGACTTCCAGCTGACGAGTCCAGCGTTTGTTCGCGTGACCGGCAAGGGCGGCAGACAGCGTCTCTGCCCTCTGCTTCCGCAGACTGCCCGGCTCGTGGCTCGATTCTTGAAAGAGCACGGCCGCCCCCTCCATGACGACGGCTCTTTGTTCAGGAACCGCTCCGGGCGAAAACTTTCTCGGCATGGAGTCCGCTACGTCCTGAGAAAATATTCCGGCAGCGCCGGCAACTCCGATTTGACTCAGTGCTCCTTGAGTCCGCATACGTTGCGGCACAGCAAGGCGATGCATCTTCTTCAATCCGGCGTGGCCCTCGTCACGATCAAGGACGTGCTGGGCCACGCGGACATCAAATCAACCCAAGTCTATGTGGAGGCCGACCTTGAAATGAAAAGGAAAGCGTTGGAGCGGCTCGGCCCGTCTTCCGGCCGGCGTCGAAAGGCCCGGATCGCTCCCACTCTCCTCACATGGCTTGAATCGTTGTAGGCAGAAATTATGCAAAGTTGGGAATGATGATCTGTTGGGAAAACCTTGTGTCCTCGCGCTTCGTCACCAGACTACTCAACATAACTTCCGGCTTTCCATAATGCTCTCCGGCCGGCGAATGCATCCGTACCGTCACCGGCTTGCAAAGCGGCACGATGTGGCTGCGCACATAGCGGTAGACGCTCATGTAGCTGACCTTCAACTCGTGCTGCTCCTCGAGCAGCCGCTGTACCTGCTGAATGGTCATATCAGGCTGCTCAAGCCACTCCTGGATCTGCTGGTGGTAGAGGCGGATCCGCTCCCGGGCCGGTTGTTCGAAAACCGCCACCTGGACCACCGAGGCCACCATCCGGGCCAGCTCCTCCTGTGGCGGCAGCGGCTTCTCTCGGCTCAAGCCTCTGGCCATGAAAAGCCGCAGATACTTGCCAATCGTCTTGCGCGAGATCTGCAACGAGTCTCGGATCTGGCGGATACTCCGTCCTCGGTGCCATTGGTAAACCAACTCCAGGTACTCTTCCATCCTCACGTTCCTTCTGGCCATTCTTCCTCCTGCGGAAATCCTTGTTGGGGTTCCGCAGAAAGATGGCCCTGGCCTCTGTCACGAAATGATCAGGTGGGGGAATTACCTTGGTGAAACCCTGGGGGAATTACCCTGGTGAAAGGGTGGGGGAATTACCTTGGTAAATCAGCCGCCCAGGTGGGGGATATACCATGGTGACCGACATGTAGCGAACATTGATTATGGCATCAGCCCCCATTTCGGTAGCCTGGGCAACCATCCTTCTGGTGTGCCACAGCGACTATTCTTCCAACAAAGGACAGGCTAATTTTCATGACGAGGCTCTCCGGAGTGTTGACACGCGGCCGGCCGGCGGTCGTCCCGGCCCCGGGCGTCGTTCGCGGAGCACCATATCACGCAGGCACCGGCTCTGTCAGGAGAGCGGAGAAACGCTATCTCGCCCGTCTCTTTCAAGAGACTGCTTCATATTCTCGGGGGAGCTGCGTAAGCTATGCCTCACAAAATGCTAAAATAGTAGCAATTCTGCCGGTTGAGATTGTTGAAGAGCCGTGAGTCGCCTCGGCCCTTTCATCTTGACCCGTGCTCCGCAATGGTTCTCAAACTCGAAGGGGCTTCCTCCAGGTGGGCCCCTGAGAGAAAAATAGTGGAGGAACCTATGACGTATCGGTTTATCGTGGATACCTACGAAACAGAGCGCATCAAGGTGCTGAGCGTCTGGAGCATGTTCAAGGACGAGGAACTCTCCGCCCGACCTCACCCCGAGGATCCCCGGGGGCGAAGCGTCCTTGAACAAATGGTTCACCAGTGTGTGAGTGAGGACTTCTGGTTCAAAGAAATCCTTGCCGTCGATGTCGGGGCTCCACCGCTTCCCCAGACCGAGACCCGGATCGAGTTCATTGGTAGATATGCGCAGGATAGCTCGAGTCGGTTGGATGAACTGCTCCACAAGGATGAGGCATGGTGGGAAGAAGTAGTTCAGTTCTTCAACGTGGGGCGCACCAGGGCTTGGATTATGGTACGACGGATTGCACATACGGCTCACCACCGTGGCCAACAGACGACGATGCTGCGCATGCTAGAGCATGACTTGCACAGCACCTATGGGCCGACGGCTGACAGCGGTGGGCTCATGCAGCACCATGCCCCGACTATCTACCCGTATCCCGATGAAGAAGCTCTGCTCGATGGAGAAGTCGCGGGTGGAAGAAAAACTGTCCTGCCGGGAGCCGGAGACACACCTCCAACAGAGAGGCCTGGATAAAAAGTGGAAACTTTGGGGAGGTCTCCGTCTTGGTACCCCCGTTGGGACCGAGACCAGTGAGTCTTACAGTGACGGCGGGCACTACAATCGGGAACAGGAAAATGTTGTAATCTTTAAGCCGAAACTTGATCTGTATGAAGAGCGTGACAGGAATTCCCACAGAAGGAGATCGCCAGTGAAGCTCGATCCCAGAACGTTGCGGGCAATCGGTCAGGACCTTGAAACAGTAGATTTGTTTGACTTCGATCTGGAGCTTGAGGTGGAGCGATGTGTGATTCGTGGAATGGCGGTTTCGGCTGCTTCGCCGGAACCTTCACCCCCATCCAGTGGCTTGAAAGCCTTCTGGAAACAGTTCTGGAATACGGGGTCCGATGTTCCTTCCCGACCAGCACGCGTGCCTGTGGAGAGAGTCTATCTGCCGGATGACATCGATCGCTTGGACGCCACAGGCCAGTCCCACCGCCAGGATAGGCAGGCCGGGCAAAAGAAGCATGACAGACCGGAGCTGTATTCCACTCGGGAGATTCTTCGGGTTTTCGCTGTTTACTGCGAAACCGCGGGTTTGCAGCTTGTGAGTGTCTCAAAGCGTGGAAGGCGGCTCAAGTATGAATATCTGACCAAATCGGGCGTTCGGGAGGTAGAGCAACGTGTTTTTTCGGAGCTGTACGATTTTGCGTATGGCATGAGTTCAAAGCGCAGTGAACCAGGGTCAGAAAGGGATGATGACTGAAATTATAGAAAGTTGCTTACCGCTCCCTGGCGTACAGGCAGGCGGGGAAAGCGCAGGAGAGGCCAACCAGCAAGTTGAGCACAACGAAAAGCATGGCGAGAATGGCGGAGCGGGACAGCGGGGGCAGATCAATCAGAGGAGAAGGGTGTGAGCTGGGGAAACAGCCGCGGAAGGTCGTCGATCCCGGCCCATCCATCTCCCCTCTCCACTAGCGTAACCTCCACATCATCAAAGAACTCATCCAATGCTGCTGCCCGTTCCTGGGCAAGGGGAGGGGAACAATAGTCCTCTTCCTCCCATATGGCGTATCCATCATCCCGAAGCCTGGCGTTTTCCAGCGAGTGGGTCAGAGATCTCCCGAAGGGCCGCATGTGGAGATACATTCTCTCTTGGAGGTTCGTCAGCAGATCGGGTAACCGGTCCGGCTTGGGTCTTGCAACGACGAGATAGTAGGCCATCAGCTCACCATCCTGCTAGACCTCATCATCTGTCGAACGGTGCCGGTCGATCCATGCCCCCCACAGGGGGAAAACCAACATCGCCAACGCTCGGCGGCCTAACGATAGGGTTGTATCCGCAATGCGGTCGAGAAAGCAAGTTTCCTCCGGGGAGGACATTCCAGTACAGAACTAGCTAGAGAACCGGGGGTTCGCGCCGAAGCGTGAACGCCTGAGCGACAAGCCTGAGTTATACTTCCGCACGCTACGTGAGGAGGAGAGGATGAAAGTACAGAAGAGCGTGATTGTTCCACTCGGGTATGGGAAGTACGTGCGTGCCGACATGGTCGTGCTGCTGGTGCCTATTGAAGAGGGGCGAGGCCCGGGTCGTCGAACCCGGGTCAATGTGGAAAATGTAGTAGAGCCGATCATCGCCTCTCGTTCCGACTCGGCCATTCTGCGCGACATGACGCAATCACCCGAAGAGGCTGCCCGAAGCACGATGCAAGAGCAGGTGCTGATGGACATTCTGGACACGACCCAGGAATTTGATCCGACGTTGAAGTCCATCATTCACAAGCAGGGAAACTGGGACCTCAACAGGCTGGAGGAGCGAATCCGAGAAGTTCTGGCTGAAGGTTGAAGCTGGGCCCCACTCTGGCCGATACCAGGGAGCGACTGCGACGCTCTCCTGGTACACTCCTGCCTGATGGCAGTTCGCGACGCTACACTTCTCGCCGCGCTCATTCTCCTCTTCATCCTGCTGGCTGTTGTCGTTCCTGCTCCGTTTGGGGTGACTCCTCTTCAATGGAACATTTTCTCTCTCTTCCTGGGCACCATCGCGGCCGTTCTCTGGAATCGCTATCCGATCACGGTGGTGGTCCTGATCTCTCTGGCTCTGGGGATGGTTCTGAAAACGATCACTCTCAACCAGGCACTGCGCGGTTTCTCCTCAACCGTCACCTGGATCGTCGTGATGGCGTTCATCTTCGCCCGCACCTTCATCAAAACCGGTCTGGGAAGGCGTATCGCACTGGTTCTGATCCGGCGACTGGGTTCCAGTTCCCTGCGGTTGGGTTACGCTTTCGCCTTTTCCGACCTGGCGCTGGCCCCGGTAACCCCTTCCAATACGGCCCGGGCGGGGGGGATCATTTATCCGATCGCTCGAAGTCTCGTTCTCGAGTTTGACTCCCGTCCGGGTCAGAGCGCCAGGCGGATCGGGGCATATATCCTGTTTACGGTTTACCAGTCGAACATAACCACCAGTGCGCTCTTCCTGACAGCCATGGCCGGGAATGCACTGTCGGCCCAGCTGGCCATGGACACCGCAGCAGTGGAGATCAACTGGGGGACGTGGTTCACGGCGGCCTCGGTTCCCGGCCTCTGCTCTCTTCTTCTGGTTCCGGCTCTGATCTACGTCACTTATCCCCCGGAAATCCGCAACACACCAGAGGCGGGCCGGTTTGCCCGGCGTGAGCTCTCCGCCCTGGGACCCATGAGTCGTGACGAAAGGGTTCTGGCGGTTGTGTTTCCGCTCCTTGCCTTGACCTGGGCCTCCTCGAGCTGGCACGGCACCAGTACCGTGGGGGCGGCATTTGCCGCGATCTGTCTTCTCCTGGTGGCGGGGGTTCTAAAGCCAGAGGATCTGTCTGAGGAGTCCGCGGCCTGGGAGACCTTGCTCTGGTTCGGCGGTTTTATCTCCATCGCGGGTGCCGTCTCGGACAGTGGCCTGATCGAGCAACTCCTCCCCACTATGGGTCCCTGGTTTCAATCCTGGAACTCCTTGTGGGCGCTGGTCTTTCTGGTGATCGCCTACACCTACCTGCACTATCTGTTTGCCGGCATGACGCCTCACATCATTGCCCTCTATGCGGCCTTTCTGACTCTGGCGATCTCCGCCGGCGCGCCGGCGCTCCTCTCCGCCCTGGTTCTGGCCTTCTTCTCCAATCTCTTCGCCTGTTTAACCCACTATGGTGATGGGGCTGCGCCGATCTTCTTTGGGTCCGGCTATATCGAGCTGAAGGACTGGTGGACGATCGGCTTCCTGCTTTCCATTCTGCACCTTGTCATCTGGCTGGGGGTGGGGATGATCTGGTGGAGGCTGATCGGAATTTATTGAAGGGTCACCGGGCGAAGGAGATTCTCATCGATGCCGAACATGATTGTCGCACCCCAACCGATCGCCGCTGAAGAAGGCGCCAGGGTTCTGATGGAGGGTGGCAATGCGATCGACGCTGCCGTGACGGCCGGCTTCGTCCAGGGTGTGATCAGCCCCCACATGTGCGGAATCGGCGGCTACGTTGTGCTCAATCTGCACCAGGCAGATTGTCCAGACGTCCTCTCAATCGTCCTGGATGCCCCGGCGCTGGCAGGTTCGAAGGTATCAGAGGTTATGTGGGAGGACCTCTCGATCGGCCCCAACCCGGACGGCTGGGGATTCTTCCTCAAGGACAAGGTCAACGATCTGGGTTACCGGTCTATCTGTGTTCCGGGTGCGGTTCGGGGATACCAGGCGATGCTGGAGCGATGGGGCACCTATTCGTGGGAGCAGGCGATTCTGCCGGCTGCCCGAATTGCCGAAGAAGGCTTTGTGGTTGACCCGAACCTGGCAGACGGCTGGAGCCGGGAGGCGCCCTATCCGGAGGCCTGCTCTTTGCTCGATTATGTGAGGGGCAACGCGGTCGCTAGCCGCATCTACCTCAAGGATGGCGGGATTCCCTACAAGGCTGGAGAGCGCTTTCGAAATCCCGATCTGGGTCGGACCCTGCGCCGGCTTGCCCGGGATGGCGCGGACGACTTCTACCTGGGGACTCTGGCCCGGCGTATCAGCGATGATCTGGCTGCCGGTGGGAGTTTCGTGACGGAAGCGGACCTCGCGGGGTATCAACTGCGCGATCCCCAGCCGGTCATGGGCAGCTACCGTGGTTACACCATCGCTTCTTCCCATGCGCCCCACGGAGGGCCCACGCTGGTCGAGATTCTCAACATTCTGGAGAACTGCGATCTGGACGCACTCGAGCACAATTCGGCCGAATACATTTACACCGTTTCTATGGCGATGAAGGCCGCCTTTGCCGACCGCAACCAGCATCTGGGAGATCCGGATTTCGTGGGAGTTCCCCTGGAGTGGATGGTTTCGAAGGACCGAGCCAGAGAGTGGTGGGATCAGATTGACGGCGGCAAGCCGATCGCTGTCTCTTTTACGCCGCAGGAGCACCCGGATACGACCCAGGTGACGGTGGTCGATGCCCGAGGAAACTGCGTGTCTCTGACCCACTCACTGGGCATGTCATCAGGAACGATCACTCCCGGGCTCGGTTTCATGTACAACAACTCGATGGTGAACTTTCATCCCCACGCCGGACATCCCAACTCCATTGCTCCGGGCAAGGGCCGCACCACGGGAATGACTCCGACCATCGTCTACCAGGACGGCGACCCCGTCATGGTCATCGGAGCGCCGGGCGCCACTCGGATCATCACCTCGATTCTGCAGGTCATTGTCAACGTCCTGGACTGCGGCATGAGCATCAGCGATGCCGTGCTGGCACCCCGCTTCGACTGCCAGGGCGATCTCATCCACTGCCACGCTCGAATCCCGGAATATGTTTGTGCCGAGGTCAGGAAAAAACACCCCATCGAGCGTCTGCCCCAAAGTCACGGTGGTTTCGCCCTGGTCCACGCCATCACGATCGCTCCCGACGGTCGCCTTGCGGGAGCAGCCGATACCGGAAGCAGTGGGATGGCCCTACAGGTGTGAGTCGGGGCGTCAAGACAACAGTCTTTTCCAAACATCTCAGCTAAATGACCTCCCACTGCCCTGGATCGACTCCGTAGTGCAGCATCTCTTCTTTGATCCTGGACCAGGTGGTTTCGTCGATCGCGATGCCTTCGAGTTCCCGACGCTGGGCGCTTCGCAACTCCGGCTCTCCAGGAAGGAGAATCTCCTTAACACCGGGAGCCAGACGGCTCGACTTTACATAACTGATCATCGATTCCACTTCGTCATAATAGGTGTCGAAATCGGTGAAGTGGGGGATCGAATACACTGTGAGCAGCACTCCGTTGCTCACAAACTTGCGTTCCCCTGCAGCACAGCCTTGCCCGCTCAGCGCTCCGCCTAGAAGTTCCACCATGATACTCAGGCCGTATCCCTTGTGGCCGGCGGTTCCGCCCAGGGGAAAAATGGCTCCGGGGGGGTCTGCCTTGAGGTCTCCAGGATCGGTGCTGGGGTTCCCCTGGGCATCGATGATCCACCCTTCCGGAACCTTATCCCCCCGGTTGATGGCCACGCGGATCTTTCCTTCCGCGACGACCGAGGTGGTCATGTCCAGCAGGATCGGAGGGTCCTGGCGCCGGGGAGCGGCGACGGCGAGAGGACTGGTGGAAAGACGACCGTCGAGGCCTCCGAAAGGGGCGATTTGGTAGCCGAGACGGCCGACGTTTACCAGGATCTGAGCCACCATGCCGCTGCGAGCTGCCAGCAGTGGGTAGGCTCCCGCCCGGCCGATGTGGCTGGTATTGCGCAGGGCCACCGTAGCTACCCCTCTCTCCCTGGCCTTCCGGATGGCGAGATTGGTGGCAAAAGTCGCCCCCACCTGGCCCAGGGCTCCATTTCCATCCACGACGGCAGTACAGGCGCGCTCCTGGACGATCTCGGGTTGCGCCCGGGTCTGGAACCGTCCCTCCCGGATGGCCAGGGTGTACTCGTAGTAGCGAAGGGCGCCGTGCGAATCGTGGCCAAACAGGCTGGACTCCACCAGGTGATCTACTACGGCGCGTGTATCCTCGGCGCTGCAGCCGGCTGCCTGGAAAAGCTGGTAGCCGATGTGGCGCAGGTCCTCAGCGCGGAAGCGTGGCACAATTTGTTCCTTTCGGAGTGAGCGGACCACGTCCGCCGGGAGGTCGGGCGCGAGTACTAGCAGAACTGCCAATGCGCCTCGCTGAGTCGTAATCCAGACTGCTTCTCTGTTCCATCATTCGGGTTTCCAACGATCCGAGTCGATTCCAAAACGTTGGAGTTCTTCCCGGATCATCGACCAGGTTTTGATTTCGACCTCAATTCCTGTCGACTCACGTTCCCGGGCGCCTCGGAACTCTGGCTCGCCAGGGGCCAGGATCTCTTGGAACCCGGGCGCCAGCCGGCTCGATATCACATGCTCGAGCAGGGCCTCAACCGCGTCGTAATAAACCTGGAGATCGGTGAAGCTTTCGATGTGATAGACAGTCAGGAGGACGCCGTTGCTGACTAACTCGGAGGCTCCTCTGGAGCATCCCTGCTCGCTCAATGATCCTCCCAGCAGCTCCACCATCAAGGCCATGCCGTAGCCCTTGTGACTGGCAACGCCTCCCAGTGGAAGGATTGATCCCGGCGGATCTGATCTGAAGGTCCTGGGATCGCGGGTAGGACGCCCCTCCGAATCGATGAGCCAGCCCTCGGGCACTTCCTCTCCCCGATCGCCGGCGACCCTCACCTTTTCCTCGGACACGACCGAGGTCGTCATATCCAGGAGAACGGGATCGGCCTCTCGGCGGGGCGCCGCGAAGGCCAGGGGGTCGGTGTACAGACGCCCGTCGATTCCTCCGAAGGGAGCGACCTGGCCTCCGAAATGGCCCCCGTTGGCAAAGATCTGCGCTACTGTCCCAGCCCGAGCCGCCATCAGAGGATAGGCACCGGCGCGGCCGATATGGCCGGTGTTGCGGAGGGTCACTGTGGCGACCCCCTGCTGTCGAGCCTTATCAATGGCCAGAGTCGTGGCAAAGCTGGCCCCCACCTGGCCCAGCGCCCCATGGGCGTCCACCACGGCGGTGCAGGGAGTGTCTCGGACTACCTCGGGTTCTGCCCGAGCCTGAAAGCGACCCTGGCGAATCGCTTCCATGTATTCGGCATAACGGATAACGCCGTGAGAATCTTGCCCAAAGAGATTGGATTCAACCAGATGATCCACTACGGTGCGGCTGGCGGCGGGGGTACACCCTGCCGCTACGAAAAGTTCGCCGCCGATTTCGCGCAGCATTTGTGGGGGGAATCGAGGCACAGGAACTTCCTTGCTGATCGAAACATCCCGACTTGCCAACGAGCTCCGCTGCCGAGGAGTCGACCATACGAGCCCGAGGATTGTATCCCGGCAAGAAGAATTCGGCAAAGCATCCAATGACGGGACCAGGGAGGTGCGCCCGCCGCCATCAGAGAGGGTGGCCAAACAGCTCGAGTCAGAGGCCGAGCGCGGAGCGGATGCGGGGCAGGAGCGTGGCCTCCGGCCCCGATAGATCCACAGGGGCTGGAAGCGGCGGCGGCGGGTGCTTGAGCCCGGCTCCGGTCAGGAGCAAGACGATTCGAGATTGCCGCTCGAGCCGTCCCTCGTCACGGAGCCGCAGCAGGGCGGCGAGTGTCGCTCCTCCCTCGGGACCTGCCCACACGCCCTCCAGGCGCGCCAGGAGCTTCTGGGCGTCGACGATCTCCGTCTCCGACACTTCGCACCCTTCGCCGTCGGTGGCGCCCAGAGCCTCCAGGATTTGTCTCCCCGCGAACGGCGAGGGTACGCGGAGACCCGGGGCCTCACTGAGGGGGTTCTCCCAGGGTGTCGTGGTAGGCGATCCTTCCGCCCAGGCCTTCACAACAGGCGCACACGGTGAGGAGCTTCTTCGAGTCGTGGGCGTGATGGCAAACCGAGCACTCGACGTGACTCAGGAAGTCCATGGGCCTTGATCCTATGATATCTCTTGCTCTGGAACCAGGAGGTGCAGCTCACTCGGCTTTCAGCAGGGTTCGCTCTGCAAGCGGATACCAGGCGGCAATCTTCTCGCTAAGCCGGGCCACAATCTGTGGGTGATCGGTGGCCAGGTTCACTCGTTCATACGGGTCGCTGACCAGGTCAAACAACTGCGGTCCCCTCTCGGTGCGGGGATGGGTGGAGCGGTAACGGTTGACTTCACCATCATAGGTCAAGATCAACTTCCATCTTCCTTCCCTGCACCACCGGTAGAGCAGCGACGCCTCGGGATCGAAGATGTCCGCGATGTCGTGGGCAAAACCTTCTCCGAACACCCAGGAGCGCTGGATTCTGGTTTGCTGCTGGAGATCGGGAAGGAGATTCAGGCCGGGTAACTTCCCGGGGGTGGCAGCCCCCGCTGCCGCAAGGATGGTCGGCAACAAATCAATGCTGCTGATCAGCTCAGAGCGCTGGGCCGGCTCGAGGCTCCCGCGCCACGAAAACAGAATCGGCGTGCGAACGCCTCCCTCGTAGGGTGATTGTTTGGATCGAGGTGCATAGGCTCGACCCTCGGGATTCTGGATCCAGCCATTGTCGCTCAGGTACACGATCAGCGTGTTGTCGCGAACTTCCTTTTCCTCCAGATAGCGCACCAGTTCTCCCACCGTTTCATCAAACCACTCGCACATGGCGAAGTACTGGGCAAGAGTTAGTGGCCGTCCCTCCTGTTGATACTTCTCGAGCAGACGCGCAGGTGGGGTGTGGGGTGTGTGAGGTAGAAAAGGGGCATACCACAAAAAGAACGGCTTACCTTCTCCAATGGCCAGATCCACGAAATCTGTGACCGGTCCCAATCCTTCGCGTCCGATCTTCAATCCTGAATCTCCATGGCGCCCCCCTTCCTCCGGAAAACCCCGGGTCATGCCGTGAGTGAATCCTCCGCGCTGAAAACTCCCCTCCCACCATTTTCCGCTTTGATGGCTCAGGTAGCCGCGCTTGGACAGCAATTCGGGCAGTGTCTCGAACCGATCGATGAAGGAAATAAGGTCGGCCCGCTGCCCCTGGAACGCAGCTGACTGCAGAGCTGCATACCTGGGCGAAGGGTCGTTGCCGGTCACCCCGTGCCGATGAGCGTAGTGTCCGGTGGCCAGTGTCATTAACGAGGGGCGACACAGAGCAGTCGGCACGTATCCGTGCCTGAATACGATACTCTCTTGAGCCAATCGGTCCAGATGAGGCGTCTGAATCACGGGGTGGCCCATGAAGCCGTAATCGGTCCATCCCTGATCGTCAGAAATAATCAGAACGACGTTCGGGAGCTGGTTAGCGGGCGTCCTACAGCCGATCCCAAGTACGAATACCGCCAGGATAATGAGGGACCGCAAGCTGACTGTCATATTGAACAACTCCTGGTCGACCGAGCAGAAGGTGCTACGGCGTCGTGAATATACCCTGCCGGTCCCGGCCAGTAAACTTGTGCCTACTGTGTCGAGTGCAAGGTGGCGAGCAAGAGCCCGATCTGGAAAACTTACAAACTCAGGCCACAAGCGGCCGGCTCTTAGAAAACCCTTCTTCCCGAGCCCCAGGAGCTGTTCGTCCCGACATTGCAGTCGGAAGAGGTGGCCCGCTTCCACGGTGGATCGGTTTCGAAAGGAGGGACAGGTCCGATGCTACCGGGAGACCAGCCGTGTATTCGGAAACTGGGCAAACCATCCAAACCAGAAGGCCCGGTGGGAAGGAAGCCTCTGCCGGCGCTGATCCTCGGGGCCAACCAGGACATCTTCGGTGAGTCTCCATTCGCCACCTTCACTGTCGACGAGCCTCGAATCGCGGTTCCAGTCAACAAAGGTCACAGCCTCTGCCTCGTAAACACGGCTGGCCCCGGAATGATCCGTCAGGATCACGACCTCTTTGTAGCCTACCGTGTCGTGATAGAGAGGTCTCTTCTTGCGCAGGAATCTTGTCTCGTAAGCTACCGGAACGCCTCTCAAGAACAAAGCCACTACTTCCTGTTTGTTCTTGAGCCGATCATCCTGCTCCGGAACCGGAAACATCAGCTCATCGGTGCGGAAGTAGTCGCGATACGCTACCCCTTCCCCATAGTTTCTTTCATGCCCGGTATTCAAAGACAGGACCTTGGTCTCCGGGTGCCGCTTTTTCCAGCTCGCCCAGGTTGTGGTCACAATCGGCAGCCGCTCCAGGCGTAGATCCTCGCCCACCAGCCGACCGGCCACCGGGATTCCCTCCAGGGCGGACCAGAGGGTCCTGGTTTGACGATCGTACATCAGCTTGTTGGAACGATAGAGGAACCCGCTGGTTCCAAAATCGAACTTGCGCTCGCCAAGCTGCTGCTTGTAGAGAACCGCCGCTCCACAGAGAGTGCAATAAGCACAGGTCACATCGACCCCACCAATCGTGTCGTTGAACAGTTCGTGCCAGGCCAGGATTCGCTTCGGATAAGCGCGGGCTTCGCCATTGATGAACACTCCGAAGACGATATTGTCTTTGCCCAGATATCTGGCCTCCCCCGCACTGATATGCTGGGGGTGTTCCAGGGGCGGAATCCCGTCCGTTATCACTCCTCCCCATAGAATCTCGTCCAGCCGGATTGTGTGCTTCATAGCGGGATAGAAGAACTGAGCGAGGCTGGGATCCGTGGCCCGGTACAGTTGAGCCTTGAAGACCGGATAGTCGGGATGGGGTTCTATTTCCCGATTCCAGATCCACTGATACCAACGATCCGTCCTGCGGGGAAGCTTCTCGTCTGTGTTCTCATCCAGCACCCGCCACAGCCGCTCAGCGCTGCTCTGCCCGGCACTCAGCAGCAGCAGCATCTCCAGGATCATGGCAACGTAGCCAACATCCCAGTTCGCCCTCAATCTTTCCCTGGCCTGGCTTCGGATCGATCTGTCGGCGCTGAGCAGATCGGCCAAAACGGAGATGGGCAGTTCGGGTCGGGTCGCGGCCTCAAGATAGGCGTTGGGTGCAACAAGTCTGACGCCCGTGACGAGGAAAAAAACGAGACAGATTCTGGAATGTCTGAGGTGGCGCATCCCTGGTTTCCCGGGCCTTGGCTGTGTTCGCCTCGGTATGCCGTCGGCACTCTGACATGCTATGACGATTGACGTTATTCGAGCAACCGAGTTGCTGGAGCGGAATCAAGTCTGTAAGCCCAGATTGGACATCTCAGTGATTGTACCGGATTCTTTCCACCTGATACACTGAGCCAGATCCCTAACGAAGGTCCTTGATGTCTATTTCGCGGCGGGAGCTGCTCAGTACGACCTTGGGCGCGACCGTCCTGAGCGCCGTCCCGCAAGCCGGCACAAGTTGGCGTTCGGGCCTGGTCCGGCACTTGCTTCCCACCGTCAGCCATGACCGCCTGCTGCTAAAGGCCAGCTTCGGGCAACCTCTTCCAGCACCGCCACTTTTGCGCGCAGGCTCACGTTCGGCGACGGGCGTCCGCATGGACACTGCGGGCGAGTTTTGGTCGTTCCATGTCTCCCGCATGGAGCCAAGTCGCAGGTATGAATTAGAGCTGCTCGATTCCCGCTCGAAGCCGCTGTGCGATCCCTGGCCGATTACGACTTTCCCTGATCCCGAAGCGCCGACAAGACGATTCCGCCTGTTTGTTTACACATGTGCCGGCGGACATCCGGCTACTCTGAATCCCGACACGGGCCGTCCCTATTGGGTCTCGATCGCGAACCGAAGAAAAATGCTGATGACGGGACTCTCTTACAACCCGGATGCGATGATCGCCATCGGCGACCATGTCTACTGGGACCTGCGTTCGCCCGTTGGCTCGGTCAACCTCGGTGACTCGCCGGTGGCACGGAAGCTGGTTGGCGAGTTCGCCCGGGCGGAACCCGTTCTGGGAACCGACAACGAGCGCAAGCTGAAACTGGTGGTGACCCCGCAGATCTGTGATCTCTACGGCACTCTCTTCCGCTCCACGCCCGTTTTCTTCGTTCAGGATGACCACGACTACTTTGAGAACGACGAAGCCACAGAGCAGATGGTGACGTTTCCGCCCGATGATTTCATGCTGCGGCTGGCCCGCGCGACGCAGGGGCTCTACTATCCGGAGTTCTTGCCGCACGCGAGCCGCCCCGGAGGCCTGCCGGGCAGTTCCGCACCCGACCGGGCACCCGGAGTCTCGGAGTCCTTCGGAACACTACGCTACGGCAAATTGGTCGAGATCCTGACCTACGACTGCCGGCGCCACCTGACGCTCAAGGGGCCGGTTGCCGGTTTTCTCCCCGATACGGTGGAGGCGTGGCTGATGCGCCGAATGGCGAAGCAGAAGACGAACCACGTAGTCAACTTGCCTTCGACGCCGGTCGGTTGGACCGCCGGGAAGTGGGGCGAGTGGTATCCGGACTTGTTGCAGCCCGACGGCAAGCTGGGTCTGGGGAAGCCGAAGTATTTGTGGCAGCAGGGATGGAAGCTGCAACACGACCGCTTGCTCAAGGCTGCTTCATCTATGCGGCGCATTCCGTTGTTCTTGAGCGGCGACCTGCACGCCACCCCAGACGGTGACGGGAATTGAGGTCGACGAAGGACTGAGGCCGATTGAAAAGAACGGCTTCAGCATTATTGACTTCACCCGGGATCGCATCGAAGGCCAGTTTTTCAACTGGAAGATGGGTGAGCCCGAAGAGCGACTCGACAACTTGAAACCTTTCCACAAATTCGAGCTCACGCGCCGGGTCTGACCAAGTGGACAGAGCCCAAATACTAAATCCCCACCAGGTTGACTTGCTGCTTGACGTATCCTCCGTGAACAGCCCAGACATCCAGCGGAAGCGCCGACAATTCGTCGATGTCCGGGACAGCCTCGGGGTTCTTTCCCAGATCAACGATGTGCAGATAAGTCCTGCAGAACCGGCAGGCCTGGACCTGGATGTGAGGGAGTTCTTGGGAGGAATAAAAGTCCAGCACTCCCTGTCCACTCTTTTGACATGCAGTGCAGGTTGCCCGCCTGCAGGGCCACTCCACCAGGCACAGGGAGCAGACCAGGCTGAGAGCACTGCCATGGCCTGAAGGTCGCAACATGCCCACCTGCGGGGAATGGTCGCAGGAAGGACAGCGATTGGGGGCTTGGTCGGGCGCCGCGCCTTCGCGTCCCAGGGCTCGCTGGAAGCTGTAGGGCTGAAGAACGATGCGGGCTGCAAGGCTGGCCGGAGAGGCTGTGTCCTTCTGGTACCAGTACTTCTCTAGAGAAGTCTGAAAAGATGCGCTGTCCAGTTCAGCAGCCGCTTCCCGTACTGGCAGAGGCCCAATCTTCTGAATTTGCTTCACCACCCGCTCGCGGAGAGCGGCGAGATCCTCCCAGTGCTGTGTCTGAAGGGAAATCTCACTCTGGAACTTGCAAACGGCCGCTGCGAAGTGGAGGGCTTCCCGCGAAGCCTCAAATTGTTCAGCCAACTCCCGTGCCCGGGCGGCTCGCCGCAGGGCTAACGGTCGGAAATCTCCTGGTGCCATCGGGGATGGTGGGAAGCTGCCCACCGGTCGCTCACCCGGCCATCAATCATGGCTCTGAGCGAACCCGGAACCGCAGCAGTTCCCATGTAGATATGAAGGATAATGAACAGAATCGAAATCAGGGCGGCCGGCGGATGAATGAGAACAGCCACCAGGCGAAGCGATTGCGAGGTGGACTCTGGAAACCACAGAACCAGTCCACTGAGCAGAAGCAGAAGGCAACACAGTGCCTGGATCCAGAAGAGCATCTTCTGTCCGCCGTTGAAACGTCCCGGCGGGGGGAGTCCCGACTCGTCGTGAACGGCATAACGGTGGGCGGCGCGCAGCCACATCCTGTCTTCCCTGCACAAGATCATCTGGCCCGCCCAGGCGCGGAACATCGCGCCCAGAACAACAGAAAAGACAATTCCTCCCCAGGGATGCCAGCCTCGAACCATCTCCCCGCCTCCCAGAGGAATCGACAGCCAGTAGAGGCCGGGAGTCCACAGGGCCAGCCCGCTCAATCCTGCGTACAGGAAGCTGAGTGCGGACAACCAGTGAATTGCGCGCTCGGCAAAGCTGAAGCGTAGGATTCGTCTTTCTTCAGGCATCTTCACTTTTCGGACCAAAACGGAGGTAGTGTAGAAAGGCTCCCAGGATCCCCCCGGCCAGGAGCAGGTTCCCCCACCACTTGAGAGGCCCTTTCCAGAAGCGAACTGCCCAGTGCACCTCCGGATTCGCCGGCAAGCCGTAGGCTTCCGGCGTGTCTCCCTGGGCCAGAACATAAATCACATTGGTGCCGCCCACTCCGGCCGGGTTGTAGACGCCCGCCTTCTCGTGTCCATCCGAGCGCAACTCATTGGCTCGGTTCTCGGCCTTCTCCAGAAGGTCTTCGCGAGTCCCAAAGGTGAGACAGTTGGTGGGACAGGCCTTGATACAGGCCGGCTCCAGACCTACCTCGACGCGATCCGAGCAGAGAGTGCACTTGTAGACTTTTTGATTCCTGGGGCTCAATCGCGGGATATCGAAAGGGCAACCGGTGATGCAGTACCCGCATCCGATGCAGGCATCATGATCGAAGTCCACGATTCCGTTGTCCCGCACGAAAATGGCTCCCGGTGCAGGGCAGGCGGCGAGACAACCCGGGTCCGCGCAGTGCATGCACTGGTACTTGGCCATCAACCAGGCGAAACTGCCGTCGCGATCGACTTCATTGAAATAGATCAGGTTCCAGAAGTCATGGCCCAGATCGGGCCGGGTCTGATAGGTGCCCGGGTTGTCTGACAGGGTAAACCCGTGATCGTTCCACTCTTGGCAGGCCACCTCACAGGCCTTGCAGCCGATGCAGGTCGTCGTATCGATCAGCTTGGCAACGATTGGCGTCTTGCTCATTCGCTCAAACCTTCTCGACGTTGACCAGGAAGCCCTTGTACTCGGGAGTTCCTGAATTGGGGTCCAGAACCGACGGGCTCAGGTTGTTCACGAGAGGTCCCGTGACCTTGCCTACAAAGCCCCAGTGAATGGGGATGCCGACCTGGTAGACCCGTCGGCCCGCCACCTGAAGCGGCCGCAGTCGGGGCGTCACCAGAGCACTCCCCTCAACCGCTCCCCGGGCCGAGGTCACGCGGACTCGCTCTCCATTGGCCACCCCTTTCTGGGCCGCCAGCTCCTCGGGCAGCTCCACGAAAAAGCTCGGCTGCAGCTCCGAGTTGGCGTCCACATGCTTGGTCCAGAAGTGGAAATGCTCTGTCAAGCGGAAGGTAACCGCCACATAGGGGAACTCCTCGGCGCTTCCCAGAGGATCGAGGTCGCCGCCGAAGGCGACAACCAATGGATTGCTGCTGACGCCGGGATGCATGGCGTTGGCAACCGGCGATTCTGCCGGTTCATAGTGCTCCGGAAAGGGGCCTTCCACAAAATCGGCCGCATAGAGCTTGGCCACACCCTCGGGCAGCATGATGAAGGCCCCGGCGGAGTCTGGATCTGCCCTGGCACCGTAGTCGGGTACGTCTCCAGTCCAGCGCCGTCCGTCCCACTGGATACCGGCCCGCTGGGGATCCCAGGGACGCCCTTGCTCATCCGCCGAGGCGCGGTTGTAGAGAACTCTCCGGTTGAGCGGCCAGTTCCAGGCCCACTGGTGGTAGAACCCCAGCCCGCTGGGATCCTCACGTCCGCGTCGTGCCATCTGGTTTCCATCTTCCGGGTACGAAGCAGAGTAGAGCCAGTTACCGCACAGTGTCGACCCGTCGTTTCGGAGTTCTGCAAAGCTGTCAAGCTGGCGCCTGCTCGAGATCTCTCGCCCGTTGATTTCCCGGGCCACTTCCTCCAGGTCGGGCGAGGCGGGATTGGCATAGTCCCAGGCAATATCCTGGAGCGGTTGGGGAGCTGTGCCCCCCTCCTCTGCGTAGAGTCGACGCAGTTCCAGGAAGAGCCGGGCAATGATCTCCTGGTCGCGTTTGGCCTCACCGGGTGGGTCCACGGCAGCCCACTTCCACTGCAGCCAGCGCGAGGAATTCACAAAAGTTCCGTCCTTCTCAGCCGAGCAGGCGGCTGGAAGCAGGAAGACTTCGGTATCGATGTCGCCCGGGTCCCGGGCCTTGGGATAGTACTCGCCGGCCAGCTTCTTCGAATCCCAGAAACGGGAGGTTTCCGTATCGAAGCACTCGGCCACTATCAGCCACTTCAAGCGACCCAGTGCAGCAATCATTTTGGGCGAGTTCGGGCCGTTCGCCACCGGGTTCATCCCGAAGGAGATCAGTCCTTCGAAACCTCCCTGGAGCATCCGGTCAAAGATGAATCCCCAGCTGTGGTTTTCTCCTTCTCCGATCTTGGGCAGATTGTGATAGCCAAAGTCGTTTTCGCGAGTGGCGCTCTGCCCGTAGTAGGCCTTGAGGAGGCTGACCATGAAGCGGTCCGTGTGCCGCCAGTAGTTCATCGACCTGTTGCTGAGAGCCCGGGGACTGTTCGCCCGGAGGTATCCGGCCAGGCTTGTCTGCTGGGCCCGAGGAACCCCCAGGTACCCGGGCAGCTTGTCCCAGGCGCCCAGGTCGGTTGCGCCCTGGATGTTGGAGTGGCCGCGCTGAGCGTTGATGCCACCTCCGGGGACTCCAATGTTGCCCAGCAGAAGCTGCAGCATGGCGGCTGTGTGGATGAGCTGGACGGAGTGGCTGTGCTGGGTCCAGCCCAGGGCATAGAGAATCGTGCCTCGCCGATCGGGACGGCCCGTGGAGCAGATCATCTGGGCCGCGCGTCTGAATTCTTCGACCGAGCAGCCGCTGATCTCGGCCACTTTCTCGGGGGTGTAGCGAGCATAGTGCTGCTTGAGAAGCTGGAAGACGGTGCGCGGATGCTCCAGACTCGGGTCTGTGCGGGCGTGACCGCGCGAGTCGAGTTCGTAACGCCAGCTCGACTTGTCGTACTTCTTCTGATCTTCGTCCCAGCCCGAGAACAACCCCTCGTTGAAATCGAATCCCTCCCCAATCAGGAAAGCAGCGTTGGTGTGGAGCCGAACGTAGTCTTCGTGATGGAGATCGCGGGAAAGGGTGTAGTGGATCAGTCCCCCCAGAAAAGCGATGTCGGAGCCGGCCCTTATGGGAACGTAGAGATCGGAAACAGCGGCGGTTCGATTGAACCGGGGGTCGATGCAGACCAGCTTGGCTTTTCGATTGCGTTTGGCCTCCACGACGAAGCGGAAGCCCACAGGATGATTCTCGGCCGGATTCCCGCCCATGACCAGCACGACGTCCGTGTTGGCCACGTCCGTCCAGCCGTTGGTCATGGCACCGCGGCCCAAGGTGGCGGCCAGACTGACCACCGTGGGGCCGTGTCAGAGGCGTGCCTGGTTTTCGTAAGCCTGAATCCCCAGGCCGAATCGAAACTTGCCCAGCAAGTAGTTGATCTCATTGGTGTCCGTACATCCGCCGATCAGGGCCACATTGGCCAGACGGTTGACAATCCTCTCTGACTCGTCACGCTCCTGAAATCCCCGATCACGCGATTCCTTGATCCGCTTCGCCATGCGCTGGAAGGCTGTTTCCCAGGAAATCGGCTGCCACTGATCAGAGCCCGGGGCGCGATAGAGAGGCCGGGTCAGACGTCGATCACTCAGTATGAAGCGCTTGAGTGTAATGCCCTTGGAACACAGAGTTCCCCGGTTGATGGGGTTGTCCGGATCGCCTTCGACGTGAACCACGGAGGCCTTCACATTTTTGGCCCGATCACCCAGAGTGTGAATCACGACGCCACATCCCACGGCGCAGTAGGGACAGACGCTGTGGGTCTGAGTGGTCCGAGAGATCTTGAGCTCGCGAGCCCGGGCCAGGGCGGGCTTCAAGTCGAAGCCGAAGGCCGTGGCCGTGACGGTCGCGGCGCCCGCCTTGAGAAATCCGCGTCTGGTCAGCTCGCCTGACACCTGGGTCTCACTCCTGAGAGCTCTTCCGGTCAAAAAAATGAACTGCTTGGATTCTACAATCAACAGACCATAATGAAAAGAGGGACGGTAAACCATGAACATAAACAGAAGAGAGTGGCTTCTTACAGCGTCCGGTGTCGGCGCAGCCCTTGGAAGTAAACTCGCGGCGGCAGCGAAGCGAAATGCTGCACGTGTCAAGATCAGCCTGGTAGAGCCGCTGGTCTTGCACGGGCGTTCCGATCCGGCACAACACCCCTGGGTTTGGACGCGCCTGCGTACTGACCAGGGGATCACCGGCTATGGCGAGTGTTACGCCTGGATGCTGGAGAAAGGCAAGCTCAAGATCCCCGACCTCGTTCGCGGGATCGGCGAGCAGCTTCAGGGCTCGGATGCGTTGGCGATCGAAGCTCTGCGGCAGCGTTTCTGGCCTCAAGGCTCGACCCTCGAGTGGTTCGCCGCCCTGTCCACGATTGAGATCGCGATGTGGGACATACTCGGACAAGTCGCGGCTCTTCCGGTCCACGGCTTGCTGGGAGGCAAGGTGCGTGAGCGAATTCCGCTTTATGCCAACCACAGCACGTTTACCGGCCGCGACACTTCTTCCCGCCTTGAAAGTGCTGTTCAGGCCATGGAGATGGGGTTCAAGACGTTCAAGTGGGACCCCTTCGTCGAAGTCGGCGCTCCGCCGACTTCAACCTTGGAGAAAGAAGTCGAGCAGGTTCGCGCCATTCACGACGCGGTAGGCCAGCAGATGCGAATCGCAATCGACGCACACGGACGCTACACCAGTGTCGAATCGGCGATCGCCGCCGCCAAGCTGCTTGAACCCTTCGATCCGCTGTTCTTCGAGGAGCCGACCCAGCGCGGGCGCCCGGAGCTGCTGCCCAAAGTGGCCGCCGGGACCTCGATTCCCCTGGCGGTAGGCGAGATGCATCGCACCGTCGCAGAAGCCAAGGAATGGCTTGACACGGGAGTGCTGAAGGTCCTGCAGCCCGAGGTGGGTAATGACGGCGGAATTCTCGAAACCTATCAGATGGCGGTTTTGGCCGATAGCTACGGTGTCCAGACGGCGCCGCACGGATGGCTGGGTCCGGTTGCGGTCCGGGCAGCAACACATGTCTGCGCTGTGATTCCCAACTTGCTGGTGCAGGAGTTTCCCGGCTCAAGGCCCGACCACGCTTGGACCCAGGAGTTGATTGATCCGCCCGCCGACGTACGCGATGGAGAGTTGGTCGTCCCGGAGGGTCCGGGGTTGGGATTTAGCGTGGACGAAAAAAAGATCGAGAAGATCCGCATCGGCTGAGCTCGATCCAGCCGGATGAGATCAACCTGATTACCCTGCTCTGCTATTCGGCCTGATAACGTTATTCGAAAGTTTCGAATTCTCTCGCGCGATGGAACATCACTTCAGATAGTTAGTGGTTGTTTGCGAACGCCTTCGGGCAGGGCGGCCGCCTTGGTTTTCTCGAAGGTCTCTGTAGCGCGGGCATGGATGGGTCCGCGACAGGGAACGATTATGTCCAGTCCCGCCAGAGCAGGTGCGCAGTACTAAGAAAGAGGTCATCAAATGCCCCTCAGAGTCTTGGCGAAAGCAGCCACCAAGGTCTTTTATAACGTCGAGCGAATCTCGGGTGCTGAGACCACTACTGACTTGGTCTCGGATGAGACCTTAAGAGAATGGTCCGAAGGCGAGGACGAGAGTGTTCAAGTAGCCTCTCTCGTCCTGCAGCGCAACGCAAACGGCGAATTCCATTTTCAAGGAACGCCTTACAACTACCTGAATATCGAGCTGCATCTCTTTTGGCCGCGCTTGATCCAAGCGTCTGATCCGAGAATCGACCTGGACGCAAGGGCAATTCGCATTGCCCGTGTCGCGAGAACCATTGACCCGGTTTCGAATGAATCTGGCGGTGTTGGGAAGGCCACGCTATCGCTCCATCCAGAGGATGTGGAACCCGGTGCCGTACTCGTATTTGCCGCCTCGCTTGACCCCGGAGGATTAATCACCCAACACCAGATTAACGTATCGCGAAGACTGGTCGTCAGAGATGGGGACATCACCGTCCCGACGAACGACCCCATGTAGGGAGATGCGACCGGAAGGCTTGACGTGATCACCGCAAGCCACGTATTCTTAGAGTGCTTCTTTGGTCTGGGCCTCCTGAAGGAGCTTGGAAAATCAAACAGAAGGCTCGTACTGTCTCACCTCTAGCGAAAAAAGCCCAACAAAACTCAAGAGCAGCTGGACTGTGGCGCGGAAGCGCCAGTTTCCCGTATTCTGCCTCGCTTTGCCGGACCAATCTCGCGAATGGAAGACAACTATAGATTCTCTTGGAGGAGAATATGAATAGCAACAAGTTGTATGTAGGTGGGTTGCCATACGCGACCACCGAGGCGGACCTGGAAGGACTTTTCGCCGAGCACGGGACCGTTGAGTCGGCCCGGGTGATCACCGACCGGATGACCGGCCGCTCGAAAGGGTTCGGGTTCGTTGAAATGGGAAGCCAGGAAGAAGCCGAGGCTGCCATGGAGAAGCTGAACAATTCTCAGCTCGAGGGCAGGACTCTAGTGGTCAACGAGGCCAAGCCCCGTGAAAACCGCGGATCTTTCGGCGGCGGCGGTGGTGGCCGAAACCGCTGGTAATCGACTGACCCACTGAAATTGGTGAAGGAGGCTCGGGTTGACCCGGGCCTCTTTCACGGAGCCGGGGCCAGTACAGCCAGCACGACTAACCGCCCATCCCCGGTGTTCCGAATCCCATGGAGAATGCCTTCCGGGGCGACAAGCATCCAACCCTGTTCCATTGAGATCTCGCGATCCGCGAGCAAGAAAAGGCCCTTTCCTTCGAGCACGTGATAGACCTTGTCCATCCCCTCATGGGCGTGGAGGCGGTGCTCCTGCCCGGGCTCGAAAGCGTTCAGTCCCACCAGAATACGATCGGATCTGAAGATCGTGCTCTTCCCCATCCTGTCTGACTTGAAGACAGCATGCTCTTCAGGGCGGATGGCGTCTGCGTATTCCATACTTCTCCTTGTTGTCGAGGCGGGATCACCCCCTCAGCTGACGCTACGCTACACCAGCTATACGACGCTACCTCAGTTTCTCGGGTTGCGAGGCTTTCATTTGACTCTCTCGATCCGCCGCGTTATATTCTTTTTGAAAATGATTTTCAATTTCAATTAGATCGGTGGGCTGTCTCCGAACATCTTGACTCATCCCCGTAAGGCACCGGCGTTCAAGTGGTCCAGCACAAGCTCAGTACTCTCGCTCTCAATCTCCTGCCCCTCCCGTCGGTCCTTCTTCTCGCCTGCCTGACAGGGTTCGGAGGTCAAGGTCCAATCCGGATCTGGGGCGAAATCGTCGATCGAAGCGGTGCTCCTCTCCCCAATGTGCTCGTTGCCCTGGAAAACCAGAGCTCGCCTGACGGGTCCATGACCCAGACCGATCAGGAGGGCTGCTTTCACTTTGAAACAGAGAAGGCTTCCAGACTCCGGGTGACCTTCGAGAAAGAAGGCTTCAGGAGCGCCTCGCGGGATCTCTTCCTGCAAGAAGGTGGCTCAGTCGAGATGGAGATTGTGATGCTGGCAGTGGCCGAAGCTGTTGTTCGGGACAGGATCATGGTCATTGGTGATGCTTCCGGGGTCGCTCGCCTGCCCGGCTCGGGGCACTATCTGGATCGACTCGAAGGCGAGAACCTGGCCTTCGACGACATTCACCTGCTGCTGCGCCAGGTGCCCGGAGTCAACATCCAGGAGGAGGATGGTTTTGGCCTGAGACCCAACATCGGGATCCGTGGTACAGGCTCCGAACGCAGCTCCAACATTACTCTGATGGAAGACGGAGTATTGATCTCACCGGGCACCCTACGCTGTGCCTGCCGCCTACTACTTCCCCGTCGCCGGGCGAATGAAAGCTGTGGAGGTGCGCAAGGGCTCGAGTCAGATCAAGTACGGACCGCGGACCAACGGCGGCGCCATCAACCTGGTCTCCCGCGACATTCCCAGCCGCTTTGAAGTGAACGGAAGCCTCGGAGCCGGTGACCATGGGACAGGCAAGGCTCAACTCATGGCCGGCAATTCGAGTGCCCGTTTCGGGTGGCTGCTCCAGACCTACCAGCTTGCCACCGATGGGTTCAAACGGCTTGACCAGGGTGGGAACACAGGTGCCAAGATCCGAGATTATCTGGCCAAAGTCCGTTTCAACAGCGCTGCGTCGTCTTCCGTCTATCAGCAACTGGAACTCAAAGTGGGGAGGACTTCTCAAGAGTCCAGAGAAACTTACCTGGGCCTCACGGATGAAGATTTCGATCGGGATCCGCTGAGAAGATACAGTGCCTCCCAGCGGGACCGTTTCGATTCGGATCACGAGCAGTATCAGCTGACCTATCTGTTGGCTCCCTCCCAGAAGCTCGACATCACGACCTCCGCTTACAGTAACGTTTTCCGTCGTAACTGGTACAAGCTTCAGAGCGTCGCGGGATCGGACATATCCGAGGTTCTGGAAGACCCGGAAGGATTTTCCAACGAGCTGGCGGTCCTCAAGGGCGCCGACAGTCAGCAAGACGCCCTGAATGTGCGAGCCAACAACCGGCGCTACTATTCCAGGGGAATCCAATCAGTGGTTGGGGTCCACCTGGACAGCGGGGGTTCGAAAAACCTCCTCGAAATCGGGTTGCGCTATCACCAGGATCAGGAAGATCGCTTCCAGCACGAAGATGGTTTCCAGATGCGGGGAGGTCGCATGGTTTCCACCAGCTCGGGCATTCCGGGAAGCCAGTCCAACCGTATAGGTGATGCCACGGCCCTGGCGGTTTTTGCTCAGAACACAATGGAGAGACGAAGATGGAGTGTGACGCCCGGATTCCGGTTCGAAACCATCAGTTTGCTGCGGACTGATTTTGCCGGCAGCGATCCGGAGCGCGGGACTCCCACAGAGACTCGCCCGAACAAGGTCTCGGTTTTCATTCCGGGTGTCGGCTTCCGTTTCAAGTGGCGGGCTGATCTGCAACTGTTCGGGGGTCTGCACAGAGGTTTTTCCCCTCCCGGACCCGGCTCAGCGGAAGAGACCCGACCCGAGCTGAGCCTGAACTATGAAGGCGGCCTTCGCTGGACCAGACATGGCCTCGAGTTCCAGGCGGCCGGCTTTTTCAATGACTACAGCAATCTCCTGGGAACCGACACGCTGGCTTCTGGAGGCGCTGGTGAAGGGGCCTTATACAATGGCGGTCAGGCCCATGTGTGGGGGGCAGAGGTCTCGGGCTCAGTTGATCTCTTGGGTTCCCGCCTGGGCAGACTCCGGCTTCCGCTGCGTTTTGCCTACACCTTGACGGAGGGGCAGTTTCTGCAGGACTTCCACAGTGACTTCCAACCCTGGGACACGGTACAGGCAGGAGATCATATTCCCTATCTGGCCCGACACCAGCTTTTCGCTGGACTTTCTCTGGAGGCCTCCCGGTGGCGTCTCCATCTGGACTCCAGCCTGGTCAGCCGGATGCGCACGAAGGCGGGCCAGGGAGCCATTCCCGACCGGCACAGTACCGACGCCCACCTAGTATTCGGCTTCTCTGGAGAATACGACCTGAAGGCCGAGAAACAGGCAGCGACTCTTTTCGTAACGCTACAAAACCTGACCGATCAGGCCTACATTGTGGCTAGAAGGCCTGCAGGAGTCCGCCCTGGCCTGCCACGGACTCTGATGGGAGGAATCAAGTTCAACCTGGGGAGGTAGCCCGCCTGTCTGGTAAGATTCGGGGCGATGGTGGTACCCGGATTTGGCTGTCGACCTGGAGCCCTTCGGCGACTATGCCTGCTCTTGCCGGTCTGCTTGGGTGGCTCCTTCCAGGAAGCGAAACCCCAGGACAACCCGGGGGAATGGCGTTACTGGGGAGGCGATGCCGGCGGGCAGCGATACTCCCCGCTGGGCCAGATCAACCAGGCGAACCTCTCTAAGCTGACCCGGGCCTGGACGTACCATACGGGCGATGTCAGCGATGGATCGCAGTACCGGACATTGAGCTGCTTTGAAGGCACACCTTTGATGGCCGACGGGATCCTCTATGTGACGACGCCCTTCGCACGCGTGGTGGCCCTCAACTCCGAGACGGGGAAAGAACTCTGGGCTTTCGATCCCAAGATCGATCGGAACCAAAAACACAATCTCTTTATCAATCGAGGCGCCGCCTACTGGAGTGACGGAAAGGACGATCACCGCATCTTCTTCGGGACCCTGGAAGGCAAACTGTTCTGCTTGAAGGCAGCCGACGGGAAACCGTGTTCAGACTTCGGCGAAGGCGGCTCCGTCGACATGAAAAAGCGGTACGCCTCCCAGTATCCTCGTCACCGTTTCGGAATTGCATCGGCGCCGGCCGTTTACAAGAACCTCGTGATCCCGAGCATCCTGGTGGAAGCTCCGGTCGGACCCAGTCCGGCGATTCGCGCTTTCGATGTGCGCTCCGGTGAACAGATCTGGAAGTTCAACACGATCCCACAACCCGGTGAATTCGGCCATGACACCTGGGGGGGAGACTCCTGGAAAGAACGCAGCGGAGCCAATGCCTGGATCACCGGCAGTGTAGACGAGCGACGCGAAATGGTCTTCCTGGCCACGGGAGCGGCCGCCTACGATTACTACGGGGGCGACCGACCCGGACAAAACCTGTTTGCCAATACGGTCCTGGCCCTGAACGGCAACACAGGGGAGCGGATCTGGCACTTTCAGACCGTCCATCACGATCTGTGGGATTACGACATCGGATCTCAGCCCAATCTCGTTTCGGTGATGAAAGACGGCAAGAGAGTCGATGCCGTGGCCCAGGTGACCAAGATGGGATTTGTCTTCGTCCTGGACCGGGAAACCGGGGAGCCCATATTCGGAGTAGAGGAAAGACCGGTTCCCCGGAGCGCGGTTCCGGGAGAGCACTCCTGGCCCACCCAGCCGTTTCCAGTCAAGCCTCCCCCCATCGCCCGACAATCGATTACTAAGGAGGAGTTGAGCCGAATGACCCCCGGCTCCGCTGAGAAGGCCGCCAGATGGTTTGAGAAAGTCAAGACTGGCCCCATGTACTCCCCACCCGGACTGGAGCCGCTCTTGTTTTTCCCCGGACTCAACGGTGGCGCCAACTGGCAAGGGGCCAGCTTCGATCCCACAACGGGGTGGCTCTATACCAGCGTAACCAACCTGGGTACGGTGATCCAGATGGTGGACGGGGGCGAGAAAAGTCCACTCGCTTACCTGGCCCAGTTCCCCTCCTTCGGGATTGCCAGACGGCCCTTCTTTCGGGACCAGGAGACTTTCTATCCACTTCAGCAGCCCCCCTGGGGCGCACTCGTGGCCGTGGATCTCAACGGCGGAGAGATTGTCTGGGAAAAGCCGCTGGGAACGGTGGAAGAGCTGGCCGAGACCGGTCATCCTGACACCGGAACGCCTAACTTTGGTGGAATTCTCATCACCGGGGGTGGGCTCCTGTTTGCGGGAGGGACAACCGATTCCCGCTTTCGAGCCTTCGATAAGACAACTGGAAGAGTCCTCTGGGAAACAGAAGTTGACGCGCCGGCCTTTGCGTCTCCCATGACCTATCTGGGACCCACCAACGGAAAACAGTACATCGTGATCGCTGCCGGAGGTGGGAACAAGTACACTCGCCGGTTTAGTGATGCACTGATCGCCTTTGCGCTGGAGGATCTGGATGCGGGGAATGGCTCAGAGTCCGGCCGGCGGTGATGAGGGTCCTTCCGTCGAACGGCGTGGTGATCCTGGCTGTTGCCCCGATCCTGGCTGCGCTGCTGGTCTCTCTACCGATTCAATCTCGCAGCGGTGAAGAGAAGACAGAGGTGGCTGTTCAGCCCATCGAGTTCAGTCACCGAGTCCACTCTGAACTGGGAACAAAGTGCCGCCTCTGCCATCCGTCCGCAAGTACTGAATCGAAGGCGGGCCTCCCCTCCTCTTCCGTGTGTATGGTTTGCCACGGAGGGATGTCCCTGGAGGGCGCCGATCTCGGCCGGCTTCTTGAGTTTCACCAGCGCGGCGAGCTGATTCCGTGGGCACGTCGATACATTCTTGCAGCCGATACTTTCTTCAATCATCGCCACCATATGGAGGCGGGCACCCACTGCAGCGATTGCCATGGGAAAGTCGAGGAGAAAGACACGCTGGCTGATCAGGAGCCGATGAGCATGGCTGCATGTGTCGGCTGCCACCTGTCCGACGGCGTACCCACCGACTGCGGATTCTGCCACTCTCTTGGGGTCGTTCCGCCTGATCGACCTCAGACCGGATCCAGGAAGCCCTGACCTCTCAATCTAATCGCTGTCTTGGGAGGGCTTTATTGGCGGTGGAACTCCCTTGTAGTTCCACTTGAACACCACAAAGCTAAGTGTTTCGGTTCCGGTGTTCTTGATCCCGTGCCAGTCCCAGGGTGATGTATAGAGTACGTCTCCCTTCTGGGTAGGAATTTTCTCCTCTCCGACATACATCGTGCCTTTGCCTTCCAGCACCATCATGAACTCTTCCTCAGGATGCTGATGCGGCGGATGGGTTTCGTGACCCGGCTTGATCTTGGCAACGGCCACCAGGGTCCCCCTGGTTCCATAGGTCTCGGCGTCCCCGTGATAGGTGTGAAAAGTCCCCCATTCGAATTCCCGGACGATCGCCTCTTCGTGACTCATGAGGCTCATGGTCAGCGGATTACTCTTTTGCGCAACCATGACACCGGCCAGGAATACCAGAGCCGCGGCCAGGGCCAGGAGAATCGTTTTCTTGATCATGGTCATTACTTCCTTTTCCGTCCGAGCTGCGGCGCGCTTACTGTTCGTGCGCGCCACTGTTCAAGTCAAACTCTGTGCAGTTTCCAGGGCGCTCGGTACTTGCGCCCCAGCATGGCTTTGGCCCGTGGGTCTCCTCCAATCTTCTCGGCGGCGGGATCCCAGGAAACCGCGCTCTCGAGCCGGGTGGCGATGTTGGCGAGGTGGCAGCTATTCACCGTCTTGTGGTGGACTTCGATGTCTGCGTTGGGCTTGTCGCGAGATTCAAGGCACTCCACGAAGTTGCGGACGTGGTCGAAGTGGTAGTCCTGCGTCTTCGGCTGCCAGGGGACTCCCTTCATCCGATACTCTCTCGGCACTCCCCGCTTGGTTTTCGTTTCGGAACGAACTTCCCAGCCGTCGGGATTGACGACCAGGACTCCGCTGTTGCCGTGGAATTCGATGCCGAGGTCGTGCTGCCAGGGGCCCATGCCGTTCCCCAGCTGGTGCTCCCAGAGTAACGTAAAGGAGGGGAACTGAACCGTCGAAACCTGACTGTCAAAGGTCTCCATCATATCGTCCGGATAGCCGAAGTTGCCGCCAAACCCGGAAGCCCCGATGGGCTCCTCCCCCATGGCCCAGGCAGCCACGTCGATTACGTGGGCCCCATAGTCGGTCGTGGCGCCTCCGGAGTAGTCCCAGAACCAGCGGTACTTGATGTGAAATCGCATCGGATTGAAAGGACGCTTCGGTGCCGGGCCCAGCCAGAAATCATAATCCACGGTGTCGGGAGGATCCGTGTCCGGCGGATTCCCCAGTGGGCCCAGAGAGTCGTGATAGGCCCAGGTCCGGACCTTGCGAATCCTTCCCAGCTGCCCGGAACGGACAAACTCCACTACTTTTTGCATATGCTCCGCGCTGCGAAACTGGGTGCCGACCTGAACCACCCGATCGTACTTGCGGGCTGCGTCGACCATGGCCCGGCCCTCCTCAATGGAAGTCGCCAGCGGCTTTTCCACGTAGACATCCTTGCCCGCCTGGCAGGCCAGGATGGTGGGGATGGCATGCCAGTGATCCGGCGTCCCCACAATGACGGCATCGATGTCGTCGCGATCCAGGAGGCGGCGGAAATCCCGGTAGGTGTTCGGGCGGTGATTGCGGCTCTCTTTCACGTCCCTCACTCCCTTTTGGGCCTGAGCGTCGTCCACGTCTGCCAGGGCCAGGCACTCGACCTGGTCGAGCCTTAGGGAATCTCTCAGATTGTACCTTCCCATACCGCCGCAGCCGATCAAAGCGACATGGATTTTATCGTTGGGGGAGACTCTCCGAGTCTTGGACCAGACCGAGGCGGCTTTCGTCGTGCCGACAGTGGCGGCGGCCGCACCGGAAGCGACGGTTGCGGAACTACGGATGAAATTGCGGCGGTTGACTTTCATGATGGTTTCTTCCCTCTGTTTTCGGCAAAAGTCAAGGCGCAGGGCCGGGTCCTGAGCTGAGCAGCCGGCCCGCGTCTAGAAGCCCTGATAAAGAAGATGATTCCCTCAGCTGCATCTTAAGGACTCCCTTTCATGAATACAATAGGGGACAATGTTTATTGCAATGAACCGTTTTCAGGTCAGCAAGGGTCGTGAATTAGTCTTCGAACAGCTGTGGCGCCAGCGCGAATCGTACCTGGATACTGTTCCCGGGTTTCGCGAGTTCCACCTGCTGCGAGGCGCCGACACTGAGGAGGCCACTCTCTACGCCTCCCATTCGGTGTGGGAATCGCGAGAAGCCTTCCAGGCCTGGACAGAATCCGAAGCGTTCCGGAAAGCACACTCCCAGGCGCGTTCCCCGGAAGGAACCTTGCTGGGGCACCCTCAATTCGAGGGTTTCGAGGTCATTCTCTGATCAGAAAAAGGGGACGGAGTAGACTGTCCCTTTTTTTGAGCGATTCTCGGCGCCAAGTCTCACTGCGTGGGCTGGAGCTTGCCGGGCAGAAAAGACCCGCTATTTCAGGTGCTCTTCGAGCCAGCCCACGAAGCGCCGAATGACATCAATGCGATGCGCTTCTTCGTTCATGCGGCTGGAGTGGGGCTCACGCGGGTAGATCACGAATTGAGTCTCCACACCCAGATAACGCAGCGCCCGGTGGAACTGAATTCCGTGGGCCAGGGAGACATCCGTGTCGCGGCCGTTGGAGAGAATCAGGGTCGGGGTGGTGACGTTTTTGACGTGAGTCAGCGCTGAACGGTCACGGTAATGCTCTGGATCTTCGTAGGCAATCCCCTTGTACCAGATGTCGTAATACATGACCCAGCTGTCGGTGGCTCCGGTCAGCAGGGCCTGATCCACAGGCGCCGCTCCGGCCACGGACGCCTTGAAGCGGTTCGTCTGGGTGACGGCCCAGGCACTCATGATTCCTCCATAAGACCATCCGCCGATCCCCAGGCGCTCCGGATCGGCGATCCCCTGCTCGATAAGGTAATCCACGCCGGCCATCAAGTCCTGGAAGTCACCCCCGCCCCAGTCGTAACGGTTGGCGCTCAGGAATTCATACCCGTACCCCGTGGATCCGCGAAAGTTGGGGTAGAGGACGGCGAAACCTCGGGAGGCCAGGATGTGACCTCGGCCCTCGAAGCGGTCAAAGGACCGTGCTGAGGGCCCCCCATGGGGCATCACGACGAGCGGGTAGCGCTTACCCGGCTGAAAGCCCACGGGTCGGATGAGCCCCGCCTCGATGATCTTTCCGTCAAAACTGGCGTACTTGACCGACTCCACGGGCTGCACCGGGATCTGGTCCCACTCCCGGTTGAAGCGCGTGATACGTTCCGCCTTACCCGGTACCCGGGACACCCACAGTTCGTTTGCCTGTACGGAGTTTTCACCGATGAACATCGTCAGACCCGGCCGGGCAACCAGAGTCTGACTCTTCCAGTAGTGGGAGGAAACGTGGACCTCAAACTTGGGAAGCAGCCGGCAGCCACCGTCGCCGCCGCACTGGTACAGGGTCGATGCCAGGCCGTCTTCGGCCACGACGATGAGGCTGCCATCCGGCTGCCAGGAGTAGCACTTGATCTGGCGGTCGATGTCGGTGGCCGTCAGGTTGCGAGCTAGGCCTCCAGCGATCGGCATCAGGTACACATCCCGGGGCTGGGGATCGTCCTCTCGGGCCCCTCGATAGGCCAGAGACTTTCCGTCTGGTGAGACCTTCATGTCTGCAAAGGTGCCGCCCGGAGCCGCCAGATCCTGGAAAGAGCCGTCGCTCAGGTTCAATGAGCTGATCTTGCTGGTGAACACGTGCATGCGCGGGTCGTCCGTCAGAGAAATGAAAAGCCGATCTCCTGCCGGGCCCCAGGTAAAGGGAGGGTGGGAGGCGTCCCCGTTGGAAAACCGGTGCTCCCCGAAGGTGAGCTGTCGAACCGTGCCATAGGCGAGATCAAGAAGCCAGTACTGGAGGTCCAGATTGATTCCGTAGCCGAACTTCCCGACCACCAGGGGGTCGCCCCTGCGGCCCGGCTCCGGTGCTACAAAGGCGATTCTCCCGCCGTCGGGAGACCAGGCATAAGAGGACACCCCGTCCACCGACTTGGTCAGGCAGCGGGTCTCGCCTCCTCCAGCCGGCACTGCGTAAAGCTTCATTGTCCCTGAGCGGTTGGAGAGAAAAGCCAGGGTCTCGCCATTCGGAGACCAGCGGGGCCGGGAGTCTGCGCCCTTCCAGTCCGTGATCTGGCGCAGTGAACTCTCGTCCAGGTTGTAAACCCAGACGTCGTAGTTCCGGCCCCGGCCCCGGATCGGAGCTTCTACAGAGAAGGCGACCTGCGTGCCGTCCGGGGAAAGCTGCAGATCGTTGAGCTCCCACCTGAGGATCACTTGCTCGGGACTGAGACCGCCAGCCGAAAGGCCCGATTGACCTGGCCCCGCCAGAAAAATCGGGAGAAGACAAAGGGTGGTTTGGAGTACCGTCCGGATCAAGTCGCTGTTGAGAAGCATTCTCATCTTTTCTCCTTTCAGGCTACTTCCTTCAATCCGCCCACGCACCTGCGTTCGGTCGGGGTCAGTGTAGTGAGGCGGCTAAACCAAGTCAAAGTCACAGGGGCGTCGAGAAGCCGGCTTAAATCTCAACCACTTCATTCAGCTCCGGAACGCCGACGTTGTGGATCCCCGCATCGAGAAGACCCTCGCGGAGTGCAAAGGCGGCCCGTTCCTCGCCGTGGACGAGAAAGGTTCTCCTTAGACTGTTCCTGAGCGGCCTCACGTAGTCGATCAGACCGTCTCGGTCTGCGTGGCCCGAGAAGCCGTTGATAACCTCGACCTTGGCCCGCACCCGATACTCCTCACCAAAGATCTTCACGGTGGGCTGTCTCTCCACGAGGCGGCGGCCCAGGGTGTGAGGAGCGGCAAAGCTGACCAGCAGAATGGTGTGCCTGGGATCCTCAATGTTGCTGCGCAGGTGGTGCAGGATGCGGCCGGCAGTGACCATTCCCGAGGGGCTGATGATGATCATTGCATCGTCTCTTTTGTTCAGGGCTTTCGACTCTTCCGCCCGGCTCACATAGGTCACTTCCGGGAAAAAAAGCGCTCCCCGGTGGGTGTCCTCTCCCATGAACTCCCTGGTTTCTCGATCGAAGCGTTCTCGGAACTCACGGAAGACACGGGTGATTTTGGTTGCGAGAGGACTGTCGACGTAGATAGGGAGACGCTCGATCGCGCCCTCGTCCATCATCCGGTGAAAGTTGTAGACCAGGTCCTGAGCCCGACCCACGGCGAAGGAGGGAATGATCAGCTTCCCCTGAGACCCGCAGCAGCGTGAGGCCACCTCCTTCAACTTCGCATAGGCCACTTCGGGAGCTTCGTGAAGCCGGTCGCCATAGGTGCTCTCCATGATCAGGTAGTCAAGATCCTGGACCGGTTCCGGGTCGCGCAGGAGAGGGATGTTCTTCCTGCCCAGATCGCCGCTGAATCCCAGGCGAATCATGCGCCCGGCCTCTTCCAGGTCCAGCACCGTCACCGCCGCACCAAGTATGTGGCCGGCCACGGAAAAGGTTGCTTGCGCCCCTGGGGCAGCTTCGAAGGTCTCACCACAGGGGTGGGCTACGAACAGCTCGAGCACCTTCTCGGCATCTTCGGAAGTGTAGAGAGGTTCGATCGGCGGCTTGCCCTGTTTGGCGCGGCGCCGGTTCCAGTAGGAAGCATCCGATTCCTGAATTCTGGCCGAGTCCCTGAGCATGTGGCGGGCTAAACCTATGGTTGGAGGGGTGGCGTGGATCTCACCTCGAAAGCCCTGCTTCACCAGGTTGGGAAGATTTCCGGAGTGGTCAATGTGAGCGTGGGAGAGGATCACGGCATGGACCTCTTCCGGGTGGAACGGAAATCCGGTATTGCGCCGGATCATTTTCCGGCGGCCGCCCTGGAAGAGGCCGCAGTCCAGCAGAATGTCTTTCCCATTTACGGTGAGCAGGTGGCGCGAGCCTGTCACAGTTCGGGCGGCACCGTAAAAACCGATCTTCAAGGCGGGGTCCCATCTAGCCCGGATTATGCAAGAGATCTGAATCCGAGTGAGATTTGGGTCCAGAAAAAAAGCCGTAGCTCTCTGATATAAAAGGGTTTACATAAAAACAACCCTAAACAGGAGCTACGGCTATGTTGAAAACAGTCTGCCAGAATACCCTGCCATTTCACAGCCACAGAGACATCACAGCTCGTTTTGATGGGGGGAGCCTCACTTCCGACGCAGGATGGTTGTTGTTTGGATCGCTGGATCGGCAACATCGATTGTGCGAGGGCTTCAGTTCGTGTATTGCGGAAAGCCGGGACCGACGCTACATTCGTCATGACCTGTTGAAGTTGATCCGACAACGAGTGTTGCAGATCGTGGCCGGCTACGAAGACTGTAATGACGCCGATACGCTGCGCTCGGATCCGATGCTCAAGACAGTCTGTGATCAGTTGCCCGAGAGCGATCCCGATTTGGCCACCCAGCCGACTTTCTCCCGCTTGGAGAACTCCGTCACCAAGAAGGATCTGATGCGTCTGAGCCGGTGGCTGCTACGCCGTTATGTGCGCTCCCTGAAGAAGAGACGTCCCGCCAAGATCATCCTGGATCTGGACAGTACCGACGACCACACTCACGGCCAACAGGAGTTCGCCTTCTACCACGGGTATTACCGAAACCACATTCTGCATCCTTTGCTGATCTTCGATGCCGCCACGGGAGACCTGGTCTGTGCCGTGTTGAGACCTGGCAACAAGGGGGCTGCCTCTCACATCGTGCCCATTCTGAAGCGCGTCGTGGAGGCCATCCGACAAGCAGTGGGGACGGATGTCGAGATTGAGATTCGGGCCGACAGCGGCTTTGCCACGCCTCGGCTCTACGAGTTCTGTGAAGGTGAAGAGAATCAACTCCAATATGTCATTGGGTTAAGTCGCAACCCTCGCCTGCAGCGAGTGGTCGAGCCCCTGCTGGATTCGACTCGGGAAAGGTTCGTTGAGCGGGAGGAAAAACAGCGTCAGTTTGACGAGTTTCTTTATCGAGCCAACAGCTGGGATCGATCCCGTCGCGTCATTGTCAAAGTGGAGGTCGATCAGCGCGGGATCAATCGTCGCTTTGTGGTCACCAACCGGGACGATCTCTGCTCCCAATCACTTTATGACCACTACACCGACCGAGGGCAGACCGAGAACTTCATCAAGGCCTTTAAGAATCATCTGAGCATGGACCGACTCAGCTGTCATCGATTCCTGGCCAACCAGTTTCGACTCCTCCTGCATGCACTGGCTTACCAGATGTTCGTGCGCCTGCGCGACTATCTGCACGGAACCCCCTGGCACAAGCTCGAAATCGAAACCTTACGTCGTCGTGTCCTCAAGATCGGGGCCCGGATCCGACAAACCACTCGACGCATCTGGGTCCATCTTTCCTCAGCCTTTCCCGAACAACCCCTCTTTCACCTCGTCTTGAGTCGCCTGAACTCCAGCTAGCTTCTCCCAGTTCCCCGAAAAACCGCTTCCGACACTCATCCAGGCCCAGATCTGTCTGAAATTCACTCCCCCAACCACTCAAACGCCTCGCCAACCGATATTCTTCGCAAATCCGCCTGTCACAACTGCCCGCTTCCGAGTTGGGCCACTTCTCGAGCCCTTTTTCAACAGCGGATTACGGTTCTTGCATAATCCGGGCTAGCGGGGGACAGGTAGTCACATCACTCGAGATTCTCATACCGGCCTATGTTAACGCCCGCCATCTGGAGATCATAGAACACCAGCCTGTTTGACACTTCCCTTCCCAGGCGGTATCAACGTGAGAGTTTCTCTGTTCTGCTGTCGGAGGTGTGGCTTGATGCGATCAGGGTTCTTTTTGGTCTCGTGTCTCGGTATCTTCATTCTTGGCTTTGGGTCCAGTTGTAACTACAGCTCACTGCAACCCTTGCCTCCCGACGCGGGCGCGAAGGTACCGGCAGCCTGGGTCGAGGTTGACCCCCCCGTCGTGAACGAGGACGGCGGCAGTGGTGTGTCGGCCGACAACCAGCCGGGGAATGCCGCTGAAGTGCAGGTAGATCGAGAACTCGACTGCTGCGAACTCGTCGACTCCGATGTCGGGGACCCTGGGAACTGTCATCTCACACCCATCCTGGGATGTCAGGTCAGGAAGTTCGACGGCGCGACCAGACGCGGGTGCAGCGACGTGGCGGTCGGAAACAGACTCGAGGCCACTTTGAGAGTGGACGGCTGCCGACGCGACGACGAGCGAACCGACCAAGTCGGACTCCCCCTTTTCGATGTGTACTACCAATGCACTAAGGCGATCGACATAACGATCCACCGCAATGAGAAAGGCCAAACGTATCGATTGTGGGGTGATGCCGAATGTGAAGTCCAGCAGGACCGAATCGTTTGTGTCAACAGCGGCTCGCCCGAGCCCGAGACGGTGTGCGGGCGACCGGTGGACACTTTCTCTATCTTCGTTGCCTTCACGCAACGACTCCTGGATCCGGAGAACATCTTTGACCTCCCCTCCCAAACGCCGGATGTCGGGCCCTTCTCCTTAGTGAGCGCCGCGGCCACCGATCCCGAGCTCCAGTTGATCTTTGAAGGCGCGGTCAGCCAGCTTGGAGAGGATCAGTCGGTCGTGGATTACGAGTGTGATACCGGAAGTGCCCGGGTGACCTGCGAACCCACTCCGGACCAGTCGGTCCTGGGCGAGGGTGGGCAGACAAAGAGCACTACCCTCACCGTGGAGATCCTGGAGAGCTTTCCGGCAGGGACGATGATTTCCTTTTTCAGCCGGTTCGCACTCGACCCCGGCCCGGTCCATCTGAGGGCAACTCAAACCTCGGCTTCCGGTCTCAGTCCTCTGGGAGCAGGTGATCCGGGAGTCCTGGACCTGCTGGTGCTGCCCAATACCGCCGTGCTGCCCCACATCCCCTTCGGCGCCGCAGGACCCTTTCTCATCACCACCCAGATCATCGTCAACAACCCTCACGGCGAAGCCGTGGACGGCGAGTTCCAGTTCTTCAACACCATGGACGGAGAGCCCCTGGCCGTGAGCCTGGAGGGCGTAACCTCTGACCGGCACCCGTTCACGATCGGCCGTCTGGAAAGCCGCCTCTTCGAGATCGACCCTACAAATGTTGATCCAGCGCAGATCGCCTGGGCCTTCGTCGTGGGCGACAGAGAACTCACAACGGCCACCAATTTCAGCACGCTGGAGGCCGGCCAGGCCGCCGCGATCGAGACGCAGACCGCAGCCTCCTCCATTCTGGCCGAAGCTGGAATCGCAGCTTCGGGTGTCGGATTGAGACACATCCTGAACGTGAGCAGCGACGGCCTCGTTCTGGACACGGCCTTCGCCATTGTGAACCCCACCCAGGAAAACGCCGACATCCGGCTCAGGCTCAAGCGGAGGAATGAGTCAGGAGACCCCGAGACCGTGGCTGAGGATAGTCTCTTTCTGAGCTCTCATCAACAGGTGGCTCTCTTCTTCACCCAGTTCTTTGGACTCGCCGCGGGTCCCTTCCTGGGCACCCTGGAGATCGATTCGGCCACCTCCATCACAGTCATGTCCCTTCGGACCCTGGGCGGCCTGCAGTCCTCCAGCCTCCCCTCCGGCACCCCCTGACAGAGCCGATTCCCTGTCTTTCAGTCCATTAGCAGACCGCCGTTGACATCCACAATCTCCCCGGTGATGTAGCGCGCATCTTCCGAGACCAGGAAGGCAATCGTCTTGGCCACGTCAGAGACATCTCCCGGCTTCTGACCCAGCGGAATCTTCTCGAAAAACTTCTCAATACCCGGGACACCATCCAGGAAGGGCGTCTCAATGATGCCGGGGGCCACGTCAGAGACATCTCCCGGCTTCTGACCCAGCGGAATCTTCTCGAAAAACTTCTCAATACCCGGGACACCATCCAGGAAGGGCGTCTCAATGATGCCGGGGGCCACGGCATTCACCGTCACCCCCAGGGCGGAGGCAAAGGTCTTGGTCATGCAGATAACAGCCGCCTTGGAGGCCGAGTAATGGGCACCAATGAGCAGCCCGCCCGTCTTGCCGGCTTGCGAAGAGAAGTTGATGATTCTCCCGCTCCGCTGCTTCTCCATGTGGGGTGCAACCGCCTGCACACCAAACAGGACCCCCTTGGCATTCACGGCAAAGACGCGATCCCACTGTGACTCAGTGAGCTCCTGAAAGGATACGACATCGAAAACAGCAGCAGCGTTTACCAGGATGTCAATCGAGCCGAAGCGTGTCTGCAGATCGTCGGTCATCTCCACCCACTGCTCCTTGCGTGCCACATCCAACTCATAACTGCAGGCCCGGGCTCCGATCTGCTTCACACAGTCCAGGGCCGCTCCCAGCTTCTCGGAGTTCAGGTCCACCAGGGCACAAACGGCGCCGCGATCGGCCAGCTCCCGGGCGGTGCCCAGTCCCATTCCCTGAGCAGCGCCGGTGACGATCGCTACTTTCTCATCCAGACGGCTCATGAGGGCTGCTCCTGATAGTACCCGGACAGAAACTCCAGAACTTCTTCCAGACGGTCCGGGACAACCTGCCCGAAGTGCTCGACCAGGCCGGTCTTCGAACTGTCGTCGAGAAAGCTGCGCGAGGCCGCGCTCATGGCCGAAGGCAGTCCCATCTCCTCGAGCATGTTCACAGCCCCATCCATCTCGCGGGCGCGTCGAGCGCAGTGAACCGCGTGGGTCGTGATCAGCATGTCCGCCATTGGAATCAGGCCATAGGCCCGCAGAGTCTCTTCGATCGTCTCCAGAACCGGCTGCTGCAGATCATACTGTCGGGCCGCCAGCAGCGTCTCCACGAACAGGCACTCCAGCCCTTTCATGAAGACACTCCGGCACAGTTTCAAGGCCGAGGCTCCGCCCACCTGGGGACTCGTGACCGAGGCCCGAAATCCCGCTTCCCGAAAGACCTCCAGGGCCTCTCCGGATCGTGGCCCGGCCAGCGCCACGGGCGTGGCTGCTCCTTGGCCCCTGATCGCTCCCAGGATCGATCCATCCACGTAGCTGTCACCCGGAAACAAACGGGCCAGGCGCTGCTTGCTGCCCGGTTCAGTCGAGTTCAAGTCGATGAACAGGCCCTCCCGCCAGGTCCGGGCCGCTTCCCTGCCGACGCCCGCGGCCACGCCAACGGTGACGGTCGACAGCACCACGTCGGCTGAGCTGACCAGATCCTTTATATCTTTCGCAAGTCGTATGGAAACCCCTTGCAGACGCCGCTGAACATGTGGAGGCGGAGGGTCGTCGTGAAGAACGGGATCGGCGACGACTACCGGTCTTCCGGTCTGACCGGAAAGGTGCCGGGCAAAGGTCGATCCAACTTCCCCGAATCCAATGATCCCCCATTGGCCTAGAGACATTTTCATTTCTCCTCTTTTCGGTCGCGCAGGCCGAGCAGATCTACCGTGAGTTCCCCTTCCCGCAGCCGCTGGATCAGGTTGTTCTCCTTGTCGACCCTCGCCTGAGCCCTCTCAATGACGTCAGACTCTGCCTCGGCAGGGACAACTACGACCCCGTCATCGTCACCCACAACGATATCTCCAGGTCGGATGCGACAATCCCCGACCACTACGGGCTGATTGACGCGTCCGCGCGATTGCTTGATGGTGCCCGCTATGGCAACTCCAGCGGCGAACACCGGGAAGCGAAGCTGGCGAATCTCACGCGTGTCGCGGACGGCTCCGTCGGTCACCAGGCCGGCCACACCACGCGCCATAGCGGCCTCGGTCATGATCTCACCCCAGAAACCGTACTCAACGGCTCCACCCGTCTCCACTACCAGTACGTGTCCTGGAGGAACTTCGGCCAGAGCCAGGTGAACCGCCAGATTGTCGCCCGCTTCCGAGTGAACTGGATAGGCCGGCCCAACCACCTGAAGAGGGCGAAAAAGGGGACGCACGGCGGGGGGAAGGGCTGAGACTTCCGAGGAAGACTCGAGCAGAGTGGGAGTTGTGTAGCTGGAGAGTCGCGTCATCATGAGCGGTTTTTACCCCCGGAAGGCAGGCACTGCAACTCCCCGGAAAGGCACCTGTGCCCTGAACAGGGAACCCGCCAGCGGCTGCCTCTCCACGTCCTGGGAAGAGCGCTGATAGTCGGCGGTGGTGATGTACAGGTGGTCCAGCGATTCACCCCCAAAAGCAGCGCAAGTGACCTGATCCGCCGGCACCAGCACTTCGAAAACCACAGACCCCGTGCCAGGATCGATGCGAATCACCTTTCCTCCACCCCACAGTGCCACCCACAGGTACCCATCCTCGTCAATGGCCATGCCGTCCGGCGTTCCCAATTCCTCGGGAATCTCTGCCACGAGCTGCCCGTTAGTAATGTCTCCAGAACCAGCATCGTAGTCGTACCCCTGGACTTGCGAAGTGGCCGAATCGATGAAGTAGAACCTGGAGTTACCCGTGTTCCAACAAAGCCCGTTGGAGAGGGTCACTCCCGGAATCTTCGTCGTGACTTCCAGATCTCCGTCCAGACAGTAGAGACTCCCCGACCCTTCCGTGACTGCATAGGCCATGGTCCCGGCCCAGAACCTCCCCTGAGGATCACATTTTCCGTCATTGAACCGGCTCCCCGGCAACCCCTCCTCCGGATCAGCTACACGCGAGACCTGCCCGGTCTCCAGGTCCAGCAGCGCAAAACCGGTCTGCAGCGCCAGAACCAGGCCGCCGCTTTCCCGAGGGGCTGCGCAACCCACGTGCGCTCCAACGTCCCAGCCCCTGTTCGAACCGCTCCGGGGATCAAAGCGATAGACCTTGCTGTCGAGAATGTCGACCCAGTAAAGAACCCCGACTCTGGGATCCCAGATACAGCCCTCACCGACAATGCTGCGGCACGGGTAGACAACCTGTGCTTTGACTTGCTGCATGTTACTCACTTGCCAGCGCTCCAGCGTCGCAGGAACCATCTGGCCACGGAGGGTTCCCCTACACGAGAGCATGTCACATGATGTCGAAGAGTGGGAGGGGGCTCAGGGAAGCGGACGTTTAAATTCCCGGACGCAGCCCTGAGTCCCCTCCCACTCTCGGGATCGGACCACGGAGAATCCTCCTACGGTCACCAGTCTACAATGGCATTGTTCTCGTCACGGATCGTTATCGGGTGAATGATCTCCTGTTGGAACGGATACTTGGCGGCCTCTTCCTCATCCACTTCAATGCCCAGCCCCGGAACCTCGGTCGGAAGCCAGTGCCCCTTCTCCGTTTTCAGGTGCGATTTCACAACATCCCAGCGGTAGGGCACATCTGTCAGCATGTCCTCCTGAATCAAGAAGTTGGGGGTGGAGAGGGCAAAGTGCAGGGCGGCCGCGTTGGCCACCGGTCCCAGCGGATTGTGAGGAGCCACTCCCATATAGTAGGCCTCAGCCATGGCGGCGATCTTCTTGGCTTCGAACAGGCCGCCGCAGTGACAGAGATCGGGCTGAATCACGTGGCCGGCGTGGGCCTCGAAAACTGGTCTGAACTGGTGGCGGGTGACCAACCGTTCGCCCACAGCAATCGGAACTCTGGTTGATTGAGTCACCATCTTGAGTGCCTCCACATTCTCGGGAGTCACCGGTTCTTCACAGAAGTAGGGTGAATACTCTTCGACCGCATTGATGTACTGGATGGCAGCCCCCGTATAAGTACGGCCGTGGAAATCGATCATGATGTCCACTTCATCTCCCACCGCCAGGCGAAGTTTCTCCATCGTTGCGGCGAATTGCTTCACCTTGGGAATACCTTCCAATGGGCGTGAATAAGGCACGAAGACGACCTTCACCGCCGTGTATCCCCGCTCCAGAACTTTGTGGGTGAGATCGATGAGAGGGCCCACATCGAAGGTCTCATAGACGGCCTTCATCTCACCGCCACCCAGGTGGGTATACATGCGAACCCGGTCCCGCACCATGCCTCCGAGCAGTTCGTAGACCGGGACTCCGAGGTGTTTCCCCTTGATGTCCCAGAGGGCCAGTTCGATGCCCGAAAGGGCCGACATGCCAATGATTCCCAGACGCCAGAATCCCTGCCGGTACATCTTCTGATAGAGGTGCTCTATCTGCAGCGGATTCTCGCCCACAATCATGGGAGCAAGATCGTCCACAGCCCCTACCCCCGAGCGTGTTTTCCACTCCAGGCTGGCCTCCCCCCAGCCAAACAGACCGTCGTTGTCCGTCTCGACCTTCACGAACACCCAGTTTCGCATTTCGGCATTGACGACAACTGTCTTGACGCGAGTGATTTTCATTTCATTCCTTTCAGCATTCCCAATTATGCCATCAGAACCGGGCGCCAGCGAGAGCTGAGTTGTTAGCTCGGTCCAGCCTTCCCTACCGCCACCTGGCGCTCCCGGTTCTGACCCAGATCGGTGTCAGTTTGTCACCCGATCTTTGGCGGGGATATGATCACATCTGGGAAACGGAAAACAAACAGCGGAGAGGACTCCCATGCAAAGCGAGAGAAAAATGGAAGGAAAACGTGTTCTGGTCACCGGGGCGGGAACCGGGCTGGGTAGAGAGATCGGCCTCGAGTTTGCCCGCCACGGAGCTGGGGGCGTCCTCCACTACTGCCACAGCAGCTCTGGGTACCGACTTCGACTGGCAGGAGGCTGAGAAGACCTTGCCGGCAGGCTTCATAGGCACACCCGCCGATGTAGCCGGACTGGCTGTTTTTTTTGCCTCCGACGAGGCCCGCTACATTATCGGCCAGACCATGGTGATCGACGGAGACCAACTGGCTGTCATGCCCTGCCTGGGCAGCTCCCTGGGCCCCAGCCAGGTTCGCTTCGGCCGCTGGTATGTAGAAAAGTAGCAGGCCGCGTGTAGCAGCTCCGTGCGAAGAGTCGGGTCGGGCAGTTAGAATGGAGGCGACCTGTTTGAGACCCGAGGGCTGGATGCAGATCAAGGGGAGAGCATGACTAGAAACAAAACCCAAACACTGTGCGGGCTGGTTCTGATGGTACTTCTTGTCGTCACTGTCTCGTTCGGCCAAGAGGCTTCCAGTCAAGAAATTGAAGACCTGAAGAAAGAAATCCAAGCCCTCAAAGCTGGACAAAAAGCCATCCAGGTACAGCTTCAGCAAATCAGCAACCTGCTCCGAAACACGAGGACCAGGCCGGCTCCTCCCAAGGAGTTCACACTCGATTTGAGCAACAGACCGTTCAAGGGAAATGCGGCTGCCGGATTGACTCTTGTCGAGTTCTCGGACTACCAGTGACCGTATTGCGCAAGACACGTCCGTGCGACGGTCCCACAGATTGAAACCAACTACGTAGAAACCGGCAAGATCAAATACGTCTTCATGGATCTCCCGCTGGAGTCCATTCACAAGCAGGCCTTTAAGGCGGCCGAAGCCGCCGCCTGTGCCGGGGATCAGGGCCGGTACTGGGAGATGCACGATCAGCTCTTTGGGAACCAGAAAGCTCTGGCTCCAGAGCAACTCAGGGCCTATGCACAGGCGCTGCCGTTGGACCTGGCTGAGTTCGACTCGTGCCTCCAGAGCGGCAAGCACGTCCAGGCCATCCGCAGGGATATGGCAGCCGCCCGGGCCGCCGGACTGACGTCCACGCCATCATTCGGGATCGGGTTCACCGACGCCAACAATCCGAACAAGGTGAGAGTGGTTCGAACTCTCCGCGGCGCCCAGCCCTACACTGCCTTCAAGACTGCGCTGGACGGCCTCCTCGTCAAGAGCCCGGCGGACACACCTAAGCAGTGAGCGGTTCAGCGGAAGAGGCGGAAGCGTTCGATTGAAGAAGGGACATGCTCCTTCTCCATAATCTCCCGGATCTTCCCGACAATCTGCGGATGCTGCTGAGAGAGGTCTCGCTGTTCCTGTAGATCAACTTCCAGGTCGTATAGAGCAATCTTCAGATCCCCTTCGTGAATGCCCTTGCGCAGACCCTTCCACCTCCCCATCCGCACCGCCTGCTGCCCTGTGCTGGAAAACTCCCAGTAGAGGAACTCGTGCCCGACCTGCTCTCCTGCTCCCAGCAGGGTAGGGACAAAGCTGATCCCGTCGGTGTCTTCCGGGACCGAAACTCCGGCCAACTCCAGCAAAGTGGGCAGGACGTCATAAAAGGCCGAGATGTGGTCGGTTTGCGATCCGGGCCGAATACGGCGGGGCCAGCTGGCAATCATGGGCACCCGGATTCCGGCTTCGTGCAGGAACGCCTTGCCCCATCCCCGTTCACTGCGAAAGGGGCCCCCGCTGTCAAAAAAGGGGGAGTCGGCTCCGCCGTTGAAGGTCGGTCCGTTGTCGCTGGAGAAAATGACCAGAGTGTTCTCGTAGATACCCAGATCCTTTAAGCGCTGGATCAATCGACCCACATGGCTGTCTAGATAGGAAACCATGGCAGCATAAGCCGCGTGTGGGTACCGGTGGGGAAAGTAGTTTTGATCCCCTGTATAGGGCTCTTCGTCGCCGAACTTTCTCAGGTAATGCTCGACCCACCTGCGCGGAGCCTGCAGGGGAACGTGCGGGATGGGAGTCGCGAAGTACAGGAAGAAGGGCTCGTCCCCCGACTCCCCGATAAAGCTGAGAGCTTCTTCCAGCATCAGATCCGGCGCGTACTGCTCCAGTGTGTACCGGGAATAACTCGCCGGATCGTAGGGATCAGCCCCCTCTTCCAGGCGGGTATTGGGAACCACCAGCTCGTTGTCAAGCCACACCTTCTCGGTGTTTCTCCACAGATGTCGGGGATAGTAGGTGTGGGCCTGGCGCTGGCAGTTGTATCCGAAGAAAAAGTCAAATCCCTGTTGATTGGGAATCCTCTCCGTGAGCGGCGCCCCCAGTCCCCATTTGCCCACAATGCCGGTTCTGTACCCTGCCTCCTGAAGAAAAGTACCCAGCGTTCGGGTCCCGGCAGGCAGAGGTCTCTGGCCTTCCAGACCAGGATCCTCCACGGCTCTGGCGAAATCCCACACGTCTCCCCGATCCCTCCATTCGTCATTGGCACGGATGTAGGCGTGGCCGCTGTGTTTGCCCGTCAGAAGCACACAGCGGGAAGGGGCGCAGACCGGCGAGCCGGCGTAATGCTGCGTGAAGCGCATCCCGTCGGCTGCCAGGGCATCCAGGTTGGGAGTCTGGATCCGTTTCTGGCCATAGGATCCCAGCTCTCCATATCCGAGATCGTCGGCCAGGATGAAAATGATGTTGGGAGGTTGTTTTGCTATCTCCCTTCCCGCACAGTGAAGTGTGGGCAGCAGGCTGAGGAGAAGCAGTGTCAAGCGAGCCGCCATGACCCTTATCCTACTTTGAAACACTCTGAATGAGCAGGCGTATTTGTATTTGACGGTCTCCGACTTCCGGATATGCGGAATTCTTCCAGAATGAACTGGAAATTACCCCTACTGCTGCTGGCGTTATTGACCTGGCCCGGCCAGTTTCCTGTGGCCGCCCAGGAACCGTCGTTTCAGGCCGACGTCGAAGTCGTCCACGTCCTGGCCACAGTACGGGACCAAGAGGGTCAACTTGTTCAGGACCTTAGACGGGACGACTTTATTCTGGAAGAAGAAGGCCGGCTCCAGGAGATCGAGTTCTTCTCAGAGCATAGCGATCTACCCCTGACCCTAGGACTGCTGGTCGACACCAGCATGAGTCAGCGCCGGATTCTGGAGAAGGAGCGGGAGGCCAGCTACCAGTTCTTCGAGCAGATCCTGGAACGTGAAGAAGACCGGGCCTTCGTGCTCAGCTTTGATGTGGATGTGGAGCTGCTGGAAGACCTCACGCACTCCCGGCAACGTTTGAAGGAGGCACTGGGCGATCTGCAGGTCCCAACCGAGCAAGGTCGAGCTGGAATCGGCACGGTCCTTTTCGACTCGGTCTTCCTGTCGGCAGACGAAGTCCTGCCACGCGAGTCCCAGCGAACGGCACTGGTTGTCGTCTCGGACGGTGTGGACATGGGCAGCCTGATCAGCCTGGAAGAGGCCATTGAGACGGCCCAACGGGCCGATTCCATTGTCTACAGCATTCGCTATTATGACAGCCAGATGTACAAACGCTCCGGGAGAGGCGGGGGAGGCATCCCGGGAATGGGCAGGCGCCGGGGCGGAGGCGGCGGCCCCTTTCCACCTGGCGGCAACCCCGGTCCCGGGGGCAATCCACCCTCCGGGGGCAGGCCCCAGCCACCGGATGGGAAGAAGATTCTGGAACAGCTGTCGGTAGAGACCGGCGGCCGGCTCTTCGAAGTAACCAAGAAGCAGACGCTGGAGCAGATCTTCCAGCAGATCCAGGATGAGCTGCGCCACCAGTACAGTATCGGCTTCACGCCGGCAGCGGCCGCTCGCACAGGATTCCGCAAGATCAGCCTCCTGACCAAGAAGAAGGGCCTGATCGTCCAGTGCCGCACCGGCTACTACCCGGCCGACCGATAGAAGATTTCCAGATTCCAGAACCAGAGTGGGAAGGGCCTCAGGGCCGCGACCGGGATTTAAGTGTCGGCGTCAGGAAAGTGGGAGAAACCTCAGGGCTGCGTCCGGGAATTTAAACGTCCTCCGCCCTGAGGTTTCTCCCACTTTCCAGAACCCAGAACCTAGAACCCAGAACCCGAACTAAAGCGGCCAGAAAACCGGCACCAACAGCAGCAGCAGCAAAACCACAATAGCACTGAGGGGCAGGCCCGAGATCAGGAAGTCCCGGAACCGATACTTGCCGGGACCGAACACCAGCAAGCAGGCGGGTTCAAAGGGAGCAATCAGAGAGACCGAAGCCGCCAGGGTAACCAGAACGGCCAGACTCCGCGGGTTCACATCCAGCTGCCCGGCCGTGGCAATGGCCACCGGAAGCACCACCAGAACTGCGGCCGCGTTGGACAGGGGTTGGGTCAGCAGCATGGTCAGAACTACAAACCCGGCCAGCACCCAGTACAACCCCAGGGGCAGGGCCCACTCCACGATCAGGTCGGCCAGGTAACCATCGGCCTGCGTCTTTTGCATGGCCAGCCCGAAGGCAGTCATGCCCCCGATCAGGATGATCAGGCGCCACTCGATGAAGCCGTAGACCTCCTCCACAGTGACACACTTGAGCAGGATGACCGCCAGAGCTCCGAGCAGAAAGGCGATGGAAAGCGGAATCACCTGCAGCCCTCCCAGCAGGACGGCCAGCCCCAGGGCCCCCAGGGCGTAGCTGCCGCGGCGCTTCCGAAAAAGCGTGTGCTCGCTCTCTTCCAGAATCCACAGATCGCGAGCCTCCTGCAAGGGCGACAGGCGATCGGCCGGGCCCTGCAGCAGGACGACATCCCCCACCTTGAAGCGGAGACTTGCCAGTCCTTCCACCAGACTGACTCCCTGACGGTACAGAGCCAGGACTGAAACCCCGTAGCGTTGCCGAAACTTCCATTGCCTGATGGTATGACCGATCAGAGTGGACCGGGGCATGATAATTGCCTCAACCAGTTGAATGGAATCGGTCACCAGATCCGTGTCGTTCAGAGGCCCATCGGCCTGAATCACCAGATCGGGAGTCTCCCGGACATAGAGGAGGCCCTCGCGGGTGGCCTGAACGATGAGTCGATCACCTTGGCGTAGCCTTCTCTGTGGCCCCGGGTAAATCCTTCGCTCGCCCCGCTGAATGGACAGGACCGTCACGCCCCGATCCAGGAGAGGAACCTCCTCCAGGCTTCCCCCGGCCAGCGCGGATTCCTCGGGCACAATGACCTCTGTCAGGTACTCCTTGATCCGATACTCCTCGGTGAGAGTGGCCGGGGCGGTGCGGGGTAACAGCCGATGGCCCAGGAAGGCCATGTAGAGAGTTCCGACCAGGACCAGAACCAGGCCGATCTGCACGAATTCAAAGAGAGAGAAGGGCTCCATTCCCATTTTCAGGATCATGCCGCTGGCGGCCAGGTTGGTGGAGGTTCCGATCAAGGTGCAGGTGCCGCCCAGCATGGAGGCGAAAGCCAGTGGTATCAGAATCCTTCCCGGACTGACCTGGCTCTCCCTTGAGAGCCCCAGCACCACGGGCAAGAGAATTGCAACGGCAGTCGTGTTGCTGAGAAAGGCTGAAAGGCCGGCTGACAGCAGCATCACCGAGACGAGGATTCGAAACTCATTCCCACCGACCAGGGCGTGGATGGCATGGCCCAGCCAGTTCATCACACCTGTTTTAACGAGGGCGGCAGACAGGACAAAGACCGAGCAGAGAATGATAATGATTTCATTGGCAAAGCCCGAAAAGACCTCCTCCGGAGTCAGAATTCCGAAGAGAACCAGGGCCACGAGGAGAAGAAGCGTGACGACATCGACGGAGAGCCACTCGAGCAGGAAAAGGACGAGCGCAGCCGCCAGTAGAAGGAACAGGATTAGAATCTCGAAGGTCATGAATAACGAATGATCTTGGCCGATCGACTCCGGGAGTCATCCTGCTGGATTGCTGCGCTGGTTGCAAGGCCGGGAGCCAAATAGGGGGACGGGACAGATCACACAGGCGGATGCCGTGCATGCCAACGGGTGGCCCCTTCATAGGCGTGCCCTGCACGGCACAGGAGCGACTCGGAGAGCGGGCGCCCCACCAGCTGCAGGCTCAGGGGCAGACCGTCTATGGAGAATCCGCAGGGCAGCGAGAGCGTCGGGTACCCGCAAAAATTGAAGGGGCCGGTAAAACGGCTGCTGCCCGAGAGGCAGGAGTAGGGAACCCCCGCCAGGGTCTCTGTTTCCGGGTCAATACCGCCGTAGGCGTCTGCCGGATTGTAGCGGCAGGGCTCGTAGGCGACAGAAGGACACAGCAGGAGATCAATGTCCTGAAAGACGCGCCGAATCAGGCCGGATATCTCCCGCCGAATCAAGTTCGCTTTCGCGTAATCCACTCCGCTGACCTTCCTACCGTCCTCCAGGAAGGAGCGGAAGAAGGTACCGTACTGATCGGCGCGGGAGGGAAATGTGCGAGCGTGTGCGGCAGCGGCTTCAGTACTGCAGATGGTCCTCCAGGCTCTACCGTGACCGAGTAATGTCGGCATCCTGGCCCGGACCACGAATCCGCCCAGCTCTTCCAGATCTCGAAGGGCCCTCTGGTAGGGTCGAGAGCTGGCGCGGTAGCCATCTCAGGCCCCGTTTCCAGCTCCCGCCTCGTCAAACACAGCATGCGGATTTCCCGCACTGCGCTTTCCTCTCGGCTTCACGAAAGGGCTTATGAGACCTATCGAGCTGGTTTGGCTATCGGCGGGGCTGAAAGCGCTGAACCCTGTACTGATCGTACAAGCCCAACTCCTGATACAGCCAGCGCCGACTCCACCTCTTCCAACCGAAGCCCCGGAGTTTCCGGGCACGCATCAGATGCCGTCGCACCTTCTTTTCCACCCAGTCACGAATGAAAGAGAAACATCGACTCGAATGCCCTACCGCAAAGTAGTTGACCCAACCTCGAAGAATCGGGTTGATCAGTTCGATTACCCGCCCTATAGGTTGGGATTGAAAGCGCCGGAAGATCTCCTTGAGCTTCCGCACCAGTGCCGTTCGCTTTTTCAGCTTGGGCACATAATGCGGCCGCCACCGTCCCCGCAAGCTGCGCACACGGCGGAACTCAAAGCCCAGGAATCCAAAGCTTTCCCCTTTGCTCAGGTCTACGATTCGACTCTTCTCTTCATTGATCTCGACTCGGAGTTTGGCAAACTCCTCCCGGAGCCTCTGGCGTACCGCCCGTAGAAGCCAAGCATGCCGCCGATAGCCATCGATGAGAATGACCAGATCATCGGCGAACCGGGCATACTCCACATACGTGTAGCGGCCACTTCGCGTGACCCGTTTGGCCCGTTCCAGCATCCGATCCACTTCATTCAGGTAGAGATTAGCGATCAACGGTGAAATCACTCCACCCTGAGGAACACCCCGTTTGCCACTCGCTTTCACGATCAGTTTTAGCAGGTGCAGGATCTCTCGATCCTGGACGCGTGCTGCCACTTTCTCAAACAAGATGTCGTGCCGGACGTTGTCGAAGTAGCACTTCAAATCCACGTCCACCACCCGGGTTTTGTTCTCCACAATGGCTTGAGCTACTCTGTGAACCGCCTGATGAGCGGTCCGCTTCGGGCGATAGCCATAGGACCCCTTTTGGAAGTCCGCCTCGAAGATGGGTTCCAGGATTAGCTTGAGCGCTCCCTGGACCACACGGTCCCGGATGGTCGGGATCGATAGAACGCGAGCTTTGCCCCCGTCCTTCGGAATCTCCTGCTTCCGGACCCGCTGCGGCTGATACTTGCGTGAGGTCAACTCGTCCCGGATCTGCTCGAGAAACTCCTCTACTCCACTCTCTTCGATGGCCTCGAAGCGAACCCCATCGATTCCGGGGGCTCCTTTGTTCTTCTTGGCCAATCGATAGGCTTCACGAAGGGTTTCCATTTTGCAGACATGGACGTACAACCCCCAGAAACGCCAGGACGGTTCAGCCTTCGCCTTGACGTATATCCTCCGTCTCAGGTCTTGCAGATTGTCGGACGCCTTTATCATCTCGCCCCTGCCTCCCTTTGTCGACTGAGGAACTACCGACAGTTGGGTCCCTTCGCTCCACAGGCATTACCCCGCTTCACAGCTAATACAGACCCATCCGCCACCCTCTCGTCTTCGGCCGACTTCCCGGTGTCGCCGGTTATACGGCCTACCTTTCTCCGTCGATTTCTCGACGGGACGAGGAGGGCTTCTCCAGTTGCTTGGCATGTCCTTGTCACCGTGCCGCCGCTTCCACCCCGCCGGAGTGGACCACCGCTTCAGTCAGTCTGCGGAAGTCCATGCTGCCTTCACCCTACGGTTGCAGGCTCGGCCTCCGAGGCTTCGCACTTTCGAGGCCACTTCTGCGTTCATTTGCATTACGGCCCAGTGACTCGCTCACCACCCTATAGATGGTTTTGTCGATGGGCTTCAAGGCTTTAGTTTCCCTCCACCCTGCCATCCAAGCTACAGAGCTTCTGACTTTTACCCTGGCAGGACTGACTCCTGCCGAACACACCAGCCTTAGCTGGACACACAACCGCCGCTGCCGTTTCCCCCTGGACACCTCGGGCGACATAGTCCTCATCGTAGCCGATCCGCACTCCCTGGATACCCTGATCGATCTCCTCCAGGTAGTCCGGGACGGGATTGGGCAGGCTGGTGGCGTCATGCTCATCGCGGCCGTCCAGAGCCGCCAGCACAGCAGCGGCGTCCGCTACCGTTCGGGTCATGGGACCCACGTGATCGAGAGACGGCGCCAGGTCGAGAACCCCATGGCGGCTCACACGTCCCCAGGTCGGCTTCAGGCCGACAATCCCGTTCACCGCCGACGGCGTTCTGATGGAACCGCCCGTGTCGGTGCCCAGCGACGCGTAACAAAGACCCGCCGCAGTCGCGACCCCCGAACCGCTGGATGACCAGCCGGGAAAGCGGTCCTCCCCCCACGGGTTACGGGGAACCTCGAAATCCCGGTGGTATCCAACCATAGCGCCTTCGGTCGTGTTCAGCTTGCCCAATAGCACCGCCCCGGCGCTGGCGAATCGTTCTACGACAGTGGCGTTGTAACTCGGAATATGATCCGCAAGGGCTCCGCTGCCACCCTTTGTCGCCAGGCCGGAAGTGAAGTAGAGGTCCTTCACCGCCACCGGAATCCCATGCAGAGGACCTCGATAGTTTCCTGCTTGAATCTCACGCTCAGCTTCCCCCGCCTGGGCCAGGGCACGGTCGGCAAGCACCATTACATAGGCTTTCAGCTTTGGTTCGAGCGCACCAATGCGCTCCAACTGGGCTTTCGTCACCTCCACCGGCGACAGCTCTCGTCGTCGGATCCGCTCGGCGACATCCACCAGACTTTCCTAGTGCAACTGCGGAGTCCCGGGCCGGCTGCGGCTTCTTTGCGCGTACCCGGCTGACGCCGAGGCCAGGATCGAAACTCCTCCGGCAAGAAGCGTTCGACGGGAAATGATGTGACGTTCTGGAGCTCGAAAAACGGGGTGTTTCATATAGGGGACAGTCTACTCTGTCCCCCTTTGTCCGGGCAATTCTGACCCCCTAGCAGACGAATCATACAGGCGGGTGCTGTGCGTGCCACGGGGTGGCCTTCTCGTAGGCATGACCGGCGCGGCACAGAAGCGACTCCGAAAGGGGATGTCCCACCAGCTGCAGGCTCAGGGGCAACCGGTCGGTGGAGAACCCACAGGGCTGAGAGAGGGTCGGATATCCACAAAAATTGAAGGGCATCGTGAAACGGGTTTCAACACCCAGACAGCAGATGGAAACTCCCGCAAGCAGTTTCGCTTCCAGGTCAACGCCACCGTAGGCGTCTGCGGGGTCGTAGCGGCAACCCTTGTAGGCGACCGATGGGCACGCCAGCAGATCGATATCCTGGAAAACCCGATGAACCTGGCCCGACAACTCATGTCGAAGCAGGTTCGCCTTCGCCTAGTCCACACCCGTGACGCTCAGCCCGTTCTCCAGGAAAGAGCAGAAGTAGGTTCCGTACTGATCTTTTGGTTCGAGCGAGTCAATGCGCTCCAGTTGCGCCTTCGTTACTTCCACCGGTGACAGTTTTCGCCGTCGGATCTGGTCGGCGACGTCCACGAGACTGGCGTAGTGGAGCGGCATGGGGCGACAGTCTACTCTGTCCCCCTTGTGCGGGGCAATGGAGCTATCGAAAGAAGGAGGACACGAAGGGCTGCTAGGCTTGCACACCCTCAGGGCAGCTGACGCCGGTCCCCCCGAGTCCACAATAGCCGCCCGGATTCTTGGCCAGGTATTGCTGGTGGTAATCCTCGGCATAGTAGAAATCAGGAGCGGCCAGGATTTCCGTCGTTATAGAACCGTAGCCTGCCTGCTGGAGTTCAATCTGGTAGGCGTCACGGCTGGCCAGAGCAGCCTGGATCTGCTCTTGGGAAAAGCAGTAAATCCCGGAGCGATACTGGGTTCCGACATCATTCCCCTGGCGCATCCCCTGACTCGGATCATGGTTCTCCCAAAAGAGCCTCAGCATCTGCTCGTAACCGGTCTGAGAGGGGTCGAAAACGACCAGAACAACCTCTGTATGGCCGGTCGTCCCCGTGCAGACCTCACGATAGGTGGGATTCGGGGTGTAGCCGGCGGCATACCCGGCTGCTGTGGTGAACACCCCGGCAGCCTGCCAGAACTTCTTTTCGGCACCCCAGAAGCAGCCCATGCCAAAGAGTCCTCTTTCGAGGCCCTCCGGGAAGGGCGGCCGGAGTGGTGAATTCAACACGTAATGCCTCTCGGCCACGGGCATCTCCTCGTCACGTCCTGGAGGGGACTGTTCGGGGGTCGGCATCCTGATTCCTTCTCCAAAAGCCATTCGCTCTATCCTCCGGGTACCAGTTTAGCATCCACTGGTTGTCGTGTTTCTGGGGGGCCCTGAGCCTGCCTCCCACTTTCATGACCCGGCCACGTGAAAGGAACGTGATGGAACGTGAAAACCTTCACGATCAGCCCCGGAGCCGAAAGCGCTGAATCTTTCCCGTAACCGTCTTCGGGAGTTCATCAACGAACTCGATGAGACGAGGATACTTGTAGGGAGCGATCCTGGACTTGGCAAATTCCTTCAGCTCCCCCACCAGCTCCTCAGAAGGAGCATAGCCTTCATTCAGGATCACAAAGGCTTTCGACCTGGTAAGCCCGGCCCCGTCGCTGGCGCCCACAACGGCTCCCTCCAGAACCGCCGGATGTTGCATCAGAGTATTTTCGACTTCCACCGGCGAGACCCACTGCCCCCCCACCTTCAGCATGTCGTCGGATCTGCCTTCATAGAAATAAGCGCCCTCCTCGTCACAATGGTAGCGGTCCCCCGTCGCATTCCAGCCGCCTTCCCGACTCCCTTCGGCCTCCGACCGGTTCCAGTAATAAGGCGAAGCGCTCCCACCCCGAACCTGCAGATCTCCGGAGTCACCGGGGGGCACGGCCATGCCGGATTCATCCACAATCCGGACCTCATAACCGGGTACCGGCGTCCCGCTGGACGCCGCCTTCACGTGACCAGGCCGGTTGGAGATGAAGATGTGAAGCATTTCAGTGGAGCCGATTCCGTCCAGGATCTCCACCTCAAAGCGCTCTACCCAGCGTCGCAGGATCTGCGGAGGCAGTGCCTCGGCAGCCGACACGCAAAGCCGCAGGCTGCTCAAATCCCAGTCGGGCTCTTCGCGAGGCGCCGCCAGCATGGCGGCATACGCGGTTGGGACGGTAAAGAAGAGAGTCGGTCGATGGCGAATCAGTTCGGCAAAAATGGCGTCCGCAGTCGGGCGGCCTGGGAAAAGTACCGAAGAGGCTCCGACCCCCAGAGAAAAGGTAATGCTGTTTCCAAGCCCATAGGCATGAAAGGCCTTGGAAGCGGAGAAGACGCGATCGTTCTCGTCCATCTCCAGAACGCCCCGCGCATAGCATTCGATCGTGTAGGGAATGGCCTGCTGAAGGTGAACCACTCCTTTGGGAGCGCCCGTGCTGCCGGAACTGTAGAGCCAGAAGGCCGGCTCTGCAGGCCCGGCCGCCAGCGGCGGCAGATGGGTCGAGGCTGCGCCGGCCCACTCCTTCCAGGAGATCGCACCTGCAGGAGGAGCGTCATCGACCACGACCACATGTTTGAGGGTAGACGCATTTTTTCGTACCCGGTCGAAGGGCTCCAGAACGGGGCCGCTGACGATGGCCACCTCGGCCTGGCTATCGCGCAGGAAATACTCAAAGTCCGCGCCGGGCAGAAAGGTATTGGTTGGAATCGGTACGTATCCGGCTCGAATGGCACCGAAGAAGGCAGCTGGAAACTCAAAGCCATCCAGCAGCAGTAGTAGAACACGCGCGCCGGGCTGAGTGCCGAGGGATCTCAAGGCGTTACCGACTCGAGCCGCAAGAGCGGCAAGTTCACCATAGCTCATACTTTCGTGGCCGACCGTCAGACAAGTCTTGTCCCCTCTTCCCACCTCGAGATTGTGGAACAGGACTTCACTGACGTTGTAGTTTCCGGGTAACTCGAGCTTCATGCTGATCCCAGATCGAATGGAGTCGTCAACCGTGTACCACACTCGGCAGAGACTGACAAACAAACGACGTAGTCGCTCTGATTGACAGTATTGCCATGCGGTGTTAGCAATGACACTGGAATTAAGTACTTTCGAGCGCGAAGGAGGATCCTCTGATGGCAGACCCGGTTGTAACGTTCTCGGCCTCGAATCATGTTGGCACCATCACCCTGGATCGCCCCCCGGCGAACAGCTACGAAATCGGTTCCCTGGGCGACCTGGAAGGGGCCATCGATGAGGCGGAAGAGAGTTCCGAAGTTCGGGTCGTGATCTTGAAGAGTGCCTCGGAGAAATTTTTTTGTGCAGGGGCGGACATCAAGGCATTCGCCGCCAACGACGCGGCGGCCAATATCGAAATGATCCATACCGGCCATGCAACGCTGGACCGGATGCCGGCGAGCTCAAAGATCTTCATCGCTGCTATCAACGGATATGCCCTGGGAGGAGGCCTGGAAATCGCTCTCGCCTGTGACCTGCGCTTCGCGGCCCAAGGAGACTACAAACTGGGTTTGCCCGAAGTCACTCTGGGTCTTTTGCCCGGAAACGGGGGAACCCAGCGGCTGCCCAGGCTCATCGGGCCCGCTCGGGCACTCGAGATGATGATCACTGGTCGGATCGTGAGCCCGGCAGAAGCTCTGGAACTGGGGCTCGTAAATCGACTCTTCCCGGCTGATCAGCTTATCTCAGACACGGAGGCTTTCGCCCGGCGGCTGGCCACCGGACCCAGCATCGCCATCAGCGCCATGAAGAGATTAGTTCACGCCACCGGGTCAATGGGCCTCGACGACGGGCTGGCTCTGGAGGCGGATCTGATGTCTTCCCTCTTCAACACCCAGGATGCGCTAGAAGGGGTCAGTGCCTTCGCCCAGAAGCGCAAGGCGGTTTTCGAGGGACGCTAGCAGCCCTATCTGCCTTTGAACACGGGGCGCCTTCGCTCGCGAAAGGCGGCGACTCCTTCTTTGTGGTCTAGACGAGGTTCGACAGCTTCTGGCCCAAAAGGAAGTGGCCAAGTACAAATGGCCCGAGAGGCTGGAGTGGATTGACGATTTGCCTCTGAACGCCGCCCGCAAGGTTCAGAAAAATGTGCTCCGTGACCTGATCACCGCCAAACTGGCTTCTGAATAGATCGCTAGTATCCCGTGGTGAAAGTCCCGTGGGCCGCTAGGTACTCCTTTTCAAGCCAATTTTCTTCTCGACGTAGTCGCGGCAAGCCTTGCGCTTGAACTCAATGGCCTTTTCCCATTCGTCCAGCCCGTAGTAGTCCCGCTCCCCAACACAGCGAATCTCTGTCACGATGCGCTCTTCGAGTTCGAGACGATCGGCAATTTCGCGATCCGAAAGCCCTCGTTTTCGCTCACTGGCGGGAAGATGTTCGTTGATGTCGACCTGAATGGAGTTGCTGAGTTCCAGAACCCGATCCCGGTACTTCTGGTAGGTCTCGGGGTCTAGATGGAAAAAAGTCATTGAGTCGCCTCACTTCTTAGTGCGATGTTCGAGACCCACCGGGCAGACTCGCATGCACTCAAAGCACTGGGCCTGATTGCTGGCAGAGTAAGTGATCGCCCAGAGGGTCCGAGTAAATGCGGTGCCGTAGAGGATCATCTTGCGGGCTTCCTTGTCGTCTACGTTCAGGGCCTGCTCGAGTGTCTTCTGAAAGCGGGGTATCCAGTGGTCGTATACACGAGTTGTACATCGGTGAACATCATAGGTTCGGTCCTGATACCGGTCTTCGGCGAGCTTGCCATCCAGACACCCGCCATCGCTAGCCGGGCAGACACGGATACAGGGGACCGTCTTCTGCTCCTCCCACATCTCGACGCAGGTTGGAGAGGGACAAACCCGGTCCTGCAGTCTCCGGTCCGGCGGGAGGGGCAGAGTGGTGATCACAGCGGTGTAGTACAGCATCCCGAACTCGGGGTGCAGAATCGGTCCCGCCAGGCTACGGCTTCCACAACCGGCCAGCTCGGCCGCATACATGATACTGAGGAAGGGACGATTGCCTCGACTCAAGCCGGGAGGGACGAAAAGTGCATAGTAACCCAGCTCATTCTCGATGTACTTGGCCATTTTCCGGCCCATGTTGTTGACCCGGTCCCCGGTTCCCATCGTCTCCTGTAACTCGGGTGTAGGGCTGATCCAATCTCCAGCCCGGGGCGGGCTTCCACCGATCACCACCACGGACCGGGCTCCGGGCAAAAGGTCCTCCGGGCGGTAGCCTTCCGGTGCCTCGACAAACGCCTCCACGTCAGCCACTCCGCAGGTGAGCGCACCGATACGCTGGGCAAAGGCGCTGGCCTTCATCTTGCACTGGTCGAAGAACTTGTCGTCCTGCTGATCACTCACGGAGTGAACCTCCAGTTGGCCTACTTCTTGTTGACACGGTGCAGTTTTCCTACCGGACAGACCCGGATACATTCGAAGCATTGAGCCACGCTGTCCTTGTAATACGTCAGCCCTCCGAACGCATCGGTAAAGAAGTCCGAGTAAACCATCGTCTTTCGAGCGCCGGGGTCATCTTCGTTGATGATGTCGACCAGGGCCTTTTGAACACTTCCGATGCCATAGGTCATCGCCCGCGCGTGGCAGCGCTCCCGATTGTAGTGGGAGTGCTTGATGCGACCGTTGTCGTCGATCTCCCCATCCAGGCAGCCGCCCTCGGCTGCGGGACAGGCACGCAGGCAGGGAGTTGTCCCCAGCTTCTCGTACATCACCACGCAGGAAGGAGCAGGACAGGCATCTTCCTCCAGACGATGGTCAGGAGTGAGGGAAAGAGTTGTCACCAGCGCGGCGTAATAGAGCATTCCGTAGTCGGGATGAAGAATGATGTTGGCAGCCAGACTTCGAGTTCCGAGGCCCGCCAGCACGGCCGCCAGCATCATGCTCATGAGAGGAGTGTGGCCGGTCGTGGCAAGAGAGGGCCCCTGCACCGCGTAATAGCCAAGTTCACCCTCAATATAGTCTGCCATGACATGCACCGCCACATTCTCCCGGAAATCGTATCCGGTGATCTCCATCAGACGGTGATCGGGACAACGCCAGGCTCCCGCGGTAGGTCCGATGTCCCCGGCAACCACCACACTTTTCGCTCCCGGAAGAAAGTCCTCCGGACGGTGCCCCACAGGGACATACTCGTTAAAAGCGGACGCTGCGGCGATTCCCACGACCGTGGCCCCGGCCTTCAGTCCGATCCCTTTAATGAGATCTTCTCTGGTGGTCTCGGGAGCAGCTTGGGAACTTGACAAGGTTTCTCCGGGCGCGGGATCTGGCGCGAGTCTAGTGATCGTCTCGCGAGCTTGTCAACCTCGCAGAATCTCACATTCCAAAACTCCAGATTGAATCCGAACCAAAACCGTGGCGCCGAGACCCAGAGATGGAGGATCCTCAGTGGTCGGATCCCGAGAGTGGGAGGAACTCTGGTGGTGGATTCCGAGAGCGGAAGAGGACTCAAGGCTGCGACCGATAAGGTTGACATGGCCGTCTGCCGGCTTTCAAGGTCCGAGGAAGCCTGGTGGTGGAGTGAAAGTGGGAGAGGGCTCAGGGCGGAGAACGTTTAAATTCCCGGCCGGAGCCATGAGCCCTCTCCCGCTTTCCCGCCCTGAGGCCCCCCCACTCTCGGGATCTCTCAGGGAAAGTTTCCCGCCCGCTCCCGGACCCGATCACCGCGGACTCGAAGCCGGGCCAGTGTTTCAGGGCCAGACGCTCGCCAGTCGTCGAGCAGACTCAGGTTGTGGAGGAGTTCCTCTTTTCCATTGGGAGCCATCAGCGCAACTCCCACTGCCGGGTTGGCCACGACAAATCGGTACCATTCCATTGCGGGGGGCACCCGGTCGGGGTTCTCGCCCGGCTGGGGCTCGAGCAGATAACGCCAGCGCAAGCAGGTGAAGGCCACCACCGGAATGTCCAGTTCTCGGGTAACGGGAAAAACATCTTCTTCGGCACCCCGGTGGGCAGCATTGTAACGAATCATCAACAGGTCGAGCCTTCCGCTTCCCGCCCACCGGGCAGCCAGCTTCCTCTGGTGCGACGTCAATCCAACCATCCGGACCCGGCCCGCCTCTTTCGCCCGCGTCAGATAAGCGAGAGAGCCACCCCGGGAACAGATCTCCTCCCACTCCGGCTCGGACTCCACATAGTAAAGCGTGGGAACATCCAGGTAATCCGTGTCGAGGGTCTCCAGCACACCGGCAAGCTCACTCTCTGCAGCGGCAGCTGTCCGGGCCGAGAACTGGTAGGCCACGACCACTCTCTCGCGCTCCTCTCGAGAAAGCCGGGCCACTGCACGGCTCAATCCATCCTCCTGCCCACACCAGTTGAGATAATTGACTCCGCGATCCATCGCCAGCCGCACGTCCGAGGAAGTCAGGTGCGTGTTGCCCCGAGTGGACAGCCCCAGGCGCAGTACGGGAGGAACCTGTTCGGTCAGCGTTACGTGTCGTTTCATTTTCTTCGAGCCGGTCAGTGATTGTGACTACGAATCACGGCCAGGACGACGCGGGCCCGAGACGAGATACTCCATCGCCAGGGTGCTCAGGGCCCGGACCCCCAGTTTCAACCCGCTCTCATCGATGTAGAAGTCGGGGGCGTGGTGAGGAGCCGCTTCAGATGACGGAACATCTTTCGACTTCCCGCCCAGGAAAAAGAAGAAACCCGGGATCTCCTGCTGGAAAAAGGCAAACTCCTCAGCCCCGGTAATCGCATCCATTGTGCTCACCCGATCCAGCCCGGCCAGGGTCTGCAAACGGGGAACTGCCCAGCTCGTCAATTGCAGATCGTTGTAGGTAACCGGGTAGCCCGTCTCGATCTCGACTTCGGCGACCGTGGACATGCTCTCGGCGATCCGGGTCGCAACCTTTCGAACCTGGCGGTGAATCTTCTCGCGCATCCCCTGGTCAAAGGTGCGAATCGTCCCCACCATCTCCACTTCTTCGGGGAGAATATTTGTTCTGACACCGCCCTGGATCTTTCCGATCGAGACAACAGCCGGGGCCCGGGTCAGTTCGACCCGCCGGCTCACCACGGTCTGAAGTCCCGCAATCACGTGGGCAGCGGCGGTGATCGCGTCGGCTCCTTCCCAGGGGCTGGCGCCATGGGTCTGTTTTCCTCTGATCAGGATCCGCAAGTCGTCGGAGCTGGCCAGAGCAGGGCCGGGAGTGTACTCGATCGTCTGCACCTCGATCTCACTCTTCACGTGGATGCCAAAGATAGCGTCCACGTCAGGATCCCGCAGGACTCCCTCGCGCACCATGAGCTCGGCTCCACCCTCCTCTCCCCTGGGAGTGCCCTCCTCAGCGGGTTGAAAAATCAGCTTCACCGCGCCAGGCAGTTGGTCCCGCAGGCGAGTCAGAACGGTGGCCGCCCCCATCGCCATCGCCATATGGGCATCGTGACCACAGGCGTGCATCACTCCGACTTTCTGACCTTCGTAGGTGGACTGAACCCGCGAGGCAAAGGGAATGTCAGTGCGCTCAGTGACCGGCAGCGCGTCCATGTCGGCCCGCAAAGCGACGACCGGGCCTGGCGAGGAACCTTCCAGAAGGGCTACCACGCCCGTGTGAGCGATTCCCGTCTCCACCTCCAAACCCAGCTCCTTCATGTAATCGGCGACAATCTCGGAGGTACGAAACTCACGATTCGAAAGCTCCGGATGCTGGTGAAAATCGCGCCGCCATGCAACGACCTTGTCTTCGATTTCTGCAGCCAGACGATCGATTTCAGTTTCCATCTCTGAGACTTGACTGGAGGAGGGATCCGATTTCATTCTCATAAGGTCTAGGTTACTTGTACGAAGCGCATCTTGAAAGGGGTTCCTCCTTACACCGGGAAAACATCACACCGCAGCGAAGAGTGGGAGGGCCACGCTTTGACTTGAGACTTCAGATTAGAGAGTGGGAGGGGGCTCAGGGAAGCGGACGTTTAAATTCCCGGACGCAGCCCTGAGCCCCCTCCCACTCTCGGGCCCGGACCACGGAGGGTCCTCCTACTTTGGAGGACTCTTCCAGAGCTGGGCGGTCTCCCCGTCCGGCAGCTCCCAATCGCTAAGGAGCTGCCAGCCCTCCTCGCTTAGACTGCGCATGACTTGAGGGTTGTGCTCAGTGATGAATGAAATGCCCTGATAGCCCGTCTTGGCCAGGATGAAGTCAGACGTCCCCAGAGGATTCCTCACGGGGCCTTCATTGAAGTCGAAAAAGCTGATTGTCCGTTCGCGCCCAACCGCCTCCAGCTGCAACGCTACAGCATGAAACCGCGGCATGCTAGGGAGTACCGCAACGTCGGCACCCTCCGGGACAGCGGCCACAATCTCCGCCAGCTTCCAGCTCTCAGCCACGGGCGGGCCTCCCAGATGGAAGTAATGGTTGGCATAGAGAACCCACTCCCTCTGCAGACTCTGAAAATCCCGATCTCCCGTCATCTCGAAAAGGGCGATCTTGACGGGCCCGAAGAGGGGTAACGAAAAGGTCAAAAACTGGATGAGTGCGATCGACAGGATCAAGCGAATGAGGCGAGGCCTGCTTTCCCAGAAATACAGGAGCAGCATCGCCAGGGGCGGCACAACGGGCAGGACAAATCTGGGATCTTTGGGTGTCAGGAAAATCAGGAGCACCACGCCGCTCAGAAGCCAGCTCCAAAGGAAGAGCGGGACTCCGCCCCCGGCCGGGTTCCGAATCCTCTTCTGCAACAGGCCGGCTCCAAACAGTACGGTCAGAGGCAGATACAGAAAGTAGCTTGCCAGCACTCGCGGATAGTAAATCCAGCCCCGAATACTATTTAACCCGGGCTCCCCGTGCCTCGGGTAAGGACGCCAGGGAATCAACCCGGTCTGATCCGTTGTGGGATAGCGGGAAAGCATAGACGCCAGGTTCTGAAAGTAGTACGGCGCCATCACAGTGAAAGACACAAGTGCGGCTATCGCCAGATTTCGCACCGCGCGCAGAGGCCGCTTCGAGGCAACAACACCGAACAGCACCGGAATCACCAGGTAGATCGGCAACGTCCACTTGGTCAACGCCCCCAACCCGCAGACCAGGCCGAATAGTAGAGTCCACCCGATGTGAGTGAACCAGCGGCTTCGCAGGATGAGCCAGGCTCCAGTGGTTACCCAGGCAGCCAGAGCTCCATCCAGGAGAGCTTCCCGGTGGACCATGGCCATGGCTGGAAAGAGGAGAACGAGCACTGAGGCCCAACCCGCTGTTGATGCCGACAGGAAATAAATCGATATCCGGTAGGTTGCGTATGCCGTCAGGAGGATGTAAGGAAAGTTGACGATCAGGGTCCTGAAGTCGGAACCGGGCAGTAACAGGTAGATCCCGGCTTCATGAAGGTAGTAGAGAGGCGGATAGGCGGGCGACAGACTGGCAAACTCACAGAGGAGTGTCCCTTCTCGCCAGGCTTGGAGATAGGAAATACCCATCAGCTGGTGGTAGGCCATGTCCCAGATGGCCGGAACGTCATTGAGCACCTCCCAGACGACGTTCACGCCCATGATGAGCACAAGACCCAGCACACAGCGCCAGTTCTTGTAGAAGGAAGGGGTTTCTGTGGCCGGATCAGGCACCATGCGGCTTTACCACTCGCGATTCCACTGGCCGGCTTTCAGCTCGGCTCGATTGAGACTTGAAAGTCAATGTCGACCTGCCAGCGCATCTGTCCGTAGACGAGACCCGTATTGAGCAAATGAAAGATGTAAGCGTTGTCAATCCAGTCCTCTACTGTGTGCTCCCAGATGTCTCCTCTGGAAACTGCGGGGGAGATCGTGTAGCTGCCGGGCCGGAGCGCGGGCAGCCGAAACCGGAAGGCAATCGTATAGACCTGATCGGACTGGGCCTCAGGCAGGTGGGTGCCTTCGTAGGAAGTATTGGAGGAAGTCACTTCGTTGCCCAGTCGGTCCCGCACAGTGAAGCCGATGATCGGGTCCGTGACCTTCCGCTTGAAGTGGACCGACACCAGGAGACGGCATTCTTCCGCCGCCGGAACCGAGTTCAAGACCTGACCATCCGAAGATAGAAGAGTGATTCCTATGACCTCCGCCGCCCCCTCACCGTAACGATTGTGAATGTAGGGGATGGTCCTCACCACCGGAAGATCGGTTCCAGGTGAAGCCGGCGGATGCACCAGCCCATCGGCAAGCTCCGCCTCACGCCTGGCGACCAGAGCCTGGTAGCGCTGGACCACGTTCGCCGGACTTCCCTCATGCAGCTTCCGACCGCCGTCGAGAAGTATGGCTGTAGAGCAGTAGCTGGTCACCGCATGAAGATCGTGAGTCACAAGAACAATCGTTTTCCCGGCGTCTCTAAGCTGGCGCATCCGGTGGATGCAGCGGTGCTGAAAAACCAGGTCTCCCACCGCCAGAGCTTCGTCGACCAGAAGTATTTCGGGGTCAACGTGCACGGCAACCGAAAAGGCCAGCCTCACGAACATTCCACTGGAATAGGTCTTGACCGGTTGATCGATGAAGTCGCCGATCTCCGCAAAATCCAGTATCTGGTCCATTCTGTCCTGGGTCTGGCGATGCGACAGTCCCAGGACGGCGGCGTTGATAAAGATGTTTTCTCTTCCGCTGAATTCTGGGTTGAACCCCGCGCCCAGTTCGAGAATGGCAGCAACCGAACCCTCCACCTGGCAGGTACCAACGGTCGGCCGCAGGATCCCGGCCAGAACCTGCAGAAGCGTGCTCTTGCCCGACCCGTTTTGTCCCAGGACGCCTAGGGTTGCCCCCCTGGGAATCTCCAGGCTGACATCACGGAGAGCCCAGAAATCCCGGTGGAGTTTCCATCTTCGAAAAAACAGGAGTTCCAGGAGCTTGGAGGAGGAAGTCTCGTAAATCGGGTACTTCTTCGAGACATGCTGAAGTTGGATCACATTGCCTTTCGATCTGGAAGTACTAGAGGACATCCACAAATTCTCTCTTCAAGACTCGGAATACAATGCCGCCCACCATCAGGCTGATTACCGCAAATCCGGTCAGGACCATTGGCATCCACAGATCGGGCGACTGATGACCCACCAGCAGATCCTGGTAGCTCTTGACCAGGTAGGTCATGGGGTTGAGCTTCAGGAAGTAGGCAAGTCGGGGAAGGCGTTCCTCAACATGTTCGATCCGATAAAAAATGGGGGTGAACCAGAACCCGAGAATCAGCGCTACGATGAGAAACTGGCTGGTGTCCCTCACAAAGACCGTCAGAGCAGCCACCAGCCACGCGAGCCCCAGGGTCCAAACCACCAGCAGAAACAGAAAAACGGGGATCAACAACAGGTGCCAGCTGAGGCCATGGAAGAAATAGAGGACGACCAGCAGCAGGCCCACGCCGATCAAGTGCGTAACGATGTTCGATCCAGCGATGACAACCGGAAGTATTTCGGAAGGGAAAACAGTTCTGCGTATGAGATTGCTGTGTTCGACCAGAGTCGTTGCGGAACGCTGGACCGTATCCTGGAAGTAGAGCCAGGGTAAGAGACCTGCGAACAAATAGAGGACGAAGTGTTCGCTGTAGCGGCCCCCGGCCAGACCGGGACGGAACAGAATCGTAAAGATGAAGGTATAGCTGAGGAGGAGCACCAGGGGATGGATCACCGCCCAGAGCACTCCCAGGGTGGAACCGAGATAGCGAGTGGCGAGGTCCCGCTTGATGAAGCTGAGAATCAGGCGATGCTGCAAGAAAAGCTTGATCAGAAAGTTGGCGGCGATGGGCCCGGCATCCAGCAGGGCCCTAGGTAAGAACTTCATAGAAGAGATCCTGATAGGAGTCGGTCACCTTCTCCCAGTCGTAGTGGAGGCCAACGCGCTCCCTGGCTCGATTCCGCAAGTGCTGATACCCACTGCCATCTTGCCAGATCTTTCCCAGAAGGGCAGCCAGTCCATCCACGCTATTCAAAGCGTAAAGCAGACCGGTTTCGGCCACCACCTCCCGGTTCTCGGGAGTGTCGCTGGAAACCACCAGACAGCCCACTCCCATCGCCTCTATGAGGGCCGGGTGAGTTCCGCCCACCTCCGTGGCATGTACGTAGCAACGACAGTGCGAAAGCAGTTCCCGATAGCCATTTCCATAAATCGCCCCGGGCATCAGGATGTTTCCCTGCCTGGCAATCTCCCTGAGTTCCTTTATGTAGCGACGACTGTAGGGGGCGTCTCCCACGACGACCAGGGGATCGGAAACGCCTGCTTTGAGATAAGCCTCCATCACCTGATGTGCATTGTTCTCAGGCTCTAGACGCGACACGTAGAGAATGAAACGATCCGGTTGAATTCCCAGCTGCTCCAAGGTCCGCCGGCTCTTCACCGGCTCGGTGTCGGCCCCGTAGGCGATAAAGGGCGTCTTCACACCATATTCCCGCTCGTAGTAGGCCTGAATTGTGCGGGCATCACTCACCGCCACACTGGGAACCTCTATCGCCAGAAACTCGGCCAGGCGGTAAAAAGACCGCCCCAGCGGACCCCACTTCCGTCTCATTCTTTCAATCCCGTCCAGGTTCAAAACGACTTTCTGCCCTGCCAGAGCAGGAACCCAGCAAAGACACGCGTTGGCAGAATTGCAGATCAGAACGATGTCATGGGAGTGGAAGAGAGCCCATGCCGCGCTCAGGGCCGTGTGCGAAATCGTTTCCAGGTACTTGGTCCGGACGCAGGGGAGCACGCGGATCTCTACTCCTCGGTACCGGGCCAGTCGAGGATTCACGAAATGCCGCCGACCGTAGACGCAGACGCGATGGCCCCTCCGCACCAGACGTACCGACAGCTCTTCTGCGAAAGTCTCAAAGCCACCGTAGTTTGCAGGAATACCTCGGGTCCCCAGGACGGCAATGTCAAGCGGCCGCCTGGAGCCCGCCCGAGTGGACATAGGGCGCCGTTACAAAGAACATCAGAAGCGTGACCAGTTCCGAATCACCAAAGTTGTATTCCAACAGACCCGCTCCCAGGAAAGCAATGACGATGCACATTCCGTTGTAACAGAGATAGCGCGACACCAGGTCCGGGGATCCCGAATTGCCCTGCCCCCTGGCGATCCGCCAGTGGTCACGGAGAAGAAAGAGCCAGATCGAGAACCACACCATCAAAGTGATCACGCCCATTTCCGCGCCAATCTGAAGAGGAGTATTGTGCAGGTGCTGGTAGAGCCAATCGGGGAACTCCCGATGACTACGGTATTCGTCCGCCAGGCGAGGCACCATACGTGGGCCCACGCCGGTAAGGGGATGATCCGCCACCATCCGCCCCCCCGTTGCGAGCAGTTCGATCCTAGTTCGGGTGGTCGTGTCATTGAGGTTGAAGCCATCCAGAACCCGGCGGTGGAACGACCCCGGTAGAAGCAGGAACAACACGATGAGAACCATGGCCAGCGGAATGACCCACCTTCGCCTCAGTATGAGCAACCAGCAGAAAAGGCCGAACAGCGTCCCCAGCCAGGCACTTCGAGTCAAGGTCAGAAGAAGAGCTCCACTCATGAGAGCGAGCATCCAGGCCCAGAACCACCGGGAAGGCCTGGTCAGGTCCTTTTCCCGAGAATCTCGCGGGACCCGATCTCCGTTGAGAAATGGCGCCAGCATGAGCCCCGACAGGGCAATGATACCCATCATGAGCTGGCCGGAGAAGGTCATCCAGTGACTCATGAAACCGCGGATTCGGTTCAGGAGATCAACCTCAAAAAGCCAGTAGAATTGAACAATGCCCAGCAGTGCGCTGAGGGAGATCAGGAGCAAAGTGCCCTTCAGGGTCCACTCAATCTGGTCACGGGTGCAGTAGCTAAAAATGAAAATCACCAGCGCAAAACGGATGAACTTTTTCACATGGCGCAAACTGAAGGCCGGATCTGCGGAAAAAACGATCGAAACCACTACCAAGGCCATAAAAAGGAGCAGGACCTTCCCGAACGGGGGAGTTCTCAGCTGTAGCCGCCCGGTGGTGAGCACCTGACAAATCCACAACGAAATCGCGGCTCCAAGGAAGATTCCACTACCGGCGATGCTCACCACAGAACACATGACGGTGGCCATTGTCGCCCGGGCGATCCACTTGCTCAGATGGCTCTCAGAGTGCTCTCGTGTGGACAGCCTGTCTGCTGACGTGATGACGTTCGATGTCATGGCGTGCAAGGAATAGAGCGAGGATTTTAGCAGTTTACCCGGGGCCGTGTCTTGAAAATCTACTCTTCTAGAAGTTTACCCGGGATTGTTGTAGGGTCACCGCATGATTAAGACGATCGAGTGGACAGAGACCGGCGTGGTGATGATCGATCAACGACTGCTTCCCTCTGAGGAAGTCTACAACACCTACCGGGAGGTCGAAGAAGTTGCTGAGGCCATAGTCGACATGGTGATCCGGGGGGCCCCGGCTATCGGGGTGGCGGCAGCCATGGGGATCGCCCTCGGAGTCAAGAACCTGCTGAGCAAGGATAGCCTGGAGGAAGAATTCGAACGCATCTGCCGGGTGATCCATGACACTCGCCCCACGGCCCAGAACCTTTTCTGGGCGATCCAACGCATGCGGGGAGTCTATGAGACGCACAAGAACGGCACTCTTGAAGATCTCAAGAGCGCGCTCCGCGATGAGGCCGTTGTCATGCACGAAGAGGATATCGAGATCAATCGCCGAATGGGGGAGCACGGACAGAGATTACTGAAGTCGGATATGAGTGTTCTGACCCACTGCAATGCCGGTGCCCTGGCCACGGCGGGTCACGGAACAGCTCTAGGAGTCATTCGATCGGCCGTCGAACATGGAAAAAGCATTCATGTCTTTGCGGACGAGACACGGCCATTCCTGCAAGGGGCCCGTTTGACGGCCTGGGAAATGATGAAGGAGGAGATTCCCTGCACCTTGATCACTGACAGCATGGCCGGATATTTCATGAAGGCCGGAGAGGTTCACGCCGTCGTGGTGGGCGCTGACCGAATCGCGGCAAATGGCGACGTGGCCAATAAGATTGGTACGTATACCGTAGCTGTTCTTGCCGGGCAGCACGAGATCCCCTTTTACGTCGCCGCACCTCTTTCCACAATCGACCGTGACTGCCCTTCCGGAGACCATATTCCGATCGAACTTCGGGACACCCGCGAAATCACTGAAATCAAGGGAAATCGGCTGGCCCCGGAAGTTACCATGGTTCAAAACCCGGCTTTTGACGTCACACCCAATCATCTGGTAGCAGCCATCATTACCGAAATGGGGGTCGCGCGCGTACCCTATCAGGAAGCCATTGCCCGGCTCTTCGAGCAGGCCCAGCAGCAGACAGGATGATCACTCTCGGACTCGAGTCAAGTTGCGATGACACGGCTGCCGCCATCCTGGAGAATGGGGACCGACTTCTCTCCAGTGTTGTAGCCTCACAAGTCTCAACTCACCATGATTTCGGCGGTGTAGTGCCTGAATTGGCCAGCCGCGAACACATTAACAATATCTGTTATGTGGTGGCCCAGGCGCTGGCCCGGGCTGAGGTGACGTTCCAGTCCCTGGATGCAATCGCCGTTACGCAGGGGCCCGGTCTGGTGGGAGCCCTCCTGGTGGGACTCACCTACGCCAAGGGTCTGGCCTTTTCTCTGGGCATACCCTTTGTTGGAGTCAACCACCTGCAAGGACACATTGCATCTGTCCTGCTGGAGAATCCGGCAGCCGAATTCCCTGCTCTATCCCTGGTCGTTTCGGGAGGCCATACCTCACTCTTCTACATGACCTCTGCGACTCAGGCCCAACAACTCGCTCAGACTCTGGACGACGCAGCCGGAGAGGCTCTCGACAAACTGGCAAAGCTACTGGGCATGGGCTATCCAGGTGGACCCGCCATCGACCGGCTGGCCGAATTTGGAAATGCGAACGCTGTGTCCTTTTCTCTTCCCAGGATCAGCAGTGGAAAACTGGCCTTTAGCTTCAGCGGCCTCAAATCGGCGGCCGTCCGCTACGTTTCACAGCAGGGGATCCAGCCGGTGCGGCAAGGGGCAGTGGACGATCCCGAGCGAGTGCCTTCTCAAGTCCTGGACCTGCTGGCCAGCTATCAGAAGAGTATCGTAGACCAGTTAATCGATCGACTGGACCAGGGCCTTTCCGGCAGACAGGTGCGTTCCATCCAGCTTTCAGGAGGAGTTTCCTGCAATTCGGAGCTTCGGCAGCGGGTGCGGGAGCACTTCGAAAGGAAGGGGATCCAGGTCTACTACCCGAGCCCGGGGCTGACCACCGACAATGCCGCTATGGTCGCAGCCGCTGGGATATTGAGGCTGCAAAGGGGCCACAGGGACGACTGGGACTTGCAGGCCGACCCGAATCTGGCCCTCTACCCAGTCCTGCCAACTTGTGCAGAAAAGAAAGAGTGATCCCGAAGATGCAAACCACAGAAGAAGACTACCAGGAACTGGATCGTTATCTGAAGGCGGTCTTCGTGCTCCTGGAAGGAATCGCCGACGTGGATGAGGCGAGGGAGATCCTGTCTTGCTACCTGGCCAGTCCTCCACCTGAATTGACGGACGATTACCGGGAACTTCTGATCGAACTCTTCTTCGGGAAGTGTGCCAAGACGTTTGGTTGAGTGTGGGAGGGGGCTCGGGGCGGCGGCCGTTTAAGTCCTCCCGGTCGCAGCCCTGAGACTCCTCTCACGTTCGTGATCGTCACCGAAGTCGGTTACCTTGAGATGTCCCTGGATCTTCATCGTCAAGGTTCCATTCCTCCTCCTCCGCCTGTTCCATTCTAGCCCGGATTATGCAAGAACCGTAATCCGCTGTTGAAAAAGGGCTCGAGAAGTGGCCCAACTCGGAAGCGGGCAGTTGTGACAGGCGGATTTGCGAAGAATATCGGTTGGCGAGGCGTTTGAGTGGTTGGGGGAGTGAATTTCAGACAGATCTGGGCCTGGATGAGTGTCGGAAGCGGTTTTTCGGGGAACTGGGAGAAGCTAGCTGGAGTTCAGGCGACTCAAGACGAGGTGAAAGAGGGGTTGTTCGGGAAAGGCTGAGGAAAGATGGACCCAGATGCGTCGAGTGGTTTGTCGGATCCGGGCCCCGATCTTGAGGACACGACGACGTAAGGTTTCGATTTCGAGCTTGTGCCAGGGGGTTCCGTGCAGATAGTCGCGCAGGCGCACGAACATCTGGTAAGCCAGTGCATGCAGGAGGAGTCGAAACTGGTTGGCCAGGAATCGATGACAGCTGAGTCGGTCCATGCTCAGATGATTCTTAAAGGCCTTGATGAAGTTCTCGGTCTGCCCTCGGTCGGTGTAGTGGTCATAAAGTGATTGGGAGCAGAGATCGTCCCGGTTGGTGACCACAAAGCGACGATTGATCCCGCGCTGATCGACCTCCACTTTGACAATGACGCGACGGGATCGATCCCAGCTCTTGGCTCGATAAAGAAACTCGTCAAACTGACGCTGTTTTTCCTCCCGCTCAACGAACCTTTCCCGAGTCGAATCCAGCAGGGGCTCGACCACTCGCTGCAGGCGAGGGTTGCGACTTAACCCAATGACATATTGGAGTTGATTCTCTTCACCTTCACAGAACTCGTAGAGCCGAGGCGTGGCAAAGCCGCTGTCGGCCCGAATCTCAATCTCGACATCCGTCCCCACTGCTTGTCGGATGGCCTCCACGACGCGCTTCAGAATGGGCACGATGTGAGAGGCAGCCCCCTTGTTGCCAGGTCTCAACACGGCACAGACCAGGTCTCCCGTGGCGGCATCGAAGATCAGCAAAGGATGCAGAATGTGGTTTCGGTAATACCCGTGGTAGAAGGCCAACTCCTGTTGGCCGTGAGTGTGGTCGTCGGTACTGTCCAGATCCAGGATGATCTTGGCGGGACGTCTCTTCTTCAGGGAGCGCACATAACGGCGTAGCAGCCACCGGCTCAGACGCATCAGATCCTTCTTGGTGACGGAGTTCTCCAAGCGGGAGAAAGTCGGCTGGGTGGCCAAATCGGGATCGCTCTCGGGCAACTGATCACAGACTGTCTTGAGCATCGGATCCGAGCGCAGCGTATCGGCGTCATTACAGTCTTCGTAGCCGGCCACGATCTGCAACACTCGTTGTCGGATCAACTTCAACAGGTCATGACGAATGTAGCGTCGGTCCCGGCTTTCCGCAATACACGAACTGAAGCCCTCGCACAATCGATGTTGCCGATCCAGCGATCCAAACAACAACCATCCTGCGTCGGAAGTGAGGCTCCCCCCATCAAAACGAGCTGTGATGTCTCTGTGGCTGTGAAATGGCAGGGTATTCTGGCAGACTGTTTTCAACATAGCCGTAGCTCCTGTTTAGGGTTGTTTTTATGTAAACCCTTTTATATCAGAGAGCTACGGCTTTTTTTCTGGACCCAAATCTCACTCGGATTCAGATCTCTTGCATAATCCGGGCTAGAGGTCCCGGGCCTGGGGAGTGAATGAGAACCAACTCGCGATATCGGCATCGCTGACGCGCCGGCTGGACTCCAGCCTCGCCCTCTTGGCTCGAAAGCGGTGGCGGGCCCTAAAGACCTCCCCCAAGGCTGGAATTGAGCTCCACTCAAAGAGAAGCAGATAGACCAGAATGCCGAGGTCTCTTATCCACGCATAGGGAAAGCAACGCCGCCGCACTGCGGGTCCCATGTTCTTCATACGCATGAGGTAGCGGTTCTTGACGGAATGATAGTTAATCAGGGGATTGAGGTTCCTGCGCCGGGCGGGAAGAGCATGCCGATGGTGACAGGCCACCGCGCCGGGCACGTAAAGAGCCTTCCAGCCGGCTATCTGCGCTCTCCAGGCCAGCTCCGCATCCTCGCGATACGCAAAGAAGTCTCCATCCAGGAACTCGCCGGTACGCTCCTCAAGATCATCGACCAGGCTTCTACGAATGAGAGCTGCGGCTCCTGTCACACCAAACACGAATTGGGGAACGTCGTACTGCCCACGATCCAGGATGCCGCCACCGCGGTCAAAATGCCTCAGGGAGGGAGTGAAGTAGATGCCGGTGCTGTCAAAGACGGGAACTCCCTGGTGGAGAGCTTTCCCACCCTCGGCATCCATCCGCAGCAACTTGCCCCCCGCCATTCCAACTTCTCTCCGGGACTCCATCTCGGCCAGGAGGTTTTGAATGTAGTCCGGCTCGAGTTTCACGTCGGCATTGAGCAGAAGGGCGTAGTCAAAACCACCAGCCTCGAGGTTCAGATTGTGGCCCGCAGCGTAACCACGGTTGCTTGAATTGAGCCGAACATCGGCCCCGCATCTGCGAGCGATCTCCACAGTCCCGTCTGTAGAGGCGTTGTCGTGAATCCTGAGGGTGAATGGCGCCGTCTGCCGGGCCAGTGTCTCAAGGCACCCGGCCAGGAAGCGTTCGTCATTCAAGGTGACCAGGCTGACGAGAACGCGGCTTTCTCTCATCAGCCTTCCGCCGACGTCAGTGGGGACAGCAGGTATTGCCGAATCAAACTTCCGGATTGAATCGGGAGCCAGAGCAGGAGGAACCGGTAAGGGTGATGCTTCTTCAGATATCGAAGTAGATTGCGATAGAACACTCGGGTAAAGCTACGGTGTCCCAAGCGGGGAACCGAGACTCCCCCGATATGAACGGCACGGGCTTTCTCGTCGAAAAGGACCTTCCATCGACTGGACTCCAACCGCTTGCAGAAATCGACATCTTCGAACCAGGCCGGCCAAAACCTCTCATCGAATCCCTCCAAATCGTCCCAGGCCCTGCGTCGAATCATCCAGTAGGCTGCCGCCGGTTGAACGGAAGAAGAAAGCCATCCTGTTTTCATCTGGGCCGGGGGTTTCTGGGAGATGACCGCCAGAAGCTCTTCCAACCCCAGCGCGTCGGCTAAGACGGACGAAAAAGTCGGAAGCTCTCGAAACTGAAAGCCAGTCTGTAGAGTTCCGCCTTCACCATACAGTGGACCGCAGGCAATTGCGGAATCTGTATTGCTGAGCATGGATTCGTGGAGTCGCCTGGCACTACTCGGCGAAACCAGGGTGTCGGAGTTGAGCAGGAGAATGTGGCGGCTGTTCGTGCTTGCCACTGCCTGATTGGCTGCAGCTCCGAATCCGAGGTTGGTCTGATTCTCGATCAGGCGGACGTCCGGATATTTTCGAACCGTCCCGCGGCTGGCATCACGGGAGTGATTATCGGCCACCACGATCTCATCCACTTCTCCCATCAGAGCGGAGACCGAATCAAGGCAGCGATTCAAGTGAGCGGCTGCATTCCAGTTAATGATGATGATGCTCAAGTCCATGGGGACCGAGCCAGTGGTGGAAGTTCCGCTCTTCTGAATGCCGGAAAGGAGGTCCAGGTCAGGACTGAATCGGTGGAAACGAACCCCCGGCCAGCCTTGCTCATCGTCTGTGAAATGTAGCGTCGTACCGAGACAGCTGTCAAATCGGGAGGATCGGATGATATTTTCTATCCAATGAGATTTGTGATCCCGTTTCTGACGGCCGCGACGCTTGCAGGTGGATTCTGGACTGCTCCAGGGCAGGGACCACCGGAGGCCAGCCTGACTTCTGAAGAAGTGGAGACCCACCTTCGCTTCATCGCTTCCGATGAGTTGGAGGGCCGACGAACCGGGAGCACGGGCGGTGCAGTCGCTGCCCGCTATCTTGCTGAGCACTTCAGGGGGTGGGGACTCCAGCCCCCCGCGGGCCAGAAAGGATTCCTTCAGGCCGTTCCGCTCTTTCTCCAGAGTCCTCCCCTCGAGGGCTCCATCACGACCGAAGGCATCGAACTCCAGCTCGGCTCAGATTTTGTGCTGGTGGCCGGAAAGGCCCAACTGGAAGCTCCGGTCGTGTCGGCCGGACATGGCCTTGTAGACGAGCAGAGCGGCGTCAATGATTATGCAGATCTGGATGTCAGGGGAAAAATCGTAGTCGTCAAGTTCGGAGCCCCCCAAACAATGTCGGGTCAAGGCGGCCAAAGGCGCTTGTGGTCCACCGAGAAGAGACAACTTGCTTCTGAGCGAGGCGCTGCCGGCATTCTGGAAATCCTCCCTCGGAACCGGTGGAGGCGGATCTCTCGTTCCCTGCTTCGCCCCCGCATCGTACCGCAACAGAGCGTCCAGGAGGTGGGCCATGAAGTTTTTCACGCTTTGGTGCGACTTCCATCTGGAGATCCGCCGCAGTGGCAACGCCTGAAGGTCGATGTCGGGCCCATTCGAGCGGATCCCCTGCTTGCCTCCAACGTGATCGGGATAATCGAGGGCAGCGATCCTCGGTTGAGCGGGGAGTATCTGGTGCTGACCGCTCACTACGACCACATGGGCAAAGGACCGGATCGAACAGGTGACGAGTCGGCGGACACTATCTTCAACGGGGCCCGGGACAACGGGATGGGGGTAGTGGCTCTCCTGGCGGCAGCCCGATCGCTCTCCATGCGGAGACCCCGCAGATCGGTTCTGGTGATCGCGATGACCGGCGAGGAGCAGGGGCTTCTGGGCAGCTCGTACTATGTCGAGAACCCGGTGGTTCCTCTGAAAGAGAAGAGGTTCGTCCTGAACACCGACGCCGCCGGTTTCAGTGACACGGGAGTGATCACGATCTTTGGGCTCCGTCGCATTTCTGACCGAACTCTGTTTGAGGAAGCCTGCTCCCGGTTTGGGCTTGAAGCCGTGCCGAATCCGGCCGAAAATCGAGACCTTTTCTACCGCTCCGACAACGTGACCTTTGCTCGAAAAGGAGTTCCTGCCCTCACCTTCAGTCCGGGTTTTCGGATCCTGGATGACGAGACCATGAAGCACTACCATCGTCCCAGTGATGAAGCGGACGATGACTTCGACTATGAGTACCTTCTCAAGTTCAGCCAGGCTTTTGTCACCAGCGCACGATCACTGGCAGACGCAGACACTCTCCCGGTCTGGTCGAAGGGGGACGAATTCGAAGACGCCTGGCAGGAATTGTATGTGGGTTCTAGGTGCTGGGTTCTGGGTTCTGGGTTCTAGGTGCTGGGTTCTGGGTTCTGCCGAGAGCTCCTCGGCCAGCTTCTCCAGACAAGCCCGGCACAGACAACCCTGGTAGCGGGCTTCAGCCAATTCAAGGGCGGCGGGCGCCAGTTCCACTTCCTGGCACCAGCACCCCTTTATAGACACACCGCAGCGAAACTCAGAGCCGCAGGCCGGACAGGTGTCCGCTGAACCTGAAGCAGCTCGAAAAAGTCGCTTGATCCTGGCTCTGCCCATGAAGAGATCAACCGTTCGGAACGTGTCTTGACATGAGCAAGCGCACGCAGATGAATGATGAAGTCAGACCGCCGTCTACAGCAGGTGGCAAACCACGTCCGGGGATGATACCACGTCGTCCTCCCAAGCAGAGTTGGCAGTCCGGTTGACGGGATTGGCGCACAACGCCAAGCTAATGGAAGCGATGGTCCTCTCTGGCAGTATGATTCAGAGTTCAGTGGCAGCCGCAACGCTGGTTGTGGTGCTGGCTCAGGCGCCGGAAGATTATCTGACTCAGGCCGGCGCCATGGTCGCGCGCCATGAGATCGACCAGGCTATTGAGATCCTGGACAAGGGACTCCATTCCTTTCCTCGCAATCCTGACCTATTGACCCAACTCGGTCTGCTTCTCATCACGACGGGCAACCTGGGGGCCGGGGATGAGCTTCTCTCCCAGGCTCTGGCCATTCGCCCGCTGGATCGGCGGGCTCTGCGGGGACGCGCCGAGGCGCAACTCCGGCAGGGAGCCCTGGCGGAGGCAGCCGACCTGTTCGAGCGAGCCCTGGACCAGCGCTCCTCGGACGCCGACACACGCCATCGGCTGGCGTTCACACTCTTCGCGCAGGGCCACGATCGGGACGCCCTCAGTCAGGCCCGTCGAGCCGTGGAACAGGCACCCCTGAACGTTCCTTACAGGCGCCTCTACGCCTTGCTCCTGCGCCTGCAAGGCAGGGCCGAAGAATCGACGCGGCAGCTTCGGATGGCATTCAGTCTGGACCCCACAGATGTTGCGACTCTGAGTGTTCTGAGCCAGCAGGAGTGGCAACAGGGGAACAAGGACAGAGCGGTTGAGCTAGCGGAGAAGGCCGTCCGCCTGGACCCTGAGAATCCCCTGGGCCATCGAACTCTGCACCTGTTCTACAAGCAGGTGGGTCGAAACGAGGACTCCGCCAGGAAAGAAAAAGAATGGGTGAAGCTGCAAAGCGCCTTCCACCTGTACCTGGAGGCTCTTCGTGAAGCCGGCCAGGAGCGCCTCGATCAAACTCACAGGCTCCTGCAGGAGGCGCTGCGGATTGCCCCGGAATTCACGACTGCCAGGCTGTATCTAGCGGCTCTCTATTCGCGCCAGGGAAAGGATGGCAAAGCCTTACAGCTGTACTCCGAGATCTTGAGCCAATACCCCACTCAGGCGGTGGCTGTTTCGGAAAGCGCCCGCATCAACCTAGCTCAGGGGTCGATCGACTTGGCTTTGTCGACCCTTGAATCCGGCGGCGCCCGGCTGGAAAACCTCGAACTCCTGCGCGGTTATCGGGCCATGCAAGACGAAGAGTTCCGCACGGCCCTCTCTCATTTCGAGACGGTCCGAGCGGGCAATCCGCTGCTGCCGGGCCTCCTGCAGCTGGTTGCCTTCTGCCTGAATGAACTGGGTGAGCACGAAGAAGCCCTGGAGAAGCTGGCGACGGCTGCCCAGATCTCCCCTGCCACCAACGACATAGACTCTCAGGCGGCGGAAATTCAATTTGAGAAAGCCCGGGCCCTTCAGGGCCAGGGGAGGTGGCGGGACGCCATCGATAGTTACCACTCGCTGATCGAGACAGCCGGTGCCCGGCCTGATTACCTGTTCAACCTGGGATATTGCCACCAGCGGCTAGGCCAGCTAGAGCCGGTCGTGACTCAGTATCGAAGGGCGCTGAAGATTCAGCCCGGGGCCGAGTGGGCGCGTGCGAACCTGGCATCGGTTCTCTATCTTCAGCAGAAATACGAGCTGTCCGCTGCCCAATGGCAGATCCTGATCAAGAACCAGCCTTCCGCTCAATCCTTCCACCAGCTCGGCCTCTGCCTGAGCCACCTGGGCCGTCACCCGGAGGCTGAGCAGGCCTTTGAGAAGGCTCTTGCTCTTGGTGATGACACCCCCCAGCTTCTCTACAACCTCGGTGCCTGCAGGCTCCGTCTCAGGAAGTTGGAGACGGCCTGGCCCCTAATCCACAAGGCGGCCAGGGCGGGCTACTTTCCGGCCCTCCAAATGGTGGATCAGTCGAGGCGCAGGAGATAGTTACTGGCCATTCCTGCGTTGACCTGACCGCCCGACCCTCGATCGAGCAACTCAAGGACGAGATTGGTAGATTGTCGTTGTAGCGGCGAGGCCCTGTTCACTGAGCAGTCATCCGAACCTGAGCGCCAGCGAGGGCGGAGTGTTCACTTCAGAACCCGTCCATGAAACACATCGCCACGCCATCCGTACTGTCACACGGAAATACAGTAAAGGAGACTTCAAGACGATGAAACGAAACCTTTTCCTAATCTTGTTCACCACAGTGCTGATGACCAGCTCTCTCGCTGCCCAGCGTCCGGGTCGGGCCGGGCAGGGCAAAGTGGATGGCTCGCAGGGTTTGGCCACAGTTGATGAAAACGCGATCAGTCTACGGGACCGCTGTTGTTCTGTGATTCCCCCCCGGCGAGTCCTGGTTCGAGTTCTGGAATTAGACGAGGATCAACTCGCCAAAGTAGCGGAACTGCACCAGGCCATTGCCGAGGCGGTTGGCCCACTTCGAGAAGAACTCAAGAACCTGGCGGCGGCCTTGCGAGAAGAATGCGGGTCGGAGTATCCGGATCCCTGTGAGATCGGCCGGCTGCTCCTCGCCATCAAGGATCTACAGGCGACGATTTGTGCCACACTGCGCGAATTCGATCCAGAGTTCGAGGCAATCCTGGGACCGGAACAGCTCGAGAAATGGCTGACGATCAAGCAACGATTCTGCCATCGTGACAGCCGCCCTCGCCCCGGGGGAGATCGACCCGACCGAAACGGCGAGAATTAAATCTCACCACTACCGCATCCTTATCCACCACGCCCAGGGGCCGGAACCACCCGGCCCCTTTCCACCTCTGCCCGCACTCGATCCAGCACCTGAAAAGTAAACGAGTACTCATTCTTCTCGTCGGCCGCGTGCAACTCGCTGCTTCTGATCTCCCATTGGGCCGCATCAATGTCCGGGAAGAACGAGTCGCCTTGAACCTCGACATGGACAATCGTCAGGTAGAGACGATCCACGTGCTCGAGGGCCTCTTTGAACAGTTCCGCACCCCCTCCGATGAAGGCTTCGTCGTCCCCAGAGATGAGATCCAGTGCCTCGGAAAGGGATCTGGCAACCTGGACGCCCGACGGACAGTAGGCAGCGTCCCGGCTTAACACGATCATACGCCGCCCCGGCAATGGCCGGCCGATCGAGACAAACGTCTTGCGTCCCACCACCAGGTGATGACCCATCGTGAGCGCCTTGAAACGCTGCAGGTCCGAAGAGAGACTCCAGGGCAGCTGGTTGTCACGCCCGATGACTCCGTTTTCTGAAACTGCTGCAATCAGAGAGATCATTGGAGTGTTGCCCGCGGCAAACTGCTAGACGGCAATGGGGGCTCTGATAGGAGGGTGGGGATGGTAGTCCCTCAGGGTGAAGTCTTCAAATCGAAAATCAAAGATCGACACCACCTTCGGGTTGAGAACCATGTGCGGCAGCTCTCCGGGCTCCCGGTTCAGTTGTTCCCGAGCCTGCTCCACGTGATTTGAATAGAGGTGCACGTCTCCGAACGTATGCACAAACTCACCCGCCTTCAATCCGCACACTTGAGCAACCATGCTCGTGAGCAGGGCGTAGGAAGCGATGTTGAAGGGCACGCCCAGGAACACATCGGCGCTCCTCTGGTAGAGCTGGCAGGATAGCCGGCCGTTGTTTACATAGAACTGAAAGAGTGAATGGCAGGGCGGCAACGCCATATTCTCGACGTGCGCCACGTTCCAGGCACTGACGACAAGCCGCCGTGAATCGGGATTGTTCTGAATCTGTTCTATGACCCTGGAGATCTGATCTATGCTGCCGCCGTCAGGAGTTGGCCAGGAACGCCACTGATAGCCGTACACCGGCCCGAGTTCACCCTTCTCGTCTGCCCAGTCGTCCCAGATGCGGACTCCGTTCTCGTTCAGATAACGGATGTTCGTATCCCCAGCCAGAAACCAGAGCAGCTCGTGGACAATCGATTTCGTGTGAAGCTTCTTGGTCGTCAAGAGCGGAAAACCGCGTTCCAGATCAAACCGCATCTGGTACCCAAAGATGCTTCTGGTTCCGGTCCCAGTACGGTCTTTTTTTTGAGTCCCGCTGTGGAGAATCTTGTCCAGCAGCTGCAGATAAACCTTCATCCTGTGTGGTACGGCCTCTCTCAAGGGAGATTACCACACACGCCTGCACTCCAGAGCAAAGTCGGGCAACGGCAAACCTGCTAAGACGCCGTAATTCGGAGGCGTTTCATTTTCTGATTCAGCGTGGTCGGAATCGTCCTCAACACCCGGGCCGTGCGGCGCTGATTCCAATCGTTACGTTCCAGTGCCATCAGGATGAGATTTCGTTCGAACTCTGCGACCATTTCTTTGAGCGTAAGATGGTTGCGAAGAATCTCCCCAGTGGTCAAGTTCATGTGGCTGGACTCGAGGATTTCCGTAGGCAGGTGATCGGGCCGAATGACGCGACTGGGCGGGGCCAGAACGACCGCCAGTTCGACAACGTTCTCCAGCTCGCGCACATTGCCCGGCCAATCGTGATCGACGAGAGCCTTGAGGGCTTTCGAGTTGATGTGGAGAGGCTTGCCGGCCGTCGTGGCCGTCTTGTTCAGAAAGTGCTTGACCAGAACGGGAATATCCTCGCGACGCTCTCGCAGCGGAGGCAGGCAGAGGTTAATTACATTGAGGCGGTAAAAAAGGTCCTCTCGGAATCCACCGCGCTCCGCGGCGACTCGCAGATTGCTATTGGTGGCGGAGAAGATGCGCACGTCAACGGGTTTGCTTTCGACGCTTCCCACGGGCCTGATTCGGCGACTCTGAATAGCCCGCAGCAGTTTCGCCTGCATCTCCGGTGACAGGGTTCCCACTTCATCCAAAAACAGGGTGCCTCCCTCGGCGGCCTCAAACAATCCCTTCTTGTCGGCCAGCGCACCCGTGAAGGCGCCCTTGGTGTGTCCAAACAGCTCGGTTGCCAGTAATCCCCGGGGAATTGCACCCGCGTTGACCGTGACAAAGGGCCCTTCGACCCGATCACTGAGGCGATGGATGGCCCTGGCCGCGAGTTCCTTTCCCGTCCCACTTTCGCCGCTGATCAGGACGGTGCTGCGTCGAGGCGCCACCTGGTGAATCAAGGCGAAAGCACTCTGCATGACCTCGCACTTACCGACCATGTTCTCCACCAAGAAAGTGGGCTTCAAGCTCTTGCGCAAGCGTTGGTTTTCAAGTGTCAGGCTGCGTCGCTCCAGGGCGTTCTTCATCACCAGAAGCAGTTCATCGTTCTTAAACGGCTTCACCAGATAGGCGAAGACTCCCGACTTTGTGGCCTCCACCGCGGTTTCCACTGAGGCGAAAGCGGTCAGCATCACGATCTCAACATCCGGGTCAATCGCCTGAATCTCTTTGACCACTTCGAGGCCGCTCTTTCTGGGCAGCATCAGGTCCAACAACACCAAGTCAAAGTGCCCGTCTCTGAGGGCCTCCAGCCCTTTGTCACTGTCTTCCACCGCCTGAACGGAAAAGCCTTGGGAAGGGAGGAGCCTGGTAAGGAGGTCTCGTACTACAGGTTCATCATCGACAGCCAGAACAGCATGTGTCTCGTTCATGCAGGTTCTCGTTTCAAAGTGCAGCCGTTGACTTTGAACTTCTGTGATGCCACCTCTAACACCTTTCTGCCGGGCCCCGACCCCCCCCCCAAACTCGCCTCGTCCGAAAAAGGACGCCACCAGATTAAGCAGACACCAAGGTGCAGGCCTGCTCGAAACCTCCAGCGACAGACCTTTCAGTATTTCTTAGGATTTACTACGCGCAAGCGAGCTCAATAGTTCCCCGGCTTTTATCTAAGTACTCCTCTAGCCCGCATAGATCACCGATAGGACCTCAAAAGGCCGCCCTGTTTGGTATAAAGCGTTTTGAATGAAAGACTTCAAAGCCAAACGGAGGCGGCCCTTATGAGAACAGAGTGTAAACAAGCCAGGTTCGAATTTCACGGACTATTTCAACGCAAAGTGAAGGCGCGGTTCGACGGCGGGAAGATCACCTCCGATGCAGGGGTGCTGCTGTTGCGAGAGGTCGAGAGGGGGACGGGTCTGATCGCCGGACTGGCTGAGTGTTTCAGGGATCACCGGGATCCGCGGTTGATCGAACACACGGTCGAGGAGTTGTTGGGGCAGCGCATCTACGGACTCTGTCTGGGGTACGAGGATCTGAACGATCATGATCAGTTGCGCACCGATCCGATGCTGGCGGTGGCGGTGAATAAGGCCGATCCGTTGGGAGAGCGGCGGCGGCAGGCCTCAGATCGGGGGAAGGCGCTGGCGGGCAGGTGTACGCTGAACCGGTTGGAGTTGACCGGCGCCGAGGTCGATGAGCAGGAGCGGTACAAGAAGATCGCGATGGACCCGGACCGGATCGACGGCTGGATGGTGGATGCCTTCGTGGAGTCCCACGAATCGGCGCCCGAGGAGATCGTGCTGGATCTGGATGCGACCGACGACCCGATCCATGGCCAGCAGGAAGGCCGCTTCTTTCACGGTTACTACCGCCACTACTGTTATCTCCCGCTGTACATCTTCTCGGGGGAGCATCTGCTGTGCGCCCGGTTGCGGTGTTCCAATATCGATGGGGCCGCGGGATCGGTGGAGGAACTGGAACGGATCGTCGGCCGGATTCGGCAGAGCTGGCCGGAGGTCTCGATCGTCATCCGGGCCGACTCGGGCTTTTGCCGGGATGACTTGCTCCGCTGGTGTGAAGACCATCACGTGGATTACGTGATGGGGTTGGCCAACAATGATCGGCTCAAGTCAGAGAGCGCCGAAGCGATGACTCAGGCCGAAGCCGAGTTCAACGCCACCGGGCGACCGGCGCGGGTGTTCAAGGATTTCCGCTACCGGACTCGCCACAGTTGGACCTCGGAGCGACGCGTCGTCGGCAAGGCCGAGTTCCTGGACAAAGGCGCCAATCCCCGATTCGTCGTCACCTCCCTGTCGCCGGAACGCCTGGGGGCCCGCGCGCTCTACGAAGACTTCTACTGTGCGCGGGGCGACATGGAGAACCGCATAAAAGAACAGCAGTTGGGTCTGTTCGCCGACCGGACCAGCGCGGCAACGATGCGCGCCAATCAACTCCGGCTGTATCTGTCCTCCGCCGCCTACATGCTCATGCACGCCTTGCGTCGTCTCGGACTGAAGCAGACCCCCCTGGCTCGCGCTCAGTGTCAGACGATTCGCTTGAAGCTCCTCAAGATCGGCGCCCAGGTCCGCCTCACGGTCCGCCACGTCTGGATCTCCATGTCGGAAGCCTATCCCTACAGCGAGGTCTTCGCTGCCGTCGTTCGAAACCTCCAGGCCATTCCTCTGCGCTGCTGAGGTCTGTCCCGATCAAACGCCCCCAAAAACGAAATCGTTCCATCGCTCAGGCCGAGCTCTGCCTGAATACATTCCGTCACGCTCTTCCGAACCCGAAAAACGGTTCATTCACGACCATCCACACCACCGCATCACTCGACCTGGACCGGATCGATAGCGAAACTCTCAGAAAACCGTTCCGGCCTGCCAAAATCACCTTCATTTCCAAATCGGTGATCTATGCGGGCTAGTACTCATTTAGACTCAGTAAGCGGCTCGAGGGTTGATCGGAGATTTGAGAAACTTGGAGGAAGGAGGATGATGGCAACAGGCTGGGTCGGGCAAGCTCGATCCCAGGCTAGATTCTTTGTTCTCTCCCTCTGTGCCAATATCGGTGAGACACTTCTTTCCCACTAAATTAGACTAGAGGGCGAGAAGTGGATCACAGGATAATGGAAAACAAGAGGACAAAAGACTGATGATTTTGGAGGCCTCGGAGCGAAGCGGAGAGGTCTCCAAAATCGCCGTGGAACGGACCGAGCCAGAGAAGGTGCTGCCGCGCCCCGACCCGGAAGTTCCAGCCAAGGCAACCCGTCGCCGATTTTCAGCCCGCTATAAGCTCCGGATCCTGGAGCAGGCCGATGGGTGTGAATCGGGCGAAGTGGGAGCGTTACTGCGCCGAGAAGGGCTTTACTGGTCGAATCTTCAGACCTGGCGACGGCAACGCGCAGAAGGAACTCTGCAGGCGTTGACCCCTCGAAAACGAGGGCGCAAGTCGAAGCCGTTCAATCCTCTGGATGCTCAAGTCAAGCAATTACAAGCTGAGAATCGGAAGCTGCAACGCAAGCTCGAGAAGGCAGAAATCATGCTGGATATCCAAAAAAAGTCTCGCATCTATTGGGAATCTCTCTGGAGAGCAGCAGCGAGAACGAAGACGAGAGCTGATGGACGAAGCGTTGCATTTCTCGGAAACTCACGGAGTCCGTGTGGGCTCTCAGGCGCTGGGTTTGCCACCGTCAAGCCGCTATCGGAAAAAACGACGGCGGGAACAGCCGGCGGTTGAAGCTCGACCTCGGCCGCCATCCCCACGAGCGTTGAGCCCAGCCGAAAGGGAGGCCGTAGTGGAGGTTCTGCACAGCCAGCAGTTTATCGACAAGGCTCCTGCCGCAGTGTGGGCGGAACTGCTGGACGAAGGGCGTTACTTGTGCTCGATTCGAACCATGTACCGCATTCTGGCCGAACGTTTGGAAGTTAGAGAACGCCGTCGCCAGCGCCGCCATCCCCACTACTCAAAGCCGGAACTTCTGGCCACCGGCCCGAACCAATGCTGGTCATGGGACATCACCAAGCTGAAGGGGCCCGTCAAATGGAGCTATTACTACCTCTACGTGATCCTGGATATCTTCAGCCGCTATGTGGTGGGCTGGATGGTGGCCACCCAGGAAAGCTCACGGCTGGCCAAGGTCTTGATCGCCCAGAGCTGCTCCAAACAGGCGATCGAGCCGGGCGATCTCACCCTGCATGCCGATCGTGGGTCGTCGATGAGTTCCAAGGCACTGGCCTTGCTACTGGCCGATCTGGGAGTCACCAAGTCTCACTCTCGGCCTCATGTCTGTGACGACAATCCCTACTCGGAGGCCCAATTCAAGACCCTCAAGTACCGTCCAGAATTCCCGGCTCGTTTAGGCACCATCCAGCAAGCCAGAGACTTTTGTCGGGATTTCTTTGATTGGTACAACCGCCACCATCGTCACTCGGGTATCGGCCTGCATACCCCCGAGGACGTGCACTACCGCTCCGCCGTCGCCACGCGTCGCAATCGAGCCCACGTATTGGAGGCCGCACAGGCACGTTTCCCAGAGAGATTTCCTAACGGCAAACCCGTTCCGCCCCCTCTTCCCGAGGCCGTCTGGATCAACCCTCCCGAAAAGGAGAACTCTTGAGATGAAGCTACAGTAATTTATTCAAAGAAGTGTCTCAAAGTTGTTGACATCTTCCGCTCGCCTGCCTGGGCCCAATCTGCAACCGTCAAACAGTTTTCTGCTCCCACCCGGGGGAGCCGCTCGACGGATTGAAAGCTGGCTGCCAGAGAATACCAACTTCTGCGCTTCAGTCGCAGCAATTCTGGTGCCGATAACCCTGGCAGTCAGGGCTAAGCCGGTGAAATCACAAGAGTTAGATTGCTCTGGGTTGAGGAGTTGGGGATCCGGACTTGGATCGATCAATCCAAAAAAACGAGCGCGTCCCGATTCCCTTCTCCTATCTGTTTGTTTCTAAACAGTTTAGGCATTCCAAGAAAATGGATTGCTTGAACTGGACGGGGCAAACTATCATCTCGAGGTACTCGCTTGCAGAGGGACAACGACATCCATGTTATTACTCGGAATAGACTGCGGGACCCAGGGACTGAAGGCGATCGCCTGGGACAGTGAAGCGAACGAAATCTGGACCGCCAACCGCTCCTACGACCTCATCGAAGGGCTTCCTCCGGGCCACAAGGAGCAGCATCCACAAACCTGGATCGATGCACTGGAGCACTGTGTGGCATCGTTTCAAGGGCAGCATCTGGACCTCTCTCGGGTTGAAGGAATTGGCGTGTCGGGGCAGCAGCACGGGTTCGTTGCGCTGGACAAGGGACATGAGGTGATCCGTCCCGCCAAGCTCTGGAACGACACGAGTACGGCCCAGCAATGCGAGCAGATCATGGCCGCGGCCGGGGGCCCGCAAGCGTACCAGGAGGAGGTCGGCAATCTCCTGCCCCCCGGATTCACGGCAGCGAAGATTCTCTGGTTGAAACAGGTCGAGTCGCGGAGCTATCAGCGACTTCGCCACATCCTTCTACCCCACGACTACCTGAACTTCTTTCTAACGGGGGAACTCGTGGCAGAGTTCGGTGACGCATCGGGCACCGGGTACTTCAAGGTTCGCCAGCGCGAGTGGTCGGAGGCTGCTTTGAGCTGGATCGATGCCGATACAGACCTGGGAGCTTGCCTACCTCGTCTTCTGGAATCTCATCGACCCGCGGGTAGCCTGCGCCCTGAGTTGGCCCGGAAATGGGGAATGTCTTCTCGAGTCCTGGTTAGTTCCGGCGGCGGTGACAACATGATGGGAGCCATCGGATCGGGCAATGTCCGGGAGGGAATGGTGACAGTAAGCCTGGGCACGTCCGGTACGCTTTTTGCCCATGCCGGGACGCCCGTGATCGATCCGGAGGGGGAGATTGCGGCTTTTTGCGGAAGTACCGGGGGCTGGCTTCCCCTGGGGTGCACCATGAATGTCACAGTCGCCACCGAGGCCGTCCGTAGCGGTATCCTGGATGGCTCGTTCGACGAATTTGAGACCCTTTTGAACTCAGCCCCTCCCGGTTCGGAGGGACTGATTCTGCTTCCCTACCTGGAAGGAGAGCGAATGCCCAACACTCCCGAGGGTACCGGGACGGTGGTAGGCCTCAGGACGTCAACGGCCACTCCACAGCATCTTGCCAGGGCGGCGGTCGAGGGCGTCACCTTCGGGCTTCGGTACGGCTTCGATCGGCTTCGAGAGCTGGGAGTCTCTGCCGGGCGAACTTGTCTGATCGGTGGCGGATCCAGGAGCCCGGCCTGGCGTCAGATTGTGGCTGATGTCTTTGACACCGCGGTCGTGGCCCCTGTGATTGAGGAAGGACCTGCCTTTGGAGCCGCTCTGCAGGCGGGCTGGTGTGTCGGCGGGGGCTCGATCGAAGACCTCGTCAACGACTCTTTTGAGCTGGATCGCGACAAGGGATGCCACCCGAACCAGGAGAACCGGGAGAAGTACGAAGAAACTTACTCGTTGTACTGCCGGCTCAGTGACGAGCTTCGTCGCTCGACCATCTTCCCGGCACACCGGCAACTAATCAGCCATTAGAATTAGGAGCGCGCATGTATCAACCCACTAAAGCAGATCGCTTCACCTTTGGACTGTGGACCGTCGGGAACCCTGGAAGGGATCCTTTCGGTGAGGCCGTTCGCCCCCGCCTCGCACCGGTTTCGATCGTCCAGAAGCTCAGTGAACTGGGTGCCTGGGGTGTCAACCTACATGACAACGATCTGGTACCAATCGACGCCTCTGCCGCGGAAAAAGAGCAGATTGTCTCTGATTTTAGGCAGGCCCTGGCGGACTACGATATGTGCGTTCCCATGGCGACCACGAATCTATTCACGGATCCTGTGTTTCGGGACGGCGCCTTTACCTCGAACGATGCGAGAGTGCGCTCCTATGCCCTTCAGAAAACGATGTGCGCCATTGACCTGGGAGTGGATCTGGGGGCCAGCACCTATGTCTTCTGGGGAGGCCGAGAGGGGAGCGAAGTTGACGCAGCGAAAGATGCCGCCGAAGCCCTCAAGTGGTTCCGTGAGAGCCTGAACTTCCTGATCGGTTATGTAAAAGACAACGGCTACGATTTGAGATTCGCCCTGGAAGCTAAGCCCAATGAACCCAGAGGAGATATTTATCTGCCCACAACCGGAGCCATGCTCGGCTTCATTGCCACCCTCGACGATCCCTCCATGGTTGGCGTCAACCCGGAAGTGGCTCACGAACAGATGGCGGGACTAAACTTCTACCACGCCGTAGCCCAGGCCTGGGAAGCTGGAAAGCTGTTTCACATTGACCTAAACGATCAGAAGCCAGGACGCTTTGACCAGGATCTGCGCTTTGGGTCGGAGAACATCAAGTCCGCTTTTTTCCTGGTGAGATTCCTGGAGAATGCCGGCTACCCGGGCTCTCGTCACTTTGATGCCCACGCCTTGAGAAGCGAGGACCCCGAAGGCGTCTGGGACTTCGCAGCCGGATGTATGCGCACTTACCTCATCTTGAAGGAGAAGGCCCGCCAGTTCGAGGAGAACGGTGAGATTCAGGACTTGCTGGCCGACCTACAAGGAGACGAGAGTGAGCTCTGGAACGAGCAGATTCCCTACTCTCCCGAGAACGCCCGCCGGATCCTCAGTAGAGACTGGGATCGCAGGCTGCTGGCCGAGCGGCACCTGGCGTACGAACGGATCGATCAGCTGACCGTCGAACTGCTGCTGGGGGTCTAGGGAGGTTCTGGGTTCTAGGTTCTGGGGAATCTATGAATTCAGGCGTAGGAGGACCGTGGTCCGATGAAACCGCCGCATGGAAGCGGCTCCGACACAGTGATTGCCAGTGTGAGAGAATAAGAACAATCAAGGAGATGGTTTTTATGGTCAAGGAAGGAACCCTTTCCCCGCTGGGAGACTGGGCAGAGCGAGTTCGGGAGTTTGCCGCGACCTGCGATCGGAAAGCCGAGGCGTATTGCCGGGAAATCCACCAGCAGGCTCGCAGCCGCGGCAGAAAGGCCGACGATCGCCTGCGTAATGTAGCTCAAAGAAGCCACCTTGCCTGGCAGGAAATGCAACCCGGACTGGGACGGGCCGCCCGGGAAGTACGACAGGCCTGGCAGGACGCCCGGGAGCGCTTCAGGGAAGGCCACGACCCAGCACCTAGAACCTAGAACCCAGAACCCGACCCCACCGACTCCCACTGTCTGGATTGTGCGGAACGCTCGATGGCATCCAGTACACGCTGGTTCTCCAGGCCATCGCCGAAATTGGGCGTCGGCAGCCGATCCCTGGCGATCGCTTCCATCAACTCGTAGACCACGTGGGTAAAGCTGTGCTCGTAACCGATGATGTGTCCGGGAGGCCACCACGAGCTGATATATGGGTGAGACCCATCGGTGGCGTTGATGGTGCGGAAACCCTGCACATCTCCCGGATCATCCAGAAAGAAAACTTCCAGTTCGTTCATCCGTTCCAGATTAAATGCCAGACTTCCCTTGCTGCCGTTGATCTCGAAGCAGTTAAAGTTCCGCCGGCCAGGACAAAAGCGGCTGCCTTCGATGGTTCCGATCGCCCCGTTGTCGAACTTGACCAGGGTTGCCGCGGCATCGTCCACGGTCACCTTGCCCGTGGCTGGATCCTGTCCCGCCGATGCAGCCAGACCGTCTTGGGGCTCTCCTGGAAGAGGCCTTTCCTGGATGAAGGTCTTGAGCATCGAAGATACCTCCGTGATTTCCCCGACCAGAAACCTCGAGAGGTCCAGTGAATGGGAAAGGATGTCGCCCAGGGCGCCCGAGCCGGCCTTCTCTTTTCGAAGCCTCCACACCAGGGGAAACTCCGGGTCCACGATCCAGTCCTGCAGGTAGGTGCCGCGATAGTGATAGATCTCTCCCAACCGACCGTCCTCTATGATTCGGCGGGCCAGCATCACAGCCGGTACTTTCCGATAGTTGTGGCAAATCATGTGAAGAACTCCGGCCGCCTCGACAGCATCGTACATCTGCTCGGCCTCGGAAAGTGTGTTAGCCAGGGGCTTTTCACATAGAATCACCTTCCCTGCCTCGGCCGCCGCCAGCGCAATCTCGCAGTGTGAGTCACCCGGCGTAACGATATCGATGACATCGATGTCACTGCGGCCCAACACCTCACGCCAGTCCGTTGAGTACTCCTCCCATCCATATCTCTGGGCTGCGGCACGAACGTTCTCCTCGGTCCGGCCGCAGATGACTTTCAGATGAGGCTCAACCTCCGGCTGCATGAAGGCTTGCACCTGCCGGTAGGCGTTGCTGTGCGCCTTCCCCATGAACGCGTAACCGATGAGAGCTACATTGACTCGAGACATGTTGCTTCTCCTTTTCACCCGTGGGTTTCGGATCGGGCCAGCCTAACAGATCCAGGATTCTAGATGCCAGAGCCTGCCGGCCTCCCACTTTCATGAGCGCGAAACGTGGAACCTGGAACTCAGGAAGTGTGGATCTCGAGCAGATCTCGATCTTGTATCGTTTCATTTCGATCAATCATCTGCCCATCCCGGTCCGGTGATCGCCAGATCCGGGCAAACCGGAAGCTCTTGGCAAAATCCTGGTGGACGCTGCCTGCCGCATCGATTACAGTCGCTCCCCTCTTTAGCAGGTAGGGAGCCGTGTCGGCTTCAACAGGGTGCCCGGGACGCTTGGTGTACACCCTGACCACATCCAGCAACCGGAACAGTCGTTCTCTCAACTCCTCAACCCTTCCGGGATCTCGCACCGAGAAAGGCTTGGCGTGAAGCCGTTTTGAAAACAGCTCTTCCCAGATCTGCAGATTCTGATCAGCTCCGGGCTGGTCCATCTTGCCCGCCAGTACGACGAGTCTTGGGCCCTCTTCTTTCGGGATCCCCTGCTCGGACAGCAGCCCCAGCAGGAAATCAGTCTGTTCCAGCAGATCCGGGTCGTTGACATCGAATACCAGGAGTACGATGTCACCCTGGACCATCATCTGAAGCAGCCAACCTTCCAGTGTCGCCGGAGCCAGCGGAGGAGTGTCGATCAACTGGATCTGGATGTCTTCAAAATCCATCATCCCGGGCAGAGGCTTTCGCGTTGTGAATGGATAGTCAGCCACTTCGGGTCGAGCTCCAGTCAGGCAATCCACAAGTGCCGACTTGCCCGAATTCGGGGGGCCGCACACGATCACTCTACCCGCCCCTTCCCGGTCAATCTGATAGAAGGGACGGTGAAGGCTCCGGGATGGTTTGGCGGTCGATCTCTTCTTCAACTTGGAGAGACGCTTTCGCAGGTCCCCCCGCAGTTTCTCGGTCCCCTTGTGTTTGGGAACGACCCGAAGCATCTCCTCCAGGGCAGCCAGCTTCTCCTGCGGGGTCCTGGCCTGCCGAAATACCGCTTCCGCTTCCTTGTATTGAGGGGTCAGATTAGCGGGCACGAACCTTATTGTATACTGATCTCCCTATGCCCCGGATGCACCCCGACCTGGACCCTACCGAGCTTGGTTACGATGTCCAGGTTCCCGCTCACAGCAGGCTTATACAGGAGTTGCTGGATAGTCTTGCTGACTATGAGCACAAGGACCTGCTCCGGGAAGTCCTGGTGACGGTCGTGAAGCTGGCCGAGCAGGACGCCAGGCGCGGAGACCTGAAAATCCTTCGGACTGCTGTCAAGGAGCTGCGACACGCCTTTCGGGTTTTTGACGGCTACCGTGGGATCCCCAAAGTCTCTGTTTTCGGTTCGGCCCGGACGTCACCGGAACATCCAAACTACCGCATGGCAGCGGACTTCGCCCGGGAGATCGTGCGACGGAACTGGATGGTCATCACCGGCGCCGGTCCGGGAATCATGGCGGCCGGAAACCGCGGCGCTGAAAAGTCGCAGAGTTTTGGCTTGAACATTCTTCTCCCTTTTGAGCAGACAGCCAATTCGTACATCGACGGGGACACGAAGCTCATCAACTTCAAGTACTTCTTTACCCGCAAGCTTTTCTTCGTGAAAGAGACCGACGCAATTGTTGTTTTTCCAGGAGGAATGGGAACGCAGGACGAGTGTTTTGAGTCACTCACTCTGGTCCAGACGGGAAAGGACAACCCGTGCCCGATTGTGCTGCTGGAAGAACCTGGAAGCTCTTACTGGAAGGACTGGCTGCGCTTCGTTGAAGGCCAGCTGGTGAGAGGAAATCTTGTGTCCTCCGCGGATCGGGCTCTGCTGAAGATCTCGGATTCCGTTTCAGAGGCCGTCAACGAGATCGTCGGCTTCTACCGATGCTATCACTCTCTGCGCTACGTGCACCGTCGTCAGAAGCTGGTTCTCAGACTACGAGAACCGGTTTCGGATCAACATCTGAACCGGCTGAACGCCGAGTTCAAGGACATCGTTGCGGAGGGCACGATCGAACGGTGTGAGCCTTTTTCAGAAGAAAGAGACGAGCCTGAGATCCAAGATTTGCCGCGGCTGGTCTTTGCATTCGATCAGAGAGGGTTCAGCCGGCTTCGCCAGTTGATTGACGCCATCAACCTGCCTTAGCAGCCCGTGGGCTGCTACTACCCGGAAAACTCGTAAACGACAGGTTCGCCGTTCTTCAGCTCTCCGACCAGAACCAGATCTGCTAACCCCACAAAAAGACCGTTATCGACGACCCCGGGAATCAGATTGATCTGTTGCTCGAGTTGAGCTGGATCGCTGATCTCATCGAACCAGACGTCAATAATCTGGTGTCCCTGATCGGTTATGACTGGTCCCAGCTTTCGCTGAGCCAGGCGAATTTTCGGGTTGCCTCCCAGCTCTTCCAGCCGCCTCAGTGCCGAAGGGCCTGCCTGCGTCACAACCGCCACCGGCACCGGGACGAGGCGTCCGGGTTGAGGGCTCACCTTCGCGGCATCGACAATCACGATGAACTTCTTTGCCAGACCGGCCACGATCTTTTCCAGAACGTGGGCCCCACCCCCCCCTTTGACCACGCACTTCCCGGGCGAGACTTCGTCGGCTCCGTCAATGGCCAGATCCACCGCCCCCACCTGGGCCGCATCGAGGAGTGGGATACCCACCTTTCGCGACTCCAGAGCCGCTTGAAAAGAGGTAGCGACTCCCATAACCTCACGCAGCTCTCCCGAGGCCAGACGCTCACCAATGGCGAGAATGGCCTCACGGGCCGTAGAGCCGCTTCCCAGACCGACGATGTTTCCGGACTGAACGCGGGCAGCGCTCTTCCTGCCCACCGCCTGTTTCATCTGTTGTTCAGGTTGCATTTGTCTTTTGCACTCGACTGAATCCCAAGTCAAGAGAGCCTGGAAACTGAAGCCTTGAATGTGGGCGGCGCCTCAGGCGGCGACCTGCAGGCGTGAACATCGTGCTCGGCGGTCGCGGCCTGAGGCCCCTCCCACTCTCCACTCCAGAACCCAGAACCCAGAACCCAGAACCTAGAACCTAGAACCCACCCTAAGACGTCATCCTCGACAAATGAGAACGGTGAGCCACCTTTAGATAGACCTTTTCCATTAGGCGGATGACGGGAATCTCGGGCATCAGCCCGAAAAAGCGCCAGCGGAGGCGCAAGCGCAGGTATCGATAATAAGAATCGAAAAGAAACATGAGGATGGGTTTGAACCGGTTCTGACTGAAGCGTTCGAAGGCTTTCCGCTCGAAGAAGCGACTCATCACATTCACTTTGCCGATGAACTTCTTCTGCTGATCACTCAGGAACGGATTGTTGTTGTTCGCGAAATGAAAGTGGCTCCAGCCTTCCAGAGTATCGGGAAACTCCATGCCGTAGACAAGCTTGGCCTTGTCGTAGAGCGTGGTACCGGGATAGGGGGTATAGATGGCGACAGGGGCCAGGCCTGCATTGGGATTGTCGCCAACCAACTCGAACATGAAATCAACCGTTTCCAGTGTCTCCTCCCGTTCCTCGTTGGGAAAGCCAGCCATGAAACCGAACTTGGCATAGACATCGGACTGAGCCAAGAGCTGGTTTACTTCTCGCACCTGGTCCAGCGTGTTGCGCTTCATGATCTCCTTGAGACGATCCTCGGAGCCCGATTCGATTCCAATCCACATTTCCTTGAACCCGGCGCGGTAGAGCTTGTCCAGCATTGCCGGCTTCTGGCGATCCAGATAATCGACACGACAGGGGACCTGAACAAGGACATCCTGCTCTTGCTCGAGAAGCAGATCGCAAATCGCTTCCACTCGGCGGGGATTTCCAAAAAAATAGTCATCCTCCACGAAGATGGCTCGGACGACGAAGTGCTCTACCAGATAGGTCAAATCAGCAACCGTTCGCCTGGCCGATTGATAGCGGAATCGCCGTTCATTGAACTTCAGGTTGTAGCAGAACTCGCAATCGTACGGGCATCCGCGACTGGTGACGATCTGCAGCTGGCGTTCCGAAGTAGAGGGAGCGGTAGTGAAATAGTGCTGCATGTCGACCAAGTCATAGTCAGGGCGCGGAATGCGATCCAGGTCCTCGATCATGGGACGGGGCGGGGTGAAGTGGGAGTCCCCGTCACGTTTGTAGCCAATTCCCTGCACCTCGGAGAGATCGCCCCCAGACCTCAGACAGTTGGCCAGCTCAATGAGGCTAATCTCCCCTTCCCCGCACACAACAATGTCGCAGAGTTCGTCCTTGAGAGTTGAATCGGGGCACAGCGAAGGGTGAACGCCTCCCCACACAATCGGGACCGAGGGCGCGACCGAACGCACTGCTCTTGCTCCTTTGAGACCCCCCTGGATCTGGATGCCCGTCATGGACGAAACCCCGACCAGGATTGGACGTTCTCGCCGAATGGAATCGGCTACCTCCTGGCCGAAGGAACTCGTTAATCGCTCGTCCAGGATTTCGACCCGATAACCCACCTTTTCGAGCACGGTACCGAGGTAGAGACAGGAGAGAGGCAGACCGACATTGACCCCGGCCAGGTCCATCCCCGTTATCGGATAGAGGAGCAGGATCTTCCCGAAGTCTCCCTGGCAGGGGTTCTCCCAGGGAAACTCAGCTTGAGTTCGGGAGGGGTCTTGCCGTTGCATTCCCGTCTTCACTTCCCTGTTTTCTGGTTCCTGGAGCGCGCATCAGCCATGCCTTGTAGGCTCCCTCGGCAACTCCGAGCAAGCGTGGAAAGGTCCGTGCTACGTAAGGTCGCAATCGCGCAAACGGCGTCACCCAGCTGGGGTGGTTCACGTAATCGCACTGGGCACAGATCGTCAGCTTGTCGAAGTCTCTCTGAAAGAGCTGCTCCCTCCTTGCGTTAAAAGCCTGCGAATGCCAGACGTCGTAGATGCTCCGGCGAGTGATGTCACCGACAGCATACTCGGCCTCGGAGTCAAAGCAACACATCGCCACCCGCCCGTCGGCCAGAATGGTAATGTAGTGCTGCAGCCTCTCACAGTAATTGATCTTGTTGGGGGTGCGCTGGTACTGAGCCAGTTGACCGGCCCAATTGAAGTAAACCGACAACCGCACCTCGTCGGCTTCCTTCCAGGCATCCCTCAGCTCCTGAACGCTGTGCTGATTCTCCTCGACGGTCACCATGGCAATCGAAACCCTGGGTTTCTTGCGGCCCAGTTCGTCGCGGCGACGAATGAAGCGGAGCACGTTGTCCCTGACTTCATCGTAGTTGAGATTGAGGCGAATTGCCTCGAAGGTCTTCTTGTCTCCCCCGTCAATGGAAAAGATCATGCTGTCGATCAAGTCCTCCTGGAGGATCGCTTCGCCGATCTCCGGAGTCAGCTTGGAACCGTTGGAGGTCAGATTCAGATGAGTCTTTGGGGCCCCTTGACGAACGTAGCGGAAGTAGTCGAGCACGCCTGGGACCAACAACGATTCGCCATGCAGAAAAGGCAGTATTTTGCGCGCTCCGCGCCGGCCACATTCATCAACAATCTGGCGAAACAGCGCAAAGGGCATGATCTGGCGGGGGCGCTTCATTTGCGGCGTCGCACAAATCGTGCAGCGCGCGTTGCAGATGTTGGTCAGCTCGACGTAAACGTGATCGGGAAAGTCAGGATAGGAGTACATCAGCCAGTTTCAGATCACTAGTTAACGCGGGAGTGTGCCCCGGTCGGAGACTCGCGGAGAAAGTTGCGCTCAACTGCCCTCAAGTACTTCTTGCTCGACCGATAACTAAAGAGCTTGGGTGCAATGCGGAGAAAGCGGAACCGGGTCAGGAAGAACTTGAGATAAGCGGTTCGCTGGAGTCGCCTCAGAGTGTCAAAGTCAAAATCGGGTGTCTTGATCTTGGCAACCTCATGGAGGTGATCGGTTTGCCGGTCCGGGTCAAAGAAGCCCTGGTCTACGATCTGCCGGCTCAATTCAGTCCCGGAATAGGGGATCACGATACTGAAGAGAGCCTCATCCAGATCAGTCTGGCAGGCATATCGAATCGTCATCTTGATTTCTTCAACCGTTTCCGTGGGAAAACCGATCATGAAGAAACCCAGAGAATTGACTCCGTATTCTCTCAGCCAGCCCACCACCTCATTCACCATGTGGAGCTTGAGGTACTTCTTGCTCAGGCGCTGCACGCGGGGGCTGGCTGATTCGATGGCAATGGCAACGTGGTGGGTTCCGGCGGCGGCAAGCTTTCGCACCAGTTCTTCGTCGATACGCTCCAGCCGGATTCCGTTTCCAAACTGAAGAGCCACTTCCATCTTCTCTTCCACGATCAGATCACAAATCTGCTTGGCTCGATCCATGTCAAAGTTGAAGATATCGTCCTCGATCATGAACTCCTGGATGTTGTGATCGTAGTAGAGCATTCTCATTTCTTTGAGAACGTGTTCGGGTGATCTGGCCCGAAACTTCTTGCCGAACAAGTCGTGGCAGTAGGTGCAGTGCCAGGGACAGCCCCGACTCGTGAAGATTTGAATCGCCCGCTGATACTTCGGTGTGTAGCGAGCTGATTCTGCTGTCGCATAGCGATCCAGCTCCAACAGTTCATAAGAAGGAAGCGGGATTTCGTCCACGTCCCAGATGGGATGCCTGGGAAGATTGAGTCGAGGGTCTCGATCCTGGTTCTTGAAGGCCAACCCGGTAACCGCAGAAGGGTTTCCTCCGGCCTCTAAAACGTCTAGAAACTCTCCAAACGTCTCTTCCCCTTCGCCCATGCACACAAAGTCGCAGTCGTTGGAGCTCAAAACCTCTTCCGTGACAATGGTCGGATGCTGACCGCCAAAGATTGTTCTAATTGAGGGATCGAAAGCCTTGACTTGACGGGCGGCTGTCTCGGCCCCTTCGAACTCTGCGGTCATACAGGTAAAGCCGGCCACATCCCAGTGGCGCTCCCGCAACCTGGCATCCAGGGCATCTTCAGGATTCTGCTCCAGGGCCAGATCCAGAATCTCCACATGGTGCCCCTTCTTCTGGGCAATCGGGGCGATATACACCAGTCCGATCGGGATTCCTACAATCATATCCATGAAGGTCGGCTTACCGCGCACTAACAAGATGTTCATATCTCTTCACACCTCAACGATCAACAAACAGGGGAATCCGGTAGAAAACGGCCATCTTCTCCAACTTTGGAATCCATTTTCGGACCTTGAACATGTCCACGAGAAAGCTCCCCAGGATCACGGGAAGCCGGGGATTGGGCGCATGGCAGTCCATACAGTCGGGGTAGTCGGTCAGATCCCCGCGCAGATGCGCTGCTCTCATCCTCTGCATCTTTTGGGAGTTCCACAAGTCATAAACTGACTCCTGGTTCACGTTTCCAATGGGCTCTGTGCGCCAGGTGTGACAGCAGGGGAAAAAATCACCCTTGTAGTTAATCGTGGCTGGACCCTGCCAGAGCTGATAGCAGGGATGGCGCCTGCGATCATGTTGAATTCGTTCTTCAAGCGCGACCTCCGGAATGACGATCTCGTCTTCCTTGATCCGAACCTCGTCCACGCCCGGGATCAACCACATCCTGTGAAAGTCCTTGACCTGGTGCTGATTGTAGGGAAGTCGAACCATCTGCAGCACAGTAAAGATGTCCGATTTCATGGCTGCCTTCACGCGCAGAAAGCCGTGGATGTTCGACTTGACTTCGTAGAAGTCGCCACCCTTTCGATACCTCTCATAGACTTCGGGAGTCGTGCCGTCGAAAGCCAGGATGATGTTATCCAGGCCGGCTTCGATCAGCTCCCGGCTGCGGGCCTCGTCCAGCAGACTGGCATTGGTTGAGACAACGGTATAGATCCCCGCGTCCCTGCAATACCGAATCATCTTCGACAGTTCCGAATTCATCAGAGGCTCCCCCCCGCCCCAGGGGAAGACGAGCTCGGTCTGATTCTTGATTTCGTCGATAATGGTCCTGAACAGATGGAAGTCGAAGTCTTCGGGAGGATAGTACCCAAACTCACGCGGGCACATGGGGCACTTGAAATTACACTTGGCCGTGTTCTCGACGATGAGCGTGATCGGATAAGCGCTCAGATCCGGCTGGCCGGTCACATACCCGGACATCAGTTTCCAACGATTATCGATCTGCGACAGTTGCACTCGACAGAATCCTCCGGGACATCTTAGCAGATCGGTATCCGATTGTTCGGTGTTCCGGGTTCAGTTGATCCAGAAGTCGTCGTCCTGCTTGCGGCGTTCGTTTTCGTAGACCTTGAACTTTCGGCGCAGACGCTGGAGGCGCCAGCGATGGTAGTTTTCGCGGATTTTCTTCCAGGAGAGAAAGCCCTTGAGGTAGAGGAAAGCGAAAAGGACTCCTCCCAGATGAGCGAAGTGGTCGATCCCACTTCCGCTGCTCCCAAAGGCAGAGAGAAAGGCCATCACGAACAAGAACGAGATGAAATACTTGACCTTTACCGGAAACAGGAAATAGAGATAGACCATCCGTTCCGGAAAGAGTAACCCGTAAGCAAGCAGGACCCCGTAAACCGAACCGCTGGCGCCGATGGTGGGTGTCGTAGACATGGGGTGCACCAGAATCGAAATGAGACCGGCACCAGCACCGGTAATGAAAAAGAAGCGGACAAACTCACGGGTTCCCAGGTAGCGCTCCATCTCCGAACCGAACATCCAGAGGACGAACATGTTCATGAAGATGTGCCAAAAGCCGGCGTGAAAGAAGAGATAGGTGAGAGGCTGCCAGATGAAGAGCTTGGTGAAAACCGAGTGGGGGGCCAGCCCGAAAAAATAGATCATCTCCCCGCCGGCCCCGAGAGCGGAGAGAAAGTAGATTCCGACGCAGGCCAGGATAATGTACTTGACGGCAGGGGTCAGGCGGGGCCCCATCGTGACCATGCCCGGGCGCCTGTAGTGCATAGCCCGATGATATCAGCTATTAGAAAGGGGGACAGTCTGCTGGCCTCGGGGAGGCGGCCGTTTAAATCCTCCCGGCCGCAGCTCCGAGGCCAGCAGACTGTCCCTTTTTCAGCTGACGGGCTGGACGTTCGCGGCAGCAATTCCCGCTTCTTCTCTAAGCAGGTCGGCCTTGTCGATCCTTTCCCAGGTAAAACCATCTTCTTCACGTCCGAAGTGACCATATGCAGCCGTCCTGAGGTAGATCGGGCGGCGCAGATCCAGGGACTCGATGATACCTCTAGGCGTGAGCTGGAAGTGTTCGCGAATAAGCTCCACAATGCGCGCATCGTCTACTCTGGCCGTACCAAAACTATCCAGCATGACAGACACGGGCTCAGCCACCCCGATCGCGTAGGCAAGCTGGATCTCGATGCGGTCTGCCAGCCCTGCCGCCACCAGATTCTTGGCAATGTAACGGGCCATATAGCTGGCCGATCGGTCCACCTTGGAGGGATCCTTTCCTGAGAACGCTCCTCCGCCGTGACGTCCCATGCCACCATAGGTGTCGACAATAATCTTGCGTCCAGTCAGGCCGCAATCACCCTGTGGACCTCCCGTCACAAAACGGCCGGTGGGGTTGACATAGATCTTGGTGTCGTCGTCCATCAGGTCTGCAGGGACCACCGGCTCGATCACTTCGCGGCGGATTCCTCCATGGATCTCTTCGTTCGACACCGCGTCGCTGTGCTGAGTGGAAATAACCACCGCATCAACTCTTCGAGGAACAAACCCGTCGTACTCCACCGTCACCTGAGACTTCCCATCGGGCCGCAGCCAGTTCAGGACGCCGTCCTTTCGGCTCTGGCTCAACTGGCGAGTCAGATCATGAGCCAGCTGAATCGGCATCGGCATGAGTTGGGAAGTGTCACGGCAGGCAAAGCCGAACATCAGCCCCTGATCGCCGGCTCCACCCGTATCGACTCCCATGGCAATGTCAGACGACTGCTTGTCGAGAGAACAGATAACACCGCAAGTCTCGTGATCAAACCCGAACTTGGCTCGGGTGTATCCAACTCCTTCAATGGTTTCTCTGACCAGGAGCGGAATGTCGACATAGCAGTCCGTCGTAATTTCGCCCGCCACAACAGCAAGACCCGTTGTGACCATGGTCTCGCAAGCGACACGGGCCCGCGGATCTTGTTCGATAATGGCGTCCAGAACTGCATCAGAAATCTGATCTGCAATCTTGTCCGGGTGCCCCTCGGTCACCGATTCTGAAGTAAAGAGATGTCGATCAAGCGGTGGCATAGTTCCTCCGTCTGGCCATCGTATTTCTGCAAGAAGCACCCACAATTAGCACAGGGCTTCGCAGAGTGTCAATGGATCTTACCCAGGTGAAGAGAACATTCGAGCGGCACCCGCCCTTTTTCGCTCGGGAGATGATTCCGCGTTATCCTATAGCAGACCTTGGTGAAAGTCGCGCGCGACCCGTGGGACTACCACCAGGGGCCGGAAGGAGTGCTTGTAATGACCCAGAGTTCAACCCGGCTGGCAGCTGAACTTCCGCCCTGCGATTACCAGCCCGTTGTCTACGACGGCCCCTCGAGGGAGCAGGTTCTGATCGATCGACAGAGCTACTGCAATCCGGCCATCTTCACCCTCTACAGCGAACCTCTCATGATCGTGGAGGGCTATCTCCAGTACCTTTTCGACGAGACGGGGCGCCGCTATCTGGACATGCTGGCAGGGATTTCCACGGTCTCGTGCGGGCACTGCCACCCTCAGATCACGGAAGGCATCAGCGACCAGCTGCAACGGCTGCAACCTGTGCATTGCCGATGAGGTCCAAACCGGTTTTGGCCGGACCGGCAAGTACTGGGGCTTTGAGCATTCCGATGTGGAACCCGACATCGTCACCATGGCCAAGGCCTTCGGAAACGGTATGCCCCTTGGAGCGATTACGACGCGCCTGGAGATCGCCGAGAAACTGGCTCAGAAACTTCATTTCAACACGTTCGGGGGCAATCCGCTCTCCATGGCTGCGGGCAGGGCGGTGCTGGACGTGATCGACCAGGAGAACCTGGTGGAGAACGCCCACCAACAGGGTGAGAGACTAAAGAGTGGCCTGCAGGCTCTCCAGCAGAGGCATCCACTCATTGGAGATGTCCGGGGAAAAGGCCTCATGCTGGGCGTGGAGCTGGTTCGGGACCGCGTCTCCAGAGAGCCGGCCCCCAGGGAAACTCTGGAGCTGCTCGATCTCACCTGCCGCCAGCAGGTTCTCTTTGGCAAGGGGGGGCTCTACGGAAACGTGATCCGGCTGAAACCTCCCCTCTGTCTTACTGGGGCCGATGTCGACTATGCCCTGGAGGTGCTGGATTCCTGTCTGGGGGAGATGTAGTTCCTCGCTCCTCGTTTCTCGTCTGAGGACCTGAAACGTGGGAGAGGCAGGGCTCGGGGGCTGCTCCCGGGAGGATTTAAACGGTCCGCTGCCCCCGAGCCCTGCCTCCCACTTTCCGGACCTCGCAGCCCGTAGGCCATTCTGTTCGCCCAGGAACGTCAAGAGAGTGGGAGGGGGTCCGGGGAGGCGGACGTTTAAATTCCCGGACGCAGCCCCGGACCCCCTCCCACTCTCGGCACCGGACCAGGAAAGATCCTCCTACAGAATGCTCTCGCGGAAGCGGGGGAGGATGCGGGCGTGGGCGGACTGCTCAAAAGCATAAGCGATCCGAAGCAGTCGCGGCTCGCTCCAGGCCCTCCCGAAGAAGGAGATCCCGATCGGCAACCCTCGTACGTTTCCAGCGGGAACTGTAATGTTGGGGTATCCGGCCCGCGCTGCCGGACTCGAACTCCCTCCACCTGAGGGATCTCCATTGAGAAGATCGATCTTCCAGGCCGGTCCTCCGGTAGGTGCGACCAGGGCATCCAGGTCGTGCTCATCCATCGCCTTGTCAATGCCCTCCTCACGCGCGAAGCGCAGGCTCGTCTTCAAAGCGTCGAGGTATTCCTGGTCGGTAAGCGGCCCCTTCTCCTGAGCCTGAATGAACAGTTCCTGGCCAAAGTAGGGCATCTCCACCGCTCGGTGCTCTTCGTTAAAAGCAATAATCTCCTGCAGTCTTTTTACAGGAGCCGACGGCCCGAGCTTGGCCAGATAGGCATTCAGGCCTGCCTTGAATTCGAAGAGCATCAAAGTCATTGGAGCGGAACCGGTCTGTCGTCGGCCAGGTAGTGCAACATTGTCGATCAGTTCGGAGCCCTCACGGCGCAGCAGCTCCAGCGATCGTCCCATGGCTTCTTGTACCCCGGGATGGGACCCGAAGAACTGGCGAACCACTCCGATACGAGCCCCTTTGAGGCCCCTCCGGTCCAGAAACGAGGTGTAGTCAATGTGAGACTTTCCCCGGCTATCCCGGGTCACGGAGTCCAGAGGGTCGACGCCAGTGAGAGCTCCCAGCAGAAGGGCCGCGTCGGCAACCGTCCTGGCCATGGGTCCGGCCGTGTCCTGAGTATGAGAAATAGGAATGATCCCGGATCGCCCAACCAGGCCGACTGTGGGCTTGATCCCCACCACTCCGCAAACTCCGGCCGGGCAAACGACCGATCCATTGGTTTCGGTACCAATGGCAAGGGGCGCCAGATTGGCGGACACGGCGACCGCCGACCCTGAACTAGCTAGACCCACACGGGTTGCGGCTCAGATCGTACGGGTTGCGGCACTGTCCTCCGCGCCCGCTCCAGCCACTGGATGACCGGGTCGAGCGAAAATTCGCCCACTCGCTCAGGTTCGCTTTGGCCAGCAGCACGGCCCCGGCTTCACGAAGCCGGGCGGCAACCTGGGAATCACCGACGGCGATAGAGCCTTCCAGTGCCAGAGAGCCGGCCGTCGTGGTCATTCGGTCCGCGGTGTCGATATTGTCCTTAAGCACGACTGGAATTCCCTGCAGCGGGCCCCGAACCTGCCCTTCCCGTCGTTCCTCGTCGAGTCGCTCCGCTACATCGAGAGCATCAGGATTCACTTCGATAATGGCCCTCAGAGCAGGCCCTCTACGGTCCAGTTCCTGAATCCGATTCAGATACATCTCCGTGATCGACTGTGCAGTGAGCCGCCGCGATCTCATGGCCTCCTGGAGCTGGCTGACGGTTACCTCTTCCAGTTCGAAGCCTGCCCCGGTTCGTAAAACGGAAGGGCTCTGACTCGATCGGCAGCGGGTCAGCAGCGCGGGAGTGCCGACACCGGCTACCGCCAGACTCAGAAAACGGCGGCGGGTCCATCCCGAGGCGCCCCGGAACGTCAAGAGAGTGGGAGGCAGCGCTCTGGGGCTGCTCCCGGGAGGATTTAAACGGTCCGCTGCCCCAGAGCCCTCCCTCCCACTCTCAGGATTCGAACGGTCATCCCGGGGCACATCTCTCTTCATTTCGCTCGTGCCCCCGCCTGCATTTGGCGTTGAATCCTGGCCCAGGTGTCGCGCAGGGTGATGGTTCGGTTCAGGACGAGGCTGTTCGGTGTGGAATCCCGGTCTGCACAAAAATAGCCCAGGCGCTCAAACTGGCAACGGAATCCCGGCTCTGCGGCGACCAGGCTCGGCTCCAGTTGGCACCCCGTCAGAGCCTCGAAGGAGTCGGGATTCAGGGCCTCTCGGAAGTCTCCAGCATCGAGGGGGTTCTCCCGCAAGAAGAGTCGATCGTAGAGTCGAACTTCTGCTTCGACCGCATAAGCGGCCGAAACCCAGTGCAGAGTCGCCTTCACTTTGCGTCCATCGGGCGCACTTCCACCTCTGGTCTCCGGGTCGTAGGTACAGCGCAGTTCCACCGGATTGCCTGCGGAATCCTTAACCACTTCGCGGCAGGTAATGAAATAGGCGTAGCGCAGACGAACTTCTCTTCCGAGTGCAAGCCGAAAGAACTTTCTGGGGGGGTCCTCCATGAAGTCGTCGCGCTCGATATAGAGAACCCTCGAAAAAGGAACCTTGCGGGTCCCCGATGATGGGTCCTCGGGATTGTTGACGGCGTCGAGTTCCTCTTCTCCGTCTTCCGGATAATTCTCAAGCACAACTCTCAGCGGCCTCAAAACCGCCATCCGGCGCGGGGCCGTCCGGTTGAGGTGCTGTCGCAGACTGAACTCGAGCCGGGTTACGTCGATGACGGCATCCTTTTTGGCCACGCCGATCTGGTTGCAGAAGTCGCGAATGGCCTCGGGCGTATACCCTCTTCGCCGCAGTCCGCTCAGAGTAGGCATTCTGGGATCTTCCCAGCCCTGGACATGCCCTTCTTCAACCAGCAGCCTCAGTTTTCGCTTACTCAGAATCGTGTAGGACAGGTTGAGCCGCGCAAACTCAGTCTGCTCGGGACGGTAAGGGACGTCCAGATTGTCGAGAAACCAGTCATAGAGGGGCCGATGGTCTTCAAACTCAAGCGTACAAAACGAGTGAGTGATGCCCTCCAGAGCATCGGACAGACCATGAGCAAAATCATACATCGGGTAGATGAACCACTCGTCACCGGTCCGGTGATGAGAAGCATGCTTGATTCGATAGATGGTCGGATCCCGCATATTCAGGTTGGGCGAAGCCATATCGATCTTAGCCCTCAGCACATACGCACCCTCCGGGAACTCACCCGAGCGCATTCCTCGAAAGAGATCCAGATTCTCCTCGATCGGGCGATCGCGATCGGGACTGTTACGACCGGGCTCCCTCAGAGTGCCACGGTATTCGCGGACTAGCTCTTGATCCAGACTGTCTACATAGGCAAGTCCCTTCTCAATCAGCTCCTCTGCAAACTCGTACAGCCTTTGGAAGTAATCCGATGCGTGATAGAGACGGTCTTGCCAGTCGAACCCCAACCAGTGAACATCATCCTTGATCGCCTCCTGATACTCCACCTCCTCCGTGACCGGGTTGGTATCGTCAAAGCGAAAGTTACAGGTTCCACCGTACTCTTCGGCGACTCCAAAATTCAGACAGATGGACTTGGCGTGCCCAATATGAAGATAGCCGTTCGGCTCGGGCGGAAAGCGAGTCGCTACCCGCCCATCAAACCTGCCCGTCTCGATATCCTTCTCGATCTTGGCCCTGATAAAATCCAGCTGCCGGGCCTCTTGGCTGGTCTCAGTACTCACGTTCATGAATACGGTAGCATTTTTCAAATCCTGGAGGGCTTTTCAGCGCATACCGCCACGAAACAGCCCGTGATATGGCGGCTCGGCAGATGGCGCAACAACCCGAACCCCGCCAGCAACCATGCGATGGGCCGGTCCGAGTATCGGCCCAGGAGTCTGCGCAGCAGCAGAAAGAGGAGCGTTGAGATCAAGCGGGGATTGTGGATCACGGTTTCTCCCCCGAGCACGACCAGATTGCACTTCGAGAGATACTCCTCGAGTTGAGTCCGCGAAAGTGTTTTGCCCAGTCGAAAAGGAAAGCGGGGCACCCTGCTCACAAAGCGCAGGACGTGGTAAAGGGGATTCTGGGGGTTGTCCAGTACCACCAGGATCTGGCCCCCTCCCCTCAGAACACGGGCTAGTTCACTCAGCGATCGCATAATCTCGTGCGAATCTTCAAAATGGTCTAGAGTCGAGGTCGAGATGACGTAGTCCAGGCAACCATCCTGAAAAGGCAGATCGCGAACGTCGCTGACCAGAGAGAACACTCCCGAACCCGCAGATCTCCGGTGGGCCTCCCCCACGACCGCTTCATCAATATCAATCCCTACCACCAGCGGAACCTCTCGAAAAGAGTCGAAAAGCAGCTGGTCCTCACCGTGGGCTTCCTCAAAGAGGTCGGTCTTGAGAACCGCTCTCAGACCCGAACTCCGGCTCCAGGAACTGATCAGGCGTTGGAACTCTTCCCTCTTCTGAGACGCCACCAGTGGATCGAGGTACCAGGAATGCGAACTGGGCGGATTGGAAGCTCGTGGAGGCTCTGTCATTCCTTTGTGAGTTGCTCGTAGTACGATCGCTCCGTGTTGACATCCCAGAGATCGTGCTTCTCACCGGTGAGATTGCGGGCCGCCAAGATCCCGGTGAGCATGGAATGGTCCTGATTGTTGTAGCGGTGCATGCCGTTGCGGCCAATGGTCTGCAGGTTGGAAAAACGAGTGACGTATGCCTGAAGGCGGGCCAGGCTGGCACGATAGTCGCCGTCGTAGACGGGGTAAGCCTTGGGCTGCCGGATCACAACGCCGTCCACGACGGTGACCGAATCAGCCAGGCCCAGCCGCTCCAACTCCCGGGAGGCCAGGCTGATCAGACTGGGATCTTCCATGGTCCAAAGGTCATCCCCCTCCGAACAGAAATACTCCATGCCCACCGTCGTCTGCTCCGGATCCGCTACCATATCGGGGCTCCAGTTCTTGAAGTTCTGGATTCGTCCCACTCGAACGTCGGGCGTGTGGATGTAGATCCACTGGTCCGGAAATAGCTCTCTGCTGGCCAGAATCAGTCCGACAATGAGAAAGGCTCTGTACTTCAGCTGTCTGGCGGCCTCGAGAATCTCCAGGGGAGGCTGGGGATAGATGGAGCGGACAAGAGAGGTCAGAGGCATGCTCGAGATGACGTTTTCGACTTCGAAGTCGTCCTCCGAGGCGCTGTGGCACACGGTAAGCGAGCAGACCCTGTCCGCCTGGCAGTTCACCCGGGTGACGGGGGTTTCCAGCCGCACCTCCCCCCCCTCCTCAAGGATGCGTCGGGTAACTCCCTTCCACATCATGCCCGGTCCCAAGACCGGATAGTGAAACTCATTGATTAGCGTCTTTACGTCCTGGCTTCCAAAGACGGCCTCGCGCAGCGCTGAGATCAGAGAGAGGCCTCTGATCCTCTGAGCTGCCCAATCCGCCTGGATCTTGGAACAGGGAATGCCCCAGACCTTCTCAGTGTAAGTTTTGAAGAAGGTCTGATACAGCCGTTTACCGAACCGGTTCGTCACCCATTCCTCGAAGGTGTCTTCCCGGGGCAGGGGTCTCATTTGAATGGCAAGGTAGCTGCCGAGAATGTAGAGACTCTCTCTGATCCCAAGGTTGAAGAGCGCATTCACTGGCTCCAGCGGATACTTGAGGAAGCGACCCCCGTAGTAGATTCTAGAGAGGCGACGGACCTTTCGAAAATCGTCCCCCAGAATCTTCTCCCACAACTCCTGGATCTCCGGCAGCTTCGTATAGAAACGGTGTCCGACGATGTCAAAGTAGTTCCCCCTGTACTCTTCCGTTCTGGCCAGCCCTCCGAGATGGGGAGATCGCTCGAACACCACGGCCTCAAAGCCGTGGTGAGTTGACTCGAGGGCAGCTGTCAGACCGGCCGGCCCGGCACCGATGACAGCTACTTTCTGGCGTTCATTCAAGGGGCAGCTCGGCTCCGATTTGCTTGTTTTCGTCGCTATGTCCCGCCCCGGGCTTCCAGCGGGCAAGCCAGTGCTGCAGCAATGCGACTCCAAAACCGAGACTACCGTACAGATAGTAGAGCCAGTTCCAGAGAACAGCTCCAAACATGAAGAGCAGCCCGCGCTTTCGCCTGAAGAACCGATAAAGAGGGAGGTTCAGAAGAATCAGGGAGAGCGCAGCCAGAAGAGCCATGACCAGGCCGGCCCGCCAGTCGAGGGCGAACAGCAGGAAGGACCCTGCCAGCACCATCGCGGCCAGGCCACTCAAACGCCCGGAAAGTTGTAGATTCAATTCTTGCGGAATCGAGGTGCGCTTCAGAACCAGACGGCCCCAGGGAATCGCGCGGCCGAGAAAATCCGTGTGCAGGAGCGACCCTGCCTCCCAGCGCTTGAGATGTTTGACCTGCAGGCTGTGCACCAGCCTGGTCCTATAGCCGGCATCTCGTAACCGATACCCGAACTCGATGTCTTCCACCGAGGGAAGACCGAAGGCCTCACTGAATCCCTCCAGTTCCTGGAAGAACAGCGTCGCCGTCGTAGACCCAAGCATCCAGAACTCCTGCGCCCACCGGGACCCTGAGTGACAAGTTCAGGGCGGCCGCCCCGGGGTCACCCAGACTCGCTAAGCCCATTAAAGCAGTCGCAAAGACCCCACTATTGATTACCGCCCCGTCCGGCGTTCTGTCTGGAAACCCTACATAACCTGCTGGGGCATCGGTTGCCCACACCCCCGAAGACAAACACACGACAACGACAACCAGAAAAAGAATGTAATGAGCCTTCATCTTGCCCTCCCTAGATCAAATTGGTGGTCCCTGAAACCACAAAACCGGGTGGCTCTTCAGCCACAAAACGGGGTGGGTTATTGTGAGATCTTCCCTTACCCCCTGACATGGCCCAGTCTAAGAACCTCGCCGCGGGAAGTCAATCAAAAACGTGATCTGAATCACACCGAAAGTTGTGATTCCACACATACGTTCAGCAACGATTCGAAAGAGTTCGATCTGCCAAAAAAGGCTGAAACGGAAGGCATTTGAGTCATTCGATGTTGACTGACTGAGATGGCTGCGAAGGACTCGCACCGGAAGCGAAGCGGGGCCGAAACGGAGCTGGTTTCAAGACTCCTGAGCACCTAGCTAGTTCCCATCCGCTCGCCTGTAAGTGATTGGAAATAAAGAGGAAAGACCACATTTTCGAGCTCCGATTTTGTCAGCATCTTTTGTTACAGTAAGAGTATCAAACCACTGAAACAAAAAGACTTACGGCAATCACGGAGCTCCGAAAATGCGAAAAAACAGAGAGAATCAGATGCCACTGACGCCACTTTGGCCGGATCACCGGCTGGGTGACGAGTTGCAGATGATCTCCCGAATCCTGGATAACAATCCAGAGATCCTGCACTGGGTTTTACAAGATCTGTCTGACAAGGCCGATCCCTGCAATGGCTCTCCGGGTCTGAGCGCTGAGCAAGTTGTGCGTTGTGCTGTGATTAAGAATTGGCACGGATTGTCCTATGAAAAGCTGGCCTTTCATGTGGACGACTCGGCGAGCTTCCGGGCCTTCTGCCGTTTGCCTCTAGGATGGTCTCCAGGCAAGAGCTGTCTTCAAGAGAACATCTCGAGGATTCAAGCTTCGACCTGGCAACGAATCACTCGGGTGTTGGTGGGTTGGGCCAAAGCAGAGGGGTTGGAGAAGGGCCGCAAGATCCGGGTCGATGCCACAGCTGTCGAGAGCGACATCCGCCATCCCTTGGACTCTCAGCTTTTGTACGATTCGGTGCGTAAGGTGACAGCCCTGTTGGGGAAGTTGGCTGAGCACTACCCGGTGGTCTACCACAATCATTGTCGGAGGGCCAAGAGGCGAGTGACGAACATCCGCAACAGCCGGGGCCAGAATCGGCGCCAATTCTACCAAGATCTGGTCAAGGTGTCGGGCCAGACCTATGGCTATGGCTGTCAGGCTCTGGAGAGCGCTGCTGGTTGGCAGGGGATCGAATCTGAGGTGATTCTCCAGCAGCTGCGTCACTATCTGGATCTACTGGGACGAGTCATCGATCAGACCGACCGGCGCGTCCTGCAGGGCCAGAAGGTTCCGGCCGCTGAGAAGGTGGTCTCGATCTTTGAGGAGCATAGCGACATTATCCAGACCGGGGGACGCGAGACGGTTTTCGGTCACAAGATCTTTTTGACTTGCGGCAAGACCTCACTGATCGTCGATTGTCTGGTCACGCAAGGCAATCCCGCCGACCAGGCGCAAATGCAGCCGATGCTGGAGCGTCAGCATCAGCTCTACGGGCGCTATCCTCGCCAAGCCAGCTTCGACGGGGGATTTGCCACTCAGAACAATCTGAGGTGGGCCAAGAAGCAAGGAATCCAGGACGTGGCCTTTGCCAAAAAGGCAGGGCTGAAGGTCACCGATATGGTGCGCTCCAGCTGGGTTTACAAGCAGTTGAGGCGCTTTCGGGCTGGAATCGAAGGCTGTATCTCGATGCTCAAACGGGTCTTCGGAGCGGATCGTTGCACCTGGAAGGGATGGGAGCACTTCCAGCAGTATGTGCATCTCTCGGTGCTCAGTTTCAATCTGTTGGTGTTGGCCCGGCTACGGTTGTAAACGAGTCGCTGGACGCCATAATGGAGGGGGGTTTTGAGGGTGAGGTGTTTGTCGAAAACTGCATCTGGAGCACTCGGCCGCCCGATCCCTGCTGTCGGCCGATACTGTCCCCCATGAACCGTTGTATCTGGTATAAAAAACAACCCTTTAGGAAGCTTAAATAATGGGTTTCCGGATGGGAACTAGCTAGGGATTCATGCCGTGTCCACAAAAAATGTGATGAGCGTCACATTGTCTCGACGGGCGATATCCGGCACTAGTCCTTCTCTTCTACTCCACCAGTGTGGGGGTGAGGAGTCCGCCGCCCCCTCCGCCTCGAGCTTTCATGGTGAGGGCTGTGCCACTCGATACCTCCAGGGTGTCGGCAATGACGACGGTCCAGTCGGCGCCACTGTCACCAGATGTGTTGCTGTGAAACATCAGGTGCTGGGTCGGCATGTAAATGATCCCCTCGAAAAAGGACGTTGCGTCGCTCTCAATCTTGTTGTCCCAATCGCCAGAAACGGTGCGGTCCTGCCAGAAGAGCATCCCGTCCAGGGCCCCAAAACTCTCCCCTTGCTGGGCCGTGAATTCGATATGTGAACCACTCTGAATCTCAAAGGGCGTGAAGGGGTACCCTCCCCCTTCGGTGTTGAAGAAGGTCACGCCGTCACCGGTGGCGGAAGAGATGCTGTCGATGTTCAGTCCCCCTCCTTTCAAGAAGTAGGTTCCCGGGTTGAAATGGACATGGGAGCCGCTCTCGATGCTGATCCGTTGCAATAGACACCGGGAAAAATCTGTACACGGCTCGAGGTACTGCCCTCGGAACTGGTCATGAAGTTTTCGTTGGGGCAGCCGCCCGGGACGGTGGGCTGGGGCAGGCCTCCCAGCGGGTCCTCACCGTCGGAGCAGGGGCTCCCGTCGCACTCCCCGGTATCCGGCGTCGGGTTACAGGTTGAGCCGGAGCAGTCCACAGAGCCGCAGACATCGATATTGGCCGCCTTGATTTCGGAAAGGCTTGTCACCGACAGGGCTTCCGGGTCATCGCACGACGAGACCTTGATCTTGCAGCTATCGGCAATCAGTTTGGATCCACTGCTGACTTCGAGTGCCTTGGAGGCATCCCCGCTGAGGACATACACGCAGCCCGCGGCGCCGGTTGAGACACCGGCAACCGCCCGAGCCGACACGGTCATGCTATTGATCCCCAGGACGGGCATGAAGAACGTCCCCAACTGCTCGCTGATGAGGACTTCGACAAAACCGTCCCGGCCTGCGAAAGTCCCGCTGGAGGGCGGCACATTGACCGTGCGCGTCTCTCCTCTGGAGCCGTCGAAACCGTTCTTGCCCGCGTCGTAGAGTGCATTGATCGTTATGTCGCTGGTTTCATTACGGAAGATTGAATGAGCTCCGGCGAAGGCAGCAGCGTCAGCTGCGGTCTGCATGTTGCGCTTGTACACGAAGGCAAAACCCAGATCGGTCACGATGCCCAGGATGCCGATCAGAACCGGGAGCAGTAGAGCCATGACAATGGCTACCACACCGGACTGTTTCTTCACCTGTCTGACGGTTCTATTTTCCTTGTCTTCGCTCCCTTTGTAATGAGCCTTCATGCTGCCCTCCCTAGATCAAACTGGTGGTCCCTGAAACCACAAAATGGGGTAGGTTTTCTGAGATCTTCCCTTACCCCCTGACGTGGGAGTAGTCTAAGAACCGCGCCCCGGAAAGTCAATTAAAAAGGTGATCTGAATCACACTGAAAGTTGTGATAACAGACACGTTGGGCAACGATTGGAAAGAAGTTCAATTTGTTAAAAAAAAGCCGAAACGGTAGGTGTTTGAGTCAATCCGATGGGGGCGACTGAGATGGCTGAGAAGGACTGGCACCGGGAACGAAGTGGGGCCGAAATCCAGGTGGCTCCAAGACCCCCTGAGTACCTACGGATTCATGCCGCGTCCACACGAAATGTGATGAGCATCACATTGTCTGGGTGGGCAATATCCAGATCTTGACCCCTGACGGTGTAGCTCTAGTAGGAGATCGCCATCTTGCTGGAGGCGCGCAGCGTGACCGGCTGGAAGAGGGCGACAACTGGCCGAAAGCGGTATTGCACGGTGATCTCTACGGTGCTTCCCTGGGAATTATCCGGATCCCACACCGTGGCCACCTTAACTCCCGACAGTCCGGGCAGTTTGCCCTTTACATAGTTCTCGATAGAGGTAGAGCTGGCAGGAGTAGTCGCGCGGCTCCCGTGAACGATGGCATGCCGGGCGGCGTCAGTGGCAGCCGAGGTAATCGAATTGAAGGCTACGACGCCCCGACCTACGTCGATGAGGCCGATAATCAGCACAAAAAAGGCAATGACCACCAGGGATAGCTCGACAGTGGTCGTGCCCTTGTCCTTCCTGCCAACGCTCATTCTGCTCAACCCCGTGTTGGCTCTGGTATCGACTTGCACGGTCGTCTCCCTCTCTGCTACTCCACCAGCGTGGGGGTGAGGAGTCCTCCGCCCCCCCGCCTTTACCCTCCAGGTTGAGGGTTGTGCCGCTCGATACCTCCCTCCAGGGTGTCCGACACGATCGCGGTCCAGGCGGCGCCACCCTCACCAGAGGTGTTGCTGTGGAACATCACGTGCTGGGTCGGTATGTAAATGGTTCCCTCGAAAAAGGACGATGTGTTGCTCTCAATCTTGTTGTCCCAGTCACCGGAAATGTAGCGGTCCTGCCAGAAGAGCATCCCGTCCAGATCTCCATAACTCGACCCTTGTTGGGCCGAGAATTCGACGTGCGAACCGCTCTGAATCTCAAAGGGTTTGAAGTCGTACCCTCCCCCTTCGGTGTTGTAGAAGGTCACGCTGTCACCGGTGGCGACAGAGGCGCTGTCGATGTTCAATCCCCCTCCTTTCAAGAAATAAGTTCCCGAGTTGAAATGGACATAGGAGCCGCTCTCGATGCTGATCCCGTTGCAATAGGTACCTTCATAAATCTGTACAGGGCTCCCAGGAGTGCCCTCGGAACTAGTCTTGAAATCAATGAAGTCCTCGTTGGGGCAGCCGCCCGGTACGGTGGGCTGGGTCAGGCCTCCCAGCGGGTCCTCGCCGTCGTCGCAGGGGCTCCCGTCGCACTCCCCGGTATTGGGCGTCGGGTCACAGGTGGAGCCGGAGCAGTCCACAGAGCCGCAGACATCGATGTCGACCGCCTGGATTTCGGAACTGCTTGTCACCGAAAGAGCTTCCGGATCATTGCACGACGAGACCTTGACCTTGCAGCTGTTGGCAATCAGCTCGGATCCACTGCTGACTTCTAGTGCCTTGGAGGCATCCCCGCTGAGGACATACACGCAGCCCGCGGAGTCGACTCTGGCACCGGCAACGGCCCGAGCCGACACCGTCATGTTATTGATCCCCAGAACAGGCATGAAGAACGTCCCCAACTGCTCGCTGATGAGGACTTCGACAAAATCGTCCTGGCCGGCAAAATCCCCGCTCAAGGGCGGCAAATTGACTGTGCGAGTCTCTCCCCTGGAGCCGTCGAACCCGTTTTTGCCCGCGTCGTAGAGTGCATTGATCGTCACGTCGCTGGTTTCATTACGGTAGATCGAGTGAGCTCCGGCCAGGGCAGCAGCGTCAGCTGCAGTCTGCATGGTGCGCTTGTACTGGAAGGCAAAACCCAGATCAACCACGATGCCCAGGATGCCAATCAGAACCGGGAGCATCAGAGCCATGACAATAGCTACTACACCGGACTGTTTCTTCACCTGTCTGACGGTTCTATTCATTGTCGTCCTTCTCTTATCTCGCTCTCATATAGCTTTCTCGGGAAAGCGATACGGAGCTGGGGAGGCCGGGATAGGGAAGCAGGGTGGTGTAGGTCTTGCTGGCCGACACTTTCACGTAGATCCTGGACGGACCTTCACTACAAGTGCCGCTGTTACAGTCGACCACCGAGTGATCGGCACACTCACACACGCGTTCGCTGGTAATGGTCATGCCGCCCACATACTGCGAGTCGTCAGCAGCAACCGTGGCGATTTTGCTCGAGTCCTTGGCTCTGGCTTCGTCGAGAGAGCCGTAGGAGAGTCCGGCCCGGGCGGCGTTGGATACGGCGACGGCATCATAAAAAATGCGCCCTAACCCGGATTATGCAAGAGATCTGAATCCGAGTGAGATTTGGGTCCAGAAAAAAGGCCGTAGCTCTCTGATATAAAAGGGTTTAGAGAAACAACGACCCTAAACAGGAGCTACGGCAATGTCAAAAACAGTCTGCCAGAATACCCTGCCATTTCACAGTCACAGAAACATCACGGCTCGTTTTGATGGGGGAAGTCTCACTTCCGACGCAGGATGGTTGTTGTTTGGATCGCTGGATCGGCAACATCGATTGTGCGAGGGCTTCAGTTCGTGTATTGCGGAAAGCCGGGACCGACGCTACATTCGTCATGACCTGTTGAAGTTGATCCGACAACGAGTGTTGCAGATCGTGGCCGGCTACGAAGACTGTAATGACGCCGATACGCTGCGCTCGGATCCGATGCTCAAGACAGTCTGTGATCAGTTGCCCGAGAGCGATCCCGATTTGGCCACCCAGCCGACTTTCTCCCGCTTGGAGAACTCCGTCACCAAGAAGGATCTGATGCGTCTGAGCCGGTGGCTGCTACGCCGTTATGTGCGCTCCCTGAAGAAGAGACGTCCCAGCAAGATCATCCTGGATCTGGACAGTACCGACGACCACACTCACGGCCAACAGGAGTTCGCCTTCTACCACGGGTATTACCGAAACCACATTCTGCATCCTTTGCTGATCTTCGATGCCGCCACGGGAGACCTGGTCTGTGCCGTGTTGAGACCTGGCAACAAGGGGGCTGCCTCTCACATCGTGCCCATTCTGAAGCGCGTCGTGGAGGCCATCCGACAAGCAGTGGGGACGGATGTCGAGATTGAGATTCGGGCCGACAGCGGCTTTGCCACGCCTCGGCTCTACGAGTTCTGTGAATGTGAAGAGAATCAACTCCAATATGTCATTGGGTTAAGTCGCAACCCTCGCCTGCAGCGAGTGGTCGAGCCCCTGCTGGATTCGACTCGGGAAAGGTTCGTTGAGCGGGAGGAAAAACAGCGTCAGTTTGACGAGTTTCTTTATCGAGCCAACAGCTGGGATCGATCCCGTCGCGTCATTGTCAAAGTGGAGGTCGATCAGCGCGGGATCAATCGTCGCTTTGTGGTCACCAACCGGGACGATCTCTGCTCCCAATCACTTTATGACCACTACACAAACCGAGGGCAGACCGAGAACTTCATCAAGGCCTTCAAGAATCACCTGAACATGGACCGACTCAGCTGTCATCGATTCCTGGCCAATCAGTTTCGACTCCTCCTGCATGCACTGGCTTACCAGATGTTCGTGCGCCTGCGCGACTATCTTCACGGAACCCCCTGGCACAAGCTCGAAATCGAAACCTTACGTCGTCGTGTCCTCAAGATCGGGGCCCGGATCCGACAAACCACTCGACGCATCTGGGTCCATCTTTCCTCAGCCTTCCCCGAACAACCCCTCTTCCACCTCGTCTTGAGTCGCCTGAACTCCAGTTAGCTTTTCCCAGCTCCCCCGAAAAACCGCTTCCGACACTCTTCCAGGCCCAGATCTGTCTGAAAGTCACTCCCCAAACCACTCAAACGCCTCGCCAACCCATATCCTTCGCAAATCCGCCTGTCACACCTGCCCGCTTCCGAGTTGGGCCACTTCTCGAGTCGTTTTTCAACACCGGACTACGGTTTTTGCATAATCCGGGCTAAGTCGGTAGCTCCCAGCACGAGCAGAATCAGAACGGGCAGAATTATCGCCATCTCGACCGTAGCTGTTCCAGTTGGGTCCCCACCCCTTCGATTCATGGTTCTTACTCCTTAGCAAAGACTATCCAACGAATCTCAATTCCCGATGAAAGTCGACCCCTAACACGGGTAATTCGAGGCCCTGGCTTACCCTCTGACTGTCCCAGAAGTCTATTGGTCTTACCCCGGCGAAGTCAATCAAAAACATCCTATCCTCCCTCAGCTAGCACAATGTGTGATAAGTGCCACATTGTCTTGGTAGGATATCCAGATCTTGATCCTTGACGGTGTGGCTCTAGTAGGAAATCGCCATCTGGCTGGAGGCGCGCAGAGTGACCGGTTGGAAGAGGGCGACGACTGGCCGAAAGCGGTATTGCACGGTGATCTCTACGGTGCTTCCCTGGGAATTGTCCGGATCCCACACCGTGGCCACCTGAACTCCCGAGAGTCCGGGCAGTTTGCCCTTTACATAGTTCTCGATAGAGGTAGAGCTGGCAGGAGTAGTCGCGCGGCTTCCGTGAACGATGGCATGCCGGGCGGCGTCAGTGGCAGCCGAGGTAATCGAATTGAAGGCCACCACGCCTCGACCCACGTCGATGAGACCGATGATCAGCACAAAAAAGGCGACGATCACCAGGGCCATCTCGACCGTGGTCGTGCCCTTGTCGGTTCTGCTCACGCTCATTCTGCTCAACCCTCTGCGTTGCCTCTGGTATCGACTCCCACGGTCCCCTTCTCTCTTCTACTCCACCAGTGTGGGGGCGAGGAATCCGCCGCCGCCCTTCCCGCCTAGACCGTCCAAGAAGAGGTCCGTGCCGCTCGAGACCTCCAGAGTGTCCGCCACAATGACGGTCCAGTCGGCGCCATTCTCACCGGTTGTGTTGCTGTGAAACATCACAGGCTGGGTCGGTATGTACGTGACCCCCTCGAAATAGGAACTTGAGTCGCTCTCAATCTTGTTGTCGAAGTCACCGGCAATGTAACGATCCTGCCACAAGAGCATCCCGTCCAGGTCCCCATAACTGTTCCCGTCCGGGGCCGTGAATTCGACATGTGAACCACTCTGAATCTCGAAGGGTTTGAAGTCATACCCTCCCCCTTCGGTGTTGAAGAAGGTCACGCCGTCACCGGTGGCGGAAGAGTTGCTGTCGATGTTCAGTCCCCCTCCCTTCAAGAAGTAGGTTCCCGGGTGGGAATGGACATGGGAGCCGCTCTCGATGCTGATCCCGTTGCAATAGGCACCGGGATACACTTGTACACGGCTCGATGTGCTGCCCTCGGAACTGGTCTTGAAGTTTTCGTTGGGGCAGCCGCCCGGGTCGGGGTCGGTGGGCTGGGACAGGCTTTTCAGCGGGTCCTCACCGTCATCGCAGGGGTACCCGTCGCACTCCCCGGTATCCGGCGTCTCTTCACAGGTGGAGCCGGAGCAGTCCACGGAGCCACAGACATCGATGTCGACCGCCTTGATTTCGGAAAGGCTTGTCACCGACAGGGCTTCCGGGTCATTGCACGACGAGACCTTGATCTTGCACTGGCCGGCAAGCAGTGACGATCCGCTGCTGACTTCGAGTGCCTTGGGTTCATCACCGTTGAGGACATACACGCAGGCCGCAGCGCCGGCCACGACACCAGCAACGGCCCGAGCCGACACCGTCATGTTATTGATCCCCAGCACAGGCATGAAGAACGTCCCCAACTGCTCGCTGATGAGGACTTCGACAAAATTGTCGTCCCCGGCGAAATCCCCGCTGGAGGGCGGCAAATTGACCGTGCGCGTCTCTCCTTTGGAGCCGTCGAAACCGTTTTTGCCCGCGTCGTAGAGTACATTGGTCGTCACCTCGCTCGTCGTCTCAGAACGGGCGATTGACTGGGCTCCGGCCATGGCAGCAGCGTCTGCCGCGGTCTGCATGGCGCGCTTGTACACGAAGGCAAAACCCAAATCGGTCACGATGCCCAGGATGCCGATCAGAACCGGGAGCATTAAAGCCATGACAATAGCTACCACACCCGATTGTTTCTTCACCCCTCTGTCGGTTCTACTCATTGTCCTCCCTCTCTTATCTCGCTCTCATATAGCTTTCTCGGGAAAGCGATACGGAGCTGGGGAGGCCGGGATAGGGAAGCAGGGTGGTGTAGGTCTTGCTGGCCGACACTTTCACGTAGATCCTGGACGGACCTTCACTACAAGTGCCGCTGTTACAGTCGACCACCGAGTGATCGGCACACTCACACACGCGTTCGCTGGTAATGGTCATGCCGCCCACATACTGCGAGTCGTCAGCAGCAACCGTGGCGATTTTGCTCGAGTCCTTGGCTCTGGCTTCGTCGAGAGAGCCGTAGGAGAGTCCGGCCCGGGCGGCGTTGGATACGGCGACGGCATCATAAAAAATGCGCCCCAAGTCGGTAGCTCCCAGAACGAGTAGGATCAGAACGGGCAGAATTATTGCCATCTCGACCGTAGCTGTTCCCGTTGGGTCCCCACCCCGTCTCCACATTCTCTTACTCCTTAGAAGAGATCATAACGTTGCTTGCTCCGTGCCGGCGTCATCTTACCACCTAGTAGGATTGAGTTGTGTGATGGCCGCCACACATCCCGAGCCTTGTCAGGAGGGTTGCCGCAGCTATCGTTTCCAGCGCCACAGTCTTATTTGGGATGAGATTCACTTAAACCCCCTGACCTAGCAAGAAGTCTAAGGAGCCCCGGAAAGTCAATCCAAACGTACTGTTGACCGTTGACCGTGAACCGTGGAACTTGCCGCCTTTAACCTTTAACCTCTAACCTTTGATCTTTTCTTAGCTTCTTACTTAGAATCACCAACTTTGAGGCCGCCCGTGATCATGAGATACAGAACTCCCTCCCTCGCCTGCCTCATCCTCTTCCTGGGGGGCGGCTGTGGCCACGAAGACCTGGACAACCGCGACTGGCCCTACTATCTGGGAGACCCCACCAGCTCTCAGTACTCACCCCTCCGCCAGATCACTAGAGAGAATGTCAACCGGCTGCAGGTCGCCTGGACCTATGACACCGGAGATGCCCGCGAGGACAACAGAAGCGAAATGCAGTGCAATCCCCTCATGATTGGCGGGGTACTGTATGGCAGCTCGGCCGGTCTGAAGTTTTTTGCCCTGGAAGCAGCCACCGGCAAGGAACTCTGGATGTTCGACCCGCACACCGTCCGCCAGCAGCAGGGCCGGGACAAGAACCGGGGCGTGGCTTACTGGACCGACGGCGACGAGTCCAGAATCCTCGCCGCTGCCTCGCGCTACCTCTTTTCCCTGGATGCGAAGACCGGGAAACCGGACCCCGGGTTCGGAGACCAGGGAGTTGTTGATCTGCGCAAAGGCATGGCTCCCCATCTGGAAGATCCCTACGTTGCCGCTCGAACGCCCGGGATTGTCTTCGAGGACCTCTTCATTATTGGTGGCGTTGTCGACGAAGTGCAGGGGGCAGCTCCCGGCCACATCCGCGCTTTTGACGTCAGGACCGGCGAGCTGGTCTGGATCTTTCACACCGTTCCCGAACCCGGCGAGTTCGGCTACGAAACCTGGCCTCCGGATGCCTGGAACCGAAACGGGGGGGCCAATTCCTGGGCTGGACTCTCTCTGGACATGGAACGGGGCATGGTCTTCGCCCCCACCGGCTCAGCTTCCTTTGACTTTTACGGCGGAGACCGGGTGGGACAGAATCTGTTCGCCAACTCGGTGCTGGCCCTGGATGCACGCACCGGCAAGCGGATCTGGCATTACCAGACCATTCACCACGACATCTGGGACCGGGACCTGCCGGCGCCAACGAATCTGGTCACTGTCACCCGCAACGGCCGGCGCATCGACGCCGTCGCCCAGATCACCAAGACGGGTCAAACTTTCGTGCTCGATCGCGAGACCGGAGAACCTTTGTTTCCGATCGAAGAGAAGCCCTTCCCCCCCTCCAGCTTGAGGGGCGAACAGGCCTGGCCGACCCAGCCCATTCCTACTCTTCCCGAGCCCTTTACCAGACAGTTCTTCGGGCCCGAAGATGTGACTACGATTTCTCCTGAAGCCAAGGCTAGAGCCCTGCAGATCTTCAAGTCGATTCGATGGGGAGCCCTTTTCGTTCCCCCCAGCACCCAAGGAAGCCTTGTCTTCCCGGGTTTTGACGGTGGAGGTGAATGGGGCGGGGCCGCCTACGACCCCGACACCGGGGTGCTCTACGTGAACGCCAATGAGGGGCCCAACATCATCACCATGTTCGAAATCGTGCCGGTGGAGGATAGCGACACGATCGGACGGGGACGGAACAACTATCTCAAGTACTGTGCCCGCTGCCACGGAGCTGACCTGCAGGGCGGGTCCTTTATGGGAGAAGTCCCGTCCCTGATCGGCATTGCCGATCGAATCCCTCTCTCCGAGGTGGGCCAGAACATCCGCGACGGAAAGGGCTCCATGCCCTCCTTCGGCCAGCTCTCCGAAGAGCAGGTGATTGAGATCGCCCGTTTTCTGCACAGTGGGGCCGACGCGAAACCAACCGCCAGGAGGGAAAAAGCGGGAGACGATCCCGAAGGGCTGCCCACCTTCTCCTTCACCGGTTACAATCCCTTCCGCGACAACCAGGAATACCCGGCCATCGAGCCTCCCTGGGGGACCTTGAATGCTATTGATCTGAACACGGGGAAGATCCTGTGGAAGGTACCGCTGGGGGAGTTCGAAGAACTCACGCTGCAGGGCATTCCTGTCACCGGAAGCCAAAACTACGGGGGGCCCGTGGTGACTGCTTCCGGCCTCCTTTTCATCGGGGCAACGCCGGATGAAAAGTTTCGCGTCTTTGACAAAGACACAGGGGAGGTTTTGTGGGAAACGCGTCTGCCGGCCGGGGGTTACGCCACTCCTGCGACCTATTCGGTGGATGGCAAGCAGTATGTCGTGATCGCCTGCGGCGGGGGAAAATTGAAAACCAAGTCGGGCGACACCTACGTGGCCTTCGCCCTGCCCGGCTCCTGACAGCCTGGAAACCACTACCGCGGACGATCACCGGGCTCTCCCCCTACGGCTCCGTGCTGGCGAGAAACTCGATCAGGTGTCGCAGTTGCGGTAGTTGGAGGGTATCGACCACATCTTCCGGCATGCCCGACTCAGAACTCCGCCTGATCCGAATGTTCTGCTTCGGAATCACGATCTCTTCGGTGAGTTTAGCCGGTACGTCTTCGGCGATGACATCCACTTCACTGTGCGGCTCCAGGCCATCCTCTGAATCAAACTCGTAAAAAGAAATATCCTGCTCCAGCACAACTTTCTCCTCATCTTCACGAAGAACTCGACCACTGAAATCTCGGCCGTCTTTGAGACGGATGTCTACCATCTCGTAGCCCTCGGCAATGGTCCGATTCGGGTATACAATCGATTCCAGGATTTCTTCTCTCGTCAAGCGCTCGTTCACGTCGCTCAGGTCGGGACCCACCATTCCTCCGCCGACTTCATTGATCACATGACAGCGCTTGCAGTCGGCCCCCGAGTTGAAGAAAAAGATACCTCGCCCGATTCGTTCACTTCCCCCCGCAATCGCCGTTCGATAGAGCCCGAAGTCATCCCACTCGACGGCCTGTTCTTCGAAACGGGCCACCCTGGCTTCGATCTCCGGAATCTTCGAGGCCCTGGAGGCCTCCAGGACATCCAGTTGGATCGCCGGGTCGAGGGTCTTCTTCTGCAGTTGCTCCATCAGTTCCAAAAGCAGGGCATCCGTCCGGGAGGTTCCCAGTTCCGAAACAAGCTCCAGTGCAGCTTGCTTCTCCAGCATCTCCCCCTCGCGCAAGGTTTTCTCAATCCGTGACGTTGCCGCCGGCGGATCCAGCCGGGCCAGCATTCTCAGGGCAACTGCCCGGAGACGGGGAGAGGGGACATCAAGCGACTCCCGGACCGTGTCCAAAGCCGTTGCTCCCCCGATATCCGCCAGAGACTCAAGCGCCGCTCCCCGGATCTCTTCGTCTCCTTCCTTCGCCCGGGCCAGGCTCGCCAGGGCCGGAACGGCCTCTTTGACTTCATAGTGGCCTACCAGCGCCATCGTAGTCTGCAGCAGGTCGTCCCGCTCGCTCTGCAGGAGTCCTTCATAGACCGCCAGGGCAGCTTTCCGGCCCGGCTCGAGCGGGTTCGACGAAAACGGCCTGTAGACCCCCAGCAGGGGGTCCAGTACGGCGTCCACATCCCACTCGGTCAGGCGCCTCAGCGATTCTCCCCGCAAGAGCCAGTGCACTTCCCGGTTCCCGGCCAATCCAGCCAGGGCCTCGGCATGTCCCGCCTTCCCCACTCTCCAGTTGGCATTGACCACACGCAGGATCAAGGGGAGTGTGAAGCGAAGCGATCCGTCGTCGCCCTTCAGTACCTCTTGATCACGATAGGTTGTCAAGGCCTCCGCCTCCAGTCCGGCGGCGGGGGCCAGGGTCAGGAACCTCTCCTGGCCAATCAGAGCGGCCAGTTTGGGGAGAGCCGACTCGATGGGAACGTCATAGATGGCTCGGGCGGCGGCCGTGACAATTTCCAGCCGCGCATCTCTCAGAAAGTGGGATACACCCGGGTCGGCAAGTCGGCGCAGGGCCAGAAGGGCGCTCATACGGACGGCAGGTGAGGGATCCGCTGCCAGTTGGGTCAGATCACCTGCGCCAGCACAACCGGACAGGCCCATGACCGCCCCATGGCGCAGATAGGGATCCTGGATTCCCGCCTCCCGGATCATCTGCAGGAGCGGGCCGACCGCCTGCACGGATCCAATCTTCCCCAGGCTGAGGGCCGCCACAGACTTGATCCTCAAGCTCTCGTCCTGCAGCAGCTCGATGAGGGCCGGGCCGGCCTGGGGGGAAAGATCGCCCAGAAGCCGGGCCGTCTGGGCGCGTACCTCTGCATCCGGGTCTGCGGTCAAGCCCATCAGGTCACCGGCCACCGAGATCCCGGCGCGGCCCAGCTGACCAAGCGCCCAGATCGCGTGAATTCGAGCCAGCTGGCTTTTGCCGGTGTCTACCACCGAGAGCAACGTTCTCCGGGCCTGTGCTCCTTTGGCAGCCAGTGCGAACTGGGCCCGAAGTCGGATCCTCTGGTCAGGGTAGGCGAGCAGATCCCCCAGACGCGTTTCCTCGAATTCGCTGAAATCGTGGGCCAAAAGGAGGGCCGTTTCCTCTACCAATGGATCATTTGCCAAGACGGGGTCATAAGCCCGATAGATTCTTCCCTTCCCGGTGATACCCCAGCCTCGGACCCAGTCGCTGAAGAAAAGACCCGGGGTTGGCCCGAAGTCGACGTCGGTGAAGAGAGCCCCGGTGGCAAAATCCTTCCGATCCACCAGTTCGAAGGTGGCACCGAGCGGGCGAACCCGAAAGGAGTGAATGATACTGGCGGGATTCCCGCGGAAATCGCACAGGAAAAAGTGACCCTGATACTTCTCGGGCAAGCCGGTGCCGGGATAATAGGCCAGTCCGGAAGGTCCGGCGCCAATGTTGGCAACGGGCGGAACGATGTAGGACGCCTGCCCTTCGAAGTGAGGAAGCCACAGGCGTTCCAGGTTCCAGGGTCCGCGGGGGATCGGGCTGGTGAGGTATTGATACCCCACTCGCCAGCCGCTGTCTCCTCCCTCGACGACCTGCACCCAGCGAGCCAGGTCCCCACCGTCCGAGTTGTTATCCCCCGTAAAGAGATTCCCATAATCATCAAACGCCAGTTCCTGAGGATTCCGCAAACCACGGTGCACTACCTCCAGGTCACTGCCGTCGGGATTGCAACGAAGAACAACTCCCTCGTCGGGATAAGAAACGGCTCCCTGTGGGGTCTCAACATGCAGACCTCGGTCCCCGATGGAAAAGTAGATTTTCCCGTCCGGGCCTCGGATCAGGCCGTGCAGGTCGTGCCCGTAAAACGCGAAACGCACGCCGTAGCCCCGGCTCAGTGACTCCCGCGAATCCGCCTGCCCGTCGCCGTCGGTGTCCCGCAGCTTCCAGAGGTGTGGGATATTGGTGTAATAGACGTCTTTACCATCCACCAGTACGCCCGAACCGACTCCTGAGAGATAGTCGTCGAACCCGTCTGCAAACACGGTGTGTATGTCGTGCACGCCGTCGCCGTCGCTGTCCTGGATGAGCTTGATGCGGTCGGTGGGGCCCCGAGAAGACTCGAAATCCTCACCCAGATTACGACGCATGGTCTCCAGGCGGTCCTGCACGGTCCGGTTGGCCAGGTCGTCCTCCAGCCAGGACATGTTCCTTCGCATGTCGGTCACACCCTGACGGATTCGAAACGTTTCGGTGACCTAGATGTCACCCTGCACGTCAATATCGAAGGAAACCGGGTTGGCCAGAAAAGGCTCGGCCGCCACCAGATCAATCATGAGATGATCAGCCGTGCGGAAATGTCGGAGATTCCGCCCGGCTTCGCTGGAAGGCCCTTTTACATCCGGTTCGAAGACGACGGCTGCCTCGGGTTCCGGGTCGGCGCCCCCAGGTCCGCAGCCGGCCAGTGAGAGCAGCAGGATGAGGGCAGGAAAGGTGTTCGACGGCATAATTGCAAAGTATCAACCAGCCCGTGGTGAAAGTCACGGGTTGCTATGCATTTGGTCAGAAATCATCACATACTACTTGCCCAAATGGAGATGACCAGAAATGAGAAAAGAATTGGTCGCCAACTGGAATGAGCTTCAGGATCGCAAACCGGCCTACGCTCTGCTCTCGAATGTGGACCTGGTCGTGATCCGCTATGACGATGACATTTCGGTCCTGTACGGTCGCTGCCTTCATCGGGGAGCATTGCTGGCCGACGGCCACATCGAAGGCCCGGATCTCATTTGCGGGGTTCATCAGTGGGATTACCGGTATGACACCGGAGTCAGTGCCTACAACAACGAGGAAGGACTGCACAAGTTTCAGGCCTGGGTGGACGACGGTCGGGTGTGGGTGGATGGCGAAGAGATCGAAGCCTGGGAACAAGAGCATCCGCAACCCTACAGGCGGGACGAATATCAGGGACTGTATGCCGATCCCCACGGATCCCAGGAGGAACCCTACGCAGCCTACATCCAGCAACTGGCCAAAGACGGACTCAGCAAGACGGGCCACCATGGTCCCGCGGCAGCCATGGGGGTTCCCAAACAACAACTCCCCCAGTGGGAAGATATTCAGTTGGTGGTCGCTCAACTGGCAAGACTTCCCCTCCTTGACGAAGAGCCTGTCGGGACCGAGGTCGTCATCGGCCCGGATTCCGGCAAACCACTCGCCCTGGAGATCCCTTTGCTGGTCTCGGATATGAGTTTTGGTGCTCTTTCCCAGGAAGCCAAGGTGGCGCTGTCACGCGGTGCCGAGATGGCGGGCACCGGGATCTGCTCCGGAGAGGGTGGAATGCTCCCTGAAGAGCAGGCCGAAAACAGTCGCTATTTCTACGAACTGGCTTCGGCCCGTTTTGGCTTCGAGTGGGACAAGCTGACCCGAGTTCAGTCCTTTCATTTCAAGGGCGGACAGGGCGCCAAGACGGGCACCGGCGGGCACCTTCCCGGCAAGAAGGTCACGGGCAAGATCGCCCGGGTCAGAGGGCTGCAGGAGGGCCAGCCCGCCGTCTCCCCTGCCCGTTTTCCTGAGTGGGAAAAATTGAGCGACTTCCGAGACTTTGCCGCCAGAGTCAGAGAGCAAACAGAAGGCATTCCGATCGGGTTCAAACTCTCGGCCCAGCACATTGAGCGGGACATCGATGCGGCGCTCGAGGTCGGAGTGGACTACATAATTCTGGACGGTCGGGGTGGCGGTACGGGCGCAGCTCCGCTCATTTTTCGAGACAACATCTCGGTTCCCACGATTCCTGCTCTGGCCAGGGCACGACGCCATCTGGATCAGACGGGCTGCACCAATGTCACCTTGATCATTACGGGAGGGCTGAGAACTCCAGCCGACTTCGCCAAAGCTCTGGCCCTGGGAGCCGACGCAGTAGCCGTCTCGAATGCCGCCATTCAGGCCATCGGCTGCCTGGGCATGCGGGCCTGTCACACCAACAATTGTCCGGTTGGAATCGCCACTCAGCGAGAGAACTTACGGTCCAGACTGATCATCGACGAATCGGCAGCCCGTCTGAATCGGTTCTTTCGGGCCTCGGTGGAGTTGATGCAGGTTCTGGCCCGGGCCTGCGGCCACCGCCACCTCAGCGAGTTCTCACCACAAGACCTGACCACCTGGAAAACGGAGATGGCCCGTCTTACGGGGGTCTCATATGGCGGACTCATACCCATCGATCGCGACTGACCCCTGGAGGCAGCAGGGCAGGGAATGGTTCCCCCCATCAGCCTCAGGCGAGAGGACCACATACCGCGCCTGAGATAGCCGGATCAGCACCGCCCCAGCGTGGCTACGTCAAAACGGGCATCATCCCTCATTGGCTTGGTCCCACGCCCTCCGAAGGGCCTGTGCACGGGCTAGCCCGGATTATGCAAGAGATCTGAATCCGAGTGAGATTTGGGTCCAGAAAAAAAGCCGTAGCTCTCTGATATAAAAGGGTTTACATAAAAACAACCCTAAACAGGAGCTACGGCTATGTTGAAAACAGTCTGCCAGAATACCCTGCCATTTCACAGCCACAGAGACATCACAGCTCGTTTTGATGGGGGGAGTCTGATCCGACGCAGGATGGTTGTTGTTTGGATCGCTGGATCGGCAACATCGATTGTGCGAGGGCTTCAGTTCGTGTATTGCGGAAAGCCGGGACCGACGCTACATTCGTCATGACCTGTTGAAGTTGATCCGACAACGAGTGTTGCAGATCGTGGCCGGCTACGAAGACTGTAATGACGCCGATACGCTGCGCTCGGATCCGATGCTCAAGACAGTCTGTGATCAGTTGCCCGAGAGCGATCCCGATTTGGCCACCCAGCCGACTTTCTCCCGCTTGGAGAACTCCGTCACCAAGAAGGATCTGATGCGTCTGAGCCGGTGGCTGCTACGCCGTTATGTGCGCTCCCTGAAGAAGAGACGTCCCGCCAAGATCATCCTGGATCTGGACAGTACCGACGACCACACTCACGGCCAACAGGAGTTGGCCTTCTACCACGGGTATTACCGAAACCACATTCTGCATCCTTTGCTGATCTTCGATGCCGCCACGGGAGACCTGGTCTGTGCCGTGTTGAGACCTGGCAACAAGGGGGCTGCCTCTCACATCGTGCCCATTCTGAAGCGCGTCGTGGAGGCCATCCGACAAGCAGTGGGGACGGATGTCGAGATTGAGATTCGGGCCGACAGCGGCTTTGCCACGCCTCGGCTCTACGAGTTCTGTGAAGGTGAAGAGAATCAACTCCAATATGTCATTGGGTTAAGTCGCAACCCTCGCCTGCAGCGAGTGGTCGAGCCCCTGCTGGATTCGACTCGGCTGCAGTTCGTTGAGCGGGAGGAAAAACAGCGTCAGTTTGACGAGTTTCTTTATCGAGCCAACAGCTGGGATCGATCCCGTCGCGTCATTGTCAAAGTGGAGGTCGATCAGCGCGGGATCAATCGTCGCTTTGTGGTCACCAACCGGGACGATCTCTGCTCCCAATCACTTTATGACCACTACACCGACCGAGGGCAGACCGAGAACTTCATCAAGGCCTTTAAGAATCATCTGAGCATGGACCGACTCAGCTGTCATCGATTCCTGGCCAACCAGTTTCGACTCCTCCTGCATGCACTGGCTTACCAGATGTTCGTGCGCCTGCGCGACTATCTGCACGGAACCCCCTGGCACAAGCTCGAAATCGAAACCTTACGTCGTCGTGTCCTCAAGATCGGGGCCCGGATCCGACAAACCACTCGCCGCATCTGGGTCCATCTTTCCTCAGCCTTTCCCGAACAACCCCTCTTTCACCTCGTCTTGATGAACTCCAGCTGCCCGGATTATGCAAGAGATCTGAACGAGTGAGAGTCCAGAAAAAAAGCCGTAGCTCTCTGATATAAAAGGGACATAAAAACAACCCACAGGAGCTACGTATGTTGAGTCTGCCAGAATACCCTGCCATTTCACAGCCACAGAGACATCACAGCTCGTTTTGATGGGGGGAGTCACTTCCGACGCAGGATGGTTGTTGTTTGGATCGCTGGATCGGCAACATCGATTGTGCGAGGGCTTCAGTTCGTGTATTGCGGAAAGCCGGGACCGACGCTACATTCGTCATGACCTGTTGAAGTTGATCCGACAACGAGTGTTGCAGATCGTGGCCGGCTACGAAGACTGTAATGACGCCGATACGCTGCGCTCGGATCCGATGCTCAAGACAGTCTGTGATCAGTTGCCCGAGAGCGATCCCGATTTGGCCACCCAGCCGACTTTCTCCCGCTTGGAGAACTCCGTCACCAAGAAGGATCTGATGCGTCTGAGCCGGTGGCTGCTACGCCGTTATGTGCGCTCCCTGAAGAAGAGACGTCCCGCCAAGATCATCCTGGATCTGGACAGTACCGACGACCACACTCACGGCCAACAGGAGTTGGCCTTCTACCACGGGTATTACCGAAACCACATTCTGCATCCTTTGCTGATCTTCGATGCCGCCACGGGAGACCTGGTCTGTGCCGTGTTGAGACCTGGCAACAAGGGGGCTGCCTCTCACATCGTGCCCATTCTGAAGCGCGTCGTGGAGGCCATCCGACAAGCAGTGGGGACGGATGTCGAGATTGAGATTCGGGCCGACAGCGGCTTTGCCACGCCTCGGCTCTACGAGTTCTGTGAAGGTGAAGAGAATCAACTCCAATATGTCATTGGGTTAAGTCGCAACCCTCGCCTGCAGCGAGTGGTCGAGCCCCTGCTGGATTCGACTCGGGAAAGGTTCGTTGAGCGGGAGGAAAAACAGCGTCAGTTTGACGAGTTTCTTTATCGAGCCAACAGCTGGGATCGATCCCGTCGCGTCATTGTCAAAGTGGAGGTCGATCAGCGCGGGATCAATCGTCGCTTTGTGGTCACCAACCGGGACGATCTCTGCTCCCAATCACTTTATGACCACTACACCGACCGAGGGCAGACCGAGAACTTCATCAAGGCCTTTAAGAATCATCTGAGCATGGACCGACTCAGCTGTCATCGATTCCTGGCCAACCAGTTTCGACTCCTCCTGCATGCACTGGCTTACCAGATGTTCGTGCGCCTGCGCGACTATCTGCACGGAACCCCCTGGCACAAGCTCGAAATCGAAACCTTACGTCGTCGTGTCCTCAAGATCGGGGCCCGGATCCGACAAACCACTCGACGCATCTGGGTCCATCTTTCCTCAGCCTTTCCCGAACAACCCCTCTTTCACCTCGTCTTGAGTCGCCTGAACTCCAGCTAGCTTCTCCCAGTTCCCCGAAAAACCGCTTCCGACACTCATCCAGGCCCAGATCTGTCTGAAATTCACTCCCCCAACCACTCAAACGCCTCGCCAACCGATATTCTTCGCAAATCCGCCTGTCACAACTGCCCGCTTCCGAGTTGGGCCACTTCTCGAGCCCTTTTTCAACAGCGGATTACGGTTCTTGCATAATCCGGGCTAGGATTTCGGTCGTCTCCTGGCCCGGTCCCGAAATCAGAGCACCTCCGACTCCAACGGCACGGGCGCCGGCCCGCACATACCCGGACAGGTTTTCGGGCCCAATACCGCCCGTGGGGACGAACCCGATATCGTCGAGAGGAGCCCTCAGCGCTTTCAGGTAAGCCGCTCCCAGCAAATCGGCCGGAAACAACTTCACCAGCCGACTGCCGAGACGGGAAGCCTCTTGGACCTCGGTGGGGGTCAGCACACCGGGAAGATGAACGACTTCAAGACGTTCAGCCTGCTGCACACAGCGCCGGTCGAGGTTGGGCGCCACCGTAAAAGCGGCCCCGGCCCCCAGGGCTCGGTCGAAGTGCTCGAGCGTCCGAACCGTCCCGGCTCCGACGAGCAGCTCCTCAGGCTGGTAGTCGCGACGCAGACGCCTGATTGCGTCCAGCGCAGCGGCACTGTTCATGGTGATCTCAAGGATCGATATACCGTTCGCGACCAGCGTCTCCGCAATTCCCAGAACTCGGTCTACGGCGAAATCTCCCCTCAGGATGGCGATCAACCCCGACTGCTCGATTCTCTGAATCGTTTCGTCAACCCGACGGGTGATCTTCTCAGTCATCTGGCTTGAACCAGCGGATAGTCTAATTCTTCACGAGTTCCAGCTTCCACGTTGCGCTCCTTATTACCGAATCTCCACAATCGAAATCTCGGGAGGCACTCGAAAACGCACCGGCAGAATGCTGGTGCCCAACCCGGGAGTCACGAAGAGGTGCCGCCCACCTTCTTTGACGACCCCGGCAGCATAACGCTGTCCATAGACGGAGGGTACGATCGGTGGCCCGATGAGAGGCAGGGACACCTGACCCCCGTGCGTGTGCGCGGCCACGGTGAGAGCGACTCTGTCGGGGATCTCCGGGAAGATGTCGGGATTATGCGTAAAAGCCACCACTACTTTCCCCGCGGGCACCGGGTTGAGGGCTTTCGACACATCGTGTGCACCCTCCCAGAAGTCACTGATCCCCACCAACCAGAAGTCCAGCCCTGACCGCTGAAGGTGGACTGCCTGATCCTCAAGAACGGTTATCCCCGCCTTTTCCAGACTCGCTGCCACGGATTCTGCGTCCCACCAGTGGTCGTGGTTCCCCAGGACGGCGTAGACGCCTGCGACCGACTGCAACCTCCCCAGAACAGAAGCGATTTTCCCGGGATCAACCGGAGTTCCTCCCAGTACCCCCTGAATCATATAGTCCCCGGCCAGCAAGACGAGGTCCGGCCGCTGACGATTCGTCACCTCAACAATCTCTTGCAGCTTCACCAGATCGTTGAACGGTGAACCGACATGAAAATCTCCCAGCACTGCAATTCGGAGTGCCGGGTTGGCGGCGCTCCATTCCGGAACCTGAATCACATACTGGTGGACGCCGAGTGAGGAAGGTTCCAGGTAAAGGGCCCAGCCGGAGATCAGCAATCCCAACAGGGCAGCAACCCACATCCAGAGCGGGAGCCTTTTCACCGTCTTGTCAGCAGGTAATAAATCACATACACCCAGGAGAAGACCCCGTGCAGCATGGCCCAGAACACGGACTGGTGAAGAGACCAGGAGATGGCAATCGCCAGTGCCGTGCCAAAACCCACTCCTGATCGAGCTACATTTCTAGTACTCTCTTTCATAAGTACGGTACCGTTTGCGGATGGGTCCCGCCAGCGTCAACCGCCTCTCACGATCTTTGCGATCGTTGCGGCCAGGAGCCGGTTGAACTCTTCCGGTTTCTCTAGCATCAGGTAGTGCCCCACCCCACCCATCAATACGGCGTCAAAATCAGCGTAGTTCTGATTTGCCTCGATTGCAGTATCAAAACTGCTGAGTGAATAAGGTTTGGCGTTGATGCAGCGAACTGGAACCTTGACGGCGGAAAGAGCCTCCCTGGGATCAAAGTTAGGAAAATCGCCGGCAATGGCCAAAACGGCTTCCGGATTGGCCTCTTTCGCCCTGGCGGAGACCCACTCGAGCACCAACTCGTTCCCGTTCTCCGGAAAGCTGGCGGCCACGGCCGCTTCCATCATGCCCGTGAAATCGGATTGGAACCCATGAACCAGGTTCTCCACGGCTTCTCTGGGGAACTCGAAATCGACGCTGTGGATCGTGTCGGCTCCGATCACACCCACCACTCGATCGGGCATCCGGGCAGCGGCTACCAGCGATACGGGCCCACCCAAGGAGTGTCCGATGAGGATGCACCGCTCCAACTCCAGTTCTTCGATGACGGCCTGTACATCTCCGGCCAGCCCGACAATGGACCACTGTTTGCGGTCTTCCCCGGAGGCCCCGTGCCCCGCCAGGTCCAGGGAGACAACTCGAAAATTACGAGAGAAAACGTCCAATTGCTCTTTCCAGAACGATCGGTCGCAGGCCCAGCAGTGGACGAAGACCAGTGACACTTTCCCCTGTCCACGGGAGTCGAAGGCGATGGAAACCCCATCGGGTGCTGTCGCGATCCCCTCCACGACTGCGAGCGTGGTCTCCGGGGCTGGTTCCTCTAACAATGGAGGCGCAGAGCAAACCGAAAAAAGCAGCAGCGCGCAGATCCCGACAAGTGAGCGTTTCATGTCCCCGCACAAGAATAATGCGGCCACTCCCGGGTCGCAAGCGGTACTAGTCCAGCAGCTTGATCCGCACCGCCCTGTAAAAAACCTTGCTCTTCGGATCGTGACCTTGTAGAGCGATGGTTCCAGTCGACAACAGCCGCCCGGCCATGTTCTCGGGCCGCTGAGGATCGTCGGGCTCTGTGTAGTCCACCACGGTTTCCCGGTTCACCTGAATGATGATGCGTCGATCCCTCACGGTGACACGCTCGACAAACCACTGGTTGTCCCGGACCTTCTTCTCCAGGACATCTTCAATCCCATAGAGGCTCCCGGTCAGGCGAGGGTCACCGTGGGAATTATTGACCTGGGCCTCATATCCCCTTGCCGGCCACCCTTCCTCCTGGAACGCGGTGTGGAAAAAGACACCTGAATTTGAGCCCGGTGTGGTCATGGCTTCCACCTCGAGTTCGAAGTTCTTAAAGTCATGGTCGGCGACCGGACCGGTGTAAAAGAGGAGTGAGCGGGGTCCGTGGGCCACGATCAGGCCGTCTTCGACACGAAAGGTCTCCCGGTTCTCACTGGCCGTCCAGCCCTCCAGGGTCTCTCCGTCGAAAAGCGAGATCCACTCGCCGGTTACCTCCGATCGACCGGAACAGCCACCCAACAACAGCAACAACGCAGCGACCCGGATCTGTCTCATTTGCGCATTGTTCCACGTGGAGGGTTGCGGGGTCTATCATCACGCGTTGTCGGCTCTTTCGGTGTGCGCTATGGTTGGCGGCAGATTCAGGAAGCGGCTGCAGGCCCACTGCGTGCAGCTTCGAAGAAGACCCGACACTCAAAGGAGGCTAGACATGACACCAAACCAGGGTTGGATAACGGAGCCGGAATTTGTGTCCCGATGGGGGAGGCTCAGCTGGGTTTGCCTCCTTGGTTCATCTTCGCGATCGTGATTCCGATCGTTGTGCTCCTTCTGATTTTTCTTCTGCGAGAGGTAGGCCTGGTCGCACTTTTTCTCTTTGAAAAGCCCAGAAGAAACAGGCTGCTTTGGCGCCGGACCTCATTCCATGCAACCACGCTGCTTGGCATACTGGGCGTAGGAGTGCTCTGGCGAGTGTGCGTGGAGTGGGTGGCAGAGAGCCTCGGTCCCACCTTCGGGACCAGTCTTCAAGAGCTGCGAACCTACCTGACCGGTGTCGTCTATGCGGTTCTGGCCACACTGATTCTGGTGTTTCTCCTGTATTTGACGCAGCGGGGTTTTCGGGCTGCCCTTTCGAGGCTCCAGGCCTGGGCCGAAACGGCCGAAGGGCTGCGTTTCCAAAAAACTGTCTTCCTGAAGCCGAAACGCATCCAGCAGTGGGCCGACCTCACTCTCCGGGTTCTGCGCATGGGACTCTTTCTGGGACTCTCCTATGTCTACGTCCCGCTTCTACTCAGCTTTTTTCCCCTCACTGCTCCCTTTGCCCATGTCATCATGCCGTACGTCACGGGTCCGATTCTACAGATCGCGACAGCGGCTCTCGGATACATCCCCAAGCTCTTGACACTGCTGGTGATCATCTTTCTTATTCGGTATTTCCTGAAGCTTGCCTTGACACTGCTGGTGCTTTACCATGTCGGCCCTGGCCAGGGGAGAGATTCGGTTATCTGGATTTGATCCGGACTGGGGAGACCCCACCTACCGTCTGATCCGAGGGGTCGCCGTGCTGCTGGGAGTGATGATCAGCTACCCTTACCTTCCCGGAGCTGGATCGGAGATTTTCAAAGGCTTTTCCATTTTCGTGGGCGCCCTCGTGACTCTGGGCTCGAGTGCAGCCATCAACAACATCATCAGCGGGGTGGTCCTCACCTACACTCGTGCCTTTCGGGTAGGAGATCGTGTACAGATCGGGACGACGCTGGGAGACATTGTGGAAAAGAGGCTCTTCGTGACGCGTGTGAGGACCCTGGACAATGACGAGGTAACACTACCCAACGGCATGGTCCTGGGCGGCAGCATCAGCAATCTGAGTATAGCCACCACGACCCGCGGACTGGCGCTTCGTGTTTCCGTAGGTATTGGCTATGACGTGGACTGGCAACAGGTCCATGACCTGCTAAAAAAGGCTGCCCTGCAGACACCGCATATCCTCGCTGAACCGGAACCCTTCGTTGTGGAAACCGAACTGGGTGACTTTGCCGTCTCCTACATGCTGATCGCTCATACGGACGAACCCAAGAGTGCCCGTCTCACAAGGGCTGAATTGCGGCGCAGCGCGCTCGATCTGTTCAACGCGGAAGGCATAGAGATTATGACCCCTTCCGTCAGCTCCCTGCGCGATGGGAACCAGCCGGCCATTCCCAAGGACTTCGGCCCCAAGCCGTTCCCATTGCCTGGGCTCGAGTTATTTCTGCGTCAGCGAAGGGAGAAAACATCGTAATCCGTGGTCCAGGCAGAGACGTACTTACTCGCCTCCACGTGCTTGTTGAACGGCCCGTCGAGTGGCCTGCAGTGTCCCTTCCAGCGACTCTCTGGGCAGTGATGTGACGAAGGGTTTGACAATCCAGCCCAGGCCCCAGGGGACCTGGCGCGAAAGGGAGATGGTCAGGCACTCGACAAAGGCGGCCCCCTCTACCTCCTGGATGCGCCAATAAACGTTCAACCTCCATAGGAAGCCGCTGTCCTCTCCGACCGGAAGCTCCTTTTCTCCCGGCTGACCGGCATTCTGGACTTCGGCAATCTTGGTGCTGAGCGACCTGCCGGCCCATCGTTGCTCGGAAATCTGTCGGTAGCGAGCCTCATGCTCTGTATTGAGAACTGCCGTCAGCACCTTCTTCTTCAACAGGCGCTGGTAGCCGCGGAGGGTCTCTCCGTCGCGGCCCAGCAGTTTGGACTCCACCACTTCAGGGTACCGATCCTGGTGGCGGTCATAGTCCTGGAGAACCTCGAGGACCTGGGGCCCGGTGGCATCGGGGAAAAACGCGGCCCCCAGCCAGACGTGGAGCAGCCCGCCCTTGATGGCGGTGTTCGTGCCCAGATTCTCGATCAGGATTTTTCCCTCTCGCAGCTTCGGTCGCCGCTCCTGATCTTCGTCCAACCAAAGAAAAGGGAGCTCACCCTCGAGTCGTTTTTTGACGACACGCTCAGCGTCTTCCACGAAGGAATCGAACGCCGCCACTGTCTCATTCCTCAGCTTAACTCCGGGCTTGGCCGCAGCGTGAGGGATCAGAATCAGAAACAGCAAGACCAAGATACAGACAGTGCGGATTCCACCTCCCCGAGTCATAGGCCGTCAATTGTAACGCACTCAAGGAACAGTGGAGACGCGAAGGGGTGATCGCCGCTCCACCACCCCCTTCGGGGGGCTTTTTCCCGGGCACCAGGCCAGAATGGGATGGAACTTCCACACCGGATTGAGACTGAAGTCAACACCCATGATCCTGCATCCGATCTCGAAAAGACCCAGACACAGAAACAGAGTGAACAGCAGGATGCCGACGCGAACCAGCCAGTCCCTCAAGAGATTCCAGGTTTCAAGCTTCACTTTGCCAGCTTCTTGAACCGCCACCTGGCCAGCCACGACATTTTTGTGATTTCGTGGAGCGCCCATTTCTCGGCGGTGCTGAGATCGGGGTGGAAGAAATCGACGATGAGGACGTAGCGGGATTCGGCGGACCGATTCCAGGCCTCGTGTTCGAATGAGTCATCAAAAACCAGACATTTCCCGTCTTCCCAGGAGCGGACTTCGTCGCCGACCCGGATCCGGCAGTCTGCCGAGGTTTTCAGCCCCAGGTGACAGCGCAGTACCGTGTTGGCGGGTCCTGAGTGAGGCCTAATGTGACCTACCGGGGCCAGTCTCGAGAAGTAGGCCAGCCCAGCCCCGTGTCCGGGAATAGACTCAATCAATTCTGTTGTCCGGGGACAGCGGCGGCAATTGGGCTCGACCTTGCGTCCTACGTAATAGAGGTAAAACACCTTCCACTGTCCGCCCTCACCCAGGTAGGTAGAGTGTTGCTGAAATTCTTCCTCCAAGAGGCTGCCCAACTCACGTCGGACATCCTCAAAGCCGTCACTCAGGCGTTTGGTCCACGCGAATTCATCCACCTCGTACCAGGGCTTTGATTCTAATTCGGGGAAATAGTGGGTCGGGAGCTGAATAGGATGCCGGGATGAGACCTTCTCCCCAACCCCCAGAAACAACCGCACCCGCTGTAACTCCGCGAATCCGACTCCCTGGGACCGGGCTCTGCGCCGGAGACCGGCCCAGACCATGCGAGAGCGAACACTCCTGGCAATCTGGGAATTCATTTTCATGGCAGGATCTTACGAGCATACCGAAAACAGTTTCCTCCGGAAAGTTTCTGCTCCGGAAGCCCCGGCAGGTTGCGCCCGGGATCATTCCGGTGGTCTCTTGAAGATTCCCTGCAACCCTCCCTTCAGCTTGAGCTGGGCCAGCCGGGCCGCATCGAGCTGGTAGCGGGGCTCCGAAAACGCGCCTCTCACCTTGAAGGGCAGCAGGACCCTGCTCTGTTCGTCCACGGGGAGGGCCCCGGTCAGCAGACCGAGCACACCCCGCTCCGGGGTTTCCAGAGCCGCCTCGGGAAGGAGCGCGGCAACAGCATCCAGTTGAATCACTTCCTCGAAACTGAAGCCGCCTGTTCCGGTGAGCAGGAAATCGGGTGTGTAGACGATCAGATTCCTGGTCCTCACCCAGCCTTCGGCGATCTGGAGCGACGCCGACATCTGTTTGATGGGAGTGTCCTCTCTCTGGACCCGTAAGCCGACGGCCTCGGTGAGCAGGGCCAGTTCCCGGCTCAGACTGACGCCGGCCAGCCGACCCTCGGTGACTTCTACCTCGGCGCGGCCCCGACTCGACCGCGCCCAGCCCTCTTCCGACGCCTCTGCCCGGACTCGCAGCGATCCGCTCAACCGCCCGTAGACCTTGTCGCTGTGATTCGTGTGGGCCGAGAGAAGCTGGTTCAGGTCGACGTCGTCCAGTTCAGCCTGCAAATCGATGCTCCAAGGACTCCGGGCGGTTTCTAGTGTACTGTCTGGGAAGTTCACGATGTTAATAGTCAGGGCTTTTCGCTATCATTCCGTATGGCAAGACCACATATCCAACTACAACTCCCCGAAGACGATCGAGAGATTTTGCGTTCCTGGTTGCGAGCCTCCAAGACCCGGCGCAGTCTGGCCGAAAGGGCCGAGTTGATCCTGCTTTGCGGCCAAGGGTTAACGGCAACACAGGTGTCTGAAAGACTGTCCAAGCGCTTGCTCACTGTTCAGAAGTGGCGACGACGCTACCTGCAGCAGGGACTGTCAGGACTGGAGGATCAACCTCGCTCAGGCCGCCCCCGAAAGTTAGCGCCGGCCAAAGTGCGAGCCATCCTCAAGGCCACGGTACAACGGGTTCCCTGTGAGTCGACCTTCTGGAGTGTGCGCCTGATGGCCGAGTACGCCGGAGTGAGCCGCCATCAGGTCACTCAGATCTGGAAGGCGGCCGACCTGAAACCTCATCGAATCCGCAACTTCAAAATCAGTCACGACCCTCATTTCGCCGACAAGGTGATCGATGTCGTCGGGCTTTACATGGACCCTCCTGACAATGCTCTGGTCTTATCCGTGGACGAGAAGACCCAGATCCAAGCCCTGGATAGAACCCAGCCCATGCTCCAGCTCAAACCCGGACAGATCGAGCGACGAACACACGACTACAAGCGGCACGGCACGGCTAGCCTTTACGCCGCTTTCGATGTGGCCACGGGAGAGGTGATGGGGCGCATCACGAAACGGCATCGAGCCCAGGAATTCTTGGCCTTTTTACGCCAGATCGATCAAGCGCTCGATCCCAATCTGGACGTTCACCTCATCCTGGACAACTCCAGTACTCACAAAACCCAGAAGGTTCGAAGTTGGCTGGCGCGCCGAGAACGCTTCCACCTGCACTTTACTCCTACCAGCGCCTCCTGGCTCAATGCCGTGGAGACCTGGTTCTCTCAGCTGGAGCGTCGCTCCATCTACCGCAACTCCTTCACCAGCGTTCGAGATCTGCGACAGGAGATCCGACGATACATACGAGTCCACAATCAACACTTGGCCAAGCCCTTCAAGTGGCGCGCCACCGCCGATTCCATCCTGGCAAAGGTCAAAAAAGCGAGAGAATCAATCAGTCAATGTTAACGTCGGGAATTTATCGGACAGCACACTAGTGTCAGGCTGCTGGTTGCTCGACCACCGTGAAGACTCATCTGGATGGGGCGGAGTCGGATGGTACCCCTGTCCAGAATCAGCCCACTTGTGATGGGGCCCATTTGCAGATCCGCTCTTACGAGGCGAACGAGACGGAGCTCTCCCTTTCCCTGGGCGCTTCTTAGAACCATCGGACACTGGTGCCGCGAGCGATCCGAACCAGAACGGCCGGCCGCTGATGTCAGATGCGATCTCAGTGCCGTCCAATCGAGTCTGTCCCCGCTGAGGCGGAAAGTGATGCGAGGAGTCTGAAAGCTCTTCACCTCGGCCGTAAGACAAAACTCTTCTTCGCCTACCATCACTCCCTCTGCGATCGTCTCGATTCGATCTGGCTGGAAGGAGGCCTGCAACGAGCCAATCCGCATCGGATCGGCTCCATCCGCTAGCTGGCAGCGCAGATCGGAGAGGTCCGCTGACCCGTTCAGTTTCCAATCTCCCAGGGGCGTCAGCTTCTGACCCTCGGCAATCTGCATATCGAGAACCCCCTCCAGCCGGCTCGTTTCTGCCAGAAGCTCCAGTTCCAGAGAGCCATTTAAGCGGGACACGGATGGGGGCAGAGCCGAAAACCCCAGGGCTGTCTCCACATCCTCTGAAGTGATGTCCGCCAGTGTCACCGTCGTCGTGAAAGTGGGCCCACCGTTGCCCTCGAGAAGTCTCAGGCGGCCGGCGGCCCGAATACGGCCGGCCCCTCCAATACGAAACTGAAGCTCCACAGGGAAAGGGTCGCTGGTGCTGAGATCGGTCACGGAAGCTTCCAGGCTGGTGAGACGGACCGGATCCCTCCCCAGCCGTTGGATCACAACGGTCCCTTCCTGCAGGTGCCAGTCCCGTACCGGCAGGGCCTCAGAGTGCTCCTGCGGCTTTGCTCCTGCGGATGCCACCCAGCGGTCGGTGATGGACGAGAGGTTCCACTTCCCGGACTGGTCCTGACGCAGGTAGATGGTGGGCTCGATGACCTGGAATCGCTGGAAGGCGGGCTCACTCCCGAACAGGGCTCCCAGGTTGAAGGCGGCATCTACGGAACGGGCAGTGAACAGCAAGTTCTCAGGGGCCCCCGGCGACTCTCCGACTTCGACGCCAAGTAGCCGCAGGCGAGGCGGCAGGAAATCGATTCCCACACCCTCGACGCGCACCGGCCGGCCCAACCGGGACGAAAGTTGTCTGAGCACGACCTCCTGGTAGGAGGTGGCGTCGAAGCCGATCCAGAACACCAGAAAGGCAACCCCGATGGCCAGCAAGAACACGCCCGGCAGTAACGCCAGCCGCAGCCACCTGATTCTTATCTTCGCCATCTTGAACCTGTCACCTAGAACCCAGCGCAACTTGGAATCTAGCAGCCCCTGGTGGAAGTCCCACGGACCGCTAGGACCCTTGCCGTCGGTACAGCATCACGCCGTACAACTGAATCGCCAGTCCCAGCCCCGCCACCACGGCAAACCCGACCACGAAGGGGACGGGGCGATGTTCAACCAGCTGGTAGAGAACGGAATGGATGACCAGCAGGCCGACGAAGTAGTACGTCCAGCGCTGCAGTGATTTCCAGCGCCGGGTCCCCAGCTTTCGAAGCGAGTAATCATTGGAGATGGCCAACACCACAATAATCAGCAGGGTGGCAATCAAGCCGACATGATTGGCAAAGCCGAAGGGGCCCAGACGAATCAAGGGGGCATTCTCGATGTGGGGAGGATAAATGAAGTTGTAGATTACGTTGGAGAGGGCATCGCGACGGACGTGGATGAAGGAACCAAAACCCACATGAACCAGTGCCAGAACACCGGCCCAGATCCCCACGTCGCGCCGCAGGTCCAGATGAGCCGGCACGCGTCGCCGCTGCCGAAGCAGGTTCCAGGGGCCAATCGCCAGCGAGTACACCAGTAGCAACACCGAAACATACCCAGTGCTGATGCTGATTCTGAAGAGGGGCACGGTTCCCTGCCGGGCCACTCCGGGGCGCGTGGTCAGTGGCGGATACACGATCGGCAGCAAAAAGTACAAGATGGCCACCAGTAACGCTGCCACGCCAAAGGTCACCAGATGAGTTACAACCCGTTTCTGCCGTCTTGATCCGCTCAACATTCTTGAAGTTTCCCTTTTAGTACTATCGCTCCTGGCTGGATCCACCAACCTCCGCCTCCCAGGCGGCCAGTCTCTCCTTCAGGTCTTTCACGACTGCTGGATTGGTGTAGACCAGATTATTTCGTTCTCCCGGATCGGCAACCACATCAAAGAGCATGTCTGCACCATCGCGGACGTATTTCCAGCGGCCGCGGCGAGCAGCCTTCTGCTGACGAATGCGAAGGCTCAAACGCCAGAAAAACTCTCGTTCCACCGGCAGCTCTTTCCCCCTGAAAATTGGGAACAAATCGATGCCATCCAAATCCCTCCCTGGGGGAGGCCCGACGCCGGTCGCAGCCAGAATGGAAGCCGTCAGATCCATATGGATGGCCAGCTGATCAGACACGCTCCCTGCGGGCAGCGCCGTGGGCCAGCGCAGCAGACAGGGCACGCGCAGGCCTCCCTCCCAGAGCGTGGCAAAGCCATGGAAGAAAGGGTAGGTTCTGGACAGTTCGCGTCCGCCGTGGTCATAGCTGAAGATGACCAGGGTCTTCTCAGCCAGGTTGCTGTGGTCGAGTTGATCGAGAATCCTGCCGATTCCCGCATCCAGTGCTTCGACGACCTTAGCATAGTCCTGGCGAGTGCTGGAATCCCAGGTCTCCCGGTCACGGATGTCCCAAGGACGATCTGGGGGCTGAGCGGGTGGAAGACCGGCATTGTAGGACACATACAGAAAGAACGGGTTCGCCGCCTGTTGGTCGATGAACGAAACCGCTCGATCCGTCAGCAACTCGGTAATGTATCCCTCCTGTTCGACCGGAGTCGTGTTCTCGTACAGCCCCGGTTCGCCGGTGTAGGTTCGGTGCGAGAAATAGTCGATCGTCCAATCGTGAAAACCGAAAAACTCGTCAAATCCGTGGGCATTCGGCCCGAATCGAGGCTCGTAGCCCAGATGCCACTTTCCAAACATGCCGGTGGCATAGCCGGCCCCCTTCAGAAGGCTCGCGAGAGTGGCTTCGGAGGTGGGCAGGGCCGTGGAGACGTCGTCTGCCCGGGCATTCAACTCCCGTCCGGCCCGGTGTTGATATCGACCCGTTAGAAGCGCAATTCGGGCGGGAGTGCAGAAGGGTGCTGCAGCATAGAACTGGGTCAGCTTGACTCCCTCCCGGGCCACCCGATCGAGATGGGGGGTGCGGATGTCGGGGACACCGTAAGGGCCAATATCCCCGTATCCCATGTAGTCGCTCAAAATCAGAACGACATTGGGACGATCAGGTGGGGGGGAGGGGTTCGTTGACGGTGGAGCTCCCCCCACAAGGCAGTGCGGCGTGAGGAGCAGGAGCGGGATCGATCGCGATAGGATCCAACGAGTCAACTTGCAACAGCCGATCCCACCCGTTCCTGCCCGAGAACAATCCTGTAGCGGCATGAATCAAGCATAGTGAGAATGGCAGCGTGAGGGCAAGCACGAGCCCCGGCCGCCGCGAAGGAGGCTAGCCCGGATTATGCAAGAACCGTAGTCCGGTGTTGAAAAACGACTCGAGAAGTGGCCCAACTCGGAAGCGGGCAGGTGTGACAGGCGGATTTGCGAAGAATATGGGTTGGCGAGGCGTTTGAGTGGTTTGGGGAGTGAATTTCAGACAGATCTGGGCCTGGATGAGTGTCGGAAGCGGTTTTTCGGGGGAGCTGGGAAAAGCTAACTGGAGTTCAGGCGACTCAAGACGAGGTGGAAGAGGGGTTGTTCGGGGAAGGCTGAGGAAAGATGGACCCAGATGCGTCGAGTGGTTTGTCGGATCCGGGCCCCAATCTTGAGGACCCGACGACGTAAGGTTTCGATTTCGAGCTTGTGCCAGGGGGTTCCGTGAAGATAGTCGCGCAGGCGCACGAACATCTGGTAAGCCAGTGCATGCAGGAGGAGTCGAAACTGATTGGCCAGGAATCGATGACAGCTGAGTCGGTCCATGCTCAGATGATTCTTAAAGGCCTTGATGAAGTTCTCGGTCTGCCCTCGGTTTGTGTAGTGGTCATAAAGTGATTGGGAGCAGAGGTCGTCCCGGTTGGTGACTACAAAGCGACGATTGATCCCACGCTGATCTACCTCCACTTTGACAATGACGCGACGGGATCGATCCCAGCTGTGGGCTCGATAAAGAAACTCGTCAAACTGACGCTGTTTTTCCTCCCGCTCAACGAACCTTTCCCGAGTCGAATCCAGCAGGGGCTCGACCACTCGCTGCAGGCGAGGGTTTCGACTTAACCCAATGACATACTGGAGTTGATTCTCTTCACCTTCACAGAACTCGTAGAGCCGAGGCGTGGCAAAGCCGCTGTCGGCCCGAATCTCAATCTCGACATCCGTCCCCACTGCTTGTCGGATGGCCTCCACGACGCGCTTCAGAATGGGCACGATGTGAGAGGCAGCCCCCTTGTTGCCAGGTCTCAACACGGCACAGACCAGGTCTCCCGTGGCGGCATCGAAGATCAGCAAAGGATGCAGAATGTGGTTTCGGTAATACCCGTGGTAGAAGGCGAACTCCTGTTGGCCGTGAGTGTGGTCGTCGGTACTGTCCAGATCCAGGATGATCTTGGCGGGACGTCTCTTCTTCAGGGAGCGCACATAACGGCGTAGCAGCCACCGGCTCAGACGCATCAGATCCTTCTTGGTGACGGAGTTCTCCAAGCGGGAGAAAGTCGGCTGGGTGGCCAAATCGGGATCGCTCTCGGGCAACTGATCACAGACTGTCTTGAGCATCGGATCCGAGCGCAGCGTATCGGCGTCATTACAGTCTTCGTAGCCGGCCACGATCTGCAACACTCGTTGTCGGATCAACTTCAACAGGTCATGACGAATGTAGCGTCGGTCCCGGCTTTCCGCAATACACGAACTGAAGCCCTCGCACAATCGATGTTGCCGATCCAGCGATCCAAACAACAACCATCCTGCGTCGGAAGTGAGGCTCCCCCCATCAAAACGAGCTGTGATGTCTCTGTGGCTGTGAAATGGCAGGGTATTCTGGCAGACTGTTTTCAACATAGCCGTAGCTCCTGTTTAGGGTTGTTTTTATGTAAACCCTTTTATATCAGAGGGCTACGGCTTTTTTTCTGGACCCAAATCTCACTCGGATTCAGATCTTTTGCATAATCCGGGCTAGGACCGTACATGCTTGACAACCTCAGCCGACTCGACTATAAATCTTGGATCCACGGATTCAATCCAGCTTCGTAGAACCCGGTTGCTCAACTGCCCGGAGGGGGCTTGGTTTTTCATCCCGCATTGCAGCCACACACAAAGATCCCCGTTGACGACATCTTCGCTGCCCGGGAACGGATCAAAGATCTGGTTCTCCGCACTCCGCTGGTGCGACTCGAGGGTGACAACCTGCCGGCTGAGATCTTTCTCAAACTCGAGAACCTGCAGCCGATCAACTCCTTCAAGCTGAGAGGCGCCAGTAATGCCATCGCCCTGGCCGCGCCGGACCAACTGGCTCACGGCGTCTATACAGCCAGTGCCGGCAACGCTGCCCAGGGAGTGGCCTGGAACGCCACCCGCCTGGGTCTCGAGTGTTCAATCGTGGTACCCGAACAGGCCCCTGAGACCAAGCTCGAGGCGATCCTCCGGCTGGGTGCCTCCATTATCGAGGTCAGCTACGACGACTGGTGGCAGGTCCGCGTCGATCACGGCTACGGACCACTGGCCGGAGCTCTCTATATCGATCCAGCCAGCGACCCGGCCGTCATGGCAGGAAACGGAACCATCGGCCTGGAAATCCTGGAGGACCTTCCCGACGTCGAAACGATTGTCATTCCCTGGGGTAGCGGGGGATTGAGCTGTGGCATTGCATCGGCTCTACGGGGGCTCAAGCCGGACACCCGCCTCTTCGCCTGCGAGGTGACGACAGCCGCACCTTTCGCAGCATCCATGGCCGCCGGCATCCCTCGGGAAGTAAAGTACGTCCCGTCCTTCGTTGATGGGATTGGAGCCAAGGGGATCCTGGCGGAAATGTGGCCCCTGGCCAGTGACCTGCTGGACGGCTCGCTGGTGCTGGAACTCGACGAAGTTGCCGCGGCCGTGCGGCTTTTAGCGGAACGAACCCGGATCGTCGCCGAAGGTGCCGGCGCTGCCCCCGTAGCCGCGGCCCTGGCCGGCAAGGCGGGGCCCGGCAAGGTGGTCTGCGTCGTCTCGGGCGGCAACATCGATACCGACGTCCTGGTGACCATTCTTGAGGGCAACACGCCCGCTTAGATTCGAGGAGAAAAAACGTGCTGAGAACCCCTCTTACCTTGATCCTGATTCTGCTCTTCCTGTCCTGCCTGACCCAGGCCGAAGAATTCGATCTGACGTTTCGTCCCCTCCCGGACGGCTCCCTCGGACGTGATCTGTTCGTCCCGACCCGGGACGGTCTCTTCGTCTACGGCTACGTCAGAAAACTGGCCGGTAACGGTCCTTTCCCCGGGGTCATTCTTCTACACGGGGGCCTGGGAGGAAGCTGGAAGGGATCCCGAGGACTGGCCGCGAACAGCTCGGTAGCTGACACCCTGATACGGGAAGGATATGTGGTTCTGGGTATGGACTACCGGGGCGGCGACTGGCTGACGGAGGCGGACGATGTTATCGCCGGATACCAGTTCTTCCGAGAACTTCCCTACGTTCGGGACGATGCCGTCGCCATGATCGGCGGCAGCCACGGAGCCAAACTCACACTCGAGATCGTGACCAGGATGGATCTGCAGGCAGCGGTTTACTGCGCGGGCTTCCACAGCCTTTCGGCCATCCTGGAACATGTCCAGGGAAAAGGGGCAAAAGTCTTCAACACTCCCACCGCCAGCGGGCGACGGCGGCCGGGCATCCAGGCCGTCGAAGAGCTCACGCAGCAACTGGGTGGCACTCCGAAGCAGAAGCCCGAAGCCTGGGCCGAGCACGACCTGCTTCCCAGGCTCGGAAATGTGAACACACCTCTGCTCCTGGTCCACGGCAGACAGGACGTTCTAGCTCCTTTCGAATTCAGCCAGGAAGTTGTGGCAGAGCTTCGGTCTCTCGGGAAACCCTTTGAAACCTACTTCCCGGACAACGGTCCCCACGGCTTCTACTGGGGGGCTAGCGTTCAGCCCGGCGGTGCCGACATCTATCGACAGGCGGAAACGGACATTTTTGTCGCAAAGATGATTTCCTTTCTGAACCAACGTCTCAAGTAGCCTCGTCGTGATCTGATCAGGCCCCTCTCGAGGGAACCATACGGTGAAAAGCTCAATCCGGTCGATCTTCTTTCTTGTTATCTGTCTGCTCCTCGCACTCCTGACCTCCTGCACTGCCAGGAACTCGAGTCCGCCTACCGAAACCGGCGATCCGGCCCCAAGGCCCAATTTCGTCGTCATCCTGGCCGATGACCTGGGCTACGGAGACGTGGGCTCCTATGGAGGGCAAATCCCGACTCCCGGGCTGGACCGGATGGCGGCCGAGGGACTTCGTTTTAGAGACTTTCACTCCAGCGGAACCGTCTGCACACCCACTCGGGCCGGACTTCTCACCGGCCGCTATCAGCAACGGGCCGGACTGGAAGAGGTGATCCTGGTCGGTTTCGATCAAAATCGTCACTGGGGCCTGCAGGAAGGGGAGACGACCTTGCCTGAACTGCTCAAGAGATCCGGATACTCCACGGGGATTGCCGGCAAATGGCATCTGGGCTACCGCGAGCAGTACAATCCGCTGCTTCGCGGTTTCGACTTTTTCCGAGGTTTTGTCGGGGGCAATATCGACTACCAGGCTCACATCGACCGGGCGGGTGTCTACGACTGGTGGAACGGTCGGAAGAGCATCGTGGAAGACGGCTACGCCACGCGCCTGATTACGAACCACGCTCTCCAGTTCATTCAAGAAAATCGGACTCGTCCCTTCTTCCTGCTGGTGGCCCACGCGGCTCCTCACTTTCCCTACCAGGGACCAGAGGACCCCGCCTTCCGGGTCACGGGAGAGATGGTCCAGAGCGACCTGGACTTCCAGACCTCGCCCGCGACTTACAGTGAGATGGTTGAGGCCATGGACCGGGGGGTCGGGCGCATCCTGGACACCCTTCAGGAGCTGAACCTGGCTGACAACACGCTGGTTTTTTTCTTCTCGGACAATGGAGCCAATCGCAACGGCTCCAACGGGCCTCTACGGGGCAGCAAGACCCATGTCTGGGAAGGCGGCCACCGGGTACCGGCCATGGCCTGGTGGCCGGGTCGCATCCGGGTGGGAGTCTCTGACAGGCTGGTCAGCAGCCTTGACCTGATGCCCACCATGCTGGAACTGGCCGGTCTTGAAGCACCCAAGGGCCGTTCACTCAATGGCCTGGACCTGCGACGGTTCTTGCGCAGAGGCGAGGGTGCCGGAGAACGCACCCTCTTCTGGAGGTTTCGCGGTCGAACCGCAGTACGCCGGGGTCCCTGGAAGCTGGTCGAGGGAGAAGACGATCAGACCGGCCCGGGGCTTTATGACCTCAGTCAGGATCTGGGAGAAGAGGTGAACCTGGCCGCTCAACACCCGGAACGAGTCGAAGGCCTGCGCGAGGCCCTAGCCCGGATTATGCAAGAGATCTGAATCCGAGTGAGATTTGGGTCCAGAAAAAAAGCCGTAGCTCTCTGATATAAAAGGGTTTACATAAAAACAACCCTAAACAGGAGCTACGGCTATGTTGAAAACAGTCTGCCAGAATACCCTGCCATTTCACAGCCACAGAGACATCACAGCTCGTTTTGATGGGGGGAGTCTGACTTCCGACGCAGGATGGTTGTTGTTTGGATCGCTGGATCGGCAACATCGATTGTGCGAGGGCTTCAGTTCGTGTATTGCGGAAAGCCGGGACCGACGCTACATTCGTCATGACCTGTTGAAGTTGATCCGACAACGAGTGTTGCAGATCGTGGCCGGCTACGAAGACTGTAATGACGCCGATACGCTGCGCTCGGATCCGATGCTCAAGACAGTCTGTGATCAGTTGCCCGAGAGCGATCCCGATTTGGCCACCCAGCCGACTTTCTCCCGCTTGGAGAACTCCGTCACCAAGAAGGATCTGATGCGTCTGAGCCGGTGGCTGCTACGCCGTTATGTGCGCTCCCTGAAGAAGAGACGTCCCGCCAAGATCATCCTGGATCTGGACAGTACCGACGACCACACTCACGGCCAACAGGAGTTCGCCTTCTACCACGGGTATTACCGAAACCACATTCTGCATCCTTTGCTGATCTTCGATGCCGCCACGGGAGACCTGGTCTGTGCCGTGTTGAGACCTGGCAACAAGGGGGCTGCCTCTCACATCGTGCCCATTCTGAAGCGCGTCGTGGAGGCCATCCGACAAGGAGTGGGGACGGATGTCGAGATTGAGATTCGGGCCGACAGCGGCTTTGCCACGCCTCGGCTCTACGAGTTCTGTGAAGGTGAAGAGAATCAACTCCAATATGTCATTGGGTTAAGTCGCAACCCTCGCCTGCAGCGAGTGGTCGAGCCCCTGCTGGATTCGACTCGGGAAAGGTTCGTTGAGCGGGAGGAAAAACAGCGTCAGTTTGACGAGTTTCTTTATCGAGCCAACAGCTGGGATCGATCCCGTCGCGTCATTGTCAAAGTGGAGGTCGATCAGCGCGGGATCAATCGTCGCTTTGTGGTCACCAACCGGGACGATCTCTGCTCCCAATCACTTTATGACCACTACACCGACCGAGGGCAGACCGAGAACTTCATCAAGGCCTTTAAGAATCATCTGAGCATGGACCGACTCAGCTGTCATCGATTCCTGGCCAACCAGTTTCGACTCCTCCTGCATGCACTGGCTTACCAGATGTTCGTGCGCCTGCGCGACTATCTGCACGGAACCCCCTGGCACAAGCTCGAAATCGAAACCTTACGTCGTCGTGTCCTCAAGATCGGGGCCCGGATCCGACAAACCACTCGACGCATCTGGGTCCATCTTTCCTCAGCCTTTCCCGAACAACCCCTCTTTCACCTCGTCTTGAGTCGCCTGAACTCCAGCTAGCTTCTCCCAGTTCCCCGAAAAACCGCTTCCGACACTCATCCAGGCCCAGATCTGTCTGAAATTCACTCCCCCAACCACTCAAACGCCTCGCCAACCGATATTCTTCGCAAATCCGCCTGTCACAACTGCCCGCTTCCGAGTTGGGCCACTTCTCGAGCCCTTTTTCAACAGCGGATTACGGTTCTTGCATAATCCGGGCTAGCCGAGTGGGAGAGGAATGTCGACACCGGCGCCACTGTCCAGCCGGAATCCTGAATCCAGGGGCCCAGAAGCTGAAAGCGAGAGACGGCCTCTGAGCCTCGACCGGGAGGATTTAAACGGCCTCGGCCCAGAGGCCGTCTCCCACTTTCTTCACTTGGAACTCGGAACTACCGATAATCCACCCAGATGGGGCTGGCCCAGGCCACATGGCCATCCACCTGCTCGACCCGGACATAGTAATAGTGCTCTCCGGCTGAGAGGTCGGCGTCCATGAAGGTGAACTCCATTCTCGCCCCCGTCCCGTCTCGCCGGTACACATACAGATTGTCCCGGACCACCACCACCTCCTTGATCCGGTTCGTGCCCACCACGTTGACCCACAGAAGAGGAATACTGGGAGTCGAAAACATATCCCCGTGGATGTACTCATCGGAGCCGTCGCGCAGGCGAAAATCGAGCAGGATGTTACTGGTCGCCCCATAGGTGTGCCGCTGCTTCATAGCATCGAGCAGACCCTCCCTGGTGAAGTCTTCGGCCAGCACCATGGCATAAGCGATATGGGTGGAAACATGGTCGGAGCTGGCCTGTACACCAAGCTTGTAGCCCTTCTCCCAGGCCTTCCAGACAAAACCCAGGGGGCGATAGCTCCCAGCCACCAGATCCTCCCTGTCTTCAGAAGGAGCCAGCGGAGCTCCCTCGTGTTCCGCCGAAGTTCGGGCCCCCTGAAAGATCTCCACGATGGGCTCAAGCTCGGGATCGTTGTCCCTCCAATCGGTTCCCATCCGAGTGTGGGAGATGGCGATTCCTCCCGTCTCGCGCAGGTGGGGGTAAAGGATTGGACCCGTGCTGTTCTCCCACTCCTGCCGCGTCGCCCGCAGCGGTCGGTGGCCTCGGTCGGCGAAAACAATGTTGCGATGGCCGTTGGGGTAGTTGAGGCTCCGTTCATAACCGAAGAGCGTCACGAAGCTCTGCGGCAGATGGAACATGTCTTCCGACTTTTCAATACGCCACCAGCTGTATTCGTGGTTGTCCCCAGAATTGTGGTCCGTGACCAGATAGAAATCCATGGCGGCCGCATCCAGCATGTAGCGGTAGGAATCGAAGAGACTTCCGTCTCCTCCTCCGTCGCGGGATATGTCGGTGTGGCGATGAAGATCCCCCCGGTAAACGCGGTAGGTTCGCCCACCTGCAGTGAGCGGTAATCGCGAATCTCTGCTACCTGCTCTTTTTCTTGCGGTTCGGCAGGAAGGCGTGCCGGAGGCTCACTCCCTGCTGGTCCCAGCGAAGCGGCAGCAGGCGTCCTTTCGCTCAACCGACTGACCATCTCAGCCACCGCCACCTGATGGTCACCGGGAGCGGGGCCATAGTTTCCTCCTCCCCAGACTCGCTGGTCGGTCACCCAGGCCACCTGTACCTCCCCCGACGATGTAGCAGCCACGTCAAAGGGGCCGCCGTTGCGCCCCACACTTTCAGGTAGCACGGTGGCTTCGGACCAGCGGTCGCCGGAATAGAAGGACGCCATCATTTCCCACTTTGCGGCCGCAGCCCAGTCCGATTCGGAGCGGTTGGCCAGGGTGCGGGGACGGAAAATCATCCACATCCGTCCCGCGGCATCGGAAACCAGACGCGGGGTCTGGAGATATCGTCGGACTCCAGGCAGGACTGAGCGGCTCACCTGCTGCCGGGGAGCCAGCCACCTTGAACCGTCATAGACAACCACCTGAATGTCGCGCGAGTCATAGATACCCGTGCCCCCCTTGAGGAGAAAACCCGTGTCCTTTCCCCAGTTCTCACCGGCCAGCTCGTAAGCCACCCACACCCGGTCCCGGGCATCCACCGCAACGGAGGGCCTGGCATGAAACCGCGGCGTGTCGGTGACTCGAAGCACCTCTCCAACAGCCCCGTCGCGGACCCGACGAAGACGAACGTTGTAGCTACCACCGTCGTACGTGTCCCAGGCAACCCACGCCGCTCCGCTGCTGTCCACTGCCACGTCGGGGTGCCAGTCATTAGCGCCTTCCTGTCTGGCGGGATCGCTCATCCGAACTTGCGGGGACCAGGATCCATCTGACAGGGACCGGTAGAAGATCTGAAAGCGCCCGCCCGTGGCGCCCTGCCAGGTCAGGTGAAGCTTTCCCCGGGCGTCCCCAACCAGGCGGTGAAACAGATGGGTCCCGGCACCCGCTGTGATTTGCTGGATTGGACCTCGGGAATGTGCGTCCAACCAGCGTCCATTCAAGTGCCAGTCGACGCCGTCGCGCTGGGACCAGACCACCCAGACGCTCCCCTGAGCGTCAACAGCCGAGTCTGTGCCGTACAAATCGCCCGGCTGGTCGGTGACTCGCAGCGGCGATTCCCAGACACCGCCCCGGCGCCGGCGTAACCAGACCTCGTCGGCCCCTTCTCGGTAGGCGATCCAGGTGACCGAAAGACTCCCGTTTTCGCCTGTGCTAATGGAGGGGTAATCATCCTCATAGTCTGCAGTCGTGATCTGGGTGACGGCGGGAACCCTGTGAACGCTCAGGCGCGACTCCAGAAAATAGAGTGGCTCCGTCCCCGGGAGGTCGCCGAGACGGAAGGCAAAGTCGCCCTGTTTGGTGCTCACACTGAGCCTGGCCGCCGCCGGAGCCCGGTAGTAGACCGTGATACCCACGGCCATGGCCCGCGTGGCGTGCGGAAACGGTACCTCGCGGGGATGCATCACCTGGTAGGAAGCAGGCCAGGAAGTGCTGCCCGCTGCCCAGGTATGCCCTTCGATCCGGTGCTCGGAGGTAAAGTGATGGCCGCGAAGCTCGACGATCTCTCCTCCCGAAAGCGTCACGGAACCATCCCAGGGAGTCGATTCGTGATCCCGAATCCCGAACTCGATCATGAGAGCCTCGAGCTGCTGAGATTCAGAGTCAAATGTCGGCTGAAGACCCCGGGCCTGAACGGAGGCCGGTGCCGTCCCCGGCCAAGTGCAGGCCAGAAAGAGAGAGATCAAGAAACCCGCCACGCTGCTCATTGCTCGAGATCGGAAGCAGGCGCGGCATCGAGGATTCTCCGGCAGCCGGTTGTCATCAAATCCACATCGGTCGAAATGGAAACCAGTCGGAACCCGAGTTCGATCATGCGCCGGGCGTAGGCGGCGGCACCATTGTGAATCCCGGCCACGACATTCTGTGCGTCGGCTGCCCGGACGACTCGATCGATCGCCTCCAGAAACACCTCCTCCTCCTGGTCAAATCCGGGCGTCAAGCCCAGGGCAAAAGAAAGATCGGAAGGTCCGACATAGACGGCATCCAGGCCGGGTACGGCCACGATCTCTTCCAAATTCTCCAGAGCCTGACGGGTCTCGATCATGGCCAGAGTGAGAACCGTCCCATTGGCGTGCTCGAGATAGTCCGCTCCCCCGTAGAGACGTGCCCGAAAAGGACCGCAGCTGCGATGTCCCAGGGGCGGATAGCGGCAGGCTGCCACGAATCTCCGGGCTTCCTCGGCGGTGTCGATCATGGGGCAGATGATGCCGTAGGCCCCCGCATCCAGCATCTTGCCGACCATCCACGGGTCCAGCCCGGGAACTCGAACCAGGGGAGTCGTCTCGGTGGTGGAGATGGCCGTCAGCATGTCGGTGGCCGCCCGCTCGTCGATGGCACCGTGCTGCATGTCTACGAACAGAAAGTCCCAGCCCTGGTGGGCCAGCACTTCGGCAGAGTAGGCACTCGGGACCAGCAGCAGGAGACCGGTTGCAGTTTGTCCCTCGCTCCAGATACGGCGCAGCCTGTTTTCGCGCATGGAACCTCTCGGCGATCTAGCAGCCCGCTAGGCAGGTTCCTCCCCCAGCTCCTTCAACAGCTCCTGCAAAGTCTCTTCGGGCATACCGTAGCTGTGATCTGCGTCCGGAAAGACACCGTCGATGACCTCCTGGCGATAGGTTTTGACGGCTTCCAATATGATGGTCCCGATCTGGGCGTATTGCTTGACGTACTTGGGCACAAAACGGTCGAAAAGGCCCACCAAATCGTAGATCAGGAGAGTTTGTCCGTCGCAGTGGGGGCCAGAGCCGATTCCAATGGTGGGAATCTGGACTCGCTCGGTAATGAGCCTGGCAACCGGGGCGGGAACCGCCTCCAGGCTCAGGCAGAAGAGCCCGGCGTCTTCCAGGGCCAGCGCATCATCAATGAGGGCTCGTGCACTGGTAACGTCTTTGCCCTGAATCCGATAGCCGCCATACTTGGAGACATGTTGTGGCGTCAGGCCGATATGACCCATCACCGGAACGCCGGCATCTACGATGGCCTTCACCGTAGCGGCGATCTCACGGCCTCCCTCGAGCTTGACCACATCCATGCTGCCCTCTTTGAGCAAGCGTCCGGCATTGCGGATGGCTTCTTTAACATCCACCTGGTAGGACATGAAGGGCATGTCGCCCACCAGAAGTGGATGCCTGGCTCCACGCGCCACACCTTCGCAGTGGTGCAGAACCTCCTCCATAGTGACCGACACCGTATGATCACGACCCAGGATGACCATACCCAAGGAGTCGCCCACCAGCAGGACATCAATGCCTGCCTCATCTGCCACCTTGCCCGTGGCGTAGTCAAAGGCGGTCAGCATGGTGATCTTCTCACCTTCATCTCTTTTTCGCTGCAGATCCAGAACCGTTACTTTCTTGCGCTCCATGGCTACTCCTTGACGAAATTCAGCCAGCCGTGGCGATCTTCGACCTCACCGCGCACGATACCAAAAAAGGCAGTCTGCAGAGCTTCAGTGATTGGACCTCGTCCGCCCTCACCCACGGGATGTCGGTCCACCGAACGAATCGGTGTGATTTCTGCTGCCGTGCCCGTCATGAACACTTCGTCGGACAAATAGAGCATCTCACGAGCCATGCTTTCTTCGCGAACCACGTAACCCAACTCACCCGCCAGAGTCATCACACTGGCACGGGTGATTCCGGGCAGCACAGAAGCCCCCAGTGGGGCCGTGTAGATCACACCTTCTCGGACAAGGAACAAGTTCTCCCCTGGTCCCTCACTGACGTGACCGAAGACATCCAGCATGATCCCTTCGGCGAAGCCGCCGGTTTGAGCTTCGCGGGCTGCCAGTTGGGAGCTTATATAATGCCCGCCGAGTTTCGCCATAAGGGGAAGCGTACCCGGGGCCGGTCTCCGCCAGCTGCTCACCGCCACGTCCACACCCTGGTCGTGCGCCTCCGACCCGTAGTAGGCGTCTCGCTCCCAGCTGGCGACGACGACCTCGATGCGGTTTTCTTCCGTCAGGAACAAGTCCATTTCTCCATATCCGCCAAAGACAATAGGCCGGATATAGCACGACTTGTGTTGATTGGTTCGTACGGTTTCTCGAACGGCTTCGCTGAACTCCTGTTTGGAGAAAGGCACCTCGATGTAGAGAACCTTGCACGAGTCGTACAATCGGTCGACGTGAGCTTGCAGACGAAAGATGGCGGGGCCACGCGGGGTGGCATAGGCTCGCATACCCTCATAGGCGCTGCTGCCAAAGTGGATGGCATGGGAGAGCACATGAACTTGTGCCTTGTCCCAGCCTACCAGCTTGCCGTTCATCCAAATCCACTCCGCTTTAGGAATTGCCATGATCTACCTCTGATTGGGTGCTAGGTTCTAGGTTCTGGAAAGTGGGAGGAACCTGAGGGCGGAGGACGTTTAAATTCCCGGACGCAGCCCTTAGGTTCCTCCCACTTTTCCGACTCCCTACGTTTCAATTCCCGGACCGCACACCTCAGGGCCGCGACCGCCCGACCTGAAAGCGGAGCCCCGACCGTAAGGGAGGGGAGATCCTCTGTTCTCCGATCTGGAACTGGATGAATCCCACTACGCCTCAGCCCTGTTCTGAGGCGGCCAGGCCCGAGGATAGTGCGGACACCCGTCCAGGGGATCACCGTCATTGAGACCCGGGTCTTTGGCGTTGATGGCCAGCTCCCCCTGCATCTTCTTGAAACGGGCATCCTCTCCGGCCCAGTGGGTAATCAAAACCCGGCGCCGCTCCTCGCTGCGGCTGTTCCCCGGGGCTCCATGGATCATCATGGCGTGTAGGATCAGACAGTCCCCCGGTTCCATGTCGTAGGCCACAATCTCGTAATCCTGGCGGTTCGACTCGATGTCCGGCATGAGGGGAAGGCCCGTGCCCGCGAAGGGCTGCCGGGTTGTGAAGTGAAACGGGTTGTAGCTCTCGCCCCGGTGAGCGCCTCGGACGACCTCGAGTGAGTTGTGGGCCTGAACCGGATCAAAGGGCGTCCACAGCGTGATGATCTGCCAGCCCCGCACAGCCCAGTAGGGCTGGTCCTGGTGCCAGGGAGTCCGCTGCAGCGTGCCCGGCTCCTTGACGATCAGATGGTCGTAGAAAAGGTTGATGTGAGGAGATCCGGTGAGTCGGGCTGCTATGGCAGAAGCCGGCGAATCAAAAACGAAGTTACGGAATTCCGGGATCCGTTCCCAGCAGGCGTGATCGCCCCAGGAGCGTCCCGCTTCCTGCGGCTTCGTGTAGACCTGGGCGAGCGGACCGGGGTTGGCGGCTGCCTTTTCGACGGCTTCCCCCATGTACTCCATCCAGTCCGTGTGAAACACGCCGCGCAGGCAGACAAAGCCGTCCTTTTCATACTGTTCGACATGACGGTCCGTGATTTCCGCCTGGGGTTCGGAAGGTAGCTTGCAAGACATTCCAGACCTCCTCCTAAAAGATCAATGTATTTTATTTAAGAATGGGATCAATGTATCCAAATCTCAGTTCGGTGTCGAGTCGAAGGTTCATGATGGCGACCTGAGAATCTCTCCGCTCTGGGGCTCCGGGTTTAATCCCGGCGGCCAGAAAGGAAGCCATAAAAATGGACTCTTTTGGAAAAACAAGCCAATTTACTGGATCCAGGCATAGTCACTTGGCTGCAACTAATTTAGCTAAGTAACAGAAATAACTATGGTTAGCAATCTTCTTTCGACATGTGGCACGGTTTTTGCTGGAGAGTACGTATGAAACTCAACAAGAGCCAAAATCGGGTCTTGACAGATTCAAACACCGTCTCTAATATTGAACGCAATTCATCTAGTTTGGTTTGAGCCTTGGATAGGGCGCGCTTATGTAGTCGGTTTGGGTCGACTACAGGCAAAAGCGCGCGGGATCGAGGCACCTTCTTAATCCGTTTGGGAGGAAGACACATGCGGATCGCTTTGAACGCAATTCATCTAGTTTGGTTTGAGCCTTGGATAGGGCGCGCTTATGTAGTCGGTTTGGGTCGACTACAGGCAAAAGCGCGCGGGATCGAGGCACCTTCTTAATCCGTTTGGGAGGAAGACACATGCGGATCGCTTTGAAGTTCACTTTCATTTTGGTTGTTTCTCTGCTGGTCAGCAGCACGGGATTGGCCCAGGACTCTGGAATTCAGGGTGTGGTCTCGGATGCAAGCCTGGCAGTCGTGCCTGGTGCGGAAGTGACAGTGACCAACCTGGCGACCGAGGTTGCCAGAACGGCCATTTCCAACGACCAGGGTTACTACTCGGTGCCTTTGCTACCGGCAGGCAATTTCCGGGTCAACTGTAGTTTGAGCGGGTTCACGACCCAGGAGACCGAGGTTCTGCTGCAGGTCGGTCACGTCGCTCGAGTCAACTTTCAGCTCGAGGTCGGCCAGGTAGCCCAGGTAGTTGAAGTCACAGCTGAGGCCGCCCAGTTACAGTCCAAGACGACTGATGTGGGGCAGGTCATCGACGAGAAACGTGTCGCCGAGCTCCCTCTGAACGGGCGGAATTATCTGAACCTGGCCCGGCTCAGCGCCGGAGTAGTCCGTTCTGCCCAGGGTGGCAGAGGGCACCGCGGAGAAGCAGAAGGCGCCTTTCAGGCAGCCGGTATCCACATCGCCCAGAACAATATTCTGTTGGACGGAGTCGATAACAGCTCTCGGATCTCCACCATCTTTCAATCGCCGCTGACCTATCAGGTCCAGGCCGTCAAGCCCTCGGTTGACGCGGTCGGGGAGTTCAAGGTCATTACCAACAACGTCTCAGCCGAGCACGGCTACCGGATGGGGGCCAAGGTTCTGGTTTCCACCAAGTCGGGCACCAACGCCATTCATGGCACGCTGTTCAACTTCCACCGCAACGATGTGGCGGGGGCTAATAATTTCTTCTTTAACAGGAATAACCAGGACAAGCCCAAGTTCATCCGCAACCAGTTCGGCGGAACCGTGGGTGGGCCCATCGTTCGCAACAAGACCTTCTTCTTCTTCAGCTATGAAGGCACGAGACTTCGCCGGGGCGTGGCGGGTGCTCTTTCCACGGTCCCCACTCAGGCCGTACGCAGTGGTGACTTCTCGGGCGAACCTGGCGGCTCCGCCAGGAATGCGGATATCTTTGACCCGGCCACGCTGGTGGGCGAGGGGGAAGCGGCACAGCGATCGCAGTTCCCCGGCAACGTCATTCCCCAGAACCGCTTTGATCCCGTGGCCGTCACGTTGGCCAGCTTTTACCCACTCCCCAACCTTCCGGGAAATATCAACAACTACTTCAACTCCCCCGGTGCCGAGACCGACGCCGACCAGTTCGACGTGCGCGTCGACCACAACTTCAACGACGCCCACCGCATCTTTGGCCGCCTCTCGAGCAGAGACCTGAGCATTCTGGACCCTCCACGTCTCCCGCCGCCGGCATTTGGAAGCAGCGGAATCCTGACCGCCCTGGAAGCCCAGAACCTGGCCATCAACTACAACTCGACGATCAGCACCACCATGCTCAACGAATTGCGCTTTGGCTTTAGCCGCGTGCCCAGCGCCTGGGCTCTTCCCGACGTTGGGGATCTGACCAACGAAAGTATCGGGCTGTTTGGCTCGCCGGGGGGCACCGAGCCGGGCACGGCCGTCTTTGCGATTAACGGCTATACACGTCTGGGCCCTCCGGGTGATACCCCGAAAACCGACAATCTAAGGGGCTATCACATCGTGGACAATGTCCTCTGGGACCGGGGAGATCACAGCCTCAAGTTTGGCTTTGAGCATCGCAGCATGCGCATCGAGCGCCGGCCGGCCGGTTGGGCCCGTGGCTGGCTGCAACACCACCAGCAATATACCTCTGAGTTCCCCAATGTCGGCGCCAGCCGGGCAGCCACGGGCAACGGGATGGCGACTCTTCTGCTGGGTATGATCCGGGTTCAGAGTATCGGCACGCCCACCGGGGAAATCAGCCGGGTCCCCTACTACGGCGCCTATATACAGGACGACTGGCGGATCACACCCAAGTTGACTCTCAACCTGGGCCTCCGTTACGAGCTTTTCGACGGACCCTATTATCCCGGAGACCAGCCGCAAATTTCACGCATGCAATGGACCGGAGATATCACCGACGAGACGCAGGATCTTCTGCCCATCGAGTTTGGCGGGTTTGTCTTTCCCAAGAACGGCAGTGATTGCGGCTGCAAGAGAGACACGAACAACTTTGCGCCCAGAATCGGACTCGCCTATCGTGTCACGAACAATACGGTCATCCGCGCCGGCGCGGGTCTCTTTTACGGAGAGGCCAATTCTGCCGCTTTTGAAGCCGGGCGCTTTCAAGAAGGTCCGCCCAATGCGATCATCGAACAAAACCTGCTGGGCAGCCGTGAGCAGCCCATCACCACCCTGTCAAACGGGGTCCTGCCACTCGTGATCTCTGGACCAGAAGAGGTGCCTGCGCCATTTTCCATTGTCCGGGTCACTCCTGAAGAGATCCCCCAGATGTATACCGGGCAGTGGTTCCTGGACGTTCAACATCAGTTACCCGCCAACATCCTCATGACGGTCGGCTACAACGGCAGTTCCACGTCATTCATCAACTGGTGGCGGATTATCTCGTATGGGCTTGGTCCCCACCCCACCGTCCGGGCCCAGGCCAGACGGCGCACGGCCGGACCTCTAAACGACATTATCGTCAACTACCCGAGCAACGTTCTCAACTCGAACTACAATGCCTTCACCTTCCGAGCTGAAAAGCGTTTCAGCGACGGCTTGACCTTTCTCAGTTCCTTCACCTGGTCGAAGATACTAGACTACGGCCGTGAGATTGCGACCAATGGACTTGGCGGCGCGTCCAGTGGAGGGGTCTCGCAGTTCGTGCGGGACATGTGGATGAACCGGGGACGAGCCGACTTCGACCGGACCCTGAATTACAACTTCAGCTTCCTCTATGAACTTCCCGCCGGTCCCGGGCGGGGACGCTTCGAATCCGGCCCCGCCAGCTGGGTTCTGGGCGGATGGCAGGTAGGCGGCATCATGACGCTGCTTTCCGGAGTTCCTCTGGACAACAATTTTTCACCCGACACGCAAAACTCGGGAGGCCGCTTCCGCGGGGACCGGATAGGGGATCCGAATCTTTCGGAATCGCAGCGTACTGTGGACCGCTGGTTCAACACCGGCGCCTATGGCCCCACGGCTCAAGACGGCATGTTTGGAAACGCGGGACGGGGACTAATCGACGCTCCGGGCTGGAAGAACTTCGATTTCACCCTCTCCAAGAACTTCTACACACCCTGGGAAGACCAGCATGTGCAGTTCCGCTTCGAATCGTTCAACTTCACGAACACCCCGCATTTTGGACCACCCAATCTCGTTGTCGGCAGTCCGTTCGCAGGGACCATCAACCTGGCAGAAGATGCACGGACTATCCAGTTTGCTTTGAAATACGTCTTCTGAGCCGGCGAACTCAGAATCCTCCCACAAAGCGCTGGATTCGAAAGAGCCGCTCCCCGCGAGCGGCTCTTTTTTTTGCTTCTGACTTCCAGGGGGCGTGCAGAAAACAAACAACGATACAATTAGACCTATGTCGACTGCACCCTCCCGATGGCGGCTCTGGGTCTTTCGTCTGATCGCCGTCGCTGCTATTCCCAGCCTGTTTCTGGCCCTGATTGAGTCGGGATTGAGGACCGCCGAATACGGAGCTCCCACGGGCTTTACGGTTGAGGACGAAATCAACCTCAAACAGGTCCGAGTGGACAATCGGAGGTTCTCCTGGCAGTTCTTTCCCCGCAGAATCGCCCGTCCTTCGCAACCACTGGTCATTCCCAGTGACAAGCCTCCCAACACTTACCGGATTTTTCTCCTGGGGGCATCGGCAGCCCAGGGAGATCCGGACGCCGCTTTCAGTTTTGGGCGCATTCTGGAGATCATGCTGAAGGACCAATACCCGGGGGCTCGCTTCGAAGTCCATAACACGGCCATCACCGCCATTAATTCCCATGTGGTGCTGGAAATCGCCAGGGATTGTGCCCGCTGGAATCCCGATCTCTTCATCGTGTATCTGGGAAACAATGAAGTTGTTGGACCCTTCGGAGCCGGAACCGTATTCACTCCCATGGTCTCCAGCCTGTTTGCCATCCGGGCCGGAATCCGGGTGGGACAACTGAAAATCGGTCAACTGCTCGAGGACGTCGTGCGTCTGGCCAGTCAAAAAGAGGAAGGTCCTCAAACCTGGCTGGGCATGGAAATGTTCCTGGAGAATCAGGTCCGTCATGATGATTTGGGCCTGGAGACGGTTTACGGTCATTTCCGAAGAAATCTGGAAGACATCTGCCGCATTGCGGGAGATAGCGGCGCCCAGACGATTTTGAGCAGCGTGGGTGTGAACTTAAGAGACTGTGCTCCCCTGGCCTCCCTCCATCGCCCCAGCCTCTCCGGCGCCGATCGAGAAACCTGGGAAGCCCACTACCAGGACGGGATTGAACAGGAAACTGCGGGAAGGATGGCCGAAGCGATCGAGACCTACCTGGAGGCGGAGAAAATCGACGATCATTATGCTGATTTGCATTACCGCCTGGGGAAAGTCTACTGGGAAATGGGCCAGTTTCAGGAGGCCCGGAGAAGACTTACCAGCGCCCTGGAATACGACACACTTCGCTTTCGAGCCGACCAACGAATCAATGAGATCATCAGGGAAACAGCTCTCTCAGCGGGCGCAGCCAGCGGGGTTCACTTTGTTGACGGAGTCGGGGCTCTGGAAGGCGGCAGCCCTCACAATACCCCCGGAAGGGAACTCTTCTTTGAGCATGTCCACCTGAAGTTTGGCGGCAACTATCTTCTGGCCAAGGCGATCTTTCGCGAGGTTGCGGAGCTGCTCCCAGCCTGGGTCCAGGAGTACGAAGCTCCTCACGGGACTCTTCTGACCCAAGAGGACAGTATGGACCGTCTGGTTTACACTGCCTATGACCGTTACTACTCCGAAAGCGACATGCTGAGGAGGATCCAGCAGCCCCCTTTTACAAACCGATTGGACAATCAGCAACAACAGGAGCACATCCAGAAAAGGCTGCAACCTCTCGCGCTGTATACGGAATCTGGCGAGCGGGAGCGATCTGTTGCCCGCTATCAGCAGGCGGTTCGGGAACACCCTGATGACTGGCGTCTCCACTACAATTTCGCTCGTCTCCTGGATGCCTACGATCGACAGGAAGAAAGAGCCAGCGAGTTGACTGCGCTTTTGCAACTGGTTCCCCACTATCCCCTGGCCTGGATGCAACAGGGAGATGCTCTCTCAGAGATCGAGGACTATCAGGGGGCCATCACCTCTTACGAAACGGGTTTGCAACACCAGCCGGACCATACGGCAGCCCATGCCGATATCGGCATCGCTTATGAGAAATCGGGAAACACTCGCGCTGCCCGGGAGCACTTCGCGGTAGCCATTGAGAACAATCCTCGTGACTTGCCGTTGTTTCTCAAACTGGCCCAGCACAAGTCGGCTCTGGGGAAACATGAGGATGCCCTCGGCTACTATCGGCAGGCCTTGACCCTTGACCCGCTGGCTGGAGAGGTGCTGCACGGCATGGGCGTTTCCCAGTTTCAACTGGGCCGTTTCGAACAAGCCGCAGCGCGCTACCGGCAGGCGCTCGAGTTCATCCCCGACAAGTCGGGCACATACAACAATCTGGGAAACGCTCTTGTTTCGATGGGGAAAAAGGAGGATGCGATTGAAAGTTTCTGGCAGGCCCTGCAGCTTTCACCGGAGAACACGCTCTTTCGGTCCAATCTGGCAAAGGCCCAGACCAGCCAGGGTCAGTTCGCGGAAGCCATCAAGAACTATGAAGTCATTCTGGAGAGTACTCCTTCCGATGTAGCGGCTCGATTTGCCCTGGCCGACGCTCTGATGGGGATGTCGCTTTTCCGAAAAGCCGCTGAACACCTGACCGTGCTGCTGGAAATGGATCCCCAATACCCGGGTCTGGATGGTGCGCTGGGGCTTGCCCTGGCCCGAAACGGAGATTATCTGAGGGCGATCGGTTTCTTCTCAAAAGCCATTGAAAGGGAACCGGACAATTCGTCTCTGTACCTGAATCTGGGGAATACATTTCTGGGAATCGGACAGATTCCGAAGGCCGTCGAACAATACGAGAAAGTTGTGCAGTACGACCCCGATCACCTGCAGGTCCACAATAATCTTGCTTATAGTTTCATGGAGCTGGAAGATTGGGAAAACGCGATATCTCATTTTCGCCAATACCTGCAGATGAATCCGGGCGATCAAAGAGCCCGTGACCAGCTAGCTATGGCACTCAGACAGGCAGGCAAGGAGTAGTCATCTACAAACTCGTGAAACATCCTATGCCACGCCTGGCGGTCGTCGGCCTGGCGGTTGTCCTCTTCGCACAGATAGGGCTGAGAGCAGAGTTGGTACAAACCCCCCCTACCAGCTTACCCGCTGCCCTCTCCCGCGGGCCCTGCGGCCCGGTAGACCAAAAGCCTCCCGACTTGCGGATCGCCCACAACAAGTTCCGGCAGTCCTTAGGGCTGCTGGAGGATGGTCTTCGTTCGGACCCGCAAGATCCGGCGCTTCATTACCAGCTGGGTCTTCTCTATGAGAGTCAGAATCACTTCCTGAAAGCAATCGGGGAGTACCGGGAGGCTCTTCGCCTGGACAGAAGGTCACAGGAGACCGCGCTGGCCCTGGCCTCTATTCTCTTTCACTGCGGGCAAGACCAAGAAGCAGGCGAAGTGCTGCAGGGTTTTCTTCAAACAAGGCCCGATTCCCTCCCCGTGATCCGGCTGCTGTGCCGGATTCATCTCCACAAAGGAAAGTCCGATCTAGCCTTGACACTGGCCCAGGAATACGTGCGCCTGGATCCCGGCGATAGCTACGGGCATTATCTGCTGGGGTTGAGTCACAATGGTTTGGGTTACTTCGAAGAAGCCAGAGATGCCCTGGAGCGATCTGTTGAGTTGGAACCCTCGTTCACCGATGCTTATGTGAAACTTGGTTTGCTGTTTAGCAAGGATTCGACGACCTTTCCCCGGGCTGTTGAGAATCTGCAAAAGGCCATCGAGCTGGGTTTCAGACAACCTGAGGTTCGGAAAGATTTGGGCTTTGTGCTCCTCAAACTTGGACGGGTTCGAGAGGCCGTTCAACAACTGGAGCTGGCCTTGCAAGACGACGCAAACTTCAAGGAACCCTATTATCTGTTGGCCGATGCCTACCGAAAGCTGGGAATGAAGCAGGAAGCTGCCTTGGCTCTACAGCGCTTTCGCTCCCTGAGGCCGGCGGCGCAGCAAGCGCCCAATGCTGCTGAAGAACAACAGTATGAGGCTCAGGCGTACTACCAGGAGGGGGAGGACAGTCTCTTCCAGGAGCAGCCCGAGAAAGCCTATTCGTACTTCCTGAAAGCCCTTGAAATCTCTCCCGATATGCATTTGGCGCACTATCGTCTGGCCCAGATCCATTTCCTGCGAAGTGATGTTTCACGCGCAGAGAATCGAATTCGACAGGCCATCCAACTCTATCCCCTCGATCCCGAATACTACTTCCTGCTGGCCAAGTGCCTGGAGCAGCGCGACCCTGTGACCGCGATCGATGCCATCAAGACAGCCATTGACCTGAGTCCCGCTGTCGGGGACTTTCACAATCTGCTGGCCAATTTGCTCTTTGCCAGGGCTGACTATCATTCCGCCATCACAGCCTATCGTCGGGCCACAGAAATCAACCCTGACGATCCCGTCCCTCACCTGAATCTTTCCACCGCCCTGCGTAACATGGGAGCCGTTGAGGAAAGCGAAAAAGAAAAAAACATCTACCTCCGACTGATGAGCGCAAGGAAACCCGAGTAGATGCAAAGGCTATCTGTCACGGCTTACCTCCTGCTTTTGGTGCCGCTCGGAGTTCAAGCGCGAGAACTGGTTGCATCGTCCGACGCCTTCTTCTCCTTTGTCGACGTGACGGTAGAAGCCGACATCCGGTTCATCCACCAGAACTCCCCGACCCCCACGAAGTACGTCGTTGAAACCATGGGGTCAGGCTGCGCCTTTCTGGACTTTGACGCGGACGGCTACCTGGATATTTTTCTCGTCAACGGCGGTTGGACTCCGGGCACCGATGAGAGTGCCTCCTACGATCACGCTCTGTACAGGAACCGAGGCGACGGCACCTTCAAGGAAGTGACCGGCGGGGCAGGCATTGAGTCCAACCAGCACTACGGAATGGGCGTCGCCGTGGGAGATTATAACAACGATGGTTTTGACGATCTCTTTCTCACCCATTTTGGCGGGCCGGACATCCTCTACCGTAACAATGGGCACGGAACCTTTAGCAATGCTACCCGGGTGGCGAAGGTTGGGGGAGATGGTCGATGGAGTTCGAGTGCGGCCTTCCTCGACTATGACAATGACAGTGACTTGGACCTGTATGTGGCCAGTTACCTCGATCACTCTTTCGAGAACAACAAGATCTGTGGTTTTGAATCGATCATGACCTACTGTTCACCGGATTCCTACAACGGCGTCAATGACGTTTTGTATCGAAACAACGGCGACGGCACCTTCACTGACGTCAGCCAGGAAGCCGGCATCGCTCTACCTGCGGGCAAGGGATTGGGAGTGGTGCCAGTGGACTACAACCGGGATGGTCTGGTGGACATCTACGTGGCCAACGACCAGGTTGACAATTTTCTCTTCAAGAACCAGGGAGATGGAACTTTCGACGAGAGGGGATTATTGTCGGGAACTGCTCTTGACGAGCACGGGGAGCCTCAGTCGGGTATGGGAATCGTGGCAGGCGACTATGACATGGACGGGCTCTTGGACATCGCTGTCACCAATCTGGACCTGGAATACCTGGCTCTTTACCGAAACCGCGGCGACGGTTTCTTCGAAGACATGAGCTCCCGTACCAGCATCCAGCTTCCCACCCGCCCCTTTGTCGGATTTGGCCTGGCCATGATGGATGTGGACAACGATGAAGATCTGGATCTCTTTGTCGCCAACGGGCACATCCTGGACAACGCGGAAGCGGCTCGTGCAGATGCGGTCTACCGGCAACCGAAAGTTCTCCTGGAGAACGTGGGTGGGCGCTTCCGGGACGTCACTTCTGAGCGTGGCGAGGCCTTGAAGGTTCCTGAGGTCAGCCGGGGGCTGGCCTGGGCCGATTACGACAATGACGGAGATCTGGATGTGCTGGTCAGCAACTGTGGCGGAAGCCCGGTGCTGCTGCGCAACGAGGGGGGCAACCACAATCCCTGGCTGCAATTGAGACTGGTGGGCAAGAAATCCAACCGCAATGGATTTGGCGCTCTGGTGGAGCTGAAAGCCGGTTCGAAACGCCTGATCGCCCAGGTCACTTCAGCCGGCAGCTACCTCTCGGCCAGTGACTACCGGGTCCATTTTGGCCTGGGGGAGTACCGGGGCCCGCTGGAGGTGACGGTTTCGTGGCCCAGCGGAGTGCGCGACTCTTTCGGGCGTCTCCAGCCCCGGCAATTGGTCATCCTGGAGGAGGGGAGTACGAGAGTCGATGATTAAGGCAGGCCCTAGGTGGGAGGGGGCTCGGGCGACCCAGTTGGAATGTGGGAGGCGCCTCAGGGCTGCGACCGGGAGGATTTAAACGGCCTCCGCCCAGAGCCGTCTCCCGCTTTCCCTCTCCAGGTCCCACACATCGTGCCCGGCGGTCGAGTCTGACCTGGGCGCTATTGTTTGGCAAAGCCACCGACCCAGATGGGGCTCGACCAGGCCACTCCGTCATCCAGCTGGGTGGCCCGAACATAGTAGTGGTCTCCGGGAAGAGGGTTGTCGGCATCCGTGAATTCAAATTCCTGATCCAGGGGGGCATCGGAGCGGATTCTCCTCAGCGTAATGGAATCGTGAAAAGAGCCGTCCGAGAAAGTTCTCGTCGTCTGACCTTCCTTCAGGTCACGAAAGCGAAACCTGGCGCTCCCGGGAAGTGACAGAATCCCCACGCTGATGTACCCCTGGTCCGTTAAGCGACGGTAAAAGGCCGCCACGGGGTCGGGCGCTAGCTTCACATCCACCTCGATCGCTGCGTTTGGGGTGACGTTGCTCAACTCCAGGATGATCGATTTCTCCGACCCGCGGGTCATGAGCGCGAAATCGATTTCCCTCGGGTTCTCGGAACTGACCGAAACACCCTGCAGGACGCGATTCCGAATGGAGGGAGCCGAGAGGCTGACCAGATCGGCCCCTTTGATTTGCAGCGTCCCATCCCACCGCCTCCAGCTACGGGGATTCCCCCGAGTCTCGGGATCGGACTGTGACCAGAACACGACTTCCACGCGGCGGCTGCCACCGCTGGCCGCAGTCAGAAAATCCCGGGTCTCCAGGTCTTTCCCGTTCTTGACCAGAGTCACTTTGTCGATGGGCGACGTACCCATCACCTGTCCCTGGATCCGACGAATGGCAGCGAACTCCGTTCGCGAGCCCATGGGAGCACCGTTCAGGTCCAGATCCAGGATCATTCGCTGCCCGGTAGTAGCATAGGTACGGCGGGCCCGCATGGCATCAAAAATGGCATTGGACGTTTTCTCGGGAGCCTGCACAGCTGCAAGACCGCTGCGCTGCGTGTAAGCGTAAAGAAACGGTGCCGAGTATCCGGGGTGGCTGAAGTGATCATCCGAAGCCGCAATAAACCCCACCTGGTGACCAAACTCCAGATAGCGCTTCCCAAACCACTCGAAGTTGCCGTGTCCCGACATAATCTCGACGAGCCTCTCCATGACAGGATGGCTCTGGCGCCATTCTCCGGCCTGGTGGGCGTGCGGAATGATCAGCACGTCCTTCTGATCGTTTTCCTCGGCCAGGCGGTGGTAAAGCTGAGATAGAACAGGGGCACTCTGAAGAGGAACGCGCTTTCTCCCTTCCGGAGTGCGGAAGAGAACGTTGTGGTGCCCCCCGACACGGGTAGACACCGTCCACTCGTAGCCCAGAAAGGCAATGAACTCCCCCTCTTCGTGAAAGCGTTGCACGTTACTTCGAAGGACCTCCCATTCGTAATCGTCCATCCAGGCGTCGTGTTCCGAGTGGGTCAGAAAATCCAGTCTCGAGTCTTCCCGGGCAAAGCGAAAATACCCGTTGGGTGTTCCCAGGCCCTCTGCGAAACCGGAATGGCCGTGCGTGTCCCCCCAGTAAACGTGGTTCTCATGCCCGGACCGTACCCAGATCGGATTGCTGTGTCCCGTTATCGTCCCGTCCGGAGACTCGAACCCAAAACGGTAAATACCCGGTTCGTCAAAGCGCACTTCCTCGAGCAGGGAGATGGCTTCCTCGCCGGCCTCAACTTTTGAGAACTCCTTGCCGTTGACACGCACTTGATAAGCCGGAATCGGACCCGATGCCCGGTTCAGATGTCTGTCCTCGCTGCGAACGGAGACGGTGAAGTCTTCTCCCGTCTCCACGGTGGAGGGAGCAAACCCATGCACTGCGAAAACCTCGCGGCCGGCCACCTCGTAGGATTGCAGGGGGAGGAACAGAAAATCACCATTCCCCTGAAAGTCGAGATAGACAGGCAGGGGGACCGCGTCGTTACTGTAGTCCTGAATCCGAAGCCCCCGCGAGCCGCGGCTCGTATCCCCGTAAGTGATCGTCATCTGATCCCCGGGATTCAGCCGGGTACCCTGTAGCCGAAAGATGACAGGCGGGGTTCCCACTTCGGCGATCCCGTGCAGACCACGCCACTCTATCGTTCCGGCCTCGAAGCGGGCTTCAGCATTGGAGCTCTGAATGCTCACATAGCCTTCCCCGGTCGGGTCTTCCGTCTGAAAGTTGGTGCCGGATGGAAACCAGTAGCTCTGAAAATGGCGCCCTACCAGAAACGCCCCACCCGGTTCCACAGGAATCTCTCCTACCGTGTAGGTTTGCCGGATCGTCTGCCAGCTACCGGCCACCAGCGGTTCAGTGACGTCAAGCTCCAGACTCCCGAATGCCTCTTCAGGATGCTCGTCGCGCAGGCGCAATTCTCCGAGCAGCATGTCGATGCGCTGCAGGCGAGCCGGGGGAATAGTCGCTCCCGGTAGGCGTGAGGGAGGGGAGACGGATGCGGGCAGGTCCGGGTTCATCTGGACTCCCGTCATGGAGAGGGCATTGGACCAGTCCCAGAGAAGCTGAACCCGTGAGCTAAAGTTTTCCTGCGAGGTCGGTTCATCCTCGATCTCTGCCTTGAGCCGTTCCACGCTGGCCCGAAGTTCAGGGGCCAGGTAATCCTCCCCACACTGCGCTCGACGATTCGAGGAATCACAGCTCAGCAAACCGAGTACCAGGGAAAGCAGCATGAATGTGAGGCAACTCTTCACCATCTCTTCCTTGTCCGGATGCGTTCGATAGTAAGTATCCCCCGGCAAAGCCGGGGGCTTTAATCTTGTGAGCCGCTCAAAGCGGACTTGACGTTGCCGCTACCGCGGCCACTTGTGCCACCTACAGGTGGCTTGGCTACAGCAGCCTGAGCTGATCCTGGCGACGATCTTCTGCTTCTTGCCGCCGGATATACTCACGAATCACTTTCTCATCCCGACCCACCGTCGATACGAAGTATCCGCGAGCCCAGAAGTGCTGTCCAACAAAGTTACGCCGACTCTCTGAAAAGTTCCTCGCAATGTGGATGGCGCTTTTCCCTTTGATGTACCCGATCACCTGCGCCACAGAAAACTTTGGCGGAATCGAGATCATCACGTGCACGTGATCCGGCAGCAGGTGGCCCTCTTCAATCAAGCTTTCCTGCTGCCCAGCCAACCGTCGCAGCACCTGACCGAGATGTCTGCGCAGCTCCCCATAAATCAACTTCTTGCGGTACTTGGGGATGAACACCACATGGTACTTACACTCCCATTTTGTATGCTGTAAGCTCTGGTAGTTACTCATAAAACTCCTTTTCGTGATGCTTTGCTCGGCTCACGGAAGGGAGTTTTTTCACCTATTCCCGGAACTGTCAAACTCTGGCTGCCTCCCCGGCAGAGCCGGGGGGACTCCTTACGGGTCTAGCAGCCCTTGAGATCCAGGGGAAAATCTTTAAAGATAGAAGTCATTCTAATAATCACCGAGGAGGTGCAATGAGCAAGGACATGTGGCCCTACGCCGATTCGTACGCTTTCATGGAGAAGATCCGCCAGGGGATGCCTCCTGCCATTATCTGTGTTGCCTGCAGCGGAGGCATCCAGGGCAAAGAATACAATCAGAATCTCCCCGAGACGGCGGATGAAATCGCGGATTCCGTATACGACGCATACCAGGCCGGGGCTTCCATGGTGCACGTCCACGCCCGCAATCCCAACAATCTGCCGGAGCCGGCCTGTACTACGGAGGACTGGATCGAAGTCAACACCAAGATCCGGGAACGCTGTCCCGATCTCATCATCAACAATACGACGGGCGGCGGCTACGAGATGACGATGGAAGAACGGCTGGCCTGCCTGGATGCCAACCCGGAAGTGGCTTCCCTGAACCTTTCGCCGGAGATGGCAAAATTCAAGTTCAAGGCCCGGGAGGCTCCCCTGCCCCACCCCCGTCCTGCCGTGGAATACAACGGTTGCATTCCCTGGACCTATGAGCAGATCGGCTGGTATGCCCAGGAAATGAAAAAGCGAGGCATCATCCCCGAACTCGAGATCTATCATCCCGGGTGCGCCTGGGTCATCCAGGACCTGATCAGTCAGGATCTGGTGAAAACACCATACTGGATTCAGACGGTGATGGGGTATCAGACCTCCAGTTACCCTACGGTCCAAAATGTGGTGGACATGCTGCGGGAATTTCCCGAGGGCAGCCTGTGGCTTTGTTCCGGGATCGGCCCTTATCAGCTGCCCATGACCACCCTGGCGACTCTGATGGGCGGACACGTGCGAGTTGGCCTGGAGGACAATATCTATTACCGGCGGGGCGAAAAAGCCGCAAGCAACGCTCAGCTGGTGGCACGGGCCGCGCGCATTATCCAGGAGCTGAATCGCGAAGTAGCAACACCTCTACAGGCACGAGAGATGCTGGGTCTCCCGGAAACTCCCGCCGGCTAACATTGAGATGTGGGAGGCGGCTCGGATGACCCTGTTGGAAAGTGGGAGGGGGCCTCAGGGCGGAGGACGTTTAAATTCCCGGACGCAGCCCTGAGGCCTCCTCCCACTTCGCCATTAGAGGGTCAACTCTCCAAACTTGGCCGGGGGCAGAGTCAGCCAGATGTAGGCCTTGACTCCGGCCGGCAGGGCCCCCTGATTCTGGACTGCGTCACTGAGCTGTCTGTGCCGGTCGGCAAGGTTCTCATTCCGCTCTTCGGAGTAGCTGGCACTCACGATGATCTGCAGATCAAATTCGGTCACCTCGAATCGACCCGGCGTTCGGACCCTGACATCGACGTCCTTCACGGTAATCGGCGTTGCCGGCGCATTCAGGGCTTCTGCCACGAGGCCCGGTAGAACTTCCAGCAGCGAAGCGACCGCCTCGTCACTGATGACCTCTGCATCTCTTGTCACTTCCACAAGTGGCATAACAGCAAAAGGATACTCGATTGCGGGTATGAACATGTAGGAGCCGGTTTGCCGAGTGCAGCTCAGTCTCTATAATTGGCCCGGACTCCGCAGTAGAAAGGATCAGGAAGATAGCGACGATCGATTGGGTTCTCTTTGTAGCTTATGTGGTGGCCGTAGTCCTCATCGGACTGCGGTTTGCGCGACGCCACCAGTCCGATGAGGACTACTTTGTCGGTGGTCGGCGCATGAACTGGCCGACCATCGGGATCTCCCTTTTCGCCACGGCCTTCAGTTCACTCTCCTTCGTGGGGCTGCCGCGGGAAGGCGCCTACGCTGACTACCACATGTACCTGGCGATCCTTCTGATCCTTCTGTGGGTGTTACCCTTGGTTGCCTGGGTTTTCATCCCCATTTATCACCGCCTTCGCCTGACCAGCGCCTACGAGTACCTGGAATGGCGTTTCGGTCGCACTCACCGACTGCTGGGCAGCTTTCTCTACTCTCTCTACAACCTGGCCTGGATGGGTTCGCTTCTCTACGCCGTGGGACTGATCGTACAGGTGGTGCTGGATCTGAGTGAAGGCGAACTCCGATGGGCCATCGTCTTGATGGGCCTGTTTACGACTCTGTACACGGTGGTGGGAGGGTTCGAGGCCGTGATCTGGACGGACGTGCTGCAGGCCCTCACGCTGGGTTTCGGGATGGCCATTGTTCTCTTTTTGGCCCTGGGACACGTCGAAGGCGGTCTGGCAGGAGTATGGGCCCTGGGGTCGCAGTACGACAAGTTCCAGATGTTCAACATGCAGTTGGATCGATCGACCGGGGGAACATTTTTCTCAGCCGTCGCTCTTGTCGTGTTCGCTTACCTGGGGATCTACGCCACCGAACAGACCATCGTTCAGCGCTACGTGGCCATGCCCAGTGTCAGCGCTGCTCGCCGCGCCCTGGCCCTCGGCCTCCTGATGAGTGTGCTTATCTGCACTCTGTTCTTCGCCGTGGGATCCACCCTTTTCGCCTTTTACCATCAGAACGTACCCCCGGGCGCTGCGGCAGGAGCTGGTTTTCCCGAACTGGCCAGGCAGGATCAGCTGCTTCCCTACTTCATCAAGAATGAAATCCAGCTGGCAGGACTCCTGGGGCTGCTTCTGGCCGGGCTGTTCGCCGCTGCCATGAGCAGCATGGACAGCGGCATCAACAGCCTGACGGCCCTGGTGGTCAGCGACTGGCTCCCGGGCCGAGAGCTGGGGCTGGGATTGATCCGGGTCTGCTGTGCCGGCTTCGGCGGATTGGTGACGATCGCTGCCCTTCTGGTGCCCTTCCTGGGTGACAATGTCTATGAAATCATCATCAAGATCATGGGAACCATGGCGGGTCCCCTGCTCGGGATCTTCCTGCTCGGGACGCTGAATCCAAGGGCCAATGCTCCCGGGGCCCTGGCCGGCCTGGCAGCGGGGATCACGATGAGTTTTTACGTGGCCCTGGCGCAGCCGTTTTCACACTGGTGGTACGCGGCCGCCACTTCCATGGCAACTCTTGTCGCTGGTAGCATTGTTGCGGTCTTCTTCGCAGCGCCCCCACCGCACCAGGTCAAGGGACTCGTGCTGGGCCAGGGAAGGGAATTATTGAGACATAACTCGTGAGAAGGGGTAAACCCTTGCGAATCATTACCGGTTGCATCAGTCACGAAACCAGCACCTTCACCCAGGTTCCCACAACTCTGAGGAATTTCCGCGACCACTTTTACATCCAGGGTGAGGACGTGCTCGAGACCTTCACCGGGACGAATACACCCACGGGTGGCTTCATCGAGGGAGCTCGCGCCCACAGCTTCGAGTTGATCCCGACCGTCTTCGCTGAGGCCCATCCGAGCGGGCCCGTTCCCCGTCCTGTTCTGGAAGATCTCCTCGGCCAGGTGGTGGAGGGGATTTCAGCAAATCAACCGCTTGACGGAGTGCTGCTGGAACTGCACGGGGCGATGGTGGGAGAAGGAATCGATGATGCAGAGGGGCACATCCTGGCAACAGTCCGGGAGGCTGTCGGACCCGGGGTCCCCATTGTGGGACAGCTGGACATCCACTCCCATATGACGGCGGAGATGGTCAAGAAAGCCGACGTACTGATCGGTCGGGACACCTATCCCGAAGTGGACATGGCCGAAAAAGGACGCGAATGTACCGACGTACTGGCCCGCATTCTGAGGGAAAAACTGCGCCCCACCACAGCCCTGTGTCAACTCCCGATGACTGCTGTGGCTGGAAACGACATCACGGCCCGGCCCCCGATGAAGGAGATCATGGATCGCCTCCGTGCACTGAAGGAAGAGCCCGGAGTCGTGTGCTCTTCTCTCAGTCACGGCTTCCCCTTCGCCGATGTACTTGACATGGGGATGTCGGTCTTCGTGACAACAGAAAATGAGCTGGCGCTGGCGCAGAGCTGTGCAAACGAATACGCCAAGTGGGTTTTCAGCAAGCGCGATGTCCTATGGGATTTCCCCAGACTGAAAACCAGGGAAGTCCTTCAGAGGCACCGGGAGGGCCCGTATCCGGTGATCGTGGCGGACACGAACGACAATCCGGGCGGCGGCTCTCCAGGCGACAGCACCGGTGTGCTGCAGGCCTTTAGAGAGGCGCAGTTGGAGGACGCCTGCGTCCTCTATATCAGCGATCCGGAGTCCGTAGAGAGGTGCATGGAGGCCGGGCACGGATCTACCCTGAGCCTGGAGGTGGGGGGCAAGTTTCCGGGCCAGGGGCGACCGGTGCCCATGACTGTGACCGTGGTGGCCTGCTCAGATGGCGCATTTCAATACGAGGGCCCCATGTATGCGGGCCTGAAGGGGTCTCTGGGTCCCGCTGCCCATATCGTGGAGAATGGAATTCACGTGATCCTGATAAGCAAACGAGAGCAGCCTTACGATTCGGCCCTGGCTGCAAGCCTCGGACTGGACACGCGTCGCATGCGCTTTATCGGTCTCAAGTCGAGCGGTCATTTCCGGGCTAGTTTCGGCCCCTGGGCAGGAGTCATCGAGGTGGTCTACGAACCCTGTGTTCACGACTTCACGCTCGAGCACACAGAGTTTCGCAAGCTGCGGAGGCCCATTTTCCCGTTGGATGAGGTGTCTGACTGGCAACCGTAGGGAACGCCAATCCGGCGTGCCGAACGTATGGAGAGGGCAACCAAGGAGAATCACAATGGGAAGATCTTTTGTTACGCACGATCACATCCAGACCTTTCAACGCGATGGAGCCATCTGCCTTCGCCAGGTCTTTGGCGAGACGTGGCTGAAGGCCGTCGCCGGCGGGATCGCCCGGAATCTGGAAGCTCCCGGTCAGCATTCCGAATTCCTGAAGGGAGACCAGGGCTCCGGCCGCTTTTTCAACGATTACTGCAACTGGCAGGAGATCGACGAGTATCGCCGTTTTGTCTATGAATCCCCGGCGGCCGAGATTGCCGGGCGACTCATGCAATCCGATCAAGCTATCTTCTACCACGAGCACGTTCTCATCAAGGAACCCGGCACCACGAAACCGTCGCCCTGGCACCACGATCAGCCCTATTACCCGATCGATGGACGCCCGATCTGTTCCATCTGGATGCCGCTTGATCCCGTGCCGGTGAAGACCAGCCTCAGATTCGTAAGGGGTTCTCATGCCTGGGGCCGCACGTTCTTTCCGCGCAAGTTTGCAACCACTTTGAACTATCAGATGAAGGATTCGAGCCAGGAGGGCGAAAGTTCGTCTTTTGAAACCGTTCCCGACATCGATGGCGAGCCGGATCAGTACGAGGTTTTGTGCTGGCCCCTGGAGCCCGGGGACTGCGTCGTCTTTCACGGCATGGCCCTGCACGGGGCAGCCGGGAACGTGTCTCTGACCACCTCCCGGAGAGTTCTGTCGACACGCTGGGTTGGAGATGACGCTCGCTTCGCGGAACGACTCTGGGAAACATCTCCCCCTATCAGCGGGGGGCTGGAGCCGGGAGATCCGATGGCCTGCGAGGCCTTCCCGGTCGTCTGGTCGCGCTCCTGACGAGCACTACAGGAAAGCATCCGCCGTCAAGAAAGAGGCTCCACCTTCACCATCCAACCGAACTCGTCGGGCTCGGTCCGCTGCTGAATACCCATCAGTTTGTCTCGTAGTAGAGACGCCACCGGACCGGGCGCCTCCTCGAAGCAGACACAGGAACCGTCCTCTTCACCCAGGCAGCGCAGCGACATAACAATAGCAGCGGTACCACACCCGAAGGCCTCGGTGCAGTGTCGCGATTCGATCTGCGCTTTCAGTTCGTCGATGTCGATGCGGACCTCCCGAACCGAGACCCCTTCCCGGGCAGCCAGTTGCATCAGGGAATCTCGCGTGCTTCCCCCCAGGATACTGTCAGTCAACTCGGGCGTCTCTAGGCTAGAACACCGTCAACCAGGGCGAAAAAGTTCATCCCGGACAGTTCCTCGACGTAGCGTCGCTCCAGCGGATCCAGCCACACGGTCTGCTGGAAGCCCAACTCGTGCGCTTTCCGATCGGCCTGCATGGCGGCGGAGTAGTTCCCCCCGGTCTTGGCAAAGCCGGTCCCTCCGCGAGCGGCCCGGCAATACTCCCGCTCGATCAGAACCTCCAGAAAGGGAACGGAAAAGTAGCTGGATGAGGGCAGCGCCAGCACCACGAAGCTGTACGTGCTGGAGGGTTGCAATCCCAGGCCGGGCTCCGTCGAAATCACGTATGGCCGGAGGTAAAGAGACTCGCCCGGCCCCATGGGAATGAAAGGTTCGGCCAGGGCCGCAATGCCGCCTACCGCTTCCAGGAAGTACTCCCTCGGCAGTTCCGGCATGAGCATTCTGCGAGCAGAGCGGTTCATCCGCTCCTGCAGGAAGTCGGGCCTGAAGATGGCCGCTCCCAGCTCCCGGTGGCGGCAGGCTTTCATCCCTTCAAAGATTTCCTGGGAGTAGAAGAGAACCTTGGCTGCCGGGTCCAACTGAAACGGCTCATAGGGCAACAGCTGCAGAGACCCCCAGGTGCCGTTCTCATAGTCGGACCGGACCAGGGCGGGAAGCACCGTTTTGCCGTACTCCAGCTGCTCGGGCAAGCGGAATCCTTCCACCGCCTGAATGGCTCTGGGATTAATCTCCAAGTGGTGGTACATGTTTCATTCACCTCGCATTCATCCACCTCGAGCGGCGGCTCGAGAAATGTTTCCAGTCAAGACTTGCGCTACGCGATCAACCCCTGCAAGATAATCCAAAGTCACCACCACAGGAAAGCCCCTGGAAAGGGTCAAAGGAGAAGCTTGATGCGAGAGAAGAACGCCGCGATCTCAAGAAGGGACCTGTTTAACAGAGCTTGCCCGAGCCAAAACGGGCGTCAACGGAGCCTCGGGTTGCTGATTCTGACACTGATTCTTGTTCTGGGGAGCCTTCCCGTCCATTCCCAGGGCAAAGTACGGCAGCTCTTCGACGTCCGCATCCCCATGCGGGACGGAGTGGAGACCTCGGCGGACATCTGGCTTCCCCTGGAAGAGGGACGATATCCGGTGATCCTGATGCGAACTCCCTATCTGAAAACCCGGGCCCTCCTTCAGTCTCCTCAATACGGTCGATACTTTGCCAGCCGGGGTTACGTGTGGGCGATCCAGGATGTGCGGGGGCGGGGAGACTCGGACGGAGAATTCGGCTTCTACGCGGTGGATCGACCCGACGGCTACGACACCATCGAGTGGCTGGCCCGCCAGCCCTGGTCGAACGGCCGAGTAGGGATGATGGGGGTTTCTTATCTAGGCGCAGTCCAGTGGCTGGCGGCCCGCGAGAGGCCACCCCACCTGGTCTGCATCGTCCCCACAGCGGCGGCCTGCTTCAACGTGGCCCACAACTGGCAAAACGGGGCGCTGCTGATGGAGTGGGCCCTGACCTGGACCAACACCGTGATGGGGCGGATCCTGCAGGGGCCCAACGCAGCCGGAATCGACTGGGACCGAGTCTATGCTCATCGCCCCCTCCTGACCATGGACGAGGCCATGGGGCGGAAGATGTGGTTGTACCGCGACTTCGTCAATTATCCCGACCAGGATCCCTACTGGAAAGATATCCACTATGGGCCCGAGGTATTCGAGCAGATCGACATCCCGGCCCTGCACGTAGCCGGGTGGTTCGACGGCGATCAGCCCGCTCATCTTCACTACTGGAGGGGAATGAGAAAGTACTCGCCTGCGCGGGACCAGCAGTACGTGCTGCTCGGCCCCTGGACACACCGCCAGACCTTTCTGGGCGGTGGCACCAAGCTCGGCGAGATGGAGTTTTCGGGCGACTCGATCGTGGACAACAAGGCACTGCACATTGAATTTTTCGACCACTTTCTGAAAGGGACTGCAGAGCGGTTTGACTTTCCCAGAGCACGTGTTTATGTCATGGGGGACAACCGCTGGCGCGATCTGGACGAGTATCCGCCCACCCAGGCTCAGTTCCGCAAGCTTTTCCTGCACAGTGGCGGCCGGGCCAATTCGCTGCTGGGAGACGGTGATTTGAACTGGACCCCGCCGGCCGACGAAGCAAGCGATGGTTTTACCTACGATCCCCAGAATCCGGTGCCCGGGTATCTGGGCCCGGAGGAAAACCTTCCCTTGGACCAGCGTCCCATCGAACGGCGGGATGACGTGCTGGTGTACACGAGTGCAGTACTGACCGAACGCCTGGAGATCATCGGCAACCCGAAGCTGGTGCTCTACGCCGCCAGCGACGCGAAAGACACGGACTTTACGGCCAAGCTCATCGACGTCTACCCGGATCAGAGGGCCGTGCGCCTCGGAACCCTGCCCAGCGGGGTTCTGCGGGCCCGTTACCGGAACGGCTACGGAGAGCCGCAGTTTCTGGAAGCCGGCAAAGTGGAGAAGTACGAAATTCCTCTCTGGGACCTGGCCCACACCTTCCTGCCCGGCCACAGAATTCGCATCGAAGTCTCCAGTTCTGCCTACCCCTTCGTGGCTCCCAACCCAAACACTGGGAACCCGATTGCGACCGACACCGAGTGGAAGGTCGCCCAGCAGACGATCCACCACGATCAGCAGTATCCCTCGCACCTGCTACTGCCGGTCATGCCATGACAAATTGGAATGTTTCTCCACGGGCCGCCCAGGTCCACGGGGATGCTCTGGTGTGGGACAACCACGCTTGCGTGACTCTGGATCTGGACAACCGCTACATGCCCGACCTCAGACGCTTCCGGGACGCGGGTGTGGACATGCTGGTCCTCAACGTGGGCTTTGACGCCTATCCCTGGGAGCGGACCGTTTTGCGACTCGCCCACTTGCGGCAGTGGCTGCTGACGCATCCGGAGGATTATGTTCTGGCCCTCACCGTGGATGAGATTCTCGGGGCCCGCCACCAAGACAAGCTGGCCGTCTGCTTTGACATCGAGGGGGCCGTGGCGATTGAGGCGGATCTCAGCCTGATCCGCATGTACTATGATCTGGGCGTGCGCTGGATGTCCATCGCTTACAACCTCACCAACCGCGTGGGCGGAGGGATCCACGACGACGATCCCGGATTGACAGATTTTGGACGTCGAGTACTCGACGAAATGGAAGAAGTAGGAATGCTGGTGTGCTGCTCCCACACCGGCCACCGGACGTGCCGGGACGTCTTCGAATATTCCCGGAACCCCGTCCTTTTTACCCACTCCAATCCCAGCACCCTCAAGAGTCATCCTCGCAACATCCCTGATGACCTGATGAAAGCCTGCGCCGAGAGCGGAGGAGTCGTCGGCATCAATGGGATCGGAATCTTTCTGGGCGACCTCCAGACCAGAACCGGGAGTATGGTTCGCCACATTGATTACGCCGTTCAACTCATCGGTGCCGATCACGTCGGCATCGGCCTGGATTACACGATTGATCCCTTCGTGTGTGTCGTCGACCTGACGACCGTTTCCAACGTGTACCCGCCTGGTTGTGAGTATGAAGACGGGGTCACCCTGGTGCAGCCGGAGCAGCTCCCGGAGGTAACGGAAGAACTTCTCAAGCTGGGTTACAGCGATGAAGAGGTTGGTGCCGTTCTGGGCGAGAGCCTGCTGCGGATCGCCAGGCAGGTGTGGAAATAGGGAGGGGTCAGGATTCCCAATCGAGCTCCATGAAGACAAGAACTGGATCACTACTGGGAGTACTTATTGTCTTGTTGTGGTGGGCGGTTTCTGCTGCAAGGATTCCCTCCCTCACCCTGTCCGAGGCGGTCGCCGGCGGCGGCTCTCAGAGTCAGGAGGTTGATTTCGCCCTCCGCGCACTCAATATCGAGTTTGGGATTCGTGATCACGAACCAACTCAGTGGGATGGATCCGTGCGAATCTCCCAGGGGCAGATCATAGAGTTGCGAGGACACCACTTCAGCGACGAAGCCAAGTTGGCTCGGGACCACAGCTGGAAGGCGGCCACCAGTGCCTGGCCCGAATCCCGGGGCACCATGCATTTGAACGAGGTTCCCGTTCCCCATGCCACCCGTGCCATCACCGCGGGCGTGACGGTCTACTTGCGGGCTCCGGAGGAGGCCCGTCTCGAGGTGAAGACGGAACAGGGAGATTTTGCTTTCCGGGTGGGCGACGTTCCGGAGACGAACCCCCTCTACTTTCTGGTAACACGGGCCAAGGTTTACCGGGTTCCTCCTGTCGAACACGTCACCACTGAGGAGTACGAAGACGATTATCCCTCCATTGCGAAAAACAAGGAGGGTGATCTCGACCTGGCCTGGATCGGTTACCGGGAGGAGCTTGATCGAGTCTTCTTTCGCCGTGGCCGGAATGGCATCTGGGGCGAGCCGGTGGAGGTTACCCCGGAACCCGGGGATCTGTTCGGAACCGCGGCGGCGGTTGATGATCAGGGGCGAACCTGGATCGTCTGGTCCCAGCGCGCCGGGACCGACTGGGGCCTGAAGAGCCGCTGCTTCGATGGAAGTTCCTGGAGCGACATCGTTGAACTGACTGCTATACCCGGCAACCATCTGTTTCACCGGCTGGTGTCGGATCACGATGGTCGTCTCCATCTGGTTTGGCAGGCAGGCGTCGACGGGCGTTTCGACATTTATCATCGCTGGCTGGCCGAGGGTCGCTGGTCGGCTGAAACTCTGGTGAGCGATCCTGGCAAGGGGGCACGAATCAACGACTGGTCCCCGGACGTGGCGGTGGACAGCAAGGGAACTGTCTGGGTGGTCTGGGATACCTATCAGGGTGGCAGCTACAACATCCGCATGCGCTCGATCCGGGAGGGGATTCTCGGACCCATCCTTCGCGTCACCGATTCAGCTCGCTTTCATGCCAATCCAAGCGTTGCCGTCGATCCGCTCGATCGTGTCTGGGTGGCCTACGACCTGGCAGACGAGAATTGGGGGAAAGACACAGGCTTTCTTCTGACCGGTGGAACCGGATTGTATGAGTCGCGCCGAATCGGTGTCGCCGTCTATGACGGCTCCCGCTGGCTGGAACCACTAGACCGGCTGGAGCGCCTGCTGCCGCCGGGCCTCGATCGCTATTCCCACAGCCCCCGCTTGATCTCAGACTCGCAGGGTCGGATGTGGATTGCTTTTCAAACGCGAACCGCAGCCAATCGGTCGGAAACGAACTGGGGCTCTGGAACCAAGTGGGAGATGATGGCCTCATTTTACGCATCAGACCAGTGGTCGCGTCCGGTCCTGATACCCGAGTCCGTAGGCCGGAACGGCCGGCCGGTCGATACGGCGGTGTCTTCCCGGGGCGATGTTTACCTGGCCTGGGTCACGGATCAGCGACGCTGGGGAAACAGCAGTTGGGGAGATCTGGCGCGTGACAATCAGATTCTAATCGCGGATGTGGCGGACCAGCTCGAGAATGAGCCATCTCGGCCCCTTCTGCTCGGTCCCCGAGGGGGTGAGGCTCCCACCCGACTTCCCACCGAGCCCCAAGAGCAGGAGCAGGTAGCCTCCGTAAGAGACTATGCAATTACGGCTCGAGACAGGACCTACCGGATCTACCGCGGAGACCTGCACCGGCACACCGATATCTCTGTCGACGGGGCTGGCGAAGGGAGTCTTATCGATTCCTATCGCTACATGCTCGATGCAGCCGCCATGGATTTCTACATGGTCAGCGACCACAACTCGGGCGAGGACCAGGAGTACACCTGGTGGCGGATCGAAAAATCGGAAGACATGTTCCACCTGCCCGGTTTCTTCGTGACTTTGTTCGGTTACGAGCGCAGCGTCAGCTATCCAAACGGGCACCGCAACATCGTGTATGCCAGGCGGGGCAACCGGACTCTGCCCATTACCGAGGAGGAAAGAGCAAGCAGCAGCGGGCCCTTTCTCTATCCCCATCTCAGAGAAACCAATGGGATTGCAATTCCACACACTTCGCACACCTATATGGGAACAGACTGGCGTGATAATGATCCCGAACTGGAGCCGGTCGTCGAGATATACCAGGGAGCTCGGACCTCGGCCGAGCACCCGGGAGCGCCCCTGGCTTCGGCCGAGGATCGCACTGACCTGTGGGCGGGGAGTTATCGTCCCCTCGGATTCGTCTGGGAAGCCTGGGCCAAAGGGTATAAGCTGGGGGTGCAGGCCAGCTCGGATCACATTTCGACACACACGTCCTACGCCATGATTCTAACCGAAGGATTCACGCGGGAAGGGCTGCTCGAGGCCATGCGACAGCGCCACACCTACGGAGCCACCAGCAACATCCTTCTCGATTTCCGACTCCGGGACGGTTCCACTGACTATATCCACGGGGACACTCTCTCCACCGCCAGGATCCCCACACTCTACGTCAATACCGTCGGCACTTCGGACATCAAGGAGATCGTCGTGGTCCGCGACAACGAGTATGTTTTTCAGCGGGCCGGCAGCGGTGAGGGGATGGAGTTCACCTTTCTGGACAGCGATCTGGAACCCGGCGACCACTACTACTATGTGCGCGTGGAGCAGCACGATGGCAACGTGGCGTGGGCGAGTCCCATCTGGGTGAACTACCAACCATGAGTGACACCCCGCATCCGCAACGCAGAAAAGCCCCCGGGCCGCAAGGCGACCCTGAACTGGGAAGCCTGCCTGAGCTGCGGAAGGACCCGCTACGCCTTTTTGTCGAGAGCCGCCGTCGCTACGGCGACATGGTTCGCTTTCGACTAGGACCCGAGTTGGTCGGCCACCTGATCGCTCACCCCGATTACATTCGACATGTCCTGGTCGAAAACAAGCGAAACTACAGCAAGGGGTATGAAAAACGAGAGCGCGATCACATCCGGATGCAGCAGCAAAGTGAAGGTGACGAATCATCTGATGAGATGACCCGGCGCAGAGGGTTTCTTCTCTCCTTCAAGCTCCTCATGGGTGACGGATTGCTGTCCAGTGAAGGCGAACTCTGGAGGCGTCAGAGAAAACTCACGCAGACGGCCTTCCACAAGAAAGGGCTGGACTTGCTGGCCACTCGCATGACGGCCTCCACCAGGGCCCTTCTCGAGCGCTGGGCAAAAAACGCCGACTCCGGCCAGCCCCTGGAGATCCCGGATGAGATGATGCACCTGTCCCTGTCCATTCTCCTCCAGTCCCTCTTCAGCATGGACCCCTCGGGCAAAGAAGCACTCGCCGTCGACGAGGCTCTGACAGCTTACCTGGGAATCATGAAAGAGCTGGGGGAGGTTCAGGACGATGAACGAGAGGTGTCCAGCCTGGTTGAGAACCAGTTACTGGAAGCGGTGCAGACGCTCGAGAAGATTGTCTATCATCTCATTGAAGAGCGCCGCTGCTCGGGAAGAGACCGGGGAGATCTGCTGTCCATGTTGCTGCGGGCCAGAGATGAGGAGAGTGGTGAGGGAATGACGGACCGGCAGCTCCGGGATGAGATTCTGACCATGTTTCTGGCCGGGCAGGAGACGACCTCGACCGGTGTCGCCTGGACCTGGTACGTGCTCTCCCGCTATCCGGAAGTGGAGCGCCGGGTTCATGAGGAATGGAGCCGGGTCCTGGAAGGGTCAACACCGACGGCGGCCGATCTGTCCGACCTCGGATACACGATGAGGGTCATTTCCGAATCGATGCGCCTCTATCCTCCGGTCTGGTTCATGCTGCGAAACGCTATCGAGGACGACGAGATCGGGGGCTATGAGATACCCGCCGGCTCCGATGTGTTCATCAGTCCCTATGTGATCCATCATCATCCCGATCTCTGGTCCCGGCCTGAGGTGTTCGATCCCGATCGATTCAGCCCCGATCTTGTAGCCCGCCGGCCCCGTTTTCACTACCTGCCCTTTGGAGGTGGACCGCGCATCTGCATCGGAGCCAACTTTGCCCTGATGCAGACGCAGCTGGTACTGGCCACCATCGGACAACGCTTTCGATTGGAGATGGTACCCGGCCAGACCATTGAGCCTCGAGCCGTCTTCACCCTGGTTCCAAAGGACGGCCTTCAAATGACGCTGCACAGGAGGAACTCGTGACTACGTCAACAAAGCCATTTGGGGTGGTCTTCGCCCTCACCTGTTGGATCGCCGTCATGGCTGGATCCTGGGCGCAGGCCCAAGGCCTCGAAGTCAGAAGTCTCTTTGACGCGCGCGTTCCCATGCGCGACGGCGTGACCCTCTCTGCCGACATCTGGCTTCCTCTCCCGGAGGGGCGTTACCCGGTCCTCCTGATGAGAACGCCGTATCTGAAGACGATGGCCCGACTCAAGTTTCCCGATCTGGGACACTACTTTGCCAGCCGGGGTTATGTTCTGGCCGTCCAGGACGTGCGCGGCAGAGGAGACTCGGATGGCGAGTTCGGTTTCCTGCCGGACGACAACGAAGACGGCTACGACACCGTCGAGTGGCTGGCCCGGCAATCCTGGTCCAGCGGCCGGGTGGGCATGTTGGGTGTCTCCTATTTGGGAAGCACACAGTGGATGGCTGCGCGTTCGGGAGCTCCCAGTCTGGTCGGAATGGTTCCCACGGCCTCGGGAGGCTTTGATGCTGCTTTCAACTACAGCGGCGGAGCACTTCTGGGCTGGGCCTTTGGCTGGACCAATGTCGTGCAGAGTCGCATCTACCAGGGACCCAACACGGCGGGTGTTGATATGGCGCGGGTTGAGGCCCATCGTCCTCTGATGACCAGAGACGAAGTGTTCGGGCGCAAGATGCCCCTCTTCCGGGCGTTTCTGAAGCACCCCGACTGGGATCCCTACTGGGAGAGCATTCAGTTTGGCCCGGACACCTATGCAAAGATCGACGTACCGGCCCTGCACGTGGCCGGGTGGTTCGACGGAGACCAGCCTTCGGCTGTCGAATACTGGAAGGGAATGCGGGAACATTCTCCGGCCCGTGACAGGCAGCATCTGCTGCTGGGTCCCTGGACCCATCGCCAGACGTTTCTGGGCGGTGTGACGAAACTGGGAGAGATGGAATTCTCGCCGGATTCAGTAGTGGACAACCGGGCGCTGCATCTGGCCTTTTTTGATCACTACCTGAGGGGATCTGCTGAGACCTTCGACTTTCCGCGAGCCCGCGTTTACGTGATGGGCGACAACCGCTGGCGGGACCTGGACGATTACCCTCCTCCCCAGGCCGCGTTCAAGAAACTCTATTTGCACAGCCGGGGACAGGCCAATACCCGGTTTGGTGACGGGACAATGAGCTGGAAGGCACCTGCGGCGGAGCCCGCGGACGGCTTCACCTACGACCCCAAAAACCCGGTACCAGTCAATTCTCCGTGGTACCACCCCGTAGATCAGCGCTCCATCGAGAGGCGTGAAGATGTCCTGGTGTACACCAGTGAAGTTCTGGGGCAGAGGCTGGAGATCATCGGCAATCCTTTTGTCGAACTGTATGCCGCCAGCGACGCAAAAGACACGGATTTCACAGCCAAGATCGTGGACGTCTATCCCGACGGGAGAGCCATCGGGATCGGAGCTATGGCGGTCGGGGTCATCCGAGCCCGCTTTCGCAACGGCTATCAGAATCCACAGCTCCTCGAACCAGGAAAGATCGAGAAGTACCGAATTCTGCTGCGCGACATGGCCCACACCTTTCTACCCGGCCACCGGGTTCGTATCGAGATTTCGAGTAGCGCCTCTCCCTTTATTGTGGTCAACCAGAACACGGGCAACCCCATCGCCACGGACACCGAGTGGAGAGTGGCCCGGCAGACGGTTCATCACAGCCGTGAATACCCCTCACACGTGGCCCTGCCGCTAATGCCGCACGGGAGATCGCAATGAACCAGACAGGAACGATGCGGGTCGCATTGGTCTGCTTGTTGCTATATGTTGCAACTCCCCGGGCAAGAGCCGAAGAGCCCTTTCAGGTCAGGAACCTGTTCGACGTGCGCGTGCCCATGCGCGACGGCGTGACGCTTTCCGCCGACATCTGGCTGCCCTTGCCCGAAGGCCGCTATCCGGTCATTCTGATGAGAACCCCCTATCTGAAGACCATGGGACTGCTCCGCTTTCCCGAACTGGGCCACTACTACGCCAGCCGGGGCTACGTTGTGGCGGCCCAGGATGTGCGCGGGAGGGGAGACTCGGAGGGCGAATTCGGGTTCAAGCCTGACGACAACGAAGACGGCTACGACACGGTCGAATGGCTGGCCCGGCAGCCCTGGTCGAGCGGCCGCATCGGCATGATGGGAGTTTCCTATCTGGGGAGCGTTCAGTGGATGGCGGCCCGTTCCGGCGCTCCCAGCCTGGTGGCAATGGTTCCCACCGCCTCGGGTGGTTTTGGCGCTGCCTTCAACTACAGCCAGGGAGCTCTTCTGATGGGCTGGGCCTTCGGCTGGACCAACGTGGTTCAAAGCCGCATCTACCAGGGTCCCAACGCGGCGGGTGTGGACATGAACCGGGTCTTTGCCCATCGCCCTCACATGACGATGGACGAAGTGTTCGGGCGCAAAATGCCCCTTTACCGGACCTTTCTGGAGCACCCCGACTGGGATCCCTACTGGAAGGACATCCACTTCGGCCCGGAGCAGTACGCCAAGATCGATGTACCGGCCCTGCACGTGGCCGGCTGGTTCGACGGAGACCAGGCTTCGGCTCTCGAGTACTGGAAAGGGATGCGGGAGCACTCTCCCGCCCGCGACCGGCAGTATCTTTTGCTGGGACCCTGGACCCATCGCCAGACGTTTCTGGGTGGTGGTACTGAGCTGGGCGACATGAAATTCTCCCCCGACTCGGTGATCGACAATCGTGCCCTGCATCTGGCCTTCTTCGATCATTACCTCAAGGGCTCTGCCCAGAACTTTGGTTTCCCGCGGGCGCGCGTTTACGTGATGGGCGACAACCGCTGGCGGGACCTGGAGGACTACCCTCCCCCTCAGGCCACCTTCAAGAAACTCTATTTCCACAGCCAGGGACACGCCAATACGATGTTTGGAGACGGAACCCTGAGTTGGGAGGCACCCGGGGAGGAGCCGACCGACCACTTCACTTACGACCCGAAGGACCCGGTACCCACTACCACTCCTCGGGAGATTCCACTGGACCAACGGCCCATCGAGCGACGTGAGGATGTGCTGGTCTATAGCAGCGATGTTCTGGAGCAGCGGCTGGAAGTCATCGGAAACCCCTTTGTCGAGCTGTATGCCTCCAGCGACGCCAGGGACACGGACTTTACTGCCAAGATCATGGACGTGTATCCAGACGGAAGAGCCATCAGACTCGGGGCCCTGCCGGTAGGAGTCATTCGGGCCCGTTTTCGAAATGGGTATCAGGATCCACAGCTACTGGAGGCGGGGAAGGTCGAAAAGTACCGGATTCTCCTGCGTGACATGGCCCATACGTTCCTGCCCGGGCACCGCATCCGAATCGAGATCTCGAGCAGCGCTTTTCCTTTTGTTGCACCCAATCAGAACACTGGAAACCCCATCGCCACCGACACCGAGTGGAAGTTGGCACACCAGGCGATTTATCACAGTGGGAAGTACCCCTCCAACGTGGCCCTGCCGCTGATGCCGTAACAGACGGACGCGAGTATCTAAACCCTGAGAATATGGAGCACAGAATGAGTCAAGTCCGAGTCTCCTGGATCCTCTTGCTTTGGCTTCTGCCAGGCCATCTCCTTTGCGCCCTGCAAAACGAGCCTTTTCCCCGACCGGGACCCGAGCACGCAGTCAAGCTGCAGAAGAGCGTCCCCGTGGCCATGCGCGACGGGGTGAAGCTCTCCACGGATTTGTACATTCCAGAGGGCATCAGCGAGAAACTTCCCGTGATCCTGATTCGAACCCCCTACAACAAAAATCCGCAGCGAAAAGCCGGCTCTGACGCCTATTTTTTTGCCGGTCAAGGGTACCTGGTAGCGGTTCAGGACGTGCGGGGCAGATTCGAGTCGGGAGGGATCTTCACCCTCAATGCAGCTGAACGAGAAGATGGGTACGACACGGTCGGATGGCTGTCCCGGCAACCCTGGTCGAATGGCAAGATCGGCACCTACGGTTGTTCCTATCTGGGTGAAAACCAGATCCAGCTGGCAGCCATGCGACACCCCAATCACGCTGCGGCCATCTCCCAGGCAGCCGGAGGAGTGTCTCGCTGGGCCGGCATCCTCAACGGCGGCACCTTCGAACTGGCCATCTCCTTCGGCTGGTTTCTGAACAACGGCAGCAAGCTCTTTCTGAAACCTCCGCCCCAGGCAGGAGATGAGTTCTGGGCCAGATACGGGGACTACTTCAATCCTCAACCGCGGCCTCCCGACGCCGACTACCGCGAAGTCTGGAAGTCCCTGCCGGTGGTCGAGATGCTGACAAGTCTGGGTGGCCCCCCGACCGACTTCGAAGACTTCCTTGTCCGTGCTCCCCTGGATCCATGGTTTGAAGGGCTGGGCTACGTGGACGATTCGGATCGCTTTGAGGTTCCTGCCATTCATGTGAACTCCTGGTACGACTACGGTGCTGCCGAGACCCTCGAGCTCTTCAATCTATTGCGAGAGAACGCAGAGAGCTCCGCAGGGCGAGACAACCAGTTCGTGATCATCTCTCCAACCACGCATTGCCTGTCTGAAGAAGCCTCGGAGACCACCGTCGTGGGGGACCGGGCAGTGGGAGACGCGCGCCTCGACTACTGGAAGATTTATCTGGACTGGTTTGACTACTGGTTGAAGGGAGAAGAGAACGGCATCACCGGAATGCCCAAAGCACAGCTTTACGTGATGGGTCGAAATGAGTGGCGGCAAGAACAGGAGTGGCCTCTCTCCGCAACCAGTTTCACGAAGTACTATCTGCACAGCGACGGGAGGGCCAACAGCCGCTTTGGAAGCGGGAGTCTGATCACCGATCCGCCTTCCGGGGAGCCGAGCGACGAGTTTAGCTACGATCCCCGCACACCGGTTCCCTCCCTGGGAGGTCCGATGTGCTGCACGGCCAGTGCTGACGCAGCGCCGGGGGCATTCGACCAAACCGAGATTGAAACCCGCAACGACGTACTCGTCTACTCAACGCGCCCCCTCGCAGAAGGAGTCGAAGTGACGGGCCCGATGGAACTGGTCCTGTATGTCTCTTCAACAGGAAAAGACACGGATTTCACCGGCAAGCTGGTGGACGTTTACCCGGGCGGGAAAGCCTACAACGTCCAGGAAGGCATCCTGCGGGCTCGCTACCGGGAAGGGCTGGACCGGAAGGTGTGGATGGAAGCAGGAGCCGTTTACGAGCTCCGGATCAATCTTCATGCCACCAGTAACTACTTCGGCCCTGGGCATCAAATCCGCCTGGAAGTGTCCAGCAGCAGCTTCCCTCGCTTCGATCGGAATCTGAACACGGGCGGGAACAACTATGACGAGTCAAACCCGCTGGTGGTGCGAAACACGGTTCACCACAGTGCGAAGTACCCTTCGCACTTGACCCTGCCGGTGATTCCCTGAAGACGGGAGAGTTCAAAGTTTCTGCATGAGAATACTGACCGCCATTCTTTTTTTAGCGTCCTTACGCGGTCAAAGCCTCTCTGAAGATACAATCAGAATCGGCGAATTCAATACCAGCTCAACTGTGGCTGCCCTACTTGGCAACGCCTCTGCTCAGACTTTTGAGCAGATCATTCCAGCAGACCAACCCATCGAATGGTCCGTCCATGTTCCCAAGAGTTATGAATCCAAGGTGCCCCCCGGAATTCTAGTTTTTATTAGCCCTCACGATTCGGGCAAGATACCGAATGAGTGGAAACCGATAATGGAAAGGCGCAACCTCATATGGATCGGGGCAAATAGATCGGGCAACAAGATAGTCACCTCGCTCAGGATGACCTACGCTCTACTGGCTCCCCTGGCGATAGGCGAGAATTATCAAGTCGATGCTGACAGAGTGTATGTGTCGGGGTTTTCCGGCGGTGGACGAGTTTCAAGTATGGTTGCCACTGAATATCCCCATGTATTCAAGGGTGCAATTTTCAATTGCGGCGCGAACTTTTGGGGCAACCAGAAGCCCAAACACTATGCTGAAATAACAAAGAATCACTACGTTTTTATTACCGGGGCGAAAGACATCAATCTGCGAGACACCAAAAAAGATCCCTTTGTCTGAACCGGTTTCACGGCCCGTTCCAGCACGGCATCGAAATAGGAACGAACCCCGCCGTGTCGAAAATAAAGTCCCTCCTGAAAGCCGGACCGTGGAGGGACCCAGGGATAGAGGTCTCCCAGGTGCCACTTGCCGAAGATTCCGGTTCGATAGCCGGCCTCACCCAGGATCTCTGCGATGGTCAACTCGTCGGAACGCAGTACTTCCCCACCCCGATAGGTCTCCCAGACTCCAGTCCGGTAGCTGTAACGTCCGGTCAGAGACTGGCTCTGGTGGGTGCACACATGGGATTCGAATAGAAGTGGGTCAGCTCGACGCTCTCGCGGGCCAGCGCATCCAGCACGGGGGTTGTTATGGAAGGATTGTTATGAAATCCCACGTCTCCATAGCCCTGATCGTCGCTCACGATCAAGATAATGTTGGGCGGCTGGGGTGTGTCGCCGGCCAGGCGCTGCCCAATTGGAGAGACACCGGTTGCTCCCAGGAGAACAAGAATGGCAGCCAGCATGTTGACAAGCCTATGACCTTGTCCCATAAATCTCAAACGCTGACGTGCCGGGAAGGAGAGAGACAAGATCGTGCAGATGGACTTGATGCAGAGACTCCCGATCGCTCTCTTGTTGGCTCTGTGCGCGCTCCTGACCGGCCTGTTGGCAGCCCCCCCGATACAAAGAGAAAAGACGGTCCATTTACAGATCATCACGCTGCGCACTCGCCAGGAAGGGGATGAAGTTTTCTCTCGATTGGAAGCTGGAGCCGGATTTTCCGAAATGGCCAGGCAGTACTCCACTCACCCGACAGCACCATCAGGAGGGTTCCTCGGAGAAATCCCAATCGCTCATCTCTCGCAACCACTGAGAGATCTGGTGGACAGGATGGAGGAGGGATCGCTGGGCCGGCTGGTCGACCCTGGCCTGGGACACACCATCGTGCGGGTGTTGACTGCGGAACAGGCACGATCCGCAGTGGCCCGGCGGACCCTGGGATGCGGAATCCAGCTGCTCCGAGAGGGTTCGATCGAGAGAGCCCTGCTGGAATTGAACGAGGCGGCTTCCCTGGATCCGGCCTCGGCCCGGGCTCACCTGCTGCTGGGATGGGCGCGACGTCTTGGTGGATCCCCGTTTCGAGTCCATCAATCCCACGCCGCGTTTCAGGAGGCCCTGCGGCTCGACCCCGCGTCCACTTGGGCCAGACTCCACCTGGCTCTGCTCCATGTCGAGTCCGGCCGGCTCGAAGAAGCTTCAGAGGTTCTGCAAGTACCGACCAAACCCATCTCCGAAAGCCCCCTGGTGCTGGCACTCAGGGGAGAAGTAGCTCGACGGCGCGGCAATGGAAAGGAAGCCGAAATACTCCTGGGCCGAGCGCTCCAGCTGGCCTCCGAACTGGCGGCAGCACGTGCTTTTCTGGGATTTGTCTACCTGGATTCGAACCGGCTCGAAGAGGCGGTACGAGAGATTGACGCTGCGCTCCAGGATGCTTCCGGCCGATCCGACCTCCACTTGCAGACGGCGGGGGTGTCGCTGCGAGCTCCCGGCCCGGTCACCGGGCCGGGAGCGTTCCGATTGGATCCGCCTGATACAGAAGCAAGACTCGCGCTGGCCAAAGCCTACCGGCTTCTGGGTAAGCCGCAAAAAGCTCTGGACCAACTGCGCCCCGTGAAGCCTCTTCTCACCACCCTGCCGGAACGTTCCCTTCGGGAATCCACATTCAAGAGATGGCTGGAGGAAATGTCGTTCCAGGCAGGGCTCAGTTACGAGACTCTGGGCCAGCAGCCGGAAGCCATGCGTCTCTATTATCAGGCCCTTGAAATCAATGAAGAGCACGGAGCCTCGCATCGTCGGCTGGCGAGTCTTCTTTATGAAACGGGCTCTTACGTCCGCTCGGTGGCACATGCCGCACAAGCCGAAGCCTGCGGGGCACCGCTTGGAGATTCACCGCTGGGAAGCCGAATCGTACAGATCCAGCCTTCCGAGAGCCCTCTTCAGAACGCGCCCGGCTCCGAAGCCTCTATCCAATCAAGGTTTCGAGACATTGCCTATCAACTGCACAATAGTCTCAATGAATACCACGGAACTCTGCAGGTTCCCCTCTTCCAGGACCTCCTGAAGACACCTGACTTGAGCCGCCAACAGAGCACAGATCTTCACAAACAGCTCAGCCAGGAGCTGCTCAAGAAGGGTGACGTGGAAGGAGCCCTTCGCCATCTCGACGTCGCCCTCGCGCAGTCTCCGGATGCGGAGGTGTATTTCATGCGCGGGGTCGCCTTCTTACGGCAGTCCGAGGTCCAGAACTGCATCGGACGCCATAACGCCGACAGTTGTCTCTTGCCTCTGCAGGGAGGGGGCCTGCACCAGATTCGCCGTCCTGCCGAGAACGCGCGGAAAGCCTTGCACAGCTACCTGGAGCTGGAGCCCGATTCACTGGCCGGCCGCTGGCTGCTGAATCTGACTGCCATGGCTCTGGGCGACTACCCGGCTGGAGTCCCGGAGTCATACCTGATTCCCCCCTCAGCTTTTGAGTCCGACGATTCCATCGGTCGCTATCCGGATATCGCTCCGGAACTGGGAATCGACACCTTCAACCTGTGCGGCGGCTCCATGGTTGACGATTTTGATAATGACGGGTTTCTCGACATCATGACCTCCACCTCCGATCCCGACGGTCCTCTCCACTTCTACCGGAACCTCGGCAACGGGCGCTTTGAAGACGCTTCTTCCGACTCGGGTGTAGGCCAGCAACTGGGTGGGCTGAACAGCATTGCGGCCGACTACGACAATGACGGGGACGTGGACGTGCTGGTCTTGCGGGGGGCCTGGCTGCTCGATCAAGGCAAGATCACCAACTCACTGCTCCGCAACAACGGCGACCGGACATTCAGTGACGTGACCCGGAAGGCCGGCTTAGCCGACCCGGCTCGACCCACTCAGGCCGCCGTGTGGGGTGATTTCGACAACGATGGTGATCTCGACCTCTACGTTGCCAATGAGGATCGGTCGGAGGACCCCGCCTCCACAGAGGGCTATCCCTCTCAGCTGTTTCGCAACAACGCAGACGGGACGTTCACGGATATCGGCCGCGCAGCTGGAGTGGCCAACTACGGATATGCGAAAGGAGTCACGTCCGGGGACTTCGACAATGACGGCGACCTGGACCTGTACGTGTCCAACACGGGGCCAAATCGACTCTATCGGAACGAGGGGAATGGAACCTTCGTCGATGTGGCTGCGGAACTGGAAGTGATCGAGCCGATGGGGCGAAGCTTTGCCACCTGGTTTTTCGACTACAACAATGATGGCTGGCTGGATCTGTTCGTGTCCGCCTATGCCGCCACTGTAACGGATGTCGCGGCGGACTACCTGGGCCACCCCAACCGATCCCCCCGGCCTCGTCTGTACCGAAACGACAGTGGGAAGTTCACCGACGTGAGCCGGGAGGTTGGCCTTGACCACCCCTACCTCCCCATGGGAGCCAACTTCGGCGACCTGGATCACGACGGATATCTGGACATCTACCTGGGGACGGGAGACCCTGCCTTTCAGACCCTGATGCCCAATGTGATGCTCAGAAACGACCGCGGAAAACGCTTTCAGGACGTGACCACCTCGGGAGGCTTCGGGCACCTGCAGAAAGGACATGGGATCAGCTTTGCCGACATCGACAACGACGGCGACCAGGACATCTACCACCAGCTCGGAGGGTTCTATCCGGGTGACAAGTACAGCAATGCCCTGTTTCAGAATCCTGGTCACCAGAATCGGTTTCTCTATCTCAAACTGGTTGGGTCGGTGAGCAACCGGGCGGGGGTGGGAGCGCGGGTGAAAGTGGTTGTGGAGACATCGAAAGGTGTTCGAGAAGTCCATCGGGCGGTAGGTGCGGTGAGCAGCTTTGGAGGATCACCCCTGCGCCAGGAAATCGGCCTGGGGAAGGCGACAGGAATCCGACAACTGGAAGTCTGGTGGCCGGTTTCAGGCAGACGACAGGAGTTTGTGGAGGTGCCCCTGGATCAATTGCTGCAGGTGAGGGAGACGGAGGCGCAGTTTCAGGTCCTCCCACTGGTTGAGATCCCCCTTTGAAACTGAGTCACAAACCAACCGATGAGAATCGGGTTGACAAGGCTTAGCCCCTCCATCCATAAATCTCAAGACTCCAAAGTGCAGATCAGCCAGAGAGCCTCTGCGACCGCCTGGAACATCTCGCACAAGTTGCGCTCGGGTGCCAGACATGCACGAAAGATCAGCCACCGAATCCCAGCCCAGAGAACGAGACAGAGGAGCAGACCTCTTCGTCGCTGTGCTGAAGTCACTCGGAGTTCGCCAGGTCATGGCCCTCACGGGTGGCGCGATCATGGAAGGACTGGATGCGGTTCATTCCGACCCGGAGATGCACACCCACTTTTTCCAGAGCGAAGCTGGAGCCGCCTGGGCGGCTATGGGCTACGCACGGACCACCGGGAATGTAGGAGTCTGCATTGTCACTTCCGGCCCCGGGGCCACCAATACGATCAGCGCCGTTGCGGACGCTCGTCGAGACAACGTCCCAATGCTGGTCGTTACCGGCCAGGTACCGACAACAGCCCGCAATACGGACGCCTTTCAAGAAACCAACATCACCGAGATTGCCGCACCAACTTCCAAGGCCGTTTACTATCTGAATCGGGCTGAAGAAATAGCGAGTACTCTGGTAGAAGCCTTCAGAATCGTCCGACAAGGCCGCCCCGGACCCGTCCTGATCGACTTCACCAAAGATGTCCAGCAGGCCGTCATTTCAGCCGAGCGTTTCGAAGAACTGGAATCCCTGGTGGGCCGGTCGGAGACACTGCCTGCAGGAGAGTCTCTCCCCGAGCGAGAACTCGAGGAAGCGGCTCGTCTCCTGGAGAAATCGCAAAGGCCGGTCCTGCTGCTGGGCTATGGGGCCGTTCTGGCTGGGATCGAGGACGAGATCGAGGCCATGCTGGAGCAGATGCCCTGCCCGGTTGTCCACACTCTGCCCGGAAAGCCCGCCATCCGCAGCGACCACCCACTCAACTTTGGCATGCTGGGCATGCATGGCTTTTATGTCGCGAACTGGCTGATCCGGCATGCAGACCTCGTCATCTCTCTGGGATCTCGGTTTGACGACCGCATCACCGGCGACACGGCCCGATTCGCTCCCGGGGCTCGCCGCCTGGTTCATTTCGACATCTCCGAGGAGCAGGTTGGAAAGGTGTTACCCGAGAGAAAGCTGGGCGTAGTCGGTAACTTGCGGCAGACCTTTCCCGCTTTCCGGGAGTCCCTCCGGGATTTGAGCCCTGACCGCACCGAGTGGTTCGAAGAGATCACCAGAGCCGGCAAGAAGCATCCCTCTTCATATCAGAAAAGAGACGACATCTTGCAGGCCCAGTTTGTCATCGAGACACTGAACGAAGTAGTCGGAGCCCACACCGAACGCACCGGCCGGCAGATCGTGTACGCGGCCGAAGTGGGCGACCATCAAATGTGGTCGGGGCAATACCTGAGACTGGAGACCGGCTGGGGCTTCCTGACTTCCAGCGGCCAGGGCGCGATGGGGTCTGGCCTTCCCATGGCGATCGGAGCCCAACTCGCCAACCCTCGGGCTCTGGTGGTCTGCCTGGCCGGCGACGGCAGCCTGCGGATGTCCGAAGCGGAACTGGAAACGATCGTCGAGTATGATCTCCCGGTCAAGATTATCCTCTTCAACAACAGCGGCTACGGAATTGTGCGCATGTGGAACCACCGCTTCTATGGAGGGCGAGAAACCGGCGTCGTCAAGAATGGCAAGAACTGGAGGCTGCTGGCCCGGGCCAATGGATTCTCAGAAAATCAGGTCGGACTGGTGAGCTCACCAGAGGATCTCAGGGACCAACTGCAAGGGGCGATTGAAGCACCCGGACCTGCTTTTCTGGAAATGCAAACCCCCTACGAGGAGTGTCTGCCCCTGATGCCCCGGGGAAGTCCTTCGAAGACATCATTTTGTGAGGGCTCTGGCCAATGAGAATTGAGAAGGTTGAAGCGACCCCGGTGAACATTCCTCTCGAGGCGCCCTACCTGTGGTCGGTAGACAGCCTGGCAGGATTCAGTAAGGTCATCATACAGATGTTCACGGACGATGGTCTTGTCGGCCTGGGTGAAGCACCGTCGACTACCTGTCTGCCGGTGATTACGGAAGTCCTGGGTCCAAAACTGTGGGATGTGATCCTCTCGACCTGGCGTCCTGCGCCCAGCGCTGTTTGCCCGAGACCCGAGCCCTGAGCCTGACAGACGAACGCACCGTGCTGAAGGCCTTCGGGGGCCTCGAGATCGCCCTCTGGGATCTGAAGGGAAAAGCCTGGCAGAAGCCGCTGTACCTCTTGCTGGGAGGAGCCCATCGAACGGAAGTGCCCTTTGGCGAGTATTTCGCTCCTCGGCTCAGACAGGGAAGTGCCGGGGGTGAATCCTCGCCCAGGAAATCGCACGTTATTGCGCCAGAATGCGTGAGCAGCACGGATCCACCTTCTTCGAAGGCAAGTGTTTCAGCGGTGATCCGCAGACAACGATCGACCTGGTTCGCGAAATCCGAGAGGCGGTGGGCGAGCGAGCCATGATCAGGCTGGACGCAAATATGGGCTTCACTTTAGCTTCGGCCCGCTATCTTCTCAGCCGAATCGAGGACTACAACGTGGCCAACATTGAGGACCCGGTGCTCGACCTGGCAGCTATGGCCAAGCTAAGAAAACACAGCTGGATACCCTTTTCAACTCACTCAGCCGACCTTCCGTTGGCGGTTCAGCTCGGTGTGCCCGACGCATTTGTGCTGAACTTATCGGCCCTGGGCGGGATTTCCCGCACGGTCAAGTTCATCTCGGCCTGTGAGGAGATGGGAATCGATTTTTGGTTTTACAGTGGGGACGCGGGCATCATGACGGCCGCCTATTTGCATGTGGGAGCTGCCATGGCTCATATCCACCTGCCCAGTCAATCGCTGGGGCGCTGGCAGAAGGACGAGGTGATCGAAGAGGGAGTCTTTCAGTCCAAGGACAACGTCATCCCGGTGCCTGATGGTGCCGGCCTGGGCGTTCATCTTTCGGAGTCGGCTCTGGAGCGATGCCACCAGCGTTTTCTCGATGAAGGTCCCTACGACCAATACTATAATCCGACCAACCCGGGCCACTATATTCGCCTGCCCGTCGGTTGATCCGGAACGGTTGAGATCATTCTCCGGTCCACCAGCCGGTCCAGCACAAAGGTTCTGTTGATGAAGCCACGGAAAGTAAGCGCACCAGGATGGAAAGCACGACTCACCCTCGGGTTTGTTGTCATGGGCTCTCTGGCCTTTTGCAGTTTTGCGCGGAATGAATCATCTCACACCCGTCCCAATGTCATCCTGGTTCTGACCGACGACCAGGGCTGGTGGGATGTGGGCGTTTACGGGAATCCTCACATTCAGACTCCCGTCATGGACCGCCTGGCCGGCGAATCTGTTCGCTTCACCCACTTTTATGCACAGCCTCTCTGTGCCCCCACCCGGGCCGCCTTGCTCACCGGCCGGCACTACCAGCGCACGGGAGCGGTCGACACCTACATGGGACTCGAAACGATGAGCGTCCAGGAGGTGACCCTGGGGCAGGTGTTCCAGGAACAGGGCTATGAAACCGCTTTGATCGGCAAGTGGCATCTGGGGCGCTACCTCAAGTATCACCCCACGCGGCGTGGCTTCGACGAGTTTTTCGGTCTGCCCCTGGCCCTCGTCACCCGCTACTTCGAGCCGGATCAGCTGTACCAGGGCACTGAGCCGGTCAAGACCACGGGCTATATCACGGACATCCTGACCGATCAGGCCATCCAGTTCATCAAAAGGAGCTTTGATCGCCAGTTCTTTCTGTATCTGTCTTACAATGCCGCTCACTCGCCCTATCTGGTTCCCGACTCCTACATCGAGCCCTATCTAGAGAAAGGGCTGCCCCTCCGTGAAGCCAGGATTTATGGCATGGTCACCTCGCTTGACGACAATCTCGAACGGCTCCTCAAAGCGGTGGACGATGAGGGCCTGCGCGAGAACACGATCGTCGTTTTCATGGGAGACAACGGCGGCATGAGCCGCTACTTCCGAGCCGGGCTGCGAGGAGAGAAAGGACTCGTCTGGGAGGGCGGCGTGCGGGTACCCTTCATGGCCCGCTGGCCGGGACGGTTCGCGGCCGGGTCCGTGGTGGACGCTCCGGCCCAGGACATTGATCTGTTCCCGACGCTGTTGGCCCTGGCCGGCCTTTCCCTGCCCGACGGTGTGAAGCTCGACGGGAAGAACCTGAGTACTCTCCTGACCACTGGTAAGGGACCCAGCCCCCATGACTATCTCTTTCACCAGTGGAACCACATTCGTCCTGTCATGGGTCTTCCCTCCCCTCCGATCCCCCACCCGTCGCCTCCTGACTGGCTCGCGGATCATCCGGTGGTTCTCGGGGCCGTGCCGTTCTGGGCGGTGCAGGAAGTGCGGACCGGATACAAACTGGTGCGCTGGACCTACCGCAGAGACGGGCAACTGGAACCGCGCGATGAGCTTTACAATCTGCGTCAGGATCCGGGGGAAAGCAGGGACCTTGCTGCTCTCAACCCGGAGGTCGCCCAGCGGCTGCGGCTGCGTTTTGCAACCTGGTTCTCCGATGTGACCCATGGACAGGACTATTCTCTGGAAGCCATCGAAGTGGGACACGACCAGGAAAACCCGGTCGAGATCGAGCTCCTTCGTGCCGATCCGACGGGGCCGGATGTCAAACTCACCTTCAACCGATACTTCCGCGATGTCATCGAACGGTGGAGCGACCTCGGGACCTCCCTTCGCTGGCAGATCGAGGTGATACAACCCGGTCGTTACGAGGTCATCTTCGACTACGGATGCGCGCCGGAGGAAGCGGGGTCGAAAATCCTCATCAGAATCGGCCCGGCCGAGCTTTCATACCTTGTAAGGGCTACCGCTGCCAGAAGCATCTCTCGGCCGGTGAGTGTGGGAACGCTTTCACTCGAAGAGGGTCCCGCCGTGCTTGAAATAAAGCCCTTGACCCTGAAAGGCGAAAACCTGATGAACCTGTACGGGATCAGGCTAAGAAGGATGTAGATTACCTGGAACGTGGTAGGACCCTCCGTGGTCCGAACCGATTCGCGGGCGCAACGCAGAGATCGGGGTCGAGGGCCGCTCGTTGGGCACTAATGAAAGTGGGAGGGGGCCCGGGGAGGCGGGCGTTAAAATTTCCGACCGCGGCCCCGGGCCCCCTCACACCTTCATGACCCTAGGCGCTAGCGATTCAGGTGTTACAGTCCCCTAGTCTAGGTTAAAGTAACATCCTATGCCGCGCTTGGTTGTGCCCAGCTTGGTTCTCTTTTTCGTCGTCCAAACGGGGCTGGGAGCAGGGTTGTTGCAAACCTCTCCGAAGGACTTCCCCGGCGCCCACTCCCCGGCGCCCTGTGGGACGCCTGAGCAGTGGGCTCCCGGCTCGCCGTTTGACCAGGAGAAGTTCCAGCTGTCTTTACGGCTGCTCCAGGATCGTCTTCGCTCGGACTCTCGAGATCCCAGGCTCCATTACCAGCTGGGGCTTCTCTATGAGAGCCAGAGTCTCTTCCTGAAAGCAATCGGGGAGTACCGGGAGGCTGTTCGCCTGGACAGGAGCTCAGAGGAGCCCGCGCTGGCACTGGCCTCGATTTTCTTTCACTGCAGGCAAAACAAAGAGGCAGCCGAAGTGCTGCGGGCCCTACTACAAACAGCTCCGGATTCTCTTGCAGGCATCCGGCTGCTGTGCCGGGTCTATCTCCAGGCAGGAAAGACCGATCTGGCGTTGAGACTGGCCGAGGAATACGTGCGTATGCGCCCCGGCGACAGCTACGGACATTATCTGCTGGGATTGAGTCACAATGAACTGGGTCACTTCGAGAAAGCGAGGAATGGATTAGAGCGATCTCTGGAGTTGAACCCGTCGTTCCCGGACGCCTACCTGGAACTTGGTTTGCTGTACAGCAGTGATTACGCGACTTTTCCCCGGGCTGTTGAGAATCTACAAAAGGCCATTGAGCTACGTCTTACCCGACCGGATGTCCGTAAAGACCTGGCCTTCGTTCTCCTCAAACTTGGACAGTATCGAGAGGGCATTGTCCAGTTGGAGCTGGCCCTGAAAGACAACCCGAACTTCAAGGAACCGTATTATCTGTTGGCTGATGCCTACCGCAAGCTGGGAATGAAGGAGGAGGCTGTCTCGGCTCTGGAACGCTTTCAATCCCTGAGGCCGGCGGCCCGGGAAGCGCGGAATGAGGCTCAGGCGTATTACGAAGAGGGTCTCCTCCAGGACCAGCCCGGGGAAGCCTATTCGTTCTTCCTGAAGGCGATTCAAATCTCGCCCGGCCTGCATTCGGCGCTGCATGGTCTGGCCCAGATCGATTTCCTTCGGGGTGATGCTCAACGCGCAGAGGATCGAATTCGACAGGCCATCCGGCTGTATCCGCTTGATCCCGAATACCACTTCTTGCTGGCCAAGTGCCTGGAGCAGCGCGACCCTGCGACCGCTGTCGATGCCATCAGGACAGCCATTGACTTGAGCCCTGCCGTAGCGGACTTCCACAATCTGCTGGCAAATCTGCTTTTTGCCCGGGCCGACTATCGTGCCGCCATCCTGGCCTATCGTCGGGCCATTCAATTCGATGCCGACGATCCCATCCCTCACCTGAATCTTTCCGCCGCTCTACGCAACATTGGAGCAGTTGAGGAGAGCGAAACGGAAAGAAACATCTACCTTCGACTCATGAGCGCAAGGAATCCCGAGTAATGCAGAGGCGATCACTGGCGGCTTACCCCCTGCTTTTCGTGCTGCTTGGATTGGAAGCTCGAGACCTGATCGGGTCATCTGATTCCTCCTTCTCCTTCGCTGACGTGACCGCGGAAGCCGGCATCAGGTTCCTCCACCGGAACTCACCTACGCCCCACAAGTACTTCGTTGAAACCATGGGGTCGGGCTGCGCCTTTCTGGACTTTGACGCCGACGGCCACCCGGATATTTTTCTTGTCAACGGCGGCTGGACTCCGGGCACCGATAAGAGTCTCTCCTTCGATCACACACTGCAGCAACCGGGTAGATGGTTTACTACAGATTAGACCGGGTACATGGTTTACAGATTCAAGGATAGATTTTCCATTCTCTCCAATCAAAGCGGGCCAGCAAGACATGGCCCAGGTAGATGCTATAGATAGCGTCGTCGATTTCCTCCAAACCGACGCATTCACCGTTGAGCGTGTTACTTAGGAACAGGGATCGTGATTTGAGTTTGATCCGGCCGATCTTGTTTACCTTACGAACCAGAAAGTGAGCCGGGTACTCGAGTTGAGGTGGTTGATGGGGATAAGGCCTTGAGGAAGGTCTGTATAGATCCGAGGGCGTTCTTCCGTCCAGCGCCTGGTGAGGTCGTTTCTGATTGTAGTAGCGCTGGAAGCGATCAAAGCGTTGCTGCTGAGCCGGCAGGGTGCCAGCAGCGGGGCGAGTGGTTTCTGCCTTGAGGGTGCGATGCATGCGTTCATGACGGCCATTCTGCTGCGGTTGACCTGGTTGGATTCGCAGCGGCTGGATTCCCAGCTTGATCCACCACACAGCCAGACGTGAGAGACCACATAAGGCGGTAGAGGAAAAGGGTGCCCCGTTGTCAGTGAGGATCTGTTGAGGTAAACCGCAGCGACGAAACAGTTGCTCGAAGACAGGCATTGCACCCGTGTGTTGAGTCGAAGTCTTGGCACTACAGGCCAATAGATAACGGCTGTAGGGATCGAGGATCGTCAAGGGATAACACCACTGCCCGTTGCCGGTTTTAAACTCTCCCTTGAAGTCGGCCGTCCAGACATCGTTACAGTTTCGGATTTCGACGATAGGCCGCCCCGGGTGGGCCCAGCGCCGGCGCCGGCGCCGGGGCTTGATCAGTCCATGACGTTTGAGGATTTCCCCGGCAGTTGAGAAAGCTGGAAGAGGTAACTGTGGACGAAGCTTCTCTAAGTGCTGAATGATCTTGACTGGCCCCCAAGTGGGATGGCGTTTGCGCAGCTGCACAATCTCCCGCTCCAGCTCTGGCGGGGTCTTGTGAGGACAGTAGTGGGGAATTCGAGAGCGATCCGTCAGTCCCTCCAGGCCTTCTTGCTTGTACCGATTCCACCACTTGTAGGCTGTTTGACGGCTCACCCCATACCGTTTGCTCAGCTCACTGAGTGTGTACATTCCAGCTTTCACATCCATAACAAAACGAAACCGTTGTTCCACAGCTTGGGTCTCCAGCCAGGGCATAGGGCCTCTCCTTTCCTGCCCTATGCTCTAACTCCACTGTGTAAACCATGTACCCGGTTTGTTTTGTAAAGGATGTACCCGGTCAGTACCCATTGTACAGGAACCAGGGAGACGGTACCTTCCAGGAGGTGGCCGGCAAAGCGGGAATTGAGTCTAACCGGCACTACGGCATGGGCGTCGCCGTGGGAGATTACAACAACGATGGTTCTGACGATCTCTTTCTCACCCATTTTGGCGGGCCGGACATCCTCTATCGCAATAACGGCAACGGAACCTTTGGCAATGTGACCCCGGTGGCGCGGGTTGGGGGAGATGGTCGATGGAGTACCAGTGCGGCCTTCCTCGACTATGACAATGACGGAGATTTGGACCTCTATGTGGCTAGCTACCTCGACCAATCGTTTGAGAACAATAAAATCTGTCGTGTTGAATCGATCGTGACCTACTGTAAACCGGAGGTTTACAACGGCGTATCCGACGTTTTGTATCGAAATAATGGCGACGGCACCTTCACCGACGTCAGCCAGGAAGCCGGCATCGCTCTACCTGGAGGCAAGGGGTTGGGGGTGGTATCGCTGGACTACAACCGGGATGGTCTGGTTGACATTTACGTGGCCAACGACCAAGTCGACAATTTTCTCTTCAAAAACGAGGGCGATGGGACCTTCTCCGAGATGGGATTGTTGTCGGGAACTGCTCTTGACGAGCACGGGGAGCCTCAGGCGGGCATGGGAACCGTGGCCGCGGACTACGATAGTGACGGGCTTTTGGACATCGGGGTGACCAATTTCGAGCTGGAATACCTGGCTCTTTACAGGAACCGAGGTGACGGTTTCTTCGAAGACATGAGCTCCCTTACCGGCATCCTGCTTCCCACCCGGCCGTTTGTCGGATTTGGCCTGGCCATGATGGATGTGGACAACGATGCAGATCTGGATCTCTTGGTCGCCAATGGCCACATCCAGGACAACGCGAGCGCGGTTCGTGCAGATGCGCTCTACCGACAACCGAAACTTCTGCTGGAGAACGTGGGCGCCCACTTCCAGGACGTCACTTCTGAGCGTGGAGAGGCCTTGAGCGTCCCTCAGGTGAGCCGGGGGCTGGCCTGGGGAGATTACGACAACGACGGAGACCTGGATGTGCTGGTCAGCAATTGTGGCGGAAGCCCGGGTCTCCTGCGAAACGATGGCGGCGACCCGAATTCCTGGCTGCAACTGAGACTGGTCGGCAAGAAGTCCAACCGAAACGGATTCGGGGCTCTTGTGGAGCTGAAAGCCGGTCGGAAACGCCTGGTAACCCAGGTCACTTCAGCCGGAAGTTATCTGTCGGCCAGTGACTACCGGGCCCATTTTGGCCTGGGAGACTACCAGGGGCCCCTGGAGGTGACGGTTTACTGGCCCAGCGGAATCCGGGATTCTCTCGGCGATCTCCAACCCCGGGAACTGGTTGTCCTGGAAGAGGGAAGTACTTCGGCCGGCTCTGCGGAATTGAAGAACGAGTGAGATCCGGCTCGTTGGTTGATCCCGACGCTTTCGGCCGCTCCCACTCTTTGCCATCCGGAATATCCTCAATGGCGGTCCCTCGGAACATGCCGGCCCTGCAGGCGATCCATAACTGTTGCAATGACAAGCACTCCCGGGCTAATCTATGCGCCATTCGAATCGATTTCGTTTTCTTTTTGACTGGGAGACGGAGGAATGCGTCAGAACCCGGATATCATCATCATCGGTGCGGGGATCATCGGATCGTCGATTGCCCTGGAGTTGAGTAAGAAGGGGTTCCGGACACTCAGCATTGAGAAACTGCACACGGCGGGCTATGGATCCACTGCCGGCTCCTGCGGTGTGATCCGGGCCCACTATTCCACCGAGGCGGGCGTCCGTTTTGCCTACGAGGGATTCTTCTACTGGCTGGACTGGGAGAACCACATCGGCACGGAAGATGAGCTCGGATTGGCCCAGTACATTAACTGTGGGACGGTCCTCCTCAAAACCAAAGGGCACAACTACGAAAAGGTCCTGCGACACTACCGCAAGGTGGGCGTGGAATACGAAGAATGGACGAATGAGCAGTTGCAGGGCAGAATCCCGATTTTTGATACGAAATCCTATTACCCCCCCACTCGGCCCGACGACAAGAAGTTCTGGGAGAAGCCGAACCGGGATATCGAAGGAGCGATTTTCACACCGGAATCGGGCTACTGCACGGATACCAGTCTGGCCACCCACAATGTCATGCGAGGAGCCGAGGCAAAGGGAGCAAAGTTCCTCTTCAATCAGGAGGTCAGTGAGATCCGCAGATCGAATGGAAGAGTCCAGGGCGTGACCCTGAAGAGCGGAGACAGAATTGACGCTCCGGTGGTCGTGAATTGCGCCGGCCCCCACTCCTTCATCATCAACCGCCTGGCCGGTGTCGAGGAGATGATGAACATCAAGACCATGGCTTTGCGGCACGAGGTGCATCACGTGGTGGCGCCGGAAGGCTTTGACTTTGGAAAGGACGGGATTCACACCTCGGACGGCGACAACCGCATCTACCTGCGGCCGGACACCGGAAACAGCATCCTGGTGGGGAGCGAGGACCCGGAGTGCGATGAACAAGAATGGGTGGAAGACCCGGACAATTTCAACCGGAATGTGACGGAAGCTCAATGGAAAGCCCAGGTCTATCGAGCGGCCAGGCGGATTCCCGATTTGAAGATACCCAACCGACCCAAGGGCATAGCGGATCTCTACGATGTGAGTGATGACTGGATTCCAATCTATGACAGGTCGGACCTGGAGGGCTTCTACATGGCGGTCGGAACCAGCGGCAACCAGTTCAAGACGGCTCCTGTCGTCGGCTGGGCCATGGCGAATCTCATCGAACGGTGTGAAAACGGCCAGGATCATGACAGAGATCCCGTCACGGCAAAGGCGGTTCACAAGGGCTATGATCTGCCACTGGCACCTTTCTCGAGACTGCGGGAAATCAACCCGGAAAGCAGTTTTAATGTAAACGGGTAATTGATACGACGGGAAAACATCGCTAAGGTCTGATTTCATCATTCACATCACCTCCGGCACTGCGTGCCTGCTCAGAGATGGCGGCCAGATCGCGGACAAACTCACCCGCCTTGTAAATGGCTAGAAGTGAACCCACGAGACGGTAGGGCCTGGCACTAGCACCCTTGTTGAAACGAATAGGACTAACCCGGATTATGCAAGAACCGTAATCCGCTGTTGAAAAAGGGCTCGAGAAGTGGCCCAACTCGGAAGCGGGCAGTTGTGACAGGCGGATTTGCGAAGAATATCGGTTGGCGAGGCGTTTGAGTGGTTGGGGGAGTGAATTTCAGACAGATCTGGGCCTGGATGAGTGTCGGAAGCGGTTTTTCGGGGAACTGGGAGAAGCTAGCTGGAGTTCAGGCGACTCAAGACGAGGTGAAAGAGGGGTTGTTCGGGAAAGGCTGAGGAAAGATGGACCCAGATGCGTCGAGTGGTTTGTCGGATCCGGGCCCCGATCTTGAGGACACGACGACGTAAGGTTTCGATTTCGAGCTTGTGCCAGGGGGTTCCGTGCAGATAGTCGCGCAGGCGCACGAACATCTGGTAAGCCAGTGCATGCAGGAGGAGTCGAAACTGGTTGGCCAGGAATCGATGACAGCTGAGTCGGTCCATGCTCAGATGATTCTTAAAGGCCTTGATGAAGTTCTCGGTCTGCCCTCGGTCGGTGTAGTGGTCATAAAGTGATTGGGAGCAGAGATCGTCCCGGTTGGTGACCACAAAGCGACGATTGATCCCGCGCTGATCGACCTCCACTTTGACAATGACGCGACGGGATCGATCCCAGCTGTTGGCTCGATAAAGAAACTCGTCAAACTGACGCTGTTTTTCCTCCCGCTCAACGAACTGCAGCCGAGTCGAATCCAGCAGGGGCTCGACCACTCGCTGCAGGCGAGGGTTGCGACTTAACCCAATGACATATTGGAGTTGATTCTCTTCACCTTCACAGAACTCGTAGAGCCGAGGCGTGGCAAAGCCGCTGTCGGCCCGAATCTCAATCTCGACATCCGTCCCCACTGCTTGTCGGATGGCCTCCACGACGCGCTTCAGAATGGGCACGATGTGAGAGGCAGCCCCCTTGTTGCCAGGTCTCAACACGGCACAGACCAGGTCTCCCGTGGCGGCATCGAAGATCAGCAAAGGATGCAGAATGTGGTTTCGGTAATACCCGTGGTAGAAGGCGAACTCCTGTTGGCCGTGAGTGTGGTCGTCGGTACTGTCCAGATCCAGGATGATCTTGGCGGGACGTCTCTTCTTCAGGGAGCGCACATAACGGCGTAGCAGCCACCGGCTCAGACGCATCAGATCCTTCTTGGTGACGGAGTTCTCCAAGCGGGAGAAAGTCGGCTGGGTGGCCAAATCGGGATCGCTCTCGGGCAACTGATCACAGACTGTCTTGAGCATCGGATCCGAGCGCAGCGTATCGGCGTCATTACAGTCTTCGTAGCCGGCCACGATCTGCAACACTCGTTGTCGGATCAACTTCAACAGGTCATGACGAATGTAGCGTCGGTCCCGGCTTTCCGCAATACACGAACTGAAGCCCTCGCACAATCGATGTTGCCGATCCAGCGATCCAAACAACAACCATCCTGCGTCGGAAGTGAGGCTCCCCCCATCAAAACGAGCTGTGATGTCTCTGTGGCTGTGAAATGGCAGGGTATTCTGGCAGACTGTTTTCAACATAGCCGTAGCTCCTGTTTAGGGTTGTTTTTATGTAAACCCTTTTATATCAGAGAGCTACGGCTTTTTTTCTGGACCCAAATCTCACTCGGATTCAGATCTCTTGCATAATCCGGGCTAGTCAACCAGGCCCATTTTGGAGACGGGCCAGTAGCGGAAGATCGCCTTACCGAAGATCGAGCTTGCAGGGACGCAACCCCAGTGCCGGCTGTCGTTGCTGGAGTTTCGGTGGTCCCCCATCACAAAATAACTGTCCCAGCCAACCTTCACAGGAGAATAGGAGTAGTAGTCGGCATACTCCGAAAAGAGGTAGCGCTCCTGGAGCGGTTTGCCGTCGACATAAACGGTGCCCTGGCGAACCTCCACAATTTCGCCCGGCAACCCGATAACTCGCTTGATGAAAGACTTCGAGCGGTCCTTCGGGTACCAGAAGACGACTACATCTCCCCGCTCAATGTCGCTCAGGTGGTACACGAACTTGTTCACAAAGATCCTCTCCTGGTCGGCGAGGTTCGGCTGCATGCTGGTCCCTTCAACCCGCACGGGCTGGACCACAAACACAACTATCAGAATCGCTGTCAGAGCTGCAAAAAAGATGTCCCGAGTCCAGCTCTTCAGCTCAGTCAGAGAGCCCACGCGATGGTGGCTGGAGATTCTCTCTGAATCCTCCGTTTCGTTCTTGAAGCGTTCCGGATCTGTCATCGCTACTCGAGAAGATGTCTCCCCCTTAGGAGACGACAGGGAAAGGCCAAAGTTTCAGCCTTTTACAAGATCAGACCTCAAGGATCTCTTTCTCTTTCCGGGCGGCCAACTCATCGACCTTGTGCACAAACTCGTCGGTCACCCTCTGTACTTCTCCAAGGCTTCGGTATTCCTCATCTTCCGAAATCTCTTTTTTCTTCAATGCCTTCTTGAGCGCGTCGTTCGAGTCGCGCCTGACATTTCGCAGTGCAGTCCGGTGCTCTTCTGCGATCTTGCCGACGTGTCGGGCCAGTTCTTCCCGTCTCTCCTGGGTCAGGGGAGGGATCGGTAGCCGGATCAATCTACCGTCGTTTGCCGGATTGACTCCGAGATCCGAAGCCAGGATGGCCTTCTCAATTTCGCCGATCTGAGAAATGTCCCAGGGCTGAACCGTGATGAGACTGGGCTCAGGAACGTGCAGGGTGGACAGCTGGTTGATGGGAGTCTGCGTACCGTAGTAATTGACCACTACGTGATCGAGTAAATGGACTGAGGCGCGTCCCGTTCGAATCGTGGATAGACTGCGGGTCAGATCGCCAATCGTCTTGTCCATGCGTCCCCGGGTCTCCGCCAGCAGTGACGAAATCATAGTCCTTCGTACTCCATGTGAGGAAATAGCGTAGCAATTGTTGCGTAATCTTCAGAACGGAGCACTAGTCGGTGATCAGCGATCCCACCTGTTTGCCCAGAACAACGTCCTTGATGTTCCCGGCTTTTCTCAGGTTGAAGACGATGATGGGCAGATGGTTGTCCCGGCACAGCGAAATGGCCGCGGCATCCATAATAGCGAGCTTCTGATTCAGGACTTCGTCGTAGCTCACTCTTTCCCGAAAACGCGCATCCGAGTTCAGATTCGGATCCGAGTCGTAAACACCGTCCACTTTGGTGCCTTTGAGAATAATGTCCGCCTTGATTTCCATAGCACGAAGGGCAGCAGCGCTGTCGGTGGAAAAATAAGGGTTTCCTGTACCGGCAGCCAGAATCACGAGCCGGCGTTTTTCCAGATGGCGGATGGCTCGTCGCCGGATAAAGGGCTCTGCCACTTCAGCCATGTGGATTGCGCTCAGAACCCTGGTAAAGGTGCCCACTTTCTCGAGTGCGTTTTGAAGGGCCAGGGCGTTAATGACAGTGGCCAGCATCCCCATGTAATCGCCGGTGGCCCGATCGAACCCGGCCCGACTGACGTTCACACCCCGGATGATGTTGCCGCCACCGACTACAATGGCGATCTCCACGCCGAGCTGGTGGACCTCCTGGATCTCCTGGGCAAGGTCCTCCATCATGGCAGGGTCGACACCAAAGGTCTGGGACCCGATGAGCGCCTCACCACTCAGTTTCATGAGGACGCGTTTGAACTTGGGCTTTGCAAAAACAGAACGGGGCCGTTGAGCTTCTTTCTCTTTGACCGCGTCTGGGGCCATATCTGTGGAGTCTCCGAAGAGGCGCCGCCCGGGTTGATGGGCCCGGAGACTACTCTCCTATCTTGAAGCGGGCAAATCGGCGCACCAGGATGTTTTCGCCAAGCTTCGCGACCATCGACCTAACCAGCTCTTCGACTGTAACGTCCGGATCTTTTACAAAAGCCTGATCGTACAGGCAGACTTCAGAATAGTATTTCTTCAACCGTCCTTCAACAATTTTGTCTGCTATGTGATCCGGTTTGCCTTCCTTTTGAGCCTGGCTCCGGTAGATTTCACTTTCCCTGGTGACCTCCTCTTCCGGAACCTCGTCTGAACGCACGTGGGAGGGATTGGAGGCGGCAATGTGCATGGCAATGTCCCGGACCAGTTTCTGGAAGTCGGAGGTGCGAGCTACAAAGTCGGTCTCACAGTTCACTTCAACCAGAACTCCTAGCTTGCCTCCCGCGTGAATATACTCGCCCACCAGTCCTTCCCGTGCAGTTCTGGTCGCCTTCTTTGCGGCGGCAGAAATTCCCTTCTCCCGCAAAATCCGAACGGCCTTGTCCATGTCGCCATCGGCCTCTACGAGGGCTTGCTTGCAGTCCATCATTCCCGCGCCGGTCTTCTCACGTAGTTCTTTGACTTGTTGGGCACTTATCCCCATCACTGGTCCTCCGCTGTTCAATGGAATTAGGCCGAAGAGTAGTAGGTACTTAGCTCTTCGCCGAGACTTCTGAGGCCGTTCCCGCCACCGCTTCAGTCGATTCTGCGGGACCGTCTGCTCCTTCTGCAGCTTCCTGAGCCTCGGGCTTCTTCGCCTTGGCTGCCTTCTTCTTGGCTGGGCGCTTCTTGGCAGGCGGCGCTTCCACTGTTTCCACCTCTACCGACATACCGCTCTCGGAGGGGCTTTCTTCCGCCACGGATTCCTCTGGAGCATCAGCATCCTGATCGGGAGCGGCTTTTTCTTCACTGGCGGATGCCTCCCCAGATACAACCTCCTCAGCTGGCGGCTCTTCCTCAGTAGTTGCTTCAGCTTCAAGGGCCGCCTCAGCTTCAGGGGCTGCTTCGGCAGCAGTGGTCTTCGCTTCCTCGACAGGTGGTTCAACCACTTCGGGAGCGGCCTTCGGCACCTCACTCAGTGCAAGCGCGGCTGCCGCTGCGGCTGCCGCCTCCGTTGCCGCCTCAGCAGCGGCAGCAGCTTCTTCTTTGGCTTTTTGTGCGGCCTCTCGGGCCGCAGCCTCTTGGGCGGCTCGCTCTTCCGCCGCTTCTACCTCTGCTGCCACCCTTGCCTCATACACTGAACGGCCGGCACGGATCGCCTCGGCGATCGTTGAGGTGATCAAGCGAACTGACCGCAGCGCGTCATCGTTGGCGGGTATGACGTAGTCAATGGGCGTAGGGTCGCAATTCGTATCAACCAGCGCGACCACGGGGATCCCCAGGCGGCCAGCCTCTTTGACGGCGATCGATTCCTTTTCTGTATCGACTACAAACAGGGCAGCCGGCAACCCGTTCATCTCACGGATACCGCGAAGGTTTTTTTCCAGCTTCTTTCGCTCCCGGTCCAGCCGGGCCGCTTCCTTCTTGGACACCTTCTGATAAAAACCATCGGTCTTCATGGTTTCCAGCTCTTCGTAGCGTTTGAGACTGTTGCAGATGGTCGAAAAGTTAGTCAGAAGACCACCCAACCAGCGATTTGTCACGAAGAACATTCCACACCGAGTGGCTTCCTCTTCAACCGCTTCCTGGGCCTGTCGCTTGGTCCCGACAAAGAGGATGGATCGGCCACTGGCTGAGACATCCGAGACAAACTGGACAGCCTCCTTGAAAAGCCCCAACGTCTTTTGCAGGTCGATGATGTAGATGCCGTTTCGCTCCCCAAAGATGTAATCGCGCATCTTGGGGTTCCAGCGGTGCGTCTGATGTCCGAAATGAACACCAGCTTCGAGAAGTTGCTTTATAGAAATGGCCGCCAAGAAGTCCTCCGAATCTACCGCTTAGAGAATTGAAACCGCTTCCTGGCACCGGGCTGACCGTACTTCTTCCGCTCCTTCATTCGAGGATCCCTTCTGAGAAAGCCGGCTTTCTTCAGCTGGGGTCGAAGTTCTGGATCAAAATCCAGCAGCGCCCGCGCCAGGCCCATTCGAATTGCCCCCGCCTGCCCGGTCATTCCGCCGCCCTTTACGTTCACATAGACATCGAATTTCTCGGAGAGTCCAGTCTCCTGGAGAGCTTCCCCGACGGTCTTCTGCTGCGTCTGGCTCGTGAAATATTCCTGATAGTCGGCGTGATTCACGACAAACTGCCCGGTTCCCGGCATCAGAAATACTCGGGCAGTCGCTGTCTTGCGCTTGCCGGTTCCGTAGTATTGAACCTTTTCGATCGTGTTCATAGTAGCGACAGCGTCCTGGGTTGCTGGGCCTGATGAGGATGGTCGCCGCCTGCATATACCTTCAGTTTCGAGAGCATCTTCCGTCCCAGTTTGTTCCTGGGAAGCATCCCTTTGACTGCAGACCGAATCAAGCGGTCCGGATGTCTCTCCAAGACTTCAGCAGCGGTCATCTGTTTCAGGCTGCCCGGGTACCCACTGTGCCGATAATAGATTTTGTCCGAGAGCTTGGTTCCCGTCAGCCGAACCTTTTCGGCATTCACTACGATGACAAAATCTCCACAATCGAGAAAATCCGTGTAGGTCGGTTTTTCCTTGCCCATCAAGATGGATGCAATCCGCGACGCGAGACGCCCCAGGACCAGTCCCTCTGCGTCCACGAGATGCCAGTCTTGCGTTATATCTTTCAGCTTAGGTACAAATGTCTTCATCCCTCGCCCTTCCAACGAGAACCAACGAGAAAAAGTAAACGCCAAATGTACAGGAGCCCCTCCTCCGCTGTCAAGGCTAGGCCAGTTGGCCAATCGCCCCGTAAAACGAGGCCTTTCAGGCTCGCACTTTTCCCTCGCTGTGGCGTTCATTGAGATAGCAGGATCGGGCCGCCGACCCGGGAATCGGGCAAGCCGCCTCCTCCTCAAAAAAGCGTTCTTGAGCAGACTGCTAGCCGAGGTGAACAGCATGGGGGAAAAGGAGTTGCGACATGCCGACATCGTCATGATTCGCCCCGGGTCGGATTCAGGAGCGGGAGTTGGCGACGGCCTGGGCAAACCTCCTTCCGTTGGCTCTCGGCTCCTCCTCAGGGCTGCTCTTTCTGTCGCCTTGCCCCCGTTGCTTCTGGTGGTGTGGGGTTTGAGAGCTTCCCGGGAGACTGGCCGCCAACTGGAGCAACTGCAGGCACTGGATCGCCAACTGGGTGTGGCCCGGAGAATTGGGCAGCAACTACAGGCTCGACAAGGGCGAGAGCGACGTCTTCAGGCCGCCGCCGAAGCCATCCGAAACCTGGATCAACGCCGAACTCGGACCGCGCATTTGCTGGAGACGCTTGAGCAGAGCACCTCGAGAATACGAGGTCTATGGCTGCGCCGAGTCCACCTGGACCCGTCAGGAGTGCTGATCCGAGGACGATCTCTTCAGGCAGCCCCGGTCGGAGCTCTCGTTCGATCCCTCCAGCAATCCCCACTTCTCAAGCAGGTACTGCTCCGCAGCCGTTCCCTGGACAAGGAAACAGGAATCTGGGAGTTCGAAATGAAGGTTGTGTTGGAACCCAATGAGAATCCGTGAACCCGTTCGGCCAGCTTCTCACAAGGCGACGCGAGGCCGGCTGAAGTTGCCGATTGCCGTCTCTGCAATCGTTTCCCTGTGGGTGTGGTTCGGTTATGTCTCTTCCGTGAAACAGAAATCCGTCCGCCTGCGACAGAAGATCGAGAAAGCCCAAGCGGGCCTGGTCGGAATCCATGACGAAGAGGCCCGCCTCCGTGAACTCGAACAAAGACTGCCTGCTCTGGAGCGCGAGCTGCGCACCCTGAGTCGGATGCTCTGGGTCGCGCAGGCGGATGGATCTCTCCTGCCGTACATAGACCGTATCGCGCGCACCGCAAAGGTACGCATCGAGACCTTCTCAGCTGCTTCCATGGAAGGGCAATCGGGTTCCCTCAGATACTGGAAATGTGACCTCAAAGCTTCTTTTCAACCGCTGCTGATCTTTCTCAGAAAGATGAGCAGTTCTGAGCGGATCATCCACATCCGGAGTCTGACGATGAGCCCGGTCTCAGCCCGGAACAAGTCACCGCGGCTGCTGCGGCTGTCTCTTCATCTCGCTGCTCCCACCGCCAAGGACGATATCCGATGAGCCGAACCGGGGGCCAAAGCGGGCGCCGGAACGCCGGGCCTTGGATCCTGCTGTTGATCGTGCAGGTCAGCGTGACGGTCCTGGGACAAGGCCCCCCTGTTGATCCTTTTTCTCCCGCGCGGGTGGAAAAACAACAGGGCCGTTCGCCAACTTCAAACGTAGGCAGAGTGGATGGCCATCAGGCTCGGATTCCCGAAGCGAGGGTTCGAGGAACGGGTGCACGGGGACATCTCCGCCTCCTTCTCGTCGACGGAAAAAACGGCATGACCTACATTCTTACGGATCCCGAGTCGATCGAACTCCCCTTGGAACGCGGGCAAGCCGAAGCGGACGGCTTGATTTCCATGAGGTTGTCAGGCGCTCCACTCTCCGACTTTTTCCGCCTGCTGGCACAACTGTCGGATCTGAACATCGTGGTCGATCCCGATGTGAAAGGGTCCCTGACCCTGGACGTCACCAGGTTAGGGGCCACCCGGATCCTGGAAACCGTGCTGGAGAGCTACCAGCTGGCCAAAACCGATGGCGGCGAGCTCATCCGAATCATGACTCGCCAGACCGCCCAAAAAGAGGAGGAAGCGCACCAACCGGAGAGTGCAGCCAGAAAACAAGCGGCACCCGTACGAACTCTGGTACGGCAGCTCAACCATAGCAACGCAAAGACCTTGTCTGAACAGATTCAGAAGCGCGGTGCCTTTCTCTCTCAGCAGGGAACACTAGTGGTTGACGAGAGAACAAACACATTGTTTGTCACGGATCTGGAGGCTTACCTGGAGCGCCTCGAGAAAATGCTCTTGGTGGTGGACGTTGCCGATCCCCAGGTTGAGATCGAGGCCAGAATTGTGGAGGTGACAACCGGCTTTGCCAGGGAGATTGGTACCGAGTTCGGATTTCAAGTCGGCTCTCCCGGGGCGAGAAATCGGGCGGCAGGGCGTTTTCAAAACCCGAGTTCGGTAAGCCAGGGAGTGCTGTCGTTCGTGAGCGGCCGCCTCATTGACACTCTCAGGCTGGATGCCATACTTAGCGCCGGTGAGACTAAGGGTAAGGCACGCATGCTCTCCAAACCACGGGTCACCGCCCAGAACAACACGGAAGCGATCATCACGCAGGGCTCCAAGATCCCCATACCGGTTCATTCGAACTTCTCGACCCGGGTCCGCTTTGAGACAGCCGCTTTGCGGCTGACCGTCAGACCCCGGATAAGCGGTCAGAAAACCGTTCTCCTCAAGCTCAAACTGGAGAACAATGTTCCCGATTTCACCCAGACCGTCTTCGGGATTCCTACGATCCTCACCAGCGAGGCCGACACAGTTGTCCTGGTTCCCGACGGAGGAACTGCGGTGATCGGGGGGATACTTGTTGAGACAGACCGGCAATCCGAGAGCCGACTTCCGGGACTGGCCCGAATTCCCATACTCCGAGAGGCTTTTCGCAAGACTTCCAAACAACGGGAAACTCGGGAGATTCTGTTTTTTCTGACCTCCAAGATCCAGACCTTCGACTTTTTGCGTGAACAGTCCAGGCTGGCACCTCCTGTCGAGCAGCAGGATCCAGAGGAAAAAGAGAGCGACAATACAAGGGGACAGAGTAGACTGTCCCCGTAATTACTCAGTCCCCCTTAATTACTCATAATTATGAATGAATTCCAGGTGCGTTACCGCCGCTTTCTGAAAGCAGTTGAAAAGAGTGAGCTGGATGGCTTCCTCACCTCGAGCCGAGCCAACATCCGCTATCTGTTCAACCTCGACGCCAGCATCGCCTTTGGCGTCACCTGGGAGGGAGACACCACCCTTCTGGTGGATGCGAGGTACTTTGAAGAGGCGTCCCAACGGGCAGTCAACTGCCGGGTGGAGTTAGCACGCCGAATACCCGACACGTCGTTAGCGGAGTTTCTCTTGGGAGGACCTGAAAAGCAGAAGGGGCGGCTGGGATTTGAAGGGGATCACCTGACCTATGGGCTTGTGAAAACCCTGGAGTCGGGGCCCTCTAGGAAGAGACTCATCGCAACCTCTGGGCTGGTCGAACGCCTGCGCCAGATCAAGAGCCAGGATGAACTAGTGGAAATCCGTCGGGCCTTCGAGGTGGCAGGCACTGGGTACCATAGGATGCTTGGAGACTTTGTCTGGAAGGGAACGGAGCTGGAACTGGCAGGCCTGCTCGAATATCAACTCCGGAAGGCAGGGGCTGATCGACCCGCTTTTGAAACCATCGTGGCCGGCGATGTTCGTTCCTCGCTGCCTCATGCCCGGCCAACTGCCAAGCGGATCGATGATTCCTCTCTGCTGCTGGTCGACTTTGGAGCTGTCCTGGGCGGTTACCATAGCGACACCACCAGGGTGTGCCTGCCCGAGGGTTCCGACGAACCCGACGAACTAAGGATCGTCAAGGAGGCACAAGCCAGGGCAATCGTGGCAGTCCGACCGGGAATACCCGCTGCCGCAATTGACGCTCTGGCCCGGGATTACATCGCCGAGCACGGCCATGGAGAACACTTTGGACACGGTCTCGGCCACGGCCTGGGACTGCAGATTCACGAGTTGCCCCGGATTCACAGAGACTCTTCCGTCCTCTTGGAGCCAGGCATGGTCTTTACGGTGGAACCGGGAATTTATCTTCCAGGCCAGTACGGCGTGAGGTGGGAGGACGCTGTCATCGTCACGGAATCCAGTTGCGAAGTGCTGCGGATTCCGTGAGGGCCCGGAGCCTCGACCGTTAGCAGGGAGACCGCTCTCTACCGGCTGATCCCGAAGAAGATTGACTAATCCTCTGCGACCAAAGACAATGGCGACTCTTGTGAGAATGGGAAAAGTGTATGCAGCTCAAAGAGATTGAGGAACTCGTCCGGCTGATTGAACGATCTCAGATCGAAGAGTTCGAGCTGGAACGGGCGGGCACGCGAATTCGCGTGAAGAAAGCGACCAACGCAGCGCCTCGGGTCGTGACGCCGCCACCGGCCACGGCCCGGGAGGTCACCTCAGCAACAGAGCGGGCTGGGGGTGTCGAAGTACAGCCCGAAAGGGGAATCGAGGAGGAGGCTGAACCGTTTCATGTGTTCACGGCTCCCATCGTGGGAACTTTTTATCTCACACCCAAACCGGACGCCAACCCGCTGGTAGAACCAGGCAGTCCCGTCCAGACCGGGCAGGTCATCTGCATCATTGAGGCAATGAAGATCTTCAACCAGATCGAATCGGACGTCGAAGGGGAACTGGTCAGGATACTGGTCGAGAACGGCCAGCCGGTAGAATACGGCGAAGCCCTTTTTGAGATTCGACTCTCCTCTCAATCAGATGTTCAAGAAGATTCTAGTAGCGAATCGCGGTGAGATCGCACTTCGCGTCATCTGCGCCTGCAAGGAGCTAGAGATCCCCACTGTGGCTGTCTACTCCGAGCCGGATGTGGACTCGCTGCACGTGCGGTTTGCCGACGAGGCGGTGTGCATAGGCCCGGCTCCCAGCTCTGAGAGCTACCTCAACGTTCCCAGTATTATCAGTGCGGCTGAAATCACCGACGTCGAAGCAATCCACCCCGGCTACGGCTACCTGGCCGAGAATCCCGACTTCGCAGAAGTCTGTGAGACCTGCGGCATTACGTTCATTGGTCCGAGCTCGGAATCGATCAGTCTGATGGGAGACAAGGCCAGGGCCCGCGAAGTGATTGCGCAGGCAGGGCTACCCATCATCCCGGGTACTGGAGTTGTAGGCGGATCGCAGGCTGAGATGCTGGAAGCTGCGGACTCAGTTGGTTTCCCACTGATTGTGAAGGCCTCTGCAGGAGGCGGTGGCCGGGGCATGAGGATCGTAGAAAACCCCGACCAGGTGGTTGAAGCCATCGCGACAGCCCGGTCAGAGGCGCAAAGCGCCTTTAGCAGCGATGAGGTCTACCTGGAGCGCTACCTGAGCAGCCCCCGCCACATTGAGTTCCAGGTGCTGGCTGACCAGAATGGGAACGTCGTTCATCTGGGAGAGCGAGAGTGTTCCGTTCAACGCCGCCATCAGAAGCTCCTCGAGGAGTCCCCGAGTCCCTTCATGACGCCCGAACTGCGCGAATCTCTGGGGAGCCGCGTAAGCCGTGCCGTGGCCTCCATCGGGTATGTCAATGCCGGAACCGTCGAGTTCCTGTTCGACGATCAGGGCAACTACTACTTCATTGAGATGAACACTCGAATCCAGGTCGAACACCCAGTGACGGAAAAGGTCACCGGGATCGACATGATCAAGGAGCAGATCCGGATCGCTGCTGGAGTTCCCCTTTCGATTCGTCAGAAGGACGTCAAGCTCCAGGGTCACAGCATCGAGTGTCGGATCAACGCGGAATCTCCGCGCACACTCCAGCCCTCACCCGGCGAGATCAGCGCATACCACGCGCCGGGCGGGCCCGGAATACGTGTCGATTCGATGGCCTATGCCGGCATGATCGTGAGTCCCTTCTACGATTCGATGATCGCCAAGCTGATTGCGAAGGGCGGGGACCGAAGTGAGGCGATCAGGCGGCTGGATCGAGCTCTCGACATGTTCGTGATCGAAGGCATCGAGACCACCATTTCACTCCACAAGAGAATCATCGCAGATCCAGACTTTCAGGAAGGCAGGGTTTCAACTGTATTCCTGGAGTCGTTTGACTTTGACGGCCCCTGAGGGTCATCGTCATCCACAGTGGAAGCTTCAGCCGACCGCGGAACCTGGAACTCGAGACTAGGATTTATCATGGCCGCCGCCGGCTCGGCGGTTGGACTGGGCAACATCTGGGCGTTCCCCAACCAGGTGGCCTCCAACGGCGGGGCTGCCTTTCTGCTCGTCTATCTTGTCTGTTGCTTCAGCGTCGGCTATCCACTGATGGTCGCCGAATTGACCATTGGACGGCACACGGGAAGAAACCCGGTCGGCGCCTTTCGTGCTCTGGCTCCCGGCAGCCGCGTGTACCCGCTGATCGGATTCTGGGGGATTCTCTGCGGTGTCGGAATCCATGCCTTTTACAACGTGATTGCCGGATGGACACTTGGTTATGTTTTCGAGGAAGTCACCTATGCAGCCGGCGCCACCGGGTTGAGCCAGGTGCTGTCCGATCTTTCCCACGGGCACAAGAATGCGCTCTTTTCCTGCCTCTTCATGACGGCCACGGTCATGATTGTGGCCGGCGGTGTCAGCTCGGGCATCGAAAGGGCAACCAGGACAATGATGCCGGCTCTGCTGCTGATTCTCCTGACCATGATCGTCTACGTGATCTTCCAGGAGGGAAGTCGTGAAGGGATTCGGCTTTACCTGCAACCGGATCTCTCCAAGATCAATCCCCGGCTGGTCCTGAACGCTATGGGACAGGCATTCTTCTCTCTTTCCCTGGGCATTGGAACTCTCATCACCTATGGCTCTTATCTGAACCGAAAGCAGAACATACCCCGGGCGGCCGCCTTCGTGACGGGAGCCGACATCTCTATCGCCTTCTTGGCGGGTTTTCTGATCATACCGGCCATGTTCGTGGCCCAGCGCAGCGGCATTCAGATCTTTGACGATCAGGGCAACCTTGTTTCCAGCACGGGTTTGGTGTTTAACACCCTCCCCAACCTTTTTCACACGCTGGGACCGGTGGGGGCAGTGCTCGGCCTCCTTTTTTTTGTGTTGCTGAGCATCGCAGCCCTGACGTCAACCATTTCGCTGCTGGAAGTTCCGGTCGCATACCTGTTCGACGAATGGGGCATCGAGCGCTGCCGGGCGGCCATTGGAATGGGAATGGTCGGGGCCCTCCTCTCGCTGTTTGTAGCCTATGACCCCAGCTGGATCGACCCCCTGGTCAATGTTTTCCTCAATGTCGGGTTGCCTGTGGGGGGCCTGATGATCTGCCTGTTTCTTGGATTCGTCTGGAAGACCCAGCCTGCTTTGACCGAAATCGAGGAAGGTAGATCCGGGACACTGACAGGATCTTTTTGGGAGGCTGTGGCCAGTGTTCATCAAGTTTTTCTGCCCGATCCTGATCTTGCTGGTTTTCCTGAATACGATTGGAGTCCTCCAGTGGCTTTTTGGTTAGCAGCCCTGCAACTGCGGGATTCAAGAAGGGGAGAACTCGGCACCCTCTTCTCCGCCCCCGAATCGAGATGATTACTAGGGAACGCTTCTCTTCGCGCTGGGGCCTGATTCTGTCGGTCATCGGCATTGCCGTGGGAACCGGGAACATCTGGAGATTTCCGCGCATTGCTGCCACTAACGGAGGCGGTACTTTTCTGATCCCCTGGGTCGTGTTTCTCTTCTTGTGGAGCCTTCCGCTGATCATGGCCGAGTTCGCCATCGGCAAGAAAACGCGCCAGGGAACGGTTGGCTCCTTCGTCCAGATGATGGGGACTCGATTTGCCTGGATGGGTGGGTACATTGGGGTTGTAGCGATCGGCATCATGTTCTACTACTCGGTTGTGGCGGGATGGTGCCTTCGCTATTTCCTGCTGGCAGCCAGCGGACGGCTCCTGTCGGTTTCCGACCACTCGGCCCACTGGGAATCCTTCATCGGTTCCCAGTGGCAACCGATTGTCTTCCATTTTGCCGCCATCTCCATTTGTACTCTGGTGGTTTCACGGGGGATTGTCTCCGGTATCGAGCGGGTCAATCGAGTTCTGGTTCCATCGCTGCTGCTGCTGATTGTCGTATCAGCGATCCGTGCCGTCACCTTGCCGGGTGCCTTCACGGGGCTTGAGTTTCTCTTCACTCCGGATTTCTCGGAGCTGACCAATGCGGCGGTGTGGCTGCAAGCCCTCACTCAGAATGCCTGGGATACCGGAGCCGGGTGGGGCCTGATCCTGACCTACGCCGTGTACATGCGGCAGCAGGAAGATGTCCCGTTGAATGCAGCCCTCATTGGTTTCGGCAACAATTCCGTGTCCCTGCTGGCCGGCATTACGGTCTTCTGCACGGTTTTTGCGCTGGCACCGGGGAACGCAGAGGAGCTGATTCGAACTCCCGGCCCCGCCAACACCGGTCTCACTTTCATCTGGATTCCCCAACTCTTTGCCCAGATGCCCGCTGGCACTCTCTTTGCCGGGATGTTCTTCCTGGCCCTGAGTTTCGCAGCCATCAGCTCCCTTATCTCCATGGTGGAACTGGCCACCCGCATCCTCATTGACATGAAGCTCACACGCCAGCGCGCCATTCTCATCGTCTACGGTGGAACTTTCCTTTTTGGCTTGCCGTCTGCACTGAGTGTGGACATCTTTCTCAACCAGGACTGGGTATGGGGTATGGGACTGATTCTGGCTGGTTTGTTCATGGCTCTGATTACGATTCGCTACGGCGCGAACAGGTTTCGGCACGAGCTGATCAACGAGTCTGGCGACATTTACGTCGGCCGCTGGTGGAGCCTGATCGTGAGGTATCTGATCCCTCTTCAGGTAGTGGTCCTGGTCGCCTGGTGGTTTACCCAGGTGATCACGGCAGACCCCGAGAACTGGTGGAACCCGCTGGTGCCCGAATCGGTCGGCACCTGCCTCTTCCAATGGGGAATCGTTTTGCTGGTCCTGATCTCCATCAACCCGCTCATCGTGAAGCGAACGGTCAAACCATGAACGCGGTAACTCTGGTGACGCTGGTACTGGTTCTCACCGTGGTGTGGGGAGGCTTTCTTGTGTGCCTGCTGCGGGCCATCCAACGCGAACGAAACAAGAAATGAATATTCTCGTCTTTCGCAACCCGGATGGGCGGGCTCACTTCGTTCTGCAGCAAGTCGACCGCGCGGATCCTGCCGAGACTAAGGGAGAGAGATGGTGGACTCGCCTGCGATCGCGGATTGTTGATGGCTACCGGCGGCTGCGGCAGCACTTTGCCTATCAGGAACGCATGCTTGGACAGCTCCGTCACGCAGAGCTCCTTTCCGTGTATCACGCGGTCAGTTTTGAACCGGATCGAGTCGAGAAGGATCTCCTGAAACACCTGCGCGTAAGCCATGGTAAGCACACCAGATGGTTCATCGTGGACTCTATTGTGGCGGGGCTGGGTGGTATCCTGACAGTGGTGCCTGGGCCGAATGTTTTTTTCTTTTACCCGGCGATCCGGGCGGTGGGTCATTACCTGGCCAGAAAGGGAGCCCGACATGCCGGCCGGATCCCAAGGTCGATCAACGTTGAACCGTTGATCGACAAGGTGGAGGAGTCGGGACCGACCGACTTCGGGCGCGTTGCTGGCGAGTTGAGATTACTGGAAGAGCGCTATTCGATGGACGCCTTGGTGAAACTCCTGGAATCGGAAGTCTATGAGCGTTGACACATCATTTCTGAAGACGGTAACCCTTTTTGAAGGTCTCAGCGAAGAGGAACTGGCGATCGTAGCTTCCCGCTTCCGGGAACGTGAGTACGCCAAGCGTGAGATCGTCTTTTTCGAACAAGACACCGGGAACTACATGTACATCGTCCAGGAAGGACGAGTGAAAGTATCGCGTCTGCTGCCCAATGGAAAAGAGATGATTCTGGCTTTTCACGAGGCACGAGAGTACTTCGGAGAGATGTCCCTGATCGACGGGGGTACTTCGCCGGCAACCGTTGAAACCGTGATCCCTTCTCGTATTCTGACGGTCACTCGAGACAATTTCATTGAGTTACTCGAACAGCCCAGCATCAATCGAGTCGTGCTTAAGATGCTGTGAGCGCGGTGTCGCGATGCCTGGGGACAGATCGAAGTGCTGACGTTTCACAACGCAGACGCCAGAATCCGCACGGCCCTCTACCAGCTTTGCCAGCAAAAGGGGGTCGAGACCGACGGCGGCGTCAAGATCAACCTGAGGCTGACTCACAAAGAGCTCGCCGACATCACCGGGATATCCAGAGAAACGGCCACTCGAGTCCTAAGCAGCATGCAGAGCGAGGGCGTCCTCAAGGTGGAAAAGAAGCAATTCCTGGTCTCCGATCCAGACTCTCTGGTTGACGTGCTCCTCATGGAATAGCCTGGTACTCGGGAGTACTTAGTCAGTCGAGCCGCGCTTCCAGCAAGAAATCCTCTCCCAGTCTACGAATTTGGGTGAGGTTCACTCGGAACGCTTTTTCCAGGCTCTTGACGCCGAGGGGACCAAAGCCGGGCAGGCCGTCTCCCCCGATGATCCTGGGCGCATAGAAGAGCAGCATCCGCTGCACGGCCCCGGCCCGGAGGGCCGAAGCGGCCACTGTTCCACCCCCTTCGATGAGCAGGCTGTTCAAGCCACGCTGGCCTGTTCCCTTTAGAATCTCCGCCCATTCCAGACCGTCCGAGCCTCGGGCCACACCTACTAGGGCGGCAGCTTTCGAAAGCCCGCCACCTCCAGTTTCCGAGGCCTTGTCGGAGTGAAAGATCACGACCGGATCTCCAGACCGGAACAATCGAGCTCCGGGCTTGGTCCGCAGCTCACTGTCGAGGACCATTTTCACGATCCGGTTCTTCCTCCGTCCGCGCACATCCAGCGAAGGATCATCCTGGACAACTGTCCCGATCCCCACCAAAATCGCGTCGTGCTCATAGCGGAGCCGGTGAACAATGCGGCGGGCCTTGTCGCCAGTGATCCACTTGGAGGATCCCGTGCTGGTGGCGATCCTGCCGTCCAGCGAGAGGGCCAGCTTCAGGGTGACAAACGGCTTGCCGGTTTGCACCAGATGGAAGAAGGCCTCGTTCAAACGAGTGGCCTCGGCCTCGCACAGCCCCTCCTGTACCGCGATCCCCGCCGCTTCCAGGCGCTCGACTCCCTTTCCGTTCACGCGAGGATTCGGGTCCCTGGTGGCCACGTGAACCGCTTTGATTCCGGCCCGAATGATTCTCTCCACACAGGGAGAGGTTCGTCCGGTGTGACTGCACGGTTCGAGATTCAGGAAGAGATCGGCTCCCCGGGCACGGTTACCGGCGTCGTGCAAGGCAATGGCCTCGGCATGATCGCGCTTCGAGAAGACATGACTTCCCTCCCCCACAATCTCGCCGTCGCGGACCACCACGGCTCCAACCATCGGATTCGGGCTGGCCCGGCCGGCCCCCCGCCTGGCCAGGTGCAGAGCTCGCTTCATGTAAGTCACATGTGGCCGAGTCGGGTCCTTCCTAGGCATAAGCTTATTTTAGGAAAGGGAGGGTCAGCTGGCTACCTTGGTTTCAGACTCCTCGTCAGGCAATGAGGGACGGATGCGCATCAGCTTGATCCGCTTGCGATCCGCGTCCAGGATCTTGACGGCGATCCCATTCACCTCGACTTCCTGGCCGCGAGAAGGTACGTAGCCCAGGTGCTCGACCACCAGCCCCGAAATGGTGGTCGCATCGCTGTGGCCCAGGTCAATCCCTAGAACCTGTTCCAGGCGGGCAAGCTCCATAGCTCCCTGGACGCGATACGCACCTCTCCCCTCGTCAACAGGAGCCACCTCGTGGGGTTCGTCTTCGTCGTAAATCTCACCCACGATTTCTTCCACCAGATCCTCGATCGTGACCAGACCCGACACCGATCCATATTCGTTGACCACAATGGCCAGCGGCTGAGACTCCCGCTGCATTTCCTGGAGAAGCTCCGTCGTTTGCTTGGTTTCTGGTACGAACCACACTTCATTTACGAGACGCGTGATTGGATCGGAACCCTTTCCTTTGGAAAGATAGGAGACCAGGTTGCGGACGTAAACGACCCCCACCATGCTGTCGGCTGTCTCCCGATAGACTGGAATCCTGGAGAATTTGCTGCCGGCGATCAACTCCGCCAGTTCTGCCACGGTGGCCGACTCGGCAATGGCGACAATCTGGGAGCGGGGAGTCATGATCTCGCGCACCAGCGTGCCCCTGAATTCCAGGGCACTCTGGATGAGCCCGGTTTGATGTTCTTCAAAGATACCGGCCTCTTCACCAACATCCAGATAGGCCTGGATCTCTTCTTCGGAAGCTTCTTCACCGTTTCGGAGCGCTGGCTCTCCAACCCTGGCCTGACGAAGCCTCAAGACCCACAGAATGGGGGCCGCAAAGAGGGAGATGAACTGGTAGGTCCTGCTCCACAGCGGGAGAAGCCTCTTCACGAAGCTCTCTGGATCCTCCTGCGTCAACCAGTTCGGCACGATCTCCCGGACGAACCCCATTAGGATCACGGCAGAGGCAATCGCCCACAGCACCGCATAGGCCAACCCGAGATCCAGAAACAGCTTGGCGATCACGACGGCAATGACCACCGTGAGAGCATGAATTGCAAACTGAAGGGGGACCAGGAACTGGGTGCGATCACGCAGCACATCCTGCAACAAACCATTTTCCTGGTCGCGATCTTTCTCCAGCATGACTCGCAAAGAGACCTGCGAGAGTCGAGAGATAGCGCTCTCCAGCAAGGACAGCCAGAACAGGAAGATCAGGGCCAATGAAGAAAACAGGATCAGAGTCAAGCTCAAGCCAGAAGAAACTCCTTCTTGAGCGTTTCTTCGAGTCGGGCCATCTCTCCATGGTCGCTGTGGTGGTCATATCCGAGGAGGTGGAGGAGGCCGTGAAGACTCAACGCCTTCAATTCATTCATAGGATCTCCCCGGGTCTGACGCAGGGCTGTCTCAACCGAGATCAGAACATCACCCGCATAGGGAGTCTCCATGGGCCAGTCTTGCTCAGCGGGGAAGGAAAGTACGTCCGTCGAAGTTTCCTTGCCCGCGTATCGACGATTATATTCCTGCATCATATCATCGCTAACCAGCACCACCGAGAACCCGGCCGCCACCGCCAGCCGTTCGGCCAGCTGATAGAGAAAGCTCTCCAGGGCCCCGGCGTCGAGGTCCTGCCCCTGCTTATTGAACAGGTTGATCTTTCGGCTGCTCGTGCTCAACTCGCTTATTAAAATCAAAACCGGGGTAGTCAACCCGATGGTGGTACATCCCGGTGATGACCCTTTCAAAGGCGCGTGTGATCTGGTCAAGATCTCGTGTCGTGATGTCACACTCGTCAAATTGCCGGTCCTGGATCGTTCCCTGGATCAGCCGCCGGATCATGCTTCGGACCTGGCCGGGGTTTGGATCCTGGAGAGTCCTAGAAGCAGCTTCCACCTGATCCGCAAGCATCATGATGGCAGCCTCCCTGGTCTGCGGCTTTGGACCTGGATAGCGGAATTCCTCTTCCTTCACTTCCGTGTCTGTGCTGCGGGCTGCCTGTTTCGCCTTCTGGTAAAAGAAGGACATCAGCTTGGTCCCGTGATGCTGCGGTATCAGGGCCGCCACGTCTGGTGACAGGCCGATCTCTCTAGCCATCTGTTTACCGTCTTTGACATGACTGGCGAGGATCAGACTGGACATACTGGGTGACAGGCCCTCGTGCTTATTCGCCATGTAGATCTGGTTCTCGACGTAGTACTCCGGCTTCTTGAGCTTCCCGATGTCGTGGTAATAGGCCCCCACTCTGGCCAGCAGAGGATTCGCTCCAATTGCCTCAGCTCCGGCCTCCGCCAGCACGCCGACATTCAGACTGTGGTGATAGGTTCCCGGAGCTTCCAGAGCCAGACGCCGCAGAATCGGGCTGTTCAGATTGGACAACTCCAGCAGGCGGATATCCGTGGTCATCTTGAACAGGTTTTCAAGAAGCGGGAGCAGCAGAGATGCCAGCATGGTAGAGATAATACCGCTCAGCAGAGCCAACGATGTGCGGACGCTGAAGACTCCCCACTGGAAGGACCCGGTGTGGAGTTGCAGTCCCAGAGCCGCCAGAACGTTGACCAGCCCCACCATGACAGCCGCTCTTCCCACAGCCGATCTCTCGCGGTAATGGCGCAGCGCATAGACGGCCGTCAGACTCGAAACCACTGTAAAGACGCCCATGGCCAGCTCACCGGTCATCAGTCCGATGAACACGGACGCAGGCAGCGAATACAGAATGGCGAGCTGGCCACCGGTCAACAAGACCAACAGGATGGAACCAAAGGAGACCGGGATGATCCAGTAGAAGTTCGAAGCGTCCTGCAGAGCCTGGATGGTCAGGCTCTGGGAAAAGAACTCGGCCAGCAGGGCGTGGATCTTGGCAATTCCCAGATGCGCGACCAGGATCAAGGCCGCCAGCATGAAACGCCCCGGGACCTCCTCCGGCTTTTCGTGATAGCTCAGGAGATAGCGCCACAGCGCGAAAACAAAAAAAAGAGCCAGTAACAGAAGTCCCACGAACTCGTCGGTCGCCTGCGTTGCCTGTTCCTGGTTCTTTAATTCCTGAAGGATCATGAGGCTCTGCGCGACAACCGGATCCCCGGCCCGAATGATCTTATGCCCCTTCCTGATCTGGATGAGAACTGGCGGAACCTGCTCCATGGCCAGTTCTTCACGCAGCCGGGTCTCATCTTCATTGAAACGAACGGTAGGCTCGATTCGATCCTCCAGGAAGCCGATCAGCTTCAGCTTCTGCGTCCCCTGGACGGCGGTTAATTCAAATTCGTTTTGACGGAGCAGAGCACGTGCCTGGGTCAGGTCTCGGACCAGAGAAGCATCGCTCAGGACTTCGTCGTTTCGGGTGACTCGGTTGAGAAGAACGATGCTGCGGTCACGATAGATAAAAAGGAGATCTCGGGAGGCAACAACTCCCGGGTGTTTCATGGCACTCTGGAGCAAACTCACCATCTGGTTTTCGAGCTCAGGCGAGAACCCATGCTCAAAGAGGATCTCTATAACGGCATCTCTTTCAGCAAAAATGGGAGGCAGGGCTTGCCTCAGCTGTTCGACAAGCTGGTCCCGGTCTTCCTTTCCGAGAGACTGGTCATCGCTCAGCCCCAGTTCCTCTCGGCGTTCGGCTTTCGCCCTTCTTCCTTCCGCAAAATTACTTCGAAGAATCGACTCCAGTCGACTGTTGATGGCCATGTCGAGATCAAAGACCGCTGGCACCGAAGCCAGGCTCTCCTCGCCCTTCTGCTCTGTGGCCGTCGCATCTTTGACAGTGAAGTCGTGCGGTGCCGTGATATCCCGATCGGCAATCGCCCCCGCTTCATAATCAGGAATTCGGCTGAAATCGTAGCCGAGCACCAGGAACGCCAGGATCAACGCGGTTCCGACACCGACGAGAAGCTGTTTGAAGGTCAACCCTTGCGCCCACGCAGTCCACCACAGCTCCAGCCGTCCCGGTCGGTCCTGCGCCGCCAGTCTAGAAATACGATCTTTTTCGGCCATTCTTGTGTCCAAAGAGGACCTGTGAGCGGCTGATTCAGAAACAGCCCTATAAAATCGACTAGAGGATTGCCAGCAGAGAGATGCTAAGTACTCTCGTACTAAATATTGCGGGGCCAGTGTTCATGGGTGATCGAACTGTATTATAGCACCCTTTTCAACTGTCGAACCGCTTGAACACAAGGGCGGCATTGGTTCCGCCAAAGCCAAACGAGTTGGACACGGCATAATCAATTCTGGCTTCTCGAGCCGTATTGGGGACGTAATCAAGATCACAATCCGGATCTTGGTTCTCATAGTTGATGGTCGGGGGAAGGAGCTGATCGCGGATGGCCAGAGAAGTGATTCCGCCTTCCAGACCTCCGGCCGCTCCCAGCAAGTGACCGGTCATGGATTTCGTCGAACTGACCGCGAGCTGAGGGGCATGCGAGCCGAAGAGGCGCTTGATGGCCAGCGTTTCGATCCGGTCGTTCTGAGGAGTACTGGTACCGTGGGCATTGATGTAGCCTACGCTGGAACTCTCAATCCCGGCATCGTTCAGAGCTGCCTCCATGGCTCGAAAAGCTCCCGAGCCATCTTCGGGTGGGGCGGTCATGTGATGCGCGTCGCCACTCATGCCGTAGCCGACCAGCTCTGCAATGATTCTCGCCCCTCTCCGGCGGGCAAACTCGAGCTCTTCCAGAATCAGGATGCCGGCGCCCTCTCCCACGACAAAGCCATCCCGTTCGCGGTCGAAGGGGCGACTGGCCCGCTCGGGAGCGTCATTCCTGGTCGAGAGAGCCCGCATGGCAGCAAACCCGCCGACTCCCATGGGCGTGATCGCTGCCTCCGAACCTCCGGCAATCATCGCGTCTGCATCTCCGCGCTGGATAATCTTGAGCGAATCACCAAGGGCATGGGCACCCGCGGAACAGGCCGTACAGGTGGCCAGATTCGGTCCGCAGGCCCCCACTCGGATAGAGACCTGACCGGCAGCCAGATTGATAATCGCAGATGGAATGAAGAAGGGTGAGATCCGTCTGGGTCCCAGCTCGACAAACTTCTCGTGTTCTCTCTCGATGGTCCCGAAGCCTCCGATACCTGATCCGATGTACACTCCGACTCGATTCGCGTTGTGAGGAGTGATTTCGAGCCCCGAGTGCTCCAGAGCACAGTCGCTCCCGACCACAGCAAGCAGTATGAACCGGTCCATCTTGCGGGCTAGTTTCCGATCGACGAAGTCGAGAGGTTCCAGACCCTTGACTTCGGCGGCAATGGTGGTGGGAAAGCCACTCGGGTCGAAGTGCGAAATTCTCCTGACCCCGCTCTCCCCTTTTCGGATGGATGCCCACGTGTGGTCCGTGTCGTTACCCAGTCCGCAGACCAAGCCGACTCCGGTGACGACCACTCTTCGCAAACTGAATGTTCTCCTGGGAGATATAAGTACTAAGCGTGGTGAGTCTGGATGTAGTTTATGGCGTCCTGGACCGTTTGAATCTTCTCGGCATCCTCGTCTGGTATCTCGATGTCAAAGTCTTCTTCAAACTTCATGACAAGCTCCACCGTGTCCAGCGAATCGGCCCCAAGATCGTCCACAAAACTCGCATCGGCCGAGACGTCCGACGACTTTACCCCCAGCTGCTCTACTATGATCTCTTTGACTTTTCCTTCTATTTCCTGAACTGCCATTTCTCCTCCATTGCAATGGCCGACTGAAAAGCTACATGTACATGCCGCCGTTAATATTTAGCACATGGCCTGTGATATATCCAGCTTCTTCTGATGCCAGGAAAAGGACACCAGGGGATACGTCTTCCACTCTTCCCGCACGCCGTAGCGGAACCGCTTTGACCAGTTGATTGCGCACGCGCTCGTGCAGCACTTCCGTCATGTCGGTTTCAATGAATCCCGGCGCTACGGCGTTCACCGTGACGCTTCGGGAAGCAATTTCCAGGGCCACCGTCTTGGTCAGACCGATTAATCCGGCCTTGCTGGCGACATAGTTTGCCTGCCCTGGATTCCCGCTCTGGGCGACCACAGAAGAAATGTTGACAATCCGTCCGTAACGCCTTCTGATCATATGCGGCATCACTTCTCGGATCAGGCGGAATACTCCCTTCAGATTGGTGGCCATGACCTGATCCCAATCCTCGTCCTTCATACGCATGAGCAGTCCGTCCCGGGTCACACCGGCGTTGTTGACCAGGATGTCAATTTGACCCTCATTCTCGATGAGCTCTTCGACTGCCGAACGAATAGAGGCATTGTCGGTGACGTCCAACTGGATACCGACAGCCGATTTGCCCTCAGCTTGCAGGATTTCCGTGTGCTGCCGAATCAGATCGAGGTTGCGGGCAGCGAGAACAGTACGGGCGCCCCTGGCGGCGAAGTCCCGTGCGATCTGCAAGCCAATCCCACGGGAGGCTCCGGTGATCAAGGCGACTCTATCTGAGAAATCAAACATACTTTCCCACCTGTGCCGACGTACCGATTGACTGTATTTGAATCGACCGGTCGATTCTTCGTATCAACCCCGCCAGAACTCGCCCGGGCCCGACTTCAACAGCCGCTTCCACACCGAGCCGAGCCAGTTCACGGACGCTCTTGCTCCACAGAACCGCCGATGTCACCTGTCGAATCAAACTTTCCCGAACCTCGGCGGCAGTCGTAACAGCCACAGCCTCCACGTTATTCACAAGGGGCACCCTTAGGTCTCGAAACTCCACACCCTGCAGGACTACTGCCAATCTCTCCCGGGCAGGCTTCATGAGGGCGCAGTGGAAGGGTGCACTCACCGGCAGGCGCAGCACCCGTTGCGCGCCTCGTTCCTGCGCCAGCCGGGAAGCCCTTTCCACAGCAGCGACGTGTCCGGCAATCACAACCTGCCCGGGTGCGTTCAGGTTTGCAGGCGAGACGACTTCGGAGTCGGCCGTGTCCACACAGATCCGGGAGACGAGCTCTGCTTCGAGACCGAGCACAGCCGCCATTGCTCCCTTTCCGACCGGGACGGCCTCCTGCATGAACCGGCCCCGCTCCCGCACGACTCGAACGGCGTCGGCGAAACTCAGGCCTCCGGCGCAAACAACCGCACTGTACTCTCCCAGGCTGTGGCCAGCCACGATATCGGCTCGCTTTCCCCGATCCTCCAGCACCCGGAGAGCCGCTATGGAAGCTGTGAGCACAGCCGGCTGCGTGTTCTCGGTCAGCGTCAATTCTTCGGCTGGTCCTTCAAAGCACAGCTTCGAGAGCGGGAAGGACAGGGCTACATCCGCTTCATCAAAGACTTCTCGAGCGCACGGAAACGTCTCGCACAAGTCCTTCCCCATTCCGGGAGACTGCGAGCCCTGACCTGGAAAAACGAATGCCTTCATCTGCATTCTAGCTGCCAGGGCTGGGGTTTCCCGGTCACAACTCCTCTACTTCCTGAACCTGACGTCCCTTGTAGTAGCCACACTCCGGGCAGACTCGGTGGGGAATGGTCGTCGACCCGCACTCCGGGCATACCGAAGTGCCCGGCGCGGTCAGAGCGTCATGTGCCCGCCGCTTGCCGCGACGCGACTTGGAGTGTCTTCTTTTTGGATTTGCCATTTCGGCACCCTCTCTTGCGTATTGATGATCGACTAACTTTCCGTAAACCTCTTCTTGAATTCAGCCAAGGCCTGCCAGCGCGTGTCCGAGGTCGGCTCACAGGTGCAACTGGAGGTATTGAGATTGGTTCCACACTGGTCGCAGAGTCCCTTGCAGTCCGGATCACAAACCATTTTCATGGGAAGATCAATCAGAATCGGCTCCAGGATCACACCGCGCAGATCAATCCGTTCATCCCGATAGAACCCGATCTCCAGGTCGTCATACTTCAGATTGATCTCGTCGCCTCCATCCACCTGCGGGGCCGGGGCATAGACCAGGTCAAAGTACTCCTCGACAGGCCTCGAAAAGCCGCCCAAGCAGCGACTGCAGGTAGCGGCTAGTTCTGTCTTCACTTCTCCCTGGATCCGAATGCGATCCTCGGCCAGCAAGGTCAGCTCGCAGAATCCTTTGACCGGTTCCGTCAGCTGGAGAGAGATCTCTTGAGCGTCGAGTTCGATCTGGTCAGGAGAAAAGGCAACCTCTACGCGATGAGGCGACCGTCTCTCCCTGATTACGGCGAGCTCAACGAACACGGGGCTCACTCTCCCATTTCAAAAACGATAAACTTACTGCACGGGGCGTGAGTCTGTCAAGCAGTTCACAGACGGATGAACAGACGATAACTTGTTATTATTCAATTGTTTACAAGGTTTTAGGTTCTCAGTCTCTGTGGATCTTCCGGAGCTGTTGCTCGGCGAAACCGTCTGTCATCCCGGCAATGTAGTCACAAACCACTCGCGGCAGTTCCGAGTCCCTGAGTCGGGATCGATGGTGGTCGGGCAAAGCCTGTGGATTCAGCAAATAGTAAGCGAACAGGCCTTCAATGAGTTCCCGGGCAGACAAACGACCCTGCTTGAGGGTCGGGTCGTCGTAGAGCCGCTTGTTCAGGAAGCTCTTCAGGCGTTGATTCAGCCCTGAAGTCGGAGGGCTGAGCGACACAATCTGCGTCTTCTGACGGCGCACGTCTTCTAGGCTCTGAATACCGTTGGCCCGGATTTCACTCCAGGTAAACTCGATCAGATCGGTGACCAGGAAGTCAATCAGCCGCCGCAGGGTCTCACTCACCCAGATCCGCTCCTGAGCCTGCGGGTACTCGCTTCTCACAGTTCCGGAGAGCCTCTCGAAGAGCGGGACTTCCTCCTGGATCAGATCAGCCCGGAGAAGACCTGAACGGTACCCGTCATCGAGATCGGCAGCGTTATACGCAATTTCGTCAGCTAGATCGATGACCTGGGCCTCCAAGGGTGGTTTGACGCCGGGTTCGTATTCGCTCAAGTTAATATAGGATCGAGTCGAATCCTTCCAATCGCTACTGTGTTTGACGATCCCTTCCCGCACTTCATAAGTTAGATTCAGTCCCCGGAACGCCGGATATTTCACCTCAAAATCCTCCACGATCCGGAGGGCGTGAAGATTATGGTCGAAGCCTGAGCCGTGCTTCTTCATGATTTGGTCGAGCACCTTTTCCCCCTCGTGACCAAGAGGGGGATGCCCAATGTCATGGCTCAAAGCAAGAACTTCACAGAGGTCCATATTCAGTCCCAGCGCCCGGGCAATCGTGGTGGAAACCTGCGTGACTTCCAGGGTATGCGTGAGGCGGGTGCGGAAATGGTCCGAAAACAGGGGAGCGAACACCTGGGTCTTGTTCTCCAGGCGTCGAAAGGCCTTGGTGTGAACAACCCGATCCCGGTCCCGCTGAAACTCTGTGCGATAAGGATGGACGGCCTCCGGGTGGCGTCTTCCGCGGCTCTGATCGTCACGCATGGCGAAGGGAGCAAGGACGCCACTGACCGGGTGTGCTGTTGGTTTGGAGAAGCCGTGCGTCAACTTCTCCAACCATAGCACGAGGTCGAGCCTTTTGCTAAACTACCTTCTTTTCAAGCGCCTGTAGCTCAGAAGGATAGAGCAACGGGTTCCTAACCCGTGTGTCGCAGGTTCGAGTCCTGCCAGGCGCAAGACTTCTAAGAGGGAGTACTTAGTCTTGCCTAGACCGAAACATCTCACCCGCAAGGAGATCACAGAAGATCGAATCCGGTTTCTTCTCGTCGAAACCTGGGAGTGGGTGATCGAGTACCGCAATTTTCTTCTGGGTGGCGTCGCCGCCATCTTGTTGCTGGGTATAGGGTACTGGGGTTTTGACGCGATCAGGTCCAGCCGCGCCGTTGCCGCTCAGGAAGAGCTGGGGGGAGCGCTGCGAATCTTCAATTCCGTGCTTCCAGGGGAAGAGGCCCCGGATCAGCCGGAGCCGGACCACCCCTATACGAGTGAGGAGGAACGCGATCAGCAGGCCCTCAGGGAGTTCCGCCGAATTGCCGAGGAGCGGAGCGGGTCAAGCGTCGGCGAACTGGCGCATTTCTATGTCGCTGTGACGCAACGGAGGCTCAAGCAGACCGACGAGTCGAGGCAGTCTTTCCAAGAAGTGGCGGATCAGTCCTCCAGCATCGAACTCCGCAACCTGGCTCGCAATCACGTCGCTCAGCTGGCACTGGAAATGGGCCGGAGCGAGGAAGCGATCGAAGCGTGGAACGCGATCCTGGACCAGCCGTCAACTCGTGTCCCCGCTGCAGAGATCATGGGCAGCCTGGCCAAGGTTTACGACGCAGCAGGACAAAAGACCGAAGCGCTGGATCTGTTCAAGAGGCTCCAGGAAGAGAACCCATCAGGTCCTGATGCTGCCTCCATCGAAGCCCGCATTGCTCTTCTGGAAAGTGAGACAGCTTCGCCCGTAGAGGCCGAACCATCTTCGGAAGGTGGGGGGTCAGACTGCCAGACTCCGGGTGAGACCAGTCAGTAGCGCAGCAGGGAGAAAACCTCAACGTTCTCGAGCTGGTCTCGGCCGGACAGGAACTCCAGCTCGATGAGAAAGGCCACAGAGGTCACATACCCTCCCAGCCTGCGCACCAGCTCCAAAGCCGCCCTGGCTGTCCCCCCGGTCGCAATCAGATCGTCGACGATCAACACGTTCTCGCCTTCTTCAACAGCGTCCCGGTGGATTTCCAGGCTGTCCTGCCCGTATTCCAGTTCATAGGATGCCTGGATTGTCTCCGCCGGCAGCTTTCCCGGCTTGCGCACCGGAACAAATCCCGCATTCAGGCGGCTGGCTACCGTGGGGGCCAGAATGAACCCTCTGGACTCGATGCCCACCACCTTGTCCACCGGCCGTCCACTGAAAGCCTCCTCGAAGTGGCGCAACACTGCCCGCAGACCAGACGGATCCTTCAGAAGCGTCGTAACGTCGTAGAAAAGGATGCCGGGTTTGGGAAAATCCGGAATCTCACGGATCAGCCTCTTGAGTTCCTCCATTTCACACCTCAATCGAACTGCGTAATGCTGGGTACCAGGGAGATGGTCGGGGCGAGAGGATTTGAACCTCCGACCTCACGGTCCCGAACCGTGCGCGCTACCAAACTGCGCCACGCCCCGTTCCTTTCTCAAACTACATACTTCAAAACCAAAAATCCACCAACCAACATCACCACGAAAAGAATCGTCAACCGGTTGAAATAACGGTCTATCTTCTCTTTGATGGCTGGCCCAAAGTAATAGATTAACCCGGAAACCAGAAAAAAGCGGGCACTCCTACTGGCGGCGGCGGCCAGGAAGAAGGTCAGAAGATTCACCCGAAACGCCCCTGCGGCGATGGTGAAGACCTTGAAAGGAATGGGGGTAAACCCGGCGACGGCTACAGCCACCGCGTTCCAGGTTTCGAACAGCTCGCGTACCGTTTCGTACTGATCGGCGGCCGAGTAGAAATCGATGATAGGTTTTCCGACCAGGGCATAGAACTGGTAACCCAGTAGATAGCCGAGCAGGCCGCCCATCAGAGATCCGAGGGTACAGACAAGAGCAAACCGAAATGCCCTGCGCGGTTTACCGATACCCATCGCCATCAACAGCACGTCCGGGGGAATCGGGAAGAACGAGGCTTCGGCAAACGCCAGGGCCCATAGTGCCCACAACGCCGATTTTCGTTCAGCCCAGCTCAACACCCAGTCATAGAGTCGTCTCAGCAAGCCAAACGGAGAGTAACGACTAGCCCCAACCACTGCAATCACTTGTTGCCCTCCAGCGACTCAAGAGCATCCAACTCGAGCTGTTGAAGGGCCGCCAGAGTCTGATAATCTGTCTGCACCAGGTGCATTGGTGTGATGGAGACCCGTCCTCCAAGGATGGCCTCGTAGTCGCTGTCGGGAGTGATCGTCCACTGACTCTGGTCTGGCCCGATCCAGTAGTAGGTGCGACCGCGAAGGTCCGTCTTCTCGGCAATTCCGCTCGTGACTCTCTTACTTCCCTGTCGGGTGAACCCGTATTTACGGGGTTGACCTTCGGGGATATTGATATTCAGGAAGGTGCCCCCTTCGACCCGGGGCCAGAGGGACTCGAGCAGGTGCCTTAGAACCCCGCTCGCATGCTCGAGATCCTTCTTCTGTTTTCCCAACGCTGAAACCGCGAAAGATGGAATCTCGTGGAGGGCAGCCTCCCGGGCCGCCGCCACCGTACCTGAGTAGAAAACGTCATCGCCCAGATTGGCTCCGTGATTGATACCGCTCACCACCAGATCGGGGAAGCGCTCGAGGATCTTTCTGAAGCCGAGAATCACGCAGTCCACCGGTGTCCCGGTCGTCGCATAACGGTCGGCTTCGATGTGCTCGATCCGAACCGGCTGAGTGAGAGACAGGCTGTGGCTGGCTCCGCTGCGTTCATCGACGGGTGCCACGACCACAACTCGCCCCAGGCCTTCCAACGCCTTGTGGGCCATCTCCAGCCCCAGCGCATTCACTCCATCATCGTTGGTCAACAGAATCAGCGGTTCTTCCACAGGAACCTCGGATTATACCGGACAACCGGGCGACTCCAGAAAGGGACCGCTCGCGCCGTGAGTATGGCGGTCAGTGGGTGTGATCATTCACAAAAGTTGCTAGACTGGCAGGGACTTCGAGTTTAGCTCAACCTGGGATTCTGAGAGGGCGATGAAATGAAGCTACGGTTGGTTTTGATTATCTGTTCCATGAGTCTGTTGTCTGTGGTTGGCCGGGCTGGCGACAAGAAACGCGTGGCCGTGATGAACTTCGAGTTCGGCACGGTCCAGCAGTGGTGGAACGGCAACTGGGATATCGGCAAGGGTATCTCCGATTTGATCGTCAACGAGCTCGTCACCGCGGGAACCTATCGCGTCATCGAGCGCAACCGCCTGGACCAAATCCTGGCCGAACAGGACCTGGGAGAGAGTGGCCGGGCCAATCCGACGTCTGCCGCCAAAGTGGGCAAAGTACTGGGCGTGAACGCCATGGTCGTGGGCTCCATTACCCAGTTTGGCACGGAGAAAAAGAAGAAGGGAATTGGGGGTGCCTTTAGTAAGATCGGTGGCTTTGGCGGCGGATCCTACGGGACTTCGAAAGGAAAAGCGAAAGTTGCCATCGATGCGCGAGTGGTGGACACGACCACCGGAGAAATCCTGGCGGTTGCCAAAGGAAGCGGGGAGTCTTCTCGTTCGGGATTGATGCTGGGAGGCTACGGCGGTGGTGGCGGCGGCGGCGGCGGCGGCGGCATCGACATGTCCAGCAGCGACTTTCGGGAAACCATTCTCGGAGAAGCCGTGGCACTGGCGGTCCAGGAACTGTCTCAAGAGCTCATCGATGCCGATGATCGCATCCCCGAAGTGACAATCAAGATCGATGGCCTGGTGGCGGATGTGGATGGGTCCATGGTCATACTGAATGTGGGCTCTTCCCACGGACTGGAGGCGGGGACTGTGCTCAAGGTGAAGCGGGTAACAAGGACCGTAAAGGATCCGGCTACGGGAAGGGTTCTTCGCGAGATCAGCAGCATTATCGGTGAGATCCGTTTGGACGAGGTGGATGAAGGATCATCCGTCGGCACGATCATCTCCGGTGATTCGGTCCAGGTTGGTGATAAGGTCTCTAGCTAGTTCCCATCCGCTCGCCTGTAAGTGATTGGAAATAAAGAGGAAAGACCACATTTTCGAGCTCCGATTTTGTCAGCATCTTTTGTTACAGTAAGAGTATCAAACCACTGAAACAAAAAGACTTACGGCAATCACGGAGCTCCGAAAATGCGAAAAAACAGAGAGAATCAGATGCCACTGACGCCACTTTGGCCGGATCACCGGCTGGGTGACGAGTTGCAGATGATCTCCCGAATCCTGGATAACAATCCAGAGATCCTGCACTGGGTTTTACAAGATCTGTCTGACAAGGCCGATCCCTGCAATGGCTCTCCGGGTCTGAGCGCTGAGCAAGTTGTGCGTTGTGCTGTGATTAAGAATTGGCACGGATTGTCCTATGAAAAGCTGGCCTTTCATGTGGACGACTCGGCGAGCTTCCGGGCCTTCTGCCGTTTGCCTCTAGGATGGTCTCCAGGCAAGAGCTGTCTTCAAGAGAACATCTCGAGGATTCAAGCTTCGACCTGGCAACGAATCACTCGGGTGTTGGTGGGTTGGGCCAAAGCAGAGGGGTTGGAGAAGGGCCGCAAGATCCGGGTCGATGCCACAGCTGTCGAGAGCGACATCCGCCATCCCTTGGACTCTCAGCTTTTGTACGATTCGGTGCGTAAGGTGACAGCCCTGTTGGGGAAGTTGGCTGAGCACTACCCGGTGGTCTACCACAATCATTGTCGGAGGGCCAAGAGGCGAGTGACGAACATCCGCAACAGCCGGGGCCAGAATCGGCGCCAATTCTACCAAGATCTGGTCAAGGTGTCGGGCCAGACCTATGGCTATGGCTGTCAGGCTCTGGAGAGCGCTGCTGGTTGGCAGGGGATCGAATCTGAGGTGATTCTCCAGCAGCTGCGTCACTATCTGGATCTACTGGGACGAGTCATCGATCAGACCGACCGGCGCGTCCTGCAGGGCCAGAAGGTTCCGGCCGCTGAGAAGGTGGTCTCGATCTTTGAGGAGCATAGCGACATTATCCAGACCGGGGGACGCGAGACGGTTTTCGGTCACAAGATCTTTTTGACTTGCGGCAAGACCTCACTGATCGTCGATTGTCTGGTCACGCAAGGCAATCCCGCCGACCAGGCGCAAATGCAGCCGATGCTGGAGCGTCAGCATCAGCTCTACGGGCGCTATCCTCGCCAAGCCAGCTTCGACGGGGGATTTGCCACTCAGAACAATCTGAGGTGGGCCAAGAAGCAAGGAATCCAGGACGTGGCCTTTGCCAAAAAGGCAGGGCTGAAGGTCACCGATATGGTGCGCTCCAGCTGGGTTTACAAGCAGTTGAGGCGCTTTCGGGCTGGAATCGAAGGCTGTATCTCGATGCTCAAACGGGTCTTCGGAGCGGATCGTTGCACCTGGAAGGGATGGGAGCACTTCCAGCAGTATGTGCATCTCTCGGTGCTCAGTTTCAATCTGTTGGTGTTGGCCCGGCTACGGTTGTAAACGAGTCGCTGGACGCCATAATGGAGGGGGGTTTTGAGGGTGAGGTGTTTGTCGAAAACTGCATCTGGAGCACTCGGCCGCCCGATCCCTGCTGTCGGCCGATACTGTCCCCCATGAACCGTTGTATCTGGTATAAAAAACAACCCTTTAGGAAGCTTAAATAATGGGTTTCCGGATGGGAACTAGCTAGACTGGCGGACTGACGCCGATGAACTTCAGAAGAGTCCTTTTTGGGGAACCGGCTGGTAGGGCTTCCCGAGGTGCTCAAAGGCCAGGCGAGTGGCCACCCTTCCCCTGCGGGTACGATTCAGAAAGCCGACCTGAATCAAGTAGGGCTCGTAAATGTCCTCAATGGCGTCCGTTTCTTCGGCGATGGCCGCCGAGATCGTCTTGATTCCTACCGGCCCACCGTCGAACTTGTCAATGATGGTCAAAAGAAGTTTACGATCGGTTTCGTCGAGGCCGTGCGAATCGACGTTCATCAACTCCAGGCCTCGACGGGCGATCGCGTCGTCGACGAACCCATCTTCCCTGACCTGGGCGTAGTCTCGAACCCTTCTGAGCAGCCGGTTGGCAACCCGGGGAGTTCCCCGACTTCGTCGGGCGATTTCTTGAGCCCCTTTGAGATCCACTTCAACGCCCAGGATCCCCGCAGATCGGCTGACCACTTCGGTCAAATCTTTGCGCGTATAGAAGTCAATTCTCTGCAGGATCCCAAAGCGGGATCGTAGAGGAGACGTGAGCAGGCCGCTGCGGGTAGTCGCTCCAACCAGAGTGAAGTGGGGAATGTCCAGGGGAATCGAGCGGGCGCCCGGCCCCTCTCCAATCATGATGTCGATCTTGAAATCCTCCATAGCCGGGTAGAGGATCTCCTCAATGGCCGGATGAAGACGGTGAATCTCGTCAATGAAAAGGACATCGTTGGGTTCGAGGTTGGTCAAAATGGCAGCCAGATCACCGCGTCTCTCAATGGTCGGTCCGGATGTGCTTCTAAAATTCACCCCCAGCTCATGGGCAATGATCTGGGCCAGCGTAGTCTTACCCAGACCCGGCGGACCGTACAGAAGAACATGGTCGAGCGGTTCACCTCGATGGATCGCTGCCTTGGCGGCGATTCCCAGGCTTTCCTTGATTTTCGGTTGTCCGATGAACTCCTTCAGAGTCCTCGGACGCAGGTTGTTTTCGACCGATCGATCGGTGTCTTTCAACGATGGGTCCAGAAAACGATTCTCTTCTTCCATAAGTAGCGCTCAAAACCTCGGCACTCAGGAACCTGAGAGATGACTGAGGGCACCCCTCAAGACGCTTTCAAAACCTAGGTCACTTCTTTCCCGACCGACCTCTCTGACCGCCTTCTCCGCAGCCGCTCTCTGGTATCCGAGATTGATCAGGGCGGAAACTACGTCCACATTGACACCCCCGGGCAACTTTCCAGGCTCTTTGGGAGAGCGATCCGGGATCAGCTTGTCGAGCTTCTCCTTGAGCTCAAGGACCATCCTCTCGGCCGTCTTTTTCCCGACCCCCGGAATCGAAGTCAACCGCACCAGATCCCCGGCCAGAACAGCCTCAGCCAATTCATCAGCGGGGAGTCCGGATAAAACGATGACTCCCAGCTTGGGGCCGATCCCGGAAATCTGAATCAACAGGTTAAACAGGTCTTTCTCACGCTGGGTCAGGAAGCCGTAAAGACTCAGATCATTTTCTTTCACATGAGTGTAGATTCGAAGCGTGACTTTCTCCCCCACCTCGCCCAGCTCATAGTAGGTCGAACAGGGAATGAAGACCTCATACCCGACCCCCCCAACGTCAACAATAAGCTGTCCGGCCGACTTTTCATTGAGGGTTCCTGTCAGTCGAGCAAGCATAGGTTTCGATTATAGCGAACGGGGGCGGCGGGTTCTGGGGTTGGGTTCTAGGTTCTGGGTGCTGGGTGCTAGGTGCCGGATCGTCCCCGTAGTCTGACAAACTGGGCTTCAGAACGACATAGATTGGCCTTCTCATGGAAGCCCTGAGCGCGATCAGTTGTCAGTAGTAAGAGGTCAGTCGTAAAATAACGATTCCCAGGTCACCTAATCGGAGCAATCTGTTACGTCAAAGTGCTACGGCAGGATGTTTATGAGATACATCGCTCAAACTTAAGACCCAGAACCTAGATGAGAGAATGGCAAGCGCGGGAACTCATTTGCGAGATTGGCAGGCGGATGTACGCCAAGGACCTGATCTGCGCCAATGAAGGGAATCTATCGGTCCGTCTGGGTGAGCGGCTGCTTGCGACGCCCACGGGTTTATGCAAGGGCGACATGGAGCCCGACGACCTGGTAGTGACCAACCTGGAAGGGGATCGACTCGAAGGTATGCGGGAGGTCTCGAGTGAGATCAAGATGCACGTTGTTGTGTACCGACGAAGGTCTGACGTGGGCGCTGTTTGCCATGGACACCCCGTTTACGGTACGGCACATGCAGTGGCCGGAATTCCCTTGCGTGAAGCTCTGATGCCGGAGGTCGTCCTGACGCTGGGTTGTGTCCCGATTGCCCCCTATGGGACTCCTTCGACGGATGAACTGGCAAACAGCCTGAATGATCTGGTGCCTCAGCATGATGCGATCCTTCTGGCCAACCACGGCGCGATCACCCTGGGAGCCGACCTTCAGAAGGCCTTTTTTCGGATGGAAATACTGGAACACTTTGCCAAAATCTCGCTGCTGACACGCATCCTTGGAAGGCAAAGTCTGCTCACTCAGAAATCTGTTGACAAACTTTTTGACGTCAGTGGGAAGTATGGTATAACTGCTCCAGTTTCGCGGCAGTCTGACTGCCCGGTCACTGCCAATGGCGAACGCCCTCTCACGCTGTCTCCGCGGGAAATCGAAGAGATCGTCGAGAGAGTCATACAGGAGATGAGAAGGGATCGATAGACGGATCCTGTTTCCTGGGAGGCGCTACTAGAAAATGGCCGATTCGATGGAAGCCTTGGGGATGGTTGAGACCAAGGGTCTCGTTGCCATGATTGAAGCCGCCGACGCGATGGTGAAGGCCGCCAAGGTCACCCTGGTCGGCTACGAGAAAATCGGCAGTGGCCTGGTAACCGCAATGGTGCGCGGGGATGTAGCAGCGGTCAAAGCTGCCACCGATGCGGGGGCGGCGGCGGCACGGCGGGTAGGCGAACTGGTTAGTGTTCACGTGATACCGCGGCCGCACTCGAGTCTGGACGAACGCCTTCCAATCGTCCCGAAATAGCTATCCTGGTACTACCGGTCCGCGACTCCGGATAGAAAGTTCTGACCAGCCATGCTTCTAGGTAGGATTGCCGGAACGGTAGTCGCCACCCGCAAGGACGAGAAGCTTCAGGGGAAGAAACTGCTCATCGTCCGAACCATCGATCCCGAGACGGGCGACGCCTCCGGCTACCAGGTGGCGGTCGATACGGTCGGTGCCGGTGCCGGTGAGATCGTCATCATTGTCAGAGGCAGTTCCGCCCGCATGGCAACGGGGATGGTCGATCATCCCGTCGACTGTACTATTGTAGGAATCGTAGACACGATCGACTTTCACGCCAGGCCTGAGGACTCCCTTCCATAAGTAAGTACTGGATCATGAACCTGGCAGAAGTGGTTGGAACCGTTGTCGCAACGATGAAAGATTCTCCCCTCAAAGGCCGGCGCATTCTGCTCATCAAACCGATTGACCGAAACGGTCATGCCATCGGCCCGGTACGCGTGGCCCTCGACGCTGTGGGCGCGGGACCTGGTGAACGGGTCTTCTATGTGACGGGCAAGGAGGGAAGCTTTCCCTGGGCTCCAGACCTGGTTCCGTCGGACTGCTCGATTGTCGGGATTCTTGACAGCGAGAACTTCCCGGATAGCAGTCCTAGGTCATGATCATTGGAAGAGTCGTAGACCAGCTTTTCTCCACTCAGAAGGACATCTGTTTCGAGGGCCAAAAGCTCCTTCTAGTCCAGCCGCTTACCCCCGAAGGCGATGAACGTGGAGAGCAGGTCCTGGCCATCGACGGAGCCGACTCGGGAGTAGGGGACAGAGTACTCTGTGTGCTTGACGGCTGGGCTGCCATGAAAGTGCTGGGCGAGTTCGATACTCCAGTGAACGCCGCCGTCATCGGAGTCGTCGACCACGTCGATTTGTGCGACACAGAATAATGTTAGAATGAGCCCGTTCGCGGGAGGCTACCAGAAGGCGCGTATATTCTCATACGAGTGTATTTCTCATGAAGGTCCAGATTGTGATCAAGCTCAAGGACGAAGTGCTGGATCCGCAGGGACAGGCGATCCAACGCTCTCTAAGAAAACTGGGTCACGAGGAGGTCTCGCGAGTTCGCCAGGGGCGTTACTTCGAGCTCGAAATCGACGACCAGGACCAGACCGTTGTGACTCAACTCAGCGAGCAGATTGCTGCTGACGTACTCTCCAATCCTATTATCGAAGACTTTGAGATCCGACAGATATCGTGAAGTTTGGAGTGGTGGTCTTTCCAGGCTCGAACTGTGATCACGACACCTACCACATGATCAATCATGTAGCCGGAGAGCAAGCCGTTTTCCTCTGGCATCAGGACACCGATTTGCGCCAAGTGGACGTGGTTGTCTTGCCCGGAGGGTTTTCCTACGGCGACTACCTGCGCAGCGGAGCTATTGCCAAATTCTCTCCCATCATGGAGAGAGTCAAGGATCATGCGGCCAGAGGCGGTCTCGTCCTGGGGATCTGCAATGGGTTTCAGATTCTTCAGGAAGCGGGTCTTCTACCCGGGGCGATGCTCAGAAACGCCAACCTGAAGTTTCTCTGTCAACCGGTTTTTCTACGCACCGAGCAGTTGAATACACCCTTTACCTCAGGGTTGACACAGGGAGAAATCCTCGAGATACCCATTGCCCACAATGACGGCAATTTTTTTCTGCCGCCGGCCGAACTCAACGCACTGGAAGCACGAGGACAGGTGGTTTTTCGGTATGTCGACGCCCGCGGCAGTCAAGCTCCCGAGGCGAACCCCAATGGATCGCTCAACGGCATCGCCGGGATCGTCAACGCTGATCGAAACGTGATGGGAATGATGCCTCATCCCGAGCGGGCGTCGGAAGCCATTCTGGGTTCCTGCGATGGATTGAGGCTCATCAGGTCCCTTGTGGGGTCTCTCCGACAGGCCCGGAGCTAGTCCTTGAGTACAAACGTGGAAGTCACGTCGGGCCTCGTTGCCAGTCACGGCCTGACTCCCGAAGAATTCGATCAGATCTGTCAGAGCCTGGGACGGACTCCAAACCTGACCGAACTCGGGATCTTCTCGGTGATGTGGTCGGAACACTGCAGCTACAAGAGTTCAAGGGTGCACCTGAAAAGACTGCCCACGGAGGGCCCCCAGGTCATCCAGGGACCAGGAGAGAATGCCGGGGTAGTGGACATCGGGGACGGCCTGGCTGCGGTTTTCAAGATCGAATCGCACAACCACCCGTCCTTCATTGAGCCGTACCAGGGCGCCGCAACGGGCGTCGGTGGAATCATTAGGGACATATTCACAATGGGTGCGCGACCGATCGCAGTGATGAACTCCCTGCACTTTGGTCCTCTCAGCCAAACCCGGAACCAGTACATCATGGAAGGAGTGGTGGCAGGCGTCGGGGGTTATGGAAACTGCATTGGGATTCCTACGGTGGGGGGAGAGGTCAAGTTTGAGGAGAGGTACAGCAACAACCCCCTGGTTAACGCTTACTGCCTCGGGGTGGCTCCCAGGGAGAGCATTTTCTACGCAAAGGCCTCGGGAGTAGGCAACCCGGTGATATACGTCGGAGCCAAGACAGGACGGGATGGCATTCATGGCGTCACCATGGCCTCCGAGCAGTTCGAGGAGGGAGAAGAATCCAAGCGGCCCACGGTTCAAGTAGGCGATCCGTTCCTCGAAAAGCTCCTCCTGGAAGCCTGCCTGGAAGCGATGCGCTCCGGCAACATCATCGGAATTCAGGATATGGGAGGAGCCGGGCTCACCTGCTCTACCTGTGAGATGGGTGGACGTGCCGATCTGGGAGTTGAGATTCACCTGGATCGAGTCCCCCAGCGAGAGCCGGGAATGACACCCTATGAAATCATGCTCTCCGAGTCCCAGGAGAGGATGCTACTAGTCTGCCACAAGGGCCGTGAGGAAGAGGTAAGAGAGATCTTCTCTCGATGGGACCTGGACGCCGTCGTGATCGGAGAGGTCAAGGATCACGGGAAACTGGTCGTCTATGACCAGGGAGTGAAGGTTGCCGAAATCGCAAACTGTGCCCTCACCGATGAGGCTCCTGCTTATTCTCGGCCCACCAGGCGGCCTGGCTATCTGGAGAGTCCCCCAGACTGGCGGGACAGAGAACTTCCGGAGCCTGAAGACTACAATGCCCTGCTCCTGAATATGGCGGAATCGCCCCAGTTGTGCAGTCGACGGTGGGTGTACCGTCAGTACGATTATGACGTGCGCACCAACACCGTGGCGGGTCCCGGGAGCGACGCTGCGGTGCTCAGACTGAAAGAAGGTACAGGGGCTCTGGCCATGAGTCTGGACGGGAATCCGTTCTATTGTTACCTCGATCCTCGCCAGGGAGCGGAGCACGCCGTCGCCGAAAGCTGTCGCAACTTGGTCTGCACCGGAGCACAGCCGCTGGCAGCTACCAATTGCCTCAATTTCGCCAATCCTGAGAACCCGGAGATCATGTGGCAGTTTGCAGAAGCTATCACGGGAATCGCAGAAGCCTGCAGGGCTTTCGGGACCCCCATCACCGGGGGCAATGTCAGTTTTTACAACGAGACGAACGAGAGTGGGATTCTCCCAACCCCGGTCATCGGCGTGATCGGCAAGGTCGATCGGTTGGACAAAGTTTGCCCTTCCAGCTTTCAACAGCCGGGCCACCTTGTCTTCCTGGTCGGAGAGACTCGGGCGGAACTCGGCGGTAGCGTTTACCTGCAATTGCGTGACGCCCCCCTCGAAGGACCGATCCCGAGCCTCGACCTGGAGGTTGAAGAGACTCTGCAGGCGAGGCTTCTCTCGGCTATCCGGGGAGGGATCATGTGTTCGGCACACGACGTTTCTGATGGAGGCCTGCTCTTTTGCCTGGCAGAGTCCTGTCTTTACACCCGCCTCGGGCTGAAGGCCTCGGTTGATACGGGGTCCCTGCGACCGGACCATTTTCTGTTGAGTGAGACGACGTCGAGGGTGGTCGTGTCGATCGAGCCGCAGGACGAGACCCGTTTCTTTGAACACTTTACTGACCTTCCCGTGACCAGACTCGGGGTCGTCACCGAGACTCGCTTTGAAATCGATGTGAATGAAGAGAGCCTGATTACCCTGCCCATCGAGGATGTGATGAGTCGCTGGGAAGCCGGGTTCGAGGAGGTTTTTCGCCATTGAAAGTGATGGATAGCTCTTCCTTCTCAGACGACAAGTTCCACGACGAATGTGGAGTTTTTGCGATTTCCCATCATCCCGAGGCTGCCCGGATGGCGTATCTTGGTCTCTATGCCCTGCAGCATCGGGGGCAGGAATCGGCCGGAATTGTCACAGTCAACGGCGGTAAACTGCTTCAGTGTCAGGGGATGGGCTATGTTGCGGACGTCTTCGGCGACGAAGAGCTGAACAGCTTGAAGGGGAGTGCCGCCATCGGCCACGTTCGCTATTCCACCACCGGCGAAAGCCGCTTGGCCAACGCCCAGCCGATCCTCACCAACTCGCGACGCGGCCAGATGGCTCTGGGCCACAATGGCAACCTTCTGCAGACGGAAAAGATCCGTGCAGAACTCGAGCGTGAGGGAGCTATCTTCCGGTCCACGACCGACAGCGAGGTCATGCTGCACCTGCTGGCCCGTTCTCCTCACAAGGAGATGGGGAGTGCGATCAAAGAAGTTTTCGGGCGAGTAGCCGGGGCTTTTTCGCTGGTGCTCGCCACGCCCGAAGCGATCTTGGCTGCCCGTGATCCGTACGGAGTTCGCCCACTTTGCCTGGGTAAGCTGAACGGCTCCTGGGTAGTCGCTTCTGAAACCTGTGCCTTCGACTTGATTGGGGCCCGCCACGTTCGAGACGTCAACCCCGGCGAAGCGGTGGAATTGCGGGGCGAGCATCTTACCTCCTGGACCATTGTTGAGGCCAGAGAGACGGCCCACTGCATCTTTGAACACGTCTACTTTGCCCGACCCGACTCCCAAGTCTTCCAGAGAAGCGTGCATTCCAGCCGCTACGAGCTGGGTCAACAGCTCGCCCGAGAGCATCCGGCGGATGCAGATTTTGTGGTTCCGGTCCCCGATTCCGGGGTGACTGCTGCTCTCGGCTTTTCCAATGCCGCCGAGATCCCTTTTCAGTTCGGCCTGATCCGCAATCACTACGTGGGGCGAACCTTTATCGAGCCGAAGCAATCCATCCGGCACTTCGGAGTCAAGGTCAAGCTGAACCCCGTGCGACAGCTCCTGAAAGGCCGCCGAGTGGCGATCATCGACGACTCGATCGTCCGCGGTACGACCAGCAAGAAAATTGTCGAGATGCTTCGTCAGGCCGGAGCCACTGAGGTGCACATGAGAATCGCATCTCCACCCACCGTGTCGCCCTGTCATTACGGTATCAATACACCAACCTATTCGGAGCTGATTGCCAACCGGATGAGCGTTCAGGAGATCCGGAAGTACATCCAGGCCGACAGCCTGGCCTACCTGAGTGTCGAGGGCATGAAGGCTGCAGTAGGTGCCGAGAAGGGCTTCTGTGCAGCATGCTTCGATCTCAAGTACCCGATCCCACACACGCCGCGGGCCCCTCAGAGAGAACTCTTCGAGATCGACGGCGTCTAGTAGAGCAGTCCATGGTGAAAGTCGCGTGAGCGAAGAAAGTCAGAGTTCAAGGGAAGCCAGCCCGCAATCCGGGCTGACCTACGCTGACGCCGGAGTCGATATTGACCGCGCTGACCAGGCCAAGCGACGCATCAAGGAACTGGCTCGTTCCACATTCACAGCCGAAGTAGCCGGTGACATCGGTCTTTTTGGAGCTCTGTTCCGGCCCGATTTTTCGAGACTTCAGATTCCCGTTCTCGTATCCAGTGTCGACGGTGTGGGCACCAAGCTGAAGATCGCCTTCATGACAGGAATCCACAACACGGTCGGTGTCGATATCGTCTCCCACTGCGTGAATGACATTCTGGTTCAGGGCGCAGTGCCCCTTTTCTTCATGGACTACATCGCCGCGGGACGCCTGGAACCGAATGTCATCGAAGAGGTAGTCAGCGGCCTTGCCGCCGCTTGTCGCGAATCTCGCTGTGCTCTTCTGGGAGGAGAGACTGCAGAAATGCCGGATTTCTACTCAGACGGCGAGTACGATCTGGCCGGGTTCGTGGTTGGAGTCGGGGACCAGTCCAAACTACTCGGTGCTGACCGCGTGGAGCCAGGTGATTGGCTGATCGGACTACCTTCCTCAGGGCTTCACACCAACGGGTTCTCCCTGGTCCGGAAGCTCTTCTTTGAAATGGAAAAGATGTCTCCCACAGATCGCCTCCAGGAAGTTGGTCGCAGCCTGGGTGAGGAGTTGCTCGAGCCACATCGCAACTATCTGGCTGTTTTGCGGGAACTGATCCACGCAGATGACCTTCACGCGGTAGCCCACATTACGGGTGGAGGCATCCCTGGAAACCTGGGGCGAATTCTACCTCCCCACCTGGACGCACTGGTTGAAGAGGGAAGTTGGCAGGTACTGCCCATCTTTCGCCTCATTCGGAGCCTCGGCCAGGTCAGCCAGAAGGAGATGTACCGAACCTTCAATATGGGTCTGGGAGCGATTCTTGTCGTCTCGCAGCAGCGTTTCGATCGTGTCCAGGAGTATCTCCGGAACCGGGGAGAGAAGTATTTCTTGATCGGAGAAATCAGTCGGGGAACTCAACGGGTTCGCTTCCAATGAAGAACGTGGCCATTCTACTGAGTGGAAGAGGGTCCAATTTCCTGGCTCTGGCTGACTCTATCGATCGTGGTGAAATCCCGGCCAGGATCGTGGCAGTGATCTCAAACCGTGCCGAAGCTCCCGGTCTGGAACACGCTCGGAATAGAGGTTACCCGGCAGCTTTTATTTCCTCCAGCGGCAGGTCCAGGGAGGAATTCGATGGGGAGGTGGTGGCCAGACTCGAGGAAGCCGGAGCAGAAATTGTGTGCCTGGCCGGTTTCATGAGGCTGTTGAGCCCTTCCTTCGTCCGCCATTTCCCAATGCGGGTTCTCAACATTCATCCCTCTTTGCTGCCGGCCTTCCCCGGGCTCCATGCCCAGGAACAGGCAGTGGCCTGGGGTTCGAAGGTCTCGGGCTGCACGGTCCATTTTGTTGACGAAGAGCTGGATCACGGCCCCGTCATCATTCAGCGGACGGTACCCGTACTGGACGACGATGATGAGGAAAGCCTTTCGGCGCGGATTCTGGAGGTTGAGCACCAGGTCTACCCGGAAGCCCTCCGCCTGGTCTGCCGGGATCAAATCCGCGTGGACGGGCGCAGGGTTGTGCGCCTGGCCGTTGGCCGTTGAGGGTCAAGGGTCGCTGCGTCGCAGGTGGTCGGCCAGGGATTCGAGTTCTTTTCGCACTTCCAGGCAGACTTTTCGATAAGAGAGATCCTTCTTCTTGAATAGAGGCAGCCCTGTCCCTGCCGTCCGATCTCCCAGTTTCTTTCGGGCCCCAGCAATCGTGTAGCCCTCTACGTACAATAAGCGGCTGATTTCGTCGATCAACTCCAGGTCCTTGGAACGGTAAATCCTCTGCCCGGCCCGATTCTTTCCGGGAGAAAGGGTAGGAAACTCCGATTCCCAGTAGCGCAAAACATGTGGCTCCACTCCACAGATTTCGCAAACCTCACCAATCTTGTAAAAGAGTTTCCGTCCTGCGCGACGCGCCACCGTAGTACTCCCCAGTACGTCTCCTAGAACACCTTCCTCGACGGCCTGAAGGTGACATATCTACTGGGCCTGAGACGAATCTGGTCACCGGTTTGGGGATTGCGGCCCGTTCTGGCCTTTCGATGGATCACATTAAGCGAGCCAAAACCCGAAAGCTTCACGTTCTCACCGCCCACCAGGGCGCCCTTCAGCTCGTCGATGATCAGGTCAACAATTTCCCTCGCCTCTTTCTGGGAAATTCCACCGTGTGTTTCGTAGACAGCTTTAGCTAGATCCGCTTTTATCAATGAACCGCCTCGAGATGGCCAGGCTATCAAACCTTCGAGTCTCTACTCGGAATGAACTGAATGATAGGCACCGGCTCGGGAGCTGTCAAGCAACCTAAATACTCCCTTCCATAAGTTCGGTTGTGTTCGCGGATGAGGGGGCAGCAGTAAGTATCCCCCGGCAAAGCCGGGGGCTTTAATCTTGTGAGCCGCTCAAAGCGGACTTGACGTTGCCGCTACCGCGGCCACTTGTGCCACCTACAGGTGGCTTGGCTACAGCAGCCTGAGCTGATCCTGGCGACGATCTTCTGCTTCTTGCCGCCGGATATACTCACGAATCACTTTCTCATCCCGACCCACCGTCGATACGAAGTATCCGCGAGCCCAGAAGTGCTGTCCAACAAAGTTACGCCGACTCTCTGAAAAGTTCCTCGCAATGTGGATGGCGCTTTTCCCTTTGATGTACCCGATCACCTGCGCCACAGAAAACTTTGGCGGAATCGAGATCATCCCGTGCACGTGATCCGGCAGCAGGTGGCCCTCTTCAATCAAGCTTTCCTGCTGCCCAGCCAACCGTCGCAGCACCTGACCGAGATGTCTGCGCAGCTCCCCATAAATCAACTTCTTGCGGTACTTGGGGATGAACACCACATGGTACTTACACTCCCATTTTGTATGCTGTAAGCTCTGGTAGTTACTCATAAAACTCCTTTTCGTGATGCTTTGCTCGGCTCACGGAAGGGAGTTTTTTCACCTATTCCCGGAACTGTCAAACTCTGGCTGCCTCCCCGGCAGAGCCGGGGGGACTCCTTACGGGTCTAGGTCAGAATGACCGGCGCCTAATCCGAGGACGCGTCCGCTGGATCACGCGGATCGGTGTCGCGTAGAAATCATACGCTTCTCGCAGTTGATTCACCAAGTAACGCTCGATCGAGAAATGGAGCTTTTTTCGAGTGCGGGTGAAGAGAACAAAGGCAGGAGGGGCAGTCCTCACCTGAGCCACATACAGGAGAGGGTGTCTCTCCCTTCCGGCAGATGGTATCCGGGATTGGATCCGTTGCTCTACGAGGCGATTCAACTCCGCCGTCGGGACTCGAAATCGTCGGGAATTACTCGCTCGATCCACATAATCCAGAAGCTTGGGTACCCGCTGACCTGTCCTGGCTGAGACGAAGACCATCGGCGCGTAGGCCAGGAAGCGCATGCGCTGGCGGAACTTCTCTTCCAGCTGCTGAGCGGTAAAAGCGTCTTTCTCAATCAAGTCCCACTTGTTGATCACAACAATGAGTGACTTACCCGCGTCATGAGCATAGCCTCCGATCGTGGCGTCCAGCTTCGTGGCACCTTCTGTCGCGTCGAGAATCAGCAGCACGACATCACAGCGGTCAATACTTTTTCTTGCCATCACCACGCTAAGCTTCTCTGCCATTCCCGTGGTTTTACCCTTACGTCGGATCCCTGCTGTATCAACCAGTCGATAGGTTCTGCCCTCCCTGACCATCAACGTGTCAATCGAGTCCCGTGTAGTCCCCGGGATCTCCGTTACGATCGACCTCTGCCGACCGACAAACTGGTTCAGCAGAGAAGACTTACCCATGTTGGGCCGGCCAATGATGGCGATTCGCGTCTCCGCCTGGAGCTCCTCTGACACGCCCTGCGGAAGAATTGAGATCAAATCAGTGACTAGCTCATCGAAGCCACGCCCATGTTCAGCCGACACCCCGTAGAGCTTTTCGACGCCCAGGCTGTGAAAGGGATGGATGAGATCTTCCACCTGCGGAACATCCAGTTTGTTGACAATAAGATAGAAGCTCCGCCCCGACCGCCTCAGGAGAGAGACCAGAGAGGCGTCGAGGTGAGTCGGGCCAACCCGTCCGTCCACGACCAGCAGGACCAGGTCCGCCTCACTGATCGCGATCCGGGCTTGGCTCAAGACCTGTTCCGGTATCACGTCCCTGTCTTCGGGAACGATCCCTCCGGTGTCAACGAGCTCGACTTCCCTATCATCAAAGCGGGTCGGAGCATAAATTCGATCCCGAGTGATACCCGGTTCGTCGCCTACTATAGCCTTGCGGCTGCGGATCAGACGGTTGAATAGAGAGGACTTCCCTACATTGGGACGGCCCACGATTGCGATCCTGAACATCTTTCTTGCGAATCGCCTCAGCCGACGGTCTGGGTCTCCGGCCAATGGCGGAAAATCTGCTCACCGTGGAAACGGCCGTTTTCGATAAAGATCCGGTTGGTCATGCGACCGGAAACAATTGCCCCAGCCAGGTAGATCCCTTTCTCATTCGTCTCCAGAGTTTCAGGGTCGTGCTCCGGAATCATAGTATCTCTGTCCACCCCGATCCCCAACTTGTTCAGAAACTCAACGTCTGGACGATAGCCGGTCATGGCAAGAACGGAGTCGTTCTCGAGTGTGACCCTGCCCTCCGGAGTCTTGAGGATGATTTCCGTGGGCCTAATTTCAATCACTTCAGTAGAAAGATAGGCACTTATCTCGCCGTTTCGAATGCGGTTTTGAATATCTGGCAAAACCCAGTACTTGATGTGTTTTCCCAGAGCTTCACCCCGGTAGATCAGGGTCACGTCGACATGACTTCGATGGAGTTCCAAAGCCGTTTCTACCGCAGAGTTCTTGCCCCCAATTACGGCCACTTTCTTGCCGAAGTAGGGATGCGCCTCAGTGTAATAATGGCTTACTTTGTCCAGTCCTTCACCGGGAACATTCATCATGTTGGGGTTGTCAAAGTATCCCGTTGCAACGATGATCTTCCTACAGCGAAGCCTATGCTCTTGTGCCTGGCGATCTCTCGTTTCTACCTCGAAATCGCCGTCCGAGCCGGCCACCTTCAACACCTCCTCGTAATCTCGGAGTGGAAGGTCGTAGTGGCGGGTAACGCGTCGATAGTACTTCAACACCTCATGACGACGCGGCTTCAGAGTCGGGGATATCAGGGGAAGATCTCCAATCTCCAGAAGATCGGCGGACGTAAAGAACTCCATATTCACGGGGAAGCGGTAAATCGAGTTGACCACGCTTCCTCGGTCGATGATGTAAAAGGCCAGGTCCCGGCGCTTTGCCTCGATTCCACAGGCGAGTCCCGCAGCCCCAGCCCCAACGATGATTAAGTCCAGTTTTTCACTCATTTGACACAACTTAAGTCGCTTCAATAAAATGTCGAATCCTTCCGATGGGCGATTAGCTCAGCTGGTTAGAGCGCCGTCTTCACACGGCGGAGGTCACTGGTTCGAGTCCAGTATCGCCCACCACTCCGATGGATCCGGTCGGTTTCGCGTAGTTGATCCAGACCCCGGAGACAAGCGAAACCAGCAGTATAGCAGGAGCGTGGACTGATGGATTGGTTTTGCTAGGAGAGAGTCCCAGCAGCCCGCGGTGGAAATCCCACGGCGACCGCGCGCGACTTTCACCACGGGCTGCTCTGTGATGGGGGGCCTCGTTAGCGCAGGAAATCAGGTAACCGCCGACTCGGCGGCGGAGATCCTCCGAAAGGGAGGAAACGCCGTAGATGCCGCCGTGTGCGGGACTCTGACTTCATGCCTTGCCGAAATCGGAATTGTCCATCTAGGTGGTAGCGGGCTCGCCCAGATCCATGACCCGCTGGGTTGCCAATCGGTTGTCTACGATTTCTTCAGCCGCGCACCTGGTCTGGGGCTGCAATCCCGGCCCGAACACCTGGATTTCTACAAGACAACCGTCGATTTCGGCCCCACCAGCCAGGACTTCTTCCTGGGGCGTGGATCTGTGGCGGTCCCCGGTAACATACACGGCCTGTGCCGAATGCACGCCGATTTTGGCCGGCTTTCCCTGAAGGAAGTTCTCGACCCTGTGATTCGGCTGGGAGAGGAAGGGGTGGTGCTTGACACTTTTCAGGCCGATACCTGTGCGTTGTTGCAGGGCATTTTCACGGCAACGCCGTCTATTCGGGAAATCTTCATGCCGGAAGGAAGATTCGTGGGCCCCGGCGAGCGGATTCTCATCCCGGACCTGAGCGGGACCCTCAAGGGAATTCAGGACCACGGCTCCCGTTATCTGAGCCACGGGGCCCTGGGAAGAGCTCTGGTAGATGACCAGAATCGCCGCGGAGGCCTGCTTACGCTGACCGATCTCCAGGAATTCGAGCCCGAGCGAAAGAGCCCCATCAAGGTTCCCTATCGTGGTTACGAAGTGCTCTTGCCCCCACCCTCCTCAACCGGGGGTGCCTTGACCGCCTTTTCTCTCATGCTCCTCGGCGAGTTTGAACCTGGCAAGATGGACTGGGGCAGCGCCAGCCACCTGCGACTCCTGGCCGAAATCATGGCAGCTACTTCGAGAGCACGTTCCCACTGGGATCGGCTGGTGAACGAATTCGGCCCCTCCAATGCGGTTGAAGAGTTCCTCGGCGCCGAGCACCTGGAGTCGGCATTGCAGCCAGTTGCTGCGGCCTTTTCTCAAAAGATTCCCAGCTCATGGGTACCTGAGCCCAGCTGTCCGGCCAGCACGACTCACCTGAGTGTCATCGACGAAGACGGTATGGCGGTCAGCCTGACCCATTCGGCTGGTGAGTCGGCAGGATTCGTCGTTCCTGCGACGGGTTTCATCCCCAACAACATGATGGGCGAGGCGGACCTGCACCCGGACGGATTCCACTCTTTGTCTCCCGGGCACTCCATCGCCACCATGATGACCCCGGTGATCATGCTCAAAGACAATCGAGTCCGAGCCGTTATGGGAAGCGGTGGAAGCACCAGGATCCGGACGGTGATTCTTCAATTGATCTCCAATCTCGTTGACTTTGGACTCTCGCTGGAGCATGCGGTTGAGAGACCTCGGGTTCACTACCAGGACGGGACATTGCAGTGTGAAGAGGGCTACTCAGAGAGTGTCCGGAGCGCCTTGGAGGGAATCGGCTACCACGTGAGATTCTGGGATTCCCTATCCATTTATTTTGGCGGTGCCCACTGCGTCGAGATGAAAACCGGAGGCGCCACCGCCGGCACCGGCGATCCCCGAAGGGGCGGTGCCACCAACACGGGGTAGCTGGTCATCTCCGATATCAAGACTGAAGTTTACCTCGAGTCGGTTGACTGCTCGCTTTCGCCAGAGGCGTCCCTGATCCCCAGCAGCCAACGGACTGCTGAACTGCTGGAATCGGAACGGCTTTTCTGATTGAATCTAGCAGGAGAGCGTTGAAGGACCCTTCGAATGGTGAAGAAGAAGACCCAGAAAATCACACCTCAGATGCTCAAGACGGGTCCTTTTCAGGACCCGAGAAAGTCGCTTCGGATGGGGCGCAACAAACCCTGCCCCTGTGGCAGCGGGCGCAAGTACAAAGATTGTCACCAGTCTGAAGGCGTTGAGTTCTTGCAGAAGCTTCACCGAAACCAGCAGCGTGAGGAACTCAAGCGCCAGGGAGTTCCGTGGTACAAACGGCTCCTCCGGTCCTAGCTTTTTTTTCACCTTCCGTCAGCAGGTAAGGGCACATCAGTGCTCAGGAATGAAAAATCTCTGGGAGATATGAATGATTTCGTTATAATATCAATATGATATAAAATAAGGAGGTTGGAGTCGAGAATCAGCCATCTGGCTTACTCGCCCGAAATCGCCCAGGCGATGCTGCAGCGCCAGCAGGCCACGGCCATAGTAGCGGCTCGCCGCAAAATTGTTGAGGGAGCTGTCGGTATGGTCGAGCAGGCCCTCGACGAACTGTCTGAGAAACAGGTGGTTGACCTGGATGACGAACGGAAGGCTGCCATGATCGGCAACCTTCTGGTGGTGCTGTGCGGTGACCACAATGCTCAGCCCATCGTCAATGCCGGTTCGCTCTACTAGCCCGGATTATGCAAGAACCGTAATCCGCTGTTGAAAAAGGGCTCGAGAAGTGGCCCAACTCGGAAGCGGGCAGTTGTGACAGGCGGATTTGCGAAGAATATCGGTTGGCGAGGCGTTTGAGTGGTTGGGGGAGTGAATTTCAGACAGATCTGGGCCTGGATGAGTGTCGGAAGCGGTTTTTCGGGGAACTGGGAGAAGCTAGCTGGAGTTCAGGCGACTCAAGACGAGGTGAAAGAGGGGTTGTTCGGGAAAGGCTGAGGAAAGATGGACCCAGATGCGTCGAGTGGTTTGTCGGATCCGGGCCCCGATCTTGAGGACACGACGACGTAAGGTTTCGATTTCGAGCTTGTGCCAGGGGGTTCCGTGCAGATAGTCGCGCAGGCGCACGAACATCTGGTAAGCCAGTGCATGCAGGAGGAGTCGAAACTGGTTGGCCAGGAATCGATGACAGCTGAGTCGGTCCATGCTCAGATGATTCTTAAAGGCCTTGATGAAGTTCTCGGTCTGCCCTCGGTCGGTGTAGTGGTCATAAAGTGATTGGGAGCAGAGATCGTCCCGGTTGGTGACCACAAAGCGACGATTGATCCCGCGCTGATCGACCTCCACTTTGACAATGACGCGACGGGATCGATCCCAGCTGTTGGCTCGATAAAGAAACTCGTCAAACTGACGCTGTTTTTCCTCCCGCTCAACGAACCTTTCCCGAGTCGAATCCAGCAGGGGCTCGACCACTCGCTGCAGGCGAGGGTTGCGACTTAACCCAATGACATATTGGAGTTGATTCTCTTCACCTTCACAGAACTCGTAGAGCCGAGGCGTGGCAAAGCCGCTGTCGGCCCGAATCTCAATCTCGACATCCGTCCCCACTGCTTGTCGGATGGCCTCCACGACGCGCTTCAGAATGGGCACGATGTGAGAGGCAGCCCCCTTGTTGCCAGGTCTCAACACGGCACAGACCAGGTCTCCCGTGGCGGCATCGAAGATCAGCAAAGGATGCAGAATGTGGTTTCGGTAATACCCGTGGTAGAAGGCGAACTCCTGTTGGCCGTGAGTGTGGTCGTCGGTACTGTCCAGATCCAGGATGATCTTGGCGGGACGTCTCTTCTTCAGGGAGCGCACATAACGGCGTAGCAGCCACCGGCTCAGACGCATCAGATCCTTCTTGGTGACGGAGTTCTCCAAGCGGGAGAAAGTCGGCTGGGTGGCCAAATCGGGATCGCTCTCGGGCAACTGATCACAGACTGTCTTGAGCATCGGATCCGAGCGCAGCGTATCGGCGTCATTACAGTCTTCGTAGCCGGCCACGATCTGCAACACTCGTTGTCGGATCAACTTCAACAGGTCATGACGAATGTAGCGTCGGTCCCGGCTTTCCGCAATACACGAACTGAAGCCCTCGCACAATCGATGTTGCCGATCCAGCGATCCAAACAACAACCATCCTGCGTCGGAAGTGAGGCTCCCCCCATCAAAACGAGCTGTGATGTCTCTGTGGCTGTGAAATGGCAGGGTATTCTGGCAGACTGTTTTCAACATAGCCGTAGCTCCTGTTTAGGGTTGTTTTTATGTAAACCCTTTTATATCAGAGAGCTACGGCTTTTTTTCTGGACCCAAATCTCACTCGGATTCAGATCTCTTGCATAATCCGGGCTAGAGCAGTCCGTACTGAAAGTCGCGCGCCAGGGATCTGAGTTCGCTGGCAAGGGCTGCTACCGATGTCGAGAAAAAAGTCGTTTCTGCTCCGGGCAACACCGGAAATCATGGAAGCCCTGCAAAAATGGGCGGACGATGAACTCCGGAGTGTCAATGCTCAAATCGAGTATATTTTGCGCGGCGCTCTGCGCAAGGCAGGGCGCCTCCCTTCACCCCAGGCTGACCCTGCTGACCCAGCCTCCGGCCAGGAGAGAAAAATAGATGCCGGGTGCGGAAATGATCTACCTTCACTCAAGGAGCTTGCAAGAACCTGTCAAAACCGGAAGTCTTGACCCGCTCCACATTGGGCTCGATCCCCCGGGACACGCACACCGCATAGTTGTTCTGATCGGGTAGAAAATCCACGATTCTGTCCACATTCATGATGGCTGAAGTGGTGGCGATTGCATCCGCCATCATACCCGTGGGGGCGAGGGCCGCGGCTGCAACTGGTCCCCGTACTCCCTGCCCCGTTCTTGGATCGACAAGGTGTGAGTAACGAATTCCGTCAAACTCCACGTATCGATAGAGGTCCCCCGAAGAGGCCAGAGAGCGGTTGGCCAACAACAGCTCAACCGGTTTCCCACAGGCTGCCAGAGAGACAGTCCAGCCGGATCGACCCGGAGGTGGATCGCCGCATGTAATATCTCCGCCGGCATCGATGAGAAGACGGGAAATGCCCCTGCTGCGAAGCAGGCTTGCAACTTCGTCGGCAACGAATCCCTTTGCGACCCCCCCCAGATCCAGCTTCATTCCCTTGTACCGGAGCAAAACGGTTTGGGAACCGGGATCCAGCAGCAGGTGCTCGAATCCCACCCGCAGGCGGGCAGCTTCCAGTTCCCCGCCAGGCGGAATCGTTTTCGAGCGAAAGCTTCGCCGCCACAGCTTCACCACCGGCCCCACCGTCACGTCAAAAACACCTCCGCTTTGTTGAGAGAGTCGCTGACTTGCCGAAAGCACTTCATAAAGCTCGCGACTGACCCGGATGGCTGAGTTTCCCGCCCCGGCGTTGACCATGGATAGCTCGCTGTCGCCGCGGAAGTCGCTGAGCAGCTGATCCAGTTCATCCACGCGCTCGAAAGCCCGCCGGGCCGCCTCAGCGGCTAGTTCCCCGCTCCCCGCGTAAAAGACAATACGGAATCTCGTGCCCAGCTTGAACCTGGAGAACTCAAAACGCTCCAGAGTTCCAGGGTGTGGGAAGCGCTCCAGCGACCTGGTAGAGACGAGATTGGTGAGGGCCCACCCGAAGATGGCGCAACCCACGGTCCAGCGCAGCCACAGTCGCTGCGTCCGTAACGCGATCCGCGGGACTTCCATCACGGCCTGCCAGCCCGAACCACTCTGAAACCGATATGGAAGCAGTCCGAGTACCACCACTTGCTCTTGGGAACCTGGGGATCCGTCACGAGACAGTCCTTCTCGGAAACCATCTGGGGCTCAGAGCAGTTCAGCTCTTCCTCCCGACTGCGGTAGGATCCGCCCAACACCGGGATGGAGCGCTGGGGGGGGTCGCCCTGATTCTCCCAACCGGGGGCCACAAACTCCCCCACATTTCCGAGCAGATCCTGCAATCCCAACGAGTTGGGCTCCCGCGTGCCTACCTCCATGGTCATACGGCTGGTGTTGTTCTTGGACCACGCCATTGCGCCCAATTGAGACTCTTCCCCAGAGCCTGACTCACAGGCCAGCTGCCACTCCCGTCGGGTAGGCAGTCGATACTTCTTTCCCGTAAGGGCTGAGAGCCACTCACAGTACTTCTGAGCGGCATAGAGTGTCATGCCCAAGGCCGGGCGTCTTCCCGTTCCCCATCCCTGGTCCGGGGCGCCGTAGGGGGGTGTGGGACGGCTCACGGCGTCGACCTTTTGCTTCACTTCCGGCGTCGACGCTTCATCTGCACCGCCAAAATAAAAGAGCTCGTACTCGTCCCAGGTCACCTCAGTCTGGCTGATCCACGCCTTCGGATCGGTGCCGGGAAGAGCAATCATCCGAAAGGAGACATCAATTCCGGGAACGGCTTCGGTGTAGTCTTCGAACGCCCCCGGCTCCTGTGCTGCCGGAAGAACCTGACTGGCTCCGGGCCTGCCCGGAGCCGTCGCAACCAGGCAACTGGCCCCCAGGATCAGAATTAGCAGTCCGTTGTGGAAGTCACGCGCATCCATCGGGCCCTATTCATAGCGCAGGGCCTCAACCGGGTCCAGTCGGGAAGCACGATCCTGTTCGTGTTCGCCACCTAGCCAGAACCCAGCACCCATTCCTACGTCTCGTGGAAGAGCTCGCTCGAGGGATCCAGTCTCTCCCAGCTCCAACCGCCAACAGCAATCACGAGAGTCAGAAGGATCAGAATCGGAAGCGAAGTGATCAGCCCTAGCAGAGGCATTTCCCAGAAAGAGAAGGGAATCTCGAGCCACCAAATCTGGATTCTCAATATGACGCCAAGCAGCAGTGCGCTGGGAATGATCCCGAGTGCCATGGACAGCATGATCACGATTGTGATCAGCAGGTTCTGTCCCAGGTTCGCCGCTGCATCCTGGCGTTTTCGCCCCAGAGGAACCCAACCCGGAAAGTTCAGAGCCAACAGGTTGTGCATGGCACAACACATTGTCCCTGTGAGCACTACAAAAGGCGAAGCGCCCAACATCATCCACCCCAGCACCAAGACACGGGGGAGCGAGGTGTCCCGCATCAACGACTCCGGAAGAATAGTCATTCTTTCCACGCCCAAAGAGTCGATGGCGAGTTGAGTGACCAGAGTCATTCCACAACCCAGCGCAGAATAGAGGCCGATCTGAACAGCGGGACCTCCCATTTCTGCGACAAACAATCGCCACGAAGCAGTTGGCCAGGATCGGACCATCTCGAGATTGGTCAGATCGGTCCGAAAGTCATTGCGATAACCGTTGCCCGCGAACATCGGGAAAAAGAAGAACCATGCCAATCCTGTTACCAGGAATACTCTATAGATCCATTCCGGCATGGGTAGCAGCAGCAGGGCGAGATAGAGCGCCGTAACGGCCAGAAGACCAATGAATACCTGGCGCCGAAGGGGAATTCGTGTTGAGGCCAGGAGGTTTTTCCACATGACTGCAGTCTCAGGGGATTTCACGAACCGCAGAGAAAAGGGTATGTCCTGTCGACGCCGCAGCGAGGTACTCCGGTATTTTCCACTACCGTCTCTCAACTCGCTGGCCCGGCGAGCTTTCTCGAGGGCAGCTTCTTCAAAACGGGTCGCCGATCTAACCACCCATTCGTTTTGAATCACGATCAGGAGCAGATTCACGACAAGACCAGAGACAAAGACAGTGGAAACCGCGGAGGAAGTGAAGTGCAGGCCTAGAAAGACAACGAAAGGTGCCAGCAGAACCGACAGCCATGATTCGGAGATGGCATCACTCAACACCTGCGCAGCCTGGAGGAAAGAGGCCGAACTACTCACGATGTCAAACAGAACCAGCATAAGCTTACGACTCAGGGAGATGAAAACAATCCAGTACAGCAGAATGCCTCCCACCAGACCGATGCGGCGTATCCAGGCCCTCTCACCCGGCAACTCTTGGTTGCGGGCGATCCAGAGACTGCGAGCTTTGGCATGAAGATCCCAGTTCGTCAGGAATAGCCAGTAGGACAGAAATCCCAGCAGGAAACCCCGGTTGCCGGAGCCAATGAGAAAGCTCATGAAAAAACAGCCCAACAGGACCCTGGGCTGGTTTTTCAGGATGGCGTACTGGAAAACCTGTCGCTTGGGCAGAGGGGCGGGGATCAGCAGATGAATCTCCGACTCCTGCAGGGTCGGCGGCTGGCTCCCCCACTGCATAAGCCACCAGATGCTCAGCAAAAGGGCCAGGCCAAAGCTCGACAGAATGCGAAAAGCAGGCAGAAGGCGGGCCGAGGTTTCGAGGAGTTGCCCGGACAGCCCCAGGTCAGTACTTTCCGAGCTGAGCAGGGGCGGTACCAGCCAGAAGAGCAGCCAGGCGATGCCTGTCAGGAAGCCGAGCAGGTAGGCCGGCTGCCGGAGCATACGGGCAAAGTGGACAACCCGTCCCTTGAAACTTTGGGTGAGCAACCATATCAAAGACCAGCTGATCACTGGCTCTTGTCCCCGAGCCCGGTTGCCTTCATGAAGATCTCCTCCAGATCAGCTCTCTCGTCTATCTCTGGAATAGCCTGCCTGATCTGACTGAGGGATCCCTCCAATACTTTCTGGCCGTGTTGGAGAATCAGGATTCGCGAACAAACTTCCTCGACCAGGTGAAGCATGTGCGAAGAAACAATCACGGCAGCGCCCTCCTCGGCAGTACGGAGAATCAGGCGCTTGGTTCTTCGGATGGCTCCCGGATCAAGGCCTGTCAAGGGTTCGTCCAGGACCAGCACCCTGGGAGAATGGAGGAGAGCGCAGGCGATGATCAGTTTCTGCTTCATACCCCGGGATAGTTCGGCCGGATAAGCATACTTCTGATCAGCGAGACCATTGTCTCCCAGCAGGGCCTCGGCCCTGTCAACGCCGTCTTCGACCTTGTAGAGCTTGGCAAAGAGCATCAGATGATCCCAAACAGTCAGGTATTCGAAGAGATGCGGTTCGTCCGGGACAAAGGCGAGCATCTGCTTCGCTGCAATCGGGTCCTGATCGAGATCGATGCCTCCGATCCGAATGTCTCCCGCGGTGGGAGGAATGACTCCACAAAGGCAGCGCAGGGTGGTGGTCTTCCCCGCTCCATTGGGACCGACCAGACCGAGAATCTCGCGCGGGGCAACCTCAAAGGAAAGCCGATCAACGGCCTGAAATCCGTCATAGGACTTGATCAAAGAGTGTACCGAAATCATGGATCTTTCGGGGGCAAAGCTATCAACTAGGGCACGCTCTTGGAGTGATCCCGGTCCGATTTTTTCTTCTTCGGCACCGGTCGGAAATAGAGAACTCGCTCGCGCACGGCTACATCCCGTCCGGAGGTGTGTTTGTAGTAGAGGGTGTACCCGTGGTCCTTCACTTCGAACTCGTAAACATTCCAGTCCGGGGCCCGGGCCGGGTGAGAGATCAGACGCTCCCTGGTGATCAGCCGGCTCTCATCGAATTCGACGTGCCGGGTCCACTGAGTGCCGCTCTTTAATCGACCCTGGCTGTGTCCCACCGAATAGATGTAATGTATGGGGTCAGCAGCTTTCCCCTCCAGTGTGTATTCGCGGAGCCAGTTGACTCGCTTCCTGCTCGCCTCAATCGTCCACACAACATTCTTCGCCCTTTCATTGGGTGATCGAACCTCGTCGAGCCTCCACTGACCTGCCACCCTGGACACGGGTCTCTTTGGCTCTTGGTGAAGGGACAGAAAAAGGAGCGGAAAAAGAAAGCATGTCTTCAAATACATAACGGCTCCGCGGGGCTCGACGAGAATAGCACAGAGCCCCCCGGGGCTGGACATCCGGTTGCCAAGCAGGGGTGGCAATGGTAGCGTTTCTGCTCAATTCCAATTCTCGTTCTGAGGAAGCAGAGATCATTGAGTGGCCATGAGTGAGAATCGAAGCCTGCGAGGCCGACTGATCGATCAGTTTCTGGCAGGAGTGGAACGGCTGGGAAACGCTCTTCCTCACCCCGCGAGCCTGTTCGGCATACTGGCCGGTTTCGTGATCCTTCTTTCCTGGATATTCAGTGAACTGCAGGTCACGGTGGCTCACCCGGCAACCGGGCAGATCGTCGAACCGGTCAACCTGATCTCACAGTACGGCTTGCACCGGATTCTGACCGAAATGATCACTAACTTCACCGGTTTCGCACCCCTCGGAACGGTGCTGGTTTCGTTACTGGGGATCGGAGTCGCTGAGAGTAGTGGATTGATTGGTACCAGCCTCCGACTACTGGTCATCTCAGCTCCCAAGCGACTCCTGACCTTCGTGATAGTACTGGCAGGCGTTCTTTCCAACACTGCCAGCGAGGTCGGGTACGTTCTGCTGGTGCCTTTGAGTGCCGTGATTTTTTTGGCTGTGGATCGCCATCCGATTGCCGGCCTGGCAGCGGCATTCGCTGGAGTTTCAGCCGGCTACAGCGCCAACCTGCTGCTCGGAACGGTTGATCCCTTGCTGGCTGGGCTTTCTGAGGAAGCCGCCCATATCATCGATCCGTCCTACCAGGTCAACCCGGCCTGCAACTACTACTTCATGGCAGCTTCCACGCTCCTGATCGCCGGTACGGGAACCTGGGTCACAGAGAGGGTCGTGGTCCCGCGCCTGGGCAAATATGAAGGAGATGCCAGGCCACAGGAATTCACAAGGCTGACCCCAAAAGAAACAAGAGGACTCATTTACGCAACGATAGTAATCCTTGTGCTCCTCATCCTGGTATTGCTCGGGCTGGTCCCAGAGCACGGTTTCTTGCGAGACGCGGAAACCGGAAGCGTTCTTCGCTCCCCCTTTATGAGGGGAATCGTGGCTTTCATTTTTATCTCAGCCACCCTGGCAGGGATTGCTTTCGGCCTGGGTGCAGGAACGATCCGCAGCGACTCGGACATCATGAACGGAATGGGCAAGTCCATGGAGACACTGGGACTCTACATGGTACTGGTGTTCTTTGCTGCCCAATTCGTCGCCTTCTTCAAGTGGACCAACCTGGGTCTGATCTTCGCAATCAAGGGGGCTGACTTACTCAAAGCCTCGGGACTCGGGCCCATCCCTCTCATGCTCGCTTTCATTCTCCTGTCTGCGCTCATCAACTTATCAATGGGAAGCGCCTCCGCGAAATGGGCCATCATGGCACCTGTTTTTGTGCCCATGTTTATGCTTCTCAACTATTCGCCCGAGCTAGTTCAGGCCGCCTACAGGGTTGGAGACAGCGTCACGAACACCGTGTCCCCCATGATGTCCTAGTTCGCCCTGATCGTTGCCTTCATGCAGCGCTATGTCCCCAGAGCCGGAATTGGCACCGTTGTGGCCACGATGTTGCCCTATACCTTCGTTTTTCTGGCGGTGTGGATGGTGTTGCTGGTGGTGTGGTTGCTCCTGGGCATTCCGACCGGGCCTGGAGCACCGCTTTTCCTGGGACGCTGACAGGCTGAAAGAGGCATTTGGAAGGGCAGGAGCCGCTATGCGGCGATCTAACCGGACCAAGGAGGGCCCTTCTACGCCAGGAAACATTACATTTTGGCGAAGAGACCGGACCACGGAGGTTCCTACTGCTACTCGATCACCGCCGTCGCGTCGCCCACAGCGACTTTCCCCCCGACAAGTTTCGCGCCCCGGTGCTTCGATTTCACATAGATGAAGCCCTGCATCGATTCACCCGGTTCCAGGGCTCCCTGCTTCAATCGATACCCATCCAGAACCAGCCTGAGCTGCTCTCTGATAATCACGGAGTAGGTATCGTTGTCAGCGTCGTGTGCAGGCGGGCTGGGTTGAGTCGTGGCCGGTCCCCCTGCGTAGACGTCACCGCCGATCCCGGCACTGCCCGCCCGATAGAACTTCGCCAGCTTGGGGAGAACCTTGGTCGACGATACCTGTGCAAGTTTTTTCTTCTTGGGCGACCAGGCCTGAACCCGATCGGGAGCGACTTGAATGGGGACCTCTCCGGAATTGCCCACAGTCACCTCAATGACGGCGAAGCCTGCATCCAGGACCTGCACCGGAAAGCCAATCGGCAGATCGCCTTGCGGAATCGATCTGGCCTGCAGCTCAATACTCTGTCCACAAAGGAAGGTGGAGCTAACCCCCAAAAGGAAGAGTAGAGCTAGCCTGTTTTTCATGCCGCTATTGTACCGTGAAATTTCTTCTCGGCGGCAAAACAGTACTGGTATGTGAGACAATTCAGGCCGAGGACAGAACAAGCAGACGGGCTGTTAGAGATGCTGGGATCCCTGAATCTGGAACAGAATGCGGAGAAGGCGTTTTCCAGCAACGCACTGAGCCGGTCCGTTCTGACCCTGATTGTCCTCATCAGTCTCAGTGTTCTTGCTTTCCTTCTATGGATTCTCTATGTCAAGGAACCCGTGGTTGCGTTCGAGGACCGGTTTCTTTTTCTGCCGGCCCTGAATGCTGCGCTGAACGCTCTGAGTGCCACCTGCTTGATTCTGGGGGTCCGAGCCATCCGTCGTCATCGGCCTCGGGTTCACATGCGCTTTGTCCTGAGCGGATGTTTCTTTACCGTGGTGTTTCTCATCAGTTATATCTTCCACCATCTTCTGCACGGGAACACACCTTTCCTGGGTATCTGGTGGCTCAAGGCCTTCTATTTCGGGGTGCTCGGGACTCACATTCTGGTGGCTGCCGTCACGCTGCCCCTCATCCTCACCACTCTCTACCTCGCCTTTACGGGTCGATTCTCAGTTCATCGGAGGCTGGCCCGCTATACATTTCCGGCATGGCTGTACATGTCTGTCACGGGCGTGCTGATCTTCCTGCTGCTGAAAATTTCAGGCTCAGCCTGACTCGGTTTTCTCGTTCCTCCTTGCGCGCTCGTCAAGACTCGCGCCTCCGTACACTCGGCGAACCGGTACGTTACCTCAGGGATCCCTCCGGAGGCGGTGAGGCACTTTGACTGCCTAGCCCGGATTATGCAAGAGATCTGAATCCGAGTGAGATTTGGGTCCAGAAAAAAAGCCGTAGCTCTCTGATATAAAAGGGTTTACATAAAAACAACCCTAAACAGGAGCTACGGCTATGTTGAAAACAGTCTGCCAGAATACCCTGCCATTTCACAGCCACAGAGACATCACAGCTCGTTTTGATGGGGGGAGCCTCACTTCCGACGCAGGATGGTTGTTGTTTGGATCGCTGGATCGGCAACATCGATTGTGCGAGGGCTTCAGTTCGTGTATTGCGGAAAGCCGGGACCGACGCTACATTCGTCATGACCTGTTGAAGTTGATCCGACAACGAGTGTTGCAGATCGTGGCCGGCTACGAAGACTGTAATGACGCCGATACGCTGCGCTCGGATCCGATGCTCAAGACAGTCTGTGATCAGTTGCCCGAGAGCGATCCCGATTTGGCCACCCAGCCGACTTTCTCCCGCTTGGAGAACTCCGTCACCAAGAAGGATCTGATGCGTCTGAGCCGGTGGCTGCTACGCCGTTATGTGCGCTCCCTGAAGAAGAGACGTCCCGCCAAGATCATCCTGGATCTGGACAGTACCGACGACCACACTCACGGCCAACAGGAGTTCGCCTTCTACCACGGGTATTACCGAAACCACATTCTGCATCCTTTGCTGATCTTCGATGCCGCCACGGGAGACCTGGTCTGTGCCGTGTTGAGACCTGGCAACAAGGGGGCTGCCTCTCACATCGTGCCCATTCTGAAGCGCGTCGTGGAGGCCATCCGACAAGCAGTGGGGACGGATGTCGAGATTGAGATTCGGGCCGACAGCGGCTTTGCCACGCCTCGGCTCTACGAGTTCTGTGAAGGTGAAGAGAATCAACTCCAATATGTCATTGGGTTAAGTCGCAACCCTCGCCTGCAGCGAGTGGTCGAGCCCCTGCTGGATTCGACTCGGGAAAGGTTCGTTGAGCGGGAGGAAAAACAGCGTCAGTTTGACGAGTTTCTTTATCGAGCCAACAGCTGGGATCGATCCCGTCGCGTCATTGTCAAAGTGGAGGTCGATCAGCGCGGGATCAATCGTCGCTTTGTGGTCACCAACCGGGACGATCTCTGCTCCCAATCACTTTATGACCACTACACCGACCGAGGGCAGACCGAGAACTTCATCAAGGCCTTTAAGAATCATCTGAGCATGGACCGACTCAGCTGTCATCGATTCCTGGCCAACCAGTTTCGACTCCTCCTGCATGCACTGGCTTACCAGATGTTCGTGCGCCTGCGCGACTATCTGCACGGAACCCCCTGGCACAAGCTCGAAATCGAAACCTTACGTCGTCGTGTCCTCAAGATCGGGGCCCGGATCCGACAAACCACTCGACGCATCTGGGTCCATCTTTCCTCAGCCTTTCCCGAACAACCCCTCTTTCACCTCGTCTTGAGTCGCCTGAACTCCAGCTAGCTTCTCCCAGTTCCCCGAAAAACCGCTTCCGACACTCATCCAGGCCCAGATCTGTCTGAAATTCACTCCCCCAACCACTCAAACGCCTCGCCAACCGATATTCTTCGCAAATCCGCCTGTCACAACTGCCCGCTTCCGAGTTGGGCCACTTCTCGAGCCCTTTTTCAACAGCGGATTACGGTTCTTGCATAATCCGGGCTAGTGAGAGGATCCCGGGATCCCTCTCTTCCACCAGTTCGCTGGCCCGGGCAGCACCCTTGAGAGCAAAACTCAGGTTGGGAGCCTCCACTCCCGCAGTGTGGATCACGCTGCCAGCGAGCCGTTGCAGCTGTTGCTCATCATCCCACACTTGTCTCATTCAGCTGGAGACCATAAGAATAGGCCTCGGCTTCACGACCCAGGTCGCGCAGCAGAGTCACAAAGCGAAGCTGCTTCCGGTGCATTTCGGGGTCGGCCATCGGATTCAGCGACCGGTCCTAGGATATGGTGTTGAACATCAGGAATAGGTCAACCTCCAACTCCTCTCCCACTAAATCTTCGATGCCCCGTCTGGAGAGACCGAGATCCTCCAGCTTCAGTTGGGGCAGTTTTCTGATGCGGTCAATCGAGATGGATTCCTGATGCGCTCACCCGTTTGCAAGGCGCTCCCGGGATACGATCGCAGCGCCAATGGTCCCGGAGTCGTCTCCCAGCTCCGTCACCATAACCTTCACGTTCCTGAGTTCATAGGGCCAGACGTGTTCGACTACCGATTCCCGGACCCACTCTGCCCAGGTGGATCCCAGCTCCGTGGGCAAACCGCCACCCAGAACCACACAGGGCAGACTGAGCACAGTGACGAAATTGGCGGCGACGATGCCCGTAAGACGGGCCGCGTCGCGGACGACTCGGATCGCCAGTTTGTCCCCAGCCAGGACAGCCTTGGCCAGGATTTTCGATTTGAGATGATCGAAGTCGCCTTCGACCATCTCATTGATCATGCTGGTATGACTGCACTGAATCAGGTCTCTCAGGGTCCTGGCGATTGCCCCTCGGCTGGCAACTTCTTCCAGTGTCTCACGACCCAGGCCGGCCCCCGGCAGGATTACCGTGTGTCCAATCTCCCCTGCAGTAAAGTGGTGACCATAGTAGAGTCGCCCCGACAGCACGAGGCCCCCGCCAACACCGGTTCCGGTCCAGATTCCGAGGGCGTCCTGGAAGCCGACGGCGGCTCCTGCCTTCACTTCGCCATACAGAGCTACATTGACATCGTTGTCGATAGCCGTGGGTAACCCGGTGATCTTCTCCAGGGCCGTGCGGATTTCCAGCTGCTTCCATCCCAGGTTGGGCGCGTCCAAGGCGACTCCACTCTCGACGTCGATCGCCGCGGGAACACCGATGCCTATCCCAGCGATCTGTCTCCGCTTGAGACCGGTCTCTTGGCGCACGAGGGTGGCTATTTCGCCGATTCTCTCCAGGACCGACTCATGACCCAGATGAGCTCGTGTCTTGCTGCGTACAGCTCGAATCGCCCGGTTGTTGGAATCAACAATAGCCGCACTCATATTGGTGCCGCCAAGGTCAACTCCGATATGAAAAAGAGGCGTATTCGACGACATGTTTGATGGATTCTAGTCGATTGTGGATTCCAGATTCCACTCGTGGAACACGGAACCCGGAAGGTGAAACTATTCCCGTTCGAACCGCTCTCCGGTCCAGAGGTAAAGCACAGCTTCCGGCTCGCACTTTCCTCGCCAGGCATCCGATTCGAGTGTCCTCCAGCAGATTTCTCCCTGAACTTCAGGAACGCTGCGCTCCACCAGATCCGGGCCGTTGCGAAAGATGTAGGCCCCAAGATAATGCTCCGGGACTCCCTCCAGTCGCTTGGACCCCGCAGGCAGACTCGCCAGCTCCTGGACGATGAGCTGACTCCGTCTCCCGGCCTCCCTCCAGGGGAGATTATGCGCAAAAAGCAGACCGCCGAGGGTCACTGCGTACAAAGGAATCAGGAGGTGTCGGCCTGGCATCGCCACCAGCGATGAAGCCAGCCAGAGGGCAAAGACGGCGCAAGGCAGATAGTAGTACCGTGAATCTTGAAGATTGGGGTAAACCTTCGCCAGATTCACCAGGGGCAAAGCGGTGAGGTAAAGAAGCAGAGCGTAGAGGGCAGTGGTTCGCGGCGAAGTCCGGAGCTGAGAGAGCGCCCCCAAATGGACGGCGGTCACCACGGGAAACAGCAACCCTGCCAGGCGAAAATGGGAATCGAGCAGGGCACTGTTCCAGGGGAAGAAAAGCACCTCCAGCGGACTCCAGAGGAGGCGAAATGAGGACCACGACAATCGGAACTGGATGGCGTAGCCTCCCAGAGATCCGGCGACGGAGAAGCGAGTTACCAGAAACAGGAGGATCAGCGCAAAGAACGGCCAAAGCTTCTCGGCAACCTGTCGGGGGGTGAAATCCGATCTCCGCAAGCGGACGATGGCAAAGGCCAGCAGCGGCAGGCTAAGGGCCATTTCCTTACTCAGTAAAGCCAGCAGGCAGCACAGGGCGGAAAGGCCCAACCAGGCCTTCTTTTCGTCCTTCAGGTACTTCGTCAGCAACAGCAGGCTCATCAGGTAAAAGAACCCACAGAGCAAATCGAAACGGCCCGAAAGCCAGGTCACCGCCTCGGGAAGAATCGGAAAGAGGCAGAAGATGCCGGCAGCCAGCAGAGCGGTCTCTTCACTCTTCAGTAGTTCTCGTCCCAGCAGGTAGAGCAGCACACAGTTGAGCAAATGGACAACCAGGTTAAAGAAATGGTGAGCGAGGGCCGAGTACCCGAACAGTTCTACGGTCAGCTTCCAGAAAACCAGACCCAGGGGGCGAAACCACCGTTCGTCAAGAGCCCCTAGCGCCAACCAGGGTTCGCGCACCGTGGCCAGCAAGACGAAGTCGTCCGATACAAAATAACTCCCCAGGGCAAGCCAATAGCAGAAGACGGCCGCCCCCCCCAATAGGGAGCCCAGTATCAGCCGATGCCTGGAAAGTTCAACGTTCAAAGAATGGCTCCCGGGAGCTGAGAGGGAGGGAGAGTGCCAGAATCAACAAAACGGATTTGACTTTCATTCCGTTGTCCCGCATTTTGCCTGGATCGGGTTCCCGTCCGTTGAACCACCAGCAGGCACCAGGATGTAGTATCCCATGAGCACCCATCGCAGGGGTCCGCCAGCCTGGCTAATGGCTGGCTCGACCCTACTCCTCTTCCTGGTCTGGGGCTGGCCCTTCTTCTTGCTGCAGTCGCCCCCCTTTCCTGGTCCATTTTTTCGGTCGTGAGCAAACCCGTGACACGGTTGCGGTCTCCCTTTCTTTGGAGTTACCTGACGATTACGGTGGGCACGCTCATGCTGTCGCCCCTGGTGAACACCGGGTTTCTCCTTCAGCTTCGAAGGCTCGATGTGGCGGGCTGGGCGGCGGTCGCCTACGTGGCGCTACCCTGCACGATCCTTGGTTTTGCCCTATGGTCCTGGTTGCTGAAGCACCTGCCTGCCACTTTCGTAGGCTTTGCAATCTTCCTGAATCCTCCTTCGACAACTCTCTCAAAGAGTCTGCTTGCGGCCGCTCTGCCAGCCGTCTTTGTGTTCCAGATCCACCCCCGTGAGTGGATCAGGGGACTGGTCACATTGTCCGGAATGGCGATCGCTCTGCTGGGTCGGCGCCGCTAGTTCCTCGTTCCTCGTTCCTGGTCCCTCGTTCCTCGTTTTTCCCCGGACGCCTCAAACTCGGAACCCGGAACTCGGAACCCCGAACGTCTCACAGCAACCAGTTTGGCCACTATGCTCAGGGCAATTTCTTCGGGACCATCGGCGCCAATGTCCAATCCGATCGGGGTGTCGATGCGGGCCCGGACCTCATCCGACGGGAGTGAGCAGTCCTTTCCAAGCAGCTTCCACACTTTCTCGAAACGGTGGCGTGGACCGAGCAACCCAACATAGCGGCATTCTTTCGCCAGTGCCTGCCGCAGCGCGGCAGCGTCCTTGGCCACATGATGGTGCATGATGACAACATGGCTCTTCGGGCCCAGCAGGACCTCTTGGTATTCCTCGGGAGGCAGGATGATCAGCCGGGTCTCAGGAAAGCGTTCCTGCGTCGCCAGACCCCTGCGCGCGTCCACCACACTCACACTGAAGCCGGCCAGCCGCGCCAGTCTGGCCACCGGAACAGCATCGTCCCCGGCCCCGAAGACCACCAACCGGGGAGGGGGTTGGGAAATATCCAGGAGAAGACGGATGCTGTCGACTTCCAGATCGTGTGCCTGGCCTGTGCCCTCCTGAAGAAGCCCCAGAGATCTGTTCGCAATCTTCCGATCCAGATCCACATCTCCCGTAGATCCCGCATCCCCTTCCAGCCCGACCACCAGGAAACGACCGATCGAAACATCATCTCGCAGCGACTCGTAGACTAGCGCCCTGACAACCGGTCGGTTTTCCCTGAAGGCGTCCATCCAGCACCGCCACTCGGGCCGATCGAGGACCTCCTCGATGAGGACTCCCACCATCCCACCGCAGCCCATTCCGAGACCGAAGACGGAGTCGTCTCGCAGATCGAAGAGTCTGTAGATGGGTAGGTCGAGGTCAAACCTGGCAGTGGTTTCAGCTATTTCGGGCTCCAGGCACCCCCCCGAAATCATGCCCTGATAGCTTCCGTCTTCGAGTACCAGGAGCCTGGCGCCTTCATGGCGATAGGCAGAGCCCTCGACATTGACGACAGTGGCCAGAAAAGCTCTCTCGCCGCGTTGCCAGGCCTCACTAACCGATTCAATCAGATCAAGCAATCAGACTCCTCTTATGTTGCGTCTTCTACAGTGTATCCAAGCAGACGTTGGTAATCTGCCGGTGTATCTATATCTGCCAGGGGTCGTCCGCTCTCGAGCTCGACCTCCGCCACAAGTTCAGGGCAACGACGGATGATCTCCCGCCCTCCCAAGTCCTGCCTCAGAGCCTGCAGGTCGGCAAACAATTTCCGGGCGAAAAGAGCCGGCGAGCCGCGCTTACCCTCAAAAGATGGGACTACGATCGCCGCTCTCGTCCGAGTGAATTTCGACACGATTCGGTCGATGATTTCTTTCGTCAAGAGAGGCTGATCCGCGGTTATAAAGAGGGCTGCTTCCGCTCCCTGATCGATACTACTGATGCCGATGGCAATGGACCCGCTCAGGCCCTCGCGGTAGCGCGAGTTGGGAACGCTGCGGAGGTCCAATCCCGCCAGGGCCGCTTCCACTGCTGCTGCGCGATGGCCTACAACGGCCACCACTTCTCCCAGCAGCGACTGGCAGGCCTCCCCGGCAACCCGGCGAATCAACGGCTCTCCAGCAAAGTCGAGCAGTTGTTTCGTTTCTCCGCCGAAACGCAGTGACCGCCCGGCGGCGAGGAGGATCCCGGAAACGCTCACCGAAAGTTGCCTCTAGCAGGCCGTGGCCGAAGTCGGGGCTGCGCCACACCTGAGATCTCTTGAAGCAGACCAGCCAGTCTCTCCAGGCTGAGCAGATTGTGAACGGGTAGAAAAAAGTCGGTGCGAGGAAGAGCGGCCTGAATCCCTCGGGTAAGAGGCTGATAACCCGGTGTTCCAAGCAGGGGGTTCAACCAGATCAGTGTGTGGCAACTGCGGCGCAGACGGTCCATTTCGGCAGCCAGCCTGTCCGCATCTCCACGGTCCCAACCATCGCTGACGATGAGCACGATGGGGCCTCCCCCGAGGATCCGGCGAGACCAACGATAGTTGAAGTCCCGGAGAGCTTCTCCAATCCGCGTTCCTCCGCCCCAGTCCGAAGCGACCGACACTGCCCGGGCCAGTGCGAGGTCGATATTCTTGTGTCGAAGCTGGTGAGTAATGCGACTCAGCCTGGTGCTGAATAGGAATACTTCGACATGCTGCCGCCCCCGGCTCAACACATAACAGAACTGGAGCAGAATGCGAGAATACGATTCCATAGACCCGCTCACGTCACAGATCAGAACCAGAGGGCGATAGCGTTTCTTTCGGGATCTCCACATCAAATCCAGCGGCCAGCCCTCATACTTCAGGCTGGCTCGAAACATACGTCTCAAATCCAGGTGCGCGCCACGCCGGGTTGCGATTTTGCGGCGTGTCCTTCGGATCGGCGGCGACCAGGAAAAGCGACTCATCAGAATTTTAACCAACTCCATCTCTTTCGTCGTCAGACTGGCGAAGTCCTGCCGACGCAGGCGTTCCAGGGCGCTGAAACGCTTCCTGCCCGTGTGGAGCTCTTGCTCCGATCCTTCCTCTTTCCGGCCCGAGTCAGAATCGGCGAGAAGCGGATCGAGGAGGGTAGACGGCTGGATCCGTACGGTTCGCTGCAGCAGCTTTCCCAGGTCGAGCTCGGCTTTCCCCGCAGAAGAGCTCCAGAATACATCGAAAGATTCGTTGAACGGATCCAAGTCTTCTTTCCGATTGACTAAGATCGCTCTCAGAGCTGCCTTGACATCTTCTCGTTTAGCCAGGGAGACGTGGCGAACCGCGTCAACCGCTGCCAGAACCTGACCGGTCGTCACGGCTAGCCCTCGCTGCCTGAGGGCCCTGCAGAATAGAACAACGTTCTGGAGAATCTTGTCCGGGTTGGCCATGTTTGATCAGCCAGTCTCGACGGCTGGCAGCCGGTGGCGAAAGTCCCACGGACTGCTAGGAGAAATCATCTCAGGTCGAGGAGGCAGCCGCTCTCTTCAGAATCTCTCCGGCCCGGGCACCCCGCACCAGCTCAACATCATCCTGATACTTCAAGAGGACGCCCAGGGTCTCCTCAGCGACCTCCTCGCTCACCGTACCCTGGTTCAAGGCGACAAGCGCGTTGACCCAGTCTAGAGTCTCCGCAATCCCGGGGACCTTGAAGAGCTCCTCTTTCCTAAGTTCCTGCACAAAGCCAACCACCTGTGAGGCCAGGGCCCGAGAGACGTCGGGATATCGTAGTTCCACGATCGCCAATTCTTTCTCCAGGCTGGGATAGTCGATCCAGTGGTAGAGACACCTTCTCTTGAGAGCATCGTGAATCTCGCGGGTGCGGTTTGAAGTGACCACCACAATCGGCGGCCGGGCAGCTCGAATCGTCCCCAGTTCTGGAATACTGACCTGAAAATCGGAAAGGAGTTCCAGCAAGAAGGCCTCAAACTCCTCGTCAGCCCGATCGAGTTCGTCGATCAACAGAACGGGCGGTTCTTCGTCGTCATGATCGATGGCTTCCAGGAGAGGCCTCTTCAGGAGAAACCGGGGGCCGAACAGCTCAGGTGGCCCCGATCCGCTCCCGGAGCCCTCCCGCGCCTCCATGAGCCGGATTTCCAGCATTTGGTGGCTGTAGTTCCATTCGTAGACAGCGCTGTTGATGTCCAGACCCTCGTAGCACTGCAGGCGAATGAGCCGGCGGCCCAGGAGACCCGACAAAACCTTGGCCACCTCGGTCTTCCCGACCCCGGCCTCCCCTTCCAGAAACAGCGGTTTGCTCAGGCGCAGACACAGAAACAGAGACACAGCCAACGACCGGTCGGCCACGTAAAGATGCTCTTGCAGACCTTTCTGGAGCTCTTCGATCGAAGGTTCCTGCAGGCTAGAAGTTGGTGGTGGAAGTCGCACGGGCTGCTAACCGCGCGCCCGGTCGCGGGCCGTCTTCAGGGCCCGCTTCCCGTAGACATGGGCCAGATGCACCCGGTAGGGCCCAGAGGCATAAATGTCGCCCATGGGGTCGGGAACCGACAGATTGTCATCCACCGCACGATCGATGTCATCTTCTCCCAGAGTGCTTCCAGACAGGGCACTGCCTATCCCGGCGACACTTACGGGGGTGGCAGCCACTCCGTTCAGGCTGAGTGCCGCTCCCCGGCAACGCCCGTCTTCGTCCACAGCAACTATGGCAGCAGCCCCGCAAACGGCGTAACCGGATGCAGGGTGCTCGAACTTGAGGTAACAGGACCCTGCTCCACCGGACGAGACCGGAATTTCAATTGCGATCAGGATCTCATCTGACCTCAAATCGCTCTCCAGAAGGTCGACGAAGAAATCTTGAGCCGCGACACTGCGTGATCCCTCCGGGCCTGTCACCACCAGACTGGCGTTCAGGGCCTGTACGACTGCAGGAAGGTCCGAGCCCGGATCGCTGTGGGCCAGATTTCCCCCGATGGTCCCCTTATTTCGGACCGCCGGATCGGCAATTTGACCGGCTGCCTCGGCCAACAGTGGACAGGAGCTCCTAACCACGTCGCTGGAAGCGAGTTCGGCATGTGTTGTCAGGGCCCCGACTCGTAGCGTGTCTCCCTCCAATTCGACTCCGCTCAACTCGGGCAGTCGGCCGATATCAATCAAAACAGCAGGCTGAGCCAGGCGCAGCTTCATCATGGGAAGCAGGCTGTGCCCGCCGGCCAGGAATTTAGCTCCCTCATGGGCACGCACCAGGTCAATGGCCTCGGCCAGGTTGCTTGCACGAAGATATTCAAAACGGGCCGGATACATATCAGGACCTCCCCTCAGATTGAATTGCGTTCCACACCTTCTCAGGAGTCAGGGGCATGTCCAGATGCCTGATTCCAAAAGGCTTTAAAGCATCGATCACGGCATTGGCTACAGCCGCCGGCGAGGCAATCGCCCCGGCCTCGCCACAACCCTTCACACCGAGAGGGTTATGCGGACAGGGTGTGACGGTGTAGTCCAGGTCGTAAGAAACAACCTGGTGAGCCTTGGGAACCGCATAGTCCAGCAGCTCACCTGAGATCAGCTGACCGTTCTCATCGTAGACTGCCTCTTCCAACAGGCACTGGCCGATTCCGTGAGTAATCCCTCCGTGCAGTTGACCGGCGACAATCATCGGATTAATCAGGTTTCCGACATCGTCAACTGCCGTGTAACTGACGAGGTCCACTTTCCCGGTTTCTTGATCAACCTCCACGACAGCAATGTGGGTGCCAAACGGGTAAGTAAAGTTAGCCGGGTCGTAAAAGGTCGTCGCCCTCAGCCCCGGCTCCATGCCCTCGGGAAGGTTGTGGGCCAAGTGAGCCTGAAGCGAGATCTCCTGTATGGTATGGGACTTGTCGGGAACACCCTTCACGGAGTACTCGCCGTCTTCGAAGATGACATCCTCCTCCGCGGCCTCCAGTAGATGGGCGGCTATCTTGCGCCCTTTCTGTATGATCTTGTCGGCCGAGCCGGCCAGGGCGCTTCCCCCTACAGCAGCGCTTCGGCTACCGTAAGTCCCCCACCCGAAAGGTACCTTGTCGGTGTCTCCATGGATGATATCCACGTCTTCTACAGCGATGCCGAGTCGATCGGCGACGATCTGAGAAAAGGTCGTGTGATGTCCCTGGCCGTGAGACGAGGACCCGGTGTAGACCGTGACGCTGCCGGTGGGATGAAAGCGAATCTCGCCACTTTCCCATTGACCGGCCTGCGCCCCCAACGATCCGACTACTGCGGAGGGCGCCAGGCCACAGGCTTCGATGTAAGCGGAAATCCCGATCCCCAGAAGCTTACCGCCCTCCTGGATCCTGGCCTGCTGCTTTTCGCGAAGCTGTGAGTAACCAACCATTTCGAGAGCCTTGTTCAGCGCACCCTCGTAGTTGCCACTGTCGTACTGCAGGGCTACCTGCGTTTGGTAAGGGAAGTTCCCCGGCCCGACAAAGTTGAGGCGGCGAATCTCGACGGGATCCATTCCGATCTTGCCGGCTGCCAGATCCATGAGCCTCTCGACGATGAATGTTGCCTCCGGTCGACCGGCACCGCGAACCGCGTCCACCGGCGTGGTCGTGGTAAAGGTCCCGATCGTCTGCACGTGAATAGCCGGAATGTCATACTCGCCCGACATCAAGGTGCCGTAGAGATAGGTTGGTACAGCCGGAGCAAAGGTGGAAAGATAGGCACCCATGTTGGCGAAGGTTTTTGCACGCAATCCCGTAATCCGACCCTGCGAATCGGTGGCCAGCGCCGCCTCAGTCACATGATCCCTTCCATGAGCATCCGTCAGGTTGGCTTCAGATCGCGTGGCCGTCCATTTTACGGGGCGTTTCAGCTGGATTGCACACCAGCCGGTGATGGCTTCATCCGCGTAGTGGTGGATCTTGCTCCCGAAGCCTCCACCCACCTCAGGGGCAATGACCCGAATCTTGTGTTCCGGAAGCCCCAGTGAGGCCAACGAGATCAGAAGGCGATGAATATGGGGATTTTGGGATGTCATCGTGAGCGTCAGCTCGCCGCTAGCGTCGTCGAACTCAGCCACCACGCAGCGAGGCTCGATGGCGACGGGAATCAGTCGATTATTTCGAGTCGTGAACTCAACGACTTGAGCCGCCTCGGCAAAGGCGGCATCCGTAGCCTCTCTGTCTCCGAGCTCCCAGTCAAAGGCGATGTTGCCCGGAGCTTCTTCGTGAATCTGGACAACTCCCTCCTGGGTTGTCGACCTGGGATTTACGGTGGCCGGAAGCGGATCGTAGTCGACCGACAAAAGATCGACTGCATCCCGGACAGCATGGCGACTCTCTGCCACGATCACAGCAACTGCATCCCCCACATACCGGACTGTGTCCCCGGCCAACATGGGATGCCCGGGGACCTTGATGCCAGGCAAAAGCCATCCCACAGGGATCGCTCCTGCCGTCCCGCTATCGCTCACATCCTGATGCGTATAGACGCCCAGAACACCCTCTGCAGTTGCTGCCTGTGAAGTGTCGATGGAGCGGATTCTGGCATGGGCGTAAGGACTCCTGACGATGGCAGCATAAGCCATGTTGGGACGCTTCAAGTCATCACTGTATTTCCCTTTTCCGGTGATCAGTGCGGGATCTTCACGCCGCCGAATGGAAGAGCCAAGAATTCCTGCCATCATGCACCTCCTTCCTGGCCTGCCATGGCCTGACTGGCCGCATGAACCGCTTTCACGATGTTGTGGTAGCCGGTGCAGCGGCAGAGATTTCCCTTGAGCCCTTTGCGGATCTCTTCTTCGCTGGGCGTCGGATTGTCTTGCAGCAGGTCGACAGCCGCCAGGATCATTCCGGGGGTGCAATAACCACACTGCAAGCCGTGATTGTCCCAGAAGCTCTGCTGCAGCGGATGCAGCCCCCCTTCATCGGCAAGCCCTTCGATGGTCGTCACCGAAGTACCATCTGCCTGAACCGCAAGCTGAGTGCAGGACTTGACCGACTTTCCATCCATGAGGATGGTGCAGGCTCCACACAAACTGGTCTCACAACCGATGTTGGTGCCGGTCAGATCCAGTTCCTCTCGCAAGAAATGAACCAGCAGGGTCCGGGGTTCGACATCCCTCTCCACCTTCATGCCGTTGACGACCATAGAAACTCTGCTCATTACACCGCTCCATTTAGTGGTGACTCGCAGGCAAGCTCTCGAAACAGCAGAACGAAAGCCACCATCTAACTCAGACCCGCATCGGCCGCAATCGGATGCGCGGCCCGGAAATGAATTTCCGCACCGCCACCCTTGGCAGTCTGACCCCGAAGGTTTATCTCTTGTAGAGAGAAAGGTCAAGGACTTATCGAAGGCTGATGACCGGCCAACCGCGAGCAGCAGCTTCTTTTCTGAGCCGCGGGTCTGGATCCACTGCAACCGGGTGGTCGACTTCACTGAGAAGCGGAAGGTCGTTGTGGCTGTCAGAGTAGAACCATATGTTGTTGGGCAACCATTGTCGGCTCCGCAGCCACTCCCGCAAGCGCTTCACCTTTCCCTCGCGGAAACTGGGGATTCCAAGGGGCCTCCCGGTGGGCCTTCCTTCCACCATCTCCAAATCAACGGCAATCAGGTCTTGAATCCCAAATAGCTCCGCTATTGGCTCCGTTACAAAGCGATTCGTGGCGGTAATGATCACCGTTTCATGTCCCTGTTCTTCGTGCTGTCTTACCAGGGATTGCGCCCTGGGCAGGACGATAGGACGAATGCAGTCCTTCAGGAACTCCCGCCTGAGTGATTTCAACTCGTTCAGGGGTATACGGGAAAGATACTGGAGTTGAAAGGCAAGAAACGCCTGCATGTCGAGGTTTCCCTCCAGGTAGTCTCGATAGTAGTCTGCATTTCTGTCCAGAAAGTCCTGGTCCAGATGTCCCTTGGAAGCGAGAAACTCCACCCACAAAGAGTCGCTGTCTCCTCCGATCAGAGTGTGGTCCAGGTCGAAGACGGTGAGTACTTCCTGCTGGCGGGCCCTATTTGCCATAGAGCAAGTAGCAGGTTTTGCATTCTTCGGGGTAGTCGCCGCTTTCGAAGCCCCTGCGAAAACGCTGAAAGGGGGGGGACTCCCAGATCTCAACGAAGTCTTTTTCGCGAATGTCGCCGTAAAAAAGAGCAGAGGGAGGGTACTGGACACCATCAAAGTAGTTGGCCACGTGATGGCCGAAGTAGCAGCACGGAGCCACCCGGCCTTCGTAGGAAAAGTAGACAGCATCCAGGGGAGCGGCCAGGCAATGCCTCGGCGTCAGTTCCGAGCTCATGGGAAACTGGGAATGCATCAGTACCTCTATCCCGGCCCTCTCAGCCTCTTTAAGAACCTGTGAGATGGAAGCTTCCACGCCAGTGAGAAGGCTGCCATTGCTTTGGACCGGTGAGAGACGGTACTTGAGAAAACTGCGGTTCCAGTCTTCCTCCGTAGACACAACGTTGAGATGCTTCAGGTGAAGAGTCTTCGCACCGACGTGGGTCAGCCAGGGAACTAAGAGGGCCAACTCCGCTGCATTGGCCTCCTGTATGGTAAACGCGACTCCAAGAGCAAGATCATGGCCCCCCACCTCTACCTGTCGTGACAACTCTGTGAGGTTGTGCGTGACCTTCTCGAGACTGGCGCCGGGCCGCACTGCTTCGAAAGTCTCTGCCTTCATCCCATCGACGGACACCGTGAGCCGATGCATGCCGGCTTCGATGATCCGGGCCGCGTTTCTCGCGTTCAGAACGGTCCCGTTGCTCGTCATGGTGGTGACGCAGTCCTTCTTCTTTGCCATTCTCACCATGTCGTAGATGTGAGGGTGAAGCATCGGCTCTCCCCATCCTGTAAAGTCGACCGTGTGAGCCAGGTGCATTGCCTCGACAATGCGGGAGTAGGTTTCCATTGACATGTCGAGGTGCGGATCCACGCTCGAGAAGCGGGGGCACATTTCGCAGAACAAATTGCAGCGGAAGGTGGGCTCCAGGTTGATGGCAATAGAATTGGGCTGAACCACCCGGGCATTATACTCCCTGTAGTCCTCTGTCCCGGGGGATCAGGTCATGAAGATGTGAGCAAGACCATCCACAAACATCCGATGAGGCAGGAGAGAAACGCAAATGAAGTCTGACTTTCTGAGCCAAGAGATACTGCAGCGGTGCTGGGAGCGGGCTCCCGGGTACGACAGCGAGAATCGTTTTTTCTCTGAAGATTTCGACGATCTGAAGGAGGCCGGGTACCTGACCCTCGCCGTTCCTGAAGAGTTCGGTGGCAAGGGATTGACTCTGGCCGCGCTTTGTCGAGAACAGCGGGCCCTCGCCTACTACGCGGCTCCCACCGCCCTGGCCTTGAACATGCATCTCTACTGGACGGGGCTGGCAGCTGACTTGTGGCGGTCCGGAGATACATCACTCGAGTGGCTCCTGAAGAAGGCCGTCGAGGGGGACGTGTTTGCAGCCGGTCACGCGGAGACGGGCAACGATATACCGGTTCTCTACTCCACCACCGAGGCCCAGCAAGTCGCGGGAGGCTATCGATTCACCGGAAAGAAGTCTTTCGGGAGTCTGACGCCAGTCTGGACTTATCTGGGGATCAATGCCCTGGATTCGAGCAATCCGGATGCGCCGCGGATTGTGCATGCCTTTATGCCGCGCGGAACCGAGGGCAGCCAAATCCGAGAATCCTGGGAGGTGATGGGAATGAGAGCCACAACCAGCGAAGACACCCTGCTGGAGAATGTTTTCGTGCCCGATGAACTGGTGGCCCGGGTTGTGCCGCCGGGTGCGGCGGGAGTCGATCTGTTCGTCCTGGGTCTCTTCGCCTGGGGACTCCTGGGATTCGGGAACGTGTACTACGGGCTGGCCCGCAGGGTGTTCGACATCACCGTCGATTCCGTCCAGAACAAGAAGTCCGTGGCGCTCTCGCGCACGATGGCCCATCATGCCGGCATCCAGCACCTGATCGCCGATATGGCAATCGAGCTGGAGTCGATCGAGCCCCACCTGGACAGGGTGGCCACAGACTGGTCCGAGGGAGTGGATCACGGAGGAAACTGGCCCCTCAAGATCGTCTCCGCCAAGTATCGGGCTGTGGAGGGGTCCTGGCGGGTGGTCGATCAGGCACTCGACGTCATCGGGGGATTCGGTATATTCCAGAAAGGTGGTTTCGAGCGCCTGTTCCGGGACGCCCGTCTGGGCAGGCTCCACCCGGCCAATTCCATGCTGACGCGGGAATTCGTTGCCAAGACTGCCCTGGGAGTCGATTTCGACGAAGAGCCGCGCTGGGGATGAGCCCTTTCCGAGTGCTGCCCGAGTTTCACGGTTGCCGTTGTTCGGAGAGTTGTTTGGATCGATTGAACAGGAGGGAACGGGGCACTCTTTGGTCGCGAATCATGAACGCCGCGACGACCGCTTGCAACAAAACCGACACCCAGTCTCTTTCTTGTGGGCATTCCTTCCCTCCGTGAACCGTGCTGAAAACTAACAGCCGAAATCGGCACCCGATCTTAACACCTCAATCGGTTTGGGGGTTGGCGTTGGAGATCGCCATTGGACTGAGTGGTAAGAACGAGACAAGAACCCCGCGGGCCAGGCCGTGGCTACCACTCAACCGATCGATAGACGTGATCAACAGGGATCTGGAATTTGCAATCTGGAATGAGTATCTTGATCGTATGAATCGACGTCAATTTTTGAAGAGCAGTGCAGCCGCTGGAACGATTGCCCATCTGTCCACGTCCCAGGGCAGGGCGGTTCCTCCCAGTGACCGAGTTACGGTTGGGGTCCTGGGATCCGGAGCCAGAGCCCAGCAGATTGTGGATGAGATTGTCACGATCCCTGGAGCTGAGGTGGTGGCTGTGTGCGACGCTTACACGGGCCGCGCCCAGAGAGCCAGAGAGAGGACCGGCGGCCGGGCCCAGATTTGTCATCACTACCAGGAAGTCCTGGACCGCCAGGATGTCGACACAGTCGTGATCGGTTCACCCGATCACTGGCACCGCGACATGGTGGTCGATGCTGTGGAAGCTGGAAAAGACGTCTACGTCGAAAAACCGCTGACCTACACCATAGATGAAGGCCTGGAAATCATTGAGTCAGTCAAGCGGACGAGCCGAATGTTGATGGTTGGAAGCCAGGGGATCAGCTCAGCTACCCAGCAGAAAGCCCGGCAACTGATCAAAGAAGGCAGACTGGGCAATATTACGATGATCCGGGCCAGCTACAATAGAAACACGGCCAGTGGAGCCTGGCTCTACCCGATCCCGCCCGACGCATCACCCAAGACCGTCAACTGGGAACAGTTTCTGGGGCGAGCTCCTCGCCATCCTTTCAGCCTGGAACGTTTTTTTCAGTGGAGGTGCTACAGCGACTATTCAGGTGGAATTGCCACCGATCTCTTTGTTCACCTGGTAACCACGATTCACTATGTAACGGGCGCCAAGATGCCCCAGAGTGCCGTGGCCAGTGGTCAGTTGTATCGGTGGAAGGAGTCCCGCGACGTCCCGGATACGATCAACGCCATCCTGGTCTATCCCGAAGGTTTCACCGCCAACCTCAGCTCGACATTCAACAACCAGTCGAGTGCAGAGTCCGGCTTCGAGATTCTGGGAACAGAAGGCACCCTGTCGTTTCGGGGGTCCGGTCTCGTCTTCTCTCCAGAAAATGCCCATGAAGACAATCACTGGGTCGTTCGATCCTGGACTCGAGAGTTGGAGAATGCCTATTACAGTGACCCGAGAGTCCAGAAGATGGAGAGCCCGCAGACCTGGCCCTCCAGCATGTCAAAGGGGGCTGAGACGTGGGACGGAGAGGGAAGATCGGCAACCTACAACCACTTTGTCAACTTCCTGGAGTCTGTGAAGTCGAGAAAACAGCCGGTTGAGAATGCTCTCATTGGTCACCGGGCGGCCTCCTGTGCTCATTTGATCAACACCTCAGCCGCGAAAGAGAAGATGGTTTCCTGGGACTTTGAAAAGGAGCGGATGAAGGCCTAGGAATTCCAAATTCCAGATCCCAAATCGGCTGATGGGCGATGAGCTGTACATTCTCACCAGTCCAGGTCGGTAAAGACAGGAGCGTGATCGGAGGCGATCATGCCTTCCTGTTTCTTTCGATAGTCACGGTCGATCGTCACTTCTTTCAAACGACCCAGGACAGGCATTGTGGCCAGCAGAAAATCGATCCTGAGACCGTGATTGCGATGAAAAGATCCTGCCCGGTAGTCCCACCAGGAAAACTTTTGTTCGCGGGGGTAGAGTTCACGGAAGAGATCGATGAGACCCCACTTCCGTAAATCCTGAAAGCGTTCTCTCTCCTCTCTGGTGTGAAAGATCTGACCCTCGAGGCCCTCCTCGTTCCAGCTGTCTATGGGGGCCGGACAAAGATTGAGGTCACCGCAGAGAATCAGAGGCTGCTTCGAAGAGTGGCGGTCGGCCAGATACCTCTCCAGAGATTCAAACCAGGCCAGTTTGCGAGGAAAATCGGGGTGGCCGACATGTTTGCCGTTGGGGCAGTACACGGTAATGAAGGTCAGGTCGCCAATTTGCGCCTCCACGAGCCGAGCCCCCAGCCTCCCTTCTCCCGGAAGCCCCTTCTGGACCGGACCTGGAGCCTGGCGGCTCAGGATGGCGACCCCGTTCCAGGCTTTTTGGGCTTCCACCACAGCCGAATACCCTTCCGACTCGAAGGCGTCAAAGGGAAACTGGTCCTCAGTGACCTTGAGTTCCTGGAGACCGACGATGTCCGGCTCCCTCGATCGAAGCCAGTGCCGGACGAAGTCAAGTCGAGCCCGTAGGCCATTGATGTTCCAGGTGGCGATACGCATCTGTTACAGATTACGGGTTGAAGACTGAAAGTTGAAGCCGTTTGGCTTCCGCGACCACCTCAGAACCCAGAACCTGGAACCCAGAACCCATTCTGGGTTAAGATAAGTGAATAAAAGGTGAACATGAATCTAAAGGGTCGCGGCACCAGTCAAAACCCTATCAACTGCTTCGAACCCATCCATTTCTGCCGGGAAGAAGGCACCGACCCGGAAGAGATGGGCACCCGGTTCTTCGCTGACCCAAGCCGGTCCATTCTCAGCTACAACAACAGTCCGGACGTGGGGTTCGATGTCAGTCTCAACCCCTACCGGGGCTGCGAACACGGCTGCATCTACTGTTACGCCAGGCCGACCCATGAATACCTGGGACTCTCTGCCGGGCTCGATTTCGAAACCAGAATTCTGGTCAAAGAAAACGCCCCGATTCTATTGCGTAGAGAACTGATGGCCTCCCGCTGGCAACCTCAGCCGATTGCGCTCAGCGGAAATACCGACCCTTACCAGCCCATCGAGCGTGAGCTCGAATTGGCCCGAGGCTGTCTTGAGGTTTTCGAAGACTTCCGCAATCCCGTGATCATTGTGACCAAGAACCAATTGGTCACTCGCGACATCGATCTTCTCAAGCAGCTGGCCAGCTGGCGTGCAGTCATTGTCAATATCTCCATAACCACTCTGGATGCAAGCCTGCAAAGAGTCATGGAGCCACGCGCATCGACTCCGGCCAGCAGGATGCGTGCGGTGTCGGAACTGACCAGCAATGGAATCCCCGTTCGGGTGCTGGTGGCGCCGGTAATCCCGGGCCTGACCGACCATGAGATCCCGTCCATCCTGAAAGAGGCGGCCAGGGCGGGAGCGCTCGACGCCAGCTACATTCTGCTGAGACTGCCCCATGGAGTGGCGGAGCTGTTCGCCGCCTGGCTCCAGAGCCATTTTCCGGAGCGGGCCCGGCGTGTGCTCAACCGGGTTCGAGAAGTCCGTTCGGGGAAGTTGAATGACCCCAGATTCGCCACCCGAATGAGGGAGGAGGGTGTGTACGCCGAACAGATTCGGAGACTCTTCCTTGCAACTCGCGACAGACTTGGACTCGGCTGTCGGATCCTGGACGTCTCCAGCGCCAGTTTCAGAAGACCGGGCCTACCGGATCAGAAGACTTTGTTTAGTTGATTCTGTGAACTAGAAGCCGGTGGGGAGGTCCCACGGAGTGCTAGCGAGAGAGCAGAGCCACCAGCGCTGCCAGGCTTGCTGCTGCCGGCAGGGTCACGACCCAGGCCAGGGTGATACCCAGGATCATCTGCCAGCGGCCGGTCCCCGTCACCGCTCCCAGGCCGAAGAGGCTTCCACAGGAGACGTGGGTCGTGGAGACAGGAACCCCGAAGCGCGAAGCAACGGTCACCAACAAAGCCGTCACCAGATTAGCTGTGAAGCCTTGACCGTGGTTCATCCGCACGATTCGATCGCTCATGGTAATGGCCACTCTGCGGGCAGCCAAGAGTCCGCCAATCGCCATCACAATCCCAACCAGTGGGAGACTCGCTGGCATCGAGACTCCGAGACCGGCTGCGGCAACCAGCAGGGCGACGATCTTGGGCGTGTCGTTCAGACCTCGTGCAAACCCCACCAGGCCAGCGGACAGAAAGTGAAGTTTGTCCAGGAGGCTCTGGGCATCGAATCCAAATATTCGACCCTGATAACGTTCTTCGCATCGCTCCAGTTGATCGGCAGTCAGAGTCACGCCACTGGCCCTGAGCTTCATCACTCCGTTGGCTTCGGGCTGAACCAGCGCCGGGGGACTGTCTTCCAGACAAAGGCACATGTTCCTCTCGACACCCAGCCGAAGTCTGGACCAGCGGAGGGCTGGATAGATTCCGGCAGTGAGGAGCAGGCTCAAGAAGGGACTGACAGCCAGGGGAAGGAAGAAACTTGTCCCCAGCCGGTCCAGGTCGACGCTGCCGGCAAAAACGAGCCCGGCACCAACCAGAGCCCCGGTCAGAGAATGGGTCGTGGAAATGGGAATACCAAGGATCGTCGCCAGCATTACAGTAAGCGCCGCACCCAGTCCCACAGACAGCAGAAAACTGGAATTCGTGGTGATTGACTCGGCCACCAGCCCTTCGCCGCTGAAAGCCTTGACCAGGCCACGGGAGATGAACAGAGAGGCAACTGACCCGGACAGGGTGGTGACTGTGCCCACCATAGAGCTCGCCTGTAGTTCGTGGTACGGCTGCCGAAAAGGGTCGCGACCCCTTTGAAATTGTCGTTGGCGCCGTTGCTGAATGCCAGAAAAAGCACAGCCAGCAGCAGGAACAGGATGATCATTGTCTATCTTGACAGGAGCAGGTGGGCAACTTTATTCCAACTTGGTGCTTACTTCTTCGATGCGCTCCCGGTCGAGCTGGCCGTCGGCCCAGTAATCGAAGTACTTCCGGTAGTAGCGACGCGCCTCGGCTGCATTCCCCAGTTCCTCGTGGTATTTGCCCAGAAATAGTGACTGCGGACGAATCTAACCGGTGTAACGAGCCGCTCCACCTTGCTGTCCACAACTCTCTGGTACCATCCGGCCGCTTCGCTCGTATCGCCTGCCGCCTGGTAGGCGCTTGCCAACCCGTAACAGACGTCTATCAAAGCCGTCCCTTCAGCGGAGAAGCGGGGAAGCAGGGGTTCCGCAGCCAGCAGCCGGGTGATGGCAGCCGCGTAGTCACCCGCGATCAGCGCAAATGTTCCCTCGAAAATATGGAGATTGCGGGTTCTCTCCTGCTCGGGTTCCTGCTCAAAGGCATCTCGAAACGAATCGGCATAAGTCCGGGCACCTTCCGAATCGCCTTGCGACAATCGAGACAGGGCCGCCAATGCCAGAAAACCGCGCCGGGCATCGCCGGCTGGGTTGCGTTCGAGCCCAGCCTCGGCCACCTCCAGGGCGAGGTCAGCCTCGCCCACGCTCAAAGCGAGGCCCGCGTAGGCCTGAAGCAACTGCACGGCCGGATCCCCGTCTGTAAGTCTCACGCGCAATTCCGACAGCCGGGTGAATGCCCCGTCTGACTGACCAAAGTAAAGATCAGCCAGTGCCATGAGAACATGAGCGCTCAGGCGATCACGCGACGGGGAGGGTGAGACCTGAGCCGCTTTCTCAAAGGAGTCGACGGCTTCGGAAAGTTCACCCACAACGACCAGCATCTGTCCCAGGTTGTTGTGCCCAGCAGCTCTATCGGGGTGGCGCTCGACATAGTCCCTCAATACCTGGACTGCCTGGTCGTATTGATCCTTCCGGGCATAGGCATTCGCCAGGAAGCGATAGGTGGCGGGAAAGACCATCCCCTCCCGGCGCAGCACTTCGAAGTTCGCGATGGCTTCGTCGTATCTCTCCTCGTCCATGTAGATGAGGGCAAGATTGTGGCGGGCGGAATGGTGGTCGGGGAAAAGCTCGATCGCCTTTCGGTAGGCATCAACCGCTCTGCTCTGCGTCTCTTCATCAAGAGAGTAGTAGCGACCCTCAATGTAGTACCTCTCGCGGTCACTGAGGCGACTTACCAGAGCCAGGGCTTTCTGCGCATATTCCTTCTCTTTCCCCTTGTCGCCGGTGTTTCCATGGGCTACCGAGAGTTTGGCCAGCGCCATCGCGAAATCGGGATCCAATTCCAGCGCCTTCTGGAGTGGGGCGATGGCCTTCTCGTCGACACCCGTCTCATGGTGGCGAATGCCCTCCACATAGTGCCGATAGGCATCCACCGATTGCGTGGTGACGGAGGACAGCTCTCGGTCAGCCTGTTCAGCCTGCAGGGAAGCGAGTTCGAGGCTCTCCCGGATGCTTCGGGTCAGGTCGTCGACAAGCGACAGGATGGAAGAATCTCCCTCCCCTTCAAAGCGCTTCGAATCGATGATCTCCCCATCCTCAGTATTCTGAAGCTTCAGGTTCACAAGCCAGTCTTCGCCAGCCTTGAGATAACTCCCCAGAACCGCCGTGCCGGTCCCGGTCTGGCGGGCGACCTCCTGTACTACATCAAAGGAAACCTGGGCATCCGCGGCTCGACCTTGTTCCTCAATGATCTGGTGAAGTCGCTCAGTGCTCAAGACTTTCAGGGTGGGTGTCTGGGCGAGATCGGTCACCAGCATGTCGGTAAAGCCCGCTCGCAGCCAGTCCAACTGGGAATCACCCGATAGATTCTGAAAGTAAAAGACGGCCAGTGAGCGCTTGTCGGTTGCGATCGACGGACCTCCGTCACCGGGGCCAAAGAAATGGATGGAGAGGTAACCTGCCGCCACAATCAAAGCCAGACATACCGCTCCCAGGGACGTCTTCCTCCAATCCAAACCCACCCGCCCGGCGGCAGGGGTCCGTCGCCCGCTGATCCGGGTGCCGGAATCGCTGGCTAGCAGTTCTCCAGTGTCGAGGTCTCTCTTGAGCTCCGTTAAGGCTTCCAGGAGTTGATCGGCCGACTGGAGTCTGGCTCGGGGATCCTTCTCCAGGGAGTGCTGGATCAATTCAGCCAGTCTGGGAGAAAGGCTGGGTTTCAGGTCGCTGATCGAAACCGGATCGTCCTTGAGAATCGCCGAAATCATGGAGATCCGGGTGTCGCCAGAGAAGGGCTTCGCTCCCGTCGCCATCTGGTACAGAATGATGCCCAGCGAGAAGATGTCCGAGCGTTCGTCGACCGCCTTCCCTTCCGCCTGTTCCGGAGACATGTAGGCGACTGTTCCCAGTGCGTGCCCGAGTTCAGTCAGACCGGCGGTGCCCAGTGCCGTTGCCTGATCATCGGGTGGAGTCGCCTTTTCTTCGGTGAGTTTCGCCAACCCGAAATCGAGCACCTTCACCTGACCATCTTCTGTGACCATGACGTTGGCCGGTTTCAGGTCGCGGTGCGTGACACCGTTGCGGTGGGCCGCGGCTACGGCACTGACTAGAGGGATAGCGAAACGATAGAAGTCCTTGGCCGAAAACCCGTCCTTCGGGGTTCGCTCCGACAGATGTCCGCCGGTCACGAACTCCATCGTGAAGAAATGGATCCCGCCACTCTCTTCCACTGAATGGATCGTGACGATGTTGGGGTGACTCAAGGTCGCGACGGCTTTGGCCTCCCTCTGGAACCGAAGCCGGCGTTCCTCCTCACCAGCAAGCTCGGGAGGAAGAATCTTGAGAGCGACCTTGCGATCCAGGTTCAGATCCTCGGCAAGGTAGACTTCGCCCATCCCTCCTTTGCCGAGCAGCTCGATGATCCGGTAATGACCTAATTGGCTTCCAACCATCGCTTCTGGGAAGACCTCGTGCGCTTCAGACATGTCCATTATCCCACGCAGCCCTTGGTGTACGGCCCACGGCCTGCAAGTACGAAGGGACAGGCAATGTTTTCATCTATTCATTCTACGGCGAGGTTGGCAGTGAGGTTCAAACTTCAGGAGATGCTTTTCTCACACATCAAGGCCAGAAAGTTCTGATCGACGTCGAGAAAGAAGGCCATCCACAATTCCATCTCTTCCGTGGCGTGAAACCACATGGGGTTGGGAGACAAACTCAACCCCGCGTCCCGTAAGGGCCTCGTGGGCGATGGCAATGTCCTCTACGCGATAGTAGAGAATGGAACCCGGCGATGAGAACTCGTTCCCTTCAGGGATGGCCAGCATGAGTCGTATCCCAGAGCAGTCAAGCAAGACATATTGGGCGTGCTGAACAGGAACTGCATACCCAGTGCCTCTCTGTAAAAACTGGTTGCTCGCTCCAGATCCGAGACCGGGATTGAAATCTGACCGACCTCAGTAAGGCCAAAACCCGATCCAGATTCACTCATGACAGCTCCTTTCGTATTTCATCTGGGTCACAGTGCTGAGTGACTGATTCTCTCACACCGTGGACTGCAAGGGACGTCAGGGCTTCCTGCCGGGAACCGACTTGAGCAGATAGAGAGAGCCAGCCAGAAGCAACGGAGAAGACAAGGCACCCGCAAGAAGCTGGCCGTACCACAGGGAGAGAAAACCATGAAGCAGCGCGTTAGCCGCCATCAGCCCCCCGTAGATGTAGGCGACGGGTTTCATTCCCCACTTTCCTCGAAAGACCAGAACACTGAGAAGAAGCAGCGTGACGACTGCAAAGACCAGAAGAGAAAGCCAGGTCGCAAAACGGAAAACCGGAAGCGGTAGCCAGGGGAAGCCGGCACGGATGGAAAGAACGGCAGGATTGTAGAAGCCGAGAAAATCATTCACAGCTTCGTCGAGCACGTGCACAGCCAGCGAAGCAGTCAGCAGTACCCACGCCATTCCCCACCTGCGGTTTTCTCGGGCGCGGGCGGCCAATGCCATCAACCGGAATCTCGCATGCCCATTGGGGAGCTCACTCCTGGTCGAGCCGGCGCAGGAACAGATTCCTCCAGCGGACTTCATAGGGACCACTTCCGGGAGGGACTTGATGGACTTGAAGTCCAATGAAGCCGGACCGGAATGAGTCTTCATCGACCAGATCGGCGATCTTCACACCGTTCAGCCAGGTCTCGATCTGAGGGTCCTTTGCCCTCACCCGGTACTGGTTCCACTCCCCACTCTTGAACACACTTCTTAGAGAGCGATCCTGGCTGAGCCAGCCTCTCCCAGTGGCCTCCGAATAGACATACCCGGCGCTGCTCTCCGGGCCGGCAGCTATCTCGACTTGAGGCCCATGCACGCGGCCATTGTGATAGTCCGCCCGACTCCGAGAGCGAATCTGAACACCGGAGTTCAGGAGGTCGTCCACCTTCACGTCAAACTTGAGCTCGAAATCTGTGTAGTCCTGCCGAGTACAGAGGAAGGCGTTGGGACTTCCTTCAACCGTTTTCCCCAGGATCACGCCTTTCTCGACGCTGTAAATAGCCTGGCCATTCTTCTGAACCCACCCCTTCAGAGTGTGGCCATTGAACAAGGAGAGCCAGACACCCTCTTCCTTCCCGGTGGGATCACGGTAGGTGGCATTCTGATCATTCAAGAAATTCGCACTGGAAGCTGGGATTGTCACTCTCCCGTTAGTAGCGGCCCACTCCGTCCCCCGCAAGAGAGTGATCTGGAACCCGACACCACTCATGGCAAGTGTGTTGTGACCCAGAACCGTGTGGAAGACACGGCCTTCCCCAAAAGAGACCGTCATCAGCATGGGTTCATGCTCGCCGGTGCCGCCGGTCGAGGTCTCGGAATAAGCCGTCGCCAGCACCTCCACCTTTTCAGCCGGTCCCCTGAGACGATCATACAACTCGTCCCGGGCGTGCATCCACCACCGAGGCAACCCCTCCAGAATGGGATGGTGGGGCTGTCGCGCAACGACCAGGAACTCGTGTCGAACCCCGTGGCTCCCCCCGCGACCAGGAGAGCTGTCTCTCACGACCCGGCCGTCGCGGAAGCGGAGATACGGACCATCTTTTTCGGTTCTTCCTCTCCACCCGCCGACACCAATCATGCGGTTATACTCCGGCCACTCCGGAAAGGCATTGTTGGCCCCGTGAATGACGACCAGACCACCCCCGCTGCGGATAAACTTGACAAACCGGTTCATGGTCTGCTCGGACCAGGGCCGGCCTTTGGCTACTCCTGCACGGATCATGTCGTTGAACGTAGACACCACGACGTCGTGGCCCGAGAAGTCGGGCTCAAAGGGCTGTCCGTCAATCACCGTGGCCGTGGAGATGTCGAAGTAAGGTCCCAGAATGGCCTTCAGTACGGGAGTGGTCTCCATCCGGTTATGGTGACGCTCGGAGCCGTCGATCAACAGGATGGAAGGCCTCGCAGTCCGCGCTCCGAAGGACGTACCACCGACAATCGCCAGGAAACACACAAGAGAATGGAGTCGAATCGAGAGTGTCATGGTCATTCCCCCGCGAGGATTCCGCCCGTTCACGGACACTCTCAATCTTAAGGGAAATCAGAGGGAGATGAAAACCAGCGGAACCCGCCTACTGATCCTGCTCAGGAGCGGACGGTTCGTCAGTTTCTTCGGCCAGTCTCTCTGAGAGCCGACTCAGACGCTCCTCCAGTTTCTCCAGCCGCTCTTCCAGTCTTTGACTGAACTCTTCTCCACGCTTCTCCAACCGCTGCATTTTTTCCTTGAATTCCCCGCTGTTGAAGTGCTCTTCGATGCGGCGAACCGCTTCCTGGGCCCTATCCTCAACGCTCTGAAGTCGTTCCTGCCACTCTTCGCTCTGAAACCTCTCCTCGAATCTCCTGGCGATCTCCTGAGCCCGCGTTTCGATCTCGCGCAGTCGGGCCTGGAATTCGGGAGAATTGAGCCGCTCCGCGAGGCGGCCGGCCATGTCTTCGAGTCTCTTCTCCAGCTCCTCGAAACGATCGGAACTCGTCGACGACGCCTCTTCCGCCTTCCTTTCTTCCTGAACCATTCCAGCGAGGGCAAGGGCGCAGGACAATAAGAAAACGGTACTCAAGACGCTGCCCAACTTTGCAACTGAAGCCTTCATAATGTTCACTCCTCCTAGCAGCCCGGGGTGAAAGTCCCAGGGATTGCTATTGTATCTCTGAGGGTTAGACGCTCGGGTTGGAGGTTTGGCCGAATCTATCTATCTCTCTTTTCTTTTACGATCTTCCGAAGAGCTTTGTTCATCTCCTTACGTCTCTTCTTTTCCTGCAGCGAGGCTGACAGATCGAGCCGACGAGCCTGAAAATCCAGCTCCTTTCTGATCTTGAGATAGTTCTGGTAGCGTTCCGGGTCGAGTCGGCCCTGGGCGACCGCCTCCTGAACCCCGCAATCCGGCTCCGCCTGGTGCCGGCAGTCGCGATAGCGGCAGCGACCGGCAAGATCCTCAATATCGCCAAAGGTTGAATCAAAGCCTGTCTCCGCATCGACGAACTGGATCTCTCTCAGGCCGGGCGCATCCAGCAGAATTCCTCCCGCCGTCAGCAGGAACAGCTCACGATGAGTTGTGGTGTGGCGCCCCCGGTCGTCCCCCGATCTGATTTCCTGCGTCGGAATGATATCCTCGCCCAGCAGGCGATTGATCAGAGTTGATTTTCCCACTCCCGAAGAACCAACGAATGCAATCGTCTTCTGCTTTTCGAGATAGGGGTTGAGGCGAGAAAGCCCCTGACCTGTCAGGCAGCTTACTAACGCAACCGGAACCCCCAGAGCCACCTCCTCCGCTTTTGCAACCTTCTCGGCAGGGTTCGGGCACAAGTCAGCCTTGTTTAAAACGATTACGGGACAGGCCCCGCTGTCCCAGGCCAGAATCAGATAGCGTTCCAGACGCCTCAGATTGTAGTCCCGGTTCAGGGACATCATTACGAAGATGGTGTCAATATTAGCCGCTATCCCCTGCTGCCGAGAGCCTCGCCCGGGTGCCTTCCTGAGAATGAGGCTCGAGCGGCTCAAAACCGCTTCGATCATGCCCGTTCCGGTCGTGTCCGAGCTCAGGACCACCCAATCGCCTACCACCGGATACGTTCCCTGTCGCCGGAGTTTCCCCCGGACACCCGCCTCAATCTCGCCCTCCGGGCAGATCACCTGAAACCTCCCATGTTGCTGGCGAAGGATCCGGCCCGGAAAAGCTCCTTGGGGAGCCCGCTCTGCTAACCCGGATTATGCAAGAACCGTAATCCGCTGTTGAAAAAGGGCTCGAGAAGTGGCCCAACTCGGAAGCGGGCAGTTGTGACAGGCGGATTTGCGAAGAATATCGGTTGGCGAGGCGTTTGAGTGGTTGGGGGAGTGAATTTCAGACAGATCTGGGCCTGGATGAGTGTCGGAAGCGGTTTTTCGGGGAACTGGGAGAAGCTAGCTGGAGTTCAGGCGACTCAAGACGAGGTGAAAGAGGGGTTGTTCGGGAAAGGCTGAGGAAAGATGGACCCAGATGCGTCGAGTGGTTTGTCGGATCCGGGCCCCGATCTTGAGGACACGACGACGTAAGGTTTCGATTTCGAGCTTGTGCCAGGGGGTTCCGTGCAGATAGTCGCGCAGGCGCACGAACATCTGGTAAGCCAGTGCATGCAGGAGGAGTCGAAACTGGTTGGCCAGGAATCGATGACAGCTGAGTCGGTCCATGCTCAGATGATTCTTAAAGGCCTTGATGAAGTTCTCGGTCTGCCCTCGGTCGGTGTAGTGGTCATAAAGTGATTGGGAGCAGAGATCGTCCCGGTTGGTGACCACAAAGCGACGATTGATCCCGCGCTGATCGACCTCCACTTTGACAATGACGCGACGGGATCGATCCCAGCTGTTGGCTCGATAAAGAAACTCGTCAAACTGACGCTGTTTTTCCTCCCGCTCAACGAACCTTTCCCGAGTCGAATCCAGCAGGGGCTCGACCACTCGCTGCAGGCGAGGGTTGCGACTTAACCCAATGACATATTGGAGTTGATTCTCTTCACCTTCACAGAACTCGTAGAGCCGAGGCGTGGCAAAGCCGCTGTCGGCCCGAATCTCAATCTCGACATCCGTCCCCACTGCTTGTCGGATGGCCTCCACGACGCGCTTCAGAATGGGCACGATGTGAGAGGCAGCCCCCTTGTTGCCAGGTCTCAACACGGCACAGACCAGGTCTCCCGTGGCGGCATCGAAGATCAGCAAAGGATGCAGAATGTGGTTTCGGTAATACCCGTGGTAGAAGGCGAACTCCTGTTGGCCGTGAGTGTGGTCGTCGGTACTGTCCAGATCCAGGATGATCTTGGCGGGACGTCTCTTCTTCAGGGAGCGCACATAACGGCGTAGCAGCCACCGGCTCAGACGCATCAGATCCTTCTTGGTGACGGAGTTCTCCAAGCGGGAGAAAGTCGGCTGGGTGGCCAAATCGGGATCGCTCTCGGGCAACTGATCACAGACTGTCTTGAGCATCGGATCCGAGCGCAGCGTATCGGCGTCATTACAGTCTTCGTAGCCGGCCACGATCTGCAACACTCGTTGTCGGATCAACTTCAACAGGTCATGACGAATGTAGCGTCGGTCCCGGCTTTCCGCAATACACGAACTGAAGCCCTCGCACAATCGATGTTGCCGATCCAGCGATCCAAACAACAACCATCCTGCGTCGGAAGTGAGGCTCCCCCCATCAAAACGAGCTGTGATGTCTCTGTGGCTGTGAAATGGCAGGGTATTCTGGCAGACTGTTTTCAACATAGCCGTAGCTCCTGTTTAGGGTTGTTTTTATGTAAACCTTTTATATCAGAGAGCTACGGCTTTTTTTCTGGACCCAAATCTCACTCGGATTCAGATCTCTTGCATAATCCGGGCTAACTCTTGCGCCCGCTCTTCAGTCCACCCGAAGCGTCTCAACCTGTGGTCTTCGATTGGTGTATTCCGGCTTTCCATCGGGCGACAGTGGATTCCTACTTCTCAGCGTGGACTCGAGCTGCGGCCAGAAGAATCTCCGGGGCCAGCCGCACGCGGTGGTCGGGATTGACGTAAAGGAAATCGACCACGCCGTCCGAACCGATGAGATAGACGGCCGGAACGGGCAGAGTATGATGATCCCTTCCCGAAGCTTCCTCCAACAGGTTTCGAAATCTCTCCGACCCTTGCAGAGCCTGCTCCTCCCGAAACGCCAGGCCAAAGGCTGTGGCGCCCTCCTGGGAGGCATCCGAGACCAGCTGGTAGGTCAGTGAATTCTTGTCCACGGTCGCTGAAAGCATTTCCGGTCGATCAGCGCTGACCGCGAGAATCTGATATCCCAGCTCGACGAGTTCTTCCTGAATCGTTCGCAGCTGACCCAGCTGCTTGTTACACCAGGGTCACCACCCGCCCCTGTACACGATGAGGAACAACCGGCCGCTGCGAGACAACCTCCCGAAGCTTCACAGGATCTCCCTCCATCGTCACGAAGGTTACATCCGGAATCGGCTGGCCCGGCAAGACCGGACGAATCTCCTGCTTGGATTCCGCCACTTTCCGTTCTGACCCCTGCGCGGTTGAGATCAAAACAAAGGGGATCGCAAGAAATAGACTAAGTACTCCCTTCCATAAATACGATGATGTTTGCGGATGGGTCTTGCGAGGTGAGGTCGCGAAGAGAGGAGGAGGCGATGCGTTGGCATCGTTGACGACGAACGACAAAGAGATCGCCCGCAACCCCCATCCGCCCGAAGGGTTGGGGCGGGACGGGCCCATCTCTTTGTTGCTCCTCCTCGCCGATGCTCTCGCATCGACTCGTCGTCTCGCCTCAATCTGGTCTCCGTCGCGCTCCCAACAAACATCATTGTATTTATGGAAGGGAGTACTAAGACTTCTGTGACGGCTCATGACACCTCCAACCAAGATTCGGGTGTCGGGAGACGCTCAAGTCACGAAGCTCTGACACCGAATGCGTTTGAACTATTATAAGGTTACGGGGCCACTTGTTTGGGCGATCCCGACCCTTCAGGACTTCTTGCCCAGGACGAAGTCCCGCATGGCGGCGATTGTCGCGAAGTTCTCGATCAGCATTTCCCGGGGTTCGATTTGAATCTGGAAGGCCCTCTCCAGAAAGCGCATCAAGGTCAGGACCCCTATTGAGTCGACAATCCCTTCACGAAAGAGCTCGGTATCCTGGTCGATTCGGGATGGGTCTCGGGCACCGAACTGGCCTCTGACAAACGAGGCGATCTGGCTTACAACGTCAGCGACGTCTTGATCTGGTTCTGTCATTGGTGACTCCGGACAGGCTTATGTGCCCTCACGTAACTGTTCGTATTCAGCAAGGACAGGGGACAGAGAGGTGGACCCGGAAAACTGGACCATTTGTTAAGGTGGCTCCGACCTGAATCAGAAAGGATGAGGAGTCATGGCAAAACGAAGGAATTTCTCAGCTCAGTTTAAAGCGAAGGTGGCGCTGGAAGCGCTTCGAGGCGAACGCACCCTGAGCGAGTTGGCGGCTCGCTACGAGATCCATCCGAGTGTGATCACGAATTGGAAAAAGCGGGCCCGGGAAGGTCTGGGCGATGTGTTCGCGGGCAAGGTTGAGAAGCGTCAGAGAGGAAGCGAGGCGGAGACCAAAGAGCTTTATGCCAAGATCGGCGAACTGACGGTGGAAAAGGATTTTTTGTCCAAAGCGCTCGATCGCTGAGTGTAAAGGCCAGAAGGGCCACGATCGAGCCAAAGCACCCGAGGCTGAGCATTCGTAGACAATGCAGGCTGATGAGTCTGAACCGTTCGACTTTGTACTATGAGCCCAAAGGCGAGAGCGAAGAAAACCTGCAACTGATGAGACGATTGGACGAGCAGTTCTTAAAGACCCCCTACTACGGATCCCGGCAGATGGTCTATCACTTGAAACGGCGGGGCTCTCGGGTAGGCCGCAAGAGGGTTCGTCGTCTGATGGCCAAAATGGGCCTGGCGGTCATCTATCAAAAGCCGCGGACTTCACAGCCTCACCCGGAGAATCGAGTGTATCCGTATCTTCTTCGAGGATTGGCGGTCACCCGGCCCGATCAGGTGTGGTGCACGGATGTCACCTACATCCCGATGCGTCGGGGCTTTTTGTACCTGGTGGCGATCATGGACTGGTACAGCCGCTGGGTTTTGTCCTGGAGGCTGTCGAACACGCTGGAGCCGTCCTTTTGTTGCGAAGCACTCGAGGAAGCGCTCAACAGGTACGATCCCCCGGAGATCTTCAATACAGACCAGGGGAGTCAGTTCACCAGCACGGAGTTCACGGGACTACTCAAAGGGGCCGGGGTGCGTATCTCGATGGACGGGAGAGGCCGCTGGATGGACAACGTCTTCATCGAGCGTCTGTGGCGTTCACTCAAATACGAATGCGTCTATCTGAACGCTTTCGAAACCGGGTCGGAAGCCCGTCAAGGGATCGGCCATTGGATCGACCTATACAACAGCGAGAGACCTCACTCGGCGCACGCTGGGGCGACGCCGGAGGAGGTGTACACTGGCTTGAAAAAACATTCTGAGAGGGACCTTGCCCTCAGGCTCGCCCCCTCTCAGAATTTCCCTTACTGGCGGCAACAAGAACTGCGGAGTCCACCTTAGAAATGCCGCCAAGTGGTCCAACCGATGGGGTCCACCTCTCAGTGCTCAGTCTCTGAGAATCCGGCTTCCCTCAGCCACAGACAGGTCTCTTCGACAGTGTGGTTTTCGCCTCGCTGAGATCCGCACAGCATGATTAGGTCGAGAATAGCAGGCCAGCGGTGACCCAGGCCTGCGGTGCCCAAGAACTGGGCCTGAACTACCAGGGATCCTCCCGGCTTGACCTTGGGGAAAAGGCGACTCATCAGTTCTCGACTCGCCCGATGACCCAGCATGTGGAGTGTGTTCGAAACGAGAATGACATCGTAACTTCCGGGAAGTTCATCTTGGAGGGCGTCCAACGGAAGATAGCGGATGGGGTTTTGAAGATCGGTCCATTGCGGAAGCCGCCTGGTCTCTTCGATTACGGCGGGAAGATCGGCCAGATACAGCTCCAGCCGGGGATTCTTCGCGGCCAAATGGTAGCCGTAAGTTCCGGGGCCACAGCCCAGATCCAGGAGTGAGATGGTCCCGGCCAGATCGAGGCAGTCGGCCAGTTCCCGACCTCGCAGACGGGCGTAAGTGTCCATGGCTCGATTGAAGCTTCGGGCAGCTCCTGGTTTGGCCTCCAGTTCTCCGGCAAGATCGAGAACCGGATGTCCTGCCAGAACAGCCTCATCGAGTTGTCCGAAAACCCCGTAAAGGGTGTGTAGAAAATGGAGCCAGTCTCCCAGGTAGTATTCCGGTGAATCCTTCACAAGGACGACGCGGGCCGGCTCCAAAAGGGCGAAGTTTTCACCGTCGCGGCTCTGCAGGAATCCCATGGTGGTAGCACAGCGCAACAGCCGACCCAGGCCCCCGGCATCGGCTCCAGTCTTGCGGGATAGCTGACTGATCGAGGCTTCGCGCTGCCCGAGGGCCTCGAACAGATCGAGCTGGAGCAGTGCAAACATAACCGAGGCCTCGAAAAATCCCTCCACTTTGGAGAGAATCGAAATCTGGTCACAAATGGCATCGCCTCGGTCCACGTGGGGTCCTTCCTGGAACTACATTAGCAGACACGGCCCAGGCAAAGACAACCCTAGCAGCCCGTATCTGGACTCCTCCTGTCAAGGGTCCTGTTCATTTTTTCGAATTCAGCTGATCTGGGCCCTGGCGACGAAACTCGGATGCTGGGTTGAAGCCAGGAGTTTCGCTGCAGGTCCAGAATCGCTATCGGATCATCTTCTCCTCCTTGGGTCTCTGGCATGAAAGCATCGACTTTTTGCGATTCGGTGTGGACTGCAGTCGTATCTCCGGCCTCTTAATGGAGCTGTGTTCTGGCTCCGGGCCATGATGAATATTCGCGCGTGGGGTGCCTATCGTGGTGACGGCCATCGAGTGGCCAAGGCTGCTATCGGCGTGTTCCCCGCGCCGGTCTGACCGGTTCGCCATCAGTTCGAATCCTTTCATGCAGTTCCCAGGGAAAGATCTTGACAAATCTTTTATCGCTTAAGCTCGCTGGGGTTCATAGGCGGCGTCACGGGTGGAAACGGCCCAGAGTAGACGGGCCAGCTTATTGGCCACAGCCACTGCCGCTTTGTTGTGCCCCCGTCGTTTTTCAATCTCCAAACCCCACCTGTGCAAACGGTCTGGCCGCTGCTTGGACTTGGCCGTCCACAAGACCGATCGCCCACCGTGGATCAAGAGAGTGCGCAAATAGATGTCCCCTTGCTTGCTGATGCACCCGAGTCGACGCCGCAGACCGCTGGAGTGCTCCCGCGGTGTCAAGCCCAGATAACTGGCAAAGTGTCGTCCCGAATCAAAGCGCCTCAGATCTCCCACAAAACCGGCCACCGCTGTGGCTGTCAGCAATCCCACCCCGGGGATCGACTGCAGTTGTTCAATCGCAACACTCTGTCGCGATAGCGCTTTCAGTTTCCTTTCGATCCGATCGATTCGCCCCTCCAGCTCTCTGACTTCCAGACAGATCTCCTCCAGCACCGATCGGATCCCATTCGGAATCTCCACTTCTGCATCTTCGATCCATCCTCGCACCCGCTCCACGGCCTGGCAGGCTCCAACGGGAATCGTCAAACCGAATTCCCGTAGAATGCCCCGCATCGTATTGATCCGTGCCGTGCGGGTGCGCATCCATGCCGTCCGCACCCGATGTAAGGCGGTCAACTGCTGCTGCGATTCATTTTTGATCGGAACCGGTCGAATGGCACTGTTGCGGTGGGCTTCCAACAACCCTTTCACATCACTGCGATCCGTCTTGTTGCGTAACACGTACGGCCGGACGTAGGCTGGCGGCAGCAGCACAACTTCGTGCCCCAGTTCCCGGAATCGCCGGCCCCAGTAGTGAGCCGAACCGCAGGCTTCCATCAGAATCGTTGCCCGTTGTTGCTTGGCCATGAACCTCAACAACCGAGCTCGACCCAGGCGATGCGTCTTCTCCATCCGACCAGGCTGCTCGGAAATCCCAATCTCAAAGACCGACTTTGCCAAATCCACTGCGATTGTTCTATGCTTCATTTCAGACTCCTCCTGATACAGTTAAAAACTTTGGCTCTGGCACTTTAGATGCCGTCTAAGCCTAAAGGAGGAGTCCATCTCATCATGGTGAAAGTCCCACGGGCTGCTATCCACCTGTTGAGCGGCGATCTCTTACTTGGTTAACATGCTTGTATGGAGAGGAGGTTGCGGCGCCTGCCAGACCGGTTCTATTTCTTCGGGCTTCTGCCGGCCCTGGCTGCCCTGCCCCGGGGGCTTTCCTACTGGCTGGCCCGAAGGCTGGGGTGGGCCCTGGAGAAAAAGCACCCCCAGACCAGGAACGTCATCCTCAAGAACTTCGGGGCACTTGCTGAGGCAAGAAGGGCTGCCCTCCCCGCGCTGGTTCGAAACTGCTTTGAGCACCTTGCCTGTGAGGACCTCGACACCTACTACTATCCTTTCTGGTCCCCAAAGAATCTGGCCGCTTACTTCGATGTTTCCGGGCGTGGACATCTGGATCGAGCCCTGGATCAGGGAAAAGGCGCTATCCTGCTGACCGGCCACCTAGGGCCGGTCTGTGCCGGCATGGTCGCACTGGGAGTCCTCGGATACCCTGTTCATCATGTGGCTCGTGACTATCGGGCAGACACCTCAATCGAGCCAGCCTTCCGAGACTTCGCTCTGGTCAAGATTCGATGGATGGAATCCAAGATGGGCCGCCCTCTGATTTACGCTCACAGTGGGGACACACCCAATCTGGCAAGGGCAGTACTGGAGATCAAGCAGGCCCTGTCGAATAATCAGCTCGTCTCAATGGCGATCGATGTGACTCCAAGCTGGGTGAATGACACCGTCCCGGTGAGCTTTCTGGGAGGACGATACAAGTTCACCTCGAGCTTGGTCCGCCTGGCCTATGACTGTCAATGTCCGATTATTCCCTACTTCGACTTCCGTCAGTCACGTTCCTGGTTCCGGCACAGATTGGAGATCCTGCCCCAGCTGGAACTGTCCGGCCATCTCCCGTCTGACGTGCAATGTTGCGCCGACCAGCTCCAGACTGCGATCCAGAAGGATCCGGCTCAGTGGTTCAGCTGGGATTCCCTGACTCAATTCGGAGCCGATTCGGGCTAGTGTCCTGTCCCAGAGAACAACCGGCAGCCAACACAACTCGCAACCCGGACTTCGGAACGGTATTCATGCTAGTATCGACGGCATCCAGCCGCGCCAGGAGAATCGGTATGCCAAGAATGCTGATCTTCCGACACCTCCGTGATCTGATTCACTCCTGTAAACAGCAGGGGCTGATTCCGCCGGGAGAGTCCGAACCGCAATGAGAAGATTGAGCGCGCGACCCGGGCGGTTCAAATCGCTGACTCCCAGAATGAAGTGGATCCGGGTCTCCGTGATTTCGCTGTTCTGGCTGGCCGGCTGCCAGCCTCAGGCTCCTGATCCTGATTACAGCCCTCCCCACAGTCCGCAGGCCGCCCTCGACACTTTTGATCTGGCCCCAGGCTTCGAGATCGAGGTGTTTGCTGCAGAGCCTCTGATTCGAGATCCCGTGGCCATGGAGATAGACGAAGACGGACGTATCTATGTAGTCGAAATGGGGGGGTATCCACTGAATACCGAGCCCATCGGGAGAATTCGTCTTCTCCTCGACCAGGATGGTGACGGTCTGCCCGACGAGAGCTTGGTTTTCGCCGACGGACTGGTCCTGCCCACGGGTGTAATGCGTTGGAAAAAGGGCATTCTCGTCACGGCTTCTCCGGATCTGATTTATCTGGAAGACAGTGACGGAGACGGTCGGGCGGACGTGCGTGAGACTGTCTTGACGGGATTTGCCTTTTCCAACCCCCAGCATACAGTCAATCTTCCCGTCTACGGTTTGGATAACTGGATCTACCTGGCCAACGAAGGCGGCTTCGGAGCGATCATCTTCAACGAAAAATTTGGGGATCGGGGTGGGCGGATCCACTACCCGAACCGGCCCGATTCAGCCGCTCTGGAGGAGAGTCGTTTTTCAGTCCGTCTCCGACCCGACACGGGTGAACTCGAAAACCTCTCCGCTCCCACCCAGTTCGGACACTCTTTCGACGAGTGGGGACGCTACTTTACCCTCAACAATGCGGTTCACGCCCGCCACGTAGTCATCGCCGCTGCTTACCTTCGGCGCAACCCCGATCTCCTTCTCAGAACGGTCATGCATTGGGCATCCGACCATGGAGACTACTCTCAGGTTTTCCCCATCACTCACAATCCACGCTTTGAGTTGCTCACAGCAGCCGGGGAGTTCACCTCGGGATGCAGTCTGACTCATTATCTGGGAGGCGGTTTTGGACCGGAGATGGAGCACGTTTCTCTGGTCGCTGAGCCCGTCCATAACCTGGTCCACGTGGACGTCTGGTCCGAAAGCGGTTCAACCTTCACGGCGAGTCGCGTCCACGAGGAGAGCGAGTTCCTGGCTTCCACTGACAACTGGTTTCGACCCGTGTTCTTCTACGGTGGCCCGGACGGTGCCATTTACGTGGTTGACTACTACCGGGAGATGATCGAACACCCGGAGTGGATGTCCACTCGTTACCATGAGGATTCAGAGGATCTCTATCATGGAACTCGGGAAGGGCGAATCTACAGGATTTTTCCGGAAGGGGATCGCCCTCCTCCGCAACCTGTCCAGCTGAGCCAGACCCCGTCGCCCCAGTTGGTCCCGCTGCTGGGCCATCGGAATGGATGGTGGAGAAGGACCGCCCAGAGGCTACTCGTGAGCAGAGGCGCCCGGGAACTTCAGCCGGACCTGGTTGCGCTTCTCGGGTCGAGCCCTCTGCCCCTGGCCAGACTCCATGCCCTGTGGACGCTGGAGGGCCTGGGCCTGCTGGATCCCGAGCCGGTCTTGACTGCACTCTCAGATGCCCATCCGGGTGTGCGTGAGAACGCAGTGATTCTGAGCGAACGGTATCTGAGTGAGTCCGATGAGGTCCGTGAGCGGATGTTGGGACTGGCGGAGGACTCGAGTCAGAGGGTGCGCTTTCAGGTGCTGCTCAGCGCTGGGTTTCTCTCTTCCGCCGAAGCCCGCGCTGTTCGCGACCGCCTGTTACTGGAAAACATCGCTGACCCCTGGGTTCCGATCGCCGCTCTCAGCGCTTCCTCGGACGAAGCGCCCAGGTTGCTGGAATTAGCCCTCAGCCACCTCTCCGAGGAAGACTCGGAGGGAGCCAGGATCCTGTTCAGAACCCTCGCTTCCATTCTGGGCGCAAGACAGAAGAAAGCCGAGATTGCTGCGCTTCTCACCCGGATCCTGAGTGCTCAGGGGCCCGATTGGTGGAAGTCGGAGGTGCTGAGAGGTCTGTTGCGAGGAACTCGTGCCAGCGCCTCCACTGTTCTCTCGGAAGGGGATCTTCAGGAGAAGATTTTGCGAGTTTTGCTGGAGGGCCCTTTTTCTCTCCGGGCAGCAACTCTCGAACTGATCGAACTGGCCGGCTTTCCAGAGGGATCTCTCACCGATCAGACGCTCGACCAGGCGGCAAGGGCGGCGGCGGACCCAGACTCGCCGACTGAACTGCGGACCGAGTCGATTCAACTCCTGAGTCTCTCTGAAAAAGCTCGGTACCTTCCTCTTTACAGTGGCCTGCTTGGGCCATCGACACCCGAAGCCATCCGTGTTGCGGCCATTGAGGCGATCGCGCCAGTCGCAGAAGAGGCCACCTGGGAGACACTGGTTTCAGGCTGGAGAAGCTTCACGCCACCCGTTCGCGAGGCTGCCGGTAACGGGCTGGTCAGATCGGCCACTGGAGTCGATGCTCTTCTCGGGGCCCTGGAGGAAGGACTGGTCTCGCCCTGGTCTCTGAGCTTTCGACAGAAGCGCTCCCTGACGATGAATCGAAACCACCGCGTGAGAGAGCGGGGGCGGGCCCTGCTGGACGAACCCGACGAAGCTCGTCAGGCGGTGCTGGAGAAGTATAAGGTCGTGCTTTCCAGGGAAGGAGATGCCGACCAGGGACACGAGATCTACCGCCGGGAATGCTCCAAGTGCCATCGGCTTCGGGGAGAAGGAACGGCCGTGGGGCCCGACCTGGAAACCGTGCGAACCCGCCCCACCGCCGTTCTCTTGAATGACATGCTCCTGCCCAGTGAATCGATTGCACCCGAGTATCAATCTTACGTGGTGGAGAAGATCTCGGGGGGCATCGAGGAGGGAGTTCTCAAGGAGCAAACCCCGCAGGCGATCATCCTGCTGCTGGAAGAGGCAAAAGAGATCGTCGTTCCCCGGGACGACATCCGTCGTTTTTACGTTTCCAACGTGTCCGCCATGCCGGGCGATCTGGAGACGCTGGTCTCGGTGGAGGAAATGGCGCACCTGCTGCGGTTTCTCAAGACCAGGTAGGTTCTGGGTTCTGGAAAGTGGGAGGGGCCTCCGGGCGGAGGACGTTTAAATTTCCGGACGCAGCCCGGAGGCCCCTCCCACTTTCCCGGCGACGACACTCAGATCCCGGACGCAGCCCGGAGGCCCCTCATACCACTCTTGGGATCGGACCATGGCGGGTCCTCCTACCAGGTGCGGTCCCGTTTTCGGCGGAAGGGCAGCATCAGAAGGTCCTTCAAGGGAAGATTCTCCCCCGTTCCCTCTAGGCCTACCCGGACCGAACTTCTTGAGACCGGTGCAAGATAGCTGGACAAGCCCCGGTCCCAAAAAGAGAAAATCGTTCCGTAGTTCCGGTTGTGCTCTTCCCGTTTCACTGAGTGGTGGAGGAGATGCAACGCGGGAGTGACAAAAACGAGGGCCAGCAAACGGTCCAGGGGTTCGGGCAGCCGAACATCACTGTGGACCAGCAGGTTGAAAAACCCGTAAACAAGCTCGAAAACGATGAGGCCCAGGACCGGCAAACCAAAAACGAGGACCACCAACAACCGCACGCCCAGGGAAATCATGAGTTCGCCGGTGTGAAAACGAACCGCCGTCGAAGCATCGAACGTCGAGTCGGAATGATGAACCACATGAAATCGCCACAACAACGACCAGACGTGGTTAGCACGGTGCCAGAGATATGCAACGAGGTCGAGCAGCAAGACCGTCAGCACTACCTGGAACTGGTAAGACAGACCCAGGATTTCAAAGGCGCCCCCGTTTTCCTCCCGGACCGACACTGCCAGAGCTGAAGTGCAGGCGCCACAGATCAAAGCCAGGAGCGACAGATTAATGAAGGCGATCGGAACATTGACCTTCCAGTTCCTCAGAAGGTCGCGGATCGCCAGACGATGCGGGAATAGGATCTGCAGGGCAACGACCAGGGAAAGAGATACCACAAATCCCAGCCCCTTGTAGTAGTTGAAGCTGTAATGGATCTGGGCATCCAGTTCAGGATTCATGGGATCACTTCCCTGGCGGGAGTCGCTTGACCAGTAGATCCTCGCCCGGCACCAGATCCTCCTGGTGCTTGCGCAGAATCTCCCGGATTTCAGCGATTACCTCCGGATGCTCCTTGGAGATGTCAAACCGCTCAGAGGGATCCCGGTCCAGGTTGAAGAGTAGCGGCGGATCGTGCTGCTTCTCTACCAGGTTGTGGCCCCACTCCGGCTTGGTGAAGAAATGCGCCTTGAAGGGGCCCTTCCGCACTGCCCAGACTCTCCTACCCCGATAGTAGAGCAAAGTCTTGCGGGGACTTTCACCGCTCCCGAGCAGGGCCGGTGAAAGGTCCACTCCGTCAATGATCCGGTCAACCGGCACCTCGCCCCCGGCTAAGCTGATCGCATGTGTTGAAGAGATCCATAGCGGAGCCGATGCCGGTGACAATACCCGGCCCGACTCGGCCTGGCCACCAGAAGATGCCGGGAACGCGGATGCCCCCCTCCCAGGTCGTTCCCTTCTGGTCGCGAAGCAATCCGGAGGATCCCCCGTGCTCCCGGAATACCGTCCAGGGGCCGTTGTCTGAAGTGAACACTACCAGTGTGTTTTGAGCCAGGCCTTCCTCACGCAGAGCATCCAGGATCCGGCCGGTGCTCCAGTCCAACTCTTCGATCGCATCGCCGTAGGGTCCGGCCAGGCTCTTCCCCTGGAATTGAGGAGAAGAAAACAGGGGAACATGGGGCATGTTGTGGCTGAGATAGAGGAAGAAGGGTCCCTCTTTGTGGCGACGGATGAAGCGAATGGCTTCCTCCGTGTAGCTCTTCGTGAGCTTGGTCTGATCCACCGGGCGCTCCAGGATTTCTTCATTGCGCATCAAGGGAATGTCCCAGTCCTCGCTCCGCGAGTTGTAGAATAGGGACACTTCCCAGGATCTCTTCCCCTTGAACAGGTGCCTCCGCTTTTCGGCAACTTTCTCATCATTCGAATAGGGGGTTCCGAAGTAATAGTCAAAACCGCGCCGGGTGGGCAGATAACGGGGCAGATGTCCGAGGTGCCACTTCCCCAGGTAACCGGTTGCATACCCCTGACGCCGGAGCACTTGTGAAAGGGTGATTTCTTCGTCCGGCAGGCCCGCAGCCGCATTGTGGGGCAGGACCCAGGTGCGGTCACTGACCAGTCCGCTGCGAATGGCGTGGCGCCCTGTGATCAAGGCTGCCCGACTGGGAGTGCAGACAATAGCCCCGGCATAGAAGCTGGTCCATTTCTGCCCTTCTGAAGCCATGCGATCCAGCCTGGGCGTCCGAATCGTCGGATTCCCAAAGCAGCCGAGATCCCCATACCCCATGTCGTCAGCCAGAATAATGATGATGTTGGGAGAGTCCACCGCCAGCGCTGGAGCCAGGCTGATCAACAGGATCAGGCCCGCCCTCACGAGCAGCCCGCCGGATTTCAAACCCGTCTTGTCTTGCATACCTGCTTCCCGGAACCAAGAAAACTGCTGAAATTGAGAGCTAGCAGCCCCTGGGGGACTGCTCGGACCCATTCTGAAGATGTCTTCTCACGTTTACAAGACCCCCGGTCTGCCGTATGCTGCAGGCCCGACAAGGTGGGGCGTGACCTGGAGTCTGGACTCTGAAACGTTGGGTCCTGGAATCCTCCGCAGTCTCTCCCAATCCTTTATCTGTCGAGAAAATGGAACATGACCGACAGCTTCAATCGAATCCTCTCTGGAATCATTCGAACAAGCCCGCTGATCCTCTTCATGGCCCTCGCGTCAGCCGCGCCCGGCCAGGTCCGGCTCCCCGACCGGTCGGAGCTCGAGGCTGTGACCGAGCGCCACTTGCGCCACTCTCTGGAGGTCTTCAGGGAGTTTCTGAGCCTGCCCAACGATGGGCAATACCCGGAACAGGTCGAACAGAACATGCAGTGGATGGAAAATGCCCTGGCACAGAGACGCTTCACGACCCGGCGTCTCGAGACGGCAGGGGCTCCACTGCTGCTGGCGGAAAGGCCGGCCATCGGAGCCAGTACTACGCTTCTCATCTACTTGCACATCGACGGCCAGCCGGTGGACCCATCCCGATGGGATCAGGAGAGTCCCTTCATACCGGTCCTGAAAGAGAATGTTGACGGCCAGTGGAGCGAGATTCCCTGGGAAAGACTCTCCGGCGAACTGGATCCCGAGTGGAGAATATTCGCCAGATCTTCCTCGGATGCGAAGGCGCCGGTCATGATGCTGCTGACTTCCCTGGATGCCTTGCGGGAAAACGGGTGGCAGGAGAGCTTCAACCTCAAGATCATCATGGACTTTGAAGAAGAGATGGGTTCGCCCAATCTCCCTCCGGCAGTTCCTGTGCACCGCGAGGCGCTACAGGCGAACCTGCTCATCATGCTGGATGGACCTCGCCACTACAGCAATCGCCCCACCCTGACTTTTGGCGCGCGGGGCATTGCCACTCTGGAGCTGGTCGTGCACGGGGCCAGGGTCGCCCAGCACAGTGGACATCTCGGAAACTACGCCCCCAATCCGGCTCAGCGCCTGGCCGAGCTTCTTGCTTCGATGGAAGACGGAGAGGGGCGAGTGATCATCCCGGGGTTTTATGACGGTATCGTGCTGGACCCGGCCACTCTGAAGGAAATGAGCGAGGTTCCCGATGACGAGGCCGAAATCCTTCGCAAGATCGGCGTGGCCGAACCGGACAGAGTAGCTGCCACGCTGCAGCAAGCTCTTCAGTATCCTTCCCTGAATGTCCGGGGGATGGCCGCCGACTGGGTTGGCAAGGAAGTGCGCACGATCATCCCTGCCTCCGCTTTGGCCGAGATTGACATCCGTCTGGTTCCCGAAACATCGGCTGCACGGCTGACCGGACTGCTGCGCCGTCACATCCAGCAGCAGGGTTACTTTCTGGTGGACGGGGAACCCACTGACGAGGAACGCGCCCGCCACCCTCGCATCGCTTCACTCCAGGTGAAGTACTCTTACGAGGCCTTCCGAACCCCTCTGGATTCACCTTCCGGAATCTGGTTGACCGCAGCTCTGGAGAGGGCCTTCGGGGCGAAGCCCGTGCGGATTCGGATATCCGGCGGATCCATACCCATGTCGCCCTTCATTCGGACGCTGAACACTGCCGCGGTCATGGTCCCCACTGTGAACTCCGATAACAACCAGCACAGTCCTAACGAGAACCTGAGAATCGGAAACTATGAGGAAGGGATTCGAACCTTTTTGGCGATTCTGACGGAGCCCTCAGCTCCAGGTAACTAGTGTCCTGTCCCAGAGATTCGCACCATTTTGCGGATGGGTCTTGCGAGGTGAGGTCGCGAAGAGAGGAGGAGGCGATGCAGTAGCATCGTTGACGACGAACGACAAAGAGATCGCCCGCAACCCCCATCCGCCCGCAGGGTTGGGGCGGGACGGGCCCATCTCTTTGTTGCTCCTCCTCTCCGATGTCCCGCATCGACTCGTCGTCGCGCCTCGATCTGGCCTCCGTCGCGCTCCCAACAAAATGATGCGAATCTCTGGGACAGGACACTAGTCGTCAGAGGGGCTGCGCCGGAGGGCGTAGTCAATGGCTTCCTGAGGGACCCGATAGCGCTCCCAGAAGCTGTTTCCCTGATAATCCACATCCGCGACACCGATTCGACTCGTGTAGAAGGCGTCGACTGTCAGGCGCCGCACCCAGACAAAGAACTGCCCCCCCGGGCCCAGCTCTGATGCCGGCTCCGCCGTGTACTGCAGAAATCCCCGGTCAGCCGGGTGCACCCGATGTCGGGCATCTCGGGAAGCTCGATCTCTCCCTTCCTGATGACGGGCTTCCTGGGCGAGGGCTGTCAGCAGGAGATGCTGCTGTGGCTCGCCGCAATTCACAAAGGGGCGTCCCTGCCGCCGGTTCATCTCCTGGTCAAGCCAGAGGAGACCCCCGGTGAACTTCCTGGCCAGTTCTTCATTCTGACTGCACAGCAGGTCGATGAACTCAGGAGCTCCCGCTTCCAAGGCGCTGCCCGAGCTCTCGTCAGCAGGAATGATGAGCTCGGCTAGCCGCGTGACAGTTTGGAATTCGTGCTTCTTGAAGAAGAGGGGCCGGTAGGAGCCGTCCGGTTCCCTTTCCTCCTGAGCCAGGAAGTGCACGAAACGGCCGGCTTCGAGTGTGATGCCGCCGGAGCCCGCCGCCGTCAGGGCCACAGCGATCGAACGGAGCATTTGGCGGCGGCTGAATTTCGCAGGGAGAGGGGATGGGTTTTCAGACATGACCTTTCCTCATTTCTTCCGCCAGATAGTCGCTCGCTCGCCAGGATAGCGCGTTAATCGTCAAGGTTGGATTCTTGTCGGGGTTGCTGACGAAACAGCCTCCGTCCACGACGAAAAGATTGGGGGTTTCATGACCCTGGTTGAAGCGGTTAATGGCTGAACTACGCGGATCATCCCCCATCCGAACCGTCCCCACTTCGTGAATGATTGTCCCGGGAACCGAGATCCCCTGCCCCTCGAAAGCCGGATTGGAAAGTCCCTGCACGGTTCCTCCCATGGTCTCGATGATTTCGCGAAAGGTCGATTCCATGTGCCGGGCCTGCTTCCACTCGTAGTCAGTCCAGCGAAAATGGAAACGAAGAACCGGGATCCCTAACTCGTCGATAACCGTCGGGTCAATCTCGCAGTAACTCAAGTTGTTGGGGATCATCTCGCCGCGACCCGAAAACCCAACAAAGCAGCCGTACTCTCGACGGATGGCAGCTTTCAGATCGCTCCCGTAACCGCCGTGGCGCCGGATTGTGGTCCCTCCAAAGCCAATCTGCGGCTGGCGATAACCGCCGCCGAGCTCGATGTGGTACCCGCGCGGGAAGTCTTTGTTCTTCTGATCGTAGAGCCACCAGGGCATGTACAGATGGGCCCCTCCAGCCCCGTCGGTGTCATATCGGGGAAGGCCCTCAAGGGCGGGCACATAGCCGAACACCCCCAGTCCCACCGTGTCCATCAGAAAGCGACCGACAACCCCCGAGTCATTAGCCAGGCCCTGAGGGAACCGACTCGACTTCGAGTTCAGGAGCAACCGCGCCGATTCGCAGGCACTGGCGGCCAGCACTAGAACACGGCAGTGGATTTGCTTTTCTTCACGAGTTGTCTTGTCAATGTAGGAAATCCCGGTGACCTTCCCCTCGTCATCGATCAGGATCTCTCGAGCCATCGAATTGTCAAAGATGGTGAGCTTTCCGGTCTCCAACGCCGGCAAGATCTCGACCGTGCTGGAGGAGTAATTGGAGGCTGTCCGACATCCCCGACCGCACATTCCACAGTAGTGACACGGCTGCCGACCGTTCAGGGGTCGAGTGATCACCGCCCTTCGGTTGGCAATGCATGGAATCCCGAGGCGGTCGCTCGCCTTCTTGATCAGGAGTTCGTGGACCTTGGGTGGCGGTGCCGGTTGAAAAATCCCGTCCGGAGCGCTGCGAATCCCTTCTACGGTTCCCGTAACACCGATGAATGCCTCGGCTCGGTCGTAATAGGGCCGGATGTCCTGGTAAGTAATGGGCCAATTGGTCCCCAGTCCGTCCAGGTCGTAAGGATGGAAGTCATAGTCGCTGAAGCGGAAGGACATCCGTCCATAATGATTGGTCCGCCCGCCCAGCACCCGGGACCGAAACCACCGAAACTGACTGCCCTCCGCCACCGTGTAGGGCTCACCCTCCAGCTCCCAGTCTCCGAAGGTGGCAGAAAAGTATCTGAACGGCTTACCTTTCCCGAAATAGGCCTCGCCCTGCTCGCCCGCCCCCCGATGCGGCAGGTCGTGTGGCCAGGCGTGCTCCTTGAAGTCACGCTGCGGGTTGAGCATGGGCCCGGCTTCCAGCAGCGCCACTTCAATCCCCTTTTCAGTGAGAACGCGAACAGCCGTCCCCCCACCGGCCCCGGAGCCAATCACGACCACGTCAAACTTGCGAGGACTGGTTTGCAGGTATGCCATGGGCACAATTCTCGCAGTTCCAGATGGGAGATTCCAGGTCGAAACTTGGAACTGAAAACACAGCAACCTTGCAACGCTGGAACCCAAAACGGCGAAATCGTGGCAAAATAGACACCACGGTTGAGCTATGGAATTTGTAGAGCAGTGCCTCCAGAATGTGCGCCGAATTGTGGTCAAGGTGGGCACCAACCTTCTGCGAGGGGAGGAGCAGGGCCTGAACCTGGAACTGATTGATCACCTTGCCTTTCAATTCGCCCGGGTCAGGGAAGAAGAGAAGGAGTTGATCCTGGTCTCTTCGGGGGCCGTGGGAGCAGGGGCCTTCGCACTGGGCCTGGATCACCCGCCCACCGACTTGAGCCAACGCCAGGCCCTTGCGGCGGTCGGACAATCCCGGCTCATGCAGCAGTACGAACTGGCCTTCAAACGACATGGACTTGCGGTGGCCCAGGTATTGTTGACGCGGAATACCTTTGACACTCGGGAACTGTATTTGAATACACGGAACACTCTGGAGACACTGTTGCAGTGGGGAGTCGTTCCCATCGTCAATGAGAACGACACGGTGGCGATTGACGAGCTGAAGTTTGGAGACAACGATCAACTCTCCGCCCTGATCGCCGGGAAGATAGGAGCGGGCCTGCTGGTTCTTCTGACAGACGTGGACGGCCTTTACGACCGCCCACCCGGCGAGCCCGGGGCCCGCCGAATCCCCGTCGTCTACAAGGACCGCAAGACCGATCCTGTTATCGGCAAAGGAACCGGCAGCCGGTTCGGATTGGGAGGCATGCAGAGTAAGCTTGGAGCGATCTCTCTCGCCGGCGACGCCGGCATCCTGACGAACATCTGCGGCGGTCGCAGGGAGAACATCCTTCTGAGAGTGCTGGCCTGTGACCGCGTGGGGACCTGGTTCGAACCCCGGGAGAAGAAGATCTCAGCTCGGAAAAGATGGATCGTTGCCGGGAAAACCCCCGCCAATGCCACCATTAGCGTGGATCGGGGCGCCGAGACGGCCATTCAGTCCGGGGGGAAGAGCCTCCTTCCCTCCGGTGTCGTCGACGTTCAGGGCATTTTTGTAGAAGGAGACTTGATTCAGGTGTTGGGGACAGGATCCGAACCGATCGCGCGCGGACTCGTGAGGTTCTCGTCAGACCAGCTAAGATCTGTTCAAGGCCTCAAGACCTCTGAAGTCGCCGAGATTCTGGGGAGCAGGCAAGCCTACGAAGTCGTCCACCGCGACGACATGGTAGTCTTCAACAGGAAGAAAGAAGAATGAAAGCAGAAGCCATTACCAGCATCGCTGACCATGTCCTCGAGATCGCTACCAGGGCCAGAGGGGCAGCTCGCCTGATCAGCCGCCTCACCCCCGAGGAGAAGGAGGGGGCTCTTCTCCAACTGGCATCCTTGCTTCGTGAAAAGGCAAGCTATATCGGACGGGAGAACCAGAAGGACCTGAGAGGCGGCGAAGAAAGCGGTTTGAGCAGTGCTTTGCTGGATCGCCTCGAATTGAACGAAGCGCGAATCGATTCTATGGCAGTCGCAGTTGAGGAGATCGCCGCCGCCGCAGACCCCGTCGGCGAGGTAGTCTCCCAGCGAACCCGGCCGGGAGGGTTTGAGGTGGGGCAATTGCGAATCCCCCTGGGCGTTGTAGGGATCATTTATGAATCCCGTCCTAACGTGACCGCCGACGCTTCGGCACTCTGCTTCAAAGCCGGTAACGCTGCCATTTTGAGGGGCGGATCGGAGGCGATTCATTCGAATCTGGCCATCGGACGCTGCATTCGAGAAGCCTTCGAGAAAAAAGGTGTCACATCCGATGCAGTGCAGTTGATTGAAACGACCGAGAGAGAGGCAGTTGGAGCGCTCCTAAGGATGAACGACTTCGTGGATGTCATCATTCCCCGGGGGGGGAAAGCCTTGATCCAAAGGGTGGTGGAAGAGTCTCTCATTCCGGTGATCAAGCATTTCGAAGGGATCTGTCACACCTATGTTCACCGGGAAGCCGATCCCGAAATGGCCCTGAGAATTGTGATCAATGCCAAGGTGCAACGACCAGGAACCTGTAACGCCCTGGAAACCCTGCTGGTCGATGCAGCGATTGCAGACTCGTTCATTCCACGGGTAGCGGACGAGTTGAGGGATCATGGTGTCCGGATCCGGGGATGTCCTCGAACAGCCGCTCTGGCACCGGTCGACCAGCAGCTTGTGGAAGCGGATTACCGGCAAGAATACCTGAGCCTGGAATGCAACATTCGGGTGGTTGATGACCTGGAATCGGCTACCCGGCACATCGCCGATTTTGGATCCCGACACACAGACGTGATTGTCACAGAATCTTATGCAGCCGCCCGCGCTTTTGTCAGACAGGTCGACTCCTCTTCCGTCATGGTCAACGCCAGCTCGCGTCTTGCCGATGGGGGTGTGTACGGGCTCGGTGCGGAGATCGGCATCAGCACCGACAAGCTTCACGCATTTGGCCCTATGGGTGTCCGCGAGCTAACGACCACGAAATTCGTCGTCTATGGGCACGGCGCCGTTCGGGACGAATGAACGGGTCGATTCTGGCGCGGAGGGTACGGCTGGTCGCAGCCGCGGCCTGGCGCCCGCGGTTCTGTCGAGTCCTTTCCCCGGTCCCGGGCAGTGGCTTATCCCCTCTCACAGCTACCGTATCGGACCAGGAACGCACAACGCCCCGGCTGTTATACTGCACCCGCTTTGCCTGAAGATCGATCGACTACTCGAACGCCTTCCGATGGGGGTACGGAAGAGCAACTCCTGGAGTGGCGGCGAGAGTTTCCGACTCTGAAGCAATCCACCTACCTCATCAACAACTCGCTGGGAGCCATGCCCCGAGCCGTCGAGACCAGTCTTGCCGAGTTTTCTCGACTCTGGGCGGAGCTTGGAGTTCGAGCCTGGGAGCAGAACTGGTGGCAAATGTCCGGGGACCTGGGCAACCTCCTCGGGGCCATCATTGGTGCAGCTGGCAACACGGTCTCCATTCATCAGAATGTGACCACAGCCCAGGCCGTCATATGCTCCTCGGTCCCTCCGTCGCCTCACCGCAACAGGGTTGTCTATTCGGAACTCAACTTTCCCTCCGTCCGCTATCTCTACCAGGCCCAGCCTGGACTCGAAGTGAAAGTGGTTCCCTGTCCGGACGGAATCACCGTACCGGTGGAAGCACTTGTCGATGCCATTGATGAACGAACCCTGCTGGTTCCCATCTCCCACGTCATATTCAGGAGCGGCGCCATCGTCGATCCAGGGCCGGTAATTGAGAAAGCCCACCAGGTCGGGGCCCGGGTTGTCCTGGACGCCTACCAGTCGTGCGGGGCTGTTCCAGTTAATGTAACCGATCTGGGGGTGGACTTTGCCGTCGGCGGTTCGGTGAAGTGGTTGTGCGGAGGTCCGGGGGTGGCTTATCTCTATGTTCGGTCCGATTTAGCCCAGACCCTGAGCCCGCGCCTGACTGGATGGATGGCTCACAGTCGGCCCTTTGCTTTCGAAGCTGAAATGGACTATTGCTCCAGTTCGTACCGTTTTCTGAATGGAACACCCAACATTCCTGGAATGTACACGGCCAGACCCGGCTATGAGATGATCCAAGAGATCGGCGTGGATCGAATTCGCCGCCGCTCGATCAGCCTGACCCGCCGCATCGTTGAACTGGCTCTGGGCGCCGGATTTGAGGTCAACTCGCCGCTGGCAGAGGATCAGCGTGGCGGGGCCGTCGCTGTGAACCCGCCAGGGGCCGCCGAAGTGTGTCGCCGGCTGCTGGAGAGAAACATCGTGGTCGACTTTCGTCCTGACGCAGGGATCCGGCTGGCTCCTCATTTCTACAACACCCTGGAAGAAGTTGAAGAAGCGATGGCCGAAATGCGAAACATCGTCGGATAGCAGACAGTGGCAAGAGTCGCTGCCTGCTGGTCCGGTGCAATCCCGCCTTTTCGTTCCGGAGCTTCCCCTCCCAGATCTGCGCGTTTTCTCCAGAGGCTGCCGAGGCCGTCGGGCAGGCAGGGGTAAGACTGGTTGGAATTGACGCCCCGTCGGTCGACCCTCTGGAGAGCGAGACACTGCCGGCTCATCACGCCTTTGCCCGTCACCGCACACGCATCCTGGAGAACCTGAACCTCCACGGCGTTCCCGATGGTGAGTACGAGCTCGTTGCACTGCCTCTGCGGATCGTGGACGGAGACGCTTCACCGGTCAGGGCCGTACTGAAGGAGATTCCAGAATCCAGAACCCAGAACCCAGGACCCAGAACCTAGATCCTAGAACCTGGCACCCACAGCATCCCAGACAAACCCGATCGGAGAACAGTGGACCAGGCGCCCGCCGATGAGCAGGTTCCCTTTCCAGAATCCGAACTCGTGCAGGGCGCCCAGCCCAAAGTGAGAACAACTCGGATCAAACCGACAGGTTACGACACTCGCCACCAGCGGGCTCGCTCGCTGCTGATACAGGCGTATAAGATCGATCTCCGCCTGCAGGAGCCCTCTAGCCCCGGGCCCCAGCAGAATCGAAACCGCCAGCACAAGAGCCGCCCAGCCCCTCATTTTGCGGCTGACTACCATTGGTCTACAAGATCGGCAAGGATCGGAAGTCGGAGCTTCTCACCCTTGAGAGCTTTCATGATGCCGACCACAATGAGAACGAGATACCCCAGAGTGGTGAGAGGAATCATGCCACAACTCAGAATCCACCCGAGAAAGGGAATGAACCCAAGAACAGTGGCGATAATCCCAACCGCTATCATCGCTAGAAAAAGAACAATGCCGTTCTTGGCGTGCCACTGGACCTCCTCGTTCTTTTCAACGAGCAGCGGGATGATCCCCAAGATTCCGAGATAGCTCAGGATCAACATCAGGCTGTTGTCGCTCCCCTGAGGAGTATCAGGAGGGGCGGCGTGGGGAGGTTCGGGTGGCGGCGGTGCTTCCTGTGGCGGCGGGCCTTCCGCGCTGTGTTCCTGTGATTCTCCTGGACTCTGATCCTGTGATTCTCCTGGACTCTGATCCTGGGATCCCCCGGGACCAGGCGGTGTGTGATTCTCGGGCATTCTAGCCCTCCCTGAGCTGCGCAGGCGGCAGAACTTTGATGTATCTCAACTGAAACTGCCCCTATCTGTTAACACACGCCACGACCCGATACAAGGGAGTTCCGAGTTCCGGCTAGTGGCTCCGTGCCAGAGGCATGGGCAAAGGATCCAGCTCTCTGAGGAGCTGCTCGACCCAGGCCTTCTGTTCGTGGCGAGGAAATCTCTCGAGGAAAACCTTGAATGTCTGACGCGCTTCTTCGGGGCGGTTCCCAAAGGTATGAATCTGGCCCTGCAGAAGATAAGCATCTGCCAAGATCGGACTCGAGTGAAACCGATCGCTGAGTTTCGCCAACTGATTCAGAGCTTCCTCGGGTTGGCCGCCGCTGGCCAGGGTGTGCGCCAGCCAGTAGTAGCTGACGTCGGTCAGCCCCAGCAGGTTCTCCGGGTCACTGACGATCACCTGGACGAAGTGTTTGGCAGCTGTGAAAAGACGACCCCTCTCGAGATACTTCTCCCCAAGTGAAAAGTGGGTGGGCAGCGAGTCCGGCTGGGCCTCGAGTCTCTGCCGCAATCCCTTGAACGTGTCGGGACTGGCTACGAAAAACTCGATTCGCTGCTTGAAGTCGGAAGCCTGGATGTAACCATTGAGACGATCGATCTCGGAGCCGTCGTAGTCCGTGACCACAATGGTCGGATAACTCGACACCGAGAACTGCTCGCGCAGTTGCGAGCCCATGGGATCCGTCTCGGCATTCAGCTTGACCCACACATACTCGTCTCGCATCTCTTCCACCAGCAGGGGGTCTTTGAAGGTGGTCGCTTCCATCTCCTTGCAGTACGTACAGGTGTCGGTATAGAGATAGGTCAAAACCGGCTTACCCCAGTTCCGGCCATCCGCCAGGGCCTGTTCGAAATCGGGCCTCCAGGGAATCGCCGTTGGTCCGCTCGCGCAGCTCAGGAAAAAGCCCCCTCCCACGCATATGACAAGGACCATTGCAGCTACCGACCGGCTCAACGGAGATTCTCCATTGAGATGTCGTCAGACGTCCCGTCGACGCCGTCGGCTCCCGAAGACCGCAACCCGTACTGACGAGCCGATGTGATCTCATAAATAAAAGGATTCGACCAGGCATCCAGTCGAACTGCTTCCTCCATAAAGACTGGGTAAAGGACGTCTACAAGAGCCGTGAAGGTCTCCACCTGCGGTACCGTTCCCTCTGACTCCAGGTGACTCTGCATTGCCTGGTGGAGCTGTCGAAGTCGGCCTCTTGTCGTTTCCAGCCGCTGTTCATCGAGCAGGGCCAGGATGTGGTCCGCTTTTTCCCAGCGACGATCTCCTAGCCGAATCTCGGCCAGCTCCCATTTCCCTTCGGTCCTCACCAGCCGAACCGCAGTCGTGACACGAACTTCGGCCAGAATCGAATCTCCAGACTCCTGAGCACTGAGAATCTCGACCTGCTTCTCATCCAGGGCAAGACCGTCGAAAACTCGAACCGAATCGGCAACCTGCTGGTCCAGGCTCTTCCCGCAACCGGCCAGACCAAGGGCCAGGAAAGCGAAACACCACCACAGCGAACACATGGAATCAATATAGCACTGTTCCTCGTTGTCCCTTATGTATAATTGGTGAACGAAAGGTGAAGGATCAATGCCCGTCGAACTGAGCACTCCAGTCCAATACGTCAAAGGCGTGGGTGAGCGGCGGGCGGCGGTGCTGGAGAAGGCCGGGATCCAGACTGCTTCCGACCTCCTTCGCTACAAGCCTTTCCGCTACGAAGATCGAACCAGCTTTTGCCCGATTGACAAAATTCGCCCTGAATTCTCGACCCTGATCCGCAGTCGAGTTATGACCCTTGGCGGTCGCACCACGCACCGAAAACGCATGCGGATCGTCGAACTTCTTGTCTCTGACGACACCGCTACCTTACCCGTAAAGTTCTTCAATCAACCCTACCTCTCAAACGTTTTCAAGAAAGGCCAGGAACTGATCCTTTACGGGGTCCCCCGCCTGGACGGATACAGCCTGGGTGTCTCGCTCATCAATCCGGAGTTCGAGATCCTGACTGGAGGTGGAGAGGATTCGATCCACAGCGGACGGATCGTCCCGATCTATCGCCGCATTAGCAGTATCACTCCCGGTCAGCTGCGCACGATTCTTTTTCGTCTGCTGGAGCAGCTGGAAGGCACTTTGCCTGACACTCTTCCGGAATGGGTGCGATCCAAGTATTCCTTCCCCTTTTTCGAAGAAGCCCTGACTCAATTGCACTTCCCGACCCTGCCGACAGGGCAGTCCAAGGCGGAGTTCCTGGCCGAGCTCGAGACTGGCAAAACGGCAGCTCAGCATAGGCTCGCCTATGAAGAGTTTTTCGACTTCCAGAGGGGACTGCAGGTTCTCAAAGAAGATCGGAGCAGAGAGTCGAAGGAACGGAGACTCGGCATCAACCCCACCATCCGCGACATCATCAAGTCAATACTTCCGTTTCACCCGACCGGGGCTCAGAAGACGGTGCTGAAAGAGATTGCGGACGATCTGTGTGGCTCCAGGATCATGTCCCGACTTCTTCAGGGCGACGTAGGATCCGGAAAAACAATCGTAGCCGTCCAGGCTCTGATCATCGTGGTGGAGAATGGCTTTCAAACCGTTTTCATGGCGCCCACCGAGATTCTGGCCGAGCAGCACTATGACACGCTGACTCGCTACCTCGGAGAGGTCGGGTATTCCATGGCTCTGCTGACGGCCAGGGTCAAGGGCAAGGAACGCAAAGCGATCCTGCAGGGCCTCGCGTCAGGAGAAATCCAGATTGTGATCGGAACTCATGCGGTTTTTCAGAAAGGGGTTTCTTTCCATCGGCTGGGCTTTGTCATCATTGATGAACAGCATCGATTTGGTGTGCGGCAGCGTTCTCAGCTCCAGCAAAAAGGTGAGAAGCCGGACACTCTTGTGATGACCGCAACTCCGATTCCCCGAAGCCTGGCTCTCACGTTGTACGGGGACCTCGACCTGTCGATCATCGATGAACTGCCTCCGGGGCGCCAGCCCATTCGAACCGTGCTCCGAAGAGATGCCCAGCGCCAGAAGGTCTACGCGGGGATCAGGGACAAGATCCGGAGAGGACGGCAATGCTACATCGTTTTCCCACTTGTGGAGGAGTCCGAGAAACTCGAGCTCAGAGCAGCGACAGAAATGGCCCGGAAGCTCCAGGATACTGTCTTCTCGGGCTTTGAAGTCGCTCTCATCCACGGCCGGCTGTCGGGAGAGGAAAAGGGGCAGACAATGGCTCGGTTCAAACGGGGTGAAATCGATGTTCTCGTCTCAACAACCGTGATCGAGGTCGGCATCGATGTGCCCAATGCCAGCCTGATGGTGATCGAGCACGCCAACCGGTTCGGCCTCTCGCAGCTCCACCAGCTGCGCGGGAGAATCGGCCGGGGCGAGGACAAGAGTTACTGTGTCCTGCTGTCCGAACCCGGGGTTTCCTCCGATGCCCGGGAGAGGCTTAGGATCATGCAGGAGACGAACGACGGCTTTCGCATCGCAGAAAAAGATCTGGAATTGCGGGGACCCGGGGATTTTGTGGGTACGAAGCAATCGGGAATACCGAAGTTTCGCTTCGCCAACCTGGTGCGGGATCGAGCCTGGCTGGACCGGGCCCAGCTCGATGCTCAGGAATGGCTGGATCGAGCCCTGAAAGTGGGACCTCAGGGAGAGAGCTTCGGAGACCTTGCCAGAGAATGGGAACGGCGCTTCGGGCTCTTTCGCGTAGGTTAAGGAAAGAACCTCTTGAGGATCATCGCAGGCACCTTCAAGGGTCGAAAGCTGGGCCGGCCGGCCCGAGGAGTCCGACCCACCAGCGGCCGCCTCCGCGAGTCTCTCTTCAATGTCCTGGGTCCCCGTGTCGAGGGCTCGTTCTGGGTGGATGCCTTCGCCGGGTCGGGGGCGGTCGGCCTGGAAGCCATCAGTCGGGGGGCCAGCTACGTGGTTTTCAATGATCACAACTCCCGAGCTCGAATGGGGGTGGAAGCCAACCTCGCTCTCTGTCGGATCACCAGTGGCTTCAAACTGTACCGCCAGGATGCAGTCTCGCTTTTCCGAAGCCTGCATGGCCGCCCTGTCGACTTCGTGTTTCTGGATCCTCCCTATGACTTCCGAAATTATGACCAACTGCTGGAAGCCGTCCACGGGGCCCTGGCAGAGTCTTCTCCTGAACACCTCGTGCTGCTCGAGACTTCCGGCAGAACCAGCCATGAAGTGGCAGGTGACCTTTACAGAGTCAGGCGCAGAATTCGGGCCGGCGACAGTCACATTCTGATGCTGAGGTTGAGCCAGCCGCCGGATTCTGAGGCTCCAGGCACGGAGTAGGAGGCCCCTCCGTGGTCCGATCCCGAGTGTAGAAGACCCCTCGGTGGTCTGACCTGAAACGTGGGAGGACCCTCATGGCTGCGGTCGGGAATTTAAACGGCCGCCTCCACGAGGGTCCTCCCACGTTTCAGGGCGGAGGCTTCTCGCTAGTCCGATCAGATAGCCGCGCGGAGGCGGCTTCTACACTCGATTTCCGGCCTTTGATCAGGCACCTGGCCAGAGTAAACCCCGGGATGATAAGTGGAGCCAGCAGGACCATCCACCCAATCGGCTCCCGCCTCGGATACAGCACAATTCCGGGCCTTCCGATATAGCTGATTCCAGCCCAGAAGAAGGGATGCTCCAACTCGAACCGGACCTGTCCCCGCCTCCGAACCTCTTTTCTGAATTGGCGGCGGGCCTCTGTCAAAGCTATGTCGAGACTGGCTCCTTGCCACACCCGTCGAGCAAACCCCAGATAGACCTCCACGGACGCCTCGTCCAGCTTCCAGCGGTTCAGCACCACCGAAGAAGTGTGCCTTTCCAGCAACAGACCGGCAATCCCTCCCACACCCGTCGAGCAAACCCCAGATAGACCTCCACGGACGCCTCGTCCAGCTTCCAGCGGTTCAGCACCACCGAAGAAGTGTGCCTTTCCAGCAACAGACCGGCAATCCCTACCCAAAAGGGAGTCGACCAGCCATGAGAGTTCCCGGCGTCACAGGTGCTGAGGGAGAGTAGCCTGCTTCGAAATCGGGTGCGCAAAAACCTCCACAAACCTGTTCCCACGCCTTCTCCACCCAGTCTCGACCTGTACCAGAGGTCGTGATCGAAAGAGAGATGGCTCGACACATGGATCCAGTTCGATTCCCTGTCCTTCAGGGTTTCGATCGCCAAAGAGGACACCAAAAAGAAACCTCTCCCGGGGTATCATGCCGTGCCCCGCTCCCAGGGCCGGGAGGATAGCCAGCGGAGGCCCGGCGGCGGCCGCTACCGGAGTGGCGGTGGGAGGAAGATAACTGATGAAAAACTCATCTAACAGTAACTGCCCCTCCTGGTTGAGGAGCATCTCAAAAGGAAGTAACTGGAGTTCTTTGTGGGGAATGAACAACAACCTGGGGTGCCGGAAGTGGGGTTCCAAGGGACCGATGAGCTCCTGTGAGAGCCGGCGAATCGCGCTCACGGGAGGAGCGGGCGCGAGGCTCTGCCCGGTTGTATAGAGCGGGCTTACGATCCGCTGAATCAGAGAGGACACTTTCTGGCTCAAACTCAGAATCAAGTGCTCCTCCACCCGGGCAGGACCCCCCAACCAGACGTAGACGCTGTTCCCATCGGGCCAGAGTTCTATCACCACTGTGTCGGCGGGAAGATGTTCTCCCCATTCTTGAGAAGAGGGTGGGCTTGGCTGACTGCCCCATGCGGCCGGTTGGGCTGCCGCTTCGACCAGCAGGCTCACTTCGTCGCTACTCCGCGGGGAATTCTCCATTCTGGAGAGAGGTCTCAATGTCTTCTCCAGCCGACGTCTGAGCCGGCCGCGGATCACCTTTCGGGCCTCTTGCCAGCGACCCCGGTCAATCAGGGTTCTGACCAGCCCGTCGAGCGCCGGGTCGGCGATCCTGGAGAACGGAAAAAGCAGGTCACCGGTTGGGACCTCTGCATCGTCCAGGGCTCGGCTGTACAGATCCTCCGCCAGTTCATTTTCTCCCCTTTGCTCCAGCCACCTCCCAAGTTCGATTTCCGCCTTGTGCCGGAGGAAACGGCTTTGTGCTTGTTCGGCAGCTGCAAAGCTTCGACCAGGAGTTCCCGGGTGGCCAGTCGTCCGGGTGTCTCCTTGGCCAGTTGCAGATTCCGGCGGATTGCGCTTAAGGCCGAGGGCGCAGCAGCTCCGGTCAGCGCCTCTGTAGTGTCCTGATCGGGAGTTACCTTGTGCTCGAGCATCAGGAGTTCGAACGAATCTGCGCCGCCTTGGCTGCGGGCCATCTCCAGGGTTTCCAAGGCACGCTCGCGGTCCCCTGAGCTGATCAGAAATCGAGTGAAGTTGGCAAGAACCTGGAAAGAGATTTCAGGCAAAGCCGGAGGTGTCTTCAGTCGTTCAAGCGCTCTTTGGTAGTACTCCCCTGCTTTTGACGGCAATCCCAGCTCCTGATAGAGAAGAGCCAGGTTGTGGAGTATCGCGATCTGACCATGTGAGAATTGGATCCGTTCCCAGCAAGCCTGGGCGTCTCCAAAAGCACGAATACTCAGGTCGAGATCGCCGCCAAGCCAGAAATTGCTGGCAAGACCCTGAAAAATGAGGCCCGCCAGAAAGGGTCGAAAGCTCGGTCCGGCCAGAGTCAGTGCCATCCTCAAGTGCTGGGAACCGAGTTCCACCCTTTCCTCCTCGACCAGCAGCTCGCCTATGAAGTAGTAGCAAAAGGCGGCTTCGCTGAATGCCTTTTCACGCACCAGGAGCCTGGCGGCTCGACGATAGATGTCTATTGCCTCGTCAGGCTCCCCCTGGTCCCAACTCAAAAGGGCTCTCTGCTCCAATTCCATCGCCTGCCCGATTCGTGGAGAATCCTCCAGAAAGGCATCGAAAGACCGGTCGCCCCTTGCTCGGCTCCACTGGAGAGCCAGCTTCCTGGTGGGTTGCCCCTGCTTGACCAGGTCAAGAAAACGGTCGTGCAGTTCCAGAGGAGAAAGGTCCGAAGGCACAGGAAGGGCGCCCCAGAGCAGAAACCGGATGCTGACCAAAACACGGCCGGGGAAGCCCTTCATGAACCGTCTCTCAGTCGCCCTACGAGACGCCTAGCATGGCTCGAATACTCGCCGTCTTCGGCAGACAGCCTCGAAAGCATCCCGCGGGCCGCCTCCCACTTGCCCAACCGGATCAGCGAGTTGGCTTGATACCAGAGGGCCGGGTCGCTCCAGGGGCTCTCGAGCGGGACCCGGCGCAATAGAGCGAGACCTTCCTCTTCGCGCCCCAGCATGTAGAAACTGACACCCCGAAGAAAAAGGTCGATCGGCAGCGTCGATTCCTCCAGCAGAAGCTCAGCACCAGCATAATTCCCGTCTACATACGCCTGGTAGGCGACCCGTCGATCTCGGTCGACTTCGGAACGGTTGTTCAGGAGAACCAGTGGGTAGGGTACTTCTACGGCGACGACGGAAGAATCAGGGTGTCCGTCCTGGAGCAGTTCTTTCTCCACCGCCATCGTCACCACTGTCAGGGCGAGTCCGGCCGCTACCAGCAGCCAATGAGGCCGGAGCCAGCGGCGCTCCCTGTTTCGATGGTACCGCTGCAAGGCCACGATGACCTGCAGACGTTGTTCGCAGGTGCTGCAGCGGGCCATATGAGCAGCCATACCACTCGCGCTGGCCGAACTCAACTCACCTCGCGCGAAACGGAACAGTGGGTACTGGTCGCAGTTCATGGATCGACTCCTTTGTCCTTTGCTTCCAGAATTCCGCGATCGAGCAAATGCCGGCGCAGAACATCGATTCCGGCAAGCATTCGGCTGCGAACTGTGGAATAGGGAACTCCCAGGCGAGCACAGGTTTTCTTGATGGGCCGACCATTGGGTCCGAACATGAGCTGAATCGCCTCGCGCTGGTCGCAGGTCAGATGTCTGAGCCCGGCCCTCAGTTCACGGAGCAGAGTGCTGTGGCGCCGGGCCTCTTCCTCCTGCACGAGCAGGAAGAGCGGGCTCTGGGAATCGACCGGCTGGGAGTTCTCGCCGACCCGTCGATCATCGTACGAAGGAAAGCGCCGGTTTCGACGCGTCACCCGACGAAATTGATCCACCGCAGCGTTATAGACAGCCCTGCGAACGAAGTGGAATGCCTGTAAGTCTGAGTCAAAAGTCTTGTTGGCGCGCAAGACTTTGGCGAAGGCTTCCTGGAGCGCATCGTCCACCAGGGATTTGTCGGCCAGAATGCTCGATGCTACCGCCCGAAACACGTACCGGTAGGTCCGCCACTCTCTCTCCAGCAATGATTGAAGCGGCCATGGATGGGGACAAGGGGGGAAGCGAAAGGCCAATCCCACTATAGGAGAGGAGCCCGCTCACGTCAAGCCGCTTTTCGATTAGGAAGTGCAACCTAGGAAGTGCAACCGTGATTCTAGCGAAGTGAAACCGTGATTCCAGTAAAGACTCGAAAACCCTCCCTGCCGTCGCGTCCCAGGTTATGGACTTTCATCTCGGCAATCCAGTTCAGATGCGGAGCGATCTTCTTCCGGATGCCACCCCCGATCGTCCAAACTCCGAAACGGCTGCTTTCTTTCCCTGCTTCCTCAAAACCGGGAACGGCCCCGGGATTGATCACATCCCGGTTGTTCCAGTGAGCGCCTCCTCCCACTTCCAGAAAAGGCGCAAAGAGCGGTAACTCCGTAAAGTGGTACTGCAGCGTTATATCAACGTACTGGCGGTTGCGATTGGTTTCACCGACCAGAAATGGCTCCAGGTCAAGAAGGAAGTCGCCCCTGGGCACATACGCCCAGTCTGCCGCGATGGCCCAGTTGGAAGATGGCCAGAGAGCTACCCACAGACCGAATTCTGCACCCGTGTTTGTGTTCGGTGACAGGGTGGGACCCTCGCTTCCCAGGACAGCGACGCCGAGGTGTGCCCCGGCTTCGAAGTTCTGAGCCGCCAGCAGCTGAACAGACAGGAACGCTACCAAGAGAAGACCGGAGCCAGGAAGCAACCGTACCATCTCGGGATTCTACCAGCCGGTAGCAGTCCGTGGTCAAAGTCGCGCGCGGTCGCGCGCCAGGGATCCGCGTTCGCTGGCAAGGCAGCATCTCGACTTGAATGGTGCACCGCTTGTTCTTAAGATGTCTCGAGAGATATTCGGAGACTTTTATGGCGAATTCGGTGATTGCACTCTATCCCGGTTCCTTCGATCCGCTCACAAAAGGCCATCTGGACATCATTCAGCGCGCCTCCAGGCTCTTTGACCGCGTCATCGTCTCCGTCCTGCTGAACGTAGACAAGCTGCCTCTGTTCACACCGGAAGAACGCATCGAGATGATCAACGAGGTCACGGCCTCGTGCCAGAATATTGATGTTGAGGCCTTCGACGGTCTGCTTGTCGACTTTGCGACCGCCAAGAGCGCGAAGGTGGTTGTGCGCGGGATTCGAGCCGTGACCGACTACGACTACGAGTTTCAAATGGCACTCATGAACCGTCGTTTGAAGTCGGATATCGAAACTGTATTCATGGTGCCGGCCCTGGAGTACTCCTATTTGAGCTCTAGTCTCGTAAAGGATGTCTGCCGCCTGGGAGGGGACGTGAGCGGACTCGTGCCGCGTAGCGTGGAGACTCGACTGCTGGCCAAGATCCTGAACCAGAATCAAGATGTCGACTGACCGTATGGCCATGAAGGCATGGGGAGTTGCGTCGGGTGGGCTCCTTCTCGCAGCGGCCCTCTTCACACTTCTCCTTGATTCCCCTGATTCAAGTGATTTGGGGGCCCAACAGCCCTTCCCGCAAGCGGCCGAAGCGGGCAGCAATTTGCCGGAACCAGCCTCCCACATCATCAAGGGAACTTTCCCCGGCAACTCTACGATGCAGGACCTCCTGCTTGGCCAGAATTTCACTACCCGGGTAATCCACCAGCTCATCGAGGACTCACGGGAGGCTTACAACCTGAACCGGGTGCGAGCCGGAAACGACTACACGATGAAGATCAGCCCGGGAGGCAGGCTGGAAAGCTTCCGGTACGAGATCAGCGACGAGGAGTACTTGCTGGCAGCATGGGATGGGGAACACTACCAGAGCTCGCGAAGGGCATTCGAGTTTGAGGTCAAGACCGAAACCATCCAGGCCAGCATCGAGGAGTCCCTGTGGGCCGCTCTCCTGGAAGCAGGGGAGAAAGATCAGCTGGTGATGGATCTGGCCTGGATTCTGCAGTGGGATGTAGACTTCACTACGATCCAGTTCGGCGACGAGCTCCGGCTGGTCGTTGACAAGAAGTATCGGGACGGTCAGCTAGTAAAGTACGGAGAGATCCACGCGGTCCAGTTCACGACCGGAGGCAAGGATTTTTTTGCCTTCCGTTTCGTGCTGCCTGAGAGCGGCCAGGTCAAGTACTATGACCAGAACGGGAAGTCAGTGAAGAAAGCCTTTCTGAAGGTGCCTTTTCGCTTCAGCCCTCGTATCAGCTCCGGATTCAGTTACAGCCGATTCCATCCGGTCCTGAAGCGTCGAACGCCTCACCTGGGGGTCGATTTTGCCGCCCCGAAGGGGACTCCTGTCCTGGCTTCGGCTAATGGATCCGTCACCTTTGCAGGATGGAAGGGCGGACTCGGGAAATTCGTGCAGCTTCGCCATCCCAATGGGTATCGAACCGGCTATGCACATCTCTCCAGGATCCTGGTCAAACTGGGACAGAAAGTCAGCCAGGGCGACGTGGTCGGCCGTGTTGGCGCCACTGGGCTGGCCACAGGAGCGCACCTGGACTACCGGGTGCAAGACCCGAGAGGACGATACCTCAACCCGCGGGGCAGAATTGCCTGGCCCTCCGACAAGCCTCTCGAGGAACGGTACCGGAGTGATTTTGCGGCAGTTCGTGACGGCCTTTTGCTTCAGCTCGACCCACAACTCGTGGACCCCGGGCCTGCCCAAGCCCAGTCTGTGGCCGAGTAGCGGCCCGTGGTGAGACGCGCGCGCGGTCGCTAGACCCGCTGGTACCGAAATTGCAGCTACCTCCCTGCAGAGGTCCGGATGAAGCGTGCACTTTTCTTTTACAATCCCAACGCGGGTCGAGTCCGGCTCTCGCCAAAGCGCCGAAAAAAGCTGATTGAATCCATTCATGCCCTGGGACTCGAGGTCACTTCTCTCTGCTCGAGCCCGGTACCGGGAACTCTTTCCAGCGACCATCTCGAGAACCAGGACCTCATCATCGTCTACGGAGGAGACGGGACCATCCACGAAGTCCTCAAACCCGCCCTGGATCGTCAACTTCCGGTGGCTATTCTTCCGGCTGGGACAGCCAACGTTCTGGCCAGAGAACTTTCGATCCCCAGAGACCCGGCGCGGGCTCTGCGTCTCTTGCAGGAGGGTAGCCGAACCCGAATCCATCTGGGGAAGAGCGGGCAAAACTACTTCCATCTGATGGCAGGCGTCGGGCTCGACAGCCACATCATTGACCAAACCTCCCCCGGGCTGAAACGCCGTTTCGGGGTGGGTTCGTACTGGCTGGCCGGCCTTCGCGCGTTTCGAAAGCTCCCCCTGCAGCCTTTCGAAATCTACCTGGACGACCACCCCATGGAGGCCACTTTTGCCGTCATCAGCAACAGCCGCTACTACGGTGGGCATCTCCTCCTGGCGCCGGCAGCCGATGTGAGGGAGGACTGCCTGGATGTCTGCCTCTTCACTTCCCGGGATCGAAAGCGGTACCTGACTTATCTCATTGGAGCCCTCACCGGAAAGCATGTGGAACTCTCAGATGTCCATTACCTCAAGGCCAAGAGAATCAGCGTGAGAGGGGAACCCTCCATTCCAGTACAGATGGACGGGGAAGTCATTGGAACTCTCCCCATGGATTTTGAAGTGTCTTCCCGTTCGGTGGAGGTCCTTGTGCCCCGGTAGCCCGGATTATGCAAAAACCGTAGTCCGGTGTTGAAAAACGAGTCGAGAAGTGGCCCAACTCGGAAGCGGGCAGTTGTGACAGGCGGATTTGCGAAGAATATCGGTTGGGGAGGCGTTTGAGTGGTTGGGGGAGTGAATTTCAGACAGATCTGGGCCTGGATGAGTATCGGAAGCGGTTTTTTGGGGAACTGGGAGAAGCTAGCTGGAGTTGAGGCGACTCAAGACGAGGTGAAAGAGGGGTTGTTCGGGAAAGGCTGAGGAAAGATGGACCCAGATGCGTCGAGTGGTTTGTCGGATCCGGGCCCCGATCTTGAGGACACGACGACGTAAGGTTTCGATTTCGAGCTTGTGCCAGGGAGTCCCGTGCAGATAGTCGCGGAGGCGCACGAACATCTGGTAAGCCAGTGCATGCAGGAGGAGTCGAAACTGATTGGCCAGGAATCGATGACAGCTGAGTCGGTCCATGCTCAGATGATTCTTGAAGGCCTTGATGAAGTTCTCGGTCTGCCCTCGGTTTGTATAGTGGTCATAAAGTGATTGGGAGCAGAGATCGTCCCGGTTGGTGACCACAAAGCGACGATTGATCCCGCGCTGATCGACCTCCACTTTGACAATGACGCGACGGGATCGATCCCAGCCTTGGCTCGATAAAGAAACTCGTCAAACTGACGCTGTTTTTCCTCCAGCTCAACGAACTGCAGCCGAGTCGAATCCAGCAGCGGCTCGACCACTCGCTGCAGGCGAGGGTTTCGACTTAACCCAATGACATATTGGAGTTGATTCTCTTCACCTTCACAGAACTCGTAGAGCCGAGGCGTGGCAAAGCCGCTGTCGGCCCGAATCTCAATCTCGACATCCGTCCCCACTGCTTGTCGGATGGCCTCCACGACTCGCTTCAGAATGGGCACGATGTGAGAGGCAGCCCCCTTGTTGCCAGGTCTCAACACGACACACACCAGGTCGCCCGTGTCGGCATCGAAGATCAGCAAAGGATGCAGAATGTGGTTTCGGTAATACCCATGGTAGAAGGAGAACTCCTGCTGACCGTGAGTGTGGTCGTCGGTACTGTCCAGATCCAGGATGATCTTGCTGGGACGTCTCTTCTTCAGGGAGCGCACATAACGGCCTAGCAGCCACTGGCTCAGACGCATCAGATCCTTCTTGGTGACGGAGTTCTCCAAACGGGAGAAAGTCGGCTGGGTGGCCAAATCGGGATCGCTCTCGGGCAACTGATCACAGACTGTCTTGAGCATCGGATCGGAGCGCAGCGTATCGGCGTCATTACAGTCTTCGTAGCCGGCCACGATCTGCAACACTCGTTGTCGAATCAACTTCAACAGGTCATGACGAACGTAGCGTCGGTCCCGGCTTTCCGAAATACACGAACTGAAGCCCTCGCACAACCGATGTTGCCGATCCAGCGATCCAAACAACAACCATCCTGCGTCGGAAGTCAGACTCCCCCCATCAAAACGCGCCGTGATCTTTCGGTGGCTGTGAAATAGCAGGGTATTCTGGCAGACTGCTTTCAACATTGCCGTAGCTCCTGTTTAGGGTCGTTGTTTATGTAAACCCTTTTATATCAGAGAGCTACGGCCTTTTTTCTGGGCCCAAATCTCACTCGGATTCAGATCTCTTGCATAATCCGGGGTAGGACCTTCCGCGGTCCGATCCCGAGAGTGGGAGGGGGCTCGGGGCGGCGGCCGTTTAAATCCTCCCGGTCGCAGCCCGAGCCCCCTCCCACTCTTGGCCACCATGTGATGTTTCGTGGCGTAGGACGACCGCCGCATGGAAGCGGCTCCTACACCGCTCGGGTTCTAGCGACGCCCTTTCTTGACAAGCCCTTTGCTCCCGATGTGGGGAATGTGCAGCAGGTCGAAATCCTCCCTGATGTCGGGGCTGTCGTAATTGACCTTGTTGATCTGCTCCGCCAGCATCCCATAATCGAGGCAGTCCACAGCCTGCAGGGTGTACTCGGTCTCACCCAGCTTGATCACCACGCGTTCAGGTTCTGCGAATCCTTCGAACTCGCCCTCTAAGTCCAGGCCGATGAAAGACGACGACAAGACCTTCAAGAAGTTCGTTATGTACGGCTCGAAGCCCGTCTCTATGGCGAACTTCTTGACTTCCGCAGTCCGACCCTGGGCGTCATAGAGGTGGATCTGTGCTGGCTTGAGCGGGCTTTCTTTGGCTTCGAAGGTGATGATGTTCAGGATCGGAACCGGAGCCTGGTTGAACTCCTGGGCCACTTCCACTGTCCAGATGATCCGGTAGTCAATGAAGACGTGACATTTCGATCTGTCCAGCTTCTCCAGGCGGGGCTCAGGGGAGGGTTGGAGTCCGGCCAGCAGGGCGGCCAGAACTACTGGCAGAGCTAACATCAGCTGAGTCTAGCACGATCGAATCTCGCGATTGATGCTGCGGGCAGCCTCCAGGGGATCGGGATTCTGCGTAATAGGGCGGCCGATCACCAGATAGTCTGCACCGGCCCCCACAGCCTCTCGCGCAGTCATCGTCCTTCTTTGATCGTGCTTCAGTGCATCGCCGGCCCGGACTCCCGGAGTGACCCGAAGCAGGCGATTGAGCGGTTCTCTTTGAAGAAGCTCCAGCTCGCGGGGAGAGGAGACGACTCCGTCCAACCCGGCCTCCAGAGCCACCCCCGCCAGATGTACGACCAGTTCGTCCGTGCTCCCGGGGATGCCGACTCTCCCTAGCTGTTGCTCGTCGAGGCTGGTCAGGATGGTGACGCCCAGCAGCCGGGGAGGCCGCTGACCCAGCTTCCCGGCAGTCTCGTCGACCTCCTCCCGTGCGGCACGCAGCATCGACAGACCGCCCACCGTGTGCAGGGTCAGCATGGAACAGCCCAGTCGTACTGCCTGGGCGGCGGCGCTGCCAACCGTATTGGGAATGTCGTGAAGCTTGAGGTCGAGAAAAACCTCAACGTCGATCCCTCGAAGATCATGGATAAGAGCCGGGCCGCAGGCGGTGAATGCCTGGAGACCCACCTTGACCAGCGCGACTTCGTCTTTGAGCAGCTCGGCCAGGCCCAGGGCTTCTGCTCTGGAGTCGAGATCCAAGGCCAGAATGATTCCACATTCCTGCTCTCTCATCGGTCCGCGACTCTAACACAAGAACCCAACAGTCGGTTGAGAATCCAGAATCTCGGACACCAGCGATCCAAGACGCCGCACGGGATTCGGGTTCTTGATCGAATCATGCGGGCACCAACCGGGGATACGGTTTTTTGGACCCTAACCTCCAGATATTTGGATTGCCAGGTTGCAGGCCGGGCCGGGGCATTCTTGAATGGGCAGAGAGAGTCCAACGTTAGCAGCACCTTGCAAATATGGGAGGCGGAATGGAGCAGGGTTTGCTTGTACTATGACGGCAATATTTTTGTCGGATCCATTTGTGTGGAGGAATCCAATGAGAATGAATGCAAAGTTTTTCGCGGTGACACTCACCGTGCTGGCACTTCTGGTCTGCCCCATGTTCGCCCAGGCCAACTACGGCTCCTTAAGCGGAACTGTCAAGGATCAGTCGGGGGCTGCCGTTCCCGGGGCTGACGTCACCATCACCAACCAGGGCACCAATGCTTCCCAGGCGCTGGTGACCAGTAACGTGGGCACATTTCGGGCGACCCAACTGCTGCCCACCCTCTACGAGGTGCGCGTTGGCATGATGGGCTTCCAGACCTACGTGGCCCGCGATGTCAAGGTGAATGTGGGAGAGGATTACTCTCTCAACGTCATTCTGGATGTGGGGGAACTGTCCTCCATCGTGACTGTCGCTGCCGGTGTAGACCTGGTCAACACTTCGGACACCTCGGTCTCCACAACCGTACAGACCCGGCAGATCCCGGACCTGCCTCTGCAGGCGCGGAACCCCTTGAACCTGATTACTCTGCAGGCAGGAACAGCCAACAACGGAAACGTGCCGACATCGATTGCCGGCCTCAGGCCGACCTACACGAACATGACGCTGGACGGCGTCAACATCCAGGACAACTTCCTCCGTGAGAATGGCACAACCTTCACGCCGGTGCGTCTCACCCAGAGCATGGTCAGCGAGTTCACTCTTTCCAGCATCAACCAGGGTTCGGTGTCCGGGGCCGGCGCCTCCCAGGTCAGCTTCGTCACGCCTTCGGGGACGAATGACGTCCATGGCGAGGTCTACTGGGTGCATCGAAACAACGCCACCAAGGCCAACGAGTTCTTTAACAATCTCGCGACGCCGGCGGTGGACAAGCCTTTCCTGCTGCGCAACCAGTTTGGTGTGGCGGCCAGTGGGCCCATCATCCAGGACAAGCTGTTCTGGTACGGCAACTATGAGGGCTTTCGGGAGCGGGCCCAGTCGGGTTTCCTAGCCCGGATTATGCAAGAGATCTGAATCCGAGTGAGATTTGGGTCCAGAAAAAAAGCCGTAGCTCTCTGATATAAAAGGGTTTACATAAAAACAACCCTAAACAGGAGCTACGGCTATGTTGAAAACAGTCTGCCAGAATACCCTGCCATTTCACAGCCACAGAGACATCACAGCTCGTTTTGATGGGGGGAGCCTCACTTCCGACGCAGGATGGTTGTTGTTTGGATCGCTGGATCGGCAACATCGATTGTGCGAGGGCTTCAGTTCGTGTATTGCGGAAAGCCGGGACCGACGCTACATTCGTCATGACCTGTTGAAGTTGATCCGACAACGAGTGTTGCAGATCGTGGCCGGCTACGAAGACTGTAATGACGCCGATACGCTGCGCTCGGATCCGATGCTCAAGACAGTCTGTGATCAGTTGCCCGAGAGCGATCCCGATTTGGCCACCCAGCCGACTTTCTCCCGCTTGGAGAACTCCGTCACCAAGAAGGATCTGATGCGTCTGAGCCGGTGGCTGCTACGCCGTTATGTGCGCTCCCTGAAGAAGAGACGTCCCGCCAAGATCATCCTGGATCTGGACAGTACCGACGACCACACTCACGGCCAACAGGAGTTCGCCTTCTACCACGGGTATTACCGAAACCACATTCTGCATCCTTTGCTGATCTTCGATGCCGCCACGGGAGACCTGGTCTGTGCCGTGTTGAGACCTGGCAACAAGGGGGCTGCCTCTCACATCGTGCCCATTCTGAAGCGCGTCGTGGAGGCCATCCGACAAGCAGTGGGGACGGATGTCGAGATTGAGATTCGGGCCGACAGCGGCTTTGCCACGCCTCGGCTCTACGAGTTCTGTGAATGTGAAGAGAATCAACTCCAATATGTCATTGGGTTAAGTCGCAACCCTCGCCTGCAGCGAGTGGTCGAGCCCCTGCTGGATTCGACTCGGGAAAGGTTCGTTGAGCGGGAGGAAAAACAGCGTCAGTTTGACGAGTTTCTTTATCGAGCCAACAGCTGGGATCGATCCCGTCGCGTCATTGTCAAAGTGGAGGTCGATCAGCGCGGGATCAATCGTCGCTTTGTGGTCACCAACCGGGACGATCTCTGCTCCCAATCACTTTATGACCACTACACCGACCGAGGGCAGACCGAGAACTTCATCAAGGCCTTTAAGAATCATCTGAGCATGGACCGACTCAGCTGTCATCGATTCCTGGCCAACCAGTTTCGACTCCTCCTGCATGCACTGGCTTACCAGATGTTCGTGCGCCTGCGCGACTATCTGCACGGAACCCCCTGGCACAAGCTCGAAATCGAAACCTTACGTCGTCGTGTCCTCAAGATCGGGGCCCGGATCCGACAAACCACTCGACGCATCTGGGTCCATCTTTCCTCAGCCTTTCCCGAACAACCCCTCTTTCACCTCGTCTTGAGTCGCCTGAACTCCAGCTAGCTTCTCCCAGTTCCCCGAAAAACCGCTTCCGACACTCATCCAGGCCCAGATCTGTCTGAAATTCACTCCCCCAACCACTCAAACGCCTCGCCAACCGATATTCTTCGCAAATCCGCCTGTCACAACTGCCCGCTTCCGAGTTGGGCCACTTCTCGAGCCCTTTTTCAACAGCGGATTACGGTTCTTGCATAATCCGGGCTAGCGGTTGTCCTCAGTGAGAAGGCCCGCCAGGGAATCTTCCAGTATGAAGCGCTGGACGGCAGCGGACTGCAGGAAATCGAGTTGCTTCCCCTGCGCGGCGCGGCGGCCGACCCCTTCATGGCTTCTCAAATCGCGCAGACACCCCTGGGCAACGATTCCACCAGGGGAGACGGTCTTAACACACAGGGCTATCGATTTAATCTCCCCAACAACGAAGACCGGGACCAGTATGGCTTTCGACTCGATTTCATCCTCAACGACAGTCATTCCTTTGAGGGGATCTATCGCCACAACGACTTTAACAACGACCGGCCCGACTTTCTATCGGGTTTCGAGGAAACCTTTGGGCGCACCATCTCCACGCCCGATTTCTTTTCCACAGCCTGGCACTGGACGGCCAGCCCCAACCTGATCAACGAGGTCCGCTTCGGAGCCAACATATCGGGTGTGGTCTTTGCCGACGATCGGGATTTTCTCAGGGAGCGGGGCTTCAAGATCATCGCAGCCAGTTACACCGACCCGGAGGGAAACGGTGAATTCGAACGCCAGGGGCGCGACACGGATACCTGGAATTATGCCGACAACGCCAGCTGGACCCGGGGAAATCACTCCTTTCGTTTTGGTTTCCAGGGGCAGAACATCCGCAACTTCACGTTTGCCGGCTTCAACGTGACCCCCACTTACCGGATCGGGGCCAATCTGGCCAACGGCTTTGAGCTCGGCACCGCCGAGTTCCCGGGAGGCATCAGCACTGACGACGCGGGGCGAGCCGAGGCCATCCTGGTCGATCTGGCCGGGATCCTGAACGATGCGACCGGAGAGTTTCACGTCCGCAGCCGCACCAATCCGACTCTCGTCGCCGCCGAAGAGGCATTCAACTGGGAAAACGATATCTATGCCTTCTATTTCGGTGACTCCTGGCGCGTCAACCCACGAATCACCCTGAACGCAGGTGTTCGTTGGGAGTGGTACCGCAATATCCGGGAAAGGGATAATCTGATCACGCAACAGGTCATCACGAACAACGACCCGGTGGACGCGGTTCTGGACCCGACCAATGTAACCGACTGGCTGGACGGGGATGTCACCCAGAACGATCTCAACAACTTTGCTCCCAATCTTGGAATCGCCTGGGACATCTTCGGTGACGGCAAGACGGCTCTGCGGGCGGGCTACGGTATCGCCTACGCCAACGACCAGATGGTGGCAGCGCTCCAAAACGCACTGAACCGCTACGGGGTGACCTCCTTTGTCGAGCTCATCAACCTGACCGATACGATCAGTAACCGCCCTCCAATTCCGGAGCCGCAGTTTCAGCTTCCTTTGACTTGGCCCGAGATCAACAATCCCGCCTCACCGTTTTTCGTCGAGGAGTTTCCCGCTGCCTTTGTGGTGGATCCAAACCTGATCAACCCTTACGCCCAGACCTGGCAGGTGGGGATCACCCGCGAAGTCGGATGGAACACGGCGGTTGAAGTCCGATGGGCCGGCAGCAAGGGAACCAAGCTGATCCGGGCCACCGACTTCAACCAGGTGGACATCCGGGGAACCGGATTCCTCGACGACGTCTTCCGGGCTCAGAGCAATGGAGAGATTGCCGAGGCGGCCGGATTCGGCTACGATGTGAGATACAATCCCGATTTACCGGGGAGCCAGGTACTTCCCGTCTTTGATGAGCTGGTGGGCGGAGGTTTTCTCTTCCTTCCTTTTATCTGGGACATCATCAGGGACGGAGAAGCCGGCCTGTTGCTCACGAATCTCTACATGCTCAACGGCCTGTGCGGCGCCGTCCAGTGCCACCCGAATATGGAGGTGCTGATCGGTGACGTCACCAGCAATGGAGGCGACTCCATTTATCATTCCGCGCAGCTCGAGGTACGCCGGCGGTTTTCGGCCGGGCTCATGTTCAACGCCAACTACACCTTTGGCAAGACCCTGGCCAACCAGGTCACGAACAACCAGGCCAACTTCGAACCCAGCCTGGATATTGCCAATCGGGGCTACGACCGGGGCCGAACGGTCTTCGACTTGCCCCACGTCTTCAATGCCAACTTCATCTGGGAACTACCCTTCGGGCAGGGGCGGCGCTGGAATATTGTCAATCCGGTCCTGAATCAGATTGCGGGAGGATGGCAGGCGACGTCGATTTTCAACATTCAAAGCGGAGAGCCCTTCAGCCTGTTTTCGAACCGGGCCACGGTCAATCGACTGGGTCGCAGCCTGGGCCGGAATAGGGCTAACTCGACCCTGGACAACAGTGGCGTCCGGGACTTGATCAGTGTGCGGAGCGACGAGGACGGCCCTTTCTTTTTCCCGGCCGAAGCTGCTGAGGATGGGCGGCTCTCTCACCCGGGAGCCGGAGAACTGGGAGGCCTGCCCCGCTTCGGATTCAACGGTCCCGGCCAGTTCACCTGGGATCTGGGCGTGATCAAGAAGTTCCCGGTGACCGAAGGTCTGGACATCGAGTTTCGCGGTGAGTTTTTCAACTTGACCAACACCGCCAACTTCAACGTCGGGGGGGGGGATCCCTTTGGCTTTGGCCCCGACTCCCAGACGGACACGATTCTCGACATCTCTTCCCCAAACTTTGGTCAGCTGCAGGACACCAACACCAGCGCGCGCATCGTCCAGTTCTCGCTAAAAGTGATCTTCTAGTGCTGATGGCCATAAGTTCTGAGCCAGCGGGAGTTGTCGGTTATTGGAAACTTCCTGGAGTGCGGAAGTCAAGACTTCCGCCGTACAGTGCGGCACTCGAAGTGCCGCACTCCAAGTTCTATCCAGCCAGTCATCTGTTTGCCCCCAGTGGATCAGAACGAGTTGCACTTGCCGGCCGTGCTGAGCTGAAAGCACCCAGCCGGTATAATTCAGTGTCGTGACCCTTCTCAGGAACTGGTCCTCAGCTTCCGCCTTGCTCATGACCTCGCTGCTCTGTTTCCAGGCACAGACGACCGGTCAAAACCGTCAACAGCGAGCCGAAGAAGTCGACGACTACTACCGACAGTGGCTGGAAACGGATGTCCTCTACATCATCTCAGCGGACGAGAGAGAGGTTTTTGACAATCTCTCGACCAGCCAGGAAAAGGACCACTTCATCGAGCAGTTCTGGTTCCGCCGGGATCTCGACCCCAGGACCGCCGTCAACGAGTTCAAGGAAGAGCACTATCGCCGCATTGCCTACGCCAACGACAAATACCATTCCGGTATCGAGGGCTGGAGAACCGACCGGGGGATGATCTATATCCTGTTCGGGAAACCGGACGGACTCGAGAAGCACCCGGAGGGGGGAACCTATCAGCGAAAGTTCGAAGAAGGTGGGGGGCGAACCTACACCTATCCCTTCGAGGTGTGGTTTTACCGCCATCTGGAAGGAGTGGGGCCGGGAATCGAAATCGAGTTCGTCGATGCTTCCCGCACCAATGAGTACCGGATCGCAATGGATCCGGAGCAGAAGGATGCCCTGTTCCAGATTCCGGGGGCCGGACTGACTCTGGCCGAGCAACTGGGAAGCATGAGTCGCATCGACCGGATCCGGACCCGCTGGATGGGCAACCCGGAAGGCTACCGCCGCTTCGACACGGCCGGCCGCACCATGCGCTACCGCGACTACCCCCTGCAGCGGCTGGAGACCCTCTACCGCCTGCAGAGGGGGCCTGCCGTCAAGTACAAGGACCTGGAGCAGATGGTCACCACCCGCCTCAGCTATTCCCAGCTGCCGGTTCGGGTCCGCGTGGACAACATGCGCTACTCGGAAGATCACTCCCTGGTTCCAGTCACGGTCTTCCTGCAAGACAAGGATCTGCATTTTGCTCGCGAGAAAGACGCCCAGGACAGACTGGTCGCCGTCATCGGCATCTACGGCGAAGTGCAGACCCTCTCGGGCCAGAGGGTTTACTCATTCGAGGACGATATTGAAAGGCGGGTCGCCGTCGGCTCTTTGACGAAAGGCCTGCTGACCGAGGCTGTTTATCAGAAACGATTTCCGCTGGAGCCTGGCAGGTACAAGCTCTCGCTGGTCATTCAGGACCAGGGTTCCGGCAAGATTGCTACGTCAGATGAGCTAGTCGTCGTATCCCCTCCCAGGCAGGATCAACTGGAAACCAGCACGGTCGTGCTGACGCCGCGTCTGGGGTCACCCGGGATCGACGAAACGGTGGGTGACCCCTTCGTCCTGGGTAAGTATCGGGTGGTTCCGTCGTCAGACAACCGGTTTCGACCGGAGGAGCAGTTCGCGCAGGCCTACTTCGAAGTGTACAACCTGGCCCTGGACCAGACGACTCTGAAGCCGGCTCCCCGGGTGGAGATCGCGCTCGACCGGGAAGGCCAGCCGGTTTTCCCGTTCGTCGAGATCCAGCAGGAAGTCGACTTCGACGGAGACAGGCTGCTCGTGTACAAGACCATTCCCTTCCGGGGCCTGATCGAAGGCACCTACACGCTCCGCTTCAACGTGAACGATCAGATTCGCCAGCAGTCCATCGAGACTCAGGTCGATTTTGTGATTGAATGAGATGAAAAAGGGTGCCCAACCCTGCAGGAGAGTGAACATGAGTTTAAATACCAGAGGCGTGATAGAAGCCGGGTGGTTGGGGATCGTGCTGAGTCTCGTTCTGCCCGTTTTAGGTGGTGTCGCCCTGTGGGCCGTCGAGCCGAAGGGACAGAAGCTCACGGCCGATGAATTGGTTCAACGCCATATCGAGTCGCTGGGCAGTGGAGAAGCTCTGGCCCGGCGCCAGACCTTTGTCATGATGGGCACCTGCAAGAGCGAGATCCTGGTCGGGGGCAGGCAGAATATCGACGGAAAAGCCCAGCTCGTGTCGAAAGGAAACGGTGTCAATTTCCTGATCGACTTCGCGCGGGCCGACTACAACGGTGAGCAGCTCGTCACCGACGGCAAGAAGGCGACTACGGCCTTTAGTGTTCCGGGGACTCGATTCCCGCTGTCGGAGTTTCTTTTCGCGCAGAAGGCGATCCAGAGAGAAGGTCTTTTCGGAGGTGCGCTGACGATGGCCTGGCCGCTGCTGAATCTCGAGGAGAGGAAGCCGATCCTGAAACTGAAGGGCACCAAGAAGATCGACGGGGTGAAGCTGCACCAGCTCGAGTACCGCATTCGCAAGCGGGGAGGGGACGCCCGTATACGAATGTTCTTCTCTCCCGAGGACTTCTCGCACCTGCTGACGACCTACGAGGTGCAGATTTCAGCTCAGCTTGGTGCTACGCCAGAACAGTCCGCGGGGCAGCGCGTGTCGCGCTTCAAGCTGGAAGAGCGGTTCAGTGATTTTCGGGACTTTGGCGGGCTCCGGCTGCCGGCCACCTGGGTCGTGCAGGTTTCGACGCAGAAGACCGGCTCGACCTCGCTCTGGCAGTGGACCATGACGTTCGATCAGAGCTCCGACAGCCAGGAAGTCCCGGACTCGTTCTTCGTGGTGAATTAGGTGCTTCTCTGGTTTGGAATCCTGGAGGTGGGAGGGGGGCCAGGGCAGCGACCGTTTAAATCCGCCCGGTCGTCGCCCTGGCCCCCCTCCCACCTCCAAGACTCAGTAGAAGAACTGCCCTTCTCGGACTTCCAGACTCCCCACAATCTCATTGATATCCTGAATTCCCTGCTGAACGCAAAACTCCCGGAGCCCGTCAATGACCTTGATCGCGACCGTAGGATCATAAAAGTTGGCAGTGCCGATCTGGATGGCGCTGGCGCCGGCCACCAGGAACTCCAGAGCATCCCTGGCGGTCGAAATCCCCCCCATTCCGACGATTGGAATTGAGACTGCGTGGCTCACCTCGTGGACCATCCGCACCGCCAGCGGCCGTATTGCCGGTCCTGACAGCCCGCCGGTGGTGTTAGAGAGCATGGGTCGTCGCTTGTTCACATCAATGCTCATCCCCACAAAAGTATTCACCAGGCTGATCGCGTCGGCTCCCGCGTCCTGGCAGGCGAGAGCAAAGAGGCGAATATCGGTGACATTCGGGGACAACTTCACCCACACCGGCTTGGACGTGGAATTGCGAACCACTTCGGTGACGGCATGGGTCATCCTGGGGTCATGGCCAAACTCGATTCCCCCTTCTTTGATGTTGGGGCAGGAGATGTTCAGCTCCAGCGCGGCAACCTGGGGAAAGGGGTCAAGGCGCCGGGTGATGGTCTTGAATTCATCCAGAGTCTTGCCTAACACGTTGGCCACTATGTGACAGCCGCAGTTCTCCAGCCGGGGCAGCTTTTCCTTCAGGAATCCCTCGACTCCCACATTCTCGAGACCGATGGCGTTGAGCATGCCCGCTGGAGTCTCATGGATTCTTCCTGGGGCGGTACCGGCCATGGGTTCCAACGACAACCCCTTGGTGCAGAAGCCTCCCAGTAGAGAGATATCAAAGAACTGCTCAAACTCGAGCCCGTAGCCGAACGTGCCCGAGGCCGTCAGAACCGGGTTCTTCAAGGTGAGTGAGCCGATCTCAACTTGCAGATTCACCGGATCTGTCATGCCACAGTCCTTGACTCGGCTTCTTCTTCCCATTGAAACCCGGCAGCCTCGAACACCGGTCCATGGGTACAGGCCAGGAGGAACTGGTCCCCGATCTTCACGCTGCACCCCAGACAAACTCCGAAGCCACAGGCCATCTTGGTTTCCACGGAAACCTGACAGGGCACTCCCAGGGGAACGACCTGGCCGGAAACCGCTTTCATCATGGGATTGGGCCCGCAGGTGTAGACCACGCTGTTTGCGGGGGAGAGACCGGGCAGGTAGTCCCCCAGCGGACCGGTGACGCGACCGGCCACGCCCCGGCTGCCATCCTCTGTAGTCAGCACCAGTGAAATCGGCAGGGCTTCGAAGTAGTCGAGACAGACCAGGTCAGCAGCGGTTCGGGCGCCGTAGATGAGGTGTACATCGGTTTCCTCCCGGGCCAGTTGCGCTGCCAGCAAGTAAACCGAGGCGATGCCCACCCCGCCGGCCACGATCAGGGCCTGCCTTCCGCGGGCCAGCTCGCAATCGAAACCACGGCCCAGAGGACCGGTCAGGTGGATTGAATCTCCCTCCTTCACAGCAGCCAGTTTCCGCGTTCCGTCTCCGACGATCTTGAGCAGCAGCGTGACCCGATCGTGATTTGACCCCTCAATCGAGAAGACGGCCATAGCGCGTCTCAAGAGGGGAAACGGCTGCGCGTAGTCCTCGGCTGCAGCTGCCATCACGAACTGGCCCGGGCGGCTCACAGCAGCCAGGGCGGGCGCCTCTACCGCAAGCAGGAAATTGTCGCGTCCGAGGGGTTCATTAGTGCGAACTTTGCCCTCGATATCGGCGATCATGAGGCAAGGATAGCACAGCATCCGAGCCACCAGTCCGTGGTGAAAGTCCCATGGATCGCGGAAAAGCGGCTGTGTTAGAATCCCTCAGATTTTCCATTGGAGTGGCAGGTGAAAGAGTATCCCCGGCGGGTCATGACGAAAAGGGAGATGGGCGTTGCTCTCTCAAGAATCGCCGCAGAGATTCTGCAGGATCATCCCAACTTGGAAGACACCTTGATCGTGGGAATCCGCCGGCGCGGAGTCCCTCTGGCTGAAATCCTCCAGGAGAAAATTACAGCTCAAGTCGGAAAGAGAATCGAATGTGGAAGTCTGGATATCACCTTCTATCGAGATGATTTCTCTCTGGTCGCCACGCAGCCCGTTGTTCACGGGTCCCAGCTGCCGTTTCCGATCGATCGGAAAAAGATCCTGCTGGTGGACGACGTCCTCTACACCGGCCGTACAGTTCGAGCCGCTCTGGAGAGCGTTCTGGATTACGGCCGCCCCGACAAGGTCGAGCTGGTGGTCCTGGTAGACCGGGGCCACCGCGAGCTCCCCATTCAGGCAGATTACGTGGGAGCGCTCATCGAGACGGCAGAGGACGAAGTGGTTGAAGTGCGTCTACCCCCCGTTGACAACGAGCAGGCCGTCTACTTGAGTACTCTCGAACTGATGCAGCAGGGGAGTGGCGATGACTAGGCGCTCATCATGGCGTTGAAGACCCAGCATCTGCTCGGAATTGAGGATCTGGAGAGGGAAACGATCGAAGAGATCCTCCAGACCGCTGTCAGTTTTCGTGAGATCTCGCAGCGCAAGATCAAGAAGGTTCCGACCCTCAGGGGGCGCACGGTCATCAATGCCTTTTTTGAGGCATCCACACGGACACGTTCTTCCTTTGAGATAGCCGCCAAGCGTCTGAGTGCTGACGCCATCAGCTTCAGCCCTTCGATCAGCAGCCTCAGCAAGGGAGAGAGCCTGAAGGATACCGGGCTGACCCTGCACGCCATGCGACCCGACGTTCTCGTGGTTCGGCATCCGCAGGCCGGGGCCCCGGCGTATCTGAGTCGCTACTGTACCGAGACCCACATCATCAACGGTGGAGACGGCACCCACGAACACCCGACCCAGGCCCTCCTGGATGCGATGACCATCCTGGACCATAAAGAGTCCCTGGAGAGGCTGACCGCAGCTATCGTGGGAGATATTGCCCACAGCCGAGTGGCTCGTTCGAATGTCTTGCTGCTGACTAAGATGGGTGCACAGGTTCGGGTTTGTGGCCCCCCCACATTGATTCCGATCGGCTTTGAGGAGTATGGCGTCGAGGTGACCTATGACTTGGCCGAAGTCCTCAGGGACGCCGACGTGGTGATGATGTTACGCACTCAGTTTGAACGCCAGAAGGAGGTGTTCTTCCCGTCCATACGGGAGTACTTTCGCCTTTACGGCCTAGATGCCGCGAAGATGAAAGTGGCCCGGGACGAGGCGATCATCATGCATCCTGGGCCCATCAACCGGGGAATCGAAATCGATCCGCAGCTCGCGGACGGGCCCTATTCGGTCATCCTCGACCAGGTCTCAAACGGCGTAGCACTCAGAATGGCCCTGCTCTATCTGATTCTGGGCGGGCAAGAGGAAGCAGAGGAACCATGACTCTGCTACTACAAGGCGGGACCGTGGTGGATCCCAGTCAGGACCTCGACCAGGTTGAACTTGACCTGCTGATCGAAGGTGGATCGATTGCTGATCTCGGGCACATCGAACCGCGCCCCGAATGGGAGGTCGTTGACGCCAGCAATCTGATCGTGGCTCCCGGCTTTATTGACATGCACGTTCACCTTCGCGAGCCCGGACGCGAGGATAAAGAGACGATTGTGTCTGGATCAAAGGCCGCCGCAGTGGGTGGGTTTACCACCATCATGTGCATGCCCAACACCCAGCCCGTTAATGACAACGCGTCAATTACCAGCTATATCATCGAAAGGTCCCGGCAGGTCAATTTGACTCATATTCATCCCTGCGGAGCGATCAGCAAGGGGTCCCTGGGCAAAGAACTGGCCGAGATCGGAGAGATGGTGGAGGCCGGGGCCGTCGCCATCAGCGACGACGGCAGCCCCGTTGAGAACCCCCAGCTCATGCGCCGCGCCCTCGAGTACTCTCGCATCTTCGACATTCCGGTGGTGGATCATTGCGAGAACCCCGCCCTGGCAGCCGGCGGCTGCATGAATGAAGGAGCGACCGCAACACGGCTTGGCCTGCCCGGAATGAGCCGGGCGGCGGAAGAACTGGATGTGGTTCGGGACGTGATTCTGGCCCGGGTCACGGGCGGACACGCCCACATCGCACACCTCTCTACCGCTGAGTCTCTGGACTGGATTCGGCAGGCCAGGAAGCGTGAGATTCGAGTCACCTGCGAGGTGACTCCCCACCACTTCATCCTTAAAGATGAGAGCGTTGAGCTCTACGACACGAACTACAAGATGAACCCGCCGCTGCGCGAGTCCGGCGATGTAGGAGCCATGCTGGAAGGGCTCCGGGATGGGTCGATCGACTGCATTGCCACAGATCATGCTCCTCACACAGAGCTGGAAAAAGACACGACCTTCATGGATGCGGCGAATGGAATCGTCGGAATGGAATGTGCCATTTCACTGGCGTGGGAGTTCCTGATCAAGAAGGAGATTGTCCCGGTCTCCCGCCTGGTGGAACTTTTCAGTGTGAATCCGAGCCGCATCCTCAGGCTGGGCAAAGGGACCCTGAAAAAGGGCAGCGTGGCCGACGTGACTGTGATCGACCCCAATCGGCAAGTTACCGTCGATGTTGCGAGCTTCCAGTCAAAAAGCCGAAACAGCCCCTTCGACGGATGGAAACTGCGCGGATCTCCCGTTATGACGATTGTGTCTGGAAAGATCGTTCACCAGGATCTTTGACCGGGAGTGCATCTAGTGTCCTGTCCCAGAGATTCGCATCATTTTGTTGGGAGCGCGACGGAGACCAGGTTGAGGCGTGACGACGAGTCGATGCGAGAGCATCGGCGAGGAGGAGCAACAAAGAGATGGGCCCGTCCCGCCCCAACCCTGCGGGCGGATGGGGGTTGCGGGCGATCTCTTTGTCGTTCGTCGTCAACGAGGCTATTGCATCGCCTCCTCCTCTCTTCGCGACCTCACCTCGCAAGACCCATCCGCAAAATGGTGCGAATTTCTGGGACAGGACAGTAAGTATCCCCCGGCAAAGCCGGGGGCTTTAATCTTGTGAGCCGCTCAAAGCGGACTTGACGTTGCCGCTACCGCGGCCACTTGTGCCACCTACAGGTGGCTTGGCTACAGCAGCCTGAGCTGATCCTGGCGACGATCTTCTGCTTCTTGCCGCCGGATATACTCACGAATCACTTTCTCATCCCGACCCACCGTCGATACGAAGTATCCGCGAGCCCAGAAGTGCTGTCCAACAAAGTTACGCCGACTCTCTGAAAAGTTCCTCGCAATGTGGATGGCGCTTTTCCCTTTGATGTACCCGATCACCTGCGCCACAGAAAACTTTGGCGGAATCGAGATCATCACGTGCACGTGATCCGGCAGCAGGTGGCCCTCTTCAATCAAGCTTTCCTGCTGCCCAGCCAACCGTCGCAGCACCTGACCGAGATGTCTGCGCAGCTCCCCATAAATCAACTTCTTGCGGTACTTGGGGATGAACACCACATGGTACTTACACTCCCATTTTGTATGCTGTAAGCTCTGGTAGTTACTCATAAAACTCCTTTTCGTGATGCTTTGCTCGGCTCACGGAAGGGAGTTTTTTCACCTATTCCCGGAACTGTCAAACTCTGGCTGCCTCCCCGGCAGAGCCGGGGGGACTCCTTACGGGTCTAGCGGCGGGCGCCAGAGGGTGAGGATCCTCCGTGGTCTGACCTGAAACGTGGGAGGGCCTCGGGGCTGCGTCCGGGAATTGAAACGTCCGCCTCCCCGAGGCCCTCCCACGTTTCAGGGCGGGGGTCTTCTTAGTAGCTCGACCAGAACGCCGTACGGAGGCGGCTCCTACACCGCTCGGGTTCTGCTATCGTCGGGCTCGACTACTGGAACGGCGGGCCAGCACATTCCGTATGTAAGGTATAGTCGACACCGAGAGAAATTATGACACGAGGGATTCTTGGACATTGGATCGCAACCATTCTGGTCTTGGGGACGCTCCTGTGTCCGCTGTGGGGCCAGAATGAGGTTCACTTTCAGATTTTTCCGCATGAGCAGGATTTCTCCCCTGGGAGTGAACTCGTGCTGACGCTGCGGGCCACCATGGCCCCAACCTGGCACCTCTATTCCATGACTCCCTATCCAGAGGACGCTCTGGCCGCCCCTCAGCCCACTCAAATTCGCATCAAAGAGGTCCCATTCTTCGAAGCGGGTGGCGAAGTACTCCAACCGCCGGTGAAGACCAGCCTGGATGAGAACTTCGGTATTGAAACCGAGTATTTTGACGGAATTGCCGATTTTGAAGTTCCTGTCAGAATCGCTTCAGGCGCCACCCCCGGAGACCACGAACTGGTTCTGCAAGTTCGCTTCATGGCCTGTAATGATCGCCTCTGCCTGCCGCCGCAGGATGTGGAGATCGCCACTGTGCTGGTGGTCTCAGGAACGCCCGCCACTCTGTCCTCCCAGCTGAGCCGGGCTCTGAATCAGGCCGCCATGAAGGAACCAACGGCGCTCCCTGCTATTGCCACCGAGGCCCAGACACAGAGTTCTCCCCCGTCGAGAGTGCAACCGCCACCCGCGGATCCTTTGGGAGCGCCCGCCACAACGCTGGCCTACATCCTCTTCGCGATGGCTGGAGGAGGTCTTGCACTGCTCACACCCTGCGTCTTCCCCATGATTCCGATCACTGTCTCCTACTTTACAAAGAGGGAGGTGAGCCGCAGGCAGGCCCTCTATGACGCAGCTCTCTACTCCCTGGGAATCATTCTGACCTTCACCGTTTTGGGATTCGCTTTGACCCTCATGTTCGGGGCCGGGGGAATCAATCGAGTCGCTGCCAGCCCTAGTGTCAACATCGCGATCGCCGCGTTGTTCGTCGTCTTCGCTCTAAGTCTTTTCGGGGCCATTGAACTCAGCCTGCCTTCTGGCTGGCTCACTGCCGTCGACAAGAAGTCTTCTGCCGCCGGGGGAGCGACGGGAATCCTGTTGATGGCCCTGGCCTTCTCCCTGACTTCCTTTACCTGCACCGTGCCGTTCGTGGGAACCGTCATGGTAGCCGCCACCCGGGGAGACTGGCTGTGGGCAGTGCTGGGTGTAGGCGCTTTTGCGACCGTTTTTGCGGCACCCTTTTTCTTTCTGGCTCTTTTCCCGTCCTTGCTGAAGTCACTTCCCACCGCCGGCTCGTGGATGAGTTCCCTGAAGGTGACCATGGGCTTCCTGGAATTGGCTGCGGCGATGAAGTTCATCAGCAACGTCGATCTTGTGTTTCAGTGGGAGCTCATTACTCGGCCGGTTTTTATTACTGTATGGCTGGCTGTGGCTCTGGTCCTGACGCTTTACCTGCTGGGCCACTTTTCGTTTCCCCATGAGGAACCAACTCAACCTATCGGGGCAGGACGAGTTTTGAGTGCCGTCTTTTTTCTCTCTGTCTCCTTCTATCTGCTCAGGGGACTTTTTGGCGCCTCCCTAGGCGAACTCGACGCATTTCTACCACCTCGAGACTATGGCGTGGACCAGTGGGTGCTGGGCAACACGGTTTCCGTTAACGGATCGGGTGAAACCGAGCGGCAACACTGGCTGACCGATTATGAAGAGGCACTCCGGCTGGCTCGGGAAACCGGGAAGCCGCTCTTCGTTGACTTCACGGGCTACACCTGCACGAACTGCCGCTGGATGGAGGCCAACATTTTCGTGCGTCCCAGAGTGAGGGAGCTCTTTGCAAAGTACATCCTTGTTCGCCTCTATACAGATGGCGGCAAACCCGAGCACGAAGCCAATCTGCGGATGGAACAGGACCGCTTCCAGACCATTGCCCTGCCTCTCTACGCCCTCTTGACTCCGGCGGACGAAATCATTGCCACCTTCCCCGGGCTCACTCGCAATGAAGAAGAGTTCGTTGCCTTCCTCGAGAAGGGGCTCGAATAGGTTCCTCGTTCCTCGTTCCTCGTTTCTCGTTGAGGAACTGAATCGTGGGAGCTCTGGGGCTGCTCCCGGGAGGACTTAAACGGTCCGCTGCCCCAGAGCCCTGCCTCCCACTTTCCTGATCACGCGGCCCGTGAGACGTTTCTGGGTGAACAGGACGGACTAGATATAAGCATATCCTTATATATATAATCCTCTAATGCGTGACCTTGTGGCCGCACTGAAAGCCGCTGCCGAACCGACCCGGCTCCGGCTTCTCTCCCTCTGTTCTAACTCTGATTTGACGGTTTCCGAGCTGACGCAGATCCTGGGACAGAGTCAGCCCCGCATCTCACGCCATCTCAAACTTCTCCATCAGGCAGGACTGCTCGATCGACAGCGGGAGGGAAGCTGGGTCTATTTTCGTCTTGCCGTCCAAGGGTCCTCGGCCGAGTTAGCCAGAATCCTGATCGACTCGATGCCCGTGGAAGACCCCACTCTCGGACTCGATGGAGAACGTCTGCAGCAGGTGTTCCAGAGGCGAGCCGCAAAGGCGGCACAGTACTTCGCCAGAAATGCAAAGCGCTGGGATCAGGTACGGTCCCTCCACGTGGATGAACGAGAGGTGGAGCGGATACTGCTTGATCTCGTTTCAACCCGAGAAGTCAAACGGCTGCTGGACATTGGCACGGGCACAGGGCGAGTGCTCGAGCTTCTCGCGACCAGGGTTCCTGAATTGACCGGGATCGATTCCTCTTCTGAGATGCTGCAGGTGGCAAGAGCCACCCTGGCACGAAAGGGGATCCGTAACTGTGCCCTCAGGCGATGCAACATGTATCAGATTCCGATGCCGGGCCGCAGCTTTGACGCGGTCACGATTCATCAGGTGCTCCACTTTGCCGAATCCCCCGAACAAGTGATCGCTGAAGCGAGCCGGCTCCTGGCCCCTGGAGGCCGCCTCTTCATCATCGACTTTGAGGAGCATCAGCTGGATGACTTGAGGGAGGAGCATGCCCATCGGTGGCTGGGCTTCAAGCCCGCGACCCTGCGAGATTGGTTGGCTGGTGCCCACCTGGAACCCGGAAAACACCTGTCACTTGCTGGCGGAGCTCTCACCGTTGGGGTCTGGACGGCCCGACAGCCCGACTGAGACACGCACATGCCGGATTCTCCTGATCGACTTCATTTTTCCTTCGAGTTCTTTCCCCCCCGGGGTGCGGAGCAGGAGGAGGTCTTGTTTGACTCGGCACGAAGACTGAGACACCTTGATCCCGATTTTGTGTCCGTGACCTATGGGGCCAGCGGCAGCACCCGGAAGGGCACCCGCCGCACCGTGACTCGACTTCGGGAGGACGAGGGATTCAACGCAGCAGCCCATCTGACTTGTGTGGACGCCAGGCGGGGTCAAATCAACAGAATCGCCACAGAATACTGGGAGGCGGGGATTCGCCACATCGTGGCCCTGAGAGGGGATCCTCGCAGCATAGAAGGCGTCTACCGCCCAACTCCGGGAGGCTATGCCTACGCTTCAGATCTGGTTCGCGGGTTGCGGGAGCTGTCGGACTTTGAAATCAGTGTGGCCGCTTTCCCGGAGACTCACCCAGAGGCTATCAGCGCCTCCGCCGACCTGGAAAACCTGAAGCGCAAGCTTGATGCTGGTGCTACGCGCGCGATCACCCAGTTCTTCTTTGACGCAGACATTTTCTTGAGGTTCCGTGATCGAGCCATCGCGGCCGGGATTGATGCTCCCATCGTGCCTGGGATTCTACCCATCCGCAACTACCAGGGAGCCTGCAAGTTTGCCAGGAAATGCGGGACTTCGGTACCCGGCTGGTAACAGCCTCTTTGAGATCGAATTGTCTCCCCGCGAGCAGGCTGTCCGAGGGGGCCTTATTGCTCTGGAGTTGTGCCGCTCCCTGGCGATTGAAGGCGTCAAAGAGTTTCATTTCTACACCTTGAACCGGGCAGAGCCAACCGTGTCCATCTGCACGCTTCTTCGTCATCTCTTTGAGCCCGACGACACAACTCCGAAAGGTCGGAATGCCTCTGCATAAGCAGGCCGAGCTGACAAATGCGCTGGGGAAAAGGATCCTCCTCCTGGACGGCGCCTCGGGCACCATGATTCAAGACCAGCGCCTGGACGAGGAGGCGTTTCGGGGACAGCGTTTCAAGGATCACCCTCTTGATCTGAAGGGCAACAACGATGTCCTTAATCTAACTCAGCCTGAGATCGTGCTGGGCATCCACCAGGCCTACCTGGAGGCTGGTGCGGACATCATTGAAACCAACACCTTCAACTCGACAGCTCCTTCCCAGGAAGAGTATCAGCTCGAGGCACTGGCCTATGAACTAAATGTCTCCGGAGCACGCCTGGGCCACCGAGCGGCCCGGGAGCAGAGCGCCAGAACTCCCGAGTCGCCCCGCTTCGTGGCCGGAGTCCTGGGCCCCACCAGCCGAACCGCCTCGATGTCTCCTGATGTGAACGATCCCGGCTCACGAGAGGCTAGCTTTGACGACCTTTCCCGAGCCTATCGGGAGGCTGCCCGCGGGCTGATGGACGGGGGAGTCGACCTGATCCTGATTGAGACCGTTTTCGACACGCTCAACTGCAAAGCTGCTGTCTATGCCCTGGCCCAGCTGTTCGAGTCCAGAGGACAGGAGGTCCCTTTGATGATCTCCGGGACGATTGTCGATTTGTCTGGGAGGACGCTTTCGGGCCAGACGGTGGAAGCCTTCTGGTATTCGATCCGCCACGCCAGACCACTGATTGTGGGCCTGAACTGTGCCCTGGGTCCCGGCCAGCTGCGGCCCTATCTTTCCGAACTGGCTCGAGTCGCCGACACCGCGGTAAGCTGCCACCCCAACGCAGGCCTTCCCAACGATCTTGGAGAGTACGATGAAACCCCACAACAGATGGCCCTCCATCTTGGGGAGTGGGCCGAGTCGGGACTCGTCAATCTGGTGGGAGGCTGCTGCGGGACGACTCCTGAGCACATCAGCGCCTTCAAAGAGGCAATCATCCCATTTTCTCCGCGGGCGATTCCCATCCGGAAACCGCAGATGTGTCTCTCGGGCCTCGAACCTCTTTGTATTGCGGAAGGCAGTGGCCGCTTTGTGAACATCGGTGAGCGCTGCAATATCACGGGCTCCGCTCGACTCAAGCGTCTCATTCTGAAAGAAGACTTTGAAGCCGCCCTGCAGGTAGCCCGGGATCAGGTGGACGACGGAGCCCAGATTCTGGACGTGAATCTGGATCATGCCATGATCGATTCTGAGCAAACCATGACCCGATTCCTGAGCCTGCTGATGTCCGAGCCTGAGATCAGCCGGATCCCCATCATGATCGATTCTTCCAAGTGGTCGGTCATCAGAGCCGGTCTGAAATGCGTTCAGGGGAAGTGTGTAGTCAACTCGATCAGCCTCAAAGAGGGCGAAGAGGCCTTCCTTGACCAAGCTCGGGACATTAGGCGCTTCGGAGCAGCGGTTGTGGTGATGGCCTTCGACGAGAAGGGTCAGGCTGACACGGCTGATCGAAAGTTCGAGATCTGTAGTCGCTCGTATCGGATTCTTACCCGGCAAGCCGGTTTTCCGCCGGAGGACATCGTCTTCGATCCCAACATCTTTCCAGTCGCCACCGGAATCGAGGAGCACAACGAGTACGCACGCGCTTTCTTTGAGGCGGCTCGGAGGCTTCGGGCAGAGCTCCCGCATGTGCACATCTCGGGCGGTCTTTCCAATGTTTCTTTCTCTTTTCGTGGAAACAACCCGATTCGCGAAGCCATGCATTCGGTCTTTCTCTACCATGCCATTCAGGCCGGTATGGATATGGGGATTGTCAATGCCAGGCAGATAGGCATCTATGAGGACATCCCGCTACATCTGCGGGAGCGAATCGAAGATGTCTATTTTCACCGCACTCCAGATGCGACCGAGAATCTCCTAGAGGAGGCGGGACGCTTCCGTGGCGAGACTGCCAGAAAAGAGGCCGATCTGTCCTGGCGGGAAACGACCGTGGACGAGCGGCTCAAGCACGCCCTCGTCAACGGGATCACCCAGTTTATCGAGGCCGATACGGAAGAAGCCCGAAAGAACTCTCCACGCCCTCTTGATGTCATTGAGGGCCCGCTCATGGCAGGGATGCAGATCGTGGGCGATCTGTTCGGTTCCGGGAAGATGTTTCTACCTCAGGTTGTGAAGAGCGCACGGGTCATGAAGAAGGCGGTCAACTGGCTCGAGCCCTTCATGGAGTCGGAGAAACAGGGGATAGCCTCCCGCTCGAAGGGCCGGATCGTCATGGCTACGGTGAAAGGGGACGTGCACGATATCGGCAAGAACATTGTCGGTGTGGTGCTTCAGTGCAACAGCTACGAGGTGATCGACCTGGGGGTCATGGTTCCGGGGGACAAGATCTTGAACACCGCCCTGGAAGTGGAGGCCCAGGCGATTGGTCTGTCGGGTCTGATCACGCCCAGTCTGGAGGAAATGGGTGTCGTCGCTGCGGAGATGTCGCGCCGTGGTTTCGATCTCCCGCTCCTGATCGGTGGTGCAACCACCAGCAAAGTTCACACAGCTTTGAAGATCGCCCCGCAGTATCGCGGACCTACTCTTCATGTGCCGGATGCTGCGCGCGTGATTGGCTTCGTTCAGCGGCTATTCGACACGGACAAGCGGGCAGCACTCCTTCGAGACATCGAGGACGACTACCGCAGGCTGCGAGAGAAGCGCCTGGTCAGGCCGCCCCAGATTCTCTCGCTCCAGGAAGCCCGGAAGAACCGTCTCACCCTGGATTCAAGTGGAAGTTATCCCCCTCCTCCCAGACAGACAGACCAGATCACCTTCTCCAACTACGATCTGGAAGAACTAGCCCAGCGAATGGACTGGCGGCCCTTTTTCCGGGCCTGGGAACTGGTCGGTCGCTTCCCCGATCTGCTCGATGACCCGAAGGTCGGAGAGGCGGCACGCCAGCTCTACGACGACGCCCTGCGCTTTCTGGACAGGATGATTCGAGAGCGGTGGATCAGTGCCCGTGCCACACTTGGCTTCTGGCCGGCCGCAAGCAGCGGAGACAGCATCCGTATCTACGCGGATCGGGACCGTCGCAAAGCGCTGCTCGATTTCCATATGCTGCGCCAACAGATCAAGTATCACGGTGGTCAGCCCAACCTCTGTCTGAGTGATTTTCTCGCCCCCTCCGAGAGCGGAATACCCGACTATTTGGGAGGCTTTGTGGTGACCGCAGGCATCGGCGTTGAAGACAAGTCCAAACAGTTCGAGGCCCAGCAGGACGACTACCAGAGCATCATGCTGAAGGCCCTGTCTGACCGACTGGCAGAGGCCTTCGCAGAGCGTCTCCATGAGCGCGTTCGCAAGGAATTCTGGGCCTACGCATCCGATGAAAACCTGACCAACCAGGAATTGATCGGAGAAAAGTACCGAGGGATCAGACCGGCTCCCGGTTACCCCGCTTGCCCGGATCACTCCGAGATGGCAAAGCTGTTCAAGCTCCTGAATGCCGAGCAAGAAATCGGTGTCCGGCTCACGGAGAACTTCGCCATGGATCCAGCGGCATCTGTGTGCGGCTTCTACTTCTCTCACCCGGAGAGTCGCTATTTCGGCGTCGGAAAGATCGGCCGTGACCAGGTTGAGGACTACGCCCGCCGAAAGGGAGTCTCCCCGGTCCGGGTCGAATCCTGGTTGCGCTCCAACCTGGCCTATACATAGCAACTGCTTGGAACAGTCATGGTCTTTCCCGAGACCCCAGCTGCGGTTGTACTCTCTCGCCCTCGTTTGACCGTCAAGCGTGGATCTGACACGCTGACGAACTGACCGTGTGTACTGCGACCAAGCGAGGAGGCGGATGAATGAGCGAGTTTGGTTTCCCTTTTCTGCTCCTGCTGGGGTTTTTCTTGGCCGCAGCAACCTCTTGTTCGCCTGAATCAGACAAGCCTTTGCCACCGCCGCCCGCGCTTGACCCACACTCCTTTTCCAGGCCCGGCCGAGTGGTGGTCAAGCATCTTGAACTGAACCTCACTGTGGACTTCGAACAGCAGCGGCTCCAGGGCAAAGCCTCTCTTCAGATCGAGAACCTCACTCGCTCCCGGGAGCTCTCTCTGGACAGTCGTGACCTCGACATCGAACGAGTCACACTGGATGCGGAAGAGACCGAAACTCCTTTCCTGCGAGGGGATACCGTAGACGGCCTTGGTGAGCCGCTCAGCATCGTGATTCAGGCCCACACACGGCTGGTTCACATCTATTACAGGACCTCGCCGCAAGCAGCCGCGCTCCAGTGGCTGGAGCCGCAGCAGACAATCGGAAGGAGACACCCTTTTTTGCTGTCCCAGTCACAGGCGGTTCTAGCACGAAGCTGGATCCCCTGCCAGGACAGTCCTTCGGTACGCATGACCTATGGCGCTCGAATTCAGGTGCCGGCTGGTCTGATGGCCGTCATGAGCGCCGCGAATCCCACCCGTGTCAGTGAAACGGGTCTTTATGAATTCGAAATGCCCCAGCCCATTCCCTCCTATCTGCTGGCTATCGCTGTGGGCGATCTGGGCTTTCAGTCACTGGGTCCGCGAACCGGCGTGTACGCCGAACCGGAACTCCTGGAGGCGGCTGCCTGGGAACTGGCGGATACCGAGAAAATGATCGCCGCTGCCGAAGAGCTTTACGGACCTTACCGCTGGGAGCGCTACGATCTGATCGTCCTTCCTCCCAGCTTTCCCTTTGGAGGGATGGAAAATCCGCGCCTGACTTTTCTCACCCCCACCATCCTGGCAGGCGACCGATCACTTGTCGGGCTGATAGCACACGAGCTCGCCCATTCCTGGTCCGGCAATCTGGTCACGAACTCGACCTGGAATGATTTCTGGCTGAACGAGGGTTTTACCACCTACTTCGAGCATCGGATCATGGAGAGTGTTTATGGTCGGGAGTTGGAGGAGATGCTGGCCGAGCTAGAACTCGCGGTTCTGAGAGAATCACTGGAGCGCGAATTCATGTCCGCTCCCAGAGACACCTGGCTGCACCTGGATCTCGTGGGCCGCGATCCCGACGCGGGTATGACCACGATTTCGTACGACAAAGGACACTTTTTTCTGCGCGCTATCGAGGAGGCTGTGGGACGCCAACGTTGGGATCGTTTTCTGGGTGAATACTTCGACGAGTACGCGTTTCAGAGCATGGACTCCCGGACATTTACTCGCTACCTCAGCGACCACCTGATATTGGATGACCGTGCCCTGGAGGAAGGACTACAGATTAAGGATTGGATCTATGGCCCCGGCCTGCCTTCCAACTGTCCGGAGCCCCGATCCCTTGCACTGGAGCAGGTACGCGCCCAGATTACGGCTTTCACCGCGGGTGCTGCGGGGTCATCCCTGGATTCGCTGAACTGGACAGCTCACCACTTTCTCTTCTTTCTCCGGAATCTGCCCGTCGACCTCGACCCCGCTCGCCTGGCAGATCTGGACCGTATTTTTCACTTTACAAGGTCCAGCAACTCCGAGATTCTCCACGACTGGCTGTTGCTCTCCATCAAGACCGGATACCCGGCGGATCAGGCACTCGAAGGTTTTCTGACCCGCCAAGGTCGGCGCAAGTTCCTGCTCCCTCTCTATCGGAACTGGCCAGAACCAAAGAAGGCTCGGAGAGGGCCAGGAAAATCTACCGCAAGGCCAGTCCCGGATATCACAGCATCTCGCGTCGCAGCGTCGAGGAAATTCTGGACGACTAGAACGTCACCCGGGTTAGGGGCTAGGCCGGAGCCGTTTTCCGCTTGATCAACAGGACAATCGAACCCAGAATCATGCCCAGGATCGTTCCCGCTATCACCGTAGCAAGGAAGTTCAGTACAGGAGTAGTTAGCATTCCCTGCAGGGCCGAGTCGGCACCGACTCCTCCTCCTCCCTCCACACTGAAGCGCGTGGCGCTCCAGCCCAGAGCGTAGGCGAGCATGTACGTCACCATCACCATCAGACGCGTGTACAGCGTAAAAAAGAAGACTGCCTTGAACAGATCTTTGAAAGGGTTGGAGCCGCCCGCACCAGCAATTCGCACACCCAGATAAATCGGAACCAGAAAATGGAGCCAGGTTACGCCGACGATGGTTGTGATCATCTCCGGGGCGCCAACCCCCTCCAGCGCGAGCCGTGCCACGATGATCACTGCAACCACGATCAAGGGCGTCTTGATGAGAGCTTTCATTTTGCCTCCTGAGGTTTGGGTTGCGCGCGAGTCTAGCAGACCCAGCGGCTTGTGTCTTGCTCTGGTCGACCCAATTAGGGCAAAATAATGGTTTCGAGGAGCAGCCATGAAGTCAGGTATTCATCCGCAGTACCATCCGGTTGTCTTTGTAGACAGCAGCACGAACGAAGAACTCGTGACGATGTCGACTGCAACCAGCGAGGTGACTCGTGAGATCGATGGAGTCGAGCACTACGAGATTCGCATCGAGATCTCTTCTTCCAGTCATCCCTTCTGGACCGGCCAGCAGAAGCTGGTTGACTCGGAGGGCAGGGTCGAGCGCTTTCGCCGCAAATACGGTCACACTCTCCCGGAGGGAGATTGAACGATGCGCGAGAAAATCAAACTGGTCTCCACGGCCGGAACCGGTCATTTCTATACCACCAAGAAGAACCGCAGGAATACGACGACCAAGCTGAAACTCAAGAAATACGACCCGGTGGTTCGCAAGCACGTCATCTATAAAGAGAGCAAATTGAACTAGTAGTACTTGCTTGCATGCATTCGCTCGCATTCCTCCCGTTTCTATTCGTCCTTTCGGTCCCGGCACTGACGCTGGCCGCTTCCGAGGACGATCTGGGTGATATTGACTTTCCCAATTCCGGATCTCCCGAAGCGCAGCCCCATTTCCAACGGGGGGTTCTGTTGCTGCACAGCTTCGAGTACGAAGATTCCCGCCGGGAGTTTTTGAAAACCCAGGAAATCGATCCCGGGTTTGCCCTTGCCTACTGGGGAGAGGCGATGACCCATAACCACCCCCTGTGGCGGCAGCAGGACAAAGAGAAGGCCAGGGCGGCCCTGCTGAAGCTGGGCGAGACTCCAGGCCAGCGACTGGAGAAGGCCTCAACCGAACGTGAAAAGAGATACCTTCGGGCACTTGACGAGTTGTACTGTAAGGAGGAGAAGCCCACTTGCGACTGGAGGTATTCCAATGCCATGCAGAGACTCTCTGCAGCCTATCCGGATGATCTGGAGGCAGCCAGCTTTTACGCGCTTTCGGTGCTGGGAACCGCCCAGGGCGAACGGAATTTTCGAACCTACATGCGGGCGGCAGCCATCGTTGAAGAAGTTTTCGCCCGGAGTCCCCGCCATCCCGGCGCTGCCCATTATTTGATTCACTCCTATGACGAACCGATCCACGCCCCCCTGGGCCTGAGAGCAGCCCGGGTTTATACCGAGATTGCGCCCGGTGCACCCCATGCCCTCCACATGCCGTCGCACATTTTCGTGGCCATGGGACACTGGCAGAAGTCAGTGGATTCAAACACGGCCTCGGCCCAGGCGGCACTCGACAAAGAGAGCCCGGGCCATGCCTACCATGCCCTGTGGTGGAAACACTACAGCCTTCTACAACTCGGGCGCTATGAGGAAGCGGGTCGAACCCTGCGGCAGGTCAACGAACTGGCAGCCAACCATCCTTCTCGTTCTGCCCGCCGCACCAGCGCATACCTCGGAGCATCCCAAATCATCGAGACCCGAGACTGGGACTCGGACCTTCTCGAGAACTTCGATGTCTCCGATCTCGGGGTCAAGGCCCAGGCGACCGTGTTGTTCGCTCGGGGGATGCAGTTGGTTCACCAGGGTTTCGCCGAGCAGGCACTCCGGCTTGTCCGGAAGATAAAACGCCTGCCCAAGCCCGAGGAACGCTCGGCCGGTGACGAGCAGGCTGTTCAGATCATGGCTCGCCAGTTGCAGGCGTTTCTGCTGCTCCGGCTGGATCAGAAGAGGCAGGCCTTGAATCTGGCCCAACAGGCAACCCATCTGCAGGCTCAGAGAAGCACAGAATATGGGCCTCCGATCCCGATCAAACCGGCCTTCGAAATGCTGGGAGACATTTTGTTTGCACTGGGTCAGCCCGTGGAAGCTCAACAGGCCTATGCCGAGTCGCTGCGCAGGAACCCGGGGCGATCCCTTTCCCTCATGGGGATGGCGAGTGCGGCAGAGATGGCCGGGGACCAGTTCTCTGTGGCTGACGCCGTTAGGGCTCTACAAGAGAACTGGAGTCAGGGAGACGCCGATCTCCCACCGCTCCCCGTGGTACCGCCTGAAGAAGCCGATTCGCAGACCAATGAAAGGGATCACTGAGTACTGGTAACGCTTGTCTTTGTGGAAGCTCGCACCAACTGGTGGCCGATCCTTACTTGTTCTCGCTTTTGCCTGTCTAGTCCCTTCTCAGGCCAGTGGCCATAGCTTCCGTTTTACCGATGTCGAGATCCGGTTTCTCTCCAAAGGATTTGAAATCCGAGCCATCACTGACCTGGACGCACTGGCCCTGGGCACGAGTCAGGATGCCGACTCAGTAGAGTTGGCCAGAAGACTGCACGGAATGCCCGAGGCCGAGTTCCAGGCGGTAGTAGACCGCCTCAAAGAGCTGATCCAAAGGCGGATCCGGGTGCGAATCGACGGCCGGGCAGCCCCCCTGGGAGTTGCTTTTCCACAGTTGGGATCCGACCGCCGGGTGGTGGAAGACAGTGTGCTGGGCACGCTGTTAGAGTTGCGGGGGGCTCTCCCGGATGGTGCCGGTGAGATCAGCTTCTTTGCGTCCCGAGCCTTTCCTCCCGTTCGCCTGACGCTGAGAGGCGCCGATGACCGCGTCCTTGCTTCGCTCCTGCTGAAGCGGGGCGAGAGGAGCCCTCCATTCCCTCTCGAGGGAGAAGTGAGACCTCTCTCGAAGACGCAAGCACTGAGACGATATGTGGTCCTGGGGTTTACTCATATTCTCCCCCTTGGGCTCGATCACATTCTCTTTGTCCTGGGACTCTTTCTGTTTGGCGTCGAATTCAGATCGCTGCTGTGGCAGGTCTCTTCTTTCACACTGGCACACACCCTGACTCTGGGACTTGGCATCTACGGCATGGTGTCGCTGCCGACTCGACCGGTGGAGGCTCTGATTGCTCTTTCCATAGTCTATGTTGCCGCCGAAAACATCACCGTCAGGCAAGTGGGCAGAGCCCGTCTGCTGGCTATCTTCTTGTTTGGTCTACTCCATGGACTCGGATTCGCGGGTGTTGTCACGGAACTTGGCCTCCCCACGGGACACAAGGCGCTGGCTCTTTTTTCCTTCAACCTCGGAGTCGAACTGGGGCAGATTGCCGTTCTAACCGGTGCCTTCCTGATCCTGGGTCGTTTCCGAAGCCCCTCGACACGATTCAGGAAGGTGTCCGTCAGTGGTTCTGTCCTGATTGGTCTGATCGGGCTTTTCTGGTTTTGGCAGCGCTGTTTCGGCGTCGGCTGAACTCCCTGACAGCCTGGTTCATGGTATATTTCGCACCTGGAACATAGCGCGATCTGATCGGACCACGGAAGGTCCCCCTACAACCCAACCCAGGAACGAGAAAGGATCGGCGCCTCGATATGCGGATCACTCAGCGTGATCTTCAAGGCAGCAGCATAATCAGACGGAGGAGGCGCAGTGAGCGAAGTGAACAACCGAGGACCCCAGAACGAATGATGACGCGGCTAGTAAGGCTCTCATTTCAAGCATGTATTCTCTTTTGTGCGGCGGGGCCTGGTCTGCTGGCCTCTGACTGGCCGGCCTGGCGTGGATCCAACGGAAATGGCATCTCCAGCGAAACGGGGCTGATCTCCAACTGGTCCAAGGAGGGGACCAACTTGCTCTGGATCCAACCTTTCACAGGCCGCTCGACTCCCATTGTGTTGGGAAAAAGGGTCTGTGCGAACGGCCGGGTCGGCGAAGGGATTCACCGCCAGGAGACGGTCGCCTGTTTTGACGTCGAAGATGGTCGGAAGCTGTGGGAGCATCGCTTTAACGTACACCTGACAACGGTTCCCTGGAATCGAGTCGGATGGGCGAACATCGCCGGCGATCCGGAAACCGGATACATCTATGTGCAGGGAGTCGGAGGAGCGTTTCTATGCCTGGACTCCGTAGGGCAGGTGGTCTGGGCTCGGTCACTGACGGAGGATTTCGGGTTCTTTTCGGGCTACGGAGGGCGAACACAGACACCGGTAGTCGACGAAGACCGCCTGATCGTTACCTTCGTCAGCGGAAGCTGGGGCGCTTTGTCTGCACCCCGGCACCGGACCTTTGCGTTTGACAAGAAGACGGGAGAACTGCTGTGGGTGGCCACCCCGGGTGAGCGACCTCCCGACTTGAACACGCAGTCGACTCCGGCGGTCGCCACCATTGGAGGCCAGCGTCTGCTCGTTCAGGGCAATGCCGACGGGTCCATCTGCGCCATCCAGGCCCGTACGGGCAAGTCGGTGTGGCGGTTCCGGCTCAGCAAGCGGGGTCTCAACACCTCGGTTGTTGTAGAGAACGAGACGGTTTACACCACCCACAGTGAAGAGAACATCGCGGGAGGTGTAATGGGAGCGGTGGTTGCAATCGATGCAACCGGTGCCGGTGACGTGACCGATACCCACGAGAAGTGGCGAACCCACCTCTCCATTGGGTTTTCCTCACCCCTGCTCAAGAACCAAAGACTCTATGTTGTCGACAACTCAGCAAACCTCCATTGCTTGGATGCGTCGAGTGGAACCCAGCTCTGGGACTTTAGTCTTGGAACTGTGGGAAAAGGCTCTCCTGCCTGGGCCGACGGAAAGATCTTTGTGACCGAAGTGAATGGACGCTTCCACATCCTTGAGATTGGCGACAAGGGAGCCCGCTCGCTCGACGAAGAGACCCTGACGGTTGGGGCAGGACGAAGAGCAGAGATTTATGGGTCCCCGGCAATCGCCCACGGCCGGATTTTTTTTACCACCGAAGACGGCTTCTACGCGATCGGAGATCCATCCACCGCGCCACGGCCTGTCATCCGTCAACTGGAAGCCGCATCAATCCCGCAGGGAAGGGGGGACGTCGCCATGATTCTGGCGGTTCCCGCCGAAGTACGAATGCACCCTGGAGATGAGAAGGTGTTCCAGGTGCAGGCCTTTGACAAGGCGGGCCGCCCCCTGGGCCAACGGCAGGCCGAGTGGGGTCTGGTTGGACTCGAGGGCCTGATCAATCATCGCGGCGAGTTCGAGGCTGGCAGCGAGTCAACTGTACAGGTGGGAGAGCTCGAGGTGAAACTTGGAAGCTTGACGGCTAGGGCCCGTGTCCGAGTGTTCGGCGATCCTGGACTTGAGATCGACTTCCAGTCTACTCCAGTGGATCAGATTCCGGATCACTTCTTGGGAGCTCGCATTCACTTCAAAGTTCAGGAGGACGAGAGCGGTAACCGTTTCCTGGTCAAGAATCCTGCGGCTCGTTCAATCCATCGGCACCGGACTCTTATAGGGCCCTCCGACTGGAGCGACTACACGATCGAAGCGGATCTTCGGGCGACGAGAACCCGGCGGCGAGTCCCCGACATCGGCCTAATCAACGGTGGCTATACCCTGGACGTCATGGGAGCGCATCAACAGATCCAGCTGAGATCCTGGACCGCCGAGCGCAGAATGGCAGTTGAGGTGCCCTTCCAATGGGAGGCCGACCGCTGGTATCGCATCAAGCTGAGGGTGGACCCAAGCGAGGAGAAGGCGGTCATCCGGGGGAAGGTCTGGCCCCGAGAGAGTCCAGAGCCAGGCGACTGGACAATCGTGGCCCAGGATCCTCATCCAGTCCTACACGGGAGCCCAGCGCTCTACGCATATTCGCCAACACCCGTTCATTTCGACAACGTCAAGGTGACCAGGAACCGATAGGATCACGCTATGCAACGCCTCGTTCTCATTTCTTCTATTCTCTTGCTCGGGCTCCCGTTCTCTCCTCTCCAGGCCCAGAAGAAGGCCTCCATGTTCGGAGGATCTCCGTCTCGCAACATGGTGTCCTCTGCGAAAAACATGCCCTCGGACTGGAGCCTCGAGACCGGGAAGAACGTCCTCTGGAAGCAGCCCCTGGGCACTCAGAGTTATGGAGGGCCAGTGGCTTTCGACGGGCAGATCTATGTGGGCACGAACAATGAGGGTCTTCGCAATCCCAAGCTCACCGGAGACCGCGGGAATCTCATGGCCTTTCGCACCACCGACGGTGAGCTTCTGTGGCAGGCCGCCCATCCGAAGCTGCCGGCCGGCAGAGTTCATGACTGGCCCCTGCAAGGTGTCTGCTCCGGACCGTATGTGGAGGGAAACCGACTCTATTACGTGTCCAACCGGGCCGAGATCATCTGTGCTGATACGGCGGGCTTCCGGGACGGTGCCAACGACGGACCCTACCAGGACGAAGAGAATACCAGTGAAATCGACGAAGATGTGATCTGGAAAATGGACATGATCGGGGATCTCGAGGTATTTCCCCACAACCTGGCGGCAGGAAACCCCTTGATCGTCGGGGATCTCCTCTTCACTGTCAGCGGAAACGGAGTGGATGAAGGTCACTTCAACATTCCCGTACCGCTCGCACCCAGCTTTCTGGCCCTCAATAAAAGAACGGGAGAAGTGGTCTGGGAAGACGCCTCACCTGGGATGGGGATTCTCCACGGATCCTGGTCAAATCCTTCCTACGGGATTGTCAACGGCAAGCCTCAAGTCATCTTCCCCGGGGGCGACGGCTGGATCTATTCCTTCGTCCCTGAAAACGGAAAGTTGATCTGGAAGTTCAACTGCAACCCCGAGGGATCCGAGTGGCAACTGGGAGGGGCAGGCACCCAGAACAACCTTATTTCGACTCCCGTGATCCACGACAACAAGGTCTATATTGGTGTTGGGCAGGACCCGGAACACGGTGAAGCTCCCGGCAACTTCTGGGCCGTCGATGCGACCCTGACCGGAGATGTGACCGAGAAGGCCGTGGTCTGGCGCCGGGGAGGTGAAGACTTTCACCGCACCATGTCAACCGCCGCGATTGCGGACGGCTTTCTCTATATTGCCGACCTCTCCGGGTTCCTCTATTGCCTCAATGCTCAGACCGGCGAACATTACTGGACCTATGATGCCTTCGCGGCAGTGTGGGGCTCTGCACTTGTGGCGGACGATAAGGTTTACCTGGGAGACGAAGACGGAGATGTGGCCATCCTCCGGGCGGGCAAGAAGATGGAACTATTAGCCGAGCCCAACCTGGGTAGAGCCGTTTATACGACCCCGGTGGCCGCCGAAGGGGCCCTCTTCATCGCTTCCCGAACGATGCTCTTCGCGCTCAAGGAAGGGGCGCAACTGGCCGGGGATGAATAACGTTGCGAGTTCCGGGTGCTTATTCAGGATGAAGGCTCGACTTGGGCTTGTTCAGATACTTCTCGTACAACCTCGTGTGCCTTGATTCCAGGCTGACAGGCATCCCCTTGATGAAGACATAGTGGATGCGGGTCTGGTACTCGAAGATATCTCCTTCTGCGACCACCAGATTGGCCCACTTTCCGGACTCGATAGAACCGATCTGATCACCCACCCCGAAGATCTCGACCGGCGTCAGCGTCACCGAGCGCAGAGCCGCATCGTGAGGCAGGCCGTGGGCCACCGCATTTCCGACCTGGAAGGCCAGCGTACGGGCATCCGAAGACCCACCGGTGGAGAGGGCAAACTCGACGCCGTGCCGGTACAGGATACCCGGTGTTTCATAGACTATGTGGAGGGGATCATCAAATCGGCGGGGTAGCTTCTGGACGGGGCCCAGGATCACGCGCACGTTGTTCTCCTTGAGGAACCCGGCGATTCTCCAGGCATCCGAAGCCCCCGAGATGGCAAAGTTCAGCTGCAAGCCCTGCGCAAACCGAACCGCCTCTTTGATGTCGACGTGACTGTTGGCCTCGAGAACAACCAGTTGTTTTCCGGCAGCTGCCGGAAGCAGCGCTTCCAGCTGCCGATTGCGCTCGCGCGGCTCTGTCTGTTCGGCGTATTGCCTCACCAGGGCAAACAACTCTTTCAGCTCCATCATCTTCTTATCAAACCGCTCCTTTGCCTCTGGATACGGGGGCCGGCGGCCACCCGAGGAGATGAGAGCCGGAAGCGACAGATACAGGGAAGCGTGCCGCTCCACCTCCATCTCCTCCTGATTCCAACCATCCAGGTGAATGATCGCTCCTTGACCCGAGATCGTACCTCCCCTGGGGCGGGTGACCACATGAGTGATCCCGTCAACCCGGGCCACAGGAATATGCTCGCTTTCCACATGCACCGCGGACCAGGCCAGAAGCTGGGGAGTGTAGTCCCCCAGCTCCTCATAGTCGTTTGTGACGTCAACCTGTCCCACTTCAGTCAATCCCAGGTTGGTATCAGAATTGAAGAGACCCGGATAGACCGTGAGGCCGCCACCGTCGATTCGAGTGGCTCCTTGAGGAGCACGGGCCGAGGGTCCGACGCCGGTGATCCTTCCGTCTTCGATCACCACATTCCCTCGTGGGATCTCCTTCCCCGAAACCGGGACAATATGGGCATCACGGATGAGAAAGGACTGGCCTGCCACGGGCAACTGCAGCACGATCCCCAACATTGTCAGAGCTCCTGTTCGAATCATCGCAGACCTACATTCTCGATCTCGTCGGTCACATCTAGCCCGGATTATGCAAAAGATCTAAATCCGAGTGAGATTTGGGTCCAGAAAAAAAGCCGTAGCTCTCTGATATAAAAGGGTTTACAAAAACAATGACCCTAAACAGGAGCTACGGCAATGTTGAAAGCAGTCTGCCAGAATACCCTGCCATTTCACAGCCACAGAAAGATCACGACGCGTTTTGATGGAGGGAGCCTCACTTCCGACGCAGGATGGTTGTTGTTTGGATCGCTGGATCGTCAACATCGATTGTGCGAGGGCTTCAGTTCGTGTATTGCGGAAAGTCGAGACCGACGCTACGTTCGTCATGACCTGTTGAAGTTGATCCGACAACGAGTCTTGCAGATCGTGGCCGGCTACGAAGACTGTAATGACGCCGATACGCTGCGCTCGGATCCGATGCTCAAGACAGTCTGTGATCAGTTGCCCGAGAGCGATCCCGATTTGGCCACCCAGCCGACTTTCTCCCGCTTGGAGAACTCCGTCACCAAGAAGGATCTGATGCGTCTGAGCCGGTGGCTGCTACGCCGTTATGTGCGCTCCCTGAAGAAGAGACGTCCCGCCAAGATCATCCTGGATCTGGACAGTACCGACGACCACACTCACGGCCAACAGGAGTTCGCCTTCTACCACGGGTATTACCGAAACCACATTCTGCATCCTTTGCTGATCTTCGATGCCGCCACGGGAGACCTGGTCTGTGCCGTGTTGAGACCTGGCAACAAGGGGGCTGCCTCTCACATCGTGCCCATTCTGAAGCGCGTCGTGGAGGCCATCCGACAAGGAGTGGGGACGGATGTCGAGATTGAGATTCGGGCCGACAGCGGCTTTGCCACGCCTCGGCTCTACGAGTTCTGTGAAGGTGAAGAGAATAAACTCCAGTATGTCATTGGGTTAAGTCGCAACCCTCGCCTGCAGCGAGTGGTCGAGCCCCTGCTGGATTCGACTCGGGAAAGGTTCGTTGAGCGGGAGGAAAAACAGCGTCAGTTTGACGAGTTTCTTTATCGAGCCAACAGCTGGGATCGATCCCGTCGCGTCATTGTCAAAGTGGAGGTCGATCAGCGTGGGATCAATCGTCGCTTTGTAGTTACCAACCGGGACGATCTCTGCTCCCAATCACTTTATGACCACTACACAAACCGAGGGCAGACCGAGAACTTCATCAAGGCCTTCAAGAATCATCTGAGCATGGACCGACTCAGCTGTCATCGATTCCTGGCCAATCAGTTTCGACTCCTCCTGCATGCACTGGCTTACCAGATGTTCGTGCGCCTGCGCGACTATCTTCACGGAACCCCCTGGTACAAGCTCGAAATCGAAACCTTACGTCGTCGGGTCCTCAAGATTGGGGCCCGGATCCGACAAACCACTCGCCGCATCTGGGTCCATCTTTCCTCAGCCTTCCCCGAACAACCCCTCTTCCACCTCGTCTTGAGTCGCCTGAACTCCAGTTAGCTTTTCCCAGCTCCCCCGAAAAACCGCTTCCGACACTCATCCAGGCCCAGATCTGTCTGAAATTCACTCCCCAAACCACTCAAACGCCTCGCCAACCCATATTCTTCGCAAATCCGCCTGTCACACCTGCCCGCTTCCGAGTTGGGCCACTTCTCGAGTCGTTTTTCAACACCGGACTACGGTTCTTGCATAATCCGGGCTAGGGAGTCTTCCGTGCTTTCGACGCTTCCGTCTCCTCGCTGTCCAATTCTTTCAGCTTCTCTTTCTCGTCTGCCAGCTGCTGTTGCCTGCCGGCATCCATTTCTCTGGAAAAGTACAGCTCACCATCAATGTAGACCCGATCGGGGATGGCATAGACGCTCAAGGGATGGTTGTCGAATATCACCAGGTCGGCATCTTTCCCAATTTCGAGAGACCCTACGCGATCGTCAATTCGGAGTTGCCTGGCAGGATTCAAGGTGATCAGTGCCAACGCCTCGTCCTCGCTCAGACCACCGTACCGCATCGTCTTGGCAGCCTCCTGGTTGAGATGCCGGGCCTCTTCGCTGCTGTCGGAGTTAATCGAGACGACAACTCCCCTCCGGGTCATGATGGCCGCGTTGTAGGGAACCGCATCGTAGGCTTCGACTTTGTAAGCCCACCAGTCGGAGAAGGTCGAAGCGCCGGCCCCGTGGGCGGCAATCTCGTCTGCAACCTTGTAGCCTTCCAGAACATGCTGAAAAGTTCCGATCGTGAATCCGTAGTCCTCGGCAACGCGAATCAGCATCAGAATCTCGTCGGCCCGATAGCAGTGAGAGTGGACGAGTCGTGCCCCTTCCAGAACTTCCAGTAAGTATCCCCCGGCAAAGCCGGGGGCTTTAATCTTGTGAGCCGCTCAAAGCGGACTTGACGTTGCCGCTACCGCGGCCACTTGTGCCACCTACAGGTGGCTTGGCTACAGCAGCCTGAGCTGATCCTGGCGACGATCTTCTGCTTCTTGCCGCCGGATATACTCACGAATCACTTTCTCATCCCGACCCACCGTCGATACGAAGTATCCGCGAGCCCAGAAGTGCTGTCCAACAAAGTTACGCCGACTCTCTGAAAAGTTCCTCGCAATGTGGATGGCGCTTTTCCCTTTGATGTACCCGATCACCTGCGCCACAGAAAACTTTGGCGGAATCGAGATCATCACGTGCACGTGATCCGGCAGCAGGTGGCCCTCTTCAATCAAGCTTTCCTTCTGCCCAGCCAACCGTCGCAGCACCTGACCGAGATGTCTGCGCAGCTCCCCATAAATCAACTTCTTGCGGTACTTGGGGATGAACACCACATGGTACTTACACTCCCATTTTGTATGCTGTAAGCTCTGGTAGTTACTCATAAAACTCCTTTTCGTGATGCTTTGCTCGGCTCACGGAAGGGAGTTTTTTCACCTATTCCCGGAACTGTCAAACTCTGGCTGCCTCCCCGGCAGAGCCGGGGGGACTCCTTACGGGTCTAGCGCCTCCAACTGGAGGTCTCTGCGAGGGGGAAGCAGGGGATCCATTTTTCGAGCCTTTTCGTCTCGGTATCGCGTCCACTCTTTCTGATATGCCCTGGCCCGGTCGAAAGCGGTCCGAATCACGTCCTCGACACCCATGCGGGTGCCTGGATATCGCAGTGGTGCGGTACTGCCCCGAGTCCTGATCCCGGACCGCTTGGGATTCTCGCCCAGCGCGAACTTGATCCCCGGCATCGCACCCCGGAAGATCATCTCCTTGGCAGTCTTTCCCCAGCGAAGCTTGATGACTACGTTCTTGCCTCCGATCGAGTTGGCGCTGCCGTGGAGCAGGTTGGCGGTGGTCACTCCTCCCGCCAGGTCCCGGTAGATGTTGAAACTGGTCGGATCGATGACGTCTTCGGTCCCAGTCATTGAGGTTACGCTCAGAGTCCCTTCGTTCACTGAATCGAGGGCAATGTGGGCATGACAGTCAATGATCCCGGGGGTGATCCATTTGCCGGACACATCCACTACCTCGACCCCGGGAGGAGCTGAGATATTGGTCCCCAGAGCCGTGATCGTTCCGTCGCTCACTAGAATCGAGCCGTTTTCAATCGTCCCGTTGCTGACGGTCATGATGTTGGCGTTCTTGATCAGAATGTCCTCGGCCGGCAATGGCTTGAAGCAGACGATTGCCAGCGCGATGGGGAACAGACGCCTCATCGTGATTTCCCCCTCTCCCCTTCTTTCCTCTCAGGCAGCTCGAATTTTTCGCCGTCGACGAAGACGTAGCGGATCTGACTCTGAGAATCGAACAGGTCTCCGTTGCTGACAACCAGGTTAGCGATTTTTCCTGCTTGAACGCTTCCCAGTTGACCATCGACCCCCAGAATCTCTGCCGCCGAGAGCGTCGCGGCCCGAAGGGCTTGCTCTTTCTCCAGCCCCTTCGCGACAATCCTGCGCAGCCCCTCCACAAAATCAAGCGGATTGCCGTCTCCACTGCTGAAAGCGAACTTCACCCCGGCGTTCTGGAGCCGGGCCGGAACCCCGGGAGCGTTCACCCGGTACTGCAAGGCCTCCAGCGATTCCTCCGCCTCGGGATGTTGGTTATCCGGCCTCTTTGGAAAATTGAGGTTGAAGAGAACTGGAATTCCCGTGCGGAGCAGTTCGTCGGTCGTTTGATCGGCTTCGTATCCTCCGACAATGATCCCTTTCAGGCCAAATTCCTCCATCATCTTGACGGAGCGCCGGATTTCACGTGCCCTGTTGCCGGGAAAGATGACCGCCTGCCGGCCCCGGATATAGGGCTGCAACGCCTTCAATCCGCGATCCGTTTCGGGGCGCACCAATCCCAGCGGGTTTCTGGCATAGATCTCGCTAACCTCTCCGTAGTGGCGAGCATCCAGCCAGGTTTGCCTGATGTGGGCAATGACGCCCATGGTGGAGGACGGGTACTCACTCGAGCGCCGGGCTGAATAGGACAACTCCAGCGCGACTGGAGAAAGGATGATCAGGCGATCCGGTGATGTCGTTCCCAGATTGACGACTGCAGACTGGCCCTTGAAGATCCCCAGCTTGGGTGCCAGGTGCAGGCTGGTGATTCCGTTAGAACGCCACGTTCCGACTCGCTCGCCATAGTTTTCTGGCAGGAGATCTGCAGCGGCTACGTGCGGATACAGGCCGGAGCCTTCGCTCGGGTAGGGTGTGTCGGGAGCTTCACCTCTGGATCGCGGCGGCGAACCCAACCCCCGATCCGGAGTTTCGCGCCGACCACGCGGTAAGCCAGGCATTCCCCAGTGGGAGAGGGCATCGATCAAACCGGGATAGACATGCATTCCCTCCATCTTCAGAGCTCTGGCGTCACCTGCAGCCTGCGGGCCAACCGAAACGATCAGGCCATCTCTGATCACCACATTGACTTTGTCCAGAACCTCCCCCGCCCCGGTGTGAACGGCAACTCCCTCGAGAACAAAGGTCCTCGCCCCTTCCGGCAGGTTGATCAGATCCTGGGCCACACAAAACGCGCCGGCTCCCACCAGCAAGACGGCCTCCATGAAACATCGGCGCATAGATGTCCTCCTCCGAGGATGACATAGTACTCCCTTCACTAGTGTTGCATTCTAGAAATAACGCAACAATTGCTACGCTATTTGCAGAACGCAGTACCAGGAGGTGAAAAGCAATGACAGGCTCAACAAGGGCGTGGTCCCGGATTTCAAAGGCAGCAACTTGGTCTCTCTTCATCGTTCTCCAGGGAACCACTACCTTCTCAGAGAAGCTGACACCTGAGCGCCTCTGGGAGCTGGGACGTCTCTCCGGCCCGCAGACATCTCCCGACGGACAGTGGGTGGTTTACGGAGTATCGTCTTACGACATCGGGAAGAATCAGGGCGATCGTGACCTCTATGTAACTCCCTCCCGTGGGGGAAGCCCTCGTCGGATCACAGCCTTTCAGGGAAACGAGTTCAATGCTCGCTGGCACCCCGATGGACGCCGCATTGGCTTTCTGTCCGGGGAAAGCGGCTCAGTCCAGCTATGGGAGATGAATCGGGATGGATCGGACAAGTCTCGGATCACCGACATTGACGGGGGAATCTCTAACTTTCTTTATGCTCCTTCGGGGAGCCACATCTCTTACACCAGGAACATCAAGCTCGATCAGACCGCCAGCGATCGACATCCCGACCTTCCCGAGGCAGATGCCCGCATCATCGACTCCCTGATGTTCCGGCACTGGGACTCCTGGCACGACTATGCCTACAGTCATCTCTTCGTCGCTGCCTACCGGGACGGGAAGATTGGTGAGGCCAGGGACATCATGGAATCGGAGCGCTTCGATACTCCCCTGAACCCTTTTGGGGGAGTTGAGCAGATCAACTGGAGTCACGATGGGCGAATCCTCGCTTATACCTGCAAGAAGAACTCGGGAGCCGAGTATGCCCAGAGCACAAACTCTGACATTTACCTGTATGACGTCGAGAGCGGAAAAACTCGAAATGTGAGCCGGGCCAATCCCGGATACGATATCGAGCCTGTTTTCCACCCCGACGGTCACCGGCTCTTCTGGTTGAGCATGGCCACCGCCGGCTATGAAGCGGATCGCCAGAGACTCGTCGAATACGATCTTGACTCCGGCTCCCTGCGTGAATTGAGCGCTGATCTCGATCAGAACGTTTCGAATCTTCTCCCTGGCGGCGATCAGATCACGCTCTTCTTTATCAGCGAGACGAAGGGAACGTCTCAGGTTCATGCTCTCGATACCAGCTCCGGGAAGGTCCGGCAAATCACTCGCGGCCAGCACGATTACACCTCCATCCAACCAAGTGTTGACTCGAGATCGCTGATCGCCTCGAGGATGTCGATGTCCTCACCCACAGAGCTTTACCGGCTGGAGGTGGCCTCTGGCGAGGCCGTCGGGCTGACCTTCACGAATGGAGCGCGATTGCAGAACGTCAAACTTGGGAAGGTCGAAGAGCGATGGATCGACACGAGTGACGGAAAAAAGATGCTGGTCTGGATCATCTTCCCTCCCGATTTTGACCCGAATCGAAAATACCCGGCGATTCTCTACTGCCAGGGCGGGCCGCAGTCCACGGTCAGCCAGTTTTTCTCTATCCGTTGGAATTTCCAAATCATGGCTGCCAACGATTACATCGTGGTGGCCCCCAACCGCAGAGGCCTTCCCAGCTTTGGTCAGGCCTGGAATGACTCCATCGCGGGTGACTGGGGAGGTCAGGCAATGCGGGATTACCTGAGCGCGATCGACCATGTAGCCGCCCAGCCCTATGTGGACGAGACTCGATTGGGAGCTGTGGGCGCCAGCTTCGGTGGTTACTCGGTCTTCTTCCTGGCGGGCCACCACGAAAAACGCTTCAAGGCGTTTATCGCCCACGCCGGAGTGTTCAACCTGGAGAGCATGTTTGCGGCCACGGAGGAGATCTTCTTCGTCGATCACGATCTGGAAGGCCCCTACTGGCTCGATCCGAAACCAAAAAGCTATGCCGCCTTCTCGCCTCACCAGTATGTCCAGAACTGGGACACACCAATCCTGATCATTCACGGCCAGCAAGATTTTCGTGTCCCGGTGACCGAGAGCATCCAGGCCTTTACCGCAGCTCAATTACTGGGGGTTCCGAGCCGTTTTGTCTATTTCCCGGAAGAGAATCACTGGATCTTGTCCCCCCAGAATGGGGTTCTGTGGCAGCGGCTCTTCTTTGATTGGCTGGATCGGTACCTGAAATAGGCAGTGGATTCGACCCGATCATTCTGCGTCAGCGACGTAGATGGTGTTGGAAAGAATCCAGGGTTTGGCCGCCAGCAACCCGGGGGCATCGAGCGGGTAGACTTCGACTCTGTAGCGGCCGGAGTCGAGATCTTTGAATTCGAACCTTCGTCCCTCCACTTCTTGATCCAGTGAGCCGTCGTGAAAGAGAAGAATCCGAGCCTGTAGCGGTGACTGCACTACAAGAATCGCCCGGCGAGTCACCGTTGAGCCCATTCTCAGCGCCTGACCGCCTTCCAGGGCGTGGAAGGAAAATCCGTCGGCTGCCTTGATCGCTTCAAACGCCAGGTAGGCCGCTCCCTCTCGAAGAGCTGAAACGACCGATTCTTCCGTGACGGGAGTATGTAGCTCCAGAACCACATGAGTCGTGATGAATCGGAAACTGTCCGCGTAGGGGTCCAGCTGCATCTGCAAGATCTTCTGGCCAGCGGAGGTCTGGATCATAAGACCCACATTCTGATGTGCGTCTGCTCCGCCCACGCCGGTCACGGGTTGATCCGCCAGCGCCTGCTCCCACAAGTCCATGCGCCCCTCGTCTATCTCCCAGAGATAAAAGGCAAAATAGGGAGTCAGAAAGAACTGATGATAGAAGGCCAGAACCCTCAGGTACCAGCTGTCGGCGGAACGAGCGCTCTCGTGCAGATTGAAGATTTCAAGTCCTCGCAGACCTGTCACGTCGATCCCGGGCTGAACTTCACTTGCGACCCGGAATACACCGTCCCCATCGGCCAGAACCCGCAGTCCGCTCTCCTGCTGCTCGGTGCCGTAGATCAGCAATACGTTTTCTTCGCCCTGCGGAAAGAGCAGCTTGTTGTCTCTCGGATGTTCGGTGAGAAACACAAACCGGCACCCGACAGAAACTGCTGCTTGCACGATTTCCGGATAGGTCCCAAGGGAGTGTCCACCCTGCGCCGAATGCACGTGGAACGCCCCCCGAACATCCTGAAAAGGGGAAGCTCCCGCTTCAACCTTTGAGAAGGGTCCCACTCTCCACCGCCTGAAGGCGGTGGATTCGACATGCGACTGAAGTCGCCTAAAGACCTCGCTTCGCTCGCAGGCTGACTACTCAGTGACCCGAAAATCGTCGTCTCGGGTCTCGATATCTTGGGTTTCGATATACTCTGCAACCATCGTATCGTTCACATTCCCAGTCGTCGCCACGAAGTACCCTCGTGCCCAAAGATGTCGTCCCCAAAACTCCTTGCGCAACTTGCGGTGATCTTGCAGTAGATGATGCGACGTTTTCCCTTTGATCGCCTGCATCACTCGGCTCGGCGCCAATCTCGGCGGCACATCCAACAACAAATGTACATGATCGGGTCGCACATGCCCCTTCACGATCTCGATATCCAACGATCGGCAAATCTCTCGCGTCAGGTCCCGCACCTCTTTCCCGATCTCTCCTCGCAGAGCCGGCTTGCGGTACTTGGTGATGAACACAAAGTGATATCTCAGCCGATACACTGCATGCGAACTTTTCCGATACTCAGACACCTCCGCAGTGTACCCCCAAGCCTCCTGAAGGCTTCGCCTAAAGGCGAGGGGGTTCACCCATCCCAGAGTGGGACCCTAAGCTGGTCACATAGCGCTTGACCTGATAGCTCCGATACAGGCCGTAGATGACTGGCAAATGGAGGAGAAGAAGCACGAGGAGTACCAGGAGCAGCAGTTTCTTCTTCATGGCGGCCCCTCACTCGACTCCTCCCATTTTCTTGACAACCTCGAATTCGCCGGCTGTGACAGGCTGAACCGAGAGGCGGCTTCTTTTAGTGACCACCATTTCCTCCAGACCAGGTTCCGATTTGAGGGCTTCCAGTGAAACGATCTGATCGAACCTCGCCACGAATTCCATGTCGACCATGAACCAGCGCGGGTTGGAAGGATCCGACTTGGGATCGTAATGCTTGTCGCCGGGATCGAAAGCCGTGTGATCCGGATAGCCTTCCCTGACGATTCGGGACAGCCCGACAACCCCCGGGGGTTTGCAGTTACTGTGGTAAAAAAGCACTCCATCCCCAACCCGCATGTCGCGCTGCATGAAGTTCCGCGCCTGGTAGTTCCTGACTCCGTCCCAGTAGGTCTGACCGTCCCCTTCCAGGTCATCGATGGAGTAGGCGCCAGGTTCTGTTTTCATCAGCCAGTAACGCCGTGCCATGCATCCTCCTTAGTACTTCGATTGCCGGGCAGGATACCATAAAGACGGGCGCGGGCCAGGTCAATTGACCCCGTCCGCTGGTGTGCTTCGCGGAGGCGTTCGCTTAGCAGGATGATTCACAGGTCGGGTCTGCGCGGCAGTTCCTCGAGACCGCACCACTCCCGGCCCAGCCGGCGCAGTTCATCCATCTTGCCGACCGGAATCGTCGAATCTATCGGCAACTCATCCGCAAAAGCCACCCGTTCCAGCAGGATCGCCTGGTGACGGTAGGTTCTTTCCAGGACTTCCGGAGAAAGGACATCCATGCCTTCCAGGCGGCTGTGGTGGTAGTGCCTGGCCGCCTGGTAGGTCCGTCGGTAATACCAGACCCCGGGGATTCCGGCCAGGTGAAACGGGAAGTGATCGCTGAAGGGAGAGATTTCCTCTCGAAGGTGGACCGGAAGACCCAACTCCCGGTTGACTCCCTGGAGAAGAGATTTCAGTTCACCGGGACCCGTCCAGTAGATGTCGGTCCGCCCCATCCAGGCGCCAATGGAGTCGGTGTTGAGGACGAACTGAACGCCCTTCAGATTCTGGGGTGCCAGAACGTACTGTTTGGCTCCCTCGGAAAGCTGCTCTTCAGCTCCGAAAGAGATGAAGCGGAGAGTTCTGACGGGACGTGTGCGGGCAAAGGCCCGCGCCAACTCGAGAACCGAGGCGACACCTGTCAGGTTATCGTCGGCGCCGGACCCGTTGATCACCGTGTCGTGGTGACCCGAGATCACGATCACGTCACCCGAATTTCCCTTCCCCGGGACTTCTCCGATGACATTCGTGGATGGGGCCTCAAAGACGCTGGTCTCAAGCTGCAGGCGTAACCGTCGGGCTCCCGACTTTACGATCTCCCAGGCATCCGAATGCGACACGTTCACCATCGGGCAGGCGACCTGATCAACCCAGGAGCGAGGCAGTCCGATGGCTACAGTCCAATCATTCGGGAAGCGATCGTCTACAACGATCAGGGCCGCCGGTTTCGCCTCCATCACGCGCGGGAACCGGGAGGGATCGAAAAGCTCTGAATTGAGCATCAGGACCGCCTTTCCGGCTACGCCCTCTCGGCATTTCTCCACGGTCTGCGGCACCTTCTCGAGAACGACCAGGTCAGCTTTCAAGCCCTTCGGAGTGGAGGGGGAGTGGGCCACCACCTCACACTCGACCCGTTTCCAGCGGCGGCCGATTTTTACCCGCAGGCGCTGCCTGGAACGCGAAAAACTCAGACAGGGAAATTCCTGCTGGTGTACGTTCTTGAGCCCCAGCTTGTTCAAGCGCCCCTCGATCCAGTCGGCTGCCTGGCGCTCCTTGTCGGTACCCGCGAAGCGAATGCCCATCCGTTCCAACCGGCCGATCGTCTTGATACATCTCTTGCCCGAAACCTTCGAAGCAACTGATTTCATCTTCCCTCCGAGGAACCAGGAACGAGGAGCGTCCTACTCCGACGACCCAGAGTCTGGCAACTCTGCCGTCGGCGCGTTCTTGACGTAGATGTCACGCTTGGGAAACGGGATCTCAATCCCGCCAGCATCGAAGGCCGCCTTGACTCCGTCCGTCAACTGGTCTTCGACGTCCCGGCGACGGCGGCGTTGCGCACCCAGACCCTGGCTTCCAGATCCACCGAAGAATCTCCAAATCGCCGGATGATGACGACCGGGGCCGGCTCTTCCATCACACCTTCGATACCGGCCGCGACCTGAAGGACCAGTTCTTTGGCTTTCTCGACATCGGCCTCGTAGCCAATCCCGATCGGGACCCGCAACCGAATGTGCTCTCCCGATGCCGTGTAGTTGATGATGTCCCGGTTCATCATCTCGGCGTTGGGGATGACAACAACCAGATTGTCTGTAGTCCTGACCTTGGTAGCACGAAGACCGATTTCTACGACATCTCCCCAGGTGGCCGTGTTCTTGGGCGCTCCCCAGATCTCAATTCGATCACCCACCTGGAAGGGCTGGTCGAGAATCAGGAGAAATCCGGCAATCAGATTGGAGAGTGTGTCCTTGGCTGCAAAGGAGAGCGCCAGGCCCGCCACACCGCCTACTCCCAGCAGAGGCGTAATCTCCCAGCCCATCACCAGCATCCCGCTCAGAACCCCCACTCCAATCACCAGAAACTGGATCACACGATTGGCCAGAGGCAGGATTGTGTCATCCATCTTGGTCCTGGTTCTGGCGACCACCTTCCTTTCGAAGATCTGCAACAGGTCGGCAACAAAACGGCTTATGGGCAAGGAGAGGGCCACTACCCACAGTGCCGAGAGCAGACGACCCGTGCCATCCAGGGTCCAGACCAGAGCCACCCGCCACAGCACCCCGAAAATGACCGACATCAGCAGAGCCCGGCGCAGCAGCCGGACCAGCAGGTCGTCAAGTTCAGTCTCCGTCTTGGCCGCCAGACGGTGCTGCAGAAACACCAGCAGCCCGCGGAGGATGAAGTAGCCTACGACTGCTGCCAGCAGAATGCCTGCCGTGGCGATCAGCCTGGATGCCGAAAACGCCCAGGCCTGCTGCAGCCAGACCTCCACATCCGCTCGGGTGAAGCTCAAAGCAATGAATCCTCCTGGCTTCAAGAAAGCCGGCAACTCCGTACCTTCCAGGATCACAACCTGGTCAGATCGATCCCCGCCCGCCAGCGCTGGTTGGACTGAAGCAACTCGAACCAGTTGATGGTCTCGCCGGTGTATGCGGCTTCTCGACCGAGAATAGCGCTCAGGGCTGACTCGGCCCCCTGCGCGGCCTGGTTGTGATAGTGGCCCGAGCGGATGCTGTGTTCGAAGCCTTTCTGCTTCTCCGGGTCGGAGTCGGCCAGCGCACCCCCGAAGTCCCCCGTGTCGGAGAACCCAGTGTCTTCCTTCTTCTTCGCAGCCAGCTCTGCGAAGTAGTCCCAGGGTTCTTCACCGTAGATGGCAACGGGCTCGCTGTAATGAGCCTCCGAAACCCCTCTGCTTCCGAAGAAGCGCTCGCAGACATCGAACCAGCCCTGCAGGTATTGCGTGGAGGCAAAGGTGATGACGACATCGTTGGGATACGTGTAGGTCACATTGAAGTGGTCATAGCAGTTTCCGTTATTCTGAACCACTTTTCGACCGCCCGAACCGGTGGCCTTGATGGGATGGCCCTGCAGCACCCAGTTGCAGACATCGATGACGTGGACATTCTGTTCCACAATGATGTCGCCCGAGAGAGTCCGATCGAAGATCCAGTGGCGCAGGCGTTTCTCCACAGGGGAAGCATTGGGATAGTCCGGCTTCTTCAAGGCACCTGCGTAATAGTAGGCCAGTCCCGAGCCGATCCGGCCCAGGGCTCCGTTGTGGATCCTTCGCGTCAACTCAATGAAGGGTGGTGCGCTCCGAATCTGGAAGCCCACGTCCAGACTGACTCGTCCCTCCGCCTGGCGGGCGATTTTCATGACATGCCTGCATCCGGCGACGTCGACGGCGACCGGTTTTTCGCAATAGGCATGCTTTCCGGCGTCTACTACGGCCTGCAGATGCTCCGGGTGGTAGTAGGGAGGGCTGGTGATGAGAACCGCATCCACCTGGCTGGAATTAGCCACCTTCTTGTAGGCATCCGGACCCTTGAAAACGAGGGAGCGATCGACGGGAGCGGTTCCCTTCTCCGCGTACACCTTGTTGATTCCGTCGGCATATCGATCCAGCTGGTCCTGAAACACGTCGCCCAGGACGTGGACCCGCGTGTTCGTATTCTTGAGAAACCCGTGACCGACGCTCCTGGCCCGGCCACCACAGCCAATCACCCCCATCTGCAGGGCCGAGTTGGCCGCCGTCCCCCGCACCAGACTCGAGTTCAGTATCATGAAGCCGGTGGCCGCCGCTGTCTGCTCCACGAACTTGCGGCGGTGGATCTGATTCTTGTGGTCGGTTTGGCCCTCTTTTTCTTGCATGACTCTCTCCTTTTCCGGCCCTGAGCCGGGGGCTATCCCGTTGGCCCTCAATGTATCAGTTAAGGGTTCCGGGTTCTAGGTTCTGGGTTCTGGGAATTTCAGATTGGAAAGTGGGAGGGGCTTCGGGCGCGGGGGCAGCGACCGTTTAAATCCTCCCGGGAGCGCCCCCGCGCCCGAAGCCCCTCCCACTCTACCGGTTCCACCTTTGTTCACTTCGACGTCTTCGCGACCGGGCCCAACAAAAAAAACGGACACGGGACAAAGCCCGTGTCCGCTTCTGGTTTTCAGCCCAAGTTCAAGTCCGCCACCAGACGCCTGATCACAGGCGAATGCGCTATAAACTCCTCCCACAAAACTTCCCCGGGGAATCCGGGGCCTGTTGGTTGAATGAGATCAAATACAGGCGAATAATCTCAAACAGCTACGCAAGCGATCCCGCAGATTCTGCTCGCGCCACTATTGGAAGCAAGAACTCTGCCAACTGAAGCACGACCTACTTCCCAGGTCATGTCTACTTACCGTCCTAGCCCGCATAGATCACCGATTTGGAAATGAAGGTGATTTTGGCAGGCCGGAACGGTTTTCTGAGAGTTTCGCTATCGATCCGGTCCAGGTCGAGTGATGCGGGGGTGGGGAGGGTCGTGAATGGAGCGTTTTTCGGGTTCGGAAGAGCGTGACGGAATGCATTCAGGCAGAGCTCGGCCTGAGCGATGGAACGATTTCGTTTTTGGGGGCGTTTGATCGGGACAGACCTCAGCAGCGCAGAGGAATGGCCTGGAGGTTTCGAACGACGGCAGCGAAGACCTCGCTGTAGGGATAGGCTTCCGACATGGAGATCCAGACGTGGCGGACCGTGAGGCGGACCTGGGCGCCGATCTTCAGGAGCTTCAAGCGAATCGTCTGATACTGAGCGCGAGCCAGGGGGGTCTGCTTCAGTCCGAGACGACGCAAGGCGTGCATGAGCATGTAGGCGGCGGAGGACAGATACAGCCGGAGTTGATTGGCGCGCATCGTTGCCGCGCTGGTCCGGTCGGCGAACAGATCCAACTGCTGTTCTTTTATGCGGTTCTCCATGTCGCCCCGCGCACAGTAAAAGTCTTCGTAGAGCGCGCGGGCCCCCAGGCGTTCCGGCGACAGGGAGGTGACGACGAATCGGGGATTGGCGCCTTTGTCCAGGAACTCGGCCTTGCCGACGACGCGTCGCTCCAAGGTCCAACTGTGGCGAGTCCGGTAGCGGAAATCCTTGAACACCCGCGCCGGTCGCCCGGTGGCGTTGAACTCGGCTTCGGCCTGAGTCATCGCTTCGGCGCTCTCTGACTTGAGCCGATCATTGTTGGCCAACCCCATCACGTAATCCACGTGATGGTCTTCACACCAGCGGAGCAAGTCATCCCGGCAAAAGCCCGAGTCGGCCCGGATGACGATCGAGACCTCCGGCCAGCTCTGCCGAATCCGGCCGACGATCCGTTCCAGTTCCTCCACCGATCCCGCGGCCCCATCGATATTGGAACACCGCAACCGGGCGCACAGCAGATGCTCCCCCGAGAAGATGTACAGCGGGAGATAACAGTAGTGGCGGTAGTAACCGTGAAAGAACCGGCCTTCCTGCTGGCCATGGATCGGGTCGTCGGTCGCATCCAGATCCAGCACGATCTCCTCGGGCGCCGATTCGTGGGACTCCACGAAGGCATCCACCATCCAGCCGTCGATCCGGTCCGGGTCCATCGCGATCTTCTTGTACCGCTCCTGCTCATCGACCTCGGCGCCGGTCAACTCCAACCGGTTCAGCGTACACCTGCCCGCCAGCGCCTTCCCCCGATCTGAGGCCTGCCGCCGCCGCTCTCCCAACGGATCGGCCTTATTCACCGCCACCGCCAGCATCGGATCGGTGCGCAACTGATCATGATCGTTCAGATCCTCGTACCCCAGACAGAGTCCGTAGATGCGCTGCCCCAACAACTCCTCCACCGTGTGTTCGATCAACCGCGCATCCCGATGATCCCTGAAACACTCAGCCAGTCCGGCGATCAGACCCGTCCCCCTCTCGACCTCTCGCAACAGCAGCACCCCTGCATCGGAGGTGATCTTTCCACCGTCGAACCGCGCCTTCACTTTGCGTTGAGATAGTTGGTGAAATTCGAACCTGACTTGTTTACACTCTGTTCTCATAAGGGCCGCCTCCGTTTGCGTGTGAAAATGTTCATTCAAAACGCTTTATACCAAACAGGGCGACCTTTTAAGGTCCTCATCGGTGATCTATGCGGGCTAGTCCCCTAAACTATCTGTAATCAATAGATTACCAGGAAAATGGGGAAAATGACTCTCACCGGATCGCGCGAGGGACCAATGGCCAACATGGGTCTCGAGTTATCCAATTACTTGGATCCCAATCCAATAATCCCAGTAGCTCCAGATTTCACCTCCAAGTTCTCTTGCCCGGAACCGGGGAGAGAAACGTGGAACGTGCAAGTTGAGGCCTGTAGAGATATAGTCCGGTGTCGCAGGGGCTCCTATGGATCTAGAAGCAAAAGCAATCAAGGTCGAAAATGGCATGGCTGTGTCCAGTGTTTGGGCGGTTCCATCCGCCTACGACCCACATCACGGGACAGCCTTGATCCTGGCTCACGGAGCAGGTGCCGACATGAACCACGAATTCATGGTCGACTTCCAGCGTCGATTGACGGAGGCGGGGCTTCTGACGATCCGCTTCAACTTTCCCTACAAGGAGCAGGGACGGCGGGCACCCGATCAGCGTCCCCGGCTGGAAGCGACTTTTCGAGCCGTTTTGAAGGAGTTTCGAGATTGCCCTCTCAACGCAGCCCGGGTTTTCATCGGGGGCAAGTCCATGGGAGGAAGGATCGCCTCCTATCTGGCAGCCTCAGAAGAGGATGTGAGCGGACTCGTCTTTCTTGGCTATCCCCTGCACCCCCCCAACCGCCAGCAGCAGCTTCGAACCTCGCACTGGGAGAAGATCCAATGCCCTGCCCTGTTCATCCAGGGAACACGAGACGCCCTTTGTAACCTTGATCTATTGGGCACCGAGTTGAAAAAATTTGGCGGGCCAACAGAGGTTCATTTCATCGAAGGTGGTGATCATTCCTTCAAGACTCTCAAGAAGCTGGGTAGGACCCAAGCCGAGGTGCGAGGTGAAATCAGCGAGGGAATCCAGCTGTGGCTGAACGCGATTTGAGACAACATCAAGGCGAGACAGCTGCCTCGGTGACGCCGGAGTTGAAGCGCATGACCCACGATCATGTCACCCGGGTAATGAAGATCGAGCAGGTTAGCTTCCAACCATCCTGGACGGGTATCTCATTTCACATCCTGATTGATCGAGGCTGCGAGTGCTGGATCCTGGAAGCCGGGAACCGCATCGCCGGCTATGCGGTCTGCCAGGTCGAAGGATCTCTGGCCCACATCCTGAACATTTGTGTGGACCGGAACTCAAGGGGTCATGGATACGGCCGGAAGCTGCTGAACCATCTGTTACGTCAAGTCGGCAGCGGCGTGGAATACGCTGTCCTGGAAGTCCGGGAATCGAACTCAAAAGCACTGAATCTGTACCGGTCCATTGGCTTCCAGAGACAGTCGATCAAGCCCGATTACTACCCGACCGACAAGGGGCATGAGGATGCTATCGTTCTCGTCAAACCACTGGGCTGATCAAGGCGCTCCCCCGATCGGAGTTCAGGCTCTACCGATCCCGGTGTTCATCACACTCTCAACAGCATCGCAAAAGCGATCCAGTTCCGGCAGAGTAGTGTACACGGCCGGTGCCACTCGAATTCCCCGGCAGTCTTTGTGGTCGATACTGGTCACAAGGATACGATGTTCGTCCCACAAGTGCCGGACCAGGTCGCCGCTGTCGAGACCGTCGACTCGGAAGTTGGCCAGAGCACCGGAAAACCCGGACTTGAGACTTGTATTCAGGTGCACTCGCTCGTTTTCCAGAAGGCGTTCAGCCCAGTACCTGGTGAGGTAGCGGAGTCTGGCCACCTTGCGGGCCGGCCCAATACCCTCGTGAAAAGTCAGTGCCTCGGCGATCGCTACAAAATTGGCGGCCGGATGAGTTCCAATCTCCTCGAACTTGCGGATGTTCTTGTCCAGTGTCTCCCCCGCGGCCATCATCGGCCATAGATCGCGGATTCTCTGTTTCCGGACATAGAGCAAGCCGGTTCCGTGGGGGGCGAACAGCCACTTGTGAAAACTGGAGGCATAGTAATCACAGTTCAGGTCGCTGTGCTGGAAGTCGATGTGAGCGAAGGCATGCGCCCCATCTACGATCACTGGAATACCTCGACGCCGGGCCATCTGAACAACCTCTCGAACGGGCAGGATCTGGCCAGTCAGGTTGATCATGTGACACATCAGGATCAGTCTGGTTCTCGGTGTCAGGTTCTCTTCGAACAAGCTCACAATCTCGTCCGGATCTTCAGCCGGAACCGGAATTGAAAACTGTCGAAGAACGATTCCCTCACGTCTCTCCCTCTGCTTCCAGGTCGTGATCATGCGAGGATAGTCTTGATCGGTGGTCAACACCTCGTCCCCAGGGCCAAGATCCTGTCCGAACTGGCAGATCTGCAGGCTCTCCGAGGCATTTCGAGTGATCGCAATTTCTTCCTTGGAAGCCCCAAAGGCCCGCGCCAGCCCCCGACGAACTCCCTCTTTCTGGGGTTCGAGAATTCGCCACATCGTGTAGGCAGGCGCCAGATTCGAATAATCCAGGTGCCGTTTCATGGCCTCCTGAACGATAGCCGGTGAGGGGCACACTCCACCATTGTTCAGGTTGGCAAGACTCCGGTCCACTGTAAAGGCCTGCTGAACTTCGAACCAGAAGCTCTCATCGACGGCGCTCTCCTGGGCGGAAATGCCCCGCCGCTCTACTTCTTCGGCCGCTGCCAGGGCCCGGGCCATGCTTTCGGAAGACAGCCCGGCAATGCTGGCGGTTCCCACAGAACCCCCAATGGATCCCAGGAAGCGACGCCTGCTCAGCATGGCAACGACTCGATCAAATCTCTCATGATGGCTGCGCCCGGGACATCCTTACGGCATCATAGCAAAGCATGAGAAAGTTCGGGCGGGTAATCCTGATTCTGCTCCTCCCTACAACGATGCTGTTCTTTTTCCACTTCCTGAGCAGTTGCTGAAACAGAGCCCGGGAGGGGCAATCTTGGACTGCTAGAGCCCCCACAACCTGGCGGTGGCAAGCTCTACAGAATTACCGGCTGGATCCCGAAAATAGAGAGAACGTCCGCCTCCGGGCCAGAGAATCTCCTGTTCGATTTCCACCCCGCAATCTCCCAGCCTTTTTTTCCAACCGTTCACCTCTTCTTCCCGAATCCGAAAGGCAACATGACCGGGACCTGTGGCACCGTGCCGCGGGACCGCCGCGTTTCCATTTCGCGAAGTCTGGCCGGGGTTGAAGACCAGGAACATGCCCTGACCACAGCGAAAAAAGACATCGCGGCCAGGATCGCGTGAATAGACCTCGAGTCCCACAACCTCGCGGTAGAAATCCTCGGCGGCGTCCAGATCAGGGGCGTACAGGCAGGCTTCCAGAATGCCTGAAGGCTTCAGCACATCAGGTCTCCCCACGTTGACATAGCAGCCCATGGTAGAAGTCCCACGGACTGCTAGTCAAAAGGCCAAGTGGAACAGGCCCCAGATGAGAAGAAAGGGGAGTGCCAGAATGCTCAGGACAATGAGGACAGGAATCGCTATAACCGCCAGCAGCGGCAGGACAACCACTGCAACGGCAATGCCTATGATTCCGACTACCAGACTGACGACCAGGTGAAGAACACCCCCGACAATCTTTAGCGGCAACAGCAACAGTCCAAAAACGAGCTTGAAGAGTCCCACCGTCAGCATGATCGCACAGACGACCAGGCCTAACACAAAAAGAAGCTCAAACATCCGGATCTCCTAAGTCTAAGACCAGAAACCAGGGGAAATCCCTTTCTCGGCTACAATTGGCTCCAATTCTGATACGATTCATCGCCTTCATGTATTCAGCCTGTTGGGTACCTCTTGCTTGTGACTACGATCCGGGAGTCTAAAAAGTTCAACCCATGACCCACCTGATTCTTTTCGATATCGACGGTACCCTGTTGACGGCCCGGGGGGCAGGTAGTCGCGCCCTGGAAACGACAATCCAACAGTACTATCGGAACAAGACCCTGAAGGTGCAGCTGCCCCTGGACGGAAAGACCGATCTCATGATCATCCGAGAGGCTCTAGCACTGGCTGGAGCTGGCGGCTCTCTTGAAGAGGGCCTGAGTGAAGATTTTCTGGCCGTTTACGATCATCACCTGACTGCGGAATTGTACCGTTGCGATCACTTCCACGTGCTCCCGGGAGTGACCAGTCTTCTCAATCGCCTCGACCAGAGCGAGGATTTCCTCACCGGGCTGGCAACCGGTAATGTTGCGGGGGGAGCTCGCCGCAAGCTGGGCAGAGGAAACCTCCTGTCTTTCTTCCAGTTCGGTGGCTTTGGGTGCGATAGCGAATCAAGAGCAGAAATCGTGCGAGTGGGAGTACTGCGGGGCCAGCGGATCCTGGGGAACCGCTTCAGCGGAAAATCGGTGGTGATCGGCGACACCCCTCATGACATCCTGCATGCCCGGGAAGCCGGAGCCAAAGCGATAGGTGTCGCAACCGGAAGCTTTGACGTGGAGCAACTGAAAGACTGTTCCCCGGATGCCCTTTTCCCTTCCCTGGAGTCTACGGAGGAAGTGCTGGCGGCCCTGGAACGGATCTGAGATTCGGGTTCCAAATTACAAATTCCAGAACCCAGAACCCAGAACCCAAAACCTAAAAACTGTAGCGCAATTCCAGGAGATAACTCCGGCCCCTCTTGAAGAGCGAGCGGTTGCCCAAGAGCCCCCGATTCGATTCCAGAAGCTGGTCTTCTAGAGAATCTGAAAGGGCCTGCCCGAGCAAATCCTGGTTGCGGGCCTTGCCCTGCGCCAGATTGATGCTCCAGCTCTCGTCCAGAAAGCTGTACAACCGCAGACCCTGTGCCCTGTACATGGGAGTCTTGAAAACAAACAACCTTCCCCACTCCCGATTCGTTTCTTTGATCTTCTGACGGGTCACCGGATCGGTCACCTTTCTCAGGGTGCGCTCCTCTCCCGTCGCGAAATCGAGTAGCCCCTGCCACTGCCCCACCCGGGATGGCGCCTTGAACTCGGGATCAACATTCACTCGAAGCAGCGTGCCACCACTTCGATGATCCGGCATCTCGGGAAAAACCAGAACCTCTGAAACTGCGACCCAGTCCTCTTGAGAGCCATACGTCAAATGAGCCCAATTCCCATGAATCTGATCGATCTCGAGCAGAGACCGATCCTGGATCTCAAAGAGGGGCGTCGACGTCCTGGTGGGGAGAGGATATGCTTTCGGCTGGTCCTGTGCGCACACAAATCCAACGCAGAACCAGAGCGTACACAATAGCTGAATCGTGCGGAAAAGCGTCACAAGAATAGCTTCAGAACCTCCTTACTGCATAATAAAGATGCCTGGGAGCGAGAAAAGGTGCAGTTGAGTGCGTTTGGCACAAGGGTCAGTGCTCTCCTCCACAAGGTGAGGGCCTGACCGGGGTGAAATCAGGTGAAGGCTGTTTTTTTTGGTTTTCCCGTCCATGGTCATACCAATCCCACCCTGCCGGTCGTACGCAAGCTGGTCGAGAAGGGAGAGCAAGTCACCTACTACAGCTCACAGGTCTTCCGCGACCCCATCCTTGAAACCGGTGCCTCCTACAAGGAATACGAAAGCCATTTCCTCAAAGATCCGGGCAACGTCACAGCCTCGTTGAGCCAGCTGCCCTATTTGATGATGGAAGCTGTGGAAACGGTCATCGAGCATGAGCTCGACGAACTGCGGGGCTCCAATTATGACTACTTGATTCACGATGCCATGGCGCCCTGGGGTAAATGCCTGGCCGATCTGACTGGCCTACCGGCCATCTCCTCGATCACGACGTTTGCCCTGAGCAAGCGTGTGGCCTCTCTGGGGCGAGGGCTTTACCGGCCGCCGCTCTCAGCCGCTCAATTCTTGGCCAAGACCTACTCCATCATCCGCTCGATTCGGGTTCGAAAGCGAATCCGCGAGCACTATCAAACCCGGCACCCCCATCTTATGGAGCTTTACTTCTGCCCGGAACAGCTCAATCTGGTCTACACCTCCCAGGGATTCCAGCCCTTCTCAAAGGCTTTTGGTGAAACCTTTCGTTTTGTAGGAACCTGTCTGGGAGCACGAGAAAGCCAGCGCGAGCCTGATTGGCACCTACTCGATAACGGGCCGCTGATCTATGTTTCGATGGGGACCTTGTTCAACCTGGAACCTGAACTATACGGTCAGATCTTCGCGGTTCTGCGGCAGATGCCCTATCGCGTCGTTGCATCGGTCAGTTCAGAGCTTCCAGGATCGGCTTTGGGGGAGATTCCCGACAACTGGATTCTGAAATCACATGTGCCTCAACTCAAGGTTCTCCCTCGTTCCATTCTCTTCATCAGCAGAGGAGGAATGAACAGTGTGAGTGAGGCACTTTATTTTGGGAAACCACTGCTGATCATACCCTACCTCCTGGAGCAGGCTATCGTGGCCCGGCGGGTTGCCGACCTGGGAGCAGGTCTCGTCCTCTCGCCCCGTGAGGTGACACATCAGAAGCTGCGTGAAGCGATCAACGAGCTACTCTTCAATCCAACCTATGCGGCGGTTGCCAGGGAACTGGGAGCCGGCCTCAGGGAGGCAGGCGGAGAGGAGCGAGCGGCACAGGAGGTTTTATCCTTTGTGCGAGCCGTGAACCGTTGACAGTCGGCAATCCCTCGAGCGGTTAGGGTTTCAAGGCCATCTTGTGCAGCTTATTCCGATCCACTTTGCCCCGGGAGGTGCGAGGTAAGCTGCCCAAGAGGTGGATCCTATCGGGCAGCATGTAGTCGGGCAGTGTTCGTCGGATGATGTTTTCCACTGCCCGAGTGTCCCCTGACTCCTCCTGTGCAAAGGCAACAAACGCTTCAATCGCGCAGTTGGTCTCGTCCTCCTGAACGGCCAGCACAGCGGCCTCCTGAATATCGGGATTCCCGTTCAGACAGGACTCGATCTCCCCCAGTTCGATCCGGTATCCACGCCGCTTCACCATTGAGTCAACGCGGTTCAGGAAAACCAGGTTTCCATCGGAGGAAAGGCGAACCAGGTCGCCGGTTCGATAGACAGGTGCGGTCGAGGGTATGGCAGGGGGAGGTTGTGAGAGTTTCACGCTCCGTGTTTCCGTCGGTCGGTTCCAATACCCGGACATCAACGAATCCCCGGCTACCCACAGCTCTCCTTGCTCGCCGGGTCGTGCCAGATGGCCATTGGTCTTGAGAACAAAAACTCTGGCATAGGGACAGGCCTTCCCGATGGGGATTGGCTCATCCGGGCGCGCTCCGGTCACCGGGTGATAGGTACAGACATTCGTTTCAGTAGGCCCGTAAAGGTTGAAGAAGCTGGTGTCCCGAAGTGACCGACTGAGCCTGAGAAAATCCTTGCTCGAGAAGACTTCGCCGGCAAACAGAACCAGTCTCAGGGATCTCAGAAGACCGGGCCTCGATTCCTCCTCACCTGCCAGGCGCGACAGTATTGTTGGGACCGAATACCAGACGCTGATCTTGTGAGTCTGGATGAATGCCGCCAGGCTGGCGGGAAAAACCGACATTTCTTTCGGAACCAGCACGACACTGGCCCCGGCACTCAGGGAGGCAAAGAGATCGAAGATGGAGAGATCGAAATGAAATGGGGCGTGACTGGAGACAAGATCTGACGGGCCCAGGCCGAAGACGTCGGCCGACCAGTTCACAAAAGCTCGCGCGGCGGAATGCGAGATAACGACACCTTTGGGTTCACCGGTAGATCCCGAAGTGTAGAGGAGGTAGGCTGCCTCGGGCCCTTCAGCGACCCCGGGCATCGGACCGGGGGACACCTTGAGGACCTCTTCCCAGGTCCGGGCCTCCACACCTTCCGCTTCTAACGGCTCACCGACAACGACAGTTCTGAGCGGGTCGCAAGGCAGTCCATGCGAGAGGACAGGCGAGCTGGAGTTCACAAAAAGGGCCTGTGGCTCACAGTTCTTTAACTGGCTCGCAATCCGCTGGGCGGGAGTCCCAGAATCGAGTGGTACATAGGCGGCGCCCGTCTTGAGCACACCCAAAATCGCGACGACGGCTTCGATCGACTTGGGGAGAAGAATGGCCACCCTGCAATCGTGGCCAATGCCGCGGTTGTGAAGATAAGAGGCGACCCTCGAGGACCGATCCTCGAGTTCCCGATAGCTGATTCTGCGTTGACGGTCGATGATCGCCGGTTGGTGAGGTTGATCAGAGACGCGATCGAAGAAGCGATTCAGCAGCAGAGTCATCACCCCCGGGGGTATCGGCACCCGTTGTAGCATTTCCTTGCTGGCAGCCCGTGGTGGAAGTCCCACGGACTGCCTAGCCCGGATTATGCAAGAACCGTAATCCGCTGTTGAAAAAGGGCTCGAGAAGTGGCCCAACTCGGAAGCGGGCAGTTGTGACAGGCGGATTTGCGAAGAATATCGGTTGGCGAGGCGTTTGAGTGGTTGGGGGAGTGAATTTCAGACAGATCTGGGCCTGGATGAGTGTCGGAAGCGGTTTTTCGGGGAACTGGGAGAAGCTAGCTGGAGTTCAGGCGACTCAAGACGAAGGTGAAAGAGGGGTTGTTCGGGAAAGGCTGAGGAAAGATGGACCCAGAAACTGAAGCCCTCGCACAATCGATGTTGCCGATCCAGCGATCCAAACAACAACCATCCTGCGTCGGAAGTGAGGCTCCCCCCATCAAAACGAGCTGTGATGTCTCTGTGGCTGTGAAATGGCAGGGTATTCTGGCAGACTGTTTTCAACATAGCCGTAGCTCCTGTTTAGGGTTGTTGTTTATGTAAACCCTTTTATATCAGAGAGCTACGGCTTTTTTTCTGGACCCAAATCTCACTCGGATTCAGATCTCTTGCATAATCCGGGCTAGAGACCCATCATTCTGGCTGCCGTCCAACGCTGGATCTCTGCAGTTCCGGAATAAAACTGGCTTCCCATCGCATCCCTCAGCTCTTTCTCAATCTCAAAATCGGTGAGGTAGCCGTACCCTCCATGGACAGCCATGGCATCGAGACAGTTCTTGACCCAGCAATCACTGACGTAGAGTTTGGCAAGGGAAGCCTCCATCAGCACCGATCGCCCGTCCTCCTTTAACTCACCCGCCTCCTTCAGAAGCAGACGGGATGTATCGACGCGCAGTTTCATCTGGATGATCTTTGCCGCCACTTCGGGCTGTCTCGAGATCGGCTGATCGAACTGGATCCGCTCTTTTGCATAACAGATTGTCCGATCGAGCAAAGACTGCATGGAACCCACTGCAGGAGCCATAATGCAGGCCCGCTCCCACTCCATCACATGGGCAAATAGAGATCGACCGATTCCCTCGGGACCAATCCGGTTGGCGGCGGGAATCCTGCACTCCGCCAATCTGAGCTGGGCCATCTCGGCAGTTCGCAATCCCATTTTCCCGAGTTTCTTCTCCACCAGGAAGCCGGGGGTGTCTTTCTCTACAATGAACGCCGAAAGGGCATCCATGCCCTCCTTCTGGTCACAGCGGGCGAGCACCACCACTACATCTGCAACAGTCCCGTTCGTGACAAAAGTCTTCACCCCATCCAGGACATAGTTGTCGCCTTCACGCCTGGCGCTGGTGCTGAGATTGAAAGCATCAGAACCGGCTTCGGGTTCGCTCACTGCCAAGCCGCCGATGAAGCGACCCGCAGCCAGAAAGGGCAGGAACCTCTCCTTGAGTTCGGTGGAGCCAAAGGTGCCAACAGGCAGCAGACATCCCCACAAATGAGCACCGACGGCAAGCAGCAGCCCGTTATCACGGCAGCCGTACCCGAGGCCCTCGAATGCCGCGATGATCTGGCACATGCTTGCTCCTTCACCTCGAAACGCAGGATCTGCCGGCAGCGCCATCACTCCAAACTCGGCGCAGCGTTGCCAACCCTTACGGTTGAATTTTTCTTGTTCCTCAAGCCGGGGTTGGGACTGGCCCAACTGATCCTCCGAGAACTGCCGGAACCTGTCTCGAATCTGTCCTGGATTCTCGACCTTGCTCTTTGTCAAAACCGTCTCCTTAGTCCTCCCTTCCATAAATACGAGATAACGTCTGCGGCGCGATGGCCAATTGCCCCTATTGTCTGGGAAGAGTGCCGTTTGGCTCAAGCCTGTTTTGGGTTCAAATCCCTCTGAGTCTGTAGTGCACACGATAGTAAGCGCGTTGTTGGGTCGGAGAGACGCGCTAGTTCTCACACGCGCTACTGTCACATCCGGCGGTGACCGAAGTGAACAAATCTGGAATACGGAATCCTTTCGAGTTAAGGTTATCCACACTGTGGGCGATGTTGCGATTGCCGTTCGGGGGCTCAAGAAAAGCTATCCCCTGCTTCCTGATCGGAAGTCCTGGGGGCGCCTGGTCTTGAACCCGACTCGGGGCTTTCCTCAATTCACAGCTATCAAAGATGTTAGTTTTCGGCTCCCCCGAGGATCAGCACTCGGAGTGGTCGGTGATAACGGAGCCGGAAAGAGCACCCTGCTCAAGATCCTTTGTGGGGCGACTAGTCCGACCGCCGGAGAAGTGCTGGTGGAGGGTAAGATCGGTGCATTGCTGGAGTTGGGAACCGGCTTTCATCCCGAGTTCAGTGGTCGCGAAAACATCCATTTCAGTGCTGCTTTGTTGGGATTGACGCGAGCCCAAATTCAGGAGCTCGAGCCGGGCATCATCGCATTCAGTGAGCTTCAGGGTTGTATCGACGAGCCCCTGAAGACCTATTCAACCGGTATGTCGCTGAGGCTGGCGTTCGCCGTTGCAACGGGTTTCTCTCCTGACGTCCTGGTTGTCGACGAGGCCCTGTCGGTTGGGGATCAAGTGTTTCAGAAGAAGTGTACGGATCGCATCAAGAAATTCCAGGAGAATGGGACAGCCATCGTTTTCTGCTCCCACAATCTTATCCAGGTGAAATCCCTCTGCGAGCAGGCCCTGTGGTTGGATAAGGGCCGCGTGGTGGCCTCGGGCCAGGCGAATCAGGTTGTGGACGCGTACAATGACTCGTGTCGCAGCAGGATCAAGAGTTCTCACTTACCTGACTCCTCTTCGCAAGTTGCAGCTACGAAAAAACACGGAAGCTCGATCGAGAGGGTCGAACTGTCGGGGCCCGCTGATCCGGAGGAGCGCCTCTTCCGGCCCGGAGATTCCTTACGACTGGATGTCTGGGCCCGCTTTCCGGAGCATCAGACTGATGAGGCCGGAATCGGCGTCGCACTGGTCCGAAACGACGGCGTACTGGTCTACGCCACGACCACAAATATAGAGGGACATCCTCTCACCAAGGACGATCCGGAACTCTTCCACGTTGCTCTTTTTCTTCCAGACCTACAGCTTCTCCCGGGTCGCTACGCGTTCAATGTCTTCACCGCGGACTCCGCCAGTCTCCAGGCCTACGATCAAGCAGACGGGGTTGAGGAGTTTCGAATCTCGAGCCCGACGGTCGAACGAGGTATCGCCCGAATTCAGCACTATTGGGGTTAGTGTGCTGTCCGAGAAGATCGCATGGGACTTCCGCCATGACCTGCTAAGCTCGTTCCCGCGCTTTTCTGAAGTATCGATTAAAGTGGCCAACTTCCCAGAAACCCAGAACCAGATTGGCCAGCCCCAGACCGGAAACCGCACCGCGAAAAAAGTCGTTCAGAATGATCAGTCTCAAGTCCGGATAGTAGCTCAAAAGGGAGTTGTGGTCCCAAATGCTGGACCAGGGAAAGATGAGCAGAAACACTCCGACCTCAAAGCAGTAAAGGACGTAGAGGAAGAACAGGGCTTTCGCCATCATCATCCCGCAGGGCCCTCATGGGACGCGGAGCACAGGCGGAACAGAGGCCTATCGAATCTCCTTGATCCTGGCGGCTTTGCCCCTTCGTTGGCGGAGGTAATACAACTTGGCGCGGCGAACCTTCCCTTTCTTCACTCGCTCGATGCTCTGGATGTTCGGGGAGTAGAGTGGAAATGTCCTCTCAACTCCGTACCCGAAGGAAACCTTCCGAACAGTACACGTGGAACGGACCCCCCTGTTCCTGATCCGGATGACGACTCCTTCGAAGGCCTGGATCCTCTCTTTTCCGCCCTCCTGGATCCTGACGTTCACCCGAACCGTATCGCCAGGAGTGAACTCTGAGAGTTCACACTCCATTTGTTCCTTTTCAATCTCGTCTATGATGTTCATTACTGAATTCCTCAGTCATCCTCTCCCGTTTGCAGAGAATTGGCCAGGAGATCCGGTCTTCTCGTCCGAGTTCTATGGTACGCCTGTTCTTCTCTCCATCTCCGAATCTGGCCGTGGTCGCCACAAGATAACACAGGTGGAACTCTCCAACCACGAAACTCGGCCGGACGTGTGTACTGCGGATAGTCCAGCTGTCCGTACATGAAAGAGTCTTCCAGGACTGAATCGGCGTTGCCCAGAACTTCCGGAATCAGGCGGCAAACGGCATCCGTGACAACCATTGCGGCAAACTCTCCACCGCTCAGAACATAGTCGCCAATCGAGATCTCCTCATCCACCAGATGATCCGCTACACGTTGATCGACCCCTTCATAGCGACCGCACACGAGAAGAAGGTGTTGGTGTCTTGCCAGCCTTTTTGCAGCGGACTGGTCCAGAGTCTCGCCCTGGGGGGAGAGGAGCACCACGTGAACCTGCTTTCCAGTTCTCCCCTTCGAGGACTCCACCGCCCGGAAGATCGGCTCCGGCTTCATCACCATCCCTTCGCCTCCGCCATAGGGCCGATCATCAACCGTTTTGTGTCGATCGGTTGTGAAGTCTCTCAAGTCGGTAATCTCTATCTGGACCAACCCCTTCCTGGTTGCCTGCCGGATGATGCCCACTCGGAAGGGCGATTCGAACATGTGAGGGAAGATCGTCAGGATTTCGATTCGCATGAGTCACGCTACCGATCTGGGCTGCCTCGCCGCTTTCTCTTCTGAGGAGGGCGGAGGGCGAGTTCAAGAAGTCCCTCTGGCAACTCCACCTGGATGCAAGAGCTTGTCAAATCCACGCTGCGCACGAACTGGTAAGTCAGCGGAATCATGAACTCCGCTCCATCGCCGGTCCTCACTACCAGATTCGTACTCCCGCCTGTTTCCAAAACCTCAACGACCCGACCCAGTGACCTTCCACCTTCTGAAACATCGCAGCCAATCAGTTGGAAGTGAAAATAGACTCCAGGTGGTAGTTCGACTGCCTCCTCTTCGGGAACCTGGACTTCAGAGCCGGCAAGCAAAGATGCTTCATCGGGGCTTTCAAATCCAAGGAATTTCAGGATGACACGATTCTGGTGGAACCGGAAGCTCTCCACCTCCGCCCATTGTATCTTCTCGTCGCAGAGGAGGCGGACTCGGCTGACGTTGTGGAACCGTTCGGGAAAGTCGGTCAGTACCTGGGCTGTAACTTCTCCTCTAACACCGCGCGGACTAGTGATCCTGGCGATGGTGATGAACTCATCCAACTACTCAAGAATCTCCAGTACAAATCGCTTCCGAAGCTTCATGCCTGCCGCTCCCAGCAGCGTCCGAATCGCTCTTGCGGTACGTCCTTGTTTCCCAATCACTTTGCCGAGATCGGTCTGGTCCACTCGCAGTTCTAGAACCGTCGTCTGTTCTCCTGCCACCTCGGCGACACTCACAGCATCCGGTTTGTCCACCAAAGCCTTGGCGATCTGTTCTACTAGCTCTTTCATCGGGCACCTCCAGCGAGTCCAGGTTGGTGCCAGGTTCCTCAGCTTCTGATCCGGCGCTCCTCAGACGTTAGCTTGGCGAAGGGATGAAGACTTCAAGCTTCCTGTGCTTCCGGCTCAGGTTGAGACTTCTCCCTGACCCGATTCATCAGGCTTTGGACCGTCGCAGAAGGCTGTGCCCCCTGACCGACCCAGTGATCAACTCTTTCCAGGTCTAAATGCAGGCGAACAGGCTTTAAGGCTGGATTGTAATAACCCACAACCTCCACAAAGCGGCCGTCACGTGGGCTTCTCTTGTCGGTAACGACCACACGATAATGTGGATCCTTTTTGGCTCCATGCCGACTTAGTCGAATTCGAAGCAAAAGTTGTCCTCCGGGGAATTAATTAGTAATTCTAACAGAGTTCTCCTCACGAAGGAAAACCGAAGTTCGGTAACTTCTTACCAAATAAGCCTTTACTGGCTTTCTTCATGAGCTTTCGAGTTTGCAAATACTGTTTCAGCAACCGATTCACTTCTGAGATCGGTCGCCCGCTGCCCCGGGCGATGCGCTTCCGCCGGGAACCGTTGATAATCTTGTAATTGAGACGCTCCGGGGGAGTCATCGAGCAAATGATGGCTTCCAGATGGGCCAGGCGTTTTTCGTCAACCTGCAGGTTGTCGAGACCTTTCAATGGACCGGTCTTGGGCAGAAGTCCGAGGAGCTCGTCCAGAGGCCCAAGTTGCCGCAACTGCCGGAACTGGCCCAGAAAATCCTCCAGCGTGAACTCATTTCGCCGAATCTTCCGGATCATGTCCTCGGCCTGCTCCTCATCCACCACCTGTTCGGCTCTTTCGATGAGGCTCAGGACGTCGCCCATTCCCAGAATGCGACTGGCCATCCGGCCCGGATGAAAGATCTCGAGAGCGTCGTATCTTTCGCCAACCCCCACGAACTTGATTGGCTTCCCGGTCACGGACTGGATCGAGAGGGCGGCTCCGCCCCGGGCATCGCCGTCGAGCTTGGTGAGAATCACACCTGTCAGTCCTACTCGTTCGTCGAACCGCTGTCCCGAGATCACCGCATCCTGGCCGGTCATGGCGTCCGCAATCAGCAGGGTCTCGATCGGCAGCAGCTGCGACTGCATCTCTTCCAGTTCGGCCATGAGAGGCTCATCAATGTGAAGGCGACCGGCCGTGTCTACCAGCAGAACGTCGAATCCACCCTTGCTACAGTGGGAATGGGCCTTGCGAGCCAGGGCCAGAGCATCGCGACTTGAATCTGAGAAAACAGGTATCTCAATGGCGTCCCCGATCACCTGGAGTTGCTCGATCGCCGCCGGGCGGTAGACATCGGTTGACACTAGAAGCGGGCGCCGACCCAGGTTCCGAAGCCATACACCCAGCTTGCCCGCTGTCGTCGTCTTGCCGCTGCCCTGTAATCCGACCAGCATAAACGTGGATGGTCGGGCCTGTCCGAACTCTACACGCGACGAACTGCCACCCAGGAGTTCGACGAGTTCGTCACGGACCACCTTCACTATCTGCTGTCCGGGAGTCAGGCTTCTTAAGACCTCTTCTCCAAGCGCCTTGCCCCGAACCTTTTGGATGAACTCTCTGGCAACCTTGAAGTTCACGTCTGCTTCGAGCAGCGCAATCCGAATCTCGCGCATGCTCTCGTCGATATGTGACTCGGTGATGCGGGCTTCGTTGCGGAGGTTCTTCAGAACTCGCTGAATTCGATCTGACAGGCTCTCAAACATAATACTCGCTTGATCTTCTCTTCAGTAAAAACCTGGCATTCTACCGATCCTGACGGGAGGGTGTCAAAGGAGTGACGGGTCGTCTCAGACTCCCCGCTGCGGGTATACTCCGGACTGAAACGCCCATGCAACACTTGATCATCGGCACCGCAGGTCACATCGACCACGGCAAGACTCGTCTCGTCCAGGCCCTGACGGGAATCAACGCCGATCGCCTCAAGGAAGAACAGCAGCGCGGTATCACCATTGATCTTGGTTTTGCTCACGCACAAATCGGACCGTTCCAGGTCGGCTTTATCGACGTTCCGGGACACGAGAGGTTTGTCAAGAACATGCTGGCGGGTGTCGGGGGAATCCAGTTCGTTGTGCTTGTAGTAGCGGCTGACGAATCGATCATGCCGCAGACCCGGGAGCATTTTGAGATCTGCCGCCTGCTGGGAATCGGGCACGGGATCGTGGTCATTACCAAGCGTGACCTCGTGGATCCTGAGTTCATTGAGCTGGTCAAGGAAGAAGTAGCTGAACTGCTGCGGGGAACGATCCTCGAGAATGCACCCATGACATCCGTTGACAGCCACTCGGGTCGCGGAATGGACCAAATGAGGACCCTGCTGGAAAAGCAACTTGTCGAACTCGACCTGGACAGCGATCTGAAGTCTCGGCACCAATTCCGGCTACCCGTCGACCGCGTTTTCACACTCAAGGGATTCGGTACCGTCGTGACCGGCACCACCTGGCAGGGGACGATTCGAAAAGAAGATAAAGTACAGGCCTATCCGTCACGCTCAAAAGGGCGAGTGAGAAACTTGCAGATCTATGGCAGTCCCGCTGCAGAGGCCACGGTCCACCAGCGAACCGCTCTCAACCTCACGGGAATGGACAAAGCCCAGCTGCGGCGAGGAATGGTACTGGGTTCTCCCGGAGTTTTCCGCTCCTCCTTCATTCTGGATACCGGCCTGGAGCTCCTTGCCTCTGCCCCGGCACCGCTCCGCCCTCGAACGCCGGTTCGTTTTCATCACGGCAGCGCTGACGTGATCGGTCGAGTTTACCCAATCGCGAGGAAAGACCTGGGACCCGGCGAGACTGGGCTTGTACAACTTCGGTTGGAAGCACCAGTGGTTGCCTGTGCGGGTGATCGCTTTATCATCAGACGCTATTCGCCTCTGACAACGATTGGAGGGGGGATCGTCCTTGACAGCCGGGCACAGAAGCGAAAAAGAAGAGATCTCGAAAGGGCCTCTCCAGGGCTGCTCGAACTGCAGCAGGCCTGGGCCCAGAAAAGCAGCGACCGCCTGACCCGGTCCATTCACTACTACGTCAGAAGGGGGGGCTTCCGGGGGGCCTCATTGTCGGAACTGCAGGCGCGCACCGGACTCACCAAAGACGCCATTCAGGAGTTACTCCCGTCCTCTTCAGGCCTCACCCGGTTTGAGGCAGCCGATCTTGTCGTGGCAGACGATTCTCTCCAGCAACTGAAAGATCAGATCGTGGACCACACCCGGTGGTTTCACCGCCAGAATCCGCTCCTTGACGGGATTCCCAGGGAGGAACTGAAGGAGCGCTTCATGAGCTGGGCTCCCAACAGTTACTTCAATACGGTGCTACAAGCGTTGGAGACGGAACTGCGCATTCGAGCCAATGCCCACACCGTGTCACATTCGGAACACAGAGCAACCCTGACTCCGGATCAGGAACGGCTCCAGGAGCGGATTCTCGCAGCCCTCGACGCCGGCTCCAACTCGGCTCTCAGGGTCGACGAGCTCGCCGCTCAACTGGGCCGGAAAGCAAAGGACATCAGTGATGTTTTCTTCTTTCTCATCCAGCAGGGACGAATCGTACGCATCTCGGAGAGTCTTTTCATGACCAGCAGCCAGGTCAGTCAGTTGAAGACCGGCCTCCTCGAAGTCTACGCTTCGGGAACTTCTTTCTCCGTTGCCGACTTCAAGAACCTTTTCGCCCTCACCCGCAAAGTGGCAATCCCGTTTCTGGAATACCTGGACAAGAGCAGAGTCACTCGGCGGGTGGGGGATCGACGGACGGTGCTGTAATCGATTTCGGATTATCCTGATGGCTGAGTCGCTCTCAACCTAGAACCTAGAACCCATCTCCAAGTTTGACAGCCGGAAAACGGGCCGGTTAACATGGACGGGAGGGAAGACCTATGAACCTGATTTTGATCGGCGGTTTGGGACTGCCCGAACTGGGTATCATCCTGTTGATCGTCATTGTCATCTTCGGAGCGAGCCGGCTTCCCCAGCTGGGTAAGGGGCTCGGAGAGGGTATCAAGAATTTCAAGAGTTCCGTGCGTGACGGCGAGGGCTCCTCCCAAGACAAGAGCGACGAAGACGAATCCTGAGTGCTCTCTCGCTCAGACCCTAAGCAGGAAATCGACATCCTCTGGACCCGTTTGCTACACTCCCCCCTGCTGGACCACCTCCCGACCCCCGTTTCTGCAGGAACTTGAGAGAGGTCTGGCTAACTCCAAAGATGATCTGGCTGAGAAGCTGCACCCTTCTTGTTTTCCCGCTTCTGACGGCGATGGCCTGTCCAACTGCCCCGGTGAGGGAACCTGCCGCTGAGCGGGAGAATCAACCCTCCCCCCAAGCCCACCCGGACGCCAAGAAGAGCATGATCCAGATTCGGCAGGGGCCTTTCTATTTTGGGATTACGGAGCAGCAGTTCCAGTTTTTTCTAAGCCAGACCAAGATGAATTTCCCAAGCATGGTCGAGCAAGATGAGAGAGCTTTTGACGATTCCCCCCAGGGATCAGTTCGAGGATCAGTTCCACATCAGTCGTTTCGAGGTAACCAACCGGGAATTCAAGAACTTTCTTCAGGCCACCTCATACAGGCCTTCGATCCACCGGGATTTTCTGCGGCACTGGGAAGGCGACCAGTACCCCGGCTGGGGAGCCGACTTCCCGGTGGTCTGGGTGTCGAGCTCAGATGCATCAGCCTACTGCCGCTGGACAGGCGGCGAACTTCCATCCGAAATTCAATGGGAAAAAGCTGCTCGCGGAGCTTCTGATGCGAGAGCCTTTCCGTGGGGAGAGGCACCACCTTCCCCGAGCCTGGTCAACTGTGCTTCGGGCCAGGCCGAGCCAGTGGGAGACCGTGCAGAGGACATCTCTCCCTTTCAGGTATACGACCTGGGAGGCAACGTCAGCAAATTCACCCGGTCTGCCATTGCCGATCGGCCCGACGAATTCATCATTCGCGGAGGTTCTTTTCTGGAGAGCGGTCGCTACGCCCTGGTTGGAGTCCGTCTGCGGTCAGCCGGCAAGGACCAGCGGTTCAAGGATGTCGGATTCCGCTGCGTCTCTCATTGAAATCAAGCAGTACTCTCCTCCACCCACCTCAGATATTCGGGCAGGCCAGTCTCAACCGGAAGGGCAATGATCTCTGGAAGATCATAGGGATGGAGCTCCCGCAACCCATCCACCAACTCATCCAACCGCCCTTCACTGGTCTTGAGAATCAAGAGGTTTTCCACAGCTTTTTCCACAGTCCCCTGCCAGTGGTACACTGACCAGACGCTGGGAATGATGTTGACGCATGCAGCCAGCTTTCGATTCACCAGCGTAGTTGCCAGCTCCTGCGCTTTTTGGACATCATCGATGGTTGACAACACAATTCTCATCATTGAAACCTCCCTAGCATTGCTATGCATCTGAGTCGAAAAGCCCGTCGTGAACTTCTCCTCATCATCTTCTTCGTTTGCCTTTTCTCATATGCCTACCTGCTGACCTATAGCTCGGGCGGTTTCATAGAGCTGGATCGAACCCGCATTGAACTGGAACAACTGGAACTTGAAAACCAGCGGTTGCATGAAATCAACCGGCAGAAGGCTCAGCAACTCGAGAGAATGAAAAGTGACCCGGATGAACTGGAGCGCATTTTGCGCGAGAAGCTCGACTATCACCGACCCGGCGACGTGATCATTAGGCTTCTTGACAATCAACCCTGATCCTGAGTTTCCGATCCTCAATTCCCTCCTATCCCAGTGGATCCTCGTCCACCAGCATCAAGAAGCATGCCCCTGTCAGAAAGAGGAGGGCAACCGCCGCGATTGAGACCCGCGGGCTATCTGTCCAGAGGCTGACCAAACCCATCAGAATCGGCCCCAGTACCGCGGCGAATTTCCCTAGCATGTTATAGAAGCCGAAAAACTCCGCCGACTTGTCCTCTGGAATCAGACGGGAATAGTAGGAGCGGCTCAATGCCTGGAGTCCTCCTTGAACCAGACCGATCATGGCCGCCAAAATAAAGAAGTCCCGGCCGCTGGAGATAAAGGTGGCACCAATCGTGGTGACGACGTAAACGGCAATGCAGATGAGGATGGCCGGACGGGGGCCGATCGACTGCCCGATCTTCCCGAAGAAAAGCGCTGCGGGAAAGCCCACAAACTGGGTCAGCAACAAAGCCTGAAGAATGTCCTGCTGGTCGAGCCCGATCGAGATGGCCCAGATGCCTACCATTCGGACGATGGTGTCCACGCCATCTATGTAAAGCCAGTAACCGACCAGGAAAAGGAACACCGCCCTCAGCTTTCGTACCTCCTGAAACGTGGACTTCAGCTGCAGGAACCCAAGGCGCGTGGCCTCCAGCCTCGAGACGGCCTTCCGTCCGTAGACCGGCTCCTTGACCCAGAGCATGAGGGGAACTGAGAAGACGATCCACCACAGACCAACACTGACAAAAGAAACGCGGATGGCCTGCTCCGGACTGTGCAGTCCAAAGAACCCGGGGAAGGTCACCATTGTGATGTTCAGGGCAAACAGAAGCCCGCCCCCCAGATAGCCCAGGCCAAAACCCAGAGCCGAGACCCAGTCCCTCTCCCGAGGGGGAGAGACACCTACAAAAAGGGCGTCGTAGAAAGTGTTCGCCCCCGAGAACCCGATGGCTCCCAGGACGTAGAAAAGGGCTGCCAATTGCCACTCACCGCGCGAGACGACAGTCAGGCTAACGGTTGAGAGAGCACCCATGTAGGCAAAGAAGATCAGGAACTTCTTGCGGCGGCTCCCTTGGTCAGCAATGGCCCCGAGTACGGGAGCCAGGAAGACGATAGCGAGACTGGACAGGGCATTGATTGCACCCACCTTGAAAGTGTTTTCTGCAGCGGAATGCTGAGTGCTCCAGTAGCTCGAGAAAAACACGGGAAAAAAGCCGGCCATGACGGTGGTTGCAAAAGCGGAATTGGCCCAGTCGTAGAGAGCCCAGGAGAGGATTTGCCTCCTCGAATCTGAGTGTGACGCCATGCTTCTAATACACCTTCAGGATTAAGCTTTCTTTCCCCATCTGGCTGCCACTCTGAGCATAGACCGAACCGAATCCAGATCCTCCGGGCTCACGCGCCCGGGAGGGATCATGCGACCGCTGACACTCTCGAGAATCTCCAGGATCTCCACCAGTCCAAAGGAATCGATCAAGCCGGAAGACACCAGGCGAGTATCGGGATCGATCGAGGTATCGGGGAGAAGCAGTCCCCTTTGCTTGAGAGCCCGAATGATGCTGCTGCTCAGTTGTTCCACGGATCGGGGGTCCATTTGTGGTCCTTTACCAGATCGGCGTTTTGTTCGAGAAACCGGGTTCGGGTTGCCCGTCGGGCCGGCTTACCGGCAGTACTCTTGACCATCCAACCCGGCTTCACCACTCGTACTGCTCGAGGGGCGAAACCAAGATGAGCCACAATCCGCTCTCTCAGATCGACTTCAATCGAACGGGCGTGGGGCAACTCTCCATCTGTATTCACCTCGGCGACCACGACTAGGTCCTGCGTACCGCTCTCCAGGCTTTGGACACCAAAGGCAACCGCCCGGCCAGGGTGAATCGCCGGATGCCCGGAGACCAGCTCCTCGACATCCGTGGGGTGAATATTCCTGCCGCCAATGATAATGACGTCGTCGAGGCGACCCAGGACATACAGCTCACCATTGCGAAGGAATCCAACGTCGCTGGTTTTAAACCAGCCTTCGTCGGTGCGGTTGCCCCAATTGGAGCTGTCAAAATACCCGCCAAAGAGACAATCACTTCGGATCCAGCCTTCACCGATCTCCTGCTCCCCGACTCGACTGCCGTCCAGGCCGCAGATCTTCACCTCGGTATTCTCCAGACACGTGCCGGACGATACCAGAGTCAAAGAACGACCGTCCGCACCGCGCCATTCCCGAACCCTGTCCTCCATGGTCAGATAGTTGGCATCCACCTCCAGTCGGGTGGAAGGCTGGCCGCGAGTGGAGTGAGTCACCGCAAACACATTCTCCGCCAGCGCATAACTTGTCTCCAGGGCTGACGCTGCCAGACCGTAAGCTTGGAAGGCATCATAAAACGACTCCATGGCGGCGTCCCCGACCGGCTCGGAACAATTGACCAGAGAACGCAGAGAGGAGAGGTCGAGCCCGATTCGATGAGCGGGTGGGACTCTGTTGCTCAGGAAAGAAAAGGCAAAGTTTGGCAACCAGGATCTAGTGGCCTTGAACCTGGTCACGAGTTGCAAATAAGAAACGGGCCGCACCACCCAGTCATCAGGAGATTGAATGACCATCGGAAGACCTGCCGCCATGGGCAGGAGAAAAGAGGTCATCAACCCCATGTCGTGATAGAGAGGAAGCCAGCTTGCAAAACAGTCTGTCGAGTCCAGTTCAAGATGCCGGGCCAGTTTTCGAAGCTGGCGAAGCACCTGTCGATGATTCAGACAAACCCCTTTCTGGAGACCGGTAGTTCCCGCCGAGTGCTGCAGCAGGACGGGGTTGTCTGGAGTAATCGGCGGGCAGACTCCGCACGGATTAGCCCTGTCAATCGAGGCCCGTGTGATCTTGCGGAGCGAGGAGGCAGCGGGCAAGTGAATTGTCTCCTGAAGGTCTGGGGGAAACCCCGAGTCGATGACGACCAGGCGCGCACCTGTTCTGCTCGTGACCCCCCGCAATCCGGAGGCATATTTCTCCCGGTTCATCTTGAAATTGGGATAGGCCAGAATCGCTGGAACTGCCCCCCTCAATACGACACCCCAGAAAACAACCATGAGAAGCGCCGGATCCCTGACCAGGAGGATGACCACGTCCTTCTCACTGGCACCGGCTTCTTCCAGCCAACCTGCGACTCGCTCGGACAATCCCTGAAACGCCTCAAAGCTGAGAGACTCGAACTCGGGGTCTGCCCCAGGAGTCCAGGCGGTTAAACACGTCTCACTTCTGCGCCAGTTGCTCATGCAGTCGTGCAGGAGATTCCCTTCCCCGGGCAAGCTGATCATACTGCTGGAATCAGAGTCCATCGGCTTAGAACTGCACATACACGAATGGAGACTCGCCTTCTCCCCAGGCGAGAGTCAGCAAGAAAATAGCTGCAAAAAAGGCGGGAGACACCAGGCGACGAATCTGTTGCCCTCGTTCACTCTCGATCCAGTTGATGAAAGGCAATCTCAGGAAAAGGAGGAGGAGATGTCCGCCAAAAAGCACGATGACCATGACGTGAAACACGATCGCCAGACTCGCAGGCTGCCCGGTCGAGAACAGAGCGGCATACATTCTACCGGCCTGTTCCAGACTCCCTGATCGGAAGAGAATCCATCCCAGGTTGATGAGGATGAACGTCAGGGCCCATCCCAGAGCGGGAACTCGCCGGATCGAGTTCAAAGAGTTCTTGCTGAGCATCCTCTGGCTGGCCAGAAGCAGTCCGTGATAGAGACCCCAGATTAGAAACGTGGCTGCCAGACCGTGCCAGGCTCCAAAAACCACCATAGCGACAATGACGGCAAGAAGACGCCAACCCTGGTTCCTTTTGCGGGCCGCCAGGGGAAAGAACACGTAGTCTCGGATCCAAGAGGAGAGCGATATGTGCCAACGGCCCCAGAAGTCGCTTGGAGAGGTCGCCCCAAAGGGAGACTTGAAGTTCTCCCTGAGGCCGATTCCAACCAGCAGCGCAGACCCGATCGCAATGTGGCTGTACCCGGCGAAGTCGAAGAACAGCTGTAGGCCGTATCCAAAGCTTAGAGAAACGATGTCAATGGGATTCCAGGTCTGGACCTGATCGAAACCCCAGTTCACACCACCCTGGTTGTCAACACCCTGTGCCAGGGAATCCGCCAGAACGACCTTCATGAAAAGTCCAAGGACGATCCGCTGAACCCCCTCGGATCCGCGATCCCAGGTAACAGTCGGTTTTCTGAACTGGGGCAGCATTTCGGGCAGCCGACAGATCGGGCCGGACAGAACAACCGGCCAGAAAGCCATGAAGACAAGGAACTCCAGAAGCGTCGGCTTCTTGTCGAAACCGCGATAAATATCGATCAAGCAGCCCAGGGCCTGAAAGGTGTAAAAGGAGACTCCGACTGGCAGCAACACGCCTGGAATGGACTCCGGGAAGAACAAACTGGAGAGAAAAGTTCCGGCATTTCGGGCAAAGAGTAAGATGAGGATGTTGACCGCGATCCCGAAGCAGAGGACATACGGGTGCCGTTTTCGAGAGAGAAGTCGCCCCATCAGGAAGTTGACCAGCGACGACCCTACGAGCAGGAGAATGAAGACGGCGCTCCAGCTCAGATAGAAACAGTAACTCAGGGCCAGAAACAGAAGCAGTCGGCCGGTGGGACGCCGTAGCAGGGCGGCCACGCAAACGGCTGGAAGCAGGAACAGAAGATAGATTGGCGAGTGCAGTTCCATTCTGTAGGCTCGAGCGGATATCTTATATCACTCGGCAACCGACTCAGGAGGAATCTTGGCAACACCCACTCGCCGCAGGACCGCAAGACCCAGTACCAGGCAAGAGCTTGCGAAATCCTACCCCCTCAGTGTTGTTATCCCTGCCAGGAACTCCCGTGACACGCTTCGGCGTTGCCTGGACGCCCTGGCTGAAAACGACCTGACGCAGGTGGATGTTCTGATTGTCGACGATGCCTCCTCAGACGGAACTCGATCTGTGGTTCAGGAGTGGAAGGGAGCTTCGCAGCTGGGATTGGTCTCGCTGGAGGTCCGAACCGGCCCTGCCGGGGCACGGAACAAGGGGCTGGAGCAGGCTGTTCACCCCCATGTGCTTTTCCTTGACTGTGACGTGCTCCTTCCAGCCAGGAGCATCGAATGGATCCGTGAGACTCTCGATCTCTACTCTCACCGGCCTGAGGTCGCCGGGGTTCTCGGAATGTATGCGGAAGAGATCCCCCACCGGGATTTCCTATCCAACTATAAGAACCTCTATACCCGTCATCTATACCTGGCCACCAACCCTCTCAGTCCTTACATTCACACCCCTGTTTTCTGTGTCCAGAAGGAACTCTTGCGAAGCCACGATGGATTCAATCCCAGTCGCGAGACAGGCGAAGATTTTCAGCTGGGCGTTACCCTGGGAAGTCGTGGCTACCGCTTTGTGATCGACCGTCGAATCAACGCTGTTCACCTGAAGAAATACAGTTTCTCCGGGGCCATGCGCGAGAATGCCCGCCGTATTCAGGACCTGACCAGGCTGGATCTGAGTCGCGAGGAGCGAGCCTTCTCTCTGCGGGCTCACCGGTGGACAAGGATCCTCTCACTGGCGATCCCCGGCCCCGCCCTGGCGATCGGGCTGCTGGCGCTGAGGCAGCCGGCTCTACTGATCGGTTTCCTGCTCCTTCTCAGCCTCTTCGGGTTCGCCAATTTACGCTTCCTGCGACTCTGCAGGAGATCCAGAGGTTTGGTCTTTGCCCTCCAGGCAGCAGGGTTTCTGTTCTTTGAAATGCTGGCAGCTGAGTACTTTACGCTGCGCGCGTATCTAAAGAACTGGCGCACAGCCGGGGACGACTCTCCCACATAGAGATTCCATTGGGAGGCGGGGGCAGCGGCCCTGAGGCCCAGGAAACGTCAAGAGAGTGGGAGGGGGCTCAGTGAAGCGGACGTTTAAATTCCCGGACGCAGCACTGAGCCCCCTCCCACTCTCGGTATCCACCACCAGAGTTCCTCCAACTTGAAAGCTGGCAGACGGCCATGTCAATCCTACCGGCCTCGGCCCGGGGCTCCTCGGGGGAGAAAAGCGGGAGAGAACTCAGGGCTACGGCCGGGAATTTAAACGTTCTCCGCCCTGAGCCCTCTCCCGCTTTTTCATGGGGCCTCAAAAGGAGTTCCAGAGAATACGCGCTGCCCGGCGGGGGTTGAACAGGGTATTGACGCTCATGGCACACTCATACGTGCACTGGCAACCCAACTCCTGCTGGTAGCTGCGGGCTTCCTTGGCCTGGCGGGCCGACCACAACCCGGCAAAATCACAGTTGAAGTCCCGGACATTGCCCATGCTCTTGTCCAGGGTCTCACACACGTAGACCTCGCCGGTTTCACTCAGTATCCCGATCAACTGACCGCCGTAGCAGGGTGAGATTCGGGAAGTGGCACCGGCAGCTTCTTCAATCAGACGGTAAGTTTCCCGTTCCTTGGCAATCACCAGGCGATCCGACCAGCTATTGGTGAGAGGATGGGCTTTCCGGTAGCTGATCACTTGGTCGGCGAACTGCTGGTAGTGGTCCAGGTTCACTTCTTTGAGCGAAGGATCAATTGGATTCCCTCTTGTCAATGTAATCGTGATGGCGTCTGGCTGGAGATCCTCCGCTACATAACGATAGAACTCGGGCAGCCGGTCTTGATTGGCTGAGGAGACCGTGAGCGCGACACCGACAGAAAGATTGGGATGCTGCTTTTTCAGCTTTTTGAACTCCGCCAGGCAGCGAATCGCCTGGTCAAAGCTGCGCTCGTTCTGCCGGATCTCATTGTGAATAGCCTTTGGCCCGTCCAGAGACACTCCTGTGCAGACCCGAGCATGTCTGACTTTCTCGAGCAGTTCAGCGGCTCTCTCGATCGTCCTCTCGACCATGAGACCGTTGGAGGGGATCTGAATGTTTCTGACCCGTGAATAGGTCTCGAAGGCGGCAGCAATGTCAGGTAAATCGGGCCGCAGATAGGGTTCACCGCCTGTCAGCGACAGTGAGAGAAGATTGGGCAGGCTGCGCGCCACCTTCTCGATCTCATCCAGGGAGAGCTCGTTTTTGGGAAGATTGAGTTCTTCCCAGTAAAAGCAGTGTCGGCACAAGAGATTGCACTTGGAGGTGACGAAAAAGATGAGATTGACGGGCAGGCCTTGCTTGATGAAAAGACGACTCGCAATTCCCAGGTTTCGAGTCACCTGCCGCATTGGACCATGGTAGCACACGGGGTTGTAGGTTCTGGGTGCTGGGTTCTGGGTGCTTGATGGAATCCGGCCCTTTCGTTAGAACCCAGAACCCCGAACCCCGAACCCGAAGAAGCTTGTGAACATTTCCGGTCCCAGCTCCGTTCTATCTAGCAATGAACGGAGGTTTTTCGATGCAACTGAAAAGAAACATTTCGATCCTTCTGCTGGTTCTCTTCCTGGGAAGCTCACTCGCCTGGACCCAGAGCAGTACCCTGCACATCAGGGTTCAAGAGGGTGAACTGGAGAAAGTGAGCGTCAATCTTCCCGTTTCGGTGATCTCAGCCTTTCTGCCACTCCTGGAAGACAAGGTGGGTCACCTGAGGGGTGACCACATCCAGATGGGCGGACAGGAGCTCGGAATTGAACAACTGCGAGAGATCTGGAACGCTCTCAAGAGCGACGGGACCTATGAGCTCGCCAATGTCCAGACCGAAGAGGAGAATATTCGCGTAACGCTGGATGAGAACAATCTTCTCGTCGACACGGATGAAGGGTCCAAGGAGCAGATCCATGTCCGAATCCCGGTCCCGGTGGTCGATGCGCTGCTCTCCGGAACGGGCGACGAGCTCAATCTGACGGGAGCAGTGGAAACGCTGGCTTCCCTGGGAGGGGCCGATCTGGTTGAAGTCCAGTCCAATGATGAACACGTTCGAGTCTGGATCGACTGAATCATTCCAGATTTCAGATTTGGAGAGGGGGGATTTCAGACTCAGGTGCGAGCACTGAGCAGAAGCACTAGACTGCTCGATCCGAAGACCAGATTGGGTCCCCAGGCCGCCAGCAGAGGCGCCAGAAAACCGTTGGTTCCCAGCACCCCGAACACACCAAAAGCTCCCCAGTAGAAGATCCCCAGAAACACTCCGACAGCGATACCATAGAGAGCACCCTTCCGGCCTATAGACAAGGCGAAGGGAACGCCCAGTATCGCCATGATGAGGCTGACACACGGGAGAGCAATCTTGGTATGGAGATCGGTGCGCAGGTGGTCTACTTCAAGTCCGGCTTCCTGCAGGTTATTCAGGTATTGGCTCAACTCCGTATAAGTCATTTTGCTCGACTCTTTCACTTCGCGGACGAAATAGTCGGGCTTCTCAGGCAGCTCGAGAAGCATCTCTTCAAAAGGCGCAAAGCCCTCACGCTCTTGTCTCAGGTCGCGGATCCAACCTCGCCGCAAGCGCCAGGCCTGGCGCTCTCGATCCCAAAAAGAACGATAGGCATAGATATGCCGGTTGAGCCTGCGGCCTGAAATGTCGATCTCGTAAACCGAAATCTGAGCGAAGAGGTTCCGATCAGGGTCGAAGTAGTTGTAGTTGTAGAGCCGGTTGTCTTCTCCGAAAATCCAGTTCCGGCCGGGCTGGTAAAAAGTCTGAATCGGACGCCCCTGGATGAGATTTCGAAGATTGTCCTGGCGCTGATTGGCATACGGCAGCACGTACTCCTGAAGAAGAAAAGTGGCGGTGCTGACCAGGAGAGCCACCATAACGACTGGCACTACCAGCCGATACAAGCTGACCCCACTGGCCTTGAATGCAATCAACTGAGCCGTCTTCTCGAGCAGACCGAAGGTGGTCAGAGTTGCAATCAGCATGGAAATCGGAATCAGCATCATCAGCGCGTGGGGCAGAAGGTAGAGAAAGTACTCGGCCAGCAGCGAGTAGGGCTGATCGTTGTCAACCAGATCATCGATGAGTTCAAAGAAAGTAAAGAGGTAAAACAGGCCCAGGCAGATTAGAAGGGTCGGGAAAGCGTAGATCAGAAAGGTTCTCATCAGGTAGAAGTCCGCAACTCGAGTGAGACCGATCCGAACTCGCGGCCGGCGGCGGCGCTCCAGCCTCCGATGCACCAGATGCAGTTTCCTTCCCGTCTGCCGGATCACGTGACCCACTCTTGAAAGCATCCTGCCGAGGCGGCTTCCGCTCCAAAAAAACGAACCATCACCCGAGGCCAGCGAGGCGAAGCGAAGACTGCCCAGCGCAGCAAGACCGAGCAGGGAATTGGCTCCCCACACACCGACAATCCAGTGGATCGCCCCCTGGCCGGCCATTCTCGAGCCTGTCGCAAACAACATGTAAAAGGTAAACGCGACGACTAGACTGACAATCGATCCATAGCCGCGGCCTCCCCGATGGGCCCGAATTCCGAGGGTGACCCCAAGGACGGCAAACACCAGCGGGGCAAAGGCCAGGGCAATTCGCCTGTGGATTTCGACGCGGCTCTGAAACTCTACTTCTCCGGGAGCCTGGCTGGAGTCCCGGAGCAATTCCTGCAGGGACTTGTCGGCCGGCTTCTTGGGCCGGCGAGCCACCGGTTCCACCTGGGGCAAATCGATTGCAACACCCAGCGACCCGAAACTGGTCACGCTGTACTTGGCAGGGTCACTTTCATTGAAGTCATAGTTGGCTCCGTCTTCCAGAAACACCTGGAGCTGACTGCCCTCACGATCGACCACAATCTGCCCGGTCCTGCTCAGGATGACCTGGCGCCTTCCCTCTTCTTTGGCGTGGGCCAGCATGACACCCTGCCAGATGTCACTGCCCACTTCCACGTCGTGAACGTAGAGAAGAGTGCCGGGAAAATCCTCATTGAAGACCCTCGGCTTAATCTGCGAACGAGCTGGACGAACTCCGATCTCACTCCGAAGGAGTTTTAGATTCCAGTTCCCCAGAGGAAGTAGAAACAGCGTCAGAACGAGAGTGAGCAGCGACACACCGCCGCCCAGCTTCAAGACCGGAGCCAGGATCTGGAGCAGGCTAACCCCGCCTGCTCTCATGGCTACAACCTCGCTCTCAGAGGAGAGTCGGCTGAAGCCAATCAGCGCGCCAACCAGAAAGGCGATGGGAACCGTGAAAACCAGGATGCTGGGCAGCAGATAGCCAATCACTTTCAGAATGGTCAGGCCATCTGCATTCTTCTTGATCAGCAACTCGGCGAATCGCCCAAATTCCCGGCTGAAGACAACAAAGGTCAAGACCACGAAGGCCAGAATGCTGGGGGGAATAACCTCCTGGTAGATAACCCGGTTGATTCTCTTCAGTGGCAAGATGCCCAGATTCTAGCAGCTTTGGGCCTCACCTGGCGGGCGAGTTCTTTCTGCGACGACAAACAACCAGGAACTCGGAACACAAGAGGTAGAATGGGGGGAGTGAAGATCGAAACGCTAGGCCTCGTCGACTACGACAAGGCCCTTGATTTGCAAACGCAGACGCTTGAGTCCCTGAGTCGTGGGGTGATTTCGGAGAGAATCTTCCTGCTCGAGCACCCTCATGTGTTCACTGTGGGGAGGCGGGGACAAGGATCCCCGGCTCAGGCAGCACACGGATCGATCCGAACCGTCCCTATTTGCCGCGGAGGAGACATCACCTATCACGGCCCCGGTCAGCTAGTGGGCTACCCGATTCTGGATTTGCGCCAGCGCGGGCGTGACGTTCATTTGTACCTACGGAAGCTGGAGGAGTGCCTCATCCGGACCGTCCGCGATTTTGGTCTGAACGCCGGCAGACGTGAAAGCCTGACCGGGATCTGGACCTCTCAGGGCAAACTGGCATCGATTGGAATCGCCGTCAAGAAATGGGTCACTATGCATGGATTTGCTTTGAACGTAGTCACCGACCTGCGCTACTTCGAAGGAATCGATCCGTGCGGGATTCCGGGGTGTCCGGTCACCTCTATGTCGGACCTGCTGAAACGCGAAATCTCGATCGAGGAGGTCTTGCCGGTTCTTTCCCGCCACCTGACACGGGTTCTGAGGCCGGTCGAAGGCACGAACCCCCAAGCCGGGCGGCACCCCGAAATCAAACGGGTCGAAGATCGAAGGTAGCAAAGACCTCCGCAGGAACTCTGGTGTAATGTGAAGAGAGTGGAATGCCTTTTCAAGTCGGTAATATCTCTGTCACGGGGGACCTGATTCTCTCCCCCATGGCGGGATTCAGTGACCTTCCCTTTCGCTCGTTGTGCCGCCGGATGGGATCGGCGATGAGCTATACGGAGTTTGTTTCCGCCCTGGCAATCCTGCACGGCAAGAGCGAACGGACCCGTCGAATGCTCCGCTATCGCCAGGAGGAGCGTCCCGTTGTCTTCCAGATCTTCGACAGCGACGAGCAACGGATCGTCGAAGCGGCCAGACATATCGAGCAGTTTGGCCCGGACGTGATCGACCTCAATATGGGATGCTCGGTGCGCCAGGTCAGCGGTCGGGGGGCCGGTGCGGCTCTCCTCAAGAACCCTAGCAAGATCGGCTCCATTTTCGAGAACCTGACCAGATTCCTCAGCGTTCCGGTCACTGCCAAGATCAGACTCGGCTGGACCGAGGAGTCACTGAACTATCTGGAAGTAGCCCGGGTCCTCGAGAAGTCGGGTGCCTCGCTGGTTGCCGTACACGGTCGGACCAGGGACCAGGCTTACCGTGGAAGCGCCAACTGGGATGCAGTTGCGGAGATTGTGGATTCCGTCCGCATCCCCGTGATCGGGAATGGGGATGTCAAGAGCAGAGCGGACATTGAGCGGATGAAGGATCACACAGGTTGCGCTGCGATCATGATTGGTCGCGGAGCCATCGGCCATCCCTGGATCTTCCAGAGGAGAGATCGAGATGAGATCGGATTCGAGGAGAAGGCCGACTTCCTGGGGTTGCATTTTCGCGCCATGATTGACTTCTACGGAGAGCGGCTGTCCCTCCTGCTGATCAGGAAACATGTGGCGCGCTACCTGAAGGGAGCACGGGGCATCCGGGACATCCAGCAGCAACTGGTCAGGATCGAATCGATCCCTCGTTTTTACGAGTTGCTGGAGCTGGCCAAGTCCAGGTTGTCAACCCAGAATCCCTTCCCGTCATCCAGCCTGACCGCAGTCAGTTCTCCGCCCCAGCCGCACCCGGAATCGAGAGCGCAGGAATTGGGAAGGCGACGATAACCGAGCGCTGCCCAGTGCCCAAAGACTATCCTCGCTTCGTCCGCCCGGCGAAGCTCATACCAGGGCCTGCAGGGATGGGGTGCAGCCTCGGGAGGACCCGTAAAACTGAAGCACGGCACACCGTCCGGCCGGCACGTCCTGAGTCTGGTGAAAGCCTGAGCCGCTGCCACCGTTTGGGATCGGGAGCCGAGCTTCGGATCCCAGATCGCATTTCGGTCTTCGAACAACTGTTTCAAGAAACCGGCGGCCCGAGGCCCACGAAGTTGGTTTTCGACGTCGGCTGCCAGCTCTTTCGCGGTCTCGATCGTCCACTGCGGCAGCAGACCGGCATGGACGATCATCTGATTCTCGCACTCGGCGATCAGTGGGCGCCTCAACAACCAGTCCACGAGCCGAGCACGATCAGAAGCGCCCAGAAATTCATCCAGAGAGTCTCTCTCTCGGGGCTCAGCCACGCCATGGGCACAAGCCAGGAGGTACAGATCGTGGTTTCCGAGAATGGAGTCAATTCCTGCACTTCCGGCCGCCCAGCGGGTCACAGCCAGAGAAGCCGGGCCCCGGTTGACGAGGTCGCCAACCATCCAAATCATGTCGGCGCCCGGCCGGTATTCAATCACCTCGAGCAGACGGGCCAGCGATTTGTAGCAGCCGTGAACGTCCCCTATGGCAAAGCTGGCCATGGAATCCTAGAACCACGCGGAGGCTGTATTGGATTCTTCGCTCTTACCGTGCTCATTGAAGGCCCGTACTTGATAGGCGAACGCCCCGTTCACGTACTTACCGACCTTGTCCTGGTGGCGGTCCGTGTTGGAGCCCACAAAGCCCACAACCGTAAAGTCTTTGCCGTTGTCGGAACGAAGAATCTCGAATCCAAGCTCGTTGTCCGATTCATCCTGCCACTTCAACCGGGCAACGGCTACGGCACCCTGGAACTCTACCTTGGCCGATAGATTGATCGGTCTTGCCGGCACCGATTCCTCATCCTGGACGCCCGCCCCAAACGACAGGCCGGCCGCCAGCAGCAAAACTGTCATAATGATCCATTTCATGACATCCGTTCTTCCGCTATTGAGGATACTCGATTCACGCGGAACGCGGAACTCGGAACTCTTCAGTGCTTGAACTCGGCGATAAGCTCCCGAAGGCTCGCTTTGGCGTCCCCGAAGAGCATCCGCGTGTTGTCTTTGAAGAAGAGAGGATTCTGAATGCCGGCGAACCCCGCGGCCATGGACCGCTTGCTGACAATGACCGTTCTGGCGCGGTCCACTTCGATAACGGGCATCCCGTAGATTGAACAAGTCTCATCATCCCGAGCACCCGGGTTGACAACATCGTTTGCCCCGATCACCATGGCCACGTCCACGCTCTCCATGACGGGATTGACGTCATCCATCTCGGTGAGCTGATCATAGGGGACATCAGCCTCGGCCAGCAGGACATTCATGTGCCCGGGCATCCGACCCGCCACCGGATGGATGGCATATTGGACTTCACTGCCGTTGGCCTCCAACAGCTCGCCAAGTTCCTTGACCGCGTGTTGAGCCTGAGCCACTGCCAGACCATAGCCGGGCACGAACACAACCGAGCTGGCTGCTTCCAGAATGTAATAGACATCCTCAGCCGTGATCGGCCGGGCCTCTCCCTCGGCACCGACGTCACCTCCGGTTGCGACGGCCCCGAATCCGCTAAAAAGAACGTTCGAGAGAGACCGGTTCATGGCCTTGCACATGATTTTGGTCAAGATGATTCCACTGGCTCCGACCAGTGACCCGGCAACGATGAGAATGTTGTTCTGAACAGCGAAGCCGGCCGCGCAGGCAGCCAGCCCGGAATAGCTGTTGAGCAGAGAGATGACCACCGGCATGTCCGCCCCGCCAATCGGGATCACAGCCAGGATACCGAGCAGGAAGGAGGCCCCGATGATGATCCAATACAATTGTGACTGGGTTTCCGGATAGAGAATCAGCCAGACACACGCCCCCGCGGCCCCTGCAAACATCAGCCCGTTGAGAACCTGCTGACCGGGAAAAAGGAGAGCTTTGCCGCTCCGCAACCCGCCCACCGAAAAATCGCGGAGCTTGAGGAAGGCCACCAGGCTCCCTGTAAAGGTGACACCACCAATCAGGGTAGCCAGCAAGATGGGTACAGCCGAGAAGTCCGCCATACCAGTCCGGGCCTGGAACTCCGCCCAGGCCACCAGCAGGCTGGCAACTCCTCCAAAACCGTTGAACAGGGCAACCATTTCGGGCACCGCAGTCATGGCCACGAATCGAGCGGCTATCCAGCCGACTACGGCTCCCGCGGCTACACCTCCTGCGATCCATCGCAAGTCGATGATCTGGTGATGGAAGAGCGTGGAAGCGACGGCCAGGAACATGGCAACGGCGGAGACAAGATTCCCTCGCCTGGCCGTAGCGGGAGAGCTGAGCATCTTCAGACCCAGGCCGAAGAGAAGAGCGGACAGAATGTAAACCCAGTTGATCCAGATGTTCATTCTCTCGAGGCTCGATCTCTCTTCCGGAACATGGCCAGCATCCGGTTCGTCACGAAGTAGCCACCCACCACGTTGATGGTGGCGAAAAAGACCGCCGCGGTGCCGAGAATGATGCCCATCTCCGTTCGGCTCGAACCGGCTGCCAGAAGTGCCCCCACCAGAGTGATTCCGGAGATGGCGTTGGCTCCGGACATGAGCGGAGTATGCAGGGTAGAGGGAACCTTTGAAATGAGTTCAAGCCCCAGCAGGATAGACAGAGTCAGGATGAAAGCAAGAAAAACGTTTTCCATGATCTTTGGTCACGAGTCCTTGAAACGATCGTGGCAAATACTACCGTCGTGAGTGATCAAACTGCCCTGGATGATCTCGTCTTCCAGATCGAGTACAAACCTCTTTTTCTCGTCAGACCAGAACTCAGAAACGAGGTTGACTAGATTGGAGGAATAGACCTGGCTGGAGTGAGCCGGAACCAGGCCGGGAAGATTCCTCAGGCCGACAATCTTGACGCCGCCCTGATCGACCACTTTCCCCGCCTCTGAAGCTTCCACGTTGCCGCCGCTTTCCACCGCCAGATCCACGACTACGCTCCCCGCTTTCATTCCCGCCACAACATGATTGTGAATGATCAGGGGAGCTTGCCGTCCGAAAATCTGGGCGGTGGTGATCACGACGTCCGATTGGTGACACACCTTCTCCATCGCCTTCTGCTGGATTGCCATCTGTTCACTGGTAAGAGCCCGAGCGTAACCCTGCTGGGTGGATCCGGTCTCTCCCAGGTCGACTTTCAGGAACCGAGCTCCCACCGAGCGGACCTGTTCTTCTACCTCGGGTCGCGTGTCGAAAGCCTGAACCCGGGCTCCCAGCCGCCTGGCTGTAGCAATTGCCTGCAAACCGGCCACACCGGCACCGATCACAAAGACGCGAGCCGGAGGAATCGTGCCTGCCGGGGTTGTCATCATGGGAAGTATCCGGTTCAGATGGCCGGCGGCGAGCACCACGGCAACATACCCCGCCAGGTTGGCCTGCGAGCTGAGAGCGTCCATTTTCTGGGTCTTCGTGATCCTCGGAATCATTTCCATGCTCAGCGCCGACACACCCTGCCGGGCCAGCACCTCTAGCAGATCGCGCCGACCAAAGGGATCCAGGAACCCAATGTAGATGGTGCCGGGCTTGAGCAGTGATATATCGAGCACCCTGGGAGGGGCGAGACCCAAAATCATTTCAGGGCCAGACAGAGTTTCCTCTCGTGCGGCCTCCCGCCCTCCCTCATCAAGGTAGGCCTGGTCTGGAAAGCCGGCGGCTATTCCAAGTCCGGCCTCGAAGATCACTTCCGCTCCCAGATCAACCAGGCTCTTCAGTCCGGGCGGAATAATGGGTGTGCGCGTCTCCTGGGAATCAGCCTCTCTCGGTATCCCAATTCTCATTTTGTTCCTGATCTCAGTGGCCCCTTGTCAGGGCTGCACCGGTTCAGGGTTTCTTTCGGTAGGCCTCGGCAAAAATCCGGCGAAGAGGCGAAAGACAATAGTTTTCCACAAGATCTCCAAGGATCTCAGGCTCAGCGAGCAGCTGATCTTCATGGTCAGGATTCAACAAGAAATGCAGGCGAACGATGTCAGCCTTGCTCTTCCGGGCGTCGAGGAAGACTGTTCCTCCCAGGTGAGGCTCAAAGGGCATGACATCCTCATAGGTGTAGCTGTCGAAGGCAGGCCGCGTCCAGGGCTTCTCGTTGCGGGCCCGCCAGTAGTAGGCCTTGAGCCGGTCGATGAATGCATCCAGATCAAACCCGGCCGTCTTGTTGTTGACGCTGGAGACAATGAAGAGTTCTCCCTGCTCTTCGAGGAGATTGAGACCGTAGGTCACATCCAGATCATCGGCTCGACCAAACTTGATTCTGTAACTCGACTCATCGCTGAAATGCTTGAGCTCTGGCTCCACTCCGAGCTGACGACTCTCTTCGACGGTCACATAGTGAGGCTTACAGCGCTCGTACCAATCCTCCATGATGGCGCGGATGGTATCGTCCAGGAGCCTCTTCTTGTGTTCCAGCCCAGCCATGGTAAAGCGCTTATTCTGAGGTTTTTCGGACCAAAAGTAAACATTTCGAGAGTCTGCATCAGAGCTCGCACCGAGTCCCGCCCGAAACCAGTTTGATTCGGCTTTCGACGAATTGCTACATTGATTGGAGGAATGTTTGAGGTGATTGGAGGAATGCTCAAGGATCAAGCAATTTACAGATGGCTTACGCTGCTGGCCTCGCCCTGTCTCCTGGCAGGTACATCCCTTGCCCTCCAGCAACAACCCCAGCCCACCACGGAGATCTTTGTCGAAGTCGACGCCGTAAACCTGCTCGTCTCCGTCACCAACAAGCAGGGCCGCTCAGTCACCGACCTGAAGCGGGAAAACTTTCGTGTCATGGAGGATGGACGGGCCCAGACGATTACCAACTTCGGGATCGAGTCGAAGCTCCCACTCAGCATTGCGATCCTGATTGATACGAGCGCCAGCGTGAGGACGAAACTGGACTTTGAGAAGCAGGCGGCCATCAACTTCGTCTTCTCGGTGATGCAACCAAGAGACCGGACCATGGTGGCCGAGTTCGACACCGGGGTCACCCTCATCACCGACTTCACAAATCAGCTCACTGAGATCGCCCGCCAACTGAAAGGCCTGCAGGCGGGCGGCGGAACCGCGCTCCTCGATGCGGTCTTCATCGTGGCACGCGACAAGTTGAACATCCCTCAGCGGCGCAATACGGTCATAGTCATTTCCGACGGGGCTGATCTGGACAGCACTCATTCCTCCAAAGAAGCCCTGGACCTGGTCCAAAAGAACAACATTACTGTCTATGCAATCGGGACCAATCGGATTGGAGCCAGCGGTGACCAGCGGGGAGAGAAGATTCTCGACGAACTCGCGCAGAGGACCGGGGGACGAGCCTTTTTTCCATACTCGGCTGAACAACTGCACCACGCCTTCACCCTGATTGACGAGGAACTGAGAAGCCTCTACAGCCTGACCTACACGCCGACCAGGACTCAGCGCGATGGAAAGTACCGGAAGATCAAGGTCAAGCTGGTGAAAGCCAAGCGTCTGGTGGTGAGACACCGCAAAGGATACTACGGCCCCTCCGAGACCTCCTGACTCCCCGAGTAATGAACCTTTTCCCGGGTCCTGCGCTCCATACGAAGAAGGTTCTGAATCAGGCTTATGCGACTCATCTGGTGCCTGTTACTCGCCATACTCTCGCCCCTGTCTCTTTACGCAACCACCATATCGGGCAACGCATCTTTCCCCGAGCACGAGTTGCTCGAATACCTTGCTACACACGATGTTCACTTCACGGATCTGAGCCGGGCAGAACCTGATCAGCTAAAGCGGTCGAGACAACTTCTCGAGTTCTTTTATCAAGATCGGGGCCACCTGCTTACGGAAGTGAAACCCGGGGTTGCGCCTTTCGTCTTCCATATCGTGGAAGGGCCGAGAGTCTCTTCGATCAGGGTTTACGCGGAGGGAAATCACGAGGTTTGCGACAAGACCCTGAAGCAGCTCCTTGGTGATTCGAACCGAATCAGTAGAATCCGAGAAGGAATCCTGAGGATCCGAAAGGCCTACCGGGACCGCGGGTTCCTGGAGGCCACACTGAAAGGACCTTCGATTGAGGTGATTGAGGGCCCCGATAGGTGGCCGATTCCGCTCCCTGCCGGCAAACCGGGCTATCGTGCTAACCTGCGACTCTCCATTGAGGAAGGGCCCCGGTTTCGGTACGGGCACCTTCAACTCCCCCCGCCGGGCCATGGACTGCCGGTGGAGACGCCGCGAAAGGGTGAGTATTACTCAGAAGCCGAGCTCGTCGATCTCCGCCAGAATCTAGTGGCGCACTTTCGGAAAGACGGTCGTTTTCTTTCCGACATCCAGATCCAGCTTCGGGTGAATCGAGTGACTCTGTCCGTGGATCTGGAAGTGTCGTTTCAAATCCTCCCCGCTCTGTCCATCCGCAAGATTGAGTTCGACGGGGATTCCGTGTTTTCGGATTCCTTCTATCGTCGCGAGCTTCGTCTGCGTGAGTCCGGACCGCTGGATCCGCGCAACCTGGAACAGAGCCTGAAGGCTCTCCTGAGAACTGGAGCCTTGACCTCCATCGAACGAGACGACGTGGAAATCACGGTTCATGCGGAGGAAAAGGAAGCGGACCTGCTCATACATCTCCACGAAAGGGATCGGCAAAGGGTGCAATTCTCCGCAGGACCTGGCGGGCTCCACGATATGGAATTGTCGGTGTTCTACGCGATCTCCAATCTCATTGGACTGCAAGAAAAGACGGGGCTCCAACTTCAGATAGCCCCGAACTCTTCCGAGCTAGTTCTGGGAACAGCTTTTCGCCAACTGGTTGGCTCCAGTCTTCCCGTCGATCTGGCTGTAGGTTTCGTCCGCCGCAGTACGGGACTTCGACTGCCCGCCGTCGACGAGCAGCTGCGCCGGCTCTTCTTCCGCAAGAGCCATGGATTGAGCGGCTCCACCCGCTTCCATCTCTCTCGGAATCACAGCCTCTCCCTTGACTCAAGGGTCGAGAAGATCCGGGAACCCGAACCGGGCCTGCACTGGGTACTCCGGCCTTCCTGGCAGCTTGACGAGAAAACCCGTCGCGCTGCCCGTCAGGTCCAGGTCGGCCAGCGATTCTCGGTCTTCGATGGGACGCTGGACTCCTGGAACTGGGGCTCGGATGCCTCGTGGAAGGTCCACTTTCCAGTCCCCGGCCAACCAGATGACCGTCCTCTGAGCCTGCGATTCAAAGCTGCCTGGACCCGATTCTTCGGAGGCGGCGGGCCTTTTTCGGAAAGACTCTTCCTGAACGGTGGCGAGCTGAGAGGATTCCCTCCTTCGAGCGGGCCCTGGGGGGGAGGTGGCTGGTGAACTGATCCCGATCGGGGGAGACACCACGTTGAGCCTCAGCAGCGAGTATGAACACCGGTTACACCGCTTGGTCAGCCTAGTGCCTTTCGCGGATGCGGGCATGCTTTTTTCACAGTCGGATCCGCGTCTGGCACACCAGGTAGCTTCCACCAACCGGATCTGGCGCAGTTCCCTTGGTAGCGAAGTTCGTCTCCATCTGTCTGAGCGACTACCAAAGCCCCGTCTCATCCTGGCCTGGAATCCGTTGCGACTTGACCGCCACGTCCGGGCTCCCGGAGGGCTGACCCGGCTGAAGGATCCAGCTTTCGTGTTTCGGGTACGGTTCTAGACGGGATTGTCCGGGTTCCGGGTTCCGGGTTTCTTAGACTTGGAATCTGACATCTGGAAACCTATACTTCGGGAACGATGACCCGGGAACACAAGGGCATAACCTTCCATCTCGAGCAGGAGTCCCTCGGTGCCTTTGTAATGATCTCTGCACGGGTCCCCCGTGAGGGTCTCTTTGTGCGTATCCGGCCATTTTCCGCTCTGGGCCGCAGTGAAGAGGAAGCCCTGGCCATGGTCAAAGACCAGATCCGCATGGAGTTCAGGCGCGTCCCGAAGGCGCCGCAAGAATAGCAACCCACGAAGCGGGGAACACGGAACCGGGATCAGCGTTTAGTCTGTCAAGAACGAAGTGAACCCTTCCTCCTCTTCGAGGTGGCGATCGAGGAGACTGGCCTTGCGAATGGAGTGACCACCGAAGCGCTCTGCGATTCGATCGACACTGTCGTCCAGGCTCCGTTTTCTCCTCTCGGAGCCGCCAAAAAGCGCCGGCTGGGAAGTACTTCGCCTCTCCTCAAAACCCGATACACCCACTCCTACAAGACGGACCGCCCGGGTCAGCGGAAAGAAGTCCCTCGACAGGTCCAGGGCCACCGCAAAGATCCGCTGAGCATCTTCAGTGGATTCACCCAGTTTTCGCTGGCGCGTGAAGGTGGAAAAATCTTCGAACCGCCACTTCAGGCGTACACAAGAACCTTCCAGACCATGTTTCCGGCAACGCCGAGCTACCTTCTCGCTCAGCGACAGAAGCGTCTTCCTGATCTCTTCGAAGTCACTGCAATCCGTCTCGAATGTCGCTTCGTGACTCAGTGACTTGAGCGCCCTGGACGGCTGCACCGGACGGTCGTCGATTCCCTGAGAGAGATGCCACAGGTGACCCCCGTACTTGCCCAGTTTTTCCACCCAGAAAGACTGCTCCCGTCGGGCGATATCGGCAATGGTCCGAACCTCCCAACCCTTCAGCCGTTCCTCCGACCTGGGTCCCACGCCCCACATCTTGCGAATTGGGAGACTAGCCAGAAAGTTCCTTTCCTCGCCCATCGGTACGATGTACAGGCCGTCCGGTTTGTCGGCTTCGCTGGCAGTTTTGGCCACAAACTTGTTGGTCGCAACTCCAATCGAACAAGTCAGTTCCTGTTCCTTCAGAACACGATCCTTGATGGCACGGGCAATGCTTTTCCCATCTCCAAACAGGCGTGAGGATCCGCTGACGTCCAGAAACGCCTCGTCAATGCTAACCGGTTCCACCAGGTCCGTAAAGTGGTGCAGGATCTCCATAATCCGGCCTGAGACCTCTCCGTAGAGGGGCCCGTTAGGTCTCACATAAATGGCGGTCGGACAGAGTTGCCAGGCACGTGAAATCGGAAGAGCAGAGTGGATGCCGTACTCGCGAGCCTGGTAGGAACAGGCAGCCACCACACCCCGGCCTTTCCCGGCCTTTGGATCAGCTCCGACGATCACCGGCTTGCCCTTCAACTCCGGTCGCTCCCGCTGCTCCACGGAAGCGTAAAAGGCGTCCATATCGACGTGAAGAATGGTGCGCGATTTCATGGTGGAAAGCCCGGAGTCATTGTAGTACTTCCTTGTGTCTACTCGGATTCTAGTGCAGCCTGGGCCAGGCCGTGGTCATTCTTGAGCACCAGCCGTCGCTTCCAGGAATACCCCTCCGGCAGCGGCAGATGTTCCTCGAGAGCGGATAGCGGCGTGTCGCCCACGAGAGCCCAGACTTCTCGATCGTTTTCCAAAGCTCGTTCAAGCGCAGCTCGAATCCGAGTCTGATCCATCCTCAGGACAACGGTGTTGAAACGGTAGGAATGCTGCGGCGTCAAGGGATAGACCCCGTAAGACGCACCCGTCAGGACATATACATAGGGCATTTCAAGATCGGTGAAAACGGCAGCCCTTGCTTCGTCCATCATTTCCGTCAGGCGGATGCACAGCTCGTATCTGAGGGGTCTTTGTCGGAGCTTTCCGGTTTTCAGGTACTTGACCAGTTCCGGCTTGGCCCAGCGGTTGGGGTAACCGAGCAGGTGCGAGAGCAGCAGAGCCAGAATAACCCAGCCTGCCGGACTGCGTGATTTCAGGCTCAGCCGGCTCATGTAACCGGAAGCGGCGCACGCGATCAGCGGCACGAGGAAGAGAAAGCCTGGCCACAGAAGCCGGCCGTCCTGGAAGAAGTAAAACAACATACCCAGGAAGTACAACGCGGTGCCGAGGCTGAGCGAGCGCAAGACCCCGCAGTCCCTGACCATCAGGCTGCTCGCCGCCAGTAGGGGAAAAGTCAAGTCGAAATACGAACCCAGTCCGAAAATCCCGGCTTGCGTGAAGATCTTCTCCCGCTGCAGACACTCCCTGAACAAATACTCGAGGTTGGGGAGAACGTAGCGCAAGTTGAAAACGTTGGCCACCTCCCCGTAATAAGGTATCCAGTACTCGTATCCGGAAGCCAACGGATGGCCAAATGTGCGCTGGAAGTACACAAGAAGCGGAAGCAGGCCTGCCAGATAGGCAGCACACAAAGCCAGACCCAGACGTCCCTTTCTCGACTTCAGAGCGAGAAGCCATACGACCGGCAGGAAGAACACTAGCAGAGCGTTTGAGATCCGAATTGTCAAGCTGAGTCCCAGAAGGAAGGCACCCGCGGGGAGCAGATGCTCCCGGCGCTTTTCCAGCCCCGTCCAAAAAAGCAGGAAAGCCGCCAGGCTGAAGAATCCTCCTGATACCTCGCTCATGGGACTGCGGGACACAATAATGAACATGGGAAGGGTGGCCACCAGAAGAGCCGCCAGGCCTCCGGCGAGAACGCCGTGGAGCCCGCTCACTCCAACAAAGATGAGCAAGATGGTGGCGAAGCCGAACACCCAATTGGTCAGGAAGGGTGCCGTTACCGGATTCGCGCCCAGCCATAGAGAGGGCTGCATCAAAAGACTGTAGCCGGGAGGGTAGCGCGGAGGATGAAACTCCCCGGCCACCTGAATCCTATACTCTCCTCTCTCCGCCAGAGCGACGGCTGCCGCCATGTATTCAGAAGCATCCGGAACCGGATCCAGGTTGAAGAAGCTCGTCTGGGAATAATCGAAATCCAGTACAGAAAAATAAAAGACGAGCAGGGCGGCTAGCAGACAAGCCACTCCCAGACCGGAAAGCTTCCTGCTGAGATCTTGCGAAGCCGGAGGACTGGCATCGCACCTTCCGGCTCTGGTCAGCTCTCGGAGCCTTTGAAGAACTGAGCTGGTCAGGCCGGAAAGAGGGGACGTTAGATACTCTCCACAGGGATCGGGTCCGGCGCGACTTCGATGGCCAGCAGGAATCGATTGACCATGTTGTAGAACCCGATCAGGGTGATCATCTCCACCACCTGGTCCGAAGTGAAATGATTGTCCAGAGTGGTCCAAAAGGCCGCTTCAGGAATGTCATCGGGGCTCTTAAGCACGTATTCCGCCAGAGTCAGTGCATCCTTCTCGTAGTGATTGAAGAGATCGCTGTCGTGGAAACTGTCCATGGCCTCAATCTGCTCATCAGACCAACCTGCCCGTCCGGCAAGGTCCTTGTGCCACAGCACCGTCGCCTTGCAGCGATCCAGCTTGCAGGTCTTCAGGATGACGAGCTGCTTCAGCTTCTCACTCAGCCCGCACTCCCCGTTCACTTTCAGGTAAAGCTCCGCGACGGGCTTCAAATAGTGGGGGCTGTGGGCCAGTGTTTTCAGGTAGTTGGGGAGGATTCCCAACTCCCGCTCGACGGTCGAGTAGACCTCTTTGATCTCGTCGTAGGCGGCGTCCCGTTGAACAGGAAGATATCTTGGCATGATCTCCTCTCGCAGATCGGGAATAGTAGCACGTTCCGCCTTTTACGTTCCACGATGGCTCAGTGGCTACTGGTTACCGGTTAGGGGCAGGGTCTTCCTTTAAGCTGCAGACCCATGCCAGAGCCCATCATTCAGGTACGCGGACTGACCAAGAGTTTCGGCGCTCGGATTGCGATTGAGGATTTGAGTCTGGATGTGCACAGGGGTGAGACTATCACCTTGCTCGGGCCCAACGGAGCCGGGAAAACCACGACCGTTCGGATTCTGACCTGTCTGCTTCGTCCCACCCGGGGCGAAGTCCAAGTAGTCGGCCGGAGCATCGAAAGCCCCGAGGGCAGGCAGTTCATCCGCTCGCAGGTGGGTCTTCTGACCGAGTCCCCCGGTCTCTACGATCGGGCCACTACCCGGTTACAACCTTCTTTACTTTGCACGACTCTACGGATTGGACAACCCCGAGCAGTCGGTCGAGCTCTATCTCCGGCAGCTCGAACTGTGGGAGCACCGGGATGTGCCAGCCGCCGCGCTCTCCAAAGGGCTGAAACAGAGACTCGCCATTGCGCGTTCTCTACTCCACGAACCCGAGATCATTTTCCTGGACGAGCCCACCAGTGGTCTGGATCCGGCAGCCGCTCGAAAACTGAGAGATTTCCTGCTGCTGCTCAAGAAGGAAGGTCGGACCGTCTTTCTAACCACTCACAATCTGGCCGAAGCCGAGCGACTGGCGGACCGCATTGTCGTGATGAAGACCAGACTGGTCGCCATCGACACTCCTGCGGCTCTGCGCGAGCGGCTCTTCGGTCATCGGGTTCGAGTCGTCACCGATCAAATCTGCCAGGCTGCGCTGGATAAAATCGAGAGATTCCCTTTCGTTCGCGACCTCTCGCACCGCGACGGTGACCTGTGGCTGGAAGTGGATGACCCAGAGCTTCACAACCCGCAGATTGTTGCCACCCTGACCGAAGTCGGAGTTGGAATTCTCTGGTTGACCGACGATGGCGCGTCTCTGGAGGACGTTTACCTCGAGCTCGTGGATGAGAACCAGGAGAACCATGAGGCCTCGGCATGAAAGACCCCATGTCTCGAGTCGAAACGGTATTTCGGAAGGAGAGCCAGGAGCTCTGGAGCAATCGTCCTCTCGTTTACTCCTTCATGGCGCTCGTCCTGTTTTTCGTCATCACGCCAATTCTTCTCCTGTTTGTGGTTGGCAAGTTTTCTCCCGAAGAGGTCGAGACTGCCCAGACGAGCCCGGCCGTGACGCAACTGGCGAGGCTGGTGCCGGGGTTGGAGGAGATGCCACCGGCAGACCAGGCGGCCATTGTCGTGGTCCGACATTTCGTATTGATCTTCCTGGTCCTTCCGGTGATCGGGGCCCTGGGTTCGTCGACCTCGTCCATTGTCGGTGAAAAGCAAAGCCGGAGTATGGAGCCGGTTCTGGCCACACCTGTCACTACACTGGAACTCCTGATGGGAAAGAGCCTGGCCACGGTGAGCCTGGCCGTCTCTGGAACCTGGTTCGGTTTTCTCCTATACACTGGCCTGGTTCTATGGATCAGCGGGCCGGCCGTTTTACGCAGCGCGCTGGATCTAACCAGCCTGATGATGGTCTTCGTGCTGACCCCCCTGATTGCCCTCCTGGGTCTGGGTGCCGGCGTAGTGATCTCGAGCCGAGTCAACGACTCCCGCTCGGCCCAGCAGATCGGCGGCCTGCTCGTGCTGCCGATCATCATGCTCATTGTCGGACAGATGGCGGGGCTGTTTGTCCTAGGGCCCGCTGCCACGCTGATGGCCGCTGTCGTCCTCCTTCTACTCGACCTGGTAGTGATGAGGTTGGGGGTTCGGGTTTTCGACCGCGAGAAGATCATCGCGGAATGGAAGTAACGCACGCCTGGAAGCCGAGAGCGGGAGGAACCATGGGGCGACGCTCGGGAATTTAAACGTCGCGCCGCCCCAAGGATCCTCCCGCTCTCTCGTCGGAAGCCTGCAAGTCCCCGTCGCAGCTCTGGGCACGGGCAACGTCAAGAGAGTGGGAGGGGGCTCAGTGGGGCTGACGTTTAAATTCCCGGAAGCCTCACCGAGCCCCCTCCCACTCTCGGTCCCCACCACCAGGAGACCTCCTGCGCTTGCGTTCGCTCCGGCGCTGCTTCAAACTCTGGCAAGGAGAACAGCCATGATTTCACTCATGCTGGCAGCAGCCGTGCTGCTGCTTTCAGCCTGTACATCCAGCCCCTCTGAGCCCGCTCCGATCCAAAGCAAGCCCAACATCGTTTTCATCATGGCGGATGATCTCGGATACGGCCACCTGGGCAGCTACGGCCAGACCAGGATTCAAACTCCCCGGCTGGATCGCATGGCCGAGCAAGGAACTCGATTCACCCAGTTCTACTCGGGACACAATGTGTGCGCCCCCTCGCGCAGTGTCTTGATGACGGGTTACCACACCGGACACACCTCGGTGCGCATCAACGGCGGAGGATCCGCCTTGCTGCCCGAAGATGTCACTGTGGGCGAGGTACTCAAGGAGGCCGGGTACGCCACCGGCATCTTTGGAAAATGGGGTCTGGGAGAGGCTGGGACCGCGGGCGTGCCCACGAAACAGGGTTTCGATCAGTTCTACGGCTACTTCCACCAGGTTCACGCCCACTTCTACTATCCGGCCTTCCTGTGGAGAAATGAAGAAAAGCACCTGCTGCCCGAAAACCATGGGGAGGCACACGAAAAGTACTCCCACGACTTGATCGTTGAAGAGTCTCTCAAGTTCATACGCAAGCATCGAGATCGGCCCTTTTTTCTTTATCTGCCCTGGACCATTCCCCATTTTGAGCTGCTCGTCCCGGAGGATTCCCGCAAGCAGTACGAAGGCAAGTTCCCGGAGCCGTATCCCTATGTGGCCGACCACTACTCTTCCCAGGCAGAGCCCAGAACGACTCTGGCCGCCATGATCACGCGCCTGGATCGGGATGTGGGGAGGGTTCTGGATCTTCTCGAAGAACTTGGCCTGGATGAGAATACGATCGTCTTTTTCACGAGCGACAACGGTGGTTATCTGCTCGACCGCGAGAACTACTTCCTGGCCAATGGCCCTCTGCTCGGATCCAAGGGCAACTTCTATGAAGGTGGAATTCGTGTTCCACTGATCGTTCGCTGGCCCGGCAAGGTCGCGCCCGGGGCCACGGATGATTTCAAGTGGGCCTTCTGGGACGTCCTGCCCACGCTGGCTTCACTGGGAGGCACTGAAGCCCCGAAGGGAATTGACGGCATCTCGGTGGCCCAGCGCGTCCTGGGTCAGGGCCAGGAAGAGCCGGACCGTTTTCTCTACTGGGAGGCCATCCCGGGTCTGCTGGGGGGCGACGTCCAGCCTCGCAGCGTGGCTGTCCGGCACGGGAAATGGAAAGCCATCCAACCCCGTGCAGATCATCCCCTCGAGCTGTATGACTTGGAAGCGGATATCGGCGAGCGGAACAACGTGGCAGAGCAGAACCCGGAGATCATGGAAAAGATCAAGGGGTTTCTGGCCACAGCCCGAACCACTCCCCGCACCTACCCCCCCCAGGAGCCAAACTGGGGCTATCCGCGGTTGGAGACCGGCTATCTTCAATAGGGTCCCAAGGTTGTGGACCCGGAAAGTGGGAGGGGCCTGAGGGCGGAGGACGTTTAAATTCCCGGACGCAGCCCTCAGGCCCCTCCCACGCTTCCGGTTTTGGGTGACGGGTTCCGCGTGCTGGGTTCTGGGTTTGGAATTCCACACTCGGAACCCGGAACGGATTCTGGTACCTTGATACTAATGACCGACTCCGTCGTCCCAGGACCAACCCGGCGCCATCCAGCCTGGCTCAAGGTTCGAGCTCCTTTTGGTGACAGGGTACACGACCTCAGAAAGCTCATGGTCGGACTGGATCTCAACACGGTCTGCCAGGAGGCGCAGTGTCCCAACATGGGTGAGTGCTGGTCCCACGGCGTGGCAACATTCATGATCCTGGGGGATACCTGCACCCGGGGCTGCCGTTACTGTGCGGTCAACAAAGGGAAGCCTGCCGAGTTGAACGAGGACGAACCCGAACACGTGGCCGCGGCGGTGGACGAGATGACCCTCAACCATGTCGTGATCACTTCGGTTGATCGAGACGACCTGGAAGATGGTGGAGCCTCTATCTTTGCGGCCACGATTCGGGCCGTTCGCAGGCGCAGCCCCGAGGTCACGATCGAAGTGCTCATCCCCGATTTCCAGGGTTCGAAGAGTGCACTCGAAGTCGTGCTTCGGGCGGTGCCCGAGATCCTCAATCACAACATCGAAACCGTGCCGCGACTGTACCCGTTAGCCCGTGGCGGAGGAAACTACCAGATCTCGCTACAGCTTCTTGACCGCTCCCGGGAGCTTGCTCCCGATATCGTCACCAAGACCGGAATGATGCTGGGTCTGGGAGAGAACGACGAGGAGATCCTGGCTGTGTTGAAGGATCTCGCTGGCCACGGGGTCTCCATCCTCACCATTGGCCAGTATCTGAGACCTTCCGGCTGGCATCTCCCGGTAGACCGCTACTACCATCCCGACGAGTTCAAGGCCTGGAAGAAGACAGGCGAAGCGCTGGGCTTCGCCCACGTCGAAGCCGGGCCCCTGGTGCGCTCCAGCTACCTGGCGGATCGCCAGTTTGACTCTTTTCGAGGTTCCAAGTTCCAGAAGGTTGCTCGACCTGTCACCATCTGAGTAGAAGCAGCTCAGAGCTGAACCCGGGGCCGAAAGCGGCCGCCAGCCCGTGGTCACCTGCGCAGGGGCCGCCGTTCTCGAGGAGGCGTTTCAGGATGAACAGGACTGTGGGGCTTGACATGTTCCCGTATTCCTCCAGCACACTGCGACTCAACTCCACCCGGTCCTGGCTGATCTGCAGCGACTCACACATAGACTCCAGGATCTTGGCTCCCCCGGGGTGGATGGCATAGTGGTTCAAGGAAGAAACTGTCTGACTGCTGCGGCTCAGGAACCCGTCAACATTCTCGCGGACAAACTTCCTGAGCAGGAAAGGAATGCTCTTCGAGAAGATGACACCCAGGCCACGACTGCTGAAGTCCCATCCCATCACGTCCAGCGTGTCGGGCCAGAGAGTGCTCTGGGTGTCGATGATCTCGGGACCCGTCAGGCCCAGGCCGTTTCCAGCAACCAGGACAGCGCTGGCACCATCCGCAAACAGGGCCGAGGCCACCAGATTACTCTTGCTGAAATCATCCGGCTGGAAAGTGAGCGAGGAGATTTCGACGGCCACCAGCAGAATCAAGGCCTGCGGATCCGTCATCGAGAGCTGATGGCAGCGGGCCAGCCCGGCTGCTCCCCCGGCACACCCCAGACCAAAGATGGGAGTTCGGCAGACATGCCGGTCAAAGCCCAGACGGTTGATGAGCCGAGCATCGACACTGGGGGTTGACAGACCGCTGGTAGACACAAACAGAAGGTGGTCAATGCGAGACGGAGCAATTCCCAGCGGCTCAAGGCAGCCCTGAATGGCCTCGCTGCTGAGGTCCTCTGCCCAGCGATTGTACAACTGGTTTCTTTCTTCAAAGGCGTGCGGTTTCCCAATCCACTCCACCGGCACACAGAAGTGTCTGTGCTTCACCTGAACATTCTCAAAGACCGAAATCAGCCGATCAATGTCCTGGATACCCTCCTGAAAGTGGCTCCTGGCGAGACCGCGGAGGGAAAACTGAGGGGCGGAATGGGGCGGGACTGCTACCCCGACACTGACAATTCTGGACACCACTCCATTGTGGGTTGTCGAGTACCGAATGTCGAATTCTGGTTGTTGACTGCATCACTCGGCGGGGAGTTACTTTCTAGGGATCCTTTGGTTTCGCAGGAGCTCCAAGCCCGAATTGAGATCCTTGCAGAGCCTTCTGAGAAAACTTCCAGGCTTCTCTCCATTCCAGGTAAAGATTTTCATCCTTCCGATCCTCCGCCAGTTTCTTGACCGGCTCCAGCCGGGGGATGAAGATCTGTACCCCGGAGTTGAGTAGCTTGAGTGACTTCTTGATGTCTTTCTCGGAGGCGCTCTTGTACCGGGCCTTCTCGTCAATGTTGATCATGATCCCCTGCAGCGATCGGTGATACGCTCTCGCCAGCTGGGCGTAGGTATAGAACTCGAGCGGGTTTGGGTCCTCTTTCTCCCACGCGATCTCGGCCATCCTGCGCTCGATTTCGCCCAGGCGTGCTTTGGCAATCTCAAGAAACACCTTCACTCGGGCCTTCAATTCCTGGGCTTCCTGGAGCAGCTCATACTCAACAACCGTAAACTGATCGCCCGCAATGGAGCTCCTGATTCTCCGCCCGTCACCCTGTTGTGTCCCGGAGGGCAAAAAGCCACTAACTCTAGAATCCGGAGCGGGTCCCGGGGGCTCCGATGAGGGAGCGGATGCAAACAACCCTTCCAGCAGATCACTCCGAAAAGCTCTGACATCTTCCAGCGCGGCATCGAAGTGTCCCCACAGCTCAAAAGGAGACGCTTTTCTCAGATGGTCTAACTCTTCAGCCACCTTGCGCAGACGAATTTCCATTTGGCGGGCTGCTCTCGAGCGCAGAGCCTTACCGTCGGTTACCTGCTCGGTGAGCAGAGTTCCTTCTCGGACCACTCTGCGGATGGCTCGCAACGAGGCCATCACGCCGTCCAACTTCTGCGCCTCCAGCATCCGGCTGGCGGTGTGGACATAACGGTTCAGGACCCGGCGCAGAACCTTCATGGTTTCCTGGTAATTCGATGCTTTCTGGAACTGCTGCTGCTCAGATGCCGTGAGAACAGATTCCAGTGTGGGCAACTGATCGTCCTCGGACGGCAGCGTCGAGGTCAGAAGGAGAAAGAGCAGCGTCAGCCTCATCACATTCTCTCCGGCACCTCAATGCCCAGCAGGCCCAGAGCTTGCGTCAGTCCCCGGCGAGCATTGTCCGCGACCATCAAGAGTACGTCCCTCCGCGCGGGCTCTTCAGACAGAATGTGGCAGCTGTGATAGAAAAAATTGAACTGTTGAGCGATCACGAAAACATGCTTGGCCAGATGAGAAATCTCCAAAGTCTGGACCGACTTCTGGATTACCTCTTCCATCCGTCCCAGTGTCAACAGAAGCTGCCAGACTCGATTGTCCTGCAAGACCGTAGCCAGTGGCTCCGGGTCGAGGGCCATCCGCTCAGCCCACTCTAGATAGCTCCAGCTCTCCTCGCTCTCGGCAAGCTTGCGGAAGATATTGTTTGATCGGACCACGGCATACTGCAGGTAGGGACCGGTTTCACCCTCGAAGCTGAGGGCTTCGGCGAAGTCGAAGGCTATGACGGAATTTCGCGTGTACTTGAGAAGAAAATAACGCAGGGCGCCGATGGCGACTTGGCGGGCGACTTCCTGCCTCCCGGCGGGATCCGACGCGGGCTGTCGTTGCTCAACTTCGAGCAGGGATTTCTCGATCAGCTTGTCGATCAGATCGTCTGCCTTGACCCCCAGCCCTTTTCTTCCTGAAACCTCAACGTACGGTTTCTCCCTGTCCTGAGGGGACAGTTTGATGCCCAGTTCTTCACAACAGGCCGGAGAGAGAGCTACCATTTCGTAGGAGAAGTGGGTCGAGCGATCCGCCTCCGACACGTATCCGAGCCGGCGCAATCCCTGGACCACCACCCTTTGAAGATAGGACTGTCGGACATCAATCACGTTGTAGACAGAAGTCCCGCCCCCGAAGTCCGGCGAGGTTCCATTCGTATCCTCTCCTGTGGTGACCCAGGTCTGGTGTCCATTGTCGTAGGTGAAGAACGGTTTGTAGCGAAAGGTCTTTCCCAGGAGACCAAACTTCCATAGCTGGTATGCGATGTCCTTGCCCACATAGGTGACAGTCCCATTACTGCGAACAATGATCTTCTCGTCTGCAGGGAGCCCATCTTCCTCGGGCAACTCCATGACCCAGCACCCTGCGTGCGTTCCCGAGTCGCGGAAAACGATGGCCTCGCTGCTGCGCAGCTGCTGAAATGCGTGATCCCAGAACTTGAGCGCCAGTATCTCGCTCTCTCGGGGCAGCACGTCATATTGAACTCCAAGGCGGAGCATGGTCTTCAAGTGGGCGGCGACGATCCGTGTGGAAATATGCTCTGCAAGTTCCGCCACTTCACCCTGTCCCGACTCAATAGCTTCCAGCGCCTGGTGTCGATGCTGGAGCCGTGACTCATCTTCCCGAAACCACTCCGAGACTCGCGCGTAAAGGTCCCAGCAGAAAGAATCAAAGCGTTCCTCGATTTGCCGAACTTCCTCCAACCCCATGCTCCGAAGTTCTCTGAAAGCGACCACTACGTCGGCAACCTGAACGCCGGTGTTGTCAATGTAGTTCTGAACCTCGACCTCATATCCCACCGACCGCGCCAGGCGAACAAACGAATCACCCAGGGCAGCGTTGCGCAAATGCCCGATGTGGGCCGCCTTGTTGGGATTGATGTTGGTGTGCTCCACGATCACTTTTCCCGGCTGGGATGCTGCCTGCGGGTGGGCCAGCCAGGCGCCCAGATCCTGCACAAAGGCCGAGCGATCCAGGAAAACGTTCACATACCCGGCGCCGGCCGCCTCAAAGCGTTCCACCTCTTCCAGCCCGGGAATCTTCTCAGCAATCTCCTGAGCGATCTGACGGGGCGGACGTCGCAAGCTCCTGGCAAGTTCAAAGGGAAAAGGAAAAGCCAGATCGCCCAGTTGAACGCTGGGTGGGAACTCGGCAACGAGGGAATCGAGAGAGACCTGGAAATGCCCCTGCACAAACTCGCGCAAATGAGTTCGCACCCGGTCGATCCGATCGACAATCATCGGCTTATCATAACTCAGGAATAGGTCCTTCTCCGGTCGCTACCGCTCCCGGCTACCACTCATCCCTCGCTGGCGCTCGGGTTCTGACACCCGGCATCGATTTGACAGCAACCTCGCGGGCGCCAGGTCGCGGCCGGCATAGATCCGATTTAACCGGCCAAGTATGATAATCAAGAGGACCCGAGATCTCGAGGAATTCAGCAATGGGGAAAGCTCTTTATTTTGAACCGTTCAACGGCGCCAGTGGTGACATGATCGTGGGTGCTCTGCTGGACCTCGGAATGCCGTTGGAACACCTGAGCGCGGAACTCTCCAGGCTTGGAATCTCTAATGAATTCGAGCTCCAGGCCGAAGTAGTCGAACGGCAGGGCCTCAAGGCGACAGATTTCCAGGTGCTTTGTGCACCAGAAAAGACTCCGGAGGCCTCTGGACAGGAACCTCGGGAACACCACCATGGAGAGGGAGACGGCAGTCGTAACCTTCAACAGATCAACCATTTGATTGAGTCAAGTTCTCTGGCTTCGGAAGTCAAGGAGATTTCCCTCCAGATATTTCGAAGACTCGGCGAAGCGGAAGCCCGGGTGCATGGCACCGCCCTCTCTGATGTCCACTTTCACGAAGTAGGAGCAGTGGATTCGATCGTTGACATCGTGGGCGCCAGTGTGGGCTTCGCCTTCTTCGCAATCCAGGAATTCTGTACGGCCAGAATCGCCCTGGGCGGCGGGACCACCAGTTTTTCTCATGGAAACTGGCCCGTCCCGGCTCCCGCCACGCTCGAACTGGTGCGCGGTATGCCAACTCAACCGGGACCAGTCGAAGCAGAACTGCTGACCCCCACCGGGGCCGCCATCATCACCAGCCTGGCGGAAGCGAGTCCATTCCTTGACTTCCGGCCCTGCAGTTGGGGTTTCGGGGCGGGGAAGAAGAGCTTCGATTCGATTCCAAACCTGCTCAGACTGACCCTGGGAGAGAGTGGTCGCGAGTCAGATAGCAACCCGCAGGGTCTTCCTGTCGAGTCAGTAGTGCTTCTGGAGGCTACCCTCGACAACATGGACGGGGAAATGCTCGGCCACTTTATGGAACAGGCCTTGAGTGAGGGGGTCCTCGATGTCTACTATTCCACGCTGCAAATGAAGAAGAACCGGCCTGGCGTGCTGCTGACGCTCGTCTGTCGGGAACCGGATCAGGACCGGTTCTCCCGTCTGATCTTTCAAGAAACGAGGACACTGGGCCTGAGGCGAAGCACCCGGGAGAGACTTACCCTCGATCGCGAACACCGAAGCATCGACACGCCCTACGGAGTGGTTCGGGTTAAGGTCGGGAAAATGGGCGACAGAATCGTTAATATGTGGCCAGAGTACGAAGATCTCAAAGCCCTGTCTCTTGAAAAGGGAGTACCATTAAAGGTTCTGCGCCTGGCGGTCGCTCATGAGCTGAAGCTCTATGACTAGAAACTACTACCTGACGACACCTCTCTACTATGTGAACGACGTGCCTCACGTGGGGCACACCTATACGACGATCATCGGGGACATCCTGTCCCGCTACCAGAGAATGCTCGGACAGCAGGTCTACTACCTGACTGGAACGGATGAGCACGGGCTGAAGATCGAGAGGGCAGCCCGGGAGCGGGGCCTCGATCCGCGGCAGCTCACTGATCGGAATGCGGCCGCCTTTCAGCTGATCTGGGAGAACATGAAACTGCAATTCGATGCTGTGATCCGTACCACCGATCCCGAGCACGAAAAGACGGTGCAGAGCATCTTCACCAGGATCAAGGACAATGGCTATATCTATATGGGCGAATACTCCGGGCAGTATTGTATTCGCGACGAAGCCTATGTAACCAACGCCGCAAAGATCTGTCCGACCTGCGGTGGAAAGACGGAGTTCATCGAAGAGGAAAGCTACTTCTTCAAGCTCTCCGCCTTCCAGGATCGACTGATAGCTTTCTATCGTGACAATCCCGATTTCGTGATTCCCAAGACTCGCATGAACGAAATCGTGAGCTTTGTCGTGAGCGGGCTGAAGGATATCAGTATCAGCCGGACCTCTTTCTCCTGGGGGATCCCTGTCCCGGAGGATGGTCGACACATATTCTATGTCTGGTTTGACGCCCTTCTCGGATACCTGTCGGGTATCGGTTTCGGAACCGATCAGGGTCATTTCGACAAGAACTGGCCAGCCGCGGTCCAGCTCATGGGCAAGGATATCCTCCGCTTCCACGGCGTCTACTGGCCGGCCTTTCTGATGGCGGCTGATCTGGAACCACCACGTCAGTTGCTGGTACACGGGTGGTGGACGATCGACGGCCAGAAGATGTCGAAATCACTGGGGAACTTTATCACTGCACAACAACTCGGCCAGTGCCTTCCGCTGGATGCCATCCGATACTTCCTGGTTCGAGAGATCAGTCTGGGCTCGGACGGCAACTTCTCGTTGGACGCTCTGGTCACCCGGATCAACAGCGACCTTGCCAATGACCTGGGCAACCTGGCCAGTCGCGTCCTCAAGATGATCGACAGTTACTGCGACGGAGCGATTCCTGAAGGGGCGGACCTGGAGGCCCGCGACGAGCAACTGGTGCGGTTCAGCAAGGAGACTATCCGGCTCTACGCCGAGAACTTTGATCAGTTCCAGATCAACCGGGCACTCGAAAATGTCTGGGAGCTGATCTCCGTCGTCAACAAGTACATTGTGGCCCACGAGCCCTGGGTGCTTGCAAAAGACGCCTCGAAGAAGGAACGACTTCAGACTGTCCTCTACAACTCAGCAGAAACGCTCAGAGTCATCTGCGTCCTCCTGGCCCCGGTTCTAGTGGAAGGGACAAGAGCCATTTTCTCGCAGCTGGGGCTGGAAGAGCCACCGGAAAGCCTCCGCATCGATAAGCTCAACTGGGGTGGGCTGCGTGCGGGGACATCTATAGGAACACTCGAAGCCGTCTACCCTCGCCTTGACCTGTCGACGGTCCAAACCGCACTTAAGGAAGCGCAGACAAAGGCAAAGGATGACGCAGATATTCAAGCCACAGCGCCCAGCGGAGACGGCCCGGGCCAGATCTCGATTGACGAGTTTGCGCGGATCGAGATGCGCGTGGGTAGAGTCATTGACGCGGAGCGGGTCAAGGAATCGGCCAAGCTCCTGAAGCTGGTGGTCGACATCGGCTCAGAGCAACGACAGGTCGTGGCCGGAATTGGCAAGGAATACGAACCCTCACAACTCCCCGGCCGCCTGGTTGTTGTTGTCACCAATCTCAAGACGGCTCGCCTCATGGGAGTGGAATCGAACGGGATGATTGTGGCGGCCGATATCAAGGGCCGTCCGGTCCTGGCCACCTTCACAGAGCCGGTTGAGGTGGGAACCCGGCTTCGTTAATGCTGGTTGACTCGCATGCCCATCTCGATTCCCCCGAGCTCTTGGATGAACTCGACGAAGTACTCGATCGGGCCGGGAGGGCCGGGGTTACGCACCTGCTGACGATTGGTTGTGTTACCCCGGATCTGGAGGCGATTACTCGGGGGCTTTGCCTTGCGGAGGAACATGCACAGGTCTTCGCGGCCCTGGGAGTCCATCCCCATGATGCCGGCGGGTACAGTGTGGAGATCGGTCGGGAGATCTTGCAGAGCATGAGCCATCCAAAAGTCATCGGCTGGGGCGAAATCGGCCTCGACTACTACTATAAGAACTCCGACGTGGAGAGCCAGATCACCTGCTTTCGCAACCAGTTGGAACTGGCTCTGCAGGCAGAGAAACCCGTTATCATCCACTCTCGGGCCGCAGCCGAACCGACCTGTTCGATCCTGGAGGAGTACGTTCAGAAGGGCCTCCGGGGTGTCCTTCACTGCTTCACCTACGATCAAAGGACAGCCGATCGTATTCTGAACTTTGGCTTCTACTTGTCGTTCGGCGGCATCGTCACCTTCTCCAGGGCCCAGGAGCTTCAATCGATCGCGCGACAAACTCCCTCCGATCGGTACCTGGTTGAGACTGATTCACCGTACCTGGCGCCGGTGCCCTTCCGGGGCAAGACCAACCAGCCCGCCTATGTGGTCAACGTAGCCGAAAAACTGGCCCAACTACGGAATGTGGACCTCGAGACCATCGCCAGGGAGTCGACGCAGAACTTCGAGCGGTTATTCGGGCTGGGATAGTTCCGGGTTGTTCACTTCGCTCACTGCCGTGCCAGGGCGAGATCAAATTTGCCTTTACAGCTCTTCGCCTCGAGATGCACAGTGGGCCGCCGACGTTTTCCGAGTTCGGGTGCCACCATTTGGAGAGCGGGAGGGGCCTCAGGCCGGAGGACGTTTAAATTCCCGGACGCAGGCCTGAGGTTCCTTCCGCTTGCCCGCCACCGGACCTGCAAAAACCCGGTCGCGGCCCTGGGGTCCCTCCCACTTTCCCGGCACCGGGTGCCAATCACTCCACGCGATTCAGAACATAGGCGGGGAGGTACATCAGGGATTCGCGGGCCGGCGAGGCGGGAAAGCCGCCCAGGCAATTGATCGCCTCTGCTACGTAGGACTGGACCACCTTGCGGGCTTCGTCAAGGGTCCGGTACCGGCGGAGGAGAGAGAGGATCTCCTGTTTGTCTCCTCCGCTCAGTTCTCCCTGCCTGGCCAGGTCGGCCAACCGGTCTCTCTCGGCCGGATTCGCCTGGCTGAAGGCCAGAATAATCGGCAAGGTGACTTTCCCTTCTTCGAGATCCTTCAAGACGGGTTTTCCCAGACCCTGCGCATCGGCCGTGTAGTCCAGAATATCGTCAGTGAGTTGAAACGCCATTCCGAGGGCCCTCCCATAGGCGGCCAGGCTCTCTTCAGCAGCTTCCGGAGCATCGCTCAGGATGGCCGGGAGGGCGGAACAGGCCGAGAACAGCCGGGCAGTCTTCCGCAGCGAGATCTCCTTCTGCTCCTCGACGGAGATCGTGACTCGACGGTCGAGAGCCAGTTGCATCATCTCGCCGGTGACCATGGTTCGAGTCAACTGGATGAGAACATCGAGCACTTTGAAATTGCGCAACTCCAGCGCAATCTGGAAAGCGGTCATGTACATCCAGTCGCCCATTAGCACCGTGATCTCGTTTCCCCACCTGGCATTGACGGAGGGACGGCCGCGCCGTAAGTCTGCTTTGTCGATAATGTCATCGTGGACGAGGGTGGCCACATGGATCAGCTCCACCACAGTGCCCAGCTTGATGACGTCGGAACCCCCGGTCTTGCAGAGCTTGGAAACCAGAAGCAGTAGCGCGGGTCGCAGGCGTTTTCCGCCGCTCTCGTGGATATACTGGTTGACCTCGTCGATGAGGGGGAAGGCCGAATCCGTGTAGCCCTGCAGTTCGGCTTCAACTTGAGCAAGTTCCTCAGCAACCGGGCTCAGGAGCTCTTCCTTCGTCAGAGCTCCGCTAAGCGAGAGGTCACTTTTCATTCGAAACATTATAGCGGGCTGCCCGTGAGACCGACACGAAGCCTGTATCTCGGAACCGAAACCGGAGGCGCAGGAGGGGTCTCACCGGGAAAGGGGTTCTGGGTTCTGGAAAGTGGGAGGGGCCTCCGGGCGGAGGACGTTTAAATTCCCGGACGCAGCCCGGAGGTCCCTCCCACTTTCCTGGTGCCGACACTTAAATTCCCGGACGCAGCCCTGAGGCCTCTCCCACTTTCCCAACGCCTCCGTTTCAATTCCCGGCTGGCGGCCGGGCCGGCCGGCGCGGGTTCTGCTGGTTCTTGAGTCCGGTCTTCCCTTTCTCTCCTTCCTCCCCTTCTTCGCCCTCTTCTTCCTCGGGCGGGGGAGGGGGAGGGATCTCTTCCACCTGGATGGGGAGGGAGGCAACGTGCTGGGCAGCCTGCCGCTCCGCCAGAGAGATTTCGAGCGGCGTGGGACGATAGATGTTCTCGAAATCCGCGGGGGCAACCTCCTTGAGCGCAGCTTCCATGAACTCGATCCAGATCGGTAGAGCCAGGTTGTTGCCGTAGACCTTCTCTCCCAGGGAGATTTTTTCGTCGTGGCCTACCCAGACCCCCGCAGAGATGTCGGGAGTAAAACCTACAAACCAAACATCAGTGGATTCATTGGTGGTACCTGTCTTTCCCGCCACGGGTCTTCCCAGCACATTGGCTCGGCCCGCCGTGCCCCGCAGCACAACCTGTCGAAGCAAATAGACCATCTTGGCCGCGATGTCCGGCGAGGTGGCTTGCTCGAAACGCATTCGATGCTCTTCCAGAGTAACTCCCTCGTAATCCTCCACCCGAACCAGGTAATGGGGCGCGGCTCGAACGCCGCTGTTGGGAAAGGCGCTGAAGGCAGATACCAGCTCCAGAAGAGTCGTTTCACCGGATCCCAGGGCAATCGACAGAACCGGCAGAAAGTCATGGTCAATCCCGAAACGCTTCACCACGGCGATAATCTTTTCAACGCCCAACGCCCTGGCCAGTCGAATCGTGGGCACGTTGCGAGACTCTGCCAGGGCCTGATACATAGGGATTAGACCCTTGAAGTTTTCGTCGGAGTTCTTGGGCTCATACAGGTTTCCCACTGCATCCAGATAGCTGACCGGCGCATCCAGAACTCTTTCGTAGGGCGATCGCTCTTCCTCGAGCGCGACCAAATACGTGAACGGCTTGAAAACGGATCCCGGTTGTCGCAGCGCCTGCGTGGCCCGATTGAATTTGCTCAGCTCGAAGTCGAATCCTCCGACCATGGCCCGGATGGCCCCGGTCTTGTTATCCAGAACAACCATTCCGCCCTGGACGTCAGGAATCCGATCCAGCACGACTTCCAGAGCCTGGGCTTCGACGTCAACTTTCTGAATCAGAAAGTGGGCCAGATCCCCCGGGCGAAAAACCTTTGTCAGATCCTCTTTGCCCGTCCACTCCACCTTCGCAGGGCCCACTTTCGCCGAGTATCTTCCGAAGCGGATCTCGGCGCTCTTTTCTTCGACCTGCATGACCAGTCCCCGGACCGTCTGGCTCGGATCAAAGACCTGGCCCCATTCGGGATCGTTATACTCCTTGAGATCTTTCCCCTCATCAAGGAGATTCCGGGGGGCTCCTTCCCAGGGCCGATCCGTCTTGTCGAACTCCTTCAGCCCTTTTCGAACCGCCCGCTGGGCGATCTGTTGCAATCGCTCATTCAGAGTCGTATAGATCTTGAGTCCACCCTTCCAGATGGTCTCCGTCGAATAGCCCTTCTCCAGTGCCTGGCGAACCCACTCGACAAAGTAAGGAGCCACCTCTCGCTGGAGGCTTCCCCGGGGCAGAAGTGGCTCCTGGAGGGCCTCTTGCCGTTCCTCTTGTGAAATATAGCCTTCATCGAACATGCGCCTGAGAGCATAGGTCCGCCGAGCCAGAGCCGCTTCGGGATTGTGAATGGGCGAGAAGCGCGAGGGGACCTGCAGGACTCCAGCCAGCAGAGCACATTCTGCAGTGGAGATCTCATTCAGGGACTTGTTGAAATAAAACCGGGTGGCGGCCGCCATCCCGTAAATGCCGTGGCCCATGTAGATCTGGTTGACGTAGAAAGTGAGAATCTGTTCTTTCGAGTAGTTCTGCTCGGTTTCCAGAGCAAAGAGCCAGTCCTTGATTTTGCGCTCCAGCCTCTTCTCGGAGCCGGTAAAGCGAAGCTTGCACAGCTGCATGGTCAGAGTCGAGGCTGCTTTCCAGTGAGTGTAATAGAGGCCATGATTCCAGAGGTTGCGAACCATTTCGATCCCCAGCCTCGAGAAGTCGATGCCCGAGTGTTCGAAGAAATCCGAGTCTTCAGCGGCAAGAATGGCCTGCTTGAGTTGTTCGGGAATCTGGTCATAGGTGACCAGAATCCTTCGTTCCAGGGCGAACTCGCCGATGACCTGACCGTCCGAGGAGTACACGTAGGACACCACATTGGGACGAACGTCCTGGAGTTCCTCGATCTGAGGTAGATCAATGGCGTAGCCCAGGACGACGCCAACCAGTCCTCCAGACAGGACGGTTACCAGAACCAGGAGCCCATAGCTCAACCAGAAAAGGGGGCCGCGCACGGTGACAACGATTCTGAACTTTCTCCAGACATTCACCAACATCTCTGCCCAGCGTTGCATAACTTAGAACCGGCCTGTTCCTGCCGGTTCCAATGTTAACCCATGTCGGTGGTTCAGAGTCTCGCTCGCGGCCTCGAGTCCCGGGGAACGTCAAGAGAGTGGGAGGGGGCTCAGGGAGGCGGACGTTTAAATTCCCGGACGCGGCCCTGAGCCCCCTCCCACTCTCGGTATCCACCACCCAGGATCCTCTGACCTGGAAGGTGGACTTCAGGCTTCCGATTGGAGAAGGAAGCACGCTCTAGTCTTCTTGTTCATGAATCGTCGTGAGCCCGACGATTTCGTAGGTGTCTCTTCCGCGCGGAGTCACCGTCTCAACTTCATCGCCTTCCTGCTTCCCCATCAGGCTGCGACCGATCGGGGAAGTGGTTGAGATGAGTCCCGCCTTCACGTCCGCCTCTTCGCTGGTTACCAGGCGGTAGGTCGCTTCTTCTTCTGTCTCCAGATTGAGAACGACGACCGTGGACCCGTAGGAAACGCGGTCCTTCGGGAGTTTTCGAAGATCGATCATAGAGAGTTCCGAGAGCCTCTTTCGCAGCTGGGCCAGCTGGGCCTGAACGAATGACTGGCGCTCCTTGGCTGTCTGATACTCCGCATTCTCTCGGAGGTCCCCCATGGCGATGGCTTTCTTGAGGGCGGCCGGCAGTTCTTCACTGAGCTCTCGATCCAACGCTCTGATCTGCTGTTCCAGTTTTCTCTTGGCCTCTTTCAAAAGACTCTCACCTCACTCGCTACTTGCATCCAAAGCGGCGGGAAACAGGCCCAGTACGAAGGTGCCCAGGACCATGACCAGAATCACTAATCCGGCGCCTCTGGGCACCCTCACATCTGTTTGGGGCAGAATTCCAGACTCACCGCAAAGCTCAACAGAATGGCCACGCATCCGATGATCCCCACGTTGCGCTCGGAAAGACGACGTTCCAGGAGTCCACAGGCGAGTGCACCCCCAGAGGGAAAAGCAATACAAGCCACAGGTTCTCAAGCAAGCACCACAACACCGAGCGCCGTGACAACCGAGATGGTTGCGAACAGGTAGAAGACTAGCAGCTCCACACGGACCCCTCGAGATCGCTGTCCGGAGGGACAGAAATGGGAATCTTATGTTCAGGGCGCTGGTGTGTCAAGACAGCGCCGGACCCCGGTTTCTGGTAGAACCTGGGACCTGTATTGAAGTCCGATCTGCCCCGGGATAAACTCTAGCTCCACGATCAGCACCTCTCTTGGAAGCAAATTCCCAGCGGAGGCCATTTCAATTCATGAGAAAAGTTGGAGTTGAACTCGGGGACAGAAGTTACAGCATCCTGATCGCGCCCGACCTGGGCAGGGAGACGGGTCGGCTATTCTTAGAGAACTCCATTGGAAAGAGAATCTTCCTGGTTTCGAACACCACGGTCTTCTCGCTTCATGGTGCTCAGATTCGTCAGAGTCTCCAGGAAGCCGGCTTCGAAGTCACGGAGATCTTTATCCCTGATGGTGAAGCGCACAAGAATCTCCACACAGTAGAGAATATTTATACCTATCTGGCCGCTCAGCGGGCGGACCGTAAATCCACCATCGTGGCACTGGGGGGAGGGGTTACCGGAGACATAAGCGGGTTTGTAGCGGCTACCTTTCTGCGCGGCATCGATTGTGTTCAGATGCCAACTACCCTGCTTTCGCAGGTGGACAGCTCAGTGGGTGGGAAAACGGGAGTCAACCACCAGAAGGGGAAGAACCTGGTGGGGGCGTTCCATCAGCCCCGCCTGGTCCTGATCGATACCGCGACACTCACTACCCTGCCCAATCGTGAGCTTCAATCCGGCCTTTACGAGATCGTCAAGTACGGTCTCATTTATGACTCCAGCTTCTTCTCGTTCCTTGAATCCAACCTCGACGATTTGCTGGCCAGAAGAGGGGAGACTCTGGAGCGGGTGATCGCCCGCTGTTGTGAGATCAAGGCCGAGGTGACGTCCCAGGATGAACGGGAATCGGACCTGCGCAGAATCCTGAATTTCGGACACACTTTCGGACATGCCCTCGAAGTTGCCACATCCTACGTCAGGCTGACCCACGGGGAGGCAGTCGCGCTCGGGATGCTGGCCGCGACCGAGCTTTCGCGCGGGTTGGACCTGCTGGACTCCGTGGCTGCGGACCGAGTTGCCAGGCTCATTCGGGGTGTGGGTCCCCTGCCGCCCATAGAGGATATCGGGTATCCAGAGCTTCTCGAGGCCATGGAACATGACAAGAAGCGCCAGGAGGACGTCGTTCACTTTGTTCTGCTGCTGGACCGGATCGGCCACACCGAGATTCGGGGGGACGTAGAGAAGGCTCTTCTGGAACAGGCATGGAGCAGCCTGCAGGCGGCCCAACGGTCGCTGTCGCATGGTTGAGAGAGACGGCCGCAAGATTCGGGCCATGTTCGGCGCCATCGCTCCAACCTACGACTTCCTGAATCATCTCCTCTCCCTTTCGATCGATCGTCACTGGCGCAAGGTGACTCGAAAACAGCTGGAATCCCGCCTCGGATCCTGCCCTCAAGTACTTGATCTTTGCACCGGAACGGGAGATCTGGCTCTAGAGATGGCGAAATTGGGGCCCGTGACCGCCTGTGACTTTTCGCACCCGATGCTGGTAAGGGGAATGCGCAAGGTGCGGCGGGGGACACCTGCGAATCCCATTCTCTTCGTGCAGGGTGATGCGCTCAGACTTCCGTTTCCTTCCCATGCTTTTCAGGTTGCGACCATTGCCTTCGGTCTTCGCAACCTGGAGGATTATGGACGAGGACTCGAAGAAGTAGCGCGAGTTCTCCAGGCGGGAGGGTATCTGGCCGTGCTGGAATTCGCAGTCCCCGACTCGAAGGTTTTTGGAGCCTTCTACCGGGTGTATTTCGAGCGCCTCCTGCCCCTGGTAGGGGGGCTGATCTCGGGTAGGATCGACTCGTATCGCTACCTCCCTGAATCGGTCAAGGGTTTTCCCCGGGGTCTCGACCTGGAAAGGCTCTTTCTGGACGCCGGCTTTTCGACACCGGACTCACTTAGACTATCGGCGGGTATCGCCGAAGTCTACATCGCACGAAAGCACTAGCAGCCCGCGACGAAAGTCCACGAGTCGCGATTGGTAGTTTTAGACGATTGTCTAGTAAACTGGTGCTCACACGAGAGTTTAGGGGTTGGTTCTGGTGAGAGAAAAATGAACAGGCACCTGGAAAGAAGGGCGTGCGGCATGAAAACCATCTACTGGATCGACTAGTGCTGCGTTCTGCAAATAGCGTAGCAATTGTTGCGAGCGCGACGTTGTCGAGTTCGCGACGTCGGCGAAGAGCCGATGCAGGCCATCGTCGGGGAGCCGCTTCGTAGCAGAGTAGTGCGTTTTTTTACCGACGATCTGCCTCAGCCCGCACGAAATTATCTCACTGCGATCACCGTCGTGGGGCTACTCATCGCGGTTTTCTCATACATCCGCGTGATTCTGGGGGGCGAAGGACAGTGGCTTTATCTCGCTCTCCTGACCGCAGTAGCCGCCTTCCTTCCGGTGCGGCTCCGTTTCTCCGGAGATCAGATTCTCTCCGTCAGTTTCACGATCAGCGACGTCTTCATATTCAGCGGGCTCCTTTTTTTTTCCCCGGAAGTGGCGGTGGCGGTCGGAGTCATCGATGCCACCCTTGTCAGCTTCCAGTTCCTGCACCGATCACGGATGTACCGGTTCCTGTTCAATGTCGCTCAGGTGTCCACCTCCATTTTCCTGGTCGGCAATCTGTTCTACTTGATCCAGGGGCACATGCCTCCCCTGACCAGCCAGGACTCGGGGCTCCAGACCTTCATCAACGTGGGAATCTGCGGCTTTCTCTACGTTGTTCTGAATGTTACTGCGGTGGCCACAGCCTTGTTTCTGTCGAGTCCTGAGGCGGGCACCGAAGTTTGGCGCGCCAGCATTGTCCCCTCCGCCTTCTCAACCTTGGCGCGCAGGAGCGGGGACGAGACCATCCTTCTGGTTGAGGACGAAGACAAGATTCGGGCACTGATCAGCGAGATCCTGCGGCGCAAGGGATACACCGTCTTCGAAGCTGCCGACGGAGAAAAGGCGCTCCCCCTGGCAAAGAGACTCGGGGCTTTCGACCTGCTGATCACCGACCTGGTTATGCCGGTCATGGGTGGCTGGGAACTGGCTCGAGAACTCAGAAAAACGAGAGATCGGAAGGCCCTTCGGGTTCTCTACATCTCCGGCTACCCAGACACGATCCACCCGGAGCTGCTGAAAGGGGGTTCCCAGGGTGTAGCTTTCCTGGCGAAACCGTTCACTCCCGATGCACTTTTGCGGAAAGTGCGAGAGATTCTCAGCCCGAGCCGAGATGCTTGAAAACCAGAGAATCGCCGTTGTCCTTCCTGCCTACAATGCCGAGGCGACTCTGGAAAGAACCTACCACGAGATCCCCCGAAACGTGGTTGATGAAGTGGTCCTGGTTGATGATGGAAGCTCGGATGCAACGGCTCGAATCTCGAGAGATCTCGGAATTAGGACGATCCGCCACGCTCACAATTTGGGTTACGGGGCAAACCAGAAGACCTGCTATCGTCACGCCCTCTCACTCTCGGCCGATGTCTTTGTCATGCTCCACCCGGACTATCAGTACTCGCCCCGGCTGATTCCCGCGATGGCCGCCATGATCGTGAGCGGCGAATTCGATCTTGTTCTGGGCTCCAGAATCCTGGGCGGAACCGCCCTGAAGGGAGGAATGCCAGTTCACAAGTACGGTGCCAATCGATTTCTGACCTGGTTCGAGAACTTGTTCACGGGTGCCAAACTCTCCGAGTATCACACGGGCTTCCGCGCCTTCTCTCGGAGGGTGCTGGAGGAGCTTCCGCTGGAAGGCAACTCGAATGATTTTGTATTCGACAATCAAATCCTGATCCAGGCTCTCCACTTCGGATTTCGAGTGGGAGAAATCAGTTGTCCAACCCGATACAATTCAGAGGCCTCGACCATCAACTTCGCGAGATCGATTGTGTACGGGCTTGGAGTGATGGCCTGCAGTCTCCAGTACGGGATCCAGCGTACGGGGCTGTGGTCCTTCTCCGTCTTCGATCCGGCAGGCAAACTGGAGCCTCGGCGCAATGACCATGCAGAGACCGGTGAAGGTCAGCACGAGTAGCAGGAGCACCGGTTTTCGTATCTTTCTGACAGTGGTTCTCCTGCCTTTTTTTCTTTTTCCAGCGGAGCTGCTTGTCAAGTACATCAGGACCCCGGGGCCAGCCCGCCAGGACACAATTGGGAGCCGCTACATGCCCACCCGACTTCGCCCCAACTTCAGGGGCCCGATCGGGGACATGCAGGAAGTGATCACCAATCGCTACGGTTTTCGAGGCGAGCCCGATTTCCCACGCAAAAGACCTGACGATGAGTACCGCGTTCTGGCCCTGGGTGACTCCATTGGCTTTGGCTTCGGCGTGCAAGCAGGAGAGACCTACTCCCGGCAGGCTGAAGCGCTCCTGAGAGGCGGACCCGGGCGAACACGCTTCATGAATGCAGCTGGACAGGGCTACAGCCCCTCGACGTATCTTGCCTACCTGCAGGCGGAGGGGGGCGACCTGACGCCCAACCTCATACTGGTTCAGGTGGAGCCTTCCAACGACGTCACGGATGAAGCTCTACTTCGAGTTGTGGATCGCGGAGCCCTGGGGCTGGAAGTGCGAGGCGGGAGATACTGTGTAACCTGGGACGGCAACCTACTGGGATCTTTCACGCTGGGCCCCTATCCGCCATTTCTCACCGATGGGACCTGAAAAGGCCGCCCTGTTTGGTATAAAGCGTTTTGAATGAACGACTTCAAAGCCAAACGGAGGCGGCCCTTATGAGAACAGAGTGTAAACAAGCCAGGTTCGAATTTCACGGACTATTTCAACGCAAAGTGAAGGCGCGGTTCGACGGCGGAAAGATCACCTCCGATGCAGGGGTGCTGCTGTTGCGAGAGGTCGAGAGGGGGACGGGTCTGATCGCCGGACTGGCTGAGTGTTTCAGGGATCACCGGGATCCGCGGTTGATCGAACACACGGTCGAGGAGTTGTTGGGGCAGCGCATCTACGGACTCTGTCTGGGATATGAGGATCTGAACGATCACGACCAACTGCGCACCGATCCAATGCTGGCGGTGGCAGTGGACAAGGCCGATCCGTTGGGAGAGCGGCGGCGGCAGGCCTCAGATCGGGGGAAGGCGCTGGCGAGCAGGTGTACGCTGAACCGGTTGGAGTTGACCGGCGCCGAGGTCGATGAGCAGGAGCGGTACAAGAAGATCGCGATGGACCCGGACCGGATCGACGGCTGGATGGTGGATGCCTTCGTGGAGTCCCACGAATCGGCGCCCGAGGAGATCGTGCTGGATCTGGATGCGACCGACGACCCGATCCATGGCCAGCAGGAAGGCCGGTTCTTTCACGGTTACTACCGCCACTACTGTTATCTCCCGCTGTACATCTTCTCGGGGGAGCATCTGCTGTGCGCCCGGTTGCGGTGTTCCAATATCGATGGGGCCGCGGGATCGGTGGAGGAACTGGAACGGATCGTCGGCCGGATTCGGCAGAGCTGGCCGGAGGTCTCGATCGTCATCCGGGCCGACTCGGGCTTTTGCCGGGATGACTTGCTCCGCTGGTGTGAAGACCATCACGTGGATTACGTGATGGGGTTGGCCAACAATGATCGGCTCAAGTCAGAGAGCGCCGAAGCGATGACTCAGGCCGAAGCCGAGTTCAACGCCACCGGGCGACCGGCGCGGGTGTTCAAGGATTTCCGCTACCGGACTCGCCACAGTTGGACCTCGGAGCGACGCGTCGTCGGCAAGGCCGAGTTCCTGGAGAAAGGTGCCAATCCCCGATTCGTCGTCACCTCCCTGTCGCCGGAACGCCTGGGGGCCCGCGCACTCTACGAAGACTTTTACTGTGCGCGGGGCGACATGGAGAACCGCATAAAAGAACAGCAGTTGGATCTGTTCGCCGACCGGACCAGCGCGGCAACGATGCGCGCCAATCAACTCCGGCTGTATCTGTCCTCCGCCGCCTACATGCTCATGCACGCCTTGCGTCGTCTCGGACTGAAGCAGACCCCCCTGGCTCGCGCTCAGTGTCAGACGATTCGCTTGAAGCTCCTGAAGATCGGCGCCCAGGTCCGCCTCACGGTCCGCCACGTCTGGATCTCCATGTCGGAAGCCTATCCCTACAGCGAGGTCTTCGCTGCCGTCGTTCGAAACCTCCAGGCCATTCCTCTGCGCTGCTGAGGTCTGTCCCGATCAAACGCCCCAAAAACGAAATCGTTCCATCGCTCAGGCCGAGCTCTGCCTGAATGCATTCCGTCACCCTCTTCCGAGCCCGAAAAACGGTTCATTCACGACCATCCACACCACCGCATCACTCGACCTGGACCGGATCGATAGCGAAACTCTCAGAAAACCGTTCCGGCCTGCCAAAATCACCTTCATTTCCAAATCGGTGATCTATGCGGGCTATTTCTACGAACGGACATATCTGTACACACTGCTCACGCGCCGTCTCCTGAAAACGCTGGGGCAGCTCTTTCCCCGGCACTCGGCACTCTCGACTCCGGGCAACCTCTACTATCACATGGGATTTGATCGCTTTCTCTTTACTTCGGCGCGGCTGGAATCCGGGTGGAACCGGTCTCAGGCGTCTCTCTTGCAGATAAGGGAATTCGCCGGCCGGCAAGGATCCCGGTTGGTTTTGCTGTTGACCCCTACCCTCTACGCCTTCCATGAGAACAGGACACTGAATCGTTTTGGGAATGTAGTGATGGATCGGATGGTTGATTGGGCCCGACAGCAATCCATCGAGCACATCGATCCGCGGGCTGCGCTTGCTGGAAACGGCGGTATCGCGCTTTTCACCGACTTCGCCCCACTACACGCCCGAGGGACATAGGATTCTGGGGGAGGAGATCGCCCGCCACCTGGACGACTATGTGCCCTGATCCGAGTTTCACGTTCCGGCTTCGGAAGTGGGAGGCGGTCTTTCGGTGGCGACCGTTTAAGTCCTCCCACTTTCAGCGCGTCAGGAGAGATGAGAAGGGGGAGGTAGGTCGGGGCGGCGACCGTTCAAGTCCTCCCGGGCGCCGCCTTGAGTCTGCCTCCCCCTTTCAGTTCAGATCGCCGCACGGAGGTGGCTCCTACACCTTCAAAACCGTGTCCGTCAGAACTTCAGCCATCGTATCAACCAGCCGGTCGGCGTCCTTCCGCGTAAACACCAGGGGAGGCTTGATCTTGACGACGTTGTGCCAGGGACCGTCGGTGCTCATAAGAATTCCATATTCTTTCATTCGCTCAACAACATAGCTCGTCTGCACGGGGGCCGGCTCCAGCGTGCTCCGATCCAGAACCAGTTCGATCCCCAGGAAGAGCCCCTCGCCCCGAACGTCACCGATGAGAGAAAACTTGTCCACGAATTCGGCCAGGCGTGATTTGAGATACCGGCCGACTTGTAGAGCATGCTCCTGTAGCCTTTCCCTTGAAACGACATCCAGGACTGCCAGGCCGACGGCGCAAGACACCGGGTTCCCCCCAAACGTGTTGAAGTACTCCATACCGTTGGCGAAGGACGCCGCGATTCCAGGCGTCGTGACCACAGCGGCCAGTGGATGTCCGTTGCCGATCGGTTTTCCCATGGTGACGATGTCGGGGACGACATCCTGCAGTTCGAATGCCCAGAACTCCGATCCGACCCGGCCAAAGCCGGTCTGAACCTCGTCCACAATGCAAACACCGCCCCCACTTCTCACTCTTTGAAAGGCCTCTCCAAGATAGCCCGGAGGAGGCACGATCTGTCCCCCGCATCCGAGGATGGATTCACAAATGAAGGCCGCCAGACCTCCCTGGTTCCGGGCTTGTTCGATCGGGCCGGAGAGCAGACGTGCGTACTCGGACCCGGCTCCTTCTGCGTCCCGCCTGAACGGCCCCCGGTAGTCGTCGGGGGCGGAGGCGACATGGACGTGCTTCGGACAGCCAGAGCCTCCAGGGCCATTGAACTTATAGGGGCTGATGTCGATGAGCCCTGAGGTGTTTCCGTGGTAGGCCCCCTCCAGCACCAGGAAGTCCTGATGTGAGGTATGAGCACGGGCCAGACGTAGAGCCAGTTCATTGGCCTCGCTCCCGCTTCCCACGAAAAAGCAGACCCGAAGGGGCTCGGGAAACGTTGAGGCAAGCCGCTGGGCGTACTCGAGTATCGTGTCGTGCAGGAATCTTGTGTTCGTGTTCAGCACCACATCCTGGCGGTGAGCGGCTCTTACGACTGCCGGATGACAGTGGCCCACATGGGCGACGTTGTTGACGCAATCGAGGTAGGCCCGCCCCTGATGGTCGTACAAAAACTGGCCTATGCCCCGGGCGATCTTCAAGGGTTTAGTGTAGGCCAGGCTGAGTGAAGCGCCGAGCACCTCTTTCCGCCTCCGCAGGCTTTCCATCGCTTCCTGATCACCACCGCAGGCGGGCACGTCGCGAATTCCCAGAAACGGACCCGGGTCAGGAGAAACACTCAGCCAAACGTCTCTCTCGGTCGGCCGACAGGCTCCCGGGAATTCACCTTTCATTGCGAGCATGTCGAGAACTAGCTGAAAGTGAAGGTGAGGAGGCCACCCGCCATTTTCGTCCGCGCCTCCCAGTTCACCGATTCGATCTCCCGCCGATACTCTCTTTCCTTCGCTCCACTGCGAGAGAGATTCTCTACTCAAATGACCGTACAGAGTGTAGATCTCGAGTTCCGAAGATTTCGCCTTGAGCTGGTGACGCAAGATCAGGGTCGGCCCGTAATCGAGCACAGCTTTGTTATCCCGAAAGCTGTGTACTTCACCATCGAGAGGAACCAAGACCGGCGAACCGGCCGGAAGAAAGAGGTCCTGACCAAGGTGAACCGTCCGGGATTCTGTGGGATTGTCGGACGCGTACGATTCAGTAGAGTACAGCAAGCGTGGTTCGTCGAAGCGTCCGATTCCCAGGATAGCTCCCGAATCCGCGAGAACCTCACCGATTAGCTCCTCCAGCACCTGCATCTGGGGCGGGCAACCGGCTCGAGCAACCAGGGAGCTGCCGATACTCAGGTCAACAACGGCCAGGGGCACTTCTGCCAGGTTGTGCTCGGTCACCGCGGCGATGGAGCCGGCGTGGTCCTGGATCCAACTACTGACTGCCAATTGGTGAGGGTGGGGTTCCAGCCCGCAGTTGGCCCGCACCCAGTAATGAAAAAGGCTCGCCTCCGTCTCCCCCAGCTTCGCCAACAGCTCCCAGGCAGACCTCTGGCTGATCTGAAGGTACTCGTCTTCTGGGTGGAGGCGGGCGTTCCTCGACCCGATAGTCACGCTGACCAGCAGCCTCAGCACAATCAGGTCATAGAGAAGGCTCATCTCCAGTTCGGAAAGGGGCAGTTCCCGGTTATAGCCGCGAACAGGCCCGCTCAGTGCAGCTGGGAGGTCGGCCTTGTCCATCAGCAGGTAGGCGCAACCAATTGCCAGTTCGGCAATCGTCCAGGAGTAGATCAGGTCTCCGAAGTCGATCAGCCCTAACCGGTCAGCCCAGCCCGGGGGCGAGTCGACCCCGGCTTTTCGAACCAGCAGGTTGTAGTCATTGGCATCCCCGTGGATCACACTCCTGCGCAAGTCGTCGGCTTCAGGGCTCAGACGGCTCCAGCTCTGCTCAAAGAGTGACTCGGCGAGCCGGCGTCTGCCCTTTTCCGTCACTTCGGCAAGACGATCCTGAAACGTGCTTTCCACGCTTCTCAGGTCCCATACAAACCTCCTGTGAAGAGCCGGATGGTCGAAGTCGACAAGAGCACTGTCGAGGCTCCCCAGCAACCCGCCGATCGCCTCCAGGAGAGCCTTCGAATGAGGGCGGTATTGGGCCACCGGAATCCCCTCCACGTAGGAGAGAAGCCTCAGCCCGTAGTTAGACGTCCCGCGAGAGATGGGAACGCACTTCCGGCCTGCGGAGTCGGAGACGACGCGAGAAAGACCCCGACCGGGGAGTCGTCGGCTCAGATGGTCGAGCACCTGGTTCTGGGCTTCAATCAACTCGCCCCCCGAGGCAGCATCGCTGATTTTGAGAACAAAGAACCGACCGTCGTCCGCGCGCAGCTTGAAGTTGCGATCGGTCTCCGACGGCAGCAGGGAGGCTGAAGCTAGCAGTCCATAGAACTCACGAGCCCAGGTGACTGCGTCGTCCGCTGAGATGGGCGGCCTCATGCAACGTTCCTCAACTCCCCAAGCTGTGACTCGGAACCCAAAACTCAAAACCCGAAACTCGAAACCCCGTACTAACCAGCCCAGCGCAGGAGCACGCTTCCCCAGGTGAAACCAGCCCCGAATGAGGCCAGGAGTACCAGATCTCCGTCCTGAATGCGCCCTTCTCGCTGCGCCTCGGCCAGTCCCACCGGAATGGTGGCCGCGGTGGTGTTGGCGTAGCGGTCGATGTTGACCAGGACCTGTTCTTTGCTCAGACCCAGACGATCGACCGACGAGTTGATGATTCGCAGGTTGGCCTGGTGGGGAACGAACAATTTGATGTCTTTAGGCCTAAGTCCGTTCCTCTTCAACAGATTCTGACAGACTTCCGTCATTAGCTTGACAGCAAACTTGAACACCATTCGACCATCCTGGTGCACGTAATGCATCCGCTTCTCCACCGTCTCCTGAGTGGCCGGATGCAGGCTTCCTCCGGCCGGCATGGACAAGTGTTTTCCACCCGACCCGTCACTGTGGAGAAGAAAGTCAAGGATTCCCCGGTCATTATCGCTTGGCTCCAGCAGCACAGCTCCGGATCCGTCACCAAAAAGCACACAGGTCGATCGGTCCTCAAAGCTGACGATGCTACTCATCACATCGGTACCCACTACGAGCACCTTGTCGTAGACTCCGTTCTGGATGTACTGGGCGCCCGTGACAAGGGCATAAACGAATCCGGAGCAGGCACCTGACAGATCAAATCCCCAGGCATTAGTGGCCCCGATTTTGTCCTGCACCACACACGCGGTTGAAGGAAACATCATGTCGGGTGTGACGGTGGCAATGATGATCAGATCGAGATCTTCTGGTCCGTATGGGGTCCGCTCGAGGGCGTCCAGGACAGCCTGCGCCGAAAGATCGCTATTCGCCTGACCGTTGGATACGATTCTCCTCTCGAGTATGCCCGTTCTCTCGCGAATCCACTGATCAGACGTATCGACCAGCTCCGACAGCTCCTGGTTACTGACGGTTCTCTCCGGGAAGCACATGCCCAATGCTGTGATCTTGGCCCTCAGGTTACTCAACCGAACAGCCTTCCTTTGATTGCATGGTCAATAGGCTCGGACAACTTCTACGCCTTTGGGAGGTTTGAACTTGAATCTCCGGTCGGGAATACTGACATCCTCCTGCACGTTCTTCAAGATGTAGTCATTTCTCGCCCCGATCAGCTCGATGGCTACGAGCCTCTCAATCTGGTAGGAAGTGGGGACAATTTCCAGCAATATCTGTGAAAAGGATGCCTCTTCCTCCCGCGGTGTCAGTCGGATCAGAAAGTTCCCATCCTGGAGGGGTAGTTCCTCTGTTTCGAAGGCAATCTCAAAGTCTCGAGCAACCTGCCCCTCTCCCATCAAGAATAGAAAGAGCCGATCATCGTCCAGCTCGTAAACAAAAACCTGGCGGTCTCGAGGGACATAGAAATAAGCCTGCTTGCCTTTCGCGACCAGGTATTTCTCGATCGGGTCTCGGTATTCCCAGTACATCTTCCGTGGCTTCTTGAGCATCAGAATGCCGTGTTCTTCGTCTCTCGCCATGTGAGCGCTGTAGATCTGAGTAAAGTCGGCCTGCAGTGTGCGGATTCCGCGGTAATGCTTCTGACTGAGCTGCACCACCTCGAGGGCAGAGACGTCCGCCTCGGCAGTTTGTGCACCCCGGTTCCCCTCCATCAGCGCGATCAGCAGAAGAGGAAGAACCAGTACTCTCCCGTATCTCATTCGCTGATCGGGCTCCCCTCGGCGACTTCCGGGCTGTGGCTTCCAAACAGACTCATCGCCACAATCAGCAGGACTCCCGTCGTGATCGCTGAGTCAGCCAGGTTGAATGTCGGCCAGGCAAATGCATCACGCCAGTGCAGTTTGATGAAATCAACCACGTAACCTCGGGTCAGACGGTCCACGAAATTGCCGAAAATCCCGCCCAGTACGAGCCCCAGAGCCACGAACATGAAGCCCTCGTGGACGGGCGTGGTCCTGATGTAATAGAGAACCATGCATACGGCGACAACAGCCAGCAGGCTCAGGAGCGGACCTTTCCACTGGGACTGGGAATCGTGGAACAATCCAAAGGCAATTCCGGTGTTCTCAGCGTAGTGAACGGTCACGTACCCCTCGACGATCGGGTAGTTCTGGAGCCACAGGCTGGTCTTGACCCACCACTTCGTCAAGAGGTCGGCCGCGAAGACAACGAATGCCAGTGAAATGGACAGCTTGCGCATGATCTCAAATGCAGTGGTGCGCTGACATCCCGCAGCGCGACACGACATTATATTGCAGCCCGTGGTGGAAGTCCCACGGTTCGCGTTGCGGGCACCCCGGGTCCAGATGCAAGGCGCGACCCGACGCGGCCCCAAGTGCGATCAACGTAGGTTGAAGGTGACTTCGATAGTCGCCCAAACATCGACCGACTGACCATTGCGCATCCCCGGCCGGAATTTCCAGTTGGAGGCAATTTCTCTGATGGCGTTTTCCTCGAGACCGTATCCCAGTCCCCGAACGACGCTCAGAGTGTCGACCCGGCCGTTTCTTCGCACAATACCCCGCAGCAACACAACCCCCTGCACCTTGGACTTGATGGCATCGTCTGTGTAGGCGGGGGTTGTCTTGACCAGCAGAACAGGCATGCTGACGTCTCCTCCCACCTGAAAGATGCCGTCTCCGCCGCCGGCTCCATCACCCAGGCCCTGTCGCCCTACCCCACGGCCACCCTGGTCTCCCAGTCCTCTGCCCCCACGGGAAGGAGGACCCGGGGGAGCCTCGATTTCGCCGATACTGAGGTCGATTGAGAGCTCTTCCAGAACCCTCGGAAGCTCGACGGCAACCCGGCGGATCGGTTCAGGAGCGTTGGGGGTCGGATCTGGAATTGGCACAAACCTGGGTTTGGGCTTGGGCACCACTGGTTTGGGCTTTGGAGGAGGTGCGGCGGGTCGACCTGCAGTACCCTCGAGTCGGGCTGGCCGGGCCAGTTGTTTAATGACGAATTTGTCCGCCGTCATGGGAAGTCGGTTTGCCCCAAAATGCGGCCAAACGATGAGTATGAGGAGAAGATGGAACAGGAATCCGAGAATTGCGGCGACTATCAGGGGTCGCCGCCTGGAGACGTCCTCACTGAAGATGTTGTAGGGATCGTCAACAAAGGCCAGCCGCTCGCTCTCTACAATTCTAAGAGCAAACAGCCACTCAATGAAATCCCGGAATCCGCTCTTCCGTCCGTCTACCATGGTCTCCGCAAAGGTCAGTATTGTATGAGCGCGAACGCCGACCTTCAACACCCTCTCTACAATCCGATGCCGGCTCTCTCAAAAAGTCTCACTCAGTCCGGTAAGCATCGCCCCTAGCCCGGATTATGCAAGAGATCTGAATCCGAGTGAGATTTGGGTCCAGAAAAAAAGCCGTAGCTCTCTGATATAAAAGGGTTTACATAAAAACAACCCTAAACAGGAGCTACGGCTATGTTGAAAACAGTCTGCCAGAATACCCTGCCATTTCACAGCCACAGAGACATCACAGCTCGTTTTGATGGGGGGAGCCTCACTTCCGACGCAGGATGGTTGTTGTTTGGATCGCTGGATCGGCAACATCGATTGTGCGAGGGCTTCAGTTCGTGTATTGCGGAAAGCCGGGACCGACGCTACATTCGTCATGACCTGTTGAAGTTGATCCGACAACGAGTGTTGCAGATCGTGGCCGGCTACGAAGACTGTAATGACGCCGATACGCTGCGCTCGGATCCGATGCTCAAGACAGTCTGTGATCAGTTGCCCGAGAGCGATCCCGATTTGGCCACCCAGCCGACTTTCTCCCGCTTGGAGAACTCCGTCACCAAGAAGGATCTGATGCGTCTGAGCCGGTGGCTGCTACGCCGTTATGTGCGCTCCCTGAAGAAGAGACGTCCCGCCAAGATCATCCTGGATCTGGACAGTACCGACGACCACACTCACGGCCAACAGGAGTTGGCCTTCTACCACGGGTATTACCGAAACCACATTCTGCATCCTTTGCTGATCTTCGATGCCGCCACGGGAGACCTGGTCTGTGCCGTGTTGAGACCTGGCAACAAGGGGGCTGCCTCTCACATCGTGCCCATTCTGAAGCGCGTCGTGGAGGCCATCCGACAAGCAGTGGGGACGGATGTCGAGATTGAGATTCGGGCCGACAGCGGCTTTGCCACGCCTCGGCTCTACGAGTTCTGTGAAGGTGAAGAGAATCAACTCCAATATGTCATTGGGTTAAGTCGCAACCCTCGCCTGCAGCGAGTGGTCGAGCCCCTGCTGGATTCGACTCGGGAAAGGTTCGTTGAGCGGGAGGAAAAACAGCGTCAGTTTGACGAGTTTCTTTATCGAGCCAACAGCTGGGATCGATCCCGTCGCGTCATTGTCAAAGTGGAGGTCGATCAGCGCGGGATCAATCGTCGCTTTGTGGTCACCAACCGGGACGATCTCTGCTCCCAATCACTTTATGACCACTACACCGACCGAGGGCAGACCGAGAACTTCATCAAGGCCTTTAAGAATCATCTGAGCATGGACCGACTCAGCTGTCATCGATTCCTGGCCAACCAGTTTCGACTCCTCCTGCATGCACTGGCTTACCAGATGTTCGTGCGCCTGCGCGACTATCTGCACGGAACCCCCTGGCACAAGCTCGAAATCGAAACCTTACGTCGTCGTGTCCTCAAGATCGGGGCCCGGATCCGACAAACCACTCGACGCATCTGGGTCCATCTTTCCTCAGCCTTTCCCGAACAACCCCTCTTTCACCTCGTCTTGAGTCGCCTGAACTCCAGCTAGCTTCTCCCAGTTCCCCGAAAAACCGCTTCCGACACTCATCCAGGCCCAGATCTGTCTGAAATTCACTCCCCCAACCACTCAAACGCCTCGCCAACCGATATTCTTCGCAAATCCGCCTGTCACAACTGCCCGCTTCCGAGTTGGGCCACTTCTCGAGCCCTTTTTCAACAGCGGATTACGGTTCTTGCATAATCCGGGCTAGAAAACCGAGCACACTCTGAGCCCTCTCCGTGGAGAGCTTGAGGTTGTATTCCTCGGAACCGGTGGAATCGGTGTGTCCCTCGATTCGCACGCGAAGCTGGGGCATGATGAGCAGGATTCCCGCCAGCTTGGCTATGGCCGTTTTCAGCTCAGTCTTGAGAGTCGCCTTGTTCACGTCAAAGAGAATATCGGGCAGGTTGAGGATGAGCCCCCGGGCCGATTCACGAGTGTCGGCCACCTGCGAGAGAGCTGCCTGGAGCCGCTCCTCGGTCTTCTGCTTGTCCAGTTCCACCTGGGCTTTTTCCTGCGCCAGGCGTTCTTTCTCTGACCGCAGCCGGTCGCTCTCTGATTCCAGATCCGAAATGGAACGGGTCAGAGCTTCCCTCTGACCTTTCAGCTCCACTGTCGCCTGGTTGAGGCTGTCGCGCTCCCCTTCAATGCGTTCCTTATCGGACTGGATCTGGCTCAACTGGGCACGGGCTGAAGCGACTTGCTGTTCCGCTGCGCTCTTTTGGTCTTCCAGGGCAGCCACCTGGCGGTCCGCTTCTTCCCGAACCCTCCGGGCTTGATCCTCAGACTCCCGGGCTCGATGCTCAGACTCTCGGGCTTGATCCTCAGATTCCTGGGCTCGATCCTCAGACTCGCGGGCTCTCCTTTCGAGCTGCTCAATCTCGGCTCGGCGCTGTTGGATCTCCATATCCAGTTGCTCGGCCTCGAGTCTACGCAGCGTGATCCCGATGGCCTCATTGCTGGAGGCGACCGACCTGCGCGCATAGTCCTGGGCCCCCCTGCGCGAAGCGCTGCTTCGCGCCATCTGTCGGGACTGCTGCAGCGTGGTCAGGGCGTCCCCCAGCAGGGATGACGCGTAATCCCCGGTCTTCATACGCTCGGCGATTTCGTAAGTCTTTTCCGCCTGCAAAACATCCAGTGGCGTCTTTCCGTCGTACTTGACGAAGTCGAGCCGCTCAATGGCAATCTGCGAAGGCTCTCCCAGGTCTGTGAAGCTGATCGGCGAACTCGGTGCCTGTGGATCCTGGCTTCCTCCATTCCAGAAGATGAGGGAGTCGGAGGGTTTGTCGATCTGGTAATATGGCTCAGCGGTGACCATCAATGCAAAAGTGCGCTGCCCGGTCGAAAAGCGCAGCGTGTCGTTGGGTTTTTCCGGTCGAACCCAGAGTTCACCCAGATTCTCTGCCTTTCCGTCACGGCTGACGGCCCATAGGACAAAAGAAGTAATCTCACCCCCAAACAGGACCGCCGGCTTCATCTTTGTGTAGGAGACATCCACCCGCATCTGTCCTTCTTGGAAGCGGAATTTGGCTTTCATGGTTGCGGTCGGCACACGCCTCGAGTGAATCATCCGAAGCTCGACGTTGCGTCGCTCGGGAAAGCGGACGACTTCGAGTGTCTTTTCGGCGGCGGCCGGCCAGGGAGTGAACAGTCCGCTGATCAGCATGATTGATGCAATAGTGAACTTCTTCATCGGATCCTCCATTGCGCGTGGATATTCAGCCCGGATCCGGGCCTGTTTGTTATTGTAACCCAGAAACAAGCCATCGCGGGACCGGCTGTGTTACGAACGCTGAGCAAGCTTTTCCGAAATCGAATTTTCCGGGCACGCCTGAGGGACGTCGAGAAGCCGGTGTTTGTGGTGGGAGGAGTACGGACTGGAAGCACCTACCTGACCCACCTCCTGAACTGTCATCCCAACCTGGTGTTGGGGGTTGAAGATCGCCTTCCTCGACTGCTTCTCGACATCCTGGCCATTGTCGACACCCCTCCGGGCTCAGTCCGTTACAGGGAACTGTCGACCGACCCGGAAAAACTCAAACAGATCGGTCATGAGGGGGTACTCGGCTTTCATGAGCAGCCAGATCTTCTGGGCGCCTTCCGCAGTCTGTTCGAGGCCAGGTTCAAAGAGCTGTTGAGGGATTTCTATGGAGGTCCGCGAGCCATGGCCCTGCAGCAGCAACTGGGGATCGACAAAACGGGGGCAGGACGGTGGGGTGACAAGTTGGGAACTTTCTGGCCGGGTGAACTTTTGGAGGAGTATTTCCCGGATAGCCAGTATGTTCACATCATTCGGGACGGACGGGATGTGGTGGTATCCATGCGTTCGTTCGCGAAAAAACGGCCAGCCGCGCCCTGGGGAGGATTCAGCTTCGAACAACTGTGCAGGACCTGGGTAGAAACAACATCCAGGCTGAGAAGTCAGGGCCGCCGGCTGGGGAGGGTTCGCTATCAAGAGGTTCGCTACGAGCGTTTGCTGGCGAGGGAGCAGGAGACCTTATTCGAGGTGTTCGAGTTTCTTGGGGAAGAGATCGGGGATCCATTGAGGCGGCTGTACCAGCGCCTGCCCGACCGTCTGGCAGGCGAGCTGTTCGCCCGACATGGAACTTCGGCAAGTCCTTTGAAGTCGGTCGGGAAGTGGAAGATCGAGCTGTCCGCTTCAGAGCAGAGGACGGCGACGGCGATCATGGCCGAACTTCTGCAAGATCTGGGCTATGAGGAGGGCTAGCAGTCCGTGGGAGGTCCACCATGGGCTTCTAAAGCGGGAAACGGTTGGGGGTTACTTGGAATCGTCTCCGGAATCTGCGGACCGTTTGAAAGGACTGATTCCCAGTTTCTCGGAAATGAGGTCGGTCTGATCGACGACTGAGGCGGCCGCGACACCCATGGTGATGGCAATGGATTCGCTGATCTCCTCTTTGGTGGCACCGTAATAGAGAGCCTTTTTGATGTGTCCTTCCAGGCAGCCTCCGCACTGGTAACCCAGCGAAGCGGCAATAGCGATGAGTTCCTTGGTCTTTCGATCGATCTGAGAAGACTTGTAGGTCTCCTTGTAGAACTTGAAGTAAATCCGCCGCATGCGCGGCTCGACCATGCTGTACGGCGGCCACTTCTGCTTCTTGTCTGATTCCTCGGGAGGAGACTTCACCTCAGTACTCATAAAGTTTCGATAGGCCATCAAGCCCGATGTTCAGCTCTTATATACGCTGTCCGGGTCAACGATGTTCCCAAAAATCATGGTTCATTGAGTTCCAAAAAGCAAGCATTGGCAAGGGCCGGAAATCGATGTTGGGTGGCCAAGTTTCCCCTATAATAGCAGGGATCCTGGATTGCCCGGGACTCTTGATCAATGGCGAGTCGGGCCGACCAGAAGAGGAGGACACGAGCCTATGTGCGGGCGTTTTACTTTGACCAGAGTTGATGAGGTTCTCAGTTTTTTCGAGCTGAACGAGCGCCCCGAGTTGGAAGTACGCTACAACATCGCTCCCTCTCAAGAGGTCCTGGTCATCCTTCCGCCTGCTGAGGGACCTCGGAGAGCCACCTTCATGAAGTGGGGCCTGATTCCCCGCTGCAGCCGGTCGTCCGATCTCCCGCCTTTCATTAACGCCCGCTCCGAGACTGTCGATCGAAAGACCTCCTTCCGAGAGTCGTTCCGCAGCCGACGGTGCTTGATTCCCTCCGATGGGTTCTATGAGTGGCGGCGGGAGCGTGGCTTTAAGCAACCCTTTCACTTCTGTCTGCAGAATCGAGAGTTGTTCGCTTTCGCCGGGCTCTGGGATCGCTGGGCCAACGAGCAGGGAAAAGGCATCGAGACCTGTACCATTCTGACCACCTCTCCCAACGACCTGGTAGCAGATGTCCATGACCGAATGCCCGCCATGCTGGACCGGTCGACGCTGGATCTCTGGCTCGATCCGGAAGCCACTCCGGCCCGGCTAATGGAGGTGCTGGGTCCTTTTCCCGCCCGCCAAATGGAGAAGGTGGCCGTGAATCCGGCGCTCAATCGCACGGATTTCGATTCACCTGCATGTCTCGATCCGCCGCCCTCTCGGCCTCGAAACCTGGAGCTTTTCTGAATCGAGAATGCCAGCTTCGAATGTCGGGACGCGCTTACTTGGTGCGCTCCTGAACGTGTCGGTGCGGAGTCAAGTGAAGCGCGTGTGAACCTGGAGTCTGCAATAAACAAAGGGGAGAAAAAGGGGAGGGCAGTTGCAACTTGTATGATGCCCTCCCGATCTATGTAAAGCCCTAGATCGGGCGTCTTCAATCATCTAGACGCGTGGCGGGTGGTTTGGTTTCAGATAAGTTTTGCGTTTCTGTATCCAGCACCCAGAACCCAGAACCTATTCCTTTGAACCTCGGGCAGTGCCTCCGCGTATTGACAAGAGGGCTGCTAGCGGCAATTCCGAGCGTGGAAAAGAAACCGAATGCCCTATAGAGTCGTAATACAAAACTGGTAGCCGACGTAGGATGCAGGGGGCTGTGAATGAGATTGTCGCTCTCTGGGGGGTGACAGATCCTGATCACCGGTTCTTTGGTTGTTAAAGTCGCTGGGACGCACACCGTATTGGAGATGCTATGAAAAAGAACACGATTGGATTTCTGCTGTTTGTTCTCTTGACCACTGTTCCTGCCGTCGCGATGGCCCAGGAACCAGATTCGAATCGGGATGCGGTTTCGACATCGGATCAGTACATCGAGGTCCCGGAATCCTATATGGAGAGGATGAAAAGGACCAGCACTGTGATGGAACTGAGTCTCCAAGAGTCGATCCGAATGGCGTTGGCCAACAACCTGGAAATTGCCATCGAAAACTACAACGAGGATATGAATCGAGAGCAGATCATCAAGACGCTCGGTTTTTACGATCCCACACTCAGCTTCACCGTTGGCTGGAACTCCCGAGAGGTTCCTACCAACAATGTTCTTCAATCCGGAGGGGGAATCCCGGTCACAATAAATGATGGCTTCACCTTTGATACGAATGTGAATCAAAACGTAAAGGGTGGCGGTGCCCTGAGAGTCCTTTGGACCAACGGCAGGAATCTAACCAACAGTCGGTTCTACAACGTCAATCCCAGTTACAACACGAACTTCGACATCTCCTTCACCCAGCCGCTGTGGCGGGGCTTCGGCAAGAAGACTGCCACAGAACGGCAAATCAGGATTGCCAATCTGGACACCGAAATCAGCGACACCCAGTTCAAGCAGCGCGTGGTCGAAATCATCCAGCAGGTGCAGAACCAGTACTGGGAACTGGTGTACGCCGTCGAGAACTACGAGACCCAGCGGAAATCGGTGGAACTGGCCATTGTCCAGCACCGCAACAACGTCAAGCGGGTGGAGATCGGCGTCATGGCCCCCATCGAGATCACCAGCTCGCAGGCGGAAGTAGCCACCCGGGAGCAGGCTCTCATTCAGTCCGAGGTGCAGATCATCAATGCCCAGAACGATCTGAAGCGGATGCTGGCTCCCGATCCCTCTGCATCGATCTGGAACCTGACGCTGATCCCCATCGATCGGCCCCGCATGCGGGACGTGACCGTGACTCTGGAAGAAGCGATTGAGACCTCGGCGCGGAATCGTCCTGAGCTGGAGCGGGTCAGGCTGCAGATGGAGCAGAATGAAGTGAACCATCGTTTCTACAAGCGAGAGGGGAAACCGAAGGTGGATTTGCGCGCCAACTTCGGAAGCTTCGGTACTGCGGGCACCGTGTTCAGGACGGTCGCAGCCCCAGGGGGGACCTTCGAGGTGCCAACCCAGATTCCCGATCCAGAGGATCCCCGCTTCGGATCCTTCGGAACCTCCTGGGGGCAGGCCTTCGGCTTTGACTTCACCAGCTGGGGCATCTTCTTTGACGTCACGATTCCACTGCGCAATCGTTCCAACCACGCGGACCTGGCCATGGTGGCGATTTCCGAGCAGCAGCTGAACAGTCAGATGAAGAACCAGCAGCAGCTGGTCATTGTCGAAGTTCGAAACGCCTACGAGACGATCGCTACCAGAAAGAAGAGCCTGGAGGCTGCCGAGGCGGCTCACCGGCTGGCCCAGGAGCAGCTCGATGGAGAGAACAAGCGCTTTGAGGCCGGACTGTCCACGAATTTTGAGGTTTTGCGTTTTCAACGAGACCTGGCGAACATTCAGGTCAGCGAACTGCGGGCCCAGGTGGATTACGAGCTGGCTCTCACTTCTCTGCAGAAGGCCATGTACACGATCATCGACGAGAACGACATTGGGTTCGCCCGCGGGAATTGAGGACCCGGCCGACCATACCGACATAATCGCGGGCGGCAGGCTGCGGCTCGCGGGACTTTCACCATGATGAGATGGACTCCTCCTTTAGGCTTAGACGGCATCTAAAGTGCCAGAGCCAAAGTTTTTAACTGTATCAGGAGGAGTCTGAAATGAAGCATAGAACAATCGCAGTGGATTTGGCAAAGTCGGTCTTTGAGATTGGGATTTCCGAGCAGCCTGGTCGGATGGAGAAGACGCATCGCCTGGGTCGAGCTCGGTTGTTGAGGTTCATGGCCAAGCAACAACGGGCAACGATTCTGATGGAAGCCTGCGGTTCGGCTCACTACTGGGGCCGGCGATTCCGGGAACTGGGGCACGAAGTTGTGCTGCTGCCGCCAGCCTACGTCCGGCCGTACGTGTTACGCAACAAGACGGATCGCAGTGATGTGAAAGGGTTGTTGGAAGCCCACCGCAACAGTGCCATTCGACCGGTTCCGATCAAAAATGAATCGCAGCAGCAGTTGACCGCCTTACATCGGGTGCGGACGGCATGGATGCGCACCCGCACGGCACGGATCAATACGATGCGGGGCATTCTACGGGAATTCGGTTTGACGATTCCCGTTGGAGCCTGCCAGGCCGTGGAGCGGGTGCGAGGATGGATCGAAGATGCAGAAGTGGAGATTCCGAATGGGATCCGATCGGTGCTGGAGGAGATCTGTCTGGAAGTCAGAGAGCTGGAGGGGCGAATCGATCGGATCGAAAGGAAACTGAAAGCGCTATCGCGACAGAGTGTTGCGATTGAACAACTGCAGTCGATCCCCGGGGTGGGATTGCTGACAGCCACAGCGGTGGCCGGTTTTGTGGGAGATCTGAGGCGCTTTGATTCGGGACGACACTTTGCCAGTTATCTGGGCTTGACACCGCGGGAGCACTCCAGCGGTCTGCGGCGTCGACTCGGGTGCATCAGCAAGCAAGGGGACATCTATTTGCGCACTCTCTTGATCCACGGTGGGCGATCGGTCTTGTGGACGGCCAAGTCCAAGCAGCGGCCAGACCGTTTGCACAGGTGGGGTTTGGAGATTGAAAAACGACGGGGGCACAACAAAGCGGCAGTGGCTGTGGCCAATAAGCTGGCCCGTCTACTCTGGGCCGTTTCCACCCGTGACGCCGCCTATGAACCCCAGCGAGCTTAAGCGATAAAAGATTTGTCAAGATCTTTCCCTGGGAACTGCATGAAAGGATTCGAACTGATGGCGAACCGGTCAGACCGGCGCGGGGAACACGCCGATAGCAGCCTTGGCCACTCGATGGCCGTCACCACGATAGGCGCCCCACGCGCGAATATTCATCATGGCCCGGAGCCAGAACACAGCTCCACTAAGAGGCCGGAGATACGACTGCAGTCCACACCGAATCGCAAAAAGTCGATGCTTTCATGCCAGAGACCCAAGGAGGAGAAGATGATCCGATAGCGATTCTGGACCTGCAGCGAAACTCCTGGCTTCAACCCAGCATCCGAGTTTCGTCGCCAGGGCCCAGATCAGCTGAATTCGAAAAAATGAACAGGACCCTTGACAGGAGGAGTCCAGATACGGGCTGCTAGAGTGACAGCCTCTTGAAGATCGCTTCTGGAATCAGTCGGATCACCAGCATGATCCATCTCCAGAAGGGCGGGATGTAGTAGACGCCGGAGGACCGGCCCAGCATTCGAACGATGTGGCGGGCAATCTGTTCGGGCCGGGCCACCAGAAACAGTCCCTCTTTTCCGTAGGTCATCGCTGTATCCACGAAACCGAGTTTCGCCGTGTAGACGCGGATTCCTTTTTTTTCGAGGCGATTGCGAAGTCCATCCAGGAAAATCGAGAAACCACCTTTGGCGGCGCCGTAGACGTAGTTGCTCTGTCGCCCGCGTTCCCCGGCTACCGAAGAGAGTCCCACGATGAAGGCAGCCGGCCCCGGGGTCATGACGTCTACGGCCAGCGAGATCAGGCTTACCGCGGCCGTAAGATTTACATCCACAAGAGTCCGAGCGCTGGCGGCATTCCAGCTGTCCTCAGGCTGCTCCCCCAGCATTCCCACGGCGCAGACCACGCCGTCGAGGCCGCCCATTTCCGTTCGAGCCCGGCCCACCAGATCCAGGTGTCCCTCAAAATCGGTTGCCTCGAAAGCGGCGCTACCCACGCTCTTTCCGCAGCGAATGGAGAGATCCTGGGCGATGCGCTCCAATTCGGTCTGGCTGCGTGCAGCCAGAAAAACGGAATCGCCGCTGCCGCAGAGGCGGTCGGAGATTGCCCGCGCGATCGAAGAGGTCGCCCCCACCACCAGGACTCGTCTCAATTTCCACCTCCGGTCAAGCCGATGCGGCGAGCCAGATCGGAGTCAAACTGATCGTGAGGGTCGACGTCTCGTTTGATCCGCAGCCATTCCCGCCACCCCGGGTACATGGCTCGAAAAGACGCCGGGCTGAGCCGGGCATCCTTGGCCAGATAGACTCGGCCCCGGTGGGCCAGAACGATGGAGTCCAGCTGCTCCAGAAAGCCCTCCAGTCGGTTACTGACCGGGAAGTCCAGCGAAATCGTGTAGCCTTCAAAAGGAAAAGACAGGAGTCCTTCCCCTTGTCTTCCGAAGCGTTTCAATACGACCAAAAAAGATCCCATTCGGCTGGTCTTCAGTTTCCGGAGCAGCAGGGCGATTCCAGATGCACTTTTCTCCAGTGGGAAGGCGCACTGGTACTGAACGAATCCCTTCTTTCCATAGGCCCGGTTCCAGTTCTGGATGCTGTCCAGCGGGTAAAAGTAGGGTTCGTAGTGGACGGTTCTCCGTGATCGTCCCGCAGCAAAACGGCGATAGTAGATTGAATTCATGACGCCGATCGTGGCGCGGTTGAGCAGGAGGGCAGGGAAATCAAAGGGAATATTAGCCAGGCTGCGGTCACTGACTCTCAAGGGGGCTTTCCGGTGGGAGGCCTGGAGTTGGTCCAGGCGACAGTGATTCCCGCGCATCAGCACTGAGCGTCCCAGCGACTTTAGCGGGGCCAGACAGTCCATCCAGGCCACTGAGTAGACGAAGTGTTCGTCTTCCCGGTCGATGAGCTCCATAGTTTCGTCCAGGTCCCGGGTCCGATGGTACTCGACGTCGATATAGGCGGTTTGCACCGGCTTCAGCTGGATTTCACATTCCAAGATGAACCCGGTTAATCCCATTCCCCCGACCGTCGCCCGGAACAGCTCGGGGAGCGTCTCTCGGGAGCAGGAAGTTGTTCGTCCGTCAGCACCCAGCAGGGCGATCGATCGAACATGGTCTGAAAGGGACCCCTCCAGATGATGGTTCTTCCCGTGCACGTCGCAGGCCACGCAACCTCCGATGGTGGCCAACCGGGTTCCCGGTGTAACGGGCAGAAACCAGCCCCGGGGAAGAAAGACGCTCAGAATCTCGGACAGGCTGACTCCCGCCTCACAACGCAGCAGGCCTGTCCTGGAATCGAAGTCTAGAAACCGATTCAGCCTTTCGCTCAAGACCACGGTTCCCCGGCTGTTGAGAGCAGCGTCGCCGTAGGCGCGACCCAGGCCTCGTCCCAGATAGCTCTGTGAAGAACTCTCGCTGATGAGCCGCGCGGCGTGACTGACCTGCTCCGGGCGCGAGAGGCGGCAGAAGCGGACCGGATAGCGTCCCCAGCCTCCAATCTCTCTGCTGACGAGCCCCATCGCTGTCATCCCGCATCGGAGTCAATGACTGGTTGCAAACGGATCTGCTGTCCGCAGGTGCCCCCGAGGATCATAATTCCCAGGAAAAGCGATAAGATCCACACGGGCCTGCAAGTCAATAACATGCATTTCTCCAACTTGCAGCCCACGAACTGCAAGGGCCCCATTATGCCCCAAAAGGACTGCACAAAGGGTTTTCGCTTCCTTCTGCCCTGTCCCGGGGATAATCTTGTCGCTTCAAACGAAGTTGCGGCCGGCCGATAGAGAACTGGAAACTCTTGTTGTGAAGCTCTTTGACATTCTTGCCATTCTGATCACATTCTCGGCGCTCTTCAGTTATCTGAATCACCGCTTTCTCCGATTCCCTCGATCCATTGGCTTGATGCTGATCGCCATTGTCCTGTCGTTACTCGTGACGGTGCTGGGCTGGCTGGGACTCGGAATCGATGACGCGACGCGTTCCCTGGTGGCGAGTATCGACTTCAATCGCGCTCTGATGGGGGGAATGTTGAGCTTTCTCCTCTTTGCCGGAGCGCTTCACGTGAATCTGAGTGAACTGGCAGCCAACAAGTGGACGATAGGGCTGCTGGCCACTGTCGGGCTGCTGGCTTCCGTCCTGCTGGTCGGGACCCTGTCCTGGTGGATTCTTCATGCCGTCGGCTTTCCGTTGCCTTTCCTGTACGGTCTGCTCTTCGGAGCTCTCATCTCTCCAACTGATCCGGTTGCGGTTCTCTCGATCTTGAAATCTTCGGGTATTTCTCGGAGCCTGCAGGCAAAGATCTCGGGTGAATCCCTCTTCAACGACGGAGTGGGAGTCGTAGTCTTTTCAGTGCTGCTGGAGATCGCAATCCAGGAGAACCCAGTAGGGATCGAAGATGTTTTCGGTTTGTTGGCCAGGGAAGCATTCGGGGGCGTTCTGCTGGGGCTGGCCACGGGCTACCTGGCCTATCGCATGCTCAAGAGCGTAGACAGTTACCAGGTAGAAGTCCTGGTCACCCTGGCGCTGGTCACAGGCGGTTACTCTCTGGCCATGAAACTTCACACTTCGGGTCCCATCTGTGTCGTCGTGGCGGGGCTCATGATAGGCAATCGGGGGCGACTGCTGGCCATGTCACAAACCTCGCGAGAGCATCTCGACGACTTCTGGGAGCTGCTGGACGAGATTCTGAATGGGGTACTCTTCATTCTGATCGGGCTCGAAGTGCTGATTCTCTCCTTCACGACGCGACACCTCTTTCTCGCCCTGCTCATCATCCCGGTTGTCATCGGAGCCAGATTCGTCACGGTGGGACTGCCGGTGACGTTCATGCGTCTCTTCCGAGACTTCAGTCCGGGTGCCGTAAGGATCATGACGTGGGGCGGGCTCAGGGGAGGGATATCGGTAGCCCTGGGACTCTCTTTGCCGGCGGGTCCCGAAAGGGCACTCATTCTTCCTCTCACCTACTGCGTCGTGGTCTTCTCCATTGTGGTTCAGGGGCTCAGTATGGGCTGGCTGGTGCGGCGCCACCAATCCTAGGAGATTCCAGATCAGCGGGTTCCAGCAATCTGCAACTCTCAAGCGACCCTCACCCAGAAGTTTGAAACTCGAACCCCCGTTTCGGTATCTTATCTCACCATGAAGAATCTGATTCGAGGGACTGTCCTGCTGACAGCAAGCGCGTTGTTCTTGCACCTCTGGACCGGAGAGAACAGTTCGGCCGCTGCTTATGCAACGACTCCGGCTGCTCAGGCAACTCGGTCAGTGAGCACGATCTCCTACAATGGTCAGGAGTTTCTCAGCACGTTCAACATGGCTCGTGACGAGACTCGACTGGTACTCATCTTTTCTCCTACCTGAGGACATTGTCTTCGGGGGGCCTCCGAAGTCAGTCAGCTTCTTCAGCAGTTGCCGGATGCCAGGATCAAGGTCATGGTCCTCTGGACTCCGATACTGGAACACGACAACCGCTTCGCTGCTCAGAAAGCCACCACTTATCTGAGCGACCCGAGAGTCCAGCATTTCTGGGATCTGTGGACCTTTGGAATGAACCACTACACGAAGAAACTGGGCTATCCCGACGGGGAGCTCGCCTGGGACATTTTCGTTCTCTACCAACCGGGAACGGAGTGGATTTTGCCGGGCCCCGATCCGAGTCCCGATTACTGGGCGCAACATCGCGATCTGGATGTTGGACCGGACTACACCCAGGCTGAGCTCAAGACTGAACTGGAAAAGCTGCTCAAGTAGAGCCACTGGTAAGCTGGCATCTCACTCGCGAGAGCCGGTGCTGAGCAAGTCCCGAGAAACGACGACTTCCATAGCAAGCAATGCGTCCGCCAGTGTCTTGCCCTGGGGATCAATCCTCAGGGAGACAGTTCCTCCTCCTCCCAGCGACTCGTGAAGAAGAAAGTTGAGAGACTCCAGGTTGGGGACTTCGAAGCGCTCCACGCGACCCTGGCAGATGCCCGAGAAATACTCTTTCACTTTGTCCGGGGTGAGGTAGGTGCACAGCCAGCGGTAAATCTCTGGAGACCGTGCCACCACCCCGATATTAGCCGTATCTCCCTTGTCTCCTGATCGGCCCCAGCAGAGCTCCAATAGTCGGCAGTGAGTCGTCGGTTCCTGGTTGGCCACCGCACTTCTGTGTGGTTCTTCTCTTGCCGATGGCATCGGCTCCGGGCCCTCTCGAAGCGGTGTTTCCGGGACCTGATCCGACACCTGAAAGAGCTGCTGCGTGCCCACAACGCTGACCGTGGGAGTGACGTACTCCCTTGGAATCAGACAGGGCCAGTAGGCAACCACCGTCTGAATTCGGGGACGAGTGCCAACGATTGCCACCCCTGGAACGGAACTGAGGATAAGAGATGGGAACAGTTTCGAGAACTGGCCCACTTTTTCCCGGTCCGGATCCCGAACTCCCAGTCGAAGCAGGAGCTCACCCGGCTGCGCCCCTAGACTGATGTGCCGGTGGCAGGCATCATAGCCAACCAGTTCGGTGGACGTTTCCTCGAACTCGATATCCAGGTTCTCCCACAGCGTCTCCGCCATGCGGCGAGATTTCTCAACCGCATCGGGCTGGCAGACGATGATGGTTCCGTGGGCTTTGAAACCGTTCAGATAGGCAATCGAAACCTTGAGCTGAGAAGGGCGGGGTTCCCCCCTGAAACCTTGGACACGGACCCGGTCCACTCCTTCCTGTTCGAGTCGAAAACTGGAGAAATCAGCGATGACGTCGGGAGTCACGTAGCGACGAGGGTCTCCCATTTCATAAACGAGCTGGGCAGTCACGGTTTTCAGGTTGACCATTCCGCCGGCTTCGGGGTGCTTTCCCACGACAAAGGATCCGTCGGCCTTAAACTCGACTATGGGAAAGGCCATGTGACGAAAGGAAGGCACCTCATGCCAATCGGTCAAATTTCCACCGGTTGCCTGGGCACCACATTCCAGGATGTGGCCGCCGACGACCCCGGCAGCCAGGCGATCCCAGTCGTTCAGGGGCCAGTCGAACTCAAAAGCGGGAGGCGCACAGGCGATTCCGGTGTCGGTGACCCGGCCCGTAACGATGATCTGAGAGTCCGTGCCCAGGGCCTCAATGACAGGTCCGACACCCAGGTAGGCATTAGCGCTCACGACCTTGCCTCGAACCTCGCTCAGGAGCTGACCGGTTTCCATATTGGCAAGGGGAAGGCCTTCTTCCAGAAGGCTATCGAGTCTGTCCATCAGATCATCGCCTTCGACCACAGCAATCTTGAGTTCTTGCCGCTGCTCTCTGGCGGCCAGCGCAACCCGTTCAGCGCAGCCGGTGGGATTGATTCCACCGGCATTGCTGATCACCCGGGTTCCGGTCTTGGCCAGAAGAGGAATACACTCGCGAACCTGGTCAACAAAATCTGTCGCGTAGCCCAGCTCGGGGTTGCGGGACCGCTGTTTCTGCAGGATCGACATCGTGATTTCGGCCAGAAAGTCTTGGGTCACATAGTCCAGCGGGCCCAGCTCGAGTTGGCGTCGCATGGCCCCAGGGTCATCCCCCCAGTAACCGCCCGCATTGCCGACCCTCACCGTTTTCGAGGTCATCGGGGTATCTTAACTTAGTTCCACGTTCCGGGTTGTTCGCTCACTCACTGCCGCTTCGGGTTCTGATGAACGCTCGGCCAACCGGGGAGTTTGAACATCAGGAGAATATGGGACGGAATACGTCAAGAGAATGGGAGGAGCCTTGGGGCGGCGCGACGTTTAAATTCCCGAGCGCCGCCCCAAGGCTCCTCCCACTCTCGGCTTCTAGGGACATGGGACGTAGAACGTGGAACGTGGAACGTGGAACAATGAGAGCCATGCAGGCAGTCATGATCTCCCGACCGGGACCACCGGAGGTTCTCACAATCGGTGAGACAAACCCACCCGCACCGAATGCCGGAGAAGTCCTCGTACGGGTTCGTGCAGCCGGTGTCAACCGGGCGGATGTCTTACAGCGGCAGGGTCGCTACCCTCCTCCTCCGGGGATCCGGGAGGACATTCCGGGACTCGAGTTTGCCGGGGAAGTCGAAGAATCCGGGGCTGAGACTGGAGGCTGGAAGACGGGTGACCGGGTGATGGGACTGGTTTCAGGAGGGGCGTATGCGCAGTACGTGACCTGCCCTAGCCGGCTCTTGATTCGCGTTCCCTCCGAAATGACCTTCATTGAGGCCGCAGCCCTCCCCGAGGTCTTTATTACCGCCTACGACGCTCTCTTCAAGCGTCTCCAGATTTGTTCCGGGGAGAGCCTGCTGATTCACGCGGCTGCCAGCGGCGTGGGGACGGCTGCGATTCAACTCGCCAGGTGCGAGGGAGTCCGAGTGTTTGGAACCGCTTCATTGAAGTCCAAGCTGGACGCACTGCCGGAACTGGGTCTCGATCTGCCCATCAACTACCGAGAGCAGAGCTTCTCTGAGGAGGTGTTGAAAGCAACCCGGGGGAAGGGTGTCGATGCCATACTCGATCTGGTGGGGGGCAGCCATTTCGCCCACAATCTGGATTCCCTGGCAGAACTTGGGCGGATGGTGGTCGTGGGGTTGGTAGGGGGCAGCAAAGCGGACATGGACCTGTCGCTACTGCTGCGAAAGCGGCTCACTATTATCGGCACGGTTCTGCGCTCACGAACTCTGGTGGAGAAAGCCCGTCTGATTGCCGATTTCGAGGCCCACGCCGGTCCGCTCCTGGATTCCGGTGCTATCCGCCCGGTGGTGGACAGGGTCTTTCCTCTTTCCCTTGCCTGTCAGGCGCACATCTACATGGAATCCAATCAGAATACCGGGAAGATCGTGTTGGAAGTTGGCTAGTCGGTTGACGGGACCGCGACTTTCTTCTCGATGCGATCCAAACGCACCGCGCACTCAATGTGCGGTGTTTGCGGAAACATGTCTAGGGGTTGAACGGCGGTAACCTGGTAGCGGGATGTGAGACCGGCGATGTCCCGGGCCTGGGTGGCCGGGTTACAGCTCACATAGAGGATTTGGCGGGGCTGCGCTTCCAGTAGCCTTCCTAACAGGCGCTTGTTCAATCCAGCTCGCGGTGGATCCAGCACGACTTTGTCGGGGTGACCGAAAGCTCGGAGGCTTTCCTGGGACAAAGCCTCCGTGGCGTCGGCAACCTGAAACTCAACATTCTCGACGCCATTCTCGCGGGCATTTCTTTGGGCGTTTTCCACTGCTCCAGAGTTGTTTTCAAAGCCCACGACCCTCTTCACACTGGAAGCCATGAACAGTCCGATGCAACCGACTCCCGAGTAAATATCGAACAACAGCTCCAACCCCCGAGGTTGAAGCAGTTCCTGGATGAGGAAGTAGAGCCTCTCTGCCTGCAGTGTGTTGGGTTGGAAAAAGCTGGTCGGAGAGATGCGAAAGGAGAGATCTCGAATTGTTTCGGTAATCTCACCGCTCCCATAGATAATCTGTTCTTCCCCCTGAGCCACCGGTGACCTTGTCTCGTTGACCGCGTTGACAAGAGACGCGATCTCTTTGAATTCGTCTGCGAGTGCAGAGCCGAGGACTGCCATGCGCCTCTCGTGAAATCTTGTCGTCACCAGCGCGACCAGTACCTCGCCGGTCGCCCGCGAGGTTCGGAGCACCAGGTTTTTGAGAAAGCCCTTGTGAGCCCGGCTGTCGTAGGCACTCCAGCCCTGGCTCCGGGCAATTTCCCGCACTCGATTCACAACCCGGGCGCTCAGACTGCTCTGCAGGAAGCACTCCCTCACGTCCACCAGCTTGTCAAAGCGTCCAGGGACGTGCAGGCCCAATGCGAACCCTTTGTCCAACGGAAGACCCGACTCGATCTCCTCTCTTGAGAGCCATCGATTCGTTCCGAATGAGAACTCCATCTTGTTCCTGTATAAATAAGGTTCAGGTGACGGAATGGGAGCTCCGACCTCCACCTCCAGACCGCCGATTCGGGCCATCAAATCCTGAACATGTCGCTGTTTTTCGGCTAGCTGACGCTCGTAGCTCAGATTCTGCCAGCGACACCCACCACAGATTCCAAAATGCTGGCAGCGGGGCTCGATTCGATCTTCGGAGGGTTCCAGAAGCTCCGTCAGTGCGGCCTCGACAAAGTTCTTCTTTCTCTTCAGAACTACTGCTCGAACGCGATCTCCAGGGACCGCCCCGGTGACGAAAAATACCAGCCCGTCTCTCCGGGCGATGGACTTTCCTTGAAACCCTGAAGTGGTGATCGTCAGCTCTATTTCCTGCCCCTTACGGGGGAGCGCCTCAGCTTCCATAGAGCGTGCATCATAGCCCAACTACACGATTTCAGGAATGCGTCTTCGGTGTTGTGGTGTTGCCCCCGTCGGGCTAAAATGCCAACTGCCTCAGGGACAGAATGGACTTGCTCTCAATTTTCCGACCTTCACCGGAACGCCAGATCGCGAAAGCGCGCAAGCGCGTCAAGGAACCGCATGGGGATGCGTCCGTTCGCGTCCAGGCTGCCCAGAAGCTTGCGGAGATGGGTACTCCCGAGGCTCTTCGGGCCCTCCTGGACCGATTCCAGATCACGGTTTCCCCGTCGGTACAGGACGAGGATGAAAAAGAACAGGTGTTGAGGTGGATCGTGCATCACGGAGAGGAGACGATTGCGCCGCTGATGCAGTTCCTGAAGACCGAGAGGCAGGTTTACTGGCCCCTGCGTGCCCTGCGCGAGATTCTGAGTCGAGAGGAGTTGATCTCTCGTCTGGAGGAACTGTTGAGGTACCACTGGGAGAACCCGCCGGCCAGTCCGGAACCTCAGGCCCAGATGATTCGCAGCCTCCGAGATCTCCATAGTCCCGGTCTGGAGGAGGTCGTACGTCTGCATCTGCAGGAGCGTGACGACGACATCCGCCTGGCCGCGGTCGATTACCTGTTCGAGCTTTCCGAACAGGATGTCAGGGAAGCGATTATCGAATGCTATCTGGACTCGGACGACCGCCGTCGGATTCGGGCTCACATTCTCGAGAGACTGGAGCAGCAGAAGTGGAGTGTGAGGGGGTACCGGCCCAAAATCGAGGAGACCCTGCCCGACGATTATGCTCTGACTCGCGACGGCCAGATCCGGAGAATAGGAAAGCGATTCTGATGACGGATCCAACCATTCAAGATGTGGTTTTCAAATCATTGGTGACCCATCGTGATGAAAGGGGTTTTTTTCGGGAACTGGTTCGAGTCACGGATGGCTTCTTTAGCGAGTTCGGGCAGTGGAGCCACTCCATTATGTACCCGGGCGTGATCAAGGCCTGGCATTTTCACCGAAGACAAACCGACTGGTGGTATGTCTCTCATGGAGTTTTGAAGGTGGCCCTTCACGACATGCGGGAGGACTCATCGACCTTTCGGGTCACCCAGGATTTTCTAATGGGGGACCACCAGGAGCCGATAGTCGTTGCAATTCCGCCCGGAGTGGCGCATGGCTGCAAGATACTGAGTGGCCCGGCTGGACTCTTTTATCTGACTTCTTCGGTATACGACTCCGAGGATGAGGGTCGCCTGCCACACGATGATCCCGCCATAGGATATGACTGGCTGGCCCCGGCGCCGATCACTTAGAAAGGGTTCTGGGTTCTAGGTTCTAAGTTCTGGGCTTCAGATCAGAAAGTGCTCGCACTTTCCTATTTTGATGGAATTCAGAACTCGAAAGACACCCAGCCACTCCAGCAGGTGCGCGAGGCTCTTGGGGATACCCGAATCTTGAACGGGTTCCATGCCTTGAGGTTGGTCCAAAGTTCTGGGTTGAGAGGCCCCAGCAACTGATGATTTCCCTGCACTGGAAAGATCCCGGTGATGTGGTGATCGCCGATCCCGATATCGTATTGAACCAAATACTCTGTCCTCAGATCTCCGCGCCACTGGAGCAGGACCGCCCCCGTGTGTTTGTCATAGCTGAGAACAGATCCGTTAGACGGCACCTGGATCGTGGGGCACCTGGTGGCCTTCCCTCTGGGCACGTAGAGCCGGGGCTGGGTCTGAAAAATCTTTCGGGCCTTTTGGTAGGACGCGCCGACCCAGGCGTCGATGTCCTTTCGCATTTCCCTGGCCAGCTCTGAATTCACTTCGGCCAGGTTGGTTCTCTCCAGAGGGTCGGTACGCAGATCGTACAGCTCTTCGGTGGTGATGAACTTGAAGTGCCCCTTGCGAGCCGCTCTGACCCAGAGTTTTTCGTTCTCTTTGGTGGTCTGGTTGCCGGCGATGACCGACTCGAAATAGAGAGTGCGCGGCGCTACTTCCGACGCCAGGGGATTGATCCCGTCGACCGTCTCGGGAGGCTTCCAGCCAAGCAGGCTCAAGACAGTTGGGAGAACGTCGATCTGGCTCGCCAGACCATCTTCCGTCCGGTCGACCGGAACATGCTCCGGCCAGGAGAAGATGAGAGGGATTCGGATGAGTTCTTCATACAGCTTGGCCCGCAGGGAGGTCGAAGCGTGTCCCACGAAGCCGTGGTCGAGGAGTTCTTCACCATGATCAGCCGTGAGCACGATCAGAGTCTCGTCCAACAGGCCCTTGTCTCTAAGAATATCGAGCATCGCTCCGAACAAGGCGTCAACTTTCCGAAGCTCGGCATCATAGAGCTGGTCCAGAATCTCCTTGTCGCCCTCAGCGAACTGTGTCGATCCGAGAGGGACAATGGCTCCGTTCAGGACGGCCCGGATCGCAGGTCGTCTTTCCAGTTCTTCTCGAGGAGCAGGAAGCACATCATCGCCTGGATTGTAGGGCTGGTGGACGATGGTGGAGTGATAGAAGACGAAAAAGGGTTCGCTTCGGTCGCTATCCAGGTTTTGTGTAAGCCAGTTCAGGAGCGCGTCGCCCGGCTGTTTACCGAAATATCGCCTCTCCACCGGCGGCAGACCCAGGTTCACGTAGTAGGGAGCGAAGGTGAAGAAATTCAGGTTTGGCACTTCGTACCCGCGTTGTCTCAGGAGTTTGGGCAGAGTGACAAGATCCGGGGAGCCCATCCTGTCCCGATTGTTCACCTCGTGCGTGGGCGGATAAAGGCCGCTCAGAAGAGAAACAAGTCCTGGTGCAGTCCAGGCTGAGGTGCTGTAGGCATTCCGAAAAACGGTTCCCGTCCCGGCCCAGGAATCAATGTTTGGACTGGTGTCCCGCGGGTATCCGTAGATGCCGAATCGGTCGGCCCGACAGGAGTCGATGCTGAAAACGAGCAGATTACGGGAAAACAGAGACTGGTTGCTCGCCAGGATCAAAGCTACCCACAGGACGGGTATCTTTGCACGCAGGCTAGCAGGTGGTGAAAGTCGCGCGTGGTCGCGCTCCAGGGATCTGCTACTACTCACTTGCATGGATACGGTGAGGTTTGTTTCAGCATCCAGAATCCGGGATTCGATCTTGGTCAGATTGAGGGATTTGATGATAGCATGGCGGCCCCATGTCGGGCATTTACTTCAGGGTTTACGACCTGTTGCCGGCCTTTCTCAGGAGCCGCATCAATCCTCTGGAGGCCGCCGTCTGCAGGTTTGTAGCAGAAGCGGCGACGGTGGGTCAGAGAGCGATCATTGTGGACGCCGGAGCCGGCCAGTCCCGGTTCGCCGAGCTCTTCCGGGGCCATCTCTATGTGGCCCTCGATTTCGGCCGGGGCGACGACGCCTGGGATTATTCGCGCCTGGATGTGGTGGGCGATTTGCAGCATATTCCACTCAAAGATGATTGTGCCGCGGCGGTGATCAGTACCCAGGTTCTGGAACATCTTCCGGACCCCGCTCGGGCGCTACGAGAGGTGCATCGCATTCTCGGGCCGGGGGGGAGGCTCTTCCTGACCGCTCCGCAAGGGTGGCACGAGCACCAGCAGCCCCACGATTATTACCGTTTCACGAGCTTCGCCCTGGAGCTCCTGCTCACCGGAGCTGGCTTTGAGAGCTGGACGATCGATCCGATCGGCGGCTATTTCCACTACCTGGGGCACCGACTGACTTACATTCCCAAGATTCTCTTCTGGCCTCGAGGGAAGGTTGTGCGGATCCTGCTTTTCCCGATCGAGGTGCTGTTTCTGGTCCTGTTCTGCTTGGTTGGGCCGCTGCTTTGCTACTACCTGGATCGACTGGATCGAGACAAGGAATTCACGCTCTGCTACCGCTGCCTGGCAAGAAAAGAAAAGGAAGAGTGATCAAAGCACCGGGTTGCGAAGGTGCCATCTGGTGGCCTGTTCGAAGGCGTGGGCCAGGGCCAGTACTTTCTTTTCTTGGAATGGAGGCCCCGCGATCTGCAGCCCAATGGGAAGGCCGGATTCGGTAAATCCACAGGGAATCGAGATTGCTGGCAGACCGAAAATGTTGAACAGCCAGGTGTTCCAGATCTCCGGGGGAAGCGGTTTTTCCTGCTCGGCTCTCTCCAGCCAGTGCTGGATGGTGCGGGGGGCGTATTTGACCGTCGGGGTCACCAGTACATCCACGCTGTCGAATATCTTCATAATCTCGCGGCGCCGTTTCTGCAGGGTTCGCCGGGCCAGTACATAGTCTGCCCCGCTGATCTCTTTCAGGGCACCCAGCCCCTTTCGGGTGGCTGGCTGGTAGCGACCTCCAGCCCGTTGCAACATCGGTCGGTGGTAGGCATAGACCTCTGCCCCCAGCGCACTGGAGACGTCCAGGACCGCGGGCAGAATAGCTTTCCCGACACCGGCCACCATGGGACGAAGCACTTGGACGGCCGCCCTGGCTGCTTCCCGCACCTCGTCTTCGAGTACGTCGTAAAAGAAGGCCTCAGGCACGCCCAGTTGAAACTCCCTCACAGACTGGCCGATAGCCTTCTCATAGTGGGGAACGGCCACATCGGCGGAAGAGAGGTCCTGGGCGTCGTAGCCGGCCAGAACCTGAAGCATCAAGGCAGCATCCGCGACTGTCTTGCACATGGGCCCTACATGATCGCGCGACCATGCGAGAGGAATAACCCCCCCGTTGCTGACTCTTCCATAAGTGGGTTTGAAGCCGACGATGCCGCAGTGACTTGAGGGAACCCGTACAGAGCCGCCCGTGTCAGTTCCCAGGGCTCCCAGGCACAGGTCGGCTGCGACTGCCGCTGCGGAGCCGCCCGAGGAGCCGCCCGTTTCGTGGTCCAGGTTCCAGGGATTGTGGACGGGACCCCAGTAACTGATGACCGAAGTGCCCCCCGCCGCCCACTCGTGCATGTTCAGCTTGCCCAGTAACACGGCCCCTGCCTCCTTCAATCGGCGAGTCACCTCGGCATCCTTGGTAGGAGTACGATCTGCAAACACAGCGCTGGCAGCTGTGGTGCGGACTCCCGCCGTGTCGATGTTGTCCTTGAGTGCAATCGGTATGCCGTGGAGTGAACCTCGATAGCTCCCCCGAGACAATTCGGCTTCCATCGCGGTCGCCCGTTCGAGGGCCAGGTCGGGTGTCACCGTAATGAAAGCATTCAGCTTAGGATCGTACCTCTCTATCCGTTCCAGGCAGGCCCTCGTCAAGTCAATGGGGGAAAGCTGACCGCTACGGATGAACTCTGCCGCAGCTGCAATGCTCAGGCCGGCCGGATCTTGGAGGGATCCGACTGCCTGTCCTGTTGCAGATCGGGCAAGGTTCAAACTGCTCACTGTGCCGGCGGCGGTGATGAGAAACGATCGACGGTTCACGTTGTGCCTCCTGTGTCTGTTCAGTAGAGACTAACAGATAAAGCTCGGAACTCGGAACCCAGGACCCGGGGTCGAATTTCACTACGGCGCTCGACCCTTTTTCGTATCATGGAAGGAATGTTGCGGGCAGGCCTCACCGGTGGAATTGCTTGTGGGAAGACGAACGCCCTGGCCGAGTTCGAGAGGCTGGGTGTCTATGGGATCGATGCCGATCAGATCGGCCATGACGTCATCCAACCGGATGCATCCGCCTACGGCGAGGTGGTTGAGAGGTTCGGTAATGAGATCCTCAACGAGGACGGAACGATTGACCGGAGCCGGCTGGGGAGAATTGTCTTCACGGATGAGTCCAGGCGTCTGGACTTGAATCAAATTGTCCATCCTCGCATTCTGGCTGAAGAGGAGAGGATTCTGTGCAGCCTCGAGGATGAACTGAGCACGCTGCGGCCCAAGGTGGCGATGGTGGACGCCGCGCTCATGGTCGAGACAGGCTCCTACAAGAAGTACGACGTCATCCTGGTGGTGTACTGCCATCAAGAGATTCAGTTGCGCCGTCTCATGACTCGGGACGGTCTGAACGAGTCCGAGGCTCTGCTGCGTATTCGGAGCCAGATGCCCTTGCTGGAGAAGGTCCGGTACGCGGATTTTGTGATCGACAATTCGAGCCGGCTCTCCGACACCCGGCGGCAGATTCACCACACGTTTCTGGAACTGATCTCACGGTCCTGAGTGGGTTCTGCGTTCCTCGTTTCTCGTTGCGCGCTCATTGCCATTCGCGCCTCTGTCTACCCGGCGATCTGGTACGTTACCACCGGGAACCCCGCCCGGAGGCGGCAAGGAAACCTGCCAGCCAAGGAACCTACAGAGGCAGGAGCGGAAGCGACTGTGTGGCGGCCGTCAGGCCGACATCTTCCAGGAGCGGAAGCGACTGTGTGGCGGCCGTCAGGCCGACATCTTCCAGGAGCGGAAGCGACTGCGTGGCGGCCGTCAGGCCGACATCTGCGGAAGTGACTGCGTGGCGGTCGTCAGGCCGGCGGAGATCCCCGTTCTCTCTGGTCGCTAACACCTCCCGGCTCCGTTTCAGCTTGCCCTGGTTCTGCCCCGGAGTGAGTACCGGGCGATCGTCCAGAGGATGCGGGCTCCAGCCCGAACCACTCCTCTCCAGGTTCCGCTGATTTTCGACACGCCTCCCTGGCGGGGCAGCCAGCTGACTGGGATCTCCAGTATGCTCAGCCCCTGCAAGACAGCCAGGATCTGCATCTCGACGGTCCACCCCCACGTCCGATCTTGCATACCCAGTTGAAGGTAGGCGTCGTGGCGAATGGCTCGAAACGGACCCATATCCTGGAAGCGATGTCCCCAGCGAAAGCGGATGAGCGAGATCGCCAGTTGGGTGCCCCAGTACTGGGGCAGAGTCATTGCTGAACGGTCAGGCCTGCAGCCGATCACCAGGTCGGCCGCCCGGTGCTGGATGGGGGTCAGGAGTGATGGAATCTCCGCCGTACGGCTCGAGCCGTCGGCGTCCAGGAAGAGGAGAACGTCCGGCCAGTCAGACAAATGCTCAACTGCCCTGAGGCAGGCGAAACCATAGCCGTGCGGGGTGGCAAGGACAACCTCGGCCCCTGCCTGGCGGGCGACGCGGTCCGTGTCGTCCCCGGACCCGTTATCGGCCACCACCACCCGGGTGGACCAGCCGGCAGTATACTCAAGAACCTTACGAACGACGACGCCCACCGTCGCGGCTTCGTTCAGCGCCGGGATGACAACGGCGAGATTCACCAGCCTGATTGCAGGGAGTACTTCAGTGGACAAAGTGAGGAGTATTTCCGATCGCTTCGAGGACGCTCTCGAAGGCCTTCATGGCCCTGACCTGGTTGACTCGGCAGGATCGTTCAAGTTCAAAAGGATTCCAGCCAGAAGGGGAATCATGAGTTCGTGGTGACCTGTGATGGCAAATCCTTTTCCGTCGCCCTGCACGGGGCGATTCACTACATTCTGGGTGGGGCGGTAATGTTGAAGGAAGTCAAAGTTGGCAGTGCTGAATCCTGACAGTTCCTGCCCGCTGTTACGGATGGCGGACACCGCTTTCAAGAAGACTTCGGGCAGAAGAACGGCCGATCCCACGTTGACGAACACGCCCCCGTCGTTTAGCCGTGACACCTCCTGCGTGAAGATCCGATAATCGATCTCGGTACCCTTGCCCAAGCTGGCGCCACTGGCACGGGGATGGTTATGGATGATGTCGGTTCCGTAGGCTGCATGGACGGTCAGGGGGACAGCTTGTTGATAGGCCTGCAAAACCAGTGAAGAGTCAGGGAACTCGAGCGTGCAGGACTGAAGGTACCGTCCCACCGCTTCTCCGATCCCGGTGTCCTGTTCCGCCCCCCGATTGATCGCTTCGTTGAGGAGTTGGCCAGTCTCCCGGGCCATTCCAAAGGCCCCAGATCCGAGCTGTTCCTCGACATCTTCGGAAGTGGATCCACAGTAGGCTATCTCAAAGTCGTGAATGATGACGCTACCATTCACTGCAATCGCGGTAATGAACCCCTCTTTCAGCAACTGGATGAAGAGAGGAGCGAGTCCCGTCTTGATGACATGGCCTCCCAGGGCCCAGATGATGGCGCGATCGCGACTCCGGGCGGCAGCAATGCGCTGCGCCAAATCCTTGATATCAGTGGCGGCTAAGATGTCCGGCAGAGAGGCCAGGAATTCCTGGAAGCTGTCTCCCGTGAAGGGTCTGGCAAAGTCGGCCTGATGTACCTTGCTGGGACGGTCTCTAAGCGAATAGTCGTTGATTCTGTCCGGTCGAAACTGCTTATGTCTAGACACGATAAGACTGTAAAATCAGTGGGCCGTCGAGGCCGTCTCCTGCTGGTCAGTGAACAAGACTCTCCGGAGCGCCTGGCCGGTATACGAAGAGCTGCAGTCGGCGACCTGTTCCGGAGTTCCTTCAACCACGATCTCGCCTCCCTCCGAGCCACCCTCCGGGCCCAGGTCGATGAGCCAGTCGGCGCATTTGATCACTTCCAGGTTATGCTCTATGACAATGACCGTGTTTCCACGCTCGACGAGCTCTTGCAGTATATCAAGCAAACGGCGTACGTCCTCGAAGTGGAGACCCGTGGTCGGCTCATCCAGGATGTAGAGGGTCTCGCCGGTGGACCGTTTGCTCAGCTCTCGCGCCAGCTTGACTCTCTGAGCCTCTCCTCCTGAAAGCGTGGTGGCGGGCTGACCCAGGCGTACGTACCCGAGCCCCACATCCATCAGGGTGCGGAGTCTCCGCTGGACCTGGGGGATGTTCTCCAGCAGGGGATAGGCCATCTCGATGCTCATGTCCAGAATGTCGGCGATGGTGTGAGCCTTCAAACGCACGGAGAGCGTCTCCCGGTTGTAGCGTTTTCCGCGGCAGGCCTCACATTCTACGTACACGTCCGGCAGAAAACTCATCTCGATCTTGCGCAGACCACCGCCTCGGCAGACTTCGCAGCGCCCCCCTTTGACATTAAAACTGAAGCGGCCGGGCTTGTATCCACGCACGCGGGATTCCGGGAGCAACGCAAACAGCTCGCGGATGTAGGTAAAAACGCCGGTGTAGGTGGCAGGATTCGAGCGTGGAGACCTCCCGATGGGAGACTGATCGATTTCGATGACTTTATCGACGAGTTCGGCTCCTTCCAGGGTGTCAAAGTCTCCTGGCTGCAATAGTGACCGGTAGAGTTGCTTGGAGAGGGACCGGTAGAGGACTTCATCGACGAGAGATGATTTGCCGGACCCGGAGACGCCGCAAACGCCAATCAACGTCCCCAGGGGAAAAGAGACATTGAGATTCTTCAGGTTGTTATGGCGCACTCCTTTCAGCCCGAGCTCCAGACCATTCCCCTTCCGGCGCTTCGCGGGGAGCTCGATGTGCTTGTCTCCAGTCAGGTATTGCCCGGTCAGAGAAGCCGGTTTTGCCATGATTTCCTGAAGGCTTCCCCTGGCCACCAGATGTCCACCGGCGTGCCCGCCTCCGGGACCCAGGTCGATGATGTAATCGGCTGCCCGGATGGTGTCCTCGTCGTGTTCCACCAGCACAATCGTGTTCCCCAGATCACGAAGCTTTTTCAGGGTCTGGAGGAGCTTTCTTGTGTCGCGTGGATGAAGTCCGATCGAGGGTTCATCTAGAACATACAGAACTCCACGCAGCTGCGACCCCACCTGCGTTGCCAGGCGGATGCGCTGCGCCTCACCTCCCGAGAGAGATCCTCCCTCACGGTCCATCGTCAGATAGCTCAAGCCGACGTCGAGCATGACTCCGAGCCGGGCTCTTATCTCCAGCAGAATCGATCCAGCGATCGCCTGCTCTCTATCGCTGAGCTGGACCCTGTGCAGCGCCTGGTCGCAGGCTTGCAGATCCATACGACAGTAGTCTGAAATGGACAGCCCGTTGACTTTGACCCAGCGGCTGGCTGGCTGCAGACGAGTTCCCTGGCAGGCCCCGCAGTCCGTGGTCTTCAAGAAGGCTCTCAATTGCTGGCGTCTTGGCTGGCTGTTGGAAGCGCGGATCCTGTCCTCGAACCACTGGTTGAGACCCTTGAATACCGCCTCATAGGAAACGTCATCGTAGTGGAAGGTGAGGGGCTCACTGGAACCAAACAGCAGGGCTTGTCTGAGGTCGTCTTCAAGGCGGCTGAAAGAGGTCGAGGGCGACTGGTCGAAGTGTCTGAGCAGGGCACTCAGGGTCTCCTTGAACAGAGAATCGAGCTCCGGCAGTTCGAGCTGGAGGGCAACCTTCGAAGCAGGCCTGGAAGAGTCCAGGATCAACCGCTCGAGATCAACTTCCGATTGTGTGCCAAGACCGCTGCAGGTTGAGCAGGCTCCGAAGCGGCTGTTGAAGGAGAAGCTCCGGGGCTCCAGAGAAGAAAAGCTGAGATTGCATCGAATGCAGGCCATGCGTTCGGAAAAGAGCATCTCAGCTCCGCCGAGCGCGGAGACCGTGACGATTCCATCGGCCAGGCGGAGCGCCTGTCGGAGCGACGATTCCAAGCGGTTCTGCTGATCCGGGCGAACGATGAGGCGGTCCACCACCACGTCGATCGAATGATTTCTGCGCTTGTCCAGATCCGGTGGATCTTCCAGGAAAGCTTCCTTACCGTCCACCCTGCAGCGCAGATACCCTTCCCTGTAGAAGCGCTCGAAGAGTTTCTTGAATTCACCCTTGCGCTCTCGCACAACGGGCGAATACACAATCACTCGACTCCCGTCGGGAAGTCCGCAGACCTGATCGAGGATCTGTTCAACCGATTGCTGGCTGATCTCTCGCCCGCACTGCGGGCAGTGGGGAATACCGACACTCGAGAAAAGCAATCTGAGATAGTCGTATACCTCGGTGATCGTGCCGACTGTAGACCGGGAACTGCGGCTGGTCGTCTTTTGCTCGATGGCGATAGCTGGAGAGAGCCCCTCGATCGTGTCGACGTCGGGTTTTTCCATCTGGGCCAGAAACTGTCTGGCGTAGCTGGAAAGTGACTCGATGTAGCGCCGCTGACCTTCGGCGTACAGGGTGTCAAAAGCGAGGCTGCTTTTCCCTGACCCGCTGAGACCGGTCACAACGCACAGCCGGTGTCTGGGGATCTCCAGGCTCAGGTCGCGCAGATTGTGCTGTCGGGCCCCCCGGACGATGATTTTCTGCATGGCACAAGAGACCTATTTTGAACGGTGTGTCGAAGCACTGCAACCGCGTGCTAGCCTCTAGCAGCCCGTGGGACTTCCACCATGGGCGTGCTAGGGCTGGATTCGGAGGGAGGTTCTCAGCTCTCCAGCGCGAACGAAATCGATCTTGAGCCTTCCGTCCTGGGACTGTTTGATGCTTTCGCCGAGGTCCTCGAAGGTGCTGACGCTGACTTCATTGATCCGCAGCAGAATGTCTCCGGGCTTGAAGCCGGCCCTGGCGGCCCGGCTCCCTCGCTGGATCGACTTGACCAGGAAGCCGCCCGCGGCTTGAAAAGGGAAGGGAACGATGGAGGCTTGAGTGATCCGGTGGACGATCAGGCCGAGATCCATCAGTGGGTTCCAGACAAGCTTCTGAGCTCTAAGTTGATCTGCCCGGGCAGTGAAACTTGGAGCATCCGGTTCGAGATCAATGGCCCAGGCTGCCGCGTACCTGGGGTCTCGGCTCCCGCTCGCGACCTCTATGCGTTCATCGGCTTTGCCACGGCGGATGTCCAGGACGATGTTCTGGTCGGCACCCTTGAAGCGAACACCATGGATGAGATCCGGCTTGCTCCGCACCTTGTGTCCATCAATGCCCAGGATCACATCACGAGCACGCAAACCGGCCCGCTCAGCAGGGCTCTTGGGAGTGACCCATTCCACAGTCGGCTGTGTGTCATCAGCCAGGTAAATGCCCAGCCACCCTCCCGGAATGCTCTCGCCCCCGCTGACGATTGTATGGGCTGAGGATGCGATCAAACCGGACGGTAAGATGGTTGTATAGGCGAGCTTGTCATTGTAGCGATGGGGAGAAGCATAGGTCACGAATCCCACCAGTTTCCCCTTTGGATCCAGGGCCAGAGTCCCCTGAGCCCGACACCGCTTTGCCCAAGTTCCCAGTCCCGACACCTTCAGCACCGAAAAAGGCAACCAGCTCTCTGAACTTGCGGCCAGCAGACAAGCGATGGCCGGGGGGCATCCGCCGTCTCCTGGACTGGCCACAGTGAAGTGCTTGAAGCTTGGATTGATGGCCAGCTCCAGGGGATGGGCCTCAGGGAAGGAAGCGCGCACGATGGCGACAGAGATTCGATCATCAAGGCCCACCGGCTGAGCTTGATATTCCTTGCCCTCTTGAGTCCGTACCGTAAATCGAACGTTGCCCGCTTTCAGGGACAGTCGATACTCGCCGACGAAAAGAACCACATGCCCCGTTGAGTCGAGGACGAAACCGTCAAAAGAGACTCTCTCCTGAATTCTCTGCCGGGTCCGGTAATCGTCTCCCAGGACTATCGCCGAAGCTTCCTGCTCGACAACCACTCGGACCAGCGACTCGGCAGGTACAACGATCTGGCTCTTGTCGTGGGCCGGGGCTGCGGGTAGAACTGTGGAAGCCGAAGCCGCAAGGGTGAGAACAGCAAGAAATCCTGAGAGGCGGATCATAACTCTCCAGCGCATTCTAAGACTTCACCATGCAAGAGATCGCTTGGAACGTGAGTACTTAGTGACTGACGTACTTCAAGTAATCCGTCTGTGCCTGATCCGCAGGCAGTATCTCTATACGGGAGTTTTTCTCAGGTTTCAAGGTTGCCGGAGGGGTGATCACGTACAGCTGTACCCTGGGGTAGCTCAGATCGAACTCCACCGGCCGCGCCTGATCGAGAAGAGGGTAGGCCGTTGGACTCGAAACCGGTGCGATCTGACTCGCCACGAAGTCGGCGGAGGGAAGATCGGAGGAGCTTCCGATCCCGGCCATTCCGGCAACAACCGCCAGGATGAGACCGGCGGCAATGAGAGGGAACTTGCGCCGGAAGCCTGTCGGGATCTGCGCAATGACCTGGCCGGTGAAGTCCAGGGGAGCCTTCTCACGCCTGGCCAGCGCCCGGTACAGTTCCTCGATTTCTTCCAGTTCGTCGTAGAGCCTGCTACAAGCAGGGCAGCCTTTGAGATGTTCCCTGATTCCCCGGTCGAGAAGAACCTGGTCGTCGTCCAGAAGTCTTTCTTCGATCTTCTTGCAACTCATAGGCAACCCGAGAGTTTCTCCCGTAAGAGCATCTTAGCCCGATGGATTCGTGACTTGGCCGTTCCCAGGGAGATTCTTAGGATCGTCGAGGTTTCCTCGTAGGAAAGTTCCTGCGCCTCCTTCAACATGAACGCCAGTCGGTACTTCTCTGGCAAAGAGTCGATGGCCCGCTGCAGCCGCTGCAAACGCTCTTTTCTTCCCAGTTCGCTCTCTGGAGACTCGCGAAGATCGGGCAGGGGAAACGTCTGTTCGTCCTTCTGGAAGAGAGACATCACGTTGTAAAAGAAGAAACGACCTTTCCGCTCCCGTCGGCGGATCGCGTCGATGGCGAGGTTGGTCGCAATTCGATAAATCCAGGTTGAGAACTGGTATTTGCCCCTTGTATCGATCAGCGTTCTTGAAAACCCGGATAAAGGCTTCCTGTGCCAGATCCACAGCCAGTTCGTAGTCGTGAAGAAGGTTGTTGAGGTAATTGACGAGCCGGTCCTGGTAACGGTGAACCAGAGCCTCGAACGCGTCCTCGTTGCCTTCTAGATAGGCGGAAACGAGTGCGTTGTCTCCGAACCCAACAAACGATTGAGCAATAGTTGCAGCGCTTCCCATGATTCTATAGACGAAGGGAAAGGGGAAAGAGTTTCCACTCCCGTACAGATTCTAATGGTCCGCCGACGGCACCTCAGTATGGAACTCAACAGGATCGATTCCACTTTCTATTCTGGAATCGAGAATTCATTTCGCTTCGTACCATGACTCACCGATCCCCGTTTCGACCTCCAGGGGAACGTCGAGAACTGCTGCCGATTCCATGGCCTGCTTGACCAGCTCGCCGACCTCTTCGAGCTCATTGTTGGCGACCTCGAGCACCAGTTCATCGTGAACCTGGAGAAGCAGCGAGCTACTGAACCTTTGCCCCTGCAGCTTCTCGTGGATATCGATCATGGCCATTTTGATCAGGTCGGCCTCGGTCCCCTGAATGGGCGCATTGATGGCGGCTCGTTCCCCGAAATGGCGAAGGTTCCAGTTTCGGCTGTGAATCTCGGGAATGGGCCGGATTCGTCCGAACAGAGTCGTTACAAAGCCCGAATCCCGAGCCCCGCTGAGCGTGTTCTCGATCCAGGTCTTCACTCCTTCATAGCGCGCAAAGTACTGATCGATGAACTGCTGCGCCTCTCGCCTCTCGATTTTCAGGGTATTCGCCAGTCCAAAGGCACTCAGACCATACATGATTCCAAAGTTGATGACCTTGGCTTTTCGTCGATAGCCCTTGAGATCGGTTTCTACCGCCGGGCCGAAGACTTCAAGCGCCGTTTGATAGTGGATATCCTCTCCGCGGTGGAAGGCTTCCTGCAGCACAGGGTCGCCGGAGAGATGAGCCATCACTCGAAGCTCCAGCTGAGAATAGTCGGCAGTCAGCAAGCTGAACCCGGGGGGTGCGATGAAGGCCTTTCGAATCACTCGGCCCAGCTCCGTTCGAACGGGAATGTTCTGGAGGTTGGGGTTGCTGGATGAGAGGCGGCCCGTGGCGGCGACCATCTGGTTGAAGGACGTATGGACTCTTCCGGTGCGCCGGTCGATCAGTCGGGGCAGGGCGTCGAGGTAGGTGTTCTTGAGCTTGGCAAGTTCCCGATACTCGAGAATGAGGGCGGCGATCTCGTGGTCCTGTGCAAGTTTTTCCAGGACCTCGACGCCCGTTGCGTAGTGGCCCGCTTTGCGGGTCCGCTTGACGACTGGCAGCTCAAGTTTTTCGAACAATACGGAGGCCAGCTGGCGGGGAGAGTTGATGTTAAATTCGTGGCCGGCCAGTTCGTATATACCGGCACTCAACCTGTCGATCTCCGAACCGGTCTGGACGGACATTCCCGAGAGCAGTTCGGCATCGATCAAAACGCCTCGTTTTTCCATGGTCACTAGCACGTCTATGAGCGGGATCTCAATCTCTTCCAAGACTGTTTGCAGGCCATGGGCCAGAAGGTCGGGATGAAGCTGGCAAGCCAGCTGCCTGGTCAGATCGGCACGTTCGGCCAGCTCCTCACCGTTGGGGGCAGAGAAGAGGCTCTTCTGGTCGTCGGTGTCCGAAAAACGGTAGTGCAGATGTTCCAGACAGCTCTTTTCCAGCGAGAATTCCTTCTTCTGAGGCGACAACAGGTAGCCCATCAGCATGGTGTCCGAGAGATGAGAGGGTGGTTCAATCTCCCCATCTCGCAGCCAGGCCAGCAGCGGCTTGAGATCGTGGGCGATCCACTCCTCGGCTTCAGCGAGGATCTCGAAGATCGAGTCTGTGTGGCTCATCAAGAGCCGGGAAGAGACCGACCATCCCGTCCACTCAGACGTCGAAAACCCCAGTCCAGAGAGCTGGGAGCCGTCTTCGGGCGATTTCTCTAGGAAGGGGAAAAGTGAGACCTTATCGCCCTTGATCTGGTCTCGGAGGGAACGCAAAGCCTCGAGGTTTTCCACGCGCTCGTAGGCAGCTTCTTTCCCTGCCCCGGCCGGGATGAACTCATCCAGCAGACTGACAAAGTTCAGTTTGGTGAAAAGCTCTCTGGCCGCCTCCCGGTCCGGCTCACTCAGCCGGAGTTCTTCCAGATCCAGCGGGATCGGCAAATCCGTATGGATGGTGACCAGGTCGCGGCTCTGCAGGATTTGATCCTCATTGTTCTCGAGGCTCCCTCGGTAGGTCTTGTGGGTGATCTCAGAGCGGTGTCGAAGGAGCTCGTCCAGGCTTCCATACTGTTGAATCAGTTTTTGAGCGCCCTTGGCCCCGATCCCGGGTGCTCCCGGGACGTTGTCGGAGCTATCGCCCACCAGGCTGAGAATATCCACGATCTGATGAGGCTCCACTCCGAACTTTCCCTCGATCTCGGAAGGTCCCAGCAGCTTCATGTCTCTGGGATCAAGAATGGAGACATGCTCTGAGACGAGCTGGAACATGTCCTTGTCGATCGACACGATCACGACGTCGAGACCGGCCTCGACAGCCCGTGCTGCCAGCGTTCCGATGACGTCGTCGGCCTCGTAGCGCTCCAGAGAGCGGACGGGCACCTCGAGGACCCGGCAGACCTCGAGTACCAGCGGAACCTGTTCCAGCAGGTCGGGAGGGGAGGGTCGCCGGGTGGCCTTGTAGTCCTCGAACTGCTGGTGACGAACAGTTGGGCCGGGCAAGTCGATCGCCACTCCCAGGAACTCGGGCTCTTCCTCTGCGATTAGCTTGCGGAGCATGTTGGTAAAACCGTAAACCGCGTTGGTGGGGCGGCCGGACCGATCCGTCAGGCCCTGGATCGCGTAAAAGGCACGATAGATGTGGGACATTCCGTCCACGAGATAGAGTCGGGGGGACACGCTCGGTATCATAGCAAAGCGGAATCCCGGTATCCGAGGTGTGGTTCTTATGCGTCTATTGCCGGTCGTGAACTCCTTTTGGAGAGTTCCGATCATCATCCTGATGACGATGGGATTGGCTACCATCAGCGTGTTCTTTTCACTCTTTGACGCGAGTGGCAAACTCCAGCACCAGTGTGCGCGGAGCTGGGGACGCTGGATTCTCTGGCTCTCGCGTGTACGGGTCTTGACCAGTGGGATGGGTCGGCTGGACAGGCAACGGGGCTACATCTTCATGCCAAATCATCTGAGTATGTTCGACCACTGGGCCCTTCTGGCCCGGCTGCCGGTGCAGTTCGGGTTCGCTGCCAAAGCCCCTCTGTTCGCGATTCCGTTTCTGGGCTGGCACTTGACTCGATCAGGAAACATCCCGGTGGATCGGCTAAAACCCAGACGAACGCTGCAACGTTTCAGGAAGGCTGGTGAGAGAATCTCAGAGGGCTGGTCGCTGGTGGTCTACCCGGAGGGCGAGCGAACCTTTGGTGACCGTTTCGCCCGCTTCAAGCGGGGGGCATTTCTCTTGGCTCGGCACGCTAGAGCCCCGATCGTCCCTGTCACCATCATCGGGGCCCACCGGCGCCTGCCCAGGGGCTCTGTAGTCATCCGTCCAGGGTCGATGGAACTAGTCTTTCACCCGGCCCTGGAATTTGCGGAGTATGAAGACCTCGATTTGCGCCAGATTAGCGACACGGTTCAGCATATGATTGAAGAGAGTTACCGACAGGTGGAGGAATAATGATTTCCAGTTCCCTGATTCAATCGGTGCAGAATGCGCTTCACAGGATGTCTGTTCCGGGGTGGCTTTTTTACGGTTTTCAGAACATCGACCCGCTCGCCCTCAGAATTCTGGGTTTTTCCGAGGATGCCCATATCAGCCGCCGCTGGTTCTATCTGGTCCCGGATCGAGGAGAGCCCAGGAAACTAGTCCATCGGATTGAAGCGTTTCAACTCGACCATCTTCCTGGATCGCAGCGAGTCTATCTGAGGTGGGGCGAACTCAAGTCAGAACTAACCCGGCTTTTGAGCGGTCTTGACCGGGTGGCAATGCAGTACTCGCCCGAGTGCGGAATTCCCTACGTTTCGAGGATTGATGCCGGAACCGTCGAAATGGTCAGATCTACGGGCGTCGAAGTGGTTCCTTCCGCCGATCTGATCCAGCTTTTCGAAGCCGTCCTAACAGCGCAGCAGGCCGAACAACAGAGAGAGACCGCCCGGGCGCTCACCGAGATCGTCAATGACACCTTTCAGGAAACGGCTGAGAAGATCCAGTCGGGACGATCGCTTCTGGAGTATGAAGTGCAGCAATCGGTTTTATCCGCCTTTGAGGATCGTGGCCTGGTCTGGGACCATGCACCCATCGTGGCTGTGAACGGCCACAGTGGAAACCCTCACTACAGCCCTCCGGCCGAAGGTAGCGGGAGAATCTCCAGTGGAGATTTTCTGCTCATCGACATGTGGGCCAGACCGGCGGATGGCGTTTACGCCGACATCACCTGGACGGGGTTCTTCGGGCCCAAGGTTCCGGGTCCGATTGACCAGGTATTTGACATTGTGCGGAGGGCTCGCGATCGGGGTGTCGAGTTCCTGGATGAGACCGTGGGCTCGGGTCGCGAGGTGCAGGGCTGGCAGGTTGACGACCAGGTCCGAGCCGTGATTCAAGAAGCCGGGTTCGGCGACTTCTTTGTTCACAGAACCGGACACAACATCGGGCGAAAGGTCCATGGGAACGGAGTGAACTTCGACAACATCGAATCACACGATACCCGCAAAGTGATCCCCGGGGTGCTCTGTTCTCTGGAACCGGGGATCTACCTGGAAGATTTCGGGGTTCGAAGCGAGATCAATGTCCTGGCCGGCGAAAGAGGAGTCGAGGTGACCACGCCGCCCCAGGAGCGGGTATTGACTTTCGATGTATAGCGTTCCTCGTTCCTCGCTTCTCGTTCCTCGTTCCGAGAGCCTGCTCAGCTGGTCACTTGTCCCGGCGGCCTGCGGCCGCCACGCAGTCGCTCCGCTCCTGCCTCTGAAGGATCCTTGGCGGTTACTGTTCCTTACGGCCTGTGGGCCGAGCCCCTGAGGCAACGTATCCATTTACCGAGCGTACAGAGGCGCGAGTCTTGACGAGCGCGCAACGAGGAACGAGGAACGCGGCACGCCTAGAACCCAATCCCCCGCCCGCTCCGCTGTTCATCCATGATCAGCTTCAACTCGTCGGCCAGGTAGTTGAAAGCCAGCACCGAGAGCAGGGCGGCCAGAGCCGGCGTCAGGAGCCAGGGGAAATCACTCAGGGCCCTCAGAGAAGTGGCATCATGTAAGAGGTTTCCCCAGCTGACGTCCGGCTCCTGCACTCCCAGTCCCAGGAAAGTGAGTGTGACTTCCCCAATGATGTAGGCCGGCAGAAGGACCGATCCCTGAACCAGCAGAAAGTTCCGGGTAAAGGGAAGGATGTGCCGAAGCAGAATCCGAGCATGGGAAGCCCCACAGGAGATCGCGTAAAGAACGTGCTCCCGTTCCTTGAGGGCCAGAACCTGGCCACGGACCACCCGGGCAACCGAGGCCCAGCCCAGCAATGTGAAGGTGGTAACGATCAGGAGATAGAGCCCGATCGGGCCGCTCAGGTCCGGAAAGACGGCCCGCAGCCCCAGGACCAGGAAGAGTCCCGGCAGGGACAGGAAAAGGTCGGAAAGGCGCATCACGATTCGATCCGTCCATCCTTCGAAATAACCCGACAAGGATCCCATCAGAACTCCCAGGACTAGAGTGAAGAAGATGGCTGCCAGACCTATGCTCAACGAGTATCTGGAACCAAAGAGGATCCTAGAGAAGATGTCTCGACCCAGTTCGTCCGTTCCCAGGAGGAACACGGGCTGAGCCTCATGGCTGGAGCCGAACAGGCGAGTTTGGAATCCGAAACCCATCCAGGTGAATGGTTCCGACCTCACGAAGAAGCGGATGGGAACCAGTGCGCCGGTTGGCTCAAACGTGGGATTCAGGTCCAGGCGCCGGACGGCGTGAAAGGCCGGACCCCGGGCTCCACTCTGGCTCTGGAACACCATTCGGGAAGGAGGTGCAAAGGCAAAATCTCGAAACTGATGTCTGTGGGAGTAGGGGGCTATGACGGGAGCCAGCCACGCTGCTGCGTAAAAGAAGAGCAGAAGTAGCAGGGCCGCCCCTCGGAGAAGGCTTCGAGTCATGCTCTCACCCGGGGGTCGTTGCAGGCCAGAACAATGTCGGCAGCAAGGTTGGCGATGATCACCAGCCCGCTGGCCACCAGTACGCAATTCAAGGCGACATAGAGGTCTCTGGCCAGAATCGAAGCCACAGTCAGTTCTCCTAGACCCGGCCACCCAAAGACTCTCTCGACCACGATGGAACCACTCAGGAGCCCCCCCAAGATGAGGCCGGACAAAGAGATGACTGGATTCAGGGCGTGTCGGAAGGCATGCCAGAACACCTGCCGCCCGGGCAGGCCTTTGCTTCTGAGGGCAGTGATGAAAGGCTGGGATAGGGCATCCACGAGCTCCAGTCGAAGGGTCCGTGTCAGGAAGGAAAACAAGGGTAGAGCCAGGGTCAGCGCCGGCAGGACAACGTGTCGGAGAGTCCCTGCACCTCCGATCGGGAACCAGCCGGTGAGAAAAGCCAGATAGAGGAAAAGCAGGGAAGTGAGGAGGGTCGGAAGTGACATCCCGCCCAGGGAGATCATCCTGGAGAGGTGATCAGGCCAGCGATTGAAATAGAGAGAGGAGACGACCGCCAGGGGCAGGGCCAGGTGTTTACCGCTCTTTCGGCGATCAGGCTGGTGGCCGGTCGACCTCAGCCTCCCACTCAGTCGCGGGGGATTCTTGTGCAGGATTCCAGAAGTGCATCGGGGAGGAAGAGAAGAGGACGTTCTGGTACTCGACAGGCTCATAGGGGAAGTCAATGCCCATGATGGCGGCTTCGTAGTCGTGACTTCTCATGACCCTGGATCTGAGAGCCCGAAACTCTTCCTGCCTTACGGCTACGTCCATCCCCAACAGCTCCAGATCCTGTTGAATCACCGCGGCGATACGACCCCACTGCTGGTCCGATCGGCAGAATATCTCAAACTGGACCGGGTGTCTTTCGACGTCTACCAGCCGAGTTCTGCCTCCTTCCTCGATCCACGAGAACCCGGCTTCCATCAACAGCCGTCGTGCCTGAACGGGATCGTGGGGATATTTCCGAACGGAAGGCGCATGCCAGGTCCGAATGGAAGACGGTATCAGGCTCCAGGCCTCCTCTGCCCGCCCCTGGAACACAGTCTCGACAATGGCCCGCCGGCTGATTGCCAGACTGACTGCGCGACGGAAGTTGACATTGGCAAACCACTGCCGTCTGGATGGTGACAAGTTGGGGGCCTCGGGGTTCTGGTTGAACCACAAGAACTTCAACTGCAGGGAAGGTCCCGCATCCAGCAGTTGAAATCCCTTGCCCGCGAGTCGGATCAAGTCACTGGGCCGCACTTGCGCGTCCAACAAGTCCAGTTCTCCGGCCTCAAGTCTCAGGATCTGGGTGTCGCGCTGCGGGATATAATGGATGACAATCTCATCCAGGTACGGGAGTCGCTGAACCAGTTTGTCCACCTTCCAATAGTGAGGGTTATTGCGCAGAATGGTTTTCTGGGCGGGATGATGCTCCGCAATCATGAAAGGACCCAGCCCCGCCATGCTGGAAGGGTCCACGTCCAGGGTCCAGTAGTTCTCCAGTTTTCGGTCCTGGTTGCTCATCAGATGAGCGGGAAAGACCGGAATCGTCGTCAGCGCATGCTCCGCGGCGGCGAACTTCTGGGGGAAGGTGATTTCCACGGTCGAGTCGCTGACCCGACGGTATTGCAGGGCCTGTCCTTCAATCCGCAGCGAGGCCCCGAGGGTTGTCTGAGAGCTGTCCTGAAACAGGCGGTCCAGAGAGAAGATTACATCCTCTACCGTCACAGGCTGACCATCCGAGAAGCGCAGTCCCTCTCTCAACTCGACGCGAATGGTTCTGGAGTCCGGCGAGAGTGACCATTCTCGAGCCACGCCGGGTCCGACGGTCTGTCGTTCAAAATCAAACTCCAGCAGTGTTCCCGTGATTAGATAGGTGACCAGGCGGGTCCGGGTGTCCTGTGCCGTGGCAAAATTGAAACTGCTGGGCTCTCCAGGCAGGCTGTAGTTGAGTCGTCCGCCGACCCGGCCATCGGTTTCAAGTACCTGTGCGTCCTCTGGAATCGGGAGCGGGGGCCGATGGGGGCGGTTGGCCGGTTCGGGGGAGCAGCCGGAGAGCGTCCACAGAACCAGAACAATCCCTGCTGCCCGACAGTAGGAGAAGATGAGAAATCTCATCGTCCTGCCGGGACCGATTGACATTGAGATGGCAGCGGGCAGTTCGTCTTTGCTTCGATGCCGGAATCATAGCAGCCCGTGGTGAAACTCGCGCCGGGCTGCCCAGTGTCAGTTGTTTACCCCGCTTACCCCGGATTTGTATTACAATAAGTAGCGAGATTGGGGGCGACCGGCTTCGACGGGAGTAGTTGAAGCAGTCGATGCATGCCGAGGTGTCCGTACCCTCGTTAATCTACGGTCACAAGCATAACTGCCAATGATCAGTTAGCACTCGCTGCGTAATAGACGTAGCCGTTCTGTTTTCTGCGGCCCGTAGCAGAAAGTAGGGCGTCGATTAAACGGGCTTTTCGTGATTCCCGGTTTTTCCGGGGGAATCGCGAGAACCTTACCGGAGAACCGTCGTCTGGGCTCGTTTTGCTGGTTTCGCATGCCCTTGCGATGGATAACCCGAAACCAGATAAGCATGTAGAGTCTACTGTGGAATATTTCCGGACGTGGGTTCGATTCCCACCGCCTCCACCACCCACATCCGCAGTGGAACTTCCAAGCGTCGCTCTGTCCTTGACATGAATCCAGGCGGATCAATATACTACCGCGAATTCTGAACAGTTTCCCTGTGTGAACGGATGAGTAGGAAGGATCGAAGTAGGGTTGTTTCAGGCGTGCGAGAACCAGCAAGTGGCCGGTATTCGATGGCGCCCTCTGTCGTGTGCCTGACCTGCGCCCTGTTCGTCCTGGGCCTTCTGTCCGCGCACTATTACCAGATGTGGGAACGAAGCAGTGACTTTGAAGCTTTGCAGGACCGGCTCGAGTTCCTTCACACCGATAATGAGAGAGTGCGAGTGAAAGCCAGGCAGCTATCTGAGAGGCTTTCGTCAATGGAGGTTGCGGCTCAGAAGCTACGGGTGATGACGGGTCTCGACATGGACGGTCTGGGAGGCGTCGGTGGCCCTGCGGCCAACGATCTGGAAGTCTCTTTCGACGAGGAGTCCTTGCTCGATCAGTTGAATTCCATGGAGAAGAAGAGCATTTCTCTGCGCGAGGAGTTGCGGAAGTTCCAGCAGTACTACGAGGACCGGAGCATCCTTCTCAGTGCCACACCCTCAATCATGCCGGTTACCGGATACCCTTCCGAAAGGTTCGGGATGCGGCGCGATCCGTTTACAGGAAACCGGTCATTTCATCAGGGCATGGACCTTTCGGCCCCCGTCGGATCGAAAGTGATTGCGACCGCTGACGGCGTAGTCCGTTTCGCGGGCCGGCAGCACAATTACGGGAAACTGGTGAAACTAGAGCATCGTTTCGGTCTGGCAACCCGCTATGGACACCTCAGAGAACTGGCGGTGAAGCGGGGCCAGACGATTCGTAAAGGCGATGTCATTGGCTATGTGGGAGCCACCGGTCGGGCAACTGGCCCTCATGTTCATTATGAAGTCCGCCTCAATGGCCGCTCCCTGAATCCCCTCCGCTTTTTCCGGGATCATAACTAGGTGCTGGGTGCTGGGTGCTGGGTTTCGGGTTCTAGAAGAATTCCGTTCCTGGTGACAGACACCCCGTGCCTCCGCCGCCCGGGTGTCAATGTCCAGACTCACAGGTCGCCTTCCAAGGCGCCTCCCACATTCTTGACTGATCTGCGACCTTGACGCCTGCAAAGTACTGACGCCAGGAGTTGTCAGCCCTCCAGGCCAGGATCACTACTAGAACCTAGAACCTATGCAGCAACCGGGTAGATGGTTTACAGATTAGACCGGGTACATGGTTTACAGATTCAAGGATAGATTTTCCATTCTCTCCAATCAAAGCGGGCCAGCAAGACATGGCCCAGGTAGATGCTATAGATAGCGTCGTCGATTTCCTCCAAACCGACGCATTCACCGTTGAGCGTGTTACTTAGGAACAGGGATCGTGATTTGAGTTTGATCCGGCCGATCTTGTTTACCTTACGAACCAGAAAGTGAGCCGGGTACTCGAGTTGAGGTGGTTGATGGGGATAAGGCCTTGAGGAAGGTCTGTATAGATCCGAGGGCGTTCTTCCGTCCAGCGCCTGGTGAGGTCGTTTCTGATTGTAGTAGCGCTGGAAGCGATCAAAGCGTTGCTGCTGAGCCGGCAGGGTGCCAGCAGCGGGGCGAGTGGTTTCTGCCTTGAGGGTGCGATGCATGCGTTCATGACGGCCATTCTGCTGCGGTTGACCTGGTTGGATTCGCAGCGGCTGGATTCCCAGCTTGATCCACCACACAGCCAGACGTGAGAGACCACATAAGGCGGTAGAGGAAAAGGGTGCCCCGTTGTCAGTGAGGATCTGTTGAGGTAAACCGCAGCGACGAAACAGTTGCTCGAAGACAGGCATTGCACCCGTGTGTTGAGTCGAAGTCTTGGCACTACAGGCCAATAGATAACGGCTGTAGGGATCGAGGATCGTCAAGGGATAACACCACTGCCCGTTGCCGGTTTTAAACTCTCCCTTGAAGTCGGCCGTCCAGACATCGTTACAGTTTCGGATTTCGACGATAGGCCGCCCCGGGTGGGCCCAGCGCCGGCGCCGGCGCCGGGGCTTGATCAGTCCATGACGTTTGAGGATTTCCCCGGCAGTTGAGAAAGCTGGAAGAGGTAACTGTGGACGAAGCTTCTCTAAGTGCTGAATGATCTTGACTGGCCCCCAAGTGGGATGGCGTTTGCGCAGCTGCACAATCTCCCGCTCCAGCTCTGGCGGGGTCTTGTGAGGACAGTAGTGGGGAATTCGAGAGCGATCCGTCAGTCCCTCCAGGCCTTCTTGCTTGTACCGATTCCACCACTTGTAGGCTGTTTGACGGCTCACCCCATACCGTTTGCTCAGCTCACTGAGTGTGTACATTCCAGCTTTCACATCCATAACAAAACGAAACCGTTGTTCCACAGCTTGGGTCTCCAGCCAGGGCATAGGGCCTCTCCTTTCCTGCCCTATGCTCTAACTCCACTGTGTAAACCATGTACCCGGTTTGTTTTGTAAAGGATGTACCCGGTCAGTACCCTAGAACCCAGAACCCAGAACCCAGAACCTAGAACCCAGAAAAAGCGTTAAACTTTTCCCGCAGCTCATGCATCTTCGTAATGCAAGCAGTCGTATGACTCAAACTGATCAGGTTTTGTTGGATCTGGCGCTACGCGGGGACGCCGACAGTTTCGGCAGGCTCGTCGAGCGCTGGCAGGGCCGAGTGTTCGGCTTCATTGTTCGCTATACGGGAGATCGGGAAGACGCCCGTGACCTGACGCAGGACACGTTTGCCAAGGCCTATCAGAACCTGGGTCGCTTGAGTGATCCGACCAGTTTTCCGGCATGGGTCTACAAGATCGCGCTGAATGAGTGTCGGATGCGCTTCCGCCGAAGCAAGAGATCGAAGCGCGTCGATCTGGACGAAGATCGGGAGACGACCGGGGCTGAGGTCGATGAAAGGACTCCGGAGACCGCTTATCGTCAGGCCGAGTTGAAGCGGGTCTTTGAGTCTGTGTTTGAAGAGCTCCCGGAGGAGCAGCGGGCAGTGATTGTGATGAAGGAGTATCAAGATCTGAAATTCAGAGAGATTGCGGAGATCCTGGATGTCCCGCTTTCCACGGTTAAGTCGCGTCTCTATCTGGGATTGAAAACGCTCAAGGTGCTGGTGGAGAGAAGTTATGACTTGTGAGTTGAGTAAGGAGCGAATGATTGATGTTCTCTACGATGAAGGAGCATCGCCGGTCCACTCGGCCGAGTTTTTTCGGCATCTCGAAGGCTGCCGGAGCTGCCGAAATGACTTCCTAGGCCTGATTCAAGCACGGCAGTGGCTGGGAACCTGGGACATCGAAGAGGAGGAGGCAGCGGCCCCGCCCAGCCTTCGATCGGCATCCGGATTCAACTGGTGGTCTGGGGTGCAGAAGCTGGCAGCCTCGGTGCTGATCGTCGTGGGAGCGGTCTCCATACTGCGTGGGACGGGTTTGTGGGGTGACAGAATCTCGGTCTCGGAGCGCCAGTTGATGGAACTGGTCACCGACATCGTTGTCTCCAACCAGACAGAGCACGAACTGTTGATTGGCCACGCTCTTCGAAGCGTGGCGGACTCGGTGAGCCTGGAGCAGGCAGTCTATCAGCAGGACCTGGGACTGCGTCTGCGGGATCTTGAGGAAGGCATCTTGCAGGCATCCGAAGAGCGGGACCGCCTTCTCCAGATGCTGGCGGTTCAATAAAGACTCACTTTCATGAGTGGGGCACACTGAAGGGAAGATCAATGCGCAAGACACTTTTTGTTTTCCTCGTCGCGATGATGTTCGCAGGTCTGGGATTTGGCCAGGCCAGGCTCAACTTGAGCGACTTGAAACAGGATACACACGTGTTTGAGAGAATTGTCGACGAACGGGTCAAACTGAACTTCACGAACCCGTTCGCGATGACGGGAAGTCCTCAGGCCAGTTATATGCAGGGCTACGGAGTCATGGTGACCTTCCACCTGCGTATCGACCGAGGCAAGATCCGGCTACCTTTCGGAGAAATCGACGCGCCCAACAAGTTGAACAAGGAAGCCGTGAAGAAGCAGATCGAGAAAGTCCGTGAAATCCTGTCAGAATGTCTTTCGACGCATGCTGGTTCAATCAAACAACTGGGGGCCCACGACCGGATCTCGATCAGCGCCCATATTGAAGACAGAAACGAGCTGGATCCTCTCCAGCAGCGTCGGGTGCTGGTGATCACGACGACCAAGGACAACGCTGACTTGCTGGCGATGAGGCGAATCACGCAGGACGAGTTCATGAGTCGTCTGCACGTGCTGGACTATTGAGGTAGCAGTGAAGGTCCGCAAGAGGGAGCAGGTGAAATGATCGAGTTGGCCAGACTGAAGATAAGAGATTTCTTTGGCGAAGCTCTGGTCAGGGAAGGAGTCATCTCCAAAGAGGAACTGGGGGCCGCTCTCAACCTGCAGAAGCAGTCCCCCGACAAGCTGGGCAAGTTGCTCATTGACATTGGCGCACTCTCCGAAGCAGAAATGGTGAGGCATCTGAGCAGCCACCTGGGCCTGGCTTTGATCACGGGAGACGGCTTTCCCCAGGTGCCGTTGGTGGAGGACACATTCTCACCGCGCTTCATGAAAGAAGCGAAGTGTCTTCCCATCGAGGTCAAAGAAGACGGTACGCTCGTGGTGGCCATGGTCGACCCTCTGGACACTTCGGTTCTGGATGCCGTACGGCTCTTCACGAGTTTTCATTGCATCGACGTGGTCGTTGCCTCAGAAAGCGAACTGTTGGATCGAATCGACAAGTTCTATGGCGATGAGACCACCTCCCTGGGCAGGATCGTGGAGGGGATGGACGACCCGGAAGCTCTGGCCGAAGACAGCGAAGATATCGAACACTTGCGAGACCTGGCCTCGGAAGCCCCGGTGATTCGCCTGGTCAACCTCGTCATCTCCAGAGCCATTGAGGCCCGGGCCTCCGATATCCATATCGAACCCTTCGAAAAGGATCTGAAGGTTCGATATCGAATCGACGGCATCCTCTATGATGTGGAGTCTCCGCCCAAGCGATTGAAGGCTGCGGTGATCTCACGTGTCAAGATCATGGCCAAGTTGAACATCGCTGAGCGGCGCCTGCCCCAGGATGGCCGTATCAAGATGCGGGTTCTGGGGAAGGACATTGATCTTCGCGTCTCGACCCTTCCCACCATGTACGGCGAGAGCGTGGTCATGCGGATTCTCGACAAGAGTAATACGCAGATCTATGATCTGGAGAAATTGGGTTTCTCACCCCGGATGCTGGACCAGTTCAAGGCCCTGATCGAGCGGCCGAACGGGATCATTCTGGTGACTGGACCGACGGGAAGCGGAAAGACCACAACCCTCTACGGCGCCCTGACCCAGATCAACCTCCCGGACAGAAAGATCATCACCATTGAGGACCCGGTCGAGTATCAGATCGATGGAATCAACCAGATTCACGTCAACCCCAAGATCGAGCTCACCTTTGCAGCCGGCCTGCGCTCCATCGTCCGTCAGGACCCTGACGTGATCATGGTGGGTGAGATGCGCGACCTGGAAACCGCGGAAATCGGGATCCGCGCCGCTCTTACTGGCCACCTTGTGTTCAGCACGCTCCACACCAACGATGCTCCCAGTGCCATTGCCAGACTGGTTGACATGGGCGCCGAGGATTACCTGCTGGCCTCTTCGATTCTGGGTGTACTTGCACAGCGCCTGGTTCGAGTTATTTGCCCTTCCTGCCGCGAGCCCGAAGCCGTTCACCAGGAAGTTCTATTAGAAGCGGGTTTTTCTGAGGGTCCGCAATCCACGGTCTACCGCGGGTCCGGCTGTCAGGAATGTGGTCAAACTGGCTTCCTGGGTCGCTTGGGCATTTTTGAGCTCATGTTGATGAATAGTGATGTGCGCCGGCTCACTATGGGTAATGCGGACGCCGGGAAGCTGCGACAGGCAGCTGTCGAAAACGGAATGAGGACTCTTAGACAAGACGGGTTTGACAAGGTACGGAGCGGGATGACGTCAATGGGTGAAGTCTTGAGAGTCACTCAGGAAGGATAGCTGGGGAGTACTAAGGTGCCGTTTTTTCAATTCAAGGCAGTCACGCCCGACGGCAAGGTAGTCGAGGGCACCCTGGAGGCCTCCGACGAGAAGAGCGCTCTTTCGCGCTTGGAAGAGCAGGGTCAGATGCCGATCAGGCTCAGCGGCGAAGAGGCTTCGGGATGGCTGGGCAGAGAATTCCAACTCCCCTGGGAACGAAAACGTGTCTCTCAGCACGATCTGCTGGTCTTTACTCACGAGCTGAGCAGCCTTTCCAGAGCAGGTCTGCCCCTGGACCGCAGTCTCTCGATTCTGGCTCAGCTGAGCGAGAATGACTATCTCAAGGAGATCGTGGGAGATCTGCTCAAGGAGATCAAAGCCGGCAAGTCCCTGTCTGAAGGACTCGCTCGCTACCCTCGCGTCTTTCCCCGAATCTACGTCAATATGGTGAAGGCTGGAGAAGTCGGGGGAGCCCTCGATGAGATTCTGGAGCGCCTGAGAGAGTACCTGGAAAGTTCGCAGGAGCTGAAGAGCTACATCATTTCGGCTCTCATCTATCCCTGCATCCTGGTGTTCGTCGCGATTGTTTCATTTGTCATTCTGCTCGGCTTTGTGATCCCCAAGTTTGCCGTGATTTTTGACAACGCCGGTGCTCCGATTCCCCTCCCCATGCAGATCATGCTGTTGATCAGCGGTGTTTTGTCCGGCTATTGGTGGCTGATCCTGGGCGGGGTCGGAGGCAGCTGGTATTTGTTTCGCCGCTGGCTCAACACCGAGGAGGGACGGCTGAACTGGGATCGAAGACTACTGGGGACCCCGCTGCTGGGCCCCGTTCTTCAGAAGCTGGAGGTGAGCCGTTTCAGTCGCACTCTGGGGACTCTGCTGAATAGTGCTGTTCCCTTGATCTCCTCCATTAACATTGTCAAGGAGGTGGTCAACAACCAGGCCATCGCCAGGGCCATGGAGCCGATCAAGGCGGGTGTCAAGAAGGGTGAGGGGCTGGTGCTTCCGATCCGGCGCGAGAACGTGTTTCCGGCCTTTGCACTCCACCTCCTGGAAGTGGGCGAGGAAACCGGCCAGCTCGATACCATGCTGCAGCAGGTCGCGGATACCTATGATCGCGATTTAAAGACAGCTTTGAAACGTCTGATCGCCTTTTTTGAGCCAGCTATCATCTTAGTTATGGGTATCGTGTTTGGGTTTGTCATTGTTTCGATTCTTTATTCGATCTTGAGCATTAACGACGTGCCTCTCTAGTACTTGCTTGCAGAAATACGATGACGGGAGTGCGACGGAGACCAGATCGAGGCGCGACGAGGAGTAAGTACTAGTGGCGTCCTAAGGAGGCAGGGAGGTTTAGCCAAATGGAAAACGAACGCAAACGAAGTCGGGAAAGAGGGTTTTCCCTAATCGAGCTGATTGTTGTTCTCGTGATCCTGGGGCTGCTGGCTACGGTGGTAGGTCCTCAGGTCATGAAGCGTCTGGCTCAAGGGAAGGCCGAGATTGCCAAGCTCCAGGTCGACCAGCTCGAAGGAGCGATCGGGTTGTTTCGATTTGATGTCGGTCGCTATCCGAGCTCTACGGAGGGTCTGGAGGCACTGATCCGCGATTCGGGCATCGAGAACTGGAGCGGCCCCTATCTGGAGAAATCGACCGTTCCGAAGGATCCCTGGGGACGCGAATACGAGTATCGCTCTCCTGGCCAGCACGGTGACTTCGACCTGTGGAGTCACGGGGCAGATGGAACCACCGGCGGCGAGGAGGATGCCGCCGACGTGACTTCATGGTGATCGAAGCGCTTCACGCGCCCTCTGATTCGGGGAGGCATGAGCAAGGGTTCAGTCTTTTCGAGTTGATCGTGGTCCTGGTGCTGCTTTCGCTTGTGGCGGCGGTGGTCCTGCCTTCCTTCACAACTGGAATGCAGGGTATTCGGCTAAACACGGCCGCTCGAGATATGGTCACGAAGCTCAAGCAGGCTCGCTCTCGGGCGATCGCGGAGCAAAGGGTCTTTCGGGTGGCGTTTGGTTCCCCTGAGCAGGAAGAGTCCACCTATTCGATCACCGACGACTACGGGGTCGAGGTGGAAAAGATCGAACTGCCCCGGGGTTTCAAGCTGATTCTGGATTCCGAAGTCGAGCCGGTCGTCAGCTTTTATCCCAATGGTCGGAGCTCGGGGTTTCGGCTTTTGATCCAGAACCAGCGAGAGTTCGGGTTGACGGTTGAGGTGGACAGAATCAGTGGCCTGGCGAAAGCCCGGCGGCCGGACAAGGAAGGTTGATGAAGCGAGGAAACGGAAGCTCCGGTTTTACTCTTCTCGAAGTAGTGATAGCGCTGGCCATCCTGGGGATCAGCGTGGCCATCGTGATGCAGATTTTCTCCGGTGGGCTGAAGAATCTGCGGCGAATTGATCTGGCTCACCGAGCCATGAGCCATGCCGAGAATGTCATAAACGAGATTCTGGCGGATCGGGAAATCATTGGAGCCGGTGCGATGTCGGGTGAACTGGACAACGAGTTCCGATACACGGCAGAGGTAGCAGAGTGGGAGATCCCGCAAGAGCAACTCTCCCTCGAGCTGGTCGCTCCGACCAGTCGGTTGCTCCAGGTGACGGTGCTGATTCATTTTGTGAATGATCGCTTCGGCAAGTCCTATCGGCTCAGCACCTTGAAGACGGTGTCGAATCCGGACCTTCCTCAGTCGCTGGCCGATCCGGGGAATCCAATGCAGCAGCAATCTCGAGGCCAGGGGATCCAGGGTATCAACTAGGTGGAATCGTGACTAGAGAGCAGAGGCAACAGCGCCGGGGTCAGGCAGGATTCACCCTGATCGAGTTTCTGATTGCAGCCACTTTGCTGGCTTTGATGGGGGCTGCCCTGTTCGGATGCCTCAGAGTGGCTCTCAACAGCTACACGCTAAGCCAGGAACGCCTGCAAGAAGATGGCCGTCAGCGGGTCCTGGAAGATATGGTTCGACGCCAGCTGGGAAGCCTGTATCCTCTGGTTCCCCCGCTCCGACTCCCGACCGGGAACACGAACCCGATGCAGGTGCAAATGCCCGGGTTGACTCAGGGAGGTCTTCCCGCGGCTCAGAATCCCCTGCAGGCCACTGCTCCTCTTTTTTATGGGAGTTCTTCGGCTTTGACCTTCATTACTGTGGCGCCGTTTGAGACCATACGGAACCCTGGTCTGACGGTGGTGCGTTACGGTCATGCGGAGGACGAGTGGGGGGATCGCTACTTTGGCGCCATGGAGGCGCGCTACCGAGGTCCAGAGACCTTCTATGAGATGGTGGAAGTTCCGGCGGGCGCGCCGATTCCCGTCATCAAGAACGTCAAGGATCTTTACTTCGAATACTATGGATTCGATCCTCAAACCGGTATTGGAGAATGGTACGCGGAATGGTCGAGCCTGGACACTCTGACGGTTCCAGGTGCCATTCGAATCAGTGCCGACGATCTCAAGATTGTGGTTGTGGTTAACACGATTAGCGCCCCGGGAGCCGGAACGGGACAGGATCTCCGGAATCTTTTCGGTGGGAATGGCCCGACATGAGACTCAGCCGAAGAATTCAACCTTCCCGGAAGGGACAGACTGAGGACGGAGCGATTCTGCTCGTCGTGCTCTGGATTGCTCTAGCCATGGGCCTTTTGGGAATGTCCTTTTCGGCTGCTATCCGCACCGAGGTGAACGCCGCTCGAAACGTGGTCGATCAGAAGCAGTCTTTCTATGTGGCGCGGGCTGGAATCGAATACGCCGTCTACAAGATTCTGGAGGCAGGCTCGGCATTCAGTGCCACTCAGCAGCAGTCCGAGGGCAACCTGGATCTGATTCCGGAGGTACTGACCGGCAGTCTGATTCTGCCTCTCCACAACGGCGTAGCCAGGATCGAGGTGGCGGACGAAAGTGGCAAGATCAATCTGAGTACACCCATGTCCGAGACACAGCTGGATCTGGTTTACAACCTCTTGATCATGGTGGGTGTGGACCCGTTGCACGCCGACGTGATTACAGACTCGGTTGTCGACTGGGTCGACCCGGACGACTTCCCCAGTCCAAACGGGGCTGAGAGTGACTACTACCTGTCCCTGGAGACTCCCTACGTGGCTGCCAATGGGGCCTTTCAGGTTCCCGAGCAGCTGCTGCTGGTAAGGGGTGTCACGCCCGAAATCTACTATGGAAAGAAGGGGCTGTCCCAATCTGGAGAAAGGGTCGATTACTACGGCTTGCAAAACTACTTCACGACCTTCGCCCTGGGCCACAGAATCAATGCCAATGCCGCGCCCCTCGCGGTGCTGTCAGCCTTGCCTTATCTGGACGAAGAGATGGCCATGCGGATTTTCGATCTGAGGGAACAAAGCTACATTCACGACCCGAGTCAGCTGATGGAGGAGATTCCGGGGCTCACATCGAACGTTGCCACGTTGTTGACGGCAAGCGCCAACACGACCATCTACGGCTTGACTAGTGTTGGACAGGTGGACGCTTCAAGGGTCATCAGCCGGATCCGCTGTGTGATCCAACTGGACCCTCGTTCGCCAAAGGGATACAGCGTTCTTTACTGGAACGAGGCGAATACGGAGATCTAGCGGGCTATTAGGGCGGCGGGAGAAATGATCGTGAAGTTCAATTTGGACTCGGCAGTTGGAATTGACATCAGCTCGAAACGGTTTGTCCTCAGTTCGGTGGTCAGGGGCCTCCGTGGTCTCAGAGTCGGACGCAACCTTGTTCTCGAGGACTTCCAGGGGATGGAGCCGGCAGAGCTGCACGGCAAGATTCACGACTTCATCAGCTCCAATGGGCTCAACACAGAGAATGTCATCGTCGGTCTGAGCCGAGACCGAGTGGCAGTCAAGCAGGTGGAACTTCCTCTCGAAGTCGAGGAGAATCTGGATCAGGTGGTCCAGTTTCAGGTCAACAAGCTGGAACCCTCGGAAGACCTGAAAGTCTGCTTTGATTATCTTGTCCTGGACCGGGACGAGAAGTCCAAGAGGATCTCTCTTCAGATCGTCATGGCACCTCGGGACACAGTCGACGAGACCATCGCGCTTCTGGGAGACCTGGGCCTGCAACCGGCCTCAATGCGTCTTTCGTCGATCGGGTTGCACCAGTTGCTGAGGTTTCATGAGGATGGGATCTCTGAGCATCCGTCCGTTATCCTGCGCTGTGAAGAGGAGACGATCGAAGCCATCCTGGTGGGAGGACCCGGCAAGCACTTTTCCTGTCATCAGCCTGTCAATGGTGAGGAGACACGGCTGGAGCTTCTCGGCTCGGTCCTAGACAACCTGCTTTCCCAGGTCAACCTCGAGGGATCAGAGCAGGTGCAGGAGATCTATCTGGCCGGAAGTGGGGCGGACGAGATTTTGGAGCCTGTTCGCGAGCGTTTCGGTTCGGCGCAACTTCTGAGCGACGGTGTGAAACTTGAATTCGAAGGAGCCGCCAGGAGCAGGCTGTCCGTCACCGGGTGCTCGGTCGGCCTGGCGGCCTCCTCCTTGACACGAAGCCCGTTTTCGAAGATGAATCTGATTCCTCCTGCAATGCGGCGATCGAGGACCCAGCTCAGTTATGTACCCACGGTGGTTCTGGCGGTTCTGCTGCTTGTTCTGGTGGGGCTTTCTGCATCGCGTGAGTATCTCCAGCAGTCCCAACTCCTGGTTGGCATTTCAGCGCGAGCTGCTGAGCTCAGGCCCAGGACTGCTTCGGTGATCGAGACCCGCGAGGAAGCCAACCAGCTGGCGGAACTGGCGGTTGAGATGAGCGCCATGCTGAGTGGGCGCCAGCGAGCTTTGTCCGTACTGAAGGACCTCACCGAGCTCATTCCGGATGACACCTACTTGCAGAGCGTTCGAATCGAACTGAACAAGGTCACTATGACCGGCTTCTCAGATACCGCCTCCAGCTTGATTACGATTCTGCAAGAATCGAACTGTCTTACGGACGTGGAATCGAAATACATCACCCGGGATCGCCGTTCGGGCAAGGATAAGTTCAGCTTTGAGGCCAGAGTTGCGGAATGCGTGCCGCTCGGCAGGTAGGGAATCGATATGCAGCTTAGCAGTTTTTCAAAACGAAACAAGAGGGCTCTCCTGATCCTGGGCGGGTTTGTTGGCGGATACGTTGCCGTATTCTATTTGTTCCTTCCGTTTTTGGACCGCCAACACGAGATCGGAGGGCAGATCGCCTCCACACGGCAGGAGGTTCAGAGATACTTGAGAGCGCTGGAGCAGGGCCCTGTTTACGTGAATCATCTGGAGAGAGTTCGGGGGACTGTTCAGGCCTATGAGGATCATTTCCTGGAAGCCCCCGATGTGAACACTGCGGCCCTGCAGATTGAAGAGACGGTGCGCGCGCTGGCTGGCCAGAACGACATTCGAGTGACTCGCAGCAATCCGCTACCCGAAAAGCGGATAGGGGAGCGGTATGCCAGAATCGGCGTGCAGCTGAACCTGGAGGGCGAATACGATTCACTGATCAGTTTCATTCACGCTGTGTCTTCCCACGAGAAGTTTCTACTCGTGGAGGAGTTCCAGCTCACGAGTTTTCGAGTGCGCGACCAGACCCGGCTTCAGCCGCGCTTAAGAATTGCCGGCTTTATCAGACTTTCTTAGTTGCGGCTGCATCCTTAGAGGGATGTGGCAGAAGCAGAGATGGGACTCGACCTTTGACGGCGTGAGAGTGAAGGAGCCTTCGTTTTGGGCAGAAAACTAGTTTTCCTGAATATTCTGATGCTGGCCGCCGTGCTGGTGGTTGCCCTGAGTCTGGTCGGCAACTGGAAGGACTTCGAGCAACGTCAGAAGCCGATTCAGGCTGTCGGATCTGATGTCCAGCTGCAGGAAACCAGTCTCCCCGAGCGACCGGCCTCCCTCTCTCTCTTTCTCGACATCGGGGCCGGGAACCTCTTTACTGAGCAACGCGGGCAGGATCCGAATGAAGGACTTGAAGATGCAGGTGAAGCTCCTCCGGAGCTTTCTCCTGAGCCGACGTTGACCAGCGTGATGACATTCGGCGAAGAAAAGACGGCAGTGCTGTCGATCGCTGCGAACCGGCGCAGTCGCAAACCGGCGGATGTGATCCGGGTCAAGATCGGCGATGACGTACAGGGCTACACGGTTGCGGAGATCGAGGATGACCACATCGTGCTGAGCTGGAGGGAACACCGGCGTGAGATCTTCCTCGATCCGGAGCAGGCTCAGCCCAGGAAGACCGCGTCCCGAGCGGCGGGCGGACCCAGGATCATTGTCGTAGGTGCCCCTGTGGCGGCGGTTGGGCAAACCACTCTAGCGGCAGCCGTAGAGGAAGGCCGGGGAGTGCAGGTGGGCACGGTTGGCCAGGTCGCGCAGGGGAGGCAGGGGGGGGGCGGACGATCTGGAGGGCTCGGTGGAGGCGCGGGAGGACTCGCAGGTGGAAGAGGAGGCGGTGGAATTGGGGGTGGCCGCGGAGGAGGTTTGGGCGGAGCGGGAAACAGCGGGAGCGGAACTCTGGGAGGTGGTGGGCTGGGGGGCGGCCGCGGCACCAGGGGCCAGCCTCAGCAGCAGCGCCCTCCCGGAGATTGATAGAGATTAGAAGGGACCTTTCGGAGAACGGAATCTAAGCAATGCGAACACTCAGAATACTCATTACAATCTCACTGTTTCAGGGGGGCCTTGTCGCCGCAGAACCGTTTCGTTCCTTTCTTCGGCAGTCGTCCACGACCAGACGATCAGGCCCGCCTCCTCAGACCGAAGAGCCTGCCCCCAGCGGTGTTCTGGGTGCTCCTGGAGCAATACCTGCCGGGCAAGCTCAACCCCCGTCTGGTCAGCCCTCCCGGCAGCCTGAAGGGAGATCCCGTCGGAACCTGGAGAATCTGCTTCGGCAAAACCGCGGCCTGGATCCCAGATTCCGAGAGAGACTTAAGCAGATGAGCAAGGAGGATGCAGACGAGGAGACCGGAGGCGCAGCCCCTCAGACTGCAGTGCAGCCCCCGTCCGAGACCGCGATCAAGCGCGGGGGAAAGGGAGTCACGCTGACCTTCAAGAACGCCTCCATCGACGAAGTTGTGGACGTGATCATGAAGGAGCTGGGACATTCCTACATCCTGGACCCCCAGGTCGCAGGAACTGTCAACCTCTTCACGCAGCAGGAGTTTCCGAAAGACAAGCTGTTCGGAGTTCTCGAGCAGCTTCTCAAGATGAATGGTCAGGCCATTATCCGACAGGACGACCTCTATGTGATTGTTCCCATTGCCCAAAGTGCCACGATACCGGGGGCCATCCTGAAACGTCCTGTTTCACCGCGCTCCGAACCGGAGAGAGAGCCTGCCCAGCGTCGCCCCTCGCCGCCCGGCCGGCAGCCTTCCTCACCTCCTGCCAGCGCCGGCCCCGGGAATCCCGCCTCTGCTGCGATCGCTCAACAGCCCGAGGCGCCACAGCCAACCACGATTACCGTTCCCGAACAAGCATCGGAGTCCGAGCTTCTGGAGGGAGAAGAGGGGGTGATCACCTACATCGTGCCGCTTCATTACATCCCCTCAGCGGACATGGTCACAATGATCAAGGCCTTCGTCTCGGACGGGGCCCAGGTGGTGGACTTCCAGTCGGCCAACATTCTGATCATTACCGACTATCGAGCCAGTATTGAGCAGGCACTGGAGATCATTCGGCTCCTGGATACAGAGTATTTCGACGTGAATACCGTAGACCTGGTGCCCGTCCGCTATCACCAGGCAATCGATGTTGCCGAGGACCTGGCCCAGGTCTTCGCCCCCGGAGAAAAGGCGGGAGGCGTCCGCATCGTAGCTATTGAACGCCTCAACAGTATCCTGGTAGTGACGCACGCACCGGAGGTGTTTGCTCAAGTCGTGGTCTGGATCGACAAGCTGGACGCACCTTCCGGAGGTTCCAATATCCGAACCTATGTCTATGCAGTCGAGAACAACACGGCTACCAACATTGCCGAGATCCTCTCGCAACTCTATTCTGATGGGGCGGGACTACCCTCGGGCCCCGGGACTCCGGAGGAACAGGAGAGTCGGCAAGCGGCAAATCAACAGCGGCAACGGGAGCGCCAGCGGGAAGAGTCTGCCTTTCTGCCGGAATCACAAGGTCGAATGGGTTCCGCCACCGGTGGTCTCCCGCTGGGCCCCGCTCTGGGCGGGAGAGCGGCCTCGTCCGGCGTCCGGGCTGCGGTGATCGCCGGAGACATCAAGATTATCGTCAATGAGTTCAACAACTCCCTCGTCATCCAGGGCACGGAAGCTGATTATCAGTTTCTTCGCCAGACTATCGAACAGCTCGATGTCCTTCCCCGCCAGGTCCTAATCGAAGCCAAGATCTATGCCGTCGAGCTGCGCAACGACCTCAGCTACGGGGTGTCCTGGTTCTTGCAGGATCGGCTGGAGAATCTAGGACATCCCACTACAGGCTCCATCACGCGGGTTGGAGAGGCCGGGGGAGGGGGTATTTCGGCCGCCACGCGTATCTTTGTCGGTGCCGGTCGACAACTGGACATTGTGGTCGATGCTTTGCGTACCAAGACGAACGTGGAGATTCTGGAGTCGCCCACGCTGCTGGTGGTGGACGGGACGGAAGCCCAAATCAATGTTGGTGCGGAGGTGCCCGTGACAACGGCCTCCTTTGGCAATCCGCTGAGTGGCTCCGGCACTTCCTTTGTGAACTCTATTTCGTTTCGTCCCACCGGCACCACACTGCTCCTGATGCCCCGCATCAGTGCCAGTGGAATCGTGTATATGGACCTGGCTATCGAAGTCAGCAATGCCACCGGACCTGCCCTCACACCCACCATCAACCGGAACTTTGTGAGGACTTCGCTGATTGCCCGAGACGGACAGCAGGTCGGCATCGCCGGTGTCATGAGTGACAGCTACGATGTCTCCTCGGACCGGGTGCCCCTGCTGGGGGACATTCCCTACCTCGGAGCTCTCTTCGGTCAGACCACGAAGAACAAAAGGCGCTTCGAGCTTCTGTTTCTGATTACTCCTCATGTGATTCGCAACCTGCCTACGGCCGTCGAGCTGACCCTGGAATTCAGGCGGGCTCTGAAGAATGCTTACGGGTTCATTGATCGGAAGGAAACCGAGGAGAAGGAACTGAAGGAAAAGCGCCGGCACGAAGAGAAGAGAAAGACTGAGACGAATTCGTGAACGGGGTTTCGGATTCTGCTAGTGCTGCAAACTAGAGACAGGCCCGACCAGGGCCTTGGCCTGTTCCAGCGTCTCGAGAGCCTTGGGAATGTTTCGCTGTTCCTGGTAAATCTTCGCCCGTAGCATCAGGAGGGTATGCCGGTTTTCCAGCTGTTCGACTTCCCCCAGAGTGCTCTCAACGATCCGGTGGGCGATGGTGTACTGATGTACAGTTCTCAGATCTTCAACGATTCTCCAGGCCGACTGGACCACTAGGACTTCCTGTTGCCCCGACAATCCGAGACCAAGAATCTCCTGGAAAGCCGATTCGGCTTCTCGAAAGCGACCTCCCGCGATCAGGACGGTCACGATCTCGTGCTGGCTTCCACCCACTCGAAGCTTCTCCTCCAGTGAAATCTCAGACCGGGCTTTATCCAGTCGTCTGGGCTGAGCTTGTTTGAGCTGGGCCAGGCTGCCTGTTCCCAACAGCAGTGCAGACAACGTGAAGGCAGGAACCCATCGAAATGACTTCTTCATCGCAGTTGCCCTCCCTCACTATAGAAACGATCGGAATCGCCGCTCAGTTCGGATAGGAACGGGTTCGCCCGGCTAGGTTCCTGAAGGAAGGGATTGGCGGGAACCTCCAGTTCATAGTTCTGGAGTTCTGCCAGTAAGGGGGCATCGTCCAGCTGGGAGCGCAGGCCCGTCAGCGAAGCCGACAATACCAGGGCTAGAACCAGCGTCACCCAGGCGGGACGGAGGTCGGGAACTTCAAAGAGTCTCTCGACTCCCCGCACAAATTCATCCCAGACGGATTCAGGCCGCGTGCTCTGGATTCGGGCATCGATCCGTTGCCAGAGCCACTCCGATGGTGTCACCTGAGTAGTAGCTGCCAGGTCGAGAAGCCTCTGAAAATCCTCTTCCCTACTGTAGACCTCGGCACAAGCCGGACAGGACTCCAGATGGGACAGGGCTTCAGCCGGCAGCTCGAAAGCGCCGGAAGCCAGAATCGATTCTACGTAGTGGCAATTCATTTGCGTTGCTTCAAGTATTTGTTCAGTCGTTTTTTCACTGCCAGTCGCGCCCGGTAAATATCGGTCTTCACTGACAGCAGCGAGCGACCCACTATCTTCGAAATATCTTCGTAACTCTCTTTCTGGAAGACCGCCAGGATGAAAACATCCCGATACTTGGGTGCCATGCCATCCAGGGCATGGTGAATCACCTGGTTCAGTTCCAGGGACAGAACCTGACCCTCGGGGTCAAGGCCACTGGAGCCATCCTCCAGGAAGTCGTAGTACGAAACCTCCTCATCGTCAATTGACACTACCGTTGCCCGCTGAGATTTCCGAAGCTTCTGGTAAACCTCATTGCGGGCGATTCGGTAAAGCCAGTACTTGAACTGGGCAGGATCTCTTAACTTTTTCAGCTCACTGTGAGCTTTTAAGAAGGTCTCCTGCGTCAGATCCTCGGCATCGGCACTTTCACCGACCAACCGCCAAATAAAGTTGTAGATTGCTTTCGAATAGGATCGGTAGAGACGGTGGAAACTTTCCAGTGACCCTTGCTGAGCCTCTCGAACGATTTCCGCAAGCTCTTCCTGGCTGAGATCTGTAGGCATCGAAGGTGTTCTGAGATGGACGATGTCCAACTCATGGTATCGAAGCCGTTCACGGTATCAGCCTCTCCTGCTCAAAGGCAATCGGTATCCACGCCTATTGAAGATGAAATCCATGCCCAAAAGTTGCAAAGCGCACGCGAATGTGATCCGGCTCCTCCTCTATCTGTCAGTATCAGAAAGTATAGTCAATATGGTGAATTGTCGGGCTAGCTATGCAACAGTGGGAGGCCCGCCTCGGGCTTGGGCTGCTACCCGGCCCTGGCTGGCGCTCGGGTGTTGATCGGATGCGGAGTGACCGGCAAACCTGATCAACAGAACTGCGGGCGTCAGGCCGCGGCCAAATTGAAACGTGAAACGTGCAACGATAGACTAAGGAGCGCGCGGGGCGATGGTGGGCCGAGGATGAAGAAAAAACGATTGTTCTGGCTCGGGAGTGCCCTGGGCGTGGGCTTTCTGGGTCTAGTGACCCTGAGTGATTGGAGGGAGGAAACAGCCTCCCGGGATCCCGGGGTTGGAGCCGAGCCGTCCCTGAGCTACTCTTCGGGTCAAGAGAGCCCGCCACCCGGCAGAATCGATCCGTCTCGCCCCTCTCGCTCGGTGAGTCGGCGAGGAGGAGGCCGACCAGTTGCTTCCGGTTCGCCAATCACAGTGAACCGGGAGAAGCCGCGACGGACCGGTGGAATCCCTCTGGCCAAAGTTCTGAATCCAGGAGATCTGGAAGCCCCGCAGTCGGTGACACCTGCTGCCGCCGCGCGGCCGGAGGGAGTGGCTCGTCTGGGGGAACCCGTCACCCGGGCCAACTTGTCCTCCCCTCGGCCGGAGCGCCGCTCCTCGCCCGGAGGGCCAGTGGTCGATCCGGACCTGGCGGAGCTGGAGCAGGGCTACCAGGCTGCTCAGGCTAGACTCTTCGGCGGCGGTGGGGGCGGCGGGTCGTTTGGGCCTGGCAACGGCAACCAAGGAACAGATGACTCTAACGGTTCGGACAACCCTTTCGATGACGCTCTGGACGACTCAGGGTCCGAGGACGCTGCGGACACGGGCGGGGATCCTGATGGTGAAGGGGAGGCCGGAGATGGTGGAGATTCCGGCACGGGTTCCGGGGACGCGGGAGACGATGGAGGCGAGGGAGGCGAGGGAGGTGAGGGGGATTCGGGCGACGGAAGCGGCGGAGACACCGGCAACCCCGGTGGCGACTCTGGAGAACCCATAGAGCCGCCTTTCTACGACTTTCTCCTGACCGGCCCGCTGGGGACCCCAGATGAGGAACCGCTGCACCGGGCCTGGAGGGCCAGTTCCACAGTTTTTGTTCTGGAGGACTCGAGCGAAATCATTTTCCAGCCCGGTTTCACTCCCTTTAGCGTTTTCCAGGAGCAGCAACTCTATTTTGGAGACGCCGACGAGGACGAAGACCTGGATGTCACGATTGTCTCTCTGATTCCTACAGTCGGCTCTACGGTTGAAACGTTCCATCAGACGGAGAACGGATTCGTGCTGTTTGCTTCCGTCCTGACTTACCTGAAGAGTGTCCGCAGCCTCGAGTATTTCGATTTCTTGGGAGGGGATGGCAACGAACTGGCTCTCACCTTCGATGGTGAATCGAATCTTCATATTTATGGGTCGATCGATGGCAGCTGGGTTTACGAGAGTGAAATGGCTTTTTCATTTACGCCGGGAGTTCTGATCAGGTCGTCCGAGGGAGCCGGAGTCGGAAGCAGCCTGCTGTACGTTATTGATGAAGACTTCGAGTCGGTCGTCAATCTCCTCTCCATCCGTCCTGACGTGGTGCGACCCAGTCCGAATATTCCCCTCACCAGGAGGCAGTTTCTCAACATTAGCTGGAGAGAGGGAATCTCCACGGAAGAGGAGAACGTGATGGTGATTGAGATGGCTGACAAGATCGTTCTGATCGACTGGAGTCCCACCAGGTGGAAATGGAACATGACTCTCAGCGGTCCCGATTTCCAGCGCACCATCATCGGCCACTCCAATGACAACCGTATCCGTCAGACGCTGTGGATTCCGTGATTTTCTTCTTGTATTCGGGACAAAAAGTTGCGACTTTCGGCGCCCAATTGCATCCATCTAATTTTTGTAGCGATGGACACGCTCAAGGCCGCGGGTGAGGGGGTGCGACACTCCGGTGCGAGGAATGTGCGTGCCAGGCTGATTTTGTCTTGCTATTGCTAACGCGGTTACATAAAGTTATAGCGCACTTAAAACTCGATTTCGTAGGTTGATTTATTCTTCGGAGGAGTGAATAAGAATGTCGACACTGAGGCACTCTCTATATTCATTGCGGTGATTTTCCTCGCCGGTGGTTTCACGGCATTTGCCGAAAGAATCGACACCGGTTCCAGGTCTTTTACCGGAGCGTACGAGACCACTGATCAGACGGCTGTGTTTATTACATTCGCCGCCGCTAGCGAAGGCGCAGGCTTGGCTGGTGAAGCCCCGGCCGTAACCATCGACACTTCCGTGTCCGTGTCCAACCCCCTGGCCTGGGATCCCATGAGCCCATTCATCACCTTGACAGGCTTTGTCACGGAAGGAACGGTTGAGGTCTATCTGTGGGATCAGGTGGCAGGTGACCTGATTTCGTACGAGACTTCAGACGACTCGGTTGGGGCCGGACTCAACGCAGATGGCACCCTTTCTCCCGGTGGAACGTGGACGTTTCTGTTAGGTGACCTGCTGGTAGCAGCCGGATGGGACAACCCCTTTGTCGGATTCGGCTGGGTGGCCGCTAACTTTGATGGTGTCGCGGGATCTCACACCACGTCGATCTTCAGCATTGGGTTCAGCCAGACTTTCCATGCTCTGCCGGGTATGGGCCAGGGATTCCATGGAATGGCAGGTCTGCCTGTAGTGGTTCCGTAGCAGAGGCTTTCGCCCTTAGGCAGGAACTTTGGTGGGGGGGCTTTTCCGGCTCCCCCTTTTTCTTGCCACAAACATCATGCCGCGTTGGCGATTCCTGGCCCGTTTCTGGGCGCTCATTGCCGTCGGCGTACTCTCCTGCTGCACGCCCTCCGTGCCCTTGGAAGATCGAGTTGCGGGATTCTGGGATGCGCTTGTGGAGCGCGACCGAATCGCGGCCCAGCGATTCGTGATTCCAGACTCCCGAAACGACTTTCTTCGCCGGCCTGAGCGTCTCTATCTCTCCTGGAAAGTCCTCGAGATTGATCGTCGGTCCGAAGAGGAAGCGTGGGTCCGAATTGCCTATGAGGGTTTCTTAGAAGAGCTGCGCCGGTTCCAGCCCTTGAAAGAGCTGCAGGTGTGGAGGAACATCGACGGCGAGTGGTTTCTGCAAGTGGATCCGAAGGAGAAGGTAATTGAAAGGGTACAGGAGAAACTTTTTCGGAGCGACCCCCGGGGCACTGACCCAGATGGCCAGGTCCGGGTAGGGAAACAGGTGAAGATCCCCTTCTTCAATCGAGCTCAACTGGGTAGCCTGACGATTCGCAACGGAACGGAGGAGCCGGTTCGGATTGTCGAAGTGATCCTGGACGAGACCCTCTTCCAGGTTTCGGAGAACCCTGGGGTAATTCCGGCCCGTGAGAAGCGGTCCCTCAGGATTGTTCATCTGGGACCGGACGAGTTCAAGAATCAGAAAGCCGCCCTCACGCTCGAGATCGAACAAGAAGGGAGACCCCGGGAATACCAGGTGGAAATTCTCTTCAACTACATATCTCCCGGCCTGCGCGGGATCCTGGGACTGACCGAGGAGCAGGCAGCCACCTTGAAGAGAACGGACAAGGTGACTCCCAAACTGAAGGTCGAGCTGTCTCCCGAGCAGGCGGCCGAGGCTCAGAAAACGCGCGAGCGCCTGGACCGGAATCGCCAACCCTAGGGCCCGGCTCCCCAATGCTCCCACTCTTGCCAGCTCCCACTTTGTGCTGACCTGTCTTCAAGGCAACCACCACGGACTGCTACGCCTCTCCGGTCTTGAGACCCCTCTCAAATCCCCGTGACCAGACCACCAGCCCGCGCCAGAGTGCCGGGAGCAGGCGCAGACATTTGCCCGTTTCCGCGGGGCTGCACCTGCACACTCGCCACACAACCCGTGGCAGTCTCCACAGCGGCAACAGCCGGCTCACAACAGGCCACCGACCTAGCCCGGATTATGCAAGAGATCTGAATCCGAGTGAGATTTGGGTCCAGAAAAAAAGCCGTAGCTCTCTGATATAAAAGGGTTTACATAAAAACAACCCTAAACAGGAGCTACGGCTATGTTGAAAACAGTCTGCCAGAATACCCTGCCATTTCACAGCCACAGAGACATCACAGCTCGTTTTGATGGGGGGAGCCTCACTTCCGACGCAGGATGGTTGTTGTTTGGATCGCTGGATCGGCAACATCGATTGTGCGAGGGCTTCAGTTCGTGTATTGCGGAAAGCCGGGACCGACGCTACATTCGTCATGACCTGTTGAAGTTGATCCGACAACGAGTGTTGCAGATCGTGGCCGGCTACGAAGACTGTAATGACGCCGATACGCTGCGCTCGGATCCGATGCTCAAGACAGTCTGTGATCAGTTGCCCGAGAGCGATCCCGATTTGGCCACCCAGCCGACTTTCTCCCGCTTGGAGAACTCCGTCACCAAGAAGGATCTGATGCGTCTGAGCCGGTGGCTGCTACGCCGTTATGTGCGCTCCCTGAAGAAGAGACGTCCCGCCAAGATCATCCTGGATCTGGACAGTACCGACGACCACACTCACGGCCAACAGGAGTTCGCCTTCTACCACGGGTATTACCGAAACCACATTCTGCATCCTTTGCTGATCTTCGATGCCGCCACGGGAGACCTGGTCTGTGCCGTGTTGAGACCTGGCAACAAGGGGGCTGCCTCTCACATCGTGCCCATTCTGAAGCGCGTCGTGGAGGCCATCCGACAAGCAGTGGGGACGGATGTCGAGATTGAGATTCGGGCCGACAGCGGCTTTGCCACGCCTCGGCTCTACGAGTTCTGTGAAGGTGAAGAGAATCAACTCCAATATGTCATTGGGTTAAGTCGCAACCCTCGCCTGCAGCGAGTGGTCGAGCCCCTGCTGGATTCGACTCGGGAAAGGTTCGTTGAGCGGGAGGAAAAACAGCGTCAGTTTGACGAGTTTCTTTATCGAGCCAACAGCTGGGATCGATCCCGTCGCGTCATTGTCAAAGTGGAGGTCGATCAGCGCGGGATCAATCGTCGCTTTGTGGTCACCAACCGGGACGATCTCTGCTCCCAATCACTTTATGACCACTACACCGACCGAGGGCAGACCGAGAACTTCATCAAGGCCTTTAAGAATCATCTGAGCATGGACCGACTCAGCTGTCATCGATTCCTGGCCAACCAGTTTCGACTCCTCCTGCATGCACTGGCTTACCAGATGTTCGTGCGCCTGCGCGACTATCTGCACGGAACCCCCTGGCACAAGCTCGAAATCGAAACCTTACGTCGTCGTGTCCTCAAGATCGGGGCCCGGATCCGACAAACCACTCGACGCATCTGGGTCCATCTTTCCTCAGCCTTTCCCGAACAACCCCTCTTTCACCTCGTCTTGAGTCGCCTGAACTCCAGCTAGCTTCTCCCAGTTCCCCGAAAAACCGCTTCCGACACTCATCCAGGCCCAGATCTGTCTGAAATTCACTCCCCCAACCACTCAAACGCCTCGCCAACCGATATTCTTCGCAAATCCGCCTGTCACAACTGCCCGCTTCCGAGTTGGGCCACTTCTCGAGCCCTTTTTCAACAGCGGATTACGGTTCTTGCATAATCCGGGCTAGAAACGAGCCCGGGGCCGGATGGAGTCTACGGTAGATCCCACTCCAGTGGCCGTGTCGATTCAGGTGTTCCACAACCTGGTCCCACTCGCCGCGGTGACGATGACGGATTCCGGTCTCCGGACAAAACATCACGCCGCCGGAATAGAGGCGGCAGAAGGCTGCGTCCTCGGACATTCTCAGCCGTTCATCGAAGCCCCCGGTTTCCAGGAAGCGCTCCCGCCTGATCATAAGATTGGAACTCGACACGAAGGGCCGGATGCCGCCTCTTTGACCGGGAAGAAATTCCGAGAACTCGAGCCAGTGTAGAACCGATCCGGCATCCGCCTCAGGATTGGCATTGGCGACGCGGCCACCTGCCATTGTGTCGAGATCGATCTGAAGCTTTGCATGCAGATATTCCAGCCAGTCTCTCTCCAGGATCGCGTCGGCGTCGACGAAGGCAAGCCAGCGGCCGCTGGCATGGTTGGCCCCCAGGTTGCGCGCAGCCCCCGGCCAGAGGCGGTGAGGGCTCCGCACCACCTGCAGCCCGGGATAGCCCGTCTCCAGAGCAGCCGGCAGACTGCCGGGCGAGGAGTGAACCACCACGATCTCGCAGGACAAGGAACTCTGCTGGCCCCGGATCGAACGCAGGGTCATTTCGATCGTGGAATCGCTCTGGAAAGAGGGGACCACAAAGCTGATGTCAGGAGCCCCAGTCAGGGAGTACTTAGCTTCTCGCGAGTCGAAATCCATCCCAGACGCCTCGGCAAATCATCCCCAAACGCTTCCACTCGAAAGTGAGTAGATTCCGGGCCAGGCTCCCCGCCAGGGTGGTGGCCCAGATGCCCCATTGGATTGGCCCGGCCCCGTGTTTTCTGAGGAAAAACACGGCGTTCCGCCGCAGCCAGTAGGTCTTCTTCAGCGGTGCGTTTTTCGTGCCCGTACCACCGTGGTGGCGGATGCGCACGAAAGGACAGTAGTAGACCGGGACACCGGTCATTTGGCAGCGGTACAGCCAGTCAATCTCTTCATGGTACATAAAAAAGGTTTCATCCCAGAGCCCAGTAGACTCGAGGGCGCGGCTGTCAACGAAGAGAGCACATCCCAGCAGCAGCTCCACCTTCCGGACCTTCTGATCCGCAATCGACTCGAGCGGACGGTTCTGGTCCTCGAAGCGGGCCAGCACGTGGCTCCAGTCAACCCTCCCCCAGCTTGCTTCCAGCCTCCTTGGCCCGGAGTGGGCGACCACCTGCGGGCCGCACACGCAGGGTCCTTTGCTGGAAGCGAATCCAACCAGTTCGGAGACTAGGTGGGGTGGAACCTCCACATCGTTGTTCAGCAGGAGAAAGAAATCGGGCCTTCCCAGAGTGGCGCCGGCGCTCGAGAACTGCTCGGTCTGGAGAAGGGCTGCATTGATGGCACCGGCATATCCACGGTTCTGCTCCAGGCGGATCAGGGTCACGTCTCCAGATACCAGTTTCTCGGAGCCGTCCTCGGAGGCACAGTCTACGACCACGACTTTGAGATTCGGATAAGACGAAGAGATCAGCCCCTGCAGCGCAGCTGGAAGGACCTGGCGGCCGTTCCAGTTGACGCAGACGGCTAGCACAGTCGGAAGAGCTGTCGTCTTTGTCTGGTTGTCAGCGTGCATCGTTGCTTCCACTCCCGGCGTTTGTGCCAGGATTGAGGTGTGCTTCTCAGACCCGCCCACAGACCCCTCAGGAAAGCCCCGAAAAACCCCACCTTGAGCAGGTGAAAACAGGCACTCTTTAGCCACCCGAAGACCAAGTGTAAGGTATTGGCACCGGTTTGGTAGATGATCATCAGGTTCCAGCGGTTGCGGGTGATCCAGAAGACCCGGGTAGCGGAGTAGTAGATCCGGGGCGGCTCACCTGGATCCTTCCCCTCCTCAGGCTTCCACCCTTCGACGGAAGGTCTGCCTGCCCTTTCAGGATCGGAGGCCGCTTCCATGTGGTACACGATGGCCGCGGGAAGGTAGCGGCAGCGGTAGCCCAGCATCCTGGCTCTCAAGCTGAACTCGACGTCTTCCAGGTACATGTAGAAGTCCTCGTCCAGCAGGCCCACCTCCTGGAACAGCGCGCGCCGGTAGAAAGCGGCTCCTGCACTGGCACCCAGGACCTCGCAGGAGACGTCGAAGCGATGTTGCGGTTGGCCCCAACCTCTCTTGCAGGGGAGCCCGCTGGGGAGATAGCAGTCGCCGGCACTGTCCAGGTAGCGGCGGTCGAAGTAGTGGACGATCCGGGAGGCAAAAAAGCCGTAGTCGGGATGGCGTGAGAATCCGAGCAATCCCTGCTCCGCCCATTCGGGATGGACCTCGGTGTCATTGTTGAGCAGGGCAACGTAAGGCGTCGACACCGTTCGCAGGCCTGCGTTGACAGCTCTTGCAAATCCCAGGTTCTCGGGCAGTCGTTGGCATTGAACCACCGGGAAGCGAGAAAGAACCTTCGATGTCTCATCTGTCGATCCATTGTCCACTACCAGGATGCAGGGAAGACGGGTCTGCTTCTGCAGCGAAGTCAGGCACCCATCCAGAAGCTTTGCCTGGTTCCAAGTGGGGATAATGACGGTCAGGTCGGAGGCATCAGGACGGATCATTGCGTCCTTCGGAAATCCCGCGATTGTAGTGGTAAGACATGAGGTCGGGGTAAAAAGAGCTCATGTCGGGCCAGGCCAGATTCTCTGTCAGACTGCACAGCCGGGTCAGGGCCCACATGGTCAGCCGCCGGGTCAGCGAATACTGAGGGACTGTCTCAACATTCAGAAAACCTGCCACCTCGGGATGCCTTCGGTAGAAGGTCCAGGCCGTGCGCCCCACCTGGCGCTGTCGCCTGGCAAAGGAAGCCAGGTTAATCCGATGGTGGTGGTAGGCGACCGCCCGGGAATTGAAGACCAGGCGCATTCCCTTTTTTTTCAATCGCAGACCCAGCTCTATGTCTTCCCATCCGTATTCCTGGAACGACTCGTCAAACCCCCCAGAACCCAGAAACAGATCTCTCGACACCGACAGATTGCTGGTGTAGAAAAAGTTGAACGGAAGATCGTCGGGATCTTTGATCAGGGAGAATCCGAATTGCCACCCTTGCTCACCGATGTATTGGAGAAAGGGAGTACGACGAAAGTGCTCGGGCCAGCCTGTGTAGCCGATGGCTGCTAGCAGCGGATCTCCCGCTGCATGGCTTTTCTGATGCTCACTCAGAAAGAGAGGACCGGGAACGATGTCGTCTCCCAGGAAGAGCAGGTACTCGCCGTGAGCATGACAGACTCCCAGGTTTCTGGCGGCGCCCTGCTTACGGTTCTGCTGAAACAAGTACTTGAGGGGAACGGGATAGCTTGCCGCCGCGGCCTCCACGAGTTGAGGAGTCGAGTCGGTCGAGCCGTCATCGATCACCACAACTTCATAGCGAATCCTTGAGATCGCCGGATCAGCGGGGAGTTCCTGCGCGGCCAGGGCTCCGAGAGTGAGTCCGAGGACTTCACCCCTGTTGTAGGTGGGAATGATGACGCTAAAGTCCATCTTCCACCCGTTCCTTGAGGCGCCGCCAGGTCGCTCGAACCCCCTCCCTGCGCAAGGTCGCAACGAACCTTCCAAATGAGTGTTTCGGCGGTGAGGGCTCCTGGCTCAGATAGCGCTGGGCGATCCAGTGGGAACGCGATAGTTCCTGACTCAACTCTTCAATCCTGCCCGCTAGCTGTTCGGGAAGCCGTGCCGCTGCCTTCTGGTGCTGGTCCAGGCCGAGCCCCGAGAAGTTCAGACCGCTGATCAGGCGCATCTCCTCCAGGGCGTAATCCGGGTCCTCTACAATGAGCCGGAAGGGGTCTTTGAAGAGTTCGAAGACGCTCTCGTCCGAGCGTCGTCGCTGCTCTTGAATGCGTTTTCTTTTTTGCATCAGGCCGGGAAGCTGCTTCAGAACATCATCGACAGCGACTATGTGGTTGAGCGAGTCGAGGAGCCGTTTCCGCGCTTCGGAATCGCCGTCCTCCAGTTTCGCCTCGACATCGGACCACATGTAGAAAGCCTCCGGATGAACGCCGGAGAAGTGCACCGCCCGCTTGATGGCCAGTCGAATGGCCAGAGGCAGGATCTTCTGAAAGTGCTCATCGTCATAGTTCTTGAGAATGGTGAGCAGTGCATTACGGTGCATCAGGTAGCGGACCTTGGCCAGATTCTTCGTCTTGAGAGTGGAGTGGCCTCGGTGGTAGGTGACTGATTCAGCAGCAAAAGCCACCCGGTATCCCATCACCCAGAGACGCCAGCCCAGGTCGACATCTTCGAACAGCGCAAAGTAGTCCGGGTCGAAACCCCCAACTTCCAGGAAGACTTTCCGGTCGATAAGCATGGCCCCGCCGCAGGGAAAGAGGACCTCCCCATCCTGCGACACCTCCTCGACCACCCGCCCAATGTCGCGCTGCAGGGCGTAGCCAAGGTATTGGAGCGACGACCCGTTGAAGTCGATTTGCTCCCCGCTCCAGTTCAGGATTCGAGAACCGGCACAGACGGTTGGCCCGCCCAGCAGCGGGAGCGCCTTGCGCAGCCAGTCCGGATGGGCCTTCATATCATTGTTGATAAAGGCCAGGTAGCGCCCCGAGGCTGTCTCAGCCGCCTGGTTGCAGGGATGGGCAAAGCCCCGGTTTGTCTCGTTTTCGATCAGGTGAATGGCGGGGAAGCTCTCCCGTACCAGAGCCTGCGAACCGTCGCTGCTGCCGTTGTCGACCACCAGAATCTCTCCGCAGCCGGTGGCCTGAAGCGTCGGGAGCAGAGTCTGCAGGTGCGACTTCCCATTCCAGGTGACGGTCGCGACGCTGACGTCAGAGGGTGATGGGGACATCTTTCGATTTTACAATAAGGTGGGCCAGATCCTGGTCGTTTCGCACCCGTCGCCGCGAGATCCGATGGCGTTCTCGGAGTGTGTCAGGCAACACCCACAAATTCCAGAGCAGGTTGCGCAGTTGCCCCAGCTTGCGAGGCCAGGGCTGACGCAGAAGAGTCAGCCCCGCCAGGGCCCGCACCAGATTGGGGAACTGGTAGTTCTTGACGAGAGTTCGAATACTGTGGCGCTCTCCCATCAATTCGCGCCACAGCATCCCCCGGCTGTCCCGTGTGGAGCCGCCGAAATGATGAAAGACCACGGCTGAGGGTGCGGTCACAACCCGAAAACCGAGCAGCCAGAGCCTCCAGCAGAGATCCACATCCTCGTGATACATGAAGAAGCGCTCATCGAAGCCACCCGCTTCCAGGAACGTTGAGCGGCGAAAGAGGGCGGCTCCGGCCGAGGCAAAGAGAACCTCGACAGGCTCGTCGTACTGTCCCCGATCGGCTTCCAACATACCCCGGTCCCAGGTGTACCCGAGGTAGTTCATCATGCCGCCCACCCCGTTGAGTTTCCCGACGTCGGCGTAAAGGAACATTTTGGACGCGACCGCGGCGACCCGAGGATCGGCCTCGGCCGCCCGGATCAGTTCCTCCAGCCAGGCGGGATCGAGCTTCAGATCGGGGTTCAGAAAGGCGAGCAGATCTCCTGAGGCCAGCCGCGCGCCCTGATTGGCCGCCCGCGCGAAGCCCAGATTCTTTTCCTGTTGGACCGTCTGATATTCGGGACGCAGGGATCGGACCGTTTCCAGGCTTCCGTCCTGGGAGGCGTTATCAATAAGAATGACTTCGAAATCCAGAAAGGTCTGCCGGGACAGTGATGTGAACAACTCCTCGAGATAAGCCCGCCCGTTGTAGTTGATCACTACCACTGAAGCCCGGGGCCGGCGGGGGCTCGAAGTCGTGTCGCCCACGGCCGGGCCCCTCATTCTGGCCCCGCTGGCTCTGCAGGTTCTCTGAACTTACCGAATCGGTGACGCAATCGCTTGGCCAGGAGCTCCAGGAGCGGTGTTGTGTAACGTAATTCTTCGGCTTCGAGTCGGGCTTTCACGAGATCCTTCTCGAGCCTGTGGATCAGCTTCTCTCGCTCAGCGAACAGGAATTGCGTGTCCGTGAGGTGATCCGAGAAGCGGTTCAGGCGGTCCAGAATCCGTTGATTGAGGTGCACAAAATCCGGGTGGCTCAGAACCTTGAGATCCGGATCAGAGCTCGCTTCGGATTCCGTACGCAAGGCGGCCAGGCGAGAGGTCGTCTCGACATCCAGAGCGCCCTTGCTGATCAACACATGTTGCCGGTAGGAGGGTTCGCGTTGGTCGAAAGGAAAAAGCCAACGATTGTAGAGCTGGTTGAGAGTTCGGAAAGAAACCCAGTCACGATGGCCAAAATAGAGACAGGTCAGTACCTGCATGGCCCTCCAGCGTGGCAGATAGCCGTTGGGAATCACTTCCACGCTGTGACCCTTCGACTCGTAATAGCGACGCACCCCCTCCAATTCCGGCAGCCCCAGTTCCTGATGTTCCTGGAGGAAGCGCTGAGCGGAAAGGAGGCCCGTTCGAAGGATCTCCTCTGCGGCCTCCACAGCGGGGTCGGCAAAGGGAGCGGAAAGGAGTATCCAGCTCGTGGAGAGACGGTCGAGTTCCTCCAGGAAGCGGGTCCGATCCGCTTCCGCCAGGTGTTCCAGAACATCCAGCGAAAGAACCAGGTCGAAAGAGTGATCGTCAAACGGCTGGGCCCAGGCCAGGGCAGGCTGGTGGGTCGGCCAGTCCCCCTGGCGCAGGTCGGTGGATCGGACTCTATCGGGCCGGCCAGACTTGCGGGCCGGGCAAAGAAAGTCCCGCGAGGTTGCCAGGTGGCCTCCCTCGTCTCCCAGATAACCTCCCACGTCCAGCACCCGGGCCGGCTCAAGAAGATCACAGATCTGGCCCGCCAGCCGGTAGCGCTGGAAAAGGTCGAACGGAAGTGACGAGATCAACTCCTCTTCGTTGCCTTCCGAGCTCTCGATCTCGAGGTCTCCGATCCTGACCACCGGGGTGCCGGGCTGCAGCTCGAACCACAGGTGGTGGCCACCTCCAGGTACTTCGATCGAGGGAAGTCGAAACCGCTGCTCCTCCGGCTGTTCCGGAGTCAGGACCCACTCGCCCAGCACTAGGCTGTTGAACCGGGCGCGAAGGGTAACGCAATGGGCCTGGTTGGTAGCTCGGAAAGAGATCTCGCAGTGAAGGGGAGACGGGGTGGCATTCAGCAGGTAAACCGAGGCCCGGTCCCGGATGCAACGCCGCTTATCGGAGAGGGGCCCCCAGCCGGATCTGGGAACGGCCGCCAGCGGTCCCGTCAGCTTCAGGATCTCCATTTCGGTGGAGAAGTAGTCGTGCTGGAAAACGCCCAGCCCGGAGCAGAGCCGGGAGCCCCGTGGGGAAGCCACGAACTGGAAGTTGTAATCTTCTTCGGAGAAGCGGAAGCAGACCTCGAAGCCATGTCGGCGGAGACGGTCGAGCCAGTAGGAAGGGGGGCGCTCAGAGATGTGGGTCGACTCGTCTCTCTCAAAGAAGATGGGGTCCGGAGTCGAGCCTACAATGAGTCCTTCGGGAGTGAGAATGCGTACCACTTCCGCCAGGGCGCGCTCCGGGTCAGCCAGGTGCTCTAGCCGCCATTTCTCACCGATGGGACCTGAAAAGGCCGCCCTGTTTGGTATAAAGCGTTTGACGAGAACGACTTCCAAGCCAAACGGAGGCGGCCCTTATGAGAACAGAGTGTAAACAAGCCAGGTTCGAATTTCACGGACTATTTCAACGCAAAGTGAAGGCGCGGTTCGACGGCGGGAAGATCACCTCCGATGCAGGGGTGCTGCTGTTGCGAGAGGTCGAGAGGGGGACGGGTCTGATCGCCGGACTGGCTGAGTGTTTCAGGGATCACCGGGATCCGCGGTTGATCGAACACACGGTCGAGGAGTTGTTGGGGCAGCGCATCTACGGACTCTGTCTGGGATATGAGGATCTGAACGATCACGACCAACTGCGCACCGATCCAATGCTGGCGGTGGCAGTGGACAAAGCCGATCCGTTGGGAGAGCGGCGGCGGCAGGCCTCAGATCGGGGGAAGGCGCTGGCGGGCAGGTGTACGCTGAACCGGTTGGAGTTGACCGGCGCCGAGGTCGATGAGCAGGAGCGGTACAAGAAGATCGCGATGGACCCGGACCGGATCGACGGCTGGATGGTGGATGCCTTCGTGGAGTCCCACGAATCGGCGCCCGAGGAGATCGTGCTGGATCTGGATGCGACCGACGACCCGATCCATGGCCAGCAGGAAGGCCGGTTCTTTCACGGTTACTACCGCCACTACTGTTATCTCCCGCTGTACATCTTCTCGGGGGAGCATCTGCTGTGCGCCCGGTTGCGGTGTTCCAATATCGATGGGGCCGCGGGATCGGTGGAGGAACTGGAACGGATCGTCGGCCGGATTCGGCAGAGCTGGCCGGAGGTCTCGATCGTCATCCGGGCCGACTCGGGCTTTTGCCGGGATGACTTGCTCCGCTGGTGTGAAGACCATCACGTGGATTACGTGATGGGGTTGGCCAACAATGATCGGCTCAAGTCAGAGAGCGCCGAAGCGATGACTCAGGCCGAAGCCGAGTTCAACGCCACCGGGCGACCGGCGCGGGTGTTCAAGGATTTCCGCTACCGGACTCGCCACAGTTGGACCTCGGAGCGACGCGTCGTCGGCAAGGCCGAGTTCCTGGAGAAAGGCGCCAATCCCCGATTCGTCGTCACCTCCCTGTCGCCGGAACGCCCCGAATCTCAATCTCGACATCCGTCCCCACTCCTTGTCGGATGGCCTCCACGACGCGCTTCAGAATGGGCACGATGTGAGAGGCAGCCCCCTTGTTGCCAGGTCTCAACACGGCACAGACCAGGTCTCCCGTGGCGGCATCGAAGATCAGCAAAGGATGCAGAATGTGGTTTCGGTAATACCCGTGGTAGAAGGCGAACTCCTGTTGGCCGTGAGTGTGGTCGTCGGTACTGTCCAGATCCAGGATGATCTTGGCGGGACGTCTCTTCTTCAGGGAGCGCACATAACGGCGTAGCAGCCACCGGCTCAGACGCATCAGATCCTTCTTGGTGACGGAGTTCTCCAAGCGGGAGAAAGTCGGCTGGGTGGCCAAATCGGGATCGCTCTCGGGCAACTGATCACAGACTGTCTTGAGCATCGGATCCGAGCGCAGCGTATCGGCGTCATTACAGTCTTCGTAGCCGGCCACGATCTGCAACACTCGTTGTCGGATCATCAGTCAGTACTTCAGAGGCGGGCAAGTCGTCTGGTCGGGCCGGCGAGACAGCGATTCGCTCCAGGGGAACTGGGAGTTCCTTCATTTCCAGTACCACATGGAAGGATCTTTTTCGGGGACGCGAAGCTCTAGCGCGGCCCTCGAGGCCTGGAATCCTCTGGAGGCGGCAAATGCTTCCACCTCAGCGGACGGGATCCTGAACCTGACGGGCATGTTACAGGAGAAGTCCGGTGACGAAGACGGCTTCCGCGATTACTGGGAGAACCAATTTGTCCCGCAGTTCCTGCCGTTTCTGCCCGATCGTCCGGAGGTTTCAGTGGTCTGGAGCACCCTCAACAATGACCAGGAAATGGCAGTTTCCCAAGAGTTTGACGACCACGTCACCAACCTGAGAGGACTCCTGAACAAGAACTTCCCTTCCTATCAACAGCCCTACAGTATCGTCATCACTCCCTTTGGTGACGAGCACCAGCGGGCGATTGTAGCGGAGAGTCCGTTCCTCCTGGTCAATCCTCGTCTGTTTGTTGAGGGGATAGAAAAAGACAAGCTGCAGATATCGAAGAAGATTCTGGCGACTCAACTCGATCCCTACACCCGCGTATACCAGAGGGAGTCGGGGAGTGTGTTCAAAATGGGACTCGAGCTGTTGTTGCTTCATCAGGCCTATCCGGAGGAGCTAGCCCGGATTATGCAAGAACCGTAATCCGCTGTTGAAAAAGGGCTCGAGAAGTGGCCCAACTCGGAAGCGGGCAGTTGTGACAGGCGGATTTGCGAAGAATATCGGTTGGCGAGGCGTTTGAGTGGTTGGGGGAGTGAATTTCAGACAGATCTGGGCCTGGATGAGTGTCGGAAGCGGTTTTTCGGGGAACTGGGAGAAGCTAGCTGGAGTTCAGGCGACTCAAGACGAGGTGAAAGAGGGGTTGTTCGGGAAAGGCTGAGGAAAGATGGACCCAGATGCGTCGAGTGGTTTGTCGGATCCGGGCCCCGATCTTGAGGACACGACGACGTAAGGTTTCGATTTCGAGCTTGTGCCAGGGGGTTCCGTGCAGATAGTCGCGCAGGCGCACGAACATCTGGTAAGCCAGTGCATGCAGGAGGAGTCGAAACTGGTTGGCCAGGAATCGATGACAGCTGAGTCGGTCCATGCTCAGATGATTCTTAAAGGCCTTGATGAAGTTCTCGGTCTGCCCTCGGTCGGTGTAGTGGTCATAAAGTGATTGGGAGCAGAGATCGTCCCGGTTGGTGACCACAAAGCGACGATTGATCCCGCGCTGATCGACCTCCACTTTGACAATGACGCGACGGGATCGATCCCAGCTGTTGGCTCGATAAAGAAACTCGTCAAACTGACGCTGTTTTTCCTCCCGCTCAACGAACCTTTCCCGAGTCGAATCCAGCAGGGGCTCGACCACTCGCTGCAGGCGAGGGTTGCGACTTAACCCAATGACATATTGGAGTTGATTCTCTTCACCTTCACAGAACTCGTAGAGCCGAGGCGTGGCAAAGCCGCTGTCGGCCCGAATCTCAATCTCGACATCCGTCCCCACTGCTTGTCGGATGGCCTCCACGACGCGCTTCAGAATGGGCACGATGTGAGAGGCAGCCCCCTTGTTGCCAGGTCTCAACACGGCACAGACCAGGTCTCCCGTGTCGGCATCGAAGATCAGCAAAGGATGCAGAATGTGGTTTCGGTAATACCCGTGGTAGAAGGCGAACTCCTGTTGGCCGTGAGTGTGGTCGTCGGTACTGTCCAGATCCAGGATGATCTTGGCGGGACGTCTCTTCTTCAGGGAGCGCACATAACGGCGTAGCAGCCACCGGCTCAGACGCATCAGATCCTTCTTGGTGACGGAGTTCTCCAAGCGGGAGAAAGTCGGCTGGGTGGCCAAATCGGGATCGCTCTCGGGCAACTGATCACAGACTGTCTTGAGCATCGGATCCGAGCGCAGCGTATCGGCGTCATTACAGTCTTCGTAGCCGGCCACGATCTGCAACACTCGTTGTCGGATCAACTTCAACAGGTCATGACGAATGTAGCGTCGGTCCCGGCTTTCCGCAATACACGAACTGAAGCCCTCGCACAATCGATGTTGCCGATCCAGCGATCCAAACAACAACCATCCTGCGTCGGAAGTGAGGCTCCCCCCATCAAAACGAGCTGTGATGTCTCTGTGGCTGTGAAATGGCAGGGTATTCTGGCAGACTGTTTTCAACAAGCCGTAGCTCCTGTTTAGGGTTGTTTTTATGTAAACCCTTTTATATCAGAGAGCTACGGCTTTTTTTCTGGACCCAAATCTCACTCGGATTCAGATCTCTTGCATAATCCGGGCTAGCGGAGATTCTCGGGGTGACGGAAAAGCGCCTCGCGCAGCTCCATGAACAACTTCCCAAATTCAAGGAGAGGATGAGAAAGGGACAGAAACTGAAGGGTGACGAGAGACGCTATCTGAGTCTCACTTTTGCTCGGGCCCTTGCCACCAGTTATCCCTTCAACGGAGTTCTGAAGGCTCTTCCCAGCGAAATCGTGAAGCGTCTGGTGGAGTACCTGCAACTGACCCCTGAGGAACAGACCGCCGAGGAGTCAGGTGAAGGGAAGACACAGAAAAGGGACCCTTCACGCTAGATTCACACCAGATCGACAATCAGCCTGCGTGTGCGGGAGTGAATTGCGGCACCCAGGAAGCACCCACCAAGGGCCACGACGATCAAATAGAGGAGTCCTCCGGCCGGAGGTGAAGGCGGTCCAAAGAAGGCATAACGGTGCAGGCCGACCAGATGGGTGAGGGGGTTCAGGTCCAGGACCCAGGCCAGGTCTCCGGCCCTGGATTGCGGGTATACGATCGGAGTCGTCCAGAAACGAATCAGAAAGACTGCGCCCAGGGCCTGAGCCACATCACGGACCAGGACAGTGACGCAGGCCAGAATCAAGGACAGACCGAATGCGAGAGTCAGCTGCAACAGCCCGGCAAGAGGCCAGATCCAAAGAGTCATCAGGTTGACTTCCTGCTTGAAAGCCAGAACTGCTATGAGCAGAAGAGTTCCCACACACTGGTGAAGGAAAGCCGAAGTCATGATTCCCAGGGGCACCGCCGGCAGGGGAAAACGTGTCTTCTTGATGACCTGGCTGTGATCGAGGAAGGCGCGGGCTGATCGGTTAAGACTCTCCTGGAAGGCCAGCCAGGGGAGGAGAGCCGCGAATAGAAAGAGGGCGAAGCGCTGACTGGACGCGCTCTCATCAAAGCTCTGCCCGAGAAAGCCGGAGAAGACGAGCGTGTACACCGTCAACTGGAGCAGGGGATTCAGGATCGACCACGCCCCGCCCAACAACGAGCCTCGATAACGGCTCTGCACATCCCGCCGAACCAGCTCGCGGACCAGATTCCTGCTTTTCCAGAGATTTGTGAGCATGGATTTCGCGCGTGTGTTGGTCAGTCCCGGGCAGCCGCCAGGAGTATACTATAAGCCTTGACTGCTAAACCGGCCCCGCAGCAGCCGCAGTTCCAGATAGCCCGATTTCTCATTGTCCTGGTTTACGGGCTCCTCCCCGTGGCCGTGGCCGTGGCCGGCCTGGACAAGTTTCGCACGCCCAAAGATATTGTGATCACGTCGGCGATCCCTCTCCTGGCTGTCATCTGCCTGGTGAATTCCTCATTCAAAATCCGTCTGGGAGTCTTTGAATGTACAGTCCTCGGGGCGGCGGCGTATGTTCTGATTCATAGTTTGTTTCTGGGCGGCATGGAGGCAGCCGTCACGGTCTGTCTGTTTGCATTGTGGCTGCTTCTCCTATCCCGGATCGTGTCCTGGGAGTTTCAGAGACGGGTCTGGCTGGTGGCCGGTCTGTCTCTCAGCCTGAACTCTGTGGCCAACGTTCTGCAGTATTTTGGAAAGTTTCCAGGAATGCTGCGGGAGAGCGGAGAGGCTGTCTCCGGCCGTCTGACTCCGGCAGGCTTCCTCGGAGAAGTCGGCAGCGGAGCCATGCTCTTCGGCCTGATCGTCCTGGTGTCTGTTTACTTTCTTCAATTCGAGCGCAACCAGCGGGTTCGAGTTGCCTGGTGGTTCATTCTCCTTTGCAATCTGACGGGTCTGCTCTTCACACGTACCATGACGGCGAGCCTGGCCCTGGGTGGTTGCCTGGTACTGTGGCTGGGCTTTCACCACTGGTGGGTCTTCAAACGTCATCCTGAATCCCTTCGCCGCCTTGCTGCGCTGTGGATTGTCCTCCTCGTGGCCGTGGGGTTGAGCGCCACCTTCGCGGTTCAATCAAAACTCTGGGACCGTCTCGCTCGGGCCGGTCGTCAGGTCATGAGCGGGAGTCTGGAGGTGGCGACGGGAGGGCGCTATTCGGTCTATCTGATCACCTGGGGCATGATTCAGGCCCGACCGCTGTCAGGTCACGGAATCACCTCTTTCGCCCCCGTCTTCTATCACCACCGGACCGAGACCCTGCCTGGTCGCGAGATGTACCTTATCCCCCAGGCGGGAGCCTTCCGCGAGGCCCACAACGAGTATCTGCAGACCTGGGCCGAGCTGGGGCTGCCGGGTCTGCTCTTGCTAGCCGGGTTGCTGGGGTTTTCACTATTCTCTGCAGTTCGCCAGTCCCTTCGGGAAGAAGATCCACAACGATGCTACTGGTCCGGCATTCTCGCCTTGTCCCTGATCTATTTTCTGGTCGGTTCACTGACCATGTTTCCTTTTCATGTCAGCGCGACAGCGATCTTTATCGCTTTGATCGTGGGTTCCATTCGGCATCTGGATCAGTACGGCTTGGAAGAAACGGCTTTGGTTCAGGGGGAGGAACCGACAAACCGAGAGTGCTGCTGGCCGGCGTAGCCTTGGTGCTGGCGCTGCCCCTGCTCTACGGGCAATACCAGAAGTGGCAGACGAACAACTCCCTCGGAATGGCGGCCTTTCTGCTCGAGGGGGCGAGCCAGAAAAATCTCAACACACGCCAACTGCGAAGTGTGGCGACCCGGGCCCTCGTCTTGCTGGAGCGTGCCGAGTCGGGTTACGCGGGGTTTCCGGAACTCTACAATCTCCGAGGTTCGGCTGCTATATTTCTGGGCCGCTATCAACTGGCTGAAACATCGTATCGGAAGGCGGTAGAAAGGATTCCAAGCCCTGAAACGATGACCAATCTGGGGGCTTCTCTCATTGCTCAGAACAATTGTGAGAAGGCGGAACCCTACCTCGAATCAGCTCTCCGCTACAACCGGCTGTACCGCGACGCCGTCCGGGCCCGCCGTTACTGTCGACAGCAGGGACGGTGAACAGCTTGGTTGATGAGGAGCCTTCAAAGCTGTCTGAAGCCGGGACGGAAGAACCCAGGGTTGGAATCGACGCTCGCTCTCTTCGATGGGGACCGGCGGGTATCGCCACCTATGTTTCCAATCTTCTGAAATATCTGCCCTGGCTCGATTCCCTGGAATCCTCAGAACCGGGCAACAATCTGCTCTTCAATTGCGTGCGGGTGCCTGGAGCCGAGTTACAGCGTCGATGGCAGGTCTACCATGCACCCTCCTACACGTGTCCCCTGATCAGTTTCTGTCCCATCGTCATGACCGTTCATGACATCTCGTACCTGGCCCACCCGCAATGGTATCCGTCCAAGAAGGGAGTCGTCCGATTGGCCTACTACCGGGCCTGTCTGCGGCGGGCAGATCGAATTGTGGTGCCTTCCCGATTCTCGAAACAGGAGATCGTTCGCCTCTTCGGGGCGCTGGAGGACAGAATCCGAATCGTACCCATGGGGGTGTCCGACTTCTTCTCGCCCGCCCCCGACCTGGCCGTTGCAGTCAGCCGACAGCTGAACCTGCCTTCTCGGTACATTCTGCACGTAGGGGACCTTCATTCTCGTCGCAATCTACGGCTGCTAAAGCGTGCAGTCGGGCAGGTGGGTTTGCCGCTCGTTCTGGTGGGAAGGCCCCTGGAAAAGGATTCGATTCCCGAAGGGGCCTTGCTTTTCACAGACATTTCGATGGATGTGCTCAAGGGGATCTACTCTGCTGCAACCCTCTTTGCCTACCCCTCACTCTACGAAGGATTCGGCCTGCCCTTGCTGGAGGCTATGGCCTGTGGGGTTCCGGTAGTCGCCTCCAACCGCGGCTCTCTTCCTGAGGTGTGTGGCCGGGCCGCCATACTGGTCGAGCCTGACGAGGACGACCTGGCAGCCGGGATTCAACGGACACTGGAGAATCGTGAAAGTTTGAGGGAACGGGGCCTGCAGCGAGCCGCCGAGTTCTCCTGGGAGCAAACCGCCGCCGCAACCCTGCAGGTCTATCGGGAACTGGTCTAGCTAGCACCACGGACTGCTACAGGCCGTGATGCGCGCGACTTTCACTAAGGACAGCTAGCGTCTGGAGCCCACTCTCCCGCCGCCGCCCAGTGTCTGCCGCGTCCGCCGGGCCACGTGTGCCAGCTCGATTCCCGCCCTGACCAGGCGGTTCCGGAGTGGATTTGCTGTGGGAGCGTAGTGTTTCGCATAGAAGATCTTCATGGCATTGTAAAAATGTCGCGTGTTCACAGCCGTATCCTGATCCGCGCTTCGACTCTTCAGGTGGGTAACGGTAGCATCGGCGTAGTACTCCACCAGCCAGCCGGCCTGCAGGGCTCGATAGCAGAAGTCCAGATCCTCGCCATAGAGAAAGAACTGCTCGTCCAGGAGCCCGATCTTCTCGATCAGTTCGCGTCGAAACATCAGAAACGAACCGGAGACCGCCTCGACCGGCTGGGTCTCGTGTTCGTCCAGACAGGTCAGGTTATAGGCTCCAAACTCCCGGCTTTCTGGAAACAGACGGCTCAGGCCGAGAAAACGATAGAGTGAATTTCGGACTGTCGGGATAGAGCGTCGGCAGGCCAGTTGGAGGCTCCCGTTGGGATTCAAGATCCGGCACCCTGTTACACCTGTTCCGGGACGAGTGCGGAGGTAATCAAGTGTCCTGCCAATGGCCCGGTGGTGAACGATAACGTCGGGATTGAGGAGCAGAAAAAAGGAGGCCTCACAGTGACGGATTCCCCGATTGCAGGCTCTGGCAAATCCCTCATTCTCCTGATTGAGGAGAAGCTCGGACGAAAAGGAACGGAGTTCGTTCTCCAGTGAAGACTGGTCGGCAGAAGCGTTGTCGACAACGACCACCTGGAGCTGATCTTCTTCCTCTGTGCTTCGAATGCTGGACAGACAGCGAAGAAGGTCAGCGGTCGAGTTGTAGTTCACAATGATGATCGAGAGTTTAGTACTCATATTTCTGTACGGGAGTACTTAGTCACGGAGTTCCGCGATCTTGCGTCGGTACTTCAGCCAGTTCCGCTCGAGGCAATGGCGCACTTCCCTGCTACTCACGGTGCGACTCCGTTGAATCTTCTTTCGCTTCTCGATGACGGCACGGCGCTCTCTGAGCGCCTCCAGTTTGGCCCGGAGGAAAGCTGTCCCTCGTCCCTTCCCCACAAAGAAAAGGAGTGAGAGAAGATTGAAGAGCGCCCTCTCCGGAAGATATAAGAGAAGCAGCCGGGTGGGCATGTTCTTCCAGAACACGAATTCCGAGTTCCTGTGCCCGTGAAAGACATAGGAGTCCGTGAAGGTTCCAATGCTGGTGTTCACGCGGTGAAGCACTCGAGCATCCGCTACATAGAGGCAGCGGAATCCCAGCAGCCTGGCTCGGAAGTTCAAATCGGCGTCCTCGTACACCAGAAAGAAGTCCGGGTCGAACCCTCCCACGGCCTCCACGAGACTCCTGCGATAGAGGGCCGCGGCGGCACAGGGTCCGAAGACTTCTCGCGTTTCGAGGTGCTGGTCGACCGGGTCGCCATGACCGATCTTGAAGGCAGATCCCACGACAGCCATGCCGTCTCCGGCACTGTCGATCACACCGCAGGGCGAGGCGAACTCGACTCGGGAAGCCCAGAAGGCCCATTCTTGCGAATCGTGATCAAGCAAGGTCTTTAGCCAATCCGGATCGAGCACCACGTCATTGTTGAGTACGGCAATCAAATCGCCACGGCATTCTTGAATGCCGGCGTTGCAACCGGCCGCGTAGCCAACGTTGTCAGCAAGAGGGAGTACCCTGAGACGAACGTCTCCAATCGAGCGCAGAATGTCCAGGCTCCGGTCTGCCGAACCATTGTCAACCACGATAACCTCCCCGGGGGGCGACGACTGGGCGAGGATCGAGTCCACACAGCTCTGGAGAAATTGTTCCCCGTTGTAGTTCACGACCACAACGGACACCGATGGCGGCACGACCGTATATTATAATTGAGTACTTGAATTCAGAGAAAACATGAAAGCGAGTCAAGCAAGTATGACGGCCGCTCTCCGCCGGACCCGGTCAAAGTCGAATGGGAGTTTCGACTCGGTTGTTGCCAATCGACTCTTTCTTGTTTTGTCCGATCTGTTGATCGGGTGCCTGGCCTATTTCTCGGCCTGGCTGGTTCGTATCTATCTGCCCGTCCCGTTTACTCAGGAGCGGATCGCCCAGTTCCAATGGCTGATGGTGAGCCACCCCTGGATCGTACTGGTGTTCGGGCAACTTTTCTTTCCCTATCTGATGGGTCTGTACGATGACCTTCGGCAAGTGCGAAAACGGGAGCTGGTAGCGCTTACGTTTATCGCCTGTGTCATGCAGGTGTTCCTGGTCACTTCGGTGCTTTTTTTCCTGAATCCCCAGGTGCCCGAAGAGACGGAATGGCTGTTCCCCAGGACCGTCATTGTCCTCTTCGGCGGTTTCAATTTCGCAGGCCTGCTGGCTTGGCGGGCCTATCTGCGAAGTCGGGTTCGCCAGCGGACTCGTCGCATTCTGGTGGTGGGCAAGCGTTTCGGCCACGCCAGCGAACTTCTAGAGAATGTATCCCGGAGCCCGGGGACCGAGGTCGTTGGACTGGTCCTCGAGCATCCGGAGACGGCTGCAGAAAACGCTTCGGAGTATCCGGTGCTGGGAGAGGTTGCGAACGTCGGTGAGATTGTGGAACATTTTGGAGTCGACGAGATCGTTTTTTGCTCAGCTCCGTCCTGGCGGGATAGGGTACTCAACGGCCTCTGCAAGTTGCAGGAGGAAACGCGTGTCAACATCGGGATTCTTCCCTCGCCGTTCGACATTACCATCGGGAAGCTGAGGCATATCAACATTCACGACACGCCGCTGATTGAAGTGAAGGAGAACCCGAACGAGCCCTTCGAGCGCTTCCTGAAACGCTTCTTCGATATCACCATTGCGACTGCTGGAATGATTCTCAGCGCGCCCTTCATGCTTTTGATCGGCGTCGTCATCAGGCTCGCTTCGCCAGGACCCGCTCTCTATCGCCAGGAGCGTGTGGGACAAAACGGCGTGTCCTTCCGTTTGTTCAAGTTTCGGACCATGGTCGACGATGCCGAAAGAGCGTCCGGTGCCACGCTGGCCGTTCCCAACGATCCCCGTGTCACTCCGGTGGGACGAATCCTGCGACGCTTCCGGCTGGACGAACTCCCTCAGCTGTGGAATGTGATCAAGGGTGATATGAGCTTCGTTGGGCCGCGCCCTGAGCGCCCCCATTTTGTAAGTGACTATGAAAAGAGAGTTCCAGGCTTTGGAGAGCGGCACAAGGTCAAACCCGGGATGACAGGTCGGGCTCAAGTTCGCAGCTTCTATGACACACGGCCGGAGAGCAAGCTCAAATACGATCTTGCGTACATCTACAATTACAGCCTGTCACTCGATCTTCTGATTCTGCTCGAAACTCTGAAAGTGATCGTCACCCGTCGAGGAAGTTAGTAGTCCGTAGGATTCTTACTACGGACTGCTGGAGGTTTGATGATGGGTCACCACACTCCGAATAATCCCGTCCAGGTCGTAGGCGGGTGAAAACCCGATCGCCTTTCGCAGCTTCCGCAAATCGGGAACCCGCCGCCGCATGTCCTCGAAGCCGGGAGCGTAGGCTTCTTCGTAGGGAATGAGAGAGATCCGGGAGGAGCTGTGGGTAGCCTCGATCACCCGGCTGGCCAGTTGTTTGATGGTGATCTCTTCATCCGAGCCGACATTGTAGACCTCCCCTTCGGTTTGCTCCTTCGTCAGAAGGTCGATGAGAGCTGTAACGGCATCCCGGACGTGACAGAAGCATCGCGATTGGCCTCCGTCGCCGAACACGGTGAGGGGCTCGTTCGCCAGTGCCTGCCGCACCAGGGTGGGCAGCACCATTCCATATCGCCCCACCTGGCGGGGCCCGACCGTATTGAAGAGGCGCACGATCGTCACCGGCACCTTCCTCTCCGTCCAGTAGGCCAGGCCCAGAAACTCGTCGATCGCCTTGCTGCACGCGTAGCTCCAACGGGCCCGGTTGGTGGGCCCAAGGACCAGATCGTCGTCCTCGGAAAACGGTATCTTAGAACTCTTTCCATACACTTCGGAGGTGGAGGCAAGGAGGACTCTTTTCCGGTCCTTTTCCGCCAGCTCCAGTACGGCTTCGGTTCCCTTTACATTGGTTTCAATGGTACCGACAGGATCCCTGACGATCAGCTGAACACCGACCGCGGCCGCCAGGTGGACTACCGCGTCACAGCTCTTCATCATCCTGGACATGAGTCGTGAATTGAGCACGGTATCGACCTCCAGGTGAAAGGAGGCGTGTGCCAGGAACGGCTGTACGTTTTCAAGCCGGCCCGTGGAAAGATCGTCCACGACGTCGACAGAATGGCCCTTCTCCAGTAGTTGCTCGGCTACGTGGGAGCCGATAAAACCGGCACCGCCTGTAACGAGAACTCTCATTGGGTTCTTCCATTCTCCTTCGTCCGGGTTTCCTGCTGAAGGAAGGACCCCGCCGGGTGGTATAATTTGCACCCCTGCGGGGTGATGAAGAGAATATCTGTAGTTGTACCCTTATTCAATGAAAAGGACGCCCTCGATCAGCTCTACGCTGAATTAGTCGAAGAGGCGGAGAGGCTCCCTTACGAATTCGAATTCATCTTCGTTAACGACGGGAGCTCCGATGGATCCCACGAAGTCCTGCAGCGGCTTGTCCGGTCTGACTCCCGTCTGCAGGTGATTCGTTTCCGGCGCAACTTTGGCAAATCAGCGGCCTTGTCGGCTGGCTTTTCGAGGGCAGGCGGTGACGTTATTGTGACTCTGGACGCGGACCTCCAGGACAAGCCCGCCGAGATAGAAAAGCTTCTGGCGCGACTCGAAGAAGGCTATGATCTGGTTTCGGGCTGGAAGCGCATACGCCGAGATCCGATCACCAAGCGATGGCCGTCCAGGCTTTTCAATTTCGCGACCTCGGTGCTCACGGGAGTGCCTCTTCACGACATCAACTGTGGTTTCAAAGCCTATCGAAAAGAAGTCATCAAAGAGGTCCGGGTCTACGGGGAGATGCATCGCTACATTCCGGTGCTGGCCAGCTATCGAGGGTTTCGGGTTGGCGAGGTCGCCGTTGAGCATCGTTGGCGGGCCTATGGAGTTAGCAAGTTCGGTGCCGGACGTTTCGTTGGCGGGTTTTTTGATCTGCTCACAGTGATCATGCTGACCCGCTACAACAGCAAGCCGCTGCACGTATTTGGTGTGCTGGGTGTGGTGTCGTTGCTGGCGGGCCTCGCCATTGAGATGTACTTGTCTGTCGGCTGGTTCCTGGGGCGCCCGATTGGCGACAGACCCCTGTTCTTTCTGGGCATCGTCCTTCTCCTGGTCGGGGTCCAGTTCATCTTCTTTGGTCTGCTGGCTGAGATGATTGCCTATTCCTCGCGCAGACAAGACGAGTATTCCATCCAGGAACGCCTGGAGTCCGAGTGAGTACTCACTCCAAACATCACCGTATTCATGAAAGGGAGTACTAATTGAAGATTGTGCTGATCGGTCCAACCTATCCATTCAGGGGCGGGATCGCTCACTACACAACTTGCCTCAACGAGGAGCTTCGAAAGCGCCATGAAACCCTTCTGATTTCGTTTTCCCGTCAGTATCCGGGGCTGCTGTTTCCGGGGCGTACACAGGAGGACTCGAGTTCGCGTTATCTGTCGACTCCGTCGGAGCCGCTCTTGAACCCGTTTTCACCCTGGAGTTGGCGTGCAGTGGTCAGGCGTGTCAGACAATTTGAACCCAGAGTCGTGATCTTTCAGTGGTGGCATCCATATTTCGGGCCCGCCTACTTGTCCATCATGAAACGAGTTGCCCGGGAGCGCCGCATCGATCAACTATTGCTCTGCCACAACGTCTTCCCACACGAGATGCCAAGTTTTCCGGGATCCTCATGGTTTGTCAATCGGCAGATCTCTCGAGCCTTTCGGAGAGCCGATGGGTTTCTTGTTCACTCGGCCGGACTGTCTGTTCAGGTGAAAGAGATCAAGCCCGGCGCCGTAGTTCATCAGATCTTCCACCCTGCCTACAGCTTCTTCAACGGGCTCGAAAAGGGCGGTCACACTTCGGACAGGGCGGGGCGCGGATCGGGGTTGCGATTGCTCTTTTTTGGGAAGATTCGAGCGTACAAGGGGTTGGAAGTGTTTCTGCGGGCTCTTGTGCGGCTGGGGGACAGGGTGGAGTTTCGAGCAACCGTGGCGGGCGAGTTCTATATCGACGATGTGCCCTTTAAACGCCTGGTTAAGCAGGAGGGCCTCGCCAACCGGGTGGTCTGGAAAGATCATTATATTCCCAACGAAGAAGTCGGGACGCTCTTTCGCGAGACGGATCTGGTCGTTCTGCCTTACCTAAATGCCACCCAGAGCGGGGTAGTTCCTCTCGCCTTTTGGTTTCCTGAAGCCGGTCCTGGTGAGCGATGTGGGGGGGCTCGCCGAAGTTGTCTCGGAGGGGGAGACTGGATATCTGGTTCCCCCGGGAGATTCGGATGCCCTGGCCAATGCCATCGAGCTTTTCGAAAAGGATCCGAGAGCCCTGTCATTCGAAGCCAACATCCGTCGAGCCAGAGAGAAGCTCTCCTGGAGACAAGTTGAAGACGGGGTCCAGGCTCTCCTCAGCGTCTTGCAGGCGGGACGACCCGAGCAGTGAGTCGGCTCGAGAGCGAAGAGGCTTGAGCCTTCCCGGGATCGAAAGGTTTAGTACTCACTTCATAAATACGATGTCGTTTATTGGGAGCGCGACGCAAACCCGGGTCATCCTTTTCTGCCTCCTTCTGGCCGCCGCTGTAGTCTCTCTCTACGCCAATACTCTCTTCCACGACTTTGTCTTTGACGACGTCACTCTGATTCAACAGAACACGGATGTAACCGAGCTGAACTGGGGAAGAATCCTGGGCAGAACCGGCTATCGACCGGTTCGCACTTTCACCTATGCCCTGAATTTCGCCCTGGGTGGCGCGAATCCTTTCGGGTACCACCTCCTGAATCTGATCCTGCACGCAGTCAACAGCATCCTGACCTTCTTGTTACTCCGTTCCATTCTGGGGAGGCTGGATGCCTCGTTTCTGGGTGCCATGTTTTTTGCGGTTCATCCTGTTCAAACGGCCTCGGTCGCCTATGTTTCGGGACGCAAGGATCTGCTGGCTGCCTTCTTTCTTCTGCTGGCTTCACTCCTCTATATCCAGTGGCGGCGGCGACGAGGCTGGCCGAGGGGCGTGTTCACAGGACTGGCTGTTTTTCTGGCTGTTCTTTCCAAGGAAGTGGCAGTCGTATTCCCGGTTCTTTTTGTGCTGATCGATCTGTGTGGATCGAGGAAGAGCTTTCGAGCTGGAGACGGGAAGGGGGTGACGGCGGCGCTCAAGAAATCGGCACGTCTCTACACTCTACTGGCCACCGTGGCGATTGCAGCTGTCTACTATGCCGTCGTCTGGACCGAGGCCAGCCGTATGGCCGGCTACTGGGGAGGGAGCCTTGCTGCTCAGTGGGCCACGTCTTTCAAACTCTTTGTCCACTATCTCAGTCTGGCTCTAATGCCCTATCCGCTGCTGGCCGATTACACGGGTGTCTTCCCGATTTCCACCGGTTTGACGGAGGCGGCAACCCTGGTCTGTGTACTCATTTCTGCTGCCTACCTTGGCCTGGCAGTGTGGCTACTCCGTCGTCGGCCGCTGGTAACTCTGGGAATGGGTTGGTTCCTGGTTCCTCTGCTCCCTGTGCTTCAAATCGTGGGCTTCCATGAGATTGCTGCCGATCATTTCCTCTATCTACCGATGGTTGGAGCCGCTCTTGTCTTTGGGAATCTGGGCGCTGAAGCCGCAGCCTCTCCGAAGGCCAACGTTCTGGCCAAGGCGTTTCTGTTGGCGATCTTTGTGCTGGGTTCTATCCTTACGGTTTCGCGCAACCTGGATGACCCTGGATACTGTTATGTGGCCACCGGAAGGGTCTCTGCTGCAATCCCCCATCTCCGACGCTCTGTTGCTATCCGGCCCTATTCGGCGGGGCTTCGCCTCCTGGCCTATGCCCTGGTCGGCGTCGTCGGGGAAGCAGACGAAGCTGTGGCCCTCTATCAGCAGGCCTTGCAGCGAAATCCGGAATCGTTTGCGACCCATTATCTGCTGGGCGTGGCTTTTCTAGGGCTGGGGAGGAAGGACCTGGCCGGACAACACCTGCTGCGCGCCCATGAACTGGTGGATCGTCAGCCTCGATCACGCTCAACCAAAGCATATCGTCAAGGCATCAGGCGGGAGTTGGAGAAGCTGAATAGCCCTCAGGATTCGACCCCGCGATGAACAGAAGATCAGAGGACTCGAGAATTGTACGGCGACTATAAGGTGACCATCGTAATTCCTTGTCTCAACGAAGAAGCGGGGATTTCACAGGTTCTGGCTAAAATGCCTGCGTTCGTCGACGAGACGATTGTCGTTGATAACGGTTCTACGGACTTAACCGCCGAGATCGCCCGGGAGATGGGTGCGCGTGTGATTCACGAGGAGGTTCGAGGATACGGCCGAGCCTACAAGACGGGTTTGCTTCACGCGGCCGGGGATATCATTGTTACGCTGGATGGGGACCACTCCTACCCGGTAGATGCTGTTTCCTACTTGATTGAGGCCCTGCTGGACTCGGGTGTGGGGTTCGTTTCGGCTTCCAGGTTTCCAGTTCAGGACCGCAAGTCGATGTCGCTGACAAGCTTCGTGGGCAACGTCGTCTTGAGCTTCGTGATGTCGGTCCTGTTCCTGCGGAGAATTCGAGACTCGCAGTCGGGAATGTGGATCTTCTACCGGAAGAGTCTGGAGAGGATGAACCTGGAAAGCGACGGCATGGCCTTCTCGGAGGAAATCAAGATCGAGGCTCTGAGGAGCCCCAATATCGGTTTGAAGGAAATCCCCATCCGCTTTTCGAACCGCGAGGGTGAGAAAAAGTTGCAGCCCTGGCGGGACGGTTGGAATAATCTTGTCTTCCTGTTCAAGAAGCGGTTTCTTTAGTACTCCCTTCTAGACCGAGTGTGCTATGGACTGTCCAATTTGCGAGAACCCCGACACGCTTCCCAGCTATCGAATGGGGGATCGTTTTTTTAGGACCACCGGGGAAGAGTTCACTCTGAACCGCTGTCCGAGTTGCGGGTTGTTGTTTCTCGAGGAAGGGTCCCTCAAGCAACAGCTCAAGACCTTTTATCCGCCCGGTTACTGGTGGTCCGAGCAAGGTCCTTGCGGGAAACTGGAACGTCGCTACCGGGAATGGATGGTGAGTTCCGACCAGCTTCGCTTTGTCAGCCGTGTTCTCCAGCCGGTTGCCGGATTGAAATTACTGGATATCGGTTGTGGCAGCGGGACCTTTGTCGGCATGGCCCGCCGAGCCGGAGTTGAGGCGATGGGTCTGGAACTCTCCCGGGAGGCGGTTGCAATCGCTGAGAAAGAGGTGCCCGGCGCCGTGATGGAGGGGAGCGAGGAAGAGATTCTGGAGCAAGGTCAGATCTATGATGTGGTCACCCTTTTTCACTCTTTGGAGCACATGACTGAGCCCTTTCACTTTCTCAAGAGACTTCGCCGGATCCTCAGGGCGGAGGGCAGTATCATCGTCCAGGTCCCGAACGTCGGCAGTGTGCAGGCACGGTTTTTTGGCTCGCGCTGGTATGGTCTGGACTGTCCACGTCATCTATACAACTACACGTCGCTGGCTCTGCTTCACCTGCTGGGCCGTGCCGGCTATCGGATCCGGGCTGTCCGACACTTCTCGTTGCGCGATAATGCCGCGGCTATGGTTTCCAGCCTCCTACCCGTTCTTGATCCGATGTCGAGTCGAGTAAGACGGGCCAGGAAACGAACCCTGCTGCCCGCCTCGCTTCGAACGGTGGCTGACGGAACCTACTTCCTGCTGCTGTGGGTGGCCCAGCCGCTGGCCCTGGCTGAAGCGGCTCTGGGCAAAGGTGGTACGCTGACGGTCTGGGCCACCGTGGAGAAACAAAAATGACAATTGCAGTTGTTGGGACAGGGTACGTCGGACTCGTCACCGGTACGTGCTTCGCCGAGACCGGTAATCAAGTCCTCTGTATGGATGTAGACGAGGAGAAGATCGAGGGTCTGAAGAAGGGCACCGTCCCCATTTTCGAACCCGGGTTGACGGAGCTGGTTATCCGCAACCAGGCTGAAGGACGCTTGTCATTTACGACGGATCTCCAACAGGTCGTCTCTCAATCACGGATCATTTTTGTGGCGGTCGGAACTCCTTCGTCTGCTGAGGATGGGCTTCCGGACGTCAGCGTAGTGGAGCAAGTGTGTGAAGAAGTAGTGAGATGCATGGAGAAATACCGGATTCTGGTTCTGAAGAGCACCGTTCCGATCGGAACCGCAGAAGCCATTCGAGAGAGGTTGAAGTTGGTGACCGACGTACCTTTTGACATCGTCTCCAACCCGGAGTTCCTCAAGGAGGGGGCGGCGGTCGAGGATTTCATGAAGCCCGACCGAGTTGTGGTTGGATCGCTGGACAGAAAGGCCGCGGACGAGGTCGCAGATCTCTATGCGCCCTTCGTGCTGCGTGGTGCTCCGGTGCTGTTGATGGATCCGAAAAGCGCAGAGATGACAAAGTATGCCTCCAATGCGATGCTGGCTTGCCGAATCTCCTTCATGAACGAAATCGCCAACCTCTGTGAGCACCTGGGGGCCGACATTCAGTGGGTCAGAAAGGGGATGGGTCTCGACACCAGGATCGGTCCGGCCTTCTTGTTTCCGGGGGTGGGCTACGGTGGCTCCTGTTTTCCCAAGGATGTACGAGGGCTGGTTAGACTGGGCGAGAGAATCGGCTACACGCCTCGCCTGATTGCTGAGATCGACAGCGTGAACCGTCTTCAATCGGATCTTTTTGTTGACAAAATGATTCGTTTCTTCGGCGGCGGCATAGCCAAGGATGTGGAAGCCGCCCTGGAAAAGGGCGAAGCCTTTCCGGCCTACCTAAACGAGCTCGGCGGTCCCCAGCCGGGAGAGCTGTCCGACCTGGAGCCCCAGCCTCTGCGAGATCGTCGAATCGCTGTCTGGGGACTCTCTTTCAAGCCCAGGACAGACGACATGCGAGAAGCACCATCGACTCGAATCGTGCCCAGGTTGATCGAACTTGGGGCCAAGGTGTGGCTCTATGATCCGGAATCGCTGGGCGAGGCCTGGAAGTTTTTCGCTGACACAGTCGAATACGCCACCTCCAGCATGGCGGCTCTGAAGCAGGTCGATGCGCTGGTTCTTCTCACTGAGTGGAACCTGTTTCGACATCCCGACTTCGACAAGATGAAGGAGGTGATGAGACTCCCCGTGATTTTCGACGGCAGAAATCAGTACTCTCGGTCCGATCTGGTTGAAAAAGGCTTTGTGTATTTCGGCGTGGGCCAATAGGTGGGGGTCTGGCAGGGAGAGAAGCAGTGACCGCGGTGCCCGTAACGCGATCGGTGGGAGTTCCAGCATCGGCTACCAGGGTCTGTGTCATTGTGGTCAACCAGAATCGGGCAGCACTGCTTTCCAGGTGCCTGGATTCATTGCGGTGCCAGACGTTCTCGCCGTCCCAAATCCTGGTCGTGGACAATGCCTCGACTGATGGCAGCCGCGGGGTGGTCAGGTCGAAGCGGGACCCTCGCATTCAGCTTTTGCCGCAGACTGTGAATCAGGGGTTTGCGGCTGCAAACAACATTGCAATCCGGGCCACCACGTGTCCGTTCATTGCGCTCCTCAACAACGATGCCGAGGCCAGCCCGAGCTGGCTTCAACATCTTGTCCGGGCTGTCGGCGCAGATCAGGGCTACGGGATGTGGGCATCCAGAATTCTCCTGCCTGGCGGAAAGAGGATCGACAAAGCGGGTCACCTTATGTTCCCGGACGGTCAAAACCGGGGCAGGGCCACGGGCCAGCTCAATGATCAACGCTTCCAGGAAGAGGAGGAGTGTTTCTTTCCTGATGGCTGTGCGGCACTCTATCGAACTGAGTTGCTGGGGGAGGTTGGGGGCTTTGACGAGGACTTCTTCGCCTATGCGGACGATGCCGATCTCGGTGTTCGGGCCACCTGGCTGGGATGGAGGTGCCTCTACGTTCCGGCAGCGATCGTCTATCATGACCACTCCTCGACTCTGGGCCCCTACACGGCCAGGAAGCTGTACTGGGTCGAGCGCAACCGTTTGTGGCTCGCAGTCAAGAGCTTTCCTCTACCCCTGCTGCTCGCCAACCCGTGCTTCACGGTGTATAGGTGGCTCTGGAATCTGGCTGCGGCAGTGAAGGGAAGGGGAGCTGCCGGTCATCTGGTCGGGGACACAACCTACCTTGTCGTCGTGAGGACGCTGACCCGGTCCCTGGCCGACGGCATCTGGGGGATCCCCGCCATGTGGAGAAAGCGGCGCCAGGTGTTTCGTTCCCGCAGAATCACCAGCCTCCAGTTCATCCGCAAGCTCTGGCTGTACCGGATCAGCGCGCGGGATCTGGCTTTTCAGGATCAAGATTGAGGAGATTCCAGATTGAGTAAAAGGAAGGGGGAGCCGCGCTCGGGGCTGCTCCCGGAAGGATTTAAACGGTCGCCGCCCCCGAGCCACCTCCCCCCACTTTCTATTCTGATGGAATTTGCATTCAGGAATGTGCTATCTTATCGGGTCTTCAGCTGGCGTAGCTCAACGGTAGAGCAACTGATTTGTAATCAGTAGGTTGGGGGTTCAACTCCCTTCGCCAGCTCCATGGCAGATTGCCCTCCGGAGACCGACCGAGTCGTTCAAGTCGGCGGGTTTAGCAGTCCGTGGGCTGCTAGAATAGATGGGTAATCGTGGTGTGACTCCTCCGCAAAACCCTGGAGCTAACCGGGAGGGGTGGCTGAGTGGACAAAAGCAACGGGCTGTAAACCCGTCGACCTTACGGTCTACGCAGGTTCGAATCCTGCCCCCTCCAAAACCCAGCGGGCCAGAAGCACCAAGTCTGGAAAGGGAGTGTTGCACCACCCGGGCAAAATGGGGATAATAACAGTTTATTTCGAGAGCGGGAGTAACTCAGTGGTAGAGTAGTAGCCTTCCAAGCTATTGGTCGCGGGTTCGAATCCCGTCTCCCGCTCCAGGCGTGGAATAGGACTCTACCACCGAGGAACTTCCTAAAACAGTATAAAGAATACCAGTGCCCACGTAGCTCAGGGGTAGAGCGCTTCCTTGGTAAGGAAGAGGTCACCAGTTCAATCCTGGTCGTGGGCTATGTTTTTTGTCTCATAAGCTGCATGAAGGAGTAGTCATGGCGAAGCAGAAGTTTGAGAGAACAAAGCCGCACGTGAATGTGGGGACAATAGGCCATGTGGATCATGGGAAGACGACGTTGACAGCAGCGATCACACAGGTGCTGGCGGAGAGAGATGCGTCGACAGTGGTGCGATCGTTTGACTCGATCGACAATGCACCGGAGGAGAAAGAGAGAGGGATCACGATCGCGACGGCGCATGTGGAGTATGAGACCCAGAACCGGCACTACGCGCACGTGGACTGTCCTGGGCATGCGGATTATGTAAAGAACATGATCACAGGGGCGGCGCAGATGGACGGGGCGATTCTGGTGGTGAGTGCAGCGGATGGGCCGATGCCGCAGACGCGGGAGCATATATTGCTGGCTCGGCAGGTAGGAGTGCCGTACATAGTTGTGTTTTTGAACAAAGTGGACATGGTCGACGACGAGGAGCTGGTGGAGCTGGTAGAGCTGGAGGTGAGAGAGCTGCTGTCGACCTATGAGTTTCCTGGAGAGGACATTCCGGTGGTGAAGGGGAGTGCTTTGCAGGCGCTGGAAGGTGAGGAGGAAGGGAAGGCCCAGATCAAGGAGTTGATGGCAGCGGTGGACGAGTATATACCGGTACCGGAGCGAGCGGTGGACAAGCCGTTTTTGATGCCGATCGAGGACATTTTTTCGATCAGTGGTCGAGGGACGGTGGTGACGGGACGGATCGAGCGAGGGATGGTTAAGGTAGGGGAGGAGATGGAGATCGTAGGGATCCGGGACACGATGAAGCGAGTGGTAACGGGAGTGGAGATGTTCAAGAAGCTGCTGGACGAGGGGCAGGCTGGAGACAACGTGGGGTTGCTGTTGAGAGGGACGGACAAGGAGGACGTGGAGCGAGGCCAGGTGGTGGCGCAGACGGGGACGATCACGCCGCACACGAAGTTCAGGGCGGAAGCCTACATTTTGACCAAGGAAGAAGGAGGGCGGCACACGCCGTTTTTCAAGGGCTACCGGCCGCAGTTTTACTTTCGGACGACGGATGTCACGGGAGTGGTGGAACTGCCGGAAGGGACGGAGATGGTGATGCCGGGAGACAATGTGTCGGCAGGTGTGGAATTGATCACGCCGATCGCGATGGAGAAGGGGCTGCGATTTGCCATCCGAGAAGGTGGACGAACGGTCGGGGCCGGCACCATCACCGACATCGCGGAGTAAAGGAAAGTACTCTTATAAGAACCTCTGGAAGTTTCCAGCCAACTGCACGCCGAGGTTGCCAAATCAATCAGAGAGGAACAAGTCGGTAGGCCAGTAGCTCTAACTGGCAGAGCGCCGGTCTCCAAAACCGGATGTTGGGGGTTCGAGTCCCTCCTGGCCTGCCATTATCTAGCGCTACCTTCGACGATCCGGGTGAAAGGTTTTCTGGTCGCTAATGCTAAAACGAATTCTGGAAGGACCCCGGCGCTTTTATCGATTCTACGGGGATGTCAGGGCCGAATTAAAAAAGGTGACCTGGCCTGCCAAGAAGGAAGTCTATGGGACGACGGTCGTCGTGGTCTTGACGGTTTTTTTCTTCGGAGCCTACTTGTTCCTCGTCGACCTGGTCCTGAAGAATGTAGTCGAGTGGATCATGCGGGGCATCGGTAGTCTGCTTAGTTAAGGTACACCAGGCCCTTCGGGGTTGCGGAATATGGAACAGGAAGCCAATCAGTCGCAACAGACTCCCATCAAGCAGTGGTACATCATCCACACTTATTCGGGCTTTGAACGCAAAGTTGCCGAGGGGCTGATGAATCGAGTGCAGGCCTATGGTCTGCAGGACCAAATCGGACAGATTCTAATCCCGACGGAAGATGTGGTTGAAATGAAAGGAGGGAAAAAAGTTGTTTCCTCGAAACTGTTTTTCCCGGGATACATCCTGGTCGAGATGGAGATGACCGACGAGACCTGGCACCTGGTTCGCAATACACCCAAGGTGACGGGGTTCGTTGGCCAGGGAAGCAAGCCGACTCCACTGACTCCGGAAGAAGTTGATCAGGTGGTTCATCGGGTTTCGACCAGTGACGAAAAGCCCAAGCCAAAATTCATGTACGAGAAAGGGGAACCCGTCAAGATTATCGACGGGCCGTTCTCGAACTTTACCGGGGTTGTTGAAGATGTCAACCTGGAACGCAGCACACTCAAAGTGATGGTGACCATCTTCGGGCGCTCAACGCCTGTCGAACTCGAATTCATTCAGGTGGAAAAGGTGTAAGCATGGCCAAGAAAGTCACTGGAATGATCAAACTGCAGATTCCCGCCGGCAAAGCCACGCCGGCACCTCCGGTGGGGCCGGCCCTGGGCCAGCACGGTCTTAACATCATGGATTTTTGCAAAGCTTTCAATGCGAAGACGCAGGGAGATGAAGGGCTGATCATTCCTGTGGTCATTACGGTGTATCAGGATCGAAGTTACTCTTTTGTGACCAAGACCCCGCCGGCAGCTGTACTGCTGAAGCGGGCGGCCGGGATTGCCAAAGGCTCCCCGGTTCCGAACCAAGAAAAGGTTGCACAGATCGCGATGAAACAGGTCGAGGAGATCGCCCGAACCAAGATGCCCGATCTCAACGCCAACGATATCGAGGCGGCCAAGCAGATCATCCTGGGGACCGCTAGAAGCATGGGTCTAGAGGTCACGGAAGTATTAAACGATGAGCGGTAAGAAGTACACAGATGCAAGAACCAGAGTAGAGCGCCATCCTTATGAACTGGGCGAGGCCGTACGGATCGCCCAGGAGGTCAAGTTCGCAAGCTTCGACGAAACCATGGAAATCGCACTCAGGCTTGGAGTCGATCCAAAACATGCCGACCAGATGGTGCGGGGTACGGTGATCCTTCCCCATGGCTTGGGCAGGGAAGTTAAGGTCTGTGTGATTACCTCGGGTGAGAAGGTCAAGGAAGCCGAGGAAGCCGGAGCCGAGTTCGTAGGCGGAGAAGAGCTGGTCGAGAGAATTCAGGGTGGTTGGTTTGACTTCGACGCTGTCGTGGCCAGCCCCGACATGATGAAATCGGTTGGACGCCTGGGGAAGACCCTGGGACCGCGCGGCTTGATGCCGAATCCGAAGGCAGGGACCGTGACCTTCGATGTGGGAAATTCGGTACGAGAAATCAAGGCAGGGAGAGTGGAATTCCGAGTTGACAAGAATGGGATCATTCATGCTCCTTTCGGGAAGGCTTCCTTTGAGCACGAACATCTTACGGAGAACGCTCGCAGCCTCATAGAGGCCGTTGTTCGGGCCAGACCGGCGACTTCAAAGGGGCGCTACTTGCAGGCTGTCGCGATCTCTTCCACTATGGGGCCGGGTATCAAGCTGGATGTCGCCCAACTGGGGTGAGGGTGAAGAACGAATCATGAACAAGACCCAAAAACAGGCAACAGTGGAACGTCTGCATCAGATTTTCTCTGACAGCAAAGCCGTACTCTTGATTGACTTCAGTGGAATCAACGTTGCTCAGGAGACGGTACTAAGACGCAAGGTTGCCCAGTCTGGCCGTTACCAGGTTGTGAAAAACACGCTGGCTCTGCGGGCTGCCGAAGACACACCGCTGGCCACGCTGCACGAGCACTTCCAGGGGCCCACCGCGATCGCTTTTACGAATGAGGATCCGGTTGGTCTTGCCAAGGCCCTCAGGACCTGTCTAAAGGACTATCCGGACATGTCCTTCAAGGCGGCCGTGCTCGAGGAGGAGAAACTGACGGCTGAGCAGGTGAGGGCTCTGGCGGACCTGCCCAGTCACCAAGAGCTGCTCACAAAACTGGCCAGCCTGCTGCAGGCCCCCCTGGTCAGCTTTGCGCGCACCCTTCAATCACCGCTAATGAGCTTAGGTTCTTTGCTCAAGCAAGTGGCAGAAAGAAAACAGGACTAGATATTCTTCGATAATTTGGGGAAGGAGAACAAGAAATGGCAATCTCGCGAGAAGACGTGCTGGGCTGGATCGAAAAGGCATCGATCCTGGAAGTCAACGAACTGGTAAAAGATATTGAGGAAAAGTTTGGGATCTCTGCTGCCGCGGTCGCCCCGGTAGCTATGGCAGGCGCTGGTGCCGGAGCGGGTGCTGAGGCAGCCGAAGAGCAAACGGAATTCGATGTCATACTCACTTCCATCGGCGAAAAGAAGATCAACGTGATCAAGGCGGTCCGTGAGGTAACCAGCCTCGGACTCAAAGAAGCGAAGGATCTGGTAGAGAGAGCGCCCAAGGCCGTGAAGGAAGCTGTCAGCAAGGAAGAGGCGGAAGAGGTGAAAGCGAAGTTTGAGGCAGCGGGTGCCACCATGGAGATCAAGTAGCTACGCCGCCGCTTTTAATTTGCGTTGTCATGGAGCAATTGAGGTGGTATCCTGAAGTGTTTTAAGCAGGCACTTGCGTTTTGACCAGGACAACGGGGTCTGGCGGCACCCCTTTTTTCTTTGTTTCTTGACGAAAACAATCAGGTAGAACTATCTGCACCCCTCTCGCCGGGGGTGTGCAACACAGTAGCGGAAACTTGCTAAAGGTTTCTACGTCCCTTTCGCTCACCATTTGGTCCCCCAGGAGATCCCGGGGGTTTTTGTGTCGAGTGCTGCACGTGGCAGGCTCCGAGGCCCGGAGAAAGCCGGCTCGCGATTCTCTGCGCCGAGCACTGACTTAAGCTCTCGATGGTGAGCTCCGATTCTTAAGGAGAACTGAGGCGCATGTCCGAATTGATCAAGAATGTTTATCGGGAAAGAGTCGACTTTTCGAAAATCCCCTCGGTGTTTCCGATTCCGAACCTGCTCGAGATTCAGAAGCAATCCTACGCCCGCTTTCTGCAGTCGGACACAGGGGCGGCCGATCGGGATGACATAGGTCTGCAGTCGGTTTTCAATTCCGTTTTTCCGATTACGGATTTCCGGGGCACCTCTTCGCTCGAGTTCGTGGACTATTCGATTGGGGAGTGGGAGGGTAAGTACAGCATTGAGGAATGTAAAGAACGAGGCATGACGTATGCCGTTCCGCTGCGGGTCAAGATCCGGCTGGTGGTCTGGGACACCGATCCCAAGACGGAAGTTAAGACGATTCGAGACATCAAGGAGCAGGAAGTCTATTTCGGCGATATCCCGGCCATGACGGAGAACGGAATCTTCATCATCAACGGGACCGAGCGAGTCATCGTGAGCCAGCTGCACCGTTCGCCAGGTGTTTTCTTTGAGTCCGACCCGACCAAGATTTACTACCTGGCCAAGATCATTCCCTATCGAGGGTCCTGGGTGGAATTCGAGCATGACAAAAAGGGATTGCTCAATGTCCGGATCGATCGCAAGAGGAAGTTTCTGGCCACGACGTTCCTGCGGGCTCTCGGGCTGAATTCAGATTCGGATATTCTTTCCACGTTCTACCGGCCCAGCCGGATCCGTGCCAAAGAAAAGAAGTTGTTCTGGCGAATTGACGACAACCTCGTCGGAATCCGGCTCAGTGTCGATATTCCCGGACCCGGGAAGAAGAAGACTCCTCTGCTGCCGGCGGGTCGCAAAGTGACACGCAGCACGCTGACCAAGCTGAAGAAGGCTCGACGGAAGGAGGTGGAGATCGGAATTGACGACCTGATGGGCGCCTTCTCACTCAACGAGCACGTGGACGCTGAGTCGGGGGAGATTCTGGCTGAGTCCAACAGCGAGATCAACGGAAGTGTTGTCAACTCCCTGCTCGAGGCCGGGCTGAAAGAATTCGATGTCTTCTTTCCGGAAAGAGATGCCGTAGGGATGGTTCTTGCCGCCACCCTGCGCAAGGATGCGATCAAGAACACGAACGACGCTCTGATTGAGATCTATCGAAAGCAGCGTCCCGGTGATCCTCCAACCCTCGAAACAGCGACGGCACTGTTTCACGGAATGTTTTTTGACCCCCGAAAATACGACTTTTCCAGGGTGGGGCGGCTCAAGTTCAACATCAAACTGGGCACGGACAGTCCCCTCGATGACAAGACATTGAACCCTGAGGATTTCTACGCGGTCATCCGCTACCTCCTTCGCCTCAAGCAGAGTCTCGGCAGCCCTGATGACATTGATCATCTTGGGAACCGGAGGGTTCGGGCCGTCGGAGAGCTGCTTGAGAACCAGTTTCGGATCGGTCTGGTCAGGATGGAACGCGCCATCAAGGAGAAGATGTCGGTTCATCAGGAGATGGCGACGGCAATGCCTCACGATTTGATCAACGCCAAGCCCGTGATGGCAGCCATTCGAGAGTTCTTCGGGAGCAGTCAGCTGTCCCAGTTCATGGATCAGACCAACCCGCTTTCCGAGATTACTCACAAGCGCCGCCTTTCAGCGCTGGGTCCCGGGGGCCTGAGCCGGGAACGGGCCGGATTCGAAGTTCGCGATGTTCACCCGACTCATTACGGAAGGATCTGTCCGATCGAAACGCCGGAAGGTCCCAATATCGGTCTCATCTCTTCCTTGAGTACGTATGGACGAGTTGATGAATTCGGGTTCATTGAATCGCCCTATCGAAAAGTCGAACACGGCAGGATTATCGATTTCGTCGTGATCAGCGACCCCGGTACGACCGACTTCGCTCGCGGGGAAGTGTATAAGAAAGATGAGGTGGATCGGGTCAATGCGAAGATCAAGAGGGTCAACAGCCGGGCCACCTACGAACCGCATGCGTTTTACTTGACCGCCTGGCAGGGGGACAAGCATTTCATTGCCCAGGCCAACATCGTAGTCGACCAGAAGCAGCGGATTACGGCTGACCGTGTGAGTGCCCGTTACCGAGGGAACTTTGTATTCACTCCCGTGGAAGATATTGAGTACGTGGACGTCAGTCCAAAGCAGCTCGTCAGTGTGGCGGCAAATCTGATCCCCTTCCTGGAACACGACGATGCCAACCGCGCGCTCATGGGATCGAACATGCAGCGGCAAGCCGTACCTCTCGTCCACGCCGAAGCACCTTTCGTAGGGACAGGCATGGAATATGTGGCGGCTCGGGATTCCGGAGCTGTCGTTATTTGTCGACGATCGGGCGTGGTAGAGAGCGTCGATGCGGAGCGAATCATTGTGCGTGCCGTTGAAGACTCCGGCAGCGCTCAGCATGGTGTTGGGGTTGATATCTATAAGTTGACCAAGTTCCAGCGCTCCAACCAGAACACCTGTATCAATCAGAAGCCACTGGTGGGAGAGGGCGACAGGGTGGAGGGCGGTCAAATTCTGGCCGATGGCCCCTGTGTCGAGAGCGGAGAGCTGGCGCTGGGAAGAAATGTCCTGGTGGCCTTCATGCCGTGGCGTGGATACAACTTCGAAGATGCCATCCTGGTGAGCGAGCGGCTTGTCAAGGACGACCTGTATACCTCGGTCCACATCGAGGAACTGGAGGTGGAAGCGCGGGATACCAAGCTCGGTGCCGAAGAGATTACCCGCGATATTCCCAATGTCAGTGAATCGGTTCTGGCAGATCTCGACGACAGCGGTGTCATCCGAATCGGGGCAACCGTCAAGCCGGGAGACATCCTGGTGGGCAAAGTCACTCCCAAAGGTGAGACTCAGCTAACTCCCGAAGAAAAGCTCTTGCGGGCCATCTTCGGTGAGAAGGCGGGAGAGGTGAAAGATGCGTCACTCTATGCACCGCCGGGGATTGAAGGCACTGTCGTTGATGTGAAGATGTTCTCCCGCAAAGGTGTCGAAAAGGACTCCAGGTCAGAGGAAATCGAAGCGGCCCAGGTTCAACGACTGCACAAGGATCTGGGGGATGAGATCAGGATTCTCAAGGATGAGGGCGCCCAGCACTTGATTTCCGTGCTGGATGGGAGCAAGGCAACCGCCAATGTCAAGAAAAAGGGCGGCCCGGCGGTCGCAAAAAGAGGCGAAAAACTGACCCGGACGATGCTCTCGGGGATGAGCTACGCCGAGTTGCTCGATGTAAGAGTGGGGGTTGCGGCGACCCGGCAGGTGAAGGAAGTCGAAGCAGAGACGGAACGGCAGATTGATCAGCGAACACAAGCTCTGAAGGAAAGAGTCGAGCGGATGCAGAAGGGCGATGAGCTCCCGCCGGGTGTGATTCGGATGGTCAAGGTCTACGCGGCCATGAAGCGGAAGCTCTCAGTGGGTGACAAGATGGCGGGGCGACACGGTAACAAGGGTGTGATTGCCCGGATTCTTCCGGAAGAAGACATGCCCTATCTCCCTGACGGCACTCCGGTTGAAATTGTTTTGAACCCTCTCGGCGTACCTTCGCGAATGAACGTTGGGCAGATTTTGGAAACCCATCTGGGGTGGGCGGCCAAAGTGCTGGGGGTTCACTATGCCACCCCGGTTTTCGATGGCGCCCGTGAGGACGAGATCAAATCCGAGTTGGAGAAGGCGGGTTTGCCACAGGAAGGCAAGACGGTTCTCTATGATGGCTTGAATGGAGAAGCATTCGATCAGCAGGTGACCGTAGGCTACATTTACATGCTCAAGCTCAGTCACCTGGTTGACGACAAGATCCACGCCCGCTCCATCGGGCCCTACAGCCTCATTACTCAGCAGCCTCTGGGCGGGAAAGCACAGTTTGGTGGTCAGCGTTTCGGCGAAATGGAAGTCTGGGCTCTGGAAGCTTACGGAGCTGCCAGCATCCTGCAGGAACTTCTCACAGCCAAGTCTGACGATGTCCAGGGCCGGGCCAAGATTTACGAGGCCATCGTCAAGGGCGAGTCGACCTACAGCCCCGGCATACCCGAGTCCTTCAATGTCTTGATTCGGGAGCTCCAGTCATTAGCACTGGACGTGGAGTTGATCGAGAAGCCGTCCAGAGCCCCGGCTCGGTCTGAGATCGGAACTGAGGCGCAGGACCTGCTCGGGCAGGTCCTGGAAGAGGAGACGGAGATTCAGGAGGCCGAGGCAACCTGATCCCGGGTTGTCGTTCCCTTCTATTGGACACAGCGAATACGGACGGAGGTCCAGACTTTGAGATTATTTCGAGAGCAGGTTGACAAGAGCCAGTTGCTGAACAACTTCGAGGCGATCCGCATTGGTCTGGCCTCGCCCGAGAAGATTCGCTCCTGGTCAAGCGGTGAGGTGACCAAGCCGGAAACGATCAACTACAGGACCTTCAAGCCGGAGCGAGACGGTCTTTTCTGTGCCCGAATCTTTGGTCCTGTCACAGACTGGGAATGCCTGTGTGGAAAGTACAAACGGATGAAGCACAGGGGAGTGATCTGCGATAAGTGTGGCGTGGAGGTCACCCTCTCCAAGGTGCGACGCGAGCGCCTCGGTCACATCGAGCTGGCCAGCCCCTGTTCCCATGTCTGGTTCTTCAAAGGCCTGCCCAGCCGAATCGGTCATCTACTGGATATCCCTCTGCGCGACCTGGAGCGGATCCTCTATTTCGAAGCCTATGTCGTTCAGGATCCTGGTGAGGTTCCTGTGAAAGAAAGGGAACTACTTACCGAAGAGCGCTTCCGTGCTCTCCAGGCGGAGTATCCAGGGCAGTTCGAAGCAGGGATGGGCGCCGAAGCTATCAAAGAACTACTCCGACGTGTAGATATCGAAGCCCTGGCCATCGATCTCCGCTTCCGGATGAAGAATGAGACCTCGCAGCTGAAGAGGTTGAAGTTTGCCAAGCGGCTCAAGGTGGTGGAAGCCTTTCGCAAGTCGGGCAACAAGCCGGAATGGATGATCCTGGACGTGATTCCGGTTATTCCCCCGGAGTTGAGGCCACTGGTGCCGCTCGACGGAGGCCGGTTTGCCACATCGGATCTGAATGACCTCTATCGGAGAGTCATCAACCGCAACAACCGTTTGAAGAAACTGATCGATTTGCGCGCCCCGGAAGTCATCATCCGCAACGAGAAGCGGATGCTTCAGGAGGCTGTCGATGCCCTCTTTGACAATGGCAGGCGGGGCCGCGTCCTGCGCGGCGTGAAGAACCGCCCGCTCAAGTCTCTCTCTGACACGCTGAAGGGGAAGCAGGGGCGTTTTCGACAGAACCTCCTGGGAAAACGCGTCGACTATTCAGGTCGTTCTGTCATTGTTGTCGGTCCCGAGCTTCGGCTCCATCAGTGCGGACTACCCAAGATCATGGCTTTGGAGTTGTTTAAGCCCTTCATATATAGCCGGCTTGAGAAGGAAGGGCACGCCGCCACCATCAAGGGCGCCAAGGAGATGGTTGAGAATCAGGAGTCTGTGGTCTGGGACATTCTCGAAGACGTCATTAAACAGCATGCCGTCATGCTGAACAGGGCTCCTACCTTGCATCGCCTAGGAATACAGGCGTTCGAGCCGGTGTTGGTCGAAGGTAAGGCGATCAAGATCCATCCTCTGGTTTGTACCGCCTTCAACGCCGACTTCGATGGAGATCAGATGGCGGTTCATGTGCCTCTTTCTCAGGAGTCGCAGATCGAGGCCTCCGTTTTGATGCTGGCCAGCCACAATATTCTGTCGCCGGCCAATGGTCAGCCCCTGGCAGTACCCAGCCAGGACATCGTCCTGGGCCTTTACTACCTCACCATCGAGAAGCCCGGAGCCAAAGGCGAAGGACGGTGTTTTGCGGATATGGCAGAGGTCTATCACGCCCTTCATGCCGAGGAAGTTGAGATCCGCTCGAGTATCCAGTTTCGCTACCGAGGAGGATTGCTCGACCTGGGGAAACTCTACGACCAGCAGGCAGTGATGAGATGTGAGCAGGAGCAGGTTGAGAGCGGGATGATCCAGACAACCGTCGGACGAGCTCTCTTCAATGACCAGCTCCCGCCAGAGATGCCTTACATTAACGGGCTGCTCAAGAAGAAAGGTCTTGGGCAGCTTATCAATTACTGCTACCTGCATTTTGGCCACAGGAGCACGGTTGAGACGCTGGACCGGCTTAAGGATCTTGGGTTCCTCTACGCCACCAAAGCCGGATTCACAATCAGCATTGATGATCTGGTGATTCCGGAAGACAAACACAAACTCGTGGAAGAGGCTGAGCAAGAGGTCATTGAGATCGAGCAGCAGTACTTGGACGGTGCCATCACCAATGGTGAGCGCTATAACAAGGTGGTGGCGATCTGGTCTGATGTCACAGAAAACATTTCGGATGAAATGTTCGAGACGATGTCAGAAGTGACCCAAAGCAAAGAACTGAATCCGGTTTTCGTGATGGCGGACTCCGGGGCCCGAGGAAGCAAGCAGCAGATTCGCCAGCTGGCAGGTATGCGGGGACTGATGGCCAAGCCTTCCGGTGAAATCATCGAAACCCCAATTACAGCCAACTTTCGTGAGGGTCTGACGGTGCTCCAGTACTTTATTTCGACTCATGGAGCCCGAAAAGGACTGGCTGACACGGCGCTGAAGACGGCGGATTCCGGCTATCTGACCCGGCGCCTCGTTGATGTGGCCCAGGATGTGATCGTCATGGGAGACGACTGCGGCTGCCTGGACGGTATCGATATCACTGCTCTGGTCGAGGGAGGTGAAACCATCGAGGCCCTGCGAGACCGAATCGTGGGCCGAGTCGCATTGGACCAGATCGTCGATCCCTTTACGGGGGACTCCATCGTGGATGCTAATGAGCTGATCGATGAGATCAAGGCCGAGCAGATCCAAGCGGCGGGTATCGAGAGTGTAAGCATTCGTTCGGTTCTCACCTGCAAGACCAAGCGAGGTCTGTGCAAGGCGTGCTATGGCAGGAATCTGGCGACCGGTGAACTTGTCGAACTGGGAGAAGCAGTTGGCGTCCTGGCCGCTCAATCGATCGGTGAGCCTGGTACCCAGTTGACGATGCGGACCTTCCATATTGGTGGGACCGCCAGCAGGATTGAAGAGCAATCTACAGTTGAGTCCAAGCACGGCGGAAAGATCAAGTTTTTGCGAGTCCAGACTGTCAAAGACAAGGACGGGAACCTGATTGTCATGAACCGGACTGGCAGCCTGGTGATTCATGATGCCAAGCAAAGAGAAAAAGAGCGCTTTGCAGTGGTCTACGGGGCCAAACTGCTGGTCAAAGAGGGCCAGGAGATTGAGCCTGGACAGAGCCTGGTGGAATGGGATCCTTTCACGTTCTCGATTCTGACGGAGTCTGGTGGAACAGTGACCTTCAAAGACATCGTCGAAGGGGTCACCATGAAGGAGGAAGTCGATGAAGTGACCGGCCTCTCCCGGAAGGTCATCACGGACAGTCCCGACGAAAAGAAGCAGCCACAGATTCAGATCAAGGGCAAGAAGGGAAGGGTTCTCAGGTCCTACCTGATTCCTTCGCGTGCCCACCTGATGGTCGACCCTGGGGAAGATGTTCATCCCGGAGAAACGCTCGCCAAGATCCCTCGTGAAACCACCAAGACGAAAGACATTACGGGTGGTCTTCCCAGAGTCGTCGAGCTGTTCGAAGCCAGAAAGCCGAAGGAAACGGCTGTGATCACTGAGATTGACGGTGTCGTGACTTACGGTGGCATTACTCGTGGTCAACGCAAGATTGTGGTTGAGAATAAGGAGGCCGAGACCACGGCCGAATACCTCGTTCCTCGCGGTGTGCACATCAATGTTCAGGAAGGCGAAACGGTCACGGCCGGCGAGGCTTTGATGGACGGGCCACGAAACCCGCATGACATCCTCAGGGTGCTGGGGGAGAAGGAGCTTCAGAGCTATCTCGTCAACGAGATTCAGGAGGTGTATCGACTTCAGGGCGTGAACATCAACGACAAGCACATTGAAGTAATCGCTCGCCAGATGATGCGCTGGATCAAGGTCGATGAGGTCGGTGACACCGAGTTCCTGCTGGACGAGCAGGTTGACAAGTTCAGTTTTGACGAAGAGAACGCGCGAGTCCAGGCCGAGGGCGGGCAGCCGGCTAACGGCCGACCGCTCCTTCTGGGCATCACAAAGGCATCCTTGAGCACCGATTCCTTCATCTCAGCTGCTTCGTTTCAGGAGACAACCCGAGTCTTGACTGAAGCGGCGATCAGCGGAAAGGTCGACTATCTGCGTGGCCTGAAAGAGAATGTCATCATGGGCCGCCTGATCCCGGCTGGCACCGGGATGGAGGCCTACCGGAACATCGAGATTGAGAACCCGTACAAGAAAACGGCGGAAGCTCTCGAGTTAACCGAGGATGGTCTCACGGGGGAACTGGAACTTAAATCCCAGCTGACCCAACCGCTGAGCACGTAGTGAATTCAGTTCCGAGTTGTTCACTTCGCTCACTGCCGTTCCAGGGTGAGATCAAGGCTGCCTTGACAGTGTGTCGCCACGAGATGCACGATGAGCCGCCGACTGTTTCCGGGTTCCGAGCTTCACGGCGAGTTGCCACCGCCCAGTGGAGGACTGGTGGAGTCGGGAACGGTGCCGTCTACCGTATAGCGGATGACTCCCGTCTCATTGCCATAGAAGGCTCTCTCACCCGTTGTCCCGGGGACCGTTGGAATCGCGATAACACTGAACCCGATCGACCCGTTGGTAGCAACAGAGAAGTCGTAACCGTCCTTCTGGCCGCTTCCCAGGACCTCATCTGCAAAGTTTTCGCTACTGAGCTCCGCCAGGGATCCAAAGTTCCCCCCGCCGAGTGTGGAGGCGTAGGTAATCTGAGCAGTCACAAGGTTGCGGACGGAGGCGATAGCGGAGGCCTCGTTGGCAGCCTTTTTTGACTGGACCAGGTTGGGAACGGCGAGGGCAGCAATGATTCCAATCACTGCCACCACAATCAACAACTCGATTAGTGAAAAGCCTTCTGATTTTGACATGGGTAATCTTTTCCTTATTTTAGTGCTTCCTGCAATTAAGCACTGCTAGTAGGGATTCGAGAGTCTCCCGGCTAGACTGAAGATGGGCAAGTAGAGAGATAAGACGATCCCGCCCACGACTCCGCCAGCCAGCAGGATCGCAGTGGGCTCGACCAGTTTGAGAAGAACGGCGATGGCGGTCTCTGCTTCAACCTCACAGTGTTGGGCAATGGTGGTAAACATGCGATCCAGTTGTCCACTCTTTTCCCCTGCTTTCACAAGTTGCACAACGAAGGGAGGGAAGAGCGTGGATTCTGCCAGGTGACCGGCCAGGGATTCGCCTTGCTCGAGCGCCTCAACCCCCTGCTCAATCGCCCTCTCAAAGAATGAATTGTGCATCGTCCTGGCCGTCATTGTCAGGCCTGACAAGATCGGAATTCCCCCGCTGAGAAGGGTGGCCATGGTCGCTGCAAAACGAGCGATTAACACCTTCCGGTTCACTGCGCCTATGACTGGCAGAGCCAGAAGCAACCGGTCCAATTGACGCCGTACGAGATCCACGGACCAGGCCTGACGGCCGATAAACCCTCCGGTGAGCAACACCAGGCACAGCAGACTGATGGAGTCGCGGATCATCCGACTCGCGTCCAGCACAAAGTTGGTTGGAGCGGGCAGGGGGATGTCGAGGCTGGCAAAGAGCCGGGCAAAGACCGGAATGACCCAGAAAAGCATCGCCACAACAACGCCGCCGGCAACGACCAGAATGGCGAGAGGATACAGGCAGGCGTTCCGGATCATGCTCTTGACCCGCACCCGGGTTTCCAGTAAACGGGCAAGCTGGTGGAATGTCCGATCCAGCTCTCCACAGGCCTCACCTGCCGAGACCAGGTTGACGAAGAGTCCGTCGAAGACGCTGGGGTGTATCGCCAGGGCCTGCGACAGGCTCGAGCCTGCTTCAAGATCGCCCCGGATCTGTCTGAGGGTATCGCCGAGAGCCTGATTGTGATTGACCCTGGCGATTTCGAGCAGAGTGTCGAGAAGCGGAATTCCGGCCTGCAGCATCACTCCCAGTTGCTTCGCCATCAAGGCCAGTTCTCCCGTGGAGACGGATCTCGTAAAACGCAGATTCGGAGTCACTCTCATGGAGTTGCTCACCGAGCTTCTTCAACTGACCTCAACAGCTGAAGAAGTTCCTGAGTGTCGGGTGACCTCGAGACACAATCTTCATTTCCGATCTTGCCGCTGGAGTAGAGAGCCAGCAGCGACTGGTTCATGGTCCGCATCCCCTTTTTTCGTCCTGTTTGCATTATCGAGTAGATCTGGTGCGCCTTGTTTTCTCGGATCAGGTGTCGAATTGCCGGGTCTGGGACGAGGATTTCCGTCGCCAGAACCTGCCCGCGGCCGTGACGTTTTGGGATCAGTTGTTGGCAGATCACACCCTGCAGGACCATCGCAAGCTGGGAGCGAATCTGATTCTGGCGATTCCCGTCAAAACACCCGGTAATACGATGTAAGGTGGAGAATGCCGAGTTCGTGTGGACGGTAGAGAAAGTGAGGTGACCCGTTTCTGCAAGCTGCAACACCGCCTCCACGGTTTCGAGATCCCGCATCTCTCCGACAAGCACTACGTCGGGATCCTCCCGGAGAGCCATCTTGACAGCTCTTTGAAATGAGGTCGTATCCGTGTTGATTTCCCGGTGGGTGATCAAGCTCTTCTTGTCGCGGTGCAGGAACTCGACCGGATCCTCGATGGTCAGAATGTGCCTGCGTTGGCTGAGATTGATGCTCTCGAGCATGGCCGCAAGAGTGGTGGTCTTTCCCGCGCCACTCGATCCGGCCACGAGAACCAGGCCATGAGTGCACTGGCATAGCCTCTCAACAACTCTGGGAATCCCCAGCTCCCGGAGTGTTCCCGCTGTTTCCGGGATCAGGCGCAGCACCATGGCCGGATTGCTCAGCTGATAGAAGAGATTCACGCGGAATCTGCAGCTGCCAAACTGGAAGGCCAGGTCCGTTTCGCTTTTCATTCGGGGTGGGCTTTTCGGAGAGTCACCGAGGATGATGCCGGCCAGATCATGAATCAGCGAGGGCTGGAGCGGCGGATGATCCAGAGTCCGAAGATTGCCGTCCACTCGAATCCTGGGCTGCTTGCCAGATCGAAGGTGCAGATCGCTTCCCCGATCACGGATCAACTGTTCCAGGAGCCTGGTGAGAACTTTTCGAGCCATTGTCTCTCCTCTATTCCTAAACGCCGCTGCGCCGGAAAGTGCGAACGAGAAGAGGAGGATAGTTCCGAGTTCCGGGGGGGCTCTGGGGGCGACTCCCGGGAGGATTTAAACGGTCGCTGCCCCCAGAGCCCCCCCGGAACTCGGAACGCGGAAGGGTTCCTAGCCCGCATAGATCACCGATTTGGAAATGAAGGTGATTGTGGCAGGCCGGAACGGTTTTCTGAGAGTTTCGCTATCGATCCGGTCCAGGTCGAGTGATGCGGTGGTGTGGATGGTCGTGAATGAACCGTTTTTCGGGCTCGGAAGAGGGTGACGGAACGGATTCAGGCAGAGCACGGCCTGAGCGATGGAACGATTTCGTTTTTGGGGGCGTTTGATCGGGACAGACCTCAGCAGCGCAGAGGAATGGCCTGGAGGTTTCGAACGACGGCAGCGAAGACCTCGCTGTAGGGATAGGCTTCCGACATGGAGATCCAGACGTGGCGGACCGTGAGGCGGACCTGGGCGCCGATCTTCAGGAGCTTCAAGCGAATCGTCTGACACTGAGCGCGAGCCAGGGGGGTCTGCTTCAGTCCGAGACGACGCAAGGCGTGCATGAGCATGTAGGCGGCGGAGGACAGATACAGCCGGAGTTGATTGGCGCGCATCGTTGCCGCGCTGGTCCGGTCGGCGAACAGACCCAACTGCTGTTCTTTTATGCGGTTCTCCATGTCGCCCCGCGCACAGTAGAAGTCTTCGTAGAGCGCGCGGGCCCCCAGGCGTTCCGGCGACAGGGAGGTGACGACGAATCGGGGATTGGCGCCTTTGTCCAGGAACTCGGCCTTGCCGACGACGCGTCGCTCCGAGGTCCAACTGTGGCGAGTCCGGTAGCGGAAATCCTTGAACACCCGCGCCGGTCGCCCGGTGGCGTTGAACTCGGCTTCGGCCTGAGTCATCGCTTCGGCGCTCTCTGACTTGAGCCGATCATTGTTGGCCAACCCCATCAGGTAATCCACGTGATGGTCTTCACACCAGCGGAGCAAGTCATCCCGGCAAAAGCCCGAGTCGGCCCGGATGACGATCGAGACCTCCGGCCAGCTCTGCCAAATCCGGCCGACGATCCGTTCCAGTTCCTCCACCGATCCCGCGGCCCCATCGATATTGGAACACCGCAACCGGGCGCACAGCAGATGCTCCCCCGAGAAGATGTACAGCGGGAGATAACAGTAGTGGCGGTAGTAACCGTGAAAGAACCGGCCTTCCTGCTGGCCATGGATCGGGTCGTCGGTCGCATCCAGATCCAGCACGATCTCCTCGGGCGCCGATTCGTGGGACTCCACGAAGGCATCCACCATCCAGCCGTCGATCCGGTCCGGGTCCATCGCGATCTTCTTGTACCGCTCCTGCTCATCGACCTCGGCGCCGGTCAACTCCAACCGGTTCAGCGTACACCTGCCCGCCAGCGCCTTCCCCCGATCTGAGGCCTGCCGCCGCCGCTCTCCCAACGGATCGGCCTTATTCACCGCCACCGCCAGCATCGGATCGGTGCGCAACTGATCATGATCGTTCAGATCCTCGTACCCCAGACAGAGTCCGTAGATGCGCTGCCCCAACAACTCCTCCACCGTGTGTTCGATCAACCGCGCATCCCGATGATCCCTGAAACACTCAGCCAGTCCGGCGATCAGACCCGTCCCCCTCTCGACCTCTCGCAACAGCAGTACCCCTGCATCGGAGGTGATCTTTCCACCGTCGAACCGCGCCTTCACTTTTCGTTTAGATAGTTGGTGAAATTCAAACCTGACTTGTTTACACTCTGTTCTCATAAGGGCCGCCTCCGTTTGCGTGTGAAAACGTTCATTCAAAACGCTTTATACCAAACAGGGCGGCCTTTTCAGGTCCCATCGGTGAGAAATGGCGGCTAGGTGTCCAGGGTTGCCCGGCGAACTTCTTCGACTGTGGTCAGTCCGGCTCTGATTTTGGCCACGCCACTTTCCCAGAGTGTCAGGATACCCTCGGACCTGGCCTCGTTTTCCAGTTCGCTCGGACCACTGTCCCGCTGGATCGTGTCGCGCAGCACGCCCGTCACATCGAGCACTTCGAAGAGTCCCGCCCTGCCCCTGTAGCCACTCCCACGACAGTGTCTGCATCCGCCTCCACGAGAGGCCGCAAGGAGGGGTCCCTCTTGAGCCCCGGAGATCCCAGGCAGGCCCTCCACAGGTATCTGAACCTGCTGCCGGCAGAATTCACAGACCCGCCGAACCAGACGCTGAGCGCAAACCAACCTGAGAGCGCTCCCGATCAGAAAGGACTCGACTCCCAGGTCCCTGAGGCGGGTAATGGCTGAAACTGCATCGTTGGTGTGGAGGGTGCTCAGAACCAGGTGCCCGGTCATGGCTGCCTTGACACTGATTTCAGCGGTCGAGCTGTCCCGGATTTCCCCGACCATAATGATGTCGGGATCCTGCCTCAGAAAGGAGCGCAGAGCCCGGGCAAAGGACAGACCGATCTGCTCCTTGACTTCGAGCTGGTTAATGCCTGGCAACGAATACTCAATCGGGTCCTCGGCCGTCAGGATGTTCACCTCCTCCCGGTTCAGGTATCCCAGGCAACTGTACAGGGTGCTCGTTTTCCCGCTTCCGGTCGGTCCCGTGACAAGAATCAGCCCGTGGGGGCTCTGCAGCGCTTTCTGGAGCTTGATCAGAGAAGCGGGCTCCAGTCCCAGTTGCTCCAACGACAGGGGAATCTGTGCGGGGTCCAGCATCCGCATCACCAGTTTTTCACCGCAAGCGGTGGGAAGTGTGGAAACCCGGACATCAATCGCCCGGCTGCCGTCACTTTGGGGTACGCGGATGCAAAGTCGGCCGTCTTGAGGGAGCCGGCGCTCGCTGATGTCCAGGTTCGCCAGGATCTTGATTCTGGAGACTAAAGAGTCACGGATTTGCCTGTCCAGCGTCATGGCCGGTTGGAGGACCCCGTCGACCCTGAAGCGTATGACAAGAGCCTCTTCGCGTGGTTCGATGTGGATGTCGCTTGCACCCAGGTCTACCGCCCGGCTCAAGAGCAAATTGACGAGACGGACGGCGGGGCCTCTGTTATCGCCGTGCTCCGTCTCTCTCAGCTCCGAAGAACGGCTGACCCTGGTACCTTCTTTCATCGCGGAACTCTTTCAATTCCAGATTCCCCTTCCTGTTGACCTCTCGGTTTCAAGATCAGAGAGTGGGAGGTGCCTCGACCTCGCGGACGCTCCCGGGCCGGTCTAAACGGTCGCCGCCCACAAGGCCGAGGCCCCTCCCACTCTGTCCTGGAACACCGAGACCTAGGATCTGGAATTTCCCTATCCCAGGTGCAAATCGAGTCCCACAAAAAGCAGCAGGGCTATGCTAACTACGCCGTTGATGGTGAAAAACGCGACATTGATGCGACTGAGATCGCTGGCCCGCACAAGACTGTGCCCGCAAATCAGACTGACACCGACAACGGAAAAGCCGATCCAGCTCAGCCAGGACAAGCCAGAGCGCAAGAAGACCAGGAATAGGAACCCCATCATGATTAGATGGAAAAGCCTCGAGATCTGCAATGAGGTGCGAATACCAAAGCGTTGCGGAATCGAATTCAGGCCCATCCTCCGATCAAAAGCTAGATCCTGGCAGGCGTAGATCACATCGAAGCCGGCCACCCAGAAAACTACGGCCAGCGACAGCAGAAATGGTTCCCAGTCCAGGCTTCCCCGGGCTGCTACCCACCCGCCCACAGGCGCAATTGCCAGAGCCAGCCCCAGAAACAGATGGGAGAGCGGGGTAAAACGCTTTGTAAAGCTGTAACCCAGCACAATCACCATCGCCAGGGGAGCCAGCGCCAGCGCCAGAAGGTTCAGGTTCCAGGCAGCCCAGAAAAACAGGGCCGTGGAAAAGACGATGAAGGAGACCACGAAAGCTGGGCTGACTTTGCCTTCGGGAAGGGCCCGAGTTGCCGTTCGCGGATTCAGGGCATCGAGGCGGTGATCCGACAAACGATTGAAGGCCATAGCGGCACTGCGGGCGCCCACCATGGCCACCAGGATCCACCAGGATGTCGCCCAGCCCGGAAACCCTCCCGAACCGAAGAAGGCTCCCAGAAAAGCGAAGGGCAGAGCAAAAACTGTGTGCTCGATCTTGATCATTTCTAGAACGATAAGAAGCTTGCTCATCATGGGGGCTTCCCTTCCTCGCCTATACTCTAAAGATTCTAGATTCCAGATTCCAGATTCCAAGACACGAAGAGGGAGGTGTCAGGAAGGGGGAGGCGGGCTCGGGGTGGCGAACGTTTAGACCGGCCCGAGAGCCACCCCGAGTCCGCCTCCCCCTTCCTGACTTCTCGGTTTCAAGGATCAGCGAGGGGGCGGGGCCTCGATCCTCGAGGGCGCTCCCGGGCCGGTCTAAACGGTCGCTGCCCCCGAGGACCGAGGCCCCGCCCCCTCTATCCTGGAACTTTGAGCCCTTGGAATCTGGAATTCTCGCTCAGCAGCAACTTTCAACTTTGCAGGCTGAACGGCCGCTGATAACCTGTTGCTCATGCAGGAACAAGACCATGCCGTCAAGCTTGAGATCTACAGACTGCTCTTTACCTCGGTCGCCGATGAAATGGGGAGTGTGCTAAAGCGCACAGCCTATTCGCCCAACATCAAGGAAAGAAGGGACTACTCCTGCGCCGTGTTCGATGCCCGGGGAGAGGTGCTGGCCATGGGAGATCACATGCCGGTACACCTGGGATCGATGCCTCTCTCCGTCCAGACTGTTTTGAACGAGTTCGATCTGGAGTCCGGCGACATCGCAATCCTGAACGATCCCTTTGGCGGAGGTACCCACTTGCCGGACATCACGATGATTACTCCGGTTTACGGCGAAGAGGTGACTCAGCCCCCTGTTTTCTATGTCGCGTCGCGGGCCCACCACTCCGACGTCGGGGGCATGTCTCCCGGCTCCATGCCCATCAGTTCTGACGTTTTTCAGGAAGGAATCCGGCTTCCAGCTCTCAAGTTGTACCGGCGCGGACAGCTCAACTCGGACCTCCTGAAGCTTCTTCTCTCCAATGTAAGAACCCCCGCGGAGCGAGAGGGGGACCTGGCCGCCCAGGTGGCCGCAATGCAGAGCGGCAACAACCGTCTTTTTGAACTCGTGAAGAAGAACGGAAGAAGTGAAATTGAGGTCTACAGCCAGGGCTTACAGGATTACGCCGAACGGTTGATTCAACAGGTCATCAGGGAGATTCCGGATGGCGTGTACCGAGGCGAAGACCTGCTCGACGACGACGGGCAGGAACGGTTCAAGGCGAAAACGGGTATCAAGATTCGGGCCACGATCGAGGTGTCGGGTGATGCGATGCGGGTCGACTTTGAAGGGACTGATCCTCAGGTCGGTGGCTGTGTCAATGCCGTCGAGGCGGTGACTCTCTCCGCAGTTTGCTATGTGATTCGCTGTCTGGCTCCCCGGGAGATTCCAAGCAGTGCCGGTCTGATGCGTCCCGTTGACGTGAGGGCCCCCGGGGGCACGGTCGTCAATGCGAACTACCCGGCTGCCACTGTGGGAGGGAACGTGGAGACCTCACAGCGAATCGTGGATGTGCTTTTGAAAGCGCTGGCCAGCGCTCTGCCCGATCGGATTCCGGCAGCCAGCAGCGGGACCATGAACAATGTAACCCTGGGGACCATCCACCCGGTCACGAACCATCCGATCACGTACTACGAAACCATCGGCGGAGGTATGGGGGGTGGGCCCCAAGGCCCCGGTGACCACGGTATTCACACCCATATGACCAACTCCCTGAATACACCGATTGAGGCCCTGGAAAGAGGGTTTCCGGTTCGAGTTCGCGAGTATCGGTTGCGTCCCGGCTCCGGTGGCAGGGGTCGAAACCCGGGTGGAGACGGGATCGTGCGCAGTTTCGAGATGCTGACCGAGTGTCAGGCCACTGTTCTTTCCGACCGGAGACGGTATGCCCCCTACGGCCTCAAGGCAGGCCGGGCCGGCAAGAAAGGTGCCAACCATTTGATCGTCAAAGGACGTCGCAAGAGAATCCCTTCGAAGACGTCGGCCTGGCTCGAGCCGGGTGATTGCCTTGTTATAGAAACTCCCGGAGGAGGAGGATGGGGAGGAACCCAGGCGCGTCGTGGGAGTCGTCACAGGCCCTCCGCCAAGCGGTCCGATGCGGCTCAAACCTCGAAGAGCGGAGGGAGTCCCTCGCGCAGGCGGAAACCCAAGCGGTAGCTGCTAGTGCTGGGAGGGGGCGAGTTCATGCACTTCCAAATCCGCGAGATCGAAGGCAGCTCGGAACTCGAAGCTTGTGAGCTGCTTCAGGTCGAGGTGTGGGGGTTCGATAGGCTTGATGTCGTCTCCTCCTCAATGCTGGCCAGCTGCCAGCGCCATGGCGGCCTGCTGCTGGAGCTTTTGAGCCGGCAGCAACCCTGATTGGATTCGTTTTCAGCCTTCCAGCTCTGCTGGGCGGACGCTCCATCCAGCACTCCCACATGCTGGCTGTCCACAGCCGCTACAGGGATCGTGGGGTCGGGGTCTCGCTAAAAATGGCACAGAATGGAAGAACGCTGGAACTGGGGGAAGACCTGATCACCTGGACCTTCGATCCCCTGGAATCAAAGAACGGGCATCTCAACTTGAACAAGCTGAACGCTGTTGTGAAGCGATACTACGTGAATCTGTACGGGGAAAAGACCTCCAGTGAACTCCATTCCGCACTCGGTACCGATCGGTTCCTGGCCGAATGGCACCTCGCTGCGTCCCCGACCGAGGCTGAGCAGACCAGCAACACAGGACTGCGCGGGCTCCCGCTGGCGCTCAAGAGTGAGGCAGGACGGGAGGATCTGCGGCGCCCCGGAACAACAGATCTGAGCCTCGATTCACCCTGTGTCGGCGTCGAGATACCCGGCTCCATTCAAGATGTGAAGGAGAGAAGCCTGGACACTGCTTTGCAGTGGAGGCTTCGAACCAGGGAAGCTCTGCTGCACTACTTGAATTCGGGCTATCAAGTCACCGGTCTGGTGCGACGGAAGGACCCGACGGGCCTTCGGTCCTATTACAAACTGGTACGAGTTCGACCTGATGAGAATTGAAGAACTGACAATTCGTCAGATTCGACTGCCCCTGGTGTCTCCTTTTGAGACAAGCTTTGGGATCACAAGCGACCGTCTGGTTCTGCTGATAGAGGCTCGCAGTGAGGGGTTGACAGGGTGGGGCGAGTGCGTGGCCGGGGAACGTCCTTTTTATACTTACGAGACGGTTGCAGGTAGCTGGCAGATTCTGCAGGATTACTTGATTCCGGCACTGCTGGGCCAGGATGTGTCCGATCCAGGGGGTGTAGGCGACCTTTTTCGGCGCGTCCGAGGGTACCCGATGGCCAGGGCATCCCTGGAGGCAGCGGTCTGGGACCTGAAAGCTCAACAAACCGGACAACCGTTGTGGAAGTTGATGAAAGGTACGCAAACAGAGGTGCCCTGCGGAGTGTCGATCGGCATCCAGAAGAGCATCGACGATCTGCTGCAACGAGTCGCCTCTGAATTGCAGGATGGTTACCGGAAAATCAAGATCAAGATCAAGCCCGGCTGGGACGTGGAGGTCGTCAGGGAGGTCCGACGGGAGTTCCCTCAGGTGGCCCTCATGGCGGATGCCAATGCCGCCTACAGCGCATCAGACTTCTCACACCTGCAGCAACTCGACGAATTCGATCTGCTCATGCTCGAGCAGCCGCTCGAATTCGACGATCTTCTTCACCATTCCCAGTTGCAGCAATCCCTGAGGACCCCTATCTGTCTGGATGAGTCCATTCGCCACAGCGGCGACGCCGAGCTGGCGATCGAGATGGAGTCCTGTCGCATCATCAATATCAAGACTGGTCGAGTCGGTGGGCATAGCGAGGCGATTCGGATTCACGATCTCTGTCAGAAACTTCAGATTCCGGTCTGGTGTGGAGGCATGCTGGAAACCGGAATCGGTCGTGCCCACAACATCGCTCTATCCACACTGCCGAACTTCACCCTGCCCGGCGACGTATCGGCCAGTAAACGGTATTATGAAACCGATATCATCCACCCATCAGTTGAGGTCTCAGCGGATGGAACTATCGAGGCTCCCGCAGGCGTGGGGCTCGGGTTCGAGGTCGACACTCAGAGACTGGATCATTTGAGCGTCGCCATTGAGAAGCGGACAACCAGGAGGCGCGACCGTAATGGATACACGAGAAGTCTTGAAAACCTGCCGAAACGAGGGTGTTCGCTTTCTGCGCCTTCAGTTTACGGATCTGATGGGCCGCAACAAGAACGTGGAAGTTCCCTCCAGTCAGTTCGAAAAGGCGCTGGAAGGCCAGATTCTCTTTGACGGTTCCTCCATCGAGGGGTTTTCACGTGTGGAGGAGTCGGACATGCTGCTCCATCCGGATCTTTCCACCTTGAGCGTTCTTCCCTGGGAGGAGTCTCCCGGTTGGCGTGTCGCACGCCTCATCTGCGACGTCCGACAGCTGGATGGGAGCCGCTTCGACGGATGCCCGAGAAACTGTCTGAAGACGGCTCTGGACGAAGCCGGAAAGCTGGGCTTCCAAGTGCGAATCGGAGTTGAGATTGAGTTTTTTCTTTTTCAGTGCAAGAGCGACGGCAAACCGACCACGATGACCCGTGACAGTGGAGGGTATTTTGATCTCACACCGGCTGACCGTGGCGAGGTGGCTCGCCAGGAGATTGTAGAAACACTGGAACGGATGGGAGTCGGTGTAGAGGGAGCTCACCATGAGATCGCGCCGGGCCAGCATGAGATTGATCTGAAGGATCACGATGCCCTGATCCTGGCCGACCGCATTGCCACCTTCAAGTTTGTTGCCCGCAAGGTGGCGCTCGATCATGGCCTGTACGCCACCTTTATGCCCAAGCCCATTTTCGCTCTTTTTGGCTCGGGCATGCATGTGCACCAATCTCTCTACCGTGGACGGGAAAACGCCTTCTATGATCCTCAGTCCGAGGGCGAGCTGAGCGAGATCGCCCGTTACTACATCGCTGGACTGCTTACCCATGCGCGCGGCTACTGCGCCATCACCAATCCGATCGTCAATTCCTTCAAGCGCCTGGTTGCAGGCTTTGAGGCACCGACCTACGTTTCCTGGTCCGAGCAGAACCGGAGTCCACTGGTACGGCTGCCTTCGCGTCGGGGAGATTCCACCCGCTGCGAGGTGAGGATGCCCGATCCCAGCTGCAACCCGTATCTGGCCCTGGCGGTCATGCTCAAGGCCGGGCTGGACGGAATCGAGTCCGGGCTCCAGGTCCCTCCTCCTGTGCGGAAGAACATTGGCACCATGAGTATTCGCGACCGCCGCAAACACAGGATCGAGTCCCTCCCCGGGAACTTGAAGGAGGCTATCCACTGGCTGTCACGCGACAAGGTGATTCAGAAGGCGCTGGGACCCCACATCTACAAGCAGTTTCGCAGTGCCAAGGAGCAGGAGTGGGATGCCTATATCGGCCAGGTTCACTCCTGGGAGTTGGAGAATTATCTTTCTTACTAGGGAGTTCCGCGTTCCGCGTTCCTCGTTGCGCACTCGTCAAGACTCGCGCCTCTGTACGCTCGGCGGACCGGAAGGCTACCTCAGGGACCCCGGCCCTCAGGCCGAAAGCAACCGTAACTGCGAAGGAACGTTCAGAGGCAGGAGCTTTAGCGACTGCGTGGCGGCCGTCAGGCCGACATCTTCGGAAGCGACGGCGTAGCGCCCGAAGATCGACACACTCCCGCAACGAAAGTGATTCCCGCAAGGTTTTCCACTGTTAACATATTTGTCGGTTATACTGTTAAAAGACTTAACCTGGAAGCTCGCCTATTAGGGAGGTCCGAAAAGCTCTTGAAGTGGACTCTCCGGCAGAAACTGCTGATTCTGATACTGCCCCTGTGCCTGATTCCGCTGATAGGGATCTCCTTTTTCTCCTATTACCAGGCCAAAGGACGCATTACAGAAGACCGGATTGCCCTCTATCTGGAGCAGATTGCCCAGGGCATGGCCAACACGATTCGGCTCAGCCTGGTAGAGCGCCAGGAGGAGATCTGGACACTGCGTCTCTTCTTTCGCGATTTCATGATGAGTCCCGAGGCGCCCGTCCCCCGGGGTTTACTCAATGAAATGGTACAGATTCACGAGGTCTATGATCTGCTGATCTTGTTTGACGTTGAGGGTCGGATCCGTCTCATGAACGGCATCAGCCGGGCGTCCGGGCCGCAGGGGGAGTCGCAGGAACTGGATGCCTCGCGGATCGAAGCTCTGCTGGGAGAAGATCTGACCCGCTACACGCCGGACAAACTGTGGTTGCGGGAGGTGCGCGGAGATAAGCCGGGATTCATTGCCTGGCATGAATCCCCCCTGATAGGGCAACTCTATTCCTACCAGGATGAAGACGTAATGCTCCAGTACTCGATCGGATTTGCCGTCCCGATTCACAACGAGAAACAGATTGTGATCGGGGGAATTCTGGGTCTCATGAACTGGGAGTACATTCAAGAGATCCTGGACGTCCTGGAGGAGGAGCTCGAGAACCGTTCACTCGGTTCCGGATACGGATTCCTTTTTGATCGAGACGGAGACACGATCCTCGGGCACAAGTTACGGCGGAATCGGATTCTGAGAAGGACCGAAACTGTCTCGAATCGCAACAACTACGGAACCAGCCTGGTCCTGGACCACGGTCTGACGCGGGTCTCCGAGGCGGTCAAAGAGATGCTGCGAGACCCGGTGGTCAATGATGTGAGACATGTCGATTATGAGTATCCTCCGGGCACTGCCAAGATCAGCGGGCTGGCAGAAATTGACCACGAGCACTTCAACTGGGTGTGCGGCGTCGGGATCGACGACGAGGACATCTTTGCCCCCGTCCAGGAGCTCAAGAATATTCTGATCGCCGGTGCCCTTTTGTCTTCCGTACTGGTTGTTCTGATCACTTTCTGGGCAGCGCGGCAGTTTACGACTCCCTTGAAAGAGCTGACGACCACGGCGCGAATGATTGCCCGGGGAGATTCCACGCAGCGTGTAAAGATCTCCAGCCGTGACGAGATCGGTGAACTGGCTGCCACCTTCAATGACATGACGAAGTCATTGGAGGAACGAAGCCAGGCTCTCATCGAACTCAACCGGCGGCTCGAAGAGAAGGTCCTGGAGCGAACGGAAGAACTGGAAGAGAGCCGACGCACGATCGAAGAAGCCTATGAAGAGTTGAAAGAGGCTCACGTGCAGCTGGTTCAGAGTGAGAAAATGGCCTCTCTGGGCCAGCTCGTGGCCGGAATCGCGCACGAGATCAAGAACCCTCTGAACTTCATTTACGGAAACACGGACTTTCTCAAGCAGTATGTGGGAGAAATGAAGACGCTTCTGCAGATGCTCGAAAAGAGCGCCAACCTGGATCCGGCCGCTGCCCGGGCCATTGAGGAGCGGAAGCAGGAGAAGGGCTTTGATTTCATCCTGGAGGATCTGGATGAACTGATTCGCAACTTCGAAGAGGGAGCCCGACGCATCCACGAGATCATTGGAGATCTGAGGGCTTTCTCGCGAATGGACAGCGACGAACTCCGGCCCGTTGACCTTCATGAGTCGATCGAGCTGGCGCTCAATCTGATTCGCCATGAGTATAGGGACCGCATTCAGGTTCATAAGGACTACTCGGAACTCCCCAGGATTCCCTGTCACTCCGGAAAGCTCAGCCAGGTGTTTATGAACCTCCTCACCAACGCGTGTCAGGCGATTCCAGGCCAGGGAGATATCTGGGTTCGAACCCATCGCAGCAACGGGCGGGCGGTGATCGAGGTTGAGGACAATGGAGTCGGGATCTCGAAAGAACATCTAAATCGCATCTTCGAACCCTTTTTCACCACCAAAGGCGTGGGTCTCGGGACCGGCCTAGGACTGAGCATATCCTACGGCATCATCCGGCAGCATCAGGGCACCATTGAGGTAGAAAGCGAAGTGAATCAGGGAACTCGTTTTACCATCCAGCTCCCACTGGAAGATCCAGAGTGAAGTCTGAACCGGAGAACCACAGGCAAACCCTTCTGGTCGTCGACGACGAAGCCGCCAATCTGCAAAAGCTCAGGCGAACCTTTCTAGGAGAGTACCGAGTCTATGAGGCCACGGGGGGAAAGGAGGCGCTGGAAGTGCTGAAGGACCACCCTGTGAATGCCATCATAACGGACCAGAGGATGCATGGAATGAGCGGTGTCGAACTCCTCAAACGAACGCTCAACGTGCAGCCGGATGCTGTACGCATCATTCTCACCGGTTACACGGAAGTGGAAGACCTGATGGATGCCATCAACGAGGGTCACGTCCATCGGTACATCACCAAGCCGTGGGACCCCTTTACCCTCCAGCAGAGTGTCAAGCAGGAGATTCGGCATCGAGAGCTGAAGCAGGAAAACTCCCGCCTGGCCGGCCAACTCGAGCAAGCGAACCAGCAGTTGCAGAGGGAGAACCGTGAGTTGCGGCAGGAGGTAGAACGTCTCCAGCATTCCGGATCGGAGTTTATTTTCGAGAGTCGCGAGATGAAACAGCTGCTGGATCTTGTGGATCGCGTCGTGGAGACCGACTCGACTGTGCTGATCCAGGGCGAGACCGGCACGGGAAAAGAGCTGATGGCTCGCTACATCCACCAGAAGAGTGGTCGTCACGAAGCACCCTTTGTTCCCGTCAACTGCGGCGCGGTTCCTGCGGACCTGGTGGAGAGCGCGTTCTTCGGACATCGAAAAGGGGCCTTTACGGGAGCCACCAGTGACTCCAAGGGCTTTTTTGGTCAGGCCGACCAGGGAACCATCTTTCTGGACGAGATCGGAGATGCTCCCTTGGGGCTCCAGATCAAACTGCTGCGGGTCCTGCAGGAAGGCGAAATCCTGCCCGTGGGGGAGACCAATACCAGGATGATCGACGTGCGGGTCGTTGCTTCCACCAACCGCCGCCTCGACGACATGGTCGATGCAGGTGGATTCCGCCAGGATCTGTTCTTCAGGCTGAATGTCTTTTCGGTCACGGTTCCCCCTTTGAGGGCCCGACGTGCTGACATTGAAGTCCTGGCAAAGCACTTTCTGGCGATAGCCTGTTCACGCCTGGGGAAGGCTTCCGTGGCCCTTGCAGATACAACCCTCAAGCTTCTCCGAAGCTACTCCTGGCCAGGGAATGTTCGGGAACTGGAGAATGAAATGGAGCGCGTCGCTATACTTTGTCAATCGGAACCTGAGATCAGCGCCGCCCACCTGGCTGAGCGGATCCGCTACTCGCGCCTGCAGTCACACGAAGAAGAGCTCTCCCTCAGAGATCAGCTCTCCACCCTGGAGAAACGGCTCATCCTGGAGGCCCTGGCGGCCCACGGCAACAACAAGAGCAAGGCCGCCCAGACGCTTGGCATCACCCGTCAGACCATCATCTCCAAGCTGAAACAGTACCAGAATCGTTAGACAGATTAACATTTGCTGTTAACTCTATTTACATAGAGGTAAGTCTTTTTTTATCAACAACTTAATCCGGTGCTGGCTAAGGTTGGGGTGTAAGAGAGTTAAACAGTTTCGATCTGTCGAAATCTACCTAAGCTCGATAAAATCAGACAGTTAGGAGAATTGGCACGCCGTTTGCTATGAAAGGGGGCGGAGGTTGTAATGGCGACATACATTGCCGGGACTTCACCACTGGAAGCCAATCTCATGGCTCGAGTTCAAGCTCAGGAGGACGCTGCTTTTCAGGAACTGTTCAATCGTTTTCGGCAGAAGATCTATCGCACGGCACTGCGGATACTGAAGGAAGAGCAATCGGCCCAGGATGCTCTTCAGGAGACCTTCATCAACGTCCACCGGGCCGCCGGTAAGTTCAGAGGTGATTCCAAGCTGGGTACCTGGATCAACCGAATCACCATCAACGCCTGCCTGGAGATCCTGCGCAGGAACAAGAAGCATCAGCAGCGCACCGACGGGGATGTATCCGACCAGAAGGTGATCCTGGATCTCAAGCGGCCCAGTCCTTTTGAGACCTATAGAAGGGCGGAGATCAGAGACCGCGTTCAACGGGCTTTGAGCCGTCTCGGAGACAAACACCGCGATGTGGTTCGCCTGCACGATCTGGACGGATTCACGATTCGGGAGATCGCAGAGCGGCTTCAGGTAGCCGAGGGAACCGTGAAATCCCGACTCTTCTATGGCCGCGTGCAGCTGAAGTCCGTGCTATAATCCGGCCTAACTTCCCTGGCGATCGGGATTGCATGGCGCTGGCTCACTATCGTCTACTGCACACTTCAGCTACCGAACAACCGAAGCTTCTCTTCGAGGTCAAAGTCGACATCCAGGATGTCCGTTCCGGATACAATGGAAGCCGCAAGTTCCTTTTTCTGGCCGATTGGCTGCAGGACTGGGAGCTCAAGTGGACCCGCGACATGGTCCGCGAGGTGTCTCTCGAGGAACTGGAACCTGCCGATGCGCCGCGACCCGTTGCCTGGCCGGAACAGGCAGAGGATCTGATCGCGGATTATGTGGAGCGCCTCCCGGGCCCACGCATCTGGCACAGCCGCGAGCTGGGGACCTACTCTGAAAGAGCGGAGTCGTTCGACGACTTTCTGATCCGTTGCCGGGAAGGCCTGCTGGTGGAGCGTTCCGCCACAATGAGAAACTTGAGTGAGCTTTTCTTTCATCGATTCTTGAGGCTGGAAAGAATGCTGCTGGACATGCTCAGCTCGGAGGAAGGATTGGAGAGTAATCAGTTCCTGGGCCTGGAGGCTGATCTGAAGCAACTATTTTCCTCCGGCCGTGAAAGCCTGAGCCGAATCTTTCTGGAGGACGGTTTTTGCCTTCTCCGGGAGGAAGAACTGGGTTGGAGCTTTCCCAGGCGGCCCGAGTACCAGGAGCAGCTGCAGGCGCTGGCCTCGGATCTGGTTCGAGCCTACAACGCCATCAGTCTCGATTTCGAAGAACGTGCGAAGGATACGAATCCCTACGAAGTTCCGATGGGATCGGCACAGATTGAGACCTATTCAAGAGGCGTCGTATGGACCTGACGGAGACCACACCTCCCCCCAACAGTGAGCCCGTGCTGCTTGCGATGAGTGGAGGTGTGGACAGTTCCACGGCGGCCTTGCTCCTCAAGGAGTCCGGCTTTCAGGTGGTCGGCTGCACTATGCAGCTGTGGGACTATCGCCGCAATCCGAAGTCCGACGGCCGCCACCAGGTGGGCAGCTGTTGCTCTCTGGATGATGTCTACGACGCCCGAAGAGTTGCCGAAGAGCTGGGATTGCGCTTCTATGTCCTGAATCTCGAAAAGGAATTCGAGCGGCGAGTGATTGAGCCCTTTATCGGGGATTACCTGAGCGGGCGCACGCCGCTGCCCTGCACGCGCTGCAATACCTTCTTGAAGTTTGATCGGCTAATGGTGTTCGCACAGCAGGTCGGTATTCAGAAGGTGGCTACTGGCCACTATGCGAGAATCGAACACTCCCCGGACGAGGGTTACACCCTCCACAAGGGTGCCGATGCCGGCAAGGATCAATCCTACTACCTGTTCGAACTCGACCAGAACCAGCTGTCCCGAACGCTCTTTCCGGTGGGAGACACCCCCAAAGAAAGGATTCGACAAATCGCCAAGAGAGCGGGTCTCGCCACGGCCGGAAAACCGGATAGCCAGGAGATCTGCTTTGTTCCGGACCGCGATTATGCTGCTTTCATTCGTCGTCATGGCGAAGAAATCAACGCTGATTTTGTGCCCGCGATGCGGGCTCAAGAAAGCGGCCCCATTCTTTTCAAGGACGGGACTCAGCTGGGGGATCACGGGGGCTGCTATCAGTTCACGATCGGTCAGCGCAGGGGTCTGGGGATCGCACACCAGCGACCGCTTTACGTGCTGAGAATCGAAACGAATCGAAAAGCGGTTGTTGTCGGTTACAGGGAGGACCTGTTCTCGAAGGGGTTGGAAGCTGAGAGAGTTTCTTTGGTCAACGGGCGGTTCCAACCTCGGATCCGGGCTTCAGTGCGAATTCGCTCCCGCCACCGCGAAGCGGCAGCGACCCTGCATCTGAGTCGTGAGAATCGCTCCGATGAGACCGGCAGCTGGTCAGCCAGTGTTGTCTTCGATCAGCCGCAGATGTCGGTCACTCCCGGTCAGGCGGCCGTATTCTATTCCGAGGATCGGGTTCTCGGAGGTGGGTGGATCCGTTCTCGCGTCCAGTGAGTACTGCAGTGAAATCGATTCTGGTGGTTGCCGGAGAGACCTCGGGTGAGGAGCACGCCGCCGAGGTGGTTCGGGCTCTGCGGGGCCTGAGTCCCGAAGCCTATCACTGGTTCGGCGCTGGTGGCTCCAGGATGGCCGAACAGGGCGTTGAGCTGATGGCGCGAATCGACTCTTTGGCTGCCATCGGCCCGGTTGCGGCCTGTTCGAATCTGGTTGACTACCTGCGTCTTTTCCGCAGGATCCAGAAACGCGTCCGGCGGTCGCCGCCGGCTCTGGCCGTCCTGGTAGACTTCCCGGAATTCAACTTGAGACTCGCCTCTCGTCTGAGCAGACAGGGAATCCCGGTCTGTTACTTCATCAGCCCTCAGATCTGGGCCTGGCGGCCGGGACGCGTGAGCAGCGTACGGCGCCACGTTGACAGAATGCTCGTGATCCTGCCCTTTGAGGTGCAGTTTTATCGCCGCCATGGAGTGGATGCTGTCTATGTGGGCAATCCGATGTCCAGGTTGAGAACGGCAAAGGGTGCCGATCATGCGATTTCGCCCAATGGCCGCCGGGCCAGAATTGCGCTTCTGCCTGGCAGCCGGCGTAAGGAAATCGATCAGATCTTTCCGATTCAGCTAGAGGCTGCAGCCCTGGTTCACTCCCGGCTTCCCTGTTCCTTCCGGGTGGTTGCCGCACCAGAAGTGGACGATGAGCATCTGCTTGGCGTTTACGAAAAATGGCAGGAGAATCAAGGATCCGAAGTGGATCTGAAGATGGTGCGAGGGCCGATTGAGGGACAGCTTCCCTGGGCTGACTGTGCGATCGTCAAAAGTGGAACGAGTACACTGCAGGCAATGGTTTTGAAGGTGCCCTTTGCCATGGTTTACCGGATGTCGGAACTTAGCTATCGTTTACTCCGTCCCTTAGTGAAAGCCGAGAGTTACTGCCTGGCTAACCTGGTAGCAGGGTGTCAGATTGCCCCCGAGTTCGTGCAGGGGGATGCACAGGGCAAGGAGATCGCAGCCTACCTGCTCGACTTGCTGACGAGCCCCGACAAAATGCAGAAAGTGAAACAAAATCTCGAGATTGCATCAAAGAAACTGGGAACGCTTGATGCGTACCAGGAAACAGCCAAAGAAATTATCACCCTCGTTGAGGCTCGATAGATATGAGATTTACATCTGCTCTCGTCCTGGCACTGATGACCGTGGGACTTCACGCTCAGGATGCTGCTGTCTCTCGAGGCCAGCCCAGAATCGACGTTCTCAGTTACGAAATCGATGTGGAGATTACACCGGATCGGAGCTCCATCAAGGGCAGCGCCCGGGTCACTTTCGATGTCATCGAAGACACGGTGTCGGTCCCTTTTGAGATCAACAATCGAATCAGCCTCCAGGATGTTCTGGATGAGAACAACGTGGCCTATCAGCAGAGTTTCGATAACTTCGACAGTTCGCGCATGGCGGTGCGGGGCCCAGACCCGTTCAGATCAGGCGAAACCCGCACTCTGACATTTCGCTTCGATGGAGTACTGGACCGCGAGGAATATGCCTACCTGGAAGATGCGCCCATCACCCAGTTGGCCCTGATTGGTCCCGAGGGAGCCTTCCTCTTGACCGAAGGCAAGTGGTTTCCGCAGCACCACCTTCCGGTGGATGAAGCCACTCTCAACCTCAAAGTCAGGGTTCCTCTTGGATTTACGGTGGTTTCCCCTGGGGAACTGCAGCAAATCGACACCTTTGGTGTTCACGAGCAGTTTACCTGGGTCAGCGACCGGGACATCGGACAGTTTCCGGTCGTGGTGGGCCGGCTTTTTCGAGACCGCCACGAGGCCGAGCCGATCCCCGTGACTTTTTACGCGTCTGAAGACTTCGAGGGCGATTTTGCGCCCTTTGCCGGCGAAATTGCTCAAATGGCGGAGTTTTTCTCAGAGGAATTCGGGGATCTTCAGATTCAGCAGCTCAACCTGATCGACATTGGCAATGTGCGGTTCCCCGTGACTGGAGCCGAAGGAATGATCCTGCTGGAGGAGGGAATTCTCGAGTCCAAGGCGTTCCCGCTGATGAAAATGACTACCCGGGTCGCCGATCAGTGGTTTGTTTACGCGGTTGAGATTCTCTCCGGCACTGATGCCTGGCTTCGCCACGGATTCTCGACCTATGCCGCTCTCCGTTACCTGGAGGAGAAAAAGCCGGAGTTTTTCGAGACCGAACTTGCCCGCTTGTCGGTCAACGCTCTCAAGTACGAACAGAGGGCTCCGACCATCGAAGGATACGGACTGAAAGCCGGGTCACCGGAGTTTGAATCGGTGGTGGCTGCGAAGGGTGCGTGGGTCCTCTACATGCTGCGCCAGTTAGTTGGATCGGATCGTTTCAATCCTCTCTTCAAGCAGTGGTATCAAGAGCAGGTCGTCCGCGGTGAGGTCACGACGCACCAGTTTGTGGAGTATGTGAACCGGGAGACGGGAACAGACTATGGCTGGTTCTTTCTGCAGTGGGTGGAGTCGACTGGAGTTCCCGAGTTTCGGGTCTCCTACGAGGTCTTCAAGCTGGCCCAGGGTGGATTCCGGATCCGGGGAAAGATCGAGCAGGACATTGAGCTGTTCAAGATGCCGATGGACATCCGGATTGAGACCAAAGGCCAGGCCGAAGAGAAGTTGCTGAACTTTGGAGGGCGGAACACGCCTTTTAATTTCGAGGTCGAGACCATGCCCCTGCGTATCGTTATTGACCCGAAGGGAAAGATCCTCCGCGATTCGGAAGTGATGAGGGTGAGGGTTCATATAGCCATCGGGGATGAGTATCGGGAGCGCTCAGAATTCATACCGGCCATCCGCGAGTATGAAAAGGGAAAGGCCATTGAACCGCGCAGCAGCCTGTCCCACTTTCGTCTGGGCCAGACCTATTTTCAGCAGCACAGCTTTACGAATGCAGCCAACAGTTTCCGGGACGCCCTTAATGGAGACTTGAAGCCCGATTGGGTGGAGGCCTATACCCAGCTCCACCTGGGGAAAATCTACGACATCCTGGGTGAGCGGCAGCGGGCCCAGGCCGAATACACAAAGGTCCAGAACAGCGGCATCACTTATATGGGGATCGATGAAGAGGCAGCTAAGCTCTACAAGGAACCCTACAGCCGCCCCAGGTCGCTCATTAACTGAATTCCAGAATCCACATTCCAAGCTCCCAGTGTTCCAGGCTAGAGTGGGAGGGGCCTCGGGCGTCGGGAGCGGCGACCGTTTAGACCGGCCCGGGAGCGCTCTCGAGGGCCGAGGCCCCTCCCGCTCTTTGACCTGAACGCCTGAAGTGAACAGAAAGGGGAAGGCGGACTCGGGGTGGCTCTCGGGCCGGTCTAAACGTTCGCCACCCCGAGCCCGCCTCCCCCTTTCTGCCACGCACTGTTTCTGGTTATGGAATAACGTGGAACCTGGAATTACTCTTCCGAGTTTGCACGGGGAGGGGAAGAGGAGTTAGAATAAGCGGTTTGCGAGAGAGTCCCTTCGGGGCCGCTCTGAGCAACGTTCTTTGACAACCAGACAGCATGGTCCAGAGATCAATTTGAGAGTTTGATCCTGGCTCAGAATCAACGCTGGCGGCGTGCCTAACACATGCAAGTCGAACGAGAAAATCTCCTTCGGGGGATGAGTAGAGTGGCGAACGGGTGAGTAACGCGTGGGTAACCTGCCCTGGGAAGGGGGATAACACGAGGAAACTGGTGCTAATACCGCATAAGCCTGGTGCAAGAGATTGCATTAGGGAAAGTCCTACGGGATGTCCCAGGAGGGGCCCGCGTCCGATTAGCTAGTTGGTGGAGTAAAGGTTTACCAAGGCGACAATCGGTAACCGGTCTGAGAGGACGGACGGTCACACTGGGACTGAGACACGGCCCAGACTCCTACGGGAGGCAGCAGTGGGGAATTTTGCGCAATGGGGGAAACCCTGACGCAGCAACGCCGCGTGAAGGAAGAAGGCTTTCGAGTTGTAAACTTCTGTTTCGGGGGACGAAGAAGTGACGGTACCCCGGCAGCAAGCCCCGGCTAACTCCGTGCCAGCAGCCGCGGTAATACGGGGGGGGCAAGCGTTGTTCGGAGTTACTGGGCGTAAAGGGCGCGTAGGCGGTCCGAGCAGTTTCGGGTGAAAGCCCCGGGCTCAACCCGGGAAGGTCCCGGAAAACCATCGGACTTGAGTGCTGGAGAGGCAAGCGGAATTTCTGGTGTAGCGGTGAAATGCGTAGATATCAGAAGGAACACCTGAGGCGAAGGCGGCTTGCTGGACAGCAACTGACGCTGAGGCGCGAAAGCCAGGGGAGCAAACGGGATTAGATACCCCGGTAGTCCTGGCCGTAAACGATGGGTACTTGGTGTTGGCAGCGGGAAGGTTGTCAGTGTCGTCGATAACTCGTTAAGTACCCCGCCTGGGGAGTACGATCGCAAGATTGAAACTCAAAGGAATTGACGGGGGCCCGCACAAGCGGTGGAGCATGTGGTTTAATTCGACGCAACGCGAAGAACCTTACCGGGGTTTGAACTGTGCAGGAAGCTTGCCAGAGATGGAAGTGTCCTCTTCGGAGGTCTGTTCAGAGGTGCTGCATGGCTGTCGTCAGCTCGTGTCGTGAGATGTTGGGTTAAGTCCCGCAACGAGCGCAACCCTTGTCTGTAGTTGCCATCAGGTAAAGCTGGGCACTCTACGGAGACTGTCGGCGAAAAGCCGGAGGAAGGTGGGGATGACGTCAAGTCCTCATGGCCTTTATGCCCCGGGCTACACACGTGCTACAATGGATGGTACAAAGAGCAGCCAACTCGCAAGAGTGAGCGAATCTCAAAAAGCCATCCTCAGTTCGGATTGCAGTCTGCAACTCGACTGCATGAAGGTGGAATCGCTAGTAATCGTGGATCAGCATGCCACGGTGAATACGTTCCCGGGCCTTGTACACACCGCCCGTCACATCACGAAAGTGGGCTGTACTAGAAGCCGCCGAGCTAACCTGTAAGGGAGGCAGGCGTCGACGGTGTGGCTCATGATTGGGGTGAAGTCGTAACAAGGTAGCTGTAGGAGAACCTGTGGCTGGATCACCTCCTTTCTAAAGGAAAGCAAAGCGGATTCTGATCCGACTCACGGAAAGGGAATCGCCCAGCAATCCAAAAACCAACATGGACCCGGTTGTCTGGTTGTCAAAGAACGTTGTTCAGGCCTGCCGACCTGAATGATTCCAAAGCCCAGATTGAGTATTTGAAAGGCAGAGTCGCGCTCGAGGCCCCTCCCACTTTCTATTCTGGAACCTGGAATCTGGAATTGCTACGCTCAGGTCTATGCACTCCCCTCGAATCCTGAGACTTCCGCTGATCGGTCTGGTTCTCGGCTGCGTCGGTTGCAGTGCCCCGTCCTGGCAACCCGAAAAGCGGCCCAACTTCATTTTCCTGCTGGTGGACGACTGGGGCTGGCGTGACGCCAGCGGGCACGGCAGTGATTTCTACCGGACTCCCAGCATCGACCAGCTCACCTCCCAGAGTCTCAGGTTCAGCAATGGCTATTCGGCATGTACCGTCTGCTCTCCTTCCCGGGCTGCCATCATGACAGGGATGTATCCGGCTCGACTCAACGTGACGGATTGGATTCCCGGTTGGGGAGGCCCCCCTGGAGCCAAACTGAGTGTCCCGGACTGGACGATGCGCCTGGAGCATCGTCATGTCTCCATTGCGGAAGCACTGAAAGAGGCCGGCTACAAGACAGCCCATGTCGGAAAGTGGCACCTGATGCCGACACACGAGCCGGATCTACCAGAGAACTTTCCGGACGCTCACGGCTTCGACATCAACATCGGGGGGAACGAATGGGGGCTGCCGGGAAGCTATTTCCATCCGTATCAAAAAGGGAAGAGACGGGTCTACCCGCTGCCGCCGGGAGGCCAGGAGGGAGACTATCTGACCGACCGTCTCACCGACGAAGCGCTGGAAATCATTGAACAGTGGGCCGAGGATCCGTTCTTTCTCTACTTTCCTTACTACACCGTGCACACTCCTATTGAAGGCAAACCGGCACTGGTCAAAGAGTATGAGGGCCGGGTGAACCCGGAGGCTCAGCACACGAACCCGGTGTATGCCGCCATGCTTCACAGCCTGGACGAGAGCGTTGCTCGAATTCTGGCGAAACTGAAAGAGCTGAAAATCGAGGACAACACCGTCATCATCATGACCGGGGACAACGGTGGGCTGGACATACCCTGGATAGACGGCGGGCCCACCAACAATGCGCCTCTTCGAGCCGGCAAGGGATCGGTCTATGAGGGGGGTGTCCGGGTTCCAACGCTGGTGCGATGGCCTGGTGTTACATCGCCCGGGTCTGTCTCCAGCGAGCCCGTGATGCACGTTGATTACTACCCCACGATTCTGGAGATGGCCGGAGTGGAAGGGAATCCCCAGCACAACCGCAGTGTCGACGGAGTCAGTCTGGTCCCCATTCTGGGGAACTCCTCGAAGGGCCTGGGACGGCAAGCCCTGTTCTGGCACTACCCCCACTACCACCAGGGAGGGGCGACACCCTATGGAGCTGTACGGGCCGGGAACTGGCGACTGGTGGAGTTGTACGAAGACAACCGGGTCGAGCTCTACAATCTGGCCGAGGACGTCGGAGAGAGGAACGACCTGGCCGCAACCCGTCCCGACAAGGTGGACGAGTTGAGGGGCCTCCTGCACGACTGGAGGAAGAAGATGCAGGCTCAAATGCCCATACCCAACCCGGACTACAAAACGGAAGATTGAAGACTCGAAGCGTGGAGTGGCCTCGGTCCTCGGGAGCGCTCCCGGGCCGGTCTAAACGGTCGCCGCCCCCCGAGGACCGAGGCCCCCCCACCCCTGTAGTGCCTGCAAAGGCCTGTCTGAAAGCATTACAATTACAGCCAAACCGGTTTGGAGGTACTCGATGGACTTCGACTTGAAACCACTGTCTCCTGAGGCGGTTGGTCGTGCTCTGGAACGTGCCAAACACTACCGACTTCTCAACGAGCCGTCGCAGGCGGAAAGTATTTGCCGCGACATTCTGCGCGTCGATGAGGATCACCAGGAGACGGTCAAGGTGCTCCTGCTGGCCTTGACCGATCAGTTCAGCCATCGCCTGGGACCTACCTTTCAGCGAGCCAAGAGAATCCTGGCCCATCTGGGGGATGATTACGAACGCTTCTACTATTCAGGAATCGTTTACGAGAGGATGGGACGAGCCAAGCTGCAGCAAGGAGTTCCGGGTTGCAGTTCGGCCGCCTATGAGGCCTTGCGCCGGGCCATGGAATGGTACGAGCAGGCTGAGCAAATCCGGGAGCCGGGCCACGATGATGCCATCCTGCGCTGGAACGCCTGCGCCCGCACGATCATGGATCACTCCCTCCAGCCCAGCCCCGAGGATGCCTTTATTCCGCTTCTGGAGTGAGGCGACGATCAGTCCACTAGCCCGGATTATGCAAGAACCGTAGTCCAGTGTTGAAAAAAGGCTCGAGAAGTGGCCCAACTCGGAAGCGGGCAGTTGTGACAGGCGGATTTGCGAAGAATATCGGTTGGCGAGGCGTTTGAGTGGTTGGGGGAGTGAATTTCAGACAGATCTGGGCCTGGATGAGTGTCGGAAGCGGTTTTTCGGGGAACTGGGAGAAGCTAGCTGGAGTTCAGGCGACTCAAGACGAGGTGAAAGAGGGGTTGTTCGGGAAAGGCTGAGGAAAGATGGACCCAGATGCGTCGAGTGGTTTGTCGGATCCGGGCCCCGATCTTGAGGACACGACGACGTAAGGTTTCGATTTCGAGCTTGTGCCAGGGGGTTCCGTGCAGATAGTCGCGCAGGGGCACGAACATCTGGTAAGCCAGTGCATGCAGGAGGAGTCGAAACTGGTTGGCCAGGAATCGATGACAGCTGAGTCGGTCCATGCTCAGATGATTCTTAAAGGCCTTGATGAAGTTCTCGGTCTGCCCTCGGTCGGTGTAGTGGTCATAAAGTGATTGGGAGCAGAGATCGTCCCGGTTGGTGACCACAAAGCGACGATTGATCCCGCGCTGATCGACCTCCACTTTGACAATGACGCGACGGGATCGATCCCAGCTCTTGGCTCGATAAAGAAACTCGTCAAACTGACGCTGTTTTTCCTCCCGCTCAACGAACCTTTCCCGAGTCGAATCCAGCAGGGGCTCGACCACTCGCTGCAGGCGAGGGTTGCGACTTAACCCAATGACATATTGGAGTTGATTCTCTTCACCTTCACAGAACTCGTAGAGCCGAGGCGTGGCAAAGCCGCTGTCGGCCCGAATCTCAATCTCGACATCCGTCCCCACTGCTTGTCGGATGGCCTCCACGACGCGCTTCAGAATGGGCACGATGTGAGAGGCAGCCCCCTTGTTGCCAGGTCTCCCGTGGCGGCATCGAAGATCAGCAAAGGATGCAGAATGTGGTTTCGGTAATACCCGTGGTAGAAGGCGAACTCCTGTTGGCCGTGAGTGTGGTCGTCGGTACTGTCCAGATCCAGGATGATCTTGGCGGGACGTCTCTTCTTCAGGGAGCGCACATAACGGCGTAGCAGCCACCGGCTCAGACGCATCAGATCCTTCTTGGTGACGGAGTTCTCCAAGCGGGAGAAAGTCGGCTGGGTGGCCAAATCGGGATCGCTCTCGGGCAACTGATCACAGACTGTCTTGAGCATCGGATCGGAGCGCAGCGTATCGGCGTCATTACAGTCTTCGTAGCCGGCCACGATCTGCAACACTCGTTGTCGGATCAACTTCAACAGGTCATGACGAATGTAGCGTCGGTCCCGGCTTTCCGCAATACACGAACTGAAGCCCTCGCACAATCGATGTTGCCGATCCAGCGATCCAAACAACAACCATCCTGCGTCGGAAGTGAGGCTCCCCCCATCAAAACGAGCTGTGATGTCTCTGTGGCTGTGAAATGGCAGGGTATTCTGGCAGACTGTTTTCAACATAGCCGTAGCTCCTGTTTAGGGTTGTTTTTATGTAAACCCTTTTATATCAGAGAGCTACGGCCTTTCTTCTGGGCCCAGTTCTCACTCGGATTCAGATCTCTTGCATAATCCGGGCTAGAGCCGTGCCAGGACGAACACGGCCGCCACTGTGCCTAGAATCGCTGCCCCGTAACAAACGATCGGCAGCACCACACCAAGACCTTTCAAACCCAGGTCCGCCGCAGCATAGCGAAAGCGGTGTGCCCAGTGGAACAGAGGGAGTGAAATGAGCACGAACAGATAGAGTCGCGTCAGGGGGTGATGGATCAAGCTAAACAGATCGTCCTCTCGGATCCAACCCGCGGGCACAGCCATGCCGGTCAAGATCAGGGTGATCGGGACGAAGAGAGCAGCCACTACCCCCCCGCTGGAGAACAGTGACCAAAAGGCCGGCTCGTTTGATTTGGCCATTGACTTCAGTCCAGCACAATCCAGGCGATCAGAATCGACACAACGAGCCAGGCTACATAATGCGAGCCGGCGATCAGTAGTGGATTTAACCGCTCTTCTCCTCGCCACACGACCATGACCTTGGGCGTCAGGTTGAACCAGGTGACACTGTGATATACGACCATGGGCAGTGCGACAGCGTGCAGAGCGATACTCACTCGAGATTCCTTCAGCCACACAAAGATTGAGTGAAACGAATCCCGCTGGTGGGCTGATGCTGCCAGGACCAGAAGCAACACGGCGTATCCTCCCACTGCCACCGAAGTCAGTTCACGAAGCATGAACAGAAAGTGGGTCTTGCGCCTGAGCCACCAGGTGGCGGGCATGGGGCGCACGTATTCCCTGGTCTTCGTGCCTGGCGCGCCCTTGGTCGTAACCGTTTCCTGGGTCATGTCTGATTCACACCCGGGAAGAGCCCAGCTGCACTAGCTGTCCCCCCACGGCATCAGTACTTCCTTCATCCACTGCGTGGTGTGCGTGACCTTGGCCTGCTGGATGGCCCCGGCCGGATCGACATTCTTGGGGCAGACCCGCGTGCAGTCTCCTACGAACGTGCACTCCCAGATCCCCTCGTCTTGAAAAATCACCTCAGCCCGCTCCTTGGCCCCGCCGTCGCGCGAGTCCAGGTTGTAGCGCTGGGCCAGAGCGATGGCTGCAGGTCCCAGGAACTCTGGACTCAGCCCGTACACCGGACAGGCTGCGTAGCACAGCATGCAGTTGATACACATGCTGAATTGTTTGTAGTGGGCCAGTTGCGCCGGCGTCTGCAGGTACTCACCCTCCTCGACAGCCTTTTCTTCTTTGGGGATGAGCCACGGCTGCACCTCGTCCAGTTTGTGCAGGAAGTCCTCCATGTTGATGATGAGATCCCGAATCACGGGAAAGTAGTTGAGCGGGTCAACGCGAATCGGGTTTGGATAATAGTCCCGCAGAAAAGTGGCACAAGTAAGTTTGGGGTCGCCATTGACCATCATCCCGCAGCTTCCGCAAACACCCATCCGGCAGGACCAGCGATAGGACAGCGTCCCGTCGATCTGGTCCTTAATGTAATTGAGCGCGTCGAGCACCACCCAGTCCTTGCGGAAGGGGACCCGATACTCCTGGTAACGGGGGTGGTCTTCCTCCTCAGGCCGATAACGGAAGACTTCTAAAGTCACTGTCTCTTCTGGCATAAGTTCACGGGGTGGTCTGCACCCCTCCTCTTGTCAATTCCCTTCTCGGCCTTCATCACCCAGCGGATTGCCATACTTGCGTTCTCCAGGAGGCCAGCGGGTGACTACAACGTCAAGATATTCGATGCGCGGATCGCTCTCGGTCTGATAAGCCAGTGAATGTTTGAGAAACTTCTCATCATCACGCCGGGGATGATCCGTACGTTGATGGGAGCCGCGTGATTCGGTCCGCATCGAGGCGCTGTGGGCAACCGCCTCGGCCACGTCGATCATATATTCCAGTTCCAGGGCGGCCGTCAGTTCTGTATTGAAGGTCAGGCTGTGGTCCGCCAGCTCGACCTGGAGGAACCGTTCCTTCAGTTCCCGAAGGCGGAAGCAAGTTTCTTGCAATGCACCTTCGTTGCGATAGATGCCGGCCCCAATTTCCATCTGATGGGTCATTTCCGCTCGCAGCCCGGCGATGGTTTCCTCGCCACCTTTGGGCTGAAAGAACTGTTCCCGGATCCGTTTTTGTTCGGCTTGCGCCTGAGCCTGGATTTCCTCAGCCGCTATCCTCTCATGCCGGGCACTGAACCAAACCGCCCTCCGTGCCGCTCGCGCCCCGAACACCAGCAGCTCAGTGAGCGAGTTGGACCCAAGACGGTTGGCCCCATTGATGCTCACACAGGCACATTCGCCGGCCGCAAACAATCCTGCCAGCGGAGTCTCTCCATCGGTATTGGTGTGTACTCCGCCCATCATGTAGTGAACTACGGGACGCACGGGGATCAGCTCATGCACAGGGTCGATCCCCACATAGTTGCGGCACAATTCACGCACAAAAGGAATCTTCTTGTCGATCTTTCTCTCCCCCATATGGCGGATGTCCAGATGCACATAGTCACCGTAGGTGCCTTCAATCGTGTGGCCCTTCTCTCGTTCCTTGATGAAGGCCTGAGACAGACGGTCTCTAGGTCCGAGTTCCATCGACCTTTTCTGCGGGTGTCCGGGGTCGTTGATGTCGAGCGGCTGCCCCAGGTCGTAATCCTGAAGATAACGGTATCCTTCCTTGTTCACCAGGATGCCGCCTTCGCCTCGGGAGGCCTCGGTAATGAGAATTCCCGTTCCCGGCAGGCCCGTGGGGTGGTACTGGATAAACTCCATATCCTTGAGGGGAACACCGGCTCGGTAGGCCAACGCCATACCGTCGCCTGACTTGATGGCTGCGTTAGTCGTGAAGGGGAAAATCCGTCCCGCTCCACCTGTGCAGACAATCACTGCCTTGCCTGCGATCGGACGCAGCTGGCCGGTGCGAAGCTCCAGCGCTGCCACGCCCTGACAGCGCCCATCGTGAGTGAGCAGCTTGGTCACGAACCATTCGTCGTAGCGGGTGATGTTGTTGAACTTCAGCGCCGTCTGAAAGAGTGTGTGGAGCATGTGGAACCCGGTCTTGTCGGCGGCGAACCAGGTCCGCTCAATCGTCATACCTCCAAAGGGTCGTACCGCCACGCTCCCGTCAGGCTCGCGGCTCCAGGGGCATCCCCAGTGCTCGAGCTGAGTCATCTCTCTGGGAGCTTCGTTGACAAAAGCTTCAACCGCATCTTGGTCGGCCATCCAATCGGCGCCGGATATGGTGTCGTAGGCGTGCTCGTCCGGGCTGTCGTTGGGCTTGACGACCGCGGCTGCGCCACCCTCCGCAGAGACCGTGTGCGAGCGCATCGGGTACACCTTTGAAACGACACCAACGCTCAAGCTGGGGTTCTCTTCGCCAATGGCGATGGCCGCCCGCAAACCGGCTCCGCCACCACCCACGATCAGAATGTCGTGGCTCAGCAATTCCATTGCGTACTATGTATTACCGCAGGAGAACTTGATGCTTCGCTCCGAACCCAAATCCCGGAACCACGGCGCTTCCGAGGGCGTGATCATGATCTGTGAGATCCGGTTGAAAGTCAACTTCCAGGTGGGCGCTCGCAATGCCAGCAGAACCCTAGGGCGTGAGCCCACCCTTACCCCCCGGCTCCGCTAGCCCCGTGTTTGGCCTTCAGCCCATCAGCTTTGAGAAACTCAACCAGTGCCTCCACGTCCTCCTCGTCGCTGTAGACAAAAGGAGAGACTCGAATTCGCCCCTGTCCCCACCAGACCAGAATCCGGGCTGCCGCGAGCCGATCCGAGAGTTCTTGCCACCCTTGGCAGCGAAACGCCACGTTACCGGCGTGACGCCCGGGTTGGGCGGGGGTGATCACCTCCAGGCCAAGTTCCTGGAGACGCGCCCGAGTGAGGGCGGCCAGGCCCAGGACATGGTCGTACACCTGCTCGCTGCCCAGCGCCTCCAGGTAGCGGAGGCCGTTGACAAGAGCATAAAGACTCACCCAGGACTGATTTCCAACCGTGACCCGGCTGGCGTCCTTCCTGGGGGCGATTCTGGTTGGATCAGAAATGGGCGGATGCACCTCAACGGAGGCCGCGCCTATGAACAGGGGGTCGAAGTGTGGCTGAAGCCGCCGGTTCCAGTGGAAGATGCCCAGGCCGTGAATGCCCAGGAGCCACTTGTAGGTGCAGCAAACCGTGAAGTCGATGTCAGCCAGATCGAGCGGAACGACGCCCAGGGAGTGGGAGACGTCGGTGAGAATCGCAGCCCCGTTGTGATGGGCGATCTCTGCAAGGGCATGAAGGTCATGGCGCAGTCCTGTCAGATAGCTGACGTGACTGACGGGGACCAGGCGGGTTCGGTGATCAATCGCTTCTGCAAAGTCTCGGGTGGAGAGATCGAAGTCTCGACTCCTGACGATGCGTACTTCCACTCCATATCGTGACTCCAGGCGAGCGAAGGGATAGATCATGGTGGGGTAATCGAGGTCATTGATGACCACGTTGTCGCCTTCCTGCCAGGGCAGCGACCAGCAAACCTGATTGATTGCGTCGGAACAACTCCCCAGGAAAGCGATATCCGAGGCGGGGACCTTCATCATCATCCCCAGGCGTTCACGAGCTTCCTGTGAGATGTCCAAGAAACGGGCTCGGCCCTCGGCGCCGCAGCTCTTGTCCCGGACAAACCTCCCCAGTGCCTCTTTGATCGTTTTCAGTTGGGGAGTCTCTCCGCCCGCGGCCAGGTGGATACAGCCTTCGAGTCCCATGAAATCGTTCTTGGGGGCCAGGCTCGGCATGGGGGAGTATTATAAGAGATGACGGGCTCCGAGGTTGACGAGCTCGTCCGAGCGGCTGCTCGCAATCTCCATCAGTTTTCCAGGGGTTGGACGTTCCTCAACCGGGGTGTGGTGAAAACGGCAAAGGCCTCGCAGTCAGGAAGCGACTGCGCTCGGAAGAAGGACCCTCTCAAGCGGATTTCTTGCGCAACAGCCCCAGACCTGCCAGACCGATCCCGAACAACAGCATGGTGGAGGGTTCGGGAACGCCAGTGCAGGGGCTCCCCCCGCAAAAGCCGGCCACAGTGTCGAGTTCGTAAACGTTGCCCAGATCGACTCCGAGATAGGGCGATCCAGCCTCGGCTTCAGTATATTCGTACATCCAGATGTAGTTACCGTTGGCCTTAAGCCCTTCGTTCGTCTCGAAAACCAGATACTGGAGACTTGCAGGAGTTATTTGGTCGTCTGGATTGTTTTCATTCCACCGGGCGAAGTTGAAGGCCAGCTCGACGAATGCAGACCCATCCGCAATGAAAGTGAAGCTTGCAAAGAGCACCTCCTCTGTACCATCATCGGCAACCCCGTCCGCGATGTTGTTCTTGTCCAACCCGTCGTCGATGATCTGGAGGTCGAAGCCGTCTCCAGCGCTGGTGACATCTCCATTCGTGTCGAGAAAACCCTCGGCTTTCAAAGGGTCAAAGACGCCCTCATTTACGCCTGGATTAAACAAGCTTCTTAGAAGGAATCCCCCGGCCCCGGTTGCGTCGGTGCCGATACGGACCAGGTACTGCGCTGACTCGCCAAAACCCGGATTCAATAAACCATCATTCGTGAAAATAAATGTGCTGTATACGCTGATCCCAAAGTACATGTAAGTGTTATCGAATCCGTAAAAACCCTTGTCGATATCAAGGGACCCGTGATACTCGGAAACGACAGACTCACCCATCGGACCCGAAGAGCTAAAGCCTGTTTGGGAGGTCGGCCTCTCGTAACGATCTGCCAAGTGATCGTCGGCTCCTGGATCGACCCACCAACCAGAGGGTGCGTTGGTGCAGCCGGTGGTGGGGCTGGGCGAGCTGGCTTCCATGCAGTCGGTTGGGTTATCACCCGTGACCGAATCTTGAACCATAAGTACGTCGTAATTGGGGACAATTGCACCGGAGGCCGAATTGGTAACGCCTAGCGCAAGCGTGAGCAAGCGTGAGATAGAGCCAAGAAAATGAGCGGATGTTCGAACGATCAGACATCTAAGGACCCTCTACAGTGACATCACAAGCCGAACCCGTGGGGGTAATTGGTGCTCGCCAGACCATCAATTCCGACTGACCCACGCGCACCCAGACCTTACTATTTCAATGAGAAGCAAGGCGCGTGCGATGTGAAACTGTCAGGAAGCCCGACACTTGTCCAGCCCTATCCCGCCCAGGTCCGATCTCCCTAGCGGGTAAATAGCTTCCAGACAAGGATTATTCCAGCAAGGTCTGGCCTAGACTAGAAGTGTAAGGGACTCCGACAAAGGGATGGGAGGCACAATGAAAAGTGGCTAGAGTTTCTCTTCCTTGCCCGGAGATAACCCCGATTGGGACGGGTGAGGGCGGCCCCGTGAAAGCTATGTTTGTTCAAGGGAGGCCGCTTCCCCGGGGCCATACGAAGTGGAGCGCGTCCCCCCCTTGGACAAGACATCCACCATGTGGGGCAGAGCGGAGGCTGCTCTACTTGAACTTGTTTCTCAGAGCGCCCAGACCAGCGATTGCACCTGCCCCAATCAAGAGCAGGCCGATACTTGCGGGTTCTGGCATGGGTACTGCCCCAGCCCAGAGTGGCATGGTCACCAAGAATCCAAGAGCAATGGAGACCAACAGTTTTGTCATGCCTTTCTACCTCCTCTCGTTTCCTGCTGGAGAAGACTCCCGAATTGCGAATCTTCTGCAGAAACAAACACCCTTGGGGTTTCGAAAGCAATTCTTGTTCCAGGTTGACGCAGGGACACTGTAACCCCCGATGCAGTTGGAGAAAGCAGGATTCTGAAGGGGCAGCATTAGCTGGCTAGACAGCCAAGAGTGTAAAGGAGCGCGACAGTGGCGTGCCCCCGGGTCCGTCAAAGGCCACGGTCTCAGTCAACCGCGAGTTGTCTCTGCTCAGAAACCTGTTCAATCGCTGCATCGATCGGACGAAGTTCGAAGCGTGCTAAAACGCCTACTCTCCCGACGTCCAGATCGAGGGTTCCAGCGCCAAGATCTGCCGCACGGTCAATTACAGTGCCGGCCGGCTGAGGTTCACTTTCCCTACTGGCTCCTATACACTAACGGTGCACTTCGCGCGTCCGTTTCACTGGAGAGCGACGGGGGATTCTCCTGAAGATCGCGTGCAGATGGAGATCGAACCGGAAGGCCCGAGGCGCAAGCTCTGGCAGGTGAGCGCTCCCTACCGTAGCACCGCCGTCTTCGAGAAGAAAGGCATTCGGGTTACCGATGGGGTGCTCGACGTTCGGTTCAACTATAGGTCCCAGGTCCAATTGGCAGCCACAGAACTCATCCAGGAAAAGGCGGATCCTGGTGAGATCGAAGGGATCCCGGACTGGCCGGTGGTTGCAGCCGAGCAGTTGCGCCAATATCAGAGGTAGGGTCCTCGATCATGTACCGCAAAGAACTGTCAAAAAGACTGGGCGCACGATCTGAACCTATGCGCTTTTCAATACTGAACATCCCGCTCGCCTTCCTCGCCTGGTTTGTCTTGATGGTCTTATTGGTGTTAATGGCTCCGTTGTGGCCCGGCGCCTCGGCGTCTGCCGATGGGCCGGCGTCCTCGGCGGGGAAGGTGGCAAAGCGTCCGAATATTCTCTTCATCTATACGGATGATCAATCGCATCGCACCGTCAGCTCTTATCCGGAAGCCTATGGCTGGGCCCGGACGCCGAACGTCGACCGGCTGGCGGAACGAGGGGTTCGATTTACCTCCGCCTATATCGGGACCTGGTGTATGCCGTCGCGAGCAACCCTGCTCACAGGCCTCCTGTCCCATGGGGTCCAGTCGATGAAGATGGAAGGCCCCTACCCGGGAAGCACGTACGACCCCGAGCAATGCCGGTTCTGGCCCAAAGTCTTCCGCGAGCACGGATATTTTACGGCTCAGATCGGGAAATGGCATACCGGGACAGATACCGGATTCGGGCGTGACTGGGACTTCCAAATTGTCTGGAACCGACCCAAGTTCACCGACAATGCCACCCATTATTACTACGATCAGCTCATCACCTTCAATGGGGGTGAGACAAGGCGGATCAAGGAATACTCCACCGATAGCTACACGCGCTGGGCCGAAGAGTTCATTCGTGGAGAGCATCGTGACCCGGACAAGCCCTGGTACCTGTGGCTCTGCTACGGCGCCTCTCACGATCCCTTCACTCCGGCAGACCGGCATCTGGAGGGCTACCCGGACGTCTCGATTTCGACTCCGGCGGACATTTATCCTCCGCGTCCCGGCAAGCCGGCCTACATGCAGGAGGTCGAATTCTGGGTCCGAGGTAGCAGGGGTCGGCCGGTTCTGAAGTCGGCGAATCCGTCCCAGAGCGAAAAGACGCTCACCGATTGGGGTTCGACAGTATCATCAGAGTGTCCGTGCCATTGACGAAGGAGTCGGGCGGTTGATCCGGTCGCTCGAGGAGACGGGGCAGCTTGAGAACACCCTGGTGGTCTACACGGCGGATCAGGGATTTGCCTGGGGGCAGCACGGGTTCCGGACAAAGATTGCCCCCTACGACGCTACCATTCGGGGCCCGCTCATCATCAGCATGCCGGGAACCATTTCAGAAGGGGGTGTGAGCCTGGCTCCGGTCGGAGGGCAAGACCTCGTCCCCACCTTCTTTCACTTCGCCGGGATCGAGTTGCCCTGGAAAATGCACGGGCAGGACCTTACGCCGCTGCTGAACGATCCCGGGAGTGACTGGCCCCATCCAGTCCTCATGGTCATGACGGGCGATGACTACGGGTCCGATACGGATGTGATTCCCACCGATGCCAGCCTCTACGCGACACCCCAAATACCGGACGGCGACATCCCCTGGTGGATTTCTCTGCGCCAGGGCCGTTACAAGTACATTCAGACGCTGGTCGAGAATGAGATCGAAGAGCTGTACGATCTGGAGAACGATCCGGAGGAGTTGACCAATTTAGCCTTGGACGTGAATCATCGTGCCACGCTCTTGCGCTTCCGCCAGGCGACCCGGGATGAGCTGCGGCGGACCGGAGCTGCCATGGCCGACCGCTTGCCGGGTGTCCGGTCTCTTCCGTGAGCCCGCCTGGAGGAAGGATTGACCGTAAGGGTGGAAGATCAGGTTGGCCACCCCGATTAACAGAATTGCTCCGCCCCACCCGAGCCCCAAGGCTTGGGCGAGTCCTTTTTGGCTGAGTTTCACGACACACCTCCGTTTCTTTTAGCTCTTATGCTATCGGCTACGGGCAGGAGGAGGAAGCAGTGCCCATGCACTCTGGGTGGCTCACTGCACGAGTGACTACATCCGGCTGAGCCGCCCACGCTCACCGGCCGAATGTAGCAGTGACCAACTCCGTGTCAAGGTACTCGGTGACTTCGCAGATCTTTCCGCTTTCGAGGCTGAAGACATGACAGTACCTGTTGTTGTACGGTCGGGGAAATGACCGACCTGCTCAAATGCCTGAAGGGCCTGGGAACCCGGGATCAATAGACTCTTTTACGCGGCTCTGTCAATCTAAGGTCCGCCAGGCGGAGTAGAAGGAGGAGTAGAAAACAGGATGTTTGGGTTGATTCATTCGGCGTTATCGACCTGGTCAAGGACTTTCCTGCTTGCTGTTTCTTGCTGGGTGGTGAGCCTGATGGTGACTGGCATTGCTCTGAGCCTGGCTTTTTTCGGTGCGCCTCTCCCAATCTTCCTTTTCTTGTTTGGGTGGCTCCTGACTTTAGGGTTGCCCACCAGCCTTGCCATCGTCCTGGTCATGAGTCTATGGCAGGGGAGTTCCTTGGAAGCTTTCTTGGTTGTTGTGGCCAGCGTCGCCTTGATCTTCAATTTCCTCTGCCTGTCGATGGTGAGGCGGCTCACTGTGTCCTGGTGGGGAGCAAGCCCGTGAAGCTGAGCCGGAGGCATTTTCTGGCCTCAACGCTTTTCGCTTCCTCCGGCGCCGGCTCCGGTTGCGCGGGTTCCGGCAATAAGGACGAGGACGAACAGTCGGGACCTCTCGTCGATTTCCATGTTCATCTATTTGGCGTTGGTGATGAGGGAACTGGATGCTTTCTCTCCGAAAGACAACGGACTTTTGCATCGGCCGGCATGTCGCCAGCCTACCATCCCGTTCTGCTTCGTCTCCTTGGGTTGAAGGAGAACGGACACATCGATCGCGACTATGTGTCGGTTCTAGTCGGCCAGCTGCGAGAGTCCTCGATCGAAAGGGCGGTACTGGTTGGGCAGGACGGGCGTTATGACGAAGACGGAATCCTGGATCGAGAAGCCACCAATGTTTATGTGCCCAACTACTATCTCCTCAAAGTTGCCCGGGAACACTCGAACCTGTTTGTTCCCTGTATCTCGATTAACCCCAGACGGCGCGATGCCCTTGAGGAGTTGGAGCGTTGTGCTGAGGCGGGAGCTCGAGTGCTGAAGATTCATCCACCCATCAAGGATGTGGATCCCGGATTGGACCGGTTTCGGCCCTTTTACAGGCGGCTGGCGGAGCTGGACATTCTTTTGATGGTGCACACAGGGGCGGAGCATGGAACTCCCATTGTGGGGGATGATTTCAGCGATCCTGTACGGTTGGTGCCGGCATTGGAGGAAGGCTGTACGGTGATCGCCGCTCATACGGGCATGGGCACGTTTTTGGACAGGGTCGATTTCTTTCCCACTCTGGTGGAGCTGCTGCCCCGTTATCCGAGGCTTTATTGTGACTCGGCGGTGCTGGCCTCAACCACTTATTGGCGCTCTCTTCCCCGCATTCTGGAGCAGGACCTGGTCCTGGAGAGGCTCATCCATGGGAGTGATTTTCCTTTTCCTTCCAACGCCCTGGCCTTCTGGAATCGATTGAATCCTGTGGACCTGTTGAGCCTCAGCAGTGAAACCAACCTTTTGGAGCGAAGTTTTCGGTTGAAGCAGGCTTTGGGGTTGCCGGCAGAGGTGTTCGAGCGGGGCGGGAGGTTGCTGGGGTAAGGTTTTGGGGGTGACTGTACCGTCCCTACAGGGCTGCTCTTGCCTCTACAATCACGGTTGGAGGAAGGTAAAGCCAGAGCGCTTCAGGGTTTCCACGAACTCGCTCTCTGAAGCGACGAAAGCACGGCCCGTATCCATGTCAAGGTCGAGGAACTGAACCAAATCAAAGGGGGAGTTGCCCGCTTCGAGCCCATCGGCGTGAACCTGTACGAAGGTGTTCACCGGCAAGGTCTGCCGGCCCATGATCTTGGTCAGCGGGAGTGTGAGCATGCCGTCATAGGCCCGGTAACACACTTCCGAGCAGACGAGACGATCGGTGGAGAAGAAGTCAAACTCGAAGTCATAGGGTTTGGCATGGTGGGAGAAGGCGCGGGCAATGGCCTCGCGACGTTGTGCTTTGGTCAGCCGCGGGCGCAGTATCGCTACCGCATCGGCCTCGCCCACGGAATGCTCGAGGCTGGTGAAAACCACCCCCTCACTTATGGCCTCGATCACGACATGGCGATGACCGGCGGCGTCGAGCTTGAGAAAGTCATCCCAATGGGGTGACACCCGTCGATCTTCGTGCAGGCCCATCGCCACCAGCTCATCCGCCTCCCCCAGGTAAAAGGCGGCGTGGGGCCAGAATCCCGGCAAAAAGGCATTGGAGAGGAACCAGTTTCTGCGCTCGATGAGGATGTCGCCCGGCTGAAGAACCTCTCTCAGTTTCTCCACCTGTTGGGGTTCAATCAGTCCCTGGTGGCGAGGCCGGTCTCTGAGACGGAAGTTGCCAATCCAGGTGGAAATCAGTGACTGAGCCTGATAAAGCGAGTCGTTCACGGGGCGGCGCACTTCCCGAAAAGCCAGCTCCAGCTTGCGCTCACCAATTCGATTGGCGGCCTTCTCAATGGTGGGTCCTGCAAGAAGGGCTGCACCGGCAAGCTCGTCCCAGGGGGAACCGCTCCCCCAGGCACGCGTCTCCCGCAGCCGGCTAAATGTTTGGGACGCTTCTTGAAGCTGAGAGACCACCTCCGCACTGGAGAGGCTGGCAAGCAGACGGTCGTAAGTGCCTTCCGGGATCTCCCAGGCCGGGTCCCCCTCGTTGAGTTTGCGCTGGCTGGCTGGGTCGTCTCCGAAGGTATCGACGATGACGGAAGCCTTCTCCAAAAGAGTGGCCGCACTTGCATAAGCCAGCAGAAGGGCACGCGCCTCCATTTGACCCTCCATCGAATCATCATGGGCGGCACGGTAGGTCCAGATTGTGCGAAGGAGTGCCGTGCGCAGATTCAAGTAAGTCAAAAGGAGCTGGCGGATGGCATCGTCATCCTCCTGGCTATAGAAGCTGCCTTCGCCCCGCACGAAGGATTCACGCAGGTCACGCATATCCTCTTCTAAGTGATCCAGTTCGGCGATGGCTGCCCCTGTACCGCGGCCGTCGGCTTCAAGCCTCGCGTTAACGAGGGCAGGATCCTGATTGCGCAGTTCGTACCAGAGCGAGGGAGCCTGGGAAAGATCCTCCACCCCGCGATCACGCAGCTGGGCTACAAAAAAACCAAGAAACACCAGGACCACAGCCAGCAACACACCCAAGGCCGTTCGCAGAGGTAGAGGGCGACGGGGAGGAAGGGCCGACCATCCCAGCACTTCCACCCGGTATCGATCGCGCATGTGGTCCATGCCCAGGAGCAGATCGTTCCGGGCCTGAGTGACCCGGGTGACGGCACTCAGCTTCATCCACGAACTCGCGCGTCCTCCCAGATGAGTGAATAGCTTCCAGACCCGGCGGGTATAAAAGTGGGCAAAGAGTCCGGTGGGGATCAGCAAGAGGGTGAAGGCAATGGTTGCTGCATCAGAAGCGTAGCTGGATAGCCACCAAATCTCGAGCCCGTAGAACAGGGGGAATGCAACAATACCCGCCAGGATATGGGAGAATGAAAGCGCCGGGGGGTGTTTCGTGTTAGACAGGATCTTATTGCTGACCCCCCTGGTCAGGTAGTAGGGAATCGCTCCGGTGAGAAAGCCGAACAGCGCAGGAAGGGCGCCCAAGAGAACTTCGGCTACCACCTGAACCGGGGCCAACGGCCCAGGCAGCAGACGGGCGGCTTCTTCCAGGAGCTGGTGGTTCACACCGGCCTTCTCCCGCAGTCTCTCGTAGCGCTCCAGCTGACGTTCAATATCGGCGACGGCATCAGGGTTGGCTTGCAAGTAATGGTTCAGGCAGGCAGCCGTCCGGTAAAGGAGTTCTCCCCGAAGGCCCTTTCGGTCCACCCCGGCCATGCCGGTTTTTCTGACGCGCTGAAAATAGACATCGGCCAGGCGCTCCACCAGGGGCAGGTTCTCTCGCTCTTCCACATGGAAGGCAAGCTTCTTGAGGGCCGTGTCGATTTCGCCGGTCAATTCCCGGATGGCCTGGCGGGGGTTCTCGCCGTGCAGTTGGGCAAGATCCGCGACCTTGAGCGGTTCTCCAAAGCGGACGAACGCATCGGCCCGGAATCTTCGTCGGGGCTCGAACTGAAGTCCCACCGGGACAATCAGCAAACCCAGGTTAAAGTCGGCAGTCGATTCCGCCTTCAGGGCTATGCGGGCTGCACCCGTCTTGATGGGTGCCACCTGGGGATCGTCCTGGCTGAGGCCCTCGGGAAAGATGGCGGTGGCAAGCCTCTGGCCAAGGAGCTCGGCGTAGCGGTCCAGGGCCGCCAGATTTCGCCGGCCACCCCGCGGATCGTCCTGGGTGCGCACCAGTGGGATGGCCCCGAAGGCCTCCAAGACGGGCCCCAAAGGACCGGAAAAAAGGGTGTGCTTGGCCCCAAAGTGGAGGGGCCGGGGAATCAAGTGAACCAGGATGGCAGGGTCGAGCAGGGAATTGGGATGATTGGCCACCAAGAGGGCCGCACCGTCCTCGGGGATGGACTCCGCCCCCTGTACCTGGATAGAGCGGTAGTACACCCGAAAGGCGATGCGGAGAAGCACCTTAATGAGCAGACGCACCCACTTCTTGGAGGAGGTCATGCCGAATCCGATGAGTTAACTTAAATGAGCCTCAATGTATTGAGAATGAGTATAGGCGAGTTGGGACCTGTTGACCACAGACCGCAAGATGACAAGTTGCGGGAATGCCAATGAAACACTGTAAGTCCTTTAGAATCAATTCCGGAGGGGGGAGTCGAACCCCCACGAGAAGTGAATCTCGCCAGATTTTGAGTCCGTTGTTCAACGAAGTGAAAAGCTACGAAAACTTAACAAAACACAAGGCATACGCGGGTTTTCGCCGGACCTGAAGAGTGGTTTGTTGAGCTTTCTTGAGCTTCGTAGGTGGACGAAAAGTGGACGGAAGTTCTTGGAGGGATTCTAGCTCTCGTGACTATTCATCCTCAAGCGATTCGCCAGAGAATTGATAGGGGCGGTAATTGAACCCGCGACGTCCAGCTTGGGAAGTTAACAATCGATTGAAAATAAAGAATTTTGAACCGCCCCGGGATTTCCGGAGACTCCATTTCTTGAGAGGATGGGGTCATGGGAAGACGAAGCAGGTACTCACCAGAGGTCAAAGAACGAGCAGTCCGGATGGTGTTTGAGCACGAACGGGAGTACAGCTCTCAATGGAGTGCGATGACATCGATAGCAGCCAAGATCGGCTGCACTGCGGAGACGCTGCGCAAGTGGGTCCGACAGGCGGAAAGGGATCAGGGGCGTCGAGCCGGTCTGACGACTGACGAGAGGCAGCGTCTGAAGGATCTGGAGCGGGAGAATCGGGAGCTGAAGCGGACCAACGAGATCTTAAGAAAGGCTTCTGCTTTTTTCGCACAGGCGGAGCTCGACCGCCGACGGAAGTGATGGTGGATTTCATCCGAGAAAATCGGGCCAGCTATGGGGTCGAGTCGATCTGCGAGGTGCTGCCGATCGCCCCGTCGACGTTCTACCAGTGGGAAGCCAGGCGGAAGGATCCTGCGTTACTGCCGGCAAGGGCGAAAGGCGACGCCAGGCTTCGAGTTGAGATCGATCGGGTGTGGCGTGCCAACCGCCAGGTCTACGGGGTTCGTAAAGTCTGGAAGCAGCTGAATCGTGAGGGCTTTAAGGTGGCACGCTGCACGGTCCAACGTCTAATGCGCGAGAAGGGCCTGCAGGGCGTGGTTCGGGGTCGCCGGTTTAAAACGACGCAGCCGGATGAAGCGGCCGCAAGGCCGGCTGATCTGGTGGATCGCAACTTTACTGCAACCCGCCCGAATCAGCTGTGGGTGGCCGATCTGACCTACGTGGCCACCTGGAGGGGGCGCGTGTACGTGGCATTGGTCATCGATGCCTTCTCTAGAAGTATTGTCGGGTGGAGGGCGGCGGCTTCCTTAAAGACCGACATTGCCCTGGATGCACTGGAGCAGGCGCTGTGGTCTCGTTCGGACACTGAAGGCCTGATTCATCACAGCGACCGGGGAGTGCAGTACCTGTCGATCCGCTATACGGAGCGGTTGGCAGGGGCCGGAATCGAGCCTTCGGTTGGAAGCAAAGGAGACTCTTACGACAACGCGTTGGCTGAATCGGTCATCGGGCTGTTTAAGACGGAAGTCATCCGACAGGAAGGTCCCTGGCGGGGTCTGGAAGAGGTGGAATTTGCGACGCTGGATTGGGTCTGTTGGTATAACAAGCAGAGACTATTGGAGCCGATCGGCTATATTCCACCAGTCGAGTTCGAGCAGATTTATTATCTGAATCAACCGGCTGCGGCCATGGTGGCCGGAGTCAACTAAAACTGTCTCCGGGAAACCCGGGGCGGTTCATTTAGCGTCTAACTCAGTCTATCCTGTCTATCCTATCTAACTGAGAAAACAGAACTTCCCAAAACCCGATTCTTAACGGTACCAAAGTGGTACCGGCCAATGGCCTCGCGGAACCCTGCCCCCAAGTCCGACCAATGTAGCACCAAAGTACAGTTCACAGCCTGTTGGCAGTCTTGTATAGTTGAGCGATGCGCCACTGCCAACTTTCTGCGACGGCGTGCCGACCGGGATTTCTAGGCCACTCGACTTCCTCGTAACAGATGCAGATGCCTCAAAATTATGATGCAGTTGGTCAATCGTCTGGATTGCACCGCAGAGAAAAAAACAAGGAGAAAAAGAATGAAGAGTATTTCTTTAGTGCTCGCGCTGATTTGTTCTTCAGGGACGGCGATAGCACAGTCTCACAAACCGAACATCCTCGTAATCTGGGGTGACGATGTCGGCTGGTCGAACGTCAGTGCCTACAATATGGGGATGATGGGCTACCGCACGCCCAACATCGACCGCATCGCTGGGGAAGGCATGCTGTTTACGGACTATTACGCACAGCAGAGCTGCACCGCTGGACGATCCGCCTTTATCACAGGGCAGCACCCATTTCGCACCGGTCTATTGACCGTTGGTTTGCCTGGATCACCATTGGGACTTCAAGCGGGGGACCCCACTATCGCAGACCTGCTCAAGGAGCAGGGATACATGACGGGCCAATTCGGCAAGAACCATTTGGGTGATCTAAATAAATTCCTGCCGACAGTGCATGGATTCGACGAGTTCTACGGCAGTCTTTACCATCTGAATGCGGAAGAAGAGCCAGAAGACCCACAGTATCCGCATGACATAGAAGGATTTTACGAACAATTTGGGCCAAGGGGCAATCTTGACTGCAAGGCAACCGACCGTGATGACTCAACGGAGGAGCCGCGCTGGGGCCGTATCGGGAAGCAGAGCTGTGTAGACACTGGACCGGTGACCCGCAAGCGTATGGAGACAATCGAAGACGAACTGCTCGAAAGATCGCTTGCATTTATGAAAAAGGCCCACGCCGCCGACAAGCCGTTCTTCATCTGGCACAATGCGCTCCGAATGCACGTGTGGACAAGGTTGTCAGAGCGGTGGAAAGACAAGACGCGGCTAGGTCTTCACGCTGATGGCATGATGGAACTTGATTGGGTTGTAGGCGAACTGCTTGGGAAACTCGATGAACTCGGGATAGCAGACAACACGATAGTCATCTTCTCTTCCGATAACGGAGCAGAAAAATTCACCTGGCCAGATGGTGGCACCAACCCATTCCATGGAGAAAAGGGTGAAACTTGGGAAGGTGGGTTTCGAGTCCCCGCTGTAGTGCGGTGGCCGGGCGTCGTCGAACCCGGATCGGTGAATAATGAGATTTTTTCTCACGAGGATTGGTTGCCGACTCTTCTGGCTGCTGCAGGCGACCCAAGTATTGTGGAGAAGCTGAAAAAGGGCCACATAGCCAATGGCAAGAGATTCAAGGTTCACATTGATGGCTACAATCAGATGGACCTGCTGTCGGGGAACGGCGAAAGTAAGCGCCGCGAGATATTCTATTTCGATGACCGTGGCTCGCTGAACGCTGTCCGCGTCAATGACTGGAAGGTTCATTTCGCGGTCGGAGACGCTTGGTTTGGTGGTACGGTCGCTTTTCCACAGAACTTTCCGCTAGTCACCAACTTGCGCATGGATCCCTTTGAGGAAGTCATTGCGGACACGGATAAGATGCCGATGTACTTCCGTTGGGCTGGAGACAAGCTGTGGGTCTATCAGCCAATGCAGGTGTTTGTCGGGAATTTCTTGCGATCCTTCAAGGAGTTTCCGCAACGGCAGAAGTCGGCGAGCTTTAATATTGGTGAGGTGTTGGAACGTATGGCGACTGCTTCGCCTAGCGGCAGATAGCCTACTTCACGTATTCGTCTAGGTCTGTGGTGGCGATGCTTGGATGGATGTTGTCCTATTGGTCCGCCAAGCATCTGGGCGATGTGGAAAAGGCCGATCTGTCCAGGCGGCATCATCATCAGCTTACGACCAAAGGCGGACACCCGCTGCCCGTGAATCTTCGCTACTCTACCCGTTCGATATCGTTCCACCTCCATGTCTTATCCAGAATGGGAAAAACATTGGCCTTTCAACGGTTTGTGCGAATCCAGGGCAGGCGGGAGTTAACGGCTAACGGCCGGTAAGCATCCGGCCCGTCTCCCGAGCAAAGATCTAACGATGTTACTCCCTTATCGTCGACCAGGCCACGATCTTCCACTGGCCGGCTTCTTTGGCCCGGGAGCCAGGGCCAGAGCAGGTCCCGTTGTGGCGAGGGGAGGAAAAATGACCGTCCTTCGATCAAAATGCCCGGGCTCGACCTCATGGCTCTTGGGCTTGTCGCTCGGAATGGTCTTCTCCTACAGCAGCCTCGCCGAGCCCCGGCCTCGCCTGGTCCTTCAGATCACGGTCGATCAATTGCGAGCCGACCTGCCCCACCGTTATTACGACCGCCTTGGGCAAGGCGGCTTTCGCTATCTTTACGAGAAGGGGACGGTCTTTGCGGACGCCCATCACCCCCATGCCAATACTGAAACCATCGTGGGCCACACTACACTGGCCACTGGCGCCTATCCCTCTGCCCATGGAATGATCGGCAACGTTTGGCTCGACCAGGGTACCGGTCAACTGGTCTACAACATTGAGGACCCCCGCTACCGGATTCTCTCTGCGGGTGCCGGCGTAGATCAGAACACCGAAATCGATCCCACCCAGCGGGTTGCGCGATCAGAAGGCAGGTCGCCGGCTGCCATCCTGGTCTCCACCTTCAGCGACGAGCTGGCCTTGGGGTTCGGTGGCAAGTCAAAGGTCTTTGCTGTCTCGATCAAGGACCGGGGGGCGGTTTCGATGGCCGGCCATGCCGGCAAGGCTTTCTGGTTTTCCAAGAAAAGCGGCGAGTTCATTACCAGCAGCTATTACTATGACCAGTATCCCGCCTGGGTACGGGCATGGAATCGAAAACAACTGGCCTTCGAGTACGACGATCAGTCATGGGGACTCCTCAAGGAGCGCTCCACATATCTTTTCGGCGACGCAGATGACAACCCCTGGGAAACCAACTTTCCGGGCTATGGCAGGGTCTTTCCTCACGCCTTCGGATCCTCCAATGGCAAGTACTTCCTAACCCTGTTGACCCTGAGTCCAGTGGGAGACGCGTTGACGCTGGATTTCGTCAAGACTCTGATCGAAGCGGAAGCACTCGGGCAGGACGAGACCCCGGATTATCTGGCCGTCAGCTTCTCTTCTACCGACTACGTAGGACACTTGTTCGGTCCCTCCAGCCTGGAATCGGAGGACAACCTGCTAAGACTGGACCGAACGCTGGCCCAGCTCCTTGAGTTTGTGGACCAGAAAGTCGGCCCGAACCACACACTGATCGTCCTCTCAGCGGATCACGGCGGCCCCGAAGCTCCACCTTATCTGAACGAATTGGGAATCGAGGCGGATTATTTCGACCCAGCGACGGTCGACCAATTAGCCGGTATCCAAGCTCTCAAAGAACGCTTGGGAGTCGAACAGAAACTGGTTGCCAATTACTTCCACCCTTACGTCTATTTGAACCAGGAAGCGTTACGCAGCCGAGGTCTGAATCCGGATGAGATCGAGGTGGCCATCGCCAGGGAGCTGCAGAAGGTCGAGGGGATCGCCTTGGCGCTTCCCAGCAGTAAAATCAAGAACGGTATCATCCCGGACTTGCCGGTCATCGAAAAAATCATGCGGAATTTCAGCCCGCGTCGGTCCGGCAATATTTACGTAGTCTTTGAGCCGCACTGGTTCATCAATGATTTTGACGGTCTAACGGTCGCCTCTGCGCATGGCTCTCCCTGGCAGTACGACACCTTCGTTCCAGTGATATTCGCGGGCCGTGGAGTCCCTGCGCAAAAGGTCTATCGTCGGATATATACGGTAGACGTGGCACCGACTCTGTCTGCCATCCTTAAGGTGAAACCGCCTTCCGCAGCCGCGGGAGAAATCCTGATCGAGGTACTTGAGGACCAATGAGGCTTGAAACCCGAACAGAGCAGACCAGTAGCCAAGGGTGACTGGTGCGGGTCATCAGCTGCCCTTCGGTCTTTGTCTGTCTCAGGACAGGCAGAGCTTGGGTGAAACCTGAAGACCCATTCAAAAAAGCCTGCCAAGCTTCCGGCCTGGAATGGGTCCGGGGGTTTCATGATCTACGGCATTTTCGGGCTACTCAGTGGCTTAGGAGTGGGATGGATATCCGCCAGGTCCAAGAACTGCTGGGCCACGCCAACATCTCCACGACCATGCGTTACGTCCACTACAACCAGAAACAGGCTTTCGAAGCAGTTAGAGCTGCTGAGCGGGTTGAAGTGGCGCGATATGCAGGTGGACGAAAAGTGGACGGAGCAAAAGTTGGCTGACCGGCAGGATCCAAGCCGAATGGCTGTAACCTATTGATTCTAAAGTGCCGGAGGGGGGAGTCGAACCCCCACGAGAAGTTAATCTCGCCAGATTTTGAGTCTGGTGCGTCTGCCAATTCCGCCACTCCGGCACAGGCGGGAGCATTTTAATGGGTTCTGGGTTCTGGGTTCTAGGTAAGGCTTGTGGCCGCGAGCGCTGCGGTTCTGTTGATCACGTCTACCGATCACTCCGATTTCAATGCAGAACCCGAGCGTCAGCGAGGGCTGGGCCGTGGCTCGCAACCACTCCAGCCGCGGCTTGCCCGCGGTTCTGATCCAGGCGAGCGTGAGTCCGCCGGCGTGCTCTCCTACCTTCCCGCGACGGCAGCCTAGGCAGGTTCAGCCTGTCTCTTCTTACCGGACACCCTGCTCAGCCTGTCCGCAACGACGACCCAGGCATTGTGGTTTAACCAGGCCGGATCGATGAGATTTCGGCCGGATTCTGATGCAGAGGCCCGAATTCTTCTGCGGATGACACTTGACGCGGAGCTGAAACAGGCGACAAAACCTCGCATAAGAGCTTCTCTAGCAGTCACTGATCATTCGGTGAGAATGGCTTTCAGATCCCTTATCGGTCACAAACCTCTTGGGTTTTGGTTTCGGGCAACATACAACCCGCCCCTGACTCGACAGCGTTGCCACCGCCAAAACACGGCTCTCAAAAACGTTACCGTGTTCATGAAAGGAAGTACTAAGATTAGGTTCCGCATGAAAACGAATCGATCCCCCTCGAAGATCACGCTCGGCCCCATCCGGCGCTCTGAAATCGAAAAGGCCAGGGAAAGGATTCAGGGGATTGCCCTCCGTACACCCCTGATCGAGTTTCCCGACGCCCAGGGACCGGCTCGCGTTTACCTGAAGCTCGAGAACCTGCAGCCCATCGGTTCTTTCAAGATCCGGGGCGCCTTTAACGCCATGGCTGTGGCGGATCGGGAGGCGCGCTCCCGTGGAGTCTATACGGCCAGCGCCGGGAACATGGCCCAGGGGGTTGCCTGGGCTGCCCGCTACCTGGGCGTCCCCTGTTCAGTCGTGGTGCCCGAGGGAGCTCCAAGGACGAAACTGGAGGCCATCGAGCGCCTGGGTGGCGAGATCCTGCAGGTGCCTTTCGGAGAGTGGTGGCAGGTGATCGTGGACCATTACTACGAACCCTTGGCCGATCTTGTTTTCATTCATCCGGTTAGCAATCCCGACATGATTGCAGGCAACGGAACCATTGGATTGGAAATCCTCGAGGACCTGCCAGATGTAGACACCGTCGTTGTGCCTTACGGTGGCGGAGGGCTGAGCTGCGGAATTTCCTCGGCGATCCATTCGCAACGGCCCGAAGTGAAGATCTTTGCTGCTGAGGTATCCACGGGAGCGCCGCTAGCGGCCTCGCTGGCGGCGGGGAAGCCGGTAAGAATCGATTATCGGCGCAGCTTTGTAGACGGGATCGGTACGGCAGGTCTGCTCGATGAGATGTGGCCGATGGCCAGCCGGCTTCTGGCCGGGTCGCTGGTGGTGGACGTGGAGACGGTCGCCCGGACCATCGGTCTGCTGGTCGACCGGGCCAGGGTTCTGGCGGAGGGGGCCGGGGCCGTTTCCGTGGCCGCCGCCCTGGGTGGACAGGCCGGGGCTGGGAAGGTGGTATGCGTCGTCTCGGGCGGGAACCTGGATCTGAGTGCGCTGGATGTGATTCTGAAGGGAGAGGTGCCGGAGTAATGCGGCCTCAGTCCCGGCGTCGCATCAGGGATCGCACGCCACCGGTGGAAGCCTGGGGTTTCTGCTTCTGCAAATCCTCTTCTGATTCCTCTTCCGGCACCTCCCCGGGATTGACGAACAGATCCATCACCAGCCTGTTTTGCTTGGTATGAAGCTCAAGGTACCGTCCATCCAGGGCCAGCAGCTCGGGGTGTGTTCCCCGCTCGACGATCTGGCCGTCCTCCACGACGAAGATTTCGTCAGAACTCTGAATGGTTGAAAGACGGTGAGCGATGACAAAGCTGGTGCGATCTTTTCTCAGAGCACGCAGTCCCTCCTGGATATAGGCTTCACTTTCACTGTCCAGGCTCGAGGTTGCCTCGTCCAGAATGAGGATCCGAGGATCGGACAGGATGGCGCGGGCAATGGCAACTCGCTGCTTTTGTCCACCCGAGAGTTTGACTCCCCTCTCGCCGACCACCGTGTTATAGGAGTCGGGGAATGTGTCGATGAACTCATCGGCGTGAGCGATCCTGCTCACACGGACGACATCATCTATGGTAGCTCCGGGACAGCCGTAGCTAATGTTTTCCTGGATGGTTCCGTCGAAGAGAAACGTCTCCTGAAGGACCACGCCGATCTGCTCCCGAACGCTCGCAATGCTGACCGAGTCGACATTCTTGCCGTCAATATAGATGTCTCCCTCCGATGGGCGATGAAAGCGGAGGATCAGGCCCACTAGGGTCGTCTTCCCCGAACCGCTGGACCCGACCAGGGCAATGGTGGCACCGGGTTTGACATCAAAGGAAACATCTTCCAGAACCGGCTGCCCGGGTTCGTAGGCAAAAGACACGCTCTTGAACTGGACGCGGCCCAGAATCCTGCCCATTGAGGACTTCCCCGACTGACCTTCATCTTCGCGCTCTTGAGCCAGAATTCCCCGAATTCGGTCGAGACCGGCAAAGGCTTCTCCCAGTTGGGTCGCAATCGCTGACATTTGAACGAGAGGAGCTACCAGCAGCGCCGTGAAGGCCAGGTACATCACCAGATCTCCGAGGGTCATTTCGCCCTCGATGATGGCCCCTCCCCCAACCAGAATCATGACCACGCCGATGCACCCGATGATGACGGTCGACAGAGAAGAGAAAAGCGTCACTCCGGTGATGGATCGGCGCACATTCTCGAAGAGGCGGCCGGCTCCCTCCCCGAAGATACGATCCTCCTCCTCCTCAGAAGTGAAAGCCTTCACCACGCGGATTCCCCCCAGAGCTTCTCCCAGACGCCCACTCACCTCGGCCAGAATCTTGCTTCGTTCCCTGAAGATGGGACGGAGTCTGCGAAAGCCCATCACCATCATGACCAGGAAGGACATCAGGATGAACGAAATCGAGAGCGTAAGCCGCCAGTTCAGATAGAAGAGGACGAGAACCGCCGCCGCCGCGGTCAGAAACCCGCCGAAGAGCTGAACCAGTCCGGTGCCCACCAGGTTGCGGATTCCTTCTGCGTCGGACATGATTCGCTGAATCAGCTCCCCACTCTTATGGGTTTCGAAGTAAGACACGGGGAGACGCATGACGTGCTGCTGGACCCGCCTGCGCAGGTCGGTGATAGTGCCCCAGGCAGCGATTCCCAGCAACTTGGCCAGAAGAAAGCTGGTGACCGCCTGAATGAAAGTGGCACAGAAAGCTGCTCCGGCCAACCAGGGGAGAAGGTCTGAACGCTTTTGCACCAGGACGTCGTCGATCAGGAACTTCGTAATGCCTGGAAGAATCAGTCCGGAGAGTCGGCTGATCAAGGTGAGAAACAGCCCCAGCGCCAGTCCCCCACGGTGTGCCCACACGATGGATCGGGCTTCTTTCCAGGCTGTCGAGATGTTGAAGCTGGGCATCCTCTCATTCCTCGCGCAAAAGCGGGCTCATGGGATCATCGCACTTTCGCGGTCACAGGTCCAAAGATGAGAGTCTAACGAATTTCGCCGCCGTGGCCCGCAAATAAACGGTAACCTATACCATGGGTTTTGGAGTGCTTGTTACCAGCATCCTTCTCCCGTTGCCGAGTTCTTGTAGCAATGGCAAGGGAGTGATACTCCCGTAACCTGAGCCCCTCTCAAGGAGTGAGCCATGAGAATTGCCGTTACCGGCGCGACCGGTCTGATTGGAAAGTGCCTTTGCCCCCGCCTCCAGAGGGAAGGGAAGGAACTCGTCCTGTTCGCTCGAAACACGCGCAGCGCACAGTCTTCGTTTCCGGGGGCCCGGGTTCTCGAATGGGATGCCGTGGCAGGTCCACCTCCGGTCGGCTCACTGGACGGAGTCGATGCGGTCGTGCATCTGCTGGGAGAAGGGATCGCGGAGGGGCGCTGGTCAGCGAGCCGAAAGGAGGCTATCCATCAGAGCCGGATCGAGGGGACAAAGAACCTGGTGGAGGGCCTTGGCCAAACCTCACGGCCTCCCGGGCTTCTCGTCAGCGGTTCGGCCGTTGGGTTCTACGGATCCCGTGGCGATGAGGAGTTGGACGAATCGAGTGAACCTGGCGGCGGGTTCCTGGGAGATGTCTGCCAGGCCTGGGAGGAGCAAGCCCGGGCAGCCGAGGCGCTGGGGATCCGAACTGTGCTGCTCAGGACGGGCATTGTCCTTTCTCCCCAGGGAGGGGCCCTGGCCAAGATGCTGACGCCCTTCAAAATGTTCGTTGGAGGGGCCCTGGGATCGGGAAAGCAATGGATGTCCTGGATTCACATTGATGATGAGGTCGGTTTGATCCGGCACATCCTGGACAGCGACCAGTTACAGGGAGCCGTCAATGCGACTGCTCCCGGTCCCGTCACCAACTCCCAGTTTTCGAAGACTCTGGGCAGGGTACTGGGCCGGCCTTCCATTCTTGCTGTGCCGGGTCTGGCGTTGAAGTTGCTCATGGGAGAGATGGCACAAGAGCTTCTCCTGAACGGCCAGCGAGTGCTTCCCCGGCGCGCCCTGTCCAGCGGCTACCTGTTCAAGTTTCCAGAGCTGGAGGGAGCGCTGAGAGATTTGCTGACCTAGCTAGGATTCCAGGATCTCAGTCGAAATGTGGGAGGCCGCTCCCATTCTTTGCCGCTGGAGACATGACTTGGCTGGGGGACAGGGATTCGAACCCCGATACCATGGTCCAGAGCCATGTGTGTTGCCATTACACTATCCCCCAGCAGGGAAGCAGGGCGAGATTATAGCGAAGGCTGGAGCGGCCGGGCAACTGACTCAGCGAGAGACCGCGTCCAGTTTGGCCTCGGCCTGTCGGAGCAGTTCAGAAGCGGCTTCGTAGTCTGTCCCGAGACGGGTCGATCGCAGCTGGGCATGGGCCTTCCGGCGATCCGTTTCAGCCTCTTCGCGAGGCAACCTGTGCGAGGACGGAGACGCGGGAACCCAGGACCTCTACGAACCCGTAACTGCAGTACAGATGTGTTTCCCTGCCCTCAGTCTTGAAGGAGATGACCCCGATCCCAAGCTCCGAAAGCATGGGAGCGTGTCCGGGCAGGATGCCCAGGGCCCCATCCAAACTCGGGACAGTCACCTCCTCAACACGCCCACCGTACAGATGCTCTTCGGGTGTCACTATTTCCAGATCGATGCTGGTTGGCAGTGTCGCGGACACTAGGCGGCCTCGTTCTTCATCTTCTCGGCTCGCTCTCTCACTTCTTCGATTCCTCCGGCCATATAGAAAGCTTGCTCCGGAATATCGTCGTGCAGGCCTTCGCAAACTTGCTTGAAGCCCTGGATCGTGTCCTCCAGAGAGACATAGGCGCCCGGGATGCCGGTGAACTGCTCGGCCACAAAGAAGGGCTGCGACAGAAAGCGGGCGATCTTGCGGGCTCGGGAAACCGTGAGCTTGTCTTCTTCTGAGAGTTCGTCCATACCGAGGATGGCGATAATATCCCGTAGTTCCTTATAGCGCTGCAGGACTCCCTGGACCGTGCGTGCCACATTGTAGTGCTCTTCGCCGATCACCCTGGGGTCAAGAATCCGGCTGTTCGAGGCCAGTGGGTCCACCGCGGGATAAATCCCCTGCTCGGCGATCGAGCGCTCCAGGGCGGTGATGGCATCGAGATGTGCAAAAGTGGTGGCCGGTGCGGGATCGGTGTAGTCGTCCGCGGGGACGTAGATGGCCTGAATCGACGTAATCGATCCTTTCTTGGTCGTCGTAATTCTTTCCTGCAGCTCGCCCATTTCGGAAGCCAGGTTGGGCTGGTAACCGACGGCCGAGGGCATCCGACCCAGCAGGGCCGAGACCTCGGATCCGGCCTGAGTAAAACGGAAAATGTTGTCAATGAAGAGGAGCACATCCTGGCCCTCCTCATCGCGAAAATACTCAGCTACGGTCAGACCAGTCAGGCCAACACGGAGACGGGCTCCGGGGGGTTCAGTCATCTGGCCGTAAATGAGGGCCGCCTTGTCGATGACTCCGGACTCCTTCATTTCCAACCACAGATCATTTCCTTCGCGCGTTCTCTCACCCACACCGGAGAAGACCGAAAAGCCGCCGTGCTGGGTGGCAATCCGGTTGATCAGTTCCATAATGATGACCGTCTTTCCGACGCCGGCTCCTCCGAAGAGGCCGATCTTTCCGCCCTTGGCGAAGGGCTGGATCAGATCGATCACCTTGATGCCGGTCTCCAGCATTTCCGTCTCGGTGCTCTGATCCTCAAAACTGGGCGCAGATCGATGGATGGGATAACGCTTAGAGCGATCCAGCTCGGGACCCTCGTCCACGGGTTCACCCAGCACATTGAGAACACGGCCCAGGGTCTGCCGGCCTACAGGCACGGAGATCGGTTCTCCTGTGTCGACGGCCTTCATCCCGCGAACAACTCCGTCGGTCGGTTGCATGGCGACGCACTTGACGAGCCCCTCGCCGAGGTGATGGGCAGCTTCCAGCGTGATATCGATCTCGATAGGCGTGTCAAAGCCCTGCGACGTGACCTTGATGGCGTTATAGATGGGAGGGACTTCACCGGCCTCGAACTGAACGTCGATGACGGGTCCCATCACCTGCAAGACTTTTCCTTCAACTGGCATCCTCTCTACTCCTTGTCGCCGAGGGCGTCGGCTCCACTGACAACTTCGATGAGTTCCGTTGTGATCGAGGCTTGGCGGATCCGGTTCATTTTCAATGTAAGGCTGTCTATCATCTCTTTGGCGTTGCGCGTAGCGGCGTCCATGGCCGTCATACGAGCCGCATGCTCGGCTGCCTCCGATTCCAGCATGGCCCGAAACAGCTGAGTCTCAACGTGGCGTGGAAGAATCGATCCTAGAATCTGCTCCGGGGGCTGCTCGAAGATGTACTCCAGGAGCACATCCTCCCCTCTCTCGACCTCGAGTTTCCGTATGGGCAGAAGGGGCTCGATCACGAGTTGCTGCCGGATGACCGACTTGAATTCGTTGTAAACAACGTGGACCGAATCGAGTTCGCTGTTGACGTAGTAGTTGATCAGGCTCTCTGCCAGCTCTTTGGCGTAGACGGGATCGACTTTCGCCATGATGTTGACGTACCGATGCTGAATCGGCCAGGGCCGGCTCTTGAACCACTCGTTTCCCTTCCGTCCTACCAGCGCCAAACTCAGTTCCTTGTTGGCGGCCTCATTCTGGATATGAGCCATAGCGCCCTTGATGATGTTGCTGTTGAAGGAACCACACAAACCCTTGTCGGAGGTGATCACGACCAGCATGACTCGTTCTTCGTCCCTCCGCACCAGAAGCGAATGAGAGGAGGGGTCGACTCGAGTCGCCAGCGAGTTCAGGACAGCCAGCATCCGGTTGGCGTAGGGCCGAGCCGAAAAAATACGATCCTGGGCCCTTCTCAGCCGGGAGGCCGAGATGAACTTCATGGCCCGGGTAATCTGCTGAATGTTCTTTACGGAACGGACCCTTCTTCGAAGGTCAATCAGTTGGCCGGCAGGCATGGTTAGTCTTCACTCACGATCTCGGATTGCCCGGCTCTTTCCTCACTGAAGCGTTCCTTGAACTCTTCAAGCGCCGAATCGAGCTGTTCCTCTAACTCGTCGTCAATGGTTCCTCTTTCAATGAGACCCTGCAGAAGGCTGCTGTAGCGGGTCGCGAAGAACTGGGAGAGGCTTTCTTCAAACTCGCCCAGCTCGGAGATTTCGACGTCATCTGTGTAGCCCCGCGTTCCCGCGTAGATCAACAGAATCTGCTTTTCTACCGCCAGTGGTTCGTACTGCCCCTGCTTCAAGATCTCCGTGAGACGTTCTCCGCGGGAAAGCTGGGCTTGAGTCGCTTTGTCAAGATCGGACCCGAACTGGGCAAACGCAGCCAGTTCCCGGTACTGTGCCAGGTCCAGGCGAAGTCGCCCGGCCACCTGTTTCATGGCCTTGATCTGTGCGTTTCCACCTACGCGACTGACCGAATTGCCGACGTGAATGGCAGGGCGGATCCCCGAGTAGAATAGATCCGATTCGAGATAGATTTGGCCGTCGGTGATGGAGATGACATTGGTCGGGATGTAGGCCGAAATGTCTCCGGCCTGCGTTTCAATGACGGGCAGGGCCGTCAGGCTCCCGCCGCCCAAATCATCCTTCATCTTGGCCGCCCTTTCCAGCAGCCGGCTGTGAAGGTAGAAAACATCGCCCGGGAAAGCTTCGCGACCCGGAGGGCGCCGAAGAAGCAGCGAAATCTCACGGTAAGCCGCGGCATGTTTGGAAAGATCATCGTAAATGATCAGCGCGTGCTTCCCCTGGTCGCGAAAGAACTCACCGATAGAGCAGCCGGCATAAGGGGCCAGATACTGCATGGTCGCTGGATCCGAAGAAGAGGCTGCAACCACCACCGTTTTGGACATGACATCATGAGTCTCCAGCGTCTTGACTACCCGGGCGATGGTCGATCTCTTTTGACCGATGGCCACATAGATGCAGAAAACATCGGTATCCTTCTGGTTGATGATGGTGTCGACGGCAATGGCTGTCTTACCCGTCTGCCGATCGCCGATAATCAGCTCTCTCTGGCCGCGGCCAATCGGAATCATCGAGTCGACTGCCTTCAAGCCGGTCTGAAGGGGTTCTTTTACCGGTTGGCGTTCAAGGACGCCCGGCGCAATAGCCTCTACTGGATAGTGAGTTTCGGTCGAGATAGCCCCTTTGCCGTCTATCGGGGAGCCCAGCGCATTCACCGTCCGGCCCAGCATTTCCTCGCCTGTCGGCACCGACATGATCCGCTGGGTTCGCTTGACCAGGTCGCCTTCAGCGATGTGGTGAAAATCGCCGAACAAAACAGCGCCCACGTTGTCTTCTTCCAGGTTGAAGGCGAGCCCGTAGACGTCGTGGGGAAACTCCAGCATTTCCAGGGCCATAGCCCTTTCCAGGCCGTGAATCCGAGCAATCCCGTCACCGGCAGACACCACCGTCCCCACTTCACTGACCACCAGGCCAGCATCGAAATCCTTGATTTGATTTCGGATGATCTTGGTTATCTCTTCTGCTCGAATTGCCATACTTGTTCTCCAGCTCGGCGTCGCATTGTCAACGACTCGCCAACTCCTTTTTCAATGTCTCCAATGCAGTCTGAACCGAGCCATCAAAGACGGTTGACCCGATCTTCAGCTTGATGCCTCCTATGAGCGCTTCGTCCTGCTGGAAGTCCAGCCTGGCTCCCCGGCCGGTCATCTCTCGGACTGCCTCCAGAAGGCTTGTCCTAGTGGAGTCGGCTAGAGGTCCGGCCGATGTCACTTCGCCTCGCACGATTCCGCGGCGCTCATCCAGGACGTCCTGCAGAGCTGCAGCGGCCTGTTCGAATTCTGCGATGCGGCCATTGTGGAGGAGAACCAGAACAAAATTCCGAGCCGTGTCGCTCAGACCCAGAAGGGAAGCCAGTTCTTCCACAATTCGCCGCTTGGGTTGAAAGGGAAGGGCCGGGGTTTCGAGGGTTTCGCGCAGCAGTTCATTGTCGGACAGGAGCCCTTGCAGGGTTGCAATCTCCTCTTCGACCCTTCCCTCGATGTCTCGTTCTACGATCACATCGAGGAGTGCGTGGGCGTACTTCAAATAGGTTGAATAGGCCATCTAGTTGACGTTATTTCCAGAACGGAGCACTAATTTCTGCGGTCCTCCGTTTTTAAATCTGCCAGAAACTGCTCGGTCAGCATGGAATGGCTCTCCGAATCCATTCTGTTCCGGAGGCGATCACCGGCCATCTGAACTGTGATCTCAGCGGCGTAATCCTTCAGGTCCTGACGTACCGATCGGCCAAGGTTACTGATCTCCCGGCGCGCCGCTGAAACAATCCTATTCACTTCTTCCTCCGCCTGTCCACGGATTCGTTCCTGCTCACGTGCGGCCTCTTCCCGGGCCTCCCGGCGGATAGCGGCGAGTGCCGAATCGAGTTGCTTCATACGATCTTCGGCCGCGGCCAGTTTGGCCTCGCCTTCCCGGCGAGCCTCTTGAGCTCGCCGCATCTGCTTCTGCAGCTCCGCTTTTCGATTGCTGAAGAAGTCGCGGGCCGGTTGACGGAGGAAGTAGGTCAGTCCACCGAACAGAATCAAGAGGTTGGTCCAGCGACCAATCGTCTCGCCCCAGCCCCAGCCGTCGTGTCCTTCCTCTGCAGCCAGTAGCGGGACGGTGAGAGCGAGAGCGATCAGGATAAGAACAGGGAATCCTCGGATTTTCATAGTTCGATTGCTAAACGGTGGCGGGACATGATCAGTCGTGCTTCCCGGATATCAGCCTGCACTTAAAGGCCTTTAGGATACCCTCAGCACGCGATCTGAGATGACTTGGGCGATTTCCTCCGACTCGCGTCGCAGTTGTTGGCGGGCTGCTTCCAGCTCACTCTGAATCTCCTCTTTGGCGCTGTTGAGCATCGAATCCGCCTCATCGCGAGCCGACCGTAATCTTTCTTGACGTTCACTCAGGGCTTCATTGCGCAGCTTCTCTGCCAGTTTGAAGCCGATCTGTTTTTCCTCTTTGATCTTGCGGTCGTAAGTCTCGACCAGGGCGTGGAAATTGGCTGCCTGCTCTTCGGCATGGTCGAAGACGCCGGAAGTGCGAGCCCGGCGCTCTCCCAAGACCTCCAGCAGAGGCTTCAGCAGCAGCCGGGAAAGCGCAATCCAGGTCAGGATAAAAATGACGGAAGCGGCCGCCAGGGTCCAGTCGGGTTCAATCATTGATGAGGATTCGTCGCCGTCAAAAAAAGTAAACTTCTAACACGCTTCAGGCCGCCGGTCAAGGACCATCAAGCCTCCTGGCTATGTTAGAATACACGCTTTACTTAGCAGGCTGTGGTGAAAGCCGCGTGGCATTTCCAGCATGGGCTGTTAGGGGTGCGGTCAAGGGTTCTCGAACCCTTTCGAAAGAGAGATTGTTCTTCCCAGAGGGAGCGCCGGGATGCCACTTGAGAAAGTGACCGAAAAGCTGCGTGGGACAAAGGATCAGGTCTACGTCACGGACTCGATCGGAGTCGAGCCTGAGACCACTGATACGATGCCGGTCGTGCCTCACAAAGTCTTGATCACCGACATTCCTTTCTACGCCGATCCTGAGTGCCGGAAAGAGGTGTCGGGTGCCAGGATTGCGATCCTGCGTCCGCTCGACCCGGATGGGTTTGATGAGCTGGACATTGTCCCCTGCCGCAAGCAGTACGTACCCGGTCAGTACCTGACCTGGAACCTGAACAATAAGAAGCTGTGGGAAGACTGCTACTACCAGAATCCCTTGACTGGGAAGGTAGAACTGGCCTGGACCATGCACGTCGAATTCGCTGGCCTGGTTGTCAATGATGAGACGGTTACGTCCAACCGCGAGAAGATCGATAAGCTGGAGGCCCAGTACCCGCAGGATCAAGATTTGCGCGGACAGATCGTGTGATCCATTGCGGGCCTTGCGATTTGGGATTCAGATAACAGTTCCGCCCGGAGAGCCGAGCACAAGTCCAACGGTTTCTGTCACTTGGCCTCATTGTATCGCTCCCTGACCAGTTTCTCCAGGGCCCGGCGGGTAGGGCCATCGGTCTCGATCCCGAGGCGCTCCATCAGTGCCGTTCGAGCCTGATCTCCTCCAATCTCTTTCAGGCCCCAGGCGGCATGGCGGCGGACCATGGGATCGGGACAGTGGAGCAGGCGGACGAGTTCGGGCACAAACTCCTGACTCCGGCTGTTGCCCATGGCCACTGCGGTATTCCTCATCAACCCTCGCCACTTGGCCCGTTTCATCGGACTGTTCCGAAACAGTGACCGGAAATCTTTCTCGGTCAGCCCGGCCAACTCCTTCAGGAGAGGGCGCCGGAGCGCCCTGCGGGGAGCGAATGCGAGTTCCCGGGATTCTTCCACGCGCCGGTTCCAGGGACACACATCCTGGCAGATATCGCAGCCAAAGATCAGATTCCGGTTGTCGCTGCGCCGCTCTTCCGGGATATCTTCTTTCACTTCAATCGTCAGATAGGAGATGCACAGACGGCTGTCGACGACATAGGGTTCGACAATGGCGTCGGTCGGGCATTCGTCCAGGCAGCGGCGACAGCTTCCGCAGTGGTCGCGCCCCGGTCCATCCGGGTCCAGTTCCTGGTTGAGCAGGATCTCGCCAATGAAGAACCACGAGCCCAGCTTCTTGTTCGCAATCAGATTGGCATTCTTGCCAATCCATCCGATACCGGAGCGGGCTGCCCAGTGCTTGTCCATGACCGGTCCCGTGTCGACATAGATTCTCCCCTCGGCGCCCGGACAGAGCTCCTCGATCTGATCCAGTAGAGTTTTCAGTTTGGGCCACAGAACTTCGTGATAGTCATCGCCCGAGGCGTAGCGGGAAACCACGCCTGAGGCGGGGTCGTGGTAGGGAAGCGGGTAAGGATGGTAGTAATTGAGGGCCACCGACAGGACGGTTTTGACCCCCTCTAGGATCAGGCTCGGATCCAGGCGTCGTTCAACGCCCCGGGCCATGTACTGCATTTCACCGTGATAGCTGTGCTCGAGCCAGGCAAGAAGCTTTTCATCGGGCGCATCCTCCACGGGTGCGATTCCGACCCGCTCGAAACCCAGTTCGATGGCCTTCTCTTTGATTCTCTGGGTGAGGAGGGCAGGGAGCATTGTAGCGGAGTATAGCAGGGGTGTTGACCGGGAAACGGGACCTCGAAGGTGGGAGGTGCCTCAGGCCGCGACCGCCGGGAATGATGTTCACAAGCCTCGGTCGCCGCCTCAAGGCGCCTCCCACATTCTCCCGACGTTGCATTCTCCTGATATTGACAGACTTGAGCCGCCCCGAGGCGCCTCCCACTTTCCCAGTTTAGAGTCTCGAATCTGGAATACTCCTCAGGTAATCCTAAACTGGCGCAGCATGTACTGGTAGAAAGGATCCCGGGTGTACTCCCGCACCCAGTTCAGGGAAACCACACAGTGCTCAAACTTGTCTGCCAGCTTGCGCAACACAATGGTCCGCTCACTCTTTTTCTCGAGTTCGCTCGCTACCAGGTAGCTGCGCCTGCCCGTGTCGCTGTAATAGGAATGAGGGATTGACACTCTGCCGTAACTCAAGCTTTCCGGGAACATTCCCAGGATGAAGAGACTGTAGTCTCCGATGTACTGGCAACGTGCCTTGCGTTGACGATGTGAACTGCCTTCGGGCAGCTCCTGCATGTCGATCAGGTATTTCACGCGCCTGCCCGACTCGTCGGACAGGGGGTAGAGCTGATCCACGTGGGCAGCCGGAAAAGTTTCGAATCAGCGCCGCGTTCGGTTGGGTGAGAGGATCAAATCTTGCCCCGCAGGCGCTGTTTTCTCCGTTCCAGCGCGCCTTCGAAACGCTGCCTGTCGGCCTGGGTGCGGGGACGGAGACAGGGGACTTCCCGGGGATTCCCCTGGGCATCGAGGGCTACAAAGGTCAAAAAGGCAGTGCTGGTCTGGAGCCGCTCGCCGGTCCGGAGATCCTCTGAGAACACGTCAACCTCCACCTCCATGGAAGTGCGGAATGCCCGGCAGACGTTGGCCTCGAGCAGAACCAGCGCTCCTACTTTGATGGGATGTAGAAACACCAGAGAATCTACTGAGGCGGTCACCACCTGCCGACGGCAATGGCGGGCCGCTGCCATGGCGGCCGCCAGGTCGATCAGGTGCATCACCCGGCCACCCAGGATGTTGCCGTGAACATTGGCATGATTCGGCAGCACGATTTCGGTCATGGTGGTGTGTGACTCGGATGGCGTTTTTGCTTCGGCTCGAGACTCGGATTGGCTCACTTCTTACCCCCCTTTCGCGAAGACCAGACTCTGGTTCAGGGTTGTGGGGATAATGACCCGACAGACTGACAACCTGACAGGAAACGGCAGAACCAGGACCCGGACATCTGTGCTAAGGTAAGCCTTGATGGAAGCTACCCCTCTTCTGAACTGGTTGCTGGTTGTTTTGTTCCTGGTTCTGGCTCTGCAGAGTGTTTTCCTGGCCGTCGCTATTCTGATGATGAACGCCCGGATTCGGCGATTCCACTCCAGGAGCCAGCGGAACCTGCGCAAGTTGTTTTCTTTCCTCGCCACTGCGGACACGACTCTGTCCAAGGTATCCGTTCTGACCCGGAGATTCGCCGACTGGGAGGCGCACATACGGGACGCGACCCAAAAGGCTTACGGGGCTGTGGCAGAAGTGGACGAGAGAGTCGAGCGGGGGCTCTCCTACCTGGAGACCAACCTGCAGCAGTGGCAGGGTCAGTCCGACGAGATCATGGGGAGATTCTCGAGGGCCAGCAATGAAATCTATGATGCTGTTCTCGAACCCGCCTCGAGGGTTTCGCTGCTATTGCAGGCAGTGGGAGCCGGTCTGAAAAGGCTGCTCTCGGATTCAGAGGCAGGTGAGGATCCCAGCCACTATCACCAGGATCAGCAGATTTTCATTTAGTCCCGTCTGGAAAGCCTCACCTGCAACTCCCGTTTGATCTGATCGCGAATCACGACAATCTTGACCTGATCCCCCGGGCGCCGCCTGCGCAGCTCCCTGGTGAACTCGTAGTTGCTGCGAATGGGGACCCCTTCAAACCGGACCAGGATATCCCCGGGTCTCAGACCAGCCAGCTGCGCTGGACTTCCACTCAGCATTTCGGAGAAGCGAACTCCGGAACCGTCAAAGGACATATCAACGAGCCCACCGAAGAGCGGGCCAAAAAGCCACCCCCGGCTGGCCAGGCCTGCGACCGGCTCCGGGACCACGGCCTCAGCCCGTCGGATGGGCACTTGCGAATCATCCACTGCCGTGACGAACTGGCGGGAGAAGTCGACAATCTGTTCCGCTCGAAGGAGGTTGATTCTCTGGAAATCGTCCGTTGGCCGGTGGTAATCGGAGTGCAGACCCGAGAAGAAGAAAAGCACCGGAATGCCTTTCCGGCTAAAGCTCAGGTGATCGCTCGATCCTCCCGCGGTCTCCGCCGTCCGCAGGCTCAGCGGTGTTCGCAAAGCCAGGTTGTCAAGAATCGGGCCGAAATCCGGGCTGGTCCCGGTTCCGCCGATCAGGAGTTCCCCTTCGCTCCTTCCGATCATGTCGAAGTTGAACATGCACAAGGTGCGTTCCAAAGGGATAACCGGGTGTTCCAGGTAGTGCCTCGAGCCCAGGAGCCCAAGCTCTTCGCCAGCAAAAGCCACGAACAGGATTCCAAAGTGCCTGGGAGTGGCGGACAACTCTTCAGCCAGTTGTAGCAGAGCTGCGACTCCCGAAGCGTTATCGTCCGCCCCGTTGTGGATCTCTGTCTCCCGGTGCCCTTCCAGGCTGGCTCCACTTCCGGTTCCAAGATGGTCGTAGTGAGCGCCCAGAACCAGGAAATCGGGGCTGGTCCCCGGGAGGAGGGCAACCACGTTGTTTACCCGGTGGCGGGTGGGCCGGATATCAAGACGCATCCGGACATAAACGGCCTCGAAATCAAAAGAGTGGGGAGTCATGCGCTGGTTCACCCATCTCCACACCTCGTTTGACTTTCGGCCACTGGCACCCCACAGCCGTTGGGCCCAGTCATGCCTCAGGCGCAGCACGGGGATCCCGGCGGATTCCAGGCGGCCCGTAGGTCCCAATCTGCCTTCTCGCGATCTCGGGTGGTTGAAGCGATCCGGAATGATGATGAGCCCCAGGGCACCTCGATCTCGGGCCGTCTCCGCCTTCTTGAGGACGGAGGAATGGAAGGTCGGGTTCAACCCATCGAAGGGGCTGTCGGGGCGTAGTTCTCCCGGTTCATGATCGAAGACGATCACCACCTTGCCGGCAACGTCAATAGAGCTGTAATCGTCGTAGTTCAGCTCCGGAGCCGAGATGCCGAATCCGGCAAAGGCCAGTGGGGCGTTGACTTCACTCTTCTCACCGAAGGCAAGGGACGTATAGTCGCTTTCGTAGGTCAGGGATATCGGAAGACCCAGCAGGCTGTAGAAGGAGCACTCACTTCGATTCCCCAGCTCCACCGCGGTTGTGACCTGAAAGGACTGAAAAAATGAACCGTCCGCTCCGGCAGGAAGCAGTCCGAGTTGCTCGAATTCTCCGGCGATGTAGAATGCCGCCTCCAGGAGTTCCGGCTGGTCATTCCCCCTGCCGCGCAGTTCGTCCGAGGCCAGGTACCTCAGGTGGCGGACAAAGCTTGATTCCCCCCGGGTTTCTGCCCGGATCGGTGTAACCAGAAGGATCGCCAATGCCAGCAACGCGCAGCGCATCATCCACCCCATCTTAACCGATGATCGGAGGGTTGCTGGTGTGGATCGCTCACATCAACAGAACCGCGAGCGTCAGGCCGCGGTTAGTCAACCAGTCGAGGGCCTACTCCGATCCGGAAGTTGACTATTAAATTTATTTTTATGATAATTATTATCTAGTAATGAAAAACTATTTGTATGTTGACGATCTTGCTTGTGCCCGGGCACTCTTGAACCCGCGGCGGCTGCAGATTCTGGAGCGTCTGGCGCAGCCCCGCACCTGCAAGGATCTGGCTCGCGAGTTCGGCCACTCTTCTCAGCAGATGTACTATCACGTGAAGGCCCTGGAGAAGGCTGGCCTGGTGGATAAGGTCAGTGAAGAGAGAGTGCGGGGGATCATGCAGGGGTATTATCGGGCGGCGGCCCGTGCTTATGGCCTTTCGCCCGGTCTAGTGGGGAAGGCGGGAGAGCCGGAAAGAGGATCCCACGTGAGCCTGGGCTTCCTGCGTGAGCTTGCCAGGCGAATCTATGACGAGGTCGGCCGGCTGGCGCACCGGGCCGGACCAGACGACGACGAGCCGCCTTCGTTGGGGATGGCTGCAGAGATCTTTCTACCGGATCAGGAACGCCGAGCAGAGTTTCTCAGTGACGTTCAAGAGCTGTTTCGCACCCTGACCCGGGAGTACTCTCCGCAACAGAGTGGGAGCGGCTCTAGCGGAGCCTTTCGGCTGGGCCTAGCCTGCTATCCGTTGGAAGAAAACAGGGCTAAAAGTCGATCTTGAAGCGCATCTGCACAATGTCTGCCGTGCCCGTGTCCACAACGTCAGCACGGACGTAGTTCCACATGATCCGGGAGTAGGGGTTTACGTACCAATTCACGCCCAAAGTGAAGTTTTTCATGTCTCCTCCCCGTACCAGCCCGTTGTTCAGATCGAGTTGTGAATAGCGGGCTGCGACCTCCCAGGCTCCAATGCCGCCGTCGTCCATGAGGGAGTTGCGGGGCCGGACCCGGTCAAAGGCTCCCCTCGACTGGCTGTAGCGACGATTCTCGCCGGTCAGGAAAAAGCTTCCCATGACATAAAAGCCTGAGAAAGAGGGATCGCCGCTGGTCACCGAGTCCAGGTAGGACTTCTGGTATTCACTTTGCACCGAGAAGGGCCCGGCCACGGCGGCCGCTTCCAGCCCTACCAGGTCGTAGGAACTGGTCTCGAGGAGAGGCGTGAAGACAAAAGGCGGGAGCAGATGGGCCTCGGGTCTAGACCTGAAAAGAGACACACCCAGTGGTGTACCCTGGCGGCTGTATGCGGCGCCGACGTGGATGAGTTTGCGACCTCCATCGCTGTAAAGGGGAAGTCCCGTGACCCGGGCTGTAAGATTGGGACCTCCGCTGCCCACGCTCCTACCGCTGTTCAGGGTCTCGCGGAAAAGCCCGGCGGCATAAGTGATCCGTCCATCTGCCACAACGTTCTGAAAGGCTATTCCGACGTTTCGGGCAGGAGTGAACGCGGCTCCAGCAGAGCGCTCCAGGAAGGTGATGTGGTTGGAACTCGTCATTTCCTCCAGCCCGAACGGTTCCTTGAAGTGGCCGGTTCTTAATGTGCCCAACACGGGAACACCGCGCACACCTACGTAGACATCGCGAAGAGTTCCCAATACTTCCGCAAAATCGAACTCGGCCTTGAACTCAAAGCGATCGTAGAAAAGACCTGATGCGTAGAGTCGAGCCCGCCGAAACTCCGTCCCGTCTCTCACGAAAGTTCCCAGGGCTCCCAGCGATTCGACCAGCGAATCGTCGGCCTGGACGAAGGCCCAGTCATTCATGATCCGGCCGCCGAAGCGAAGCTTGAACTGCTCATTGGCCGAGTCCATCCGTAGACCGTCCTGCCAGTAGACTCGGAACTGGTTGGCGTCTTTCTCGGGCTCGGCCTTTGGAGTGATCGTCGCAGACGCCTGCCCAACTTCGCCGCTCCGGGAGGTAGCGGATCCGTCTGTCTTCTCCTCGGGTTTTTTCAGAACCTGGGTCTTCAGCTCCTGAATCTCCTTCTGGAGGAGTTTCAATTGCTCTTCCAAGAGCTTGATCCGCTCTTCTGAGGTCTGGGCGAAAACGCTGGCCGAGGCCGCCACCAAACAAATCAGCGTTGTGCAAAAGATTCTCGCCGTCATGCATTCTCCTTCTCAGCGGCCGTCTCTTCTCGGTCGTTGTCCTGAGGCGCCTCCCGCCTTCATCAGACCTTCAGCAACCCGCCGAAATCGCGCAGGTCGTTGGGGACGGACTTGCCGGCCAGGCAGTCCAGGCAGTCGGGGATGACGTGGCCGGAGACCACCTGCTCTCGAAACACCTGGTAGGCCGGCCCCCGCCAGGCATCCAGTGCCGAAGACTCATTCAGATCCCCCAGCTGGTATTCGTTGAAACAGCAGGTGCGCAGTTTGCCGTCCCAGGTGACGAAAACGGTCGTCCAGGGCTGGGTGCAGTACATCTGCTGGCCCAGACTATCCCCCAGGACAAGCTGGTGACGGGCGATCGTCAACTGGTGGGCCGCCGCTCCCTCCCGGACAAACAGCGAAAGTGTGTAGACACCCGGCTCCAGATCGAGCCGGGTCACATCCTGGGAGAACCCGCAGCGGGATATGGCCGGAAAACCTGCCGGGAGATGGGGAAGGACATCGGGGCGCTCGATGGAGAACTCGACCGGAAACTTGGGGACCTGAGTTGCACTCTCCAGGCCGATTTCGGTTGCGGGCAAACCACTCTGTCCGAGCGCCCATCCAGACACTCGAAAGGGAGCAATCATCTGTTCCTGGGGCCTAGGCTCATCAATGAAACCAACCAGGTGGGACTTCCGAGGAAGCCGGCGCGGCAGGTCCTCGTCACTCCGAGCCACGTACTCGTGAATTCCACCGTCTGAAAACGGAGAGTAGAGGAGGATTCCATGGCGCTTCAATTTGGTGCGAAAATCGTTCCAGATCTCCAGCACTTGAGCCGGAGAAAGGGCGGAGAGCTTTTGCTTCTGGTAAAACGCGTTGTAGCCTGGTTCAAAGGCCTTGAAGAGGTTCTGGACGATCACTTCGTCGAAATCCAGACGGGCAGCCAGATCGGCGATCTCCGGAAGTTGCTCGAAGTTCTGAGCCATGGCCACGAATTCCAGGATCATGTAAGGCACACGCCGGCCGCTCCGGGAGCGCTGGCGGGAGAAGGTCTCGATGTTCCCCAGTACCTGATCCAAAGTGGCCCCGACCCGGATTCGACGGAACGTCTTCGCCACCGGCGAATCCACCGAAAAGACAATCCGGTCCAGGCCCGTGTCGATGACTTCAGCCGACAGTTTCTCGTCCAGCAAGGTTCCATTACTGGTCATCGAAACACAGGCGCCTTGCTTCTTGAGATATCTCAAGATCCCCGTCATCTCGGGGTTCAGGAAGGGCTCTCCGAGTCCCGTCGCCGTGACAAAGGTCGAAGAGCGATAAAACGGTTCCAGTTTCCGCACCGTCTCCAGAGAGATATCACCCGTGAAGGCCGCATCGCGGTAGCGACGGTCGTGGGTTCGGCCACACATCACACAGGACAGGTTGCAGCGATTCGTCACTTCCAGAAAGATGTGGGTGGGCGTGTTCCAGGGACGCACCCGGCGGGATCGGGCACTGAGGGCAGCAGTCAACTGGTTGGTAGTCTTGAGAAAAGGCCGCGGCATCGACCCATTATCCTTTTTCAGGGCCCTGTCAGGCAATTTTCGGGCCTGGCACCGCCGGGTCCGGTTTCTTGACAACCTCGAAAAGCAGACCGTACTATTGCCAGTTCACTAGCAGCCCGCGGGCTGCTAGAGGAGTTTATGCCACTCTACGAATACCAATGCCGGGACTGCCGCCGGCTGATCGAAGTCATCCAGAAATTCTCGGATGATCCCCTGACGGACTGCCCCGAGTGCGGAGGGACGCTGGAGAAGGCTGTCTCGGCTCCTGCCTTTCATCTCAAGGGGAGCGGGTGGTACAAAACCGATTACGGCCCGAAAGACGGTGACAAGAAGAAAGCCCCGCCAGATTCCAAGGCAGAGAAATCCGGAAAATCGGATTCTTCCGGCGAAAAGAAAGCCAAAGAATCCCCCAAGAAAGACGCCGACTCGAGCAAGTAGCCGGTGGTACTGGACGGTGGCCCGGGAGTGCCGCCTGACATGAAAGTTCTCATTGTTGGTTCGGGAGGCCGCGAGCACACGTTGGCCTGGAAAATTCACCAGAGTTCTCGCCTCTCCAGGCTGTACAGCGCACCGGGCAATCCGGGCACCGGGAAGTTGGGTCAGAACATCCCCATCTCGACGTCCGATCTGGACGGTCTTCTCAACTTTGCCCGGCAGGAGCAGATCGATTTGACGATCGTGGGGCCAGAGGCTCCGCTGGTGGACGGGATTGTCGATCGTTTTGAAGCCGCCGGCCTGCGAGTCGCCGGTCCCCGCCAAGGGGCTGCTCAGCTGGAGGGCAGTAAGGTCTTCTCCAAGGACTTCATGCAACGGCATGGTATCCCCACGGCTCGCTACAGCAGCTATGGGGATGCGGGGGCGGCCGCCGGGGCCCTGCGCCGTGGTGAATACGAGTTTCCGGTCGTGGTCAAGGCAGACGGCCTGGCCGCCGGGAAAGGCGTTCTCATCTGCCAGGATCTGAGCGAGAGCCTGGCCGCAATCCGGTTGGTGATGGAAGAGAGAAAGTTCGGCACGGCCGGGGAGCAGGCCGTGATTGAAGAGTTTCTGGTGGGAGAGGAAGCCTCCTTCATGGTGTTCACCGACGGAAGCCGGGTCTTACCCATGGTTCCCTCTCAGGACCACAAAGCCATTTATGACGGCGACAAGGGACCCAACACCGGGGGCATGGGGGCCTATTCGGTAGACTGGATTCTCTCTCCGGAAATCCGGGAGCAGGTGCTTGACCAGATAATACGGGCGACAATCGATGGCATGGCAGCCGAGGGCCATCCCTTCCAGGGGGTCCTCTACGCCGGTTTGATGTTGACCGCCGTCGGACCCAAAGTGCTGGAATTCAATGTTCGCTTCGGGGATCCGGAGACCCAGGTGCTTCTTCCCCGGCTGCAGAGCGATCTGCTAGAGGTGTTCTGGTCCATTGCTCACGGGGAGTTGAACCTCAGCGAAGTGAATTGGGTGGAGGATGCCACTGTCTGTGTGGTGCTGGCGGCAGCCGGGTACCCTGGTTCCTATAAGAAGGGGATTCCCATCCAGGGAATCGAGAAGGCTGGAGCGGATCCCCACACCGTGGTCTTCCACGCTGGGACCGCGCTGCAGGATGACGTTCTGGTGAGCAGTGGGGGACGGGTGCTGGGGGTGACGAGCACCGCGCCGACCCTGGGGGAAGCCATCGAATGGGCCTATCAGGGGGCCGAGAAGGTCGAGTTCAGTGGAAAGTACTACCGTAGCGACATCGGAGCCAAAGGTCTTGCGAAGGAGAAATCATGAGCCAACCTAAGGTGGGAATCTTGATGGGAAGCCCCTCGGATGCCGACGTCATGCGAGCGGCGGCCGGTGTCCTGGAAGAGTTCGGAGTGCCCTTCGAAATAAAGGTCCTGTCCGCTCACCGGATTCCTGACAAGACAGCGGAGTACGCGCGCTCTGCGGAGGAACGGGGAATCCAGGTTCTGATCGGTGGGGCCGGGATGGCGGCTCACCTGGCGGGCGCCCTGGCGGCTCACTCGATCCTGCCGGTCATCGGGGTGCCCATTGGTGGTTCCAGCCTGGGAGGGCTGGACGCCCTGCTTGCCACGGTTCAAATGCCGGGCGGGATTCCGGTTGCCACGGTGTCCATCGGCAAGGCCGGAGCCAAGAATGCCGGCCTGCTAGCCGTTCAAATCCTCAGCCGCAGTGACCCAAAGCTGGTCGAGAAGCTGCACGAGTACCGACAGTCCATGGGGGAGAAGATCGAGGCCGTCCGGCTGGACTAGCCGTCTCTCTCCAGGATCACCACCGCCACGGCGCAGGTCCGGGCGTGGGTGATGGTGAGGAGCGCACTGCCGGCGTGGAGGGACTCGAAGACTTCCTCCGCCTTACCGTGGAAATGGATGCGGGGCTGGCCGGTAGGTTCGGAACTGACTTCCACGTCGCGCCAGCGAATTCCCTCGGCCCAGCCGGTGCCGAGAGCCTTCAGGGCCGCCTCTTTGGCGGCAAAGCGGCCGGCAAAGTGCTGATACTGGTTCTTGCGCGCCCCACAGTACTCGGCTTCCTCTTCGGTGAAGACCCGTTCCACCATCTTGGGCTGGTTCTCCAGCGCCTTACGGATGCGCTCAACCTCGACGATGTCCACTCCCAGACCGACTACCATTCCCCTATGTTACGCTTGCCCCCTCCAATGTTCTACGAGAAGCGGATTCGCTCTGTCCCTTTCTTCCAATTCAGCGAACTCGAAGAGATTTCGAGGCTGGTTCACGCCTTCACTTCCAGGCTGACTGATCAGGCCTGTGGACTGGAGAGCGTTCAAGACTCCGGTGCGGACAAGACACCCTTCCTGGACCTGCTGGAACTCTCCGCTGGGAAGACGATTCAGATGAGACAGATCCATTCCAACCGCGTCCTGAGGCGTGCTTCTGCAGAGATCAACCGTCCGGAAGGAGACGGGCTCGTGCTCTCGAAGCCCGGGCTCTTTGGGATCATCAAGACGGCAGACTGCCTCCCGGTTCTGGTGGTCGATCCGCTTCGCCGGCAGCTGGCGGCGGTTCACGCCGGCTGGCGTGGAACTCTAGGGCGGATCCTGGGGCGGGCGATTGCAGAGTTGATCGGGACGGGCAGTGAACCGACCGACCTGATCGTGGCCCTGGGTCCCTGCATCCGAAGCTGCTGCTATGAGGTAGGCCCTGAGTTTCCGGAGCGGTTCAAAGGGAAAGAACACGATGTAGAGCGGATCTTTGAGGGGCGGCACCTGAACCTGATCGAAGCCAATCGGAGTGAGGCCGAGAAAGCCGGAGTAGGACAGATCCTGGACAGTGGACTGTGTACCTGCTGCCGCCCGGAGTCTTTCTACTCCCATCGGCGGGATCAGGATCGGCGGCGCATGTGGGCCCTGGCCGGGTTTGTTGTGTGAGTGGGTTAGAGGTTTTTGAGAGTGGGAGGGGGCCCGGGGCTGCGTCCGGGAATTTAAACGTCCGCCTCCCCGGGCCCCCTCCCACTCTCTTGACGTTGCTTCCCGAACAGGACGGCCCATGGGCCGCGAGGTCCGGAAAGTGGGAGGCAGGGCTCTGGGGCAGCGGACCGTTTAAATCCTCCCGGGAGCAGCCCCAGAGCTCTGCCTCCCTGCTTCATCCCGCGAACAACAGCCGCCCGGCGTCGTCTTCGGCCACCACTTGCAACGAGACCATCCGGTTGGGCGCCAGGGAAGGGTCCGCCAGTCCCTTCAGATAGTTCCCGGTGATGACTGAGCGCCGGCCCGCTTCCATCTGGTCGAGTGTCAGGGCCGAGAGGCGTCCCCCGATGAAAACCCGTCGGAATTGAGAGTTCTTCGACTCCGAGATTTCGCGGAGCTCACGACAGCGGCGCCGGATCGTGGCCGCTGAAACCTCATCGCCCATCTGTGAAGCGACTGTTCCCGAGCGGTCACTGTAGGGGAAGACGTGCAGATAGGAAAAGGGCATGCGCTCCACAAAAAGGCGGCTCTCCCGGTACTCCTTTTCCTCTTCCCCAGGGAAGCCGGCGATCACGTCCGTCCCGATTCCTGCTTCCGGAATCCGGCTCCGAACCTCCTCCACCAGGCTGGCAAAGCGGTCAACCGTATAGGGCCGAAGCATTCTCTTGAGAGTCCGGTCACAACCACTTTGCAGGCAGATGTGAAAGTGAGGGGCGATCCTCCCCCCGCTCTCTTCGATGATTCTCACGACTCTGCGAGACAGTTCCATGGGTTCAATAGAACTTAGCCGGAGCCGCTCCAGATGTTCGAGCTGGAGCAGTTCCTCGAGCAGCTGGTGGAGGCGGAAAGGCGGATCGAGATGGCGTCCATAGGTTCCCAGATGAATACCGGTCAGGACGATCTCCCGAAAGCCCAGACCAACCAGGCGCCCAACCTGGCCCACCACCTCGTCGGGAGGCAGGCTGCGGCCGGGTCCTCGCACCGAGGGAATGATGCAGTAGGTGCAGCGGGCATCGCAGCCGTCCTGGATCTTGACAAAGGGGCGAGTCCGTCCGCCGGTCTGCCGGGCCGAGCTGGGCTTGAGGGCCCGCGATCCGTCGAAGCTGTCCCGGTAGACGGGGGCCAGCTCGGCAAATCCAGCCGGGTTCACCGAAGCCAGCTCTGTGAGCTGGACCAGACGATCTCTGTGGCTGTTTCCAACCACTGCGGTGACTCCTGGGATGATCGCCAGCTCTCGCGGCGACCGCTGCGCATAACACCCCGTCACCACCAGCTTCGCCTTAGGATTCCGGCGCCGAAAGCGCCGCACCAGCTGTCGCACCTGCCGGTCCGAGCGATGGGTGACCGTGCAGGAATTCACAACCACGACGTCGGCCCGGCTCGAGTCGTCCGTTTCCTCGAAGGAGCTCAGCGAGAACTCGTCCCTCAAAGCGGCCGTGTCTGCCTGATTGGTCCGACAGCCAAAGGTGGCGATGTGAAAGAGCTTCTTAGACACCTTGGACGGCTCTCTCCAGATAGGCCAGCTGACCGCAGGCCGCCGAAATGTCCTCTCCCCTCGTCTTGCGCACGAAGGCCGAGATGTGATGACTACCCAGAATCTGCTGAAAGCGATCCACTGTCTGTGCTGAAGGGCGCTGATAGGGGAGCCCCGGGTTGGGGTTGTAGGGAATTAGATTCACTTTGGACCGGATTCCCGTGAGCAGACGGGCGAGTCGGTGGGCATCTTGCGGGGAATCTGTCACCCCCTCGAGCAGTACATATTCAAAGGTGATGCGCCGTCTGGGTTCCAGGGGAAAGCGTCGACAGCAGTCGAGCAGGTCCCGGATCGGCCATCTCTGGTTCAGGGGCATGAGCTCACTTCTCAGTTCGTCGGTGGTCGCATTCAGGGATACGGCCAGATTGGGGAGAATCGGCTCCGAGTGCATCCGCTCCAGCACCGGGATGACGCCCGCCGTCGACACGGTGATCCTTCGTTTAGAAAGGCCCATCCCCTGAGGATCGACCATGATCCGAAAGGCCTTCATCAGGTGTTTGTAGTTGTAAAGAGGCTCACCCATTCCCATGAAGACGATGTTGAAACCACGGGGGGGGACGTAGCCGGACCCGATCGCAGTCAGGATCTGCCCCAGGATTTCGCCCGAATTCAGGTTGCGTGTGAATCCCATCTGGGCCGTCAGGCAGAACGTGCATCCCACATTGCAGCCCACCTGCGACGAGATACAGAGGGTGGTGCGGTCCTCCTCCGGGATGACGACCGTCTCCACGAACTGATCGTCGTGGAGACGGAAGAGAAGCTTGACGGTTCCGTCCTGGGATTCCGAGCGCTGGTGAAGTTGGGGAAGATCGACTCGAAACTGCTCCTGGAGCCGCTTGCGGAAAGCCGTCGGGAGCTCCGACATCCGCGAAAAAGAGTGTTCCCGGCGCCGGTAGAGCAGGTGATACAACTGCTTGCCTCGAAAGGATTTCTCGCCTATTTCCTGGACAATTCCGACGAGTTCCTGACAGTCTTTTCCAAGCAGATTCATGGGGTTGCCATCCGCGTATGAATCGAAGCTCGCACCGTTTGACCTTTCATACCCCGCTGCTACATTCTAGCAGTCGGCGCCCGCAACGCGACCCGTGGGACTTTCACCGAGGACTTCTAGCCTACCGTGTTCATCTCAGTGCTTGGCAGTGGCAGCAGTGGAAATTGTACCCTCGTGGCAACGAGGGAGACGTGTCTTCTGATTGATCTCGGCTTCGGTCCGCGTAGCCTCTCGCGCCGTATGAAGGAAGCGAAGCTCAAGCCCCGGCCGATTGATGCCGTATTTCTGACCCACGGGCACTCGGATCACTGCCAGGGAGTCGGTGCGCGGAATGCCTCGGAGTCGGTGCCCGTGTACATGAACCGGGGCACTCGAAGCGAGGGAGCGCGGTTGACGGAGGTTGAAAACTGGAGAGAATTCGAGTCTGGTCAGCCTGTCCAGGTGGGTGATTTCAGTGTGGAAGCCTTTGCTATATCCCACGATGCCTCGGAGCCGGTCGGTTTTCGGATCGAGACCAAAGGGAAAACGGGTGCAGTGGTGACGGACCTCGGAGAAATAACTCCTCAGGTCAAATCCCGGCTGCGTGGCTGTGACTGGCTGGTCCTGGAGTCGAACCATGATGAGAATCTGTTGAAGATGGGCCCCTATCCCTGGCAACTCAAACAGCGCGTACTGAGCCGGGTGGGCCATCTCTCGAATCGAACTGCGGCCCAGTTCATCCGGGACGATTATGACGGCTCTGCTTCCCACATCTTCCTGGCCCACCTGAGCCAGCAGAACAACCATCCCGAGATTGCCCTTAAGTCTGCGCGCAGAGCCATCCAGGATCGCCCTCGACGGGGCCTGTTCGAGTCCTGCCGGATTCACTTGACCTTTCAGGCCCATCCTTCTAACGTGATCCATCTATGATCTCTCGATACACCCATCCAGACATGGCCAGGGTGTGGACGGACGAGAACCGCTTTCGCAAGTGGCTGGAGGTCGAGATCGCTGTCTGCGATGTTCTCGCCGAAAGGGGCGAGATTCCGGCTGAGGCTGCTGCCCGGATTCGCAAGAACGCTTCCTTTTCGGTGGAGCGCATCCGAGAGATCGAAGCGGTGACTCACCATGATGTGGTGGCCTTTACGACGGCCGTAGCCGAGACACTGGGACAGGAGTCTCGTTTTGTTCATCTGGGCCTCACATCCACCGATGTGGTGGACACGGCCCAGGCGCTGCAGGTCCGCGAAGCCTCCCGCCTCATCGAGGCGGCCATGCAGGACCTGGCGAAGACCCTCAGAGAGCAGGCCCAACGACACCGGGAGACGGTCATGATGGGCAGAACCCACGGCATTCACGCTGAACCCATCAGCCTGGGGCTGAAGTTCACGGTGTGGTACGCGGAGATGGAACGGAACCTGGATCGCTTCCAGCGGGCCCGCAAAGTGCTCGAGGTGGGCAAGATCAGCGGTCCGGTGGGAACCTTTTCGCACCTTCCTCCGGAACTGGAGGAAGCTGTCTGCGGACGCCTGGGAATCAGCTTTGCCCCCGTTTCCACGCAGACGCTGCAGCGTGATCGGCATGCCGAGTACCTGTGCACTCTGGCCATCATCTGCTCAACCTTTGACAAGATGGCAACCGAAATTCGCCACCTCCAGCGCACCGAGGTGCGAGAGGCTTCCGAGCCGTTCAGCGAGACCCAGAAAGGGAGCTCCTCCATGCCCCACAAGAGGAACCCAGTCGGCAGCGAGAACATTTCGGGGCTGGCGCGGGTTGTGCGCAGCAACGCGATGGTGGCTCTTCAGAACGTGGCTCTCTGGCATGAAAGAGACATCTCCCATTCTTCGGCTGAGCGGGTTGTCCTGCCCGACAGCACGGCCCTGACCCATTATCTTTGCCTGCGATTGAACCGGATTCTCAAGGGGCTCGTTGTGAACCCGGAGCAAATGCAGGCCAACCTGGACATCACTGGAGGACTTTTCAACTCGTCATCGCTGCTACTGGCGCTTTGCAGAAAAGGGGCTCTGCGCGAGGAAGCCTATCTCTGGGTCCAGCGCAACGCAATGAAGGTGTGGGACGAAGCGGCGGATTTCCGACAGCTCATCAGAGAGGATCCAGACATCAGTGCCCTACTGAGCGGAGAAGAAATCGACGCTCACTTCGATCCCAGGGACAAACTGCGCCACCTGCCGACCGTCTTCAAGAGAGTGTTCGGAGATTGATGGGGTCCCACCAGCCTTCAACTCTGAAGGAGGAGATATTGGATGCACGCCATCATTGATCACATCGAAAGCCGCCGTGATGAGTACCTGGACGAGCTTCAAGCCTTCCTGAGAATTCCCAGCATCAGCACCGACAGCACGCACCGACAGGACATGCACCTAGCGGCAGAGTACGTGAGGGAGCAGCTGGATCGATCGGGAATGAGGGCCGAGATCGTGCCTACAGAGGGGCATCCAATCGTCTATGGTGAGCGGATCGAACATGCAGATCGGCCCACGGTCTTGATCTACGGCCACTACGACGTGCAGCCGGTCGACCCGATTGATCTCTGGGAAACAAGCCCCTTTGAGCCGGATGTCCGGAATGACTGCCTGTTTGCCCGGGGATCGACCGACGACAAGGGGCAGGTTTTCATCCACCTCAAGAGCACCCAGGCATTTCTGGAGGTGGCCGGTAAGTTGCCTCTCAACATCAAGTTCCTGGTGGAGGGCGAGGAAGAGATCGGTAGCCCCAACCTGCTGCCCTTTGTGGACAGCCATCTGGAACGGCTGACGGCCGACGCAGTGATGATCTCCGACTCGACCATGTTTTCGAAAGAAACTCCCTCGATCGGTTATGGATTGCGCGGTCTTTCCTATGTGCAGATCGATGTTCAAGGACCGGCTCGGGACCTGCATTCGGGCTCCTTCGGCGGCCCGGTTGCGAATCCGGCCTTCGTTCTGAGCCAGATCCTGGCTTCCTTGAAGGACGAGAACGATCGGGTCCTGATACCCGGCTTCTACGATCGAGTTCGAGAGCTGAGTTCGGAAGAAAAAGTAGCCTTTGCCTCACTGCCTTTCGACGAGGAGGCGTACCGGGCGGACCTGGGCGTCAGAAAACTGGCCGGGGAACGAGGCTACACTCCTCTCGAGCAGTTGTGGGCCCGGCCCACCCTGGAGGTGAATGGTCTACTCAGCGGGTTCACGGGAGAAGGAGCCAAAACGGTGCTGCCGTCCAGGGCCATGGCCAAGGTCAGTATGCGCCTGGTTCCGGATCAGGAACCCGACGAAATCGATGAGCTTTTCGAGCGCTACGTCATGGCGCAGGCCCCCGAGACGGTCTCCGTCAAAGTGGCGGCCATGCACAGCGGAAAGCCCTGGGTTGCCTCCCTCGATCATCCTGCACTCCAGGCGGCTGCTAACGCTGTGGAGGCGGGCTTTGGGAAGCGTCCGGTGTTCCAGCGCGAGGGAGGGACCATCCCTATCGTTTCCACCTTTCAGGAGATGCTCGGAATCCCGACAGTGCTCATGGGAATTGGCTTGCCCGATGAGAATGCCCATGCCCCCAACGAGAACCTCTACCTCCCCCATTTCTTCAACGGGATCAAAACCTCGGCCTATTTCATGGCGGAGTATGGAAGCAAGCCGACCTGACGTTCAGCCTTAGGATCCAACCTGATGGAGCTTCATCAGACTGGTGTGTCCTCGCGCCACGATCGGCGCTCCGGTCAGAATCACCAGGTTGTCTCCCAGTTCTGCCATTCCCTCCTTCAGCAGCAGCTCTTCGGTGGCCAGGATCAGCTCGTCGACGTTCTCGATCAGACCCATCAGCATGGGACGGACACCCCAGTAGAGTGACAGTCTCTTCATGATGCCGCGATGGGGAGTGACGCCCAGGATTTCGGCTCCGGGACGGAACTTGGAGATAAGCTGGGCTGTCGACCCGGACTGGGTAAAAGCGACGATGTATCGGGCGCGGATCGATTTCGCGGCATGGTAGGCCGAGTTGCACACGGCCTCCGGGAAGCTCAAGAGCCCCTCACCCCCAACACCCCGAAACTGTGCCGGGATTTGTAGAGATTCCGCCTGCCGGACAATTCGGTCCATCATCTGGACGGCCCCTTCCGGATACTGTCCGATCGCCGTTTCTCCGGAGAGCATAACGGCGTCAGTGCCGTCAATCACTGCATTGGCCACGTCAGAGGCCTCAGCGCGTGTGGGCCGGGGATTGCGGATCATGGAGTCGAGCATCTGGGTCGCCGTGATGACCAGCTTCCCCGCTTGATTGGCGCCCGTGATGACCCGTTTTTGCATCACCGGTACCCGCTCGGGAGCTACTTCTACGCCCAGATCACCTCGGGCGATCATCACACCCTCTGAGACCTCCAGGATGTTTTCGAGGTTTTCAATGGAGGAGGGATTTTCCAGTTTCGCAATGATAGGGGTTTCGGCGTCTCTCGCTTCCAGTTCCTGGCGAAGGGCCGTGACATCTGCGGCCTGACGGACAAAGGAAAGGGCCATAAAATCGACTTTTTGCTCGACTCCAAACTCGAGGTCACGGATGTCTTTGCCAGTCAACGGTGGAGCAGTCAAGGTAGCTCCCGGGATGTTGATTCCCTGATGTTCGACCAGTTCACCCCCGACAATGATCTCGCATTCGAGATCGCCTTCCTGAATTCGGATCACCCGCAGCTCGATCAGGCCGTCCGAGAGAAGGAGCGTGTCTCCGGTCTCCACGTCTTTCGGGAGGCTGGCGTAGTTCGTGGAAATGCGGCTGCTGTTGCCTTCGACCGGCTTCGTGGTGAGGGTAACGGACTGTCCGTCCTCAAGCCTTACCGGTTCATGATTCTCGAGCGAGCCCGTCCGGATCTTGATCCCGGCCAGGTCCTGGAGAACAGCAACGGGATGGCCTCGTGCCTCGGACAAGTCTCGAATATCTTCAATGACGCGGGTGTAAGTTTCCCGGTTTCCGTGGGAGAAATTGAGCCGAGCCACATCCATTCCAGAGTCAATGAGCTTCCCCAGTGCCTCCCGCGACTCAGTGGCGGGTCCGATGGTGGCGATGATCTTGGCTTTCCGCATTTGAAAAGTTTCCGCAAGTCTCAAGTACTCACTTATGGAATGGAGTACTAAGCTTGATCTATTATGGAGCAACTTGAGCCGAAATCGTCTTCGAACGGAGTGGTAATTGTAGTGAACCGAGAGAATGCCTGGGAACTACTGACCGAGCACACGAAAACGCAAGGCCTGATCAAGCATGCCCTGGCGGTGGAGGCTGCCATGCGGGCCTATGCTCGGAAGTTTGACGAGGACGAAGAGAAATGGGGGATTGTCGGACTTCTCCACGACTTCGACTATGATCAGCACCCGAGTCCCGAGGAGCACCCCCTGGTGGGGGCCGCCATTCTGGAGCGGGAAGGCTACCCGGAAGACGTGATCTACGCCATCAAGTCCCATGCCGACTACCTGGATATTCCTCGTCGAAGCCTCATGGACAAGACCTCTACGCTGTCGATGAGCTATGCGGGTTTCTGGTAGCTGTGGCGCTGGTAAGACCCGGCAAGCGAATCGCCGATGTTCCCGTCAAGTCAGTGAAGAAGAAGCTCAAGGACAAGCCGTTCGCCCGCTCCGTCAACCGCGAGGATATCCGTCGTGGCTGTGAGGATCTGGGCATGGAACTGTCGGAGCACATTCAGTTTGTCGTCTCGGCCTTGGCCCGGGTTGCTGTGGAGTTGGGATTAGCAGGAGAGAGTGATCATGGATAAGCCTTCCGGCGGAATGCTGGATGCTCTTTTGCACGAGGAGAGGAAGTTTGAGCCGTCAGATCAGTTCCGGGAAGCGGCCCATTGGAACGATCCTGCCATTTATGAAGAGGCGAATGGAGATCTGGAGGGCTTCTGGGCCGAGCAGGCAGAATCGATCGACTGGTTCCGAAAGTGGGATCAGGTCCTGGACTGGAAAGTGCCGGACGCCCGCTGGTTCGTGGGGGGCAAGCTCAATGTCTGCTACAACTGCGTAGATCGACATCTCAGCACCTGGCGCAAGAATCGCGCTGCCATCATCTGGGAAGGCGAGCCCGGTGACGAGCGGGTACTGACCTATCAGGATCTGTATCGGGAAGTGAATCAATGTGCCGCTGTCCTCCAGCGCCTGGGGATTCGGGAGGGTGATCGTGTCGCCATCTACCTGGGGATGATTCCCGAACTGGCGATTGCGATGCTTGCCTGTGCCCGCCTGGGTGCTCCCCACACCGTCGTGTTTGGAGGTTTCAGCCCGGAGTCGCTCAGCGATCGCATCAACGACTGCCAGGCCACATTGCTGATTACTGCCGACGGAGCCTGGCGCAAGGGGGGCGTTGTTCCTCTCAAAGGAAACGCCGACGAAGCGCTGGAGACTTGCCCGACTATCGAGAATGTCCTGGTTGTCAACCGCACCAGCCTGGCGTCTGAAGTGCCGATGGTGGAGGGGCGTGACCACTGGTGGCACGCAGAGATGAAACGGTCGGAGAGAAGCCTTGTGGAGCCGGCCCGTCTCGATTCCGAACATCCCCTGTACATCCTCTACACGTCGGGAACTACCGGTAAGCCCAAGGGTCTTCTTCACACCACAGGGGGCTATCTGGTGGGGACGGCCTCCACCCATCGCTACATTTTCGATCTCAAGGACGAGGACACCTACTGGGCTGCGGCCGACATTGGCTGGGTGACGGGTCACAGCTACATTGTTTACGGGCCCCTGGCCAACGGGGCCACTTCGGTCATGTACGAAGGGGCGCCGAATCACCCGGAAAATGATCGGTTCTGGGCTATCGTCGAAAAATATCAGGTGAATATTCTCTACACCGCGCCCACAGCGATTCGAGCCTTCATGGGCTGGGGCGACGAGTTCCCAGCCAGACACGATCTCAGCTCCCTGCGCTTGCTGGGGACGGTCGGTGAACCCATCAATCCGGAGGCCTGGATATGGTATCGGGAGAAGATCGGCTCGGGGCAAACGCCGGTGGTGGACACCTGGTGGCAAACGGAGACGGGAATGATCCTGATCACTCCACTGCCGGGAATTACAGTTCTCAAGCCGGGCTCGGCGACCTTCCCGTTCCCGGGTATCGAGGCGGACATCGTAGACGATCAGGGAGATTCAGTGCCCCTTGGTTCGGGTGGCTATCTGGTTCTCAAGAAGCCTTGGCCGGCCATGGCACGGACCATCTGGGGTGATCCAGAGCGGTTTCACGAGACCTACTGGAGTCGCTTTCCCGGTCTCTACTTTACAGGTGACGGCGCCAAGCGCGATGAAGAAGGATATTTCTGGCTGCTGGGACGGGTTGACGATGTTCTGAATGTCTCTGGTCACCGTATCGGAACGATGGAGGTGGAGAGTGCCCTTGTCAGTCACGATGCCGTGGCCGAAGCCGCGGTTATCGGGGTCACCCACGAGATCAAGGGGCAGGGAATTGCAGCCTTCGTGACCCCTCGCGTAGGTGTTTCTCAAGCGGGCCTGGCGCAGGAGCTACGCCATCATGTGGCCGAAAAGATCGGGGCGATTGCGAGGCCTGAGCAGGTATTCCTGACACCCGAGCTACCCAAGACTCGCAGCGGAAAGATCATGCGCCGGCTCCTGCGAGACGTTGCCGAAGGCCGGATTCTGAGCGATACAACGACGCTGGCCGATCCGGGAGTACTGGATTCGATCAAGAACCAGTATGAGGACTCGGAGGGTTAACGCGTTCCAAGTTCCTCGTTGCGCGCTCGTCAAGACTCGTGCCTCTGTACGCTCGGCAAAGCGGTAGTTTACCTCAGAGGCCCCGCCCGGAGGCGGTAAGGAAATCTGGCAGCCAAGGAAAGTTCAGAGGCAGGAGCGGAAGCGACTGCGTGGCGGCCGTTAGGCCGACATCTTCCAGGAGCGGAAGCGACTGCGTGGCGGCCGTTAGCCCGGATTATGCAAGAGATCTGAATCCGAGTGAGATTTGGGTCCAGAAAAAAAGCCGTAGCTCTCTGATATAAAAGGGTTTACATAAAAACAACCCTAAACAGGAGCTACGGCTATGTTGAAAACAGTCTGCCAGAATACCCTGCCATTTCACAGCCACAGAGACATCACAGCTCGTTTTGATGGGGGGAGCCTGACTTCCGACGCAGGATGGTTGTTGTTTGGATCGCTGGATCGGCAACATCGATTGTGCGAGGGCTTCAGTTCGTGTATTGCGGAAAGCCGGGACCGACGCTACATTCGTCATGACCTGTTGAAGTTGATCCGACAACGAGTGTTGCAGATCGTGGCCGGCTACGAAGACTGTAATGACGCCGATACGCTGCGCTCGGATCCGATGCTCAAGACAGTCTGTGATCAGTTGCCCGAGAGCGATCCCGATTTGGCCACCCAGCCGACTTTCTCCCGCTTGGAGAACTCCGTCACCAAGAAGGATCTGATGCGTCTGAGCCGGTGGCTGCTACGCCGTTATGTGCGCTCCCTGAAGAAGAGACGTCCCAGCAAGATCATCCTGGATCTGGACAGTACCGACGACCACACTCACGGCCAACAGGAGTTCGCCTTCTACCACGGGTATTACCGAAACCACATTCTGCATCCTTTGCTGATCTTCGATGCCGCCACGGGAGACCTGGTCTGTGCCGTGTTGAGACCTGGCAACAAGGGGGCTGCCTCTCACATCGTGCCCATTCTGAAGCGCGTCGTGGAGGCCATCCGACAAGGAGTGGGGACGGATGTCGAGATTGAGATTCGGGCCGACAGCGGCTTTGCCACGCCTCGGCTCTACGAGTTCTGTGAATGTGAAGAGAATCAACTCCAATATGTCATTGGGTTAAGTCGCAACCCTCGCCTGCAGCGAGTGGTCGAGCCCCTGCTGGATTCGACTCGGGAAAGGTTCGTTGAGCGGGAGGAAAAACAGCGTCAGTTTGACGAGTTTCTTTATCGAGCCAACAGCTGGGATCGATCCCGTCGCGTCATTGTCAAAGTGGAGGTCGATCAGCGCGGGATCAATCGTCGCTTTGTGGTCACCAACCGGGACGATCTCTGCTCCCAATCACTTTATGACCACTACACAAACCGAGGGCAGACCGAGAACTTCATCAAGGCCTTCAAGAATCACCTGAACATGGACCGACTCAGCTGTCATCGATTCCTGGCCAATCAGTTTCGACTCCTCCTGCATGCACTGGCTTACCAGATGTTCGTGCGCCTGCGCGACTATCTTCACGGAACCCCCTGGCACAAGCTCGAAATCGAAACCTTACGTCGTCGTGTCCTCAAGATCGGGGCCCGGATCCGACAAACCACTCGACGCATCTGGGTCCATCTTTCCTCAGCCTTCCCCGAACAACCCCTCTTCCACCTCGTCTTGAGTCGCCTGAACTCCAGTTAGCTTTTCCCAGCTCCCCCGAAAAACCGCTTCCGACACTCATCCAGGCCCAGATCTGTCTGAAAGTCACTCCCCAAACCACTCAAACGCCTCGCCAACCCATATCCTTCGCAAATCCGCCTGTCACAACTGCCCGCTTCCGAGTTGGGCCACTTCTCGAGTCGTTTTTCAACACCGGACTACGGTTTTTGCATAATCCGGGTTAGGCCGACATCTTCCAGGAGCGGAAGCGACTGCGTGGCGGCCGTTAGGCCGACATCTTCCAGGAGCGGAAGCGACTGCGTGGCGGCCGTTAGGCCGACATCTTCCAGGAGCGGAAGCGACTGCGTGGGAGGCCGTCAGGCCTCCTGGGGTGCCCCGCAGTATTCCTCGAGAGCCGCCTGCAGATCGGTGGAGATGTCGAGAGCTTCCCGGCTTTCAATCATGTGCCGTTCCATCATGAAAACCAGCTTGCCATCTTTGAACATGGCAACACTGGGCGAAGATGGTGGAAAAGGCTTCATATACTCACGGGCGCGAGCTGTCGCTTCCATGTCCTGACCGGCGAACACCGTGGTAAGCCGATCCGGTCTGCTACCCTGGTCGAGAGCGTGGGCGATGCCTGGACGAGCTTTGCCGGCGGCGCATCCACAGATGGAGTTGACAACCAGCAACACGGTGCCATCGTCCTTCGTGAGCACAGAGTCGACATCTTCTGCGCTCTTCAATTCTTCAAATCCAATTTGCGTGAGTTCTTCCCGACCGGGCCGGACCCACTCTTCTGGATAAGGCATAATCAAACCTCCTTCTGAAAAGAATACACGAATTCTAGGAACACCGTTCATGATTATAGATAGCGAGTGGGGTATTTTCGCGCCCAGAGTAGATTCCACGGTCCATGTGTCACGCTTCACGTTGTGCGCTCGCTCCCCGTGCCGCCGCCCCCGCAGCGAGGCCCGTGGGACTTCCACCACCGGCTGCCAAACCCTGAAACGTTGGAACCTTAGAGCCGTCCTGCTATATTCACAGCATGGCATTTCAAGGCGTCGATTTCCTGCGGCTGGACGACCTGTTGACCGATGAAGAACTGCTGGTTCGCGAAACCGTGCGCTCCTTCGTCGATGATCAGGTAATCCCCATCATTGAAGACCATTTCATGACGGGAACCTTCCCTCAGCATCTTATTCAGACGATCGGTGAACTGGGCTTCCTGGGAGCCAACCTGGAGGGATACGGGTGCGCAGGGCTGAACAACATTGCCTATGGTCTCATCATGCAGGAACTGGAGCGCGGCGACAGCGGTTTGCGCAGCTTTGCCTCGGTTCAGGGCGCACTGGTCATGTACCCGATCTACACCTTTGGGAGCGAAGAGCAAAAAGAAAAATGGCTTCCTCCCCTGCAATCCGGTCAGGTCATTGGCTGCTTCGGCCTGACGGAGCCCGATTCGGGCTCCAATCCGGGAGGAATGAGAACTCGTGCACGCAAGGACGGATCTGAATATGTCCTGGACGGCAGCAAGGCCTGGATCACGAACGGAAGCGTGGCTGACGTGGCAGTCGTGTGGGCAAAATGTGAAGATGAAACCGTCCGAGGCTTTCTGGTGGAGAAGGGAACTCCCGGCTTTGAAGCGAAGGACTACCACAACAAGCACTCGCTACGGGCCTCCTGGACGTCTGAGCTGGTTCTAGACGGTTGTCGCATACCCGAGTCTCATCTGCTGCCGGGCACAGAGGGGCTAAAACACGCGCTGATGTGTCTGACTCAGGCTCGTTATGGGATCACCTGGGGGGCAGTCGGAGCCGCCATGGCCTGCTATGAGGCAGCGCTCAAGTGGGCCCTGGAAAGGCGACAGTTTGCGGACAAACCTATTGCTTCACACCAGCTGGTCCAAAGAAAGCTTGTGCACATGCTGACGGACATCACTGCGGGGCAATTGCTGGCTCACCGACTTGGGCAGCTCAAAGACCAGGGGAAAGTCAGATTCGATCAGGTTTCGATGGGCAAGCGGAGCAACGTAGCCATGGCACTGAAGACGGCCCGGGTGGCCCGTGACCTGCTGGGAGCCAACGGCATCCTGTCTGACTATCCGGTCTTTCGTCACATGGCCAACCTCGAATCGGTCTACACCTACGAAGGAACCCACGATATTCACGCTCTGATCCTGGGCCAGTCCATCACGGGAATTCCGGCGTTTGAATAGGGTCTGGGTTCTAGGTTCTATCGTGGGAGGGGCCTCCGGGCTGCGTCCGGGAATTTAAACGTCCTCCGCCCTGAGGCCCCTCCCACTTTCCAGCACCCAGCACCCATTACCGTGTGCTATAAAGAAGCCATGATCATCGGCTTGACCGGAAGGAATGCCTCCGGGAAAGGTGAAGTTGCCAGTTTCCTGCAGGACAAGGGCTTCTACTACTATTCGCTGTCGGATGTTTTGCGGGAGGAGTTGAAGAAACGGGATCAAGAATCGACCCGAGACAACCTGATCCGGATTGGAAGAGAGCTGCGCAGCAAGAACGGGGACGGCTGTCTCGCCGAACGGATCCTGGCCAGGACCGAGAGCGACAAGAACTACGTAGTCGATTCCTTTCGCCACCCCTCCGAGATCGCCGTTTTTCGAAGAGATCCAAGATACCGTCTGCTTCTGGTGGAGGCTGAACCTGCGGTCCGATTTGAACGGATTCGGAGCCGGGGCCGAGAATCAGACCCCACCACGCTCGATGAGTTCGTGCGGCTGGAAAACGAAGAATTGGCCAGTTCGGCCGAAGGAGGGCAACAGCTCGGGCTCAGTGCCGAAGAGGCCGATGCGACGGTGCTGAACAACTCATCGATTGAAGAGCTGAGGGAAACCGTTGGCAAGGTAGTCACTGCTTGGGTTCATCAACTCTCGCGACCCGACTGGGATGAGTATTTCATGGGAATCGCCAAGGTTGCGTCCCTGCGCAGCAACTGTGTAAAGCGGAAAGTCGCAGCGGTGATTGTCAAAGACCGGCGTGTGATTTCCACCGGCTACAACGGGACGCCCCGGGGCACGACGAACTGCTTCGAGGGCGGGTGTCCTCGCTGCAATAACCTGGCCGACAGCGGCACACGACTAGACGAGTGTTTGTGCTCTCACGCCGAGGAAAACGCCATCACCCAGGCGGCGTACCACGGCGTAAGTGTCAAAAGGGGAACCCTCTACACGACCTTTGCTCCCTGTCTAATGTGCACCAAGATGATCATCAATGCAGGGATCGAAGAGGTGATCTATAATCTGGACTACCCGCTCAGCGAAGTGTCGTTCCGACTTTTGGAGCAGGCCGCCATCAAGGTTCGCCAGTTCCGCGTTGAATAACCGGCCATTGCACCCCGTGGAACTTGTCGGGGGTCACAGGCGTCCAAAGTAGGGAAGTCATGGATCTGGATCTTGAGTTGATCGCCCTCTTCTACTTCACGATGGCCTCCGCCGGTTTCATTCTCTTTCTGTTCAAGTACAGACACGGATCTGAAATCCGTCGCTGGGGGATCAGGGCCTGCCATATCCTGGGTTTCCTGGGAGTCGCCTGTCTGCGTCTTTCCGACGGCTACTTTACACAGCCGGCCCTGCTGATCTTCTCTTCGTTGATTGTCTCACTGATTGCCTTCGAGGTTTCGTCACGCTTTCTCAAGATGGGGTAGGTTCTGGGTTGGTTCTGGGTTCTGGGTTCTGGGATTCAGACTCTTGTCCTGTTGGTCCACGCGGTCATCCAGAATTCCACAAGGGGCGAGCAGAGCGTTGACCGGCTCTCCGCAACCCCCTATATTCCCTGGTCCTGAACAGGAGGAGCATGAGCCGATTTCTCTTGGCATTTCTTGGAGCCATCATTTTGATTCGTTGCAGCGGCAGTGAGCCTGCGTCGGAACAGGAGACTGTCCCCTTCTTGGGAAGGTGGGATGTTACGGCGGCTCAGGGAAATGCCCAGTACCCGCTCTGGTTTGAGCTGGAGCAGGTCGAAGAGGGTTTCAAAGGCCGCTTCCAGCCTCGTGGGGGGCATTCGCGACCGATGGACAGCCTCTCGGTGGACGGTGGTCGGATTCAGTTCAGCTGCTGCGGTTTCGAACTGGAAGGGCATTCCTCCGGCGTGGGCCTGGAAGGTACCGGGAGGACACGTGGAGAAGCCTTTTCGTGGAAGGCCAAGAAGGCCCCCGAACTTCCGGCCACACCCAGACCGTATCCGGAATATGAGGAACCGATTGACCTCCTGGCCCTGGGTATGGAAGGGTGGAAGGTACAAAGCGGGGACGAGACAACCTGGGAGCTTGCCGACGGTGTTCTGGTCAACACCGGTCGCGGAGCCAACATCTACACGACTGACAACTTCAAAGATTTCACGCTCCACCTCGAAGTGAACTGTCCGGAAGGGAGCAACAGCGGGATCTATCTTCGGGGGCGGTACGAAATCCAGGTGCAGGACGATTACGGTAAGCCTCCCCACAGCCGTCATATGGGAGGCATTTACGGGTACCTCACGCCTTCCCGGAATACGGCCAGGCCAGCCGGTGAGTGGCAGGAAATCGACGTTACTCTGATTGGCCGCTGGGTAACACTGGTTCTCAACGGAGAGACCGTGATTGACCACCAGGAAATCCCCGGAATCACGGGGGGAGCCCTCGATTCCAATGAAGCCGAACCTGGTCCCATTTACCTGCAGGGGGATCACGGGGCTGTTTCCTACCGGAACATGGTCCTGACCCCCGCCCGCGAATAGCAGCCGCCGTGGGACTTCCACCATGATGAGATGGACTCCTCCTTTAGGCTTAGACGGCATCTAAAGTGCCAGAGCCAAAGTTTTTAACTGTATCAGGAGGAGTCTGAAATGAAGCATAGAACAATCGCAGTGGATTTGGCAAAGTCGGTCTTTGAGATTGGGATTTCCGAGCAGCCTGGTCGGATGGAGAAGACGCATCGCCTGGGTCGAGCTCGGTTGTTGAGGTTCATGGCCAAGCAACAACGGGCAACGATTCTGATGGAAGCCTGCGGTTCGGCTCACTACTGGGGCCGGCGATTCCGGGAACTGGGGCACGAAGTTGTGCTGCTGCCGCCAGCCTACGTCCGGCCGTACGTGTTACGCAACAAGACGGATCGCAGTGATGTGAAAGGGTTGTTGGAAGCCCACCGCAACAGTGCCATTCGACCGGTTCCGATCAAAAATGAATCGCAGCAGCAGTTGACCGCCTTACATCGGGTGCGGACGGCATGGATGCGCACCCGCACGGCACGGATCAATACGATGCGGGGCATTCTACGGGAATTCGGTTTGACGATTCCCGTTGGAGCCTGCCAGGCCGTGGAGCGGGTGCGAGGATGGATCGAAGATGCAGAAGTGGAGATTCCGAATGGGATCCGATCGGTGCTGGAGGAGATCTGTCTGGAAGTCAGAGAGCTGGAGGGGCGAATCGATCGGATCGAAAGGAAACTGAAAGCGCTATCGCGACAGAGTGTTGCGATTGAACAACTGCAGTCGATCCCCGGGGTGGGATTGCTGACAGCCACAGCGGTGGCCGGTTTTGTGGGAGATCTGAGGCGCTTTGATTCGGGACGACACTTTGCCAGTTATCTGGGCTTGACACCGCGGGAGCACTCCAGCGGTCTGCGGCGTCGACTCGGGTGCATCAGCAAGCAAGGGGACATCTATTTGCGCACTCTCTTGATCCACGGTGGGCGATCGGTCTTGTGGACGGCCAAGTCCAAGCAGCGGCCAGACCGTTTGCACAGGTGGGGTTTGGAGATTGAAAAACGACGGGGGCACAACAAAGCGGCAGTGGCTGTGGCCAATAAGCTGGCCCGTCTACTCTGGGCCGTTTCCACCCGTGACGCCGCCTATGAACCCCAGCGAGCTTAAGCGATAAAAGATTTGTCAAGATCTTTCCCTGGGAACTGCATGAAAGGATTCGAACTGATGGCGAACCGGTCAGACCGGCGCGGGGAACACGCCGATAGCAGCCTTGGCCACTCGATGGCCGTCACCACGATAGGCGCCCCACGCGCGAATATTCATCATGGCCCGGAGCCAGAACACAGCTCCACTAAGAGGCCGGAGATACGACTGCAGTCCACACCGAATCGCAAAAAGTCGATGCTTTCATGCCAGAGACCCAAGGAGGAGAAGATGATCCGATAGCGATTCTGGACCTGCAGCGAAACTCCTGGCTTCAACCCAGCATCCGAGTTTCGTCGCCAGGGCCCAGATCAGCTGAATTCGAAAAAATGAACAGGACCCTTGACAGGAGGAGTCCAGATACGAGCTGCTAGAGAATCAACATTGCATCGCCGTAACTGTAGAAGCGGTACTCTTGCTCGACAGCCAGCCGATAGGCCGCGTGCATGAGTTCTGTCCCGGCAAAGGCGCAAACCAGGAGAAAGAGCGTCGATCTGGGCAGATGAAAGTTGGTGAGAAGTCCATCCACGACCTGGAAAGGGAAGCCGGGAAAAATGAAGAGGCTGGTCCAGCCTTCCGAGCTGCAGATTTGCCCATGGGAGAGGAAAACCTGTTCCAGGACCCGCGTGGAAGTACTGCCCACGGATACAACCCGTCGACCCCTGGTCTTCTGTTCACGGACCCGCGCCGCGCTTTCGAGATCGAGCCGGTAATACTCTGCGTCCATCTCGTGTTCCTCCACGCCTTTCTTGGACAGAGGCTGGAAGGTTCCGTAACCCACGTGCAAGGTGAGGAAGACGTGCTCGAGACGTTTCAACAGACCCCGAGTGAAGTGGAGCCCGGCGGTCGGTGCCGCCACCGATCCGCTGTGTCGGGCAAACACGGTCTGGTAGCGTTCGCGGTCGAGTTGAGAGTCGGCTTCCAGGGATCTTTTTAAGTAGGGCGGGAGCGGCATCCGGCCGATTCGTTCCAGGGTCTCGCGGAAACCTCGAACCTCTCGAAAGCGGATCAGGCGGATGGAGGATCCGGTGGTGCCAATCACCTCCGCTTTCAGGTCACATTCGTCGAACTCCAGGGATGTCGATACGGGAGCTTTGCGTCCTGGTTTGAGTAGAGCCTCCCAGACGCCAGTCTCCACTTCACGCAGCAGGACGATTTCGAGTGCGCGCTTTCCCGCTCGAGCTCGAAGGCGCACGGGCAAGACGCGGGTGTCGTTCAACACGAGGAGGTCCGTGTCCTTGAGGAGCCGGGGCAACCGGTGAAAGCTATGGTGCTCGATCCGACCGGTAATCCGATCCACCAGCATGAGTCGTGAACGTTCGCGATCAGGGACGGGTTGGCGGGCAATCAGTTCCTGGGGAAGGGAATAATCAAAATCGGACAGTTGCAGCGGCATGTTCGTTAGTATGATTCCAGATTCCAGATTCCAAGACACGAAGAGAGAGGTGGCAGGAAGGGGGAGGCGGGCTCGGGGTGGCGAACGTTTAGACCGGCCCGAGAGCCACCCCGAGTCCGCCTCCCACTTCCTGACTTCTCGGTTTCAAGGATCAGCGATTGGGAGGGGCCTCGGTCCTCGGGGGCGCTCCCGGGCCGGTCTAAACGGTCGCCGCCCCCGAGGCCCGAGGCCCCTCCCACTCTATCCTGGGAATCTGGAATCAGGAATCATAGTCAAGCCAGGGGAACACGGCAAGCAGAGCGAACCATTTCGAACCTGGAATAGCGAATAAATTGGAATCTGGAATCAGGAATCTGGAATCATAGCATTCATGCGGCCAAGCCGGATCGTTTTGAGATTGTCAGCCGGGCATTTCTGGATCGATGCCTATGCCTCCATGCTGGGGGCGCTGATTCCGTTCCTGTATTGGACTCACGACCTTTCCTTCACCCAGATGGGGGTCCTGGCCGGCACGCTGATTTTCTCGGCCTCCTTTTTGCAGCTGCTCTATGGATATCTCTCTGATCGCTGGAACAGCAGACTCTTTACGGCCCTGGGGCCTGCGATTGCCGGGAGTTTCATCTGCGCCCTGGGATTGATCAGCAGCTATCCGCTCATGCTGGCAGTTGTGTTTCTGGGCGGGATTGGGATCGCTGCTTTCCACCCCCAGGGTACGGCGCTGGCATCGCGTTCCAGCCGCACCAATCCCGGGTTCCAGCTGAGCTTTTTCATCACGTCTGGAATGATGGGGCATGCGGCAGGTCCGGTCCTGATGGGGTCTCTTGTCGCGTTCGCCGGGCTGAGGTGGAGTATCCTGGCTGCCCTTCCCGGCCTGCTCGTCACGCTACATCTCTTGAGAAGCGGACCCTTGCCTGCCGGCGAGGAAAGGGTGGTCAGGCACCGGGAGGTTCTCAGTCGCCTCAAGGCCCAATCTCGCCCGCTGCTGCTGCTCTTTGTCCTGGTTGTTATTCGGGCTGCCCTGCAGAATGCGTTTGTCACCTTCCTGCCCTTGTTTCTGGTTCTCCGGGGATACTCCGCCGTGACGGCCAGCCAGATCCTGACAGTGTTTCTGCTGGTGGGAGCGTCCTCTGGCTTTCTGGGCGGAATCCTCGCGGATCGTGTCGGGGGCAAGAAAGTTCTGATCGTTTCCATGGCCGGTCTTGTGCCCTGCTTTGTGGGGTTTCTGGCGACGGAGGGGGCGATTTCAATTCTGCTCTGTGTTCTGGGTTCCGGCTTTCTGTTGCTGAACACGCCGGTCAACGTGGCAATGGCTCAACGTCTGGTCCCACATGGCGTGGGCACGGTCTCCGCCCTGATGATGGGATTCGCCTGGGGATTTGGTGGAATCTCGGTCCCAGTGGTGGGCTGGGCGAGCGACAGTATCGGTTTGAGCTGGTCGTTTCTAGTCCTGGTTCTGCTTGGCCTTCCCGGGGTAGTCCTGGCGCTGGCCTTACCTGGAGAGCGAGGCGAGGTTTCAGGCGGGCAGGATCCCGGCTCGATCAGGGATGCTCGCCCTGAAGTTGTTCGGTAATACGCAGCCATAGTGCACTGTCCGGGAAGTTCACGCCGCTACTTCGGGCGTCTTTTCGCCGACAGCTTTGTTGCGCTACCTCGAAAGACTCCCGGCATTCCTGCGTCGCGCGCCTCACTGGCGACGAAAATCCATCCCGAATTAACCCCGCGGACTTCCCGGACAGCACACTAGTGGCTCTCTCGAAGGTGCGGAGTCCCGCTGCCGCCACGCAGGAAGTCGAGGTCCACACCTTCATCCGCCTGCAGAACGTGTTCGACGTAGAGCCGGTACCAGCCACGGTCCAGGGGAGGCTGGGGCGGCTTCCAATGCTCTTTCCTCCGGCCTAGTTCTTCGTCGGTCACGTGCAGGTGGAGGCTCCGTCCCTCGACGTCCAGTTCAATCTCATCGCCGGTCTCAACCAGGGCCAGGGGCCCTCCCACGGCCGCCTCAGGAGCCGTGTGCAGAACAACTGTTCCGTAGGCGGTTCCGGACATCCGGGAATCGGAGATCCGAACCATATCTTCAACTCCCTGGTCGAGAATCTTCCGGGGCAGAGCCATGTTGCCCGTCTCGGGGAATCCCGGGTAGCCCTTCGGACCGCAATTCTTCAAGACCAGCACATCCTCGGGATGAACATCCAGCTCGGGACCATCGATACGGGCTTTGTAATCGTCGATATCTTCGAACACAACTGCCTTCCCGCGGTGCTGCATCAGCTCAGGGGAGGCAGCGGAGGGTTTCAAGACAGCTCCCCGGGGGGCCAGGTTTCCTGTCAGGACGGCAATTCCTCCCTGCTCCTTGAAGGGCTTCTGGCAGGAAAAGATCACGTCACGGTCGAAACATTCCGCAGACTCAAGGTTTTCGCCGACCGACCGTCCGCTGACGGTTGGAATGTCGAGATGGAGCAGGTGCGAAATCTCCTTCATCACTGCAGGCAAGCCCCCAGCATAGTAAAAGTCCTCCATCAGATGATCTCCCGAGGGCATGAGGTTGAGGAGACACGGAACGTCTCTCCCCAGTCGATCCCAATCGTCCAGCTTGTGATCGACGTTGAGTCGACCTGCAATCGCCAGCAGGTGAACAACGGCGTTCGTGGAACCCCCGATTGCCCCATTCACCCGGATCGCATTCTCGAAGGCCTCGCGAGTCAGAATAGTCGACAACCGGAGGTTCTCGGAGACCATTTCGACGATGCGGCGACCTGCCTGGTGGGCCAGCGCATAGCGGCGGCTGTCAACCGCCGGGATCGCGGCATTGGTGGGGAGTGCAAGGCCCATGGCCTCCATCATAGAGGCCATGGTCGAGGCCGTTCCCATCGTCATGCAGTGACCTGCCGAGCGGGACATTCCAGCTTCTGCGTCACAGAACTCCTGCATCGTGATCCGTCCTCGTTTGACGTCGTCGCAGAGGGTCCAGACGCTCGTGCCGGAACCAATCTTTGTACCCCGGTGGCGGCCGCTTAGCATTGGACCCCCCGAAACGACGAGGGCTGGAACATCACAGCTCGCCGTCCCCATCACCAGAGAGGGAGTCGTCTTGTCACAACCGGTCAGGAGGACCACTCCATCCAGGGGATTGGCGCGTATCGTCTCTTCCACGTCCATGGAGGCCAGGTTCCGGAAGAGCATCGTGGTCGGGCGCATGATCGTCTCGCCCAGGCTCATCACCGGGAACTCCAGGGGGAACCCTCCTGCCTCCCAGACGCCTCGTTTTACATGCTCCGCTACCTTCCGAAAGTGATGGTTGCAAGGCGTCAGCTCGGACCACGTGTTGCAGATTCCGATGACCGGTCGTTCTTGAAACAAGTCTTGGGGGAATCCCTGGTTCTTCATCCAGCTGCGGTGAATGAAGCCGTCTTTGTCTGTAAGACCGAACCATTCCTGGCTGCGGAGCTTCTTTCCATTCTTGGGCATTTGGTCTCGTTCCTCGAGTTTCTGATTAGAGGTCATACTAGCACCCCGTGGTAAAACTTGCCCGCAGTCGTCCGCCGGGGATCTTCGGGCGCAAAACTCTGGTGCCCGTGGGATTTTCACTGCGGGCTGCCAGCCCACAATAGGGACGTTTGCAAAACCGATTCGCCGCCCAGATCAACCCCATGAAAACGACTTCAAGATATAATCTGAGAGGACTCGGCGAGAGAGGTCGTTTCCGCTCCATTAGACGATTAGAGAGGTCAGGTAATGAGTGAAGCTCAGCTAGGAATTCTGACGGGAGGGGGAGATGTTCCAGGTTTGAACTCGGTCATCAAGTCGGTAGTCTATCGCTCTCTGGAAATGGGGCGATCGGTCATTGGCATTCGCAGGGGCTGGGAAGGCTTGACCCATCTTTGGCCTGACGGCAAGAACGACGCCGACTACATCGTGCCGCTCACGCGCGAGAACACTCGCGCCATTGATCGAACCGGCGGGACCATGCTGCACACTTCCCGCACCAACCCCTCGCGCATGACCGGATCCAAACTTCCAGAGCACCTTTCTTCCCGGGAGTTGGAGAAGTTCCGGGAGGGCGACGATATATACGACTTCACGCCTCTTGTTCTGCAGAACCTGGAGAGGTTGAACATTGACACGCTGGTTGCAATCGGAGGGGACGACACGCTCAGCTACGCCGCCCGGTTGGATCGGGAAGGATTCCCGCTGGTGGCGATCCCCAAGACGATGGACAATGACGTGCGCAATACCGAGTATTGCATCGGGTTCTCGACCGCCATCACCCGGGCCAAAGATTTGATCACCCGTCAGCGCACGACGCTGGGGTCTCACGAGCGAGTGGGCGTTTTTCGAATCTTCGGTCGAGACGCGGGATTTACGGCTCTCTATACCGGTTATGTCACCTCCTCCCGGTGTCTGATTCCGGAGCACCCCTTTGATCTGGATCATTTGATTCACCTGATGGTGAAAGACAAGGAGCACAATCCGAGTAGCTACGCCCTGGTTGTGGTCTCGGAGGGGGCCACCTGGAGCGGGCGCGAGGTTCTGGAACACGGGGAGGCAGATGCCTTTGGCCATCGAAAAAAGGTAGACGTGGGGGAGACTCTGGCGGCTGAGATCAAAGCGAGGACGGGTCTCGGTACCATGTCAAGTGACCTGACCTACGACTTGCGAAGCGGAGATCCCGACTCGATTGACCGCCTCGTAGCTATTACGTTTGCAAACATCGCCCTGGATCTTCTGAGCGACGGCGTGACCGGAAAGATGGTCGGCATCCGAAAGGGTCGATATGCGGCTCTGGAGATTCCGAAGCAGATGGCCGGCCCGCGCCAGGTAGACGTTGAAGCCCTCTATAACAAGAAAAGGTACCGGCCCAACTACTACGGCAAGCTGGGAGCCCCGATGCTGCTGGATTGACCGTTGGCGGTTGATCGTGGAACCTGGAAGTTAGGACGCTGCAGCGGTCCCCTGGCGAGCGTCTCGAATCTCTTTGGCGCGAGCCCGCAATTGAGTCGATTCTTCGTCCCGGTCGAGGCGGCGCAGGACGGCCGCGCAGTTTTCGAGACAGATCGCCATCTCAGAAGAGCCAGCCGCATGCTCTTCGAGGATCTTCTTCAGGCGCTTGAAACTGCCATCGGCCTCCTGGTATCGACCCTGTGCGTAGTACAGGAGGGCGACGTCGTTCAAAACGGGAGCCACCTGGTAGTCCTCCATTCCAAAGCGCTCCTGCGTGATCTTCATGGCTTCCAGGAGGGGTTGTTCGGCGGCGGAGTAGTTCCCGGTTGAATGGTAGAAATCACCCAGCTTTCTCAGGTAGTCCGTCAGCTCACTGCTCTCTTCTCCGAATGATCTGGCCAGTTCCACGTTGTTCGCGAATCGTTGCTCCGATTCGACGTACTTCCCATCGGCGTACAGGTCGACACCTGCCCGATGGCCAACGTCGAGACGCTTCAGGTATCGCCCCGTTGCGTTGGGGAGGAGTCTCTGCGCAATCGCTTTCGTGATGTCTCGCCACTTCATCAGTCGTTATTGCTACCGGTCTCCGGGTACAGGAGGAATTGTTTTCTCAACTCCTGGAATCTTCTCAGGCCGGGCTGCCATCTGATCTGGATCTCCCGTGGTCGCGTTCCCTTGCTCAACTCTAATTGAATCCAGGAGTTACCGGCCAGGCGATCGAAACCGGCTCCAAATTGAAACTCGGATGGGTGAATCCGGATGACCTCAGTCAGGAAGTGAAGCACAGTCTGGATCGGTTGAAATGCAGACCGATTCGTCATGTGAATCTGGATCCCGTGACAGATCTCGCCCTGGTACTTCGAGAACCATGGTTCGAAATCCTGGGTGCGGAATCTGACGCCGGGAAGGTTAAGGCGGTTGAGGCGCTCCACCAGTTCACCGCTTTTCAGCCAGGGAGCTCCCACGAGTTCGAAAGGATGTGTAGTCCCGCGGCCTTCCGAAAGGTTCGTGCCCTCAATCAGACAGAATCCGGGGTAGATTGATGCGGTTACCAGAGTGGCCATGTTGGGCGAGGGTGAGATCCAGGTTAACCCGGTCTCATCGAACCAACGGGTCCGTTTCCAACCCTTTAGCGGCACCACATCGAGCTGCGCCTGGAGCTTCAGTTCCGAGTTCAGCAACAGAGCGAGTTCGCCTGGTGTCATGGCGTATCGAATAGGCAACTGGAAACTGCCGACAAATGACTCGTGTCCCTTTTCTAGAACCGGTCCTTGCACGCGTGCTCCGTCGATGGGAACCGGACGGTCCAGGACAAGAAAGGGGATCCCCTCGCGAGCAGCAGCCTTCATGCACTCCAGCATCGTAGAGATGTAGGTATAGAAACGGACCCCCACGTCCTGGATGTCAAAGACCAGAACCTCAACTCCATCGAGCATCTCCGGAGAAGGAGCCCGTTGCTCCCCATAAAGACTGTGCACGATTCCCAGCGAGTCGATCTCTCGGCCAGCCTGAGAGTTTCCCCGGATTCCATGCTCCGGGGCAAAGAGTGCCGTCAGCCGGGCACCGGAAATCTGCGAGATGATCATTTCCGTTGATTCGAGACGGCAGTTGACTCCCGTGTGGTTGGTTACCAATCCGACCCTTTTTCCTTCCAGCCACTCCCGGTAGGGAGATTCTTGTAGCCGGTCGACACCGGTCAGGATCCCACTGCAGGGCGTGGTACTCAGAGAGATCAGAAGAAGAAGGATTGCTATCATGCTTCTGTCCCTGCTAGACCCGTAAGGAGTCCCCCCGGCTCTGCCGGGGAGGCAGCCAGAGTTTGACAGTTCCGGGAATAGGTGAAAAAACTCCCTTCCGTGAGCCGAGCAAAGCATCACGAAAAGGAGTTTTATGAGTAACTACCAGAGCTTACAGCATACAAAATGGGAGTGTAAGTACCATGTGGTGTTCATCCCCAAGTACCGCAAGAAGTTGATTTATGGGGAGCTGCGCAGACATCTCGGTCAGGTGCTGCGACGGTTGGCTGGGCAGCAGGAAAGCTTGATTGAAGAGGGCCACCTGCTGCCGGATCACGTGCACGGGATGATCTCGATTCCGCCAAAGTTTTCTGTGGCGCAGGTGATCGGGTACATCAAAGGGAAAAGCGCCATCCACATTGCGAGGAACTTTTCAGAGAGTCGGCGTAACTTTGTTGGACAGCACTTCTGGGCTCGCGGATACTTCGTATCGACGGTGGGTCGGGATGAGAAAGTGATTCGTGAGTATATCCGGCGGCAAGAAGCAGAAGATCGTCGCCAGGATCAGCTCAGGCTGCTGTAGCCAAGCCACCTGTAGGTGGCACAAGTGGCCGCGGTAGCGGCAACGTCAAGTCCGCTTTGAGCGGCTCACAAGATTAAAGCCCCCGGCTTTGCCGGGGGATACTTACTGTCCTGTCCCAGAGATTGGCACCATTTTGCGGATGGGTCTTGCGAGGTGAGGTCGCGAAGAGAGGAGGAGGCGATGCAGAAGCATCGTTGACGACGAACGACAAAGAGATCGCCCGCAACCCCCATCCGCCCGTAGGGTTGGGGCGGGACGGGCCCATCTCTTTGTTGCTCCTCCTCGCCGATGCCCTCGCATCGACTCGTCGTCTCGCCTCAATCTGGCCTCCGTCGCGCTCCCAACAAAATGATGCCAATCTCTGGGACAGGACACTAGCCCGGATTATGCAAGAACCGTAATCCGCTGTTGAAAAAGGGCTCGAGAAGTGGCCCAACTCGGAAGCGGGCAGTTGTGACAGGCGGATTTGCGAAGAATATCGGTTGGCGAGGCGTTTGAGTGGTTGGGGGAGTGAATTTCAGACAGATCTGGGCCTGGATGAGTGTCGGAAGCGGTTTTTCGGGGAACTGGGAGAAGCTAGCTGGAGTTCAGGCGACTCAAGACGAGGTGAAAGAGGGGTTGTTCGGGAAAGGCTGAGGAAAGATGGACCCAGATGCGTCGAGTGGTTTGTCGGATCCGGGCCCCGATCTTGAGGACACGACGACGTAAGGTTTCGATTTCGAGCTTGTGCCAGGGGGTTCCGTGCAGATAGTCGCGCAGGCGCACGAACATCTGGTAAGCCAGTGCATGCAGGAGGAGTCGAAACTGAAATTGGCCAGGAATCGATGACAGCTGAGTCGGTCCATGCTCAGATGATTCTTAAAGGCCTTGATGAAGTTCTCGGTCTGCCCTCGGTCGGTGTAGTGGTCATAAAGTGATTGGGAGCAGAGATCGTCCCGGTTGGTGACCACAAAGCGACGATTGATCCCGCGCTGATCGACCTCCACTTTGACAATGACGCGACGGGATCGATCCCAGCTCTTGGCTCGATAAAGAAACTCGTCAAACTGACGCTGTTTTTCCTCCCGCTCAACGAACCTTTCCCGAGTCGAATCCAGCAGGGGCTCGACCACTCGCTGCAGGCGAGGGTTGCGACTTAACCCAATGACATATTGGAGCTGATTCTCTTCACCTTCACAGAACTCGTAGAGCCGAGGCGTGGCAAAGCCGCTGTCGGCCCGAATCTCAATCTCGACATCCGTCCCCACTCCTTGTCGGATGGCCTCCACGACGCGCTTCAGAATGGGCACGATGTGAGAGGCAGCCCCCTTGTTGCCAGGTCTCAACACGGCACAGACCAGGTCTCCCGTGGCGGCATCGAAGATCAGCAAAGGATGCAGAATGTGGTTTCGGTAATACCCGTGGTAGAAGGCGAACTCCTGTTGGCCGTGAGTGTGGTCGTCGGTACTGTCCAGATCCCAGGATGATCTTGGCGGGACGTCTCTTCTTCAGGGAGCGCACATAACGGCGTAGCAGCCACCGGCTCAGACGCATCAGATCCTTCTTGGTGACGGAGTTCTCCAAGCGGGAGAAAGTCGGCTGGGTGGCCAAATCGGGATCGCTCTCGGGCAACTGATCACAGACTGTCTTGAGCATCGGATCCGAGCGCAGCGTATCGGCGTCATTACAGTCTTCGTAGCCGGCCACGATCTGCAACACTCGTTGTCGGATCAACTTCAACAGGTCATGACGAATGTAGCGTCGGTCCCGGCTTTCCGCAATACACGAACTGAAGCCCTCGCACAATCGATGTTGCCGATCCAGCGATCCAAACAACAACCATCCTGCGTCGGAAGTGAGGCTCCCCCCATCAAAACGCGTCGTGATCTTTCTGTGGCTGTGAAATGGCAGGGTATTCTGGCAGACTGTTTTCAACATAGCCGTAGCTCCTGTTTAGGGTTGTTTTTATGTAAACCCTTTTATATCAGAGAGCTACGGCTTTTTTTCTGGACCCAAATCTCACTCGGATTCAGATCTCTTGCATAATCCGGGCTAGATACCGTACAGATTCTCGTATTTCCTGGTCAGATAATCGCTGAACTGGCCGTCATTCATGGGTTCGCCGGTGACCTGTTTCACCAGTTCTTCGGCCCGGTGGAGCTTTCCCTGCCGGTGAATTCTGTCCCGCAGCCACTCTCTGAGATCCGAAAGGTTGCCTTTTCCGATGGAGGCTTCCAGGTCGGGAAGCTCCTGCAGTGCCTGTTGGTAGAACTGAGTTGCGTAGATGGTGCCAATCAGGTAGGTCGGGAAATACCCGAACAGTCCGCTCGACCAGTGCACATCCTGCAGCACGCCGGAGGCAGCATCCGGCGGTCGTACGCCCAGAAACTCTTCCATCAGCTGATTCCAGCGTTCTCCCAGTTCTGCCACTTCCAGGTTGCCGCCCAGGAGTTCCCTTTCCAGCTCAAAACGAAGAATCACGTGCAGCCCATAGCTGACCTCGTCCGCCTCGACGCGGATCAAACCGGCATCGACGCGGTTGATTCCTCTCAGGAATTCGTCCAGGCTGAGTCCGTCTAGCTGTCCCGGGAAGTCACTCTGAAGGACCGGGTACCAGTGACGCCAGAAACTCGGACTTCGACCCACCTGGTTCTCCCACAGCCTGGACTGCGATTCATGGATCCCCAGGGACATGGTCGTGGTTGCCGGCAACCCAAACCTTTCCCTATCGAGTCCCTGCTCGTAAAGAGCATGCCCGCCCTCATGAATGATACCGAAAATGGCCACCGTGAAATCCTCTTCCCTGTAGCGCGTTGTGATGCGCACATCGCTGGGCGTGAGACCGGCGCAAAACGGATGGGGAGACCGATCCAGCCGCCCGGAGTCCCAATCGAAACCCATGGCCGTGAGGATCTGTCGGCCAAACCGTTCTTGTCTTTCCACGGGATACTGTCCCTTCAGCAGGTCGGAAGGCGGTTGCTTTCCGGATTGCAGGATTCTCTGCAGGAGACTCGTCAAACGGGGACGTAAGCGCGAGAACACTTGTTGCAGACGAGCTTCAGTTGCACCCTCTTCGTACTCATCCAGCAACGCGTCATAGAGATTGTCCCCGGTTCTTAGGCACTCTGCTTCCCGGCGTTTGAGTTCCAGGATCCGGGTCAGCCAGGGGGCAAGACCTAAGAAGTCGGAGTCCCTGCGGGCCGCCACCCAGGCGTCATAGGCCAGGCTGGTCGTCCTGGCTAATTCGCTGACCAGACTGGGAGGCAGCTTTTTAGCCTTCTCATGCAGGCGCCGGGCTTCGCGGACATCGGCTTGCTCCCATGAATCCGCAGTGCGGTTTCCCGCTGCGTCGATCAAGTCGCGGTAACGGTCCGAGATCAAGCGTTCGTGGTACAAACTTGCAAGCGTTGCCACCTGAGGAGCCCGAAAGGTTCCGCCCCCGGTGGGCATGATTGTCTCCTGATCCCAGGTGAGCATACCCAGAACGCTCCTTAGATCACTTAGTTGTCGTGACACTGCTCGAAACTCTTCGAGTGGAGAGTTTTCTTGGGTCATTGGGTCTGAAGATCTCCCTCGCGCGAAAAAGCAGACGCTCATTATAACGGGGTTCTCGATTCTAGGCTCTTTTCTCAAGGGTGAATGGAACGTCCGTCGGGGCAGTACTAGCAACTGACTGCTAGAATGCGTGAGGACCAGGTTATGAGAAAAAAGATCTTTTTCGGCTGGCTGATTCTTTTCGTGTTTTTCCTTCCCTCCTACCTGGCGGCCAAGAAGTACGATCTCGACGACTTTCGGATTCGGGCCGAAGTGCAGCCGGATGGACGGCTCAAGGTTTTTGAGGCCATCACTTACGACTTTGATGGTCGGTTCCGCTATGCCTTCCGCACCATCCCGCTGAAGCCCGGAGAATCGATTTCCGAGATCAGGGTCGCGGATGGCAGTCACTCTTTGATCGAGTCTTTCAGCGAGGAACCGGGCACCTACCAGGTGAGGCAATCCAGCAGTGGTGTCGAGATTCGATGGAATTTCCAGGCCCGTAATGAGGAGCGGACCTTCCGGCTCGACTACACCGTGAATGGCGCCGTTCGAAAACACCTGGACGCAGCGGAGCTCTGGTGGGCGTTTGTGGGACCGGAGTGGCGCCGTCCTTTTCGGCACATCGAAGCCAGGGTCGAGTTTGCCTCCCCGATCTCCCCCCCGGACCTGGAGACCCGAGCCTGGTGGCGGGGTTCACGTCCCACTCGCTCTCTCCATCCCGGAGACGGCTCAGTCAGGGGAGTGGTTGAGAATCATCCCCGCAGATCCAGCTGGGAGGTCCGGATCGTCTTTTCGCCTCTGCTGGTACCGGACCTGGTTCAGACATCCGGTGTAGCTGCCCTGGAACGAATCGTGGCCGAGACGAGCGGCTGGGAACTGGAACTCCAGGAGCGCCTTAGGCGCGAGAACGAGGAACGTGAGGAACGCGTCCGGATGGCCGTCCTGCTTTTTCCATGGATGGCTGCGCTGGGACTTCTGGGGATAGGAATCTGGTTTCTTTTTTTTCTTCAGCATGGCCGCGCACCTGAGGTCAGCTTTTCACCCGTACCCGGAGAAATCCCCGCTGATCACTCTCCCGTATTTGCCGAGTACATTCTTCACGGGAGAGTCGGTCCTCGCAGCATCGTGACGGTCCTGGTAGATCTTGCCAGTCGTGGCCATTTGACCATTCACGAGGAGAAGATTCGAAAGGAAGGCTGGTTCGGAAGCAAGGAAAAGCTGGACTTCAGTTTTGTGGTGAAGGCGGGTGAGCCCAATGATCTCAAGGACTTTGAGAGAGATCTTCTGCGCTTTTGTCTGCAACAGACTGGCCAGGCCGGCGAGTTCAAGATGTCCTACCTGGTCAAAATTGCGAAAAAGAATCGGTCAACCTTCCACAAGTGGTTCCGCGGCTGGGTCAAGGAGGTCAAGCGAAGGGGCAAAGAGCTGGGTATCTACGAGGACTGGCCCAGCGGGGTGATCGTCATGAACCTGATAACCGGGCTTTTGCTCGCCGCCGCAGGCGGGATCGTCTGTGCGATCAGTCAGAGCCCGGCAGGCGCTCCGGCCATCATCGGAGGCGGTTTGCAGGCAGCCCTGACTGCAACGCTGAGGAGACGAACCGCCACCGGCCAAAAGTGGTATCTCACCTGGAAAAACTTGAAGAGTTTTATCCGGAGCCGAGCCCTGGCGACCCGTATCGACTCATTCGACTGGGGCAACGTGGATCGGGTGGTGGTTGCAGCAACCGCGCTGGGGCTCAACAAGGAACTTGACCGTCTTTCGCTCTTGCAGGGAGGGCAGACAGCCGTAGTGCCCTGGTTCGTGGCAGCCGACGGCTCTGGATCGGGGACCCCCACCGGTCTGGGAAGTATGGTGCAATCGATTAGCACTTCCATGAGTTCCAGCTCCGGGGTTTCCTCTGGCGGTGGAGCGAGTAGCGGTGCCAGTGGCGGTGGGGGTGGCGGAGCCGGCTAGGTGGAATGCACGCGCTTACTATCGTGTGCGCTACCGAAGGCTGCAGAGTCTGTCTGTTCGGGTCTGCAACAAGAAGACCGTGGCGCGCGTGACAACAAGCGCGTCGACAATGAACCCGAAACGTACTTTGACAGCGGACCGGGCCTGCCGGTATAATTTTCTCTTTTTTGCGTGTTTCTGCCCGCAAACGGGTGGAGCTTTCAAATCTGGAGAACGAGCCGTGTACGCAGTCATTCGAAGTGGCGGCAAGCAATATCGGGTATCGCCCGGGGATCTGCTGCGCGTGGAGAAACTGGACGGCGAAGTTGGTGCGCAGATCACCTTTGACAACGTTCTTCTGGTGGGTGGCGATGACGAATCCCGATTTGGACAACCTGTGGTGCCGGGGGCCAGCGTCATTGGAACGATCGTAGCCCAGACACGAGGCGACAAGATTCTGGTCTTCAAGTTCAAGCGCCGAAAGATGTACCGCCGCAAGACCGGACACCGGCAGTATCTCACTGCGGTCCGGATCGAGGAAATCAAAACTGCCAAGGCCCCCAAGAAGAAAGCTCGATCCAAGAAAGCACCGGATGCGGACAGCCAGAAAGTTCCTGAGGGCGACCAGGCAGCGGAGAGCGAGGAGTAGCCAATGGCCCACAAGAAAGGACAAGGCAGTGTCAAGAACGGACGCGACAGTAAGGCCAAGCGCCTCGGGATCAAGCGTTTCGACGGCCAAGTCGTGACCAGTGGCTCCATTCTGGTCCGCCAGCGCGGGACTCCGTTCAAGCCGGGACGTAATGTGGGGCGTGGTAAGGACGACACGCTGTTTGCGACGGCTCACGGGACCGTGAAGTTCCAGAAACGGGGACGTTACGGCAAATTTGTCCACGTCATCTCGACCTAGCAGTCCCTGACCAGTCAGCCACCATCTTCAGCTCGGCTTCCCCGCGCCCCGTGTCGGTATGTTTGTTGACTACACCAGAATCGAAGTGAAGGCAGGAGACGGCGGTGATGGAGCCCGGGCCTTTCGACGAGAAAAATTCGTGCCCAGAGGGGGGCCCAGCGGAGGCAACGGTGGAACTGGTGGCAATGTCTACGTCAAGAGTTCACCCCATCTGACCACGCTCCTTCCTTTCCGCTATAAGAAACACTTCCAGGCCCAGCGCGGGCGTCACGGTTCGGGGAAGAAGCAGACTGGGAGGACCGGCGAGGCTTTGACGATCGAAGTACCGGTAGGGACTCAGGCGATTGACGCAGAAAGCAGGGAGCTTATTTGCGATCTGAACACGCCCGATCAGGTGAAGCTGGTTGCCCTTGGAGGTCGAGGTGGAAGAGGAAACGCCTCATTCGTCAGTTCCACGAATCAGGCCCCCGAGTATTCGGAACCTGGCCGCCCGGGTCAACAAAGGAACCTGATTCTGGAACTCAAAGTGCTTGCCGATGTGGGACTGATCGGGTATCCCAACGCCGGAAAGTCAACTCTGATTTCAGTGATTTCAGCAGCTCACCCCTCCATAGCGGAGTACCCTTTCACTACCCTGACTCCAAACCTCGGGGTCGTTCCCTATGGTGAATACGATAGCTTTGTGGTTGCCGATATCCCGGGGCTGATTGAAGGGGCTCACGGCGGCACCGGCCTCGGCGACCGGTTCCTTCGACATGTCGAACGTACTCGTGTCCTTGTCCATCTGGTGGATGTGAGCGAACTCGGGCCTGAAGATCCAGCAGCGGCAGTCGATGTGATCGATCGGGAACTGGGAGCCTATAAGAAGGAACTGGCAGAAAAACCGCAGATTCTGGTGGCGTCAAAGATGGACATTGCGCATGTGGGAAGAGTGGAGGGCCTCGAATCCTGCGCGAGTTCGAGCGGGCGGTCTCTGGTGAAGATTTCGAGTGTTTCGAATCGGGGACTCAAACAACTGAAGGACGTCACTGCATCCATGCTGGGAGTGGGATCGAGTTGAAGACGGGAATCCTGGGAGGCACTTTCGATCCAATTCACAAAGGGCACATGGCCATTGCTCAGCGGGCACTCCAGTTCTTCGAGCTGGATTCGGTGGTCCTGATGGTGGCTCATGTCTCACCTCATAAACAGGGTCAAGGGATCGCCAGTTCGTGCCATCGTTTCGCGATGGCAGTGCTGGAGACAGAAGGAGATCCCAGACTCGGGGTTTCGGATTGGGAGCTTCAGCGCTCGGGTCTCTCTTACACGTCCCTCACGTTGGCAAACTGGAGCGCCACCCATCCCGGGACCGACCTGTGCTTCATCGCCGGGATCGACTCGCTCTTGGAGATCCATCTGTGGCGGGACTGTGCTAAACTCCTGAGCGAATACTGTTTCGTTTTTGTAGAAAGACCGGGGATAGAAGCCGATCTTGAGCGTTTAGCTCTCCCCGCAAACTTGAGAAAAAGACTGACTCTTATTCAGGAAGACGACCCGCGACCCGATATCGAGCCCGGAAGGTCCTTTGTAGTTTCCTCCCACCACCAACCAGTCAGCTCCAGCCAGATCCGGCACGCCCTTCTGCAGCGGAGGCCCGTCGGGGCCGATCTCCTCTCTCCGAGAGTGTTGGAACACATCAGGAAATATCGTCTGTATGAGCGACGTAACGAACAAGTTAGCTAAGGTCTGCCAGGCGATAGAGGAAAAAAAGGGAGAGGACGTCCTGGTTCTGGACATTAGCCAGGTCTCCTCCTTCACGGATTTCTTTATCCTCTGTCAGGGCATTAATGGGAAGCAGATTCAAGCCATCTCCGACGCCATCCGAGAGGTTCTGGCGAAAGAAAGGACCCGGCCTGTCCACGTGGAGGGCTATCGTAACGCGGAATGGGTGCTTCTGGACTACGTTGATTTCGTGGTCCACATTTTTTCGGAATCAACGCGGCGTTTTTACAACCTTGAGAAGCTCTGGAGTGACGGAACCGAGGTGAATCGACAGGCCTTGTCCGCCTGACTCCTAGCACCCCGTGGGACTTTTGCCACGGCTGCTGGCTCACCAGGGCAGAAAGATGAGGCAGAGTGTTAGCGCCTACGGGCGGGTTCCGAAGCTGACCTGATCGGTCGCCGACCCGACAGAGGCGCGAGTCTTGACGAGCGCGCAACGTGGAACGTGAAACGTGGAACCTGGAGCTATTCAATCCCCGAAGGGATGACCAGTTCAACACTGGGCAAGGGAGGCGGGAGCTCCGGAAGGTGCCCAGAGTAGAAGTCGCGCATGCAGTCGTGCAGTCCTTCGGGTTCGCTTCGTCGGTGCTGACACTGTTCCCGGATGCTGTGGTAGAGCAGCCCCATGTAGATCATGAAGTTCTGCCCAAAGTCCGTCTCGTCGAACTGTGCGAAGGGATATTGGAACTCCAGAAAACTCTCCGAGTCCCGCACTGCAAAATAGTTGTCCAGCATTTCTTCCAGTGATCCGGCGAAATCCATCGCCGGAAAAGGGATGCGCTTCCCCACCATCGGCTTGGCTTTTCTCAAGATGTTCAGCACCAGGTTCCGATGTCCCTTCCAGAGCTTCTTGAAAGCGAGCCGCTCCGGTCGTCCCCAGATTTGAAAGCTGACCGAGAACAGACAGCTCATCTGAGGCTGGATGGTGAATCTCAGGTGAATACCTGCGGCGTCACCGCCGTCTCTGTACGGGTTCGATTCCAGGCGCCGTTCGAAATAGGCGGAATCTGGGAAAAACTCCATGGTGACGGAGTTTCCAATACTGTAACGAAACTGGTTGTGGTTTCCGAAATCAGGATCGTAAATCTCGGAAGGCTCGATGACAACAGTTTCGAACAGATCCCAGAGAATGTCGTAGAGTTCATGCTCAGGGCTGTTGATGGCCTCGTAGAACTCCTCTTGAGAAGCGTTCCTTAGCTGGTCGTAATAGTGCCGATCCATTTTCAATCCGGGTTCCCGGCTATTCTACACCCGAAGGTCTGCAGAATACCATGCTGCAGGGACTCGTTGTATATTCCCCACATGGAACTGATTCATCAACTGATTTTCATCGCCAGTGCCGTGATGCTTGTTCTCCTCAACGGGTTTTTCGTGAACGCCGAGTTCTCGATTGTGAAAGTTCGCGAAACCAGGATTCAGGAGCTGATACGAAGTGGCAACAGGCGCGCAAGAACGGTTTTGAAGCTCATCGACAACATGGATGAGTATCTTTCCGCAACACAGCTTGGGATTACGCTGGCCAGCCTGGGGCTCGGCTGGATCGGCGAACCTGCTTTTGCGAAGCTCTTCGAACCGGCTCTCCGTACAATAGGCCTCGACAATCCGGCACTGACTCACACCATGGCCGGGGGTGCCGCTTTCATTCTGATTACCTTTCTCCACATCGTGCTGGGAGAACTGGCTCCGAAATCTCTGGCCATTCAGTTGCCCGAGCGTTCATCGCTCTGGGCTGCGGCTCCCCTCGTCCTCTTCTATCGGGTGTCCTATCCGCTGATCTGGGCTTTGAATGGGACTGCCAATGGGTTCCTGCGCCTGGTTGGTATCCCGCCAACTTCTGAGACGGAACTCACTCACTCAGAAGAGGAGCTTCGCATTCTTTTGTCACGATCCAGCGAGGACGGCATCATCGATCGGAACAAGAAGCGCTTGCTCATGAAAGTCTTCTCTTTCGCTCAGCGTACAGTCCGACAGGTGATGGTGCCTTCGGTTGAAGTCAAGTACCTCGACGTTCGGAAGAGTCTGGAAGAGAACCTGGCGTTGGCTCGCCAGCAGAAGCACACTCGATTCCCGCTTTGCGAGGGCGCTCTGGACCGCGTCCTAGGCCTGATTCATGTCAAGGACCTGTTTTGGAATTATGAAATGCTGGGTCCGGAGCTGGATCTGAAGATGCTCACCCGTCAGACTCTCTTTGTTCCCGAAAATAAGGGAATCGATTCACTCCTGGCCGAGTTCCGGAAGTCCCGGATACACATGGCAATCGTTGTCGACGAGTTTGGATCGGCCGTGGGAATGGCCACCCTGGAGGATGTACTGGAAGAGCTGGTTGGAGAAATCCAGGACGAATTTGACTTGGAAACACCTCCGATCATGATCCGAGAATCCGGGGAAGGCACTTATCTCGTCAACGGTCGGACTCTGGTCGAGGAGATTGAAGAAACCCTGGATTTGCGGCTTGAGGATGTAGAAAACGATACGGTGGCGGGCCATGTCATGATGGTTCTCGGCAGCACCGCGCAAATCGGGGACGAACTGACCCTGGGAGGCAAGTTTCATGTGCGGGTGGTGGGTATCAAGGGGCACCAGATCACAGACCTGCTCTTTACCCCCCTCCCCGACTCATCAGACAGCACACTAGTGTACTGTCCGGGAAGTTCACGATGTTAATAGTCAGGGCTTTTCGCTATCATTCCGTATGGCAAGACCACATATCCAACTACAACTCCCCGAAGACGATCGAGAGATTTTGCGTTCCTGGTTGCGAGCCTCCAAGACCCGGCGCAGTCTGGCCGAAAGGGCCGAGTTGATCCTGCTTTGCGGCCAAGGGTTAACGGCAACACAGGTGTCTGAAAGACTGTCCAAGCGCTTGCTCACTGTTCAGAAGTGGCGACGACGCTACCTGCAGCAGGGACTGTCAGGACTGGAGGATCAACCTCGCTCAGGCCGCCCCCGAAAGTTAGCGCCGGCCAAAGTGCGAGCCATCCTCAAGGCCACGGTACAACGGGTTCCCTGTGAGTCGACCTTCTGGAGTGTGCGCCTGATGGCCGAGTACGCCGGAGTGAGCCGCCATCAGGTCACTCAGATCTGGAAGGCGGCCGACCTGAAACCTCATCGAATCCGCAACTTCAAAATCAGTCACGACCCTCATTTCGCCGACAAGGTGATCGATGTCGTCGGGCTTTACATGGACCCTCCTGACAATGCTCTGGTCTTATCCGTGGACGAGAAGACCCAGATCCAAGCCCTGGATAGAACCCAGCCCATGCTCCAGCTCAAACCCGGACAGATCGAGCGACGAACACACGACTACAAGCGGCACGGCACGGCTAGCCTTTACGCCGCTTTCGATGTGGCCACGGGAGAGGTGATGGGGCGCATCACGAAACGGCATCGAGCCCAGGAATTCTTGGCCTTTTTACGCCAGATCGATCAAGCGCTCGATCCCAATCTGGACGTTCACCTCATCCTGGACAACTCCAGTACTCACAAAACCCAGAAGGTTCGAAGTTGGCTGGCGCGCCGAGAACGCTTCCACCTGCACTTTACTCCTACCAGCGCCTCCTGGCTCAATGCCGTGGAGACCTGGTTCTCTCAGCTGGAGCGTCGCTCCATCTACCGCAACTCCTTCACCAGCGTTCGAGATCTGCGACAGGAGATCCGACGATACATACGAGTCCACAATCAACACTTGGCCAAGCCCTTCAAGTGGCGCGCCACCGCCGATTCCATCCTGGCAAAGGTCAAAAAAGCGAGAGAATCAATCACTCAATGTTAACGTCGGGAATTTATCGGACAGCACACTAGGGCCGTGAATCCAGAGTGCGAAAGCGCTCTGCGATCCTTTCGACAGCAGCTCTCATCTCCTTACAGAGGTCCCCAATCCTGGGGGCCTGTAGCTCTCCGACGGTCACCGTGGCGCGGCTTGGCCCTCGCCCCGGTTCGCCGGGGCCCTCTCCCGAGGCCTGCCTGTCCAGTTGCTCCACCTGCTTCCTGACCATCCTGGCCTTTCGAGCGATTTGGTCGAGGGTGGACGGAATCTCTCGCAGACTCACCTCCGAAGAGGCTCCGGAAGCGTTTCCGGACTCCGACTTCCTCTCTTGCTTCTTGACCCGGTCAATACGGGCCACCAGTGGATTCTCGGACAGATGCCGGGAAGACTTCCTGATTAGTTCGAGTCTTTGCCCTGCCAGACGGTCGAACTCCTCCCGCGCCAGCTTAGAGGCGGACCAGGACTCAAAGAGATCTGCGAGACTCTCACTGGCCCGCACAATCGTTGCAGAGTCGCGCAGCGCTTCGTCTTTGAGCTGTTCCATGTAGAGCCGGCGGAGCTGGGCCGGCGGAGCGGCCAGTGCCAGTAATAGGGTCAGTGTCACGAACATCGTGCTCTTGCCTGAGCTAGCCAGGGGCCAAGGGTACTAATCTTAGTACTCCCTGGCATAAATAGGGTAACGTTTGTTCTCTTCGCTCACGGAGTTGCCTTGCATCGACCAGGCTTTTCCTTGAAGATCAAAAAAGGAGCTGAAGTACACCGAGTCGGCGACCTATGCGGGTACGTCTTACGAGCTAGGGAAGTCCAAAGTGCGACCTGCGAAGTTTGAAGTGGTGCTGGTGGAGCCCCGAATCCCTCCCAACACGGGCAGTATCGCGCGTCTCTGTGCGGCTACCGGGATTCCCTTGCACCTGGTCGAACCTCTGGGCTTTGAGATTACGAACAGCCGACTCAAACGCGCCGGACTCGATTATTGGGAGTTTGCCCAGGTGAGAACGCACAGTTCTCTCGAGAGCTTGATCGTCGGGCTTGACCCGCGGAGTTTGTGCTTCTTTTCCAAGAAGGCCACCCGCTCTTACCTGGAGGCCGGCTTCCAGGGTAATGAGCTTCTTGTGTTCGGAAGCGAGACAGTGGGGCTGGCCGAGGAGCTTCTCGCACGTTACCCGGAACGCAGCTTTTGGATTCCCATCATCCAGCCGGCAGTGCGCAGCTTGAATCTCGCCAATGCAGTGTCGATCGTTGTCTACGAGGCCCTGAGGCAGACCGGGCGCATCTAGCAGTTCGTGGGAAGTCCGCCACGGACTGCTAACCGAATTCAGTTAGACTCCCCTGGTCTCTGCACCCCACAACACTTTGTGAAGTTGAATCTGAACCCGGACGTTCAAGCCGTCCGTCAAGATCCACTCGGCGAGCTTGCGGGGTTCGAGATCTCCCCAGACCGGTGAGAAGAGCACCTGATGGCGCTCGGTGAGCCGGTACTCCGCAATCTTCCCCTTGCTCCACCGGTAGTCGTCCGCTGAACCTATCACAAACTTGACTTCGTCAACCGGCTTGAGGAGAGCGATGTTTTCCCAGCGATTGTTGCCTGCCATACCGCTGTCGGGACACTTGATGTCGTAGATCAGGATGGCACGTGGGTCAACGGCGCTGACATCCAGGGCACCGCCCGTCTCGATCAGGACCGTTTTCCGAAGCCCCAGTAATTCCCGAATCAGATCGTGAACCGGGGTCTGCAGCAGAGGCTCGCCACCGGTGATCTCCACCAGGTTACAGGGGAACGCAACGACCTCGGCAACGATTTCGTCAATAGTGCGCTCTGTCCCCTCGTAAAAGGCATACGCCGTGTCGCAGTAGGTGCACCTCAAGTTACATGCTGTCAGACGGACGAATGCACAGGGGCGCCCCGCATGGCTGGATTCACCCTGAATGCTGAAAAAAATCTCGTTTACATCGAGGATCTTGTTGCTCATCCGGTACCCAGAAGTATACGACTCGGAAGGGCTCTATGCCGCACAATTGAGCGCCCGGGTCGTGTTTCCCTGCTAAAATCAAAGCTGCCACCCAACCAGGAGACCCCGAGATGGCAAGAAACCCTTTGTTCGTGCGTCGAGTGAGCTTTCTCCTCCCGGCTGTTTTCGTCACCCTAGCCCTTCAGGCCGGCATAGACAAACGGCTTCAGAATCATTATCTGGAACGGTACCTGAATAAGACCATTTTCCTGAGGGTCCCGATACACGGCCTTCGGCAAGCAGTCGACGTCAGAGAGTCGGGGAGCCGTCTCGACTCTTCGAGCCAGGGAGAGGCCCTCGTTTTTAAGGTTGGACAGCAGGTCCGCGTGATCGGGCTGGAGTTCAAAGATCGGAGTATCCGGTTCAGGGTGAGCGCTCTGGATGCAAGCAGGGAAGCCACGGTCTTTTTTCAGTTTACCCAGCCTCTGGAGCAGTACTTCGGCCAGCAAGCGGCCTTTGAGGACTCCCTTCTCTTTGCCTTTACAGAGGGAGTGTCCTATCGCGAAATCGATTCGGCCAAAGCCGCTTTCATCGAGAGCCAGTATGAAGAGCTGATCCGGACGTTTGCGACCACGACTGGCACATCGACGGAGTTTGTCGTCCAGAAGATCGCAGAGCAAAACCCAGAGTACCGAAAAGCCGTCGAAGAAGCGGCTCAGTTGGCGTCAAAGGCCTCGAGTCTGGAAACGAAGCTGGCGGCGGCCGCTCAGAAGCTGGCGGCGGCAGAATCCAGATCCGCTAATCTTCGTGAGCAACTGGACGAGGTGACTGTCGAAGTTGACGAGGAGCAAGAGGAGCGGCTGCGCATCCTGGATCAGCGCGACCAGGCGCGGGAAGAAATCAGAAAGCTACAGGGCGAGATCGATCAGATCAAGGGTTCACAGGCGACCTATGAAAAGCAGGTCAACAATCTGATCGCCAGCCTCGAAGTGGAACCCGGCGGCCGCGGTGCCCCGGATTCGAAGGTGGAGTCCCTCGGTCTGTTTGTGGACAAGCTACGGACGGCGCGCTCGAACCTTTCCACTCAGCTGGCCGAGGTGCAGGGCCAGGTTTCTGCTCTGCACAGTGAAGCGGAAGAGCTTCGCAACAGTCTCGCCTCGTCGGAAAGCAATAGCAGGCGCCTTTCGTCTCGCCTCAGGGCGTTGACCTCTGACAAGAAGAGCATCAATGCTCAGTATCTTGAAATGCGTGAGCAAAAGGAGGTTCTGGAGACGGCCGATGCTCTCTCCAAGGCACTGCGAGTTGAGTCCTCCACTGACCAGGAATCCAACGAGGGGTGGCTGGAGAGCCGTTTTTTTCTGGACTCCCAGCTGCTGGGAACCGTCCGTATCGCGCCTCCTGAACAGGTCGGGACTCCTGCTCGAGTGGAGATGTCTCTGTTGTCTCCCGACACTGTCAAGTTCTCAGAACTCGAACGAGAGCTGCACGCCGCTCTGGGTGACGACGTGAGAGCCGAGGTGGGTTGGGTCACGCCGGAAGAACTTGTGATGGAACTGGCCGGGGACGACCCCCGGCGGGCCGTCAGGGTCAGGGAGAGCACTTTCTGGGATTGGAATGTGGGCGGTGAACTGATTCGCTCAGAGCCGGCCACCCTCAAGATCGATCTGATTGATCGAAACGATCAGAGGATTCTCCTGCACACCCGCCAGTTCGTGGTTCATCCTGCCGGCCTGGGAAGCTGGCTCTCCAGGATTTTCTCTCTTCCCTCGCTGCTTGCCGGGCTGATCCTGGGGGCTGCTGCCATCGGGGCAGTGACGTTTCTACGTCGGCCTCAGCGAAGAAGAGTTCGATCGCGACACCCCGTTGAGTATCTGACGGAAAAAGAGCTCTAGCCTCCTGCGACCTCCCACGTACTGCTGGGGTTAGTGGTACTGATCGGTGTTATGATCGAGCTGGATGTCGAGCCGACGCAGCAGGGTCCAGGAGCAGCAGCGAGTCGCCAGGATCCTGGAGATTCTTTCCCGGGAATACAGGGGAGCTGAGTGTGCCCTGCATCATTCGAATCCTTTCCAGCTTCTGATCGCAACCATACTCTCGGCTCAGTGCACCGATGCGCGAGTCAATATGGTCACACCACACCTTTTTGCCATCTATCCTTCTCCCCATTCACTGGCCGCAGCCGGTCCCCGCGAAGTTGAGGAGATCATTCGAAGCACAGGTTTCTTTCGCAACAAGACAAAGAGTCTGATCGGGGCGGCGCGGGGAATTGTCGAGAGCTTTGATGGGGAGGTCCCGTCCAGCATGAAGGAGCTTCTGACTCTCCCGGGAGTGGCCCGCAAGACAGCAAATGTGGTTCTAGGAACCGCTTTTGGTATCTCCGCCGGTGTGGTTGTCGACACACACGTCTCAAGGATCAGTGGGAGACTTGGCCTGACCCTGGCTGAAACTCCTACAGCCATCGAAAAGGATCTGATGGCTAAGATCGATGAGGGGGACTGGATCGACTTTTCGCACCGGGTGATTCACCATGGCAGACAGGTCTGTCAGGCTAGGAAGCCGCGCTGCGATCGGTGCGTTCTCGTAGACTTGTGCCCATACTACGCAGAGGTGGTTTCGCAAATCTGAAATGAAGCGTTCTCCCGTCCCGTCGCAGACCTTCCTGCTTCTTTCCCTGGCCCTGGTCATTTATCTGTTTTACTCGATCCTTCGCCCCTTTCTCGTTTCCCTGATCGTTGCAATGACGCTGGTGTCTCTCTTTTACCCGAACTTTCTGGCGATGAAACGGCTGGTCAGGGGTCGAGCCGGCCTGGCGTCGGTCTTCATGTGTTCGATCATCACGATTCTGATCATCATCCCGCTGGTACTGCTGTTCATCTTCCTGGCCAACGAGCTCAATGAAGCTTATGCGGCGTTTGTTGCCAACCAGGACCAGATCCTGGAGTTGATGGAACGACCCTACCCGAAAATTCTGGAGCCTCTGGTTGATCGTGTGACCTCCGTTCTCCAGCAGGACAGTTTCAACTTCCGAGAGTTCTTGACATCGCGGTTGGAGGACCTTGCCGGTTTCTTGATCAGCCGGTCCTCAGCGGTTCTGGGTAGCGTCGGGTGGCTCCTGATCAATTTTGCGGTCATGGTATTCAGCATGTTTTTCCTTTTTCGGGATGGCCATCTGCTGTTGGCCCGACTGCAGGGGTTGCTTCCACTTGTACCGCGTTATCAGGACGTCCTCTTTGGCAAGCTACAGAACATGGTCCATGCCACTTTCCTGGGGATTTTCGTGACCGGTTTGTGTCAGGGAGTGCTGGCGGCCGTGATTTTCACGATCCTGGGGATCGACACACCGGTTTTCTGGGCTGCCGCAGTGGCTTGTGTGTCCATCGTTCCCTTCTTCGGGACCGGAATCGTCTGGATACCGATGTCGATTTACCTGATGCTCAGCGGCTCACTGGGGCGGGGGATTGTCCTCTTGCTGCTCGGTTCGCTTGTCATTGCCCTGGTCGACAATATCGTGCGGCCGCTGATCATTGAAGGGCGGTCGGAGGGAATGCATGTGTTGCTGGTTTTCTTTGCCTTCGCCGGAGGGCTCCTTTTCTTCGGGCCGCCCGGCGTGCTGCTCGGCCCCCTCGTTACGGCCCTGCTAATGGCTCTGCTGGAGATTTACCGTCTCGAAACGGCAGCCTCAAAAGAAGAGCCTGGAACATGACCCGGCCGACTAGTCCAGCCGTCTGGAGACGGGCCCGATGTGAATGTGGGCGCCGGTGGCGGAGCCGCTGCGGGCACTCGAGAATGCCTGAAAGGGCAGTTGCCGTCGTCTCAGATACTCGATAACCGCCTCGCCTTCAGCAGTGCCCGGGTGAAGGGCCAGATCGACTCGATCTCGATGGTCAAATCCGAGATAGTCGTGCGTCGGGGTCTGGCCAAAGGCACTGATGGGTAGTTCCTTTCCGAACCTGTGCCAGAAGAAATTGGCTAGCTCCGGAACCAGGCCGATATCCCAGATCTGCAACTGGTCCTCAGAACCCCCGGGCGAAGATGCAAGGGGGTTCACCGTCCAGGCTTGAGCCAGTTCGGCGAGAAGGAGCCGAGTGGAGCGGCAGATTTCCTTTTGCTTTGCCACGCGGGCCGCCAGTGCCTCCGCTCGAACAGCGCTCTCGTCTCGTTCCCGGCGTGAGACGAGGCCTTCCTCATACAGATCCTCAAACTGGAGGTTATGGCTTTGAGTCTTCGCCAGCTCAGCCTGCAGGATGGCCAGTAGACCCTGGGCCGCCGCCAGGTGATCTCGCGCCTTTTCCTCAAGTTCCGTGGTGACTTGCTTCCCCGGCTCGGGGGCCCCACTGGCGGAGACCTGGACTGGGACGTGTTCGGCTTCACCACTCTTCACAGCACTAGCAGTTCCTCCCACAACAAGAGCCACGGTCAGAACAAGACAACAACTCACAATTCAGGCTCCGGGTCCCCTGGTGCGCAGCATCCTAGTGTCATTTGCACCGGCTTCGGATTCCTTTAGAAAAGGAGTGCGTAGAGTTGTGTTAATCTAGTACTCCCTTGCGTCAATGCGGTAACGTTTCCTGGAGGCGAATCCCCTTTTCCTAAGGGAGAATTGGAGAAACGAAATGGCTTCACAAGGAGATAAGATAACCTATTTTCTCGTTGGTGGTTTTGTGGGTGCTGCGATCGCTCTGCTTTTCGCGCCCCGGACCGGGCAAGAAACCCGCCATCTCATCGAAACCAAGTATCGCGAGGGGTCGGATAAGCTGGGTCAGAAAGCACGCGATGGAAAGCAGTATATTGGCGAGAAAGGCGAGTGGGTAGCCGAAAAGGCCCGTGAGGGCAAAGAAAAACTGGGCGACAAATCCCGTCAGGCCGTCGGGGCGGTAGGCGAAGGCATCGAGAAAGGCAAGGATGCCATAGCCAAAAAGAAAGACAGCATCGCGAAGGCTGTTGAGGCTGGCAAGAAGGCGTATGAAGCGGGGAAAGAGCGGCTCTCGGACGAGGCCGAAGAAGAAGAAGCCTGAACGGAGCACTAGGTGAGCAGTGTAGAGATCTGGGTCCTGGCGATCGCCCTGCTGGTGGTTCTCGCCTTTGTTTTTCAAATCGTGGCGGTGATTCTGACCGCCCGATCTGTCCGCCAGGTAACCGCTCAGATTGAAGGACAATCCAAGGATCTCGAGGCCACCCTTTCCCAGGTTCAGTCCCGGCTGCTGGATGTCTCTGAGAGCCTGGAACCGGTCAGGGCGGTAGCCCAGGATCTTGCCACCAATCTGGGAAATATGTCCGAGACGCTACACAACAGAGCAGAACACGCCGACGCGGTGATCAAAGGCCTGATGTCGGTGGGGCAGGATCAAGCGGCGAAGATTGACTTTCTGGTCAGCGATACAGTGGAGAAGTTCGAACAGACCACAGAAACGATTCAGAAGGATCTGCTCAAGCCGGCCATAGAGATCTCTTCCTTCATCCGAGGGATCAGGAGTGGAATTGACGCCCTCTTTTCTCGCAAGCAGTCGGCCGAAGAGAAGTCGGGTGAAGAGGAACTCTTCATTTAGCACACTGGTCGAGTTAAACATCCTCTCGGGGCTGGACCTTGCCCCGCTGGAACCCTATCCAGTATCCGCCGGCGAAGATCGTCACGACCGCCACCACGTGAAAGATGAAGAGTCCAGTCGACATGTCAGTCAGCCCCATTCAAGAGATGCGCAGTTTCGCGCGTGTTTTCTTCATTGAGTGAATTCTTGCAGATGATCCTCGAGCGCCCGAAGACTGGCTCGATCATTGATGTTCAAGAAGGTATGGGGGTCTACCTCCAGGTCTTGACCCGGCACAACATTCACCTTCAGTCGCCCCGATTTCAAGACGTCGAGAATGCTCAACACGCCCCTTCCGAGTTGATCTTCGACGACCCCCAGACATTGCCTGGAGTAGATGCCGCAAAGTGGCTGGATCCGACCCTCGTGATCGGTAGGTACGACAACATGAAATCCTCTTTTCAGGCTCCACAACCGGTGGAGCAGTTTGGATGAAAGAAGCGGCATGTCGCAGCAAAGGAAACAGTTATTCTGATGATCCGAGTGCTGGAGGGCACTCCAGATCCCCATCAGCGGTCCCTGGCCGGGTGTCCTGTCGAGAATCGACGGAGACTTGATCAGCCTGGCCTGATCCTCTGATCCACAAACGACCCGGACCTCAAGGCCGAGCGCCTCCAGCGTGTTCACAGCCCTCTCCACCAGCGTGATTCCTCCGACTTCGAGGAGGGCTTTGTCTTGCCCAAATCGCCGGCTCGAACCTCCAGCCAGCACATATCCAGATCCCACCATCTCAGTACTCCCTTACAGAGAGGATTATCTCACGGCTGCCAGCCCTCCTCTTTAGCCGAGTGATGCACTGGCAGCCCGTGGGAGTCCCACCACGGACTGCTAGAATTGAAGAATGCTAAAGGGCATTCCTCGACTCAGTGTACTTGCGCTCCTACTCAGCACCCCCCTCCAGGCAGCTGTGTCCGAGGTTCTCAATCCGGCACGCCCGGAAGAAGTCGGGATGTCTTCCCGGCGTCTGAGCAGAATCGACGTGGTTGTGGCGGAGGCAATCCAGCAGGGTGATGTGCCGGGCGCCGTTGTACTGGCGGCCAGACAGGGTCGCATCGTCTACAGAAAAGCCTTTGGTCACCTTGCGCTGCAGCCCCGAAAAGAACCCATGACGATCGACACGGTTTTCGATCTGGCCTCCCTGACCAAAGTGGTAGCTACGGCTCCCTCGGTCATGATTCTGGTTGAGGAGGGCAGCCTTACGTTGAGCGATCCCGCGAGCCTCTTCCTGCCCGGCTTCAGCCAACATGGAAAGGAAAACATCACGATTCTGAGCCTCTTGACACACTTCTCGGGCCTGCGGCCAGGTCTGGATCAGGACGAGATCTGGAATGGCTTCGAAGAAGCCGTGAGACGGGCGGGCGAAGAGCAACTGGTGGCAGTGCCAAGAAGCCGCTTCATCTACAGCGATATCAACTACATTGTTCTGAGCGCCGTTGTGGCAGAGGCAGCTGGGACACCGCTGGACGAGTTCAGTACCGCGCGCGTCTTTTCTCCCCTGGGCATGAAACACACGACCTTCAACCCTTCGAGGTCATGGAAAGCTAGAATCGCCCCGACCGAGGCCCGAAACGGAAGGATGCTCAGAGGACGGGTTCACGATCCTACCTCGGGACGCATGGGAGGTATGTCGGGCAACGCAGGGTTGTTCTCAACAGCGGGCGACCTGGCCGTTTATGCCCAGATGCTCCTGAATCGCGGCATCTACAACGGTACTCGTATCCTTTCTCCGATGTCGGTTGAGCGAATGACGAGAAACCAGTCTCCGCCAGAGCAGGATTCCTGGCGTGGCGTGGGTTTCGACATCCGTACCAGCTTCAGCTCCAGCAGTGGCGACCTCTTCCCGATTGGTTCATTCGGCCATACGGGATTCACCGGAACCTCGCTCTGGATCGATCCGTCTTCACAGGCTTTTCTGATTATTCTGACCAGCCGGCTTCATCCCCACAGCCAGGGTGATGTGGGACGCCTGCGCAGGCAACTGGCAAACATCGTGGCTGCTTCGATAGAAGACCGGTAACTCGATTAAAGAAAAAAGGCACCCATGTCTCAGAAGTGCCCGGTTTGCAAGACTCGTCTCTGGTCTGATCCCATGCTGGTCAGATCCAAGATGACATGCCCACGCTGCGGGGCGGAGTTCAAGCCAACCGTACCCTGGCATTACGTTCGAATTCTGCTGATTCTCCTCATTGTGCTGGCCTTCGTGCTGACCTTTGTCGTCAGTCAGGGCAACCTTCCTCTACTCGTGCTCTTTGCGATTATCGGATTGCTCCTGTGGTTTGCGCCGCGGCTGATTCACTTCGAGCCGGTGGGGCCTGAACTCAACCCTTCAGAAGGAGTTCTCGACCCTCAGGAGTGGCGGATGCGAGTCGAAGATCGGAATCTGGAAGAGAGGCTGGCCGAGGCCGTGGAGAAGTGGAGATTCAGGTGGGCTCTTTCGATTGTGGTTATTCTCGCTCTTCTTCTGACACTGGCCGCCTGGTTCTATCAAAGCTCTTGAGAAGGTCGATCACCTGATGATTGGCAGCCGGAAAAGACTTCGCGTCCAGGTTCTTTTCAGGTACCCATATCCCGCTTCCGGCCGGGAGGGCTTGAGGAACATCGAAAAGCAGGAAGTGGATGTGAACCCGGCGGTCGGGATAATGGTAGCCTTGTTGCCAGATCTCACGGCCGCTTCTGGGATCCAGCTCGAGACCGCACTCTTCCCGTGCCTCCCGGATGGCTGTATGCAGGGGCGATTCTCCAACTTCGATCTTCCCTCCCGGGAATTCGAGGAGGCCCTCCAAGAGCAAATCCCCTTCGCGTTCTTGAACGAAGATTCCCTGCTGCGAGCGGATTATCGCCACGGCGATCTGCTGCTCGCGCTCGTTCCGGATCCCACCTCGAGATGCCAGCAGGACTCCGATGCCAACGGCACCCGCTCCCAGAAGAGAAAGGGGGGACAAGTTCTCGCTCAAGAAGACGTAGGCCAACACCGACGCCCCCACAGGCTCCCCCAACACAAGCAGCGAAACGAGCGTGGGAGAGAGGTACTGCAGGATCCGGTTGTAGGAAGTGTGTCCCAGACATTGTGGAACCAGGCCGAGAAAAAACATCAGTGCATGGGTTCGAACCCCGAACCCGCCAACCTGGCTCTCCGTGACCCACACCAGAAGGCCCAGCGCCAGAGCTGATATAAGGTAGGTTGGATAAACGTAAAGCCACAGGCTGGTGGCCCGCAGGCTGGCGTGGCCAGCGGTCAGGTAGACACTCAAAAACAAAGCTCCCAGCAGCGCGTAGACAGCTCCCGCAAGTGTGCCGGTGGAGTGGAATTGGGCGAGGCCCAGGCAGCCCGCGCCGGAAACCGCCACCATGATCCCGACAGTGCCGGTGAACGTGAGTCTCTCTCTCCACAAGAGGAACGCGAATAGAGCCACCATCAGAGGGGCCGTGTTCACGAGGAAGACCGACACGGCTACCGAGGTGTGGCGCAAGGAAGTGATCCAGAAAGCAAAATGGAAGGCTAGGCCCAGCCCTGCCAGCAGGATGGAAGGGAACGGGAGAGTCGTCCGGACTCTCTTCGCTGAGGTGGCTCGCTCCCGCACATAAAAGGGGAGCAGCAAGGCAGAGGCCCAGAGCATCCGAAAAAAGGCGATGGTTAGAGGAGGGGCTTCGGTGTTCCACTTCACCAGGATCGATCCAAAGGACACGGAGACCACTGCTACAAAAATAGTCAGTAGAAGGTTGCCGGGGTGAGGTCGAGACGTCATCTGCGCCCGCAATCAGCGGGCGATCTGGCCGCGTCTCAGCGGGCTCTGGATTGAGCGCGGTTCGTTCGGATAAAGACCGGCCACGTACTTCTCGTACCCGTTGAAAATGGGAGTCGGAAACCAGGACTGGGAATCCAGCCAGTAGGATCCTTCCTGACTCCAGCGCGGGTGCGGGATGAAGGGATTTACATTGGATAAGAAGCCGTACTCGTGAGGCAGGATCTGCCAGAAGATCCCCGGTTCCTTGCCGACAAACTCGATCTTCACAACTGATTTCGGGTTCTTGTAGCCGTATTTCCAGGGCACGATAATGCGAATCGGCGCGCCATGCTGCTTGAGTAGGGGTTTGCCGTACACCCCCGTCACAACCATCGCCAGTTCGTTCATCGCCTCATCGATGCGAAGAGCTTCATGGTAGGGCCAGGGATAACTGGGGGCCTGCCTGATTCCCGGCATCTGCGAGGGGCGATAGGCGGTGACGAACCGCACAAACTTGGCCTCCGGCTTGGGATCAGAATCCTCGATCAGCTTTCGCAAGGGGAAGCCGCTCCAGGGAATATTCATGGCCCAGCGCTCCACGCATCGAAAGTGGTAAAGACGTTCCTCGTGAGGGATCCCAAAAAGGTCGTCCAGGTCTAGAGTCCTCGGGTTCCCGCAGGCACCGGAAATCTTCACCTTCCAGGGTTCTACCTTAAACTTCTCGACGTGTTGCCACACCGGACCTCCTCGGCCGGGCAGGAATTCGTAGAAATTGTTGTGGCTGGCGGCTGCCTGGCGTGGAGTCAGACTGGTCTCCAGACCTTCGGGAAGGGTGTAGCCGGTGTTGACCGGCGGAGGAAAGACCTCCGGGCGGCTCAGTGGCTCCTCCAGAAGTTCCTGTCTGACCGCTGCAGCCGAAGAGCAACCCGACGCAGCGGAGATCGATCCCAGGGTCAGTGATTGGATGAAACGACGGCGATTGACGAAGACGTTCTCGTCGGTAGGACGGAGTGAGGGCCTCTCGGGTCGGTACCTCATTAGACCGAGGATATCACGACGTGGTTCGCCTCAAACACCTTCCAGGTCGGAGGAACCTTGGTGGTGGATTGAGAGAGTGGGAGGCAGGGCTCTGGGGCGGCGACCGTTTAAATCCTCCCGGGAGCGCCCCAGAGCTCTGCCTCCCACTCTCTCAACGTTGCGGGCCTTGGGAACGACAACCGGGAATTTAAACGGCCGCCTCTCCGGGCCGTCTCCTACCTTCCAGGTCGGAGGGCCCTAGATCCCGAGAGTGGAAGGGAACTCAGTGCTGCGGCCGGGAATTTAAACGGCCGCCTCACTAAGCCCCCTCCCACTCTCTTGAGGTTCCAAATCACTCGGAAGTAAGCACCTCGTAGAGGAAGGGCAGCGAGGTGTCCAGCCGATAGTCGACCCCCGAGTGGCTGCCATCGAATTCGTCGTAGCGGTGCTCGATCCCGTAGGTCTCGAGCTTGCGGACCAGTCTCCGAGCTCCGAATTGGAGGTTGTACTGATCTCGTCTTCCGCAGTCCAGATACAGCCCCCGCAGCCTAGAGAGACTCCGTCGACAGGCGGGTTTGTCGACCAGTTCCAACGGATCATTGGCCAGCCAGCGCGACCATCGATCCGGGATGAGTTCGCAGGTGTGGGGATTAAAAGGAAGACGGACTCCAAAGTCCTGATCCGGGTCTGGATCGTAAGTGGCTCCCATGGCAAGCAGGCTGACCGTCTCGAGCTGGCAGCCATCGAGCCGGGGCCGAGCCCAGAAGTCTTCAAGGAATTGTTTGGGTTGGAAGCCGTGTGCTTCAAGTTGTTGCGCTGCCTGGGGGAAAAAAGGCTGAAAGAGAAGGTCGAAACCAATGTCTCCGGAGTGACAGGCGACCCCACCCCACTGTTCTCCGTGTCGGAGTCCCTGGACCAACGCTCCATAGCCGCCGCTGGAAAAGCCCAGAACACCCCGCATCTGCGGTGACGTCTCAACCGGGAACTCGGAGATCAGCTGGGGCAGCAGCTCAGCGACCAGGAAGTCCTCCCAGTTCCCCATCGCCTCCGAATTGACATACTGATTCCCTCCCAGCGAAGTGAAACAATCGGGAAAGGCCAGGACTACCGGGCCCATCTTCCCAGCCTGATTGAGGCGTTCCACTCTCTGAGGGAAATTCTCGCCAAATGCCCTCCAGGAGGTCATCTTCAGACTGCTGTTGGTAAAACTGGCCAGATAGACCAGGAGCGGAAAGCGGGTTGTCGAGCCCTCTCCAGAGGGCGGAACATAGACTTGAACACAGCGCCGGGAAGGATCTCCCAGCCGATTTCCCTGCAGGGCCCGGGAATCGATCCAGGTCTCGACAACTTTTCCCTGGAGAGGAGAGAAACTATGGACTGGCATTTACTTGCGTTGCTTGCGGTAGACATGCGAAGAGTGACCGAAGAGAACCTCGGCCGCTTCCATGACTGTTTCAGACAAGGTTGGGTGAGGATGGATTGTGGCCACTAGATCCTCCGCCACAGCGGCCATCTCGACTGCCAAGCAGGCTTCAGCAATCAGCTCTCCTGCCCCTGAACCGGTGATTCCGACACCCAGCACGGAGTGTGTCTCCGCGTCAAAGATGATCTTGGTCAGACCATCGGTTCTACCCAGGGTCAACGCCCTACCCGAGGCCCCCCAGGGAAATTTGGCGACACTGATTTCGCGGCCTACCTGTCTGGCCTCGGTCTCCGTGAGACCACACCAGGCGATCTCGGGATCGGTGAACACGACGGCTGGAATGGCAACGTTGTCAAAGGCGGCCATTTGGCCGGCGGCGACCTCTGCGGCCACCTTGCCCTCCCGGAAGGCCTTATGGGCCAGCATCGGCTGGCCTGCGATATCGCCGATCGCAAAGATCGCCGGGTCGGCCGTGCGGCACTGCCCGTCGGTGACAACAAAGCCGTCTCCCAAACGGACAGCAGTGTTCTCCAAGCCCAGGTCATTTGTATTGGGAGTTCTCCCGACTGCCACCAGTACGGCGTCGAAGATCTCAGAGGAGCTGACTGCCCCTTCCAGAGTAACCTCGACCCCCTTGGGTTGCACCTCCAGACGGCTGACCTTCGTTTCCAGGTGGATTGCTGAGAACGACTTCCGAAGAGTCTTTTCCAGAGGCCGCAGCAGGTCTCGATCCACTCCGGGGAGCAGTCCGTCTGTTAACTCCACTACGGTCACCTCGGAGCCGAGGGCTGCATACACGGTTCCCATCTCGAGACCGATGTAACCCCCACCGACAATCAAGAGCCTGTCGTAGACCTCGCGAATCTCCAGACCGCTGGTGGAATCAAGGATTCGGTCACTCTCTGCTTCGAAGGGAGGAAAGAGCGTGGGCCGGGAACCGGTGGCGAGGATTGCATTCCTGAACCGGATCGTAGCGGGCTGTTTGCCCTCCACTCTCAACTGCCCGGAGTTTTCGAATACGGCTCGCCCCTGGACGAATTGGACTCCCCGCATATTCGCAATTTGACCCAGTCCCCCGGTCAGCTTGTCTACGATCTCGTTCTTCCATTCCCGCACCCGGTCGATGTCCACACGAGGTTTCCCAAACTCGACTCCCATACTCGAGGCATGCGCTGCCTGCTGGAGAACGCTGGAGACATGCAGCAAAGCCTTCGAAGGGATGCATCCGACGTTCAGGCAGACTCCTCCAGGTCGCTCGTCCAAGTCCACCAGAATGGTCTGCAGCCCGAGATCAGCGGCGTGGAAAGCCGCCGTGTAACCACCGGGCCCAGCCCCTATAACAACGACATCGGTATCATAAACAGCTTGGGAGGCAGGCATTCTTGTTCCTCTAGCAGCCCCTGGGACTTCCACCACGGGCTGCTAACCCCGTGGTGGACCCTTGATCAGGCCCTCCTATTCGTCTCGCAGTGAAGTGCCAACCATGAAAGTGTGGATTTTAGCACGAAAGCCCGGGGCGCTCTCGGAGGGTTAGGAATCGGGTGGCGAAGCTGATTTGCCTTGCTTCAGCGGGCCAAGTATCTTGGTACGAAGGAGATTTTGGATGAGGATCAGTCGAGACAGCTTCGGGGCCCTGTCGAGTTTAGAGATTGAAGGAAAGCAGCATCGCTATTACAGCCTTCCTGTGCTGGAGAGGAAGGGGCTGGGAGAGGTCGCCCGACTTCCGTTCTCGCTGCGGATTCTGCTCGAAAACCTCTTGCGCCATGAAGATGGTGAGTCGGTTACCGCGGAGGACATCAAGGCGCTTGTGAATTGGGATCCACAGGCAGGGCCGCCCCAGGAGATCGCATTCTCGCCGGCGCGAGTGGTGCTCCAGGACTTCACAGGGGTCCCTTCTGTCGTCGACTTGGCGGCCATGAGAGAAGCCATGTCGGAGCTGGGAGGAGATTCCCAAAAAATCAATCCCCTGGTCCCGTCTGAGCTGGTCATCGACCATTCCGTGCAGGTAGACTCCTTTGCCACAGCCACGGCTCTACAGATCAACGTCCAGAGGGAGTTCGAACGCAACCGTGAGCGCTATGAGTTCCTGAAGTGGGGCCAGACCGCCTTCGACAATTTCAAGGTTGTTCCGCCGGCTACGGGGATCGTGCATCAGGTCAACCTCGAGTACCTGGCCCGGGTTGTCTTTGCCGGAGAATCCGAGGTTGGTCTCCTGGCCTATCCAGACACGCTGGTGGGTACGGACAGCCATACAACCATGATCAACGGTCTGGGGGTCCTGGGCTGGGGCGTCGGCGGGATTGAAGCCGAAGCTGCCATGCTGGGTCAACCGATCAGCCTCTTGATTCCCCAGGTCGTCGGCTTCCGGCTGGAAGGTGGGTTGAAGGAAGGAGCCACCGCAACGGACCTGGTTTTGACGATCACTGAAATGCTTCGAGAGCGAGGAGTCGTTGGCAAATTCGTGGAGTTTTTCGGGCCGGGGATTGCCGGCCTCTCTCTGGCTGATCGGGCAACCCTTGGGAACATGTCACCCGAGTACGGGGCCACTTGTGCCATCTTCCCGATCGACGAACAGACGATTGACTATCTCCGCTTCACGGCCCGTGACGAGAAGCGCATCCGGCTGGTGGAAGCCTACGCCCGAGCTCAGGATCTTTTCCACACTCCTGAAAGCCCTGAGGCCGAGTATTCTGACACGCTGCAGCTGGATCTCTCCACAGTTGAGCCCAGCCTGGCCGGACCAAAGCGGCCGCAGGACCGGATTGCTTTGCGGTCTAGCAGGCGGGCCTTCGAAGCGATGGTGGATCAGGTCCGCAGTGCGGCGTCGGGGGACTCGGAAGGCAGCGTTTCCACAGCGACGAGTACAAAACGGCGAGTCCAGGTGAGCATTGAGAGCCCGGGTAGTCGGGATCTAGAGGAGTTCGAACTCCGGGATGGTGCCGTTGTCATCGCGGCCATTACCAGCTGCACAAACACTTCCAATCCGGTAGTGATGGTGGCTGCCGGACTGCTGGCTCGAAATGCCGTAAGAAAGGGTCTGAAGAGACGTCCCTGGGTCAAGACCAGCCTGGCGCCCGGGTCGAAAGTCGTCACCGAGTATCTCAACCAGGCGGGACTCACCCGGTATCTGGACGAGTTGGGGTTCAACCTGGTCGGCTACGGGTGCACGACCTGCATTGGGAACAGCGGCCCGCTGCCCGGACCCATTTCTAAGGCGATCAATGAGAACAATCTGATCGCCTGTTCGGTACTTTCGGGGAACCGAAATTTCGAGGGGCGGATCAGTCTCGATGTGCGGGCCAACTACTTGGCCTCGCCACCCCTGGTTGTGGCCTACGCCCTGGCAGGACGGATGGACATCGATCTCTACGAGGAACCACTGGGGAGAGACCCGGAAGGAGGGGAGGTATTTCTGAGAGACATCTGGCCCGCCCAGGAGGAGATCGAAACGACGATCCGAGAATCAGTTCGGCGCGAAATGTTTGCCGAAAAGTATGCGGATGTCTTCACCGGCGATCTGACCTGGCAGGAGATTACCGTTCCACCCGGCGACCGCTACCAGTGGACCACTGCCTCGACCTACATCAAGAACCCTCCCTTTTTCGAAGGGATGACTCCCAAGGTGGAGCCGTTGGGCGACATCAGAGGGATGAGGGTTCTGGCGCTTCTGGGAGACTCCGTGACAACGGACCACATTTCTCCGGCGGGCGCAATTCCCAAGGACGGTCCTGCCGGGCAGTATCTGATGAGCCATGGAGTCGAACCATGGGAGTTCAACTCCTTCGGTTCGCGACGTGGTAACCACGAGGTCATGATGCGGGGTACCTTTGCCAACATCCGGCTCCGCAACAAGCTGGTCTCGGGTGTCGAGGGCGGCTACACGCGAATGAAGGAGGGCTCTGAGGTGCTCCCCATCTACGAGGCGGCCATGCGTTATGTGGAAGCGGGCACGCCCCTGATCGTGATCGCAGGGAAGGAGTACGGCTCCGGTTCGTCGCGGGACTGGGCGGCCAAGGGAACCCGGTTGCTGGGCGTGAGGGTTGTGCTGGCGGAAAGCTTTGAGCGTATCCATCGCAGCAATCTCATCGGGATGGGCGTCTTGCCCCTCCAGTTCGAAGCGGGTGTGTCGGCCAGCAGCCTCGAGTTGACGGGCTTCGAGACCTTTGACGTGATAGGTCTGGAGCAAGGTCTGGTCCCGGGGCAAAGGTTGCAGGTAGGGGTCCGATCGGTCACCGAGGGCGAGAAGACCTTTGCTTCGATTGTGCGGATTGACACTCCTAATGAAGTGCTCTACTACCAACACGGTGGCATTCTGCACTACGTCCTGCGCAGTTTGTTGTAAAGGGGTCTAGCGCACTGTCCCGAAAGTTCACGCCGCTACTTCGGGCGTCTTTTCGCCGACAGCTTTGTTGCGCTACCTCGAAATACTCGCGGCATTCCTGCGTCGCGCGCCTCACTGGCGGCGAAAATCCATCCCGAATTAAACCCCGCGAACTTCCGGGACAGTACACCAGGTGCAGGGCTATTCCCCTCACATCCGTTCAAAGACGATGCAGCTACCGGTCCCTCCGAAGCCCCATGAGTTGGAGAGGACATAGCGAAAGTCCGCCGCCTGGCTGGACGTGATGCAGTCGACCGGACACTCCGGATCTTGGTCCTCCAGATTGACGGTGGGCGGAATTTGCTGGTCACGCAAGGACATGGCCGAGAAGGCCGCCTCGGCAGCTCCACTTCCTCCCAGGAGGTGGCCGGTCATGGACTTCGGGGCGGACACTGGCACGCCTGTTTCACCGACAAGTCCGCCGATGGCTTGCGCCTCCTGAATATCACCGTGCACCGTCGAAGTGGCGTGAGCGTTAATCCAGCCCAGCTCCTCGACTCCCACTTTGCTGTTCTCCAGTACCTGTTGCATGACCATTCGACAGAAAGGGGTCGACATTCGAGTCGGGTGTTCACTGAAAGAGCGGTCGACTACCCCTTTGATACGGGCATACGGGCTGGCCCCCCGGGCCAGGGCATGCTCCTCACTCTCCAGAACCAGCAGGCAGGCTCCTTCCGCTGGGACGTATCCCTCTCGTCTCTTGTCGAAGGGACGCGAAGCCGCATTGGGATTGTTGCTGAAAGATTTGGGGATGATACTGAGGGCATGAACCATTTTGATGCTGGAGGCGATAATCGAAGCTTCTGCCCCACCCGCCAGGCACCAGGGAGCAGAGCCGCTTCCGATCAGGCGAGTGGCAAGTGCAACCGCTGAGGCACCGCTGGCACAGGCTGTTTCCAGTCCGAAAGTCGGTCCGGAGAGGTCGAAGGCTCGGGTCACATCTTGCATCGCAATCCCGGGGCGCTTGCCGATGTTGTCCGAAACTCGTGGCTTTCTACCCAACTCCGTCATGACGGCGATTCTTTCAGCCTCTTCCGAGCCGGCAGTCATGGTCCCCAGTAGGACCATTCCCTCAGCTCGGTCCTGAGCTGAGGCCAGTTCAAGGGCAGCATCGTCGAAGGCCTCGATAGCAGCAGAAAGGACCATCCAGCGAAACCGTCCTTTCCGCGGAGGAACAAAGCCCCGGGCTTTCATCTCGTCAACTCTGGTTTCCAGAACCTCCGGAGACACCTCGGCGACCACGCAGTCATCGATGCGGTGACGAGTCGCGTCGAAAAGAGTGACGGGCCCCATGTTGGGAGCGCCATCCAGAAGATGTCCCCACACATCTGCGCGGTTCCCGCCCAGCGAGCAAATGAACCCGATTCCGGTAATCACGACTGGTTGACCGTAGTGCATATCCATCGATTCCGTTTTTGACCGTGCCAGCTGTTATCATCTCGCAAGTTTGTGACAGGGAACTCCCTTTCATGAATACGCTGGGTCAAGAGATGCTTTTTCATTCCCTCGATTATGCAGTCCTCCTGATTGTGGTCTGGATCCTGGCCTGGGGGTTGCTGAGGACCCGGCTAAAGCTGCGCCATCTGATGATGCTGGCGGCGAGTTACCTCTTCTACTGTGCCTGGGACTGGCGCTTTGCCGGTCTCTTGGTTTTCTCGACGCTACTCGATTTCCTGGTTGGCCGGGCCATCCACGACGCGAAATCGGTTCGTCGTAAGCGGCAGTTTCTGTTGATCAGTCTGACCGGTAACCTGGGGGTTCTGGGCTTTTTCAAGTACTACAACTTCTTTCTCGACAATCTGAACCAGCTGCTTCTGAGCTTCGGACTCTCGCTCCCGGGTTCTATCGAAATCATTCTGCCGCTGGGAATCTCCTTTTATACCTTCCAGACGCTCAGCTACTCCCTCGACATCTATTTCGGGAAATTGGAACCCACCAGGAACCTTCTCAACTTTGCGTTGTTTGTGGCGTTCTTCCCACAGTTGATTGCCGGCCCAATTGTGAGGGCACGCCAGTTTCTTCCCCAGTTGGAGAGCCCGGCCGAGTTTGACGAAGAGCGCATGATCTCGGGAATCTACCGGATCCTGAAGGGCCTGGTGAAGAAAGTCTTCATAGCCGACCTGATCGGACTGCATCTGGTGGATCCGGTCTTCAAAGAGCCGGGGAACTTCGGGGCGCTTGATTCTGCTTTTGCAATGCTGGGTTTTTACATGCAGCTCGGGTTTGATTTCAGTGCCTATGCGGACATTGCCATCGGCTCGGCCAGAACTCTCGGCTTTGAATTGCCCGAGAACTTTCGGGCCGCCGCCAGAGCTGTGAGCCTAGCCGAGTTCTGGCGGAGATGGCACATCACTCTGTTTACGTGGGTGAGAGATTACTTTTTTGTGCCCATGACCGTGGGCCGGGGGCGCAGCCGCTCCCTGCGTCCCTACATCAGCATATTCCTGACCATGACCCTGATCGGACTCTGGCACGGGGCCGCCTGGACGTTCATAGCGTTTGGAGTCTTTCACGGAGTGGGGCTGGCGATCACCCGCTGGTGGAGCCGACGGAGCCGGGGACAACGCCGGCCAGCCCGGCCCGCCCCGGTCGAATTCGCGTTGCCCTGGTGCAAACGAGCGGGCACCATGTTTCTTGTGTCCCTCAGCATCGTGGTATTCCGTGCAGAAAGCATGGGTGAGGCCTTTCAGATTTATGGGATTCTCTTCTCCCCGGGGCAGTGGACTTTTCACAGTCAGCTGGCTCGGCTGGGAGTCGCGGTCCTCGGTCTTGCCACTATTTTGCACCTGACCACCTTCGATTTTCGGCAACAAGTGGAAAAGGCTTTCCTGAACCTGCCTTCCCCCCTGCAGGGAGCGGTTCTGGTTCTGGCTTTGGCCCTGGTAAAAATGTCACTTACCGTGCAGAGACCGTTCGTATATTTTCAGTTTTGATTGAGTGAATTGAAGGCAGTGAAAGGACGCAGTGCAGGTTCACAAGGACGTAGGCTCTGGAGGCTCCTGGCCTGGAGTCTGGCCTGGGTCTTGCTGACGAATGTGGCTGCAGAGGTGTTCGCTGTTTACTGCTGGCAGCCCTTTACCCGTCCCCGGGAAACGGCCAGGCTCACCGCGGCCTGGGACCGATTTTCGGGATTGTCAGGTGATCTTGGTAGGTTCTTCCCTGACCGAGTTCGGTCTTTCACCCTCTGTCGTTCAGGAGGAGGTGGAACGGCACCTGGGACTGAAGATCTGTGTCTTGAATCTGGGCCAAAGGGGGCTTTCCAGCGAATCTGCGGTTTCCTATCTGCGTGCCGTTCTTGCCCGCTCCCAGCCAGAGATTCTGATCTGGGGGACGAGTCCCCAGGAATGCATGATGCACAATCAGGGGCACTACTTGCAGACCTATGCCTCGCCATCCGACGTAGTTCGGGCTTCCTACGACGTGCCGGCGTCCTTTCGCGACGCTGGAAGGGGGAGAGTACATGAGAGATGGTCGTCATATTGCTGCCGAGGGTGCTCGGAAACTGAGCCGCCAAATCTCCCGCTGGATTGTGATCCCCATGTTGAGGGAGTTGTTGGCGGCGAAAGGAACCCCAGAAAAGCAAGGGCTGAGCCAGGATGAAGGAGGGAAAGAAGATGTCAGACGTCGTATACACATCAAGAGTCAGAATTGAGAGGTTGCAAGGCCCTGTTCGGCTTGCCTATCTCCCCGCGGAAGACCAGGCTGTCACGTTCGGGGTGCATGGGGATGTGGCCCGGCACTACGGGGTGGGCCCGGAAGACTTCGAACACCGGGCGACCACCCTGGATTATATAATTGCGGCTGCGGGTGGCTGACTGACGGGCACACTGGGAGGCGCGCTGGAAGCGCGTCAGGTTGACGCCGGCAACGGCAGGCTTACAGCCGAAGTTACCGGAGAAGTCGAGTCCGAAGACAGGGTCCTCATTATCCGGCGGATTCACGTCAGTTACAGGATTCAGGCTGATCCCGGCCAGCGGGAAACGATCGAGAGAGTGCACTCGATGCACGCCAGGTATTGCCCGGTTTATCGGTCCCTGGAGGCCGCCATTCAGATCACCACGGACTACACTCTGGAAGCGGTGCCGGCCGAGAATTGATCAGCGGCAACGGGCTGCTAACGATTCAGGTGGCGGGTCCCTGCGGCTCTGATCTGGTTTTATCCGCAGCACCAGTGGGTTTCTGAGCGCCGGTGGATGGTGTCGAACCCTCCTGCCGCCGCCGCCACAGGACCGGGGTTAGAAGCCCGAGTAGATAGCCCACGATGAGGCTTCCTCCAATCAGAAAGGTCAGCGGGATGGAGATCGACAGGAAGAGGATTCTCGCTTCGATGGGGGACGTGTTCTGGATGATCACAGCCAGGCTGAGACTGATCAGAAGCACAATCACCACAATCTTGATTTTGGCTGCCATGGTCATCTTGGGTTCACCTCGTTAGTACTCCAACGCGCACCGAGAACTGTTCATCCTCATCGCCGATCAGTTGCTCTCCCCAGCCAGCTTCTGAAACTCCTTGCCCGCAAAGCGAGCCGCCCGGATCCAGATCACAAGGATGATGACGGTAGCAACTGAAAGCCAGGGGACATTGGTAAATCCGGTAAAAAACGTCGTGATCAAGAGGCTGAGGCCAACCGCTACTGCCTTGGCAAAGCGCTGGATGAACATGTCGATAAAGGCCTTGGCTTTGTATTTCTCTTCCCGGGTAGTGGGCACGTAGAGCGCTTCCCGGGCCGATTGGTTCATCGAGTAGTTGAGCGCGTTGTCGGAGATGCTCATGGCACTTCCAAAGAGAACAAGGGGGAAGAAAAAGAAGCCGGTGGAGCTGAGCAGGACCGCGATAGGCAAAAACAGCAGCGCTGCTCCTACGCCGAAGCGGGTCATAATGAAGCTGGTCAGCAAAAGCTGAACCAGCAACCCGATCGAGGTCGTCACGGCATACACCTTCGATATAAGATCGCCTATCGCTGGTCCGTCCAGGTAAAAACTGACAGCAGATTTGAACTGGAAATCAACAATCGTTGAGACCATTTCATAGAGACCCAGGATCATCAAGATGGAGAGAAGATAACGCGACTTGAAGACCAGCCGGGCCCCTTCGGTAAGCGGGTTCTGCTTTCTTCTCTGATCCTGAGGTCCAACCTGGTGTCCGGGCTTGAATCCGAAGCTGCGCGCCGCCAGAAAGGCAACCAGGACGATCATGAGCGCCAGCAGAATGCAAATCCACATCCACTGGCTGTGGCTGTAAGCATGGAGGCGGGCGTTGAAGACGAAGGAGCCAGCGACCCCCCCCCAGCAGCCCTCCCAGGATAATCGGACCATAGAGCCTCTTGGCCTGTGTTGGAGTGACACTGTCGTTGAGGAAAGCGAAAAAGGTGGGAACCATCAGGGTATTGAAGAGATCGCCATACAGATAGAATGTCCATATGGTCGCCCCCTGTGCTGCTTGCAGCAGAGAGCTGTAGAGAACGTAACACAGGACCGAGAAAGCTGCGAAGACGTAGGTCAGCTGCTGGCGGCGCAGCCGCCGGGCCAGATAGGCAAAAATGGAGGCGGCCACAAAGGCAACCAGCATATTGCCCACCTTGGCCAGCAGCTCTGCCTGAGCTGCAGTCATTTGCCAGCCCAGGAGATTGAACCCGCTCTGGTCATAGAACTCGAGGAAAAGAATGTTCTTGAGAGGTCGGAGAATCCAGAAGCTGGTGATGACCAGAAAGTAGTAGAGGGCCATCAGGAGGGCCTGGCTGGGGCCTCTCCTCCCGGCGGATGTCCATGACTTGTCGGAGCAGGTTTTGCTGGCTCAACCGTTCACCCTCTCGAATCAGCGCCCTGAAACTCCAGTCGGCGCCCAGAGTTCGTTGAGCATAGCATCACGCTGCCGCTCGTTACCACTCGCCAGCGTGCCTTGTTTTGGAATCTGGAATCTAGCCCGAACAGACTTTCCGTTAGAGCTTCAGATAAGAGAACAGGTTGAAGGTGCAAGGCTAAGGTGAAAAGCTAAAAGTTCAAAGCGATGGACACGAAATGGGAACGTCTGAACAGCCTGGGCCCCGGCTTGCTCGTCCTCGGCGGGTCCGTCACAATGACCCTTCTGTCCTACTCCTTCCACTACGGAGAGGGCCACGCCGAGCGGCCTATCCTCTGGTTCCTGCTGGCCTATTTCGTGATCTGGCTGGGGCTCTTGCAGGCTGTCCGTCGAATCAGAACGAGAACCGGGGTCTCGGTGACCTGGATTCTCCTCATTGGCTTCTTGAGTCGAATCGTCCTGCTCCCATCCAACCTGATTCAGGAAAATGATGTCTACCGTTATGTTCTTGACGGTCAGAACCTGCTCCGTGGAGAGAATCCCTACCGCTTGTCCCCGACCGAGATCCGGCACGATCCAAACCACCCGCTGAGCGAAGATCTGAAAGGTCCTGAGGCTTCTCTGGTTCTCGAGCGCATCGGTTTCCCGGAGGTCCCGACCGTCTACCCTCCCGCGGCCCAGGCTACGTTTGCCCTGGGTGTTCTCATCAGGGGATGGGACTGGACGGGGCTAAGATTTCTTTTTCTGGTCATCGACCTGCTCGTCATTCTGGTTTTGTTGCAGGTTCAACGGTCGCTGGGTGTGGCTCGTGAATGGATTGTCCTGTACTCCTGGAACCCTCTGGTCCTGAAGGAGGTAGCCAATTCAGCCCATCTCGATGTGCTCCTCTGCCTGCTCCTGGCACTGTTGATTCTGGTGCTTACGACTTCGAGCAGAAGACTACTCACGCCGATTCTGGCCGGGATCTTTCTCGGTCTTCTCACGCTGACCAAGCTGCATCCGCTCTTGCTGCTGCCGATTCTTGGTCTGTGGCTCTATCGCCGCTTTCAATCGGCGACTGCAACCCTGGCCTGCGTGGGGGCGACCGGTATGGTCGTGGGTGCAGGCTATCTCCCTTTTCTGGGTGACGGAGTGCGACCGCTTCTGCGGGGTCTCTCCATTTACGGTCAGTACTGGGTCATGAACGAAGGTGCATTCTCCCTCCTGGGCCTGGTGACCGATCAGGCCAGGGTGGCCATGTTCACTCTGGTTGGCCTTCTCTCTCTCGTGATTGCCTGGAGATTTGCCCTTCCAGAAGGTCGGAATCTGGTCATGGCTGCCCAGTTGGTTCTGCTCATGTGGCTGCTGCTGATCCCAACTCCCTATCCGTGGTATTCACTTCCCCTGCTGGCGCTGGCCTGCCTCGCTCCCGACTCTGCTGCTGGACGAACCACGCTTGGACTGTCTCTGCTGCTGTCACTCTATTATCTGAGCTTCTTTTTCGAGTATCGTAAGTCGCCGGAATGGCTTTGGGTGTTGACCCGCAGCATCGAACACGCCGGAATCTGGGGATGGTTCTTGGCGGCCCGTCGGACTTCCGCCACGGACTGCTAGTGAAGCTCGAACACAAACAACCGGTTGGCCTTTTCGGCGGTTACGAAGGCGTAGCGGCCATCCGGGGTGACGTCTATGTCAATGGCCCCCTTCCCAACCGGGAAACTGCCGATTTTTTGTAGATCCGCGCTGAACACGGAAACCCTGTTGTCGCCCGATTCGACTACGTACACCCTTCCGGTCGAGTCGACATCGAGGGAAAAGGGTCGGTTTCCGACTCGCACACGGCGAACTTCTTCCAGGTCGAGGAGGTCGATCACCGAGAGATCATTGGTCTTTGAGTTCGTCACGTAAAGGGTATTGCCGTCGGTTGACGTGCCCGCGCCGGCTGGCTGCACACCCACTGGTATCTGCTTGATGACCTTTCTGGAGTTGATATCGATGACCCACACGTCGTTGGAACCTGCGCAAGCCAGAAACAAGTAATCGCCCAGCAGCGAAACGACGCCAGTGATGGGTGTGACTCCGACAGGTATCTCCTCGATGATTCGATGGGTCGAGGCGTCAATGACGTCCACCTTGCCATACTTGCCGGTGCCCCAGTTGGCGACAAACAAGAGCAGTCCCGAGGGAGAGGCAACTGCATTTGCAGGTCTGCCTCCGACCTTGATGTCGTCGATTACCTGATGCGACTTCGAATCGACCACCTTGACCAATCCGTTTTGCCTGTTGGTGACGAAGATCTTGTCTCCCGCAGGAGAAACCGTGATGCCCAGAGGTTCGTAGCCAGCGTAGAAACTCCCCGTAGTACGGAGGGTGTTCACATCAACGATGGAAACTTCGTTGGAGGCAAAGGCAGTCACGAACAAGAACTGACCGTTTACGCTGAGCGCCGAAAAATGAGGGGCCTTGCCCACTTTCAGCTTGCCAATCAGCTTGGCTGAAAAACTGTTCCCTGCAGGCAGGGTCGTCCCGGAGAGCAGAACAAGAGCCATTCCAACAAGACAGAATCGGCTTCTTGAGATTTTCACAGTGAACTCCTTTTTGACTGACCTCGGCGCCTTTCACAGGCGAGTACCGTATTCCTCATGAGCTGGGCAATCGTGAGTGGCCCCACTCCACCCGGAACGGGCGTGATGGCTCCTGCCACGCCCAGGGCTTGCATTGGATGGACATCTCCTACCAGGCAGGAACCTCTCTTGCGGAAGGTCTCCAGACGTTTTGGGTCCTCTCCAAAGAGATGTCGAACCTGACTCAGAGTTTCAGCACGGTTCATTCCAACGTCAACCACAGTGGCGCCCGGCTTGATGAAGTCTCCTGTTACCAGCCCGGCCCTGCCCACTGCCGCTACCAGGATGTCGGCTTGTGAGCTTACCTTCGACAAATCGCGAGTTCTGGAGTGACAGAGAGTCACCGTGCAGTGCTCTCGGAGGAGGAGGAGGGCCAGAGGTTTACCCACTATGTTACTGCGGCCGATGACCACGGCCCTTTCCCCGACCATGGGTATCTCTTCGCGCCTCAATATCTCCAGGATTCCCGCCGGTGTGCAGGGCACGAAGGAGGGCTTTCCGGTGCACAACTTCCCCACGTTAACAGGGTGAAACCCGTCGACATCTTTGCCCGGATGGACGGAATGGAGGATCCGGTCTGCTTCAATGTGGTCCGGCAGGGGAAGCTGGATAAGGACTCCGTCGATGTGATCGGACTGGTTCAACTGTCCAATGGCGGAAAGGAGTTCTGGCGTCGACACACTCGCCGGAAGGTTGACCTGCTCGGAATGAATTCCGAGTTCCTCACAGGCTCTGGTCTTGTTTCGAACATAAACTTGGGAGGCAGGATTGTTGCCCACCAGAACCACAGCCAGTCCGGGCTGAAACCCTTTGGCAGAGAGCCTTGCAACCTGTTCGTTAACTTCCTGTTTGATGTCCCGGGCGATCTTCTTCCCGTCGATGAGTCGCGTCTGAACTTGAGTTGGCATGGCTTGAGGATCTTATCAGAAAGGGGTTCTGGGTCGCGGAGGTTTTGAGAGTGGGAGGGGGCCCGGGGAGGCGGACGTTTAAATTCCCGGACGCAGCCCCGGGCCCCCTCCCACTCTCAAAAATCCTGGAATCTGGAATCGAACTACTCAGTCCCGCCGGCCACTCCCGGGCTCGAACCGTAGAGATTCTGGTAGGTCAGGTAGTTGCCCAGGACTTTCAGCACATAAAGCTTGGTTTCGCGGAAGCCAATGTTGGCAATAAAGTGTTCGGGTTCCGACTGGCTGCCTTTTGCGGCCCAGCGTTTCACGTTGGAACTCCCTCCGTTGTATGCGGCTAGAGCCCTTTCCTTCGAATCGCCGTGCTGCTTCAGCAGTTTTTTCAGGTGGAAGGCCCCCAGGTGGATGGACACTTCGGGCCGGTAAAGATCGGCAGCAGTGAGAGGAGACATGGACAGCTCCTCTGCAAGGCGCTGAGCCGGGCTCTCCAGGAATTGCATGAGACCCCGGGCTGATGCAACCGACTTGGCTCTGGGATCGAAGCGGCTTTCCTGATAGATGACTGCCAGCAGCAGGTAGGGGTCGACCTGACTCTTTACGCCTTCATTTTGAATCAGTGACCAGTAGTGCCTGGGGTAGACCAGCTGCTGAACGGGTTCGGGAAGCTGATCTGGCCAGGTGTCTCGAAAGCGTGAGTTCAGGAGCCGTTCTGCCGCCAGCAATGACTCCCGGGGCAATCCACCCTGGTCGGAATAGAAAGCCAGATTGAACAAGTAAGCCTCTACATTCGGAAAGGCTTTGGAGCCCGTTCGCTTGATGGCCCCGGCCGCCTCGCTTGTCAATCCCAGAAAGAGCAACTCTCGCACACGGGCCAGCGCTTGAGGGAGTTCTGCCGAAACCTCCTCCGCACTCCAATAGAAAGGTCTTGGAGCGAGCAACTGCTTCAACCATTCTTCACTTTCTTCGGGCTCAACCGCTTCATTGTCGTCCAGCTGGGCCCGGCACTGGTATGCAAAATAGTTGGGGCGCCCGGAGCCTCCTTTGCGAAATGCATCCAGTGCCCTCTCCTCTTGGTCGGTTCGCAGCAGGCACAATCCCTTGAAGTACTGGATCTCCTCCATGGTAACGCCGGAAGGAAGCCTGCGGGAGCTCAGCTTGTCGAGATGGGACAAGTGTGGAAGTGCCTCCTGGTAGCGTTGCTGCTCAACATAGAGTCGTGTCAGGTAGTAGTGGAACTGGTTGCGCTCGGATGCTTTGACCGTTTGCAGAGCCTGAAGGGCTGTCTTCTCGGCTCTCTCGTCGTCCTCCAGCCATCGATAGCTGTCGGCCAGGTTGTAGTAAACGCGGGCAGCTCGTCGATTGGTCGGATGGGCCGCCAGGAATTCCCGGTATTCCCGGGCAGCCGAGGGATAGCTAAGTTTTCGAAGTGCGGTGTTGCCGGCCTGGTACTTACAGAAGATGCCCCAGTCTGAAGCCGGAAACTGAGTGTAGCATTGGAGGTAACTCTCGAAGGCCTTCTCCAACTGGCCGTCAAACACGTAACTTCTCGCCATCAGGTAGCGGTACTGCGGAGCAGAGAGACTCCCCGGGTACTTCTCCAGCAGGTATTTCAGGTAGTCGCGTGCCAGGCGAGTACGCCGATTGTTCATAAGAACCCTGCCGCGCTGGCGAAGTCCCGACTCGGATGACCTGGAAGGAGGCTGGAGTCCATGCAGGTCAAGGGCCGCCTGCAGAGCGGTATCATCCTGCTCATTCCGCTTGATCAGGTTCCGAAGGTCTTTGATGGCTTCCTCCGGCTGGTTGCTGGACAGGTGCAGCCGCGCGTGTTCCAGCGCGGCCCTGCGTGCGTGAGAGCCGGCCCTTGCCCTCCACACACGATCGTACCATTCAAGGGCCTCGTCGAGTTCCTTCTCTTCCCTCAAAGAATCTGCGTAGGTAAGGGCCCACTGAGACCACGAAGAATGCCCTGGATAATGTTCCAGGAAATCCTCGAGTTGGGATCTCCATTCTCCGAATGGTCCGTCTTGTCTTGCTTCAACTCGTGCCTGCAGAATCGAATCACCCAGAAGTGACTTCCTCCAGTCGAGTACCGACAGCAGGGCTTCGCCTTCCCGGCTACGGCCCGACTCGATCAACAAGCGGGCCTTCAAGTAGGCCAGACCGTTCAGTTCAAAGAGTTGCGGATGGCTCTTCTCATGCTTTGCCAGCAGGTCGAGGGCGATTTCCCGCTCGCCCGCAGCTCGGGCTGCGCGAACACGCGGCATCGGGTTCTCTGCGACGACTGGGACAAGAAACAATAGCTGGAGACCGACGATGTGAAGCCCTGTGGCGAGAGGTTTCATATGACGTTTCATATATTAAATTACGTCAGCGGACCTGTATGTTACCCCTGTCACGGATAAATCCGGTGGAGCATTCTCGGAAAGGGAATTGTTTCTCGGATGTGCTTCAGCCCACAGATCCAGGCGACGACTCTCTCGATTCCCAGTCCGAAACCTGAGTGCGGGACGCTGCCATAACGGCGCAGATCGAGGTACCAGCGAAACGCATCCTCAGGAAGTTCGTGTTCTCTAATCCTCTGCTCGAGCAGCTCCAGCTCATGAACCCTCTGGCTGCCTCCCACAATTTCTCCGTAGCCTTCGGGAGCCAGCATGTCCATGCACAGGGCGAGGCTCGGGTCTTGCGGATCCGGCTGCATATAAAAAGCTTTGACTTCAGCCGGGTATCGATGCACGATCACAGGCTTCTCGAACTCATCCGAGATGATGGTTTCATCGCCGCCGCCAAAGTCTGAACCGCGGGGTGTTTCCGTTCCCTCTCGCTCCAGGATGTCAAAAGCCTCGGCATAACTGATGCGGGGGAAGGGAGGACACACTCGGCTCAAGAGCTCGGTGTCTCTCTCCAGGGTTGTCAGCTCCGGGCCGCGCTTCTCCAGCACCTGCTGAACCATGTAGGAGACATATTCTTCGGTCAATACCATGAGGTCATCCAGGTCGGCGAATGCAACCTCTGGTTCGACCATCCAGAACTCCATCAGATGACGACGGGTCTTCGACTTCTCAGCGCGGAAAGTGGGTCCAAAGCAGTAGGTCTTTCCCAGTGAGGCACAGGTAGCTTCGTTGTAGAGCTGACCGCTCTGCGACAGGTAGGCGAGCTCGCCGAAATAGTCAAGTTCGAACAGAGTGGTCGTGCCTTCACATGCCGCCGGTGTCAGTATCGGAGTATCGACCAGAGTGAATCCGTTGTTATCCAAATAGTCTCTCGCAGCCCGTATGATCTCGCCCCGAATCCGCAAAACGGCATGTTGACGGGCGGAACGAATCCAGAGGTGGCGGTGCTCCATGAGAAAAGACGTGCCGTGCTCTTTGGGAGCGATCGGATAGGGCTCGGCCTTGTGAAGGATGCGGAGGCGCGCGACGTCCAATTCAAAACCTCCTGGTGCCCGGGCATCTTCCCGGACCTCCCCCGTTACTTCAACCGATGATTCCTGGGTGAGGGAATCAGCTGCTGAAAAAACTTCTTCAGAAACATTGCCCGCGAAGACCACGGCCTGAACCGTTCCGGTCCCGTCCCGGATCAGGAGAAAGCGAAGCTTACCTTTGTCGGTTCGGTTGTAGACCCACCCTTTGACGGTGACACTGCTCCCAACCTGTGTTCCCAGATCCCCAGCGTATACGCGCATCTTGGTACCGTCGCCGTAGCTCCGGCTTCCTCCCCTTCTCTCTGAGCAGTTTCACCCCACTGGAACCATCGCAAACGTCACTCATTGACGGAATTTAACGATTCGACAGTTCCGACTCGACAAGCCGCTGCATCACTGGGAAATCCCCCAAAAACTCAAGCGAAAGAAGAGTCCGGTGGAGCGAGCCGGGCATGTACTGTTCGTAAATGAAATTCTCGAGTACGACAACCTGATAGCCAAAGGTGCCCAGGGCTTTGAACAGTCTCTCAACGACCATCAAGTGAAACTGTCTTTGGAACTGGTCCCGGGTTGCCTCCAGTCCTGAATTTTTCAAAAAGTAGTCCAGGTACTTATCAACTTCCCGGGCCGGCAACTCGCACGAGTCTTTGAGCAAGGAGGCCAGGTCGTAAGAAGCCGGGCCCCAGCGGGCATCCTGAAAGTCAATCACATGCAATCGGTCCCTGAACAACATCAGGTTCCTGACATGATAATCGCGGTGACAAAGAACGCGGGGAAGCGCGGACAATTCCAGGGCAATGCGGTCGCATTCTTGCTGGAGCCCGGAGAAATTCCGTTCTTCAAACTGACGGTAATTTCCCAGGTAATGTCTGCGAAAGAAAGCAAACTCCCAGTCCAGCTTTTCCCGGTCAAAGGCTAGGCTGGCTGCTTCATAGCCGGGCAGGACGCGACGGCTGCCCCGACTCTGGACGTTGACGATGTGGTCGATGGCTTCTCTGATTCGCTCCTGTCTCCGCTTGGGAGTGGCCGTCATCAGGTATCCCTGCAGCGTTAAATTGCCCAGATCTTCCTGAAGAACGATCCCCAGTTCGCCGTCCAGATCCAGAATCCTGGCAACCGGCACCTCGATCGAAGTCAGCAGGTCGTAAATCTGCTTGTAGTTGAAATTATCAGGGTCAAAGGGTTCGGGGTAAGCCGCCAGGACGAAAGAGCCTCTTGAATTGGAAGTGTAGCGGAAGTACTGCCGCATGGAGGCATCACCAATCAGCTTGGCGACACGAAAATGGTTGAAACCAGGTTGAAATTGACGCCGGACGTAGGCCATGAGCCGCTGTTGAATAGGGGGAAACTTTTTTGAGGTCATTCCGGGCGTAAAGGCCAAAGCAGGCAACCTTTCTCTTCAACCGGCTGCGTTACAGAGGAAATGGACCCTGGATCGATTCTTGGCGTGGCAATGACATCGCTCAACTGGGAGTGGTCAGGGATCCTCACGCCGGAGCAGATTATAGCATTGCGCACCATACAGTTTTTGCCGATCTCAGCCTCTTCCCAGAGTATGGAGTTCTGTACCTTCGATCCGGCCCCAATCAAGCATCCGCTTCCCTTTATCAGACCCGATTCGGCAGGTTCCTCCTTCTGCAGTGTCAACTCTGGGGCTCTTTTCCGGTGGAGGAGAATCGAACCCTGCAGGTATCGCCAGGGGGTACTGCACTCATACCAGAGGTTGCTGCTGACATATGCAAGAACCCGGTTCCCCTTCGCGATCAGCGTCGGGTAAACATCTTTGACCAGGTCACTCTTGGAACTGGAGATTTCGCCCACAACGTCGTGTTTCAAGATCTGAATTCCGGTGAAGGTGCAGGGTCTTCCCGGCCCTTGAGGTCCGAAACCCAGTACCCGACCGTCCAGATCCAGGCGGACCGGATTGAAGGGAGATCCAGACTCAAAGGGAACGACCACCAGCGTGACCAGTGCCTCCTCGCGGCAATGGAATCTCACAACACTCGACAGTTCCAGATCGGAATAGATTTTCCCGTTGATGACCACGATATGATCAGCTTCGAGCCACTTTCCTGCCTGGCGCACACCACCGGCCGTACCCTTGATTGTCGCTTCTTCAGAAAACAGAACCTCCAACGGTTTCCCTGTGTCAACAGCGGGTCTCCTGTATTGCTGCACGGCGGAGATCACAGTTTCCGGGAGATGGTGGAGATTCACAACGACCGCTAAAGGATTCAGTTCCGCGATCAGATCCATCGAATAGTGGATCAGGGGTCGTCCTAGAAAGGGCACGGCCGGCTTCGCTCGCAACATGGTGAGGGGCAGGAGTCGCGTCCCCAGGCCGGCTGCCAGGACCATCGCGCTAATCCGACTGGGCTGCCTGCTACTCTCAGGATGCATGCGTTACCCGCCCCAGGCCGGCTCTGGCGTACAGGCTCACGTAGGACTCTTGGACGGCGTCCTCCAGATCGAGGTCGAGCCGCCTGGCCGCCTCTCGGATCTCCGGCTCTCTTCCTTCGATTTCCAGAAAGAACCCCACGGGTGTCTGGTCCAGGCAGATTTCCACCTCCCCATCCTCGAAGGTCCAGGTTCGAATCTCCCGCTCCTTGGAGTAGAGGAACTGTGGTCGCAGGCCGAGCTGAGCCAGAATCTCTCTGGTTTCCTCCGGTTGCGTCACTTCGGTCTGAATTTCGGGGCGGCTCTTCAGAAGGGGATCTTCTTCAACCCGGCCCTTGAAAGTGAGAAAACTCGCCCCGGCATAAGAGCGCAGACGCAGTGCACAGCCTGCCTCTCGCAGCCTTTGGTCAGCGTAGTCAAAGAGGACATTGAGTTCGGTCTGGCTCTCCGTCTTCACGTGGCTGCCCAGCTGTTCCAGCTTGCCCCGAACGGATCGAAACCCTTCGAGAGTCAATCTCACTTTCAATTCTGTCTCGGTTGTCATGGACTACTAATTCCGTTCGCCGTTCGACGTTATTCGTAAATCAGGTAACCACTCCTGATTCGCTTGAACTGGTCCAGATCCGGCTTCCAACTTGCTTCGATGCTCTCCAAGTCGCTCCCCGCCTCGATCTGCAGACGGATTGAATCGGTTCCGCACAAGATGTCAAAGGGCAGCTTTTCGAATTCGTACTCATAGGGGGGGGCTCGCCACTCGAACCGAGCCGGGTCGACCGATCGATAAGCGAGCAGCAGCCCCAGGCCAGTGTGAAAGGGTCTGTAGGTCCGAGGATCAGTCACGTGAATCTGGACGCCACCAACCAGGGTTCCCTCCCATTTGTGAAAGGTCGGCACAGTGAAAACAGGTCGAAATGTGGCTGAGTCCAGAGCAAGATCCTCCAGCAGAGGCAGCAGCCGCTCGGGTCGCACCCAGGGGGCGCCGCTCATTTCGAAGGGGCGAGTGGTACCTCTTCCTTCGGAGAGATTGGTCCCTTCAAAAATCACCATCCCCGGGTAGACCAGGGCAGTATCCGGAGTCGGAAGGTTGGGAGAGGGGATCACCCAGGGCAGTCCCGTTTCTGCAAAGAACATGTGGCGCTGCCACCCGGACATGGGAACCACCTGCAGGCGGCAGCCGATGCCCATCTCCTCATTGAAATAGCGCGCCAGTTCGCCGATCGTCAGTCCGTGTCTGATGGGTAGCGGATAGAGCCCAACGAAGGAGGAGAACCCGGGCTCCAGTACGGGCCCTTCGACATCAACCCCGTTGATGGGATTGGGCCGGTCCAGGACGATGACCTCGACATCGGCCTCCCGACAGGCTTCCATCGCCAGCACCATGGTGTAGACGTAGGTATAGATCCGCGCACCCACATCCTGCATGTCAATCACAAGAGCATCGGTCTCGTCGAGCATCTGGGGCGTCGGTTTTCTGGTGTGTGAGTAGAGGCTGTAGACAGGAAGATCTGTGACGGGGTCCCGGTAATCCTCCCACTCGATCATGTTGTCCTGAGTCTCACCCCTGGCCCCGTGTTGAGGTCCCATCAGGGCCGTTACGGTGATCTCCGCATGGCCCCACAGAAGATCCACGATATGGTGTAGTCCTCGGTCCACTGCAGTTGGACTAGAGAGGATGCCGATCCGCTTTCCGCGCAGCAGATCGAGGCGGTCCCCAAGCAGGCTCTCGAGTCCCGGAATGACGTTCATGTCGTTGCGCTCGGGACCGGATCGTAAAACCGGATCGGCTCGACCCTGGAAATGACACCCAGCTGCTGGGCATGGCGGAAGAAAAGGTCAAGGCCTCGCAAATGGACCTCATCGAGTGAATAGTCCAGGTTGTCGAGCAGGTAACTGGAAATGACGTCCTTGGAGACCCCCAGTTTCTGTGAATAGACCTCGGCGATTTTCGAGACTGAGCGGAGGCCTGTCTGCCTTGAGAGCAGGAAAAGCCCTGCCTTGTTTCCCAGGTCGACCCCCTCCCGAACCGCCCACAGCGCAAAGACGAAGGGCAGCCCGGTAAAGTGGTACCACTCCCGGGCCAGATCGTGCAGAAGGAATCGATCGCGGGGTACCCGGAAAGCGGGATTTCCGATGATGAGAGCCCCGTCGCAACGAGACAGCATGCGTTCCGGATCCGGTTCATGAGGATGATACACAAGGTTCTGACGGCCCAGGAATTGCTCCAGGATGATGCGCAGGAGAACCACCGAGGTGCGGCTGGAAGTGTCGAGAGCGATGCTCTCGACCTGGTCCAGCGGAATCCGGCTGGCGAAAAGCACTGTTCGCGCCTCCCGACGCGAAGAGATGGAGAGGTCCGGGAGCACTCGCAAGCCCGGGATGAGCTGGTACTCAATGGCGGGGATGAGCCCGACGTCAGCTTCCCCGGTAGCCATATGGTCCGCGCATTCGGAAGGGACAGCCAGTCTCAGATCGAACTCTCCCTGGTGGGGGCCCTGCAGGAAGGTCCATCCCAGCGGAACAGAATTGAGAAACTCGATAAAGGAAACGCGAATCCTGTGGTTGCCCGGCACAGGTTTCACTTTATCAGGGGTCCAGCGATCGCAGGAACCCAAAAAAGAATCTAGCAGTCCGTGGTCGAAGTCCCATGGGTCGCCGCGGGCTGCTAGGTTCGCACTCCAGGTGGGCATTGGCGTTATAGGCAGTGTGAAGCAGGAAACCTTTGCCTGTCTGGCGCTCTCACTGATTCCGGGCCTGGGACGAAACAAGATCCGCTGTCTAATCGAAAATTTCGGCACTGCCGGCCGTGTCCTGGAAGCCCCCAGAGAATTGCTGCGGAAATGCGGGCTGGACTTTTCTTCGATTGCTTCCATTCTCGCTGGCAGTGCTCTCAAAGAGGCAGAACTGGAGGCGATGCGTGCCGGAAAAGCCGGTGCCGAAGTCATCTCGGTTTACGATGAGCGATTTCCTCCGCTGCTGAAGGAAATCCAGGACCTGCCAATCACTCTCTACTGTCTCGGCGATGTGAACTCTCTAGCAGGACCGAACGTGGCAGTGGTCGGATCTCGGAAATGCTCAATCTACGACCGTGAAGTCAGCAGAAGATTCTCTCTGGAGTTGGCCCGTAGCGGCTTGACGATCGTAAGCGGCCTGGCCCGAGGCATTGATTCGGTGGCCCACCTCGGAGCTGTAGAAGTGAATGGCCGAACGATCGGGGTGCTTGGTTGTGGGGTTGATGTCGTCTATCCGAGGGAGAATCGAAAGCTCTTCTCTCGGGTTCGCGAGTCGGGATGCCTGATCAGTGAGTTTCGGATGGGAGCCTATCCTGCGCCCCGGAATTTCCCGGTGCGGAACCGCCTGATCAGCGGGTTGAGCTACGGCACCTTGATCGGTGAGGCTACCGAGTTCTCCGGGTCCCTGATCACGGCGCGCCTGTCGCTAGAACAGAACCGCGAAGTCTGGGCGATTCCGGGAAACGTCACCTCCCCAGGGAGCTACGGCCCCAATTATCTGATCCAGCAGGGGGCCCGGCCGGCCCTGTCCGCCCAGGATGTACTGGACGATCTTCCGCCACAGGTACTGATGGGCCTCAAGGAACAAGCCGAGCCGGATCAGCTGCTTCACCAAAGCTGCTCCGAGAATCGGAATCGACACCTTCAGCTCAGCGACTACGAGCAGAGGATTTTGAAACTTCTCGCCGTGGACCGGGCTCTACACATAGATTGGATCGGCGAGCAGATCGATCTGAAGCCCGAGTGTCTGGCTGCGATTCTGCTGGACCTGGAGCTCAAGGGTTTGATCCGGCAGTTGCCGGGAAAACGCTTCGCCCGGATGCTCCATCCGCCAACTGCTTTCGGGAAATAAAGTGCCCATCAAATCTTTGACTTTCACTGACTGGGAGGCAGTCGTGTGCTATAGATTTAATTAAGGAGCCTTGAGAATGGCCCTTTGACACGGGAACTGAGAAGTTGAGGAAGTTGACAATGAATGCTCGAAGGAATGAATGCTGATGGCTAAGTCGATGGTGGTCGTCGAGTCGCCGGCCAAGGCCAAGACCATTGAACGCTACTTGGGCCCGGAGTACGTCGTGAAGGCGTGTTCGGGGCACATTAAGGATCTTCCCAGTCAGGGTTTGAACGTAGATGTGGACCAGGACTTCAAGGCCACCTACAAAGTGCTACCGGGCAGAGAGAAGATTGTCCGTGATTTGAGGAAGCTTGCCCGAAAATCAGACACAATTTATCTGGCGGCGGATCCGGACCGCGAGGGTGAGGCGATCTGCCAGCATCTGGTGGAGGAACTCGTAAAGTCCGACGGCCAGGAAGTTCGGCGGGTTCTTTTCAACGAAATCACCAAGAAAGCGATCCTGGATGCCTTCGAACGGGCCGGGCATGTTGACCCGAACAAGGTCGAGGCCCAGCAGGCCCGTCGAATTCTGGATCGTCTGGTGGGATACAAGGTGAGTCCCCTCCTCTGGAAGAACGTTCGGCGGGGGTTGTCGGCGGGTCGCGTTCAGTCCCCGGCGCTGCGCATGATCGTGGACCGCGAGAAGGAGCGCAACGCCTTCGTCACTGAAGAGTACTGGAATTTCTCGGCCCGGCTGCAGGCCGGTACGCCTCCAGCTTTTGCGGCCAAAGCAGTCAAACTGGACGGCAAGAAGTTCAAGATTCCAAACCAGGAGGAGGCTGAGCGGCTGCTGGCCGATCTGAAGGGCAGTGATTTTGTTGTCTCTTCGGTTCAGACGAAGGAAAAGAGACGCCGTCCAGCCGCTCCCTTTATTACCACCACGCTGCAGCAGGAAGCCTCCCGCAGACTGGGCTTTTCTGTGAGCAGGACCATGAAGGCGGCGCAGAGTCTCTATGAGGGCGGGTTGATTACCTACATGCGAACCGACTCGACTCGGCTCTCGCAGCAGGCTCTGGGCGAGGTCCGCCAGTTCATCGAAGAGTCTTACGGAAAACCTTACCTGCCTCCCAGGGCGGTCGTGTTTCAAAAGAAAAAGGGTGCTCAAGACGCCCACGAGGCCATCCGGCCGACGGCGGCTTTCAAGACCCCGGATGCCGTGAAAGACCTGGGGCAAGGCTCCGAGTTGCGGCTCTACAAGTTGATCTGGAAGCGCTTTGTGGCCTGTCAGATGCAGCCGGCCCTGTTTGACCGGACAGAGATTGAGATCGAAGCTGCAAGGACACAGTTCAAGGCGGCTGGCGACGTGCTCAAGTTCGACGGTTTTCTCAGGGTCGACCAGGCGACGGAGACCGGGAAGCCGGAGGGCGATGGCGGGGCGGCCGAGGAGGGCCTGCTTCCTAGGGTGGAGGCAGGTGAAGTCCTTTCCGTGCTCGAGATCCTCCACGAGCAGAAGTTCACGCAGCCTCCTCCTCGCTATTCCGAGACGACCCTGGTGAAAGCTCTCGAAGAAAAGGGAATTGGCCGCCCCTCGACTTACCAGGACATACTGCGGAAGATTGAGCGCGAATATGTGGAGAAGAAGGAACGCAAGTTGGTTCCCACCGAAATCGGGATGGTTGTGTCTGAGCTGTTAGTGAATCATTTCGAAGATCTCTTCGACTACGACTACACCGCACGTCTTGAGGAGGAACTCGACAACATCGAGAAGGGAGCCCGGGACTGGGTGGACGCCCTGCGCGCCTTCTACCAGCGATTCTCGACAGAACTGGCAGAAGCTTCAGAGAGCATGAAGAACCTAAAAAGAGAGGAAACCCCGGCCGGGATCGATTGCGAAAAATGCGGCTCTCCCATGGTTGTGAAATGGGGGCGTTTTGGCCGTTTCATCGCCTGCAGCAACTACCCGGAGTGTAAGAACACCAGAGAGGTTCCGGGAGAAGAGACGCACAGTGATCCCGAACAGAGCTGTGACAAGTGCGGAAAACCCATGGTCAAGAAACGCGGGCGCTTCGGAGAGTTTCTGGCCTGTTCCGGGTATCCCGAGTGTAAGAATACTCGGCGTATTGTTCAGGTCGGCGACCATGTCGAGGTCAAGACCGACAGAGAGTTGGATGAGAACTGCCCCAAGTGCGGCAAACCTCTGGTCGCGAAGCAGGGGCGCTTTGGCGAGTTCGTTGCCTGCAGCGGTTATCCTGAGTGCCGCTACATCCGCCGGGAGAGCACCGGGGTGACCTGTTCGAAGTGCGGCAAAGGGGAGATGATCCAGCGAAAGTCGAAGCGAGGTCGAGTCTTTTACAGCTGCGATCAATATCCGAAATGCAAGAACCTGCTCTGGCAGAAGCCCGTGCCGGAATCCTGCCCTCAATGCGAGAGCCCTTTTCTTCTCGAGCGCGCGACCAAGCGAGAGGGTCTGATTCGAGTCTGCAGCGAAAAGGAATGTGACTACAAGCGGGTTCTTGATCAACCCGAGACCAGCGTCCAGCAGTCCACCTGAGTTCTCCCTTGCTAAGGACGTTGCAGTACCTGTGAAGTGAGGGCCAGCAGTCCTTGGAAGTTCCACCATGATGAGATGGACTCCTCCTTTAGGCTTAGACGGCATCTAAAGTGCCAGAGCCAAAGTTTTTAACTGTATCAGGAGGAGTCTGAAATGAAGCATAGAACAATCGCAGTGGATTTGGCAAAGTCGGTCTTTGAGATTGGGATTTCCGAGCAGCCTGGTCGGATGGAGAAGACGCATCGCCTGGGTCGAGCTCGGTTGTTGAGGTTCATGGCCAAGCAACAACGGGCAACGATTCTGATGGAAGCCTGCGGTTCGGCTCACTACTGGGGCCGGCGATTCCGGGAACTGGGGCACGAAGTTGTGCTGCTGCCGCCAGCCTACGTCCGGCCGTACGTGTTACGCAACAAGACGGATCGCAGTGATGTGAAAGGGTTGTTGGAAGCCCACCGCAACAGTGCCATTCGACCGGTTCCGATCAAAAATGAATCGCAGCAGCAGTTGACCGCCTTACATCGGGTGCGAGGATGGATCGAAGATGCAGAAGTGGAGATTCCGAATGGGATCCGATCGGTGCTGGAGGAGATCTGTCTGGAAGTCAGAGAGCTGGAGGGGCGAATCGATCGGATCGAAAGGAAACTGAAAGCGCTATCGCGACAGAGTGTTGCGATTGAACAACTGCAGTCGATCCCCGGGGTGGGATTGCTGACAGCCACAGCGGTGGCCGGTTTTGTGGGAGATCTGAGGCGCTTTGATTCGGGACGACACTTTGCCAGTTATCTGGGCTTGACACCGCGGGAGCACTCCAGCGGTCTGCGGCGTCGACTCGGGTGCATCAGCAAGCAAGGGGACATCTATTTGCGCACTCTCTTGATCCACGGTGGGCGATCGGTCTTGTGGACGGCCAAGTCCAAGCAGCGGCCAGACCGTTTGCACAGGTGGGGTTTGGAGATTGAAAAACGACGGGGGCACAACAAAGCGGCAGTGGCTGTGGCCAATAAGCTGGCCCGTCTACTCTGGGCCGTTTCCACCCGTGACGCCGCCTATGAACCCCAGCGAGCTTAAGCGATAAAAGATTTGTCAAGATCTTTCCCTGGGAACTGCATGAAAGGATTCGAACTGATGGCGAACCGGTCAGACCGGCGCGGGGAACACGCCGATAGCAGCCTTGGCCACTCGATGGCCGTCACCACGATAGGCGCCCCACGCGCGAATATTCATCATGGCCCGGAGCCAGAACACAGCTCCACTAAGAGGCCGGAGATACGACTGCAGTCCACACCGAATCGCAAAAAGTCGATGCTTTCATGCCAGAGACCCAAGGAGGAGAAGATGATCCGATAGCGATTCTGGACCTGCAGCGAAACTCCTGGCTTCAACCCAGCATCCGAGTTTCGTCGCCAGGGCCCAGATCAGCTGAATTCGAAAAAATGAACAGGACCCTTGACAGGAGGAGTCCAGATACGGGCTGCTAAGCCCCTTTGTCTTTAAAAAGTAGTGCATGTTAGACTTGATGTCCGTGTCTGTTTGCCGAACCGGGGGAGCACGTAACCCAAGGAGCCACCGCGACCGCCGGTTCTGCCTTGGTTATGCAAGTTGGAAGACGTAGACTTCTAGTTCTCTTCGGACTCCTTTTCACTTCTCTGTTCTCCCTCCAGGCAGCGAGTGTCCTCGACTTTCCCAGGCTTTCCAACCAGCCGGGAAGCATTGTGGGTGTGGTTATCGTGAACTCGGGTGGCGTTGACGCGCCGGTGACGATAACCGCCTATGGGACCCAAGGGCAGGTTTTGAGCGCCGGTCAGGCAATGGTTCCGGCGGTGAAGCGTCTGGGGTTTGTGGCCTCTGCTCTCCTGCCCAACCTGGACCCCGATGTTGTGGGCTGGTTCCAGGCCGTTAGTGATGTATCCGGGCTTACCGGTTTTTTCCTGTTTTTGAACAGCGACCCCAGCGAACTTGATGGCGCCGACCTTCCCATAAGGGACCGCGACATTGTCTTTAACAAGATCCAGATTGAAGGAGATTTGAGCACAGAGCTCAACATCGCCAACCCGGGCAGCACTTCCATCCAGGTGAACCTGACGTTGATCGGGGCTGCCAACCCGGTAGAGAAGGTGCTCGATCTGGCTGCCCTGGGGGCGGCCCGGCTTGATGTAGCGACCTTCTTTGGGGTCAACGAGGTTTCTCCCGGAGCCTACGTCATTGCGAATGCACCCGCCGATATTGTGGGGTTCGAATTCATTCAGCGCCAAGGGGCCGACCTGCAGGGTCTCAATGCTCGCAGCGCTGAGGAGTTTCTAAATACGCTCTATTTCGCCCAGATGGCCGTTCTGGGCCCGTTCCAGGCAGAACTGGGATTGGTGAACTATTCGACCCGGTCCGTCATTGTGGTGGCAACAGCCCATAGGCCCGACGGGAGTCTCTTTATCGAAGAAACGCAGCAGAATCCAGTCACGATCGCCCTGGGGCCCGGAGGCAGCGACAACCGAGATCTTGAGTCATTGTTTGGTTTCCAGGGAAATTCGGTTCTGGAAGGCTGGCTGGAGGTTACGGCCAATACGGAGGCCATCAACGGGCAGCTGACGTACCGGGTGATTGGCTCGGGCGCAGCGGCAGCCGTCGCTGTGGTGCCCCAGGGGAGTAAGGCCTCGATCTTTGCCCATGTCGCCACCACCCTCGGATTCTTTACGGGTATTGCGGCCCTCAATGCAGCAGCGCTCCCGGCCACCGTCGAGATTGCTGTGTTGGATTCCGAAGGAACCTTTCTGGGAGGCTTCACAACGGTGCTCAATCCTGGTACCCGAATCAGTCAGCTGATTACAGAGCTGGTCCCCGAAGCAGCTGATCTGGCCGGCGGGTTTATCTGGCTCAGGAGCAACGTGCCGTTGTTTCTCAGCGCCCTGTTTGGATCGGTGCAAGGTGACGTTCTTGCCAATGTTCCGGCCCAGGATGTCTCCCAGGTTTTTGACCCGACCGGGGGGGAGCTCGAAATCAAGATCAATCCTCCTCTGGCCGTCCTTTCCCCGACCAATGCTCAGGGCTTTGCGGTGGAGGGCGGTTCAGGTGCGATTGCCTGGGCGGTAAACGACATTCCCGGGGGTTCCCCTCAGTTTGGCACCATCTCCGGCACGGGCCTCTACACGGCTCCCGCTATTGTTGTTCCTGACCTTCCCATCACGGTATCCGCAACAAGCGGTAATCAGAGCGCAGCGGCGGGCGTGGACTTGATTTCGGAGCAGGAACTGGTCGGGGACCTGGGCATCGTGCAGTCGGTTGCCTATTTGGGCGGTCTGGACCGGCTCTATTCAGCAGAACTGACAGCTCTTGCGGAGCCGGCCCAGAGAAAACGTCCAGCCGGGTTTCTGGAGAGCTCAGTTTTTGACATTACGCCTCCCGAGACACGTCTCCAGATCACCGGGCTGGACGATACGATCACGCAGATGATTGCCTTTCTGGCCCGGGATGGCCGGGAGTATCTGCTTTTTTGCGCCAGCGAGTCCGGCACAGTGCAGCGACTGGATCCGACCTCCGGCGAAACCACCATTGTGGCCAGCGGTTTGAATGCCCCTCAGGCGATTGCTTTTGACCAATTCAGCGATACCCTGCTGATAGCGGAACTGGATGAGGTCTCGGCGATTTCGCGGTCGGCGGCCGAGGAAGGACTCCCGCAGGGCACGGCAGCGACCGAGGACGGGGCCTCCAAGATCCCCACATACGAATTGATAGCCAACGAGGGTGTCGGAGGTGTCCAGATAGATCGCTGCAATGGGAACATCTACTTCTCGGTCCCGGCTGAGGGAGAGGTCTCGAGCTTTGATCGCTCCGACGGTTCCATCTCGCTGCTCGCTTCGGGCTTCAACCGACCGGAACAACTGCTCCTTGGCTACCGGTTCGGGATGACTTGTGACGATTCGTCCCATCTGTTCGTGGCTGAGGCGAATCAAGTTTCACTGATCGTTCCGGCTACCGGACAGGTGATTCGTCCCTGGATGGAGACGGGCGAAAACCCGGTCCTGGTTTTCATCTCGAAAAGTTTTTTTACCGATCAGGACGGATTGCTGGTCACCAGCCTGGATGGCGTTAGCTCCACAGGGCACTTCGTGTCTCTTGACGGCCTGTACGGGCCCGACCCGGTGAATCCCCCCGTGACTCAAACTGGCGGCGAGGGAGGCAAAACCGAGGAGCCAGGGCCGGATCTGGCGATTGCAGCAGCAACCGGCCAGGCGCAGGGCAACGCAACGGTGAACGTGTTTTTCCGGCCCGGTCCTGCCGGTGGCGCCCCGGGCGGGCCGGATGAGATTGCCGCGCTGGTCTTTTCGATTGACTACGATGAGACGAAATTGAGCTTTGATCCCAGCGACGCCAATGGCGACGGAATCCCCGACGCGATCATTCCCAGCGGTCCGGCCGCCTTCGAAATGACCGTGCTCGTCGATCCCGGAAGACTCAATTTCGTGATCGTGGATCAGGATGGAGCTCAGAGCATCCTTCTGCAAGGGAATCTGTTGAGCCTTACCTTTGTCAACCAGGCCGCCGTGCCGGGGACAGCGACCGTAGCACTTGCGGGAGTGAGTATCGCCGACAACCAGGGCCTTGGCCATGTACTGGATCAGATCGCGTCGGGCAAGGTTTCCGTTTTCCCCCAGCCAGGTCTGGCAGGTCCCGACGACACCAGGCGCTAAGCACGAGATGCCTTTCTCGTGCCTGACATGATTGCATGATCAGTCCGCACGACCTTTCGGAACTGCAAGCGGCCAAGGCGCTCCTTGAGAACCCGGGTCTGGCAGCTCGTGTCACCAGCATGCTGGGCGCTCCCATCGAACGGGGTTTCCAGTTACTGCCGGACAAATGGTCATCGGCCGTGCAGAATGCGGTTGAGATCTCTCTAAACCGGGCTCTGAGTATTGCGGTGGCGAGCCTGGGGAGCCGGCCGGTGGGGCAGATGCGGCGGAGCCGGCTCCATCGAGCTGCCGTGATTGGAACAGGTGGACTGGGAGGGGCTTTCGGGCTTGCCGCACTGCCGCTCGAGTTGCCGATTTCGACCACGATCATGCTCCGATCCATCGCGGATGTGGCCAGATCGGAGGGAGAAGATCTGGATCAGCCGGAAAGCAAGCTCGCCTGTCTGGAAGTATTCGCTCTGGGAGGGAGTTCGCCTGCTGATGACTCTGTCGAGACGGGGTATTATGCGGTCCGGAGTGCCCTGGCGACAACCCTGGCCGATGCAGCTCAACATATCTCTCAAAGAGGTCTTTCCACTGAGGGCGCGCCCGCCCTGATTCGGTTTCTGGCAGCGATTGCCTCCCGCTTCGGGATCGTCGTGTCTGAGAAGACGGCCGCCATGGCAATCCCGGCCATTGGAGCGGTGGGAGGAGGGGTCGTGAACGCCCTGTTCATTGACCACTTCAACAACATGGCGCGAGGGCATTTCAAGGTACGGAGCCTGGAGCGGAAGTACGGCAGGCGACTGATCCAGGAAGCATACCAAAGCCTGTGACCGAGAGGCAGGGGATAAAGAGCGTCCCTGTCCACCATTTGTTGGCCCCGTCAGAGTGTCGTTGGAATTCCTACGGTTCTTGGCATAAAACATGAGATTAGTTCTGGCGTCCGCCTCTCCCCGGCGGCGGGAACTGCTTGCGAAACTGGGACAGCCCTTCGACGTAAGGCCCGCCGGCACGGAAGAGTCCGTGAACCTGGGCACGACGCCGGTACGAACGATCCAGCATATTGCGCGACAAAAGGCGATCGCAGTGGCCGCCGCCGACAGGTCTGAGATGCTCGTGATCGGGGCCGATACGGGGGTCATCCTCGGAAGCCGGATTCTCGGAAAGCCTTCCGACCGTGAGGACGCTCTGAGAATGCTGAGGCAGCTTCGCGGGCAGACTCACCAGGTTGTCACCGGCCTGGCTCTCGTCGTGAACCCCTCGGGGAGCTGTGCAGTTTCTCATGTCACAACGGCCGTCAGTATGGCCTCTTATACGGATCGAGAGATAGAAGAGTACGTCTCATCAGGAGAGCCCGACGACAAGGCCGGCGCCTACGCGATTCAGGGAGCCGGCGGAGAACTTGTGGAATCCATCCAGGGCTGTTATTTGAACGTGGTAGGGCTGCCCCTCTGTGAATTGAGCCGAATGTTCGCAGCGGTCGGATTCCAGGTCCCTGCTCGATGCTATTTGCCCGGGGGGCGAGCTCTGTCCCAGGTCCACCGTTTGAGCAGGAAAACGTTCCGCTGACTAGCATCTGCTATCCTCGTCTGCTAGGTTTGGAGCAATCGTTATGGAAGGTCTCACGCTCGAATCAACCGTGGAACTCCCGCCCAAGGTCACGTTTGGCCTTGTGGAAGATGAACTGGCTATCCTTCACGAGGAAACCGGGCAGTATTACGGGCTCGACGATGTGGGAAGTCGGGTGTGGGAAGTCTTTCATGAGACCAGTTCTCTCCGTGAAGCCCACACCGTGTTGATGGGGGAATTTGAGATCGAGGAGAGCGATCTGGAGGAAGCCATCATCGAGTTTGTGAAAGAACTGGTTGAGCTGGAACTCCTCGCCGTCAGTGAAACACCGGGAGAGGGGTGAACGACTTCACGGCGGTCCGCACTCGTGGCGGCCAGAAACAAGTATTTGCCTACTTTCCCTGAAGACGATTGTCCACTGAGCTGGCGATCTGGCGCCTCCGGCCGGATCAACTGGCAGGTCCGATCCCCATCAGAAGGCGCTCGCAGCGTATCGTCTCCTCCAGTTCGATTCCTGTTCACTCGTGGATATTGGTTAAGTGAAGGCATCCCTGCACCTGCCGCAGTGCCTGGCTCGGAGTATGCGAGCCTGGAGAATTTATACCTCAGGTACGGTCCCCGCCAATTGGCGACACTTCTCGAAGGGGACCTTTCTTTTTCGCTGTGGGATGACGCGGCGAAGCGGCTGATCCTCTCGGCTGATCGACTCGGCCTCCATCCCGTCTACTATGCCCACAACGGCAGGGATCTGTTCGTTTCCTGGGACCCAGAGGATCTGGTCCGGCACCTTCCCGATTCCCGCCTGGATATGACGAGCCTGTCGGCCCGGGTGGCAGGCGTTCTGGTGCCTGAGGGTCGGACCTTCTACGACGGGATCCGGAAAGTTCCGGCCGGCATGATTGCGACGGTTGACGAGAGTGGGTTTCAGCTGAAAAGGTATTGGGGTCTGAAAGAGGTGCCCGAGTTGCAGCTGCCTGATGATGGCGCCTATGTCGAGGCTCTCAGTGAGTGTCTCTCTCGTGTGCACCGTGACTGGCTTCGGGTTTTGCCGTCTCCCATGGGGATCGCACTCAGCGGAGGCTTGGACTCGACCAGTGTCGCAGCTGCCATGCGCAAGATCGATTCCAGCAGATCCGTGCGGGCGTTCTCGTGGGTTCATCCCGGCTTGCCCGAGGCCGACGAATCCGAGGGAATTGAGGAGGTGTGCCGGACGCTTGATCTCGAACTGACCCGGATTGAGGCGGATCGCTATTGGACGCTGTGTGACGCGCGCGGGTTGCGAACTTCCCGCCGGGGCCCTGAAGTTCACTACTACGGGAGAGTTGGGAAGCGACTTTTCAGGAGGCGGCATCTCAGGATTACCGTAGTCTCTTCTCCGGTGTGGGAGGGGATGAACTGTTCGGAGGCATCAGTTCCTATCCCGATCTGCTCTTTAGCGGCCGCTGGATTTCGCTGCTGAGCCAGCTTAATCTAGAAAGAAAGGAGCCCGGGTTCGGTCCGCGTTATATTTTTCGCTCCATGCTGGACCCCTGGCTGAGGAATCGGTTTCCGGCCTGGGAAAGGAAACGAATCCGGTTCCCCGCTTGGCTCACGGAGGTGACCCGGCAGGAGGCTCGCCAGCTTCTGTTACCTCCCTTGCCGTCCGGCGGTGGTGACTTCGGCCGCCAGGTTCGTATCCGTCTTCTCCAGAACCTGGCACGCAACACACAAGTCTTAGAGGTTTCCAGAATGGCCGGCTGCTTCGGGCTCGAGATGATACACCCCCTGCTGGATCGACGGCTTGTGGAGTTCGCGGCCAGCTTGCCCTCCTCACAGAATTCCTATGCTGGAAAAGAACAAGATGCTCTTGAGGAGAACGTTCCGGGAGACGCTGCCGGCTGCCATCATCCAGCGAAGAAGGAAAATCACGGTCGAGTCCCTGTTTCATAGAGGATTCCGGGAGCGGGAGACGGAGAAGGTCTGGCCACTGCTGCGGGACATGCGCTCCGCGCAGCTTGGGCTTGTGGATGAAGCGTCCTTGCAGGACCAGTACCGGATATACCTGAAGGGAGGGGGCTTAGGGTCCCACTCTGGGATGGGTGAACCCCCTCGCCTTTAGGCGAAGCCTTCAGGAGGCTTGGGGGTACACTGCGGAGGTGTCTGAGTATCGGAAAAGTTCGCATGCAGTGTATCGGCTGAGATATCACTTTGTGTTCATCACCAAGTACCGCAAGCCGGCTCTGCGAGGAGAGATCGGGAAAGAGGTGCGGGATCTGACGCGAGAGATTTGCCGATCGTTGGATATCGAGATCGTGAAGGGGCATGTGCGACCCGATCATGTGCATTTGTTGTTGGATGTGCCGCCGAGATTGGCGCCGAGCCGAGTGATGCAGGCGATCAAAGGGAAAACGTCGCATCATCTACTGCAAGATCACCGCAAGTTGCGCAAGGAGTTTTGGGGACGACATCTTTGGGCACGAGGGTACTTCGTGGCGACGACTGGGAATGTGAGCGATACGATGGTTGCAGAGTATATAGAAACCCAAGATGTCGAGACCCGAGACGACGATTTTCGGGTCACTGAGTAGTCAGCCTGCGAGCGAAGCGAGGTCTTTAGGCGACTTCAGTCGCATGTCGAATCCACCGCCTTCAGGCGGTGGAGAGTGGGACCCTTCTCAAGGCAGGGGATCTGGAGTGCCGTCGTGGTCGAAGACTGGCTGCGCCGATACTTCTAAGGAACTGGATCAGGCCGGGCTTCTCTTGCGGCTTTTTTCCGGCTTCCGTCAGGAACTCCGATCACGGGTATACTCCGTCGCAGCGTCGGCGAAGTTGCCATGGTTCATTCAATCTGTTAAGTGTACGCCCAGATGTTGCAGGGACCCCTCGAAAGCACCTCCTGGCCCGCCTACTACCTTTTCGGATGCACTGTTCGAAGCAACTTCCCCTTCCAGATCGAACTTCCTCCTTCTGATGGCGAACCGGCCCTGACCCTCAGCTTTCGTCCTGGGATGCAAGGCGGCTTGTCTCAGGGGGTCGAACCGATCTATGCGAGTGAGTTCGAGAACAAGGACGGCGTCCCCCTGGCCCGCCTCTACAAGCTTCCAGATGGGCATCTCCTTAGAATGGCTGAAGTTGCTGATTTCGTGATTCAGGAGAACTCTCTCCAATGCTTTCCCAGTACCGAGGACATCAGTACTGTGGAGACATTCCTCTTCCAGGCGGCGATGAGTTTCTGGCTCGAAACCACCGGCCGTCCAGTCCTGCACGCATCCTGTATTGCCGCGGCTGACAGGGCCGTTGCCTTCCTGGCATTCAGCGGCACAGGGAAGAGCACACTGGCGGCTGCCTTCCTGCAGGACGGGTATCGCCTGATCTCAGATGATTCGCTCCCGGTCGAGATTTCTGAGGAAGAAGTTCTTGATCAAGCCGGCGCTCCCGGAGACGGAGTTTACGTCCGAGTGTTGCAGGGAAGGGGCTGTCGTCTTCAATCGATTCCAGCAGGGAACATTCGATTTCACGGGCCAGTCGGTCCGCCACGGGATCGGTTTGGAGGCAGGCGAGCCACTCCTGTTGAGGCGAAGCGGCGAACAAGCGGGTGGCCAGCAGGGCGCCCACGGTCAGCATCCGAAGCCCCCCCTTCTGCCGAGCCTGATCCACCACTTGTTCCCACTCCACCTCCGAGAACTCGTGAATGGCCCAGGCCAGGTCACAGATCCATTTGGGTGAAGACCAGAGATGTTTTGCGCCGTGGGCGGCGATCAGCAGAAGCAGGTCTTCGGCACAAAGGGTGAGGAACTGGTGGCCCGAGATGGAGACCGCCCGTCTGTTCCTCCAGAGGTTGTCGAAGGGCAACTCGAACGAGAGGTAGCGAGGCAGAGCAGCCCAATGAATCTCTACCGTCATGCGGGGGTTATCTCGGGTCAGCATGGCCTGGTCCCACCACAGAAAACGCAGGAAATCAGGCCGCGAGAAGAACTCCTTCAAGTGTTCGCGATCCCACTCCGGTAACCAGTGGTCATATCCACTGTCGAGCAGAAGGGAGAGGGTCCTGGGAACGTCTTCCGGGTGAATCAGCAGGTCCAGATCATCGAAGCTTCTGGATCCAAGGTTGTGATAGCAAAGGGTGGCCAGAACAGGACCCTTGACAGCCAGCGCGCGGATTTCGTTTTTCTCGAGTTCTCGGCACACTCGGATCAATTCACGGACTCGAACCAGATTCCGAAGGTTGTTGCGGTGGAAGACCTCCCACAGCCTGTCTTGATTCTGAAGCGAGATACCAGGTCGTCCTTGGAGTCGCCAGGCTACGAGCGGAAGCAACCTCGCGCGCACGGCCCGACTCAGGAGACCGTTCCAGGCTGGAGTGAGCCTCGATAGCCTTTCCACCTCGTTGAAGGACTCGTCTGCAGGCCGTGGAGAGGCGAGATTGAACAGTACGCGAGTCGAACCCGAATCAATCATCTTTGAAGAATTTGCCCTTTCTTCGTGCCATTTCCCGGATCAGACCGGCCGGTTGAAAACGATCTCCGTGCTCCTGGTAGAGCGAATCAAGACACGCTTCCAGTTCTGCGAGGCCCAGGCTGTCGGCGTACCGAAAGGGGCCGCCGAGGAAGGGAGGAAACCCGAGGCCCAGGACCGCGCCCAGGTCTCCATCCCGAGGACTCGCGAGGATTCCTTCCTGGAGGCAGAGAATCGCTTCGTTGACCAGGGCCAGGGAGAGCCGTTGCTGGATCTCCCCGCTCGATATCCTGCTGCTGTTCGAGCCGCTGAGCGAGGCTTGTGTCTCAGGGTTGGGCCGCTTCCTTGCGCCGGAGTACAGGTAAAAGCCCTCGCCTCCTTTCCTTCCGGAAAGGCCGGCCTCCAGCAGCAGGCCCGTTGTGGAGCTGGACTCGATTCCCCTTTCCTGGAACATTGGTTTGAGGATCTCGGTCACGTGAGCAGCCACATCCAGACCAACCTCATCGAGTAGGGTCAAAGGACCGACCGGGAAGCCGAACTGTCTCATGGAACTGTCGACAAACGGAATCTGCACTCCCTCCTCGAGCAACCTCACAGCTTCGCTGAGCAGGGGCGAGAGTATGCGGGTCGTATAGAAGCCCGGGCCATCCTTGACTACGATGGGTGTCTTCCCTTGACGTATTCCCACCTCGATCGCGGTCGCCCTGACCCAGTCGGCGGTCTCGGGTGTAACGATGATCTCCAGGAGCGGCATTTTCTGGACCGGGGAGAAATAGTGCATTCCGATGACGTTTTGGGGGCGGAGTGCGCCGGCAGCGATCTCCCTGATTGGTAGGGAAGAGGTGTTACTCGCGAAGATGGTCTTCTCGCAAGTGCAGTTTTCAAGCTCGGAGAGGATCTGTCTCTTGAGATCGAGATTCTCAAACACGGCTTCAACCACTAGTCCCACGCCTCTCAGATCTTCGTATTCAGTGGTGGGCCAGAGATGGCTCCAGAAGCGATCGCGCTGAAACGGAGTCAGGATTCTCTTTTGAACTTTCTTTTCCAGGCTGCCCCAGATTCTCTTCTGGGCAACAGCCAGCCGTTCCAGGTCGAGATCCTTCATGACGACCCGGAAGCCTCTCTGGAAACTGACATCGGTGATTCCACAACCCATCAGGCCGGTCCCGATGACAGCCAGTCGTCGTGCCTCTGCTGCTTGCCCCGCAAGCGGGTTTCTACCGGCCCGGGTGACGGCAAAGAAGAGCCGTACCAGTTCGCGGCTCTGAGGCGTGCGCATGAGATCGTCAAAATGGCGTGCTTCTTTAGCGAAGCCGGCCTGGATTCCCCGGCTGAATCCAGTGCGCACACAGTCGACGATCCGGAAAGGGGCCGGATAATTGTTGTGCGTCTTCGCCCGGATCCTTTTCTCAGCAGACCTGAACATCATCCACCGACCCACAGGATTTCGGTCGAAGAACAGCTGTCCGACTCCACCGGTTCGCTGCCTTTTCGGGTCATCGTCGGCCAGTGCCAGTGCGAAATGGAGTGCGGCGGAGTAGAGGGCGCTGAAGTGCACGACCCGGTCAACCAGTCCCATTCGCAGTGCCGGATAGGGATAGACATTCCTGCCCGTCAGCAGCAAGTCGAGGGCAGGCCTCAGCCCCACCAGTCGCGGCAGCCTCTGAGTGCCGCCACCAGCGGGCAGCAATCCGAGTTTTATCTCTGGAAGACCAAGAACGGTCCGAGGAGAATCGCTGACGATTCGGTAGTGGCAGGCCAGTGCGACTTCGAGGCCGCCTCCCAGGGCGGCCCCGTGGATCGCCGCCACGACTGGCTTGGACAAGGCCTCCAGGCGGCACAGGATGGAGTTTCCTTCTCTGCTCATCCGGGCCGCCTCGCCGGGCTGCATGTTCTGGAAGTGCTCGATGTCGGCCCCGGCGATGAACGTGTCCGGCTTGCGGCTGATCAGGACCGCCGCCCGAATCTCCGAATCCTTCTCGAGCCGATCCAGGAAGGCTGAAAACTCCTGGAAGAGATCAGGCGAGAGCTTGTTGACCTTCTCGGACTCCTGATCGAGCCAGGCAACGGCAATCGACCCTTCCAGTTCGACGTCGAGGAAACTCATGCCGGAGGCTCCATGTGGACGGTTTTCAGCAGAATCCCATTCCCAATCCCTCCGGCAGCGCAAGAGGCAACGAGAGCATAGCTCGCATTTTCGCTGAGAAGCCGATTTACAGCCGTTGTTACGAGCCGGGCTCCAGTCGCACCGAAGGGGTGACCGATAGAGAGAGAACCGCCCCGAGTATTCACCTTGTCGACAGGAATGGATCCGACAAGGTGAGGTACATTGTGCTGCCGGGCAAAGTCGGCCGAGCGGAGGCATGCGAGATTGGCCAGGACCTGCCCTGCAAAGGCTTCATGAAATTCGAAGACTTCAATATCTGAGAGTTCCAACCCGTTTCGCTCGATCAATACGAGCGTAGCACAGGCCGGACCCAGCAGAAGCTCACCCTCCGGTGTCTGTCCCGAGTAGTAGTAGTCGATGATCTCGGCCCTGGGAACCAGTTGGGAGTCGTCGAGTACCCGGCGGGATGCCAACAGCACCACTGCCGCTCCATCTGTCAGAAACGAGGAGTTGCCCGCGGTCAGCGTTCCGTAGGGTTTCGCGAAAGCCGGTTTCAAGCCGGCCAGCCGCTCAACGGTGGTGTCGGGGCGGATGCCGTTGTCAGCCGTGATGGCACGAAAATCCGGGGCTGCCGCCACCGGGATGATCTCCTCTTCGAACTGCCCCCGGCCTGCCGCCCGGGCAGCGAGTTGGTGAGAGCGGGCCGCAAACTCGTCCTGTTGGGTCCTCGTAACTCCGAAACGTGCGACCAGTCGCTCGCAGTCTTCACCCATGGTCAGGCCGGTTGAGAATTCTGATATCGATGGAATCTCGGGAAGGAAATCCGAAGGTCTCAGGCCCTTTAGAAACCCCAGGTAGTCCCAAACGGAGCGGTACCGTCTCGACTCGAACAACCTGCGTCGAAGCAACTTTCGGAACCGAATAGGAATGTCGGACAGGCTCTCGGTGCCGCCGGCCAGCACCAGATCGGCCTGGCCTGTGCGGATCAGGTCTGAGCCGCTGGTGATAGCCTGATTGGCGGAAATACAGGCCTGACTGACGGTGTGTGCAGGAGTCTGCGGAGGGATGCCGGCTGCCAGGGCCGCCTCCCGTGCCACATTGCTCGTCTCCAGGCTGGAGACAACACAACCGAGAATGACACGCCCAATCAGATCCGGGTCCACCCGGGTCCGGACCAGCAGGCCGGTGATCGCGTGGCGGGCGAGATCATAGGATCTCAGGTCGGCAAAACCCGTCCCGGAGCGAAGGAAAGGAGTCCTGACCCCTCCCACCACATAAACGCGACTCCCGCGATCGTTCTGCATTGGGAGTCAACTCATCTGGACGGTCTCCGGCTCGACCTTTTCCTGCGCCATCTGAGGAGACCGTTTCGCCCTCTCCACCATTTCCTCCAGCCCGCATACCCCACGTTCCATCCATGACTGCTCTGTTTCCAGCAGCCGCCGGGCCGACTTGTAAAGAAGAAGATCGTCGTTGGACCAGAGATCCTGGAAAAGCCTTCTCGCCTTCCGTCGAGACTGGCGGCAAAAGATGTCGGCCAGGTGAACCGCCTCGTCGTAGTCGTCCCGTTTTGCCTGGCGCAGGGCATTGGCCCGGGCCAGGGAGGCAGCCATCGCGAACAGTTCGTTGGCGATGTCGACCAGGCGAAACAGGAAGGCCTGTTTGTTCTGGAGCCGCGGACCGTGGACCACCATACCGTGGAACACCTGGCGCGCCAGTTTGCGACTCATGCGTTCCACAAAGCGGAGGTGGGGTGCGAGATCGCCGAAGTCCCCGTAGCGGGGCCAGCGACCCCATCCCAGCCAGCGGGTTGGATACCACAGGGCATAAAAGGCCAGGATGCCCGGTACAGCCTTCAACTTCGCACCGAAAGGACTCTTGGGATCCACCAGGACGCCGGCAACCTGAAGGTGCTTGTCCACAGCTTCGCGAGCCATGAAGAGGTGCATGATTTCACTGGAGCCCTCGAAGATCTTGTTGATGCGAAAATCGCGCATCATTCGTTCGACTCCAATCGGATCTTCTCCGCGGGCAGCCAGAGAAGATTCGGTCTCGTATCCGCGGCCGGCGCGAATCTGCATCGCGTCGTCAATAATCTCCCAGCCGGCACAGGTGTTCCATTCCTTGGCGGCAGCAGCCTCCAGCCGAATGTCGTAGCCTCCTCGATCGGACATCTCGGTGGCCAGTCTGGCAATGGACTCCATGGCGAACGTCTTAGCCGCCATCCCGGAAATCATGTGGGCTACGGCTTCATGCTGACCGATCGGTTTCCCCCACTGAACTCTTTCATTGCTCCATTTGCGGCAAATCTGGAGACAGACCTTCGCTCCGCCCACGGCCCCGTTGGGAATGGAAAGGCGTCCGTCATTGAGTGTTGTCAAGGCGATCTTGAGTCCTTTTCCGGCCTCGCCGATGAGGTTCTCACGAGGCAGCCGCACGTTGTGGAACGAGATCACTGCGTTGGCCAGGGCCTTCAGGCCCATGAAATAGCATCGGTGCTCTACCGTGACCCCGGGCCAATCGGTTTCGACCACAAAGGCGCTGATCTTTTCGGTCTCCGAGTCCACCGCCATGACCACCAGAAGCTTGGCCAGCGTGCCATTCGTACACCAGAGCTTGGTTCCGTTCAGAAGGTAGGTGTCACCTTCCGGAGTCAGTTCTGCGCGAGTCGACAACCTGGCAGGATCGGAACCCACATTGGTTTCAGTCAGTGCAAAGGCGGAGATTTCCCCGGCGGCACAGCGGGGGAGATACTTCTTCTTCAGTTCCTCGGACCCGAAGAGCTTCAAGGGCTGGGGAACCCCGATGGACTGATGGGCGGAGAGCAGAGCGCTCAAATTCGCGTCGCGGCTTCCCAGCAGCTCCATGATGCGTGCATATTCGACCTGGGAGAAGCCGAGACCACCGTATTCTTTGGAAATCTTCATGCCAAAAGCGCCCAGGCGCCGGAGCCCCGTCACGACCTCCTCCGGATAATCTCCTTCCTCATCGATTCGTACCGGGTCGACTACATCCAGCAGAAAGCGCCGGAACCTCTCTTGAAACTCGGCGAATTCCGGGCGCTCCTTCCCTGACAGTGGATAAGGATGGATGAGATCGAGGCGAAAATTCCCCAGGAAAAGTTCGCGCAGAAAGCTGGGGGCTTTCCAAGCTTTCTGGCGGGAGGCTTCCGCGACTGCCAGGGATTTCTGTTCTTCGGTGGTACCGGCCTTCCCGTTCATGTTAGACCCTTCCCTTTTCTTGGTGTCGTGGTCCCCATTCTAGCAGTCCCTGGTGAAAGTCGCGCGCTCCAAGACGGGCTGGCAGCACCAGCCGGAGCTATGCCAGGCTGGACTCAAGTACTGACCTGGAACTTGCAACGTATCGGCTAGGCGTGGGCAGGGTCGCCCATCTCCGCCAGCACGCCGTCGCCATCGAAGGTGAGGGGGCGAAGGTTCCCAATCTGGCCTGTGCTGGGATGGTCACGAAGTTCTTCCAGCATCGACTCCGAGGCTTCCAGGGTGTTCAGGCTGAGGGTGTCGTGGATTCGAATCACACGCTTGTCTGCAGACAAGCCGCGGCCGCCCACCGAGAGCAAGGCTCGACGAATGGTCTCTCGATCCGTCGAGAAGTAGATGGGGATTCGTCCCGGAACCGTGAAGTGGGCTGTGAGGGCGTTGAGGTACGTCATGTCCCTGTCGATCTTGTCCACCACACGCTGGGTGCAGAAGTCGGCCAAACCGATCCCCACTGCATTCCCGTGAGTTGCTCTGCTGAGATCGAGCACAGCGATGCGATGGACATCGGGAGTGTCCTGCCACAGCGAGTTGAAGCCGAACCAGCGTCCCGTGACATTCGGATCCAGACCGGTTCCGCTGATGTTCTTACCGATGCGGTCAATGATGAGGAGGTCGATCTGGGAAGCCGGCAGCGAGGGCATCAGATCTTTGGCCCGAACCAGCAATTGCTGCTCCCTCTCAACAATCTCTGCGGGCGGAATCAGTTCGAGGTGAGCCGGTTGGTGGTAGGCATTCTCGATAATGGCCAGCCCCATGAGCACCTTGCCGGTCTCGATGATACTGCGGGCTTTGGTGATGATCAGTCGTTCGTAGCCCAGCGAGTGCGTAAAACGGTGGAGGTGCGTTGCTCCCTCGATGTTGCCCAGGCCGACGGCGGCCAGTTTCATCAAGCCGCTCTCCGCCTTCCCCTTGAAGTCCGTATGCGGCTTGACTCGATTGACGAGAATGATTCCATCCGCTTCGAATGCGGCCCGGTCCACGTGCACCGGAACGCCGTCCACGGTCGGGCTGATTTCCACGACCTCCATTGAGGCAACCAGGGGGGCTCCCACCTTCGATTCCGTAATTCCGTAGTCGGACAGAATCTGGGTCTGACCCTCGACCGTCCCTCCGCCGTGGCTCCCCATGGCCGGAACGATGAAGGGATCGGCACCGGCCTTCTTGAGCTCCTCAACGAGAATCCGAATGATGTCGGAAAGCTGGGAAATACCTCGACTCCCCGCGCAGACTGCAACCCTCCGACCGGAAGTTCCTTCCAGAAGCTCTTTCTTCTGCTGGAATTCTGAGAGCAGGGTTGACTCGATATTCTCAACGCGTTGCGGGTCGAATCGCTGCGTGACCGTAGCCACTTGAGGAAATGAAGTAGTTGCCATTGCATGAAATCTACCTTCGCGCCCCTGTGTTGTCAAAGCTGCAAGCAAGTACTAGGGCTTTACGGCTAGTGCTCATATGGGAGAGACTGACTCCCACCGACAACCTTGGTCTGGAACTCATGAGTGAAAGCAGCCCTACTGTCTCCCCTGGAGTTGACTCTGCGACGAGGTCCGAGCCGAGCGAATGGCCGGAGGCACGCTTCGCCCTTCTTTATGTCGCTGTCTTGATTCACACGGTGGGAACGATCTGTGCCCTCTGGTTTTTCTCCCGAATGTTTGACTGATGCACCTGCTGGATTGGCTGATCGTTGCGGCATACCTGGTTTACATTGTGGTGGACGGGATTCGACGGAGCCGGGCCACAAACGAGATCAAAGGCTACTTTCTGGCTAACCGAAGCCTGCCCTGGTGGGCCGTTGGGCTCTCCATCATGGCCACACAGATGAGCGCCATCACCCTGGTCGGGACGACCGGTCAGGGATACCAGGACGGCATGCGCTTCATCCAATTCTATTTTGGCCTGCCCCTGGCGATGGTCATCCTCTGCTTGACGGTGGTCCCTTTCTTTCACCGCTCCGGAATATTCACGGCCTACGAGTACCTGGAGCACCGCTTCGATTCTCGAACCCGAACCCTGACGAGCTTGCTTTTCCTGGCCTCACGCGGACTGCAATGCGGCGTGATCATCTCGGCCCCGGCCGTCATTCTGTCCATGGTACTGGGGTGGAATCTGATTCTCACGGTGCTGGCGATCGGACTTCCTACGGTTGTCTATACGATGATTGGAGGCGTCCAGGCCGTCACCTGGGCCGACGTGAAGCAAATGATCCTCATCATAACGGGAATGGCGGTGGTGCTGATTGTCATCGTCGGGCAGCTTCCCGAGGAAGTCTCTCTTTCCAGCGCACTCCAGATCGCCGGAGCGGCGGGTCGACTGCAGACAGTCGACTTCTCATTCGATCCGTCTCGCACCTACACGTTCTGGTCGGGGCTGCTGGGAGGGACCTTTCTGATGCTGTCTTACTTTGGTTGTGACCAGAGCCAGGTGCAGCGTTACCTGACAGCACGTTCCGTAACCGAAGGGCGAGTCTCTCTCTTGATGAGTGCGTTCCTGAAGATTCCACTACAGTTTGCCATTCTCCTGATCGGGGTGCTGGTCTTCGTGTTTTTCAACTTTTCAGGTACGCCTATCGTGTTCAGCCCCGCAGAGCTGGAGAAGGCTGAGGCGCAGAGCGGGTTTGCCGAGCTGTCCAGGCATCATGATGAGGTACAGGGTCAACTCAGGGAGACGGCTATCCAGTTTGTATCCACCCCGAGCGGGAGCGTAGCAGGGCGCCAGGATTATCTCCGGGCGCTGGGGCAGAGGGACGCGATCCGGGAAGACTTGAGCGAGATGCTGGGGGGGGAAGTCAATGACGTCAACTACGTGTTCCCGTATTTCGTAACCCACCATCTTCCCATTGGAATCGTGGGAATCATGATCGCTGCGATATTTGCCGCTGCCATGTCCAGCGTCTCCGCCGAACTCAATGCGCTGTCGGCAGCAACCGTCATGGATATCTACCGGCGCCTGATCCGGAAGGAAGCCAGTGATGCACACTATCTGCGGGTGTCTAAACTCGCCACGGCCGGCTGGGGGTTGATGGCTTGCTCGGTAGCGGTGTACGCGAGCCAGCTGGGTTCCCTGATCGAAGTCGTGAACCTCTTCGGGTCGTTTTTTTACGGTTCTCTTCTGGGCGTGTTCGTGCTCGCGATTGGAACCAGATGGGCCACAGCGCGTTCCGCATTTGTAGGATTGCTGGCGGGGATGGGAGCAGTTGCGTGCTTCGGAATGACGACAGACTTTTCTTTTCTCTGGTACAACCTGGTGGGAGTTGCCACCGTTGTGGTGGTGGCATTTCTGGTCTCGCGCGGCGAGAGGTTCTATCCTTCCCGGGGGCCTCAAGGCGGAGTGAGTTGAGTATGAAGGTCCTCACCCTAGGTGCGACCCTGCTCCTCTCACTTTTCGTCTCTTCGGCTCTGGCTCAGAGGCCCCGCCTGGATCAGGGAGCTACGGGGCTGGCGCTGGCCCTGCGACGACTCCCAGCCACGGGCTCGCTTCTGCACATTACCGCCCACCCCGATGACGAGGACAATCCCCTCCTGGTGATGATGCGCCGTGGACAAGGCTTTCGAACCGGGCTCCTCACTCTGACCCGGGGAGACGGCGGCCAAAACGAGATTGGACCCGAGTTGTTTCAGGCTCTGGGCATCATCCGTAGCGGAGAGCTCATGTCGATGCATCGTTACGACGACGCTCGGCAGTTCTTCACCCGAGCCTACGAGTTCGGCTATTCCTTTAGTGTTGAAGAGACCCTGGAGCGCTGGGGAGAAGAACCGATCCTGGAGGATATGGTCCGCGTAATCCGCAGCTTCCGACCTCAAGTGGTCCTTTCACTCCCCACAGGGGGCAAGGGCGGGGGACAGCATCATCAGGCCTCGGCGCTGCTGGCCGAAAAGGCGTTCCATGCAGCCGCCGATCCCGCTCGTTTCTCCCATCAATTGCGGGACGGGCTTCGCCCCTGGAAGGCGGCCAAGCTGTTCGAGAGGTTCCGATGGCAGGGAGCAAGGGAAGCATCGGCTGAGCGACCACCACGGGTTGTCGAGGTGTCCACTGGTGCGTACGATCCCATTCTGGGCCGAACCTTCGCTCAGCTCGGGGCCGAGTCGCGATCGATGCACAAGTGCCAGGGAATGGCGCAGCTCCTGGCCGCACCTGCTGAGCACTCGTCGCTGTGGAACCCGGTTGCCTTTCACGCGGTTGCCGGGAAGGACGGCGAAGCCGATCTGTTCGAGGGTATCGATACAAGTCTGATGGCACTCACCCACTTTGCCGAGACAGATCTGGGTGATCTCCCCTTTCTGGTCCCTTCAATACATCAGATTCAACTGGCCATTCGCGAGGCCGCGGAAGCTTTCGATCTCCGCGACCCGGGATTGACGACGCCCTTTGTGGCCGAAGGCTTGCGGAGGGTTCGCATGCTGCGACAGCAGTTCCACACTGCCGGGCTTGCTGAGGAGGACGAGTTCGAGATCTTCTTTCTCTTGAAGAAGAAGGAAGAGGATTTTGTTCACGCCCTCAAGCTGGCAAATCAACTGGTCCTGGAGGCAACCGTCGATGACGGTCGCGTTACGCCCGGCCAGGAGCTGGAGCTGACCCTGGTTCTATTCAATGGCGGCTCTCATCCGGTAGTCGTCGAGTCCTGGGAGGCGGCAACGAGGGAGGCCTGGCAAATCGAATACCCGGACAATGGCTTCTCTGATTTCGAACTGGGGGCAGGCGAGATCAGGACTTTTAAGATCGGCGTGCGAGTGAGCTCCGATGCCGAAGTCACCCAGCCCTACTGGAGCGGCCCAATGGAAGATGCCGATCGATTCCGGATCCAGGGAAACGACGCCTCGGCCCCCTGGGGGCCGCCCGAGCTTTCGGTAGAGCTCGGGTACAGAAGCTTCGGAGTGGAAGGTACTCTGAGCGCACCTGCCGAATATCGGTACACCGGTCCCTGGGTGGGAGGAGAGCAGCGCCACGATTTGATGGTGGTGCCCCGCATCTCTCTCGCTGTGGAACCGGCGATCAGCGTGCTGCCTCTCTCGGCTGCCCGAAAAGGTCGGGAGCTGCGGGTGCAAGTCACAAACAATGGGAACCAGATCGTTGCTGGACACGTTGCCCTGGAAGCGCCGAGAGGCTGGAAAATCATTCCGCCACTCTACCCTTTGAAGTTTGAGCGAGAGGAAGAATCAATCGCGACAACCTTTACCGTCTACCCACCGGAACGTCTCAGGGAGGGCACCTTCGAGATCCAGGCAGTGGCGGTTTTCGGAGGACAAAGTTTTCGCCGGGGATTTCAAGTCATCGACTACGATCATATCCAGCGGAGACACCTGTACCGCTCTGCCGAAGTTTGTCTCCTGGCTTTGGACGTTGAGATCGATCCCGGAGTAAAGATCGGCTACATCGTGGGCGTCGGGGACTATGTTCCGGAGGCTCTGGCCCAACTGGGGGCAGACTTCGAGCTGCTGGCATCCGATCAGCTGGCTTCTGGCGATCTGGATCGATTTGACACCATCGTCACCGGCGTTCGTGCCTATCTCAACCGGGAGGACCTAAAGGCCTACAACAACCGCCTGCTCGAGTGGGTCCAGCGGGGCGGGACTCTGATTGTCCAGTACAACAAATTTGAATTCAACGGTTCGAGATCGAGCGGGAAGGTCCCAGGGTTTTCTGACAGTCCCTTTGCCCCTTTCCCAGTAGTGGTGGGTCGGGGTCGTGTGACGGACGAGAATGCGGCGATTCGAGTCCTGGTTCCCGATCATCCGCTGTTCCGGACGCCCAACTCGATCGGGGAAGAAGACTGGCGGGGGTGGGTCCAGGAACGGGGACTCTATTTTCTGGGCCGGAAGGATCCCCGCTACTGCGATCTGGTCACGACGGAGGATCCGTTTCCATTTAACGCTGGTGAGAAGCTGGGGTCCCTGGTCGAAGCTCGTTACGGGCGGGGTCGCTGGATCTATGTGGGCCTGGGTCTGTGGCGCCAGCTTCCTGCCGGGGTCCCGGGAAGCTACCGTCTGCTGGCCAACCTGGTGTCACTGGGCCGCGCCGAATAAGGTTCTACGTTGCAGGTGGCGCGCTCCTGAAAGCGGGAGGCCCCTCCCACTTTCCGATGTGAAATCTGCAATGAAATACGGGAGGCGGCCTCAGGGCTGCAACCAGGTGGATTTAAACGGCCGCCGCCGCGAGCCGACTCCCACATTCTGTGAAGAACTGTGACCAATCAAGGAGACGTCAGAGGCAGGAACGACAGTGACTGCGCAAGCAGCGCGGAAGCTGCCGGGCAAACGTGGGCAACCCGCCTAGAGCTCCAGCAGCCGGTGCGAGAAGCAATGGGGGTCGGTCAGCTCTGTGATCTCATTCAGGAAACCGGGTCCCCGATCCATCAGGAAGTGGTTGAAGTTGATGACCCGCTCCTGCAACTTGTTCATGGGTCTGAGATGGTTGAGAAGCTGTTCCAGGTGCTGCCTCAACGAAGGGGCTGTGCGACGGTGATTCATGACGAAACGGGATTTCACCTTGTCCAACTGGTAGAGCATCTTTTCCCGGGTATTCTCGAGCATCGCCGACACCGTTGGGTCAGAAGCATGGATCAACTGCTGAAGCTCCTGAAGGCGCCGTCGCAACTCCGCCGACACCGCATCCATCTGCTGGAGAGCCTCACCCTGCCGGCTCTCTCTGAGAATCATCTCGGTGAGGTCGTCTGTTGATCTCTGGAGCACATCCAGGGTAGTGATGTGGTGGCGCTTCAAATGCCGCTGGTCCCGGTGATTCACAATCGTGAACCCGGCCCTGGGTAGAATGACTGGCTCCAGATCCCAGTGGCTGGCAACGGAATTCAATTGCGCAAAATAGGCAACCTCGGAAGGGCCTCCCACGTAAAAAGCTGTGGGGAAGAGGTAGTCTTGCAGGATGGGGCGGAGCAGAACATTGACGCCCAGTCGCCCCGGGTCGTCCACGGCCACTTGCAGCAGCTCCTTGCTCGAGAAGGAAAGCTCTCTCTTCTCCTTGGCCCGATACCTGCCTTCTTCCCAAAGCAGTTTGTAGCGTCGCGACCCGTCTACCAGAAAAAGGAGGCTTTCGTGATCGTCTACCCAGACCTGCGGTTCATAGCCCGCCTTCACGATCTCCCGACTGCGCTGGACCAAAGCTTCGATGAGCGGCTGGCGCCGGGTCACGGCAATTTCGTAGAAGCGCGAAAGCGACTCCCGGTAGCCTTCCATGAGAGGATCGAAGACAATCAAGCCGTAGTCGCTGAAAAGCCGGCTGATCCATACGGCGAATGCCTCTCGAAAGCTACGGTCCCTGCTGTAATCCTTCTCCAGGCCCTCCAGAATCGTTTCGGAAAAGGGGTGAGAATCGACGTTTGAGCGCAATTCGTTGAGACAGGAGCCGACCGAAGACAAGGACACAGTTCCAGCCATCTGACACGAATGCTCGGGATCGTCCGGAAACGCGACAGGGACGAGTCTTGCATCTGGGCCGACGAAATGGGTGTGGCGGATCTCCTCGAAGTCCGAATCGTTGGAGGCCAACCAGAACACAGGTACCGCGTTGACTCCCTGCTTCCGCAGGCTCTCCGCCAGCCGAATAGCAGTCGCTGCTTTGAAAACCGTGTAGGACGGGCCCCCGAACAAGGTGACCTGCTGCCCCGTCACCACGGCCACACAGTCCTCCGATTCAAAGGCTTTGAGATTCCGGACCAAAGGGTCGCCAGGGTGAAGTGTGCTGTTATATTTGGCCAGGGCAGAGGCAAAAGGCTTCCTGGGGACGCCGCTCGAGCGGCGGGCTCGGTCGAGGCGTTGGCCCAGCTGCGGTTCTGCTAGAGGCGGTGGACGATAGAAATCCCGCACCTTTTCGAAGTGGTGCGCGAAATCGACGAACAGCGGATTCTGTCCCGGAAGGTTTCCGAAAGGCAGGCACACACTATCCATTGCGACAGCAACTAGGTTCTAGCAGCGCGTGGGACTTCCACCGCGGGCTGCTAAGTTCTGGGTTCTGGGTTACTTTTATCGAGTTCATCTTTCATGATGAGCCAAGATCGGGACCGTTTTCATACGTACTTGGGTGCCGTGTCTGTCGTGCATAAAGGGACGCCGCAACTCCCTTTTTTGTTTCAATTATTGTTCCCGGTTGCCCCGCGCGGAGGCGAGCTTGCGCTCCAGAAACTCGGCCGCCGCCTGAAAGGTTCGCATCCAGGAGCGGTGAGTCAGGAATCCGTGGACCTCATCGGGAAAAACCAGTTGCTCGAAGTCAACTCCCTGCCTTCTCAAGGCCGCCGCCAGATCGACCGTCTCGCTGAAGGGGACATTGCGGTCATCGTCTCCGTGGATCAGAAGAACAGGCGATCTCCAGGTGCTGACCGCAGCCATGGGTGATGAATCATAAGCCAGCCTGGCCACCTCTGCCCGCTCCAGTGGGTCATAGGAAGGCTTGAAATTCCTGATCACCTGGTTCCAGTCGTGGACTCCATGAAGATCGACTCCGGCCGCGAACAGGTCGGAGGCTTTCGCCAGCCCCAGAGCGGTCAGGTAGCCGCCGTAGGATCCGCCCCACAGGCCAATCCGATCGGGGTCCACATCGGATCGGCCGCGCAGATAAACTCCGGCACCCAGAACGTCGTTGAACTCGCTGGCTCCGGTAGCTCCCGTAGTTCAGAGCCTCACGGAACTTCATCCCATATCCGGTCCCGCTACGGTAGTTCACCGAGAGAACCACAAACCCGCGGTTGGCGAGATATTGATTGAAGGCATAGCACTTGTGGTAGTAGCTCAAGTAGTGGAATCCCAGCAGCATCTGTCGTCTGGAACCGCCGTGAAAAAAGAGCAAGGCCGGGTGCTTCTGACCGGCAGTCCGGTCGTCGGGTAGAAAAAGCTGCCCGTGAATCTCCAGGCCGTCCGCCGAACTGAAAACGACCTGCCGCGGCTCCACCAGAAGGGTCTTAGGGAAGTCGGCGTCGACCGCTTCACGTGCTAGCAGCCGCATTGACCCCGGTGAAGTGGTGATAACCGGCTGAGCGGGACTTCTACCAGTGGATCGAATGAAGGCCAGAGCGTCCCCTCCAATGAGAGGGGTGGGGCTCCATTCGTTGCTGCGCCCTTTGGTGATTTGTACGGGAGGATTCCCCGAGGCCGCCACCTTCCACAGGTGGCGTCGGTCGATGTCATCCTGATTGGAGCTGAAGTACAACCATTCCGGGTCACGGCCGACCGCGACCTCCTCGACCTCAAAGGGGCCAGGGGTCAGCAAGCGGGCAGCCCCGCCCTCAGTGGGGATCGAGTAAAGATGAGTCCAGCCGGTTTTTTCCCAGGGAAACACGAGGAAGCCGTCTTGGCTCCAGAGGAGCTGATTGGAGGTCTCGATTCTTCGGTAGGCACTGCCCGGACCTGGATCGGAGCGCCACAGAGTTCGGGCTCTCCTGTGTTCGAGATCATAGATTTGAATCGACCACGGGAGGGCCTCTCGGAGCGGACCGAAGATGAGTCGCCGGCGATCAAACGGGACTCGAAGAAAGGCGATCTGCGTCCCCCCGGGTGACCAGGCGGGATCGCTATCGCTGTCGACAGAGGGGGCCGCATATTCGATCTCTTTCGACTCGCGGTCGTAGATCCCGACAAAACTGTGGTCGGAACGGCGGCTGACAAAGGCCAGATACCTGCCGCTTGGCGACCATCTCAGCGATCCGGCCTGACCCCGGGCGTGGATCCACTGTTTGGGCTCCCCTTCGCCTGCCAGTGGCTTCGTCCAGATCTGATCTTCGCGGAGAAAAACCAGGTTCTCCCCATCAGGATCAACCAGCGGGCCTGCGCCATCGGCTAGCTTCTCGACCTTCCCGGATTCTGTGTTCAGCTTCAGAATGACTTGCTCTGTTCCCGCGGCTAGGTTGAGGGGATTGGGCAACTCTCCACGAGGATTTGGGCCGTCTCCACGAACAAAAATGATCGCCGACGCGTCTGGAGTCCAGACCAGTTGTGAAATCGTTTGCCCGTCATCGCTGCCGTAGCCGGTGAGCTGACGCCCTTGATAGTCGGGTGGACGAGCAATCCAAATGTTACGCACGCCCCGTTCATTGACGACCCAGGCCACCCCTCCACTGACCGGGGCGGGAGTCATTTGCGAGGGAAAGCCCACGCTCATCACCTGCTCCAGCGAAAACTCGCCACTCTGAGCTGGTAGCGGATGGAACAAGAATAGGATCAGCGCCAGGGTGCTGCCGGCAGACGACCAGTCGTACCTCATGGGTTCTTCTCCTTAATACTCCCTTTCACAGATACATTAGCGTTTGGGGACGGATCTTGCGAGGTGAAGTGAAGTGGACCAACGTCACCGTACTTGTGAAAGGGAGTCTCTGTTGCAGACCAGGTTAGCAGACTGATATCATCCCATTCCGCCGGCTGGAGAGGAAACTCTGCCCGATGGAGCCTGGAAGATGAAGATCGAAGTGAGGCGAAACCAAGACGTCGTCATTGTAGATATCGACGGCCGTCTGGTGGCAGGAGTTGGTGCCGAGCAGCTCCGGGATTCCATCGACCAGTTGATCGGGAAAAGGGAGGGCAAGGTTCTCCTAAACCTCGAAAAGGTCTCGCGCATTGACAGCACCGGGGTCGGCGAACTGGTTGCTTCCATCAAGCGGGCGGAGAGGGCCGGTTGCCAGGTCAAACTCCTCAGTATTGCTCCTCAGGTTCGACATATTCTGGATCTGGGGCGAATTCTTCCGCTGCTCGATTTTGCGGAAGACGAAGACGAGGCCCTGGAAGACTTCCACGGGGGCCCCTACGTCAGTCATTCAGACTGATTAAGAGAAGCGCGCGGCGTGCCACGAATCCCCGAAAGGCTTCTCCAGACCGCCTGCTCGAAGTTCTCCCAGAGTAGTGATGGTCGTGTCAAAAACGGGCGTGTCCGGAAGTATGCGGCCGGAGGAAATCAGCTTCTGAAAGTCTAAGAAGTGTTCTGCCAGGATGCGCCCTTCTGGGTCCCGAAAGAAGACCAGCGACCGATCCAGACCGTCCAGGCCATGCTGATCGCGAAGCGCCTTGAAATTCTCCACGCTGCTGTCGATCGCACATCCGGAGATCTCCGACGGCGAATGCCCGACCAGCAGACAGAACCGGTTCTCGTGAATCAGGCAACGACCCTCAACCCGTGCTCCGTGGGAAGCCCAGCCGGGTAGAAATCGGCTCAGGGTCTGCTCGACCAGCCTGCTGGTCAACTCGGTCAAAGGCTCCCGAAAGGGATACACCCAGAGCTGAGAATCATCTCCAAAAGGTGAAAATTCCTGAAAATCCACTATGAGGGTCATCTTAGCACGAGCGTTCGCTTGGGCGCGGCGTTGTATTAGGATCCGATTCTCTCCAGGTTTGCCTTTGACAGACTATTCGATCACTCGCTGAGCTTCCCGGCCGGTCTTGGCCTCCAGCTCGGCAACGATCATGTTGTAGTTGCCCTTGTCGAGGCGAAACGCCATCATCTCGCCGCCGCACTTGACCGTCAGCCAATGCTTCTTGCCCTTCATGAAGAAAAACGAAATCGCGTAAGGACCCAGGACCGCCATTGTGGTCAGTCCAGTCTTCCAACGGGGGTGAGCACTCCTGGAATAAGTAAAACCGTCGATCTTTGTGTAGGGCATGCCCTCTGTGCCAATAATGGTGAGACACTTCTTCCCGGCTAAATTAGAGTAGAGGGCGAGAAGCTGGATTACAGAATGATAGAAAACAGAAGCGACAAGAAACTGAGGATTTTGGAAACCTCGGAGCGGAGGGGAGAGGTCTCCAAAATCGCTGCGGGACGGACCGAGCCCGAGAAGGCGTTGCCGCGACCCGACCCGGAAGTTCCTGCCAAGGCAACCCGTCGCCGGTTTTCAGCCCGCTATAAGCTCCGGGTCCTGGAGCAGGCCGATGGCTGCGAAGAGTCGGGCGAAGTGGGAGCATTACTGCGCCGAGAAGGACTTTACTGGTCGAATCTGCAGACCTGGCGACGCCAACGCGAGCACGGAACGCTGCAGGCATTGACCCCTCGCAAGCGGGGACGAAAGGCAAAGCCGGTCAATCCTCTGGATCATCAACTGAGGCAAGTGGAGGCTGAGAATCGGAAGCTGAAACGCAAGCTCGAGAAGTTTGAAGCCATGCTGGATCTCCAAAAAAAAGTCTCGCAACTGTTGGGAATCTCTCTGGCGAGCAGCGAAGAGAACGGAGACGAGAGCTGATGGACGAAGCTTTGCGATTCTCACAATCCCACGGAGTCCGTGCCGGCTGTCAGGCTCTGGATCTGCCGCCATCGAGTCTGTATCGGGAGAAACTTCGGCGCGAACGGCCGGCGCTGGATCCTCGGCCTCGGGCCGCATCCCCACGCGCCTTGAGCCCGCCCGAAAGGGAAGCCGTTGTGGAGGTCCTGCACAGCCGACAGTTTATCGACAAAGCTCCTGCCGCCGTATGGGCGGAGCTGCTGGACGAAGGGCGATACTTGTGCTCGATTCGAACCATGTACCGCATTCTGGCCAAACGTCTGGAAGTTAGAGAACGCCGTCGCCAGCGCCGCCATCCCCAATACTCCAAGCCGGAACTTCTGGCCACCGGCCCGAACCAATGCTGGTCGTGGGACATCACCAAGCTGAAGGGGCCCGTCAAATGGAGCTATTACTACCTCTACGTGATCCTGGACATCTTCAGCCGCTATGTGGTGGGCTGGATGGTGGCCACCCAGGAAAGCTCCCGCCTGGCCAAGGTCTTGATCGCCCAGAGCTACTCCAAGCAGGAGATCGTAGCGGGTGGTCTCACCCTGCATGCCGATCGTGGCTCGTCGATGAGTTCCAAAGCACTGGCCTTGCTACTGGCCGATCTGGGAGTCACCAAGTCTCACTCTCGGCCTCATGTCTGTGACGACAATCCCTACTCGGAATCCCAATTCAAGACCCTCAAGTACCGTCCCGAATTCCCGGCTCGTTTCGGCACCATTCAGCAAGCCAGAGACTTTTGTCGGGATTTCTTCGATTGGTATAACCGCGACCATCGCCATTCGGGTATCGGCCTGCACACTCCCGCGGATGTGCACTACCTCACCGCCATCACCACCCGTCGCGATCGATCCCAAACATTGGAGGCCGCCCATGCACTCTTCCCGGAGAGATTTCCCAACGGCACCCGTTCCTCCTCCTCTTCCCGAGGCGGTCTGGATCAACCCTCCCGAAAAGGAGAACTTTTGAGATGAAACTACAGTAATTTATTCACCAAAGTGTCTCAAAGTTGTTGACACGTTCCGATGGCGGACAGGGTTTCGTGTGTTTTTCTTTGCTGAACCCTAACTTCATCTTGCTTGAAGCTCATCCTCACCTCAATCCTCTCGGATTTACGATCGGTCGCTCTCAGGTACTTGACCTTGGTGTAGGTTGGTTCTTCGGCCAACACGCTGCAGCTAAGCGCCACCATCACCAGAGTTGTAAGGCTTGTAAGAACTTTGTTTTTCATCCTTTCCTCCTTGCTTTCACGGGCTTTTGCTTCCTACTGAAGAAAGTAGGAGAAACTGTTACAGGGTCTCCGTTCTGGAATCGTAAGGACGAGGACGCCATTCGTCAGATGAAACTGAGAGGACTGATGGTAATCCAGCCTGACGAGCAAACCCGAAAGGCATGGCAGGCCTAGGCTTCAGGCGTTGTCCAAGATTAACAGGCCGTTAGTCCTGTGAGCGAAATTCATTCCGCAGGCGCAGGACTTCGTCAAAAAGGTCCGCAGGAGCATAGCGTCCGCGGAGCCGGGGATAGGCCCGCTCAGCTTCCTGGAGCCACTGGACGAGTTCACCTTCTTGCAGGGTAGTCACGTGCAACCCGCGCTTCTCCATTTCCACCACAGCATCCTGATCCATTCTCCGGATGTCCTCTCGTAGAAGAGCACCGGCCCGCCTGGCTGCCTCCAGCAACCGGGACCGAAGATCCGCTGGAATCCGCTCCCAGCTTTTCAGGCTGATCACCGTTCCCGCCACCAGAGGTATCCATCTGAGGTTGACCATATTCGGGGCCAGCCGGTAGGACTCATTGAGAAGAGCGAACAGTGGAGGCAGGTTGACGGCATCGATCATGCCGGTCCGCAGGGAGCTAGACCCGTAAGGAGTCCCCCCGGCTCTGCCGGGGAGGCAGCCAGAGTTTGACAGTTCCGGGAATAGGTGAAAAAACTCCCTTCCGTGAGCCGAGCAAAGCATCACGAAAAGGAGTTTTATGAGTAACTACCAGAGCTTACAGCATACAAAATGGGAGTGTAAGTACCATGTGGTGTTCATCCCCAAGTACCGCAAGAAGTTGATTTATGGGGAGCTGCGCAGACATCTCGGTCAGGTGCTGCGACGGTTGGCTGGGCAGAAGGAAAGCTTGATTGAAGAGGGCCACCTGCTGCCGGATCACGTGCACGTGATGATCTCGATTCCGCCAAAGTTTTCTGTGGCGCAGGTGATCGGGTACATCAAAGGGAAAAGCGCCATCCACATTGCGAGGAACTTTTCAGAGAGTCGGCGTAACTTTGTTGGACAGCACTTCTGGGCTCGCGGATACTTCGTATCGACGGTGGGTCGGGATGAGAAAGTGATTCGTGAGTATATCCGGCGGCAAGAAGCAGAAGATCGTCGCCAGGATCAGCTCAGGCTGCTGTAGCCAAGCCACCTGTAGGTGGCACAAGTGGCCGCGGTAGCGGCAACGTCAAGTCCGCTTTGAGCGGCTCACAAGATTAAAGCCCCCGGCTTTGCCGGGGGATACTTACTCATTCCGGTTAGAGACAGAGGAACGACAGCGAAACCGAATTCCCTGTAAAGACTTTCCATTTCCGGATCGCCCGCCGATGTGAATAACTTGAGCTCTCGAAGATCATCCGGTGTCCGGACAGGGCGGGTCGCGAAGGAGTGGACCCAGCCTGCATCGGCCCAGTGCAGGAGCTTGAACCCTCGCTCCTCGAGTCGTTGCTCGAGGCGACCCGAAATGCGGTCTCTCACGAAGTCGAGCTCCTCATAGGACTCAAACATGAACGGGATCTGCAGACAGTCGATGGCCTTGTCTATCCGATGTAATCCAACCGAGGAGAGTGCCACGGCCTGGATTCGATCGGCCAGCACCTGACGGACCATCTCGGGGCCGTCCCCCAGCACACTTCCCGCGTAGATCTGCACCTGTACGGATCCCTGCGAGATCCTTTGCCAGTCCTGCCGCAGCTGTTTCAGCGTTTCGTGCCAGGGCGAGTCCTCTGGAGCGACCGTTCCTATTCGAATCCGCACCCCCTGGGCCGCGGCTGCTCCCGTCACCAACAGGAGAATACTGGTCAATAAGATGAACAAGCCACTCCGACGGAGACTTGTTAAACAACAACTACGCGCACCTGTCATCAGGCCCTCCATTTGCGCAAGAACAGTGTCAGCACCAGGGACAGAAGCACCACACACAGGGGCCCCGCAGGCCTAACCCACTGGCTGAAACGATCGAAAAGTGTTGCCACCACAATCAAGTAGACCACAATGCCTCCACCCACTACGGGCAAAGCAAGCGAGCCACGCCTGGCAGCAAACGTGACGAAGGATACGAGAAATCCAATCAGCAGGGCTGCAGCATTTTGGGTCAGCGGACCGGGAGTGTAAATGAAGTTCCCTCTGAGAAGAGTGGAAAGCGCGTTGGCCTGTACCTCGACCTTCGTCATGAGGCTTAAGGCAGTGTACTCGGTCGGCTGTCCCTCCAGAGGGTCGGACGAAAAAGGTGTCGCAAAGCCCTTTCCCAGCCCAATGTGAGGGAATCTCTCTAGAGGAAAAACTACCAGAATGATCTTGTTGTGGAAGTACGGCGCCGGCTTGTCCAGAGCGACACCATAGCTGGTTGTCCTGGTGTGGCGACCGCCGCCGTGAAAGTTGATGAGGATTTCAGGATCTGAGTCTTGATAGCCGGCTATCGGTAGCCGATCGACCTCCAGGGGAGAACCCACCACGAGAGCGTAGGTCTGCGCGACCAGCGAGGGTGCACCCTGCGCAAAGAGCCTGGTTCTGCGAACAACGGAGTCCATGTCCGGCTGCAGGTGGCTAAAGCCGGTTCGCGCCCCTGCGGCAATGAGGCTCTCTGCCGGCGGGATCGTCCACTCGGGATCCAGCGACGGAGTGGTCACGGTCTCCAGGATCACGGGGCATTTGCTACTTCTGATGGACGACGCGAACTCCGCAGTGGAAGGGCCTTCGCCGCCAAAGAAAGAAGCAAAGACGACTGCCCTGGCGCCTTCCTGGCTGGCCTTGGTTACGAGCTGGCCGTAGACGGACCCGGGCCAGGGCCAGTGGATTCCTTTCAGAGCAAACTCACGCAGCGAAGCCTCATCAATCGTCACGATCAGGATGTTGTCCGGGGGCACAACGGGTCCGCGCACTGAGGCCATCAAGAAGTCGTAGCTCTTGAGGTTAAAGCTGCGGAGAAGAGGGCTCAGGGAGGAAAAAACAGCGGTTACGGTGAAGGCGAGCAAGGAGATCAGAACAGCATATTCCAGTTTCCAAAGTGCGGCTTGGAACCTTGTGGAGCGGGCCACAATTGGTTCTCCACGCAGGTGATGACCTATCTCCTCGGCCAGTTCCGACGCTCTCGCGTAGCGTACTAACCGGTCCTTCTCCATCGCCTTCAGAGTGATCCACTCCAGGTTTCCTTTGAGTTCTGCAGACAGTCTTGACAGCTTGGTACGTCGCTGGTGGGCAATTTCACCGGCCGTATCCCCCAGGCCGTGTAGTTTGGCCACGAGAGACTGAGGTTTCTCTTCCCGAATGATCCGCCTCATCTCGTCAAATCCGGCTTGTAGAAGCTCTGCCGGATCAAAGGGCGCTGCTCCGACCAGAACTTCATAAAGCAACACTCCCAGGGAGTAAATGTCAGTCCTGGTGTCCACCTCCAGAGGTGTCATCTCCGTCTGCTCCGGGCTCATGTAGCCCGGTGTTCCGATCAGGATCCCGCGCTGGGTGAAGAGGGTCCTTTCGGTCAGGCGTTGATTCGTGGCCTTCGACACTCCAAAGTCGATCACCTTGGGAATCGGTTCACCATCCTGCACCTCCACCAGCACATTGGACGGTTTGATGTCACGATGGATGATTCCTTTCTGATGAGCATGCTCAATGGCCTTGCACACGGGAAGGAACAACCTGAGCCGGGCTTCCGTGTCCAAACGGTGATCGTCACAGTACTCCGTGATGGGGATTCCCGAAACATAGTCCATGACGAAGTAAGGTCGCCCTGCCTCAGTACTTCCCGCGTCCAGGACCCTGGCGATGTTGGAGTGGTTCATCAGCGCCAGAGCCTGTCTCTCGACCTCGAAGCGGGCGATGACTTCTTTGGTGTCCATGCCCAGCTTGATGACCTTGAGGGCCACCCGGCGACGGATGGGTTCTCGCTGTTCGGCCAGGTAGACGATTCCCATTCCACCTTCGCCCAGAGTTTCGAGGATGCGGTAGGGGCCGATTTGTTCGGGATTCTCCCAGTCGTTCAGGAGAGCGGGCAAAGTTGTTTTAGACGAGGTCGCAGACTCCTCCCGGTCGCCCTCGCTCAAAGCCAGTTTCATCAGGCACTGGGGGCAAAGAGCTTCTCTCAAGTCCTCGGCAAGTTCTGTGCTGCAATTGGGACAACGTCGACTATCAGTCATAACTGACTATTCGGCAGCCTGCGCACTGATGCGAGGCATCACTACGCCGGAAAGGACCCTCTCGCTCCTCCTCTCCTCCTTGCTTTCTTTCATGGGCTCTTACTCCTTAGTGAAGAAAGTAGGGGAAACTGTTACTGGTTCTTCGGGTTGCCGTGTATCTGCTTCTCACAAGGCTTGCTTTGCCAGGAACGGCCCGTGTTCAAGAGAAACTGACTGACAGGAGGTATCGAATCTCCCCATCAACGTCTTGTTCGTCTGCCAGGGTTTGAGCAACCTGCTCGCGCAGCAGTGCTCCAAAACGCTTTCGCATCCGGTGTACGGCAGTACGGACAGCCCCCTTATTCAAGCCGAGGCTCTCAGCAACCTCAGCATAAGGAGTTTCTTCACTCTCTCCGGTCAGGAAACCCTTGAGTGCTTCAAAGCGTTCTGGGTGGCCCATCTCGATCATTTCCTCACGGAGTTCGTCGATGGCTCGATCCACCTGGGTCAGGGCCCAGCGCCGGTTGTAGACTTCTTCGGGAGTTATCTCATCGGCAGGCTCGAGCTGGTACAGACCTTCCGCGTTGTCGAAATCCAAAGACAGCAGGGTCTGTCCCCCTCCTCGCTTCTGGGCGCGTTCCTTATCCCATTCATTGGCAAGATAGTGCTTGAGAGAGGTGATCAGAAAAGCCCGGAATCGACCTCGTTCGGGATCTGCTTCTTTCAGGTACTTCTTTTCCAAGAGCTGGGCGAAGAAGCCCTGGGTGAGATCCTGGGCTGTGCTTCGATCGTAGCCGCGCCGGCGCACATAGGCATAGAGCGGATACCAGTAACTCTCACAAAGGCCGGACAGGGCCTCCGGTGAGACCGGGTCATAGCTACCGGCCGCGGCCAGGACGAGCGTCCAGTGCGTGGTTTCAAAAGATCGCCGGTCGCCGGCTGCTCCAACACTTCGGTTTCTTGGGCTCATAGGCCACTCAACTCAGCGCACGTCACGAATAGGAAGCTTGGGGTAATCATAGCGGCCAGTCGGACGATCGGCTAGCCCGGATTATGCAAGAACCGTAATCCGCTGTTGAAAAAGGGCTCGAGAAGTGGCCCAACTCGGAAGCGGGCACCGGGTCATAGTACCGGCCGCGGCCAGGACGAGCGTCCAGTGCGGATCGCCGGTCGCCGGCTGCTCCAACACTTCGGTTTCTTGGGCTCATAGGCCACTCAACTCAGCGCACGTCACGAATAGGAAGCTTGGGGTAATCATAGCGGCCAGTCGGACGATCGGCTAGCCCGGATTATGCAAGAACCGTAATCCGCTGTTGAAAAAGGGCTCGAGAAGTGGCCCAACTCGGAAGCGGGCAGTTGTGACAGGCGGATTTGCGAAGAATATCGGTTGGCGAGGCGTTTGAGTGGTTGGGGGAGTGAATTTCAGACAGATCTGGGCCTGGATGAGTGTCGGAAGCGGTTTTTCGGGGAACTGGGAGAAGCTAGCTGGAGTTCAGGCGACTCAAGACGAGGTGAAAGAGGGGTTGTTCGGGAAAGGCTGAGGAAAGATGGACCCAGATGCGTCGAGTGGTTTGTCGGATCCGGGCCCCGATCTTGAGGACACGACGACGTAAGGTTTCGATTTCGAGCTTGTGCCAGGGGGTTCCGTGCAGATAGTCGCGCAGGCGCACGAACATCTGGTAAGCCAGTGCATGCAGGAGGAGTCGAAACTGGTTGGCCAGGAATCGATGACAGCTGAGTCGGTCCATGCTCAGATGATTCTTAAAGGCCTTGATGAAGTTCTCGGTCTGCCCTCGGTCGGTGTAGTGGTCATAAAGTGATTGGGAGCAGAGATCGTCCCGGTTGGTGACCACAAAGCGACGATTGATCCCGCGCTGATCGACCTCCACTTTGACAATGACGCGACGGGATCGATCCCAGCTGTTGGCTCGATAAAGAAACTCGTCAAACTGACGCTGTTTTTCCTCCCGCTCAACGAACCTTTCCCGAGTCGAATCCAGCAGGGGCTCGACCACTCGCTGCAGGCGAGGGTTGCGACTTAACCCAATGACATATTGGAGTTGATTCTCTTCACCTTCACAGAACTCGTAGAGCCGAGGCGTGGCAAAGCCGCTGTCGGCCCGAATCTCAATCTCGACATCCGTCCCCACTGCTTGTCGGATGGCCTCCACGACGCGCTTCAGAATGGGCACGATGTGAGAGGCAGCCCCCTTGTTGCCAGGTCTCAACACGGCACAGACCAGGTCTCCCGTGGCGGCATCGAAGATCAGCAAAGGATGCAGAATGTGGTTTCGGTAATACCCGTGGTAGAAGGCGAACTCCTGTTGGCCGTGAGTGTGGTCGTCGGTACTGTCCAGATCCAGGATGATCTTGGCGGGACGTCTCTTCTTCAGGGAGCGCACATAACGGCGTAGCAGCCACCGGCTCAGACGCATCAGATCCTTCTTGGTGACGGAGTTCTCCAAGCGGGAGAAAGTCGGCTGGGTGGCCAAATCGGGATCGCTCTCGGGCAACTGATCACAGACTGTCTTGAGCATCGGATCCGAGCGCAGCGTATCGGCGTCATTACAGTCTTCGTAGCCGGCCACGATCTGCAACACTCGTTGTCGGATCAACTTCAACAGGTCATGACGAATGTAGCGTCGGTCCCGGCTTTCCGCAATACACGAACTGAAGCCCTCGCACAATCGATGTTGCCGATCCAGCGATCCAAACAACAACCATCCTGCGTCGGAAGTGAGGCTCCCCCCATCAAAACGAGCTGTGATGTCTCTGTGGCTGTGAAATGGCAGGGTATTCTGGCAGACTGTTTTCAACATAGCCGTAGCTCCTGTTTAGGGTCGTTGTTTATGTAAACCCTTTTATATCAGAGAGCTACGGCCTTTTTTCTGGGCCCAAATCTCACTCGGATTCAGATCTCTTGCATAATCCGGGCTAGAGGGTCGTGTCCTGTCTGGTGCCAGGCATGGGGAAAACGGGAGTCATGTTCAAGATCTCCGGTCGCCGCCCCAAGGCGCCGCCCACATTCCGAATCCACAATCTGGAATTATCGGAGCAAGAGTTCAATCGGGCCCAGGGTAATGATTGGGACGAAGGTGATCAGGGCAGGGTGGAGCGGTAGACCTCTGTGAGTGGCTTGTCAAAGCGATAGGAGGAAAGGAACAGGTTCTCGCCCATCGGCGGCATCAGGTAACCGAGTTCCATATTGGCCAGGAAGATGATGCCCAGGTGAACAGGGTCGATGCCATAGGCTGCCGCCATGGGAATGATGAGCGGAACCACCACCACGATCGCCGAGTAGATATCCATCAGGGCCCCAACCACGATCAGCAACAGGTTCAGGGCCAGCAGAAAGACCAGGGGCGATTCGATGTGGGCCTGCACCCAATCGAGCGCCATGGTCGGGATCTCGGCCAGGGTCAGGTAGTAGACAAATCCCAGGGCCACGCAGAGGATGATCATGAAGCCCCCGATCAAGGTGGAGCATTCCACGAAGACCCGGGGTAAATGCTTTCGAGGGCTCAGGTTCCGGTACACGACACACTCGATCAGGAAGGCCATGCCCACCATCAGCGCCGCCGCCTCCACCAGCGTTGCATAGCCTCCGATAATGCTCCCCAGAATGACCACGGGAAGCACCAGATCCCATTTCGCTTCCCAGGCGGACTGTCCCGCCTCACCGAGTCGGAATGGCGTCCGCTCCGCTCCTCTCAGCCATCCCCTGGCGGCGGCCCAACCGGCCACGCAAGTGACCAGCAGGAGGCCGGGTAAGAAACCACCCACAAACAGCTCTTTGTAGTGCTGCTTTGCGTAGAACGCATAAAGGAATACCGGAAGGCTGGGAAAAAAGAGCAGGCCAATGGATCCGGAGACCGTCACCAATCCCAGGGAGGTTCGCCGGGGATAGCCGGCTTTTACAAGAACCGGGAGAAAGAGGCCTCCCATGGAAACAATGGTGATACCCGAGGCCCCGGTCAGGGGAGTGAAGAAGGCCAGCACCAGGGCGGTGACGACAGCCAATCCGCCCGGCATCCACCCCACCCAGGCGGTAGACAACCGCATCAGGCGGCGGCTGGCTCCTCCTTCGGCCAGTATGTAACCCCCCAGGGCAAACAGGGGAATCGCCGGCAGCATGGCGTGGACCGTCAACCGATAGGTCTCTCCGGGCATCGAGTTGATGGGAGTCCCGTCGCTCCACAGGCCCAGTAGTGCGATTCCGCCAATGGCGGTGAAGATGGGCATCTCGAGCATGGTGGCGATCACAATCAGCAGAAAGCAGGGAAGTACAACTTCGCGGCCCTGGGGCAGGGGGAAGGTTCCGAAAATGACGGGAATTGCCAATCCGGAGGCCGCCAGCAGTCTTCCCCGGTGAGTCTCGGAGGCATGCCAGATCAGCCGCAGCGTGATCACACCGAAACCCACAGGTAGGATGGTCAGAGCCAGCCAGGCTGGAATGCCCCAGGCCAGTTCGGTGCCGGCGGCGTGCTCGATCCTGACAAAATCCAGGCTGGCGACGAAGAGAATGCCGGTAATGCCCGTGGCCACAAGAGAAGTGGCGACCCGGACAGGCGGGCGAAGCTTCTCGGGAAGAAAGGTCAAACTGGAGAGAGCCAGGAGGCGGCCACTACGCGCTGCCAGCGCGGCTCCGAGAAGCGTGATCCAGAGAGTCATGTGCTGGACCAGCACGATGGAGCCGGGAATTCCCCTTCCCAGGAGCGCCCGCCCCACGATCTCAATGATTGGCAGAATTGCCATCAGACTCAGAACGAGCAGCGAAAGGGAGTCTTCAAACCAGCTGAGAAGGGGCCGAGGGACTGCTTGCCGCATTTCCCTAATTGCGAGATCGGAATTCATCGCGCAGCCGCCTGACCTGGTCGAAGAGATCGGCCGGGGCATAGCGCCCCCGGAGTTGAGGATACGCCTCCTCGGCTTCTTTCTGCCAGCTGTCCAGTTCAGCTTGATTCAGCTGAATCACCCGCAGGCCGCGTTTTTCCATTTCAGCCACGGCATCGCCGTCCATCTCGCGTATCTTACCTCGCAGAAGATCGCCGGTTCTGGTGGCCGCCTCCAGCATGCCGGGGCGGAGTTCCTCTGGGATCTGCTCCCAGGTTTCCAGGCTGATCACGGTTCCCGCAACCAGCGGAGTCCATCTGAGGCTCGCCATGTTGGGGGCCAGACGGTACGACTCGTTGAGTAGGGCGAAGAGGGGGGGCAGGCTCACGGCTTCGATCATTCCCGTCTGAAGAGAGGTGATCATATCGGTGAGCGAAAGCGGGACAACCCGGAAGCCAAATTCTTTGTAGAGGCTCTCCATCTCTGGATCTCCGGCGTGGGTGAACAATTTCAGCCTGCGTAGATCATCAGGTGTGGGGGCTGGTTGAGTGGTAAACGAGTGGACCCAGCCGGCATCGCCCCAGAGCAGCAGCTTGAATCCCCGCTCTTCGAGCCGTTTCTCGAGTTGATCCGAGATGCGTGCTCTGACGTAGTCAAGTTCCTCGTAGGAATCAAACATCAGGGGAATCTGAAGACAGGAGATCCCCTTGTCAATCTGGTGCAACCCGGCAGAGGTGAGCGCTACCGCCTGGATTCGACCGGAACGCACTTGTCTGACCATCTCCGGGCCATCGCCCAGGACGCCCCCGGGGTAGATCTGAACCCGAACGGCTCCTTGCGAGATTCTGTGCCATTCCTGCCGAAGCTGTTTGAGAGTTTCGTGCCAGGGGGAGTCCTGGGGAGCCACAGTTCCAATCCGGATCCGGATTGGCTGAGCCTGGAGAGCCGCCGGGAAAAGCAGCAGGCCTCCGAGTAGAATCAAGCAACTGCGAACGGTTGGAATCTTCATGGTTCTCCCTCATGATCCTGGATCGGCGCGTCACTCAGAATGAGGTCGTCCATTCGGTCCAGGATGAACTCGGCTCGGCGCTGCGCCAACAAGTTGATGAGCCGGTTCTCCGGTTCGGCGTCAGGATCCACGGAGAGGGCCCGGTTGATCAATGAAAGAAACAGGTCTCGATCCTGGTTGGGAATGGCCAGGGCCTCGGCATAGGTCACAAATAGACCGGCGTGCCGCCCGCTCGAGAGGGCAAGGGCCCTCTCATAGTTGCGCGTGATCTCGGGTTCGTCGAATTCTCCTACTTTGGATCCGGCAAGCTGGACCTTGAACTCGAAGAGGGATCCGTTGTTCCAACCTTCATTCAGATCCAGAGCCCGATCGAGCAGGGCCTCCACCTCCGGCAGTCTGGCCAGCATTGCCGCGTCGTCTCGGGAGGCTGAGATGGCGAGGCCCAGAGCAGCGGCTGTCCAGTAGAGAAAAGGCAGGTCTCGTTTTCCTTTTTTCTTCACCGTCTTGCTGACGGCGTCGCGAGGATCGATCAACATGGCGCTCTCCAGGCCCGGGTACCATCGCTCCAGCCCGCGCATGCAGTACCTGTGCGCTCGCAGGTAAAACTTTCTGGCCCGGGACTGCAGGGCCCGGGCTCGATCCAGATCCTCCTCCTCGGCCAGCTCTGCCGGGTAGTCGACGAAAGCGTAGGAGTAAAGAACATACCCCTGGCAGGCCGTGATCAACAATCCGGGGTGTCGCGGCGATTCGTTCAGCAGGGTCTCGGTGAGTTTCAGCCCGAAGGGAAGGGCTTCGCCTACGATCTCAATGTCCTCTTCACTCTCATACACCGAGTTGCCGGAGGCCAGTGCGTCTCCCACCATATTGACTGCGTAGCGGCGTACCGAGCAGGCGGAAGAAAGTGTCAGCAAGAGAGTCAAGGAGATGAGAAACTGGCTGCGTACAGGCTTGATTCTTGTGCTCATGAAGTGCTCCTGTTCGTTAATGAAGAAAAAGTGGTCAAGAGTTACAGATCCTCCCCCTTGGCAGGGAATCGCCCGCGGACAGTACACTAATCCATTCGGGAAAGGAGCTCCCGGCACCGCTTCAGGACAGCGGGGTCATCTTCGAACTTGGCCTCCAGGAGCAAGGCCTGGCGAAGATGGTCGGAGGCTTCGCGTTTCAGTCCTGAGCGGTTGAGAGCCCGCCCTAATTCATACCGATAGAGTATGAAATCGGGCCGGATCTCGACGGCTTTCCGATAGGCCATAATTGCCTTTTCGAGAGAAAGCTCCTTCGGAACTCCTCCGAACAAGACCCTGGCCAGGCTCTTCTGGAGAAAGCCGGCAGTCCCTACCTGGTAGTTCAGATTGGCCAGTATGTACCAGGCCCGGTCATCTTCCGGCCTGCTCTCGAGAGTCCGGTCGGCGTGCTCCTTGACCTTCCAGCCGGCCGCTACCTTTTCCCGGAATCCGGAGATCAAGGCGATGCCTCCATGGGACCAGGCCATCACCAGATTGGCCTCCGCATCGGCGGGCCTGGCGGCAAAGGCCTGCCGGGCCAGAGTCTGGGATCTCTGGTAGTACTCTTTCTGGCTCTTCCGGTCAGGCAAGCGCTTGCCCACCTGACCGTACAGATAGCTGGCACCGCAGACCGCCTCAAAGTGATCCGGGTCGATTTCGAGAGCCTGCAGATAGAGCGCCAGGGCCTCGCGCTCCTGGTACTGCCCCTGGAGCGCCCGAGCCCGCTCCACAAACTCGGTGGGGGACCAAGCAGGCTGAGCTTCGGAGGTCAAACCTGTCCCCCACAAGGCCATCCAGCCACTCACACCGAGCGCAATTACCCGTAACCTTAGTATTCGGTTTGTCACGATGGGCCGTCAGGGGAGGGAACCAGCCCGATCCTCTCCAGTAGCTGCTTGAATTCCGGCTCGCCACGCAACTTGTCGAAAACCGGATCAACCCGGAGAAACGCAAGATATCCGGAACGCTCCTCGAAGGCCCGCTCGAGCCATTCCAGAGCCTGAGGCGAGTATCCGAGGATGGTATAGCCCATGGCAAAGAAAAAAGGTGGAAACTGGCCCTTCCACTTTTCTTCGCCCGGAGTTGATGTGGTCAGTGAGTTCACGAAAGCAAGAACATCGATCGGAGGCCCGACGCCTTTTTGAAACTCGGCGATGGAGCTCACAAAGAGGGACATCTGCTCGATTCTGGAGTCCGAGTCTTCATGTTGTTTCACGTAGGCCAGGGCCAGTCCCAGATGAGCCGGCCCGAAATCGGGATCCAGTTGGAGAGCCCGTTTGTACAAGGGGATGGCTTCATCATACTCACGGCGGTAGTAGAGACAGCGGGCCAGTGCAGCGTTGGCCGCCGGAGAGAGGGGATCCAGCCTTCGAGCCACGCCGATCTCGCTCAGCGCAGCGTCCAGGTCGCCCGTGGCGGCCAGGTAGAGTCCGTACCAGTGGTGGGCGGTCGAGTAACCCGGGTTGAGTTCAAGGGCTTTCTTGAAATGTTTCTCGGACTCCTCCCAATCCCAGTTGTAAGACATCAGGGTACTGGCCAGTGAAGTGTGCGCCTCAGAGGAGCCCACGTCTAGAGAAAGGGCCATGCGGGCTGCCTTTTCCGCCCTGGGCATGACCTCGACAGGGGGCAGTCCACCATAGCCTGTTGCGCCCAGAAGGGCGTGTGCATCTGCCAGTCCTGAATAAGCCAAGGCCGACTCCGGATCCTGGTCAATCGCTTGTTGGAAGTACGAAATGGCAGTCTCCAGGGCGGGCTGGGAGCGCTGGGCCAGGAAGAACCTGCCGTGCAGATACAGCTCGTAGGCACCGACATTCTTCACGGGGGATCCACGCAGGGCTTCCGCCTCTGCCGGGGCCAGGGCCAGGTTGATATTCTCGACAACCTGCTCCGAGATGTCAGCCTGAACCCTCAGGACGTCGGTCCAGGCTTGGCTGTACTCCCTGGCCCACACGGTCGTGTTGTCGGCAGTGCGCACCAACTGGACCGTCACTACCAACTCGGTTCCGGGTCGCTGGAAGGTGCCGTTCAGTATGTAGTCTGCCCGCAGTTTCTCCGCGATCTCAGGAAGGGCCATGCCTCTTCCCTTGAAGTACATGACGGAAGGCTGTGAGATGACGGAGAGTCCCCTCACATTGGCCAATCGAGTGATCAAGGAGTCTGTCAGTCCCTGGCCAAGGACGTCGTCCTTGTCGTTGGGACCGAGGTGGACGAGCGGGAGAACGGCGATTCGGGGGTTAGGATCCACAGGCACTCCCGCCAACTCTAGCCCCTGGTCTCTCCGAGCTTCCTCGCGCACGCTTCGGTCCAGGGAAAGGAAAGAGACGAAAAGGATCCCTAGGACCAGCACAGCAGCGGCAGTCAAGACGACGCCGGGACTCAGCAGGTCACGGAAAAAGATCCTGAAGCCGGTGGCTTTGACGTCTTCAAGAAGGCGGCCCAGGCTTCCTTGAACCTCCGCGAATGTACCGAAGCGTCGGTTCGCTTTCTTCGCCATCATCTTTTCCAGAGTTCTCTGCAGGGAAGGAGGGGCGTCGCGCATGTGTTCAGACGGTGCTGGAAACGGTGTGGAGACGATCGCATTGATGGTCTCTAGTGTGGAGTCCTTCAGAAAGGGGTGAACTCCAGTGGCCATCTCGTAAAGGACGACCCCCAGCGAGAAGATATCTGATCGATGGTCGATCTTCTTCCCCTGAAGCTGCTCGGGAGACATGTAGGCGGGTGTTCCCAGGATGGAACCGGTCTCCGTGAGGTCGGAGAACCATGTGTCCTCCGTTCCTTCTTTTTTTCCGGGAAGGATCCTTTTGGCCAATCCGAAATCGAGAACCTTGACATGTCCATCCGGACTAAACATGACATTGGAGGGTTTCAGGTCTCGGTGGACGATTCCTTGTTGGACAGCGCTCCCCAGAGCTTCCGCCAGTTCCTGGGCCGCCTTCAAAGCGTCGTGCAGAGGGAGGCGTCCTTCCTTCAGCCTCTGCCTCAGGTTCCTGCCCGGCACGTACTCCATGGAGATGAAGCTGCGGCCCTCGAATTCGTCAATTTCATGAATCTTGCAGATGTAGGGGTGGTCCAGGGCGGCGGCAGCTTTGGCTTCTCTGAGAAACCGCTGTCTGGCGCTGGGGTTGCGCTGCAACTCGCCGGGCAGGAACTTGAGGGCCACTCTTCGGTTCAGAGTGGTGTCCTGAGCCAGGAACACCTCGCCCATGCCCCCCTGGCCGATCTTCTCGAGGATGAGGTAACGAGACACGGAGGTTCCGATCATGTCCTGGGAGGACTGGCCGTGGCTCCCAGTCTCCAGATCCGAGAGACTCAGCCCCAGCGAGAGGAGGCATCCCGGGCACAGCCCTCGCGACAACTCCTGGCTGGATAACTCCGTTCCACACTCAGAACACAGTGTGTTGCCCGGCAAAGACAATACTCCTCGAGAGAAAGGTGACGCGAGTATACCAAAGGCCCAAGTCCAGAACCCGAGCGGGGTAGGGGCCGCTTCCATGCGGCGATCTGATCGGGCCATGCCAGGAAACATTACATGGTGGCGAAGAGTGGGAGGGGCCTCGGGGAGGCGGCCGTTTAAATCCTCCCGGTCGCAGCCCCGAGGGCTCCTCCCACTCTGAGGCCGGACCACGGAGGGTCCTCCTTGTATTGTCAGTGATGTGATCGGGCCACGGAGGGTCCCCTACGCCCTTTGGAGCCGCGGACTGGCACTAGTGTCGTTTGGATCAGGGATCTGCTATTCTCCCAATTATTGGAACCTTCCCAATGGACGATCGGAGGCAGTCCCCCCGTCAAGACTGGTTCACAACAACCAGGTGGACGCTCGTTCTAGAGGCGGCGGACACGAAGAGCCCCCATGCGCGACAGGCTCTCGAGGATCTTTGTGAGCGCTACTGGCACCCTCTGTATGTCTATGTTCGGCGGCGTGGTTACGGTCCCGAAGAGGCCCAGGATCTCACTCAGGGGTTCTTTGCCCAGCTTCTCGGTAAGAGATACATCAAGGCCGCCGACCCACAGCGGGGAAAGTTCCGCTCGTTCCTCTTGACTTCTTTGAAGAACTTTCTCGCCAACGAGTGGGATCGGGCCAGCGCAAAAAAGCGGGGGGGAGGCAGAGCTCCGATCTCTCTTGATTTCGAGCAGGGAGAGAGCCTTTACCAGGTGGAAGCGGCTGACGCTACCTCTCCGGACAAGGTCTACGAGCAGCGCTGGGCTCTCGCGCTGATCGACCAGACTCTGGCAAGACTGGCTGTAGAGATGGATGATGCGGGCCAGAGCAGGCGTTTCAAGGATCTCAAGCCGTTTCTGACGGGCGAGGCATCGGGCACCCGGTACCGTCCGGTGGCAGAAGGGCTGGGGATGACGGAAGGAGCGGTCAAAGTGGCCGTCCATCGACTACGCCGGCGTTTTGGCGGCTTGCTTCGGGAGGAAGTGGGCCAGACCGTTTCGGATGCCGTACAGGTCGACGAAGAGATCCGCTATCTACTTTCCGTGTTGGGGGCCGGGATGTAGCGACGCTCCACGCGTGCCCCGATTCCGGTTAGAATCTCATAGGGAATCGTGTCGCCACGATCTGCCAGGGCCGCGCAGGAAAGAGAAGAGTTCGGATCACTACTGAGGAGTTCGACCTCGGATCCAGGCTGGACTCCTTCGATTTCGGTTACGTCGATGCAGATCAGGTCCATCGTGACACTTCCCACCACTCTGGCCAGCCGACCGTGAACCAGGACATCGGCCCGGTTCGAGAGATTCCTCGGATAACCATCAGCGTATCCCACGGGCACAACCCCGATCACCGACTTCCGTTGGCTCTGAAAGGAGGTCCCATAACCCACCCACTGGCCTGCTTTGACTCGACGAACGGCTAGGAGTCGACTCTTCCACGCAAGCGCGGGTCGCAGATCTTCAAATCCGGGGCAGGGAGCGACCCCGTACAGAGCCAGCCCGATTCGGACCAGATCGAGGTGGGCTTCGGGAAACCTCAATCCAGCGCTGTTGGCGATATGTCGAGGTTGCGACAGGTGGCCGGTCGCTTTCAGGAAGCGCTCCAGCTGCAGCCGGGAAAAGTCGGCGTCGGCCTCGGCCCGCGCAAAGTGTGAGTAGACACCTTGCAGGGGGACAGGAGTGGAGCTGAGAAAAGCAGCGCGCTCTCCCAGGGGATCCCGATTCGGGTCATACCGGTATCGATCTTGACTTCGACGTCCAGGCCGGGGGGTACAGGGCGGGTGTCATGGACCGTCGCCGTTAAACGATGCTCAATGAAGGTCTCGGCTTCGTTCGCCTGCCAACCGCCGAAGACCAGAATCTCACTCTCGGAGAAGGCCTGCCGCAACTCCAGGCCTTCTGCAGGCTGAGCAACGGCGAATCTGGAGATCCCCTCCTGACGCAGAATGCCGGCAACCTGGAGAAGGCCATGTCCATATGCATTGGCCTTAACGACGGGCAGAATGGCCGTGCCCTGCCGGAGGCGCGACCGGATCGCTTTCAGATTGCTCTTGAGGTTGGAGACTGAGGTTTCCACCCACGACCGAGCTGCACTAGACTTCATTCTCGATCGAAGGCCAGATTCTCAAATCGCGTCCACTTGTCGATAAAGGCGAGTTTGACCGCTCCGGTGGGCCCGTTTCGCTGTTTTGCAATGATGATCTCAGCCACTCCCTGCTCGCCCTCCAGGTCCTCTGCTCTCTTATACAGATCTTCTCGATAAATGAAGAGGACGACATCTGCATCCTGCTCAATCGATCCCGATTCACGCAGGTCGGAGAGTTGTGGCCTGCCAATCTGGCGGCCCTTTCTCTGTTCGGGTGCGCGACTCAGCTGGGAGAGGGCCACAACCGGGATGCTGAGCTCTTTGGCGAGGCCTTTCAGCGATCGACTGATGGCCGAGATCTCACGTTCCCTGTTGTCGGATCTCCTTCCTCCAGCGGACGGAGACATCAGTTGAAGATAGTCTACGATCAGGAGGTCGAGGCCATGCTCCGCTTTGAGCCGGCGCGCCCTGGACCTCATTTCCATGATGGTAGTCCCTGCTGTGTCATCGATGAAGATCTTGGCCTGGTCGAGATGCCCCATCGTCGCAGCCAGCTCCGTCCAGTCTCCCTTGGAAAGACGTCCCGAGCGCAGCTTGTGACTGTCAATACGGGCGTGGGAACAAAGCAAACGGGTGACCAGCTGGAAACAGCTCATCTCCAGACTGAAAATACCCACCGAATGGTGGCCAAGCGCAGCGTACTGCCCGATATTCAAGGCCAGGCTGGTCTTTCCAAGTCCCGGGCGCGCCGCGATAATGATCAAGTCCGTTTTCTGAAACCCCGAAGTTAAGGCATCCAGGTCGGTGTAGCCGGTGCCGATTCCGGTGATCAGCGATTTCTGTTCGTAAAAGGATTGGATTTGCTTGTAGGCATCAGGAAGAATGTGTCCGAGCTGCACGAAGCCACTTTCGATTCGTTCCTGGCTGATTTCAAAAATGGATCGCTCTGCCTCCTCCAGCAGATCGGTGGCATCGAGGTCGTCGGTGTAGCTCTGCTCCAGGATCTTGTAGGCGGCATGAATGAGCTTCCGCTGGACCGACTTCTCCTTGATGATCCTGGCGTAGTGTTCAATGTTGGCCAGCCTGGGGACGCCGTCGAGAAGGGAAGAGATGTACGATGCCCCCCCGATCTCCTGAAGGCGGCTCCCTTTTTCCAGCTCGGAACGCAGGGTTACGGCGTCGATCGCCTTTTGGGCGGCTGACAACGATGACATGCTGGCAAAGACTGTCTGGTGGGCGTGGACATGGAAGTCTTCGATGTGGAGGACAGCGGCGGCCTGATCGAAGAGCTGGTTATCCAGCAGCACAGCTCCCAGAACAGCCCGTTCCGCTTCGGCGCTGTGAGGAAGAACCTTCTCGAGAGTTATGTCCGGAGCTGCCATGCTGACCGCAGTGAAAAAAGACCAGTCCGAGCAGGTAAACCTGGAAGCCGCGAGACTGATGGTCCCATACTAACCAGCCCGCAAACCTGGAATCAAGATAGCGGCGCGTTAAACCTGGAGCGTGGAGCGTTTTCGGTGTCAGTCGTCGGTCTTGTTTTCTTTCGCGGAGTCTCCCTCTGCCACTTCGACAGCTTCCACTGCTGCCGCTTCGACTTCAGCAGCAGACTCGTCAGTCGCCTCCAGCACCTCTGGCAGCAGGGCTTCCTTTTGAGCTTCCAGCTCTTCCTCGGCCTTCTTGAGGAGGCTTTCCACGCCGCTGACAATTCCGGCACTCTCATCAATCCCCTGTTTGAGAATATTGGCAAAGGGCTCGTCCTCTTCCAGAACCACAGAGACGAGAAACTCCAGTTTGACTTCAGGATGGGGATGAGCGTCGACGGGAAAGTTTCCGATCGACTTGAGCGGATGCTCCAAGTCAATCCTTCGGCGGTCCAGGTTGAAGCCCTTCTCTTCTAGCAGATCAGCTAGGTCTTTGGCGGTTACAGAGCCGAACAGGGCCCCTGTTTCACCCGCCTTGCGGCTGACGACAAGATGAAGCCCTTGCAATTCCTGAGCCACAATCTCGGCATCTTCTTTGACCTTGGATTCCTTCCTGGCCAGGGCTGCCCGCTGTTGCTCTACCATTTTCAGGTTCGTAGAGGTAGCTGCAACGGCAAGGCCCTTCGGTATCAAATAGTTCCGTCCATAGCCGGATGCCACGGTGACAACGTCACCTCGTCTTCCCAGGTGAAGTACATCATTGATTAGCACCAATTGCATGGCAACCTCCTCTAGACGGCAGGACCCAAACTGCCGCTACTCCCGCGCAGTGTTTGGAAACGGTTTGGATAACTAAGTACTGGTTGCTTCGGGAGTCGGCCGCGCTGCTGCATCGGGGCCGGTCGGGGCCTTCTCGTTTGCCGCATCCTTTCGTTGATCTCTTTTCTTCCTGCGCTCTTCCCGGTGGGCAATCTTCTTCTGGATACGCTTGTCAGTGCCGTCCGCCCTGATCGTCAAAAAACGGATGACCGAATCCGTCACCTTGAAGCGGCGTTCCAGTTCCGCGACAGCCTTGGCTTGTTCCTCCTCGACCAGCAGAAAGACGTAGGTTCCCTCGGTGTACTTCTTAACGGGGAAGGCGAGCCGCCTTCTGATCCATTTGTCAACGTCGAGAACTTTGGCTCCCATTTCTTCTGCCGCGACCTTATATCCGTCGATGGTATCTTCCAGATCGGTATCGGGCAGATCGGGAGCGAGAACGAAAACGATTTCGTATCGCCTCATGGACAAATTCCCTCCTAGGTACTGCCTTTCATGAATACAGTACTCAGTGAAAAAACGCTCATTTTAGCACAAGGCTGCGCCCTGAGAGTACTCACCTCAGTAGCGGTGCGATCACCAGCGAGACGATGGACATCAACTTGATCAAGATGTTCATGGAGGGCCCACTTGTGTCCTTAAAGGGATCTCCGACGGTGTCGCCGACAACGGCGGCTTTGTGAGGATCGGAGCCTTTGCCGCCCAGAATCCCTCCCTCGATTAGCTTCTTGGCGTTGTCCCAGGCCCCGCCTGCATTAGCCATGAAAAGAGCCATCAGTACGCCCGTCAGAGTGGCGCCGGCAAGCATGCCCCCCAGGGCCTGGGGGCCCAGCAGTAAACCCATCAGAACTGGCGCCGAAATGGCAATCAGTCCGGGAAGGACCATTTCTCCCAGGGCTGCCCTGGTCGAGATATCAATGCAGCGTGCCGTATCCGGTTTTGCCGTTCCCTCCATCAACCCCTGGATCTCCCGAAACTGCCGTCGAACCTCTTCCACCATCCGAAATGCTGCACGTCCCACAGCGGACATGGTTAGATCGGCGATCAAGAACGGCAGAGTTCCGCCCACGAAAAAGCCTACCACCACAGTAGGATCGAGCAGATTTAGAATCTCCAGTTGGACCGCCTTGCTGTACGCCGAAAAGAGTGCCAGTGCAGTGAGAGCCGCTGACCCGATCGCAAATCCCTTCCCGATGGCGGCGGTGGTGTTGCCAATCGAATCCAGGTTGTCGGTGATGGTTCGGGTGTCCGAGCCCAGTCCGGACATTTCCGAGATGCCTCCAGCATTGTCGGCGATCGGGCCATAGGCATCAACTGACATCGTGACTCCCACCGTGGCCAGCATTCCAACAGCCGCGATCCCAATCCCATACAGGCCGGCATAATGGTGGGCGATCAGGATGCTGGCGCAGATGGTCAAAACCGGCAGCACGGTAGATTGCATACCCACCGCGAGGCCGGCAATGATGTTGGTCGCCGTCCCGGTCTTTGAGGCGTGGGCGATGCGTTGAATGGGACTGGCCGATGTGTACCATTCCGTCAACAGCCCGATAACGATTCCGCTGACCGTGCCCGTGAGGATGGCAAGGAAGATCCCGACTTCCAGCCCCAGACTCTCTAGGCTTAGATAGGTTCCGACGAGCAGCAGAATGGCGCTCACAATGGGAGAGTAACGAAGCGCCTGGGCCGGTCCCATTCCCCTCAACAGGCGCATGGAGGCCACGCCGATCAGGGAGGCTGCGAGGCCAATGGCGATGATGTAAAGAGGCAGCGCCATGTAGAGTAGCCGGTTTGTCTCCGTGATGTTCAGAACCCCCGAAGCTCCAGTGGCAGCCAGAGCGATCGTGGCGATTACGGAACCAACGTAGCTTTCAAAAATGTCGGCTCCCATGCCGGCCGTGTCTCCTACACAGTCCCCTACGTTGTCTGCGATGGTGGCCGGGTTTCTGGGATCGTCCTCGGGAATTCCGGCCTCGACCTTTCCGACCAGATCGGCTCCGACATCTGCCGTCTTCGTGAAGATCCCTCCCCCGACGCGAGCAAAGAGGGCGATCGAGCTGGCTCCCATGGCAAATCCGCTAATATCGGCAAATTCGATGGATCCACGGAGTCCGAGCATGAAGGCGACCGAGACGCCGATTAGACCGAGGCTGGCGACCGAGAGGCCCATGACGGCTCCTCCGGAGAAAGCAATATTCAGTGCCTCGGCGATCCCCAGGTCGTTGGCAGCCTGGGTCGTCCTTACGTTGGCTCGGGTGGCTGCCTTCAGCCCGAAAAAACCAGCCGCCATGGAACTCACGGCACCCAGCACAAAGGCTGCCGCCGTCCACAGGGTCACTGCCCAGCTCAGGAGCCCGAAGACGAGGACGATGAAGACCAGAAGGATGCCATATTCCCTTCGCAAAAAGACCATCGCTCCATCGTGTATAGCATCGGAGATCTCCACCATCTGCTGGTTGGAGACCGTGATCTTCTTGATGGAGGCATAAATCAAACCCGCAAATAACAGACCGACAACTCCGAGCACGGGAAGGGTCCAGTAGTAGTCACTCATCAGCACACTCCTTCAAGCCATTAAGAGCATGAAGGAGACGGCGCTGGTTGTAGCGTGCCATGCTCTTTTCTATTCCGTGAATAAGGATCGAGTCCACGGCTTGCAGCGTGAAGTCGAGTACACCATCAAGCGATTCCATCTCTTCCTGGTCGAACACGTCCAAGACAAACGAGCTGAGGTCCGATTCTCTCGTTTTCCTTCCGATTCCGATTCTCAATCGTGCGAAATCCTGTGAAGCAAGCTCAGCAATAATCGAGTTCATTCCCTTGTGCCCACCAGACCCTCCTCCTGTTCTGAGCCGAATCTGTCCAAAGGGGAGGTCAACATCGTCGTACACCACCAGCAGGTCCTTCAGTTCCAGCTGTTGCCACTTCAGTAATCTGCGAATCGCAGTCCCGCTGCGGTTCATGTAAGTCTGGGGTTTCGCTACCACCACACGGTGCTTACACCGACGGATCATCGAAACCAACGAATGATGCTGCGCTATGAAGCCTGTCCCGGCCCCAGCAGCGACCAGCCGGTCAGCCGCCATGAAACCTATGTTGTGGCGTGTGCTTAGGAACCGTCTGTCTGGATTCCCCAGTCCGGCGATCAAATACAATTGAAGTCGCCCTACTCTTTCTCCTCGGATTCCTCTGGCGCAGGTTCCGGAGCTTCCTCGCCTTCCTCAAGCTCTGCCTCTTCATCCTCCACCTCTTCGGGCTCCGGCTCGGCCTCGACCTTGGGGGGAACCACGGTTAAGAGCACCAGATCGCGGTCGGACAAGACCTCGATATCTTCTGCCGTGATTTCCAGATCCCCCACTCTGATGGCATCGCCCACCTCGAGATGAGAAATGTCGACGCTGATGTGGTCCGGTACGTCCTTGGGAAGGCACTCCACTTCAATCTCCCGGACCACGATGTCGAGGATGCCCCCGCCCTTGACTCCTTCGGCTTCACCGACAGAATCAATGGGCACGTTGAAAGCCCGTTTCTCGTCCATCGAGATCGTCTGGAAGTCGGCGTGCAGGAGGTAGCCTCGAATCGGGTCTACCTGTAGTTCGCGGATCAGCACGTCCAGCTGTTTCTTATTGATTTTCAGCTTGAAGACGGTGTTGCGGCCGGACTCGGAATGCAATATCGAGAAGATTTCTCTAGGGTCGACAGCCAAAGACACTGGATCCATGGCCCTTCCGTAAACAATCGCCGGGATCTGCCCGCTGGCACGGAGCCGACGGTTGGCATTTTTCCCCGACTCCTTTCTGGGCAGTGCCGTCAAAACAAAATCAGGCATGGTCGGGTTCTCCTCTGGCTCTCCAGAACAGTATCAAATGAACAGTTTGCTGACCGAGGTTTCCTCGTGGATGGATCGGATCGCCTCACCCAGCAGCGAGGCAACACTCAGAACTGTCAGCTTGTCGATTCGTTTTCCCTCGCTCACTTCGATTGAATTGGTCACAATCACTCTTTCCACGGCAGACTCGCGAAGTCTTTGTATGGCCGGTCCCGACAATACCCCGTGTGTGGCCGCTGCATAAACGTGTGTCGCCCCCTGATCTTTGAGGGCTTCTGCCGCCTTGACCAGGGTGCCGGCAGTGTCGATCATGTCGTCCACCACAACCACCTCCTGGCCCTGAACCTCGCCGATAATGTTCATGATTTCGGCCTCATTAGCGCCAACTCGACGTTTGTCAATGATGGCAAGATTGGCCTTCAGTCGTCTTGCGTAAAAGCGTGCCCGCTCAACGCCACCGGCATCAGGTGACACGATGGCCGGGTTGTTCAGCCCCATAGTTGCCAGATGTTCCAGAATTACCGGGGCGGCAAAAAGATGATCTACCGGGATGTTCAGGAAGCCCTGGATCTGGCCCGCGTGAAGGTCCATTGTCAACAGGCGGCCAGCTCCGACCGCCGTCAGAAGATCTCCCACAATCTTGGCCGAAATGGGGACGCGAGGCTTGTCTTTCCTGTCCTGTCGGGCGTATCCGTAATAGGGCAGGACAGCTGTTATCCGTCGAGCCGACGCACGCTTGAAGGCGTCGATCATGATCAGCATCTCCATGATGCTTTCGTTGACAGGCGGACAACTGGGCTGGACTACAAAAACGTCTGCTCCCCGGACGTTTTCCAGGACCTGGTAAGCAACCTCACCGTCGCTGAAGCGTCGCAGAGATTGTTCCCCCGGTGGGACACCAAGGTATTGACAGATCTCCTCCGCCAATTCCAGATTCGAACTTCCAGCAAAAACTTTCAACATGCGAAAACTCCCAGCCCGACCCCGGTCTTCTGAAGAGCTGTCTGGTACTGATGCCGAGCAAGAGTTGAAGTCTGAAAGACTTGTCCTACTCCGGCGTGACAGAGTCTTTCCGTTACGAGCTTCTCTTGGCTCTGTGAAGGAACTCCGACAACCGTTGAACCGCTTCCGCAAAGTGCGACATATTCGCACCCGGCCTTCTCCAGTGCCCGATGGGTTTCTGAGAGTTGGGGAAAGCGTTTCAGCAGTGGAGCGTCGAAGTCGTTCTCAATAAGCACATGAACCCGCCGACCACCCTCCGCATAGTCACAGAAACGTCGGATTTTAGTATCCGTCCTGGTCTTTGTCAACCGATTCGAGGTCGCGTTCAGAGGAGCCCACTGTCCCATGGCATAGGCCTCTTCCGTCGACATGGGGAAGCCCGGGTAGCAGAGGACAAGCTGTTCCTGAGGAGGATCCGGGAGAGGGCTCAGCTGTTCGCCCCGAGATCGGCCCCAGACGGTTCCCCCCAACAGGAAAAAGGGGACATCAGAGCCGAGCTGCTGACCCAGCTTCTGCAGACGTTCCGCATCCGCCCCACAATCCCAGAGTCCATTCAATCCGAGCAGGACCATCGCTGCATTAGAAGAACCTCCACCCAGACCGGCCCCAACGGGAATCCGTTTCTCCAGAAAGATCCTGGCCCCGGTGCGAACCGAGAACTCCCGCTTCAGCAGGGAGGCCGCACGGTGGGCCAGATTCTTCTCACCTTGAGCGACCTCGTAGCCCGCTGTTTTCAGTCCGATCCTGTCCGACGGGATCAACTCGATCGAGATCCGATCAGCCAGGTCAACCGTTTGCAGGACGGTGCTTACTTCGTGGAAGGAATCGGGGCGGCGGCCCAGAACCTTCAGGATCCAGTTGATCTTCGCAAACGACTTGACTTGCATTCTGTTTAATCCCGCATGGCCGATCCGGGCTTGGAACTCTGGAACATTGGAACCCTGGTACCCTCGACGTCGAGTCAACGCACTGAGATGTGAGAGCTCCGCCCACGGGGCGAGGACGAGGTCTGGCAGCCCGTGGTGGAAGTCCAACCGCGGCGCGACTTTCACCGCGGACTGTTAATGGTTCTCTTTCCGATACCGGCTTGTTTCAGGGAACTGTTTCTCCAGGGCCACTAGCTTCGCCTCTATTTTCTCGAGTTCCTCGGGATCCTCCGCCAGGGCCACTGATCTGCGGTAGTAGTTCAGAGCACGAGGGTGATCCCCTAGTCTGAGGTAGAGGTCACCAAGATGTTCGAGGATAGTCGGGTCCCCGTCGTTGATCTGGATCGCCTGCTTCAGGTTCTTTTCGGCCAACTCGAACCTGCTGAGTTTGAAGTATACCCAGCCCAGGCTGTCCAGATAGGCCCCGTTGTGAGGGTCCTGTGCCAGCGCGCGCTCAATGTACCCAAGAGCCTCCTCGAGTCGCAGTTCGCGATCGGCCAGCATGTAACCAAGATAGTTCAAGGCGGCTGCATGCTCCGGATTCTTAGCTAGCACCCTCTTGAACTGTTCTTCAGCGGCGGCCATCTGATTCAGACGCTCAAACACAGAACCCAGGTTAAAAATCAGGGCCTGACTTCCAGGTTGCTCAGCAAGACCTTCTTCCAGAATTTTCTGGGCCATATCGTAGTGCCCATGCTCGCTGTAGAGCTGGCTGACAGACAGGTAATACTCTTCTACCTCCTCATTACCGGGGCCGCTTTTCCGCTTCTTTCTCAACCCTTCTTTGAGCAATTGAGCGGCAGCACCTAGCTCGCCATCGCTGGAGAGAATCCGAGCATGAGTGATCAGGATATTCAGATTGTCAGGTTCCTGCGCCAGTAGCTCAGAACTGAGCTTTCGAGCTTCGTCGAGCCTGTTGCCTTCTTTCAGGGCGTAAACGAGACCAAGCTTTGCCTGTACATCGTCGGGCTGGTCCTGGCACAGCTCCTGGAACAGCTGAATGGCCATTTCGTGTTGCCGCGTTTCCTGGTACAGAACGCCCAGAAACTGTCGGAAGCGGGTGCGGTAGTGCCCGGCCGCGGGCAAAGAGGAGGCGGAGTTCGACTCAGTAAGACTCAGGAGGTGGTGAAGGCGCTCGATGGCTTCATCCCGCCGCCCCAGGTTTCTCAGGGAAGAGGCCAGGTAGTAGTTGCCTTCCAGGTTGTCCGGTTCCAGCTTCAAAACCTTCTGAAAACTCTCCACTGCCGTGGAGTAGTGACGCGACCCTTCCTGGGCCTTTCCCAGCGCGACCAGCGCCTGAGGGTCGGTTGACCCTCCTTCCACCACTTTTTCGAGGATTTCCTCGGCCTCTGCAAAGCGAGACTGTCGGATCAGCAGGCCCCCCAGAGTGAACTGCAGATTCCAGCGATTCTGGCCCTCCTGGGTCAGCTCGACGGCCTGTTCGTAGGTGCCGATGGCGTCATCGAATCTCTCTGCGCTCGTGTACAGCTGAGCCAGCAGCACTATCCGATCGAGCTGGGCGGCTGGATCCTCAGCAGCATCTTGAAGCACGTCGATCGCCTCTTCCGTCCGGCCCAGATTGGCCAGGGCCTGGGCCTGAAACAGATCCAGCCCGTGGATATCGGGACGGAGCGCCCTCAGTTGCTGGTAGGTGCGGGCAGCCTCTTCCCAGCGCTGGGCCACAGAATAAAGCTGACCCAGGGCGGAGAGGGCTTCCATGTTGCGGGGATCCAACTCTACTGCCCGGGCGAGTTCCTCGATGGCCGGTTCCAAAAAATGAGATCGACCCCTCTGAAAGAGACTCTTGTTGATCAAACCTAGAAGGAAGTGAGGATCGGCATTCTCGGAATCCAGTTCGATAGCTCTCTTGCACTCACTTGTGGATTCTTCCAGAAGGGCGCTGTCAGCCAGGGCCTGGGCCAGAGAAAAGTGCAGATTGGAGCTTTCTGGATCGTACTCGAGGGCCTTGCGAAGCTCTGCGATAGCTCTTTCTTGCTCTCCTTCGAACTGGAGCAACTGGGCGAGGCTGAAGTGGTAGTAGGCCCGCGCCTGCTCAGAATGCAATCCGAGGTCCGTGGAGCTCTGGACGGTAGGAAGGGCAATCAGGAGAGCCGCGAACAGGAGAGAAGTCATCTTTTCTCAACGGCGCCGCAAAACAACCTTGCGACGGGCACTATCTGTTTGACCATAAGAACACCCGATTATAAATCTTCGGCCTGCCCGGAAACAACTCGATCAGTCTTTCCCCGCGGGACCAGCAGTAGCGATTTCGTACCTCGCCGAGTCACTGACCTAGACGTATCCGGAACTCAATTTGATCAATCAGCGTGTCGTCCCAGAAACGATTGATTCTCTCCACCAGCATCTGCTCTAGGCCAACCAGTTCCCTGGCCCATCTCGCGGAAGCCACTTCCACAGTGAGGCTGGAGTCATGAATGGCTGTGGGCCGGCTGTGGGCGGAGATCTCTTCCCCTGCCAGATGAGGCCAGAGTCCCTGCAGGGCCGCTACCAGGGTCTCGGGATCCCGGGCTTCGTGGAGGACAGTAGAAAAGAAAGATCGAAATGAGCGCACGCGTCTAAGACCCTATTGCCAAGTTTGAAGTCGAAGCCTCTTTTCTATGTCTCGAGGCCTCAAACTTCAAGTCCTGGAGGCTCGAAAAGAAAACAGGCGACTTAAGAATCGTTATGCTAGAGTCTCTTACCCAGATCTAGTGATGGGAGCCTCCTTTGAGGGCAATGCAGGGAGATGAATTCGACACTCGTCCTGAATGCAACCTACGAGCCGCTTCAGATTGTTTCCTGGCGACGCGCTGTCCGAATGCTGTTTCAGGACAAAGTCGAAGTAGTCGCCGAGTACGATCGAGAAATCCGAAGCGTTTCACTGACCCTGCGCATGCCCTCGGTCCTGCGCCTCCTGCACTATGTGAAAATGAGACCCTACCACAGTCGCGTCCGGTTCTCCCGAACCAATATCTATGCCCGCGACCACCACACCTGCCAGTATTGCGACCGACGCTTCAAGGCAGCTCAATTGACCTATGATCATGTAATCCCGGTAGCCCGGGGCGGACCGAAGACCTGGGAGAACATTGTGACGTGCTGCATAGCCTGCAACCGGAGGAAGGGAAACCGAACGCCCGAGGAGGCGGGGCTGGGCCTGTTGAAGAAGCCGAAAGCACCGAACGGATTCCATCACAAGATTCGGTTGCAGTTGCAGCAGCGCAAGCCACCCGACAGCTGGAGAGACTTTATTTTCTGGAACCTGGAAGTCCGGATTGAGTGAAGCTCTGGCCCTTTTTGCTCGCTTTCCCCGCTTCGGAAAAGTGAAGACCAGGCTTGCGGCCACGATTGGTGACGGGCCAGCCCTGCAGCTTTACGAGGCCTTTCTCCTCGACGTCATCGATCGCCTGGCTGTCCTTCCGGCACAACTGTTTCTTTTTCTGGCCGACTCAAGCGACGAAGAGAATAGGGGCCTTGCCAGAAAGCATCGTCTCCCGGACCATCTCTCCATCAGGCCCCAGTTCGGCAATGACCTGGGACAACGTCTGTGGAACGCCTACCTGGGGCTGGCCCAGACGAATCGAAGGGTCGTGTTCCTTGGAGCTGATTCTCCGACACTCCCAGTTTCTCACATCGAAGAAGCCTATCGAGAGCTTCACAGCCATCCGGTTGTCCTGGGCCCAGTTGCCGATGGAGGCTACTATCTTCTCGGCCTCTCCCAACCCGCTCCGGAAATCTTTCAGAATATTGCCTGGGGGACCTCGCAGGTTCTGGCGCAAACGCGCGCCCGTCTCGGTGACCGGCGATGGTTCGAACTGCCGCACTGGTATGACGTGGACAGGGCAGAAGATCTGAAGACCCTCAGGCTTGACCTGCCGACCTGCAGTCCTCCTCTGCAGCGAACCCGGAGTCTGCTCGCGCGGTTGGAATTACCAGACTGAATGCACGCTGCTGTGAATAGGATGACGCTACCAGCAGTCCGTGGGACTTCCACCACGGGCAGCTAGCCCGGATTATGCAAGAGATCTGAATCCGAGTGAGATTTGGGTCCAGAAAAAAAGCCGTAGCTCTCTGATATAAAAGGGTTTACATAAAAACAACCCTAAACAGGAGCTACGGCTATGTTGAAAACAGTCTGCCAGAATACCCTGCCATTTCACAGCCACAGAGACATCACAGCTCGTTTTGATGGGGGGAGCCTCACTTCCGACGCAGGATGGTTGTTGTTTGGATCGCTGGATCGGCAACATCGATTGTGCGAGGGCTTCAGTTCGTGTATTGCGGAAAGCCGGGACCGACGCTACATTCGTCATGACCTGTTGAAGTTGATCCGACAACGAGTGTTGCAGATCGTGGCCGGCTACGAAGACTGTAATGACGCCGATACGCTGCGCTCGGATCCGATGCTCAAGACAGTCTGTGATCAGTTGCCCGAGAGCGATCCCGATTTGGCCACCCAGCCGACTTTCTCCCGCTTGGAGAACTCCGTCACCAAGAAGGATCTGATGCGTCTGAGCCGGTGGCTGCTACGCCGTTATGTGCGCTCCCTGAAGAAGAGACGTCCCGCCAAGATCATCCTGGATCTGGACAGTACCGACGACCACACTCACGGCCAACAGGAGTTGGCCTTCTACCACGGGTATTACCGAAACCACATTCTGCATCCTTTGCTGATCTTCGATGCCGCCACGGGAGACCTGGTCTGTGCCGTGTTGAGACCTGGCAACAAGGGGGCTGCCTCTCACATCGTGCCCATTCTGAAGCGCGTCGTGGAGGCCATCCGACAAGCAGTGGGGACGGATGTCGAGATTGAGATTCGGGCCGACAGCGGCTTTGCCACGCCTCGGCTCTACGAGTTCTGTGAAGGTGAAGAGAATCAACTCCAATATGTCATTGGGTTAAGTCGCAACCCTCGCCTGCAGCGAGTGGTCGAGCCCCTGCTGGATTCGACTCGGGAAAGGTTCGTTGAGCGGGAGGAAAAACAGCGTCAGTTTGACGAGTTTCTTTATCGAGCCAACAGCTGGGATCGATCCCGTCGCGTCATTGTCAAAGTGGAGGTCGATCAGCGCGGGATCAATCGTCGCTTTGTGGTCACCAACCGGGACGATCTCTGCTCCCAATCACTTTATGACCACTACACCGACCGAGGGCAGACCGAGAACTTCATCAAGGCCTTTAAGAATCATCTGAGCATGGACCGACTCAGCTGTCATCGATTCCTGGCCAATCAGTTTCGACTCCTCCTGCATGCACTGGCTTACCAGATGTTCGTGCGCCTGCGCGACTATCTGCACGGAACCCCCTGGCACAAGCTCGAAATCGAAACCTTACGTCGTCGTGTCCTCAAGATCGGGGCCCGGATCCGACAAACCACTCGACGCATCTGGGTCCATCTTTCCTCAGCCTTTCCCGAACAACCCCTCTTCCACCTCGTCTTGAGTCGCCTGAACTCCAGCTAGCTTCTCCCAGTTCCCCGAAAAACCGCTTCCGACACTCATCCAGGCCCAGATCTGTCTGAAATTCACTCCCCCAACCACTCAAACGCCTCGCCAACCGATATTCTTCGCAAATCCGCCTGTCACAACTGCCCGCTTCCGAGTTGGGCCACTTCTCGAGCCCTTTTTCAACAGCGGATTACGGTTCTTGCATAATCCGGGCTAGCAAGGCCAGCTCTCGAAGAGGACTGTTAACATCGCCATCGGCTCTAAGGAACGACCATGTGCCTTCCGAGAACAAATTGGATCTTGGGAATTGTGCTCTTGACTTTGGCCGGGCCGCCGTCGTGCTCCCCGGATCATGATCGTGCGGTCGAGCCATTACCTAATTTCATTATCATTCTCTGCGACGACCTGGCCTACCAGGACATCGGTCCATTTGGCTCGACCAATCATCGTACGCCGCATCTGAATCGCATGGCGGCGGAAGGACGTAAGTTCACCAGCTTTTATGTCACTGCCGGCCTGTGTACCCCGTCGCGCTCCTCTTTGATGACCGGGAGCTACCCGAGACGCGTCGGCCTGCACAAGAACGAACAAGGCAGAGGCGTCTTGAGTCCGGGGAATACCTGTGGACTCAGTGCGGACGAAATCACTATTGCCGAGATTCTCTCTCAGCGGGGCTACGCAACCGGCATCGTGGGGAAGTGGCACCTTGGAGACCAACCCGAGTTTCTCCCCACACGGCATGGATTCGATTATTTCTTCGGACTTCCCTACTCCAACGATCAGGGGCGAGACACCTTCCCCCAGTACGGATTTCCGCCGCTGCCGTTGCTTCGGAACGACGAGGTCATCGAAGGGGAACCCGACCAGGCGCAGCTTACCCGCCGATATACCGAGGAGGCCATCCAGTTCATTACGAAGCACAAGGACTCGCCGTTTTTTCTGTACTTACCTCACACCATGCCTCACTACCCGTTCCGTGCAAGCGAAGCCTTTCGTGGCAAGAGCGCCGACGGGATCTATGGCGACGTTATCGAAGAGATCGATTGGTCTACAGGTCAAGTCCTGGAAGCCGTCCAGGAGCTTGGCATAGACGATCGCACGCTCGTGATCTTTCTGTCGGATAACGGTGGTGCGGCACGCAGGAGCCACCCCCTCCGGGGGGGCAAGGCGAGTACCTGGGAGGGGGGATTACGGGTTCCCTGCATCATGCGCTGGCCCGGACGGATACCGACCGGCACGATATCCGGTGACGTGGCGACGACGATGGATTTGCTACCAACCTTGGCGAAGCTCGCCGGGGGTGCACCTCCACCGGATCGTATCATCGATGGCAAGGATATCCGTTCGCTCATGCTGGGAGAAGAAGGAGCCGCCAGCCCCCATGATAGATTCTACTACTATCAGGTAGGATCGCTGGCCGCGATCCGTTCCGGAAAATGGAAGCTCCATCTGGGGCGGTTTGTTCGGCGCGAGGGAAAGTCCGGCTGGGAGTCGACCCTGGAGTTATACGATCTGGACGCGGACATTGGCGAAACGGTCAACTTGGCTGACGAGCATCCCGAAGTTGTCGAGCAGTTGCGAGCCTTGGCAGAGCAGGCTCGACGGGACCTGGGAGACGATGCCACCGGACAGACGGGCGAAAACACGCGCCCACCCGGGAAAGTGCAGCAGGCGAGGACACTGACCACCAACCGGTGAGAAAGTGTGAAGATCGTATGGTCGGTCAAGCTCTATGCAAGAAACCAAATTCCAAACAAATCCCAAGCACCAAGTTCCAAACGCAAAGTAGCGAAGAACATCTCCACTGTAGTGGGCCAGCGATCTTTGGTGTCCTATTCTGGGCTGGCAGCGTGGCCTGTGAAGGCAATGAGTGGTGAGCTGGTCCAGCGAATCTTATGGTGGACTCGACCGGGAGCAAGCTGTTGATAATTTGAATGTTATCGTGTTCCTCTAGCGAATTTGTCAGGAAACACCAGAGGAGCACGGGTGGCTCCAGCACCCCAAACCCGGCACGGGGGATAGGCGGCCAAGCTCGAAAAGTGGCGGATTCAAGGGAGGTGCTGATACGAGATCAGATGCGCACCAGATCGGGAATCTAGTGTTCGCTTCGTAAGTCCCCTGTTTACAATGGCTTAAAAAGGGACTGTGCCCACGCTGTGCCCGTGACTACTGGCTACTTACCCTCCGTATTTGGAGGCAAACGCGGGCTTGGTTGTGGCCGCTGTGCTCCGGACATGCCTACAATGCAGAGCCATGTGTTGTTTCCACACAGTAGAAGAAACCTGAGGGGAAATTTGAAATGCCCATGCCCGAGTCTTTCCAGGATGCCTCCGGGGGGTAGGGGGCCTAGAATCGAAGGATCCACAAAAAGTGCATTTTTGGGTGCCGGAATGAGCGTGAGGAGAGAGATATGGCACGGTTCTTTGCCTCCTGGTCCTGTTCTGGGGCGTCGTACGGCTTCGAGTCCAGCCCTGGGCACAGCTCCCGCGATAGGGGAGAGTGTTGGAGCCGCCATAGTCACGACCTTCTGAGAACTAGCAAGTAGAAATCCTTCTCATCGTAGTAGTGCATCACCTTGAGTGGGATTCCACGTATAAGTACATGCAAACGTTGTTTATTAGGAAGAAGATGGGGAGTACGCCGAGGATCACCGCGATTGAGTTCAGCGACAAAACGCGAACCTAGGGGATGGCTTATACAGATTCGTCCACCCCTTCGTAGCATACCAGTGACTTTCTGCAACGTCGCTTGCTGGTCCCACACGTTGCCGAACATCGCGTTGAGGAATACGACATCGAAACGGCCCAGGCTTTCCGGTAGATCGATGACGTCTCCCAACCAGAAAGTGACCCCGTCATGCTGTTCCTGGGCCTTAGCGAGCATCGCTGGGCTCAGATCGCATCCTACAACCTCGTCAATTCCTCGCTGCCGAATGTGGGGAATGAGGACTCCCGTGCCAGTTCCAACGTCGAGCACGCGCTCGCCCCTGGAAAGCGCTGCCGTAGCTACGATACGCTGCAAGCGTTTTTCGACCTCGTCAGGTATGGGCTTATAGAAGCCGTCGGCCTCCTGAGCAAAAATCTTCTTCTGGTACTTGTTATGGCTAGAACGATTCACTGACATCCCCATGTACTCTCAGTTGGACAGCCGGCATTTGAGCACGACGGCCGCTAGAACGGCGAGAGAGAGGATTACGCTTGACAATCTCTTCATGAACTCCTCCGGGGTGGCTTTGCTTTATAAGAGCATAGTGTCACCAATTGTGCCCGCGGAGTTGTTGAGATCGGTGTCCATGGGTCGAGCCGCCAGACGCGGGAGACTGGTCCCCGGATGATCCCATCAGGCAGTAGCGACCCAATCCAGGATCCTCTGAACGAGGTCGTCCCGATTCTGGACCGTCACCATCCAGAGTTCGGTATCCTCCCGCTGCTTTGCTTCGGCGAGGAACCCTCTACCCCTGCGGGCGATCGTGGCGACAACCGGCTTGTCGGAGTCAAGCAACCGACGCATCAAGCGCACGAACCGGTCTGAAAGACACTCCATCTTGCCGATCTCATCGACCAGATCCACTTCGATCCCGGGATCGTGGGCGAGTGCTTCTGCCGCCACTTCTTCGATCGTCCTGACATCCACTCCGTACCGCCCTACGCGATGAGGACCAGGAAAGTCCACGTGCGCCAGCAGACGGCCCGGTTCTGTAAAGGAAAGCGATCTGAATTCACCTATCGACGTGGTGATTTGCGCCCCCTGATTGATGCCCAAGTAGCTCTCTCACGTATTTCTCTGCTTCCGTTGTGCTGTAGCCGTACAAGTCTTTTACAACCTTCGCTGTTGCCAGCGTATCGCCGGATTCTGCTAGCTGACGGATCATTTGCTCCTGTTGTTCAGCGTCCAAGCTCTCAAGCGAGGTAAAATCATTGACCTTGACATCTCTCTCCTGCTCTAGAATTCTGAGCTTGTCCCCCAGTATCTTCAGGGTCTTGACGATCTTTGGTGTAATGGAGGTGCGGTGGCTTTTCCAATCGATCCGGATGAGGTTGTCTTCGACAAGTCTCACCGGATAATGCAGATACTTGGATTTGATCACTTGTCGCTTTCCGGTGGGTGGGAACGCCGGCCAAAAAGCTTTGCCAGGCCCGCGCAGACGCTCCTGTCGCAAGTACTCCAGAAGCTTCGCCGTATCCTTGTGGTTCAGGCAGAGATCGAGATAGGTCCAGGATTCCGTCTGCGGTCCGTCCCCTCCCATACTCGGAACTATCCGCTTTTCTTTGAAAGCCCTGATCCACTCAATTTCTGATAAGTTGATTTCGACGACCACCAAATCGCCTTCCGGCAAGTGATGGTTTAGATAGGACCGATATTTGATCAAGAGCCTGGCGCCGTCATAACGCATCAGCCAGTTGGTGCCTCTCAGGCTGGCACGAAATCCCGAAAGGACGACGAGTGACATAGTAGCGTAACTTCTTTTCTGTAAATTCTGGTCAGACCTGGGTCGGAAAGACAGAGGTCTGGGACAGGATTCTCCAAAAACAGAACGACAATCTGGAAAGGAGAATCAATTGAACCCAGACCTGGAAAAGAGAGTACCACGGGAGATTTTGGAGGAGTTGATCGAGGAAGGGACAGAAGCCTTTCGAGGGATCCTGGAGAAGTTGTTCAATGTGGCTATGCAGGTGGAGAGAAGCGAGTTTTTGGGAGCAGAGGCCTACGAGAGAACAGCCAGCCGCCGAGGCTACCGAAACGGATTCAAAGGCAAGCGGATTCAGACTCGAGTGGGAGAGCTGCGCTTGGAGATTCCCCAAGTGCGCGGGTTGAGTTTGTGTGCTCGGAACTCTACTAGCGGCAGTCTGCAGCCGAAATCCCTCGAAACAATAGGAAACTGAATCCACTCAAAACGTAATCTCGGAGATCCGAGCCCATATTAAGCCTTTCAAATAGAGGGACTTACGCGACTCCAAGACGGGTTTAAACCTCATATCGAAACCGGAAGGATAGTCGGGACGATTCTTCCGCATCTTATTGTTACTGGCCTTCGGCCCGGCTGATCACAACCAGGGTGGCTTCCACATTCTGAAGATTGCCCGGATCCTGGCCGATCTTCTGATACTGCCGCAGAAGCTTCTTAGCCTCTTCGTACTGGGTATCAAAGTAACGTTGCATGCCCAGCTGAAAATAGGCCTCGGCAAAGTCGGGGCTGGCCCGGATGATGCTCTCGTAAATCAGGATGGCCAGGGCCTTGTTCCCTTTGCGCACCGACTCTTTTGCCTTCTTGACTAGACTCTGATCGGGATTCTCTCCACTGTGCAGGTAGAAGCTTCGAAACGCATCTATGGCCTGGGCATCGCGTTCGGCTTGCAGGTACAACTCGGCCAGCTCTTTCTCGATGGAAGGCTCGTCCGGCTGCTCTCTGGCTTTGGCTACTTCGGCGTTTTTCTCGTGGTCGTCGATCAGTGCCCCCAGCTTTAGCTTATGGGCTTCGTCGATCCGGTCCGAGTGCAGGTAGGCCAGGGCCAGGTTGTAATGATACCCGCCCTTTTCCGGGTTCAGCTCAAGGAGTTTCGAAATCTGATCTAGAACCTGGGGGTATTCTCGGGCCTGCACGGCCTGTTCGACCTGGTCCTCGACCTGCATGAGGGGAATCTCGGCGGAGAGCTGCTCCAGGCTCTGGCGACGCTGCTGGATCTGAATTCGCTCCTCATCCGTCCGAAGGCTGCCTAACATCTCCAGGAGCTCAACAGCCTTCTCGAGATTCTCCCGGGCTTCCTTCCAGTTCCTCCGGTTGAGAAACACGATGCCCAGGTACTCAAAAATATACGGGTCGGACGGATTCAACTTCCGGGCTGCCAGTAACTTCTCCTCGGCCTGGTCAATCTGGCGCCCTAGCAGGGCCTGAGCCCCTTCTAGGTAGAGTTGCTGAGCTTTTTGCAAGGACGCGGAGTCTTCAAAGTAGAGGAGCTGTGACAAGTCTCCGGGTTCGAACCTCAGATCCACTGACCTCTCCGAGCCCTCCTCCAAATTCAGAAACTCTCTATAGACTGGCTGAAAGCCCTCTCTTCGAGCCCATATCCTGTAGTAGCCCCCGGTGAGCTTCTTGAAACGAGCTCTTCCCTTGCGGTCTGACCTGATCGTTTCGAGAAGCTGTCGCGTCTCCAACAACTGCAGAGACACCTCGACCTTCTTGAGCGGCTTACCTGCACTGTCGCTACAAAGAACGACCAGCGTTGCCTGAGCCAGGGCAGCTCCCGACAGGAAGACCAATACTTTCAACACAACAGAGACTCGCATCACTTGATTCGACTTTTGCATCGGGGGATTTCCTCTATAGTGTCAAGAAAACAGGCATTCTACCATCTGGGAGGATCGGACTCAGGCCAGAAGCGGGTACGCTTACAAGCAAACGTGGAAGGACGAAAAAAAAGTTCCGGGCACCTCCGAATCGCCTTCATCCCTTATAGTGAAATCGGAAGGATAGTCGGAGAAAGTCAACAACACTTCCCTGATGAAGCACCAAACCTTGCCAAACCTTTACAAATTAACCATTTAGATCGGGAGACCCTCAGGCCAAAATCCTCTCGACGATGTTGCCGTGCACGTCCGTAAGCCGGAAGTCGCGGCCCTGGAACTTGAAGGTGAGTTTGGTGTGGTCGATTCCCAGGCTGTGGAGGATAGTGGCATTCAAGTCGTGCACATGGACCGGATCCCTGGTGATGTTGTAGCAGAAGTCGTCGGTTTCTCCATAGATGGTGCCGGGCTTGATTCCGCCACCTGCCATCCACATGGTGAAGCAGCGGGGATGGTGGTCGCGACCATAGTTGTCGCCCGTCAAACGGCCCTGACAGTAGACAGTCCTTCCGAATTCCCCGCCCCAGATCACGAGGGTGTCCTCCAGAAGTCCGCGTTGCTTCAGATCCTTGATCAAGGCCGCCGTCGCCTGGTCGGTGTCGCGGCACTGCGCGGTGATTTGCTTGGGCAGGAAAAAATGCTGGTCCCACCCTCGGTGAAACAGTTGAATAAAGCGCACTCCTCGTTCAGCCAGGCGCCGAGCCAACAGGCAATTTGCAGCATAAGTCCCAGGTGTTTTCGAGTCGGAACCATACAGGTCGAAAATGTGAGCGGGCTCGTCGGAGATGTCAGTCAGCTCAGGAACGGAAGCTTGCATGCGGTACGCAAGTTCGTATTGAGCGATACGAGTGGCGATCTCGGGATCCCCGAAGTCGTCCAGCTTCAGCTGATTAAGTTCAGCCAGATCGTCGAGCATACGGCGTCGCGTTTTGGGGCTGACTCCGGGTGGGTTCGACAGGTGGAGAACCGGGTCTCCAACCGATCGGAACTTTACACCCTGATACCTGGTGGGCAGGAAACCACTGCCCATAATCGGTCGTAGAGAGGTTGCCCGACTCTTCCACTACCCTGCGACACC
>CBDAPI010000015.1:0-1225643 GCA_965198355.1 Acidobacteriota bacterium
CAAGGCCTCCAGTACCGGCGTTGATGACCGGTTTGGCAGGTACATTCCGATGACACGATAGTGGTCGGTGCTTTCCTGGAGGACAGCAACGCCACCGGCATCAACGGCGACTCGGATGACAACTCCATGCCGGATGCTGGGGCGGTTATGTCTTTCCTTACCTGTCCGAAGCCCCCGACGACGATAGCGATGGTGTGGATGACAGTATTGAAAATGAAGCTCCCAACGGAGGTGACGCCAACAATGATGGAACCGCCGACAGCGAACAGGCCCACGTGGCTTCCCTGCCCAACGCCGTGACGGGAGAGTACGTCAGCCTGATCTCGGCCCAGGGGACTTCTCTCGTCTCCGTGCAGGCTGTCGAGAACCCGTCGCCGATGGATCTGCCCCCGGGCGTCGTCTTCCCCCTGGGCTTGTTTGAGTTCTCGGCCCAGGGTCTGGATCCGGGTACAGCTACATCCGTCGAACTTCTGTTGCCCGACGGCCTGGAGATCGACACCTACTACAAGTTCGGTCCCACCCCAGGCAATGGAACCGATCACTGGTACGATTTTGTCTGGGATGATCTGACCGGGGTTGAAGTCTCGGAAGGGAAACTGGACCTGCACTTCATTGACGGCAGCCGGGGAGACGACGATCTCTCCGCCAACGGAACTGTTGTAGAGCCGGGAGGTCCGGCTCAACTTCTGGGATCTTTCTTCTTTCCCCAGTTTGCCGACGGCTCCATTGCCAACATCCAGCTTCTCTGTACCCTGGTCCTGGCCAATGGCCGGGGCAGACAGTGCCGTGCAGGTAGAGTTTTTCTCCTCACCGGATGGAGAACCCATGGGAGCTGACCCTGGGAGAGCTGGGAACCGACTCCCGTTTTGAATTCGAGCTGAAAGAAGGAGAGTCGATTTCACTGCAGACTCCCGGAACGGCCGATCTGCAGGTGGGCTATGCACGGGTCTTTGCCGAGCCGGACGTGGGAGGCGTCGTCGTCTTTACCCGTAGAGACCTGGCCAATGACATCACGCTGGTGGAAGCGGGAGTCGCGGCTTCCAGTCAGCTCACCGAGTTCTCCGTCGTCGTCGATTCCCTGGAGGACAGAGACACGGGACTAGCCCTGGTCTACCCGGCCGAGGAAGGCTCTCCCGACGCCAATGTCACGGTGCGACTCTATGACCAGGGGTTCAACGTGATTGCGGAACGAATACTGGATCCCCTGGTACCGGGCAGTCACTTTGCCCTGTTCGTTTCCGAGTTGTTCGAGAACCAGGACGTCATTGCTCAGGCGCAAGAGATGGAGGGGTTGCTGACGGTGGAGTCGGATCAGCCTCTGGTGGCGGTGACGCTGAGGCAGAATGATGCACCGGGCCAGGACTTCCCGGACGAAGTGCCCACGCTGACCACTTTTCCAGTGATCCCCGGCCGCCCGGGGCGGTAATTCCATCAGGCTCACCAATTCACCGGTACATAAATCTCATGCCCTTTGATGGTGACATCGACAGCCTCCCCCCTCAGAACTCCTGAGAACTCAGCAGCCAATTTGAGTGTCTCCCATTTGTCTCCCACTCTACTTCCCAATCTTTCCTAATGTTTCGGGTATTCGGTTGGCGGAAAACCCGGCCCAAGTGGTTGACTTAGTAGGTCGTTGCACACTCAGCCTTGGGATTTACGCGCGATTTCACTTAGCAGCTCTGTCAAGTAACAGGGCCGCTTGAGTCAAATCTCCCTCACTTACAATGTTGTAGCGCTCAAAAACGCTGCGTGTCTTGTGGCCTGTCATCTGCATGGCCACGCGCTCTGGTACACCGGCCCTGACCAGGTTGCGAACCGCTGTTCGGCGGAAATCGTGCAGCAGTCGTCCCGGGACACCCGCCTTCGTGCAAGCTGTACGCCATGCGCCGTAGAAGTCCTTGATGGGTTCTCCATCACGATGAAAGACCCATGGGCAGACCAGTGATTTCTCTCGTCGAATCAATCGAGTCGTCTCCCGTTGCTTCTCGAGAAGGTGTGCCTACCAGAAACTTCATAGCCCCACGCCGCGTCACTCGAAACTGAGGCCGAATTGATACGAGAGCGTTTCTCCCGGCGCACTTTCGGCATCGGCTCGGAGATTGACAGCGAGCTCGCCGAGCATCAATGATTTCAAGGGTTACGAGTTTCTGGTAGGGACACGCCTTATGTCTCCCAGGCTTCGACCGTTTCGTTACCTCCATGGCCGCTGGGATAGCTACCCGGTCGGGACGACCTGTACCGGGGCAGGACTTGCACCTGCTGGAACAACGTGCCTTTGCACGGCACACCTGGACCACTACACCTGGTCAAGAGAGCTTTACGCGGAGAGAACGTGTCGCAAGAGTACTAAAGTTCGTCTGTGTCAACCAGTGGCTTCGAGTTCTGCCTCCAAGCCTGTGGCGAAATCTTCCGAGCCCAATAGCGGACAACGTAGACTGCCCCTTTCCTACTCATCCTTGCGCGCTGCGCGCCGCGGTGCGCGCGTAGAACCAGAGCAGCCAGACGATGCCCCCGATGGCCGCCGCGGCAAGCAGTGTGTCGCCGACCGTTCCCAACACTAGTGGAAAGCCGGTGATCTTCCGGCCTCCGTGGGCGACGACCCAGATCGCCAGCACGACGCCGGTCAGGCCTTCGCCGCCTACGAAGCCGGACCCGAGGAGCACGCCCTGCTCGCGCTGGCGATTGGCCGTCTCGTCGTCCTGGTTTCGCGTCAAAGTCAAGCGGGTCAGGCCGCCCACGAACACGGCCGCCATCGTTGACAGCGGCAGGTAGACGCCGACCGCGAATGGCAGCACGGGCAGGCGGGACACAGTGGGCGACCAGTGCAATCCCGACGCCGATGAAGATCAGCGACCAGGGCAGCTTCTGGTCCAGAACGCCGTCGATGATCAGGCCCATCAGCACGCCCTGGGGTGCGGGTAGCTCCTGACCTCCGAGCCCGCCCTCAACGCTGCGGTGCAGCGTCTGGATCACGTAACAAACGACACCGGCCGAGGTGACGACGCCGATCAACTCGGCGATCTGCTGCAGCCGCGGCGTGGCCCCCAGCACGAAGCCGGTCTTGAGATCCTGCGAAGTGTCGCCGGCGATCGAGGCGGCGATGCAGACCGCGGTGCCGACCATCAGCGCGGTCGCCTTGCCCAGTGTCGGTCCAGCCGGCAGCCCAGAAGATCGCCGAGGTCGCCAGCAGCGTGGCGATCGTCATCCCGGACGTCGGGTTAGAGGTCATGCCAACCAGTCCCACGATGCGCGAGGAGACAGTGACGAAGAAGAAGGCGAAGATCGCGATCAACAGCGCGGCTAGACCGCGCACCACGATCGAGTCGATGTAGCCCAGAATTCCGGGAACGCCGGCTAGCACGACGAGGATCCTGAACAGGATCAGCAGCACCGTCCGGAACGACAGGTCTCGGTCGGTCCTCTTCAGCGCCGCCGCCGCGCCGGTCTGGAGCTGGCCCAGCCCCAGCTTGAACGACTCGACCATCGTCGGGATCGAGCGGATTAGCGTGATGATCCCGCCGCTAGCCACCGCTCCGGCGCCGATGTAGCGCACGTAGCGGTCACGCAGGGCACCGGAAGACATGTTGCGGATCAAGTGCTCGGTCTCGGGGTAGAAGGGCGTGGAGAAGTCCATTCCCCAGAGGTAGATCGCAGGGACGATGACGAGCGCAGACAACGCGCTGCCGGCGACCATCACCGTGGCGATGCGAATGCCCAGGATGTAGCCCACGCCGATCAACGCCGGCGAGACGCCGACCGCCAGATGCCCCTTCTCAGGGCAAGGCGACGTGGAACTTGCCGGGGATCAGCTTGAGCCCACTTGTCAGCTGCTTGGCCAGCATGCCGAAACCAAGCCCACGAAACACGTTCGCCGCCTGCCTGCCGCCCTGCTCTGCCGCCACCAGCACCTCTGCACAGGCCATTCCCTCGGGGTAGGGCAGCTTTCCATGCTCGCGCACGATCAGGTAGCGCCGCAGCGGGATCATGCACAGCACGCCGATCAGCCCGCCGGCCATCGCCAGCAGCGTCATTTGCCGCCAGTCCGGTGGCATGCCCCAGATGAAGAGCGCGGGAATCGTGAACAGCACGCCCGAGGCGACCGACGAGCTGGCCGAGCCGACTGTCTGAGATATGTTCAGCTCCAGGATATTGTGCTTGAGACCGAGGGCACCGATCAGGCGAAAGGCGACGACGGACAGCACGGCCACGGGGATCGAGGTGCTGATCGTCAGGCCGGTCTTCAACCCCAGGTAGGTGTTGGCAGCCCCGAACAACATCCCCAGCAGCACGCCGGAGAGCACCGCCTTGACCGTGAACTGGGACAAAGGCTCGCTGATCTAGGGGGTATAGTTCTCCCCTTCCGCGATCTCGTAGGCGTTGCGGGAAAGCCGCTTATGGTCCATCGAGCCCTCGAAAAACGCGGCCAACATACCACAACCTGAAATTCGGCCGTACCGCGAGTTTGCCGCGAGACGAAAATGCCAGGTAGAATCACGTTGGATCGAGTTTTTGCGGACCACGGGTGACGCTCAGGCAGAATGACGCCCCGGGTCAGGACTTCCCGGACGAGGTTCCCACGCTGACCACCTTCCCGGTGATTCCCGGGAGGCCGGGGCAGTAATTTCATCAGACTCCCCCCGGTAATTCACCGGCACATAGAATCTAATGCCCCTTGGATGGTGACATCGACAGGGCCCTTTTCCGAGCGGCTCCGACGTTAGTGGTCGTAGCGGTCTCGACCCGATCGGGGGGCGATTAACTGCTGTGCGGGAGTTATCCCACTGCTTCCCTCACAGCCGAAACCACATCTTCGGCCTCGGGCCAGGGTCGGCGAAAGAGCAGCGCCAGCAGCCCCCCTTTTCGAGAGACAATACTGCGTCCGTCAACCATGACGTCGAACTGACCCTTGCGACCCTTTTCGAGTTCGACCGGGAACCCCAAGGCTTCCTTGATCTTGGCAGCGTAGCTCGCCGCCTTCGTGCCGGACGTGCCTCAGGTGTTGCAGTAGAGAATCCGGATGTCCATACGAAGGAGTATAGCAGCTGATCTCAAGTGCACTGACCGTCCCGGTCGGTGATCTTTCTTCCGGACCTTGCAGGTTGTCTACCCGAAAAACTCTGCTTATTTGGCAGGCACTTACAGAACCGGCTTCCAGGACTTAAAATCCTGGGGGCCGTAGGCCCGTGTGGGTTCGAGTCCCACCCTGGGCACTTTAGAATCAACAAGTTACAAAGATAGCCGCTTTCCTTACCAACCCAAAGTCGGCGTTTTGTAACCAAAATTGTAACCACGCCAAACCAACTCCACCCCACTCCAGCCAACTCAGAGCAGCAGAGAGGACCATGCGTGGGAGACCAATAAGTCCACGGTGACTAAGACTCAACCTGGACTCGTTTCAGGGGGTAAGGTCACTCTCTCTCACCGGAGGAACAGGGTATCGCGAGAAGCTTGATGAGCCTGTACCAGATGATCCCGAAGGCTGCCGAAAAGACCCTCCAGCAATTCCCGGAGTTGGCCAGCCAGCTGGAAGCAAACCCCTTGCCCGACGATGTCGATCGAGTTAGTCTAGGTGCAGCTCCGACCCATCCAACGTGCGCGATGAACAAAGGCTCGGAAAGAAAGCAGAAATGAGCTGACGGAAGTCCATGGGATCGTTGAAATGAATGGCGCAGAAGCCCGATCAGAATGGGATGAGACGTTACGTGCGATTCTCGCAGGGACGGCAGCATCAACAGGCGATGAGTTCTTTCGCGCGCTTGTCTCTAACCTCGCCTCCGCGCTCCACGTCCGATGTGCCTTTGTTTCCGAGTTTGCCAATGGGGAATACCAGGGTTCGCACCCTGGCGTGTTGGACGGGAGAAGGCTTCGGCGACAACTTCGAATACGACCTGGCTGACACACCCTGTGAGCAGGTCTTGCGAGGGGAGATACGCCATTACCATGAGGGTGTCCAAGCGCTCTTTCCGAAGGACAGCGATCTTGTCAAGTTGCGGGCGGAAAGCTATCTAGCTATCCCCCTCGTGGACCCTTCGGGCAACGTTTTGGGCCATCTGGCAGTAATCGATGATAAGGCAATGGCTGAACCCCGCGATATGCCGATTTTCAAGATCTTTGCCGCACGGGCCGCGGCGGAACTGCTGCGCAAGGGGGCGGAGCAGGCGCAGCGCCAGAGCGAGGAGCGATTTCACAAGATTTTTGATCACTCCAACGACGCAATTTTCATACTAGATCCGCAGCGGGACAAAATTATTGACGTCAACTCAAAGGCCTGTGAGATGCTCGGGTATTCCCGAGAAAGATTGCTCTCTATGGCTATATCTGACATTCATCCCAATGAGATGCCAGAGTTGCAGGCTTTTGCGAAGTCAGTGTCACGCAATGGACATGGATGGACCAGTGAACTCACTTGCTTGACGAGTACAGGCAGATTCTTGTCGGCTGAGATTTCAGCCTCGTTTATCGATATCTCTGGCAGGTCCCGCATGATTGCCTTGGTACGTGATATTAGCGAGCGCAAGCGCGCAGAGGAAGCGCTGCGTCGGGTCAACGCGCGGATGAGAAGCGACCTGGAAGCTGCAGCCAACGTCCAAGCAGCGCTTCTTCCTACGGCGTCTCCGGACCTCCCGGGATTGAGTTTTGCTTGGGCATTCAAGCCCTGCGAGGAGCTGGCCGGAGATATTTTAGACGTCTTTCAGCTTGATGAAGAGCATGTCGGTTTTTATCTCCTAGACGTGAGTGGTCATGGCGTTGTGGCAGCCCTGCTATCGGTTACGCTAAACCGCGTCTTATCACCTGAGCCAAGCTTGCCTTCCGCACTCAAGCAGCACATCGGTGACTCCAAATATCGCCTCTTGACCCCTCCTGAAGTCGCTAGACAATTGAATTGCCAGTTTCCCTTCGAGCCTGCCAGGCCTCAGTACTTTACGCTCCTTTTCGGGATCCTGAACCTGAGGAAGAACGAGTTTCGCTATGTCTCTGCTGGCTCCCCTGGCCCCGTCCGGCAGTCACAGGGTGGGGATGCGATGATTCTAGAAACAGCCGGGTTTCCGATAGGCTTGTTCCCGGAGGCTAGTTGGGAGGAACAGGTTCTCGATCTAAACCCGGGAGATCGACTGTATCTCTACTCTGATGGTCTCACTGAAGCTGTGAACGGGGACGACGAGGAATTCGGCATAGAACGCCTCATTCGCGCAATCGGTCAAAGCAAGACCAAGGTGCTCAAGGAAAGCCTCTCATTTCTGCTGAGCAGCGTTGAGGAATGGCGTGGAGGAGCTCGGCTTGAGGACGACATCTCGATTCTAGCCGTTGAGATGACTCAGTAGAACCGAATTGCCTCGCGTCCCTGGGCTGGGTTCCGCTCACCAACTTCTCTTCCACCTCTGTGGTTCCCGTTTATTCGGTCCCGTCCTATCCGAAAACTCGGCCGAGATCGTTCCGGGGCTGACTCCGTCATGGCTTTCGGGTCAAATCAGCTCAAGAGGTGTGTAGCCGTCGAGATCCTGAACCATCGAACTCATTTGGATTTCGAACCACTTCTGGAACATCCCTAGCCCGGATTATGCAAGAGATCTGAATCCGAGTGAGATTTGGGCCCAGAAAAAAAGCCGTAGCTCTCTGATATAAAAGGGTTTACATAAACAACGACCCTAAACAGGAGCTACGGCAATGTTGAAAGCAGTCTGCCAGAATACCCTGCTATTTCACAGCCACCGAAAGATCACGGCGCGTTTTGATGGGGGGAGTCTGACTTCCGACGCAGGATGGTTGTTGTTTGGATCGCTGGATCGGCAACATCGGTTGTGCGAGGGCTTCAGTTCGTGTATTTCGGAAAGCCGGGACCGACGCTACGTTCGTCATGACCTGTTGAAGTTGATTCGACAACGAGTCTTGCAGATCGTGGCCGGCTACGAAGACTGTAATGACGCCGATACGCTGCGCTCCGATCCGATGCTCAAGACAGTCTGTGATCAGTTGCCCGAGAGCGATCCCGATTTGGCCACCCAGCCGACTTTCTCCCGTTTGGAGAACTCCGTCACCAAGAAGGATCTGATGCGTCTGAGCCAGTGGCTGCTAGGCCGTTATGTGCGCTCCCTGAAGAAGAGACGTCCCAGCAAGATCATCCTGGATCTGGACAGTACCGACGACCACACTCACGGTCAGCAGGAGTTCTCCTTCTACCATGGGTATTACCGAAACCACATTCTGCATCCTTTGCTGATCTTCGATGCCGACACGGGCGACCTGGTGTGTGTCGTGTTGAGACCTGGCAACAAGGGGGCTGCCTCTCACATCGTGCCCATTCTGAAGCGAGTCGTGGAGGCCATCCGACAAGCAGTGGGGACGGATGTCGAGATTGAGATTCGGGCCGACAGCGGCTTTGCCACGCCTCGGCTCTACGAGTTCTGTGAAGGTGAAGAGAATCAACTCCAATATGTCATTGGGTTAAGTCGCAACCCTCGCCTGCAGCGAGTGGTCGAGCCGCTGCTGGATTCGACTCGGCTGCAGTTCGTTGAGCGGGAGGAAAAACAGCGTCAGTTTGACGAGTTTCTTTATCGAGCCAAGAGCTGGGATCGATCCCGTCGCGTCATTGTCAAAGTGGAGGTCGATCAGCGCGGGATCAATCGTCGCTTTGTGGTCACCAACCGGGACGATCTCTGCTCCCAATCACTTTATGACCACTATACAAACCGAGGGCAGACCGAGAACTTCATCAAGGCCTTCAAGAATCATCTGAGCATGGACCGACTCAGCTGTCATCGATTCCTGGCCAATCAGTTTCGACTCCTCCTGCATGCACTGGCTTACCAGATGTTCGTGCGCCTGCGCGACTATCTGCACGGAACCCCCTGGCACAAGCTCGAAATCGAAACCTTACGTCGTCGTGTCCTCAAGATCGGGGCCCGGATCCGACAAACCACTCGACGCATCTGGGTCCATCTTTCCTCAGCCTTTCCCGAACAACCCCTCTTTCACCTCGTCTTGAGTCGCCTCAACTCCAGCTAGCTTCTCCCAGTTCCCCAAAAAACCGCTTCCGATACTCATCCAGGCCCAGATCTGTCTGAAATTCACTCCCCCAACCACTCAAACGCCTCCCCAACCGATATTCTTCGCAAATCCGCCTGTCACAACTGCCCGCTTCCGAGTTGGGCCACTTCTCGACTCGTTTTTCAACACCGGACTACGGTTTTTGCATAATCCGGGCCTAGCGTTCGGTTCTTAGGCCACAACGCCTCGTCCGTCACCCAGCCTGCCAACATGGCCTCAAATATGGCTGGCCAAAATTCCTTCAGCACCTCTTGCTGCGACGCGGGGTCTTCGTATTCAGGAAGGAGATACACGTGCGGTTCACGTCGCAGATCCTCAAAGACTAATTCAGCAAGCCTCTCGGCGTCGTCTCCCTTGGCCCATTCGAGATAGGGTCGAAGTGGCTTTACGATCACCGCTGAGCGATTGAGTAGTTCCATCCTCATGCGGCCCGGTAGTAGTGCTTGAGAATTCCTCCGAGTCGTTCCCGACACCGAATCTCACCCTCGGGTGTGACTTCATGCTTCTCAATGAGATCGTTTCCCAAGCCCTGGTGCGCTCGCTCGGCATGATAATGATCCAGGTATTCGAATACTGCTCTTCGGAGTGAGGCTTCTCCGAAGAAGATCATCCTCCGCAAGAGGTGAGATCCTAGTCGAAGGACAGGGAATAGTAAGTATCCCCCGGCAAAGCCGGGGGCTTTAATCTTGTGAGCCGCTCAAAGCGGACTTGACGTTGCCGCTACCGCGGCCACTTGTGCCACCTACAGGTGGCTTGGCTACAGCAGCCTGAGCTGATCCTGGCGACGATCTTCTGCTTCTTGCCGCCGGATATACTCACGAATCACTTTCTCATCCCGACCCACCGTCGATACGAAGTATCCGCGAGCCCAGAAGTGCTGTCCAACAAAGTTACGCCGACTCTCTGAAAAGTTCCTCGCAATGTGGATGGCGCTTTTCCCTTTGATGTACCCGATCACCTGCGCCACAGAAAACTTTGGCGGAATCGAGATCATCACGTGCACGTGATCCGGCAGCAGGTGGCCCTCTTCAATCAAGCTTTCCTGCTGCCCAGCCAACCGTCGCAGCACCTGACCGAGATGTCTGCGCAGCTCCCCATAAATCAACTTCTTGCGGTACTTGGGGATGAACACCACATGGTACTTACACTCCCATTTTGTATGCTGTAAGCTCTGGTAGTTACTCATAAAACTCCTTTTCGTGATGCTTTGCTCGGCTCACGGAAGGGAGTTTTTTCACCTATTCCCGGAACTGTCAAACTCTGGCTGCCTCCCCGGCAGAGCCGGGGGGACTCCTTACGGGTCTAGAGCAGGCATTCTCAGATTTCAATCAAGACGTCCAGGTCGAGATACCGCAGCCGCTGTTTGTGGACGGAGACACATTGAGCTTGCAGGATTAGAGACAGTTGGGGCTTAGCCTGAGCCCGTCGTCCGCCAGACTAAGGGCCTACTCTCCGTCGCGTCCCTTGCGGTATTCCTCGCGCACTCTTCGCGCGAAACGCTTGAGTCCGAGCTTGGCGTGTTCGATTTTGGGTTGAGCCTCCCGCCAAGCCTGCTCGGCGCGGGGCTTGACTTGTTCTTCCAGCATCTGCGAGGCCTTGGCGCGGGCTTCCGGGTTATGACGCAGTTCCTGGGCGGCGCGAATCACGAATCGGCGAAGAAGACTCATCTCAGGATGCATCCCAGTATAGGCGAAACTGGCTAGCTGGCCTGTGCGGTAAATAACTTTACATGATGGCACGCTTTCCTAAACTTCGGCCGCTGGGGATAATGTTGGCATTCAGCCGAAACATATTCGTCGGGTCGTACTTACTTTTTATTCTTCCACTGGCCGCTCGCCACTTGAGAATTTACGCGAAATAACATCACTTCACGGGTCAACAGGGGCACGTCGCCCCCCGGGGTCACGGCCTCCCGGGCATTTCCACTCCTGACCGCTGCATGAAATCACGGATGAATTCAATAATATCCTCCCCTGCCCCTCCTTCATCACGAAACCGGGTAATGACCCTCTCGACCAGCGGACTGATTTCCAGCGGCACCCCCGTTTCTCCGCCGAGTTGGACCCCCAGATGCATGTCTTTAACCGCAAGGTCGGTGGCGAAACCCTGGCTCTCACCCTTTAAAAACAACCCCATATTTCTTTCCAGGATTATGCTCTGGCCCAAACTCGTATTTATGACCTCGAGCAGTATCTGCGGGTCGATGCCGGCCTTGACGCCCATGGCCATACCCTCGCAGGCGCCGACGAAGTTGATATACATCATTACGTTATTCACCAGCTTGGTCACACTGCCGCTCCCGGCCACGCCCATGTAGACCACATTTCTGCCTATACACTTCATCAGCGGTTGCAACCGCTCGAAATCCTTTTTTTCGCCGCCGACAAATACGGTGAGGGTGGCGTCCCTGGCGCCGAGCACACCGCCGCTGATGGGCGCGTCGAGGACGTGAAATCCCTTTGAGGTCCCGATCTCGGCGATTCTGCGCATGGTCGTGGGGGCGTTGGTGCTCGTGTCGATGTAAGCCGATCCCTGCTGCAGGCCGGCGAACACCCCGTCTTCACCCAGGACGACCGCTTCGACTTCCTTAGGCCCGGGCAGGCACGAAAGCACCACTTCGGAGCGGGCGGCCACCTCCTTAGGGCTCGCAGCCCATGTCGCGCCCGCCGCTTCGAGGTTTTCGGCCGTCTCGGGGCGGACGTCATGGACGGTCAGGGCGTGTCCGGCCTTGAGGATACTGGCGGCCATCGGAACCCCCATATTGCCCAGACCGATAAATCCTACCTTCATGGCAATCCCCTAACGCGCTTCGTCCCTGGTGGGGAAATCGGCCGGCATGGTGATCTCGAGGACTTCCCAGTCTTCGGAGTATTCCAACAGCTCATGTTTGACCCCGGGAGCTTGGTACCAGGCATCGCCCTCCTCCACCCGAATCTCACCGATGTCCTCTAGGTAGACCCGCGCCCAACCCTTGAGCATGTAGACCAACTGAAAGTCCAGGATGTGGGAGTGGTAGCCCATAGGCCCTTCACAAGATTGATCGGCGCGAATGACGTGGGCCAGGACCTTGCCCTCGGTGGCGTCTTTGATGCCCAGGTCACGGTAGGCGAAGTAAGAGCGCAAGCCTCCTTTAACCCAATGGGTATCCTTCGTGTGGGCAGCAAACGATTTCGTCCTCTTTTCAGCCATGGTGCCTTTCCTCCTGGCATGTAAAGATACAGGATGCAGGATTCAGACCCGAGAAACAGAGGATGCAGGATTCAGATTCCAGCAGAATACCTTTGCGTCCTGCATCCGTTATTAAGGTTTATCTGGTGTCATAGTCCATCTAGGGTACAGTATTCACTTCAGTTCCGTTAGATCTCAGTCTTGTCCTGAGCCCTTCGACTGCGCTCAGGACAGGCCTGGCAGAAGGGATGGGCGCCACCTGAGCAGGCCGCTTGGGGTCGATGTGACGGAGCCACTAAGAAAGAGGATCTCAAAATGCTAAGCAAAGAAAACTTAAAAGGAGTATGGGCCTCCATAACCTTACCGTGGGACGAGGGTAGCAACTTTGACGAGGCCACGTTCCGTGAAAACGCGGCCAAACTCGTTGAAGCCGGATTGGATGGCATCTATACGACCGGCTCCACGGGCGAGTTTTATGCCCTCGATTTTGACGAATTCAAGCGGATGGTAGACGCCCTGGCCGCTGAGACTGTAGGCAAGGTGCCGGCCCAGGTGGGCTGCACCTGGATCAACACGCGTGACTCCATCCGCATGGCCCGCTACGCCGCCGACAAGGGCATTGAAGGTGTGCAGGTTGCCGTTCCCTTTTGGATGGAACTCAATGACGATGAGCTACTCAAGTACTTCGTGGACGTCAGCCGGGCCTGTCCAGACGTAGGCATCGTGCACTATAATGAGCATCGGACTAAGCGATTCCTGAATGGCAAAGACTACCAGCGCATCTGTGCCGAGGTGCCTAACCTCGTTGGCAGCAAATTCGGCAGCACGGAATTCGCTGCCTGGATGGAGCTCCAAATCAACGGTCCGGACCTCAACCACTTTGGAACCAAGGCCAATCTGGTGATGAGCATGATGTTTGGCGCCAAAGGGATGTATAGTTCCCTTGCGCTGATGAATCCCAAATTCAACCTGGACTGGTACGCTATGTGTGAGCGCGGCGAATGGGAGGAGGCGGCCAAGATCCAGTGGCAGGTCAGCCGCTGGTTGGTCGTGGACGTGTTTCCCCTGCTAGAGGCTGGACATCCCGATCCAACCCTGGACAAAGCGTTTCAGGAAGCGGCCGGCTGGCTCAAGGGCAGCCGCTCCACCCGTCCACCTTACATTCCTCTGAACGACGAGGAGATGTCCAGGCTGGTAGCGGGCATGCGGGAGCGCTTGCCGCAGGTGTTTGCGTATGGGGAAGAGAGTTGAGGGACGAACCGTAAGAAACGGGTCTCAAGCGCAAATACGCATAGCGGTAAAAGTCGCACGTGGATCTGACCCCAGCACCAGTCCGCGAACTGAACTGGGGGCAGGTGCATCCCAAAGAAAACTCAAGCTAAAGCCAAGCGCGACAGTGACAAGAACGCCGACTGGAGCATACCAGAGGAAACTCAACGTCGTTGCGGCAGCAAGCCATGCCACTGTGCCGAAGCCGATGACAGCTCCCAGCAAAGCCCCACCTCCTGTTGCCCTGACGGTGAGCACGCCAAGTAAGAAAATCCCAAGTAAGCTGCCGCCAAAAAGCCCAGCAAGTGTCTGCGATGCAGAAAGAATATTCTGAAAATACTGGATGTAGAGTGCCAGTAGTGTGGCGCTGCCTCCCCAAAAAACCGTTAACAGGCGTGAAATCCTAAGGTTTTTCCTCTCATCTTCCCTGGAGTCGACAAAACGCTCGTATAGATCTTTCATTGTCGATGTAGAGAGAGAATTAATCGCGGAGTCCATAGAGGACATGGCGGCTGCAAAGATAGCGGCGATGAACAACCCCGATATTCCCGGCGGCAATTCGTGAATCACAAAGTGTGGAAGCACCGCGTCGCCCAAGACATCCGGCGCCAGACTCGCAGGGTTCTTCAAGTAGAAAACCCACAGAGCCCCTCCAACGAACAACAAGAGCAGCCCGATTGGAAGGACGACGATTGCATTGAGGATCATCGCGTTTCGACCAGACCGAGCGCTGGGAGTAGTCAAGTAGCGCTGGAGGACGATCTGATCCGCACCATACTGAGACATGTTGATTACGACACCATTGACAAGCACCGCCCAAAGGGACACGGTGGTCCAATCTCCCCAGGACAGGTCAACCTGCAAAGGCCCCTGCGCAAGGCCCACCCTAATGATCTCCTCGATGCCACCCTGTACCCGGGAAACCAAGACCCATAGGACCACAAGGAGTCCTGCCACGAGAACAACAGCCTGGACAACGTCCGTCCAAATGACTGCTTTCATCCCACCCATGAGGGTATAGAAGGTTGCCAGACCTCCAATCAGCATGATGGTCCAGCCAAGCTGGAGTCCCGTCACCGCTGATAACACGAGTGACGGCGCATAAATCACGACTGCCAGGTAACAGCCTCGCTGAAACAGAAAAAGCAGGCTGGCAACAGTTCGAACCTGCGGGTTGAATCGCTTTTCCAGATACTCATAAGCCGTAAACACTCTAAGGCGGTGGTAGAAAGGCAGGAAGATAGCGATCACAACCGGCGTAATCAACGGAATGGTCAGCAGGCTCAGACCGAGGGTCAAATCGTGATCAAATACCCATCCCGGGCTACCAAGGAGGCTGATTGCGCTAAACAGAGTGGCAAATATCGAGATACCCACTGCGATCCAGGGCATCTTTCGTCCTGCCAGAAAATAGTCTTCCGTATTTTCTTGACCCTTGAAAAAAGACAATCCGAGCCCAACTACTAATGTCAGGTAAACGATCAAAACCAAGCTGTCCAGGGTCGTCAATCCTTGCATCACCTAATTTCCTTTGGTTTGCCGCACGGCCTCTTAGTCTAAGTCTAAGTGATTGAAACAAAAATACTTATTTCTCGCAAGACGGTAGTTAAACCTCATATCGAAATCGGAAGAATAGTCGGAATCCGACGAGCAAGCATCGTCTTCCCCGCCCCCGGGGCCCCGATCATCAGGATGTTGTGCCCTCCTGCGCAGGCGACCTCCAGGGCCCGCTTGGCTGAGGTCTGACCCTGGACATCGGCCAGGCCGAGGAATTCATTTTGCCTCTTCGCCTCCAGCACCTTCAGACTCACTTCAAATGGTTTTTCCGGGCCACTACCGCTGAGAAGACCCAAGACCTGCGGAAGCGAGCGGGCCGGGTACGTCTCAATCTCCTTGACGATCGCCGCCGCCTCGGCATTTTCGAGGCTTTTCGGTTCCAGATCGCCACTGGTAGAGTTTCGAGACCGGCCTCGTCGGGCGACCCTTACGCGCCGCGGCCCGATACCACTGCACAGCTTCTGCATTGTCCTGCGCGATGCCTTGGCCGTTCTCGCATCGCTTGTGAATCTGAGGTTTTGCGGGTATCAGTCAATGTCGGAAGAGCATGGCCATCTGCGACAACCTGTGTCAAACTCCCCTCTCAAGCTGGGGCAGAAACTGAGGGTCATTCCCAACCATGTGTGCCCCTGCATGAATATGCACGACTGGGTATACGCGGTTGAGGGTGAAGATGTGATTGACAAATGGCAGGTTGCCGGCAGAGGAAAGGTTCAGTGACCAACTAACTGTTTTGGTCGATCCGCTCAAGCATGTGCGGATTTGACCACCCTTGCGAAGGGGAGCTATGAAGAAGGAAGTCAAGGCGGGCGTCGTTCAGGCAGCCCCGGTGGTTTTTGATCTCAAGGGCACTCTGGAGAAGTTGCAGGATCTAGCGTCCGATGCGGCCCGTGAAAACCTTGACATTGTCGTTTTTCCCGAGGCTTTCGTCTCCGCCTACCCCAAGGGGCTTGACTTTGGTGCGCGGGTGGGCGAGCGTTTGCCCGAGGGCCGCCGAGATTTCCAGCGTTACTTCGAAAGCTCCGTCGATGTTCCCAGTCCTGCTACTGAGGCGATTGGCAAAGCGGCTCGCGCAGGCAACATGCATCTCGTTGTTGGAGTGATCGAACGGGACTCCGGAACGCTTTATTGCACTGTCTTGTTCTTTGGGCGAGATGGCCGATTGCTGGGAAAACACCGAAAGCTAATGCCTACCGCCATGGAACGATTGATATGGGGGTTCGGAGACGGCTCTACCTTGACCGTCGTAGATTCGGACATCGGCCGGATTGGCGCGGTAATCTGCTGGGAGAACTATATGCCTATGCTGCGCATGGCGATGTACTCCAAGAACGTACAACTCTATTGCGCTCCCACTGCCGATGACCGTGACACCTGGCTTCCCACCATGCAGCATGTAGCCCTCGAGGGCCGATGCTTTGTCCTGTCAGCTTGTCAATATCTGACTCGTGCTGACTGTCCGCACGACTATGCCGCAACACATGGAGGCGATCCTAAGAATGTGTTAATGAGGGGAGGAAGTTGCATAATCGGTCCACTCGGGCAAGTCCTTGCTGGTCTGAGCTTTGACGCCGAGTGCATCCAAACTGCAGAGCTCGACTTGGGCGAGATCACTCGCTCAAAATACGACTTCGATGTCGTGGGCCACTACGCTCGACCTGACGTCTTCGAACTTCGGGTGAACACCCGGCCACTGCGGTCGGTAATCGAGACTTGACTGTTCACCGTCAGCAGCCTTACGTGCCCGGAGCACGACCCCGAGGGAGAGAAACAGGAGTGGTGAAGTGGGCCATCGATCTTCGGTCGCCTATTTTGGCTGATAGCGTGGCTTCTCAGAGAGCAAAAGCGGAGAAGATTGCCGCCACGTAGTCCTGTGCTTACCAGAAACTTCATAGCCCCCTGCTGCGCCACTCGGAACCGAGGCCGAATTGATTCGGGAGCGTTTCTGCCCGTATGGCGAAAAAAGTCAGCCGAACCGCAAGTCACTGTTGTGGCCAGGCTGGCCGGGCATGTCTCAGCGACCACTACGGCCCGGTATGACCGCAGGGGTGAGAAGGCCGGTCAGAAATGGTCCTTAGAATGAGCTGGACCAGGCAACGAATCTCTCTCATGGCCCGCAGGATACGAGGCCTTAGGCTCCATCTCAAGATTTGCGTAAGTCATTGCTGTACAAGGTGGACGGGATTTTTCGGGCGGACAGCGGTCAGGCAGGCCGTTGCGCGAGCCGGACTGACCAAGCGGGCCAGTTGCCTCACTTTTCGTCATTCCTTCGCGACTCATTGCTGGAGGCCGGCCACGACATCCGGACACAGTGCAGGAGTTCCGATTGACAGATTGAAAGAAGGGTTTTAGCAGAAAGTTACAGCTGGAGGTGACGATTTGCCCCGTGAGCAAGCTTCCTCGAGCCACCCTCTGACCGCACTGGTCGAACTCTGGAATCGAAAGAACGCTGGGATCGTAGCTCAACGTAAAATTGATCTCGGCGATGCCGTTGCCCTCGCTCAAATCGATCGGCACAGTCAGTTGGCCGCCAGGAGGAGCAGCTAAAGCAGGTGTCGAGAGAACTGGTTGCGAGTAAGCTGCTGAACCTTGAAAGGCGAGCAAAAAGAGCGGAAAAAGAAGAAGCCTCGGAATCACAATCGAGGCAGTTTCGAAGCTAGACCCGTAAGGAGTCCCCCCGGCTCTGCCGGGGAGGCAGCCAGAGTTTGACAGTTCCGGGAATAGGTGAAAAAACTCCCTTCCGTGAGCCGAGCAAAGCATCACGAAAAGGAGTTTTATGAGTAACTACCAGAGCTTACAGCATACAAAATGGGAGTGTAAGTACCATGTGGTGTTCATCCCCAAGTACCGCAAGAAGTTGATTTATGGGGAGCTGCGCAGACATCTCGGTCAGGTGCTGCGACGGTTGGCTGGGCAGCAGGAAAGCTTGATTGAAGAGGGCCACCTGCTGCCGGATCACGTGCACGTGATGATCTCGATTCCGCCAAAGTTTTCTGTGGCGCAGGTGATCGGGTACATCAAAGGGAAAAGCGCCATCCACATTGCGAGGAACTTTTCAGAGAGTCGGCGTAACTTTGTTGGACAGCACTTCTGGGCTCGCGGATACTTCGTATCGACGGTGGGTCGGGATGAGAAAGTGATTCGTGAGTATATCCGGCGGCAAGAAGCAGAAGATCGTCGCCAGGATCAGCTCAGGCTGCTGTAGCCAAGCCACCTGTAGGTGGCACAAGTGGCCGCGGTAGCGGCAACGTCAAGTCCGCTTTGAGCGGCTCACAAGATTAAAGCCCCCGGCTTTGCCGGGGGATACTTACTCGGTGAGTGCGATTTCCCGAACATCATTCCTCCCCGGTGGAGTCGAGGTGAGACCCAAAAATATGCAGCCCACTCCAAGCGGAACCCGTCTGTGATGGATTAAGTTATCCCCCCTGGCCCCGCCTGTCAAAACAAAACCCAGGCTGATGATCACATACATGTTCTACCTACCAGTCGCGTTCACGCAATCGTAAATGGCTCTGATTTCGACAGGCGAGCCTTGGACCGAGGAAGTCGTAAAAGAACCAGTTCTTCAGGGAGAAGGGTGTTGCGTGGTAGAGGAGTCGCTCGACCAGTGTCCATCTCACCTGTGAACGGCATCGGCGACGGGTAGAGGTTCGGCACCAGAGATCGGGATGGTAAAGTGCCCGACCGTGGCGCAGAACTCGATTCATGATCTCGTGATCGAGCAGCACGTACCGCCAGACCTTTTCGCTAAACCCACCGGCCCGCTCCAGGATGTCTCTCCTCACGATTTGACCGAATCCACCCGTGAACACCTGTTTGCGGAGCAACCGGGATCGCAGCGGATAGGAGAGTCTGCACCAGGCCCTGACCAGACGGTTCGATCGGTCATTGAGGGGAAGGGCCAGCAGCGCCACGACGTCATCGTGCGCACCGGAAAAGAGGCGCTGCGCCAATTCCAGGTAGTGTTGGGGATAGAAGGTGTCGGCGTCACAGAAAACGATGATCTCTCCCTGCGCCGCCCCGCAGCCCTTCTGGAGCGCAAAGAGCTTTCCCAAACGACTCTCGGAAAGGAGATCGACCCGGAAGGGAGCGGCACTTGCGAATCTGCTGCATAGCCCGGATTATGCAAGAACCGTAATCCGCTGTTGAAAAAGGGCTCGAGAAGTGGCCCAACTCGGAAGCGGGCAGTTGTGACAGGCGGATTTGCGAAGAATATCGGTTGGCGAGGCGTTTGAGTGGTTGGGGGAGTGAATTTCAGACAGATCTGGGCCTGGATGAGTGTCGGAAGCGGTTTTTCGGGGAACTGGGAGAAGCTAGCTGGAGTTCAGGCGACTCAAGACGAGGTGAAAGAGGGGTTGTTCGGGAAAGGCTGAGGAAAGATGGACCCAGATGCGTCGAGTGGTTTGTCGGATCCGGGCCCCGATCTTGAGGACACGACGACGTAAGGTTTCGATTTCGAGCTTGTGCCAGGGGGTTCCGTGCAGATAGTCGCGCAGGCGCACGAACATCTGGTAAGCCAGTGCATGCAGGAGGAGTCGAAACTGGTTGGCCAGGAATCGATGACAGCTGAGTCGGTCCATGCTCAGATGATTCTTAAAGGCCTTGATGAAGTTCTCGGTCTGCCCTCGGTCGGTGTAGTGGTCATAAAGTGATTGGGAGCAGAGATCGTCCCGGTTGGTGACCACAAAGCGACGATTGATCCCGCGCTGATCGACCTCCACTTTGACAATGACGCGACGGGATCGATCCCAGCTGTTGGCTCGATAAAGAAACTCGTCAAACTGACGCTGTTTTTCCTCCCGCTCAACGAACCTTTCCCGAGTCGAATCCAGCAGGGGCTCGACCACTCGCTGCAGGCGAGGGTTGCGACTTAACCCAATGACATATTGGAGTTGATTCTCTTCACCTTCACAGAACTCGTAGAGCCGAGGCGTGGCAAAGCCGCTGTCGGCCCGAATCTCAATCTCGACATCCGTCCCCACTCCTTGTCGGATGGCCTCCACGACGCGCTTCAGAATGGGCACGATGTGAGAGGCAGCCCCCTTGTTGCCAGGTCTCAACACGGCACAGACCAGGTCTCCCGTGGCGGCATCGAAGATCAGCAAAGGATGCAGAATGTGGTTTCGGTAATACCCGTGGTAGAAGGCGAACTCCTGTTGGCCGTGAGTGTGGTCGTCGGTACTGTCCAGATCCAGGATGATCTTGGCGGGACGTCTCTTCTTCAGGGAGCGCACATAACGGCGTAGCAGCCACCGGCTCAGACGCATCAGATCCTTCTTGGTGACGGAGTTCTCCAAGCGGGAGAAAGTCGGCTGGGTGGCCAAATCGGGATCGCTCTCGGGCAACTGATCACAGACTGTCTTGAGCATCGGATCCGAGCGCAGCGTATCGGCGTCATTACAGTCTTCGTAGCCGGCCACGATCTGCAACACTCGTTGTCGGATCAACTTCAACAGGTCATGACGAATGTAGCGTCGGTCCCGGCTTTCCGCAATACACGAACTGAAGCCCTCGCACAATCGATGTTGCCGATCCAGCGATCCAAACAACAACCATCCTGCGTCGGAAGTGAGGCTCCCCCCATCAAAACGAGCTGTGATGTCTCTGTGGCTGTGAAATGGCAGGGTATTCTGGCAGACTGTTTTCAACATAGCCGTAGCTCCTGTTTAGGGTTGTTTTTATGTAAACCCTTTTATATCAGAGAGCTACGGCTTTTTTTCTGGACCCAAATCTCACTCGGATTCAGATCTCTTGCATAATCCGGGCTAGTGGAGTTTCCGGAACAACCAGAATAGCGCGGAGAACAGGAGGCTCACGAGTACGCAGGTCGTGATCGGGACGTAGAGCCGGAATTCGGGGCGCTCGATCCGGATATCGCCGGGCAGCTTACCCAGAATAGGCACTGAAGGAAGGAAGTGGAGAAGCAGCCCCACCAGCAATAGAGTCAGACCAGCAACGACGAGTGCCTTGGCGAAGGGGTTCATGGGAACCTTGGATTTGCCGGGAATCGAGACATTTCCGACGGCTACCGACAAGCGGAGCTACGGTTGTGGACCCTACCTTTGCCGCCGCACCACCGTCGGCGGCGTTGAGGGTTGGCCATCTCCGTCATCCTCGATCGGCCGGGCTCTCGCCTCGACGATTCTCTCAAACTTCTCCATGAGCGCCTTCCGCAGCTTGTCGCCAGTCTGCACCTGCACTTCCAGCCGCATATTCTGGCGCCACATTCCGAGGTGACGGCCGACCAATTCCAACGCCCGCAGGCGGTCGGCAAACCGGGGGGCCAGCCCTACTTTGCGCCACTGCTGTAGGTCGTCCGGCGCGGCGAAAGCGATACGGGCGAGTTCTTGAAGGACCCGATCCTGGCTGACTTCGGTCCGGCGGGCGCGGCGTTGCATGGCATCCTGGACGGCCGCCCGGACGGTTGGATTCTTAAGATTTCGAGCTGCAGTGACTGCTGCTGACTTCGGGCTGTATCCCGCGCGGACGGCTGCCTTCAAGCCGTTCAGATCGACGAGATACTCTTTAACGAAGTGTTCCTGCTTCGGCGTCAGCTCTGTTTTTCGCATTGTCTTTTATTATATTCCAGGGACGAAGGCGGCGAACGCTTTAAGTTGCTGTGGATAAAGAATTCCATCTGTAACTGCAAGGGAGGACGGCGCAACCCACCCTGGGCTTGAGCTTGGGATTGCCGGGCCTCTGCATCGTCCGTTTCCACAGCTCGTCCCCGGTAGCAGCAGCGATCGTCATTGAATAGACCGAGGCGATAGAATGGAGCCAACCTCCCCTAAGGAAAAGATGAGTCGCGAAGAAGAGAACAAGCGCATATATAGTCTGATGGAGCAAGATGCTCCGGCCTGGCTGGATAAGGCCAACCAGCTCAAGGCTTCGGCGGATGTCCTATATGCTGAATTCAAGAGGATAATTGAGCTACCTCCCGTAGCCCGAGTCCTGGAGACAAAAGCCTTCGTGAATGGATACATGCTTCTGACTGGGCTCGCGTTTGAAAACTTGATCAAGGGAGTCCTGATCGCTAGAAATCCTCAGATCATCGATCACGTCAAGTCCGGGAAGGGGGCACTGCCCAGGGACCTCGTTCGCGCGTGGAAGACTCATCAGCTTGTCCCACTTTTAAGAGAAGTGCGAAAGCTCAGCCCAGAGGAAGCAGACTTGTTGAAACGTTTGACTGGGTTTGTTAGATGGGGCAGTCGATATCTTGTTCCGTGGGACTCAGCCACTTACCACCGCAGCGTTGAAGAAGCCATGCGGCAATTGCGTGTCCCCGAAGATGCGGCGTTGATTGACTGTCTATTCCAGGCGCTGTCGCATACCCTGAGAGAAGGCCACGAATCAGACTAGCAGCCGAGTGTTTCGCCCACCCTCACCGAACGCGCGGATCACTTTCCGGTGAGCGGTCAGATCGAGACCTAGCCGTGATTCCGGGTCGCAACTGGAACGGCTGTCAATTACCAGGGTAATTCCCCCACCTCCGTCACCAGGGTAATTCCCCATTTGGGGATCAACATCATCTCGTTTCTCTTGATTTTCGGCGGTTGTGCTTGGGAAAAGTTTTCCCAAGCAGGTTCCTCCTTTCTGGTCGCAGTCGGGGTCTGTTTCGAGCCAGCGTTTTTCCAGTCGCAGCATTTGCATTTGATTGAAAGTCCGATAGCGGGCGGAAAGCTGGCTGCTCGTGACCTCCTGTAAAACGGAACTGAAGTAATGCAGGGAACCGATGGGCTGCCCCGGGAGTCCGTTGAGCCAGGAGACGTACTTGCGTCCGCAGCCCAGGAAAATAGACTGGCGGACATCCTCGAGTTCGATGCCTTGCTGGAACCACTGGGCAGCCAGCCGGCGATCCGAGATCGAGTATCGGCAACGGATGCAGGGACGCTCCAGCAACATCTCTCCGATGGCCTCCACATAGAGGGTTTGAGCCGATCGAGTGGAGCTGAGCGAGTCAGCCGAGAGGCTGCGCTGGTAGGGCCAGTACTGGTCGGCAATCTCCAGGACACCGGGAGCATGCTGGTTGGAGCTACGCCGGACCCGGCAGACCTGCCTCTCCTCGAGCTCCTGGAGATAGGTTCCAATCGAGCGGCGCGATTTGCGCAGCGCCCTGGCCACGTCCTGCTGGCGAAAGAGAAAGCGCCCGGTACTTCTCTCGGCGCCCAGAGAGATGTGAACGAACAGCTTGAAGGCCCCGTCGGAGAGTTTCTCCAGAGCGGCCTGCCAGCCGGCGGCGGCGGCAAACCAGCCGTTGTCGCCTTTAATCTTCAAACGGCTCATGGCGAAACCTCCTTTTGGGGGGATCCTTTGACGGGTCGTTTTCGCCTCCGGTAAGACTCGCCCTCCCACTCCAGCTGGTGAGCGTTGTGGCAGAGCCGGTCCAGCAGCGAGTTGGCCTGGATGGGGTCGCCAAACAGCGCCATCCACTCCTCCAGGCTGCGATTACTGGTCAGCATCAGCGAGCCTTTCTGATAGCGCTCGTAAACGATGTCGTACAGATCGTCGGCCTGCTCCTCGGTCAGGGGCTTGAGCCCAAAGTCGTCAATGATCAAAAAATCATAGCCGCAGTAGTGCTGGATGCGGCGATCGCGGGAGAGATCGGCCCGGGCCGCTTCCAGAGTACGGAACAGGCGCGGAGCCTGGATGTAGCGCACGTCATGACCGCGGCGTACCGCCTCGTGTCCCAGAGCCAGGGCGATGTGACTCTTGCCCACACCCACCGGCCCGCACAGGCAGATGTTTTCTTTGTTTTCCAGAAAGCGGCAGGTGGCCAGGTCATAGATGCGGCGCCGCTTGATGTTCGGGTTAAAGCCAAAATCGAACTCTTCGAGGGTCTTGATCTCGGCAAAGCAGGCTTTCTTGAGCCGGCGCGCAAACTTGGTCTGGGAGCGACGCTCCAGCTCATCCTGAATCAGCAGAGTCAGAAAGTCGACGTAGGCCAGTTGTCGTTTTTCGGCCTCCTTGAGCCGCACTTCCAGAGTGTCCAACAATCCTCCCAATCGCAGTTGCTTGAGCTGGTCGAGCAGATGTTGATAGTGACTCATGAGACCTCCTGTCGGTGCACGAAGTAATCCTGGGGACGGGCAAATCGACAAGCTGAGGCCGCCGGACTGGGGGGTCTACGAGGAGGTAAGGGCTGTCGGAACAAGCCTTTCGCCAGAATCTGCTTCAGAGAAGCAAAGCGGACATTGTCAAAGCGCAAGGCCCGCCGGCAGGCCTGATCCAGAGTAGCCGCTGGGTGGGACTCGGCCAGCCGCAGCACGGCCTGGGCCTTTCTCAGGTTGCGCATGGCGTGATCGCCCAAGATGCGCCGCACGTAGCGGCCCACTTCGGGCCCCAGCTCGTCGGACCGGCGCCGGCACCACTCGGGAGTCTGCTCCAGATAGATCCGCTTGTTGGGAGGATAGTCGGCCGTTTGGGTCTGCCAGCTTCCCGGTTCGAAGACCCGCACGTGGGTCTTGATCAACTGATGGTTCCGATACACCCGCACCAGCTTCAGGTCGGCCCGCACCCACAGCTTCTCTCCCCGGTAGGGATAGGGGACCGAGTAGTAGCACTTGTCCAGGATCAGATGGCAGTCCCAATGCACGGTGCATTGTTTCCACTGAGGCGCTTCGTAGGGTTGATCGGGCAGGGGCAGCAGCAGCTCGGCTTCTTCTCCAACAAACACCTCGTAGGGTTTGCGATGGGTGGTGCCATGCTCTCGCAGACCGACTTCCTTGAGACACCACTCCAGAGCTTTCTCGTTGGCCTCCTCGATATCCCGAAAACGACGCCCCGCCAGGATCTGCTGACGCACCACCGGCACACATCTCTCCACTTTCCCTTTGTGGCGAGCCATCTGCACTTTTGCCGGGTCGGCCACGAATCCATAGTGTCTTTCCAGTTCGGCGTAGGCCGGGTTGAGCGTCGGATCGTACAGATCGGGCTTCAGCACACCGTCTTTCAGATTGTCCAGGACAAGCAATCTTGGACAGCCTCGAAAAAAAGAAAAAGCACGCATGTGACAGTCCAGCCAAGTGGGGCTGTCCTGACCAAACACAAAGCGCCCGAAGCGGTGGCGGCTGTAGCTCAAGATCATGATAAAGACCCAGGTCTTGCGCCGTTTGCCGGTTTCCGGATCTTGCATCAGCCCGGCATAGCCGAAGTCGACCTGGCCCTGCTCTCCGGCCCCGGCGAATGCATCCGTACCGTCACCGGCTTGCAAAGCGGCACGATGTGGCTGCGCACATAGCGGTACACGCTCATGTAGCTGACCTTCAACTCGTGCTGCTCCTCGAGCAGCCGCTGTACCTGCTGAATGGTCATATCAGGCTGCTCAAGCCACTCCTGGATCTGCTGGTGGTAGAGGCGGATCCGCTCCCGGGCCGGTTGTTCGAAAACCGCCACCTGGACCACCGAGGCCACCATCCGGGCCAGCTCCTCCTGTGGCGGCAGCGGCTTCTCTCGGCTCAAGCCTCTGGCCATGAAAAGCCGCAGATACTTGCCAATCGTCTTGCGCGAGATCTGCAACGAGTCTCGGATCTGGCGGATACTCCGTCCTCGGTGCCATTGGTAAACCAACTCCAGGTACTCTTCCATCCTCACGTTCCTTCTGGCCATTCTTCCTCCTGCGGAAATCCTTGTTGGGGTTCCGCAGAAAGATGGCCCTGGCCTCTGTCACGAAATGATCAGGTGGGGGAATTACCTTGGTGACCGACAACGGCACCGGCCATCGCTTGGATTCTCTGCCGCACACTTGGTATGAGGCCATCGCCAAGGATAAGGCGGGTAATGCGCGAATCATCGATCGCGACTGTCACAGCCTGCCTTTTCGAGATGAAGCGGACCTCCTCCTCTTGAGCCCACGACGAGGGCTTCGAAAGTAGCGCCAAAGTGCGGACCTCCTTAACGCGACTTGGATCAATGAAGGCGCGAGCCAACTGGTCAATATGGATTACCTTCGCGTCGTAGTACTGAACGCGGTAGAGCTGTGTTCCCAACAGTCTGTCCGGTACATCGAGTTCAATACAGACGCCAGCACCACGGCCGCCATACCGCTGCCACAGGATTTCGTTATCAGGCGAGGTCCCGAAGCAGACAAGACCGATCTCATCACGGCATTGCCGGATTATTTCTGCGACATGCGGCTTCGCGAGAGCTTCCAGGCGACCACTCTCAACTGCTCGACAGGCGCGAAGCCTTCCGACAAACCACTCGACGCATCTGGGTCCATCTTTCCTCAGCCTTTCCCGAACAACCCCTCTTTCACCTCGTCTTGAGTCGCCTGAACTCCAGCTAGCTTCTCCCAGTTCCCCGAAAAACCGCTTCCGACACTCATCCAGGCCCAGATCTGTCTGAAATTCACTCCCCCAACCACTCAAACGCCTCGCCAACCGATATTCTTCGCAAATCCGCCTGTCACAACTGCCCGCTTCCGAGTTGGGCCACTTCTCGAGCCCTTTTTCAACAGCGGATTACGGTTCTTGCATAATCCGGGCTGGTCCCGTAAACAGGTCAATTGCTCGGATTGCTCAGCCAGGCCGCCTACTTCTCTTCCGGGCGGGGCTGCAGGATCCGGTCAATCGCCTCCACCAGGCGTCCCCACCTGTGAGTTTCCGCCGTCAGTTGCTTTCGCCCGGCCGGGGTGAGGCTGTAGTAGCGGGCACGACGATTGTTCTCCGAGGTTCCCAACTCGGAGGTGATCCAACCGCGTCGCACCAGGCGGTGCAAGGCCGGATAAAGAGAGCCGTGTTCGATCTGGAGTACTTCTTGGGAGGTGCGTTGAATGGAGTTGGCAATGCCGTGGCCGTGGACGGGGCCAAAGAGCAGCGTGCGCAAGATGAGCATGTCCAGGGTTCCCCGGAGCAAATCGATTCGTTTCTGCCCGGCTGGTTTAGGAGACATTTTCCTCTTTATAGTAGAATTCCTACTAGAGTAGGCATCTACGGGTAGAATGTCAAGGGGAAAGGGAGCGACCTTTCAGAGGAGCTCCCGGAGGGGGCGACAGAAGGTCGGACTCAGGGTTTGGCAACAGGATCTACGCTTGCGGATCCTGGGACCAGGAGATTGACTTCTCGGACTTCAAGGGCCTGATCCGCGTGAAGCCCTCAGGGAAGACTGCGGCCACGGTGGTACAGACCCGGCCGGGACAGTTTGCCACGATGCCCGTGGCGGCCCTGTAAACCGCGGCGGTGGTGCCAGGAAGTGTGCCCGCGGGAAACTCACTCCAGCTCACTTCAGCCAACTCCAGCCAAGATAGCGTGTCAACACGGACGGAATTTCTGCTTATTTGGCAGGTACTTACAGAACCGGCTACCAGGACTTAAAATCCGGTGTGTCGCCAGGTGTGTCGAAGACAGGTCTTAAGTGCCCGTCAGTGCTCAAAAACCCCACCAACCTCGTTCGGCCGCAGCACAGCCTTGATGACCGTACCTTGCACACTATCGGCCGCGGCTTGATTGATCTCATCCAGTGGGTAGAACCGAATCAGACGATCAACCGGGAAGCGACCCTGGAGATAGAGTTCAATGATCCGGGGAATTAAGGTCTGTGGCACGGCGTCTCCTTGGACAATGCCGCGCAGCGTCCGTCCGAGCAGGATGGTATTCGGGTCTAAGGACACTTCGTCCCCTGGCCGCACCTGTCCAACCATGCCACACACACCCAGCGGCCGTAACGCATCCACGGCTTGCCGAATGACGCGGGCGACGCCTGTACTCTCGAATGCGTAGTGCACGCCACCATGAGTAAGCTCTTGAATGGCTTCCACCGGATCGTCTTCGGCCGCGTTGATGGTATGGGTCGCCCCCAGTTCGCTGGCAAGCTTAAGCCGGTTCGGCTTAATGTCTACGGCGATGATAGTGGTACAGCCGACTACGCGGGCGGCCATGATCGCGCTCATGCCAACTGCACCCGTCCCAAAAACGGCGAGACTGGAACCTGCAGTGCAGCCGAGCGAGGTGAAAATAGAGCCTGCTCCCGTTTCCACACTACAGCCGAAAGGCCCCAATATGTCCAAAGGGGCATCCTTGCTGACTTTGACTAGGCTCTCTGCTTTGGCCAAAGCGTAATTGGCAAACGATGACTGGCCAAAGAAGTTTCCGTGGACGACCGTATCTTTTCCCTGATGCATGGTCGGGCTGCCGTCTGCCCGTGCCATACTGAACAACACGTGCCAGGCGTTCTCACAGTACGGAGTCCCGTGCAGGCAATTCGCGCACGTGCCACAGCCTTTAAAACCCAAGACCACATGATCGCTGGGTTGCACGTGCTTACACTGGGAACCCACTGCCTCGACAATGCCCGCCCCTTCGTGTCCGAGTACACACGGTAGCGGGGTGTCGTAGTAACCGTCTCGGGTGACGAGGTCCGTATGGCAGAGACCGGATGAAATCACGCGGATGACAGCTTCGTCGGGCCTGGGCTCGTCAAGCTCGACCTCTTCAATCATAAAGGGCTGTCCGTGTTCGCGGACTACGGCCGCGCGGATTTGCATGGGCTAGTTCCTTTCCTTTTCGAATCTACCACCACTCGCGGGAGTGCGGAAGAGACGTCTTGTGACAAATCGACCCCGAACTTGAGCCAAATGATTGGAGCTGGCACTTCCTATCGGTAGCCAACGAGCACCCGGTCTGGAGTTGTGCCCGCGGGAAACTCACTCCAGCTCACTCAGGCCAAGGTACCGGCCTGTGAGGCAACGGGTTGGGCAGAATTGTCTTCCTGCTTCGCTGGCGTTAGGATGGGAGCACAACAACAAGCACATTTTTGATCAGCCTCGGCAGACAATGCCGATTCGGAAGGAGACCTTTGATCGTGGCTCGTCTTCCCGATGTTCAGCTGGTGAGGTCCCGATGATCGGCCAGAGCATTTCCCATTACCGCATTTCCGAAAAGATCGGACAGGGTGGAATGGGAGAGGTGTATCGGGCAACCGACACCAGGCTGAACCGGGAAGTGGCCCTGAAGGTGCTGCCTGAAGCCTTCGCACAGGACCAGCAGCGTATGGCTCGATTCTCCCGGGAAGCGCAGGTCCTGGCCTCTTTCAGCCACCCCAACATTGCCGCCATTCACGGCCTGGAGGAAGCCGACGGCAAGCGAGCACTGGTGATGGAACTGGTGGAAGGCGAAGACCTCTCGGAGCATATCGCCAGGGGTCCGATTGCGCTGGAGGATGCCCTTCCGATTGCCCTACAGATTGCCGAGGCGCTGGAAGCCGCCCACGAGAAGGGGATCGTCCACCGGGACCTGAAGCCTGCCAATATCAAGATCACACCGGAAGGAAACGTGAAGGTCTTGGACTTTGGCCTGGCCAAGGCCCTGGAGCAGGAGCGAACGCCGGAAGAGATCGCCAACTCCCCCACTTTGACCATGCAGGCGACGCAAGCGGGGATCATTCTGGGAACGGCCGACTATATGAGTCCGGAGCAGGCGCGGGGTCAGCCGGAAGATGGGCAAAACCACTCTTGCTCGACAGTTGGAGTAGTGATAGCTTTTGGTCATTCGTCACAAGGAGGCCAAGGAACCGATATCGGGTTGATGTGAGCAATGTCGGTTCTATTGAAGAAAGGGAGACCGATGACACTGGGCAGTTTCCTCGGCGATGAACGCACGCACCACCCGGGAAAAACGGCGCTGATCTTTGGCGAGAACGCCTGGACCTATGCCGAACTCGACACCTTGACCGACCGGTTGGCCGCCAACTTGCTCGCACAAGGGTTGGAACCGGGGGATCGTGTTGCATTGCACATGAGCAATTGTCCGGAACTGGTCTTCAGCTACTATGGATGCTTCAAGGTCGGGGCCATTGCGGTGCCGATCAATGAGCGCATGGAGCCGTCGGAAATCGAGTACTTCCTACAGCACAGCGAAGCCCGATTTTACATTGGTCAGCCGGACGTGTATCAGAAGGTCCTCCCGATCCGACCGCACCTGCCACAGTTACACCAGTGCTATGTGACAGGCGAGAGCCAACCCCCAGACGCCGGTAGTTTCCAGGATCTGTTGGCCGCCCCCTCCCGAACGATAGAATTACCGGCAGTGGAGCCCGGCCAGGTGGCCGTCATCCTCTACACCTCTGGGACGACTGCACGGCCCAAAGGGGTCACACACACCCACGAGACGCTGCACTACATGACCGGCCTGGCGGAGCAGCTGGGGATGTCTCGTGAGCGGGTGGCGGCGGTGCTACTGCCGATGACCCATATAGCGGGCTTCATGTATCCGATTTTTTCTGCCACCGTCGGCGCCACGCTGGTTCTCCCCGCCGGAAGTGACCCCCAGACGATTTTGGAGACCCTTGAGCGTCATCGGTGTACCTTCATGGGTACCCTGCCGGTCCAGTGCCAGGCGCTGGTAGCATGCCAAACGGCGACCCCGTATGATATCTCTCCCGAGATGCGCTTTACTGCGGGCGGGGACACCGTACCTACGGCTTTGCAGGAGCGATTTGTGCGTGCCTTTTCTCTACCACTGAACGAGCTCTTGGGCATGACCGAAATGCTGCCGATCACCTGGAACCCCCCTGGGAAAATGCGCACGGGATCCATCGGGGTCCCTTTAGAAGGCGTCCTGTTGCGCGTGGTGGACGCGGACGGCAACGAAGTGAAATCCGGAGAAGTGGGCGAGCTGACGGTCAAGTCTCCGGGAACTACGATCGGCTACTGGAACAATCCCGAGGCCACCGCTGAGACCCTGCGCGAGGGATGGCTGTATACCGGGGATCTCGTCAAGCAAGATGCCGAAGCCTACTACTGGTTCGCCGGGCGCAAGAAGGAACTCATCATCCGAGGCGGCTCAAACATTTCGCCGCAGGAAGTGGAAGCCGTTCTCTACCAGCACCCGGCGGTGGCCGAAGCCGGGGTTATCGGCATCCCGGATGAAACATGGGGCGAGGTCGTGGCAGCGTATGTCGCCAGGAAGGAAGGGGTATCGGCTACCGAGGCAGAATTGATTGAATTTGCCAAAGAGCAGGCCGCGGCTCATAAGGTGCCTGAGAAGGTTTTCTTCTTGCCCAGCTTGCCCAAGAACCCCGTAGGGAAAGTCCAGAGAAGAGCACTGAAAGAGCACTACAGCAGCACCCACGCCTAAATCTTGAGGCAGTAATCCATGTCCAACTCCCATCGAACCTCCCTACTCGCGAACTCCGGTTTTCTCCGCCGTCTCGGTGAGTTGTCGGTAAGGTCGGACCTAGACCCGTAAGGAGTCCCCCCGGCTCTGCCGGGGAGGCAGCCAGAGTTTGACAGTTCCGGGAATAGGTGAAAAAACTCCCTTCCGTGAGCCGAGCAAAGCATCACGAAAAGGAGTTTTATGAGTAACTACCAGAGCTTACAGCATACAAAATGGGAGTGTAAGTACCATGTGGTGTTCATCCCCAAGTACCGCAAGAAGTTGATTTATGGGGAGCTGCGCAGACATCTCGGTCAGGTGCTGCGACGGTTGGCTGGGCAGCAGGAAAGCTTGAGTGAAGAGGGCCACCTGCTGCCGGATCACGTGCACGTGATGATCTCGATTCCGCCAAAGTTTTCTGTGGCGCAGGTGATCGGGTACATCAAAGGGAAAAGCGCCATCCACATTGCGAGGAACTTTTCAGAGAGTCGGCGTAACTTTGTTGGACAGCACTTCTGGGCTCGCGGATACTTCGTATCGACGGTGGGTCGGGATGAGAAAGTGATTCGTGAGTATATCCGGCGGCAAGAAGCAGAAGATCGTCGCCAGGATCAGCTCAGGCTGCTGTAGCCAAGCCACCTGTAGGTGGCACAAGTGGCCGCGGTAGCGGCAACGTCAAGTCCGCTTTGAGCGGCTCACAAGATTAAAGCCCCCGGCTTTGCCGGGGGATACTTACTTTGGCTTGTGGCCCTAACTACGGGGCTCAGTTTCACGCTGATTGGCGCCTACCTCTTTCCCTTCTCGCCGTCCGGCAAATTCTGGGCGTACGCCAGCCTTTTCATTCGGGCAAGTCTCTACCTTTGGTCAGGAGAGAACCTGAAAGGCCGGGGTGGAGAAACTCTCGCTGGCCTCTTCAAGCTTGGGATAGTCGCGGGTGTATTCGAACTGCTTGTCGATTGGGGGCTAATTCACTGGGTGTCCAATGGCCGGTTGGTCTACCTAACTGAAAATGACATCGTACTTCTTGGTTCGCCGGTATGGATGCCGCTGGCGTGGGCGTGCGTGATCGTGGAGCTTGGCTATCCGGCCATTCGGTTGTTCGGTGTCTTCAAGGCGCATATGACGACGCGCTGGGCCGCGGTCACCGCCTCGCTTCTGGCTGCCTCGGCTGCCGCAGTAACTGTGGGCTTTTACGAGTACTTCGCCTATAGAGCGAGCTGGTGGAAGTATGAGCGTGCGAACGTGATGATCGGCGATTTCTGCGCTGTATACATTCCACTTGGGGAATTCTTCATGTTCTTGCTGGTACTGCCGATTGCGGCGGGGGCACTTTCGCGAGACGACCGGCCGCTCGGTTCCTCCATCGTCGGAGGGGCACGTTTTGCGTTGGCAATCGCAATGGGGTACACGCTTGCCTATCTGCTACTCGAAGCAGGCCGAACGCCGTGATTGCGAACTGCCGCCGCTTCACTCATTCCCGAGAGCAATTTGAGCGAATGTTACTGTGCCGAGATCAATGCTGTTGGTATGATCACGCTTTTACCACGTAACAGGGCGCTGATGCCGCGCAGTCTAGCGCCACGTCGTTAGCCCCCATACAAGAACCGAGGTCGCATCGAGATGAGCGTGCGCGAAAGATTGGATGCAGGTCGTGCTACAGCGGAAGACGCTATGGAGTTGTTCGATTCACTTGAGCCGGTCGATGTTGGTTTTATGATTGGCAATTGGAAGGGCGAGGGCTTCCATACCAACCACCCACTGGACGGCCTTCTGGAAGCCTATCACTGGTATGGGAAACGCTTTGAAAGCCCCGAGGATGTGCATCCGTTGGTCTTTTCAACACTTCGCGGCGGCCTTGCCATTGTAAACCCCGCCCTTTTGGGGCCGTCGCTGGGCTTGATGGGCCGTGTGCCCATGCTAAAGTCACCCATGGCGGGTCGTATCTTTCAGACACTTATGCCTTTTCTCACAACGTCCCGATCCAGGGCGAGGTTGCGTATGACGACCTATCGGGGCAAGTCGAGCGCAACCATGATTTATGACCATTTGCCTATGAACGACGTGTTTCGCAAAATTGACCAGGATGCCGTGTTCGGCGTCATGGATTTGAAGGGAATGAACTCGCCGTTATTCTTTATCCTTCGCCGTGAGCACCAGGGCTAACAATTCGTTGAAGGCGGGCGGCCCTGACGGGCCGCCCAACCGCAAGAGCCCCATTGGCAACCGGAAAATGAGATGGCTCTTCGCATTGACAAGTTCCTTGGTGCACCAGACTCGACGCAAGAGCGACTTGAAGCAGCTGTTGGAGCTAGCCTCGGAGGTGCGTGCTGGCACTGCCTCAAGATTTGTCGAACCTCTGTCTACCCGAAAAACTCCATCCAACCGATCAGGAAGCCCGTGGGAGCAGGCTCAGGATCCAGATTTAAACGATCTTCCTCGGCGAGCTCTACGAACTACGACGAAAATCAGCGGACGGAGAGAGTTCGCTGGCCCCGAACGGTCATCTGCAATTCTTTATCGACCAGATTCCCTGGAATCAGGCGGTTGACTTCTCGGACTTCATGGGCCTGATCTCGATAGAGTCCTCGGGCAAGATTGCGGCCACGGGTAGTCCAGACCCGGCCGGGGAAGTTCGCCACGATGCCGGTGGCGGCTGTCGTGCCTGGAACAGCACCGCCTCCCGGTACAGGGCAGCAGTCAAGATAGGCCCACAAGTCTTACTTAGACTCCCCGGGCTTCCCGAAGCGAACCCTTGGCGGCAAACAGATTGTAAAGCCACCCGAAGACGAGTCCGGCAACACAACCATCGACCAGACCATAGAGCGTGCCGATGATCACTTGGCCCAATGAGGGTGCCGCCTGGTAGCCCGGATAGAGCGAAGCGACGACCTCTAGGAAAGCGACTCCATAGCTTGTCCAGATCAGGTTCGCCAAGCCGGTTAATAGGATACTCCCGCCCCAGCAGATCGCAGTGGTAAATGCCAATGCCTTGATGTTGAAACGCATAACAGCCTCCTTACAGCCATTGTAGGCGGCAGGGTCTTACGAGGAAACTCCGTGACAAACTCTGGGTCAGGTGCGAGTGTTCCAAAGGTCGCGACGCCGGGCTAGCTAGACCCCATAATCTGCTGGGCGTATTATCTGGAAGCAAAGCGCAGAAAACGGACTTATCTGGAAACCAGATAGTCAATAGTCATGCCGCTGAACGCGCTACTCGATGAGCACAACAAACATTGAAACGAGCAACCTCACACTGGTTCTCCAGTCACTCGAAGATATCCTCGCGCTAATCGACGGCATGACACCTTCCGAAAAGACGGAGTTGTCAGCCGATTGGTTGGCGCTTGTTGACTCGGCCACATCGGCAAATCCATGGATACATGGATTCGCGTTGGTACAACAGGCAGACAATGCCGTCGTCGGCAATTGTGGCTTCAAGGGTCCGCCAACACCCGACGGCGTTGTCGAGATCGCCTATGGCGTCGCCCCCGATTATCAGGGCAACGGATACGCCACAGAAGCGGCACAAGCATTGGTCTCCTACGCTTTCAGCAACAGCAAGGTTCGGGTCGTCCGGGCACACACTCTCCCGGAAGCGAACGCCTCAACGGGCGTCTTGACCAAATGTGGCTTCAAACAAGTCGGAGAGGTTATGGATCCGGACGATGGTCTGGTATGGAGATGGGAGAAACACGACGAAGCGGCATAACAAGGCGTTCCTCCGGAGCACGCTAGTCTTTCCGCTTTTCAACGTCTTCTCCTTCGCTTAAGATTTTCGATTGTCCAATGTTTATTCGCATTGGGCTGCGTGCCCGGTGAACTTGGTCGTTATGTCAATAGCGAGTCAGCCTATGCTGAATGGCAGAAAAAAGTCCAAAACCGAAAAAGGAGATTACAATGACAGCATACATAATTGCATTTGTTCGATTTCAAGACCTCGAAGCCTATAACCGTGAGTATCTCGCGGCCGCACACCCCATAGTAACAAGACATGGGGGCACAGCCTTAGTTGTTTCGGAGAATATAAGAGTCTTAGAGGGAACATTTCCTAGCCCGGATTATGCAAAAACCGTAGTCCGGTGTTGAAAAACGAGTCGAGAAGTGGCCCAACTCGGAAGCGGGCAGGTGTGACAGGCGGATTTGCGAAGAATATCGGTTGGGGAGGCGTTTGAGTGGTTGGGGGAGTGAATTTCAGACAGATCTGGGCCTGGATGAGTATCGGAAGCGGTTTTTTGGGGAACTGGGAGAAGCTAGCTGGAGTTGAGGCGACTCAAGACGAGGTGGAAGAGGGGTTGTTCGGGAAAGGCTGAGGAAAGATGGACCCAGATGCGTCGAGTGGTTTGTCGGATGCGGGCCCCGATCTTGAGGACACGACGACGTAAGGTTTCGATTTCGAGCTTGTGCCAGGGAGTCCCGTGCAGATAGTCGCGGAGGCGCACGAACATCTGGTAAGCCAGTGCATGCAGGAGGAGTCGAAACTGATTGGCCAGGAATCGATGACAGCTGAGTCGGTCCATGCTCAGATGATTCTTAAAGGCCTTGATGAAGTTCTCGGTCTGCCCTCGGTTTGTATAGTGGTCATAAAGTGATTGGGAGCAGAGATCGTCCCGGTTGGTGACCACAAAGCGACGATTGATCCCGCGCTGATCGACCTCCACTTTGACAATGACGCGACGGGATCGATCCCAGCTCTTGGCTCGATAAAGAAACTCGTCAAACTGACGCTGTTTTTCCTCCAGCTCAACGAACTGCAGCCGAGTCGAATCCAGCAGCGGCTCGACCACTCGCTGCAGGCGAGGGTTTCGACTTAACCCAATGACATATTGGAGTTGATTCTCTTCACCTTCACAGAACTCGTAGAGCCGAGGCGTGGCAAAGCCGCTGTCGGCCCGAATCTCAATCTCGACATCCGTCCCCACTCCTTGTCGGATGGCCTCCACGACTCGCTTCAGAATGGGCACGATGTGAGAGGCAGCCCCCTTGTTGCCAGGTCTCAACACGACACACACCAGGTCGCCCGTGTCGGCATCGAAGATCAGCAAAGGATACAGAATGTGGTTTCGGTAATACCCATGGTAGAAGGAGAACTCCTGCTGACCGTGAGTGTGGTCGTCGGTACTGTCCAGATCCAGGATGATCTTGCTGGGACGTCTCTTCTTCAGGGAGCGCACATAACGGCCTAGCAGCCACTGGCTCAGACGCATCAGATCCTTCTTGGTGACGGAGTTCTCCAAACGGGAGAAAGTCGGCTGGGTGGCCAAATCGGGATCGCTCTCGGGCAACTGATCACAGACTGTCTTGAGCATCGGATCGGAGCGCAGCGTATCGGCGTCATTACAGTCTTCGTAGCCGGCCACGATCTGCAAGACTCGTTGTCGAATCAACTTCAACAGGTCATGACGAACGTAGCGTCGGTCCCGGCTTTCCGAAATACACGAACTGAAGCCCTCGCACAACCGATGTTGCCGATCCAGCGATCCAAACAACAACCATCCTGCGTCGGAAGTCAGACTCCCCCCATCAAAACGCGCCGTGATCTTTCGGTGGCTGTGAAATAGCAGGGTATTCTGGCAGACTGCTTTCAACATTGCCGTAGCTCCTGTTTAGGGTCGTTGTTTATGTAAACCCTTTTATATCAGAGAGCTACGGCTTTTTTTCTGGACCCAAATCTCACTCGGATTCAGATCTCTTGCATAATCCGGGCTAGAGGTCGAGTTGTAATTGTAGAGTTCCCGTCTATGAAGCATGCAGAATCTTTCTACGCTGATCCAGATTACCAACCGTTGATAGAAATACGAAATAAATATACACAATCGGACAGCGCGATTGTTGAAAAGGGTTTCGACCCTGCTGACCTATAATTCATTGCTTTCGGCAGGACAAGAGACATAACGAGCCAAATGCAGCAGACGGGGCTTCGCCCCGCAACTGATTTGCGGCGTTAACGACTTCATCATCTGTCGCATAGTAGAGGGAGTCTCTATGTGGCAGATACCGCCTTCCATATCTAAAGGATGAACACCATGGCCATGAAATCCGTCGGAAAGAACATCTTGGCAGTAATTGCCGGTGTTGTCGTAGGCAGTTTCGTCAATATCGTACTCGTCAACGTTGGGCCGTCCGTAGTTCCGCTTCCTGAGGGTGCTGACGTTTCAACAATGGAGAGCCTGCGTGACAGCATGAAGTTGTTTACTCCCGTGAACTTTATTTTTCCGTTCGTGGGTCACGCACTCGGAACGCTCGTTGGAGCCTTCGTTGCTGCTAAGTTTACGGCAAGCCACCACGTGAAGTTTGCAATTGGCATTGGAGTGTTTTTCTTGGTGGGTGGCGTTGCCGCGATCAGCATGCTCGGAGGCCCAATGTGGTTCAACATCGCCGATCTTCTGCTAGCGTACATCCCAATGGCTTTCCTCGGAGCTACTCTTGCCGGTAGAACACAATCCAAAACGGCATAACAAAGCATTGCACCCGAGCGGCGAATCGGGCGGGTGGAGTCGGATCAGCCTCTGGTGGCGGTGACGCTCAGGCAGAATGATGCTCCGGGTCAGGACTTTCCGGACGAAGTCCCGACACTGACGACTTTCCCGGTGATTCCAGGACGGCCGGGACAGTAATTCCATCAGGCTCACCAATTCACCGGCACGTAAATCTCATGCCTCTTGATGGTGACATCGACAGCCCTTTTCAAACGGCGCCACTGCCAAACCGGCCTCGGTACCCGGATGATCGACCTGGGAGCCTGATCCGGGTAAAGCCCTCGGGCAAGGTTGCCGCCACGATGGTACGGACCCGGCCCAGGCAGTTTGCCACGATGCCCGTGGCGGCACTGTAGACCCGGCTGGGATTACTCCGAGTGTCCTCAGGTCCAAAAACGGCCGCGCCAGCAGAGGATCCTTACCTCACTTCCTGCCCAGCACCGCGGCGATGACGACGCCACCGATTCCAGTACGCACGATCTCAAGCAATGGATCGACGATGGTCGCCGTGAGATTCCAGACGTTCGTGACTCCGTAGTGGATGAAGTCCACGCCGAACCAAACCAGGAAGCCCACGATCGCGCCAGTCTTGAAGCCTTGTCCGATCGTCGAGGAACCACCCCGGCTCCCGACCGCAAGCGTGACGAGGGCGGCCAGCGAGAAGGTCCCCAATGCAATAGCCCAGACCAAATCGGTTTCGCGCTCCACGCCCGTCGCCGACCCCGCGTTCGCGGCGAAGAAGTCGGCCAAGGCCACAACCCAGATGAGGTAGCCTACCAATTGCATCGTGATGCCCCCGACGAGCGTTCCAATCACAAATCGCTTCGTGTCCATCTGATTCCACCTCCTCCTCAGAAGTTGATAGCCCTCCCGGGCGACGAGCAAACCACCACCCGTTCATTCAAGGGCCGTTTAACAATGTTGATGCTGATTAGCCCTAGTATCCGAGTTGTCAGCATAGAGACGCAAGCAGGAATCGGTGACAGGTCAACCGTAATGAGCTAAGTGGCAAGGAGTCCCGTTGAACATGCCCTTGGCGACTCGAAGCCGTATTCCAGCCAACTCCAGCCAACGGTAGCGGTCCTGAGGCAACGGGTTGGGCAGAATTGTCTTCCTGCCTCGCTGGCGTTAGGATGGGAGCATAGCAACAAGCACATTTTGACCAGCCTCGGCAGACAATGCCGATGTGGAAGGAGACCTTCGACCGTGACTCGTCTTCCCGAGGTTGAGCCAGTGAGGTCGCGATGATCGGCCAGACCATCTCTCATTACCGCATTTCCGAAAAGATCGGGCAGGGTGGAATGGGTGAGGTGTACCGGGCCACCGACACCAGGCTGAACCGGGAAGTGGCCCTGAAGGTGCTGCCGGAAGCCTTTGCCGATGATCCCCAGAGAATGGGTCGATTCAGCCGCGAGGCGCAGGTCCTGGCCTCTTTCAGTCACCCCAACATTGCCGCCATTCACGGCCTGGAGGAAGCCGACGGCAAGCGAGCACTGGTGATGGAACTGGTGGAAGGTGAAGACCTCTCGGAGCGGATCGCCCGGGGTGCGATTCCGCTGGAGGAAGCCCTTCCCATTGCCCTGCAGATTGCCGAGGCGCTGGAAGCCGCCCACGAGAAGGGGATCATCCATCGAGACCTGAAGCCTGCCAATATCAAGATCACGCCGGAAGGAAACGTGAAGGTCCTGGACTTTGGCCTGGCCAAGGCACTGGAGCAGGAGCGAACGCCGAAAGAGATCGCCAACTCCCCGACCTTGACCATGCAGGCCACCCAGGCGGGGATCATCTTGGGTACTGCTGCATATATGAGTCCGGAGCAGGCGCGAGGCAAGCCGGTGGACAAACGAGCCGACATCTGGGCCTTCGGCTGCGTGCTCTATGAGATGCTGTGCAGCAATCGAGCCTTTCAAGGCGAGGATGCCTCCGACACCATGGCTGCCGTGCTCCGTGCCGAGGTGGACAACGATAGGCTGCCTTCACAGATCCCCCCTTCGATCCGGCGACTGTTGCGAAGATGCCTGGTCAAGGATCCGCATCAACGCATTCACGATATCGCTGATGTCCGAATTGAGATCCAGTCGGTGCGAGCAGACGACGAGTCCGGCCCGTTGGATCGCGCAGAGCAGCCACCTGCGCTCGGTTTGAATTGGAAAACTGTTCTGACGCACGCCCTGGCCCTGTTTCTCGGCGCCGTCGTGGCAGCCGTCTGGAGCGGCGCCATTTTTCGCCAGTCCCAGCCGCCCCCGAGCACGCGATTCGTCATTCGCCCACCCGCAGAAGCGGGCACCTCTGAGCTGACGAGCCCGGTCGTGTCACCGGATGGACGGCATCTTCTGTACCTGGACGGGGGACGGCTGTTTCTCCACAGCTTTGATGAAATCGAAAGCCGTTTGCTGCCCTACTCGGGAGTGACCGGAGCGTTCTTTTCGTCCGATAGCAAGAGGATCGGCTTTTTTTCTGAAGGCTGGCTGAAACAGATGCCGAGATGGCCTACCCGTGGCCACAGCGCCCGCCTGGATTGATCGAGGAAGCATTCCGGGAACTGGCCAGACGATGGCGTCCGCTGCTAGATCTTGCCGAGGAGGTAGGTTGCGTGCTCGGCTTTGAACTGCACCCGGGCTCGGACCTCTTTGACGGCGCCACCTTCGAGATGTTTCTGGAACACACCGAGGGCCATTCGGCAGCCTGTGTCAACTACGATCCCAGTCATCTCTTGCTCCAGCAACTCGACTATCTGAACTTCATCGAGCTGTACGGCGATCGCATTGCAGGCTTCCACGTCCGTGAAGACTATGCTTCCCGGTCACTCGAGCTCTCGTTTGAGGAGACTCGGAAGCTCCGACAGGAGATCATCTACCAGAGCACGGTGAATTACGCACCGGACTTCCTGTTTGTTGACACGGTCCCCTGCGGGTTGCGCGGCGAGATGCTGAAAACGCTGCGCTACATCCGAAAATCCCTCCCCGGGACACGCGTCTTCCTGGTCCTGCGCGACATTCTGGACGATCCGTCCCTGCTCATCCCGGCCTGGAAAGAACTGGGTGCTTTTCAGGCACTCGAAGAGCACTATGACCGCATTTTCGTGTGCGGCCATCACTGGCTCTACGACCCCGTGAAGGAGTACGGATTTCCCGCTTCGGTGCGCTCCAGAGTTGAGTTTTGCGGTTACCTGAAGAGGGGTTTCGATGAGGAGGTTTCCAAATCTGTACGGGAAGAACTCGCCTCGGACGGACAAAAACTGGTGGTAGTGACTGTCGGAGGAGGTGCTGATGGGGAGCAACTGGTCGGATCCTTCTTGCAGTCGCTCGAGAAGGTTCGCCGGAAGGTGCCCGTCAACGCTGTTCTTCTGCTGGGTCCGGAAATGGCCCCCGGCCCGGTCGCTGTTTGCTTCGGCGCATCGCGACCCCGGGACGCGGGTTCTGGATTTCTCGGAGGACTCCAGTGCCTACATGGCGGCGGCCGACCTGATCGTATCGATGGGGGGATATAACACACTGAATGAGATCATCTGGTTAAGAAAGCCAGCCATCGTGACCCCGCGTGTACATCCTCGCCGTGAACAGTTGATCCGCGCCGGCCGGATGGCGGACCTGGGGTTGCTTCAGATGATCCATCCGCGCGACCTGACGCCTGATCTCCTGGGGCAAAAGGTGCTGGCAGCACTTTCCGCCCCGCCACAAATGCCCCTTGTTCCTGTTCGGTTCACAGCCGTTGAGAAGGTGGCTCGGGAAGTAGCGCGTTGCTTACTGGAAGATGGACGCTTCGAACGAAGGGTTTCCAGAGAGGTGTCAGTCCGTGGGTGATGCCCAGGGCAGAATGAAAGTGGGCTATGTCTTGAAGGTCTTTCCCCGCCTCTCGGAGACCTTTGTTCTCAACGAGATACTGGAACTGCAAAGGCAGGGCGTGGAGGTGGAGATCTTCTCGCTCAAGGCGCCCACCGAGCCCCGCTTCCATGCTCCCCTGGCTCAACTCGAGACGGATGTCACCTACCTGCCGCTCCCCAGACCGGGCGTGATCTGGCCGGCTATCCAGACCGAGTTCCAAACGATCGGGCTGGAAGCAGCTTCCATAGGAGAAGCCTTCCAACATTGTCTCCGCTCCGAAAACCCGGAAGAACTCAAGCATCTTCTGCAGGCCTTGCTGCTGGTGGCACACGTACGCAAGCGTGGGATCCAACACCTGCACGCCCATTTTGCAACTGCGGCAACACGGGTAACACTGCTGGCCCATCTTCTCTCCGGCCTGCAGTTCAGCTTCACGGCACACGCAAAGGACATTTACCATTGTCAGGCCGACCATTCACTAATCAGAGAGTCGCTGCAGCGTTGCAGATTTGCGGTGACTGTCACCGACTACAACGTGGCGCGACTGCAAGAACTGGCTCCCGATTCGATTCCCAAGATCCACCGTATTTATAACGGCACCCACCTGGATCTGTTCAGGCCTGTCGAGGACGCGCCGATTGCTCTGCCTCTGATCGTGGGAGTGGGTCGTCTGGTCGAGAAAAAGGGGTTTTCTTTTCTGCTGGAGGCTTGCAGCCTGTTGCGAGACCGGGGCACCGAATTCCGGTGCAGAATCGTAGGTGGCGGTCATCAAAAACAGAAGCTTCTGAATCAGATTGACCAGCTGGAGCTGGGCGGGACGGTCTCTCTCGTCGGCGCCCGTTCCCATCAAGGAGTCATGGAGCAGCTGGGCCGGTGCCGGCTCGCTGTGCTTCCCTGCATCGTGGGCGAGGACGGCAACCGTGACGCCCTCCCAACGGTTCTTCTGGAGGCGATGGCGATGGGCAAGCCGGTCGTGTCAACAGACCTCGAGGGCATCGATGAGATCGTCGAGGACGGCAAGACGGGTCTTCTGGTTCCCCAGAGAGACAGAGCTTCTCTGGCTGAGGCATTGGAGAAGCTTCTCTCGGACAGGCCATTGGCCATTTCTCTGGGGAAAAGAGGAAGGGAGAAAGCCGAGCGACTGTTTGACCTGCGGCACAACGTAGGTCTTCTGCGAGGCCTGATTTCCTCAAGCCTTGCTCCGTCCTCCAGGAAACTCACCTCTGCCGTAGAAAAATGCGTGTAGCTTACATCTGTGCCGATCCGGGAGTGCCCGTTTTTGGCCATAAGGGTTGTTCGATTCACGTCCAGGAAGTCATCCGAGGCATGTCTCGCCTGGGGGCCGAAGTCGAGCTCTTCGCGACCCGGATTGGGGGAATCCCCGCCACGGACCTCAAAGACATTGTGGTCCACCGGCTGCCCCGTTGCCAAGGCCGAGGTGTGGCCGACCGTGAAAAGGCCTGCATCGCTGCCAATCGCCCCCTCCGGCAGAGCCTGGAGCGTTCGAACTCCTTCGATCTGATTTATGAACGTTACTCGCTGTGGAGCTATGCGGGCCTGGAATATGCTCGCGGGGCGGGGCGGCCGGGTCTGCTGGAGGTCAATGCACCCCTGATCGAGGAGTCCCGGGACCATCGGAGCCTGTCCGATGAAGTTCAGGCCTTGCGGCTGACTCGGCGGGCATTCTCATCGGCCAGCCACATCATCACTGTCTCCAAAGAGCTCTCCCCTTACGTTCAGAGTCTGGGAGAGGCGCCCCAGAAAATCCATGTTGTTCCCAACGGAGTCAACCTGGAACGGTTCTCTCCCATTCGTGGCCCCGCCACAGACAATACAACTGGCTTTACAGTGGGCTTCTCCGGAAGCCTGAAGCCCTGGCACGATTTGCCCACCCTTCTGGCCGGCTTTGGTCGGTTGTGGGAGGGAGAAGAGAGGTGTCGACTTCTAATCGTCGGGGATGGCCCCGAGACTGCCTGGCTCTCCCGAGAACTGGCCGACACCCCTCTCAGCGGGGCGGTCACCCTGGAAGGTGCCGTTCCCCCCGCGCAGGTCCCTGCTTTTCTGCAGCAGATGGACGTGGGGATAGTGCCCTGCCCGGCATTGGCGAATTTCTATTTTTCTCCGCTCAAGATATTTGAGTACATGGCGACAGGCCTGCCCGTCATCGCAAGTAGAATCGGTCAGCCCGGCCGACTGATTGAAGACGAAGTCAACGGTCTGCTCTATGCACCGGGAGACGCCAACGAGTTGAGCGAATGCCTGCTCCGGCTCAAGGAGAACGAGCGCCTGCGTGTGCGTCTGGGGAAAGCGGCCCAGCGGACGGCAGTCAATGAACACTCCTGGGATCGGCGGGTAAACAGGATCTTTCGAATCAGTGGAGTGGACGCTCCCAGTGCCGTGGGAGTGAACTAGATGGCTCGGCCGGACAAGGTTCAGGAGCTGATACCCAGTTTGTGGCGCCTTCTGCGTCACTTCTGGCCCTACGCCCGAAGGCATCGCCTGCTTCTGGGCGGAGCCTTTCTTGCCCTCCTGGCTCGAGTCGGGCTGCGAATCCTGGAACCGTGGCCCCTCAAATTCGTCTTTGATCGGATCATTCCCGTAAGTGCCCCTGAGTCAACCGAGGTCGGATTGCTGGACACTCTCGACCCTTTCTGGCTGCTGGCTCTTTGCGCGTTGTCTCTGGTCGCGATCACCGCGCTGCGCTCGATGGCAGTTTACTGGAGCAAGGTTGGGTTCGCGCTGGTCGGTCATCGAGTACTGGCCAGGGTGAGAGGAGAGCTCTACAGACATCTTCAGTTTCTGTCCCTGCGTTTTCACAAGCGCTCCAGAAGTGGAGACCTGGTGGTTCGCTTGATGGGCGACGTGGGATTGCTGAGAGAGGTGGTAGTCACTGCTTTCCTGCCCCTGCTGGCCAACATCCTCATCCTCCTGGGCATGTTTTCTCTGATGTTCTGGTTCAGCTGGAAGCTGACTCTGCTGGCTCTCCTGACCCTCCCCCTTTTCTGGATCCGAACGGTTCGGCTGACTCATCAAATCAATGAGGTTGCCAGAAAGCAGCGCAGACGACGTGGGAACATGACAGCCGCTGCCGTTGAGTCCATCAGTGCCATCGAGACGATTCAGGCACTTTCTTTGCAGGACACCTTCAGTGACAGCTTTGCCAGCCAGGACAAGAAAGACATCAAGCAGGGCGTGAAGGCAAAACGGCTGGCGGCTCGACTCCAGCGGACGGTGGCTCTGGTGGTGGCGATTGCCAGTGCCCTGGTCCTTTTTTTCGGGGCCCGGGAAGTCCTTCGAGGTTTCATGACTCCCGGCGATCTTCTGGTCTTTCTGGCTTACTTGAAGACCGCTTTCAAGCCGGCGCAAGACTTCGCCAAGTACAGCGGGCGGCTCGCCAAAGCCTCCGCTGCAGGTGAGAGGATTCTTGACATCCTGGAGGAGAGCCCGGAGATTGTCGACTCTCCCGACGCCATTCCCGCACCGCCGTTTCGCGGCGAAGTGCAATTCGAGGGAGTCACATTTGGCTACGAGCCGGACTTGCCCGTCCTCCGGGACTTGAATCTGCATGTCGAAGCTGGTGAGAGAATCGCCATCCTCGGCCCCTCGGGTGCCGGCAAGACGACCCTTGTCAGCCTGATGCTGAGGCTCTACGCCCTTCAGGAGGGGAAGATTCTGATTGACGGAAAAGACGTGCGGGATTACACCGTGGAGTCGCTCCGATCCCAGTTCAGTATGGTACTGCAGGACAATGTTCTGTTTGCGGCATCCGTCCGCGAGAACCTGACCTGGGGCCTCCTGGAAGTTCCGGAGAAGGAAGTTCGGGCAGCGGCCAGGCTGGCCAACGCAGACGATTTCATCGAGGCCTTGCCAGATGGCTACGACACTGTTGTCGGGGAGCGTGGAGCGACCCTCTCTTTCGGTCAGCGGCAGCGCCTGGCCATTGCACGGGCGGCGCTCCGGAAAACTCCCTTCTTGATCCTGGACGAACCCTCTGCGGGTCTGGATGAGGCGAATCGTGTGGAGCTGAATGAAGCCCTTGGGAAACTGTCGACGGACCGAACCAGCTTCGTGATTACGCATGATCTCCGGTTCGGTTTGGCGGCTGACCGAATCCTCTGCCTGGAGGATGGCGCCCTGGTGGAAAAGAACCCTTCGGAACCCGGAGAGCCCGGCTCTCTTTCCGGGAACTCAGAAATAGCCGCCGATACATCGCCCCCCCCGGCTGACCGAATCCTCTGCCTGGAGGATGGCGCCCTGGTGGAAAAGAACCCTTCGGAACCCGGAGAGCCCGGCTCTCTTTCCGGGAACTCAGAAATAGCCGCCGATACACAGAGCACGCGGTGGCAAGAGGCCGGGCGTCAGCAGCCAACTTCATCAGTACGCGCAGACACTGGAAGTGCTCGTCCCGGGCCGGGAGCCCTCTCCCGTCGCCCTGGCGAGGGAGCTTGTGGCTACGGCCCCGGGACCCGGTCAGGCCTGCCTGCTGCATGGTGACTTCTACTACGATCAGGTGCTGGTCAGCCGCCATCCTCTGGCTCGTTTCCTCGATCTGGACAACCTGGCTGTGGGTGACCCGCTCCTGGATGTGGCGAACTTCTGCGCCCAGCTGCGTTTGCTGGTGCACCGGGGGACACTGGATTCCCAAGCTGCCGACTGGATCAGCCGACGATTCATTGAAGGCTATCAATCGGCTTCGAACACCACGCTTCACCATCAGAGACTGCACTGGCACACGTCTGCCCTGCTTCTCAAACTGTCCATCTGGCCGTTCCGACGCTTTGAGGAATCCTGGGCTGAAAAAGTCAACGCGATGCTCAGCGAAGCTTGCGAGTGGGGGCGAAGCGTCTAATGCTGAACCAGCTTCTGGATCCAGAACTGGCCGGGCGATTCCTGCGCCGGCACCTGCCGCTCTTTCAGCAAGCCAAAGCGCCTTCCTTGCGCGCAGTCAAGCTTCGCGACGTCTGGCTGGGAAGATGGTGGGAGTTTCAGTACCATCTGCATGTCGAGGCCAACGGCACCGGCCCGGCCGCACGTCGCATCGTCACCTGCCATTACTCCGATCACAGAGACCTGTCTCGAACGGTCCGCAAGATCGAACGTCAAAAAGAACTCGTCCTCTGCGACCGGTCGCTGTTCGAAGAGCTGTGGCTGGACCGCTCTGAGGAGGGCCTGGTGGTCGTCCCCTTTCCCTTCGATCCAAAACTATCCCATCTTCCCGAGGCTACCGATCCGGAAGAGGCAACCAGGACGTTGGGTCACTCAGGGCTAGTAGGGGCCCACGGTAGGGCTTCGATCAGCCGGGTGGAGGTTCTCCGCTATGTCTCGGGAAAGCGCTGCCAGATGCGCTACCACCTCCGAGGTCGACAGGCAGGGACAGCGCTGGGAAAGACCTTCAAGGATGATCGGGGTAAAACCCTTGGAAAGGTGATGAATCAGGTAGCCGATCTCTTTCGTTCAGTCGGCAACATGGAGCTCTCGGCGCCCCGTTCTCGGGGCTACCTGGCCCAGTGGCAGCTGGTCATCCAGGAAGATGTGCGGGGAACCACCCTGCATCGGCTGGCCCGGCGCCGGGCTCTCGAGGGGCAGCAGCTGACCCGAGCCGGACAGTGCCTGGCAGTTCTGCACAACAGTTCTCTCCAACTATCCGGACAACACTCAGTCGAACAGGAACTGGAGCTTCTCGAGTCCACTCACGCTCGCCTGCAGCGCGCCGGCTACCGCAGCCGCTCCAGAGAAAGCCTGCTCAAGCAACTCGTCCAATTCGGGCAGGGCCTGAAGACCGCCCGCCTCTGTCCAGTGCACCGCGACTTCTATGACAAGCTGCTGCTGGTTCAGGGATCCCGGCTCTTTCTCATCGATCTGGACACCGCCACCCTCGGTTGTCCCGAGATTGACATCGCTAACTTCACGGCTCATTTGCGCCTTCGATCTCTCAAGTACCCGGACCTTCCCTCCCAGAGCTGGGAAGGCTTGTTTCTCGACTCCTACACTCGGGCTACGGCGAGACCTAATCCTGACCTTTTTCGGTTCTTCCTGGCGACAACATTCTTTCGCCTGGGCTGTCGCCACCGCTTCCGATTCCAGGGCAGGCCGCTGGCAGCCCGTCTATTCGATCTGGCTGGGGGGGCACTGCTTTCATCCGGGACTGAGGTTCCCCAACCAGGCCTGGTGAGGGAGCTATGATGAGATTCCCTCTCGGCCCGGGACGAATTCTGGTAGTCGTCGGCCTTCTCCAGATCTGCGGGGTTGGCACTGCGGTCCGGGGTTCAGTCCACTCCACGGAGATTGTGAGCTCTGCTGAGAAAGACGACGCAGACAGCGCACCCAATTCACTTCAAGATGTGGGCAAGATGGCCTTCCTGACTGTGGGGAGGCGCATCAAAGTGGAGGGGAGAAAGTTCGAAGGAACTACGCTGCTGGCCATCAAGATTGAAGTGGCTGAGGAAGACGATGATGCCGAGATCGAAGGCATCCTGGTGAATGTGGATCTCAACCGGTCTCGCCTCCAGATTTCCAACAAGATCGTTGTGGTCACTGACGCCACGCGGATTCTCAACACCAGCAAGGAGCCGTTGGAACTGGCGGACCTGAGGGCGGGGATGAGGGTCAAGATCAAGGCAGAAGTGGAAAAGGATGAGTCGCTGGTCGCCAAATCGATCCGCTACTATCCGGGGGCAACGGACACGGATCTAGAGATCGAGGCGCCTATTGAAAAGATCGATGCGGCCAAGTCCGAGCTGACTTTGCTGGCGATGCAGGTCAAGGTCTCTCCGGACACTCAATACCTGAACCCTTTCGGTGAGTCCGATCTGAGCCAGTTCTTCGACTCTAAGTCGCGCGGAATTCGCCGGGACGATGACGAGCCCGATCGCCCCCCCATCCGGATCTGGAAGTTGAATGTGGGAGGGAGAGCGGGTCTGGCTTATCGTGCCACCGAGAACCTCGACCTCCTGGACCGGCGTGAGGATCGAGACGAGAAATGGCTGCCCCAGGGCCGGCTGGAACTCTCCCTGCCGGTGGGAGAGCACAGTGAACTCTATTCGAAACTGACGTTCAGCAACCCCATTGAGCTGGGTGAAGGCTCTCCCAATCAGTTCCAGTTCCGAGTCAGGGAGCTCTTTTTCTACTGGGGCAATCTCTTTCATCGTTCGGTTGGCCTGCAGATTGGGCGCCAGCGCTTTCGAGACAAAAGAGAGTGGACCTACGACGACGAACTGGATTCTCTGCGCCTGCATGTGAAGACAAGCAAGCTCAGGTGGGAGTTGGCCGCCGCGAAATCTGTTTTTCGACCCACCAACTCGCGTGAAGACCAGCTCTACTTCATGGGCTCGGTTCGCTATCGTCTGGCCCCTAAGAGTCACCTGAGAGGCTATTTCATCAAGAGAAACGACCTGACCCCCCGAGACGAAGATCCTGTCTGGTTTGGCGTCAGTTCGCGCGGCCTGATCAACGAGAGGACTCTTTACTGGGCGGAGGCCTCAAGGATGATGGGGCGCCACCGCCGCGATCGGCTCAGGGGCTACGCCTTTGATGTGGGAGGGAGCTACCGGTTTCCGCTCCCCTGGAGCCCAACTCTTTCGGGCAGTTATGCACACGCATCAGGTGGAGAAGATCAGCAGCAAAGCGTTGACCGGAATTTCCGGCAAACGCGTTTGCAGGACAATACAGATCGTCTCGGGGGCATCCGACGCTACAATTACTACGGTTTCCTGATCGATCCCGAGTTGTTCAATCTGAAGATCCCGACCGTTGATCTGGGACTGCGTCCCTGGCGGTCCTTTTCCGTCAACTTCATCTACCACAACTACCGGCAGGTAGTGGCCTCTCGAGATGTGGGAGACATGAACCTGATCAGACCCGCGAATGGTCGCGATCCGCGACTGGGCCAGGAAATCGACGCGGTCATCACTTTTCGAAGCAAGAACTACCTGGACTTCAACCTCTTGATCGGGATGTTCTTGCCCGGGCCGGCCTTCGGTCAGTCGGTCTCACCGGCCTGGCTGGTCCGGCCCTCGATCCAGTTTCATTTTTGAGTCCGTGAGTTAGCCAATGACAGCACTGGAATCCACTGTGGCAGGAAGAGAAGCCGAACAGCCTCAACTCCCGTGCGTCTTCGTGGTCGGGTGCCCGAGGTCTGGAACCACACTGTTGCAACGGATTCTCGATCACCATCCTCTGCTGGCGGTGGGATACGACACTCACTTCATCCCCCACGCCGTGCGGCGGGTTCCCGTGGGTGTGGATCCACCTCTGACCGCCGAGATGATTCAGAAAGTGCGGGGGCACCGGCGCTTCCCCCGGCTCGGATTGTCTGAAAGAGCGATCGACAGGGCCGAGCACGGCGCCCGAACCTACGGCGAATTTGTGAGCGGGCTCTACTTCGAGTTTGCCCGTCTTCAAGGCAAACCCCTGGCGGGCGAAAAAAGCCCCGGCTACTGCCGGCACCTTCCTCGCCTGCACGGGCTGTTTCCCCAGGCTCGAAGTATCCATCTCATCCGGGACGGGCGAGACGTGGCGTTGTCGATTCTGGACTGGGGGAAGGGGCAGCCAGGCCGGCTGGAGCTCTGGCAGAAGGAACCGGTAGGAACCTGTGCCCTGTGGTGGAACTGGAAAGTGGAGCGAGGGATTCGGGACGGGGCAGCCCTGGGTCCGACCAGCTACCTGGAAGTGAGCTACGAAGAACTGGCGGCTCATCCGGAGACCACGGTACGGACCGTTACCCAGTTTCTTGACCTCCCCTACTCCCCCGAACTGCTGCTGTATCACGAAGGGAAAACACGCGACAGGCCGGGAATCTCTGCCAAGGCTGCCTGGCTTCCCCCAACAGCCGGCCTTCGAGACTGGCGTTTGCAGATGAAAGAAGCCGATGTGGAGCTGTTCGAAGCCCTCAGCGGAGATCTTCTGTCCAAGCTGGGCTATGAGAGATTCCACCAGCGGATTTCGCCACCAGTCTCCCAGAGAGCGGCGAGATGTCGGGACTGGTGGGAGCGGGAATTCTCGGGGTCGCAATGAACCAGTCAGCAGGATCAGCCCGAAACCCCTGTCTTTTTGTCGTCGGTTGCCCCCGATCCGGCACCACTTTGCTGAAGCGAATGGTGGACGCCCACCCCGAGATTGCAATCACGCGGGAAACACACTGGATTGCGCGGTTTTACCGCAAGCGCATTGGGATCACCAGCGAGGGCCTGGTGACTCCCCAGTTGATTCCGAGCCTCCTCAAATACCACCGCTTCTCTCTCCTCGGCATCGACAGAACGGACCTGGAAACCAGGGTGTGGAACGGCGAGCAGGATCAATTTGCCGACTTTGTGTCACGTCTCTTTGATCTTTACGGTCGGCGGCGGGAGAAGTCTCTGGTGGGAGATAAGACACCGGGTTATGTTCGCCACATTGGCCTGCTGCATGAGTTGTGGCCCCGGGCCCGATTCGTACACCTGATCCGCGACGGCCGGGATGTCTGTCTTTCCATGCTGGATTGGAGCAAGGCTGGCGCCTCCGCCGGTCGCCTGATCACCTTCCAAGAGGATCCCGTTTCCACGACTGCCTTCTGGTGGAAACGCAATGTTCGACTCGGCCGCGCAAGTGGAAGCATCCTCCCGTCCGGGCTTTACCACGAAGTGCACTACGAGAGGCTCTGCGAAGAGCCGCAAGAAGAATGCCGTCTCCTGTGCCGGTTCCTGGGCGTTCCCTTCCAGTCGCGGATGCTTCAGTTTCACGAAGGCAGAACGAACCCTGACCCCGGTCTCTCACCCAAGAGTGCCTTTCTACCGCCCACGCCTGGCCTTCGAGACTGGCGCCAGCAAATGCCCCGGGAGGATGTAGAGAGATTTGAAGCAGCGGCCGGGGATCTCCTGGACGACCTGGGCTACGAGCGGGGCATCTCGCAACCCTCACCCGATTCCCTTGTCCGGGCCGCTTATATCCGAAGACAGCTTTCCACGAGTGAATCTCGCAAATGGTGACCTTCTTCAAGAAAACCGGGATGGCACTCCCCCTACTTCCTCCTCGATGGCGGGCTCTGGCCCTGGGCCTGCTTGCCACCGCCGTCATGCTGTCCCCGCAGCCCGCCTATGGCGGTAGCGTCTCTCTCGGCAACCCGGTCACCATCAATGCCACGGGCGTTGGCGCCACCTCTCCCCAGGGCCTCACTTACCACCCCGTCAGAGACTCCATCTTTGTTTTGAGTGAGAACGGCCGGGTAGTGGAACTGGACCTGGATGGATCGGTGATCCAGTCCTTTGCGGTCGATTTCCAGGTGGTCGGCGGAGGCATCAGCTACGATCCAGTTTCGGGAAATCTGCTGGTCACGACCGAGTTGATCGTCTATGAGATCGGGGCCACCGGAGGTCCTTCCTCTATTCTCCTGGACTTGAGTAGTGATCTAACCGACAGTCAGGGAATCGTGGTCCATCCTCAATCCGGCAATCTCTGGATTGCGGACGACAGGAACGGCGAAGTTGTTGAGCTCAACCGGTCGGGAGGTGTTGTCAGCAGCTTTGACACCGTCCCCATTCTGGCTGCCTTCGACGAACCTACGGGGCTGGCTTTTCTGGGCGGCGATCTCTTGATCACGGATGATCAGGAAGGCACCCGCACACTTTACCTGGTCTCCACGGGAGGAGTCCTGATTCAAGCAGTCGCTGACACCACGGCTTTTGGGATGAATGATCCGGAAGGCGTGGCAGTAGTGGGCGACTCGCACATCTGGCTGTGCGGGGATGATGATGATTCGATCCTAATCCTCGACCGGTTGGATGCCAACCAGCCTCCAGTGGCGGATGCGGGACTCGATCAGGTGGTGGAGGAGCGGACAGAGGTCACCCTGGACGGTTCAGGAAGCTTCGATCCCGATGGAGACCCTCTTTCATTTGAGTGGGAGCAGATCTCGGGTCCTGTTGTAAACCTGCAGGACTCCTCGGCCACATTCGCTTCCCTGACTGCCCCCCAGGTCGATGAGGTGACAGTACTCGTGTTCCGCCTGAGCGTTGGGGACGGAGTGGTGCAAACCCAGGACCAGGTTTCCATCACGGTAACTCCAGTCGTAATCATGGTTTACTTTCCCAAGGTGGGGGACGGGACGGTGGGAAACATTCAACTGCAGAGCAACCTGATCTTCGTCAACACCGGTGCGGAAGCCACCCTGGAGGTGGACTTTTTCAACCCCAACGGGGATCCTCTGGAGCTCACCCTGGGCGATCTAGGCACGGACTCGAGCTTCTCCATCCCACTGACAGCCGGAGAAGCGATCTCACTGGAGACTCCGGGGAGCGGCGACATCCAGGTTGGATATGCACGAGTCGCCGCGGATCCCTCCGTCGGAGGGACCATCGTCTTTGCCCGCAGCGACGTTGAGACGGGAATCGTGCTCTACGAAGCCGGTGTCCCGGCAGCGCTGCCTCTGAAAGACTTCTCTCTCTTTCTCGACTCCATCCTGCACAAGGACACGGGCCTGGCGATGGTTTATCCGGTTCTCGACGCAGGCCTAGCCCGGATTATGCAAGAGATCTGAATCCGAGTGAGATTTGGGTCCAGAAAAAAAGCCGTAGCTCTCTGATATAAAAGGGTTTACAAAAACAATGACCCTAAACAGGAGCTACGGCAATGTTGAAAGCAGTCTGCCAGAATACCCTGCCATTTCACAGCCACAGAAAGATCACGACGCGTTTTGATGGAGGGAGCCTCACTTCCGACGCAGGATGGTTGTGGTTTGGATCGCTGGATCGTCAACATCGATTGTGCGAGGGCTTCAGTTCGTGTATTGCGGAAAGTCGAGACCGACGCTACGTTCGTCATGACCTGTTGAAGTTGATCCGACAACGAGTCTTGTAGATCGTGGCCGGCTACGAAGACTGTAATGACGCCGATACGCTGCGCTCGGATCCGATGCTCAAGACAGTCTGTGATCAGTTGCCCGAGAGCGATCCCGATTTGGCCACCCAGCCGACTTTCTCCCGCTTGGAGAACTCCGTCACCAAGAAGGATCTGATGCGTCTGAGCCGGTGGCTGCTACGCCGTTATGTGCGCTCCCTGAAGAAGAGACGTCCCGCCAAGATCATCCTGGATCTGGACAGTACCGACGACCACACTCACGGCCAACAGGAGTTCGCCTTCTACCACGGGTATTACCGAAACCACATTCTGCATCCTTTGCTGATCTTCGATGCCGCCACGGGAGACCTGGCAACAAGGGGGCTGCCTCTCACATCGTGCCCATTCTGAAGCGCGTCGTGGAGGCCATCCGACAAGGAGTGGGGACGGATGTCGAGATTGAGATTCGGGCCGACAGCGGCTTTGCCACGCCTCGGCTCTACGAGTTCTGTGAAGGTGAAGAGAATCAACTCCAATATGTCATTGGGTTAAGTCGCAACCCTCGCCTGCAGCGAGTGGTCGAGCCCCTGCTGGATTCGACTCGGGAAAGGTTCGTTGAGCGGGAGGAAAAACAGCGTCAGTTTGACGAGTTTCTTTATCGAGCCAACAGCTGGGATCGATCCCGTCGCGTCATTGTCAAAGTGGAGGTCGATCAGCGCGGGATCAATCGTCGCTTTGTGGTCACCAACCGGGACGATCTCTGCTCCCAATCACTTTATGACCACTACACCGACCGAGGGCAGACCGAGAACTTCATCAAGGCCTTTAAGAATCATCTGAGCATGGACCGACTCAGCTGTCATCGATTCCTGGCCAACCAGTTTCGACTCCTCCTGCATGCACTGGCTTACCAGATGTTCGTGCGCCTGCGCGACTATCTGCACGGAACCCCCTGGCACAAGCTCGAAATCGAAACCTTACGTCGTCGTGTCCTCAAGATCGGGGCCCGGATCCGACAAACCACTCGACGCATCTGGGTCCATCTTTCCTCAGCCTTTCCCGAACAACCCCTCTTTCACCTCGTCTTGAGTCGCCTGAACTCCAGCTAGCTTCTCCCAGTTCCCCGAAAAACCGCTTCCGACACTCATCCAGGCCCAGATCTGTCTGAAATTCACTCCCCCAACCACTCAAACGCCTCGCCAACCGATATTCTTCGCAAATCCGCCTGTCACAACTGCCCGCTTCCGAGTTGGGCCACTTCTCGAGCCCTTTTTCAACAGCGGATTACGGTTCTTGCATAATCCGGGCTAGCTAGCAGTTCGTGGTGGAAGTCCCACGGGCCGCGTTGCCGGCACCGTGCCGGCCCAGCAGCACGAAGCGACCGTCACTTTGCGGCTTTACGACACCAGCTTCCAACTGATTGATGAAGAGACTGTACTGCTGCAGCCGGGTGAGCACCGGGCCCGCTTCATACATGAGCTCTTTCCGGCCGTACGGGAGCAGGCTCTGGAAATGCAGGGAGTGGTGGTGGTTTCCAGCGACAAGCCCCTGGTGGCCGTTACCCTGCGTCAGAATGACGACCCCGCAGTCGACTTCCCCGAGGAGGTCCCCACCCTGACTACCTTCCCCGTGATCCCGCCGCTTGAAAACCCCTGAAGGCAAATCTACTATTGTATGGGTTCTCTCTTGCGGTCCTTCCCTCTCAACTCTACGTGATGCAGATACACGAGTAGCATCTCATCTTCGATCTGCCCGAATCCCCACCGGACCGGCTGGGAGGGATCCGGATTGTAGCGGTTCTGGGGTGAATTATCGAAAACTCCCTCGGCCTCGATGAGCGTCCCGGCGGGCAAGAAAGGCGGCTCGGAGAATGTGTACCGGGACTGCCAGTCAAAGAGGTAACTTGGGACGCTCAGCAGCAGCTTGTTCTCGCCTCCGGGGAGCGTAGCCCACACCCGGATCGACCGGCCCCGATAGTGCATGTGGGGTCGGATACTGTAGAGAACAATAGCACGCTGCAATTCTCTCTCGGCGCGTATTGGGAACCTGCTTGCATAAGGCGGAATCGAAATTCTGTAATTGATGAGAGTAGTCACCTTCAGCTGATTCCCGGGGTGGCTTCTCGTGAAAGTAAAGAGCCAGCCTGGGCCGATCTACGGTGGCACTTCCCTTCGGAGTGTAGTGCAGTTGCAGGAGCACCTTCGACCCCGGAAACAACCGGTATCCAGTCTCTGCGGGGAAAACGTCAGGACCGATGCCCGGCGCGTACGTCGAGAATATGTGTCGGAACCAGGCCCGGTGGTTCAGGGTACTGCCGAGACTCTTGCCTACAAAAGCGAAGGCGTGATGTACGACCTCGGGGTCTGTCCCTTTCAGCTCAGCTGCGGAGACCCACACTTCCTCCCCGGTGTCGACCTCGGCCCCCACATACCGGTACGGGAGAACTCCAGTCGCCGGAATCGACTGCTCGGCGAACTCCAGGACGAGATCCGGCTCACCCAGTACCCAGTTGCTCAACACGGGCGGCGCCTCGGCCGCCAGAGGATCCTCGGAGGTTTGGCATGGAGATCCCGCGTCGATCCAGCCGAGGAGAACCCGCTCCTCATCCGGTGTCAGTAGATTTGGACTGGAAAAGTCACCGACGTGAGGATCCAGGCTCCACGGAGGCATTCTCCGAGTACGCAAGACCTCCCGCATCATGGGTGCCCAGCCGTAAACGGTCCGATAGCTGTCCATGGCAAACGGGCCGGCTCCTCCTTCGCGATGGCAACTCAGACAGTGTCGCTTCAAGATCGGAACCACGGAATCTGAAAAGGAAAGGTCCGCGCTCTCCAGCTCCCGAAACTGGATCAGGCATCCAGGACTCTCCACCACCTCTTCGTTGGTACGCCGCCCCGCCAGCAGCGACTCGATGGCTTTTTTGAGAAAAACCTGCCCTGCAGTGCTCCGCTGGACCCCGTAGTCCAGGCGATCGTCCACCGGTCCACGGTAGGCAATGCTCCAGGAGGCAGTCTCAATCAGAATGGCCTCGGCGGTTCTTTCGATACCCAGACTCCTGGCGACGTGCTGTGACTCATCTACCAGGATGGGAAAGCCAATCTTCAGTTTGGCAGCATCGCGTGCTATGGGACCCCGGTCATCCTGGAGATTGGCATTGATACCCAGAAATTTGACACCCCGAGCTTCGAATTCGCTCTGGAGTTGATTGAGAGCAGGAATCTGATTACGAACGATCTGGCAGCCCAGGCCGTGCGAAAACAACAGCACGGCTTTGAAGTCCGAGTAATAGTAGAGTTCGTGGGACTCACCCGCCTGGTTCCAGCAGGGCGAAGTTCCCAACCTTCGGTCCCGTGGCCACCGGACCCGAGGGCCGATCGCAGGACGCCGGAAGCAGGAGGAGCAGAAGCAAACCCGTGAGCTTCGAGCCGGGGGTCATGCGGATGATTCTATATTACATTCCGAATTCCCGATTCCTTGGGATCTGCTAGCATGGCCAGGATCTTCCGATTCGTCGCGAAGCCGCCATGTTGAGATCAATCTCCCAGAGGCACGTGTGGGCTATCATTTTACTGTTACCGATGCCGGCCTGCAGCCGGAGCACCTCGCAGGACGCCACCCCATACCACGTGGTCTTCGTCACGGGTGACGAAGAATATCGATCCGAAGAATCCATGCCCATGATGGCCCGCATCCTCCACCAACATTACGGAATGCGGGTTACCGTTTGCTACGCCCTCGACCCGGAGACCGGCTCCATCAATCCGGATTATCGGGAAGGCATCGAGGGTCTGGAAGCCCTTGAGGAGGCCGACCTGGCAGTCTTCTTTATCCGCTTCCGACAACTCCCCGACGACCAGTTTCAGAAGATTCTCCACTACGTAAGCTCGGGGCGACCGATTGTGGGCCTTCGGACTTCCACCCATGCCTTTCGCTACGACCAGGAGGATCCACGCAGCCGCTGGAATGACGGGTTCGGAACCGAGGTGTTCGGCCAGAAATGGATCACTCATCACGGTCACCACGGAACCCGACCTCTGACCGCCGTCTCCCTGATTCAGGGAAAGCAGAACCACTCGATCTTGCGCGGCGTGACTCCTTTTCAGGCCTACTCCTGGCTGTATCACGTCGACGGCGGCGAGCACCGTCTGCAGGGTGATTGTGACCCTCTCTTGAGCGGCCACTCGCTGCAGTCCAGTCACCTGGACAAGCTGGACAGATACCCCCTGGACAACCCCGTTGCCTGGACGAAAAGCTACCGGAGTGCGAAAGTCTTCTTTACAACGCTGGGTCATCCCTATGATTTTCGTGAGCCAGCCATGCGAAAACTGCTGGTTAACAGTATTCTCTGGGGACTGGGTCGGGAGGATCGAATTCCCGCGGGAGGTGCCCGGGTAGAGTTGACTGGTGAATATGAACCATCCGACGCCGCCTTCGGCGGTTATCGACAAGGTCAAAGGCCACAACAGGTAGAACCATGATGAAGAGAATGACAGGACTTTGCGGGCCGGCCTTTCTGGCTCTTGTTGCGGGCATGGCCGGCTGCGGCGGATCCACTGACACAGGCAATACCATTCGAAGGGAAATGAAGATGACAGGTCCCAGTTTTGGGGAGGATCTCGATTTTCTCCGAGAGCACAAGGAGGTGATCCTCCTCAGCGATGAATCGGGCCAGGCCCAGGTGGCTGTGGTCCCCGACTTCCAGGGCCGGGTCATGACCAGCACAGCCCAGGGCTCGGGGGGCGCCAGCTTTGGATGGCTGAACCGCGACCTGATTGCATCCGGTGAGCTTCGCCCTCACATAAACGCCTTCGGGGGCGAGGACCGCTTCTTCATGGGACCGGAAGGGGGGCAATTTGCCATCTTCTTTGCAGCCGGAGATCCCTTCGACCTGGAACACTGGCAGACCCCCGCAGTGATCGACACGGTTTCCTATCAGGTTGTGAGCCGCGATCAGCGCCAGGTCACGTTCCAGCATCGGGCCGAGGTAGAGAACTACTCTGAAACCCGTTTCTCCATTCAAATTGATCGCCTCATCGAGCTTCTCGATCGCGAGGCGGTTTCCAGCCTGATCGGTGAGGTCGGCCCGGATGTGTCCCTGGTCGCCTACCAGTCCACCAACACGATCACGAACCAGGGCTCCAATGATTGGACGAAAGAGGCTGGGCTGCTCTCTATCTGGATTCTGGGGATGTTTCGTCACAGTCCCACCACCACCGTCGTGATTCCCTACCTGGAGGGATCTGAAGAAGAACTCGGACCCGTCGTCAACGACGCTTACTTTGGAAAGGTGCCGGAGGATCGCCTGGTGGTGGGACCGTCCAACATCTTCTTCAAGGCCGACGGAGCCTTTCGGAGCAAGATCGGGATCCTGCCCCAGCGCTCCAAGGGGATCTCAGGAAGCTATGACTCGAAAGCGGGGGTTCTTACCATCGTTCACTTCAGCCAGCCCCCCGAGGCCCGGGACTACGTCAACTCGATGTGGGAGCTGCAGGACGAGCCCTACCGAGGTGACGTGATCAACAGCTACAACGACGGGCCTCCTTCCCCCGGAGCGCCCCCGCTGGGACCTTTTTACGAAATCGAGACTTCTTCTCCGGCGGCTCCTCTGGCCGCGGGAGAATCGATCACCCACACGCATACTACGATCCACTTCGTGGGGTCCGTGGGGGAGCTCGACCCCATCGTTCGACGCACCCTGGGTGTGAATGTGACCTCGATCCGACATGTCTTCGTCGAAGACTAGGGATTTCCTTCCCCCGCCCGAAGTCCTCGAGCACTCCCTCTCCCCACATCTCCCGGGACTGATGGACTTTCATTCGACCCGGCGCCTGGAATCGAGCACCGAGTATGCCCACTTACGACCGGAAGTCGAAAGGATCATGTCAACGGTTGTAGGCGAAGGTTTTGGACCAGCCGATCCCCCTTTGCGGACACCTCTCCGGGCGACCGCCTGGAACATCGAGAGGGGCCTGCAGGTTCAGGGAGTGATCGAGCACCTGACGAGCCATCCGCGCATGCGCCACAGTGACGTTCTCTTTCTTACCGAACTGGACTTCGGAATGGCTCGCAGCGGCAACCTTTGTGTAGCCCGCGAGATTGCACGGGAACTGGGGCTGAACTATGCCTTTGCCAACTGTTACATCAGCCTGGTCAAGGGCAGCGGCCTGGAATCCGAGGCACAGGGTGAGAACCGGCTCAGCCTGCATGGAAATGCCCTGTTTTCAAGGTTTCCGATACGAAAGGCTCACGCGGTTGCCCTTCCCAACGGCAAAGACAAAATGCGGGGCAAGGAGAAGCGACTCGGCTGCCAGCAGGCGGTGGTGGGACTGGTCGACCATCCGGTGCAGCCCTTCTGGGCGATAACCCTGCATCTGGATGCTCACTCGACTCAGAACCACCGCTATTGCCAGATGAAGCTGATCCTGGATCATCTGGAGACTCTGCAGCCAGGGCTCCCCGTTCTGATAGGCGGCGACTGGAACACTTCGACTTACAATGCCAGAAACGCCACGTATTCCATTCTGGGCTATGCCCGCCGGGTTCTGATGGGGATCAACCGTGTTCTCCACAATCATTATCCGTATCCGGATCGCTGGTTCGAGCGAAAGCTCTTTCGAGAAGTGGAGAGGAGGGGCTACGAGTATCGTTCTCTGAATCAGCCGGGCGCCTGCACTCTTCATTACGACGTGAACGATCTGGCCCTCAACACAAACATGGGCGACTGGATCCCCGACTGGTGCTTCTGGTTCATTCGCTGGGCGCTGAAGGACGTGGATGGCAAGTGCTCAATCAAACTGGACTGGTTTGCCGGGCGCGGTATTGTGGCCGACTCGAACTGTCCCCCCACGGTTCTCAGTGAGATCCACGACCGTGAGAATCCCCTCTCCGATCACGACCCCATTGTTTTGGATTTTCACGTGGCGTGATTGAGTGCTCGGGATTTGTGGTTGGCACGAACATTGCTGGCCACCTTCTATCGGCTTTCGGTTGTGATTTAATGACACTCTGAGGGTCGCAAAGCGTCATTGTTTAGCATGGGTCGAGCTTGGTTCCTTGCATTCCTGTTCTTCCTCCCCTTGGCGAGCTGTTCCGAGCCCACAGCCAATCAGGATGGCAGTGAGACGGATTCCGCTGCCAGCGGGATCGCCGCAGACGTAGAGCCGGCGCAGCGGCGCATGCCCGTCCGTGTCCAGCCCGTGCGTCGCCAGGACGTGAAGGAGACGGTGGAGTTGACCGGAACCGCTGAACCCTGGGACGAGTTCATTGTCTCCGCGGAGATCTCGGGCAGGATCAGCCGGATCCTGGTGGAGGAAGGGGACTGGGTCAAAACCGGACAGGTCGTGCTCGAACTGGACCAAGAACTGAGACTCCTGGCGCTGCGCACCCGCCAGGCCAGCCTGGCCAAGAAGAAAGTGGAACTCGATTTTTCCCGGCGCCGCTTCGAACGCGGAAAGTCTTTGCTCTCGAAAGGCGCCATTTCCGAAGAGGAGGTTGAGTCGCTTGATCAGATCGTCCAGATCGCCGAGAGCGAAGTCGTCCTTGCGGAACTTGAAGTCGCCACCATGGAGGAGGAGATCGAAGATACTTCCATTTCCGCCCAGGCATCGGGACGTGTGTCCAGCCGCCACGTTTCCCTAGCAGCCCGTGGCAGAAGTCATTAATGCGAATCGACCAGTTGACGGGTGTTCGCCGAGTTGGAAAACCATAACGAACTCGGATTTCGGGCAAAAGTCGTAATCCGGCGGACGAGGGGCCGGACCTTCCATCGATCAAGCCCGAGAATCACGAGCAAGAGTGACAGAGCACGGCCCTGGAGTCCCCTCGGAGTTCCGACGCCGAACATCTGGCGCATGACCAGTCCCAGATTGAAGGCACTCACGTGAATCAGCAAGCGCTTGAGAAGGTTCGGATGACCCCGTAAGTGGGTCCGCCGCATCCGACCGGTTGCATACAGATGCGCACAGGGACGTTCCAGATGTTCGGCCCGTTGTCGCAATAACCGCCGGACGCGGTCTCCTCGGATCCTGCGGCGATTGGCATAGACGGCTTCTTGGGCTTCGCGATCCCCTCGCCAGCGACGTCGACCCCGCCGGGGTTCCGAGAGGTAGCTGCGGACTCCCAGACGCTCCAGATCCACGATGCCCTCGGTACTGTGGTATCCCTTGTCGGCGACCACCTCTTCCAAGGTGTTCTCTTCCGGCAAGACTGTCTTCAGCTGCTCGGCCACCGTGATGAGTGTCTTCTTCACCGTCGTCGTATCTCCCTGATCCGCACCCTGTACGGTCACCGCCACGATGGCGCCCGTCTCCAGATCCACCGCATGTTCCGCCTTGTGGGCCAGATGCGTCCGCCCGTCCTTCATCTTCGTGATACGCGCATCCGGATCGTGTGGGTGTTTCCACTCTCGGTTGGATCCCTTCTTCGGACGCTTACGATCCAGCCGCGCTCGATCCTCCCGAGTCGGCGTCTCGATCCACGATGCCTGAGCCAAGCCGGTCAGGAACTCCTCGTAACTCTCCTCGCTATCCCGTCGCACGATACTGCGCAACGCCGCGTTGGCCTCCAGCGTCGTCGCATCCACACCGATTGTCTTCCCCTGGACCAACCCCGTCTCGGCCAACCGGGCCAGCACCCAGGTGAACACCGCTTCGTGCGTCTCCACATCCATCAATCGCCGGGTCCGGGAAATCGTCGAGTGATCGGGCGGGTTCTCGCTCAGCTTCAGACCCAGAAACTCCCGCAGGGCCAGCGAGTCGGCCGTTCGCCAGGCGATGCCTCGTTCCGAGTCCAGGCCCTCGAAGTAGCCCACCAACAGAAGGCGAAAGTAGATCCCCGGTGCCACGCTCGGTCGTCCCATCCGCGGCGCATAGAACTTCGAGCACAGCCCTTCCACAAAGCGGTCAAACCCGTGCTCATCCAGGATCGCATTCAACCGCCGGTAGAAAGGATGCCCCGCTGGGGTCGGCAGCTCCGTATGCGCAATCCACATTGCACCCTGACTCTCTCGCTTGCGTTTCCCAATCGCCATGGTGCCAATGTAGTCTCTTTACCTGACGTCGGCCGCACCACGGCGGAAAGGACTTTCACCATGATGAGATGGACTCCTCCTTTAGGCTTAGACGGCATCTAAAGTGCCAGAGCCAAAGTTTTTAACTGTATCAGGAGGAGTCTGAAATGAAGCATAGAACAATCGCAGTGGATTTGGCAAAGTCGGTCTTTGAGATTGGGATTTCCGAGCAGCCTGGTCGGATGGAGAAGACGCATCGCCTGGGTCGAGCTCGGTTGTTGAGGTTCATGGCCAAGCAACAACGGGCAACGATCCTGATGGAAGCCTGCGGTTCGGCTCACTACTGGGGCCGGCGATTCCGGGAACTGGGGCACGAAGTTGTGCTGCTGCCGCCAGCCTACGTCCGGCCGTACGTGTTACGCAACAAGACGGATCGCAGTGATGTGAAAGGGTTGTTGGAAGCCCACCGCAACAGTGCCATTCGACCGGTTCCGATCAAAAATGAATCGCAGCAGCAGTTGACCGCCTTACATCGGGTGCGGACGGCATGGATGCGCACCCGCACGGCACGGATCAATACGATGCGGGGCATTCTACGGGAATTCGGTTTGACGATTCCCGTTGGAGCCTGCCAGGCCGTGGAGCGGGTGCGAGGATGGATCGAAGATGCAGAAGTGGAGATTCCGAATGGGATCCGATCGGTGCTGGAGGAGATCTGTCTGGAAGTCAGAGAGCTGGAGGGGCGAATCGATCGGATCGAAAGGAAACTGAAAGCGCTATCGCGACAGAGTGTTGCGATTGAACAACTGCAGTCGATCCCCGGGGTGGGATTGCTGACAGCCACAGCGGTGGCCGGTTTTGTGGGAGATCTGAGGCGCTTTGATTCGGGACGACACTTTGCCAGTTATCTGGGCTTGACACCGCGGGAGCACTCCAGCGGTCTGCGGCGTCGACTCGGGTGCATCAGCAAGCAAGGGGACATCTATTTGCGCACTCTCTTGATCCACGGTGGGCGATCGGTCTTGTGGACGGCCAAGTCCAAGCAGCGGCCAGACCGTTTGCACAGGTGGGGTTTGGAGATTGAAAAACGACGGGGGCACAACAAAGCGGCAGTGGCTGTGGCCAATAAGCTGGCCCGTCTACTCTGGGCCGTTTCCACCCGTGACGCCGCCTATGAACCCCAGCGAGCTTAAGCGATAAAAGATTTGTCAAGATCTTTCCCTGGGAACTGCATGAAAGGATTCGAACTGATGGCGAACCGGTCAGACCGGCGCGGGGAACACGCCGATAGCAGCCTTGGCCACTCGATGGCCGTCACCACGATAGGCGCCCCACGCGCGAATATTCATCATGGCCCGGAGCCAGAACACAGCTCCACTAAGAGGCCGGAGATACGACTGCAGTCCACACCGAATCGCAAAAAGTCGATGCTTTCATGCCAGAGACCCAAGGAGGAGAAGATGATCCGATAGCGATTCTGGACCTGCAGCGAAACTCCTGGCTTCAACCCAGCATCCGAGTTTCGTCGCCAGGGCCCAGATCAGCTGAATTCGAAAAAATGAACAGGACCCTTGACAGGAGGAGTCCAGATACGGGCTGCTAGGGGAGACTGTCACCCCGACCGATCCGCTCTTCACCATCATCCAGGAGAATCCGCTCAAGGTGATCACCGAGATCGCTGAATCACTGTTACCTCAGGTGCAAAAGGGCGTTCGCATCCCGCTCCAGTTCGACGCCTTCCGGAGTCGGCAGTTCTCAGCCCCTGTTCACTTTGTCCATCCTGTCGCCAACCCTAGCCCGGATTATGCAAGAACCGTAATCCGCTGTTGAAAAAGGGCTCGAGAAGTGGCCCAACTCGGAAGCGGGCAGTTGTGACAGGCGGATTTGCGAAGAATATCGGTTGGCGAGGCGTTTGAGTGGTTGGGGGAGTGAATTTCAGACAGATCTGGGCCTGGATGAGTGTCGGAAGCGGTTTTTCGGGGAACTGGGAGAAGCTAGCTGGAGTTCAGGCGACTCAAGACGAGGTGAAAGAGGGGTTGTTCGGGAAAGGCTGAGGAAAGATGGACCCAGATGCGTCGAGTGGTTTGTCGGATCCGGGCCCCGATCTTGAGGACACGACGACGTAAGGTTTCGATTTCGAGCTTGTGCCAGGGGGTTCCGTGCAGATAGTCGCGCAGGCGCACGAACATCTGGTAAGCCAGTGCATGCAGGAGGAGTCGAAACTGGTTGGCCAGGAATCGATGACAGCTGAGTCGGTCCATGCTCAGATGATTCTTAAAGGCCTTGATGAAGTTCTCGGTCTGCCCTCGGTCGGTGTAGTGGTCATAAAGTGATTGGGAGCAGAGATCGTCCCGGTTGGTGACCACAAAGCGACGATTGATCCCGCGCTGATCGACCTCCACTTTGACAATGACGCGACGGGATCGATCCCAGCTGTTGGCTCGATAAAGAAACTCGTCAAACTGACGCTGTTTTTCCTCCCGCTCAACGAACCTTTCCCGAGTCGAATCCAGCAGGGGCTCGACCACTCGCTGCAGGCGAGGGTTGCGACTTAACCCAATGACATATTGGAGTTGATTCTCTTCACCTTCACAGAACTCGTAGAGCCGAGGCGTGGCAAAGCCGCTGTCGGCCCGAATCTCAATCTCGACATCCGTCCCCACTGCTTGTCGGATGGCCTCCACGACGCGCTTCAGAATGGGCACGATGTGAGAGGCAGCCCCCTTGTTGCCAGGTCTCAACACGGCACAGACCAGGTCTCCCGTGGCGGCATCGAAGATCAGCAAAGGATGCAGAATGTGGTTTCGGTAATACCCGTGGTAGAAGGCGAACTCCTGTTGGCCGTGAGTGTGGTCGTCGGTACTGTCCAGATCCAGGATGATCTTGCTGGGACGTCTCTTCTTCAGGGAGCGCACATAACGGCGTAGCAGCCACCGGCTCAGACGCATCAGATCCTTCTTGGTGACGGAGTTCTCCAAGCGGGAGAAAGTCGGCTGGGTGGCCAAATCGGGATCGCTCTCGGGCAACTGATCACAGACTGTCTTGAGCATCGGATCCGAGCGCAGCGTATCGGCGTCATTACAGTCTTCGTAGCCGGCCACGATCTGCAACACTCGTTGTCGGATCAACTTCAACAGGTCATGACGAATGTAGCGTCGGTCCCGGCTTTCCGCAATACACGAACTGAAGCCCTCGCACAATCGATGTTGCCGATCCAGCGATCCAAACAACAACCATCCTGCGTCGGAAGTGAGGCTCCCCCCATCAAAACGAGCTGTGATGTCTCTGTGGCTGTGAAATGGCAGGGTATTCTGGCAGACTGCTTTCAACATAGCCGTAGCTCCTGTTTAGGGTTGTTTTTATGTAAACCCTTTTATATCAGAGAGCTACGGCCTTTTTTCTGGACCCAAATCTCACTCGGATTCAGATCTCTTGCATAATCCGGGCTAGAAGTGGCGCCTTTCCAGTGGAACTGCGCCTGCCCAACCCGGGTCTGCGGGTGAAGCCGGGAATGGTGGCTCGAATCATGATGCCTGCTGCGGTTCATCGAGACGTGCTGCTGGTTCCTCTCGACTCACTGCTGGAGAATGCGGGAGACTATCACCTGTTTCTGATCAAGGACGGGGAAGCCAATAAGACCGCTGTCGAACTTGAGCGGCGTATCGGGTCGGATGCCATCGTGACGGGAGAATTGTCGGCGGGGGATCAAGTAGTGACCAGCGGGAATATGAATCTGACCGATGGCACCTTGGTCGAGGTGCCCTTCTGATGTCGATTCCGCGCTTTTCGGTTCGTAATTCGGTACTGGTGAATATGGTGATGATCCTCATCATCGCCATGGGAACCTACGCCCTGATCACGCTCCCGATGGAGCTGTTTCCGCAGGTCAAGCTGAACCGGGTCATTATCCGGGTGGTTTTTCCCGGAGCTTCACCCGAGGAAGTGGAAAAACTGGTCGTACGCCCGATCGAGGATGAGATTAAGACCCTGGACCATCTTGATTTCTATTTGTCCACTTCAGTGGAGGGGCTGACCACGATCAACGTGGTTTTCGAGTCCGTCACGGACGATGAGTTTCGCGCCGTCTACGCGGACCTAAGACGGGAGGACGACCGTGTCGAACTGCCGGAGGAGGCCAAAGATCCAGAATATGTGTCACTCGAGTCGTCCACCTGGATGCCAACCGTGACCATCGCCGTCAGCGGTGATCTGCCTGAGTCCCGACTCAAGCAGATCACGGAGCAACTGGAAGAAGAAGTCGAGAGCATGTCAGGTGTCGACGCCGTCAGTCTGGCCGGCGTCCGCGAGCGTGAGATCTGGGTCGAAGTCGATCCTCAGAAACTCTACCGCTATGGCCTGAGCCTGGAGCAGATCGCCCTGAAAGTCCGCCGCCAGAATATCAGCCTGGCCAGCGGCAACATCCGGATCGGGACGTCCGAGTACCTGGTCCGCTCTATGGAAGACTTCGAAACTCTGGATGACATTCGAGATGTTGTCATTCAGGAAGATTCGGTGGGAAACCACATCCGAATTCGGGACGTGGCCGAGGTTCGAGACACCTTCGAAGAGCCGGTCTCGATTTCCCGCTTCAACGGAAAGCCCTCGCTTTCTCTGAATGTCTACAAGTCGGCGGACGGCAACACGCTCGATCTCGTTGAGAGGTTGGAGAAACTGACCGAGGAAAAGGAACGAGGTCTGCCGGCCAACGTGGATATTGCCCTGACCGCCGATTATTCGGTCCGTATTGTTAACTCGATCCAACGGTTGGTAAGCAGCGGATTGTTCGGTGGTGTTCTGGTTTTGATTCTGCTCCTCGTCTTCCTGGGCGGGCGCAATGCCCTAATGGTGTGCTGGGGGATCCCCATTACCTTCCTGCTCACCTTCACCTTCCTCGAGTATTCCGACTACTCCCTCAATGAGAGTTCACTGTTTGCCCTGGTGCTGGTACTGGGAATGATCGTGGACGACGCGATTGTGGTGGTTGAAAACATCGCCCGCTATCTGAACCGGGGCGTTGCACCCAGAGAAGCTGCCATCCGGGGAACAGAGGAGGTCATGTGGCCGGTCTTCACCTCCTCGCTGACCACAATTGCCGCTTTTCTGCCCTTGATGCTGCTACCCGGCATGATGGGTGAGTGGCTGAAGATCATCCCCATTTGCGTGAGTATGGCGCTGGCGGCCTCTCTCTTTGAGTCGCTGATCATACTCCCTTCGCATGTAGCCGAGTTGGGCAAGGCGGATCCGCGGGGCCTGCAGAAGCCGATCAACCGTCTGATAAGAAAAGTGAGTCGGTACTACCGGAGGATGTTGGGGCCGATTCTGCGTTGGCGCTGGGCCTTCCTCTTTGCAGCGGTCGTGCTGGTGTCGTCCAGTTTTCTGGTCATCCCCCTGGTGGGCGTCGACCTCTACGAAGAGGATGAATACAGCATTCTTTTCGTCCACGTGTGGATGCCCGAGGGAAGCAGCATCGAAGCCACCGATTCGGTGGTCAGGCAGTTCGAGGAGGTCGCCCTGGGCTTGCCGCAAAACGAGTTGAGGGACGTTGTCGTCCAGATCGGCCAGCTCGATACCGACACGGAACGTCTGCTCCGCAAAGATGTCGCACAGATCATCGTGAGCCTCAACGAGTTGGGTGAGAGACAGCGCTCTCTGGATGAGATTGTGGCAGAACTGGAGACGGGAAGCGCCGGAATCACGGGTTTTCAGCGGGTCCAGTTCAGAAAGATTGCGATGGGCCCGCCGGTCGGGAACCCGGTCGAAGTGAAAATCAAAGGAAGGGATCTGGAGACCCTGAAAGTCATATCGGGTGAGCTGATGGCCTACCTCGATTCGCTGCCCGGCGTTTTTTCCATCGACGACGACCTGAGAGAAGGTAAGAACGAGGTTCGGATCGAAGTCGACAAGAACCGGGCTCACCTGGTCGGGCTCGACAGCAGCGATGTCGCCCGTCAGATCCAATACGCCTTCGAAGGCGTGGTCGCCACGGTAATTCACGACAGCACGGAAGAAACGGATCTGGTTGTGAAGTACCAGCAGGAGGCTCGCGCCAGCCTGACTGACATTTATGAGTTGAGGATCCCCACCGCCAGCGGGGATCTGGTTCCCTTTCAGAGTGTGGCCGATTTTGTGGTGAAGAGAGGTTGGTCGGACATCCGGCGGTTCGACGGGGAGCGGGCGATCACTGTCAGCGCCGATGTCGATCCGGATGTCATGACGGCAGTTGCCGTCACTGCGGCCATCCAGCAAGAGTTCCGGGATATCAGCGCCAACTACCCAGGGTATTGACTTGACTTCCGGGGAGAGTGGAAAGAGTTTGAGGAAGCATTCAACAATATGACACGCCTGTTCCTGGTGGGTATCATTCTCATTTACCTGATTCTGGGCGCCCAGTTTCGATCCTATCTGCAGCCCGCCCTGGTGCTGGCTGCCATCCCCTTTGCTTTTGTCGGGGCCATGCTCTGCCTGCTCGTCAGCGACTTCAAGCTGAGCATCAACATCATGTACGGGCTGGTTGCTCTGTCTGGAATCGCGGTCAATGACTCCATCGTTCTCATCAACTTCATCAACCAGTCACGGCAGCGGGGAGCCTCGCTTTATCGGGCGGTTCTTTCCGGAGCGAAACGCAGACTGCGTCCTATTTTTCTGACCACAGTCACGACCATGTTCGGCTTGCTGCCCCTGGCAATGGGCGTAGGCGGAGCCTCGGTCACCTGGATGCCTCTGGCCAGCACGATTGTGTGGGGGCTGGGTGTGGCTACCTTCCTGATCCTGATGGTGATTCCACCCCTCTACGTGGCCCTGGAAGACATTCGGGGGCTGTTCTTGCGCCAAAAACAGCCACCCAGGGGAGAGCACACCCTGATCGCCGTCGAGCCCCGGAAGCGGCTGCGCTCGGCAGGCTAGCCCGGATTATGCAAGAGATCTGAATCCGAGTGAGATTTGGGTCCAGAAAAAAAGCCGTAGCTCTCTGATATAAAAGGGTTTACATAAAAACAACCCTAAACATGCGCTACATTCGAGCTACGGCTATGTTGAAAACAGTCTGCCGAATCTCCCTGCCACATCCAACAGCCAAGATGAGATGACCCTGCCATTTTGATAGAAGAACGATCCCGGCAAGATCATCCTCGCGTCTGGTCCAGTACCGACTTTCCACGATCTCTCGGCTCAACAGGAGTTCGCCTTGCGGTACCACGGGTATTACACGAAAGGGCCGATACACTTTGCTGAACTCTTCCGATGCCGCCACGGGAGACCTGGTCTGTGCCGTGTTGAGACCTGGCAACAAGGGGGCTGCCCACTGAAGCGCGAGTTCACCCATCCGACAAGAGTGGGGACGGATAAACGAGATTGAGATTCGGCTATGTTGAAAACAGTCTGCCAGAATACCCTGCCATTTCACAGCCACAGAGACATCACAGCTCGTTTTGATGGGGGGAGCCTCACTTCCGACGCAGGATGGTTGTTGTTTGGATCGCTGGATCGGCAACATCGATTGTGCGAGGGCTTCAGTTCGTGTATTGCGGAAAGCCGGGACCGACGCTACATTCGTCATGACCTGTTGAAGTTGATCCGACAACGAGTGTTGCAGATCGTGGCCGGCTACGAAGACTGTAATGACGCCGATACGCTGCGCTCGGATCCGATGCTCAAGACAGTCTGTGATCAGTTGCCCGAGAGCGATCCCGATTTGGCCACCCAGCCGACTTTCTCCCGCTTGGAGAACTCCGTCACCAAGAAGGATCTGATGCGTCTGAGCCGGTGGCTGCTACGCCGTTATGTGCGCTCCCTGAAGAAGAGACGTCCCGCCAAGATCATCCTGGATCTGGACAGTACCGACGACCACACTCACGGCCAACAGGAGTTCGCCTTCTACCACGGGTATTACCGAAACCACATTCTGCATCCTTTGCTGATCTTCGATGCCGCCACGGGAGACCTGGTCTGTGCCGTGTTGAGACCTGGCAACAAGGGGGCTGCCTCTCACATCGTGCCCATTCTGAAGCGCGTCGTGGAGGCCATCCGACAAGCAGTGGGGACGGATGTCGAGATTGAGATTCGGGCCGACAGCGGCTTTGCCACGCCTCGGCTCTACGAGTTCTGTGAAGGTGAAGAGAATCAACTCCAATATGTCATTGGGTTAAGTCGCAACCCTCGCCTGCAGCGAGTGGTCGAGCCCCTGCTGGATTCGACTCGGGAAAGGTTCGTTGAGCGGGAGGAAAAACAGCGTCAGTTTGACGAGTTTCTTTATCGAGCCAACAGCTGGGATCGATCCCGTCGCGTCATTGTCAAAGTGGAGGTCGATCAGCGCGGGATCAATCGTCGCTTTGTGGTCACCAACCGGGACGATCTCTGCTCCCAATCACTTTATGACCACTACACCGACCGAGGGCAGACCGAGAACTTCATCAAGGCCTTTAAGAATCATCTGAGCATGGACCGACTCAGCTGTCATCGATTCCTGGCCAACCAGTTTCGACTCCTCCTGCATGCACTGGCTTACCAGATGTTCGTGCGCCTGCGCGACTATCTGCACGGAACCCCCTGGCACAAGCTCGAAATCGAAACCTTACGTCGTCGTGTCCTCAAGATCGGGGCCCGGATCCGACAAACCACTCGACGCATCTGGGTCCATCTTTCCTCAGCCTTTCCCGAACAACCCCTCTTTCACCTCGTCTTGAGTCGCCTGAACTCCAGCTAGCTTCTCCCAGTTCCCCGAAAAACCGCTTCCGACACTCATCCAGGCCCAGATCTGTCTGAAATTCACTCCCCCAACCACTCAAACGCCTCGCCAACCGATATTCTTCGCAAATCCGCCTGTCACAACTGCCCGCTTCCGAGTTGGGCCACTTCTCGAGCCCTTTTTCAACAGCGGATTACGGTTCTTGCATAATCCGGGCTAGTACAATCTATCTTGCACTGAGAAATACCCGCTGCGCCTGCTCGATGAGCGCGGGCCGGTAGCTGTTTTGCAGAACAATCCGAGCCTGCTTCCTGGCCTCAAAGCTCTTCCCCACTCTGGCGTAGAGACCTGCCAGACGAACGCGGGCGCCCAGCGTATGCTCCCAGTCATCCGGTTGACTCAGGATCAGGCCTCGCTGCAGGGCACCGAGGGCCTGTATGGTCTGGCCCTGGGCCTGCATTGCGGTAGCCAGACCGGACCAGAAGACGATCCCGTGCGGTGAAATCTGGGTCGCCTCGGTGAAGCGCATGGCAGCTTCCGACGCGCGGCTCGAGGCCAAGAGACTCAAACCCTCCCGAGCCTTGGCCCAGGCTTGCCTCAGCTCAATGTTCCAGGGCTTCACTTGGGGAGAATGAGGAAAAACCAGAATCTGCGTCGAAACCGCCAGGGTCTCCTCAAACTGATAGCGGTTCTCGCTGAGCCGGGTCGTGTTGCTTCTACCTTCCAGCCAGGGATCGATCGGCCCCAGATCCTCCATTAGCGAGAGTTCCGGGATCTGATAGTGCATGGGCACCAGAATACGCGGCTTGACAGCCGTCAGGATCGATTCAATTTCTGCCTGCTTGAGAATGTGGTAGGTGGCATCGATGGGGGCCATCCAAAGATCCACTGTTCCCAGATCTTTCACGAGCTGCTCGGTGAGGGGTCCGTTGTCACCCAGGTGAACGAGCCTCTTGCCCCCCGTTTCCACCACCCAGATGGTGTTCAGCTGCCGGAAGTCCTTCCCGTACGGGTCGGCATGCTTCCCCACGAGACCGCGCAGCCTGACATCTCCGATCGAAAAAGTACCAGGTTCCCGGAACACGGGAACCTGAAAACTGACGTGGTAGTTCGCGTCATGGTCGTAGTGGGGATGACTCACCAGAACCGCATCCGCCTTCATCTCATCCGGGAATTGGTAACCGAGCCACCGATTCGTGTTGTACGGATCGATGAGGATCCGAACACCCTGGGGAGACTCGATGACGAAACAGGCGTGAGCCACGTACTCGAGCTTGACCTGTGCCGAGACTGAAACCAGAGTGATGGATAGAACAAGAAGTGGGATGATACGGAAAATCAAGACTGGCATTTGTTTCTCCCGGTCAGGCGCCATTCCCTTCAAAAACCCGCGACCGTCAACAGTATGGCATAGCTCCCCTGCCGCGCTGGGGAGGTTCCAGGTTCCAAGTTCCAGGTTCCAGGTTGCGCGCTCGTCAAGACTCGCGCCTCTGTACGCTCGGCGAACCGGAACCTTACCTCAGGGGACCGGCCCATAGGCCTTAAGCAACAGTTAGGCAGGAACGACAGTGACTGCGTGGCGGCCGTCAGGCCGACATCTTGCAGGAACGACAGTGACTGCGTGGCGGCCGTCAGGCCGACATCTTGCAGGAACGACAGTGACTGCGTGGCGGCCGTCAGGCCGACATCTTGCAGGAACGACAGTGACTGCGTGGCGGCCGTCAGGCCGACATCTTGCAGGAACGACAGTGACTGCGTGGCGGCCGTTCCAGGTAGCAGGTTGTGTCGGGTACCATGGACAAGAGCTACGGCCGGGCTGAGCTCGCCGTAGGATCATACAACTTGACGTCGAAAACGAGGAACCGCTTATGAAATCCAGGATGTTGCTCTTCGCCTTGATTCTGTTGGGAGCAGGAGAATCAGTGAAACCGGGAGAAATTCGCGGTGTCTGGCGATCTCTTCCCTCCCTGCCTACCTCCAGACAGGAGGTTGGAATCGCTGGGCTCAGCGGCCGAGTCCATGTAATCGGAGGACTCGTAACCGACGCGGCGACTACGGCCCACGAGGCCTTCGACACACAAACAGGAGCGTGGCAAACCCTGGGTGCGCTTCCGACTCCCCTCCATCATGTGGGAGCCGCAGCAGCAGGCGGCAAGATCTACTCCATTGGCGGTTTTGTGGGATTCACCTTCAATGCCGTTCCCTCGCTCTTGGAGTACGATCCGGAAACAGACCTGTGGACGGCCAGGGCCCCACTTCCCCGGGCCCGGGGGGCCCTAGCCCGGATTATGCAAAAACCGTAGTCCGGTGTTGAAAAACGAGTCGAGAAGTGGCCCAACTCGGAAGCGGGCAGGTGTGACAGGCGGATTTGCGAAGAATATCGGTTGGGGAGGCGTTTGAGTGGTTGGGGGAGTGAATTTCAGACAGATCTGGGCCTGGATGAGTATCGGAAGCGGTTTTTCGGGGAACTGGGAGAAGCTAGCTGGAGTTGAGGCGACTCAAGACGAGGTGAAAGAGGGGTTGTTCGGGAAAGGCTGAGGAAAGATGGACCCAGATGCGTCGAGTGGTTTGTCGGATCCGGGCCCCGATCTTGAGGACACGACGACGTAAGGTTTCGATTTCGAGCTTGTGCCAGGGGGTTCCGTGCAGATAGTCGCGCAGGCGCACGAACATCTGGTAAGCCAGTGCATGCAGGAGGAGTCGAAACTGGTTGGCCAGGAATCGATGACAGCTGAGTCGGTCCATGCTCAGATGATTCTTAAAGGCCTTGATGAAGTTCTCGGTCTGCCCTCGGTCGGTGTAGTGGTCATAAAGTGATTGGGAGCAGAGATCGTCCCGGTTGGTGACCACAAAGCGACGATTGATCCCGCGCTGATCGACCTCCACTTTGACAATGACGCGACGGGATCGATCCCAGCTCTTGGCTCGATAAAGAAACTCGTCAAACTGACGCTGTTTTTCCTCCCGCTCAACGAACTGCAGCCGAGTCGAATCCAGCAGGGGCTCGACCACTCGCTGCAGGCGAGGGTTGCGACTTAACCCAATGACATATTGGAGTTGATTCTCTTCACCTTCACAGAACTCGTAGAGCCGAGGCGTGGCAAAGCCGCTGTCGGCCCGAATCTCAATCTCGACATCCGTCCCCACTCCTTGTCGGATGGCCTCCACGACGCGCTTCAGAATGGGCACGATGTGAGAGGCAGCCCCCTTGTTGCCAGGTCTCAACACGGCACAGACCAGGTCTCCCGTGGCGGCATCGAAGATCAGCAAAGGATGCAGAATGTGGTTTCGGTAATACCCGTGGTAGAAGGCGAACTCCTGTTGGCCGTGAGTGTGGTCGTCGGTACTGTCCAGATCCAGGATGATCTTGGCGGGACGTCTCTTCTTCAGGGAGCGCACATAACGGCGTAGCAGCCACCGGCTCAGACGCATCAGATCCTTCTTGGTGACGGAGTTCTCCAAGCGGGAGAAAGTCGGCTGGGTGGCCAAATCGGGATCGCTCTCGGGCAACTGATCACAGACTGTCTTGAGCATCGGATCCGAGCGCAGCGTATCGGCGTCATTACAGTCTTCGTAGCCGGCCACGATCTGCAACACTCGTTGTCGGATCAACTTCAACAGGTCATGACGAATGTAGCGTCGGTCCCGGCTTTCCGCAATACACGAACTGAAGCCCTCGCACAATCGATGTTGCCGATCCAGCGATCCAAACAACAACCATCCTGCGTCGGAAGTCAGACTCCCCCCATCAAAACGAGCTGTGATGTCTCTGTGGCTGTGAAATGGCAGGGTATTCTGGCAGACTGTTTTCAACATAGCCGTAGCTCCTGTTTAGGGTTGTTTTTATGTAAACCCTTTTATATCAGAGAGCTACGGCTTTTTTTCTGGGCCCAAATCTCACTCGGATTCAGATCTCTTGCATAATCCGGGCTAGCTGCCGCCGCCATCGGAGGCAAGATATACGCCGTCGGAGGCAACGGCCCGGGAGGGGTCTCCGGACAGTTGACTGTCTATGATCCCCTGGCCGACCTGTGGACCGAACTTCCTCCCCTGCCCACTCCTCGAGAGCATCTGGCTGCCGCTGCCCTGGGAGGCAAACTTCTCGTCATCGGCGGAAGGGTCCAGGGTCCCCTCCGAAATCTCGCCACTCTGGAAGTCTTCGACCCCGAGGCAGGAGAGTGGGAGGGCAGGACTTCGATGCCCACGGCCCGGTCCGGACTGGCAGCCGCGTCTTTCGGAGAACTCCTGCTGGTGTTCGGGGGCGAGATCCCCGGAGTGTTCCAACAAAACGAAGTGTATGACCCGGTGGCGGACAGCTGGTTCGAGCTGACTCCCATGCCTGTGCCCCGGCACGGAATCGGGGCCGCCGTAGTAGGAAACCGAATCATAGTTCCGGGCGGAGCCACCATTGCTGGATTTCAGCACACGGATGTTGTGGATGAGTTCTTGGTCCTGGATCAGCTGATTGCCATGGCCCAGTTTGCAGAAGGCCCGGAGGTCGGATCCCAAGTGACGGCCACCAACTTCACCGATCGGGAAGTCACCGTGCGTCTGGAACTCTATGACGATCAGGGCAATGTTCTCGAAAGCGATCTGAACGGGCCCGGGGGCCCAGAGCGGATTGTGCAACTCGAGCCCCATCAGATTGCGCGCTGGTCGCAGGGTGGTCCGAAACTCTCCGGGGCTGCTGAAACCAAAGTCGGATGGGCGCTGCTGTTCGCGGATCAGCCCCTGCTGGGGCACATTCTCTTCACGGGGCCGGCCGGCTTTGCCGGTGTCCTCGGCCGTGAGCCGGGGGCGAGTTTTCTGATCCCTGTGGAACTCTCCGGAAACCAGAATTCAGGGATCGCGGTGGCCAACGCCAGCCGCTCAGTTTCCACCGTGATGATTCGCCTCCGGGATGAAGACGGTACCCAGATAGCCGACACCGAAATTGAACTGGAACCGCTCGGGCACCGGGCCCTTTTTCTCGACCAGCTCTTTCCCGACCTGGACCTGCAGTCTTTCATTGGAAGCTTGGAAGGAAGCGCCGACCAGCTGACCGCTGCCATGGCGATTCTGCAACGCGACTCTAGCCAGCTGGCGACTCTACCGGCCCGGATTGACTGACCATGCTCAATCGTTCGGCAAGCGCAGGCAGCGGGCCAGTACTTCGACGGGATGGACCGCCGTGCGACCCGTGAAGTGTTTGATCTGGGAGCGGCAACTGAAGCCGGGAGCCAGGATCAGGCACCCGTCTGCTGCCTGCTCGAGGGCCGGGAAAAGCCGGAGGGAGCCAATCTTCTCCGAAATATCATAGTGCTCCTTCTCGTATCCGAAGGCACCGGCCATCCCACAGCACCCCGAATCCAGGACGGTTTGCTTGGAAGCCTTCATCAGGTCCAGCATCCCCCTGGAGGCCTCCAGGCCGATCAGTGATTCCTGCTGGCAATGGCCATGGTAAACGAGTTCCTCGGGACCGGCTCCCAGGCTCCCTTCCAGCCTGCTCTGGACTTCCGGCCTGGTGAGAAACTCCTCCAGGCTCAGGCATCGGTCCGTCACTTTCCGGCAGCTTTCCTCATCCTCGGACAAATCCGGATAATCGTCTCGAAGCGTGGAAAGACAGGAAGGCTCCAGCACAATCACGGCAGACCCGGCTGCGACCTCGGAAAGGGAAGCAATCAGACCCTGAGCGCCTTTTCTGACGCTCTCCAGGTCTCCGCTGGAGATGGCCGGGCGGCCGCAGCAACCGGCCGAAAACAGATCTACCCGGAACCCGAGGCGTTCCAGCAGCGCCACAGCAGCTTTGCCGATATGAGGTTCGTGGAAATTGGTGAAAGTATCCGCAAAGAGGACGACCGGCTCGCCTTCGGTCCCGCTGGGCCGAGACCGGAACCAGGAAGCCAGGGTTTGCCGCGCGTAACCGGGCAGAGGACGGCGTCGATCGAAGCCGGCAAACCACTCCAGGGCCAGCCGCGACAGAGGATTGTTGACAGCCAGGTTGCTCAACCGGGGTACTCGTGAAGCCAGTTCGGCAGCCCGCCTGGTTCGCGCGATCAATCGCTTGCCCAGGGGCCAGCCGTTCTTCCGGTAGTAGTGGGACAGAAACTCCGCCTTGATGCGGGCCATGTCAACGTTGGAGGGACACTCAGACTTGCAGGCTTTGCACTCCAGGCACAGATCCATCACTTCGTAGAGGCGCCTGCCGGTGAGAGCGCCCTCCTCGAGCTGACCACTCATGGCCAGACGCAGAGCGTTGGCCCGTCCTCGTGTCGAATGTTCTTCATCGCGAGTCGCCATGTAGGACGGGCACATGGTGCCGATCAGCGTCTTGCGACAGTGCCCAACACCCGTGCACATCTCGACGGCCCGGTCAAAACCCCGATCATCGCGGAACCGAAAATGAGTTTCGGGAATGGTTGTTTTGTAGTTGGGATGAATCCGCAGATCCTCCCCAATGTCATGAGATTCAACGACTTTCCCCGGATTCATCACACCCAGGGGGTCGAAGGCATGTTTGATCTGTCGAAAGGCCTCGTACAGCTCGTCCCCGAAAAACTCACGGTTCTTGAAGCTGCGAACCAGTCCATCCCCGTGTTCACCGCTCCAGAACCCGCCGTATTTCACGACCAGCTCAAAAGCCCTGTCGGAGATCTCCTTCATGATCTCGACGTCTTCCGCCTGCTTGAGATTGAGGATGGGCCTGACATGAATCACACCGACGCTGGCATGGGCATACATGGCCACCGGGCGCTCCAGCTCTTTGCAGATGTCGAGAACTTCCTGGATGTAGGTGCTCAAATGCTGAATCGGCACGCACGCATCCTCAATGAAAGGCAGGGGCTTGGCATCCCCTTTCATTCCCAGCATCAGGCCCAGCGCATTCTTTCTCACTCCCCAGACAATCGCTTGGGCTTCGGGAGTCCAGGCTTCGTGCAGATGGTAGTAGAGCGATCTCAACTCCGAGTCCGCTTCCATCTGCTCGAAGAGACCCCGGATCTCAGCCTGAGTCGCACCGCTGAACTCCACCATCAGCACGGCCTCCGGATCCCCTGATATGAAGTGTCCGACCAGTCTGGAAGCTTCGGGATTGGACCGGGCCAACTGCAGTGCATAGTCGTCGATGATCTCAACCGCAGTTGGCTGATACTTGAGGATGAACTTGACGGCGTCAATTGCCTGCGCCAGCCGCTGGAAGTGCAGCACAGTATTCATCCGGACGGCTGGAACCACCTCGAGATTGAGCCTGGCCTCGGTGATGAATGCGAGAGTTCCTTCCGAGCCCACCACCAGTTTGGCCAGGTTGAAACGGTCTTCATCCAGTAGAGCGTCGAGGGTGTAACCGCCCGACCGCCGCGGGACATTCGGATACTTTTCTTGAATGAGCCCTCGATGCCGGCGCACCAGGTCACGGACGGTCCGGTAAATCTCCCCCTCCCGGTCCTGCTGGCTGCATTTGGAATCCAGCTCGCGGGCATTCAATTCTTCGAGGTGAAGTTCCTCGCCGGTGGCCAGGACCACGTCCATCTCCAGCACGTGCTCAACCGTCCTCCCGTAGCGAACGGAGCGCACTCCAGCCGAGTTGTTTCCGAGCATTCCGCCCACAGTGGCCCGGCTGGCCGTGGCCACATCGGGTGCAAAGAAAAGCTCATGCGGGCCCAGGGCATGGTTCAGATTGTCGAGAACGATGCCCAGCTCAACTCGGGCCCAGCGCTCCTGGGGATTGACCTCGAGCAGCCGGTTCATATGCTTGGAGTCGTCGATGACCAGACCCCGCGTTACGGCCTGGCCGGCCAGACTGGTGCCGCCGCCCCTGGGCAGAATCGGGACCCGGTACTTGGCCGCGGTCCGCACCGCCTGGAGCAGATCGGCCCGTCTCTCGGGCAGCACTACTCCCAGGGGAGCCTGCTGGTAAAGACTGGCATCGGTACTGAAAAGCATGCGGGACATCTCGTCCCACAACAGATCACCCTGGATCTTGCCTTCGAGTTCGTTCTTCAGTCTCTCAACGTCAGTATCAGCCATCGGCGAGGCACACTTTACCACGGGCTGCTAGCGTGTCCGGCCTCGAGTCCAAGGGCAAACAACACCCGGAGTCAGGAGTTTCTTACTTCCACGTCACTGCCATGGCGAAGAAATGATCGAAGACCGCACGAGTCGGGCTGTTTCGCTCATCCGCCTCGGGGCTGCGAATGAAAAAATCAATCTGCTGGGCCGCCGGATCCACCGCCCCGGCTGCAGTCTTCTTGTCGAGGAGGGGGTAGCGTACCTCCAGGCTCTCTCGATCCCGCATTCCCTGTGTGACCATGAAGTGGATCTCATAGTCCTGATAGAGGGGCTTTCCATTCAAGGTGCCACGCCCGTAGCCCCAGCCGGCAACGTAGAGGAGCGATTTGGGCCAGTTCGAATCACCGCAGCCGGAATCGCCATGCTCGAAGAGAAAAGCCGCGATGCCTCCATCCTGGCAGGGGCTGAATTCGTGGAAGCGTTCCATCTGGACTACATATTGCCCTTCGGGCAGCTCCAGTGTGGCCACAAAGGTCCCCGTGTTCTCGATCTCATCAACGTCGATCTCAATGTTCCCCTCGACCGGAAAGAGACGTGTGGCTTCGTTGCCCATATGATCCCAGCCGGGAGGATCGCCCAGCCGACCCACCTGGTAAATCCTTCCACCCCCGAGTTTGAAGTGCCCCGAGTAGAGCTGGTGTTGCTCGGGTGTGTAGATCCCCATTTCGGTCCCCGGTTGGGACCTGGGTCCGGCCGGAGTCGGGGCTTCCCGGGAGGGTTCCGGGGAGGGCTGGCTGCAGGCACTCAGAGTGATCGCCAGGAGAGAGGCCGACAGCACATGGTTGCGCAATGCTCGCATTTGATTTTCTCCTCACTTCGTCGTTGTCTCAGTGTAGGCAATGGTCAGAGTCGAAGTCTCGCCTGCCTGCACCTCAATCTCCCGCTCTTCCCTTCCAAAGTACTCGTGCCACGCCTCCAGACGGTAGGAGCCGGCCGGCAGATTGGGGATGCGAAAGCTTCCGTCGCTGGAAGAAACGGTGTGAAAGGGGTGTTCGTCCACTCTCAGGTAGGCCTGCATCCAACCGTGCAGGTCACACTTCACGATGTACCATCCCGGGCGATCCAGCCGGCGCACAGACTTGGACTGACCGGGCCCCAGAGCCACGTTCAGATTGAAAAGACCGTAGAGGTGCACAGTGTGAGTAATGGCGTCGCTGTTGGTGGTCTCTATGCTGCTTCCGGTCGTCAAAACGGCCACGTGGGGCTCGAACTGACATTCCCGATTGTCCAGAACCAGGGTGCTGGTCGGAACCTCATAGTCGGGGGGCAGCGAGACATTGGCGAGGCTGATCACTGTGTTTCCAATTCCCTGATTCCGGGAAACCAGGATGTTGCGCAGTGACTGCACTTCGCCACACTCGTGGGGATCCGTGGTGTTGCGGACCAGGGTTGAACGGGGAACTTCTCCTCCCTGAAAAAGGATTCGTCCCTGAATCGCGCCGGCGTCCGGGAAGTCCGGGATGGGAGCCGGAAGGGGAGGGGAAAGACTCTGGTCCGGCTGGTCCCCGGGAGCGGTCTCTTCCCCGGAGCAAGCCAAATGAAAATGGCAGATGACTGCCAACAGGAAAATGACTGCCCTGCTCGAGCCTGAGGACCACAAATGGCCTTCCTTGAAGTTCCCTTACGACGGGGATCCGCAGCGTTACCGGTTCGGCGATGCTTACTACTATACCGGACGGCCAGGAAGGGTGACAGGCCGGCGACCATTCGTTTTTGAAACCAAAATCCCTGATTGGATATAATGGGCCTGCCCAGGGCGGCGTACCCAAGTGGCTAAGGGAGAGGTCTGCAAAACCTTCATTCACCGGTTCGAGTCCGGTCGCCGCCTCCAACTTCCCTCCGTAACTCCTGAAAACTCAGTACGTTAGAAGGGTTGTTCTTGGGGGTGTTTTGCGGAGGATCCTGGTCAGGGGTATTGTCTCCCATTTGTCTCCCACGCGTCTCCATCACTTCCCGGGCTCTAGAGATGGCGAACTCGGGAGAATAGTGTGCGTAGAACTTCTCAGTTGTTCTGATCGAGGAGTGCCCTAACTGGCTTTTGGCAACGTGAAGTGGCTGGCCGCTTTCGGCGCCTGGTCTTCCAGCTCCGGGCGGGCTCGCCGACACTCCAGGAAAGGGCCCAGCGCGGCAGGAGGCTCAAATGTGTCTCATTGCTGCTGACGGGAAACATCAAGATCTGCCGCAAGGAAGCGAAAGAGAGCGCCGGAGATTTGGATTTGGGTTACCGTCCGAGTACGTTAAGCATCGTTAGCCAGCCCACCGTAAGGAAGACGAGCAGGACAACAATCAGAGCAGCCGACGTCAGTGGATGATTCCGGTATCTCACTCCGACCCACTTCACCCCGCCATTCAGGAGCAAAAGCACCAACGCCAACATGGGGATAAAGAGAGCTCCGATGACAGCGTACAACTTCTGCATGGTGGCGAATCCAATCCACAATCCAATCATAGGAATAGTGGCGAGGGCATACAGGTACCATCGATAAGAGATTGAATGTGTGCTAATGGAGCGTTCCCTGGAGGTGAACTGCTCCGCATCATGCTCCACAGATCAGTAAAGAGGCAAGGAGCGCTCTGCCACACACCCAACAAGCTACTGAAGACAGCGCCCAATGCCCCCAGCAAGAAAGCCCACTTGCCTATTACGCCCAGTTCTTCGACCAACCTCTCAGCCACTTTGACTAGTAAGTATCCCCCGGCAAAGCCGGGGGCTTTAATCTTGTGAGCCGCTCAAAGCGGACTTGACGTTGCCGCTACCGCGGCCACTTGTGCCACCTACAGGTGGCTTGGCTACAGCAGCCTGAGCTGATCCTGGCGACGATCTTCTGCTTCTTGCCGCCGGATATACTCACGAATCACTTTCTCATCCCGACCCACCGTCGATACGAAGTATCCGCGAGCCCAGAAGTGCTGTCCAACAAAGTTACGCCGACTCTCTGAAAAGTTCCTCGCAATGTGGATGGCGCTTTTCCCTTTGATGTACCCGATCACCTGCGCCACAGAAAACTGTAAATTCTGGTCAGACCTGGGTTTGGCGGAATCGAGATCATCACGTGCACGTGATCCGGCAGCAGGTGGCCCTCTTCAATCAAGCTTTCCTGCTGCCCAGCCAACCGTCGCAGCACCTGACCGGAACGTGTCAACAACTTTGAGACACTTTGGTGAATAAATTACTGTAGTTTCATCTCAAAAGTTCTCCTTTTCGGGAGGGTTGATCCAGACCGCCTCGGGAAGAGGAGGAGGAACGGGTTTGCCGTTGGGAAATCTCTCCGGGAAGAGTGCATGGGCGGCCTCCAATGTTTGGGATCGATCGCGACGGGTGGTGATGGCGGTGAGGTAGTGCACATCCGCGGGAGTGTGCAGGCCGATACCCGAATGGCGATGGTCGCGGTTATACCAATCGAAGAAATCCCGACAAAAGTCTCTGGCTTGCTGAATGGTGCCGAAACGAGCCGGGAATTCGGGACGGTACTTGAGGGTCTTGAATTGGGATTCCGAGTAGGGATTGTCGTCACAGACATGAGGCCGAGAGTTGTGTGGTCTGGTGAGACTTGGTGACTCCCAGATCGGCCAGTAGCAAGGCCAGTGCTTTGGAACTCATCGACGAGCCACGATCGGCATGCAGGGTGAGACCACCCGCTACGATCTCCTGCTTGGAGTAGCTCTGGGCGATCAAGACCTTGGCCAGGCGGGAGCTTTCCTGGGTGGCCACCATCCAGCCCACCACATAGCGGCTGAAGATGTCCAGGATCACGTAGAGGTAGTAATAGCTCCATTTGACGGGCCCCTTCAGCTTGGTGATGTCCCACGACCAGCATTGGTTCGGGCCGGTGGCCAGAAGTTCCGGCTTGGAGTATTGGGGATGGCGGCGCTGGCGACGGCGTTCTCTAACTTCCAGACGTTTGGCCAGAATGCGGTACATGGTTCGAATCGAGCACAAGTATCGCCCTTCGTCAGCAGCTCCGCCCATACGGCGGCAGGAGCTTTGTCGATAAACTGTCGGCTGTGCAGGACCTCCACAACGGCTTCCCTTTCGGGCGGGCTCAAGGCGCGTGGGGATGCGGCCCGAGGCCGAGGATCCAGCGCCGGCCGTTCGCGCCGAAGTTTCTCCCGATACAGACTCGATGGCGGCAGATCCAGAGCCTGACAGCCGGCACGGACTCCGTGGGATTGTGAGAATCGCAAAGCTTCGTCCATCAGCTCTCGTCTCCGTTCTCTTCGCTGCTCGCCAGAGAGATTCCCAACAGTTGCGAGACTTTTTTTGGAGATCCAGCATGGCTTCAAACTTCTCGAGCTTGCGTTTCAGCTTCCGATTCTCAGCCTCCACTTGCCTCAGTTGATGATCCAGAGGATTGACCGGCTTTGCCTTTCGTCCCCGCTTGCGAGGGGTCAATGCCTGCAGCGTTCCGTGCTCGCGTTGGCGTCGCCAGGTCTGCAGATTCGACCAGTAAAGTCCTTCTCGGCGCAGTAATGCTCCCACTTCGCCCGACTCTTCGCAGCCATCGGCCTGCTCCAGGACCCGGAGCTTATAGCGGGCTGAAAACCGGCGACGGGTTGCCTTGGCAGGAACTTCCGGGTCGGGTCGCGGCAACGCCTTCTCGGGCTCGGTCCGTCCCGCAGCGATTTTGGAGACCTCTCCCCTCCGCTCCGAGGTTTCCAAAATCCTCAGTTTCTTGTCGCTTCTGTTTTCTATCATTCTGTAATCCAGCTTCTCGCCCTCTACTCTAATTTAGCCGGGAAGAAGTGTCTCACCATTATTGGCACAGAGGGGACCGAGATGTCTGCGCAGCTCCCCATAAATCAACTTCTTGCGGTACTTGGGGATGAACACCACATGGTACTTACACTCCCATTTTGTATGCTGTAAGCTCTGGTAGTTACTCATAAAACTCCTTTTCGTGATGCTTTGCTCGGCTCACGGAAGGGAGTTTTTTCACCTATTCCCGGAACTGTCAAACTCTGGCTGCCTCCCCGGCAGAGCCGGGGGGACTCCTTACGGGTCTAGGTTCGCTCCCCCACCTTCAACCTGAATGTTGCTGCCGATCACAACCATCGCCAAACCGAACAGCGCTGTCATTCCATATCCGACAGCCAGGTCAACGCGGCAGACAGGTAAATCATCGGCATTGAATCGTCCTTCCTCGCGGATCCAGTAGCCGTAGCACAGGACTGTTACCGTGCCGCCGACGCCACCCATGAGTGCGACCGTCCAAGGCAATCCCTCGCCATGAAATAGTAGCGTAACTTCTTTTCTGTAAATTCTGGTCAGACCTGGGTCGGAAAGACAGAGGTCTGGGACAGGATTCTCCAAAAACAGAACGACAATCTGGAAAGGAGAATCAATTGAACCCAGACCTGGAAAAGAGAGTACCACGGGAGATTTTGGAGGAGTTGATCGAGGAAGGGACAGAAGCCTTTCGAGGGATCCTGGAGAAGTTGTTCAATGTGGCTATGCAGGTGGAGAGAAGCGAGTTTTTGGGAGCAGAGGCCTACGAGAGAACAGCCAGCCGCCGAGGCTACCGAAACGGATTCAAAGGCAAGCGGATTCAGACTCGAGTGGGAGAGCTGCGCTTGGAGATTCCCCAAGTGCGCGGGTTGAGTTTTTATCCCAAGTCGCTGGAGAGGGGCTGCCGTTCGGAGAAGGCATTGAAACTGGCCATCGCCGAGATGTACGTGATGGGAGTCTCGACCAGAAAGGTTACCGAGGTTACCGAGCAGTTGTGTGGTCTGGAGATCTCGGCCACCCAGGTCTCGAGAGTGGCCGGGATGCTGGACGAAGAGCTGGAAGAGTTTCGAAACCGGGAGCTGGGAGAGTATCCGATCGTGTACCTGGATGCCCACTACGAGAAGGTTCGAAAGGGCGGCAGAGTACAGGACGTGGCCATCCTGAAAGCCCTTGGAGTCAATCGTTTCGGAACGCGAGAGGTGTTGGGTCTGAGCGCCAGGCTAAGCGAAGCAGAAGTACACTGGCGAGAGTTTATGGCGGAGCTGCAAAAGCGAGGTTTGAAAGGAGTCGAGCTGTTTGTCAGCGATGATCATTCAGGATTGAAAGCGGCCAGGCGAGCGGTCTATCCGTCAGTGCCCTGGAACCGTTGCCAGTTTCATCTGAGCCAGAATGCCCAGCAATATGCTCGTCGCAGGCAAGACCGGCAGCGGATTGCCCAGGCCCTGCGAGACATCTTCAACGCGCCGTCTCGGGAGGATGCCGAGGAGCTCAAGGGGAAGGTGATCAAGAAGTTCGAAAAGAGTGCACCGGAGTTTGTGAGCTGGCTGGAAGACAACGTGGATGAAGGGCTCACGGTGTTCGATTTTCCGAGGAGCTGGTGGCGAAGGATCCGAACCATTAACGGACTGGAGAGACTGAACCGGGAGATCCGAAGACGAACCCGAGTGGTGGGAATCTTTCCCAACGAAGCGTCGGCGTTGCGGCTCATCTCGGCTGTGCTTGCAGAGATACACGAGGAGTGGTTAACCGGCCGGCAATACCTGAACCTGGCCGGCTGGAAAAAACAACTGGAGGAATCCTTCCCTACAGGCCCTAAAGGAAATTACAGAAAAACAGAGCCTGTTGCCGAACTGTCAGGCTAGCCGCTTACAATCTGATTTGTGAAAGAACAAATCAGTCCATACACTCTTCTCGATTCCATAACTGAACTGGCCCGCCAGATTGTCCGGGGAAGTCTGGTCACCTTGCAGAGTCGCTGCGGCAAAGCTGCCTGCCGCTGCGCCCGCAGCGATCACTGACATCGACGGTACTACCTCTCCTGGTCGGAAGGAGGACGCACACAGATGATGTACATCCCAAAAACAAGACTGGAGGAGTTTCGTCGCGGCATTGAGGCTTGGAAGCAGTTCAAGCAGTTGAGCCAACAGTTGGCGCGCCACAATGCTCAGACTCTCAAGCAGAAAGGAGTTCTGGGGCCATGATGGGTCAAAAGGATTTCACGCCAAAGCTTTTTCATTCGTTGTCGTTATCCAAGCTGGTGCCAGAGGGACATCTCGTACGTAGTCTTGAAGAGGTGTTGGACCTTGGGTTTGTCCGGAGCTTGTGTCGTCCCTATTACTCTCACACCGGTCAGCCGTCTGTGGACCCGATAGTGATTTTTAAGATGATGCTACTGGGTTACTTCTACGGGATCACGTCGGAGCGGCGACTGGCCGAAGAATGCTCTCTGCATTTGGCTTTTCGCTGGTATCTGGGCTACGACCTGGATGAGGCAACGCCAAACCATTCTGTGCTTTCCAAGGCCCGCAGCCGCTACGGCAAAGAAGTATTCGAGAAGTTTTTTGAACACGTGCTGCGAAGGTGCGTCGAGGCAGGGTTGGTTGAAGGCGAGAGGATCTTTGCCGATTCGACACTGATCGACGCTGATGCCTCGGTGCGCTCGCTGGTGGATCGAGATTCTCCGGCGGCTCCCAAACACACTCCCCAACAGTATGTCGAACGAGTCTTTCTGGAAAATCCGCTGGATGAGAAGTCGACCTCGAGGGCGGCCAAGTCAGCGGCTTTGAGGGCTGGTTCTGTGGAGGCCGAGATTAGCCAGCGAAAACGGGAATGGCGGATGAGGAAAACCAATCGTGGTCGGAAGCCTGGAGGTCGCAAGAACCTGAATAGACAGAAGATCTCAACCACAGACCCGGATGCCTCGGTGGTCACACGCCTCCGCATGAAGACGAAGTTGGCCTACAAGAGTCACTTCACCGTTGATGGGAGGCAGCGCATCATCACTGCTGTCGGAGTCACGCCGGCTGCTATTGAGGATTCCACGCAGGTGGTTCGATTATTAGATCGGCAACCAGTCAGCCCCAAGTTTTTCTGCGCCGATAGCCACTATGGAGTGGCCCCAATCTATGAGGAACTGAGACGACGAGGCATCGTGGCCATCATTCCGCGGCGCTCCTCCCATACTCAAAAACCCAAACCGGGAAGACTCTCACCAGCTGACTTTGAATATGATGCTGAGAAGGATGTCTACCGGTGCCCAGAAGGAAAGAAGCTGAAGAGGAGAGCTTACGACGCCCACTGGGATCGTTACCACTACCGACCCCTGAAATCAGATTGTGAGGGATGTTCTCTGCGCCTGGCCTGTTCCACCCCCAGGAGCGTCAAGACGATTCTTCGCTCTCCTTATGAAGAGGCTATCGAGTGGGGGCACGAACAGCTCCGAACAGAGGCCGGTCAACAGGTCGCTAAGCAACGGAAAACCACCGCGGAATGGGTGGTCGCCGAGGGCAAGAATTTTCACGGGCTGCGCCGAGCTCAACAACGGGGGATTGAAAAAGTTTCCGTCCAAGTCTTGATGACCGCCACTGTGCAAAATCTGAAGCGTTTGATGAGAAGTGGAAGCACGAATCTCTTGCGCTTCGCAAGCGATCTCGTCCGACTCTTACTCTATCGGAACTTTGCCCTGGCGCTATAGCGGCTTGAAGTAGCGTAACTTCAGTTGCCTACCCCGGCTTGAGCAACACGCTCAACAGTTGCTTAACCCATGAAATTGGGGAGCTGTGCATTTCAAAGGTACCCAGGACCGAGGCGTGCCAGGATCGGGCGTCGTCGAAGAAGAGCGAACTCCCCAGACCCAGTTCGTGCGACCACATTCCGAGACCGATATTGTCGTTGGCATCAACGGCGTAGCGCCCGACGGGAGCGGTGAATGCGTACCATGTGATGAAGTCGGCCCCCTCGGTGTTCCAGCCGAGATTGAAGGGCTGAACGTCGATGTCGCCCAGGCCGAAGGTCCCTTCGTCCAGATCGAAACGAGCCAGCTCCAGTCCCAAGTTGGCAAACGGAACTGCCATCAGGCCGCCGTAGGTGCCCCCCAGGATCTTTACATCCGTAGCCCAACTGACAAAGGGCGCCACCGCAAAGACGTCGAGCGAGCCATCGATATCAAACCGCTCACCTTCTCCGCCGTTGATGGTGCTGGTTCGATAATACTGAAAAAAGGAGCCGGCATACCTCCCCTTGGGAGCCTGGCTTCCCGCCCTCAAGCCGAAGTCGCCGAGCAGGTTGTGGCCTGAGTATTGTGCCCTTAACGTCTCCATCTGCAGGGTCAGTGTCAACAGGGTCACCACAAGAATGAATTGGGGCGGAGCCGCCCTCAGTACTGCTCTTGGGTTCATCAATCTGCTTCCTCCGTTTGAGACGCCTGCAGCTCACTCGCCCGTCGCCAAGAGCAAGGGCAGCTTCCGACCATGAGCTTTAGGTGCATCCTGGTAGTTATCGGCAGTGCCCGCTCGTTATCCGCTCCGGATTCGGCGGATTACCTGGGCGGCTCTAAGGGTCCTTGCTCCCCGGCTTGATTGGCGGGTTGGCCTTCAGCAAGGGTCCACGGCGATCACAAGCCCAGTTTCGAGGTGAGTTCTTCAGCGTTCAGGACACTGAGACCATGACGGAGCAGGGACAGGAAATGTCGCTGGTTCTCGGTCACCAGGATCCGGCAGCCGGCGCTCAGAGCAACTTCGGCGATGTGCGTGTCGTAGATTCTCCCGCCCACGATTCGGTCCGCTGCCGCCGACCGGAAAAACTCCCGCCGAGAGTCGCCCGGAAGCTGATGAATCTGAAGCCTGGATAAGATCTCCTTCTCGATGAGCAGCATCGCGTTGTCCGGTGTCAAACGGTATTCTTCCGGAAGCCGCGTCGAAACCGAATAGAACTCCAGGCAGCAGTGCCAGGCGCTGTGCACTTCCTTGACGCGCTTCTTGGCAATGGCATTGAGAATTCGGTGGCAATGATCCGTAGTGCCGAATTCAATCAGGCCTCCCAGCAGAATAGTGGTGTCCAAAAAGAACGGGCTCAGCGCGGCCATCGATTCCGTTCTTCCTCGACGAGTGCGGCTAGGTCGACTGAAGGAGCTTCTTCGGGAGGCACTTCGGGACGGGCGACCAGGCGATTTCCGACCCGGACGATCTTGGGACCTGCCACGGCCCGCACCAACCGAACTGAGAAGTCATCCACGACAACTTCCAGCTTGGTGCCGGGTGTCAGACGCGCCGCCTCGCGTATGGAGACCGGAATAACCACGCGGCCTGCCTTATCAATGGTTGTAATCATGGTATTAGTATACCGCATCAACACCCATAGCAGCGCCTCTGCCAGTGTGGCATCAAATGTCTAGCCCACTCATGGTTCAGAACCTCCATTTGCGGTTTCTTGAATGATTGCTACTTTCTCCCCAGCAGATTGGCGGTGTATCCGACGACAAAGAACGCGAACGCCACCAGACTGACGGGTGGCATCCGGCCGTGCCAGCCCGACGGATTCAGCCATCCTTGATAGCCCATGAATAGAACGTGGGCACCGCCGAAGATCATCGCCACCAGCAGGAACTTTCGCGAGGTGATGAACCGGATGAAGGCCTGGTCTTCCCGTAAATGGGTCTGAAAGCTCAAGTTGTAGGCCCAGAGAACCACGAACGCCAGGATGCCGCCGAGCATACTCAAACCCGCGAGCAGCGTCAGCGTTCCGTCTGCCTCGAAGAACTTGCCGTAGACTGAGGGGCTAAAGAGCATGAAGCTCATCAGGGCATGGATGAGCACCTGCAGGAAACCCGTCATTCCGAGTGCTTTACGTGCGTTGAGCCAACCTTCGGGGACTCCGACACCCAAGTTCTTCAAGGGACCTAAGCCGAAATTCAAGGCCAGCAAGATGAAGGCACTAACGAGATCCCCTTGTTCAGGATAAAAAATGGGAAGTCCTTCCAGGGAACCGGGCCCGCGACGTGATAGCGCAGGACCGCATACCCCAGTCCGAAGATCAAGGTGATCAAGATGAGGGTGCCTGCAGAGTTTGCCTTTTTGTCGTCGTTCATGGTGTTAGCCCGGATTATGCAAGAGATCTGAATCCGAGTGAGATTTGGGTCCAGAAAAAAAGCCGTAGCTCTCTGATATAAAAGGGTTTACATAAAAACAACCCTAAACAGGAGCTACGGCTATGTTGAAAACAGTCTGCCAGAATACCCTGCCATTTCACAGCCACAGAGACATCACAGCTCGTTTTGATGGGGGGAGCCTCACTTCCGACGCAGGATGGTTGTTGTTTGGATCGCTGGATCGGCAACATCGATTGTGCGAGGGCTTCAGTTCGTGTATTGCGGAAAGCCGGGACCGACGCTACATTCGTCATGACCTGTTGAAGTTGATCCGACAACGAGTGTTGCAGATCGTGGCCGGCTACGAAGACTGTAATGACGCCGATACGCTGCGCTCGGATCCGATGCTCAAGACAGTCTGTGATCAGTTGCCCGAGAGCGATCCCGATTTGGCCACCCAGCCGACTTTCTCCCGCTTGGAGAACTCCGTCACCAAGAAGGATCTGATGCGTCTGAGCCGGTGGCTGCTACGCCGTTATGTGCGCTCCCTGAAGAAGAGACGTCCCGCCAAGATCATCCTGGATCTGGACAGTACCGACGACCACACTCACGGCCAACAGGAGTTCGCCTTCTACCACGGGTATTACCGAAACCACATTCTGCATCCTTTGCTGATCTTCGATGCCGCCACGGGAGACCTGGTCTGTGCCGTGTTGAGACCTGGCAACAAGGGGGCTGCCTCTCACATCGTGCCCATTCTGAAGCGCGTCGTGGAGGCCATCCGACAAGCAGTGGGGACGGATGTCGAGATTGAGATTCGGGCCGACAGCGGCTTTGCCACGCCTCGGCTCTACGAGTTCTGTGAAGGTGAAGAGAATCAACTCCAATATGTCATTGGGTTAAGTCGCAACCCTCGCCTGCAGCGAGTGGTCGAGCCCCTGCTGGATTCGACTCGGGAAAGGTTCGTTGAGCGGGAGGAAAAACAGCGTCAGTTTGACGAGTTTCTTTATCGAGCCAACAGCTGGGATCGATCCCGTCGCGTCATTGTCAAAGTGGAGGTCGATCAGCGCGGGATCAATCGTCGCTTTGTGGTCACCAACCGGGACGATCTCTGCTCCCAATCACTTTATGACCACTACACCGACCGAGGGCAGACCGAGAACTTCATCAAGGCCTTTAAGAATCATCTGAGCATGGACCGACTCAGCTGTCATCGATTCCTGGCCAACCAGTTTCGACTCCTCCTGCATGCACTGGCTTACCAGATGTTCGTGCGCCTGCGCGACTATCTGCACGGAACCCCCTGGCACAAGCTCGAAATCGAAACCTTACGTCGTCGTGTCCTCAAGATCGGGGCCCGGATCCGACAAACCACTCGACGCATCTGGGTCCATCTTTCCTCAGCCTTTCCCGAACAACCCCTCTTTCACCTCGTCTTGAGTCGCCTGAACTCCAGGTAAGTATCCCCCGGCAAAGCCGGGGGCTTTAATCTTGTGAGCCGCTCAAAGCGGACTTGACGTTGCCGCTACCGCGGCCACTTGTGCCACCTACAGGTGGCTTGGCTACAGCAGCCTGAGCTGATCCTGGCGACGATCTTCTGCTTCTTGCCGCCGGATATACTCACGAATCACTTTCTCATCCCGACCCACCGTCGATACGAAGTATCCGCGAGCCCAGAAGTGCTGTCCAACAAAGTTACGCCGACTCTCTGAAAAGTTCCTCGCAATGTGGATGGCGCTTTTCCCTTTGATGTACCCGATCACCTGCGCCACAGAAAACTTTGGCGGAATCGAGATCATCACGTGCACGTGATCCGGCAGCAGGTGGCCCTCTTCAATCAAGCTTTCCTGCTGCCCAGCCAACCGTCGCAGCACCTGACCGAGATGTCTGCGCAGCTCCCCATAAATCAACTTCTTGCGGTACTTGGGGATGAACACCACATGGTACTTACACTCCCATTTTGTATGCTGTAAGCTCTGGTAGTTACTCATAAAACTCCTTTTCGTGATGCTTTGCTCGGCTCACGGAAGGGAGTTTTTTCACCTATTCCCGGAACTGTCAAACTCTGGCTGCCTCCCCGGCAGAGCCGGGGGGACTCCTTACGGGTCTAGGGTGTGGAAACGGCGAGCTTGGACTTGAGATCGGCCCAGAACTCGCTGACACTGTCGCGCCGGATCTGGCGGGCCGGAATGTCCAGGAATCCACTCGCGGGAATGACCCTGCGATCCCCTCTTACCAGCGCAGCCAGAACTCGAACCGACTCATAGCCGTAGCGGTAAGGGTCCTGGACGACGGTTCCGTACATGACTCCATCCTGGATAGCCTGCAGGGTCTGGTCGGCCTCGTCGAATCCGACCACCGTGATCTCCCCGGCCCGGCCCGCCTGGCGAACCGCCTCCAGAATGAGCGGAGGATTGTAGGCAAACAAGCCCACCATGGCTGCCAGATCCGGAAACCGCGACATGGCATCTTCGGCGTTTGCCTTGGCCTTGGCCCGGTCAAACTGGTCTGTCAGGGTTCCCATGATGGCGTATTTGTCGTTCCTCAGAACTGGACCGGGAGGGTCATATCTCTCGGGGTCACGGGGCCGATCCAGGATCTCGTCGAGAAGTCCTTGTCTCCGACGACGGGCATTGTCCTGTTCGAGACGGCCTACCAGAATCATAATCTTTCCGCCCTCCGGCAAGGCCTCTTTCACAAGCTGACCACAGAGCCTTCCAGCCTGATAGTTGTCCATGCCGATGTAGCACAGCCGGTCCGTACCGGGGGCATCCGAGTCATGCGTAATCACTGGGGCGTGCTTGGCGGCTTCATTGATCAGCTCGACCTGATTGGCGGGATCAATGGGGCTGATCGCGATCCCATCCACGCCCACGGTCAGCAGATCCTGCACCATGCGCTTCTGATCGCTGATTCCCTCGGCAGGCATGTGCACCGAGACGTCGGCGTCGAAATCCCTGCCGGCGTGCTCAACACCTACTTGCGCGATCGTCCAAAAGGCAGCAACGCCGTTCGTCACATAGGCGATTCGGGGCTTTCCGGAATCCTGCGCCTCCCGGCTGCAGGTCACCCCCCCGATCAGCAGGGTGACGCCAGCAAGCCTCCAAAGTCTCTGCTTCATTTCTCTGCTCCCCTTTCGAGCGTATCTTAGCCTCGATCAATCCAGGAACCTTGGGTCCCTTGCTCGATTGTATCGAGGATCACCAACGCGGACCTGCATCTCAACTACCATTGTGCACCAAGCGCGAAACAAGTCGGAGGTTACTGAAGGGGGAGGATGCGAAATGTCCTCTAACAGCGGAGTCGCCCCGGCTGGAAAACAGAACGGTGGCGACTCCACCAAAGAAACCAAACAGAAACGATCGATTTCACTGTCACAGGACGGCTCTCGTCTGAGTCAAGCCGTGATCGCCTCTGTGGAGCAGCTGCGGACGCTACTTGACCTCATGATTGACGAGCGGGTCGCCGAGCTGCTGGAACAGAGGAACCGACTCCCGCGATTTGGCGATAGTGCGAAGCTTGGGCTGGCGAATATTGACCAGCAGTTGGGTGATTACACGAGTCGAAAAGTTCAATCCTGGAAGTTGATTGACGAGGTCGTCAAAGAATTGACGCGCTACGAGATCGAGAGACGCGAACACGCCAGGCTGCCTTTTGTGGGCGCGCAAACCAGCACATAGTCTGGTCCTACTTTCCAGGTTCCACCTTCCACGTTCTATCAACACTCATCGCTGCACTGCTCCCGTACCCGGGGGCTGTTGCCACAGGCGATGCTTTCCGTCACTCCCGAAGAGATCTGAGCACAGGCCACGGTCATGGCCGCATCACTTGCTGCTTCGGCTGTCCTGCCCGAAGCCGAGGCGCATTCGGTGTACTGCCGGTACTTGACACACACGTAACAGGAGACGACTCGCAGCTGCACGGTGGAATAGACGACAATTCCAACAAAAAGAAGAAAAACGGCGGGCACGATCAAGCGCTTTATTCCTGACATCAGCAACTCATAGTTTAGTACTTACTTGCAGAAATGCTAGCGTCCTGTCCCAGTTCGTAGGGCCGGTTCTCGACAACCCACCAGGTTTCCCGCTAGTCTTTGAGCTGAGCTCGTCCCTTTATGCGGTCCTTTCTTGTCTCCAACTCATTTGAGCCTCTTGTCCGGGAAACGTGGAAATGGGTGGCCGGATTGGACTCCTATGAATTACTTATCGTGGCACCCACACTGGGCAGTGCGGACGACTTCGTTCGTTCCCCTCAAGCCCTTGAATCCAAGGTGTCAAGTTTCCGTCGAAAGACCCTGCTGCGGCTGGCCTCCGAGCTGGCTATTCCAGAAATGGTGGAAAGGCAAGTGCTTCCCGTTACCGGTCTGGCTGTGGAAGCCCTTTGCGCCCGGGCCGTCAACGATGCCCGCAAATCCGGCTGGCTCTCTTACTTTCATGAGGTAGCCGACACACCCGGCATGTCCCGGGCATTGGCTCGAACTCTACTCGAGCTGCGCCTTCAAGAGACTGATCTGGCGAGCCTCGAAGCGCTGGGTGGAGTTGGCCAGGATTTGAGCGGGTTGGGTCTTCGGTTCGAGAGCTATCTGCGGGACGACGGCCTGGCCGACTCCTGCCTTACCTATCAGCTGGCCCTTCAGATACTAGAGAAACAGGCGTCGCTCTGGGGAGAGATTCCCATCCTCTTCTATCACCTTCGACCGCGCCATTCCCTGGAGGAACGATTTGTGTCCGCGCTGTCTCAGCGGGCCCCCCAAGCCCTGGCCGTGATTCTCGAAGCCGACCGGGAAGGAATCGAGTTCTTTTCGAATCTTCTCAAAACGGGACCTCGCCAGGTGGACCAGCCTGTAACCGGCTATCGTCTCGAAAGGCTCCGATCCTATCTTTTTTCTGCCAGTGTTCCTCCTCGATCCACTATCGACAACGACTCGTCGTTTGAGTTCTTCTCGGCGCCTGGAGAAAGCCGTGAAAGTGTAGAGATTGCCCGACGAATTAAGTTGGCCGCTGACCAGGGCGTTCGGTTCGACCAGATGGCGGTCGCCCTCCGGAATCCTGCGAGTTATTTGCCCTTGCTGGAGGATGCGTTTCGACGGGCCGGGATCCCTGCCTACTTCACCAGAGGTACCCGCAGACCTGATCCGGCAGGGAGAGCCTTTCTGGCGCTCCTGGAGTGTGCTGCCGAGGGCCTGTCAGCAACCCGGTTCGCTGAGTATCTTTCACTGGCCCAGATCCCTCCCCAGTCCGAGGATCGGGAAAAGGCTAGAGAGCTCGAGTGGGTGGAACCTCAGGATGACCAGCTCTGCTTCAAGACCTTCCTTCCACCGGGCAGAGCGGAACCGGAACTCGCCCTGGAACCGTTTTCGAGAGATTCACGGGATGCCTCGGGCAGCTTGAGAGCGCCCGAGCGGTGGGAACGCTTGCTGGTGGACGCCGCCGTCATCGGAGGCAGGGATCGCTGGAAGAGAAGACTGCAGGGACTCGAGAGCGAACTCAGACTTCAAATCAAAGAAGTCGCCTCGGAAAGTGCCCGGACCAGACAACATCTCCTGCACAAACTATTCCTGCTCAGGAATCTGAAGTCCTTCTCCCTGCCGCTGATTGATCTGCTCGATCGCCTGCCGACGGAAACGCGCTGGAGCACGTGGCTGGCCAGACTCGAAGAGATTTCGGTGCGGGCATTAAACCATCCCGAATCGGTCCTCTCGGTACTGGCCGAGCTGAAACCAATGGGCGAAATCGAACCGGTTGGACTGGATGAAGTCCGTCGTGTTCTGGGGGAACGTCTGACCCTGCTTCGGGAAGACCCCCCACCCAACCGTTATGGTCAGGTTACGGTAGCCAGCATCACGGAACTATGGGGTCGTTCCTTCGACCTGGTCTTCCTGCCTGCTCTGGCCGAGGGTATTTTCCCGAGGAAGGCGCTGGAGGACCCCCTGCTGCTGGACCGGCATCGCGAGAGCCTCGGAATCTCACCGCTTCTGACGCGCAGAAGGGCGGAGGAGAGACTGCTGCTGCGAGTTGCCTTGGCCACCGCTGTCCGTCGACTGGTGGTCTCCTACCCCAGGATCGATGTTGCACAGGGACGGTCCCGCGTCCCATCCTTCTACGCCCTCGACATTCTGCGGGCCGTCGACGGCGAACTTCCCAACCTTCGTGGCCTGGAGAAGCTGGCTGCTGAGACCTCCTCGAGCCGCCTCGGCTGGCCGGCCCCCATGGAACCCGCCGCCGCCATTGATGATACCGAATTCGACCTGGCTCTTCTCCACCCCATGCTGCGGCTGGGACCCAAGCTTCGCCGAGGCCGAGCTCAGTTTCTGCTCAAGACCAACCCCCACCTGGCGCGCGCTCTGCGGGCCCGGGCAGGTCGTTGGCGGCGCAGGTTCTACCCGGCCGATGGACTCGTGGACCCGGGCCCGGAGACTGCCGAGATACTCCAGGGTGAGCGGCTGCGGGAAAGGAGCTACTCGCCGACTTCGCTGCAGCAGTACGCGGTCTGCCCCTACAAGTTCTTTCTCTACGCCATCCAGCGGCTACGAGTGAGGGAGGAACCGGTTGCCCTGCAGCAGCTGGATCCACTGACTCGGGGATCTCTCTTTCATGAGGTGCAGTTCCGGTTCCTTTCGCAACTTCGAGAAGAGGGTCGGCTCCCCGTGACGCGCGAGTCGGAGACCGAGTCAATGGACAGGCTGGACTCGGTTTTCGCAGATGTCTCCGGTTCAATGAAGGAAAACCTGGCTCCAGCAATTCCCAGGATATGGGAGAGTGAGATGGAAGAGCTTCTGACTGACCTGCGCGGCTGGCTTCGCGAAATGTCCAGAGGTGGCGAGGCCTGGATCCCAGCTCACTTCGAACTGGCCTTTGGACTTGCTGACGACCGCGAGCGGGACCCTGCCAGCACGACCCGGGACGTCCGAATTCTCAACGGGATCCGACTCCGTGGTTCGATCGATCTGGTCGAGACCATACCTTCGGACGACAAGACGGCCGTCCGGGTCACCGACCACAAGACGGGTAAACCCCTTTGGTTGTCCGGTGGGCAGCGCCTGGAGGTAGGTGGAGGTGAGGTTCTCCAGCCCATCATTTACGGTCTGGCAGCGGAGCAATTGCTGGATGAAGAGGTGGAATACGGCCAGCTTTTCTATTGTACGCGGCGAGGAGAATACCAGCGTCGTATTGTCTCCATTCACTCGGGAACCTGCGCCAAACTCAAACAGGTGCTGGAAACAATCGACCGGAACCTGGAACAGGGCTTTCTCCCTGCTGCTCCTCGCTCGGACGCGTGTAAGTTTTGCGACTTCCAGTCCGTCTGCGGCCCTTACGAAGAGACCCGGATCCGGCGTAAGGAAGAAAGCCGTCTTGCCGATTTGAACGAGTTGAGGAGACTTCCGTGATGTCGAGTCAACCGCATCTCGTTGACGGGGCGCAACGCGAGGAAATCAAAGCCAACCTGGACGAGAGCTTCCTGGTCGAGGCTGCAGCTGGAACCGGGAAGACGACGGTGCTGGTGCACCGCCTGGTGGCTCTTCTGCAATCCGGAAAAGCGGAAGTAGACAAGATTGTCGCCGTCACTTTCACGCGCAAGGCAGCCGGCGAACTGAAACTGCGGCTTCGCCATGAACTCGAGACAGCGCGCCAGAAAGCACCCGATGCGGACGCATTGCGGAACATCGAAGCTGCCATTGCCTCTTTGGAGGAGGCTCGCGTTGGTACCATTCATTCTTTCTGTGCGGAGATCCTCCGGGAGCGGCCCGTGGAAGCCCAGATTGATCCCGACTTTCAGGAACTCTCCGAAGCTGAAGCTCCGCGCCTGTTCAAACGCGTGTTCAAATCATGGATTCAACGGAAGCTGAACGAGATGCCCAGCGCCCTGAGCCGTGCACTGGCAAGATTGAGCGTCCGGAGAAGCGGACAGCTTGGTCCCCTGGACCGGCTGCGGGATGAAGCCTGGAGGCTAGTCGAGCGACGGGACTTTACACAGCCCTGGGAGATCCGGACCTTCAACCGAAATCGGGAGATTACGGACCTTCTCGAGAAGGCAATAGAACTCGCCGCTGCCAGTGCGAGCTGTTCGAACCCAAGAGACAACCTGCGCCTCGACCTGAAACCCCTGAGACGCTTCGTAGACGACCTCCAGCGATCCGTGGATCTGCGGCCTTCGAAAGCTCTCAGCAGTCGCGACTATGACGAATTGGAGGCTCGCCTCAGCATCGAGTTGTTGCAGGACCTGACCAGAAAAAGGCGGAAGGGCCACGGCAAATTCTCCGACCAGGTCTCCCGCCAGGATGCCCTACGCATGCGTGGAGAACTGATTTCGCAACTGGAAGGTTTCAAAGAAAGGGCCGACGCCGACCTGGCCGCCTCCCTGCGTCCGACCTTCGAGTCAGTGATCGGGGAATACCTGGAGGCCAAGAGGCAGCTGGGCCGGGTCGATTTCGTCGATCTTCTGGTCATGGTGCGTGACTTGGTGCGTGACTATCCGGACGTCAGGGAGCATCTCAACTCAAGGTTTACACACATTTTTGTCGACGAATTTCAGGACACGGATCCACTTCAGGTAGAGATTATGCTCCTCCTTGCCGCCTCGAACGCCGGGGAGAGCGACTGGCGCAAGGTACAGATCTCCGGGGGGCAGCTTTTCATTGTCGGTGATCCGAAGCAGTCGATTTACCGTTTCCGACGGGCGGACGTTCAACTCTACGAGGAAGTCAAGCAGATCCTGGCGAAGTCCGGAGTTCGCCTGCTCCACCTGCAGACCAATTTCAGATCGGTTCAACCACTGCAAAAAGCCATCAACGCTTCCTTTGAGGTGGTGTTCGACGGGGATGCCAAGCGGGTTCAGCCCCACTATGTGCCTCTTCGGTCACCTCAGGACGCGCACAACGTCACTCTGATCAGCGGCGTTGGAAAGGGGCCTCCGGAGGTGGTCGCCCTGCCCATCCCGGAACCCCGGATCTGGGCCGGCCAAGTCACTCACAAGTCGTTTCAGTCTACCTTTCCAGATGCAGCGTCCGCATTTGTCGGGTGGCTTCTTGCCGAGAAGCCATGGGAGGTGCAGGATCCAGATAACCCGGGCCAGAGAATCCCCATCGAAGCCCGCCACATCACCTTCCTCTTCCGCCGCTTCATCTCCCTCGATCGCGATATGACCCGGCCCTATATTCGGGCACTGGACGCCCGGGGCATAAGTCACCTTTTGGTGGGATCCCGAACCTTCCATCAGCGCGAGGAAGTAGAAAGCATTCGAGCCGCGCTGACTGCCGTCGAGTGGCCGGATGACGAGCTGAATGTCTTTGCCACCCTGCGAGGGTCTCTGTTTGCAGTCGAGGATAGTCAGCTACTCGCGTTTCGCAAGAAGGTGGGAAACCTGCATCCTTTCCATCACCAGCAGGAGAGCATCCCTGCCGACTTCGCCGAGATTGCTGCTATTCTCCAGTTGCTGGCCGAGCTGCACCACACACGGAATCGCCGGGCCATCGTCGACACCATCAACCGAATTCTGGAATTCTGCCGGGCCCACGCCGGGTTGGCTCTCCGACCGACCGGAGAGCAGGTTCTGGCCAACGTGCAAAGGATCTGCGACCTGGCCCGGAGCTATGAACTGAGCGGGGGTTTGTCTTTTCGAGGCTTCGTCGATTTCCTGATCGACGAAGCCGAAAAACCCCGCTCCGTCGACTCACCCGTACTGGAGGAAGCAGCGGACGGCGTTCGGCTGATGACCCTGCATTCCGCAAAGGGATTGGAGTCTCCCGTCGTCATGCTGGTGGATATGACCGCCAAGATCGCCTCGCCCTATCCTTCCCAGCATGTGGACCGGGAAAACCACTTGTGCGCGCAGTCTCTGCTCTTCTGCCAGCCCTGGGAACTCGTTGAGAATCGCGACCTCGAATACGGAAGAGACGTCGCAGAGGGAGAACGCATCGCCTACGTTGCTGCCACGCGGGCGCGGGAGATGCTGGTGGTCCCGACCGTTGGCGTGGGACCCGACTACTACACGGGAGGCTGGATTTCACCGCTCAACCCCGCCATCTACCCGGAGCGGGCCTCCTGGTATGAGCCGGCTCCTCCACCTCCGGAGTGCCCCGCCTTCGGCGACCGGACGGCCATTCTGCCTCCCATCAATCGAGACGGAGTTGCCCTTCCCTTGATCAAGCCGGGCCTTCACCGGCCCCTCAAGGGGACCCACAGGGTTCTGTGGTGGGACCCGGCTGCTCTCAGACTCAACGTAGCTCCGAATCAGGGGCTCCGGGATGAAGAGGTTCTGGTTCATGACGAGGCGGGCTCTGCCGAGGGCCAGAAACGCTACCAGACCTGGAAGGCCAACCGAGAGGAGGCCCTCCTGTCCGGAGCCCGGGCATCGCTCACGATCATCCGTCCCAGCGATGTGGACACACCTCCCCCCAGAGAGTACGAAGTGATGGTCCATGACCTGCTGGATTCCACTGCTCCCCGAGGTAGGAGATTCGGGGTCCTGGTGCACACGTTGCTGCGGGACATATCCTTCCAGGCCTCCGATCAGCATCTCAAAAACCTGGCTCACTTCCACGCCCGGGTGATGCGGGCAACCACCTCGGAACTCGGGCAGGCGATCCAGGCAGTCCGCACGATCCTCAAGGATGATCTGGTGGCGACGGCGAGTCAGGCGGAGCGGTGCCTGAGAGAGTACCCGATCACTCACCGCCTTGACGGTGGCCGACTCGTGGAAGGAACAATTGATCTTGCCTATCTCTCCTCCGACGAATGGACCCTGATCGATTTCAAGACCGCAGCCGAGTTCGAGGATCATCTAGCGGAATACCGCAACCAGATCCAATGGTATGCGCTAGCCCTCGGGGAGGCTACGAAGCAGCGGGTCAAACCCTACCTGGTCCGGATCTAGCAGTCGCCCAGCCGGCAGAGGCGCGAATGACAATGAGCGCGCCATGTCTGGTATGATGGGCCCTCATCACGGGATCGAGACCGATGTCGGAAGCAATTGGAAAGCAAGCTTCGAGCGATCAGTGGACCCCGTCCAGCTGGAAAAACAGGCTGGCCGAGCAACAGCCTGCCTACGAAAACCAGCGCAAGCTGACCGAAGTAGTCGAGAAACTGGCCAAGCTCCCACCGCTGGTCACGAGCTGGGAGATTGAGACTCTCAAGGCGCAGCTGGCAGAGGCTGCCCTGGGCAAACAGTTCCTTCTTCAAGGGGGGGATTGTTCAGAAAGCCTGGAAGATTGCGAGTCGCCAATCATTGCGATCAAACTGAAGATCCTGCTGCAGATGAGCCTGGTTTTGATCCACGGAGCCCAGCAGCAGGTCATCCGGGTCGGACGTTTCGCCGGACAGTTCGCCAAGCCCCGCTCCAAGGACACCGAAACACGGGATGGTGTCAGCCTCCCCAGTTACAGGGGTGACCTGGTGAATCGCCTCCCTTTCACAGAGGAGGACCGCCGACCCGATCCACAGCTTCTGCTGCGAGGTTACGAACGAGCTGCCCTGACGCTCAACTTTATTCGATCACTGAGCGACGGCGGCTTTGCGGATCTCCACCATCCGGAATTCTGGGAGCTGGACTTCGTCAAACTCTCACCCAGGGCAAGCCGCTACCAGGAGCGCGTCAAGGCTCTGAGTGAGTCCCTCAAGTTCTTCGAGACATTAGCCGGAACCGTGGTTGGTAAAGTACGGCGAGTGGACTTTTACACAAGTCATGAGGGCCTGCACCTCCAGTACGAACAGGCCCAGACCAGGTTTATTGCCAGACTTGAAAAGTGGTTCGACCTGACCACCCACTTTCCATGGATCGGAGACCGCACCAGAGATATCAACTGCGCCCATGTGGAGTACTTTCGCGGAATCTCGAATCCAATCGGAATCAAGATCGGTCCGAGTTCCGAAGGGGAGAGTCTAAGCGCTCTGATCGACCGTCTGAATCCGGAGAACGAGGCCGGACGGATTACGCTAATCCACCGATTCGGTGACGACAAGATCGAGCAACACCTGCCACCGCTGGTGCGTGCCGTTCAGCAGTCTGGACAGATCGTTCTCTGGTCCTGCGATCCCATGCATGGGAATACTCAATTCACCGCAAAAGGCTACAAGACTCGTGACTTCAATCGAATCCGCTCGGAAGTGGACCAGGCGTTTGATATTCACGAGGGCCTGGGATCTCGACTGGGAGGACTGCACATCGAGTTAACGGGTGAGAACGTCACCGAGTGTGTAGGAGGTGTCCGGGGGCTTACCGAGGCTGATCTGGGACGCGCCTATCGAACACAGGTAGATCCCCGCCTCAACTATGAGCAGGCGCTCGAGATCGCCCTGCTGGTTGCCAGCCGGCTCGAGAAAGCACTTTAGTAGGGATTCGATCAGATCTCCTACAAAGCCTCCGCCGCTGTCCTTTCAGCATCCGCCAGCATCTCGGCCAGAATGTCCAGACCCGAATTCCAGAATCCCGGGTCGCTCAGTTGCAGCCCCACCCGGTCAATCAGGATTTCGGGAGTTTCCGTACCCCCGGAACTCAACAACTCCAGGTAACGGGGAACAAAACCCGCTCCCTCCCTAAGGAAGTGGTTCCAGAGCGCCAGTACCAGCAACTCTCCGAAGGAATAGGCATAACAATAAAAGGGCTGATGGACAAAGTGGCCAATGTAGGCCCACCAGCGACCGTACTCCGGGGTCAACTCCACGGCGCCGCTGTGAAGGGGCGCATTTACATCCATCCAGATCTGATCAATCTCCGGAGTAGAAAGCTCTTTCCCGCCGCGGGCCTCGTGGACCCGCTGCTCGAAGCGGGTCAAGACCACCTGACGAAACACCGTCGCAAAGGAATCTTCCAGCTTGTGACACAGCAGAGCGAGCCTCGCACGAGGATCATCCTGTTCCTTGAGCAGGCGATCGAAAACGAGCATCTCTCCAAAAACGCTGGCTGTCTCGGCTAGGGTGAGCGGAGTGTTGACCTGCAGTACGCCGTGAGGTCTGGAAAGAAACTGATGGACTCCATGCCCCAGTTCATGGGCCAGAGTCATGGCGTCGCTCAGCTTTCCGCCGAAGTTGACGAGAATATAAGGATGGACTGAAGGCACGGTGGCACTGCAGAAGGCACCGCCTCGCTTCCCCGGACGCGTCTCTGCGTCGACCCAGCCGCTGCCGAGGAACCGATCCACGATCTCGCCCAGTTTCGGACTGAATTCATGATAGGAGGCCCGTACCACGTGGCTTGCTTTCTGCCAGCCGCAGGCGGGGAGAGATACCCCCTGGACTTGGACCGGGGCGTAGCGATCGTAGTCGTACAGTTTCTCTACTCCCAGGAGTCGGCGTTTCAAGAGGTAGTAATCCCGGAGGATATCCGCTCGACTCTCCACGGCTGCAAGCAGACTCTCGAAGCTCCGGTGAGTGATCTCATTGGCCAGATGGCGGACCTCGGCCGGGTTCGTGTACTTCCTCAAGCGACAATCCACCGCATGATCTTTCACCGTGGTATTCAAAATGAAAGTAGCCAGATGAGTGGTTTTCTCCAGTCCTCGAGTAAATCCTCGATGAGCTTCTTTTCGGGTGTCCCGGTCGGGGTGATAGAGAAGCGACAGGGCCTCGCTCTGAGTCATTCTCTTGGAAACCCCGTCTACCTCGATTTCGAACTGCGAAGAACTGGTGATCTCGTCGAAGAGTCGGCGGAACGCAGAAAGACCGGTTACACCCTTCTCCGCCACAATGATCTCTTCCGGTTCAGTCAACGTGTGAGGCCTAAAGACTCGGATCCTCTCCAGGAAGTGCCGCCATCTCGAGCATTCCGGACTTCTCGCGATCCGGGAGGCAACTTTATCAGGCAGCGCGATCCAGTCGAGTTCATAAAACATGATTCGTGTCTGAATGGCTGTGAAGGTGTCGTGGGTAGCGGCAAGCAGTGCCCCATGCTCAGGCTTCTGCGAGTCAGCGGCGTGGAGAAGCCGTGCATAGACCACTGGCTTGTAGGCCACTTCGAGAAGTTTTTCGTAGTCCTGGAGAGAATCGGCCATCAACCCGGCGGTGATCTCTTGGGACTGGATCCGCCCTTGGTAGCGGCCTCGAAAAGCGGTGGCCAGTTCACCTGCCTGTTCCTGGTCCAGCTGGAGACTGGGATCTTCGATCGAAGTGTAAAGATCGCTCAGATCCCAGCAGATGCCCTCCGCAGCCGGATTGTCAGGCGACCCACCGGCTTCCAATGGCGATTCTTCACGAAACGTCTTTTCCAAGGGTAACCTTCCTGTTCACTTCCATTTCCTATACTATTTGCTCCGTCCAGCTTTGATGTACAAGCCTTTATTCTACATCCGTGGTACACCAGACAAATGACAGCGAAGTATCCCGTGAGCAGTCGACTGGCGGCTCGATTCTGGCTCGGGGACGACAGCTCCGGGGCAATTCGCGGCAGTGTGACTGAAGTCTCCCAGCCACTGACCACTTTCTGGGTTCGCACGGGTAGCCCCTTGGTCGAAGACTTGCACCGGTTTACACTCGAGCTTCACGAAGTCACCCTGATCGAGGGAACAGCGACCCCCGTCACTTCCGTAGCGAACCAGAGTCCAGTGTCGGAGGTCCGAATCGAATCGATAGCCGAAGCCTACAGAGGCACGGCCGGGGCCCAGCTGGCTCCCCTGGTTCCACCCGATTATCGCCCTCGGTTCATGGATGGCGAACAGCAACCCGAACACTCGGACACGGACCTCCTGACCCCATGGATACATTCAACAAATCGCCTGCTCCACCTGGTCGATCTGATCGCGGAAATCAACTCCAGTCAGGAAACGGACATTCTGCTGGGAAGCATCATGCGAGCCGCTGAAGAGGTCATGGAGGCGGAAGCCAGTTCCCTGATGCTGCTTGACCATGAAACGGGCGAGTTGGTTATCACGCTTCCGACCGGCCCGGCCAGATCGGAAGTCTCAGGCCATCAATCACAGAGGTTCAGAACGCTTTCGGGAGCCGGATGTAGCACTCCTGACAGCTCTCTCAGCACAGGCGGCCATCGCGCTCGAGAGAGATCGCCTCCTGAAGGAGTCCATCCAGAAGGAAATCCTGGAAAGCGAACTCCGACTTGCCACCGACATCCAGGCGGGGTTCTGGCCCGGAGAAGTCCCTGAGTACGAGAATGTAAGTTTCGCGGGAGACAGCCGACCGGCCAGGCATGTAGGAGGCGACTACTACGACTTTGTTCCGATCGACGAACAACGAATCGCCCTGGTGATTGCCGACGTCTCAGGAAAGGGAGTTGGAGCAGCGCTTATGATGGCTGAGCTCAGAGCGGTGCTGCGGGCCCGGTTGAAGAGTCCTCTTTCTCTGGAAGAGGTCGTAGGAGCTCTTAACAACGTACTCGTCGAAGACACACCGGTAGGCAAGTTCGCCACGCTTTTCGTCGGCATCCTGAACACGGACGACCTTGTCTTCCAGTATGTCAATGCAGGCCACGATCCTCCTTTCCTGCTTCGTGCCAGGGGCGACCTCCTCGAACTGCGGGAAGGCGGACCCATTGTCGGTTTCAAACAGGGTCTTCCTTTCCCGGCCGGAGAAGAGGAGTTGGATTCCGGTGATCTCCTGGTGATGTTCACTGACGGCGTGTCCGAGACGCAGCGGGAACCGGAAGAGTTTTTCGGGCGGGACCGGCTGGTCGCTGAAATCCGGAGCCATCGGGAGAAACACCCCGAGGAGTTGATCCAACACATCCAGAAGACTCTGGAGAGTTTTCAAGGTGATCAGCCCCAGCACGACGACGTGACAATGGTGATCGCCAGGATTGCGTAACTCATTCCGCAGAAACTGCGATCAGCGACATGGCATCCACTCGGGTTCGGTTCAGCCGCACCGCCCAGTGCAGGTGAGCACCTGTCACCCTGCCGGTGGCGCCGATCTCGCCCAGGACGTCTCCCTGCTCCAGTAACTGGCTCTCTGTGACGAGAGCTCTGGAGAGATGTCCAAAGTACGAGTACAGCCCAAGACCGTGGTCAACAATGACCGTGTTTCCCGAGTAATAGAGATCTCCCACCAGAACCACGGTTCCTGAGCTGGGGGCTTTCACAGGTGTCCCGGTCGGGCCTGAGAAATCGGTTCCACTGTGCGGACTGCGAGGCTGGCCGTTCAGAATGCTGCGCTTCCCGAAGCTGCTGTTGGCAGGCTCCGAGACCGGGGCTTTGAACGGCTCTACCCAGAGCCTCGATGGAGTGACTGCCGCAAAGATTCGACTGGTTCTTTGCGATTCTTCACGGATCCTCTTCAGCACGTCAGCCGGAGGGTTGACGTACTTGGAGTCGACGGTCAGGTGGCGGGTTGGAAACGTCTTCCCTTGAATAACCAGCCTATAGGTCTGAAAGAAATCTTCCCCGCTCTTCGACGTCCCTGCCAGCACAATATCCTGACTGCCCGGCTTAGTGTCCAGATCGATACCAATCAGCACCTGCCAGACCAGAGAGGAGGAACTCGGGTGACCCCTGAAGGTCCGCTTGAAAGCCTGAGCCTCCAGGCTTAGCAGCGGCTTCGGAGATTCGACGGTTAGTTTCACGATCTCACCCGGTTGCAGGGAGCGAGCGTAGCGCTTGATAGTGAGATCCAGGGAGTCCGACTGGCCAGACAGCAGAGACGCTGCCAGCCACAGACTCAATACTCCCATCTGGGCAGTGGTTTTCATCGTTTCGCGCAACACGTAATCTGAAAGCCTGGGAGCCTCTGGGAAGCGGGGTGGGGAAAAGGGATCAAGACTATTTCACAGAGAGGCTGAAGAGGTTAGATAGCTTGAAGGGCTCCCTTCTCCCCGATTGGTTTCAGGAACGAAAGTAGGAGGTCCTGAACCCGAAACGGACTCTACCAAAGAGTTCTGACAACAAACCCGGCGTCCCGATCTCAACCGAAGCAGGGTACGTGGAAGGTGGCACATGGAAGGTTGAACACACTTAGCAGCCCGTATCTGGACTCCTCCTGTCAAGGGTCCTGTTCATTTTTTCGAATTCAGCTGATCTGGGCCCTGGCGACGAAACTCGGATGCTGGGTTGAAGCCAGGAGTTTCGCTGCAGGTCCAGAATCGCTATCGGATCATCTTCTCCTCCTTGGGTCTCTGGCATGAAAGCATCGACTTTTTGCGATTCGGTGTGGACTGCAGTCGTATCTCCGGCCTCTTAGTGGAGCTGTGTTCTGGCTCCGGGCCATGATGAATATTCGCGCGTGGGGCGCCTATCGTGGTGACGGCCATCGAGTGGCCAAGGCTGCTATCGGCGTGTTCCCCGCGCCGGTCTGACCGGTTCGCCATCAGTTCGAATCCTTTCATGCAGTTCCCAGGGAAAGATCTTGACAAATCTTTTATCGCTTAAGCTCGCTGGGGTTCATAGGCGGCGTCACGGGTGGAAACGGCCCAGAGTAGACGGGCCAGCTTATTGGCCACAGCCACTGCCGCTTTGTTGTGCCCCCGTCGTTTTTCAATCTCCAAACCCCACCTGTGCAAACGGTCTGGCCGCTGCTTGGACTTGGCCGTCCACAAGACCGATCGCCCACCGTGGATCAAGAGAGTGCGCAAATAGATGTCCCCTTGCTTGCTGATGCACCCGAGTCGACGCCGCAGACCGCTGGAGTGCTCCCGCGGTGTCAAGCCCAGATAACTGGCAAAGTGTCGTCCCGAATCAAAGCGCCTCAGATCTCCCACAAAACCGGCCACCGCTGTGGCTGTCAGCAATCCCACCCCGGGGATCGACTGCAGTTGTTCAATCGCAACACTCTGTCGCGATAGCGCTTTCAGTTTCCTTTCGATCCGATCGATTCGCCCCTCCAGCTCTCTGACTTCCAGACAGATCTCCTCCAGCACCGATCGGATCCCATTCGGAATCTCCACTTCTGCATCTTCGATCCATCCTCGCACCCGCTCCACGGCCTGGCAGGCTCCAACGGGAATCGTCAAACCGAATTCCCGTAGAATGCCCCGCATCGTATTGATCCGTGCCGTGCGGGTGCGCATCCATGCCGTCCGCACCCGATGTAAGGCGGTCAACTGCTGCTGCGATTCATTTTTGATCGGAACCGGTCGAATGGCACTGTTGCGGTGGGCTTCCAACAACCCTTTCACATCACTGCGATCCGTCTTGTTGCGTAACACGTACGGCCGGACGTAGGCTGGCGGCAGCAGCACAACTTCGTGCCCCAGTTCCCGGAATCGCCGGCCCCAGTAGTGAGCCGAACCGCAGGCTTCCATCAGAATCGTTGCCCGTTGTTGCTTGGCCATGAACCTCAACAACCGAGCTCGACCCAGGCGATGCGTCTTCTCCATCCGACCAGGCTGCTCGGAAATCCCAATCTCAAAGACCGACTTTGCCAAATCCACTGCGATTGTTCTATGCTTCATTTCAGACTCCTCCTGATACAGTTAAAAACTTTGGCTCTGGCACTTTAGATGCCGTCTAAGCCTAAAGGAGGAGTCCATCTCATCATGGTGGAAGTCCCACGGACTGCTCTAGACTTGCAGAACACCCGTCTTGAAGGGCTCGATGTCGGCACGCAGGGAAGCGACCTCGAGAGCCAGGATTAGCGCGTCCCTGGTCCGATGCGGTGCAATCAATCCGTCCAGCCACAGCCTGGCGGCTCCATATCGGGGATCGAGCTCGCGCAGGTACTTCTCCTCGATTTTCCTGAAGACCTGCTGCCGTCCTTCCTCATCGAGAACATTGCCCTCCTTTTCCAGCTGCCGAACTCTCAGGTCAGTGAGGGTTCGAGCGGCCTGAGCCGCCCCCATCACGGCGTAGCGGCAGGTGGGCCAGGCAAGCATCAACCGCGGATCGTAAGCCTTGCCGCACAGCGCATAGTTGCCTGCCCCGTAGCTGCCGCCCATAATCACCGTGATCTTGGGAACCACGCTGTTGGCGACCGTATTCACCATTTTGGCGCCGGACTTGATGATCCCTGAAACTTCAGCCTTCCTTCCGACCATGAAGCCGTTGACATCCTGGAAGAACAGAATCGGAAAGAGGTTTTGATTGCAGTCCATGATGAACCGGGCGGCTTTGTCCGCGCTTTCGGTATAGATGACGCCCCCTACTTCGAAGGGTTTTCCGGGCTCGCGGATGTGCTGTTTCTCGTTGGCCACCACACCCACAGAAAAGCCTCCTACCCTGGCATAGGCACAGATGAGCGTCCGGCCGTATTCGGCCTTGTATTCGACGATTTCTCCGCCATCAAGAATGCACTCCAGAATGGCCCTGACATCGTACTCCTCGGGTCCGAGTGGAATCAGATCATAGATCTCTTCGGGATCGTGCGATGGGGGTGCGGGCTCCGTTCGTGTAAACAGCGCCGGTGCCGGCTCGGCCATATCGCGTGCCAGCTGGCGGAGTCTCTGGATACAGGAGGAATCGTCTTTTTCACGAAAATCAATGGTCCCCGAGAGTTGGGCATGAAGTGCGGCTCCGCCCAGTTCCTCACTCTCGAGATCCTGGCCGATGGCGGCTTTGACCAGGGACGGGCCCGCGATGTAGAGACCACTCCCCTCTGTCATCAGGATCTTGTCGCACATGACGGGGAGGTACGCTCCACCGGCTACGCAGTTGCCCATAATCGCCGCAATCTGGGCGATTCCCCGCGCCGACATACGCGCAATGTTCCGAAAAATCCTTCCGAAGTCGTCCACGTCCGGAAAGATCTCGTCCTGCAGAGGAAGAAAGACACCCGCCGAATCCACCAGGTAGATGAGAGGCAGACAGTTGTCCATGGCAATGCGCTGGGCACGCAAAACCTTCTTGACCGTCAGGGGGAAAAAGGCGCCCGCCTTCACCGTTGCATCATTGGCGATGATCATGAAAAGTTTCTCTTCCACCCGACCGATGCCGGTGACCACGCCAGCTCCCGGGGCACCGCCCCACTTTCGGTACATTCCATCTGCAGCGTAGACGCCCACCTCGAAAAAGTTCGAGTCGGAATCGACCAGTGCTGCGATCCTTTCACGGGCCGTCAGCCGGCCCTTCTGATGCTGGCGCTTAATCCTGGCGGGACCTCCTCCGAGGCGGATTCGGTCGACATCTTCGCGCAGGATTGCACGGACTTCGTCCCAGCTGGTTGCTTCTTCGAAACGCTTCGGATCAGTACTCATGGAGATCTCATTGCTGCATCAAGCCGATCGAGTTTTGACAAGTTCCGGGAGCTGCATAAGCTCGCTCAGGTCGTGAATGATGTAGTCCGGTTCTGCCGCCAACAGCGTACTCATGACCTGATGGCCCGTCGTCACCGCCGCTGACTTGACGCCGGCGTTTCGAGCTGACCGTACATCGTCCAGTGTATCTCCCACCATCAAGGCCTCCTGCGGGGGCACACGCAGGAGTTCCAGAGCCAGCCGCAGTGGCTGGGCGTCCGGTTTCGGCCTTTCGACGCTCTCGATACCAATGACTGCCGAGAAGTACTCCTCCAGCTCAAAGCGCCGGAGGATGCTGCGCGCGCCTCTTCCCCGCCTCGATGTGACTACTCCCATCTGCACGCTCTCGCTCAGCCAGGCCAGGGTCCGACGCACGTTCGGTTTCAGCCGCACTGCCCCCGGATCTTCCTCCCGGGCCAGTTCTTCGTAGGCTTTCAGCATCTCCTGGAGTTGGAAAGGGCCGCAGTCGGGACGTATCCCTTTGAAAAGAGTCGCCAGGGGTTTTCCGATCCCGGCAGTGATCCGGCGGTGTGTCCAGGGCTGGAGTTCGAAGCGCTTCATCACCGAATTGAATGTCCAGACAATCGCCTCCGACGCATCCACCAGTGTTCCATCGAAGTCGAACAGGATTGCCCTCACCATGCTCGAAGCCCTGACGAACCGCCCGGGATCGGACTCCCGGACCTCTTCATTCTGCGATCTCGAAAATAGCTTCGACTTCGACCGCGATGTTGTATGGCAGCGATCCCATTCCAACCGCACTGCGTACCCCGATACCTCTTTCCTCTCCAAACACTTCAGCGAAAAGTTCGCTGCAGCCATTGACGACCTGTGGATGATCTGCAAAATCCGGCGCGGCGTTGACCATGCCCAATACCTTGATCACCCGGGAGATCCGATCAAGACTCCCCAAACCGGTTCTCAGAGTCGAAAGAATGCCAAGACCAACTTGGCGAGCCGCTGCCTTCCCTTCCGCGAGACTGAGGTCTGCACCGACTCTTCCGCAAATGAGGGTGCCATCTGCGGAACGCGGGGGATGGCCAGAAACGTAGGCCAGCCCGCCATGAACTAGAACCGGTTTGTAAATCCCGCCCGGTTTGGGTGTTGGTGGAAGCTCCAAACCAAGGGCTGTTAGGGTCTCTTCCGGAGTCATTTCATTCCTCTTTTCTGGTTTTGGGTTCCAGGTTCAGGGTTCCGGGTCCATCAAGGATACTAAGTGAATCGGATCGATGGCTTCCGGTCAAGTTGGAGTTTCTCATTCTTCGAGCAGCCAGTCGACAACCGTGGGTGCGGACCCGGGCACAACCCCCGACGGCGTTAACAGTCGAAACGCTTGCCCGGAAGCACGATGGGCGTCTCTGATTCTGGACAGCCAGCTCGCACTCTCGCCGATCAGCCAGAGATCTCCGCCCCCCTGCGGCAGCAGGAGAAGGCCCGGGAGATCGAAGTACCTCGTCGCCCCCGGCAGGAACATGGGATGATCAAACTGGTTGACGCTCTCGAATCGAAATCCGCCGGTGTCAATAGCCGTTCTCTGCAAAGCTTCACTGCTCTGGGCTCGGACTGCTGCAGCTATCGGTCCCGCCACCGGGCCCAGTCCGACCAGCTCGAGCCTGCTGCGGGGCCACCTTGATTTGACATAACTCATGATGGTCAAAACGTCATGCACACGCTGCGTGAAGAGCGGATAGTTGTAGCCGAAGGTGTACGCTGCGTGGTGATGCCACGCCTGGGACCCATCGCCGCCCAGAACCAGGCGATTCCGGTCCAACCCAACGTTTCCCGTGTGGCTTCCCTGCCCCAGCAGGTCAGCACTGATGATTCGAACACCTGCTTCCAGAAGACTCCTCAGTTCGGCGTGCGGTTCGTTGTCTGATGTAGAAAGATCCTGAATCCCTCCTCCGGTGATCCAGATCAGGGTTCGACTCGCCCGGGCGGGACGCGACCAGGTGAGGATCCGGACTTCTTCGGAGAAACGGTTGGAGAGCAGGACACGGTGCTGGTGATGAGTCCGTGCTGGTCCCGCTCGATTCTCAAACCGGCCGGAGCCGTCTGGGCCTTCTTCAATACCCTGCGACTGCACCAGGCCAACGTCCTCCAGGCGACGACCCAGAATCACGTCGAAGGCCTCACCGAGCGTGGATCGAAAGTCCCGGTAGCTTTCCGGATCGCGTGGCCACATCCTTTCCATCTGCTGCCGGGAACTGTGACTCAACCAGGCAAGCAGATCGCGCTCGTGAGGGTCGCCCACGGCGGCCCCCCGGGGAGCGGGATGCTCATCATTCCAGACCGACATCTCCTCCTCGGTCAGGGGAATGTAGTCTCGTTCGATCAACGGTTCTGGAAAACCGAGATTCAGATGACGATTCAACCACGTGTACATGACCGCCCGGCTTACACCGTTGTAGTTGTGCTCAAATTGAGGGAACACCGCCGCATCCACCAGCTCGGGGACACCGTGAAACCCGTAAACCTGCTTCAAATCGGGCAGCCCCCGGGTTTTGATTTCACGGGTCCAGTCGTTCGCACCCGTCATGCCCAGCGGCCGGGGAGCGGAAAGGGCCGCAAAATCAAGGTTGCCGGCGCCGATCCGGAGATAGCACGCATTCTCGCAGATACAGCCCCCCTGCATCGACGTCGACACCATCACAGCCGGAAAAACCACCGCTGGCCGAGCGTCCAGCGCAGCTAGAAAGAAGGTCTGGGTCCCGCCTCCACTGTGTCCTTCCACTGCGATTCGCTGGGGATCGACGTCGGGAAGGGAGATCAGAAAGTCCAGAGCACGAATAGAGTTCCAGGTCTGCAGCATCATCAAGCTTTGCAGATGCAGCTCGGCATGTGGACTCGAGAAGCCCCAGTCCTGCAGGGTGTTCATCGCCGGGCGGGGCCCGGGGCCCTTGTGAGGAAGCTGCAAACTGTCACCATACCCAACCATGTCGTACTGGAAGATCACGCATCCCATGCGAGCCAGTTGGACCGCCCGTGCCTGCAGGGGATGACGTCCTCCCACTGCAAAACGCTCTGCTCCCGCAGTGATTTCCTCTCGGATCCCTTCGGCCCCATGATCATGAAAGCGCCCATTCTGGTGGTGCAGCATCAAGTTCCCTGAGTGCCCGTGGGGAGACAATACACCCGGGCGCCGAGCCCTACTTCCGCTCGGGCGGTACAGACTTCCCGTCACGAAATGCCCAGGCAGGGATTCGAAGTAGACCTTTTCCACCGTGTATCCAGGACGCTGGACCTCGCCGTGGATCACGGCCTTCAAGGATGTTCTCGGGGGATAGGGAAAGAGCCCGGTTGCCACCTGGATCTGGCGTCGCAACCGGGCAGATCGAAGCTTCCACTCCTGGAGATTCTCTACCTGTTGAAAGGGAAAGTAGAGATCAAGATGGCGCTGTTCGCCCAGTCGAGCATCTCTCGGTCCAGGCGGTGTTTGCGCACCCGCCCGGACAGCGGCGTAGTCCGACAGGGTCTGCAAAAGCAGGGAGCAGGCAATGAGAATAACGGTCCTCATAAGGCTCCGTCGCAGGGTTGTCAAGAACACTGGAAGTATAGCAGCATACGGGCCTCCTTGGAGGATCTGAGGGGCACTCTCGAGATGGATCTGAGAGCCCTTTTCAGCCGATCCTGTGCACCTGAAAGCGGCCCTGGCAGCGTCAGATCGCGACGTTACACTTCGCCCTGGCGCGCTACCGCGTGGAACTTTCACCATGATGAGATGGACTCCTCCTTTAGGCTTAGACGGCATCTAAAGTGCCAGAGCCAAAGTTTTTAACTGTATCAGGAGGAGTCTGAAATGAAGCATAGAACAATCGCAGTGGATTTGGCAAAGTCGGTCTTTGAGATTGGGATTTCCGAGCAGCCTGGTCGGATGGAGAAGACGCATCGCCTGGGTCGAGCTCGGTTGTTGAGGTTCATGGCCAAGCAACAACGGGCAACGATTCTGATGGAAGCCTGCGGTTCGGCTCACTACTGGGGCCGGCGATTCCGGGAACTGGGGCACGAAGTTGTGCTGCTGCCGCCAGCCTACGTCCGGCCGTACGTGTTACGCAACAAGACGGATCGCAGTGATGTGAAAGGGTTGTTGGAAGCCCACCGCAACAGTGCCATTCGACCGGTTCCGATCAAAAATGAATCGCAGCAGCAGTTGACCGCCTTACATCGGGTGCGGACGGCATGGATGCGCACCCGCACGGCACGGATCAATACGATGCGGGGCATTCTACGGGAATTCGGTTTGACGATTCCCGTTGGAGCCTGCCAGGCCGTGGAGCGGGTGCGAGGATGGATCGAAGATGCAGAAGTGGAGATTCCGAATGGGATCCGATCGGTGCTGGAGGAGATCTGTCTGGAAGTCAGAGAGCTGGAGGGGCGAATCGATCGGATCGAAAGGAAACTGAAAGCGCTATCGCGACAGAGTGTTGCGATTGAACAACTGCAGTCGATCCCCGGGGTGGGATTGCTGACAGCCACAGCGGTGGCCGGTTTTGTGGGAGATCTGAGGCGCTTTGATTCGGGACGACACTTTGCCAGTTATCTGGGCTTGACACCGCGGGAGCACTCCAGCGGTCTGCGGCGTCGACTCGGGTGCATCAGCAAGCAAGGGGACATCTATTTGCGCACTCTCTTGATCCACGGTGGGCGATCGGTCTTGTGGGACGGCCAAGTCCAAGCAGCGGCCAGACCGTTTGCACAGGTGGGGTTTGGAGATTGAAAAACGACGGGGGCACAACAAAGCGGCAGTGGCTGTGGCCAATAAGCTGGCCCGTCTACTCTGGGCCGTTTCCACCCGTGACGCCGCCTATGAACCCCAGCGAGCTTAAGCGATAAAAGATTTGTCAAGATCTTTCCCTGGGAACTGCATGAAAGGATTCGAACTGATGGCGAACCGGTCAGACCGGCGCGGGGAACACGCCGATAGCAGCCTTGGCCACTCGATGGCCGTCACCACGATAGGCGCCCCACGCGCGAATATTCATCATGGCCCGGAGCCAGAACACAGCTCCACTAAGAGGCCGGAGATACGACTGCAGTCCACACCGAATCGCAAAAAGTCGATGCTTTCATGCCAGAGACCCAAGGAGGAGAAGATGATCCGATAGCGATTCTGGACCTGCAGCGAAACTCCTGGCTTCAACCCAGCATCCGAGTTTCGTCGCCAGGGCCCAGATCAGCTGAATTCGAAAAAATGAACAGGACCCTTGACAGGAGGAGTCCAGATACGAGCTGCTAGATGAGAATCGCGATCGGGAGTACCCGGGCCCCAAAAGTCGAGGCTGTGAAGGAGGCCTGGGGCATTTTTTCGTCCAAGATTCTGGCCGCGGGTGGCGAAGAGGTCGAGTTCTCTCCCTTCGACGTTCCCACCCAGAGTCCCGATATGCCGGTCACGGTGGAACAGCTGATGACGGGAGCCGAGGAGCGGGCGGACTGCCTCATGTTGCAGCTCAAACGGGAAAAGGCTGAAGCAGATTTCTATGTAGGGCTGGAAGGGGGGTTCAATGTCGTCGATCCACGAGGAGCGCGACGCCAGGTGTTTCTGGAGAGTTGGGCGTTTGTTTCTGACGGGCACCTGGGGTACTTCGGACACGGAGGCGGTATCTACGTCCCGCCGACAATCTCAACGCAGGTCATGGATCGGGGAATTGAGCTGGGAATCGTTATCGACCTGTTCGCGCAGCAGCGTGATGTGAGCAGCAAGCAAGGCGTGTGGGGTGTCCTGACCCGCGACATTTTTAGCCGGCAGCACTCCTTCGTGGTGGCTCTGATCGCGGCTTTTGCACCCTTTTATAATCCGGAATCCTATCAGTCCTAGTCTATCTCTATGGCACCCGATGGCGAAGTGTAGGAGCCGCTTCCATGCGGCGATCTACTCGAACCACGGAGGGCCCTCGGCGAAGAGTGGGAGGGGTCTCAGGGAAGCGGCCGTTTAAATCCTCCCGGTCGCAGCCCTGAGGTTCCTCCCACTCTGAGACCGGACCACGGAGGGTCATCAACAGCCCCTACGACAGTTTGTCCTTTACCAACCGGGCGAGCCTGGGCCCCACAAAGGGGATCAGCTCCCGTTCGCTGGCTCCCCTGATCCCGGCCACGCTTCCAAAGCTGCGCAGAAGACGCTTTTTCCGTTTCTGGCCGATTCCCGGGATGTCGTCCAGGACCGAGTGAAAGTCGCGCAGAGAACGGCGTTTTCGGTGATAGGTCACGGCAAATCGGTGGGCCTCATCTCGAATTTCCTGCAGCAGGCGAAGAGTACGGGAACTTCTCTCCAGCCGCAGGACATCGTCCTGGCCCATGACGTGAATCAGTTCTTCCTTTTTCGCGATGCTGGCCACAGCCAGGTCTTCAATACCCAGCTCAACAAGGGCCTGGTAGGCAAAATGTAACTGTCCCGGACCGCCGTCGATCAGTATGAAGTCAGGCAGCGCCTGTTCTTCGGCCAGCATTCTCTTATAACGTCGCTTGACGGCTTCATAGATGGAGGCATAGTCGTCCGGGCCGTCAACACTCCTGATCTTGAACCTCCGATACTCCTTTCGACTCATCCGGCCTTCCAGACAGACAACCAGAGAGGCTACCGTCTCTGCCCCCTGGATGTTGGAGATGTCAAACGCCTCGATTCTTCTGGGAGGTTTCGGTAGATCGAGTTCGTCCTGAACTTCCGCAAGAATGGAAGACCGATCAGCTTTCAGGATCCGGAAACGGGAATCGAAGGCGATTCTGGCATTGCGCTCAACTAGCAGCACCAGATCCAGTTTCTCGCCCCGCTTCGGGACGTGGATCCGCACTTTTCGACCCCGACGCGAGCCATGTTTGTGGGTGAGCCATGCCTGAACGAGCATCTGATCTTCAATCTCGACGGGGAGGTAGATGGAGGCCGGAACAAAACCGGCATTCAGATAGTACTGCTGGATTGCGTCGCGCAGGAAGGTCGGGGGATCAAAGAAGTGAAGGCTCTCCCAGAAAAACTCACGCTTACCCACAACCCGGCCGTTTCTCAAGGTAAAAAGCTGCAGCGCCGCCCGGGGCCCCTCTCGATGATAGGCAAAGATGTCTACGTCTCTCACCCCGGAAACGATCATCTTCTGCTGCTTAGCCAGGTCTCCCACCATACGTATTCGGTCCCGGTAAAAGGCCGCCGCCTCAAATTTTTCTTCCCCGGCAGCCCGTAGCATCTTCCTGCGCAGTGACTTGACCAGCCGGCTGTTTTTCCCTTCCAGCAGTTGAATCACTTCTTCTACCGACCGGGTGTATTCCTCGACGGAACAGAGCCCCGCAACGCAGGGCCCCAGACAACGTTTGATGTGGTATTCGAGACAGGGCCGCTCAAGCTCTCCGTCGATCTCGATGTCACAGGTGCGCAGCAGGAAATGACGATTGATGATCTTGATCGTGTTACGGGCCAGGGAGGCGGGGAGATAGGGTCCGAAATAGAGAGCCCCGTCGTTCAGAATTCTGCGCGTCAGGAGCACCCTGGGAAAGTCCTCGTTCATGGTCAACTTGATGTGCAGGAAAGACTTGTCGTCTTTGAGGTTGACGTTGAACAGAGGCTGTTGCTGTTTGACCAGATTACTCTCCAGCATGAGCGCCTCCACCTCGGTGTCGGTCACGATGTAATCCAGGTCGCGAATGTATCCCCGCAGGATTTCCGTCTTCTGATCGGCGATTCGCTGCTGCTGAAAATAGGAGTGCACTCGGTGCCGCAGTGATTTGGCCTTGCCGATATAAATGCTTTTCCCCGTCCGGTCCTTGAAGAGATATACACCGGGGCCGGATGGCAGGTTGTCCAACTTCGCCTGCACACCATCAGGGATCATGTCAGTTGATTATATTGGAGGTCTCACAGGAAGGGTTGGTTGAGCGCGCAGCGACCGTACACAGTGGCGCGCGTGACAATAAGCGCGTTTCTACTCGGGCCAACACGCGCTTACTGTCGTGCGCGCCACGTAGTCACCGAACAAGTGTGCTATAAGTGGCCCTATGAATCTCCCCAACAGCTTGACATTGTTCAGGATTTTCCTGGTTCCCCCGCTGGTGGGCGTGTTGCTGACAACGACTCCGCCAGCCCGGGAGTTTTGGGGATTCATTGTCTTTGCAGCGGCTGCTACGACCGATTACTTTGACGGATATCTGGCTCGAAAAAGATCGCAGATCACCACCCTGGGACAGCTTCTCGATCCCGTCGCCGATAAGCTCTTGATTTCGGCTGCCTTCATTTCGTTGGTCCAGCTCGGAATTGCCCCGGCTTGGATGGTCATTATCATTGTGGGCAGAGAATTCGTTGTTACCGGGTTGCGGAGTGTCGCCTCAGTTCAGGGAATCACCATCTCGGCAATGCGCCTTGGGAAATACAAAATGGTGTCCCAGGTCGCCTGTGCCGGCTGCCTGATTGTGGCCAATCGTTTTCCCGATACCTACATCTTTCTGGCAGGTCAGATCCTGCTCTGGATCGTCGTCGCCCTCTCCCTGCTCTCGATGGTCCAGTACTTCCGCCGCTACTGGGGACCGATCCAGAGACGCGTCACTACTTCACAAGACGGCTAGAGTACTTGCTTGCAGGAATGCGATGAGGTTGGTTGGGAGCGCGACGGAGAATCCGTGCCTTGTCCACTATGAAACTCTGTTTGACCGTTGCCGAGAAGTCGGTCTCCGATCTCAACCAGAAGTTGGGGGGTCACGACGGCCGGGTTGAGTACATCGAGGCACGTCTTGACTATCTCCAAGGGCTTGAGCTGCCGCAGCTTCCGGCGGCCCCAAAGAGCCGATACATTGCCACCTGCCGCCCTGAGAGAGAAGGGGGACGGTACCGGGGAGGAGAGTCGGAGCGGATCAGATTTCTCGAGCAGGCGGCCAAACAGGGTTTCGATTGGATTGATCTCGAGCACGACGTCCCTGCTCCCCTGTCTCTGCCGACCGACACACGCCTGATTCGATCGCGCCATGTCTTTGGGTCCTTTCCGGCCAACCTCCAGGCCGAGTTTCCCCCTGTTGGTAAGGGAGAGCTGGGAAAACTAGCGGTCCAGATCCACACCACCCGGGAGCTGGTTCAACTGCTGGAGTGGGCGGAAAGGAAACCGCCTGGCGGGCCTCATATCCTCATCGGCATGGGTGAACTGGGACAGCCTTCCCGATACCTCGCTCCCCTCCTGGGAAGCAAGTGGACCTACGTTTGCGAGGATGCCGAGATTCCCTGGGCCCCCGGCCAGTTCTCCCTCAGAGAAGCCCGGGGGCTGGGGCAGCCATCGACTGAAACCCCCCTTTTCGGGATCATCGGTCAACCGGTGGCGCATTCCCTCTCACCGCTCCTGCACAACGGCCTGTTTCGACACTACGGCGTGCCGGGAAGCTACATTCGCCTGCCGCTCGATCGGCTGGATCCCTGGTTTGACTATCTCCCGAAATCCTCTCTTCGCTTCCAGGGCTTCAGTGTCACGCTGCCCCACAAAGCAGACGTCATTCCCTTCTGCCAGGGCTACGACTCGCCGGTCCGTTCCGTCAACACCCTTGCCGGGGCAGCCCCTAACTGGATGGGGTCAAACACTGACTTCCCGGGCTTTCTCTCGCCGCTGCTTTCGAGAGTTGAACTGGAGGGCACGACAGCCGTGGTGCTGGGAAACGGCGGCGTCGCCCGCACGGCAGTTAGTGCACTCCTGAGCCGGGGGGTCCAGGTCACCGTGGCTGGTCGAAACGAGGAACGGCTCGAGCATTTTGCCCGACAGTTTGGGTGTCGGCGGGTTCTCATGCAGGACTATCGAGGCAGAGCCGATCTGCTGGTCAACACGACGCCGGTCGGACAGCACCCGAATGTCGATGCGTCTCCGCTGTCCGAGACTCAACTTGACTTCGAATTGGTATATGATCTGGTTTACAGCCCGCAAGAAACGCAACTCCTCCGCCAGGCCCGGCACAGAGGCTGTAAAATTATTTCCGGAATTGAGATGTTCGTGGAACAGGCGGCACGCCAGTTTCTAGCCTGGACCGGTAGGGATCCGGATCGAGGGCTGATGAGGGACTTGATAACGGAGCGCCCATGAAGGCTTTAGTGAAGAAGGAGCCGGAAGACACACCGTTTCGACTACCAGGCGTTTGAAGAGGGCTTCGAGGTGATGCGGTCGGGGAATTCGGGCAAAGTGATTCTAGACTGGAGTGAATAGAGAACTTGGACCGTTAGTGCTTCGAAAAAGCGATTTGGGCAGGAAATGAAAATACTGAAATTCGGCGGGATATCCATAGCCACCCCTGAGCGAGTTCGGGGCGTGATGGAGATTCTGCGAAACTCGTCCAGGAAGCACAAGGTAGCGATTGTCTTATCCGCGTTTGGAGGAGTGACAGACGATCTGGCCAAAGCGGGAGAACTGGCAGCCGCCGGGGATGAGTCCTATCTCGAATTTCTTGAAGCCATTGAGCAGCGCCATATTTCAGCTATCAAGGAACTGCTCGATGCAAAGAACCAGACCCCTGTTCTCGCCCAAACCAAGATGGTCCTCAACGAGTTGGAGGATGTGCTGAACGGGGCCTATCTGGTAAAGGAGCTTTCCCGCAAGACCTGTGATTTTGTAGTCAGTTTCGGCGGGCAGCTTTCCGGCTACATCATTAGCCAGGCACTGAAACAGTCCAGGGTCAAAGTCGAATTCCTGGATGCGCGTCAGGTTGTGAAAACGAATGCCGATTTTGGGTGTGCCAGGGTTCATCTCGCAAAAACCAGGCGGCTGATTCGCAACCATTTCAAGACTGTCAGGGCTGTGCAGATCATCACCGGGGCTGTCGGATCCACAGACCAGGAGGAACCCACCACCCTGGGCAGGGCCGGCTCCGACTTCACTGCAGCCATTGTCGCTGCCTCGCTCGGTGCCAAGGAGCTCGAGATATGGACCCACGTGGACGGCATCCTCACGGCTGACCCCGCAAAGGTCACAAAGGCGTTCTCCATTCCGGAGCTTTCCTACGAGGAGGTCATTGAACTATCTCACTTCGGTGCTAGCGTGATTTATCCGCCGACTCTTCAGCCGGCATTGGATAAGCAGATCCCGATTCGAATTCGCAATGCATTCAATCCAGCTTTTGAGGGAACGGCAATTAAGAAGCAGCTTGATCCCAGCACTGACAGATCGATCATCAAGGGGATTTCCTCCATTACAGAAATCGCCCTGTTTCGCTTTTCAGGAAGTGGCATTGTGGGTATCCACGGGACTTCCCTGCGTTTGTTTCGTGCGCTCGCAGATAAGGGCATCAACGTGATCCTTATCACGCAGGCCTCCTCAGAACACTCGATCTGCTTTGCCACCGATCCCAAACAAACAGCTCGGGCCAGGCAGGCCATCGAAGCAGAGTTTGAGATGGAAATGAAATCTCACCTTATCGATTCCCTGCTCATTGAACGCAACCTTTCCGTGATAGCCGTTGTGGGTCAAGACATGCGTAATATCCCGGGCATCTCAGGGCGACTATTCCACACGCTTGGGGTGAACGGCGTAAACGTTGCTGCTATTGCACAGGGATCTTCCGAGCTGAACATCACAGTCGTCATTTCAAAGACAGATCTCGACAAGGCACTGAATGCAGTTCATGAATCTTTCTTCCTGTCGGATACGAAAACGCTGAATCTGTTCATCGCGGGAACTGGTCTGGTAGGGAAGACGCTGCTGACCCAGATCGATCAACAGACCGAGTCGCTTCTCAGAAACAATGAACTCGAATTGCGCATTGTAGGCATCAGCAACAGCAGGAAAATGGCCTTTGTCGAGGATGGCATCCCGGCAGCGAACTGGGAGAGTGTACTCAAGAAGTCGCGCACCAGGGCGAACATCGACAAGTTCACCGACAGAATCGTAGAGCTGAATCTGCGCAACTCTATTTTTGTCGACAATACGGCGGAGGCGGCTGTCGCCGCTACTTATGAAAAGATGCTGGACTCGAGCATTTCGGTGGTTACACCCAACAAGGTGGCTTGTTCGGGAAAGTTCTCGGATTATCAGAAGTTAAAGAGCGTTGCCCATAGACGAGGGGTCAGGTTCTTGTTCGAAACCAACGTAGGGGCCGGTCTACCCGTACTCAGTACACTGAAGGACCTGATCGACAGCGGAGATGAAGTCACCCGGATCCAGGGGATGCTTTCCGGATCCCTCTGCTATATCTTCGACGCGCTGATGGACGGGAAGAAGTTCTCGCAGGCTGTGAAAGAGGCCGTGGAATTGGGATTTGCCGAACCCGACCCCAGGCTGGACCTGGAAGGAACAGACGTGGCCCGCAAAACGCTGATCCTGGCCCGGGAAAGCGGATTGAGAATGGAGTTGAAAAACATTAAGGTGCAGAACATGGTCCCGAAGTCGTGTCGCAAAATCGACTCGGTTCCCGAGCTCTTCAAGGGGCTCTCCAAACACGATTCTGAATTCGAAGAGATCAGGGCAATGGCAAGCGCGCAAAACCGAAAGCTGAAGTACATTGCATCTGTCGAGAACGGTCAGGGCTCAGCAGCTCTGGAATCCATAGACAGCTCGCATCCTTTCTATGCCTTGAAGGGAAACGACAATGTAGTGTCATTCACCACGACTCGGTATTCGACCCGCCCGTTGGTTGTCCGAGGCCCAGGAGCCGGGGCCGAGGTGACCGCTGCGGGAGTATTTGCTGACATCATCCGTATTTCCAACTTGTAGACTCCTCCCGGCATGAACCAGAGAAGAGATAGGAAAAAGAGAGTCCGCGATTCTTCGGCTGCCGTGGCAGCGAGTGTTCGAGTTTTTGCCCCCGCCACGGTTGCGAACATTGCATGCGGATACGACGTGCTCGGTTTCGCAGTTGACCAACCGTGTGACGAAGTCGTCGTGAAGAAAACCGGCAGGGCGGGATTGAGAATCAAGAAGATAGAGGGAGACGGCGGAAAACTGCCCCTCGATCCGGAACAGAATACGGTCACGGCCCCAGTTTTCAGGTACCTCGAGCAAGTTCAGTACTCAGGTGGATTTGAATTCGATCTGACCAAGAACGTCCCCTTCGCGGGCGGTATGGGGTCGAGCTCGGCCAGCTCAGTGGCGGGCGTTTTTGCCGTGAATGAACTGCTGGGGCGACCCTTGAAGGTTCGTGATTTGCTGCCTTTCGCTATGGAGGGAGAGCGTGTCGCCTGCGGTGTGGCACATGCGGACAATGTGGCACCTGCCTTGCTCGGCGGATTCGTCATCATACGCAGCTACGATCCCCTCGACGTCATTCAAATCGACTACCCCAGGCAACTGCACTGCACACTTGTTCATCCTGAAGTGGAGATTCGAACCGCAGACTCCCGGAAAGTACTGCCAACCAAGGTCTACTTGAAAGATGCCGTCAAACAGTGGGGCAATGTTGCAGGACTGGTAGCCGGGCTCATGAAGAGTGACTTTGAGCTGATCGGTCGATCGTTGGAAGACCACCTCATCGAGCCGGTGCGTTCCATGCTGATTCCCGGGTTTCACGAGGTAAGGGAGGCTGCCTTTAAGGAGGGGGTTCTGGGCTGCAGCATATCCGGTTCGGGACCCTCCATGTTCGCCCTTAGCAAGTCGAGAAAGACAGCTGAGAGGTGTGCCGAAGCGATGCAGGCTACCTTCGATGAGTTCGGCATCGAGAGCCAAACGCACGTGAGCAGGATCAATAAGAAGGGCCCGCAAGTCATCGACTGATTCAGGTCGTAAAGTACAGCTGCGGAGGAATGTCCAGCTTTTCGCCCCGGGCAATCGATTCATTGGCCCGAATGATGGGAGTGCAGGCATCCATCGCTTCTTCGCCTTCGCAGAGGTTGGGAGACCCGTGGCGGACAGTGTTGCAGAACCCCCTCAGTTCGTCGCCATAGGCCTGCAGGGGATTGAATTTGCTCCCATCGCCGGAGACCTGTGACCCTGTCGCGTCACGCATCCGGCTCTCCGAGGCCGACATGACGGGGCCGCTGGAAGCCGCCGCTTCCACCTCAATCTGAGTGGCCTGCGTGCCCTTTTGGCCTTCTGAGAAAAGCATGGCTTCGCGCTCGCCACTCAGGATGATCGTTCCCTCCGTCCCCATGAACTGTTCATAGTAATGGTCGAGGCGGTTGGACTGGATTGAAGAATATGTAAAGGCGAGCCCTTCAGAGTATTCGTATGTCACATAAACATGATCGGGAACCTCCCGCCCATCCTTGAATCGGTAAGTGCCCCCCAGTCCGTAGACAGCAGTCGGACGGGAGCCGGTGAACCAGTTGACCACTTGAAGCTGGTGGCTGCCCAGTTCCGCCATCAGTCCCTGAGAGAACTTTTCATACAGTCGCCAGTTCTTCAGGTGCTCCAGAGTTGGATAACCCCAGGGGCTGGGATCAAAGTCGAGGTCGGGCACGTTGCGGCGCCAGGAGGTGTTCCGGTGCCAGAGTGCCCGGACGTGATAGATGTCTCCAATGACCCCGTTCTGGATCATCCGATAGGCTTCTTGATAGAGAGGATTGTAGTTGCGCTGATGCCCGATCTGCAGATTCCGCCGGGTCGCCTGGGCAGCGTTGATCATGTTCCGGCACCCGTCGATTCCGTGAGCCATCATCTTCTCGCAAAACACGTGTTTGCCGGCTTCCAGAGCAGCCACCGTGAATGGCTCGTGCAGCCACAGAGGCGCCGCCACGACAACCGCTTCGATGTCGCGGCGTTTCAACATGTCTTCAAAGTCGGTATATCCCTGGGCCTTCGGATTGTGAAGACTCCGAACTTTCTCGAGGCCTCGTTCGAAATGATCGGGAGCGATGTCACAGACGGCAATCAGGTTCATGTGGCTGGACGGACAGTTCTCGATCAGGACGCCGCCCTGACCGCCACTGCCCACGATCCCGGTCCGCACCGGTCGCATCCTGCGGGCCTTCCAGAGCAGAGCTCCTGCAGGTGGCAGCGTCGCCACTGCCTGGAGAAAATTCCTACGTCCAATTTCTCTTTGTCTCTCGTTTAGCATCGAGACCTCCTACAGCCTCTCCGGCGCACCCTTAGTATATTTAGTTACGGCGACCGAAAACCGATTTCCGCCGCCGCCGCCAGCTCGAAACCAGGATGTCGAGTCCCGCCATGTATCCGGTCGGAAGAACAGCCAGTACGATCAACAGTAACGCCTCAATCAGAGTCTTGTTGACGTAGAGCTCCGAGCCTTCGGGTCCGGGAACGGAAAACCCCAGATGAGGCATTGGTGGCGCGGCAGCAAAAAATAAGAACAAGAGCAGAAAACCTCCCAGCGCTGCCAATCTGGAAAAGAGTCCCAGCATCAGCAACAGACCCACAAGCATCAGGCCCCAGACGACTGCGAAATCCGCCAGGCTCACGAACCCGGGGCGGGCTGCAAGGCCCCGGAAGACGTTCTCCAGGGGCCCGCTGGCATTCTCCAGGTAGCCTCGTGCCGACCAGCCGACAACCCAAAGCTTCCCCAGACCCTGGTAAAAAAGATGCCAGCCCACCACGAAGCGGAGAAGGACCAGCAAGAACTGCTGCAGGAATGAGAGTGAGACTTCCATTGTTCTGGTGGTAACTAGTGCTCCGCTAGTTTAGAACCTCGAGTGAGTCCCTGACTCGGCCAAAGCCGTGCATCTGAATAGAGTCTCTAAGCCCACAAGTTTGATCCAGGACAAGCGCCCCAACTTCGGCATGTTCCTCACAAAAGGATCGAATCTCTTCCAGCTCCATCACAAAAAAGGCAGTTGAAAGAGCATCGGCTTCGGCTGCAGTTGGGGCAACAGCCGACACCAGCACCTTCCCCCTGGTCGGATAACCCGTTCGGGGATCAATGATGTGGCCGTAAGCCTGCCCGTCAATGACATAGCCCTGTTCCTTGAGCCCCGAAGTTCCCATCCCACAATCGGCAAGATGGAGTATTGCAAAGTCCCTCTCCGGCCGCAACGGGTGCCGGATACCCACTGGCCAGCCTGCACCGCGGGTAGCTCCAGGAAAGTCGCCCACAGCGTACACACTGCTGAAGCCGGCGTGAAAGTGCGCATTTCTGATCCCGGTCGCCCTCATCTGCGCGGCAGCGCGATCCAGAGCGTAACCCTTACCGATTGCCCCCAGATTCAATTCCACCCCGCGACGTTTCAATCGCACTGTTTTGCTCCCGGAATCGAAATCTAGAAGATCAGGGCCTACCTGCCGGGCTAGGTTCTGAATCTCCTGATCGGTCGGACGTTTTCCTTTCCCGGCCAGGAACCCCCAGCAGCGGCTGTACGAACCGCTGGTGGGATCAAATGCCCGTCCAGTTTCCCGGCTCAATGACACCGCCCTTTGCAGCAAGTCGAACAGTCCCGGTCCGATTCTGACGGGCTTCTGATGGGCCAGGCGATTGATTCGGCTGATCTCACTCTTTTCTCGAAACACCGACATCTGGCCGTCGAGCCGATCAACCAGGTCAAGCGTGGCCTGAACTGCGCCCAGGTGCCGTCGCTCAGAGTCGGGAATGCGAAACTCAAAATCACAGGCCATGGCCCGGCGACGGCAGCAAAGCAGACGCGGTTCCAGATGCTCGGAGAGGAATACTCGAAGTCTGCTCCCCGAGGAGGGCTGCCAACGGTTGCGCAGCATTTCTCGACGCCCATGTCTCGCTGGTGTGGGGGAACGAGGAAAGCGCATTGCTCAGGTTTTCCCGATCAGGGACTCCCTTTCATGCATACGATGATAGTCGATTTCCTGGTAAGATTCTTCCCGACTTGCACACAGATCAACTCGATCAACCCACCACTGAACACGCGTACGATTCACGGCTCTTCACGAGGTCCGATCTGACCTGGATCGTTCTCGTCTCCGTCTTGCTGAGCCTGCCGTTTCTCAATAAAGCGTTTCATATTGACGATCCGGTGGTCCTGCAATGCGCAAAGAGAATCCTGATCAACCCGCTCGACCCGTTGGGGGGGGAATTTGACTGGTTCGGAGTGGTTCTGCCCTTCTGGCAGGTAACCACGAACCCCCCGCTTCTGAGCTATTATCTGGCACCCCTGGTTTCGATCTTTGGGGAATCAGAGACCATTCTCCACCTGGCCATGATGCCGTTTCTGGCAGGTATCCTGGCGGGCTGTCTGGTGTTGTCGAGAAGATTCTGCCGGCGGCTCCACTGGTTTCCGGTCCTAATGATCGCGACCAGCAGTGCCGTGGTGGTCTCATCGAACGTGATGAGGGACATTCCCGCACTGTCCCTGATTTGTGTGGGGCTGGCCGCCGGTATCCGGGGACTGGACACGGGGCGATCGGGACTGCTGTGGCTGGGATCTCTCTTGCTCGGCCTGGCTGCAGTCACCAAGTACTCTGCCGGGCTGGCCGTGGCGATCCTATTGCTCTACGCCTTCATGTCGAGGCGCAAGCTGACAGTGCTACCGCTTCTTCCCTCGATTCTGCCCCTCGGGATCTGGTGTGGGTGGACCTGGCTGGTCTACGGAGAGGCTCATCCCTGGTTCCTGTTGCTCGGGAAACACTCCTCTGGTTCTTTCTCCACTGCCAGCAAGTTCTTCTCCCTGCTGGTGACGCTGGGGAGTGCCTGTCTGCTGGCCCCTCTTCTCGCCTGGAGAATCCAGCAGGATACTCGAAGAGCAAGGCACCTGGTTCTGGGCGGAAGCCTGCTCCTGGGCCTGACCGCCTGGTGGTATCACGACGGAGGAGCCAGTTATCAGTACATGGTCTGGACCGTTGTGGGATCTTTCACCTTGCTCGGGTTGCTGGCTGTGGGCCTGGGCCCAGGAGGGCGGGCGCCCGATCGTGACTCCGCCTTTCTCCTTTTGTGGGCGCTCGTTGTCTTCTCGTTCAGTGTTTCCCTGGTCCCCTTTCAGGCAGTCCGGCATGTGTTGGGGGGACTCGTCCCGGCGGCTCTCCTCTGTTTTCGCACCCGACATCCGATCTCCGTCACCGCCAGAAAGGGCTTGCAGCTCCTGGTGGGCCTGCAACTTCTACTGGCTCTCTCTGTGGCCTGGTCTGACATGGAATACGCAAACGCTTATCGCGACTTTGCCCGCGACGTGGGCCGGCGGCACCCGGAGAAGGAAATCTGGTTCCTGGGCCAGTGGGGGTGGCATTTCTACGCCAAACAGGCTGGTTTCAGGCAGATGCACGGATATGGGGAAGTCCCAGGTTCCGGAAGCCTGGTGGTGTGGCCAAAGCGAGTGTTTGTGGGCCGGGTCTCGGTCGAAAACAGGGACTTTCTCGAAAGACTTCAATTGCTGGAAACGCGGGATGTGCATTCCAGCCTGCCCATCCAGACCATGAGCTTTCCAGAAGCCTCTTTTTATTCGGTGGTCCGACGAACCGTCCCTTTTGTATTCAGCCGCGGGCCGATCGAGACGCTCAGGGTGTACAGTGCGCCATGATGAAGCCTCGTGTTCGCTTCGCTCCGAGCCCGACCGGTTTCCTCCACATCGGAGGGGCGCGAACCGCTCTCTTCAACTGGCTGTTTGCCCGGAGAGAAAAGGGTAGGCTGGTTCTTCGAATTGAGGATACGGACGCGAGGCGCTCTGAAGAAGACCTCACCGAGGGAATCCTGGAGGGACTCAGATGGCTCGGCATCGAATGGGATGACGGCCCCCATTTTCAAAGCCGCAGAACCGCCCTCTACCGCGAGGTCGCTGAAAGTCTTCTCGCCGGCGATTCGGCCTACTACTGCTTCTGTGACAACACAGGGAACCAAGAACCGGCGGAAAGGCAGCGTCACGACTGCCCCCGGCTCTCTCCTGGGGAGTCGGCTGCCCGAGCTTCCCGCGAGCCCGGAGTCATTCGCTTTCGAGTCGCTCCAGAACAGACCCTGTCTTTCCGAGACATCGTGTATGGGACTGTCTCTGTCGAATCAGACAATATCGAAGACTTTGCCCTGGTGCGCCCGGATGGAAGTCCAACCTACCATCTGTCGGTGGTGGTGGACGATTTGGACATGAGCATTACACACGTGATCAGGGGAGCGGATCATCTGTCCAATACCTCCAAGCAGGTACTCCTCTATGAAGCACTCGGCAAGCCTCTTCCTAGCTTTGCCCATCTCCCGCTAATCCTCGGACCCGATAAGACCCGACTGAGCAAGCGCCACGGAGCCACCTCGGTTCTCGAGTTTCGAAGGCAAGGATTTTTGCCTCTGGCCATTCGTAACTACCTGGCTCGCCTGGGGTGGTCTCCGAAAACAGATCAGGAGTTCTTCAGCGACCAGGAAATGGCCGAATCTTTCAGCCTGGACCGTGTGAACAAGGCTAATGCCGTCTTTGACCAGCAGAAACTGGAGTGGATCAACGGCAAGGTTCTGGGCTCGACTCCCCTTGCCGAGCTTGAACCCCTGGTGCGCGACACACTTCGGGAGCAGGGATTGCTAGAGGGCGAAGAACCCGCCCTTTCAGGCGCGGAGTTTCGCCGGCGAGTGGAGTTGCTGCAGGGCCGAGCTCGGAGACTCACCGACTTCGGCGCCCGTGGAAGAGCGTTCTTTTCCGAGCGTTTTGAATACGATCCTCTCGCCTGCCAGAAGCATGCAAATCCTTCCGATCCTGACTGGATAGCCGTTCGATCAGCGCTGCAGGAGCTGATCCTTAGTTACGAGGCATTGCAGACCTTCGATTTGGAGAATACCGAGTCGATCCTGCGCGCGATTGCCAAGACACATGATTTGAAGCCCGGCAGGTTGATTGGGACAGTCAGAGTCGCTTTGACTGGAGAGGGCGTTGCCCCTGGGATTTTCGACGTCATTGTCACATTGGGGAGAGAAACTGTGTTAACCAGAATCAACCATCTGCTGGCCACCCTTGCATGACCCGACCGCCAACTCTTTCCGTCATCATCCCGGCTCTCAACGAGGAGCGCCGCCTGCGCGACTCGCTCGAGAGGGTTTGCACTTATTTCGCTGCCCGGGGCCTTCCAACTGAAATCCTGCTGGTGGACGACGGCTCCACCGACCTGACTGCCGAAGTCGCGGCGAATACGGTGATTCCCGATCCCTCCCTGCTGGAAATCCGGGTGCTCAAGAATGAAGTCAATCGTGGCAAGGGATACAGTGTTCGGCGAGGTATGCTCGAGAGCCGGGGGCTCTTTGCTCTCATGACGGATGCCGATCTGAGCACACCCATAGAAGAATTCTCGAAACTCGAATCTTCTGTGATTGATGGAAGCTTTCAGGTTGGCATCGGATCGCGGGACATTGAAGGCTCTCGAGTAGAGGTGCATCAGTCCGGAGTACGGGAAAACTCGGGCCGCTTGTTTAATGTGTTCGTACGCCTCTTCTTTCCCCTCCGCTTTCGGGACACCCAGTGTGGTTTCAAACTCTTCTCTATGCAACAATGCCGAAGGATTTTCGTGCTGCAGCGACTGGAGAGATTTTCCTTCGATGTGGAAATCCTTCTCATCGCCCACCGATTGGGCCTGAAGATCGAGGATGTTCCTGTTGTCTGGCGTCACGCCGAGGGGAGCACCTTGAGTTTCTTCCGAGATGGTCCCAAGATGCTCCTGGACCTGCTGAGAATCCGCTGGAATGCCATCTCGGGGAAATATTCGGCTTAGTAGTACTATGACGAGGCTCGGGGTCAACATCGACCATGTTGCCACAGTGCGACAAGCCCGCGGAGCGGTTGAGCCAGATCCTGTGGCAGCGGCTGTTCTTGCCGAACTGGCCGGCGCCCACGGGATCACAGTTCACATTCGGTCGGACCGCCGTCACATTCAAGACCGGGACCTGGGGCTTCTGAGATCCACCATCAAGACACGCCTCAACATCGAGATGGCAGCCACCCAGGAAATGGTGGGTGTCGCCCGGAGAATTGGCCCTGACGTGGTAACCCTGGTACCCGAGCGCCCGGAAGAGATCACCACGGAAGGTGGACTCAACCTGATCGATCAGGTAGATGTAGTTGGCCGGGCGATGAGTGAGCTCAGGGCAGCCGAAATCGAAGTCTCGCTGTTCATCGACCCTGACAGCCAACAGATCGAAGCGGCCGGTCAACTTGGAGCGGAGGCCGTTGAGCTGAACACCGCCGCCTACGCCGAGGCTGTTCCCCTGGGTCTGGCGGAGTGGAGGGAGGAATTCCAGCTTGAGCTTCGAAATCTGATCGAAAGCTCCAGGCAGGCTGCCGACTGCCGATTGCGGGTGCTGGCTGGTCACGGACTGACCTATCGCAACGTTCGACCCGTATCAGACATTCCTGAAGTTGAGGAGCTGAATATCGGACACAACATCGTGTCACGAGCGGTTCTGGTGGGAATGGATCGGGCTGTCCGGGAGATGCTGGAGGCGATGAGCGGCTTTACTACGGACTGCTAAGCGATGCAGGGCACTCTGTTCGTTGTGGCCACGCCCCTGGGGAATCTCGAGGACATCTCGACCCGGGCGCTTCGGGTTCTGAAGGCCGTCGACATTGTCGCCTGTGAAGATACCCGCCACACACGAAAACTCCTGAACCACTTCCACATCGACACCCGCGCTCTTAGCTACCACGAACACAATGAAGAAGAACGCTGTCCGCAGCTGATCCGACACCTGAAAAAGGGCAGGAACCTGGCCCTGGTCAGCGACGCCGGGACCCCTCAAGTCTCAGACCCCGGGTACCGGCTGGTTCGAGCGTGCCGTGAACAGGGACTGCCGGTCCTGCCGGTCCCCGGCCCCTCGGCCGTGATGACAGCTCTTTCCGTCTCCGGACTGCCCCCGGATCGATTCCTGTTCCTGGGTTTCTTACCCAAGAAACGCCCGACCCGCCGGAAGGCCATCGAGAGGCTGAAGGTGGTTTCGGCATCACTGATCTTCTTCATTCCTCCGCATGCTCTGATCGATCAGCTGACTGACTTAAAGGAGATCCTGGGCAACCGCAAAAGCTTCCTGGCCAAGGAGATGACCAAGATCCACGAGTGTCACTGGTGGGGCCCCTTGAGCGAAATGATTCACCACCAGAAAGAGGCACCGAAGGGAGAGTACACCCTGGTCGTGGAGGGGTCAGAGGGCGAAGCCGGAGTCGAGTCGGATCTGGATCTCCAGGCCTACGTCGAGGGACTCCAGCAGCTGCGTGGACTGAGCCGGAAGGAAGCCATTCGCCAGGCCGCGAGAGATCTGGGGAAGAGTCGCCGGGAGGTGTACCGGCAGGTTGCGATCAAACAGAGGTGATTGGCTCTTGCGGGCCAGCGGGGACCGCCACAAGACCGGGCCCAGCGAACAGATGTTCAGATCGGCAAGGGGGGTGGCTCCACAGCCAACTCGCCTTCCAGGAAGTGGGCCAACTGAAGCAAGCTGCTTTCAGCAAAGGGTCGGGCCAGCAATTGGATTCCGATGGGCAGGCTGTTCCCAGTAAACCCTGCCGGGAGGCTCAACCCCGGCAAGCCGGCTAGATTAGTTGAGACCGTAAAAACATCGGAGAGATACATTTCCAGGGGATCTTCCAGCTTCTCGCCCAGTTTGAAAGACGGGGTTGGAGTGACCGGCCCCAGAATGATATCGACTTCCTGAAACGCCGCCATGAAGTCGTCGCGAAGCAGGCGCCGGACCTGGCTTGCTTTCCTGTAATAGGCGTCGTAGTACCCGGAGCTAAGAGCGAAAGTGCCCAGCATGATCCGACGCTTCACTTCGTCCCCGAAACCCTCGTCTCGGCTCTTGCGATAGAGGCTCTCGAGATCCGTGGTCGAGTCAGAGCGACGACCATACCGAATTCCGTCATAGCGAGCCAGGTTCGAACTGGCCTCTGCTGTCGCAACCAGATAGTAGGAGGCGATCGAGAGATGGTCGTGCGGTAGTTCGATTTCGGAAATTGAGAACCCGCTTCGATCCAAGACTCGAACTGCATTCTCGAGAGCTCCTTTGATTTCTGGATCCGTGAGTGACGCCATCCAGTCGGCGGCGACTCCGATCCGCAGGGACCGACAGTCCTGGTCGAGTCTTCCAACATAGTCCTCGGTCGAGGTGGGTGAGGAAGTGGAGTCGCGGGGGTCTTCCCCCGCGATAATCGACAGCAAACCGGCTGTATCCCTGACAGAGTGGCTGATCGGGCCTATCTGGTCCAGGGACGAAGCAAATGCTACCAGACCATAGCGCGAGATTCTCCCGTAGGTTGGCTTCAGTCCCACCACGCCACAGAAGGCGGCGGGCTGACGAATCGAGCCGCCTGTGTCCGTGCCCAGCGCCAGGCAAGCCTCCCGGGCGGCCACACAGGCAGCCGACCCGCCACTCGAGCCGCCCGGGACACGCTCTAGGTCCCAGGGGTTGCGCGTCGGGCCAAAGGCTGAATTCTCAGTGCTGGATCCCATGGCGAACTCGTCACAGTTCGTCTTTCCCAGCAGCACCGCTCCGTGCTCGCGCAGCAGCCGGGCCACGGTGGCATCGTAGGGCGGGCGATAGTCCTGGAGGATACGGGATCCACAGGTTGTGGGGACATCCCGCGTGACGATCACATCCTTGATGGCGATTGGGATCCCTGTGAATGCGCCCAGTTCCAGGCTTCTTGCTCCGATGCACTGATCAATCGTTCTGGCCTGCCGCAGAACTTCCTCGGGCTCGCAATGAAGGAAAGCCCGGACTTCTGTGTCCACGGCTTCAACCCGCTCCACAAAGGCTCGACAGATTTCCTCGGAAGAAGCCTCTCTACTCTTGATCAGCTCGTGCAGCCCAGAGGCGGTCAGGCCCAGCAGATCCTCCCCTTTCACGACTCGATCACCTTCGGCACTTTGAAGTGGCCCCGAGCTGACTTCGGGGCCTCTCTCAGGGCTTCCTCAGTGGACAGCTCGACTTGGATCCGGTCTTCCCGGAAGGGAGTATCCTCACGCGGTAGAGGGTGGTAGAGGGGTTCTACAGAACTGGTATCGATTTCCTGGAGCTGTTCGAAATAGCCCAGCAGCTCAGAGAACTGCTCAACAAAATGATTCAATTCATCGGTACTGAAATCCAGGCGGGCCAGCTCGGCGGTCCGCTCAACCTGCTCTGGCTTGATCTTCATCATTCTCCTTCCGATAGTCTCTGGCATTCTGAATGTCACGCTGAACCTGAAGCTGCAACTTCTCCACATTGTCAAACTTCTTTTCCGACCGCAGGCGCTTGAGGAAACGGAGGCGAAGCGGCCGGCCATAGAGACTGCCGTCAAAGTCAAGAATGTGCGACTCCACGACAGGCACTGGATCAGTGCCTGGTGTCAGGGTTGGACGGAAACCGATGTTGGTAACGGATCCCTCCGGGACGCCATCGCACTCCACCTGCGTAACATACACTCCGACCGCTGGAATGAGCTCGTTCAACACTTGGAGGTTGGCCGTCGGAAACCCGAGGTGTGCGCCGCGCCCGGCACCTTTCACTACGATCCCCCAGATCTCGTAGGGCCGGCCGAGCATCGAGGAGGCTTCCCAAACTCGACCGAGACGGAGATTCTCCCGAATCTTGGTGCTGCTGATCCGACCTTGAGGCGCCCTGACCTGCTCGATCCCTTCGACCCGGATCCCACACTCCTGCGCCAGTTCACAAAGGAGCTGAAAATCACCGGTTCTTCGATGACCAAAGCGAAAGTTGCTTCCCACGTAAACTTCTCTGAGTCCCCGCCGATGTAGGACGCTCTCCACAAACTCGCGAGGAGACGACAGCGACAGTTTCCTTGTAAAAGGCATTCTCACCAGAACGTCGATACCTGCTCGCTCCAGAAGTTCGATCTTCTGCTCGTCAGTCTGGAGCAGGAATGGCGCGTCACCCCGTGAGATCACTTTTTGAGGGTGAGGCCGGAAAGTCAGCAGCACGGCCGCACCCCCAACGTCAGCGGCCCTGGATACGACTCTCTTGAGAATCTCCTGGTGACCCAGATGAACTCCGTCGAAAACACCAATTGTGAGAATCGGAGAGGACAGTTCAGCGGGCAGGAGATCCAGGTCCTCAACTACACGCATGCTGATCTCCTTCTACTTCCCATGCCAGTCCGTCGTAGGCGAGAGCCACCGAGTCAGGCAGTCTCAGGTTCGTACTTTCGTGTTCGAGATCGTGGCACATGTGGATCAGATAGGTCTGGGTGGCGCCGATCCGATCGGCTGCTTCTACCGCTTCATCCAGGCTAAAGTGACTATAGTGAGGCCGTTGTCGCAGCGCATCCAGCGCCAGGTACTTGACACCCTGCAGCTTCTCAAAACTCTGCTCGGGTATTTCGCTCACGTCGGTGAGGAAAGCAAAGGAGCCAATCCGGTAGCCCAGAATCGGAAGCTGCCCGTGAAGAACGTGAACCGGCTCGAAGTGGAGCTCGCCGATTTGAAAAGGACCGTCCACGGTCTGCAGAGCCAGGGAAGGAACCCCGGGATACTTCTTCTCGGAAAACAAGTAGCGAAACGTCTGCTTGACCTCGTTCAGGGTCTCCCGGGTGGCATGGACAGGCATGTGGTTTCCAGAGCGAATGTTGAAAGGGTAGACGTCGTCCAGGCCAAGGATGTGGTCAACGTGGGCATGGGTGAGGACGATCGCATCGAGGCTTCTCACATCCTGGCGAAGCATCTGGGTGCGAAAGTCGACCGAAGCATCGATGACCACGGTGACTTCGGATTCAATAAGAACAGAGGTCCGGAGTCGTTTGTTTTTGGGGTTATTCGACCTGCAAACCTCACAACCGCATCCGATCACCGGTATGCCTCGTGAAGTACCCGTACCCAGAAAGGTCACCCGCATCAGAGCTTGACGGCCTGCCTCTTGGCCAGGAACTTCATCCTCAACTCGTAAAGAATGTCATGGACGAGCCGCGACTCTTCCGGTGAAAGATTCCCTTCCGTTTTCTTCTCCAGCATGCCCAGTATGTCGATCATCTGCCCGGCTGCATCCAGGTCTTCCGGCTGACCTCCAGATTCGACGGGAACTTCCCCCAGGTGGACCATCGCAGTTGTCGCCAGAGAAATGACAAAAGACGAGAAATCTATTTCCTGGGCACTGCCGTCGGTCTGGTCCCCCCGATCTGCGTTCAGGTGAGCTTCCGGTGTCTCGGCCGGGGAAGAGTTTTCCCGTTCCTCCACGCGATCTCCTCGCATTTCTCCCTCGTCGTCAAACAGGCGTTTATCAGTTACTTTGAAGTTTGGCGCGTCGTCTTGATGACTCATTTCTCCCCCGTTCAATAAAGATCCCAAGGTAGCAAAACGGGCCCCCATGGTGGCCCGGTCACGAAGCCTCTGTGGTTTTCAAATCGTTCCAGCAATTCTCCATTTCCTCGAGCTCCACATCCTTCAACTCCCGCCCCTGGTTTCCAAAATGCTTTTCCATTCTACGGAAGCGCTGCGAAAATTTCCGGTTGGCCCTGTTCAAAGCTGTCTCCGGATCGATTTCCAGGCGACGGCAGAGGTTCACTGCTGTGAAGAGAATGTCTCCCAATTCCTCTCTGACCGGGCCGGCTTCTCTCTGTCTTCTAGCCTCATTCAGCTCATCGACCTCCTCCTGCAGCTTGTCAGTGACCCCTTCGATGCTCGGCCAGTCAAAGCCGATGCGGGCGGCCTTTGCTGTGATCTGATTGGCCCGGTAGAGGGCGGGGAGCTTGTCGGGAATCCCATCCAGGAGGGACTCCTTTCTGGTTACCTTGCGCCCGCTGGCTCTTCTCTCGGATTCCTTGAGGTTCTCCCAGTTGCGAAGCAGCTCCCGTGAATCTGAGAACGACTCGTTACCAAAAACGTGGGGATGACGGCGCACCATTTTGTCATGGAGTCTCCGGCACACCTCGAGGGCGTCAAACTCACCCTTTTCCATCGCAATCTGACTGTGGAAGACGACCTGAAAGAGAAGATCCCCCAGTTCCTCACAAAGCTCGTCAGAATCCTCAGCATCGAGAGCTTCGAGAACTTCGAAGGCTTCCTCCACCAGCATCGGCTTGAGAGTTTCGTGCGTCTGTTCCCGATCCCAGGGGCATCCGTCCGGCCCCCTGAGTCTTTCCATCAACTCGAGCAGTTTCTCAAAAGGATGATCAACACCCGGTCCCGCCATTCTGTGCTGGCTCCCGAAATCAGGACTCAATGATACTGAATCTCTCCACATGGAGGAGAGGGTCTGCCTGGATGGCGACGGCCTTCCCGGTCATGGCTTCTATCTCCTCGATCACTTCGGGTTCATGCTCTCGCAAGGTCTCGGCAACCTGAGGATGACACCGAACCAGAAGTTCAGGGCTCTTGCCAAAATGGCGGCGGTTCTTCCGGACCTCCCCATGGATCGAGTAGGCAATGGTCCGCAATGATCTCGTCATTCCCTTGCCTTCGCAATAGTAACAGGGCTGACACAGCGTCTTTTCGAGTGAGCTCCTGTCTCGCTTGCGGGTGATCGCCACCAGGCCAAACTCATTGAAACGGAGAATCCTGGAAGGAACCTTATCCTTGGCCAGCTCGCGGTGCAGCGCATCCAGCACCTTACGCCGGTTCTTGGCTTCCTCCATGTCGATAAAATCGATAATGATGATCCCACCCAGCCCCCGCAGCCTCAATTGTCTGCCAATCTCCTGGATGGCATTAATATTGACCTGCGTAATCGTGTCTTCCAGAGAGCTGGTATTGCCAACGAACTTACCGGTGTTGACGTCGATTGCGACCAGCGCTTCGGTCTGATTGATAACGATGTAAGCTCCACTCTTGAGCCAGACCTTGCTTTCCAGTGCGTGTTCAATCTCGGGTGTCACGCGAAAAGAATCCAGAATCGGGCGGGCCTTGGTGTAGAGCCTGACCTTACCCACCAGGTCGGGGTTGAAGGCACTGACAAACTCGACAACTCTCTCGTATACGTCCTCGCTGTCCACCCGAATCGCTCTGAAGTCGTCGGTCAAACGATCACGTATGGTTCGCTCAACCAGACCCGGCTCCGAGTGCACCAAGGCGGGAGCCTTTGTTTGTTCGGCTCGTTTCCCCACGTTGGACCAGAGGCGCGTCAGGTAGTTCATATCGGCCTCCACATCTTCGGCCGGCTGGCCTTCTCCAGCAGTTCGGACGATGAAGCCTCTCCCTGAAGTGCCTCGATTGCGGACAACGACATCCTTGAGCCGCGTCCGTTCCCGCTCGGATTCGATCTGTCTGGACACTCCCACACGCCCTACCGTGGGCATGAAGACCAGGTACCGACCTGGAAGAGCGATGTGGGAGGTGAGGCGGACTCCCTTACGACCGATGGGTTCCTTGGCCACCTGCACCAGGATTTCCTGCCCCTCCTTGAGCAGGTCATTGATCTGTACTTGATTTGAATCTCGTCCATTCCCGGACCGTCGTGTCACTCTGGATCGGGCAGGCTTTCGTCCTTTGGTGGTTCCGCTTCGACGAGTCTCTCTGGCAAAAAAGAACAACCCGGAAGAAGTCTCGTCCACTTCTGCCTGGTCCTGTGCTTTCCGGGCGGGAGAGTTCTCGTTCCCCTCGCTGCCGTTGAGACGATCGGGAAGAATCCCCAGTCCCGGCGGGCCCTCCCGGGATGGCCTGGAATCGCCGGGTCGGCCCCGTGCCTGAATGCGTTGGGGAAGAATTCCACCCCTGGCCTGGCTCCCACGAGTTTCGGGGAACCGGCTCAGTTCATCGTCCGTTTTCGCGGCGGGGTCCGGCTCCTGGGTGGAGCGGGGCTTCCGTGCGGGGCGGGCCTTCCGGGTGGGACGGCCCTTCGGAGAGGAGCGATCTTCAGGCAAAGCCTGCCCGGCGGTCGCCGTCTCTACGTCGAACAGCTCAGATTCTTCCTGAACATCGGCTAGAAAATCACCGACATAGAGAAATCCGTGGCGGTCCAGTCCAATACCTACAAAGGCTGCCTGCATACCGGGCAGGACCTTCGTAACCCTGCCCTTGTAAATATTTCCTAGAATCCCTTTGTTCTTGCTTCGCTCGATCCGCAGCGTTGTTACCTGGTCGTCTTCCAGGATGGCAAGCCGGGTCTCGAGACTTGTCGAGCTGACAATGAGCTCTTTGTGCATGAGTCCTCCTTCGCTTGGAAGAAGGAGAAACGAGTTACGTGACGGTGGAGGTATTGGGGACGGATAGGTGTGATAAACCCGTGGAAATTACAAAAAACTCTCTTGAACCCATTTGCGCAGACAAAAACGAATATATTGAGTGGTGCTGATCCCCTGGGCAGCACGACAGCTACACAGGCGGATGCCAACTTTTGACTGCGTAAAACTCTCCTTGGAGATGCCCTCTGCTACAGAGCAGGGACCTCTTCTGCCGTCACGGCAGTTTCTCCAAATCTATAAACTATTCTCAAAATCGAGGGTCTAAACTTCACTCTTAATGTCGCCAGTATACCCCTTCTCCCAGGATTGTGGCAAGGGACGATGCACAGAACCCTTGTTCCGACAGTAGTTTACGGTTGAAGAGATTCCACGTTCCAGGGTTTGCGTATTCGTCATTCGCGGGACAAGGACGCGTGCTATGGTTCAGAATAGACAAAGCGCCGCCGGTAGACACTGGCTGCTAGCCCCAGGCAGATCATGAATGCCACTGTCGAAGAACCTCCATAGCTCAAGAGGGGCAGAGGGATCCCGATGGGCGGAGAGGTTCCCAGAGACATGCTGACGTTGACCAAGACGTGAAACCCGATAAGGCTGGCAACTCCCGTGACTATCAGAATCCCGGCCCTATCTCGGGCCTGGCCCCCGATCCAGGCCAGCCGCTGGAAGAGCAGGAGATACAAACAGAGGATCAATCCTCCTCCCAGCAGGCCCCATTCCTCGGTCAGGAGCGCGTACACAAAGTCTGAGTGAATCTCGGGTACAAATCCCAGCTGGCTTTGGAACCCCTGGCCGAATCCCTTTCCGGTAAGCCCGGAGGACCCCACTGCAATAACGGACTGGCTGGTCTGATAACCCACTCCCTGGGGATCGAGGGCCGGGTTGAGTGTAACCAGGATCCGCTGCTGCTGGTAATCCTTGAGCGCAAACCAGGCAAAGGGAGCTGAGAGGAGGCTCAGAATTGCGGTCTGGAGGACTGTTCTCAGTCGCAGGCCGGCCACCCACATGGTCCCGGTGAGAATCGGAAAGTAGGTCAGGGCCGTACCCAGGTCGCCCTGCATCATCACCAGCAGGGCTGGACAAAGCGTGAGACCGGTCAAGGTCAGGATCCGCGTCCTGCTCAGGTAGTTCTCGTGCTGGCCTGCCAGATAGCGGGCCAGAGCCAGGACGACAGCTATCTTGGCGAATTCGGAGGGCTGGAATCCGACCCCGGAGATTCGGATCCAGCTACGACTCCCATGAATTTCGGTGCCGAACATAAGCACAGCTACCAGGCTGAAAATGGCAGCCGCATAAATCACGAACGCATAGTCGGTAGGGAATCGATAATCACTCAGGGTCAGAAAAAACAACAGCACAGTGCCTGCACAGATCCAAATGATCTGTTTCGAAAAGAGGTTGGGCTGTGCCCCGTGCAGAGTGGCGCTGTAGATCCCCGTCAATCCAATTCCTGCCAGGCACAGAATCACAGCAATCAAAGGCAGATCGAAGTACCCCAGAAAGCTAAGAGGTCGACGGGGCAGCAGGGGGCTTTCCGCTCTACTCATCGAGGAGCGTTCAGTTCCTGTGCCCGAGCCATGACCGGCAGATCGGTGTCAGAGGGTTGCTTCCTGGAATACACCGCCTGGAGAATCTCCCGCGCCACGGGAGCCGCTACGGCCCCTCCCGAGCCGGCCTGTTCCAGGATCACCGAGACTACAACCTGCGGGTCGTTTACGGGGGCATAGCCGACGAACCATGCCGTGGATCTGAAGCGGTCGGCTCGCCCCGGTCCCAAACGTTCCCTGCTGGCGCGGCCGATGGTCTGAACGGTGCCGGTCTTCGCAGCCACTTCAAACCCCTCCACTCGAGCTTGCTGGGCAGTTCCGCCCTGGTTCACTGCTCTCCACAGGCCGGTCCGAATGTCCTTCAATTGTTCCGGCGCGAAGAGAAGCCTGGGCTCCCCGGGACTTTCTCCGGAAGCAGGTTGGCAAATATGAGGGTGGACGAGGCGTCCCGTGGCGACGGCGCCAACAGCAACTGCCAGCTGCAGAGGTGTGACCAGAATCGGGCCCTGTCCAATCGAAACGGAAATCGTCTCGCCCGCGTACCAGGCTTGCCCTCTCGTTTCGCGCTTCCACTCACGGGAGGGGACAAGCCCGTCGATCTCACCGGGAAGGTCGATACCCGTCTTCTGGCCGAGCCCGAATTGCCTGGCAAAGGCCTGAATGCGGTCGATGCCCAGGTTCTTTCCCAGCTGGTAGAAATAGATGTTACAGGAGTATTGAAGGGCAGCCTCCAGATCGATCCAGCCGTGGCCTCCGGCGGCGGCGCACTTGAAATCATGTCCGAAGAGTCGTTGTGAGCCTGTGCAGAGTACCCGTTGCCGCGCGTTGATCAGCTGACTCTCCAGCCCGGCCCGGGCCATCACGATCTTGAAAATGGATCCGGGAGGAAACCCATTCTGGATCGAGCGGTTCTGGAAAGGCCGGCCCGGATGAGTGGTTAGCTCTTTCCATCTCAAGGTAGAAATCCTGGTCGCGAATTCATTGGGATCAAAGGTAGGACGGCTGGCCATCGCCAGAATCTCCCCCGAAACCGGATCCAGTACAACGACCGCGCCGCTGTACTCCTTGAGCGCATCCTCGGCCGCCTTCTGAATGTCCAGGTCAAGTGTGAGCCGCAGCTCTTCACCCGCAATCGTCGGGATGGGCTCCAACTCCTCAAAAGCGCGGCCATGGCTGTCAACTCGAATCTTGCGGACCCCGTTCCGACCTGCCAGGACCTGGTTGTAGACCCGCTCGATCCCGCTCTTACCGATCACGTCTCCAGGACGGTGGGCTTCGTACCCGGGGCGCCTCAGCTCGTCCCTCGAGATCTCTCCCCCGTAGCCAAGAACATGGGCTGCCAGCTTCCCGTGTGGATAGAACCGGCGCGGTCGTTCCACGATGTCGAGAAGAGGATAGTCCGATCGGCGCGCCATCAGGAAACTGATCTGGTCGAGCGTCAGGCCCTGGCTGACAACTACGGGCTGATACAAGCTGTAGTGGCTTGCTTCCTGCAGTCTTTCCTCGAGTTCCTCGCGACTGACCGGGAGGGTTTCGGAAAGAAACTGGAGAGTTCGGTCCAATCCGGACTTCTCTTCCCTAAACAGCACGAGATCGAAACCATAGGTATTTTCGACCAGGATACGGCCGTTACGATCTTCAATCGGGCCTCTGGGGGCGAGAACCGGAACCGTACGGATGTGGTTGCGCCGCGCCGCATGATCGTAGTGGTCAAAGCTGGCAACCGACAGGTACCAGAGCCTCGAAAAGAGTAGGAGAACGATAATGAAGAAGGCCCATCCCAGCCAGTAGAGGCGCTCCATTGGATCCCGATTATCCTGAAATATGGCCACTTTGTTGTCCAGCCCCCACCTTCACACTATTCTACGCCCGCAGCCTTTCCGACTCACAACTACAAATGACGATAATCCTTTGCCGGGAATCTAAGACCATCCAGGAGCCAGAAAAGTGCGGCTCCAGACAACGCCGTCAAGAGCGCCTTGAGCAGCGCCTGAGCAACCACGCCATCCGCCAAGGTCGGTGTGAGAAGCAAGAGAAAGGCATAGATGATTACCACATCGAGCAAGGATAGAAAGAACAGGAGCGCGGCCCTTCCAACACTGCTTTCCACTACCAGGTATCGGATGAGGTAGTAGCTCGAGAATCCGATCAGCGTCTTTGAGAACCCGTTCAGACCCCACAGGGGATGGAGTCCTGCAATGTCCTGCACCAGCCCGAAAACACCGCCCGTCAGGGCGGCTCTAGAAGGATCGGAATAGTTTGCGATGTACACCGTGGCGATCAGCATGACGTCCAGATAGAAGCCGATTCCAAAGAAGCTCGAACTGAAGAAGTGAAAAACGGCCGCCCCAATCAGGAGAATCGTGACTTCTCTGGTCGTGATTCCCCGACTCAAGGGCGCGTTCCATTCTCTGAAATCGCCAGCCGTTTCCCCTCAGCTGATTCGGGCTCGCTGTCAGGAACCGGAGTCGTGACCAGCAACACCTCTTCAGTACTGGATAGATTGACGGAGGGTCGCACCAGGATGTGCTTGTGGACCAGATTCCCCTCCCTCACCGAGACAACCTTCCCGATGGGCAGGCCTTTCGGATAGATCTTGTCGGTTCCCGAGGTATAGACCATTTCTCCGACCTCGACTGGCACCGAAATTGGGATGTAGTCGAGACGCACGAGTTCACTACCCTTTCCCCGAACGACGCCGTGAGTCCGCGACTCAGAGAGCAAAGCACCTGCGCCGGCTTGCGGGTGAGTAATGGGCTGGACTTCAGAGCTCCAGGGAGTCAGTGCATGGACCCTTCCCACTATACCTTCCGGCCTGATCACCGCCGTATTTGTAACGACTCCATGAGCCCGGCCCGCGTTCACCTGGAACGAAGTGGCCAGGAAGGGGGCACTTCTCTGAGTAATGGTGGCGGCGATTGTCTCGAATTGGTGCCGTTCGTAAATCCGCTCAAAGTCCAAGGTTCGAACCGCCGCTCCCACCAGGGCCCGCAGCCGCTGTGTCTCGAGCTTGAGCTGTTGATTCTCTGCTCGCAGGCTCCGGTTTTCCTTTTCGGTTCCCACCAGCAGAACATAGCTGTCGAGTCCGTTCACGAAAAGCGACTTCACGAACCGGATGGCGCCGCCGAAGGGAGTTCTAGCGGCAACTCCCCAGGAGCGCAGCAATACCTGACCGGTCTCGTCCCTGGCCTGGACGGAGAGGAGAAGCAGATTGGCGAGCAGCAGCAGGATGAGAAACAGAATCGGTCTTGTCTTGAGAGACGTGATCATTCGAGACTAATTTGTCTGAGGAGAGATGTTTCCTGGAGCATCGTGCCGGTTCCAAGCACAACCGAAGAAAGCGGGTCTTCAGCCATGTAAACGGGCAATCCGGTTTCCATCTTGAGCCGAAGGTCCAGGTTCTTCAGGAGAGCTCCGCCACCCGTGAGAACGATCCCCTTGTCGACAATGTCGGCGGACAACTCGGGAGGAGTTCGCTCCAGCGCCACCCGGACAGCGTTGACCACAGTGGCAATACCGTCGGAAAGCGCCTCGCGGATCTCGTCATCGGTGACCTCGATGGTCTTCGGAATTCCCTCGATCAGGTCACGCCCCTTGATTTCCATCGTCATGGGCTGCTCCAGGGGAGCCGCCGAGCCGATGTTGATCTTGATTTGCTCCGCCGTACGCTCGCCGATGAGCAGATTGTGTTTTCGCTTGATGTACTGGATGATGGACTCGTCCATTTCGTTACCTGCCACCCGCACCGAGCGGCTGTAAACAATCCCTGACAAACTGATGACAGCTATGTCCGTGGTTCCGCCCCCGATGTCAACGATCATGTTCCCGGACGGTTCGGTTATTGGAAGGCCGGCTCCGATCGCGGCGGCCATGGCCTCTTCCACCAGAAAGACTTCGCTGGCCTTGGCCCGCAGGGCCGATTCCCGCACGGCTCGCTTCTCCACCTGTGTGATCTCGGAGGGAATGCAGATGACAATGCGTGGACTGAGAAGATGGTTTCGGTTGTGGGCCTTGCGGATGAAGTACTTCAACATTTCCTCGGTCACGTCGACGTCGGCAATGACTCCGTCCTTCATCGGCTTGATCGCGACGATGTTTCCCGGGGTCCGGCCCAGCATTTCTTTGGCTTCGCGGCCTACCGCGGCCACTTTGTTGGTCTTCTTGTTGATGGCAACAATGGACGGTTCATCGACAACGATCCCCCGTCCCCTTGCGTAGACCAGGGTGTTCGCCGTTCCCAGGTCGATGGCCAGGTCGTTGGAAAAGTACCCGAAAAGTGAGCGGAGATTCATCTTGTCTCTAAAACCTCTTCCTCAGCCTTGAAACTGGAGAGTTCATCAATGCTCAGCAAGATTGTTTCAAGACCGGGTCCGCCGGGAGAAAGGAACGGGTCTTCTCAGCCATCCCTCTTATGCAGGAAAGTCGGATCGGATCCTCCTCGGGAAACGCCTTGAATCTACCCCATAGCTCGCGCCCGGAGGCCCTATTATTGACAAAAAACCTAAGCAGTTCAAGAAGTTCCAACATCCTTACCTACTTCTGAGAGGCTTGGCTACCTGACGCCACGAGCCCCTTTCAGGGTCATGCCGGGCGGGATGCCGGTGACGGTCGCTATGCTATAATTTCTTGTTTCGCTGGAGCATCCGATGCTGAAAGTTTTTCGCGAGAAGCGCGAATCTCTGAAATGGATCCTGTGGCTCCTGATCGTGGTTCTCGGAGCCGGCATGGTCCTCTTGTTCGTGGACGCGCCGACCGGGGCAACCGGGCTGCTTGTCAACGAAATTGCCCGCGTCGGCGACGAGAGCATTGGAGTGCTAGAATTTCGTCGACAGTACAGCCAGCTGGTCGAGATCTATCGTCAGCAACTGGGTGATAATTTCGAGCAGTTTGCTCCCCAGATGAATCTGCCCGGACAGGCAGTGAACTCTCTGATCACGGAACATTCCCTCGCGCTTCATGCCCGCAGCCTGGGTCTCGAGGCCACCACTCCCGAAATCTCCGAGAGGGTTCTGAGTATTCCCGTCTTCAAGGACGAGCAGGGCAACTTCATCGGGAAAGAGCGCTATCAAGAAGTCCTCCGTGCCAACGGTCTGAGCGTGACGGAATGGGAGAACAACATTCGCCGGGAGATTCTGCGGGACAAACTACAGATGCTGCTCACAGCGGGTCTCGGCGCCACACCCAATGATCTACGCAGGGAATTTGCAAAGCAGGAGCAACAAGCCAGAGTTCAATACGTCCTTTTCGATCCTGCTACCCTCAGTCTAGAACCCAATCAGGAAGAGCTTCAGGAGTTTTTCACTGAGAGGCCCGACACCTACAAGGGTGCGGAACAACGTCGAATCAAGTACTTCGAGATCCTGCTCGTGCCGGATGAGATAGAGCTGACCGAGGATCAAATCAGTGAACGCATCGAGAGCCTTGACAATCTTGAGCGCATCCGGGCCAGTCAGATCTTCTTCAAGACCAGGCCGAATCAAGATGATCCGGAGCAGCTCGCGCTGGCCGATCGAGTGCTGCGGCAACTCAAGAGAGGTGCCAGTTTCGAGGAACTGGCCCGGCGACATTCCGAGGACGACAGTGCCGCTCGCGGTGGAGACATGGGCTTCTTTCCCCGCGGTGTCCAGGACAAAGATTTCGACAAGGCGGCCTTCGATCTGAAACAGGGTGAGATCAGCGAGATCATAAAGACTGCATTCGGGTACCACATTATCAAGGTCACCTCTAAGCCCGGCACAATGGAGGAGCTCCGACGGACACTCGCGGAAAACCAGCTTCGCGAAGAAGCGGCCAAAGACGCAGCTCTAAACCAAGCGCAAAAGATCATGACTCGACTCAAGGAACAGGCCAGTTGGGAAGATGTCGCCGAAGAGGAAGGCCTGGACATCAATACGACCGAGTTTTTCCCCAGAAGTGAAACCGTGAAGAGCCCGCGCATCCGAAGTGACTTCAATGTGGAAGCTTTCAACTTGAGCCAGGATGATTTCTTTGCGCAGCCTTACCTGACGCCTTCCGGCTATCTGGTACCCCAGGTCGCGGAGATCCAGGCTTCCCAGATTCCCGATTTCGAAGAAGTCAAGAGCCGGGTTGAAGAAGATTACATCGAACAGAAACGGGAAGAGCTGAACCGCAATAGCGCCGAGGGCTTTTTCAAAGCGGCGCAAAAGAGCTCGCTGGAAGAGGTTGCGACGGAACAGGATCTGAAAGTCATTACGACCCGTTTCTTCAAGAACGGTGAGACAGTTGATGACGTGTTGCAGTTCTCACCACTAATGCACCACAGGATCGAGTGGATGCAGGCAGGCGACATCAGTTCGCCGATTCGAATCGTAAACAAGCTGGTGGTCTTCGAGATCAAAGAAAAGAGCGAACTGGACGACGCGACCTTCGAACAGCGCAGACCCCAGATCGAGGATACGTTGACGAGTACGGTTCGGGGCAACTTCTTCAACGGGTATATCAAGAACGTCGTCGATCAACTGCGCGAGGACGAAGAGATTAGAATCAACCAGGAACTGCTGGACCAGTTCTCGATCAATTAGCTAAGATTTGCTCTTTCCCGCCCGGTGGGGCTGTAGCTCAGTTGGAAGAGTACCTGAATGGCATTCAGGGGGTCAGGGGTTCGAATCCCCTCAGCTCCACCAATCTTTCCTATTTGTTTTCAATAACTTATACAGATGGCCTTCGGCCCGGGGACATCGGATTGTGGGCTTAGGTTGCGGATAGGTTGCGGATAGCCAGTTGTAGGTTCCTCGGAGGCGGCAAGAATGCACTTTTCTCCGCCAAACACCGAAAGAGGATTCCAAGGTTAGGTCGGATGGGAGTTAAGGTCAGGGAGAGACCCAAAGGATCCGGCGTTTGGTGGATCTTTGTTGATCACAAAGGCACCCGCAAGGCCAAGAAGATAGGCAAGGACCGCAAGTTGGCAGAAAAAGTCAAAGACGTGATGGAAGCCAACCTCAAACTGGACCGGCCACTAATGGGTAAGGAAGAGGAGCCCCCCGTGCCGACCATAAGGGCTTATTACAAGCAGTTCAAAGAGAACTACATGGCCACCACCCTGAAACTGACAACCTTTGAGGGCTACGACTCCAGCTACCGTAACTACATTCTTCCCCAGCTTGGAAAACATCGGATCGATCAGATCGACCGAACCAAGATGCAGTCGTTCGTTCGTGGGTTGCTCGACAAAGGTTTGGCCAAGGACTCCATCCGCCTCATTCTTGCAGCCCTGAGCGTCTTATACAGCGACGCTGTCGAAAACGAGATCGTCGTCAAGAATCCAACCATTGGTATGGGCAAGTTCTACCGGCAGGCTCCCAAGAAGCACGAAGAGATCGAGCCTTTGACGGAAGAGGAAGTCATTCAACTCCTTGAAGCTACTCTGAAGTATGCGCCTGACCAATACCCACTCCTTCTTGGTGCCCTTCATACGGGAATGAGATCTGGGGAGTTGGCTGGTCTGCAATGGGGCGATATCGATTGGAATGGAAAGTTTCTCAAGGTCAGACGCAACTTCGTTCGGGGGAGAGTTGGCACTCTGAAGACGAAGAACGGCCGACGGCGGGTGGACCTCTCAGATGAGCTAATCGAAACATTGGGTAATCTGCGGCGGACAAAGCGGAAGGAGGCGCTGGCCCGAGGTCGAAACGAAATTCCCGAATGGATCTTTTCAAACCGTCGCGGGAATCCTGCGGACATGCACAACCTAAAACGGCGCTATTTCCGCAAGGTACTTCGCAAAGCTGGCCTTCGCAGTATCCGTTTCCACGACCTACGCCACACCTACGCGAGCCTGCTTCTTGCTCAGGGCCAACCTCTCACTTACGTGAGTCAGCAGCTCGGTCACGCAAACCCTCAGATCACACTCAAGATCTACGCACACTGGATCCCAAATCGTTCTCAGCGGGAAGCGGTGAACAGACTGCCAACGCTCAAGCCGATGAGATCTCGCGAGGTGGATCCTATGAATGCTGAGGCTTCTTTCAGGTAGATCAGTTGCTTGACCCAATGGGCAGGGTTTTTCATCGATTCTTGCCGTGCACGAAACGCACAGGACTTAAAATCCTGGGGGCCTTAGGCCCGTGTGGGTTCGAGTCCCACCCTGGGCACCACACCTGAAAGCCGCGTCCGACGGGGCTCTGCGCCCCTTGAGGGTATTCGGCCTTCGAGGCACGAAACTTGCCGTTGAGGGGGGGGTTGTGCCCGCAAGTGTGCCCGCGGCAATCCCACTCCAGCTCACTCAGGCCAACTCAAGTCAACTCAAGCCGACATAGGGGACCATGGGGAGCGGACCACCTCCTTCAACTCCCAGCCCAGCAGGCCCAGTGCAGTGAGGCCGTCTCGAAGGGCCTGCTGCAGGTCAGTGCGGAACTCAGGGCCGTCTGAGACCTCGATGAACTCGGCGTCTACTTGGGTGTTGTCCTGTAGGTTGCTCGGCATGGAGGCAAGTACTACCCGTACGAAGTCGTCGTCGTGGGCCAGGGTGCGGGTGATCTGGATGAGCTGGTCAAGAGAGGGCTGCATTACTCTGAGGATACCTTGCAGGGTACCAGCAGGACTATCCTGGCAGTTAAGGCAGCTTGGGCCCAAGTGTCTCTTTAAACCCCGGGCCCTTGTGTCCCATCGTCGCTGACGATGTCCAGCTGTTGACCTGAGTAAGTTGCGTATCGTCGGGCAGCTTGCCCACCCAGACCGGCGGTCCATCTTCAACGCGTTGAAGAAAACGATATCGTGTACTACGGTCGTCGAAAACGGTCACTACGATGTTATCCGTAGACGCCGCCGCGTGCCTGTCCGTTCTCAAGAGTCGACGGGGAGCTTTGTTGTAGCGCGCAATAACATTTGCTCTTGGATTGCCAAACCGTTGGGCGGCGCTGAACAGGACAATTCTGGGATCGACGGCATCAATAAAGGGCTGCGTACTGGCTAGAGTGCTGCCATGATGGGGCGCAAGCACGGTGTCGGCCGAAAGTGCACGCGCATCCGTTCGAGATAGTGCCACGAGTGCTTGTTCGCGCTCGGCTTCCGCGTCCCCGGGGAACAGCATACGAAAGCCATCGATTTCGATTATCACGACGATCGAAGTGTTGTTGTAGTTTGGTCGCGGCTGATCAGAACCCGCCTCGGTTGGGTCAGGCGATTGAAGGACGGTGAACTGCACGTCGGGTATTTCAGACAGGGTGAATGGAGTTACAGATCCATTATCGACTGCTGGAAGATGCTTCTCCCGAAGGGGTCGATGTACTCGAGACACACCATCCTGGATGATATTGAGATACCGCCGATAGGCCACAGAGTCCGACTCGAACCCGGGATCCCAAAGTTCGTTGACTTCAAAGGCGTCAAGGACATACCGGAGCCCGCCATAATGATCAACGTGGGCATGTGAGATAATTACTAAGTCTATTGCGCCATCCACAAGGTTGGACGCGACCAAATAATCACGAACGTCGCTAAATCCCCGGCTCGTGAATAATCCGGGGGCCAAGAAAGTGAGGCTGCAGGACAAGTGGGAGAACGCCAACTCGGTGATCGTCATGGATCTCGACCGGGACGACCGCCTGGACATCGCCGCCACCGCCGAGCGAACCGTCAACGAATTTCGTTGGTGGAAGAATCTCGGGCCGGCAGGCCCCGAAGACGCGAATCCTTGAGAAACAGGCCCGGGCATCCCTCATCACCGCCGCCGGTTTGGGGCGTTCCTGGGGGGTGCTGGTTGACTGTTGCGATTCGGTTGAGTATTTTGGCTATCCCGAATTCATGTCTCTGGAGAAACGAGGATCACTCCACGTGAAAGTCTGTCCCGCCTATGTTTGCGTCCTTGTGTCTTTGTTGACGGAAGCGGTTTTTTCCGCGGACGAGTTCGCGCCAGGAGAGCCTTCGCCGATGGTTTCTTCCCGTGAGCCTCTGTCCTATAAGACCATGAGGATCTATGGTCGATGGCAGCCCTATTTTTGGGACGGCCTGTTTGACTTCCTGCTAGTGCAGGGGGCCATGGTCCCGGGAGAAAGCCCCGCCGACCGCAAACAGCTCGAAGACTGGAATGCTGGTCTTGCGAAGGCCCGTGCGGCAAACAAACGCGTCATAGCCGACCTCTACCGCGTTGAAGACGACGCCAACGCGTACTATCAAGCGATCAGCAGATTTCTTACGAGTGTCAACGTGGATGATCTTTACGCCGTTACCCTGGGTGAAGAGAACATTTTTTGGAACGGGCAGCATGAACTGCTGAAGAGCGTGTATCACCGGGTCAAGAAGCGATATCCGAAATTGCCGGTGTACCAATGGTACTCGAATACCTCTCGCGCCACGGACATACCCGGATTTGTATGGCCGTGGTTGCCGGCGGACGGGTGGGTGGTGGATGAATACTGGGCCGTGCCGGGTGATTTTGAGCAATTGGTACGTCGCCATCGGATGCTGGGATCGCCCTTGATACAGGTGATTTGGGCGACTCCGGGGATACCACGAATCCACTTTCATCGGGAAGTCTTCCAGGGCCAACTGCGGATCGCCGAGAAATACAACGTTCCCTGCGGATTCTTTTGCCTCCAGGAGACTCCCAGACTCGCCTGGGGCTGGCAAGAGAGTGCCGAAGAATCGACTAAGGAGATTTTCGGCCTTGTGCTTGAAGCCATCAAGAAAGCCAGAGAGCCTGGCAGTAAAGGCCAGGCCGAATGGGACGCGTGGCAGCCGCTGAAGACCGTCCTGGTTAGGGATAAAGACGGCGACTTCACGTATCGCGAGAGTTTTGATCTTCGCATGAAGGCCGTTGGGGAGAAGCTACCTGAGCACGATTTCATGAGAAGGACGTTGATCAAGGGGCTCCGCAAGATGAAATGGCTCCCGGATCCGAGCCGCATCGTCGTCAGGTCGGTCGGCACGGAGCCCGTCGACGTCTGCTTGACGAATCACTGGAGCACGCCGCAAGGAGAGGCCTGTCGATTCTCTGCCGCGGCGAAGGTCTTGATCGAACCGGGAACGTCCGCGGACGTCATCTTCGAGGCTTCCCTCAATGGTTATGAGTGGATCGCGCAATCCACAAGCAGGGAGGACGGCGTCTTGCAGATTGATGTGCCGGTAGCTCACCGGGAACTGCATACGCGTCTAAGAGTTTCCGGAGAGTCCGGGAATCGGGATCCGCCGCTGGTCGCGATCGACTGGATCGAAGTGCGAGGCAAGAAATTCCAGTGAATCTACCGTCCTCGCTGCTGAAGCCCTACACAGACAACCAAACCGCATCGAAAAGGACCGAAACCATGTCAAAAAACCCCGGTTTGACACGTCGACAATTCGTGGGCACGTCGCTCCTGCCGGTCGTTGCGGCAAACGCCATGGCCTCGGGATCGGCGCAGGGCGCCGCTGCCGAGTCGCGCGGCAAGAAGGCTGCAAGATCCCTCACCCTCTTTGCATTCGACGACGTTTCGATCCCCTTCCGCCAAAACCTTCGGGTGCAGATGCACCAGCCGCGCAAGCATCCGGAGAACCCGGTACTGCCGCGTGGGAAAGAGGGTGAGCCGGACGACTATCGCGCGCAGTTCTACGGGTCGATCATCCGCGACGGCGGTAAGTTCAGAATGTGGTACATCGCAATCGACCGAGAGGCGATTCGCTCCCTTCCCAAGCATGCCTATCGGGGCTGCCGCGCGGCCTATGCCGAGAGCGACGACGGGATCCACTGGGTCAAACCAAAATTGGGGTTGGTCGAGTATCAAGGAAGCCGCGAAAACAATCTGTTGCTGATTGATCCGCCCGACGTGACGGGCCTGCACCTGGTCCTACTGCATGAACCGGACGATCCGGACCCGTCCCGACGGTTCAAGATGATTCACCAAATTCGTTGGGCGGAGGCCCCGTCGTTCGGCTGGACGACATCCGTGCCACTCTTCAGCGGGGACGGATTCCGCTGGAAGCTGCACACGCGAGGCGAGCCGAAAGACTACGCGATCTCGACCAAAGACATGCCGCTGCCGCCGGAGCACACCGAGCAATCGGGGCTCTACAAGTGGCAGGGCCTCTACTATCTGACCGGCCAGCAGTTGTCGCCGTGGGTGCATCTGGCAGACGGCACGAGGTGCGGACGGGTGATGACCACCTTTCACTCGTCCGATTTCCTCAACTGGAGCCATGCCAAGACTCTGGCGTATGTTCGAGACGGATATGTATCGATGCAACAGGGGCATGGCAAGGAGTCTCACGAACCCGCCAGCATCTGGAATCGAGGCAACGTGCTGCTCGGATTGCACGGACAGTGGGAGGGCTCGCCGAACGTTGCCGAGCGTCGGATGCCGCTGGGACTTATGATCAGCAACGACGGTGTCCACTTCCGAGAACCGGTGCCGGACTTCGTCTTCGTGCCGTACGGTGAGGACGGCCAGTGGGACCAGCGGGGGCTGCTTTCGGGGCAAGCCTTCGAACACGTGGGCGATGAAACGTATATCTGGTATGGCAACTGGGACCTGAGCGCCGGTGGGAACACCGAAACGCACGGAGCGGTGGGATTGCTGACCATACGCCGCGACGGCTTCGGGTCGCTCTCGCCGATGAACCCGTCCGGACCGGCGCGGTTCGTCACGTGCCCGCTCGAAGTGACCGGCACGGGCCGCTTGGTCGTCAACGCCGAGGGGCTTTCGCCCGACGCCTCGCTACGAATCGAACTGGTGGACGATCTAGAGCGGCCGTTGCCGGCGTATGCCGGCGAAAATGCCGCTATCGTAAGGGACTCGGGCGTACGATCGGGGGTTCGCTGGCCGCGAGGCGGCGGCGTCGGGCCTCTTGAGCGCCCGTTTCGCGTCCGCGTGAGTTTCGAGGGTCCACGGCGAGATCAGATACGGCTGTACGCGATGTACGTGCATACCGAGTGACCGCGCCGCGTCGGCGCTCGCCCTGGGGTAGAGTGCTGCAGTACAACTGCCGCACCGACGCAAAACGCAAAGGTCTTTCTTTCGCGAATCCTGCCCTGCGGAGGATGTCTCGTGGTCCCCATAAGCCGCTGGTCTTACTGCCCTGCCAACTGCTCCGCCGTCAGTTCGTTCAAGAGCGATTTGCCGGCTCGGTAACGTCGCAGGTTTTGGACGAAAATGTCGTAAGTGCGTTCCAAAAAATGGGGGCTTGCGCACGAGCCCGATATGTGGGGGGTGAGGATCACGTTGGGCATCGACCACAACGGGTGTTCCGGCAGCAAAGGATACGCGTAGTGCACGTCCAGCGCCGCGCCGCGAATCCAGCCTTCTCGCATGCAGCGCACCAGCGCGTCTTCCTCGACGATTGCCGCTCGCGCGGGATTGATCAGCACGCACGACGGCTTGAGCAGGCGTAGTTCTTTCTCGCCAATCAGCCCTTGCGTGGCCGGCGTCAGCGGCATGGTGAGCACGAGATAGTCGATACTGGCGAGAAATTCGTCTCGTTCTTCGAGGCCGAAGACGCGGTCGCACAAGAGCCCCTCCACGTCACCGGTCCCCGCAAGGCAATACTTGTCGCGCCGGCTGCGGACCTTCCCGTTCCGACTTAGAGACCAGACCACCAGTCCCCCCTGGCCATCACTCTGACCCTCGTACTCTTCCAGCAGCTCCTCCAGTTCGGCTTGAACCGCCTGAGCCAGGAGCTTCTGTGCCCCTTCTCGAAGCATTTCCGTCAAGGCATCCTTGGTTGTGGTTGGTTAGTCGATGGAAACTACAGTATCTTTCTTCAAGGCGTATCCTCCTCCCGGTCTCCGGGTGAATCCATGTTTGATACTCACGGATTCAGGATACGCCGCCTCTCATAGTGGAGTATCCCAGGCCCCATCCCCTTGATGACACCACCCTTTTCGCCGCCCGAAAAAGTGCGGGGGGTGAATACTGGTACCGGTAAACAAGGGTGAACGCGCGCTCCCGCCTAAGAGCCAGTCCCCCATTGTTTCAAGTTCTGCGCCCCGTGATAGAAAATCTTGAAAATAGCGCGATTGGGGCCGGGAGATGAAGTTGGCCGTACGGACGAGGAAGTAATCTGCCGGCCCAGGCTCGGTGGCTTGCTTCGATACTACTATCGAGACGCTGCTTGATTCGGATACACTCCATAAGACTGTGGAGCAGGTCGAGTCAGCATTGCTGTGCCAGAGCGATGACCTCACACCGGGAGCCCGTTTCCAAAAGCTGGTTTCTCAACGGAAGTCGCCTGAGATTTCGATGCGCGCACGCCCATAAGCCCTTCTATCCAAAGGATCCGCTGCACGACCGAATATTTTCACCTTACGAGGTTACGGACAACACAGCACAGATTTCGTCACCCGCCAGAACTGGCTGTTCAGACGACCCCGCAGCTAGCCCTCGATCTTTTGTGTCAGTGCAGGGGTCTTTCCCAGAGCGCGCTCGTAGGCCGTGAGCTGCCCTGTATGGTACATCTCGTGGCTGATGCCGTGATGCAGCCAATCCAGTCGAGTCCCCAATCTTCGGTCAAAGCGGGCGATCAGCTGCATCATCATGAGCTCTCCACAGCTGCGAAACTTCCTTTCGCTCTCTTTGAAGGAGGACCGCAGCAGTTCAAGAAGCTGCTTTTTTGTACGCGCCTTGCTCACACGTGAGGCATACCGATCCACTAACTTCGGCCATGGCTCGCGATGGAAATCGGTGTCTGGACGACAGAGCTCACCGGTCATTACGAACGCTAATTCAAGGATGTGTTGAGCGACCTCGGCCACGCTTCGGGTCTCGGGTGTGAGGCGGAAGCTGAACTTGCTGGCTGGGATGTTCTCCAACTCATCGATCAAGCCCTCCCGCGCATACTGCCACGCCTCCAGGGTCTCATCGAGTAGCGAATGAAAAGTCTTCATGGTGAGAGCCAATCTAGAAGACGTCCCAGGAATTGTCAATCGGGCGCTGGTGGCTCACTTCCCGTCGTCTCCTCCTCTTTCTGGCACGATAAGATCTCCCTGTCCCCGTCCATCAGAAGCTTCGGTAGCCGCCAGGATGTGGAACCGACAGGCGAGCTGCTGATCAGCGGAAAGCCCTGGTCGGTACTGTCAACTTAACCGGCGATCAGCGAAGATTGAAGAATGGAATCACGATATCGCCGACACCGCTTCCCACCCCAGATCATCGGCCACGCCGTTTGGCTGTACCATCGATTCACTCTCAGCTTTCGTGATGTCGAAGACTTACTCGCCGAGCGAGGCATTGTCGTCTCCTACGAGTCGATCCGGCGATGGTGCCACAAGTTCGGCCCCGATTATGCCCGCTCTTTGAGACGACAACAGGGACGACTGGGCGACATCTGGTACGTTGACGAAATCTTCCTGACGATCCGAGGACAGCGTCGTTATCTGTGGCGGGCGGTCGATCAAGACGGGGACATGATCGATATTCTGGTGACACGCCGGCGAGATTGTCGAGCCGCGAAACGCTTTTTTCGTAAAGCGTTAAAAAATCAAGGGCAGCCACCCTGGCAACTGGTCACGGATAAACTGCAGAGCTATCCGGCTGCACATCGAGAGGTGTTTCCTTAGGTAGTATACCGAACCAGTCAGTACCCTCTGTGCCAATAATGGTGAGACACTTCTTCCCGGCTAAATTAGAGTAGAGGGCGAGAAGCTGGATTACAGAATGATAGAAAACAGAAGCGACAAGAAACTGAGGATTTTGGAAACCTCGGAGCGGAGGGGAGAGGTCTCCAAAATCGCTGCGGGACGGACCGAGCCCGAGAAGGCGTTGCCGCGACCCGACCCGGAAGTTCCTGCCAAGGCAACCCGTCGCCGGTTTTCAGCCCGCTATAAGCTCCGGGTCCTGGAGCAGGCCGATGGCTGCGAAGAGTCGGGCGAAGTGGGAGCATTACTGCGCCGAGAAGGACTTTACTGGTCGAATCTGCAGACCTGGCGACGCCAACGCGAGCACGGAACGCTGCAGGCATTGACCCCTCGCAAGCGGGGACGAAAGGCAAAGCCGGTCAATCCTCTGGATCATCAACTGAGGCAAGTGGAGGCTGAGAATCGGAAGCTGAAACGCAAGCTCGAGAAGTTTGAAGCCATGCTGGATCTCCAAAAAAAAGTCTCGCAACTGTTGGGAATCTCTCTGGCGAGCAGCGAAGAGAACGGAGACGAGAGCTGATGGACGAAGCTTTGCGATTCTCACAATCCCACGGAGTCCGTGCCGGCTGTCAGGCTCTGGATCTGCCGCCATCGAGTCTGTATCGGGAGAAACTTCGGCGCGAACGGCCGGCGCTGGATCCTCGGCCTCGGGCCGCATCCCCACGCGCCTTGAGCCCGCCCGAAAGGGAAGCCGTTGTGGAGGTCCTGCACAGCCGACAGTTTATCGACAAAGCTCCTGCCGCCGTATGGGCGGAGCTGCTGGACGAAGGGCGATACTTGTGCTCGATTCGAACCATGTACCGCATTCTGGCCAAACGTCTGGAAGTTAGAGAACGCCGTCGCCAGCGCCGCCATCCCCAATACTCCAAGCCGGAACTTCTGGCCACCGGCCCGAACCAATGCTGGTCGTGGGACATCACCAAGCTGAAGGGGCCCGTCAAATGGAGCTATTACTACCTCTACGTGATCCTGGACATCTTCAGCCGCTATGTGGTGGGCTGGATGGTGGCCACCCAGGAAAGCTCCCGCCTGGCCAAGGTCTTGATCGCCCAGAGCTACTCCAAGCAGGAGATCGTAGCGGGTGGTCTCACCCTGCATGCCGATCGTGGCTCGTCGATGAGTTCCAAAGCACTGGCCTTGCTACTGGCCGATCTGGGAGTCACCAAGTCTCACTCTCGGCCTCATGTCTGTGACGACAATCCCTACTCGGAATCCCAATTCAAGACCCTCAAGTACCGTCCCGAATTCCCGGCTCGTTTCGGCACCATTCAGCAAGCCAGAGACTTTTGTCGGGATTTCTTCGATTGGTATAACCGCGACCATCGCCATTCGGGTATCGGCCTGCACACTCCCGCGGATGTGCACTACCTCACCGCCATCACCACCCGTCGCGATCGATCCCAAACATTGGAGGCCGCCCATGCACTCTTCCCGGAGAGATTTCCCAACGGCAAACCCGTTCCTCCTCCTCTTCCCGAGGCGGTCTGGATCAACCCTCCCGAAAAGGAGAACTTTTGAGATGAAACTACAGTAATTTATTCACCAAAGTGTCTCAAAGTTGTTGACACGTTCCGGTACGAGAACAACCGCGCCGAAGTCTCTCACCAGCACACTCGGGAGCAGGAACGGCAAATGCGTCGATTCAAGTCAGATGCTCAGGCACAGCGATTCCTTTCGGTCCACGGTGTTATCCAGAACTTGTTCCGAGTTGGGCGTCACCATCTCAAGGCGATCCACCATCGACTGCTCCGAGAGCGAGCCTTTAGCGATTGGAAACAGGTGACCTGTGCCTGTTGATCCGCCACTCTATTGAGGAGACTTCTCGACCAGCCCCGTTAAGTTGACAGTACCGCTCAGTAGGTTCAAACTCTTTGGCCAGCTGTGAAGGTGAACGGCCGGCTCGAAACAGCTCCACCATCTGCTGGCGGAACTCTCTCGGATACGGAGGTCTTGTTCCTGGCATCGTGGTCTCCTTTCTCCCAAAGGATCAGGTGTCCACGAAAACGGGTCAACTCCAGACAAACGCAATGCCTTGCTTGGATGTTTCCTTGAGTACCTCAACCGGAAGGACCAAAGGGTTACCTTGACTCCTCTTGAGGTTTAGTGGAGGCTGGGTCGAGATCGACCACTGGGGAGATGTTTGCATTGCTGAGGAGCGGTTCTCGCATACAGGCAGATATTGGAACTAGGATCCCTGATGACCGTTACTTCGAGACCAGCCTGAGGAAAAACTGAGTGTGAGTTTGCTCGCCATCAGCTTAGTTCTCGCCTCTACTGTGATGCATGCTGGGTGGAATGTTCTTTCTAAGTCGTCACGAAACGTCAGTCACTTCTTTTACAGCATGCTCGGGACAATAGCCGTTATCGGCTTCGTCCCGGCTATCGCCAGTGAGAGCTACAGTCCGTCAATTCCACGAGAGGTTTGGCCATTTCTCTTGGGATCGGGAGTGTGCTGTGGCATCTACTTTCTCAGCTTGGCCAAAGCCTACTCGAGGAGTGAATTCACGGTAGTTTACCCCATCACTAGAGCAGTGCCGGTATTAATCGTAGGCCTTTCCGATGTGGCCAGGCGGCATCCTCCATCCATGTTAGGTTGGGTGGGGTTGATTCTTGTGGCACTTGGCTGCTGCGCCCTTCCCATACGAAGCCCCCGGCAAGTCCGTTGGGAGGCCTACTGGAATACCGCTAGTCTTGCAATGTTAACCGCAGCCTTCGGTACGGTTGGTTACTCGGTTTTGGACAGCATAGCTTCAAAAGGTGTGTCTCCGGGACCTAGAGCAGCCGGAATATATGGCTACTTTTTTTTTCTGATCGCATTCCTGGTAGTCTTGTTGGGATCCCCGCGAACGCGGTCGACGAACGCTTTCGGTAGACCTGCTCTCATCGTGGTCGCGGCAGCCGGGCTTAGCTTCAGTGCCTACTGGTTGGTGCTATGGTCCTACCAGTTGTGCGAGGAGGCCAGCTATATAGTAGCTTGCAGACAATTCAGCATCGTCATAGGTGCGATTATGGCCGTAGCCTTACTTAAGGAACGTGTAGGGGCAACAAGAATGGCCGGAATCGTCAGCGTTACGGCTGGTCTTCTCGCGATTGCGTTATTTGCCTAAATGACGACTTGTCGAGATTGAGCGCTGCACCATTTCACTTGCTCTCCCATTACTTCGACTACAAGCACACCTCGATAAAGCAGTACCACAAACCGGGGCGAGCCATGGTCGAAGTTTGTGATGAGAGGCGGCGTATCCTGAATCCGTGATCTTCAATCCATGGATTAACCCGGAGACCGGGAAGGAGGATATGCCTTGAAGAAAGATACTGTACTTTCCCCGGACAAACCAAGGGATTAAAAAACTTGAGAAGGGTCCCACTCTCCACCGCCTGAAGGCGGTGGATTCGACATGCGACTGAAGTCGCCTAAAGACCTCGCTTCGCTCGCAGGCTGACTACTCAGTGACCCGAAAATCGTCGTCTCGGGTCTCGACATCTTGGGTTTCGATATACTCTGCAACCATCGTATCGTTCACATTCCCAGTCGTCGCCACGAAGTACCCTCGTGCCCAAAGATGTCGTCCCCAAAACTCCTTGCGCAACTTGCGGTGATCTTGCAGTAGATGATGCGACGTTTTCCCTTTGATCGCCTGCATCACTCGGCTCGGCGCCAATCTCGGCGGCACATCCAACAACAAATGTACATGATCGGGTCGCACATGCCCCTTCACGATCTCGATATCCAACGATCGGCAAATCTCTCGCGTCAGGTCCCGCACCTCTTTCCCGATCTCTCCTCGCAGAGCCGGCTTGCGGTACTTGGTGATGAACACAAAGTGATATCTCAGCCGATACACTGCATGCGAACTTTTCCGATACTCAGACACCTCCGCAGTGTACCCCCAAGCCTCCTGAAGGCTTCGCCTAAAGGCGAGGGGGTTCACCCATCCCAGAGTGGGACCCTAAGATTACATCGTGTCTGAGCTGACTCCAGCTGACTCGCTCGGTTTTGAACGTTCGCGGCTAAGTTCTTGTAAGTAATGAATTTGGAGTGGTTTAGGAGCGTACTGAGAGGGCTGGGATGATTAGACTTCTAATCCGTAGGTCGCAGGCGTGCTCCGCAAAAACTCGATCCAACGTGATTCTACCTGGCATTTTCGGCTTGAGCGCTTCACGCTTCTGAGATGGACATGCTGCTCCTTCTCCTTCTCGTTCAGGCCCTCAGTCTGGTCGCCTTCGCCCGGTTCCACCGAACGACCGTGCTACGGCTAGCCGTCTACAAGCGCAGCGCGAAGAAGCCGAGATTGAAAAGCAGAGATGGATCTTGCCCCCCATTTCCGAACCGGTTTCAGGGCTAATTTAGACTAAGGCTTGGGATCGATATTTTCTCCGGTGTTCAGTTTTTCTTTGGCGTATTCCTCTGGCCTTCGATGACGGATTGAGGAATGACGCCGCCGACGATTGTAATACTCAAATCGCTGATCGATCACCCTTTTGAGCTCCTCGAGCGTCTCAGCCTGTCTTCCCATGACCCCATCCTCTCAAGAAATGGAGTCTCCGGAAATCCCGGGGCGGTTCAGCCTGTCGCTTGGTAGCACCCTGAGACAGATCGAGAGACTCAACGGAAAGCCGTTTCGATTGACTGGCTTTGGATGGGACTACAGCGGGACCGTAGTCGACTGCAATGAGGGTCGCTTGAAAGAAGTCGGCTGTGTTGACCCTGGAGAGCCGTCGAGGGGAATCCAAGGCCGCAAGCTTCTGGTCAGGCTCATTCCGGATGATGAAAAACGCATTAATCGTGAATATCAGGCGGTTCTTGGCGACAGAGAATTTTCCTCGGATCACCCGGCAATGCAGAAGTTAAATCCACGGATTTATGAAATGGTTGTCTTTTTTGCCCCATAGGTGCATAGAGCACCCTGCCTAAGACTGATGCCGAGTATGGACTTAGAGCTTTTAGCTACCTGGTGTCTTCCTTGGCCCAGCTTAGCCGACACGTTAGCAGCCAATGGATAGGGCGCAATTCTTAGCCGAATTAATATCCTTGTTTCCTGACTTCGAGAACTATTGGTTTGAGGAAGATATTCATAGGGAAACTGATGGCTCATACACTGCACACGGTTTGCTTTCCTCCTTTTTTCATTTCTACCAGGATGAATACCGTAACGTTCGTGACAGAGCGTTGAAGATTTTTGCTTTTCGAATAGAGGCCATTGTGGCAGCCGACCCTCATGACGAATCCAACGTTGCCAATGCGATCTGTACTAGTTTTCTCGAATTAATCGATGAAAAAAGGGAGGGTAAACTACTGGAACCTCACTTGGGTGAGGAGTGCAAGAGATTCCTTAACTTAATGCGATGCGTGGATCTGGCAGCTAACGACAAGGGTTGTATCCGGAGTGCGCTCGAGAAAGCAAGCCGAGGAAGAGCCTGAAAGCACACCCTGCTTTGTGAAAAACTGCGGTATGAGCCGGGAACTTCGCTATGCGTCTCACCGACGATCAGCTCGCCTGTTACCAGGAGGACGGCGTCCTCGTCCTGCCGGGACTGTTCTCGGCCGAGGAGGTGGATACCCTGCGCCTGCCGCTCGCCCACCTCTTCGCCGAGGACGTGCCGCAGAACTTCCGCGAGAAGGAATCCGGCGAGGTGCGTACGGCGATGGGCCTGCATCTGCGCGACGAGGTCTATTGGAAAGCAACGCACCATCCGCGCCTGGTCGAACCGGCGTGGCAAATTCTCGGCGACGACCGGCTCTACGTCCAGCAGACCAAGGTGAACGCCAAGATCGCCTTCACCGGCGAGGTCTGGCAGTGGCATTACGATTTCGCCACCCATCACAACGAGGACGGCGTGCCGGAGCCCCTGGCGCTCAACCTGCACATCCTGCTGGACGAGGTGAGCGAGTTCAACGGGCCGCTCTGGTTCATCCGCGGCTCCCACAAGCACGGAGCCCTGCCTGCCTCGCTCGATAGGGCGACAACCAGCTATCCGCTCTGGTGCGTCGAGCGCGATGTGGTCGCACGGCTGATTACGGATGGCGATATCCTGTCAGCCCGGGGGCCAGCAGGCACCGCCCTCATCTTCGGTGACCTCATGGTGCATGGCTCGCCGCCCAACATGTCGCCCTGGCACCGGCGCATCTTTTCCGTGATTCTCAATCCGATCTCGAACGCCCTGACCAAAGAGCAGCGCAGCGAGCATCAACACCACCGGGACTTGACACCGGTTACTCCGCTCGCCGACGACTGCCTGGCCGAGGTCGTGGGCTGAGGTGGTGCCCGCGGCGATCGAAAACGGCCACCTGCTCCCGCATCCTCGATTCGCCCTCAAGGAGATTCCAAAGGCTATTTCCCCTTCTTTTTCTTTCTTCTCTCAACCCAGTATTTCTTCATCCTGTCTGATCTAGCTTTGCGTTCTTTGGCTGATAGTTTGAGACTTCTGCGCTTACGCGCGGGCCTCTTTGTTTTGGGCGTGGCCTTCTCGACTTCTAATTCGGCTTTGATCTCCGCGAGTTCCCCGTCGATCCGCTGTTTCTCTGCGTCGAGCCTTTCTGCTGCAAGTTCCAGTAGTCTACTTCTGTTTATGGGCATCAAGCATTTCTCCTTACAGGATCGGCTCAGGAGAGCTCAGAGGTGGACCCGGAAAACTGGACCATTTGTTAAGGTGGCTCCGACCTGAATCAGAAAGGATGAGGAGTCATGGCAAAACGAAGGAATTTCTCAGCTCAGTTTAAAGCGAAGGTGGCGCTGGAAGCGCTTCGAGGCGAACGCACCCTGAGCGAGTTGGCGGCTCGCTACGAGATCCATCCGAGTGTGATCACGAATTGGAAAAAGCGGGCCAGGGAAGGTCTGGGCGATGTGTTCGCGGGCAAGGTTGAGAAGCGTCAGAGAGGAAGCGAGGCGGAGACCAAAGAGCTTTATGCCAAGATCGGCGAACTGACGGTGGAAAAGGATTTTTTGTCCAAAGCGCTCGATCGCTGAGTGTAAAGGCCAGAAGGGCCACGATCGAGCCAAAGCACCCGAGGCTGAGCATTCGTAGACAATGCAGGCTGATGAGTCTGAACCGTTCGACTTTGTACTATGAGCCCAAAGGCGAGAGCGAAGAAAACCTGCAACTGATGAGACGATTGGACGAGCAGTTCTTAAAGACCCCCTACTACGGATCCCGGCAGATGGTCTATCACTTGAAACGGCGGGGCTCTCGGGTAGGCCGCAAGAGGGTTCGTCGTCTGATGGCCAAAATGGGCCTGGCGGTCATCTATCAAAAGCCGCGGACTTCACAGCCTCACCCGGAGAATCGAGTGTATCCGTATCTTCTTCGAGGATTGGCGGTCACCCGGCCCGATCAGGTGTGGTGCACGGATGTCACCTACATCCCGATGCGTCGGGGCTTTTTGTACCTGGTGGCGATCATGGACTGGTACAGCCGCTGGGTTTTGTCCTGGAGGCTGTCGAACACGCTGGAGCCGTCCTTTTGTTGCGAAGCACTCGAGGAAGCGCTCAACAGGTACGATCCCCCGGAGATCTTCAATACAGACCAGGGGAGTCAGTTCACCAGCACGGAGTTCACGGGACTACTCAAAGGGGCCGGGGTGCGTATCTCGATGGACGGGAGAGGCCGCTGGATGGACAACGTCTTCATCGAGCGTCTGTGGCGTTCACTCAAATACGAATGCGTCTATCTGAACGCTTTCGAAACCGGGTCGGAAGCCCGTCAAGGGATCGGCCATTGGATCGACCTATACAACAGCGAGAGACCTCACTCGGCGCACGCTGGGGCGACGCCGGAGGAGGTGTACACTGGCTTGAAAAAACATTCTGAGAGGGACCTTGCCCTCAGGCTCGCCCCCTCTCAGAATTTCCCTTACTGGCGGCAACAAGAACTGCGGAGTCCACCTTAGAAATGCCGCCAAGTGGTCCAACCGATGGGGTCCACCTCTCTCGTCAACATACCTCATTCTCTGCGCCACGCTAGGGACCAAACCAATATGTGTAAATATACAATTAGTTCCTTAGATATTGTTCCGCGAGGTTCTTGAAACATGCTATTTGTTTAATGGCCAAGTCTTTCGATTCAGATGGCTTAAAGAACCTACAGTCAAACCCCAATGTTTCCTTCATAGTTTCATATGCATAATCCGTAAAGACGACCGTTCCATCATCTTGTATCTCCTCGATTGAATCAAGTTTCCCAGATTCTTCATTCATCTCGGTCGACCTGGTCAGCGATCCCGGCCAGGATCTCATCGCTCCCTTCTCCCACGGAACGGGCCAGACCCTCCTGCGCGAAGCTCTCCTCATTGCCGACCACAACGCCTACCACCTGGGAGAAATGGTTCTGCTCCGAAGGATGCTGGGGTGCTGGGAACCTGATGTCGTCATCCTTGCAATGGTGGAGGCCTCGGGTAGCCGTATCCAGGGGGCGGCGGAAGCATCGAAGAAGGCCCTATCGGCGGACGAGAGGCTGCTGAGGGTTAAGAAGGCATTCTTGATCAACGACCTACCTGGGCAGAAGATCTACGACCAGATGGAGAAGAAGCTGTTGAAATGGGAACGGTGGGAACTAGTCAACCAGAAGGCGGACGCCGACGCGCTTTTGTTTCTCTATCAGATGAATATATCGGTGTCCAGCGATAAGCGGGTCCTGACCGTAGTTGACCCAAGAATCGGGGATAGACTGCTGATTGTGAGTTGCAAAGTCCGCATCACTGCGGATCTCAATGCTGGCGTCCTGTTCGGTAAGTTGCAGAAGTGGATCAGGAAGCTAGAGGAAGGGCAACGGAAACAGGGGAATCAATGAAGAAAGCGTAACCAGTTGCGCTCCTAACCCCATACTTGCTTTGAAATCCAGATTTCGTGATTTGGACGGTGAAAATAGCGAGACGACATGCGATAAGGGATTGGATTATTGAGACCGACGTCTCCATACCCACCACAACCCCAGGGGCAAACCGGAAAGAATGAAAGCCAGATCGTGGAGCGATTCCCTGAACTCGAAGACCAGACGGAAAAATAGCAATGCGGTGATGCCAATGAGGTACAAGGCAGGCAGGTAGGGATAGAACGGAACCCGGTAACAGTCCTGTTCACCTGTGGAGCGAGCCCGGAATCGAAAAAGAGCCAGTGTGGTGAGACCATAAAAGATCAGAATCGCGAACACCACTCCAGTTACGATCGTGCTGAACTGCTGCCGCACGAGCAGAATCACGGCGGTCCACCCACAATATGTAGTGATGGATCGGCTCGGAGTCCGAAAGCGCGGGTGTAGGTGGTCCAGCCAGCCAAAGAACAGGCCTTCCCTTGCCATCGCATAGTACACCCGCGTCGAGGTCATCATGGTCCCGTTGATACTGCCCAGCGCCGAAATGATGACCAGCAGAGAGATCAACGCGGCTCCGAGGGGACCCAGGAGAACTTCGGCAGCGTCAGAGGCGACGATCTGGCTTGCAGCAACTCCCCCGCTCCCCAGACTGTCGTAGTAGAACCAGATGGCACCCAGGTACAGCACCATAACCGTTCCCAGCCCGATCACCAGGGCAGTTGGAAGAGTCCGCCTCGGTTCGATCATTTCCTCCGCCACATAGCCCACCCGGTCCCAGCCCAGATAGGAAAAGACAATCAGCATCAACACCCTAGGAAAGTGGCTGAGCCCGAGACCCGTGACTTCCCCTGCCGAGCTAGAGGAGCCGCCTCCTCCCAAGATCAGGGCCAGCGAGACCAGCAGCAGGATACCCGCCACTTTCACAATGGTGGACGCGTTCTGGAAAACACTGGCCGGGCGGACACCCGTGTAGTTGAGCATTCCCAGCCCCAGGACAACGCCCAGCGCCACTGCCGTGTGCTGCCACTGGTTGAGTGGAAGGAAGTACTGGAGGTAGTTGGCAACCACAATGGACAGCCCGGCAGCTGCGCTGGTTCTGATGATCAGCAGTTGCGACCAGCCAAACATGAAGCCGGCCAAGGGACCGAAGGCCTTCTGAATGTACACGTACTCGCCCCCGGTGCGGGGCAGCCGTGTGCCCAGTTCTGCGTAGATCAGGCCTCCCGCCAGGGCGAACAGACCGCCCACCGACCAGAGCAAGAGAACCACCGGAAAAGAGGGACCATAGGCTGCAATGATCTGGGGTGTAGAATAAATCCCCGCGCCTATAGTGATGCCAACCAGGATGGCAGTGGCGTCACTAAGCCGGAGCGACCGGCGCAGACGATTTTCCGGAGGGACTGGGTTCTCGGGCACGAAGTCAGGAGTTTATTGGCCCCCGGCACTCCTGTACAGGGTCCGGGATCCAGGCTTCACGCTTAGAGGCCGTTTTCAGCGGAAAGGTGACGAGGGGATCGTTGATGCGAGGTTGGACGGATGATAGATTTTGACGGTTCAGCACGGGGAGCCCGGAGAAGACCCATCCGAAGTTTAGGAGGAGATTTCGAACGTGAAGACGAAGGCGGGAATACTTTTTGAAGTCGGCCAAAAGCTCGATATTCGAGAGGTCGAAGTGGCAAAACCTCAGGCGGGTGAAGTGCTGGTGCGCATGTTGGTTGGCGGAGTTTGCCACAGTGACCTCCATGTGATGACGGGGCACTTGAACGCACCGCTACCGTCGATCTTGGGGCATGAAGGGGTCGGGACTGTGGTCGAAGTGGGTCCTGGGGTGAGCTCCGTCCGTCCTGGAGATAATGTCATCCCCCTCTGGCGAGTAAGCTGTGGCGAGTGTGAATATTGTACTTCGGCTCGCCCGGCACTCTGCCCGGTGGGAATGGAGATCCGGTCGACAGGACGACTCCTGGACGGTACCAGTCGGTTTTCCCTCGACGGGTCCGAGATCAAGCACTACCTCGGCGTGTCGGCATTCTCCGAATACACGGTGATCCTGGAGAAAGCGCTCGTGAAGGTTCCAGAAGATTTTCCCCTCCAGCAGGCGGCGTTGCTGGGCTGCGCGGTCATTACGGGAATGGGGGCGGTGGTGAATGCCGCCCAAGTGAAACCGGGTAGTTACGTGGCGGTCTTTGGCAGCGGAGGAGTGGGGTTGAACGTGGTCCAGGGAGCCGCTATGGCCGGAGCCGAAAAGATCATCGCTGTGGACCTTCTGGACAACAAACTCGACTTGGCCCGACAGTTTGGAGCCACCCATACGGTCAACGCGTCATCGGGTGATCCGGTGGAGCAAGTCCGGTCCCTAACCGGACAAAGAGGAGTGGACTATGCGTTCGAGGTAGTTGGGCTTCCAAAGACAGTCCGACAGGCCTTTGACTGCCTGGCCAAGTGCGGCGTGGCTATTGCCGTCGGTGTCACGCCCTTCGAAACTGAGGTGTCGATACCGATCATGGGAATCGTCTTCGAGGAGCGGGTCCTGAAGGGATGCCTCTATGGCTCGAGCAGACCCCGAATCGACATTCCCAAGCTGATGGATCTGTACCGGGCCGGCAAACTCAAACTGGACGAGTTGCTCACATGCACCTATCCTTTCGAGCAGATCAACGAGGCTTACGCGGCACTCGAGCGGGGCGAGGTTGCTCGAACTGTCGTTCTCTTCTGAGCCGATCCTTAGACAGATTGGCCCTCGCCCCGAGGCCATCGGGGTGTTGGGGGTTGTATCGGTCAAGAAAACAAGACGTTTCAGTTTCCTCCGCAGGCGGACATTCTGGATACACCGCCTTTAGACCGAGCTCACAGGGCTTAGATGTCGCGGTTGGATGCCTTTCTGAACAGCCGGAAAAATATCATGATCTGAGTCACCAACAACACTGGGACCAACATCGTCGGAATGTACCAAGCTGCCCCGAAGTCCGTAACCCACGCATCCGCCTGTCGGAGTGCATTCATAAGGTCGACAGTGCCAACGATGCTGAAGAGCCAGACGGCCACTCGTGCCAGGGACCAACTATTCCGAAGAGCGACGAGTGCCAGTAACGCCAACACACCGGTAAGCAAGTCCCCATACGCAGCGCGAGCAGCAAAGGCTTCCGGGAGCGGTCGAGCAACCACTCCTGGGACAAGGAATACAAGTCCTATGTGACGGAACGCATGAGGCACGGTCAGAAAGAAAAGAGCCTCGTTTGACGACTTTTTCTCTAACCAGGGTGCCAATAACCAATATGCAAGCAAGCCCCACAGTAAGTATCCCCCGGCAAAGCCGGGGGCTTTAATCTTGTGAGCCGCTCAAAGCGGACTTGACGTTGCCGCTACCGCGGCCACTTGTGCCACCTACAGGTGGCTTGGCTACAGCAGCCTGAGCTGATCCTGGCGACGATCTTCTGCTTCTTGCCGCCGGATATACTCACGAATCACTTTCTCATCCCGACCCACCGTCGATACGAAGTATCCGCGAGCCCAGAAGTGCTGTCCAACAAAGTTACGCCGACTCTCTGAAAAGTTCCTCGCAATGTGGATGGCGCTTTTCCCTTTGATGTACCCGATCACCTGCGCCACAGAAAACTTTGGCGGAATCGAGATCATCACGTGCACGTGATCCGGCAGCAGGTGGCCCTCTTCAATCAAGCTTTCCTGCTGCCCAGCCAACCGTCGCAGCACCTGACCGAGATGTCTGCGCAGCTCCCCATAAATCAACTTCTTGCGGTACTTGGGGATGAACACCACATGGTACTTACACTCCCATTTTGTATGCTGTAAGCTCTGGTAGTTACTCATAAAACTCCTTTTCGTGATGCTTTGCTCGGCTCACGGAAGGGAGTTTTTTCACCTATTCCCGGAACTGTCAAACTCTGGCTGCCTCCCCGGCAGAGCCGGGGGGACTCCTTACGGGTCTAGCCGTAAGGGTGGAAGCACCAGTCCGGTGGCTGAGCCAACGCGGGCGAGAGTCCTGCTGAAACGGGTCAGGAAAGGAAGACAGGCTCCATACCCGAACAAACCGATTCCAGCGATGTTTTTTGTCTTCAGTCCGGTGACTCCCTGCAGGAGATTGTGTACGTTGATGTGGGTTCCATGGGCGCTGTATCTACGGAATATCCCAGGCGATGCGACTCCGACGATTCTCTGACCCCAGTTGATCTCTTCCAAGGCCAGAAACGAACAGAATAGGCCAAAGGCGATAAAGAACCAGGGATAGGTTCCTCGGGCGGTCTTGCCTCTCCTGGCCAGGCCAAGAGACAGCAGTCCAGCCAAGACAAGGCAAAAAAAGGTCGCCCACTCCACGATATGGTCTTCCCTCAGAACCGTTAAGTAAAGGGCCTGGTCGGCGAGATGCAGACACGCAAACACAGCAAGCAGGGCGGGCACAATCCAGCCATCGATCCTGTGCAAGGGGAAGTAGCGTCTGGTCAGAGAAGTCAGAGCTCCTTACTCTTCTGGCGCACCCGTCTCACCCTCAACCTCCTTGGGTTTGCCAGTAATCCGGGAACCTTCTCCGTGGTCGGGATCGTCTCCTCTATGCTGGGCACCGGTGAGCTTTGTGAGAAGACGATCTGCACGAAGCACGATACCTTGGGTCACCCTGTCCACACCGTCCGCAGTTATTGCATAACCGCCAGTGTCGGTGCGCTCTACCCAACCCTTTTCCTTTAGATACCAGAGGTGGAACGACAGCTCACTTTCTGAACAGCCAAGGCTGCTTTCCAAATCTAAGTCCCCCACACCGGGCTGATCAACAGCCCTGCGTCGGCTGCGATAAAGCAACCAGAGAAGAGCTTTCCTTATATACTCATCCTCCTCGATTTTCAGGGGTGCTCCGCCCCCGACCCAGCGCTGCCCCTGCAGTCCTAGGCTCCGGTGCTTGCTGTCGAACATCGATCTAAGCTCAGGATCGGAGAGTGTTCGGTAGGCTTTGCGCACGCTAATAAATCTCTGGCCATCCCCCGTTTGTGCATTATCCGGGTGGTAGCGCTTGGCCAAGAAACGGTAGACTGCCTGGATGGTTTCTTGGTCAGCATTGGGGCTTACCCCAAGCGTCTCATAGCAGTCTTCAAACTCTAGGGCTTTTAAGTTCTCCATACATACCTGATTTTACTGGGCTACCTCCAACTAGCCCGTATCAATTCTTACAGAATCATCTGAAGTTATTCAATCCGTCTCTAGAGTGGCAACCCGATCGGTTTTTCTTGTTATCTGTTCCGCCACACCGAGGTTTGCAGGAGATCTTCGTCGATGGGCCGCTACTCCAAGTTATAACCAGGAATCGGAAACTGATCGCAGAGGGCTCTGACTTCCTGTCTAAACCCCTCCCTTTTGCGGGGTTCGAGTCGATATTCACGTTCTCCCAGGACCTTAACGCTCTTGAGAACCCTGCTGATAAGATCTGCGCAAGCCTCCATTTGTCCCGCCCCGAATCGCCGCTCAGCCAGTGCATTCGTGCCGATTCGAATCCCGCTGGTAACAAACGCCTTGTTCTGGTCGCCGGGAATGAAGTTCTTGTTCACAATGATCCGACACTCTTCCAGAGCTTTCTCAGCGATGATGCCAGTCACGCCTAAACTCCCAAATACATCGACCAGCACGATGTGATTGTCAGTCCCCCCAGAAACGACCCTCACTCCTGATGCTACAAACGCATCGGCCAGAGCCTGGGACAGGGTGACAATCCTGCCCGCCAACTGCCGAAACTCATCGGTGGCTGCGCGGTCCAGGGTCCGAGCCTTGGCCACCAGCATGTTAATGATGGGCGCCCCCTGAATGAAGGGAAAGAGAGATCTCTGGATCATTCGGGAAAGCGTTCCTTTCCCTGTAGGCGCGGGTGTGTCCCATTCCCTCCCCATCATGATAAGCCCTCCTCTCGGGCCATAGAGCTGCTTGTGGGTGCAGGTCACTGTGAAGTGGGCGATATCGATCGGGCTGGGGTGTACACCGGCTATGACCAGGCCTGCGATATGGGTGATGTCGGCCAGTAAATAGGCCCCTACCTGGTCCGCGATTGAACGAAACCTCTGCCAATCGAGCGTCCGGGGATAAGCGGTCGTTCCCGAGATGATGAGTTTCGGCTGGTGTTCCCGTGCCAGTTCTTCAACGCGATCGTAATCTATGAACCCGTTCTCATTTAATCCGTAGCCAACCGCGTTAAAAAAGGTCCCCGAGATGTTTACCTTCGCACCGTGGGACAGATGTCCTCCCGATTCGAGATCCATTCCCAGTAGCGTGTCATGGGGTTTGAGAATCGCCGAGCAGACGATCTGGTTAGCAGTACTGGCGGTATGCGGCTGAACATTGGCGTACTGTGCCTTAAAGACTTTCTTGGCCCGATCAATCGCCAACTGTTCGAACTGGTCGACGAATTCACAGCCCGCGTGAAACCGGGCGCCTGGATATCCTTCCGCAGTTACGTTGCTGGTATAGGTTCCTTCGCAGGCAAGAACACTCGGGTGGGTTATCGTACAGGAAGCGACCATCATCAGCGAGCTGATTTGTCTCTCATATTCGCGTAACAACAAATCAACGAGAGCGGGATCCTGTTTCTTTAGCGAAGCGATCGCTTTCAGGGAAAGATTTTCCAATACTGTATCGTTCATATTTTCGCTTCCTCTTCTGGTTTCGTCACTTATGCTTCGATTTTCTTGTCCGCCGCCATCCTTGACTCTTCCTCAGGCAGATCTCTGAAATGAGTCCGGAGGAGCTTGACCAATCGAATAGATCAGGGTCAAGCTGGAGCCTGCACAATGTCATCGAAGAAAAACCAATCGGATGCCAGCGGAGTGAGCCGAATCGCCGCTGACCTTCAGGGCAGGCGGGAAAGAGAACAGGGCTACCGGGCGAAGGCCCTGAAAATCCTCCCCTGGACCTGTGCTCGGTGTGGTCGCGATTTCGACGCCAAGAATCTCCGCCTGCTCACCGTTCATCACAAGGACCACAACCACCACCACAATCCAGCCGATGGCAGCAACTGGGAGCTTCTGTGCGTCTATTGCCATGAAAACGAGCACTCGCGACAGGAGGTTGCTGACGCATATCGGGAAGCCGCGCCGGAGCAGAGAAGCGAGCCGGCCTCAACCCACCGACCGTTTGGAGCTCTGGGGGCTCTGCTAAAGGGCAGGAAAAAACAACAGTAAGTGGTTACGAGGCAAGAACGATCTCGTGGCTGTGAAATCCATTTCGAAACTCCATTCTCGGACAAGATTCAGGCGTGCATGGCCGGCGGGCCCGTTTGAGTGGCTACCTAGTCTCTCCTTGGAAGCCCGATACTTCGACTCTGATCTTAGCGCCTGAGGTACTTGCTTTCTCATTCTCAATACTCTGGACGTAAGTGATCTTACGGCCTTCAAAGACGATCGACTGGCCGGGCGCCATGTGCATGTCCGCCTGGAAGTCCGTCTGCGGAGTCATGTCCAGAGTCCGGTGATAGATGTTGTGTTGGTTGGTCTTATCGATGCGCACGAGCAAGCCTCCTGTCTCGTCCCCGTAAGCTTGCTCCGCGGTAATGATCTCAAGCCACAAGAGACTGTTCTGGTCGGCAAGTACGAGCAGGGCTCTGCCCGGATCGAGCCGGGCAGTGCCGGGCTCAGCGACAACGGTGATCTCTTCGTCGCTGGTCCAGCCCCAGTAGTACCTGTAAGTAATTCCCATGTGCCGCGGGGCTTTCAGATTCCGGTTCAGACCGTATCCCATCAAGTCGTAGGGGTCTCCGGTCCACTCGATGACTTCGCCTGTCTTCGGATCCGCCGAAGCTGCATGGCCAAATTGAAAAAAACCGTGTCCGATTTCGTGGACGATGGTCTCGGGCCTTGTTTCCAGTCCGAAACCAATGTTGATGACAGCAGGCGTGTAGCGCGAGCCGGATGTGGTCTTCCAACGCGCAAACGGTTCCGGAACGTCAAAGGGTCCCATTTACCACGGGTCCTCCTTACTGGCAACGGAGTTCCTTGGTCCTCCTGTAGCCGTATTCCCCAGAACAACAGGCTCCGGAAGGACCACCGAGTCCCAGGGAAGCCTCCGCGAAGACCTCCCGAACCTGATCCATCAGGCACCGCATTGTTGCAGGGCCGATTGCCGACGGTTCGAGACTCTCATGAGTGACCATCATGACCAGCGCCCTGCGGATGCCTGAAACCGGACTTACCTGCCTGGGGAAGGAAGTAGACTCGGGCCGGACGAGTTCGGGTTGTGATTCGGCGAATCCGACCAGGCCAATAGCAGCTGCGAGGAGGCAAACGAAGCCGGTCACTCTCATACCGCTATCATAGAGACTTGGACAACTGCGGGGAAGTTCCACGGGCTGCCAAAGCCACACTGTGGTGCTGGGACTCTCAGTAGGCGACGACTGGCACGGACCGGTCGACGCTAGCCCGGATTATGCAAGAACCGTAATCCGCTGTTGAAAAAAGGCTCGAGAAGTGGCCCAACTCGGAAGCGGGCAGTTGTGACAGGCGGATTTGCGAAGAATATCGGTTGGCGAGGCGTTTGAGTGGTTGGGGGAGTGAATTTCAGACAGATCTGGGCCTGGATGAGTGTCGGAAGCGGTTTTTCGGGGAACTGGGAGAAGCTAGCTGGAGTTCAGGCGACTCAAGACGAGGTGAAAGAGGGGTTGTTCGGGAAAGGCTGAGGAAAGATGGACCCAGATGCGTCGAGTGGTTTGTCGGATCCGGGCCCCGATCTTGAGGACACGACGACGTAAGGTTTCGATTTCGAGCTTGTGCCAGGGGGTTCCGTGCAGATAGTCGCGCAGGCGCACGAACATCTGGTAAGCCAGTGCATGCAGGAGGAGTCGAAACTGGTTGGCCAGGAATCGATGACAGCTGAGTCGGTCCATGCTCAGATGATTCTTAAAGGCCTTGATGAAGTTCTCGGTCTGCCCTCGGTCGGTGTAGTGGTCATAAAGTGATTGGGAGCAGAGATCGTCCCGGTTGGTGACCACAAAGCGACGATTGATCCCGCGCTGATCGACCTCCACTTTGACAATGACGCGACGGGATCGATCCCAGCTGTTGGCTCGATAAAGAAACTCGTCAAACTGACGCTGTTTTTCCTCCCGCTCAACGAACCTTTCCCGAGTCGAATCCAGCAGGGGCTCGACCACTCGCTGCAGGCGAGGGTTGCGACTTAACCCAATGACATATTGGAGTTGATTCTCTTCACCTTCACAGAACTCGTAGAGCCGAGGCGTGGCAAAGCCGCTGTCGGCCCGAATCTCAATCTCGACATCCGTCCCCACTCCTTGTCGGATGGCCTCCACGACGCGCTTCAGAATGGGCACGATGTGAGAGGCAGCCCCCTTGTTGCCAGGTCTCAACACGGCACAGACCAGGTCTCCCGTGGCGGCATCGAAGATCAGCAAAGGATGCAGAATGTGGTTTCGGTAATACCCGTGGTAGAAGGCGAACTCCTGTTGGCCGTGAGTGTGGTCGTCGGTACTGTCCAGATCCAGGATGATCTTGGCGGGACGTCTCTTCTTCAGGGAGCGCACATAACGGCGTAGCAGCCACCGGCTCAGACGCATCAGATCCTTCTTGGTGACGGAGTTCTCCAAGCGGGAGAAAGTCGGCTGGGTGGCCAAATCGGGATCGCTCTCGGGCAACTGATCACAGACTGTCTTGAGCATCGGATCCGAGCGCAGCGTATCGGCGTCATTACAGTCTTCGTAGCCGGCCACGATCTGCAACACTCGTTGTCGGATCAACTTCAACAGGTCATGACGAATGTAGCGTCGGTCCCGGCTTTCCGCAATACACGAACTGAAGCCCTCGCACAATCGATGTTGCCGATCCAGCGATCCAAACAACAACCATCCTGCGTCGGAAGTGAGGCTCCCCCCATCAAAACGAGCTGTGATGTCTCTGTGGCTGTGAAATGGCAGGGTATTCTGGCAGACTGTTTTCAACATAGCCGTAGCTCCTGTTTAGGGTTGTTTTTATGTAAACCCTTTTATATCAGAGAGCTACGGCTTTTTTTCTGGACCCAAATCTCACTCGGATTCAGATCTCTTGCATAATCCGGGCTAGCGCGCGGAGAGGGAGAATGATGATGTGCAGATGTCGCCCGGCGCACCCGATGCAGCACGCGAGGGCCTTACGCCGAAAATCGCTTTGCGGCGCTACGGTAGCAACGAAGAAGTGGCCAACCTGGTCCTTTTTCTCGCCTGTGACGAATCCTCCTATTGCACTGGTACAATCCACACCGTCGACGGCGGGTACACGGCGGCCTGATAGATGGTCAGCCCGCTCTCTCTATCAGGAGTCTCATCTATGAGGTCATTCTTGCTGTCCGTAAAGGCTATCCTGATTGTTTCAGCAGTCCTTGCTGCCGCCCGCGCGAGCACTGATCGTCCCAACATCCTTTTTTGTATCTCCGATGATCAGTCGTGGCCCCACGCCGGGGCCGCCGGAGATGCTGTGGTGAAGACGCCGGCATTTGACCGAGTGGCCCGCAGCGGTGTGCTTTTCACTCATGCCTTTGTGGACGCGCCCTCCTGCACCCCCTCCCGAAGCGCCGTACTTACCGGACAGCACATGTGGCGTCTGGAGGAGGCAGGCAATCTCCACAGCACTCTCAGAGCGAAGTTCCAGGTCTATCCGGAAATTCTGGAAAGAGCGGGCTATGTGGTGGGTTACAGCGGAAAGGGATGGGCGCCCGGTCGAGTGGAGCCGGGCGGCAGAACCCGCAATCCAGCTGGCCCGCGGTTTCGCGATTTCCAGACGTTCCTCGGCCAGGTACCGGGTGGGAACCCATTCTGCTACTGGCTGGGAAGCCATTACCCGCACCGGCCCTATCCACCTGGATCGGGGTTGAGAGCAGGCAAGAGGACCGAGCCGGTTCAGGTCCCTCACCATCTCCCGGATGAGCCCATTGTCCGCGGAGATTTGCTCGACTATTACGTCGCCATCGAGGAATTCGATCGAATGGTCCTGCAAGCTCTCGATTCCCTCCAGGAAGCCGAGTTGCTGGAGAACACCCTGATCGTAATTACGAGCGACAATGGAATGCCTTTCCCACGGAGTAAAGCCTCTCTCTATGATTCGGGTGTACGAGTTCCCCTGGCCGTGAGCTGGCCGGGCCACATCGAGGGGGGGAGGCGCTTTGACGAATTGACCATGCTGACCGATCTGGCCCCCACTTTCCTGGAGGCAGCCGGCCTGGAGCCGCCGGCCGACATGACGGGGCGCAGTCTTCTTCCGATTCTCCTTTCCGATTCTTCAGCCCCTCCTGATCCCAGGAAGGCGGTCTTTTTCGGTATGGAGCGTCACTCCGGAGCTCGCGTGGGAGGGAAGGGATATCCAAGTCGTGCCATACGGACCGCTGCCTATCTGTACATCAGAAACTATGAGCCGGATCGATGGCCGGGCGGTGATCCCGACCCCAGGGGGAGTGTCCGGGCCATACCGTACGGAGAAGTGGATCCTTCCCCGACCAAGACACTCTTGCGGGAGCTCCAGCAACAACAACCCTTTCGCCGTTACTTTGAGCTGGCTTTTGCAAAACGACCGGCGGAAGAACTCTACGAGCTGACGGGAGATCCCGGTCAGCTGAGCAATTTGGCCGGGAACCCGGACTATGCAGAGATCAAGCAGCGCCTCAGTCGTCGACTGATGAACTATCTGACTGCAACCTCAGATCCTCGAGCCCGGGGAAAGCCGGCGCTGTGGGACCACTATCCCCACTACGGGAGTATTTCAAATCCTGCCTGGGCGGTGACGGAGCTCCGCTAATGACTGGAAGGCGATGAGCCTCGCGGCTCCGTCCCGGGCGAATGCGTTACGCGCTTACTACTTGCGGGCGGCCTGGGCGATCTTATCGCCGATCAGGGCAATCTTCTGGTCACGAAGACGCTTCTCGTTCAGCCAGTAGGGACTGGTGATTTCCTTGAAGGCATAGATGGCCGCCTGAATGCCTTCAGCCCACGCCACAGTGATCAGCTTAATGTCGCCATGGACGTCGCCAACGGCGAAGACTCCGCGCCGACTCGTTTCAAAGTAGGGGTCAATGGCGATGCTTCCGTCCTCATTCAGGCGGAGACCGAGACGCTTGAACGTGTCCTTAGCCGAAAGAAACCCGATCTGTACGATAATCACGTCGCTCAGCAGCGTCTGGCCTGACGTGAGCGTGAGGGAAATCCGGTCCCCGGCAAATTCTGCCCCCTGGATCTCACAGGACGTACGCACGACCCCTCCCGAATCTTTGACTCTTCGGAGCGTGTCCGGCTTACCGGCAACAGCAGATCCCCGCACGATCAGCTCGACCTGACCCCGCCGTTCCAGGGCCATGACGGCCGCGTCCAGGGCTGAATCTCCACCCCCGACAACCGCTACGTGCTGCCCTTCGTAATCGCCGATTCGGGGCATCTTGTAATGTATTTTTTTGGAGTCCAATTGGTCCAGTACAGCTAGTCTGCGCGGGAAGTGAAGCAGTCCGCAGGAAATAATCACCTTGCGACAGAGGTATTTGTCACGGTTCGTCACCACACATTTCAAAGGGTCGTCTTTTTCGATCTGATCCGTTTCCTCGATGTCGACCAGTTCCTCGTTGAACCGGAATTGAACGAGCGCGGCGACCGCCTGTCGGTAAGTCCGCTCCGACAGGTCTTCACCACTGATCCCGTCGGGAAACCCGGGGACGTCAACAATGCGCTTCTCCGGATAGAGAAACTGTGGCTGTCCGCCGGCGCGATCTTTGGCTTCGATGACCAGCGTAGTCAGGGCCCGATGTGCCGTAGTCAGTCCTGCCGCCAGGCCCGCGGGGCCTGCTCCGATGATGATCACATCCCAGTACGGCAACTTGCCGAAATCAATCTCCTTGTCCAGCCGGGTCACTCTGAAATCACTCATGTGAATCTTGCTCCTGTTTTGAGAAGTTCAGTTGTGTTGTACCTGTCAGCCTGTTCCATCAGAATAGTACGCGGAAAAATGAGAACGGTTGCAATCAGAATTGTGCTCGGCGCGATTCTCATCACTATATCGACGTCGCACCTGAGTGGAGTAACTCACAGCCGCGAGGGGCTCACACGCCAACCTGCTTGCTGTCCTCTCATGGAGACTGCCCGAAAACCGGAGCCACCGGACAAGAAGGCCGCCTTCCGGAAGGTGCGGAAGCTGGCTTGGGAGAAGTCCGCTAAGACTCTCGCGGGCAAGATGGGAAAGAACTATCTGACCGAACGGATCGCTCCCCTGGCCTTCGAGCGCCTGTACAGGATCTTCGTTCCGAAGAAGTCCGGCCGAATCGAGTTGAAGAGTCCCGCTTCGATCCTGGATCGAACCCTCAACAGCCTGCTTGGCATGGAGAAAAAACGGCTCAGCAAGTGGACGCAAAAGAAGTTCCCTGCGCTGCCTTTCGTGGGGCATCTGGTGTCCGCCTTCGTGGAGAGCCAAAGAGTCCGGTTCTCCAATGGCTTACCGAGCCACGAAATGCGCTTCAAACAGCGCATGGTGCATGAATACCAGCTCGGTGACTATTCGCTTGTGGGCGGGATGGAAACACGCCTTTATGGCACCGAGTTTGGCAGCACCAGTCTGGCCACATTGAATTACGCCGGCGCGAACGAAGACTATCAGGTCGATCTGTTTGGCAAGCGCTTGGGCTTCGACGTCGAGACCAAGCACCTGAAGGCTGACATTCGCTACGACCCGCGTGGGGTCAAGTTCAACATCAAACTCACCTTCTGAAGGTCGCAGCGTTTTGCGACGCCCCCTAACACGCTAACCGTTGTTTCTTGCCGGACAGACCTGTCAGATCCGCCTGATTGCTCCGCTCAGAATACTCATGGCAAACAGGAAAAAAAGGGTTACCCGATCGTGCGTCTTCCTTCCGGGCGCGACAAATGTCATTGTATTTGCGAATCAGCAAATTCGAGAAGGAGAATCGATCATGATCAACCGCCTGGTCCTTACGCTGTTGTTTGCCATCCTGATCGATGGAGCTCTGAGCTCCATCGCGGCTGCGCAGGACGATTACGCAACCTGGGATGTGACTCGCCCGCGAGGCCAGACCAGAGAGATCGACTTTACAACCGAAGAGGGGACCTGGATGGCCGTGGACATCTCGCCGGACGGTCGCTGGATTCTCTTCGATCTGCTCGGCCAAGTCTATCGTGTCCCGACCGATGGAGGGGAGGCGGAGTGCCTCACCCAGGGGAGCGGCATCGCCATCAACTTTCATCCCCGCTACTCGCCGGATGGAAGCGAGATTGCCTTCGTCTCCGATCGGAAAGGACAGATGAACCTGTGGGTGATGAAGGCGGACGGATCGAAACCAGAGCCGGTGTTTCTGGACCTGGACACGCGCATCACCGAACCGTCCTGGACTCCGGACGGGCAGCACATCGTGGCCGTGCGCAACTTCCAGACCACGGTTGGCATATGGAGGCGCTCTGCCCGCATCTGGATCTTCCCCAGACACGGTGGAGAGCCCCGTCAACTGGTCGGGCAGCACTCCGGCGTCCAGGCCTTCTGGCCTTCAGTCGCCCCTGATGGCGAGTCCCTGTACTACTTCTACGCCACCTTTGCCGCCGTCACAACCGCCTTTGGACAGGATCAGCACATTCGCCGGCTGGATCTTCGTACGGGTGGGATTCAGATCGTGACACCCGCCCTCGACCCGCGCACCGCATCCCTGGTTTACCATTCGCCCGACCCGGCCGAGATTGCACCGGAGATCTCACCGGATGGACGATGGCTGGCCTTTTCCCGACGGATGCCGGGAGGCAGTATCACCTATCGTGGCCACAGCATGGATGAGCGCACGGCTTTGTGGCTCAAGGACCTGCACACCGGTCTAGAGCGAGTCGTAATGGACCCCATCACCGCCGACATGGCCACCACCCACCAGATGAAAAACTTCACCGCCCTGCCTCGCTATTCGTGGGCCAAGGACGGAGAGTCTATTGTTCTGTCCCAGGGTGGCAAGCTGCGCCGCCTCTGGATCGAAACCGGGAAAGTCACGACGATTCCATTCAGAGCCCGCGTACACCGCATTGTCTCCGAACAGGCACGCTCTACTCTGGACATTACCGACGATCCATTCGAATCACGTTTTCTGCGCTGGATCAGCGCTTCACCGCAGGGAGATCAGCTGGTGTTCGAAGGGGTGGGCCGCCTCTGGACCATGGAGTTGCCCGATGGGACGCCGCAGAAACTGACTCCCATCGAGCCGGAGGTTCGGGAGGTAACTCCCTCCTGGTCACCCGACGGCCGCTGGATTGCGTTCGCGACCTGGGATGACTTCGAACAGGGCCATCTCTGGAAGGTCCAGTCGGACGGAGGATCCCTGCAGCGGCTCACAAACCGAGCCTCCCGCTACCTGTATCCGGAATGGAGTCCCGACGGCAGCTATCTGATTGTCTCGCGGCTGACAGAAGCGGTTATCGGAGACTGGCGGAGCGGTCTGGTCCGGATCCCTGCCGGGGGCGGAGCCCAGGAATGGTTGCGCGGAGGGACCTCCGGGGTCAAGTTCGGTCCGGAAGGAAGGATCTTCTTCACGGCCGGGCGGGCCAATGCCGGAGCTCGTGAACAGTGGACCCTGGAGCAGGGTCTGCCCGACATCAAGCGCTGGGTATCTTTGCTATCGGTCGACGCCGAGGGCCGGAACCCGCGTGAGGAACTAACGCTTCATTTGCCCAGGAAGTCGTGCCCTCCCCGGACGGAAAATGGGTGGCTCATGCGGCGGGTCAAAACCTGTATTTGTCGCGAATGCCGGGAGGCAGGGGAGCGGGAGGTGCGGCCGAGATCGATCTGGACCGCGCCACGCTGATCGGTCCCGAGGGAGCTTTTTCCCCGCGCTGGCTTGATGCCGACCGGTTAGAGTACACCAGCGGCAACCGCCATTTCACTTATTACGTGGAGTCGGGACGAACCGACACAGTGGAAATCCAGCTGACGTTAACTCCCGATATTCCCGGGGGAACGATTGCGCTCACCGGGGGTCGGGTCGTCACGCTCGACAATCGGCAGGTGATCGAGAATGGAACCGTCGTGGTAGCCGGGAGCCGGATTACGTGCGTCGGTGAGTGTGACACTTCCCGGGCCGACCGAGTGATCAATGTGAAAGGAAAGACAGTGGTTCCCGGCTTTGTCGACACCCACGCTCATCATCTGGGAGACGGGCCCATCATTCCGCAACGCCGTTCCAGCTCAGCACTCTATCTGGCCTACGGAATCACGACGACACTCGATCCCTCAACTCCGTCCCTGTCTGCCTTTCCCATCGCCGAGTTGACCCGGGTCGGTAAGCTGGTCGGGCCCAGGGCCTTCGCTACCGCCGAAGCCATGAATTCGACCCCCCCGAAACCACCGGGTGGACCCAGGGTGCCGAACGTCAGGTCTTACCAAGATGCGGAACACTACGTGAACCGGATCGCCAACTGGGGTGCCGTTTCCGTCAAGCAGTTTCTGACCCCACGCCGCCAGCAGCGTCAGTGGCTGGTCGATGTGGCTCGAAAACGGGGCCTCTCGGTAACGTCAGAGGGAGCGGAACTGTACTACGCCGTGAGCATGCTCATGGACGGGCACACGGGCTGGGAGCACCCGCTCCACTATGCGCCTCTCTACAGCGATGCGGCGAAGTTCCTGGGGCAGGCCAGCGCCCACTACTCAGCAACCATGGTCGTCCTCAGCGGCGGACCCTGGATGGAGGAGTACTTCCGGGCCCGCAGTGACCTCTGGAACGATCCCAAGCAGCGGCGCTTTGTGCCCTGGCTGCGCCTGGCCCGTTCCAAGGAATATGTCACTCGGCCGGCGAGTGGGTATCGATTCCCGTTTCTGGCGGAAGGCTTCGCCGACATTGTTCGAGCCGGCGGCCACTCATCTCTGGGCGGGCATGGAGAAGACCACGGGCTGGACACTCACTGGGAGCTGTGGGGCGCAGCTTTTGCCCTGACTCCCATGGAAGCGCTGGAAGTGGCCACGCTGCACGGCGCCCACATGGCGGGACTGGAAGACGATCTGGGCTCCATCGAGGTTGGCAAGCTGGCCGACCTTCTGGTCTTGAACAGCAACCCGCTGGACGACATTCGAAACACGGTCGACCTGCTCTATGTCATGAAGGGTGGCACACTGTATGAGGCTGACACTCTCGACGAGATCTGGCCGGACCAGACTCCCTACGGGCCCATCCCCTGGTCCGACGAGGGGGCGCTGCGCACTGACGAGGTGCCCCTTGATGTGTGGGATCGGGATCAGTGAGTGGTGGTATGGAAACGCACTCGTTGCCGTGATCGTTCGTGTTCCTCTATGCTTCCAGAGGGCCACAGATTTGACAGGATGTGAAGAGGACGGACCCAGATGACTCGAGTTGCTGCGGTACAGATGAGCTCCGGCCCCGATGTGCAGCGCAACCTGGTCGATGCGGCCAAGATCATATGCAGGGCCGTCGAAGACGGATCACAACTGGTCGTGCTGCCGGAAAACTTCGCCCTTATGCCGGTAACCGAGAGCGACCGCCTGGCCGCCGTCGAGGCAGACGGCGAGGGCCCGATTCAGACTTTCCTATCGGAGCAGGCACGGGAGCACAACATCTGGCTGGTGGGTGGGACCATCCCCCTTCGGGCAGGGCGGCCGGACCGGGCTCGGGCGGCTTGTCTACTGATCAATAGTCGAGGCGAGCGGGTCGCGCGCTACGACAAGATCCATCTGTTCGATGTTCAGCTCGAAAATGGCGAAAGCCATGAAGAATCCGGGACGATTGAAGCCGGCAGCCGGGTAGTCGTCGCAGACACTCCCTTTGGAAATCTGGGACTTGCGGTTTGCTATGACCTGCGCTTTCCCGAGCTCTTCCGCTGCATGGTCGAAGAAGGTACCGAAATCTTCACACTGCCGGCGGCCTTCACGGAATCCACCGGCAGGGCCCACTGGGAGATCCTGGTTCGAGCCCGGGCGGTGGAGAACCTGGCTTATGTGATCACCTCTACCCAGGGTGGAGAGCATGCCAACGGGCGATCCACCTACGGCAACGCCATGATTGTCAGTCCCTGGGGCGAGGTGCTGGGCCGGCTCTCGACAGAACCCGGCTTCGTCGCCGCCGACCTGGACATCGACGAGTTGTCGAAAGTGCGCCGGCGTTTCCCCAGCCTGAGTCATCGAAGATTTGCTGAGAAACTGTCCGGTCGCTGACGCTGCCGGCGCCGTTTCACCCCCTGGCTGATCGCTGCTGGGTACTGGCCACCGGGAACGACCCAGGGAGAGGCAGCGGCAACAAATCCAGCTACTACAGTTGGAGTAGGATCGCGTGGTCAGGATCTGCCTGAGACAGTAGTTTCCGCAACTCTTCTTCGATCCCCTCTGCCAGGTCCTCCAGACCCGCCTGGCGATAAAGTCTTGCCAGATGGAGGCGATCCCGCATCCAGAAACCCTGTGAGTTACCGGAAAACGCCGCCCGGATCCGCTGGCGATGTCGGGTGGCTTCCTCCAGAACCTCAACGGCTCCCAGCTGATCGCCGCCGGCTTCCAGGGCGCGGGCCAGGGACTCGATGCCCAGGAAGTACTCGGGTCTCAAATTATCTTTCCTCTCAAAGAAGTCGTGGGCCCCTGCCTGCAACAGGGGGATGGCCCCTGCCCAATCACCCCTTGTGAGGGCCAGCTCACCGCGCACGAGTTGTGTTTGTGGCAAATCTTCATCCCACTGCATCTCTTCTTCATACTCGACCGGCAGGCCCTCCCGGACCAAGAGCATCATGACAAGACCCGGCGCTATGTTTCTGCCTTGTTGCCGCATACTGATCTGGAACCGCTCCAGAGCTTTACCCAGCATTCCTTCGCCTCGGAAGAACGCGATCAGCACTTCGTTGCTGCTATTTGGCATTCCCAATCGTCGTCGTTCTTCCTCCACGAACCGTCGGTGACTTTCCGCTTCCTGGAGCCTGCCCAGGGCCAAATGGAGCCGCAAGGCCAGCCGGTGCCAGAAATTGAGCGTGGGCTGGGTTTCGGTGAGAAGCTGCTCCAGGAGATCCATTTCCTGCAGGACCCCATCTGGATCCCCCTCGGCCCACTTCTCGAAGGTGGCAAAAGCCAGAGCTCCCAGTTCCGGACCCCCATAAGGTCCAAACGAGAGCAGCTCCACGGCTCGCTGATTGTAGAGGCTGGCCCGAACCAGGTCGCCTCTTGTGAAGGCGAAGGAACGCGATGCCTGCATCTGGGCCCGCAGGTCATAGGGCAGGGCATCGGCCCGCCTGGCCCAGACGATCGGGATCATCTGAGGTGGACCCAGCATTTCGTAGCAACGTGCCAGGTTGCTGGTGCCCCAGTAGTGATCAGGTGCGGTTGCCAGCAGAGACGTGTAGTAGCGGGCTGCCTCGCGGAATTCTTTCCGCAGGTGGCGGTAACTCCCCAGGATGTAGAATCGTTCCCTGTCAGTGACCTCCCCGACCAACTCAACTGCCCGCCGGGCAGGGGGCAGGAACTCCTCGGCACCCTTCCCGCGGTTTCGCAGCGTGTGAGCCAGGTGGATGTGCGCAGAAGCAAAAGCCGGATCCATATCCACAGCGCGCTGGAGCAGGGCATGGCGCGGAGGATCGTCCGGGTTGAAGGCAATGGCTCTCCGGTAAAGCCGAAGGGCCTCCACAGAATCTGTGGTGACGTGAAAGATGCCCTGTTGAAATGGCCCGGGCCCATCTGGTTCGGGGAGTGATTCGAGGTTCTCCCGCACCGCCCGGGTGACCCAGGCGGAAAGGTCACCTACCACTGACAGAACCTTGCTTTGCCCTGCGGCTTTCAGGCTGGTGGAGGCCACCGTGACACCTTCGGACGGCTCGATCAGCTGAAAGTTCAGCAAATAGGCGGAGCCCTGTCTCTCCAGGCTTCCTGCCAGCAGAGCTCGAACTCCTGCATCCCTTTCACAGACTTCCCTGGCCAGGTCAACCGTCAGATTCGTATCCTCGGGTCTTCGCATCTGCCTCAGGGTGTCCTGGATCTGTTTTCGCGAGATGACCCGGACCGCTCCGGAATTGCTGATCTCCCGTTCCAGTCGCCCGTCCAGATCGTCGAAAGCCGCTTCGACGCTCTCGTCTTCGAACACGACCAACACACGGTCCGGCCTGGCAGTCTCAGAGAGGTCCACAAGCAGCGGATCAGACACACCTGACGGCCCACGGATCGCCCACCATCCGAGAGAGATTCCCACCACCAGGACTGCCGCAAAGAAAATCTTTCCCCGCCGGGACAACGGTTTTCCGTTGGGCTGACCGGATCGGTCCTCCAGCCAGGCATTGATCTCCGATCGGTAGGCATAGACGGTGGCCTGTCGGCCGTGAACGAGGCGATGGACAGGCAGGTTTTCGGCCTGTTCCCAGCGGGAGACGGTCCTGACGTCCCGACCCAGATAGAGGGCGATCTCCTTCCAGGAATCGAGGCGATCGACAGAACGATCGTTGTCAGCAGTCTCGCTTGAACCCTGATGGGATCTTGCCATGAATCCGTCCCGGCTTTTGGATTGGGAATTTGTGTAAGTCTAGCAGACAGAGTGGGAAAGAGCCCCAAAAAGCCGCTTTTCAGGCAAGACAAATGCGGGCATCCCGAGATTGTCCGACTTTGTCGGTTGCCAGGGTGGACCTACCGTGGTCAGAGTCGGGGGAGCAGGAAACTATGGAGACCGAACTCCAGAGTTTCACAACCTTCATTCACTTTGAGCCAAAGGAGAATATGATGCGGAATTCAAAGAGGAAGATCACCATGGGAAGGCACTTACGTCCTATTCTGGCGTTCAGCCTCCTCTTGCTAGTGTTGGTCGCAATCCTGCACGGCGGAAAGCCTATTACTTTCGGTCCAGTATCGGTTGAGCTGACAGGAGATATAACTGCAGGACCGAAAGAGTCGTTCAACGCCCAATTCAGGAGTGGGAAAGAGGACAAGGTGGAAATCGTGGTGCGGAACCTCCAGCTCACGCAGGACTTTGCCCGGCAATATGACTTCTTTGAGAACAAATATGCCGACCCCGACGGCGAGGTCTGCTTTGGTGAAGGTTCTTGTGACGCCGGTTCGGGGGCCTTACGCCTTTTCGAGGATGGTAGTGCCACGTTGGACAACTATCCCAACTGCCTGACTGCAGACGGCCAAGATCTGCAGGACTATCACATTTTCTTGGAGGGGAGCTGGCTCGGTGGAGGGCTGAATGATCTCACAGACGTCCTCACTGCTGCTGGAGGCAACAGTTTTGCTGTGATCTTCGATCGGATGGAAATCTCGGCAGGAGGGGGAAAGAACAGGCGCAAGAGCTGCCGCGGCAATTTCGCCGACGGCGACGGTAGTGGTTTCACACAAGTGGAAGCTCACGTCACTTTCTAGGAAAAGGGGACAGTCTACTCTGTCCCCTTTTCTTCCCTAGCGAACCACTGTCGGGGGTACAGCCGAGAAGAGCTGGATCCCCCCGGGGCCGATCACGCCAAAGAGCATTTGACCGATGATCGCGCGGGTGGAGAAGATGCGAACGTACCCTCCTGCCAGCTCCGCCTCTTCCACCAGCTGGGAGATCCTCTCCCCCGCGGCCAGCGTCAAGCTGCTCTCACCCGCCATCTCACCGCCGGGAAGAAACACTTGAATCGTGATCTCGGCATCAGGAGAACCCTGCGGTGAGCTTCCCGCCGTCGGTCCCGGATAAAAGAAGGCCAGACCGGTAAAAAAGCCCGAGACGTTCGCCACCTGGTTAAACAGAGCCTCGGTGAAAGGCTCGGTCTGCAGCGGCAGTGAAGCCGCATAGGCAAAGTCCGTCGAATCGCCAAAGATCACATCCCCCACCACTCCATCTCCATCCGCTTCCACAATCAACGAACCCTCGAAGCTCTCCCCCTGGGCGGGATAGGGTCCGGCCGAAGCTGGACCAAACAGCACTCCGGCATCTTCCGTGAACTGCTCTCCCGGCACCAGGATCATCGCCACAGGCTCTCCCTGAGCGGTACCGTCTTCCTGAACTGCTCTGAGGGTGACGTTTCTTGGCTCCTCGGCCAGGTTGACTACATTGACACTGGTAAAGAGTCCCGGCTGGCTGGCCAGCTGGGCCGAGTAGGCTCGATTCGTCGAGTTGCCAATAGCCGCATTCAGACCCAGCACCGTAGATTGGTCCGTCAACTGGATCACCTCGAAGCCCATCAAGCCGGCCCCTTCCGTTACTTCTGCAACAATCACGCCTCCCGAAAGCTGTGCTCCCAGCGGGCTCAACCCGAACAGGTCGGCTGCCCGCTCGTCCAGGAAGCTTCGTCCTGGAATCGTTCGGCCCACGCTGAAGGTTCCCTGAGTGCCGGCTCCTTCACTGCCCGGAGGCTGATAGTTCAGCTCAACCGTTACTGAGTCAGCATTGGGATTCAGAATGGAAATCCGGGTCGTAGCCGCATCGCCTCCAAAGGCCTCCGGTCCATCGAAGACTCGGGTAAACACAAGATTGGTACTGGTTTCGGTGATGGCTACACCCCCGTCCAGCTGTGACAGCGTGTCAGTTCCGAACTGAAAAAAGGTGCCGATCTCAGAAGTATCACTGGTCAATTCGATCCAGGCCGGTTGAGATGGGTCACCTGCAAACAAATCGGTGCGCAGCCGGGCGGTCTGCTCGCCGGACTGCAGGATTACAGAAGCCGTGTCGCCGTTGCCCTGAAACAACCTAGATTGTACGGAGGCATTGGCGGCCGCCGGCGTGACGGCCTCGAGGTCCAGGTTGGCCTCTGAATTGGAGAAGTTGGTTAAGGCCAGACCGTCGAATTGGGCTGCGGTCCCCGAGGGGTTACCGGCTGCGTAGAGCCAACGGGAGCCTTGGGCGTAGTGAAACACGCCCTCAGTAGTGCCTGCATACAGGGTGGACGGGTAGCTTGGGTCGAGGGCCAGGGCAATGACACGACGTGCCGTCAGGCCGTTATTTATCGCTGCCCAGCGGGTTCCCCCGTCGGTGCTCTGAAAGACCTCGCCCCCCTCCGTACCGGTATACAGGGTGGTGGGGTTGGTGGGGTCGATGGCCAGCGCGCGGGCAACAGCGTCAGTCGTCAGTCCGTTGTTCATCGCCACCCAGTTGGCTCCCAAATCGGTACTCCGAAACACCCCGGCGGCAGTGCCGGCATACAGAGTAGAGGGATTGGTGGGGTCGATGGCCACCGCTCGGACAACGGCGTTGGTCGGTCCCTGGTTCATCGCCGTCCAGTTGGCTCCGCTGTCGGTGCTCCGAAACACCCCGTCCAGTCTGGTACCGGCATAAAGCCTTGCGGGGTTGGTGGGGTCGAGGGCCAGGGCAAAGACATCCGTGTCGGTCAGGCCGTTATTGATCGCCACCCAGTTGGCTCCCCTGTCCGTCGTCTTGAACACCCCGTCGCCAATGGTGCCAGCATAGAGCGTGGAAGTGTTGGTGGGGTCGAGAACCAGCGCCTGGAAAAAAGTGTTGGGCAGACCGTTGTTCAACTGCATCCAGTTGGCCCCCATGTCCATGCTCCGGTACATCCCGCCGTTCAGGCCAGCATACACAGTGGAAGTGTTGGTGGGGTCGATGGCCAACGATCGGACATCGGTGTTGCCCGAGTTGCCTGGGGGCACGCCGCTGTTGATCGCCGTCCAGTTGGCTCCCCTGTCGGTGCTCCGAAACAAACCGTCTGACCCACTACCGGCATAAAGAGTGGAGGGGTTGGTGGGGTCGATGGCCAGCACGCTAACGCCGCCGCTCAGGCCGACCAGGATCTGCGCCCAGTTGGCTCCACTGTCGGTGCTCCGAAACAAACCGGCGTCGCCGCGGGCATAAAGGGTGGAGGGGTTGACAGGGTCGAGGGCCAGCACACGCACAGTAGACTGGGGCAGCGCCGGGGGGTCGCCGAGGCCGTTGTTGATCGCCACCCAGTTGACTCCGTTGTCGGCACTCCGAAACGCCCCCCCATTGGTGCCGGCATACAGCATGGAGGGGTTGGTAGGGTCTATGGCCAGCGCAAACACAAACGTGTTGGTCAAGCCGCTATTGATCGCTACCCAACTGGCTCCATTGTCGCTGCTCCGAAACACCCCGCCCTGATTGGTTCCGGCATAAAGCTGGGAGGGATTAGTGGGGTCGATGGCCAGTGCTCGCACAAACATGTTGGTCAGACCGTTATTGATCGCCGCCCAGGTGGCTCCTCTGTCGGTGCTCCGAAACACCCCTCCATTGGTGCCGGCGTAAACCGTTGAGTTGGTGGGATCGAGGGCCAGCACCGGAACAAAAGTGTTGGTCAGGCCGTTGTTGATCGCCCCCCAGCCGACTCCCATGTTGGTGGTCTTGAACACCCCAGCGATCGTGCTCGCATACAGGGTGGAGGGGTTGGTTGGGTCGATGGCCAGAGCCTGGACACGGAGGTTGGTCAGGCCATTATTGATCTCCCCCCAGTGGGCCCCCCTGTCAGTGCTCTTAAACACGCCCTCACGCGTGCCAGCGTAGAGGGTGGAGGGGTTGGCGGGGTCGATGGCCAGCGCAACGATACTGGTTTGGGGCAGGCCGTTGCCGAGGGAAACCCAGTTGGCTGCATTGTCGGTGCTCCGAAACACGCTGCCTGCACTAGCTAGTTCCCATCCGGAAACCCATTATTTAAGCTTCCTAAAGGGTTGTTTTTTATACCAGATACAACGGTTCATGGGGGACAGTATCGGCCGACAGCAGGGATCGGGCGGCCGAGTGCTCCAGATGCAGTTTTCGACAAACACCTCACCCTCAAAACCCCCCTCCATTATGGCGTCCAGCGACTCGTTTACAACCGTAGCCGGGCCAACACCAACAGATTGAAACTGAGCACCGAGAGATGCACATACTGCTGGAAGTGCTCCCATCCCTTCCAGGTGCAACGATCCGCTCCGAAGACCCGTTTGAGCATCGAGATACAGCCTTCGATTCCAGCCCGAAAGCGCCTCAACTGCTTGTAAACCCAGCTGGAGCGCACCATATCGGTGACCTTCAGCCCTGCCTTTTTGGCAAAGGCCACGTCCTGGATTCCTTGCTTCTTGGCCCACCTCAGATTGTTCTGAGTGGCAAATCCCCCGTCGAAGCTGGCTTGGCGAGGATAGCGCCCGTAGAGCTGATGCTGACGCTCCAGCATCGGCTGCATTTGCGCCTGGTCGGCGGGATTGCCTTGCGTGACCAGACAATCGACGATCAGTGAGGTCTTGCCGCAAGTCAAAAAGATCTTGTGACCGAAAACCGTCTCGCGTCCCCCGGTCTGGATAATGTCGCTATGCTCCTCAAAGATCGAGACCACCTTCTCAGCGGCCGGAACCTTCTGGCCCTGCAGGACGCGCCGGTCGGTCTGATCGATGACTCGTCCCAGTAGATCCAGATAGTGACGCAGCTGCTGGAGAATCACCTCAGATTCGATCCCCTGCCAACCAGCAGCGCTCTCCAGAGCCTGACAGCCATAGCCATAGGTCTGGCCCGACACCTTGACCAGATCTTGGTAGAATTGGCGCCGATTCTGGCCCCGGCTGTTGCGGATGTTCGTCACTCGCCTCTTGGCCCTCCGACAATGATTGTGGTAGACCACCGGGTAGTGCTCAGCCAACTTCCCCAACAGGGCTGTCACCTTACGCACCGAATCGTACAAAAGCTGAGAGTCCAAGGGATGGCGGATGTCGCTCTCGACAGCTGTGGCATCGACCCGGATCTTGCGGCCCTTCTCCAACCCCTCTGCTTTGGCCCAACCCACCAACACCCGAGTGATTCGTTGCCAGGTCGAAGCTTGAATCCTCGAGATGTTCTCTTGAAGACAGCTCTTGCCTGGAGACCATCCTAGAGGCAAACGGCAGAAGGCCCGGAAGCTCGCCGAGTCGTCCACATGAAAGGCCAGCTTTTCATAGGACAATCCGTGCCAATTCTTAATCACAGCACAACGCACAACTTGCTCAGCGCTCAGACCCGGAGAGCCATTGCAGGGATCGGCCTTGTCAGACAGATCTTGTAAAACCCAGTGCAGGATCTCTGGATTGTTATCCAGGATTCGGGAGATCATCTGCAACTCGTCACCCAGCCGGTGATCCGGCCAAAGTGGCGTCAGTGGCATCTGATTCTCTCTGTTTTTTCGCATTTTCGGAGCTCCGTGATTGCCGTAAGTCTTTTTGTTTCAGTGGTTTGATACTCTTACTGTAACAAAAGATGCTGACAAAATCGGAGCTCGAAAATGTGGTCTTTCCTCTTTATTTCCAATCACTTACAGGCGAGCGGATGGGAACTAGCTAGTACCAGCATAAAGGGTGGAGGAGTTGTTGGGGTCGAGAGCGAACACAGTGAGGGGCGTTCCCGGTGGCGTTTGAGTCCAGCGTCCGGCGCCGAGTGTGAGACTCGTCCCCAGAAAACCCAGTATTGCGACAAAAGCAAATGTTTTCTTCCAGTTCATGGACCTACTTCCTCCCGGGATGTAGTCGCAGAAGACTTTGCGCCATGGGGTGAGGACGAGCTGGCTCCTTCTAGAAAGTGACGTGAGCTGTCACTTGTGTGAAATCACTACCGGCGCCGTCCGCGAAGGTGCCGCGGCAGCTCTTGCGCCTGTTGTGTTTCTTTCCGTCCGCCGTGATTTCCATCTGATCGAAGGCCGCAGTAAAACTGTGGCCTCCAACGGCAGTGAGAACGTCTCTGAGTTCAGCGAGCCCGCCACCGAGCCAACTCCCTTCCAAGAAAAAGTGATAGTCCTGAAGATCTTCGCCGTCTGCGGTCAGGCAGGTTCGGTATGCGGAGAAGGTTGCACTACCATCCTCGAAGAGGCGTAGGCCGGCAGCAGCAACATTACAAGCATCTTCACCAAAGCAGGCCTCGCCATCCGGGTCTGAGTATTGGCCCGGAAAGAAATCATGTTCCCGAGCAAAAGGATGCGCGACCTTGAACTTCCGAAGTATAATTTCCACCTTGTCCTCTTTCCCACTCCTGAATTGGGCGTTGAAGGACTGCCTGGGCCCTCCCAGTGGGTTTTCTCCATCCTCTCCGGTTACATCGCCGGTTAGCTCAACCCAAACTGGACCAAAATCAATTGGCTTCCCGCCATCTAGAGTTGTTACCAACGGTGATAGGACAACGCTCAACGCCAGAATGGGACGTAAGTATCTCCCCATGGTGATCTTCCTCTCTGGATTCCGCATCGAATCCTCCTTTGGTTTGAAGTGCATGAAGGTTGTGGAAGAATCTGGAGTTCGACTTCCAGAATTCTTCTGCTCCCTCGACTCTGACCCTGAAGGGCCACTTGACGACAGAAGTCAACGCCGCCCCTGTTTGCAGAAGTGAGGTGGTGTTCGATTCCCCGCGACGATCCTCGGCTCGCAGATGGCCCACCAGAAACACGAGGACAAGGGCTACCATCAGCAGAAGTAGCAGGAGTAATAGGAATTCCAACCGCCTATTCATCTGGCTCTGTTGCGAAAGCACTCTGAGAGTCTTTGCGGTGAGGCGTGTGCCACACAAGGGACAAAGCCGGACATTGCCCATTTGGCCGCGTTTGTCCCCCGCTTCAGATGTCCTCCCCTTTTGGGGCTTTCCTGATTTCTGTTAAAATCTCGGGAAATCTCCAAAGCCCACTTTGGTTTCTGGGAGGAGCCCTTGGACAGCTCTCGCTTCGGTTCGGACAGCAAGCCGGGAGGCGCAATTCCTGAGGATCGTCTCGACTCCTGGAAGGAGATCGCCACTTACCTGGATCGAAGTGTTCGCACCGTCCGCCGCTGGGAAGAAACCGAAAACCTTCCCATTCGCCGTCACCTTCATGGCCAGCAGGCCAGTGTCTACGCCTACAAGTCGGAAATCGATGCCTGGCGCGAGAAGCGCATGCCTGTGCTCAAGAATGGTTCGTTGATGGCGAACCACACCGTCTTGTTCTCCTTCGCGGGCGCTTTCTTGTTGGTAGGCAGCCTGTGGTTGCTCTGGCCCCAACTTTCGGCCCCGCATGCTGCCGCCGAGGAGTCAGACCAGGGGCCAGAAACTATTCCTGCCGCAGCGGAGTTGAACCGTGTTCTGGTCGTGTTCGAAAACCAGACAGGCGAAGCGGCGTTCGACGATCTCGCCGAGAAACTGGAAAGGGACATCAGCAGCCCCGGATCGGTCCGAGTGGTCTCGAAAAAGCAGATTGAGGACACCCTGAAGCTGATGCGAAGAGCTGAAGACACGACTTTGGACGAGAAGCTGGCCCGGGAAGTCTGCGAACGGGATGCAGGAGTTCGAGCCCTGCTGGCAGGCAGTCTGGAGAAACAGGGATCCGCCTATTTGCTGAGCTTGAAGCTGATGGAGCCCTTGGAAGGCGTCACGGTTTCCTCAACCAGCCTGAAAGCAGCCGAGCCAGGCCAAGTTCCGTCTGTGGTCAGTAACCTCTCCACTTGGGCCGGACAGGCCGTGGAGGAGAACCTTGCTTTACTCCCGAGAGCGACCCTGGTGGAAGAAGCAGCTAAGCGCGGCCCACGAAGCGACCGAAAACAAGGAATCTTTCACGTCACCACGGATTCTCTGGAAGCCCTCCGCCTCTACCGGAAAGCCATCAGCTTCCGCGGCCCTATCCCCCCCAGTGAGCTGCTAAAGCGAGCGGTCGAGATCGATCCCTCCTTTGCTTCCGCGCACATCTACCTGGCTCATGGACTGCGCAACCACGAGAAGGCACCCGAAGAGTACCTGCCTCCTGCCCGGCGGGCTGTTGAAGTGGCCGAGGCGGTGAGCGACAGGGAACGATTCTTCATTCTGGGCAGCTATTACCATCTGCAGACTTTTGATGCCCGGCCAGTAGATAGAGAGAAAGAGTTCCGGGAGGCTGTCCGCTACTACACGTCTCTGCTGGCAATCGCGCCTGAGCATTTCTGGGGCACAGAGAACCTGGTTCACTGCAAGCAACAGCTGGGCGAAACCGGGAGGATCCCGTTCCTCTGGGCCGGGCGGGCAGATGCCCTGCCCGGTGACCTGCAAGCCCAGGTGACGGCCTCCCGTTCTTTCCTATTCATGCATGGTAGCTTGGCCGGCGCACGTCGCTACAATCAGCGAGCGTTGGAGGCGCTCTTGCCCGGACCCTATCGAGGCTCTGAACTACACGCTCTGGCCTTTGCACCCCTGGAAAGGTGGATGGAGGCGAATCCAGCAGGGGTCCTGCAGCAATTGGATCTCCTGAAGCAGCTCCTCATTGAGACCGAATCCAGGGCCAATTTCTGGGGCTGGCATTCCCTGGCCATGCGGCTCCACTTGGCCCTGGGCAAGTTGGAGGAAGCAGAACGACACGAGCAACTCCTCCAGGAAGCGTACCGATCACGAGGACAAGCGGGCCCCCAGGAAGAAGTCATGATCGCTTTTTTTCGCGGCGATTCGATACTGCGAGAAACCCTGGAAGCCTTTCGGAGCGAGATGGGGCGGAATTTTAAGTGGAGCGGCTTCGCCGCGATGCTATGCGTACGGGAGGGTATTCTGGAGGAGCATGAAGCGGAGATGAAGCGGCCGCCCGACACACAGCTCGTCCGGGGCGAGTTGGCCGTCAGGAAAGGCGAGTGGGCAGAGGCTGTGCCCCTTTTGGAGGCCGGGACACGTGCCTTTCTTGAGATGGATGGTCCTTTGGCACCACAATACTTTCTGGGTGTGGAGTCGCTGGCCCGGGCCCTGGAAGCCGACGATGATCTGGTGGGGGCAGTTGAAGTTCTGGAGGAAGCCACTGAATACCGCCAGCGAATCCGGGCGGCGTTTTCCAATCACTCCCATGGTTTCTGGATGCGAAACCGCCTGCAGCTGGCAAGACTCTATCGCCAGGCGGGGCGGGATGATCTGGCAGCGGAGATCGAAGACGAACTGCGAGAGCTGCTGGCCTTTGCCGACCCGGACCACACGATCCTGCTCGAGCTGTAACAACCGGACTTGCCTCTCAATCCCCTTTCTCTAGCGAACCACTGTCGGGGGTACAGCCGAGAAGAGCTGGATCCCCCCAGGGCCGATCACGCCAAAGAGCATTTGACCGATGATCGCGCGGGTGGAGAAGATGCGCACGTACCCTCCTGCCAGCTCCGCCTCTTCCACCAGCTGGGAGATCCTCTCCCCCGCGGCCAGCGTCAAGCTGCTCTCACCCGCCATCTCACCGCCGGGAAAGAACACTTGAATCGTGATCTCGGCTTCCAGCGCTGGTCCCTGGGCTGAGCTTCCCTGACTCGGCCCCGGGTAGAAAAAGGCCAGGCCGGTAAAGAAGCCCGAGACGTTCGCCACCTGGTTGAACAGAGCCTCGGTGAAGGGCTCGGTCTGCAGCGGCAGCGAAGCCGCATAGGCAACGTCTGTCGAGTCGCCAAAGATCACATCGCCCACCACTCCATCTCCATCCGCTTCCACGACCAGGGAACCCTCGAAGCTCTCGCCTTGTGCAGGGTACGCTCCGGCCGAAGCTGAGCCAAACAGCACTCCGGCATCTTCCGTGAACTGCTCTCCCGGACCCAGGACCAGCGCCAGCGGATCTCCCTGAGCGGTGCCGTCTTCCTGAATGGCTCTGAGGGTGACGTTTCTTGGCTCCTCCCCCAGGTTGACTACATTGACACTGGTAAAGAGCCCCGGCTGGCTGGCCAGCTGGGCCGAGTAGGCTCGATTCGTGGAGTTGCCAGTGGCTGCGTTCAGACCCAGCACCGTAGATTGATCCGTCAACTGGATCAGCTGGAAGCCCATCACGCCGGACCCTTCCGTCACTTCTGCAACAATCACGCCCCCAGAAAGCTGTGCTCCCAGCGGGCTCAACCCGAACAGGTCGGGAGGCCGCTCGTCCAGAAAGCTTCGTCCCGGAATCGTTCGGGTGGCACTGGAGGTTCCCTGAGTGGCGGCTCCTGCATTGCCTGCAGGCTGATAGCTCAGCTCGATCGTTACTGCATCCGGATTGGGATTCAGAATGGATATCCGGGTCGTAGCCGCATCGCCTCCAAAGGCCTCCGGTCCATCGAAGACTCGCGTAAAGACCATCCGGGTACTGGTCTGGGTGATGGCTACCCCCCCGTCCAACTGCGACAGCGTGTCTGTTCCGAATTGAAAGAAGGTGCCGATCTCCGAAGTATCACTGCTCAGCTCGATCCAGGCTGGTTCGGATGGGTCACCTGCAAACAAATCTGTTCGTAGCCGGGCTGTCTGCTGGCCCGACTGCAGGATTACAGAAGCCGTGTCGTCGTTGCCCTGAAACAACCTCGATTGTACGGAAGCTTTGGCGGCCGCAGGCGTGATGGCTTCCAGGTCCAGATTGGCCTCTGAATCGGAGAAGTTGGTCAGAGCCAGAGCGTCGAACTGGGCTTGGTTGCCGGCGGAAGTACCGGCGGCGTAAAGCCAACGGGACTCCTCAGTAAGGGAAAACACTCCCCCCGCCGTGCCGGCATACAGGGTGGAGGGGTAGGTCGGGTCGAGGACCAGCACATTAACATCACCGTTGGTCAGGCCATTGTTCATCTCCTCCCAGCTTGCTCCACTGTCGGTGCTCCGAAAGACCCCGCTTCCGCCACCAACCTGGCCGCCATTAGTGCCAGCATAAAGGGTGGAGGGGTTGGCGGGGTCGATGGCCAGGGCGAGGACAAGGGTGTTAGTCAGGCCATTATTGATCGCCGTCCAGTTGGCTCCCAGGTCAGTGCTCTTGAACACCCCGCCCCCGGAAGTGCCGGCGTAGAGGATGGAGGGGTTGGTGGGGTCGATGGCCAGCGCATGGACTTCACCGTTGGTCAGGCCATTGCTCATCCGCGTCCAGTTGGCTCCCCTGTCGGTGCTCTTGAACACCCGGCCGGAGTCAGTGCCGGCATAGAGGGTGGAGGGGTTAGTGGGGTCGAGGGCCAATGTTCGGACAACAGGGTCGGTCAGGCCATTATTGATAGCCGCCCAGTTGGCTCCCATGTCGGTGCTCTTGAAGACGCCGCCAAAGAAAGTGCCGACATACAGGGTGGAGGGGTTGGTGGGGTCGATGGCCAGGGCTCGGACGGGAGTGGTGGTGAGGCCGCTGTTGATCTCCACCCAGTTGGCTCCCCTGTCGGAGCTCCGAAACATCCCTCCACTACGGCCGGCGTACAGGGTGGAGGGGTTGGTGGGGTCGATCGCCAGCGCCCAAACAGTAATGTTGCCCGAGTTGTTTGGGGGCAGGCCGTTGTTGATCGCCTTCCAGTTGGCTCCCCTGTCGGTGCTCCGAAACACCCCCTCTCCGCCGGTGCCGGCATACAGGGTGGAGGGGTTAGTGGGGTCGAGGGCCAGCTCGATGACGCCAGGGTCGGTCAGGCCCACCTGGATCTCCGCCCAGCTGGCTCCCATATCGGCGCTCCCAAACAACCCGGCGTTTCCGCCGGCATAAAGCTTGGAGGGGTTAGTGGGGTCGATGGCCAGCGCAAGCACGTTAGGCTGAGGCAAGTCGGGGGGGTCGGTCAGGCCATTGTTGATCGCGGCCCAGTTGGCTCCCCTGTCGGTACTCTGAAACACCCCCCCGAGAGTACCTGTATAAAGGTTGGAGGAGTTGGTGGGGTCGATGGTCAGCGCCCGGACGAAGGTGTTGGTGAGGCCATCGTCGATGGCCGCCCAGTTGGCTCCCATGTCGGTGCTACGAAACATTCCCTCTCGGCCAGTGCCGGCATAAAGTGTTGAGGGGTCGGTGGGGTCGAGAGCCAGCGCTCGGACATCAATATTGCCGATGTTATTTGGGATCAGCCCGTTGTTGATCGCCACCCAGTTGGCTCCACTGTCGGTGCTACGAAACACCCCACCCCTGGAAGTACCGGCATAAAGTGTTGAGGGATTGGTGGGGTCGGGGGCCAGCACTTGGGCAGTGCTCGTCGGGCCGTTATTGATCGCCACCCAGTTGGCTCCACTGTTGCTGCTCTTGAACACCCCGCCGAAGGCAGTGCCGGCGTAGAGGATGGAAGGGTTGATGGGGTCGAGGGCCAGCGCAAGAACAAAAGTGTCGGTCAGACCATTATTGATCGAAACCCAGCTGGCTCCCATGTCAGTGCTTTGAAACACGCCCCCCCGAGTGCCGGCGTACAGGGTGGAGGGAGTGGTGGGGTCGAGGGCCAGCGCAAAGACGGCCGTGTTGGTCAGGCCACTGGTGATGGCAACCCAGTTGGCTCCCATGTCGGTACTCCGGAACAACCCGCCGTTTCCGCCGGCATAAAGGGTGGAGGGGTTGGTGGGGTCGAGGGCCAGCACTGCAATGGGCGTTCCCAGTGGTGCTCGAGTCCAGGGTCCGCTGCCAAGAGTGAGACTCGTTGTCAGAAAACTCGCCATTGCAAGAAAAATACATTTCTTTTTCCAGTTCATGGATCTACCTCTCCTGTTGATGTAGTCGCCGCTCTTGCCGGGTTCTGCGCCTTACCTTTCATCCATCACCGTTGCCCAAGAGCGGAAGCTTTGCCTTGGCTATTCTTCCGAGGCGCTATCTCACTGGGATCCCGAAGCTCCTTTTGAAGGATGCGTTCGGGTGGCGATGCAGTGAGAAGCCCAATAGCCTGATGTTCGAGAGTTTCACGCGATTTCAGGTCATCGGACAACAGACAAATTCAGACATTGCCTCGATGCCCGAATATGTCCGCTTCCAGCCCTTACCAATGGGAATCTTCTTCCTCGGTGTGTTCCATCTGGCCTGTGGGTTCGTGATTTGACTGCAGGTTCTCTGGGAATTCGTCTATCATTTGGTTACAGATCAAGCCCTACAACACGCTCGTAGCGGCGCCGGCATTGAATCGTTGCGCCCAGGACCGGCGTTAGAAGGTTGTGGGAGAGCGGACCAATTATGTGCAGGCGTCGGCACTTTTCTGTCTTTGCCGAACTTTCCAGGTACGGACTCATTCTGACCACGCTCTGGCTCTTCGCGGCCACCGTTCGGGCCCAGGACTCCAGAATCTCTGGAAGGATCACCGACTCGACCGGAGGTGTCATGCCCGGAGTTGAAATCACCGTGATCAATCTGGACACGGGAGTCTCCAGGCAGACCGTGACGGGTGACTCGGGCCGCTACTCGGTGCCCCAGCTCTTGGCCGGGCATTATCGGGTCAGCGCCAGCTTAACCGGCTTTGACACCCGGCAGCTGGAGCTGCTGCTCGATTCCCGGCAGGCCACGGAGCAGAACTTCCAGCTTTCGGTAGGAGCTCCCAGCAACGTGGTCGAGGTGGCCTCTTCTGCCGCCCGGATCAATTTGAAGCCCTACGAGATGGCCACGGTCATTGACCCCAAACAGATCGAGCAACTGCCCCTGGACGGGCGCAATGTCCTGGCTCTGGCCGGGCTCAGCCCCGGCGTGCTGCGCGGCGCCCAGGCCGGCCGGGGGGAGCAGACCGCAAGCTCCGAGGAGGGAGGTTTTCGAGCGGGTGGACTGGCCATGGAGCACGTGGCCATTTCGCTGGACGGCATCGACAACACCGGCCGGGTCGTTTTCGGGCCGCTGAGCACCCAGGCCCAGGCTGCCAAGCCCCCGCCGGAGGCCATTGCCGAATTCAAAGTCATCACCAACAACACCTCGGCCGAGTACGGAACGAAGGCGGGAGCGACGGTCCTCATTACCACCAGGGGGGGAACCAACCGGTTTCGCGGCAATCTTTACGAATTCCACCGCAATGCAGCCGTGGCTGCCAATAATTTCATGTTCAACCGCGATGGGCCGCGCGATCCCGACACCAATAAACTCATCACCCAGCGGCCTCCCTATATCCGCAACCAGTTCGGAGGCACCATCGGCGGGCCCATAAGCAAAAACAAAACGTTCTTTTTTTTCAGCTTTCAGGGGACCCGCATGGTGTCGGGCCCGGATTCTTTTCTGCGCCGGGTCCCCAGCCCGCTGGCCCGGGTGGGCGACTTTTCGCAGGAAGACTGCAGTCGCAACGGCCGCTGTCCGGATATCTACGATCCACTCAGCCTGGTCGGCACCGGACAAGGGGCGAAACGCACGACACAGTTCGCGAACAACGTCATCCCGCAGGGCCGCATCGATGCTGCGGCCATCCAGGTGCTGCACCTCTTCCCGCTTCCCAACCTGGCGGGGGCGGAATTCTCGCAGCTCAACTACTTTCACATCCAAGAGAACTATAACGACAGTGAGTTCTACGACGTCCGGATCGACCACAACTTCAGCGATAACCACCGCATCTTTGGCCGTTTCTCGCACCGCAACGACGACAGTGTCCGGGGCGTCCAGTTGCCGTTCCCAGCCCGGGCCGCAAGCTTCTCGGAGTTTCGTACCAAACAATTCTCGGCCAATTACAGTGCCACGCTCGGTTCCGGCGTACACAATGAGCTTCGGGGCGGCTTCTCCCTGTTTCCGGCTTCCCGCATCGACGAGCACACCGAGAATCTGAACGCCCGGTTCGGGATTCCGAATGCCGCCCCCGAACAGCACCCGGAGCGGGCCCTGGATCCCAGGCACCACCTCGGTCTGGTCTTCTTCCAGTTCCAGGGTATTTACGACCTCCTGGGGGAGGCTCTCCGGGGGGCACGCTTTCCGGCAGGCTGGATACCTACACGATTGCAGACAACCTGCTGTGGGATGTGGGACCACACAGTCTCAAGTTTGGTGTCGAATACCGGCGCTGGGACAACTTTCGCAGCCAGCTAAACAACAACATGGGAACAATGGTCTTCGACGGCCGCTACACGGCCCGGTTTCCGAACCTCGCCCAGGGACCCGGGAGCCGGAGACTGACCGGCCACGCTATCGCCGACGCCATGCTGGGCTGGACCTGGCGCAGCGCTACCAACCTGCCCGAGGGTGAAGACATCAAGGTTCCGTCCTGGGCCTTTTATGCCCAGGACGACTGGCGAATCACTCCCAGGCTGACCCTGAACCTGGGCCTGCGCTATGAACTCTTCCTGCAACCCAGGGTGAAAACGGGAAATGGACTTCAAAACGCCAGAGCCGTGTGGTCGGGGCAGGTGGACGAAGTCTCGCCCGTTTTGCCCGTGCGGTTTGAAGTCTGGGAGTCCCCCGACGGTGGCGACGATTGCGGCTGCCGCCTGGATTACAGTAATTTTGCACCCCGCATCGGGATTGCCTATCGGATTACGGACAACACAGTAATTCGAGCCGGCGGTGGTCTTTATTATTCGGAGAACGGAACTGCCGGGATCATGTCGAACCGCTTCAATTCCGGCGGGCCGCAGGTCCTGAATTCCAACATCAGTCCCGGAAGCCGCGAAATCCCCGCCACCACGGTCTCGGCAGGGTTCCCTCTCTATGAAATCAACGAGCCTGATCCCAACCTCTTCGAGTTCACCTTTCTGGGCAGCGGGGGAGCTTCCAACGTACCTTTTTACAAGGACACGATCTCGGTCGGCCAGTGGTTTCTGGACATCCAGCATCAGCTGCCCTGGAACATTCTGATGACTGTGGGCTACAACGGCAACTCCGCGGGCCACCTGCCCTGGTGGAATCGGAACTGGGGTTCCCCGCTGGAGCCGGGAGAGTTACCTGCCAGGCATGTGACCCGGCGGCGGACTCCATCGCCCGTGGAAGCGAATACCGTGAGACAACTCTTCAACTGGCAGACCACCGGAGAACACGTTCTCAACTCCAGCTACAACGCCTTCACGTTCAAGACCGAAAAGCGCTTCAGCGACGGTCTCAGCTTCACCAGTTCCTTTACCTGGTCGAAGGGCCTCGATTATGGCATCTCCAGCCTGAATGAGCGCACCGAGGGGATCACCGGGGGAGGCAACCCCCTGACCCCTTATGCCAAGGATCTGTGGAGAAACCGGGGACCTGGTGCCCTGAGCCGGGATTTCGCTTACAACTTGAGCGTTCTCTACGAACTGCCGGCGGGACCGGGCAAGGGTCGTTTTGAATCCGGACCGGCCGGCTGGGTGCTGGGTGGGTGGCAGCTGGGAACCATTCTCTCGCTGCAATCCGGGCCCTGGGCCACCACCCGCTTCACCCCCGATACGCAGAACACTGGAGGCGCCTACCGGGGCATCCTGGCGGGCGAGCCGAATCTTCCCGAGTTGGAGCGGGATTCCATGGCCTGGTGGAATCCCTCGGCCATCGTAGCGGGGCCAGCGGCCGAGTTTGGGGATGTGGGAAGGGGCATCCTGGAGATGCCGGGCTTCAAGAACATCGACTTTCTCCTCTCCAAGTACTTTGTCCTGCCCTGGGAAGGGCATCGGATCCAGTTCCGTTTCGAGGCCTTCAACTTCACCAACACACCTCACCTGGGTGGGCTCAACAATAACCCGGTTTTTCAGATCAATGCCGCCAGTGCAGCCTCGGGCATCCTCACCCGGGCCAGCCAGCCGCGGATCATTCAGTTTGCCCTGAAGTATACGTTCTAGGAATCCCAGATTTCAGATTGGAAGTAGGAGGGGCCTCGGGAAGCGGCCGTTTAAATCCTCCCGGTCGAGGTCCAAGCCCTCCCACTTCCTAGCCCGGATTATGCAAGAACCGTAATCCGCTGTTGAAAAACGACTCGAGAAGTGGCCCAACTCGGAAGCGGGCAGGTGTGACAGGCGGATTTGCGAAGAATATGGGTTGGCGAGGCGTCTGAGTGGTTTGGGGAGTGAATTTCAGACAGATCTGGGCCTGGATGAGTGTCGGAAGCGGTTTTTCGGGGGAGCTGGGAAAAGCTAACTGGAGTTCAGGCGACTCAAGACGAGGTGGAAGAGGGGTTGTTCGGGAAAGGCTGAGGAAAGATGGACCCAGATGCGTCGAGTGGTTTGTCGGATCCGGGCCCCGATCTTGAGGACACGACGACGTAAGGTTTCGATTTCGAGCTTGTGCCAGGGGGTTCCGTGAAGATAGTCGCGCAGGCGCACGAACATCTGGTAAGCCAGTGCATGCAGGAGGAGTCGAAACTGGTTGGCCAGGAATCGATGACAGCTGAGTCGGTCCATGCCCAGATGATTCTTAAAGGCCTTGATGAAGTTCTCGGTCTGCCCTCGGTTTGTGTAGTGGTCATAAAGTGATTGGGAGCAGAGATCGTCCCGGTTGGTAACTACAAAGCGACGATTGATCCCACGCTGATCGACCTCCACTTTGACAATGACGCGACGGGATCGATCCCAGCTGTTGGCTCGATAAAGAAACTCGTCAAACTGACGCTGTTTTTCCTCCCGCTCAACGAACTGCAGCCGAGTCGAATCCAGCAGGGGCTCGACCACTCGCTGCAGGCGAGGGTTGCGACTTAACCCAATGACATATTGGAGTTGATTCTCTTCACCTTCACAGAACTCGTAGAGCCGAGGCGTGGCAAAGCCGCTGTCGGCCCGAATCTCAATCTCGACATCCGTCCCCACTGCTTGTCGGATGGCCTCCACGACGCGCTTCAGAATGGGCACGATGTGAGAGGCAGCCCCCTTGTTGCCAGGTCTCAACACGGCACAGACCAGGTCTCCCGTGGCGGCATCGAAGATCAGCAAAGGATGCAGAATGTGGTTTCGGTAATACCCGTGGTAGAAGGCGAACTCCTGTTGGCCGTGAGTGTGGTCGTCGGTACTGTCCAGATCCAGGATGATCTTGGCGGGACGTCTCTTCTTCAGGGAGCGCACATAACGGCGTAGCAGCCACCGGCTCAGACGCATCAGATCCTTCTTGGTGACGGAGTTCTCCAAGCGGGAGAAAGTCGGCTGGGTGGCCAAATCGGGATCGCTCTCGGGCAACTGATCACAGACTGTCTTGAGCATCGGATCCGAGCGCAGCGTATCGGCGTCATTACAGTCTTCGTAGCCGGCCACGATCTGCAACACTCGTTGTCGGATCAACTTCAACAGGTCATGACGAATGTAGCGTCGGTCCCGGCTTTCCGCAATACACGAACTGAAGCCCTCGCACAATCGATGTTGCCGATCCAGCGATCCAAACAACAACCATCCTGCGTCGGAAGTGAGGCTCCCCTCCATCAAAACGAGCTGTGATGTCTCTGTGGCTGTGAAATGGCAGGGTATTCTGGCAGACTGTTTTCAACATAGCCGTAGCTCCTGTTTAGGGTTGTTTTTATGTAAACCCTTTTATATCAGAGGGCTACGGCTTTTTTTCTGGACCCAAATCTCACTCGGATTCAGATCTCTTGCATAATCCGGGCTAGAACCCAGAACCCATCTCAAAAGTTCAGTCGGGCGCCCTCGACTCCGGCGGCGAAGCTGCGCATTCGCTCCATGAGGCGCTCCACCAGTTCGGGGTTTTCCTCGGCCACGTTCCACTTCTCGCCAGGATCGCGTTCCAGGTGAAACAGTTCTGGCGTGAGCGGTTCATCTTCAGAAGTAGATCCCCCTTCTGGTGCGTGGCCGCGAACAAAATCACGATCCGCAGACGACATTCTCAGCTTCCACTCGCCGACGCGCACCGCGTCCAGAGTCATTCCCCTGAAATAGAAAAACTCCTCCCGCGGAGAAGGTGACTTGCCCTCCAGAAAGGAAAGGATGTTCATCCCGTCCACAGGCCGGTCCTCCGGCACTTCGGCGCCGGCCACCTCCAGAAAGGTCGCGTACAAATCAATCGTAGAAGCCATGTCCGCGGAAACCTGATGGGCAGGGATCCGGGCCGGCCATCGAACGATTCCCGGCACCCGCATGCCTCCTTCGTAAGAGGTTCCTTTGGCGCCGCGCAGCAGTGACTGCGATCCGGAGTGCCAGTACTCGACGCCACCGTATAGCATGCGTGGAGGCATGTTGGTCCAGGGTCCGTTGTCGCTGGAGAAAGCCATCACCGTGTTGCGGTCGACCCCCTTCTCCTGCAGCGCGGTCATGATCTGGCCCGAGCTCCAGTCGATCGTCTCGATCACATCTCCGTAAAGGTTGGCTCGCGATTTCCCCAGGAACTCCTGAGAGGTTCGCACCGGAAGATGGGGCATGTTGTAGGCAAGGTAGAGAAAAAACGGCTGGGTAGCGCCCTGAATGAATCGGACGGCCTCTTCGGTGTACCGCCTGGTAATCGTAAACGTGTCGGCGGGGTTCTCAATCGGCTCGCTATCGCGGTAGAGCTCGAGAGGCTTCTCCGTCTGTATCCAGGGGGGAATCATGTCGTGGCTGTAAAGCAGGCCATAGTAGTGGTCGAAGCCCCGGGCGGTAGGCTGGAATTCTGGTTTCGCGTGTCCGATGTGCCACTTCCCGATGGCCATGGTCTGGTAGCCCTGTCCCTTCAAGGCATCGGCCATGGTCACTTCCGATAGTTTCATCCCTCGCTCCGAGTCGGGTCCGATGACACCGGGCATACCGGTCCTCAAGGGATAGCGCCCCGTCAGCAGGGCTGCCCGGGACGGGGAGCAGGCGGGCGCCGCTACATAGAAAGAGGTCAATCGGATCCCTTCCCGGGCCAGCTGGTCCAGGTTGGGAGTGTGAATCGTTGGGTGCCCATAGCTTGAAAGGTCGCCGTACCCCATATCATCGGCAAAAAGGATGACGATGTTGGGAGGCCCGGCCTCCTCAGGTTCTGTCCTACCACAGGACACAAGCATAGTTGCCATCAGAAGCCGACTGGCCAGCCGTTTAGACTTCATCAGTTCTCCACTTTCTTTTCTCCCACCCAGAAGGGGCTGGACCAGGCCCGGCCGCCATCCAGTTGAGTCACGCGAACATAGTAATAGTCTCCTTGACCGGGAGATTCCAGGTCCGTGAACCGGAAGGTCTGGTCGGGAGAGCCTTCGGGATCGACGGTCTGGAGACGGATCGCATCGACGTGTTCTCCCACCTGGAATTCGTGGGAAAGCCGGTTTCCGCTGAGGTTGCCCAGACGAAGTCGTACATCCACCGCCTGGATTTCAGCCAGCGGGCGCTTGACCGGAGCTGAATACTTGAGCTCCCTGCGCGCTTCGGTTTGAAACCGGAACACGGTGCTCCCCCCGGCTCCGTCCAGCTCGACCAGCATCACGTCCCGGCGGCCACGGGTTTCGCTGTGAAAACGGATCCGATTCGAGCTGTCCCCGTCAATGGCGGCAAATTCAAAGTGACGGTTGTCGAAACCGGGGGTCCGGACGGAGCGGATCCGGGCACCGCTGACATCTACTGTTCCAATCCACTGACGATAAGGTCGCGGGTTGTCCGGTTCTTCTCCGAACACTTCTGAGGACGATTCGAACGCCACCTGAATCCACACCCGAGAGTTCAGTGGTGTGGCAAGGAAATCCTGCCCGTAGACGACTTCACCATTCTTGATAACTTCGATCTGATCGATGGGTGAGGTACCCATCACCCGGCACTCCAGCACTCGCTCCCGAGTATAGGGTTGCCGGGTGCCCATCCGGGCACCATTGAGATTAGCCTGCAGAATGATCCTCTGACCGGAAGTGGCATAGGCAGCCAGACCGCGCATGGCATCGAAGATCGCGTCGTTGGTCTTCTCGGGGGCCAGGATGGCCGCCAGACCGGAGACCTGTCCCAGTCTGGAGGGGTGGAACATGGGGTGGTTGTACCCCGGTTTGGCCTGATGCGTGTCGGAGGCGCCGATGAAACCCACTTCGTGCCCGCGCTTCAGATACATGTTTCCAAACCACTCGAAGCTGCCGTGCATAGAATAGATTTCAACCAGTTTCTCGAGCTCCGGATCGTTTTGCGCCCAGTTTCCGGATTGATGCGCGTGAGGAATGATGAGCACATCCTCGGGATCATTCGCCTCGTGGATGCCCTGGTAGAGTAGTGGGAGACGATTCGCCTCCTGGGCCGGGACCATGCTCCTGTCTTCGGGAGTTCGGAACAGAACGTTGTGGTGACCGCCGCGTTGGATCGAAATCGTCCATTCGTACCCAAGATAGGGGATGAACTTCCCCGGCTGATGATACTTGACGACCAGATCCTTGAGGGCCTGCCACTCAAAGTCATCCAGCCAGATGTCATGCTCGGACAAGGTGAGAAAGTCCAGGCGCGAGTCTTCCAGGCCGAAGCGGAAGAACTCCTCGGCTGAGCCCTGTCCTTCGGCAAACCCGGTGTGCCCGTGGGTCTCGCCCCAGTAGACCCGATCCCCGATCTCCTCCCGAACCCAGATCGGATCGCTCGACCCCCGGATGCTGCCATCGGCCGACTCAAAGCGGAAGCGGTACACACCGGGCGCATCGATGGTGATTCCCTCCAGCAGATGGATCGCCTGTTCGCCGGCCGGAATCTCCCCGAAAGGCTCTTCGTTCAAATAAACCTGATACCCGGGCAGGGATCCGCCGGCCCGGTTCAGATAGCGATCCTCGCTGCGCACCGAGACCTCGAAAGCCTCGCCGACTCCGACGATGGAAGGGACAAAACCGTGAACGGAGTGGACTTCGCCTCCAGATATGGGCAGTCCCGGCCAGGAGGAAGTCAGAAAATTGCCGTTTCCCTCCAGGTCAACATAGAGCGGGAACAGAAGCTCGTCGGTCGTTGAAGGCTGGACCCGGAAACCTGCAGACCCACCCGAAGTGTCGCCGTAAGTGACAGTCACGGTATCTCCCGGCTGCAGCGAAGTGCCTTCCAGAATAAAGGTGGGAGTTTCTGTCTTGGAGCGGCCCCCGTGCATGCCGTCCAGGGATCGGGTGAAGCGCTGGAACTGGGCCTCGGGATTCGAGGAGCGGATCGTGACATACCAGTCGGTGGCCGCGTCCTCATTCTGAAAAGGATCCGGCCCCTGGGAGCTCTGCTTGGCCGCCATGAATCCGCCGCCGGGCTGCATGGGGATGGAGCCGACCGTGTAGGTTTGCTCCACGGTGGCCCACCCGGCCGCCACCAGAGGCGCTTCAGAGGTAACTTTCAACTCACCGAGCCCCTCGGGATGCTCGTCCTTGAGAGTCAATTCCTCAATGTAGTCGTCTACAATCTGCAGCCACGGCCCAGGAGCTTCCCACCCGTCGGTCGCGGCCATCCGGATAGAGACCACCCACAGGGGCATGTTGGCGGGAATTGGCCCTCCCGTGAGCGTATAGGCGTTAGCCCAGTCCCAGAAAATGTCGGTACGACTCTGGAGGTTCTCGGCGCTGGTGGGAGTCGTTGCAGCCTCCTTCTTGAGCTGCTCCACGCGGGCCCGCAATTCCGGTGAGAGGTAGTCACCCTCCGTCGGGGGGGTGCCGCAGGAGGCAAGTACCAGGAGAAGAATCCACGTATACCCGGTACCGGTGAGCCAATGTCTGCCAATTCCGTAGCTCATGGTTCCCTCTCTCACCTTGAACGACTTGACAGCCCGTCTCGATGCTCTCCCTTATTCTCTTGAAGGTAGACCCAGATCATAGTCGCTTTTGGGACAAAAGAAAATCTGGTACCGCGGAGTTCCTGGTTTCAGATCGGAAAGTGGGAGGCGGCTCGGGGACGGCGCCCGTTTAAATTCTCGGGAGCATCCCCGAGCACGCCTCCCACTCTGCGTCTTCTTCTGGCCTCAGGCCACAATCTGGGAGATCAACTCTCCGTGCACATCGGTGAGGCGCATCTGGCGGCCGTTGAAGAAGTAGGTCAGGCGGTGGTGATCCATTCCCAGCAGGTGGAGTAGCGTAGCGTGGATGTCATGGTAGGTCACCACCTGCTCCGCAGCCTTATAACCGAACTCGTCGGTTGATCCGATAACCTGGCCTCCCTGAATACCGGCGCCAGCCATCCACAGGCTCATGGCACCCGGATTGTGATCCCGCCCGACACCCCGCTGTGAAATCGGCATCCGCCCGAACTCGGAATGCCAGATGACGAGTGTCTCATCCAGCATGCCACGCTGCTTCAGGTCCTGAATCAGGCCAGCCATGGGCTTATCCACTTCGCGCGCGTGACGGGTGTGATTCTCGACCAGATGGCCGTGCGCATCCCAGGTGTCAACGTTTTGTCGCACCAGAGCTCCGTTGTAGAGCTGGACAAAGCGCACGCCCCTTTCCACCAGTCTCCGGGCCAGCAGGCACTGCTTTCCGAACGGTTCAGTTGTTGGGTCGTCCATCCCGTACAGGCGTTTCGTGCCCTCACTTTCTCTGGAGAGATCCACTGCCTCGGGAGCACAGGCCTGCATGCGATAGGCCAGCTCGTATGAGGCAATACGGGCCGCCAACTCTGTACTGGCGGGGTACTCCCGGGCGTGCTCTTCATTGAGCAGGGCCAGGTGATCGAGCCGTGCCCGTTGCTGCTCCGGAGTGACATAGGAGGGCGGCTTGAGATCCAGAATTGGATCTCCGGTGGACCGAAACACTGTCCCCTGGTAGGCGGCAGGGAGGAAACCACTGCTCCAGTTGGCCGGGCCGCTGAAAGGGCCGCCCCGGTGATCATAAATGACCACAAACCCCGGCAGATTCTGATTCTCGCTTCCCAGTCCATAAGTCACCCAGGAACCCACGCTTGGATAACCCATCAGGAGAGATCCCGTGTTCCATTCGTAGTGGGCAACGACATGATCGTTCGAGCGACCCTGCCCGGAGCGGATCACGGCTAGATCATCCACCACGGATCCGACGTGGGGAAACAGTTCCGACACTTCGATTCCCGACTGTCCGTACTTCTTGAACTGGAAAGGGCTGCGCATCAAAGGCCCTGGATAGCCCTGCCGTACCCGGACCCGCCCTTTGCCGGTGAGAGGCTGGCCATGGAATTTCGTCAGCATCGGCTTGGGATCGAAGGTGTCCACGTGACTCACGCCTCCGCTCATGAAGAGCGAAATGACAGCCTTAGCACGCGGTTGAAAATGGCCTGGCTTCGGACTCAGGGGAGATTGGACGCCGCCCGAATCCGCACAGGCTGAACCTGCCGCCTCGGGAGAAGCAGCCAGGAGGCCATCCTGAGCAAGCAGGGACGCCAGTGCCAGCCCGCTGATCCCTTCGCCGGCCTCGAACAGAAAATCCCGGCGGGAGAGGAAACTCTCCTTATTCTTCTTGCAACTGCAAAGGGGCGTCACCGGCATTTCTTTTGCGTCTCGCCTCGGACTCATGTGTTTTCGGTACTACTGAATATATACGAACTCGTTGAGATTCAGGAGGACGTCGCACAGATCAACAAGTGCTTCCCGATCCGGCTGAGTCGTCGCGCGGCCGGCATGATAGGAGCGCTGCCGACGCAAGAACGTCAGGTTGTTGTCCAGCTCAACCGGCATCGCTTCGCGGCTCAGCGCAATCTCGTAGGCCCGGTTGATCCGGTCTTTCGGTTCGGGGCCTGCCTCCCGCACGACGCGCTCGGCAAAGTACCCGGCCTGCTGCAAAACAAACTCGTTGTTGAGAAGAGTCAGGGCCTGCGTGGGTACGGTTGTCGTAGTGCGCCGCTCGCAGGTGACATGGGAACCGGGCAGGTCGAAAACATCGAACAGGGGGTAACGCATTCCCCGTTTCCAGTAGGAGTAGACACTGCGCCTCCAGACTTCGGGCCCTTCCTCATTGACCTCCCACCTCCCCTTGTTGAAGGACTCCACGACTCTTTCCGGTATGGGAGGAAAAAAGGGCTTTCCTCCCACCTTCAAGTTGAGTTTCCCACTGGCAGCCAGAATGATGTCCCGGATCGCTTCGGCCTCCAGCCGACGCTGTGGATAGCGCCACAGATAGACATTCTCTGGGTCGTTCTCGTGATTCTCTGCCCTGTAGCCGGTGGCCGACATCTGATAGGCCCGGGAGGTCATGATCAGGCGGTGCATTGCCTTGACACTCCAACCCACCCGGATGAACTCCGTGGCCAGCCAGTCGAGCAGGGCCGGATGGGAGGGAAGCTGGCCCATGAGACCAAAGTTGCTGGGGGTGCTGACAATGCCCCGGCCAAAGTGATGATGCCAGATGCGGTTGACCATCACACGGGCCGTGAGGGAATGGTCTTTTGAGACGATCCACTCGGCCAGAGCCCGGCGGCGCCCGCTGGTCTGGGCCCGGCTCGAGGGCAATCGTGCGGGTGGGAAATCTCCTCCTCCGATCACCTGGAGAAAACCCGGCTCTACTGCGGGACCCTTGTTGCGGTAGTCGCCCGTAGGCAGGAAATACGCCGGCGGGGGAACATACTGCTTGTCAGGCTGCGGAAGAAAGGTACCCTCGAAGTTGTAAAACTCCCGATCTCCCTTACCGGGCTGTAATTCGTCCCCGGCCCCGTCAGGCTCGAACCGATAGTCCCCGTCTCGAATCCCCATGGCTACTGGAAGGGGTTCCAGTTCCTTCTCGATCTCCTGGATCCGCTGGGTAATCCTGGCGATGAGGGCTTTGTCCTCAGAACCAATCAGCTCGCTGTACCCCCGTACTCCAGCAATTGCAAGCACCTGGTCTGCAAGGAGTCTCTGCCCCGGAGTTCTCTCCTTCTCCGCTGTGCGAACGGCGAGCTGGATCTCCTCCGGGTATTCTGCCAGTTCCTTTTCCCAGGCAGCCTTGGTGTATGGTGCCGTAATCTCAGTGATGAGCTGCTTGAGGGGAGCAGTACGCTCTTGTATCTCGGTTTTTTGTGCCTCGTTAGCAGCTACCTCCGCGTCTGAGGCGAGCGGGTGATCGTACTTCACATAAGGAAAGAAGACGGCCATCATCTGGTAGTAGTCCAGCTGGGGAATCGGATCAAACTTGTGATCGTGGCAGCGCGCGCATTCGACGCTCAGCCCTATGAACCCGCGACTCGTCGTGGTGATCATGTCGTTCAGGTAGGTGTATCGATACTGAGGATTGTCCTTTTCACGGTATCCCACGGTAGCCATCACCCGGTTGAAGCCTGTGGCAATCAGACTGTCAAAAGTGACCTCATCCAGCTCGTCACCGGCCAGCTGTTCCAGCACGAACTGGTCGTAAGGCTTGTCTTCGTTAAAGGCGCGGATGACGTAGTGTGCTGTCCGATAAATTCCCGACGTTAACATTGAGTGATTGATTCTCTCGCTTTTTTGACCTTTGCCAGGATGGAATCGGCGGTGGCGCGCCACTTGAAGGGCTTGGCCAAGTGTTGATTGTGGACTCGTATGTATCGTCGGATCTCCTGTCGCAGATCTCGAACGCTGGTGAAGGAGTTGCGGTAGATGGAGCGACGCTCCAGCTGAGAGAACCAGGTCTCCACGGCATTGAGCCAGGAGGCGCTGGTAGGAGTAAAGTGCAGGTGGAAGCGTTCTCGGCGCGCCAGCCAACTTCGAACCTTCTGGGTTTTGTGAGTACTGGAGTTGTCCAGGATGAGGTGAACGTCCAGATTGGGATCGAGCGCTTGATCGATCTGGCGTAAAAAGGCCAAGAATTCCTGGGCTCGATGCCGTTTCGTGATGCGCCCCATCACCTCTCCCGTGGCCACATCGAAAGCGGCGTAAAGGCTAGCCGTGCCGTGACGCTTGTAGTCGTGTGTTCGTCGCTCGATCTGTCCGGGTTTGAGCTGGCGCATGGGCTGGGTTCTATCCAGGGCTTGGATCTGGGTCTTCTCGTCCACGGATAAGACCAGAGCATTGTCAGGAGGGTCCATGTAAAGCCCGACGACATCGATCACCTTGTCGGCGAAATGAGGGTCGTGACTGATTTTGAAGTTGCGGATTCGATGAGGTTTCAGGTCGGCCGCCTTCCAGATCTGAGTGACCTGATGCGGCTCACTCCGGCGTACTCGGCCATCAGGCGCACACTCCAGAAGGTCGACTCACAGGGAACCCGTTGTACCGTGGCCTTGAGGATGGCTCGCACTTTGGCCGGCGCTAACTTTCGGGGGCGGCCTGAGCGAGGTTGATCCTCCAGTCCTGACAGTCCCTGCTGCAGGTAGCGTCGTCGCCACTTCTGAACAGTGAGCAAGCGCTTGGACAGTCTTTCAGACACCTGTGTTGCCGTTAACCCTTGGCCGCAAAGCAGGATCAACTCGGCCCTTTCGGCCAGACTGCGCCGGGTCTTGGAGGCTCGCAACCAGGAACGCAAAATCTCTCGATCGTCTTCGGGGAGTTGTAGTTGGATATGTGGTCTTGCCATACGGAATGATAGCGAAAAGCCCTGACTATTAACATCGTGAACTTTCCGGACAGTACAGTAGTCGCGATATCGCCAGGCGTTGGGATAATCGTAATCGTGCTCGTATCCGCCGCTGTCTCCGTAGCGGGCCACGTCCAGCCAGTGGCGACCCCAGCGCTCCCCGTAGTGGGGAGAGTCCAGGAGGCGCTCCACCAGGCGCGAGAACGCGTCTTCGGACTCGTCGCTCAAGAAAAGTGCCACCTCGTCCGGTGTCGGCAGCAGGCCAAGCAGATCCAGGTAAGCACGTCGGATCAGAGTGCTCCGATCGGCTCTGGGAGCCGGCTGAAGCCCGATTTCCTGATGGCTCTTCATCAAGAAGGCATCGACGGGATTCCGGTTCCAGTCTGCGGTTTCGACCCTGGGGATCGGCGGCCGCGACGGCTTTTGGAAAGACCACCATTCACGGTCGGATCGGGCTACGGGCTGTTCTGGTGCTGGCCTGTGACTGGAAACAGTGCCCGGCATGGGTTGGTTGTCCCACTCGGCGCCTTCGGCAATCCAGCGGCGCAGGATTTCGATTTCGTCGCCGCTCAGCCTGCCGTCCAGAGGCATGGACGGTTCCTCCAGGCCGGCCGCCCGACGGTAGAGACGGCTTTCCTGAGGTTCACCAGGCACCATCGCCGGCCCTTGCAGACCCCCTCGCAGTACGTCCTCCCGAGTTCGAAGATCCAGTCCGGAGTTCTGCTGACTCGAGCCGTGGCAGTGGTGGCATTTCTGTTGGAAGAGGGGGAGGACTTCCTGTTCAAAGGAGACCTTTTCAGGACGGGGAGCCTGCCAGCCCGCTCCCGCCAGAGGCACCGACAGGAGGATCGCCAGAATAGAAGCCCCGGCGGCCCGGCCAGGTTCAGGGAGCGATTGCATCTGAAACCTCCTTGATCTCGTGTCGCCTGTTCAGCTCTGGTGACTCGATGCGCTGGGTTTCCCCGCAAGGCCACCGGATGTCGACCTGGTTGACGGATCTCTCAGTTCCCAGGCCAAAGTGGGCAACCATTTCGCTCTGACTGGCATAACTGCTGGCACTGCGGACCTCGCGTTCCTGGATGATCGACCCTGCGGTTAGGCGCAGTCGCGCTCCAACGGCATTTCGATTGCAGTGCGTCCCCTGAAGTGCAAACTGCACCCAGGAATGAGTCGCTCTGTCGTCATTCAACCGGTTCTGCAGCAGCCTCGCCGGCCCGTTGTTGGTGGTGACCAGCAGATCCAGATCCCCGTCGCGGTCAAAATCGGCCACGGCCGCTCCCCTCGAGACCTCCTCACGAGCCAGAGACGACCCGGCACCTGAGGAGACGTTCTTGAAGCGCCCCTGCTGGAGGTTGAGCAGAAGCAGGTTGGGTTGGTTATAGGTGTAAGAAGGATTCACTTCCTGGACATTATCGGTAACATGACCGTTCGCAACAAACAGGTCAGGTGTTCCGGAATTGTTCACGTCGAAAAAACTGACCCCAAAGCCAACCAGTGTTCGACTGGGAGCGGCAACCCCTGAAACCTCACTGCGATCGCTGAACATCCCTTCGCCTTCATTCATGTAAAGAGTATTCGTCTCGGTATCGAAGTGTGCAACCAGGAGATCGAAATAACCATTCCCGTCGAGGTCGGCGGCATCGATCCCCATTCCGGCCTCCGTCTCCCCGTCGAGGTTGTAGGCCGTGCCCGAAAGGACAGACACATCCTCGAAGCGGCCCTCGCCCAGGTTCTCGAACAGGAAATTCGGTGTAGAGTCATTGCTGACATAGAGGTCTTGATCCCCGTCATTGTCCATGTCAAAGAAAAGAACTCCCAGGGTCTTGCTGGCTTCAGGGTACATTGGAACCAGGCCGTGTTCCGAGTTGGCTCTTCGAAAAGTGCCGTTTCCAAGGTTGCGATAAAAGGAATTCTCGGCCGCTTCGTAAGCTTCAGGGCTGCAGATGACGGGAACATCCCGCGATGTGCAGGGCTTCTTACCTTCGTAGGTAAATTTCAAATAGTTGCCGACGTACAAATCCAGCCAGCCATCTGAATTGACGTCGGCAAAAGCGGCGCTAGAGCTCAACGCGGTGTCGTCGACGCCGGCCCGCTCAGACACGTCCGCAAATGTCCCATCCCCGCGGTTCCGGAACAGTCGGTTTGGACCGAAGTTCGTCACATAGATGTCGGTCCACCCGTCGTTGTCATAGTCACCAAAGGTGCAGCCAATCCCGTACGCAGTCTCTTCGGTACCACTCCCGCTAAGCTGCATAAAGGTCCCGTCTCCGCGGTTGCGAAACAGGCGATTGGGAAGCGCGGATCCGGGATTATGGGATCCTGATTGGACAAGGTAAATGTCTTGCCATCCGTCGTTGTTGTAATCAAGAAAACCACCCCCGGAACCCAGAGTCTCAACGATGAACCTGTCGCCCTCAGCCCCGTTGCTATGCGTAAACAGAAGGCCGACCTGGCTCTCGACTTCTACGAGTTCCGGCAGCAGGGCGTGCCCGGCAGCCGACTGTTGGGCGCCCGCAAGGATGCTGGATGAAAAGAGCAGGATGAGAGTGAAGAAGAGATTAGTCATCGGTCTCTCTTTGCTTCTCGAGCCGGTTGATCCTGTCCAACAACTCAAGGGCGGGCTTGTGAGCCGGCTCGATTTTGAGAACCCGGCCGACCCACTTTCGGGCATCCGCGTAGCGGCCCAGCCGGGTCAGGCAGGAGGCGCGGAGAAAATGACCCCGGGCAAGTACTGGAAAGCCTCGGGTGAGAGACCTGGCTGTTTCCAGTGCATCTTGCCAGGCCCCGGTCGACATCTGGATCTCGGTGATGGCAACCAGCGGCTCGGGACTCCCGGCCTCCTGCCCGTAGGCGGTACGGAACGCCTCGATTGCGTCGTCCAGGCGCCCCGCCTCTCTGTGTTCCTGACCCCGCTCGAAGGCCTCCCTCCAGTCCCCGTGACACCTGGTTCGGACCCTCCGAGAGGGCGTCCGGGAGAAAACCGGAGGGTCTCGCCCCGAGGCTTCCTGCGCCGGCCGGATCCTGGCCCAGCCTTCGGGCCGCCTGAAAGGCATCCAACGCCCTTACCTGCATTCCAGCCGCGAGATACGCATGTCCCAATTTCGTCCAGGTGGCCGAGTTTGCCCCCGGCTTCCTGACGGCTTCCTTCAAAGGATAGATCTGATTCAGTTTTTCGATCGTCTGCTGGTGGCGGGTAAAGTAGACTCGGGCCTGCTCGGGATCCCTCAGCCGAACCAGCATCTGCCCGGCATTGAAAAGAGCGGCCGGATTCATCGGATACAACCTGATCGTCTTCTTAAAGTACGCCAGGGCAGAGGCATGGTCCCGCTCGGAGGAGGCCAACAGCCCCATGTAGTAGAGTGCCTCCTCATTCCGCGGCTGCCGTCCCAGCACCCAGACAAACTCCTTCCGGGCCTCCCGCCCGCGATTCAAGCGATACATTGACTTGGCCAGACCCAACCGAATCTCCCAGGATTCAGGTTGGCCCTGCGCGGCCCTTGCAAACAGCTGGTAAGACTCCTCGTAATTGCCCAGCTGGAACTCACAGACCGCTATGTCAAGAAGATACCCGGGCCGCGGGTCCTCGTTGTAAAGCCGCTCAAAATCCTTCCGCGCGTTGAGAGCATCCCCCGAATCAAGCTTTTCCCTTGCCTTTTCGTAAAGTTCATCATGACTTTCCTGCAGGCTGGTCCAGTGTCCGGACAGACTCTGAGATCCAAGGAGGAAGGCTAGGATCAGTTGTGTAAGCTCTGGGCGTCGCAGATCCACTCTCCTGGGTGGCCAGGCCCGCCACGCGGTGCCAGCCGTCGGCTTCCGATTATACCCACCGCTCCCCTGTTTTCTAAGAAAGAGCAGTCAGGGCGTCGCGAAACGTTTCGCGGCTCGGCGGCGGGCTTTGATACTGCGGCACATTCGAACTCTCCTTTGTCCAATTCCCATTCCTGATTCTTCGTACAGCTGGATACCACGCAGCCAGCGCTGTTGTAAGAGTGCGGTTTAGAAGGCATCATAAAGCATTGCCGAGGAGATTTTCATGCTTTCCAGAATCGCCAGCTGTGTGCTGCTGATCGCTCTGGTGTTGACGCCGCAGTTTCTGCCCGGACAGAACAACTGGGGAAAATGGGGTCCAGAGGATCAAATCGGGACGCTGAATTACATCACTCCCGAGGGCGTACTGCATGCTGTCAGCCTGGTCAAGAAGGGCAGGGTCTTCAATCTCGCCTTGCCTCTCGAGGATCGAGTTCCCAGCGGAGGAACCCGGTATGCCCGGATCTACCGTTACATGATGTCCATCGGGAGGGGAGACGGGGACTACCAAACCCCAGGCCTGGCCTTTGACCACTTGTTTACCCCAGTTCACGGCCCAACTCACTGGGACGGCCTGGCTCACATCTATGGAGAAGGGAAGCTCTACAACGGATACGACGCCTACACCAGCGTTACTTCGAGGGGGGCCTTGAAGAACGGCGTGCATCATGCAGCAGACAAGGTTGTCACCCGGGGCGTCCTGCTCGACATCGCGCGCTACCAGGAAGTGGAGAGGCTGGCGGCCGGCTACGCCATTACGCCGGAAGACTTGGAGGGAGCCGCCCGAAAACAGGGCGTTTCTTTTCGGCCCGGAGATGCGATCTTGATCCGAACCGGCTACAGCAGCAAATGGAACGACGAGGGCAGGGGTCCCTTTTATGAGGGCTCTCCCGGAATCGGATGGGCAACCAGCCAGTGGCTGAAACGAATCCAGGCAGCGGCTGTAGCCGTGGACAATATGGAAAGCGAAGTCATTCCGGCTGAAGCCGGCTCAGCCGAAAAGATCGGCCAGAGGTGGGGTTCGCCGATCCACTATGAACTGCTCCGGAATCAGGGGATGATGATCGGAGACTGGTTCTCGATGGAGGAGCTGGCCGAAGACTGCGCTGCCGATGGGGTTTACGAGTTTCTGTTTGTGTCCCCTCCCCTGAAGATCATCAATGGAAGCGGGAGTCCGATCAACCCTCTAGCCATCAAGTAGCAGGCAAAAAACAGTTTGTGGAGCCTAAGTACTTAAACCCATGTCAAGACTGGTCACCTCTTTCGCGACCCTGCTGATTCTGGCGAGTTGCAGCTCAACCGAGCTTGTCCCCGACACCAATTGGGGTAAGTGGGGGGCAGAGGATCAGATCGGGACACTGAACTACATCACGCCTGAAATAACCGTCCGGGCAGCCGGTGTGGTTGAGTCAGGGCAGGTGTACAGCCTGGCTATCCCCCTGGGAGACTACCAGCCAGCCCGGAGCCCCAGACTTCAGCACTTCATGCTGTCGACGGGCCAGGGGATCGATTCCAGGCCGCACTGGATCGGGGACTCGCTCTCCTTGCCTACCCACGGCACGACCCACTGGGACGGCCTGGGACATGTCTTTGGCGACGGTCGGCTCTACAACGGTCATGATGCACAGACCAACCTGACCTCAGCGGGGGCCTTGAAAAACGGGATCCACCTGGCGGCAGACAACCTGGTGAGTCGGGGAGTGCTCCTCGACGTGGCACGCTACAAGCAGGTGAAGCGTCTGGAGGCAGGTTACGTGATCACCGGCGAGGACCTTCGGGCAACCGCTCACCGGCAGAATCTGATACTTCGCCGGGGGGACGTGGTCCTGATCCGAACCGGCTGGCTGGGTCAGTTCCTGGGTGACAATGCCGAGCCCTTCTGGTCCTTCTCCTGGACGGAAGATCAAATCCGCGACGAGCCAGGGATCGGATGGGGTGTGAGTCAGTGGCTGAAGGAAATCGAGGCGGCAGCCGTGGCTGTCGATAATCTTTCCGTGGAGGCCGTACCGACCGCCGCCGGAGCCCGTGCAAAGGCAGGTCTTTCGGAATTCGAGTGGCCAGTTCACTATGAGCTCATCCGCAACCAGGGAATGATGCTGGGCGCCCTCTTCCAACTCGATGAACTGGCCGAAGCATGTTCCCTGGATGGCCGCTATGATTTCCTGTTCGTAGGCCCTCCCTATCGACTCACGCACGGAACTGGGAGTCCTGTGAACCCACTGGCAATCAGATAGGCGCGAATGATAATGATCGCGCCATACCACCTCCTCTTGATCCCTCCAGCGCAAAGCGGACCTGACATTAGCAAGAGGATGGAATGGGTTTGAAGTTGTCGTCCACTGCGTTTGAGCCTGGCGGGGAGATCCCCCAGAAGCATACCTGCGACGGACCTGATCTTTCACCTCCACTCGCCTGGTCAGGTCTTCCGGAGGGTACCCAGAGCCTGGTTCTGATTGTCGATGATCCGGATGCTCCTGACCCGGCTGCGCCGAAGGTAACCTGGGTGCACTGGGTGCTCTACAACATCCCTCCTTCGGCGGCTGGACTTCCCGGGGCAACCGACACTGAAGATCTTCCCGACGGCACCCGAGAAGGCTTGAATGACTGGAGACACAGGGGATACCGGGGGCCTTGTCCTCCCATTGGCAGACATCGCTATTTCCACAAGCTCTATGCAGTGGACACGGTTTTCCCTCATCTGGAACCGGCCAACAAGGCTCAGCTGAAAGAGAAGATGGAGGATCACATCCTGGACCAGGCCCAGTTAATCGGGACGTACCGGCGCCAAACCGTCTCCGAGTGATTAGCCGCCATTTCTCACCGATGGGACCTGAAAAGGCCGCCCTGTTTGGTATAAAGCGTTTGACGAGAACGACTTCCAAGCCAAACGGAGGCGGCCCTTATGAGAACAGAGTGTAAACAAGTCAGGTTTGAATTTCACCAACTATCTAAACGCAAAGTGAAGGCGCGGTTCGACGGTGGAAAGATCACCTCCGATGCAGGGGTGCTGCTGTTGCGAGAGGTCGAGAGGGGGACGGGTCTGATCGCCGGACTGGCTGAGTGTTTCAGGGATCATCGGGATGCGCGGTTGATCGAACACACGGTGGAGGAGTTGTTGGGGCAGCGCATCTACGGACTCTGTCTGGGGTACGAGGATCTGAACGATCATGATCAGTTGCGCACCGATCCGATGCTGGCGGTGGCGGTGAATAAGGCCGATCCGTTGGGGGAGAGGCGGCGGCAGGCCTCAGATCGGGGGAAGGCGCTGGCGGGCAAGTGTACGCTGAACCGGTTGGAGTTGACCGGAGCCGAGGTCGATGAGCAGGAGCGGTACAAGAAGATCGCGATGGACCCGGACCGGATCGACGGCTGGATGGTGGATGCCTTCGTGGAGTCCCACGAATCGGCGCCCGAGGAGATCGTGCTGGATCTGGATGCGACCGACGACCCGATCCATGGCCAGCAGGAAGGCCGGTTCTTTCACGGTTACTACCGCCACTACTGTTATCTCCCGCTGTACATCTTCTCGGGAGAGCATCTGCTGTGCGCCCGGTTGCGGTGTTCCAATATCGATGGGGCCGCGGGATCGGTGGAGGAACTGGAACGGATCGTCGGCCGGATTCGGCAGAGCTGGCCGGAGGTCTCGATCGTCATCCGGGCCGACTCGGGCTTTTGCCGGGATGACTTGCTCCGCTGGTGTGAAGACCATCACGTGGATTACGTGATGGGGTTGGCCAACAATGATCGGCTCAAGTCAGAGAGCGCCGAAGCGATGACTCAGGCCGAAGCCGAGTTCAACGCCACCGGGCGACCGGCGCGGGTGTTCAAGGATTTCCGCTACCGGACTCGCCACAGTTGGACCTCGGAGCGACGCGTCGTCGGCAAGGCCGAGTTCCTGGACAAAGGCGCCAATCCCCGATTCGTCGTCACCTCCCTGTCGCCGGAACGCCTGGGGGCCCGCGCACTCTACGAAGACTTCTACTGTGCGCGGGGCGACATGGAGAACCGCATAAAAGAACAGCAGTTGGGTCTGTTCGCCGACCGGACCAGCGCGGCAACGATGCGCGCCAATCAACTCCGGCTGTATCTGTCCTCCGCCGCCTACATGCTCATGCACGCCTTGCGTCGTCTCGGACTGAAGCAGACCCCCCTGGCTCGCGCTCAGTGTCAGACGATTCGCTTGAAGCTCCTGAAGATCGGCGCCCAGGTCCGCCTCACGGTCCGCCACGTCTGGATCTCCATGTCGGAAGCCTATCCCTACAGCGAGGTCTTCGCTGCCGTCGTTCGAAACCTCCAGGCCATTCCTCTGCGCTGCTGAGGTCTGTCCCGATCAAACGCCCCAAAAACGAAATCGTTCCATCGCTCAGGCCGAGCTCTGCCTGAATGCATTCCGTCACCCTCTTCCGAGCCCGAAAAACGGTTCATTCACGACCATCCACACCACCGCATCACTCGACCTGGACCGGATCGATAGCGAAACTCTCAGAAAACCGTTCCGGCCTGCCAAAATCACCTTCATTTCCAAATCGGTGATCTATGCGGGTTAGTCCCGGGATCTTCTTTCCAGACCGGCCACAAAACTCCGAAAATGGTTCAGGACTTCGGGAGTGGTACGGGGCTCGTTGTGTCCTAGACCCGGGAGGGCTACGAAAGTCGCTTCTCGAGCAGCGTTGTACACTTCCCTCCCCTGCTCAATAGGAATGATGCGATCCTGCTGCCCGTGCAGAATCAGCACCGGGCACTGGACCCTTCCGATACTGCCCACATTGTCGAGCTGCATGGATATCAGATGGCGAATTCCCGGAAGGGGCAATACCCTGGGAGCCATGCGCGCCGCACTTGCCATGGGTGAATCCAGAAGCAGGCCACGGACCTCGCGCTCCGCCGCCACGTAGATTGCCGGAACCGTACCCAGGCTTCTCCCTGCAACCAGCGGGATCTCTCCTCCCAGTCGCAGCGCCTCGCCGTAGGCTGCCAGAGTATCCTGTCGGATTCCGCTTTCGTCGGGGACTCCCTGACTGCGACCGTACCCCCGATAGTCGAAGAGCAGAACGGACAGGCCCAGCTGTCGCCTCCACACCTCGGCCGTTGGGATTCGATGGGAGAGATTTCCTGCGTTGCCGTGCGCATAGACCACTACACCCAGTGGGTCAGAGGATTCCAACCACAGACCCGACAATCTTGTCCCGTCGGCAGCTTCAAAGGTCAGCTCCCGGGTATCAAGACCCAATTCCAGGGGATCGAGAGCCCAGTCTTTGCTGGGAACAAACACCATGCGTCGCTGGATGCGCGGTAGAAACAACCAGAAAACGAGTACAGCAACGGCGATGGCGATCACTATTCTGAGCATCGACCTGACCACGACATGCAATGAGCACCGCCTCCGACACTGGTGTGCGCACAGTTTAAAGTGCAAAGTGCAAAGTGCAAAGAACAGAGCTCGCCTTTTTGCATAGAATAGGCCCGTGTGGACGTGTAAGCACGATCCGGGATCGTCTGTTCAGCGACTGACCCTGGCTCCGATTCTCATCTTTCTGGCAGCTTTCTGCTCAAAGGTGGAAACCGAACCCTCTAAACTCACCCCTCGAGAGGTCGAAAACCTGGCCTGGCTGGCGGGAGCCTGGGAGGGCCCAGGCTTCGAAGGCCGTGTGGAGGAGCACTGGGCCGGGGCTGAGGGCGGCTCGATGGTGGGCATGTTTCGACTGGTTGTGGCGGGCCAAACACGTGTGGTTCAGCTCATGACCATTGTGCATGAAGAGCCGGGAGTAATCCTCAGCTTGAATCACTTTACTCCACAGTTGCAGCGCTGGGGCCGGGAGAAGGAGCCGCTGCGGTTTCTTCTCACGAAGCTGACCGACACCAAGGCCATCTTCAAGTGCCTTTCGCCGCAGGAAAGCCTACCTGACCAGATGATCTACCAGCAGCAGCCGAGTCAAGACGCACTCGGCATTGAGTTTCGTTCTCGTGGTGAGACAACGACTGTGCTACAGCTGACCAGAATGGAGAAGTGAAATGGCGGGAAGAGTGAAATGGGGGATCCTGAGCACTGCGAAAATCGGTGTGGAAAAGGTCATTCCGGCGATGCAGAAAGGGGACTTCAGCGAGGTGGTCGCGATCTCGTCGAGGGATGCGGAAAAGGCACGATCGACGGCAGATCGTCTGGGGATACCGAGAGCCTTTGGAAGCTACGATGAACTGTTGGGAGATCCCGAGGTCGAGGCGATTTACAATCCCCTCCCCAACCACCTGCATGTACCCTGGTCGATTCGCGCTGCCGAGGCAGGGAAGCATGTCCTGTGCGAGAAACCGATTGGCCTCTCATCGGAGGAGGCCCGGGACTTGATTCGTGCCAGAGACCGGACCGGAGTCAAAATGCAGGAGGCTTTCATGGTCCGAACCCATCCGCAGTGGCTGGGTGCAGCCCGCAGGATTAGGGATGGATTGATCGGGCGGCTGACTGCCATCCAGTACGTGTTCAGTTATTTCAACCGGGATTCCGAGAACATTCGAAATCGCTGGGACATTGGAGGAGGAGGGGGGCTGATGGACATAGGGTGCTATCCCATTACCACCTCGCGCTTCGTTTTCGGTGAAGAACCTCGACGGGTCATAGGTCTGATCGAAAGGGATCCTGAAATGAAGATTGATCGCCTCACCTCGGCGCTTCTCGACTATCCATCCGGGCAAGCCTCCTTTCTCTGCAGTACCCAGATGGTGGCCTACCAGCGGGCCCAGTTTTTTGGCACCCAGGGGCGTCTGGAAATCGAGATCCCGTTCAACGCGCCCAACGACCGGCCCTGCCGCGTTTTTCTGGATGACGGCGACCTCTTCGCCGCTAATCTGAAGACGATTGAGTTCGAAACCTGTGACCAGTACACGGTTCAGGGAGATCGGTTCTCAAAGGCGATCCTGGAAGATTCAGAAGTACCGACGCCACTGGAAGACGCGGTCAAGAACATGCGAGTGATCGAGGCCCTCTTTCGGTCTGCCGAGACCGGTCAGTGGGAGAAACCGTAGCACAAGATTCCGGATCAAAAAAAACCCGGAACCCGGAACACTATTTCTCCTTCCAGCCCCGGGCCCGGGGACCTCGTCCGTAGTAGGGATGCGAGTCAAACAGATCCCCCATACCCAGAACGCGAGGATCCAGGCTTGAACTCAACTCCTTCATCAGCTGCTCGGAGAGTCGGCCTTTGAGAGACCGGTACTCCGGGTCTGCGGCAACATTTGTCAGCTGGTCCGGATCTTTCTTCAGATCATAGAGCTCCTCGGCCGGGCGCTTAGCAAAGGCCAGATCAAAGAGCTTTCGGTGCAGGTCGTCCTTGTTCCTGTGATCCACCATATAGAACTTGGTCGGGCCGTTGTCGACATCTCCGTACCAGGTGCCGGGAATAAAGGCCTTCTTGTAATTGGGTGTTCCGGCCGGCCATCGATCCGATCGAAAGTTGTAGATGTAAAGAAAATCGCTAGTGCGAATGGATCGCATCGGCGTACCGCCGCTGTCGGGGGCCTCCTGAACCGGGACGTGGCGCTCTTTCCCGGTCAGAACGTGGGTCCGCTCTGAATCGATCCGGCCTGATTCCTTGGCGCTGAGGATCGGCTTTAAACTCTTCCCGGTCATCGCCCCGGGGACGCGGACGCCCGTGAGTTCCAGAAAGGTTGGCGCCAGATCAGTCAGACTGACGAAATCGTCACTGTGTCGACCGCTGGCAATCAAGGCGGGCCAGCGAATCGCTAGAGGCACGCGAGTGCCAATATCGTAGAGATTGCCCTTGGCTCGGGGAAAGGGCATGCCGTGATCACCCGTCATGATGATGATCGTGTCATCCAGTTCGTTCCTCTTCTCCAGTTCCTCCAACAACTCTCCAACATGGTAATCAAAACGCTGGACCTCGAAGTAATAGTCAGCGACATCACCTCTCACCTCGGGACTGTCGGGCAAACAGGCAGGCAGGCGGATCGCGTCCAGATCCATGCCTGCAGCCTTTCCAGATCCGGGCTCATAGGGCCGGTGTGGGTCGTAGGTGCCGAACCAGAAGCAAAAAGGTCGGTCTCCCGGCCGCGAATCCAGGAACTCGGCAAAGCTATCAAACTCGGGCCCGGCCGGGTTGCGCGTTCGGCCGCCCGGTTCGAGCCGGCCCGGCCCCCAGGCTTTACTGGTGTGGCCGACAAGGTAGCCGGCCTCTTCCAGAAGATCCGGGTAGACGGGAAACTTCGTCTGTAGCGTACTCCAGAGATTGGCACTTTCCTCCAACCTCCAGTGCCATTGTCCGGTCAGAAGGGCTGCCCTCGAGGGAGTGCAGGAGGGGGAAGATATATAGGCATGGTTGAAAACAATTCCCTCTCGGGCAAGCCGATCAAAGGTCGGCGTCTTCACCACCGGATCCCCATACGTTCCCGCATGGGGAAACCCCCAATCGTCCGCTATGGCAAGGAGGATGTTGGGCGGAACAGGGGCGGGTTCGGACTCCGGCACGCACCCGCACAGCAACAGACTCATAACGATCAGGAGCGCAAGGCGGGGTTTGCCGAGCGCAACCGAAGCGGCTTGCGAAAAGGGGTTGTGACTCATCCGGGACTCCTCCTCAAGTTGACCAGCGGGTTTCTATCCGCCTGGCCATTCTAACCGCTGAGTCGGGGAGGCAAAACTGCTGCGCAGTTTCCTTGACCGTCACCGTTCCTGAAAGATGTCGGCCTAGCGGCCGCCACGCAGTCACTATCGTTCCTGAGAGATGTCGGCCTGGCGGCCGCCACGCAGTCACTATCGTTCCTGAAAGATGTCGGCCTGGCGGCCGCCACGCAGTCACTATCGTTCCTGAAAGATGTCGGCCTGGCGGCCGCCACGCAGTCACTATCGTTCCTGCCTCTGTAGGTTCCTTGGTTGTCAGCTTTACTTATGGCCTGTGGGCGGGTTCCGAAGCTACCCTGATCAGCCACCGAGCAGACAGAGGCGCGAATGACAATGAGTGCGCGATGATAGAATCTCGAGCACCAGGAGGACGCCATGGGACATCGGGTAGAAAAGACGGAAGAAGAATGGAAGAACGAGCTCACGCCGGACCAGTTTCATGTCTGCCGGAAAAAGGGGACTGAGCCTGCTTTTTCGGGCAAGTACTGGGATACAAAGACACCCGGAAACTACGTCTGTGCCTGTTGCGGCCAGGAGCTCTTCGACTCGAAAACCAAGTTCGACTCGGGAACGGGATGGCCCAGCTTCTCAGAGCCGATCGATGAGGAGTGCGTCGATCACGAGGTGGACAACAGTTTCTTCATGCGCAGGACCGAGGTCGTGTGCAGCGCCTGCGACTCCCACCTGGGCCATGTCTTCGAGGACGGCCCAGAGCCGACAGGAAAGCGGTACTGCATGAACTCTGTGGCGTTGGAACTGGAACCCGAGGAATGAAATCGCACTGGAAAGTGGGAGGCGGCCCCGGGTCAGCGGCCGTTTAAATTCCCGGACGAGGACCCGGGGCCACCTCCCACTTAACCCCGACCAGAACTCTATTCCCCCAGCGACCGCACCACTTTCGTACGCAATCTTTCTACCTGCCGCCACAGCTCCTCCCGATCAACAGTAAGGATTCGCCCATCCTCGACAACGACCCGCCCATTGACAATCACGGTTTCCACCGCTGATCCGTGCAGAGAGTAGACCACCAGCGCATAGGGATCGTAGACGGGGATGGCGGAGGCTTCGCTCAGCCCGAGTACGACCAGATCCGCTTTCTTACCCATCTCCAGGCTCCCCAGTTCTGCATCCAGACCCAGAGCCCGGGCACTTCCAATCGTCGCGGCAACCAGCGCTTCCCGGGCGGGAATCACCGTTGGATCTACCGTGCTGTGCTTGTGCAGCTTGGCCATGGTATCGGCTTCCTGCAACAGGTCGAGGTTGTTGTTGCTGGCGGCACCATCCGTGCCCAGGCCAACATCGACGCCCGCCTCAAGCAGGAGTGGAACGGGAGCTGTGCCAGACGCCAGTTTCATGTTGCTTTCCGGATTGTGAATCACGCCGACACCGTGTTCTTTCAGCAAGCGAATCTCTTGTTCGTTAGCCCAGACGACATGGGCGGCAATCAGGCGATCCACCAGGAAACCGATTTCGTTCAGGTAGCTAACAGGTCGAAGCCCCGTATTCTCTTCCACCTGGCGCACCTCGTCCCGGGTTTCTGCCAGGTGGATAATGAGAGGAACGTCGTGTTTCTCGGCCAGTTCCCTGCAAGCGTCCAGTACTTCCCGGGAGCAGGTGTAGGGGGCATGGGGAGCCACCGCCGGTGTGACCAGAGGATCGTCCTTCCAGTCCACTATGAATCGCTCTGTTCCCTTCAGGGTTTCTTCGGGGGCCGGGTAATCGGGAGCCGGAAACCCGATGATGACCTGGCCCAGGATTCCCCGCATCCCGGCGGCTGAGGTTGCCCGCGCGACTTCCTCTTCAAAGTAGTACATATCCGCAAATGTGGTCGTTCCAGACTCCAGCATCTCGGTGACCGCGAGCAATGCCCCCCAGAAGACAAAATCGCGATCCACGTTCCTGCTTTCGGCCGGGAATATGTATTCGGTGAGCCAGTCCATCAGCTTCAAATCGCTCCCCAGGCCACGAAAGAGAGTCATCGGAGCATGCTGGTGACCATTGATCAATCCGGGCAGTACGATCGTGTCAGCTACGTCGAGACTCCTTACCGCAGAATAGAGGCTGACCTCAGCAAGGGGACCCACCGCAACAATGCGATCTTCGCGAACCGCGACAAAACCCGGGTCATGGACTGTGAAGTCCGCATCCATGGTGACAACAGTCCCTCCGCTGATGAGGAGGTCGACGTTCTCCCCGGATTCCGGGGCTGCAGGTGGCGCACACGCAACAGCCAGCAGCATGAGCAAGATCGGGTGCAGGCGCGATCCTAGTAGTCCGTGGTGAAGGTCGCGCGAGGTCGCGCGCCAGGCACAAGAGCGGCCCCTAGAGCCAGTATTTTTCCTCAATCAGTCCCTACCTTTTCCAGGAAAGCCAGCAGCAGGTTATCAAAATCCTGGCGACTCCGGCGCGTCATCTCCAGAACCTGGTCATGCTCGAGCGGCTCCGAAAGAATCCCGGCGGCCATGTTGGTGATGCAGGAGATCCCAACCACACGGCAGCGCATGTGGTTCAAGCTGATGACTTCGGGCACGGTTGACATACCCACGACATCGGCCCCCACAGCCCTCAGCATGCGGATTTCAGCAGGGGTCTCATAGGAGGGACCTTTCACGCATGCGTAGACTCCCTGCCTCACCTCAAGCCCCAGTTCTCGACCGGCTTCGAGGGCGGCCTTTCTCAGCTCCGGGTGATAGGCATTCGTCATGTCGGGAAAGCGCTCCCCCAGAGCATCCACGTTTGGTCCCACCAGCGGGTTGTCCCCCGAGAGGTTGATGTGATCGCTGACCACCACCAGATTGCCGGGAGAGAAGTCCCGATGAACGGCACCGGCCGCATTAGTGATAACGAAGTCGCGTATCCCCCACATCGCCAGCGAGCGAACAGGAAAGACGATCTCTCTCTGAGGAAGCCCTTCGTAGAAGTGCGAGCGGCCCTGTAAAGCACAAAAAGGGACGCCCCGCCCACGGGAGCAGGTCAGTTTGCCTGGATGACCGATCACATTCGAGACGGGAAAACCTGGAATCTCCCCGTAGGCAAGGGAGGCGTGCGCGGGCAAAGCGTCCACGAAGTCGCCCAGACCGCTTCCCAGCACCAGCGCAGTGCTCGGGGGATTCCCCAGCCGAGCCTGAAGAAAGCTTGCTGCTCGCTCGAGACGGTCCTGGTAGGCGTCCATCCTGGTACTCACTAACTCAACAGGCCGGCCAGAGTGGCCGTCATACAGGTAGCCAGAGCGCCGGCAAGGACTGCTCTCAAGCCAATGGTCGCCAGATCTTTTCGACGCTCGGGTGCAAGAGGGCCAATCCCTCCCAGTTGAATTCCCAGGCTGCTGAAGTTGGCAAAGCCGCACAGAGCAAAAGTCGCGATCAGTTCTCCTCTGGGGCTGAGAGTGTCCTTGATTTGCGCAAGATCCGCATACGCAATCACTTCGTTCAGGACAATCTTCAAACCCAGTAGCCGGCCCACAGTGGCTGCCTCCTCAAAGGGAACCCCCATTACAAACGCCAGAGGAGCCAGGGAATAACCGAGGATCAACTCGAACGTGATCGGGGCCCCGATGAGTGATTCCAAACCTGTCAGGCGGCCACACCAGGAGATGACCGCATTGATCAGATAGATCATAGCAATGAAGGCGATCAACATGGCTGCGATATTCAGGGCGAGTTTGAGCCCCTGCGAGGCTCCTCGGGCAGCGGCCTCGATTAGATTCGCATCAGTTCGTTCGACCTTGAGCCTGACTTGACCGGCTGTCACCGGGAGGCCGGTCTCAGGGATAATAATCTTGGCCATCATCAGGGCACCCGGGGCGGCCATGACACTGGCCGTGATCAGATACTCAGCATTGATCCCGTATCCGATGTAAGCGCCGAGAATCGCACCCGACACAGTCGCCATGCCGCCGGTCATCAAAGCCATCAACTCGGAATAGGTCATGCTGGGAATATAGGGAGCAATCACGAGGGGCGCTTCTGTTTGTCCCATGAAAACGTTGGCCGCTGTGGCCAGCGACTCAGCTCCGCTCACTCCCAGAAACCTCTTCATGATCTTCGCCATCGCCACCACAATCAGCTGCATGATCCCCAGATAATACAGACAGGTGAAGAACGAAGAGATGAAGATCACAATGGGCAGAACCCTGAAGGCAAAAATGTACGGAGTGGGATCCCTGGACAGGTGACCAAAAACGAACTCGCCTCCGAAATCTGCGTAGCGGATCAGACCCGTGACCGCCCCGGCCGTCTCTTTCAAGGCCATCTGGCCAAAGTCGGTTTTCAGGACGACCACCCCGAACATGAGTTGAAGGAGGATTGCCCAAAAGACCATACACCAGGGAATCCGGCGTCGATCCGCAGAGGCAAGTACCGCGATTCCAATGATTACCAGGACTCCGGCGATACCGACGAAACGGCTCAATAAAGGGGCTCTCTCATTCGGATCGTTTCCTTGTGAACGGCTTTGACCTCGGCGATTCGCGTGCGGGAGAGGATTGTCTAAGTGCTGCCGTCGACAAAAACGGCAGTATCAAACCAAAAAGCCCGACTGATAGAATCAGCCGGGCTACAGGGCAATTATCTTCGGAAACGAAAGGTCTGCCGCATTTTCTTGCGGGCACGTTTGCGGGCCAGTGCCTGCTTGAGCCGTTTTCGTTCTCCGGGTTTCAAATAGAAGGCATGCTTCTTGATGTCCTTGATGATGTCTTCTTGCTGAACCTTACGCTTGAATCGGCGCAGGGCGCTCTCAAGTGACTCTCCATCTTGAACTCTCACATATGCCAAAGCGGAAAATACCCCCCTTCGGTGCATCACAAAAACAGGAATTATAGCACGAAGTACCTGGGACTCCGGTGTACTCCCTACTATTCGACCAGGGAACCCAGGAAGGCATCGAGGGCCTCCTGGCCACCCTCACCAAGGCTATCCACGTTCTCCGGATCGGCATAGATTCCACGTACAATCGTGACCAGGGCAGCCTTCAGTTTCTCGGAGTCTCTTCCTGCCGCAGCCTCTGGAGAGATCGTCAGATTGGAGGTCTGCTTCTGTGCCCGAGACTTATCAAGCGCATAGTTCCTGATCTCGTCGACTGCTTTCTCGAGATCCGGACTGCCTTTGGTGAGGCCTTCCAGACCCCGGTTCCGGTCAAACCGTGAGAGCACGTCAACAGCTTCCGGAAATTTGTCCCGGAGGGCGTCCAGGTATCTATCGGGTGGGAGAGCTTTTGCTCTTGAGGCGACTCGGCGTGTGTACAGCCACCAGACCCCCCCGCCCAGCAGGAGCAGGAGGCCAAACCCCAGTACAAGCTCTGATTGCCACCAGCTCATCCCATTACCCCTTTCACGTCATCGTATCTTATGAAAGCGAAGGTAGCGGCTGGATCTGTCGTAATCCTGACCTACCTGCAGGATGATTCCGATCCGCTGCTCCAGATCGCGCAGATCGATTTCATGTATATCTGCGAGCATCGGCATGGCTTCGCCAACAAGTTCGTCGCCGGGACAAGAGTCCATAAGATTGTGAAGCAGACTTTCCGCCTTCTCCGTATCTTGAATCACCGAATATTCCATGCAAGCCAACTCCCAAAGACGCGCTGCACTAAACCTCCTCGGTTGCTTCTGGCTCGTCATCCTCAGGTGGCTCGTCGTCCTCGGGTGGAATCAGGCTGACACCCGCGACCCTATCATTCTCGCCTAGATCGATGAGCTTCACACCCTGTGTACTGCGGGAAACGGTCAAGCGGACCTGATGGGCGGGAAGTCTGATCAGTTTTCCACTCTCAGTAATGATCATGATGTCGGAGTCGTCATTGACCAGGAATGAGGTGATCGCATTCCCGTTTCTTGCCGAGGTTCGGATGTTAATCACGCCCTGCCCCCCTCGACCCTGTGCGCGATACTGGTCAATGGGAGTTCGTTTTCCAAATCCATACTCGGTCACCGCCAGTAGATCAGGTTTGTCTGGATCCACAATTTCCATCCCAATCATTTGATCACCAGGTCGAAGCCTGATTCCTCTCACACCCCTGGCAACTCGGCCCATGCTCCGCACCTGTCCATAGTTGAAACGAATCGCCTTGCCCAGCTTGGAGAACAGCATGATGTCTTTGTCGCCTTCAGCCAGAGCCACACTCATGAGTTCGTCTTCTTCATCCACCCTGCAGGCAATGATTCCATTGGCGCGAGGATGAGAGAATGCGCTCAAAGGGGTCTTTTTCACGTAGCCGCGACGGGAGGCCATGACCACCTGGGCCCCTCCCTCAAAATCATGCACGTTCAACACGTCGGCTACACGATCATCTGGATCCACCTGAATCAGATTGACAATCGGTTTCCCTTTTCCAGTCGTTCCCACTTCGGGGATTCTCCAAACCTTGAGCCAGTGGAGTTTCCCCCGTGTCGTAAAGATGAGCATGTAGCTGTGAGTCGAAGCAACAAACAGGTCGGCAATGATGTCTTCTTCGGTCCGTGTCGACATCCCGATGCGCCCTTTTCCGCCTCGATGCTGGCTCCGGTACGTGCTCAAGGAGGTTCGCTTGATGTAGCTGTCTCGGCTGGATGTGATCACCATCTGTTCTTCAGCGATCAGGTCCTCCATGGAAAGATCGATTTCGGTCTCCACGATCTCTGTTCGGCGCGGACTGGCGTAGGCAGCCTGAATCTGTACCAGTTCATCCCGGATGACTCCCTCGAGGGCCGCAGAGTCTTCCAGGATTTCCCGTAGCCGGGCGATGGTCTCCTGAAGTTGGGCATACTCCTGCTCAATCTTTTCCCTTTCCAGTCCCGTCAAGCGCTGCAGCCGCATTTCCAGGATGGCCCGGGCCTGAGTTTCCGTGAGGTCAAACTCTTCAACCAGGCCGCGCTTGGCTTCTGCGGGGTCCTGGGCGGCTCGAATCAGTTTGATGATGGAATCCAGCTGGCCCAGAGCGATACGCAATCCTTCCAGGATATGGGAGCGCCCTTGAGCCTTATCGAGCTCAAAGGTGGTGCGGCGCCTGACCACGTCTTTCCGGTGTTCCAGGAAATGACGTATGACCTCGGGCAGCGAGAGAACCTGGGGCCGGCCGCCGACAATCGCCAGCAGGATGATGCCAAAAGAGGACTGCAGAGGTGTCAGCTTGAAGAGCGCGTTCAATACGATCTGCGGCTGCTCTCCGCGCTTCAATTCAATCACGACACGCATGCCGCTGCGATCGCTCTCGTCGCGCAGATCGCTGATCCCCTGGATCTTCTTCTGCACCACGAGTTGAGCAATCTTCTCTACCAGACGAGCTTTGTTCACCTGAAAGGGCAGCTCGTCAATAATAATCGCTTCGCGGTCTTTCCCAAGTGGTTCAAAGCTGGTCCGGGCTCTCAGGTGAATGATTCCCCTCCCGGTTCGATAGGCCGAGAAGATCCCCTGGCGACCATAAATGAAAGCACCGGTTGGGAAATCCGGGCCCGGGACGAGTTCTAGGATCTCAGCCAGGGAGGCATCGTTCCGGTCCAGCACCAACAGGGCCGCATCCACGACTTCACTCAGATTGTGAGGGGGAATGTTGGTTGCCATACCCACGGCAATCCCGGAAGCTCCGTTCACCAGCAGGGTGGGGAAACGAGCGGGAAGCACGGTGGGCTCACTTAGAGACTCGTCATAGTTGGGAAGAAAGTCGACCGTGTTTTTCTCGATATCGGCCAGCAGCTCCGCTGCAATCCGGGACATCCGCACCTCGGTGTAGCGCATGGCTGCCGGTGAATCTCCATCGATCGAGCCAAAATTGCCTTGCCCGTCAACGAGCACCTCGCGCATCGAAAAGTCCTGCGCCATGCGCACCATCGTGTCGTAAACCGCCGCGTCACCATGAGGATGGTATTTTCCAATGACCTCGCCCACAATTCGGGCCGATTTCTTGGGCGCCCGGGTGAAGGTGTTCGACAGCTCGTGCATGGAATAGAGGATCCGCCTGTGCACGGGCTTGAGACCGTCCCGGATATCCGGCAAGGCCCGGCCGATAATCACCGACATGGCGTAATCCAGATACGAAGAGCGCATTTCGTCTTCGATGTTGACCGGGACTTCATTACCTCGGGGCTTGGGCATTCAGTTATTCCTCAAAACAGCCTCTGAATCGGATGCGTTCACGCCAACCCCTCTTCGGACGGACACGAAGTGTCGGCAGACTGCTAAATATCCAGGTGCTTCACTTGCAAGGCGTTGGTCTCAATAAAGTGGCGCCTTGGCTCGACGGCGTCACCCATGAGAATGTTGAAGACATCGTTGGCCTGGAGGCTGTCTTCGATGCGAACCTGAAGAAGGGTTCGCGTTTCTGGATCCATGGTCGTTTCCCAGAGCTGATCGGGGTTCATTTCGCCAAGACCCTTATAGCGCTGTATTGACAGCTGCTTCTTAGCTACTGACAGCACCGTGTCAACCAGCTGCCTCCAGTTTTCAGCTTCAGTGGCCTCGCCATTTTGTTCGACCGTATATCCTGAGCTTCTGTAGGCCGAGACCCGCCTCGCCATTCTCAACAGGGTCTGAATCTCACCTGAGTTCAGAAGCTCCAGACTGATGACCTCGTCTCCAGCTCTGATCTCAAAGAGGTTGTGCTCCGTATCCAGCTGGACCTCCGCAGAACTTTCGTCGAGAGCTCCAGCCAGCTCAGCAAGCCGGGATTCATCCTCGAAAAGCTCTCGAAGACTAGCCCGGTCCGTAGGGTTCTCATCAAAGAAACTCACTAAGCACTTCAGCTGGTCGGCACTGAAAGTGATGGCAAGCCGATCGAAGGTGTCCTGGAACTGCATGATTTCCCGAATGGCCTGCCGGAATCCTTCTCCCGAATAGAGCTCTCCACTCTTCTTCACTGTAAAGGAGATGTCGCTCCCCGTTTCTTTCAGCAGATACTGAGTCAAGGCCCGGTCATCGGTCAGATAAGTCTCCTTCCGGCCTTTCTTGACCAGGTACAAGGGAGGCTGGGCAATGTAGACATGTCCCTCTCTCACCAGCTCGGTCATCTGCCTGTAGAAAAAGGTCAGGAGAAGTGTCCGGATATGACTTCCGTCAATATCGGCATCCGTCATAATGATGACTTTGTGGTAGCGAAGCCGGGAGAGGTCGAAGTCGTGAGAACCGATGCCTGTACCAATCGCCGCGATCATGGTCGTGATCTCGGTATTACCGAGCATCTTGTCGAAGCGGGCCTTTTCTACATTCAGGATCTTGCCTTTAATGGGAAGAATGGCCTGGAATCTCCGATCGCGGCCCTGTTTCGCTGAACCGCCGGCCGAGTCCCCCTCGACAATGAAAATCTCCGATTGAGCTGGGTCTCGCTCCTGGCAATCCGCCAGCTTCCCTGGAAGCGCAAGATTGTCGAGTGCACTCTTGCGGCGCGTCAAATCTCTTGCCTGACGCGCCGCGAAGCGCGCGCGTGCCGCGTCGACCGCCTTTTCGATAATCCGCCGGCCAATTGCCGGATTCTGCTCGAGGTAAATCGAGAGCCTTTCGTTGCAGACGGCTTCGACTGCTCCTTTGACTTCGCTGTTTCCGAGCTTGGCCTTGGTCTGACCCTCAAACTGGGGGTCGGAGAGTTTGACACTTATGACAAGAGCCAGGCCTTCACGAACATCCTCTCCACTGAGCTTCTGCTTCAGATCGCGAAGGAGATTGTTCTCCACGGCATACGCATTCAGAGTTCGAGTCAGTGCCGCCTTGAAGCCAACCAGGTGGGTGCCGCCTTCGATGGTGTTAATGGTATTCGCAAACGAGTACAGAATCTCGTTGTAGCCGTCGTTGTATTGAAGAGCCACCTCCACCTCAACGTCCGACTTCTTTTCCTCGATGTAGATGGGCTCTTCGTGAAGAGCGGTCCGGTTGCGGTTCAGGTAGCGGACAAAATCCACTACTCCTCCCTCGTAAAGGAAGGTCTGTTTCTCCCCCGATCTCAGATCCTCAACGGTGATCTTCAACCCGGAGGTCAGAAAGGCCATCTCCCGCATTCGCTGTGACAGAGTGTCGTAGCTGAACTCGAGAGTGTCGAAAATCGACGGGTCGGGCTTGAAAGTGATGACTGTCCCACGACGCTTCGTCGTGCCGATCTGGCCAAACGAAGTCGCCGGGATTCCACGCTCGTATACCTGTTGGTAGACCTTGTTATCGCGCCGGATCTCCAGAGAAAGCGACTCGGACAGGGCATTGACGACCGAGACACCCACTCCGTGTAGACCACCCGAGACTTTGTAGGAATCGTTGTCGAACTTGCCGCCGGCGTGAAGAGTCGTCATTACCACCTCGGCCGCAGGCTTTTTCTTCACGGGATGGAGGTCCACCGGGATTCCCCGGCCGTTGTCCTTTACGGTAACCGAGTTGTCAATGTGGATGATGACGTTGATCTCATCACAGTGCCCGGCCAGGGCTTCGTCAACCGAATTGTCTATCACCTCATAAACCAGGTGATGAAGGCCCGAAGTCGAAGTGGAACCGATGTACATGGCGGGGCGCTTGCGCACTGCTTCCAACCCTTCCAGGACCTTAATCTTTTCAGCAGTATACGAAGTCATGAACCCTGATTTAGCGGTTTGATTCTGGAGGCAAGTTCAGATCAAGAAGCACCTATTGCGGAGCCGTTTCTCAGACTTGTATATTTTACCACATTCCCCCGGCTGAAACGGGGCGCCAGCAGGCCCTTCAAAGGCGCACTAAGTGCCTGACCAATAAAGACTTTGGAATGCCCGTGAAAGAGAAGGTGCGGTCGGGTTGCAAGGGGCCTGATAGGCGAGGAAGGGAGTGCTCAAAGTTGCATCGGCATCACGACGTACTGGTAGGAATATTCTTCGTCGTCAACGGGGCTGAACAGGCCCTGCGTTTCGGCGTCCCGAAGCGACAGGGTGACCTTCTCAGAGTCAATAACCGACAGAAAATCCAGCAGGTACGAGGCGTTGAAGCAGATAGAGAGAGTCTCACCCTCGAACTCCACTGGTAATGATGCCTTGGCCTCCCCCAGGTCGGCATTGTTGGACGAGACCTCCAGCTGACCTTCGTTGAGCTCCAGCTTGATGGATCGGGACTGCTCGTCGGCCATGATCGCGACCCTCTTCAGAGTGTCACTCAGTTCTACGGTGTCAATCTGAACGTCTTTGTCGTTGTCCGTCGGTATCACCATCTCGTAGTTGGGAAACTGACCGCTCAGCATGCGAGAGATCAATATGCGTTCGCCCACCTGAAAGAGAAGATGGTTCGAGTCTTTGGCAAACTCGATCGTGTCGTAACCTGACGCCGCCAGCTTAACCAGTTCAACCAGCGTTTTCTTGGGAACCAGGTTCTTCATCTCGCCTTCCACACCAGGAATCTCCGTGGCCGCGGAAACCAGAGCAAGCCGGTGCCCATCGGTCGTAACAAACGTCATCTGGTTCGCCTTCAAGATCATGAGTGCGCCATTGAGCGCGAAGCGTGACTCCTCTTGCGTGATGGCAAAAACACATCGGGAAATCATGAAGCGCACGGAGGCCGCCGAAAGCTCGAATCTCGAACTGTCGACCTGGGGCACATCCGGAAAGTTTTCTTTGGAAAGACTGGCAACCTTGAACCTTGAGCGCTCGCAGGTGATCGCTACCCACTCGTCTCCTCCCGATATTTTGAAATGGATTTCGGAGTCAGGAAGCAGCCGGACGATGTCAAAGAGTTTTCGTGCTGAAACAGTCACCGAACCGGCCACCTTGACAGCCGCCGAACAACTGCACCGAATCGTCACATCAAGGTCAGTCCCGGTGATGGCTAGAGTGTTTCCGGTCGTCTCCAAAAGAAGGTTGGAGAGAATGGGTACAGTCGTCTTTTTCTCGACCACTCCCTGCACGTATTGGAGCTCCTTGAGTATGTCTCCCTTCTTGACTACAAATTCCATCAGGCATTCCTCTCAGGTCAAGTTACTATCGGCGAAATCGCCTAATGAATCAGTTCCTGCAGGCGTTTCAGAAGCGCCTTCATGCGAGGATCCTCCTTGGAAAGGTGCTCGATCTTCCTGATCGAATGGAGGACAGTTGTGTGGTGTTTCCCTCCAAAGGCCTTGCCGATCTGAGGCAGGGAGTTCTTGGTCAATACTCGAGCCAGATACATGGCAATCTGCCGTGGCTCGGCGATTCGACGAGAGTTGCTCTTGGCCCTCAGGTCGGTTGGACTCAAAGAGAAGTGGTTCGCCACAACCTTCTGTACGTCTTCCACCGTAATGATTCTGGTGTTTTGTTCGGCGATGTTCTTGAGAACCCTCTCGGCCAGATCGAGAGTAATCTCCTCGCCCGTCAAACTGCTGAAGGCAACCAGTCGGATCAACGATCCCTCCAGCTCACGTACATTGGAACGGATGTGCTGGGCGATGAAAAACACCACATCGTCGGGCAGACTGACTGCTTCCAGCTCAGCCTTTTTCTTGAGTATCGCTACCTTCGTCTCCAGGTCGGGGGCCTGGATATCGGCAATCAATCCCCATTCGAAACGGCTGTGCAGACGCTCTTCCAAGGTCGGGATTTCCCGGGGGGGGCAATCACTTGAGATCACAATCTGCTTTTGGTTGTCATAGAGAGCATTGAAGGTGTGGAAGAACTCTTCCTGAGTTCGCTCCTTGCCCGCCAAAAACTCGATGTCATCCACCAACAGAACGTCTATGTTTCGATACTTCTCGCGGAACTGGATTGTCTTGTCATAGCGAATCGAGTTGATGAGCTCATTCATGAAGCGCTCGGATGACATGTAGGTCAGACGAGTGCGCGGAGCACGGATCTTAATGTAATGCCCTACGGCATGCATCAGATGGGTCTTACCCAGACCAACCCCCCCATAAATGAACAGTGGGTTGTACGCCTTGGAAGGTTGATCCGCCACGGCCAGGGCTGCAGCATGGGCAAACTGGTTGCTGGCACCGGCTACGAAACGCCCGAAGGTGTATTTGGGATTCAGATTACATTGAGCTGCCTGGGGACACGGGCCTTCCGTGAGAACATCGTGGCCAGGAGGGGATGTGTCGTGATCCGCCCCGGAATCCTCCACCACCAGTTCCCATGCCCAGTCCCCCAATCCCACTTCGCCCAGAGCTTCTTCGATGATGTCGGAGTAGTTCTCAGTGAGCCAGTAACGAAAGTACTCGTTCGGTACTCGAACGAACAGTTGCCTGGCTTCGCTAATTTCTGATTCAGCCACCGTCGGCTTAAACCAGATATCAAAATTCTGCTTCGAAACCCGGCCTTGTATCGAAGACAGAACGGCGTCCCAAAACTGCATACGCACTTCAGTCAATTCTGACCCAAAATGTCCCTGTTTATTTGCTCAGGAGGGGACCGGCACCCAGCCCATGCCAGCCAGAGCCCGCCTAGGTTTCCACAATGTTTTCCACAGGTTGTGGAAAGTGGCAATTCCTACCAGCCTCGAGCGAAACGGCCCTAACCCTACCACGCCTTTCCCGGCCTTGCAAATGCTTTGTCAACGCTTTTTCCCCAAAAAACTTGCTGGATTCCAAGTAGCCGATACTTTCCTATATTTGACGGTGGTTTACATACTAAATCCGGAGACGGATTCGAAAGGAATCACGCTTTTTTTCCAGGGTGATCACAGATTCTGCTGTAGCGGCCAGAAGTGAGTCTCTCGGGGCTCCCAAAAAGGTCACCGCGGGTGACCTCATATGTGCCCTTTTTGTCGGTTTGACTGAATTGTAAGAGTCCGAACTGAACCTGCCTACTCGCGTCGAGATACAGGGGCCACTCGGATCAGGGCGATTCAGGAATTGATGAAGGCTTTTAGCTCTTTCCCGGGCTTGAAATAGGGAACCCTCTTGGCGGGTACAAACACTTTTTCTCCGGTCTTGGGATTTCGACCCTGGCGGGAGGCCCGGCTTCTAAGACGAAAACTACCAAAGCCCCTCAGCTCGACTTTTTCACCCCCCTTGAGTGAATCCACAATGCTGTCAAGAACGGTCTGGACAATGACTTCCGCGTCCTTCTTGTTCAGGTCAGAGTTCCTGGAAACCTCATCCACAAGTTCAGCCTTGGTCATTCTCGTCCTCCTTGGCCAGGTCGGTCTTTCTCTTCAACTGACCCAGCTGGTCACCGGCGATTTCCCCGATCGATGTCCCTCCCGGCTCGGTGCTGTAGCTCCAGGTGTCTTCCACCTCCTCGCGGTCCGGCTCGAGAAGGGCTTTGATGGAAAGCCCGATTTTCCTTTCGAGAAGATTCATCTTGATGACCTTGAAGTCAAGTTCCTGGCCAATGGAAAACTTGTCTTCGGGATTCTCGATCCGCTCTGTATCGAGTTCCGACACGTGACACAGGCCCTCGATTCCCTCTTCCAGTTCTACAAAGGCCCCGAAATTGGCGAGTCTAACGATCTTGCCCCGGAGAACGTCACCAATCTGCTTCTCTGAGAAGAACTCCTCCCAGCGGTCCGGTTCCAGCTGTTTGATTCCGAGCGACAATCTCTGGTTGTCGGCATCGACATTCAAGACGACGGCACTCACTTCCTCACCTTTCTGCAGAACTTCCGAAGGATGCTTGATTTTCTTTGTCCAGCTCAGATCGGAAACATGGACCAGTCCGTCCACACCCTCTTCGACTTCAATGAAGGCTCCGAAGTCCGTCAGATTCCGAACCTGGCCGGTCACGATCGAGTTAATCGCATACTTCGCTTCAATCTCATCCCAGGGGTTGGGTTCCGTTTGCTTGAGTCCAAGCGAGATCCGACGACTTGCCGTGTCGATCTCCAGGACTTCGGCCTCGATGCTGTCTCCCACATTCAGGAGCTGTGAAGGATGCTTAATGCGCTTGTTCCACGTCATCTCGGAAATGTGGATCAAGCCCTCGACACCCTCTTCGAGTTCCACGAAGGCACCGTAGTCGGTCAGACTCACGACTTTCGTTTCAACCCTGGATGATTTCGGGTACCGCTTCGACGCACTCAGCCAGGGATCATCCGACAGCTGTTTGTAGCCCAACGATACCTTTTCTTCGAGGCGATCGAACTTCAGAATCTTGACGTTGATCTCATCGCCAACACCAAAGATGTCTGAAGGATGATTGACCCGACCCCACGACATGTCGGTGATGTGAAGCAATCCGTCAATACCACCGAGGTCGGCAAACACTCCGTAATCGGTAATGTTCTTGACCACACCAGAAACGATCAGGCCCTCCTCGAGGGACTTCAGGGTTTCCTCTTTCTGCTTGAAATACTCTTCCTCGAGGACTGCCTTGCGAGACAGCACGATGTTGCCACGTCTCTTGTTCACCTTGATGACCCGCATCTCGATCTCTTTCCCTTTGAACATGTCCAGGTTCCGGATAGGATGCAGATCAATTTGCGAGCCGGGGAGAAAGGCGCGAACGCCAATATCGACTGCCAGACCTCCTTTGATTCTCTCAATCACGCGCCCTTTGACGATGGATTGCTCCTGATAGGCCAGTTCAATGGTGTCCCAGATCTTCATCCGCTCTGCTTTCTCGCGGGAGAGGACAACAAACCCATCACGCCCTTCCGCACGCTCCAGCAGGACCTCCACCTTGTCGCCCACTTCGATCTCGAGAGTCCGGTCCTCATTCCGGAACTCGTCGATGGAGATAATTCCCTCTGACTTATATCCGACGTCGACAACGACTCCCTTGTCGGTAATCTTCAAGACGGTTCCTTCAACGACTTCCCCTTCTGTAATGCTTCGGAAGGTGGTGTCGTAGGCGGCGAGCATCTCCTCATATTCCTTGTCGGATCCCTGAATGATCTGAGGCAATTCGGGCATGTCCGCCGTGGTCTGACTGTTCTTTTCTTTCAAGTTTTCTTCTGCTTTCTCGGTCTTTGCAGTGGTTCCCATGGGAACGTATCCCTCCCCAGGAATCTTCTCCGGCACCCCGCTCCCGCTGGCGGAAACAAAACCCTTGCGACCATCAGAGTCTTGGAAAGGTCCGGCCGACTGTTCGTGATTCAACCCCGAAATGGGAGTTTCAACAAGATGCGGAGGATCCCTGGTCGAATTTGAAGGATTCCTTATATCCTGCAGCAAGAACTTTGTCAAGAACACGTAGTTCGACCAGAAAGGCCCGAATTTGCTACGCTTTTGGCTCTTGGGACCGCAGTGTGAGCTTGCCCACGAGCCTCTAGCAGTCCGTGGTGAAGGTCGCGCGCGGTCGCGCGCCAGGGATCTGGGTTCGCTGGCAAGGCACGAGGAGGAAGTCAACCCATGGTCATTTACGACGACGAGAAACACAGCTAGCGGGCGCAAACCCCTGGCGCCCTTCTGGTTACGGGCCGGCGCAGGCCCATCACGGGCCGCTAAATCTGAAACTTTCGAAGCGGATGGGCGTCTTCAACCTGGCTGGAGTACAACATGTTAGAGCGTCTGCGGGAGTTAGAAGCTCGCTACGAAGAGTTGTCGGAAGAGCTGACTGACGAGAAGGTCCTGGGCTCTCCCGCGAGATACAGGGACACCGCTCGCGCCCACTCTGAGCTTCAGGGAGTGGTAGACGAATACCGGCTTTACTTGTCCAGCTCAAGGCAAATCGCCGAGGCTCAGTCTCTGATCGCAGAAGAGTCAGATCCTGAAATCCTACAGATGGCCCGCGACGAATTGAGCCTGCTGGAAAAGCAGGAAATGGAGTCTGAAGGCCGCTTACGGACACTCCTGATACCCAAGGATCCGAACGACGGCAAGAACGTGATTCTGGAGATTCGTGCCGGCACAGGCGGTGACGAAGCGACACTTTTTGTCCAGGAAGTGTTGCGCATGTACTCCCGCTACGCCGACTCAAAGCGCTGGAAAACCGACCTGGTTTCCGTCACTCACTCGTCGGTCGGAGGGATGAAGGAGAGCATTGTCTCGATTGAGGGCAAGGGCGTGTTCAGCCGTCTCAAGTTCGAGAGCGGTGTGCATCGGGTGCAACGGGTACCGGAGACTGAGACGCAGGGGCGTGTTCACACCTCCGCAGTGACTGTGGCGGTGCTGCCGGAAGCTGACGAGTTGGAGGTGCATATTGAACCCAATGATCTCAGGATCGACACCTTCTGCTCCTCCGGCCCTGGGGGGCAGTCGGTCAACACGACCTACTCAGCGATCCGAATAACCCATCTTCCGACTGGAGAAGTAGTGACCTGTCAGGATGAGAAATCCTGGCACAAGAACAAAGCGAAAGCCATGAAGGTCTTGCGCTCCAGACTCTATGAGAAGGCGATGGAACAACAGCACCAGGAGATTGCGGAGAGCCGCAGAGCGATGGTCGGTAGCGGCGACAGGAGCGAGAAGATCCGAACCTACAATTTTCCGCAGAACCGGGTTACTGACCATCGAATTGGTCTGACTGTTCACCGACTCGAGCAGGTGTTAGAGGGCAGTCTTGACCAGGTCATCGATGCCCTGGCCACTCACGAACAGGAAGAGGCTCTCAAAGTCGTCGAGCTGAGTAGTTGACCGTACGGGAAGCTCTCCAATTCGGGCGTGAGCAACTGACATCTTCCCGGCTCCGCTACCCGCAAGAAGATGCGCTTCTTCTCCTCGGACTGGTTCTCAGGTGGCCTCGAATCCGGCTTGTTACCTCTTCCGATTCAGAGCTGGCGGGCCCGCAGGAACTTCTCTTTCGACAATTGATCTCGCTGCGCCGGATCCATTTCCCGATCCAGTACATGTCGGGGCGGCAAGAGTTTTACGGACGAGTCTTTCGGATAAGACCCGGGGTCCTCATTCCACGATCCGAAACCGAAGTGGTTGTGGAGGAAGCCTTGAAGATCACAGCCAGACTCGAAGAAGAGACCATTTCGGTCCTGGATGTCGGCACCGGCTCGGGGTGCATCGCGGTCTCTCTCGCCTGTGAAGAACCCAGAATCCTGATCACGGCAATCGAGCCTAGCCCCTCTGCGCTTCAGGTGGCAGAACTCAACTGCCGGCGGCATGGATGTAGAGAGCGAGTGAGCTTGCTCTGCTGCGAACTTCGGAACATTCCAGCGCTTGGAAAGTTCCAGCTGATCGTCTCAAATCCTCCCTACCTGGACCCCGAATCAAGCGACGAGATTGACCGCGGGGTGCTTGACTATGAGCCGCCCGAGGCCCTGTTCGGCGAAAGCGGACGGTGGGCAGTCTTCCACGAGATCTTCGAGTCGGCAGGCAGCTTGCTGGGCGAGGGGGGCAGCATCCTTCTCGAACTGGCGCACGGCCATCTGGAGAATGTGAAGAGACTGGGCCAGGATTACGGCTGGGCGACACGAGCGGTACACAGTGACCTGGCCGGGCGGAGCCGAGTCGCGGTTTTTGGACGGGAGAGGTGAGAAGTTCACTCCCATTTGCATTCTGTACAATAGTGGTTTCGAAACGAACACCGACAAACTGTCAGAACGGAGACTTCAGTGCAAGACGAAATCAAGACGATTCTGGCTGAACTGGGAGAGAACCCAGAGCGCGAGGGACTTGTCAAGACTCCCAAGCGGGTCGAGGGAGTACTGAGGTTCCTCACCAGCGGCTATGACGTAGATCCCGAATCACTCCTCAACAACGCTCTGTTCACTGTCCAGTACGATGAAATGGTGATCGTCAAAGATATTGAGCTTTACAGTCTTTGCGAGCATCACCTCCTCCCTTTCTTTGGTCATTGCCATGTTGGCTACCTGCCGGACGAGAAGGTGATCGGGTTGAGCAAAATCCCCCGCATCGTTGAAACCTTTTCACGGCGTCTCCAGGTTCAGGAGCGCCTCACCCAGCAGATCGCTGAAACGATTACCCGGGCCGCCGCCCCGAAGGGGGTCGCCGTAGTGATCGAGGCGCGGCATCTGTGCATGATGATGCGGGGAGTGGAAAAGCAAACTACTAAGATGATTACTTCGGCGATGCTCGGTCGTTTCCGAAAAGACCCCCGCTCCCGATCCGAGTTCTTGAACCTGGTGGGGCTTTCAACTTGAGGTTGGTGTGGCTCTGAAGCAGCGAGTTCTCCTCACTGCGATGATCTGCACCTTCGCGAACGGGTTTCGGGTGCTCGGGCAAGAGAGTCAGGAAACGTCCGATCAATCACAGCCCTTCCGCGTCGACGTCAACCTGGTCACCCTCCGGTTCACAGTCACCGACCTGGGTGGAAGGTTGAACAATTCTCTGTCGCTGGAGGATTTGATCGTTGAAGAGAACGGAGTCCCGGTTGGGATCGATCTGTTCGAGCAGCCGAGGAACCAGTCGGGAGAGAGCCGTGACTTGTGGCTTGCCTTTCTGATCGATGTCAGTGGAAGTACCTTTGCAACGCGAACCGAGGAAATCGTTGCCGCTCAGACCTTTCTCGACAACCTCTCTCACGCGACACGAATCGGGGTGTTCGGGTTCACCGATGAGCTCCTTCCTTTTCAGAGCTTCACGGTGGATCGGACGCTCGTTCTCGAAGCCATCCGACAGGCCCGGAAGCATCTCGGAAAAACGGCTATCTACGAGTCACTGAATCGACTGATGGATCTCGTCAATTCCAGCGCACCCGCAGAGAGTCAGAAGGCCGTGATCCTGATCTCTGACGGGCTGGACCCGGCTCACGCCAGCGCCTCCGCCAGCGCCTCCCGTGCCAGAGCGGAGGGCTTTCACATCTACAGCATCCGGGTGCCTTCCTCGGCCCAGGTCTACATCGGCCCCAATCCCACCCGGGAAGACCCCTCCCGGCGAACCTCCCGGCAGCACAGGAACGAACAACAGATTGAAGCCTTCAACCGGCTGGGGCCGGCCACTGGCGGCAAGAGTTTCAGCGGATTCGAGACAATTCTCGATTTCGACCAGACGCTGGCCGAGATCAACGACCATCTCTTCGGTAACCTTTACCGGGTCGGGTATTATTCCGATCACGTGGGAAGAGAAGATCTTCTCGATCGGATTCGGGTCAAAACGCGGCAGGCCAATTTTCGGATTGCCTCCGCTTTCAAGAAGCTTCCCCGACAATTCGATGCCAAGCGCTCCTTGCTTCAGGTGTTCTTCGATACATCCGGGGAGAGCACCCTCCAACGTTCCACCACGGTCAGATTCCGTGAAATCGGTGCAGACATGGATGTGCTCCAGCAAACCCCGGAGGGCACTCTTATGGGCCTGCCCTTCAGGCTCAAGGTGAACCCTTTCTCATTCAGGGGTGCCTTGAGCGATGGGGTTCAGACGCAACTGGGAGTGCTGGGTCTTCTGCTCGACCAAGACGGACAGGAAATTGTACGCCTGAGAGAGATCATCCGCGTCACTATGGATGCCAGGGAGGTGAGAGACGGGCGGGGAATCATCTACAGTAATCGACTGGTCGCCCCTCCCGGAGCCTACACTCTCAAGGTCGCGCTGCTGGAACTTTCGACCTGGCGGCTGACTTCATTCTCTCGAAGCGTCACCATTCGGGGAAGCTGAAGGTGGGAGGGGCCTCCCACATTCAATCGTTCCGGAATCGATTTTAAAAAATCCTGGCGGCGATCCAGCTGCCCGACAAAAACGTCCCAACTACACTTCCCAGATTGGCAAGAACCACCACCAGAAGAATGCGGGTTGTGGGATTGAGCCAGAACCCTTTGACTGATCCGATTGCCTCCGGAAGCCCCTCCAGATCTTCAACGGTGGGCTTCTTGACCACGCACTGGACCAGGCCCGCAACCCACCCGGCGGCAATCATGGGATTCAAACTGGTCAACGGGGCGGCGACAAAAGCACTCGCAATCGTGAGCGGGTGCCCCAGGGCAAGCGCCGCTCCCAGGGCAGAAAGGACTCCATTCACAAGGATCCAGATGTACACCGACTCCAGTGACCGTTCAGCTCCCCCCGTCAGAAACCCGTAGACAAAAAGGGCCACGATCAGCCCCGGCACCACCCATTTCATGACCTTACCCAGCAACCCCGCCCTGGGAACCTCCTCAAGGGAAGTCAGGTCGTGTTCGCGGTCCAGGTGCCCCAGCACACCCGGGACATGACCCGCCCCCAGCACGGCTACCGTACGCTGGCCGGCAGATCCTCGGATCTTCTGGGCCAGATAGATATCTCTCTCGTCGATCAGCGTCTCTTTCAGATTGGGAAGCTCGTCCGCTAGAAGCCGCAGTATGTCACCCAGTTTTTCTTCTTCTTTGAGCTGCTCAACAGTCTCTTCATCGATTTCTTCCCCTACAAAGAGACTTGCCGTCAACTGAAAGAGCATCTTTGACTTGTTCCAGAACCCCAGTCTTGCCCACGTGCGCTTCAAGGTTGTCTGGATATCCCTGTCAGCGAGAATCAGCCGGGCATCGGTTGCCCGGGCTCCTTGAATCGCCTCGATCATTTCGGCTCCTGGTTTCACGCCCAATCTATCTCCGATTCGCTTCTGGAAGGCGGCCATTACGAGTGCTGCCAGCAACAGCATCGCCTTTCCCTGGCGTATGACCTGCACGATATTCGTCTTCTTCCAGCCTTCCCGATCCAGTATGTTCTTGTAGCGCGCCTCGCACAGCTCGACGCAGACCACGTCCGGTCTTACCGCCTGAATTGTTTTTCTGACATCATCCACACTTTTTCTGGAGACGTGAGCCGTTGGAACCAGGTACACCTGCCGGGCCCCCAGATCCAAGCACTTGACTCGCGAGGGAATCGGCTCGGCTGTGGACTGATTTGAAACTACCTCTTCCATCTCATCCTGCGCAGTTCGCACCCTTCACACTTCGCTAAAGCCACTCGGAAAGCTCATTCAGGCTCTTCCTCTTCAAGTCGGGCACCACGGCCTCCGAGGCAGGATATCCAACAGGAAAAAGCACGTAGGGGCGCTCATTCCCGGGTCGTTTCAGAATTTCGGACAAGAAGCCCATCGGACTCGGGGTGTGGGTCAAGGTGTGCAGACCCATATAGTGGAGAGCCGTGATGAAGAAACCACAGGCAATTCCCACGCTTTCCTGGACGTAGTAGTTCTTCCGCTTGGCCCCTTCCTTATCAAACCCGTGTAACTCGGCGAAAACCACCACAACCCAGGGACAGCTGTCCAGGTACGGCTTCTCCCAGGTCGTGCCCAGGGGTTCGAGTGCCTCCAGCCAGTCCGGTGGCATTCGGCCTGAATAGGAGAGTTTCTCCTCTCGCTCGGCTTTGACTCGGATCTGGTGCTTGATTTCAGGATCACTGACTGCAACAAACTTCCAGGGCTGGCGATGGGCCCCTGAGGGAGCTGAAGAAGCGGTGCGAATCGCAAGCTCGATCAGCTCTCGCGGAACCGGTCGGGTCGAGAAGTGCCGTATGCTGCGGCGCCGATTCATGAGCTCATAGTAGCTCCGGCCGCGCTGCAGCATCTCATCGGCCGGTCGCTTCTCGAAATGAAAAGGCAGGAACCGGTGGCGGCCCATGGTTAGCAGTCCGTAGCGGAAGTCCTGATTTTATCCATGCGAGCGAGTACTGTAGCAGCCGCGCGCGACTTTCACCACGGACCGCTAGAGATCGAAACCCAGCTGAAGCCGCGCCGCTTCCGACATTCTCTCCATTCCCCAGGGAGGGTCCCACACCAGATCCACCACGACATCGGTAACGCCTTCCACGCTGCGAACCCTGGCCTCAACGTCCCCGGGCAGTGACCCGGCAACAGGGCAGGCAGGGGAAGTGAGGGTCATCTGGATCGAGACGGCGCCCGGGGCCTCAACCTCCAGTTCATAAATGAGACCCAGTTCGTAGATATCAACTGGAATTTCGGGGTCATAAACGGTTTTCAGGGCCGCAACTACGGCCGCGGTCAACCCCGTTTCGCCCGGATTCTCAGATACAGAATTGGATTCTGCGACGTCCGATGTTTCTGGTTCCAGGTCGTTCATCGCTCACTCCGTTGTTGCATTTTCTGTTTGATCCAAGGCCGCCCGCAGAGTGTGCCAGGGGAGAGTGGCGCACTTGACGCGCACAGGGTACTGACTCACTCCGCTGAAGACTACCAGCTTACCCAGGTCATCCTGGGAAGCTTCGACTATCTTTCCGGTCACCAGGGAATGAAAGCGGCCGAACAGATTCTCGAATTCCTCCACGGTGAGCCCCTTCAGGGCCTCCGTCATGAGGGAGGCAGACGCTTGAGAGATGGCGCACCCCGAGCCCTGGAAGGAGACATCGGCGAGGCGACCTTCTTCCATCTGAAGATAGAGCCTGATCCGATCGCCGCAAAGGGGATTGTGGCCAAGTGCGTCACGGTTGAAGGTGTCTGGCTCCCGAAAGTTACGAGGGTTCTTATTGTGGTCCAGGATGACTTCCTGGTACAGATCCGTGAGGTCACTCATCAACGAAACACCCTGGAGACTTCCTTCAACCCGGCACAGAGCGCATCGATTTCCTCGCGAGTATTGTAAAAGGCAAAAGAGGCCCGGGCAGTTGCGGGAACCTGAAAGTGGGCCATCACCGGCTGAGCACAATGATGGCCGGTCCGAACTGCTATTCCTCTCTGGTCCAGCACGGTCCCGATGTCGTGAGGGTGCACATTCTCTATCGTGAAAGAAACGACCCCCACTTTGGAGTCTGCCGTCCCGATGATCCTCACGCCTTCAATAGACTCCACCTGGCGGGTTGCGTACTCCAGCAGGTCATCTTCGTAAGCTCCGATCGCCGGGAGCCCTAATCGGTTGAGATAATCCACTGCCGCTCCCAGACCGATCGCTCCGGCAATATTGGGTGTCCCTGCTTCGAGCCGGAAGGGCAAGTGGTTGTACGTACTCTCTTCAAATGTCACCGAAAGGATCATTTCTCCGCCGCCCTGATACGGGGAGAGCCGCTCGAGGACATCAAGTCTCCCGTAGAGAATCCCGATGCCGGTTGGGCCAAACGTCTTGTGGCCCGAAAAACAGTAGAAATCACATCCGATATCCTGAACATCAATGGCAAGGTGCGGGGCTCCCTGCGCTCCATCAATCAAGACGCCGACACCCTGTTCCCTGGCCATTTTGACGATCTCTTTCACAGGATTCAGTGTCCCCAGGGCGTTTGACACGTGGGCAATTGCCAGAATTCTGGGCTGTCTCTTGAGAATGTCAGCCAGCGCCTTCAGATCGACTTCGCCTTTGTCGTTGATGGGGGCCACCGCCAGACGAGCTGACCTCTCCTCGCAGATCAGCTGCCAGGGTACGATATTCGAGTGGTGCTCCAGGCCCGTAAGGGCCACTTCGTCCCCAGGTTCAAGGAGTCCTTTGACGTAGCTTTGCGCCACCATGTTGACGGCTTCAGTGGTGCTGCGAACAAAGACCACCTCTTCTACTTTGTCGGCATTAATGAAAGCACGGACTTTTTCACGGGCGCCTTCGTAAAGATCGGTGGCCTCCTGGCTCAGGGTGTGCACCCCTCGATGAACATTTGCGTGGCTGCTCCGGTAGTAATCCGTCAATGCCTCGATAACCTGGCGGGGCTTCTGCGATGATGCCGCGTTGTCGAGATAGACAAGCGGGTTTCCTCTGACCTCCCGGCGCAGGATGGGGAAGTCCGCCCGCACGTCCTCAACATTGAACTCATGGGGCCGACCCCTGTGCTGGCCTTCAAGAAACGCGGCATCCAGCTGTCTCATCCTTCGTAAACTCCTCGAACCAGCTTGCCCTGGGGGAGCCAGCCGATCAGATATTCCACAAGCTGGTCGCGCAGAGAGCCCACCTGGACGCGTTCGATTACTTCGCTGGCAAAGGCGTAGATGAGAATGCTGTGAGCTGCTGCCCTGGGAATCCCTCTCGACCGAAGATAGAACAACGCATCCCGATCCAGCTGACCGATCGTCGCCCCGTGCGTGCACTTCACATCATCCGCATAAATCTCCAACTGCGGTTTGGTGTTCACGAGAGAATGATCCGACAGCAGCAGGTTGTTGTTAGTCTGCTTGGAATCCGTCTTCTGGGCATCCTCGTGGACAATGATCCGGCCCCTGAAAATTCCCGCGCATGCTCATCGAGTACTCCTTTGAACAGCTCTCGGCTGTCACAGTGCGGCTTTACGTGTTCCAGTGTCGTGTAGTTGTCCAGGTGCTGCCGGTCCTTGAGAAGATACAGTCCATCGATTCCAGCCAGACCGCCCTCCCCAGCCAGCACACACCGAAAATCATTGCGAGTCAGCCGGCTGCCCAGGTCAATCGAAAGGGTCCGGTAGTGACTGTCGCGATCCTGGTAAACCTCGTTGCAACCCACATGGAAGCCGCTGCGGCTTTCGTTCTGCAGCCGGTAATGGCGAACCATCGAGTTGGCCCCGACCACCACCTCGGTTACCGGGTTCGTGAAGGCAACGTTGCCGCCCACCCCAAGATAACACTCGATCAGGGTGAACTGGCTGTTGTCTCCGACCACAACCAGGTTGCGTAAATGAGTTCGCACCGGCTGGCTCGAGTCGGTCGTAACGTGAAGGATATGAACAGGTAAAGTCTCGATGGTCCCAGGATTCACATGAATGAAGAATCCATCCCGACTCAGTGCTGCGTTCAGGGCGACGAACGGATTGTTTTCCAGGGCCGCGTGCTTTCCGAGGTGCACCTCGACCGCCTCGGGTGAATTACGCAGAGCAGATCGCAGGGTGGTTACAGTCAACCCCGCGCGCTCCTCGAAGCGGCTGAGATCGGGCCGTACTGCACCATTCACGAACACAATCCGCAGGCTCTTCAACTCCGAAAACGGCAGCCCATCGAGATCCTCCGTACTGAAATTGCCATTGGCAGACAGGGAGGGACGAAACTCGGTACGGGCAAGCGAACGGAAATCTGAGAATCTCCACTCCTCCTGCTTTCGAGTTGGAAAACCGAGCTCGAGAAATGTTTCCATTCCGGTCCTGCGATAGTCCTGGAACCATCGCGGCTCGTCCTTCCCTTCTCTCTGGACCGTTTCGAAATCTTCGTTGTAGAGATCCCGTTCCTTGAGCACTTCCATTCGTTTAACCAACGGGTTGCGTCTTGTTCTCTTCAAGCCAGGTGTAGCCGGTTTCCTCCAGACTGAGGGCCAGCTCCTTGCCTCCGCTCTTGACGATCTGTCCCTCAAAGAGGACATGCACAAAGTCTGGAACAATGTAGTTGAGCATCCGCTGATAGTGCGTCACCACAATGAATGCTGTCTCTTCGGAACGGAGAGCGCTCACACCATTGGCCACGACTTTCATTGCGTCGATGTCAAGGCCCGAGTCGGTTTCATCAAGAATGGCCAGACGGGGCTCCAGAATGGCCATTTGAAAAATCTCGTTGCGCTTTTTCTCTCCGCCCGAAAACCCGTCGTTCACCGGCCTCCTCAGGAGACCGTTGTCAATCTTCAGCAACTCCATTTTGTCCTTCACTAGGTGGAGGAAGTCAGCTGCATCCACCGGTTCTTCGCCGCGATGAGCCCGGATTGCATTCAAGGCTGCTTTCAGAAAATACGTGTTGCTGACACCCGGGATCGCAACCGGATACTGGAAGGCCATGAACAGCCCTTCGCACGCCCTCTCCTCTGGGTTCATTTCGAGAAGGTTGTGGCCTCGAAACCAGATCTCCCCACCGGTCACCTCGTAGGTCTCCCGACCGGCCAGGACCTGTGCCAGGGTGCTTTTACCAGATCCATTGGGCCCCATGATGGAATGCACTTCACCTGCCTTAACGGTGAGATTGATTCCCCGAAGAATCTCTTTATCTTCTATTCTTGCCCGTAGATCTCGGATCTCTAACATTCTCTTCTCCTTATCGCCCCAGAAGCACGTATCGGTTGGGAAACCTGCACGTCAAAAAGGGGGCGTTCCGGCGCAACCAACAAGCCGGCAGAACTTCAGCCAACACTACCTTCCAGGCTGACACTCAAGAGTTTTCTCGCCTCCACAGCAAACTCCATAGGAAGTTCCTTGAAGACTTCCTTGCAGAATCCGTTGACAATCATGGAGACCGCGTCCTCAGCTGAAAGTCCGCGCTGCTGGCAGTAGAAGATCTGGTCCTCACCTATCTTGGAAGTGGAAGCCTCGTGCTCCATTTGTGCGCTGCTGTTTTTTACCTCAATGTAAGGGAAGGTGTGAGCACCGCAGTCTTCCCCGATGAGCATAGAGTCGCATTGTGTGTAGTTTCGGGCGTTGGCCGCACTTTGATTGATCTTGACCAGACCCCGATAAGTATTCTGACCATGTCCCGCTGAAATCCCTTTCGACACGATGTTGCTGGTGGTGTTCTTTCCAATGTGAATCATTTTCGTACCCGTGTCCGCCTGCTGTCGCTTCTTGGTGAGGGCGACCGAGTAGAACTCGCCGACGGAGTTGTCACCCTGCAGAATGCAGCTCGGGTACTTCCAGGTGATTGCGGAACCAGTTTCAACCTGTGTCCACGAGATCTTGGAGTTTCGCCCCTGGCACTTGCCTCTCTTGGTGACGAAGTTGTAGATTCCACCACGGCCTTCATCGTCGCCCGGGTACCAGTTCTGGATGGTTGAATACTTGATACTGGCATCGTCGTGGGCAACCAGTTCAACGACCGCCGCGTGGAGCTGGTTTTCGTCTCTCATCGGTGCCGTACACCCTTCCAGATAGCTAACATAGCTCCCGGGTTCTGCGATGATGAGGGTTCGCTCGAACTGGCCCGTCTTGGCCGCATTGATGCGAAAGTAGGTGGAGAGTTCCATGGGACAGCGAACCCCCTTGGGCACATAACAGAACGACCCGTCAGTGAACACCGCCGAATTGAGGGCAGCAAAGAAGTTGTCAGTATGGGGGACCACCGAGCCCAGATACTTCTCGATCAGCTCGGGGTGATCATGGACTGCCTCGCTGAAGGAGCAGAAGATGATTCCCAGCTCCCCCAGCTTCTCCTTGAAGGTAGTGGCTACTGAAACGCTGTCAAAGACGGCGTCCACAGCCACTCCTGCCAGCATTCCCTGTTCCTGCAGCGGAATCCCAAGCTTGTTATAGGTTTCCAACAGTTCGGGGTCGACCTCATCCAGGCTCGCAGGGCCGTCCGCCTGACTCTTGGGCGCCGAATAATAGACAATGTCCTGGTAGTCGATGGGCGGATAGTTCACAAACGACCAGCCGGGCTCCTCCATCTTCAGCCAGTGGCGATACGCCCGCAAACGCCACTCGAGGAGAAAGCGGGGCTCCTTCTTCTTGCTGGAGATGAGTCGAATGACGTCCTCGTTGAGACCCGGAGGTAAGTCATCGGCCTCGATCTCGGTGTAGAAACCATACTTATACTCCTGGCTGGCTAGCTCCTGGAGTTCCCGGGCTTCGGTTGACATGTTCACTCCTTAGTACTTCCTATTTAGTACTCAGGGATAACGGCTCCCCAGTTCTGCCTTCCGTGTTTGGAGAGGGATGAGCTGGCGATCCGGAAAGGGTCTGGTCATTTCCACCAGAGACACCCTGGACAGGGCCTCCTGTACGACCGTGTTGATGATCGCCCAGTTGCCCCGAACTCCACAGGTCGCCTCCTGGCGGCAGTCTCCTGGATGTTCAATGCACTCCGTAATCGAAAGGGGACCCTCCAGCGCGGCCACCACATCCGCCACCGAAATCCGGTCGGCTCGGCGTGTCAGCGCGTACCCGCCCTTGGGCCCTCGCTGCGAACTCAAGACCTCTGCACGGGCCAGCAATTTCAGTATCTTGCTCACCATGGGCAGGGGAATCCCACTCTTTTCCGAAAGTTCGCGAGCACTGATGCTGACAGAATCGGGCCCACGAGCCAGCAGCGTCAGCAGAAGCACCCCATAATCAGTCTCTTTGCTAATCCGAAACATCGTTACGCTTAATAGTACTAGATTGGTACTGTTTAAGGGGGGAAGTATTACTCAGACGGAGTGCTTTGTCAAAGGAAAAGAACGGCTGCTGGTCCGTTCACTGCGGGCTGGTAGCAGTCCGTGCTACGGGGATCCGTCCACCGGTTCTTCGCCAGGGGCATAGTAACCGCTCCTGGTCTTGGTGACAACGCCGAGCCGACGGGGTCTCACCTCGAGCTGGCGCCAACTGCCGTCCCTTCGCGAATTAGTCGGGATATAAGACAGGTAATACTGGTTCTTGAGCTCTTCGGCAACCAGCTCGTAAACCTCTGTCAGGCTGCTGAAGGCCTGGGCTTCCAGAACCCGACCTCCCGTTAAACTGGCCAGGCGCTGAAGCCCTTTGCGTGCTTCCAGAATATAGGAGTCCGTTAACTGGTTGGGGACGAGTTGACCATGCGCCCGGTACTGCTGGCGCTGGCTCCGCGCGCCGGCCCAGTATTCGTCCAGCTTGGAGGCTGTATAGACAATCGCATCTGAGCGGGTCGCGAGGTTGGTCACCTCCTCCAGAGCCACCATGCTTCCGGTGTCCACTCCATCTGTCAGCATCATCACCGCTGTCTTCCCCTCGACATCCCGGAGCAAGTCGTCGAAGGTCACGTAAAGCGCATCGTTCATCACCGTGGGACCCTTGGCATAGATCGTTTCCAGAGCATACCGGACATTGTCGAGGTCACTGGACCAGTCCAGAATCAGCCGCGGCGCGTCGTTGAACGTGATGATCGCAATCTTGTCTTCCGGCGAAAGACTCGCCGCGAACCGCAGAGCGGCGGATCGAATGGATGACTGCGTATAGCGAGTGCTCCCGCTGGCATCAATGAGTAGAACCACACTGACGGGAACCGCCTCCTGGGTAAAGTTGATGATGTCTTGAACAACCCCATCCTCGAGCACTTGAAAGTCCTCCTGGGTGAGGTTCTGGAAAAAGCCCCCATTGTGAGCGCGGGCCGTCACCGAGAGGAATACCTGCTCGACGGCCACTCCAATTCTGAACTCCGGCTGATCTGGCTCCTCTGGTTCCTGCGCCAGACCCACCGACTGCAGCAGGCCCAGGGATAGAGGAGCTATAGCCAGGTACCGGGCGGGGCGTTTCATAAGGCGCATTATATCAACGGCGCGACTGTTGGTGCAGGCCCCTCCAGGCTCCGTTCTGGTATCGTAGGGTCCAGGTTTCGAAAGGAGGAGATGCCGGTTGAAGCTTACCCACCTTGACAATCAGGGCCGTGCGAGCATGGTCGATGTCAGCCACAAGCCGGTCCAGCTCCGCACAGCGGCAGCCGAAGGCCGGCTCGCGGTCAGCTCAGCGACCATTGATCTGGTTCGCGACTCCTCACTTCCCAAGGGCGCCCCTGTGGAGGCAGCACGACTGGCTGGTATCCAGGCGGCCAAATCGACCAGCCGCCTGATCCCGCTCTGCCACGATCTCAACCTCGATCACATCGATGTAGATATCCAGCTGGAGAAGGCAGCCTTCGCGATTCGATCGGAAGTAACCAGCCGGCGCGCCACCGGCGTGGAGATGGAGGCACTGACTGCAGTCGTGGTGGCCGCACTGACCCTCTACGACATGTGCAAGGCGGTGGATTCGGGGATGTCCATCGAGGCCATTCGGCTGATTTCCAAGAAAAAGGAAGATCTACCTACAGCGGGACGCCAAGCCTAGCCAGTGGTGATGGAAATACCCCCGGGCTGCTAAATCCGGCCCTCCATCAGGAGCACCCCGACCATTGAGCCCTCCGGAATCCGTTCTTGATCTGCGGGAATGCTAAGAAGCGCATTGGCTCTGGCAAAGCCTGTTATGTCAGCCGATCCTCTTGTTTCAAGGGGCCGGACCGTGATTCCCGCCGCGGTGGATCGGGCCCGAGCGGGCATGAAGAACTGGCGACCGGGCTTGTGCCGAACCTCTTGCCTGAGCTCAGCCTGCACTTCCAGAAAGGGGCGGGGTTCTCCGCCGCACCACTTTTGAACTGCCGGCTTCACGAAAAGTATGAAGGTGACAAACGCCGAGACAGGGTTGCCCGGAAGACCGAAGAGCATTCTTCCTTCTCGGCAGCCGACCAGCACCGGCTTCCCGGGTTTGATGGCCGTCTTGTGAAACACGATCTCGACGTCTTCCTCGGCCAGGACCTGATGGACGTAGTCGTACTCCCCCATGGAAACACCTCCCGAGAGCACTGCGAGTTCCCGGCCAAGAGCCCGCCGGATCGCCTCTTGGACCCTTTGAGGGTCGTCCTTTGCGATCGGCTCGATCCGGGCGTCAAGCCCCAACTCCTGACACTGAGCCCAGAGCATGTGGGCATTGGAGTTTCTGATTTCCCCAAAGCCGGGCGTTTCCTCTATTGCTACCAGCTCATTCCCGGTGGAAACGATGGCCACCTTCGGAGGCCGCCAGGTCGCCACTTCTGTAAAGCCGAAACAGGCCAGCACGGCCATCTCCTGAGGGCCGATCCGCTGCCCTTTCTTCACAACGATCTGCCCTTCCTCGACTTCACTTCCCCGCAGCGCAACATGCTGGCCGGGACCTACCATCTCGAGAATCTCCACACAAGAGCCCTCCTGCCTCGTCTTCTCGACCATCTGCACAGCATCGGCAGTTTCCGGCACCGGAGCTCCCGTCATGATGTGAACCGCTTCGTTCTTTCCGACCCGAGGCAGTTGGGCCGAACCGGCTGCAACCTTGCCAACGACCTCCAGAAGTGCGGGGACACTTTGAACATCCTGATTCCTGAGAGCGTATCCATCCATGCAGGATTTCGCGAAGGGAGGCATCGCCATGTCCGCTCGCGCAGGAGTCGCCAGGACCCGACCCAGAGATCGGGGTAGCGGTACGACCTCCACTTCGGGGCCGGGGACCTGATCCAAGACTCGGGAAAGAGCCTCCTGGTATGAAATCAAGTTCATTTGCTCACTCCCTCACTGCGGGAGAGTTGAAACGAATCCACCCTGAGTGGCGTTTCTTTAGTATGGACAGAATACCAATGAGTCGAAATGATAACCGTTCTCGGCATAAGATGGTGGCATGAGCAGCAAGAAGCGATTCGTTATTCTAGTCACGGCCGTAGGGATTCTGGCTGCTATTGTCGCTTTCAGCGCTAACGCCACCCGAAAAAGCGCTGTCTCCGTGCAGATTGGCCAGGTTGAGCCGGTTTCCCAACTGATCGCCAAAGTGAACGCCTCGGGCGAAATCAGACCCAAAGAATACGTGGAGCTTCAGGCTGAGATCAGCGGAGTGATTACAGGCCTTTCGGTCAAGGAGGGCGACTTTGTTTCCAAAGGCGATGTTCTCCTGAGAATTGACCCGACCCAGACCGAAGCTACGACGCGGGGACAGGAGGCTCTCCTGGAAGCGGCTCGCATGGATGCCGCCAATGCCGGCGCCCAGATTGCCTTGCAGCAAGCCAATCTGGGGCGGGAGAAGGCCAATGTGCGGGCCGCAGAGGCCGAGGTGCTCAAGGCAGCGCAAGGCCTCGAACTCAGCACCAACAACTTCATTCGAAAACAGGAACTCTTCGAGCAGAATCTGATCGCGCGCGACCTCTACGATGCGGCCAAGAATGAGAAGGTGGCGGCACAGTCGAACTTGACCTCGACAGAGGCCAGGCTCGAGCAAGCGAACGCCTCTTTGGAGGTGGCCCAGGTGGTGTTGCGGCAAGCCACTAATTCTCACGCTGCGGCGCTGAGCAGAGTCGAGCAGAATCAGGCCTCGCTGGCCCAGGCAAGGGACTCTCTGTCCAAGACCATTATTCGATCTCCTCTGACCGGAGTGATCACTCAATTGAACGTCGAAGTGGGTGAGCGCGCGGTTCCGGGAACCTTGAACAATCCGGCAGCAACCATCATGGTGATTGCCGACCTGTCCATTATCGAGGCGGAGATCGAGGTCAACGAAACGGACATCGTGGCTGTTGAGCTGAATCAACCTGCAATTGTCAAGGTGGATGCTCTCCCTGACAATCCCCTGGAGGGAATTGTTACGGAGATCGGCAACTCGGCGATTCAGAAGCTGAACAGCCAGGAAGCAAAAGATTTCAAAGTGGCGATTCGACTTTCTCTCCCTCCCTCCAGCCTGCGGCCGGGTTTGAGCTGCACTGCCGACATTACTACGGCCACCCGAGATAATGTCGTGGTCATTCCGATTCAGGCACTGGTAGTTCGTGAGTTCTCAGTTGACAGCGAAGGGAATCCCATTAAGGGAGAAGTGGGGGGCACGGGTGACCCGGAATCCAGAAAAGAGTTCGAGGGCGTTTTCGTGATCCAAGATCGGCGGGTCGAGTTCACTCCCGTCAAAACGGGTATCTCCAGTTCCTCGCGGTTGCAGATCCTCTCAGGAGTCGCGGCCGGTTCGGAAATCGTTACGGGAAGCTACAAGGCCTTGAGGGAGCTCACGGACGGTGACTTCGTCAAGCCGCAGTCGGGCAAGAAGTGAGCGGCGCACTCATTCGCACTGAAGATCTCTGGAAAACGTACGAGATGGGATCGGAGAAGATCCACGCCCTCCACAGTGTCACCTTCGAAATCGATGCCAATGAACTGGTGGCCATCATGGGTCCTTCCGGAAGCGGAAAGTCCACCCTCATGAATCTGATCGGCTGCCTGGATACACCCAGCCAGGGCAAGTACTACCTCAACGGTCAGCTCGTGAGCGATATGCATGACGACGAGCTTGCCCACATCCGCAACAAAGAAATTGGCTTCGTATTCCAGACTTTCAATCTCCTGGCCCGGGCTACGGCTCTTCAAAACGTAGAGCTCCCGCTGGTCTACGCCGGGATCAGTTCGTCAGAGCGAAAAGAGCGGGCTCGGCAAGCCCTGGAAAGAGTAGAACTGGGCGATCGTGTGACTCACCGCCCCAACGAGCTCTCCGGCGGACAGCGGCAGCGGGTTGCCATTGCGCGGGCCCTGGTAAATGACCCATCGATACTGCTGGCGGATGAGCCCACGGGCAACCTCGACTCCAAAACCAGCGTTGAGATCCTGTCTCTGTTCGACCGGCTGCATGAGAACGGTAACACGATCGTGCTGGTCACCCACGAAGCCGCCATCGCGAAGCACGCCCACCGGGTGATTCAACTGATGGACGGCAAAATCGAGCGGGATGAGATCACCCGGAAGGCCCCGGTGACGAGTTACTGAGTACTCTCCCCGCCAGCTCTCTTACCAGTCTCCTCTCCTGCGAGTGTCACGGGCGCCGTGAAGCAGCCACACGGCTCCGGTGATCACCAGCACAAGAAGAAGAAACAAGGTCTTGGCCTCACCAAGATCGATCATTCTTGTACTCTAGCAATCAACCGCCATCAACTCCGGTGACCAGCCGTACAAAAAAGAGTGAGAAACAGAGCAAGCGAGTGTAACCCATCAATTGGCGGAGAGGGAGAGATTCGAACTCTCGGGAGATCAAGGTCCGGGGCGCCCGGATCACCGTCTTGTCCGACGGGCTCAAGTGTGCAGAACTGGATCAGTCTGAAAGTGAGACCGCCCGGGAGAAGCCTCTCACGGCTTTTGTCGGAATTCAGGATGCCCACGCCGGAGAGGGCAGCTACATCGAGTATCCGCAACATCCAGCTGAAGCTGCTCGAATAGTTTTCCGTCATCGGATCACGGGTCGCTGCTTGACCTGTTCAAGATATGGCGACTTGACCTTTTCCAGCCAGCGGACCAGACGGCCTTTGATTTCCTCTGCTACTGCCCGGTACTGGTCCCGATTGGGACTATATCCGAGCAGATTCGTCAACTCGTGGGGATCATTCTCGAGGTCGTACAGGGCTGGGCGCGGCCCCGAGTTGAGCCGAGATGGATAGAGCAGCTTCCATTTCTTCGTCCGGACCATGAAGTTGAGATTGTCTCCGCCCCATTCCGAAACGCAATAGTCCGTCCCTTCCTTCTCGGTTCCTTCCATCAGGGGCCGCAGGCTCCGGCCTTCCGAAAAGTGGCCAGCCTTACCTGTGTAGTCGAGAATCGTAGCAAAGAGATCGATCGTCGAAACTGGAGTTTCGACAACAGTGTTGGGCGGAATCCTTCCGGGTAGTCTGATCAGCAGGGGGACGTGCACCGCACCTTCGTAGAGCACAGACTTGCCCTTCATGCCGTGATCGCCCAGCATCTCGCCGTGGTCGCTGGTAAAGATCACCAGCGTGTTCTTCTCAAGACGGAGTTGCTTCAGCTTATCGAGAAGTCTTCCCACCCACACATCAACCTCTCGCACCAGCCCGTAGTAGTTGGCCTTTATGCGGCGGACCTTATCGGGATGTCGGTAGCCCTTCGCCTGGTCTGAGGAGGCTTTCTTCCGGTAAGGGGAATTGATCATCGAATCCCCCATGGAAAGCGGTAGCGACAGCGTCTCCGGAGGGTACAGGCTATGGTACGGCTCACTGACCAGGAACGGGGGGTGGGGTGCGGAAATCGAACAAGTCAACGAGAAAGGGCGATCCTTGATCTGTTCCAGTGCCCCCCATGGCTTCCTTCGCAGCGAAGGCTGTCCGGCCAAACTCACTGGGCAGATCCAGTCGTCCATAGATCTCGGTTTGTGGCAACTTAATCAGGCCCTGGCTCCGGCGAAACTCCTGGCCCCGGGGCTCCCAACCAGCTAGGTCGGGTACATAGGGCCGGCCGGACCCATGGTCAAGAAGCTCCCCGTCGCCTGGGGGGCGAGGAGCCACATTCCTTTTGACAAATTGCCGGAAAACCTCGCCCTGGGTTGGAACAGTGCTCGGGGCCCCTCCGTCTCTGCTCGTGGGGAGAACCCGATTCTCGTAGCTCGCCGCCAGCTTGTAGGGTACATGCCACTTCCCGTAGTACTCCGTGTGGTAGCCGGCGTGGGCCAGGATGTTGTCGAATGAGGGCACCGGTGCGGCATCTGGACGGTTGATCTCAAGATTTCGGGTCACCCGTACCGATTCTATGCTGTGACCTGTCAATATGGCGGCTCGCGCCGGGACACAGATAAGAGAAGGTGTGTAGGCATTTACAAAATAGGCCCCTTCACGCGCCAGCTGATCCAGATTGGGAGTTTCCAGCTCTGTATTGCCCGCCCTGCTCAGTGCATCAAAACGCTGCTGATCCGTCATGATGAACAACAGATTGACTGGTCTTGCCGCGGAGGGGTCAACCGGTTGGGTCTGGGATCGGGCAGCCCCTCCCCCGGGAGGAACACTGCTGACCAGCAGGATTGCCGTCAGTCCAGATCCAATCAGCGGTTTGCGAAACCCAACCATCTCCCCTACGTTATCTGCCCCTCGGGAGACCGATCAAGGATGAATGAGCACTCAGGCCGAGCGTGGACCGCACATCAGTGTGTCCGGTCTGCATCGACCTTACCCCCTATTCCCCAGAGGTAGTATCCGGTGCAAGCGTATCGTCGCAATCGCACACAACCGCAATCTTCGTCGGACAAAGACTCACCAACTCGTTTCTTACCAATCAATACTGACAGAAACCTGGCAGAACCACAGAGAACCCATTGCTTCCCCCCCCGTGGGGAAAACTGTGTCCAAAACACGGGTTTCCCTGGGGAATCCAGGGGAATCCAGGGGCAACCCGGGAAAGGGCTACCCAAGCTGTAACCCGCATAGAATGGCGGAGAGGGAGAGATTCGAACTCTCGGTGCCGTTTCCAGCACAACTGCTTAGCAGGCAGCCCTGTTCAGCCACTCCAGCACCTCTCCGTAGAAAGCGGGGGAACGGGCGATTCATTCTACGAAACAGCCGCTCAGGGGTCAATTGAGGGTCCTGAATCAACCCGAATCGTCGTATCCTCTTCCAGCCGAAAGGTCAGCAGTTGCTCTTTCTCAATAATTGCCGGGTCGCCTCGGGAAGTCAGGACTTTGGCGCCGCCGGCACTACCGCCGACGGTCGCCCCGATCGCAGCACCACTTTTCCCCCCGAAAACAGCCCCCAGGAGGGCCCCGAGGCCGGCGGCCACTCCAACCGTCTTGGCATCTTTCTTCTTGCTGCTGGCAGCTTCAATAGTGATTCTGTTGGTGGCCAGCTCGTGACGTCCATCGCCGACCTGAAGTTCTTCGAGAACCACTGTCAGAGAAGCCCGCCCCTTGACCCGACCCCCCTTGAGGGCGTCTTCCACAACTCCGACCAGCCGGCTGCCCCCTGGGAACGACTACTCTTCCATCGGCGGTCAGATCCTGGTCGAGCAAAGCCTGGAACCGGTCCCCTGGCAGGGCGGTTTTGGATGTGAGGCGTTCGGTCAGGCGGGCTGGAAATCCGGTGCCTGCCGGAATCAAAATCGCCAACTGCTGATCATGGGGAACCGGGGCGGGGTCTTGGCCCGGGGCCGGGAGGTGGATTACTGGTGGCTTGAGGTTCCCTTTCGGCTTCTTCGGAGTCGGCACGACGACCTCATCAGGATCACCTGGTTGCGTCTGGGCAGATTGCGTAGCCAGGCCCAAGACAGGGGTCGGCTCCAGGGTGATCATCCCGAGGGTGACAGAACTTGCAATCAACAGCGGCAAAAGATACATATGGGATCTCCGGTTAGTTAGATGGCATGCCTGTACGCAAGTTTCACCTAGCCCGGATTATGCAAGAGATCTGAATCCGAGTGAGATTTGGGTCCAGAAAAAAAGCCGTAGCTCTCTGATATAAAAGGGTTTACATAAAAACAACCCTAAACAGGAGCTACGGCTATGTTGAAAACAGTCTGCCAGAATACCCTGCCATTTCACAGCCACAGAGACATCACAGCTCGTTTTGATGGGGGGAGCCTCACTTCCGACGCAGGATGGTTGTTGTTTGGATCGCTGGATCGGCAACATCGATTGTGCGAGGGCTTCAGTTCGTGTATTGCGGAAAGCCGGGACCGACGCTACATTCGTCATGACCTGTTGAAGTTGATCCGACAACGAGTGTTGCAGATCGTGGCCGGCTACGAAGACTGTAATGACGCCGATACGCTGCGCTCGGATCCGATGCTCAAGACAGTCTGTGATCAGTTGCCCGAGAGCGATCCCGATTTGGCCACCCAGCCGACTTTCTCCCGCTTGGAGAACTCCGTCACCAAGAAGGATCTGATGCGTCTGAGCCGGTGGCTGCTACGCCGTTATGTGCGCTCCCTGAAGAAGAGACGTCCCGCCAAGATCATCCTGGATCTGGACAGTACCGACGACCACACTCACGGCCAACAGGAGTTCGCCTTCTACCACGGGTATTACCGAAACCACATTCTGCATCCTTTGCTGATCTTCGATGCCGCCACGGGAGACCTGGTCTGTGCCGTGTTGAGACCTGGCAACAAGGGGGCTGCCTCTCACATCGTGCCCATTCTGAAGCGCGTCGTGGAGGCCATCCGACAAGCAGTGGGGACGGATGTCGAGATTGAGATTCGGGCCGACAGCGGCTTTGCCACGCCTCGGCTCTACGAGTTCTGTGAAGGTGAAGAGAATCAACTCCAATATGTCATTGGGTTAAGTCGCAACCCTCGCCTGCAGCGAGTGGTCGAGCCCCTGCTGGATTCGACTCGGGAAAGGTTCGTTGAGCGGGAGGAAAAACAGCGTCAGTTTGACGAGTTTCTTTATCGAGCCAACAGCTGGGATCGATCCCGTCGCGTCATTGTCAAAGTGGAGGTCGATCAGCGCGGGATCAATCGTCGCTTTGTGGTCACCAACCGGGACGATCTCTGCTCCCAATCACTTTATGACCACTACACCGACCGAGGGCAGACCGAGAACTTCATCAAGGCCTTTAAGAATCATCTGAGCATGGACCGACTCAGCTGTCATCGATTCCTGGCCAACCAGTTTCGACTCCTCCTGCATGCACTGGCTTACCAGATGTTCGTGCGCCTGCGCGACTATCTGCACGGAACCCCCTGGCACAAGCTCGAAATCGAAACCTTACGTCGTCGTGTCCTCAAGATCGGGGCCCGGATCCGACAAACCACTCGACGCATCTGGGTCCATCTTTCCTCAGCCTTTCCCGAACAACCCCTCTTTCACCTCGTCTTGAGTCGCCTGAACTCCAGCTAGCTTCTCCCAGTTCCCCGAAAAACCGCTTCCGACACTCATCCAGGCCCAGATCTGTCTGAAATTCACTCCCCCAACCACTCAAACGCCTCGCCAACCGATATTCTTCGCAAATCCGCCTGTCACAACTGCCCGCTTCCGAGTTGGGCCACTTCTCGAGCCCTTTTTCAACAGCGGATTACGGTTCTTGCATAATCCGGGCTAGAAGCAATTGAGCAGCTTAGGACAAGCATTTCTCCGTTCCTGCGCCGGACTCCGATGCTTCGGTCCTTCTTCTCGGACGGCCTGTTCCTGAAAGCCGAGAATCTTCAGAACACAAACTCCTTCAAGGTTCGTGCTGCGGCCGGACAGATCTTATCCCTATCTCAACCCCAGCTTGACAAGGGCCTGGTCACTTCGAGCTCGGGGAACTTCGGTCAGGCAGCAGCCTTTATCGCCAGCCTGGTGGGCTGCGACCTGCAGGTTGTCATGACCCGCAACAGCAATCCTCTGAAGGTGAACCTGACGCGGAAGTGGGGAGCGGAGATCGTTTTCTGTGACAATCACTTTGGAGCTCGGCAGGCCAGGGTTGAGAAGATCGAATCCTCCCTGGGAGCGACCCAAATCCACCCTTTCAACCATCCAAACGCAATTCTGGGCAATGCTTCTCTCGGTCTCGAGGTGCTGGAACAGAACACTGACACACAGCACCTTGTCGTCCCAATCAGCGGAGGCGGGCTGATCAGTGGCGCTGCCCTCGGTGCCAAGCTGCTCCATCCCGCGATTCAGGTCTGGGGCGTTCAGCCGCAGGGATCGAACGCAACTTACCTCTCTTTCCGGGCCGGGCGGATCTTGAGTGCCGAGAAGACCGATACGATAGCCGACGGACTTCGCGCCAATCGGCCCGGAGATCTCACCTTCTCGCTCATCCAGGAGTACGTCGACTCGGTCGTCACGGTGAGCGAGCAGAGCATCCTGGAAGCTGTGGCTCACTTCTTTCAGACGGAGCGGCTGGTTGTGGAACCATCCGGAGCCGTGGGGATGGCCGCTGTCCTGGGAGGCATGATCCCCGTAGAGGACACGGTTCTCGTTGTGAGCGGCGGCAATATTGATCCGGATCTCTTAGAGCATGCCCTGTCCGCAGCTCCGTGAAGTCATAGCAGCCCGTGGACTGCTTAGGGCTCAAAAATCGTCTTGAGGACGCCGGCCTTGCCGGAGTGGCGAGCGCACCGAATAGCGTCCGAGAACTCCTCCAGGGAAAAACGGGCGTCGGCTACTCCCTGGAGTCGGGGCGCCAACTTGTTCACGATCTCTAGAGAGCCACGAAAGGTCTCGGAAGTGCTCGTGTAACTTCCCACGACCCGGAGCTCTTTGTACCAGATTGAGGTCCAGTCAACCCCTTTCGGGATGCCCGGCATCCCCACCAGCACAACTTTTCCCCGGCAGGAAGCAAAGCGCAGGCAGTCGTCGATACTGGTCCCGGAACCGACACAGTCGAAGCAAACATCCACACCTCCGGAGAAGATGGGCTTGCTCATCTCCGGGTAGAACAACTCCGCCCCGACCAGTTTCGCAAGTTCTTCGAAGAGCGCCCTGCCGGCCGCGAGCACTTGATCTGCCCCCAGCCGCAGCGCCCAGTCTTTCTGGTGCGGATACTTGGCGACTGCGATCACTCTGGCTTTCGGCTGCAACTCCTTGAGCGCGGCGATGGTGAAGACACCTATCGTCCCGCATCCGATAACCAGCAGTGTTTGATCGCTGGTTGGGGCAGCACTGGCCACAGCCTGCAGACAACAACTGAACGGTTCGATCAAAACCGCTTCCTCATCGGGAAGGGTGGGTGGCACTCTGTGAAGTTGCAACCCATGGGCTACAAACGACGAACTCCACCCACCTCCCGTGTCCCGGCAGAATCCGGTCTGGACCCCGGCAGAAACGCACCCTCGAGTTACGTTGCGACATTGGGCGTGGCGCCCGGCACGGCAATCGACACAGAGGTCTTTGAGCCCTCGGACTCGGCAATGCAAGGGGGGCTCGAGCACGACCCGGTCACCGACCACCAGGTCCTTCACGCCCGGGCCCGCCTCCACAATTTCTCCAACAACCTCGTGGCCGAGAACAAACGGGCAGGAGGTGAAGGGCGAGAAGTAGGTGCTTCCTCTAGCCGTGATGGTGGCCAGGTCCGATCCGCAGATACCGCTCAGTGCCGGCCGCAACCGAACCCACTCGGCGGACGGGAGCCGGGGTTCAGGCACATCAACCAGGCGAGTTGTTCCCAGAGGCGACGTACAGATCGACTCCCAGTATCTTCCCAGGTAACGGGTGGCCAGAAAGCGCGAAACGCCTTTGTGATACTGCACCGCCCTCATGTTTGACACCAGTACTGCACACTCCACCCCCTGTCCGAGGCTAGCTTCTTCAAGCGGCCTTCGGGATTGATGATCACAGGATGGCCCACACAGCTGAGCATGGGAACGTCGTCGAGGCTGTCGGCGTATGCGTGGCTCACCGGCAGGCTGATCTGATGCAGCCGGGCGAAATCCTTCAAGGCCTCCGCTTTCCGGGCGCCGGTGAGTGCCCCGGCCTGCAAAGTCCCCGTAAAGGTGCCTTGCTCTTCTGCCAGCTCGGTGCAAAGTATTCCATCCGCCCCAACATGTTCGGCGACAGGAGTGACGATCTGACGAATCGAACCGCTCACCAGAACCACGGCATGTCCCGCGGTTTTGTGGGTCTCTATGCACTTGAGTGCCCGCGGATAGAGATTGGGCTTCAACTCTTCATCAAAAAGGGCGTTCGCACCATCGCGCAGACGACGGGGTGTAAACGTCCGATAATTCTTATAGAACCGGGTAGTCAAGAGCTCACGGCTGATCCGATCGACAATCAAATAGTAGGGAACACGGGCCAGCAGGCCGGCCGACCAGATCTGTCTCCAGATCACGCCCATTTGACGCCGACGAAGAAACGCATAGTAGCGCACGATGTTGCCCCTCAGAAGGGTCCCGTCAACATCAAAGAAGGCCCCGATTCGTTCAGCCATCGCCGGCGATTTCCCCAAGACCCATGACTTGTGCCTGGACATCCCGGGCGATTCGCCTGCACAGCTCGTCTCTCGAAAGCTCCTCCAGGTAGGGGCGGTATTGTTCCATCGCCACCGGTTCGCCAAAGACGACCTGGATGGGGCTCCGGGAGGGCCAGGCTCTGCCTGCCGGAAGGGCAGCGTACGTCCCGACGATTGCAACAGGGATAACCGGAACCTGCATTTCCCAGGCAATCAACCCCAGCCCGGCCTTGAACTCCTGCAACTTACCTGTCCTGGAACGAGTTCCCTCCGGGTAGATCAAGATGGGTTCGCCACTGGAGAGGATTCCTCTTACCAATTTCAGACTGGCCAGGGAGTTTTCGTGGCGCTCGATGGGAACAACGTTGAGCAGCTTGCTGACCAGCCAACCCTGCAACCTGGATGCAAAGAAATAGTCGCGGGCGCCCAGCACATGGAGCCGAAGCGCTTCATCCAGACTCTTTGACTGGGCCAGGGCCGCCACCACGGCCCCGGTGTCCAGGTGGCTGGAATGGTTCGCAGCTAGAATGTAGGGCCGCCCGATCGGAATTGCTGCTCCGTTAGTGACGTGTATCCCGAACCAGGAGTTCACAACAGCCCGGGCTGTCCCGAACGAACATCTTAGAAGTGCACGGTCCAGGCCTCGCTTCTCTTTCAAAGAGAGCGTGGAACTGGGGCCCACCTCCACGACTCTCGCCCGTTCACCAGCTTCAGTTTCTCGAAGGGCTCGTGCGGCATCGAACAACTGACCCACCTTGCTCAGTTGCACCGCTTCTTCATCGGGGATGGTGGCCCCCAGGGATTCTTCGGCGAACAAGAGCAACTCGATGGCCTGTAGAGAGTCCAGGCCGAGATCGGCATAGAGGTCCGTCCCCCGATGGATGCTGGACTCGGGAAGGCTGGATATGCGACTCAGTTCTGCGATGAGCAGGCTTTCGGGAGAAGCCTGCGCAGTTCCTCCCACCCCAGGCTGGGTCTCCGTTTTCCGGCTCTCTTTGAGTTGACGCAGGAGCAGGCGGCGAAGGGCCGCCCTGTCGAACTCGCCCGAGTCCATCTCGGGCAGGCTCTCCGGCCAAAAGTGAACCTGTTGCAATCTGTGGTAGCTCGGCAGTTCCCGCGCCAGTTGTCGAATCTCTTTCTGGATCGCTGCTTCGGTCGTCGAAGCGGTCTCGGAAGCCTGGGGCCGGATCACGGCATGAATCTCTTCTGTCAGACCTTTGGGAATACCTACCACTCCAATCTCTTGCACCCCGGGGATATCGCGGTAGATCGCTTCCAGATCAATCGGGTACACGTTCTTCCCGGCCCCGGTAACGATTACATCTTTGATTCGGCCCGTGATATAGATGTAGCCGTCGATGTCCACCCACCCTAGATCGCCGGTGTGGAACCAGTCATCCTCCATGACAGCCCGATTTGCGCCATTGTTCCGGAAGTACCCGCTCATCAGACTGGGGCTCCGAACAACAATCTCTCCCACGCCGTGTTTGTCGGGGTGGTCCAGGCGCACCTCCACTCCCGGCAGGGGGCGCCCCGCCGAGCGGGCTCGGGCTCGGTTCAAAGGGTTCACCGTCAGAACAGGCGCCGTTTCGGTGAGGCCGTATCCTTCGTAGATGGGCATGCCCAGAGCCTTGAAGTCTTCGAAGAGGTCCTCGCCAAGTGTCGAACCTCCACTCACGAATACCCGGATTCCCCCCCCGAACTCCGTATGGACTTTGGAGAACAACTGACGACCGATATTGTGACCGAAGCGTCGCTCCACCGAACGGCTGATCTGTTTCGAGGTCGCCATTAGATTCGATCTGAAGGTCGAGCGAGAGGCCCTCAAGACCTTACGCTCCAGGTAGTCCCGCAGCAGGGCATAGAGAGTTGGGACGCCCAACATGCAGGTTGTCCCGGTCCGGCGCATGGTTTCCAGGATCACGCGGGGCTTCAGGGTGGTCGCGTACGTGACCTTGGCTCCACCGGAGATCGGCATTAGAAAGCCGCATGTGAACTCGAGGGCATGATAGAGCGGCAAAACGGAAAGAAGAGCATCCTCAGGATGCACCGGCAGATTTTTGTTCACGCCGGCAAGGTTCGCCAGAAAGTTACGGTGCGTGTGAACAGCGCCCCGGGGATCGACCATCGTTCCAGTCGTGAAAAGAATAGAGGCTGGATCGTCGGAGTGTACTTCCGGAAAGGCATGGTTGGCGAGATCGGGTTCTCCCTGCGGACAACTGCGGGGAAGGTCGCTCCGGTCAAAGGGTCGGCAGTGCTCGTCGACATTCAAAAGCCGAACGGGGGTCTCACTAGCTTCGTTGTCCGCCAGGCGTTCTTTAGTAAGGCGGGAAAAACACTTCTCTGACGCCAGAATGGCTTTGGCCTCAGTGAATGCTGCGATCGACCAGGCCTCAGCGTGCCAGGTTTGCGCATCGATGGGCACAACGGTTAATCCGTTGCGGGCAGCACCCAGATAGGCTACGCCCCATTCGGGCTGATTTTCGGAGAACAGAACCACTCGTTCTCCCTTGCGCAGACCGTGGGCCCACAATCGCGCACCAATTTCCAGTGCGAATTTCCTCAAATCGGCATAACTGTAGTGGATCCACTTCCCTTCCTTCTCGATCTGGAGGGCCACCCTGGAGCCGTATTCTTTACTGCTCCCGTCCACCAGTTCGTTGATGGTGGCTGCGGGTAACCGAGCGGCTGCCGTTTCGAGCTCCATGGTCCCGGCGCCCTCAATCTTCAGAATGAACTTCTTGACTCCGGGGATGTGGACATTCTGGATGTAGTGCCGCCAGTTGATTCGGGTAACGTCAAAGTTGAAGCGCTTCTTCTCCTCGGGAAGAAGCGACTCAAACAAGGCTGCCGTCCGTTCTACCCTGAACTGGCAGTCGAGGTTCAGATAGGGTTCGTAGATCTCACCATAGTAATAGAGCTTCTGATTCGCTAGTTTTGCCGCGGAGATCCTGCGCCGGACCTTTTTGGTGGTCTCGAAGACGGACAGTCTTTCCAGGGTTCGCTCCGCTGTATAGAGCTGCGCGGTTTTGAGTCGGTGCTGTAGCCGAAAGGTTGCCGGGTTGGGAAAGCGCAATCTTCGAATCAGGATTGGCCGGCCCTTCCTGTCCAGCATTGGGTGCTTCTTGAAGTAGTTGAAGATGAGGTCGTAGAGTTCACCCAGCGTGATCGGGTTCTTCGAGCTGGTAGCGACCTGATAGACCTGAACGCCCCCGTCTCTTGCCACCGTGGGAAGGGCTGCCAGCAACGCATTCACCACCACATCCACCGGAACAAGATCGAGCAGGACGTCGGGGTCCAGCGGTAGAGACTTGAGCCGGCCCTTGCCGATCGCAGCGATCAGGGGATCTGCCATTCTCAACCCATCCAACCAGCCAGGACAGGGCTCGGAGAGGCTGCTTTCGATAACCGAGGGGCGAAGAATGACAGTAGGGACTTGCTGGCGGTGGCTCAGAACCTGCTGCTCGCCCAGAGCCTTGGTGTAAGTATAGGTATCGTTCCAACCCCGTTCCCGGGCCCATAGCATACCCCCCTGCATAAGGCGGTCCTGAATCCACTCCTTGCGAAATCGCTCCAGGCGATCTCTCCGGCGAGGTCGCTTCCTTTTCTTTTGTCGAGTTTGTTTCAGAAGAGCCCGAGTGAATTCCCGCTCCTGGGTCGGGGTGCTCGCCTCCTCATACACTCCCTCAATGATTGATTTCACATGGGCAATGTCACGGCCCACATCCGTAAAGTATCCGGGCGGAAACGGCTCCGTAACTTCCTCCGAGGCACTGTGGTAGGTAGTCTCCGTCGGATCTTTGTGCGCTGTGCCATTCACATAGGCAGTGGAAACATGAACGAGTACTGCCGATTGGCACGATGCCGCAAACTCCGCGACCCGGCCGGCCGCAACCACGTTCATCGAGAGCGCTTCATCCAGTGGCGCGTCGAAGGAAACCACCGCTGCACAGTTGATGACGAGGTCCACTTCCCCTTTCAGACGGTCCAGATCCTCAGCAGAGATACCCAGATCCTCCCTGGAGATGTCACCGGCCACGGCCTGGAGCTTCTCGTTCAGAAAGACCGGAAGTTCGTCTCCACAGATGCCCCGCAGACGATCGAAGGCGCTGGAGGTGTAGAGTTCCTGCTCGAGGCGCTGTCTGACAGTAATGACCACCCCGCTGAGGCGTTTTGTGGGACGGATCAGAGCATAGATTCTTCCAACCTGGGGTGCGGAAAAAAGAATCTTCTCAATCAGAGGCTGCCCCAGAAAACCTGTGGCGCCCGTCAGAAAAATGGTCTTACCCGTCAGGTATTCCGAAATACCCTGCATACGAAAACGCTCATTCCAGAAAAGCCTCTATTCTATTGGATGCACAACTTTCAAAGCGGCCGGCAGGACTCGGGCTTGGACCGGAGTTTCGCCGCAAACATCTCCGTCAAACATCTTGCCCATTGGAACAGCAGACTGGATTTTCACTAAAGATGACCTGAACAGTAAAAAATTGGGGTGATCCAGATGGCTGCCTGTATAGACTCTGGGAAGACTGCTCATCAGACTCAGCTTGCCGATCGCATCAATCACCACAATATCAAATAGTCCGTCGTCCACCCTGGCTCCCGGAACAAGCCTGAGACCCCCTCCCGTAAAGGGAGTATTCAACACCAGAACGGAAGTACAGTCCAGGTTGAGGGTCATGTCATCAAACTCTATCTCAAGGGGAATGGGTTCCATCTGCCACAGGGCCTTGTAGATGGCGACAACAAAAGACAGATGCCCCTTGAGCCACTTCAGACGATTGCTTTCCGCAGCCACCTGAGCGGGAAAGCCCACCCCAAGAACGGAAACGAAGTGCTGGTCACCGGCTGCCCCGACATCAATCTTCTTCACCTGCCCACTCTGCGCCACACTGAGCGAGGCCTCGAGATCGTTATAAGGCAACCCGAGGCTCCGAGCAATATCGTTCCCCGTACCGACCGAGAGGATGGCCAACTCGGTCTGGGAGCCGGCTGTAGAGTTGACCACCTCACTGATGGTCCCATCCCCCCCTATCACACCCAGACGCTTACACCCCGTACTGACCAGCTTCTGGGCCAGTCGTGTAGCATGGCCCGGGCCGGTTGTCTCTACGACCTCCAGCTCGAGCTCATGGGCCCGTCGGCGCAGCTTACGGATACAACTCCGACCGCGACCGAAACCGGCACACGGATTGGCGATTACTTTCATTCTGAGGGCGAGTATATCAACTCCTCGGATCCGGTCACGAGGTCTTCTTGCATGGACTCCCGCCCCTCCTAAATCTGCCCGCGAACCACGATCTGCAAACTCACTAGATAAAATCTTTTCTATACACATAATTCGTGTACTTTAGGTTAGTAGTAGTAGGGACTGTGGAAGCTGTGAGAAGCGTAGTGCAAGAATAGTTTGGCCTGTGGACGAAGCAAGGATTTTCTGATGACCGACGTTGGAAAAGAACACATTTTGCAGGCCGAGGCAGGGGTTCCACAGGCTATGAACAGAAAGTGTGCTTGTTCTGTGGACCTACGGTCTCCAGGTTGGAACATTTGCGGTATCCTTTTAAGCTGTGCCGTGGCCCAGCAGGAGGCACGACCTGTCTGGTGATGGGCCTGGTCTTCAAAACCAGTCGAGCTGCGGCGAGAGTCGTGGCTGGTGGGTTCGATTCCCATGTGCCTCCGCCAGCTCTGGCGTGAACCTCTCTCTGCTCGAATAGAATTGTCCGGGTCTCAAAAAGCCTGGGCTATGATTGGGGCAGGAGCTGCGCCGAGGCAAGCGCCTGCCATTATCGAGGATAAGTTGTAGGCTGGGCTGGGCCGCGTGTTTCCGGAGAGAGAATCGACAATGTCGCCAAAGTACAACGCCGCTGCGGTGCAGACCAACTTTCCAAACCCGACTGCACGCTCCGAGATGAAGAAAACCACCGCCCGCATTCTGCAGCTCATCGAAATGGCGGTTGAAGGGTACAAACCCTTCTTGCCACTGAAGTTCATAGTGTTCCCGGAGTTCGCGCATGCGGCCCCCATCTTCCCTACGCTTCAGGAGTTGCGGTCCAAGCTGGGGAGTACCGATTCCCAACGAACATACCGAGCGAGTCCTGAGAAAGGCCCGGGAGTACAACATCCACATCCAGATGGGCACGATGCTGGAGATCGACGACAAGTATCCGGGAGCGCTATTCAATACTACCTGCTTAGTAGGACCTTCTGGAATTCTCTACAAGTATCGAAAAATCTACCCATGGATACCGTGGGAAGTGCACACAAGCCCCCACGATATCCCAGACTACGAGGAAGAGTTGTACCCTGTGGCGGATACGCCCATTGGCAAAATTGGCACGGCTATCTGCTATGACTGGCTTTTTCCGGAGGTCCTGCGCCAGCTGGTGGCCAATGGAGCGGAGCTTCTGGCGCGCGTTTCTGCCTATATGGATCCGTTCGGCGCGACCAAACCCATGGATTGGTGGACGGTGGTTAATCGCTGCCGAGCACTTGAGAACATGGCCTATGTTGTGGCTGCCAACCAGGGAGCCACCCTCAAGAACTACCCTCCCTTTTCGTGGCCCGGAGGAAGTATGCTCGTCGATTACGATGGCCGGATCATCGCCCAGGCTACGCCCGGTGATGGCGAGAAGATCGTGGTGGGCCCGGTGGATATTGAGCTCTTGCGCGTGGAGAGAGAAACTCGGCTGGCGCACCTGATGCCAGCCCATCTTCGAACGGAGGCCCATCCTCTGTACTCCCGTACCGCCTACCCCGCGGGCTCATTTCAAACTGGGGGTAACTGGACCTATGAAGAGAATGTCCAATTGATTGAAGAGGCTCGGGAGCGGGCCGGCTCCTTTGCGCCGGTCGAGAGTAGTGCCGATGATTGATTGATGGAGATCTCGCCGTTTTGTTACCATAAGGGCTTTTCGATTCTTTGAGGTTGAATCAATGAAACGGACCTTTCAGCCCAATAACCGCAAGCGCCGTAAGAAGCATGGCTTCCGCGAACGGATGAGCAGCAAAGCAGGGAGGCTGATCTTGAAGAGGCGGCGGGCAAAGGGAAGAAAGAGGTTGACTGTGAGTGGCTAGTCGCACTCCCAACGAACGCCGCCGTGCCTATGAACGGGAGTACCAGGCCCAAAAGCCAGACCCTGAGTTGGAAGGAGCGTCTTCACAAGCGAAAAGACTTTCTGCGGATCTACAGTCAAGGAAAGCGAATCTATACTACCACCCTGGTTGCCTACTTCCTCTACAACAAACTGGACCAGCACCGGCTGGGCGTGACGGCATCACGGAAGATAGGGAAAGCAGCCACGCGCAACCGGATAAAGCGCCGCATCCGTGAGCTGTTTCGGACCAGTAAGAACCCGGTTAGGCCCTGCTTTGACATCGTTGTGAATGTGAGGAAGGCGGCGGCGCGAGCCCCCTTTTCCAGACTGCAGGACGATTATTTGAAGGTGCTGGGGCGTATTGAAGAAATAACGGAGCGGCTATGAAAACATTGGTTCTGGCAACCCTTCGCGGCTATCAGATTCTAATCTCGCCGCTGCTGCCACCAACCTGCCGTTATCATCCCTCCTGCTCCGCCTACATGCTGCAGGCGGTCAGGCGCTGGGGTATGCTCCGGGGCCTCGGTCTTGGACTGCGGCGCATTTTGCGCTGCCATCCCCTTGCGGAAGGTGGCCTCGACCCGGTGCCCGGTGTGTCTGACGGAAGCCAGAGATGACCTTGCCCAACGGTCCCCAGAACGACAACGAAAAGCGCCTTTTTCTGGCATTGATACTGTCTACGCTTGTCCTGCTGGCCGCCTCTCCACTGTTGAACTTTTTTGCTCCAGCACCTCCTCCCGAAGAAGTTGTCATCGAGGAGGAGCCCCGCGACCCGGTCTCTTCCCCCAGCGAGCCGGAGGCACGTTCTGTGTCTGAGGCGGTCGTCGTGCCCAGCGAGGAAGGAGACGTGGTCGGCGACGAGTACGGGTTTGAAGTCTGGAACCCGGATCTGGTGCTGGGGTTTTCTACGCGTGGGGCAGTCATTGAGAGCATCCGGCTGCCGGCCTTCCTGGATGTGCCCGATAACGGTCCGTGGTTCCCCGCCAGCCTGGCCCTCCTGTGGCGATGGACACGACCAGAGGGCGAGCCGTTGGAGCTGGTACCGCAGGTGGAGCCAGGTACCCTCCCGCGACCGCTGGCCATCTCGACCCAGCAGCCCGAACTGCAGGATCTCCTCGACCAGGCGGTATACGAGGTTGAAGGTGTGAGCAGTCGGTCGCTGCAGGCCCCGGCCGAGATTCGGTTTGTTCACCAGCGGGGCAGCCTTCGTGTCGAGCGGATCGTACGTGTGCCCGCCAGCGGGTACGAACTCGAAGTGAGCACCCGAGTTATCAGTGCCGGCCGCCGAGTTCCCGCCCAGGTCTCTCTGGGCGCCGGCATGGGCCCACCCGGAACCGTTTCTCAGACGGATTTTGCCACCCCCGGGATCGCAGTTGGAAAGGAGCACTCGATAGAGCGCTTTTACGAGTCGGAGGGGATTTTCTATAAATCGGTTTGGTTTACCGATATCGCCCTGCAGGGGGAAGTAACTCTCCCCGGGGGTGACTGGGTGGCTCTGGACAGCCAGTACTTTACGCGGGCGATTCTGGGCCAGACCCTGAGCTCGGTTCAGATGAGGACCCATTCCTGGCAGGGCGAAACGGCGGCGGAGGCCGTCACGCTGGTGTCTGGAGGCGCAACCGGGGCCGGGGAAGGCCCCCTGCGGGCCTATTTTGGACCCAAGAACCTCGAAACTCTGCGCAGCGTGAGCCCGGACCTGGGAGACCTCGTTGACTACGGGTTGCTTTCCTTTCTGGTCAAGCCCCTGGTTTTCATGCTCAAATGGATTTACGCGCTGGTTCAGAACTACGGCCTGGCCATCATTCTTCTCACCTTCCTGATCAACCTGGCGCTGGTTCCGATCCGCTACAAGCAGATCGTTTCCATGAAGAAGATGACGGAGGTGCAGCCGCAGCTCAAGGCCATTCAGAACCGGTACAAGGATCTGCCCCGCAACGATCCCAAGAAGCAGGAAATGAACAAAGAGGTCATGGCGCTTTACAAGCTGCACGGGGTCAACCCGCTGGGAAGCTGCCTGCCGCTTCTTCTCCAAATGCCGTTTTTGTTTGCTTTCTTCACAATGCTACGGACCTCAATTGAGCTTCGAGGAGAGTCCTTTCTCTGGATTGGGGATCTGTCAAAATACGACTTGACCTTTGTCACACCGGTCTTGATGGGGGTCACCATGCTGGCCCAGCAGAAGATGACTCCCGCCACGGGCGACCCGGCCCAGCGGAAAATGATGATGATGATGCCGGTGGTCTTCACGTGTATGTTTTTGTGGATGTCCAGTGGTTTGAACGTATACTTTCTTTTCAGCAATATTTTCGGGATGCTGTTCCAGGTCATGGTGCAGCGGGTGAGCCCCGAGTTGTCCAAGAAGATCCCCAAGGCACCCAGCACCCCTAAGAGGAATTCCAGAGGGAGAAAGTCCAAGAACAGGTAGGAGTATGGCCCACGAAATCCTTGACGAAATCCGACATTTTACCGAGCAGCTCGTGGAACGGGCGGAATTGGAACTGGACGTGAGCGTGGAGCCCAACCAGGATCAGGTGGTGGTCGAACTGAGCGGGCCAGACGCGGATCTGGCCCTCACTGAGAATGCCCGGCTTCTCCACGCCATGAATCATCTGGTGAGCCAGATTTTTTACCGCAAGGCGCAGGGCCAGTACCGGTTCGTAGTGGATTGCGGCGGATATCGTGCCAGCAGGACTCGCGAACTGGAGTTGCTCGCCGACAAGGCAGCTGAGCAGGCACACAGGTCCGGTCGGCCGTTTCACTTCCAAGCCATGCCAGCCAGCGACCGACGGATTATCCATCTATGCCTTGCCGACCAGAGGGAGGTCAGGACGGAGAGCGATGGGCGTGGGATGCACCGCCGGGTGGTTGTGATTCCTGAGGCCTAGCAGTCCGTGGCGACCCGCGGGACTTCCGCTACGGGCAGCTTGACGCCCTTCCACTCGATACGATGATAGTCAGAGCCTCTGAAGAGGACCACATTGTTGCTCTGGCGACAGCTCCCGGGAAAAGTGCAATTGCTCTCATTCGTCTCTCCGGTCCAAATCCGCGGCGCCTTCTAAGAGGTGTCTTCCAGCCTGCCCATGAAGAGGGCTTGATCCCCCGCAGACCTACACTGGGACGGATCGTGGCTGCAAGCGGAGGGGTTCTGGACCAAGTTCTGGTGACCTGGTTTCCCGCCCCGGCGTCTTATACGGGAGAGAATGTCATTGAAGTGACCTGCCACGGCAGTCTCCTAATCGTACAGCGGATCATACACAGGCTGGTTGGCCAGGGCGCACGCGTGGCCGAACCCGGAGAGTTCACCAAAAGAGCCTTTCTTCGCGGCAAGCTGGACCTGGCCCAGGCCGAAGCTGTCCGGGATTTGATCGAGAGCCAGACGGCCTTCCAGATTCGCCTCGCAGCCGAGCAACTTGGCGGCCGGCTCTCGCAGCGCCTCGAACCGGTCAGGGCCGACCTGGTCCAGATTCTCAGCCACATGGAAACTTCGCTGGAGTTCGTCGAGGACGAGGTGACTCCTGAAGGAAGAGAGCCCCTCCTGGAACGCCTGCGGGAGATCACCAGTGCCCTGGTGGAGCTGGCTGGTGGATTTGAATTGGGGCGGCTGGTGCGGGCCGGGATAGAAGTAGCAATCACGGGCTCTCCGAATACAGGTAAGTCTAGTCTTTTCAATTGTTTACTTAGAAACAATCGAGCCCTTGTCACGGCTGTTCCGGGGACCACGCGAGATGCCGTAAGTGAGACCATCAGCATAGAGGGTCTGCCCGCCCGGCTCGTCGACACAGCTGGGATCCGAGAGGCCAGAGATGAGGTTGAGGAGCTCGGTATTGAGAAGACCAAAGAGTACTTGGCCGGCGCCGATGTGATCCTCTTCGTCCTGGATGGGAATGCTGAGTTCGGGCCCGAAGAGAGAGAGATCTGGGAGATTGTTCGCGACCGCGCCACGATCCTCGTTTTGAACAAGCAGGACCTTCCCCAGCGTCTCCATCTGCCCCCAGAGTTGCAGGATTCCGGTCGTCAGACGATCGCAATTTCGGCTTTGCGGGGAGAAGGCCTGGAGCATCTGGTGAAGGCCGTCTGGCGCGAGGCGACCCCGCAGACAGGGATCGAGAAGGACAGTTTTTTCCTCACCAACATTCGTCACTATGAAGCGGTGGGGGCAGCCATCCGGTGGTTGGAGAAGGGGATCCGCGCCTATGAGGAAGGCCTGAGCGAGGAATACCCTGTTTACGACTTCAAGAAAGCGCTGGAGAGCCTGGGCACCATCACCGGGGAGACGACCGTCGAAGATATTCTGGACGAGATTTTCTCGACCTTCTGCGTGGGGAAATAGGGTGCTCTCGGCGCTCCCGATCTGTGCCGGTGGGTGGCTGACGGACCTGGCCTAGGTGTGAACTCTCAACAGGTTGTTCAATAAAAGGGGTTGTCCATCCGAGCTTCTTCGGGAATGCTGATTGGAAGTTAAACCTTCAGCACCGAAAGGAGACAGCGGATGGACATTCATCACAATGCACGAAGTTGCCCTCATAGTCGAGCCCTGATGGTGGATCGAGTTCAGCGGGGCGATCCAGTGGTGCAGGTGGCAGCTGAGTTGGAAGTGACCCAGCGAACCGTCTACAAGTGGTTGGCCCGCTATCGTCAGCACGGGCTTGAGGGACTGAGAGATCGATCCTCCCGGCCTCATCGCATTCCCCGGCAGACGGCTGCGCCTTGTGTCGATCAGATTGTGCAACTCAGACACAGGCGGATGGTCTCGGCTGAGATCGCCGCCCGTCTGGGTCTGGCTCGTTCGACTGTGGCCCGGATCCTCTCCCGACGGGGTCTGGGTCGACTCAAAGCTCTGGATCCTGCCCAGCCACCTCGACGCTACCAGAAAGAACATCCCGGGCAGCTCTTGCACCTGGACATCAAAAAGCTGGGCCGCATCACCGGAATCCGCCGCCGCCGTCGTTGTCCGGGCTGGGAGTTTGTCCATGTCTGCGTCGATGACGCTTCCCGCCTGGCCTACCTGGAAGTCCTGGCTGACGAACGAAAAGAATCGGCCATAGCCTTCCATCAGCGCGGTGTCCAACCTCGCTCCATCCTCACGGACAATGGATCTTGTTACCGCTCTCATGCCTTCAAAAACTGCTGCCACCAGCTCGGCCTGCGCCATCAGCACACCAGACCCTACCGCCCTCAGACCAACGGCAAAGCGGAGCGCTTCATCCAGACCATGCTCAAAGAGTGGGCCTACCGTGTTCCTTACCGTAACTCACGCGAACGCTCGCGCTGGCTTCCTCGCTGGCTCCACTTCTATAATCACCACCGTATGCATCAGAGCCTCGGCAATCAGCCTCCGATCAGCAGACTTCCTTTTCTGAACAACGTCATGAGAATGCACACCTAGGCGACTAGAGCCTCGTAAAGGCGCTGCAGCTCCTCACTGTTGTGGAAGTGGAGAATGAGCCGGCCGGCTGCTCCCCTATTCATTTGAATTCTCACCTTGGTCTGAAAGCGCTCCTCCAACCGTTGCTGAGCGGCCAGAAGGTTGGGGTCGGTTGAAGGGTCGACTCTATTCGGTCCTGGGTGCAGGAAGTGCTTCACCGCCCGTTCGGTCTGTCGGACGGATAGACCCTGGCCGATTACCTTTTTGGCCAGGCGCTGTTGAGCTTTCTCAGGAAGGGGAAGGAGGGCACGGGCGTGACCCATCGAAACCGATCCCTTCAGAAGCATCTGCTGGACGCTCTGGGAAAGGTTGAGAAGACGGAGGATATTGGCGACTGCACTGCGACTCTTGCCCACCCTGCGCGCAACATCATCCTGGGAAAGCTGGAACTTTTCGACCAGTACCTGGTAGGCGTGGGCTTCCTCGATGGCTGTCAGATCGTCGCGTTGGATGTTCTCTACCAGGGCCAGCTCGAGCATCTTCTCATCCGAGAGATCCTGGATGATGGCCGGGACAGAACTCAGCCCCGCGCTTTGTGCCGCTCTCCAGCGGCGCTCGCCGGCCACCAGCTCGAACTCGCTGCCGTCATTTCGGGAGCGGACGATTACGGGCTGCAGCACCCCATTTTCCGAAATAGAGTCCGCCAGCTGCTGGAGGCTTGTCGAGGCCACGTGCATGCGGGGCTGCAACGTGTTGGGTCTGATCAGATCGATGTCAATCTGGCGAAGTCCTGTTTCCAGAACCGGTTCGGGTAACAGGACATCAAGACCTTTTCCTAAAACGTTGCGTTTCATGATTACTGATACTCCCTACTGGTGGTCGCCTGGATCTGGTTTCCGTCGCTCTCTCACCAAAGTCAGCCTATGTGGAAGCGAGAGCCTTAGCTCACCTTAACGGCCCGCTGTCGAGCGCTGGCCAGGATCTCGCTGGCCAGATCGATGTAACTGTTGGCTCCCTTGCAGCGGGCATCGTACAGAAAGACGGGTTTTCCAAAACTGGGTGATTCGGCCAGACGAACGTTGCGAGGGATGATCGTTTGAAACAACTGCTGACCCAGGTGGCGGGTCACATCTCTCCGGATCTGGTTGGCCAGATTAAGCCGGTCGTCGTACATGGTGAGGAGGACTCCCTCGATCTCCAGCCCCGGGTTCAGCCCGCTCCTGACCCGACTTATGGTCTGGAAGAGCTCCGAGAGTCCCTCCAGAGCGAAGTATTCGCACTGCATTGGTATGAGCAGGGAGTCAGCTGCCGTCAGAGCGTTGACGGTCAGGATCCCCAGCGACGGAGGACAATCGATCAAGATGTAGTGGTAGTCAGCCTGCAGATCTCGAAGGACGGCTCGAAGTCGCCTCTCCCGCTCCGGAAACTCCAGCAATTCGATGGTGGCTCCGATGAGACTCCGGTTGGCAGGCAGGACATCCAGGTTGGCAACCTCGGTCGAGCACAATGCCTGGGAGGGAGGACATTGTCCCAGCAACACCTCATAGATCGAAGTCTGCAGCTGGTTCCGTTCCACTCCCAGGCCGGAGGTTGTGTTCCCCTGAGGGTCAAGATCCACCACCAGCACCGAAAGATCGGCCGATGCGAGAGCGGCCCCCAGGTTGATTGCCGTTGTGGTTTTGCCCACTCCGCCTTTCTGGTTGGTAATTGCCATAACGCGTGTCATATTGGGCGCAGGATAACAAAGGTGTCTGGCCAGAATGTTTCACGTGGAACAAGTTCACGATCATTCGCGCCTCTGTTTGCTCGACCTCGGATCACGTAGTCTCACGGATCGGCTCGCAGGCCGTAAGGAACTGTCCCCGTCAAGGAAGCTACAGAGGCAGGAGGAAAGCGACTGCGTGGCGGCCCGCAGGCCGACATCTTTCAGGAAGCGACTGCGTGGCGGCCCGCAGGCCGACATCCTTCAGGAAGCGACTGCGTGGCGGTCGCAGGCCGACGTCTTTCAGGAAGCGACTGCGGCGCGCGGGGCACAAGCTGCCGGGAACCTTGCCTGAGGACCGTCATCAGGCCTCGCAAATGAACCTCGAAGCATGGGGATGAACGAACAGTTCCATGGGCTTCCCCTGCTCACGAACGACGTAGACGATGGCCCCTTCAAGCCTGACCTGGTTCCACAGGGGGACAACACTCCCTTTACGCGTCCACTTGCGTCGCCGGGATAGATCGAAGCCGCGGCTGTGTAGTCCACGAGTAGCACAGGCCTTGACCGCTTGCCTTACGGTAGCCCCTGCCCTGGCGGCGCTGATCACTGCATGTACGTGAGTTTTTCGGACATGAACGGTCCACGGTAACCAGCGGCGTAGCAAACAGGTCTCGAGGATTGCCTTGAGGACACATTGCCGTCTCGCCCGGCTGAGAGAATAGGGCGCGATACGCATTTGACGGACCATTGAGGCCTGCAATTCTCTATTTGGGCCTGCAAAGGGGCTGCTGTATTGGTTGTGAAGACGATCCACGCTGCCACTGGGGTCGCCGTGCAGATGAACCCCATGACAGGTGAATGTCAGAAAGTAAGCGAAAGGGAATGAAGTGTACTGCAGCACAGTAGATAGAACGCTGCCGGAGGGAAAAGGAATGAAGCGGGGCTCTTGATGACCTGCCCGGTGACTGCGACAGGCCAGGTTCTACGCCCCGGTTCGAGGATGCGCGCTCATTGTCATTCGCGCAGTTCCGGTTAGTGCCGGGTTTCAGGTCCAGGTTCCTCGTTGCGCGCTCGTCAAGACTCGCGCAGTTCCGAGTAGCGCCGGGTTTCAGGTCCAGGTTCCTCGTTGCGCGCTCGTCAAGACTCGCGCCTCTGTCTACCCGGCGGACCGGAACGCTACCTCAAGGATCCCGGCCCATATGCTCTAATGAACAGTAAGGACAGTGACGGAAATTAACTTGCCGTCTTCTGGGTTTTGTTGTTTATTTCGGTGGCATGAAGCGCAACGTGGAATTGGAAGCCAGCATCGTCGCGAAGTATACGGCAGTTTCGCCCGTGTTGGATGAGCGCAGTCGCCGCCGGTGGGCGGCCGCCGAGTCTCTGTCCATCGGCTATGGCGGGGATGCGCTGGTGTCGTCGGCCACGGGTCTGGCCCGGGAGACGATTCGGAAGGGTCGCCGGGAGATCTCGCAAGGCGAAGCGCCGACAGACCGGGTACGGCGTCCGGGTGCCGGACGGCCCCGTCTCGAACAGAGCCAGCCCGGTCTGCTGGCGGCACTGGAAGGTCTGGTGGACCCGCTGACACGCGGAGACCCGACCTCGCCGCTACGCTGGACATGCAAGAGTCGGGCGAAGCTGGCCGCGGTGCTGGCACAACAGGGGTGGCGAGTGAGTTCGACCACCGTCGGCCGGATGCTGCATCAACTGGGCTACCGGCTGCAATCGGTCCGCAAGCGTCAGGAGGGAGCGAGCCACCCGGACCGTAACGCGCAGTTCGAGTACATCAACGCGACCGCGGACGCGTTTTTGGCCGACGGGCAGCCGGTGATCTCGGTCGACACAAAGAAGAAGGAGATGGTCGGGAACTTCAAGAACGGCGGGCGGGAATGGCAGCCGAAGGGGACGCCGGCGGCGGTGTTGGTCCATGATTTCCCAAGCGACGCGGAGGGCAATGCGATTCCGTACGGTGTCTACGACATGGCGCGCAACGAAGCCTGGGTGAGCGTGGGATGGGACCATGACACACCGACGTTCGCGGTGGCGTCGATTCGCCACTGGTGGCACCAGATGGGCTGCGGCGCCTACCCCGATGCCACAGCCCTGTTCATCACGGCCGATTCGGGCGGGAGCAACGGATATCGGTATCGCGCCTGGAAGCATGAGCTCCAACAGTTGGCCGACGAGACCGGACTGACCATCCAGGTGAGCCATTTTCCACCCGGCACCAGCAAGTGGAACAAGATCGAGCACCGGCTCTTCTGTCACATCACGGCGAACTGGCGCGGTACCCCGCTGACGACGTATGAGACTATCGTCGACCGCATCGGGAACACCCGGACGGCGACCGGGCTCCGGGTCCTGGCCGAACTCGACGCCGGTCAGTATCCCACGGGAGTCAAGGTGACCCAGGAACAGATGGACGCAATCGCGCTGGTCCGCGATGCGTTCCATGGGGAATGGAATTACAAACTGTTACCCCGATCAAGTTGACAGCTTTATATCGATCACTGTCCTAAGCGTCAAGGAACCTACAGAGGCAGGAGCTTTAGCGACTGCGTGGCGGCCGCAGGCCGACATCTTTCCGGAAAGTTACCGAATAGTCCCGCCCGGGGGCGGCAAGGAAATGCCCGCAATCAAGGAAAACGACGGTGTTTCACGTGAAACAATAACCTCTCCAGCTGCCGGCTGGGGGTATCCAGGCCTCCTACGAACCCCTTAGGATGCTAACGCCCCCGCGGACCCAGTTGGGTGGCCAGCCTCCGTCTTGATCCAGGAACCTGTAACTGATTGATAACATGCCACTTAGTCCATATGGGAGGTAACTCCGAGGTGTGTAGTAGAAGAATCTCTTGGCGGTGTGCGGCTAAGCGTTCAAGGAGGGAGGGAGAGACTTTCAGAGCCCGAATCGAAGCGATTCCACCTGTCTTCCAGCCCTCGTATTGTTCCCAGCTATGAGAAACAATCGAGACCTCTCGTAATTTCAGGCGGCGCGTCACTTCTTCCAGGAAAAGCACCTTTTTCGCGTTCTTTTCCACCAGTGACACACGCAGCCGGGGCCGGTAGATCCTGGCGGCCAGGCCGGGGAAGCCGGCCCCCGAGCCTAGGTCGGTCAAGACCGATCGATCCGCGAGAAAGTGCTCAGCCAACCAGAAGCTCTCCAGAAAGTGAAGGCGCAGGAGTCGCTCGGGAGCGGGCTCTGAGATGAGATTGACGCGAGTTTTCCATTTGAGCAGAAGATCCAGGTAACTTTCCAGTCTGCCGATCTGATCCGGATTCAAAGAAAGGCCGAATTCTGATTGCAGCTCCTGTGCACGCCGGCACAGTTCCCTGGTGGAAGAGGAGACAGAGGAAGCGCGCATTCAGCTTTCCTGGGGTTTTCGGGCTCGCACACCGAGGTGGATGTTCAGAATCGAAACAGCAGCCGGCGTCACGCCCGGTACCCGTGCCGCCTGTCCCAGGCTGGTGGGTCGGACCCTGTTCAGGCGCTCGATCATTTCGGCAGAGAGGCCGGACACGCCACCATAATCCAGATCGGTGGGGATCGGGTGTTCTTCCAGCCGTGCCATCTTTTCGATGTCCCGCTGCTGCTGCTGGATGTATCCCTCGTACTTGGTCTCGATTTCAACTCTCTCAGCCTGCCGGGGTGTTAGATCGTAGCCGGCCTGGGCCAGAAGAGGGAGTAGGTCCCGGATCTTGACTTCCGGTCTTCGTAACAACTGACTCAGACCGGTACCCTGTTTGATGGCGGAATCCCTGGGTAATCCCAGATAAGCAGCGGACGTCCGGTTCAGATGATTGGCTCTAAGGTATTCCAGCGCCCCATCAATTCCCTGCCACTCCTTCTCGTGTTTTTCGAATGCCTCGTTCCCAATTAGGCCGAGAGAACGAGCCTCCGGCATGAGTCGCCGATCGGCGTTGTCAATTCGAAGCAACAAACGGTATTCGGCCCGCGACGTGAACATCCGGTAGGGTTCATCGACTCCCTGAGTCACCAGGTCGTCAATGAGAATTCCCAGATAGCTGTTGTTTCTCTCTGCGACATAGGGCTGTTCGCCACAGATCCGCAAGGCGGCGTTGATACCCGCCACCAGGCCCTGCGCTGCAGCTTCCTCGTATCCTGTGGTGCCGTTAATCTGTCCGGCGTGGAAGAGGCCCTTCAGGGCCTTGGTCTCGAGAGTTGGCTGTAGCTGTTGAGGATTCACAAAGTCGTATTCGACAGCGTAACCGGGCCTGAGAACCACGGCTTTCTCGAGCCCCGGAATCTCACGGAGCACGGCCTCCTGTACATCAACCGGCATGCTGGTGGAGAGGCCGTTGATGTAGATGGAGTTCCCTTCCAGAGTCTCGAGTTCCAGGAACAGCTGATGAGAAGTCCGGTCTGAAAACTTGGTTACCTTGTCTTCAATCGAGGGACAGTAACGGGGCCCGATTCCTACAATCTCACCGCTGTACAACGGGCTTCTCTTCATGTTCGAGTGCAGAATCTCGTGAACCCGTTCGTTGGTGTGGGTAATCCAGCAGGGAATCTGAGGCTGTGCCAGCCCGTCGGTCGCGAAAGAAAAGAACACCGGCTGACTATCTCCCGGTTGCGCCTCCAGTCCCTCCAGCCGGACACTGGAGCGCTCGACCCTCGGGGGGGTCCCGGTCTTGAGGCGACCCATCTCGAACCCGATCGCCTGCACCGACTCGGCCAGACGAATGGAGGCGCTTTCTCCCGAGCGCCCGGCTCGGAACTTCTGCTCGCCGACATGACACAAACCGTTCAGGAAGGTGCCTGTGGTCAGAATAACGGTTCCGCAGGAGAGGGTTTCGCCAGATGCGAGCTCGACACCCCGCAGCGAGGTTCCGTCGGTTCTCAGGACTGCAACCTCCGCCTCCACAAGGGATAGATTGGGAATGAGCGCCAGTGCTTCCCGCATGGCCTGGCGGTAGATCTGCTTGTCACACTGAGCCCGGGGAGCCCTGACGGCCGGTCCGCGCCGTCGATTCAGGAGCCGAAACTGGATGCCGGCCAGATCAGCCACGCGGGGCATTAGGCCACCCATGGCATCAATCTCGCGCACGAGATGCCCTTTCGCAATCCCGCCAATGGACGGGTTGCAGGACATCTGGCCAATCATGTCCAGGCGGATCGTGCAGAGAGCAGTCCTGGCACCCAGACGTGCTGCTGCGGCAGCCGCCTCACAGCCTGCATGACCGCCGCCAATGACGAATACATCGAAATCGTCCACAACGCCAGACATTATATTCGCCAGGGGGGAACCGGGTAGAGGATGCCTTATAATGACCTCCATGATTTTGCGGCGCAACAAGCGTTTGACTGAGCTCGTCGACTGCGCAGGCTGAGCTTCTAAGCTAGCACCGGGTGTGCTACAGAAGGCTTTGAAGGATCTGCCTGGGATTCTTGATCCCAATGTTCTGGTTGGCTTCGAAACAGCCGACGACGCCGGAGTGTACCTGATTGACGAGGACACAGCTCTGGTTCAAAGTACTGACTTTTTCACGCCGATCGTGGACGATCCCTACGTCTATGGCCAGATCGCCGCCGCCAACGCTCTGAGTGATATCTACGCGATGGGGGCCCGGCCCCGGTTCGCTCTTTCCATCGTTGGCTTTCCCGACGGTGTTCTCGAGGAAGAGATTCTGCACCAGATCCTGTGCGGAGGAGCCGAGACAATGCGAGAAGCCGGGGTGGCAGTCATTGGAGGCCATTCTGTTAAGGACCCGGAGCTGAAATTCGGCTACGTGGTAACCGGTCTGACCCAACCGGATCGGCTGTACCGCAATCAAGGGCTCCTGCCGGGGGACTCGTTAATCCTGACCAAGCCGATTGGCACCGGAATCATTGCCACCGCCGTCAAGTACGGGAAGTGTTCCGAGGTCGCCGAGCAAGAAGCGATCCGGTGGATGCTTGTACTGAATCGCCAGGCGGCGGAAGAGCTTTCGGGTTTCGAGATTCATGCAGTTACCGATATCACCGGCTATGGACTTCTCGGGCATGCCTTTGAGATGGCCGTCGCAAGTGGGGTCAACCTCGAAATCGAGAGCGCCCAGGTGCCGCTTCTAAGTGATGTGGAGGTACTGGCCAAACGCGGCATGCTACCCGGCGGGATCCAGGCGAACCGAGACTACCTGGGTGATGCGGTTTCCTGGAACCGGACGTCGAAACGAATGCAACAAATCCTTCTAGATCCTCAGACTTCGGGGGGTCTGCTCATAGGCCTTCCCTCCAGTGAGGGCCCTGCACTGCTGGAGAAGCTGGGTTCTGCCGGAGTCGTCGGACACCACATCGGGATCGTGAAGACACGTGGGACCCACTACATTTCGGTAGTGTAGCACTGCTAGGGAGCCAGCTTGGGATCGGAAGGCGCCAGGAAGGTCGAGCTGCAGGTCCCAACTCGAGCCCTTGGGAGGCGGCTTCTCCGCTGGTACGAGCGGGCGCGCCGCGACCTCCCGTGGCGGAATCAGGCGGACGCCTATCGTATCTGGGTCGCCGAGACCATGCTGCAGCAGACACGGATCCAGATAGTGCTGCCCTACTACCGGTGCTTTCTCGAGTCTTTTCCCAGGGTTGAAGACCTGGCCCTGGCCCCTAGAGAGCGGGTTCTCAGTCTGTGGTCGGGGCTCGGCTACTACCGCCGGGCCGACAACCTCTGGCGGGCTGCCCAGATCATCAACAGGGAGCACCGGGGACGGTTCCCCAGGGACCGCGAGACGGCCCTGAAACTACCCGGAGTGGGGGCCTACACGGCGGGAGCGGTGCTCTCCCAGGCCTATGGACTTCCGGAAGCCATCCTAGACGGGAATGTGAAGCGAGTGCTGGCTCGGCTCTTGTGCGTTGCCAAAGTCGACGCATCCTGGGAAAAAGCCTTCTGGAGCCTCCTGAGCGAATTGGTGAAAGATCCCTGCATCGCCCCCCATGTCCGGGATTTCAATCAAGCTCTGATGGAGCTAGGGGCCCTTGTTTGTACGCCTCGTCACCCTTCCTGCGAAGAATGCCCTCTTGAGTCGTTCTGTGAGGCGCGGCAGGCAGGGATGCAGGAAGAGGTTCCTTACAGCCGGAAAAAGCGCCCTCCGGAGCGCCTCCTCTTCATCAGCGCGGTGATCCTCGACAGCCGGAATTGCGTACTGCTGACCAGGGCCTCTTCAGAGCCCTACCTGCAGGGATTTTGGGAATTCCCCAAAATCAAGGCGGGCGCAGAGAACATCCCGCGTCGGTTCCGAACCGAACACAGTCTGAGCCTTCGCCCCATCCGTCGGCTGAAAGAAGTAAAGCACCAGGTGACTTTCCGAAAGCTGGTGTTTATTCCCCTGCTCTGCGAACTCCTCGAACCGGTCTCCGAGCACCCCGAGTGGCGCTGGACGGATCTGGAGCGAGAGTCTCTCCCGGCTTCGAGTTACATTCACAAGATCTGGAGGGCTGTGACCGGGAGTGTCTGACGAAGCGTACTTGGGCTAGGCTATAATCTCCGGATGTTTTCACGAATCAAGCTTCTGTCGCTGGTACCTCTTCTGTGGGCAGGAGCTGTGGCTCAACGAGGCGGCCCTCCTCGGCGCCTGGAAGCTCCGGAAACCATTCTGCTTTCCTCGGGCGCGCAAGTTAAGTTCAATTCCTTTCACTCGGAATCGCTCAAGAAAGATCTGGGATACAGCGTCTTTCTTCCCGCCGGCTACGAGTCCAGTGGCCGGATCTATCCTGTTGTCTATTTTCTGCACGGCATGAACAATGATCACACCAGCTGGTGTGTTGGCCGCTATGGCAATTTGCCGCAGATCGTCGACGAGACAATTCGCGAACACTCTCTGACTGAGTTCGTGATGGCCCACCCTTCCGGGGAGAGAGGGTATTACACGGATTCGGCAGATGGGCAGGCTCTTTACGAAAGTGCCTTCCAGAACGACTTCGTCAAGGAAATTGAAAGCAGGTTCAGAGTCCGCAAAGATCGCGAAGGCCGCGCCATAGGGGGAACGTCCATGGGCGGATATGGCGCGCTCAAGCTGGCGTTCAAGTATTCAGATTCTTACTCAGCTGTGGCGGCCAGTTCGCCGATTGTGCTGCTGGGCGACGATCCATCTGAGCTGCTGAACGGTTCCGACCCGCGGCGGGCTCAATTCTTCTCGCGACTCCTGCACCGGGTCTACGGAAACCCGGTCGACATGGAGCATTGGAAGGCCAACAACCTCAAGACTCTGGCCAAAGGGAACCTGAACAGTCTGCGAGTGATGATGCTCTATGGGACTGCGGATCGTTACGATGGAATGATTCCCATGGAGAAGGGCATTCGTCATCTGGCCGACCTGTTGGAGGCCAGGACGGTTGACAATCAGCTTCACATCTACGAGGGTGAGCCGCACGGGTGGGAGCTGGTCGGCAAACACCTGCCCGAGATCCTGAAGTTCCTGGCCAGCAGCTTCTAGACCCGTAAGGAGTCCCCCCGGCTCTGCCGGGGAGGCAGCCAGAGTTTGACAGTTCCGGGAATAGGTGAAAAAACTCCCTTCCGTGAGCCGAGCAAAGCATCACGAAAAGGAGTTTTATGAGTAACTACCAGAGCTTACAGCATACAAAATGGGAGTGTAAGTACCATGTGGTGTTCATCCCCAAGTACCGCAAGAAGTTGATTTATGGGGAGCTGCGCAGACATCTCGGTCAGGTGCTGCGACGGTTGGCTGGGCAGCAGGAAAGCTTGATTGAAGAGGGCCACCTGCTGCCGGATCACGTGCACGTGATGATCTCGATTCCGCCAAAGTTTTCTGTGGCGCAGGTGATCGGGTACATCAAAGGGAAAAGCGCCATCCACATTGCGAGGAACTTTTCAGAGAGTCGGCGTAACTTTGTTGGACAGCACTTCTGGGCTCGCGGATACTTCGTATCGACGGTGGGTCGGGATGAGAAAGTGATTCGTGAGTATATCCGGCGGCAAGAAGCAGAAGATCGTCGCCAGGATCAGCTCAGGCTGCTGTAGCCAAGCCACCTGTAGGTGGCACAAGTGGCCGCGGTAGCGGCAACGTCAAGTCCGCTTTGAGCGGCTCACAAGATTAAAGCCCCCGGCTTTGCCGGGGGATACTTACTGCTACTCGATGGGGAGAAGGCCCGGGTTTTCCAGGTGAGAGATGACGTCGCGGAGGAACTCGGCTCCAACAAATCCGTCCACTACACGGTGATCGAGTGATAGGCTCAGATTCATCATGTGACGAATGACCACTTCCCCCTTCCGGACCACCGGCCGTTGCCTGATCTTGTGGACCCCCAGAATAGCCACCTCCGGATAGTTTATGATTGGAGTGGCCAGAACTCCGGCCAGGGCTCCCAGACTGGTGATGGTAAAGGTCCCGTCGCGAAGATCTTCCAGCTGGAGCTTTCCTGACCGGGCCTGTTCTGCCAGTGATTGAATCTCCGCCGAGATATCGAGCACACTCTTGTCGTCGGCTTTCTTGATGACCGGAACGATCAGGCCCTCGGGAGTCGCTATGGCGACCCCGATATTGTAGGATCTCTTGAGCTGAATCAGCTTCTTTTCTTCGTCCAATGTGGAGTTGAGGATGGCGTGTTTTTTCAGGCCGCTGACACATGCCTTAATGAAAAACGGCAGATAGGTCAGATCCTGGTCGTCATTGTGTCGCTTGAACTCTGAGCGCAACTCCACCAGAGGAGTTGCGTCAACCTCTTCCACGTAGGTGTAGTGTGGCGCAAACCGCTTGGCAGCCACGAGGTGATCCCCGATTTTCTTGCGGACTCCCCGGTAGGGAATCGAATCGGGGTCACCTTCTCCCTGGCTACGCGCCCGCTCGACATCCTGGCGGGTGATTTTTCCTCCGGCGCCGGTTCCCTGAACTGTGGACAGATCCACTCCCATTTCTCGAGAAAGGCGTCGAACGGCCGGAGTGGCAAGGTTCTTGGCCTGTTTCTGGCTGCGCCGCGGAGCCTGCTGAACCAGCGAGCTAGTTGCCGGAGGCGTTCTTTCCGGCCGCTTCTCAGCAGGGGCCGTCGGCTGTTCCGGGCCCTGGGGAGCGTCGATGACTAGAAGTGTTGCCCCAACCGCGATAAGTGATCCCTCCTCGCCAACCGTCTTCAGAACTTCGCCCCTCACCGGCGATGGAATCTCGACCGTAGCCTTGTCCGTCATGACCTCGACCATGGGCTGATCTTCTTGCAGGTGATCTCCAGGTCTGATCAGCCAGCGGATGATTTCGCCTTCAACGATTCCTTCTCCAATATCGGGTAACTTGAATTCGTAGGGCATTATTAGAAGGCGAGGCTCTCCTGGGCGGCTCGCAGAATGCGGCTGGAAGAAGGCAGGTAGTCTTCCTCCAGTGAGTAGGGGAAGGGGGTGTCGAAGCCGGTGACCCGGTAGACCGGCGACTCGAGATGCAGGAGGGCTTTCTCTGTGATTGTCGCCGCCAGTTCCGCACCGAATCCACACGTTTTCGGAGCCTCATGAACGACGATGACGCGACCCGTTTTTTGTACCGACTCGAGAACGGTCTCGACATCGTACGGGATCAGTGTTCTGAGGTCGATGACTTCCATCGATACGTCCAGTTCTTCCTGGGCCTCGTCTGCCGCACTCAAGGAGACCGGAACCATGGCGCCGTAGCTGATCAGCGTCACATCCGTCCCACTGCGGACGATTCTGGCAGCTCCCAGATCAATCGTGTAGGCCTCTTCGGGAACTTCGCCCCGGGCAGAGCGATAGAGCCTTTTTGGTTCCATGAAAAGAACCGGGTTGTCATCTCGAATGGCCGCCGCGAGCAGTCCCTTCGCCTCGTAGGGGTTGGAGGGGACAACGACCTTCAGTCCCGGAGTGTGAGCGAAGTAAGCCTCCGGGCTCTGGGAGTGATAGTGGCCGCCCCTGATTCCGCCTCCGTAAGGAGTCCGAATCACCATGGGGCAGGTGAATAGCCCGCCCGAGCGATAACGCATTTTGGAGGCTTCATTGACGATTTGATCGAAAGCCGGATAGATGAAGTCCGCAAACTGGATTTCCGGAACCGGCCGGAGGCCGTACAGGCACATGCCAATTGCCGCCCCCACGATTCCGTTCTCAGAGAGCGGTGTGTCAAAAACACGTTTTTCTCCGAATTCTTTCTGAAGGTCTGCCGTAGCCCGAAAGACTCCGCCGAACTTGCCGACGTCTTCTCCAAACACCACCACGTTCTGGTCGCGAGCGAGCTCACAAGACAAGGCCGAGTTGACCGCTTGAATGATGTTCATCACGGGCATGTCGTTCTCACACTTTCTGTCTGACCGTTGATGATTCCAGGCTTCGCTCTAGTTCTTCCTGCTGATCGCGAAGGTTCCATGGCGTCTCGTCGTAGACATCTGTAAAGAGACTTTCCCTGGGTGGTGGGCCGGCGGCCTCAGCTTTTCGAACAGCGGTCAAAATGCGCTCGCGGGTCTCGGCTTCCAGTTCCTGCTCCTGTTGCTCGTTCCACATGCGTGTGGCGATCAGATAGGCGCGCAGCCGCTTCAGCGGATCCCGTTTTTCCCAGGCCTGGACCTGTTCTTCTTCCCGGTAGGCTCGAGGATCGTCCGAGGTCGAGTGGCCTACCATCCGATAGGTGAAGGCCTCTATCAAGGTCGGTCCTCCGCCGTCTCTGGCCTTTTCAATGGCTGCCCGGGTCTCCTGGTAGACTGCCAGCAGATCGTTTCCGTCCACACGGATTCCTGCGAATCCATAGCCGTGCGCTTTGGCAGCAAGAGACTCGGCGGCAGTCTGCTTTTCAACCGGGACCGAGATGGCCCACTGGTTGTTTCGGCACAGGAATACAACGGGAGCCTTTTTTGTTCCCGCCAGGTTGGCGGCGGCGTGAAAGTCACCGGTGGAAGTCGCGCCATCACCAAAGTAGACCAGGACGGCGTCCCGGTTGCCTGTAATCTGGGCGCCCAGGGCCAGGCCCGTTGCGTGGGGTATTTGTGTTCCCACGGGACTCGAGACGGAGGCATAGCGAAGCTGGGGAAGCGCATAGTGATTAGGCATCTGGCGGCCCTTGGTGGCGTCTTCGCTGGTTCCGAAGAGCTGGCAGCACAACTCGTAAATGGTGAAGCCGCGCAGGAGCGCCGCCCCCAGTTCACGATAGCAGGGGACGATCCAGTCATTATCCTGCAGGGCCGCGGCACTACCGACGATGGCGGCTTCCTCGCCAATCGAGGCTACGTAGAAACCGATCCGCCCCTGGCGCTGGAGGGTGATCATGCGTTCATCAACTCGCCGGTTCAGAACCATCAGGCGATACAGCTGAACCAAGCGCTGGGAATCGAGGTCGGGCAAATCAGACTCGTCCTTAACCCCGCCTTCAGGGTCGAGAATCTGGATGAACTGGGTAGCCATAGCGGCGATTATATCCCCGCCTCCGGAAAACGGGCAACTTGACACAAGACCGACAATGCGATTCATTCAAACCAAGCAAGAGAGGAGTGAGGACGCCTGTCGGGGGTTGAAATGAAGATCGCCGTCATCCAGCAAAGTGCCAGCCAGGACCCTGCAGCCAACCGGGAGAAGGGAGTTCGAAACCTGAAGGAGGCGGCCCGGGAGGGAGCTCAACTCGTGGTCTTTCCTGAACTGGCTTTTCTTCCCTTTTTTCCGCAGCAACGCGCCGAGACACGACCCCTGGAATGGAGCGAACCGGTCCCCGGGCCTACCACCGACCTCTTCTCCACTATCGGCAGGGATCACGGAGTGGTGACGGTCTTGAACCTGTATGAGTCGGACGGTCGGGGCGATACCTACGATTCATCTCCTGTCATCGATGCCGATGGAAGTCTCCTGGGTGTCACCCGAATGGTTCACATCACGGACGCCCCGTGCTTTCATGAGCAGGACTATTACACTCCGGGTGACAAAGGAGCTCCAGTTTTTGAGACCCGGATCGGAAAAGTGGGCGTAGCGATTTGCTATGACCGTCATTTCCCGGAGTACCTGCGAGCGCTGGGGTTGAAAGGAGCCGATCTGATTGTGGTTCCTCAGGCAGGAGCGGTGGATGAATGGCCTCCCGGGCTCTTCGAAGCGGAGTTGCAGGTGGCCGCCTTTCAGAACGGTTATTTTGCTGCTCTGGCCAACCGAGTGGGGGAGGAAGAGCGTCTTACCTTTGCCGGCGAATCTTACGTGGCGGATCCTTTCGGCCGCGTGATGGCCCGCGCACCCAGGGGGGAGGAAGCGATTCTCTATGCTGAGCTGGATATGAGTCAACTGAAGAATTGTCCCGCCCGCCGGCAGTTTCTGCCCGACCGGCGTCCCGATATCGAACTCTGAAACGCTGCAACGCTCCGGCGTCCTATGTCGTAGCCGGGTCAGAACGGCGTGGTGACGGACAAAGAAGGATACCGGTCAGGATCAGGCCGGTTCCTACCAGAAACCGCGGTTGAGGGACCTCACCCAGAAGTAGCCACCCGGAAACGATGGCGACCAGAGGGGTGATGTACACAAAAAGGGTCAAACTGACTGGGCTCATCTGGGCCAGGAGCCAGTAAAAAAGGGCAAAGGCCAGCGCCGAAGCAAAAATGCCGAGGTAAAGAAGCGCGATCATACTGCCGGGCCTGAGACGAAAGTGGCTGACTTCTCCCAGAGACAAAGAGAGGAGTAAGATTGGCCAGAATCCCAACAGTAGCTGGTAGTAGGCCATGGTGACGGGATCGAGATGGCTCAAACGGTGCTTAGCAGTGAAGAGAGTGGGAATGTATAGAAACCCAAGATGTGCCGGCGAGGTCCGCCAAAGAGAGTTATGCCGGCCGCCAGAAAAGAGGATACAAGCACGGCTACACTGGGGAGAATGATGTTCCACCCTGCTCGTATTGAAAAGAGCTCTTCATAGAAAATCGTGATGATCCCTGCCAGGCAGACGGACAGGCCAATGTAGGTTTTTCAGTGCTCCTGTCGAGGGTTGAGTTTGAGAAGGTCATTCTGCAAAGCCACGAAGATCGGGTTAGTGGAGAACAGGACTGCCGTCACCCCGGCCGTGAGGTGCTGTTCTGACCAATGAATGAGACCGTAGTTGCCAGAGTAGATCACGATGCCGGTCAGAGCCAGCAGCCTCAAGTCCTGAGGGGTGATGAGCAGTCGCTTTTTTCGAAAACGAGCGAAGAGACCCAGGGTCAGCGCGGCCAGCGCGCCGCGAAGGGCGACGCCTAGAAAGGGAGGGATGTCCTGGAGCGAGTACTTGATGGCGACCCAGGAGAGTCCCCAGTGACTTGAGAGCCAGACTGCCCATGGCCGCTCCCTATCGGGGGACCTCTCCCGTGCGGAGCTGGTGGTCGATGCCCATGGCCGCCGCCGCATCTCTGCTGCTGGGTTTGTCGATCGGCTACATGTCTTTCGGAGGTGGCCACGCTGGTCCCGGGGTCGCCGGCGTGATGGCTTACCTGGATGATCCGGATGTCGGTCTCGTCTCCGTTGAGTTCCTTGATCCTGATTCATCGGACGGTGAAATCGAGCTTGCCGTGGAAGCTTCCCGGCCGCTGCGACTGAAAGGGGCAGTTGGGGACCCCGGGATCCTCCAGGTCCTGAGCCGAACGCTGGCCACGAATCCCAGCACGGCAGATCGCCTCCAGGCGGTGTACGCCTTTGACGGTCTCACGACGCCAGCTTCGGTGCCGCCGGCACAGGATGTGCTGATGCAAAGCATGAAACACGACACCAGTGTCGCAGTGCGCAGAGGGGCCATGGGAGTTCTGCAGACATTTCCCTATACCCGAGACGTTCAGAATGCCCTGCTCCACGTGGTTGCGAACGATCCCAATCCGGCCATGCGTATTGCGGCACTTGGTGCCATGCAGACCGCAGCGAAGCTCTATTCAGACTTTGACCCCGATCTCGTCGAAGACCTCAAAGCACGTCTAGACGATGAGGAAAATAACTTCATACGCCTTCAATCGAGGGCTCTGCTCGAACAAGTGAGGGAAAACCAATGAACAGAAATGCCAAACTTTTCCTTTTCCTGCTGACCGTCTTCTCCTGTGTCCGGGTCGGCTATGCGGCGCAGTCGCATAATGTTTCAAAACAATTCTCTGTCAGTCCCGGCCAGAAACTTCAGGTCGAGGCCAGTCACGGAGGCGATCTGACCGTTGAAACGGGTGGAGAAGGACAGGTCTCGGTGAATGTTTACGGCCTGGATGAAAGTCAGGTGCAGATCGAGCAGCGCGACGGCACGATCTATGTCGGAGCCGGCGAGGCGCACGGCAACTGGCGCGCCGCAAGTTTCGAAATCACCATTCCACGTCAGTTTGACGTCGATCTGTCAACCAGGGGAGGCGACAGTGAAGTGAGTGGCCATCTCATCGGTGAATTGAACGCGCGTACACACGGGGGAGACATCGGGTTTTCGAGTGTCGACGGGAACGTGAACATCAGGACTCATGGCGGCGACGTTGAAGGAGGTGAGGTCGCTACCAGCTGCAGTATTGAGAGCTACGCAGGGGACATTGAGATCGCAGCCGTCGCTGGAACCGCAGAGTTCAATACCCATGCCGGAGACATCGAGGTCGGCTCTGTCGGGGGCTCCCTGACCGCCAAGACCATGATGGGCGACATCAGCGCTGAGAGAATCGGCGGGGCCGCAGATCTCCACAGTATGGGCGGTGACATCGATGTAGGCCGGGCAGGTGGAAGCGTTAGCGCCAGGACCATGGGTGGAGATGTCTCCGTGACTGGTGCCAGCGGCGAAGTGGTGGTGAGCACCAAGGGAGGAGATCTCGAACTCGGTGACCTGACAGGATCCGTCCACGGAGAGACCATGGGCGGGGACATCTATGCCGAGCTGAATCCGGGCGAAACGGGCAGTGAGCTGGAAACCCGGGCAGGCGACATATCTCTCGTGTTGCCCTCGGGCGCGCGCGTCACAGTTCAGGCGACTGTCAAGGTCCGAGGTTGGGACGACGAGGACGAATACGGAATCAGATCGGACTTCGAGGGCCAGATTCAAACTGGTGACAAAGTCATCGAGGGAGTCTTTCAGATCAATGGGGGTGGCCCCACGATCACGCTGGTCACCAGTGCCGGAGAGATTGAGATCCTGCGCCAGGAAGAATAGGTCGCCCCGGCGTCCCGTTACAGAAAAAGGCCCGGCTAACCACCGGGCCTTTTTCTTACCTAGGAGGGGTTCCCGCGGAGCGAGTGGCCAAACCCGCTCCGCGAGAACGGGGAGTGTAGTGCGAGGTTCTCATTTACCTTTGACGGGGAGCAAAAAGTTCTCACCTTTTTGTGTCACCGATCCAACACCCTTGCCTTTGTGCCTTTTTCTGCCCTGCAAAAAAGGAGTAAAACCCTGGAGGCTGGCGCAAAGAAGGAAGGGAGGTCCCCGTGAGGTTAGTGGCCAAACCAACCTCACGGGAACGGAGTATGGTGCGAGGTTCTCAACTATCTACTAGCTGTCGCAGCAGAAAAGTTCGCATTTCCACGCAGAGCAAGTTCCTTTCTGCGTCATGGTCATTCGGTTCGGAGTTTGCGGAGCACTGTGGGAAAGGTACTACGATGGCAGTGGGAGAGAGCCCTTCGAGTTCGAAGGACACCTACTACCGATGTAGTGAAAAACTCTCAAAAAGGTTGTGGAAAAGCTCTTGTCCAAGATCTTAAGGGTTCACTAAATAGTCAATGTTTAAAGTAACTTACAAAGCTTTATCGATGCGTTCTGAAGATCTCTAAAGACCTCTGAAAATTTCTCCCGGAGCTGTGAAAAATCTGTGTTATGATACCGGAATGCGACTCAGGAGTGTTTCGCGAGGAAGCGAAAGTCGGAAGTTACCGGAATCAAGCTCTGAACGAAACCTGGCAGTTGCCATCCTGCGCCAGGCGTGGCATGAAGCAGTGATGGATTTGAGGTCGGTTAAGGAGACCTCGCGAAACGATTACAGGTTACTGAAGAAGAAAGCCATCGAGTGGATCAGTGCCGACGAGGACGGGTTCCCGTACTGGTGCAAACTGGCTGATGTTGACCACCAGGCAGTTCGACAACGCCTGGTTGACTCGGTCCCTGATCCCAGAGTTTAGTACCTCAGGTTCTACCCCTGAATTCCTGCACCTCCCCGGGCGCTTGCTCCGGTGATCAGTCTCCGATGAGGCCCTTGAGCTCCTTGGGCTCGGGAAAGCGGCCTTGCTCCAGTTTCGAGAACAGGAGCGATTCGTTCAGGCTTACCTCAAAACGCCCGCCACCGGAGGGAACCAGGGTCAGCGACGCGATTTCTTTGCGATAGTGAGACAATAATTCGAGCGCCATCCAGGCGGCTCTTGAAGTGTACTTTCAATCGTCACAATAGATAATCTCAATGCGTTTTCCGGCCGACATATTTCTCCTCTCATTGGTTCGGATCATGATGATCTGAACTCGAGATTATCTTATCAGTTTCGGTTCGGCGACCGACTACTCCTGTTGACACATCGCCTGGTACAGTACCTCCTTGTAGAAATTTGCAAACATCATCGTGTTTCTGCAAGTAGCTACTAGTTCGGATACAATATAATCTCGTTCCCCTGGTGGGGTCGTAGTTCAGTTTGGTTAGAACGCCGGCCTGTCACGCCGGAGGTCGCGAGTTCGAGTCTCGTCGGCCCCGCCATTAAAACGTTGCAAACGAGTCACTTGCGGCTCCCAGTGAGTCACCAGCTCCATGCGATCGGTTCAAGAAGGACTGTCTCGCTTCCGCTCAGAAGCTTGGCTGCTTGGGGCTGGAATTGTCTCTGGAGCCCTGTACTGGAAAGTGGCTGCAATGCGGGCAGCCAACGGGACACCGGTTCTCTATTTCCTGGCCTCCTTTCTTCTCCTTTTTCTGATCTATGCCGGCACCGCACTCTTTGTGTCGCACAGCGAAAAGGGGGCACATTCGCCGTCGATCTGGTGGATTCTTCTCTGCGCGTTGCTATTTCGTCTGATTCTGATTCCCGCGGGTTTGCGTCCTGATCTTTCGTGGGACCGGGCACTCTTGGAAGATCTTCGTGGAACGCAGGTCAACTACGATACCTTTCTTCTTTATGATCAGGATATCTGGCGCTACCTCTGGGAAGGTCGGGTCTGGGCCGCAGTCGAGAACCCATACCTATTGGCACCAGGTGATCCGGAGCTGGATCACGTCGTAGAATGGCGGGCTGGCGAGGAAGACGTATGGTACGAGATCCGGGAGCGGGTCACGTTTCCCGAGTTAAGTACCATCTATCCGCCTCTGACTCAATTCCTCTTTCGAATGCTGGATCGGGTTGCTTCTCCAAGTGTGGCGGCCTGGAAGCTCGGCCTGATCCTGATGGAGGGGCTGGCGGTTGGGCTGGTGGCGCTGGCGGCCAGATTGCTAGGAAGACCGATGGGCCTAACCCTTTTTCTCTTCTGCTGGAATCCCCTGCTTGTGAAATCGTTTGCCGGTAGCGTCCACTACGATGTCCTGATCGTCCTGACCATGGCTCTGGCAGCGTACTGTATTGTTTCCGACAGGCCGCTCCTCGGCTACTCGGCCATCGGTCTGGCCACATTGAGTAAGTTTGTGCCGCTGGTGGTCGTAACGGTACTCAAACCGATGCGCTGGCGGGGACTCCTTCTTCTGGCTGCGGTTGTGGTTTTGGGCTACCTCCCGGTAGTTGACACCCTCATTGAGAACTTCATTTCCACGGGCCAGACCTTTGTCCGCTACTGGAGATTCAACAGCGGTCCTTACCTGCTGGCAGAAACCATGATCGGAACCTGGGGTGCGATCGTTGCGTATATTGGAATTATTGGTGGATCGATTCTACTCGTCCGATTACGAGTGGGTGAGGGGATCGAAGGTCAATTGTCTTCGATGTTATGGATTCTGGGATTGTCGATTGTTCTGAGCCCGGTAGTAAACCCTTGGTATCTTACGTGGCTTCTGCCTCTGGCTGCTCTAACGGCAAGCACGACTTGGCTAGCCTTTTCGGGCATCGTCTTCTGCGCCTTCTTCATCATGTATGATGGGGTAGAACGGTCCTGGATTCTTGCCATCGAGTATCTGGCTTTGGCGGGGACCATGGCTCTCGAATACTTAGCCCGTAGGAGGATGGATATGCCCCAGACTCGATTCACGATTCTGCTGGCCCTCACTCTGCTCGTTTCCTCTGTTGCGCTGAGCGCCCAGGGAAGCGGATCAACCGCCCCTGTGCCCGTGCCCGTAGGTGGAGCAGGCTATGCCTACGATGTGACGACCTCGATTACCGGAACACTCCTGAAGTTGGGCGATAACGGAAAGACCTTTCAGGTAATGGATGAAAGAACTCGCCAGGCCTACACATTTACGTTGGGTGAAAGGACGAGGTTCCGCGCCGACAAAAAGGTGATGGGTAAGAAGGAGATTGACTGGTCAGAACTTGCGGAGGGCCACCGTGTTCGTGTCACCTTCAAGGTTCCTCAAAACAGCTCAGCCAAAGTCGATGCTCTCTCGTTAGATGTGAGAGAAATCAAGGTCATCAAACCGAAGGTTACCTAGTGAAGGCTGCATGGTGTTGAGAATACCGGTGGATCGGGCCATCGGAGGATTCATCCTGGCCTAGCTTACCCCTGGGCCGCTTCTTCCAGTGTCCTCACGAAGAAACTCCGGTTGAGGAGCTTCGACCAGCGGATCTCGGGATCGGGATACTCGCCAATCTCGTAGAAGGGATCCTGGTACATATCCACCGGAATCGACCGGAAGACAAACCGGTCCACTTGAATCGCGTGACGGAACTCGGCGCGGACCTGTTTCGCCAGCTCCAGATCGGGGCACTTGTAAATGGCGAACCGATCGGCATTGATGGTTGCTCCCAGAGCACTCACACACCCAACCCTGAGCTGGGTGTGGGGCAAGAAGGCCACCTCTACGATGTCAAATCTGGCTTTTCTCAGATGCTCAAGCAACCGCGTGAAGTTGGGAAGGGACGGGTCAGTGGGGACGACTTGCCTGGACCAGACCTGGGCCAGCTCTTCGTCGTTCACCAGGTCCGACCACCGGATCTCCGAATCGGGGAGCCGGACAATCTGGAAGGGATCGACATACATTCCCTCGGGGTCGGACTCGAGTATGAACTTACCAGCTCGCCTGGAGCACTTTCGCTCCCACCGGGGGTGAAGCGGAGTACAGGTCCAGGCTCCTTCAAGAGCCGTGTAATCCTCCGCTGCTCCAGCCGACTGAAAGAGATACAGGTTCAAACGATCTTCACCGACACGAATTCCCAGCGCGCTCTCAACTTCGTGAGGAAGGCGCAGCCTGAGCAGAGGACCTTCAATCCGGATTTCCCTGCCCAACTGGCTCAGACCCTCCAGCAGAGGCTCGAAGCTTGAAGTATCGACCCCGGGCTGCGCTGCCCGATAGCGCGTCAGTGGTTTTGGACACCTGTACAGCTCACTCCGAGAGTGCGGGTAAACCCAGGCGTGCCATCGGACATAATGAGATCGCACCGGATCCAGCCGATTTCCCAGCAGTGGCCCGTCGACCGCTTCCCCCTGAATGTTCCAGTGGGTACCGGTCTCATGGTCCACAAAGTGATCGGCGGCGTGTCTGAAAGACAGAGTCCTTTCTCCAAGGGATCGTGAGTAGGCTGCCATTGTGACGTCTTCCGGGCCCGGTCCGGCCAGAACAACAATGGGGTGTTCTCCCATCATGTCTTCAACAGCTCCCCCGTTTTGCTTGACTTCCCGGAGGGGGTAGGCCCTGATCCCCTGATCCACATTGATCCCCAGCACCATTTCGTGTTCCGGGTACTCCTCATTCGGGGGTCCGCTGATGGTGCTGACCAGAGGACGGTCCATTCCCGGTCTCGAGAAGTATTCTTCCCGAGCGTGACCATGTCTGGCATCGCGATGATGCCGATCAACGGGAGCGAGCATGGCGTCGCTCTGGGGATGCCACTCTCTCCAGGAGTCCCAGGTGGTGTGGAAGGTGGGGACCTGGGTCAGAAACTCCCCCACTCGCTCGCCGGCAATACAAACTCCCTCATAGTGCAACCAGATGGAGGCATCCTCGACACGATCGGTCATCACCAGCGAAGCATTGGACATTCCACAGGCGGCGAACTTGACACGTTGCCCATCCCGTTCGGCTAAGTACGCGGCCCCGGACTGGCAGCGTTCGCAGGTAGTAAACACAATGGGGACTCCCTGAATGACGTCGTTAATCACATGGTAGTTATCGGTGATCCACAGGGGGTAGGCCCGGGCTTTTCCGCCGACCACGAGACCGACGACGTAGTCATCCCCCCGCATGTGCTGAGCGGCCTCAGCGGGCACGAATTCCGGGTTGTCCCAGGCGGAGATCAACTGTCCGACATGGATCGGCAGCTCAAAGTTGTTCGAGATCCGCCGGTTGAAAGGAGAGACACGTCCAGCTGCCAGCTCACCGCAGTCGGACGAAGAGACCCGGGGGGACGTCACCATACGATCTGTCTTCCCACGTTTGCACGGATCATTTCTTCCCATCCTGTATAGGTACGCGGCCGGTTTGTCAAAGTTTTCGAGTACTAGGTTATAATCAGGTCGTGCTGTTTCTTGCGTTTTCGCCACGTGCAATCCTTCATCGAGTCCCGCTGTTCTTTTTCCTTGCAAGTCTGCCCCTGATAACAGAAGCTGGTCTTCAGGAGAAGAAGTCTACGCAATCTCAAGTCTGGACTGCTTCGCAGGAGGAAGTGGAAGACTACTTCAAGAAGTGGCTGAACCAGGACGTCATTTACGTTATCAGCGAGGAAGAAAGGAAGGTCTTCGAGAATCTCTCCACACCGGAAGAGAAAGACCAGTTCATCGAGCAGTTCTGGTTTCGGCGAGATCCCGATCCCCGCAGTGCTGCCAACGAGTTTAAGGAAGAACACTATCGCCGGATCGCCTATGCCAACGAGAGGTTCAGCAGTGGGGTTCCTGGATGGTTAACGGATCGGGGCCGTATTTACATCATTCAAGGTCCCCCGGCCGAGATCGAATCACATCCTTCCGGAGGAATGTACCAAAGGCCCCACCACGAAGGGGGAGGTACGACTTCCACCTATCCCTTTGAGGTCTGGAGGTACCGTTACATTGAAGGGATGGGGACCGACATCGTGATTGAGTTTGTCGATCCCACCATGAGCGGAGAATTCCGGCTGGCGCTTCTGCCAGAAGAGAAGGACGCCCTTCTCCACGTACCGGGGGGAGGTCCAACCACTTCGGAAATGATGGGCCTCACCACCAAAAGGGATCGGCCCTACTTCTCCGGGGCAAGCGACCCCCTCTTTGGGAGAGTTCAAGATCAGCCCTTCGCTCGCTACGAGAGGTTTGTTCAGATTCAGCGCCCGACTCCCGTCAAGTATGGTGACCTGAAGAGTTTCGTTGAGATCGATATCACCTTTGACACCCTGCCCTTTTCTCACCGCATCGATTACTTCAACCTGAACCAGGACCGGGGCCTGGTGGTCCTCACTGTCGAAATCGATAACCGGGAACTCACTTTTGCGCAGGATGAGACTGGCCCTAGAGCCAAGGTAGCCGTGTACGGCATTGTAACCAGTCTGGCGAACCGAATCGCCGACGAGTTCGAGGCGGATCTGGTGGCGGAGGGTGGGAATCAGGTGACCCGATCGGCCTATCAGAGAATCCTGTTGCTGGAAAGGAAGGGCAGATACAAGCTGGATCTGGTGATCAAGGACCTGAATAGCGGGAAGGCAGGAGTTCGCCGGCTGGCTCTGATTCCGCCACCCCCCAAGAGCGAACTGGCAGCCAGTTCCGTTTTGCTATCCAGGGACGTTAGGCTTCTGGAAAACGCTGCGCAAGAGGACGAAATGTTCGTCCTGGGTAATGTGCACATTCGACCCAGCCTGGACAAGGTTTTCGATCCCTCGGATCAGCTCCACCACTACCTGCAGGTGTACAACGCCGCTCTTGATCAGACGACCATGCGCCCTTCACTAAAGCTGGTCTACGAGATTCGTCGCGACGGCCGAAAATTCGTGGAGCAAGTAGACGTTCAGGGACATGCGATTCAGTTTCTCTCAGCGCAGCGAGTGGTCCTGGTACGCCCCTTCTCTCTGAGGACGCTCGCGCCCGGTTCTTACCAGATCGTTTTGACGGTTCGTGATTTGATCCAGGACAGCGAGGTTCAAGTGACCGACCGCTTCGAAGTGGCGGCAAAAAGCGGGCCCTGAGCCCGGCGCCCGGCCATTCTTTGTCAGATCAATTGGTTTTTTCAAATAGAAGAAGGAGGAGATCCGTGGATGAGGCACGCTACGAGGCTGGTTTGAGGCAGCGCAGGGCTGTGGTAGGAGAGAAGTTTGTTGAGAACGCTCTCAGCACCGCCGACGATTTTAACCAGGAGTTCCAGGAACTCGTCACCGAGTACTGCTGGGGGGTCTGCTGGAGCGACGAGACCCTGAGTAAGAAACAAAGGAGCATCCTCAACCTGGGCATGCTGGCGGCCCTGGGGCGTAGCCAGGAATTCGAAACACACTTCAAGGGGGCGTTGCGCAACGGCTGCACGCGGGAAGAGTTGAAAGCCACACTGATGCAGATTGCGGTCTACTGTGGAATCCCGGCAGGCGTCGAGTCCTTTCGCATCGCCCGACGGGTGTTGGCAGACTGGCCCGGCGAGAAGGCGGAATCAGCGTGAAGGTGGAGTCCTCTGTCGGTTTCATAGGGCTCGGCAACATGGGGCGCCCTATGGCCACGAATCTCGTGGCCGCTGGCCACCACCTGGTGGTCTATGATGCCGCCGGGACAGCGGAGCGGGCGCCGGAGGGAACCGAGTTGGCAGGATCGAGTTCCGAGGTGGGACGGCGCTCCACCGTTGTGTTGTTCAGTCTGCCGGAAGGGGAGGCTGTCCGCTCGGTGGCAGGAGAACTGGCGAGCGTCACGCCCTCCAAAGTGCGAACCGTTGTCGACACTTCGACTATCGGAATGGCCACCTCCCGGCAGGTTCATAAGATGCTGGCTGACATCGGAATCGAGTATGTCGATGGGCCGGTGTCGGGAGGAGTCGCCGGGGCCAGGAGCGCAACGCTGGCCATGATGTGCGCAGGCTCAGAAGAAACGATCGGCCGGTTGCGCCCGCTGTTGAAGCCAGTGGTCAGACACGTTTTTCATGTCGGAAACCGCCCCGGTCAGGCCCAGGCCATGAAGCTCCTCAACAACTTCCTGGCAGCAACCGGCATCGCTGCCTCCAGCGAAGCCTTTGCCTTTGGTGAACGGATCGGGCTCGACCTGAGGACCATGGTGGAGGTAGTCAATGTCTCCACCGGCCGCAACATGGCCACGGCCGACAAGTTTCCCAACCGTGTTCTCACCGGGACCTATGATGCAGGTTTCACCTCGCGCTTGCTGCTCAAAGACGTGCTTCTTTACGAGACGGCGGCTAGAGAAGCCGGCAGCGCCATTCCCATCGGTCCCCATGTGGCTGATGTGTGGCGTCGCTTTGAAGACGCAGCACCTGGCTCGGACATCACTCGCATGTTTCTGTTCCTTCGCAGCCTGGGACTGGAGAGCAGCGAGGAATGAGATGAGTACTCTAGGGCCGAAGGTTGACCCAGATGGGGCTTGACCAGGCGATCTGACGATCGTCCTGGATCACCCGAACGTAGTAGTAACTGCTTCCCGGAGTGGCGTCCTGGTCGACGTAGGTCAACTCCACCTTCTGCTGATCGGGACTCGTCGTGAAAATGACTTCTTCATTCTTAATGATTTCCACCGTCGCCACCCGGTTAGTCCCGATGATCCGGATGCTCAGGGGTGGCATTGCGGAAGCGGAGAATTCCTCGCCCATGAAGTGGTCCCCGATCCGGTAGTCAAGAATGATGTTGTCGGTAGCCCCGTAGGTGTGCCGGTTTCGAAACCCTTCGAAGATCGCCTCCCGCGTCGGCTGTGTGGTGTACACCATGGCGTAGGACATGTGTGTGGAAACGTGATCGGAACTGGTAATGGTGCCCAGGCGGTATCCCTTCCGGTAGGCGTTCCACACGAAACCGGCTTCCTGGTACCCTCCCGGGGGATTGTCTTCGGCCGAACGCGCCGCCCTGGGGGCTCCACGATGCTCACTGGAGACACGATCGCCCTGAAAAATCTCGACGACGGGTTCTACTTCCGGATCGTTGTCTCGCCAGTCGGTACCCATCCTCGAGGACGTTGATGTGTGAGGGATCGAGATTCCCCCCGACTCGTGCAGCGATTCGTAGAGCAGCTTCGTGTCGTTCTCCATGAGATCACGGCCTGCCGCAAAGGGTGCTTCGCCGCTATATCCGGTCTCGGTGAAGTACCTGACCATGGGAACTCCGCGTCCGGTGTGAAAGATATTGCGATGGCCATTCGGGAACCGGGCGCTGCGCTCGTAACCGTAGAAGGTCGTAAAGGTGCGGGGAAGATGATATAGATCGCAGCTCTTTTCGGTGAGCCACCACCAGTACTCGTGACCGCCTCCGGCGAAATGGTCGGTGACGGCACCGAAGTCCATGCCGGCAGCATCGATCATATAGCGATAAAAGTCGAAAAGAGATCCGTCCCAGCGACCACCGGAGTCCCAGGAAAGCTCGGTGTGGCGGTGAAAATCCCCTCGCACAACCCGTTTTTCCACGCCGTGCACAAAGGTGCGGTAGGAGCGAATCGCCTTCAGATCCCCTGGCTCGTTCAGGTGCCCCGGTTTGATCTCGTCCGGTTCCGAGCTCTGCCAGGGCTCCAGAACAGTTGGTTTCACCGGAGCGTCCAATCCCAGGCGCGCAGCGTAGATGTTGCCGACCAGGGGTCGATGGCTGTGCCGGTAGAGCCGTCCATCAGTTGGCCAGGCCAGCCACAGCTCTCCTTCCGGGCCGTAGTCTGCGGCGGGGCGCGCTGAACTGCGTCCCCAGCTTTGCGGCATGGCCAGAATAGGACTCCACTCCCCGTTCTCGTAGAAGGTCAGCACGGTTTCCCAATAAACCTGCCCGCGACGCGTCGGCCCCGTGTGTCCACGTCTGTGGAACAGGAGCCCGACACGGCTACTGGGACGGTCGATCAGCAACCGGGGATAATCGTAGGAGTCTCCCCTGGCTGCATCCAGCGGATGGAAGTCTCCCACCGGGGTCTTGCGCAACTTCCCGTCCAGGACGACCAGATTGATGGTCCTGAGGTCATACACGGGAACTCCTGGAGAGCGCTCGAGGCTCTTGAAAAGCGAGTGTTCACGCCAGTTCGGATCGATGGTCGGGCCGAAGTCCTTTCCCCAGTTGGGCCCGGCCTCGTCCCATGCTATCCAGATACGGTCTTGGCTATCGATGGCGACGCTGGCGTGGGCTTCAAACCTGGGTGTGGCAGCAATCGGGACCAGGGGACCCAGAGCACCCTTCTGGTAGCTTCGCATGTAAACGTCGTAGTTGCCGTTTCGATAGGTGTCCCAGACGATATAAGACTTTCCCTGTTGGTCAATGGCAACGCGCGGTTCCCAGTCGTTGGCGGAGTGTTCGGTGATTCTGACCTTTCTTGACCACTCTGCCCCGTCATAGTGGCGCAAGAAGATATCCGAGTTATCGCCCTGAAACCCCTGCCACACGACCCAGAGATTTCCCTCTTCATCGGAGATCAGATGGTGGTCGATATCAGGATGAGGGTGGGAGGTCAACCGAGTTGCCTTCAGCCACGAATTGCTTCCCGGATCCAGGGTACGGGCGTAGAGGTCGAAGTTCCCCTTGACCTGCTGAGACCAGACCACCATGGGACGATTCTCGCCGTCCAGCGCGACCTGGGGCCTCCAGACGTCCCCCGAGACTCCCGGCAAGCGGGTCAGGGGATGCCATCTGCCGTCGTATTTGGAGATGTGCACCTCGTCGAGTTGTCCACTGTAGGATTGCCACACGGCCCAGACACTAGAGTCCTTCGCGACTGCGATAGCAGGGTAATCATCATCGCGGAAATCGTCCGTCAGCTTGGAAGCATCTGCGAGCCGCTCGACGAGGGCAGCTCCTTCCAGAAACCTGACCGGGTGCCCCAGGATCAGACTTGAGAGCAGAAAAGAGAACGAACCACGGTTCGTGGCGATCGAGACCCGTCCTCCGCTCGAGGCGGTTCCCTTCAGAGTCAGGCCTTTGTTGAGGGGTCCACCGGCGCTGAGGTCGAAGTTACCGAGCGAGATGTTGTCGTCGGGGAGGAAAAGCCATCCTTCCATCGAAGTGACACTTGCCTGATCCGCGCTCACACTTCCCGACCATTTCACCTCTTCGGGATCGGTGTATCCGAAGCTGATACGGACTGAAAACGGCTGCGGCTGGGCCAGGCCCGTCTGGACAAAGAGCAGAAGGAGAAGACGACAAAGGTGGCGCGAATGTGAATTCATGGCTGATAGTTCACCCAGATGGGGCTGGACCAGGCAATCTGACGATCGTCCTGGATCACCCGAACGTAGTAGTAACTGGTCCCGGCGGCGGCGTCCTGATCCACGTAGGTCAGTTCCACATCCTTCCGGTTGGGAGTCGTGGTGAAGATGACTTCCTCATTCTTGACGATTTCTACCGAGGCCACCTCACTGGTCCCGATCACGCGAATCTTCAGAGGAGGCACCGAGGCGGCCGTGAACTCTTCACCCATGAAGTGGCCCCCCATCCGGTAGTCGAGGATGATGTTGTCGGTGGCGCCGTAGGTGTGGCGCTTCCGAAACCCCTCAAAGATGGCCTCTCGAGTGGGTTGTGTGGTGTACACCATGGCGTAGGAAATGTGTGTCGAGTGGTGATCCGAGCTGGTAATGGTTCCCAGGCGATACCCCTTTCGATATGCGTTCCACAGGAAGCCGGCCTCCTGAAAGCCTCCGGGAGGTTTATCTTCCTCCGAACGGCCTGCCCGAGGCGCTCCTACATGTTCACTGGAAACGCGGGCGCCCTGGAAGATTTCCACGACCGGCTCCACGACCGGATCGTTGTCTCGCCAGTCGGTGCCCATGGCGGGGGAGCTGGAGGTGTGGGGAATCGAAATCCCTCCCGTCTCGTGGAGGGATTCGTAGAGCAGTTTGGTGTCATTCTCCACGAGCCTGCTGGTCGCTACCGGGGGTGGAAATCCCGAATAGTCCGAGTCCGTGAAGAAGTTGACGACGGGCACCCCGCGCCGGGTATGGAAGATATTGCGATGCCCGTTCGGGAACACGGCGCTGCGCTCATAGGCATAAAAGGTCGTGAAGCTGCGCGGGACATGGTACAGGTCGCAGCTCTTGTCGGTCAGCCACTTCCAGTAGTCGTAACCTCCTCCCGCCTGGTGGTCCGTGACGGCGCCAAAATCCAGGGCCGCGGCATCCATCGTGTAGCGGTAGAAGTCGAACAGCGAGCCGTCAACTTGCCCGCCGACGTCCCAGGAGAGCTCCGTATGGCGGTGAAAGTCTCCTCTCACAATCCGTTGCTCCACACCGTGAACGAAGCTCCGGTATCCTCGAATCGCTTTCACGTCCCGGGGTTCATCGGCGTGGCCAGCCACGACCTCCACGTCCGGGCGCGCGTTCCGCGGCTTCAGAGAAGGGGCTCGCAAGGCTCCTTCGGTGGGGATTCGTGCGCTGTAGACTGCCTGGGCAATGGGCCGGTAACTCCACACGTAGAGCCGCCCGTCGGTTGGCCAGACCAGGCGCAGGCTCCCGTCACTGGCGAAAGTCCCGGCGGCCCGGGCCGAGTTGCGCCCCCAGCTCCAGGGCAGAGGCAGGACCGGGCTCCATTCTTCTTCCTGGTAGAAGGTGACAACATGCTCCCAGTAGATGCGGCCCTGGCGGACGGCCCCGGTTCTTCCCTGGCGCTGAAACAGAAGAGCGACGCGATTGTTATGCCGGTCGATCATCAATTGTGGGTACTCATACAACTCACCTTCTCCGGGTACCCGGGGGTGAAAATCAGCGGCGGGAACCCTGCGTTTGGAACCATCGAAGATCACGATGTTTAGACTGCGCGATTCATGAATCCGCACACCCGGCGAGTGGTTCGACCGGCCACCCTCGGCCCCTTCGCGCCAGTCCGGATCGATGGTGGGGCCCCAATCCTTGGACCAGTTCGCACCACTCTCATCCCAGGCCACCCACACCCGGTCCTGACCGTCCACGGCGACCGTAGGGTGAGCCTCAAAGAGGGGCGTGTCGGCCACCACCACCACGGGGCCCAGGACGCCATTTTCGAAGCTGCGCAGATAAATGTCATAGTTCCCGTTTCGGTACGTGTCCCAGACAATGTAGGCTTTCCCACTGCTGTTCACGGCGATGCGCGGTTCCCAGTCGTTGGCCGGGTCCCCGGTCACCCGGACTTCCTCCGACCAGCCGGCTCCGTTGTTGTGCCGAAGAAAGATATCCGAGTTGTCGCCGTGAAAGCCCTGCCAGACGACCCACAGATTGCCACTGTCATCGGAGATCAAGTGATGATCGATATCCGGGTTGGGGTGGGAACTGAGCCGCAGCATCTTGGACCAGGTCTGGGCTACCGGATACAGGGTACGGGCATAGAGATCGAAGTTGCCCTCGACTTGTTGAGACCAGACCACCGTGGGTCTCTCCCCACGGTCCACGGCAACTTGAGGTCTCCAGACGTCCCCGGACACTCCCGGCAGCGTCGTGTAGGTCCGCCACTTGTCTTCATACTTGGCCAGTCGCACTTCGTCCTGATCCTGGAAGTACGATTGCCAGACCGCCCAGGCTCTGGAGTCCTTGCCCACCGCCACGGAAGGATAGTCATCCTCTGCGGTGCCGTCGCTGAGTTTCTCCGCGTCCGGGAGCCTCTCCGCCCGGGCCGATCCATCCAGCAAACCGACCGGCTTTCCCAGCCTCAGATTGAAGACCGGAATCGAGAAGAAGCCGCGGTCGCTGAGGACGGAAATACGTCCCCCGCTAGAGGCCGTCCCCGTGATGGTGAGACCCTTGTTGACCGGTCCACCGGCGCTGATCTCGAAGGTGTTCAAAGAAATGCCGTCCGCATTCATGAACAGCCAGCCCTCGAGGGCGGTGATGCTTGCCTGATCCGCTGTTACCCTGCCGGTCCACTGGACTTGCTCGGTGTCCGTATATCCGAACGTGACGCGGACGGAGAAGGGCTGCGGTTGGGCAATGCCAATCTGGACAAAGAGCAGAAGGAGGAGAGGACAAAGGTAACGCGAATGCGAATTCATGGCTGGTAGTTTACCCAGATGGGGCTGGACCAGGCGATCTGATGATCATCCTGAAGCACTCGAACGTAGTAGTAACTGGTGCCGGAGGTCGCGTCCTGATCCATAAAGGTCAGCTCTACATCTTTCTGGTTGGGGGTCGTCGTGAAAACGACTTCTTCGTTCTTGATGATCTCTACCGAGGCTACGTTACTGGTACCGATCACGCGAATCTTCAGAGGTGGCACCGAGGAGGCAGTGAACTCTTCGCCCATGAAGTGGTCACCCATCCGGTAGTCAAGAATGATGTTGTCGGTTGCGCCATAGGTATGTCGCTTCCGGAAGCCTTCGAAGATCGCTTCTCGGTCGGGCTGTTCCGTATAGACCATAGCGTAGGAAATGTGTGTTGAGAAATGATCCGAGCTGGTGATGGTGCCCAAGCGATACCCCTTCCGATAGGCGTTCCACAGGAAGCCGGCCTCCTGATAACCTCCTGGAGGTTGATCTTCGGCCGAACGGGCTGCCCTGGGGGCCCCGATGTGTTCGCTGGAGACGCGGTCACCCTGAAAAATCTCGACAACAGGCTCTACTTCGGGATCGTTGTCACGCCAGTCAGTGCCCATTCGAGTCGAGGTCGAAGTGTGAGAAATGGCGATCCCTCCGCTATCGTGCAGCGATTCATAGAGGAGTTTCGTGTCATTCTCGACCAGGTTAGCGGTGCCCACGGGGGGCGGAATCCCTTGATAGCTCGTTTTCGTGAAAAACTTCACGACCGGAACACCGCGCTTGGTATGGAAGATATTGCGGTGACCGTTGGGAAACACCGCGCTGCGCTCGTAGGCGTAAAAGGTGGTGAAGGCCCGCGGGATGTGGTACATGTCGCAGCTCTTTTCGATCAGCCATCTCCAGTAGTCGTAATTGCCTCCCGACATGTGATCGGTAACGGCACCAAAATCCATGGCGGCGGCATCTATCATGTAGCGGTAGAAATCGAACACCGAGCCGTCGATCCGACCGCCAGCGTCCCAGGAGAGTTCGGTGTGCCGATGAAAGTCCCCTCGTACAATGCGTTTTTCGACACCGTGAACATAACTACGATAGGAGCGAATGGCCTGCACGTCCTGCGGCTCGTTGGCGTGGCCAGGCTTGACCTCCATTTCCGGCGTTTCAGCCAACAGCTTCAGGGCAGGTGTTCTGGAGGCTCCTTCCAGGGGGATGCGAGCGGCGTAGATCTTCTGCGTGATGGGCCGGTGGCTAAAAGCAAAGAGTCGGCTGTCGGTGGGCCAGATCAGCTGCAGGCTTCCGTCCGGATCGAAGGCCCCGGCCGACCGGGCTGAGCTGCGTCCCCAGCTCCAGGGCATGGGCAGGATGGGAGTCCACTCCTCTCCCTCGTAAAAGGTGAGCGCGGTTTCCCAGTAATTCTGTCCCTGACGGGTGGGGCCGGTTCTTCCCTGTCGGTGGAAGAGCAGAGCGACCCGGTTGTGGTGGCGGTCGATCAGCAACTGGGGGTAATCGTAAGATTCGCCCTCTCCAGCTACCCGCGCGTGAAAATCAGCCACCGGCACTCGACGGGTTGTCCCGTCGAAGACCACCAGGTTGATGTTTCGAGGTTCATAGATTTGTACACCCGGTGAAAGCTTGAGGCGATCGCTGTGATCCTTTCCCCGCCAATCCGGATCGACAGTAGGGCCATGATCCTTTCCCCAGTTCGGGCCACTTTCGTCCCAGGCCACCCAAACCCGGTCTTCCCGGTCCACCGCGACCGTTGGATGGGCTTCGAACCTGGGCGTGTCGGCAACCGCAACCTCGGGTCCCAGTGTTCCATCTTCCAGGGTCCGCATAAAAATGTCGTAGTTGCCGTTTCGATAGCTGTCCCAGACGATGTAGGCCTTTCCCAGTGTATCTACGGCAACGCGGGGCTCCCAGTCGTTGGCCGGGTGGTCGGTGACACGGATGACCGGTGACCAGTTCGATCCATTTCTGTAACGGAGAAAAATGTCCGAGTTGTCGCTGCGAAACCCCTGCCACACTAACCAGAAGTTACCCGCATCATCTGAAATGAGATGGTGGTCAATGTCCGAGTTCGGGTGGGACGTCAAACGAAACGTCTTCAACCAGGTTTCTTGTTCCGGATCCAGAGTTCGGGCGTAGAGATCGAAGTTTCCCTTGACCTGCTGAGACCAGACGACCGTGGGCTTGTCCTCTGGACCAATGGCAACTTGAGGTCTCCATACATCTCCTGAAACGGCTGGGAGCGGGGTGTAGCTGAACCACTTGTCTTCGTACCTGGCAAGGCGCACCTCGTCACGCTCCTGGATGTACGATTGCCACACGGCCCAGGCCCCGGAGTCCTTTACCACTGCGATGGAAGGATAATCATCCTCGCCTGAATCGTCGTTGAGTTTCACGGCATCCGGCAACCTTTCTGCCCGGGCGGCTCCATCCAGAAGTTGGACCGCTTTCCCGAGGCCCATAGCGAAGAGTGGGATCGAGAAAGAGCCCCGGTTTGTGACCACGGAGACGTGCCCGCCGGGGGAGCCTGTACCCGAGATCGTGAGTCCCTTGTTGACCGGTCCGCCGGCGCTGATCGTGAAGGTATCGAGCGAAATGCTGTCCGGGGGAAGAAACAGCCACCCCTCAATGGTGGCTACGCTTGCCTGATCCGCCGTTACGCTTCCGGTCCACCGGGCTTGCACAGAGTCTGTATACCCAAAGGTAACGCGCACGGAGAAGGGTTCAGGTTGGGACTGGGCCCGAAGACCCGCGCCGGTCAGGAGCAGGAAAAAGAGGAGGAAAGTGAAGGTCTGACTTTTCATGGCAACTCTTCTCCGATCTGCGTTCATGTGTTAACCCGACTCCGAGACACCAACTGCCGGGATAATGTAATTGTCTACAAGGTCGAAAAAGCCCAGATAGTGCTTGAAGCGGTCGGGGTTGGTCTCTGCATCCCAGGCGGACGTAGCGACGACAATCATGTCAAGATCCGGGATGATAAAGATGAACTGACCGCCATAGCCCAGGCCCACGAAGGTCTCGTGCCCTCGGGTGTCCCGTCTCCACCACAGGTAGCCGTAGCCCGTAAAGTTGCCTTTCTCCAGAAAACCCCAGCTCCAGCTCTCGGGTACCGCTTCGTCAGCAGAGACACTGTAATTTGCTTTCACATGCTCGGCCGTGGATTCCTTCACCCACTCTTCGGGCAGAACCTCTTTCCCATCCCAGCGGCCGCCGTTCAGGTAAAGGAGCGCAAATCTGGCCAGGTGTCTGGCCGTGAAGTGCATCTCGGCTCCACCAATGTAGTTCCCTTCGGGAGATCTGTCCCAGCGGCGAACCTCCATCCCGGTGGGTGCAAACAGGTAGCGGTCTGCGAACTCCAGAGTTGTCATCCCACTGGTTCGCCCCAGCAAAGCGGAGAGCGCATGCGTCCCACCCGTGTTGTAGATGAACTTCCTATCCGGTTCGTCCACAAAGGGCAGGTCCAGAAAGAAGCGCACGTAGTCGCCGCTCCACAGCCAGGCCCAGAATAGGGGCTGGTTCTCATTCCAGGCGTAACCGGAAGTGTGGTCCAGCAGGTGGCGCAGAGTTACCCGGCGCTTGAAAGAGTCGGTCTCAGCACGGCGCTTCGTCCACCCTTCATACTCAGCGGGTGGTTCGAAGTGCTCGGGGAAGAATTCGGAAATGGGTTGCTCGAGCTCCTTGACGAACCCCTCCCGAAGAGCAATTCCTGTCAGCGCCGAGAGGATGCTTTTGGAAACCGACTTGATGTTGTAAGCCGTATCCGATTCGGCACCATGAAGGTAGGCCTCACCCACCAGGACATTATTTCTGAGAACCAGCAGGCTCAAGAGCGGTTGCAGGGTCTCAGCGTGGCGATAGGCGGCTTCCAGCTTTGCAGAGTCCACCCCCTGTGCTTCCGGAGCTGATGTCTGGAGTGGAGTGGAATTGCGCTTGACAGGAGGCCGGGTGCTCGGGTCGGGAGCGTCTCCTCGGCCAGTTTCGGAGGGAGCTCCCCCACAAGTACTCAGCACCACTGCCAGAGTTGCTCCGGCAAGGACTCTGAAAGCGTTTCTCATGCCCTTTCGCCGCTGTCTTTCTACCGCTGTGTTGAACCGTGGAGTGATCTTACACTCTGCCAGTTCCAGGTTCCACGTTCTCGGTCGCAATGAGGCCGCTCCAACTCTTGCCTCCTCAAAGGCCAAGCAGTGGGAGTAATTCTGTCAGATCGGAAACTACTGGATCTTCAGAGTTTTTGGCGGAAGAGTTCCTGCGCACGAGCACGGCTTGAAACCCTGCGCCTCTCGCACCCTGGAGATCGTCCACGGGGTTGTCACCTACGTGCAGAACGGTATCCGGAACGCTTTGGAGGTGCCGGCAGGCTTTTCTGAAAATCTCCCGATCGGGTTTCTGGGAGCCCACTTCCGCCGAAGCCACGATGTGCTCGAAGAACCGGTCCAGGCCGAGCTCCCTGCAGAAGTTGCCCAGGCCGTGCTGCCAGTTGGAGACTACCGCGGTTGGATATCCGGCCTTTTTCAAGAGACCCAGAACTTGTGGTACTTCAGGAAAGACGGCCAGACTCTCAGGGCCAAGGAGTTCCCATAACTCTTGGGCATGATGCTGCTCTGCTCCGGCTGGGGCTTGCACCTGTAACCGTAGGAAAAGGCGTTTCGCCAGTCGGCTGAAGTAGCGCTGCCTGGCCTCTTCCGTTAGATCTGGTGAGTAGTCCACTGCGTGGCGCTCGAAGATGTCATAGAGAACCTGATGTTCCCACGGTTCCGATTCCCAGCCATGGTCCCGCAGGTACTCCATCAACACCGCACCTCGACCCCGGCCCGTGCGGGGGTACACGAGTGTCTGGTAGAAGTCGAAAGTCACGGCTCGGATTGTGGGTATACCGGTAGTCAAGTGGCTATTTCCGGAACTCGGTTTCTCCAGGGGCGGGCCTCCTCCAATTGGCCCGCCAGTCGGTAGAGCATCGCTTCGTCCGCGTAGCGACCGGCGAACTGAACTCCTACGGGCAGCCCGTCATCATTCCAGTACAGAGGCACTGACATGGCAGGGCAACCGGTCACGTTGTGCAGCCAGGTGAAAGGGATGAAATGGAAGACCCGTTCTCCGAGTACATCCAGCGGGAGATTTACGGTGTCGAAATAACCCAGCTCCCGAGGGGGTTCGCCCAGGGTCGGTGTCAGGATCAGGTCGTAGCTCCGGAGGAAGCGTGCAACGGTTCGGGTAGTCGTGTTGAAGAGCGACTTGGTCCCGGCCAGGGCTGCCGCCGACGCATCATGACCAGCTCTGGCCACCTCCCAGGTCTGGGGTTCGACCATGTCGCGGGTCACTTCTTTTCCCTGGACGCGTCCGATCAGATTGAGCAAGCTGGCTGTGTGGGCGCGAACCACCAGTCGAAAGGCCTCCAGAAGGGCCTCGAAAGGAATGGCCGGCGAGGCCTCTTCCACTCGATGGCCCAGGCTTTCACAGAGCTCGGCGGCATCCTGGACGGCAGCAATGCAATCGGGGTGTGTCTGATCAGAGGCAGCCTTCGTGAAGGAGGCGATTCTCAGTCTTCCCGCCTCGGCCCCGACTTCTTCCAGGAATGGTCTGACTGGTGCAGGGATTCCATAAGGAGCTCCCGCCTCCGGGGCAGAAGTGGCATCCAGCAAAGCCGCATCGTCGCGCACGGAGAGGGAGACGGCGTGGTTGGTGGCGAAGCCCTCCCACATTTCTCCAAATTCCGGGCCGGTGGGCATGCGGCCTCGAGAGGGCTTCATTCCGAACAATCCGCAGCAGGAGGCGGGAATGCGAATTGATCCTCCTCCGTCCGAGGCGTGGGCAATCGGCACCATCCGAGCTGCAACCGCCGCCGCACTGCCACCACTGGAACCCCCCGTCGATCGGCTTGTGTCCCAGGGGTTACGGGCCGGGCCCAGGAAGGCGGGCTCTGTGGAGACGTTCAACCCGAATTCGGGGGTGTTGGTGCGCCCCACGGTAACCAGGCCGGCCGCCTTATAACGCCGGACGAGTTCGTTGTCGTAGTCAGGTATGTTCCGGGCAAGGGCCCGGGATCCCCCTGTCAGACGGACTCCTGCGTAGGTGGCTCCCAGATCCTTCAGCAGAAAGGGAACACCCGTAAACGGACCCTCGGGCAGGCCGCTGGAGATGCTTTCGCGAGCCTCGCCGTACATCTTGGTCACGACGGCATTGAGGTAAGGGTTCGCCTTTTCGATGCGGCTGATGGTAGTGTCGAGCAGTTCCTCGGGCTTTAACTCTCCCCGCTGCACCAGGCCTGCCAGGCCCAGCCCGTCGTACCTGTCGTACTCGACTATCTCCTCGGCCATAGCGTTGTTGTTCCAGGCGACAGGTTAGTAGTTCAAAGGGGAGGTCGCAAGGATCCGCGCCCAGCAGGCCAGGCCGACAGGCGGGTCATACGGGAAAAAGGGCGCCACATCTGTTAAAAGGAGAGAGAATCAAAAAAAATGCAACCTTCGTCGCAGGAGCTTGAATGAACATCACCCCGAACTGCTTCAGCCGGTGGCTGATCATCGCCGCACTCTCAATGACCGGATTCAACTCTCCTCACGCCCAGGCTCAGGAAGACTGGGACGTGACCGCTCCGCGGGGCAATACCAGGGAGATCTCCTTCACAACGGAAGAAGGGACCTGGATGTCGGTGGACATTTCACCCGATAGCGACTGGGTTGTCTTCGACCTGTTGGGGCATATTTACCGCCTTCCGGTGAGCGGAGGACAAGCGGTTTCACTGACTCAGAACAGCGGCATGGCCATGAACTATCATCCCCGGATTTCGCCGGATGGGCGAGAAATCGCATTCGTATCCGATCGGGGTGGGCAAGACAACCTCTGGGTGATGGCTGCCGACGGATCCAGCCCGAGGCCTGTCTTCGCCGACATGAACGCCCGCGTGGCAGAACCGACGTGGTCTCCTGACGGAAAACAGGTCCTGGTGACCCGGCGGGAAAAGAGTCCCACCGGTTTCTACCGTACTCACGACGCGTTGTGGATGTTTCCACGAACCGGGGGAAAAGGTTTCGAGGTCGTACGCCTCGGATCCTCCGGAGGAGCAGCGCCTGCCCGATCCGGCGTGTGGGCAGGTCTCGACCGGGCCCAGTGGCCCTCCTTCACTCCCGATGGACGTCGTGTTTACTTCCACAGCTCAACCTTTGCCGGTGCGGACCGGCGACTGCGGCGCATTGACCTCAAAACTGGTCGGATTGACAGCGTGACGGAAGGCAAGGATCGCTACCTTTCCTGTTGTGGCCGCCCCGCCTATCCGCGGCGATTGGGAGAAGTCGCCCCAGAGGTGTCTCCCGATGGTCGCTGGCTCGCTTTTGCCCGCAAGCTCCCGGGAGGCCGAACCTCCTATCGGGGTAAGGAGTACGTTGGACGGACTGCGCTGTGGCTACGAGATCTCGAAACCGGATCGGAACGAGTTATCATGGACCCCATCGCCAACACTCTGGCCGAGCATCATCCCAGCTGGCACGTGCGGGTACTTCCCGGCTACAGTTGGGCCAACGACAGTGAGTCGATCGTCCTCAGCCAGGGGGGCGGCTCCGGCGACTGTGGATCGACGGGGGCCGGGTCGAGACCATTCCATTCCAGACTCAGGTGCAGCGAACGATTTCGGAAGCGGCCCGGGGGCATGCCCGTATCGACGACAGTTTTCAAGTCCGGGCCGTGCGCTGGCCTGTTTCATCACCAGATGGATCGCAGCTCGTCTTTGAAGCTGTAGGACAACTCTGGCTGATGCGCCTGCCCGACGGTGAGCCCAGGCCACTGACCAGCTGGAAACCCGACGCTTTTCAGCTCACGCCCGACTGGTCACCCGACGGCACCGCAATCGTGTACGTTACGTGGCAGGACGGGGTGGGAGGCCACTTGTGGAGGGTCAATTCCGAGGGTGGAGAACCGGAGCGTCTCACAGATACCCCGGGGTCTTATTTGAACCCGAGCTGGGCTGACGACGGCCAGTCGATCGCAGTCAGTCGCTGGCCGGCGGCTTTGACCCCTCGCTGGATTGGGGCCACAGTGGGAGCTGATTCGGGTCATTGCCGCCGATGGTTCCATTGCTCAACTGACCGATCCCGGGTTGCCGCCCCAGAGTTCCCCGGGAAAGGAAAACCGGCTCTTTTATTTGCTGGGCGGACGGCTCCGGTCGGTAGACGCCCGGGGCCGAGAGCCCAGAACGCATGCCAGCATAGACCCTTCCGTCCAGGTAGGGGTGCCTTCGCCGGACGGTCGCTGGCTGGCGGTGGAGTATCAAGAAGACATCTACCTTGTGAACCTGCCTGCCGGCACTTTTGCAGGTGGGCCGTCTGAAATCGACCTGCGGGGAACCGGAAAGCGCCTCAGCCTGGAAGGGGGGCGGTATCCGCACTGGCGCAGCGACAAAGTACTCGAATTTGTGAGTGCCAACCGTTACGTCACTTACAACGTGGACACCACGGATTCCGATTCCCTTACCATTGACCTGGAGCTCCCGCGAGACAGGGCCATCGGTACTATTGCCCTGAAAGGGGCTCGCATCATCACCCTGGATGATCGCCGGGTGATCGAGGGGGGGACCATCCTTGTCAGCGATGGTCGCATCACCTGTGTGGGTGAATGTCAACCTTCCGCCAGTGCTGAGGTACTGGATCTCAAAGGGAAGACAATCATGCCGGGATGGGTGGACGTTCACGCCCACCACCTGGCCGCGGACGGCCCGACCGGAATGATTCCGCAACACCGCTCGACCTCGGCTCAGTATCTGGCCTATGGGGTCACGACAGTGCATGATCCAGCGGCCCCGATGCTTCACACTTTCTCGATCGGGGAGTTAATTGAAGCTGGCCGGATGGTGGGCCCGCGCAGCTTCTCCACCGGACCCACTTTGACCTGCGGTCCCTGGAGCCGATTGCGCCAGATTCAGACCTTTGAGGATGCCCGGGAGCATGTGAACCGACTGGCCAATCTGGGAGCCATCTCGATCAAGGACTACAAACAATGCACTCGCATTCAGCGTACCTGGCTGGCGGAAGCCGCCCGCAGGAGAGGAGTAACCCTGACGTCCGAAGGATCTGATCTGGAGTACTTTCTCGGTTTGGTGATGACGGGCCACGCAGGTTGGGAGCACCCTGTTCAGTTCGTTCCCATTTACAACGATGTGTCCACCTTTTTTGGCCAGGCCCGTGCTCACTACTCAGCCCAGCTCATGATGAGCGACTATCCCGTCGGAAACGCGATCGAGTACTGGTATGGGGCCAACGATCTCTGGCAGGACAGCAAGCTGATGCACTGGAGTCCCTGGCAGGAAACGGCTTCCCGGCGCAGCTTCGTCAAGAAACCTGCCCGTGAATTCATGTTTCCGATCCTGGCCGAAGGGGCTGCCGACATGAAGAGGGCCGGAGCCTATCTAGCCGTCGGCGCGCACGGAGAGCAGGACGGCCTGGGCACACACTGGGAAGCCTGGGCCTATGCCCACGGTCTCTCGCCGATGGAGACTCTCGAGGCGGCCAGTTTGGGCGGATCCCACTTTCTAGGACTGGAGGACGAGATCGGTTCCGTCGAAGTTGGAAAAGTGGCCGACCTGGTGGTGCTCAGCTCGAACCCACTGGACAATATCCGCAACAGCACTGACATTGCTTACGTGATGAAGGCGGGACGGCTTTACGCGGGAGACTCACTGGACGAGGTGTGGCCGCGTCAGAGGCCGTACGGAGTTATGCCCTGGCTCAATGAAGAGGTCACGCGGACAGACCTGCGGCCCGATGATTTCTGGGATGGAAAACAGCCGTAGGTGCGAGAGTGGGAGGGGCCTCGACGCTGCGGCCGGGAATTTAAACGGCCGCCTCGCGGTGGTCCTGATCACCGCTCTCGGTCGCTCAACGTTGCCGCTTGTAACTGATTGAGAGTCCCGCCCGGCTCGAGTTGTCAATCGTGGTTTCCAGTTCGGCGACTGTCCCCAGGTACTCCAGGAAATCGGTGATTCCCTGGTTTCGCATGGAAGTATTGTGGGCTGTGAAACAACCGTTCACCTCGAGTTTGGGAAGCACATCCTTCAGATACTGGGTGTACCAGTCTTTGTCTGCGTCCGAGAAAACGAAGTCGAAGGGGCCCGCGAGCTCTTTTGTGAGCTGATGCGCATCGCCCAGAAGAGCGTCGATGTACTCGTCTACACCTGCCTCCTTGAAATTGGCGCGGGCCTGGCGATGGCGCCCCGGGTCGATCTCAATCGTGGTCACCTTGCCCCCGGTCTTGGCCATTGAATTGGTCTTTGTGGCTTTCCAGAAAGCGTTGCACCTTTTCTTCAAGATCTCCTGCCCGGACAGGAACTACCGGCCCGGAGGTGAACACCAGGGTGCCCAGAATGATGAGTCTCTTGCACAGAAATCTTTTCATGTCTTTTTCACAATCTCGTCTGAGATAGCCTTCTCTGCCGATAGCCATTATTCCACCAATCGAGGAGGATGAAAAACGAGAGGAGAAGTATCCGGACCCTGTCTTGCAGCGAACGACTTTTGTTACATTAGCCCGGATTATTTATCATTTTTCGTAGCGAAGCGGGGGAAGTTCTCCACGCTGTAGTAGACGATTTATGAATTATCCGGGTTAGGGACGATCCCGCCAACAATGAATGAGCACTATTGTGGCGAGGGTGAGCTTGTGGGAAAGATTGTGGAAATGACAGCTGGCGCGAAAGTAGAAACACCGCGGGAGACGCGACGATGATTTATGACCCGACTTCTATGGCGAACTGGGAGATATCGCGAGCAGCCGAGGAGAACATGCCGACTCCCAACCAATGGAGTGAGCAGCTGGGCCTCGCTCAGATGGAGATGATTCCCAGCGGGAGGCTTGGGAAGCTGAGCTTCTTGAAGATCATGGATCGTCTCCACAACGAGCCGAACGGAAAATACATCGATGTTACCGGAATGACCCCCACGCCTCTTGGGGAAGGGAAAACCACTACAGCTCTGGGGCTGATCCAGGGACTGGCCCGCTTGGGGAAGAATCCAGGGGGCTGTCTCCGGCAGGCTTCGGGGGGACCTACCATGAACATGAAGGGGACTGCTGCGGGAGGCGGCAACGCGCTTCTGATCCCCATGGACGAGCTGTCGATGGGGCTGACGGGTGACATGAACGATGTGACCAACGCCCACAATCTGGGCATGGTTGCGGTGACCGCCCGGATGCAGCACGAACGCAACTATAGTGACGACGAGTTGCTGCGTCGAAGCGGCATGGCGCGCCTGGGCATCGATCCGAGCCGGGTTCAATTGGGCTGGGTCATGGACTTTTGCGCCCAGTCGCTTCGCAACATCGTGATTGGGATGGGAGGCCGGCTGGACGGCTTCATGATGAGCTCCAAGTTCAACATATCGGCCAGCTCAGAGCTGATGGCCATTCTTTCTATCGCTCAGGATCTGCCGGATCTTCGCAAACGGATCGCCGAGATCACCGTCGCGTTCGACAAGCAGGGCCGGTCGATCACCACAGCGGATCTGGAGGTTGACGGAGCCATGTGCGCCTGGATGCGCAACGCCATCAACCCGACGCTGTGCTGTACAGCCGACTATCAGCCCTGCCTGGTTCACAGCGGTCCTTTTGCCAATATCGCCATTGGGCAGTCCTCCATCATCGGCGATCGGTTGGGCTTGAAGCTCTTCGACTACCACGTTACGGAGAGTGGTTTTGGATCTGAAATCGGCTTTGAGAAATTCTGGAACGTAAAGTGCCGGACCAGCGGGCTTGTACCCGATGCCGTAGTCCTGACGGCGACGATCCGGGCTTTGAAACTGCACGGAGGAGGCCCGCCGCTCGTTCCCGGGAGCAGCCTTCCGGACGAATACACGAGTGAGACTCTCGACCTGGTTGAAAGAGGTCTGCCGAATCTACTGCACCACGTCGCAATCATTCGGAAGTCTGGTGTGAATCCGGTGGTGTGTCTGAATCGCTTTCACACGGACACCGACGAAGAGGTCCAGCTGGTGCGGAATGCTGTGGAAGGTTTCCACGGGCGCTTTGCGGCCTCGGACCACTGGGCCAGAGGTGGGGAGGGCGCCATGGAATTGGCAGAGGCTGTCGTGGAGGCGGCGGAAGAAGAGAAGGAGTTTCGCGTTCTGTACCCGTCGGCCATGAAACTGAAGGAGCGAGTGGAAGTCATTGCCAGAGAGGTTTACGGCGCCCAGGGCGTCCGCTGGACTCCTGAGGCCCGTGCCAAAGCCGCCCGGCTGGAGTCTGACGAACGGTTCGACGATTTTGCCACCATGATGGTAAAGACACCGTTGAGTCTCAGTCACGACCCCAGCCGCAAGTGTGTTCCGGAAGATTGGGTGCTGCCCATTCAGGACATTCTGGTGTACACGGGCGCCCGTTTTTTGTGCCCGTGTGCAGGCAACATCAAACTGATGCCGGGTACCTCGTCGAACCCCGCCTACCGCCGCGTGGATGTAGACGTGGAAACGGGCCGGGTAACCGGACTCGTTTGAAATCGCCACTCCTGCTTACTGGACTGGAGGAAGAAGTATGCCTACTCATCAAGGTACCCGAAGAAGGGCGGGAAGAGCTTCCTCGTCTGGCCACTGAGGTGGCAGCACGAGAAGCAGGACTTCAGGAACACATCCGCAACGAGGGAGCGACCCTGGAGAGTATCTATGAGCGTTTCACCCACTAGCGAACTGGGTCTCTCCCCTTCCTCTTGCCCGGGGACTCCGTTTGAGCTCTACCGAGGGTGAAGCGGAGCCGGGAGCCTGTTTACCCGTTGCTTTCATGGCGCAAGTGAATCTACGATTAAAACGGCCCGAGGCCTGGTTGGTTCACCTGAACCTCTCCGTCTGGTGCATCACTACAGTCCCTAACAGTGCAGTTTCAGACGATGATTTTCTCCGGCTTTCGCTATACCCACGGCGGAAGGGGGGATGCTCGGCTTGTAAACTACACACTGGAGCACGGATTTCGCTGGATTTCTCAGGCATCCCCGCACCAAAATTTCTGGAATCCGCCCATCTTCTATCCCTATCCCAACGTCACTTCTTTCACGGATTTCATGCTGGGAGTGGGCCCATTGTTCTGGATTTGGAGGAGTCTTGGCGCCTCACCGGACACCGCCTTTCAGTATTGGATCTTGCTGGTTTACGCATGCAACTTTGCTGCGGCCTATCTCTTGCTGCGCCTGGGAACCGGCGTCGGCGTGCTGGCTAGCACCGCAGGCGCACTACTCCTTGCCAGCATGATGGTGCGGTGGCTCTCTCACCCCCAACTGTTCCCCATGTTTTGCGTGTTGCTCGCATTGCTGGCGCTCTTGCGGATCTTTGTTGATCAACACGCTCCTGGTATGCATTTTCGGCGTCGGGTCTGGATTGGGCTTTTCTTCTCTGCCGGTGTCGTGCAGGCATGGTCTGCTATCTATCCATTTTTCTTCTTCGGGTTCCTTTGCGGCATAGCCTTGCTTTCTGCACTGTTGCTGCCGGATTCCCGGAAACGGTTGATTAGGGGAGTTCGAGGGGATATGTGGTGGTGGTTGCTGTGTGCCGCTTTGTCTGCCGTGGCACTGTTTCCACTTGTCCATCACTACGGCATAACAGCCAGCAACTTGGGATTTCGCAACTATTCCGCCGCCAATGTTTCGCAGCCTTTATCTTGGATTCTCCTGGGCAAGGGGCACTGGCTGTACGGATCGACGCAATCCAGGCTGGGCCCATTGACCAGCCCCCTATTCTCTCTGGGAATTGGACCGTTGACCCTGGCCTGCAGCGCCTGGGGGCTCTATCAGTGGCGACAGCGTCTGCTCGTGAAGGTGATTGGCATGGCCACTGTCGTCATGGTCCTGTTGGCGACAACCTATGGCCCATTTAGCCCCTGGATGATTGTCCATTACACGGTTCCCGGTGCTGGGGCAATTCGTGCCTTTTATCGGGTCACCATGATTCTGATACCTATCGCGGTGATCGGCTTTGCAATCGCCTGCCACCGGAAGGTGCGCAAGCAAGGATGGTGGATGCTGGCCATCTTGATTATGGCCGGTATCGGCGAGCAGGCACGGCCGATGGGCTATATTGATAAGGATTCGATTCGGCAGCACGTTGCCGCCATCGCGAAGCAGGTCGATCCTGGCTACCAGGCGTTCTTCCTGGTTGGTACTCATCCAGAGGGCGCCTGGGTGGCCGAGGACGCGGCGTGGAGTAGTTTGCTGTCGGGTGTGCCGACCATTAATGGTCGCTATGGAAATTTTCCAAAAGGATATGAGCTTAGGAATCCGCTGCTGAAGAGCCCTGAGGATGATCAGGGACGGGATCAGCTCGATCAAGCCCTCAGGCGTTGGCTGCGTGCGAACGGGATGGAACGCCAGCAGGTCCAATGGATTGAATACGAACCACTCAGGCGGACCACGCCCAAGCAGTCCCGACGGCAGCGCCGAAAGAATCGCTTGCCTGTTTATTGAGGAAGTTGGCGACTAGAGATGGGCCAGCAGCATAAAGTGGGCGAGGTCTCCAAATGGTCTCTTCATCTCGGGCTGCCGAAAACGGCTTCTACCTTGCTCCAGAAACACTTGTTCGCGTGCCATCCGGATCTTGACTACCTGGGCAAGTTGAGGGCGAACTGGGTATCTTCCGAGGTTGGGAACTTCGCCAGGTGTGTCAGGAAGGGCCGGGGCCTGGATGAGAGCCTGGCCCTCCATATGAGAGAAGCGTACGTTCAGCCGGCTATCAGCCGGGGTCGCCTCCCGGTCCTTTCCAATGAAGGTCTGGGTGTAGGCTCGCCCCAACTTCACGAAAAGCGGGCGGAGTTCTTGAAACGGGTCTGGTCTCCCTGCAGTGTTTTCTTTTTCATTCGCCATCCCTTGAAGCTGGTTGAATCTTTGTATTTTCACCGACTTCGGCAATATGCTCTAAGAGGCATGGGCACGGGCAGTCCCCACATAAGGTACTGCCTCGAAGATCAGCTGTACTTTGAGGTGAATGAATGGCTCGAGGCGAACCTGGGGGTGGCGGTAAGAGCAGGGGTATTCAAGCTCCTGGAGTACGCCCAAGCCATTCGGATCTACTGCCGTGTTCTGGGTAGGGAGAACGTAGGGGTGTTTCTTTTCGAGGAGCGCACTCGGGATATGGAGGCGACAATCCAACAGGTGTGCAACTACCTCGGGATCGGTACAGACACAGGTCTGGACCTGGCCCGAGAGGGCCCGGTAAACGCTCGCTGGACCGAACAGCAGGTTCTTCGATTGAAACAGATCAGCTCTTCCCGCTGGCGCTCGGTTATCTTTCGGACTCTGAGTACTGAGCGGCGCGACCGTATGCTTAAAGGGAAAGGCTCGAGCCCTCCGGCCAGGCTGGACTGGTCCGGAAGCGGATGGGCCGAGAGAATCGAGAAACAGACTGCCGAGGGGAATCGCTGGCTTGCTCAAACCTTCGGGTTGCCTCTGGCCAAGTTCAAGTATCCGATGTGACGATCTTCCAATGCTGACAGCTCAAGGTTGCCTGGCACGACGAGAACGGCTTTGGAAAGCCCTCTCCGAAAAGATCGAGTGGGTGCTGATTGCGGATCCGCGGCATGTCCACTATTTCTCCAATTTCTGGATCAACCCCCTCAGCTTTTCCTCTGGCGAACGAGGCCTACTGCTTCTGGAGCGCAGAGGCCACGCAACTCTGATGAGTGATAATTTTGCCCTCCGCTCGGCTGCCGGAGAACCTTTTGTGGAGGAGGTCCTGGAAGAGAAGTGGTACGACCACAAACATTCGGTAGCGAGCCGTGACATGGTGCCGGTTGCGGCTCTGGCACGAGTACGAGATCGTCTGGCGCGCGACAAGGGACTGGTTGAAGGAAACTGGTTCCCCGTGAATGGCCTCCTTTTTCCGGGCCAGGGATTGGATCACGAGCTGGGCTCGGTCATCCGCTCCTTGCGACGCAAGAAAGAAACGGACGAGATCTCCCTGCTCGAGCGATGTATGAAGGCTGCCGAAGCCGGTCACGCCCGTGCCCTGGAAGTCGTGCGACCCGGCGTCAGCGAGTTCGACGTTTATCTCGAGGTTCAGTCGGCCTCAATGAAGGCGGCACAACGGCCGCTGCTGGTGTATGGTGACTTCCGGGCGGCGACGCAGGATCAACCCAAGGTAGGAGGGCTACCCACCGAATACGAACTCCAAGAGGGAGATCTCTTCATTCTCGACTTTTCTGTGGTCATGGACGGATATCGAAGCGACACCACCAATACGATTCATGTGGGAGAACACCCTCGAGAGAGTCAGTCGGATATGTTCGGGGCATGCCGCCGGGCCATGGAAAAGGGTGAAGCTGTGCTCGGACCCGGCGCCTCAGCCCGCCATGTCTACGAAGTCGTGTCGTCGCAACTGAAGAAGGCCGGGCACGGAGCTCTACCTCACCACGCCGGCCACGGGATCGGCCTGGGTCATCCCGAGCCGCCCATCCTGGTGCCCGAGAGTGAGGATCAGCTCGCGGTGGGAGACGTGGTGACACTGGAGCCCGGACTTTACGTCGAAGGAATCGGAGGCATACGGCTGGAGCACAACTACTTGATCACGGCCGAGTCCTCCATGCGCCTCAGCCATCATTCGTTATCCCTCAAACAGGCTCATACTTGAGAGGGTAGGGATCGCAGGCTGCCGGTCATGGAAGATCTCCGGATGAGCAGAACGGAACAGGTGCCGTAGTAGACTGTCCCCTTGAGTCCCCTATTCCAGGGTGGCCCAGATGGGGGAGGACCAGGCGATCATTCCGTCCTCCTGAAGAACCCGTACGTAATAGTAATGGGTGCCCGGGACTGCCTCCTGATCCTGGTATTCCAGGTCAACCGCTGGGTCGGCAAATTGTCTCGAGAAGACCACCTGACTGTCGCGAAGCACGTCCACCCTGGATATGGATCCGGTTCCCCGAGCTTTCATCGAGAGGGGCGGGAGCGCCTCCGAGGTTGTGAACTCCTCTCCCATGAAATGATCACCCATCCAGACCTCCAGAATGATGTTGTCGGTGGCGGCATAGGTGTGCCTGGCCCGGATGCTTTCCAGAATGGCTTTCCTGGTTGAGTCCGGAGCGTAGACCATGGCGTAGGACATGTGAGTGGAAAAATGATCCGAAGAAGCGATGACGCCCAGCCGGTGTCCCTTCTTCCAGGCTTCAGAGAGCATCCCCTCGGGCCGGATCCTGCTCAGCGTCCTGGGCCAGCTGGCAGGGTTTTGCCTGTCTCGCTCCGCTGCCCGCTCGATTTGTTCCGCAGTGGGGGCGTAGGGAGCGTCCACCTGTTCGTAGCTTTGTCGCATCCCCTGGAAGATCTCGGCCACCGGTTCCACGTAGGAATCATGCACGTGCCAGTCGGTTCCCATCCCTGTTCCCGTGGTGTGGGGGATGGCTATGCCCTGTCGGGAACGGATCTCCTCGTAGACCAGCTCGGTTTCGTTCTCTACGAGATGCATGGACTCGTCTGCCGGCTCGTCTCCTTCCGAAGTGAGCGGCAGGGCATACAGAGAGACTCCTTCTTTGAGAAAGAAGGGGATGAGGCGAGATTGATCCCGCTTCGCAAAAAACACATTGCGATGGCCAAATGGAAAACTGGCACTTCGCTCAAAGCCGAACAGGCCCGAGTACCGGCCCGGGATGTGATACATGTCAGTCATCTTCTGCGAATACCACTGCCAGTAGGGCCACAGGCCTCCCTGGTGTTCGGAATTGGCGCCAAAATCCAGCTGCGCCGCGTCCAGCATGTAGCGATAGAAGTCCTGAAGAGATCCGTCCTTCTGTCCTCCCCCGTCCCAACTCAGTTCAGTGTGGCGATGGAGATCCCCCCTAAAAAGCCGGTGCGCCTTCCCTCCGAGGATGATCCGGTGGTCCCGAATCGCCCGGAGATTGGCTTCACCGGACGAGGCCTCGGGAAGGGGCCGGTCCGCTCGCGGAGACGTGAGCAGGGCCTGGGGCTCAACGACATTGTGAAGTACTCCCGCGAAGACCTGTTGACGGATGGGACGGTTGTAGTAGGCTTCAGTTCGGTTGTCGGTGGGCCAGGCCAGCCACAGTTGCCCACCGGCACCCGGGGCCCCACTGATTCGCGTGCTCAGTCTTCCTTTGCTGTGAGGGATCGAGACAGGGTTGGACCAACCTTCTCCATCCAGATGGGTCGCCTGATATTCCCAGAAACCCAACGGCCGGTTCACGTACAGTTCCCAGTAGGCCAGTCTGCCGTCCGGGTTGGGGCGCACCTCAGGCCCCCGCCGGCGACTCAGGGCCACGATCCACACCGATCCGGATCCATCTGAGAAGACCCGGGGATGATAGGTGTCGGAGTGATCGAATGCATCTGAGAGGTTTTTTTTCGGTTCCCACCAGCGGCCTCCCTGGTAAAAGGCAATCTCGGCCGCTCGCGGGGAGCCCAGAGCGTTCTCGAGGGAAAAGTCCGGCAGGATTCGTGCCAGGTCTTTACCCCAGTTGGAAGGACCTCTTTCCCACGTGACCCAGACTCGCCCGGCTGTATCCACCGCAACAGCGGCTCGGGCCTCGAATTGCGGACTCACGGCTACGGGAATGGCGGGCTCGACGACCTCGCCGCCGGCGACGCGGGCCAGAAAGACGTCGTAGTTGCCCTGCCGGTAGGAGTCGTAGGCGATCCATGCCGCCCCCTCGGAGTCCAAAGCCACCGCCGGCTCCCAATCATTAGCTGCATCCCGGGTCACCTGCACTGCATCTGTCCACCCATCACCTTTCAGAACTCGAAGAAAGATGTTGCTGCCGGTACCTTCTCCAGTTGTTCGAAAGCCCTGCCAGACCAGGGCCGCACCACCGTGACCATCGGAACTGACTCGAGGATGGATGTCGGGAAGAGGGTCCGAACTCAATTGCTGGAGCTGACTCCAGCGGGACTGCTCCGGATCAAAGCGGCGCGCATAAACGTCCCAATTCCCTTCCACCTGGCGGGACCACACGACCCAGACCCGATTTGCACCATCGACGCTGACCTGAGGCGCCCAGTTGTCGCCGTCCGAGCCCGGAACCCACTGCAGGTTCTGCCAGCTTCCGTCCACACGCCGGTGTCTGATCGCGATGTCATCCCGAGAGCCGTCGAAGCTGATCCACGCGACCCACAGGGAGCCGTCCGGGGAAGAGGCTATCGAAGGCATGTCATCCTGGCGGTACTCGTGCCCTACGTTCTGGTAATGGGTAACCCCTCCCTGTGGAATCCAGCGCGCGAGAGGTTGGGCAGGTGCAGCGCCGCTCTGGCCCTGGACCACGGACACTCCGACCGATATGGCCAGGACGGCTACAGAGAGGGTGAGGGCTGGTCTGAAAAACAAATTTCACCTCCGCAGGCTGTCGCCCGGCTATTCTACTCAGGGCAACGGATCGTCGAGCCGGGCCGTAACCCAGTCCAGTATCACGCGGTTATAGTCCTCCCCGTCCCGGGAGTTGTCCCCGCCAAAAGTCGCCACATCAAAGCGGGAGGGTGAATGCCGATCGCACTTGGAATCGGGAAGCTCGGGATTGTCCACGCACACACGGCGCCACTGGGAAGCGCCCCCCGGGTTGTACCTGTCGATGGCTTTGGCCAGAGCCTGGTTCATCAGCCAGCTTGCTTCTCCGGTTAGTTCCTCACCCTTCTGATTCTGCAGGGTCAGCATCTCTCGAGCGCACATTCCGGGATCGTCGCGGGACCACATCAAGAACAGGGGAGTTCGAACCAGTCCCCGGGCGACCGCCACTTCGGGCAGGTTCTCGACTTTCGCGTAAAACCCAATTCGATTCAGGAAAAGAGTGTGATCCTGTGGTGTGGCTACTTTTCGTTGGCCCCGGCACCCCGAGGACATCAAGGGCAGAAGATAACTGTTCATTACCCAGCTGTCTGAAACCGTTCCGCTGAGACGGTTTCCCTGCCGCCCCAGGGCAACTGTCAAACTCATGGCCCCCATGGAGCCGGCGCTGGTGCCGTGAACGAACACGTGTCCCGAGTTCAGCCGTTCTCGGGCGAAAGCCAGCGCAGATAGGTTTGCCGGGAGGCCGTCAACCCGGCGCTTTCTTCCGTTTTCATCGGGACTGTGGGGGTTGTAGGGGTCGATCTGGCCGGTGCCGCTGTAAAAATCGTGATCACACAGGGAGGGAACCAGAAAACGGAACCCGGCCGAGTGGCCTCGCACGTATTCGAGCAGGCCGGGATCCCCGAAGTGTATCTTGAGGGACCCGAAGGTCTCTTCATCCAGCATTCTGGGATAGTGGACGGGCGGACTGTAGGTCCCGTCGCGCAGCCAGGTACCCCCGCCGCCCCCGTGAAGCCTCATCCACAAAGGACGGCGTTCGGAAAGAGGCGTGTCCTTCCGATAGGCCAGGAGGAAGGTCTGGTAGCCGCTGACCCCGCACGTATACGCGTGGTTGCGGTAGAACTCATACTGCCAGCCGTCCGCTTCCTGAGAGGCAATCAGTCGAATCTGCGCTGTTGTGAAGGGCGGCACCCCCGGATCCTCCTTCGCCACAGCCGCGGTCAGCCCGATCAGTACAGCAAGAACGGCTAGGGCTGCTAAACACGGTATTCGCATACGACAACTCCCAGGGTCCGTGATTCGCTATAGTGCAATGCAAGTTTTGGATTCGATGCACGACATTCTACTCAATCTCATGCAGAATCACGAGCTTGGGTGTTGACCCCTTTCCGGGAACCGGCCACTCCCAGAATCCGATGAGGCATATGGTTCATTCTCGGGTGCCTTGCACCCAACCGGCAATCCGCGGGACTTCCACCACGACTTCCAGCGCTTGGATCTCGGCGGATTATTTGACAACTATATTTGTCAAATGATATTTTCTTTCTTCTCATGTCGAAAACGGGGCACTCTCTGGCAGTGATCGAGAAGGCATCGAGCGTGGCCGCGATCCTCTCGCCGCTACGCCGGGAGGTCCTCAACCAGCTGCACAGCCAGCCCGATTCCGCCTCCGGTCTGGCCCGAAGAATGGGCTTGCCGAGACAAAAGCTGAATTATCACGTGCGAACCCTGGAGCGAGAAGGCCTAGTGGAGCTGGCGGGGGAGGAAAAACGCCGGGGATGTGTCGAGCGGCTCTTCCGCTCCACGGCCCAGTCCTATCTGATTCGCCCCGACCTGGTGGGCAGTCTGAGCAGCGAACCAGCCGAGTTCCGAGACCGCTTTTCAGGGTCGGAAAACCGGTGTCGTCTGATGCCCAAGAGACGTGGGATCGACTGATCCATCCTCAGGGCCTGGTCCAATGGTCGGGATCCTCCTTTCAGGCCGGTGACCGAGTCCAGTTTGCCTTATCGAGTGGCGACCAGATTCAGGGGAAGGTACTTCAGTATGCTCCTCCCTGGGAGTTTGCCTTTAGCGTAGAAGCCCTGAACCAGGGCCTCATGCGGATCGGTTACGAGACCTGTTTTGGACGCCCCGAGGCTCACATCTGGGTCTCTCTGTGGGGTGTTCCCGAGGATGAGGACGCCGCTCTCAGAAAACGGCTGGTCGATGCCCTGGACGGGGTCTTTTCCTGAACTCGCCTCAGGAAAGTCACACCCGGCGGGTAATCTTCAACCTGATTACTCAATCCGATTCAACGTGCGGCGCTGCCCGGTAGTGTCTCAGTTTGAATTTTCCTTTTGCTTCTTGTACGGACCTCTCGGGCCAGGCTTTGGGGTGTTTGCGTCGATCAGCCCAACAACCCATTCCATGTCCCTTAGCGTATCGGACACCCCTGCGGCCATCGCAGGCGACACACGCAGGCTTTTGTGAATCCGGCAGAAGTTGTAGTGCACGAAGTAGAGGGACAGCATATGCAGGTGATTCTCGATCTTCTTTGAGAAGGCGTTGGTCAGCCGTGTAAAGCGACGCATTCCCATCCGCATTGTCAGGTTATGGCGCTCGACATGGGATGTGCTGACCGCCTTGGGGTCAGGCTGGCCCATAACAGGCTTCTTGTGCGTCCCTAGGCAGGCAGCCGGACTGTAACGCTTCCGACCCTCTTCGGGTTCCCCATACAGTTTAATCAACTGGGCGTAATCAACGTCGGTCCCAAAGATACCCTCAACCGCTTCCAAGTAAACCCGGTGGCCATCAGTAGTCAACTGAACTCGATGGGCCAACCGGGCCCGCAGATCATCCATGAACTCAAAAGCGGTAGCGCCTGACCGGTCCCCAACCTCGTAAGAGAGGATCAACTTGGTATCGCTGTCAATGGCCGTCCAGGTCCAAATGTCACCGGCCCCAGGGGGAGCAGCCTTTGCCTTAAGGACGTTCTTTGCCTTGGCGTAGCAGAAGGACCAAATCTCATCGCACTGGACCCTGGCTGCCGGAACGTCACGGACAGTCTCATCGTGGTATTTGGCGCAGGCATGACCGGCATCAACCAGAAGCTTTGTAACTGTGTTGATTGAAACGTCCTCGATTCGAGAGATGGCCCGCATCGACATTCCCTCGACCAGTAATGCTAGGATCTTGGCTCGCTTGGAAGTAGGTAACTTGTTCATTAACAGAAGGATACAACGATACCCTTCTTTTGTCAAGCATTATTTCACTTTAAATAGGTTTGGCTTGGGTGTTGCCGGAGTTGGCTGTCCATTCGATCTTAAGATGACGATTGCGTGTCAGAATCTGCTCTAAGCTTTTTCAAAAGTCGATCTGGAATCCCATTCTGTTCCGCACAAGCTAGATCAATTTCAAGGTACTGAAATAGTTTCTTTGCGTGGCTCATCTGTATTTCATCATGCTTCGGAAATTTTCGGTAACGCTTGCCATTCGCATCAATGACTTTGCTATGTGTTGCTAGCCTGACACCGAAATCGGTGGCACAATTCTGGAGTACTGCGTAAATCAGCTTGAATGGGATCAAAACTTATGCAGCTGCCACCAAATACTGGTCCCGAACATTATCCGTTGGCCTGTATCGCGGTGGTTTCGCGATATCGTCCAGTCGGACAACACTTAGAGTAGCTGGTCTGCTATCAGGAGACTGTTTCGGCAACGCTGAGAAGAACGGTGGTTCTGGCTGAACCTTCCCGTCACGCAAAAGACAGTAGGCCGTATCCCATCGACCCTCCTCGACGAGATCCGGTTCGTAAAAAAATCGCTCAGCCTCGACGTTGAATTCATCGAATTCGCTGGCCTCATCGGCCATATCGAACAGGACCTCTTTAAAATTATTACGGAAATTTATGAACGCCTCTCCAGGGGTGTCCCCGCAATCGGCTATTGATGCTGGTCGTACTCCATACATCCACCACTTGTTGTCATCCTCTTTGACCATCAGAGCTCGTCCTGTTATCGTGACACCCACTAGAAATCCTTTACCGGAAATCGCATCTCGGAAAGTGAACATGATGGGGTAATGAGTTACCGTCTTCATGGGTTATGGCCTCCTAAAGACTCGCGAGAGGATATTGCAGAGACATTTTTCCCTAATCGATTTCGGCCCTTGCCGCCTGCGGTCTCAGAGGACCACGAGAAGGTATAAAGAAATCAAATAGCTGGATGTTCACCTCCAGCGTACAGCCGCACCAGCCCGTGCAATTTCGGATCGCCGCTTGCGACTGAGTTTCTTAGCGCGGGCGCGTCCGCCCTTCTTTCCCCCGGCAGCGCGGGCGGGCACTCGCTTCTCAGTCCTGTCTTCGATTTCCCCAGTGGCGATCTTGGCCACCGTCACGGCGCAGCCAACCACGTTGGCGCTGTTCACCCCTTGGTCCTTTGGGCATGGAGGATCTCCTTTCCTGTAAGAGTTTGTCACACTGTCAACTTCCTTTGTCAAATAAATAATTATTTGGAGATTTGACAATTGACATTATATTGAATTGACGATGGAGGACGACGGCGATTGTGTCGGGATTTCAAACTGAGACACTACCCGCTGCCCTCCCCCCTTGACTTTGCGCCGCGCGTTGAATCCACACCCTCTTCATCACTACCTGCTTCGCAGCTCGCAGTGTTCCCGGTTCACGCGAGTGGCAAACTTGTTGCGTGCACCGGACGGTTAGTACTCCCCTTTTCTAAATACGATCGAAATGAGCACCGGGGATCTTGATTCCGATCATCAATTGCATGATTCCTCCCCAGGCGGAAGAAGCAGGGCAGACACGATCTCCTGAAAAAGCCTCTCTCCTTAGAAATTCAAGACCTGACACTCCTGAACGACACGGGTAGTATGGGGGCAAGGAGGAGTCACATGGAAAAAACGATTTCGCGGATCCTTGCTACCTACGAAGAAGGGAAGATCAGCCGCCGGGGTTTGATCGCAGGACTGGTTGTCCTGGCTGGAACGACACGCTCAACTCAGGCGTCAACCTTCAAGGGTATGGGGCTAAACCACGTTGCCCTGAGCGTAACCGATATCCAGCGCTCTAAGGCTTTCTACCAGAAGCACTTTGGCCTGCCTGTGGTTCGGGAGTCGGAGAACAGCTGCTTCCTGGATCTGGGCCCGCACTTTCTGGCGCTGTTCAGGAGCGGCACGCCGGGCATGAACCACTACTGCATTGCCATTGACGGCTACGAGGCCGGGGCCGTGGTAGAAACACTCAAGTCCGAAGAATTGGAGTCACGAAGATCCGGAAACCGGGTCTACTTCCATGACCCGGACGGTATCGAGGTTCAGGTGTCAGCTAGAGACCATTCGGCCTGACAGGTGAATGCTGGAAGAACCCGCTACTGCCGGCCAGCTGCTCATTTGGGTTCACTTTCGAGTTGGACGATCTTTTTGTCGCCCTTAACGGTCTCGTTCATTGATCCCGTTCGATATCCCTGCAGATCGACAGCTACGTAGGTAAATCCGAACTGTCGAAAGCGGCCAAGAATCATGTCTCGCAGGTCGGGCTGAAAAAGGCGCGGAACCTCATCACTGCTGACCTCAATGCGCGCAACCGTGTCGTGGTACCGAACTCGGAAGGTACGAAAGCCGGCGTCGCGCAGGACCGCTTCACATTTCGCGACCTGTTCCAGACGTCCGGGTGTGATTTCGGTACCGTAGGGAAAACGGCTGGAAAGACAGGCCAGTGCCGGCTTGTCCCAGACAGACACACCCATTCTCCGAGCTGCTCGTCGTACGTCGTCCTTTCTGAAGCCGATTTCGTCGAGGGGAGAAAGGACTCCGTACTCCAGCGCCGCTTTTCGTCCCGGCCGATGATCGCCTCGATCATCTTTGTTGAAGCCATCCAGGACCTTGTCGATCCCGTTCTCAGCGGCTACATCAACGGCGACACTGTAGATCTCGTTCTTGCAGAAGTAACATCGATTCACTGGGTTGGCCGCATAACGCGGATCGTCGAGCTCGTGCGTCTCGACCAGCAGATGCCGGGCACTCAGCTGGCGGGCCAGTCCGGCGGCCGCTTCGCCTTCCCAGGAAGCCAGACTGGGCGAAACGGCAGTAAAAGCTACGGCACCGGTATCCAGAATGCGAACCGCTTCAGCCAGCAGATAACTCGAGTCGACGCCGCCAGAGAAGCACACCAGGACCCGTTCATAGCTGCTGAGAAGTCTCCGCAGCTCTGAGATCTTTCGTTGCAAGGAGGGCATTCCCTGTGAATTCTATCGTCGTCTTTTTCCAGACGTCAACCGGCCCTGCCACTGGCTGCCAGGTATGTCCCCCGCACTGCCAACCACACAGCCCCGTCAGTCCGAACGCAAGAGCCGGGAGGACATGGCTCACGCATTGCGGTTGACCTGAAGTTTAGTCTAGACTAAACTTTTTGTTAGGATTCTCAAATCATTTCTCATTCAGTGGTTTCTAATAGGAGGGATTACTGTGGCTTCTCGGATGTCAATATTCCTGGTTCTCCTCTTTTCAATAAGCACACTCTCGGCGCAGATTCAACCTCGTGAGCTGCAGGCGGAGGATACCGCCGCAGGGGCCCGCCTGGATGATCTGGAAGCTCGTCTGGCCAGGGTGGAAAAAGGCCTGGAACAGATCCTGAGCAGCCTGGCCAAACTATTGCCCGAGGAGGAGTCTGCCGCCCTGGTTCAGGCCTCCCTGACGGTCGCGGAGGAAGCTGAGAACCTGGCCACCGAAGTCAGGGTGGAATCGGAGGAGGCCTCTGACGAGCTTCCCCAAGACCAGGTTGTGGTGGCCGATGCTGGAGCCGAAAGCCGTGTTCCCTACAGCGGCTACATGGAAATGCATGTCAACCATGACAACCTGAACCCGACGGTACTCGATTTCCACCGCTTTGTTCTTCTCTTTGGACATCGCTTCAGTGATCGGATCAGCTTTGTGGGCGAGCTGGAGCTTGAACACGCCCTGGTGGAGGGTGGCGAGGAAAGCGGTGAGCTGGAACTGGAACAGGCCTATCTGGATTTTGTCCTGAATCCGAACTTCAGTTTCCGCGCCGGGATGATGATCACCCCCATGGGAATCGTCAACGAACGACACGAACCGGCCTCTTTCAACGGTGTGGAAAGGTCCTTTGTTGACACCGTGATCATTCCGACGACCTGGTTCGGCCAGGGGGCCGGACTGGTAGGAGACCTGGGAAAGGGATTCTCTTTCAAAGCCTTCGGCATGAGCAGTCTCAACGCCTCTTTTTTTTCGGCTGATGAGGGTCTCAGAGACGGCCGACAGAAGGGCTTCTTGGATAATGCCAGCCACCTCGCCGGCGTTGGCCGCCTGGAATATGCCGGGATTCCCAATGTCAACCTGGGCACCAGCTTCTGGATGGGCAATACGGGTTTTGATTTCGATTTGTCGGGAAGAATGAGAATCTTCGAGTTTGACGGCGAGTGGAACTGGAACCGCCTGTCAACGCGGGCTCAGTTTGCCATCACTCACCTGGGAGATGCTGCCGAGATGAACCGGGCAATCCAGCTGCAGAGTGGAGTCAACCCGAACCTTGCCGAAAAGATGCGGGGCTATTATCTGGAAGGCGGGTTCCAGCTTCTGCCTCTCGAGTTCCCTCATCAGCTGGTGGCCTTCTACCGGTACGAGGATTTCGATACCCAGTTTCGGATGCCGACGGGCTTTCTTCCTTTGAAGCAGTGGGCCCGCTCCGCCCACGTGCTGGGTGTCACTTACTTCCCGCATCCCGATATCGCCTTCAAATTTGACTACAACATCATGGACAACAGAAGTTCGATCGTTAGAGCTCTCAATCGCTGGAACTTTGGAATTGGATGGTGGTTTTGAATCTCGGGTTCTGGGTTTCGGGTTCTGGGTTCTGGCGAACAAGCCGGGTCACGATTCAGCTCCTTCTGCTGATGAGTGCTCTCGGCCCAATCAGCTTGAGCGGGGCTGAGGAGCCGACTAAGAAAATCAAGATCAAGGCGAAGCGTTTTAAGTTTGTGCCCTCCAGGATCAAAGTGAAGGCGGGAACAACTCTGGAAATCGTACTGTCCAGTCGGGATGTAAGGCACGGCTTTAAGATTGTGGGAAGCGACATCGATGTCGAGATTCCAGCCCGGGGGAAGGGTCAGGCAAGGGCCATATTTCGAGCTGAGAAAGCGGGCCAGTATCGTTTCGAATGTTCGCGCATGTGCGGAGCCGGGCACTCCTCCATGCGCGGAGTGATTCAGGTGGCGGGGCACAAGAAGAAAAAGCCTGAAACGGGCCCCGAGGAAAGAGGAAAAAGGGAATGAGCTGGGTCAAACGAAGAACGAGAATCGAGAAACTGGAAGCGCGCCGGTGGGGCTTCCTCTACTGTCTCCTGATCACCCTCTTATCGGGTAGCCTGCTCTTTGGATTCCAGTGGAAATACCAGAGGCAGCCGAGCCAGGTGGCGAAAACTAGCCAGCGCTCTGATGACGTGGTGGGCACTTTCATGGGCGATCCGATCAGCGGCATCACGGCTGAAGAGTTCGAGCTTTTTCGACTGGGTCTGGAGGATTTTCTGGAGGTGGAGGATGCAGCCGAAGGACTCGGCCCGGTTTTCAACGGTCGCTCCTGTGCCCTCTGTCACTCCATTCCCGCCATTGGGGGCTCCGGAACCGTCATGGAGAATCGAGCCGGAATTCTGCACGAGGACGGCCTCTTTGAGGAGTTTCCCGGTGGGTCCAACTTCCAGATGTTCTCTCTCCCCATCCACTCGATTCAGGCTCGAATTCCACCAGAAGCCAACGCTGTTGCCCACCGGAAGTCACTTCCCCTGTTCGGGAATGGCCTCGTAGAGGCGGTCCCTGACGAAACTCTGATCGCGCTGGAAGACCCGGATGATTCTGACAGAGACGGGATCAGCGGCCGGGCCGCCAGAGTCCTGGATCGGGACAGTGGTGAAGTCCGGGTTGGCCGGTTCGGCTGGAAAGCCCAGCAGTCGAGCCTGTTCACGTTTGGCGCCGAGGCCTATCGGGATGAGATGGGCATAACGAATGTTCTGTTTCCCCGGGAGGCCTGCCCCTATGGTGTCGACTGTGAACTTCTGGAGCTGATTGATCCGGCTCCCGACCCCGAGGATGCACCGGATGTCACCACGGGACTGAGGGGAGTCGACAACTTCGCGAACTTCCTGCGTCTGCTGGGTCCCCCGACCAGGGGAGAGATCACCCAGCAGGTGCTGCTTGGCGAGCAGATCTTTCGCAGTCTGCGCTGCAACACTTGTCACGTTGAATCTCTTGAAACCGGCCCGGCTTCTTCGCCTGCCCTCAGCTTCAAGCGGTTCTTTCCCTATAGTGATTTCCTCCTCCATCAGGTAGGAACGGGCGACGGAATCGGGCAGGCCGATGCGCAACCCGACGAAGTCCGCACGGTACCCCTCTGGGGGGTTCGCTTTCGAGGCCCCTTTCTTCACGACGGGAGGGCGTCCAACCTGAGGGAGGCCATCCTGATGCATGGAGCCGAGGCAGAGCCGGGCCGGGTTGCCTTTGAGGCGCTTTCTCAGGAGCAGACCGGGGCCCTGCTGGCGTTCCTGAAGTCCTTGTAGAAAGCCTTCGTTGGGATGTGCCGAGAGTGGAGTGGAGCCGGGAACGGAAGCGTCGGAAATCTTGTGATTTACCAATCCGGGTGCTGGTTGGTATATTCCTTCCCAAGGAGTGAGGTCCGCAAATGAGCAGGCTTGGTGTTTTTGCGATTCTGTCCATCTTTCTGGCAGGCTCAGTCGGTGCCCAGAACAGGTATCGTAAGGAGCTTCGGATTCCCGATGTCCCCGGATACAAGACCCTCAAGTGCGACTTTCACATCCACACGGTGTTCTCCGACGGATCGGTGTGGCCGGACATACGATCTGAGGAGGCCTGGCGCGAAGGGTTGGATGCCATCGCCATCACAGACCATATTGAGTACCAGCCTCACCAGCAAGATCTTCCCACCAACCACGATCGCTCCTACGAGATCGCCAAGCCCCACGGTGATCAACTGGGCATCCTGGTGATCAAAGGCTCTGAAGTCACAAGAAGCATGCCGCCAGGCCATCTAAATGCCATTTTCCTGGGGAATGTTGCTGATGTCGAGCAGGAGGATTGGCGGGTTGCGGTCAAAGCCGCAATCGATCAAGGGGGCTTTGTATTCTGGAATCATCCGGGATGGGAAGGGCAGCAGCCAGACCGGTTAGCGCGCTGGTATCCGGAACATACGGAACTGGTCGAGGCGGGAATGCTCCACGGAATCGAGGTGGTTAATGAGCGGCAGTACTATCCCGAGGCTCACCGCTGGTGCCTGGACAAGAAGCTGACGATGCTGAGCAATTCCGATATCCACAAGCCACTCAATTTGGACTATCACGTTCATCAGGGCGATCACCGCCCTCTCACCCTGGTATTCGCCACAGAGAGAACGGCCGAGGCGATCAAGAAGGCTCTCTTTGAACGGCGGACGGCGGTGTACTTCGGAGAACTCCTGATTGGTGAAGAGTCCTATCTGAGACCCATCTTTGAGCAGTCAATCACGGTCAAGAACCCGACCATCACGATCCGCGGCCGGGGTCGAGCGGACGTCCGGATTGAGAATACTTCCGACATTACGTACCGACTGCGTAGGGTGGTCAGCCCCGCGGCCATCCGTGTTCCATACGAAGTCCATCTCGAGGCTGATGCTACCTCCATCCTGGAGGTCCGGGGTCGGATGGAAGATCTTCGGGACATCAGGAATATTGAAGTTTCCTACCTCGTCGACAACCTCAAAATAGCGCCTGACACGGGAATGCCTGTGAGCATGAGCCTGGAGGTCACTTTCGAACCACAGAATCAGGATTGAAAACCCTCGGGATTCAAGGGGGAGTCCCTACTGGAAAAAACCGCCCCGTAGTGCCAGAATCAAGAGTAAACCAAGCAGGGAGAGAGGCAAACACATGAGTAGAAAGGTCGGCATCAATCGGCGCAGTTTTATTCAGTCCGCTGCAGTCGCGGCTGCGGCTCCAGCTGTGCTGGGGTCGAGTGCTTCAAAGAGGGACAAAGTCCCAGCGGGACCTCCCCTCAAGGTGGGTCTGGTTGGCTGCGGAGGTCGCGGAACGGGGGCAGTGGGTAACGCTATTGAATCCGCACCCAATATTGAAGTGACCGTGTTGGCGGACGTCTTTGACAACCAGGTTCAGAAGACGAGAGCGAGTCTGACCAAGTACGGGCAGGAAATCCCGGCCAGTCGCTGTTTTGTGGGCTTTGATGCGTATCGGAGGGTCCTGGAAACCGATGTGGATTATGTCATTCTTGCCACACCCCCTCACTTCCGCCCCGAGCATTTCTCGGCGGTGGTCGCAGCCGGAAAGCATGCCTTCATTGAAAAACCGGCCGGCGTGGACCCGGTTGGTATTCGAACCATGTTCGAAGCCGCTGCGCGATCGGAGAAAAAGGGTCTCAGTGTCGCCGCCGGCACGCAGCGAAGGCACGCATTTCAGTACATCGACACTCAGAAGCGAATCGCCGGAGGTGCCATTGGGGACATTGTCTCGGCCCGGGCCTATTGGAACCAGGGGGCCCTCTGGTACCGTACACCGCGGCCCGAGTGGGACGAGATGAGCTACATGATTCGGGACTGGTACAACTGGGCCTGGCTATCCGGCGACCACATCGTCGAACAGCACATCCATCAGATCGACGTCATTCACTGGTTTCTGGGGAAAAATCCCGAATCCGCCAACGGCTTCGGCGGCCGGCATCGCCGAGCCACCGGAGACCAGTTCGACTTCTTCAGCGTGGAATACGCCCACGATGACGGCCTGCGCTTGCACAGCCAGGCACGACAGATCAATGGTTGCTCCAACAACGTCTCCGAGTTTCTGGTGGGAACTCGAGGTTCGACGAACTGTGCCGACCTGATCTTTGGGCCGAGTGGCGATGTGATCTGGGAGTACGCGGGGGAGAGGCCCAATCCGTATGTTCAGGAGCACACCGATCTGGTGAGAGCCATTCGCACGGGTGAGCAGATCAATGAAGCACGACAGGTAGCAGAAGCCACCCTGACTGGCATCATGGGTCGCATCTCGGCGTACTCGGGGCAGGAGGTGAACCGGGAAGAAGTTCTCAATTCGTCACTGCGGTTGGGTCCTTCTGAGTACCGGTGGGGCGGAGTGTCTGTCAGTGAGAAGATGGCTATTCCGGGCCAACCGGCCGGTCCGCCACGGGGCATATAGTCAGGAGCAGGTCGACCCTAAGCTGATTCACGATGCCCGGAACTCGTAGAGGAGAGGTCGTTCAGGTTGGACTTGTCGGTCTGGGCCGCCTGGGCAGGATCTACGCGGGTCATCTGGCAGGAACGATTTACGAGACCAGGCTGGCGGCAGCTGCCGATCCGGATCCGGAGACCTTCGACTTCATAGCCGAGCGCTGGCCGGAAACGCGCTGCTATCGAGAACCCGAAGAACTCATTCAGGATCCGTCAGTCGAGGCGGTGATCATTGTCTCGCCGACTCGCACCCACTGCCAGATCGCCGAGGAGGCGCTGTCCAGGGGCAAACCCGTGTTCTGTGAAAAACCACTGTCCGTTAGGCTGGAAGACTCGACCGCCTTACGAGACCTGGTTGGCAAGTCAGAAGCCCTTTTCCAGATGGGTTTTATGCGCCGTTATGACCCGGGCTACGCGGCTGCCAAAGCGAGGATTGAAGAGGGGACGCTGGGTCGAAGTGTTCTGTTCAAGTCCAGCTCCCGGGATCCATATCGCCCGTCACTGGACTATCTGAACCCCGAGAGTTCAGGAGGGATTTTCGTGGACATGGGAATCCATGACTTTGATCTCGCCCTCTGGTTCATGGGTCCGGTCCGGGAAGTGTTCAGTAGCGGAGGCGTGCTGGCATACCCGGAGATTGGCGAGATCGGAGACATCGACAACGCTGTGGTCAACCTGCAGTTTGAGAGTGGGGCGCTTGGTCAAGTGGATCTCAGTCGAAACGGTGTCTACGGCTACGATATTTCAACAGAGATTCTGGGTACTGAGGGGACGATTCGTATCGGGTATCTGCGAGAGACACCGATCCAGGTGCTGACCGAGAACTGTGTCTCGCACGACACGGTTCCCTACTTTCCTCAGCGATTTGAGGATGCCTACCGCCTTCAACTGAGAGATTTTGCACTCAACGTAACCCATCGGCGTCGGCCTCGAATCCAGGTCGAGGACGGTGTGGAAGCCCTGCGCGTAGCCCTCGCCGCCCGTGCGTCGTTTGAATCGAGGCGCAGTGTGAAGGTTGATGAGATTCGGTAGCCCGTCCAGAGTGGGATCTCGCTTAGACCATAAGAGATTCCCACCAGAACCTAGCCCGGATTATGCAAAAGATCTGAATCCGAGTGAGATTCTGGCTCCAGGAAAAAGCCGTAGCTCTCTGATATAAAAGGGTTTACATAAACAATGACCCTAAACAGGAGCTACGGCTATGTTGAAAACAGTCTGCCAGAATACCCTGCCATTTCACAGCCACAGAGACATCACAGCTCGTTTTGATGGGGGGAGTCTGACTTCCGACGCAGGATGGTTGTTGTTTGGATCGCTGGATCGGCAACATCGATTGTGCGAGGGCTTCAGTTCGTGTATTGCGGAAAGCCGGGACCGACGCTACATTCGTCATGACCTGTTGAAGTTGATCCGACAACGAGTGTTGCAGATCGTGGCCGGCTACGAAGACTGTAATGACGCCGATACGCTGCGCTCGGATCCGATGCTCAAGACAGTCTGTGATCAGTTGCCCGAGAGCGATCCCGATTTGGCCACCCAGCCGACTTTCTCCCGCTTGGAGAACTCCGTCACCAAGAAGGATCTGATGCGTCTGAGCCGGTGGCTGCTACGCCGTTATGTGCGCTCCCTGAAGAAGAGACGTCCCGCCAAGATCATCCTGGATCTGGACAGTACCGACGACCACACTCACGGCCAACAGGAGTTCGCCTTCTACCACGGGTATTACCGAAACCACATTCTGCATCCTTTGCTGATCTTCGATGCCGCCACGGGAGACCTGGTCTGTGCCGTGTTGAGACCTGGCAACAAGGGGGCTGCCTCTCACATCGTGCCCATTCTGAAGCGCGTCGTGGAGGCCATCCGACAAGCAGTGGGGACGGATGTCGAGATTGAGATTCGGGCCGACAGCGGCTTTGCCACGCCTCGGCTCTACGAGTTCTGTGAAGGTGAAGAGAATCAACTCCAATATGTCATTGGGTTAAGTCGCAACCCTCGCCTGCAGCGAGTGGTCGAGCCCCTGCTGGATTCGACTCGGGAAAGGTTCGTTGAGCGGGAGGAAAAACAGCGTCAGTTTGACGAGTTTCTTTATCGAGCCAACAGCTGGGATCGATCCCGTCGCGTCATTGTCAAAGTGGAGGTCGATCAGCGCGGGATCAATCGTCGCTTTGTGGTCACCAACCGGGACGATCTCTGCTCCCAATCACTTTATGACCACTACACCGACCGAGGGCAGACCGAGAACTTCATCAAGGCCTTTAAGAATCATCTGAGCATGGACCGACTCAGCTGTCATCGATTCCTGGCCAACCAGTTTCGACTCCTCCTGCATGCACTGGCTTACCAGATGTTCGTGCGCCTGCGCGACTATCTGCACGGAACCCCCTGGCACAAGCTCGAAATCGAAACCTTACGTCGTCGTGTCCTCAAGATCGGGGCCCGGATCCGACAAACCACTCGACGCATCTGGGTCCATCTTTCCTCAGCCTTTCCCGAACAACCCCTCTTTCACCTCGTCTTGAGTCGCCTGAACTCCAGCTAGCTTCTCCCAGTTCCCCGAAAAATCGCTTCCGACACTCATCCAGGCCCAGATCTGTCTGAAATTCACTCCCCCAACCACTCAAACGCCTCGCCAACCGATATTCTTCGCAAATCCGCCTGTCACAACTGCCCGCTTCCGAGTTGGGCCACTTCTCGAGCCCTTTTTCAACACCGGACTACGGTTCTTGCATAATCCGGGCTAGAACCCTCCCTGTTTCCTCTTGATCTTCTGCAACTCCTCACCCTGTGGGTGATCACGATAGAAGGGATCGAGGGGGAAGCATCCTGACACGAGTCCCTGGCGGGGTCCGGTTGTGCAATCACTGAAGGTTCGGCACAGGGATTTTCGGTCCAGAGGCTGCCCCGCCAGGACGTGGGCCGGAAACTGAGGATAGGCCAGCATCATTCTGCCCAACCCGACAAAATCAACAGCCTTCTCTCGCAGTTGTCTGTGGGCAACGGGGGGGAGCCACTCCTGCAGGTAGCTGTATCCCGATCCAACCACGAAAAGATCAGGAAACGCCTCCTTGATGAAGCGAGTGAACCGAATGTGCCGGACTACTCCCACCAGAGGATCCTCCGGGGGGTGGTAGCCATCCGAGGGCGGAAACAAGGCCGGCCTAAGAATGTGAGGATTGTAGTAGGGACTTCCACCGCTCAGGCAGATCAGCTGAATACCCCGGCTGCGCAGAAGCCGGATCAGGCGGACAGTTTCCCGAACTTTCGGATCGTCCGGTTTTAGCGAGCTCGACGTCTCCCCTCCGTCACCGCTGGGAATCTGCGCGAAGAAGGAGCAGGCCTTTTCTTCGATTGGGGCGCCAACTCCAGCGGAGTCCTTCTCGAATGGCGGCATATCAAACACGTTGAGCCGGATTCCGATGTGAAGTTCGGGTGCCACGCTTCTAATTCCGGAGATCACATTGCGCAGAAAGCGCGTCCGATTCTGAAAGGATCCGCCGTACGGCCCGTCCCGGGTCCTGGCGCTCAGGAACTCATTCCCCAGGTAGCCGTGACAGTGCTTGAGATCGACGAAGTGGAAGCCGATTCTCCAGGCCCGGGCAGCGGCGCCCACGAAATCCTCGGCCAGTTCTTCGATCTCGGAGTCGGTCAGGCACGGGTAGTCGGGAGGAATGCCGAATCTGGGATCCAGGATCGGGTGATGGTACAGGATCCTGGGCTCGAGAGTTGCCTTGTCGGTGGGTCGCGAGAACCGTCCTGAGTGGGTCAACTGCAGACCTACGAGAAGATCTCTCGAGGTGCCGAATTCCCGCTCGTGAGTCGAAACCAGGTGCAGTCTCAGGCCCTCCAGCGAGTCCTGATTGGCCTCGTTGATCAGGAGCTGGTTGGGATTGGCCCTCCCATCCTGTCGGACGGCCACGGCCTCGCCGCCCCATACGAGCTTGGCCCCACTCCGACCAAAGTTCTCCCAGCGCCGGCGGGTCAGGATGGAAGGTTTGCCGTCCTCGGTTCCGTCCCAGCCCTCCATGGGGAGGACGCAAAAGCGGTTTCCGATCCTTCTTCCGCCGATCTCGAGAGGCCGGGCGAAGGGTGAGTCCGTTCCCGTCTCCAGCTCCTGGTCGAAGTCCAGCGACAGGCCAAGTCCCCGCAGATGCCCGCGAAACTTTTGGGGGGTGTTCAAACTGGACACTCTGGTATAACGATGGGACATCGAAAGAACTCGGTGATAGGGCTGCCTATCCTTCGACAGCCGAAGCATTACACAAGAGGTGGATGGTTGCAATGAGACCTGGCATGAAGAAACTAAACGTGGCAATGATCGGTTACGGTTTCATGGGGCGGGCCCATTCGAACGCCTATAGAAAAGTGAGCCAGTTCTTTGATCTTGGCTACCAGCCGGTGATGAAGGTCGTGTGTGCACGAAACCAGGCCAATGTCAGCCAGTTTGCCCGCAGATGGGGCTGGGAGGAACACGAGACAGACTGGCGCCGGGCCGTGGAACGGGACGATGTCGACCTGGTGGATGTCTGCTCGCCCAACAACACCCACCTCGACATTGCTCTGGCGGCGGTGCGGGCCGGGAAGATGATCGCCTGCGAGAAACCCCTCGCCATGAACACAGCCGAAGCCAGGGAGATGACCGCCGCGGTGGAAGAGGCCGGCCTCCCCAACATGATCTGGTTCAACTATCGCCGGGTCCCGGCCGTGGCGCTGGCCAGGCAGGTGATCGAGGAGGGGCGACTGGGTCGGATCTTCCATTATCGAGCCAAGTACCTGCAGGATTGGACGATCAGCCCGGATGTTCCCCAGGGAGGGCACGCCCTGTGGCGTCTGGACGTCGATGTTGCCGGAAGCGGTGTCACCGGGGATCTGTTGGCTCACTCGATCGACCAGTCCCTATGGCTCAACGGTCCCATAGAGTCTGTGGTTGCCATGACGGAGACGTTCGTCAAGCAGCGGCCCCTTCAGGACGATCCGGAAACCCTTGCGCCAGTCGGGATCGATGATGCTTGTGCATTCCTGGCCCGGTTTCAGAATGGTTCACTGGCCACCTTTGAGTCCACGAGATACGCGCGAGGCCGCAAGAATCAGAACACCCTTGAGATCAATGGTGACAAGGGTTCTCTTTACTTTGACCTGGAGGATGCCCACCAGCTGCAGTATTTCAATCACGACGATGACAGTGCGCTTCGAGGGTGGCGAACGATTCAGGTCTGGGATGCCGATCATCCTTACATGGACAAGTGGTGGGTGCCCGGCTGCGCCATAGGGTACGAGCACACTTTTATCAATGCTTTGGCTGACTTCCTCAAGGGACTGAAATCAGGCCACAAAACATGCCCTGACTTCCGCGACGGCCTCGAGACTCAGGTGGTTTGTGATGCGGTGTTGGCCTCGGCAGCCGACGGCGAGTGGAAGCAGGTCGTGAGCCCCTGAACGGGCCGCTTTTCAGTTCTCCCGGCTTTCTGCGGAGCCTTTGATCCAACCCAGTATCCGGTTGTACGTCTCGTCTCCTTTCTGAAAGCGTGGGCCCCCGATGTGGTGAGCAGGGCTGGAAGGACCTTTGGGTTTCTCCGGGGCAGGGTTGATGGGCTTGTTCAGGATCAGGCTCTCTTCGGGATTCTCCAGATCAATGACGAGAAGAACGGAGCGATATCGCTGACGGATCACCGCTTCGTCCTCCTCGTCCGGGCCCGGCTGGGGAAAAAAGAGGACTGGTCGGCTGTTGTGGCAGTTGATGCAAGCCCGCTCATCGGGCCCCATGGTGGTGAAGATGGGATTCACAGTGGACTTGAAAGAGTCGTAGTCCGGAAGTGCTCCCGTGCTCTCGGGGAAGGCTTCCAGAATCGCCGGCAGGTTACCCAGGGACGGGTATCTCTTTAGCATCTGCCGCCCCAGGCTTCCCAGCGCTTCGTCTTCGGAATGGAGGGCCGAGTTGATCAGGCCAACCACCCGCAGGTCTTGTCTCAGGTCAGCGTCCTCCCGGGCCAGTTCCAGCATCAGCCGCCGGGGAGCCGGATCCGAAGCAATAAAAGCGCATTGCAACGCCGCTCGATCATGGGGGCCATTCCCGCCAGATCCGGTACCTGAAAGCACAAACGGTAGGCGGCAGCCAGGATCGCCGGGTCCTTGCTTCGTTGGGAGCGATAGATCTTGACCTGGACAGTCCGCTCGTTCAGGAAATCGGGGTTCTCAACCAGAATCTCGAAGGCGGCGACCGTGTCATCGGCCAGGAAAGCTTCCAGTTGCCGCTCCCGGGGCGGTTTTGAGAACTGTTCTTGCCCGAAAACCCCGACTGGCGAGATCAGCACCAGGACGAGCGTCAGCAGCAAGCTCACAATCCACTTGTTGTCCCAGGGGATCATGTTCTTGCCTTGATTCCGGCTGCTCATGGAGAGCCCCGGCGCTGGATCAGCAGACCCGCCCCCAGTCCATCCATCCACAGCGCGGTCACCAGAAGTCCCCACATCTCGCGAGCCTCTTCGGAAAAAAGAGGCTGCTGGCCAAAGACTTGCAGAGCCATCACCGCAAAGCCTACATAGGCCAGAGCGCTCACTGCGATGGGAATGATCCAGTGAAGACCTCCTGAAACGGCGGCCAGGCAGATCAGTGCGGGGATCAGATAGACAGGGATCCAGATGTGGGGATCGGGATCGTTGTATTGAAACGCTGCACCCAGTAGAAAAAGAGCAGTGCCCAGGATGGAGAAGAAGCGCATCTCGAGAGGCTAGCAGGTTCTGGTTGCTGGCTGCCAGTGACGGTCCCCTTCCAGGGACGGCTGGTGGTGGATTCCGAGAGTGGGAGGAGGCTCAGTGCTGCGGCCGGGAATTTAAACGGCCGCCTCACCAAGCCCCCTCCCACTCTCTTGACACTCCGGGCCCAGGGGCTGTGACCGGGAGGATTGAAACGGCCGCCGCTCCGAGTCCCCTCCGTTCTTTGCCAACGTGTGATGTTTCCTGTCGTGGGTGGTTAACGTACGGTCCAGAAGTGCTAGACTTGGCACGTCAATAATCCCCAGGGAGAGAGAAAACCATGAAAGTGAATCGTCGCACTTTTGTCACCAGTGTTTCCGGAGCCGCCGTGACCGCGACCGGGGCGAAGAGCCATCAGCGGCCCGGGCCCAATGACAGAATTCGGGTTGGCTGCATCGGTGTGGGTGGAATGGGCAGGATGAATCAGAGCGATTTCCAACAGATGCCCGAAGTGGATGTGGTTGCTGTTTGCGATGTGTGGGACCACAATCGCAAGCGGGCTGTGGCAATGACCGGTGGCAAGGCCACTGCCTACCTGGACTTTCGGCAACTTCTGGATCGCCAGGACCTGGACGTAGTAGTGGTTGCAACTCCCGACCACTGGCACGCCCCGATTCTCATCGCTGCCTGTGAAGCCGGGAAGGATGTTTACGTCGAAAAGCCTCTCTCCCACACGCTGCGGGAGGGGAGAAAGATGGTCGAGGCGGCCCAGCGCCACGGCCGAGTAGTGCAGATGGGGACACAGCAGAGGTCGGGAGCGCATTACCAGGAGGCAGTCGACCTGGTACGCAGTGGCAAACTGGGGAAGGTCACCCGGGTTCACTGCTGGAACTATGAGAATGAGACCCCTGCAGGAATCGGCAACTTTCCGCCGGGAGATGCACCCCAGGGACTCGACTGGGATATGTATTTAGGCCCGGCTCGCAAGGTTCCTTTTCAGGCCAATCGTTTTATTTACAACTTCCGCTGGTTCTGGGACTACTCGGGAGGCAAGGCTACCGACTGGGGTACGCACCACCTGGATATTGTTCACTGGGCGATGAATGTGAAAGGACCGCGGACTGCCTTTGCGGCCGGACAGAAACTGGTTGTGCAAGATGATCGGGAAACCCCGGACACGCTGGAGATCATCTTCGAGTATCCAGAATTCATTTGCACTTATTCCACTCGGGCCGGCAATTCTCGATCTCCCCTCGATCGAAGTTACGGAGTCGAATTCTTTGGAACCGATGGCACGCTGTTCATCAACCGCGCTGGTTTCCAGGTAATGCCAGAGGTGACGGGCCAGTATGAAGTCCAAGATCCGCGCTACCTTCGCGAGATAGAGGCGGCTCAGAACCCAGCGGTTCCCTGGAAGGACGGGAAGCGGGAGAGCCGATCGCGCGCCGAATATGTGGCGGGGGCCGGCTCGGTGCAGCACGTTGCCCATGTTCGCAACTTCCTTGATTGCGTTAAGAGCCGGGAGAAACCCGTCTCGGATGTCGAGACCGGCCACTATTCCACTTCGGCTCCCCACCTGGCCAACATCGCCCTGAAGTTGGGGCGGAAGATCGAATGGGACTGGAAAAACGAGCGGATCATCGGCGACGGGGAGGCGAACCGGCTTTTGACCAAGCGGTACAGGTCACCCTGGAAGGTCTGAACATGAATGCTGGTGTCTGTCTAAGCGTGGCGCTTCTCGCAGGGATCATGTCAGCCTGTGAGGCGGAGTCTCTGGTGAGGGAGGATGCGCCGTTGGCCGCCGCAGAACAGGAGCCGGAAGGTTCGCACTCGCGGGCTCTTCAGCCTCCCGATCGAGACGGATTCCTGAGCCTGTTTAACGGAGACAACCTGGACGGCTGGACGATCATGGGCGATCCTGCGGGGTGGTCGGTTGAGGCCGGAATCATTCGGTCGGAAGGCCTTCAGGGAGGAGACTGGCTTCGCTTCAATGAGCCCCAGAGTGATTTTGTCCTGAAACTGGACTGGAAAGTCTCCCCCAACGGCAACAGCGGCGTCTACATTCGGGCAGCCGAGGAAGGACGACCCTGGGAGACCGGCTACGAAGTCCAGATTTCCAACGAGCCCCGCGATGATATGCACTGCACCTGCTCGCTCTACGGATACGCTGCGGTGGATCCCCGCCCCGATGAGTCGGCCGATACCTGGCACACCTTTGAGATTCATGCCCTGGGCTCCCGGATCACCGTTTTTTCCGACGGGATCAAGTGCACAGAGCTGGATCAGTCCGAGAGCGCGGACGCCCGCGAGAAGCCTCTCACAGGTTTTGTCGGAATTCAGGATGCCCACGCTGGAGAGGGCAGCTATGTCGAGTATCGGAACATCCAGTTGAAGCTGCTCGAGTAGCCTCACTGGATAGCGGGCCGCCTCCGGACCTCGTCCAGATAGGGTGAATCTACCCTTTCCAGCCACCGGACCAGACGAGCCTTCATGGCTTCAGCTGTTTGGCGATAACGCTCACGGCCCGGATTGGTGCCAGTCAGATTGATCAACTCATGCGGATCGGCCTGGAGGTCGTAGAGAGCATCCAGCGAGTCGGAGTTGGCCTTGCGGTGGAAGATCAACTTCCAACGCTGGGTCCTGACCATGAAGCGTAGGGGACGTTCCGAGACGCAGTAGTCCGGTCCGTCTCTCTCGCTTCCTTCTATCAGTGCGCGCAGGCTTCGGCCTTGGGAGGTGTGTCCCGGGCGTCCTGTGTAGTCAAGGATGGTAGCGAAGAGATCAATGGTGGACACCGGCGTCTCCACAACGGTTCCCGGAGGGATCGCTCCAGGCAGGCGAATCAGTAAGGGTACGTGTACTGCCCCTTCGTAGAATATACCTTTGCCTGCGATACCATGATCGCCCAGCATTTCGCCGTGGTCGCTGGTGAAGATCACCAGCGTGTTCTGGTCTAAATCGAGGTCCTTCAGTTTCGCGAGAAGTCTTCCCACCCATACATCCACCTCTCGCACTAGACCCGTAAGGAGTCCCCCCGGCTCTGCCGGGGAGGCAGCCAGAGTTTGACAGTTCCGGGAATAGGTGAAAAAACTCCCTTCCGTGAGCCGAGCAAAGCATCACGAAAAGGAGTTTTATGAGTAACTACCAGAGCTTACAGCATACAAAATGGGAGTGTAAGTACCATGTGGTGTTCATCCCCAAGTACCGCAAGAAGTTGATTTATGGGGAGCTGCGCAGACATCTCGGTCAGGTGCTGCGACGGTTGGCTGGGCAGAAGGAAAGCTTGATTGAAGAGGGCCACCTGCTGCCGGATCACGTGCACGTGATGATCTCGATTCCGCCAAAGTTTTCTGTGGCGCAGGTGATCGGGTACATCAAAGGGAAAAGCGCCATCCACATTGCCCTCTGTGCCAATAATGGTGAGACACTTCTTCCCGGCTAAATTAGAGTAGAGGGCGAGAAGCTGGATTACAGAATGATAGAAAACAGAAGCGACAAGAAACTGAGGATTTTGGAAACCTCGGAGCGGAGGGGAGAGGTCTCCAAAATCGCTGCGGGACGGACCGAGCCCGAGAAGGCGTTGCCGCGACCCGACCCGGAAGTTCCTGCCAAGGCAACCCGTCGCCGGTTTTCAGCCCGCTATAAGCTCCGGGTCCTGGAGCAGGCCGATGGCTGCGAAGAGTCGGGCGAAGTGGGAGCATTACTGCGCCGAGAAGGACTTTACTGGTCGAATCTGCAGACCTGGCGACGCCAACGCGAGCACGGAACGCTGCAGGCATTGACCCCTCGCAAGCGGGGACGAAAGGCAAAGCCGGTCAATCCTCTGGATCATCAACTGAGGCAAGTGGAGGCTGAGAATCGGAAGCTGAAACGCAAGCTCGAGAAGTTTGAAGCCATGCTGGATCTCCAAAAAAAAGTCTCGCAACTGTTGGGAATCTCTCTGGCGAGCAGCGAAGAGAACGGAGACGAGAGCTGATGGACGAAGCTTTGCGATTCTCACAATCCCACGGAGTCCGTGCCGGCTGTCAGGCTCTGGATCTGCCGCCATCGAGTCTGTATCGGGAGAAACTTCGGCGCGAACGGCCGGCGCTGGATCCTCGGCCTCGGGCCGCATCCCCACGCGCCTTGAGCCCGCCCGAAAGGGAAGCCGTTGTGGAGGTCCTGCACAGCCGACAGTTTATCGACAAAGCTCCTGCCGCCGTATGGGCGGAGCTGCTGGACGAAGGGCGATACTTGTGCTCGATTCGAACCATGTACCGCATTCTGGCCAAACGTCTGGAAGTTAGAGAACGCCGTCGCCAGCGCCGCCATCCCCAATACTCCAAGCCGGAACTTCTGGCCACCGGCCCGAACCAATGCTGGTCGTGGGACATCACCAAGCTGAAGGGGCCCGTCAAATGGAGCTATTACTACCTCTACGTGATCCTGGACATCTTCAGCCGCTATGTGGTGGGCTGGATGGTGGCCACCCAGGAAAGCTCCCGCCTGGCCAAGGTCTTGATCGCCCAGAGCTACTCCAAGCAGGAGATCGTAGCGGGTGGTCTCACCCTGCATGCCGATCGTGGCTCGTCGATGAGTTCCAAAGCACTGGCCTTGCTACTGGCCGATCTGGGAGTCACCAAGTCTCACTCTCGGCCTCATGTCTGTGACGACAATCCCTACTCGGAATCCCAATTCAAGACCCTCAAGTACCGTCCCGAATTCCCGGCTCGTTTCGGCACCATTCAGCAAGCCAGAGACTTTTGTCGGGATTTCTTCGATTGGTATAACCGCGACCATCGCCATTCGGGTATCGGCCTGCACACTCCCGCGGATGTGCACTACCTCACCGCCATCACCACCCGTCGCGATCGATCCCAAACATTGGAGGCCGCCCATGCACTCTTCCCGGAGAGATTTCCCAACGGCAAACCCGTTCCTCCTCCTCTTCCCGAGGCGGTCTGGATCAACCCTCCCGAAAAGGAGAACTTTTGAGATGAAACTACAGTAATTTATTCACCAAAGTGTCTCAAAGTTGTTGACATGTTCCGTTGCGAGGAACTTTTCAGAGAGTCGGCGTAACTTTGTTGGACAGCACTTCTGGGCTCGCGGATACTTCGTATCGACGGTGGGTCGGGATGAGAAAGTGATTCGTGAGTATATCCGGCGGCAAGAAGCAGAAGATCGTCGCCAGGATCAGCTCAGGCTGCTGTAGCCAAGCCACCTGTAGGTGGCACAAGTGGCCGCGGTAGCGGCAACGTCAAGTCCGCTTTGAGCGGCTCACAAGATTAAAGCCCCCGGCTTTGCCGGGGGATACTTACCCCGTAGTAGTTGGCCTTCATTCTGCGGACCAGTTCGGGATTTCGGTAGCCGTGGGTCGGGTTCGAGGAGGTTTTTTTCCGGTAAGGGGAGTTGATCATGGGGTCCATAATGGAAAGGGGTAGCGACAGCGTTTCGGGAGGGTACATGCCATGGTAAGGCTCGCTAACCAGGAACGGGGGATGGGGTGGTCCGATCGAACAAGTCAGAGAGAAGGGGCGGTCCTTGATTTGTTCCAGTGCTTGCATGGCTTCCTTCACCGCGAAGGCGGCCCGGCCAAACTCACTGGGCAGATCCAGGCGGCCGTAGACCTCGTTCTGTGGCGACTCAATCAAGCCTTGGCTGCGGCGCAAAGCTTGGACGCTTCGCTGCCAAGCGGCTATGTCGGGTACATAGGGCCGACCGGACCCATGGTCAAGAAGCTCCCCGTCGCCTGGAGGGCGAGGAGCCACATTCCTTTTGACAAACTGCCGGAAAGCGTCGCTCTTGGTCGTAACCGTGCTGGGAGCACCCTTGCCTTGGTTCGTGGGGCGAACCTGATTCTGGTAGGTCGATGCCAGCTTGTAGGGTGCGTGCCATTTTCCGTAGTACTCGGTGTGGTAGCCGGCCTGGGCCAGGATATTGTCAAATGACGGTACCGGTGCAGCATCCGGACGGGTGATCTCACTATTCCGGGTCACCCGCACCGGGACGTCTCTTCTTCAGGGAGCGCACATAACGGCGTAGCAGCCACCGGCTCAGACGCATCAGATCCTTCTTGGTGACGGAGTTCTCCAAGCGGGAGAAAGTCGGCTGGGTGGCCAAATCGGGATCGCTCTCGGGCAACTGATCACAGACTGTCTTGAGCATCGGATCCGAGCGCAGCGTATCGGCGTCATTACAGTCTTCGTAGCCGGCCACGATCTGCAACACTCGTTGTCGGATCAACTTCAACAGGTCATGACGAATGTAGCGTCGGTCTCGACTTTCCGCAATACACGAACTGAAGCCCTCGCACAATCGATGTTGCCGATCCAGCGATCCAAACAACAACCATCCTGCGTCGGAAGTGAGGCTCCCCCCATCAAAACGAGCTGTGATGTCTCTGTGGCTGTGAAATGGCAGGGTATTCTGGCAGACTGTTTTCAACATAGCCGTAGCTCCTGTTTAGGGTTGTTTTTATGTAAACCCTTTTATATCAGAGAGCTACGGCTTTTTTTCTGGACCCAAATCTCACTCGGATTCAGATCTCTTGCATAATCCGGGGTAGGGTGCGTGCCATTTTCCGTAGTACTCGGTGTGGTAGCCGGCCTGGGCCAGGATATTGTCAAATGACGGTACCGGTGCAGCATCCGGACGGGTGATCTCACTATTCCGGGTCACCCGCACCGATTTCAGGCTGTGACCTGTCAGGATGGCGGATCGGGCCGGCACACAGATGGGAGACGGCGTGTAGGCGTTTACGAAATAGGCCCCATCAGCCGCCAGTTGATCCAGATTGGGAGTCTGCAGCTCTTTATTGCCGGCTCTACTCAGCGCATCAAAACGCTGTTGATCCGTCATGATGAACAACAGGTTGACTGGCTTGGCCGGGGCCGGTCCACTCAGCCCTGGCCGGGATTCGCCGGCCCCGGCCCCTGGTTGAACGCAGCCGGTCAGTACTAGCGCCGTCAGGGCAGATCCAATCAGAGGTTTGCGAAACCCAACCATCTCCACTTCAGGCCGAGAACCCGAGCAGGCCGCGCGTGAACTGGACATCTGTGTGGCCGGTCTGCATTGACCGCACCACGTATTCCCCTGAGGTTGTTGTTACGATCAATTGCAGGATCTGGTTTTCCCAGCCCTGGGGATCGCCCTTCAACACCAGATCCAGATCGCTGGCCGAGCTCTTGGCCGCCCGGGGCTCGGCACTGATTCTCAACACCGGAACCAGGGGATGACCGGCCTGTGGCCGGCAACCTTCGTATCCTATGATGAGACTGCAGCCGCAGGCTGACATGCCCGTGAGCGCTTCCACCCGGTGTCGGCCTGGATTAGCCATGACATGAAGACCAGCCTGCTTCGCAGCTCTCCCGTAGGCAAGTGTTGGTTCCGGGTTAGACTCCAGGATGGCGCCCTCCAGTAGGAGTTCGAGCAGCGGATCGTCTTCGGGCAGGATCAAGGTGGCACCCTCTTCCACCAGCCGTTGGACCAGTTCCGAGAGAGCTGTCCCGGCTTTCTGGGCGATAGGCCGGGAAGACAGGATTCCAATAGTCAGGTCACCGACTCCTGCGTCCTGCCGGGACGCTTGCCGGCCCCGTCCGCTCCTGGACCGGAACCAGTCGATCACCTTCTCGGTGACATGTTCCAGTCCTCCGTCGAGTTGAATGCTGGCGGTCCCGAAGGGGGCCGGATCGATTCCCTCTTCCAGCAGTCTAGATCGAACGACGCCGTTGTGGATCTTGTCACAGCCGTGCTCCAGCAGCAGCGCTTCGCCCACTAGCGGATGGGTCAGATAACCAACCAGTGTGTCCAGAAAGAGGTCCTGGAAGCTGCCGGAGAGGGATCCGCAACCCTCGGAGTGAGGCAGCGCTACAATTCGAGACAGGGTCCCCTCGCCCAGCTCCGAGCTCAGCTGGCGGGCAATGAGAAGAGCAACCTGACCGGCGCACAGGCTGGTCGGGAGAATCAGACCAACCTGGTCGGCAGCAGGGCCGAGGGTTGTTTTGATCGCCCGAAACCGGAGGGAGCTCTGAGAGCGCGATGATTGGACCACCAGCGGTTCCCCGGAGGGTGGCGGCCGTGATTGAAGAACCTGGAGTGCAGATAAGTCTCGCTGTCTCCAGTCGCGCCAGATGGAGACCTGATAATGTCCGGCCGTCTCTCCCTTGGTGAGTTTCCCCGAGGCGACGGAACAGGTCATTTCAAAGGTGTGCTGACCCAGGTCATCCATCGAGACACCATCCAGGTACTCTCCGGCGTTAACATCCATCTCATCTCTCAGCAGCTCGTACCGCTCAGTGGTGGTCACCATCTTAATGGTCGGCACAAAAGGGAAGTTGGTCACCGACCCGTTACCGGTCGTAAAGAAAACGAGATTCGCGCCGGACGCCACCTGCCCGGCCACACTCTCCAGGTCATTCCCGGGACTGTTCATGAAATAAAAGCCGGGCCCCGGAATTGGCTGGGAGTACTCGAGAACCTCATCCAGCCGTACGTCGGGATGTCGCTTCATGCCGGCCCCGATTGACTTGAGAGCGATGTTGTAGAGGCCCCGAAGCTTGTTTCCTCCCGAGGGGTTGCCCTCGGCTGTGACGCCGTGCCAGGAGGACATTTCCTTGAAGCGCGCGATTTTGCTGAGAAACTTCTGAGCCACCTCGAAGGAGCGGACCTTCAGTAGCATGTAAGGCTCGGCGCCAATCAGTTCGTCGGTTTCCGCATGATTGGCGGCACCGCCATGTCGAATGATCTCCCTGGCCACCCAGGAAGCCAGGGGATTGGCACTGACTGCTGAGAACGTGTCCGATCCGCCACATTGCAGAGCCACCTTGAGTTCAGAGAGGGGCTGTCTGGATCTCTCGAACTGATTCACTGTCGGGATCCACTCCCGAATCGTTTCGCTGCAAGACTCCAGTTCCCGTTCAATATCTCTTTCTATTGTGTGGAAGTGATGGATCAGGTCGGCCGTCGGGTACTCGTGTTGGTTCAGGTAATCCTGCAGCATCCGGTTCGTGAGGGTGCTGTCGGGAGAATCAACGATCAGCACCGCACCAACATTGGGGTGGACAATGAAACCGGCCAGGGTCCGAAGTACCAACTCCCGATTGTTGGGCTCCAGATCTGCTCCACCTTCCGTGTGAGAGACTGCGACCACGCCACTTACGTTCTTGTAAGGTCCGAGCTCGGGTTTCAGTTTCGTGTCCAGGAGTCGAACAAAGCTGGAGGTTCGTGAATTGGCGGCCAGGATCACGATGTAATTGCGATTTCCGACTCCCCGCTTCCGGGATCGTTTGAAGCCGTGGAACGTCCCGGGCCGTTCGTATGTCTCCACCTGAAGGGCTGGCTGGAAGGCGACCGGGTCGAGTCGGAAGGGTCGTATGTCATTTCGAAAATTGGGTTCAGAGACCGGGTAGTCCAGTTCCCGGTAGGACATTTCCTGCGCCATTCCCGGGTTGAAAACGTATTCCCCGGGACGGATATCCCGGGTGGCATAGCCGAAGGGCAGGCCCCAGGAAAGCAGAGGCTGTCCCTCAGCGATGCTCTCGAGAGCAAAGCGGTGGCCAACCAGAACGGCAGAGCTAAGGTGCAGCGCCCCATCGTCCTTCGTCAGTCGGGTTCCGGCTTCCAGACCACGGGTAGCGATCGCACAATTGTCGCCGGGCAGCGGAATCCGCGCGGCTTCCTGGAAACGGAACGTCGGTGTCATAGTTGACGATAATCGACCATTCAGGACTCCAGTTCAAGTGGGAGCAGGAATCGGGAGTACTAAGCCGGTTCATGAAGCTCCTGCCGGGTGGGTCGGAAGAGCAGCAGGAAGGCGATAGCACAGCCCCCGGTCAAGAAGCAGGGCACCAAGAAGAGTCTGCTCCAGTCGGTCACGCCCTGGTGGGTGAGATAAACTTTGATGAATCCATAGAACATGGTCCCCAGATAGTTACCGATTCCCAGTGTGACCAGAGTCAGCAGGCTTTGAGCGCTGGCCCGGATGTCGGTTTGAGCCACGTTGTCGACATAGATCTGAGAAGTAACGAAAAAGAACGTGAAGCCGACCCCGTGAAACGCCAGAGAGGCGATGACCATCCAGAGAGGTTCACCAAGGGCAAAAACCACATACCGAAGCGGCCAGGCGATGACTCCCAGAGCCAGGCACCACCGAATGCCGATGCTCCCCAGAAACCGGGGCAGAAGAAACCACATGGCAAAGATTTCGGCGACTTGCGCCAGTGTCATGATGGCCGGAACGGACTGGCCCGAAATGCCGAGATCCTGCAGAAAGATCGATGTGGGGATATAGTAAAACTGCAGCTCGGTGGTCACGACGAAGGCGATGACCATAAAGACGGCGAAGTTCTTGTCCTTAAGCAACCGAATAGCCTCCAGGAAAGCCAGTGGATTGCGGGCCTCCTTGCGAGGTGGAGTATGAGGCAGACCGAAGGAAAGTAAGCCGAGCAGCAGCGAGCCTGTCGCTGCCACGTAGAACAGGTCGCCCAGGACCTGAAAATCGAAGGCGGAGCGCCAGCCGCTCAGAATCCAGCCAGCCGCAATCCAGCCAATCGTTCCCCACACTCGAATCCGACCGAATTCCTGGTTGACGTTCTTGAGATGGTGAAAGCAGAGAGAGTTGGTGAGAGCCAGTGTCGGGGCGTAAAAGAGGCAGTAGAGGGCCATCCAGGTCATCATGGCCCCAAAGGACCGCTCCCTTCCCATCATAAAAAGCAGCACAGCCCCGATAAGGTGGGCTCCAGCCAGGAAATACTGGGTGGGGAGATATCGATCAGCAATCTGGCCCCCGACAAAAGGAGAAACAATGCACGCCAGCCAGAGAGCGGCAAAAAGCCAGCTGATCATCGTGTCGCTGAATCCGAGTGACTGGAAATAGGCCGCCCCCACCGTGGTCCAGGCACCCCAGACCGCGTACTCCAGAAACATCATCGCACTCAGTCGTGCTCTCAAACTCATCAGCCATCTCCCTCGGGTCGGTCCGGTCAAATCAAGAAGGAAACAATTCTCTCCATCTCGGATTCCAGTTCCTCCATGCTTCGAACCAGTGCGAACTGGGCGCGGGCACGCTGCAGGTTGTGCTCCGAATGTTCCACCTTGAAGTAGGTGTCCCCACCAATATAGTCAGCCAGGAATCGCATTCCGATGGTCAGGGTTGCCAGTCTGGGTGCTTGCGCCAGCAACCGCACTTCAAGGGGGGTCATGTGCTGCCCCAGACACTCCACGTAGCCTTTCAGGAGAGCCTCGAACAGGTCCAGGCTCAAGCGGATCCGAGAGGTATCCGGCTCGTCCTCAACAGTGTTCACTCCGGCCGTCCTTAGCAGGTCGCCGAAGTCGTAAAGAAGAGAGCCTGGCATGCAGGTATCCAGGTCCACCACACAGACCGCCTTCCCGGTGTCACAATCAAAGAGGACGTTATTGATCTTGGGATCGAAGTGAATCACCCGCTCAGGCAGCCGATTCTGTTCGAGCGGAGCAGTAATGATGGAACAGAAGGCCTTTCGCTGCAGGACAAAATCGACATCTTCCGCGGCCTGGTTCAGCTTTCCGACTCTGTTTCCAGCGATCGCTTTTTCTAATTGCCGCACCCTGGCGGGGGTGTCGAAGAAGTCGGGGATGGTAGTTGCCAGGCTGGCAGGCCGAAGATCCTTGAGCCGAGCTACGAAGCTCGCAAAGATGCGACCGGCCTCGAAGGCGTGTCCAGCGTCGGGGCAGAGGTTGAAGACCTCGGTGTTCTCGATGTAACTGAACGTCCGCCAGTGAGCCCCGGCGCCATCGATTAAGGTGTCGTCCCCGTTTCTGGTCGGGATCAGGGTCACCAGCTTTTCTCCGGCAGCGGGGTGAAGTCGCAGATGCTCTGTGACATACTGGATGTTCCTCATGAGAGCAGCGATGTCGGTAAATACATTCTGGTTGAGTCGCTGGTGAAGGTAACGCACGAGGCCGTGGGGGGTCAGCCAGGTGCTCACAAAGGAGTCGTGGATGTGTCCCATCGTGAAAGGGCTGATGGATGCGAGCTCGCCCTGGGTCTCGAATTGAGTTGCGATGTCTTCATGACTCATCTGGTCGCCGGCCACAAAGAATAGTCGCCTTTACAGATTGTGTACAGTTCGCGTGTGACCGGCTCTACCATGTAGGCCGTTATGAACTAGGTCTTCCCATGGAGGCCCCTTCTTAGTTATATTTATCAACTTCAAAAGGAGAACAGGCACGACCCGGAATGGGCCGCAACCTATGAATAGGTCACACGCGATGTGACTATGGTGCATTAGAAGCAGGGGCTTTGGTGAACTTCTCTGGAACCCCTGTACAACGGAATCGTATTAAACAGGTGTCGGGAAACGGGATGCGGCTGTCTGCCGCATTCGCCTTATGAAGTTGTATGCTGCTTGCCGTTGTGGGGTTAGTACAGCGAAATCCTGAACTGTTTCTGGGAGGATAAGACGAGTTATGGAAAGATCTTCGAGAATCATGATTGAGGCCAATGGTCTGTCAAAGTTCTACGGCGACTTCGTGGCCATCCAGGACATCTCTTTTTCAATCCCAGAAGGTCAGATCGTTGCTTTTCTGGGCCCCAACGGTGCGGGGAAATCGACAACCATGAAAGTCCTGACCGGGTTCCTTTCGCCAAGCGGGGGAAGGGCGGAGATCGCGGGTCTGGACATCCAGCGGCGCAGGATCGAGGCCTCCCGCAAACTGGGATATCTTCCCGAGAACGGTCCGCTCTACCAGGACATGACACCGGTGGAGCTGCTCACCTTTTTTGGGGAAGCCAGGGGGCTCGTCGACAGTGAACTGGAGGCCGCCATCGACAGAGTGAATCATCTCTGTGCTCTGAGCGAAGTCATGGAGAAGCCGATCGACAAGCTGTCTAGAGGCTATCGCCAGCGTGTAGGACTGGCCCAGGCTCTTCTGCACAACCCGGAAGTCTTGATTATGGACGAGCCGACCGCCGGGCTCGATCCCAACCAGATTCGCATTTTCCGGGATAACATTCAGGAACTGGGGCGAACCAAGACGATTCTCATTTCGACCCACATTCTGCAGGAGGTGGACGCCGTGGCCGACCGCGTGCTTCTGATCAACGAGGGCAAGCTCGTTTTTGATGGGGTGCCGGAAGAACTCAAGGAGAATGGCTCCCTGGAGCAGCCCTTCTATCGCCTGACGAACTACCCGAGTCTCAGCGTTGGGCAGGAAGGCCAAGTGGCCGGAACCGCGGGTGAGGAGGTGTGATGTTCAAAGACCTGAACTTCGGATTCATCAAAGCCCTTGTAAGGCGGGACCTCTGGAAGTACTTCACGAATCCCACCGGATATGTCTTTATTACCCTCTTCATTTTCTTAAGTGCAGTCGCGGCTTTCTGGCAGAATCGTTTTTTTCTGAACAATCTGGCCAACCTCGATCAATTGAACAATCTGTTTCCTTATCTACTGGTGTTTTTCGTCTCGGCTCTGACTATGGGAGTCTGGTCCGAAGAGCGGAAGCAGGCTACCGACGAACTGCTGTTCACCCTGCCCGCAACCAGTCTGGAAGTAGTTTGCGGCAAGTACGCGGCCGTGCTGGGGATCTACACGGCCTCCCTGATTCTGTCCTTCAGCCATGTCTTGATTCTGGCCTGGCTGGGGAGCCCGGATCTGGGAATGATGGTGAGCAACTATATCGGCTACTGGTTTGCCGGCGGAGCTCTGATCGCCGTGGGGATGATTGCTTCGCTGCTCACCGCCAACGCCACCATTGCTTTCATTCTGGGGGCACTCTTCTGTGCTTTCCTGGTTTTCTTGAAGCCGGTGGCTTCTTTGCTGAGCGGCACGCTGGCAGCGACGGTCGAGCCTCTCGCCATCAGCTCCCATTTCCAGGACTTCGCTTCAGGTGTCATCAGCTTCTCTGCGATTCTTTACTTTTGCTCAGTGGCCGCTTTGGGTCTTTTTGTCAATATCCTACTGGTGGATCGTCGCCACTGGCCGCGGACCACAGAGGGATACCCAACCTGGGGCCACTACGCAGTTCGTACCGTCGCCCTGGCCATCGGACTGGCGGCTCTCACGACCCTGGTGGCTCGAGTCGGCGTGCGGGTTGATGCCACCTCCGAGCGGCTCCACTCGTTGAGCGGTGAGACTAAGGCGCTGGTCCGAGGCCTGGACGCCGAGCGACCGGTTTTCATACAGGCATTCGTGAGCCCGGAAGTACCTGAAGTCTATGTTCAGACCAGAAGCAATCTGGTCAGCATGCTCCATCAGCTGGATTCCCTGGGGGGAGCGACTGTTCAGGTAAGAATCGAAGAGATGGTTCCTTATTCAGAGGCAGCCCGTGAAGCACGAGAGAAGTTCTCGATTACCCCCACGCAAGTGCCTAATCTGAGCAGCGCTAGGGCGGGTTTTGTGGATGTTTTCATGGGGGTAGCGTTTACCTGTGGGGCGGAGGAACAGGTCATCCCGTTTCTGGACCGGGGACTCTCGGTGGAATACGAGCTGGCTCGCAGTCTGCGCGTGGTTGCCAATACGGAACGCAAGAAAATTGGGGTCGTGACGACCGAGGCCAAGTTGTTTGGCGGCTTCGATTTCCAGTCGTTTCGAAGCAATCCGGCCTGGCCCGTGGTCGACGAATTGAAGAAACAGTACGAGGTGGTTCAGGTGAATCCAACCGGCGAGCTACCGGAGGATCTGGATGGCCTGATGGTGGCTCTGCCATCCTCGCTTTCGCAGGAGGAGTTAGACGCGGTTCGAGGGTCCATTGAATCGGGCATTCCCGCGCTTCTTCTGGTCGATCCCATGCCCGTGGTCAACCTGGGTCTCGCTCCCTCTGAAGAAGCCGGGGCCAACCAGAATCCGTTCACGCGGAATCAGGGACCACCTCCCAAACAGAAGGGTGACATCCAGGGATTTCTGAGCGGTCTTGGGGTGAGCTGGGACAAGTCCATCATTATCTGGGATACCTACAATCCACACCCCGATCTCGAGCAATTGCCCCCCGAAGTGGTCTTTGTGGGGCGCGGCAATGAGAACGAGAATGCCTTCAACGCTCAGAACAATGCTTCCGCTGAACTCCAGGAACTGGTCATGCTCTATCCCGGGACGGTTTCTCCGGTCATGGGAGGTGATTTTGAGTTCCAGCCGCTGATACGGTCGGGTTTTGTCTCAGGCCGGCTCAGCTATTTCCAGCTGGTTCAGCGCAGCTTTCTGGGGGTCTCGCTGAATCGAAATCTTCCCCACCGCCCGGACGGCTCCGACTATGTGCTGGCAGCCATGGTAACGAAGGGGAGCCCGCCTCCTGAGGAGAGCGAGGAAAAGCAGAAAGAAGAGCAGAAGGAAGAGACTCCGGAGGAAACGGTAGCCGCTGACGAGTCCCAGAAGGAGATCCGGCTGGTGGTGATCGCCGATCTGGATTTCATTTCCGAGCAGTTCTTTCAGATCCGAGAACGTGGGCCTGAGAATCTCAATTTTGACAATGTCACCCTTTTCTTGAATGCAATGGACATTCTCGTCGGGGATGAAAGCTTTGTGTCGCTGCGCAACAAGCGAGTCCGGCACCGAACCCTGGAACGGGTTGAGGCCCAGACCCGGGAGTTCATCGAAACCAGGATTCGGGAAGAGGAGGATGCCGAAGCGGATGCCGAGAGGGCCCTGGCGGAAGCCCAGAAGAACCTGACCCGGCGCGTGGAGGAGGTACAGAGTCGACCTGAGCTGGATGATCGCACCAAGCAGATCATGGCTCGTAATATTCAGGAGGCCGAATCCCGGAAGTTCGAGGTCCTGAAGGCAAGTATCGAAGCTGAGAAAGAAGCCAAAGTCAATGCCAGCAGAGAGAGCCTGGAATCCCAACTGCGCCGCATTCAAAGCAACATCAAGACGTTTGCGGTGCTGTTGCCGCCGATCCCAGTTTTCATACTTGGCATCCTGATCTTCCTGCGCCGCCAGAAGCGAGAGCGGGAAGGCGAATCCGCGGCCCGTCTTTTGAGGGGATGAAGGAGAAGTTGCTATGAGTGAGACGCGTAAAACACTGACTCTTGTGGGCGTGGCAGCGGTTCTGCTTCTTCTGGCGCTGGTCACCGCTCCGGGCAAAGTGAACCCCGAGGCTTTCGATGATGTGGGTGAACCGTTCTTCGGCGACTTCGAGGATCCGAATGCAGCAACCACGCTGGAAGTCATTGAGTTCAATGAAGAGACGGGCACGGCCAAACCCTTCAAGGTCACGTTTGAAGAAGGTGTCTGGACCATTCCTTCCCACCACAACTATCCGGCCGACGGCAAGGACCGGCTGGCCAAGACGGCGGCCGGCCTGATCGGAATCAGGAAGGATGGTCTCCGCTCCAACAATACGGCCGATCATGAAGCCTGTGGCGTCGTGGATCCCCTGGACGAAACCACTGCGAGTCTGACCGGTCGCGGTGAACGAGTCACTGTCAAAGACTCGTCGGGCCAGGCCCTGGCTGATCTGATTATAGGGAAGGCCACCGGAGAAGAAGGAAACCTGCACTTTGTCAGAGTTCCGGGACAGAAGCGAGTGTATGTCTCCAGGCTGGATCTCGATATTTCGACCAACTTTGCCGACTGGATCGAAACGGATCTTCTTGAAGTCGAAAAGGACGACATCGACAAAGTCATTATCAAGGACTACTTTATCAACGAGAGAACCCGACGGGTGGTGGAGCGCGGGGAGATCCCTCTCAGCAAGGATGATGACACCTGGACAGCGGCACGAATGCGATCCAGTGAAGAGGTGAATTCCACAAAAATGAATGATCTTCTGGCTGGAATCGATGAGTTGTCCATCGTGGGCGTCCGGCCCAAGCCCGAAGGTCTGACCCTGTCATTGCAGCGATCCAGTGAGGACATTGCCATCTCACAGGAAGCCCTGCTCTCCCTGCAGAGCAAAGGATTCTACTTCACGCGTGATGGGAGCCTGCTCTCCAACGAAGGGGAACTGGAAGTGGAGACAGCCAGGGGAGTGACCTACATTCTCCGCTTTGGGGAGGTTCTCTACGGGTCCGACGAGGCTGTCACGGCCGGTACCGACAGCAGTGACGACGAATCGGCCGGCCCGGGAGAGAATCGATATCTCTTTATTACCACCTCCTTCAACGCGGATCGTTTTCCGGAGCCGAAGAGGCCGGCGGATCAGGCCTTTCAGGGCAAGGCCGACGAAGATTTGACCGACCAGGATAAGAAGAACAAGGAGCTCCACGAAAAGTACCAGAAATGGGAAAAGGACGTGGCCGAAAATCGAGAGATCTCGGAGCGCCTCAACCAGCGATTCGCAGAGTGGTACTACGTCATCTCCTCCAGCAGCTTTGACAAAATCCACCTGGAGAAGGGCGATCTGATTCAAGAAAAGTCTGAGTAGTGTGATCTACGCCGGTACGTCGGGGTTTTCCTACAAAGAGTGGAAGGGGATCTTTTATCCGGAGGATCTGCCTCAAAAGGAGTATCTTCATTACTACTCCCGGCAATTCAACAGCGCCGAGATCAACAATACCTTCTACCGAATTCCGTCCGAAAAGACGACTTCCCAGTGGGCCAGTGCAGTCCCGTCCGGCTTTCGTTTCGCATTGAAGCTGAGCCAGAGGATTACCCACCGCAAGAAACTGGTGGAGTGCGATGAAGAGATGGGCTGGTTTTTTCACGGGGCCAACCCGCTCTGGTCTCAGCTGGGCTGCATATTGGTCCAGTTGCCGCCCTGGTTCAAACAGGATCTCGAGGTACTGAAGGGCTTTCTGGGGAAGTTTGCAGACAAGGCTCCGCTGGCACTCGAGTTTCGCCATGAATCCTGGTTTGATTCAGCCACCTTTGATCTGCTCCGCGATCACCGGGCCTCGCTGGGGGTGGTTGAATCGGACAAGTTGGAGGCGTCTCGAGAAGTGACAGCCCCGTTCATCTACCTGAGGCTTCGAAAACCAGAGTACACAAAGGAAGACATCGAGGGGTGGGCCGGGTGGATTCGGGAACAGAAGCGTGATGTTTACGCATACTTCAAGCATGCGACAGCGGCCCCGACTCTCGTCCGCCGGCTGAAGGAAGCTTTAGAAGCCTAGGAGCGGCCTGTGTAGGGCGATCTGATCGGATTCCCAAGAAGGCCTTGGCCCTGGTGGTGGAGTGAAAGTGGGCGAGGGCTCAGGGCGGAGAACGTTTAAATTCCCGGCCGGAGCCCTGAGCCCTCTCCCGCTTTCCCGCTCTGAGGGGCCTCGGGCGGCGACCGGTAGGATTGAGATGGTTGTCTGCCGGCTATCAAGTTGGAGGAAGCCTGGTGGTGGATTCCGAGAGCGAGAGGGGGCTTAGTGTTGCGTCCGGGAATTTAAACGTCCGCCTCACTAAGCCCCCTCCCACTCTCTTGAGGTTCCGGGGCGCGCAGCCCCGAGGCGCCTCCCACGCTCTCGGTCCGACCCAGTAGCTCCTCCTACCGGCTGAACACCGGGATGTAATCATGCATGACCAGGTCGTGGTAGCTGGAGTATCGGGCGTCGGAAACGTGCTGAACAAAGACCTCAAGACTCTGAATCAAAGGAGTCACATGAGAGCCCGGGGCGGTCTCGGGGTGGTTTCTCCCATACCTGAACACCGTTCGCAACAGCAGACTGCTGGCGTCGACGGGCAGAGCCTCAACGTTGCTGAAGAAAACGTGCAACTTCCCCTTGGAGACCAGATAGAACTCAACATTCGACACGTAGAACAGGCTCAGCACAAGCGCTCGTTCTTCCAGAAAGGCACCGATTGCTTTCATTGACTTTTGGCCGCCCAGGTCGCCGACGACGGGAATGATCCGGTTCTCGAGCTGCCTGGTTCGCACCAGAGAGTAATTCGAGTTGGGAGTTGAAACGTCAATGGTCAACGGATTCTGAAGGGTTTCTTCAGGTACTTGCGGGCCAGCTTGTGCGAGCGATCCCGGTCGCGCTGTTGCAGGACGGATTGGTAATACTCAACGGCTTCGCTTCGTCGATCCAGAAGATCCAGACATTTGGCGGAGGTCAGTAGTGACAACGTTCGTTCCCTTTCCGGCGTTTCGGGATCACCCAGGGATTTCAGGAATTGCTCCAGTGCCGCCTCGACATTGCCGAGCTTGAATAGCTTTTGGCCCACGGCATAGCGAAAGGTGGCCAGGGGGATGCGGTCGAAGTGCGGCTGACCATCCTCGGCTTTCCAGAGTACCTCCAGGTAAAGGTCAGCTGCCTCGGTAGGGCGGCCCAGCGATTCCAGCAACCGCGCTTCGTTCAAATGAGGCACAAAGTTCTTGGGCGAGTTGCTCTTCAGGTAATGGAGGGACGAGAGGGCATCCTCGAATCGTTTCTCGCGGACAAGAAGCACAAGTTGAATCGTTCGGGCATTGTCCGAGACGAACTGCCCTTTGTCGACCGCCAGGGACAGGTAATCGAAGCCCCGCTTCTTGCTACCCCTGTAACCCGCCAGGGCGGCTAAGAATTTGAGGTACCAGGGAAGGCTTCCCACCACGTATTCATAGACCCCGGCTGTCATATAGGCGTCGTAGTAGGCGGGGTCCTCCTTGATGAGGTCGATGTGATAGCGATAGGCCTTCTTGGCGTGCTTGAAGGCCTTGCTCCTGCTGCGCTCGATGGTGATAGAGAAGGAACCCAGAACGCCGTGAAGTGCGCCCAGAAAATAGCGGGCATCTCTGTCGTCTGGACTGGCTTCCAGCAGGACTTCGCAGAGCTGCTGCGAACTGTTGATCAGCTCATGGAATCGAGCCTTCTCTGCAGCCGCCATGCTTTGCCCGGAAGCCTGGTCGAAGTAGCTGGGCGAAATGAACTTGTCCAGTTCCAGGTCCTGGCGTTGAAATAGCTCCTGGAGCCAGATCGTTGTGGCCATGTAGAGAGGCGGGCCCGGATGCTCGGGATATTCGGCGACCAGTCTTTCGAAGGTGGTAGAGGCTTCATCGTAATCCAGATCGAAAATCTGATCGAAGCCGACCCTGGCCTTCTCCAGGAAACGCGGGCTGCGCAGGTCCTCAGCCTGGAGCTGAGTAGGAGGGCCGAGGAGAAAGAAAAGGAAGACCGCACCGACCGGGAGACACAGCAGACGAAGAGGCTGCAACATTCGTAGCCCAGTCTACTACAGTGATAGTTGTCTTCGTTCCCGCCGCGGGACGGTGGCGCACGTGACAACTAGCGCGTATCTGCCCCCGGTCAAACGCCACGTTTACTATCGTGCGCGCCACTGAAGCCCATTACGGGTGGAACGTGGATCCTACATCCGTACAGAGACAACTTCGGAGACGCCGGCCTCCCGCATCGTCACTCCAAACAGGGTGTCGGCGATTTCCATGGTCAGCTTGTTGTGGGTGACAACAATAATTTGAGTCTCTTCACTCATCTTTCGGAGTAGCGTGATCAGGCGAGTGATGTTGGCGTCATCCAGAGGGGCGTCCACTTCGTCCAGGACGCAGAATTGGCTGGGGCGGTAGGCAAACAGACCCACCAGTAAGGCAAGAACGGTCAGCGCCTTCTCTCCTCCTGAAAGCAACATGACATTCTGCAGGCGTTTTCCCGGCGGCTGTGCGTACACCTCCAGGCCACTCTCCAGAAGGTCCTCCTCGTCCAGCAGCCGCATTCCACAGTCTCCCCCTCCGAACAGAGTCTGGAAGACCTCCTTGAAGTTGCGATTGACTGCTTCAAAAGCAGCCTTGAACTGTTCCCGACTGCGGCGGTTGAGGTTCTGAATGGCCTGCCGTGTATCGGAGATCGATTCTTCCAGATCAGCTCGCTGCTTGACCAGAAATCCGTGCCTTTCTTCGTTTTCCTGGTATTCGTCAAGCGCCGTCATGTTAATCGGCCCGAATCTCTCCAGGCGATCCTTGAGGTAGGTGTATCTCTCCAGGGTTTGTGTTTCATCGACGCCCTCAAGGATGACATCGCTGATCAATCCCTCGATGGATGCTTCGAGTTGCTCCTGGCATTGACTCTCAATTCCCTGGAGTTGGGTCTCCATCCTGGCAGCTGCTACCTGCCGATCAGACCTGGATTGCTGGGCGGTTTCCTTCTGACTTCTCAATTGGTCGAGGTCGTTTTCGAAACGCGGGGCTTCAGATTTCCATTGCTGATATCGAGATCGTTGGGCCGAGAGCTTCCCTGCGACATCCACTTCCTGTTCCTGGAATTGAGAAAGGGATTCTGACATTCGCTCGATGTCAGAGGTCATCTTTTCCATCCGTTGCCGGCTTTGTTCCATCGCTCCGGAAACAGATTCCTGGCGGGCTTTCAGACCTTCCTCTTGCTCGCTGATCCGACGCAGAGTCTCTTCCAGAGCCTGTTTTCTTTCCTGGATCACCTTGTGATTGGACGCAACCGCGTTGTACTGCTGTTGAACCCGCTTCAGTTCCTCGCGTAACTCCCGAAGCTGCGCCGTTCCCGCAGACAGCAACTCATCAGCTGCCGTTTTCTCGGTACTCACTGTCGTCAGCTGCTCCAGGCTCTGGCTCTGCTGGTGGCGTGTCGACTCGATGTTCTTCTGTACTCGCTCGAGCTCTCCACCCAGATCCGCGGCGCCTTTGTCTTCGCGCTCCAGATTGGATTCCATCTGCTCAAGCTTCAACTGACACTGCCAGAGTTCGCGATCAATCCTCTGACGCTCTTCCTGGTTGGTTCGTCGCCTGACCTGCAGGGTGTTGAGTTCCTGCCTACGCGAAACCAGCTGCTTCTCAAGACGATTCTGTTTGCGCTTGGCCTCCCCGATTCTCTCTTCCAGATCCTTGGTTTTTCTCTTCAGGGTCAGGAGACCCAGCTCTTGCGCATCGGATACGTTGGCAGTCAGCAGGCCCCTCGGTGTCAGGGTGGCCCCGTCCAGAGTCAGAAACGTGGAGTCTGGATAAGAGTGGGACAAATGGAAGGCTTTCTCCAGATTCGACACGACAACGGCATTGGCGGTCTCTGGTAGCACTCGCTGAAAGGCGGACTCGATATCGTTATCCATCCGCAGCAACTGAGCCAATGTCCCGACGACTCCCTCGGATTCAGCGGAAGGAAGATCTTGGGGAATCTTTTCTTCCCCAAAACCGTTGTCGGAATGAAGGGTCAGGAAGGAACATCGACCCCCTTTCATCTCCAGGGCCTGGTCGAGTCCGGCCCTGGCTTCCCTCATCGAGTCAACGAGTACGTACTCCAGCTTTTGGTTGAGAAAGCTTTCAAACAGCTGTTCATATTCCGGATTGGTCTCAATTCGATCGGCCAAAGTTCCGCTGGTTGCAACCGCCCCGTTTTCCCTGAATGAATTGAGGAGTTTCTGGACTCCGCCGCTGTAATGGGAGCGGCTCAAGTCAATCTCGTGGAGCGATTGCACCCGCTCAGTCATGGCGATGAGCTGGTTGTTGAGCTCGGTCCGGCCTTGCTCCAGGTCTCTTACTTCGGCCCGGAGCTCGGCTTCTATGGCTGGCTGTCTGGTCAAGCTCTGCTCCAGAGCAGACCGCTTTGAATTCAGTCTTGCAACGTCCTCCTTATACTGCTTGACCTCCTTCTTCCAGTGGCGGGCATCGAGGACGGACCGGGCGTGATCTTCGGCCAGCCTCTCTTCCCGCTCACGGAGTTCGATAAGCTGGCGGCCAAGCTGCTCGAGCAGTCGAGTCAGAGAAGCCTTCTGAGCCGCCAGCTCCAGAATCCGGTTGCGCTCCCGTTCGATGACAGTTTCGACTTCGGAGACCTTGGAGGTACTTTGCTCCAACAGAGTTCGATGCTGGCCGATGAGCTCTTCATTTCGATCGGATTCTCTGGAGATCCCTTCACTTTCCTCTTCGAAACGCCCACAATCCGACTGGACCTGGCGAAGTGACTGGTGAATGGAGCCGAGGTCCGTTTCCAGTTGCTCGAGATAACTGTGAGTCGCCTGGATCTGTTCACGGTGGCTGGCGATTGAGTTGGTGGTACGATCGATCTCCAACAGGAGTTTCGAGCTTTGCTCGTTGAGTAATGAAAGTTCGCCTTCCAGGCGGTTGCGCAGTTCTGTACGCTGTTTGTCTTCGCCCAGAGCGGTCTGGAGCTGCTTTTCCAGACGGTCGCACTCATGGGTCGATTGCCCGAGTTGCCGGCGCGCAGCGCGCAACTCCTGGTGGAGGCCTTCGGCTTGCAGCACAAACCGGATTTTCTGGAGGCTCCGAAACTCTTCTTTGAGGTTCTTGAAACGTCTGGCCTTTGCAGCCTGGCGCTTCAGCGATCTCAGGAGTCGTTCAACTTCAACAACGATGTCATTGATCCGGAGAAGGTTCTGCTGAGCCATTTCCAGCTTGAGCTCAGCCCGACGCCGCCGGGCCTTGTAACCCGTGATCCGCGCAGCCTCATCGACGACAGCCCTTCTCTCAAGAGGTTTGGCGGTCATGAAGGCGTCGATCTTGCCCTGGGCTATCAGAGCATAGGAGGCGTAGTCCAGGCCGAGCTCCTCGAGTATCTTATGGATGTCCTTCAACCGGCAGCGACGTCCGTTGACCAGGTAGGCACTTTCTCCAGAGCGGTACAGTTTGCGACAGATCTCGAGCCGATCGTCCCGAAGCGTCTTTCCCTGAATTTCGAAGCTGTGAGTCTCGTTCAGGGAAACGGCGAGACTGGCCTGGGCCATTCCGGATTGCTTCCGTTTCCCGCTACCCCCGAAGATAAAATCCTCCATCTTCGCGCCCCGCATTTCGTGGGCGTTCTGGGCACCCAGAACCCATGACAGGGCATCGAAGAGATTGGATTTTCCGCAGCCATTGGGGCCCACGATTGCGGTAATACGTTCGTCGAAAGACACCTGGACCTTATCGGCAAATGACTTAAAACCAACCAGGCTCAGAGAATCAAATCTCATGACGGATGAAAGGAGCAAACTTCTCCCCGCAACAGCAACTCTAATGATGTCAATGCAGACTGACACAGACTTGGGAGTCCCCCCGTGCCTGGTTACCCGGAACTTTAAGTACTCCCTTCATGGAAGTGAGCACTAAGCCCCCTGTATAGTGGTATCCTTTGGCGCCCGTGACCCGACCCGGGGGAGTCCCCCCACGGACACTAGGAGCCCTACAAATTGCCGAGAGCTACGAGTCTCTGTTTCCCCGTTTTTCTGGTGGTGGGAGTTCTGCTGCTTGTCGAGGGTCTTGCCCAGTGGCCTTCGTTTCTACCCATCAGCCAGATCAAGCCTGGTATGACCGGGACAGGCAAGACCACCTTTGAGAAAGTTGCGATCGAGGAGTTTCAAGTTGAAATCCTGGGAATCCTGGAGAATGTACGGCCTGGCAGAAACTTGATTCTCTCCCGCCTCAAAGGGCCGAAGGTGGAAAAAACGGGCGTATTTTCAGGCATGAGTGGCAGCCCCGTCTACATCGATGGCAAGTTGATCGGTGCAGTGGCCTTCGCCTTCCCGTTCTCGAAGGAACCGATAGCCGGCATCACACCTATTCAAGAGATGGTGGAGGTCTTTGAGAGGCCAAACACTCCGACGCAATGGTCCTCGCCCAGGAGTTTCTTCGATCGCTCAGACGACCTGGGACGAATGAAACGGGTTGCGACATTTTCGCGGAAGGTACACCTGAAGTTGAACCAGGTCGGGCTCAGCGGTGACCTGGAGCCGATCCTAACGCCCCTGAACCTGTCCGGGTTCAATCCGGCGGCTATAAGCTTCTTCGAAGGCGACCTGCGATCGCTTGGTCTCGTGCCCACGATGGGACTCGCATCCTCGCGTGACGATTTCGGCAAGGCTCCTGTCGCTCCCGGAGCGACTCTGGTGGCCCAGCTGGTGAGGGGAGATCTCGAAGTCGGTGCAGCTGGAACCATTACTCATGTTGATGGTGCCCGAGTTTACGCCTTTGGACACCCATTTCTGGGCACAGGATTCACCGACATGCCAATGGCGACCGGCGCAGTGATGACGGTGATTTCAAGTCTCTCGACGAGTCAGAAAGTGACAGCTATTGGCGATCCCGTGGGAAGCATCAAGCAGGATCGGGACACCGGAATCCTGGGGCTGCAGGGAGAAAAGGCCAGAATGCTCCCCGTTTCAATTCGCTTACGCACCAGTCGCGAAGGTGTGCGCGAGGTGAACGTCGAGCTGGTTCGCGGTTCTTTCCTGACTCCCCTGCTGGCCAATTTTGCAGTTTTTAACAGCCTGATCAGTTCAGAGAGGTCTACGGGACCACAGACCTTCCGGGTCGAAACAAAGATCAGGGTCACCGGCCAGCCTGAGGTGACATACTCGCGAAATGCTGCACAGATGGCGGAGGCTGCGCTCACGGTTGGGGGTGTTCTGGACCTGCTCATGAACACAGGGTTCGACGACGTGCCTGTGGAGAGCGTCACCGTGAAGATCCAGGCAGTCGAAGAAGAACTGGCTGCCAGGCTGGAGCAGGTCTGGGTCGACAGACAAGAAGTCAAAGCGGGGGAGAAGGTAGCGCTTACGCTGGTGCTGCGCCGCAATAACGGCAAGCCGATCCAGCAGGAGTATGAACTCCAGATCCCTGAAGGTCTGAAGGAAGGGCCGATTCAGGTTCTGGTTGGAGAGGGAGTCTCGCTGGCCAAAAGTCAGGCGGCCAAGGACGCCGGCCAGTTCATCCCGGAAACGGTTTACCAGCTGGTGCGGGCCATCAACAATCTAAAGAAGAACGATCGCCTCTATGTGCGACTCTTTCGAGAGCAGCCTGGAGCGGTCCTGGCGGGCGAGGGAATGCCGCTACTTCCGCCCTCGATGCTCGAGATCCATCGCTCCAAACGAACGGCTGGAGCTTCCCGTCCCCTCCAGAACGTGGTTTTTTTCGAGAGGGAACTGGCTGCTGGTGATCTAGTGCTGGAAGGAATAAAGACGATCCAATTGATTGTGAAAGGTTGATTCTCCGAATTGATGCGACTCCTCTGCTACCTCACAACTCTCTCCCTGGCCCTGTCATCTCTGCTTCTCGGATCGAGGCCGGGCCTGTGGAGGTCGTCGATGCAGGAAGATTTCCTCAAGGGCACCTTCAAAGGTGTCGCTCTCACCAGCGACGGTCGCCTCGTGCAGGCTCCCGAAATCAAGCTTGTGTTCGACACCACTCAACCCTTCATTTACTCCCTTCAGGTCGATCAAGTGGGTAACGTCCTGGCTGGAACGGGCAGCGAAGGAAAGCTCTACCGCCTGACGCCCGATGGCCAGGGGTCCGAGATGGCGGATTTCGAGCAGCCGGGCGTGCAGGCACTGGCTGTCCGTCCAGGTGGTGAGATCCTGGCAGGTACGGCTCCAGAGGGAAAGGTCTATCGGGTTACAGCCGATGGCTCGGTGAGTATTTTTTTTGATCCGGAGGAGAAGTATATCTGGGACCTTGCCCTGGATCCTGGAGGGACACTCTTTGTAGCGACCGGACCCAATGGCAAGATCTTCAAAGTGGATGAGCAGGGACGCGGGGAGGTCTTCTACGACAGCCGTGAAGAACACATCGTTGATCTGACCTGGGATGCCGGAGGAAACCTGCTGGCCGGTTCCTCGCCGGCAGGTCTTCTCTTCAGGCTGAATCAGAGCGGTCGACCGTTTGTCTTGTTCGATTCCAGCATGGAGGAAGTCCGAGCCATCAACACGGACCGATACGGCAATATTTATGCGGTGGGTATTTCGTTCAGTACGGCTCCCGCCAAGGCCGCCATCGAGGCCAAAGCACCGCCGGTTTCTCCCAAGCCAGAGGCTTCGAGTGTCGTGGAAACGGTGGAGATCGAGGGGATCCGGAAAGGATCGAAACTCGAGCTCTTTCGGGTAGACCGTGACAACCTGGTGGAAGTGCTTTACGGCGCGGATTCACAAACCGTATTCGACTTGCTGGTTCGGCAAAATGGCGAAGTGTTGATGGGGACCGGGCAGAAGGGGAGGCTGCTTTCGATCACGTCGGCGAGGTTCAAGAAAGTGCTGGGCGAAACTCCAGATGAACAGGTGACCAGGCTGGTCAGCGCTCGAAATCAGATCACTCTCGCCACCAGCAACCTGGGGAAGCTCTATCGTCTCTCCCGCGATCCGGGTACCACCGGAACCTATGAATCAGAGGCGCTCGACGCCGGCGTGGTTTCTGACTGGGGGCGGATTAGCTGGAGCGTAACCAACTCCACGGGAGACGGAATCGAGTTCTTGACTCGGTCGGGGAACACAGAAAAGCCGGACGACACCTGGAGCGAGTGGAGCGGCGTGGAGAATCGTGCAACGGGGAGCCCGGTGAACAGTCCGGCTGGTCGTTACTTGCAGTGGAGAATCGATTTTAACAGTCTCGGAGGGGCGACCACGCTGCTCTCAGAGCGCAATGGCATTGACTCTGTGGAAGTCAGCTATCTTCAGAAGAATGTTGCTCCACGGATCACCTCAGTGGCCGTTCATGCACCGGGAGGCGCCTTTGTTAAACCTCCGGCTGCCAATCAGCTGAATGCGGCACTCGGGGGTCCCGACAACTCCCACTTTCGCTCTCTCCCGCCCAGCATCCGCAGTCTCAAAAAGGCTCCCGCCATTGTGCCCCGGCAGATCTACACACCGGCAGCCCGAAGTGTCACCTGGAAGGCAACCGATGGCAACCGGGACGACCTTGTCTTCGACCTCTATCTGCGCGCTCAAGGTGAGGCGACGTGGCAGCTGCTGAAAAGAGACTGGGAGGAGACCTTCTACACCCTGGATGGCGCTAGTGTTCCCGATGGCGTGTACGCATTTAGAATCACCGTCTCAGACCGGCTTAGCAATCCGCCCGACCGGGCCCTCGAGACTGAAATGATCAGTAAGCCCTTCACGGTTGCGAATCACCCCCCTACGCTTGAAATTAGAGAGTCCAGAGTTGCGGGAGATGTGGCTACGTTTCTGGTGACTGCAAAAAGCAGCCCCAGTCGAGTCTTCCAGGTCGAATATTCCCTGGACGGAAGATCCTGGGTGATCGCCTGGCCGGAAGATGGAATTGCCGACAGCGAGCACGAAAACTATCAGATTGAGATAGGGAGCCTGTCACAGGGTCTCCACGGCCTGGTGATTCGAGTGATCGATTCGGTGGGCAACCTGGGCACCGGGAAGGTCGAGTTCTTGGTTCCCTAGCCCGGATTATGCAAGAACCGTAATCCGCTGTTGAAAAAGGGCTCGAGAAGTGGCCCAACTCGGAAGCGGTTTTTCGGGGAACTGGGAGAAGCTAGCTGGAGTTCAGGCGACTCAAGACGAGGTGAAAGAGGGGTTGTTCGGGAAAGGCTGAGGAAAGATGGACCCAGATGCGTCGAGTGGTTTGTCGGATCCGGGCCCCGATCTTGAGGACACGACGACGTAAGGTTTCGATTTCGAGCTTGTGCCAGGGGGTTCCGTGCAGATAGTCGCGCAGGCGCACGAACATCTGGTAAGCCAGTGCATGCAGGAGGAGTCGAAACTGGTTGGCCAGGAATCGATGACAGCTGAGTCGGTCCATGCTCAGATGATTCTTAAAGGCCTTGATGAAGTTCTCGGTCTGCCCTCGGTCGGTGTAGTGGTCATAAAGTGATTGGGAGCAGAGATCGTCCCGGTTGGTGACCACAAAGCGACGATTGATCCCGCGCTGATCGACCTCCACTTTGACAATGACGCGACGGGATCGATCCCAGCTGTTGGCTCGATAAAGAAACTCGTCAAACTGACGCTGTTTTTCCTCCCGCTCAACGAACCTTTCCCGAGTCGAATCCAGCAGGGGCTCGACCACTCGCTGCAGGCGAGGGTTGCGACTTAACCCAATGACATATTGGAGTTGATTCTCTTCACCTTCACAGAACTCGTAGAGCCGAGGCGTGGCAAAGCCGCTGTCGGCCCGAATCTCAATCTCGACATCCGTCCCCACTGCTTGTCGGATGGCCTCCACGACGCGCTTCAGAATGGGCACGATGTGAGAGGCAGCCCCCTTGTTGCCAGGTCTCAACACGGCACAGACCAGGTCTCCCGTGGCGGCATCGAAGATCAGCAAAGGATGCAGAATGTGGTTTCGGTAATACCCGTGGTAGAAGGCGAACTCCTGTTGGCCGTGAGTGTGGTCGTCGGTACTGTCCAGATCCAGGATGATCTTGGCGGGACGTCTCTTCTTCAGGGAGCGCACATAACGGCGTAGCAGCCACCGGCTCAGACGCATCAGATCCTTCTTGGTGACGGAGTTCTCCAAGCGGGAGAAAGTCGGCTGGGTGGCCAAATCGGGATCGCTCTCGGGCAACTGATCACAGACTGTCTTGAGCATCGGATCCGAGCGCAGCGTATCGGCGTCATTACAGTCTTCGTAGCCGGCCACGATCTGCAACACTCGTTGTCGGATCAACTTCAACAGGTCATGACGAATGTAGCGTCGGTCCCGGCTTTCCGCAATACACGAACTGAAGCCCTCGCACAATCGATGTTGCCGATCCAGCGATCCAAACAACAACCATCCTGCGTCGGAAGTGAGGCTCCCCCCATCAAAACGAGCTGTGATGTCTCTGTGGCTGTGAAATGGCAGGGTATTCTGGCAGACTGTTTTCAACATAGCCGTAGCTCCTGTTTAGGGTTGTTTTTATGTAAACCCTTTTATATCAGAGAGCTACGGCTTTTTTTCTGGACCCAAATCTCACTCGGATTCAGATCTCTTGCATAATCCGGGCTAGCAGCCCACGGACTGCTAAAGCCCCTCGTAGACGTCCACCTTCTGAAAGGAATAGATCAAGAAGGCGTTGGACATTTCGGAAGTTCCCTCAAACTGGCTTTCTTGGAGCGTGAGGTCAACTGCGTTCAGCAGTTCCATTGTTCTCGGATACTCCAGAACATTCTCGATCTGGGCATTCCCCTCCGGGCTGATTTCGGCCACCAGAGAGAAGGAATCCTCGTAAGGGATCCTCCAGGCCGTATCCATCAGTTCGCTAATTCTCTCGTTTGACTGAAGTGCCTGCACCAGCACGGGCGGGCGGTTGGAAGTAGTGGGAGAGTCTAACTCCGAAGCATAAACGGGAAAGGTCCAGTGTTGGACGGGGAGCCGAGGCAACTGAGACGCCAGCACAAAAAGCAAGACGAGAGAGACGGGAAACGCCGAGAGACGGCAAAGAGCAGCCTGTCGATCCAGGTCTCTGAGGGCGGTCAGAAACTTTCCCAGCAAAAGGGACGGGTAATCTGACCACCTTCGATGGGTTCGGGTGATGAGGGTGTGTCGCATCCTCTTGCGACTCCCCTCAGGGAGATAAACCGGAGAAGACAGAGTCCCGCGGATAGCCTGAAGCTCGCTCAGATGGCGATCGCACAAAGGGCAATCGTCGAGGTGACGCTGCACAAGGTGCGCTTCAAAAGGCGACATCTCACCATCGACAAACTGGTTCAGCTTCTGGCTGACTTCTTGACAGTACACTTCTGACCTCCGGGCTGGTAACGCTGGAGAACACGGCGCAGTCTTTCTCTTCCTCGGGCAATGCGCGACTTAACGGTTCCTACCGAAATACCAGCCGTTTCAGCGATCTCTTCGTAACTGAGATGCTGCACGTCTCTCAGGATTACGGCAGCCCTCTGATCAAATGGCAGCTTTGCCAGGCCCTTCTCGATAGCTTCTCGTGCTTCGATCGACAGAAGCTGTCGATCCAGCGATGGTTCCTGACTGACCGGCTCCAGGGCGGGCGGAACCTCGAAGCTACCTGTGATGCTTACGGTTGTTGGACCGTCGCGAAAGCGCCTCCGCCACCAGCGATTGCGATTGGCCGCCTGATTGAGAGTCACGCGGTAAAGCCAGGTCTTGAGACTGCATTCACCCCGAAAGCGCTTGATTTGTCGGTAAAGAACCAGGAAGACGTCCTGGGTTACATCGTAGGCTTCCGACTTGTCTGTGAGAAGTTTGGTGGCCAGCGAATAGACCATATCTTTGTGGAGTTCGAATACTTCCTCGAAAGCTGTCTCATCCCTTGCTTTGAGTCTCAGAACGAGAGTCTCCCCCTGAGACATGGGGAAGTCGGAATGCATCGAGGTCGTCAGCTGGGCCATGGTCTTGAGTCTAATTCTACTACCGGATCTGTGAAACCCGCTATTTCATTAGAGTTGTAAGAGGTGGATAAGGTTCCACTTTTCTTGCGGAATGTGGGAGGCGGCTCGGGACGACGACCGTTTAAATCCTCCCGGTTGCTGCCCTGAGGTCGCCTCCGACTTTCACGAGCGCGCCAAACGTAGAAGGTGGGACTCAGGACGCCTTGGTCATCCTGAACTGGCCACTTGCCTGAAGCCGGATGTTCACGTTAACCCTGAGGGGGTCATCGGGGAGAATCAGCAGAGTTCCAAAGGTAGTGTTGAACTTGGTGATTGTGACGCTGTACTTGCCGGGCGGGACGGTTACAGAACTGACACCCGTTCGGCCTTCGAAATTGATCCGCGAGCTTGTGTGGGATTGACCGCCGCTCTCGTCACGGAACACGTACTTGAGATTGGCAACCCGGTAAATGTCGAAGCTCGAAGAAGCGCTCTTGGAAATCCGGATCACGACGCGGCGAGGTTTGTTGGCCCTCCGGGCCGCTTGCGTTCGCTTCTGATGCCGACCCATCACAACCGCCAGCTCGTCGGGACTGAACTGGTCATCGATCCAGGCCTGGTACTCGGCTTTCGATTCGCGAATGGCCTCGTTGACAAGCTGAAGGAGTTTGGTCTCCCCCTTTCTGACGGCGACTCCACACTCGATGCTCTCCACCACGAGATTGGGCAGGATCTCGAGGTGAGACACGCCCGTGATCGTCGCCAGGGCATAGGCTGCCATGATGCGATCGTCGACGACTGCATCGACATCTCCGCTGCGCAGCTGAAGGATGGCCTCGTCCAGGGTCTCAATGGGTACGACTTCGGCGTCTGGGTATGTGGCCCGAACTTTCTGTTCGACCGCAGTCGCTTGACGGACCCCGATTTTGGCCCGCCCCAGAGTGTTAGGGCGAATGGTATCGTTACGAGTCGGATTGATCACCGCAACCAGTTCAGACGTGTAGTACGTCTCAGAGAACGCCACTTGCTGTTCCCGCTCCGGGGTTTTCCCGAAAACAGAGATGACAAAATCTGCGGAGTCGTTGAGCAGCGCAGACACGAGTCCGTCGTTACCCCTGTGGATCCAGAAGGGCTCCACATCGGAGCGCTTCAGCTCTTCTCCGATTCTCTGGGAAATCTGCCTGGCCAGCGCCGGCTCCGGGCCCACGAACTCGGTCTCGACTTGATGCAGGAGCGGAGCTTCAAAGGGTACGACCCCGAAATACGCGGACCCTTCTTTCTCAATCTGGTGGAGCGTCCCCAGTTGGGAGCCGCCGTTACAGGCAGCATAGACTCCCAGCAGGCCGACCAGCAGCAGAATGGTCTTTTGTCTCGTCCGCATCTTCAGCATTGATCCGGTCAAATCGATGTCCTGGGTGGTTTTCGTGCTGCCTTCGGTCACAAAGAAGGATTGTCGGCCGCCGAACCCACTTTCACAACTACAGGAGTCTAACAAAATAGAACCCCGGGCGGCCTCTTGGCAAGGGCCAGGTTCAGTGTCACTGCTCTTTTCTGAAAGGGAGTACCTTACCGATAGAAAGGATTCTCTCCGGCGGAGTGATCGGTTACGTCGACGACCTCCTGAATCTCGGGAACCAGCTCTTTGATTCTGGATTCGATGCCCTGTTTGAGGGTTACATCAACCATGCCGCAGCCGTGGCAGCCCCCACCAAAGCTCAGATAGACCCGATTGTCCTTGACCCCGACAAAATGAACCATGCCACCGTGTGCCGCCACCGCGCTGTTGATCTCTGTATTGATGAGTTGCTCCACCTTTTCGGCGGTGGGTCCGCTCAAGTCTGCTCGGGGGCCTTCCCCGAGTTCTGGAATCTTTGGTTTGTTGGGATTATCGAAGCTGAATCCGCTGCGTAGAACTCCCTCCTCATAATCAATCGTGGCGCCCTCCAGGTTGCGGGCGCTGCCGGGGTCGACCAGGACCTTAACTCCATTGCTCTCCACCACCACATCATCAGCGCGCAGATCGTCATCTCCCACCAGCCTCATTCCGTACGCAAATTCGGCAGTGCCGTTGGTGGTAGCCTCCAGTCGCAAAGCGGTTTTCTCGGGTTCCTGCTGCCCCAGGGCACCCAGAATCCGAGTGCGAGCTTCGTCGGTGATTCTCAAGTCTGACATGGCTGTGATCCTCGATTTGTTTTCGGTCGAAACAAGTAAGATCTTATCAAAAAGTGGCTTCAGAAGGGGCGGATCAATTTCTCAAGAAAAAGCGAACCGTGCCATCGTCCCGGGAAGTCCGCTATTGACGAGGGACGGCTCATACCGGTACTTTTCGCTCCGAACTAGGAAATACTGCAAATTCCAAGCGTAGTTTCGTACGCTTTCAGATCTGTTCCCGGAAGGGTACCATCGGGAGCAGTTTAGCTCCCAGAGAAGAAAGGGTGAGAACTTCATGGCCAACTCTAGTGTGAATGCATGGAAGTACGTCGACAGTGCCCTCTGCTTTGCCGCAGCCAGGACATTCAACTTCATACAGTTTTTTAGCAAGTATCGACAAAACCCCTCCTTTACCCCCAAATGGTCCGACAAGCCACTCTTGAAATCGTGGCAGAAGACCCGACCCAATCTGGGATGGCCCCGCGAAACCGATTCGCTTTGCCCCAGGTGCGTGATTGAAGCTCGGGAGAGGATCCTCAAAGGGGAGGAGGATTACCACATTCTCATCGACGAGAAAGTAGGTGAGATCAAGGCCAAGGTCATTGAACGGGGCAACGAGATCTGGATGGTCAAGGAGTGTCCGATCCACGGTAAGTTCGAAGATCTCATGTCGATTGACGCGAACTTCCTGCGCTGGATCGAAGGCAACTTTCCGGGCCGAGATATCCGAGCCCACAACGATGAGGATCTACACAACCACGGATCCAGCACGATTCGCCACGGCCGCGGCTCCGTTCTGACAGTTGACCTGACGAATCGCTGCAACATGATGTGTGATCCTTGCTTCATGGACGCCAACCAGGTCGGATTTGTCCACGAGCTGGAATGGCAGGAGATCAAGGAGATCCTCGACAACGCTTTGAGAATCAAGCCGCGCCGGCAGATGTCAGTGCAGTTTTCGGGCGGAGAGCCGACCATCTCTCCCCATTTCTTCCGAGCCGTGAAGTATGCCCGTAAGATCGGGTACAACAGCATCCAGGCTGCGACCAACGGAATCGAATTCGCCAAGAGCAAAGAATTCAGTCGCAAGGCGGCTGAGGCGGGCCTCCGCTTCCTCTACTATCAGTTCGATGGAGTTGGCAATGAGGCCAACAGTCACCGCCACATCGGCAACCTGTTCGATATCAAGCTTCGAGGAATCGAGAATGCCCACGAGGCTGGCATCGAGATCGTTCTGGTAACGACCCTCTTGAATGATGTCAACAATGATCAGGTGGGGCCGATTGTCCGTTTTGCCCTCGACAACCCGAAGAAGATCGCCTTTATCGCGTTCCAGCCGGTCTCCTTTACAGGTCGAGATGAGGAAGTCACGGACGAACGCCGGCTGCGCCAGCGCTACACCCTCTCCCATCTGGCACATGACGTGAAGACACAGACCGGAATGACAGAGCCCACTCGGGACTGGTTTCCGCTTTCATTGATGGGGGCGTTCGCCGACTTTGCCGATTTGGTGCACGGTCCGGAGGCGGACTGGGGCCAGGTCAGCTGCGGCTGCCACCCCAATTGTGGTGTCGGAACTGCTGTGATGATTGACAAGGAAACAAAGGATTTTGCACCTGTGCCTCAGTTTCTGAGTATCCCGGGCCTGGTCCGTGACATGCAGGCCATTACAGATGCCGCGCGTGGAAAGACCTTTTCCAATCTTATGATGGGCCTCGCCCTGCTCAAGAATTACCGGCCCTTTGAAGCTCCTCCGAGACTGAAGCTGTGGTCGGTTCTCAAGAAGTTCGACAAGAGTTTTGGTTTGACAGGGAAACAGTACGGAGAGGGCAAAAATCGACGGGACGATAACTGGAACTTCCTTTTTGTGGCCGGGATGTGGTTCCAGGATCTCTTCAACTACGATTTTCGACGCACCGAGATGTGCATCATTCCGTATGCGACCCAGGAGGGCGAGATCTCTTTCTGTGCCTATAACACCGGACATGGCTGGCGAAACATCATTGAGCACATGCACCAGAATGCGACCGTTTCAAAATGGTACGAGGAACACGGGCGACATGAGATCTTCGCCGGCGGCAAGAATGTGAACCTTGAAAGCTATGAGCATCAGCTGAAATTGAATGCAAAAGATGTGGATGCCAAGCGAGAGGAGAGCACCCTGCCGCAGACGGCGCGTGACGAGAAGATGGCGCGACGCAAGGCCGCCAGGGAAGCCGCCCAGGTCAAGAAGTACTACGAAGAAAAGGTGATGGGCAAGAAAAGCAACGACAACCTGACCCAGATCTCCACCAGCTAACCCTTCATGTCAGGATTATCCAGCAAAACTTGTGTTCCCTGCCGGGGTGGTGTGCCTCCACTTCGAGGGGAAGAAATCCAGCCCCTGATTGAACAGGTGCCTGGATGGCAGGTCGTCGACGAGCACCACCTTGAGCGGGAATATACCTTCTCCGATTTCCTGACCGCTCTCGATTTTGTGAATCGGGTCGGCGGCATTGCCGAAGAGCAGGGGCATCATCCGGACATCGATCTGAGCTGGGGAAAAGCCGGGGTGAGGATCTGGACTCACAAGATCAACGGGCTGACCGAGAGCGATTTCATTCTGGCCGCCAAGATAGACGAGGTCGCCTGAGGGGAATCACTCCCCCCGATATACAATCCTTCCACCCACAATCGTGTAGAGAACTTCCGTCTTCAGGATCTCAGAAGGAGGAACTTCGAACAGGTTCTGTGAAAGCACCGTCAGATCGGCCAGCTTGCCCACTTCAATGGTGCCTTTCTCATCCTCTTCAAAGTTCCCGTAGGCTGTCCCCAACGTGTAGGCCCGCAGTGCCGTTTCCATGGAGACTCGCTCTTCAGGAAACCATCCTTCCGCCGGGTCGCCCGTCACTGTCTGGCGAGTGACGGCGGCATACAAGCCCAACATCGGGTTAATCGGGTACTCCGCGGCGGAGGTTCCGGGCCAGTCACTTCCGAAACTCAGGACTGCTCCTGCGTCGTGCAGGCGGCGGAATGCATAGGCCCCCCGACAGCGCTCGCGCCCGATGCGCTCCTCCATCCAGCGCATGTCGTCGCTGAGATGAAAAGGCTGTACCTCAGCCACAACTCCAAGGTGTCCCAGGCGCTGGAAGTCCTGCTCCCTGATCACCTGAGCGTGAACCAGCCGCAAGCGTCGATCCTTTTCGCCGTTCAGCCGGTTCAACTCCTCGACGTAGTCAAGGAGCAGTGCATTCGCTTCATCTCCAATGGCATGGACGCTCAGCTGCAGCCCTGCCAGATCGGCACGCTGCATGTAGCCCAGGAACCTGCCTTCCTCGAACTCCCCGTTTTCATCCGACATCAGGCGCCGCCAGCGGCCGCGGTTCCCGGGTTCATGGCTGTAAGGCTCAAAGAAACGAGCCGAGCTGGTGCCCATGATTCCGTCAATGTGACCCTTGACGGCACCCAGACGGATCCAGTCATCGCCCGAACCGACTCGAATGGCCTGTCGAGCCAGGACCTTCCACGTTTCCAGGTGAGGTCTGAAGTGAACCCGAACCGTCAGCTCATCCCGGGATCGGAGCTCTCGGAAGATCTGCAGCTGATCATCGTCAGACATGTCGCTGATCGAAGTCACACCGGAGCGACGGATCTCCGCCAGGGCTCGCCGGCTCTGGGAGAGTCGTCTCCTGTGGCTGAACTCCCGGGGCACTACCGATGAAAAGAGGGCAGCCACTCCTGGACCCGTGAGTATGCCGGTGGGCTTTCGCGCGGCATCCTTCTCGAAGAGAACTCCGGGAGCCGAGGGCTGCTCAGGATCAAGTCCGGCAGCCACCAGAGCCGCCCGGTTGGCTGCAAAGGAGCTGCTGTCGAATTCCTGAATAAAGAGAGGGTTCCCGGCTGTCAATTTCTCGATCAGGCCGATGTCCGGCCTGAAGCCGGCCGCCGATTCTCCCCCCGCGCTTCCTTCGGCCCACTGGGAGTAGGCCCCCCAGTAGCCTCCCAGAATCCACTCACCGCTTTCCAGTCCTGCAGCAACTTCCCGCACCTGCTCAACAAACTGATCCTGAGTCCGTGCGTGCATGATGTTGAACTCGAGAAAGCGGGCCGCCGAAGCAAAGTGTACATGGTTGTCGTTGAATCCCGGAACTACAAAAGCCCCCTCCAAGTCGATCAGCTCGGTTGCAGGTCCCCGCCGGGCGATTGCCTGATCCGCCTCCCCCACAAAGGCCAGGCGACCCCTTCGGACGGCGACGGCAGCGGCGCTCTGCTGCTCGGGATTCGCGGTCCAGAAGGTGCCGTTGAGAAGGATCAGATCAGCTGGATCCTGCGGGGAGGTGCTGCAGTTCGGGAGCAGGCTCAAGAGCAGAATTAGTAGTGCTGCTAGAGGGAGGACTTTCATGGTCCAAGTTGAAACCACCGTCGGATTGTACGGGATTGAATAACGGAAATCTTCCGTTCGTATCTGGGATTGGGTAAGGAACAGGTTGCGTCAGGTTCTGATGATCGGGGCGGGGGATCGGCTGGCCTTGACCTATCAGAAGGCGCAGCCTCATGATCAACCCTGAGAAGCTTCTCAGTAGTCGATACATCCAGGGGGTAATTGAGAAATGGCACAGTGGTATTTCAGCTACAACAACGATCAAATCGGCCCTTTTGGCCACGAGCAGGCAGTACAAAAGGCGAAGGAGAATCCAAAGGGCCACGCCTGGCGGGAAGGATTTGCTGAGTGGCTGCCGATATCCCAGGTGACGGAGTTGACCTCTCCGAGTCCGGGAGGCCCCTCTGCCCCTCCCGATCCAGCCGGCGCCAGTGATCGTGTGGATTACAAGATCATTGGTGAGGAGATGCAGTTCGTTGAGGTCGAATTGGATCCGGGTGAGAGCGTGGTGGCCGAAGCCGGCACTCTCATGTATAAGGACGCCGCCGTGAAGATGGATACGGTTTTCGGGGATGGTTCACACAGCTCCGCCAGCGGAAGCTTCATTGACAAGCTGGTTGGAGCGGGGAAACGGCTGCTGACCGGTGAGAGCCTGTTCATAACCGTTTTCAGCCACTCTGGCAGCGGCAAAGCCAGGGTCTCCTTTGCTGCCCCCTACCCGGGAAGCATCGTCCCCGTATCGTTGCCGGATATCGGGGGACGACTGGTGTGCCAGAAGGACAGCTTTCTGTGTGCTGCCAAAGGGGTTCAAATCGGCATCTTCTTCCAGCGTAAGATTCTGACCGGTCTGTTCGGAGGAGAAGGCTTTATCATGCAGAAGCTGGAAGGTGACGGCCTGGTTTTCGTCCACGCCGGAGGGTGTGTGCACGAGCGCGAACTGGGCCCCGGGGATGTCCTGCAGGCCGACACCGGATGCGTGGTCGCGTTCCAGGACAGCGTTGACTTTGACATCCAGAAGGTGGGCGGAATCAAGTCCGCTCTCTTTGGTGGTGAAGGCCTCTTCTTTGCCACCCTGCGAGGCCCCGGAAAAGTCTGGCTGCAATCGCTGCCCTTCTCGCGTTTGGCCGCCCGAATGCTGATGGCGGCTCCGAAAGGCGGTGGAAAGCGGGTCGGAGAGGGCTCGATTCTGGGCGGCCTGGGAGATTTGCTGGACGGCGACAATCGGTAGAAGCTAGATTCCAGATTCCAGATTGTTAACTTCGCTCGTTGTTTTGCTTCGACTCGATCAGCTTTGCCTTTACTTGAAGAAGCACAGCGGACTGCACTCCCAGGCGCCTTATAGTTCCTACCGACCAGGTCGGAGGACCCTTGGAGGTAGAATCCGAGAGTGGGATGAGCCTCGGGGGCTGCGTCCGGGAATTTAAACGTCCGCCTCCCCCGAGGCTCATCCCACTCTCTCATCTGAGGCCCCCGATAGTTCCTGATTTGGGAATCTGGAATCTGCATCTCTGGTAGGATGAAATCTTTCGCGGATACAACCGGCTCAAAGAATGGCTGTAGACGATCGCATCATAGTCAAGAAGTACGGAGGGACCTCGGTCGGCAATTCCGAGATGATTCGCCAGGCCGCTGCCAATCTTCGCCAACATCAGGCTGCAGGCTGGAAGCAGGTGGTCGTGGTCTCAGCCATGGCAAAGACAACCGACCGGTTGATCGCTCTGGCCAGGGAAGTGACCCGGCGGCCCAGGGCGCGTGAGCTGGATCTACTCCTGACCACGGGAGAGCAGGTTGCCAGTGCACTTCTGGCCATGGCACTCCATGAGTTGCGTTCGGAGGCCATTGCCCTGACCGGAGCTCAGTGCGGTATCCGGACCGACGAGAACTTTTCCCGAGCCCGCATCCGCAGCATCAATGCGGATCGTATCCATCGGCATGTGGACAAGGGCGAGATCGTCATTGTTGCAGGCTTTCAGGGGATCACGCATGATCATGAAATCACCACCCTGGGCCGTGGGGGATCGGACACTACCGCTACCGCCATAGCGGCGGCGCTGGGATCCTGCCAGTGTCAAATCCTCACCGACGTGGACGGTGTGTTTACGGCCGATCCGAGAGTGGTTCCAGAGGCCCGCCTGCTGAACTGGATCAGCTATGACGAGATGATGGAGTATGCAGGTGCGGGGTCGAGAGTCCTGCACCCCAGATGTGTTGAGATTGCGGCCAAGTTTGGGGTGCCCCTGGAGGTCCGCTGCAGCTTCCACGACCAGAGCGGGACCCATGTGATTGGAGAAGAGAAATTGGAAAAAGTCACGATTACCGGAGTCACAAGTGATTCCGGCGTAGCCCGCGTCGGTTTGCGGATGGTCAAGGATACGCCGGGGGTCGCCGCCTTGATCACCGAGGAACTGGCCAAGAAAGGGATCAATGTCCGCTTCATCATTCAGGGCTCGTGCCGCAGGGAGAGGCAAGACATGTCACTGATCATCGAGCAGCCCCGACTCGAGGAGACCAGTCGGATTCTGCACGACCTGATCTCGGTGGTTGACGCCGGGGACGTGATCGAAGACTCGGATGTTGCCATTGTTGCCATTATCGGATCGGGTATTGCGGACACACCGGGAGTCGCAGCTCGCATGTTCCGAGCCCTGGCCGAGGAGGGCATCAACATCGAACAGATCAGCAGTTCCGAAGTCCGTCTTCTCTGTATTATTGACGAAGCCCGCCTGGAAGATGCCCTTCGCGCCATCCATAGCGAGTTCGAGCTCCAAGACCTGGAGCGGCGGCCGATCCAGGAAAACGGCTAGAAACCGAGCTCTTTCGAGGTCAATTGCCAGAATGTCAGATGCACCATTTGTTGCCATAGTTGGAGCCACGGGCGCCGTCGGGCGAGAGATTATCAAAGTTCTCTCGCAGCGCCGCTTTTCGCTAGGTGGGCTGCGTTTGCTAGCCAGTCACCGCTCCGCCGGCACCACCGTTGTGTTTGAAGACCAGACCTACCAAGTGGAAGAGCTGCACAAAGACTCCTTTGCGGGAGTTGACATCGCTTTTTTCTCTGCCGGCGCTTCCATCAGCAGGGAGTACGCTCCTGTTGCTACTGCAAGCGGCTGCCTGGTGGTCGACAACTCCTCGGCCTTCCGCATGGATCCGGGGACACCTCTGGTGGTACCGGAAGTAAATCCTCACCACCTGGCCGGCCATTCGGGTTTGATCGCAGTGCCCAATTGTTCGGCAATCTTGATGTGCGTAGCGGTCTGGCCTCTCCATCGAGCGGCCACGGTTCGACGAATTTCGGTGAGCACCTATCAGGCCGCTTCGGGTGCAGGGGCCATCGCCATGGCCGAGCTCGAACAGCAGGCTCGTGACTGGACAGCGGGAGATTCGATCACCCAGGAGTTTTTTGACCGACAGTACATCTTCAATGTCTTCTGCCACGAATCGAAGATGGACACGGAGTCGGGCTACAACACAGAAGAGCTCAAGATGGCTGAGGAAACGAGAAAGATATTCGGCGATGAGAGTCTCCGGATTGCGGCTACCTGTGTTCGAGTGCCGGTACTTCGTGCCCACAGTGAAGCGGTCTATCTTACTTTCGAGAAGCATCTTTCCGTGGAGGATGCCCGGGCCGTTCTGGGGCGGGCTGCAGGAGTAGAGGTTGTGGATGACCGCGAGTCGAATCGGCACCCGGAACCTATTCTGGCCAGCCATGGAGACAATGTTCTGGTGGGCCGGATCCGCCGTGATCTCTCTCAGCCGGACGGCCGGGGTCTCGCTCTCTTCCTGGCCGGTGATCAGCTCCGCAAAGGCGCCGCGCTCAACGCTGTGCAGATTGCCGAGTGCCTCCTGGACGATTAGCCAGAACCATGCCCCCCAAGTACGTGCCCCTTAATGACGAACTTTACGACTACCTGCTGGAGGTGTCCCTGAGGGAGTCAGATCTGTTACGTCGTCTCCGTGAAGAGACTGCGCAGATGGAGGAGAGCGTGATGCAGGTGGCACCCGAGCAGGGTCAGTTCATGGCTCTGCTGGTTCGACTGATGGGGGCTCGACGAGCCCTCGAGATCGGTGTATTTACTGGCTACAGCTCGCTGTGTGTAGCACAGGCACTTCCGGGGGACGGAGTTCTCACCGCCTGCGACATCAGTGAGGAGTGGACCGGCATTGCGCGCCGCTACTGGAAGGTGGCCGGAGTCGATCAGAAGATTAACCTAATGCTGGGTCCGGCGACCGATACACTGCGCCGATTGATCGATGAAGGAGAGGCTGGAAGCTACGACTTTGCATTTGTCGATGCGGACAAGTCGAATTACTCTGCCTATTACGATTTGGCCTACCAACTGGTGAGATCGGGAGGTGTGATCCTGTTCGACAACACCCTGTGGGAGGGCAAGTTGACGGATTCAACCACTCAGGACGAGGATACTGTGGCCATCCGTGCGATCAACCAGGAGCTGCTCCGGGACGAGCGCATCGATCTGAGCCTGCTGTCGATCGCCGACGGCCTGACCCTGGCCCTGAAAAAATAAAAAGGGTTCCGCGGGTTGTCGGGTAGAGTTGCCATCAGTCGCTCAGCCACTCGGTCAGCAGGCGATGAAAGTGGTGAACTCCCTGTTCGCGGGTTGGAGAGTAACGCCCTCGATCATAGAGTCTCGAGTGGATACCTCTCTGGACTGATCGGACGATTGATTGATCCTCCTGCTCCACCCTGTCCAGATCGCCACCGGCGCCCTGGCCGAGCCGGGTCTGGTCCCAGATGTAGGTGAGATAGGACACCCTGGTTTGATCCACGGAAAGGGGCCGCACCACATTGATGGAAACGCCCCAGGGATAGAAGTTGAACATCAGGTTGGGGAACAGCCAGAAGTAATACCCTCCGATATTCCTGCCGTAATCGGGAGAAGACCCGGCAAGCTCCAGAGTGTGTTCGCCATCTCTGGCGGCTCCCACTTGCAGGCTCGAACAGGCAAAGACCGCTGTCGTATAGCGCTGTAATCGAGCTCCTGATTGAGTCCGGAATGGACATAAGGGATGTGAAACACTTCCAGGTAGTTGTCGCAGTAGAGAGCCCAATGGCCCTGGATCAGCGAGACTCCCATTGAGGTTCGTACTCCCTTTTATGAATACGGTACGAAACCCGGCCCGTAAAGTATAGGAGTTGATCTTCGGATCCGCAGCCTTCAACGTGGAACCGGCAACCAGGAACCAGAACCAGGGACCATCCAGTGCACACTCCGGCCCACACCGTCTTCAACCTGCTCTTCCTGGGAAGGCGGAGCCAGCCCCACCTGATTCTTCCCATCACCATTGGGTCGGTTCTTCCGGATGCTCCGATGTTTCTGTTCTATTTCTGGGAGAAGCACTTGATGGGGCGGGCCGAGAGATGGATCTGGTCGACCGGCTATTATGATCCGTTCTGGCAGGCCGTCTTCGATCTCTTCAATTCAATTCCTTTGCTGGGAGTAGCGGCGCTGCTGAGCTTCTGGCGCGGCCGCCGCTGGTTGCTGGCGCTATTCGCGAGCATGATCCTTCACTGCTTTGCTGATCTTCTGCTCCACCATCATGACTCGCACCGTCATTTCTTTCCCTTTTGGGACTGGCGCTTTGAGAGCCCGGTTTCCTACTGGGACCCGCGCTACTACGGGCATATCTTTGCCCCTCTTGAACTCCTGCTTGTGCTGGCCGGGAGCCTGGTGCTGATCGCGACGTGGAGAGTTCAAGCGGTTCGCCTCATCGCAGCGGGCATCCTGCTCGTCTATGCACTCTTTATAGCCTTCGCAATTTCCGAATGGGGTTCTGGGTTCTAGGTTCTGGGTGGTGGGGACAGAATGTGTGGATTGTCAGGTTTCCCGGCAGCTTGTGCGCTGCTGCGCAGTCGCTTCCGAAGATGTCGGCCTTACGGCCGCCACGCAGTCGCTTCCGCTCCTGCCTCTGAGGGTTCCTTGGCGGTTGTAGTTCCTCAACGCCTCAGGGCGGGGTCCCTGAGGTAGCGTTCCGGTTCGCCGGGTAGACAGAGGCGCGAGTCTAGACGAGCGCGCCACGAGGAACCCGGACCTGAAGCCTGGTACTAGCCCGAACGGTGCGAATGATAATGAGCGCGTGACCCAGCACCCGCACCCAGCACCCAGCACCCAGCACCCAGCACCCAGCACCCAGCACCTAGCCCGGATTATGCAAAAACCGTAGTCCGGTGTTGAAAAACGACTCGAGAAGTGGCCCAACTCGGAAGCGGGCAGTTGTGACAGGCGGATTTGCGAAGAATATCGGTTGGCGAGGCGTTTGAGTGGTTGGGGGAGTGAATTTCAGACAGATCTGGGCCTGGAAGAGTGTCGGAAGCGGTTTTTCGGGGGAGCTGGGAAAAGCTAACTGGAGTTCAGGCGACTCAAGACGAGGTGGAAGAGGGGTTGTTCGGGGAAGGCTGAGGAAAGATGGACCCAGATGCGTCGAGTGGTTTGTCGGATCCGGGCCCCGATCTTGAGGACACGACGACGTAAGGTTTCGATTTCGAGCTTGTGCCAGGGGGTTCCGTGCAGATAGTCGCGCAGGCGCACGAACATCTGGTAAGCCAGTGCATGCAGGAGGAGTCGAAACTGATTGGCCAGGAATCGATGACAGCTGAGTCGGTCCATGTTCAGGTGATTCTTGAAGGCCTTGATGAAGTTCTCGGTCTGCCCTCGGTTTGTGTAGTGGTCATAAAGTGATTGGGAGCAGAGATCGTCCCGGTTGGTGACCACAAAGCGACGATTGATCCCGCGCTGATCGACCTCCACTTTGACAATGACGCGACGGGATCGATCCCAGCTGTTGGCTCGATAAAGAAACTCGTCAAACTGACGCTGTTTTTCCTCCCGCTCAACGAACCTTTCCCGAGTCGAATCCAGCAGGGGCTCGACCACTCGCTGCAGGCGAGGGTTGCGACTTAACCCAATGACATATTGGAGTTGATTCTCTTCACCTTCACAGAACTCGTAGAGCCGAGGCGTGGCAAAGCCGCTGTCGGCCCGAATCTCAATCTCGACATCCGTCCCCACTCCTTGTCGGATGGCCTCCACGACGCGCTTCAGAATGGGCACGATGTGAGAGGCAGCCCCCTTGTTGCCAGGTCTCAACACGGCACAGACCAGGTCTCCCGTGGCGGCATCGAAGATCAGCAAAGGATGCAGAATGTGGTTTCGGTAATACCCGTGGTAGAAGGCGAACTCCTGTTGGCCGTGAGTGTGGTCGTCGGTACTGTCCAGATCCAGGATGATCTTGGCGGGACGTCTCTTCTTCAGGGAGCGCACATAACGGCGTAGCAGCCACCGGCTCAGACGCATCAGATCCTTCTTGGTGACGGAGTTCTCCAAGCGGGAGAAAGTCGGCTGGGTGGCCAAATCGGGATCGCTCTCGGGCAACTGATCACAGACTGTCTTGAGCATCGGATCCGAGCGCAGCGTATCGGCGTCATTACAGTCTTCGTAGCCGGCCACGATCTGCAACACTCGTTGTCGGATCAACTTCAACAGGTCATGACGAATGTAGCGTCGGTCCCGGCTTTCCGCAATACACGAACTGAAGCCCTCGCACAATCGATGTTGCCGATCCAGGGATCCAAACAACAACCATCCTGCGTCGGAAGTGAGACTCCCCCCATCAAAACGAGCCGTGATGTTTCTGTGGCTGTGAAATGGCAGGGTATTCTGGCAGACTGTTTTCAACATTGCCGTAGCTCCTGTTTAGGGTCGTTGTTTATGTAAACCCTTTTATATCAGAGAGCTACGGCCTTTTTTCTGGACCCAAATCTCACTCGGATTCAGATCTCTTGCATAATCCGGGCTAGCCGCCATTTCTCACCGATGGGACCTGAAAAGGCCGCCCTGTTTGGTATAAAGCGTTTGACGAGAACGACTTCCAAGCCAAACGGAGGCGGCCCTTATGAGAACAGAGTGTAAACAAGCCAGGTTCGAATTTCACGGACTATTTCAACGCAAAGTGAAGGCGCGGTTCGACGGCGGGAAGATCACCTCCGATGCAGGGGTGCTGCTGTTGCGAGAGGTCGAGAGGGGGACGGGTCTGATCGCCGGACTGGCTGAGTGTTTCAGGGATCACCGGGATCCGCGGTTGATCGAACACACGGTCGAGGAGTTGTTGGGGCAGCGCATCTACGGACTCTGTCTGGGATATGAGGGATCATGATCAGTTGCGCACCGATCCAATGCTGGCGGTGGCAGTGGACAAAGCCGATCCGTTGGGAGAGCGGCGGCGGCAGGCCTCAGATCGGGGGAAGGCGCTGGCGGGCAGGTGTACGCTGAACCGGTTGGAGTTGACCGGCGCCGAGGTCGATGAGCAGGAGCGGTACAAGAAGATCGCGATGGACCCGGACCGGATCGACGGCTGGATGGTGGATGCCTTCGTGGAGTCCCACGAATCGGCGCCCGAGGAGATCGTGCTGGATCTGGATGCGACCGACGACCCGATCCATGGCCAGCAGGAAGGCCGGTTCTTTCACGGTTACTACCGCCACTACTGTTATCTCCCGCTGTACATCTTCTCGGGGGAGCATCTGCTGTGCGCCCGGTTGCGGTGTTCCAATATCGATGGGGCCGCGGGATCGGTGGAGGAACTGGAACGGATCGTCGGCCGGATTCGGCAGAGCTGGCCGGAGGTCTCGATCGTCATCCGGGCCGACTCGGGCTTTTGCCGGGATGACTTGCTCCGCTGGTGTGAAGACCATCACGTGGATTACGTGATGGGGTTGGCCAACAATGATCGGCTCAAGTCAGAGAGCGCCGAAGCGATGACTCAGGCCGAAGCCGAGTTCAACGCCACCGGGCGACCGGCGCGGGTGTTCAAGGATTTCCGCTACCGGACTCGCCACAGTTGGACCTCGGAGCGACGCGTCGTCGGCAAGGCCGAGTTCCTGGAGAAAGGTGCCAATCCCCGATTCGTCGTCACCTCCCTGTCGCCGGAACGCCTGGGGGCCCGCGCGCTCTACGAAGACTTCTACTGTGCGCGGGGCGACATGGAGAACCGCATAAAAGAATAGCAGTTGGGTCTGTTCGCCGACCGGACCAGCGCGGCAACGATGCGCGCCAATCAACTCCGGCTGTATCTGTCCTCCGCCGCCTACATGCTCATGCACGCCTTGCGTCGTCTCGGACTGAAGCAGACCCCCCTGGCTCGCGCTCAGTGTCAGACGATTCGCTTGAAGCTCCTGAAGATCGGCGCCCAGGTCCGCCTCACGGTCCGCCACGTCTGGATCTCCATGTCGGAAGCCTATCCCTACAGCGAGGTCTTCGCTGCCGTCGTTCGAAACCTCCAGGCCATTCCTCTGCGCTGCTGAGGTCTGTCCCGATCAAACGCCCCAAAAACGAAATCGTTCCATCGCTCAGGCCGAGCTCTGCCTGAATGCATTCCGTCACCCTCTTCCGAGCCCGAAAAACGGTTCATTCACGACCATCCACACCACCGCATCACTCGACCTGGACCGGATCGATAGCGAAACTCTCAGAAAACCGTTCCGGCCTGCCAAAATCACCTTCATTTCCAAATCGGTGATCTATGCGGGCTAGAACCCCGAACCCAGAACCTGAATAATAGAGGTCCGATGCCTTTTGAAGTCTCCAGCCCCGAAATCGAGTTTGCCCTCGAGGTTGCCGAGCGGTCCGGCCGGCTCGCCCGGATCATTCAGCGGCGGCGGGCGCAGCCGGCACTGGCCAAAAAGGATCGGTCGCCCGTCACGGTGGCCGATTTTGCGGTGCAGGGTCTGGTGGGATGGCTGCTGGAGCGGAAACTGGGTTTCGACACCCTGGTGGCCGAGGAGGACACACAGCAGTTGCGCGGTGAAGATAGCGGAAAAACTCTGGAGCAGGTAGTCGGGTTCCTTTCCGAAGAGGGTCTGCCTGCAGATCGAGAATCGGTCTTGCAGTGGATCGATCGAGGCACCGGCACTGCTAGTAGGGGGAGATTCTGGACGCTCGACCCGATCGATGGAACCAAGGGTTTTTTGAGACAGGCACAATTTGCCACAGCCCTGGCTCTTATTGAAGAGGGAAGGGTTCAGGTCGGGGTTCTGGCCTGTCCCAATCTTTCCGTTCTCGGTAACTCACCCGCTCAATTCGGTTCACTCTTTGTGGCGGTTCGGGGCGAAGGAACCTGGATGCGCCCTCTGCGGGGGGAAGCCGACTTCCAGCCCCTCCGCGTCTCGTCTGTTTCTGATCCCGGTCAGGCTCGACTGCTTCGGTCCGTCGAGGCCGGACACACAAACACCAGTCTTTTCGAGCGGATTCTTCATCATCTGGGTTCCGCTGTCGAACCGGTCTTGATGGACAGCCAGGCCAAATACGGCCTGCTGGCTTCCGGTCGAGGAGAGTTGCTGCTGCGTCTAATTTCCCCTGCACGCGTCGACTACAAGGAAAAAATCTGGGATCAGGCTGCCGGTTCCCTGGTCGTCGAGGAAGCTGGTGGTCAGGTTACCGACCTGGACGGAAGCGCCCTCGATTTTTCGCAGGGAGCGACACTGGCCAGAAACCGCGGCGTCGTTGCTTCCAACGGACAGCTGCACGAGCCGGGGTTGTCATCAATCCGGCAACTGGAGGCGGAAGCTCAGGCAGCGCTACGACGAACCTGATGGATCCTTTCCTGTTCTCAGCACCCATTTCAACTGGTTGAGTTCCGTTTCCAGCTGTTCAGACAGCTCCAGCCAATTGCGACTGTAGAATCCGTCATGGTCTTCAAGGCTCCGGTACTTCTCAGTCAGGCGATCAAACGCCTCCGCCTTCAGTTTCCGTTCCAGACGATCTTGTTCACGCATGCAGCCGGAAATATAATCCACAAGTTTTTGCCACGCAAACTGTTGCGAAACATCTAATGTAGAGAGCGCAGTTGCGTTAACACACTGGGGAATATGGAGATTCAATCAGTCCTCAAGGACGTCAGCAACGTCAAGAAGAAGCTCTCGGTGGAGATTTCCGCACAGGTGACTTCCGAGGAATTCAATCGGGTTGCCGGTGAGTTCAAGAAGCACGCCGATCTGCCCGGGTTCCGGAAGGGGCGCGCTCCATTCAGCCTTGTGAAACGCCGGTTTCAAAGAGACATCCGGGAGGAAGTGATCAAGCGTCTGGTACCGGAATCCTATCAGCAGGCCATCCACGAGAAAGACGTCAGCCCCGTTCGCTCTCCGAATGTTGGAGAGTTGGATTTTGAGGAAGGGAAAGCACTCAAGTATGTAGCCGAGTTCGAAGTGAAACCAACTTTCGAACTCCCTGACTATGCCGGGCTGAAGGTGAGGCTGGATCCCCCACCGGATTCGGAAGAAGTGTTGGAAAAACGACTGAATGCGCTCCAGGAGAAGCATTCAAGCTTGATTGTGATCGAGGACCGGGGCGTGGATCTGGGAGATTATGCCGTGATTGACCTTCATGGTCGATTTGTTTCGGAAGAAGGGTTGCCTCTGGTGGGTCTCGATCCTATAGCTGATGAGAACGTGGTTTTGGAAGTCGGAGGCGAACAGACACACGAGGCTTTTACCAAAGCTCTGCTGGGGCTGAATGTAACGGAAGAGAAAGTCTTCCCGGTCTCGTATCCGCCCGATTACCCCGATCGCAAGCTGGCAGGCGAGCGCGTAGAGTTTAACATCCAACTGAACGATATCAAGAACAAGCAGGTACCATCGCTGGACGATGATTTTGCCAGGGATATTGGAGACTTTGAAAGTCTGGAAGAACTCAAGGGAAGCTTGCTGGAGGAAGTCTTGCAGCAGGCCGAATCTGGCCGCGAAGAGGAAATCCGCAACAAGACCGTCGAAGCACTGGTGGATCTCACGACTTTTGAGGTTCCGGAGGTTCTGGTCGAGGAAGTGGTCGACAACAAGCTGCGGGAGTTTGCCTTCAGCCTGGCCTCGAGAGGCGTTGACCCTGCCAAGGCGGGACTTGACTGGCACAAGATGAGAGACGAATTCGAGGCGCCGGCCAAGAAGGAAGTTCGCGCTCACTTTGGGCTCGAAGCAGTAGCCCGCAAGGAAGCAATTGAAGTGACCGAGGAAGAAGTGGACTCCGAGATCAAGAGACTGTCGGAGTCAAATCATGAGTCCAGTGCGAAAGTCAGGCAGTATTTTGCCGAGGATGAGCACCGAGAAGAACTTCTTGGTCGGTTGAAAAGGAAAAAAGTGATTGACCTCCTCGTTGAGAAGGCAACGGTCGACGGATGATAATTCAATTGGGGGCTGGCTCGCCGGCGCGAGCTCGAGTCTCTCCCCCCGCGTTGGGGTCGGAAAGGGTAATGGCATGACGTTGATTCCAATGGTTGTCGAACAGACCAACCGAGGGGAGCGTGCGTTCGACATTTATTCGCGGCTGCTCAAGGACAACATCATCTTTCTGGGCACCCCAATCGATGACAATATGGCCAATCTAGTGACGGCCCAGCTGTTGTTCCTGGAGGCAGAGGACCCGGATCGTGACATTTCCCTCTACATCAATTCACCCGGCGGATCCATTACTGCCGGCTTGGCCATCTACGACACGATGCAGTTTGTGAAGAACGACATGACCACTATTTGCATCGGTCAAGCTGCTTCGATGGGTGCTCTTCTCCTGGCCGCCGGTACTTCCGGAAAGCGCTTCGCTTTGCCCAACAGCAGAATTCTGATCCACCAGCCCGCCATGGCCGGGCTTTCCGGTCAGGCGACTGACATCGACATCCACGCCAAAGAGATTCTTCGCATGCGTGAAATGACAAATATAATCCTCTCGAAACACACGGGAAAAGACCTGAAAAAGATTGAGCAAGACGTCGATCGTGACTACATTATGAATGCCGACCAGGCAAAGGAGTATGGTATTATTGACCTGATCATCGAGAAGCACACGTAGGGGCCGTTCGGTCCCATCTGTCCTGTCTTTTGAAGTTGTTGCTGTGGCAGGCGTGTCGCTCTGGTTGATCGTGGCTTGAGCAAGTAGGGGTGGTTCCAAGTGAAGAAAGAAAGTGAAGAGGTCCTTCGTTGTTCCTTTTGCAATAAGAGCCAGAACGACGTTAAAAAGCTCATAGCCGGACCCACTGTCTTCATATGTGACGAGTGCGTCGACGTTTGCAACGAGATCATTTCAGACGATCTCGCATCGGAAGCATCCGGGTTACAGGACAAACTCCCGAAACCAGCCGAAATCCGAGAGTTTCTCGATCAGTACGTCATCGGCCAGGAAATCGCCAAGAAGAAACTGGCGGTGGCCGTCTACAATCACTACAAGCGACTCAAGATGGGAACTCGCCGCCATCAGGATGTAGAGCTCGCTAAGAGCAACGTGCTGCTGATCGGCCCAACCGGGACTGGAAAAACGCTCCTGGCCCAGACGCTTGCCCGAATGCTCTCTGTACCTTTTGCCATCGTCGATGCAACGACTCTCACAGAAGCCGGCTATGTGGGAGAAGATGTGGAAAACATCATCCTCAAGTTACTGCAGGCGGCCGGGGGCGACAGAGAGCGCTGCATGCAGGGGATTATCTACATCGATGAGATTGACAAGATTTCGCGTAAGGACGAGAACCCGTCCATAACCCGTGACGTTTCCGGGGAGGGCGTGCAGCAGGCTCTGCTCAAGATCTTGGAAGGCACGGTTGCCAACGTCCCACCCCAGGGAGGACGCAAGCATCCCCATCAGGAGTTCGTTCAGATTGACACGACGAACATCCTCTTCGTTTGCGGTGGAGCCTTTGTCGGTCTGGACAAGAGCATCCGAAAACGACTCGGAAGATCCACTCTCGGGTTCCGCTCGGGCGTATCGGAAAGCCGCTGGCAAAAGGCGATCGAAGCAGATGTGTTGTCTCACGCCCGGCCTGAGGATCTCATCAAGTACGGGCTGATACCGGAGTTTGTAGGACGTCTGCCTGTCATATGCACCCTCCATCATCTTGATAAGGGAGCGTTGGTGGAGATTCTGACCAAGCCGGCGAACGCGTTGACGAAACAGTACCAGCGGATGTTTGAGTTTGAGAACGTGGCCCTCCGCTTCACCGAGGACGCCCTGGAGGCGATCGCGGAGTTGGCGATGGAACGGAAGATTGGAGCACGCGGCTTGCGGTTGATCACTGAAGATCTTATGTTAGATTTGATGTACGAACTCCCCAGTTCCAAGAACGTAAAGGAGTTCGTAGTGACCCGAGAGATGGTTGAGAACAAGGAGGTTGTCTTCAAACTCCTGGAAAAGGCCGGGTGATTCCGACCTTCATCCTCTCGTCAGTTCGCTCTTTCCGAGTTCCGGACTTCCGTCACAGAAACCCAGGACCACGGGATTTTTGAAACGGTTGGGCTCGAAGGAAGTCTAAGGTTGTTGGAGACTCGTAGAAGGAACTAGAGCCAGAATGGATAAAACAGAGCTCGAAGAGACTAGATACATTTGCCCGATGGTGCCCATTCGGGACGTAGTGGTCTTTCCTCACATGATGGTGCCCTTCGTGATTGGACGGACTTCATCTGTCCTGGCCCTTGAGAAGGCTCTTCAGGGCGACAAGAGAATCTATCTTGCGACTCAGATGGATGCCACTGAAGATGACCCCGCTCCAGAAGGCATATTCCAGGTGGGGACGGTTGCGGCCATTGTTCAGAGCCTGAAGCTTCCCGACGGCAACATTCGTGTCCTGGTTGAGGGCATGAGGCGGGCCCGGACAATCCGCGTGGCCAGCCGGCAGGGGTACTTTGTGGCTGAAGTCAAGGCTCTCCCGACGGTGGAGGTCGCAGAAGCAAAACTGAGCGTCTTGACAAAGCGATTACACAATCTCTTCGAGCAGTTCTCCAAGCTCGATCCCAATGTCAACTATGAAGCTGTCATTCAGGCGGTGCAGAGCGCTGAAGACGAGCGCCTGGCCGACAGCGTGGCCGCTAATCTGCCGGTTTCGGTGGAAGAAAAACAGTCTCTGCTCGAAGTCACGGATCCGATTGAGCGGATGGAAAAGATCTGCGAACTGATCGAGGTCGAAATCGAAAAGATCAAGATGGACAAATCCATTCGGGGAAGAGTCCGGAAGCAGATGGAAAAGGCCCAGCGTGAGTACTATCTAAACGAGAAGATCAAGGCGATTCAAAAAGAGCTGGGGAGAAGCGAGAAGGACGAGATCGAGGAGCTCAAGGAGAAAATCGAAGAGGCACAGCTTCCCCCGGATGCCAGGCAGAAGGCCGATGCCGAGATCCGCAGACTCGAGCAAATGCCTCCCATGAGCGCCGAGACGACGGTAAGTCGGACTTACCTGGACTGGCTGATTTCAGTTCCCTGGAACAAAAAGAGTCGGGAGATCCGGGACATTAAGAGAGCCGAAAAGATCTTGGACGCGGATCATTATGGGCTGGAAGATGTGAAGGAGCGGGTTCTCGAGTTTCTGGCCGTCCGCCGCCTTTCAAGGAAGAAGAATCAGGGTTCTATTCTCTGTTTTGTGGGACCACCGGGAGTGGGGAAGACCTCTCTGGGTCGATCCATTGCAAGGGCGACGGGACGGAAGTTTGTAAGGCTATCCCTCGGCGGTGTGCGTGATGAAGCGGAGATTCGAGGACATCGAAGAACCTACATTGGAGCTCTGCCGGGTCAGATCGTCCAGATGATGAAAAGGGCCGGCACCAAGAATCCGGTGATGCTCCTCGACGAGATCGACAAGATGAGCATGGACTTTCGAGGCGATCCCTCTGCGGCGCTGATGGAGGTTCTTGATCCGGAACACAATGCAACCTTCATCGATCACTATCTCGACACCGAGCTGGATCTGTCACAGGTACTGTTTATCTGCACGGCCAACGTTCTCCACACCGTTCCGCGGCCGCTGCAGGATCGGATGGAGATTATCCCACTGTCCGGATACACGGAGTACGACAAGTCGCAGATCGCTGAACTCTTTCTGATCCCGAAGCAAAAGGAACTGAAAGGGCTCAAGAACTCCAAGGTGGTCTTTCTGCCGGAGTCTATTCAGAAGATCATCCGGGGATACACTAGAGAGTCGGGCGTACGAAACGTGGAGAGGGAGATTGGACGCATCTGCCGGAAGCTTGCCCGCAAAGTGGTCCAAAGCGCAAAAGGTAAGACCGCAGATTTCAAGTGTGATGTCGACGAGGCAGCTGTGATCGACCTTCTGGGCCCGGCCAAGTACCGCAACCAGATGGCCTCTGAGACAAATGAGGTCGGTCTCGCGACGGGGCTGGCCTGGACCGAGATGGGCGGCGAAGTCCTGCTAACCGAGTGCAGCACCATGGAGGGCAAGGGGGACCTGCTGCTCACCGGAAAGCTGGGAGAAGTTATGCAGGAATCGGCCAAGGCCGCTCTATCTTTTGTTCGCTCCCGCGCCAAACAATACGGGTTGAGCAAGGATTTTCACAAAGTCTCCGACATCCATGTGCACGTGCCAGAGGGTGCCATTCCGAAGGATGGCCCGTCTGCGGGAATCACTCTGGCGACTGCTATGACATCTTCGCTTACAGGGATCCCGGTGAACCGCGATATCGCGATGACGGGCGAGATTACGCTTCGCGGTCGCATCATGCCCATCGGTGGAGTGAAAGAGAAGGTTCTGGCGGCGCATCGGGCCGGTATCAAAACGATTCTGCTTCCGGAGGAGAATCGGAAGGATATGAAAGATATCCCCGAGTTGGTTAAGGAAGACCTAGAGTTCACGTTTGTCGAGCAAATGGACGATGTTCTCGAACTGGCCCTGGTCAGTTCACCGCTTTCGTCAGCAGACGGGGACGAATATGTAAGCAAGCCACTGCCCCCCGCAATGGAAGGTGGCGACCGGACGGGAGTCCATCAGTAAAGGGAGAACGCATTCCCATGTAGGGCCTTCAAGGCTCTCGCGGATCCAGATATCACGTGACGCCCCAGAGGCGGCGCAGACACTGAGTACTCACTTTCATCAATATTAAGGATTAGATACAAGGTACTCCCTTCCGTATATCTTCGGTGAGGAACTGTGGAGTGCACGTTTGTGACTTCGCTCGCAGGAGCGAATGGAAAGGAAGCCAGTCGCCTACCTGACCTCCCCAGGGTGGTGTTTGCCGGTCGGTCAAATGTAGGCAAATCGAGCCTGATCAATAGTCTGGTCGGGCGGAAGAGACTGGCCCATACAAGTTCGACCCCTGGTCGGACAAGGGCCATCAATCTATTCAACATCAATAATCAATGGATTTTCGCCGATCTACCCGGCTATGGATACGCCCGGGCCTCCAAGCTGATGCGCGCAGGCTGGCAGAGGTTGATCGGAAACTTCCTGGAATCGGATGGGCGCATCAAGTTAGCAATTCTGATCCTGGACTCGCGTCGCGAGCCGGCCGGGCTGGAGACGATGATGAGGGAATATCTGGATGCCTACGAGATCCCCGTACAGGTCGTTGCAACAAAGATCGACAAGGTCAGATCGAGTCATCGTCCAGGTTTTCTCGAGCAGATAGAGAGATCCATGGAAAGCAGCTTGATTGCCTATTCCTCTCGGACCGGAGAGGGAAAGAAGGAACTCTGGCGAATCATCAAAGAGGTTTGAATCATGAGTGACACCAAGACAGCGGAATCACTGAATATCAAGGAACTCAAGGAGCTGAACATACAGGCCCTGAATCAGATTGCCCAGGACCTTGAGATTGAAGGGGCCAGCGGGATGCGCAAGCAGGAGTTGATTTTTCAGATCCTCAAGGCCCAGACCGAACGAAGTGGTCTGATCTTCTCGGAGGGGGTGCTGGAAACTCTTCCCGACGGGTTCGGGTTCCTGAGAGCACCCGAATACAACTATCTTCCCGGACCCGATGACATCTATGTCTCTCCTTCCCAGATCCGGAAGTTCGATCTGCACACTGGAGACACCGTGTCCGGCCAGGTCCGCCCACCCAAGGAGGGTGAGCGTTACTTTGCTTTGATCAAGGTCGAAGCCATCAATTTCGAACACCCCGATGTGGCCCGCGAGCGCACCTTCTTCGAAAACCTCACTCCGATCTATCCCGATCAGCGCATTGGTCTCGAGACCAAGCAGGAAAATCTAAGCGGGCGGGTTATGGATCTTCTGACTCCCATTGGGATGGGCCAAAGGGGGCTGATCGTTTCGCCACCGCGGGCCGGAAAGACGATGATTCTTCAAAGCCTTGCCAATTCGGTCACCACCAATCATCCCGACATGGTCCTCATCGTCCTGCTGATCGATGAGCGTCCGGAAGAGGTGACCGATATGGAGCGGTCGGTCAAGGGAGAGGTCATCAGTTCTACCTTTGACGAGCCCGCGACCCGACATGTTCAGGTCGCCGAGATGGTTCTCGAGAAAGCCAAACGGCTGGTCGAACACAAGAAGGATGTTGTGATTCTTCTCGACTCCGTTACGCGGCTGGCTCGAGCCTACAACACGATTGTTCCGCCCTCCGGAAAGGTCCTTTCCGGTGGTGTCGATTCAAATGCTTTGCAGCGACCAAAGCGCTTCTTTGGCGCCGCTCGAAACATCGAAGAGGGAGGCAGCCTGACCATCATGGCAACTGCCCTCACCGACACCGGTAGCCGCATGGATGACGTCATTTTCGAAGAGTTCAAAGGCACCGGAAACATGGAGTTACACCTGGATCGAAAACTCGTTGACAAGAGAGTCTTCCCCGCTATCGACATCAACCGGTCCGGAACCCGAAAGGAAGACCTGCTTCTCAGCAAGGACGAGCTCAATCGGGTCTGGGTCCTGCGCAAGGTGCTCAATCCGCTCTCGGTCACCGAATTGATGGAACTCCTTATCGATAAGCTTGGGAAGACCAGCAGTAACGCCGATTTCCTGAGCGCCATGTCTGGAGGCTAGCAGCGCTGGGTACTCCGGTTCTGGACGTCAGAGGCAAAAAGGGACTTGACTTTCTTTCCGCCCCGTCTTTATTCTTTTCAGTGGGAAATCACAGCATGAAACAACGAACCCTCTGGCGAATCTGAAACAAGACGGAGACCGCAAAGGAGGAGTTGTTTTCAAGGGCTGAGATAGATTTAGATCAAAAGAAAGCCGTGGAGTTTCCTCCACGGCTTTTTTTTTGGAACCAGGTGAGAACCAGGGGTTGTGATTATGGTGGAAGGAATCAAGACGAGCGCGCATGGCAAAGTGTTCTATCGGAGCCTTCTGGCTGATTGGTTAACCCCGGTTTCGGCTTTCCTGAGGATCGCCGGGAACGAGGAACGGGCCTTCTTACTCGAATCGGTGGAAGGAGGAGAGCGGATCGGTCGGTTCTCCTTTCTGGGAGTCAATCCGGAGAGAACCTTCCGGGGCACCTGGCAAGAGTTCAGGGGCGAGTTTCCACCCCTGCTGCCCACTCATCCCGAGTTGCCCCCGTTCACCGGTGGTGCAGTGGGCGTCCTCTCTTACGACGTGATCCGGGAACTCGAGCGCCTGCCCTCGACAAACTCTTCGGATTGGAGCCCTTCCCCCGTACTCATGGACTTCTACTCGACGGTCCTGGCCTTCGATCACGTGAAACACCAGATTGTCATTCTCTCGCACGAAGGAAAAGAGAAGCTGGATGAAATAGAGGGTCGCCTCCTGGCCGACCACAGGATGGAGCGGCAGAGCTTCTTTCCGACGGCCTCGACAGATGAGGCCAGACCGACCCTGGAACTACAGTCCAACTTCACAAGAGAAGATTTCTGTGGCGCCGTAGAAGCCGCCAAACAGTACATTCGCGCGGGAGACATACTTCAAGTGGTTTTGTCCCAGTGCTTTACCACCGACTTCCAGGGAGATCCTTTCAACGTGTATCGCGCTCTTCGCTACATCAACCCTTCTCCCTACCTCTTTTTCTTGAAGATGGGAGATGTGTCCGTAGCTGGATCCTCCCCAGAAATGCTGGTGCGGGTGAACGGATCTCACCTGGAATACCGGCCCATAGCCGGTACCCGTCCACGAGGTAATACCGCCGAAGAGGAACTGGCGTTGGAGAAGGAACTGCGCGCTGACGAAAAGGAAAAGGCGGAACATGTGATGCTCGTCGATCTGGGACGCAATGATCTGGGACGAGTCAGCGAGTACGGATCTGTGGAAGTCAATGATCTTCTGTTCGTCGAAAAATACTCCCACGTAATGCATCTAGTGAGTTCGCTGACGGGCCAGCTCCGCAGTGATTGTGACCGGTTCGATGCGCTGGCCGCATGTTTCCCGGCAGGCACGGTAACCGGAGCACCTAAGGTACGAGCTATGGAGATCATCGACGAGCTTGAGCCCTCGCCTCGGGGAGTTTACGCTGGGGCGGCAGGTTACATCGATTTTTGTGGCAACCTAGACACCTGTATCGCCATTCGAACCCTGGTCTTTGAAAAGGGCAAGGTCTCGGCGCAGGCCGGTGCTGGAATCGTGGCAGACTCGGTTCCTCTCCGGGAGTACCAGGAGTGCCGCAGCAAGGCGGCTGCCCTGGTCCGTGCCCTCGAACTGTCCGACAGCCTGGGAACAGGCCGATGAAGGTGATTGTTGTGGATAACTACGACAGCTTTACCTACAACCTCGTCCAGTACCTGGGGGAGCTCGGATGCCACCTGGAGGTTTTTCGAAACGACCAGATCACACCAGATCGAATCCTGGATCGCGAGCCGGCGCGTATCGTTATCTCTCCCGGTCCCGGAACGCCCGATGATGCCGGTGTCTCTCTGAAAGTAGTAGGAGAGCTCGCCGATCGGGTGCCGATTCTCGGAGTCTGTCTCGGGCACCAGGTCATCGGGCAGGCCTTCGGAGGAAAAGTGGTCGCCGCACCGGAGTTGAAGCACGGCAAGACTTCCCGGATCCTCCACAACGGGGGGGATCTTTTCGCAAAAATTCCCAGTCCTTTTGAAGCGACCCGCTACCACTCTCTGGTTGTTGAGAAAGAGAGTCTGCCTCCCTGCCTGACAATTACCGCCCGCACGTCAGACGGGACGATCATGGGATTGGAGCATGAGAGCCTGCCCGTTCATGGAGTGCAGTTCCATCCCGAATCGATTCTTACTCCTATGGGTAAGGTGCTTCTCGAGAACTTTCTATGCTTGAAGAACTGACCCGTAAGCTTGTATCAGGAGAGGCTCTTTCCAGAGAAGAGGCGCAAGGAGCTCTGGGATCCTTGTTTGAGGAGGCAACCAGCGATATCGCGATCGCCTGTTTTCTGACCGCACTTTCGGTGAAAGGAGAAACCGCCCAGGAGATCGCCGGGTTTGCCCAGACCATGCGGGAATACTCCGTGAAACTCGATGCTCCTCGCGCCGACCTGGTGGACACGGCAGGAACCGGTGGTGGGGTTGCTTCTTTTAACGTATCGACGACCGCGGCCTTCGTGATCGCGGGGGCAGGAATCGCGGTCGCGAAACACGGCAACCGTGCTGCTACCTCGCGCTCCGGGAGCGCCGACGTGTTGGAGGCACTGGGGGTGCGTATCGATGCCCCGCTGGAGACGGTCCAGCGCTGCTTTGATCGCAATGGCCTCGCCTTTCTCTTCGCCCCGGCGTTCCATCCCGCGATGAAGCGAGTCGCGGGGATTCGAAGACAAATCCCCCACCGCACTATCTTCAATCTGTTGGGGCCTCTAACCAATCCGGCTGGAGCTCCCTTTCAGGTGGTTGGCGTTTTTGATCCGCAACTGGCCGAGCGCCTTGCCAGGGCCCTGCATCTGCTGGGAACGAAGCGGTCCTGGGTAGTCCACAGCCTGGATGGTCTAGACGAAATCTCGGTGCGGGCCCCAACCCGCATCGCCGAGGTCACGAAAGATGCCGTCCGCGAGTTTGAACTCGATCCGGCTGATTATGGTTTCCATTACCAGGGTGATGCGCCGCCGGAAATCAAGGGAGGGGATCCCGACACAAATGCCCGCCTCTGTCTCGAGATTCTCGAGGGCAAGCGCCGCGATGACCTCAGCGACCTGGTCGTTATGAACTCGGCTGCGGCCATTCATCTGGCCGCGGATGTTCCGCTGATGGAAGCTCTCAAGCAAGCCGAGGCATCAATTTCGAGTGGCTCGGCTTACCGAAAACTCCAGGAATTGATTGAAACAAGCACTCTATGACACGAAGTACCAGCATTCTGGACGAGATTGTTGCTGCCAAACAGAGGGAACTGGAAGCTGTCCGCAAGCAGTTTCCCCGAGGGTCGCTCCTGGATGCGATTCCGGAAGGCACTCCTCCGGCCTTCGATACGGCTTTGCGGGGCCATGGACTCAATATCATCGCGGAGGTCAAGTACCGGAGCCCGAGCCGGGGTCCTTTCCCGTGTCAACTGGAGCCCGTCGAAGTCGCCAGGCAATACCGCGACAGCGGGGCGGTTGCTCTATCCGTTCTGACGGAGAAGACGTATTTTGCGGGCGAACCTGCGTTTCTGGAAGACATTCGGAGGGAGTTTTCAGACCTGCCGCTGCTGCGCAAGGACTTTCTGTTCGATACCTATCAGGTCATCGAGTCCAGAGCCTGGGGAGCCTCCGCCATCCTGGCCATCGTCGCCTGCCTGAAACGGTCGCAACTGGCCAGCCTGCTCTCCTCCGCCGAAGAGTTTCAACTGGGGGTGCTGGTGGAAGTGCACGACCCCTGGGAGCTGGAGATTGCCATTGACGAGGGAGCCAGCATCATCGGTGTGAACAATCGCAACCTGAATGATTTCCGGATTGATCTGACAACCTCGTTCGACATCGCCAGGCGACTGGAGGGGGAAGACGGCTATCTACTGATCGCGGAATCGGGACTCTCGGAGCGACCTCAGCTTCTGGAACTCCGCCAAGCAGGCTTCTCCGGCTTTCTCATCGGGTCCCACTTCATGAACAGCCAGGAGCCGGGTGAAGTCCTTCGGGAATTGCTTGGCGGAGAGACCAGGGGAAACTGAAGTGAACGCGGAGCCGAACACCCAGAACCCAGAACCGAGAACCCAGAATCCAATCATTAAGATCTGTGGAATTACTTGTGTGCAAGATGCCCGCTGGGCTGTGAGATGCGGAGCCAATGCGCTGGGCTTCGTGTTCTATCCCCGGAGCCCCCGCTGCGTCACCCCGTCCCTGGCTGCCAGGATCATGGGCTCTCTGCCCTCCTCCTGCTTGAAAGTGGGTGTGTTCGTTGGCTCTCCCGAGGCGGCTCCGATAACCGAACTCGATGTCCTTCAATTGCATGGTCTGGAGCGCGAGCAGGAGATCCGCAACTTTGGAAAGAAAGTATGGGTAGCGGTAGAGCCAGGTGAGATGGAATCCTTCCCCAACTGCGAGCTCCTTCTCGACAGCTCTCGGGGGCGCGGGATCAAAGCCGATTGGCAGAGCTTGAATTCCCTGCAGCGACCCTTCATCCTCTCGGGAGGACTGACGCCTGACAACGTCGGTGAGGCAATTCAGATGCTGAATCCGACCGGAGTGGATGTCAGTTCCGGTGTGGAAGAATCTCCTGGACGCAAAGATCCACGCAAGATCCAACTCTTTTTACGAAACGCCCGGGAGAAGTACTTCACAGGAAAGCAACAACCGTGAGCGAAACGAATCAAGACCGCTCATCGAACCAGAGCTCGGAGCACCTCTCGCAACCGGATCTTGATGGCCACTTCGGTGTGTACGGGGGCAAGTTCGTTCCTGAGACACTGATGTCTCCGCTGGAGGCACTGGAAAAGGCGTATCGAGAGGCTTGCTCCGATAGCTCTTTTCAGGAGGAACTGGGCTACCTGCTCAAACACTTCGTGGGGCGACCGACTCCCCTGTATCGGGCGGATCGGCTATCCCGCAGGGTGGGCGCCACCGTCTACCTGAAAAGGGAGGATCTGGCCCATACCGGCGCTCACAAGATCAACAACGCTATGGGGCAGGGCCTGCTGGCCAGGCGCATGGAGAAGCGCCGAATCATTGCGGAGACCGGTGCCGGGCAGCACGGAGTTGCTACTGCCACCGTGTGTGCGCTCCTGGGTTTGGAGTGCGAGATCTACATGGGCACGGAGGACATGCGCCGGCAAGCTTTGAATGTCTTTCGAATGGAGCTGCTAGGAGCTCAGGTGACTCCGGTTGATGCGGGTTCCTGCACGCTCAAGGACGCGATCAATGAAGCCATGCGCGACTGGGTGACCAATGTCGACACCACGCATTACCTGCTTGGCTCGGTGCTGGGAGCCCATCCCTATCCGTTGATGGTTCGAGACTTTCAATCCGTCATCGGGCGTGAGGCCGAGAGGCAGATTTTCGACCAGCAGGGTCGGCTTCCTGAACTATTGATCGCCTGTGTGGGGGGAGGCAGCAACTCGATCGGTCTGTTCTACGAGTTTCTGAAGCATCCTCAGATTGAAATGATCGGCGTGGAGGCAGGAGGTTGCGGGCTGGAACTGGGTGAGCATGCCGCCCGCTTTCAAGGGGGGAAACAGGGTGTTCTCCACGGGACTTTCAGCTACGTTCTGCAGGACGAGGGAGGGCAGATCGCGAAGACGCACAGCGTCTCGGCCGGGCTGGACTATCCCTCGATCGGGCCCGAGCACGCGCTGCTTCATGATTTGGGACGGGTCAAGTACACGGCAGTGTCGGATCAGGAGGCATTGGAGGCCTTTGACCAGCTGAATCAGCTGGAAGGCGTCATGCCGGCACTGGAATCCGCCCATGCAGTGGCTCAGCTTCTCAGGATGGGGGAAGATGGGACGCTCAGCCAACTCGGCGATAGCCCGGTGGTGATCGTAAACCTTTCCGGACGGGGAGACAAAGATGTCGAGACTGTCAGAAATCTTCGGCACCAGGAATAAGTGTTTTCTTCCCTTTGTCACTGCCGGTCACCCCAACCTGGAGACGACTCTGGAAATCCTGCTGGAACTGGCCGCGGCCGGATCCGACGTCATCGAGTTGGGGGTTCCTTTCTCGGATCCGATCGCTGACGGTCCCGTCATCCAGCGCTCTTCTTTTTCGGCTCTGCAACACGGCTACTCGATCGATGACATGCTCGATGTGATCCGCCAGTTTCGGTCGCAATCGGATACCGGCATCATCCTGATGACCTACATGAATCCCGTCTACCAGTATGGGCTGGCAAGGCTGGAAGCACGGGCCCGGGAAGTCGGACTGGATGGCATTCTCATCTCTGACCTGACCCCCGAGGAATACCTGAGACTGAATCCGTTCAAGGGTCTCGAAACGATCTTCCTGGCAGCTCCTACGTCTTCGGATCAAAGGCTCGAAGCCATCTCCAAGAGCAGCCGGGGTTTTCTCTATCTGGTGGCCCGTACAGGGGTTACGGGTCGGCAGACAGATGTCTCCGAATCCGTGCCTGCCACGGTGGAACGGGTTCGCAGGTTTACGGATCTGCCCATAGCAGTGGGATTCGGAATTACCAAGCGGGAAGATGTGGAACGGGTCTGGCAGTGGGCGGAAGGAGCCGTCGTAGGATCGGCAATCGTTCAGTTCATAGAAGAAAACCGGGAGGCTCCAGGCCTCCCCGCTCGAGTTGGGAAGCTGGTCCGGAGTCTCCTCCCTGGCCGGTGACGTCCTTACGTTTGATGTTGGGCCAGCAATAGACACACTTTCATGATGGCGTTTGCAGTTCTTCTGACAGGCATTCTTTTCGTCATTCTGGCCATTACGGTCTTCAAGATCCATCCTTTTCTGGCGCTCATTCTGGCTGCCTTCTTGGTCGGGCTGCTCTCCCCTGTTCCGCTCGGTCTCAGGGAAGAGGTGGAGTTCGAGACGTCCAGACTGGACTTCAGGCTGGAGAGCGGAGAGATCACGACGAGTGAGCACGAGCAGCTGAGGCGGACACTTCGCGATGAAGTGAGGGAACGCCTGGAGATGAGGCCCCGGAAGCCTGGTGCGGATGCGGTTCAGGCTCTAGAGTTGACCACACGGGAATTTGGCAACACGGCGGCCAGCATCGGATTGGTCATCGTCCTGGCCGCCATCATTGGCCAGTGCCTCATGGAAAGCGGTGCCGCTGACAAGATTACCCGGCGGCTGCTCGCCTTCCTGGGAGAAAAACGGGCACCTCTGGCGCTCCTGAGCAGTGGCTACTTCCTGTCCATCCCCGTTTTTTTCGACACCGTATTTTTCCTGCTGATCCCGCTGGCCCGGGCCCTGCGACTTCGCACCGGGAAGAACTTTCTTCTCTATGTTCTCGCCATTTGCACCGGGGGCGCAATCACCCACTCTCTGGTTCCTCCGACTCCCGGTCCCCTCCTGATGGTCGAGAATCTCTCCGATCAGGGTCTGACGTTGGGAGCGGCGATCGGATTCGGCTTTCTGCTGGGACTGTTTCCTGCTGCGGTAGGATTGTGGCTGGCCAGCTCCATCAATCGCCGCATGAACATCTCTCCGGGACCGGCACTGGGGGTCGACGATGAGCAGTTGCAGGAGATTCTGCACAAGCCAGAAGCCAGGTTGCCGAGATTCCTGCCTTCCGTATTGCCGGTCCTCCTTCCCGTCGTGCTCATATCGGCCAACACGGTACTCGAGACACTGGTGGAGGGGACTGTTCTTACGGTTCCGGACTGGCTGCTGGCCACTGCTGCCTTCCTCGGGAACAAGAACATGGCCCTGCTCATCGGCACCGGGTTTGCGGCTGCTCTTCTGATTTGGCATCAGAGACTCTCGCTGCGTACCTTTAGCGAGAAGCTGGAGCCAGCCATTCTCAGCGCCGGTGTGATCATCCTCATCACTGCCGCCGGAGGAGCGTTTGGAAAGATGCTCGCGCGCAGCGGCATCAGTGACGCCCTGCAGGGATGGATGGGGGACGCTCAATACGCCGCGGCCGGGTATATCTTGCTGGCCTGGATCCTGGCCTCGATTATGAAGATCGCTCAGGGCTCGGGGACGGTTGCCATGATCACCGCCTCGGGCATGATGGCGGCCATCCTGGGGAGTGAGCCCGTCCTGCCCTGCCACCCCGTCTATCTGTTTGCCGCGATCGGCTTTGGAGGCTTGCCGATTTCCTGGATGAATGACAGTGGATTCTGGGTTGTGTGCAAGATGAGCGGCTTCACGGAGAAGCAGACACTGCAGACCTGGACCCCCCTCCTGGCTACGATTGGGGTTGCGGGCCTGGTTGAGGTGCTGGTTTTGAGTTTTCTCTTTCCCATGAAATAGGCTCTAGGTTCTGGGTTCTGGAAGAGCTTACTGTTGGCCCCTCCCTCTCAGAGAGTCCAGCACCTAGAACCCAGCACCTAGCACCTAGAACCCCGGTGGGGTATAACTTCTCCCATGGAAACGACGATTTCAGGACGCCTGGAGAATCATGTTGCGGTTGTCACGGGAGCCGGCCAGGGACTCGGCCAGGCGATCGCCCAGAGATTGGGCCGGGAAGGCGCTCGAGTTGTTCTGGTAGACATCAATGGTGAAACTGCTGCGCGAGTGGCCAGGGACATCGAGGCTGTCGGGGCTGGAGCTATCGTGCATGAGGCTGACGTGTCCGACTGGGAGGCGTTGCAGAAACTCGCTGGAACGGTTCTGGATGCTTATGGAAAGGTGGAGATCCTGGTCAATAACGTCGGCTGGCCGTGTCCGGGTGCGCCCATCCATGAGCAGTCCAATGAAGTGTGGGAAAAGTCACTCCTTCTCAACCTGACCACGCAGTTCTACGGCTGCAAGGTTTTTTCCCCTCACATGGTTGAACGGGGCTACGGTCGCATTGTGAACATCTCCTCTATGGCCGGAAAAGAAGGGAATCCCGATCTGACCCCCTATTCAACGGCCAAGGCGGGGGTGATCGGATTGACCAAAGCTCTAGGAAAGGAACTGGCCCTGACCGGCGTCTCCGTGAACTGCATTTGCCCGGCTGTAATTGAGACCGAGGGTGCCAAACTGGTGGGCCAGGAGGTGCACGAGGCACTGATCGCCAAGATTCCCATGGGGAGAATGGGCCAGCCCGAAGAAGTAGCTGCCCTGGTGGCTTATCTTTCCAGTCCGGAGTGCTCGTTCTCAACCGGGGCGGTTTACGATCTCTCGGGCGGGCGAGCCACCTATTGATCGGTCACCGCTTCTCTACTTCCAGAGGTTGCTCGAGGTGGAGCACCTCATCGGGGAAGAAGACCACTACACGGCGAAACCGATCCTCCCTCCACTGATCCTCACGCAGCAGCCAGTCCTTGATGAACTTGCCAATGGTGAGGCGAGCCTTGTCTTTGACCAGGTTCAGGTGCCTGGAATCTTCTGCATAGCCACGCAGAATGGGCGTGATGCTCTGCTCGAGCCTTTCCAACTGGTCTTCACCATTCATGAGTGTCCAGTCACTCTGGCTGCGCTTTTCCATTTGGTCCGTATGAATAGCCGGGGGCTGGCTGGGTCTGATGGGCGGGGCAAAGACCAGGCAGGTCGGCCCCGACACTTCGATCTTCCAGGGATCCGTTAACTCGACATGGTAACGATAGGTCACCGGAACATGAATCTGGCTGATAGTGGACCCCAGAGACAGCAACCCCCACAGGATCTTCTGCTCGGCACTTCTCTCAAAAGTCTCCGTAACCATGGCGGTCGCCACTTCCAGTCGACCCGAGCCGGCAGACTTGATTTCGGGAATCGCAGCCCGAAACGTCTGCGTGATTCTCTCGGAGCGAAATCGACCCGCCAGCTCGCTCACCGCCCCGATAGATTTCTCCAGAGTGACACTGATCTCGGCCCCGGCGTCTCGTGCAAGCTGATCCGCCGTTCGCACCGAATAGCAGTATCCGTAGAGTGCGAGCAGGGCGAGAGCAAGGATGAGCACCGGCCACGCCAGTTTTCGATCCATGGGATCTACATTATTTCATGGAAGTGAAGGCGCGGGAACCGAAAGGGTCAGCCCTGCTGCTTATAAGAAATGAACGTGGAAGCTCGTGTCCTTTACCGTGAAGCCGTGGCTGGTGTGACGACCTTCCTCACCATGGCCTACGTGATCTTCGTCAATCCGGCCATACTGTTGGGAGATGGATCGGGAATCCCTTTTTCGGGCGCTCTCACGGCCACGGTACTCATCTCCGGTCTCGCGACGATACTCATGGGAGTCTACGCTCGTCTGCCTTACGCTCTGGCTCCTGGAATGGGGCTCAACGCCTTCGTCGCCTACACATTGATTGCAGGCCGGGAGATTCCCTGGCAAGTGGCACTGGGTCTGGTATTCTGGACAGGCGTCGCCTTCCTGGCACTTTCCATGACGCCGGTTCGAGCTCTCATAATCGAGGCGATTCCCCGTCACTTGAGAGGTGCCACGGCCGCAGGAATCGGGCTTCTGCTGACCTTCCTGGGGCTGAAGAATGCCGGTCTCGTGGCGGCCGATACATCGACTCTTGTCAAGATGGGTGACATTGGAATGCCGACTGCTCTGGCAATGTCCGGCCTGGTGGTGATCTGTATGGTGTGGGACCGGTACAGGCCGGTGGCGTTTCTGGTGTCGATTCTCGCCATCAGCGCTGCAGCCTGGCTGATGGGGCTGGTTACGCTGCCCGACCGTCTGCTAAGCACCCCTGATTTCTCAACTGCCTTTTTGCAGATGCGCCCCCTCGAAGCCCTCCAACTCGCCCTGATCCCTGCCGCCATAGCGCTGCTTTTTACGGATCTTTTTGATTCTCTGGCCTCCCTCGTCGGCGTCGCTCAGGCAGCCGGGCTGGTGGATAAGGAGGGGAATCCTCTCAGGTTGAAAAGGGCTCTGATTGTGGACTCCGTGGCCACTGTCGGATCGGGACTGGTTGGAACCTCCCCGGCCACGACTTATGTGGAGAGTGTGGCTGGAATCTCGGTGGGTGGGACAACAGGGCTCACTTCTGTGTTCGCCGGTCTCTGCTTCTTCCCGTTTCTCTTCATCGCCCCGCTGGCCGCGGCCGTTCCGTTGTTTGCCACAGCTCCGGTTCTAATCGTGGTGGGACTCGTGATGTTCCGAAGTGGTGTCCCGTCGGAGAAGGGGGCTCTGGAAGAGGCGCTGCCCGGTTTCCTGATCATCATCCTCATTCCGCTGACCTTCTCCATCACAGCCGGTCTGCTGTGGGGGTTTCTGGCTCATGCGGTACTGTTTCTTCTGGCGGGACGGGCGCGAGAGGTGAAACCCGCGATGTACGCTCTGGCACTGCTCTCTATTGTGCTGATCTACGTAGAGAGAGGGTTCTGAAAAAGGGGACAGAGTAGGCTTTCCCCATTTCTCGCCCCTTCTCTACATCCGGGCTAGCGCTTCGGCAGCCGCGGCCAGCCCTTCCCGCATGTGCGGCACCGGATTCTCCATGTGGGCTTCGTATTCGAGGGAGAGCGGGCCCTTGAAACCTACATCAACCAGCGCCTGGAAGGTCTCCACGAGGTTGAGGCGACCCTGGCCGACAATCTGCTCCTCGGAGCTGGCGTCGAAGTCTTTCAGATGAACGCCCCAGACGCGGAAACCGAGCATCCGAATGGCTTTGACCGGATCGACACCGGCTCTCAGGTAGTGTCCCGTGTCGACGCAGGCTCCAATCCTGGGATCCAGGTCTTTGACCGCCTCCAGAATCCATTCGGGACGACGCCATCGTTCATCCTCCGGACCGTGATTGTGAATGGCAATTCGGATGTCGTACTCGGCCAGCAGGCGCTGCAGGCTCTCGAAGGCATCTTTGGACGGATTGGCACTCAAGTTTTCAACACCCAGGTTTCTGACCAAATTGAAACAGCCGTTGATTGGCTTCGTGATCGGCGCTAAAGCCCTCGACCCCGAAGGCGTTGATCTCAACACCGGCCCGGGCCAGAGCCTGCTTGAATCCGCTGATCTCCTCGTCAGTGGCGTCGGTGGGCAGGTGACCGTTAAAGACTTCCACAAAAGGGAGTCTGAGGTGTTCCGCTTCCCTGGCCAGCTCCTTTGTTGCGGAGAAATGCCGCAGGGAATAGCTCTGGAACCCGAAGCGAAAGGGCGAGTTCTCGAGCATGGAGGCCAAGAACTCTGCCGCTGCCGGGGCCCTCTGGGCGTCGCCTACCTGCGAGTTTCCGCAAGCCCATAACGTCGCTCCCGCAAGTCCGATGCTACCCTGCTTCAAAAACCTGCGTCGATCCATGCTGCGTCGATCCATGCATTCCCCCTTTTTTTTCTGACCCGCCTGAATTCGGAACTGCCCGATGCAGATACCAGGCACTGTTCAATCTCTACCACATCCACTACCGAGTAGAAAGAGCCGAAAACCGAGACTGACCATAGGGGACCCCAGATCGAGACTCTTGGATGCTACAGAAATGGAGCGGGCTTGGACAATGGCGCCTCGCGACCCCATAATTGGCCGAGCAAGCGTTCAATCAAATTGAATTCAGGAGAGGTTTTGATGAAGAAGGCGATGCCCCTGTCCGGTCTCGGACAGCTCGAATTACAGAGTAAGTTGGACAAGCTGCGTGAGGGAGATCTCGACTGGGATTTCAAAGACTGGACCGGACGCTGCTTCATGTTCAACATGCGGGCTGGTGACGCTGTTCAGAAGGTAGCAGAAGCAGCCTACATGCAGTTCTTTAAGACAGATGCTCTGAGCAGTGTTGCCTACCCGAGTGTCAAAGGGTTTCAAGAGGATCTTCTGGCCTTTTCCACCGATCTCTTCCAAGGTGGAGATCCCACACTTGGAACTGTTACCACCGGAGGGACTGAGAGCATCATCCTTGCCATGAAGTGTGCCCGCGACTGGGCACGCGAAGCCCGTCCCGGTGTGGAGGAGCCCGAAGTCGTGTGCCCAAGGACCGCACACCCCGCTTTCAACAAGGGAGCGGAGCTTCTGGGGCTGCGTGTGACTCGAGTTCCAGAAGGCGAAGACTACCGGGCCGATCTGGCGGCTATGAAAGCCGAAATCAGTGAGCAGACGGTGATGCTGGTTGGATCCATGCCGACCTACTGGCATGGCGCCTGCGATCAGATCCCTGAACTTGGCCAGCTGGCCCTTGCCAATCACTTGTGGCTCCACGTAGACGCCTGCATGGGTGGTTTTCTTGCGCCTTTCGTCCGCAAAACCGGCCGCGCCGTGGCTCCCTTCGACTTTTCGGTGCCCGGGGTCCGTTCCATCTCGGCCGATCTCCACAAGTACGGGTTCACGCCCAAGGGAGCTTCGGTGGTGCTGTTTAGCGATGAGGAAGCAGCGCGCCATCGAATATTCGACTGGAAAGATCCATACATTCATTACACCACCCCGGGTCTTTCGGGAACCCGGTCGGGTGCGGCTATCGCTGCCGCCTGGGCTGTGATGCGCTTCCTGGGTGAAGAGGGCTACATCGATATTGCCCGGGACATCATGCTGGCACGAGACACGATCGTGGATGGGATCCGCTCGATTGACGGGGTGGAGATCCGGGGGGACGCCTCTCTCAGCATTGTCAGCTTCGGCGCGAAAGAGCTGGACGCACCAGCCTTGGGGGGTGCCCTGCAGGCTCGCGGCTGGCTGCCCAACGTGTGGGAAGGGCCACCTTCTGTCCATGTGCGGATCCTGCCCTCTCATGTGGCTCTTGCAGAGGAATTCGTGAAAGACGTACGAGAAGCAGTCGCAGAGGTGCGCCGGGGTGAGGTGACAGACAGCGAGCGGACCGGGATGTATGCGGACTAGGTTCTGGAATCTCTCAGAGTGGGAGGCGCCTCAGGGCTGCGACCGGGAGGATTTAAACGGCCGCCGCCTCGAGGCGTCCCCCACTCTCCCAATCTGAAAGCATGTCTACCACTCGATTTGACGCCATCATCATCGGAACCGGCCAGGCAGGACCCTCTCTGGCAGCCCGACTCTCGGGAGCCGGCCTGAAGGTAGCCATCGTCGAACGGAAGCTTTTCGGAGGCACCTGTGTGAACACCGGCTGCATCCCCACCAAGGCCATGGTCGCCAGCGCACGCGTGGCCCACATGGCCAGGAGAGGTGCCGACTGGGGCGTACTCGCCGAGGCGGTGTCGGTGGACATGAAGAGCGTCAAGGAACGCAAGGACGCCATTGTCCGCAAATCGAATCAAGGTGTGGAGAAATGGCTCAAAGGTCTGGAGAACTGCACCGTGTACGAAGGCCACGCCCGTTTCGCAGACTCCCACGTCGTGCAGGTGAACGGCCATCGGCTCCAGGCAGACAAGATCTTCATCAATGTGGGGGCCCGGGCCTTCATCCCTCCTCTGGCGGGTCTGGACACGGTCGATTTCCTGACCAACTCGAGCATGATGGAGATCGACTTCCTGCCCCAGTACCTGGTCATCGTCGGGGGAAGCTACATCGGCCTCGAGTTCGGCCAGATGTTCCGGCGCTTCGGCAGCCGGGTCACGATCGTGGAGATGGGGACGGGCCTGATCAGGCGCGACGACGAGGATGTGTCCGAAGCCGTCAGGGAAATCCTCCAGAACGAGGGAGTTGATGTCCGTCTTAACGCCGAGTGCATTGCTGTTGAGAAGAGCGCTGGCGGGATTGCCATTCGGTTGGATTGCGAGGATGAGGACGACAGGGTGGAAGCTTCGCACCTGTTGCTGGCGACGGGGCGGCAGCCTAACACCGATGATCTCGGTCTCGAGCAGGCTGGTGTTGAGGCCACCAGGCGGGGCTACATCCAGGTTAATGACCAGCTGGGGACAAGTGTTGCAGGGACCTGGGCGCTGGGAGACTGCAACGGTCAAGGAGCCTTCACTCATACCTCCTACAACGACTATGAAATTGTAGCCGCAAACCTGCTGGAGGATGACCCCCGCAGGGTCAGCGATCGGATCCTGACCTACGGACTCTACATCGATCCCCCGCTGGGCAGGGCCGGCATGACCGAGGCCCAGGTTCGGGCATCGGGTCGGAAGGCCCTGATTGGAAAGCGTCCCATGAGCCGGGTCGGTAGAGCCATTGAAATGGGGGAAACCCAGGGCTTCATGAAGGTGCTCGTGGACGCCGAAAGTAAAGAAATTCTAGGGGCGGCCGTACTTGGAGTATGCGGGGACGAAGTGATCCACTCCATCCTTGACATCATGTACGCGAAGGCTCCCTACACGGTGATCCAGCGGGCTGTCCACGCTCATCCCACCGTGAGTGAACTGATTCCGACCATGCTGGGGGGGCTGAAGCCACTGGAATAGAACTCCGGGGCGCAACGGCGGCCGCGTGCAACCGGTGCCCATCAAAGAGACTACACAGGCAGCGACGACCTTAGCTTCGCAGCAGCCGGAGGCTGCGCCAAAACTAGGCAGGCTCCTGGGTGGAGGTGGCCAGAACGGAGAGCATCTTCGAAAAAACGCCATTGACCCCACCCGCGAGTCCGATTCCGAAACTGGAGACCGCGACCGCAATCAGGATCAACATGATCGCGTACTCGACCGTAGTCACGCCTTTCTCGGAAGAACGGTTCCTGACACGTGGATTGGCAAGTGCAGTTTTCAACATGGTTTGCCTCTGGACCTTTGATCCAGGGACCAGTTTAGACCATCGGTCAGACTCAAGAATGTGACTCCACACCCCCTTCGGGCCATTCCGAGCCAAATTCCAGGGCGAGGGTCTTCGCCAGCTCCCAGAAACAGGATCAAACAGTGAGGAACGAATTGAAACAGCCCGGGCTTCCATCCAGGGTCCGGGGCGACGAGGATCCTTGCCCCGGATAAGTCCCAGCCATGGCGCGGCTTCCGACCACCGTAGTAGAATCTGCAGGATGGCCACCCAGCAAGACCACTATTTCCAGGGAATGGAGTTGTTCGGAGAGGACGATCTGGACGGAGCCATCTCGGAGTTCCAGAAGGCCCTGGCAATCGATGAGAACTTTGGAGATGCTCTGCACGCCATGGCCTTGTGTCATTACCACCTGGGGCAGCTCAAGGAGGCAGTCGAGTACGGTGAGCGTCTGAGGGTCGTCGAACCGGACAACCCTCTCGCCTATACCGCTCTCTCGATGTTCTACAATGCCATGGGAATGATTGCCAAGGCCGAGGAGATGGGGGCAAAGGCCGGCGCCGCTCCTCCTCCCGAAGATCAGGCCTAAGTTCACCCGGACAGGCTAAACTTAAAGTTTGCCATGACCAGACGGATCGCCTACTACGGCGGCACTCGTCGGGAGCGAAACCGGGTCGTTTTCGACAGAGTAGTTCAGAGACAAGCCAACTTCCTTTACCTGACAAGGAATCGTCATCGTCGGCGCCAGCTCGAGCGGCTCTACCTGGAAAAGCACCCTGCTTGCTTCGACATCCCAATTCTCACCTTTGCAGGACTGATCGGCCGTCTCACCCAAGATCCCGATACAAGACCTGCTATTTCGGAGGCGTCCCGGCTCTTGCTTCTGGAGGAGATCATCCATTCCTGGAAGACGACACGGGCTGCAAATGCGGAACACAGTGGCGGACTTCTGGGGAGAATCTCCCGGGGCATTGCCCGCCTGAAGGAGCAGAATATCCTGGAGCCGGAGCTGCTGGTTCCCTCCTCGAGACAACGGTCCCAAGATCCCTTCTCCCACGAGCTGGTGTGGTGTTTCTCGAGGTATCAGGACCGGCTTGCAGACCTGGGAATGGAAGACTGGTGGGGCCGGCAAGCCCTCGCTTACCGAGGCTTGCTCACCGGCGCTATCCGGCTCCCTGAGTCACTTGCTGCGTCGCGCTCCCTGGTTGTGGAAGGCTTCAGCGACATGACTCCCGTGGAGCACTCGATTCTTCGTCACCTCCGAGAGGCAGTCGACGAGCTGGTTGTCAGCACTGATCTCGAGCCGGGCCCCGTTGACGAAGAAGAGTCTGAGACATTCCATGAGATGCGCAGCTTGTTGTCGGATCCAGGGCTGGAATGGAGGTCAGTGCCCGGGCCCCGGCCAGAACCACGGCCCAGAGTCATCTGCCTGCCCAGCGCCGAGGACGAAGCCGCCTGGGTTGCCGAGAAGATTGCTGGACTCGAGCCCAGCACCTTTGTAGCCGTCGTCTCCTCACGGTCCGAACTTTATCGGTTGGAACTCACCAGCGCCCTGGCCAGAAGAGGAATCGAACTGGCCGAAGCCAGGGGGGCGTCGGCTCAAGCCAGCACCAATCTGGGCCTTCTGCAGGACTATCTGAAGCTGATACAGGAGCAGTTCCCTCGCCAGTATCTGTTTGATTTTCTGAATCACCCCCGAGTCGCGGCCGGTCTCACCTCGGAAGACCTCAATGGCATCGAGAACTGGGCGATCGCGTGCAACGTTCGGGAAGGATTCCGAAACTGGTCGATTGACTTTCCCGCAAGAGTTTTCAAGGCCCTTGAGAATCTGCCTGACGACTCTCCCTTCTCCACTTCCGGAATCCGCCCCGCCCTGGCCGCTTTCAGCAAACTGATGGGCAGCCTCAACGTCGCAGTAGAGCGGCATTCGCCGAGTCAGTGGCTGGATCTGTTGGAAGGGAGGCTAGCGCCCTTTCTCAGCCCGCTGCCGGCTGATGATCTTCTGGGGGTGAGATCCGAGAACTTGATGCTCCAGGGCTTGCTCCGTGAGATTCAACGTCTGGACGATCAGTACCCGGAGCCTCTCGAACTCTACCAGTTTGCACGTTGCCTGAAGCTCGTCTCTGAGTCAATGGTTCTTGAGTTGGAGCTTGGCGCTCCCCGCTGCGTATTTGCCCGGCCGAAAGAGATCGAGCAATTGGAAGTCGATGCGCTGATCTGGGTGGGACTCACGGATCGGGAGTTTCTTCCGCGTGTGACAGATACCCGGTTTTCAGGGCGTGATTCTGTGCTTCAACCCTCCACGGGCTGGGAGGAACAGGTGAGAGAACAGGACAGCCTGTTTGGCTGGATGCGCGGCCAGGCTTCCTCATCTGTGACCTATACCTTCCCGGAACGGGCCTTTGGGGTACCTGCCCTGGTAAGTCCTTTGCTACGGGACCAGCCGGTGGAAAAGCGGGCCCCTTCGGAGCCACTTCCGGCGCTGGATGCTGCAGTTGAGGAGAACGTACAACGAGGCAGGCGGGGTCTCCTCTCGAGGGAGAGCTCGAGCGCTTCGGCTTTCGACGGCTTTCTCACCTCACAGGAGTCACTCGGAGTACTTCGGATGAAGCTCGGAAAAGGAAGCAGGGTCCTGGTATCGCCGAGTCTGCTTGAAGATTACATGCGCTGTGGGTTCCGCTTCCTGGCCGAGCACGGCCTCGACCTCGAGAAGGAATCGTGGATGCCGGAACTGGACAGCCGAGAACTGGGGGCTCTTCTTCATCGAGTCCTACATCGTTTCATGAAGAATCTGGAGCCGCCTGGCCGTTCTGATGCTGGCAATTGGGATCGCCTGGCGGCTAAGCGTCTGGTGGGCCTGCTCGAAGTAGAGCTGGAGGCCTGGCCGCTTCGAGAAACTCGCAAGGAGAGTCTGAGCTGGACAATACAGGAGGAGTTTCTCAGGGCCGGGCTGAGCCCTGGGGACGCGATCCGGGGGGTCTTTTCAGATTTCCTGCTCCACCAGAGGCGATGGCTGCGCCACCATCAGGTGGAGGCTCTAGAAAAAAAGCTGAATGCTCTTTCCCTGGGGCACGTCACAGTGGATTCAGGCCGGGCCGAGATTCTTCTTACCGGCACAGTGGACCGTGTGGACCGAAGTTCCAGGGGCCTGGTAGTGATCGATTACAAGAGCGGCAGCATCCCCCTGGGGCGTCTTTACCAGGGCTGGGGATTCCAGCTTCCACTCTATTACCTGCTGGCTGGAAATCACTATCAAGAAGAGGTTGAGAGTGCTTTTTTCTTTCACATCGAACCCCCCTTCGAGGCGCGGCCGAGAACCGTACACCTTCCTGACAACGACAACAGGGGTTGGGCCGCACTGGTGGAGTCTTACCGCGGCCTGGCGCTGGAAGCCACCCGGGCGATTCTCTCGGGCAAGTTCCCGGTCACTCTGGTAGGAGCTTCCCAGGCCGGGTGCCGGGAGTGCAAATTCCGGGACATATGCCGGATGGATTCAGCGAAAGCAGCCCGCCTCCGGGATTCTGGTCATCTTCCAATGGCCCGTCCCCTTCTGACGGGGGGGCAATGGGCCGGCTTGCCCGAGATTCCAGAGCAGGGGGCCGGCCGTGCCTGAGTTCGCGGCGACTTCCACTCAACGGGAACTGAACCAGGCCCAGCAAGCAGCGCTCGATCTGTCCTCCAACATAGCTCTGACAGCCGCGGCAGGTTCGGGAAAGACTACAGTTCTGATCGAGCGCTTCCTGCACATTCTGCGTAGCAACGAGTACAAGCCAGAAGAGGTTGTTGCGATCACCTTCACCGAAGAAGCGGCTCGGCAGATGCGTGAGAGAGTTGGAGAGGAGATTGAAGAGCGGGTTGTCGCGGAGGAACCCGGTGGCACCGGTTTATGGAGGCGGGCGCTCACCCATCTTCCCCGCTCCCCGATTACGACCATTCATGGCTTCTGCTACAGCCTGTTACGCGAATACTCCTGGGGGATCGGGCTGGATCCGGATTTCGAGCTTCTTGATCCTTCCAGGCAACAATTGCTGGCCGCAGGAGCAGTGAGCCAGACACTGCAAGACAGTGCTTTGCAGCAGCGGTCGAGCTTGAGGAAGCTGTTGCACTATCTGCCCCGGTCCAGCCTCGAGGGCCTTTTTCGGCAAATGCTGGGACGACGCCATCACCTGTCTCTTGAAGACAAACTGGACGAGGAGTGGTTGAAGGATCTCTATTTGCACGAATCTGCCGCTGTTCTCCTGCGTGCTCCCGAGTGGGAAAGACTCCTTGAACAGCTGCAGTCTGTTCCAGAAAAACTGCTCCGTCAGCCGAACTCCATTAGCGTGCGCTGTCGGAAACAGCTCGACCTGCTGGAGCGGAGGCCGACTGTGGATCCCAGGAGTTTTGTCGAGAGATTTGGTCTCACGCTGGAGTCCCGGATCGTTCCCACTCCCGAGTGGAGTTATCAGGGCTCCTGCAGTGAGCTTCTCGCCGGCTGGAGGGTACTTGGAAAGCTCATCAAGAACGACGCCGGACTCGGCATCTGTACGGAAGAGGGAGATCGTCATTTTCGTGAGGCCCTGTTATGTGTGCACGAGTTGCACCGCGAAATCGTTCATCGATATGAGGCTGAAAAGCGGATGGAAAGCGGCCTTGACTTTGAAGATCTTCTGGTGGAATCGGCTCGACTCGTCCAGCAACCTGAGGTGCTGAAGTTGATTCAGGAACGCTTCCGATTTTTCCTGGTCGACGAATTCCAGGACACCAACGAATTGCAGTGGAAAATCCTTTCGCCGCTGGTTCAGAAACCCTCGAACCTGCTGGTGGTTGGAGATGCGAAACAATCCATCTATCGCTTTCGCAATGCAGATGTTTCTGTTTTCCGGCGCGTCCAGGATTGGATCAAGAAGAGCGGTCGTATCATCGAGATGCCTGACAACTACCGCGCTGCACCCAGGCTGATCCACTTCTGCAACGAGATCTTTTCCACAGTATTCTCCGGCGATCTCGAATACGAGGCTTCCCACCAGCAGATGGAAGTTGCCAGGCAGGATGCAACAGACGGCCAAGTCGAGTCATTTTTCTTCACCCTTGAACCTGAACTCCCGGCCAGTGCGACTCCGGAGCCTTTCCTGGTGGCTGCAACTGTGGAGCGCCTGATCAAACAGGGATATGCGTACTCGGACATGGCGATTCTGCTGAGAGCCCGAACCCGGCTGAAGTTTTATGAGGAGAACCTGCGCCTGAAGGGCATTCCTTTTCAGACGATCGGGGGGACGGGGTTCTTCCGAAGGCAGGAGGTTCTCGATCTGCTCAACCTTCTCCGATTCTTACATCGACCCCAGGACGACATCGCCCTGGTCGGGGTACTTCGAAGTCCCCTCTTCAGCCTGTCCGACGACGACCTTGTTGTGCTCTCCTCGAAGACGGGCCAGAGCTTCTGGGAGAAGTTGAACCAATCAGTTCGGACCGGGAGGCAAGTTTCCGGTCAATTAGAATTTGCCCGGGAGCAGCTCGACTCCTGGCTGCAACGAGCCAAAGTCAGATCGGTGTCGATCCTGCTCGAAGAGGCACTGGCAGATACCGGCTTTCTTTCCATCCTGAGCGTCTCACGAAGGGGTCAGCAGGCCCGGCAGAACGTGAGAAAACTGATGTTCATGGTGCGAAACCTCGAGAAGGAGCGCCGAGTCCATCTTCGCGAGGTGATCCGCTTTCTGGAGACTCTCACCCGAGCTGAGCCGAACGAGCCCGAGGCGGAGGTTCTCAGGCCCAGCGAAGATGCAGTGCGAATCTTTACTATCCACGGTGCAAAGGGGCTACAGTTCCGGGCGGTGATTCTTCCTGAACTCGGCCGGAAGCTTGCCGATATCCGAAGAGACCGATTTGTTGCAGAGAGTTTTTCCAGCGAAGCCGGAAGTGTCAGTTACTTCGGTTTCAAGATGCGGGATCCTTCCAACCGCTATCGAGACCTCAGGCACCCCACCTACCAGATGCTGCGTCGTCTGGACAAGTATCGCCAGCTGGCCGAGGAGAAGCGTCTTCTCTATGTCGCGTTGACGCGGGCGCAGGATCACCTGGTTCTGCTCGGAGAAAAGACAGGCGGCGAGTCATACTCCCGCTGGCTGCGGGATGCAGGGAGCGATGAGCTGTCCCAGGTTCCCCGGGAACTCGAGCAGGGCCTTGAAGACTGGTTGAAAAGGGAGGAAGATGTCCATGAGAAGCTCCCGGACTGGATCTCTGCACTCGAGCCGAGACAACCTTCAGTGGAGGTTGGTGCAGATCCCCCGGGCACTTCCGCACGCCCCCTTCAAAAGACGACCTGGTCTCCAACTGAGCTGACTGCCTTCCATCTCTGCCCGCGCCGATTCTTCCTGGGAGAACTGCTGGCCCATCCGGAGGTCAATCCCTTTGGAGGCCCTGCAGTGGACCCGCTTCCTTCCCTGCTGGGTGAGGTGGTGCACGATGTCATCGAAAAGACCCGGGATGTCGACAACACCCCGGAGGTCGAAGGGGTCTTAAAGAGCTGGAAAGAAAGGATGGAGTCCAGGCTGACGAGTGCCAGGTCAGACTTCGAAACTGAGGTCCGGAGACACCTGACAATTGTCGCCGGGAGCCCGGTCTATCAGGAACTCAGGGAGGCTCGAAGGGTCTACAGGGAGCAGGAATTCCACATCAGACGGGGTGATCACAGGCTGACCGGAGTTCTGGATGCCCTCTACCAGCGAGACGATCTGAGTTGGACTGTGGTGGATTTCAAGACGGTGGAGCTCAGGGACCGATCTGCTCTCGAGGTATCCCTGCATCGAGGCTTCATGCTCCAGGTGGAGCTCTATCTGTGGGCAGCCCAGCGGATTTTGGAGACGTCAGAATTGAAAGCGGTGCTTCTCTTCACCAGCACCGGGGAGACCGTCGAAATGGACTATTCGCGGGAATTGAGAGAACGCTGCGATCAGATGGTTGACAGTCTGCCCATCGTTGTCGCCGAAGAGGCTTTTGCCGTAACGACGCGTCCCGGTCTCTGTCAGGAATGCGGCTTCAAGGCCCGGGGGCTGTGTCCGGGGGCCTTGGAAAACGCTCCTTGAATTGTTCGCGAGCTGATCGGATCTCCCGTAACAACTCCTCCCGGTGCCGGCGCAGGAGCTGTTCGGACATCCCGTCGCCCGGATGGTCGGCCTGTGCCAGCTTCACGATCAGGTCGTCAGATGCCAGATGACGTTCCAGGGTGTCGAGGCGTTTGATCCAGCCACGCACCAGTTCGCGCGCGCGCGGGTGATTCGCCAGCGAGGGAGCATCCTTGACCACCACATAGATTGCCCCGCTGTGGGCCAGCGCAGGAATCGGCGGCAGGGTGGTGGGTAGCCGGGGTCGGCCGCGCAGCAGCGCATCCTCCGTGCCGGGCTTGATTCCGGACACCCGGAGTGCCAGCCAGGCGCCCTCGGAAATCTCGTGTTCGAACTGGAACCGGGTCTGGGCTGTATTCTTTTGTTGCTGGATGGTCTTGATGACGTCTCCATTCTGTACGACTTCCAGCAACTGCACCTGGTCCCTCTCGGGATCAAAGCGAACGGACCCTTCGATCAATACGGGGCCGGATCTTTCGAGACGAACCTCATCGCCAATCCCTTGCCCGGCGACAGAAAACGTAATGAGGGGACCGTTTGTCACCAGCGTTCGTCCCTGCTGGATCCCTTGTAACCACCCCTGCGCTGTAAACGGCCCCTCGACGTAGGTGTAAAAGCGCTCGCGGCCGGGGTAATTCTGGGGCTTGCCCCAGGAATAATCGGATCCCGCGGTAGGGGCCATCCGGAACCCGGTGTTCAAGATGTCGTACCAGACCTGGTAGTGGGCACCGTGAAACTGTAGGACCTCGATGAAGGAGAGGAGGTCCCGGGTTAGAACCATGCTGATCCCATTGGCCGCTCCTCGATTCCTGCCAAAGTGAGCGGCGCCGCTCAGACCCCCTCGCCGCCGGGCCTCTTCGAAGAATTCCCGGAAAAGCAGGTAGTTCTCGCCGCCCGGGATCGATGCATCACTTCCCCAGATGAGCATGTGACCCAGGAAGTGCGATCGCGGGTTCTCCTGTCCCGAGACGACGAGAGAGTCCCCATCTCGAAACACCTTGTCCAGTCCGAATTGCTGCAGGGCGCCCCTGAAATGGCGATAGTTGCCAAACTGCAGCATGTTCCCGATGTTCAGGTCCTCGGCCTGCATCCACCGGGCAAGGTCCGCACCTCGTTTTTTGAACTGGCGGGCAATGTGAAGGTGCCCGTCCGCGCTGTACCATCCTTTTGCCCCCATGTTGATCCATCGCTTCAGGGGTATCGTTACTTTGGTGGTGCCTTTGGAAACCGTCACTTCCTGTCTGGCCACCAGATACTCGATCCCCTTGAGCACACGGATCTGGTAGGTGCCTGGTTTCACCTTGAGGGTACTCGACCCGGCACTATAGAACTGCTTTGCATACTCTCCCGCCCGCCCGGCGGTCCGGTAGAGCCCTTCCTCCCACTCCTCGAGCGTGCCCGTGAACTTCGTTTTCCCTGTCTCCCGGTTGTACAGCTCCCGGGGCCAGGAGCCGACCAGTAGGGCGTCCTCAGCGATGTACGCCTTTCCCTGTTCATCCAGGACCTCCAGGCGGGCTGAAATGGGAAGCCCCGATTCTTCATCCACAATCGAGATGTTGAGGACTCCGTCGGGTTCGTCCTGGCTGCGGCCCCACAAGAATCCCGTAATGGCAAGGGCCAGGACGACCCGCAGCAAACTGTAGGCCCAGTAGCGGTAAGGATGGTGTGCAGTCACAGTTTTGCGTCCCATGCTAAATGTCCCGTCGGTGAGAGGCAATACCCGTAGGAGCCGCTTTCATGCGACGATCTGATCGCACCTTCGAGATTCCTCCTAGGCCGGGAATCACCACATGGTGGCGAAGAGTGGGAGGGGCCTCGTGACCGCGACCGTTTAAATCCCCCCGGGAGCGGTCGCGAGGCCCCTCCCACTCTCGGCATCGGACCACGGAGGGTCCTCCCACATTCTGGTCGGCTCACTCGTTACCCAGGAAACGAGGACCACGCTAACGGTATAATTCCCAGATCATGGAACGCGAACAACTGGAGGTAGATGTTCTTCTTGTGGGGGCCGGCCCGGCCTGCCTGTCCAGTGCTCTTCACCTGTCGACACTGATCCAACGGCACAACGAGGACATTTCAGCCGGGCGGAAAGCGGGGGAGGAATTGAGGAGCCTACCATCCTCGTCATAGAAAAGGGCCGGGACATCGGATCCCACATTCTCAGCGGCGCAGTGGTTGATCCCCGCGGCTTTGACGAGCTTCTGGCTCCCTTTCCCGACCGGGAGCCTCCTATATGACTGTCCTGTCTCCGACGATGCTTTTTTCCTGTTGACCTCATCCCGTGCACTCCGATCTCCGGTGACGCCGCCACCTTTCAACAACCACGGCTACTATGTCGCTTCACTAGGAAAGCTCGTCAAGTGGATGGCGGGATTGTGCGAAGAGCGGGGGGTGGAGGTCTATCCGGAGTTCCCGGCTGTGGAACTCCTGTTCGACGGCGACCGGGTGATCGGGGCTCGAACCGGCGACAGGGGAAGAGACAGTGCGGGAAAGCCGAAAGCAAACTTTGAACCGGGCATCGACGTCCTCGCCCGGGTCACGGTTCTGGGTGAAGGCGCCCGCGGTACCCTGGCGCGACAAGCCTTTGAACGCCTGGGTTTGAAACAGTCCAGCCAGCCTCAGATCTATGCAGTCGGAGTGAAAGAGATCTGGGAGGTCCCGGGTCCCCACGAGCCCGGAAACGTGTATCACACCTTTGGCTATCCGCTCGGCTTCTCTGAGTTCGGAGGAGGCTTCATCTACACCATGAAAAATAATCTAGTCGATCTCGGATTTGTCACCGGACTGGATTACAAAGACCCTCGAATAGACCCGCACGCGTTGTTTCAAGAGTTCAAAACCCACCCCTTTGTTCGCGGTCTTCTAAAGGGGGGAAAAGCTGTGTCCTACGGGGCCAAAGCGGTTCCCGAAGGAGGGTACTATTCGCTTCCCCAGCTCTTTGCGGATGGCTTGCTCATCGTTGGGGATTCGGCCGGATTCCTGAACTCGCAGCGCCTCAAGGGGGTCCACCTGGCGGTCAAGTCGGGCATGCTGGCAGCCGAGACACTTCTCCAAGCGCTGGTGAGAGATGATAGCAGCGCCGCCGTCTTAGGCCGGTATGCGGATGCTTTCGAGGCCAGTTGGGCCCGGGAAGAGCTCTGGAAAGTACGAAACTTCCGGCAGGCTTTTCAGAACAGCGTCTGGGCAGGGATGATCCATGCCGGCTTGCAGTACGTGACAAACGGCCGCGGGCTGCGTGACCCGTTCCCGACCATTGCTGGACACGCGCTCATGCGAAGGCTGGCCGAGCTCCCCCCCGACAACGAGGGACAGCAGCGAGTTGGATTCGACGGTCGTCTGACGCTTGACAAGTTGAGCGATGTCTTCATGTCCGACACGGCCCATGAAGAGGATCAGCCCTGTCACCTGAAGGTCCAGGATCTCGACATCTGTCACAACCGGTGTACGATTGAGTACGAGAATCCCTGTCAAAATTTCTGTCCGGCCAGCGTCTATGAAATGGTGCCGGGGGAAGAAGGGAGCCGTCTGCAGATCAACTTCACCAATTGCGTCCACTGCAAGACCTGCGACATCATGGATCCTTACCAGATCATTCTCTGGACGCCGCCGGAAGGTGGTGGTGGCCCCGACTACAAGAACATGTAGCCTAGTGCTGCGAAACGCAGCACTAGCACGGGCTGCTCGCAACGGCAGGGAGCAGAAGTGAATCGTCAGGTCAGCATCAAAGGAGTTTTCGAAGCACGGCGCCCGGTGTATAGGTACCTCAAGCCCACCCCGCTGAGCCTGTACCCCCTGATCTCCGAATGGCTCGGCTGTGAGGCCTACATCAAGCACGAGAATCACAACCCCACCGGCTCCTTCAAGATTCGGGGTGGGTTGAATTTGATCGGCAGCCTTACCCCGGAAGAGAGGGAACGAGGGGTGATCACTGCCACCCGAGGCAACCACGGGCAATCGATTGCCCTGGCCTCCCGGATTCACGGTGTTCGGTGCCTGATTGCCGTACCCGAAGGAAACAACCCGGAGAAGAATGAAGCGATGAGGTCCTTCGGCGCCGAGCTCTTGGTCCACGGCCGTGACTTCGACGAAGCTCGGGAAAAAGTGGAAGAAATCTGTCAGGCTGAAGGACTCCGGTACATTCATTCAGCAAACGAACCCCTGCTCATCCACGGTGTGGGAACCTATGCCCTGGAGATCGTTGAAGAATTGCCCGACCTTGACTACATCTTTGTACCCATTGGAGGAGGCAGCGGTGTCAGCGGCCTCCTGACGGTCGTTCGGAGCTTGCTCCCGGGCGCACGCATCGTGGGGGTGCAGGCCGAGCGCGCTTCGGCCGTATATCAATCCTGGAAGGCTGGTCGTCCGGTGACTACGGAGGGTGCGGACACCTTTGCCGACGGTCTGGCCACCCGCATGACGTTCGAACTCACCTTCCAACTTATCCAGGAACAGATCGATCAGGTCATTACAGTTTCCGAAGAAGAATTGGAAGAAACTGTCTACGAGCTCCTCAAGCGGACCCACAACATAGCGGAGGGAGCGGGAGCCGCCGCCACGGCGGGGGCTTACAAGATGCGAGCTGAGATCGCGGGAAAGAAGGTTGTGACCATCTTGAGCGGCTCGAACCTGGAAACCGCCCGGCTCCAGGCTATTCTGGAGCGGCTATCGTAGGGGCCTCTCCCACTTTCCGCTCTGAGATGTCTCGGGCTGAGGGAGGTGGGATTGGCATGGCCGTCTGCCAGGTTTCAAGTTGGAGGAACTCTGGTAGTGGATCGCGAGAGTGGGAGGAGGCTCAGTGCTGCGTCCGGGAATTTAAACGTCCGCCTCACTGAGCCCCCTCCCACTCTCTTCGGAGCAGTTCGCCGCATGGAAGCGGCTCCCACACCACTGGCCGCCAGCAGGTCAGGATCCCGGCTGCCTCTTGATCATCCTCAACACGGATTCCACTGCCAGCCACAGACTGAGGCCCAGCACGATGCCCCCCACAGTCAGCAGCAGGTAGCTCTTGAGGTTCCAGAAGTCGCGCATCTTGATTGCCATGGCGGCGAGGGTCGTGACCATCATGAAAGCCATAGGACAAGCAGTGAACCAGTAATTACGACCCCTTTGCATCAAGTAGAGGCTGACGGCAAGCAGAGTGAGGGCCCCCATTACCTGATTGGTGGTCCCGAAGAGTTGCCACAGGGCCAGGCCGGCCGCCTGGCCGTCGACCTTGCAAAAAGCGAAGAATCCTATCGTCACTACAGCCAGTCCCGACGAAAGATAGCGATTCCGAAGGATCGCCAGCCCCAAAGTCTCGCCCATCTCGGAGATGTTGAAACGTAGCAAGCGGGTTGCGGAGTCCAGAGTTGTCAGCGCAAAGGAAATGGCAATCAGGGCAACGAAGGCCCTGGAAAGCTCCAGTGAGAGTCCAAGCTGGCTGAGGAAGTGACCGGCTCCATCAATGAAGGCTTTCATGTTCGGTCCCAGACCCTGGGCCAGACTCCAGGATTGATAGTGGCTGCGCCAGAGCGAAGTACTCTGAAAGCCTGCCGTACATGCCAGAACAGCGAGCAGGCCCAGGAGGGACTCACCTATCATGCCCCCGTAACCAATGAGGGTGGCGTCGGTTTCTCGGTTGATCTGCTTGGCGGTTGTTCCTGAGGAGACAAGTCCATGAAAGCCTGAGATGGCGCCGCAGGCGATCACAATGAAGACAAAGGGAAACAAGGGGGGGGCGCCCTGGGGATGCATCTCAACCACCGGTGCAGCAAACTCGGGCCTGAGAACGAAGAAGCCGGCGAAGATGGAGAACAGTCCCAGGTAGAGCAGCAGCGAGTTGAGGTAATCACGAGGCTGCAGCAGCAACCACACGGGGAGCACTGAAGCCAGAAAGCTGTACATAAGAAGAATAATGCTCCACTGTCCCAGGCTGAGATCGATGAGAGGTAGCTCCAGACCCAGCCTCACACTGAACAGGGTGAGGGCAAAAGCGATAATCGTCACTGTCGTGAGCGACGCTCCGCGCTTGTAGACGAGCCATCCTACACCCACGGCGACCACCATCAGCGCCCCGCTCGGATAGATAGCCTCAGAGTTGTAACCCGTACCCAGGAGCGTAGCGGTGACGTGTACGAAGACGCCCATTGCCAGGGCGATCAAGAAGAAAATGAGCAAGTGAAAAAGAGTCTTGGCTCGTTTCCCAATGATCTTTTCGGCGACCTTCCCGAGCGAAACTCCCTGGTTTCGCATGGAAATCACAAGGGCACTGAAATCGTGAACAGCCCCGATGAACAGGCTCCCTACAACCACCCAGAGGAGAGCAGGGAGCCAGCCCCAGATCACGGCAATCGCGGGTCCCAGCATGGGAGACAGACCGGCAATCGAGGCATAGTGGTGGCCGAAGAGAACGAATCGGTTGGCCGGGACATAATCGATTCCGTCCTGCATGACATGGGCCGGGGTTCTTCTGCTCGCATCCAGACGGAATACCCTGTAAGCCAGGTGCTTTGCGTAGATTTGATAACCCAGCAAGTAAAGGACAAAGCAGCCCAAAGCGGCCAGAGCGGGACTCATGGGATGGGATTATACGGGAATCGGGAGACCCGGACGAGCAAGGTCTCTTTAGCTCTGCCGAGCCCTGTCCAGCATTCCCTCAAAGATCCGGCGTTGCTCGATCATTGCCTGGACCCTGTCTTCCCGGACGTCATGTGCCTCGAGCAAAGCCCAGCCCTGGTAATGGGTCTCGAGCAGGAGTTCAAAGAGGCGTTGATACGGGTAGTCATCCAGGTCGAGCGCACGTACATGAGTTGTCCTGCCGAGGCGATCTCGTACCAGACGGAAATTGTGGTCGAGCCCCTGTCCTTCCAGATCGGTGGGGTTGGAGTTCCAGCACAAGACTACGCTCGGATGCCTGGCGACGTCGACGATGCGGCGAACGATCGGCAACGGAGAGCACTGTCCGTGGACCTCCAGACGAACCTCCTGGCCGTAGTCGGCAGCAAAACGTCCGAGTGTATTCAGGGATTCGCCGATCTGGCGGATGGTCTGCTGGCGCGGGACCCCTTCGTGGAAGCGGTCGGGCTTCACCTTGACTCCCGTTCCGCCAATATCATGGCTGAGCCGAATAAAGCTCCTGGTCCGTTCCATGGCCTTGTTCAATACGGTGGGATCGGGATTGTCAAAGCGCTCATCACTCCCGGGGCCCAGCAGGGTGACAGGAGAGTCGGCGAACCGCTCCTTCACTTCGCGGCGCTGAGACGCTGTCAGTTCAGGTTCGACTCCGTGGGCGTGAGTCGTTCTCAATTCGACCCCCAGGAGATCGGACTGTTCACAGTTGTGAATCAGCGTCGGCAGATCCCAGTCCTTCCCCCACAAGTAGGTGACCAGCCCGAGACGGATTGGACTGGAGGAGGAGGCCGGAGCTGTAGCAAGCTTGCAGGGTGAGAACGTCGCCAGAGCGGCGCCTGCCAGTGACTTTCGGACGAATTCCCGGCGGTTTTCTTTGGACCCTTTTCGACTGTCACGATTCATTGGGAGTTACTTTTCCTCCCGATTGAGCCGGTCAAACACCTGTTCCTGAACCCATTTGGGGTCCCACCACTCCCGCGGATTCACGGGAACGCCCTGCACCAGAGTCGTGAAATGGAGATGATCGCCGCCAGCCAGCCCTGTCTCTCCTGTTCGACCGAGAGACTGACCTTTTTTCACGACGTCTCCGGCCCGAGTGTCTAGTGCACTCAAGTGACCATAGAGTGACGCCAGGCCGAGTCCGTGATCGACGAGTACGCAGTGCCCATAGATACCGAGGTACCCGGCCCAGACAACTTTTCCGTCATTGGCACAGTCGACCGGACTGCGAGCCAGGGAAGCCAGATCAAACCCCAGATGTGTCTGGTGATCAATCACCTCTCCCTCGTAGATGTAGTCCCGTTCGTCAGCAAAGGCTGCCTCGACCTTTGTATTTCCCATCTGCATGAAGGGCGTGTCGAAGAGGAGATGATCCTCCGAGTTGCTCGTGAGCTTCTCAATCTGCTGGTGGTTGATCTTTCTCAAATGGTTGTTGATCTGGAGAAAAGTCTGGGCCGGAGTCGGCGCAGCGGAGACCTCACTGACCCGCGAGAATATTTCAGCCCCGATCTTGCTGATGAACTGGTCAGAGATGTTCAGCCTCCGCTGGCGAAAACGGGCAGTCGAGATCTGGTGGGGCACACTCAACTCGGATCGATTGCCCGCCAGGTCTTCCGCCCAGGCTCGAATCGGAGTCTCCGGGGAATGTCGATAATTCAGCCCAATAAGTGCCGCGTAGTGGTTCTGTCCCTGCGGCTGAACAGGAAACCCCCGAAAGCTCCGATCGCCCACCTTAACGCCGCTCGCGTGCGGGGTTTCACTGCCCGTGGAATAGAGAATGACCTGGGCACCTCCCTGCCGGATGTAGTGGTTTCCGGAACGCACCTGCAGAGCCGGCGGCAGCGAATCCAACCTGAACATTCTCTCGGCGCCGATTGTGTGATCGAAGAATCTGAGGTTGGGTTGGTCGGTGACCTGCACTCCAATCCTGAACTCTCCATCCTGAAGTCCGAACTGTTGCTTGAGGGTCGAGAATTCGATCTCAGCTGTTTGACTGGCTGGAGCCTGCTGAACCTCGAACGCTTCCTCCACAATCACAGCTTCCGAATCTTGTTGTGACAGGACCACGAACCAGTACTGCAAGCCCCGACCCGAGTCGCTCACTCCAACCTGCAGGGTCGCTTTTTCTGCTACGACACTCCCGTTCTCGAGGCTCCACTCAATAGCGGGGGGAGTCCGGTCCCAGGAATAGAGCAGATACCCGAGACCAAGAAGCAGGATGGCACTTACTAGCTTTTTCGGCATGGACACTCAAAGTATAACCGGGTGTCCGTGGTTGTCACGCGCGCTACTGTGGTTTTCCAGCACCGAGTACCCAGACTCTAACCAGCTTCGGTAGCGCGCATGATAGTAAGCGCGTACTGGACGGCTCCGAGAATCTGGCATCTTGACTCCCTTGCAAGTACACTTCGCAGACATGGAAGAACGACGATTCATGCGAATTTTTTTGATTGCTCCATCTTTGCTGGTCTTGTATTTCGTTTTCCGCATCTTTCAGCCGTTTTTCATGCCCATCTTCATGGCAGTCATTCTGGCTGGTCTGTGTTTTCCCGCCTATCGCTGGGTGAACCGCTGTTTGAAAGGCCGCGCCAATCTGGCTGCCCTGGTGACATGCCTGGGAATTACCCACTTGATTATCGTTCCCTTTGTGGCCCTGGCAATCATGCTGGCCGGTCAGGCGACCCAGGCATATCAGGAGCTCGTTGCCGCTCTCAACGACGGAAAGATCCAGCAAATGATGACCCTGCGGGACCAGCCCTACTTGGGGTGGGTTCTCGATACCATTGACGAGTATGTCGACCTGGACAAGGTTGACCTGATGGGATCGCTGGCTTCCATGCTGCAGAGTGTGAGCCTGGGGGCTTTGCGGCACAGCACGGCTGTGGTCTCGGGGATTGCCCACATGCTGACCAGCTTTTTGATCATGATGGTGACGATGTTTTTTCTCTTCCGCGACGGACCCGCACTGGCGGATCAGGTCGGCGATTGGACTCCCCTGTCCGACAGATATGAGCGGCAGATTATCAAGAAATTCCAGGAAGTCTCGAGTGCCACTGTGATCGGCAGCCTGGTGACCGCCATCGCCCAGGGCACTGCGGGTGGAATCACCTTTTTTATTGTCGGAATCCCAAACCTCCTTTTCTGGGGAACCCTGATCGCTCTGTTTTCACTCGTGCCTCTGGTGGGAACAGCGGTAATCTGGCTACCCTGGGCGCTCTTTCTGCTGGCCACCGGTTCGACGGTGAAGGCCATCATTCTGGTGGTCCTTTCGGTTGTCTTTGTCGGCGGCATTGACAACGTGCTGCGGCCTGTACTGATCGAGGGAAAGACCCGGATGCACACCATGCTGGTGTTCTTCTCTATCATGGGAGGGATCTCCTATTTCGGAATCGCCGGCATGATCGTCGGTCCTATCATTGTGGCCCTTGGTCTCACCTTTTTGGAGCTTTACAAGATCGAGTTCCAGGAAGAGCTGAGCAAGCCGAAGGCTAACGGCTGCTAGATGAGTCTCTACAGCCGACTCATCTACGCCCGGGAGAGGAAGCTGACTCTGCGCGACACGAACCGTCGCGTCTTCCCTTTCGAATGGGGCGTGAAGTGGCTGGGACACGATCTCACTAGACCTCCTCTTCAGGAACTCAAGGACTACGCCGCGAGATCGGTAGCCAACAGCCGAGAGTTCTTTAGCCCCGGCCCCATAAGGGATGCCAGGCTGGAGAATGGGTGTCTCACTTTTTCAACTCCGCAGCCGACCCCTTACGATTTCAACAATCGAGTGAGTTGCAGGCTTTTCCCGGCTGGGGGGAGAGGTGGGGCGGTTGTTGTTGTTCCTCAATGGAATTCGGACCCAAATGGCCATGTGTCTCTTTGCAGGGTGCTCCAGAAGCTAGGGATGACTGCGGCGCGACTGACCATGCCCTACCATGATGACCGTCGTCCGCCGGGAATGGAGAGAGCCGACTACATGGTGAGTCCGAACATCGGCCGAACACTCCATGCGACGCGCCAGGCCGTTCTGGAAACAATCCAGGTGGCCGGATGGCTGCGGGACCAGGGCCATGATCAGGTCGCTGTTATGGGAACCAGTATCGGCTCGTGCATCAGCTATCTGGCTTTCATTCACGATCCCCTGATTTCATGTGGAGTCTTCAACCATGTCTCGTCCTACTATGCAGATGTGGTGTGGAGGGGACTATCCACTCGCTATGTTCGCTGGGGTATGGAACAGGAGATCACCCTGGAAGACCTGAGGGACTGCTGGGCCCCGATCAGTCCGGTACATTACATTCACCTACTCAGCGGCGATCGTCGGCCCCATCGGCTGATTACGGCAAAATACGACTTGAGCTTTCCCCCGGATCTTACCGAGTTCGTGTTTCAGGAGTACGATCGGCTCGGTCTGGATTATGATCGAGTGGATCTCCCCTGCGGTCACTACACGACAGCCACTTTCCCATTCAGCTGGCTGGACGGGTGGCACATCTGTTCCTATCTGTACAGGAAACTGAAGAGGTGAAATAGTCGTCAGCGATCTGATGTGAAGCGCCGTCGGTTGAGAATGTGAGAGGGAGCTATACCCAGGGCCGCTCCCGGGAGGATTTAAACGGTCGCGGCCCTGGGTATAGCTCCCTCTCACATTCGACCCGGCTACTCCTGATCCCCGGCCAGCTTTCGATAGTACTCTTCTACCTTGGATCGGTACTCGGGAGGGATCTCCTCTTCGAACGCCAGCCGAAGTTGATCCGGTTCGGACCGGCCCAGCTCCCGATACAGATCCAATTCGACCTCCTTGAATCCGTCGATGATCTGTGAACGCAGCAGCTGAATCTCTTCGGGATCATTGAAAACCCGGCTGGCATCAATTCGCCGCATCTCCCTCGCCAGTTGGGCTATGTCCCGCGCCCGGCGTGGATCGATCTCACGCAGAAGCGCACTGATCTTCTCGGCGTCCTGAGTTCTCTCCTCCCATTCTTTCCCGATTTGCTGCGGGTTGATCCCCGTGGAGTTGGCCAGGCTGGCTGACCGGCCAGCCGGTCGCTGGGCCCCGAAGATCCCGCGTTGGCCGTCCTGCTGTCCCTGGGTGCTTTGAGCCTGACCCTGTTGTGATTGGGCCTGCTGCGATTGGGAGCTCTGTCCCTGATTCGAGGGTTGCCCCTGCTGGGCCTGACCTTGCTGACCCTGCTGGCCGTCCGGACTCGGCTGCAGCTGACCTTCCTGCGACTGTTCGCTGTGGCCCCTTCGAGACAGGGCGTCGCCCTGTTGAGGAGAGCCCTGCTCTGAGGGCGACTCCCGATCCTGTTGTTGCTCCCGCGGTTGTCCCTCCAAAGCTCGCTGCCGCAAGGATTCCAGGTGCTCAACCAGATCTCCCAGCCGGTTGAGCGCTTCTTCGGATCGTTTCTGCTCGGAGGCCGGAGTCTCAGTCCCCAGAACGTCCTCGGCTTTCTTGACCTCTTCGGCGAGTTCACTCAGGTGTTCTCCGACTCCTTCTTCCCTGCGGCGGGCCATCATGGTCCACTGACGGAGCAGCAAGTCGGTACCTTCCTGCATTTTCTCGGCAACCCGATTGTCCCGAACTGACAATCCCGCCCTCTTCAGTTGTTTGGCTGCCTGCGGTTCCTCAGGCTCAATTCGTCTGGCCATCTGGTGCAGGCCACTCTCGAGCCGCAGCACTTCCTGCTGCAGACCTCCTTTTTGCCGTGCGAGTTGCCCGGCGTCCTGGTACCACTGCTGGTCTTTCTGGCCGGCCTTCTCACGTCTTTCCAGATCCTGGAGCTCCTCGATCACATCCTGCTGCTCTTCGCGCAGACGGCGTGCCTGCTCTGCCAGTTGTTCGATTCCCGAACGCACATCTGACTGGCGCAGGCGCTCCAGGGCCTCCTGGGCCTGTTGCATGCGATCCAGTGCCTGCTGGAGCCTCATCTGGCTGCTCTGAGCATTGCTGTCCTGACTCTGGCGGAGATCGCGTGCGGCCTGCTTCAGCTGGCGGCTGATATCGTTCAGCTGCTGATCTCTCTGCTGTCTGGACAGCTTCTCGAGCCGCCGGGCCAGTTCCTCCAGCTCTTGGGTGAACTCCTGCTGAGAGGCTCCTCCTCCGTTGCCCGAACTCTGCCTCCCCTGACGCCGCTGCCGTTCCATTTCCTGCTGTTGACGTCGGGCCAATTCCTTCAGTCTTTCTGCCAGGTCGTCTAGTTTCTGCTGGCGCTGGGCGACGCGGTCCTGCTGAAGCGTTTCGTACTGATTCTTGGTCCGGTCCAGTTCCAGGTCTACCAGATCAGCCAGATCCTCCGCTGACGAACTCCCCGACGACGATCCACCATCGGACATGGCGATCTGGATCTCTTTGAACAGAGCCTCGGAGCGAAGTAGTTTCTGGTAGGCCTTCTGCTCATGTGGCAATGCTGTGGCCGGGTTCAAATCCTTGAGTTGCTCATGGGCATCACTCATGTGTGCTACAGCTTCCGTTAGGTAGATGACCATCTGCTTGAACTCGGGGGTATCGGTGGCCGCACCTCGCCGTTCGATCCGCTCTTTGATGGTGACCGCCTGCAGGCGCAACTGTTCCTGCATCTGCGCCACCGTCTGAATGTCCTCTTCTAGCTCCCCCTGGCTCAGTTTCTGGCGATCCCGAACGATATTGAAGGTAGCCGCGATGATCTCTTTCTGGAACTTGGCCAGTCGGAGATCTTCTTCGCCCCCGGCAGCTCCGCCGGATTGCTGGGACTGGCTGTACTCACGGTCGTAGGGCAGGATCTCGAGAAAGTAGATGTCGGTCACAGCCTCGGATCGGGCATCACGGGCTTTGGCGTAGTAGGAAATGAAATCTCCCGGCAGGAGGTTGAAGTCTTCCAGGTACAAGGTTGTCGAAGTGGTGGTGTTTCTCGGATAGCGCCCGATCTCGAGGTCCACGCTCTCTTCCGGTTCGCCATTGACCGAGAAGAGAAGTCTGACATCTCGGATCCCATAATCGTCCTCTGCCTCGGCTTCCACGAATACTTCTTCCAGGTTGGTGACCTTCATGTCCCGGCCCGGCCTGGAAAGCGTCATGGAGGGCGGCTGGTCCACCAGGGAGACAACAATGTATTCGTCACTGGCAGCGTTCCAGACACCTTCCAGGTTCTGCAGGTGGATGCGGTAGAAATCGTCCTGGTCGATCCGAAAAGATCCCTCCAGCAGGTCCCTCTCGGAGAGCTGGAGAGGAATGTCTTCGGATTCCTCAAACTTGAGTGTGCCGGCCTGAACCGGCTGATCGCTTCGGATCTGCAACCTGACCCTGGTTCCCGAGAGCGCGCGAATGTCCCCTTCATCCTCTTGCACAGCATCGGTCAGTCCCGTGTGCCTGGGAAAGCGGAGATGCACTTCCAGTTTCTGGATGCCAGGAGCTTCTGAGACGTCGACGGCGAACGCCTCTGAGCGGATTCCGTCAGCTTCGACGAGATAGTCGATTCTCTCTCTCACATCGAAGAAAAGAAAGCGGTGTCCAGGGCCTTCGGAGTCGGGCCGCATTCGAGCGTGCTCCCAGTTCGGCTGGCTCTCGTACTTGGCCACAAGCAGAACTTCGTCACTCGTGAAGCCTTCCAGAATAGCCTTGATTTCCAGATCGGCATGACGAACCACCCGGGTATTCCCCGGCTCGACTGAAATCGAATAGAGGACAGGCTGATCGAGTGCGGCCCAGCCCAGGAGTTTGTCGAGGCTGTATTGATAGGCGGCGGGTCCTGAAAGTAACAGAAAGAGAAAAAGAGCCCCGGTTACGCCAAAACCGAGGAGAGAAATCAGGCTGCTTTGAGGGTAGAGAAGAACGGGTTTGTCGGCGCTGACCAGTTCACGGCTGGCGTCGCGCAGCAATAGAGACCGCACGGCCGGGTGGATGGAACTGGACCCCTGCAAATTCTCGACGGCTGTTGCCAGGCGGTCTTTCAGATGCGGATTTCGTTCCTCCAGAAAGCGGGCTACGGCGCTGGCTGAGGGAATCCGGACCAGCGGCCAGAGGACGAACTTGAAAAGAGCCAACAGGCACACGAGTCCTCCCAGGATTCGGCTCCACAGAATGGTCGTGTCTGAGAAGTTGTTCTGCGACAGAACATAACTTGCCACCAGGGAAACCGCCAGAACCAGGCCGCCCGTCAGGGCCGCACCCTTCAGTAGCCGCTCAAACTGAATCTTGCGACGTGTCCTGCGAACTTCATTCCAGAGTCGGTTTCGAATCGTCATATTGACGAAACCACTTTCCAGTTGGCCACCCACGCCTCGATCAGAAAGACCAGGGCGGCGGCCAGAAGGAGTATCCACCAGATGGCCTGCTGCCGTTCTCGAACCGTTGCCCGTATTTCATCCGTTGTTCCCTTCAGTGACGACTCACCGGGTAGAAAGAGGGCTCGGAAGTCATCCACAGGTACGCGATTCAGCAGCGACTCAGAGGGTATCGTGTTCACCGCAATCCAGTCAGTCCGCTTATTATCATGTATTTCATAGTGCCCCGGGAATTTCAAACGCAGGGAATCGGGTTGTGTGCCATCCAGTCCCACGACTCGTTTTCCAGTCGGATCAATGACATTCCAGGCACCACTGGTTCCCGCTTCTCTCCTCTGAGCTACGTCCACAGCCTGCCCAACTCGGTAAGCGGAAGGAGAGGACTGGAAACCGGAGGCATAGTACACCGTCTCCTCCCAGAAAGGGAGGTAAGAGGATCGAACCGGAAAGTCCGACCAGCTGGAATCGAGGGAGGAGGTGAACAGGAGTACCCGTCCTTTTTCGGATTCCCGTTCGAGAAGAGCCGGGGCCCCATTATCAAATCGCGCCACAACATTCGACTGGCCGGAGGGGTCAACGTTCCAGTACCCGAAGAACTGACCGGCCGAAACAGAAGAGCGCTGGGCATCCTTGAAAGCCGAGAAGATCGGGTGTTCCCAGCTGGCCTGTGTGATCGCCGTGAAGGACTTTGCTCTGGAGCGGACAAAGTGCTTCGAAGTGAGTTTCGCCGGGAGGAAAGTCTCCCAGCGGTCGGCATAGGAGTTCTCCTGAGTCTGAGAGGCCGCCGCCACGATTAGCCCTCCCCCCGCTTTGAGGAAGGGCAGGACGACTCCGGTTGGGGGCGGCTTGCGGAGGTCATTGAGGATGAGAACCCGAACTCGAGACGCATCGAGTGAGGTCAGAGGGGGCTGCACCAGCTCAACCCGAAAGGGATCGTTCTCTCCGGTGGAGAGGGCGGTCTGCAGGTGAAGCGATCTTGAATCCCGGTCGGAGAGGACCTGGACCAGAGACGGCTCCTTTCGGTCCACCACGAAGTGATAGGTGTTGTCTGCAGCCAGACTATCGGTAGGATTGACCACCACCTTGCCTCTGGTGATTCCCTCACTCAGTTCGAAGGGTGCCAGGGTGACCTGCCCGCGTCCTTCTTCAGCCAGATTGAAATGCTCCCGGGCAACGATCTGGCCTTCGATGAAGAGCTGAACTTCGCCTTGCGAGGGTGAGGGTGGGTCTGTTGCCAACTGAATCAGTACCGGATAAGGGTAGCGTTTGGAGAAGACGTGGTGGCTGAGCCTGGACTCTTCTACGAAAAGGTTCGCATCCGTTTGTCCTACGTCTTCGATGTCGACTCGAATCTCGGCAAGGACTTTCCAGCCCTGGGTCGGACCCAGGCCCGAGCGCTGCAGATCGGTAATCAAATGGATTTCTCTGGTAGGGTAGCGGTCGCCTTCAAACTGCAGGGTCGCCAGCTTCAACCCTTCCAGGTAGGAGGTTGCCGAAAACGACGGCTCTGCGGATGTATTGAGAATCTGAAGGAGCTCTGCGGGCTTCTCCGTCCATTGGGAGAGCACTTCACCCGAGTCGGCAAAGAGCATCAGCAGTGCCTCGTCGGGCTCAGCCATGGAAGCAATCCTGTCGCGGGCGGCCTGCACTGCCCTGGCCCACACCCCCTCTCGACTCATGCTCATCGAGTTATCCAGAAGGATGACTGTGGATGTGGGTGAAAAAGAGCTGAAGCGATCGAACCAGCCTGCTCTCAACACCGGACGGCTAAAAGCGCCGATCAGAAGCAGCAGGCCCAGACACCGCAGCAGGAGCAGAAACCACCGCTCCACTTTCCGACGCCTCAACTGTCGGACAGTTCGACGTGGGACGAACATCAGAGAGGCAAAGGGGATTCTGTTGCGGGTCCGCCGCTGGATCAGGTGCACGACAATGGGGATCGTCAGCGACAAGCCCGCGATCCAGAACAGTGGAGTCAGAAACTGCATGGGGTCAAATCCTCACAGACGCTTTGCCCGGATGGAGAGGTAGCGGTACAGAGCCCGATCCAGTGGTTCAGAAGTGTCCAGAACCTGGTAGTCCGCAGACAGTTCGGTGCACAGCGTCTTCAGTTTCTCCCGATGTCCACCCAGCAGTTCCAGGTACTCGCTGTGAGCCTCGGGTGAGAAGGGCAAGACCTCTCCTGTTTCCATATCCTCGAGTGCTGACACTTCTGTGAAGGGCGGTTCGAGCTCGCTTGGATCCAGCAGGTGGAACAGCATCAGATCGGTACCACGGTGGTGGAAGAATCGAAGGGCATCGGCCACCTGTTTCGGGGATTCATAGAAGTCACTGATGAGGACCACCAGACTCTTTCGTCTGGTCAGCTCCGCAAGCCGCTTCATGGCGGCTGCAATGTCGGTCTGCTGGCCGGTCTCGGCGTCCTGGAGCTCGTGGAGCACCGTCTGGTAGTGCCCGAATCTTGTCTTGGGGGGTATGTACTTGACGATCCCGGAATTGAACATGAGCAGCCCCACGGCATCCTTCTGTTTCCGAGCCAGATAAGCCAGCGACGCGGCCAGGTAACGTCCGTAATCGAACTTGTTCACTTTTTGGCTGGAGAAAGCCATGCTCCGGCTGGAATCGAGGAGCAGGTAGAGCCTGGTGTTGGTATCCCCCTCGTACTTTTTGACGAACGACTTGTCGGTTCGAGCAAAGACCTTCCAGTCGAATTGCCTGAGGTCATCACCCGGCGTATAAGCGCGGTACTCGGCAAAATCCAGACTGAAGCCGAAATAAGGTGAGCGGTGAAGACCCGCAATGAATCCTTCCACCACACTTTTGGCGATAAGGGGCAGATTGCGAATGGAGAACAGCACCTCGGGGTCGATGAACCGGTGAGGAGACCTGAATCTCACGGCCGAATTGTTCATGGTGCGCCATTCTCGAGTTCTTACTGCAGACCTGATCGAGGCAAGGGAACGGTCTCGAGCAGACGAGCGACGATATCGTCGGTGCTGACCTTTTCCGATTCCGCATGGAAACTGGTGATAATTCGGTGTCGCAGGACCGGTTTGGCCAGAGCCTGTATATCTTCCACCGATACGTTGAAGCGACCTGCCATGATAGCTCGAGCCTTGCCCCCCAGAACCATATACTGGGAAGCCCTCAGGCTCGAGCCGTAGGCCACCCACTTGCTGACGAAGTCTAGAGCAGAGGGGCCGGGGCGTGTAGCCCGGCTCAAGTTGACAGCGTACCGGGTAACCTCCTCTCCCACGGCAATGGTTCGCACAGCGCTCTGAAACTCTAACAACTCTTCAGTGGAGACAACTTTGGCCAGCTCTTCCAGTGGCAATCCTGTCGTCTGATTCACCACCGATACTTCTTCCTCTTCGTCAAGATAGCCGATCGCAATGTTGAACATGAATCGATCCAGTTGAGCCTCCGGCAGGGGATAGGTTCCTTCCAGTTCGATCGGGTTCTGGGTAGCAAAGACAAAGAACGGAGGTGAAAGGATATGAGTCTGACCGGCCACCGTAACATGTCGTTCCTGCATGGCCTCGAGCAGGGCCGCCTGTGTCTTGGGAGGAGTCCGGTTGATTTCGTCGGCCAGGATCAGGTTGGCGAAGACCGGGCCCTTGACGAACCTGAGTTGGCGCCTGCCCGTGGATCGGTCTTCCTCAATGATTTCCGTGCCCGTGATGTCAGCCGGCATCAAATCCGGAGTAAATTGAATCCGGTTGAAGGACAAGCCCAGAGTTCGTGAAAGACTACGAACCAGGAGGGTCTTGGCCAGCCCCGGCAACCCCGTGATCAGCGAATGTCCGCCCACGAACAGGCAGATGAGCAGCTGATTGACGACTTCTTCTTGCCCAACGATCAGCTTGCCCAGTTGTTCCAGGATCCTGTCCTGGGCCCCGCGCATTTGCTTGAGGCTGTCGGCAACCTGGCTATCGTCGACCACGTTCAAATCAGACATAGTGTTTTCTTTCAGTGTGTTAACGAATAAATGACGTAATTGATTCCAAATTTGTACGCTTCGTTCGAGTTCAGGGGGTTGATGGCTTCGTCCGACCACTCCCAGTAATCTCCGATGTCGTTGTTGAAGTTGGCGACGGCCTGAATTCTTCCTTCTGCATCGCTCCAGCCTAGAAAGCGGGGGAGCCCCGCCCCTCGGATCCGGTAGGGAGGAATCATGTCAAGACTGTCAATGTCATAAAAACAATGAAAAATGGGATGGACAGAGGTCAGCAACTCGAAGGTTCTCTCCGCGTCCACCTGCTTCATGGCCCGCACCAGGTTACTCCACTCCTCGGGACCCCGGAAGTCGTCGAAAACCACAAACCCGCCCCGGTCGAAATACTGGCGGAGATTCTGGATCTCCTTGGGAGTGGCTGCCCAGTAGCCGGGCTCCGAGATGTAGAGAAACGGGTACTCCATGATGGTCGGGTCGTCCAGGTCCAGAATCAGATAGGATTCCGGGGTGGTTGGAACCGTGGTCACCTCCATGAGGATCTTCAGGAAGTTCTTCTCTGCACGAGGGTAATCGTGCATCCAGGGAGGGGGGCCCCAACGGCGGAAGCCAAAGCCTCCACCAAACCCGTTGTAGCGGATGCGAACGAATTGAAAAAGGTTCGGATTGTTCGGTTCTGGATCCAGGTTGGCATCGAGACTCAGCAGCGGCCCCCAGGCGAGCAGCATCAAAATGAGTCCGATCAGGCGTCTCCTTCTCATTGTTTCACCAGTTGCAGAAGTAGGCGCTGGGCCGGTTGATAGGTTGGAGCGATCTCTAGCGCCAGCAAAACCTGTTCTTTGGCCTGATCCTTGAGGCCGGATCTGGCCAGGGCCCGACCCAGCGAGAAATGTGCGTCCGCCAGATCATTGGGTCGCTGGGCCAGAAGAACCTGGAACTCGATCAGTGCCGCCTCCACATCATCTTTCTCCAGATATAGATCGCCAAGTGCCTTGTGAAGCTCAGGCTCAAAAGGAGTCACATACATCAGCTCCTGGAGAATCTTCATCGCCTCATCCGTCTCAGATCGATCGATCAGTTGAAAGGCCAATCGTCTCCCGATCTTGCCCTGTTCGGGAGCCGCGCTCCACCAGCGGCGAAGAGTTGCCAGGATTCCTTCAGAATCTTCCAACTTCTCGTAGGCCTGGAGGAGTAAAGGATACGGAGATTGTGGTCCCGTGGGGTAGGGAAAGATCCGGATCGCCGTTTCGAGATGAGGGATCGCCTCCTTGAAGGCTTCTTTAGACAACAACAGTTTACCCAGCGTGATGTGCAGCCCGTAGTTGTCAGGATGATTCTCAAGTTCCTGCTTCAGCGTGGCCAGCCCCAGTTTCGAGCCTTCTAGCCCGGGAAGGCGAACTTGTCGCACACGCTCAACCAGGGGCTTCACTCGATCCTCCATGACTTCCTGGAAGGCTTCGTCAAGATCCTCCAGGGATGATCCCAGCACCCTCGTGAACACTTCTTCGCTGGTTTGATTCAGAGCATAGGCGACCAGGATCTCACGGATCTTGGCGGGCCCGAATCGGTCCAGGAGAAACTCGGCGGCCAGCCCGGCCTGCAGGTAGCTGAGCTGAAGCTGGCCCGGGAACTCGGGGCGCTCGAAACCTTTGTTGAGCTCCCCCAAGCTCAGCAGCCTGCCTTCCTCGTAAGCTTGTATGAAGGGTGGCGTCAGGTAATCACCCCAGCCGTTTCCGGCGGCTCTTTCCTCCACCATCGAAATCCCCTCCGTTAGCCAGCGGGGCACCTTCTGGTCGCTCAGAGCCAGGGTCACAACATGGGTGACTTCATGCCACAGGGTGGAACCCCAGTGGAAGGTCCCGGCTTCCCTGGCTGTTGGCGAATCCATGGCCACTACCCGCCCGAAGGTTGCACCGAGGGCGCCCAGACCGGGGAGTCCCAGGGTTCGAACTGCAAAATCGTCATGGTTCGGATAGATTTCGAATGTGTACTTCCCTTCAATCTCATGGCCATACTTTTCGCTCAACTCTCTCAGGCTGCGTTCCAGCAGTTCGACCACATAAGGCCTGAGAGTATCTGCCTCGCGTTTCGAGATCTTGAGGGCGAAGTTGGTAGTCTCCGATCGTTCGAAGGCGCTGAAGCTGTCAAGAAGACGCAGCGTATTGACCGTCCAGATATTGAAGGGATCATGGGCATACGCTTGTTCCAGGATCTCCTTTCCCTCTTCCTCATCTCCCTGCCTGAGCAGATTGATCCCCAGGGAGGAGAGCGCCTGCCAGTGCTGCGGATCTCGACGGGTGGCTTCACGGAAGAACTGGATGGCCTCCGCCAGCCTTCGGCGGGGTACACACAGGCTTCCCAGCAGATGAAACACTTCGGCGTTCTGCGGATTGATTTCGAAAAGCTTTTCCCGGGTTTTCTCGAACTGGCGCACCTGCCCACGGAAATAGTGGGCGGCCGCTTTCAATTCCAGAAGCTCTACCAAGCTTCGATTCACGTCGAGGCCTTTTTGAATCCACGCCTCGGCGTCTTCCCAATTGTCTTCTCGAATCGCAACCAGTGCCCGGAAGGCGATTGCCTGGGGCGGAGGGACATCCATTTCCAGGACCTTGTTCAGCAACTCCATCCAGCCGGGTTTTCCCCGGGCCTGCATGCTGAGAGCCAGCCCCAGCTCGGCTGCACCGGGCCCCCACCGGGCCGGTGTGGACGGGGGAGTCGGGCTGTCGATCGCATCCTGAAAAATGCCTTCAGCCTCGGCCGGGTTGTACTGTTCGAGATACAGGTGGCCCCATTCTATGTAGAGGGGGGCATAAACAGGAGGCGTCTCGGTTGCCTGGATAAACAGCTCATTGGCATCGTGCCACCGGTCCAATTGCCAGGCTCCCACGGCGGCCTGAACCATGTCGGTTGAAGTGACCAGGGAACCGGAGGCGGCCAATCCCAGCAGGACTCGACCGAGTCGATTGGCTTCAGCTCGATCACCACGCCTTTCGGCCAGCTCCATTCTCAGGCGCAGCGCCACCGGCGTAGCATAGGAATGGAGGCGCTTTTCCGCTTCCCGATAGCGGCCTTTGTAGAACAGTTCATGGATTTCTGTCTGTGCCTCCACCTCCCAGACAGCCGGCTGCCCAACTCCCACCACAACGGCGGAATGTAGAGTCCACAGCAGTAACAGGCCACTTCGTTTCACTGAGCGCTCTCCAGCTCTGCTATCCGTTCGTTGAGTCGGGCCAGCCCAACGAGGAGTTTCTCGAGCTCCTGGTAGTAGTCCTGAACGGGCATCTTCTGCTTGCGAAACTTCAGTGCTTCAATCTCTCGTTCGATTCCCTGACGCTTCTTGCTGAGCTCGCGGGCCTCTGCGGTGCGGTAGGCCTTCTGCGGAGGCGACGAAAAATAGGCGGCGGCGGCAAGCATGCCTTCTCCTGTATGCGTTGGCCCCGGCTTCGTCTCCTCTTCTGATCCCAGCCGGATTTCTCCTTGATCGTCCAGTAAGGCATGTTCTGTTTGGAGCAGACCCCTGGCCAGGAACCATTCTTGTACTTCGGTCCGACTGTAGAGGAAGCCCTCCAGCAGTGACACGCGGCCGTTCTTGTCCCGATCCGCATGAGGGGACACCGCCGCCTCCAGGAAAAAAGAGAGAAAGAGAGGAGGCTGCCTCTCCGTTTTATTTCTGGTGGCAGTCACGATGACCCGGTTTTCTCCAGCAAGCTCCGAGATTAGTACGCCGCTGGCACTCGTCCCAGCCACCACGAACACCTTGCGGGAGCCAAGAAGGTCGAGGAACGATCCGATTTCCTGGCTCGTCAGATCAGGGCCCTTCATGTGGAACTTGAAGCTCTTCCCATCATGGTTGGCGTGGCCGACCAGAAGCAGCCAGATCTCATCGCCACCTTCCGAGGCGACCCGATCGAAAATCTTCAGAATCTCCTCTTTTCGTTGTGTCCGCCCGTCAACGTAGTAGACGGCCTGGCCAAACTTGTCGCTGAAAATCAGGCGGAGTCTTGTTGCCCAGTCAACAAAGTTCTCCTCGAACTCGGGCAATCCACCCAGTCCGTTGATGACGATCGCGGCACCTGATCCATCGCCTCGCAGCCCACGAACTGCTAGCCCGGACGTCGGGATCAGAGCGGACCAGAGAGTCAAAAGAGCTACCCCTCGGGGGGTGCGTCGTCCGCTTTTAAATAACGCCATGCTTCTTTCTCAGGCACCACTCTCCGACCAGGAGCCCAACCAGAAACAGGAGGTTCATGGGCATGTCCCACAAATCGAGGATTTCGACGGCCGAGGAGTTCTTCTCTGTGTAAACAATTTCTTCCGGAAGCCTTCCAGCCTCCTCCAGGCTGTAGTAACGCCCGCCCGTTTGGAACGCCAATCGCTCCAGAAAGTCCTTCTTCTGGGAGGCGTCAAAGAATTCGCGATTTCCCTGCTCGACCAGGAAGGATGCTGATGCTCTCCCATACCCTTCTCCTTTACCTGAGCGCCTCTGTGCCTGCACACGAACTCGATGTTGTCCTCCCTCCGAAGCTGGGAACTCGCCTACATAGACGCCCTCTTCTTCTGCGCTCCAGGCCAGCTGTATCTCTTCTTCGCCGCCCTCTGGTGAGGTCACCACTGCCTTGACCGCCGCGTCATTCACGTTGTTGAAGGACGAATCCCGGACCTCCACCCGAATCTTCACAGATTCGTGCTTGGAATAGCTCTGACGCTCTAGCTGCACCTCGACCTGATCCTGTGAGAGGCTGACCAGCCAGCGGAGCACCTGTCGCCAGAAGGTCTGGTGGCGGCTGTCTCTTGAATCCTGCAGCATCTGCCAGCGCCAGCTACTTCCGCTCATGAAGGCGATGGAGTGGCCTCGACCGAAGCGCTGGAAGGCAAGCAGGGGAGGATTGGACCTGGCTCCCTCGGACCCCGGGATTGCCACCCGGGCCAGAACGGTCGTACCGGGCTTGATTCCCGCGCTCAGATTCCAGTCCTTGAGAGGCCCCATAGATTCCCACCCGCCGGACTCTCCGGTGGGATCCGAAATCTGCAGGGCCGGATGGATGCTGCCCGGAGCTGTTGCGACCAGGTATCCCAGTCCCCGAAAGAAGGAACTGTTCTGGTTCTCCGGAAGCTGGACCGGCAGCAGGCTTTCGATGGGCGTACTCTGATACGCGCCGCCGGCAAACGAAGCGGGGCCTCCCAGCATCATGAATCCACCCCCCCGTTTGGCCACAAACTCCCTGATCAGCTCCATTTGGGCGTAGCTCAAGAAGGAACTTTCCATATTTCCCAGCACAATACCCTTGTATTCGAAGAGAGCTTTCCGGTTCGTGGGAAAGCCGGTTGCGAGCGTGGTCTCCTCTTCGATGCCCTGTCTGTAAAACTTGTTGAGTGCAGTCCGGAGCAACGTCTCGAGCCGAAGGTTCTCGTCTCCTTTTACGGCCCTGCGGATGAACTTGTATTCCCAGCGTGGGCGGCCTTCCAGATACAGAATGCGCGGTTTCTCGTCCCTGATTTCCAGAACGGTTGTACGGCTGTTGTTGCGTTCATTGCGCTCTCCTTCCAGCGGGAGCAGAGTAAACTCGTACTCTTGTATGCCGGCCGTCTTGGGGAACAGGGCAACCTCCGTGATGAGCGTTTCCGAATCGGCAGGGAAGTGCACCTCGCTGGTAGCCAGAAGAACATTGTTTTCCCGGACTTCCAGCCGCCCCCGGCTGCCGCCAAACCCTCTCTGGTGAAGGGAGATTCGGGCAGCGGTAGTCGAACCCTTCAGAATCCGCCTTGCTGCGCTCACCTGCATCAACTCTGCGTCGCGCTCCATGGTTAGAGTACCAACGCCGACTGGATAAACAGGTACGTTGGTGGCTTTCAACTCTGACATGACAGGGGCTAGGTCGGCATAGCTGTTGTCGGCTCCATCAGTGATCAGAACCACCCCGGCCAGAGGAAGGTTGCGGGTTTCAGACAAGACGGAAGCTAGAGCCGCTGCAAGGTTGGTCTGCTCCCCCTGCCAGGTCATTTGCAGCGGGAAATCGGCAGAACTTGCCTGTGCCCCGAAAAGAAACGGCTTGACCACAAACTTCTCGTCAAGGGCTTTCACGAATTCCGAATCGGGATTCAATAGGGGCCGGATCGAGTTTCCCCGGACACCCGAAGGCTCTTCGATCGTCATGCTTTGCGAGTTGTCGACTACCAGGGCCAGCAGGTTTTCACGAGGGACGACGGTGGACAGAGTGAGACTCGGCTGCATCAACAAGAGAGCAAGAATCAGGAAGAAAGCTACCCGGAGTCCGAGAAGTGGCCAGCCCAAGGGACTTCCGCTCCCGATCCATCCCTTCCAGTAGAGCGCCAGCAGCAGAGTCAGAAGAACTGGAATCGCCGTCGCAACCAGAAGCGTCGGGGGGCTCCATTGAAAATTGAAGTCTCCATTTTGGAAGTGAAAAAAACGGTACTTGAAAAGGAATTGAAAGAGGTCCTGCATGCAATGGAAGGCGATCTTGGAGGACTCCCGAATCAGCGGCAATCCATGAGGTTCTTAAATATCTTTGACCAAGCGAATACTAAGATCATATCAGCTTTGACCTGTGTGAAGCTGCGAACGTTCCTCAAAGGAAGAGCTCTACCAGCGGCCACCGGCAGTCCTCTCGCGGAGAGAAACACGACTCGGCTACATTCGATCAAAACGTCTATTCTATGGGTTAGAGTTTGAGTGATTTTTGGAGCCCTAGCCCGGATTATGCAAGAACCGTAATCCGCTGTTGAAAAAGGGCTCGAGAAGTGGCCCAACTCGGAAGCGGGCAGTTGTGACAGGCGGATTTGCGAAGAATATCGGTTGGCGAGGCGTTTGAGTGGTTGGGGGAGTGAATTTCAGACAGATCTGGGCCTGGATGAGTGTCGGAAGCGGTTTTTCGGGGAACTGGGAGAAGCTAGACCCGTAAGGAGTCCCCCCGGCTCTGCCGGGGAGGCAGCCAGAGTTTGACAGTTCCGGGAATAGGTGAAAAAACTCCCTTCCGTGAGCCGAGCAAAGCATCACGAAAAGGAGTTTTATGAGTAACTACCAGAGCTTACAGCATACAAAATGGGAGTGTAAGTACCATGTGGTGTTCATCCCCAAGTACCGCAAGAAGTTGATTTATGGGGAGCTGCGCAGACATCTCGGTCAGGTGCTGCGACGGTTGGCTGGGCAGCAGGAAAGCTTGATTGAAGAGGGCCACCTGCTGCCGGATCACGTGCACGTGATGATCTCGATTCCGCCAAAGTTTTCTGTGGCGCAGGTGATCGGGTACATCAAAGGGAAAAGCGCCATCCACATTGCGAGGAACTTTTCAGAGAGTCGGCGTAACTTTGTTGGACAGCACTTCTGGGCTCGCGGATACTTCGTATCGACGGTGGGTCGGGATGAGAAAGTGATTCGTGAGTATATCCGGCGGCAAGAAGCAGAAGATCGTCGCCAGGATCAGCTCAGGCTGCTGTAGCCAAGCCACCTGTAGGTGGCACAAGTGGCCGCGGTAGCGGCAACGTCAAGTCCGCTTTGAGCGGCTCACAAGATTAAAGCCCCCGGCTTTGCCGGGGGATACTTACCTGGAGTTCAGGCGACTCAAGACGAGGTGAAAGAGGGGTTGTTCGGGAAAGGCTGAGGAAAGATGGACCCAGATGCGTCGAGTGGTTTGTCGGATCCGGGCCCCGATCTTGAGGACACGACGACGTAAGGTTTCGATTTCGAGCTTGTGCCAGGGGGTTCCGTGCAGATAGTCGCGCAGGCGCACGAACATCTGGTAAGCCAGTGCATGCAGGAGGAGTCGAAACTGGTTGGCCAGGAATCGATGACAGCTGAGTCGGTCCATGCTCAGATGATTCTTAAAGGCCTTGATGAAGTTCTCGGTCTGCCCTCGGTCGGTGTAGTGGTCATAAAGTGATTGGGAGCAGAGATCGTCCCGGTTGGTGACCACAAAGCGACGATTGATCCCGCGCTGATCGACCTCCACTTTGACAATGACGCGACGGGATCGATCCCAGCTGTTGGCTCGATAAAGAAACTCGTCAAACTGACGCTGTTTTTCCTCCCGCTCAACGAACCTTTCCCGAGTCGAATCCAGCAGGGGCTCGACCACTCGCTGCAGGCGAGGGTTGCGACTTAACCCAATGACATATTGGAGTTGATTCTCTTCACCTTCACAGAACTCGTAGAGCCGAGGCGTGGCAAAGCCGCTGTCGGCCCGAATCTCAATCTCGACATCCGTCCCCACTGCTTGTCGGATGGCCTCCACGACGCGCTTCAGAATGGGCACGATGTGAGAGGCAGCCCCCTTGTTGCCAGGTCTCAACACGGCACAGACCAGGTCTCCCGTGGCGGCATCGAAGATCAGCAAAGGATGCAGAATGTGGTTTCGGTAATACCCGTGGTAGAAGGCGAACTCCTGTTGGCCGTGAGTGTGGTCGTCGGTACTGTCCAGATCCAGGATGATCTTGGCGGGACGTCTCTTCTTCAGGGAGCGCACATAACGGCGTAGCAGCCACCGGCTCAGACGCATCAGATCCTTCTTGGTGACGGAGTTCTCCAAGCGGGAGAAAGTCGGCTGGGTGGCCAAATCGGGATCGCTCTCGGGCAACTGATCACAGACTGTCTTGAGCATCGGATCCGAGCGCAGCGTATCGGCGTCATTACAGTCTTCGTAGCCGGCCACGATCTGCAACACTCGTTGTCGGATCAACTTCAACAGGTCATGACGAATGTAGCGTCGGTCCCGGCTTTCCGCAATACACGAACTGAAGCCCTCGCACAATCGATGTTGCCGATCCAGCGATCCAAACAACAACCATCCTGCGTCGGAAGTGAGGCTCCCCCCATCAAAACGAGCTGTGATGTCTCTGTGGCTGTGAAATGGCAGGGTATTCTGGCAGACTGTTTTCAACATAGCCGTAGCTCCTGTTTAGGGTTGTTTTTATGTAAACCCTTTTATATCAGAGAGCTACGGCTTTTTTTCTGGACCCAAATCTCACTCGGATTCAGATCTCTTGCATAATCCGGGCTAGGGACCTTTGCAGGGCTGACTGTGTAAAATCTGTGAAAATATTGTGCCAGGAGAATTCTATCCAACGGCAAAAAGCTGAAATTGTTCGGAGATCGAGAATGCACTTTTCTTGTGCATACCCTGGGGGGCATAAAAGGCTCTTGCCAGGCGATCCGGGATTTGGCACTCTTCTAGGCGTCCCGAGGGATTGCTCCCAAGGACAGCAAGCCCGGGACGGCCTTTGAGAGGCGAGAAGAGCAATCTGATCATCGCTCAAAGCGCCAGCCAGAATCCCCGATTCGGGTTGGTTTGATCGGCGTAAAACCCGAAGCCGTTTCAGGTGCTGCCAGACTCAACGGGGTCCGAACAGGTTTTCGAATCCGTTTGGGTTCAAGCGAGGATGGCGCGAAACCGGCAGGTCAAGCCGCTTCGGCAGTTTGAAATGTGAGTCTCGCACGGTTTCTGAGTGTAGCTTGCTACACCCCAGGAGCCGAGGCAGGTTGTCCGGAAGTGATTCCTCGGGCTTTTTTTTCACCCCTTGCGCCTCCTTTGGGCCTTCTTGCCGATTCTTGCTTACGGTCTTCCAAAACGTTTATCTGCAGATACTTGCGCACTTTGACAGATTCGCCCGAGTGGCTTAGAATGGGGCGAACGTGAACGAAAAGGAGGGGAGTTCCAATTTGCTCTTTAAAGTTGGTGACAAGGTAGTCTACCCGAACCAGGGCGTTGGGGAAATCCGCGAAGTTTGCTGGAAGTCCATCATGGGGCGGGAGGAGGAGTTCTACATGCTCCGGATCCTGGCCAACGATTCGACGGTCATGATCCCCGTTGCGAATGTGGAGAACGTGGGGCTGAGACGCTTGTCTTCCGAAAAGGACCTGCGGTCACTATTTGAAGTGCTCGAGTCCAATGACTATGAAACGGAACTGGATTGGAAGAACCGCTATAAGGAGAATGTCGAAAAGATGAAGACCGGCTCTATCGTTGAGGTGGGTCACGTCCTTTCGAACTTGTACTTTCTGAGCTTCGCCAAGCCTCTTTCCTTTCGTGAGAAGAAGATGTACGACCGGGCCAGGCAGCTCGTGATCTCGGAGATCAGCACCGTCCGTGGAGAGTCGGAGACGGTCGTTGAAGAGTTAGTAGAGGGCATGCTCAGTCAAGCTTACGAGAGCCACACAGAAGCGACCCAGGTCGCCGGGTGATCCGCGTTCGCGGGTTGGACTTGCAAAGGCCGCTCTGAGGAGCGGCTTTTTTGGTTGCTGCGCCAGGTCCCGGCTACTGCTCAGCCCTCGCCGGCGTTCGGGTATCGGAATACCGCTTTCCCAAACAACGAGCAAGAATGGCGGTGGAGGGATTCGAACCCCCGACACAGCGGATATGAGCCGCTTGCTCTAACCTCTGAGCTACACCGCCAAGTCGAGAAAGACGCTCATCATATCCGATGGATCCCGGCCTTTTCAATTTCGGGCCAGCGCCTGGAGGGTGGAACCTGGAGCGGGAAACTTGGAACGTTGGATAGGATGAGACAATATCGTGTGGGGCCCGGCTGGTCCGAGCGTGAGCTGTCATGGATCCTTTTGAAAGGAAAATGCTTCGTGTACTCGAGAGAGAGCCCGGCCTCGCTCGCACCCGAAACCTGATCGTAGCAATCTCCGGCGGATCGGATTCAGTAGCTCTTCTGGCCGGGCTGTGCCAGCTTTCCTCGCAGCTCCCGGTAGAGATCCGAGCAGCCCATGTCAATCACGGCCTGCGCGGAGAGGAATCCGAAAAAGACCAGTGTTTTGTAGCCGCTCTTTGTGAGGAACTGGCTGTTTCTCTGACGGTGCACCGGCTCACAGGAATGCTTGCCGAGGGGGGCAACCTGGAAGAGCGGCTGCGCGGGCACCGCTACCGCCTGCTCAAGGAACTGGCTGCCGCTCAGGGTGGGGCCGTGGTCACCGCCCACCATGCCAACGATCAGGCTGAAACATTGCTACTCAAGCTGGCCCGCGGAGCCGGCTTGGCGGGTTTGTCCGGGATCTATCCCAGGCTTCGGGACGAAGAAGGCCGGGTGCGGGTGATTCGGCCACTCTTAAGCTTTCGAAGACAAGAGATCCTCGACTACCTGGAGCGCCGCAGAATGACCTTCCGTACCGATACCAGCAACCTCTCGACCCAGCTCGATCGCAACTGGGTCCGGCAGGAACTTCTCCCCGCTATGGTGGAGCGCCTGAATCCTCGGACGGTTGAGCATTTGAGACAGACTGCGACGCTGGCGCGTGAGGCAGAAGAGCTGATGAAGGAGCTTTCGACGGCTGCCCTCAAGGACGTGATCCGATCCCGTGGCGAGGAATCCGTGGAACTCGACATCTCCAGACTGTCGAGCCGGGCCCTAGCTCTGAGGAGGTATCTGGTGCGGGACGCGGTTTTGGATTTGAGCGGCGGGCTGACCCGTCTTGGCTTCGAGCACGTCGAATCAGTTCTTGCGCTCTGCGAGGCGCCGAGTGGACATCAGGTAGGGCTCCCCGGTGGCCTCGTGGCTTCAAGGCAATACGGCAGTCTGGTGTTGAAGGTAAATCGTCCTGTCGTCTCCTTTCGTTATCCGCTCTCAATCCCCGGGGAACGCCCCATCGCGGCTTTGAAGAAGACGATCTGCCTTGAGCCCTGGAAGAATGGGTTTGAGAGCTCCGACGCTGTGAGGCTGGCCGGCGTCCCCGGCGACCTGGTTGTTCGGAGCCGGCTCTCCGGCGACGTTTTCTGCACCCGTTCTGGACGGCGCCGAAAGCTCAAGAAAGTGCTCCATGACGAGCACATCCCCCGCGACCTCAGGGACCGGTTGATTCTTCTGACCACGGCCGACAGAATCGTATGGGTGGAGAAGCTTTGGCCCCATCCCGATTACCGGGACGAGCTGGAACCTCAGCTGGCCCTGTGGGTTCGGGATGAAACTTTCGACTCCTAAAGTCCTCTTTATAGTGGGAAACTCCGGAACCAGCAGGGGCAAAACACTGTATTAGTAGGTAGATGTCCGGTTGCACGACCATGGAAGTAGTTCTGGTTTATACTGAAAAGGTTGGATTGCGCTCCGCGGGGAGGCCTGAGTGAGTACCGCCAAGAACATCTTTCTGATGGTTGCCGTCTTTGTCGCGGTGATTCTTCTCTGGAACTTTCTCGATTCCGTGCAGAATGGAAGCCCGGACGAGAAGACCTACACCGAGTTCGACCAATTGATGGAGCAGGGAAGGATACGTGAGGCGACGATTACGCAGTCGGGTCAGGTGACCGGGAAGTACGTGCCGGATGGAGCAGAGTCCCCCCGGGAGTTCAAGGCGATCATTCCCAAGGACGCAATGGAGAACATCGCCACCCATTTGAGCGACAACGGTGTGGTGGTGGAGATCCAGAATGATGAGCAGAGTAACTGGTTCTATGTGCTGCTGAGTTCGGGTCTTCCTATTCTCCTCTTCATCGGTTTCTGGATCTTCATCATGCGCCAGATGCAGGCGGGTGGAAACCGGGCCCTGTCCTTCGGCAAGAGCCGCGCCAAGCTCTCAACCAATCAGCAAAAGAAGGTCACCTTCAAGGATGTTGCAGGAGTCGAGGAAGCGAAAGAAGAGCTTCACGAGATCATCGAGTTCCTGCGGGAGCCCCAGAAGTTCCAGAAGCTGGGTGGACGGATTCCCAAGGGCGTGCTCTTGATGGGACCTCCTGGTACTGGAAAGACTCTGCTGGCGCGGGCGATCGCAGGGGAAGCCAATGTTCCATTTTTCAACATCAGTGGATCCGACTTCGTGGAAATGTTCGTGGGCGTCGGGGCCAGCCGGGTGCGCGACCTTTTTGAGCAGGGAAAACAGAATGCGCCCTGCATCATCTTCATAGATGAGATCGATGCTGTCGGAAGACACCGCGGCGCCGGTCTGGGCGGGGGGCACGACGAGCGGGAGCAGACCCTCAATCAGTTGCTGGTAGAGATGGATGGATTCGAGTCCAACGAGGGGGTCATCCTGATTGCAGCCACCAACCGTCCGGATGTCCTGGACCCCGCACTCCTGAGGCCGGGGCGGTTTGATCGAGAGGTCGTGGTTTCTTTACCGGATATTAAAGGCCGGGAGGGAATCCTGAAGGTGCACACACGCCGAATTCCGCTGGCGGATGATGTGAACATCTCGATCCTGGCAAGAGGTACACCCGGAATGTCAGGTGCTCAGCTGGCCAACCTCGTCAACGAGGCGGCGCTGAATGCGGCGCGCTTCGACCGCCGCGCCGTCACTATGGATGACTTTGAAGAGGCCAAGGACAAGGTGCTCATGGGCAAAGAGCGGCGATCCATGGTGATGAACGAGAAGGAGAAGCGGAACACGGCCTATCACGAGGCCGGCCACGCCCTGGTGGCTTTCTTTCTGCCCGACGCCGATCCACTTCATAAGGTGACGATCATCCCGCGGGGCAGGGCTCTTGGTGTCACGATGCAGTTGCCCGAGGAAGACAAGTACAACTACACGAAGGAATACATGCTCGCCAACATCACGATCCTTCTGGCGGGGCGGGCAGCCGAGGAGATCTTTCTGGGAAGTACGACGACGGGCGCTTCCAATGACATGGAACGCACCACCAGCCTGGCCCGCAAGATGGTTTGCGAATGGGGAATGAGTGATCTGGGTCCGCTGACCTTCGGAAAGAACGAAGAGCAGATCTTTCTGGGTCGTGAGATCTCTCGCCATAAGGACTACAGCGAGAAGACCGCGATCAAGATCGATGATGAGGTCAGAAGTATCGTCTCGATAAGCAACCAGAAAAGCAGGGAAATCCTGAAAGGGCAACGCGAGGCTCTGGTTCGACTGGCCGAGGCTTTGCTGGAGTACGAGACACTTGACTCCTCTGAGATCGAGGCGGTCATCAAGGGCGAGCCGATTCGCCAGGATGAGGCAGAGGCCGCGCCTCCGACCTCCTCACTCGACTCGGAGCAGGAAGAAGTCAAGGAGAAAAACAAATCTGTTCCCCCGCTGGTCAAGCCGAACGAGCGACCAGCTACTGCCTGATCCCCCGGCCTGGATCCAGTCTCCGCTGTTCATGTTTCAAAGCTCGTGAAGACTGTTCACCGCCCCCTCTTTCGATTTCAGCCTCGAGACAAGGAACTGGAGCTTGGCACTCGAACTCTGGTGATGGGCGTTGTCAACGTGACGCCCGACTCTTTCTCTGATGGGGGCTTGTTCGAGACACCAGAAGCGGGACTCCAGCAGGCATTGAAGCTGGTCGACGAGGGAGCAGACCTGCTAGACGTGGGTGGAGAGTCGTCAAGACCCGGAGCTAAGCCGGTGCCCGCCGCCACCGAACTTTCCCGCATCCTGCCGGTTGTCGAGGGGATACGAGCACGCAGTGAAATTCCGATCTCAGTCGACACGTACAAGGCCTCGGTGGCTAGTGGGGCGATCGAAGCAGGTGCCGACATCATCAATGACATCAGCGCCTTCCGCTTCGATCCTGATCTGCCCGGGATCATCAGCGAAGCCGGCGCCGGCGTCATTCTCATGCACATGAGAGGAACCCCTGCAACCATGCAGCGGATGCCCTCCAGTCCGGACATCCTGGCCGAGATTCTCAAAGACCTGGGAGAGGCTGTCGATCGGGCCACGGCAGCCGGGGTGCCAGGTGATAGAATCCTACTCGATCCGGGTATCGGCTTTGGAAAGACGGTGCAAGACAACCTCGAGATCCTGAATCAGCTTTCTTTCCTTCACAGGCTCGGGTTCCCACTTCTCCTGGGTACCTCCCGAAAGAGCTTTCTGGGCAAGATCCTGGAAACTGAAGTTTCTCAGCGCGGTTATGGAACAGCTGCCTCGGTTGCGGCATCTGTAATAAGAGGGGCACACATCGTGCGGGTGCACGACGTTCGAGAAATGCGCCAGGTAGTTGATATCGCAGATGCCATCATGAATGAGACATGGAGAATCTGATCTCAACGCTTGCCAGCCTAGGCCTGCGTGACCTGATCGATATTACAGTCATCGCCTTCATCGTCTACCAGGCGCTGCGCCTGATCCGCGGAACCCGGGCCTGGCAGATGACGTTCGGTGTCCTGGCCCTGGTGGTTTTTTACTACATGACCCGGCTTCTAGATCTTAGGGCTGCTCAGGTGTTCCTGGAAACGTCTTTTCCGTACTTCATTTTTTCCCTGGTTGTGGTCTTCCAATCCGAGATTCGCCGGGCTCTGGCGGAGATTGGGAAGGGGAGAATCCTGTCCGATCTCAGGGGCCGCAATCGAGAGTCAGGACTGGATGACATCGTGCTGGCCTGTACCACCCTGAGCGGTGAAAGGATTGGTGCCCTGATTGTGCTCGAGCGGGACATCGGTTTGAAGAACTACATTGAATCGGGGACCCGACTTGATGCCCGGCTCAACTACGACCTGCTCCTTACCGTTTTCAATCCCAAGAGTCCTCTCCACGATGGCGCCGTGATTATTGCAGACGATCGAATCGTGGCAGCCGGGTGCGTACTGCCTCTGACCACGGATCCCTACCTGAGCCGGGAACTGGGTACGAGGCACAGGGCGGCCATCGGAATCACCGAGGAAGCGGACGCTGTTGGAATTGTTGTTTCGGAGGAAACAGGCCGCATATCAGCGACTCGAGCAGGAGAGATCACGCTGAACCTGGACAGTTCCAGACTGCTGAGACTTCTGAAGACAGCGCTCGAACTGGAAGAAGAGTAACGAGAAACTTGAGCCCGGATCTGACGATGGACGTAATGTCTTGGCTACTGAAGCCATCTGTTAACAACTTGAGCCTTAAAATCCTGGCCGTTTTGCTGGCTTTCCTGCTCTGGATTCAGGTGGCCAGCCAGGAGACCGTACAAATGACGCTGGCGGCTCCCGTCGAATTCCTGGATATGCCGACGGACCTGGAGATCTCCAACGATTACCCGAGGGAAGTCGAGGTGGTTCTTCAGTCGGATCGGCCCAGGTCGCTAGAGAGCGGGCGGATCAGCGTCATGATTGACATGCGGGACGCGGCCTCCGGAGCCGCTGTGGTTCATCTGAACGAAAACAATATCCGGGGAGCCCGGGGTGCGGAGATTGTGAGCATTACTCCTGCTCGACTGCGCCTTCAACTCGAGGAGACCCGGAGCAAAGAGGTGGATGTCAAGGCCACCATCGTGGGATCCCCGGCTGAGGGCTACCAGGTCTCTGCAGTTCGCATCATTCCTCCACGGGTCCCGCTTTCGGGACCCCAGTCAAGGATCGAGCAGGTCACCGAAGCCGACACCGAGCCGATCTCGATCGCCGGGCTGAGCGACGTGTTGACGGTTCAGGTGGCGCTTGATCTCGAGGACACGCGGCTTCGTTTTGGAAGCACCGATCGCGTCACCACTGTGATTGTCATTGAAGAAGAACGCAAAGACGTGCAGATCCGGGGAGTGTCGATCGAAGTGCTGCCCAAAGGAGTCCCGTCAAGACTCGTGGACAGGCGGGTCAATCTGAAGGGGACCGTTCCCATCTCTTATACGGAATCTCTTGACCCCGCTCTTTTCAAAGTCACTGTGGACCTCACCGACGTGACGCCCGGAACGACGGTCCATGAACTGATTCCCCAAGTAAACATTCCTGACGAGTATCTGGATGTTTTCAGGCTGACGGAAGTTGGCCCTGCAAAAGTCAGGGTGAGAAGGACCAGTTGAATCCCAGACTCTCCTCAGAGAAGATCAAACCTGCTTCTGAGATCCGTTCCGTCGTGCTGGAGTTGAAGCATTCTTTGCAGAAAGTAGTCATGACCAACGGCTGCTTTGACCTGATTCACCCGGGACACGTTCGCTACCTGAACCAAGCCCGCAGCCATGGAGATCTATTACTGGTAGCCCTCAACAGTGACGCCTCTGTCCGTCGCCTGAAGGGAGCCGGACGGCCCTTACTCAGCCAGGAGGATCGCTGCGAAGTGGTGGCCTCCCTGGAGTGTGTCGATCTCGTAACAGTCTTCGAAGAAGAAACCCCTGCCACCCTGATCCAGGATCTGCTCCCTGACGTACTGGTGAAGGGAGGTGACTGGCCGCTTGACGAGATTGTGGGAAGAACCGAAGTAGAAGCGGCCGGCGGAGAGGTGGTTTCGATTCCCTTTGAAGAAGGTTACTCCACTACGAGTCTCATTGAACAAATCCGCGACTCCAGCTAGCAGCCCCATTGAGTACTGAGACTGAAAACTCCCTATTGGGACGAATCCGGAGCAGAGTCCGCGGGAGATTGCTGTGTGACGGGCTGGAGGGCTCCAGCGCCACCCTGGCGCTTTCTACCCTGCCTTCTCCCGACCGACCGCTCTGTCTCTGGGTGTGTCAGACCAACCGGGAAGCCGAGACAGTTGCTGCCGATCTGGAGTTTTTCTCAGGGGGACGACGCCCGGTCATTGTGATCCCCGGGTTCGAGGCGGACCCCTATCGCGGATTGTCTCCCCACCCTGCCCTCAGCGAAGCTCGTGCTGCAGCCCTGGCCCAACTCCTCAACTTTGAGGCAGGGTTCGTGGTGACCACTCTTCACTCGTTGATTTCGCGACTCCCGAGTCCCACCCGGTTCAGGCAGTTTGGAAGGCATCTGGAGGTCGGACAGAGTCAGTCCATGGACGGGATCATCGCCTATCTTCGCCAGGCCGGCTACGTTCGAGAGGAGCCTGTCAGCGAAGAGGGTGAATTCGCCAGACGCGGGGGCATCCTGGACATCTTCTCGCCTCTCATGCCCCACCCTCTCAGAATCGAGTTCTTCGGGGACGAGATCGATTCCATCCGTCTCTTCGACCCCGCCTCCCAGCGCTCTGAGGAGATTCTCACGGAGTGCGATATCTGGCCAATGCGGGAACAACTCGTATTGGGAGAGGACGTTGCACTCTGGCACCAACGGGCCCCGGACCAATGGAGCGAGGTCCGTTTCGCGGAAGAGCTGTCCGAGAAGCTCCAGTTCACCGAGAATGGAGAGGTATTCAACGGCTACGAATATGTCTTTCCTCTCGTCTGGAAAAACCAGGCGAGTCTGCTTGACTTTCTGGGCCCTGATTCCTGTTCAGGTCTCTCGATCGTTGTCCCCGACCCGGATTCCTTCTTTGACCGAGCAGATCAGGTATCGGCTTCCCTCGAGTCCAACTACCAGGAACGGTTGGATGCCGGTGACCTGGTCCTGGCTCCCCGTCGACTCTTTTTCGACCTGAGAACACTCCTTTCGGAGGCTGAAGAACAGGGAGCGGCAGTGGTGCAGGCATTTGGTTTTCGCGAGGATCATTCGGAGAGTCTTCATTTCGATTTCCTACCGGTCCGCAAGTACCATGGACGCTTCAAAGACCTGATAGAAGACGTGGAAGCCAGTGTGGGGCAGGAACATCGCTGCGTGTTCGTGACCAGAACGAGTGGCACGACTCGTCGGTTGGTTGGTATCTGCAGGGAGTACGACGTCGCCTTGCAGCACACTGAAGATTTTGCTCAGTCGCTGGAGCGAAGTGTGAGCGTCTGCGAGGGGCCCCTCTCGGCCGGCTTTTCGAGCCGGGAGTTCCAACTTAAAGTCTTCGTCGAAGCAGACATCTTCGCCGATGTGCTGAAACGACAGAGAGCACCGGCTCGTAGCCGGGACCCTGCCGCAGTGTTTCGATCTGATTTCCAGGATCTGAAACCCGGCGACCTTGTCGTTCACGTAGAACATGGAATCGGCCGATTCGAAGGCCTTAAGCAGATCAGTCTGGAGGGGCAACATCGCGAGTTCGTGGAGCTGATGTACCGTGACGAAGCGCGCCTGTTCGTGCCCACTGACCGCCTCGGCCTGCTCCAGAAATACAGTGCGATTGGAGAGCAGCGGCCCCGGCTCGATCGGTTGGGTGGCGCGACCTGGGAGCGAACCAAGCGGCGAATCAAGAAATCACTGCAGGATCTGGCCGAGGGTCTGCTCAAGCTGTACGCGAGAAGAGAGCTGGCTCAAGGGCACGCCTTCGCACCCGACGACTCCCTGATACAGGAGTTCGAATCGGCTTTTGAGTACCAGGAAACGCCTGATCAGCTGGCAGCCATCCAGGCGGTGAAGACAGACATGGAGTCGCAGCGCCCCATGGATCGGCTGATCTGTGGCGACGTGGGGTATGGAAAGACCGAAGTGGCTATGAGAGCGGCCCTTAAGGCAGTAAACGATGGCTTTCAGGTCGCTTTGCTGGCTCCCACCACGGTGCTGGCTGCTCAGCATCTGAAAACCTTCCGGGTGCGTTTCTCTCCCTTTCCAGTCAGAGTCGACATGCTGAGCAGATTCCGCTCGCGCCAGCAGCAGAGCAAAACCGTGGTCGATTGCTCGAGTGGTCTGCTCGACATCGTAGTAGGGACCCACCGGCTGCTTTCCAAGGACGTCAAATTCCACAAACTCGGGCTCCTGATCATTGACGAGGAACAGCGATTCGGGGTGGCTCAGAAAGAGAAGATCAAGAGGATGCGAGCACAGGTGGACGTTTTGGCGCTCTCAGCCACACCCATTCCCAGAACACTGAACATGTCCATTCTGGGTCTCCGCGATCTTTCTATTATTGAGACTCCTCCCAAGGATCGCCTGGCGATTCAGACTGTCGTGGTGCGTTTCTCCGAGAAGATCATAGGCAGCGCCATCGACCTGGAGCTGAAGCGAGCAGGCCAGGTCTTTCTGGTGCACAACTCCGTCGAGACCATTCACTCGATTGCCGAGCTGGTGAGCCGCATTGTCCCCGAGGCTAGGGTGGCGGTTGCCCATGGGCAACTGCCGGAAAGGCAACTCGAAGAGGTGATGCTCAAGTTCATTGACCGGGAATATGATGTTCTGGTTTGCACGACGATCATTGAGAACGGATTAGACATCCCCCGCGCCAACACCCTGATCGTGAACCGGGCCGATCACTTCGGCTTGTCGCAACTCTATCAGCTGAGGGGACGGGTCGGGCGGTCGAACCGGCGTGCTTATGCCTATCTTCTCATCCCTGCCAGAGAGACGCTGACCGAAGTAGCTCGCAAGCGACTCGCTGCCATCAGAGAGTTCAGCGATCTGGGCGCCGGCTTCCGAATTGCGGCCCATGATCTCGAATTGAGAGGGACCGGCAATTTGTTGGGAGCAGAGCAGCACGGACACATCAATGCCGTCGGGTTCGAGCTCTACACGAAACTGTTGAAACAGGCCGTAGCCGAATTGCGGGGAGAACCGTGGACAGAAGAGATGCATGCATCGATTGACCTCGGACTGGACGTTCAGATCCCCGACCACTATATCGATGATGCGACTCTCCGATTGTGGCTGTACAAACGAATCGCAGGGATTACGGATAAGGAATCCGAAGCCATGCTGGAGGCTGAGGTATTGGATCGTTTCGGCAAGTACCCTCGAGCGGTGGGCAATCTCTTTGCCTATGGTCGCCTGCGCCGCAAGTCAAGGCCGCTGCGTGTTGCCTCGATCGAGCGCAAGGGCCCCCAATTCTACGTGAGGCTTCAAGAGGATTCTCCCGTGGATCTAGAAGCCCTGGTGGAAATGCTGCAGGGCCGGCCCGAGTTGCACCTCTCGCCGCCGGGCGTCCTGAGCGGGCCCATCACTTCCCACCGTCCAGCCGACGTTTTCAGCGAGTTGAGCGCGCTCTTGGAACAAATCCCTGTGTTAGAATGATGCCTCTTCTGCGGAGCCAGGGAACGACTCGTTTCAGGGGCCACTTCTTGCCCGGGACATGAACGATTTTGCACTCATTCGACATCTTTCACCACAGACGGCTAGTGACGTTGTTGCTGGTTAGTGGAGCCGTCTCCTGTCAGGAAAGGACAGTCAGCGAACCTGAACCCGTGAGAGAGGAGCGGAAACTCATCGCTAGGATCAATGGGTTTCCAGTTTTCCGATCCGATTTCGACGAATACCTGGCCCTCTCCGACGAAGATCCAGACGGGGAAATCGTTGAAAGCCGTTTTCAGCATTTCCTGGTACAGCTCATTCTGTTCCAGGATGCTGAGCGTGAAGGATTCCAGGTGCCTGAAGAACTCGCCCGGCAACGGACTTCCGAATGGGGGGTGATCAGCGAAGTCGACACCGTGCTGGCGGACAAGTGGAGTCAGAAATTCCTCACCGTCCAGGGCTACATCCGCTCCCGGCTTGATCAGGGTTCTCAGATCAGCCTGAACGAGCTGCAATCGTACTACGTGGAACATGAGCAAGAGTTCCTAGTCAACCAACGGCTCCGGGTTCTCGAGATCCTTGTGAAGGAGCGCTCCCTGGCCGATAACTTGCTGGGTCAGCTCGAGCCTGGAGGTTTCAGGACGTTTCGCGAACTGGCGGAGAAACACTCGGTAGGCACGCATGACAACGGTGAACTGGGCGTGTTTGAGCCTGGACAGCTGCCTTCGGTTTTCGAGAAAGTGATTTTTTCCCTGAAGGTCGGGGAGATCGGTCCAGTCTTCTCATCTCAGTTTGGGTACCATATCTTTACTCTCGAAGAACGAACTCCAGGGCACTATCAGAAGTTCTATGAGGTCCAGGAGCAGATCTTCGAGTTGCTGGTGGCCGAGCGGGAGCGCGAGGCGGTCGAGGCTTTCATTCGGGGCCGGATCAAGGGAGCGAGAATTGAGATTCTGGACGAAGGACTTGAGAGTTCTTGGAGAAGCCGCGATGCAGGGCTTGGTTAGTACTCTCTTTCATAAGTACGGTAACCGGGGCAGGGGACTGGGCGGTTCAGTCGCCGTTCTGTCGACGACACTCTTTTTGTCAGCTCAGGATGCGTCGGACGAGGTGATCCTGGACGAAATTGTGGCGAGAATCAACCAGGATGTCGTTACAAAGACCGACCTGGATGAGGACCTTCGAATGCTGGAGGTCGATCTGCGAGGTCAACACCAGGAGGAGGCACAGTTTCAGGAGGCGTTGGAGCGGGCCAAGAGGGGCCTTCTCCAGGAGATGATTGAGACGAAGCTGATGCTGCAGAAGGCTGAAGAACTGGGAGTCGGCGTTGAGATCGAGCAAGATGCGGATCGCTACATCCAGAACCTGATGGACCAGAAAGGCATTCCTAATCTGCAGGTCCTCGATCAGGCCCTGCAACAAAGAGGAACCAATCTGCAGGAGTTTCGCAAGGTCATCCGGGAACGCATGATCATGGAGGCCCTCAAGCAACAGCTTGTTTACGGAAGAATCACTCTCCTGACTCCCGAGATAGAAGCGTACTATCAGGCGCACCAGGAGGACTTCACCGAAACGCCCACGGTGACCCTCTCGGAGATAGCCATCCTCTTCGAGGACAAATCACAGGGGGAGGCTAGGGCCAAGGCCCAGGAGGCCCTCGATCGTCTCCAGGGAGGAGACTCTTTCGAAGAACTAGCCGACGAGTACTCAGAGGGGGCCACGGCCTCCAGAGGCGGCGATATCGGTACCTTTAAGAAGGGTGTGCTGGCGGCCAGTCTGGAGAGTGTTGTCTTCGATCTCGAGGCAGGCCAGACCACCGGACTCATAGAGAACGAGTGGGGGCTTCAGATCATCAAAGTCATGGCCAAGGAGACCTCCAGCGTCAAACCGATGGAGGATGTACGAGTCGAGATTCAGCAGCAACTCTATCAGCAGAAAGCTCTTCCGCAGCTGAACGAGTTTGTGGCAGAGCTGATCGAACAGAGCTATATCTACATTTCACCCAAATACCGCGATCAGTTTGAACTCAAAGACGGAATTTGACTGGCTTCGCGAATTGATCAGAGAAGCTCTACGTCGAGGTCTGGAAACCCGGTGGGAGAGCTCATGCGTAGCCGTCCACGGCCGGGGACACGCCTCTCCTGGACGAAAGGCTCAAGTACACGTCGACTCCCATGGCAATAGGAGTTGGCGAACTCCTGAACCATGAAGTTCAGGACTTCCTGGCGTTTGACCGTTGGAGAGTAGTAGTAGGCCTTTCCCCGTTTCCTCCGCTTGACGCTGCCCTTGCGGCGCATTTTGTCGAGCAGGGTCATCACGGTTGTGTAGGCCAGATTTCTGCGAGGGGCGAGCTCCTCCTTGACGGCACTCACCGGAAGATCCCGGGCGTGCGCCCAGAGCACTTCGATAATGGCAAATTCGGCCGGCGTTACTTGACGAGGATCCTTCACAATTTATCAATATACCTTCGTCCTCCGACAACCTCGGGAGGTTCCGCATTCCTGAGAGCGGGAGGAGCCTCGGGGGCTGCGTCCGGGAATTTAAACGTCCGCCTCCCCCGAGGCTCCTCCCACTCACTCTCTCATCTGGAGCCCCCCGACTTTCCACCCGCTTCCACATTCTTCCGGCGACCTACCACCTTCGAGCTTGAGCCTGTAACCTAATACGGATGTCCCTCATAGAAGATCTGGCCGCAATTGTGGGGGAGACGGATGTCCTGGTGGGAGACCAGGTGACTCAACGCCCCGGCTGGTGGGGTTCCAGGGAATCCTGCCAGGCTATCTGTATTGCTCGTCCCCAGACGGTGGGTGAGATCTCCGAGATTCTCCAGCTCTGTCACTCCAGAGGCCAGCCCGTGGTGACTCACGGAGGCATGACTGGATTGGTCCGGGGCGCCGTTGCGACCAGCGATGAGATGGTCGTCTCCCTGGAGAGAATGAATCGGATTGAGGAAATCGCTCCGGGTGAGCGTACTGTCCAGGCCCAGGCCGGCGTGCCCCTGCAGGCTGTGCAGGAAACAGCCAAAGCAGAAGATTTCCTTTTCCCGCTCGATTTTGGTGCCCGTGGCTCAGCCACCGTGGGAGGCGCCATCTCGACCAATGCGGGGGGAAATCGAGTCATTCGCTACGGGATGACGCGCAACCTGGTTCTGGGACTGGAGGCGGTTCTGGCTGACGGAACGGTTCTCTCCTCGCTCAACCGCATGCTCAAGAACAATGCAGGATATGATCTCAAGCAGCTCTTCATAGGGACAGAGGGAACTCTGGGGATCGTGACCCGGGCAGTCTTGCGGCTCTTTCCCCGACCCGGCAGTGAAAACCTGGCCCTGGTCGCTGTGCAAGAGTTCGACCAGCTTCCAACACTGTTGAACCGCATTGACCGCGAGCTGGCCGGGACGCTGAGTGCTTTTGAGGTGATGTGGAAGGATTTCTATGATCTTGCCACCACGCAGGGTGGACATCGTGCTCCCCTTGCACGCGGCCAACCCTTCTACGTCCTGATTGAAGCGCTTGGATCCGATCCGGAAACCGATTCCGACCGATTCGAAACCACACTCCACTCAGCCCAGGCCGAAGGCCTGCTGGTAGACGGGGTCATCGCCATGTCCAGCAAGCAGAGAGAAGAGATCTGGGCAGTTCGGGACGGAGTCGGGTTTCTCCGCTCGGGACCCGTTTTCGTTTTCGATGTAAGTCTTCGCATCAGCGACATGAAGGATTATGTCGATCAGGTCATGACTTCGGTGAAAAGCGCCTGGCCCAGTGCCCGCGTAATACCATTCGGACATCTCGGAGACGGCAACCTGCACTTTGCCATTGACGTGGGAAGCGGTATTCCCGAGACCCGAGCTCGTGTCGAAGAGATGGTCTACTCTCCCCTGGCGAGAATTGCCGGGTCGATATCGGCCGAACACGGAATCGGCATGGAAAAGAGGAAGCATCTGGGCCTCAGCCGGAGCCGAGATGAGATCCGGACCATGCGCCTTCTGAAGCAGGCGCTCGACCCAAGAGGAATACTGAATCCAGGCCGGGTCTTTCCTCTAGAGGAACTAGGATGACCCCCCCCGGCGACTTCTCCCTGGACGACAAGTTCCTGAAGGAAGAGGGTCGCATTGTCCTGAGCGGCCTGCAGGCGCTGGTGCGCGTTCCCCTCGACCAGCACCGGGCGGACCGGGGAGTGGGGCTGAACACGGCCGGCTTTATTTCCGGTTATCGTGGCTCTCCGTTGGGGGGACTCGACATCCTGCTGGCGCGGAACAAAAAGTTGCTCGATCGCCACCAGGTTGTGTTCATGCCCGGGGTTAACGAAGACCTCGGAGCCACAGCCGTCTTCGGCAGCCAGCTCGCCAACCTCATGCCTGAACCCAAATACGATGGCGTGCTGGGGATGTGGTACGGGAAAGGTCCGGGAGTCGACCGCTCGGGGGATGTTTTCAAACATGCCAACTTCGCCGGTGTAGGAAGACACGGCGGGGTCCTGGCTGTGGCGGGCGACGACCCCATCTCCAAGTCCTCGACCCTCCCCACCCATTCTGAGGTTGCCCTTTTTGATGCGCGCATGCCCATCCTCTACCCGGGCAACGTGCGGGAAGTCATCGAGTACGGCCGCTATGGTTTTGAGCTCTCCCGCTACTGCGGCTGCTGGGTGGGCTTCAAGATCGTCACCGATGTGGCAGACGGCTTCTCCACGGTCGATGTTTCTCCCATTGCTGACATAAAGAGACCCGATTTCACCTTCAATAGCCAGCCCTGGCAGCATCTGCAGAGCCCGGCCCCTCTTACCCCTTTCTCGCTCCAGACGGAACGTGAGATCCAGCTTTGCAGACTGGAAGCAGCCAGGCTCTTTGCCTCGGTAAATCACCTCAACCAGATCACTGTTTCGTCCTCGCAGGATCGGATCGGACTGGTGGCGGCAGGCAAGACCTATTATGACCTCCACGAGGCACTGGGCAAGTTGAACCTGACAGACGATGACCTGCGTCGTTATGGCATTCGTTTGCTCAAGGTGGGGATGATTCATCCTCTGGAGCCAGCCGTGATCCGGGAGTTCGCCCGCGGTCTCGCAGAAGTGTTTGTGGTTGAAGAGAAGCGTGCTTTCGTCGAACTCTTTCTTCGTGAAGAGCTGTACAATCTGCCCGACCGACCGCTGATTCTGGGTAAGAAGGACGAAAAAGGCCAGTTCCTGTTTCCGGAGTACCACGAGCTGGATGCCGATTCCATTGCCCGACTGCTGGCGCCACGGCTGGCAGAAAGGCTTCCCAGAGGACGATTGAGTGTGGCCGGGTTGGAGCGCCAGTCCGTTTCTGCGCTGCCCCCCGTTCCCGCAGAAGCCGACCGCAGCCCCTACTTCTGCTCGGGCTGTCCCCACAACCGCTCTACGGTGGTTCCGGAAGGGTCGCTCGCGGGAGGGGGTATCGGTTGTCACGCCATGGCATTGAGGATGTCTCGCGACACACAGGGAATCACCCACATGGGGGGCGAAGGCGTGCAGTGGGTGGGCGCCTCTCCTTTCAGCGGTGTGAGTCATATGTTCCAGAATCTGGGCGACGGAACTCTTTTCCATTCGGGACAACTGGCGATCAGGCAAGCCGTAGCGTCCGAAACCAACATCACCTACAAGATTCTTTACAATTCAGCCGTCGCAATGACCGGCGGTCAAGCGGTTGACGGTGCCATGTCGGTGCCCGCCCTGACACGAGTCCTGGAAGCCGAGGGAGTCGGCAAGACCATTGTCTGCAGCCACGATCTGCTCAAGTACCCTTCCCACGAGCGCTGGGCGGAGGGCGTTCAGGTGTGGGATCGGGATCGGCTGGAGGAAGCTCAGCGTCTGCTACGGGAAGAATCGGGTGTGACAGCTCTCATTTACGACCAGCCCTGTGCGGCCGAACAGCGGCGCAAGCGTAAGCGCGGTGAGGTTGCAATGCCCCCCAGGCGGGTGCTTATCAACGAAGCGGTTTGCGAGGGCTGTGGTGACTGCGGCGTCCAGTCGAACTGTCTCAGCGTGTTTCCAGTTGAAACGGAATATGGCCGCAAGACCCGGATCGACCAGTCGTCTTGTAACTTGGATTACAGCTGCCTGCAGGGGGACTGCCCCGCTTTTGTGACAATCACACTCCCTGCAGACGGTTCAGGGGTTGAGCCGACCCCGGCGGCCCTCCAGGTGGATTCAGAACACCCTCTGCCCGAGCCCGATCTCCGAGTTTCTGCTGACGCCAGCCTCTATTTGACCGGGATCGGCGGCACGGGCGTAGTTACCGTTACCCAGATCCTGTCGACTGCGGCTTTGCTGGAAGGAAAGCATGTGCTCAGCCTGGATCAGACCGGTCTCAGCCAGATGGGAGGCCCGGTCGTTTCTCACCTCAAGATCGGCGACGAAGTCAGGTCGGTATCCAGCAAGATCGGCGTGGGTGATGCCGATTCCTATATCGTCTTCGACGTTCTGACCGGGAGTACCGATCAGAATCTGGCCCGGGCGCGGCCAGGAAAGACCATCGCCGTTGTCTCAACCAGCCAGGTTCCTACAGGAGGAATGGTCAACTCAACCGAGGTCGAGTTCCCGCAGTGGAATTGCATCAGGGACCGCATTGAATCGGTGACACTGCCGGAGGCCAATGTCTATCTAGATGCCCGGGCTCTGGCGGAGCGTTTGTTCGGAAACCACATGCCGGCTAACCTGATCACCATAGGCGCTGCTTTCCAGGCCGGTGCCATCCCCATCCGGGCCGCCTCGATCGAGCGAGCCATCGAATTGAATGGCATCGCCGTGGAGGCGAACAAACAGGCGTTCCGAGTGGGACGCCGTGTGGCAGGTGATGCCGGATGGGTCGAGGCTCGGACACCACCTCGTACTGGAGAGCTCGATGACCAGCCCTCTCTGACGGCGGAAGCCCGCGAACTGGTGGAAGCGGCCGGCGCCAAGGGCGAACTGAGGCGCCTGCTGGAAGACCGCGTACCTGAACTGATCGATTACCAGAACAGGGGCTATGCGGCCGACTATGTGCAGTTCGTGAAACGCGTGCTGGAAGCGGAGAGCGGGCTGGGGCGAAATGAAACCCTGTTCACCCTGTCGGTGGCTCGATTCCTTTTCAAACTGATGGCTTACAAGGACGAATACGAGGTGGCTCGGCTCTATCGCAAGGCTGCTTTCAAGCGGGTGGTGAGTTCTCAGTTCGGTGAAGACGCCGGCATGAAATACATGCTGCATCCTCCTTTTCTGAGGGCACTGGGCGTTAAGAAAAAGATCGCGTTCGGACGCTGGTTCGAGCCCGCCCTGTGGCTGTTGGCACAGCTCAAAGGTGTGCGGGGAAGCTGGCTGGACGTTTTCGGTCGTGGGCAGGTACGTAGAACCGAGCGACAACTGATCCAGGAGTACCGCCGTCTCATCGAAGCTGAACTCGAGGATCTCTCCGCCACTACCATCGACCGGGCCCTTGAGATCGCCCGCCTGCCCGATCTGATTCGTGGCTACGAGCAGATCAAACTGGACAACGTGGCCCGTTTTCGGGAAGAGGTGAGCCGCCTCCACGCCGAGTCGGCCTAGCGGTGGGTGGTAAAAGTCGCGTGCGGTTGTGTGTCCAGCTAAGGCTGGTGTGTTCGGCAGGAGTCAGTCCTGCCAGGGTAAAAGTCAGAAGCTCTGTAGCTTGGATGGCAGGGTGGAGGGAAACTAAAGCCTTGAAGCCCATCGACAAAACCATCTATAGGGTGGTGAGCGAGTCACTGGGCCGTAATGCAAATGAACGCAGAAGTGGCCTCGAAAGTGCGAAGCCTCGGAGGCCGAGCCTGCAACCGTAGGGTGAAGGCAGCATGGACTTCCGCAGACTGACTGAAGCGGTGGTCCACTCCGGCGGGGTGGAAGCGGCGGCACGGTGACAAGGACATGCCAAGCAACTGGAGAAGCCCTCCTCGTCCCGTCGAGAAATCGACGGAGAAAGGTAGGCCGTATAACCGGCGACACCGGGAAGTCGGCCGAAGACGAGAGGGTGGCGGATGGGTCTGTATTAGCTGTGAAGCGGGGTAATGCCTGTGGAGCGAAGGGACCCAACTGTCGGTAGTTCCTCAGTCGACAAAGGGAGGCAGGGGCGAGATGATAAAGGCGTCCGACAATCTGCAAGACCTGAGACGGAGGATATACGTCAAGGCGAAGGCTGAACCGTCCTGGCGTTTCTGGGGGTTGTACGTCCATGTCTGCAAAATGGAAACCCTTCGTGAAGCCTATCGATTGGCCAAGAAGAACAAAGGAGCCCCCGGAATCGATGGGGTTCGCTTCGAGGCCATCGAAGAGAGTGGAGTAGAGGAGTTTCTCGAGCAGATCCGGGACGAGTTGACCTCACGCAAGTATCAGCCGCAGCGGGTCCGGAAGCAGGAGATTCCGAAGGACGGGGGCAAAGCTCGCGTTCTATCGATCCCGACCATCCGGGACCGTGTGGTCCAGGGAGCGCTCAAGCTAATCCTGGAACCCATCTTCGAGGCGGACTTCCAAAAGGGGTCCTATGGCTATCGCCCGAAGCGGACCGCTCATCAGGCGGTTCACAGAGTAGCTCAAGCCATTGTGGAGAACAAAACCCGGGTGGTGGACGTGGATTTGAAGTGCTACTTCGACAACGTCCGGCACGACATCTTGTTTGAGAAAGTGGCAGCACGCGTCCAGGATCGAGAGATCCTGCACCTGCTAAAACTGATCGTGAAAGCGAGTGGCAAACGGGGTGTTCCTCAGGGTGGAGTGATTTCACCGTTGATCGCTAATCTCTACCTGAATGAAGTGGATCGGATGCTGGAACGGGCCAAACGGGTCACGCGAAGTGGCCGCTACACGTATGTGGAGTATGCCCGGTTCGCCGATGATCTGGTCATTCTCATCGATGGCTATCGGCGGCATGCTTGGCTTCTACGGGCGGTACGCCAGAGGCTCCGGGAGGAGTTTGCCAAACTCCGAGTCGAGATCAATGAAGAGAAGAGTCGAATCGTAGACCTGAGCAAAGGGGAAAGCTTTGGATTCCTGGGCTTTGAGTTCCGCCGTGTGCGCAGCTTGCGGGGACGGTGGCGGCCGCATTATGTGCCCAAGCTGAAAAAGCGAACGGCACTGGTGCGGAAGCTCAAGGAGATCTTCCGGCGCTTTCAATCCCAACCTATAGGGCGGGTAATCGAACTGATCAACCCGATTCTTCGAGGTTGGGTCAACTACTTTGCGGTAGGGCATTCGAGTCGATGTTTCTCTTTCATTCGTGACTGGGTGGAAAAGAAGGTGCGACGGCATCTGATGCGTGCCCGGAAACTCCGGGGCTTCGGTTGGAAGAGGTGGAGTCGGCGCTGGCTGTATCAGGAGTTGGGCTTGTACGATCAGTACAGGGTTCAGCGCTTTCAGCCCCGCCGATAGCCAAACCAGCTCGATAGGTCTCATAAGCCCTTTCGTGAAGCCGAGAGGAAAGCGCAGTGCGGGAAATCCGCATGCTGTGTTTGACGAGGCGGGAGCTGGAAACGGGGCCTGAGATGGCTACCGCGCCAGCTCTCGACCCTACCGGAAGGCGCGTGGCTGGAAGCGGGTACGGTCCAGGCTGATGAAATAGCCCATTACCAGGACGTCATTGTTCGGTGTCACGAACAGGTCGGATGACCAGAACTCTCTATCCGACGTGACGTCCTGAATCGAGAAGCTGGCACCCTGAGGAGCCTGCGGAGGGTCGATGCGAAGCAGCTTGAGCTCAAGATCGTCCATAAAAGAGAAGAGAGTTTCTCCATTGCTGGTCTGACCCAGCGGAGTGCCTCCGGACCTCGCATACCCCTTCTTGGATAGGTTGAACAGGAGCTCCCGGTCCTGGAGGATGGAGAGCTTCTGGGAGAAGTCTTCGCCGTAGTAATAGTCCAGATCATTGGTTGTCCCAGAATCGTTTCGAGTCAGCACCAGGACGCCGCTTGGTGCAACCGAGATCTCCAGGGCCGGTCTGTCCGCGATGGGAACAAATGGTGCGGCTCCCGGGGTCCTGGGGAACTCATCGTACCCGGGTGGCTGCGCCCAGACCGCGGTGCTCAGGATCAGGCCCACGGCGAAACAGGTCAAGGTTGTCAATTGTCCGGAAAAGGAGCATCTCGGCTTCATGGTACCCTCCTGGCCGATGATTGAGTCGGTTCCCCCAAGTGGTTGGTGGAACGAATGCTGAATGTGGGTCAAGCATAGCGGGTCGTGTCTGCTGTCGCAAACAGAGCCGGGAACGTCAACGAACGGAGGACTTCCCCCCGCACGGTCAGGGCTCCGCTGGGACTCCTGCCCCCCTGTGCTTACGCATGGGCCGCTGTTCAGGTCTAGTCCACGGGCCACCATTGCTGGATTTCGTCCAGAAGCCTCCGCACCAGGTCCGGTTTCTCAAAAACCAGATTGCGGATCTCGTCCGGATCACTGACCACATCAAAGAGCTGCAGACGGGCATCCGGGATGTTCGCAGCGTGGGGCACGATCAGCTTCCATCTCCCCTGCACGCACCAGCGATGCTGGAGATTCTGGACCGGATCCTGGGAGTTGATCACATCGTGGTCCCAGTCTCCGCCAAAGACCAGATTCCGACGGTTGACTTCCGCAGGTGACAGAAGGTTGACCCCGGGCATCTCCTGCGGAGGCTGCAGGCCCGCGGCGGCCAGAATGGTAGGTGCCAGGTCGATGCTGCTGACCGGGGTGTCGATCTGTTCCGGTTCGATCCTGCCTGGCCAGCGCAGCATGATGGGGGTCCGTACGCCACCTTCATTGGGAGAGAGTTTGCTTCCAGGAAGCAGCGGATATCGCCATCCTCTCCATGCGGAGGGGACCGGCGATTCCGGCGATCGCGTGATCCAGCCGTTGTCGCACACGTAGACAACCAGAGTGTTTTCGCGCAGGCCCTGTCTGTCCAAGTAAGCCAGAAGCTCCCCGACCGTCTGATCAAACCAGCTGCACATTCCATAGTAAAGCGCCACCTTCTCGGAGCGTCCTTCCTGTCTATATCGCTTGGCGTACTCCTCGGGCGGCGTATGAGGACCGTGCGGCATGGAAGGGCGCATACCAGAGAAAGAAAGGACGCTCGCCGACTCCCTCGATGAATCGAAAGACGGGTTCCATCCCCTCCCGGCCGATCTTCAGGCCATCGTCTCCCAGCCTGCGAAAGCGCGGAGGGTTTCCGTGGGTCATCCCCTGGCTGAATCCACCCCGGCTGTAGTCGCCTTCCCACCATTTGCCCGACTGAAAACTGACATAGCCCTGGCCTGCCAGCAAACGGGGCAGAGTCGCTACGCGATCAATGTTTCGAATCAGGAGTTCATTCTTGCGGAGATAGTCGGGATCGTCTCCCCCGACTCGTGTGACCCCGGCGGGATCATTCCCCGTGATCAGATGCTGGTGGGGGTAAAGACCGGTGATGATGCTGGCCAGGCTGGGCCGGCAAACGCTGGAAGGGACATAGCCCCGGGGAAAAAGCAGGCTCTCCGAGGCTAGCCGGTCCAGGTGAGGCGTGCGGATCACCGGATGCCCCATGAAGCCGTAGTCTCCCCATCCCTGATCGTCGGAGATGATGAGAACCACATTGGGCGGAGTTCCCTGTGCCAATAGGGGAACTACGAGACAGAATAAGAGGAGTGTCAGGACGCTGAATGTGGGAGGCGCCGTGGGCGGCGACTCTGCAATCGTGAGCGTCAAGACCCGGCAGTCGCGGCCTGAGGCCCCTCCCGCTCTCCAATTCCACATCCCGCACTCCAGTACCCAGCACCTAGAACCCAGCACCCAGCGGCTCAATTCGCACCGGACAGACCTTCAGTTCGGCGGTGTCGGTAATGGGGTCGTAACCTGAACCGGTGAGAATGTTTACCGGCACATCGGCGAAGCTGAAGCTGGCGAAGACGGTTCCCCTGGGAGAGCGAGGCGTGGCCCGCACCTTGATCTTGATCGACCCCCGCGGGCTCGACATAGAGCACCATTCCCCACTCTTCAGACCCCAGGCCTGTACATCCTCGGGATGCACTTCCAAGGTTTCCTCGGGCAGAAAATAGTCGATTCCCTGGGCACGGCCCGTCTGAGTTCGAGTGTGGTAGGACTCGAGCCGTCGCCCCGTGGTCAGCCACACCGGGAACTCGTCGTCGATCGTTTCAGCAGGGTCTCGGTACTTGATCAGCGAGAAAATCCCCCGGCCGTTCAGGAACTCGCCTTCATGCAGAATGGGAGTTCCGGAGTGTCCCTCGTAAGGGACCGGCCACTGGTATTCACCCCGGTCGATCCGGTCCCAGTTGAGGCCGGCATAGATGGGAGAGAGGCTGCACAGCTCGTTAAAGACCTCTTTGGCCGAGCCGAATTCAAAACCCGGAAAGCCCATGCGCTGAGCAATCTGGGCAATGATCCACCAGTCGGGCCTGGCCTGGCCTGCTACAGGGACTGCCTGACGGACCCGCTGGATACGGCGCTCGGTGTTGGCGAAGGTCCCGTCCGTCTCTGCCCAGCTGGTCGCCGGGAAAACGACGTCAGCCAGCTCGGCCGTCTCGGTCAGAAAGATGTCGATGACGACCAGGTGGTCCAGGCTGCGCAGGGCGTGCTCGCAGTGCTCCATGTCGGGATCAGAGATGAGGGTGTTCTCTCCATCGATGAGCATAGCCCGAATCTGGTCGCCGGCCAGCTCCAGGGCCCGCACCTTCGTCATGATCTTTCCCAGGTCGACCTCCGTCCCGTAGGCTTCCTTGAATTTGGCCTGGTTGTCCGGATCGGTTACGGGCTGGAAGCCCGGAAAGTTGTTGGGAATCGCTCCGCTGTCTCCTGCGCCCTGGATGTTGTTCTGGCCGCGCATGGGATTGATGCCGGTTCCTTCCCGGCCCAGGTTCCCGGTCATGAGCGCCAGGTTGCAGAGCCCCTGGACATTCTCGACGCCGCAGATGTGCTCGGTGATGCCCAACGTGTAGTAAATCGCTGCCTTCTCGGCCCGCCCGTACCAGAGCGCCGCGGTCTCGATATCGGCCGCCGGAACCCCGGTGATCGTCTCGGCCCACTGGGGCGTGAATTCCCGGACGTGCTCGAGGAACTCCTGGCCACCGTTGGTGCGGGCCGCCATGAAATCCTGGTCGACGAGTCCTTCGCGTGCGATGACGTGGGCCATCCCCAGCAAAAGGGCAGAATCCGAACCCACCCGGATCTGCAGAAAGAGGTCCGAAAGGCTAGCCAGATCGGTGTGCCGGGGATCGGCCACGATCATCCTGGCTCCTCGGGCAATCGCTTTCTTGAGGCGGGTTGCTGCCACGGGGTGGCACTCCGTCATGTTGGTGCCGATGCAGAAGATGACGTCTGGCTTTTCCATGTCCGCCAGGGGATTGGACATCGCCCCGCGTCCGATGGTGGCAGCCAGACCGGCCACCGTGGGGGCGTGTCAGGCACGGCTGCAGTTGTCGATATGATTGGTTCCGAAACCGGCGCGGATGAAGCGCTGCATCATGTAATCGGCCTCACCCGGCGTGCGGCCTGAGGCGACTCCATAAATGGCGTGCCGGCCGTATTTCTCGCGCACCTGCTGGAATCCGGCAGCGGCTCGATCAAGAGCCTCGTCCCAGCCAGTCTCACGCAGTTCCCCGTCTGTGTCTCGCACCAGGGGAGCGGTGAGGCGCTCCGGGTGTTGAACAAAGTCGTAGGCGAACTGTCCCTTGATGCAGAGAGCCCCCTCGTTTGCAGGTCCATCCATGGCCGGATGGATTCCTACCAGCCGGTCTCCCTTGGTGAGAAGGTCTACCGAGCACCCGACGCCGCAATAGGGGCAGGTGCTTCGTGTCTTTTCGATGGGTTCGGGCAGCTCGCTGTGCTGCAGCGCCTTCCTGTCGGCCAGGGCGCCGGTGGGACAAGTCTGGACACATTGTCCGCAGAAGGTGCAGGCCGAATCCTTGAGCAAACCGTTGAACTCGGTCGCGATCTGGGTCTCAAAGCCACGGTTCAGAACCGTGATTGCGTAGTCACCTTCCTGCTCCGCACAGACGCGGACGCAGCGATAGCAGGAGATGCACTGCTCGTAGTCACGGAGGATGAAGGGATTGTCGTCCTCACTGGACCTGCCCGAAGTGCTGCCCGAGAAACGACCGTTGTGAACCTGGTAGCGGTCGGCAAGAGCAGCCAGTTCCTGGGAGGCGTAGCCGCTGAGCGGATCGACCTGGATCTGGCGATTCTCGCTGGCCACCATCTCCAACAGCGTCTTGCGGTGTTTCTCGAGCGTCTCGGTGCGGGTTCGGACGATCATGCCGGAGCTGGCTTTGGTGGTGCAGGAAGCAACCGGCTTGGGAATGCCTTCCACTTCCACGACACACAGCCGGCATCCTCCAAAGGGTTCCAGTCGTGAGTCGTAGCAGAGGGTGGGGATCTTTGCCTGGTGGCGCTCTGCCACCTCATAAACGGTTTCACCGGGCGTAAAGCGAACCTCGGCGCCGTCAATCGTCATCGTCGCCTGGTCGTTCGGCTGGACGGTCCCCGAGTTCATCGTCCCCTTTCTCCATCTGATGCCTGGAGGTGTCGATCGATCTGGTCCGGAAAATACTTTAAGAGACTATCACTGATCAGGGGAGCGGCCACACCCAGCCCACAGGCGCTCAACTCCTTCATGGTTTCGCCCAGATCCCGGACTTCGCCGGCCCAGGCTTCGAACTCTCCTGGCCCCGCTTCTCCCGACAGGCGCTCCGTCAGGCGCCGGGTGCCGATCCGGCAGGGGAAGCACTTTCCGCACGACTCCTCCGCAAAGAAGCTCATGGCGCTGTGGGCGACTTCGACCATGTCTCGGCTCGAATCGAAAACCATGATTCCGCCGGCACCCAGAAAGGAGCCGCGGCTGCGAATGCTGGTCTCGTCCAGAGTGACGTCCAGGTCCTCTCCGGCCAGAAATCCCCCGGACAGCCCTGCCATGGTCACGGCCTGGATAGATCGTCCTTGCAGTGGACCTTCTGCCCACTCGTAGAGAAGGGTCTTCAAAGGCATCCCCAGAGGGGCCTCATAGTTACCCGGCTTGCCGATGTCGCCCGAAAGGCTGATCAGTTTGGTCCCGCTGTGGTCGTTCCAACCCAGGCTCCGGTACCATCCCGGCCCCTTCCTGACAATCGGAGGGACCGAAGCCAGGGTTTCTACGTTGTTGACGACCGTCGGGAGGTCTTCGTAGCCATGAGTCACGGGGTAGGGTGGACGGTTGCGTGGAAACGGATGCTTGCCCTCGAGGCTGTTCAGAAGGGAGGTCTCTTCGCCGCATATATAAGCTCCTGCTCCCCTCCGCAGATACACGTGGAAGGAGAAGTCCTTTCCCAGAATCCCGTCCCCCAGGAATCCGCATTCGTTCGCTTCTCTGAGAGCTCGCTCCAGGATCTTGAGAGTCTCCGGATACTCGTAACGGAGATAGATGAATCCCCGAGTGGCTCCGGTCCCGTAGGCCGCCAGGATCATCCCCTCAATGACGGCATGGGGATCGTGGTCCATCAAGACCCGATCCTTGAAACAGCCGGGTTCTCCTTCGTCCGCGTTACAGACAATGGTTTTCGGGTTCCCAGGAGCATCCTGGACAGCCTGCCATTTGCGTCCGGTTGGAAAGCCAGCTCCGCCACGCCCGGCCAATTGACTCTCGCTGATTGTCCGGATGACGTCGTCCGGCTCCATTTCCAGGACTGCCCGGCGCAGGGCCTCGTAGCCACCGTTTCTCCGGTAACCGTCCATCGTCGAGTGTCCGGGGTCTCGAATGAAGGCGAATACGCACTCTTCAACGCCGCCCGGGTTGAGAGGCGGCAGCGGAGAGGTCCGGCTGACCAGAGAGTCAGGGTCGCTGCCGACCAGCAGGGTGTCCCCCTGGATGACGGGTATGGGGTCATCGCAGCGTCCGGCACAGGGCATTTCCTCGGCGTTTTCGCCGAGTGTTTCCAGAAACTCCAGTCCGCCGCGAAGACGACAGATGGGCCCGGTACAGACTCGAAAGTGCCCGTTTCCGGCCTCGAGTGAGAAGTGGTGGTAGAAGGTGACCGTCCCGTAGAGGTCGGCCAGTGGGATTCTTAGAGCTGCGGAGGTTTCCCGGATGGCGTTATCGGACAGGTGTCCATCGCGTTCTTGGAAAGCGTGCAGGAGTGGCAATAGGGGAGCCGGCTCGCCGCCCCAGTGTTGGATTAGCTCATCGTTCGTGGGATGTTTCACCGAGCGTCGATTCTACCATCTTGCTCTCCCCTGCGGGCCACCACAAAGTAGCATGACCTGCCACGGGCCCGGCTGCCTAGGCTGGTTAAGTAGCCTGGGTCAGCGCCGAGATCATGCGCGAGAAAACGCTGGTTACGGATCCAGACAGACCCAGACCAAAGGCGGCCACAGCGATGGCGATCAAGACCAGCATGATCGCGTATTCAACAGTGGTCACGCCGCGTTCGTCTTTGCTGAACTGGATAAGAAGCTGACGTAGAGACTCAATCGTAGACATTTGAAGCCCTCCCCTTTCAATGTGGGTTTGAGTTTAAGAGCGCGCCCTCCCCGGGAACGTTTCCCCAACTCCATTCGATTGTTCTCTAGCAAGCCCCATGCCAATTCATTCAGGAGCGTTTCACTGTCGCTAAGTGACTGGAAACAAGACGCTTATAATTGAACTCCATAGGCTTCGCCAAAGCAGAGATCCCGGTAGCTGTTACAGCGCTGTGAAAACACTGCTGTAATAACTACCGGAGCTGTCCGGCCCAGTCCGGCCCAGAAATGCGGTATGCTTCCGGGCATGGCCAAGCGGAACTCGTTCGACATCGTTTCCAAAGTCAACATGGACGAGGTGAAGAACGCGGTCAACCAGGCCCTGAAAGAGGTTCGCCAGCGCTACGATCTCAAGAACAGCCAGTCCGACATCGAGCTCCACGAGAAGGAGAACAAGATCGTGCTCGCCTCCCGTGAAGAATTTACCTGCGCAGCGGTCGACCTGGTGCTCCGACAGAGGTTAGTAACTCGAGGCGTCTCACTAAAGGCTCTGAGCTACGGAGCGTTTGAGCCCGCCGCGAAGGACAGCGTGCGCCAGAGCATCTCCCTGCAGCAGGGGATCCCCAGAGAGAAGGCCCGGGAGATCGTCAAGCTGGTCAAGAAAAGGAAGCTCAAGGTCCAGGCTGCAATCCAGGAGGATTACGTACGGATCTCGGGCAAGGTCCGTGACGACCTGCAGGAGGTGATCGCGATGCTCAAGGAAGAAGACCTGGACATCGAGATGCAGTTCACCAACTACCGCTCCTAGCCTGTCGTGGATCTCATGCTCGAGAGGGTAGGTTGCATCACCCGCGGTCGCATTCTTAGATCGCGCCTGTAAGTGGCGTGCACGGAGTGTGGGAGGGGCAGGGAGTAGACAATGGTTCCCTTTCTCGACTTGAAAGCCCAGCATGCTGCCATCCGTGAGGAGGTGGAGGCTGCCGTGGCTCGCGTTCTGGAATCCCAGCACTTTATCCTGGGCCCCGAAGGGGAGAACCTCGAGAAAGAACTTTCCTCCTATTGTGGTTGTGACCACGCCATGGGAGTCTCCTCCGGCACCGACGCCCTTTTGCTGGCGCTGATGGCGATCGGCATCGGGCCCGGAGACGAAGTGATCACCAGTTCTTACAGCTTTATTGCCAGTGCGGGATCCATCTGGCGTCTGGGGGCCAGACCTGTCTTTGTCGACATTGATCCCGCGACCTACAACCTGAACGCGGGCCTCATCGAAGGTGCGATCACGGAGAAGACCAGGGCCATCATGCCCGTTCATCTGTACGGCCAGATGGCCGACATGAACACTGTAATGGCCACGGCCCAGAGGCATGATCTGCCTGTCATCGAAGACGCCGCTCAGGCCATTGGCGCCGAGTACAGGGGTCGTCCGGCCGGATCGATCGGCCATCTTGGTTGTTTCAGCTTCTTCCCCTCTAAGAACCTGGGAGCGGCCGGCGACGGCGGGATGGTCACGACCAGTGATCCGGAGCTGGCTGACCGGGTACTCCTGCTGCGCGACCACGGTTTCCGACCCAAGTACTATAACAAGGAGGTTGGAGGCAATTTCCGATTGGACGAACTCCAGGCAGCTATCCTGAGAGTGAAGTTAGGGCACTTGCCTGGCTGGACCGAGAAGCGCCGTGCCAATGCCGCCGTCTACCGAGAGCTTTTCCGGCTCTCAACGGTCAACGGTCAAGGGTCAATCGCGAGCGTCTCCGTGGAGGCGGACGATTGCTATCACGTTTACAACCAGTTCGTCATCAGGGTCCACCCTCCGCCACACCGTGAGAGGACCCTCCGTGGTCCGAGCAACGATCATCCGTCGCTGCTCCGGGACAATCTGGTCAAACACCTGAAACAAGAGGAAATCGGCTGTGAGGTCTACTATCCGGTGCCGTTACACCTGCAGGAATGTTTTCATTCTCTGGGTAATGAGGAGGGCGCCTTCCCCGAAGCCGAGCGGGCAGCTGCACAAACCCTGGCTCTGCCCGTCTACCCGGAGCTGAATCGGAGTCAAATGCAACAGGTCGTCGAGGCTGTCGAGGCTTTCCGCCACCCTGCCACCAATGATTGACATCCACACCCACATCTTGCCCGGCGTTGACGATGGGGCGGGCAGCACCGAGGAGACGGTGAGGATGCTGCGCATGGCTCATGAATCGGGTACCAGCACCATCGTGGCCACGCCTCATCTCTTCCATCCCGCTTTCGCCCCCCGCGCACCTGAAGAGATTCGCAACCTCTTTGAAAAGATGACCGGCGAGTTGGACCGTCTAGGAGAGAGTGAGGAGCTTCAATTCCTGCGCAGCCTGAAGATCCTGCTGGGGGGAGAGCACTACTGGGGAGCCGATTTTCTGGAGGCCGTTTCAAGGCGAGATATCTTGACCATCAACGGGGGGCAATATGTCCTGCTGGAATTCTACCCGCTGACAACGAAGCGGCAGCTCATTCGAGGCTCCGAGATGCTCATGGTGGAAGGGATCATGCCCATTCTGGCGCACGTCGAGCGCTACTCGGCCGTGCGAAAGGACCCCCGGTTGCTGCGCCACTTACTTGATGCGGGTTGCCTCACCCAGCTCAATGCCAGGAGTCTGGAGGGTAGGATCTCGGACCGAAACCGACGGCTTGCTCATCGGCTGCTGGAGCAAGGCCTGATTACACTGATTGCTTCTGATGGTCACGACTGTGGCGGGCGGAGCCCGTCCATGACATTGGAACAACTGAGTCGGAAGTATTCTGACGAGCAGATTCGCAAGTGGACCCGTGACTCACCTCGATGGGTGATTGAGTCGGCGTCTTAGCCTATGCGTTCAGAATCTCCAGTAGCCTGTCGATATCCTCGGGCCTGTTGTAGAGGTGCGGAGAGATCCGCAACGCACCCTGCCGCAGGGCGATGTCAATTCCGGCTTCTCTGAGACGCTCAAAGACCTGCCCGCCGGAAACACAGTCCAGAACCACAATTGGAGTCAGTGACGGACCCGACTCCGGGCTGCGGAGCTGGTGCCTGTCCGGGTCGACACCCCGGATCAGGCGCCGGACCAGCGACAGATCGTGGCCGGCGATCTGCTTGATGCCGGCTCTCAGAAGATAATCCAGAGAAGCTGTCCAGGGCAGGAAATTGAAGAAATTGGCAGGACAGAAGATATCGAAACGGCGGGCCCCCAGATTCTCCTTGAGCCGGACCGGAATCTCTCCCTGTAGTTCATCGGCATTCAGGTTAGCCAGCCAGTAACCCTGGGTAGATCGAAGTGATTCCCGCAACTCGGGCCGGATCCAGCAAAACCCAGTGCCATAGGGGCCCCAGGAGCCACTTGAAGCCGCAGGCAGTGAACACATCCACGCCGCTCTCGAGGACCTGGAAGGGCCGGTTCCCGATTGCCTGGGAGCCGTTCAGGACGAACATAACCCTGCTTTCTCGGCACACCCGGGCCAGGCCCTTTTCATCCACGGCCCAGCCGGTCAGGGAGTGAACCAGTGTGGTACAGAACAGGCGAGTCCGGGGTGAGATGGCTGCCTCCAGTTCCGCCGGCGTCAGGCAGGGTCCTGCGGGGGCGATCGATCGGATCGAGACCCCCCTCTCCTTCAGAGGCAGCCAGGGATAGAGATTGGCGGGGAAGTCGCCTCTCACCACCAGAACCTCGTCGCCTTCTTTCCAGTCCAGGCCGCTGCCCAGCAGGTTCATCCCATAGGACGTACTGTTGCCCAGGATGATGTCGTCGGGATCGACTCCGATGAGTTGTCCGAGCCGCTTTCTCAAGTTCTCTGGAACTTCCTCGAATAGCTGAGAAGTTGTTAGACGAAAGGGGGCTTGCTTTAAGTGAATGGCTTCCTGAGCCGCCTCAACCGCGCAGTGCGGTAAAGGTCCCTGGTGAGAGCAGTTCAGCCAGGTCCGCCCCTGGAACGAGTCAAAGTCTTTGCGCAGATCCAGAAAGTCGGACATTCCGGTTGACACCGACGAGACGTCAGGACTCCCGTGGGGTGGCATCTCCGCGTAAGGCCTTCTTGAGCACGCAAAAGCCCCCACAGAGGGCCACAATGATGGCGGCGATGCCGTAGAGCATCCCAGGGGACGTGACCTCGTAGTCGAGCACGATGACCTTTCGGGCCACGGCAATCATGGCTACCAGGAAGACGACTTCGACGTGCAGCGTGTCCTCTGAGAGGTAGACCTTCACGACTTCGATCAGCTCGACACCAATCAGGACCATCAGAAAAAAGGAGAAGATCGGAAGGAGCTCCGACATGTCCAGGAGGAACAGGCGAGGTGGTTTCATGAACTGTTCGACGAGCAGCACAGCCAGTTCCACCGTCGATGACAGAACAGCCAGCATGAGCATGATCAGCAGGGAATGGACAATCGCCCGCTCAAACTTGTTCAGGATCCCCAGCATTTCGACCGTAAGAGTACCAGAAAAAGGAGAGAAAAAATGGGCCAGTCTACTCTGACCCATTTTCTGGTCAACTGACTGCAAGGCTACCCGGACTACGTGGCCTGACCTGCAAACGTGGGATGGCCTCGGGGCTGCGTCCGGAAATTTAAACGTCCGCCTCCCCGAGGCCCTCCCACGTTTCAGGGCGGAGGTCTTCCTAGTAGAACCAGATCGCCTCATGGAAGCGGCTCCTACTCTTTGCTATCCCTACAGATTCAAGTTGCGACGGTGTATGGTTAGGCCCAAATACCCATATCCAAGGAGGAGGTGCCACAATGAGAATCCATCCACGAGTTGTCTTGTTTCCCATGCTGATCCTGGCCGCGACAGTCCTGGCAGGCTGTGCGCCGCAGCCGGAATCTGTCGACCTGGAAGCGGCCGGGGCTGCCATCCTGGAGGCTGACGGGGCCTGGTCCGAAACGCCTCCCAACGCCGACGCCTTTGTCGCCTTTACTGCGGACGGAGCACACTTTCTGGCCCCCGACGGTCCGTTGGCTGTCGGGCAGGAACAGATTCGGGAGACCGTGGGGCAAATGTTCAGCACTCCGGGTATTTCGCTGAAATGGAAAGCCTCGAGCGTAGAGGTTGCCAGTTCCGGAGATCTGGGATACACCCTTGGGACCTTTACTCTCACCGCCGACGACGCGGAAGGGAATCCCGCCAGCCGAGAAGGCAAGTATGCCACTATCTGGCGCAAACAGGCGGACGGCAGCTGGAAGGTAGTGGCAGACGCCCCCAACTTCAACAGTGCGGCTGTAGCTCCAGCACCAGCCGAAGAAGAGTAGCTTCGCAGGAAGCCGAATGACAGGACGAATCGCTCTCACGCTGCTTTTTGTCTGCGTCTGTGGCACTTGGGCGTGCGGCCAGACGCTGATCCTGAAAGCTGACCGGCTGCTCGATGTCCGATCGGGAGAGGTCCACTCGCCCGGTCTCGTGGTGGTGGAGGGGGAGACGATCTCGGCGGTCAATCCGGCCCAGCTCCCGGCAGTCGCCAGGACGATTGACCTGGGCGACAGAACTCTACTCCCCGGCCTCATGGACATGCACACTCACCTCACCATGGACTTCACCGGTGCCGAGTGGGAAACGGCCCCGGTCAAGGAGACGGCAGCAGACTGGGCGCTCCTCGGGGCTGCCTCTGCGGAAGCAACACTGCTGGCCGGGTTCACTACGGTTCGCGATGTCGGATCCTTTCGCAACTTTCCGGACATCGCTCTGATGCGAGCTATCGAAAAGGGGCTCATTAAAGGCCCGCGTATCATCCCGTCAGGACACGCCCTGTCCATCACCGGGGGCCACTGCGATCTCACCGGCTTTGCTCCGGAAGTCATGCCCGAGGACCCCCGATTCGGAATCGCAGACGGGGTAGATGAGGTCCTGAAAGCGGTTCGCTACCAGATCAAGCACGGTGCCCGGGTCATCAAGGTGTGCGCTACCGCCGGACGCCACGAAGGGCGGGGTCGTTTATCGGACTCCCTGAAGGGAGATCCCAGCACAGGTCCTCGACCACGGACTGCCAGGAGCGGCGGTGCTTTCGGGCCAGGAGCGAGCATCGGAAAGATTGACTCAATGGCTCAAAACGGAGTATTCTAGGCGCGCTTCTTTGGTCTAAGGTCTCCTGAAGGAGCTTGGAGAATCAAACAGAAGACCTGATCTGTCTCACCGTAGCGAAGAAAAGCCCATCAAAACTCAAGAGCAGCTGGATGGTGGCGCCGAAGCGCCAGTTTCCCGTATTCTGCCTCGCTTTGGAGGACGATATCGCGAATGGAAGACAACAAGCTCCCTTGGAGGGAACATGAATAGCAACAAGTTGTATGTAGGTGGGTTGCCTTACGCAACAACCGAGGCGGACCTGGAAGATCTCTTTGCTGAGCACGGGACCGTTGAGTCGGCCCGGGTGATTACCGACCGGATGACCGGTCGCTCAAAAGGGTTCGGTTTCGTTGAAATGGGAAGCCAGGAAGAAGCCGAGGCTGCTGCTGAAAAGCTGAATAATTTTGAGCTCGACGGCAGGACTCTGGTGGTCAACGAGGCCAAGCCCCGTGAGAAGCGAGGATCCTTCGGCGGCGGCGGCGGCGGCGGCGGCCAGAGAAGGAATCGCTGGTAACTGCCTGCAAGACCGACATTTGTGAAGGGGGCGCGGGTTCTCCGGGCCTCTTTCACGGCAATTGGCCAACCTCGAAACGGATTCTGGGTTAAACTGGATTCTTCAGATCTCCAATCAGCCAGATGCCCCCCGCGAGGATAAGGGAGAACAGTTTGTCCGGACCCGACGAGTACGATGTCCTGGAAGAATTAATCATCCTTGGGAAAGAAAAGGGTTATCTTTCCAAGGAAGAGGTAAAACAGGCTCTTCCAAACAACTTCCTAAGCTCCAACACGCTTGATCAAGTCGTTCTTTTTCTGGCCGCGGCTGGGATCGACGTGGTTAAGCCAGAACCCCCAGCCGAGGTCCCGCCGGGGAAGGTGCGCCCGAAGAAAGTGGACAAGAACTCCGGCGCGGAATCCATAGACCCGGGCAAGACAGACGATCCCGTTCGACTTTACATGCGTGAGATGGGCACGGTCCCACTCCTGAATCGTGAAGCGGAGATAGAACTCGCCAAGCGGATCGAAAAAGCTCAGATAAATGTTCTCAAGGCGGTTTCCCGCTGTCCCCTGGCTGTCACCGAGATTCTGAACTACGACCGGGACCTGCAGGACGGAAAGCTTCCGATCAACAAATTGGTGAATTTCGCCAAAGATGAACTCACCGATGAGATTCTGGCGGTTCGCGCTTTCAAGGTGCACAAGAGCATCTCTCAAATTCGGGAATTGCAGTCGAAGGCAACTAAAGCTCGCCAGAAGCTTCGCCAGGTCAGCCAGGATTTGCCCGCCCACAAGAAACGGCTCTCTCAGCTGGCCTGCTACAGGGTGACCATCGCTCGTCACATCCGCTCTTTGAATCTGACTCCCGAGATCCACGCCAGACTTGTCAGCGTCATTCGAATTGCCGTTGATGGTATCCGGGCGCTTGAACGAGAACAGAAACAGCTCCTGAAACTGAAGAAGTCTGCGCTACCGGTGTCCAAAGCTGACTATATTCGCGATCGGCTTGCGCAACTCGAGGAAGAGATACAGCAGATTGACGAGGAGATTCAAACCAGCCCAGGCGAGGCCAAGCGAACCCTGGCGACCATAAAGCGCTTCGAACTCGAGGAGGACATCGCCAAGAAAGAGCTGGTGGAAGCCAATCTCCGGTTGGTGGTTTCGATCGCCAAGAAATATGCGCGGCGTGGAGTCCTTTTCCTGGATCTCATTCAAGAAGGCAATATCGGGTTGATGAGGGCGGTTGACAAGTTCGACTATCGACGGGGCTACAAGTTCTCGACCTATGCACACTGGTGGATTCGTCAGGCCATAACGAGGGCGATTGCCGATCAGTCCCGTACGATTCGACTGCCCGTCCATATGACGGAACGGGTCAATAAGCTGATTCAGACCTCCCGTGCCCTGCTGCAGCAGGGAGGGCGGGAGCCGACTCTGGAAGAACTGGCTCACGAGACTGGGATCCCGGTGGCCCAGGTACGACAAGCTCTGAAAGTGGCTCAGCAGACCATTTCATTGGAAACGCCGATCGGAGAGGATCAGGACAGCCAACTGGGAAGCCTGGTGGAAGATCGGTTGGCCATATCACCGGCGGATTTGACGATCGGCATCGATCTCAAGGAGCAGACCTCTGCAATGTTGCAGACACTGACTCCCAGAGAAGAACAGATTCTTCGAATGCGCTACGGGATCGACGATGGCATCGAGTGCACACTCGAAGAGGTTGGCCAACGGTTTTCCGTGACTCGCGAGCGTATCCGCCAAATCCAGGACAAAGCGCTGCGCAAACTGCGTTATCTATCGCTCGGGAAGGAACGAACTAGATTCCAGAATCCCGCAGACGGTGGCGCCCAACCCTCTTCCTGAGTAGGCACTTTCAGGAATACCAACATTAGGGGCGCCTTGAATAAGAAAGCTCTCTCACTTCGCCGGCACCCCGCCCTTCTGAGTGGTATCACTCTGACCCTGGTCCTGCTGGGGCTGACTGCCTCTCTCTGGAAATGGGGGCAGGGAGGTCAGGAGACTCACGGAACTCTGCGCTTGAGTCTGGTGGATCCCCTGACCGGGCAGGTCGCACCCGCACGGGTCGAAGTCCTGGATCAGGAAGACCAGGCTTTCGTGGCGGAAGATGCACTTTTGTCTGGAGGTGACTCGGTCGATCAAGAGGTTCGCTGGGAAGGCACAGTAGAAGATGCCCTGGCGCGGCTCAAACCCGGCTGGCGGAACTACGATAGAGGTACGACGCAGTTTTACAGTGGTGGTGAATCGCTCCTCAAGTTGCCTTCGGGCCAGTACCGGGTCACAGCGAGCAAAGGAATTGAGTATCGTGAGGTGTCGCGAGAGGTGTCAGTAGCAGCCGGCTCTGACTCACAGCTCACCCTGGAGATCCCAAGGTGGGACAACATGCCGGAGAAGGGGTGGTACAGCGCCGATCCCCACATCCACGTGGCGCGAACCCACAAGGAGTTAGATCCCCTGATCTCGAAATGGATGCAGGCAGAGGATGTCCATGTAGCCACTCTCCTGCAGTGGGGGAATGTCGTCGGCTTCCACAATGCTCCCCAGTACGGGTTCGGTTCCGACAACGTCTACAAGGAGGGAATCTATCTTCTCGCCTCGGGGCAGGAAAACCCGCGCACTCATGTGTTTGGACATACGATTACTCTGGGCACCTCAGAGCCTGTCAATTTTCCGGACCAGTACCTCATCTATCAACTCTTCTGGGAAGAGGCCCGCCGTCAGAGGGGGCTCAGCGGGTACGCGCACATGGGGATCCAGGCCGGCGCCCAGAACGGCCTCAGTATCGACCTGCCCCTGAACCTGATCAGTTTCCTGGAAGTGCTTCAGTTCAACGGGGCTGATTTTAACGTCTGGTACAGCATCTTGAATACCGGATTCAAGATGAGCCCGACGGCCGGCTCGGATTATCCTTTCGGAGGAGCCCCCATCGGCCGCGAGCGATTCTATACTCGCGTAGAGGGCCCTCTCACCTACAAGAAGTGGCTGGACGGGATCGAGGAGGGGCGGACCTTCGTGACCAATGGCCCGTTGCTCGAATTCGTCGTGAACTCCCGCGGCCTGGGCGAAGAAGTGGTTCTGGCCCGACCGGGCAAGGTGCGAATCGAAGGATCGGTTCGGTTTAACCCCGACCGTGACAAAGTCGAGAAACTGGAAGTCGTCGCCAATGGTCAGATCATTCGGTCCTTCCGGGCGGCTGGAGGAGCTTCCGAGATCCGCACTGATTTCGAACTACCGGTTGAAGACGCTGGATGGGTCGCCCTGCGAGCCTCGGGTACCAAACTCGGTCTCCGGCGGGCTTTCTCTTCGCTGGCGCACACGGCTCCCATCTACCTGGCCGTACAGGGTCGTGCTTCGCGAGCCGAACATCCCCGTGCCAAAGCTCTGTGCCTGGCCTGGGCCGGGCGGCTGGGTGAACTGGAGGGACGCCTGCGTTCCCAGTTTAATGCGATAGCTCTTTCCCGCTGGGATGAGAAGATTCCCGGTGACTATGTCTTGAAGCAGAGAGAGGAACTCCTCAAGAGGGTCCGGTCCGCTCGCGCTTACTTCCTCACCCGCGCCGGACTTTAATGACACTTCTTCTGTTTCTGACAGTCGGCTGGGGACTCGCGGGAGCCCACAGTCCTCCCAACATTGATCTTGGTTCTGAGCGATGATCATCGGTCCGACTTCATGGGTTTCATGGAGGAAGGGCCCGCCTTTTTGGAGACCCCCAACCTGGACCGGATGGCGCAAGAGGGAGCCCACCTTCAAAAAGCCTTCGTGACGACTTCCCTCTGTTCCCCCAGCCGCGCCTCGCTGCTGACCGGGAGGTACATGCACCATCATCGGGTGGTTGACAACCAGCGCCCGGTGCCCGCCGGCACCGAGTTTTTCCCGCAGTATTTGCGGCAAGGAGGGTATGAAACGGCCTTTGTCGGGAAATGGCACATGGGCCACGAGCAGGACGAACCCCGGCCCGGTTTTGATCACTGGGTCAGCTTTCCGGGGCAGGGGACCTATTTCGATCCTGTTTTGAACATCAACGGGGAAAGAAAATCATTCCCGGGCTACACGACGGACATTCTCACCGACCAGGCCCTCGGCTGGCTGAAGAACCACCACAACAAACCATTTTTCCTCTATCTTTCCTTCAAGGCTGTGCACTACCCCTTTCTCCCTGCCCCGAGGCACAAAGGGCGCTACCAAGACGCCAGGGTCGATTATCCGGAAACCATGGCCAACACTGAGGAGAACTATCGCACTCAACCTCACTGGGTGCGGGATCGCCGTTACGGCTATCACGGGATCGACCACATGGAGACGACGCCTTTCGATAGTGACCCACTCCGCGATTTTGATGCTTTCTATCGCCAATACTGCGAGACGGTATACGGACTGGACGAGAATCTGGGTAGAGTTCTTACCTTTTTGGATCAGTCCGGTCTGGCGGGATCAACGATTGTCCTCTACATGGGCGACAACGGATTTGCCCTGGGCGAGCATGGATTCTACGACAAACGGGACGCCTTCGAAGAATCGATCCGGGTCCCGATGCTGGCCTGGGCACCGGGCCGCATAGCACCCGCAACAACGGTCTCGAAAATGGTTTTGAACATCGACATGGCGCCCACCATCCTCGACCTGGCCGGTCTGAAACCGCCGCCCCAGGCGAACATGGATGGTCGGTCTTTTCTCCCCCTCCTTCAGGGCAGGAACGTGCCCTGGCGTGATCACGTGATTTACGAATACTACTGGGAGTGGAACTTTCCCGCCACACCGACCACTTTTGCCCTGCGCACCGACCGTTACAAGTACATTTACTACCACGGAGTCTGGGATCTTGACGGGCTCTATGACCTGGAGAGCGACCCTCACGAACGCTACAACCTCATTCGCGTCCCGGCCTTTCGAGAAAGGGCTCTCCGCATGCGAGAGCAGTTGTTCGATGAGCTCGAGACCTCAGGTGCTCTGCAGATGCCCATCCGCCGACCCGCCGGCGAACGGCTCGACGATCGCAAGCTGCTTCGCTAAACTGAGCTGGTGACGGCTCCCATGGCATTCCCGATCGTCTCCGCAGCGATGAAGATAGTGACCCTCGTCCTGGGAGCGGTTGTCCTCACCGTTCTCACCATCTGGTTCAATGACAACAGCATAACCTCGGAACGAGAAGTGCTGACGTACATATCGATTCTCCTGCTGGGCATGGTTTCTCTGGCAGCCCTGCTTCGAGCTGCTGGCAGTGTAGGCCGGGAGAGAAGGCTCTGGCTGTCAATCAGCAGCGCCTTCGTCTACCTGGCTTTGGATGATTACCTTCTGATTCACGAACGAATCGGAAACCGAATACACAAAATCTTTCAGATCCGGGAGACGGAACTCACGGACGCTCTGGACGACGTGATCGTGTTGTTGTACGGAGTGGCTGCGATCACTGTAGTGGCAGCGTTCTGGCACTTCCTGAAGCAATACCCCGGCTCGTTCATGTATCTGGGTCTTGCTTTCTTTTTCCTCCTCTCGACCATTGTGTTGGACCTGCTTCACACAGATCTTTCCATTGACAATGCGTACTTTGAGGAATCCAGCAAGGTTCTTTCCGAGTATTGCTTTTTGCTGGCTTTTGTAATGCCCGCGAGGCTGAATCGCCGTCTGCTAAACTAGTGCTCCGTTGCCGAAATAGCGTGACACTTGTGGATGGCTACTTCCTTGCAGAAATACGACGATGTTCGTTGGGGGGATCAGTTTCGAATGCAGCGAGGGGTTTCCCTCTGGCGCCACGGCCTGGCCGTTCTGCTTGTCGGCCTAATCCCCTGGTGTGTCGTGGCGGCGGCGCAGCCGACTAGAGAGCAGCTCGAGTACTTCGAATCCAAAGTTCGACCGCTGCTGGCGGAACACTGTTACGAGTGCCACAGTGGGCGAGCCAAGATCGTCTTCTCGAATTTCCGCCTCGACAGCAATGCGGGCCTGGTCAAGGGCGGCGATCACGGACCTGCGGTCGTGGCCGGCGATGCAGACGCCAGCCGGCTGATTCAGGCGGTTCGCTACCAAGATCTGGAGATGCCCCCGACTGGTCAGCTCTCAGCAGGCCAAATTGCCACTCTCGTCCAGTGGGTTGAGATGAGTGCACCCTGGCCCCATGAGAATGCGCCGGTCGCCGCGACGTCCGAGCCTGGAATGCACCTGGCCGCCAGCCACGATCACTGGGCCTGGAAGCCTTTGCGGGACTCGCCCACTGTGCTTCCTGAGGGTGACCAGAGCAACCAGCCGATCGATCGCTTAATCGAGGCCAAGCTGGAAGCAGCAGGCCTCGCGCCCTCCGGGCAGGCGGACAGCTATACGCTGTTGCGTCGTGTCTATCTAGACCTCACCGGACTTCCTCCTGAGCCTCGCGACATTCAGGCCTTTGCGGGAAACCCTTCGCCGGAAGCCTTTGACAAGGTGGTAGCCAGACTCTTGAACTCCCCGGCCTTTGGCGAGCGCTGGGGCCGGCACTGGCTTGATCTGACCGGCTATGCCGACACCCTGGGCAACAGTCGTCGTATCCCCTCCAGGGAGGCATGGAGGTATCGGGATTATGTCATCGAAGCCTTCAACTCCGACCGGCCTTACGATCATTTCATACGGGAACAGGTTGCCGGGGATGTTCTTGACTGGACCAGCGATTCTCAACGGCGCCGCCAGCTCCTGGCCACCGGCTTCCTGGCCATTGGCCCCTGGTCACTTGTGGATGCCGACAAGGAGAGGCTGCGTATGGACGTGGTGGATTACCAGATCGACGCGGTGGGCCGCGTTTTTCTGGGGGTGACTATCGGTTGTGCACGTTGCCACGATCACAAGTTCGACCCGATTCCTACCCGGGACTACTACGCCCTGGCGGGGATCTTTCGAAGCACGCAAACCATTGTTGGCCGCAAGAGCGGGATCTGGAGCGACGTGAACCGGGTGCTACTACCCGAGACGCCGTCCCAGCTGTCGAAGCGAGCCGGTGCCCTGCAGCAGTATCAGGAGGTGGAAGCGGAAAAGAGTCGGCTGACCAGTCGGCAGAAATCTCGGCCGGAAGGCGATTCGGACCAGAAGGAAGAGCTCGAGAACGAGATCCAGGAAGTCGAGAAGAAACTGAGAGAGGCTACCCACCAGGTTGACTTGATCAAGTTCAACCGACCCGGGCCCCCGATGGCCATCACTACCCAGGATCGGCCCGTGACGGCGGATGCCCACATCCGCATTCGGGGCAATCCTCACAGTCTGGGCGAGCAGGTCGCCAGAGGCTTCCTTTCCCTGGCCTGGGACGGACCGCCGCCCCGACTGGCCACCCGCCGACCTCTGGATGGCGGCTATGTGCAGTCGAGTGGACGGTTGGAGCTGGCCGAATGGCTGGTGGATGATCAGAAGAATCCGCTGACTTCCCGGGTGATGGTCAACCGCGTCTGGCACCACCTCTTCGGTGTTGGGCTGGTTCGAACGGTGGATAACTTCGGGCTTCAGGGTGAGGGGCCGAGCCACCCGGAACTGCTCGACTACCTGGCTACACGTTTCGTAGAGCAGGGATGGTCCGTGAAGAAGATCATCCAGGAGATCGTCCGCAGCCGTGCTTACCGTCAGGCCAGTAGTCACAACCCGACTGCCCAAGAAGTGGATCCCGAGAATCGTCTGCTGTGGCGGGCCAATCGCCGCCGCCTCGAGGTGGAGGCCTTTCGGGATGCACTGCTGGCCGTGAGCGGTCGTCTTGACCGAACGCGCGGAGGGCCGACGCTGCCGGTAAACTCCTCCGACGATATGATCTTTGCTCGTCCTGAATCCCTGAGCCTCACTGCCAGGGCGGCCAACGACGTGCTTCTTCGGCGCACTGTCTATTTGCCGGTGGCGCGAAAGGATCCGCTGGAGGGGCTCGAGATGTTAAGTCTGTTCGGGTTTCCCAACCCCGACCAGATCGTCGGGGCCCGTCCGGTTACGACGGTTCCCACCCAGAACCTCTACCTGCTGAACTCCCCCTTCCTGCGGGAACAGGCTCAGGTGACCGCCCGGGCCCTTCTGGAGGAGAAAGGACTTGACGACAGAAAGCGAATCAGGCAATTCTTTTTGAAGGCCTTGAACCGGCCGGCTACAGACGAGGAAGTGGATCGAGCCCTGGAATTTTTGTCCGGTCTTGAGAAGCAGGTCGGTGTCCTCTCCGAAGCGCCGGAGAACGCGCGGGTCGAGGCTTGGACTCGCTACTGTCATGCGGTTCTGGTATCGAATGAGTTTCTTTTTCGAGGATGATAATGGGGCCTGATCGCAAATGGAGTCGACGGCGCTTTCTCGGCGGAACCGGCTGTGGTTTCGGCTCGGTTGCCCTGGCGGCGATGTGCACGGAACAGGCGCTGTCCGCTGCCGGCCCGCTGGCGCCCAGGACACCTCACTTCACCGCGCGGGCCCAAAGGGTGATTTTCATGTGGATGTCGGGAGGTCCGTCCCAGGTCGACCTCTTTGACTACAAGCCTCGCCTGGCCAGCGAGAGTGGTGACCCACTCCCCTACCAGCTTCCGGGCAATCTAGACACGATCGGCCTGCTTGGAAGTCGATTGATGGGACCGATCTCTGAGATCCGACCCCGGGGACAGTCCGGTTTGATGATCACCGACTGGCTCCCTCATCTGGCCAGGCACGCCGACGAGCTTTGCTTGCTCACCGCCATGCAGACCGACAGCGAAGCCCATTCGCCCGCAGGCAGGCAGTTGAATACGGGAGCGACGCAGTTGATTCGGCCTTCCATGGGATCCTGGATCACCTACGGGTTGGGAACCGAAAACCAAAACCTCCCTGGATTTATCAGCGTGTGCCCGCCGCTGAAGGGCGACAACGTCGGCGTCCACAATTTCGGGAACGCATTTCTTCCTGCCGTTTTTCAGGGAACTCTCCTTGGAAGCGCAGCCCGCGGAGCCACCAAGAGCGCCAGGTTTGACCATGTTGCCGATAGCAGCCTTCCGCTCGAACTCCAGCGCGGACAACTGGATTTCATCCAACAGATGAATCAGAGCTATCTCGACAAGCTCGAGACTGACCGCCGCATGGAGGGAGTTATCCAGTCATTTGAGCTCGCCTTTCGAATGCAGGCGGAGGCTCCGGACCTCGTCGATCTTTCAACCGAGCCCAAGGAAACGCTCGATCTTTACGGAATCGGAGAAAAAGCAACGGACGGGTTCGGGCGCCAGTGCCTGCTGGCCCGAAGGTTTGCTGAAGCGGGAGTCCGTTTCATCCAGATCAACGACATTGGCTGGGACCATCACGGAAAGATTCGAAGTGGCCTTCCAAAGCGCTGCGCGGGAATCGACAAGCCGATCGCTGCTCTGATCACAGATCTAAAGGCGCGTGGGCTCTTTGAGGACACGCTGCGGGTCTGGTCGGGCGAATTCGGGCGAACTCCGCACTCCCAGGATCTCAAGGACGGAAAAGCCAATGCTGACGAACATGGTCGGGACCACAACCCGGACAGCTTTTGCGCCTGGCTGGCGGGTGGCGGGATCCGCGGGGGCATGACTTATGGGGTCAGCGACGAGTACGGTTATCGCGCTCTCGACCAGAAAGTACACATCCACGACCTTCACGCGACGATGCTTCATCTCCTGGGACTCGACCACGAGAAGCTGACCTACCCGTATGCGGGCCGCGACTTCCGCCTGACCGACGTCCACGGACGGGTAGTGAAAGAGATCTTGGCATCCACCTAGCGGCGGGAAGTTCGAAGCTTGGAGCCGAAGCCGACAGCCTGCGTTTTGAAAAAGTGATGATAGAATCCTCTGAGGCTACAAGAGCAGGGAATGTGAATGAAAGTTATTAAGCTTGCCCAAGTCCCGCCGCCCGTCGTTTCTGCCTCCGACACAGTCGTTGAGGCAGTGCGAACCATGCAGGGAGTGAGAGTGGGGGCGGCAGTGGTCCTGGATGGCGACCAGCCGACGGGAATCTTCTCTGAACGAGACATCATGCTCCGGGTGGTAGGGGCTGAAAGGGATCCCGCCACCACCACCGTTTCCGATGTGATGACCGCCGACCCTGAGCGAGTAGAGGGGAACACGGAGAGCGGTGATGCCCTTGAGATGATGGTTCAAAAGCACATTCGCCATTTGCCGATTGTCGACAAAGAGGACAAACTAGTCGGGTTATTGTCGATTCGAAATCTGCTTCAACACCATGTGGACGACCTGGGAGATCAGCTGAATTCGATAGAGGCGTATTTCAGCGCTGACGGTCCGGGGGGCTAGCTGCTAGGGAGTACGGAGTCGAGAGGGACTCACCACAGGAGCATCGATGTCCACATTTTCCTGGGAGCGGCCCCTGTTCGCTTCCTTCGTGCTCTTGCTCCTACCGATCCATCCGAGTCCCTTACAGGCACAGCACAGGTCGCAACAGGAATCGCAACTGACCCTGCCTCGACTGGCGGGGCCCAAACCCTGGACCGACAAGGCTCTTTATAACGATCCGCGGCACTTTCAATTCGTGATCGTGTCGGATCGCACCGGAGGTCACCGGGACGGGGTCTTCGAGACCGCGATTGCCAAGATCAATGACCTGAGACCCGAATTTGTCATCAGTGTAGGCGATCTTATTGAAGGCCTGACGGACGATGCGGAGCAGATCGACCGCGAATGGAAGGAATTCAACGGGTTCCTGGAACCATTGGCCATGTGCTTCTTCTACGTCCCGGGGAACCACGATATCTGGAGCGCCCAGTCACGTCGGGAGTGGGAGCAGAGATTTGGAAGGAGCTACTACCATTTCGTCTACAAGGACGTTCTCTTTCTCTGTCTCAACAGCGAGGATGGAGGATCGACACAGCTGGGTGAGGAACAAGTTGCTTATGTGGAGAAGACCCTGCGCGAAAACTCGGATGTCAGGTGGACGCTGATCTTCCTGCACAAGGCGCTGTGGGCTTACCAGCGACAGGGAAGGCCCACCCTCTGGGATCGCGTTGACGAGGCCCTGGGAGGACGCCCCCACACGGTCTTTGCCGGTCATCGCCACCAGTACGCTGCCCACCAGCGCGACAACTACAAATACTACGAACTGGCGACCACCGGCGGAGGGAGCAGCCTGGCCGGGCCCGTGCACGGGCGCTTTGATCATGTCGTCTGGGTGACGATGGACGAGGATGGACCGATTCTGGCCAACCTGCAACTGGCTGGCATCCTCGGTTCGGACGTGCGAACCGAGGGCGGGGAGGAACTGATCAGGATCCTGAGCAACCGCTATCGCCTGGATCTGGAGCCGCTGATCGTGCCGGCTCGCAGGTCTTTCAAGGGTGGCCGCACTCGCCTGCGGATCTCTAACCGGGCTGATCTGCCGATGGAAGTTCAGGGCCAGTTCGCGGCCCATCCCGTGCTGCGACCCTATCCCTACAACTTCTCCCGGACGCTGGCCCCCGGCTCGGTTGAGGTGATTGAGTTGACCCTGGACTCCGCCGCGGCGATCAGGTCGCCGGACACCGCAATTCTGCCACTGGATATCACGATTACCTATCGTCCACAGCAACTTCGCAAGCCCCTGGTCTGGGAAAGAACAATCTTTGCCGTGGTCGATCGGCCCGTTTCCGTCCCCGCAGTGCGATCCAGCCGCCCGGTGGTGCTGGACGGGAAGCTGGACGAGTGGCCCCATCTTCCCCTCTCGGCTGATCGTCCAACTCAGCTCACAGGAGCGGCCTCTGTGTGGGAAGGTCCGGACGACACTTCGTTCCGATTCGGATTGCAGCAGGATTCCGAGTCGCTCTACCTGGCTGTGGATGTGAAGGATGACGTATGGACAGACCGAGCGGAAGCGGATTCCCGTTATCAGGATTTTGGTGGACTCCTGCTCGATGCCAGACCCCAATCACAGCGCGGGGAGCAGACCCAGAGAAAACCGGAATCGCCCAACCCGATTATCAGCCTGGCCCTGATTCCCCGGAAGCCCGAGGGAAAGGCCACTATCCTCTCACAGGGTGCCAAAGCCCCCGGCGTTCGGGTCTACTCCGCCTCATCTGCGCGGGGATACACGCTGGAGTGCGCAATTCCGCACAGCGTTCTCGATGATATCCAGGGGCGTCCCTGGGAGAGTTTCCGCCTCAACCTCTTCGCTTTCGATGTAGACAGCCTGACCAGCTCAAAAGTACTGGTGTGGTGGCGGCCGGGTTGGAACACCATGGAGTCTTATCCCGGTTCAGGGACCTTTGTCCGAAGATAGATGCGAAGGGTGTAGGGCAGGCCGATCATACAACTATTGCCGGTGAGAGCCTCACAACTCTCGGATTTCCACCTTGACGCAGCTGTAGCCCTCTGCCAGCATGCGTCTCCAATCCTTCCCGGAACGGTGCGCTTTCCTGGCAGCCTGTACCTGCGTCGCTCCAAAGTCGGCTTTGTGGGGACTTCTCTCCCAGGGTCTCTTCACTCACTCGGCAGGTCGTAGCGGACGACTTCACCCGGGCGCGTGCTGGTGTGAGGCCAGAGCTTGCGGCCCGGATAAATGCTGGTATGGATACCTGTGTGGACGCCGTCCCCGATGACCGCCCCAAACTTGCGTCGGCCGGTGTCGATCAGTGAGCCCTCGATCATGGAGTGGTGGTTCTTTCCATCGTGACGAAAGTTGGCCACGATGGTGCCGGCTCCAAAGTTCACGTCCTCGCAGACGATCGAGTCCCCGCAGTAGCTGAGATGACCGATGCAGGTTCCGGACAGAATGACCGAGTTCTTGATTTCGACGCCCTGGCCGATTCTGCAGCCGTCGCCGATCGAGGTGCGCCCGCGCAGGTAGCAGTTCGGGCCGACGGTGCAGTTTCGTCCCACCAGGACGTCGCCTTCCACGTAGACCCCGGGCAGGAACCGGGTTCCCGCTCCCAGTCTGATCCGACCTTCAATTGACACACCGGGAGGAGGTCCCTCGGTCGGCCCTGCGTCGAGGCTTTTCACCACGGCGATCTCGTTGACCTCGAGAAGGTCCCAGGGAAAACGGATTCGAAAACTGCCCTCATCGGCAGCCAGTACAGCTGCGGCTTCCGGAAGTTCGACGGACTCACTGATCCAGGCCAGCGCCTTGCTTCCGGAATCCCTGAGGACACTGGAGCGGCTGGCCGCCGCAAGCCGGCCAAGACTTTCATCCGACACCCAGGAGTCAGCCGGCAGGTAGAGCGAGAGGGATGCTCTACGGGGCTTTGTGGTGGCTTCAAAACCGGCACCTTCCAGCCGCAGGGCCTGCAACTCACCGAGTGGTACGTTGGCCACCGGAAAGGAGTCGAGTGGGCGTGTGTGGGTGACCGGTTGACAACTCTCCGGGCTGCCGGCTTCGAGGATGATCCCGTTCACTCACCCAGCTCCTCGCCAACGACCCGGGTGAGACGGTCGGCCCACTTCACAACCTGCTCCTCTTCTCGGGCTTCTATCAGTAGACGGATCTTTTTTTCAGTTCCGGAGTATCGAATCAGTACACGTCCCTGTTCACCCAGCGCGGCCTGGCATTCATCAACAGCCTCCGACAGCCGGGAGACTTCCTCGAGAGGCCGTTTTTCTTTTACCTCCAGGCTGATTAGCTTCTGCGGGTGCGCCGTCATGCAGGCGGCGAGCTCACTCAAAGGTCTGCCGGATTCTTTCATGAGTTTCAGAACCTGCAGGGCACTGATGATTCCATCGCCCGTGGTGGCATGGTCCATGAAGATCATGTGGCCGGACTTTTCACCCCCCAGGCTGTATCCGTCTGCACGCATCTTCTCGATGACATATCTATCCCCCACCCCGGTCGTCACCACCCTGATGCCGGCGGCCTTCATTGCCTCGTGAAGCCCCAGATTACTGAGACTGGTTACTACCAGGGTGTCATTGGCCAGACGACCTCGCCGCTTGTAGTCCAGGGCACACATGGCCAGTATCCGATCCCCATCCACCACCTCTCCCTCGGAGTCGCAGAAGACGACCCGATCCGCATCTCCGTCGAAGGCAATGCCGGCGTGGGCTCCATGTTGCCGTACCAGCCGGGAGATGGTTTCCGGATGGAGGGCGCCGCAGCCGTTGTTGATATTGAAGCCATCGGGATCCACCGCGGTCTTGATGACTTCGACCCCCAGTTCACGAAAGATCCATGGCCCGATCTGGTAGGAGGCTCCATTGGCGCAATCCAGGACGATCTTGAGTCCGCCCAGGCTCTGGTTTTCGATCGTGCTCTTGGCATACTCGATATAACGCCCCCGGGCATCCTCGATGCGCAGTGCCTTGCCCAGGCGATCACTGCGAATGTGGTCGCTCTCCAGCGTTCCTCCCACCAGCAGTTGTTCGATTTGCGCCTCGATGGGGTCGGGGAGCTTGAAGCCTTCACCGTCGAATATCTTGATCCCGTTGTCGTCAAAGGGATTGTGGGAGGCGGTCAGCATGATCCCGACCGTTGCGTTCATGGATCGCGTGAGGTGAGCGACGGCGGGAGTCGGGACCGGGCCCGCCAGGAAAACGTTCATTCCGGCCGAGACGAGTCCGCTGGTCAGAGCTGTTTCCAGCATGTACCCGGACAACCTGGTGTCCTTGCCGATCAGAGCGCGGCCTCTTGTCACACCGCCCGTGTCAAACACTGCAGCAATCGTCTTACCCAGCTGCAATGCCATTTCCGGCACAATCGGGTAAACGTTGGCCTGACCGCGAATCCCGTCCGTTCCAAACAACTCACCCACGATCCCTCTCCTTTTCAGCCGCGGACTACCGCCCTCCCCACCCGCAAACGTTACCGTATTTATGAAAGTAGGTTCCAGTAGGAGTCGCTGGAGACGTAGGCAGGGAAGAAGCTAAGTACTCAGTTCCATGTGTGCCTGGCGCTCTTGTCAGTGCTTGCCGGCCGGCCGCCGTCGAAACGAAATCAGGAGGAGAGCTGCCACCACGAAACCCGCGCACAACCACTGGTTCAGCGAGAGGGGCCCCAGAAAGGGTCTCACATCTCCGCGCACAAACTCGACCAAGAAGCGCAATGTTCCGTAGCCCAAGAAATAGGAAGCGAGAAGGTATCCACGAAACCGGGCGGGCGTGAGAGCCATCCAGACCAGTGCTCCCGCCAGCAGCAAATTGGCGCCGGCCAGCCGACTGGGTATTGGTGAAGGTCACGGTCCAGGTCCAGTCACCGCCGGGAGTCCCGTGGCAGCATCCAGCGGCATAACAGCCAAGGCGTGCGATCCCTTGATAAAGAGCGACACCCGGCACAACGACGTCCATGGCGGGAAGGGCGGCCTGGATTCGGGAGCTGTAGTGAAAGAAGATGAGGAGACTGACCAGCAGGCCCAGCAGCGCCCCCAGAGAGGCCTGTCCGCCTTCTCGAAGCAGTTGCGTGAAGCGCTGCTCCATTCCTTCTGCGGCGGAGAAATGGTATTGGAGGGCAGAGAGCAGGCGACTGCCGGCCCAGGCGCCGGCCAGGGCCACAATCGCACCGTCCAGTCCAAGTTGTAGAGAGGCGCCCCGACGGCGGACCAGAAAAAGCCCCAGAGCAAGCGCCGGAACCAGCCCCAATACGTACACTACGACGTAAAGCGTGATGGGCTTACCGAAAATGGTGAAAAGGACCTGGGGATACAAGCCTTCCCTTCCTTTCTGACTTCTCCTCAGAGGGTTCTTGAAACTTCCGACTTGACTCTCTGCTCAGCATTTTTCAGAATTGCTCCAGTTCGTCAAGCCTAACTTAGCAAAGGAATCAACGCCATGTTCACGCGACCAGGCTCCACAGTGCCTCTGATCAAGAGAATCACCGCGCTCGTCTTGCTCATCCTCTTTTGTGTTGCGAACTCCGGTTATTTCTGTCCTCTCGGGGTGGTTCGGAAAGGTGGGATCAACTGCTTTGTGTTCCTCGTTTACGATCCAGATATGATAGGGTACGAAACGGTAGTAATCAAACTCCCCCTCTTTGCATCGTGGTTGGGGTTTATATACGACCTGCTCGGCGGGTCGGAGAACCGGGCACTTCAAGGGCGCGGAGCGCCGCAGGGTGGTGAGCCTGTTCTGGTTGGTGTTTTTTCTTTTGATACGACAAATGATGGTTTTCCGGAGGACACGCAAAACATCCTCGCGCCCAGCATCTTTGAAGCCTTCGTGGATGCCAACGACAATGGCGCGTTCGACGCGGCCTCCGAGATTCGAATGGTCTTCAGCGGGCTGGACAACGCGATCACCATTACGAATCCTGCCGGTGGAACGCTCGTTCCGATGGGCTATTACAGCTTCACTTTCTTCAGCCCTCTCCTCTTCCTCTTCGGAGCAGCCGAATTTGGCGTAAGCGCCTCTGTCGACGATGTGGAAGTGGAGGTAACGCGATTCGCCTGGGCCAACACCTCCGTGCTCCCCCACGTTCCCTTCGGGGAAGTGAGGGCACCCGCCGGCGGGGAACTCCTTCTTTCCGTTTTGACAGAAATGGTACTGATCAATGCTCAGGATCAGCCTCAGGATGCGGTGATCCGTTTTCGCAGCGCAGCCACCGGCGAGATGCAGGAAGTCACGATTGAGGGCGAAACTGCATCTTCTCATACGATTCCTGTCCCGGCCAACACGAGTCGCCTGATTCGAATCGATCCAACTGACGTGGATCTTGACGTGACCTGGGCCACGGTGACTGGTTTCGGCCCTCTCGGCGTGGCCAGCAACTTTGTCAGTCTGACTCCCGGTCCGGCAAGTGTTCCCGCGGGCTTTGCGGCTGCCCAGATCGACGCTCAAGCCGGTATAGGGGCTGCGGACCTGGACATCAAGCACGTGGTGAACGTGGAGAAGACGGCCGACGGAATTCACACCGCCCTGGCCGTTCTCAATGTGACTTCGGCAACTGCAACGGTGAAACTAAGCCTCTTCGAAGACGCCAGCCCAGCGCCGGCCGGCCCTGGTCCGGCGGGCTCTCCAGCAGGGGCGGGGAATCCTTTTGCTGAGGCCGAATTGATCCTGGACCCGAATACTCAAGTTGCGCGCTTCTTCGACCAGCTGTTTGGGATCGGCCCGGATTCCTTCTCCGGAACACTGATTCTGGAAAGCGATGCAGAACTTGCCGTCACCAGCCTCAGAACGATTGACATGAAGCAGGCCTCCAGCCTGCCCAGCGGAACCCCAACGCCCCGCTAGCAGCTTAGCAGGCTCGAGCCCTTTGGAAACGGCGAACTTTATCTCCTGGCGTTGACAGAGGATCTGCTGCTTATGTCGGCGAACGAAGTGCGGGACTAGTTTCCGTCAGATTCGCTACTCGCGCACGCTCTCAGGTGGGCTTTCACTGATTCGAGGTCGACCTGGTACTTGCGTCCAATGCGGACCGCCTGGATGAGACCGATTTCGATCCAGAGTTGGATGGTTCTCTGCGACAATCCGACGAAGTTTGCTACCCGAGCTGTGTCTGCGAATTGCTGGGCGCGCTGCCTTTCATCGAGTCCGAGATAGCGCTCTAGTAGCTCCTCTTCAATCATATTCAGCTCTTCGGCGCGGCCAACCTACCGTTCCCCAGTTGCCGTTCCGGGGACGGCCCGGTTTCGACCGGAAGTGAATCCTTAGTATCTAACTTGTGACGCTGGTTCGGTGGTAACGAAAGTCACAGAAAATCCGTATACTTGGCGCAGCAGGCGAAACTCGCGAATGCAATTTGAATGTATTTGTTGTAATCTGATATTTCAAGTTAGTTATCTAGGACTAGATGCTGTTAATTTCTGTCCCGTCTCACAAGCGAACTGAAGGTATACACAAGTTCTCGCGGGAAAGAGGAGAAGTTCTTCATGATCGATGAGATCGTCGACGCCATGTTCAAAGTGGGCGGCCTGGCGCTGCTGCTCGTAACTGTAGTCCTGTTAGTCGGTCGAGCAGTGGCAGGATAGTAAACAGCTGGGACCGACCGGTTCCCAATTGACCACAAATCTGCTCAGCCGGGCATCGGGTGACCAGATCGCACTTCCATCTGTGCATAGATCCAGCCAAGATGGCTGTCGAAGACAGCCTGGCCTCTGGGAACGAGTGTGGCCGTGATCGGGTCTTTTCTGGGAGTCGCAACCTTACTATCTGGGCTGGAGCGCTTACGTGGAGAATCCGCTGAAGTTCGGGAGTCAACGCCGTTGATCTGGAACTTCCACTGACTGGATGATCGCATCTGTAAGTTTCTCTAACTCACGAACCTTTTCTGGAAATCTCTCCGCCAGGTTGTCTTGTTCTCCGATGTCGGCATCCAGATCGTAGAGCTCCACGACTTCTTGGCGGGTTTCGTCTCTGGCATAAGGCAGCTCGCCGTGTTTTGCCTTCAGGAATTTCCACTTTCCTTGTCGAACGCCCGCGCGTCCGTAAATGAAGTTGTCCCGGCCTTCCTCGGTCTTACCCAGCAGAAGATCGGTCTGGTCAATGCCGTCGATGACACGGTCAGCCGGCACCTCGAAGCCGGCCAGGTGGGCGAAAGTTGGAAGGAAATCGATCGTCGCCATGATTGCATCGGACACTCTGCCTGCCGGAACCCTTCCCGGCCAGCGAACGATGCCGGGTACACGCAGGCCGCCTTCGTAGAACGATCCCTTACCGTTTCGCAGCGGCCCGGCTTCGCCCCAGAAGATCGACCCTTCCGCGTGTCCTTCTTTCTTCTCATAGTAGGCGGGCTGATTCCAGGGACCATTATCTGACGTGTAGATCACCAGCGTGTTCTTGGTTAGTCTCAATTCGTCCAGTACATCAAGCAAGCGTCCGGTTTCGTAGTCGAACTCTTCAACCACGTCTCCATAAAGACTGGCGGCTGACTTCCCTTTGAACCGTGGGGACGCGTCAATGATTGTGTGCATCATGGTGTGAGCCAGATAGAGGACAAAGGGTTTGTCCTTGTCTCGTTTGTTCCGGAGGTAGTCAATGGCCTTGTCGGTGTACAGGCGGAGCAAGCTGTCCATGTCTTTGGTACTGCCCGCCTCTTCATTATTTTCATGAAATTGGACCGACCCATCGTCGTTGGCGCCCAGCGGTCCGAAGTAATACTCAAAGCCTTGCGCGTTCGGCATGCGATCGATGATCGGCTTGCGAGCGGACACATCCCACTTTCCGATGCAGGCGGTCTGGTACCCAACCTTCTTGATCAGTTCCGCAAAGGTGATTTCGTCGGCGGGCATGCCCCAGCCCTTGCTGCGAAACGGGTAGCGGCCTGTCAACAGGGCCGACCGAGAAGGACCGCACACCGTCTGAGCATAGAAGCTGGTAAAGCGCGTGCCTTCCTTCGCCAGCCGATCCATACGCGGTGTCTGGTGCTTCGTGTTCCCATAACAGGCAAGATCCGCCCAGCCCTGATCATCCGTAAAGACGATAAGAATGTTCGGTTGCCGCTGCGGTTCCTCGGCAACAATTCCCGTCATAACAAACGAAAGAAAGAGTATTTGTGGCATCTTCATAGGGGTGGGTTCCTACCAAAGGAAAAGCCAGATGGATTTGATCAGGCCATGATTCTATCTTAGTACGCACTTCCATAAAGGCGGTGACGTTGGCGGATGGGTCTTGCCAGAGAGAAGAGAGTGAATTTGGAGAGGTGGAATGACTAGCTGTTCAGCTGCCAGACTTGCGGCGCTGTTTTGGTGCTCGGTGGTCCTGGTTTGTGGGCAAGCGGTTGCTCAGGAGGAATCGAGGCCCAATGTCTTGTTTATTGCTATCGATGACCTGAATGATTGGACGACCTTGTTCGCTAAGGAGGCTCCGATTCAGACGCCGAATATGGAGCGGCTGGCTAACCCGCATAGATCACCGATTTGGAAATGAAGGTGATTTTGGCAGGCCGGAACGGTTTTCTGAGAGTTTCGCTATCGATCCGGTCCAGGTCGAGTGATGCGGTGGTGTGGATGGTCGTGAATGGAGCGTTTTTCGGGTTCGGAAGAGCGTGACGGAATGCATTCAGGCAGAGCTCGGCCTGAGCGATGGAACGATTTCGTTTTTGGGGGCGTTTGATCGGGACAGACCTCAGCAGCGCAGAGGAATGGCCTGGAGGTTTCGAACGACGGCAGCGAAGACCTCGCTGTAGGGATAGGCTTCCGACATGGAGATCCAGACGTGGCGGACCGTGAGGCGGACCTGGGCGCCGATCTTCAGGAGCTTCAAGCGAATCGTCTGACACTGAGCGCGAGCCAGGGGGGTCTGCTTCAGTCCGAGACGACGCAAGGCGTGCATGAGCATGTAGGCGGCGGAGGACAGATACAGCCGGAGTTGATTGGCGCGCATCGTTGCCGCGCTGGTCCGGTCGGCGAACAGACCCAACTGCTGTTCTTTTATGCGGTTCTCCATGTCGCCCCGCGCACAGTAGAAGTCTTCGTAGAGCGCGCGGGCCCCCAGGCGTTCCGGCGACAGGGAGGTGACGACGAATCGGGGATTGGCGCCTTTGTCCAGGAACTCGGCCTTGCCGACGACGCGTCGCTCCGAGGTCCAACTGTGGCGAGTCCGGTAGCGGAAATCCTTGAACACCCGCGCCGGTCGCCCGGTGGCGTTGAACTCGGCTTCGGCCTGAGTCATCGCTTCGGCGCTCTCTGACTTGAGCCGATCATTGTTGGCCAACCCCATCACGTAATCCACGTGATGGTCTTCACACCAGCGGAGCAAGTCATCCCGGCAAAAGCCCGAGTCGGCCCGGATGACGATCGAGACCTCCGGCCAGCTCTGCCAAATCCGGCCGACGATCCGTTCCAGTTCCTCCACCGATCCCGCGGCCCCATCGATATTGGAACACCGCAACCGGGCGCACAGCAGATGCTCCCCCGAGAAGATGTACAGCGGGAGATAACAGTAGTGGCGGTAGTAACCGTGAAAGAACCGGCCTTCCTGCTGGCCATGGATCGGGTCGTCGGTCGCATCCAGATCCAGCACGATCTCCTCGGGCGCCGATTCGTGGGACTCCACGAAGGCATCCACCATCCAGCCGTCGATCCGGTCCGGGTCCATCGCGATCTTCTTGTACCGCTCCTGCTCATCGACCTCGGCGCCGGTCAACTCCAACCGGTTCAGCGTACACCTGCCCGCCAGCGCCTTCCCCCGATCTGAGGCCTGCCGCCGCCGCTCTCCCAACGGATCGGCTTTGTCCACCGCCACCGCCAGCATTGGATCGGTGCGCAGTTGGTCGTGATCGTTCAGATCCTCATATCCCAGACAGAGTCCGTAGATGCGCTGCCCCAACAACTCCTCCACCGTGTGTTCGATCAACCGCGCATCCCGATGATCCCTGAAACACTCAGCCAGTCCGGCGATCAGACCCGTCCCCCTCTCGACCTCTCGCAACAGCAGTACCCCTGCATCGGAGGTGATCTTTCCACCGTCGAACCGCGCCTTCACTTTGCGTTTAGATAGTTGGTGAAATTCAAACCTGACTTGTTTACACTCTGTTCTCATAAGGGCCGCCTCCGTTTGCGTGTGAAAACGTTTATTCAAAACGCTTTATACCAAACAGGGCGGCCTTTTGAGGTCCTATCGGTGATCTATGCGGGCTAAGCGCGGGATGTTCTTTAGTAAGGCGTACAGTGCCTCGCCGGCGTGCAATCCGTCACGCACCGCGATTATGACCGGGATTCGGCCGCATCACAGTGGGGTGTATGACAATCATCATGCATGGGCCAAGCTGCTGCCGGATGCGGAGACACTGTCCCGCTACGTCATGCACAACGGATATGAGACCTATGGCGCCGGCAAGATCTTCCATCACGGCCCGGCTGGAAGAGACATCCCCGGTCTTCCCTCGTTCCAGAAATTCCAACCCATGAGGAGTGCGCGCCGATCCGTAAACGGCAAGAATCATAATGGCTACACGGAAGGGCCTCTCGCGAATATCCTCTACGACTGGGGCGAACATGATCAGAAGATTGTAGATATCGACACCGTGGAATGGTGTGAGAGGGTGATGGATATTCCACACCAGAAACCCCGCTTTCTGGCTGCCGGAATCTTTAAGCCGCACCTGCCTTTCTATGCGGATGCGGAGACCTTCAAACGGTATCCCTTTGAAGGGACAGTCATGCCGGAGATGCCAGAGCACGATCTGGACGATGTGCCCCCGATTGGTGAGGCGATGGCCCACCGCGAGTTCTTTCTCTCTGAAAATGTCGTAGCGGGTCCAGAGGATCGGCCGGGCAGCATCAACAAGATGGTGCAGTCTTACCAGGCCTCCGCGGATTTCGCGGATCAGATGGTCGGTCGGCTGCTCGATAAGCTGGATGCTACAGGGCAGACCGATCGCACCATCATCGTTCTCTGGTCGGATCACGGGTATCACCTGGGCGACAAGGAATCCTGTACCAAGTTCACCCTTTGGGAGAAAGCGAACCATGTGCCGCTCATCATTGTGGCGCCCGGTGTGACCAGGCCCGGCAGCGTGTGTTCGAAGCCGGTGAGCTTGATTGATATTTACCCGACCCTGGTCGAACTGGCCGGTCTTCCGCCGGCGCAGGTGGATGGCACGAGTCTGGTGCCACTGTTGAAGGAGCCCGAGCAGGATTGGGTTCCCGCCTTGATGACGATGGGCAAAGGCAATCATGCTGTCCGATCCGATCACTGGCGCTATATCCGGTACAGGGATGGATCTCAAGAGCTGTACGATCATCGGAAAGATCCGTGGGAATGGAACAACCTGGCATCGAACCCTGAACATGCGGAGGTGATCGCGGGGCATCAGAAATGGATCCCGGGCGCGGAACGGTAGCCGCCTGGAGTCAAGAGGAAGTCATGAGAAGAGACAAAGGGCTGGTGATGACGGGTCTTGTAGCCGCGTTCTTACTCCTGAGCGGTTCCGTTGTGGCGCGGCAGCGGGCTTCAACTCAGGCAACGCAGACGGACTACACCTCCCGTGTTCCCAGGTTCAAATTTGCAGAGACCCTGGCGGAGCAGGAAGCGGAGTTGAAGACGAACCCGTTGATGCTTCGGTTTGCCGCATCACGGAAGAAGATGGCCGATGAACGCTATCGACCGATCTACCATTACGTCAACCCGGAAGGACTGCTGAACGATCCGAACGGCCTTTGCTTCTGGCAGGATCGCTGGCACCTGTTTTATCAGGCCCACCCACCTGAGGATCCACGCCAGCACTGGGGGCACGCGGTAAGCGACGACCTGATCCACTGGCGAGACCTGCCCCTGGCCATCTACCCCAATCCCGAGAAGGGTTGCTGGTCCGGGGCGACGTTCGTGGAAGACGATCGCGTCATCGCCATCTACCACGGGTACCGCGCCGGGACCATGGTGGCGGTATCGAGCGATCCTCTGCTCCTGAACTGGGAGAAGGTCACGGGCGGGCCGGTGATCCCGGTGAGGCAGCCCGGTGGGCCTCCGTTGCCGTACGGCGTCTTCGATCCTTGTATCTGGAGAAAGGACGGGATCTACTACGCCTTGACGGCAGGTGTCCGGCGGGAAGGACCTGGCGGAAAGCCCATCCGGGCCGAGTTCCTGCACCGTTCCAACGATCTGAAAAGCTGGCAGTACCTGCACCCGTTCCTGGAGGACGATCAGTATGGCCTGATTGGAGACGACGGGGCTTGTCCTTATTTCTGGCCCATAGGAGACCGCCACATCCTGCTTCACTTCAGTCACATGAGCGGAGCCAAGTTTCTGCTCGGAGACTATGACCAGCAGCGCGACAAGTTTGTCGTGACCGCGGGAGGGGACTTCAATTTTGGGGCGTGGGACCCGGCCGGAGTGCATGCACCTTCCGCCTACCCGGATGGTAAAGACGGGGTGATAGCCATTTTTAACATGAATCCTGGAAAACCCACCAGCGGCTGGGACCAGATCATGACGTTGCCACGGCGCCTGAGGCTCAGCGGGAAGGATGAGCTGTCGATCGAACCGGCGGGGGACATCGAATCGCTGCGCGGGGATCATCGGCGCGTGGAGGCGATGAAGCTGCCGGCGAATCAAGAGATGGTGCTGGAGAACATCCGGGGGAACGCCGTGGAGATCGTTGCCGAGATTGACACCGGGGATGCGCCCATGCTCGAAATGGACGTCCTGCGCTCGCCCGACGGGGGGGAGAGGACCCGCATCCTGTTCTTCAGGAACCGGGGCTACCGTGACCGGAGCCGAGAACGGGGAAGTCCTCCGTCCAGCTTGATTACGATCGATTCCTCCTATTCATCTTCGCTACCCGACGTGCTCTCGCGGCCCCCCGAAACAGCCCCGGTCTTCATGGGTCAGGAAGAAATGCTGAAGTTGCGCGCTCCCAGGGTCAGGAGGCGACCCTGAAGTCGCTTGACGCCTGGCAGATGAAAAACATCTACGAGTAGGATTGTGCAGTTGAAGTCCCTACAGACCCTTGGCTTCAACTCCATCTCATGATTCACTCCTGGGTCAATCCTGCGTCCCGGCTGGGGATCGGCAAAACGGTAACACTTTCCCTCTCCGTGACCGTCAATTGGGCAGCTGTCGCGGCGGGAAGGCGTCTTGCGACGATGTTCCCCGTCAGCGGCAATGAAACACCGTGAGTTTCTGGATTAGAGACAGTCTGAGGAAACTTGCCAGGCTCTTTCGAGTTTGTCGATGCCGATCGTGGCTACATGCCCAAACTTTTCTTCAACTGCTGGTTGGCCGTCACCGTCTCAGCCACTACCTTTTTCAGTGCCTCTTGTTCTTTCTCCAGCCGTCTGACTTCCTGAGTCGTCGTGGCCCGCAATGTTTCGGGCCTCAGGCCATTCTGCCCGGCCTCCAGAAAGGGGTTCGACAATTCCTCCCCAACATTCGAGGGGGAGGGGATCACCGAGTGGTTGGAACCGGTTTGATTCGAGATCGAGGACGAGCCCTGCACAGAGGAATCCCCCTGCGGTAGGAAGCTGTTGTGAGACAGGTCAACGGCCAGGTTAACCGAGGCCATTGTCAGCAGGGCGATCAGGGTAGTGAGTTTCATGAGGGGGAAGAACTTGGCCGTTGAAACCAGCAGCAGGGTGCCGCAAAGTAAAGCCGTTGCTCCCAGCCCCAGCAGAGCATTGTTCCCTTGCGCCAGCCAGGAATACATCTTCATCCATTGATCGGTCACGAACAGCAAGAGCAGACCGAAAGAGATGGCCAGCCCGGTGAGTCCACTGAGGCCGTAGTCCGAAGCAAGCCGGTAGCCGAGAAAGCTGACCACCATGGATGCGGCGAACAACCAGAAGAAACGACCCAGATCGTAGCGAGCGGCAAGGCACAGTATTCCAATCAGCAAGGAAAGGCACAGGTGGGCGATAAAGACAGCCCTGCACATGTGCATAAGATTGCCCGTCTTGGGCATAAAACCGCCCCTGGGCGATCTTATTCCTTTGGGTTCCACTGCCCAGGAAACGCTCATGCTGAATCAACCCCCTCCCCAAAATAGAGCCTTCTAATGTGATTCATGATCCGGTTCGCCTCTTCAAATTACAGGGGGGGAGTATCCAGGGAAAATCTGCCTCAAGCCCCCCGACCTGCACACTCAGTTTAGAGGCTCCGGGCGCTGTGAGTCAACCAAAAAAGTGATTTAAATCACAGCGTAAGTGTCTTTTATTCAAATACTTACGAAGATGATCCGAAGTAACTCGAGCGGCTGGAATCCGTCTCAAAAAGTAGCAAACCGGTCGCTTTCTTGTTTATCTGATGTCGATTGACTCAGATTGGTGCAATATGAGTCCCGTGAGCCAACCCGGTCCACTATTCTTGGGAGGCCAGCCAACCCAGGTATTCGAAGATCGTCTTGAGTTCTTCGTCATTGTAGTCCCGGGTTACCGACTGGTGGGGCCAATCCTGGGCGTTCACAAGCGAGACGATGGTTGACGCCTCGAAGGTTCGCAGAACAGGTGGCGCTGAGGTCAAGTCATACAGCTTGATCCAACCCTCTCTCTGCTCGAACCGCAGGGCGGGAAAAACACTCTGATCTCTCACGGTCGCGGTCAGTACATGCTGGGAGCGGGAAGCGCGAACCAGGGACAGAAAGCGACCCTGATCTTCCACGGTCGGACCAGCCAGTTCCGGACCCACGGCAATACCTCTTCCACCGATAGAGTGGCAAGTAGAACACTGCAGCCCTCCTCGGGTAGCGTCGGAGAACGAGTCACGTCCCTTCCTGGCCTCCGCTGGGCCGGGAAAGTCAACATAGGCCGCCGGACCTACACCGGGGAGCATTGGATTCTCCGGCAGTCCAGCTTCGTCGGCATGCTCCAGGCTCATGACATAGGCGATCACGGCTGAAAGGTCCTGTTCCGAGAGGCGGTCCTTCCAACCAGGCATGGCCGATTGCGGGATGCCCTCGCGAATGGTCTTAGAGACACGATTGCGGTCAAGACTCCGGTTTCTGAGCCTGGGTCCACCCCCGGCCGCTCCGGCAGCCCCGTGACAATAGCCAGTCGCGCAGCTTTGGGCAAAAACAATCTCTCCCCGCTGCAGTACTTGCAGATCGGCGGGCGCCTGGAGCAAGAGCAGAGAAAGCCAGATCATCCTTCCTCCTCGAGGAGCGCGAAGACAAACAGGGTTGAACCTGCCGGGAAGTCTTCCGATTCGGGCCAGAGTTGGGGCAGGATTCCTGCTACCGCTGATCCCCAGCCCGAAGGCGTTGCGATGTACTGCCTTCCGTCAACGGCGTAGCTGATGGCCGAACCGCGGTGGCCAGAACCCGTTTGAAAGCTCCAGAGCTTGTCACCCGTCTTGGCATCCAGGGCAAAGAAGTACCCTTCTGCGTCTCCGGTAAAGACGACGTCACCGGCAGTTGCAAGCAGCGAGGCCAGGAGAGGATACTTGGAACGGTAACTCCAAAATTTTTCTCCAGTTACCGGGCTATAGGCGTCCAGATGCCCATGCGGCTCATCCTTTGGGGGTGGCCTCAGCTGGAAGGTTCCACCGAAGAAATTGAGCCCTTCGATCGGCTCCTCTTCCTTGGCGACTACCTCCTGGCACCACTCGATACCGGTCGTGTAGTACCAACCGGTGCGCGGCGAATACGTCCCCTGATTCCACTGTCTTCCCCCGCCGATGCTGGGACAAATGAAAGTCGATTCGCCGACAATCGGCTCATTGCGGCCGAGCAGCCGCCCTGTCTCGTCGACGCCGGTGATCCAGTTGAGATTCTCTGCCACCGGCCAGGCCGATACGAAGCTCCCGTCGGTGCGGTCCAAAACGAACGTATAGCCTCCTTTGTTGGTATTGAGCAGCAGCTTTCGCTTCCTGCCTTCCACTACCAAATCCAGCAGCACCGACTCGTAGGCAGCATCCCAATCCCACACGTCATGGGGCACTTCCTGAAAGTACCACTTGAGGTCTCCGGTGTCCGGACTCAAGGCCACCACACAGTCGGTGTACAGGTTGTCCCCTTCGCGAGCGCCTCCATAGAAGTCGGCCGCTGGATTGCCTACTCCCCAGTAGACGAGGTCGAGCTCCTCGTCGTAGGAGCCCGTCATCCAGGTAGCTCCGCCCCCATACTTCCAACTGTCCCCCTCCCAGGTTTCGTGCCCCTTCTCACCTGGTCCAGGGATGGTGTAGAAACGCCAGACCATTCGTCCGGTCTCCACGTCGAAAGCACTCAGGTAGCCGCGATGGGCCGAGTCCCCTCCGGTGACACCAACGATGACCTTGTCCCGCACTACCAGAGGTGCCCCGGTGATGTTGCAGCCGCACTGGCGTAAATCCTCAACGTTGACCTTCCACAGCTCACGACCCGTCTTCTGCTCGAGGGCGACTACGTGGTTGTCCAGGGTTCCCATGAAGACACGGCCATCGGAGACCGCGACGCCACGGTTCCAGGGGCTGTAGATGACCCCAATCTGGCGAGGATTCTTGTAATAGTAGTGCCAGATTTCCTTGCCTGTCGCCGCGTTAATGGCGAAAACTCGATTCCAGGAAGACGAGAGGTACATGATCCCGTCCAGCACGATCGGGGTCGCCTGCAGTCCTCCGTCTTCGACCCCGGTTTGAAATGCCCAGACGGGAGCAAGCTTCTTAATGTTGGCCCGTTTGATCTGGTCCAACGCACTATATCGCCAGAACTGATAGGAGCCCCCGTGGTGGGGCCAGTCCTTACCTGTACTCCCATCCTGGCCCGTCAAGAGACTTGTACCCAGTAAGAGGCAGAGAATTGGCGGAAAGCAGGATGTCTTTGGGAGTCTGAAAGCGGAGAACGAACCCTTCACCGCGGCAAAGTCTAAGCGTCCTGCCTGAGACAAGTCAATCAGCGACGTATCAGATCTCTTGCTCGTGCGACCTGACAGCCAAGTTCAGGCCCTCTGAGTAGGTCTCCAGGGACACTCTTTCGTCGTCTACCGGGTAAGCCGAAAGACATACTGATCCAGTTCGTCGAGCGAACCGTCCTCGCTGAATCCGCCCAGCTCAATCGAGTAGTCGCCCGGGCTGAAAAGCTCGGAACCCACAGGAAAGCGGATCAATTGAGGCTCACCCTGCCGGCGCTTCAGGAGGCTGTTTTGCACGATCTGAGAGCCGCTATCGACACGAATCAACTGAGCCTGAAAACTCCCATAACCGGCCGCCTCCACTGCCAGTTCCAGTTGCAGCTCAAGGAGGAGTGCATTGGCCGGGAGGTTAACTCGCGCGGTGTCCCCGCCCGATCGCAGGACACCGCTGCGGAGCAGGAGGGAGATGCTTCGACCTGCGCCCTGGAGTGTTGATACTAGGGTCTCGAGCCGCTGAACTTGAGCCTGGAGTGCTATTCTCACGCCTTCACCCTGAGTGAGGCGTTCATTCAGTCGGGTGTTCTGACCATCGGCCCGGGCCAGCTGAGCCTTGAGTTCGCTTTGCTGTTCCACCCAGGTTCGCCTCTCGGCTTGCAGGCTTCGTACCTCCTGGGTCTCCTGGGTTAGCAGCCAGCCAAGCCCTGCCATCACGACCAGCGAGGCCGCGATGGCCCCCTGGCCCACACGCATGAAGACCATAGGGGGGACATTGAATCTGCGCGACATCCGTTCCAGAAGTCCTGCACGTTTCCGGACTCTATCTCGCAGGGCCTGGGCCAGGCGGAGTTTTTCCTTTCTGTCTTTCGTCGACAAGAAGACCTGCTCGAAACTCTGCGACTCGTCCTGGCTGAGCTGCTGATCCAAATACTCGTCAATCAGTTCGTCCTCGCCCATCTCAACCGCGCGCAGCTCTTTGGGTTGGGCGAAATACTTGTGCTCCAGGCTCTCTTTGTCCGAATCGGACAGACGGCCCAGGAGGTAGCGCCTGATTTCTGAGTTGTCCATGTTGTTCGGTCTCATCGAGTCTCCTCGTGCGCGGGCACAATCGAACCTAATTCACTCAGGAATCGAGATGCCCCTTTCCCGCAGGCAGCTCGTCATGCATTCACGGAGCGTTCGGCGAATCTTGAACACACGAACTCGAAGAGCATTCAAACTGATTCCGAGTTCGTGTGCCATCTCCTGCCGAATCCGCTTCTTTTCCGCTCCCTCGGCCTGGTAGTACTCCAGGATGAGAGATCGCCAGGTTTCGGCGATGTTCTCCATGCACCGGTCCAGACACCGGGCTCTACGTTCTTTGGTCTGGACTGCGGCAGTCTCCGAAGCATCCCGTCTTGGGATGAGGGCTTGCCTGATGTCGCGGGCTGACTTTTCACGAACCTCTGCCTCCTTCTTCTGCATTCGCCGCTCGGATTTGAGGACGAATCGGGCGACCGTCCACAGGTAAGGAGGAGGATCGCCTTCATAGTCGCTAACGAAGCTCGGGTCGCGGAGCTTCCGTTCGGCCACCTGGAAGACTTTGTCAGGTAAGTCGTCGGCGCGTGCTCCGCAACCGTTGGCGGCAAAGAAGATGATCAGAGCCCGGCGCATCTGCTCGTATTCCAGGGCGCCGAGCCAGTCCCACGGCTTAAGAGGACCGTCCTTGCTCATGTTGGTTCTAACAGCCATGATCACACGGATGCCCTCCCGGGTCTAGCCCGGCTTCCTTAGATCTCCCTGCAGTACGAAAGCTGCCCAGTAAAAGGGCGCTTTCCATCTTCGCTTCAGCCACATCGCTTTCTGGGCCTCCCGCAGCGCCACATCGGGAGAGCGAGATTCCCGCAGGAGGGCGAAGTAAAATTCCTTCATCAGCAGTTCCGTGGCCCGATCGTCGACCTTCCAGAGACTCGCCAGCACATTCTGGGCACCTGCATAGTGAAAAGCCTGCACGAGACCCATCAATCCCTCGCCTCGCACTTCACGACCCAGTCCCGTCTCGCAGGCACTCAAAACGACCAGGTCGACCGGAAGCTCGAGATCGTAGACGTCGGCCAGTTGAAGGAAACTGTCCTGAGCGCGGCCCTGCTCGTCCAGAAGCGACAAGAGCAGGCCTGACCGATCGGGGTACTCGGCGTTCATGAAGCCATGAGTGGCAAAGTGAACGATGGGGTACTCGCTTAGGCGGCCCGACGGTCGGCCTCGAAGCCGCGTGCCAACAACTGGTAACCAAACGACGGTCGGCCTCGAAGCCGCGTGCCAACAAGCCTGTTCCCGGGGGAGCCAGATCCAGGATGGCCCGGGCTTCACGGCCGCTCGAGATGAGACGCCGAATCCTCTCGTCCGGCTGAACGTCCCGCAGTGCCCTCAGCAGCTCGGCCGGCTTCTGAACGGTGTCCGTTCCGGCCGCCGGGGCGTGGGCGCGAGAGGACAGCCGGGGATCGTCCGCTTCGAAGACCGGATCGGCGATCACGGCAATGGATTTTTCCCCGGGTCTGCCGAGACGGGCGCGTTGCTTTAGAACGGAGAGGGCCGAAGCGGAAGGCAGCCTGGCCAGCTCATGGTCCAGGATCAATGGTCTGAGCTCTTCGCTGTTCTCCACCTCCACACCGTCCGGCTTCCCCGTACGCAGGAGTGCGGCAAAGGGCACATAGTAGAGGGAGCCGTCGGGGACGATAACGAGTCTCTTACCGGCCAGCTCTGCGCTCGCCAGCGGTAGCAGCGTCCGCCCCAGGCGTCCAAGCAGCTTCGTGGCCAGTAGGTCCCCCGCCTGGATCTTGGCTCTGTCACTGGTACGGCCCCGGGCCGTGAGGGCGTCGTAGAGGTTGCGGGTTGCTTCCGTGATCTCCGCCTCCGCCGGGAGCTCGAGGGTCTTCAGACTCGTACCGGTGATCACCCACAAAAAGCTGCGGTCCGCTCCGAGGGCATATTCGAGCAGCGCCGTCTTCTCATCGAGCCCGGCCTGGATGGCCTCCAGGGTCAACGGCCCGACAGGTGGATGTTCACCTGGTTCCGCCCCACTTGCGACCAGGCTCTCGAGGAGCGAACGAGCGCGGGCCCGCTCGGCCAGGTGAAGCGCTTTTGCCTCGTAGCCGGCTCCCGGCTTGCTTTCGCCCATTTGCATGGCCAGATCAATAGCCAGCCGGTAGTAATCTTGAACGGTCGCGAAGTAGGTTGCGCGCAGCCTCAGATCGTCGACACTGGTCCGCAGCTCTTCTACCTGGACAATGGCTTCCTGGGCGAGCGATCGAGCCGCATAGATGTTTCCCTGGTCCCTCTCCACCAGGCTGAGATAGTAGAGGCTCTGTGACTCCAGAAAGCAATCGGCTGCGGCCCTTCCTAGCTGGAGAGCTTCCTGATGGAATCTTGCGGCCTCCTCGAGATCTCCCTGGCTGCGTTGGATCCGTCCCAGCCCAATGAGAGTTTCGGCGCGTCCACTGGGATCCTCTTCCGCCTTCTGAGAGCAGAGGGCACTCCGATAAGCAGCCTGAGACTCCCTAAGATCCCCGAGTGTCTCCAGGAGCTGTCCGGTTCCCTGCAGCACCAGGGCCACGACTCGCCGGTCGCCTGCCCTGGTGGCGGCATCCAGACCTTGCCCGAAGTGTTCCAGGGCCTGATCGTTCTTGCCCAGCGCTCGATAGGCGCGACCCATTTCCATATGCGTCTCGGCCAGAGCCTTGAGGAACTGGATGTCAGCAAATCCGGGAAGAGCTTCCCTATAGTGCGCCACAGCCCTCGCGGGCTCCCCGAGCTGGAAGTAGACATAGCCCAGCAGGCTGGAGTTGACAGCCCTCCAGAGGGGATCTCCGCTGGATACGACTGCCGGGAGGGTACCGGTCAGGAATTCCAGAGCCTGCTGATGCTCACTTTCTCTCACGGCTAGGGCTCCCTGACCAAGACGCGTCAGGGTCTGCCCCCTCGGATCTGCCGCCAGGCGCCAGAGTCGGAATGCTTCGTTGAAGGTTTCCCGGGCCCTGACCACGTCTCGAATATCGGAAAAGGCGGTTGCAAGATAGAGCAGTGTCTCGGCGTAACCTCTCTGCGGAGGCAGCAGCTGCCAGATGTGGCGGGCGCGAGTGTAGTTACCGATGGCCTTTTCCACATTTCCAATGTGATATTCGTATTCACCCAGGCAGGTCTGGGCCCGGGCTTCCCCTGCCAGATAGTCCGACTCCCGGCTCAGCCGCAGGGCCTCCCGGCAGGCTTCCAGGGGGTTGTTCTGTGGATCTCTCCTGCTCGAACGGATGAGGACCAGGCCGCGAGAGATCTCCAGATCGGCCCGCAGGCGAGAGAATTCCAGAGTCCGGCTCAACTCCACGGCTGCTTCGAGATGACGAAGCGTGTGATCGTCTTGAACGAGCCGATAATGCACATCGGCCAGCAGCCGCCGGCTCCACAGCTCCTCGATCTGGTCGCCGATCGAGCCGTAGAGGTCCAGCGCCCTCCGGGCTATCTCAATGGCTTCGAGACTCTGTTCTTCACGCCATTGATCTCTAAGGTCCCCAGCTCTCGCGATGTCGTGATCCGCCGTGACCCGGCTGGCATCGCGGCTGGTAGCGGGGTGTCGCTGCCGAAAATGCAGCTTCAAAGGGTAGCCCATCTCCACGTCGGAAGGAGCCGAAATCTCCAGACGGTGTGTACCGCCTTGCCGCGAAATCAGGGAGAGTGAGGTTCGGCCCAGGGTCCGTCCCCGGGTCTCGCTCATAACCTCTCCTCCGGGTCCTTCCAGCACCAGGAGCGGGTGCAGTCCAGAGTCGGTCAGGACCAGACGGGCAAAGTCGCCGGACTCGAGCTCAAACGTGAAGCTGCGAGTCTCCCCTCTACCAAGCATCCGGCTGAGAACTCTGCCGGGGCGGATGCTCTCTTCAGGCGCCTGAATGGATTCAGCGGCTGGGGACACTCCCGCAAAGACCGGCAGGAGTACAGCCATGCAGAGACTCATTCAGTCTCCTCCTCCATCTTCTTGGGGCGGGCAGTCACAGCGGGGCCACTCGAGCGGCGGGTTCTTCATAGTGCTGCCAAAGCCCGCCATCTTGTCGTAGCGACTCGCCCGGCCGGAGTAACGACTTGCCCGACCGGAGTAACGACTTGCCCGTCCGGAATAACGACTTGCCCGTCCGGAATAACGACCTTCGTAGACGAACAGATTCCGGACGCTTCCTACATCCTCCGGAAAGACAAGAAAAGTCCCGTTGTGAGCTTTGGCGATCTCCATTCTCTCGAGCCTCGAGATCTCCTCTCCCAGATGCTCGATCAGCTGCTGCATCGATTGCTGTTCTACAGGTGTTGGATTCCACTTCTTGTTTGGTTCCAACTGTCCCTCTAAAGTCGTTAAGGTACTCAACAGCTCTGGATCTCCCTCCACAACGCTGACCTCTTTGAACAGGCTCTGGTGTCGGCTCTGATCAAGCTTTGGAAACTCGTCGCTTTGAAACTTCTGGAGTCCTTGCCGGAGGTCTCTTAAGGATTTGATGAGACTCCTGGCCTTTTCCTCCAGGGCGCTGCGTTCGATCGCGTACGGATCACCTGTGTCGTTGGCACACTCGCGTTGCTCTCGACGGGTCTTGACAACGTACTCCCGGAGGAACCGGGCCCACTCCGCGAAGTCCCAACGCTCCCCCGAAACCGCGTACCCATCGGCCGTATCCGACCAGGGGAAGTAGAGAGAGATACCCCGGGAATGCTGGTAGACGGGGCCACTGAAGCAGCAGCGAACAACGGCACTGTGGATCGCCTGCTTCAGATCACGGCAGGCCGCAAGAATCTCCCGCGTATTCCCGCTTGATTGGGACGACTGCGCTGGTGTCCCGTCGCTCAATTCATCGGTGAGACGATCGCAAAAATCCCCGAGATCGACGTACTCTTCGTTCTTGTAGGACTGGGCCTTCCAGTGAGCTAAGAGGACCTTGTCGTGGATTCTTCTCTTGTAAGCACCGGCCTCATCAACAGGATCCCGGGTTTCTTGGCGGTATCTCTTGATCTCTGCTTCGATGGCTTGGCGATAGGCTTCAATGGCCGTCAGATAGGCGTCCCAGGCGTTCTCGTATGCCGGGGTGTCCACTGATTCATCCTCCATCGCATTCCAGGCGTTCTCGGCTCTTTCCCGGGGAGCATCGAGGCTTGCTGCGGCATCGGACATGAAGGGCGGCAGGAGTGCCTTGGCGAGGTTCTCTAGCTTCTCTCTGACCGGTCCGACGCCGGGATTGGCTCCCTGCTGTGTGAGCCTGCAGGCGGCCAGGTCGACCGACCAGTCGGCCATCTCTGTCAGAGGTTGGTAGTAGTCGATGTAAGTGCTAACAATGGTCTTGGCCACTTCTGCCGGCTCGTCGGGAACACCTATTCCGATCCCCGGCAGAAAGGCCTCGAGGATTTGACGATAGGGCCAGCCAGCCTGGGGCTCGAAGCCTTCCGCGCCGACGAAGTAGTCGGCGTAGTCGCTGATAGCGAACATGACCTCACCCATGCTCATCAGACAGCTGTCCATGCCAATGATGTTGAATCTTTCGATGATCTTGGTGTCATTCAACTCTTGAGCTGTCTTTTCCTTTCTCTTCTTCTGCTCGGCGTTCTTTGTTTCCAGGGCTTCTGCAGTTAGCCGCGCTGCCAGCATTCCGCCCGCTACCTCTCTCAGGACCCGATCCAGCTCGGCAATGGTCAGACTGTCTCCGGGATTGCCCCCTTCCCCGTACTCATCGCGCATCAGAAAATCCTCGACAATTCCGCTCCCGTGCCCCGACAGGATGAGCATGTTGTATTCGGACTGGTGGTTTGAGAGCCCCCAGCGGAGGAAATCAAGCAAGGTGGCCGGGTTGCCGGTGTTCGTCTCTCCCAGGTTGTCCGGTTCACCATTTCTTCTGCCAGGTCATTGTCCCCGGCCAGGTAGAGAAGCACGGTCCAGGTCGGCTTTTTCTGAAGTGGACCCTCCGCCTTGCTGCCCGACGAAGGGTCTATTCTCGGTTGATTGTCCTGTGGCTCATTCTTTTTTCTTGGCATGAGTCTCCTCCCGACTTTTCGGAGCAAGCTGATCAGGCGGCCGAAAAAGGTCGGACCTCCTTTTTCTTTCGACATCAGTCTTCCTCTTCCTGTTGTTTCAGATAACTGATCAGGCCTGGTGAAAACCGGTTCCAGAAGACCAGGGAATCGAACCGGCAGAGCTCGAGGCGGCGGACGAAGCCAGGGGGCACAAGCCCCCGTGAGCCTGACCCGAGAAGGACGGCTCTCCCGGCTCGAGGAGCACACCGCTGCGCTTGCTCCGTTCTTTCGAACGCTGGCGAATTCTGAACCGTAGTTTCCGAAAGTATAGCCCCTTTCCCCCGGTGCGGGAAGCAAAAGGCTGTTTCCTCGAAGCACGTTTGCCAATGTGTCAACTCCCTTGCTCTCGGGCTGGCGCTGAATCTACTCAGCCCTTCATCAGTCTATGCGTGTTCGTGGAGAAACATTTCCACATTGAGCAAGAGAGGACAAAGGGGGAGGTACCTCGCCCACCTGGCGAGAGGGTCGCGACGAATCAGGGGAGGAAATGTTTTTGTGATTTCCGCATAGCAATCGAAGGCAAATGCAAAAGGGTGGATCGATCTCCCTGGAAAATGAGGACATAAGAAATGCTGGAACAAGCGATTCCCACGACAAAGCACTTAAAGTCTGGAGACTGGCAGGCTCACGATGCCAACCGGGACGCGATCCGAAGCCAGGTCCTTGAAGGTAGCGGCCCCGCTTCGGGTCACCCCCGTCACGGACTTCGCAGTTTCTCCGCAGAACAACTCGACTGGCTCGAGTCCGACCTTGATCTGGCGGGGAGAATTCAGTCGGCGCTATTGCCGCAAAGAGATCTGCGCTTTGGCGGCTGGCAAGTCCATTACGATTATGCGCCGGCCGGACCGGTTGGAGGGGATTACTGCGATCTCATCACCCGCGATAGCGGGGTCGACACCCTCTACCCGCTGTTTGGTGACATTGCCGGCAAGGGTGTGGCGGCGTCACTTCTGATGGCAAATCTGCATGCCCTGGTGCGCTGCCTGGTCGATTCTGAACCCTCGCTCTGCGAAATCGTGGGCAGGGTCAACCGAATGTTCAGCGGAGTTACCCTCCCTTCTCAATACGCGACTCTAGTGTCTGCCCGGGCCACGCCCGACGGCTGCATTGAAGTTTGCAACGCCGGACATACGAAGCCCCTCCTGCTCAGCCGGGGAGAAGTGGTCCCGATTGAATGTACCGGTTTCCCGGTTGGCATGTTTGAAGATTCTGAATACTCCCTGCGCAGGATTCACCTCTCGTCTGGTGACTCGCTGGTGTTCTATACCGACGGCTTGACGGAGGCGCAAAACTCGACAGGCTCGGAATATGGCGTGGATCGTCTGACCAGGGTCCTGGGGAAGAACTCTGCCCTGCCGCCCGATCAACTGTCGACTGAGTGCCGCAAAGATGTCACCCGCTTTCAAGCGGGCCAATCTCAGGTCGATGATATGACCTTGATGATCCTGCGCAAGATCGGCTAACAGAGGATGAAACCGTGACGATCCAAGCCACATTCACCACCCTGACCCTGACTGCTTCACTCGTTTCCGGTTTCTGGACTCTGGCGAGTGCCGAGCCAAGGGCCGGGGACCCGGCCGAAGCTGTTCCCGTGCAGCTCAAAGAAGCAGCCCCGATGACGTGGCAGGGTCCCAACGGGACCCCTTTACCCTTTCAGGACGACCAGGGAATCCTTGAATTCTTGCGCACGGCCCGGGTCGTGTCTCAGAAGTCGGTCGGGGTGGGTATCACTGGGATTTCCAAGGTGCTGCTGGAAAAAGACGGCGTGCAACTGCATGCGGCCTTTCGCAAGGTCAGTATCTTCAAGCATTGGATAAAGAAGGACAACGGGGAGGTCAAGTTCAACTTTCGAGATGACTGCCGTTTCGAAGCGGCGGCCTATCGGTTGAGCAAGCTGTTGGGATTGGACAACGTTCCTCCTGTGGTCCAACGAAAGATTGGGCGCTATACCGGGACTCTTCAGGTCTGGGTCGAGGACGCCATGATGGAAACGGAGCGCCTGTCGGAAGATCTCCAAGCACCCCAACAACTGCCCTGGAAACAGCAGTGGCAGACCGTTCGTCTGTTCGACAATTTGATTGACAACGACGACCGCAATCAGGGGAACATCCTGATCGATTCGGACTGGAAAGTGTGGATGATCGACCACACTCGCTCTTTCACAGGAACGAAAAAACTACGCTATCCGCAACTGGTTCGGTCGTGCCGGCGCGACCTCTGGGAGAAACTGCAGGAGCTCGATCCGGAAGTGCTCAAGCAGGAATGCAAGGGCCTCTTAAGCGGCGGTCAGATCAAAGCCTTGATGGCCCGCCGGGATCTGTTGGTCCAGCATATCCAGAAGCGGATCGATGAGAAAGGCGAAGGCACGGTCCTGTTTTCCGCGCTCCCCGGAAAGCCTCAAACTGTCCTCTAGTCGCGGAGCATAATGCGGAACATTCAGAAACTGCCAACTACGAACTCCCCATTCTGACCCGGCCTCCGGCGGAGGGTTCAAAGAGTTAGACATCGTGCCTCCGCAGTGAAAAATTGGGACCTTGCGTACTTTGCTGATAGTGTGAGAGGGCAATTGTGAAGTACCGGATTGACAGGCATTGGCGAAGCGGCGGTACGTGTGCAGGGATCGTGGTGCTGCTGGTTCTAGGGTCATGTGGCGGCCCCGGGTCGACCGATGACTACCTGTCCCCTGAATTGCGCGCTCGTGTGGCGCAACTCAAGAAGGAGGCTGCCACCTCCCCCACCAGTGCTGAGAACCTGCAGGCCCGAACGGATGTTCTCTGGGACTGGGCCAATGCCTATTCGTTCACCGGGGGGCCCATCCCCGTCAACCTGCCCCTTGATGTGACCTCCATCCGGATGTCACAAGATGCAGTCTCAAATTGGCGGCAGTCCGAGACCGATGGGTTTGAACCTCCTGTTAAGTGGCTGGAGCAGATGGACTATTACATTGAGGAGTTCACCCTCAAGGACGAGCATCCCGAGGAGATCGGTGAGTTGCGTGTCACCTCTGAAGCGCCACTCGTGTCGGGTCAATGGGCCACCGTTGAGCAAATCTATACGCTCGGCTCCAGGCCGATGCAGGCCGGCGGCGGCTTCATGGTGGCCAGGCAGCTCTCCCTGGGTCGAGATCCTTTTCAGGTTGAGGACCCGGCCATGGGCTGGTATGTTTCGATCCGCTCCTCGAATCCCGGTGCGCGGTTCCAGCGCTTCATCCGAGCCATGCCCGGCATGCACGGGGGCCGCTCCAAGAACGAAACTCCCACCTTTATTCTGGAAGGCTCTTCGCTGCAGCCGGGAGATCCTGTGACTGTCACTTACGGAGACACCTCGGGTGGATCTCCAGGTTTCCGAGTCCAGACTGCAACGACCGACGAACTTCTGTTCCCGCTCTATATCGACCTGGAGGGGAAGGGCAATTTCCTGACCCCCGTCTGGCCGAGTCTGCCCGTGCTGGGAGCCAAAGTCCACGCCGTTCACGGGTTTGTCCCTTCCATTGTCGGAGTCGACGAGGCTTTCGATGTTTCGGCGCGCAGCGAGGATCGCTATCTGAACCGGGCCGGCGGATCCCTGCCCGGGTATCAGGTGTTCTTGAACGACGAGCCTTTCGGGGAGATTCCGGCCGGCGACGAGGCGATCCATCTGCTGGAGGGGATTACCATTGACACGCCCGGTGTGTACCGCTTCCGCTTTGAGTCGGCCGATGGAAGCATCCGGGGTTCGAGCGATCCGATCTGGGTTCGGGAGGAGATAGAAAATCGAATTTACTGGGGCGAGACCCACGGCCACACGGGTTTTGCCGAAGGGCAGGGCTCGGCCGAAGAGTTCTTCCGCTTCGGCCTGGAAGACTCGCGGCTGGACTTTGTCTGTCTATCCGAGCATGACATCTGGCTGGATGACTTCGAGTGGCAAGCCCTCAAGGATCTCGTCATCAAGTATCATCAGCCGGGGAAGTTCATCCCCTATCTTGGATACGAATGGACGCTGGAGATTGACCGCGGGGGTCACCACAACGTGCTGTTTCGAACTCCGGAGGGCAGGGATATGGTAGCTGCCCAGGACGCCAACCGGCTTCCGTTGGTCTACGCCGGCCTGCATCAGGCCAACGATCCCGAGGATGTGCTCATTATTCCTCACGCGCATCAGTCCGGAAACTGGGCGCAAAACGACCCGGAGCTGGAGAAGCTGGTTGAGATCTATTCCCAGCACGGCAGCTTCGAGTGGTTTGGAAACATGTATCTGCAGCGCGGCCATGAGGTGGGCTTCATTGGTGCTTCAGACACGCATCAAGCCAAACCGGGCTATAACAGCGCCATGTTCCACCCCTCCCCCAATGGCCAATTCTCCGGTTTGGCAGCCATCCTGGCCCCCGAGAAGACCAACGACGCGATCTTCGATGCCATGCGTGGTCTGTCCGCCTATGCCACTTCCGGTCAGAGGATCATTCTGCAGGCCGATCTCAACGGTGCCGGTATGGGCACCTGGCAGCCCTTTACCCCGGACCGCGTGCTGGTGTGCCGGGTGATGGGCACCTCACCTATCGATCAAATTGAAGTCATCAAGAACGGGGAGGTTGTCTACGGGCAGGATTTCCTTTCCACACCTTTGAACTCTCGGGTGTGGATTCAGGTGGCGTTCGAATCCTCCTCAGAAGTGCTCGGGGAAGAACCCGACAACCCGAGACCCGTTCGTCAGTGGATTGGAACGCTGGATGTCAGCGGGGCCCGGATCCGTTCCGTCCTGACCCCCGGTTTCGACAATCGACACTTTGAATATGCCGCCATTGACGGGGACAGCTCGAATCGGATCCGTTTTCACAGCGAAACCCGTGGTCGGCGGGACGTGATGCTGGTCGAGCTGGATGGAGCCGGGGGGAGCACCGTGTTCCGGTTTCAGACCGAAGCGCGTATGGAGCTCAAATACTCACGTCCCGTGAAGCGCCAGCCTGCTCAAATCCCGGCTGCCGATGTGCGCCTCCGGCTCGGGGATCTCCACGGCGGCCGGCTTTCCCATGAGTTTCAGGTGGGAGAGCACATCGACGCGATCCGCCTCCAGGCTATCGATCCCGAAGGATCTTTTGACCAGGCCTTCCGGTTCACGGATCTGGAATCTCCCGGCCAGGGGGACTACTACTATATTCGTGTAACCCAGATGGATGGCGGCCGGGCCTGGTCCAGCCCCTTCTGGGTGGGCAAGGAAGCAGGGAATTGATGCGGATACGTGGCCGCTTTTGACCCCCTTTGTCGAATATGGAATAATCCAAGAACCTGATTTTAAGACCAAACACAATGAAACCTGTCAGGGTGTAGTCGTGGCCCGGCTTCCCACGGCTGTTCGTAATCTGTCCAGGTCATGGACACCCATTTAGCCTTGAGGTCCCCATGAACGACGTGTTCGACCGTGATCCCCCAAGAGATCCTAAACCGCCTTTAACGCTGGCGGAATACCTGCAGGAGTTGGACGTCTCCGCTTTGCCCCGTCGCCTGAAGTTGATCTTAGTGGCTGTGGTGGTCCTACTGCTCCTGATGGGTCTGAACTGGGCTCGTACTTTCTACACGGATTGGCTTTGGTTCAGTAATCTGGGCTACCAGCAGATCCTTGTGAAGATCGTAACCACCAAAGTCTGGCTTTTTCTGGCCGGTGGACTCTTGTTTGCAGCCATTGCCGGGACCAACCTTCACTTCGTATTCCGTTCTACTCGGGGACAGACGCTGCGGGTACAAAGCGCGATCACCCCGCAGCTCTATGGAACCGTGAGACAACTCCTGGCCTGGCTTTCTGTCGGGAGTGTAGGGCTGATTAGCTTCTTCGTTGCGGCCACCGCAGCTCGGCAATGGGAGAGCATCTTGCGCTTTCTCTCTGCAGTACCTTTTGGCCAGGTGGATCCCATCTTCCAAAAGGATCTGGGCTTCTTCGTATTTACACTTCCAGTTCTTCACTTTATCCAACAGTGGTTGCTGGTCACCTTGATTCTGGGAACTCTGATGGTGGCGGCCCTCTATTACCTGCTTTCCCGAGTGCGAGGGGAAGTCTCGATGTTTTCGAGAGGAGTCAGGGCCCACCTGGCCGGCCTGGGAACCACCCTCTTTCTTGTGGTGGCGGTTGGGCACTGGCTAGGGCGCTACGATCTCCTTTACTCCACTTCGGGAGCTGTCATAGGTGTCGGCTATACGGAGGCCCACGCGGGACTGCCGCTCCATGTTGTGATGGCCATCGTAGCGATTCTAAGCGGCATCCTTCTGACCGCCGGGCGTTTTGCCTCCAGTCACCGTTTAGCTTACTGGGCGATCGGTCTGTGGTTTGGGCTGAACATCCTGACTGGATCCGTGCTGCCCTTCTTGGTCCAGCGCTTGTATGTGGAACCAAGTGAGCTTGTGAGGGAGAAACCCTACCTGGCAAACCACATCCAGTTCACCCGCCAGGCTTACGGCTTGGACCGTCTGGAGTCACAAAACCACCCGGCCGGCCGAGCCGTCGGAGCCGAGGCTGTTGCCCAGAATCAAGGCACCGTTCAGAACGTGCGATTGTGGGATGAAGGTCCTCTTCTTCAGAGTTACAACCAGATCCAGTTCTTCCGGCTTTACTACGACTTTTTGTCGGTTACGACTGACCGCTATGTCATCGATGAGCAGTTGCGACAGGTCATGCTTTCCACGCGGGAGATCTCCGCCGAGAAACTCCCCCAGGAGGCTCAACGATGGGTGAACCGCCACCTGCAGTTTACCCACGGCTATGGAATTGCGATGAGCCCCGTCACCGAGGTCGACTCGGGAGGACGCCCCGCTTTCTTTGTGAAGGATGTTCCACCCCAGGGCGAGATTCCACTCGAGCGCCCCGAGATCTACTATGGTCTGAAAAGCCTGGATTCCATCATTGCCAATACCAGGATGCAGGAGTTCAACTATCCGGGCAGGGATGGGCCCGTCTACACTCGCTACGAGGGAGAAGGAGGAGTCCTTCTCAGCTCTCTGTTTCGGCGGCTGCTTTATGCCTGGCAGTTCCGGGACCTCAACATCTTGATTTCCGGGGAAATCAAGCCGGACAGCCGGATCCAGTATCGACGAACCGTTCCTGAGCGCTTCAATGCGCTGGCCCCGTTTCTCTTGCGCGACCAGAACCCTTACGTTGTGGCTGCCGACGGGCGTTTGTTCTGGATTCAAGACGCCTATACGGTGACCAACCGGTATCCGTATTCCACGGATTGGCAGCGTCAATTCAATTACATCCGCAATAGCGTCAAAGTGGTCGTCGACGCCTATGAAGGCAGCGTGGACTACTACGTTGCCGATACGTCGGATCCCCTGGTCCAAACCTATCAGCGCATTTTCCCTGGGTTTTTCAAGCCGCTGGAAGAGATGCCTGGCTATCTGAAGCCCCACCTCCGCTATCCCCGGGACCTCTTTACGATCCAGGTCCAAATGCTGCTTCAGTATCACATGCAGGATGCCGGTGTGTTCTATAACAGGGAGGATCAGTGGTCTCTTCCACTGCAGTCTTCGTTCGGCCGTACGTCAACCTTGGCACCCTACTACATCGTGGCTCGCCTTCCGGGTGAAGAGCGAGAAGAGTTCCTCCTGATTCAGCCGTTCACCCCGGTCGATCGCCACAACCTGGTTGCCTGGATTGCCGCTCGCAACGATGGTTCCCACTATGGAGAGCTGGTGCTCTTCCGCTTTCCCCCGGGGCGACATGTGGATGGTCCCAACCAGGTTGAGGCCCGAATTGACAATGACGCCATTATTTCAGAGCAGTTCACATTGTGGGGACAGGTGGGATCCGAGGTATCGCGAGGAATCTTACTCGTTATCCCGCTGGAGGATTCCATACTGTATGCCGAGCCTGTCTTTCTAAAACCGGAGGCACTGGAGTTCCCCGAGCTGCGCAGGATCATTCTCGCCGATGCCACCAAGGTGGTCATGCAGCCTACCCTCGACGGTAGTCTTCAAGCTCTTGTAGGAGCCCTGCCTGCGGTTGTTCCTGCCGGGACAGAAGTGGAAGAGCAGCTCGCGACAGTAGTGGAAGAGCGGGAGGCACTGTCCACCTCGCAAGAGCTGGAGGCGGTCAAAGCCGGGCTAGAGGAGGCCCTCGAAAAGCTCCGCGAAGTACTCGATCGGCTCCAGTAGTCAACTCACAAAGAGGTGAAGACTTGTTATCGCTGAGCATAACAAATCGCCGTGGGTTTCTTATAGGCAGCCTCGGAAGTGCAGCGTTGCTTTACCGCGAGGTTGGGGCACACAAATCAACCACGGCTCACTGGGCGTTTCTCTCCGATACACACATTGCCGAGGATCCCGCGAACGAGTACCGGGGTTTCCGACCGTCCGAAAATCTGCGGACGGTGGTCTCACAGATCGCGGCGGCTAATCCCGCCGGTGCAGTCATTGTAGGAGATGCGGCTCGTCGTGAGGGGCAGCCCGGCGACTATCGACAACTCAAGACTCTTCTGCGGCCGCTTCAGACAAAGATCCCCCTTGCGCTAGCTCTGGGTAACACCGACGATCGCAGCAACTTCCTTCGAGCATTCCCCGAAAGCCTCGGAGTGCCGGGCGATGTAACGGGCAAGCAGATCCGGGTCATTGAAGCCGGGCCCATGCGCTACATACTCTTGGATTCTCTGATGCAGACGAAGTTCAGTGCCGGGTTGTTGGGAAAAGCTCAGCGCATCTGGCTGAAGCAATTTCTAGGCACGGCAGAGGTAATGCCGACTCTTCTTTTCGTCCACCACACGCTGGATGATGGAGATATCTCACTGCTTGAGTAGAGGGCGTGGATTACTCTTCTTTTCGTCCGAGAAGGCGTTGCCCACACGGAAGCTGGATCAGCCCGATGGGAGGCCGATATCTCACTGCGCCGAGAAGGCTTGATCTGCAGTGGAGCGAATGCAGGTTCAAAGGATCATTCAGCCTCACAGGATGGTCAAAGCGATTGTCTACGGACATTCTCACCGCTACCGATTCGATGTCTGGCAGGGCATCCACCTGATTAATCTTCCGGCGGTGGCCTACAACTTCAGGGAGTCGGAGCCGCTCGGCTGGGTCGAAGCCCGATTAACAGGGGAGGGGGCCGACTTCAGACTGCATGCGGTGACTGGGAACACTTCGGACAGCGGTAAGGAAACCTCTTTAAGATGGCGCAGATGAGGATCGGCGAACTGCGGCCCGTGGTTCCGGAGATAAGACCCAGCAGTTTCTAGCTCACTTTCTCTCATTTCATCTCAGCTTCCGTAACTTCTTGTTTCGACCTCTTTAGTGAGTCAATAGAGTGCCAAACTTCTTTCTGTTTCTCCTCTTGTTCGTGGCGATCCTCCCGATTGTGGCGACGTTTCTCCTCTTGTTCTGGCCGCCATCGCTCTCTCTCGCACCAATGCCCTGCGACGCGAGACGCGTCTCCTGTATGCGAGCCTGAGTCGGCTACGAGATCATCTGGAGGTTCTGGGAAAACGAGTCTCTCACTCGCCTGCAGCCTCCGCCGAAGAGGCGGAACCGGCTAGCTCCGAGGAGCCCCTCATCGGCAGTGTTGGCGGAGAGGCCCCTGCGCCTGCCCGCGAGCCTGTTTCACCCCGTCCTTCCACGGCGGAGCGGTGGCGGAATCTGGGCCAATCTCACCAGGGCGAAACCGCAGGGCAGCTAGCCCGGATTATGCAAGAACCGTAATCCGCTGTTGAAAAAGGGCTCGAGAAGTGGCCCAACTCGGAAGCGGGCAGTTGTGACAGGCGGATTTGCGAAGAATATCGGTTGGCGAGGCGTTTGAGTGGTTGGGGGAGTGAATTTCAGACAGATCTGGGCCTGGATGAGTGTCGGAAGCGGTTTTTCGGGGAACTGGGAGAAGCTAGCTGGAGTTCAGGCGACTCAAGACGAGGTGAAAGAGGGGTTGTTCGGGAAAGGCTGAGGAAAGATGGACCCAGATGCGTCGAGTGGTTTGTCGGATCCGGGCCCCGATCTTGAGGACACGACGACGTAAGGTTTCGATTTCGAGCTTGTGCCAGGGGGTTCCGTGCAGATAGTCGCGCAGGCGCACGAACATCTGGTAAGCCAGTGCATGCAGGAGGAGTCGAAACTGGTTGGCCAGGAATCGATGACAGCTGAGTCGGTCCATGCTCAGATGATTCTTAAAGGCCTTGATGAAGTTCTCGGTCTGCCCTCGGTCGGTGTAGTGGTCATAAAGTGATTGGGAGCAGAGATCGTCCCGGTTGGTGACCACAAAGCGACGATTGATCCCGCGCTGATCGACCTCCACTTTGACAATGACGCGACGGGATCGATCCCAGCTGTTGGCTCGATAAAGAAACTCGTCAAACTGACGCTGTTTTTCCTCCCGCTCAACGAACCTTTCCCGAGTCGAATCCAGCAGGGGCTCGACCACTCGCTGCAGGCGAGGGTTGCGACTTAACCCAATGACATATTGGAGTTGATTCTCTTCACCTTCACAGAACTCGTAGAGCCGAGGCGTGGCAAAGCCGCTGTCGGCCCGAATCTCAATCTCGACATCCGTCCCCACTGCTTGTCGGATGGCCTCCACGACGCGCTTCAGAATGGGCACGATGTGAGAGGCAGCCCCCTTGTTGCCAGGTCTCAACACGGCACAGACCAGGTCTCCCGTGGCGGCATCGAAGATCAGCAAAGGATGCAGAATGTGGTTTCGGTAATACCCGTGGTAGAAGGCGAACTCCTGTTGGCCGTGAGTGTGGTCGTCGGTACTGTCCAGATCCAGGATGATCTTGGCGGGACGTCTCTTCTTCAGGGAGCGCACATAACGGCGTAGCAGCCACCGGCTCAGACGCATCAGATCCTTCTTGGTGACGGAGTTCTCCAAGCGGGAGAAAGTCGGCTGGGTGGCCAAATCGGGATCGCTCTCGGGCAACTGATCACAGACTGTCTTGAGCATCGGATCCGAGCGCAGCGTATCGGCGTCATTACAGTCTTCGTAGCCGGCCACGATCTGCAACACTCGTTGTCGGATCAACTTCAACAGGTCATGACGAATGTAGCGTCGGTCCCGGCTTTCCGCAATACACGAACTGAAGCCCTCGCACAATCGATGTTGCCGATCCAGCGATCCAAACAACAACCATCCTGCGTCGGAAGTGAGACTCCCCCCATCAAAACGAGCTGTGATGTCTCTGTGGCTGTGAAATGGCAGGGTATTCTGGCAGACTGTTTTCAACATAGCCGTAGCTCCTGTTTAGGGTTGTTTTTATGTAAACCCTTTTATATCAGAGAGCTACGGCTTTTTTTCTGGACCCAAATCTCACTCGGATTCAGATCTCTTGCATAATCCGGGCTAGGGCGGGCCCCCAAACTGGAAGCCCTAATCGGAGGAAACTGGCTGCTGAAAATTGGAATTCTGGCTATCGTCCTCGGTGCGCTCTACTTTTTGAAATACGCATTTGATCACCAGTGGATTGGCAACACCGGGCGAGTGCTGATTGGAGCGTTTTCCGGCCTGACCCTTCTCTACGGTGGTGAGACATTTCGGAAAAAGGGTTACGAACTCTATGGTCACACGCTAGCCGGGGGTGGCGTCTCCATCCTTTACCTTTCAATCTACGCAGCATTCAACTTCTATGCGCTGGTTCCCCATGTTCCCGCCTTATTGTTCATGGCCTTGGTCACCGCGGTCGCTTGCCTGCTGGCGGCCCGTTACTTCAGTAAGACCCTCGCAGTCATGGGTCTTCTGGGCGGAATGCTCACCCCATACTGGCTCAGCACAGGAGAAAGCAGCCAGGTAGGTCTGCTCACCTACCTCCTGATTCTTGATCTTGGAATGGGACTCCTGGCTCGCTACCGGAGCTGGTTCTTTCTCAATCTATTGAGCCTTGGGGGAACGGCCATCCTCTTCTCTTGGTGGGCTACCCGCTTTTACACAATCGAGGCCCTTTGGACCACCGAGATTTTTTTGATTCTCTTTGCGGCTCTCTATGTTTTTCTTGCCGAGGGCATGCGTGTCGAGTTGGAGAAGGCGGAAAGCTCAAAAGCGAGTTTCGCGGGACTGTTCACAGCCATTGTCGCAATTCTACTTTTCATCTCGAGCCATGTGGTTCTGGGCCACGATGCCGGGTACTATTGGGGATTCCTCTTGATTTTCGATTGGCTGGCCCTGGCTTCAAGCCTGCGGGTGAAGCCAAACTGGATCGCTCCCGGTGCTTTTGTTTTGAACGGCCTGGGGGTTTCGGTCTGGATCCTCGACAGCTACAAGGCGTCGGATTCTGCTCTCGTCTGGGGTAGCCTGAGTGGCGTTCTTGCGTTGTTCCTGATCCACGGCTTCCTGCGCCAGAAACTGGTTTCGACGCCAGCGGATTCCTGGGATGTCGGCGTTGGTCTTAGGATACTTCGCCAGGAGGCTGAGCTACTATCTCTTCGCCGGCGACTACCTTGGCTGGATGGGTTTGTTCGCTTTGACGCTGGCCTTGGTTTACCTCCTGGCAGCTCGGGCAGTCCATTGCATCTCCGTCAGAACGCAGCCCCTGAAGCTGAGCTATGTTGGCGTTTCATTGACTCTGATTACCCTGGCCATCCCGATCCAGCTCGAACAGAATTGGATCACTCTCGGGTGGGCTATCGAATCGGTGATTCTCACATGGATCGGCTTTGCCAGCCGGTCAGCCCGCATGCGCCTGGCCGCACTGACAATCCTGCCTCTCACTTTGTTACGGCTTTTTCTCTGGGATGCCGTTCAGCCCCCGGCTCAGTACACGCTGATTTTCAACCAGCGGACCTTCACCTTTGCGGCTGTGATCACAGCAATCTACCTGGTGGCGCTTTTTTACCGCAGGAACCTTTCAAGAGTGGAGCACTGGGAACCAGCTGTTCATGATGGACTTATCCTTTTGGCCAGTGGAGTCAGCGTTTTTCTCGTCAGCCAAGAATCATGGGTTTATCATGCCGAGAAACTCCGGGATCTTTCCCTCGAATTACGTCGAGAAGTGATCGGGGATGTGCAATATGCCTTGCTATCAGATCAGGTACGGAACAGTCAGCAGCTGATCCTCTCGCTCCTCTGGGGAATCTATTCCATCGCCTCCGTGGCGGCAGGAATTCTTCGATCCTATCGCCCCATCCGTCTGTTTGGGATCGCGCTCTTTTTCTTAGCCATCGTCAAAGTTTTCTCTTTTGACATCTGGACCCTGCTGCAACTATATCGGATCATTTCCGTCATTGGCCTGGGATGCCTCTTGCTGGCCGTGGCGTTTATGTATCAGCGATTCAGAGAGCTTATTTTTTGACCCTAACCTCCAGATTATGAGCGAGGAGTGTTCCCAATGCGCTTAACAGTGGCGCGGCACTACTCCACTTGGCTATGAATTGATGACTAGCACTTTGGCGCCCTGGACTCCTCCCCGCTTTAATTCAATTAAGGCCTGGTTGGCCTCCTCGAGAGGGTAGGCTTGGATTTCCGGCTCGATCGGTATCTGGGCGGCAAGAGGTAGGAACTCCGCGATATCCCTCTGTGCCAATAATGGTGAGACACTTCTTCCCGGCTAAATTAGAGTAGAGGGCGAGAAGCTGGATTACAGAATGATAGAAAACAGAAGCGACAAGAAACTGAGGATTTTGGAAACCTCGGAGCGGAGGGGAGAGGTCTCCAAAATCGCTGCGGGACGGACCGAGCCCGAGAAGGCGTTGCCGCGACCCGACCCGGAAGTTCCTGCCAAGGCAACCCGTCGCCGGTTTTCAGCCCGCTATAAGCTCCGGGTCCTGGAGCAGGCCGATGGCTGCGAAGAGTCGGGCGAAGTGGGAGCATTACTGCGCCGAGAAGGACTTTACTGGTCGAATCTGCAGACCTGGCGACGCCAACGCGAGCACGGAACGCTGCAGGCATTGACCCCTCGCAAGCGGGGACGAAAGGCAAAGCCGGTCAATCCTCTGGATCATCAACTGAGGCAAGTGGAGGCTGAGAATCGGAAGCTGAAACGCAAGCTCGAGAAGTTTGAAGCCATGCTGGATCTCCAAAAAAAAGTCTCGCAACTGTTGGGAATCTCTCTGGCGAGCAGCGAAGAGAACGGAGACGAGAGCTGATGGACGAAGCTTTGCGATTCTCACAATCCCACGGAGTCCGTGCCGGCTGTCAGGCTCTGGATCTGCCGCCATCGAGTCTGTATCGGGAGAAACTTCGGCGCGAACGGCCGGCGCTGGATCCTCGGCCTCGGGCCGCATCCCCACGCGCCTTGAGCCCGCCCGAAAGGGAAGCCGTTGTGGAGGTCCTGCACAGCCGACAGTTTATCGACAAAGCTCCTGCCGCCGTATGGGCGGAGCTGCTGGACGAAGGGCGATACTTGTGCTCGATTCGAACCATGTACCGCATTCTGGCCAAACGTCTGGAAGTTAGAGAACGCCGTCGCCAGCGCCGCCATCCCCAATACTCCAAGCCGGAACTTCTGGCCACCGGCCCGAACCAATGCTGGTCGTGGGACATCACCAAGCTGAAGGGGCCCGTCAAATGGAGCTATTACTACCTCTACGTGATCCTGGACATCTTCAGCCGCTATGTGGTGGGCTGGATGGTGGCCACCCAGGAAAGCTCCCGCCTGGCCAAGGTCTTGATCGCCCAGAGCTACTCCAAGCAGGAGATCGTAGCGGGTGGTCTCACCCTGCATGCCGATCGTGGCTCGTCGATGAGTTCCAAAGCACTGGCCTTGCTACTGGCCGATCTGGGAGTCACCAAGTCTCACTCTCGGCCTCATGTCTGTGACGACAATCCCTACTCGGAATCCCAATTCAAGACCCTCAAGTACCGTCCCGAATTCCCGGCTCGTTTCGGCACCATTCAGCAAGCCAGAGACTTTTGTCGGGATTTCTTCGATTGGTATAACCGCGACCATCGCCATTCGGGTATCGGCCTGCACACTCCCGCGGATGTGCACTACCTCACCGCCATCACCACCCGTCGCGATCGATCCCAAACATTGGAGGCCGCCCATGCACTCTTCCCGGAGAGATTTCCCAACGGCAAACCCGTTCCTCCTCCTCTTCCCGAGGCGGTCTGGATCAACCCTCCCGAAAAGGAGAACTTTTGAGATGAAACTACAGTAATTTATTCACCAAAGTGTCTCAAAGTTGTTGACACGTTCCGTATCGTAACGGGTAACGTTGGCTACCGTCTTGATCTCTTTTTCCAGCCACAAATGTTCGTGGTAGCTCAGGTTGAAGAGGTATTCTTTATCGAAGTCTTCCTTTCTGATTGCGTTAATGACCAGACGGCCTCCCGGTCGAAGGTTGTGGAGTGCTTCAATAGCCGGTTTCCAGGCCGGGGTGGTATCGATGATCGCGTGAAGCTGCTGAGGAGAGCGATCCGTCGTGTCGCCTGCCCAGGTGGCCCCCAAGTGTGTTGCGAACTCTCTTGCCTTGGCGTGTCGGGCGAACACATAGATCTTCGTTTCAGGAAACTCATATCGGACCATTTGCAGGACCAGATGAGCAGAGCCCCCAAAACCGGTTAGCCCCAGGAGTTCCCCATTCTGAAGGTTGGTTAGCTTGAGTGCTCGATAACCCACTGCTCCTGCGCACAAGAGCGGCGCGGCCTGCACGTCGGAAAAAAGGCCGGGGACAATGTAGGCATAGTCCTCAGGGACTGTCATGTATTCAGCGTATCCACCGTTTACATCCCTGCCAGTCGCTCTAAACTCCGGGCTGAGATTCTCATCAAGTTGCCCTGATGAGGAGTGGATCCATCCGATCCCGACCCGGTCTCCCTCCTTAAGCTTCGTTACCGCTTGACCCAGTCTCTCTACTCTACCCACGACTTCGTGGCCGAGCACTATGGGCAGCCTGTCAGGTGCGGTTCTTCCTTCGATTTCGTCCAGCTCGGTGTGGCAGACTCCGCAGGCAGCGACTCGTACCAAGACTTCTCCAGGTTTCGGATCGGGCACCGGCAAATCTGCCAATTGCAGAGGAGTCTCGACCTCCTCGAGGGAAGCGATCTCCTTGAGCACCATTGCTTTCATTTGACTAGCTGTTTCCTGGTCGCTAAGCCGAGCTTGCTTTTGTTGGCCGTCTCCTGGCCTGCTGGTGAAGTTACCCTGTTTTGGTGGGCAGTTTCTAGGGCAGTCGGGAGCATCGCGAAGGCCGCCGCCCCCCAGATTAGGGCGAAACGCGAGCCTCTCCCTCCTCGATCACGCGCAGCTGATTTCTTTGGCGCGCCGAATCCCCCAAAGAAGGATTCAATCACAGCGCCGCCAGCCTGTAAATTGGCCTATGGTGCAACCCAACTACTTCTTTAGGGCACCCACAGCTGCGACTCTTTTCCGTCGACTCTTGTTTCCGGCCGCGCACGACCGCCCGAACCCGCCCGCGGGTCTGAAGGGCAATTCACAAGTTACCGGCCAGCCGCAGATTTGCTTGTTATGGACAAGTCGCACGTATAATGAGACCCAACGGTTTCAACCACGCCATGCAGAACCGAAGAGAATTCCTACTTGCAGCAGCGTCCGGCGCGTTGTCGGCTTGTTCGTACGAAGCTCCGGGAACCCCCGGGATTGCGACCCTGACGGGCCGCGAGCGACTGGATCGGGTTCTGCGGGGCCAGGAAGTAGACCGGCCGCCGTTCACATTCTACTACCACTTCGGGCTGGAGAGCTTGCCCGGGGATCACCATGCCAAGGCGACACTCGACTTCCACCGCAGGTTCCGCACCGACCTCGTGAAGGTGATGAGCGACTTTCCCTATCCGAAGCCGGAGGCGATCTGGCACGAACTGGAAGTCGTAGAGAACCCTTTTCCGGAGCAGATCCGCGCTCTGGAACTGATTCGGGATGGCTTGCAGGGGCAAAACCATTTCATCGAGACGATTTTCAATCCCTGGAACCAGGCCGGAAAGATCTCGTCGCCGGAAGAAGTCCGGAGGCTGAAAGAGGAAGATCCTCGGAAGCTGCTCGACGCCCTGGAGGTGATCGCGAAGTCAGAGGCGAACCACGCCCGGCTGGCCGTTGAGGCGGGTGCCTCCGGCGTCTTCCTGGCCATTGCCAATGCCCAGGAGGGCATCCTGACTCCGGAAGAGTACGGGGAGTTCTGCGAGCCGTTCGACCGCATGATTCTGGACGCTGTTCCCGACGCTCCCCTGAACACGCTGCACCTGCACGGCGACAAAGTTTATCTAGACCGCTTTCTCTCCGGCTGGTCGGCCCCCGTCGTGCAGTATTCGGTCCACGGCACCGGCGTGCCCATCGGGGAAATCAGGAAAAAGTTCGGTGGAGTCCTGATGGGGGGCATCGACGAGCGCAACTTCCGCAACCTCTCGGAGGCGGAAATCAAGAGTCAGTGGCAGGCCGCGCAGAAAGCCGCGGGCTCCAGGCTCATTTTGGCGCCAGGCTGCTCGGTGCCGAACGACACGGCCGATGAAGAGCTGCTACGACTGGTCAACGTGCTGGGAGCTTGAGTACGGGCGCGGGGAGGGTCCGATGGTCCGCCGCACCATTTCGTCCCACAACAAGAAGGAGAGCCGATATGAACAGAACGCAACTTGTTTTCGCTGCCATCCTGCTGGCTAGTTTGGGATCGCACGCAGCGCTCGCGCAAGAGGCTGACTCCCGCATGAGTTTCTTCCTCACCACCACAGGCCCCGGCAACGGAGCCGATCTTGGTGGTCTCACCGGAGCCGACCGGCACTGCCAGATGCTGGCCGCAGCCGTGGGGGTGGGCAACCGCACTTGGCACGCCTACCTCAGCACCAGCGCCTCCGGCGACCAGCCAGCCATCAATGCCCGTGACCGCATCGGTGACGGGCCGTGGTACAACTCCAAGGGTGTCCAAATCGCCCAGAATGTCGCCGATCTGCATTCAGACGCCACGGCAGATACAGATCGATATCGGAGACAGAATCTCACCAAGCAGACGCAGCTTAACGAAAAGGGCGAGGTGGTCAACGGCCGGGGGGACACTCCCAACCGGCACGATATCCTGACCGGCTCGCAGCTGGACGGCAGTGCGTTCTCGGGCGACGTGGACACAACCTGCCGGAACTGGACAAGCAGCGGTGAAGGCAGTGCCCGGGTGGGCCATCATGACCGCACGGGTGGCGGGGAGCATCCCTCGTCGTGGAACTCCGCGCATGGCTCCAGAGGTTGCAGCCAGGACAATATACGGGGGACGGGCGGCGACGGCTTGTTCTACTGCTTCGCCATCAATTGAGGGGTGCGATCGATACAAAGGGGACATTTTTGCCGTAACTTTTTGTGTCATTCCTCTTTAGTGAGTCAATAGCGCGTGGAACCCGAGGCTGGCTCGAGCGTAACACTAGAGGAGAAGTTGTGACGGAAGGCAAGGGCTTGGAAGGTATAAAGGGTTGGCTATTGGTTTACTTCCTCTGTTCGATCCCTCTCCTGATCATCTATTCAATGGGCCTTTCGGGGTGGTTCTTCGACTATCCCTTTGTTCTCATGGTCGTAATCTTCCTCTTACTCGCAGTTCCACTATTGCTCATTCTATTGAAATCGCCGGAAGCACCGCAGTGGAATATCGCTGCGTTGTGGATCATAGTGGTCTTGATGACTCTACGTTCCATAAGTGTCTTTTTGATGCCGTTGAGTGGTCAGGAGATGAGTAGCGAGGAACTGCCCGTCGTAGTACTGACGCTCTCAGGAATAGTGTCTGTGTCGCTAGGATGGGCGATCATTTGGACGAAGTATTTCAAAGAGTCAGTGCGAGTTAGAAACACTCTTGGTGAAGGACATCAGGCACGAAGTGAATAGGGGTCTGGGGGAGGATCTGGTTAAGACATTGATATATAAAGGGTTACTGGTACGACCGGCAGAAAACGTCGGCGACTGGCGGTGCCTCTAACCAGACCTCGACCTCATCCCGAAAGACTCTACTCCGACCCCGGCTAACCCGTCCTCCCGCCGCCGCTCACAACCCTCGCGTTAGCTCCGCTTCGAAACGACTCGCCACACGCAGGACACTCTACAGGGGCAATGCGCCCCACCCGACAACCACCAACGCCTGTCCGCTGATTGAAATCCCTGGTATAGTTCCGGGCATCGAGTTCAATACGGCTTTCAGTCGCCACTTCGCGCGACGGAAAGCCCTAATCCATTGTCGGGCCTTCTGCCTGGGTTGCTGCTCACAATGCCTAGCCGCTCAAGTAGCAGTTCTCAGAGAAAGCCGACATATTTGGCAACGTTTTATATTGTGACCGGGTAGATGATCTGGGAATCCGTTGGTCTGATGACTGCGATCGATGTGGCCATCCTTACGATGGTCGGCGTGTCCTTCACGGCCATGAGGCAACAGTTGTTCAGCGACTCAGAGAAGGTGGTTCGCCTTGGTGCCGCACTCGTTACCGGTGGACTTGGCTTGATTGCGGTGTTTTACGGGCTAGACCTATTCATCATGTGGATATTGCCGGTGGTGACATCGCGGTTGTACGCGATGTCGGTCATGGAAGAGGTGCATCTCAACCTCCTTTGGGTTGTCATGATGGCTGGAGTCGGCTGCATATGTGCGGGCTTCACCATCGCGGCACGGCATCGGAGCGGCGTACTCATAGTGCTTCGTAGTCAGCAGGCCGAACTAGCGGCCCTAGAGCACAGCCTGCGCTACATCCTGGACAACAACCCCGCGGTGACCTATCGTGCGAAAACATCCGGCGATTTCGGGGCGACCTATGTCAGTGCGGGAATCACGTCGCAGCTTGGCTTTCACCCACGGGATTTCACTGAGAACCCCCAGTTCTGGGTGGACCATCTGCACCCGGAGGACAAGCCGCGTGTTCTCGCCGAGATGTCCCAGGTCGTCGACAACGGGTCGGGTATATCCGAATATCGCTTCCAACAACAGGACGGGACCCACCGGTGGATACGGGGCGAGTGTCAACTCGACGCTGAAAAGGAGCCACCCGAACTAATCGGATACTGGATCGACATTACCGAGCGCAAGGAGGCGGAGGAGGCGCTGCGCCGCGCCCAACATGAGCTGGAGGCCCACGTCACGGAACGGACCGCCGAGCTGAACACGGCCAACGAGGAACTGACCGCGGAGGTGGCCGAGCGCAAGCGAGTGGCGACAGAGCTGCGGAACGCCGAACAACATATGCGAGAGCAGCGGGACCAACTGGAGCAACTCTACCGGACGGCGCCGGTCGGCCTGGCCCTCGTTGACAAGGATCTCCGATACATTCGCGTCAACGACCGGCTGGCCGCCATCAACGGCCTGCCCGCTGCTGAGCACGTGGGCCTGAAGGTCCGCGACATCCTGCCTGAACCCTTGGCGACCGCGGCTGAGGCGCCCTTTCGACGTGTCATCGACCGCGGTGAACCGTTGCTCAATATTGAGATGACCGGCCCAACAGCAACGACCGCCGGCACCAGACACCACTGGCTAACCAACTACTATCCAGTGGTGGCGAAGGACGGCACGGTCCGTGGGGCGAGTGTCATCGTGCAGGACATCACCGGGCGCAAAAACGCGGAGGACTTGTTAAGAGACAGCGAAGCCCGTTTCAGAATGATCTACCAACATGCGCCTGTCATGATAGACGCTTTCGATAATGAGGGGAGGTGTGTCATGTTCAACAAAGAGTGTGAAAGGGTGTTTGGTTGGACCGCAGAGGAGGTGTTAGAGGTGGACCCGGAAAACTGGACCATTTGTTAAGGTGGCTCCGACCTGAATCAGAAAGGATGAGGAGTCATGGCAAAACGAAGGAATTTCTCAGCTCAGTTTAAAGCGAAGGTGGCGCTGGAAGCGCTTCGAGGCGAACGCACCCTGAGCGAGTTGGCGGCTCGCTACGAGATCCATCCGAGTGTGATCACGAATTGGAAAAAGCGGGCCCGGGAAGGTCTGGGCGATGTGTTCGCGGGCAAGGTTGAGAAGCGTCAGAGAGGAAGCGAGGCGGAGACCAAAGAGCTTTATGCCAAGATCGGCGAACTGACGGTGGAAAAGGATTTTTTGTCCAAAGCGCTCGATCGCTGAGTGTAAAGGCCAGAAGGGCCACGATCGAGCCAAAGCACCCGAGGCTGAGCATTCGTAGACAATGCAGGCTGATGAGTCTGAACCGTTCGACTTTGTACTATGAGCCCAAAGGCGAGAGCGAAGAAAACCTGCAACTGATGAGACGATTGGACGAGCAGTTCTTAAAGACCCCCTACTACGGATCCCGGCAGATGGTCTATCACTTGAAACGGCGGGGCTCTCGGGTAGGCCGCAAGAGGGTTCGTCGTCTGATGGCCAAAATGGGCCTGGCGGTCATCTATCAAAAGCCGCGGACTTCACAGCCTCACCCGGAGAATCGAGTGTATCCGTATCTTCTTCGAGGATTGGCGGTCACCCGGCCCGATCAGGTGTGGTGCACGGATGTCACCTACATCCCGATGCGTCGGGGCTTTTTGTACCTGGTGGCGATCATGGACTGGTACAGCCGCTGGGTTTTGTCCTGGAGGCTGTCGAACACGCTGGAGCCGTCCTTTTGTTGCGAAGCACTCGAGGAAGCGCTCAACAGGTACGATCCCCCGGAGATCTTCAATACAGACCAGGGGAGTCAGTTCACCAGCACGGAGTTCACGGGACTACTCAAAGGGGCCGGGGTGCGTATCTCGATGGACGGGAGAGGCCGCTGGATGGACAACGTCTTCATCGAGCGTCTGTGGCGTTCACTCAAATACGAATGCGTCTATCTGAACGCTTTCGAAACCGGGTCGGAAGCCCGTCAAGGGATCGGCCATTGGATCGACCTATACAACAGCGAGAGACCTCACTCGGCGCACGCTGGGGCGACGCCGGAGGAGGTGTACACTGGCTTGAAAAAACATTCTGAGAGGGACCTTGCCCTCAGGCTCGCCCCCTCTCAGAATTTCCCTTACTGGCGGCAACAAGAACTGCGGAGTCCACCTTAGAAATGCCGCCAAGTGGTCCAACCGATGGGGTCCACCTCTGTTTTCCCACAGCGATCCTCTTGAATTGTTTTATCCGGATCCAGAAATTCGAAGGCAGGTTGTCGACACTGTTACATCAAGGCCCGAGAAGGTGTTCAGAGAGTGGACACCAAGAAGAAAAGATGGCTCAGAGGTAGCGTGCTTATGGGCCAACTTTAAACTGCCGGATGGACTCGTCATTAACCTTGGGCATGACATCAGAGAACGCAAGAAGTCAGAGCACGAGTTGCGTCAACTGAGTGTGGAACTGGCACACGCCACACGTGTAATGAGTATGAGTGAACTTACAGTGGCTTTAGGACACGAACTTAATCATCCTTTAGGTTCGATCCTCAACAATGCAAACGCAGCAAAGAAATGTCTTGAAAGCACGAATCCGGATATGGACGAGTTCCGGGACATTGTTGATGACATCATCTCTGAGAACAAGAGAGCCAGTGCCGTTATACAAAAAATCATGGAGTTAATGAGAAAGGGCGAGGTTGAATTGTGCCCAGTTCAAATAAACAATGTTCTTGACGATCTGCTCAAGTTCATTCACAGCGAGCTTGTTATTGAGAATATTTCGTTGTCAATACAAAAGGGGAAGGATCTTCCAAAAATAAACGGTGATCGCGTGCAGCTCCAGCAGATATTGCTCAATGTAGTAATTAACGCGATCGAAGCGATGAAAGACACGAAGAACAAATGTCTCCATGTGTCTACCGCCACACATAGCAACGACAGGGTCATTATTTGCGTGGCAGATTCCGGAAGCGGCGTTGATCCGAAGGAAACAGACAACGTATTTGAGCCCTTTGTTACGACTAAAACAGAAGGCCTGGGGATGGGGCTGTCTATCGCTAAGAGAATTATCGACGCTCATGATGGAGATATTTGGATTGACGATAACAAGGGAGGAGGCGCCAGAGTCTCTATAACGCTCCCTGCATATAGGGCGAATTCGGTATGAGCGCACAGCGCTCTAGAGTATTTGTTGTTGAGGATGATGCTTCCTTTGGTAAGAGTGTTGCGCGATTGTTGAAGTCTGTCGGATATGAAGTTGAGTTATTCCTGACTGCCGAGGACTTTTTGCGGAGAGATGTATATACAGGGGCAAGCTGTTTGCTTTTAGATGTTCGCATGCCGGGAGTGACCGGCTTTGATCTGCAGCAGATCCTCGCAAAAAGAGACATTGTAATTCCCATCGTGTTCTTAACCGCTCTCGCAGATAAGGCTACGCGCCTTAGAGCGATGAGATGCGGAGCTGTTGACGTGTTGCCGAAGCCCGTGGGCCTAGAGGAGTTGGTTAACGCCATTGAGCGGGCTTTAGATATGGAAAATACCCGCTGCCGGGAGTAAGTTCCAGAGCAGAACCACAAGGCAGCAGCCTTTGCCGGATGGAGTGGGTTTGGCGCGGTTACGATTTTGGTTACAAACGCCGACTTTGGGCTTGTTGAAGAAGACGCCTATCTCCGATTTATTCAAAAGATCGGTACGCCCGGCAGGATTCGAACCTAGTGTGAGAGGAAATTGTGAAGTACGAGATTGACGGGTATTCGGGAAGCGGCAGTACCTGTGCAGGGATCGTGTTTCTACTGGTTCTGGGGTCGTGTGGCGCCCCCGCGACGGACGAGGACTACCTTTCCCCGGAATTGCGCGCCCGCGTAGAGCGACTCAAGAAAGAGGCTGCCACCTCTCCCACGACCGCTGAGAACCTGCAGTACCGAACGGATGTTCTCTGGGACTGGGCCAATGCCTATTCGTTTACGGGAGGACCAGTTCCTGTCAACCTGCCCCTTGACGTGGCCTCCATCCGGATGTCCGCGACCGATGGGTTTGAACCTCGTGCGTATGGCCTCCCCGAGAATAGCTTGATATATCCTCAACGGTGGCTGCAGCAGATTGACTATTACATTGAGGAGTTTACTCTCAAGGACGAGCATCCCGAGCAGATCGGTGAGTCGCGTCTCGCCTCCGAAGAGCCACTCGTAGCGGGTCAATGGGCCACCGTCGAGCAGACCTATAGGCTTGGCTCCAGGCCGATGCAGCCCGGTGGCGGGTTCATGGTGGCCAGGCAACTCTCCCTGGGTCGGGAGCCTTTTCAGGTTGAGGAACCGGCCGCCGACTGGTATGTTTCGATCCGCTCCTCGAATCCCGGTGCGCAGTTTCAGCGCTTCATCCGAGAGTTGGGCGGAATGCACGGGGGCCGTTCCAGGAAAGAAACTCCCACTTTTATTCTGGAAGGTACTTCGCTGCAGCCGGGAGATACCGTGACGGTCACTTACGGAGACACCTCGGGTGGATCTCCAGGTTTCCGAGTCCAGACTGCAACGACCGACGAACTTCTGTTCCCGCTCTATATCGACCTGGAGGGGAAGGGCAATTTCCTGACCCCCGTCTGGCCGAGTCTGCCCGTGCTGGGAGCCAAAGTCCACGCCGTTCACGGGTTTGTCCCTTCCATTGTCGGAGTCGACGAGGCTTTCGATGTTTCGGCGCGCAGCGAGGATCGCTATCTGAACCGGGCCGGCGGATCCCTGCCCGGGTATCAGGTGTTCTTGAACGACGAGCCTTTCGGGGAGATTCCGGCCGGCGACGAGGCGATCCATCTGCTGGAGGGGATTACCATTGACACGCCCGGTGTGTACCGCTTCCGCTTTGAGTCGGCCGATGGAAGCATCCGGGGTTCGAGCGATCCGATCTGGGTTCGGGAGGAGATAGAAAATCGAATTTACTGGGGCGAGACCCACGGCCACACGGGTTTTGCCGAAGGGCAGGGCTCGGCCGAAGAGTTCTTCCGCTTCGGCCTGGAAGACTCGCGGCTGGACTTTGTCTGTCTATCCGAGCATGACATCTGGCTGGATGACTTCGAGTGGCAAGCCCTCAAGGATCTCGTCATCAAGTACCACCAGCCGGGGAAGTTCATCCCCTATCTTGGATACGAATGGACAGTAGAGAACCAACGCGGCGGCCACCACAACATTCTGTTTCGAACTCCGGAGGGCAGGGAGATGGTGGCTGCCCAGGACGCCAACCGGCTTCCGTTGGTCTACGCCGGCCTGCATCAGGCCAACGATCCCGAGGATGTGCTCATTATTCCTCACGCGCATCAGTCCGGAAACTGGGCGCAAAACGATCCGAAGTTGGAAAAGCTGGTCGAGATCTATTCCCAGCACGGCAGCTTCGAGTGGTTTGGAAACATGTATCTGCAGCGCGGGCATGAGGTCGGTTTCATTGGCGCTTCCGACACGCACCAGGCCAAACCCGGGTACAACCACGCCTTGTTCCACCCCTCCGAACATAGCCAATTCGGCGGTCTGGCAGCCATCCTGGCACCCGGTAAGACCAACGACGCGATCTTCGATGCCATGCGTGGTCTGTCGGCCTATGCCACTTCCGGTCAGCGGATCATTCTGCAGGCCGATCTCAACGGTGCCGGTATCGGCACCCGGCAGCCCTATACTCTCGAGCAAGTGCTGACCTGCCGTGTGATGGGTACCTCACCGATCGATCAGATTGAGGTGGTCAAGAACGGGGACGTGGTCTACGGTCAGGACTATCTCGCCACGCCCCTGAAGTCTCGTGTGTGGATCCAAGTAGCGTTCGAGTCCTCCTCAGAAGTGTTCGGGGAAGAACCGGACAACCCGAGACCCGTTCGCCAGTGGATCGGAGCCCTGGAGGTCAGCGGTGCCCGGATCCGCTCCGTCCTGACCCCGGGTTTCGACAATCGTCACTTTGAATTCGCCGCCATTGACCCGGACAACCCCAATCGGATCCGGTTTCATGTCGAAACCCGTGGTCGCCGGGACGTGATGCTCGTCGAGCTGGACAGAGCCGGGAGGAGCACCGTGTTCCGGTTCCAAACCGAAGCGCACCGGGAGCTCAAGTACTCACCTCCCCTGAAGCGCCAGCCGGCTCAAATCCCGGCTGCCGATGTGCGCCTCCGGCTCGGGGATCTGCACGGCAGCCGGATCTCTCACGAGTTTCAGGTGGGCGAACACGTTGACGCCATTCGCCTTCAGACCGTGGATCTTGCCGGGTCCCTGGACCAGACGTTCCAGTTCACCGATTTAGAATCTCCCGGCCAGGGAGACTATTACTATGTCCGTGTAACCCAGCTGGATGGCGGCCGGGCCTGGTCCAGCCCCTTCTGGGTGGGTAAGAAAGCGGAGAATAGTCAACTCTCAAAGAGGTGAAAAACGTGTTTGCAGTCGAACATTGGGTTCGTATCATGGGCACTCGAGGCGAGTTCGACCGGCTGCAAGGTGGCGCGGTGGAGCGTGTGCCCCGAGCTTTCTTGGGGGACAATCTGGTATCCTTGGCTCAGCTGAGATTCGTGCAGAGACAAACAGCAAGGACGGGGAGAAAATGCCTTTGGAAAACGTTCAGTCCCACTTTTCGCGGCTGGCGCCAAAGTATCGAGGCTTGAGGATTACCGATCTCGACCCCATTCTCTCGATCAAGACCAGACTAAGGAGTTTCCCGTCCAGGATCATAGCCGCAGACATCGGTTGCGGAGACGGCAGGTATGATCTGGAGCTGTTTCACTATTTGGGTGAGCGGCTTTTTCTCTATTGTGTGGACAGCAATCGTCAGATGCTGAACGAGGTCGACGGATATCTCAGCAGGCATGGAATCAGCGACTTCAAGATCAAACAATCTCTGGACACACAACTCCCCTTTGAAGATGCCTCACTGGACTGTCTATTGACCTTTAATGCGATTCACCATTTCACCCTGCCAAGATTCTTGAAGGAGACGGAGAGAGTCGTCAAAGATGAAGGCCGCTTGTTTATTTACACAAGACTGAGAAGTCAGAACAGGCGAAACATCTGGGGTCGGCATTTCCCCTTGTTTCATCAAAAAGAGGCCCGCCTGTACGAATTAGGGGAGCTGGAAGACTTTTTGAGAACGGCAAAAAACCTGGAGCTAGAAGAGACGGAGCATTTTAGGTTCGAAAGAGAGGCTGGTTTGAGCCGATTGATCGAACGAGCCCGGAATCACCACTATTCCACATTCTCGCTTTACTCCAGAAGCCAATTCGAGCGCTGCTGTGAGGAGTTCGAAAAGAATCTTCGAAGCTGCTTTTCAGATCTCAAAAACATTCGATGGTCCGACCAAAATGTCCTTCTCGTGGCCAGAAAAGGCGCGAAAAGACCCGATCTTCACCCTGATCCCCTTTGCTGATTCTTCTGTGCAGCTCATCTCCTCATCTCTCTCTCCTCATCCGTATGCGGGCACCAATTCACAGCCACAGAGACATCACAGCTCGTTTTGATGGGGGGAGCCTCACTTCCGACGCAGGATGGTTGTTGTTTGGATCGCTGGATCGGCAACATCGATTGTGCGAGGGCTTCAGTTCGTGTATTGCGGAAAGCCGGGACCGACGCTACATTCGTCATGACCTGTTGAAGTTGATCCGACAACGAGTGTTGCAGATCGTGGCCGGCTACGAAGACTGTAATGACGCCGATACGCTGCGCTCGGATCCGATGCTCAAGACAGTCTGTGATCAGTTGCCCGAGAGCGATCCCGATTTGGCCACCCAGCCGACTTTCTCCCGCTTGGAGAACTCCGTCACCAAGAAGGATCTGATGCGTCTGAGCCGGTGGCTGCTACGCCGTTATGTGCGCTCCCTGAAGAAGAGACGTCCCGCCAAGATCATCCTGGATCTGGACAGTACCGACGACCACACTCACGGCCAACAGGAGTTCGCCTTCTACCACGGGTATTACCGAAACCACATTCTGCATCCTTTGCTGATCTTCGATGCCGCCACGGGAGACCTGGTCTGTGCCGTGTTGAGACCTGGCAACAAGGGGGCTGCCTCTCACATCGTGCCCATTCTGAAGCGCGTCGTGGAGGCCATCCGACAAGGAGTGGGGACGGATGTCGAGATTGAGATTCGGGCCGACAGCGGCTTTGCCACGCCTCGGCTCTACGAGTTCTGTGAAGGTGAAGAGAATCAACTCCAATATGTCATTGGGTTAAGTCGCAACCCTCGCCTGCAGCGAGTGGTCGAGCCCCTGCTGGATTCGACTCGGGAAAGGTTCGTTGAGCGGGAGGAAAAACAGCGTCAGTTTGACGAGTTTCTTTATCGAGCCAACAGCTGGGATCGATCCCGTCGCGTCATTGTCAAAGTGGAGGTCGATCAGCGCGGGATCAATCGTCGCTTTGTGGTCACCAACCGGGACGATCTCTGCTCCCAATCACTTTATGACCACTACACCGACCGAGGGCAGACCGAGAACTTCATCAAGGCCTTTAAGAATCATCTGAGCATGGACCGACTCAGCTGTCATCGATTCCTGGCCAACCAGTTTCGACTCCTCCTGCATGCACTGGCTTACCAGATGTTCGTGCGCCTGCGCGACTATCTGCACGGAACCCCCTGGCACAAGCTCGAAATCGAAACCTTACGTCGTCGTGTCCTCAAGATCGGGGCCCGGATCCGACAAACCACTCGACGCATCTGGGTCCATCTTTCCTCAGCCTTTCCCGAACAACCCCTCTTTCACCTCGTCTTGAGTCGCCTGAACTCCAGCTAGCTTCTCCCAGTTCCCCGAAAAACCGCTTCCGACACTCATCCAGGCCCAGATCTGTCTGAAATTCACTCCCCCAACCACTCAAACGCCTCGCCAACCGATATTCTTCGCAAATCCGCCTGTCACAACTGCCCGCTTCCGAGTTGGGCCACTTCTCGAGCCCTTTTTCAACAGCGGATTACGGTTCTTGCATAATCCGGGTTGGTAAGAGAACGCGGCCTCGAGTACTTCCTTGCCGAGCACCACGAGAACACCTGCAGGACGCCCTTACAGCACGAGGGAGGTCGCCATGGAACGTCATGAGAATAACGGCAGGGCCCTGGTTTCTTCTAGCAGCCATTGTCCTTTTATCTTTATAGATTGAAAACTCTGGAACTTGCAGGGGTAAAATACTGTAATAGTTACGTAGATGGCTGGTTCCACGACCATAGCAGCAGTTCTCGTTTCGAACGATACTGAAGAAGTTGGAGTGCGCTCCGCTGGGAGGCCTGAGTGAGTACCGCCAAGAACATCTTTCTGATGGTTGCCGTCTTTGTCGCGGTGATTCTTCTCTGGAACTTTCTCGATTCCGTGCAGAATGGAAGCCCGGACGAGAAGACCTACACGGAGTTCGACCAATTGATGGAGCAGGGAAGGATACGTGAGGCGACGATTACGCAGTCGGGTCAGGTGACCGGGAAGTACGTGCCGGATGGAGCAGAGTCCCCCCGGGAGTTCAAGGCGAGCATTCCCAAGGACGCAATGGAGAACATCGCCACCCATTTGAGCGACAACGGTGTGGTGGTGGAGATCCAGAATGATGAGCAGAGCAACTGGTTCTATGTCCTGCTGAGTTCGGGTCTTCCGATCCTCCTCTTCATCGGTTTCTGGATCTTCATCATGCGGCGGATGCAGGCGGGTGGGAACCAGGCTCTGTCCTTCGGCAAGAGCCGCGCCAAACTCTCGACCAATCTGCAGCAGAAGGTCACATTCGAGGACGTTGCGGGAATTGAGGAAGCGAAGGAAGAGCTTCAGGAGATTGTCGAATTCCTGCGTGAGCCCCAGAAGTTCCAGAAGCTGGGTGGGCGAATTCCCAAGGGTGTGCTTTTGCTGGGACCCCCGGGCACGGGGAAGACACTTCTGTCGCGGGCGATCGCAGGCGAAGCCAATGTTCCTTTTTTCACGATCAGTGGATCTGACTTCGTGGAAATGTTCGTGGGAGTCGGGGCCAGCCGGGTTCGCGACCTCTTTGAGCAGGGAAAAAAGAATGCGCCCTGCATCATCTTTATTGACGAGATCGATGCAGTCGGAAGACACCGCGGTGCCGGTCTGGGCGGGGGACACGACGAGCGCGAGCAGACCCTCAATCAGTTGCTGGTGGAGATGGATGGATTCGAGTCCAACGAGGGGGTCATCCTGATTGCAGCAACCAACCGTCCGGATATCCTGGATCACGCACTCCTAAGGCCGGGGCGCTTTGATCGACAAGTCGTAGTCTCTTTACCGGATATTAGGGGTCGGGAGGGAATACTGAAGATTCACACACGCCGGACTCCGCTGGCGGATGATGTTAATATCTCGGTCCTGGCACGGGGCACACCCGGACTCTCAGGTGCTCAGCTGGCCAACCTCGTGAACGAGGCAGCGCTGAACGCGGCTCGCTTCGACCGCCGTGCGGTCACCATGGGCGACTTTGAAGAGGCCAAGGATAAGGTGCTCATGGGAAAAGAGCGGCGATCCATGGTGATGAACGAGAAGGAAAAGCGGAATACGGCCTATCACGAGGCCGGCCATGCCCTGGTGGCTTACTTTCTCCCCGAAGCCGATCCACTTCACAAGGTAACGATTATTCCGCGGGGCAGAGCTCTCGGTGTCACGATGCAGCTACCCGAGGAAGACACGTATAACTCTACGAAGGAGTACATGCTCGCCACCATCACGATCCTCCTGGCGGGGCGGGCAGCCGAGGAGATCTTTCTGGGAAGTACGACGACGGGCGCTTCCAATGACATGGAACGTACCACCGACCTTGCCCGCAAGATGGTTTGCGAATGGGGAATGAGTGATCTGGGTCCGCTGACCTTCGGAAAGAACGAGGAGCAGATCTTTCTGGGTCGCGAGATCTCTCGCCATAAGGACTACAGTGAGAAGACCGCCGTCAAGATCGACGATGAGGTCAAGAGTATCGTCTCAATGAGCGACCAGAAAAGCAGGGAAATCCTGGAAGGACACCGCGAGGCTCTGGTGCGACTGGCCGAGGCTTTGCTCGAGTACGAGACGCTTGACTCCAAGGAGATCAAGGTGGTCATCAAGGGCGAGCCGATTCGCCAGGATGAAGAAGAGGTTCAGCCTCCCGCTCCCTCCCGCGACTCGGATCCGGAAGTCAAGGAGAAGGAACAAGCTGTTCGACCCCCGGTCAAACCGAACGAGCGACCGGCTACTGCCTAGTACGTACCTCATCATTCTCAAGACTCGATAGCAGAGACCTGCCGAGTCTAAGGCGGAGTGTGGATATTGCCGAGAGTGGACAAGTTCATCTCAGATTACTCACCTGCGAACTGTTGGGACGTCAAGTCCGCTTTGATAGAGTGGGGCACCAAGAGACCTGCCGAGTCTAAGGCGGAGTGTGGATATTGCCGAGAGTGGACAAGTTCATCTCAGATTACTCACCTGCGAACTGTTGGGATCATAGAGTGGGGCACCAAGAGATGACACTGATACCCATGGTTGTTGAGTCGTCCCGCTTTGGAGAGCGTGCGTATGATATCTACTCACGTCTGCTCAAAGACAACATCATTTTTTTGGGAGCCCCCCTTGACGACGATGTTGCCAATGTTGTGACCGCTCAGCTCTTATTCCTGGAAGCGGAAGATCCGGATCTGGATATCTCCTTATACATCAATTGCCCTGGGGGATCGATAACGGCGGGTCTGGCCATCTACGACACGATGCAGTTTGTCAAGAATAAGATCACCACGATCTGTATTGGTCAGGCTACCTCTATGGGAGCGCTGCTGTTGGCGGCTGGAACACCCGGAAAGCGCTTGGCGCTGCCCCATACTAGGATCCTCATACATCAGCCGAGCATCACTGGACTCGCGGGTCAAGCCACTGACATTCACATTTATGCTCAGGAGATTTTGCGACTGCGCCAGGTTATAAACGCAATTCTCAAAAAGCACACGGGACAGAAGCCGGGAAAAATTGAGCAGGATGTGGAGCGCGACTACATCATGACTGCGGAGCAAGCGCGAAAGTATGGCATGATCGACGAGATTATCGAGAAGGCAGCAATGAGTGGGGGTCGGTCCGCGGAACTGTAGTGAAACCTACGTTGAAACTAGAAGCAGTCATGATCCTAGCCGGTGTCATGAAGTTCGAGCAAGGCCCAGTTGTCTTCCAGCCCGTTTAGTAGAAATCTGAAGCCGGATTGTTAGGCCGCGTAGCGCAGCACTGCGATGAAATGACACGCCGTGCCTGCGAGGACGAACAAGTGCCAGACGAAGTGGCTGTACCGGACGCGATGGGCTGCGAAAAACCCGACTCCCGCTGTGTATGCGATGCCTCCCAAGAGGAGCCAGAATAGTCCTGCCGGGGGGATGAGAAGCCAGACTGGCTTGACCACGATGAGGGCAACCCAGCCCATGGCTAGATAGAGGCCCACGGAAAACCTCAGGTAGCGGACGCCGAAGATCGCCTTGAAGACGACACCCCCCAGGGCAAGGCTCCACACGAGCACCAAGAGACTCCAACCCCACGGGCCGCGGAGAACGCCCAGCGTGAATGGCGTATAGGTGCCGGCTATCAAGAGGAAGATCGCACTGTGGTCGAGCACCCGGAAGACCCGTTTGGCCCGGTTCGGAGGGAGTGCGTGGTAGAGCACGGATGCCAAGTACAACAGGCCTACGGTGAAGGAGAATACGCTTGCGCCGATGACGCCCGCAACCTCGCCCCTCTGGACTGCGCCCACGATGAGAACTGGGGCAGCGACCATGGCAGCGAGCAAGCCAACGCCGTGGCTTACGCTGTTCGCGATCTCCTCTCCCAGAGATTGTGCACGCTTACTTGATACAACCACCTGAGTCACGGGTCTATACCCTTCGTGTCCTAACAATAATTGTTCAGTCTGTATAAAACAGCAAACACAGAAGTCTTGCCTTCAAAATAAGCCTTGATGCTGCGTTCGCTTCCTTGTTGAGGCAATACGTGGGGAGGAAATGGAGTTTTTGAGTGGGAGACAATTGGGAGATCCCCCCTCAAGAGTCGGTGGTGAGAAGCAGGAAGGGAGAATCGGCGTAAGTTATTGAAAAATAACTGGTACGCCCGGCAGGATTCGAACCTGTGGCCTCTGGTTCCGGAGATAAGATTCAGAGGTTTTCAGCTCACTTTCTCTCACTTCATCTCAGTACCTATCATCTTCGAAAACAAGGACTTATTGAGGGTCGAGCTTTTCATCTCAGTTTCTCTCATCTTTGTCATTTTGGCTGGTCTTGTTAGAAAGTGTTAGAAAAACTGCACTCTAGTTTAGGGTCAGTATGGGACTAGAATCCCCCGCTTTCAGGGGCCATGTCTTACCCGGATTGCGAATTGTACAACTTGCGTGACGCAGGTCCCCCCTCGTGAATACGGGAGTGCCAATACGCTCCACGTCGTCGCCTCCGGGTCGGCTGGGGCGCGGTGATATGATTCGGGTACGAGGCCACACCTGAAGGTGAGTAAAGAAACTGCAGAAAGAGACAAGGCAAAGCGCAAGCGAGCAAAGTTCGACAGGAGTCGTCAACTCGAGCGGTTGACCCGCCAGCCCAATCCTCCCCGTCGATCGGTCAAAAGCGGCCGCAAAGGCCACCGCTGAGTTCGTCGACCACACTCGACTTTCACGCCCTGACTGTGACCGGGTTTTGCCCAGAACGAGGTGCCCACGGCCTTTGAGCGCGCTGGCTCGCCGATCTCCCACGCGGCCGATCATGCGGATCAGGCTGCACCTTAGGGGACAGGCGGGATGTCTCGAGACACGTGAGAGTGTAGAATTACTTCCAAAGCAACCCAACACAAGTCCAGGAAGCCCCACCGTGAGGGCATGAGGACCTTTACATGAGCCTCGCATTCAGCTTCATCCCGTCTGCAACCTGGCTGAGAACGCTCAGCTGGTCGGTAGCGCTTTCAGGTCTTCTGACCCCGGTAGCGCTGTCTCAGGTACCTGCCTGGGAAGCAGACCCGTTCACGGCGCAGCCTGGAGATCTTCTGCGGGCGGCTCAGGCTATGCCGGCACCCTCCGAGGCCCATGCTGTGGTGCTGCTGGGGGAGGAACGCTACTTCTTCGATGAACGCGGGGCGGTCCGCCTGGTTGTCCGTCAGATCTACCATGTTCTGACACAGCAGGGGGCGGACGCCTGGAACTCGATCAATTCTGTATGGCAGCCATGGCGGCAGGACAGGCCCGCTCTCCGGGCTCGGGTGATCGGTGCGGATGAGAGCGTCCACGAACTTGACCCAGCCACGATCACGGAGGTGCCCGCCGAGACGGGAGCGCCAACGGTATTCACGGATCGGAGAGTGTTGCGCGGCCCATTGCCGGCAGTGAGTCCCGGGTCGGTGGTAGTAATGGAAACCACAACTCAGGATCAGCATCCGGCATTCGACGCCGGCGTTGTGCACAGATTCTACTTCGCGTCCTTCGTACCCGTTCGCAAAGCCCGATTGCTGATTGAGGCGCCCAGGTCTTTGCCCATTCGATATGTTGCACGCAATGGAGTAGTGGAACCGGAACGGACGGAAACTGGTAACCGCTTGACACTGAAGTTCGAGGCAGGCCCCTTCGTGGATCCTCGATTTCCCGAACCCGACGTGCCCCAAGACGGGCTTACCTGGCCCCACGTGACGTTTGGAACGGGCAAGTCCTGGAACGCGGTAGCCCGACGTTACCGCAAGATTCTCGATCAGCAGATTGCAGGTCACAGCCTTGAGGCGATTCTCAGCGGCATCTCAACCGAGGGTTCCAGGAGATCCGTAATCCAGCGGCTGACAAAGGCTCTGCACGAGCGCATCCGTTACGCGGCCGTCCTGCTGGGCGAAGCTTCGTATATTCCGCGAACCCCCTCTGAGACCCTGCAGCGGAGGTTTGGAGACTGCAAAGACAAGGCGGCCTTACTCATCGCGATGTTGCGGGCGGTCGGGATCGACGCCACTATCGCCCTGCTTCGGACGGGCAGCGGATCCGACCCAGATGACGACGTGCCCGGCCTGGGGCTGTTCGATCACACAGTCGTTTTTGTTCCCGACACGAGCGATCCAATGTGGATCGACGCCACAGACCCCTACTCTGCTCCGGGAGAACTGCCGTTGGCCGATCAAGGCCGCCTGGCGCTCATCGCGGATGAGCATACCGCCAGCCTCGTGCGAACTCCGTCTTCATCTTCTCAAGACAACCGCGCCATCGAGACCAGGGATGTCTTCCTTGCGTCATACGGGGCCGCGCGAATCGTTGAATCAACCCAGGCCTGGGGCTTTGTGGGCCGGGACTACCGGGAGAACTTCGACGGCCTGACCGGCGACGAGATACGCAATGCCTTCTTGGATTACGCCGCCCAGGTGTACCTTTCTGATAACGTCGCTGAGGCGACGACTGGTGACACCTTTGACTTCTCCACACCTTACGAGATCAGAATTGAAGTCAAGGAGGCCTTCAGGGGCATAACCGATGTCATGGAAGCCGTGGTCGCAATCCCCCTGGCCGGTCTTCTCCAGGGTTTGCCCCCGAGTCTCCTCACTGATCCAGCTGTCGATCCCGAACGGAAAAGCGAGTTCGAGTGGTCACGACCGCACTCTGTGGAGTGGCGCTATCGAATTGTTCCGCCCATCGGGTTCATCGTGCGCGAGCTTCCCGCTGATAGAGACGAGCGCCTGGGGAGCGCCCGATTTTCGGCCCAGTACAGCCGACGAGAGGATCAAAGCGTCCTGGCCGCTCTCATCTTCGACAGCGGGAAGAGACGCTTGATGTCCGAAGAGTTTCGAGAGACGCGAAAACGTATTCATGAGTTCGCCCAGACCGAGGTTCAGATGATTGCGTTCGATCAGGTCGGTGAGACTCATCTTGCGGCGGGGAAGATCCGGGAAGCGATCGAAGAATTCCGTGAGTTGAGTAGGGCAGAGCCGGATGCTGCCATCCACCTCACGCGGATCGCACGAGCCATGCTGGAAGCCGGTCTGGGCGAACCGGCCCGGCAGGCTGCAGAGCGAGCGGTCGAACTGGGGCCGGAATCCGCCATGACTCATCGCACTCAGGGCTCGATACTCGAGTACGACTTGATTGGGCGGCGTTTCCAGAGCGGATCGGACTACGCCGGTGCCGAGGCAGCCTATCGGAAGGCCATTGAGCTGGATCCTGAAGATGTGGAGGCTCGGGCCGCACTGGCGATCCTTCTTGAACACGACAGTCAGGGAGAGCGGTACGGAAAAAAAGCGCGGCTTGCCGAGGCGGTCGAGCAGTACCGTAGTGCCCTGGCAACCGAAGCCAGCTCGGGCGTACCCGTGGACCCCGCCCTGGGACAAAGCCTGGTTGCGGTGCTGGCACACGCAGGACGGTTCGGAGAATTAAAGGACTACCTCGACCAGAACGAGCGCCCAGATCTGGAAGCCTATCGAATTGCTGCATTGACCGTACTGGATGGGATTGATCAGGCCGCAGTGTACGCCTCTCGAACGGTTGCAGAACCGTCCCAGTATTTGGCGGCCGCCGGAGTGATCCTGCTGGTCACCCGCCAGTACCAGTCGGCTTCAGACCTCTACTCGGCGGCGGCTCGAGGCGCGCTCAATGCCGGCCAGCTCATGGGACAGGCTCGAGTGTTCAAGGGGGTTCAACCCTTCGAATCCCTGGATCTTGACTCCGATCGACCTCGCTCCGCTGCAGACCGAATGACTCTGCACCTGTTCGGAGCCAGGCCGGGAAAGGACATCTTCCAGTCACTGACCCGCCACGCGGAACGGTATCGCCATGACCAGGAGAAGATCGTAGAAATCGAGAAAGCAATCCGGCAGGCTCGGACGAACCTTCGCCAAATGGGCCTGCCGGTCGCCGTCGTACTTGATATCGCTCTGAGCGGACAACGGGCGGCCATCGAAGGGGATGACACTATTGGCTATAGGATTACGACCCAGGTGGGGTCTCAGAATTCGAGGGTCATCGTGATTAGAGAAGGGGGCGAGTACCGCGTACTTTCGATGGATGTCTCGAAGTCCGCATCCGACCTGGCCCGCGAGGTGCTGGCTCGAGCAGACGCCGGAGAATTGAAGTCCGCCGCGAAGCTACTGGACTGGGTCTGGGAGCCCCGAGCGGGAATGAGAACAGACGACTCACTTGCGGCTCCGCCCTTTGTCCGGTTCTGGACATTAGGAACCGCTCCCACAGTGGAATCCCTTCGCTACGCCGCCGCGTCGGTGCTGGCGGAAGACAAAACCGCCGCGGAAGACGCCGCGGAGATCCTTTTAGAAGGCAGAGAGAAGGCAGAATCGGACGAAGATCGCCTCCGTTTCGATCTCGCGCTCACAGTGGCGTTCAGTCGGTCCAAGAGTTATGAACAACTCTCACGAGCGGCTCACCGGGTGTTCGAGACTCACCCGGAGTCCGACCACGTGTTTTCTATCTTGACCGCTTCTCTACAGAAGCAGGGTCTCTGGACCGAATTTGACGAGCTTGTCAACCAGCGTCTTAAAGAGCGACCCGGGTCTGCTGTGGCGTTGCGCTCCAAGATTGAGGGTGCCATGGTCCGGAAGGACATGGACACCGTGATCGCGTTGACAGAGCAGCTCGAACGGCAGGGTCAGGTGGTTGCGAATGACTTGAACAACCGGGTGTGGGCTGCAATCACGGCTGACCGCATCGATGAGGAAGCGGTACAGACCATCGAGCGGGGCATTGTGCTCGCGCAAGCCAACCTCAGCCCTGCCTACCTTCATACGCAGGCGGCGCTGTACGCCGAAACAGATCGACCGGCTGAAGCGCGGCAGGTTTTGCTGCAGTACCTGGCCCGAAATGGTCTGGACGACCCGGACTCGGCAACCTGGTACGTCCTGGGCCGCATCGCTGAGGCCTATGATGAACCAGAGGCCGCCCGGTCGTACTATAAACGAACCCAGCCGCCGGAGAACCCGAACGAAGTCGCAGATTCTTCCTATGCGGTTGCTCAGCGCAGGCTCTCTGGTCTTGCCAGTGCCAGTCGCTGAGGGGTGTGGTTCCCGTTTATTCGGTCCGCCCTGGAAACATTGAACTTTCACCGATCCCAGGTCAACATGAGCCAGCATGTTTTTGACCCTACTCAAGACCCTCCTGTCCACTCTCACCACCCACCGTTCACTGGCCCTTCAGAATCGCGCTCTGCGGCAGCAACTTGCGATCCTGCAGCGGAGCTCAAAACGGCCATGCCTGACAAGATCTGACCGTCTTTTTTGGCTCCTTCTGTTAAGAATCTGGCGAGGCTGGGCTGATTCTCTCGCCATTGTGACGCCAGCGACAGTCATCAGATGGCATCGAAAGGGTTTCAAGTTCTATTGGACGCGAAAGAGCCGTGGCAAGAAGCGAGGTCGCCCGACAGTTGCACCTGAGGTGCGAAGACTCATCCGCGCAATGAGTCAGGCCAACCCTCTGTGGGGCGCACCCAGAATTCACGGTGAGCTGCTCAAGCTCGGAATCGACGTCTCAGAGACTTCGGTCTCCAAATACATGGCTCGCAGCGGAAAGCCACCTTCCCAGGCGTGGAGATCCTTCTTGGAAAACCACGTCTGCGAACTGGTCTCTATTGATTTCCTGACGGTGCCGACCTTGAGCTTCCGGGTATTGTTTGTCTTCGTCGTGCTGGCTCACAACCGACGACGCGTTGCTCACTTCAATGTGACCGACTCACCCACTGCGAAATGGACATCACTTCAGATTCTTCAGGCATTTCCCTGGGATACTGCACCTCGATATCTTCTTCGGGACCGGGACTGCACCTATGGTCAAGAATTCGTCCGTCGAGTTCGTTCCATGGGCATCGAGGAAGTCAAGATAGCTCCCCGTTCTCCTTGGCAGAATCCGTATGCGGAGCGTTTCGTGGGCACGCTACGTCGCGACTGCCTAAATCATGTGATCGTGCTGAGCGAGAATCATCTGCGTCGGATCGTTCGAGACTATCTCGTCTACTATCACGATTGCCGAACGCACCTGTCCCTGGACAAGGATGCACCAGAGCCGAGAGCCATTGAGCTACCGGAATTGGGCGAGGTCAGAGCACTTCCCCAAGTCGGTGGACTTCATCACCGCTACACGCGCCGAGCGGCGTGAACAGACGCACCGCATCACGGATCGTTACTGCCGTTCAGGCGAGTTGTGTCTCCCGTAGCCACAACAACTGTCGATCACGACTTCTTGGGCGGGTACTCCACACCAGAACCCAGCTTTCCACACCATGTGATGGTCTCCGCCCCGAGTTTCACCGTCGCCGGGAGTGCGGGAGCTGTTGGCTCGATTAAACGGGAGGGACAACTGCCAGAACTACCATCGAGACGCCCCTGGCCACCGTCAACTTGCGACCTGCATTGCTACGGTGCGACCGGATCCATCGTTGGCCCTTTGGGATGGGAAGTGGACAGCCCGTTCCCAATCTCTGTGGCTGCCTCGGCACAAGCCGGGTGTCCCCAACCGCTGGCACTGGTGGTATGGCCGGTTGAGGCATCCACCGTTGTATCGTAGACGATGTTGTCGTCGCTGCTGATCGGATTCACACCGCCGGGAGTATTGTCCAGATTCAGAAAATCTCTGGTCTTCCACCCGATATTGTGATCCGCACAGGAAGAATCGCCACTCACCCCAATCGCTCCCAGCAACTTGCCTGAACTATAATAGAGTGGTAAGCTGCCTCCGAATACGTTGACGCCGCCTACCTTGCCGTCCACCATCGGGTCGTTTTCCTGTCCGTTCCGTGCCGCGTCGCCGCCATAGGCCACATGGGTGTGAACGGGGTTGCTGTGCTGCAGGCCAAAGAGGCTGCCTCCCGGCTGGACCGCGGTAAAGAGGTTGGCCGTCGAAAGGGCAAGACCTGGCAAACTAAAGGCATTGGCGGTGTTGGCCTTTTGGGCGGAGATGACCCGACTGCCGGGCCACTGGTCCCCTCGATCCCCGCCGGTAAAGGCGACCGCACAGACGACTCCATCCCGATTCACGATCGTTCCCCACATATCAAGGTTGAAACCGCCATTTGCTTCGTTACGGGCCTTGGTGAGCGCAGCCTTCAGGTCGGCATGGCTGGGTAGGCCCTCGCAGGCGGTCGTGGCCGCGGACACTTTTCCCGTCTCAGGCTTTCTTTCGACCTGGGCACAGGCGGCCAAAGTTAGGCCCAGAAAGATGACACCTACAGCATGGATTGAGCTTCGCATGAAATAACTCTCCTAGTGAATAGCCAACCCCCCATTCTGGAGGTCAAAGCAAAACTGCCGCCGAGTTTACCCGGCGCGCCCCAATAGACCCTCAAACTGATTCGATCCTGGGACCTCTATGCTATATCTAGAAAACTCTCCTGCAAGATCTTTTGCCGTCCTCCATCCGCGTGAAGTCCCCGCCTTCAGGCGAGTGGGGCGTTGTGACGAGTATCCTGACAGGATAACCGGGGCGCACACCATTGGAAGGGACGACCACGATGCAGGGGTGTGAATCCCATCCGAAAACAACAGGAAGCGGGACGATTCTTCCTGACACACATGTGCACCGTGAGGACCTCTCAGACGCCAGAATTCGAGGGGAGCCGGGTCCCCGGCTCGATATATAGGATCTTTAAAGCTGGTCCCCGCCGACTTCAGGCAAGACAAAAGCTGTTCTGATCCTACCCGCGGTCTTCCGCAGTTAAAAGCAACACTTGGAACGGGTAGGCGTCGGCCTTCGTGAGGCCATTGTACGCGCTTACAGTGCGAACTCCCCCTGTGGGTTACGACGCGGCTGAATTCTCGGATAGGACGGGATCGGCGGCATTCAGGACGAGATCACGAGCGGCCCGGTATTGGTGTTGTCAGCGTTCCAAAACTCGCTTCCGAATTGCTTCTTCTGCCGTTCATTCTCCGATCTTTGACCGGGAAAACAACGCGGCCCCCAATGCAAACTATTCTGACTTGTTAGAAATCTGTTAGAAAACCGCCGTTTCCGACGAGTTATTGAGCGGGTAGAATCTAGATAAGTTATTGATTTATAAAGGGTTACTGGTACGCCCGGCAGGATTCGAACCTGCGGCCTCTGGTTCCGGAGATAAGACTCAGAGGTTTTTAGCTCACTTTCTCTCATTCCATCTCAGTACCTATCATCTTCAAAAACAAGGGTTTACTGAGGGTCGAGCTTTTCATCTCAATTCCTCTCATCTTTGTCATTTTGGCTGATCTTGTTAGAAAGTGTTAGAAAAGTGAGCCGTCGAGTACCATCGAAGTACGCAGGTTATGATCCAGTCCATAAGTTTGATGAGGAGGGCGCGGGTGACTAGCAAACAACTAGACCCGTAAGGAGTCCCCCCGGCTCTGCCGGGGAGGCAGCCAGAGTTTGACAGTTCCGGGAATAGGTGAAAAAACTCCCTTCCGTGAGCCGAGCAAAGCATCACGAAAAGGAGTTTTATGAGTAACTACCAGAGCTTACAGCATACAAAATGGGAGTGTAAGTACCATGTGGTGTTCATCCCCAAGTACCGCAAGAAGTTGATTTATGGGGAGCTGCGCAGACATCTCGGTCAGGTGCTGCGACGGTTGGCTGGGCAGAAGGAAAGCTTGATTGAAGAGGGCCACCTGCTGCCGGATCACGTGCACGTGATGATCTCGATTCCGCCAAAGTTTTCTGTGGCGCAGGTGATCGGGTACATCAAAGGGAAAAGCGCCATCCACATTGCGAGGAACTTTTCAGAGAGTCGGCGTAACTTTGTTGGACAGCACTTCTGGGCTCGCGGATACTTCGTATCGACGGTGGGTCGGGATGAGAAAGTGATTCGTGAGTATATCCGGCGGCAAGAAGCAGAAGATCGTCGCCAGGATCAGCTCAGGCTGCTGTAGCCAAGCCACCTGTAGGTGGCACAAGTGGCCGCGGTAGCGGCAACGTCAAGTCCGCTTTGAGCGGCTCACAAGATTAAAGCCCCCGGCTTTGCCGGGGGATACTTACTTCTTTCAGTCGTCGTTTTCATGAGCGTTGCGCTTGTCTACGCCCAGAACTTCGACCTTATGCCGACAACCGGCCCCACTGGTCCTTTCGTCAACTTGTTTGTGATCGATCTGGAGAATGAATCCGTGTTGGAACTGGATGGAACGCCTGGTTCCCATTTAGAGCCCGGGGGGGGAGTCATCGGGGAATTTGTCGCCCCCGGCCAACTATCCACCCCGCTTGATTTGACCTTCAATCCCACGAACGGCCATCTGCTTGTCGTACAGCAGGGAAACGGGGCCCTTGTGCTTGAATTCGATGAGGTCGGAAACCCCTTAGGACCCTTTGGGGAAACTCAAGACCACCTGACTCTCCCTCGGGGACTGGCTTTTCTAAGCGACGGTAATCTCGCAGTCACAGAGCTGTTTGGCGAAGATACCATTAAAGTGTTTGATGCCACGGGAAAGTATTTGAGGGACTATGATGAAGTCCCTCTGTCAAATCCTACCGCACTGGATACCAACCCAATAAACGGCAATCTCATAGTCTTAGATGGGCGTATCATTCGAGAGCTTGACGTTTCAGACGGGACCTTGGTTGGAGACCCCGTCGACTTAACCGAGTCGGGTCCAACCGACATCTTTGCCACACCCAGCCAGCTTCTGGTCACATATCGTGCCCTTGGCGGCGGTGTCCTGGTTTTTGATTTGACGAGCGCCCAAGGATTAGCTTCCTTTGGTGACCCGTTCTCCTTTGGCGATCCCTTCCTGAACAATCCTGAAGGCGTTGCTGCGGGCAATGGACAGATTTATGTCACAGACAATTTTTCGCCTCCTTTCGGGGTAAGTGTTTCGGTATTTGCTGAAGAGTGTCCGTCGAATCCTTCGGAAATCCGGGACTTTGTCACGGGCTCAGGATCGCAGATTCGCAATTGTGGAGCCTACAACGAGGATGTTGGCACGCTAGGGAAGATTACAGTGAGCCCCCCGCAAGAGTCCGAACCTGCTGGTCGTCTCGAAGTGACGCCGGAGAGGGGCTTAACCGTGTTGTCTATCTTTGATGTCGGGGGCCAGGACAGAAGGGTCTATGAGCTGCGGGCCGTCGGTGGACCCGTGACATGGTCCGCCAGTAGTTCTCTCCCCCGTTCTGGAGGGCTTAAGCAAGGGATCTCGCTCTCGAGAGACGACGAGAATCTTGAAGATCAACTTGATCCTCGCGGCTTGGATGAAGGTCCTCCAATTCGCGTCTTTGCTCGGGCCTTTACTTTTGGTGATGAAGCAGGCAAGTTTGTCGAGTACATCGTTTTTCTAGACCTCTCCAATGGTGCACACCATTTCCGAGAAGTGGTGTTCTTGGTCAGGCCGGAGCCCAAATCCAGAGATCCTGAGGGTTTAGAACTCTTTTTTCTTCCAGCGACAGTATATTGGTTCAAGGAAATTTTCGGAAACCGCCCTACCAGTGTCTGTACAAGCTGCGATCCTCCTTCGCAAGACCTGGTAGGAGGAAATGTTGGGTCAGAGATGATTGAGGGAACGCTTTCCGCGGACGTGGACTTTTTCGACCTGACCGACTTGTCTGGGGACGAAAACTCTTCCACACTCCAGCCCCTAACTTCTGCGGGGAGCTCGCTTGACCTCTCGCTGGAACCCGGAGAGGTTTCCCAAATCCGCGTAACACCCAATGGTAGAGTCAACGACCTCCCTCCGGGCGTCCACACTGCCACTCTGACTTTCACCGACTCCCACACCCAGGAATCGTTAGAAACAAACACGATCAAGATGGTCATCGTTGAGGCTCCGGCCGACCTGTACCGTCTCTACTTCGCCCAGTTCGGGGAGGGACTGGGCCAGCTCTTCAGCCAGCTGGTCCTTTTCAACCTGGACTCTGCGATGGAAGCCACGGCGCGAGTCGATCTGAAGGATGACGACGGGGAGGAGCTTGGCGTGGACATCAACGAAGTCGGGATCGTCGGGAGTGTTCCTGTGACTATTCCCCCCTCCGGCATCCGCATCCTGGCCACGGACGGAGAAGGCCCGCTGAAGGCAGGTTCCGTAGTCGTCATTTCCGACAAGCCGGTGGCCGGAGTCATCCTCTTCGGCGGGGTCGTGGGTTTGGCCGGTGTGGGCAACGGGCAGGTCACCGAAAACGGCTTTCTGGCCCCCATGGAGACGAACTCTGACGAAGGCACCAACACCGGCATCGCCATCATGAGCCTAGAGGATGAAGAGGTCACCATCCAGCTGCAGCTCTGCGACACCGAGGGCAACGTCATCTCGACGGCCTCCGTGAAACTTCCGGCCCGGGGTCACACCGCTCAGTTCGTAGACCAGTTCGAGTGGGATCCTCCCGTGGACTTCTCCAACTTCCTGGGACTGCTCAAAGCCATCGTGGATGGGAAACAACTGGTGGCTACGGTCATCCAGGCCCGGGGAGGAGAGTTTGCCACCATGCCCGTGGCGGCCCGGCCGGGCGGTGCTGGGGCACCGGCTCTGCTGCCCCTGGTGGCTCAGCCCTCGGGCGAAGGAGCGAACCTGCTCTACTATGCCCAGTTTGGAGAAGGCCTGGGTCTTCTCTTCAGCCAGTTGCTGCTCTTCAACCTGGACACGGAGATGCAGGCTTCTGCCGACATCACACTCAAAGACGACCTGGGACAGCCCCTGACTGTGGATCTAAACGGGGAGATCGTGGAAGGACAGACCAACGTCCAGATTCCTGCTTCCGGTTTGCGGCTTCTCAAGACCGATGGAGAGGGGGAAGAGCTGATTGCCGGATCGGTCACGGTCTCCTCAGATAAGCCCCTGGCCGGGGTCATTCTGTTTGGGGGGATCGTCGGCGTGGCAGGAGTAGGGAGCAGTTTGGAACTGCCGAATGGATTCCTGGCCCTGGTGCAGACGGCTCTGCCGGACATCAACTCCGGTGTGGCCGTCATGAATCTGGAGAACGGTCCGGTGATGATCACTCTGAAGCTTTTCGACGAGGACGGGAATGAACTGGCCACGGCCCAGTTACCGTTGTCTGCGATGGGACACCGGTCTTTGTTCGTGGATGAGCTGGAGTGGGCTCCGGCGGTGGACTTCTCGGAGCTGACGGGAGTCATCGTGGCCACGGCCGACGGGAGAATTGCCGCCACCGTGATCCAGACTCGCCCCGGTCAGTTCGCCACCATGCCCGTGACCGAGCGCCCGGCAGGGAAGGTGGCTGGGAGTGGCCAGTAGCAAACCTGGGAAAAGTGCGAGGCGCCTTGGCGCGGCGACCGGGGTTGTTGAGCTTTACGCGCGGCGGTCGCGCCGCTATCCGCAGTCGCTAACGCTTCTAAAGGATGTCGGCCTGCGGCCGCCACCCAGTCACTCCCGTTCCTGCCTCTGAGTTTGCCTTGACCGTCAGATTTCCTAGCCGCTTCCGAGTTGTTAGAAATCTGGCAGAAAACCGCTGTTTCCGACGCGTTTCTGAGAGGGGAGAATCTATCTAAGTTATTGATGTATAAAGGCTTAAACTGGTACTCCCGGCAGGATTCGAACCTGCGGCCTCTGGTTCCGGAGACCAATCAAGTAAACGGCCGAAACATTAGGAAACATTAGGATAATCAATCACTTAGCCGGGTTTTCCGTCAACCGAATACCCGAAACATTAGGAAAGATTAGGAAGCAGAGTGGGAGACAATTGGGAGACGCCAGTTCACTGCAATTCCATTCTTCGCAGTTGGAGGCGGCGACCGGACTCGAACCGGTGAATGGAGGTTTAACGGTCCTAGGATTGGGAGAAGAGAACCGTTGTACCCCCGAAAAACTCCATCCGACCGGTAAGGAAACAGGTGCGGGTGGGGTCGGGTCTTGTATTTGAGCGATCTTCCTCGGCAGGCAATGAGGAACTCCGACCAGAATCAGTGGACAGGCTGTTCGACGGTTTGAGTAAACCGCAGCCCGGGAGACCTTGACTCTGAATCAACAAGATTCCCCAAAAGCCGTCTCTTAATGATGCCAAAACAGATCCAGGGGCCTTAACCTTTGAAACTGCCTTCGCTCCACCGGTATCTCGTCATCCCATGGAATCCTTAATCTCCTCCAGACAGCCGGGTGAGATCACTTTGTAGGTGGTTGAATTCTTGTGCTCGATTCGACGGCAGGTGATCGAGTCACAGATCACCAAATCCGCAGCGGCGAGAGAGCCGGGACGCTCAACGGGGAGCAGGTACTCGCGCATCGTATGCCGGCTTCCTAACACGGGGGCCAGGAGAGCCCGGGCGGTCTGGATGAGGTATTCGCTGATCGAAACCAGGGCAACGATCGATGGCTCCGAGAATGCCCGAATCCTCTCCACCTGCTCATCTGCCGGGGAGAACGTGACGGGAATGGAGGGCAGAGTCCTGGGAAGTGCCGGGGCTACATCTGCAATGGCGCCTGGAGCACCCACAACCAGAGCCCCTATGGCTAGATCGGGGTTGGCGGAGAGTTCTCCGGGGTCACAGGCTGTGATCTCAAACCCTAGCTCTCGCCTCAACTCCTCTCGAAACAAATACCTCAGGCCGGCATCGTTCGAAGTGACCAGGATGTGATCGGCCGGCTGGGCAAAGAGCCGCTCCTCCACCCGCTGGCGAAGCTGCTGCAACGAGTACCCGATCTCACGGGCCTGGCGGATGGTGTTCGTGATCAGGTCGTCCAGATCTCTCCCATCTTCCGGGGGTTCCACCTCTCCAGGGGAGCGCACAACCAGTCGCTTCCCGCGTTGTCTCACCACTAGCTAGTTTCACGGACACGAGTTCCTGGTAGGCTCGGCTGACCGTGTTGTGGTGAATCTTGAGCCGCCGGGCCAGAGCACGGACACTGGGAAGCGTATCTCCCGGCTTCAATTCTCCCGAAGCGATTGAGAAAATTAGTTCGGCGGCCAGCTGGTCGGCAATGGGCACGTCACTCTCTCGACTGATTTGGATGCGCATGGCGCCCGAGCAGCTTTCTTCGGTCGTCGAATTGAGGTTGAGGGATCTTCGAAGGGGATTGTACACATTCCGGGATCTTGTGACACCTCGGAAACTGTCACGATCGCGGTCGAACCAGCGGCTCGGGCGCAGTTAGCCTGGAAGCCGTGAGCAAAAAGGAACATCAAATGAGTGGGAGAATCCGACGAGAGGGTTACTTCCCGTGGGAATAAGGAGCTTGACTATGAATCTCACTAACCGATTCCTTTTTTCTGCGCTGACCCTGGTCGGCCTTCTGGCGCTGGTCCTGCTGCTGAACACTTCGCGGTTCGTGAGTCGGCAGGTGCAAGTCGAACCGGCCCCAAGGATGCAATTGGAGGAGCGAGAGATCGTAATGCGTTTGGCCCGGGCCTTGAAGTTCAAGACGGTCTCCTATCCGGAAGCCTCTGATTTCGATGCGGAGGAGTTCCTGGGGCTGCACGCTTATCTGGAAGAGTCCTTTCCCCGGGTCCACGCAGTCCTGAAAAAGGAGGTCGTCGGAGGATACAGTCTGCTCTTCTGCTGGCCGGGGAGCGATCCCTCGCTCAAGCCCGTCCTGCTGATGTCCCACATCGACGTGGTTCCGGTGGAGCCTGAGGAGGAAGCCAGGTGGATGTATCCTCCCTTCGCCGGGCAGATTGCAGATGGTTTCATCTGGGGCCGGGGAACCCTGGATATCAAGTCCGGAGCCATGGGCATCCTGGAGTCGGTCGAGTTTCTGCTGCAGGACGGCTTTCAGCCACAGCGTGACATCTACGTGGCCCTGGGGCACGACGAGGAGATTGGGGGTGGAAATGGAAACGCCAGGATTGCCTCCCTCCTGGAGGAGAGGGGTGTCCAGCTTCAGTACATTTTGGATGAAGGTGGCGTCATCGTGCACGACGTGATTCCCGGAGTGAGGTCACCGGTTGCCTACGTCGCGGTAGCCGAAAAAGGCTACTTCGGTCTCAAACTGACGATCAAGGCCCCCGGTGGTCACTCTTCCATGCCCCCGCCTCAGACAGCTGTGGGTGCCGTAGCCAAAGCGATTCACAACCTGGAATCTAATCCGCTGCCAGCCAATCTGGGAGGAGCGACAGGGCAGATGCTCGACTACCTGGGACCGGAGATGCCCTTCTTCCAGCGACTGTCCCTGGCTAACCGCTGGCTTTTCGCTCCCCTGATCAAGCAAGAGTTTGCGAACAGTTCTTCCATGAACGCCACCATGCGCACCACCACCGCTGTAACGATGGTGAGAGGGGGTGTGAGCCGGAACGTCCTTCCCACCACTGCCTGGGGCGTGGTGAATTTTCGGGTCATGCCTGGTGAGACTTCAGACCAGGTCTTCGAGCATGTCCGGCGCATCGTCAACGACGAACGAGTAGAGTTCGAGGAAAGCGGCTCCACATCCCAGCCGTCTGTTGTCGCCGACACGGAATCGGAGAGTTTCAGGGTCCTGCACAAGTCTATTCGAGAGGTCTTCCAGAACGTTCTCGTCGCACCGGCCCTCGCCGTCGTCACAACCGATTCACGGCACTATGAACGCATCACCGACAACACCTTTCGCTTCATTCCAACCCGTCTCGGCCCCCACGACATGGATCGCCCTCATGGGATCGACGAACGGATTGCAGTTTCAAATTATGCGGAGATCGTCCGCTTCTTCATTCGACAGATTCGCAACTCTACGGGCCAGTGATGTTGCAAATCTCCAAGGACGAGTGCCGACATCGCCTGGTCAAACTCGGAGCATCCATTGCGGAGGCCGGGCTCGATCTTTTTCTCGTGTCGTCTTTCGACAGCATCTACTATCTGACCGGCGCCGGTTTCGAGCCGCTAGAGCGTCCGTTTTTTCTGTTGGTCTTTCCCAACAATGCAAGGGCTCCCATCCTCCTGGTACCGAAACTGGACGCGGAGCACATGAGGAAGGCCCACAACATCGATGAGATCCATTCCTACTGGGAGTACCCGGCCCCCAGAGGTCGGCGCTGGATCGATCGTCTGCGGAATCTGATTGGGTCTTGTCAGGAAATCGGAGTCGAGCCAGCCGTCTCCCGGGGAACCCTGGACGAGCTGGGGGAAGAGAGTACCCGATGCGTTCCTCTGGTCGAACGGCTCCGGCTGGTGAAGACTGCGACGGAGATCGAAATGATCCGTCGCGCTGCCAGGTACGCGGACCTGGGAGTCGAGCAGCTCCTGGCTGCCTCTTACCGGGGTTCGTCCGTGGCGGAAGGCTTTGCCCGTACCAGTGCGATCATGAGAAAGATCATTCGAGAGACCGATGATTTTGAGCCGTTGACGACCAAAGTGCTCATGGGAACGTGGGCGGCGCCTGGGAGCGCCCAGCCACACTCCATCCCGCCATTGAACGACCGGCTCGAAGAAGGGCCGCATGTGGCCCTGGTCCTGACCCGGATCAACGGCTACGCGGCGGAGTGCGAGCGTACTTACTTCACCGTACCCATCGATCCCGAGATCCGGAAGGTGTTCGACGCGATGATGGAGGCCCGGCGCCTGGGCGTTCACAAGGCTACGGCCGGGCATCTCCTGCAGCGAGCTGGATGAGGAAGTGAACGAGTTCCTGCGAAGTGAGGGCTACGGGTCCGAGGATGAGAGGTTGCACAGGACCGGTCACGGATTGGGACTCGGGAATCACGAGGCACCCTGGATCGCGGAGGGGAGCCCCGATGTTCTGGCCGAGAACATGGTGATCAGCATCGAGCCGGGTATCTATCTCAAGGGCAAGGGCGGAGTGCGCCATTCGGACACGATCCTGGTGACTCATGATGGGTATGAGGTACTAACCCGGATTATGCAAGAACCGTAGTCCGGTGTTGAAAAACGACTCGAGAAGTGGCCCAACTCGGAAGCGGGCAGGTGTGACAGGCGGATTTGCGAAGAATATGGGTTGGCGAGGCGTTTGAGTGGTTTGGGGAGTGAATTTCAGACAGATCTGGGCCTGGATGAGTGTCGGAAGCGGTTTTTCGGGGGAGCTGGGAAAAGCTAACTGGAGTTCAGGCGACTCAAGACGAGGTGGAAGAGGGGTTGTTCGGGGAAGGCTGAGGAAAGATGGACCCAGATGCGTCGAGTGGTTTGTCGGATCCGGGCCCCAATCTTGAGGACCCGACGACGTAAGGTTTCGATTTCGAGCTTGTGCCAGGGGGTTCCGTGAAGATAGTCGCGCAGGCGCACGAACATCTGGTAAGCCAGTGCATGCAGGAGGAGTCGAAACTGATTGGCCAGGAATCGATGACAGCTGAGTCGGTCCATGCTCAGATGATTCTTGAAGGCCTTGATGAAGTTCTCGGTCTGCCCTCGGTTTGTGTAGTGGTCATAAAGTGATTGGGAGCAGAGGTCGTCCCGGTTGGTGACTACAAAGCGACGATTGATCCCACGCTGATCTACCTCCACTTTGACAATGACGCGACGGGATCGATCCCAGCTGTTGGCTCGATAAAGAAACTCGTCAAACTGACGCTGTTTTTCCTCCCGCTCAACGAACCTTTCCCGAGTCGAATCCAGCAGGGGCTCGACCACTCGCTGCAGGCGAGGGTTTCGACTTAACCCAATGACATACTGGAGTTTATTCTCTTCACATTCACAGAACTCGTAGAGCCGAGGCGTGGCAAAGCCGCTGTCGGCCCGAATCTCAATCTCGACATCCGTCCCCACTCCTTGTCGGATGGCCTCCACGACGCGCTTCAGAATGGGCACGATGTGAGAGGCAGCCCCCTTGTTGCCAGGTCTCAACACGACACACACCAGGTCGCCCGTGGCGGCATCGAAGATCAGCAAAGGATGCAGAATGTGGTTTCGGTAATACCCGTGGTAGAAGGCGAACTCCTGTTGGCCGTGAGTGTGGTCGTCGGTACTGTCCAGATCCAGGATGATCTTGGCGGGACGTCTCTTCTTCAGGGAGCGCACATAACGGCGTAGCAGCCACCGGCTCAGACGCATCAGATCCTTCTTGGTGACGGAGTTCTCCAAGCGGGAGAAAGTCGGCTGGGTGGCCAAATCGGGATCGCTCTCGGGCAACTGATCACAGACTGTCTTGAGCATCGGATCCGAGCGCAGCGTATCGGCGTCATTACAGTCTTCGTAGCCGGCCACGATCTGCAAGACTCGTTGTCGGATCAACTTCAACAGGTCATGACGAACGTAGCGTCGGTCTCGACTTTCCGCAATACACGAACTGAAGCCCTCGCACAATCGATGTTGACGATCCAGCGATCCAAACAACAACCATCCTGCGTCGGAAGTGAGGCTCCCTCCATCAAAACGCGTCGTGATCTTTCTGTGGCTGTGAAATGGCAGGGTATTCTGGCAGACTGTTTTCAACATTGCCGTAGCTCCTGTTTAGGGTCATTGTTTTTGTAAACCCTTTTATATCAGAGGGCTACGGCTTTTTTTCTGGACCCAAATCTCACTCGGATTCAGATCTTTTGCATAATCCGGGCTAACGAGTTTCCGGACCGATCTCGAATCTCTGAAAATCCTGGGATGGAGGCCAGTGACTCGGTTGAAAGGAGCCCTGGTTCGCTGGGCGCTGAACGTACGGCCTTGGAAAGTGAACCGGTAGACCCCAGACTGTAAACCAGACCCTTAGTTTGCAGCGGGAGCATTCGAACCCGACGCTGGACACTCGCAGGCTGAAGGATCTGCGCTGCCGGTCTCCCTCACACCGGCGTCACGTACGCATCCTGGTCATACAATTACGCCGACGTCGATAGTCGCCCGACAGGCAGAGAGCTTGTGACACTACACGAACTGTCACGCTGACTGGTGTCGATGCCAGAGCAGCCATCTAGGCTAGTCTCCAGTTAGTCACGAAGTGAATTGGGAGAAAACAATGAGACTGGTTAACGACATTCCCGTCTGGGGAGAGCCATTACAGAACGCGGTGGAACAGATGAAAAACTGCGCGAAAGATGCAGAGCACTGTGCTCTCATGGCCGATCACCATCTGGGTTACGCCGTCCCCATCGGTGGCGTGATTGCGTACGACGGAAGAGTCAGTCCGTCCGGTGTTGGTTTCGACATCGCCTGCGGCAACAAAGCCGTCCTGCTGGACTGTGAAGCCGAAGAGGTCAAGAGCAACATCTCGACCATCATGGACGATCTCTGGAACGCACTTTCCTTCGGCATCGGAAGGGTCAACAGAGAAGAGGTGGACCATGTGCTCTTCGAGGACGATCCGGCGTGGCTAATTCCCGCCGTGAGCCCTCTGAAGCAGCTGGCCCGAAATCAACTGGGCACGATCGGCAGCGGAAACCACTATGTCGATCTGTTTGTAGACGAGCGGGACAGAGTGTGGGTCGGAGTCCACTTCGGCTCCAGGGGTCTGGGTCACAAGATCGCTACCCACTACATCAAGGCAGGAGGCGGAGAGGACGGCATGTTTGTCGATCCGGTGCTGCTCGAAGTCGGGTCGGAACTGGGGGAGGAGTACGTCGCTGCTATGAAAATGGCTGGCCGCTATGCCTATGCGGGTCGGGACTGGGTCTGTCAGAAGGTGGCCTCAATCCTGGGTGCGAGGATCGTGGAAGAAGTGCACAATCACCACAACTTTGCCTGGGAGGAGGAACACGACGGCAGGAGCTTGTGGGTTGTCAGAAAGGGAGCCACTCCTGCCTTTCCCGGCCAGAAGGGCTTCGTGGGTGGGTCGATGGGGGACTTTTCGGTGATTATCGAAGGCGTGGATTCGGACCAGAGCGGAGAAGCTCTTTACTCAACCGTACACGGGGCAGGTCGAATCATGTCGAGGACACAGGCTGCAGGGAGGAAAAGGTACAAGAAAGGTCGCGTCATCCGCATGTCCGAAGGGGAGATCAGTAAAAAGATGATGATGGACTGGGTCACAGCGAAGGGAGTCGAACTGCGAGGAGCAGGAACCGATGAGTCACCTCACTGCTACAAGAGACTTCCTGAAGTGCTGGAGGCTCATGGAGACACCATCAAGATCCTTCACCACCTCCAACCCATCGGTGTGGCGATGGCCGGCGAGGACGAGTTCGATCCGTTTAAGGATTAGTTCGGAGAAGTCCTCGGCAAGTTCCCGGGTCAATGGGAAACTCGAGTTCCTCTAAATTTAAGAATTGGAAATCAGATGAAACTAGATGGACAGGGCGTGGGAACCAATCACCCTGATTCTCGTAGTCGGATGCTGACCGAGATACTCATTGCTCGGCTGGAGCGCCAGGGAGTTTTCAGGCGTCGATTCCGGGCCACGTGGACTCACTGGCAACGTATCTTGGGGCTCTGCGCCACCGTACTCTTGCTTTGTGTCGAGGCGGGAATCGCCCAGGAACCATTCGAAATCGTGCTGCGCGGGGGTCGCGTTATGGACCCGGAATCGGCGCTCGACGCTATCCGGAACGTGGGTATCCACGACCAGAAGGTTGCCGCGATCTCCAAAGAACCACTGATCGGGCGAGAGATCCTGGACGTTAGCCCGGATTATGCAAGAACCGTAATCCGCTGTTGAAAAAGGGCTCGAGAAGTGGCCCAACTCGGAAGCGGGCAGTTGTGACAGGCGGATTTGCGAAGAATATCGGTTGGCGAGGCGTTTGAGTGGTTGGGGGAGTGAATTTCAGACAGATCTGGGCCTGGATGAGTGTCGGAAGCGGTTTTTCGGGGAACTGGGAGAAGCTAGCTGGAGTTCAGGCGACTCAAGACGAGGTGAAAGAGGGGTTGTTCGGGAAAGGCTGAGGAAAGATGGACCCAGATGCGTCGAGTGGTTTGTCGGATCCGGGCCCCGATCTTGAGGACACGACGACGTAAGGTTTCGATTTCGAGCTTGTGCCAGGGGGTTCCGTGCAGATAGTCGCGCAGGCGCACGAACATCTGGTAAGCCAGTGCATGCAGGAGGAGTCGAAACTGGTTGGCCAGGAATCGATGACAGCTGAGTCGGTCCATGCTCAGATGATTCTTAAAGGCCTTGATGAAGTTCTCGGTCTGCCCTCGGTCGGTGTAGTGGTCATAAAGTGATTGGGAGCAGAGATCGTCCCGGTTGGTGACCACAAAGCGACGATTGATCCCGCGCTGATCGACCTCCACTTTGACAATGACGCGACGGGATCGATCCCAGCTGTTGGCTCGATAAAGAAACTCGTCAAACTGACGCTGTTTTTCCTCCCGCTCAACGAACCTTTCCCGAGTCGAATCCAGCAGGGGCTCGACCACTCGCTGCAGGCGAGGGTTGCGACTTAACCCAATGACATATTGGAGTTGATTCTCTTCACCTTCACAGAACTCGTAGAGCCGAGGCGTGGCAAAGCCGCTGTCGGCCCGAATCTCAATCTCGACATCCGTCCCCACTGCTTGTCGGATGGCCTCCACGACGCGCTTCAGAATGGGCACGATGTGAGAGGCAGCCCCCTTGTTGCCAGGTCTCAACACGGCACAGACCAGGTCTCCCGTGGCGGCATCGAAGATCAGCAAAGGATGCAGAATGTGGTTTCGGTAATACCCGTGGTAGAAGGCGAACTCCTGTTGGCCGTGAGTGTGGTCGTCGGTACTGTCCAGATCCAGGATGATCTTGGCGGGACGTCTCTTCTTCAGGGAGCGCACATAACGGCGTAGCAGCCACCGGCTCAGACGCATCAGATCCTTCTTGGTGACGGAGTTCTCCAAGCGGGAGAAAGTCGGCTGGGTGGCCAAATCGGGATCGCTCTCGGGCAACTGATCACAGACTGTCTTGAGCATCGGATCCGAGCGCAGCGTATCGGCGTCATTACAGTCTTCGTAGCCGGCCACGATCTGCAACACTCGTTGTCGGATCAACTTCAACAGGTCATGACGAATGTAGCGTCGGTCCCGGCTTTCCGCAATACACGAACTGAAGCCCTCGCACAATCGATGTTGCCGATCCAGCGATCCAAACAACAACCATCCTGCGTCGGAAGTCAGACTCCCCCCATCAAAACGAGCTGTGATGTCTCTGTGGCTGTGAAATGGCAGGGTATTCTGGCAGACTGTTTTCAACATAGCCGTAGCTCCTGTTTAGGGTTGTTTTTATGTAAACCCTTTTATATCAGAGAGCTACGGCCTTTTTTCTGGACCCAAATCTCACTCGGATTCAGATCTCTTGCATAATCCGGGTTAGAGGACTCGTGGTCGCTCCGGGCTTTATCGACCTTCATGCCCACGGTCAGGATAATGTGAGTAACGCTCTTCAGGCCCGGGACGGTGTCACCACTGCACTAGATCTCGAGCTTGGTGCCTATCCGGTCGAGGAGTTTTACGTCAACCGGCGGGACCGGGCCATCCTGCACTATGGGGTCTCGGTGGGGCATATACCGACCCGCATTTCTGTCATGACGGGCCTCAGCGGGGGACATCTGCTCACGAGAGATTATTACGCCCCTTGGTACCAACGCTGGATTGCGAAACTCATGTCAACATTCTTAGATCCCGTCGCCTCCACCCGAGAGCCCGCAACCGATGCTCAAATCGACGAGATGGTTGATGGGGTGTCCAAGGGACTTGACGACGGAGGGTTGGGAATCGGCTTCGGGCTCGACTACACGCCTGGCGCCACCGAGGAGGAGATCAGGCGACTTTTCGCCGTCGCCGCCCAACGCGGTGTGCTCTGTGACGTCCACATGAGGGGGCCGGCCGCTATGGATGACATGTGTTCCATGGAAGAGCTTCTCCGTCTGGCGAAGGCTACTGGCGCTTCGGTGCATGTCGCACATCTGCCGAGTTCGAGTCAGCATCGCATAGGGAGCTACTCGGAGATGATCGAGGCGGCCCACAGCCAAGGCCTTGATATCACGGCTGAGATGTATCCTTACACGGCGGCCTCCACCCGCATCGAGTCTGCTTTTTTTGACGAGGGTTTTCGCGAACGCTGGGGCATTGACTACGATGACATCCGGTGGCCTGCAACCGGCGAGCGCCTCGATGAACGGAGCTTCCAGAAGTACCGGAAGCAGGGCGGTTTCGTGGTGTTTGACATGGTGACACCGGCCATTCTTGATGACTCCATCGCTTCTCCCCTGTTGATGATAGCTTCGGACGGCGTGCCCATGTTCAACCAGGGTCTGCAGCACCCTCGCGGGGCTGGTACCTATGCCCGAGTTCTGGGCCGCTTCGTTCGCGAGCGAGGGTTGCTTGGGCTGATGGCTGCACTAGAGAAGATGACGCTGATGCCCGCCCGGCGCTTGGAGGGCTTCGTTCCGGCGATGCGAAGAAAGGGTCGGCTTCGCGTGGGAGCGGACGCGGACATCACGGTCTTCGACCCAGAGCGTGTCACCGATCGCGCCACCTATAGCGACCCGCGCCGGCCTTCGGTCGGCATTCCCCACGTCCTTGTGGGAGGCAGTATCGTTGTGCGCAATAGCCAGCTGGTACCAGGCGTTTTCCCAGGAAAGCCCGTTCGCGCTCCACGCGTGGGGCGCTGAGGTCGGAGCCGTGCCTTTTCACTCTGGCTAGTTTGGTGCAAAGCCAGGCAGATTCGAGGTGGACATAAGAAGAATCTCCTCTCCAGAATTCAATGCTCGAAAAGGGATTCTAACCACTCCAAAAGCCTCTAGCCCGGATTATGCAAGAGATCTGAATCCGAGTGAGATTTGGGTCCAGAAAAAAAGCCGTAGCTCTCTGATATAAAAGGGTTTACATAAAAACAACCCTAAACAGGAGCTACGGCTATGTTGAAAACAGTCTGCCAGAATACCCTGCCATTTCACAGCCACAGAGACATCACAGCTCGTTTTGATGGGGGGAGTCTGACTTCCGACGCAGGATGGTTGTTGTTTGGATCGCTGGATCGGCAACATCGATTGTGCGAGGGCTTCAGTTCGTGTATTGCGGAAAGCCGGGACCGACGCTACATTCGTCATGACCTGTTGAAGTTGATCCGACAACGAGTGTTGCAGATCGTGGCCGGCTACGAAGACTGTAATGACGCCGATACGCTGCGCTCGGATCCGATGCTCAAGACAGTCTGTGATCAGTTGCCCGAGAGCGATCCCGATTTGGCCACCCAGCCGACTTTCTCCCGCTTGGAGAACTCCGTCACCAAGAAGGATCTGATGCGTCTGAGCCGGTGGCTGCTACGCCGTTATGTGCGCTCCCTGAAGAAGAGACGTCCCGCCAAGATCATCCTGGATCTGGACAGTACCGACGACCACACTCACGGCCAACAGGAGTTCGCCTTCTACCACGGGTATTACCGAAACCACATTCTGTATCCTTTGCTGATCTTCGATGCCGCCACGGGAGACCTGGTCTGTGCCGTGTTGAGACCTGGCAACAAGGGGGCTGCCTCTCACATCGTGCCCATTCTGAAGCGCGTCGTGGAGGCCATCCGACAAGCAGTGGGGACGGATGTCGAGATTGAGATTCGGGCCGACAGCGGCTTTGCCACGCCTCGGCTCTACGAGTTCTGTGAAGGTGAAGAGAATCAACTCCAATATGTCATTGGGTTAAGTCGCAACCCTCGCCTGCAGCGAGTGGTCGAGCCCCTGCTGGATTCGACTCGGGAAAGGTTCGTTGAGCGGGAGGAAAAACAGCGTCAGTTTGACGAGTTTCTTTATCGAGCCAACAGCTGGGATCGATCCCGTCGCGTCATTGTCAAAGTGGAGGTCGATCAGCGCGGGATCAATCGTCGCTTTGTGGTCACCAACCGGGACGATCTCTGCTCCCAATCACTTTATGACCACTACACCGACCGAGGGCAGACCGAGAACTTCATCAAGGCCTTTAAGAATCATCTGAGCATGGACCGACTCAGCTGTCATCGATTCCTGGCCAACCAGTTTCGACTCCTCCTGCATGCACTGGCTTACCAGATGTTCGTGCGCCTGCGCGACTATCTGCACGGAACCCCCTGGCACAAGCTCGAAATCGAAACCTTACGTCGTCGTGTCCTCAAGATCGGGGCCCGGATCCGACAAACCACTCGACGCATCTGGGTCCATCTTTCCTCAGCCTTTCCCGAACAACCCCTCTTTCACCTCGTCTTGAGTCGCCTGAACTCCAGCTAGCTTCTCCCAGTTCCCCGAAAAACCGCTTCCGACACTCATCCAGGCCCAGATCTGTCTGAAATTCACTCCCCCAACCACTCAAACGCCTCGCCAACCGATATTCTTCGCAAATCCGCCTGTCACAACTGCCCGCTTCCGAGTTGGGCCACTTCTCGAGCCCTTTTTCAACAGCGGATTACGGTTCTTGCATAATCCGGGCTAGCCCAGTCGCGGCCTAAACCTTTTACTCCTTCGATTCCATTCATGCCGGTGCATCCCCCTCTAAAAGGATGCCCAGCCACCGGGGACAACTCCAAGCGGTCCCGTGCGGGGTCGATCGGTGTATACCGTGACGCCCTCTGAATTTCACCTGCTGTGACAGCTGAGAAACTGTCATACGCCTTGTATCCCGTGCTTTTCAGCTTCGTCTATTCTGGCATCCGTGAAGTGGGCGGGTGCCAATGGTGTCCGAAGCTGAATGGCAAAGCACCTGGATGTGACCCAGGAGATCGTGGGTTCGATTCCCACCGGACACCCCAATGTGGGGCACATGGCCAAGGCGGCGACGGTGCTTTGCAAGCATTGTGTGGCGAGTTCGATTCTCGCGGCCTCCACCATGAATCGCTGGTAGCAGAACGGCATATGCGGCAGGTTTAGACCCTGCGTCAACTGGGGGTTCGAATCCCTCCCGGCGCACCAGATCTTTGACAACGCTGTCGTAGCTCAATTGGGCAGAGCCACGGTTTTGTAAACCGACGGTTGGGGGTTCGAATCCTCCCGGCAGCTCCATTCTCTCGGAGTTCGGGTCAATGGATGACCCGGATCAGTTTCAGGCGTCCATGGTGTAAATGGGAACATTACAGCCTTCCAAGCTGAAGATCCCGGTTCGAACCCGGGTGGACGCTCCAATCTTGAAGGGGCATGGCCGAACGGATAAGGCGACTGGCTACGAACCAGCTGATTGGGAGTTCGAATCTCCCTGCCCCTTCCATTTGGAGCTGGTGAAGCTCAATGGATAGAGAATTGCGAGACCACAGATAGCCAGGTGCGATTTGGATGTCTGTAGGGCGCGTTGTATTTCGCTGGTGCGGGATGGTGTAACGGGCAACACACGTGGTTTTGACCCATGGACTCTAGGTTCGATCCCTGGTCCCGCAGCCAATTTTCTAGGGTAGCTTAACGGCAAAGCGTTCGGCTGATAACCGAAAAGATGCGAGTTCGAATCTCTCCCCTAGAACCAGTGTGAAGGTCGCTAGTTTGACGGCGAAATGCCGGACTCCAAACCCCTCCGATGAGGGTTCGAATCCTTCCCGGCCTGCCAGTTATGGCGGTGTAGCTCAAGTGAACAGAGCCGCGGGCTTCTAACCCGCAGATAGGGGTTTGAGTCCTCTCACCGCTTCCATTGCTGGATAGCTCAGTGGTAGAGCGGCAGGTTGAAGCCCTGCGCGTCAGAGGTTCAATCCCTCTTCCAGCAACCAGCTTATGACGCGAGGTGGAGAAATTGGTATCTCGCTTGGCTCATAACCAAGAGATTGCGGGTTCGAATCCCGTCCTCGCCACTTCCATTGTGCGGAAGGTTTGACCCCAGTGGGGCGGGGCCTGGTCTTGAAAACCAGTAGCCTGTAAGGGCATGGGGGTTCGAGTCCCTCACCTTCCGCCATGTCTGGATGTAGCTTAATGGTAGAGCACGTGGCTTGGGACCACGGTGATGGGAGTTCGAATCTCTCCATCCAGACCAAGATTTTGTTTTTCCTGCAGCTCAATTTAGCAGAGCGGGAGGCTTAGAACCGCCAGAACCAGGGGCGTAAACGAGCAGGGCTACCGATGGGCCGTTAGCCCGCATAGATCACCGATTTGGAAATGAAGGTGATTTTGGCAGGCCGGAACGGTTTTCTGAGAGTTTCGCTATCGATCCGGTCCAGGTCGAGTGATGCGGTGGTGTGGATGGTCGTGAATGGAGCGTTTTTCGGGTTCGGAAGAGGGTGACGGAATGCATTCAGGCAGAGCTCGGCCTGAGCGATGGAACGATTTCGTTTTTGGGGCGTTTGATCGGGACAGACCTCAGCAGCGCAGAGGAATGGCCTGGAGGTTTCGAACGACGGCAGCGAAGACCTCGCTGTAGGGATAGGCTTCCGACATGGAGATCCAGACGCGTCGGACCGTGAGGCGGACCTGGGCGCCGATCTTCAGGAGCTTCAAGCGAATCGTCTGACACTGAGCGCGAGCCAGGGGGGTCTGCTTCAGTCCGAGACGACGCAAGGCGTGCATGAGCATGTAGGCGGCGGAGGACAGATACAGCCGGAGTTGATTGGCGCGCATCGTTGCCGCGCTGGTCCGGTCGGCGAACAGATCCAACTGCTGTTCTTTGATGCGGCTCTCCATGTCGCCCCGCGCACAGTAAAAGTCTTCGTAGAGCGCGCGGGCCCCCAGGCGTTCCGGCGACAGGGAGGTGACGACGAATCGGGGATTGGCGCCTTTGTCCAGGAACTCGGCCTTGCCGACGACGCGTCGCTCCGAGGTCCAACTGTGGCGAGTCCGGTAGCGGAAATCCTTGAACACCCGCGCCGGTCGCCCGGTGGCGTTGAACTCGGCTTCGGCCTGAGTCATCGCTTCGGCGCTCTCTGACTTGAGCCGATCATTGTTGGCCAACCCCATCAGGTAATCCACGTGATGGTCTTCACACCAGCGGAGCAAGTCATCCCGGCAAAAGCCCGAGTCGGCCCGGATGACGATCGAGACCTCCGGCCAGCTCTGCCGAATCCGGCCGACGATCCGTTCCAGTTCCTCCACCGATCCCGCGGCCCCATCGATATTGGAACACCGCAACCGGGCGCACAGCAGATGCTCCCCCGAGAAGATGTACAGCGGGAGATAACAGTACTGGCGGTAGTAACCGTGAAAGAACCGGCCTTCCTGCTGGCCATGGATCGGGTCGTCGGTCGCATCCAGATCCAGCACGATCTCCTCGGGCGCCGATTCGTGGGACTCCACGAAGGCATCCACCATCCAGCCGTCGATCCGGTCCGGGTCCATCGCGATCTTCTTGTACCGCTCCTGCTCATCGACCTCGGCGCCGGTCAACTCCAACCGGTTCAGCGTACACCTGCCCGCCAGCGCCTTCCCCCGATCTGAGGCCTGCCGCCGCCGCTCTCCCAACGGATCGGCCTTATTCACCGCCACCGCCAGCATCGGATCGGTGCGCAACTGATCATGATCGTTCAGATCCTCGTACCCCAGACAGAGTCCGTAGATGCGCTGCCCCAACAACTCCTCGACCGTGTGTTCGATCAACCGCGGATCCCGGTGATCCCTGAAACACTCAGCCAGTCCGGCGATCAGACCCGTCCCCCTCTCGACCTCTCGCAACAGCAGCACCCCTGCATCGGAGGTGATCTTTCCACCGTCGAACCGCGCCTTCACTTTGCGTTTAGATAGTTGGTGAAATTCAAACCTGACTTGTTTACACTCTGTTCTCATAAGGGCCGCCTCCGTTTGCGTGTGAAAACGTTCATTCAAAACGCTTTATACCAAACAGGGCGGCCTTTTCAGGTCCTATCGGTGATCTATGCGGGTTAGCCCGGATTATGCAAGAGATCTGAATCCGAGTGAGATTTGGGTCCAGAAAAAAAGCCGTAGCTCTCTGATATAAAAGGGTTTACATAAAAACAACCCTAAACAGGAGCTACGGCTATGTTGAAAACAGTCTGCCAGAATACCCTGCCATTTCACAGCCACAGAGACATCACAGCTCGTTTTGATGGGGGGAGCCTCACTTCCGACGCAGGATGGTTGTTGTTTGGATCGCTGGATCGGCAACATCGATTGTGCGAGGGCTTCAGTTCGTGTATTGCGGAAAGCCGGGACCGACGCTACATTCGTCATGACCTGTTGAAGTTGATCCGACAACGAGTGTTGCAGATCGTGGCCGGCTACGAAGACTGTAATGACGCCGATACGCTGCGCTCGGATCCGATGCTCAAGACAGTCTGTGATCAGTTGCCCGAGAGCGATCCCGATTTGGCCACCCAGCCGACTTTCTCCCGCTTGGAGAACTCCGTCACCAAGAAGGATCTGATGCGTCTGAGCCGGTGGCTGCTACGCCGTTATGTGCGCTCCCTGAAGAAGAGACGTCCCGCCAAGATCATCCTGGATCTGGACAGTACCGACGACCACACTCACGGCCAACAGGAGTTCGCCTTCTACCACGGGTATTACCGAAACCACATTCTGCATCCTTTGCTGATCTTCGATGCCGCCACGGGAGACCTGGTCTGTGCCGTGTTGAGACCTGGCAACAAGGGGGCTGCCTCTCACATCGTGCCCATTCTGAAGCGCGTCGTGGAGGCCATCCGACAAGCAGTGGGGACGGATGTCGAGATTGAGATTCGGGCCGACAGCGGCTTTGCCACGCCTCGGCTCTACGAGTTCTGTGAAGGTGAAGAGAATCAACTCCAATATGTCATTGGGTTAAGTCGCAACCCTCGCCTGCAGCGAGTGGTCGAGCCCCTGCTGGATTCGACTCGGGAAAGGTTCGTTGAGCGGGAGGAAAAACAGCGTCAGTTTGACGAGTTTCTTTATCGAGCCAACAGCTGGGATCGATCCCGTCGCGTCATTGTCAAAGTGGAGGTCGATCAGCGCGGGATCAATCGTCGCTTTGTGGTCACCAACCGGGACGATCTCTGCTCCCAATCACTTTATGACCACTACACCGACCGAGGGCAGACCGAGAACTTCATCAAGGCCTTTAAGAATCATCTGAGCATGGACCGACTCAGCTGTCATCGATTCCTGGCCAACCAGTTTCGACTCCTCCTGCATGCACTGGCTTACCAGATGTTCGTGCGCCTGCGCGACTATCTGCACGGAACCCCCTGGCACAAGCTCGAAATCGAAACCTTACGTCGTCGTGTCCTCAAGATCGGGGCCCGGATCCGACAAACCACTCGACGCATCTGGGTCCATCTTTCCTCAGCCTTTCCCGAACAACCCCTCTTTCACCTCGTCTTGAGTCGCCTGAACTCCAGCTAGCTTCTCCCAGTTCCCCGAAAAACCGCTTCCGACACTCATCCAGGCCCAGATCTGTCTGAAATTCACTCCCCCAACCACTCAAACGCCTCGCCAACCGATATTCTTCGCAAATCCGCCTGTCACAACTGCCCGCTTCCGAGTTGGGCCACTTCTCGAGCCCTTTTTCAACAGCGGATTACGGTTCTTGCATAATCCGGGTTAGCTCAATTGGACAGAGCGGCTGGCTTTTAACCAGCGCGATGTAGGTTCGAGTCCTACACGGCCTACCAAGAGCTCATGGCCCCCCGATTCTCACCCAATTGTGACACCTGAGAAACTGTCACGCCCTCTGTATTCGCACCTTTCGACATCCTCTATTGTGGATTCTGTAACGTGCAGCATCCCAACCAAAATGGGGAGTCCCGCAATGGGGCGGGACTCCCTGACAGGGACACCCATCGCCAAGGAAGGCCGAAAGTCGTGAAGTTTTCCAACTGTTCTTCCGAGATGGGGAGGAACCAGATGTAAACTCTGTGCCTTTTTTCTTTAGTACCGATTGAGCAATGCCGAGGATACCCGGCAGCCAAATCAGAACCCAGTGTCTCAAAGGAGGACAATCATGCTTATTTTTTCAAGAGTTGCAGACATCGTCGAGGCCAACATCAACGATCTCTTGGATCGGGCTGAAGATCCTGAGAAGATGGTGAAACTGTTGATCATCGAAATGGAGGAACACCTCGAAAGGGCCCGCGAGGGTCTGGTCAAGGCTATCGCGGCTGAGAAGAACCTGGGGGCGACCCTGAAAAGGAACCGGGAAGCGGCTGCAGAGTGGGAGACCAAGGCGGAATCTGCTCTGGCACGGGGTGACGAGGGGCTGGCCCGTAAGTGCCTGCTCCGCAAGAAAGAGCATGAGCGGATTGCTGATGGCATGCTGCCTCAATGGGAAGCCGCTCGCGAAACGAGCAAGGTCCTGAAGAGGGACTTCAAGCGTCTCGAGGAGAAGGTGGATGAGGCCTGCCGTAGAAGGGATGCCCTGATTGCTCGTCAACTGGCTGCGGAAGCCCAAAGGGATGTCGCAACGATCGGCCCCTCCATGTCCAGGGCACAGAGGAGCTTCTCCAAGTTCGACCGGATGGAAAGAAAGGTCGAACAACTTGAGGGCGAAGCACTGGCGCTGGTTGAAGTCTCCGACGCAGATCGAGACCTGGAAGACGAGATCCAGAGAAGCGAAAGAGATGCGGAGGTTGAAGCAGAGCTCGAGGCTCTCAAGGAAAAAAGGAGCCAACCAGCGGCGGGCAGCTAGCAGGTTGGAAATGGGAGTCTTTCGAAGGTGTCAAGATGGAATCTCATGAATTATCCATCTGTTCACGATGCGATCAGACTTATCCGATTCACCGCCTGTGGTGCGACCGCTGTGGAGAGGGGTTAACCCGGCGGGAGAAAGTCCTGAGCGACTCCGAAATCCATCTTGAGCGACGGGAACTCAACGCAGCGATTCACCTGTACGAGCAGGTTCTCCACGACTTGAAAAACCTGTCTCGCACCGACAGGGTTGAACCCTGGTTGCATGGCAAGATCACGAGCTTCTACCGAAGCCGCGTGCGGCAGATGAAAGCACAAAAACGAGCCTTGATCGTGAAGAAGTGTCTTCTGTCTGCCCACGACCTCGCCATTAAGAAGGGGGATCTGGAAGGGGCTTTAGCCAGGCTCTGTCAGGGTTTGGACCAATCTCCGAATGTGACCGCTTTCAAGGAAATGAGGGAAGAGATTCAACGGCAGATGCAGCCAATACAAGCCCTCACTCGACCTGGTGAAGCGGTGCCAGCGTCCCAGCAGGCGGCGAAGGTTCTCGATGGTTCCGCCGCCATGGCAGCAGAGGCGGCAAGGATGAGAACTTTTGAAGCCAGGCTTGAGCCTTTCGTGCCCAGTTTTGCTCAAGAGGAAGAGATCCCCAGTCCAGCCCATCGTTTCATCGAAGGGTTTTCAGAGTGGTCTCGACCCCTGAGACCCTTTCTGCTCGATAACATCGGCTGGTTCGTAGGGGTCTTTCTGCTGATTGCAGGTTATGTTGCCTTGCTCACGACCTTTTGGGAGGACATCGAGGGCAACAGGATCCTCAGGCAATTCCTGCTCTTCTTGTCCCTTTTTCTCACAACCGGGCTTTTCTTTTCGCTGGCCTGTTACATGCGAGTCAAGTACCCGGAACTGGAGACTTCGAGCAACGTGGTGTTGATCATCGTGTCCCTGCTCACACCACTGGTGTTCATCGCGGCTGTGTTGATCACACTGGTGCCGGCCTGAGGAGGAACATCCCGGCGACTACAGTCCGGGGGATCAAACCATGAACATCGTCAGTGTCGTGATCGGAACCGCATGTGGTCTCGCGGCGGCCGGTACATTTTATTTCACTTCTGCGATCGCGTCCGCTCTCTTCGCGAGGAGCTTTTACCGGATCTACGCACGGGTTCTGGTGGGCATCTGCATGGTTATGCTCCTGGTGCCGTTTCTGCGCTGGACCTCCCCCTCTTTCTTCATCACGCGTGTGCTGTTGGCGGCGGCTGATTACCTGGCCTTGCTGGTTCTGGGTTACGGAGTCGTGCGGTTCAACCGGGAATTCATGAAAACGGTCTTCCTGGATCGCCGCTTCACTGCCTATTTCGTGCTGGGATCTCTGTCCGGTGCGGCCCTGGTAACCGTGGCGTTTCTGCACATTGCCGTGGTGTTTTCGGAAACGAGAGTCCTGGTGGGGCCGGGTCACTATGGGCCCTTCCTGATGTTTCTGGCGGCCCTGGTTTTTAACACCAATTACCATCTCCAATCGGCCATCGGAACGTCGAGGCCTTTTGGCACCTTTACATTCATTGGCTATGCCGTGGCCTTTGTGGCGCTGTCTCTGTCCATGTTGCCCTATTTCAGTGATGCAGCCGTGTCGCTTCACCTTAGCCCGGATTATGCAAGAGATCTGAATCCGAGTGAGATTTGGGCCCAGAAAAAAGGCCGTAGCTCTCTGATATAAAAGGGTTTACATAAACAACGACCCTAAACAGGAGCTACGGCAATGTTGAAAGCAGTCTGCCAGAATACCCTGCTATTTCACAGCCACCGAAAGATCACGGCGCGTTTTGATGGGGGGAGTCTGACTTCCGACGCAGGATGGTTGTTGTTTGGATCCCTGGATCGGCAACATCGGTTGTGCGAGGGCTTCAGTTCGTGTATTTCGGAAAGCCGGGACCGACGCTACGTTCGTCATGACCTGTTGAAGTTGATTCGACAACGAGTCTTGCAGATCGTGGCCGGCTACGAAGACTGTAATGACGCCGATACGCTGCGCTCGGATCCGATGCTCAAGACAGTCTGTGATCAGTTGCCCGAGAGCGATCCCGATTTGGCCACCCAGCCGACTTTCTCCCGTTTGGAGAACTCCGTCACCAAGAAGGATCTGATGCGTCTGAGCCAGTGGCTGCTAGGCCGTTATGTGCGCTCCCTGAAGAAGAGACGTCCCAGCAAGATCATCCTGGATCTGGACAGTACCGACGACCACACTCACGGTCAGCAGGAGTTCTCCTTCTACCATGGGTATTACCGAAACCACATTCTGCATCCTTTGCTGATCTTCGATGCCGACACGGGCGACCTGGTGTGTGTCGTGTTGAGACCTGGCAACAAGGGGGCTGCCTCTCACATCGTGCCCATTCTGAAGCGAGTCGTGGAGGCCATCCGACAAGGAGTGGGGACGGATGTCGAGATTGAGATTCGGGCCGACAGCGGCTTTGCCACGCCTCGGCTCTACGAGTTCTGTGAATGTGAAGAGAATCAACTCCAATATGTCATTGGGTTAAGTCGCAACCCTCGCCTGCAGCGAGTGGTCGAGCCCCTGCTGGATTCGACTCGGCTGAAAGGTTCGTTGAGCGGGAGGAAAAACAGCGTCAGTTTGACGAGTTTCTTTATCGAGCCAACAGCTGGGATCGATCCCGTCGCGTCATTGTCAAAGTGGAGGTCGATCAGCGCGGGATCAATCGTCGCTTTGTGGTCACCAACCGGGACGATCTCTGCTCCCAATCACTTTATGACCACTATACAAACCGAGGGCAGACCGAGAACTTCATCAAGGCCTTCAAGAATCATCTGAGCATGGACCGACTCAGCTGTCATCGATTCCTGGCCAACCAGTTTCGACTCCTCCTGCATGCACTGGCTTACCAGATGTTCGTGCGCCTGCGCGACTATCTGCACGGAACCCCCTGGCACAAGCTCGAAATCGAAACCTTACGTCGTCGTGTCCTCAAGATCGGGGCCCGCATCCGACAAACCACTCGACGCATCTGGGTCCATCTTTCCTCAGCCTTTCCCGAACAACCCCTCTTCCACCTCGTCTTGAGTCGCCTCAACTCCAGCTAGCTTCTCCCAGTTCCCCGAAAAACCGCTTCCGATACTCATCCAGGCCCAGATCTGTCTGAAATTCACTCCCCCAACCACTCAAACGCCTCCCCAACCGATATTCTTCGCAAATCCGCCTGTCACACCTGCCCGCTTCCGAGTTGGGCCACTTCTCGACTCGTTTTTCAACACCGGACTACGGGTTTTGCATAATCCGGGTTAGCTCCCTGCAAACGGTCCTGCTGGAGAACCTCAGCTCGGCTCAAACCCTGTTGCTGGGGTGTTTCGTTTTCGCTGCCCTGGTCTGGTACCTCGAATCCGTACCTTCCCTCTACCTGTTCCTTCTCTGCGCGTGTGGTCTTTACCACGTCGTTTTCGCCCAGTGGTTGATCCGGGTTCAGCCCCCCAACTGGGCCCTGGCCTATCTGCCGCTCATGGGCGTCATGAACTGGCTGGTTCACTATTTTGAAGGTTGGGAGCGTCAAAAGAGCTCCCCTAGCGAGGGGAGACGACGCTCTGTCCGGATCCTGACCGAGAGATCCCGCTTCGTGGTTCCTTTCAAAGTGATTGCCTGGACCCTTGCCGGGTGGCTGCTGGGGGTGACCATTTGGGTCCGATTTGCGGAAGCCCGGGATGGGTCGTCCCTGTGGCTGGCCACGACCCTGGGGATCTACGCGATTTACTATTGCGTTGCCGGCATTCTGTACAAGCGTTCTACTCTCCTTTATGCGGCGAACCTGGCCGCGGGACTGGCCGTCCTACTTGGATTGGGTAGCCCTTTTGGAACTCTGTCTGTGTTGGCTCTGGCTGCCCTGAGCTTGTTATGGTCCGGAGTCACTTGGATCGGGGGGCGCATGAGGCCGGGGCGGGACTACCGGAGAGTGCTTGCCGACAGCGTTCTGATCTCTGCCTCGGTAGCTTACGTCATCGCGCTGTGGCGGCATCTGCACAGTCTGGAGATCCTGGATGTCTATCACTGGGGTCCGGTTCTAACACTTGATTCTGCAGCGCTCTTCTTGGCGACTCTCTCACTGGTTGTTTGTTCCCATAGCTATCGGTCGCGGCTGCCCGTCTATGGCGCTTTGCTTGGTGTTGCGGCCATTGCACCTGGAACCAGCGCGCTGACCGCTTTCCTGGCCTGGATGGGAGGGGAGATGATTCGGCGCCGGGTTTCGCCCGAGCCGTCGGAGGACGAGGTTGAAGCGGTTGCTCTTCTGGGTCGGTTTGCCCTTCCTTTCCAGGATGGCCAGCTTGTTCTTTTCTCCCGCCCACTTTTTGAGGCAGCCTTGTTTTTCTCACTTCTCGGGCTGTTGATCTCCGCGCTGCAGATGTTCAGGCCTGCTTTTGCCTGGGCGCCGCTTCTATTCATGCCTCTTGCCGCACTGGTGCTGGGCCTGCTGACTCGTGTGTATCGCTCTCCGCTACTGTACGGCCTCGCTCTCTTTTTCGGGTACGTCTCGATCCATACAGCCGTTCACAGGCTGCTTGTGTCGGATCGCGCGCTACCGGAAAGGATGGCGATCCACCTGTTGGTGGCTGCGATCGTTGCGCTGATGGGCTGGGCCATCGCCACAGGCTATTCCGCCTGGTGCAATCGTCAACTGGGGCTCGTGGCTGAGGAGGATCAGGAAAGGATCGCTGCTCAGCGACTTTTCTACGGCGGGATCCTTCATCACGTGAACTCGGGGGTGGCCCTGTTTGCGCTACTGCAACTTTTTCTCATGAGCCTGGCGTTCCATCGTGACAGCGTCTTGTCTCTCTTGCTTGGCGTGTCCGGGATTCTGGCGCTTTTCTTCGCTCTCTCGGGAGCGGTGTACCGGGTCCCGCTGTGGAGCTATGCCTCCTTGATTGCTCTGAGTCTGGGAGTGCCGAACCTGGTCGGTGTTCTCAGCCTTCCCTGGCCGAGAGGACCTTCAAATGGAGTCTGTCTGGGTGCACTGGGTTTTCTTCTGGCTCTGGTGGCCAGCCGCTTCTGGAGACAAGACCAGCCGATCATTCCAGGAAAGAGCCCGGGGATCTTCCCTTCGCCCTGGCCCGACTCGCCGTTTCCGCATCTTGTAGCAACCTCGCGGCGTCTTTGGGCGGAACCTCTGGCTCAGCTTTCCATCTTGCTGGCCCTCCTTGGAGTGCTGCTGGTTTCCTCGAACTGGGACATGGGGCTGGCGACCCCGATTCTAGCTGCCTTTTGGTTTTCTGCCGGTACGTGTGCCTTGGGCGCCTGGATGTATCACGCTCCTACTTTGACCTATGTGGCGGCTGCCCCCCTGTGGATGAGTGTCTACCCGTTGCTGGCCCGGTTGGGCCGTCCGTCGATTGAGAGCGGAACTGCACTGACGCTGCTGGCTGTGGTTCTTTGGGTGGGAAGCCTCCTGGCCAGGAGAGGTTTTCCAGCCGTAGGTTCCCTGGAAGTTGGAGAAGGGAAGGAGCCCTTCAACGGCCAGAACGTGTATGAGATTCCGCTGGCTCGGTGCGCTGCTATTTTCTCCCTGCTGGCGGTTGTCCAGGGTTGGTTCTTGTGGGAATCAAAGTGGCCACTACTTCTGATCGCTTACCTGGGGGCAGCCCTGATCCTCTTCCTCTCGGCCAGAACCATGCAGTTGGCCGAGCGAAGCGCCGAGGCCCGCTTCTTTGTCTACCTGGCGGGTCTTTGTGTCGGGGCTGCCCAGTTCACGGCCGTCTCCATTCACTGGGATGGGAGCGCACTCGGGGTGACCACAGCCGCGTTTTCTCTGGTTCTGGCAGGCGTGAGTCTGGTCTTACTGAAGAACTCTTCTCCAGCGGAGGCAGGGGAAGAGACGGTTCCAACCGTTCGCCGTATCTACGGACGACCTTTGCTCCATCTGGCACTCGTCCTCCCGCTTCTGGCAGTCGGTTTTGTTCTGACCCGGTTTGAATTGACTCAGGCACTGCAGACGGGAACCCTTGCAACTCTGCTCCCGGGTCTGGGAGTCTGGGCCGGCTGCACCTTTCTGCTGGCGGCTTTGACCTATTTGGTGGCAGTCCGTGCCACCGGGGAGGAAGCATGGCTTCACCCATCGATTATCCTGGGCGGCTTGTCTCTAGCCCGCATAGATCACCGATAGGACCTCAAAAGGCCGCCCTGTTTGGTATAAAGCGTTTTGAATAAACGTTTTCACACGCAAACGGAGGCGGCCCTTATGAGAACAGAGTGTAAACAAGTCAGGTTTGAATTTCACCAACTATCTAAACGCAAAGTGAAGGCGCGGTTCGACGGTGGAAAGATCACCTCCGATGCAGGGGTACTGCTGTTGCGAGAGGTCGAGAGGGGGACGGGTCTGATCGCCGGACTGGCTGAGTGTTTCAGGGATCATCGGGATGCGCGGTTGATCGAACACACGGTGGAGGAGTTGTTGGGGCAGCGCATCTACGGACTCTGTCTGGGATATGAGGATCTGAACGATCACGACCAACTGCGCACCGATCCAATGCTGGCGGTGGCGGTGGACAAAGCCGATCCGTTGGGAGAGCGGCGGCGGCAGGCCTCAGATCGGGGGAAGGCGCTGGCGGGCAGGTGTACGCTGAACCGGTTGGAGTTGACCGGCGCCGAGGTCGATGAGCAGGAGCGGTACAAGAAGATCGCGATGGACCCGGACCGGATCGACGGCTGGATGGTGGATGCCTTCGTGGAGTCCCACGAATCGGCGCCCGAGGAGATCGTGCTGGATCTGGATGCGACCGACGACCCGATCCATGGCCAGCAGGAAGGCCGGTTCTTTCACGGTTACTACCGCCACTACTGTTATCTCCCGCTGTACATCTTCTCGGGGGAGCATCTGCTGTGCGCCCGGTTGCGGTGTTCCAATATCGATGGGGCCGCGGGATCGGTGGAGGAACTGGAACGGATCGTCGGCCGGATTTGGCAGAGCTGGCCGGAGGTCTCGATCGTCATCCGGGCCGACTCGGGCTTTTGCCGGGATGACTTGCTCCGCTGGTGTGAAGACCATCACGTGGATTACGTGATGGGGTTGGCCAACAATGATCGGCTCAAGTCAGAGAGCGCCGAAGCGATGACTCAGGCCGAAGCCGAGTTCAACGCCACCGGGCGACCGGCGCGGGTGTTCAAGGATTTCCGCTACCGGACTCGCCACAGTTGGACCTCGGAGCGACGCGTCGTCGGCAAGGCCGAGTTCCTGGACAAAGGCGCCAATCCCCGATTCGTCGTCACCTCCCTGTCGCCGGAACGCCTGGGGGCCCGCGCGCTCTACGAAGACTTCTACTGTGCGCGGGGCGACATGGAGAACCGCATAAAAGAACAGCAGTTGGGTCTGTTCGCCGACCGGACCAGCGCGGCAACGATGCGCGCCAATCAACTCCGGCTGTATCTGTCCTCCGCCGCCTACATGCTCATGCACGCCTTGCGTCGTCTCGGACTGAAGCAGACCCCCCTGGCTCGCGCTCAGTGTCAGACGATTCGCTTGAAGCTCCTGAAGATCGGCGCCCAGGTCCGCCTCACGGTCCGCCACGTCTGGATCTCCATGTCGGAAGCCTATCCCTACAGCGAGGTCTTCGCTGCCGTCGTTCGAAACCTCCAGGCCATTCCTCTGCGCTGCTGAGGTCTGTCCCGATCAAACGCCCCCAAAAACGAAATCGTTCCATCGCTCAGGCCGAGCTCTGCCTGAATGCATTCCGTCACGCTCTTCCGAACCCGAAAAACGCTCCATTCACGACCATCCACACCACCGCATCACTCGACCTGGACCGGATCGATAGCGAAACTCTCAGAAAACCGTTCCGGCCTGCCAAAATCACCTTCATTTCCAAATCGGTGATCTATGCGGGCTAGTGGCTTTTGCAGAGGGTCTTTTTCAGTTCGATTCCGGCCCCTTTCTCTTCGTCACCGTCCTGGTGATGAATGGGTTGCTCGGCCTCGCCCATCTGGTGCTGAGAAACCGGGATCGCGTCGCTGCTTTGTTTGGCGTCCCTGACGCGAGCTGCGAGACGGCCTTCTGTCTGTGGCCACTTCTGGCAACGGTGGGTGTGGTTGTGGGGCAGGCGGCCTATTTTGTCCTCATCATTCTTGGTGCAGTGGAGGGGATCGACCCTCACTGGTCGGGGCTGGGGACTCCCTTGCTGGCCGGCCTGTTCTTTCTCTACAACTACTATCTGCTGGGTGGGAGGAGAAGTGTCCATCTTTTGATCGCGGCCAGCCTCACGGGGGGGCTCTGGTTTGCGGCCCTGGGGTGGCTCACGGTGGATGTTGCCATCGCTCTTCTGGCTCTCTGGTGGGTGGTGGTGGCCGCCGTGCTGATGCGCGGGGCCGGATACTCTGTGCTGGAGAGTATGGGGTTTCAGTTGGAGGGCGCAGAACGTGATCGCCGGATGAAGCTTCTGCAAGACTGGGTGGGGGCCTTTCTGTTTCTCTCCCTGGCCGTAACGGTCCCCACCTGGCTCTTTGTTGAGCCCCTCTTTCCCAATACCGGTCTGACGCTGCTGTTGGTCACTTTTGGATGCATGGTGGCAGGCTACCTGTGGAAATGGGCAGCGTTGGAAGCGGCGGCAGCCGTTTTCCTGCTGGGCAGTGTCTGGGCCTCGCTTCTGTGGCGGATCGGTGCTCCGGAGGTCATGCCGCAATTGGGTTTAGTCACGGTTGTATTCGCAGCCGGCTATCTGTTCTTGTCCCGAATTCCTTTCCAGACAGGACCTGTTGAAAGCCAGGCCTCCTTTGGGGTCGCCACCACTCGTTTGCTGCGAAGCGTGGCCGTAGCCTTCACACTGGCTGCAGGTGTGGTGGCTTTCTTTTTTGGGAGTCCGGTACCCGCGCTTTCGGTAGCACTCACCATGATCCTGACCGCTTTGTGCTGGCTCTATCTAGCCTGGGATCACAAGCTCGAGCTCCCGGTCTACCTGTCTGAAGTGGCGATGGCCTGGACCTGCGTTTATCTGTACGAGTGGGTCCTTGGACTTCCTTTCGGTCCCGACCTGAATCTGGCTCTGAGTGTGGTAGCTCTGAGTTTTGCTTTCTTTGGACTAAACATCCTGGCCGCGCGCGCAACGGCTGAGAATGTGGCCGTCTTTGTGCGTCCGACGTATTACACGGCATGGGCTCTTCCAATCGCCCTTCTTTGGGTGATCCCGCGCCAACAGGAACCCGCCTCACTGGTGATCTTCGCGGCCGCGTCGTTTTACATGATCGTTGCCCGCAGGGCGGAGGACTTGTGGGCGCTGTACGTGCCCGCACTGCTGTACAATGTCGCCCTCTACCTCTGGATCCCGGAGGCAACCGAAACCACGGGTCTTCTGCAGCTCTATGTGATTCCCGCGGCCCTTACCGTATTGATCTTCGCCCATCTTCACAAGGCTGACCTGACGCGGCGAGCTTTAGCGGGGATTCGCATTGCCGCATCGGCAACCATTCTGGCCGTTTCCACCCTGGAGGTTCTTCTTACCCCCAGCCTCTTGCACTTTAGCGTCGAGCTGTTTTTGAGCCTCCTGGGCATCGCAATGGGTGTTGCGCTTCGCATCCGGGCCTTTGTCTACACAGGAGTTGCCTTCTTGGTCATAGGTGTTACAGGTCAGTTGACCCTGCAGATTCACGGCCAGGCGGGAATTGCCAGAGCCTTTATTCTCATCACGGTGGGGATGGCGGTGTTGGTGGCTATGGTTTTCTTCAATGTCAAACGCGAAGAGATCTTGCGACAGTATCGCTACTTCATAACGAGCCCTAAATGGGAATAGAGTGGAAACCCTTTCCATGCCATCCGCCCTCAATCTCTCTAAGCCATTCCTGTACGCGGAACTCGACCCGGACAAATGATCTCAGCCGGGGACCGGCCTGCTGGGCAGGGGGTCGACTGCCGGAGTCTGAGTTGTTAGAAATCTGTTAGAAAACCGAGATGTGGACGATTTCTTGAGAGGGGAGTCTCTATCTAAGTTATTGACATATATAGAGTTAAACTGGTACGCCCGGCAGGATTCGAACCTGCGGCCTCTGGTTCCGGAGACCAGCGCTCTATCCAACTGAGCTACGGGCGCACCCTGTTGATTCCGCGAAGTTTAGCAGACTGGCCCGGATACTGCCTCTGTCGCAAGCCTTGTCAGAAGGGGTCTTCCCCCGCTTCGCTACGAAAACTTATGAATAATGCGCTCTAAAAGTGGGTGGTCGATTCGATCCTGACACGCCTGCAGGCTGCTATAGGAAGGCGAGGATCTGGTCCGTCGCCTCTCGGGTGGTTGCGGTTCCGCCCAGATCCGCGGTCTTGTTGGGGCACTCCTTCAGGTACTGGACCACTGCCCGGTAGATCTCATCCGCAGCTTCCGTTTCCTTCAGAAACTCCAGCATCATGTGACCGGCCAGAATCGTGGCCAGGGGATTGGCCACTCCCTTGCCCGCAATATCCGGTGCCGACCCGTGGACGGACTCAAACATGGAGGGATGCTTCCTGGTGGGATCTAGGTTGGCGCTGGCGGCAAGTCCCAGGCTCCCGGTGATGGCCGCCGTAATCTCACTGAGGATGTCCCCAAAGAGATTGGAAGCGACGATCACGTCAAAATCCTCCGGGCGCCGGATGAGATCCATGCAGGCCGCATCCACGAGCAGGGACTCGGTCTGCACAGTCGGGTACTCCTGTGCCACCTTCTCAAACACCTCATCCCACAGGGTCATTCCGTAACCCATGGCGTTGGATTTGGTGATCGAGGTGATCTTCTGTTTCTTTCCCCGTTGCGCCGCCAGATCGACCGGCCGGACAGTTCACGCAGGGTCTCGAAAAAGTCGGCCATGGCCAGCGGATCATAGCCGGCTTTGGCCAGCGTCTGAGCTCCCACGACATCGGCTTGTTCCTCCGCCTTTCGGCCGAACTTCAGGAAGACCGTGTTCAGACCAAAGCCGCCAACCGCCCCGATGATTTGACCCGTCGAACCGCCGCCCCCACCCAGAACTCCACCCAGCACGCCCAGACCAGACTGGGCCAGATAGGCCTTAGAAGCCTGATTCGTGCCATGCCGGATGGCCACATGGGAGATCTCGTGAGCCATGACACCGGCCAGTTCAGCTTCACTCTTCGCAGCTTCGATAAGGCCCCGATTCACGTACATATAGCCGCCCGGCAGGGCGAAGGCGTTCACGTCGGAAACGTTGATCACTTTGAACTGATAGGGATACTCGGCTCCCTGCACGACTTTGGCCAGCCGGTCTCCTATACGCGCCACGTAGTGTTGCACCGCGGAGTCCTTCAGGACAGGTAGCTCCTTTTCCACTTCCGCTGCCGACTGTTTCCCGACCTCGACGTCCTGTTCGGTGGAAAACAGGTTGAACCCGGGCTTCACTTTGGTCTGGCTGAAAGATGGTGAAATCAGAAGCCCCAGGCAGAGTGAGAAAACCGCATAGGATGTCCGATTGAAGTGCGTATTCATGACGGCTAGAAGAACTTCTTGGCCATGCCCAGTAGATCGTCCGCCACCGAGCCGTCTTTGTCGGCATCCAGAAGGGGCGAGAGCATTCCCAGAAGACCACTCGATGACCCTCCGGCCAGCTGGCTCTGGAAGTCGGGTTTGGCGGTTTGCTTACTCAAAGCACCCATGGCCATCGAGGCCACCAGAGGCAGCATTTTCTTGAGAAGCCCTTCCTCCACGCCGGTTTTCCGAGAGGCCTGCCTGGCCACGCGACGGCTTGCGTCTTTGCTCCCCAGCAAATGCCCCAGGATTCCGTTCCCGTCCTTAATCGTGTCCGGCTCAGTCAGCGTGGAAGAGTCATCCAGGTACCTTGAATGATTCCCTTTCCCGAGGGCCGAGAGCAGACTCTGCAGACCGTCCTTAGAAGCCACATTCTGCTTCAGGCCGCCGGAAAGTGCCGGCAGTAGCTGGGAGAGAGCCGATTTCGTCTGACTGCCCTTGAGTCCAAAATGGCTGCCCAGCAGGCTGACCGGGTCGCCCCCCTGTGCGTTCAGAATTGCGTCGAGTAGATTCATGATTACCTCCAATCCGGGCCGGAGTATAGCAGAGAGAAAAGAAGCAAGAGAACTCGGCGCGCCCGCGGTTCTGTTTTCTGGTACCCTGCGCCATTGTCTTCACTCCCACGGATCGGGGAGAATGATCAGTAGAGACTTGCCATGAAGTGGTCCTGGAGAATCGGGAGAATTGCCGGAATCGACGTGTTCATGCACGTCACTTTCTTATTGATTCTGGGCTGGGTCGGAATTAACTACTACCTGCCCAGGCACAGTCTTGCGGATACCCTCTCCGGTCTCGTTTTCATTTCGGTCCTGTTCGCGATTGTCGTCCTGCATGAACTGGGCCATGCTTTGACAGCCCGGCGTTTTGGGATCGCTACTCGAGACATCACACTCTTGCCGATTGGCGGAGTCGCCCGCCTGGAGCGCATGCCGGAAGATCCTCGCCAGGAACTCCTGGTGGCACTGGCCGGGCCCGCCGTCAACGTAGCCCTGGCTGGCGGAGTCTTCGTCTTCCTCGGCCCCGGGGGAGGCCTTGCTGAGCCTCAGAATTTTCAAATGGTGGGCGGAAACTTCCTGGTGAAGATGTTCTGGATCAATATCGTGCTGGCCATCTTTAATCTGATTCCTGCCTTTCCGATGGACGGGGGGAGGGTGCTGAGGGCTCTGTTGGCTCTCAGAATCGATTATGTCCGAGCTACCGAGATCGCTGCCACAACCGGCCAGGTCCTGGCCCTCTTCTTTGGTTTTGTCGGCCTGTTCTACAACCCTCTTCTGGTGTTCATCGCTCTCTTCGTGTGGATGGGTGCGGCCGGAGAAGCCAGCATGGTGCAGATGAGGACGGCACTGCGCGGCATCCCCGTCAGCCACCTCATGATGACCGATTTTCAGACCCTCTCCATTCACGATTCGCTCTCCGATGCAGTGCGCCACGTCCTGGCCGGTTTCCAGCAAGATTTCCCGGTGTTGGATCAGGGTGCCGTCGTCGGAGTCCTGACCCGCTCCGGAATGATGTCGGCCCTGGCCAGCGAAGGACAGGGCGGGAGCGTGGCCGAGGTCATGGATCGGGAGTTTCAGACTGCTGATCCTTCTGAAATGGCCCAGAGCGCCTTTCGCCGTTTACAGGAGTGCGAATGCCGTACCCTACCAGTGGTGCGTGACGGCCAGCTCGTGGGAATCGTGAACTCGGAGAATCTGGGAGAGTTTTTGTTGATCCAGAAAGCCCTACATCAGCATGCCCGGACAGGCGGGTGACCGCGAGGGGTTAACCCTTCCATCTAAGAAAAAGACCGCTCGGCCGTTATCAAACGGAAGGGGCACCAAGAACCCCCAAAGTGTCAAAAGCAGACGAGAGTTTTTGCCAAGGGGATAGGCCATGAAGATCACCGTTTCAACACTCATACTTCTGACCCTGGTCAGCCTCCTGCCCTGGAATGCGCAGGAGGGCTCGGGCCACGAAGGATCCGAGCCGGGACCGGTGAACTACGCCGACTACAGCTCAATCCACGAGACGGCCGAGCAGTTCTATGCCAGAAAGTCCTTCCAGCGGGCCCATGAGACGTATCTGCGCGCCCGTGACCTGCAGCTCGATCCCGATCAGACTAGATGGGTCGAATTCCGGCTGGCCGACACCCTTTGGAGATCCAGGGCCGCGACTCAGTCTTCTGACCCATCTCAATTGGAGGAAGCCCAGAGACAGCTCCAGGAACTGCTGCGAAGGGAGCCGAAGGATGTCGTGGCCGCTGAAATCAACCAGTCGCTGGGGGATTACCACTGGATGCGCCGCAACGCCCGCAACTGGCACCAGGCCTGGCCGTACTATCAAAAGGCGCTCGACTACTGGGCCGGATCCCGCGATCTGGAAGTGGCGCGCCTGCGTTACCTGCAGGGTGTTTTCTCGATCAGCCTGCCCCACTGGCAGGATCAAGGCTACTACTACGGCTATTACGGCAACTATCTCCCTCTTCCGATACTTCAGAACACCCTGAACCTGGCCCGAACCGATGCCGAAAAGACCCAGGCCCACTATCTTCTGGCCACGACACTCACGGCCCAGGGTAACTGGACCCAGAAGAAGCGAGCCAGCCGGCACTTTGAGGCGGCGCTGGAAATGGGGCGGAGAATGGAATGGTATGACGACGCCCTGTTCCGGTTTTCCCAGTTCATGTCCAACACAGGCCGGATTCGGCTTCGCGAAAACGGCCAGTGGTATAACCAGCCGGACTACGTACGGGCAGTCGAGCTGCTAAGACGACTGCTTCGGGATTACTCCAAAGGCGAGACGCGTTACTACGACCAGGCCAAGCGCCAGCTCCAGGAGATCACCGGTCCCAGTATCGGGATCGGTGTCGCCAGCGTGTTTCTTCCCGATTCCGAGATTCAGTTCCATCTGAACTGGCGCAACGTTCACTCCATCCGCCTGGAGTTGTATCCGATCGACCTGGTCGATGAGGTCTCCTTGCACCTGGAAACGAAACAGGTGAACTGGATCGACACCCTTCACGTTCAGGGGCGGGAGACTCTCCGCACCTGGGCCAAACCGATCGAGAACGAATCTGACCATCAGCCTGGTTCTTCTCAGGAAAGGTTGGAGAAACTACCCCCGGGTGCCTATCTTCTGGTCGCCAAGGCAGGCGGCAAGGAGGCCCGGGATCTGATTCTGGTTTCGGAATCGTCCCTGGTTCTCAAGACTCACGGAAGCAGTGCGCTGCTGTACATGTGTAGCGCCCTGGACGGGTCTCCGGTAGCCGGGGCCGAGTTCTCCGTCTGGCGCTATTCGAACCGACACGACCGCTGGCAGCTCCGAAGGGGCCGGACCGGCGACGATGGAGTTGCCAGGATGCGCTTTCCCCGAGAGGGAAACAACAGCCACACTTTCTTCGCGGCCGTGTCCCAGGGAGATCAACAGGCCTTCAGCCAGGGCCATGGTTACTCTCCGCAGCACTCCAAATGGAAAGTGTACGTGCTCACCGACCGGCCGGCTTACCGACCCGGGGAGAAGGCCTACTGGAAGCTGGTGGCGCGACTCGAGTCTCCGCAGGGTTACTCCACGCCGTCCGACCAGGAGCTGGAGATCGAGATCACCGATCCAAAAGGTGTCCGCATTGAAAAGAGCGGCGTCACATTGAACCGCTTTGGGAGCGGCTGGGGAAGTCTCGATCTGACTCAAGCCATGCCCCTGGGAGAGTACAAGATTAGCTTCTGGGATCAGGGTCGGAAGAACTGGATCGGTTCAGAGACCCTGCTCAGGCTGGAGGAATACAAACTGCCCGAGTTCAGAGTGCAGGTTGAGCCTCCCCAGGAAGATGATCGGCCCCGGGTCTTCTCACTGGGCGAAGAGATCGAAGTGAAGGTTCTGACCGAGTACTACTTTGGAGGTCCGGTGGTGGGCGCCGAGACGGAGATCATTGTATATCAGCGCCCTTTCCAGCAGTACTGGCGCCCTCCCGATCAATTCGCCTGGCTTCGCGATGCCGACAACAGCTGGAACCGACAATATGGAGGCTGGCGCGGGCAGGAAGTCAAGCGCACTACCGTTAAAACCGACGAGGACGGAAACGCTTCTGTGACCATTGATACCAGCTCTGTCGGCTTGCAGGACGTCGAATTCGAGATTGAAGCCCGGGTGCGTGACTCTTCGCGCCGGGAAGTCGTTTCCAGCGGTCGAGTTCGAGTGACCCGGCAGCGCTACTTTGCCTATCTGCAACCTGGCCACCATCTCTACCGCCCGGGGGACAAGGTCGAGTTGAAGATACACACGCTCGATGCCAACCAGCGTCCTCTCCAGGCAGAGGGAATCGTTACCGTCTACCAGAGTCGCTGGGAAGAGATCTGGATCGACCACCTGGGTCGCGAATCAAGCAGCGAAGAGCTCCGCAAGCGACATGCAGGAAGATTGGGCGTCCAACTGCCCCCAGGATGGCGTCTCAAGTATCGCGGTTATCGGGATGAAGAGCTTCTCTCCCGCAGGATGCGCACGGATGAAGAGGGTCAAGCCGAGCTGGCCTTCTCAGCGAAGAATGAAGGCTACTATCGGATCCGTTGGGTCAGTGACCGGGAAGCCGACTTCCCGGTACAGTCGGAGGCCCAGGTCTGGGTCGGAGACCGTCGCAGCCAGGAACTTGGCTATCGCCATGGCGGCCTCGAGATCGTACTCGATCAGGACATGGCCCGGGTGGGGCAGCCACTGACAGCCATGCTGGCCAGCCACACCAGCGACCGCTGGGTTTTGCTCAGCGTGGAGGCGGAAGATCTTTACAGCTATCAGGTGGTTCATCTGGAAGGGACGGTCAAACTGGTCCAGATCGACATCGGGGCCCAGCACGTCCCCAATGTGTTTCTGCGGGCCTTCATGGTATCCGACACCCAGATTCACGAAGACACGAAACAACTCATCGTTCCCCCCGTTCAGAATGCCGTCCAGGTAGAGGTCGTCGCCAACCAGGACGAATATCTGCCCCGCAAGAAGGGCCAGATGACACTGATCACCCGTGATGAACACGGCAACCCCGTTTCGGCCGAGGTCGCATTTGGCGTGGTGGATGACTCCGTGTACGCAATTCAGGACGACTATGCCTCCGATCCGCTGCGCTTTTTCTTCGGCCGCAAGAGAAGTCTGCAGGTTCAGACCCAGAGCACTTTTCAGCAGAAGCGCTACCTGCGCCTGGAGGAAGACGCGGATGGAAATCTGGTCATGGTCGGGAACAGGCAGGATCTGGGCGCAGGAGTGGCCGGCTTGGCGACGGGAGCTTCTCGGGGAGAGTTGGGCCGTGATTTTAGTAGACGTGCTTCCAATGGCCGGGAGTTTCTTGCCGCTGACATGATGGTAGCCGAATCCGAGAGTAGTTTTGAACTCCGGGCCAATGCCAACATGAAAATGATCGGCGGATACGCCGTGGCGCAAAAGTCCGCGGCGGCTCCCGCCAATCTGGAAGCCGTCCAGGTACGCAGCGATTTCAGCACTACCATCCTTTGGACCCCTGACGTCATCACAGGAGAAGACGGCAAGGCCGTCGTACCTGTCACCTTCAATGACACCCTCACGACCTGGCGGGCCACGGCCCGGGCCATCACCAGCGGTGACCATTTCGGCCAGGGGACCACGACCGTCGTCACCAACCAGCCCCTGATGGTCCGGCTGCAGTCTCCACGGTTTTTTCTGACGGGTGACACGGTGACGGTTTCGGCGGTGGTCAACAATAGTACCGGCCGGGCCTTGAGGACCAGCGTTGAACTGCTGGCCAGCGGTCTGGGTTCCCCCCTCTCGGAGGCCCGCAAGAGCGTCTCGATCGAGGCCCAGGGCGACACCCGGGTGGACTGGCGGTTCCAAGTGGAGCATCCCGGGGAAACTCGGCTCAAGGTCGTCGCCCGGGCCGATAACTACTCCGATGCCATGGAGAAGGTCTATCCTGTTTTTGAGCACGGGATCGAGAAACTGATCGCGACTTCCGGTAAATCGATGGAGGAGTTGCTCAGGATTCCGCTCGACCTGCCTGCCCGCAAACCCGAAAGCACCCGGTTGACCGTGCAGGTCACACCCAGCCTGGCGGTGACGATGCTCGATGCTCTCCCCTACCTGATCGACTACCCCTATGGCTGCACCGAGCAGACCATGAGCCGCTTTCTCCCCGCTGCCATCACAGCTCGAACCCTCAGGAGAATGGGACTGGAGGCGGAAGACATCGCCGGCAAGCTGTTTGGCGGCATCGAGGCTGAGACGGCCTCCCAGACCCACCGAAAAGGACCCCGGGATTTGAGACTTCTGGACGACATGATCGAAAGAGGCCTGCAGCGACTCTATGACTTTCAGCACAGCGACGGGGGCTGGGGCTGGTGGAAGGAAGGCGACAGCGACCACTTCATGACGGCATACGTGGTGTGGGGCCTGAGCCTGGCCCTGGAGGCCGAGATGGACGTAAAGAGTGATGTGCTGCAGCGTGCTGCCCGCTTCCTCGACCAGGAAATCGTCGAAGCCGAAACCACCCCTGACCTGCAGGCCTGGATGCTGCACGGCCTGAGCGCCTATCGTTCGGTGAGCCGGACGGGCCCCAGTTCCTTCCAGGTGAATGCCTTCAATCATCTCTGGAACAATCGAGAGCGGCTGAATGCCTATACGCGAGCCCTGCTGGCCCTCAGTGCCCACCAGATGAACAACCCGCCGCGGGCCCAAACCCTGATTGAGAATCTGGAGAACGGCGTCAGGCAAGATCGACTTCCCCTGCAGTCACAGCTGATCCAGCGGTCCTCCCAGGGTAGCGGGGGACTGCCGACGGCCCACTGGGGTGAGGACGGAGTCCACTGGAGATGGTCTGAAGGTGGGGTCGAGGCCACGGCTTTCGCCCTTCGGGCACTGCTTCAGATCCGCCCTGACCACGACCTGGTGGATCCGGTCATCAACTGGCTGATCAAGAAATCGGCGGGGAGCCCAGTGGAGCAGCACCCGCGACACCGCCATTGTTGTCCTGGCCCTCAACGACTATCTCGAGGTGAGTGGAGAGCTCGAAGAGGAGGTCGGATATGAGGTGCGTGTCAACGGCGAAAAGATAGCGGAGCGTCACATTTCGGGCGCCCAATTGCTCTCTGCCCCCAGTCGCTTTGCGATCGACCCGGAGATGATTCGAGACCAGACCAATCAGATCGAGATCCGAAGAACCGAGGGCGAGGCTCCTCTCTACTACATGGTTGAAGCCAGATTCTTCAGCCTGGAAGAGCCCATCCAGGCTGAGGGTTATGAGATCTTCAGCCAGCGCGAGTACTACCGACTGGTGCCAAGGCCGACGCTCCTGAACGGGCATGTCCTGGAACGGGTCCGAGTGAAGGATGGAGAGACTCTCAACAGCGGCGAACGCCTCGAAGTCGTACTCAGGATTGAGGCCAAGAACAACTATGAGTACCTGGTGTTCGAAGACCTGAAGCCGGCTGGCCTGGAAGCTGTTGCCCTGCGCAGCGGAGGCCCGGTTTACGCACGCCAGTTGAGGTCGAGCGCCGTCGCGGGCGACGGGTCTCGCGGGGAGCAGAGCATTTCGGGGACCAATGAGAATCGCCTGACGGGGAGGACCCGGTGGGTGCACCGCGAACTTCGTGACCGAAAGGTTGCATTCTTCATCGACAAGCTCCCCGAGGGCTTCTGGGAATTGCGCTACGAACTACGAGCGGAAACTCCCGGTGACTTTCATGCCCTGCCGTTGCTGGGGTACGCGATGTACGTCCCTGAGATCCGGACCAACAGCGAGGAAATAAGAGTCTCAGTGTTGGACTAGAGTTCCGGGAAAAAATAGACTTTCCATTTTCCTCCTGTTTCCGAACCCGGAACGGCGACCCCGGACCAGCTCAGAGATGTCAGTAACGAATCAGGTCTCTAGTTTTCTGGGAGACCTGAAATCTTCAATCCAGGGAAAACGGCGCGATTACACCTCGGGCAGCATCTCGCGGGCCATTGTCCTTCTGGCCGTCCCAATGATGCTGGAAATGGTGATGCAGTCGGTGTTCGCAGTGGTCGACGTTCGAGTGCCATGTTCAGGCACGTGGGAGGCGGCTCGGGACCGCGACCGTTTAAATCCTCCCGGTTGCCGCCCTGAGGCCGCCTACCACTCTCATGAGCGCTTTTAAAGAATTCGAAACCGGGAAGCGGGAATGCATTCACCTCGCTACCGGAAACTCTCCACCGTCCGGGCCAGGCCCTCTTCCAGACTGACCTCGGCCCTCCAGCCCAGATCCCGTTGCGCAGCCTGGGAGTCGAGTGCAATCTTGAAGACTTCCCCCTGTTTGGGGGGGGCATGGTGTGGGTCCTGCGGATAGTCCGTCAGTTTCTGAAGTTCCCGGAACAATAGATTGACCGATGTTCCGTGACCCGTCCCCAGGTTGTATTCCCGGCATTCCCCTGCCTTGAGAGCCAGCAGGTTAGCCCTGGCCACGTCCCCCACGTACAGGAAGTCTCGTTCCTGCTCACCAGTCCCGTTGATCGTGACCGCTTCGTTGTCGAGCATCCTGGCCGTAAAGATAGCTACCACACCGGCCTCGCCATGGGGATCCTGGCGTGGTCCGTAGACATTCGGATAGCGCAGCGTAGTGAACTGTAAGCCTGAGTTGTGCCGAGAGACGTGCAGGTGATGCTCCACATGGTGTTTGCTGGCGCCGTAGGGGTCGAGGGGGCGAATGGGGTGGCTCTCGTCTAAGGGAAGCCGCTTCGGTTCACCATAGACAGCGCCACCGGTGGAAGCGTAGACAACTTTTTTAACTTCGTACTTGCGGCAGAATTCCAGCAGATTGACCGACCCGACCAGGTTGACTTCAGCATAAAGGACCGGCTTTTCGAGCGACTCTCGAACATTGGCGCGAGCTGCCTGGTGCGCAACATAGTCGGGACGAACCATCTGAAAGATCTCTTCGAGCCCTTCTTTTCGAATGTCCAACTGGTAGAACGACGCTCCGGCAGGAATGTTTTTGATGTGTCCAGTGGAAAGGTCATCCACCACTGCCACCTCGTAGTCGGCCTCGAGAAGAGTGTCTACGACATGTGATCCGATGAATCCTGCGCCGCCTGTCACTAGAACGGTTTGCTTCATTGTTTTCTCGTCAAGAGTCAAAACCAGCGGTCAAGAGTGGAATACAAAGTACAAAGTAAGAGGTTCAAAGCGCAACGTCACGCCTCACCATGCGGAACTCATTCCCCCTTGAGATGTTGATTGAACCACTCGAGATTGGCTCGCATCGCCTGCAGCTGCAGCTTGGGCTCACGAATTCCGTGGGGCTGTCGAGGGGATACGATCATCCTGGTCGCGACGTCCTGACGCTTCAGGGCGTTGTACAGTTCGTAGCCCTGAGAGACCGGGACTCGCAGATCCTTCTCTCCGTGCTGAATCAGGGTGGGGGTCGTCACTCCCTTGACATTGAACATGGCGGAATGGGCGGCCCACTGTTCAAAAATGTCCCAATACTCCCCGCCAAAGTACTCAGGGATGAAACCTGGGATGTCCGCCGTGCCCGTAAAGGACATTAGATTGGTCACTCCTGCCCCTACCGAGGCTGCCTTGAAACGGTCTGTCTGGGTGATGATCCAGGAAGTCATGTAGCCTCCGTAGCTCCAACCCATGACTCCCAGCCGGTCCGGGTCGGCAACTCCCATGTGGACAACATGGTCCACTCCCGACATGATGTCCCGGTAGTCTCCACCACCCCAGTCTCCATAGTTGGAATACCGAAACTTCTTGCCGTAACCGCTGCTGCCCCGGATGTTGCTGCGCAGGACCGCATAGCCCTGGGCCGCGAAGGCAGCGATCGGATAAGTGCCACGCGTCCCGATGAAGCTCTGTGTGAAAACCCCCGTGGGACCCCCGTGCACAATCACCAGAAGAGGGGTTCGCTTGCCGGCTGCGTAACCAACCGGATAGGTCAAAAGGCCTTCAATCTCCATGCCGTCAGTGGATTTCCAGTGGATGACCTCGGTGTTTCCGATTTCCACGTCAGGCAACTGTTGCACGGAGCTGACGATCCGGGGAGAGAAGGCTGCAAGAGTTGTCACCGAGACTTCAGGAGCCCGGCCCGGTGTCTGTGAGACAAAACCAAGATGGCTCGCACCCCGATTGATCGAGGGCGAGTCGAGATGGTGAGAGCCAGGTGTCACCGCGACCGGTGGGCTGCCGTCTGCAGGAAGTCGGAAGACGCTTTCAACGGTTCTGGCAGTCTCCGAGACAAAGATGTGCCGGCCATCGTCGGCCCAGCCCAGAATCCCGGGCTGTTCATCGTAAGTGGGAGCCAGCCGGCGAGGTTGGCCACCGCCGGCAGGAATGATGTAGACATGACCCCAGAATGCCCAGGAGGGAGGATCGTCACTCCCGACAAAGGCGATCCACTCCCCACCCGGAGAAAAAGCAGGCGAGCTTTCCGCCGCCCCTGTACTCACCAGAGTGCTGACTTTCTTGGTCGCCCGATGCACTACCGAAATGTCGGCTTGAGGCCAGGAGTCGGCTCTGGGAAGAGGCGTGTGAGCGAAGACGACTCGTTCTCCGTCCGGAGACCAGTCCATCCCGCCCGAGAAAGCCCCGCCGAGGTGAACTTCGCCATCTGTGATCTTTTCCACCGGGAAGTCCGGTTTCTCCAGACTCACGACGTAAAGGTCAGCGTTCTTCAAGCCTTCGTCTATGACTCTTGCATCCCACTTCTCCTTTTTCTTCTTTTCTTCCTCGTCAGCGGGGGGCAGGGGCATTGTGAAAGCGATCCGTTTGCCGTCCGGTGACCACTTGAAGGAACCGATACCGCCCTTTTCGTCGGTGATCTGCTGGGCTTCACCGCCCTGCAGCCGGACTCTCCAGATGTTCTGTTTGCCGGAGCGGGAGGAAGTAAAACCGATCCACTTTCCATCCGGCGACCAGGCCGGCGAAGTTGCGGATTTCTCCCCGCGGGTCAGTTGGAAGGAGCCACTCCCATCCGAGTTGGCAATGTGAATGTGAGAGAGCCATTCGCTCTTTTCACCCTCCATGATCGCTTCCCCAACCAGGAAGGCCACCTGACTGCCATCGGGGGAAACCTCAGCGCTGCCGACCTGCTTAACTTGCAAGGCCATTTCGGCAGTCCACTCCGTGGGCTTGTCGGTGGAGACTGCCCCCAGGGGCTGCCAAGTTGAGAACCCCGCCAGCAGGGTCAGAGAGAGTCGTCCCGAAAGACGCGATTTTCCACACATGGTCAGCTCCTCAAGTCGAGTTGGAGATTTCACCTTGAAGCTTCCTGGAAAGGCGCTCGAAGACCAGTCGGTATGACTCCCCCAGCAAGTCCTTCGTCACTCCCGCCTCCAGGGTGTGGAGCTCCTCTATAGCCACCCAGTGGTATCGGGCCAGGTAGGGAGCCGGGGACACACCGGCCTGTTCGGTCAATTCGGCAAACACTTCGGGTGTGCATTTGAAAGAGGCGCTGTGGGGCTGGGTCGGTTCCAGGACCAGCACCGCAAACATCTTCTGCCCCCCACTGAGAAAACGAGGTCGTGTTTCCATTTCAGATCCTCAGTGGCCCCGGGGAATGAGAGACAGTGGGCTCGGAAGCTCTCAGTGTTCATATGGGTTCTGGGTTCTGGGTTCTAGAACGTCCGACGTGGATCGTTCCCTTTTGAGCATGGCGAAGTTATCCAGATTGGTTTAATCTCTCTTCGAGCCCTGAAATCCTAAGTCCCGGTGAACCAAATGTCGAGCTACCGACCCAAATCTGCAGCAGTATTGTCACTGGCTGCCCTTTTGACAGTGGGCTGTGGTGTGCCTGGGGAAGCACCGGTCCAGCCCGAGCCCGTCCACAACCTTCTCTTCATCATGGGAGACGATCATTCCATCGGCGTGTTCGGGGCGTACGGGAATGCCGTGATCAGGACGCCCAATCTCGACCGGTTGGCAGCGCAGGGAGCGCGCTTCGAGCGGGCCTATGTGAACTCGCCCTTCTGCACCCCTTCGCGCCAGTCATTGATCACAGGGAAGCTCCCGCACGCGGTGGGAGTCACTCTTCTTCCAACTCCCCTGAGCGAAGATCAGACCACCATTGCGGAGCATCTCAAGAGATTCGGGTTTCGAACCGGAGCCGTTGGTAAAATGCACTTCAACAGCAGTTTGCGTCACGGCTTCGAGTATCGAGTCGATCGGGGTCAATATCGCGAGTGGCTGGAGATGATGGGCCCGTCACAGCCCCGGGAAACAACTCGTGTGAGGCCATCCTGGAGACCGTTTCGCGACCCGGCGCGTATCTGGCTCAACGCTGACGTGCTCCCGGGTTCGCAGATCGACGAGCACAGTGAGGGGACCTATTTTGCCGAAAAGGCGATCGAATTTCTGCGTACCCGGTCCGAGCAGCGCTTCTGTCTTTGGCTTAGCTTTGCGGAGCCGCACTCATCCTTCAACTTCCCCGTCGAGTACTCCGGTAAGTACAACCCGGCAGACATGACGATTCCCGAAGTCGGACCCGATGATGCGGCCCTGGTCCCGGCCATCTTCCGGGATCTGACCAAGCAAGACAAGAAAGGGATTATCGCCTCCTACTACACGTCGGTGGAGTATCTGGACAAGAACGTTGGTCTGGTTCTCGAGGAACTGGACCGTCTGGGGCTGTCCGGGAAGACTCTGGTGATCTATGTGGGAGACCACGGCTATCTGCTGGGACACCACAGTCGCTTTGAGAAGCACACGATGTGGGAGGAGGTGGTGCGGGCTCCTCTGCTGGCTCGAGGCCCCGGAATCGCCCCCGCGGTGAATCAGGCCCTGGTTGAGTTTGTGGATCTGGTCCCAACCATTCTCGAGTTGCTCGGAATCCCACCCCTGCCAGGTGTGCAGGGGGTGAGTTTTGAGGAGGTCGTGAGAGGTCAGGCGAGAGAGCATCGCCAGAGTCTGTTTGCGGAGTATCTGCCGGATAACCAGGCCATGCTCCGGACCCGTCGCTGGAAATACATCTTCACGAGCGGCCAACATGATCTGGCTCTGGGGTATGCCACCGGGAACCCCCCGACCGGCATCGAACACAGGCTCTACGATATGGTGGAGGATCCGCAGGAGTTCACCAACCTGGCCGATCGGCCCGAGCTGGCCGAGACACTCGGTTCTTTGCAGGGACAGCTACTCGATCGGTTCAAGCACACAGATCCCCGGGCAGACCAGCTTCCCCCGGACCTCGATGTTTCCCAGGCCCTGGCCTGGTTTTGTGAGCCGCCGGAAAACGCAGCCCGACCTTGAGGGCGGGGAGATCCCAATTCTCCGGTCGCTAACCCTCGCGGCTCCGTTTGCGGGAATCAGCTTTGCTCAGCTGCTGCTCTATAAACAGATCAATCTGATCTTCCAGGACCGACAACGGAATGGATCCGTTGAGCAGCACCGCGTCGTGGAACTCCCGGATATCAAACCTTTCTCCCAGGGCCTTCTCCGATCTTGCCCGCAGCTCCCGGATCTTTAACTCGCCCAACTTGTAGGCCAGCGCCTGCCCGGGCCAGGAGATATAACGGTCCGTCTCGGTTCGAATTTCGTGCAGGGAAAGAGCCGTGTTGGAAGCCAGGTAGTCCATGGCCTGCTGTCGGGTCCAGCCCATGGCGTGCAGCCCGGTGTCCACAACCAGGCGGCAGGCTCGCCACATTTCATAGGTGAGCCGCCCGAAGTTGCTGTAGGGATCCATGTAGAAACCGGCCTCCAGTCCCAGCCGTTCCGAGTAGAGTCCCCAGCCTTCTCCAAAGGCGTTGAAACTGGAAAACCTCCGAAAGTCGGGAAGCTCCGTCAGCTCCTGGCGCAGTGCATTCTGGAGGTGATGACCGGGCACGGCTTCGTGAAGGGTGAGCGCCTCGAGTGTATACAGAGTGCGGCTCGCCAGAGAATGAGTGTTTACCCAGTAGTATCCCGGTCGGGTGCTGCCGATAGGAGCACCGACATAACGGCCAGCTGTGTACTTGGGAGCGAGCGGTGCGGGAACCGGTTCCACTCCGTAGGGGAGTCGCGGGAGCGTCTTGAAAAGAGCGGGTAGCTTGCCGTCCATTCGCTTGGCGATGTAAGAGGCTTCTTTCAGGAGCTGCTCGGGAGTCTTCGGGTAGAAGCGGGGGTCGGTGCGCAGGAACTGCAGAAAGTCGGCAAAGTTGCCCTCAAATCCGCCCTCTCGGATGACCTCGTTCATTTCCTCCCGAATCCGAGCGACTTCTTTCAGACCAATCTCGTGAACCTGGTCGGCGGTCAGATCCAGAGTCGTGAAATGGCGGATCAGGTAAGCATAGTACTCGCGCCCGTTGGTGAGATCCGAAGCACCCAGCGTGGAGCGAGCGCCAGGACGGTACTCATTGACCATGAACTCGAGGAATTCCCCGTAGGCCGGCACAACGGACTCAAGAATGGCGCGCTTCCCAGCCTCCCGAAGCCGCTCGTATTCTCCTTCCGACACGGCGGGGGGGAAGTGCTGAAAAGGTGCATAGAAAACACTCTCACTGGGGTCCCCCACTATCTGAGATTGGATCGATCCTTCGTACCCCTCCAGAATGATCCGGGGCTGTGTGAATCCGGTTCTCAGGCCCTCTCGCATCAGTTCGATGTGCTCTCCCATGTAGCGGGGAAGAGCCTCCATTCGTGAGATGTAGTTCTCGTAGTCCCGCACCGCGGCCAGAGGTACATTCTCAGGAAGACGGGCGAAGCTGGTGTGAAATCCGCTGTCCGCCAGAATCGGGATCAGATGAGAGCGGTAGCGAAAGGAGGCGATCCGGGAGTCGAGCTGGATCCCGAAGATGTCCAGGTTGATCAAATCTTGGGGAGCGAGTCGGCTCCGGTCGATCCCGTCAAGCCGGGTCAGAAGCTGTTCCAGGAAGCGGGTTCGTCGCTTCTGGGCCGCTTCGTTGACTTCGGGAAGTCGATCGTTGAAGTCGTGAACTCCAACCGAGGTGGCAAACAGCGGGTCCTCCTGTAGCCGAAACTCCCATTCATCTTCAAAGATCTGGTAAAGCTCCCAGGTTGGATCGGTTCCATCGGAGCTGCAGGTAGCCAGGGTCAAAGACAGAGTGCAAACGATTACGCTTTTGAACATTGGGGCTCCTCCTTACTTATGAAAGGGAGTACTAAGCAAGGAGTTATAGCAGAAAAGGCCAGGGTCTTCGGGGTGCAGGGCACCACAAAAAAAACCGGCGGAGGGGGCTACTCCGCCGGTTCTTCTTATGGAGGGTTGTGTACAGATAAAACGGAAACTTTTGATCGTATTCGTTGTCTTTCGTTAAATCTCAACCAAAAAAGTATCACATCCGGCCGAAAAAATGCAACTTGATATCGCTACTTTTGAGACGGGGTACACTTGTGGCGAAAAAAAGTGTCTTCCGGGGTTGAAATGGCGGGAAATAACTTCTGAATTGAAATGAGGCTTCAGTGCCTCAAACTCGTCTCGGGATCGATCCTGAGGAAGCGCAAGAAGTAGTTCTCCTTGAGGAAGTGGGCGTCACCGACGATCCCGAATCCGGCCGCCTGGATCTCGCGAGTCACCGTTCCCCGGTCGGCTCGCACGTGCTCTAGGAGCCACTCGTCAGTCTCCTCTTCCTTGCGGTAAAAATCGATCACGATCAATTGCCCGCCTTGACGAAGTGCGCGGTGCACCGAAGCCATGGTCTTTGCGGGGAACTCAAAGTGATGGTAGGCGTCAGACATGAACACCAGATCGACCGAGTTGGGAGGAAGTCGGGTGTCGTCCTGGTCACATACCAGTCCCTTGATATTGGACAGACCCTCCTCGCGGGCCGTCTTCTGGATGTGCTGAATGAACTCGTTTGAGATGTCGACGGCCCATACGGTTCCCTTTTCGCCGACTGCTCGCGCAAACATCCGGGTGAGAAAGCCGGTGCCCGCACCAACGTCAGCTACGTCCATTCCCTCCCTGAGGAAACAGGCCTGGACGATCTCCTCACGCTTGTCAAAGACTTCCCGACCATCCCTTTCGAAGCGCTCAATGTAGTTGTCGACATCGGGATTTTCGAAGGGCTCATTGATGTCGGGCTTGACACTGGTCTGCTGCCCGAGGGCGGTGAAGGTCAGCACGCAGCCTAGAACTGTTGCCCCAAGAGTCACGCGGCAGGGACGATTCGAAACAAGGCGTCGACGTTGGCAATGCTGTCGGTTCATGGCAGCCAGCATAAACCGCTGACTGCGGTTGCTGCAAACCTCACCGATTTGTGTAACATTGAACTCAGGGTTGCCAGGAACAAACATGAGTCTAAGGAAGAATCAGATCCGCTGGTGGCCGGCCTGGATCATCCTGGCTCTGGCCGCTGTTCTACAGATACGAGCGTGGGGGTTCGTCGCCGGTATCCGCCAGAACCGCTTCATGAGCTCCGTCGGAAGCCTTCTGCTGACCGTTCTGGCTCTGCTGCTCTGGTTCTTCTTCCTGTCCCGCATCCGCTGGAAGCACCGTTTGTGGGGTCTGGGCCTGATAGTGGTGCTGGGAGTCGTGTTTTTCAATCTGGTTAGGGTCCAGGGAGTCAGCGGCGATATGGTGCCCATCCTGGCCTGGCGCTGGGATTCGGGGTTGGAGGAAGCGCCCGTAGCCGCCGACAGAGGGGCGTCCCTGTCCCTGGTCACTGATCATCCCTTTCCCCAGTTTCTGGGTCGCCACCGCAATGCCACGATCCCCGAGGTGACCCTGCAGACAGACTGGGCCAGCACTCCCCCTCGTGAAGTCTGGAGGCAGCCGGTGGGAGAGGGCTGGTCGGGCTTCGCGGTGGTCGAGAATCTGGCCATTACGCAGGAACAGCGAGGAGACAGCGAGTTCGTCGTCGCTTACGAGCTAGGCAGTGGGGAGATTCGCTGGGTGCACGAAGACCGGGCTCGCTACTCGACAGTTCTCGGAGGAGCGGGTCCCCGCTCGACGCCCGCCATCGATGGAAATGTCGTGTTCGCCACGGGAGCGACCGGGATCCTGAATGCTCTGGATCTGGGAAGTGGGACGCTCAAGTGGAAGAGAGATGTCCTCCAGGAAAATGGAAGCAGTGTTCCTGAATGGGGCTATAGCGCTTCGCCCCTGGTCCTCGAAGGGCGGGTGATCGTGACCGCTGGAGGAGAAGGGAAGTTGCTGGTCGCCTACGACCGGAACTCGGGCGACATGATCTGGTCCGGAGGTGACGACCGGATTGGCTACAGCTCGCCCACCCTTATGAATCTGGCGGGCGTTCCCCAGATTGTGAGTTTTAACCATAGCAGTATTACGTCGCACGATCCTGAGAACGGTCAGGTTCTGTGGAGCCGCGAGTGGCCCGACCGCCAGCCCAATGTCATGCAGCCTCTGCAGCTTCCAGGCGACCGAGTAATGGCCTCCAGCGGCTACGGAGCGGGCGCCAAGCTCTTTTCGGTGCGTCTCTCCACTGCCGATAGTCTCTCGGTTGAACTCGTCTGGGAAAGCCGCCGCATGAAGTCGAAGTTCGCCAACATCGTGTACCACCGGGGCTATGTCTATGGCCTCGACGACGGAATTCTGGTCAGTCTGGATCCCGAGACCGGACGGCGCGTATGGAAACGCGGACGCTATGGACACGGACAAATGCTGCTGGTCGGTTCTCATCTGCTCCTGCAGACTGAGATGGGAGAGATGGTGCTGATTGACCCGAATCCCGAGGAGTTGACGGAGCTGGCGCGTTTTCGTGTCTTCGAGGGCAAGACCTGGAACAGTCCCACCCTGGCCGGCCGATTCCTGCTGGTTCGAACTGCCGGGGAAGCCGCCTGCTACGAGATGCCGGTGCTCTAGGTTCTCGGTTCTGGGTTCTGGGCTGAAACTTGGAATCAACAATCTAGACTTGATATCGTACTCCCCATGACTTCAGCAGTTCAGATTCGAAAAGGAAACGTTATTCTTTATAAGGGAGGCCCTCACCGGGTTTTGGAATACCAGCACCGAAATCCCGGTAAGGGAGGTGCGATCGTGCGACTCCGTTTGCGCAACCTCAGATCGGGTTCCTCCTACGAGATTCGTTTCAACTCCCAGGAGAACGTCGAGCGGGCCACGCTGGAGCAGCACGAGATGGAGTATCTCTACACCGACGGCAACCTCTACCACTTCATGAACATCCGAACCTATGAACAGATTGCCCTGGATGACGAAGCTCTAGGGGAGTTCCGGAACTATCTGAAGGAAGGCCAGCAGATCGAGGTGGAGTTTTATGAAGGAGAACCGATCGGCATCGAAGCGCCTCCCGTAGTAGAACTGCAGATTGTCGCAACCGAACCCGAACTGAAGGGAGCCACAGCCAGTAACTCACCCAAGCCGGCCACCCTGGAAACCGGTGCCGTGATCCAGGTGCCGCCCTTCATTTCCGTCGGAGAAGTCGTGCGCGTCGATCCCCAGGAAGGTCGTTATCTGGAACGGTCCAAGAGCTGAACTCTTGGTTGAGGCGTGGGCTCGAGGATCCGTTCCCGGCCAGGCTGAATCCTGGAGATCTGATCCAAAACCCTGCTCACTTCTGCCTCGCCCTCATGAATTGCGACCTCGATTCCGAAGTGTCGAGTTTCACCCGGCCTTAGCTTCGGGACTCTGCCAAACTGCCGTTCCACCCGGCGGTTGTAGGTAAATCCGGTGCCCGGCTCGATTCCGGTGACGTATCCCTCCTCCAGCGAGTTAGTGTTTTTCCACAGAGTCAGGTAGGGCAGTTGTGCTATGGAATAGCTCATCGAAACCGCTCGCGTAGCATCCTGATTGCGGAGTGCAACGGTGGTGCGACCCTGCTCGTCGGCGAGGGGATAAATTGTGTACACCTGCTCGACGAAACCGATCTTTGGGGCGGCATAGTGATCAAAAGTCTCCACGTCACGGGCGGCATGCTCGTTAAAGGGATAGACGCGCGATACGGACCCCACGAACCTGGTGCCCTCTTCCAGCAGAGGTGGGCCGTAATTGGCGTGATAGATGAGCTGAAACTCCTGGTCATGGGAGCCGTGATTGGTCAGTCGATCGGAGAGGGTAAAGCGATTGGAGCCGGGCTGGGTAGCAATCTCTGTCCACAGTTCGAGTTTGGGACCATAGAACATGCGCTCATCGACCCGGCCGCGAACCCGGATCCGATAGGGCGGGACCTCGTCGATCAGGACTTCGACTTCCGAAGCGGGAATGTTGGCGATCTTGCCGTGGAGAGTCAGATCCATCTCCGCGGTTTCGCCGAGATTGTTGATGAAGGAATCCTTCCCGGGTTGCCCGGCAAATTCCAGACCGCAACGCACCAACCACTCGTTGAACCCTTCCAGCCAGCCGAGTCCACCGCGGTCGTGCAGGTTGATGTGGCGGGGGTGGACGACTTCTTTGACCGGCGAATCCCATCCCAGTCGGATGTCTCCCCTCTTCACGTCCAGAATCCCCATTCCACGCGTGGGAATGACTCTGATGCGCAACCGGCCGTTGTCGATGACAATGAGGTCGACACCCTCCTGCTTTCCTCCGTGCAAGGTCAGTTTCTCAACTGAGAATCCAGCCCCGCTCCGGAGCCCGAGTTCCCGACTCGTGACTCGCCAGGACTCGACATGGACGCCGTCCCTGGCACGGGTCAAAACGATGCGGTGCGTCTCGGCCGGCAGAGAACTGAATGCAAGCACGAGAATCAGGAGAAAGATTGTGGCTGCTGGAGCCGGGCGTCTGTTGTTCACTTTAAGATAATCCTGACAAGTGTCTGGCCGGTTCGCAAGCCTGGGCTCAGGTCTCGGGTAATCGAAACGAGGAACGCGCTCGCAATCTGGAATATAAATGTCTCTTTTCCGCCGCCGGGCCGGCGTAGCTCAACTGGTAGAGCGACGCATTCGTAATGCCTTCGAGAAGAACGGGAAACGTGACGAAACATTAACAAAATTAACTTCCGCGTCAAGGGAAACGACCACTAGGAAGAGCGTCAGCCCCCAGACTGGTCGCCAGCGGCTCAGAGCCCCCAGCGCCGCCAGCCAGAGGGCCAGCGCCAGGGGCAAAACCAGCGGGGCCGACGCGAGAGTGAGGACGAGACAGACTGTCGCCATGCGAGCAGGCACGTCTACATTCTATGCGATGACTGCTGTATCGCTGCCAAATTGGAAAAATTGCCCCGTCGATGCTTTCTTTCTCGAGATCGATCGCGGTTGGGTTGCCGTACCCGAAAGTCGGTTTCCTCTGCTAATCGCCGCTGGCAAGAAACTGTTAGACGTGGTGAGTGTCGGGTAAAGCTTCAACAGGCCCAGCAAAGGTCAGCTGAATAGTTCCGGGGACTTCTTGGGGGCTCCAGAACCTTCGGAGCACCTCCCAGAACCCGGGAATAGCCAACGAAGGTGTCTCCCTTTCCTCCCGTTGTACACGGGAATATCTTGGGCTACATACCTAGCTTCCCGAACTCTGAGGCCAAGGGAAGGAAAGAAAGTTAAATTCGTGAGGATTGGCCTTCGGGCAGGGTGCGGTACCGAGAATGGGCCTCGGAGCCTTACGAGCCTGTACCAACGATCCGGCTAAATCGCTCTAAGTCATTGAAAACATTGGAGCGGGAGACGGGAATCGAACCCGCGACGTCCAGCTTGGGAAGTTAGCAATCGATTGAAAATAAAGGATTTAGCGTCTAACCCAGTCTATCCTGTCTATCCTATCTAACTGAGAAAACAGAACTTCCCAAAACCCGATTCTTAACGGTACCAAAGTGGTACCGGCCAATGGCCTCGCGGAACCCTGCCCCCAAGTCCGACCAATGTAGCACCAAAGTACAATTCACAGCCTGTTGGCAGTCTTGTATAGTTGAGCGATGCGCCACTGCCAACTTTCTGCGACGGCGTGCCGACCGGGATTTCTAGGCCACTCGACTTCTCTCCGACTATGCACTCGCGTGGTTTGCCAAACTCGTGCGGTATGTCAACTGCCCGTACATCTTCGTTAATCCACGCACAGGAAAACGATGGAGGAATCCCGAGAGGGCTTTCAAGCGGGGAGCCAAGGCGGCTGGACTGGAATGGGTGGGCTTTCACGACTTGCGTCGCTTCAGGGCCTGCCAGTGGAGACGCAACGGAGTGCCCGTGGATACCGTTCGCAGCCTGCTCGGACACGTCGATCCAAGGACCACCGAACTCTACCTCAAAGGGTTCGAACCCTACCTGGAGGAAGTTCGTCAGCTCCAGTCCCTGGAAGGAGAGCAATCCGAAGCGGGCGAAAACCGGGCGACAATCTCGTAATCCTTTTCAGAGGAAGGCACAGCCGCCACTGACCAAAACCCTGTAACTCGTTGCGTGCTAGAATCTTTTTCTCTTTTGAGCCGGCGTAGCTCAACTGGTAGAGCGACGCATTCGTAATGCGTAGGTTGGGGGTTCAAGTCCTCTCGCCGGCTCCAGAGTTTTCAATGACTTACGGCTGTTAGGCGCTGTCACAAACAGCTGGTGTCTCCCATTTGTCTCCCACTTGGAGACTGATCCAACTCTCGAGCTTCCAGTGTTTGAGCCCTCCGCACATCATCCAGTGCAGCATCGACAAAACCGACGTAGCGCATCGTGGTGCGAATATAGGCATGGCCTAAAAGCTCCTGAATGGTCTTGAGGTCTACGCCCAACCGGTTCCATTGCGTGGCCCGAAAGCGGCGGAGATCATGGAAACCCACCCAATTCAGTCCCGCTCTTTTCCGACCGCGCTCAAAACCCTTTTCAGGGTTCGCCCAGCGTCCTCCAGTGACCGGATTGACAAAGACGTACGGGCATTGCACGAGGTGAATCAATCGCCGCAGCCACGAAATCGAATAATCACTCAGGGGGATCTGGCGCACCCTGTTGTTCTTGGTGTGCTCCACATTGACGATCTTCGATTTGAAATCGATGTGCGACCACTTCAGAAAGAGTGCTTCCTGCTTGCGCATGGCAGTCTCCCCCAGAATCGCCACATATGCAGCCAACGTTGGGTTCGGCATGGCCTCGATAAGAAGTCGGAACTCGGACACCTCAAGGCTTTGTTGAGCCCTTTGGCGAACTGGCAAGACCGGAAAAAGGGCCAGCGGGTGCTGATCCAGATACCCCATTCGAAGGCCATCCTGAACATGACCTTAATCACAGCGATGTCGCGGTTGACTGAGCCCGGAGAGACCTGTTCCAATCGCTGTCTTACCCAACCGTGAAGCATTTCCGGCGGGGTGAGAAGGCCAAGAAGAAGGCCGCCAGGATGCTGCACGTGCCGTATCAGGCCCGGCTGAAGTAAGTGGATGTCCCTATAATCATTAATGCTGGATTGTCACCTCTCATCCAGATCATCATCCCCAGAACCCAGAACCCTGCCTCACACCTTCGAAAAAAGCCGGTTCACCTTTCCTTCCGAGTAGCTTGGGAACAACAGGGAGAAAAAAACGTAGGCGGCAAAAGAAGTGAGAACCGCGGGAAACACGGAGTGAATCGTGTTGTTGAGCGGCAGGAATCTCCAGAGAGCGAGAACGAGCCCGCCTCCGCTAAAGGACGCCAGGACAGCGGTCCGATTCCCACGCCTCCAGTAGAGTCCCAGCACGATGGAGGGCAAAAAGCAAGCTGCATACAGGGAACCGGAAAAAGCTGTCAGCGTGACAATCCCTCCGGGCGGATTCAGGGCAATCACCGCCGTAATCAGAGCAAACACCCCCACCCAGACTCGAGTGGCACATAGAGCGGCTCTATCGCTGGTTGGGTGCCGAATGAGGCTCACGATATCTCGGTCGGTAGTGGTAGCCATAACCAGCAGCACACTGTCGAGAGAGGACATTGCCGCCGAGACCATCGCCACCATCAGGAAGGCACTGGCGCCCTCAGAAAAAATACCTTCGCTGCTGAGAAGCCTGGGAACCACCATGTCAGTGTCCGAAATCCCCTCCGGAAAGATTTTTCGGGCGTAGAGTCCTATCGGAACGAGCATGGAGTAAACGACCAGAAAACTCAGACCGGAAACCCAAATGCCGGTTCGAACGGCAGAGCCGGATTTGAGAGCGTAAAAGCGCGAGAGCTGACGCGGTTCCACTACTGCCTTGATGGTCCCAGAGAAGAGAACGCCGAGAAGCAGTGGCAAGGCGATGCCCGCGTTCCAGGTGAAGAGATGAGCTCCCCCCGGGTGGCCTCGAACAGCTTGCAGGGCTCCGAGGCCACCGGCTGCCCGGACCGTCCCCCAGAAGAGGAGCACGGCCGCCCCGATCATGACTGCACCTTGAACCGAGTCGGTCTTGACCACGGAAATGAATCCCCCGGCCGCCGTATAGATCATTACGATCACAACCACAAGGACAATCGCCAATCCGTAAGGTACCCCCAGAAACTCGGCCAGGAGGTTGCCAATGCCCTTGTACACGGCGGTCATGTAAAGAAAGCTGGCACACAGCACAATGACGGAAGCCCAGACTCGCACGGCCTGGCTTCCGAAACGGAATGCGAGCAAGTCGGGAATCGTCAGCGAGCCGAGATGCTCCGCAAAATCACGCAGCCTGCCGGCGATCAATGCCCAGGATAAAAGGGTGAAGCCCAGAGCGAAAGGAACCAGAAGAAACCAGGGAGTTCCCCAGGTGTATGCCTGCCCGGCAAAACCCACGAAGCTGTTGGTGCTGGAGTAAGTGGCGAAAAAGGAAAGGCCGATCGCGGCTCCCCCGAGAGCTCGTCCTCCAACGTAGTAGTCTGTCAGGTTATGAGTTTTCCTGTTTCCCACCCAGGCGTGGTAAGCCAAAGTGACAGTGTAGAGGGTCAGCAGAAGGTGGACCAGCCAGTATTCGCGAAGACTTGCCAGGTAATCACTCATGTTCGGTAGCCGCTCCACTCTGTCGGAAGGGGCAGTGCAACGCAAGCAAAATGTCTGATTGCTGTACCCCTGAGGCTTGGAACCAGTGAACTTCTATCTCTATTACTATTAATATTACTTGGGGGACACGCTTTTTCCTTGTCGGACAGTCCGACAGGTGGCTTGCCTGGGGGACAAGGCTTTTCCCTGTGTGACAGTGGGACAATCATACGTCAGGGGGGAAAGGGACCCTCAGCTCTAGACCCGAGCTGAGGTCGGGGAAAGTCTTCGTTCTCCCGCACCGATTGCTGTAGGTCACGGAGAGCCGACACCGAAAGGTCTGATATGCTCACCACGGACCAGCGGAGGGTTAGATGAAGCATTGCCCCCAGTGCTCGCAGTTGATACTGGACGTCGCTGACAGGTGTCGTTTCTGTGGCAAGGACCTGGCTGCCCAAGACCCGGCTGGCCAGGACCCAGCCTTGCGAGACTGGGAACCCTTCCTCCGCCTCTACAAGACTGGGGATGCCTCGACCCAAGAGCAGCTCTGGGAGGAGCTAACCCAGGAGCAGCAGGAATACCTTGTTGCCAAGTTCGCAGTACCCCCGCCCCGCTAGGAGGTTCCAGCCGCCACTTCCGCGTAGTACTGGCCTCCATCCCGAGCAACCTGCAGGACAACGCCCAACTAGAGGTCGAGTTCATCGAGGTCTCTGACCGTGGGCCAGGGTGCGGGTGATCTGGATGAGCTGGTCAAGAGAGTAGTGCGGCACCGATGATCGATTCTCGGAATCTTTATTCTTGGGGATTAGGATTCCCGATAGCGTGAGTCTCAGGGGCGGCTCAGAGGGAGCAGGCGCCCTAATTCCCGGTCGGGTTGTTCACTTTCCCGGTCCGGTTGTGTAATCTAGGTTCAACTCTGAAAAACCAGGTGTGGGAAAGCGGCCCGGCAACCTTCGTCCTCTGAAGCTGCCCTGACTGTCCTTTGCAGATTCAAGTGACCGATCCCCTCAGATCCCGGCCGAGGCCGTAACGTTCCGCTCCCTCTGTCTTGGAAGGAAACAGATAGCGCCAATGTTCCAGAACTCAGTCTGCAGATACCTTCCGATCTTCCTGGTGGGTCCCTTTCTGTGGCTGGGCGAATCCGGGTTGGCGGCGCAGGTCCTTGAGGATTGGCCTCCCATTCCGCCAGCTGACCTGGTGCTGGCGGACAATCCTGTCGAGCCTGGTTCCAGCGCTATGATCCTGCTCAAGAGAGACTTTCGCGACGACATCAAAGGGACAATGGATGTATACCGCCGTATCAAGGTCTTCAATGCAGCCGGAAGAGAGCACGCTAACCTGGAAATCCCATTCTTGCGCGGCAGGCAGGAAGTTCAAGACTTCGCGGGGCGGGTGACTCAGCCGGACGGTCAGACAATCGAGTTCCGGGGCCCCATTTACGACAAAACGATCCTGAGGGCTCGGAAGGTGCGCATGCTCGCCAAAACCCTCACGTTGCCCGAAGTCCAAGCCGGGTCGATCATCGAGTACGGCTACCGGGTGAAGAGTAAAGGTTTCACTCCCGGCGGTCAGGTCTGGATCGTTCAGGAGCCTCTGTTCGTCCGGGAGGCAAATCTGAGTTGGAGGCAACACGCTGAGAGACCAGGGCAGTTCCTGGCCCGCGGCTTGCGCCCGGGCAGCGGCTTTCATCCGACAGGGGGTCTTTACACCTCAATACTGAAGGAGATTCCAGCTTTCATAGTGGAGCCCTACATGCCCCCAGAGCAAGTCGTGGTGATGCATTACCAGCACACGGGGATGCTGGGATCGGTACGGGGATACTTTGCCACTTTACTTATCGAACAGATTCAGGAGACTTTTGACGAGTTCATCGGTAAGCCTAGAAAGTTTCATTCCGTTGTCAACACACTTGTGTCCAGGGACGAGCCAGGTGAGAGCCAACTACGGAATCTCTACGCCGCTGTCCAAAGGTTGCGAAATCTCTCCTACGAGGAAGCACTCTCCAAGAAGGAGCGAAAACGAGAACGACTCAAGGACAGAAAGTCGGCTCGTGATGTCTGGGACTATGGTTACGGAACTGCCGATGAGCTCAACCTGCTCTTCGTGGCCCTGGTACGGGCGGCGGGTTTCCCTGCCGATGTCGCGTTGATCGTGCCCCGCGACACTCGTTTTTTCGACCCCGAAGTCTCACTTATCGAGCAGGTTGAGGATGAGGTCGCAGTGGTGGAGTTTGGAGACACAACGTTCGCCTATGACCCGGGCACACGGTTCGCTCCGTTTGGTCAGCTTTCCTGGGAGAAACATCTAACTCGCGGTATACGTGTAGGCAAACACTCTAGTTTCGAGGAGATCACGACCCCGCCCATGAGTGCTGCTACGAACATCCGTCACCGCATAGTGACCGTCGAATTGAGCCCTGACGGAAGCGCCCGGATTCGATTGACCATCCGGTACGAAGGTCAGGAGGTGATCGAATGGAAGAACGACTTGTTCATGCTATCGAGCCGGCAGTGCGAGCGCCGTCTCCGGGAGAGCCTGGAAAAGAGCTTTCCTTCCGCGGAAATAGATTTAGTTGGGTTTGATACACTTCCCATTACCGCTGATGCCTCCGAGGAAGCCATTGAGTTTGCCTACACTCTGACTGTGCCCGACTATGGGATTCTGCTGGGATCCCGCATGCTGGTCAAACCGGTGTTCGTGAAGTCAAAAAGCCCGTTTCCTCACTGGGATCGTGAACATCCGATCTACTTCGCCTACCCCCACACAACGATTGAGGAGGTGATTGTTGTCCCCCCGTCCGGGTATGAGCTCGACGTGCTCCCCGTCAACAATCACCTGCAGCCTCCCATGGGCGAATACCATTCGGTATTGAGAAACCAGGGCGATAAGGTGCTCTACCGAAAAGAGTTTACTCTTCACAAGATCTTTTTCCCCCGAGGAGACTATATCCAGGTGAAACGGTTCTTTGACGAGGTTCAAGCCGACAACGATATGTATGTGATCTTTCGCCGGCATTAGTATCGGCATGAATGTGTGATGAGAAGAACCAGCCTCTGTGCTCTCGCTTTGATTCTCGCCCTGGCTTCGGTTGCGAATACGAACGGCGTGCAGGCGAAAGCGCCCCAATGGCTCCTGGGGCTGAAGAGCCTTCCGCTCCCCGAATACCCCGAGGATGTCGACGCGGTAGTTCTCCTGGACGAGGGCAGCACAGTCGTTACGAGAGGTGGAGAGTTGAAGAGCTGGTATCGGATCGCTTACAAGGTTCTCACTCCTGCAGGCCAGAGCCTTGCCGCTCGGAGGTTCACCTTTGACGGCGAAACCCGGGTTTCTGAGTTGAAGGCGTGGAACATCAAAGAGAACGGAGTCGTCCACGAGGTGTCCCAGAAGGACGCAGTGGAAACCCAGCTGTCCAGCGGAACACTTTTTGCGGATAACCGGCTCTTGCTACTCCACACTCCCCAGGTCGAGGTCGGCAGCATTGTCGGGTATGAATGGGAGAAGCGCCGCCGGCCGTACATTCTCCAGGACCTCTGGTGGTTTCAGGCCCGTCACCCCGTCTTCAGATCCCGCTTCGTTCTGGAGCTTCCACCGAACTGGCATTATCGTGCCCTCGTCACCAACCATCCCGCTGTAGCTGCGAGGAAACTGGGCGAGAACCGGTGGGTCTGGGAGCTAACAGATCTCGAGGGTATTCCCGACGAGGAAGGAATGCCTCCAGTTTCCATGCTGGCGGCGCGACTTGCTGTGTCCTACGTTCCCAGAAAAGCGGTCAAACACGGGCAGGCCTTTGAATCCTGGGACGACGTTGGCCGGTGGGCCCGTGGTCTCGTGGAACCCCGAACCGCGTCTTCTGAGGAGATTCTGTCGACCGCAGGGAAGATCGGTTCCCGCCGTTCGATCGCCGAGTATGTGCAGAAACAGATCAGGTACGTGGCGATTGAGATTGGAATAGGTGGCTACCAGCCCCACTTTGCGACAGAAGTGTTTCGCAACAAATATGGGGACTGCAAAGATAAGGTCACGCTCCTCGGAACGCTTGCACAGGCAATCGACGACAGCATCTTTCCTGTCCTCATCCACACCCGGAGAGGGAGTTTGCACCCGGACTTCCCCTCTCCACTTTCCTTCAACCACATGATTGCCGCTTTTCCTGCGGCTGAGGGAGAAGAGCACCTGCCCGCGTTCTTGAACCATCCCGAACTGGGCGGCCTCCTGCTCTTTGATCCGACTGATCCGGGCGTTCCGTTCGGCCAGATTCCCACCCGCTTGCAGGGAACGAAGGCTTTGCTGATTTCCCCGCAAGCAGGTCACCTTATCGACACTCCGATAGCCGTGCCCATCCGCAACCGGCTCTTGCGAGAGGCCACGTTGCAGCTCTCTGAGGATGGTTACCTGAAAGGCATCGTGCAAGAGGTCTACTGGGGTGCGGCCGCCCGCTTTGAACGGAGTTTGTTCCAGGAGTCGACTAACGACGAGTGGATCCGCGCGACTGAGAGTTTCGTCGCCCGTTGGCTGCCCGGCGTCACACTGCTGAGTGTCGGGCTGGATACGACCGAGGGAGTGGAACCGTTGTTAGAACGTTACGAGATCTCAGCTCCCTACTTTGCTCGCAAGGAAGGAGACCTGCTTCTTTTCCGCCCCTGTGTAATGGGATCCAGGGTCTCCTACCTCTCTCCGCAAAAGGAACGCCGTTACCCGCTCCAATTCCCTCATCTGAGCTTGAATAGCGACGTTTTCAGAATCACTTTGCCCCCGGGCTACGCGGTTGAGGAGTTGCCGGAACCAGTGGAACGCGATTCGCCCTACGTTCGGTACCGTGCTGCTGTAACCCTTAACGACAGTGTCATCGATTACATGCGTAGCCTGGAAATCAAGCAACTGAGCGTCCCCGCCGAAGAAGTGGAGACGCTGCGAGAGTTCTATCAACTTGTCGATCGCGACGAGCGCAGTCTGGTGCTCTTGAAGCGGGCTGAAGAATCGTCCCAATAACCCCACAATCCTCGGAACCCTCGGGGTTCAGTAACCTATTGGAAGAGCAGGGATGAGCCATCCTCGTTCTCGACACCCACCAGCAGGTCCTCTAGCGCTAGGGTGCCGTATTCCGCCGCCCGCCCCGTATCGGCTGGCGGAGTCGCGCTGGCACTGGGTTGCACAAGGGCGACGTCGATTCCGAGTTGCGAAACCTCGTAGCGGTAGCTGTCAGTCAAAGCCTCAACAGCGAACTTGCTCGCACCATAAAGCCCGAAAAAGGGGAAGGTCACGCGACCGAGAACCGAGCCTATGTTGATGATCTGGTAAACAGCTGGGTCGGGTAGGCACTGGGTTGCACAAGGGCGACGTCGATTCCGAGTTGCGAAACCTCGTAGCGGTAGCTGTCAGTCAAAGCCTCAACAGCGAACTTGCTCGCACCATAAAGCCCGAAAAAGGGGAAGGTCACGCGACCGAGAACCGAGCCTATGTTGATGATCAAGCCGTCATTGTGGCGCCGAAGTTGTGGCAGTACCGCTCGGGTCACCCGATGTAGGCCGATGACGTTGACGTCGAACAGTGCGGTCGCCTGCTCGGGCGTGAACGCTTCCGACACGCCGGCCGCTAAGACGCCAGCATTGTTGACCAGGACATCGATGCGACCTGCTTTCGCGATAACAGCGGCGACAGCTCGGTCAACCGATCGAGAATCGGTGACATCGAGCTCGACGACTTCGATGTTCTGGCCTCGGAGCGCCTCGGCATGGGCACGGTTCTTGCCTTCCGGGTCGCGCATCGAAGCGAACACCTTGTGTCCAGCGCGAGCTAGAGTCTCGGCGGTGTCGCGGCCAAAGCAGTAGCGTAACTTCTTTTCTGTAAATTCTGGTCAGACCTGGGTCGGAAAGACAGAGGTCTGGGACAGGATTCTCCAAAAACAGAACGACAATCTGGAAAGGAGAATCAATTGAACCCAGACCTGGAAAAGAGAGTACCACGGGAGATTTTGGAGGAGTTGATCGAGGAAGGGACAGAAGCCTTTCGAGGGATCCTGGAGAAGTTGTTCAATGTGGCTATGCAGGTGGAGAGAAGCGAGTTTTTGGGAGCAGAGGCCTACGAGAGAACAGCCAGCCGCCGAGGCTACCGAAACGGATTCAAAGGCAAGCGGATTCAGACTCGAGTGGGAGAGCTGCGCTTGGAGATTCCCCAAGTGCGCGGGTTGAGTTTTTATCCCAAGTCGCTGGAGAGGGGCTGCCGTTCGGAGAAGGCATTGAAACTGGCCATCGCCGAGATGTACGTGATGGGAGTCTCGACCAGAAAGGTTACCGAGGTTACCGAGCAGTTGTGTGGTCTGGAGATCTCGGCCACCCAGGTCTCGAGAGTGGCCGGGATGCTGGACGAAGAGCTGGAAGAGTTTCGAAACCGGGAGCTGGGAGAGTATCCGATCGTGTACCTGGATGCCCACTACGAGAAGGTTCGAAAGGGCGGCAGAGTCGCGGCCCTTGGAGTCAATCGTTTCGGAACGCGAGAGGTGTTGGGTCTGAGCGCCAGGCTAAGCGAAGCAGAAGTACACTGGCGAGAGTTTATGGCGGAGCTGCAAAAGCGAGGTTTGAAAGGATGAGCTGTTTGTCAGCGATGATCATTCAGGATTGAAAGCGGCCAGGCGAGCGGTCTATCCGTCAGTTGGAACCGTTGCCAGTTTCATCTGAGCCAGAATGCCCAGCAATATGCTCGTCGCAGGCAAGACCGGAATTGCCCAGGCCCTGCGAGACATCTTCAACGCGCCGTCTCGGGAGGATGCCGAGGAGCTCAAGGGGAAGGTTCAAGAAGTTCGAAAAGAGTGCACCGGAGTTTGTGAGCTGGCTGACAACGTGGATGAAGGGCTCACGGTGTTCGATTTTGACTGCACCGCTCTGTTCTCCTTTTCACTGGGGCCTTTATTGACTTTGACAAAGCACTCCATTGATCTTCCTCCATTTCTTGGCTCACAGGGCCTTATGCTGCCCAGGGCAGGAGGACCATGTTTCCCGTAACTTGATTGTTGGCGATCAACCGGTGCGCTTCAGACGCATCACTCAAGGGTAACGCTCGGTCGAGGGACGGCTTGATGCGTCCCGTCCGGACTTGCTCAAGCCCCCATTTCAGATCCTCAATATCAGAGGCCATGGTGCCGCGTAGCTGCTTCTGCGCGAAAAAAAGGTTGCGAATGTCGAATGTGACCTGGGTTCCTGCTGCAAAGCCAAAAGCCACAACCGTGCCCAACGGCCTCACAGCCTCGATACTTTGGGGCAAAATGGTGCCACCCAGATTGTCAATGACTATGTCGGCGCCCTGACCACCGGTCCAGTCCTTGACCCGCTCCACAAAATCCTCGTTTCGGGTGTTAACGACCAGATCGGCACCGATGGTTCGGGCGAATTCACCCTTGGCGCCGCTGCGGACTGTGGTCGCGACTTCAGCCCCTAATACTTTCGCTATCTGAACCTGCATGCTGCCCGATCCTGATGCTCCCGCCTGGACCAACACCTTGTCCCCTGCCTTCACCCCGCCAACCTCCTTAACGGCGTGAACCCCTGTGGCAAGGACCATCGGGAGTGTTGCTACCTCCTCGGGCGTCAACCCAGTCTCATCTGCTACAACCCACTCGGCAGGGATCTCGATGTACTGTGCGTGCCTTCACCCAGTTCAGCCACCTCCCCGGAGGCATCCGCGCCCAGGATGTGAGGAAAGAGAAGCTCGGGAGTGACGGATCCTTCTCGGATGTAGTGATCGAATCGGTTGATGCCGGCGGCCAGCACCTTAATCAGAATGTGTCCTGGCCTGGGCCTGGGGGTTTCCAGGTCTCCATACTTCAGGACATCGACATCACCAAACTCTTTGATCGTTACTGCTTTCATTTCCTATCCTCCTTATTGTGTGTTGTATATACAACTCTATCCCCGAAAGAAAGAGCCTCTCAACCCTCGGTTGATCGAAGCGCTCCTGCGACTCGCATAATCTCCTGAATGCCTCTTTTGCCCAGGATGGTCGCGGCTTTTCTTTGGGCCGACTCCCACAATGGCAGCCCCTCTTGCAGGGCCTGACTGCCCTTGGACGTGAGTTTCAGGGTATGGGTGCGCCCATTGTCAGACCTGAGAATACTCAGCCAGCCGTTTTGCTGTAAGCGGCCAACATTGCGGCTCAGGGTGGATTTCTCCATATGGAGCCAGTCCCCCACCTGCAAGGGTGTAGCCTCTTCGTATTTGGCAACGACTACCAGAATATTCATTTGGCTGATCGTCATCCCGGTTGGTCTGATTGCTTCATCATAGAACTGGGTGATGGTGCGATTTAGCAGCCTTAACTTGTCGGCAATACAAGCCTGATTCAGCTGAGACGCCTTCGTTGGAGAAATCATTGCGTCCATATGAGTTGTATATACAACACGATGAGCTGGGTGTCAAAATCTTTTTGAGAATTCTTCCGATTTGTTTTTGATAATCCGTGCATAGGGAGATTTGGGTGACGACAGTTAAGGCGAGATTGTGGTGACCAAGTTTCTTGACGAAGTTCCCGACGAAGTCGCGCGTTTGGTGTCGAACGGATGAACCAGGCCACCCGTCGCGAGAAAAGAGGCAGGGTTGCGACGAGCCCACGAACGCTCACGCCTCAGAATTTCTACCGAAGAGTATGGCTGCTCGTGTTACCCTGCGAACGTGCAGCCCAAACCCGCCCTGATCCTGCTGACAGTGGTCTGTCTGCTTAGTTTCGGCGCAGAGATTCTGGCACGATATGACGCCGACCGGGGTGACGCGCCCGGACTTGGCGCGGCCGACCACGCCACCTGGCTCATCGGGGACTGCCGCGCCCATCGCTCCGTTGTACGCGGACTCATCTACCAGGGAAGTATTGACCCATCACGCGTCATGTACGATCGTGACACCTACGTGCCACGAGCCGACGGCCGCTACGCGAAGGATGTGAGCCTCAACGACAGCAACGCTTCGGTGACGCGCGCCGGAGGCCTTGTCCCGAAACACTCTATCCTCTTTTCAGCCGTGCTCGCGCTCCCATACGCCTTGTTGCACGAGCACGGAATGCTTCTCTTCAACGCAGTTCAATGCACCCTGCTGGTGCTAGCCGTATTCGCGCTCTGCCGCACGCGCTTCGCGACAACGCCTTCGTTTATTGCCGCCGTGACCTTCCTGGCGGACGGCGTGCTCATCAACTACTCCTACAACGTGTCCCCCGATGTGTTTGGCGCCCTCTTGACAGTAGGGGGCATGGTCATGTTGCTCGGTAGCCGGGTAACCTGGGGAGGCGGCGCGCTCATCGGTTTGAGCATTTGGATGCGACCCAACAACGCAATTGCCCTGGTCGCGGCGATGCCTCGAGCGTTCCAGCGGCCGCGTTCTCTGCTTGCGCCCGCCATCGCATTCGGGCTGATTGGAGGGGCGTTTCTTCTATTGAATTGGTACTGGTTTGGGAACCCGCTCATTACCACATACAACCGAACACTCGCCATCGAGGGGGGCGTCGCGAGCATCCAAGATCACCTAGATGCCTCAATCGACCCCTGCTTCAGAGCATTCTCCCCACCTTTATGGACAGACACTCTGGCCTGATTCGCAGCGCGCCCCATTTTCTGCTGCTTCTAGACCCGTAAGGAGTCCCCCCGGCTCTGCCGGGGAGGCAGCCAGAGTTTGACAGTTCCGGGAATAGGTGAAAAAACTCCCTTCCGTGAGCCGAGCAAAGCATCACGAAAAGGAGTTTTATGAGTAACTACCAGAGCTTACAGCATACAAAATGGGAGTGTAAGTACCATGTGGTGTTCATCCCCAAGTACCGCAAGAAGTTGATTTATGGGGAGCTGCGCAGACATCTCGGTCAGGTGCTGCGACGGTTGGCTGGGCAGCAGGAAAGCTTGATTGAAGAGGGCCACCTGCTGCCGGATCACGTGCACGTGATGATCTCGATTCCGCCAAAGTTTTCTGTGGCGCAGGTGATCGGGTACATCAAAGGGAAAAGCGCCATCCACATTGCGAGGAACTTTTCAGAGAGTCGGCGTAACTTTGTTGGACAGCACTTCTGGGCTCGCGGATACTTCGTATCGACGGTGGGTCGGGATGAGAAAGTGATTCGTGAGTATATCCGGCGGCAAGAAGCAGAAGATCGTCGCCAGGATCAGCTCAGGCTGCTGTAGCCAAGCCACCTGTAGGTGGCACAAGTGGCCGCGGTAGCGGCAACGTCAAGTCCGCTTTGAGCGGCTCACAAGATTAAAGCCCCCGGCTTTGCCGGGGGATACTTACTGATGATACCGGCGCTTTGGCGAGGCGATCGCTACTGGACCCTCGCTATGCTGCTTGCGACAATCATACCTGTCGCCACCGTGATCCGTTACGACTTCTGGGCGACCAGTCACGCCGGCAACCGCTTCTTCTTCTTTCCAGGAGCGGTCGCCGCTGTCGGTGTGGCAGCGTGGGCTCAACTCCTGTTCGAAGACAAAGAAGACCTGCCAGGCACAGACAACCGGCGACGCGCATGACGTGCCTTTCCCACTCCTCATCGGCCCCAGGTGGTTGAACCTCTTTCTTATTCGTCCAGCAGGCCGAAGTTGTTGTCAGGCTAACTCAGAAGCAGGATTAACGCCTGATTCCGGCACTGAATGAACGTCTGAGTTGAGCGCAGCGGTAGATGCAGGCCAAGAACACCCCTTATTCTTAGCCGACATCAACGAGACGGACGAAGGCCAGGTCAGCGATGCTTATGAAGGCTGCAGCTAAGTCGGCCGGCGTCGGGGCCGCGTAGTAGTCTCCGCCTTCCGTCATATCAGCGAGTTGGGTCAGAAATGCCTCATCGGTGTAATCTCCAAAGGCAATCGTGAAGAGGATCATGCCCTCATCAGCGGCGGCTTGACCTGCAGCCAGTGCGGGGTCGGTGGCAGCCGGACCTTCGCCGGTGATTACCCCGTTGACTGCGGTGGCCACGCCATCTGTCAAGAGCACGATGAGCGGAGCCCGGCCACTGATTCCATTGTCCACCAACTCAGTGAGTGCGCTGTCAAGTGCTCCTGTAATGTCTGTATAGCCACCCGGCACCATCCCGTCGATTGTGGACTTGAGCAGGTTCTTGTCGCTGGTCAACAGGAGATCGAGGGTTGCGGAGGTTGAGTAGGAAACCAACGCAATCCGCGACCCCGCCGGCAGTTCATCGATGAACAGCTTGGCCGCGTCCTGGACGTAGATGAAGGGCTCCCATGGAATGCCGTCATCCGGACAGGTGGCTGAGAGTCCGTGGCTGTCGCGACACATGCTCCCAGAGCGATCGAACAGCAATACCACATCCGGATCCACCCTCTGAGCCATCGACATCGAGCCCACTGTGATGTCGGAGAATCCCACGACTCCTGCCAGCACGGTACTCATGCCGACCGTGCCGGTGGCTCTGATCAGGTCGCCGCTGGGGAAACTAAAGGTGACCTGGGGAGGCTGGAGCAGGCCGACTTCGGACTGGTTCAAGTCCAAGAACTGCTGAGCAACAGTCTGGGCAGTTCCGGTATCGGGGAGCTCCTGGGCGCCGGCCAAAACAGCGGCGTCCAGCGCATTGTCCAACTCGGAGCGCGCCTTGAGCGCCAGGCCTCCGTCCACAACAAAGGAGGCCAGGGCCAGAAGGCCTACTACCATGGCTATCGTTATCAGACCAGCAACGCCTCGCTTCTTGCAAGGTCGATTCAAGTTATCCATGAGACTACTCCAACCGCATCGTCGTCTGGTAGTTCATCGTAAGGTCAGGGTCTCCGATGATGATTGCCATGAGCATTGTGCTGACGTCATAGGTATAGGCGGCGTCGACCTTAACCGGGTCTCCGCGGTCGCCCTCAGCATTCGTAACGGTCAAAGTCATCTTGACTGGATCAAGGCCCGGAGCAAACTGGAAGACCCCGTGCCGTGATTTCTGCTTCACTTACCCCCAGCGCAGCAAGTCGAGAGCCTTCCCGAACTGCGTTTTGAAAGCGTAACTAACTGGAAAAAATAGTTCCGAGTTCGAGCGAACCCACCAGGATCAGCAGTAGCAACGGCAGCACCAAAGCCATTTCTACTGTAACGGTACCTCTACCACCCCTCTGACTTCTCATATCTCCCCCTTTCTAACTGTGATCGAAATCACACTTAGAGGTGTATTCTCACACTCATTGGGTCCAAAAGCAAGCGGAGCTGGCCTGGTTTGGAACCAGAAGCGGCTTGAGTTAAGGTTTCACCAAAAGGAGTGGCATGAATGAATCTCTCGTAATCGGACTTCTCATTGTGTGTGCAGGCGGATTTTTTAACGGCGCCTTCGCCTATCCGATGGCCCGTATCAAGAAGTGGGAGTGGGAGAATATCTGGCTTGCCTATGCGTTTTTCGGTTTCGTCCTGATCCCCACAGCGGTGGTCGCTGCCACCTTTCCCGGGTTCTTGAACGTTTTATGTCGAGAGCGGCTCCCGGATCCTGCTGGTGCTTCTCTTTGGCCATATGTGGGGGTGGGGTGCGACCGCCTTCGGGCTGGGGGTCGCGCGACTGGGCATGTCCCTGGCCTTCGCCTTGATCCTGGGAATCACGACCTTTGTGGGAAGCACCGTTCCCCTGCTCATCGCAGACGAGACACTGGTGCAGGGGATTCCATTCATGGCGGGGCTTGTTCTTCTTCTGATCGGCATTGGGCTTTTTGGCCTGGCGGGACACTGGAGAGAGCAAGAGAAGGGAGGGGGTTCAGAGATCCACTCCAAATCCACCGGCTACAGCACGGGTGTCATCATCTGCCTGATCTCCGGAGTGCTCTCAGCTGCTTTCAATATCGGTGTCTCCATGGCCCAACCGGTTCAGGAACTTGCTGCGGCCAAGGGGGCAGGCACCTGGGCGACCGCTAACATCTACTGGCCGGCCCTTCTTTTTGGAGGGTTTCTGGCTAATCTGACGTACTGCGGATACTTGCTCATCTCGAACCGAACGCTTCCCAGGTTTCGAGCGGGAGGTTTAAAAGAGTGGGGGGGCACCTTTTTCATGGGAACTTCCTGGATTGCGGGAAGCCTTCCTGTATGGTTTCGCTGCCTTTCGTTTGGGAAGCCAGGGACCGATTCTGGGTTGGCCTATCTTTATGTCCTTCACCATCCTGACGGCCTATGTGCTCGGAGTCCTGGCCGGTGAGTGGGAAGGGGCAACCGGGAAATCACCGCGCCTGATGAAGGTGGCGCTGCTGATCATGATTGTCGCCCTCTTTGTTATTGCCCGAAGTGGTTAGCGCTACTGCCCTTCGGGCTGCTCGTTGGCGCGCTGCTGAATCTCTTCGAAATCGATGTCTTCGACATAGATAAGAAGTCCCGCGGGGGTGCCCCCCAGAGATGAGCCGACTCGATGGTTCCAAAATGGGAACGGACAGGCCATAATCGATTCAGCAATAACGAGTTAGGAGCGAAGCGAGTATGGCTGCTCATGGAACCGAGTCACAAGCGTACCGGGAGGCCTTGCGGATGTTCGATGAGGCCCATCGCGAAGACCCCCGCAAGCTCACGGTGGGGGGGGAGAAAGTCCCCTGGTCGCTTCTCTATCACCGGCGGTTGTATCATTGGGTTCAACGATTGGCCGATCCGGCTTCTGAGAGTCTTCTTCTGGCGGCTCGCTGCCAGCACATCCGCCGCTGGCAGATTCCGCGCAGCCGCTATCCGATGGATCGAAGCGGGTATCGCCGGTGGAGAAAGACCCTTCTCAGGTTTCACGCCGAACAGGCTCATCAGATCCTCGAGCGGGCCGGATACGAGGAGGAGACGATTCGGCGCGTGCAGGAACTGGTACAGAAGCTGCGCTTGAAGCTGGATCCGGAGGTTCAGCTTTTTGAAGATGCCATCTGTCTGGTCTTTCTTGAGAACGAGTTCGTCGACTTTCAAGCAAAGCACGAAGAAGAAAAAATTATCGAGGTCCTACAGAAAACCTGGAAGAAGATGTCTTCGCAAGGGCATCGAGCTGCCCTGGCACTGGTGAAGACCCTCCCTCCCGACGCCCGCGAAGTGGTCGGGAAAGCTCTGGGCTGATCCTTTGAGTCCCTGATTCAGGCGGACTCAACAGGCGTGGACATGTCTCCCGCCCAGCGCTTCGCCAGGTCAAGATGGAACCCGAACTGATCCAGCACGCGCATCACGATGTGGTCAACCATGTCCTCCAGGGTCCTGGGGTGATTGTAGAAGCCGGCCATGGGAGGGAAAACGACGACTCCCATGCGGGAGAGCTTCAGCATGTTCTCCAGATGGATCTCACTCAGGGGTGCCTCGCGAACCATCAGGACCAGCCTGCGGCGCTCTTTCAGTACGACGTCGGCAGACCGGTTGATCAGGTTGTCGCCCTGGCCGTGGGCAATGGCCGAGAGGGTCTTCATGCTGCAGGGGGCGATCACCATCCCTTCGGTTGTGAAGGAGCCGCTCGAGACGGCAGCTCCCTGGTCACCGGGCGCGTAGGCGGCCGTCGCCATCTCTTTGACCCGGTCAACATCATAATCGGTCTCGTAGGCCAGCGTACGCGCTCCCCACTTGCTGACGATCAGGTGAGTCTCGACATCCGATCTCTGCAGGATCTCCAGCATCCGGACCCCGAAAATGGTTCCCGTCGCTCCCGTGATTCCGATGATCAGTCTTTTTGTGTCCAAGCGGAGAAAGTATAGCGCTTTCTCTGGATTCTCGCAGGTTCGCATGGTACACGCTAATAAAGACCATCCAGACAGTATTTTTCTGTCTGCCGTGCCGAAAAGAAAGTGAAACGCCGTGAACCGATTCAATAAGATCGAAGTCTCTCACCAGCATCAGGGCCAGGTGTTGACCCTCACACTCGCCTCCGGCCGGGGCAACATACTGGACGGCGAGATGATCTCTGAATTGACGGAGGTCGTGCAGTCGGAGGCTCGCCGATCCGACATCAAAGCACTCGTCTTTCAAGGGAAAGGCGAGCACTTCTGCTATGGTGCCAGCGTTCCCGAACACCGCAGGGAGCGTGCCGCCGAAATGCTGGCCGGACTCCACGACCTGCTTCGCTCCATGATCGACCTCAGCAAACCGTGCGTGGCTCTGATTCGGGGCTGCTGTCTGGGCGGAGGGCTGGAACTGGCGGGATTCTGCCAGTGGATATTCGCAGGGGAAGAGGCCAGGTTTGGCCAACCCGAGATTTCGCTGGGAGTGTTTCCGCCGGTGGCATCCCTCATTCTTCCCTGGCGGGTGGGCCAATCGGCGGCCGATGATCTCATCCTCACGGGCCGGACCATTTCGGCCGCCCGGGCAAAGGAACTGGGCCTGGCGCATTCGGTCTCCGATCAACCGGAAGTGAAAGTTGAAGAGTTTCTGCAAGCCCACATCCTGCCCAAGAGTGCGGTCGCTCTCCGTCTGGCCGTTCGAGCTTCCCGCTTCGCCATGCACCGGGCCTTCCTTCAGGACATTGAGGCTCTGGAAACAATTTACCTCCAGGACTTGATGAATACCGAGGATGCCAACGAGGGCATCGAAGCCTTCATGGAGAAACGCCAACCGGTCTGGAGCAACCGCTGAAACGAACAGGGACGTTGAGCTAATCCACCACGATCATTTCACCCTCGACGCGGGGCCGGAACTCCTCGGGCAGATCGCCCCGGCGATGAGGCGACTTCCGGAGCTCCTCGTAGTCTTCGCCTACCGGGCAAACCTCCAGGCACTTGCTGCATCCCGTGAAGGCTCCCTGTCGCAGAATCGTCATGTGGCTCCAGAGCAGAGAAGTCGTCCGGTCGCTGAGTTTGTTCTGCAATCGGCCGTCGTCCGACTCCCGGACAAGGGATTTCAGATGGTCGACAAATGTTCCCAGTCCATAGGGCTGTGAACGGGTCGCGCAGGATGCCTCGTCCAGATCACGATAGTTCTCTAGAGGAATGCCCGCTCGAACTCTGGTCGGAATGGCACCGACGGGGCAGACGGCGGCGCAGCGGCCGCAGTCTTCCAGGCCTGGACACAGTTCGCCCTGGACTGGCGTGTCCGGTTCTGCCTCGAGATTCGTCATTAAGGCGGCCAGGTAAACCCTGGGACCATAGCGAGGCGTGAGAAGCATGGAGTTCAAGCCCAGACTGCCCAGGCCCGCTTCCACGGCCGCGACGCGCAGGTATCGGGAGCCCTGTCCTGCTGGAGTGTTGCTGAGTTCGTTACGCGCCCGGAAGTCCATCGCCAGAGATGGAAGGACCACAGCCATGTAGTCCCTCTTCTCCAGTTCGTAGGCGAGCTCGGAGGCGGATTCCTCCAGTACACGATGAACGAGTCCGCAGGCCAGAGGTTTGGAATCCCGGTCCGGAGCACCACTGATCCCTGTCGGAATATGCTTGGCCAGGACGATGACGAGGGGAAGGTATTCGGAAATCTGAGAGGGTCTCAAATTCTCGGGCAGGCGTGCATCCAGTTGCTCAACCCGGGTGAAGCCAACCAGATCTATTCCCAGTTTCGATGCCAGGTCGCGGACTTGGGCCTTGTTCATGAGTATGTACTAACCAAAGTCCAGGTCCCGTTCGTATTCGGACTTCCGCTCTGCCGGCACGCCCAGATGAGCGATCTCCAGCATCTCGTCGAACACCTGTTTGCGAATACTCCCGGGAGGGATGTCCTCGCGCCGGTAGGGGATTCGTATGATCTTCTTGAAGTCTTTAGCTCCCGGAGGACAGACGTAGAAACACTCGAAGCAGGCGGCAAAGGCGCCCAGCTTGGAATTGATGGATTGCCAGAACTCCTTCCAGTAGACGTGGTCGATCGCATTGTGGGTGGAGCTGGAGGGTCTGGAGAGAATCAGGCTGCGTAGATTCAGTAGAAAAGGCTTGATGCCGATTCTCTCTGCCCCACTGGCACAGGCGCGCTTGTCCAGCGAACGGTACTCGTTGACCGAAGTGCGTCTGGGGGCACGCAGAGGGATGGCTTGAACCGGGCAGATCACGGCACAGCGCCCGCACGGCATCCCGGGACACAGATTCTTCTCCAGTTTGGGAGTGGGCTCCAGAACGGCGTCCGTCATGACAACGCCGATGTAAACCCGTGGACCATAGTCAGGTGTGAGCAGGTTCAATTCCAGGCCCACCGTGCCAACCCCCGATTCTTCGGCGACCCACTTGAAGTCCAGCGTACCGGCCGGGCTTCTCTGCAGCGTCATGTCGGCGGCCTCCGGGGGTACGGGCACTGCCAAATGGCCGCGGGCCTCCAGCCATTCACTCAAATCCATCGAGATGTTTTCGATCTGATCCATGCACAGATGCGAGTTGCTGGATTGAACCGGTATGTCACGAGTGGCAAAGGAGCCGGTCAGCATATGCTTGACGAAGCAGACCAGGCTCTTCATCCCGTTGGCCGTCAAGGACGGCTTTTGAAGATTGGGTACGAGGTTTTCATAGGCGTCCGCCGATACCACGCCGATGGAATCGGCTCCAGCCTGCCGCGCGAAATCAAAAAGATCTTCCCTCAGGTTCACTGCAGCGGCTCCCGAATGGAAAGTTGCTCGGCCTGGTGTTCGACTCCGACTGAGTCCGTCGAGCCGGTTCTCCGGACCTGGTTGAGCAGGTCTGCGCGCCGAGAGGGATCGTAGTCGTCTCCCACCGGACAGATGTCGAGACAGGTGGAGCAACCCGTGAAGATGCCCTCCTTGACCATGATCATCTCTTGCCACAGAGCTCCGCTGGTACGGCTGTCTACCACCGACCACATGTCATCCGGCCGATCTCTCTGAGCAAATACATCTTTGAGGTGGCTCTTGAAGCGATGCAGGCCCAGGGGCTGGGAGACGCGGGAACAGGCATGGTCGTCGAGACCTCGGTATTCGGAAAGAACCGCTCCCTTCGGTGCCTGCAAGGGGATGGCAGTGGGAGGGCAGGCCGCCGCGCACAGGCCACATTCCTCGAGTCCCGGACACAGCTCCTGCTCCAGCGGCTGCCCGGTGGGGATCTCCGCTTCGCACAGAACGCCGCCCAGGTAGACGCGTGGACCGAATTCCGGAGTCAGCAGCATCCCGTTTAGCCCCAGAGTCCCCAGACCCGCCTCCACTGCGGCCATTTTTAGGAGCGGCGACCCTTGACCGGCGGGACACAGCTCAATCCCGTCCTTTTGACCAAAATCGACCATCAGGGAAGAAACGGGAAAGCAGGCGGCTCCCCGCGACTCCAGAGCCGAGGCCAGCTTCAGGCAGGTTTCATCCAATCTCTTGATGATTCGCCCCCCCCAGTACTGCCGGGTTCCTGAATGGTGGGAGAGGTTCAGGCCGGTAAAGCTCTTCCTGGCCACCACCACGAGAGTCCGCATTTGCGCGGCCAGGTCGGAGGGGCGGTTCGGCTCGTCCAGGAGTTCTTCCAGGCGGGCTGTGCTTGCCAGGCCAATGAGGTCCAGCCCCAGATCCTGCCCACAGGCCTTAACGAACTCCTGGTTCACCATAAAGGTCAAGTGATTCTCAGTCTGGCGTGATCCTAACACACGAATTGAGAAAAACTGGTTCTCCTATCACCCCCGGCCCGGATGTTGACAAAGCCTCCTGCTTCGGAGACTCTGTTTTGACGTGTGGAATCCTCTGATGGAGACCCTTCCCCCGGCGCAGTTGAGGGAAGTCCAGCTGCTCAAGCTGAGAAGAATGGTCCAGTGGGCCTGGCAGAACTCTCCCTTCTATCGTGAGAAGTTCGATAGCGCCGGAGTCAAGCCCGGGGACATTCAAAGCCTGGACGATCTCCGAAAACTCCCTCTGACCTCAAAGTCGGAGTGGCTTACCGCCCAGGGTTCTGAGCTCCCGACTTTCGGAAGGACGGCGGCCCTACCCGAAGTGGACGTGATTCGATACCACCAGACTTCCGGCACGAGCGGCAACCCGATTCGCCTGGCCTTCTCTCTTCGGGACTGGAACGTCTGGCTCGAGTGCTGGGGATATGGGTTGTCAGCCGCACAGCTCACCGCCCGGGACCGGATACTGGTTTGTTTTCCTTTCAATTTGTTTGTCGGCTGGTGGGGTGGCCAGGATGCTGCCCGGCTGCTGGGTTGCCGGGTCTATTCCGGAGGAGGGATGAGTTCGCTGGAACGACTGACGGTGGTCCGGGATCATCACATCACTGCGCTCATGGGAGCTCCCAGCTATCTGCTCCGTCTGGCCCGGAGCGCAGAAACCGAGTTGGGACTAAAGCCCGCCGAGATGGGTGTCAGAAGACTGATTTGTGGTGCCGAGGCTGGGGGGTCCATTCCAGCCACGCGCAAACGGCTGGAGGAGGCCTGGAAAGCAGAGGTGTTTGACCACCTGGGAGCTAGTGAAGTGGGACCCTGGGGATACGAGTGTTCCGACCACCCGGGTGGAATCCACATATGCGAAGCCTTCTTCCTTCTGGAGTTCGTGGACCCGGTAACGCTGCAGCCGGTCGCTCCCGGAGAACTCGCGCGCGTCGTCATCACCTCACTCGAGAAATATGCGCAGCCGGTGATTCGCTGGGATCTCAAAGATCTGGTAAGGCTCTCCGAGTCCTCCTGTCCCTGTGGCCGCACCTTCCGCCGGGTGGAAGGAGGGATCCTGGGGAGAGCCGATGATCTCATCAAGATTCGAGGCGTGCTTCTTTCGCCGCAAGCGGTGGAAAATGTGGTTCGGACTTTTGAGCAGATCCGCGACTACCGCGTGATCATTTCGCAGGGGAGAGAGATGGACGAGTTGACCATCCAGGTGGAAACCGGGCTGGAAGGAGAAGAGCTGAAGGGACTCATGGAAGATCTAGTGACTGCTCTCAAGCTCAAGACGCACCTCCGATTTGCGGCCGATTTCCTTCCCGAGGGCAGGTTGCCGAACCAAGAAGTCAAGACGCAAAGAGTGATGGATCTGAGACACGAAAGGGGATCAAGTGGCGGAACGTGACCTGAAGGAACTGGCTCGTCTGATCGCAGAGTTAAAAAAGCTGGCGAATCATGCCAGCCAACTGTCCACCGGAAACCCTGCTGCCGAACGCAACCTGTATGCCATCCTTCGACACATCGAAATGCTGGAGATCGAAATCAGCGATCCCATCCGCGTCCTTCGCGGCGACTCCGAATAGAGAAGGGTAGGAGCCGCTTCCATGGGGCTGGCGAAGAGTGGGTGGGGCGTCGGGGAGGCGGCCGTTTAAATCCTCCCGGCCGCAGCCCCGACGCTCCTCCCACTCTGGGGATCGGACCACGGAGCGTCCTCCTACTCTCGAGTCTGGTCAAGCACAGCCAGGCGTTGTTCAAGGTGCTGGATCAGGTCCGGTTCCCGCTGCGGCGACAACCATTCCTCGTACTCTTGCTCCCTGCTCTTTCAGATCTGTTCGCCTCTGGGGACACCCATGTAATGCGGGTTATACTCGGGGACGGTTGCCAGACTGCTGTGGGGATGGTACTGGCGCGCAGCAGCTACTCCGGAGCGCCCTCTATGCAGAATGTAGCCGCCCGAGTTGCTCGGGAAATCAGCGAGCCGCAAACCCGCCCGCCATAGACTGCGCTGCATCCAGTAAGCGGGGGCTCCGTGATGCACGAAGGGCGCAATGTCTGGTCGAGCCAAACAGTCGCGGCGTACTAGAAAGAAAGAGGCCTGTGCCTCGGGATAGGGGTATAGCCCGCGCCGCAGCTCTCCGGCCAGGGCGGCTTTCGGTTCCGCGAGGGCGGCCGACAGGTCACCCAAGGTATCCGGATTGAGGAAGATGACGTCGCTGTCGCAGAACAAGAGAAGATTGCTGCGCCTGTCGGCCAGAGTGGAAGCTTCACATTGATCCAGAAAGGCAACAGCCTTCCGCAGCCCCCGGGCATGGACGGGAAAGAAATGGTTTTCGAACAGGTGCAGTCGTTCAAGACGCTCGGCCAGTTGGCGTAGGAAGGGAACACCCCCGTCTCGAGAGTCGTTGTCGACGATGATGATCCGATGGATCAGGCTCAGGTCCTTTTGTTCGCACAGGGTGAGCAGCATCAGCTTGAGGTAACGCGTCGTCGAGAAGTTTACGGTCAGTAGTGCCAGACGCGGGTCGCCGTCGAAGGGCTCGACAGAGGGTCGGGATCCCAGTTTCCAACGCAGCAGGGCCAAGGCTTGATCGGCCCGCAGCTCCACGTGTCGCCGCACCGTGTTGATGCGGTTTCCAGGAACCGTAAGAAAGCGCCGGAGACGCTCGGCCAGGGTCGGAAGCCCTCTCCTGACAGCGGTTCGTGTATCGCCAGAATCGTCCGCCACTATCGTTTTCGAAAAGCTGCGATGGCCTCAGAGGTAAAGTCGGAGAGGACCAGGCGTCCACTGATCTCAGCCCGCCGGGCCAGGAGCTCATCCCAGTCCTCGGTGTCCTGCCAGAAGACCGATTTCAGGGCAGCAGTAGCCTCTGGACTGTTCCGCGCCAGCCTGGACGCCAGGGAGTCAAAGGCTGGATCCAGTTCCTCCAGCGTCGAAAAGACTTGTGTGTAGAGTCCTCGTTCGGCTGCCCAGGAAGCGGAGCGCCACTCGGTGTCGATGCTGGCCTCGGAGAAGGCGGCCAGACCAAGTTTCCGTTCGACCGCCGGGCCGATCACGAAAGGGCCGAAACCCAGGCCGAATTCTGACAGCTTCAAGGAGGCCTCCTGGTGGGCGAGAACGTAGTCGGAAGCCGCGATGACTCCGACGCCTCCTCCCACGGTTTTTCCCTGAACGCGGGTCAGAATGAACTTGGGACATCTCTTCATGGCCAGGATGAGCCGGCCAAAGCCCATGAAGTACTCCCGGGCATCGGGCTCTTCTTTCACGGCCAGCATTTCATCGAAGGAGGCCCCGGCGCAGAAGGCCCCTTCTCCCCGGCTGCTCAATGTTAGTACCCTGACGTCGGCGTTTGCCCCCAGGTCCTCCACGGACTGGGTCAGCCGGCGCAGGAGATTGGCCGGGAGAGAATTCCCTTTGGGATGGTGAAAGGAAATACCCCCGACTCCCGCCTTGGTCTCCACATCTACAGAACCGCTGTCAGTCATCATCCCCTCCTTGCTTCTCAGGTTCCGAGATCCTGGCCAGGGTGTCGGGCGACCCCTGCAAAGCCGTCCTTTGCATGAAGTGGAAGACAGCTCGAATACCACCCAGTTCCTCCCCTCCGCCGGCTCGCCCCGGCCCTCCGTGAACCAGTTGGGGAAGAGCCGCCGCGTCCTGACTGGTGAGGTGATCGAGCAGATCACACTGTAGCTTCATCTTGCTCATGCTGCTTCTCTCCCAGAGTTTGAGTTGTATCAGGTATGTGGCGTAAACCCAACCCTTCCCTCTCAGGAGTTCTAGAAACCCGGAACTCGCAACCCGGAGCCATTACACTTGCACCATCCGGGCCGGCAAGGTAATTTCCCAGGGTTCTCACTAGAGAGGGACGATGAAGCGACTGGCCGTCAGCATTCTGCTCACTCGGGATCTGGACTCAACAGAAACCTTTCTGGTCCAGCGGAACCCCGCACTGCGTTTTTTTGGTGGGTTCCTGGCTTTTCCGGGCGGGACGGTAGATGCCCAAGACGCCAATCTGCCGGTAAGCAATGGTCCCGGCCTGGATCCAGAGCTGGATCGTGAGTTTCATACTTTCGTAGTGACTGCCGCCCGTGAGCTCTTCGAGGAGACCGGGATCTGGGCCGGCCAAGGCAAAACCAGGCCCGCCCGTGAGCAACTGGACGACTATCGCCGCAAGCTTCTCGATGACCAGATTCAGTTCTCTGAAATCCTGGCAAGAGAGGAGCAAATTCTGGACGCGTCGGACTTCGTACCGATCTGTCGGATTACCACTCCGCCTTTCCGGCCCGTGCGTTAGGACACCTGGTTTATCCGCTACCAGGTGCCTCCCGATGCTCGCCCCGAGGTCTGGCCGGGAGAGCTGGAGTCGGGCGAATTCTTGGCAGCCGAGGAAGCGCTGGCCAGGTGGCGCAGAAACGAGGTCTTGATTGTTCCCCCCGTCATCATTCTCCTGCGTGAGTTGATGGGTCGTAACAGCCGGAGCTTTCTTCCGGAGGTCAGAAACCTGACCGAGTCCTACGCCCGAGGCAAGCTTCATCAGGTCTATTTCACACCCGGTGTCCTGCTGGCCCCTTTGAAAACGAGACCTCTTCCCCCGGCAACCCACACCAACGCATGTGTGGTGGGAGAGGAGCGCGTCTATCTCGTCGATCCGGGCACTGAGGATCGCGATGAGCAGGAAAAACTGTGGGAATTGCTGGACGAGTTACTGGATGAAGGCCGGGAGTTTCTGGGACTCTTGCTGACTCATCATCACCCTGACCACGTAGGAGCTGTTTCGGAATGTCAGCGGCGCTACGGCCTGCCCGTTTATGCTCATCGACGCACAGCGGAACATCTTCCGCAAATCGAATTCTCCGGTTTTCTGGAGCACGGCCAGTCTCTCGACCTGGGGCTCGCTCCCGATCGTAAGCAGGGATGGATCCTGGATGTCTATCACCTTCCCGGCCATGCGTCGGGCCATTTGGTTTTCAAGGAAACCCGCTACCTCTCGGTTCTGGCGGGTGATCTGATCTCCACCCTGTCTCCCATCCTCATCGATCCTTCCGATGGTGATCTGGCTGTATACATGAACTCCCTCGAGTTCCTTCACTCCATCACGGAAGCCTTTGTCTATCCCGCCCACGGTGCGCCCGCCCTGGACGGACGCAAGGCGATCCGGCAGACCATCCGGCACCGCGAGGATCGGGAAACCAGGCTGCTCGAAATTCTGGGAAGGGGAGCACAGACTTCTGCCGCTTTGCTTCCACAAATCTACGAAGACGTGCCGGAGGAACTGCATCCGCTGGCCATGCGCTCTCTTCTGTCCGGGCTGATTAAACTGCAGCAAGAGGGCAGAGTCCGAGAAGTGGATGGCCGTTACGGGCTCGTATAGTTGGCGGCCTACTCCAGGACAAACTCGACGGAATGATTCAGCTTTTGATCGGAAATACGGTCATGAAGGCGGATATGAAGCCGGTGGCCGCCCACCTGAAGATGGCCGGCCTGAAGGATGCTCAAGATCATGATCTTGCCCACTGACAGATCGGTGGAGTGATAGACGGGCTCACCTGGCCAGCTGTTGCCGTGTTCGTCCAGAATCTCGTAGCTGAGATCCAACACGGGCCGGCCAGTTGATTGATCCACCTGAAAATCGTAGACCTCGAAGTAGAACCCCAGTTTCTTCTCGCCTAACGGAACCGTGCTTGCCGCTACCGGCCAGATCTGGAACCCTCCTCCCGAGCCTGCATCATTCTCAGCAGCGACCGACTCAATTCTCCGGGCCAGCATGACGGAGCTGAGGCCGAGTCGGCTGCCCTCAGGCCGGGGTACGACAACCAGATTCCGGGCAAAGCCCAGATGGTCGGCGATCCTGTCTCTGACGAAAACCTCGAGTTTGTACCGCCCGGGTGGCAGCAGGAGATCCAGCTGATACACCAGGGGTTGTTGGTTCTCCGGTCTGAGATCGATCTCCGTCAGGTTTGCGAGCAGACTGTTCTCGGAAACCTTCACGGTCTGGCCGGACACGTTTTTCACGACCGTCTGAACGTCGATTTCCCCCTGGTAGACCTGGTTGACCTTATTGAACTGGAGATCCTCACTGGCGATGTAGAGGGTCAGGATCACACGTCCCTCGTCACCTACGCGAAAGACGTCGTTCTGAGTCTGAAACGGCAACTGATCGAAGCGTGCTTCGGCCAGCACCTGAATACGGAGATCCGAGAAATCCACCACAGGAGCCTTTTCCAGGCTGGTCACCAGACGCAGTTTCTCGAAGGGCTGGTCCTTGACTCTCCCGTAGCCGAAGACCAGAGGGTTGTGACCGGGCATGGGACTGGTCTTTCTCACGATCCGGTCAACCTTTTGCCTCACCAGACCCAGCATCTCGGCATCCGTTAGGCCCGCATTCGGAGTCAGCAGCAAAGCATCCTTCTCGTCGGGGTGGTTGGCCAGCCGATACTCGCCGGTGAGACCGGGATCGACGAACTCGATCTCAACATCCTGCCCGATGCCGTCCAGGTAACGATACTCCCAACGCTCGAAGGGATAGGTCGAGGTTGACCCGCCGCCCTCCCAGGAAGGTCGGACATAGTGCCCCCCTGTTGGGTGGCTCTCGCGCCGGTGGGGTTCACCATATTTGATGTAGACCATACCCCGGTCGGTTTTCCATCCCGGGAAACCGGAAGTGAAGTTCTCGTTGCTGTAGGCGATGCGGCGGTAATGCTCTTCTTTGTACTCGTTGGCCGAAGTGCGCGGGTCGCTGTCCCGGCGTTTCCAGAACTGCTCAATGAAAAGCTCTTTCTCCTGGTCGGTGCTCAGCCCCAGAAAGACATCTGCCTCCTGAGGTGTGATGAGGTAGAGGACGTCTTCTCGAAGCCACTTGCGGAAGTGGTCAGTTTCCGGATCCTGGCGGCGAGCCGCAAAAGGCTGGGAGATCAGCGACAGAGCGAAAAGGAAAGAAACGGCCAGCGAAGCCGCCGTCGTAGCTTCCGTGGCGCGGTTGTTCACTCCGGTTCTCTCCTCGGGGCAGTTTAGCATGGTGTTCAATGCAGTATGTGCCGGAGCAGACAGATATAATCTGATGGTTCGGCCCGAAGGATTACCGGATGAAGACCAAGTCTCGATCTGCTCGATGGATGTGTGTCACGACCCTGGCAGCGATGTTCATGTTGTCGGCTCTTCCGGCTCAGAGCACGGGGATCATATCCGGAACCCTCAGCGACGAGACACGTGGTGTCTTACCAGGAGTGGCCGTGGAGGCCACCCATGCGGCCACCGGCATCACTCGTTCGGCCCTGACCGGGGCGGACGGACATTACCGTCTGGTTGGTCTTGTTCTGGGAAGTTATGAAGTTCGCGCTTCTCTGGCAGGCTTTCAAACGGCTGTCACGACCGGTGTCACGGTAGACATCGGACGGGAGGTGGTCGTGAACCTGGTGTTGAAAGTCGGGGAGATTAGCCAGCAAGTGATTGTGGAAGGAGGAGCGGCCCTGGTCCAGACCACGAGTGCCGCGGTCTCCGGGCTGGTGGATCCGGAGCAGATTCAGGACCTCCCGTTGAACGGTCGCTCTTTTGCAGACCTCGCGGTTCTGGAGGCGGGTGTTACCAGTTTCAAGAATGCGGTAGCCAGTGACCCCACCTCGACCGCTTTCGGTGGGACCGGCGTGCGCCTGGTCTTCAACGGCATGCGTCCCGAGTTGAACAACGTCGTGGTAGACGGAACGGATGCGATCGATGCCTTCGGGAACGCGCCAGGAAGCGCGGCGGGTGTGCTGCTGGGCGTTGACACTGTGCGCGAATTTTCGACCGTCACCAGCAACTACAGTGCCGAGTACGGGCGTGCGGCCGGTGGCGTGATCAATGTGGCCACACGATCCGGGAGCAATGATTTTCACGGATCACTTTTCTGGTTTCACCGCAACGACAACCTGGATGCGGCGAACTTTTTTGACGCACCCGTCAACGACGCCGCTGGCAACTTCTTAAAAAAGGAGAAGCCGGAGTTCAAACGCAATCAGTTCGGTTTTACGGCCGGCGGACCCATCGTGAGAGACAGGACTTTCTTCTTCGCCAGCTACGAAGGCTTTCGCGAGCGGCTGGGGCTCACTTCGATCGCTACGGTTCCAACGGAGGCGACCCGAATGGGGGATTTGCCTTCCGGTCCGGTTCCTGTCAATCCCGAAGTAGAGCCTTTTCTGGCCCTCTACCCCCTGCCCAATGGTCGAGATTTTGGAGACGGCCGGGCGGAGTATTTGTTCGGTACCAACTCCGACACCAATGAAGACTTCTTTGTCATCAAAGTCGATCACTATTTCAACGACTCCCAGAGCCTCTTTGCCCGCTATTCTTTCGACAATGCGGACAAGAAATTTCCTGCGCTGGGGGCACTCTTTGCTCCCCAGCTTTTTGAACCGTTCCTGACGCGGGACAGTGAGCAGCAACTTGTCTCGGTGGAGCACTCGGCTGTTCTCTCCTCGGGAGCTCTCAACGTGGTTCGTTTCGGTTACAACCGGGCCGAACAGATCGAGGCCCAGTTTCCTTTGAACGTGCTCCCTGAGCTTTCTTACCTGGAGGGAGTCCAGGACGGTATGGGGCTGTTCAATGTGCAGGGCCTCTCCACTATCGGAGGCTGGACCAAGCCGCCCGGGACAACGCTTCAGAACATGTTTCAGATCAGTGATGATTTTGGATGGACGTCCGGAAGCCATTCTCTGAAAACGGGCGGCGTCTACAAGCGCTTCCACTACGACGACAACCGCTTTTTTCAGGGCGGCTCTTTCAACTTCGACTGTATCAGCGGCTGCGCTCCTCCGGGACCTCCCGGGCGGACGGAGCTGCTGGCCGGTTTTCCGGTGTCTGTGGTCAAAGATATGCCGGACACGGTCTACGACACTGCCCAGCGCTTCAACGTATTCGGAGTCTACGTTCAGGATGACTGGCGGGCTCACCCCAGACTGACACTGAACCTGGGGTTGCGCTACGAGATGATGACGGATCCCTACAACAAACTGGGTCCGGTCAATAACTTCCGCGACCCTCTGGTGGATTCCGCGGCCACTATTGTCTCGGACACACCCATTGAAGTGGCCAAGAACAACATCATGCCCCGCCTGGGCCTGGCCTGGGATCCCTTTGGGGACCAGAAGACCGCAGTTCGCGCCGGGTTCGGTCTGTTCTTTCAGCAGCTCAACGAAGCCAACCTGAACTTCGTCTTCCGGCTCAGCCAGCCGCCCACCAAGACCATTCTCATCGGGGGTCCTCCCACGGCTGGAGCTTTTCCGGTGATTCCCTTTCCCGATCCGTTCCGGCCCGTCATCGTGTTTCCGCTGGAATCAGACGCCCAGAACCCGTACACGATGCAGTGGCATCTGACGGTGGAACGGGAGGTGTTCACCGGAGCCGTGGCCAGTGTTGCCTATGTGGGCAATCGGGGGCTCCACCTGGCGGCGCCCACGGAGATCAATTTCAAGAAGAGATCGTTTACGGAGGACGGGATTCCCTTTTTTCCGCCCGGTCCGCCGATCCGGGTGAATCCGAACTTCACGGCCATCAATCTGAGAGATTTTGGGAGCGATTCCTACTACCACGGTCTGCAGATTCGCTTCCGGAAACGCTACGGCCAGGGCTTTCAGGTGCAGGCTTCCTACACCTATTCCAAAACCATCGACAACTCTCCCCCCATCCTGCGCGACTTCGAGAACAGTCCCACCATCCTCTTTGACTGGTTCCAGCGCAACCTGGACAGATCGCTTTCCGGCTTCGATGTACGCACCAACTTCGTGTTGAACTTTGGCTACGAGCTTCCCTTTGGAAAGAGCAGTACGGGGGCGGCGGCACGACTGGTGGAAGGCTGGCAGCTCAACGGCATTGTCTCCCTGGCCGACGGGAACCCCTTCACGGTTCAAAACTCCTTCGACCGGACCGGTACGAACGCCATCGGCCCTTTTCGGCATGATCGTCCCAATCTGAAGTCGGGAGGGAACAACAACCCCGCCAGTGGCTCGCCCGACGGTTACTTCGACGTGGGTGCTTTCGAACTTCAGTCAGCGGGCTTCTTCGGAGACCTGGGCCGCAACACGGTGACGGGTCCTGGACTCGCCAACGTCGATTTCTCGCTCTTCAAGACCACCCAGCTCTCGGAAGGGGTGGGCCTGCAGTTCCGCGCCGAGTTTTTCAACGTCTTCAACCGGACCAATTTCGCCACGCCCACCAGCCAGAACCGTTTCGCTTTTGTGGGAGCCAACCCTGACGGGACCGGAATTCCCAGCGGGTCTGCGGGCCGGCTGACCGGTACCGTGATTACCTCTCGCCAGGTGCAGTTTGCTGTGAAACTGCTGTTCTAGCCCGCAAGTCAAGAAAGCGAGAGGGGCCCCTCTCACTTTCTCGCCGCCGACCAACCAAATTCAGGGTCACCGGCCCTGAGGCCCTCCCACTTCAAGATCAACCCAGAACCCAGAACCCAGAACCGTCCTACTCCGCCAGCTTCACCCACTCGAAATCGCCGGGCTGGCGGTTGATTTTCGTCTTCGGTGGGGCGATCCAGCCGGCGTACTGACTGCGTTCCCACTGTGGCACCATGAGCGACTCGATGTGCTCCCGTTCGGCGTTGCCGGGAAACCACTCCTCACGTCGCCGGTTCCACTCTTTGTCGCTGAGAATTTCGCCCGCCGGACTCACGGTCATGTTGGCGTAAAGCCCTATCTGGCGGTGGAAAGCCACGTGGGGCAGGCGCAGCCGGAAGTCAATGCCGGCCGCTTCGATCACTTTGTTCCAGCGGGTGACTCCCAGATTGCAGTCGTCGACGAAGTCATCTCGCAGGCGAGCGTTCAGGGCGTTCAGCGCCGGATGGGCCACCATCTCGAAGCCGCCGTTCCGCGGCTCCAGAACTCCGTAAGTACTGCTGGCGAGTTCGTGATCGTCTTCCAGCCTGAGCTCTCTGAAGCGGCCCTTCAGCCCGGCGGTGAAGAAGTTGGCCGCATTGGTAGAGAGCTCAGATCCGAAGAGATCCAGAGTCAGGGAACTGTGAATGTTGGTCTTCTTCTGAATGGTGGGCAAGTCGATGACGCCGAGGGCCCGAACCCCTTCTACATCGTAGGGATCCTCGATGCCGGCCTGGTTCATGGCCTGGCAGGTGCGTTCGATGATGCGTCTGACCCCGGACTCGCCCACGAACATGTGGAAGGCCTCTTCGGTGAGCATGAAGCGGCAGGTGCGCGAGAGCGGATCAAATCCGGACTGCGCCAGCGCCTCGAGCTGCATTTTGCCATCCCGATCGGTAAAGAAGGTAAAGAGAAAGAAGGAGAGCCAGTCGGGTGTTTCCTCGTTGAAGGCACCCAACATGCGCGGGGCATCATCACTTCCAGAACGCCGTCTCAAGAGCTCCTCTGCTTCCTCCCGTCCATCCCGCCCGAAATACTTGTGGAGAAGATAGACCATGGCCCACAGATGGCGGCCTTCTTCGACATTGACCTGGAATAGGTTGCGCATGTCGTAGAGTGCGGGAGCGATCTGGCCCAGGTAGCGTTGCTGCTCGACCGATGCCGGCTCTGTGTCTCCCTGAATCACGATCAGGCGGCGCAGCAAGGCCCGATACTCGCCCGGGACTTCCTGCCAGGCTGAAATTCCCTTGTGGTGTCCAAAGTTCACCTGCCGGTCCTCAAGGGCCGGCGCGAGCAGGATTCCCCACCGGTAATCGGGCATCTTGACATAGTCAAAAACCGCCCACTCTTCTCCGGCCTTTTCTTTCACACTGATGGCCGTTCGAAGGTACACGTCGGCCGTCTGGAAGCCCTCGGGGCCCATGTCCATCCACCAGTCCAGGTATCCCGGATGCCATTTCTCCAGGGCTCTCTTGACTCGAGGGTCAGTGGCCAGTCCCACGTTGTTGGGGATGCGTTCGTTGTAGTCAACGTCTCGGATCATTCTCTCGATTTCCTTTGTCTCACTCTAAGCAGCCTGTCCCACGACCGCGGGCGACTTTTACCACGGACTGCTAGACTCTCTCCTGGTCGAAAATGGGCCGGATACCACTTCCGTAACGGCGCAGGGCGCCCTCTTTCCCAACTGCGTTGGGGCGTTGAAAAACCCAGTTCTGCCAGGCGCTGAGGCGACCGAAGATCTTGGTTTCGAGGGTCTCGGGACCGGCAAAGCGCAAATTAGCTTCGAGTGCGGTCAGTGAGTCGGCTGAAAAGCTAGCGCGCTCCTCGATGGCAATCCGGATCTCATCCTCCCAGTCGATATCATCCATGATGACGGTCACGAGACCTGCCTTTTCCGCCGCCTCGGCCTCCAGGCCCCGGCCCTCAAGGCTGCGGGCCTCCTACCAGAAGAGCCGGATCCCCCAGAAAGCGCGTCTCGAGCCGCGAAAGGCCATTGCCCATGGGAAGCAGGCCGAAGTTGGACTCCGTCAGGCGCAGCTCCGGCGCGGGACGTTCATCCTTATCCCACGATCCCTCCAGCATGTAGCTGCGGTCCGCAGCGAAAGCGAGTTCTGCCAGAAAACCGGCAAAACAGCTCCCGGGCTCAATCAGTGCGAAGAGTGTCCGGGAACTCACGTCCAGGCGCTTCAGAGTCCGTCCCAGGTACAGGACGATCTCTCGCACCAGCCAGTGCTCAGCGTACTTCCGCAGAAAGGCGTCGTGCTCCGCAACAAGCTGCGAATCACCCTCCGAAACCAGTAGCAGCAGTCCCAGGTCGGTCTCATTCAGGCGCATGTGGAGCAGGGCATCGTCGAGTTCTCGGGCCAGTGCCAGGGGCCAGAATCGGGTACTCAGTTCGGTGAGTTCGCCGGTGGTTGCCGGGGGTGGTTCCAGCGGACCGCCCAACAGAAAGCGGGCTACTCCGGGTTCCCGATCCAGGTCGATTCGAAGGTGCTGGTAAGAGAGAGAGTGCTCGGCGACCTCCCGTTGCAGAGGAGCGAGATCAATGCCATCGGCGTCACTGGGCCGATCACTCGCTTTCGCCAGCTCCAGGGCGCGTTCGTGAACCACTTCGGAGAAGCGGGATCTGGGGACGAGTTCGTCCACCAGTCCCCAGCGGAGAGCTCGCCGGCCCTTGACTCCCTCCTCCAGGGTACAGAACACGTCGGCGCTTGTCCACCAGGCGTGTCAATCCCCCGGTTCCGGGCAGTACGCCCAGAAGGGGAACCTCGGGAAGCGAGACAGCCGAGCTCCCGTCGTCGGCCAGTAGAATGTGGTCTGTGGCCAGGGCGATCTCGTACCCGCCTCCGGCCGCCGTACCATTGACGGCGCACAAGTAGCGCTGACCCGAGTGCCGGCCGGCATCCTCGATGGCCAGCCTGGTCTCGTTCGTGAACTTACAAAAATTGACCTTGTGTTGGTGAGAGGCAGCCCCCAGCATGCCAATGTTGGCGCCTCCGCAGAAGATTCGTTCCTTGCCCGATTCGATCACCACCACTCGGATCTCAGGATGCTGGAAGCGGAGTCGCTGGGTAGCGTCATAGAGCTCGATATCGACGCCCAGATCGTAGGAATTCTGCTTCAGGATGTAGTCCCCGAAGAGGCCTTCCGACTCCTGGACATCCAGGGTCAAGTAGGCAACGGGAGGCTCGAGACGAAGGCGCCAGTGACGATAGCCACCGGGGTCCGCGCGGAAATCCACCACCGGCATCTGTGGAAAAGCCTCATCCATGATGCGATTCTCCTTGAAGAGAGGCCTTTTGGCAACGAGAATGGTCCTGCAGCCTCAACAAGGATTGACTACCAGAGCGGACAGGGCGATCCATTTCGCCGGGCCCCGGGGAGAATACCAAAGATGAAGTTTGTCAGACGGGATTTCTTGAAGATTTCCGGGGTAGGCGCAGCCGTGGGCTCCAGCGCAACGGCTGCGAAAGCGGTTGGCTCGGAGCCTGCCGGAGTGGAAGCCTCCCGGCAGGCGAGGTCGGGCGCCCAGGAGCGTCCTTACAACGGGCCGTACTCCGGACCCCACCTGAATCGGGTCGCTTTTCCGATTGGGGGTATTGGAGCGGGCATGATTTGTCTCGAGGGCAGCGGGGCCTTCTCTCATGTTTCGCTGAGGAACCAGCCGGATGTCTTTAATGAGCCCTTCACTTTTGCGGCGGTATCTGTCAGGGGACTGGAGAGGGGATCCAAAGTGTTGGAGGGCCCGGTTCCCTCCTGGAAGGTGTTCGGAGCTGAGGGCGCGGGAAATGGAGCCAGGGGCTCGAGCTTTGGATTCCCCCGCTTCGAGCAGGCTGAATTTCTGGCCCGATTTCCGTTCGCCACCGTCAGTCTCGAGGACCCGGATATACCGCTGGAAGTGGAACTGACCGGCTGGAGCCCCTTTATCCCGGGTAACGAAGACGACTCGAGCCTGCCGCTGGGAGCCTTCGAATACCGCTTCAAGAACCTCTCCCGCTCTGCTCTGGAGGCCACCTTCTCCTACAACACCAGGAATTTCATGGCAACCGGTCGGGAAGGTAACTCGATCAAAAAGTTTCCGAATGGTTTTCTTCTCCGGCAGGAGGGAACTGAAGAGAAGCCGCAGGATGAGGGAGGATTTATCGCCTTTATAGACGATCCGGACGTGGTCGTGGACCACTGCTGGTTCCGGGGTGGGTGGTTCGACTCGGGCACGATTGCCTGGAAAAACGTGCGTGAGAATCGCCTGCGGCAGACGCCTCCGGTTGACGGCGTCGCCCCAGGTGCGTCCCTCTATCTCCCCTTCCGACTCGATCCCGGTCAGGACAAAGTGGTGCGGCTGCTGGTGGCCTGGTATGTTCCCCGGACCAATCTGCGCACCTCCATCTTGCGTGTGGAGGAGGCGCCGGAGGAGGCCGGATGCGAGGATGACGGTTGTTGTCCGGAGAGGAAGTTCCACATTCCGTGGTACGCGGGGAAGTTCCGGGATATCAGCGAAGTTGCCGGGTATTGGCGCGACAACTACGATTCCCTGCGCCAGAAGAGCGCTCTTTTCCGGGACACCTTCTACGACACGACGCTGCCGGACGAGGTGGTCGAGGCGGTGGCCGCGAATCTGACCATCCTCAAGTCTCCCACCGTGCGCCGGCAATGTGATGGGCGTCTCTGGTGCTGGGAGGGTTGCTTTGACGACCAGGGCTGTTGTGCCGGGTCCTGTACTCATGTCTGGAATTATGCCCAGGCCATCCCCCACCTGTTTCCCGTCCTGGAACGCACCCTGCGCCAGACCGAGTTCGGCGAAAACCAGGACGAGAGGGGGCACCAGGCGTTCCGTTCTCCCCTGCCTGTTCGTCCCATCCAGCACACATACTTCGCTGCTTCCGACGGACAACTGGGCGGGATCATGAAGGTGCACCGGGAGTGGCGCATCTCGGGAGACCCCTCCTACCTCGAGGAGATGTGGCCCCGGGTGAAAGAGAGCCTCGAATACTGCAGCCGAACCTGGGATCCAAGAGGGAGAGGAGTTCTCGAAGAGCCGCACCACAACACCTACGACATCAACTTCTGGGGACCCGATGGCATGTGCAGTAGCTTTTACCTGGGTGCCCTGGCCGCTGCCATCGCCATGGGGACTGCTCTGGGAAAGGACGTCAGCCAGTACCAGACACTCCTGGGCAGGGGCCGGTCCTACCTGGAGGAGGAACTCTTCAACGGAGAGTACTTATATCAGAGGATTCGATGGAAGGGGCTGAGCGCCTCCGATCCGGTCGAGGCCGCCAGAGCCCGCCTCAGAGACCCCGAGGCGCGATCCCGGCCGGGCCCCTCTCCGGAGGCGGTTGAACTGCTCGAGGAGGAAGGACCCAAGTACCAGTACGGGAACGGCTGCCTTTCTGATGGCGTCCTGGGATTCTGGATGGCCCGCATGTGCGGCCTGGGTGAGATCGTTGATGAGGAGAAAGTCAAATCGAACCTCAAATCGATTCACAAGTACAACCTGAAACACGATCTGAGCGATCACGCCAATCCACAGCGACCCTCCTATGCACTCGGTAGTGAGGGAGGCCTTCTTCTTTGCACCTGGCCCAAGGGTGACGAATTGTCGCTTCCCTTTGTCTACAGTAACGAGGTCTGGACCGGAATCGAGTACCAGGTGGCTTCCCACCTCATGCTGGAAGGACTGGTGGAGGAAGGCCTTGAAATCGTCAGGACCTGCCGCGACCGCTATGACGGCCAGATTCGAAACCCCTTTAATGAGTACGAATGCGGGCACTGGTATGCCCGGGCGTTGGCCAGCTACGGCCTGATCCAGGGTCTGACCGGCGTCCGCTACGATGCCGTCGAGAAGACGCTCTATTTTGATTCCCAGATCGGCGACGACTTCAAATCTTTCCTGGCCACCGAAACCGGATTTGGCAGTGTCGGGCTGAGAGGAGGTGAACCCTTCGTCGAGATGAAGATGGGCGCTCTCGCTGTTCAACGGGTCAAAGTGGGGGGCAAGGAAGTCGAATGACGCTCTAGCTCGGCCTGAAGCAATCCCTTTTGCCTGCCGCCACCAATCTTGACCAACCTTTTTTTGGGGAGATAGAATCTCGTCTCACCGCGCACCCGGTGACCCTGGATTCAACATTCAAGAGGAACGTCAATTGTGTCTGATTTGGAAGCCTATGTAGAAGCGGATGGTCGCGCCGAACTCGTGGAAGAAGTTCGCCGGCAGATCGACAGACTGGGGATCGACTACATCTATTACCAGTTCGTGTCCGTTACGGGTCGAATCGTCGGAAAGGGCGTTCCGGCGGATCACTGGGAGACGATCGCCTGCAAAGGGTTTCAGCTCGTCTATGGAGCGACGGCCAATCTGTTCATGGATCGGCTGGACAATTATATCGGCTACGGTCCTGAGGCCTGGGAACTGGTCGGGATCCCGGATCCCGAGACGTTCGTCCAGCTTCCCTGGGACCACCGCGTTGGGCGCGTCTTCTGCACACTGTTTCGGAACCGGGAGGAGGAGGTCGATGCGGGTGCCTTTCTGACCTCCGATTGTCGCGGCAATCTGAGACGAATCCACGCCCAGTTTCAAAGTGATCATGGCGGTCTCCACCTGCGCCACGGGGCCGAGCCTGAAATGATGTGGTTGAAGAAGGGGCCTGACGGCAAGCCTGCCGAGGGTTTCAGCAAGCCGTATTGCTACCACATCGACCAGTTTGAGTCCCTCAGACCGGTTGTCATGAAGGTGATCGAGTATGCCCGGGCCATGGGTCTGGACATGATCCAGGGTGATCATGAAGATGCCCCGGGCCAACTGGAACTGAACTACACTTTCGATGACGCCCTGCGTACCTGCGATCGGCTCACCACCTATCGGCAGATCTGCGCCCAGGTGGGTCGCGAACATGATCTCATTGCTTGCTTCATGTGCAAGCCTTTCATGGGCCTATCCGCCAACGGATGTCATCACAACATTTCTTTGTGGCGGGGAGGTGAAGATGACGTATGTTCTCTGGGGAACGAAGAACTCCCCGGGATGGAAGGGTCGTTCCTTCATCGAGACGGGGGCGACAACGCGTTTTTGCCGGCCTCAGGGCAGCGAATGCCGGCCGAAGTGGGTTTACATTGCATCGGGGGAATTATGGAGCACTTGCCGGCTTTGACCGCCCTCGGTTGTTCCACGGTGAACTCGTATCGAAGGCTCTGGGACACGGGGTTCTGGGCCCCCGTATATGCGGACTGGGGTTTCCAGAACCGTACCTGCGGGCTGCGGGTGTCGGGACCCGGGCGGCTGGAGTACCGGGCTGTGGATTCCATGGTCAACCCGTACCTGCTGGCATCGGGACTTCTGAAAGCCTTTGGCGACGGTTTGCGGCGCAAACTCGACCCCGGTGAGCCGGAGCAACGGAACATCTACGAGGCGATTGAGGCGGGAAAACAGGTGAAGAAGCTTCCACTGTCACTGGGTGAAGCTCTGGGCAAATTGGCCGAGGACGAGGTGATCAAGTCCGCCTTGCCCGGCGAGATGTACACTGTCTATATGCACTACAAGCGGGACGAGTGGGAACGGTTTCTCTCCACGGTGACGGAGTGGGACTTCGAGCACTACTGGGATTGTCTACCCTAGCAGTCCACGGGCTGCTAGAGTTCCAACTCTAACTCACGAGGTCGACTATGTGTGGCATCGCCGGAATCATTCACAAGAACACCCCTGCGGGCATCGGGAACGAACTGACCCTCATGCTTCAGTCCATGAACCACAGGGGACCCGATTCGACGGGATTTGCCGTCTACGGGACTCCCCGGCCGGAGGAACTGGTGGTTCGTTTCAAGTTGGCCGAGCAGGAGGATTTGAGTGAGGGTTTCGAGATTCAACAGCAGATTGGCCAGCGTCAGGCGGAAGTGGACGAGCGCATCGCCTCCATGGGCGGGGAGATTGTTCAGGCTCTGCAACCGACCGAATACGCCTTCGGCTATCGGCTTAAATATGAAGGCGACCTGGGCCGGCTCTGTGCCTTCATTGAGGAGGTGGAGGGGGCTGAGATCCTGTCTCTGGGCCGATCCCTGGAATTGATCAAAGACCTCGGGAGCGCTGCCAGCGTGGCCACCCAGTACTCCCTGGACAGCTTCACCGGAACCCATGCCATCGGGCACGTCCGTATGGCCACGGAGTCGGACGTAGACATCTGCTCAGCCCACCCCTTCTGGGCCTATCCCTTCAGCGACATTTCTGTTGTGCACAACGGACAATTGACCAATTACTGGAGTAAACGCCGGGATCTGGAGCGACTAGGCCGTCGTTTTGTCTCCGACTGCGATTCGGAACTCATCGCCGTTTACATCGCCCATCGCCTGGAGGCCGGAGACGAACTGGAGGAGGTCCTGCACGACTCCGTGGAAGAGCTCGATGGAGTCTTTACCTATCTGGTCGCCACCGCCGACAGCCTGGGCATGGCCAAGGACGTCATGGCGGCGAAGCCGATGGTCCTTTACGAAGGAGAAGATTGCATTGCCATGGCATCCGAAGAGGTAGCCATTCGTAGTATTTTCCCCCACGAGATTGATACGGTGGATCCCTACGCCGGAGAGGTACGAGTGTGGCACAGTTGAACAAAACGCATGAATCTGACGACCTGGGGCTTCACGAGGAGCAGCTAGCCGGGAGAACTCACCAGGCCTTCTTTTCGGCCGGAGAAGAAGAGAATCTGGTGGACCCGAGTGCCTGCGAAGTGGACTTTGAAAAGCTGGCCAGGTTCGATGCTGCGGAAATGACGTCGCCGGAAATCGGACTCAGAATCCGCCAGTTGATCGAGCAGCGGCACGGCCACATCGTAGTCCAGAATCCCAATGCCAGACACTCCCTGGGCATTGGCATCCTGAATCGCCTCAAACTGGATTTCGAAGGCTCCCTGGGCTACTTCGCGGCTGGCTTGATCGACGGACCGAACATAAGGATCAAGGGCCGGGTGGGGTGGTCCTGCGGCGAGAATATGCTTTCCGGGACCGTAGTCGTAGAGAAAAACGCCGGCTCCTCCTTCGGTGCAGCCATCCGGGGCGGCGATCTGGTTTGCCGGAGAGACGCCGGTTCCCGAACAGGCATCAGCATGAAGGGGGGGACCATCATTGTAGGCGGTCGCAGCGGGATCCTTTCCGGCTTTATGATGCAACGCGGCCGCATCATTATTCTGGGCGACGTCGGGGCTGATCTCGGAGACTCCATGTACGACGGAACCATTTACGTGGGCGGAAACATCGAGTCGCTGGGAACGGATGCGGTAGCGGGGAAAATGACGGAACTGGAAGTCGCCTGGCTGGAACGAAAGCTGGCTCTATACGGACTGGAAGCGCCAAACGGGGCAGCCAATCTTCAGAAGATCGTAGCCGGTAAGCAGCTATGGAACTACGACAACCTGGAGCCGTCCGAGAAGAAAATTGTTCTATAACCATTCGCCCGGATAGGAAGTCGAGGAAAGGGAGCCACATGGCAGTCCAGGAAGGAAAGAAGTCGGCACAGGAAGGCCCGGAATCCACCGCACCGAAACGCAATCGTCATGTGCTGGGTCAGAACTTTCTTTTTGATCCCGGGGTCATGGATGACATCCACATCAAGGCGGAGCTGGGCCGCTACCGCATGCGGGGGATGGCTATCTTCAAGAAGATCCCCTCCTGGGACGACCTCACGTTTCTGCCGGGCACGCTGACGCGTTTTGTCATCGAGGGGTATCGGGAGAAGTGTCAAACGAAGACGGTTCTCGGGCCCAGGGCTAAACGGCCTATGGTTCTGGACATTCCCGTTTACATCACTGGAATGAGTTTCGGAGCCCTTTCCTATGAAGCTAAGGTGGCCCTGGCGCGGGGAGCGACCATGGCGGGAACGGCAACCTGCTCCGGGGAGGGAGGGATGCTCCCCGACGAGCGCCGCTACTCCGACAAGTGGCTCTACCAGTTGATTCAGTCCCGCTACGGATTCAACCCGCACCATCTTCAAATTGCCGACGGAGTCGAGTTCTTCATCGGCCAGGGCTGCAAAGTGGGACTGGGGGGACATCTGATGGGCCAGAAGGTCACCGATCAGGTGGCGGAGATGCGGTCCCTTCCGGCCGGCATCGATCAACGCTCGGCGGCCCGGCACCCTGATTGGCTGGGGCCGGATGACCTGGCGCTGAAAATTGAGGAGATACGCGAGGCTACAAACTGGGAGGTGCCCATCCAGCTGAAGCTGGGGGCCGCGCGCGTGTACGACGATATTCGTATGGCCGCTAAAACAGGACCGGACAGTATCTTTCTGGATGGGATGGAAGGCTCCACGGGAGCCGGTCCGCATCTGGCCACCGAGGAAACGGGAATTCCAGGAATTGCGGCTGTCCGGGAAGCTCGCCGGGCTCTCGACGACGTGGGAAAGACCGGCGAGATTTCGCTGGTTTATGCTGGAGGCATTCGCAATGGGGGCGACGTGGCTAAGGCCCTGGCCCTGGGAGCCGATGCCATAGCCATTGGAACTGCCGCCCTGGTGGCCCTCAATTGCAACAAGGACATTCCGGAAGCAGACTACGAAGGCACGGTCGGCGTTCCGGCCGGCTACTGCTACCACTGCCACACCGGGCTCTGCCCGGTGGGAGTGACAACCCAGGATCCGGAGCTGCGAAAGCGCCTGAATCCGGATGACGCCGCCGTCCGGGTCTACAATTTTCTACACACGCTCACTATCGAGTGCCAGATGTTGGCCCGGGCCTGTGGCAAGACCAACGTCCACTCGCTGGAACCGGAGGACCTGGCGGCCCTGACCGCCGAGGCCTCGGCCATGGCGCGTGTACCTCTGGCAGGGACGGACTACGTCGTAGGGCAAGGGGGCAAACATGAGCTCTAAAAGCGGCTCGGACCAGCCAACAGATGTCGATTACTATCTGGAATCGGATGGTATCGACAGCCAGCGCGAAAAAGAAATCGGACAACACATCGGGTATCGCTATGACGTGAATCTTCTGCCCGATTACTCGTTGCTCACCCCCTTCCTGAAGGACTACATCCAGAGGATGGGATGGGAAGATCTGAACTGGCTCGAAGACGTGCACATGGGGTATGAAGAGGGTGTGCCGGCAGTATTCGACCGGAATATCAACGGTTGGGTGATTATTCCCGAAGACATCGAGCTGCCGGAGACACAGCAGGAGCGGGACATGATCGCCCGCGAACTGTTGATCAAGTTCCAGATGTCGAGCCGACACCCCCTGGTGCAACTCAAGAAGGTGTACAAGAAGTTCTGAATGACCGGGGGCGACCCTGGGCAACCGTCAAAACGGGCCGGCGCCAGACCGGCCCCTACAAATGGATCCGTAGGGACAACCGTGGTGGGGGCCCGCTTGAACGTACTATGAGTATTCCCTCCTCTGCGCGCTACCTGGTGATTGGCGCCGGCGTACATGGCCTGAGCACGGCCTACCACCTGGCCCTCGACCTGGGGGCTCGCGGAAAAGGCAGCGGCTCTGAAATCCTGGTCATTGACAAGACGGGAATCGGTGCCGGCGCTTCGGGCATCGCCTGCGGTGTGATCCGAAACAATTACTTCCAGCCCGCCATGCGAGAACTGATGGCCCACAGCGTGGAGGTGTGGGAAAGTGATCCGGAGGCCTACAGTTACCATCCTGTCGGGTATTTGCAGATCAGTCCCCAGGCCATGCATGCGGACGTGGCCACCGTGCACGAGCAACAGCGGAGAATCGGATATCCTTCCGAGTTCATCGAAGGCGAAGCTGAGTGCCGGGACTACATGAGGGCCATTCTCCACGACTGGCAGGCCACAGGGACGACGTCGATCCTGCACGAAAAGAAAGGTGGATACGCCAATAACATGGCCTCCATGCAGGGTCTTGCGGGCAAAGCGGAGAATGAAGGTGTCACGATTCTTCCGGGGGTCGAGGTCACGGGTTTCCAGTTTTCCGGAGAGTCGATTTCGGCGGTTGACACCAGCCGGGGAACGATCCAGACCGACTACGTGGTAGTGGGCGTCGGGCCCTGGGTCAAGTCCATCTGGGAAATGCTCGATTTGCCTCCCACAATCAGCATCAAAGCCAACGGGAAGATGCATTCCGGGGTGAAGATGTGGACCTACTGGTGTCTGCAGGAAGGGACCCTGGGAGTCGACCCGGGACTTCAGAAGACGAACAACGGCCGGATGCCCCCGGTCATCCATTTCGATTGTGACCAGCCCCTCTACGATTTCGAGGGCGCCCTGATTCGAGACGAGAGCTGGGGAATCTATTACAAACCCGACCTTCATTTTGGGGGCATTCAGGGTGGAGCCATGCCCTATCGCGTGGAGACCGACCCCGAGCAGGTCCAGGTGGATCCTTATGGGCCCGAGTCCCCCGACTTTGTCGTGGGGCAAGACTTCGCCCGCATGTGGTGTTCAGCCCTGGCCTTCTGCCAGAAGCGCTTCGAGGGAAAGCATGTCTTCTACAGGGATGAGCCCAGTGGCGGGCTGGGCGCTTTTACTCCCGACAGCTTCCCCGTCTTCGATGTGTTTCGAGAGAACTGCTATCTGATCGCGGATTCCAATCACGGCTATAAGATGCTGGGCGTAGGCAAGCTGGTCGCCGCCGAGATTCTGGGGGCGCGCAGCGAGCTGCTCGAGCCCTTCCGTTTTGCCCGCTATGCAGCGGGAAGGCTCCACCCCATCTCCAACAGCCCCTTTCCCTGGAGCTAGGCGGCTAGCTTCCCGGTCGCGGACGATTGTACTCAATCGTCTCCAGCAGGCGGTTACTTCTGGCAAGTTCCTCGTTTTCGCTCCGGTAGTTTGCAGCTTCGAAATGCATCTGCCACAGCGTGTAGAGAATCCAGAGGACGAAACAGACCGCGAAAAAGAACGCTTCAAAGGAAACGAAGGGGTAGAGAGGTCCCACCTCCGCCGGATTCGCCGCCCAGCTCTCAATCAGGCCGGTCGTCATGGCACTCGCTTCTCTCTGGCCATCTTCAGTTCCAATTCAAGCAGCTCCCGTGACTGTTCCAATTCGGCTTCTTCGAGGCGATGGTCCATTCCGGCCAACTCGACTGCGAGCGGGATGCGGAGCCGATTCAGCTTCTTCAGCACGTAGCCCACCACATAGCAGGGGATGAAACCCAGCACCACAAACATGATCAGTGCGCCGGCCAGCTGTCCCCAGGGGGTGATCGGCGCGTAGGCAGGATTTGGTGAACTGGGATATCCCCACAACACGAAACCGGCCACGATGACACCGAGAACACCTGCGTACCCGTGGACCGCGACCGCTCCCACGGCATCGTCGATCTTGAACCTCTGCTCCACCCAGAAGTGCAGTTTGTAAATGCAGAGCACTCCCAGTCCGCCGATCAGATGGGCCTGGAGTGGATGATAGAGGTCGTTGCCGGCCGAAGCCGTAATGATCCCGGCCAGCCCCCCCGAGAAGGTCCAGTAGGGATCGCCCTTGGAGCAAAAGTACCCCGCCATCAGACCACCGGCCAGAGACATCAGGAAATTGAGAGTAATGGCGCTCAGGGTGGTCGGTGTGAGATAGATCGTGGTGGCCGAAAAAAAAGTTCTCCCGGCATCCGCATCGATGTCGAATATGGGAACGTTGCAGGCGGCGTAGAATCCCCAGAATCCAGTGTAAATCAGGAAGAGTCCGATGATCACGAGCCAGGTGTTCTGGGGCGGAAAGCCTCTGGCCGCCCCGCTCTTCGTGAAGCGACCGATGCGGGGGCCGAGATGAATGAGTATGGCCAGAGCCGAACCACCGCTGATGGCATGAATGACCCCGGAGGCGTAAGCGTCGTGATAGCCGAGAACCTGGACCATCCAACCGTCCGGAGACCACCCCCAGGAGGCGTCGATGATCCAGGTGATGGAACCGACGAGAACGGCAAAGATCCAAAAGGCGCTGGATCGGATCCGCTCAATCACGGCTCCGGAGATGATGGACCCGGCGGTCCAGGAAAAAATGAGAAAGGCTGCCCAGAAGACACCATTGACGCGCGCCCAGGTGGCAGCGTCTTCCAGGGAAAGGGTTTCGGAAAAAGGACGCCCTCCCATGTGGGGGCCCATGAGCTCGTTCCAGGGGAGCGCCCAGGGGGCGGCTATCAGTCCACCGGTAATGCCGGGCCCGTTTTGGAAAGCGAAATAAATCCACCACCCGAAGAAGTAGAAAGTTACGGTGATGAGGGGAATCAGCATCGCGTTCTTCATCAGGGTGTGGAGCATGTTTTTCCGACGCGAAGCACCCACCTCGTAGAGACTGAACCCAACATGAATGAGGAACATCAGGACGATGCACACCCAGTAGTAGAACTCGGTGAAAAGGACGGTCAGGGCACTCAGTTCGCTAGCCATGATCTATCAACTGTGGGAGTTCACATCCTCGAGAAGCACCAGGTCGTCTAAAAGAAGGTCAGATACGTCTCAAGTTCCCAGGAGGTGACCTGGCGGTCGTAGGTTTCCCATTCCCTGGTCTTCAACTCGATAAACTCATCGGCGATCGGTCCCAGCGCCCCTTTGATGACTTCATCCCCTCGAAGTTCTTGGATTGCCTCCCACAGGGACTGTGGCAGTACGTGGATACCTGCCTCCGCTATCTCCGCCAGAGAACGTTCGTACATGTTTCCCAGATTCGGATCGCCCGGATCCATTTTGTTTTCGATCCCATCGAGCCCCGCCTTCACGTAGGCCGCCAGTGCCAGGTACGGATTGCAGCCGGAGGAGAGGGTGCGGTCCTCAAAATGACCTGGCCCCGCGGTACGGATCATCTGGGTGCGATTGTTGTCACCATAACTGACAAAAGCCGGCGTCCAGGTAAAGCCCGACCGGCTGGAATACAGGCCTGGTCCCAGTTGCAGGCGCTTGTAGCAATTCACCGTGGGGCTGGAGACGGCACACAGCGCCCGCGCATGATGCAGCAGTCCCCCAATGAAATAGTAGCCCAGTTGGGAACAGCCCAGTTGGCGCGAATCCGACGTGCTCTCGAACAGTCCCTGACCGCTTTTTTCATCGGCCAGGTGAAAGTGAATATGCAGCCCGCTCCCGCTGCGATCGCTAAAGGGCTTGGGCATATGGGTGGCAACTGCCCCGTACTTCTTGGCTATCTGAGAGGTCGCCATTTTGAAGAAGGTGATGCGATCGGCCGTGACCAGGGCATCCGCGTAATCGAAGTTCACCTCATACTGGCCGTTGCCATCCTCATGATCGGTCTGATACACCCCCCATTCCAGGCGGTTGAGCGAGGTGGTCAGTTCCTGCAAGTAGTCCATGGCCGGCGCCATGGAACGGAAGTCGTAGCAGGGTTTGGCCAGCCTGTCGACTCCCTCCGGATCCCACGGTTGAATCGATCCGTCCTCGCTGCGCGTGACCAGGAAATGTTCGGGTTCCATGCCGACGTTGAAGACATAGCCGGCCTCTCGAACCTGAGCCAGCACACGTTTCAGGTTGGTTCGGGGACAGTAAGGGTGGGATTCGCCATCCACAAACAGGTCAGCTGCGAAGCGGGCCGTGTTGGGCATCCAGGGCAGGGGTGTGTAGCTGTTCAGGTCAATTCGGGCCATCATGTCGTGAGCGTGGGGTCCCTGTCCCATACCCCATACGGCTGCACCGGCAAATCCTGCACCCTCATCGATGGCCGCGTCGAAAGAGGAGATCGGGACCATCTTTACTTTGGCACTTCCGTGCATATCCACAAACTGAGCCAGCAGGAACTCAATGCCATCCTGGCTCATCCGACTCCGTATCTCCTCGCGGTCTGACATTCTGTTGTTCTCCTTTCCGTCAGTCACTGGACAATCCTGCCAACTGAGCGGCCCGACCGCAAGCGGACGAACAACCTTGGGGAGCCAAAAGTCATAACGCAAGGGGAAGCTCGCAAGTTGCATCCTCTCGAAAACGAGGCAGCTCCCGAAGTGCTACCATCTGGGCGCTGGCGGTGGACAGCAGAAGGACCGCGTGTCCATCACATAAATCATCGATGGAGGGTAGCCATGATATTCGGGATCAATACGTTTCTCTTCACATCGCCTTTCACCAATGACAGCACCTCGCTCTTTCCTCAGTTCAAGGCCTGGGGATTCGACTCGGTTGAGATCGCTGTGGAGCATGAGTCACACATCGATCCGGTTTACATAAAGTCCGAGCTGGACAGCCACGGTCTGGTTTGTGGCACGCTGTGCGGTGCGTTTGGCCCCGGGCGTGACCTACGTGGGTCGCGAGAAGAACAAGAGGCAAGTCTCGCCTACATTCAGCAATTGATCGACATCATGGTAACGCTGGGGGCCTCTACCCTGGTTGGTCCGGTGTATTCTGCAGTAGGGCGGGCCGAGTTTGTCCCGGAGCAGGAGCGTGCAGCTCAATGGCGGCAGGTGGTGGAGCACCTTAAGCAGGCTTGCAGATATGCAGAAAGGCAAGGAAAAGAGATTGCCATTGAGCCCCTCAATCGGTTCGAGACCGACTTCATCAATACCTGTGGGCAGGCGCTGCGCATGGTTGAAGACGTTGGGAGTCCAGCCCTCAGTGTCCTTCTGGATACGTTCCACATGAATATTGAGGAAAAGAATCCGGCCCAGGCCATCCTGCAGGCCGACCAGAAGCTCGGTCATTTTCACGCCTGCGGATGTGACCGGGGCACACCGGGAAAAGATCACATCGACTGGGCGAGTATCACAGCCGCCCTCAAGAAAGTCGGTTACCAGAAGCATGTGGTCATTGAGTCATTTACCCCGGACGTGCTCGTTATTGCCAGGGCAGCCTCAATATGGCGTGAGATGGAGCCTGATAGGAACGACATTGCAACCGAAGGCCTGAAGTTCCTCAAGAAGGCCTTGTCTTAAAGAGATCAAGAGGCAAGTGACCATAGCATGGGCAAATGGCTCGTCAAATGAGGGGGGAACTATGAGACAAAACTCGTCCAGACTGGTTGGTCTGATTCTCTGTGCAGTCTTTCTTGGCTTTTCTCATCCAGTACTTGCTGGTTCAGAATCAGGCTTCAGGAGCCTGCTCAAGGGGAGCGACCTGGGCGGTTGGGATGGCGACAAGAGGTATTGGTCAATCAAAGAAGGTATTATCACCGGCCGCAGCACCGCAGATTATCCATTGAAGGCCAATACTTTCCTGATCTGGCGGGAGGGGGTGCTGGATGATTTCGAGTTGCGCTTTTCCTACCGCATCCGGGGAGGTAATTCCGGAGTTCAGTATCGCAGCACAGACCTGGGCAACTGGTCGGTAGGGGGCTATCAAGCGGATCTGGAGGCCGGGCAGAGATACTCTGGAATCCTCTACGAAGAACACGGGCGGGGCATACTGGCTGAGCGCGGGCAGAAGACCGTTGTCGATGCGACGGGCAAGGTGAAGACCCTTGGTTCTGTGGGTGACTCTGCTGAGTTGCAGGCAGCTATTCGGCACGAGGAGTGGAACAACTACGTGATCGTGGCCGAGGGCAATCACTTGATCCACAAGATCAACGGTAATGTGATGATTGATGTGCGTGACGACCAGATCGAAAAGCGATCGAGGTCGGGAATCCTGGCGCTCCAACTCCATGTCGGTCCACCCATGACCGTTCAGTTCAAGGATCTCCGCCTCAAGAGGCTGAAGCTGGAAGCTGAAAAGAAAATCGTTCTGGTGGCCGGGCACCCAAGTCACGCCCCGAGGACGCATGAAACCAACGCGGGCGTCCAACTACTGCACCGGTCCTTACAGGCCCAGCCGGAGGTTCTTTCTAGCTTTTATCTGAATGGATGGCCTTCCGATCCTTCCGCTTTCGACAACGCCGACGCGATCGTTTTTTACATGGATGGCGGCTCGCGTCATCCAATCATTCAGGGGGACCACCTGGACATCGTGGCCGGCCTGATGAAAAAAGGAGTTGGCCTGGCCTGTCTTCACTACGCTCTTGAAGTGCCCAGAGAGAATGGAGGGCAAGACTTCCTGCAATGGATGGGCGGCTACTACGAGACCGGCGTTTCCACGAATCCACACTGGTCGGCCGAAATCAAAGAACTGCCTGCTCACCCGATCACCCGGGGAGTCCCGCCTTTCAAGATCAAGGACGAGTGGTATTACAACATCCACTTCCGGCCGACGATGGAGGGGATCACCCCAATTCTGGTGGCGGCACCGTCAGACGAAGTCAGGCAGGGACGAACGTCCTCGCCTCGAGGACCCTATCCTCACATTGTGGCTGCCAGCGGTCGCCAGGAAGTGCTGGCCTGGGCTGTCGAGAGACTCGATGGAGGACGCGCCTTCGGCTTCACGGGTGGACACGATCACGTCAACTGGGGAAACGATGACTTTCGGAAACTTGTCCTCAACGCCCTGGTGTGGACGGCCCACGGAACCGTGCCGAAAGGGGGAGTTGAGTCGGTGGTGACGGAGCAGGATCTGACGTTGAATTTGGATCCCAAGCGAAGAAGAAAGTGACCTGGAGGTTAGAGGTAGTCGACCTCGACTGCTAGCTGTTCGCGTCCGGTTGGCCGAGGCGGGCGTGACTCTGGGCTATCCAGGATTGCCAGTATTCGATCTGCTGCCTGACGGGGGAAACCCCGGTAGCCCCCGCATGGTTGCGAGTCCGCAGACTCGACTCCGGGTCGAGCCGCTCCAAAACCTCCTTCCTGCACTCGGGGCTCCACTCCTGAAGCTGCTCGAGGCTCAGCTCCCGAAGTGAGCTGCCCACAGATTCGCAGTGCGAAACCAACTTGCCTACCCGCCGGTGGGCTTCTCGAAAAGGCACTCCTTTCTCCACCAGATACTCCGCCAGATCGGTGGCAGCCAGAAAGCCATCCTCGAGAAGATCCTGGTAGCGGGCTGGGAGCAGGCTGAACCCCTCGATGACGCGGGGCAGGATCCCCAGGGTCGAGTCCACGATGTCGACCACACTGAACAGGTGCGGCTTGTCCTCTTGAAGATCTCGATGGTAGGAAGTGGGCAACCCTTTCAGGAGAGTCGAGACCGCCTGGGTGTGCCCGAGCACCGAAGCCGTCCTGCCCCGGGCCAGCTCCAGGATGTCCGGGTTCTGTTTCTGCGGCATCATGCTGCTGCCGGTACACAGTGACTGGGGCAGCTTGACCCATCCCACAGCAGAACTGGACAGGTAGATCAGATCCTCGGCCAGGCGGCTCACATGGAGCATGAGCTGGCTGGCAATCTGCAGTAATTCCAGCACAAAGTCTCGATCCCCGGCGATGTCGTAACTGTTCAGGAAACTCCCTTCGAACCCAAGAGCCCCGGCCGTGGCCGCAGGGTCGATCGGCAGGGTGCTGCCGGCCAGCGCTCCCGCCCCCAGGGGAGAGGCCGAGTGCAGCTTCCGGTAGCTCTCGAGCCGCTCAAAGTCCCGCCCGAACATAGCGCAGAACGAAAGCAGGTAGTGAGCCCAGGAGATCGGCTGAGCCACCTGCATGTGCGTCCAGGCCGGAAAGAGTTCCTCGGTCAATTGGTCCCCTCGGGCCAGAAAGGCCTCCTGGAGCTTCACCAGCAGTTGCTGCCAGCGAGCCGCGGTGTCCCTGCAGTAGAGTTTGACGTCAACAGCCACCTGATCGTTACGGCTTCGTCCCGAGTGGACACGCTCTCCCGGCGGGCCGGCCAGCGCGGTCAAGCGAGATTCAATGTTCATGTGGATGTCTTCCAACTCCGGCTGGAGGGGGAAGGTGCCACCCTCCAACTCCTCCTGAATCCTGGCCAGCGCTTTCAGAATGGCATCCAGGTCGGCCCCAGGAAGAATGCCCTGCTCCGCCAGCATCTGCACATGGGCGCGGGTTCCACGGATGTCCTGGAAAGCGAGCCGTCGATCGACTTGCAGAGAAGTCGTGTAGTCAATCACGGTGGCCTCAACGCTTTCTTCGAAGCGGCCGCCCCAGAGAGGTGTCTTTTGCTCCTTATCGTGTTTCATGGCTTTCAAGCCTCGATGACTTCAGGTTCTTCAGCGCTGTCGGCCGCCATTCGCAGCCGCAGTCCCTGGAGCCGAATGAAGCCCCCGGCATCGGATTGCTGGTACACCGAGTCTTCTTCGAAGGTGGCATATTCTGCGCTGTAGAGGCTGTGCTCGGATCGCCGTCTCCGAACCGAGCAGCTGCCCTTGTAGAGCCGGACTTCCACTTCTCCCGAGACCTTCCGCTGGGTCTCCTCAACTGTCTTCAGCAGCAACTGGGTCTCGGGTGCGAACCAGAGACCGTAGTAGATCTTCTCAGCCAGTTGCGGAGCAAGCCCGTCCTTGAAATGCTGGACCTCCCGATCGAGGACGATCGACTCCAGTGCCCGATGAGCCTTGTGCAGCACGGTCGCTCCGGGAGTCTCGTAGACTCCCCTTGACTTCATGCCCACAAATCGATTCTCTACCAGGTCGACGCGGCCGACACCGTGTCGACCGGCGCTGGCATTCAACTCTTCCAGCAGTCGTGCTGGTGAAAGAGGTTGCCCGTCCAGTTGAACCGGAATCCCAGCAGAGAATTCGATCAGCAGATCCTGGGGAGTAGCAGGAGCCTTCTCAGGCGAAGTGGTCTGCAGGAATAGATCATCCGGAGGGGGCTGCCAGGGATCCTCCAGAATGCCGCCTTCGTAGGAGCAGTGCATCAGGTTCTCGTCCATGCTGTAGGGTTTCTCGAGTGTGGAGTCGACCGGAATGCCCTGCTCGTGACAGTAGTTGATCAGATCGCTTCGGCTCTTGAACGACCAGCTCCGCCAGGGGGCGATCGTGACCAGTTGGGGCTCCAGTGCCTGATAGGTCAGCTCGAAGCGAACCTGATCATTGCCCTTGCCGGTGGCGCCGTGGGCCACGGCGTCTGCCTGATGTTCCACCGCCACCCGGGCCTGCTCCCGGGCAATCGAAGGCCGGGCCAAAGAGGTTCCCAGCAGGTACTCACCTTCGTAGATCGCGTGGGCCTGCACCGCCGGAAAGACGAACTCCCGAACAAATTCTTCTCTCAGATCCGAGATCACGACATGGTCTGCCCCGGTGGCCATAGCCTTGGTCCGGACCGCCTCGAAATCCTCCGGCTGGCCGACGTCTGCCACAAAGGCAACCACTGGACAGCCATACTCCTGCTTCAGCCAGTGCAACATCGCCGAGGTGTCGAGTCCACCCGAATAAGCCAGAATAATCTTGTTTACTCTAGAATGCTCCATATCTCCTTCTCCACATCAGCGGCCTGGTGGCCTTCTGCCACCACTGCCAGGATGGTATCTTCCCCTGCCACGGTCCCCACGAGAGCGGGCAGCCCGATGCCATCGATCTCATAGGCCAAGGCTGCCGCGAGTCCTTGTTCGGTGTGAAAAACGATCAAGTTTCCACTCACCGTGGAACGCGGTCTTCTTCGCTGAGTTTGGTCGAGCGGCCTGTAGCGGTAGCCCGAACCACCTGGATCCGTTGCCTTGACGATCCTCAAATCCTTCAAGTCGCGGGACAGGGTTGCCTGAGTTGCGTCGTAACCGCGCTCGGCCAGTCGCCGCCGCAGTTGCTCTTGACTGCGGATCGCCTCCGCCGTCACCACCTGCAGGACCTGTCTTTGTCGCTGTTCCTTCATTTTCTCGACAAGCTTGCAAAGAGTGGGAGCGAAAGTCCTGTAATCATATGCATAATTATGCGCATATTCAACAGGAGTGTCAAACGCAAATATCCTTGGGCATCTATTCTATACATCCATTAATATATACGTTTAAATCATCCAAGGTGAGAAATATTGAGAAAAACAAGTTGCATATTGTGGTGCATATTTATTATGATTGGTCGTTCGCGAAGAGATTTGACGATGAGACGGGTACGACTGGACAAGATTGGTTCTGCCACCTTCCGCTCTGGGATCGGAAGAGACGTGTATCTGGCGGACGAGATCGTAGCGGAAGAAGGTTACGTGCTGGCCGGACGCATTCTCAACGACAAGAGCGTCTACAACGAGTTGGAGAACTCTGAGGGAAGGATGGTGCCTCTCAAGAGCGGCGACTGTATTGCCGGTGTTCTGGGGCATCGGAACGCCCTGCACGGCTACGAGGGTGGCCTTCCAGGGGAAGTGAACCCCGGAGACCGGATTCATCTGCTCAATCTGGGCGGAGTCCTGGGGGTGTGCACTTCCTTCAATCCGGATGTGGGGCGTCCCTTTGAAGTCGAAGTCATGGGGGCAGTACTGCACTTTCCCTATTTGGAGAAGCGAGTCGGCGTGCCGGCCCACATTGGTTTGCAGGCGATTCCCGACAATCTGAAGATCCGCAAGATCCCCCCCATCGTGGCTGTGGTGGGAACCTGCATGAATGCGGGGAAGACGGTGGCCGCCTGTGAAGTGATCCATGGGCTGGTCAAGAAAGGGATGCGGGTCTCGGCTGCCAAAGTGACCGGCGTGGCCTTGCGCCGGGATGTCCTGCGGATGATCGACTATGGAGCAGGTGAAGCCCTGTCATTTGCGGACGCGGGAGTGGTGGCGACCAGCCCGGAGACGGCCACTGCAGTTACACGGCAGCTCATCAGTAACTTGAGTCGGGGCAAGCCGGACGTTGTGGTTGTGGAGTTCGGAGACGGCATCTTCGGAGACTACGGTGTCCAGACGGTTCTCAACGACAATGAGATCAGGCAGTGGTTGCGCTGCGTCGTTCTCTGTGCCAACGATCCGGCGGGAGCCTGGGGAGCCTGCCGATTCCTGAAGCAGAATGGCATCGAGACACAGGTTGTGAGCGGGCCCGTGACCGACAATCATGTGGGGCGCTCATTCATCGAGAGCCGGCTGGGGCTGGAGGCGGCGAACGCGCGAACCAATCCCGAACCTCTCATTGAGTCGGTTCACAAGGAGGTCAGCTTCCATGCCGCCACTTGAGCAGGCCGTGATTCTGGGAGCCGGGGGGTTCGTGGGAAGAGAACTGCTCCGACTGCTGGCTGTTCATCCCCACTTCGAGCTGGCGGACGCTCTTTCTGAAAGCCAGGCCGGGAAACAGATCGCCGACGTCTATCCGGAAGTCGGGGGATGGACCCAGGGGTCTTTTCTCTCACCGTCCTCGTTCGACTGGAGCCGGCTCGAGGAGGGGCAGTGGACCCTCTTTTCGGCACTCGCTCATGGTCACACCATGGATTTTCTCCCTTCTGCTCTGGGTCAGGTGGAAGGAAGCGGCATCAGGGTCGTGGATCTTTCCGGTGACTTCCGCCTGCAGTGTGCCAAGACCTATGAGCGGTATTACGGCAAGGAGCACTCAAGGACGGACTGGCTAGAGAGGTTTACCTACGGCCTGCCTGAATTTCACCGGCAGCAGATCCAGTCGACCCGTTTTGTAGCTAATCCTGGTTGCTTCGCTACGGCTGCCCAGCTGGCACTACTGCCGCTGGCGAGTTTTGAGAGGCAGCCGCGATTCGTGGCAATTGACGGCAAAACCGGTTCATCGGGTGCAGGTATTCGGCCTCGTTCCACCACCCATCATCCCCTGCGAGCCAACAACTTCCGAGCGTACAAGCCGCTCGATCACCAGCATTTTCCGGAGATTCAGCAGGGCTGGAGCCAGCTCGGGGGGAGTGCGCAGACGGAGGTCTCGTTTGTCCCGCAAATGACTCCCCTGGTGCGCGGAATCTTCGTCACCGTTCACGCCTTCTACGCCGAACCGGTGGAGCAGCAGAAGCTGGCCGAATGGTTTGGGAAGGTTTACGCAGGTGCGCCTTTTGTAAGACTGCTGTCGGAGTCTCCCGCTGTGGCCGATGTCTGGGGGACGAATCGCTGCGATTTGTCAATCCACTCGCGAGGCTCTTGTGTGATCATCTGCGGGGCCATCGACAACCTCGTCAAGGGAGCCGCCGGGCAGGCGATCCAGAATGCCAACCTCATGTCTGGCTGGCCCGAGGAGGCCGGTCTTCAGATGCCGCCTCCACGTCCAATCTAGACTGTTTCAAACAAGTACCAGAGTAGAAGATTATGTGTGCTACGACTCTCTATCCTGAACTGGAAAACCAGTATCAAATCCCAACCTATTCGAAATGGCCCATTACCCTGATCGAAGGAGAGGGCTTCCGGGTTCGTGATTCAGCGGGCGTGGAGTACCTGGACTTTTACGGCGGCCACTGCGTAGCTCTGCTCGGCCACTGCCATCCCGGTTGGGTGCAGGCGGTCACCCGGCAGGCAGGGAAGCTGAGTTTCTACTCCAATGTGGTGTCCAACGACATCAGGGCCGTCTACCAGCAGCGTCTGGTCGATTTTTCGCCCTCTCATCTGACCCGGGTGTTTCTTTGTAATTCCGGGGCGGAAGCCAACGAAACTGCCATCAAGGTGGCGCTCAAGGCGACAGGCCGCAACGGTCTGGTGACGATGAAGGGTGGTTTCCACGGCCGCACTGCCGGGGCGCTGTCGGTCACCACAATTGGCCACTATCGGGATCAGTTTCCCTCACTAGTGCGAGAAGTGGAGGTGGCCGAATTCGGTGATCTGGACTCGTTGCGGAATCATCTCCGGCCTGACACCGCGGCCGTCATCCTGGAACCGATTCAAAGTATGAACGGAATCTGTACGGCCTACGCCGGATACCTGGCCGATGTGGTGGAACTCTGCGAGCAGAATGGAACCCTAGCTATCTTTGACGAGGTCCAGACCGGTGTGGGGCGGGTGGGAGCCAGCTTTGCAGCACAGCGCTTTGCTGCCACGCCACACCTTGTGACTACCGCCAAAGGGTTGGCCAACGGCATCCCGATTGGCGCAGTACTCGCGAGCGAGGAGGTTGCCATGGAGATCAAACTGGGGGAACTCGGCACGACCTTTGGAGGTGGCCCCATTGCGTGTGCCGCCGGACTGGCGGTTCTGGACGCTATTGAAAAGGAAAAACTGATCGACAACGCCCTGCGTCTCGAGTCGGTGGCCAACCAGATGCTGATCACTGGACCGGTTCATTCCATCCGTGGCTATGGACTCCTGCTGGGTCTTGAAACCAGCGTTCCCGCCCGCGAAGTTACAAAACACCTGTTTGAGAATCAGATCCTGGCCGGTACTTCCGCCCATTCTCACGTGGTCCGCCTGATGCCGCCACTCACAATTGACGAGGAGAGTTTTGAGCGGCTGGCCACCGTGCTGGAGAGCTTTTCCGGGTAAGGGCCGAATGCACTTTACTGCGACCAGTTATTTCTCACCTCCTGAGCTTGCCCGCTTTCTGGAGCTCGCAGCCGCCGTCAAGCAGGGTACGATCGCCAGTGACTTGAAGGGGAAATCGCTGGGAATGCTCTTCTTCGACCCCAGCCTCCGAACCCAGACCTCGTTTGCGGTCGCCATGCAGCAATTGGGGGGGCACTCCCTGACACTGAATGTCGGACACGGGGTGTGGGGCATTGAGACCGGGGACGAGGTCGTCATGGACGGTGACAAGGCTGAGCACGTGCGCGAGGCGGCGCCCGTGCTTTCGCGCTATTTCGACGCTCTGGCGATTCGGGCCTTTCCTGCGGGCCGTTCCTGGCAAGTCGATTCCACGGATCCTGTCCTGTCCGGGTTCAGCCGCCACGCCACCGTGCCGGTGATCAATCTGGAATCGTCTCTGTGGCATCCATGCCAGGCACTGGGAGATGCTCTGACCTGGAACGAGCTGGGTTTGAAGCGGGGCTCCAGACTGGTGTTGACCTGGGCCTATCATCCGCGTCCTCTTCCGCTGGCGGTGCCGCGTTCAGTCGCTCTCATGGCGGTTCAGCGAGGTCTGAACCTGACCGTCCTGCGCCCTGGAGAGTTCGCTCTGGATAAGGAACTGGGAACCATGATTAAAGGGATTGCGGCCCAGACGGGTGCCTCGATTCAAGAGAGCGACGATTGGGGAACGCTGGAGGGGGCTCGAGTTGTCTATGCCAAGTCGTGGCGAAGCCTGATGGCCTACCAGGATCCTGAGAAAGAGCAGAAGATTCGAGATCAATACCGGCACTGGCAGGTGACTGAAGAGTTCATGGATCGGACAGCTGCTGCATCTTTCATGCACTGTCTCCCCGTGCGGCGAAACATTGTCGTGTCCGACCAGGTCCTGGATTCGCCTCGCAGCGTGGTGGTCGATCAGGCCGAGAACCGGCTCCACGTCCAGAAGGCTCTACTGCTGCACCTCCTCGGCAAGCAAGTCGAGTACTCACTTCCATAGATACGATGGGGAGTACCAAGGAGAAAACAAAATGAATACCGTGACCGGACTGAAACAGGCGCTGCCCTACCTGCGCCTCTACAGCGGCAAGGTCTTTGTCATCAAGATGGGCGGAGAGATCGTAGCGGAGGAGGAAATACTCGAACAGTTCGGGGCTCAGGTTTCGCTCCTGCAACGACTCAGCATCCACGTCGTCGTGGTCCACGGCGGGGGTCCCCAGGCCACCGAAGTGGCCCGCAGCCTGGGCCTGAGAGTCGAGGTGGTCAATGGCCGCCGCGTTACCGATGCCCAGACCCTGGAAGTTGCCAAAATGGTGTTCAACGGCAAGCTGAACACCGAGATTCTGGCGGGTCTGAATCGTCATCAGGTGCCAGCCGTGGGGTTGTCAGGAGTCGACGCCGGTCTTATCGCCGCCGTTCGCAGACCGGTCCAGAAAGTCGTCGATCGGGAGACGGGAAAAACCAGGAAGGTGAACTTCGGCTTTGTGGGGGATGTGGAAACGGTCAATCCCACCGTGCTGCGCCATCTCATCGCAGGATCCTACGTTCCGGTGGTCAGTGCCATGGCCGGAGGTCCGGACGGTAGTATCTACAACATGAACGCCGACACGGTGGCAGCCGAGATCGCGATTGCTCTGAACGCAACCAAGCTGATCTTCTTGACCCCGATCGCGGGGGTTCTGGAAGATCCTACCGATCCCGGAAGCCTGGTTTCGCATATCCACCTGGAGGACTTGGATGAGTTCTCGGGCAGTAGTGTGAAAGGTGGAATGAGTGTGAAACTGGAGGCCTGTCGGCACGCGATTCAGGGTGGAGTGCCGCGAGCCCACATCATCAGCGGATTGACTCCCGACAGCCTGCTCACCGAGATCTTCACCAATGAAGGATGCGGGACGTTGGTGGCGGGGTAGATTCAGATCAACCCGTACTTGCCCGCGGGATCAGCTGGACCCTCCTGCCGCGTCAACTCGGTCACATCCCCAAAGTGTCTGATTTTCGGGGCCTGGAAGCTCCGGCGGCGCGAGTCTTTCTCAACTCTCATGGAAGAGAAATACCAAATTCGGTTGCGAATGGCAATCGCAACACGGATTGAGGCAGCCAACCTTGAAACAGAATCATCCCTCGCCCGTAACCAACCCCAGGAGGGTTTTCGTATATACCTCCACGAACCATTCAATCTTTTTGCTGGATGTTCTCAAAAGAGGGAGGTCACATGCTTCACAAAACAAGGGTTGCTCTGATTCTGGCAGTCTCGGGAGTCCTGGTGGCGGCCACGGCGGTTGCGGTCCACGGACCTGATTTCTCGGGGACCTGGGTCCTAAATGAAGACGAGAGTGAAATCCCCGGACCGCCGGGCGGCAGCGGACGAGGTGGTGGAGACCGACCTCCGGGGGGTGATGATCAGCGGGCACAGGGCGGCCAAGGAGGTCGAGGAGGCCGCGGAGGTATGGGTCGTGGTATGGGTGGTCGGATCTCCAGAATGACGATCACTCAAGAGGACGATCAACTGACAGTCGTGGCCCAAGGCTCTCAGGGCGGTAGCCAGGAACGGGTCTACAAGCCGGGCGCCGGCCCCCAACAAGTGTCCACTTGCAGAGGGGATTCTACGGTGGAGGCAAACTGGGAAGACCACAGGCTGGTCGTGAGTCAAGTCTCGGTCCGGGAGACCCCCAGGGGCGAAATGAAGATCGAGCAGAATCAGAACTGGGAGCTTTCCGAGGACGGCCAGAAGCTCACGCAGCAGCAGGAGATCAAGACTCCCCGCGGCACGTTCGAGATGAAGCTGGTATTCGATAAGGAATAACTGGCGTTCAGGGTCTGCCGAGTGCTCGGCGGTCTGCCGAGTGCTCGGCGACAAGGACTGGAACCCGGTTCAACCGGGTGCGATATACTCTCCAGACAGATGCTGATCTATCGACTGATGTTCCTTCCATTGCTGGCGTCCTTGTGGGCGGTCGCGGTCCCGGGACAGGAGCCGCCACCTCAAGAGCCCGCACCGGCAAAAGAGGATCCTGTCATCCGGGTTATTACCGAGCTGATCGAGCTGCGCGTGGTCGTAACAGACAAGAAGGGCGAGCCGATCACTGATCTGAGACGCGAAGATTTCGTTCTGCTAGAGGACGGCAAGCCCCAAGAAATCAGCTTTTTCTCGGCTGTCGAAATCGCCGCTTCCGAGGTATCGGAGGGAGTTGCCGTGGTCGCCCCGAGTCGATCCGGCAGCCTGGAAGATCCGGGCCCGATTGCCCGTGAACCGCCCGAAAGAACCGTGATGCTGTTCGTGGACACCCTGCACATGTCTCCCTCGAGCCTACACCGGGTCAAGAAGAGTCTGCATGAGTTCGTGGGCGAGCAAATGACCAATCAGGATCTGGCGGCGGTGGTCAGCACCAAGAGAGGACTCGGGGTGACGGGACAGTTTTCCCGCAATCGTCACGTGCTGGGTTATGCGATCGATAAGCTCAGCCCCGGTCAGCCGGTCAATCCGAGCTACTTTACTCCTTACCTGGCGGCCCAGGTCGAGCGTGGAGACCGACAGGCTCTGCAACTGGGAATGCAGGTTCTCTCGATCGAAGATGGGATGCCAGGGAACGGAACCGTGAACACCATGAGTGCCTTTGGCGGCGAGGCAGCGGAAGAGGAAGATGAGCTTTTCACCGTCGATCTCTTAGTGGCCATGACGAGGAGCAGAGCTGTACAGGTGCTTTCCCAGGCCACTCATTATCGTAAGGCTACACTGTCGACTCTGAAGCTGGCTGCGGATCGCATGGCCAGCCTGCCGGGGCAACGCCTGCTGGTGCTTTACTCTGACGGATTCTCGTTGGCGGACCGTTTTGGCGATGTCGATGCGAGTGATCTGCGCTCGGCCACCAATCGCGCGGTTAGTTCGGGGGTCATCATCTATTCGATCGACGCTAAAGGCCTGCAGCCGCCCCCACTTTTTAATGCCGCGGCACGTGGGGGCTATGATCCCGGCATGTTCAGTTTTCTGACTTCTTCAGAAAAAGACGTCGAAGACAGTCTGAATGCGCTCGCCAAGGATACTGGAGGCGAGACGTTCTTCAACACGAATGACTTGACTGGAGCCATGAAACAGGCACTGGACGACAACCGCTACTACTATCGTCTCGGTTACTACCCGGCGGAGGAAGACAGGGAAAACTACGGCCGTTTTACAGTCCGCGTTGACGATTACCCTGAGTCTCGAATCCGAACCCAGAGAGGCTATTCGCCGACTGAGTTCTTCAGGGCCGCGGCGAAGGAAGGGGAACGAACGCCGGAGGAGGCTTTTCAGGAGGCGGTTCTGGCGCCCTTGCCCGTGACGAACATCGGAGTTATGGTGCGACCCCAGTTCCTCGAGACCGAAATCGATGATGCACAGGTTTCCCTGCACACCCACATCGAAGGAGACAGACTACCCCTGCATGAAGAGGGCATGGGAAGGGATGGGCGCCTGCTTTCCCTGGAACTTCTCACCTATGTCATCGACAAGGATGGCAAGAACGTGGACGGGAAATCGCAGCTGATTCGGATGACGTTGCCGCCAGAGGGAGTCGAATATTTCCGGCAGCAAGGGCTCCACCTCACGAGACGTTTGCAGCTGAAGCCGGGACTCTATCAAATTCGCGTTGGGGTCCGGGACCGAGCCACGGAGATCACCGGAACGACTGCATCCTGGATCGAAGTTCCAAAACTGTCGCGCAAGAAGGTGGCTCTGAGTAGCATCATTCTGCTCGACTGGAAAGAGAAGCGGGACGCTCTGGACGAAACGAAGGTCGAGGGTGAATGGACCTCGTCCGAGCTCAAGGAAGGGTTTCGGTTCTATCGGCCGGGCGACGCCTTCACCTATTTCCTGGTGGTCTACCACGGGGAGAAAACGGATCCTGAGAGCGACCTGCTGGTGAAAGCCGAATTCCTGTTGGAGGGAGAGGCCGTCGTTCCCGGCTCCTGGCAGCCGCTGTCTGCACGGCGGCTGGGTGAGGAAGAGGGAGGCACTATGATCGGCGGTCAGATCGAACTGACCCAGACCAGGCCGGGAATTTATGAGTTCATCGTGTCTGTCAAGAAGCCGAAGTCAAAGAAAGCCACCCACCGCTCCATCACCTTCGGGATCTCCGGCTAGGCCTCCTTCGGGTCTTCCCTGCTACCGCTACCGAGCCCTATCGAGGCTCGTAATTCACCCAGATGGGACTTGACCAGGCGATTTGCCGGTCATCCTGCAGGTTCCGAACGTAGTAGTAGCTGGTTCCCCGGGCCGCATCCTGATCGACAAAGGTCAGTGCGACTTCCTTCTGGTTCGGCTTGGTGGTGTAGATGATTTCCTGGTTCTTGATGACGTCAACCTGGCTCACCCGGCTGGTACCGACCACCCGGATCTCCAGGGGAGGCAGCTGTGAAGTGCTGAATTCTTCTCCCATGAAGTTCTCCCCCATCCGGTAGTCCAGGATGATGTTGTCCGTCGCCCCGTAAGTGTGGCGCTGCTGGATCGCCCGGAAGATGGCTTCGCGGGTGGGTTGCTCGGTGTAGACCATGGCGTAAGAGATGTGGCTAGAAACGTGATCGGAACTGGCGATGGTTCCGATTCGGTAGCCCTTGGCATAAGCCTTCCACACAAAACCCGCCTCCTGATAGCCTCCCGGAGGACGGTCATCGGTCGAGCGAGGGGCCCGGGGGCCACCCACATGTTCGTTGGACACCCGCCTGCCCTGGAAGATTTCCACCACGGGTTCGAGATCGGGGTCATTGTCACGCCAGTCCGTCCCCATCGAGTCGGAGGTCGAAGTATGCGGAATGGAGATCCCACCAGTCTGCCGAAGGGACGCGTAGAGCAGTTTCGTGTCGTCCCTGGTGCGGGAACCGTTTCCCGTCCCCGGTCTGCCGGTCCACCGCTTGCCCTTCCCCGGTCCCTCCCAGGATACTTCGGTGAAATAGGGGAGAACGGGAACTCCGCGCCTGGTGTGAATGACGTTCCTGTGACCGTCCGGAAAACGAGCGCTGCGCTCGTAGGCATAAAACGTGTTGAAGCTGCCGGGAATCTGGTACATGTCGCAGCTTTTTTCGCTCAGCCACCACCAGTATTCGTAATCCTTTCCGGAGAGGTGATCCGTCACCGCGCCGAAGTCCAGGGCCGCTGCATCCAGAACGTAGCGGTAGAAGTCGTGCAGAGACCCGTCCAGCCAACCCCCATGATCCGTGGAAAACTCCGTGTGGCGGTGGAAGTCCCCTCGCACGATTCGCTGTTCGACGCCGCCCACGAAGGTTCGATAGGAACGGATCGCCTCGACATCGCCCGGCTCGTCCAGATGGCCCTGGGCCGCCTCGATCCTTTCCGCAGCTTTCTCTTCCTGAAGGAGCGGGACGCCAGGCGCTCCCTGCAGGGGAATATGGGCGGCATAGACGTTGTTCACGACAGGCTCGGCGCTGTACAGGAAGCGCCTTTCGTCGGTCGGCCACACCACCCACAGATCTCCTTTCTGATCGAAGTCAGCCGCGGGGCGTGCTGAAATACCTCCCCAGCTCCTGGGCAGGGGCAGAAGCGGAGTCCAGGCCCCGTCCTCATAGAACGTCAGGACACTCTCCCAGTAGACGATATCCTGCCGGGCGGGACCCGACCATCCCCGCCGGTCGAACAGTAGTCCGACCCGGTTGCTGGCGGGGTCGATCAGAAGCTGAGGCGAATCGTAGTTGTCGCCGACGCCTTCCTGGGGAGGATGAAAAGCGCCAGCCGGGCTTTTGCGCAGCTCCTTCTCAAAGACGACCAGATTCAGGTTCCTGGATTCGTAAAGGCCCACACCCGGCGAGGAGTTCACTTCAGGCTTCAGCTCCGCGAAGAATGCTTCCGGTTGGAAGTACTCGTAAATGCCCGCGGCCGGTGAGTATTTCAGTCGTTCACTGTCGGGATTCTCCCGCCAGTTCGGATCGATCGTAAGTCCCCGGTCCTTACCCCAGTTGGGGCTGGACTCTTCCCAGGCCACCCAGATTCGGCCCTGGGCGTCGACGGCGACCGACGGGTGAGCTTCGAATTTCGGAGTTTGAGCCACTGGGATCTCGGGTCCGAACCGGCCCTTCTCGTAGCTCCTCAGGAACACGTCGTAGTTCCCGTTTCGATAGCTGTCCCAGACAATATGGGCGCGACCCCGCTGCACGGCGATACGGGGCACCCAGTCATTGGCCGGATCCGACGTGACCTGAATCTCCCCCGACCAGGCAAGCCCGTCGAAGTGGCGAAGAAAAATGTCGGAGCTATCGCCGCGGAAGCCTTGCCACACCACCCACAGGTTCCCGTCTGGGTCGGACACGACGTGGTGGTCGATGTCAGGGTAGGGATGGGTGCTGAGGCGAACCCTCTCCAGCCACTGATCGGCCTCCGGGTCGAGGGTTCGAGCGTAAAGGTCGAAATTCCCGTTGACCTGCTGGGACCAGATCACTGCAGGCCGCTGCTCGGAGTCGAGGGCCACCTGCGGGCGCCAGACATCCCCCGAGACTCCGGGCAGGGTGGTGAAATGCTTCCAGGTACCCTCGTAACGGGCGATTCGAACTTCATCCTTTCGACCGCTGTATGACTGCCACACCGCCCAGGCGAACGAGTCGGCGGCGGCAATGGACGGATAATCATCGTCCCGGGAGTCCTCAGTGAGTTTGACCGCGTCGGGCAGCCTCTCCACTTCGACGGATCCGCCCAGAAACGGAAGGCGATCACCCAAGCGGAGATCGAAGGAATCGAAAGCAAAGGAGCCCCGGCTGGTGCTGACGGAAAGCTGAGCGCCCGGGGACGCCTGGCCAGTCAGGGTCACGCCCTTCTGGAGGACACCGCCGGTCCAGATCTCGAAAGTATTCAGTGAGAGCCGGTCCTGCCGCAGGAAAAGCCACCCTTCCAGTTCGTCGACCGTGGCGTTGTGAGCACTCACGCTTCCAGTCCACCGGGTGGCCTTCTCATCGCCGTGGCCAAAGGTAATGCGCAGTGCAAAGGGTTGTGGCTGGGCAACACAGAGCCCTATACCGGCCGAAAGAACCAGGAGGGACAAAAGTACCTTTCTTTTCATGGGTCTCTTCCCCGTTACTGCTACTGAGCCCGATCAAGGCTCGTAATTCACCCAGATGGGACTTGACCAGGCGATCTGCCGGTCATCCTGCAAGGATCCGAACGTAGTAGTAGCTGGTTCCCCGGGCCGCATCCTGATCGACAAAGGTCAGGGAGATCTCCTTCTCGTTCGGGTTGGTGGTGTAGATGATTTCCTGGTTCTTGATGATGTCAACCTGGGTAACCCGGCTGGTACCGACCACCCGGATCTCCAGGGGAGGCAGCTGTGAAGTGCTGAATTCTTCTCCCATGAAGTTCTCCCCGATCCGGTAGTCCAGGATGATATTGTCCGTCGCCCCGTAGGTGTGGCGTTTCTGGATGGCCTCGAAGATGGCCTCCCGGGTGGGCTGTTGGGTGTAGACCATGGCGTAGGAGATGTGCCCCGACACGTGATCGGAACTGGCGATCGTTCCCAGCCGATACCCTTTTGCGTAGGCGTTCCAGACAAAACCTGCCTCCTGATACCCCCCCTCGGGACGGTCTTCGGCCGACCTGGCAGCCCGGGGCGCGCCGGCATGTTCGCTGGACACGCGAATACCCTGAAAGATCTCAACTACGGGTTCTACGTCGGGGTCGTTGTCGCGCCAGTCGGTGCCCATCCCGTCCGCAGTTGAGGTGTGGGGGATGGAGATCCCGCCCGTTTTGCGAAGAGACTCGTAGAGCAGCTTCGTGTCATCTGCGGTCAGGGATCCGCCGCCCAGCCCCGGGCCCTCGAAGGCCACCTCCGTGAAGTAGCGGAGGACCGGCACTCCACGCTGGGTGTGAATGACATTTCTGTGGCCGTGCGGAAAGCGGGCACTGCGCTCATAGGCATAAAACGTAGTGAAGCTGCGCGGGATCTGATACATGTCGCAGCTCTTTTCGCTCAGCCACCACCAGTATTCGTAATGTCCGCCGGCGAAGTGATCCGTCACGGCTCCGAAGTCCAGAGCCGCTGCATCCAACACGTAGCGGTAGAAGTCGTGTAGAGATCCGTCCCACCAGCCCCCCAGATCGGTAGAAAGCTCTGTGTGCCGGTGGAAGTCCCCCCTCACGATTCGCGTTTCCACGCCGTCCACAAAGGTCCGGTAGGAACGAATTGCACGGACGTCTCCCGGCTCGTCCACATGACCGGGCCGCACCTCGATCTCTTCCGACTCCTTCTCCTGGGCGAGCCGAGGAGCGCCGGGCGACCCATCCAGGGGAATCTGAGTCGTAAAGAGGTTGCCCACGACGGGCTCGGAGGCAGCCGTAAAACGCCTTTCGTCAGTGGGCCACACCACCCACAGGTTCCCTTCCTGATCGTAGTCTGCTGCCGGGCGTGCCGTAATGCGTCCCCAGCTTTCGGGCATGGGCAGAAGGGGCGTCCAGGCGCCCTCCTCATAAAAGGTAAGAACGCTCTCCCAGTACACGAAACCTTCCCGCTTGGGCCCGGACCAGGCCCGCCTGTCCAGCAGCATCCCCACCCGGCTGGTGAGCGGGTCGATGAGGAGCTGCGGCGAGTCGTAGTTGTCCCCGACGCCTTTTTGGGTCGGATGAAAGCCGCCAGTCGGGGTCTTGCGCAGCCCGTCCTCGAGGACCACGAGATTGACGTTCCGAGAGTCGTAGAGGCCGATGCCCGGGGAGCTCTTGATTCGATCACCCGGGGGTGTTTCCCGCCAGCTGGGATCAATCGTGGGCCCCAGATCCTTACCCCAGTTAGGCCCGGATTCTTCCCAGGCCACCCAGATCCGGCCGCGGGCATCGACAGCGACCGAGGGGTGGGCCTCGAACTTGGGAGTCTGAGCGATTGGGATCTCGGGTCCAAAGCGACCGTTCTCATAGCTTCTCAGGTAAATGTCGTAGTTCCCGTTCCGATAGCTATCCCACACGATGTGGGCGCGACCCCGCTCGTCCACCGCCAGGCGAGGCACCCAGTCGTTGGCCGGGTCCGACGTCACCTGGATCTCCCGTGACCAGCCGGAGCCATCGAAGTGACGCAGAAAGATGTCAGAGTTGTCGCCGCGGAAGCCCTGCCAAACCACCCACAGATGGACGGCTCGATTCGACACCAGGTGGTGATCGATGTCGGGGTAGGGGTGGGTGCTCAAACGAACCATCTCCAGCCACTGGTTGGCTTCCGGATCGAAGGTTCGAGCGTAAAGGTCGAAATTCCCCTTCACCTGCTGCGACCAGACCACTGCAGGTCGCTGCTTGGAGTCGAGTACCACCTGCGGGCGCCAGACATCGCCGGAGACTCCGGGCAGGGGTGTGAAATGCTTCCACTTGCCATCGTACTGGGCGATTCGTACTTCATCCTTCTGCCCGCTGTAGGACTGCCAGACCGCCCAGGTGGTCCCGTCCCGTGAGGCGACGATGGACGGATAATCATCATCCCGCGAGTCGTCGGTGAGTTTGACGGCATCAGGCAGTCTTTCGACTTCGACGGATCCATCCAGAAAGTGGAGGCGGTCACCGAGCTGCAGATCAAAGAAATCGAATGAGAACGATCCCCGGCTCGCGCTCACGGATAGCTGAGCGCCCGCCGAAGCCAGGCCGGTCAGTGTCACGCCCTTCTGAAGCATGCCGCCCGTAAGCAGGTCGAAGGTGTTCAGGGAGAGCCGGTCCGGTTCCAGGAAAAGCCACCCTTCCATTTGGTCGACTTTCGCGTGGCGGGCACTGACGCTTCCGGTCCACTGGCTGGCTTCTTCATCGCCGTGGCCAAAAGTGAGGCGCCGGGTAAAGGGGCGCTCCTGAGCGGCGCAGATTCCCATGCCGGCCAGAAGTACCAGCAGCGGCAAAAGTATGGTTCTTTTCATGCAGCTCCCCTGGGGCCGGACTCTTTCCTGACCTCATGCAGGAGCTCGCCTTTCTCATCGAAGAAGCGAAACACGGTGGTGGGCTCGGAGCCGGGTGTGACCGTGATGTGCAAGAATCCGCCCGAGGGTTCGGTCGACGTGTAGGGCTGCTGGATCAGGGCATTCGGATCGTTTGAATCGGGGTCTCCCGGACTTCTGCCCAGACGGGAATTGCCGTCGACCAGGGCTCCGGTCGAGAACTCCTCGAAGCCGGTGGGATGGATGGAGTGGTACTGCCAGTGACGGTCTCCGCAGACAATGTAGAAACCCTTGACTGAACTCTCCTGCAGCCACTCGAAGAAGGAGTCGCGCTCGGCCTGGAAACCTTGCGGATTTGAGTGGTTGTCGCGCTTGAAGTGATCGTGCCCTTGGGCCACGGTTCCTGCCTGATTGGCGTCGTCCGGGCCGATCATGGGAGTAGCCGAAATCAGAATCTTGAAGGTGGCATCACTTTCCAGTAAGGTCCGCTGCAACCACTCCCGTTGTTCTCCTCCCCACAGACTTTTCTCCGGTCCGCTCGCCATCATATTGGGGCTTCGGTAGTCCCGGCCCTCGGTCAGCCAGACTTGCAGATCCCTGGAAACACGGTGAGTGCGGTACGTGACCGCGTTGGAATCGGTGGGATCAACGATCGGCACCTGCTCGCGAAAGATGGCTGCCCCCAGCTCTACTGAAGGCTCCAGATCTGACGTGTTGTCGCAATCGTTGTAGCGATAGTCATGGTCGTCCTTCTCCCAGTAGGTTGGGATTTCGGCGAACATCTCGACATATCGTGGCTGTACGAACTGCTCGTGCCACTTCTGGCGCATGGCGGCGGGAGTCCGCGCCGAGGTCGGGAGGGGCACATCGTAATAGACGTTGTCGCCGGTCCCGACAAAAAAGGCCGGGTTCATGCGAAGGATCGTCTCCAGCGCCGGGTAGCCGAGGGCCTTGTCTGGGCCGGTGTAGGAGAAGTCAGGCCGGTGATGGAATCCCCAGTAATTCATGCCGGTGACGACCACGAAGCTGACCTCCTCTGCCGCCTCCGGACCGGGATGGGTCCGGAACCTGCGAGTCGCGCCGGTACGTGTGTGTTCCTGGTTGGGACCGTGGCGCAGCCGGTAGTGATAGAGGGTGCCTGGACTTAGCCCCTCCACCTTTGCCTTGACGATGAAATCGTACTCCGGCGTCGCTTTCAGCCAGGCGGTCAGGATGGGGGAAGTGAAGGCCGGTGAAGTGTCTACTTCGAAGCGAGCGATTCCCTCTGCCCCGGGCAGATCGCCGTCCACCAGCCCGGATCCAGTGGTGAGGCGCGACTGGAGGATGACACTGGTGGCTGTGACTTCGCCCGACATCTCGCCCTGGCCGGCGGTGATCGCGATCGGTTCGTCTCTTGTACATCCTCCCAGGGCCAGTGGAGCGACCACCACTAACACTCTACTGAAGACCGTCTGTTAGCGTCACAGATCCTTCGTCAGTCCTTACGGTAATCGTCACAGGCCCGCCTGCAGGCAGTTCGGGAACCGTGACCAGGATGGTCGAGCCATCCACCACTTCAATATCGATTCCACTCACTCCATTGAAAAGGACCTCAAGATCACCTTCCAGGAACCGTGTGCCGGTAATCTGGATCCGAGTGCCTGCCGACGCATCTGTCGGCGATACCAGAGTGATGGTGGGCGGAAAACTATGGGGCTGTTCCAGACTGTGGACGGTCGCCACAAGACGATTATCGCTGAACGCACGAAACTGATCAGCGTCCGCGACGCTCCAGCCCGGAGGGCCATAGTAGCGCGAGCTCACCCATGCCATTGTGTTCACGCTCGTGCGCGGGTCAGTGTCGGGAATCAGCACGAACAACTGGCCACTCGATCCAATAGCGAATGCATCGCCCGCACACTGTCCGATGATGCTATCGTTGTCGAGGTAGTAGCTTGAGGCTTGGCCGAACGAGAAGTTGGTCACGAAATCCTGGATGATCACGAGCGATCCCGGGCTGCCCGAAACCAGCTCCCATCGCAGCACACCCGGTATGACCGAGTCCGGAACTCCATCGATGACTACGCCCCCAGTGTTGTTGTTGTTGAAGTAGGCCATACCGATCGCGGCAGGATCGTAGTCGGCGAAGACAAGAAAGCCTTCGTCGTTCGCATGGGCGAGCCAATGCAATACGATGTCTTCCCGTTGCTCGTAGAAGAAGTGATCATGCCGAATCGCTGGTCCGCTTTGAAATCCCATGTGGGACCGGATGCCGCGCACGGGCCCGCTCTTGTTGGCAACGAAGGCTCCTTCGTTCCTCTCAATGCTCTCTTCGGTCACAGCGCAGGATGGATTGTTAAGTCGGTACTTGTACCGATCCAGTATGTCCACTCCTGAGGCACCCGGCGCGGTGATCCGCAGGACCTCGCTCAGCAAACGAGAGGTGAAGGTGCGTTCATAGTATTCGCTCGACACAGTCGAGAGCTCGGGGTTTATTCCCACGAGACGGAATGTCTCGAGGTAGGCCCCAGACTCGAGCTTGAACTGGTAGTCAACGTAGCTCTGGCCAGCACGCGGGTCCAAGCCGCCGGCATTCTGGAAGAGGTAGACATAGCCCGTGGCTCCATCGAGTGGATCGTTCACCCGCACCTCGAACCCCGATCCGGGAACGACACCCTGCGGATCTGCGATGGCGGGAGCTTTGTTTCCCGTATCTTTTACCATGAACACGACCTCGTCGTTGTCGTCGAGCATGGGATCTGTGTCGGGTCCCATATAGGTTCCCGGGTCCGTGTAGAACTCCTCTCGGAACGGATACAGCGGCCCCCGCCACGTTTCGTCATTCAGCGACCAATGGTCCGCAAAGTCGTAGACTACTCCATACGACCGCACGTCACGCTCATCGATCTGGATCGGGATCTGAACCCATCCACCCTCGTAGCGGAAGGCAACCAGCAAATCCGGAGCCGTGCCCTCGAACATGGGTAAGTCGGAGCCTTTCAAGACCACAGGATCAGCAGGTCGCGAGAGTGAGCCTGCGTGTGCCGCAGTGGCGACAACTATCAGACTCAGAAGCAGGATCGCGAAGCAGACAGCGGGTTTCATCCCTCTTACGCCAAGCACCTTGATCGCTACTTCACGCTTTAGAGAGGTGTCCTCGACCAGATACACTTCTCCCATCCTGCCTTGACCAAGTTTGTCAATAATCCGGTAATGGGAGATGGTCTGATCTAACAAACGGCCCCTCTCTCCGCGCAAATTGCCCCAATGGTCGACGTGGGTTAATCGTAAACCGGTGAGTGGAGTGAGGCAATGGGGTTCGCGTTTTGAAAGATAGAGCTAGTGGAAAAGCCTGAACATCCGATAACCACCTGGTACTACGAGAAGGCTCGAACTTTTTCACATACCAATCCACACACCTTGGTGGATTTTCCCAAAACTAAGTCAGCGTAGGAAATGGGTAAGCCATTGAAAACACAGTGGTTTAACTGGCACGCCCGGCAGGATTTGAACCTGCGACCTACGGATTAGAAGTCTAATTATCCCAATCTGTCGCAGCGCTTCTAACCCACTATAAATTAAGTGCTTACAAGAACTTACCCCGAACTACCAGATGCCACCGGGTTGGCTGGAGTTGGCTGGAATTGGCTGGAGTCGTCTCCTGATGGGCACAGTCTTGGGCACACCTGCCGGAAGGTAATCTTGCCCGATGACGAACGGGTTGAAACTGGTCCCGGGTAACACTTGAGTGGGGTAGTGTCGGCCTTCATGCGGCCGTTGTACGCGCTTACAAATCGAACTCCCACAGTGGGTTACGACTCGGCCGAGTTTTCGGATAGGACGAGCTAGGACTCAGGTCTACAACCGACTTATTCCCTCAATATCTGTCCGACACAGGCAAGGTCTGTCCAGCGGCCTGATTCAGCCGTCAAGCAACAGCCGGTCCAGTGATTTTCGTCGTAGTTCGTAGAGCTCGCCGAGGAAGATCGTTCAAATCTGGATCCTGAGCCTGCTCCCATGGGCTTCCTCATCGGTTGGATGGAGTTTTTCGGGTGGACAGTGGGCTCGGACGCAGACGCGTAGAGGTGCTCCCGGCTGGGCGGCATGGTGGATGGCCCCTTGCAGCGATGTTTGGTCGCCACCGTTTGGAAGATTCGCAGCGAGCCATCGAAGAAGCTGAACGACACGCCCGCAAGGTAAGCCACCCAGAGGCGGTACTTCTCCGGTCCGACCAGCCTGATTGCCTCTTCTCGGCGTGCCGACAGCCGCTGACACCAATACCTGGTGGTCAGTGCATAGTGCTCCCGCCACCCCTCGACGTCGTGCACCTCGAAACCGCACGCTTCCATCACCTCGACCGAGTGGCCGATGTGGTCGAGTTCGGAGCCTGGGAAGATATACTTGAGAATGACCCCGCGTCCCGGGCTGATCTTGCGGAACTTCTTCTTCTTCTTCGCCCGACGGGTGATGCCGTGATTCAGTAATATGCCCCGATCGCGTAGGAGCGATCGCAGCTTCTTGAAGTAGCCCGGGTAGTTCGCTATCCCCACGTGCTCGTACATCCCGATGCTGGCAATCTTGTCGTACTTGCCCTCCAGCTTCGAGTAGCCCTTGAGCTCCACCGTCACCTGATCCGCCAACCCCTCTTTGGCGATCCGGTCCCGGGCCCAGGCCGCCTGCTCCTCGGAGAGCGTAACGCCGTGCGCAGTAACCCCATACTTCTTCGCGGCGTGGCAGATCAGCGCACCCCAGCCACAACCGATGTCCAGAAACCGGTCCCCCGGCTGCAGGCCGAGTTTGCGGCAGATCATGTCGATCTTGTCGCGCTGGGCCTCGGCCAACGAGTTTTGCCAATCCGTGAAGTAGGCGCAGGAGTACTGCATCTCGGGGTCCAGGAATAGCTGATAGAAATCGTTCCCCAGATCGTAATGGAACTGTATGAACTCCTTCTCACTGCGCTGTGACTGAATTCGCCCCGTTTCGTCCTTGTCGTAGTTGAGCCCGGGGGTGCGTTTGCCACTCCGGGCAAATAGCAGCGGCAGCACCAGCCGTATCAGCTTCAGCTTGCTCACCTTGGGGAATCGCTCCTTGAGGCGCTTTCGCATGGCTTTGTCGCCGTGGGTTAGCTCAGCGAGCTCGATGAGGTCGCCGCCTTGGAGGTCGAGTCCGCCGGTGGCGTACTGAATCAGCAGGTTCTCGAGTGTTGGACGGCGGAGCAGGGAGCCCAGCACTCCGGCGGAGCGAATCGCCAGGAAGTAACGCGGATCGGCGTCCGGTCCCAGGGGAATGACTGAGCCATCCCAGAGACGCACGCAGAATTGAGCCTCGAGCAGCTTAGCGGCTTCCTCGGCCAGCCGGCCAGCCGCTGCCAGCCTTTTCGCGTCGGAGATGAACGTCGGGAGCATGGCCGAGCTTATAGCCGTTCCCGTTCCTCAGCGCAACGCTTACCGAGAATAGGAGGGCAAGATAGAGGCTGCCACTGCATTCATGGCGTCGGCTCCGAAGCTTGTTGAGAGTCCAGCCATGATGTCAGATCACACAGCTCCTGGCAAAGGGTGTGGCGCGGCTTTGAACGGCGTCAGGGCTTGCAGATCTTGCATCCCCGATACCCGGCATTGTGCGCCTCTCCCTTACTCCTGAACTCCCTCGTGCAGTTCTTGCACTGGCACTGTCCTCGATTCAGACCTTCGGAATCGCCCTGAGTTCCGGTCGGGGATGCGGAGCACCCTCACAGCAAGACTCACTGGTCTCTCCCCATGACACGGCGGCTCTGAGAAAGCGTCGCGTCTCCTGAAGTGCAAAGCCACGCTGAGAGTCTCGTGTCCACTCTCATAAGTCACGACCACGATCGACGAGGTGTCCCAGGACCGTCCATTTTGCCGTTTATCTTGGCTGGAGTTGGGTGGAGTGGGTTTGGCGCGGTTACAAAATGGTTACAATTTGGGCTGCTTGAGCGGATGGCGAATCGACCCTGCCTACTTAACTGGCATCCGCCCGGCGGCAGCCGTCGAAGAGTATCTCTCAGAAGCGACCGGCTAACTGCAACGAAAGGTGAGAGAGATCAGGTGACGTGCAGTCTCGACTGACCGGGCCTTTGGGGGTACGGAGGGTGTTGTCTAGACCGCTCCGTTACATTGGACCTTAGGCGCAACCAGTCAGATAAAGGCAAAGCTCAGCGGCGCGTAGCGCGTCCGCTGGGGCGCCTAGTTCGGCTTACTGCTATCCACTACCGCGCTCTTCAAAGTCTGAATAGTAGAATGATTAACAAGGCAGATGCCAGGCTCGCAAAGGCCGTCCTGATTGAGTTCCAGAGGTTCCAACGCCACAACCGTCACCAGGAAGCTGCCAACCAGGTAGAGAATGCCGCCGACATACAAGTAGGCGGAACCGCCCCCCGGAAAGCGCAACAGCGAGGCGACAATCACAAAGGCACAAGCCGTACCAGTTCCAAAGAAAGCGGCAAGAAATACCGGATTGATAATTACAACATTAATTCTCAATTGCTCTCTTCCGCTACCAGTCGGGCGAGCCTTCTTTCGATCGCGCTCTGGGAAAGCCACCGTCCCCGCACCATCACGCCGCTGATCCGGGAGAGATGGCTGATATCCGTATATCCGTAAGAGGGTTGGCTTTCAACAGCACCAGATCAGCCCGCATCCCCACGCTCACCGTACCGAAAGCGTCCTTGTCACGGAAGTACTCGCCCACATTTCGGGTAGCCGAGCGGAGAATCTGATAAGGAGTCATGCCGGCGTCCAGCATTACCGCGGTCTCGCGGTGAAGTGAAAACCCGGGGACACTGAACATTTGTGGGGCATCGGTCCCGAAGAGGATTCCAACACCTGCGTCACTCATCTTCTTGAGCAAGCGCTTGCGGTTGGCAACCACCCATTGGACCTGCTCGGCCTGCTCGCCCGTGGGCCGGCGCACATCATAGGCCTCTATCCATCGATCGACCATCTGCCGGGGCAGGTATTTCAGCTCTGGATAGCCCTTCATTCTTTCCAGGTCAGCTCCCCCGACACCGGTCTCCCACAAGGCCATGGTCGGGACTACCCAGGCACCCACGGCACGTGTCTTCCTGGAAATCTCAACGAGATCGGTATCCGGGATCTCGCCCTGTGCCCCCTGCAGTTTTTCAATATAGCCATCCAAATGGTCGATGCTTTGCTGACCTCTCTCCAGGGCGTGATCGATGCCGACTTCGGCAGGAACATGCCCGACGAATGGGATCCTTTCCGCGGCGGCAGTGTCGGCCATCGCATCATATTCCTCCAGGGTGAGACCGGGGTGGATCTTCAGCAGATCCCAGCCCTCCTCTTTTTGCCGCGTTACGCGGGCAATTGCCTCCTGGGGTGTGTTGATCGACCTTCCGCTGAAGCTGGGACCTGCCAGGTACAAAGTGGGCGACCAGATCTCGCCCTTTGAGGCCTGTTCTCTCATCTCCAGCTGGCCCGGCCCTCCCAGCATTCCCCGGACCGTCGTAATCCCGTTGGAGAGATAAAGAAACAGAACCGATTCGACAAATTCCGGTGAGGCATTGCGGGAGGGAATGTGGCCGTGCATCTCCGCCATCCCCGGAATCAGGTACTGTCCCGAGGCGGGAATTCGGTGCCCGCCCTGTGGGACCTGTAGGACAGTGCTGGGACCGATCGCAACGATCCGATCCCTCCGAACGATCACCGTCTGCTCCGGAAGAACTCTCTCCCCGTCCATTGAAATCACGTTGACGTTCTCAAAAGCCGTCCAATCGGTGCGACCCGGTTCCGCACATGTGGTTGCCATGCCTGCGGCCAGAAGTACAGGTAAAGCTCGAATCTTCATGAGAATCTCCTCCTTAATTGGATTGCATGGCGGCAATGCCCTCGGCCGAGGGGAGGCGAGCTCCTGTGCGGAATAGAGATGTGTGAAAGGAGCCAGGAGAAAAAGGAATAGCAAGAACAAGTGGCGCATGATCTGCTCAATTGTTTCGGTGTGTTTGAAATTATAACCCGCCAAACCGAGTGGCTATAATGTGACTCACACACCTAAGTCCAAGAAGAGGGAGAGGCCAATGAACAGCCATCTTCGCCCGGAGTCAGTGCTGTCATTCCTACCGAGGGAACAGAAATGAAAACCATCAGCATTGTTGTCACACCTTTCGCACTTTTCTCGTCGTTCGTGTACGGAAGCGACCAATACCTGTGCGCAGCTGACAAGTCCACCGGTTCCGTTTCGACGAAGCGGCGAAGGAGTGGACCTACGCGAGATTTAAGCCGGATTCGAAGTACGTGATTTCCAAGCCTGACCACGGCACGGAGACGTTCGTGGTCCGCAAGATCGGACAGTCCTTTCCAATCGCCCGGTGCAAGGATGACTTCAATAAGGTCGGGTTTCTGTTTTGTGAAGGCTGGCGCGAGTTCAGGATCAATCGTACAAACGGTAGGTTCATTGCGGCGTTTATCCTTGGCTACTTCAACGTCGGTGTCGATGAAATAACTGACGAAACCAGCGATACGCCATCCATTGAAATTGGCAAGTGTTCCCCATTCTGAACAAAGATTGAAACTCCAATGGCCAGCTACGCCGATTGGCGTGAACTCGAAAAAGACTTCAAGGAATTGCACGAGCAAGAACGCAACCTACGCGCCGAATGGGCTGACATCGACGCTCGTTGGGTGTTGCGCGGTAAGCGCAAAAAGCGGTTCAAGTCTTTGGCGGGACGAGCAGCGCTATACGGGGGGCAACAGCTAAGGGGCGAAGAAGGACTCAACTGGTGGCTCGATCAACTGAAGAGCTGGTGTTTAGAGGACGAGCCCGAGAATGCCAAGGTCCAGAAGGCTGAATTTTGGCCTCGAATACACTCCGCGTCTTGTGGCCTGTCATCTGCATGGCAACCCGCTCTGGCACACCCGCTCGGACCAGGTTGCGAACCGCCGTGCGGCGAAAGTCGTGCATTAGGCGACCTGGCACACCGGCCTTTCGACAGGCTGTCTTCCAGGCCTTATAGCAACTCTTGATAACCTGGCCGCCTCGGTGAAACACCCAGGTGCAAAGGATGACGCTTTCCCGCTGCAGCCTCAGCGTAGCCTCGCGTCGCTGCCCCGCAGTTGTCGTCGACAGCCATTAATTTGACAAGATCGCTCGAGGTGTCTTCCAAATCCAGATGGGCACAATTTGGGCACAATCAGTGGTTCTCGGCGACTTGGCAGATTTGGTTCAATCGCTCTAAACCATTGACAAAAAATGGTGCGAAAGGGGGGATTCGAACCCCCACGCCCTTTCGGGCACCAGATCCTAAATCTGACGCGTCTGCCAATTCCGCCACTTTCGCACCCGGCGGATCTCCATTGTAAAACGTTTCGTCTGGGGGAAAGGCTTAGATCTGAGAAGGCCTGACTCGGGCGAGTCTTCAAAGATGCTCTTTCTCGTGCTCCAGCAGGAAGCGTTTGCGCCAGACTCCGCCGCCATAGCCCGAAATGGATCCATCGCTTCGGATGACGCGATGGCAGGGAATCAGAATGGCGATCCGGTTGTCGCCATTGGCGCTGCCGACGGCCCGTTGTGCCCCGGACCGCCCCATGGCGCGCGCTTCCTGGGAGTAGGAGCGCGTCTCTCCATAGGGAATCCGGCGCAGGAACTCCCAGGCAGCACGTTGAAACTCGGACCCGGCAACGACCAGGGGGACAGAAAACTCTCTCAAACCTCCCTGGAAGTAGAGGGTAAGTTCTTCGTCGAGCTTCTCGAGATGCTCATTCTGGCCGGGCAGCACCGCGCAATCCAGATGCTTCTTGAGGCGGTGCATCTGGGTCTCCAGCATGCGCCGATCGGCGAATTCGAGCAGGCAGATTCCCTCCTCGGTGGCTGCTGCAACCACTGGTCCGAGAGGAGTCAGCAGGCGTGTCATCACAGCGGCATTCCTGTGACGGCTGCGTCCCGGTGTTTCTCCAAGGATGCGGTCGAAAGCATCCCGGAAGCCGCTCAGTGACTCGAATCCATGATTGTAGGCCACCATGATCTGCTCTTCTCCGAGTCGAATCTGGCCCAGGGCGAGTCCCAGCCGACGAGCTCTCTGGTAGGCCTGGAAGGTCATGCCGTGGTGCTTGCGGAACCAGCGGCGTACCCGACCTGGGTCCATCGATCTCTCACGCAGATCCGAATCGGTCCACTTTCTTGATGGGTCCTTCTCAACTACATCCAGCAGACCCTCCAGCCAGTCGGGGATCTTGCCACTCGGCTGTAGTGGTTTGCATCTTTGACAGGGTCGGTAGCCGGCCAGCAGGGCCTCGCGAGAATCGGCGAAGAACTCGACGTTCTCTCGATAGGGCTTCCTGGCCGGGCAACTGGGGCGGCAGAAAATGCCGGTGGTCCGGACTGCTGTGATGAAAATTCCGTCGTAGGAACTGTCCCGATCTACCAGGGCGGTGTACATTTCGTCAGGCGGCGGCAGGGTGTTCGTGATCATGACCGCACTCTACTCCCGGTGCAGCTTCCATTTCTACCGAAAACTGAGCGCCGAATTCGGGCAGCCTGGATGAGCCTCCCGAATTGCCGTGATCCGGCGATCGGTTGTACAATCTGTGGTTCCTCTGCCTTGGGGCAAGGGACAGTATGGTGGGCGTAGCTCAGTAGGTAGAGCACAGGGTTGTGGTTCCTGTGGCCGCGGGTTCGAATCCCGTCGCCCACCCCATCGGCGCGCCCGTAGCTCAGCTGGATAGAGCGCCGGACTTCGAATCCGTAGGTCGCAGGTTCGAATCCTGCCGGGCGTGCCAGTCTTTTCAATAAGTTACAGAGATTGCCTTCTTCCTCACAAGCCCAAAGACGGCGTTTTGTAACCAAAAATGTAACCGCGCCAACCCCACTCCACCCCATTCCAGCCAACTCAAAGGAAGTAGAGGGGACATTGGGGTCCGGTAAAGCGAGCTCGACTCCTGAGGATTCAAATTGGTCTAGGCTAGGGGTAGCAGCCCGCAGCCCGTCATCCTTAACGTTGAGAGTGGACTCGACTGTGTGGCGGATCACGACCATCCAGGGGCTGGCTTGCAGAATTTGTCCGATGTGTCTATAAACGAGTGCATCGAATTGCGTTGATCAAAGTCCACTTTACGTGACACTGGAGCCTTACCATGAACATTAAGTCATTGAAATGTCTGCCGTGCATTCTTCTAATTGCTGCATTATCCGCCTGCAGTAGAGAAGCGGAGCCACCTGTAGGAACCGATCAGACCATGCAGGATTCCGGTGGGGAGGAAACGCAGGCACTGGTGCTGTTAAGAGGCCTGCCGACATTGGGAACCACGAACAGTGTGGCCATTGTCGAAATGGATCCAGAGGCTGAGAACTTTGGTGACATATTGCACGAGTTCGAAACCCCCGGTATTGATCCGCCACTGCATCATATTTATTACAGTCCGACAGGTCGTGCTTATGCGACCGCGCTGGATCCCAAGTGCAGTCTGGTAGAGATCGGGCTCGCGCGTGATGCTTCCGGTTCACCTGTGATCAACGGAGTTGAATGCCTTGACATTCGTGGGCAGCAGGTCGGTGAAGACATCATGTGGCACACGGTCAACGGCACAGAGTACATGTTCGTTACTTTTATCGGCGGTGGCGGTGTAGAGCAGGAAGACGGCGGATCGGTAGGCGTATTCGACACGCAAAGTAATGAAATCGTCAAGATCATCGAGGCACGGAAAAGCGTCGTGGGAGAAGGTGAGCCTTATATCCTATATATCCCCACGGGCTTTCCGCCTATGGTGACAGGATGGTTGTCACGTCCACGATCCATCCGGATCTGGCCACCGGCGTCGGCAACGCCCTCACTGTCATTGATCTGAATACCTTCGCACCGACTGAGAACATCGTAGTGGAGGACGCAAAGCCGGTGGGTTTTCCGTCTTCTCCAGTTGAGGTTCTATTCGTGCGCCCAAGTATCGTAGAAGGGGTTCAGCCGGCAGTTTTGGTGAATACCATGTTCGGGTTCGAGACCTGGAAAATCGAATACGATGAGGCCACAAAAACGTTCGCCACGCCGGTCAAGGTATATGACGGCGCCGCCGAGGGAACCGGCGTCCCGCTGGAGTTTTACGGCAACGAGTCTGAACTGTTTATCAGCCACAGCCTTCCGGGCGTCGTCAAGCGCTATGATCTGGCCAGCCTGCCGGAGTTGGTACCCTCGGGCCCTGATATCTTGTCGGACGTCGGGGCTCATCACATGATTTTTTATTCAACGAAATCCGGCAGGAAGATCATCGCGGTGCAGAACAACCTCCTGAACCTTGGGAATGCAGCCGATAACGATCCAACCGATATAGATTTTATCGCCAAGGTAAACGCGCACACAGTCACGGTTCATGACCTGGAAACGGGCGAAAAACTGAAGACCGTCAACTTCAAGGACCGGTACAAGAAGGGCATAGACAACATTGATGGTTTGTTCGGGCCCGGTTTCGTCCATCACCACTGAATTGTGGCTTCGCCCTTTGGCTTGAGGTGTGGTTGGCCCCATTTCTTGCTTAGTACTTCCTTCCATAAGTACTAGCAGCGGCCTGGTCTCGTCCCCATGGCAAGCAGTGGTTTTGGCTCAATAAGAAAGTGCATCGCCACATTGTCGCTGTGTGGCTTGATGCTGCTTGCGGCTGGCTACTGGTGGGCACGGCACATGCAGCCCGAGCCGACCCCGTTGCAGGGATTCACGGCTCCGTTCGTCTTCGGAAGGTTCAAAGTACCCGCAGATAACCCACTGACACAGGAAGCAGTCGAGCTGGGGCGTCGACTGTTCTACGATAAGCGATTATCCGGTGATAACACGGTGTCGTGTTCAACCTGTCATTTGCAGCGCCTTGCCTTCACCGACGGCAGGGTCGGGTCGGTGGGTGTCTCCGGGAAGATGCTGGAATTCAACAGTATGAGTCTGGCCAATCTGATGTGGGGATCGCAGCATTTCTTCTGGAACGGCCGCGCCGATTCGCTGGAAAAGCAAGCGCTGATACCGATTCAACGTCCGGACGAGATGGCACAGGATCTCGATGAACTGGTGGATGAACTGAAGGCCGATGAAGTGTATTGGAGCCTTTTCAGAAAGGCTTATGGCGAGACTTCCGCAGAAAACATTGCCCGGGCGCTCGCCAGTTTTGAGCGTACACTGATTTCCGCCGATTCCAAATACGATCAGTATCTGCGCGGAGAACTGAGGTTAGATGCCGAAGAGGAGCGGGGAAGAAAACTCTTCATGGCGCATCCAGATGCCAAGGTGAGCCAGCGCGGCGGGAATTGCATCGATTGTCACAGCCAGTTTCTCACCAGTGGATTCAACGCGAAATTTGATGGTTTTTCCAACAATGGGCTGGACACTGAGGCGCTGCTGAAACCTGGATTACAGACGGTGACCGGACAAGCTGCAGACAGGGGCAAGTTCAAGGTGCCTACGCTCAGAAATATTGCGCTGACTGCGCCCTACATGCACGACGGCCGGTTTTCGACCCTGGAGCAGGTGCTGAACCACTACAATGAGGGCATCAGCATCAGTGATACCCTTAGCCCGCTGATCCTGGAGGCGGACAATCAACCGCTAGATGCCGTCCCTACCAGGGTCAGTCTGAATCTGACTGAGGAGGAGCAACACGCCATCATTGCCTTTCTGCATACCCTGACTGACGAGAGTTTTGTGACCGAAGAAAAGTTCTCGAATCCCTTTGAAGCGGATGAGTAACCTGGTGCGTAAACTGCTCTTATTCTCTATTGCCAGCGGCCCGATGCTGCTTGGGGTAGGAACTTGCGTCCATCAGAGTGCGCAACCAGGCACGATCAAGCTGCGATTCGAGGCAGCCATGGGCGACAAGCCGCTGGTGTTCAATCAAGCGAGCTACCCGAATCCTGGTGGACCGGTATGGTCAAAAAAGTCAGCCGAACCGCAAGTCACTGTTATGGCGGGAGTTAGGCTATCACCCCAACCCTGATTTCGCCCGGTGTGCCTACCAGAAACTTCATAACTCCCTGCCGCCCACTCGGAACCGAGGCCGAATTGATTCTAGAGCGGAGCTAGACTGGGCTAAAGGGACACACCGCTACCTTACTTTGCCCTAACGGGGCGTTCGGAGGCTGAATGCTTAGTCAAGCCGCCCGACGTTCGTATCGATGGTGGAGCCCGCCAAGAATTGGCAACGCCACTACGTTTCCTGATTCAGGCGGCTGAGTAGTCCGCGGTTCCGGGGAATCCTTTGCCAGGGCAAGATGAGTGCGCGAGCACTGATAATAGTCAAAGTAACTTCTAAGAATGCGGCGCAGACCAGCCTCGTTGAACACGATGAAATGATTCAAGCACTCTCGCCGAATGGATCCGATCAGACGCTCGGCATAAGGGTTCTGCCAAGGACTTCGCGGAGCGATTAGAACTTCTTTAATAGGTATCGCCTTGATCCGCTCGCGGAAGGCCTTTCCGTAGCGCTTATCTCGATCTCGAAGCAGAAAGCGAGGAGCCGTGTCCCAAGGAAACGCCTCCATGATTTGCTGTGCGGTCCATTCAGCAGTGGGATGCGCGGTCACATTGAAATGCACGATCCGACGCCGCTCATGGGCAAGGACCACGAACACAAAGAGAATCCGATATGTAGCCGTGGGAACCACGAAGAAGTCGACGGCCGCGATCTGGGTGAGATGATTGTTCAGAAAAGCGCGCCAGGTCTGAGAAGGTGGTCTCGGATCACGAACCATGTACTTGGCAATCGTGGTTTCACAGACGTCGATGCCAAACTTGAGCAGTTCGCCGTGAACTCTGGGAGCTCCCCAAAGAGGATTGGCTTGACTCATCTGCCGAATGAGATCCCGAACTTCCTTATGAAGAGCAGGCCTCCCAGGGCGCCGCTGCCGACTCTTCCATCTCCAGTACAGACGGAAGCCTTTCCGATGCCACGCAATAACAGTCTCGGGTCTGACGATAACGAGTGATCGTCGCCATCCGGACCAAAGCCGAGAGAGCCAAACCCAAAGAAGGCGATCGGTGTTGCGAAACCGAGGACGCTTTTCTCCCGATCTTCGCAGGACTCGGAGCTGATGCCGTAGAGCCAGAATCTCCAGTTGCAGTGCCAGGCGTGTTTTGAAGCTGGAGCGGAGCAGAGCGAGAGGCGAAAACACAAAGTTGAGCATCGGCTCGGAGATTAGCAGCCATGACACCCAAGCTCAATGATTTCAACGGCTACGAGTTTCTGGTAGGGGCACCCGTTGAACGTGACCTTGGCGACTCGAAGCCGCTTTCCAGCCAACTCCAGCCAACTCAAATAAACAAGTTACGGTGTACACTTCTTCTACACGTAAGTGCGGAATCGAAATGCAGAGCCATGACCATGATGACCATGAAAGCTGCTGTCATTCATGAACCAGGCGCACCCGAGGTGCTGGCTATCGAGGAACTCCCTGTTCCGCACCCGGCACCCGGGTGGGTCCTCATCCGAGTCAAAGCGTTTGGCCTTAATCGCTCCGAGCTCTTCACCCGACAAGGACACTCACCCGGGGTCAGGTTTCCCCGCGTACTTGGCATTGAGGCGGTCGGGACTGTTGAAAAGGCACCGGGCGGCGAGTTCGAACGGGGGCAAACCGTAGCAACCGCCATGGGCGGAATGGGCCGAACGTTTGATGGCGGCTACGCCGAGTACGCCAGTGTACCGGCCGGCCAAAGTGCAAGCTATTAACACAACGCTGGATTGGCAAACCTTCGCTGCACTGCCTGAGATGATCCAGACCGCTTGGGGTTCGCTCAACAGTTCGCTGAAGCTCAAGCGCGGGCAATCATTGCTGATTCGTGGCGGGACCACGTCGGTGGGCTTGGCGACCGCGATGCTTGCCAAGAAGCAAGGCGCCACGGTCGCCGCCACCACACGAAAAGTCGATCGCGAAGCCATGCTGAAAGACAACGGAGCGGATCACGTCTTTATCGACGGCGGTGAGATCGAAGGCGATGTCCGTCGGGTGTTCCCGGAAGGCGTCGACAAAGTACTGGAACTAGACCCGTAAGGAGTCCCCCCGGCTCTGCCGGGGAGGCAGCCAGAGTTTGACAGTTCCGGGAATAGGTGAAAAAACTCCCTTCCGTGAGCCGAGCAAAGCATCACGAAAAGGAGTTTTATGAGTAACTACCAGAGCTTACAGCATACAAAATGGGAGTGTAAGTACCATGTGGTGTTCATCCCCAAGTACCGCAAGAAGTTGATTTATGGGGAGCTGCGCAGACATCTCGGTCAGGTGCTGCGACGGTTGGCTGGGCAGCAGGAAAGCTTGATTGAAGAGGGCCACCTGCTGCCGGATCACGTGCACGTGATGATCTCGATTCCGCCAAAGTTTTCTGTGGCGCAGGTGATCGGGTACATCAAAGGGAAAAGCGCCATCCACATTGCGAGGAACTTTTCAGAGAGTCGGCGTAACTTTGTTGGACAGCACTTCTGGGCTCGCGGATACTTCGTATCGACGGTGGGTCGGGATGAGAAAGTGATTCGTGAGTATATCCGGCGGCAAGAAGCAGAAGATCGTCGCCAGGATCAGCTCAGGCTGCTGTAGCCAAGCCACCTGTAGGTGGCACAAGTGGCCGCGGTAGCGGCAACGTCAAGTCCGCTTTGAGCGGCTCACAAGATTAAAGCCCCCGGCTTTGCCGGGGGATACTTACTAGGGACCACCACGTTACTCGACTCACTACAATGCGCGGCGCGCTTCGGTTCGGTGTGCATGACCGGCATGGTCAGTAACGCCTGGGAGTTTGATCGGTTCAGTCCGATGGATGCCATACCGTCCACGGTCAATCTCACCACCTACGCTGGAGGTTCGACCGATTTCATCGAAACGCCGCTGCAGATGGTTGTGAACGAAGTGGAAGAGGGACGTATGACGCTCAAGATCGGGCGGGTTTTTCAACTGGATGCCATCGTTGAAGCGCACCGTTGCATGGAGGACAACGCAGCGGGTGGCAAGATCGTCGTCCTCACCTGAAGTGTGAGAACCCCTGTCCACCCGAAAAACTCCATCCAACCCAACGGTCATCTGTGATTGTTCGTGGATCAGATCCCCTGGGACCAGCAGATTGACTTCTCCGACTTCATGGGCCTGATCCGGGCGAGACCTTCGGGGAAGATTGCCGCCACCGTCATCCAGACCCGGCCGGGCAGTTTGCCACGATGCCGGTGGCCAGGTCCGCTTATGGTCCGAAGATCGAGTGGATGATTCTTATTTCGTATCTTCCGGTAAGCGCGGCCCACAGCAAGTAGAGGGCGATGAATGCCGACGTCACAGCAAGAACAGTCCGACGAAACCGCAAGGTCGAAACCAGGTCAAGCAGCTCGCCTTGCAGGGATCTTTGAGTCTGCCGACGCACGTCTGCTCGCCTCTCAGTCGCTGGACGACACTGTTCGTCTTTGGAGTTGTGACTCCTGGGATCCGTTGGAACGGCTGGACTATCAGTGCTCGATGCGTTGTGACCCCGGCTTGGATTTCCATCCAAGTGCACCTGTACTGGCCTCGCTTGGCGCACAAGACAGAGTGGTTCGCATTTGGGAGTTGGACGTTGGGGGTTTGCTGGCGAGACCGCAGGACCCTGACAAGGCCAGCCGTGATCTGGTCGAACGGCATCCTGTCAGCGGAGCTAGGCCAGCCGACATATCCGCAAGCGAAGAGAAGGCTGCGCCGGAACAGTTGATCTGCGAAGATCGACAAATGCCCCTGGGGTCCTAACATAGAGAGTGGACTCGGTTGTGGGGGTGGGTCAGTCGTTTCAAACCGCGATCCGTCGTAGCTGAGTTTGCAAAAAACTCACAATTCCCAGGGCCAGTGCCGCTGAATGCTTGCGAATCCAGCTACAGAGCGGTCCCCGTCCGCGGACAACGCATCCCGGTTCGGCGACCAAGTCTTGGCAAACCCAGCTTACTCCTTGATTTCAAAAATCGCTTCGACTTCGACCGCAGGCCCTGTCGGCAACGACGCAAATCCGAGCGCACTCCGCGCGTGATAGCCGTCGCCATCTTTGCCGTAAAGTTCGTGTAGCAGGTCGGATGCGCCGTTGACGACCAAGTGTTGCTCGATGAAATCTTGCGTCGAGTTCACGCAGCCGAGCAGTTTCAACACTCGCAAACCGTCCAGCGTTCCGTGCGCGTGGTGGACGGATTGCAGGATCTTGATCGCGCATTCCTTCGCCGCTTCATAGCCCTGTTCGACGGTCAAGTCGGCTCCCAGTTTGCCTTTGATGTCGCTGGTGTGACCGGACGTAATCAGCAGATTGCCCGTCCGCACGCATAGATTCAAATATCCCGGTTCTTGCTCAGGAAACGTCAAACCCAACTCCGCAGCCTTTGCTTCCGCGCCCATGCTGGTCTCCTTAAGAAACTTCGTTTGTTGCGAAATCTGAATTCTGCCGATGAACGGTCACAGGATGTCAGATCGTGCTATCAGTTACAAACGTCCGCTCGAACGTTCGGTCCGCCTGTCGAGCTGTGTGCCCATAACTCTTATTCCGTCCATTTTTTCGAAAGTCCACAGATTGAGGTCAAATCCGAGCCGAGACAATCCGGCTTGCTCCAGTTTCGGGATTCCGCTATTTCTACGCACCCCCTTCACAGAATTGATCGAATCTCTCTCCCGATTCTGCAAAGCTCGACGATTTGCCTGCCCGCTCAACCGTCCCGGATTGTCACCATTCTGTAACCGCGCCAACCCAAAATCACCCCATTCCACCCAACTCCAGCCAAGATAGGGGATGTCTAAGTGATTGATGAATATAGTATTTACAGTACTTTAGGATTTGTCCGTTACGGACTTAAAATCCTGGGGGCCTTAGGCCCGTGTGGGTTCGAGTCCCACCCTGGGCACTTTAGAATCAACAACTTACGAGGATAGCCTTCTTCCTAAGAAGCCCAGAATCGGCGTTTTGTAACCAAAAATGTAACCGGGTTTGTCTCGGAACAGGTGGCCGCTTTCAATCGGAATCAGTGGCCGGTTTGGCCCGGAAAGCGCAGTCCCCAAGAAGGCCGAGTAGATTGTCCCCTCATTCCTTGCCCCCGGTCTATGCCCCGGGCCCTTCCCGTTTCATTGAAATTTCGATATCCTGCCCCTTGTGGTGGGCGAGTCACAACAGCAAGATCCCAGGCAGGCGGAGTCAACGCTGCCCGAAACAATGCAGGCTGTTGTTCTATCCGGCATCGGACCAGGCAACCTGTCCTGCCAGGAGATTCCTGTTCCTCAGGTGGGTCCCAACCAGCTGCTGGCCCGAGTGGACGCGGCCGGTGTGTGCTCGTCAATCCTGAAGGTCCTTTCACAGGGAAGCAAACACACCTTTTTGAACGGCTGGAACTTGGAGCAATTTCCGATCATTCTCGGGGACGAGGGAGCCGTCACGCTGGTCGAGGTCGGAGAAAACTTACTTGGTGAATACGAAGCCGGACAGCGCTTCGCGATCCAACCTGCCGTTGATGTGGCGCCGATCAACTACCGTGAGCGATACACGGACGGTGCAGCAGGGATGAAGAAGTGCGCAGTGGGTTACACGCTCAAAGGCTGTCTGGCCCAGTACATCCTGATACAGGAGGAAATCCTGCGGGGTAATTGCCTGTTGGCCCTTCCACAGGACCAGCTCCCCTATTTTTCAGTTTCGATGGCTGAACCCATCTCCTGTGTCTATTCGGCGCAGCAGCGGCACGTCCATCTTCAGAAGGCGAGTCCGTTTGAGGAGCGGGTCTCCGGGCTGGGACTCCTGCGGGGGGGGACGACCGTGATCATCGGCGCCGGCGTCATGGGCAGAATGCATCTGGAAATGGCTATGCGCTTTCGGCCGCGCCACTTGATCATCAGTGACCTGGTGCAGGATCGGCTCGACAAAGCATTGAAAGCGGTGGAACAGAAAGGGAAAGAGCTGGGAATTGCTGTGGCCGCCGTTCAGGCTGATGAGCTCGGGGCGTTCGTCCGTTGCCTCACGGACGGAGCCGGCGCAGACGACATTGTTCTCGCCGTGGGTATACAGTCGGTTCAACAACAGGCGCTCGGGCTTCTTGGAAAAGGGGGTGTGGCCAATCTGTTCGGTGGTTTACCTCGCGGGCAACATCTCCTGCAATTGGATGCCATAGCGGTCCATTACGATGAGATTAGAGTCGTGGGTTCCAGCGGAGGCGAGCCATCGGACTTGAAGGCTACACTGGACGCGATCGCCAGCCGGGACATCGACCCGGGTCAATACGTCTGCGCTGTCGGTGCCCTGCCCCATGCCCCAAATGTCTTGCAGATGATGGGAGAGAACAAGGTCGACGGCAAAGTGATCCTCTATCCTCACACCCACACCTCTCAATTGAATTGGGTCGATTCCTGGGATAAGGCCAAAGAAGAGCGCTTCTTGAGGGAACATCAAAAAGTTGAGCCCTCCGGTTCACGGGTACATTGACGACTTCGTCAGGCCGCCCGGGCTTGCCATTGAGATCACCTTTGTCGGCTTTTACTTAAGAATTCCGCCATTAATGTCAGGTCCTCAAAACATGGATTGGCTCTTTACCCTTTGAAACAGACAGATGGATGGATATGAGCACAAAAGGAGCCAAAACGTTTGTCGGTTTCGGGTTTGGGCCCATACAAAGCGGCTTGTTTCTCTTTGAAGCCTATAGATCGAAGAACTTCGGACGCTTCCTGATGGCAGAAATCGATGAAGACCTGGTTCATGCCGTCCGAAGCAACAACGGGTGTTGCCGGATCAATGTCGCCCATAAGGATGGCATCCGCACTTTTGAATTGGAAGGAATCGAAATCTACAACCCATGCCACGAGTCTGACCGGAAGACAATCATCGATGCCGTTGCCGAATCGGAAGAGATCTGTACGGCGCTGCCAAGCATTGATTTTTATGACGGGGCGAATGAAACCAGTGCCGCCAGTATGATTAGTCTGGGTCTTTCGAGTCGCCGCGCCGCGATACCAACCATCGTTTACACTGCGGAAAATCATAACCAGGCTGCCGAAATCCTTTTCGAAAGGATATCCTCCAATGTCCCTCCAAGAATTCTCCAGGAAGTGCAGGTTGTCAACACGGTGATTGGAAAGATGAGTGGTGTCATTGTCGACTCGGACACGATCCAGGGGATCGGTCTGGAGACAGTCACGCCTCATTTGCCGCGAGCCGTCCTGGTGGAAGAATTCAACACCATTCTCATTTCCAGAATTCACCTGAACAATCACCAGCGAGGAATCGCAGTCTTTGTTGAAAAGGATGATTTGCTCCCTTTCGAAGAGGCAAAACTCTACGGCCACAACGCGGTTCATGCGCTGATTGCTTACCTGGCCGACCTGAAGGGGATGAAGACGATCGCCGAAGCAGGTCGGGATCCAGACATTATGAAAATCGCTCACGAAGCGTTTGTCCACGAATCGGGAGCCGCTCTGCTGAGACTCCATCAGAACCTGAGTGACTCACTCTTTACGCCCGAAGGCTACCGGGAATATGCCGAAGATCTTCTTGAGCGAATGATCAATCCCCACCTGCATGATCTTGTCTCCAGGGTTGCGCGCGATCCGGTTCGCAAACTGGGGTACGGCGACAGGCTCTTCGGTACGATGCGCCTCGCCCTCCAATACAACGTGGAGCCCAGGTGCTTTGCCCTCGGGGCCGCCGCAGCAATCCTTTCCATGATGAAGCGTCGCGAGAGTCTTCACAGGCCCTTGGCGGCGCTGCCTGAGGATTCATCCTGCATATCAGATGAAACGGTAACCCAGTTGCTGCGGGAAATTTGGGGAAGCAGGCAGGACGAGTATGCCCAGGAATTGATCGGATTAACCTGCAGGGCCCTTCGAACGATATACCGCCGGGGGGAGGAAAAGATGGGTGCACCGCAGGCTGTTGTCGCAGGCCATATCTGCCTGGACATTATCCCGACCATCGAGAGCCAGCAGATTCATTTCTCACCCGGACAACTGGTGGAAGTCGGTGCGGCTTGCGTGGCTACGGGAGGACCGGTCTCCAACACCGGTTTGGCTCTTCACAAGTTGGGAATCAAGACTCAACTCATGGGCAAGATCGGCAGCGATCTGTTTGGCCGTGCGATTCGGGAGGTCATCGCTGGCCATGCCACCACTCTGGTGGAGGGCATCATCGAAGTTCCCGGCGAAGTGAGCTCTTATACGATCATACTGAGCCCTCGAGGCGCAGATCGGATGTTCCTCCACTGCCCGTCCTGCAACGACACTTTTGGAGCGGATGATGTCAAATATGATCTGCTGAAAGACTCACAATTGTTTCACTTTGGCTATCCCCCCTTGATGAAACGGATGATTGAAAACGATGGCGTTGAACTGAAGGACCTGTTCCGAAGAGCCAAAGCGCAAGGGGTCACCACGTCCCTGGACATGACGCTGCCCGACCCAGGTTCTTTCTCGGGCACTGTGAACTGGCCTGTCATTCTTTCCGGCACGCTTCGCCACGTGGACATCTTCCTGCCCAGTTTGGAGGAAGTGCTGTGCACGCTGTACCCGGAGATCCACGCCAAACACTCTGACGAATTATCGTCGTTTGTGACACCTGAACTGGTGAGTTCTATCGGCGACGATCTGCTCTCGATGGGGCCGAAGATAGTGGGATTGAAACTGGCTGAGATGGGTCTTTACCTGAGGACTGCAGACCACCCCGATTGGGACGGCATGGGCCGGGCGACTCCGCCTGAACGGGCATCCTGGACCGGGCGCCAGCTGTGGTCACCTTGCTTTAAAGTCCAAGTAGCAGGCACCACAGGGGCCGGAGACGCTACAATCGCAGGTTTTCTGGCGGGCTTTTTGCGTGGTCTGGAGCCGGAAGAAACTATCACAATGGCCTGCGCTGTTGGAGCCTGCAACGTGGAAGCGGCTGACGCTCTGGGGGGAATCCGTTCCTGGTCCGAAACTAAGAAACGTACTGCTTCGGGATGGCCACGGGTGCCCCTGGCTTTCTCTATGACTGGCTGGCACTGTGCTAGCGAAACCGGCCTGTGCCATGGCCCCAAGGATGCAACGATTCCTAGAAGACAAAAGGGAGGTTGAAATTGATAAACCTGTTGACGACACTGAGGGGTTCATTGCTCGAATCATTTTTCCCTGCGGCCTGGGATTTGGAGCAGGTAGACGCCTGTGTTGCCGACGATCCGGCTGCGATCTTGGAGCGTCAGAAGCACTGGCACAGCGATTTTTCAATTCAAATGGCGGACACGGTAGCCGACTTCGATACCATGATGGGTCATGAACTGGCCATGGAAATCGGGCGTTGTCGTGAAGAGGGACGAAAGCTGGCCCTGATCTTGCCGGTCGGTCCGATGGGAATGTATCGGTGGGCCATCTACTTTCTGCAGGCCTGGGAAGTTTCCTGCGATCATGTCACCGCGCTCAATATGGACGAATGGAGTGATGCTGAGGGGAACACGCTTCCCGGGAGCGACCCCAGGGCGTTTCAAAGAGCCATGGAGAACGCATTCTATGACCCATTGGGTGAGGCAACCGTGCCCTCCACGCAGCGGTTCTTTGCGACCAAAGAAATGCTACCGGAGTACCATCAGCGAATCTCGGCGCTCCAGAAGGAGGGTGCCAAGCTGGTGGTTGTTTTTGGGATCGGACGTTCCTTTCACATCGCTTTCTGGGAGCCCCACTTCGGTGCCGAATTTAACAGCGACGCAGAGTGGCGTAAACAGACCCACCGTGTGGGAGCCCAATTGCACCCTCTTACTATTGAACAAAACGCCATTACGAGTTTCAAAAGCAGAACCACCCTTGTGCCCGCCTTCGCCAACACAATTGGTCCCAAGCTTTTCACCGAGACCGATTACGTCATCGGGGGTGCGGACGGAGAACTGGGACGCGGCATGCAGTGGCAGGGTCTGTCTCTTTGGGTCACCCTCCGCCATGCCACCACACGTCACATCCCATCCACCTGGATGCCGCGTCAGCCCGGAGTCCTTTACTTTCTCCGGGGGTTGGCCGGCCCACTGCAGGCCGATATCAACTGATGTCTTCTACCGTGACCGCTCTTCAGGTGAGGTGTCCCTGAGATCCTGGAACCTCTTGGACGCCCGCGGCCGGAACAGCCAGGGCGCCATGGATTAGATCTCGTCGAGAAATGGCCTTGTTTTCAGCTCTGGTCGACCATTGTCTTTGGCAATCCTCCCTTTGATTCAGAGTCCCCGAGCACTCCTGTCCATAAGGTTGGAAGTACTGCATTCGCGAGCCACCGTATGGCCGTCTAAAGGCTGAATGTGTTCGTGAACTGCGTCAATGATATCAGTGGGAAAGGGAAAAAAGGCATCCTCAATCTCATCGGGCGGAGTGATCCAATTTCGGGCACCGACCACGACCGGAGGAGCGTCCAGTTCCTCGAAGGCAAATTGTGTGATTTTGGCAGCCATCGTGTGCAGAATGCTCCCTCGCTCGCAGGCGTCGGAAACGAGAAGGATCTTACGTGTTTTCTGAACGGATTCGACCACCTTTTCATAATCGAAGGGTACGATGGAGCGGGCATCGATAATTTCACAGGACATCTGATACTGCTTTTCAAGAGTCTCTGCCGCTTGCAGGGCCCGATAGAGGGTGGCACCCACGGTCAAGATCGTTAGGTCGCCGCCTTCCTTTCGGCGGGCGGGTTGCCCGATGGGTACTTCATAATAGCCTTCGGGCACACCTTCCGGGACAAACTCCTCGGGTTGATCATAGATGCGCTGGCTCTCGAAGAAAATAACGGGATCCGTACCCGTGAGTGCCGAGTACATGAGCCCCTTGGCATCGAAGGCAGTGGCTGGAAACACTACTTTCAAGCCGGGAATGTGGGCACAAATTGAGGTCCAGTCTTGGCTGTGCTGTGCTCCGTACTTGGAACCCACCGAAACGCGAACCACGACGGGCATCTTGAGGAGCCCGCCGGACATGGATTGCCACTTGGCCAGTTGATTGAAGACCTCATCACCGGCTCGTCCCAGGAAGTCGCAATACATCAATTCAACCAGGGCACGTCCTCCTTCAAGGGCATAGCCGACGGCCGTACCTACAATGGCTCCTTCGGAGATGGGAGTGTTAAACAGTCGGTGATAGGGTAGAGCCTCGGTGAGGCCTCGGTAGACACCGAAGGCCCCTCCCCAGTCGCGATTCTCTTCTCCGTAGGCGATCAGCGTGGGGTCAACATAAAAACGGTCCAGAATCGCTTCGAACAGCGCGTCTCGAATTCCGATGCAGCGGATTTTGGGCAATCGATTGCCGTTTTCGTCAAAGGCCGATCGACTGCGCCGTGCGAGCTGCTGCACGCGGGCATTGTCATGCTTGGGGATTAAGACCTCTGGAGTGTCCTCCGCCAGAGCCTCGATTGTTTCGCCCGAGTACATGGTACGATCCAGCAGGCAATCCACCATCTTGAGATCAGCACGGGGGGAGGTTTCCAGATCGATGGCCTTTTCATAGGCTTTGAGGATTGCTGCGTCGACCTGCTCCCGAATCGCATCGCGCTGTTGGGGCGAACAGACGCCGGCTTCAATAAGTTGATCGACATAGGTGACCAGCGGATCAACGTGCTTCCAGGCCTCGATTTCAGATCTCTCACGGTAGGAACTGGCGTCCGAAGGAGAGTGTCCGCTGAAACGATAGGTCAACGTATCCAGAAGAACCGGGCCGTCACCCTGTTCGATGATCTTCTTCTTTCGAGCCATGGCATCGATCACCGCCAGGGGGTTGTATCCATCCACCCTTTCGGCATGCATCTGCTGGGAATTCAGGGAAGCTCCCAGGCGAGCCAGAACTTCAAATCCCATGGTTTCTCCGATGGGCTGCCCTCCCATGCCGTAGAAGTTATTTACAAAATTGACAATCAGCGGCAGGCCGCGTCGGTAGGGCTCATCCCACAAATCTTTGAACTGGGCCATGGTGGAAAAGCAAAGACCCTCCCACACGGGTCCACACCCGGCGGCCGCGTCCCCGATGTTGACCACGACGATGCCGGCTTTTCGGTTGACGTTCTTGTACAGGGCAGCACCCACGCCGATGTCCCCCGAGGCCCCGACAATGGCGTTGTTCGGATAGATCCCAAAGGGGGGGAAAAAGGCATGCATCGAACCTCCCATGCCCCTGTTAAAGCCCGGCATTCGTCCAAATATTTCCGCCAGTGCCCCGTAGAGGAGATAGTCCATGGCCAATTCTCTGACGGATCCGGTGGCATCTTTTTCGACGACTCGCAGGCACTCACCGCCGAAGTAGTTTTCCATGATCGGCATCAGCGAATCTTCCGGCAGCTTTTCAATCGCCGAAAGCCCTTTGGCAAGAATTTCGCCGTGGCTTCGGTGACTGCCGAAAACGTGGTCCTCAGAACCCAGCAGGAAGGCTTGTCCGACGGCGGCTCCTTCCTGACCGATGGACAGGTGGGCCGGGCCGTTGTGACTGTATTTGATTCCCTGATAGTTGCCTCGCAGCTTGACTTCGTTCAGCATATTTTCGAATGCTCGAATGATCGCCATGTCACGAAAGATGTTGACCAAGTCCTTCTCGCTGTAGCACGTGAGCTCTTCGCGGATCGTCTTCTCGTATTGGTTGATTGGAATCGGTGTGAATGCGACACGGCCACTTTGGCGAACTTGTTCCGGGATAATCATCTGACTCTTTGGCATTGCCGTACTCCTTCTGCGTAAAAGCCTCAATCGGGTTCCGTCGAGTCTTCATCGGGATAGATCAAATCGACGCCCTTGCCGTCCAAGAATTGGGTCCATTCGGATCGCGGCCGTTGATCCGTTACAACGCGCGATATGAAATCCCAATCTACGATTTTGAACAGAGAGGCCGAGTCAAACTTCGTGTGGTCCACCAGAAGGATAGTCTCGCGACCGTTGCGAACAGCCAAGCGGTACAGGTGAGCGCTCTCGATATCACTCGCGGCCACACCGAACTCCATGCTGAGTCCGTCGGCGCCAATGAAGGCCAAATAGCCTCGCAGCTGGTCAAGAGTAGCCGTGGCCAGGGGTCCGACGGAATCCATGCGGTCGGGACGATACAGGCCACCGAGCATAATCACCTTCAAGCCCTGAGTCTGGCCCAGCTCCAGAGCAAGACGCGCGGAATTGATGACAATCGAGAGCCCTCGCCGGGACTTCAACGACTGGACCATCTCAAAACAGGTTGTCCCCGAATCAACCAGCAGCAGCTCGTCGTCCGACACGAATGCTGCGGCCAATCGTCCAATCACGCGCTTGGCTCCCACATTGCGAAGGGACTTGGAACGGAAAGAGAAGTCGGAAACGCGCGGCAGGGTGGCGCCTCCGTACACCATTTCGAGCTGGGTGTTGGCGGCCAAAGCGCGCAGGTCACGGCGCACAGTGGCTTCGGAAACGGCCATGTCCCCGGCCAGGTCTTTGACGCGCACATGTCCAATCTTGTGGATCTTAGTCAGGATGCGCTGCCGTCGTTGCTGCTTTTTGTTGCTTGTTTTGTCCATTTCCATTCAGATTCTCACCTAATTAAATAAGAAATGAATAAGAGTTTCAATTAAAACGTGACAATTTGTGCTTGACTCCAGACAATTCGTTTCATAATCTCTATCGCGGCCAAGCGCCGCGTTGGGCAAAACATGTTTGAGATCACCCTGCCCCAGGCCGGACAATCCATGGAAGAGGGGACCATCCTTCTCTGGCACAAGCAAGAGGGGGAACAGGTGGAAAAGGGGGAGATTCTCCTGGAGATTGAAACCGACAAGGCGACCCTTGAAGTCGAATCCACACACAGTGGAACCCTGCGCAAAATCCTCTGTCCCGAAGGCGAGACAGTGCCCGTCCTCACGGTGTTGGCCCTGGTGGGAGACGCCAATGAAGAAGTCCCGAGCCGCAGGGTCAAAGGCCCAGAGGAACCTGCTCCAGACCTGGCGGCGGAAAGTGCCCAAACCAACAGGCAATCCTCCGCCCAGACGCAGGTCCCGTCACCGCCTCCAGATCCTGAGGCCCCGAGGCTCAGCCAACCAGGCCGCCTCAAGGCCTCCCCCTCAGCACGAAGGGCCGCCCGAGACCACGGCATTGATCTGGCCACTCTCGGCCCCGGGAGCGGTCCCAAAGGCCGGATCCTTCTCAGCGACGTGGTCCGGGCTGCGGGTGCCACCCTCAAGTCTGTACGACGACGCATGACTCCCATGCGAAAGGCGATTGCCCGAAGCGTTTCGCTCTCCAAGCAGACGATCCCTCACTTCTATGTGCGTCTGACCATCGACGCCGGCCCGCTTTTGGCTCTTTATAAGGAACAAAAGAACGCTTCAGCATGCACTCTGAATGACATCGTTGCCCTGGCCTGCGGCCGGGTCCTTCGTGACTTTCCCTCCTTCCGCAGCCGCATCGACCAGGATGAAGTGGTTGAAATGCCTTCGGCGAACCTGGGCATCGCCGTGGGGACGGAGGAAGGTCTCGTCGTCCCAGTGATCACCGGGGCCGACCGCTTGACGCTTGGACAACTGGCAGCAGAGAGCCGGCGTATCATCGAGATGACGCGCAGGGGGAAGGTTGAGGGAATGGGAAAAGGCGTCCTGACGATCACCAATCTTGGAATGTTCGGAGTGGAGGAATTCGCCGCAATTATCAATCCACCTGAGTCGGCCATCCTCGCCGTGGGAGCCGTTCGGGAGGATGTGATCGTACAGGATGGCGCCATGCGCGCCGGGCGGTTGATGGCGCTGACCCTCAGCTGCGACCACCGTCTCGTGGATGGATTGTTGGCCGCCGAATTCCTGGGGCGCCTCAAGAAAGCTCTCGAGGACCCGGCCTCGCTCTGAAAATGAACAAGAAGGGACCGCTCGAAGTTGAATTCGAACAGCGACTCAGGCTTCGTCAGCGTGAGCGGAGTTGAAATCCGATGGACACGTCACTCGCACTCGCTACGCTCAAATATCCGCAACCCCTAGAAGATGCTCGACGACGTACAGTTCCAGGCCTTCATAATCTCGAGCTTCGACGAATTGCTGTTCGCTCTGCCGGTCAAAACTGCGCACCTACGATCGTCGTCGTCTTCGTGGTCCTCACATTCTCGTGACTCGTGATCACTCTTCCTCCAGAATCTCCAACAGGTCCAGCGCAAAGCCTTCGAGATCGTTCTCGATCGCCTGGAGCACCATGTGCACGGATCGTCCGCTCCCGGCCAGCTCTTCGGCAGGTGGGCTGGAGACGACGCCAATCTCCTGGCCCTGCCCCAACGAAAGCAGTAACTTGCCCTTGTCCTTGTTGATGGGGCCCTTGACCACGAGCTGGATCCGACCGGTTCTGAATCCCGCTTTTCGAATCGCGCTTCGGATCTCGGCCGGGTTGAAACGAAAATCTTGATTCGGGAGAATCTCTCCCCGCCTTTCCGCAAGATTGATTCTCACTTTGGCAACGCCATCCAGGCGCCGTAAGGTCTTCTCGACCGCAAAAGCTCAAAGCGCTCACGTAATGCCCTGAACTTCCACCGTGATCCGCTCCAAGTTCGCTCCTCCGGCAGCCGTCAACGTGGCCAAAAGCACGGCGGCAAAAACAGCAATAGCTCTTGTTCGTATCATTTTCTCTCCTTTTTCAGTAGAGCACGCGGGTCCCCACCTGCAGATTCCACCCCTGCCCGAGTCGGGTTCCCTGGATATCCTGAAACAGTGGAAACTGAGCGGAGATCTCGAGCAAATAGTGGTTCTTCAAAATCAGCGACAGTCCGGGCGCCAGAAACAGGGTTTCTCCACCAGAGTCAGGATCAGGAATACCCGAAATCCTGTCACGCGATAAGTGTTGATATTGCAAAGCGAGTTCTGCATATAGTTCAGGACGGCCATATGTTACAAGTCTAGGCGGAAACAACCTCTTTTGTCCGCCCCCCGTCACCGTCCAACTATTGCCAAATCCAAAATCGTTGGCTTCGAAATTCTTTTGATAGCGGAGATCTCCGAATAGCGAGAAACGCAGATTGGCATTCGCATGCGAAGCCGAGATTTGCCAGAACATGTCGGTGGCTCCCGTTCCGAGCTGCATCGGCACGGGCAGGCGGCGCCCGTGCGAGTCGGTCGCATCACTTTCTCCTGTAGGCAGCTTGACCCCTGCCAGGACGGCCAAGTCGGTTCGAGTCTCGGCCGTGGGATGAAACAGAAACCGGTACTTGGCAGCAAGGGTTAGATCGCCGAAGCCCGAGTTCGACTCTGGTGCATCTTTGAAGTTGTCAAACTGCTTGGACACCAACGGATAGATCACTCGCAGGGCCAGTCCCGGGGCCGCAGCATACGAAAAGATAAAGGGTTGAACATACACGAAGGCTCTCCGATTCTCTGCATTGTCCACCTCTTCCCCGTCAACCCGCAGCTGGTCTATTACCACGAACCGCGCAAAGGTGCGCACAGCGTTGCCCTGAAAGAATTGGACGTTACCTCCTTCTCCCCGAATAGGAGGGGCCTGAGCACGACCCGGGTCCGCAGATCCGACAAGGACGAAGGTCATCACCAACAGGTCCGAGAGCCTCCACCATCCGTGGCTTCCTGCCACCGATAGGTTCTTCATCACGCTTGTCCTCCCAGATGTGGTTTCGGCTATCTAATATTATATGTCCTCATGGGATTCGGATCGCAAACCAGTAGACCCAGCCCAGGAGCACGATCTGCAGGTGTCCGCGTACCAGCAGATACCACGGTCCCATCTCATGGCCGCCCAGACCGGTCTGGTAGAGGGCAGAATAGACATTCGCCGGGAATACCAAGACAAGGAACAAGGCCAGGCAAATCCCCGTCAGCCGGACCAGGGAGGGGACCAGCAGGCCAAAAGCCGCAGCATGATCGCGATGGTCATCGTGCCTATGTTCCCGAACCGGCTGCCTTGAGCGAATTGCGGCCTTTCTGGACTCCGCCCACAGCGCTCAGACGAGGCAGTCAGATGGTCGATTCTCCAGCGCTCAGCCTCTGAAGAGAGACATAAGGCCGGAACTTTTCCCCGTAGCGCGATAGCTTTGGGACCACCTTGAATTCCACCTCGACAAGCGGCGCAATCTTCGTTTCGATCAGTCGGGCGACTTCTTGAAGGCGCTCTGAAGAGGGCTCGGAGCGGACCAAAAGGTGGATCTCGAAACGGTCCTGCTCCAACTGTAGGATCTGAAAACGGCGGATCGGTAAGCCGGCATCCCTGACCAGGATCGAGATCTCATAAGGGTGGATCACGCGCCCATCGCTGAGGTAAAAGAAGTCAATCGTGCGCCCCACAACCCTGCTTAAAGTTCGGTAGGGCTTTCCTTCGATGGAGTCCTGCCCAAGCGTGACCCAGTCCCCCAGGCGATAGCGAATCAAGGGCATCGCATAGGAGTGCAGAGCCGTTCCAATCAACTCCCCGGACTCACCGGGCTGCACGGGCTTCCCGTCAGCACTGAGAACTTCGACCAGGACCGAATCTTCCTGCAGTCGGTAGTGTCCATCCGGGTCGAGTTGTTGCGCGATACCCACGAACTCGTGGCAGGAATAGTTATCGTAGATGCGGGCCTGAAAACTGGATTCAATTTGGCGGCGCAGCTCAGGCGTCAGTGTCTCACTGTGGGTGGTGATAAAACGCGGCCTGGGCAGGGTGAGCCCCGCTATCGCGACCTTTTGGCCTGCCTCCGCGAGTATTGACGGTGCGCCCGAGATGATCTGGGGCCGAAACCGCTCGACTTCCGACACCAGCTCCTGAGCGGGAAGTTCCCAGTCAATCCACCTCCTTTTACGGATGCCAAGCCAAGAATGGACCCGGGATTCCCGCTCGTAGCGCCGAACCTTATCGGTGATTCGGCTGATGGTTGCGACGCGGGCCCAGAGCGGAATGCCTGCCTGCCTGTAAGCTACCACTCGAGAAGCCAAAAGTAGCAGGTCCTCCAGAAGTAACCTCTGGATCGTCAGGGGAGCCCCCGATGACCCGCTGGTCCGATGCTTGCGAAGTCGCTCCGGCCGAAGGGTCCGCCAACAGAACTCGGATTCGGGTTGATCCTGGATGTCCTGCCTTGAAGTGATAGGGATCAGGCCGATGTCCTCCACGCTTTGAATGTCGGACGGCTTCAGGCCGGCGTTCTTGAAAAGATCCCCATAGTAGGGCACATTCCGGTAGGCGTGGCGAACCAGAGAACGAAGGCATCTGCCTTGAAACTTGAGTATGCTGGACCGGCGCCGGGGTGCGGGGCCAAGAAGCCTTAAGCTACCCCGAACGAGCCCACGATGGATCATATTGGGCCATTATAGATCTGATGGATCAAGGCGAATCCCTGCAGGCTGCATTCGGCAGCACTAAAGTCACGTGGTGGAGTCTATCGGGAGCCAGTTGCATTGGCCTGCACCGAGCCTGCCCGATTGCTAACGTCCTTTGCTTCGACGACAGTAGGCAATTCGACATCTTGCGCGATCGTTCCGGAGTAGCTTTTCATTCTGAAGAGGAGCGGAATCGGGTCCGGATCCGCTGCCACATGCCAGAGTTTCCCAGGCTGGCGCAGCTTATGGCGGAGCGCGTAGCAAGGCTTTCCGGAACCGGTCCAGGTGACTTTCTCATGGTGTCTGCGCGCAGTTCTCCGACCCTGGAGTTGCTCTCGCGGCAAAAGCGCCTGACTCTGGTTGCTCCCAATTCCAAGTTGTGCGCCTGGGTTGGCAACAAAGAGAACTTCCTGAACGCTCTGCAAGAAATGCAACTGCCCATTGCGAAGGGCGAGTGGCTCGAGACTCACCGCTGTGACTTTGACCGGCTGCAGCGACGCCTCGGTACCCCCTTTGTGATCCAGTCTCCCGTAGGCTGCTCCGGCTCGGGGACGGCGATCGTTGGATCGGCTCGAGAATTCAAGCAAGCCATCCAGCGGTTTGCTGGTCCGAAACAGTGGATCGCTCCCTACCTGGGCGATCTATCGCTGAACGTGAATTGTGTGGCGACAGCAACGGGCACGGTGTCGACTTTTCCCAGCGTTCAATTGGTGGGACGGGCGCGACTTGGAGTTGCACCCGGGGCCTATTGCGGCAACGACTTCACTGCCGCCAGCGGTTTGCCCATCGAAATCCAAAACGAGGTCTTTGGACAAGCCGAGTGCATTGGGGACTGGTTAGCATCACTCGGATTTGAAGGTCTTTTCGGGATCGATTTTGTGGTCGATGGCTCGACCGGCCGAGCCTATGCCGTCGACCTGAATCCCCGCTGGCAAGGATCCACGGAGTTACAGACCCAGTGCGAGATCCGGGAGGGCCGGGTGCCCCTGGCCGGTCTTGAAATGGGCTACCGTTTGGGTTTTGTCGCGGCCACCGATATGATCAAACGACGCGACGATTTCCGAAGGCCGCTGCGAGGATTCCAGGCCATTGTCCCGAGCCTGACCCCTAGCGTGATCGAGGCCGGAACCTTCCGCCCCGGCATCTACCGCCGCGCTCATGAGTCCTACCATTACCAGCGAGAGGGAATTGAACTGTCCGAGCTAAGAACTGAAGACGAGTTGCTTCTGGGTGGGGCTCCGCCGAGGCCGGGGACTCGAGTCAATGCCGGGGCCCGGGTGGGCCGAGTCATGGGCCTCGGATCCTGGGAACATCCTTCGGTCAAGAGATGGGTTGACACGCTGAGTGGGCAGTTGAATTGAGGAGATCGAAATCTGCGAAGAACAAGTCGGGGCTGCCGGGTTTTCCCAGTCCGATAGAAGGGCGCACCTGATCGCTCTGATCTCCGCATGCCCCGGGCGGTTGAGGATCTTTGACGTGTGCTATCCTGCGCGGGAGGGCAAACATGTCCATTCGACCCGTTAAGCTGGCTCGTTCGGTTGAGGATCTTTGACGTGTGCTATCCTGCGCGGGAGGGCAAACATGTCCATTCGACCCGTTAAGCGGCTCGTTCAAGCTAGTCCGGCCCTGGAAGGCGCCGGGGTGCACCTGCGCCGTGCCTTTGGGTTTGGCGATACCTCCGACTTCGACCCCTTTCTCCTTCTGGACGACTTCCGCAACGACGACCCGGAGGACTACCTGGCCGGCTTCCCCTGGCATCCTCACCGGGGCATCGAAACCATCACCTACGTCCTGGCGGGAGAGGTCCAGCACGGCGACAGCCTGGGAAACAGTGGTGTCATTGCGGCCGGTGACATCCAGTGGATGACGGCGGGGAAGGGGATCATCCACCAGGAGATGCCCAGGGGCGATCAATCAGGCAGGATGCACGGTTTCCAGCTGTGGGCGAATCTCCCGTCTGCGCTCAAGATGGCCCCGCCGCGGTACCAGGAGGTGAAGGCACCCGACATCCCTGAGATCACTGACGATGACGGCACCCGGGCGCGGGTGGTGTGTGGAACCTTCTGGGGGAAGACCGGCCCTGTAGACGGGATCGCGGCGGACCCGATTTACCTCGATATCTCGGTACCGGCTGGCCAGCGCAAGAGTCTCCCAGTCGAGACAACCCGCCATGCCTTTGCCTACGTCTTTGCAGGAGCTGGGAAATTCGGCAATGCATCCGGCCCGCTCACGGTCCCGACCGAGGGGGTCGGGTTGTCGGACACGGCGCTCCCGGAGGAGGCGGATAACCGCTCGCTGGTGCTTTTCGAGCGCGGCGACGAGGTCTCTGTGCAGGCCGGAGAAGGGGAATTCGGTTCCTGCTGGTCTCGGGTAAGCCACTCGAGGAGCCGGTGGCCTGGCGCGGCCCGATCGTGATGAATACGCAGGATCAGCTCCGGCAGGCTTTCCGGGAGCTCCAGGAGGGCACCTTCCTCAACTGCCGGACCCTTGCCAGGTGAGCCTGCTGGTTGCGCCCTGCAGAGCTCGTCATCTCGTCCGCTAGAATGTCGGAGATCCTGGTCGACATCTCTGCGCGGCAAGCCCACCGTCTCAAGAGCCGGGGTTTGACACTTCAGAAGCAAAAGAATACAAGAGACGAAAAGTCAGGATCCCGAGCCCGAAGTCAAACGCACACGAGAGAGGTGGCAGCCATGGCCCGTTTTTCAGCACCCAGAAGATTCTTCCACTTCATCGTTTGGGTCGGTCTCATGATCGGGTTCGTTCCCGTCTCGGCACTGGGTCAATGGACTTCTGTCGGACCCTGGGGGGGATGGGCCGAGGTTGTCGTGATCGATCCTGCGACTCCTTCCACGCTTTACGCGGCAACATTTCGTGGAGGGCTCTACAAGAGCACCGACTCCGGTGCGAGCTGGAGGCTGATGCACCCGTTTCCGCCGGATTTCAACCACGACATCTGCGGAATACAGATCGATCCGCTCACGCCGCAAACGCTCTATCTGGCGACCAGGGGCGGCGTGTACAAGAGCACCAATGGAGCCCACTCCTGGATGGCAATGAACGAGGGACTCACGGACACGCGCGTCTTTGGACTGGGCATTGATCCGTCCAACCCGTCCACTCTCTACGCAGGGACCAGTTTCCGGGGCGTCTTCAAGAGCACCGACGGCGCAGCCAGCTGGACGAAGGTACTCGACATAGCGTTTGGCATAGCCGTTGTGGCAGTCGCCCCTTCCAACTCCTCGGTCGTCTATGCGGGTGGAGGTGCCAACACCCTTTAGAAGAGCACGGATGGGGGAGACACCTGGGATCAGTTCGAGAACGGACTCGCCAACGCCTTTGATTTTCAGCAGATATCCGTCCATCCATCCAACCCGGATATTGTCTACGCGGCTACCTTCAGCGGGATCTTCAAAACCACCAACGGCGGAGACAACTGGGCCGTACTCAACACACCGGAGTCAGTCGTCGAATCTGTCGTCCTCGATCCGTCTAACCCCGCGACCGTCTACGCCACCAGTGACGGGGTGATGAAGAGTACCAACGGCGGTGACTCCTGGACCGAGGAGGACGAGTCTTTTTCCGACGCTGTCGTCAAAACCATCGCGGTCGATCCAGAAAACCCTTCGACCCTCTACGCCGGGGCGAACGTATTCGGGGCGCTTTACAAGAGCACCGACGCGGGGACCAGCTGGGCCCTATCCAACTCCGGGTTCTCGAGTATGCTGATCCAGACGATCGCCTTCGATGCTCAGAACCCCTCCTCTATCTACGCGGGAGCCGGGTTTGGCGGTTTCAACAAGTCCACGGACGGCGGCCAGACCTGGGAAGTGAAGCGCGATATCAACCTCAATGGATTCTCGAGAATCAATGACATTGTGGTGGACCCCGTCAACCCGATGAATCTCTACGCCGCCACGGAATTCGGCTTTGGCGCCGTCTGGAGCGATGACGGTGGAGACAGCTGGAACCTATCGAATACACCCGTAGCCGGGGGGAACGAACTGAGGATCCATCCTGCCAATCCGTCGACACTGTACTTGGCCTCCAGCAGCGGGAAGGTCTTCAAGAGCACCAACCGGGGCCGGGATTGGGTAGGGTCCGTCAGCGGTCTCCCCAACAACGTACAATACACGGCGCTGGCCGTGGATCCCTCCAATGGGAATACCCTGTACGCCGGAACTACACCCGGGTTCGGAACCGGGACCCCGGCAGTCTACAAGAGCACCGACGGGGGAGCCACCTGGGCCGACGCCAGCAATGGTCTTGACCTGGTAGCAGTGACAGCTCTCGAGATCGATCCCGGGAACCCTTCTACGCTCTATGCAGGCGGACAGGGCGGGTTCGGCCGGGAAATCCTGCAAAAGAGTACGGACGGCGCTGCCAGCTGGACGACCCTGGACCTCGGCGTCTCTCCCTCTCTGATCAACACAGTGAATGCCGTGGCCGTCGATCCATTTGATTCGTCCATTGTGTACGCCGGCACGACCGCCAGTGGCGTATTAAAGAGCGTAGACGGAGGGGCCACCTGGACGGAATTCAACCAGGGCCTTCCCCATCGCACCGTGCAGACGCTGGAGATCAATCCTGCCGACCCCTGCATTGTCCACGTCGCCCTCCATTACTTTGGCGTCTTCCGCTATGAGTCTCAAAGCATCTCGCCGCAGTGGCTTTTCGCGGCTGGTGATCCAGCCGGAATTGGCGGTCTCTTTGATGGAGTGGCCCTTTCCAACTACTCTGGACAGGATGCCCTGGCGACTCTGGAAGCCATCGGCGACTCGACGGCCGGGAAAGCAGGGCCCTCTGAACTTGGCGACCTGCAACCGCTGGGAGGCAACCAGCAGGTGGAGCGGGATCTACCGGCCGGGACACAGCTGGCCAAACTGCGCAGCGAACTTTTCGAGGAAGACCCCGCGCTGCCGGCCTGGATCGAACTCACCAGCGACAATCCCGACATCGCCAGTTTCTTTCAGTTCGGCTCGTTAACCCTGAACCAGCTGGACGGAGGAGTGGCGATTGAGGATCTGGCCACGCACTTTTTCTTTCAGCGAGTGTTTGACGGACCGGCCGCCTTCCGGGGGCAGGCCGCCACCACCCGCTTGACGGTCCTTAATCCGGGCGAAGAGGCGGTGACGGTCGACCTGAATTATTTTCCACCCGATGACGGTCCCCTGGGGATGCCTCGGCAGGCGACCCGGCAAATCCCGCCCCGCTCGTTTCTGGACGAGACAGCTTCGGATTTGTTTGGCACCAGCGTCTCGGGCGGATATGTGGCCGGGGAGGTCACCGAGGGAGATGGAGTCGCGGCCTTCGAAGTGGTGCAGTTGAGCGATCGGCCCATGGTGCTGGGGTTGAATGCCTCGACGGGCAATTCGTCCACCCGTTCTTTCTCCGCACAACTGGCTTCGCGGGCCGATGTTTTCACCAATATCAACCTGATCAACACGGCCGCCGCTTCCCGGGACGTCGAACTGACGGCGGTGCGGGCAGACGGTGGTGTAGAGGGGGATCCGGTGGAGGTCACACTGGCGGCCGGTGCTTCATTCAGCGCGGATGCATCCGAGATCTTCGGGTTCGCCGGTGCTTCGCCAGGAGACGCTCGACTCCAGGGAGGTGACTTTGTCGGATCCCTGGAAGTGGAGGCGGATGGGGACGGAGTGGTTGGTGACGTGATCTTTGGCGATCGCGTAGATGCCGGTTTCGCGGCCTCGCTGCCGCTGCAGTCGGAACCTTTTACCGAGGCAATCTTCAGCCAGTTTGCCGACATCCCCAACCTGCTCTTCACGGGGCTGGCCTTCTACTATCCCGGCGATATCGGAGCCTCACCACAGGGAGGCGCTCCCGACACCCAGATCACGATTGAAGTCACCCTGGCCAGCGGCGAGTCGGTGGGCGCAGGGAATCGCACGCTCTCGGCCGGTGAGCGGCTCGACGAGCTGATCTTTTCCCTGGTTCCGGAGGCCCGGGGGTTGTCGGGGGGATACATCCGGGTGACATCCACGCATCCGTTGATCGCCCAGGTAGTCTTTGCGGCGCTTAGTGGAGGTCAAGTCAGCCTCTTTTCAGCGGTTCCGCCCAAGGTGACTCGGTAGAAAAAAGGGGACAGTCTACTCTGTCCCCTTTTTAAGTGTCACCTGTTAAGATCACGCTCACAAGCTCATGCTCGGGGAAAGGATCGCCCACTATCAGGTACTGGAGAAAATCGTTCAGGGAGGCCTGGTTGCACTGCTGATGACCCACCCGCTCTCGGGCCACGGGTCGGTGGCGGCTGAGCACCCGAGGACTCACAGCTTTACTGTTCCCGCTGAGGTAGACCTCGACCATTCTCACTTGCAGCTCACGGTGCTCGACGACGAGAGCGGTGAGCCAACAGCTGCCCGCTTCACCCTGCAGGTGGACGGAAGCGACTACGTCCCCGAGGAGACTGGTTCTAACGGCATCCGCCTGCTCTCTATCCACACCCGCAAGAGGCAGTACTATCCCGTCACTTATGCCCGGGGAACAGGGCCCGTCTACATCCCTCTTCCGGAAGACGCAGCGCGGGTGACGGTTCAGGTTGCCAAAGGCTTCGAGTACGTCCCCGCCCGGAAGTCCGCTCGCCTCAAGAAGGGAAGAGCCGAGGTCACGGTCAGACTCAGGCGCTGGATCAACCTTGAGAAAGAAGGCTGGCAGGCTACTGACGAGCATGTGCACTTCGATCGCCTGGACGCCGGCCGTGACCAAGACTGGCTGACCATGATGGAGGGAGATGGCCTGGGTGCCCTCCACGTCATGACCCTTGAGGGGGCCAATCTGCCTGATGTATGGGCCCGGCAGTTTGCCTACGGTAGGGACGGGGAAGCTTTTGACGGCACCAGGTTCATCCGTCCCGGCGAAGAGTTCCGAAACGCCGATCAAGGACATTACAATCTGCTCGGGATCTCCCGGCTAATCGAGCCGATCAGCACGGGCCGCATGCTGGGCGGCGAGGATCGGCACTGGCCGCCCTCATCGGTGGTTCTGAACAATGCTCGGGAACTTGGCGGTATCGGGGGTGTGGCACATGGAGGGGCCTTTGGAGCCAGGCACACGGCCGTGCTGGACACAGTCCTTGGCAACATGGACTTCTTTGAGATCTTCAACCCGGGTCGGTACAAGACCGATTTGTGGTACCGGATGCTAAACGCCGGCTACCTCCTCTCTCCAGCGGGCGGAACGGACCTGCCCAATTCACCTCAGCGGGCCTGGTGGCAGCCTTTTCTGGGATCTGTGCGTTGTTACGTTCAGGTGGGAGTGAGCCGGAACTTCGAAAGCTGGAAAAAATCATTTCGTGAGGGTCGGGTCTTCGTAACGACCGGTCCCGTAATTCGGCTGAGCGTCGATGGGCGCGAACCGGGTGGAACGCTCCGGCTCGCGAAGGGCCGCGAAGTAGAGATCGAAGCCGAGCTGCTCTCCCTCCATCGGCCGAAGCGGCTCATGATTCTTTTCAATGGCAAGATAATCGAGTCCTCACAGAGAATCTCGAGGTCCGGGTCGGCTCTGTCCATTCGCCTTCGCCGCCGGCTCCGGATCGAAGAAAGCGGCTGGCTGGCAGCGCAAGGAGCGGCGGCCCCGGCGGAGCCCATTGACGAATTCACGGGCCGCCAGCCCATGGTCTTAGAAGCTGAGGGGGCCGAGCCGGGACTTCTGGCTCACACCGGGGTGGTCAGAGTTCTGGTGGGAGAGCAGCCGATTGGCCGCTCCGGCGAATTGGAGGCTCTGATCGGTGACTTGGCCGATCTCAAGACCTATTATGAAGTCCAAGCCAGGTATCCTTCACCGAAGGAGCGGCTACAGACTCTGGATCTTTTCGAGGAGGCAATGGGCCGGCTTCGTCGTCGGCTGGAGAGAAAGGAAGAAGAATAGTGTTCAAAATCAGGTGGTTTCTCGGTGTCGCTCTGGTCGTCTTTCTGGCCCGCTGTGGATCGAGCGGTGAAAGCCCTGCCCCGGAGGCATCTCCTCCCAATATTGTCCTCATTTTTACTGACGACCAGGGCTACGGGGACCTCGGCAGCTACGGCCACCCGACTCTCCGCACTCCCCACCTGGATCGACTCGCTCTGGAAGGCCAACGCTGGACGAACTTCTATATGGCCTCATCCGTCTGCACCTCCAGCCGGGCCGGGCTGTTGACGGGCCGACTTCCGGTGCGCAGCGGCATGGCGAGCGATGAAAAGCTGGTCATCTTCGAGGATTCGCTGGGGGGGCTTCCCGCTGCGGAGACGACTCTGGCGGAGGGACTGAGGGAAAAGGGTTACGCAACGGCCTGTATCGGCAAGTGGCATCTGGGCCATCTGCCTGAATACATGCCTCTGGAGCAGGGGTTCGACTACTATTACGGCGTTCCCTACCACAACACCGCCGATCGGGTCGTAGACCCCGCCCTGGGGAGATCGGTTTACTACGGGGAGCCCAAAGTGGAATGGTGGAACCTGCCCCTCATCAGGGGTACACAAGTCATTGAGCGGCCGGGCCGATCAGCGGCTCCTGACCAAACGGTACACGACCGAGTCCATCCAGTTCATCCGACAGAACCGCGAGCGACCCTTCTTCCTGTTCCTCTCCCACACCATGCCCCACGCTCCTCTGTTTCGCTCTGAAGAATTCGTTGGAGTGAGTAAGCGGGGGCGCTACGGGGACGTTATCGAGGAACTGGACTGGAGCGTTGGGGAAATCATTCGCACACTTCGTGAGGAGGGACTGGACAGGAATACTCTGGTCATTTTCACCAGTGATAATGGACCTGCTCTGGGAATCAGAGACATTGGCGGATCTGCCGGACTCTTGCGCAACGGCAAGTTGAGCAGCTATGAAGGGGGGTTCCGCGTCCCGGCCATATTCTGGTGGCCGGGTCGAATCCAGCCTGAAGTTGTGATGGAGATGGGCTCGGCTCTGGATGTTCTACCCACCCTGTTCGAGTTGGCCGGAGCACCCATTCCCGCGGACCGCGTCATCGACGGGGTGGACCTGCGACCGGTACTGGTGGGAACGGGACCCGCTCCCCGCAACCATTTGATCTACTATGACGGTGAGCGCGTTTTTGCCGTCCGCAAGGGACCCTACAAGGCTCATTTTCGAACCCGGGAGGAATACGGGGGGCCGGAGGTCGAGCACGATCCTCCAGTCTTGTACCATCTGGGACGAGACGCCTCCGAGCAGTTCGATATTGCGGAACAGCACCCGGAGGTCATCGAGGAGATTCGGGAGCTCTTAGAAGCCCATCTGCAAACCGTCGAGCCGGTCGAGAATCAGTTGGAGAAGGGGTTCTAGGTGCTGGGTTCTGGCAACGTGGAACGTGGAACGTGGCACCTTCCTCCCTACCAGGAGGACTTGGTGACCCCGGGCAGGTCGCCCCGGAGGGCTGCCTCGCGAAAAGCAATGCGGGAAAGCTGAAATTTTCGGTAGCAGCCTCGACTCCGACCCGTCAGGGCACAGCGAATCGACACACGAGTTCGGCTGGAATCGCGAGGCATTCGCCTCATCGCCCTCTGAATCTGTTCTCTCTCTTGAGGCTTGAGACTCGGATCCAAGAGCATTTTCTTGAACTTGCGGCGCTTGGTCTTGTATTTGGCGACCAGTCGCTTTCGTTTCAAGTTTCTGGCGACCGTGCTTGTTTTCGCCATATTAAGTCCCCTGCTGCTATTTCCTGTACCACCGTTCTGGCGGCGGTTCCTGATTCGTGATCCTTCAGCGGCTCCGCGGCCGGTGACCAAAAAGCTCGCCGGAGGCGGAATAAGGGACAAGCGCCAGGTGGCGCGCCCTCTTGATTTCGCGGGTTAAGCGTCGCTGGTAGTAGGCACTGACTCCAGAGATGCGACGAGGGATGAGCTTGCCATTGTCTCCCAGGAACTTTTTCAGCAAGTCCGGATTCTTGTAGGTGAGAGATTCGGCGAGTTTTGGGTCTGCCTTAAAAGGACAGTACTTTTTTCTTGAGAAGCGTTTTCCGGCCATTTACTAAACCCTTTATTTCATCCTGAACTGCCCCTGCCGGGGCACCTACCGGCTACAAAAACGTTAATCATACTTAGAATAGGCCCCCGGAATCAACTCCCAGCAGTCCGTGCCGAACTGAACCAGTTGCCTTCCACGTTCCCTTTTGTAATTTGGGGATCTCCTTTTGGGAACCACTCGCGGGAATCAGCGTATTGGAACTTGAACAGGTCCTCGTTCAATTCTCAAATGCTACATTTCCCAGGGAGGAGCATATGAAGCGAGCCATTCCAATCCTAAGCCTGTGTCTCATCACAATTCCGGTTTTTTCTCAGATGGCGCCCCGCGATACAGCCATGACAATCGTCAATGGTAAAGCGGTTGCAATCGAGTACGGGCGCCCCTCGTTGAAAGGTCGAAGTATTTCCGACTTGACCAGTAAACTGGGGGCCGATCGAATCTGGCGTGCCGGGTCTGAACAGGTCACTACTCTGAAGACCGAAGGAGCCCTCAAAATCGGTGACCAGAAAGTTCCGGCAGGTGAGTATTCGGTGTACCTTCATTGTCCTGAGAGCGGACCCTTTTCGCTGGTGCTGAACAAGGTACTGGGACAGCCTCTGGGAGAGATCTGGGAGGCGGCGCCCGAGAATCTGGCCAAGGAGCTCTGGCCTCATATGGACTATGCAGGACAGATCGGCGACAGTGAAGTAGCCCGGATTCCGCTGTACAGAGCATCATCTTCAGAGGCAATTGATCTTCTCACCTTCTCTTTCCAGCAAGAGGGCAAGAAGGCTGTCTTGAAGGTAGCCTGGGGTAACGATCTGTGGACGGCCGACGTGGTGTCCGGCAAGAAAAAGGAAGGGTCTCACTAGGCTGCGGCGGATCGAAAAAGATCAACCGAGGGGAGACGCGCCGCGAGAATCAGTTTCTCCTCTCTGATTTCTGTCTGCGTTCTTCGTCAATCTTCGACATTTTCTGCTCTACCTGTTTAGCCAGATCAATTCCTCTGGCGTTCGCATAGTTCAGCAGCGCGATGGCGGTGTCCGCTGCCTCTTCCGCCAGATCAGCGGGCGTGATCTCCAGGTTCTTCCACTCTTTCTTTTCGAGATTCGCAATCTCTCCCGCTTCTCCACACAACTCCAGGGAGAAAAATCTAGCAGGTCTGGGCGGAAAGGCCCGCTCCTGGTACTCCTTGAATTGCTGCTGGAGCCTCTTCAAGCCGCTGTAGTCGGTGGGGAGACGAGCGGAAGGTGGATCTTTCACTGGGTACTCACGTGGCATCCTGGCCAAACGTCTTGCAGGGGTTCCTCGAAACAAGAACTCCCGGCGAGAGAAAAAGGAGGCTACCTGGTCACTTCCTTGAGGGTCATTCCTTCATCTTTCAGGAACTGCAGAAGCCCTTTCCTGGTGACGGTTCGCAGTGCACGAGCGGAGAGTTTCAGCCGAACCCATCGATCCAGTTCCGGAATATAAAGCCGCTTCGTTTGTAAATTGGGAAGCTGGCGGCGGCGTGTCTTCTTGTGAGAGTGGGAAACCCGGTTCCCGCTCATCGGACCTTTGCCAGTCAGTTGACATCTCTTGGCCATAATGCCTCCAGGGTCTCTATCGTTCAGTCATGGCTTCGGCTACACGCCGTTCGCCACAAGAGTGTAAACTCATAATTCTAAACAAGTCCCGGGCTCGGGCTCAAGCACTAGTGGCAGGAAGCGCCCAAACTCAGCGGTGCCGATCTCCTCATGACACCACAGAAAGCGGTCAACAAACGGTCGCCTCGCGAGAGACGCCGCCTCCTGCTCCTCGCGCTGGCGATTCTCGCTTCGCTCCTGATTGTATGGGCCGTACAGTCTTCCCCACCCGTCGAATATCTTGAACCCGAGATTGTGGCAGAGTATCCCCACGACACGTCTGCTTACACGCAGGGTCTGGTGTGGAGAGAGGGGATTCTGTACGAAAGCACTGGGAAGTATGGGAGGTCCGCTCTTAGGAAGGTGGACCTGGAGAGCGGCCGCGTCTTGCAGAGCCACCGCCTCGCCGACAGCTATTTTGGGGAAGGTCTGGAACGTGTCGGCGCACGGTTGATTCAGCTCACCTGGGATGAGAATGTGGCCTTTGTCTACGATCTGGAGACATTCGAACCGCTGGACACTCTTTTCTATCGTGGAGAAGGCTGGGGCCTTTGCTTTGACGGTGAGCAGTTTTTCATGAGCAATGGCTCGGACACACTTCTGGTTCGCGAACCGCAGCAGTTCCTGGTGGTGGACAGAAAGCGGGTTACACTGGATGGAAGGCCCGTTTCCAATCTCAACGAACTCGAGTGTGTTGACGGCTCGGTGTGGGCCAACATCTGGAACAGCGACCGGATCGTCAGAATCGATCCCGGGGATGGCAGAGTGACCACGGTAGTCGATGCTTCTAGTTTGCTGCCAACCCGAGACGGTTCAGGAGAAGATGTCCTCAACGGAATTGCCTACATCCCGGGGCGTCAAACCTTCTTGCTGACCGGGAAGCACTGGCCCAGGATCTTTGAGGTTCGGTTCGTCCCGGAATAAGTACTATTCAATCTCCTGACTGCCTGGGCGGAACCGAAAAACCGCTGCCGAAAGGTCGAGTTGCTGCTCAGAGCTGAAGTGAGGAAAAGCGGCAATAACCAGGCCGCCGTAAGCGCTGATTCCGATGTAGTCACCGAAAAATATGGCAGGGTTGCACTCGAAGGGTTGTAGATCGATCGGATGGTTTACAAAGGTGTGGCCGCCATCGATGCTTCGAGCCAGGGTGACTTCCGTGCTGGTCCCGGTACCTGCCCGCCGGTCCAGAAAGACCACATTCACCGAACCGTCGATCGGATCGACTGCCATCCAGGTTAAGAACTGAGGTCGGCCGTTCGATACGAGATCGTCATTGACCCGTACCGGATCCGACCAGGTCTTGCCCTCGTCCCGGGAATGGATCACGAAGCTGTCCGGGTCGCCGTGTCTTTCATCAGCCCAGTTCACGTAAAGACTTCCCCGATAGGGGCCCGGGCTGTGATCGACCCCGGTTACCGGCAGGCCGTTTGCCCTCTCCAGCCCTGCGATTTCCAGATCCCAACTTCCCGGCATCTCGGAGATCACGCTGTCACGGCCGAAGGTGAACCCGCCGTCGCGCGATACATCAAGGACCAGTCCCCGGGGCCCGGCCCAGACCACGTAGACCTGACCGCCAACGCCGACGGCAGGGACAGCGCCTTCGACTGTCTCGTCGCCGTCCAGGCAATCTCCTCCCTGGTCCGAAATCCGAATCGGTGAGGAGAAGTCTCGGCCCTCGTCTAAGGAGCGGGAGAAGTAAATGTGGGACTGATCCTCCGGATCTTTGCTGCCGTAGTGATCGAATCGGGTCCAGGCCAGATAGAGATGGCCAGAATGGGGTGATTCCGGGAGCGCGTCAACCACCAGGTAAGGCTTGTCCTCGAAAGGTGTGATGGTGTTCTGATGGTCAACTACGGCTACCGGTTCGTTCCAGGTTCGGCCACCGTCTGCAGATGAACTCACGAAAATGCCGTTGCTTGGGGTTGGGGTTTCGTTCCGGAGTCCCCGGAACGAAATATAGGATCGGAAGGCCTGGCCTTTGTGATTGAAGACAACGGAGTCGTCCCCCTGCACTCGCTGCTCGGGGTTCAAGGCCGCGTTGGAGGACCAGGTCAGGCCGCCGTCGTGGGAAACAAAACTGAAGTTGGTTGAGCGAACCTCCAGTCCGGTCGCCAGTGAAACGGCAATCACGTTGCCGGGGCGGGCGGGATTGATAGCGAGAGATACCTCCGCCGGCACTCCAGCCATGGAACGGCTCATCGATACGACTTCGTGATTCCCGGCGAGAAGGAGGCTGGAGGCCAGACACGCAGTCAGAAAGAAGTGCCTGAAACGCCTTTTCATCTGGAGCAGTATAGCTCTCCTTCAGTGGAATTTTGGCTGGCTTTACAGGATTTGAAGGGTTTGACAGAATCGGGACCTCTAGCCCGGATTATGCAAGAACCGTAATCCGCTGTTGAAAAAGGGCTCGAGAAGTGGCCCAACTCGGAAGCGGTTTTTCAGACAGGGGGAACTGGGAGAAGCTAGCTGGAGTTCAGGCGACTCAAGACGAGGTGAAAGAGGGGTTGTTCGGGAAAGGCTGAGGAAAGATGGACCCAGATGCGTCGAGTGGTTTGTCGGATCCGGGCCCCGATCTTGAGGACACGACGACGTAAGGTTTCGATTTCGAGCTTGTGCCAGGGGGTTCCGTGCAGATAGTCGCGCAGGCGCACGAACATCTGGTAAGCCAGTGCATGCAGGAGGAGTCGAAACTGGTTGGCCAGGAATCGATGACAGCTGAGTCGGTCCATGCTCAGATGATTCTTAAAGGCCTTGATGAAGTTCTCGGTCTGCCCTCGGTCGGTGTAGTGGTCATAAAGTGATTGGGAGCAGAGATCGTCCCGGTTGGTGACCACAAAGCGACGATTGATCCCGCGCTGATCGACCTCCACTTTGACAATGACGCGACGGGATCGATCCCAGCTGTTGGCTCGATAAAGAAACTCGTCAAACTGACGCTGTTTTTCCTCCCGCTCAACGAACCTTTCCCGAGTCGAATCCAGCAGGGGCTCGACCACTCGCTGCAGGCGAGGGTTGCGACTTAACCCAATGACATATTGGAGTTGATTCTCTTCACCTTCACAGAACTCGTAGAGCCGAGGCGTGGCAAAGCCGCTGTCGGCCCGAATCTCAATCTCGACATCCGTCCCCACTGCTTGTCGGATGGCCTCCACGACGCGCTTCAGAATGGGCACGATGTGAGAGGCAGCCCCCTTGTTGCCAGGTCTCAACACGGCACAGACCAGGTCTCCCGTGGCGGCATCGAAGATCAGCAAAGGATGCAGAATGTGGTTTCGGTAATACCCGTGGTAGAAGGCGAACTCCTGTTGGCCGTGAGTGTGGTCGTCGGTACTGTCCAGATCCAGGATGATCTTGGCGGGACGTCTCTTCTTCAGGGAGCGCACATAACGGCGTAGCAGCCACCGGCTCAGACGCATCAGATCCTTCTTGGTGACGGAGTTCTCCAAGCGGGAGAAAGTCGGCTGGGTGGCCAAATCGGGATCGCTCTCGGGCAACTGATCACAGACTGTCTTGAGCATCGGATCCGAGCGCAGCGTATCGGCGTCATTACAGTCTTCGTAGCCGGCCACGATCTGCAACACTCGTTGTCGGATCAACTTCAACAGGTCATGACGAATGTAGCGTCGGTCCCGGCTTTCCGCAATACACGAACTGAAGCCCTCGCACAATCGATGTTGCCGATCCAGCGATCCAAACAACAACCATCCTGCGTCGGAAGTGAGGCTCCCCCCATCAAAACGAGCTGTGATGTCTCTGTGGCTGTGAAATGGCAGGGTATTCTGGCAGACTGTTTTCAACATAGCCGTAGCTCCTGTTTAGGGTTGTTTTTATGTAAACCCTTTTATATCAGAGAGCTACGGCTTTTTTTCTGGACCCAAATCTCACTCGGATTCAGATCTTTTGCATAATCCGGGCTAGAAGTCCGCGGGACTTTCGCCACGGGCTGCTGGCGATTCCCGCAACGCTGGGAGGCTGAAATGAGGCATATTTCACTGCTTACTTCAATGGTCACGGTCCTGACGCTGGCCCAGGTTGGTGCGGCGGTCGTAGCCGAGACCGATGTCGATGCCCCCAACATCACTATCAGCCCCAGGATTCTTGAGGGGCTCGAGTACCGGCTGGTCGGACCCACCCGCGGAGGACGCGTCACCACCGCGACAGGGTTTCCCAATCAGCCTCACCGCTTCTTGATGGGAAGTACGGGGGGGGGGTATCTGGCAGACTGATGATGCGGGCCAGAACTGGGCCAACATATCCGACCCATTCTTCAAGGTCGGCTCTATAGGAGCTATCGCAGTGGCCGACTCGGATCCGAACGTCGTTTACGTTGGCACCGGGTCGAGTCAGCCGAGAGGGAATATCTCGCCCGGCATCGGAGTCTACCGATCTCTGGATGGAGGCGATACCTGGGTACACGTGGGACTTGAAGAGGCCGGTCAAATCGGGCGCATCCGCGTCCACCCGCGCGACCCGAATCTGGTCTATGTCGCTGCCCTGGGCCACATCTTTGGACCCAACCAGGAACGGGGAGTGTATCGGTCGAGGGACGGCGGGAGCACCTGGGAGTGCGTGCACCACATCAGCGACCGGACCGGCGCTGTCGATCTGGCCATGAATCCAAAGAATCCGCGTATCCTTTACGCGGGCTTCTGGACAGCGGAGCGGAAGCCTTGGACCATGATCAGCGGCAGCGAAGAAGGGGGAGTCTTCAAGACAGCGGACGGAGGAGACAGCTGGGAAAAGCTGAGCGGCGGGCTTCCCGAGGGGCTCGTGGGCAAGGTTGGGGTCGCAGTCTCACCGGTCAATCCCGATCGAGTCTGGGTCCTAATTGAAGCCGAGGCGGGCGGAGTCTATCGGAGTGACGATGGCGGAAAATCGTGGAAAGCCGTGAACACACAACGGAAGCTGAGGCAACGAGCCTTTTATTACACCAGGGTTTACGCTGACCCGCTGGATGCCGATACGGCCTACGCCCTGAACACCGAGTTCTACAAATCGATCGATGGTGGGCGGACATTCGAGCAGATCCAGGTTCCTCATGGAGATTGTCACGATTTGTGGCTCAATCCAACGGATCCCCGGATCATGATTCTAGCGGATGACGGCGGTGCCCAGGTGACTTTGAACGGGGGCCGATCCTGGTCACCTCTCACCAACCAGCCCACTTCAGAGATGTACCGCGTGACCGTTGACAATCAGTTTCCGTATCGCGTCTACGGGGCTCAACAGGACAACACTACGATTTCTCTGCCCAGCAAGCCACTGAGCGGGCTCACTCCGTCACAGCACTGGAGGTCAGTCGGGGGATGTGAAAGTGGCCATATCGCCATCGATCCCCGTGACCCGGACATTGTCTATGCCGGCTGCTATGGAGGATCTATTTCCCGGACCAATCTGCGAAGCGGAGAAAGTCGTTCTATCCTCGTCTATCCTCAGCTGCAGCTTGGCCAAGCTTCCCTCGACCTGAAGCATCGATTCCAGTGGAATGCTCCCGTCCGAATTTCACCCCACGATCCAGATGTCATCTATCACACCTCTCAGGTCGTCCACATGTCTCGAAATGCAGGCCAGAGCTGGACCGAGATCAGCGGTGATCTGACGCGCAACGACAAGCGAAAGCAGAAGTACAGCGGCGAACCCATCACCCGCGATAACACCGGAGTGGAAGTCTACGGAACCGTCTTTGCCTTTGAAGAATCACCCCATCGGAAAGGCCTCCTCTGGGCAGGCTCCGATGACGGTCTGGTGCATATTTCACGAAACCAAGGAGAGAGCTGGGAAGCCATCTCCCCTGCCGGACTGCCCGAGTGGGGGACAGTCAACATGATCGAGCTCTCCGCTCATGATGCCGGGCGGGCCCTGATCGCCGTCCAGCGCTACCGGATGGACGACTTTGCCCCTTACATCTTTCGCACCAACGACTACGGCCAGACCTGGGAACGTCTCACTGATGGATCCAACGGGATTCCCGGCGATCATTTTGTACGAGTCGTCAGGGAAGATCCCGATCGAAAAGGGCTTCTCTATGCAGGAACCGAATTCGGATTGTATGTGTCTTTCGACGACGGAGCCCACTGGCAGTCGCTGCAGCTGAACCTTCCCGTCACCCCGGTCACCGACCTGGCGGTTCATCAGAAGGACCTCGTGGTTGCCACCCAGGGCCGGGCCTTCTGGATTCTGGACAATCTTACGGTGCTGCACCAGGTGGATCGCCGCATGGACGCCTCGGTTTCCCATTTGTTCAGGCCGCGTCGAGCCGTCCGGGTGATGTCCGGGGGAGGCTCCTCGAGCGGCGCAGCGGTGGACTTCTACTTGCCCGAGGAACCGGGAGAGGAGGAGGTGAAACTAGCCCGGATTATGCAAGAGATCTGAATCCGAGTGAGATTTGGGTCCAGAAAAAAAGCCGTAGCTCTCTGATATAAAAGGGTTTACATAAAAACAACCCTAAACAGGAGCTACGGCTATGTTGAAAACAGTCTGCCAGAATACCCTGCCATTTCACAGCCACAGAGACATCACAGCTCGTTTTGATGGGGGGAGCCTCACTTCCGACGCAGGATGGTTGTTGTTTGGATCGCTGGATCGGCAACATCGATTGTGCGAGGGCTTCAGTTCGTGTATTGCGGAAAGCCGGGACCGACGCTACATTCGTCATGACCTGTTGAAGTTGATCCGACAACGAGTGTTGCAGATCGTGGCCGGCTACGAAGACTGTAATGACGCCGATACGCTGCGCTCGGATCCGATGCTCAAGACAGTCTGTGATCAGTTGCCCGAGAGCGATCCCGATTTGGCCACCCAGCCGACTTTCTCCCGCTTGGAGAACTCCGTCACCAAGAAGGATCTGATGCGTCTGAGCCGGTGGCTGCTACGCCGTTATGTGCGCTCCCTGAAGAAGAGACGTCCCGCCAAGATCATCCTGGATCTGGACAGTACCGACGACCACACTCACGGCCAACAGGAGTTGGCCTTCTACCACGGGTATTACCGAAACCACATTCTGCATCCTTTGCTGATCTTCGATGCCGCCACGGGAGACCTGGTCTGTGCCGTGTTGAGACCTGGCAACAAGGGGGCTGCCTCTCACATCGTGCCCATTCTGAAGCGCGTCGTGGAGGCCATCCGACAAGCAGTGGGGACGGATGTCGAGATTGAGATTCGGGCCGACAGCGGCTTTGCCACGCCTCGGCTCTACGAGTTCTGTGAAGGTGAAGAGAATCAACTCCAATATGTCATTGGGTTAAGTCGCAACCCTCGCCTGCAGCGAGTGGTCGAGCCCCTGCTGGATTCGACTCGGGAAAGGTTCGTTGAGCGGGAGGAAAAACAGCGTCAGTTTGACGAGTTTCTTTATCGAGCCAAGAGCTGGGATCGATCCCGTCGCGTCATTGTCAAAGTGGAGGTCGATCAGCGCGGGATCAATCGTCGCTTGGTGGTCACCAACCGGGACGATCTCTGCTCCCAATCACTTTATGACCACTACACCGACCGAGGGCAGACCGAGAACTTCATCAAGGCCTTTAAGAATCATCTGAGCATGGACCGACTCAGCTGTCATCGATTCCTGGCCAATCAGTTTCGACTCCTCCTGCATGCACTGGCTTACCAGATGTTCGTGCGCCTCCGCGACTATCTGCACGGGACTCCCTGGCACAAGCTCGAAATCGAAACCTTACGTCGTCGTGTCCTCAAGATCGGGGCCCGCATCCGACAAACCACTCGACGCATCTGGGTCCATCTTTCCTCAGCCTTTCCCGAACAACCCCTCTTCCACCTCGTCTTGAGTCGCCTCAACTCCAGCTAGCCCGGATTATGCAAAAGATCTGAATCCGAGTGAGATTTGGGTCCAGAAAAAAAGCCGTAGCTCTCTGATATAAAAGGGTTTACATAAAAACAACCCTAAACAGGAGCTACGGCTATGTTGAAAACAGTCTGCCAGAATACCCTGCCATTTCACAGCCACAGAGACATCACAGCTCGTTTTGATGGGGGGAGCCTCACTTCCGACGCAGGATGGTTGTTGTTTGGATCGCTGGATCGGCAACATCGATTGTGCGAGGGCTTCAGTTCGTGTATTGCGGAAAGCCGGGACCGACGCTACATTCGTCATGACCTGTTGAAGTTGATCCGACAACGAGTGTTGCAGATCGTGGCCGGCTACGAAGACTGTAATGACGCCGATACGCTGCGCTCGGATCCGATGCTCAAGACAGTCTGTGATCAGTTGCCCGAGAGCGATCCCGATTTGGCCACCCAGCCGACTTTCTCCCGCTTGGAGAACTCCGTCACCAAGAAGGATCTGATGCGTCTGAGCCGGTGGCTGCTACGCCGTTATGTGCGCTCCCTGAAGAAGAGACGTCCCGCCAAGATCATCCTGGATCTGGACAGTACCGACGACCACACTCACGGCCAACAGGAGTTCGCCTTCTACCACGGGTATTACCGAAACCACATTCTGCATCCTTTGCTGATCTTCGATGCCGCCACGGGAGACCTGGTCTGTGCCGTGTTGAGACCTGGCAACAAGGGGGCTGCCTCTCACATCGTGCCCATTCTGAAGCGCGTCGTGGAGGCCATCCGACAAGCAGTGGGGACGGATGTCGAGATTGAGATTCGGGCCGACAGCGGCTTTGCCACGCCTCGGCTCTACGAGTTCTGTGAAGGTGAAGAGAATCAACTCCAATATGTCATTGGGTTAAGTCGCAACCCTCGCCTGCAGCGAGTGGTCGAGCCCCTGCTGGATTCGACTCGGGAAAGGTTCGTTGAGCGGGAGGAAAAATAGCGTCAGTTTGACGAGTTTCTTTATCGAGCCAACAGCTGGGATCGATCCCGTCGCGTCATTGTCAAAGTGGAGGTCGATCAGCGCGGGATCAATCGTCGCTTTGTGGTCACCAACCGGGACGATCTCTGCTCCCAATCACTTTATGACCACTACACCGACCGAGGGCAGACCGAGAACTTCATCAAGGCCTTTAAGAATCATCTGAGCATGGACCGACTCAGCTGTCATCGATTCCTGGCCAACCAGTTTCGACTCCTCCTGCATGCACTGGCTTACCAGATGTTCGTGCGCCTGCGCGACTATCTGCACGGAACCCCCTGGCACAAGCTCGAAATCGAAACCTTACGTCGTCGTGTCCTCAAGATCGGGGCCCGCATCCGACAAACCACTCGACGCATCTGGGTCCATCTTTCCTCAGCCTTTCCCGAACAACCCCTCTTCCACCTCGTCTTGAGTCGCCTCAACTCCAGCTAGCCCGGATTATGCAAAAGATCTGAATCCGAGTGAGATTTGGGTCCAGAAAAAAAGCCGTAGCTCTCTGATATAAAAGGGTTTACATAAAAACAACCCTAAACAGGAGCTACGGCTATGTTGAAAACAGTCTGCCAGAATACCCTGCCATTTCACAGCCACAGAGACATCACAGCTCGTTTTGATGGGGGGAGCCTCACTTCCGACGCAGGATGGTTGTTGTTTGGATCGCTGGATCGGCAACATCGATTGTGCGAGGGCTTCAGTTCGTGTATTGCGGAAAGCCGGGACCGACGCTACATTCGTCATGACCTGTTGAAGTTGATCCGACAACGAGTGTTGCAGATCGTGGCCGGCTACGAAGACTGTAATGACGCCGATACGCTGCGCTCGGATCCGATGCTCAAGACAGTCTGTGATCAGTTGCCCGAGAGCGATCCCGATTTGGCCACCCAGCCGACTTTCTCCCGCTTGGAGAACTCCGTCACCAAGAAGGATCTGATGCGTCTGAGCCGGTGGCTGCTACGCCGTTATGTGCGCTCCCTGAAGAAGAGACGTCCCGCCAAGATCATCCTGGATCTGGACAGTACCGACGACCACACTCACGGCCAACAGGAGTTCGCCTTCTACCACGGGTATTACCGAAACCACATTCTGCATCCTTTGCTGATCTTCGATGCCGCCACGGGAGACCTGGTCTGTGCCGTGTTGAGACCTGGCAACAAGGGGGCTGCCTCTCACATCGTGCCCATTCTGAAGCGCGTCGTGGAGGCCATCCGACAAGCAGTGGGGACGGATGTCGAGATTGAGATTCGGGCCGACAGCGGCTTTGCCACGCCTCGGCTCTACGAGTTCTGTGAAGGTGAAGAGAATCAACTCCAATATGTCATTGGGTTAAGTCGCAACCCTCGCCTGCAGCGAGTGGTCGAGCCCCTGCTGGATTCGACTCGGGAAAGGTTCGTTGAGCGGGAGGAAAAACAGCGTCAGTTTGACGAGTTTCTTTATCGAGCCAACAGCTGGGATCGATCCCGTCGCGTCATTGTCAAAGTGGAGGTCGATCAGCGCGGGATCAATCGTCGCTTTGTGGTCACCAACCGGGACGATCTCTGCTCCCAATCACTTTATGACCACTACACCGACCGAGGGCAGACCGAGAACTTCATCAAGGCCTTTAAGAATCATCTGAGCATGGACCGACTCAGCTGTCATCGATTCCTGGCCAACCAGTTTCGACTCCTCCTGCATGCACTGGCTTACCAGATGTTCGTGCGCCTGCGCGACTATCTGCACGGAACCCCCTGGCACAAGCTCGAAATCGAAACCTTACGTCGTCGGGTCCTCAAGATTGGGACCCGGATCCGACAAACCACTCGACGCATCTGGGTCCATCTTTCCTCAGCCTTCCCCGAACAACCCCTCTTCCACCTCGTCTTGAGTCGCCTGAACTCCAGTTAGCTTTTCCCAGCTCCCCCGAAAAACCGCTTCCGACACTCATCCAGGCCCAGATCTGTCTGAAATTCACTCCCCAAACCACTCAAACGCCTCCCCAACCGATATTCTTCGCAAATCCGCCTGTCACACCTGCCCGCTTCCGAGTTGGGCCACTTCTCGACTCGTTTTTCAACACCGGACTACGGTTTTTGCATAATCCGGGCTAGAGATCCTCGACGACAAAGGCGAGCTGATTCGGGGCTACTCCAGCAAAGCAGAGGGAGGCCCTGCAGAAGCCGTCCGGGGTCCCGTTCGTGATGCTTTCCGCACAGCTCTGCTGGAGGCGGAGTCGGGTCTGAATCGATTCGTCTGGAACTTTCGGTATCCGGGACCCAACCCGGTACGAGACGCAGTCGTCTGGTGGGAGTCCCCGTCAGGACCAGGGGTTCTTCCCGGCACTTATCAGGTTAGACTCACGATCGGTGACAGGCAGCAGATCCAATCCCTGGAGCTCGTCAATGATCCCCGAGGCTCGACCGCGCCCGCCGATCTAGAGGAGCAGTTCAACCTCTCCATGGAGATTCTCGAGGAGCTGAACAGCGTCTACGACGAAATTCGAAGAATCCGAAGCGTGCGCAAGCAGACGGCGGGTCTGGCCGGGCGGATGGCGGAATCCGGCTATGGAGACGAGGCAAAACAGCTCGCCCGCGAGCTGGGCGAAAAACTGAGCGCCATCGAGGGGCAGCTCATGCAGACCCGAAACGAAAGCCGCCAGGATCCCCTCAACTTTCCTCCCATGCTGGACAACCAGATCGCTTACCTTCTGGATTACGTGGCTTCGTCTCCTACTCGCCCCACGGACGGGGCCAGGATCCGCTTCGAGGACCTGAGAAAGGAACATGCTCTGCTGCGCGCCGATCTGGAGAAAGTCTTCCGGAAGGAGTTGGCGGCGTTCAAAAAGCTGGTGTCCGAAAAGAAAGTGCCGGCCGTCCTGGTCCCCTAATCATTTTTCGGCGGCGTGGCGCTCAACTTCGCTCCATACCCGCAGCAGGTTTCCGGAGCAGATCTTCTCGATCTCCTCTTCCGTATAGCCTCGATCCAGGAGCTCGGCCAGCAGATTCGGGTATTCGGAAACATCCCTCAATCCCGTGGGAGTCGTGTCGCCGACGCCATCGAAATCCGAACCAAAGCCGACATGGTCGATCCCCACCAGGTTCTTGACATGATCAATGTGGTCGGCTACCTGCGACACAGTGGCCCGCTGCAACGGGTTCTCTTGCTCAAATTGACGGATCTGCTCTGGCGCTCTGGGATGATTGCGCGTTAGGCCTCGTTCGTCCAGGTATTCGTCGATGGTCTCGTTCCGCTGCGCGTGTTTGAGGCGATAGTCATCGCTGATGAACGAAGAGCCAAAGGAGATCTGAATCACGCCACCGTTCCCGGCCAGCTTACGGATCATTTCATCGCTCATGTTGCGTTCCCACCCGGGGGTGAAGTGCCGGCACGAGGAGTGGGAGGCAATCACCGGGGTACTGGTGATTGCCACAACCTGGTGAAAAGCCTCGTCTGAGACGTGAGAAATGTCGACCATGATGCCCAGACGGTTCATTTCTGCGACCACTTTTTGCCCGAAGGGACTCAATCCCCTCCAGCGGTGATTGGAATCATACGAGGAGTCAGCGATGTGGTTAACACGCGAGTGGGTCAGGGTGATGTAGCGGATACCTCTCTGGTAGAAATGGCGGAGATTGGCGAGACTCCCCTCGATTGGAGCCCCATTCTCCATGCCCATGGGCAGTGCAATCAGCCCGTCCTGAAAGGCTGAACGAACCTCGGACACGGAACGAGTAACAACGAACTTGTCCGGCCACTTTTCTTGAAATCCTTCTACCATGTCAATCAGCTTGTCCGCATACACTTTCGCCCCTCCCGACTCCTGGTAGCGGGCCGATACGTAGATGGACATGAAGGGAGCGTTGAGGCCTCCCTCCCTGGCTCTGGGCTCATCGAAGTCGCCACCCGACGTTCGAACCGAGATGTCCTCCATTCTCCGGTCCAAACGGTTGGGGATATCTACATGGGTATCAACGATCAGAAGCTGGTGGGCTAGTCTGCGCGCCTTCTCCAGGCTTGTCTCGTCAGGTGCCGTCCGGGGCGGGGGAGCGCTCTGCTGGGCGCACCCTGGAAGTGCTATCAATGGAATGGTCAGAATCGTCGATAGAATCGTCCTGGTCCAGTTGGGCATTCACAACTCCCGGAGTTGAGGTTAGTGCGGCAGGTCGGGAGGAGACTCCAACTCCAGTCTGGGTCCGCCGATCAGTTCAATACAGTGGGGGACGGCCGCAAATACGGCATCCAGGCATTCCTGAATGGCTTTGGGATTGCCGGGCAGGTTGATGAGCAGGCAGTGTCCTCGGAAACCGGCTATTTGCCTGGACAGCAGGGCCGTGGGGACATGCTGGAACGACACCCGCCGCATCTGTTCACCGAAGCCGGGCAGGGTTTTTTCGCATACTTCTCTGGTGGCGTCGGGAGTCCAGTCGCGAGGGGCGGGTCCCGTTCCCCCGGTGGTGACGATCAGACTGCACCCATCCTGGTCCGCCATTCGTCGCAATCCTTCGCTGATGACTTCCAGGTCGTCAGAGATAATCCGCTGAACAATTGTGTAAGAACCGGCGATCTTATCGGCGAGATAGGCCGCGACAGCGGCCCCCCCCCGGTCCTCGTACTCTCCCCGGCTGGCCCGGTCTGACACTGTCAGGATTCCGATCAGGATCTCCGCCACACTTGAGATGATAACGCTCCGATGTTCCGATGTTCTAATACTACAAGACGCTCTGGACCCAATCTCGATCTTCAACCGCTACGGTAGTTGTGAAAGGCGTGCTTGAAGAGCCGCGGTTCTTTGCGGAAGTCGACTTCCCCATACGCTGGCAGACGATTGGCGGGAGTAGTGAAGGCTCTTTTACGGTCGCGGCCCACTTCGGCTTCGGTTTCTAATCTGGTGACCGGCGGAAGCTGCAGAGCCCGCGCTTGGACGATTCGATGAAATCGACCAGTGTCTTCAAAGCGGCGGAGCCAAGACACTCCAGTTCCTCGACTTTCTGAGTCAGCCTCAGTTCGGTGGAAGACAGCAACCGGTAAGCCCTCTTCAGGCATTGAAGCTCTTCTTTGCTCACGCGGCTCCGCCTGATTCCGACCAGGTTGAGACTGCGGTGGAGGGCGGGGATGCCGTCGACCAGGAAAAAGGGGAGCACATCCTGGACTACCTTGGAGTTGCCCCCGATCATCGCCATTTCCCCGATTCGACAGAACTGATGAACGCCGACTCCCCCGGACAGGAATGAGTGGTGTCCCAGACTGACATGTCCTGCCAGAATGACATTGTTGGCAAGGACCACGTGATTTCCCAGGACACATTCGTGGGCTACATGTGAGTGGGCCATCAGGAGACAGTTATTTCCGATGCGGGTTACGCCGTCGCTTTCAGTGGCCCGGTTGATGGTCACACCCTCACGGAAGACATTCCGGTCCCCGATCTGGAGGTAGGAGCGATCGCCGGAGAACTTGAGGTCCTGGGGGTCTCCTCCCAAGACGGCGCCTTCGGCGACCAGGTTGCCTTCGCCCAGACGAGTGTACCGCTTGATCACGGCATGGGCCCCGATTCGGCACCCGTTCCCCAGCACCGTGTTTTCTTCGACTACGGCATAAGGCCCAATGAGTACGTCGGTTCCGATTTCGGATTCGGGAGCCACCACTGCGGTGGGATGGATCTGAACCTGGCTCATGAATCCCGAGTGTAGCACCTTGGGTTTTCTGGGTCCTCGCGATGTTCTGTGGAATAGTGGTGACGGATCGCCGAGCAGCCCAACACAACCCGAGCGCCGACGAGGGCTGAGTGGTAGCCGCGGCCTCCGCCTGCGGTTCTGCTGTCCTGTTCCAGCCACTCATCCCTTGCCAGCAACCCTATTCAGGCAGCCTGGCCACCGGGAGCGTGGCAAATTGTCCAGGGCGGGTCTGAACGGCGGTAGCGGCGAAGCGCCCGGATAGGCGGATCTCGAGAATCCCGACGAAGCGATTGAGACTGCCCAGCGTCCAGGTGAAGTCCGTCACGAAAAAGTGGAGCTGTCCTCGGGCTGGAATCAGGAGGACCTGATCTGTGGCCAGCTCTGCCGCCAGTTCGCCCCCGGGGTGAAAAAGCCTGGGCTCGAGGCTGATGACCTGGTCTTCCAGGCTGACAATAGCAACGCCGGTGTTGATTCCAGCAGGATCGTCAAGGTGGATGAGGGTTCTGAATCCGGCCTCCATCGTCCTGCCCGGCGGTACGCCGGCCACACCAAACTCCCCTCCAAAAAGAATGACGCCGGTCACAGGCCGATCCGATTCGACTCTTAGAGAACCGGCTCGAAGCGGTCCTTGAGCGGAGGTTTGATAAACGCGTCCGCCATTGGCCGGGACACTCGCATCCAGGGAGCGGTCGCTCAACTCTTCGAGTTGGATGGGAAAAGGCTCGCCCTCCTCATCCCGGGCCAGCAGCACGGCATTGGCCTCTGTGGTCCCCGCCAAATTCAAGAGCGAGATCTGGCTGAACAGTCCTTCTCCATCGGCAAACTGGGCAAAGTCCAGAGCGTCACCTACCTCGAGTCCGGCTGTCGTTGAGCCGCTGTCTCCCGGCGAGACCGGGAGGGCGGCGAACTCACCCGGGCGTGTCTGTACCGCGGCGGCTCCCACGGTGTGTAGAGAAGTGGCAGTGAGAATCCCCAGGAAGCGAGACAGGTCCAGCGAAGGTGAAAAGCTCAGATCGGTGACGAAAAATGATTGCTGGCCTTCTCCCGCGATCTGCAGTGCTTCGTTCCCCGGGTCGGCGATAGCTGCCAGCGAGCCATCCAGGTTCAACAGCGCGATCTCCAGTGTGGTTGCATTCTTATCCAGATTAGCCACTGAGATTCCCGTGTTGACGGTTCGATCCCAATCCGTCTCGACAACAGTTCGAAATCCGTTCGGAAGCGGCGGACCCGGTGGAATTCCGGCCAGGCCAAAGGGCCCCATGAAGAGTACCAGTCCATCCAGGGCGCGATCAGACGAAACCTTGATGGAACCTCTCTGGATGGGGCCAGCATCCGTAGTTTGCAAGCGGACGGCTCCACCCGCTGGGACCGTGATCTCGAGCTCCCCCACTGTCGGGCTTCCATTCAGATCCAGGGCCCAGGGGGCCCCGTCGTGCGTCTTCAGGGTCACCAGGGTCTGGGTCGAGTCTGCAGAAGAGAGGCTCAAGAGGCACAGTTCGCTGGATAATCCTTCTCCGAAAGCAAACTGAGCGAAATCCAGTTCATGTACGATCGTTTCTACGTTGCGAACCGTCACCAAGAGCTCATCGCTGTCTGATAGCGATCCATCATGAACCGTCAGCTGAAAGCGCAGGTTGGCGTCTTCCTCAACTTCTGGGGCCGCGAACACATTACTGACGCTGCTCGGGTCGGGCAAGGTCGCTTCAGGACCGGCCACCTGCCTCCACTCGAAGCTGAGGTCGTCACCGTTCGGATCAAAGGAACCCGTGCCGTCGAGAAGGACCTCGGCGCCTTCGTCGACAGCCTGATCTGGTCCGGCCCTGGCTACGGGAGGCAGGTTGACATCCAGGTTCCTAACATCAACGTCTACCGAGTCGCTGTCGGAGAACTCGCCGTCACTGACGGTGAGACGAAAGCGCAACAGGAGGTTCTCTGAGACCTGCGGAGCGAAAAAGGAGGGTTCTACTGCATTGGGATCTGACAAGGTGACAGAGGGGCCGCTGATTTGTACCCATCCAAAGGCCAGAGGCTGGTCTTCGGGATCCAAACTCCCGGAACCGTCCAGGCTCACCGGGGTTCCCTCGTCAACGGTCTGGTCAAACCCGGCATCTGCAGTGGGTGGCAGATTGCTGCCCAGATCCTCTACCGTCACGTTGACAGAGTCGGAGTCGGATGCGGAACCATCATCGACAGTCAAAGCAAAGGTCAGCGTGGCATCGCCAGCGACTTCCGGAGCCTGGAAAGAAGGATTCTGAGCGGACGTGTCAAAAGAGACCGTCGGCCCAGCAGTTTGATCCCAGGAGAGCCGAGCCGCCCAGACGTCAGCAGCAAACTGGAAGGCGGTCCCGGCCTCTGCCGAGAATCCGCTCAGGGAGACACTCCAGGTCGAGGCACCCTGCAGAGTCGTAAAGCGCCCATCCGCCGGGAGGATTGCGGAAGAGTCACGGAAACGGGCCAGCAGTTGAGGATGACGCTCGGGTTCGATCAGGTCACAGCGGGTCCCGACATCGGAGGCTGCTGTTACATAAACAGGTCCGGAGACCAGTTCCTGGGCGAAAGTGGAGGGGCCGGGACTGGCAAAGATGAACAGGAAGCAGCAGAGACAGACCTGAGTGGGCCGAAGTCTCAGCTGGATTTGTCTGCCGGTCTCTATCCCGCTACTTTTGGTGCTCACTTGGTGCAGCCAGTGTAGCGAGGTTCTTGGCTGCGTTTCTGTGATCCCGCAGGCGTGGGACTTTCACCACGGGCCGCTAGACCCGTAAGGAGTCCCCCCGGCTCTGCCGGGGAGCGGAACGTGTCAACAACTTTGAGACACTTTGGTGAATAAATTACTGTAGTTTCATCTCAAAAGTTCTCCTTTTCGGGAGGGTTGATCCAGACCGCCTCGGGAAGAGGAGGAGGAACGGGTTTGCCGTTGGGAAATCTCTCCGGGAAGAGTGCATGGGCGGCCTCCAATGTTTGGGATCGATCGCGACGGGTGGTGATGGCGGTGAGGTAGTGCACATCCGCGGGAGTGTGCAGGCCGATACCCGAATGGCGATGGTCGCGGTTATACCAATCGAAGAAATCCCGACAAAAGTCTCTGGCTTGCTGAATGGTGCCGAAACGAGCCGGGAATTCGGGACGGTACTTGAGGGTCTTGAATTGGGATTCCGAGTAGGGATTGTCGTCACAGACATGAGGCCGAGAGTGAGACTTGGTGACTCCCAGATCGGCCAGTAGCAAGGCCAGTGCTTTGGAACTCATCGACGAGCCACGATCGGCATGCAGGGTGAGACCACCCGCTACGATCTCCTGCTTGGAGTAGCTCTGGGCGATCAAGACCTTGGCCAGGCGGGAGCTTTCCTGGGTGGCCACCATCCAGCCCACCACATAGCGGCTGAAGATGTCCAGGATCACGTAGAGGTAGTAATAGCTCCATTTGACGGGCCCCTTCAGCTTGGTGATGTCCCACGACCAGCATTGGTTCGGGCCGGTGGCCAGAAGTTCCGGCTTGGAGTATTGGGGATGGCGGCGCTGGCGACGGCGTTCTCTAACTTCCAGACGTTTGGCCAGAATGCGGTACATGGTTCGAATCGAGCACAAGTATCGCCCTTCGTCCAGCAGCTCCGCCCATACGGCGGCAGGAGCTTTGTCGATAAACTGTCGGCTGTGCAGGACCTCCACAACGGCTTCCCTTTCGGGCGGGCTCAAGGCGCGTGGGGATGCGGCCCGAGGCCGAGGATCCAGCGCCGGCCGTTCGCGCCGAAGTTTCTCCCGATACAGACTCGATGGCGGCAGATCCAGAGCCTGACAGCCGGCACGGACTCCGTGGGATTGTGAGAATCGCAAAGCTTCGTCCATCAGCTCTCGTCTCCGTTCTCTTCGCTGCTCGCCAGAGAGATTCCCAACAGTTGCGAGACTTTTTTTTGGAGATCCAGCATGGCTTCAAACTTCTCGAGCTTGCGTTTCAGCTTCCGATTCTCAGCCTCCACTTGCCTCAGTTGATGATCCAGAGGATTGACCGGCTTTGCCTTTCGTCCCCGCTTGCGAGGGGTCAATGCCTGCAGCGTTCCGTGCTCGCGTTGGCGTCGCCAGGTCTGCAGATTCGACCAGTAAAGTCCTTCTCGGCGCAGTAATGCTCCCACTTCGCCCGACTCTTCGCAGCCATCGGCCTGCTCCAGGACCCGGAGCTTATAGCGGGCTGAAAACCGGCGACGGGTTGCCTTGGCAGGAACTTCCGGGTCGGGTCGCGGCAACGCCTTCTCGGGCTCGGTCCGTCCCGCAGCGATTTTGGAGACCTCTCCCCTCCGCTCCGAGGTTTCCAAAATCCTCAGTTTCTTGTCGCTTCTGTTTTCTATCATTCTGTAATCCAGCTTCTCGCCCTCTACTCTAATTTAGCCGGGAAGAAGTGTCTCACCATTATTGGCACAGAGGGGAGGCAGCCAGAGTTTGACAGTTCCGGGAATAGGTGAAAAAACTCCCTTCCGTGAGCCGAGCAAAGCATCACGAAAAGGAGTTTTATGAGTAACTACCAGAGCTTACAGCATACAAAATGGGAGTGTAAGTACCATGTGGTGTTCATCCCCAAGTACCGCAAGAAGTTGATTTATGGGGAGCTGCGCAGACATCTCGGTCAGGTGCTGCGACGGTTGGCTGGGCAGAAGGAAAGCTTGATTGAAGAGGGCCACCTGCTGCCGGATCACGTGCACGGGATGATCTCGATTCCGCCAAAGTTTTCTGTGGCGCAGGTGATCGGGTACATCAAAGGGAAAAGCGCCATCCACATTGCGAGGAACTTTTCAGAGAGTCGGCGTAACTTTGTTGGACAGCACTTCTGGGCTCGCGGATACTTCGTATCGACGGTGGGTCGGGATGAGAAAGTGATTCGTGAGTATATCCGGCGGCAAGAAGCAGAAGATCGTCGCCAGGATCAGCTCAGGCTGCTGTAGCCAAGCCACCTGTAGGTGGCACAAGTGGCCGCGGTAGCGGCAACGTCAAGTCCGCTTTGAGCGGCTCACAAGATTAAAGCCCCCGGCTTTGCCGGGGGATACTTACTCTGGAGACTCTTTCCGCAGTTGGCTCAGGAGATCCGAGGAAATGCTGCGAAACAACTGGATGTCGTGGGAGACCGTCATGAACCGCATCCCTTCCCGGACCCACCGCCTGGCGTCCTCCACCCGTTGGAGATGGACACCGGGAGCCACGCCGTGAGCCGTACAGACTTTGATGACACGGCGAAATGCCTCCTCCATTCGTGGATGTGACAGTTCGCCCGGGATACCCATGTCCTGGGACAGGTCGAACGGCCCGATCATGGTGGCGTCAATTCCGGGCCCGGACACAAGGTCTCCGAGGTTGGCGAGAGCTTCTTCCGATTCGACTTGAATCACGTTGAGCAGTTCGCGGTTGGCCCACTCCAGGTACTCCCCGCCTGGCACACTGCGATAGCGGGAGGCTACCGCCGAGATACTGGCACCACGTTCCCCCTGCGGGGCGTATTTGGTCGACCGAATGATTTCCTCCACCTGCTGCTGCGTGTCTACACGGGGCAGCACCAGACCTTCAATCCCCAGATCGAGAGGTCGAGCCATCAAGTGATATTCCTTGTCTGGAACTCGCAGAAGTATCGTGATCTCTTCGTATTTCGCGACCAGGCTGAGATCAGCAATCTGCGAGGAGTTGTAATCCCCGTGCTCGGTGTCCAGGATGACGTAATCCCACCCGGCAGCTGCGCCCAGCGAAATGGCATGAGCGGTGTTGAGGAGCCGGAACATGGTTCCGTAACAGACACCTCCCTCTTTCAGGATTCTCTTGACGCGGTTTGGTTTGAGCACGGAGTCGGTTCCCATCTCTGTTGGTACAGGTTAAAGGTTGAAGTGGAAGGTCTGCAACAAGGCTGAGTGGTAGCCGCGGCCTGGAGCCCGCGGTTCTGATATCGCGTTGGCGGTCACCTCGAAAGCAATCAAGACCCGCGCCTCACCCTATCGGGCGAGGAGCCCTTCATCCATTCAGCCCATCGTCGTCTTGCCTGGTAGGCCCTCAAGCGTTACCGTATTCATGAAACTAAGAAAAAGGGAGTACTGGGAGATGAGAATATTTGGAGCCGGAGTGAATTATGAAGTTTTCAACAAATGGGTGACCGGTTTGCGCAAGCCGTCATTGGTCGTGCTTGCCGGGCTGGTGATCGTCACTACCGTGGGTTGGCTGGGAGCGCACACCAGGCGGCCGATGGCGCTGGAAGACTTCTATGCGATCAGATCCGTAAGTGATGTTTCCGCTTCGACAGATGGTCGCTGGGTTGTGTACGTCGTCGAGGAGATTGATCGCGAGCGGGACGCCCGCATTTCGAGTCTCTGGCGGGTCTCTCCGGAGGGCGGCTCTCCGGTGCAGCTGATTCGAAGCCGGGACAACAACCGATTGCCAAAGTTCTCACCCGATGGCCGTTACATCGCGTTCCTGTCCAACCGCGATGCCCAGGCCTGGGGAATTGAAAAAGGGGTGACCGATCGGAGCCAGCTATTCCTCTTGCCGCTGGACGGGGGGGGAGCCTTCCCGGCCACAGCCCTTCCCGGAGGAGTCTCGAGCTTCGCCTGGTCGCCGGACGGGCACCGGGTGGCTGTTGTCGGCCGAGATCCCAAGATCGAGGCTGAGCGGGGACCCGCGGGAACCCCGGCGCCCGTGGTGCTGACCCAGCTTCGGCACAAAGGCGGGACAAGCTGGCTGGACGATCGAAAACAGCATATTTATCTGGTCTCCCTTGATGAAGCCCTGTCGTCTTCCGGGCTGCGGCTGTCCGAGCCGAAGCTGCTAACGCCCGGCACCTTCGACGAACAGGAGCCGACCTGGTCTCCCGACGGCCGGCTGATTGCCTTCACTTCGAACCGGACGGATGAGCCGGAGGCCAATCGTAACAGCGACATCTGGACCGTTGATGCATCGTCTCTGCAAATCCGCCAGGTCACTACGGACCCGGGTGCCGATGTTCGGCCCGCCTGGTCGCCTGACGGCAAGAACATAGCCTGGGTGCATACGCCGGCAGACCCACCCCAGTATGCGCTTCCGCGCCTGATGGTGATGCCTTCCGGTGGAGGGACACCCAGAGACCTGACCGGTCACCATGACAGAGGGGTTGCACGAACTCCCAGCAAGGGCGGCTATCCGCACTGGTCTGCCGATGGAAACTCCCTGTACGTCACCATGATTGACGGGGGACGAAATCCCCTTTTCCACATCGGGCTCGACGGTTCCAGAGCCATTCTCCTGGACGGCGATATTCAGGAGTGGGAGTTGACTCCCCATCACGTTGTGGCGGTCAAGGTTCCTGCGGATGCGCCTCGCGAGGTGTTCAGTGTGTCCCTGAAGGGAGGGTCCCCTCCCCGCAACCTCAGCAACGCGAACCGGGAACTGTTCAGCGAACTGGCAGTGAACAGCGACGAAAGTGTCGAGTGGCAGAGCGCTGATGGGACCACCGCGCAGGGCTGGTTGATCAAGCCGGTGGGTTTCGATCCCGCCCGAAGATACCCGTTGATCGTCTGGATCCACGGGGGCCCGGTGTGGCACTGGACGGATGGATTCAGGTTCGAGCCGCAGTACTTTGCGGCTCTCGGTTACATGGTTTTGAAGCCCAACCCTCGGGGCAGTCTCGGATTCGGCCTGGATTTCTCTCTCGAGCTGTCCGGAGACTGGGGAAACAGAGACTTTGAGGATGTCATGACCGGTGTCGATTACCTGATCGAACGTGGTCTTGTCGATTCAAAGAAACTGGGTGTGGGAGGATGGAGCTACGGCGGCATTCTGACCAACTATATTGTCACCAAGACCGATCGATTCTCCGCTGCTGCTTCCGGCGCCGGTCATTCCGACCTCTTCAGTTCCTTTGGCACAGACGACGCTCGCCTGGCTTGGATTGAGGAGTTTGGGCTCCCCTGGGAGAACGAAGCCGAGTACCGGAGACTCTCACCCATTACCGAGGTCGACAAGGTGGTTACGCCGACGTTGTTCCTGTATGGGGAAAGGGACTTTAATTGCTCTCCAGGGCAGGCGGAGCAGATGTATGTCTGTCTGAAAACACTGGGAAGAGAAACCGCCCTGATCCTCTATCCGGAAGAGGGACACAGCATGCGGAAGCCGTCCAATCTCACGGATCGGGCGCGGCGCTATGAGCTGTGGTTCGACAAACACATCCGGGGCAAGGGGGTCGACCCCACCTATCTTGGCTCGTCGCCCCAGTAATCGTCGGTCAGTCGGGCTGCCCCCGGCCTGTATACTTAGTCAAACCCGAACCTCGTTGACTTAGCGGAGGACACAAATGGACAGGCGGAAATTCCTGGCGGCGGTGGGCCCAGGCGGAGCAGCTCTTCTGGGGGTTGCGCAGGCGACTGGAAGGGTACCGGAGGAACTCGTCGAATCGGTGGAGCACATCCTCCTCGAGGAGATGGTTGAACGACCTCAACCTTTGAGTCTGACAGACGAAGAGTTGCTGCGTCCCTTGCCGGCGAAGCCCACGCTCGCCGATGTGATTCGTGTGCGATTGACGGCAAGAGTGCAGCAGCATCTATTGCAGAGCGGGATGAACGCTCTACGCAGGGGGGTGCCCGAGGAGATCGTGCTGGCTTGCCTCCTTCACGATCTTGGAATCGCGATCCATCGCCCCGACCACGGGTACTGGGGAGCCCAGATGGTCAAACCCTATGTCAGCGACAAGGTCAACTGGGCCATTCAATACCATCAGGCACTGCGCTTCTACCCCGATCCGGCGGTGGGTTACGAGTATCCCGAGCTTTACATCCAACTGTTTGGAGAGGATTACAAGCCGGAAGCCTATCTCGAGGCAGACTATCATTACGCTCGCAATCACAAGTGGTACATGAACTCGAGGCTGGTCACGATGATGGATGAGTATAGCTTCGAGCCCGGGGTCAAGGTCCCGCTCGAGCCGTTTCTGGACATCATCGGCCGGCATTTCAAGCAACCGAAAGAGGGCTTGGGAGCCGACGGCAGTCCGGTGGCCCACATGTGGAGAACGCTGTTGTTCCCCGCACGCCCCCTCTAGCCGTCGATCTCTAGACCTTGGGCATCGAAGACGGTGACCTTCCCCAGACTCTGCAGGGGCTTGAGCAGTTGATCGGCGTCGCCCACTACGGTGATCACAACGCAATCCGGGTCAAAGTATCGTCGGGAGCATTGTAGAACTCCGCCGGGTGACATCCGCTGGAGCCCAGGGATGTACTGCTGATAGTAGTCCGCAGGCAGCTGATTCAGTCGGCGATCAATTTCGAGGGCTCCCATGGAAGTCGCCGTTTCCATACGCCTGACAAAATCTCCGATCAGCTCGGTGCGGGCCAGCTCCATTTCCGATGAGTCCGGTTCCCCATCTTGCATCCGCTGCAGCTCTTTCAAGGTCTGTTCGATGGCATCCAAGACGGCATCCGATCTCACATCCGAGGCAGCTGAATAGAAGCCGGATTTAGTATAGCCTCTGAGCTGGCTGTAAGCTCCGTAGGTGTAGCCTTTGTCCTCGCGCAGGTTCAGAAAGAGCCGCGAACTGGCTCCTCCGCCCAGAACCTGGTTGGCTAACCGCAGGCACAGGAAGTCGGGGGAAGAGCGAGCAGGTCCCGGGCCCGCCACCTCAAAACGAGATTGAACCGAGTGGGGGCGATGGACGAGGAGTACCCGGCCGGTTTTCAGCTCATCGACTTCGGGTATGAGAGGGCTTTCGGTTGCTGCCGGCTTCCAGGCAGAGAAATGACGCGTGGCGAGGTCGACGGCCTCTTCGAGTACGATCGGTCCAGCCACCAGCAGGCAGGCTTGATTCGGGGTCATGCGGCGCCTCAGAACGGAGATCAAGGTGTCACGAGCGAGATCCTGCAGATGGTCTAGAGGAATGCTGACCCGGGAGTAGGGATGCTCCGGAAACAGAGCCTTCATGGTTCTCTCGGAGGCGAGGAAACCTGGCTGAGCTCTTTCTGCGATCAGAGAGCTCGTCCAGCGTACTTTCAGCTTCTCGAACTCTTCGGGGTCGTAGCTTGGTTCCAGAAGAACCTCGGAGAGAATCTGGAATGCTTCCTCCAGGTGAGAATCCAGCACCGACACAACCAAGCGGGACGATTCCAGGTAAACATCGACCTCGGTTTGAATAGCAAAACGATCGAGGGCTTCGGCCAGTTCTGATGAGGTTCGGCGGCGGGTCCCTTCGAAGATCAGGTCCGTGCCGACTTGCATGGCTGCCAGGTTACGAGCGGGATTGGCGACCCTTCCGCCCGGGATCGCCAGGCGAATGGAGACTCGAGGGAGCCTCCTTTCCGTCAGTGCCATCACTGTCAGTCCGTTGGGAAGACGCTCCTGTTTGACTTCCGGGTAGTCAACGTTGGGCACTGAGCCAACTGGTGGAGGGCTGGACGAATTGGCGAAGAAATGCGTGATGGGCCGGGTCATGAAAGAGAATTGGAACCCGTCGGCGGAGGGCCCGTCTCCACAATGATTGTCGTCCGGTTCTCCGGCACGAGAAACTGGCGGGTAACCGTCTGGATCTCTTCAGCAGTCACCTCCAGATACCTCTCCATCTCTAGATTAATGAGCATTGGGTCCTCAAAATAAGTCATGTACTGGGCCAGGCCCTCGCCAATACCGTGAATCGTAGCCCGGGACGAGACAGCGCGATAGAGAACCTGGTTTCTGGCTTTCTCCAGTTCTTGATCTGAAACTCTGAAATCCCTGACCCGACTCAGTTCCTCCTCCAGTGCTTCCTGAACCGTCCGGATGTCTACGCCGTCCTGTGTCTGGAGCCAGAAGACGAACATCTGCGGGCCTCGATAGAGATTCGGTCCTGCCGAAAGGCTCGCGACCCAGTTGTTGTCATAGATCATGCGGCGATAGAGGCGGGAAGACTCCCCCCTGGCCAGCACCAGGGCAAGCACCGAGAGAGCGTAGTGGGCCCGAGAGCCCGCGGCCGGTATGTGGTACCCCAGGTGGAGTGCCGGGAGCGGCGCGAGTTCGTCCTTGACGACTTCCAGCTTTTCCTCAGATTGCCGGGGTTCGGCCAGATCCGGCACTGCTGCGTCAGTCCTCAGCTCGATGTCCTCGAAATAGTCGGAGATCAGGCGGAGTGCCTGCTCCTCGAGAATGTCACCTGCCACTACGAGGGTTGAATTGTCAGGTCCGTAGTGGCTGCGGTGAAACGTTACGGCATCCTCGACGGTGGCCTGTCTCAGATCATCAACGGATCCGATGATCGGATGAGCATACGCCCAGTTTTCATAGGCCAGAGCGTCAAAACGCAGGAGAGCAGCGCCGTAGGGGCGGTTGTCGTAGCTCTGCTTCTTTTCTTCGATCACGGTCTGCCGCTGATTCTCAAAGTTCTCCGGGCTGACCTTGAGAGAGCGCATCCTGTCCGCTTCCAGCCACAGAGCCAGTTCCAGGGCATTCGAAGGCACCGTTTCAAAATAGTTTGTTCGGTCCTTACTCGTGCTCGCGTTCCAACGTCCGCCGACGGCGTCAACATGCCGGCCATGTTCGGCTTTGCCCACGTTCTGGGATCCTTGAAACATCATGTGTTCAAAGAGATGGGCCAGTCCGGATTTCCCCGGCCTCTCATAACTCGACCCAACTCGGTAGTGAAGAGTCACATGGACGAGGGGGACCCGCCTGTCACTGTGCAGTATGACGTCCAGGTCATTTTTCAGCTTTTCCTGGCGGAAACGGATGGGTGGAATGTTGCTCATTATAAGGGCTGCGGGCTGAAACCGGGGACGTGAGTACTAGCTCAGAGCGAACTCGAAGAACATTAGATACTGTTGGGTCTCGAGATTGGTAATGTTTGGAATATAGATTCTGGTTCCGGCGGTCAGCTGGATCAATTCAAAAAAAACAATCCCAAAATCGCTGCTGTGAGGAGCAATCAGTTTCTCCCCAAAGCTCTTTCGTTCAAAGTCCGCCACCATGTCCTTGTTCTTGATGTCTCGGAGGAGGACATCCTCATGCGCAGAGTAAGTGGATTTCTTTTTCTTGGCAATAGTCAGCAGAACTCTTGCGTACGGGATGGAGCGCAGATTGACGCCGGCGTCACTCAGATAGATGTCACTCCCTGTGAGACGAACGGCGAAGTCGTTGTTGTTTTCAACCACGATCAGAACAGGCATGATCTGCTTCTGATAAAGCTTCTTCGAATCGAAGACCGAGAGGATCGCCTCTTCCGTATTGAAGGGCCTGGCCCCGATCACCAAATTCTGAAGGGACTGGTGGGAGGCGTACTCTCCGGCAGGCTTGATTTCAATGTTCTTGATCTTGTATCCGGCCACCAGCAAGTTGAGTGACAGCAACAGCATCCCACCCGTGAGGACTGTCCGACACATGACGGCATCATACAGGAAAAAGGACGCCCACAGCGATCGGCCCCGTTGATTTGCTACACTCGATCCCGCGAGAGAGGGTTCGATTCAAGAGGAAGGTCATGGACTTCGAAAAACTGGGTTCCTTTTATCTTGGCAAGGAATACGATGTGGAGGCGGGGCAGTTGCAGGACGCACTGCTCATGTATGATGCTCGCGATCTGACCACACACGCCCTGTGTGTTGGAATGACGGGAAGCGGTAAGACTGGTCTCTGCGTGGATCTGCTGGAAGAAGCCGCTCTGGATGATGTCCCGGCTCTGATCATTGATGTGAAGGGAGACCTGACCAACCTTCTGCTGGCCTTCCCCGAACTGCGACCTGAGGACTTTCGGCCCTGGATCAACCCGGATGACGCCCGTCGTAAAGGCATGACCCCGGACCTCTACGCCGGCCACCAGTCCGATTTGTGGCGCTCCGGACTGAAGCAATGGGGACAGGATCCGAGTAGGATCAGCGCTCTCGTCGACTCCGTTGATCGAGTGATTTACACACCGGGCAGTCAAGCGGGAGTTCCGGTATCGATCCTTCAATCCTTCGACGCTCCCCCCCTGGACTGGGAAGAGGAAGCAGAGCTTTTACGAGATCGAATCCAGGGGATTGTAGGTGGACTGCTGGGGCTCCTGGGGAGAGACGCCGATCCAATCAAGTCCCGTGAGAGCATTTTCCTGGCCAACCTCTTCGAGCACTCCTGGAAGGAAGGAAATCCCATCGATCTCGCTTCTCTGATCAATGCGATCCAAACCCCCCCGATCCGGAAGATGGGAGTCGTTGATGTGGATACCTTCTTCCCATCCAAGGAACGCTTCGAACTGGCCATGGCACTCAACAGCATCATGGCATCCCCAGCCTTCAGGAGCTGGCTGGAGGGCCAGCCACTGGACATTCCCAACCTTCTAGCGACTCCCGAGGGGAAACCTCGCCATTCCATCTTCTACATCGCCCATTTGAGCGACGCGGAGCGAATGTTTTTTGTGACTATGCTTCTGAACCAGCTCATCAGCTGGATGCGAAGCCAGCCGGGGACAACCAGTTTGCGCGCCATTCTCTACATGGATGAGATCTTCGGTTTTTTCCCTCCCGTCGCAAATCCTCCCAGCAAGACTCCCATGCTCACACTCCTGAAACAGGCCCGTGCCTATGGAGTTGGGGTCGTACTGGCCACGCAGAATCCCGTGGATCTTGACTACAAGGGTCTCACCAATGCGGGGACCTGGTTCATCGGAAGGCTGCAGACCGACCGGGACAAGAAGCGGGTGCTGGACGGGCTCAAGGGAGCCTCCGCCGCTGCAACGGGAGCCCATGAGGACTTGTCCGGTCTCATCTCACAACTGGGAAACCGAGTTTTCCTGATGCACAACGTTCACGAGGAGGAACCGGCCACCTTCCAGACTCGCTGGGCCATGAGCTATCTGCGCGGCCCCCTCACCCGTACCCAGATCAAAGACCTGGCGAGAGATCGAGGCATGCATCCGGAGGTGGAGGGAGCCCTTTCCGGCGCTACGCCGGCCTCGCAGGAGTCCTCTGCACGGGGGGGCGGCGCCCTCCGAACTCCTCCCCCTCTGGGCCGGGGCATGGAGCACACCTTTCTGGACCTGACCCTGGGTTCCGCCCGCAGAGAGGACCTGGCAGAGGAGCGGCTGGGCCCACATACCGTCAAGGACCGAAAGCTGATCTATGCGCCGTGCGTCATGGGTACGGGAACCGTCCATTTCGTGGATCGCCGGCGAGACATTGCCGAAAGCGAACGCTTTGCGCTGCTTGGCGAGCCGCCCCTGGACCGGCAGGGAATTGACTGGGGCGGCAGCCTGAACATCGGCGAGAGTCGGGCAGATCTTTCCTCGAGGCCCGAGAGCGAAGGCTCGTTTCTGCCCGTCCCGGAGACCGTCAACCATCTCTCCGAGTTGAAAAGCCTGCAGAAGGACCTGGAGGAATTCCTCTATCGGGACCGCAGACTGCCGCTCCACTACAACCCGAAACTGGAGGTGTACAGCCAGCCGGGAGAAGCCGCCCGGGATTTCAGCCTGCGTCTGACGCACCTGGTGCGAGAGAGGCGTGACGACGAAGTGGACAAGATAGAAGATCGCTATGGGCGGCGCCTGAACCGGTTGAGAGATCGTCTCAGGAAATCCCAGATCACTCTGGAAAAACGGGAACAGACGGCCTCATCGCGCAAGCGAGAGATTCTCGTGTCCGTCGGAGAGACGGTTCTGGGCATGTTTCTGGGACGCAGTTCTCGACGCGCTGCATCGTCGGCACTGGGCAAGTACCGAATCAGCTCAACGGCCGAGAAAGCGGCTGAAGAAGTCGAACAGACAGTGCGGGCCCTCCAGGGAGAGATCGCTGAACTGGAGGCAGAACTCAGCGAACAGGTGGCAGCAGTCGAAGAACTCTGGGAACAGGCCTGTGAAGACTTGGAGGAAAAGGCCGTCGCTCCCCGAAGGACCGACATTGACGTCGACTTCTTTGGACTTGTCTGGGTTCCCTCCTGGAACATCGACTACGAAGACAGCCGAGGTCTCTCCGGGACCACGTCGATTCTGGCCGTCAAAAGCCCCTAGACCGGCCGGCTAAAAGTCGGAGCCGCTTGCCTGCGGCGAACGGTTCGGACCAGGGAGGGCCCTCCCACATTCAGGGGCGGAACTCGGAACCCGGAACCCGGAACCCAGAACCGTCCGTGTGTAACCAATCCAACAGTTACGGCGTTTCTTTTGTTGGTACCCACTTCCATACCCGGTCACTGCTTTTTGGTGTAGTCTAGATGCTAGGAGTCATGTCCAACAGCACCCATTACCGCGTGACTGCGGTGAGTCCCGACCTCGCGACGACGCCCGGCTTCGAGCAGCCGTCGATTCCAGCTCATCTGACCGACGAAGATCTTGTGCAGAGAACGCAAGCCGGCGACGTGGCGGCCTTCGATACGCTGGTTCTGCGTTATCGGAGGAAACTCACGGCGATCGCCTGGCGTTTCTTTTCGGACCAGGCGGATGCAGAGGATATGGCGCAGGAAGCTTTTGTGCGGGCCTTTACCAATCTGGAGAAGTTGCGACCCGGGGTACCGTTTCACAACTGGCTCTATCGGGTCACGATCAATCTGTGTCTGGATCGCGTTCGCAAGGAGAGACGGAGACCACAGCAACTCGAACCCGACCTGGCCCAACCTGAGGAGGAGTGGCTGGAGCGGCAGCTCTACCGGGAAGAAGCGGATCCGGAGCCCCGCTTCGTGAATCATCTGATTGCTCAACAACTGATTAGCCGGGTGCTCGAGCGAATTGCTCCCAAAGACCGTCTGGTGTTGCATCTTCTCTATTGCGAGGGTCGCAGTGTTGAAGAGGTTGCCACGACACTTGATTGGACGAAAACAAATGTGAAGGTCAGGGCTTTTCGAGCTCGTCGGGCTCTGAGGAAATACTTGAATCAGCTGGACAATGTCCACGAGGAATGAACCGATGCCTGCCAACAATCGAGGAGATGAGAAACTACTGGAACGGTTCCTGGAGCGAGTCTTGGGCGCGGTCGAGTTCAGTGGCCACAGCGATGACGATGCTTTCCTGGCAGGCTTTTACAGGAAGCTGAAGCAGGGTGTGCGTGTTGAGCCCCAGACTCTGGGAGTCTGGTGCTGGAAAATAGCTCCGGTAACCGGAATCGCAAGTTTTCTTCTTTGTCTGACTTTTATCTTTGGCCAGCCAGGCGCAGTTGTCGCACCCGAGCAGGGCGAAGAACAGGTATTCACCCTGCTGAGTGAGAACCTGGAGGGAGATACGATTCTCGAGGTGATCCTCCACGAGGAAGGGAGGGAGTAATGAGTTTCTGGAAGAGATTCACGGGTGTTGCGCTGCTTTTTGCTCTTGGCTTTGTGGCGGGAGCGACTCTTTCCAGCAGCTTTGACTTGAACCCGGCCGCCGATGAGCCCAGACACCGGAGGCATGGACCCTCGCCACTTTCCGGCTCCTTTTATTCGGAGTTGAAGCTGAGTGAAGAACAGAGCAACGCAGTCGAAGCGATCGCGGAAAAGTACCGATCAGGATTGGGTGAGCTGCGGAGGAGTATGGCTCCAAGGATTCACGAAATGCTGGCGCTGGCGGAGCGAGAGATCGAGCCAATTCTTGACGCTGAGCAAAGGGCCCGGTACAAGACTCAGCTGTCAGAGTGGGAAGAAAGGCATCGACGTCACATCGACTTTATCGAGAAGAAACGGCAGCAATACAATTCCCGAACCGGGTCAGAGGCGGATCCCCGCTAGAGAGCAATCGCCGCATGACGAGAATCCTTCTCCCAGTTTTCGTTGCGCTCTCCCTCCTTTCTCCCCTTCTTGCCGGTCACCCCGCCGATGGCTCCTGGAAAGCTGAGTTCACCGGCCCCGGAGGAAACCAGCGAAGTGTTACTTTCCGTTTCAAGGTGTCAGGGGATCGGCTGGACGGAACCGTCGTTCTGGGAAGAGAGTCCATGCCCATCCAAGACGGTGAGGTGGAGGGAGAGACCCTGTCCTTCCGGGTGATCCTGTCTGTGGGCGAGATGGACCTCGAGCTGTTCTACCGGGGGCAGCTCCAGGGAGACACCCTGCACCTGGTTCAGGAGACACGCGGCGGGACTCGAGAGCTCACGGCTCAGCGTGTGGATTAGTTAGTTCCCATCCGCTCGCCTGTAAGTGATTGGAAATAAAGAGGAAAGACCACATTTTCGAGCTCCGATTTTGTCAGCATCTTTTGTTACAGTAAGAGTATCAAACCACTGAAACAAAAAGACTTACGGCAATCACGGAGCTCCGAAAATGCGAAAAAACAGAGAGAATCAGATGCCACTGACGCCACTTTGGCCGGATCACCGGCTGGGTGACGAGTTGCAGATGATCTCCCGAATCCTGGATAACAATCCAGAGATCCTGCACTGGGTTTTACAAGATCTGTCTGACAAGGCCGATCCCTGCAATGGCTCTCCGGGTCTGAGCGCTGAGCAAGTTGTGCGTTGTGCTGTGATTAAGAATTGGCACGGATTGTCCTATGAAAAGCTGGCCTTTCATGTGGACGACTCGGCGAGCTTCCGGGCCTTCTGCCGTTTGCCTCTAGGATGGTCTCCAGGCAAGAGCTGTCTTCAAGAGAACATCTCGAGGATTCAAGCTTCGACCTGGCAACGAATCACTCGGGTGTTGGTGGGTTGGGCCAAAGCAGAGGGGTTGGAGAAGGGCCGCAAGATCCGGGTCGATGCCACAGCTGTCGAGAGCGACATCCGCCATCCCTTGGACTCTCAGCTTTTGTACGATTCGGTGCGTAAGGTGACAGCCCTGTGTGGGGAAGTTGGCTGAGCACTACCCGGTGGTCTACCACAATCATTGTCGGAGGGCCAAGAGGCGAGTGACGAACATCCGCAACAGCCGGGGCCAGAATCGGCGCCAATTCTACCAAGATCTGGTCAAGGTGTCGGGCCAGACCTATGGCTATGGCTGTCAGGCTCTGGAGAGCGCTGCTGGTTGGCAGGGGATCGAATCTGAGGTGATTCTCCAGCAGCTGCGTCACTATCTGGATCTACTGGGACGAGTCATCGATCAGACCGACCGGCGCGTCCTGCAGGGCCAGAAGGTTCCGGCCGCTGAGAAGGTGGTCTCGATCTTTGAGGAGCATAGCGACATTATCCAGACCGGGGGACGCGAGACGGTTTTCGGTCACAAGATCTTTTTGACTTGCGGCAAGACCTCACTGATCGTCGATTGTCTGGTCACGCAAGGCAATCCCGCCGACCAGGCGCAAATGCAGCCGATGCTGGAGCGTCAGCATCAGCTCTACGGGCGCTATCCTCGCCAAGCCAGCTTCGACGGGGGATTTGCCACTCAGAACAATCTGAGGTGGGCCAAGAAGCAAGGAATCCAGGACGTGGCCTTTGCCAAAAAGGCAGGGCTGAAGGTCACCGATATGGTGCGCTCCAGCTGGGTTTACAAGCAGTTGAGGCGCTTTCGGGCTGGAATCGAAGGCTGTATCTCGATGCTCAAACGGGTCTTCGGAGCGGATCGTTGCACCTGGAAGGGATGGGAGCACTTCCAGCAGTATGTGCATCTCTCGGTGCTCAGTTTCAATCTGTTGGTGTTGGCCCGGCTACGGTTGTAAACGAGTCGCTGGACGCCATAATGGAGGGGGGTTTTGAGGGTGAGGTGTTTGTCGAAAACTGCATCTGGAGCACTCGGCCGCCCGATCCCTGCTGTCGGCCGATACTGTCCCCCATGAACCGTTGTATCTGGTATAAAAAACAACCCTTTAGGAAGCTTAAATAATGGGTTTCCGGATGGGAACTAGCTAGAGAGTGTTGTTCCGAGTTCCGGGTTTCGGGTTCCGGGTTGTAATACGGAGGGGCCGGTCTTGTGCCGGCCCGTTGGGAGTGCCAACCCCCAGGGTTGCCCTGCCATGGACTTTGGATCCTGCCACGATTGTTCTAAACTCCCCCCTGCATCGTTTACGGAAACCAGACCCGTGTAGGGAGGAGGCCCCCATGCGAAGAGCATTCGCTCGATTCTTGTCCTTTTCATTCTTCATCTCATGGCTCACCCTGACCTCTGCACCTTGGCACTGGCCCAGGGTTTGCCACGGGGCCAGGCTGGAGAACTGGGTTTCTCCCCGCAACGCCTGGCTCGCATTGACGCCGTCATGCGCCAGCATGTGGAGCAGAAAAAGATCTCCGGCTCGGTGACGCTGGTAGCCAGATACGGAAAGATAGCTCAACTCGGCGTTTACGGAATGGCCGACCGCGAGGCCGGCAGACCGATGCGGCCAGACACGATCTTCCGGCTTGCTTCCATGACCAAGCCGGTGACCAGCGTGGCGGTCGTCATGCTCTATGAAGAAGGGCGTTTCATGCTCACCGATCCGGTTTCCAACTACCTCCCGGAGTTCAAGGACATCAAGGTTCTCCCGCCTGCAGATTCCGCCCAGACAGAACCGGTCAAGGCCAGGGGACCAATCACGATTCACAACCTGCTGACTCACACTTCCGGCCTCACCTATCACTGGAACAGCCGGTTGGGCGAGATGTACAACAACGCGGGGATCAACCACGGCCTGATGCTGGACGAGAATACGACCGGGGAAGACATTCGAACCCTGGCCGGAATTCCACTTCTATTTCACCCCGGGGAGAGGTTTGAATACGGGCTGTCCATCGATGTGCTGGGACGCCTGGTGGAAGTGGTTTCCGGAATGACTCTGGACGAATTCCTGCAGAGTCGGCTGTTCGGACCTCTAGCCCGGATTATGCAAGAACCGTAATCCGCTGTTGAAAAAGGGCTCGAGAAGTGGCCCAACTCGGAAGCGGGCAGTTGTGACAGGCGGATTTGCGAAGAATATCGGTTGGCGAGGCGTTTGAGTGGTTGGGGGAGTGAATTTCAGACAGATCTGGGCCTGGATGAGTGTCGGAAGCGGTTTTTCGGGGAACTGGGAGAAGCTAGCTGGAGTTCAGGCGACTCAAGACGAGGTGAAAGAGGGGTTGTTCGGGAAAGGCTGAGGAAAGATGGACCCAGATGCGTCGAGTGGTTTGTCGGATCCGGGCCCCGATCTTGAGGACACGACGACGTAAGGTTTCGATTTCGAGCTTGTGCCAGGGGGTTCCGTGCAGATAGTCGCGCAGGGGCACGAACATCTGGTAAGCCAGTGCATGCAGGAGGAGTCGAAGCTGGTTGGCCAGGAATCGATGACAGCTGAGTCGGTCCATGCTCAGATGATTCTTAAAGGCCTTGATGAAGTTCTCGGTCTGCCCTCGGTCGGTGTAGTGGTCATAAAGTGATTGGGAGCAGAGATCGTCCCGGTTGGTGACCACAAAGCGACGATTGATCCCGCGCTGATCGACCTCCACTTTGACAATGACGCGACGGGATCGATCCCAGCTGTTGGCTCGATAAAGAAACTCGTCAAACTGACGCTGTTTTTCCTCCCGCTCAACGAACCTTTCCCGAGTCGAATCCAGCAGGGGCTCGACCACTCGCTGCAGGCGAGGGTTGCGACTTAACCCAATGACATATTGGAGTTGATTCTCTTCACCTTCACAGAACTCGTAGAGCCGAGGCGTGGCAAAGCCGCTGTCGGCCCGAATCTCAATCTCGACATCCGTCCCCACTGCTTGTCGGATGGCCTCCACGACGCGCTTCAGAATGGGCACGATGTGAGAGGCAGCCCCCTTGTTGCCAGGTCTCAACACGGCACAGACCAGGTCTCCCGTGGCGGCATCGAAGATCAGCAAAGGATGCAGAATGTGGTTTCGGTAATACCCGTGGTAGAAGGCGAACTCCTGTTGGCCGTGAGTGTGGTCGTCGGTACTGTCCAGATCCAGGATGATCTTGGCGGGACGTCTCTTCTTCAGGGAGCGCACATAACGGCGTAGCAGCCACCGGCTCAGACGCATCAGATCCTTCTTGGTGACGGAGTTCTCCAAGCGGGAGAAAGTCGGCTGGGTGGCCAAATCGGGATCGCTCTCGGGCAACTGATCACAGACTGTCTTGAGCATCGGATCCGAGCGCAGCGTATCGGCGTCATTACAGTCTTCGTAGCCGGCCACGATCTGCAACACTCGTTGTCGGATCAACTTCAACAGGTCATGACGAACGTAGCGTCGGTCTCGACTTTCCGCAATACACGAACTGAAGCCCTCGCACAATCGATGTTGACGATCCAGCGATCCAAACAACAACCATCCTGCGTCGGAAGTGAGGCTCCCTCCATCAAAACGCGTCGTGATCTTTCTGTGGCTGTGAAATGGCAGGGTATTCTGGCAGACTGCTTTCAACATTGCCGTAGCTCCTGTTTAGGGTCATTGTTTTTGTAAACCCTTTTATATCAGAGAGCTACGGCTTTTTTTCTGGACCCAAATCTCACTCGGATTCAGATCTCTTGCATAATCCGGGCTAGGGATGAAAGATACTCACTTTTTCCTCCCTCCCGAAAAGGTGAGCCGCCTGGCAGCCGTTTACCGGCCTGGAGAGAATGGAGGAATCGAGCGAGTTGGCGACGGTATGCAGCACGGACCAGGGGCCCTGGTCTTCTCGGTCACCACGCCCTACTCGGGCCCGCAACGCAATTTTGCTGGTGGCGGTGGGCTGGTGGGAACGGTGTCCGACTACGCCCGCTTCGCCCAGATGATGCTCAACAAAGGCGAACTCGACGGCGTAAGGATACTGGGGTCGAAAACGGTGGAGTGGATGACCAAGGATCACCTCACCAACCTGGACGGCACTCCCGGATTCGGCCTCGGCTTCGGAGTGGTCAGAAACGCCGGTGATCTGAAAGAACTTGGATCTGTGGGCGGCTACTCGTGGGGAGGGTTTTTCTTTACCTCTTTCCACATAGACCCAGAGGAGGACATGGTGATCGTCTACCTGTCTCAGCTGTATCCCGCCGGAGGCCTCAAACTGCGGCAGATGATCAAAGGACTGGCCTACCAGGCAATCGTGGACTAAAGATTCACTTCGCTTACTGCAAGTCCCGACGGCCGAAGACGTCCCTCCCTTGCATCTTTTGTGCGCGTGTACTAGCTTTTCTCCTACAACAATTTCCCGGATTTCTACAACAAGGAGCAATTTCATGGCGAAAGCCGGATCTGTCACCCGTCGAGCTTTTCTCGGGACCTGTGCCGCTTCCATCCCTGCCGTGGGGTGTGCGGTGGAAACCAGGGATACATTACCTTCAACCCCCTCCCAGACCGCTGAGCTCTGCCGCTGCACGTACACCTACAAGAAGGTCGGAGACCTGGAGATCAAGGCGGACGTCCACTGGGTCGACGACGGCGTGACCAGGCCCGTTCTGGTCTGGCTGCATGGCGGTGCCCTGATGGTGGGTTATCGCGCGACGATTGACGGCCGGGTCAACAAAGCGGTGCTGAAGGCCGGCTACACGATCGTTTCCATTGACTACCGTCTGGCGCCCGAGACCAAGATTCCGGCTCTGATTGAAGACGTGGAGGACGCCTTCCGGTGGGTCTACTCCGAGGGACCCGATCTCTTCAATGCCGACGTGAGCCGGTTGGCCGTAGGGGGCGCCTCGGCGGGAGGCTATCTGACCCTGACTGCCGGATTCCGGGTCAAGCCGCGACCGGCCGCTCTGGTGTCCATCTACGGCTACGGAGACCTGATCGGCGACTGGTACAGCCAGCCCAGCCCCCATCCCCGCCACCAACGGATCGTCATGAGCCGGGAGGAGGCTTTCCAGCAGGTGAGCGGACCCCCCATCGCCGATGTCCGGGATCGCAAGGGGAACGGCGGAGCCTTTTACGTGCACTGCCGCCAGCACGGCATCTGGCCTTATGAGATCTCGGGCTGGGATCCGCATACGGAAGCCGAGAAGTTCTACCCCTACATGGCGGTCAAGAACGTGACCCCCGACTATCCTCCCACCCTGCTTCTGCACGGGACGGAGGACACCGACGTCCCCTACCAGCAGTCGGTGATGATGGCTGAAGAATTGGCGAAACACGGTGTCGAGCACAGGCTTATTACTCTCGAGGGAGGAGAGCACGGCTTCGGCGGCGCCGATCCGGAGGCGATAGCTGCTGCCTACGCGGAGATCGTGCCTTTCCTGGATCGGTACACAAGAGGGTGATTGACTTAGCCCCTGTAGCCTATGAAAAGATGGCTCTCAGGGCGAAGTAGAAAAGAGCCGCCAGAGAGGCACCAATGGGGAGAGTGACCAGCCAGGAGGTCACGATCCCGACGACGATCCGTAGATCGATAGCGGCAATCCCGCGTGCCAGGCCGACTCCCAGCACTGCACCAACGATGATGTGTGTTGTGGAGACAGGCAACCCAAGCCGGGAGGCACTCACAACTGTGGCTGCCGCAGACAGCTCCGCACAAAACCCCCGGCTTGGCGTCAGCTCCGTGATCCTGGTGCCGATGGTTCTCATCACCCGGTACCCCATTGTGGCCAGCCCGAGGACGATTCCAAAACCGCCGACCACCAGTATCCACAGCGGCAAGGCAGACTCCTGGGTGACGGTCTGGGTCTTCACAATACTGACAACGGCTGCCAGGGGACCAATGCCGTTGGCCACGTCGTTCGAACCGTGAGCAAATGCCATGGAGCATGCTGTAAACACGCAGAGAGGCGCAAATACTCTCTCAACAGTGGCGTAGTGAAAGTCCTTTTCCGCTTCCGGATCGAACTGAACCCGCCGAATCAGTAGCTCGCCGGCGATGGCGATCGCCAGGCCGATAATGAGTGCAACAGCCACCGTCTGTGCACCGGTCATCTCAAAGTTCAGGTGCTTCAAGCCCTTGAAGAGGGTGACCAGCGCGATCAGCACACCCATGAAGAAGACGTAAACGGGACCGTAACGTTTGGCACTCTGGAGGGGAAGATCAGTATCCAGAATAAAGCGCCGTACACTCAGGCTCATCAGGAACGCGATGGTTGCACCCAGTATGGGCGAGACGATCCAGCTCGCAACGATACTGCCGACCTGACCCCACTCCACCGCCTCAAAGCCCAGGCCAACGATGGCAAACCCGACCAGGGCGCCGACAATGGTGTGAGTGGTGGATACCGGCCAGCCAAAATAACTGGCGATCATCAGCCACAGCCCGGCCGCCAGCAGCGAGGCCAGCATGCCAAACACCAGGATCTCAGGCGATGGAACCAGAGACGAGTCAATGATTCCTTTCCGAATCGTACCCGTCACGTGGCCCCCTGCCACCACCACACCGGCAAACTCGAAGACCGCGGCGATCAGGATCGCCCTCTTGACCGTTATCGCCCCCGATCCGACCGAGGTCCCCATTGCATTGGCGACATCATTGGCGCCTACTCCCCACGTCATATACAGGCCGAACACGACGGCAAGGATGACGAAGATGAGGCCGAATTCCATTGGATCCGTTTCCCAGTTAGCGCGCGATCAAGAGCCGCAAGCGATCGCCAACATCTTCTGCGTAGTCCGCAATATCCGCGATCAAACGAAAGAGTTCGTACCAGAAAATGACGGAGATCGGCTTCATCTCATCCTCATGCTGGAAGAGTTGTTCGGTGAGTTTCATCTCGTGCTGGTCAGTCTCGGTCTCAATCCTTCCCAGATCCTCAATCATCTCGATCACTCGATCGACGCGGCGACCACGAAAACCCATCTCCAGAAGCTCATCCAACTCGCTGATCACTTTTCGGCACTGCCGGGTTGCCTCCAGGTTGGAGTGGATAAAGGGAAACAGCCCGTCTTTCAGGGGTTCTGGGATTTGCATGTCTCGGACGGACAGAAGTCCCGCGATATCCTGGCAAGCGTCGGCAATCGAGTCCTGGGCATTCAGCAGATCGAGCAGGTCGCGTCGGTCGACAGGCATGAAAAGACTCTTGGGCAAGTGTGACCGGATGTCGTTCTTCAGTTCATCGGCCTTGTTTTCGAGATCGAAAATCTGTTGCTTGTGTCTGAGCAATGCCTCCTGGTCGTGATCCCTCAGGGCCTCAAAAAGAGGGAGAACCGTCTCCACACACTGTTGCACTACTTCCATGTGCTCCTGAACGGGGCGGAACGGTGATCGACCAAAAAGTCTTCCCAGGGGATTTGTGGTGCGCATGATTTTCAGGCCTCGAATCCATGCTGCCGCCGGTGGTGGGGTCCGTCGTAGATCTGAGTAGACTTGAATAGTTCGTGGCGGCCGTCTCCGGCATCGGGCTCGGCCCGGGCCAGAATCTGCTTTTTCTCGGCATCGGAGAACGGCTTGAAGTTCCGGGCAATCGCCAGGTCCTGCTGCAGTTCCTCCATCGACGTGATGCCAGTGCAGAGCGTCGAGATGGGTAGGCTCAGAGCATAGCCTCTGCATTCCTGGGCAGTTAGCTGAGTGTCCGACAGGATCTTACCGGCACACAGACTCTTCATCCCGATCACACCCACATTCTTCTCCAGGCATACGGGCAGAACGTTCTTCTGAAAGCTGCGATAGTGGGCATCCATAACATTGATGGGCATCTGGGAGGTCGCCCAATCATAAGGCTTGTGCAGCATTTTTTGGTGGATGCGCGGATCCTTGTGGCCGGTAAAGCCAATGTGTCGAACCTTGCCCGCTTTCTGCGCCTCCAGGGCGTACTTGATTCCGCCCTTCTCGAAGACCCAGTCGGGATCGTTATCGTAAACCATCTCGTGGAACTGCCACAGATCAACGTGATCGGTCTGCAGACGGCGCAGACTTTCTTCCAGATTGCGACGGCTTCCTTTGTAGTCCCGTTCACAGTTTTTGGTCATGAGAAAGACCTTCTGCCGCCGGCCACCGCTGGACAACGCCTCTCCCATGACTTCTTCGGAGAGCCCGCCGTGATAGTCCCAGGCGTTGTCAAAGAAGGTGATCCCTTCATCGATAGCCGCGTGCATGATGCGAATTGCTTCCGGCCGGTTCTGTCTGGCGGGCAGCCCGATGTGCCAGCCCCCCAGGGCAAGGATGGATACCTGCTGGTTGGTGCGGCCCAGGCGGCGGGTAGGAAGTCCGTTGGGACTGTCCTGCTGGGCCAGGGCCTCACTGACGAGAGCGGCGGTGACAGCGGTGCCGAACATGGCTCGAAAGAAGTCTCGGCGGGAGTTGTCCTGTGACATGGAAGCCTCCTGGTGGGAATGGGCGCATTTTATGGATGTACGAGCCTTGTTCACTGCCGGCTAGCCCGAAAAGATCTTTTGCAGCTGGTCAAACCCCGCCTGATAGACTCCCTTAACCGGGGCAATCGCTTCCTCATCGGGCGCACCGTCGGCATTGAAGTTGCTGGACCAGTCCACAATCGAGTGAGCCCCGCCACCCTGAGCGTGTACACGGAGAGTAGCTACGTAGTTGGACAGGGGCAGCGGCGAATCTATGATTGAATAGCGATAGTAACGCTCCTCATCGTTGTGCTCTTCCAATAGCTCTACAATCTCACCACCGCCGGCCAGAGACAGATGCCGAATCTTGCCGGCCTCGTCCAGAGTGCTCTTTTCTATGGGAGGAAGCCAGTCGGGCAAATCGTTGAATCCGCCGATCAACTTCCAAACTTCGTCGGGCGACGCTTTTAATTCAACCTGCATATGAACGCTGAGCATGATCGCTTTCTCCTTTTCCTTAACTTTCGACTTTTCCTGCATAACTTTCAACCTCGAGTGACAGATTTGTTCTCCGAGCCACCGCCTTGGAAGGAACACACAACCAGACTCACCCCCATTGATCGGGACCCAACTGGACGGTCGGGAGTGGGCCAAACTGTTCGACGATGCTTTGGGAGGATCTTCAGCAACGGCTACCCCAGCTGGCCGTTCAGTTTCGAGTCGTCGGAGACACCGAGATAGGGTGGGGCCTGACAAGGCCGGCAATCGACACTCTTCAGGGGATGGCCTTGACCAGGAGACGCGCCTGGGCACACTGCCACACCCGCAGGACAAAACAGAAATTACCCGGGAGAACACTTCAGTAGCGAGGCCCCCGGGGGGGGCGATCTTTCTGGGGACGGGCTTGGCTCACCTTGACATCCCGTCCCTGGACGGAGCTGTCATTGATGTTGCTGATTGCCTCTTCAGCCTCCTGCTGATTGGGCATCTCAACAAAGCCAAACCCTTTGGACTGCCCAGTGTACCGGTCGGTAATGATGTTAGCGCTCGAGACTTCCCCGAACTCGCCAAACAAATTCCTCAGCTCGTCTTCGGTCACAGAGTAGGGCAGATTACCCACGTAGATGTTCATCGATTCCTTCTTTCGCGAGTGCATTGATACAAAACAACGTACCGAATCAGGTACGCGGAGATTATCAATGCTATTGAGCCAAATGGCAACCCCTAACAGGATAGCATTATGATCGACGGAGGCGCTGCAACGACTCCCTTCAAGAGGAGACTTCCCTACTAACAGCCCGTGGTGGAAGTTCCACGGGTCGCGTTTCGGTGGGTCGGGATATACTCAAAATTGGAGGTGTTTCAGCAGCTACCATGGCAGAATCAAGACCAGCGGATCATGCCTCCACAGAGCTGGCTCGACGAAAGGCCCGATCGGCAGGTTGAGTATCGTGGCCCGAAGATTGTCTCAGCTGCCACTCCGGCCCCAGCGCTCAACCGGACCTCCGAACCACTCACCCTGAGCGAATCCGCTGCCTGCATGTCACGCTGCGCCGACATCTGGGCAGCTCTTTCTGAGAGGTGCTGCGCCATGAAAATTTGTTCATTCTTTTCGCTCGGCATGAGCAACTTCCTGGGCACCAAAGCAGAGGATCAGCAGCGTCAGCGGTCCAGGCGCCTGGAGGAGCACCACATCGAGGTTCTCCCCGAGGGGGAGCGAGAGGAGGTGCGCCAGATCTTCGCTGCCAAGGGACTTTCCGGGTCCGATCTGGAAACCGTTGTGGAAACCATCACTTCAGATGTGAATCGCTGGGTGGAGACCATGATGCGAGAGGAGCTGGGCCTTGCCGTCCACGGCCCGTCAGCCTGGCGGGCTGCCGCATCCACTTTCGGTGCATTCATTCTGCTCGGCTTCATTCCGCTCCTCAGTTTCGTCTTGAAGCTGAGCTGGCCGGGTCTCATCGAAGACCCCTTTCCGATCAGCGCCCTGCTTACCGGGATTGCCTTTTTTGGCGTTGGCGCCGTCAAGTGCCTGTTCGTGGATGAGAGCTGGTACCGTGCGGGTCTGGAGACTCTGCTGATTGGTGGCATCGCTGCCATGCTGGCCTACCTGGCCGGGGCCATCCTGAAGGGACTGGTGGCCTTCGCCTGAGCAAGACGGTAGGACATCGACTTCCGCCGGGAAAAGGAGCCCGGACCGCGAGCAAGGGGAGATCCAGGGTCTTCTCTGGTCGCTAACGGTCCCGGCTCCGTATTTCGTCTACCATTTCGCGCAGAGTCTCCGCCACCAGGTCGGGGCGATCCAGCGGAATCCAGTGTCCACTATCTTCCGCCACCAGATGCCGCCCGCGGCATGACTGGGCCGCAGTCTTCTTCTGCCCGGGCATCCACTGCGGATCGGGATTCGGGGCTGATATCACTGTAAGCGGCAGTTCCGGGGGTAGGGGGCTGAGCTGGACCTGTTGTGCGCTCTGGCTGACCCATTCGATCTGACTGGCCAGGGCCTGAAAATAGGCCGGGCGGGTCCAGAACCACTTCAGTACATCGCGAGCCTCCTGAGGGAGACGCTGCATGGGAGAAAGCAGCCGATCTTGAACCGGTGTGGGGACACCTTGACTGAGAAACGAGGCCAGCCGTCGCGCGGGTAACTGGGCCCCCGCGCTTCCCAGAGAGACGACCAGCCGGGCCAGACCAAAGCGGGCCAACCAAACTCCCCGACGGGACAACCTTGCTCCGTTCATGATCTTGGCCCGATCTTCACCCTTCAGGTTGAGCCACTGGTCGGGGTCGGCCGGGTCCAGAAGCAAAGCCCCCGCCACCTCATCCGGGTAGCGATGGGAAAAAAGTCTGACCGTCAAACCTCCGTAGGAATGGCCCACCACGAGATACGGCGGTTTCAGGGAACCACGGCGAAGCAGAAGGTGGAGTTCCCGCAGGATCTGTTCTGCCGAACGGGGCATCGGACCCTGGTCGCTCCAGCCGCAGCCGGCTCTATCGTAGGACACCGTTGTCGTGAACTTAGCCACCTCCGACTGGACGAGCGCCCAGGTCAGACAGGTGGCACCCAGGGCCGATTCAAAAACAACCGTCGGACTCCCCTGGCCTGACCCAATCAGATGCAGCCGGTGGCCATCGACATCAACCCGGCACCCAGGAGGAGGAAACCGGCGGGCGTCGCGCAGACCTCCCACATGCTGGTACAGAAACCCCAGCAGCAAGAGACCGAGCGTCCATCCCAGAATCCACAGTGTGGCTGTCAGCAACATTTCCATCGATACATTTTTACCATGGCACTAGCCCGGATTATGCAAAAGATCTGAATCCGAGTGAGATTTGGGTCCAGAAAAAAAGCCGTAGCTCTCTGATATAAAAGGGTTTACATAAAAACAACCCTAAACAGGAGCTACGGCTATGTTGAAAACAGTCTGCCAGAATACCCTGCCATTTCACAGCCACAGAGACATCACAGCTCGTTTTGATGGGGGGAGCCTCACTTCCGACGCAGGATGGTTGTTGTTTGGATCGCTGGATCGGCAACATCGATTGTGCGAGGGCTTCAGTTCGTGTATTGCGGAAAGCCGGGACCGACGCTACATTCGTCATGACCTGTTGAAGTTGATCCGACAACGAGTGTTGCAGATCGTGGCCGGCTACGAAGACTGTAATGACGCCGATACGCTGCGCTCGGATCCGATGCTCAAGACAGTCTGTGATCAGTTGCCCGAGAGCGATCCCGATTTGGCCACCCAGCCGACTTTCTCCCGCTTGGAGAACTCCGTCACCAAGAAGGATCTGATGCGTCTGAGCCGGTGGCTGCTACGCCGTTATGTGCGCTCCCTGAAGAAGAGACGTCCCGCCAAGATCATCCTGGATCTGGACAGTACCGACGACCACACTCACGGCCAACAGGAGTTCGCCTTCTACCACGGGTATTACCGAAACCACATTCTGCATCCTTTGCTGATCTTCGATGCCGCCACGGGAGACCTGGTCTGTGCCGTGTTGAGACCTGGCAACAAGGGGGCTGCCTCTCACATCGTGCCCATTCTGAAGCGCGTCGTGGAGGCCATCCGACAAGCAGTGGGGACGGATGTCGAGATTGAGATTCGGGCCGACAGCGGCTTTGCCACGCCTCGGCTCTACGAGTTCTGTGAATGTGAAGAGAATAAACTCCAGTATGTCATTGGGTTAAGTCGAAACCCTCGCCTGCAGCGAGTGGTCGAGCCCCTGCTGGATTCGACTCGGCTGCAGTTCGTTGAGCTGGAGGAAAAACAGCGTCAGTTTGACGAGTTTCTTTATCGAGCCCACAGCTGGGATCGATCCCGTCGCGTCATTGTCAAAGTGGAGGTCGATCAGCGTGGGATCAATCGTCGCTTTGTAGTTACCAACCGGGACGATCTCTGCTCCCAATCACTTTATGACCACTACACAAACCGAGGGCAGACCGAGAACTTCATCAAGGCCTTCAAGAATCATCTGAGCATGGACCGACTCAGCTGTCATCGATTCCTGGCCAATCAGTTTCGACTCCTCCTGCATGCACTGGCTTACCAGATGTTCGTGCGCCTGCGCGACTATCTGCACGGAACCCCCTGGCACAAGCTCGAAATCGAAACCTTACGTCGTCGTGTCCTCAAGATCGGGGCCCGGATCCGACAAACCACTCGCCGCATCTGGGTCCATCTTTCCTCAGCCTTCCCCGAACAACCCCTCTTCCACCTCGTCTTGAGTCGCCTGAACTCCAGTTAGCTTTTCCCAGCTCCCCCGAAAAACCGCTTCCGACACTCATCCAGGCCCAGATCTGTCTGAAATTCACTCCCCCAACCACTCAAACGCCTCGCCAACCGATATTCTTCGCAAATCCGCCTGTCACACCTGCCCGCTTCCGAGTTGGGCCACTTCTCGAGTCGTTTTTCAACACCGGACTACGGTTCTTGCATAATCCGGGCTAGTTGACGGGTGCTGGGCGGAAGACGATCAAGAGCGCCTGCTGCCGGGTATCCTTGCCTACCAGGCTGGCTGGTTGGATTTCTACCCGAATTCGAGAGTACTTGAGGCCGCTGAAGAATAGAAGACCCCCCATGGCCGATCCCGAGAGTGGGAGGAGCATCGGGGAGGCGGCCGTTTAAATTCCCGGCGCAGCCCTGAGGCTCCTCCCACTCTTCGCCGCCGTTTGCCGATCGCCTCATGGAAGCGGGTCCTACTCTTTTTCCCCTGTGCGGTAGCGGTAGGCTCGGTTCTTCGTCAAATCCCAGTTGGCTCCAAAATGACTCCAGTCAAAATCCTCGGCCCTGTCACTCAATCGGTCCATGCCTTCCTGAAATCCGGGTAGCCAGGAATCCGGGTCGGCGTCGGGCGGGACATGGATCGGCTCTCCGAATTGCACGAACACATTCGTGAAAGGTTTTGGAATCCGGAACCTGTCCCAACCGTTCAGTTCCCAGAACCGCTGTGGCTGGATGTGCACGGGGAGAACGGGAAAACCGGTTTTTTGAGAGAGCCAGATGGGCCCGGGCTTGACCTTGTAGACCGGGCCCAGTGGACCGTCGATGGTAAAGGCAACATCGGTGCCGTTACTCAGATAGTCCTTCAGTTCCAGCAGAGCAGCCACTCCCCCGCGGGTACTGGACCCCCGGGCTGCCCGAAAACCAAACAGCTGAATCATCCTGGCAATGTACTCCCCGTCAAGATGGCGGCTGGTCATCACGACAATGTCACGAAAGCGTGCCGCATAACTCCAGTTGAAGATTTGGTTGTGCCAGAAACTGAAAATGATTCCCCCCTGGGAGGCACTCTCTTCTAAATTCCCTAAACCTTCGACCTGGAGGCGCGAAGTGGAGTTGATCAGCCACACCAGCATCCACGCCAGGCGGCATATCAAAGTGATATACACCTGTTGCAGATAAGTGAAGCGGGTTCCTTTCATCGTCAAGAATTATAATTGCCCTAGGATGCCTGAGAACACGCTCTTTTCTTTCCGCGTCGACTCCACGGAACTGAATGCGGGGGCACCCCCCTGGCTGCGAGGTGAGGAACGAGTCTCGATTGAAAGAGATTGTCTGGGTCGCCACCTGTTGAACGAGAAGGGCCCTGGCTGGCCCAACCTGACCCTGGTCGGCTCAGCCTGGTCCGACCAGGAATTGCTCTTTCATTTCGACTGCTGGGCCAGCGATTCTCGTCAAGGTCGAGACACCGTCGTGGTAGTCATTCAGCCCGAATCTGTGGGAACCAGTGTGAAACTGGAGATTGATTCTCAGGGGAGATGTGTTGACGCCCACGTCCTGCGGGCAGGCGCCGATATCGATTTGAAGTGGGAATCAGAGGCTCGGATCGAGATCGTACAGGGCGATTCCGGCAAGAGTTGGAAGCTCTGCCTGTCGCTCCCTCTGGAGGTTCTGTCACCTCTCTGGTCGGTGGCGCCCCCCCAAGCGGGTGCCATCTGGCGACTGAACCTGGCCCGCGTCATCGAGCTGGGGAAGGAGACCGAGTACCTGCTCTGGAGGCCGGATTTTGCTCCCTGCCCGGATGTTCTCAACCCGGCCGCCTTTGGCAACCTCATGTTTCTGGATCCCTGATGCCAAGACAATCACTGGAGTCACAGTCAGTTGCTCAAATTGGAAAAGCCTATCTGAAAGAACAGCGTGCTCCGTCTGCCTACATGCTGAGGCGGATGCGCAGAGACCCACGACGGGGAGTCCGGAAGATTCACGCCATCCTGGCGAGACGGGTGGCTGCGGAACAGTTCGAGAACAAGCGCCTGGAGAAGCTGCTGGAACTGGAAAGAGACTTGTGGAATCAGGGCCGAAAAGCCGTGGCGGGAGTCGACGAAGCCGGAGTCGGCCCGCTGGCCGGCCCAGTCGTTGCGGCCGCAGTGATCTTCCGACCGGGTGTGACGATCAAGCGACTGGACGATTCCAAGAATCTGGACCCGGAAACACGTGAAGGCCTGTCCAGGGAGATCAGAAAGCAGGCCGCAAGCTACGCCCTTGGAATCGCGGAGGTAGGGGAAATCAACCGCATCAACGTGTATCAGGCGTCCCTGCAGGCGATGCGGAGGGCTGTCCACAACCTGGCCGTTGAACCGGACCATCTCCTGATTGACGCGCGTTCGCTGCCCGATCTGTCCATTCCCCAGGAGGCTGTAGTTGGAGGCGACGGCAGACACTTTTCCATCGCAGCCGCTTCGATTCTGGCGAAGACTCACCGGGACCGCCTGATGGCGCGTCTGGACCGACAGTACCCAGGTTATGGGCTGGCTCGTCACAAGGGCTACTCCACTGCTGAACACCAGCAAGCTATCAGCCGACTGGGTCCCTGCCCGATACATCGAACTTCCTATGCGTTTATCGACGAACTGACGGGCGCTTATTCGGCAACGTTTTATCAGCTCAAGTCCGAACTTCGATCCATTTCCTGCAGCGCTGGACTGCAGGCCTGCCGCCGTGAATTGGCACGCTCCAGAGGCAACTTGTCTCAAAGTGAGATCCGAAAGCTCAATCTCCTGATCAATCGACAATTGAAACGCTATCCCCCGGCCCGGCAGTTGAATCTAATCTGAATTGGGTTCTGGGTCCTAGCCCTAGGTTCTGGGTTCTGAGAATCTTGAAAGTAAGGGGCCTCAGAGCCCCCGACCGCCGGGAGTGATGTTCAACCGCCCCGGTCAGTACCCCAGAACCTAGAACCCAGAACCTATTGAAAAAACGGGTCGACCTTTTCAGGCGCCTCCGGCCGGGTCAACAACGAGACCGTAATAAGTGTGGACAGAGAGACCGCGATCGCAGGAACCACAGCGTCCACTGCCCCCCAGGCACCCAGCTGGGTTTGAAACTTGTACCAGAGCAAGGTTACGGCGGTTCCCGAGAGAATGGACGACATGGCGCCGGCTGCCGTCGCACGTCTCCAGAAGAACGCGGCAATCAGAGCGGGAGTGATCCCGGCCCCGTAAATTGTGTAGGCCAGGAGGGCTACTTCCAGGAATTCATCGGAAAGGGTCGAGAGGTGATAGGCAATCAACCCCAAGCCGATGACGACCACACGCAGGAGTACTACCAGCGACCGCTCGGATGCCTGGGGATGCAGGAATCTCTGGTAAATATCCCGAACCAGACAGGTGGCAGGAGCCAGCAGGTAGCTGCCGGCCGTGGACAATACGATCGCCATGATGGTCGTCAGCATGAAGGCGCCTAACAGGGCTGGAAGGTGATCCCGTGCGGCGTATGCGATTACGCGTCCGTGAATCTCGAGGTCGGGTTCGAGGGAGCTGGCCACCCACGCGCAAAGAATGATTGCCGTCTCCATGAAAGCGACTCCCCCCAGCATCCACAGCACGGCCTTCTGCGCGGCTCCTTCGCTTCTGGCTGAAAAGAAGCGCTGGTACATGTTGGCGTCGCCTAGAAGCAGCAGAAACGCCGGGAGCATGATTCCAACTCCCTCCAGGAATGAAATGGGTCCGAAGAGTTGAAAATGGGAGGGATCGAGAACCTCCGACATTCCTGAGATTCCTCCCGCCTTGTACAGAAACACCGGGAGTGAGATGGCAACTCCCAGAATCATGGTCACACCCTGAATCACTCCAATATGCGCGATGGAGATCATTCCGGCGATGGAGGTATAGAGAATGATGAAGGCAGAGATAATGAGGATCGAGGTGTGCACAGAGATCTCGGGAATTGCCAGGTTCAAAACCGCCCCGGCCGCCCGGTACTGGTAGGACACGATGGTCGTGTAGGCGATGACCAGACAGATGGTGCCCAGCAACCGGGCACCGGCGTTGTATCGTCGCTCCAGAAGATCCTGAACCGTGATTCCCCGCAGCCCTCGAGCCCGGGCGGCCAGGAAATAGAGAACACAGATGCCGGCCAGTGAAGCAATCGGAATAATGACGGCAGCCACTCCGACCCTGAAGGTCTTCTCTGCGTTCCCGAAAATGCTGCCGGTGCCAATCCAAGTGGCAAGGAGCGTTCCGAAAAGAACAAACGGACTCAGACTCCTCCCAGCGACGGAAAAGTCCTCCTGGGTCTCGACACGCCGACTGCCCCACAACGCAATGGCCACCAGAGCCACCAGGTAAAGCAGGAGGAAGCCGGAGTAGATATTCATGGAGTCAGTTTGACATTCATTCGGCCGGCCCCGAAATTGGCCGTCTCCGGCTGCGCAGCCGTGACCAGGATGCTCAGCACCTCGTAGTCCTTCTCAACTACTCCCAAATCAAAGTCCCCGGCAAAGACATTGGTCCGACCCGCGTAGGTCAATATCAGATCGGCTATGAGCTGGCCCTTGTGCATGGCCACAGCCCGGATCGTGATCTTGTCTGCATCCCAGAGCCCCCCGGGCTCGATGGGGCACCCTCAGAGCAACCTCACCCCTGCTTCCAGGCGAACAGGGTCTCCGGAGTGGAGAACGTCGACTCCGTGCGGTTCCAGGATGTCAACGATAAAGCCGCTCAGCTCCATCACCAGGCCCTCCCCTCTGACATCCTCTCCGGGAATCACCCAGGTCGTCCTGGTGGTGCTCTGTATGGCATGCGGGAAGGCCAGAGGTCCCTCTGCACGGACCTCGACGAGAGTCGGCTCAGCAATATTGAGTCGGGCCTCGAAGTGAGCTGTGCCGGGTGTTTCGAAAACGACGGCCCCCCGCTGGCGGGGAGCCTTCATAATGGCCCGGGTATCACCCGAGCCTCCCAGATGATCGCCGCGGGCAAGAATCTCCCCACTTTCCACATCCCGGATCGTGATTCGGCAACCTCCCACCAGGGACCCGATCACCTTGGCATCACAGGAAACAATTCGTACTCGAAGTGTTGTGCTCATGACGGCCCGAGGATAGCAGAAACCTTGGGGGGTTTCTGGGTTCTGGGTTCTGGGTTGTGGGGTACTGACCGGGTACATCCTTTACAAAACAAACCGGGTACATGGTTTACACAGTGGAGTTAGAGCATAGGGCAGGAAAGGAGAGGCCCTATGCCCTGGCTGGAGACCCAAGCTGTGGAACAACGGTTTCGTTTTGTTATGGATGTGAAAGCTGGAATGTACACCCTCAGTGAGCTGAGCAAACGGTATGGGGTGAGCCGTCAAACAGCCTACAAGTGGTGGAATCGGTACAAGCAAGAAGGCCTGGAGGGACTGACGGATCGCTCTCGAATTCCCCACTACTGTCCTCACAAGACCCCGCCAGAGCTGGAGCGGAAGATTGTGCAGCTGCGCAAACGCCATCCCACTTGGGGGCCAGTCAAGATCATTCAGCACTTAGAGAAGCTTCGTCCACAGTTACCTCTTCCAGCTTTCTCAACTGCCGGGGAAGTCCTCAAACGTCATGAACTGATCAAGCCCCGGCGCCGGCGCCGGCGCTGGGCCCACCCGGGGCGGCCTATCGTCGAAATCCGAAACTGTAACGATGTCTGGACGGCCGACTTCAAGGGAGAGTTTAAAACCGGCAACGGGCAGTGGTGTTATCCCTTGACGATCCTCGATCCCCACAGCCGTTATCTGTTGGCCTGTAGTGCCAAGACTTCGACCCGATCCACGGGTGTTCGACCTGTTTTCGAGCAGCTGTTTCGCCGCTGCGGTTTACCTCAACAGATCCTCACTGACAACGGGGCACCCTTTTCCTCTACCGCCTTATGTGGTCTCTCACGTCTGGCTGTGTGGTGGATCAAGCTGGGAATCCAGCCGCTGCGAATCCAACCAGGTCAACCGCAGCAGAATGGCCGTCATGAACGCATGCATCGCACCCTCAAGGCAGAAACCACTCGCCCTGCTGCTGGCACCCTGCCGGCGCAGCAGCAACGCTTTGATCGCTTCCAGCGTTACTACAACCAGAAACGGCCTCACCAGGCGCTGGCTGGAAAAACTCCCTCGGATCTATACAAGCCTTCCCCTAGGTCTTATCCCAGAAAACCTCCCAAACTCGAGTACCCGGCTCACTTTCTGGTTCGTAAGGTAAACAAAATCGGCCGGATCAAACTCAAATCACGATCCCTGTTCTTGAGAAGGGTCCCACTCTCCACCGCCTGAAGGCGGTGGATTCGACATGCGACTGAAGTCGCCTAAAGACCTCGCTTCGCTCGCAGGCTGACTACTCAGTGACCCGAAAATCGTCGTCTCGGGTCTCGACATCTTGGGTTTCTATATACTCTGCAACCATCGTATCGCTCACATTCCCAGTCGTCGCCACGAAGTACCCTCGTGCCCAAAGATGTCGTCCCCAAAACTCCTTGCGCAACTTGCGGTGATCTTGCAGTAGATGATGCGACGTTTTCCCTTTGATCGCCTGCATCACTCGGCTCGGCGCCAATCTCGGCGGCACATCCAACAACAAATGCACATGATCGGGTCGCACATGCCCCTTCACGATCTCGATATCCAACGATCGGCAAATCTCTCGCGTCAGATCCCGCACCTCTTTCCCGATCTCTCCTCGCAGAGCCGGCTTGCGGTACTTGGTGATGAACACAAAGTGATATCTCAGCCGATACACTGCATGCGAACTTTTCCGATACTCAGACACCTCCGCAGTGTACCCCCAAGCCTCCTGAAGGCTTCGCCTAACCCGGATTATGCAAGAACCGTAATCCGCTGTTGAAAAAGGGCTCGAGAAGTGGCCCAACTCGGAAGCGGGCAGTTGTGACAGGCGGATTTGCGAAGAATATCGGTTGGCGAGGCGTTTGAGTGGTTGGGGGAGTGAATTTCAGACAGATCTGGGCCTGGATGAGTGTCGGAAGCGGTTTTTCGGGGAACTGGGAGAAGCTAGCTGGAGTTCAGGCGACTCAAGACGAGGTGAAAGAGGGGTTGTTCGGGAAAGGCTGAGGAAAGATGGACCCAGATGCGTCGAGTGGTTTGTCGGATCCGGGCCCCGATCTTGAGGACACGACGACGTAAGGTTTCGATTTCGAGCTTGTGCCAGGGGGTTCCGTGCAGATAGTCGCGCAGGCGCACGAACATCTGGTAAGCCAGTGCATGCAGGAGGAGTCGAAACTGGTTGGCCAGGAATCGATGACAGCTGAGTCGGTCCATGCTCAGATGATTCTTAAAGGCCTTGATGAAGTTCTCGGTCTGCCCTCGGTCGGTGTAGTGGTCATAAAGTGATTGGGAGCAGAGATCGTCCCGGTTGGTGACCACAAAGCGACGATTGATCCCGCGCTGATCGACCTCCACTTTGACAATGACGCGACGGGATCGATCCCAGCTGTTGGCTCGATAAAGAAACTCGTCAAACTGACGCTGTTTTTCCTCCCGCTCAACGAACCTTTCCCGAGTCGAATCCAGCAGGGGCTCGACCACTCGCTGCAGGCGAGGGTTGCGACTTAACCCAATGACATATTGGAGTTGATTCTCTTCACCTTCACAGAACTCGTAGAGCCGAGGCGTGGCAAAGCCGCTGTCGGCCCGAATCTCAATCTCGACATCCGTCCCCACTGCTTGTCGGATGGCCTCCACGACGCGCTTCAGAATGGGCACGATGTGAGAGGCAGCCCCCTTGTTGCCAGGTCTCAACACGGCACAGACCAGGTCTCCCGTGGCGGCATCGAAGATCAGCAAAGGATGCAGAATGTGGTTTCGGTAATACCCGTGGTAGAAGGCGAACTCCTGTTGGCCGTGAGTGTGGTCGTCGGTACTGTCCAGATCCAGGATGATCTTGGCGGGACGTCTCTTCTTCAGGGAGCGCACATAACGGCGTAGCAGCCACCGGCTCAGACGCATCAGATCCTTCTTGGTGACGGAGTTCTCCAAGCGGGAGAAAGTCGGCTGGGTGGCCAAATCGGGATCGCTCTCGGGCAACTGATCACAGACTGTCTTGAGCATCGGATCCGAGCGCAGCGTATCGGCGTCATTACACGTAGCCGGCCACGATCTGCAACACTCGTTGTCGGATCAACTTCAACAGGTCATGACGAATGTAGCGTCGGTCCCGGCTTTCCGCAATACACGAACTGAAGCCCTCGCACAATCGATGTTGCCGATCCAGCGATCCAAACAACAACCATCCTGCGTCGGAAGTCAGACTCCCCCCATCAAAACGAGCTGTGATGTCTCTGTGGCTGTGAAATGGCAGGGTATTCTGGCAGACTGTTTTCAACATAGCCGTAGCTCCTGTTTAGGGTTGTTTTTATGTAAACCCTTTTATATGCTACGGCTTTTTTTCTGGACCCAAATCTCATCGGATTCAGATCTCTTGCATAATCCGGGATAGCGCGCTTGATTGGTCATCGGAGCCATTGTCCAAGATGAGTTGATCGGAGAGGTGCTCTGCTCCAGCAGACAGCGTAGCGTTCGTTGAAGTAGGGGAGGACAACCGAGACGGAGTGGGCGGAATCGAGATCGGATTGTGCCCAGTCGCGGCGGCTCGAGCGACCCACTCCGCACGGGTACCCGCTTTTCACTCCAGCGTTCGAAGTTGCGCCGGGCTTTCTGCCGTAGGGAGAGTGCCGAATCAGACCGATCAACAGTGCTTAGGGGACGCGGAGCGGTCTCGTCCAGAAACAGGACGATGCGGACTTCACGAGTGTCATTTCTGACTTCGTGTGGATAGGTGTCGTCGAAGAGCAGACTCTCACCCTCGTGCCACTCGCGGATCTGGTCGGCAACCCGAATCCAGCAGCCTTCCTTTGAGAGCGAGATGATAACGAAGAAATCCGCGGAACATCCTCGATGCTCAGGGATGTTTTCCCGGAAGCAGGATCGAGAAGAAGGCGGTTCGCATCCCTGGCACCCGCTCGATCAGTCGGGTCGTTCGGGGGCAGCGTTGGCAGTTTCTCGCGGCCTTGTATCCGAAACCATAAAGAAAGAATCCAGCCCTGTCGCGGGTGACGGAGATCTGATCGACCGAGATCTGTTCGAAACCTCGTTTCCAATTCTTCGGCGACACTGGATGAGTGGCAATGTCTCTCCAACTCTTTTCCAGTTCACCGCTCCACGGGAATTCCGTACTATTGAGGAAGGGTTCCAACGGGACGATCGAGCCGCGGCTGATGATCCGTTCCAGGGACCACAGAACGCGCCCCCCGATTTTTTTCAGTTGACCCCACAGTTGTAACTGTGGGTCCGTCAGCAGGCTTCCTTCGGGGTCGGAACTGAGCCTCGAGCTAACTCAGGGTATCCATGTTCCTCTTCAGGATTGTGCTGGACACTGCTCGAGACGGCTGTTATCTCCGAGAAATCCGGGCAAGCGGCTCGAGAGTGGCCCAACTCGGAAGCGGGCAGTTGTCAGGCGGGCGAAGGGTTGCGAGGCGTTTGAGTGGTTGGGGGAGTGAATTTCAGACAGATCTGGGCCTGGATGAGTGTCGGAAGCGGTTTTTCGGGGAACTGGGAGAAGCTAGCTGGAGTTCAGGCGACTCAAGACGAGGTGAAAGAGGGGTTGTTCGGGAAAGGCTGAGGAAAGATGGACCCAGATGCGTCGATGGTTCGTCGGATCGGGCTCTCGATCTTGAGGACACGACGACGGCAACTGATCGCGCAGGCGCACAGACTGCAGGAGGAGTCGAAACTGGTTGGCCTTGAGCATCGGATCCGATGCTTGATGAAGTTCTCGGTCTGCCCTCGGTCGGTGTAGTGCAGCGATTGGGAGCAGAGATCGATTGATCCCGCGCGATCGACCTCCATTGACGCGACAGTCTTCGTAGCCGGCCACGATCTGCAACAGGGGCTCGACCACTGTCGGATCAATTCTCTTCACACAGGACATCCGTCCCCACTGCTTGTCGGATGGCCTCCACGACGCGCTTCAGAATGGGCACGATGTGAGAGGCAGCCCCCTTGTTGCCAGGTCTCAACACGGCACAGACCAGGTCTCCCGTGGCGGCATCGAAGATCAGCAAAGGATGCAGAATGTGGTTTCGGTAATACCCGTGGTAGAAGGCGAACTCCTGTTGGCCGTGAGTGTGGTCGTCGGTACTGTCCAGATCCAGGATGATCTTGGCGGGACGTCTCTTCTTCAGGGAGCGCACATAACGGCGTAGCAGCCACCGGCTCAGACGCATCAGATCCTTCTTGGTGACGGAGTTCTCCAAGCGGGAGAAAGTCGGCTGGGTGGCCAAATCGGGATCGCTCTCGGGCAACTGATCACAGACTGTCTTGAGCATCGGATCCGAGCGCAGCGTATCGGCGTCATTACAGTCTTCGTAGCCGGCCACGATCTGCAACACTCGTTGTCGGATCAACTTCAACAGGTCATGACGAATGTAGCGTCGGTCCCGGCTTTCCGCAATACACGAACTGAAGCCCTCGCACAATCGATGTTGCCGATCCAGCGATCCAAACAACAACCATCCTGCGTCGGAAGTGAGGCTCCCCCCATCAAAACGAGCTGTGATGTCTCTGTGGCTGTGAAATGGCAGGGTATTCTGGCAGACTGTTTTCAACATAGCCGTAGCTCCTGTTTAGGGTTGTTTTTATGTAAACCCTTTTATATCAGAGAGCTACGGCTTTTTTTCTGGACCCAAATCTCACTCGGATTCAGATCTCTTGCATAATCCGGGTTAGAGTGGTTGTGTTTCCGAAGAGGGACATTTCTGCTCAGCAATCATCTTTTCCAGCATCTGCTCGCAACATCTCTCCCAACTGAAACTTTGAAGTGTTCTCAGGCGCCCGTTTGATCCGAGCGTTCGCAAAGTCGATCGATCCTGGAGCAGGTCTTCGATAGCACGGGCCAACCGCTCGGGACACCCCGCTTCCACGAGACGACCGGTATGGCCGTCCTCGACTGCCTCGACCAGTCCTCCGGTGCGGCACGCAAGCACCGTAGTATCCAATGAGCCGCTGATCCGCAATCTCCCCGGTAAACTGCACCCGGTCGGCCAGCCCGAGTTGATATGTCAGATCCTTCAGGGAGTCTCCGTAGGGACCATCTCCACCAATGATGAGTTGCAGCCGGGGAAATGCCGTCAGGATAGAAGGAAGTGAATGAAGCAGAACTTGAATCCCTTTCGCTTCGACAAGTCGGCCGAGTGTGAACAGGACGGGATGCCCCTCGACTCCCAGCCTTTGGCGGCATGCCCCGACATCGCTAGGGCGGGACCAGCTTCCGTCGACGCCGTTGGGCACGGTTGTGATCGCGTGAGGCGGAATACCTTGACGTAGGAGAAGATCCCTGGTGTACCGGCTCACCGCGAAGAGATGGTGGGCTTTGTGTAGAGACCGATGTCGCATCCGACGGTAGAGGGCGCTTCGAATTGGGTCATGGAAAGGCTGGAAGAGCACTTCCCGGCCGTGCACGGTCAGATAGATTCGGATCCCGGGCCTGACCAAACGCAGGAGCTGCAATGTGAGAGCACTGGGCCACTGGACACAGAGTACTGCGTCGAAGGAAAGATTCGCCTTCGCCATCCACCGAACCAGCCGCACCGACAACGTGTCTTCCCTACCCGGTAGACGGATGAGTTGGAAGGAATGATTCTCCGCCTCCGCACTCCCACCTGTAAGGCCGGGAACCACAACTGTCACGTTGCGGCAAACTCGGCTGAACTGGCGAGCTACTTCGAGGGTGTATCTCTGTGTTCCACCGCGTCTGGGAGGAAAGTCCTGACTCACGATGAGCAGCCTGAGATCCCCTCGTGTTGGTGTTTTCTTTTCCGTCACAAACTCAGCAGGCCCCAGGGCATTCCTCCTCGGATCCTGCTTTACGGGCTGTGTTGCCTCCTTCTTCACTATCCTAAACCCGTCATGTTGGCGCTAACCTCCGCCGGACGAGGTTCCACCGACGCGAGATAGGCATTGGGGTTGTGCTCCAGCCCCCCCCTGGGCAGCCACTCCCACAGTGGTCCCAGATCCTTGCGAACGGGTCCGACGAAGATGTCGGGTAATTGTGTCGTCTCTCCCTCGAGGAAAGATCTTACGGTTGCCCGGATTATGCAAAACCCGTAGTCCGGTGTTGAAAAACGAGTCGAGAAGTGGCCCAACTCGGAAGCGGGCAGGTGTGACAGGCGGATTTGCGAAGAATATCGGTTGGGGAGGCGTTTGAGTGGTTAGGGGAGTGAATTTCAGACAGATCTGGGCCTGGATGAGTATCGGAAGCGGTTTTTTGGGGAACTGGGAGAAGCTAGCTGGAGTTGAGGCGACTCAAGACGAGGTGGAAGAGGGGTTGTTCGGGAAAGGCTGAGGAAAGATGGACCCAGATGCGTCGAGTGGTTTGTCGGATGCGGGCCCCGATCTTGAGGACACGACGACGTAAGGTTTCGATTTCGAGCTTGTGCCAGGGGGTTCCGTGCAGATAGTCGCGCAGGCGCACGAACATCTGGTAAGCCAGTGCATGCAGGAGGAGTCGAAACTGGTTGGCCAGGAATCGATGACAGCTGAGTCGGTCCATGCTCAGATGATTCTTGAAGGCCTTGATGAAGTTCTCGGTCTGCCCTCGGTTTGTATAGTGGTCATAAAGTGATTGGGAGCAGAGATCGTCCCGGTTGGTGACCACAAAGCGACGGGATCGATCCCAGCTGTTGGCTCGATAAAGAAACTCGTCAAACTGACGCTGTTTTTCCTCCCGCTCAACGAACTGCAGCCGAGTCGAATCCAGCAGGGGCTCGACCACTCGCTGCAGGCGAGGGTTGCGACTTAACCCAATGACATATTGGAGTTGATTCTCTTCACCTTCACAGAACTCGTAGAGCCGAGGCGTGGCAAAGCCGCTGTCGGCCCGAATCTCAATCTCGACATCCGTCCCCACTCCTTGTCGGATGGCCTCCACGACTCGCTTCAGAATGGGCACGATGTGAGAGGCAGCCCCCTTGTTGCCAGGTCTCAACACGACACACACCAGGTCGCCCGTGTCGGCATCGAAGATCAGCAAAGGATGCAGAATGTGGTTTCGGTAATACCCATGGTAGAAGGAGAACTCCTGCTGACCGTGAGTGTGGTCGTCGGTACTGTCCAGATCCAGGATGATCTTGCTGGGACGTCTCTTCTTCAGGGAGCGCACATAACGGCCTAGCAGCCACTGGCTCAGACGCATCAGATCCTTCTTGGTGACGGAGTTCTCCAAACGGGAGAAAGTCGGCTGGGTGGCCAAATCGGGATCGCTCTCGGGCAACTGATCACAGACTGTCTTGAGCATCGGATCGGAGCGCAGCGTATCGGCGTCATTACAGTCTTCGTAGCCGGCCACGATCTGCAAGACTCGTTGTCGAATCAACTTCAACAGGTCATGACGAACGTAGCGTCGGTCCCGGCTTTCCGAAATACACGAACTGAAGCCCTCGCACAACCGATGTTGCCGATCCAGGGATCCAAACAACAACCATCCTGCGTCGGAAGTCAGACTCCCCCCATCAAAACGCGCCGTGATCTTTCGGTGGCTGTGAAATAGCAGGGTATTCTGGCAGACTGCTTTCAACATTGCCGTAGCTCCTGTTTAGGGTCGTTGTTTATGTAAACCCTTTTATATCAGAGAGCTACGGCCTTTTTTCTGGGCCCAAATCTCACTCGGATTCAGATCTCTTGCATAATCCGGGCTAGCAATGAGTTTCCAGGAACTCCTTGAGGGCGATCGCGTTGTTGAGCTTTCTTTCCGTTGAACTGAAGACAGCAGGGGAGATGTACAGGGTCTTTGGTGACGGTGATGAGTTCAATATGGGTGGACAATCATGTCAGGTCAACGAAGTCACGCCGGTCACTTGGTCTTTCTCATTGCCCTCGTTATGGTTGGATGCCAACGTCCGCCTTCTGACATCACGACCACCAATAGTCTCTTCGAACCGGGTCCTCTCAGCACCTAGTCGAACTCTTTCACGTCTCGAACACCACCATTTGGTGCCCTTTGACGACTGGAACGACGAAACGAACATATCCTTCAACATAATCGAACGCCAAGTTCTGTCGTTGCGGCGCTAAATACAACTGCCGAGGACGCTGTGCCATGCGAAGAGCCACTTTCAGCTCCATCAGAGGGATGACATCCTCCACGACATCGAGCTGTCCACCTCGCCGCTCGGGCACATAGTGCAGCAGGTGGACGATTAGCCGTCCCCCCTGTTCCGTCACAGTGATTTCTGCCGTCGAGGGTCCCTCGGTTAGAATCAGAGGATTCTTGACAAGCCGTCTGATGCAGTTGCCAACCAGCTGTCGGTAGAACTTGTAACCGAACTGTGTATACATTCGGAAAATCGGTACCGCAATATAGATGACGTTGCTTCGTGCCGCGACTGCGACGTAGTCGGTCGCTGTGGAAAAGGGCGTTTGCTCTACCTGGAAGTGCGAGTGGTCACGATCAAAGTAGGAACTCCAAATCCGCCCCAATATGGTAGTCCCCTGTCGGGCTTTTACGGCGCAACCCTTCTCGTACGCTACGTGCACCATGTCGGGAAGCCCCTGGTTCAGACCTTTCAGGACTTCGAGGTACTGCACCTCGTGTTTCCAGGGCCCTTCATACTCGATGCCGATCTCGGGTAACGCGAACTGCCGACCTTTCTCGTCTAGACCTGATTCGTGGCTGAGGATTACTTTTCCCCCACCGGTCAGATAGTCCTTCAGCTTTTTGCGGAGACTATTGTCGAGCCGAACGCTATCGGGGAAAATGATCAGTTTGTACCTGGCGAAATCGGATTCGCGGTCGAGCATGTCGAACTGATGATGCAACTGCGACAGCATCCGCGCGGCCCCGAGATCGGACCCACTTGACCGAGGGCCGGCATCGACCGTCAGGAACGCAATCTCAGTGACTGTCCGGGCACCCGTGCACCACGGCTCTTTTTCCGCTACACTACGATAGGTTCGGCCAATGCGCTCGTAGGTAACTCTGTTCGGTCGGCCACTCGGATGAAGATGATCGCCAATGGCGCACTTCATACCCTGAGCCAGCATGCTGAAGCATTCGTAATCGAGAGCAGCCTGGTTGCGGACCGAACCAAAATCCCCCCAACTGCGATGAAAGGCGCCGGTCATCCCCATGCAATCCAGCCCCAGGTTGCGCAAATAACGCGAAGCCACAGGGAAATAGGCATAGCCCCAGCTTCCGCCTGGAAGGGCCTCGATCTCGATGTGCGTGTAGTGCTTCAGCACTGAACGGATGAATTCTGGCGAGTTGCGGTGTAAGCTGATCGGCCCGTTGAAATAGACGCTCGCCTGCGGCTTGTGCTGGCGCACGATGTCCGCGAGTCGATCCATCGCCCCCCGCAGGACCATCCGGGCATGCTCGAGCCGATCTTCTTTCTTGGTTGAGTCCAGCCCCAGTTTCTCTCGTTCCCTCATGCAGGAGGAGCCGCAGCAACCAAAGTCACGGTAGAGGTAGTTGTCGTAGAAGATTCCGTCAACGTCGTAACCTTTCAGGACTTCTTCCGCCTGAGCGATTAAGTAGTCCAAGTAGGGCGTATTGATGCAGACCCTGCCAAGCATCGGGGTCAGCGGCCCAGTGATTCCACGATGCCCATCCTCACGGCCTTCTGCATCCAGCACACGCCAATTACCATGGCGCTGCCAAATGTGCTGGTCGTACATGGTACTGAGGTAGACGGAGACGCGGATCCCCACCTTATGGCACGCCTCGATCGTCTCTCCCAGAAGATCGAATTGGAGGCCCGGATGGCGAACTCCTACTTTCGTGGGGTAATACGACATCCCCTGATGGCACTTCGCGAAGACAGTGATGGAGTTGACGGCCGCCTCTTTCAAGACCTGGGCAAACTCATCGGTCGTGAAGTCTTCTCCGACGCTCGGAATACCCGGCGAAGTGTGGAAGTCCAGATGGATATGCCGAAAAGGTAGTTGAAGTCGGTCGCGGGAATTCTCGGGCAGTCCCGGGGCAGCGGAGATCGGACTTGCCTCCGCCTGCGCGCCCCAAAGCCTCGCCAGTCCTGACATGCCCAATCCGCATGCAAATCTCCATAGCAAAGTACGCCGCGATATGATCGAAAAAGAACTGTCTCTCATGGGTCGCCTTCCACTGATCATGACTAGCGGAACGCCTGGGTTGACGTTCATGTTCGCTATCCGGCCCAAGCCCCCAGCGCAACTCTTTGGGCGGCAAAACAGGAAACCAAAAGTTCTTGGTCTACCTTCATCTATAACCTCTTCTCAGGAGTCTTCGGTCTCAGTCATCTGGGTGCACCGGCTCCCTTTTCTTGCAGCGCTCGAGGGCCTAGAGATCGGCTAAGCCGGGTATCTTCTGCCCTCTAGTCAACATTCCTCATATCGGATTTCGTACCGTTCTACGGTTGCACCCTCAAACGCTATCTGACCTAGAGTGTACCCGAAGGAAGGCTTGCGGTTTGGAGCCCGTTTAAAATTTGCAACGACAACACCGCGATGTCGGTGTCACTTTTGATGATCAGGGTTCCTGAAAACGAGCCCAAGGCTAGCCCAAAGAATTCTTGGAAAAACTGTGCAGTTTGGCTCTCGGATCCCAAAGCCAGCTCTTGCTGAGCTACCACGGCATTGGCTAAGTCCTTGAGCGTCAACGTCATGTTAGCCGTTGCACTAACTAAGGCCGTGTCGATACCCGCCTCGGTTTTGTTTACATTTAGGATATGGGATCCGGATGGATACTTTCGGCAACTCAATTCTAGCCCGGATTATGCAAGAGATCTGAATCCGAGTGAGATTTGGGTCCAGAAAAAAAGCCGTAGCTCTCTGATATAAAAGGGTTTACATAAAAACAACCCTAAACAGGAGCTACGGCTATGTTGAAAACAGTCTGCCAGAATACCCTGCCATTTCACAGCCACAGAGACATCACAGCTCGTTTTGATGGGGGGAGCCTCACTTCCGACGCAGGATGGTTGTTGTTTGGATCGCTGGATCGGCAACATCGATTGTGCGAGGGCTTCAGTTCGTGTATTGCGGAAAGCCGGGACCGACGCTACATTCGTCATGACCTGTTGAAGTTGATCCGACAACGAGTGTTGCAGATCGTGGCCGGCTACGAAGACTGTAATGACGCCGATACGCTGCGCTCGGATCCGATGCTCAAGACAGTCTGTGATCAGTTGCCCGAGAGCGATCCCGATTTGGCCACCCAGCCGACTTTCTCCCGCTTGGAGAACTCCGTCACCAAGAAGGATCTGATGCGTCTGAGCCGGTGGCTGCTACGCCGTTATGTGCGCTCCCTGAAGAAGAGACGTCCCGCCAAGATCATCCTGGATCTGGACAGTACCGACGACCACACTCACGGCCAACAGGAGTTCGCCTTCTACCACGGGTATTACCGAAACCACATTCTGCATCCTTTGCTGATCTTCGATGCCGCCACGGGAGACCTGGTCTGTGCCGTGTTGAGACCTGGCAACAAGGGGGCTGCCTCTCACATCGTGCCCATTCTGAAGCGCGTCGTGGAGGCCATCCGACAAGCAGTGGGGACGGATGTCGAGATTGAGATTCGGGCCGACAGCGGCTTTGCCACGCCTCGGCTCTACGAGTTCTGTGAAGGTGAAGAGAATCAACTCCAATATGTCATTGGGTTAAGTCGCAACCCTCGCCTGCAGCGAGTGGTCGAGCCCCTGCTGGATTCGACTCGGGAAAGGTTCGTTGAGCGGGAGGAAAAACAGCGTCAGTTTGACGAGTTTCTTTATCGAGCCAACAGCTGGGATCGATCCCGTCGCGTCATTGTCAAAGTGGAGGTCGATCAGCGCGGGATCAATCGTCGCTTTGTGGTCACCAACCGGGACGATCTCTGCTCCCAATCACTTTATGACCACTACACCGACCGAGGGCAGACCGAGAACTTCATCAAGGCCCCAAACGTCGGGCCGGAGACAGGACTGCATCCTGGTGAAAAAGTTTCTCAAGTTTCTCTAACAGCTGGCTCGGCGTCTTGACTGTTGACCGGCTCAGATCTTTGAAGAACTCTCGAAGGGAAATGGGGACTGGCGCGTTGGGTCCCTTTCGCCGAGGTCCGCAAACCCTGCCTTCCAGGGCAGAACAGCCGACGCGGTTTAGAAACGGCTGGATGTTTGCCAAAGAAATCTCTTGAGGTCCCGGCGGTTGTCCTTCGACAATGGGGGGTAGTGTGTCGACCAGCTTTGCCCGACCTTCTGCTGTGACCCAGACTCTTTCCATGCTCAAAGGGGTTCTGGGCAACGGATCATCCAAAGAAGCAAGCAGCTCGACAGCCAGGTCCTGAAACCAGTATCTGACATGGTGCCACGGCTGTCCTGACAGTGCCCCTCCGCCCGATTGGTCGCGGGTGATGAGCCTCAACAACGGCCATCCACTCAATGCCTCGTAGGCATCCCAAGATTGTGATTCTTCTCTTTTGGCGTTGAGCCATCGTAGCCGGCCAGGCCGATCGAGATCACGCCGCCAGTTCGTCAGAACAGGAGCCCTTCGGTCTCTCACGTGGACCCAGACCTCACGCTGCAAGTCGGGATCACGGGCCAGAATCAATCTCTCATCGTCTTTCCGGGTGATCTCCCCGGTGATTCGATAGGGACCGATCTGACCATTGGCTTTGACCGGTCTCATAGGTTGAGCGGGCAGCCGGTGCCGTTCCTCCAGGCCCTTGGCCTGGACAACTCGGGAATCGCTGATCAGCTCGTGCAGACCGGCCCACCCATTGCGCTTCCGGGCCGTGGCAAAAATCAGACCGAAAAGAAGGATCGGAATTCCTATCCGTAAGATGTTCAGTCCAGTGAACAAGAGCATGCTCTGTCCGCTGGGTGAGGCCTCTCTGATGGGTCCCATGATGAGGCCGACTAGCTCCAAAAACAGAATGAAGCAGGAACTCCGAACAAGGGACCGACTCAAGGATGGAGTGCCCCTGTCGGGGCCGATTACTCTAAGGCCGATCACAGCTTTTCCTAGGGAACAACCCCAAACACCCTCGGTGATGGTGTAATAGAGCATTGCAAGAAAACTGGTCCAGTGAAAGTCCATCGAGACGGGGTTGGCCAGAACTGACCATGTGATCAAGGCCCCGAAAACAAACAGCATCTGATCAATCAAGCCAGCCCCAAAGCGGCTTCTAAGAGAAGCAAATCTTATGACTGCGGTCCCATAGCGAGCCAAATCATTTCTCAGGTCTGAATAGTGGGCGAACCGATATCGAGGCTCTTTGGAGAGGCATTTTAGGATAAGTTGTGAAAGCCCTTTTGGGATCCCTGGTCGGCGCAAGTGTGGAGGTCTCGGCTTGTCTGCCAGGACTCGCGAAACGAGCTGGACCGGATTCCGAGCTTCAAACGGAAGCCGACCCGTGAGCATGAAGTACAGCACTGTCCCAACCGAGTAGATGTCGCTTCGAACGTCCACCTCTTTACCAAGGATTTGCTCTGGTGACGCAAACGCTGGAGTCCCGAGAAACGATCCACTTGCCGTAAGTTGAGTTTCGTCCTTGGCCAGAGTTGAAATCGACAGGCCAAAGTCGCCAATCTTCACATTGCCTTCCGCGTCGACGAAACAATTGGAAGGCTTGATGTCTCTGTGTAACACCCCTTTGGCATGAGCCGCCTCCAGGCCTTCAATAACCTGCAGGATGGCATCGACTGCCTTCCGCACAGGGTGAAACAGGAAGGTGCTATTCACTACCTCCTTCAGCGTCCCACTGGGCACGAACTCCATGGAAATGCACTGAACCCCTTCAATCTCTTCTGTGCCGAAGACATAGACCACGTTGGGGTGACTGACCTGGGCGGCCAGGCGCCCTTCACGAAGGAAACGCTGGCGGTCCTTTTCTGAGTCCATGCGCTCATGGAGGATCTTAAGCGCAACCACTCGGCCACTCTCCAGGTCTTCCGCCTCGTACACCTCTCCCATACCACCCTTCCCCAGCAGGCGATTGATTTGGTAGTGGCCGAACTGATGACCAACAGGCAGCATCGTCTCTACGGGCTCTCTAGAGACGGGTTCTTCTGGTGGGGCAGTCAGCGTGGGAGAATCGTCCGCGTCAGCAAGCTTTTCTTCGACTTTCTCCCGGCAAATCGGACAGACTCCCGCCGGGCTTTCCAATGGAAGTTCAGCTCCACATTCCAGACAGCGTTTCTGAGCCATCGGTCCTATCTGTTACTAAAGAGATGAACTGAGATCGTTACCGCCTATGCTACTCGCCACGCCATCGGGTGACAAGACAAGGACCTGAAGATATGGGAAGTGTGGCAGCAGGCCCTCGGACAACATCATGACCTGGATGCCTTGGCGGATATCCTCATCCCAATGCAGCCCTCCCTTGACCAACTCATCCAAATTACCCGAACTCTGACCCCCGACTACGACTTCGTCCGGGTAGTGCTGGCCTCCATACCGAGCGACTTGCAGGACAACACCCAGTTAGACGTCCAGTTCATCGAGGTGACAGACGGCCCCGAGTTCCGCACTGATCTGCTCCAGGGCCTTCGAGACGGCCTCACCGCACTGGGCCTACTGGGCTGGGAGTTCCAATCTGGGCCGAACCAGATCACAGGAAGCCAGAACGAAACAGCTCTTCTGAAAAGGGGATTATACCATGCAGAGAGCTGTGGAACTCACCTGATATCAACGAGTTATGTAAAAAGAGAAACGGCTGGCTGGATCGATTCGCGGATCTTGTTCTCGGGGATTGGGATTTCTGGTAAAGGTGTATCCTTGCTGGCGATAATCTCGGGGAACGGACAATGAACAAACTGTTTGGTATCGGCCTCTTCCTCCTGGGGGGACTAATTGCGTGTGGTGGCACGGCTTTTAGTGTACTGATGATAGTAGGAGGGCAAGGTCTTGGAACCACTTCGTCGCTCGAATCCTTCATGACGTTTCTTTTCTTGATACAAACTGTATCCCTCTTACTGGGAAGCATCCCTGCATATTTTGGTGGCCGTCTAATCGATGACCGGGATAGCCGAAAAGCGCTCTACGTGTTTTGGTCGATAGGGATTCTTGTCTTGGCAACAGGTCGGTTCGGTCTTCATCTCATCGCCGGACTTTTCGGAGTCTGGTTGGGCATGCTGTTTGTTTTCAATCTGATTCTGGCGGGCCTCTTTTTCAAGCTAGAGTCTTAACCCCATGAAGGTGACCACGGCTTCTGTCGGAAAAACCCATCCTCAGCAGCGGGCGGAGGGACCACCGAGGGCGTGTCCAGCCCCTCACCCGGGTCAAGGGGGTGTGGATGATCCATGCACTGGCTCGGTGCAGGGGGTGAGGATGGTGGATCTGGTGCAGGAAGGGTCGCGCTCTAGACGTCGCCTGCCGATCGGCCCCTCCAAAGATCGATCTGGCGTAAATCGCCTTCTTCCGTCTCTCGTGTAGCCGCCAGAATTATGGTGAGGATAGGGCCAAGGAGGAGCGACCCGAGGAAGTACTTCAAAGGGCTCCGCCCATCAACGTTGGCCAATGCTGCGTTAACCAGTGCGAACCCACCCCAACCTAGATAATACTCAGGCATAGTCCCTTCTCCCATTTTACGATCGACTTGTTCATCCCCGCGGCGAAATAACACTCCTTCGACCCATCTGGAATCGCTCCATCTGGGCACGATAAGTCCAGCCCCCTCGCTCCAGATCAAGGGCGCATGGATCGACAGGTGGGTGGGTTACCGGCACCTAGTGGAACTGACAAGCGCGAGAAATCGTTCTCGTTGGCCCGGATCGTGGTGGAATAGCGCAGGCAGAGCCCCTTGTAGGACTATGCCGGTGCTTGCTGCCTAATCAGCATGTTCCTTGAAAACCATCTGACTATCCAAACCGCCATCCACGGAATTGGGATAATGAAGATACTTGCCAACCCTGCTAGAAAAAAGCGCCACAGATAGCCCCAACCACTTCCAGTAAAAACAAGTTGGTTGTCTCCGCCGTCAATATTCCGACATGCCCATCGTAGCATTGCTACATAAGCCCAAGCCCATCCGATAATCGTAAAAATGGAAAGATTCAAGAGCAGCATCCATCCTAAAAGCGAACCATAATTGCCCTCGAAGCTTAGACTTGTGCCACAACTTAACCTGATGCTGGAAAAGAACCAGCGGATGATCTTCAAAGAGACTGCCGCAGTGATTGGAAACAACAGAATTGTCAAGCCGATGAAAACAAGAAGTGAAGCTTTTGGATCTTCCACCGCTTTTGACAATTGGGGAACAAGACCCAACAGCATCGCGATGACAAAATAGCCCCAAACCTCTCCTCCTCGACCTTCAAATGACGCTTGGGTGCCATCTGAGAATGATAGGTTTCTGACAAACCAGCGGTATAAAGCGACGGCACCCCATGCAGCTGGAATGATAAGCAGGGACAGTATGGCGGCAAGTAGGCCCCACCCGAGAGCTTGAAACCCTGTCCCACTGAATTCAATTCTCCTTTCTTCGATCATGACGGCATTCCTCCTTTCGATATGATCAACAGCGTCACTATCCAGCATGAGAAACTTGCCTTCTTCACCTCTGCACCCCCTGAAGCGGTGGGGACTTCAAGCTGCGAATGAACCGAGCTTCTCCAGATGACAACAAACAAGTGACCGAGCAGGAATAGGGCCGCTGTCCCCGAGTTTTGAGTGGAGTTTTGTTGCCTTTATTTACTAGCCCGGATTATGCAAGAGATCTGAATCCGAGTGAGATTTGGGTCCAGAAAAAAAGCCGTAGCTCTCTGATATAAAAGGGTTTACATAAAAACAACCCTAAACAGGAGCTACGGCTATGTTGAAAACAGTCTGCCAGAATACCCTGCCATTTCACAGCCACAGAGACATCACAGCTCGTTTTGATGGGGGGAGCCTCACTTCCGACGCAGGATGGTTGTTGTTTGGATCGCTGGATCGGCAACATCGATTGTGCGAGGGCTTCAGTTCGTGTATTGCGGAAAGCCGGGACCGACGCTACATTCGTCATGACCTGTTGAAGTTGATCCGACAACGAGTGTTGCAGATCGTGGCCGGCTACGAAGACTGTAATGACGCCGATACGCTGCGCTCGGATCCGATGCTCAAGACAGTCTGTGATCAGTTGCCCGAGAGCGATCCCGATTTGGCCACCCAGCCGACTTTCTCCCGCTTGGAGAACTCCGTCACCAAGAAGGATCTGATGCGTCTGAGCCGGTGGCTGCTACGCCGTTATGTGCGCTCCCTGAAGAAGAGACGTCCCGCCAAGATCATCCTGGATCTGGACAGTACCGACGACCACACTCACGGCCAACAGGAGTTCGCCTTCTACCACGGGTATTACCGAAACCACATTCTGCATCCTTTGCTGATCTTCGATGCCGCCACGGGAGACCTGGTCTGTGCCGTGTTGAGACCTGGCAACAAGGGGGCTGCCTCTCACATCGTGCCCATTCTGAAGCGCGTCGTGGAGGCCATCCGACAAGCAGTGGGGACGGATGTCGAGATTGAGATTCGGGCCGACAGCGGCTTTGCCACGCCTCGGCTCTACGAGTTCTGTGAAGGTGAAGAGAATCAACTCCAATATGTCATTGGGTTAAGTCGCAACCCTCGCCTGCAGCGAGTGGTCGAGCCCCTGCTGGATTCGACTCGGGAAAGGTTCGTTGAGCGGGAGGAAAAACAGCGTCAGTTTGACGAGTTTCTTTATCGAGCCAACAGCTGGGATCGATCCCGTCGCGTCATTGTCAAAGTGGAGGTCGATCAGCGCGGGATCAATCGTCGCTTTGTGGTCACCAACCGGGACGATCTCTGCTCCCAATCACTTTATGACCACTACACCGACCGAGGGCAGACCGAGAACTTCATCAAGGCCTTTAAGAATCATCTGAGCATGGACCGACTCAGCTGTCATCGATTCCTGGCCAACCAGTTTCGACTCCTCCTGCATGCACTGGCTTACCAGATGTTCGTGCGCCTGCGCGACTATCTGCACGGAACCCCCTGGCACAAGCTCGAAATCGAAACCTTACGTCGTCGTGTCCTCAAGATCGGGGCCCGGATCCGACAAACCACTCGACGCATCTGGGTCCATCTTTCCTCAGCCTTTCCCGAACAACCCCTCTTTCACCTCGTCTTGAGTCGCCTGAACTCCAGCTAGCTTCTCCCAGTTCCCCGAAAAACCGCTTCCGACACTCATCCAGGCCCAGATCTGTCTGAAATTCACTCCCCCAACCACTCAAACGCCTCGCCAACCGATATTCTTCGCAAATCCGCCTGTCACAACTGCCCGCTTCCGAGTTGGGCCACTTCTCGAGCCCTTTTTCAACAGCGGATTACGGTTCTTGCATAATCCGGGCTAGTCCATGCCGTCGCAGGAGTCAAGGGGCCAGTCGAAAATTCGCATGAATTTGTGAAATGGGGGCATTCATATCTCAATCAGCTATCAGGCATTCGCCTACACCCCACAATTTCAAGATCTTGTGTGCCACGAGACCAGAAATGCCACACCTGTTACATGCCCTCAAAACCAAATTTTGTGCGTCCCGAACTACCCACGGTGGACAAAGAGAGACCGGGGAGTATCCAGCCCCCTCACCGCGGTCAGAGGGGTATGGATCTGGAGTGATCCATGCACTGGCTTCAGTGCTGGGGGTGAGAATGGGAGAGTGGACCGAATAAACGGAACCACAAACACAACGGAAAGCCAGCCAGCCGCCGTGAAACGCCTATGTGGCCAAGTCACCGCACAACCGGAGAATGGCGCCCCACGTGTTTCCAGGTCCGCTTGAGTGCTTGGTTAGCTCATTCGAAAGATTTCGCGAGATCGAGCATCGTCTTGACAATCCCGATGGGATCTTTACGAACGTCATACTTTACATCTCCGGAATATGGACCTTCAGTGTAAACTACCCTCTTATCAACAACTTCTAAAGTTCCTGGCTTAACAAACATTTTAAATCTCTTGTCTTGGAAACTAAGGAGTTGTTGTTGTATTTCTGGTCTTGCAAGAAGGGCAATTGCCTTCTCTTGTTGATTCGCCTGAATGATAAACCTCTTGTCAATGTCATCGTTTCCGACAATTAAATCCTGTTTATTGAATAAACCGATGGCTTTAGTAAATTTATCTGTCCACTTTTCAGAGTATATTCTCAGACCAAGGTCAAGCGGCTTTTGAAAGAAGACTGAAATGCGAAGGTAGTCAACAGCTTGAGCGCCCGAAAGAAGGGGACCTATGGACATGGACACAGCACCACCGATTTTTGTAAATCGCACAAGGTTATTATCAATATAATCTCTAAACTCTTCTGCTGTTTGGTCTTTATTGATATTTTCCAGCTCCACATTCATTTGCTGGATTTCGCCCTTATCAAGAAAGAAACCTCCACATGTTTCACAATAGTCAAAAATTGTATCCGAATATACCAATAGATCAATCTTCCTCATCCTGTTGTTCCTACAGGTAGGTTTGGGACAGATCCGAACAGGATGCTTGTCATCCTGTTCTTTTTTGTCAATTGAGCAAAATTCAATTTTACCGGCCATTCCAGTAGCAAGGATATCCAACTCTCCTTTGTCTAAGAATGTGCTACCGCACTTGGAACACCGGTCAACGGTTATGTCAGGTTCTTTAACCTTCTTCATATCGCATTTGCAGCTGGGACATTTATAGGATGTCATCTACAGGCTCCTTCCATAACGTTTTTGAGCTAACACGGAATATACCGGTCAGTATCGTATCCTGGTTGTCTTCAGTTTGACCTCGTTCCTTCGACAGGGATTGCCATCTCTACAACCGCCGCACCAATGGAATCACCAAAGACATTTGCTGCGGTTCGGAACCTGTCAAGCAGCCAATCCACGGAAAGGATCAACCCCACATACTCTATCGGCAGTCCGACCGCGTTCAAGACGATCAACATCGTAACTAAACCGGCTTCTGGAATTCCCGCTGCACCGATAGCGGCCAAGGTCGCTGTGACAGCGATGATTACCTGTTGCGTGAGTGTGAGATGAAAACCGATTGCCTGGGCAATGAAGATCGCGGCTGCAGCTTCATACAACGCCGTGCCGTCCATGTTAATCGTCGCACCCAACGGCAAAACAAAATCCGTTGATTTCTTCGACACCCCAGCTTTCTGTGCTGTCTTCATCGTCACCGGTAACGAGGCGGATGAACTCGCCGTCGAGAATGCCGTCAAAAGAGCCTGGGACATTTGATACATGAACTTGTAGGGATTCTTTTTGGTGAACATCCAGTAGATGACTGGGAGTGTCACGAGCACATGGACCGCCAAGCCAGCAAGCACTGTTGCGAAATACCAACCGACTTGCGACAACTCTTGCAAGAACCTGCCTTCGGCCCTCGCTTCACCAAAGCGTGCCGTCACCAAACAGAAAATCCCAATGGGTGCCAACCTCATCAGGAGCATGATGAAGTTCATGAGGGCGGTATTGGCTTGTGTGACCAGATCGTTGATCAACCCCACCTTTTGGCCCATTGTCGTGAGCATTCCCGCAAAGATGATGGAGAACACGATCAGTGGGAGCAGATTGGTTTCGGACGCACTGACGAAGAGATTGTCCGTCACAAGCATCAAGACAAGATTTTCCAGGATCTTCGCTACACTTGGTGTTTCCGGTTCACCGCTGGGAAGTTCCTTGAAAACACTGCCGACTTCATCCTCGGTCATGCCCGTCACGTCGGACAGCTTCTTCAGCATTCGTGACTTGGGAGAATTTGCACTGCTTCCTCCCTGAAACTTCTCAAGCGTTGCCTTGTCTACTGTCCCCTCACCCGGTCTGATTGCATTGACGACCGCAAGGCCCACAACCACAGCGAGGATAGTCGTTGAGACGTAGTACAGAATGGCAGACCCACCGGGCTTTCCCAATTTGCGAACATCTCCGAGGCCCAAGATGCCGCTCATCACGCTGGTCATCACCAGCGGAACCACCATCATTTTGAGACACCGCAGGAAGACTTCACCACCGACACGGAATTTTGTGGCCAAGAGCGGGGCGAGCAAAGCTAGCGCAATTGCCACAGCAATGGCGATGCAAATGTAGAGTGTGAGATGACTCTTCTTTTCGTTCATAGATTCAATTCACAGGCCGGGAACCACCAATTCGCTCTGCAATCGCGGCCCTCTCTTCCGGTGTAATCAGTCGGTCCGGTTCCGATGTAACGCGGTTGTGAATGGCCCGAAACTGCTCCACTAACTCGGGGCTGTCCATGAAAAACACCACTCTTAGTGGCTCGTCACCTTCGAGGTTCCCGATGCGGTGAACTGCACCCCTTGGTACAAAAATCACGTCGCCGGGGTCAATCACCTCCTGCTTGTCACCCATTGTCGCTGTGCCGGTACCTGACAGGACATAGAACAGCTCATCGCCCTGATCGTGAATGTGAAGATTCGTCGCCCCGCCCCTCTGGAAGGTTTGCTCAACCAAAATAGAGCCCATGGTGCCGGTCTCGGGCGATGCCTTGACTACGATGCCGTTCAGCAGCGGTTCTCCCTCTCCCCTCTTGAGAATGAACCCCTCGGCCGTCCCCTCAGTCGGCGTTGGTAACCTTGACTCCTGTTCGCGAGCAGCCTGCGGGGGAGGCTCTTCAGCACACGCAGCAGCTCCAATCAAAACGACCGCACATATCAACCGTCGCATCGATCGTCTCCTTTCCAGGGCAATAACGGCCCGGACAGCCGTTCATTGGCACCGTTTAACAATGAGGGTTGTATCTGGAGTGCGGTCGAGAAAGCAAGTTGCCTCCCTCCAGATGCAACTGGGCTGAGATCACACTCGGGGATTTATCCCGCCCCTCAGCCGGGTCAAGGGGGTATGGATCTACAGGTGGGATGGGTTGCCGACACAGCTCAGGGATTGTGAGTACCGGTCTGCAGCGCGACTAACTCGGCAACTGTCTCCCTGACACTGGCAAGGTCGGCCCGCAGGTCTTCAATCACGGCATCCTTGTCCAAGAGCATCCGATACAGCCCCTGAATGGCAGCCAAAGCCACTCCGTCACTATCGACAGTGGTAATATGCCGGTCGTTTTCTCCGACCCCGAAAGCCGCATAGAAGTCCTGAGCCATGGGTCCCATGTGGCGCACTTGCTTTCCCTGGGCCTTGTAATTCCAGGTGGTGATGGGGACTCGACTTAATTCTTCTAAAAGCTCGTGAGGGTCGACGTCCTGGAAGTTCTCTTTGAGGTTGCGGTCACTGATGCTACTCCAGGAGCTACCGCCCGAGGCTAGGCTCACGCCTGAGATGGTGTTCCCAAAACGGTCGACCCCTGACACAAAAACTGTCCCGCCTGTGGCCCTTGCCCAAAACAAGTCCTTGGTGCCAATTGGAAAAGACACTCCAGGTGCTGGAAAGTCTAGGCCATGGGAGTCCGCCCAGAAGAACGAACCGTCGAACAAAGCCTTGGCTTGCCGACCCGCAGCGAAACTGGTCCTGCCAGCAGCCTCGTTTAGACTACCCCCAGGGACTGTAGCATCGATACCGCTGGCCGTGTTCTCACGTCCTCCGCCCACGGTGGCACCAATCTCACTCGCGGTGTTGGTGTCTCCTCCACCCACGGTAGAGAACTGCTCTCTAGTGTGGTTGAAGGCTCCCCCGCCCACGGTCGAAAAATCGCCGATGACAAAGTTTCCAAATCCGCCGCCCACGGTAGCATCACTGCCAACTATGTTCTCACGCCCCCCTCCCACCGTGGCGTGGTTTCCGCTTGCGCTGTTGCCGCTTCCGCCTCCTACGGTGGACAGATGCCCACTGGCATCGTTTCCACCCCCGCCGCTCACGGTGGCGCTAACATCCCTGGCGGAGTTAAAAATTCCTCCTCCCACGGTGGCGTTATCAGCACTGGCTCTGTTTCCAACTCCTCCGCCCACCGTGGACGTAGAGCCGCTGGCGGTGTTGAGGTCCCCTCCTCCCACGGTGGACCAATGCCCCTCGGCCATGTTCCTCCCTCCCCCGCTTACAGTCGCTAAGAAGCCCGACGCATTGTGGGCGCCTCCTCCAACCGTCCCAAAGTTATCCGTCACCCGGTTCAGACAAGGAACTAGGTTTGTAAGAATAAGATCGTCAACACAGGAAGAGAGAAACCCGCCATCCCTTTCGAATAACATTGTTTCCTCGGTTCCTCCTCCTCCAATCGTGGCTCCCACGACCTCAACACCCCCATTGCCGTCGCCGCCAGGCAGGAACTCACTGGCAGGACCCACTGCGTTGCCACTGTGGCCCCCAATGATATTCGGACTCACTTCGTTCAGTTCCCCCCGGATGGGTAGCCCCGGCAGTATCACCGGTACACTGGCCAGGAGAAATTGCTGGCCACCCTGAGGAAGGCTGCTTGGATTAGCTGTCACTCGGTCCAGACGCAGTGCCACCGCTACCACGGGGCTGGTACTACTCAGCTCCACCACTCCGCTGCCCGATGCAAAGAAGGGGTCGGCATCGAAAAAACCCGCAAAGTGCCCCCCCGGCTCCAGTGTGAGGCTGCCTTCCCGTTCTAGACCCGCCGCCTCCCCCAAGACCCGGTAGCTCACCTCGCTCTCCTCATCGGCGTCCGGATTCGCCAGCGCGACTCCGGTATTGCTGGCCCCTTCCACAAAGAAGTTAAAGACTTTCATCGCCTCTGCCAGGTCACTTGGGAGCACCCCCACGTTGCCCACCCCTGCAATGCGGTAAAAAAGGGTGGCTGAAAAGTTCGCCTCCGCGCTCAGCTTCGTCCAACCGTCGGTAATCGTTTCCACCAAACAGGGTTCAGATTCCCCATCCAGTGTCACCGTTTCAGTAGCTCCTGGCTCGACTTCCACCATCAGCTCACAGTCAGCCACCAGGCCGCGGGGCTGTCCAGGGTCAGAATTGTCCTGCCCGAAGAACAGCTCCACCGACACTGTGATGGGAACCTCCCCGGGGTTGTGAACCGTCAGGTCGGTCTCGGCTCCGCCTCCGATGCCAAACTGGGGAAAGTACTGCACTTTTTGTCCGAACTGATCGCCGCGTTGGTTGATGATATCGCTGCTTTCCCGGGTCAACATGAATAACAGTTATTCTCCATCTTTCGGTGCGATAGGAATCGTGGCGTCGATGCCCATGGCAAACGCACCCGCGAAGAAAAACGCGGTAGCACATACGTAAAACATCACGGGCCAGCCCCAACTTTCAAAAACCCACGCCAACAAAATCGGGGAAGCCGTCGCGCCTAAGTTGCCCCACATATTTCCCCAGCCGAGGATCGAGCCAACGTATTTGCCGCCGACGTCCTGACAAAATGCCCAGCCGGACGCCGTTCCTAAATCGGTTGATATCGCCACCAGCGACAAAGCCGCCGTGACCGCCCAAGGATTATCCAGCATGGGACAGGCAATGAACGCACCCATGCCGATGAAGCGTGAGAATGACCAGGGGATTCTGCGGCCCCAGCGCAGTCCAACGCGCGTGACTAGAAAATCCGTCAGCCGCCCGCCACCCAACATCCCCAGCCAACCCGCGAACAACGGAGTGCTGGCCATCAACCCGCGTTCGAGTATCGGAACCTGATGTTGTTCGAGCAAGTAACGCGGAAACCACGTGACAAGGAATACCCAGCCGATGTTGGTTCCTACTTGAGCGAAACAATTGAGCCACATGCTGCGACTGGAGAGCAAACTTCCCCAAGGGACGTTGCCAACTTTACCGTGTGGGCTTGGTGCGTCCTTCGGCCGTCCGGCGGCTATGATGCCCAGTTCGGCTGGATTACAACGGCGTTGGTCTTCCGGTCGATTACGCACGATAATGAAGAAAAACGCGGCCACAACAATCCCGCAGGCACCGTACAGGATCATCACCGGCCGCCAGCCCTTCACATAAACTTTGCCGATCGCGTCGGGAAAACATCCTTCGAGCAACAGACGATGAAAACGCTCGGATTCGACAGCGGAGAGTTGCTCGCCTTTGTCCGCACGCTTCAGAAAACTCAGGGCGGCACGGTCCAGGTTCTTCAGTTCGTCAAAATCACCTTTTCGATAAAAATCTTCGCTTTGCACGATTTGATTGAGCGCGGCAATGATCTGTGCTTGTTCGCTTGCTGGAATCTCGAAAGTAATCTGTTGAGCCTCCTGAGAAACTTCGTAGCCCGCGATAAAACGGAATTGACGTTGGAGTTCTTTGACGCGTTGTTCAAGTTTTTGTTTCTTGTCATTTTCCGGGCGATAATCGGTGGCAATCGAATCCACGAATTGTTGCACTTCATTCGGCAGCGACGAACGCACTCGCTCGTAAGCTGTTGATAGTTCGTCGTCGTCCGCTGGACTTAACCGCACACAAAGTGCTGGTCCGTCACGAAGCGTTTCCGGATTGAGTAACGATGACGTATCCGGCGGCACGAACCAGACGATCATGAAAGCGGTCAGCGCTGGCGCGATAGCTCCACCAAATCGGCCGCCAAACGCAACACAACTGCTCGCACCACCTCGCCCGGAAAACGGAATCCACTTGCTCAACACGCTTGCGCTGGTTGGATACGCACCCGCCTGACCAACACCGTATGCGGCACGCATCAGCAGCAACATCGCGAAGCCGTATGACAACCCCATCATCGCCGTGAAGAACGACCAGGTGAGGATGTAAATCGTCAACATCACACGTGCACCGAACCGATCGCTGAGCCAACCGGACGGAACCTGGCAGAGCGCGTATGTCAAAAAGAAGGCGCTGAAGAAGATTCCAATTTGAAAAGTATTCAAGCCCAGATCTTGTTTGATCTACGGCTCGGCCATGCCGACGCAGAATCGGTGGAGATACAGCAAGACCGCCATCAAAAACAACGCAAAAACAACGAGATATCGGAAACTTGTTGCGGAAACGCCGGAATTGTTGTTCATGCGATTGAAGCCTTAATCGTTTGTGAATTGTCGCGTAGCCGCAAGCTACCAGATTTTGGGCGCGAAGCAAGTTTGCTTGGCGCCACGGTAAGATACAATCTAGCCCGGATTATGCAAGAACCGTAATCCGCTGTTGAAAAAGGGCTCGAGAAGTGGCCCAACTCGGAAGCGGGCAGTTGTGACAGGCGGATTTGCGAAGAATATCGGTTGGCGAGGCGTTTGAGTGGTTGGGGGAGTGAATTTCAGACAGATCTGGGCCTGGATGAGTGTCGGAAGCGGTTTTTCGGGGAACTGGGAGAAGCTAGCTGGAGTTCAGGCGACTCAAGACGAGGTGAAAGAGGGGTTGTTCGGGAAAGGCTGAGGAAAGATGGACCCAGATGCGTCGAGTGGTTTGTCGGATCCGGGCCCCGATCTTGAGGACACGACGACGTAAGGTTTCGATTTCGAGCTTGTGCCAGGGGGTTCCGTGCAGATAGTCGCGCAGGCGCACGAACATCTGGTAAGCCAGTGCATGCAGGAGGAGTCGAAACTGGTTGGCCAGGAATCGATGACAGCTGAGTCGGTCCATGCTCAGATGATTCTTAAAGGCCTTGATGAAGTTCTCGGTCTGCCCTCGGTCGGTGTAGTGGTCATAAAGTGATTGGGAGCAGAGATCGTCCCGGTTGGTGACCACAAAGCGACGATTGATCCCGCGCTGATCGACCTCCACTTTGACAATGACGCGACGGGATCGATCCCAGCTGTTGGCTCGATAAAGAAACTCGTCAAACTGACGCTGTTTTTCCTCCCGCTCAACGAACCTTTCCCGAGTCGAATCCAGCAGGGGCTCGACCACTCGCTGCAGGCGAGGGTTGCGACTTAACCCAATGACATATTGGAGTTGATTCTCTTCACCTTCACAGAACTCGTAGAGCCGAGGCGTGGCAAAGCCGCTGTCGGCCCGAATCTCAATCTCGACATCCGTCCCCACTGCTTGTCGGATGGCCTCCACGACGCGCTTCAGAATGGGCACGATGTGAGAGGCAGCCCCCTTGTTGCCAGGTCTCAACACGGCACAGACCAGGTCTCCCGTGGCGGCATCGAAGATCAGCAAAGGATGCAGAATGTGGTTTCGGTAATACCCGTGGTAGAAGGCGAACTCCTGTTGGCCGTGAGTGTGGTCGTCGGTACTGTCCAGATCCAGGATGATCTTGGCGGGACGTCTCTTCTTCAGGGAGCGCACATAACGGCGTAGCAGCCACCGGCTCAGACGCATCAGATCCTTCTTGGTGACGGAGTTCTCCAAGCGGGAGAAAGTCGGCTGGGTGGCCAAATCGGGATCGCTCTCGGGCAACTGATCACAGACTGTCTTGAGCATCGGATCCGAGCGCAGCGTATCGGCGTCATTACAGTCTTCGTAGCCGGCCACGATCTGCAACACTCGTTGTCGGATCAACTTCAACAGGTCATGACGAATGTAGCGTCGGTCCCGGCTTTCCGCAATACACGAACTGAAGCCCTCGCACAATCGATGTTGCCGATCCAGCGATCCAAACAACAACCATCCTGCGTCGGAAGTGAGGCTCCCCCCATCAAAACGAGCTGTGATGTCTCTGTGGCTGTGAAATGGCAGGGTATTCTGGCAGACTGTTTTCAACATAGCCGTAGCTCCTGTTTAGGGTTGTTTTTATGTAAACCCTTTTATATCAGAGAGCTACGGCTTTTTTTCTGGACCCAAATCTCACTCGGATTCAGATCTCTTGCATAATCCGGGCTAGGAAGTTCGTATTATGTTCGTCGCATTAAAACAATGTCGCGGACAACTAAATGGCTTTGCGTGATTCGTGGACAATTGATGGCCAACTTCCCGAGTATAATAAAAGCTAAGGTTGGCAAAAACTTGACCTAAAAACAGCAACGCTTTGTCGAAGAGTATCTGATCGATCTGAACGGCACTCAGGCGGCAATCCGGGCCGGTTACAGCCCCCGGTCGGCGCACGTAACCGCGGCTAAGAATCTACGCAATCCAGTCATTCGAGCAGCTGTTCGAGGAGCCCGGCAGGAAAGGTCCCAGCGCACTCAGATTACTGCCGATCGCGTGCTCGACGAACTGGCATTCCTAGCCTTCGCCGATCCGCTTGACCTTAGAACTTGGAACGAGCAGGGGGCGCGAGCGAAGGTAGGGGACAAGATCCGGGCTCTCGACCTGCTCGGTCGTCACTTTGGCCTTTGGGACAAGCAGCCTCCACATGTTGACATCGACATTCGTACAGGAGCAGAGTTGGCTGAGTCGTTGAGGAAGAGATTCGAGCGCGTTGTTGAAGCCGAGGCTCATCCTCTCCCACCAGAGAAACTGCCAAGGCCCCGTCCTGAAAGCAGGAAAGAGCTTCCGCCCGGAAAAGTGCTTTGTAGGCGGGCTCGGAAGAAGCCCGAGTAGCTGAGCGCAAGGTTCCTTGTTCCTCCTCAGCGTAGATCGTCATCCCACCAGCACGCCAGAACTCAGTAGAGCCTGAAAGCCTCAGCCACTCTTAAAGACGAATCAGGAATCCGCACCGTGGCTGCGAGAGGGTGATCCCGCGAGAGCAATAAAACTACTCCGTGCTATTTTCTTGTGGGAAAATTACTCCGAATAAGCAGGTTTTAGGTTTTCGCGTTTGGTTGGGCTCAGAAATCCGAGAGCTTCGGCGCAAGCCGATGTTCTCGCTCGAGTTGAGGCCAGGATGCGTGCACCGTTCTGAGCGTGTGGCCAGATGCTCACCACTGATCAGATCCTTGAGACATTCTTCCCCTTCGTAGAGGCCTATCGGGCAGGGCAGCTAAAGCATGTTCTCCCTGCCACGATCATAGCGATCATCATCGCGATTTTCCTTTACCAAACTTTCAGATTGTTTTGGGGCAGTCGATTCTGCGCCAAACGCATTTCGTATATGCATGGACTGCTCTCCAAGCTTTCCGAGAAGGACCATCGCGACGGATTCGAAGAGACAAAAGAGCAGCTGATGAACGCCCCTGCCTTCGGCCATTTGTGGAGCGAATTCTACGACACCATCGTAACGACAACGCGTGGGGACGGAACTCGCTTCTTTACAACGAAAGATTCGAGCGATTTCTTCAATGTGAAGACCCTCATCACACGTTTTCTCAACCTCCGTGGCTTTGAAGCGACACCCCACATACTCACTGGTATTGGAATTTTCGGGACGTTCCTCGGACTTGGTATCGGCCTCGCCCAGATCAATCTTGAAAGTCAGCTGCTCGAAGACCTCAAGGACGGCATTGTCGGACTCCTCGGGGGGGCCCGGTTGGCTTTTTCCACGTCTGTCTGGGGGATCTTCCTGTCTCTCGTGTTTAACGGGCTGGAGAAGAGAGAGTTAGGAAGACTCTCGAATAAGGTTATCGCCTTTCAGCACGAAGTAGATCGAGTCTTCGTTCTTCGGCCCGCCGAAGCCTGGCTGTCAGAATCGCTGGACGAATCACGCGAGCAGACCGCTCAGCTAAAGCACTTCAACGATGATCTCGCTCTGAGCATCGCCCAGGCTCTGGACGAGCGAATGGCAGAGCGCTTTTCTCCCGTAATGAACCAGTTAATGGCTTCAATTGAGGAGCTCAATCGCTTCAAGAGTGAATCGAGCACAGAAGCCATTCGGAGTCTGGCTAGCGAGTTCAAGAACGCCCTGACAGGAAGCGCCGCCTCGGAAATCCAGAATCTGCAGACGACGCTGAAGAATGTGGGCCAAGCCCTGGAATCGTCCACGGCTCAGTCGCATGAAAACCAGCTCGTTGGATGGAGTTTTTCGGGTGGACAGGAACTAGAAAAACTTCACCGTATAGGTAAACCGCACCCCCCGCCCAATCTCCGGCGCCAGGTCCTTGATGAAGGATGCATGGTTCCGATAAAGCCGATCCCCGACATTGAAGACGTTCACTCCCAGCTGGTGAACGAAGTGCTGGCGGGCAATCGTATAGGAAGCAGCCAGGTTGATGACCGTGTGGCCTGCCGTGCGGGTCTCGGTCGAGAAGATGTCGTCCCGCTGGCCCGCCATCACCACTTCAGGCTTGAAACTCAGTCCCTTGTGCCGCAGCTCGAAACCTAGGTGACCCCGCAGTGGAGGGATTCGCGGCAGGGATTCCGAGGTCTGCTGCAGCCGGGCGTCCACGGCATCGAGTCCGAGGTTGAGCCAGAAAGAGTCATGAAGACTGACATCGAGGCGCAGTTCGCCGCCCCGAAACCGGCTGTCGGCCTGCAGGTACTCTGCCTCAGTGAGACCGTCCCTGATCTCTCCCGTAGGGGCCAGAAAAACAAAGTCCTGGATGTCGTAATAGAAGAAACTGGCACTAGCGTGAATCTTTTCCCCATGGTGACGGAGCGCGAGATCGATCCCCTGACTGCGCTCCCGTTCGAGCTGTTCGTTCCCGATCTCGAAGGCCAGATTCCCCAGATGGGGCCCGAAGTTGTAGAGTTCCTCCAAAGCCGGAGCGCGGTAGGAAGTGGTGAAGTTGGCCACGAACGCTCCCTCTTTCCAGAGAGGGACGCGGGCCCCGACACCCGCCGAGAATCCCGTGAAGTCGCGATCGGGGAGGGATACCTGCTCTTCCTCACCGCTGCGTGTGCCCAACCCCCGGGGCTGGTAGCCAGTGTGCTCCACTCTACCTCCCAACTGCAACTTGACTCGCTCGAACTCCAGCTCCTGCAGGGTGAAGAGGGCAAAGGCCTTCTTGTCGACCGGAGGTGAAAGGGCCTCTTCGCCCATCACATCGTAGTCTCGAAACAGGCCCCAGAAACCGAAGCTGCCGGAAGACGGACCGTGGCGCGCCTGCATGAAATCTCCTCGGTAGACCCACTGCAGGTTGTCAAAGGTCGTTCCGATTTCGGTCTCTCCTCCGGCCAGTGTCTCCAGTTCACTGTGCTGCCAGTCCGTATAGCTGAGTGACAGACGAATGCTGTCGACGAAGCCGTCGAGCTTGCGAAAGCCCCCCATCAGGCGGCCGTTGTGGAGCCTGAAGTCGATATCGACGGCCTCAAGTTCCTCTTCGGAATTCTGCTCTGTACCTGTCTGGGGCGGGGTCTTCTCGGCCGTGAGTTCAGCGGCGAAAGGGATCCCGTAGCGGCCTTCATTGAAGCGATAGCCGAAGTTCAGGAAGGCCTTTTCTCCATACCAGCCCAGGCCCGCCGCGCCGTTGCTCATTCGGGTTCCGGAGTTCTCCACCACACCGATCGGGGTTTGGTAATCGCCCGTCCTTTGGCCACCGCCGCCCCCCCAGAAAAGCCAGCGGCCCGTTCCGTACTCCGTTCGGACACTGGCTCCGCCCTGGGCGTTGGCAGAACCGGCCACTCCGGTGAACTGTCCGCGCAGGCCCTGGTGAGATTGCTGATGGTCTCCGAGATGCCCGGTGATCGCGTTGACCACGCCTCCCACGGCGTTACTTCCGTAGAGCAGGGTGGCCGGACCTTTGAGCACCTCGATCCGTTCCAGATTCGCCGCATCGATGGGCTCGCCGTGATCGCCCGACTGGGCGGCCAGGGAACCGACTCGAATCCCATCCTCCATGACCAGAACCCGGTCTCCTTCAAAGCCACGCAGGACGGGACGGGCACTTCCGGGACCGAAGCTGCGTTTGGCCACCCCCGGCTGGCCGTCCAGGACCTCGCCGATTGACGAGGACATCTTCTGGGCCAGATCGAAGGAGTCGAGTGAGCTGACCGATTGGATCGCCTCGAAGGCAGTTTCCTGGGTACCCTTTGCCGTCACCGTCACCTCTTCTTTGATGACCGAGATCTTAAGTTTGAGATCGAGCCGGGTGGTCTCACCGGCTCGAACCCGGATCAGTTCGGTGAGGGAGTTCAGGGAGCCGACGTAGGCCACCAGGTCATAGACGCCGGGCGGAACATCAAGGAAGGTGTAGGTACCGTCCGGTGTGGTCTCGGCCACTTGATTCAACTGCACGAGCAGAACCTCGGCGTTGTGTATGGGAGCCCCGGTCTGCTCGACCACGACCTTGCCGGTAATCGTACCCGCCCTCTGGGCGGGCAGCAGGGCGACCGTTGAAATCAGAATCAGACCAGGAACGAAAAGGGGCCCGGTTCCCGGTCTGCTTTTGAAAAACATTCTTGAAGACTCCTCCAGTTTGCGGCACTTGAGGCGTTGTTTCCTGAGAGGTTTAGAAAAAGGAAAACAGGGATTAGCTCTGGTGAGCCGGAGGAGCCCTCAAGGAGGGCAAGAGGAGTCTCAGAAAGGGCGCAAACAGCGCTGACTCGGTTGGCCGGTCGGCCTGGAAGGAAAGATATACCAGGGTGGGAGAGCTCAGTTCAGGTGCAAGCTTGACCAGGTGAAGACAGAGATGGTCTCCCTGTGCATGGCTCTCATGAAGGGTCTGATTCTGGTGCGAATGATGATCCTGCTTGCACTGTTCCTCGATGGGATGCAGGACTTCCACCGCCTGGCCCAGGCTGAAGCCACACAACAGCAGCACCAGCAATCCGGAACAAGCCGCCTTTACCCATTGGAAGAACACGCGATCAGTCTAGCACAGCGACTATGCAGCGGCCCTCAGGCCCGTATGATCAAAAAAGTCATCCGACCCGCAAGCCCCTGTGGCGGCGGGAGTTAGGCCACAGCCCTGACGCTGATTTTCGCCCGGGCTAGGTTGCCAAGTGGTGTGCCCACAGTGTGCCCGCGGGAAACTCACTCCAACTCACTCCAGCCAAGATAGCGGTTTCGGAGCGACGGAATTTCTGCTTATTTGGCAGGTACTTACAGAAGCGACTTACAGGACTTAAAATCCTGGGGGCCTTAGCCCGGATTATGCAAGAACCGTAATCCGCTGTTGAAAAAGGGCTCGAGAAGTGGCCCAACTCGGAAGCGGGCAGTTGTGACAGGCGGATTTGCGAAGAATATCGGTTGGCGAGGCGTTTGAGTGGTTGGGGGAGTGAATTTCAGACAGATCTGGGCCTGGATGAGTGTCGGAAGCGGTTTTTCGGGGAACTGGGAGAAGCTAGCTGGAGTTCAGGCGACTCAAGACGAGGTGAAAGAGGGGTTGTTCGGGAAAGGCTGAGGAAAGATGGACCCAGATGCGTCGAGTGGTTTGTCGGATCCGGGCCCCGATCTTGAGGACACGACGACGTAAGGTTTCGATTTCGAGCTTGTGCCAGGGGGTTCCGTGCAGATAGTCGCGCAGGCGCACGAACATCTGGTAAGCCAGTGCATGCAGGAGGAGTCGAAACTGGTTGGCCAGGAATCGATGACAGCTGAGTCGGTCCATGCTCAGATGATTCTTAAAGGCCTTGATGAAGTTCTCGGTCTGCCCTCGGTCGGTGTAGTGGTCATAAAGTGATTGGGAGCAGAGATCGTCCCGGTTGGTGACCACAAAGCGACGATTGATCCCGCGCTGATCGACCTCCACTTTGACAATGACGCGACGGGATCGATCCCAGCTGTTGGCTCGATAAAGAAACTCGTCAAACTGACGCTGTTTTTCCTCCCGCTCAACGAACCTTTCCCGAGTCGAATCCAGCAGGGGCTCGACCACTCGCTGCAGGCGAGGGTTGCGACTTAACCCAATGACATATTGGAGTTGATTCTCTTCACCTTCACAGAACTCGTAGAGCCGAGGCGTGGCAAAGCCGCTGTCGGCCCGAATCTCAATCTCGACATCCGTCCCCACTGCTTGTCGGATGGCCTCCACGACGCGCTTCAGAATGGGCACGATGTGAGAGGCAGCCCCCTTGTTGCCAGGTCTCAACACGGCACAGACCAGGTCTCCCGTGGCGGCATCGAAGATCAGCAAAGGATGCAGAATGTGGTTTCGGTAATACCCGTGGTAGAAGGCGAACTCCTGTTGGCCGTGAGTGTGGTCGTCGGTACTGTCCAGATCCAGGATGATCTTGGCGGGACGTCTCTTCTTCAGGGAGCGCACATAACGGCGTAGCAGCCACCGGCTCAGACGCATCAGATCCTTCTTGGTGACGGAGTTCTCCAAGCGGGAGAAAGTCGGCTGGGTGGCCAAATCGGGATCGCTCTCGGGCAACTGATCACAGACTGTCTTGAGCATCGGATCCGAGCGCAGCGTATCGGCGTCATTACAGTCTTCGTAGCCGGCCACGATCTGCAACACTCGTTGTCGGATCAACTTCAACAGGTCATGACGAATGTAGCGTCGGTCCCGGCTTTCCGCAATACACGAACTGAAGCCCTCGCACAATCGATGTTGCCGATCCAGCGATCCAAACAACAACCATCCTGCGTCGGAAGTGAGGCTCCCCCCATCAAAACGAGCTGTGATGTCTCTGTGGCTGTGAAATGGCAGGGTATTCTGGCAGACTGTTTTCAACATAGCCGTAGCTCCTGTTTAGGGTTGTTTTTATGTAAACCCTTTTATATCAGAGAGCTACGGCTTTTTTTCTGGACCCAAATCTCACTCGGATTCAGATCTCTTGCATAATCCGGGTTAGGCCCGTGTGGGTTCGAGTCCCACCCTGGGCACTTTAGAATCAACAAGTTACAAAGATAGGCTTCTTCCTCCTAAGCCCAAAGTTGGCGTTTTGTAACCAGAAATGTAACCGCGCCAACCCCACTCCACCCAACTCCAGCCAACTCAAAGGTTATTTATGGGAAACACAGGGCATCTTGCTCCTCTGGTGTTTCCTGACAGATTCGGTAGAGAAACACGATAACATTAGAAATTATCAACAGCTTGATCCCGGTGAGTTCACGATAAAGATCGCTGGACTACTACAGCGCTCGGCTACCGGTCACCTGAGGAGTTCGAGCAAAGGACCGATCCCGCGACTGCTTATTTGGGGGCCAGCATGAGGTTTTTCAGGCAGCGGGCGATCCATGAATCTGAGGAGCCCTAAACTGATAGAGAACAACCAACCAACGGCAAGTGTGCCAATCAAATATTGTCTCAACGGAGGGGTTCACCCCAGCTGAGTGTGCCCACGTTGTGCCCGCGGGAAACTCACTCCAGCTCACTCCAGCCAACTCAAGCCAAAGTAGGGGACCATGGGCAGGAGGAGTTGACCTAGGGAAAAGGGGGGACAGGATACTCTGTCCCCCTCTTTCGAAGCTCAACGTCGGGTGGGCGCGTCAGCGAGGGTCGATCACGGAGATCTGGGGGTCGAAGCACAGCGTTTGAACTCTTTGACCCTCGAAGAAGGTAAGGGATTAGCCGGGACTGGCTAATCCCTTCTTGCCAACACAAGCATTTTCTACTGGCTAATGTGAAAAACTGTTCGGTTCGCATCCACAAAAGGAGGAGCTGTATTGACAGGCTGAAGGTCGAAGTAGTGCACGAAGCCTTTGCTGGCCGTGATTCCTTCGGGTATGGTAGGCGGCGAGGCGGGGAACCGGCAGTTGACCACCATGAACCCTTTCTCACCGTATATAGCTGCGCGAAGCGAAGGCCAAGGAGAAGCAAGAGAGACAAATTCGTGAAGCCTTTCCGCGTCGAGGGAAAGCAGTGCCGGATGACAAACAGCTCGCTACTCAGCTCACTGCAGACACTCTCGGCGCGGGCTGGGTAATCCGACAGCTGCCGGACTTGAAGTGTGATGGCCAGCCTTTAGGAAACGGGATTTTTAGAGGGTTTTTGAAGCCGCAGCCGCAGGAAACGAGGCCTTGTGCTCCACCTCAAGATTCGCGTAAGTCATTGCTGTCCAAGGTGGACGGTATTTTTCGGAGGGACAGGCTTTGAACAGCTACAAGTTTGATAGTCAGTGGCCGAAGAGCGACTCGCCGGCGGTGCGCCTTAACCTTCAGCGAACCACCGTCGCGGGCACGGCGGAAAAGAGCTGGATGCCGCCGGGCCCAATCACGCCAAACAGCATCTGACCGATGATCTCCTCGCTCGAGAAGATGCGCACGTACCCGCCTGCCAGTTCAATCTCTTCCACTAGACCCGTAAGGAGTCCCCCCGGCTCTGCCGGGGAGGCAGCCAGAGTTTGACAGTTCCGGGAATAGGTGAAAAAACTCCCTTCCGTGAGCCGAGCAAAGCATCACGAAAAGGAGTTTTATGAGTAACTACCAGAGCTTACAGCATACAAAATGGGAGTGTAAGTACCATGTGGTGTTCATCCCCAAGTACCGCAAGAAGTTGATTTATGGGGAGCTGCGCAGACATCTCGGTCAGGTGCTGCGACGGTTGGCTGGGCAGAAGGAAAGCTTGATTGAAGAGGGCCACCTGCTGCCGGATCACGTGCACGGGATGATCTCGATTCCGCCAAAGTTTTCTGTGGCGCAGGTGATCGGGTACATCAAAGGGAAAAGCGCCATCCACATTGCGAGGAACTTTTCAGAGAGTCGGCGTAACTTTGTTGGACAGCACTTCTGGGCTCGCGGATACTTCGTATCGACGGTGGGTCGGGATGAGAAAGTGATTCGTGAGTATATCCGGCGGCAAGAAGCAGAAGATCGTCGCCAGGATCAGCTCAGGCTGCTGTAGCCAAGCCACCTGTAGGTGGCACAAGTGGCCGCGGTAGCGGCAACGTCAAGTCCGCTTTGAGCGGCTCACAAGATTAAAGCCCCCGGCTTTGCCGGGGGATACTTACTGGACGGGCTGAGGGAGAGGGTGTGTCTGTTATGACCCCGCAAGAGCACGGCGAGACGGCGAGGAAGCTCGAGGTGGTATCACCATTCGATGGATCGCTCATCAAATCCATCCCGGTCCATGATTCCGAAGACGCCGAGGTGATGCTCAGGAAGGCGCGTGCCTGCTATCGGAATCGAGATGGCTGGCTGGATCATCACCAGCGCATTGCCATCCTGGAAAAGCTGGCTCTCTCGATTGAGGCCGAAGCCGATGAGTTTGCGCTGCTCATCGCCCGGGAGGGCGGAAAGCCGTTGATTGACGCCCGGGTGGAGGTGGCCCGGTCCATTGATGGAATCGGGCTGGCGGTCAAGGAACTCTCGCCTGTCATGCGCGGAGAAGAAATCCCCATGGGTCATACGACCGCAGCCTCCGGGCGGATCGCTTTTACAACTTATGAGCCCATCGGCGTGGTAATGGCGGTCAGCGCCTTTAACCACCCGCTGAATCTGATTGTTCACCAGGTGGTGCCGGCCATTGCCGTGGGATGCCCGGTGATCGTCAAACCCGCTCCAACCACTCCTTTGAACTGTATTCGCTTCGTGGAGCTGGTGCATGGGGCGGGGTTAGCGGAAGAATGGTGCCAGTACATCGTTGCCGACAACGACGTGGCGGAAAAGCTGGTGACCGATTCGGGCATCGACTTCTTCACTTTCATCGGCTCGGCCAGGGTGGGGTGGATGCTGCGCAGCAAACTGGCGCCGGGAGTCCGCTGCGCCCTGGAACACGGTGGAGCCGCCCCCGTCATCGTCGATGAATCGGCGGACCTGGATCAGGTCATCCCCTCTTTGCTGAAGGGAGGGTTCTACCACGCGGGCCAGGTCTGTGTATCCGTACAGCGTGTCTTTGCGCCGTCTTCAATAGCCGTGGAACTGGCCCGGAAACTGGCGGAGGGTGCGGCCGGATTGAAAGTAGGTGACCCGACCAGCGAAAACACTGAAGTCGGACCGCTCATTCTGCCCCGTGAGGTGGACCGTGTGGATTCGTGGGTACAGGCAGCCGTCAAGCGCGGCGCCGAGTTGTTGACGGGGGGCAGGAGAATCAGCGATTCCATCTATGAGCCAACCGTACTCTTCAATCCACCGACCGATGCCAGGGTATCCACGCTCGAGATCTTCGGGCCTGTCGTTTGCGTCTATGTCTATCAGGATCGTCTCGAGGCGATAGAGCGTGCCAATAGTCTGGACGTGGCCTTCCAGGCTGCTGTTTATTCGAACAACCTGGAAGTGGCGCTGGACACCGTCAAACGCCTGGATGCCACAGCCGTGATGGTCAACGACCACACCGCGTTCCGCGTGGACTGGATGCCTTTCGCAGGACGTCGGACATCCGGCTACGGCATCGGAGGCATCGGCTACACCATGCACGACATGATTCAGCCCAAGATGACCGTGATCAAAACGGAGTAGAATTGGCACCGAATCGCCTCTAGACCCACACTCTGCCCGGCGTAGTATACGGAAGATGACCCTCGTTTCTGAGCTCCGACTCGGCCGCGTGTTCCTACTTGGTATCGGAGTGTTTGTTGTCAGCTTCCTGTTCGTCACCCTGATCATCACTGTGTATGCTTTTGCCCTGGGTTTTGAGGCGAGGGGGGCGCCAGACCAAGCCGAGATTCAACGATTCGCCAGCAACGTGGCGCCTTGGGCGGGCCCGGTGATTAGCATTCTTCTGACTCTTGTGGCCGCGCTCTGGACCGCCCGGCGCGTCCCGGCGCGCAGGGCCTTGCACGGCCTATTGTTGGGCGCCGTGGTCGGGCTCCTCATTCTTGCCGTGGGATCCACGGGTGAAACTCATACTACCGATCTACTGGGTGCAGCGATGATTGTGGCGATAGGTTGGGTAGGTGGCGTACTTGGGGCGGGGCGTTCCAAGAGCCTGTAAGCACCGGGCGCGTTTCTTCCTTGCTTCCGCTCTCACAACACGCTTGCTCCACTGGCCCATGGCAAAAATGAGCCCGGCAAAGTACGCTTGACGGAAGATGGCACACCACACACACGGAAAATCACACAGGGATCGTCCAACCAGACGGGAGATCTGCAAGCAGGCTCTTTTCGGTTCGCTCCTGTGCAGCCTGGCGGGACCCTGGCGTGGCTTGCTGGGAGCAGAGAGCCAGACCGAGTCACGCTACGATTTGTTGATCAAGAGAGGCAGGGTTGTCGACCCGTCACAAGGCCTCTCTGCCGTCAGAGACATCGGGATCGCCAGGGGTCGCGTGGCCCGGGTGGCACCGGATCTCCCGGCATCGGAGGCCCGACAGGTGCTGGACGCCCGTGGAAAGATTGTGACGCCGGGCCTCATTGATGTCCACGTGCACGTGTACGATGGGGTGACGCCGCTGGGTATCCCTGCCGACCCGAACTGTATTGCCAGAGGCGTGACTACAGTACTCGATGCCGGCTCCTCCGGGGCCCACACATTTCCCGGCTTTCGCAAGTACGTCGTGAACGTTGTCGATACGCGCGTCTTTGCTCTGCTGAATCTGTCTGTAGTCGGCCAGTCCACCCTTTCAATGGACAACCCCTTTGGCGAACTGCTGGACCTGGGCTACGCGAATCCAAAGCTGGCCATCCGTACCATCGAGCGAAATCGCGACGTTATTCTGGGTTTGAAGGTCCGACTCTCGAAGCACATCACTGGTGAAAACGACCTGAAGATCCTGGGTATGGCCAAGGAGGCCGCCGCTGCGGTCGGGCTGCCGGTGATGGTGCATATCGGCGAATCTCACTCACCGCTGCCGGAAATCCTTGACGGGATGGGCAAAGGCGACGTTCTGACGCACACGTTTCACGGGCGTGAACGGGGCATTCTGGATGCCAGGGGCCGGGTGTTGCCCGAGGTTCGCTCAGCCGTCGATCGCGGAGTCCACCTGGACGTCGGACACGGGGCTGGAAGTTTCTCTTTCGAGGTGTGCGAAAGGGCGCTCGAACAAGGCGTCGTCCCCGGCACGATTTCCACTGACCTGCATCAGTACAACGTACACGGTCCGGTTTTCGACCTGGCTACCACCTTGTCGAAATTCCTGCATCTGGGTCTGACGCTGGAAGAGGTGATTGCCCGTGCCACCACCAACCCGGCCGGGGCTTTCGGATTTCCCGGAGGGCTGGGAACACTCCGGGAGGGAGCCGAGGCGGACGTCGCCCTCTTCTCGCTCATGGAAGGAGACGTCGAGTTCCTCGATACTCTCGACCAGAAGCGCATCGGGCATCGCAAGCTGGTGCCGGTAGCGACGGTGAAAGCCGGCAGGATTTACGGTTCTGCTTCCATTCCGGTCGCAGAGTCGAGCGGATAGCGTCCTCTTAGTGCGGCGGGGCCGCCGCCAAACTGACCCAGATTGGACTGGACCAGGCCATCGCGATCCGATTTCGAATCAGCGCTGCCTGGCGGAGTCGGACATAGTAAATAGAGTCCTCTCGAAAAGTCCGGTCCAGACTCCTCCAGGAGAAATCCAGGGCGTCCGGCTCGATGCGGTGAATGATCCGAAAGACTCCATCTGTCTTGCAGTAGCGGAGAACCTCAACGCTTTCGATGACGCTCGTGCCGTGTGCCTCGATACGAATGTGCGGTGGCCCGCCGACGACTATTCTCTGACCCATGCTCTGGCCGTCAATCGAAAAGTCCAAGAGAATCCGGGCACCGGTTGTCCCGTAGGTGCGTCTCTGGTGAAGAGCGTCAAAGATCTCTGTGCGCGTCAGGCCGGTGGCCATGACCGCTGCCAGTCCCCAGTGGGGCTTGCCGGGTTGAGACCGGTGATCGTCTGAAGCCGCGATCGTGCTCAGGATCAGTCCATGAATCCAGGCGTCCTGGGCAAACTGCAGTCCCGTGACTGAACGGCTGGGGGCCGTAAAATCACTCTGCTCAAAAGCCAGAGGATGTTCGGGATCATAGTTTTCGCTCAAGCCATGAGCGGAGTAGATTTCAAAATTACGGCGAAAATCTCCGTTATGTGGTTCCCACCGAACAGGGCTGGGAAACTTGCCGGTGTGATGCGGAACCGTCAGGGCCGTGCCCACCTCGAGCCGTTCCCAGAGCTGGCCAAGCGAGACCTGCCCGGGAGCGAACAGAGGGCCGGGCTGGTCTCGAAAGTAAACATTGTGATGTCCGAACGGCGGACCAAACGAGGCCTCGTAGGCGTGGAGTGTCACGAAATGACCGGGATCGTAGTGTTGTTCGGTCAGGCCCGTGTATTCTTCCCAGATGTGGAATCCCAGACCGCGGCTGAATTCTCCCTCGGGCAAGAGACTGTGATCGGTCATTGCATAAAAGTCCAGCCTCGAGATATCCCGCGCGTATTCGAAGGAGTTCATTCCCACGCCGTCCCAGCTATAGCCGGTATGAGAGTGCAAGTCTCCCCAATAAGGCTTCCTTTCCGGCTCCCGGGTGACGACTTTGATCGGATTGGCCCGAGCTTGCAGGATCTTTCCCAAAGTTGAGCCCTCGATTCGAAGAATCCCTTTGGCCTGCGGCCTAAAGAGGATGTCTGCCCAACCCCTGGTCAAATCCAGCTTGAGCTTGGTCGGGATTTCAGCCCGACCTTGTGGCACGCGAAGCTGGAACTCGTCGCGAAATGAAGGAACCGGGTTGGAGTTGGCATCCAACACCGCCACGCGGAGGCGGGCAGGTTGACCAACCACCAGAGTAGATGGCGCCGTAAGCAGGAGCTCTACAGGCGGGCCACTTCTTGATTCAAGGGTAGGAAGGCTGGGGATCAGGCCAAAATCACCAGACCCCGTGGGGTCAATCGCCACCAGCACGGGCTCGGGAGGTGCGCTGATGATGGCGGCTCTCACCCCGCGGCTGCCCCGCGAAGTGTCTCCGTATATGACCGAGAGGATGTCACCCTGGTGCAGATCACCTTTGAGCAGCTGAACTCGGACTACGAAGATATAACGTTCGGAGCGGCCGTCCAGACCGCGACGAGCAGCCTTCACGAGAACCTGGTCCGACTCGGACTCGACAGTCGTTTCGAGTCTCACATCCCCTCGGGAAGCCCGGGCCGAGACATAGTGATCTGCACTCGGGTCACTGGACTGCAGACGGTTTGCCGAATTGCGCCCCCCTGCATGCCAGGAGTCAGGAAGTTGAACCCGGATGCCGCCGCCCTGGGAGATGCCTTCCGGTCCAACCTCAAACCTGACGATCCACGTGCCGTAGTGGCCTGCAATCCCACTGCTGGGGACCACGGTTGCCTTTCCCGGCAACAATTGATTAGAGGCAGAAGCCATCCCCCAGAGCGCCAGAGCGAGTAAGTAACTGTAAATCTTCACTTTCCAGTCCTCGTCAAACATCAGGATGGCATACGTCTCTAATGGGATCTGCCTTAACTGCCGTCCTATGGCGAGTCATCCAGTTGGAGCGATCCAAATCCAACCACAGATCATGTTTTCCAGGTTCTTTTTTCGTCTTCACGAATTCTTCTTTAGGTTTTGCTCCACCCTGGTTATTATGAGCGAAGAAAAACTAGCGGGATACAAGCCCAAGATCGCCCTGATAAGATCGTATTCGCTATCGCCAACACTCTGAATCGAGAGGGAATCTGAATGTGCCAAAACCTCTCCTAGCTCTGCTAGTTCTCGCCTGCAGCTTCTTTGCCGCCACCAGGGTCTTGAACGGACAGGTTGAGCTTGGGCTGCATTCCGATGAGTCCAGGGTGGACGTCACGGTGCGGGGTCAACCCTTTACCAGTTACTTGTTTGGGGCGGAACGCAGTAAACCGATTTTCTTTCCGGTGAGAGCTCCCCGGGGAAGGATTGTGAATCGGCTCTTCCCGCTCCAGGAGAAGGGACCGGATGAAGAGCCGGATCATCCCCATCAGGAGTCCCTGTGGTTTTCCTATGGGGATGTTGAAGGGCTGGATTTCTGGAGTGGTCGGGATGGAGTTCGCATCCGACAGCGCGCCATCCTGAAAATAGAGAACGGCACGACCGGAGTTCTCAAAGTGCTCCTCGACTGGGTCGACCCCAAGGGTCACTCTATTCTTCAGGAGATTCGACGGCTCGAGTTCGGCGGTGGCCAGGACTCGTTCTGGTTGGATCATACCAGTGACCTTGTGGCCCGCGAGCGCTCCGTGAAGATTGGGGAAACCAAGGAGGGGATGTTCGGGATCCGGGTGGCGGGAGCTTTTCGGGAAGACCGCGGTCAATCGTCTTACCTGGATGCCTTTGGCCGCCGCCGGGAGGAGTCGATCTGGGGCACCCGTGTACCCTGGGTAGCTCTTCAGGGGGAGCTGTCCAAAGAACCGCTTACGATTGCCATTTTCGATCATCCCAGCACCTTCAACCACCCCTCCTACTGGCATACACGGGCTTACGGGCTCTTTACTGCCAATCCTCTGGGGAGAAAGGACTTCGTAGAGGGTGCCCTTCCTGTGGGCCTTGAGATCCGGATAGGAGAGAGAATGCGCTTCCGATACCGGCTCACCGTTTACTCGGCAGAAGTCGAGAAAGCGCGGCTGGATTCAGAGTATCAGAGCTATATTCGCTAGTCGATCGGGCGTGCGAGACAAGAGAGGGCGATTCCCATGCAACCAGTTCTGGTCAGACTCGAGGCCGTGGAGACGTTCGAGAGACCGGTTCGCCTGCGACTTCCGTTTCGTTTTGGAATCGTCGTTCTGCGGGAAGCACCGCAGGTGCTGGTGCGTGTCAGAATCAACGATAACAGCGGGAGATCGGGGCAGGGAATTGCGGCGGAAATGCTGGCTCCGAAATGGTTTGACAAGAACCCCGATCTCAGCAACGAGCAAAACTTCGATCAGCTTCGTGACTCGATCAGGATCGCCACCGAGCTCTATCTCGAGAGCCCCAGGCCGCTGACGCCTTTTGAGCTCTCGATGAACTGTTATCGTTCCCAGCTGCAGGAGGGAGATGGGGCCGGGTTGAATCCTCTGCTCGCCGGTTTTGGCCCGGCCCTCCTGGATCGAGCCATCCTGGACGCGGCCTGCCGCCTGGAGGAAATCTCGTTCTGGGAGGCGATCAGACACAATCTTCCCGGCTTGTGCCCGCACTCAGAAATCGAAGATCTCGGCGACTTGGATTGGAACCTCTACCTGTCGACGCTGCGGCCGCTGCAGAGTGTCCATGCCCGGCATACAGTGGGGCTGGTGGACCCCATCACGAGCACGGATCAGCCCCCCGAGGAAAGGGTTGCAGATGGTCTTCCCGAGACTCTCGATGAAGTCGTGGACTTCTACGGCCAGCGCTACTTCAAGGTCAAGGTGAGTGGCCAACTGGAGCAGGATCTGGACAGGCTGGAGTCGATTGCCGCCGTCCTGGAGCGTCTCGAGGAATACCGGATAACCCTTGATGGGAACGAACAGTTCAAGTCCACCGGGCAGCTGCTGGACTTCACTCATCGACTTCAGGGACACGCTCCTTTGCAGCGCTTCTGGAGTTCTGTGCTGTTCCTGGAGCAGCCGCTGGATCGAGGGATCGCCTGGGATTGTCCTCTTCAGGATGTCAATCTCGGCCCGGCCGTCGTTGCCGATGAATCGGACGGAACGCTGGATGCGTTTCAGCAGGCCAGGGAACTGGGATATCGGGGCATTTCTTCGAAAACCTGCAAGGGCTTTTACAAGTCGATCCTGAACCGCGCCCGGTGCCATCTCTGGAACCGGGAGAGGGGCACGGAGCACTTTTTCATGTCCGGTGAAGATCTGACCACGCAAGCGGGAGTTGCCGTTCAGCAGGATCTGGCTCTGGCCGCCCTGCTCGGGCTGGATCACATCGAACGGAATGGACACCACTACGTCAAGGGCTTTACGGGAGTCTCCGCGAGAGAGTCAGAAGATTTTCTGGTGGCCCACCCCGGTCTCTATGGAAGGGTCGACGGCACCGTTTGCCTTCAGATCCAGGAGGGATGTCTCGACCTGCGAAGCCTGGGAGGTCCGGGTTTTGCCTGCAATGCCCTGCCCGACTTTGGCTCCATGGACCCGGCGTTCGCTCTGGAGCGGGACTAGCCCGCATAGATCACCGATTTGGAAATGAAGGTGATTTTGGCAGGCCGGAACGGTTTTCTGAGAGTTTCGCTATCGATCCGGTCCAGGTCGAGTGATGCGGGGGTGGGGAGGGTCGTGAATGGAGCGTTTTTCGGGTTCGGATCTGAGCGATGGAACGATTTCGTTTTTGGGGGCGTTTGATCGGGACAGACCTCAGCAGCGCAGAGGAATGGCCTGGAGGTTTCGAACGACGGCAGCGAAGACCTCGCTGTAGGGATAGGCTTCCGACATGGAGATCCAGACGCGTCGGACCGTGAGGCGGACCTGGGCGCCGATCTTCAGGAGCTTCAAGCGAATCGTCTGACACTGAGCGCGAGCCAGGGGGGTCTGCTTCAGTCCGAGACGACGCAAGGCGTGCATGAGCATGTAGGCGGCGGAGGACAGATACAGCCGGAGTTGATTGGCGCGCATCGTTGCCGCGCTGGTCCGGTCGGCGAACAGATCCAACTGCTGTTCTTTTATGCGGTTCTCCATGTCGCCCCGCGCACAGTAGAAGTCTTCGTAGAGAGCGCGGGCCCCCAGGCGTTCCGGCGACAGGGAGGTGACGACGAATCGGGGATTGGCGCCTTTGTCCAGGAACTCGGCCTTGCCGACGACGCGTCGCTCCGAGGTCCAACTGTGGCGAGTCCGGTAGCGGAAATCCTTGAACACCCGCGCCGGTCGCCCGGTGGCGTTGAACTCGGCTTCGGCCTGAGTCATCGCTTCGGCGCTCTCTGACTTGAGCCGATCATTGTTGGCCAACCCCATCACGTAATCCACGTGATGGTCTTCACACCAGCGGAGCAAGTCATCCCGGCAAAAGCCCGAGTCGGCCCGGATGACGATCGAGACCTCCGGCCAGCTCTGCCGAATCCGGCCGACGATCCGTTCCAGTTCCTCCACCGATCCCGCGGCCCCATCGATATTGGAACACCGCAACCGGGCGCACAGCAGATGCTCCCCCGAGAAGATGTACAGCGGGAGATAACAGTAGTGGCGGTAGTAACCGTGAAAGAAGCGGCCTTCCTGCTGGCCATGGATCGGGTCGTCGGTCGCATCCAGATCCAGCACGATCTCCTCGGGCGCCGATTCGTGGGACTCCACGAAGGCATCCACCATCCAGCCGTCGATCCGGTCCGGGTCCATCGCGATCTTCTTGTACCGCTCCTGCTCATCGACCTCGGCGCCGGTCAACTCCAACCGGTTCAGCGTACACTTGCCCGCCAGCGCCTTCCCCCGATCTGAGGCCTGCCGCCGCCGCTCTCCCAACGGATCGGCCTTATTCACCGCCACCGCCAGCATCGGATCGGTGCGCAACTGATCATGATCGTTCAGATCCTCGTACCCCAGACAGAGTCCGTAGATGCGCTGCCCCAACAACTCCTCCACCGTGTGTTCGATCAACCGCGCATCCCGATGATCCCTGAAACACTCAGCCAGTCCGGCGATCAGACCCGTCCCCCTCTCGACCTCTCGCAACAGCAGCACCCCTGCATCGGAGGTGATCTTTCCACCGTCGAACCGCGCCTTCACTTTGCGTTGAGATAGTTGGTGAAATTCGAACCTGACTTGTTTACACTCTGTTCTCATAAGGGCCGCCTCCGTTTGCGTGTGAAAATGTTCATTCAAAACACTTTATACCAAACAGGGCGGCCTTTTAAGGTCCTATCGGTGATCTATGCGGGCTAGCAGTCCGAGGTGGCGCGCGGCCCCATCCCGAGTACTCGGCCAGGTCGGCACCCGGCGAGCCCTGCGAAAGATCCGCTGCTTTGCAGCCGACAAGCGGCTCCCTTTGAGTATATTCTAGCTCCCGTGTGGGCCCTGAGAGGATGATGAAGAAGGAACTTGACAAGGAGCTGGTAACACCGCCACGCGCCCTCATCCGCGCCAACCCTGTGCTCTGGCTGCGCTTCTTCGGCCCCGGGGCAATTGTGGCCTCATTGACCCTGGGCAGCGGAGAAACGCTTTTTGCCTCCCGGGGTGGCACCGTATTCGGATACCGCATCTTGTGGGTGTTTCTGGTGGTGGCCTTTCTGAAATGGGTATTGGCCTACTCCAGCATGCGTCACATGATCCTGAGCGGCGGGCATCCCCTCTACCGTTGGAGCCTGATCGGCGGTCCCCGCGGCTGGTTTACCCTCTTCATGTTCATCATCGTGGTGGTTTGCCAGCCCGTCTGGACTTCTTTTCTGCTGGGAATTCTGGGGACAGTCTGTGCCTGGATCTTCGGGGTGGGAGACCTGTATTTCTGGGCTACCGTATGCGGGGCGGTCGCCTTTGTCCCGCTGGCGTTGGGCGGGTACGACTTTCTGGAAAAAGCCCAAATGATCATCCTGGGCGCAACAGGGATCTGCATTGTGGTGGCGATCTTTTATGTAGGTCCCGATTGGCTGGCCGCCACTAGGGGCGCTTTGCTGCCCCAGCCCCTTTCCTATCCGGACTGGCTGCCCGACAAACTGCCCCAGTTCAGGTTTCGCTCCGTGTGGGTGGAGGTGTTGGTTTATGTCTCGGCCATCGGGGGTTCCAGCTACGATTATCTGGCCTATGCTTCCTTCTTGCGGGACAAGAAGTGGGGGTGGAGTCACATGGGCCTGGCCAGCAGCCGGCAACTGCGGGAAACTGCAGAGCAGCCCGATCATCCCGCCCGCATCTGGCTGCGCGCGGCGCTGATCGACACGCTGGTCAGCTTTGTCGCCCTGACGATCCTATCCTGCTGCTTTGCCATGCTGGGAACCATCATACTCAGCCCGCTCCAACAGGTTCCGGAAGGGAACAACCTGCTCAACCATCAGGCGGCGTTTCTGACCGCCTTGAGCCCCTGGCTGCTGCCCCTTTACCAGATCGCAATCTTTCTGACCTTTTTCGGGAGCATTTACGGAGGGCCGGAGCTCCTCAACCGCGTATTCGTCGAGTACCTGGATACCCTGCCCCGCTGGAGGGGCCGCCTGCGGGTTCGAAAAATCCGTGCCGTCGCCATTGTCTGGTACCTGGGCGTGGGGCTGCTGATACTCTGGTCGAGCCGCTTCTACCCGGACGTGCGGCTCGTGGACATCGTCACGCCGGCCGCCATCTACACGGGGGTATTGACATGCGGTTTTTACTGCCTGGCGAATCCCTGGATGGACAGGCGGTTTCTGCCAGTACCCTTGAGAATGTTCGGGTGGTTGGCGGTCGCGAATGTCGTCGCAGGATTGATCTTCGTGACGGTGGGTCTGAAGGCGTTGTGGGACTACGGCCAGTTGGGCTCCTACCTGACCCTGACGGCCCTGCTCGTGGCCAGCGTCATCCTGGCTTCCCAGCTCAAGTTCCTGCAACGAGGAAGGCCGAATCCCCCCGACCCTGCCGGTTAGCGGCCACAGAGCAGAGTCCTGCTTCACTGATCGATCCGCTACCGTTGTGGTACAGCGCTTGGGTCTATCTCTTGACGAGACCGGCCTTCCGCAGCTCTTTACCCGCCTCGTCCACAAGGTCCTTGATAAATTTCCTGATGTTCTTGGGATTGGCCGTTGTGCTTTCTCCAGCCCAGAGTAGCCTGTCGAGTTCGATCGAGTAGACCAGCGTTTCGATCCAGAATACTCTGTCCGATTTCGCCATGCCGATGGTGTAGGTGGCCGACCAACCGTACTCCCAGTAGCCCCAGAAGCTGGGATAGAAACCCTCCGAATAGTACACAGTGGTCTTGGGACGACGCGTCTTCGCTTCATCTACCACCCTCATGATGACCGCGCCGGTGATCCCTTCGTTCTTCAGGAACTCCTTTGCTCTTTCCTGCTCATTGCCCAGCTCCACCGGCAGTACGGTATATCCGGCCACAGTATCCAGGCCACGGCTGCGCAACTCGGCGGCCAGAGTTTCTTCCGGACCCATCCGCATCGTCGGCTCACGAGTGATCACGAAGGCCGCCACCTTCATGCCGGCAAAGTCGAGGCCTCCCTTGGGGTTCCTCCAGGTGGAGACGAATTTGGTGGAACCTGCCGTCGCCAGGGTGGCGATCAACAGGACGATGGCTATCTTCAAACAGGCTTTCATCTTTCGGGTTCCTCCTCGGCAGCGGGCGCCGTCCACACTCGCCTGCCGTCAGGAGGGATGATAGTTGAAAGGGCGTAAGGCTCAAAGCACGGGCCATTCAGTCCCATCTGCACTGACGACTTACAGCCGAGGATTGAGAAGATCCTGACGAACGTGGTAGAACTCCCCTAGCCCGGATTATGCAAAAGATCTGAATCCGAGTGAGATTTGGGTCCAGAAAAAAAGCCGTAGCCCTCTGATATAAAAGGGTTTACAAAAACAATGACCCTAAACAGGAGCTACGGCAATGTTGAAAGCAGTCTGCCAGAATACCCTGCCATTTCACAGCCACAGAAAGATCACGACGCGTTTTGATGGAGGGAGCCTCACTTCCGACGCAGGATGGTTGTTGTTTGGATCGCTGGATCGTCAACATCGATTGTGCGAGGGCTTCAGTTCGTGTATTGCGGAAAGTCGAGACCGACGCTACGTTCGTCATGACCTGTTGAAGTTGATCCGACAACGAGTGTTGCAGATCGTGGCCGGCTACGAAGACTGTAATGACGCCGATACGCTGCGCTCGGATCCGATGCTCAAGACAGTCTGTGATCAGTTGCCCGAGAGCGATCCCGATTTGGCCACCCAGCCGACTTTCTCCCGCTTGGAGAACTCCGTCACCAAGAAGGATCTGATGCGTCTGAGCCGGTGGCTGCTACGCCGTTATGTGCGCTCCCTGAAGAAGAGACGTCCCGCCAAGATCATCCTGGATCTGGACAGTACCGACGACCACACTCACGGCCAACAGGAGTTCGCCTTCTACCACGGGTATTACCGAAACCACATTCTGCATCCTTTGCTGATCTTCGATGCCGCCACGGGAGACCTGGTCTGTGCCGTGTTGAGACCTGGCAACAAGGGGGCTGCCTCTCACATCGTGCCCATTCTGAAGCGCGTCGTGGAGGCCATCCGACAAGGAGTGGGGACGGATGTCGAGATTGAGATTCGGGCCGACAGCGGCTTTGCCACGCCTCGGCTCTACGAGTTCTGTGAAGGTGAAGAGAATCAACTCCAATATGTCATTGGGTTAAGTCGCAACCCTCGCCTGCAGCGAGTGGTCGAGCCCCTGCTGGATTCGACTCGGGAAAGGTTCGTTGAGCGGGAGGAAAAACAGCGTCAGTTTGACGAGTTTCTTTATCGAGCCAACAGCTGGGATCGATCCCGTCGCGTCATTGTCAAAGTGGAGGTCGATCAGCGCGGGATCAATCGTCGCTTTGTGGTCACCAACCGGGACGATCTCTGCTCCCAATCACTTTATGACCACTACACCGACCGAGGGCAGACCGAGAACTTCATCAAGGCCTTTAAGAATCATCTGAGCATGGACCGACTCAGCTGTCATCGATTCCTGGCCAATCAGTTTCGACTCCTCCTGCATGCACTGGCTTACCAGATGTTCGTGCGCCTGCGCGACTATCTGCACGGAACCCCCTGGCACAAGCTCGAAATCGAAACCTTACGTCGTCGTGTCCTCAAGATCGGGGCCCGGATCCGACAAACCACTCGACGCATCTGGGTCCATCTTTCCTCAGCCTTCCCCGAACAACCCCTCTTCCACCTCGTCTTGAGTCGCCTGAACTCCAGTTAGCTTTTCCCAGCTCCCCCGAAAAACCGCTTCCGACACTCATCCAGGCCCAGATCTGTCTGAAATTCACTCCCCAAACCACTCAAACGCCTCGCCAACCCATATTCTTCGCAAATCCGCCTGTCACAACTGCCCGCTTCCGAGTTGGGCCACTTCTCGAGTCGTTTTTCAACACCGGACTACGGTTCTTGCATAATCCGGGCTAAGCGCTACTCCTTTCCTCGGAAAACAAGATTCTTGGGAGGACCGATCCATGAAACCGAATTCGCCATGCTCTTTCCGTCGGGCACACAAAGCAAGCTTGTTCCTCGTTCTCACCCTGGTTCTGTCTCCCTGTTTAGGCTCGTCAGCTCAAGAGCATCTTCCGATACCCTTCGAGTACACGGCCAGCCTTTTTGTCCTCGATCATGGCTGCGAGTGCATTCTGGAGATCACCCCCGAAGGTGATGTCAGCGTCGCCGTAAGTCGGGCAGAGATTCTGGCGGTTACGGGAGGGAGTGGGGTCAGTGGGGTCAATTTCGCCGAGCAGGGCATCGCCTTCACTCCAGACGGAACGATGTACTTTGCTGAGGGGGAAGAGGAAGTGCTTATGCGCTGGACAGTGAGCGGCGTCCTTAGCATCGTTGCCACCGAGGCCGACATCATCCAGGCGCTGACGGCTCGGCAAGCCAACATCTCGGCGACCGTGGACATGGACAGCATCACTGTCGGGAGCGACGGAAAAGTCTACATCATCGACCAGGACAATCAAGCCGTGATTCGGTTCGATCCGGAGACCGAGGAGGTCACCGTCCTGGTCACGTCGGCTGGCCTCTCGGCAGCGCTGCAGTTTGGTGACGCCCGCGCCCTCGAGAAAGGCATCGCCGCTGGTACCGACGGCCTGATCTACGCCTTCAACGAGGCCGGCCCGCCCGCCGTCTATGCCATCTGCAGCGACGGGACCACCCGACTTGTTGCCCGAGCAGGCCTGATCCGCGACCCGGACAAATTCAACACTCGTGCACCTGACGGCGACATTATCATAAGCGACGACGCTGTCCCCGCGCGGTTTCTTCGGATGACTCCTGAGGGGGCCGTCGCGGTCTTTCTGACGAACGGTCAGATCGGCGCTGCCGCAGGGGCGGCGGTCAACAATCTGGATGGTGGCATAGCTTTCGACGGCGACGGCAACTTCTATCTTGCCGAGAGAAACAGCGGCAGCATTCTCCGCTTCGACCAGGACGGAAACGGCGAAGTCTGGGTCACAAGAGCCAAGCTGTTGGCTGCCACCGGGATCGAACCCGCTCTCAGGGGCGCCATTGCCTTTGCGCCCCAGTACAAGCTCTATTTTGCTCAGTTTGGAGACGGCCTTGGACTTCTCGCCCAGTGAGATCATCCTGGTCTCCCTGGACGAAGAAGACGCTACCACGGCGGGATGTCATCCTGAAACGGCGAGACGGATCACCACTCCCAGTTGATCTCAACGGCGCGCTGGTAAACGGGCTTCCTGCAGGACGTGGTTGTTCCGGCTCAAGGCAAACTGATCTTGACCACGGATGGCGAGGGTGATCTGGTCGTCGGCTCGGTGACGATTTGTTCGAACAAACAGCTGGCGGGCGTCATTGTCTTCAGCGGGATGGTGGGGCTGGCCGGGGTGCAGAGCAGCGAGGCCCAGCTGGGTTTCGTGGCGCCCATCAAAGCCCTTGGACTGGCGATACGAACCGGGATAGCGGTCATGAATCTGGGAGAGATCCCGGTCACACTGACACTGGAGCTGGTGGGAGACGACGGTGAGATCGTGGCCACGGCTGAGATCGTTCTGGACGCCATGGGCCAGTTATCGGCGTTCGTGGATGAGACGGAAATTTTCCCCTGGGATCAACCGGTGGACTTTGCGAACTTCGATGGAACTCTGAGAGCTTTGGCGGACGGATGGGTAGCAGCCACCGTGGTCCAGACCCGTCCCGATCAGTTCGCCACCCAGCCGGTGGCTCCCAATGGACTTCAGATTCCAAGCCAGGAGCTGCTCCTCCCGTTTCGCAACACCGGTGACCTGTTAGTACTCGACGACGCGTGTGAGTGTGTGCTTCGGTTGAGTAAGGAAGGAGAGGTTAGTATTGAGATTTCGAGGGCCGAAATCCTGTCGGTGGTGAATGTCCCGGACGCGGCCCTGGACAATGAAGGCATTGTCTTTGATCACCAGGGTGCGCTCTATTTCGTAGAGTCGAGATCGGAGTCGATTTTGAAACGTCCCCGCGGCGGCCAGCTCTTCGTGCTCACCACAGCAGCGTCAATTCTTGGAGCACTGGGCTTCCCGGCCACGGAGATCGATCTCGACGGTATGGTCTTTGGGTCCGATGGGTTTTTGTACGTCACCGATGACGAAAACGAGGCGGTTCTGAAGGTCGATCCACTTACCGGCGTAGTCACGGTCGTAGCAAGACCGGAGGACTTTCTCGCCCTGTTGCCTGGCGGATCCTCGATCGACGTCGAAAAGGGCATAGTGGCTGGTCCCGATCGAGATATCTGGGTCTTCTCTGATGGCGACCCGGAAGCGCTTTTCCGCATCTGTGCAAACGGTGAAATTGCGCTGGTCCGGTCCGGCTTTCCACTTCTGGATCCCGATCAGTTTGCCACACGAGCCCCTGATGGCGACGTGATGATCGTCGACGACGGCGCTGCCGGTGACGTCCGAATCCTGCAGATCCCTGCCACTGGCCCGATTGAGACTTTCTTGACTACTGCGCAGCTGCAGGCGGCTATAGGGGCTAGTCCCGTCGGCGGAGGTGGAATCGCCTTCGATTCGAAGGGCAACTTCGTCTATGCCGTGCCCGTGTTTGGCGTTTTCAGATTTGACCAAGAGAAGTCTGCCAGCACGTTTGTCTCCGTGACAGCGATCCGAAACGTGACGGGTATAACCCCCGTCTTTGGCGGCATTGCCTTTGAGCCCGAGTACAAGCTCTATTTTGCCCAGTTTGGAGACGGCCTGGGGGTTCTGGCCAGTGAGATCATCCTGGTCTCCCTGGACGAAGAAAACGCTGCTACGGCGAATGTCATCCTGAAACGGCAAGACGGATCGCCACTCTCGGTCGATCTCAACGGTGTGGAGGTGGACGGACTGCTGGAAGATGTAGTGATTCCGGCCGGCGGCAAAGTGATCCTGGAAACCGACGGCGAGGGCGAATTGCTGGTTGGATCCGTGACGGTTTGTTCCGATAGGCCGCTGGCAGGAGTCATCGTCTTCAGCGGGACTGTGGGATTGGCAGGCGTGCAGAGCAGTGAGGCCCTGGCGGACTTCGTGGCTCCTATCAAGGCCCTGGGCAATAAGATCAGGACGGGCCTCGCGATCATGAACCTGGAGGGAGTCGAGGTGCGGCTCAGCCTTGAGCTGGTGGGAGCAGACGGCGAAATCGTGGCGACGGCCGAGATCGTTTTGGATGCGATGGGCCAGCTCTCGGCGTTCGTGGACGAGACCGAAGAGTTCCCCTGGAGCGCGGTCGTTGATTTCTCGAACTTCGAAGGTGAACTGAGAGCTTGGGCGGACGGATGGGTTGGGGCTACTGTGGTCCAAACTCGCCCGGATCAGTTTGCCACCCAGCCCGTGGCAAAACTCCAGAAAGAGGATATGCCGTGACTTGGGTCAACTCTCGACTGGCTCGCTTCAGAGGACGGCTGAGGGAGCGGCAATCCAGGGAGGTTAGGGTTCGATCCAATTAGGCTGGCTCGGCGACCTTGTAATCCTGATCGTGAGCAGCCATGTCGGCTTGTTTCTGGTGAGCCGGGTCCTTCGTCGGGGTCAGGCTACCGCTTAGGGTCCGGTCCGACAGAGCTACGGTTACCACAACGGCTTTCGCCTGTGCACTATCATCGTCGAGGCGAAGGGGTCGGCCATTGCCGCTGTTGTCTACCTCGCGGGCCCCTGCTTCGATGATCCTGTCGAGTTCTTCCAGGACTCGCTCCGTAACTGCGCGTCGCCTACTACGCCGACGTCGTGATGACCAGGAAATCAATTCGTGTAGCTCCCGCCTGAGACATAATTGCCTTGGTCCAGGCTCATCAGACCCCCAACCTAGCATCCAGTGCCACGAAAACGGGTGCCGGCGATCACCGGATCGCTGCTTTGCCATCATTATCGGCTCCGATACCCTTGAAGTGCCCACATTGAGAGCGCTCTCCCAGCGACCCTGGCCTCAGGCCCGTGTGGGTTCGAGGCCTACCTCGATAATCGGGCTCCGGCGTTCCCTGATCAAGCGTTCGAGCTACCGGATTTCTTCTAAGAATGCTCGGATTTCCCTGACAAACTTTTTCGGGTCCGGTGAATGCAGGTGGTGGCCAGTTTCAGGCCATTCCGAGATCTTAGCGTGGGGAATCAGTTCCTTGAACTCAACCCGGTATTCCTCTCTTGCCAGACTGCCTTTCTCAGGGTTACCCAGCATGAACAACACATCACATTTGATCAGCGGCAGGATTTCCCTAATATCAAAGGCAGCTTTCCCCGCCATCAGCTCATTCATGGCAGGAACATTTATTTTATCTACGGTCGCTGATGCCTTCTTAGCCTGTTCCTCTGTTTTCCCTTGTTCCAAATAAAACTGAAGCCGTTCCTCATAAGGCATGGCCCGGATCTTCAATTGGCTGCGCACGTAAGGAAAAACTATGGATATGTCGCAGGCGGGAGGGTCTTCTAATACCAGAGCCCGTACTGACTTCGGATTGGAAGCCGCAACGGCTAACGCTGTCATGGCCCCGGCGGAAGCGCCGACTATGATGGCCGGTTCCTCAAAATGCTTCTTGACCAACTGGGCAATATCTTCGGCAATATCCTCTTTCCACCTGTAGCCGCTTTCCGGTTTGCTTGATTTTCCTTGCCCACGTGAATCAGCGGCAAAGACCTTATGGGTATCCGTGAATTCCGGGATAATCTCTTTCCATGCCCCCATGTCTTCTCCAGCCCCACCCATAAACAAGATGGGCGGACCCTGAAATGACCACTGCTTCATATAGATAGTCTGACCATTGACCTCTACATAAAACTCTTTGTGAGCCGGCTTTTTGGCGGCACTCTCTGGCGATTCATCTGCGGGACCACACGAAGCAAGAAGAAACACCAGACCTAAAACTGAACGCCTTAAGATTCCCTTGCCTGAATTATGCATGTGTTTCATTCCAAAACCCTGCTTCCCAATAAACAAGCATCGCTCCCCGTCTCTACCTGGGTAGGAACGACTTGCGGAGCTTGGCCACCACGGTGAAATGGGGGTCTACGACGTTGGCGATCTCATACTCCATGGCGTGGCCCATGAGCAGGGAAGCACCCCGTTCGTCGAAGCCGTGCTCCTCCATCAACCAGCGCTGGAGCTCGGTGGTGGCATGCTGGAGCGCCTGGAGCAGGGGCCGGGCACTCCCCAGAACCATGATGGCATCGTCGGTTTCCAGACGCGGCCACCTGATCTTCTTGTTCTTGATGAGATCCACGGAAAACTCCACGTCCATGGAGATCTCCAGGGCGTTTCCCACTACCTCCCCGTCCCCCTGTCGGGCATGGCCGTCGCCCACGAACAGAAGGGCGCCCGGTTCGAAGACCGGCAGCATCAGGGTCGCTCCGGCGACGGTCTTGTTATAGTCCATGTTTCCTCCGAACTCACCCGGCGTGGACGTGGAGACCGCCTCCTTGCGGGCAGGGGCTACACCCACACAACCCAGCATGGGGCGGAGCGGCACCTGGATCACTTGTGGGTGAATCTGGTCAGATTCCGCGCTGGCCACACCCCGGGCCCTGTCTACATTCCAGCTCATGATCTGCTGTTTTCGTTCCGCTTCATGTCGGAGGTAGGCCGGGTCGGCGGCGTAGGGAGCCAGAACGCTGCTGGACCACGCCGTATCCCGGTTGGGCTCGATTTTCTCCAGGCGGATCACCAGCACGTCTCCGGGCTCGGCGCCCTCGACGTAGAAGGGCCCGGTCTGGGGATTGGGCCTTTTTGCCACCCGGGCCCCCGTGTGGTCTTCGCCGCCGGCGTCGGATGGTCCGGGTGACGACCCGGTCTCCGGGCCGGATTCGCAGGACCGGCTCGTGGGCAAAGGAGAAGGTGTTGTAGTAGCGACTGGGTTCGAAGCGATGAGTCCGGCCTTCAGCTGCCAGGGGCAGGGAAGAGAGGATCAGCGCGGCAGCCCCCAGCAGAAGCTGTATCTGAACTTGTCTCGATTCGTGGTTCGTCATGGATCCACGCTCGCCCGGATTATGCAAGAACCGTAATCCGCTGTTGAAAAAGGGCTCGAGAAGTGGCCCAACTCGGAAGCGGGCAGTTGTGACAGGCGGATTTGCGAAGAATATCGGTTGGCGAGGCGTTTGAGTGGTTGGGGGAGTGAATTTCAGACAGATCTGGGCCTGGATGAGTGTCGGAAGCGGTTTTTCGGGGAACTGGGAGAAGCTAGCTGGAGTTCAGGCGACTCAAGACGAGGTGAAAGAGGGGTTGTTCGGGAAAGGCTGAGGAAAGATGGACCCAGATGCGTCGAGTGGTTTGTCGGATCCGGGCCCCGATCTTGAGGACACGACGACGTAAGGTTTCGATTTCGAGCTTGTGCCAGGGGGTTCCGTGCAGATAGTCGCGCAGGCGCACGAACATCTGGTAAGCCAGTGCATGCAGGAGGAGTCGAAACTGGTTGGCCAGGAATCGATGACAGCTGAGTCGGTCCATGCTCAGATGATTCTTAAAGGCCTTGATGAAGTTCTCGGTCTGCCCTCGGTCGGTGTAGTGGTCATAAAGTGATTGGGAGCAGAGATCGTCCCGGTTGGTGACCACAAAGCGACGATTGATCCCGCGCTGATCGACCTCCACTTTGACAATGACGCGACGGGATCGATCCCAGCTGTTGGCTCGATAAAGAAACTCGTCAAACTGACGCTGTTTTTCCTCCCGCTCAACGAACCTTTCCCGAGTCGAATCCAGCAGGGGCTCGACCACTCGCTGCAGGCGAGGGTTGCGACTTAACCCAATGACATATTGGAGTTGATTCTCTTCACCTTCACAGAACTCGTAGAGCCGAGGCGTGGCAAAGCCGCTGTCGGCCCGAATCTCAATCTCGACATCCGTCCCCACTGCTTGTCGGATGGCCTCCACGACGCGCTTCAGAATGGGCACGATGTGAGAGGCAGCCCCCTTGTTGCCAGGTCTCAACACGGCACAGACCAGGTCTCCCGTGGCGGCATCGAAGATCAGCAAAGGATGCAGAATGTGGTTTCGGTAATACCCGTGGTAGAAGGCGAACTCCTGTTGGCCGTGAGTGTGGTCGTCGGTACTGTCCAGATCCAGGATGATCTTGGCGGGACGTCTCTTCTTCAGGGAGCGCACATAACGGCGTAGCAGCCACCGGCTCAGACGCATCAGATCCTTCTTGGTGACGGAGTTCTCCAAGCGGGAGAAAGTCGGCTGGGTGGCCAAATCGGGATCGCTCTCGGGCAACTGATCACAGACTGTCTTGAGCATCGGATCCGAGCGCAGCGTATCGGCGTCATTACAGTCTTCGTAGCCGGCCACGATCTGCAACACTCGTTGTCGGATCAACTTCAACAGGTCATGACGAATGTAGCGTCGGTCCCGGCTTTCCGCAATACACGAACTGAAGCCCTCGCACAATCGATGTTGCCGATCCAGCGATCCAAACAACAACCATCCTGCGTCGGAAGTGAGGCTCCCCCCATCAAAACGAGCTGTGATGTCTCTGTGGCTGTGAAATGGCAGGGTATTCTGGCAGACTGTTTTCAACATAGCCGTAGCTCCTGTTTAGGGTTGTTTTTATGTAAACCCTTTTATATCAGAGAGCTACGGCTTTTTTTCTGGACCCAAATCTCACTCGGATTCAGATCTCTTGCATAATCCGGGCTCGGCGAACGGGTACGTTCCCTCAGGGACCGGCCCACAGGCCGTAAGGAACTGTTCCCGTCAAGGAAGCTACAGAGGCAGGAGCGGAAGCGACTGCGTGGCGGCCGAAGGCCGACACCTTCACGGGGCCCAGCCTTCGATCACATAGAGCATGGCGAGGAACAGGAAGCCCAACAGCTCCACAGTCCATATGAGCAGCCACTGCCAACCTTTTCTGAGCACCGCTCCGAGGCCAATAAAGACCGGGAAAGCAAGCAATAGATGTCTCGGCAAACCCATGTATGGGTAAAAGGGTCCCGTATGATAGGAGAAACTCGCTACCATAATCGCCAGAGAGTAGAGACGATAGGCGGGCCGCATCACTGGCCAGGCAACAACAAGAAACCCCACAAACAGGCCAGCCAGGACCAAATCGATCATCGGCCCATACTCGAAACTCTGCCAGATCTGTACCAGGGCGAGTCTCAAACTTTCCCAGGCCAAAGGAAGGCCTGGCGGGGCACCACTTTGCTGGAGTCTGGAGAGATGACAACCGAGTAAATCAGCCCTTGAAAGCTACCGAAGTCGGGCCGCACATCACTGAGGGCAAAAGCGCGGAAAAGAATCCAGCCGGATAGCCCGGCCGGGATCAGGCTGAGGGGCAATCCGGCGCGCCAGCCTTTCAAGAGCCGATGAGGGTTGCGCTCGGCTGCTTCCCAGAGCTCCCAAAGCAGCGGCACGAGTAAAAACAGGCCTTGCTGACGGGTCAAGGTGGCCAGGGCACCGGCGCAGCCTGCCAACCACCAAGATCTCCGCCTGGCCCAGTAGATACAAAGAATGGACCAGAGCAGGAAAAGCGATTCTGTATAAGGGGCAAATAGAACAAAAGCCGGCGGAAAGAATAGAAAGATCAACAAACTTGTCTGGACGCCGGCCGGCGGCAGGTCCAGGGCAGCTAAACGGCTAAATGCAATGATCATTCCCAGGGCTGCGAGAGAACTGACCAACCATAGCCCCAGGAGAGGATCTCCGGTCAAGGCAAGGAATGGCTTGGCCAGCCAGGGAAAGAGTGGATGAAACTGGGTTGTGCCATCACCCGCACGGTATCCGTGGAGGACGATGCTGAGGTAATAGGTCGTATCCCAACGGTGCCAGGGAGCCAGAAAGACGCGCTCCAGCCAGAGTGCAAAGGACGCGCCTGGTGGCCACAAAGCAACCGATTCTTCAAGCACCGTGAGCGGACGAAGCGGCGAAATAACCGCAAGCCAGAAACTGGTCAGAAGTCGCAGGAACGCCCAGATGGCCACAAGCTGCCACAGGCTCGACCTACCCAGGCGGCGACTCACTTGCCAAGTATTCATTGCGGGCACTCAAACAGCGGACGGAGTCCCATCTGCAAACGTTACCGTATTTATGCAAGGGAGTCCTAGTGTCCTGTCCCAGAGATTGGCATCATTTTGTTGGGAGCGCGACGGAGACCAGATTGAGGCGAGACGACGAGTCGATGCGAGAGCATCGGCGAGGAGGAACAACAAAGAGATGGGCCCGTCCCAACCCTGCGGGCGGATGGGGGTTGCGGGCGATCTCTTTGTCGTTCGTCGTCAACGATGCTATTGCATCGCCTCCTCCTCTCTTCGCGACCTCACCTCGCAAGACCCATCCGCAAAATGGTGCGAATCTCTGGGATAGGACACACTAGCCCGGATTATGCAAGAGATCTGAATCCGAGTGAGATTTGGGCCCAGAGAAAAGGCCGTAGCTCTCTGATATAAAAGGGTTTACATAAACAACGACCCTAAACAGGAGCTACGGCAATGTTGAAAGCAGTCTGCCAGAATACCCTGCTATTTCACAGCCACCGAAAGATCACGGCGCGTTTTGATGGGGGGAGTCTGACTTCCGACGCAGGATGGTTGTTGTTTGGATCGCTGGATCGGCAACATCGGTTGTGCGAGGGCTTCAGTTCGTGTATTTCGGAAAGCCGGGACCGACGCTACGTTCGTCATGACCTGTTGAAGTTGATTCGACAACGAGTCTTGCAGATCGTGGCCGGCTACGAAGACTGTAATGACGCCGATACGCTGCGCTCGGATCCGATGCTCAAGACAGTCTGTGATCAGTTGCCCGAGAGCGATCCCGATTTGGCCACCCAGCCGACTTTCTCCCGCTTGGAGAACTCCGTCACCAAGAAGGATCTGATGCGTCTGAGCCGGTGGCTGCTACGCCGTTATGTGCGCTCCCTGAAGAAGAGACGTCCCGCCAAGATCATCCTGGATCTGGACAGTACCGACGACCACACTCACGGCCAACAGGAGTTCGCCTTCTACCACGGGTATTACCGAAACCACATTCTGTATCCTTTGCTGATCTTCGATGCCGCCACGGGAGACCTGGTCTGTGCCGTGTTGAGACCTGGCAACAAGGGGGCTGCCTCTCACATCGTGCCCATTCTGAAGCGCGTCGTGGAGGCCATCCGACAAGCAGTGGGGACGGATGTCGAGATTGAGATTCGGGCCGACAGCGGCTTTGCCACGCCTCGGCTCTACGAGTTCTGTGAAGGTGAAGAGAATCAACTCCAATATGTCATTGGGTTAAGTCGCAACCCTCGCCTGCAGCGAGTGGTCGAGCCCCTGCTGGATTCGACTCGGGAAAGGTTCGTTGAGCGGGAGGAAAAACAGCGTCAGTTTGACGAGTTTCTTTATCGAGCCAACAGCTGGGATCGATCCCGTCGCGTCATTGTCAAAGTGGAGGTCGATCAGCGCGGGATCAATCGTCGCTTTGTGGTCACCAACCGGGACGATCTCTGCTCCCAATCACTTTATGACCACTACACCGACCGAGGGCAGACCGAGAACTTCATCAAGGCCTTTAAGAATCATCTGAGCATGGACCGACTCAGCTGTCATCGATTCCTGGCCAACCAGTTTCGACTCCTCCTGCATGCACTGGCTTACCAGATGTTCGTGCGCCTGCGCGACTATCTGCACGGAACCCCCTGGCACAAGCTCGAAATCGAAACCTTACGTCGTCGTGTCCTCAAGATCGGGGCCCGGATCCGACAAACCACTCGACGCATCTGGGTCCATCTTTCCTCAGCCTTTCCCGAACAACCCCTCTTCCACCTCGTCTTGAGTCGCCTCAACTCCAGCTAGCTTCTCCCAGTTCCCCAAAAAACCGCTTCCGATACTCATCCAGGCCCAGATCTGTCTGAAATTCACTCCCCCAACCACTCAAACGCCTCGCCAACCGATATTCTTCGCAAATCCGCCTGTCACAACTGCCCGCTTCCGAGTTGGGCCACTTCTCGAGCCCTTTTTCAACAGCGGATTACGGTTCTTGCATAATCCGGGCGAGCGTACAGAGGCGCGAGTCTTGACGAGCGCGCAACCTGGAACTTGGAACAGTACACAGCTCGAATGCCAATGAGCGCCCGTTTACTCGGATCTGTGCCGCCAGCGATCGAGGGCAACGGCGAGAACAATGATTCCCCCGGTGACAATCTCCTGCACCCAGTTGTCCAGCCCCAGCTTGGTGCAGCCGTTGCCTACCACAGTCATGATGAACGCCCCCACCAGTGATCCCAGCACGGACCCTTCTCCTCCGGAGAGGCTGCCGCCTCCAATCACGACGGCCGCAATCACGTCCAGTTCCGCTCCCAGGGCCGTGGTTGGATCACCCATGGTCAGGTAGGAAAACTGCAGGACACCTGCGAGTCCGGCAAAGGTTGCTCCCAGCGTAAACACCAGCAGTTTGATGCTCTTCACCGGGACACCGCAGAGCCGGGCCGTCAACTCATTGGACCCGATGGCAAAGATGTAGCGGCCGGGTTTCGTGTAGGTCAGAAATCCGGCTGTCAGAAGAGCTGCAGCCAGAGTCGCCCAGACACCCGGAGGCAGCAGTAGCCATCCTTCTCCAGGAGCCAGACTGGTGAGCAGATCGTTCAGCCAGGTCTCCGGAGCGCTCACCATCTGCTGAGACGAGATTCCTTTGGCCAGGCCGCGGTAAATCCCCAACATGCCCAGCGTAACGATGAAGGGCGTGACTTTGAGACGGGTGACAAGAAAACCCGTGAGCAACCCGCACAGCGAACCCGTGACTACCCCGCACAGGGCCGCCGTGAGGGGAGAGAACCCGGCCGCCAGCATGCGGGCAATCACGACCGCACAGAGTGCGATCGTGGAGCCGACAGACAGGTCGATCCCTCCCGAGATGATGACCACCGTCATCCCCAGCGCCGCCATCCCGACGACAGCACTTTGAAGGAGCATGATTTCGAGATTGCTCAGAGTCAGGAAAGTAGCGGGACGAAGGATGGAAAAAACCAGAAACACAAAAGCCAGGCCGATCACAGGCCCAAGTCTCACGAGTCCGGCGGTGACCGAGGACCTCCTTCTCGAGCGGCTCATTGACCGCTTTCCCTGACCGGCCTAGTCGCCAACTGCATGATCTTCTCTTCGCTCAGGCTCTCCACTGGAGCCGGGTCTGTCAGGACTCCCCTCGACATGACTGCAATTCGATCACACACCCCCAGCAACTCGGGCAGATAACTGCTGACAAAGAGAACTGCTCTCGGGGGCACACCCAGGTCCTGGTCTCCCTTGGCCAGCTGATTGATCAATCGATAGACCTGGGCTTTGGAACCGATGTCAATTCCGCGGGTCGGCTCGTCGAGCAGCAGAACATCGCTGCCATGATAGAGCAGCCGAGTCAGGACCACCTTCTGCTGGTTGCCCCCTGAGAGCTCCCTGACGGGCTGGCGTGTGTGCCGATACCTGACCCTGAGACGATCCATCCATGTGCTACAGGCGCTGGACTGTCGGGCGGGCAGAACCAGGCTGCACGGTCCCAGGCCGGATAGGCGGGGAAGCGTCACATTGTCCTGAATCGACAGACTCAAGGCCAACCCCTCTTCTTTTCGATCCTCGCTGACATAGCCAACTCCCTGCCGCCATCTTTGGAATGGAGAGGCAGGACCCGAGCAGCCTGTAACCTGGATGTTCCCTCCACGAACTTCAGACAGGCCGAAAATCGTTTCCAACAATTCCGTACGCCCCGACCCGACCAGGCCCGCAATTCCCAGAACTTCTCCTCGATAGAGCGAAAAGGAAGCTCTCTTTAAGCTCTCCCTGCCCCGCAGCTCCGTAACCGTCAAGACCGCTTCTCCAGTGGAACGTGCCGAACGATGGTAGAGCTTCTGCAGAGACCTCCCCACCATGGCCGCTGCCAGTTCCTCCAGCGAACTCTCCTCCACTTCCCTGGTTTCGACCCTGCATCCGTCACGAAGTATCGTACAGCGATCGGCTATCTCAACCACCTCATCGAGGAAATGAGAGATGTAGATGACCGACCGGCCTTCGTCTTTGAAACTTCGGATGAGACGGAACAGACGCTCTCTTTCGGCGGTGGTCAGGCTGCTGGTCGGTTCGTCCAGAATCAGAACTTGAAATCCACTCGCCGCTGCTCGAGCAACCTCTACCAGCTGCTGCGCCCCGATAGCCAGTTCCCTCACTGGTTTTCGTAGAAGATCAACCGAAAGCCCGACTACTTTCAGAGAGTCTCCTGCCCTCTTTCGGCTCGTACTCCGGTCCAGCAGCGGCCCGGGCCCGGGCTCGATCCCCAGCAGCACATTCTCCTCCACCGTGAGGTGGGGAGCCAGCGCCAGTTCCTGGTAGATCATAGCGACGCCGGCCCTGCGACTGTCCATGGGACTAGCGGGAGCGAGCGGCTTGCCGAAGAGCTCGATTTGTCCCGAGTCCGCCGCCACAGCTCCAGACAGGACATTCATCAAAGTGCTCTTCCCGGCACCGTTTTCTCCAATAACAGCGTGAACTTCTCCCTGGATCAGAGTCAAGTCGACTTCATCGAGTGCCTTCGTGGGCCCGAAATTCTTACAGATCCCCGACATCCGAAGGGCTGGGATGCCGGTCGCCTGATCACTCATTCCCCGACCAGTTGCTGGATGGCAGGATCACTGAGGTTCTCAGGGGTTACCAGTTCGACTCCCGTGTCGATGCGCGGGGCAACATCCCTTCCCCGAATACTACTGAGAGCGGTCCGCACTCCGTCATAGCCCATCCGATATGGATTCTGCACCACCAGACCCAGGATCTCACCTTTCTTCAGCGCCTCAATCAGCTCTGCAGAGGCATCGAAGCCGACAAACTTGAGACGACCGGCCAGGTTATTTTTTCGCAATGTTACGAGCATGCCGTAGGTGGACGACTCATTCGGACAGAAGACTCCGTCGCTACGCCGCAGATGGTCAAGCAGTTCCTGACTCTTCTGGATTGCCTCGCCCGCCGTGGCGCCCGCGTACTGGTTGTCGACGAGAAGCTCGATATCGGGATACTCGGACAGGGTCTCCAGAAATCCCTCTTCCCGGTTGGTCGTACTGGCTGATCCAACCTGATACCGAAGAAGAACCACCTCGCCCTTCCCCCCCAAGAGTTCGGCCAATCGGCGACCAGCCAGTCTCCCCCCCTCTCGATTGTCGGTAGCGACAAAACTGGCGAAATCCTGACCAACTTCTGCTCGCAGCCCCGAATCGATGATGACCACTGGAATCTGACGCCTGGCAGCTGCTTTGACCGGTCGCAGCAGAGCTCGATCGTCCAGTGGGGCCAACACGATTCCGTCGATGCCCTCACCCACAAACTGCTCGACCAGGGCAATCTGCAGGGCCCGGTCGTTTTCCTTGAGCGGCCCCTTCCACACAATGTTGATGTCCAGTTCTTCCCCGGCCTTTCGGGCGCCGGCCTCTACTGATTTCCAGAACACGTGGGTAGTGCCCTTGGGAATCACAGCGATAGTGAGACCGGTGTCGGGCTGGACAGGCCGCGAGCTGGTGCCACAGGCTACCAGCAGGGCGGTCAGAAGGACGGCGACGACAATGGGAGATCCTTTTCTCACGATTCGCTCCTCCAGCAGGGTCGCCTTATCTTACACGCTCCCGTTTCTCGGAAAAGAGTGGGAGTGGCCTCCACCACGGGCTGCTAGGCCTCATCCGGAGGTACAAACCCAGAGGCGGTCCAGCCGCCATCCACTGTCAGAATCTGGCCGTTGACGTACTCAGAAAGAGAGGACGCCAGAAAGAGCGTTGCTGTGGCCACATCGGAAGGCTCGGCCACACGTTGTGCAGGGTTCACGGACCCCCAGATTCCTTCGTATTCTGGATGCTCGACTCTGGTTCGGGGAGTCAGGGTAGCTCCGGGTGCAATAGCATTCACCCGGATCCCCAGAGGTCCAAGTTCCACAGCCAGAAAGCGAACCAGCATTTCCAACCCCGCCTTCGTCATGGAATAGACAGAAAGCCCTTTGACAACCCGGCGAGCAACGACGGAAGTCGTGATAATGATGCGGCCCCTGGTGTGACTTTGCTGCATGTAACGGGCGGCGGCCTGAGCCAGAAAGAAGGAACCTCGCAGGTTCAGGTCGATCGTATCCTGGAAATCCTTGACACTGAACTTCAGAAAGCTTTCGATCCGTGTCACGGCAGCATTTGCCACCAGAATGTCCAGTCCCCCGAACTCTGAGACTGCCCGCTGGACCAGATCTTCCACGACCGACAGAGAGGAAGCATCGCCGGGAACGGCCAGGCACTCTCCGATTGGTTGTAGTTCCTCGGCAGCCCGGAGGGCCTTCTCGGGACGGACATCGTTGAGTACAACCCGGCATCCGGCCTCCAGAAACTGACGGCAGATCGCCAATCCAATACCTTCCCCCGCACCGGTCACCAGTGCCGTCTGGCCTGACAAATCGATTTGTGGCATACTCACTGCCTTAGTACCCACTTTCATAGACACGGTAAAGTTTGCGGATGGGTCTTGCCAGGGGCGGAATAGTGAGTACTTCTACTGGATTTCACCGGACTTTGTTCCTTTCTGGAGTAGCAGCAATATGAAATGGGTTCGTCTTGAACACAATGGCTCACCTCGCTTCGGTATTCTACAGAATGGCTCGATCACCGTAACCTCCCTGAGCTGGAAAGAGATTCTGGAGGGACGGCCTGCTGACTCTCTGGGCATGATAGAGGGGAGTGACGCCACCTTGCTGGCTCCGCTGGAGCGGCCCGGAAAAATCATCGCCATTGGGCTAAACTATATGGATCACTGCCGGGAGACCGACTCCGAACCACCGGAGAAGCCAATTGTCTTCTGCAAGTTCCCTACCTCGGTGGTTGGACCTGGAGATGAAATCTGCTGGTCCCAGAATCTCACCCGTCAGGTGGACTATGAAGCGGAGCTCGCCGTGGTCATGGGAAGGACGGCCCGGAAAGTCAGTGAACAAGAGGCCCTCGACTACGTGTTCGGCTACACGGTCGGAAACGATGTGAGCGCCCGCGACCTGCAGTTTTCGGACGGGCAGTGGGTGCGAGCCAAGAGTATCGACACATTTTGTCCGCTCGGTCCGGCGATCGTCACGGCCGACGCCGTCGCGTCACCTCAGAATCTGAAAATCCGCAGCCATCTGAACGGCCAGACCATGCAGGACAGCAACACCGGTGAAATGATCTTTTCGGTTGTCCACCTGATTTCTTTCTGCTCGCATGCATTCACGTTGGAACCCGGGGATGTGATTCTGACGGGCACGCCCCATGGAGTTGGAATGGGTCGTGACCCGCAGATCTTCATGAAAGACGGCGATCACATTGTGGTTGAGATTGAAGGGATAGGAAGTCTCGAAAACACCTGCCGGACCACACAATCGGATTAAGGACTTGGACTCAGACACGTTCCTTGTCACTGGAGCCATGGGCTGCATCGGCGCCTGGACGACGGCTCACCTCATCGAGGAGGGACAGCAGGTCATTGCCTTTGACTTGAACCGGGACACCCGTCGAATCGAATTGCTGCTGGAAACGGCCGACCTGGAGAAGATCGTCTTCGAGGAAGGAGACCTCACTGACTTGAACTGTGTGTCAGGTCTTTTCAAACGGCATTCTGTTGACCATGTCATTCACCTGGCGGCCCTGCAGGTCCCCTTTTGCCAGGCGGATCCGGTGCAGGGTGCCCGGGTGAACGTGGTGGGAACCGTCAACCTGTTCGAGGCTGCCAGACAGGCCGGCCTCCCCCACCTGGCCTATGCGTCCTCAGTGGCTGTCTACGGCCCGGTTGGGGGTGACGTGTCGGGACCTCTTCCGGAAGAGGCCGCACAATCTCCGCGGACCCTGTACGGCGTCTTCAAGCAGGCGAACGAAGGGACGGCTCGCATGTACTGGGACGACTATGGGCTGAGCAGCATCGGGTTGCGTCCGCATACGGTCTACGGTCCCGGCCGGGATCAGGGGATCACCAGCGATCCCACCAAAGCCATGCTGGCAGCTGCCGCAGGTAAACCGTTCACCATCCAGTACTCGAACGGCTTCCTGCTACAGTTCGTTTCCGATGTGGCCTGGCAGTTGATCGAAGCTAGCCGGCACCCGCGTCGAGGACAACATGTCTTCAACCTGGGGGGGGAGGCGCCGTCCATGCCAGGCCTCGTCGAGATGATCCAGGAGTTTGTCCCGGGCGCCCGGATCGACTTGCGTGAACGCAAGTTTCCCATTCCGGAACTGATGGACAACACGGCCCTGAGGAAGCACTTTACTCGAGTGCCGGAGACCCCGTTGCGGTCAGGGATTGAGCAGACGATTCAGATGTTTCGGCGCTTGCTCGCAGAAGGGAAGCTGTCGGCGGGGTAGGCACCCGTCTCGTGCCAACCGGAGTCCCTAGTGATCCGTCCCCGCTCGGATTCTCTCGACTTTCGATTCCATCCGATCCTCCAGCTTCTTGCGCTCCACAGAGAGTTCTTCCTGCAAGACTCGGACTTGATCCACCTGACCTGACTCCAGAACACCTTTGATCCTGGACATTGAATTGATCTCGGCCTCGGCGATTCGCGCCTTGTACTTACGGCGTGTTTCGGCAATGGCTTCTTTTTGCTCTTCACTGAGCTCTTCAATTCCAGCCTCACCCTGCGATTCCATCTTCTCCAGGGCAACTTCCCAGGCTGATTTCAGTTCGTCAGACATGTTTCCCTCATTCCGGCGGCCTGACGGCCGCCACGCAGTCGCTAAAGCTCCTGAAAGATGTCGACCTTCGGTCGCCACGCAGTCGCTAAAGCTCCTGCCTTTGTAGTTTCCTTGACACTATCACTGTTCTCACGGCCTATGGGCCGAGCCTCAACCTATCGGTCAATACCCCGCCTTCCGAAGATCGCCCTCCTTCAATCCGAAATGATGCCCGATCTCGTGCAGGAGTGTCTTTCTCACTTGTTCTCGTATCTGGCGGCGGTTACTACAGACACGCTCGATATTCCGTTGATACAGCGAGATTCGATTGGGCATGGAATAGGGGCGAAATGTGCTCTCTCCCGTCAGCGGTGTTCCCTGGTAAAGACCCAGCAAGAACCCCCGGGGAAACTGTTCTCTGATCTCTCGGGGCGGTTCGGGCTCCACAACAATTTCGACCTTTGAGATTCGGTGGGAGAAATCGAGGGGAAGGGCTTCCAGAACTTCGGCGACCAGAGCCTCGAACTCCGGTCGCGAGGTCTTCATCATGAAACTATTCTATCGGGTACCGGGTTTCTGCGGGAAGGTTGGCAAAGAATCAGAGAGGAGTCCTTCCTTCCTGGATGCGGCTCGACACCCGGCGCGGCATCATAGTACAGTCACCAGTGATGAGAGTACTGGTCTGGTGTTTGCTGCTGGGAAGCTTCGCATGTCACGGAGAGACCGGGACCCCCCCCTCTTCTGCCGCCTCCCCGGAGACAGGCTCTGCTGTCGACCCTGTAGAAGCGCGCGTGTTGCGAACAGTCCAGGAAATGATGCGCGAAAGTGCCGGGAGAGTCACTTTCTCTAAGCTTCACAATGACCCCAGGTTTGGGCCTGAAGAAAGGGCCTTCCTGGGACGTTTGTATGAGACTTTTTTTCAGATTCCGGTTTTTCTGAAGGCTCAACACGCTGCGGGAGGAAAGATTCCTACCCGGCAGCAGATAGGTGACAATTTCCGAATCACCAGGGACTCTGTGGAGCTGTTGCTGCGGGTCATGGAGATGGACGCCAGGATGCCTCAGCTCTTTTCGAGGGACTCCGCGACCCATGAGATTCTCTCGATCGAGCCCGAAGCGATCACAGCCTTCGTCACTCGCCGGGGCGGTTCGGTGAAGGTGACGAGCTGGGAAGGGGAGGCACTGCCCGACTTCGAATTGGAACGAATCGACCAGACAGGGTCCCTGTCCAGGGCTGATCTGGAGGGACAGGGCTCCCTGATCTATTTCTGGTTTTCCGGCTGTCCTCCTTGTGTTCGGATCGCTCCACACCTTGCCGAGCTTGACAAAACATTTCGATCCTCCGGCTTCCACATGGTGGGCTTTAACGCCGACAAAGTACTGAGTATTCCTACCACCGACAAGAAGCGAAAGGCCTATCTTGCCAAGACAGAAACAACCTACCCAAACCTCCACCTGACCCAGGAGACCCTGGAGGCCTTTGGGAACGTCAATGTCTACCCCACACTTTTTATCAACGGCTCTGACTTGAGAATCAGGGGCCACTTGATCAACTATCAGGACCTCGAGACTCTGGAGGCAGCGATCAGAGAAGTGATTGATCCTGAAAAGGAGCACTAAGGATCATTCTGTGCAGCTGTTTCGTGAGATCTCACTGGGCTCCTCCACACTCATCGTTATCGGCAACATCATAGGAGTCGGAATCTTCACGACTTCAGGGCTCGTTGCCGCTGAACTGGGTGAGTCACGCTGGCTCATAGGGGTGTGGCTGCTGGGGGGGGCGCTGGCCCTGATAGGCGCGCTCTGCTATTCGGCCCTGGCTCGAGAGACACCTCGAGCGGGGGGAGAATACGCCTTTCTTTACCCGGCATTTGGGCCCCTGATTGCCTTTTACGCGGGCTGGGCTTCGCTCTTGATCGGCTTCTCGGCGCCCATTGCTGCGGGTTCAATCGGGCTGGCCGCCTACGCCAGTCCACTCCTGCCTTTTTCCACTTCGGGTGAGCTTGCTTCGAAGACAACATCGGTTGTTGTTCTGCTCTTGGTCACGGTCTGCATTTCTTCCGGACTCAAGTTTGGAACCCGACTGCACTCCCTTCTGACCGTGCTGAACCTGGGACTGCTGATCCTGTTTGCATCAGCGACCCTGTGGCGGTCCGGTTCTTCATCCCACCTGGCTGCGGCAGTGGAATCACAGACCGATGCGGGAGGCTCGTTGGCCACCCTTGGCTCTACCGTTATCTTCGTCATGTTTGCCTACAGTGGCTGGAATGCGGCGGCTTACGTGGCCGAAGAGATTCGTGAACCGCGGGTGAACATTCCTGTGGCGCTTGTCTCCGGCACGGTAGTTGTGATTGGCGCCTATCTGCTCATCAATCTCGCCTATTTCAGTGCGGTTCCAGTTGCGGAGTTGAGCGGGAAAATTGCTGTCGCTGAAGTTGTGGCCAGGGCCTCCTTCGGACCTTGGGGCAGCCGCTTGCTGAGCTTGCTGATCGGCACTTCAATCATCAGCTCGATCACAGCCATGTCCATTGCTGGACCACGTGTGTACTTTGCAATGGCGCGTGACGGCCTGTTGCCCGTGACCCTCAGCCGGGTCGACTCCAGGCGAAAGGTACCGACGCACGCCATCTGGTTTCAGGCTGGCGTGGCCGCGATTCTGATTTTGATCGCAAGTTTTCAGCAGATCCTTCTCTCTGCCGGCGTTGTGATGGTCTTTTTCACCACCATCACGGTCGCGACATTGCTCAAGGGAAGGCACCAAGAGGGACGACCTCTTGTCTTCCTGACTTTTCGCCGGATCCTGCCTCTACTTTTCATGGGGATCAACGTCGCAATCCTGATTAGTGCTTGGATGACGCACACCAGAGAATGTGTTGCCGGCCTCATCGCCGTGCTGTTGGGAACTCCGGTGTATTTCCTTTACCGGTCACGGGGAGGGGACAGGTAGTTACTGGCTACTGGCGCTGCTGCGCTTCTCCGGTCATGGGGACAAAGCGGACAGGAATCACTGGACTCCTCTCAAAGCCCTTCTTCGTCCGCTCAATCAGCAGAAGCGTCTGGGTCATGCTGGTACTTCCCACAGGAATCACCAGCCGCCCACCGACCGCCAGTTGCTCCAGCAAAGGAGGGGGTACTTCCCGGGGTGCAGCGGCTACCAGAATACAGTCAAAAGGAGCTTGCTCGGGCCAACCCTGATATCCGTCGGCGTGTCGTACCTGGACATTCTCATGACCTAGCTCGGAAAGCAGGCTCGCTGCTCGCCTGGCCAGAGCGGGCACGATTTCAATTGTGTATACCTCTTGGACAAGCCCGGCCAGAACAGCAGCCTGGTAACCCGAGCCAGTTCCAACTTCAAGGACTTTCGACGATTTCTCGGGGCGCACCAGCTGAGTCATCAGAGCCACAATATAAGGCTGTGAAATGGTCTGCCCTTCGCCTATAGCCAGGGGGTGGTCATCGTAGGCCCGGGAGATCTGGCCGGCCGGCACAAAACGGTGGCGAGGAACATCCCCCATCACCTTGAGCACGCGCGGGTCATCGATGTCGCGAGCCTGCAGCTGGCGTTTCACCATCTGCTCTCGCTGGGATTTGAAGTCCTGGGCCTCCATCTCAACCATGCTGGCCACACCCGAGTTGCAGGTCAAGGCGGGAAGTCCGCCGATTGAAACCAGCAACGCTACTCGGAACAAACTCGATTTCACGGCCCCGCGCAAGTCTTTCGCCACAGCTTCATCCTTCTATGATTCTACGAGGTGCGGCGTCCAAGTTGAAAGCTGAAGGTTGAAAGTTCAAGATCAGATGCCCGGCAGGCCGGGGCGAGGGAGTGTAAACTGGCCCGGCCACTCCAGGAGACGACCATGCCCAACAATTCCCGATTCCGAGGCTTCCAGGCCCTGCTCGCGGCCTTTCTGTGGATGCTCTGCCCCGCCGCCGGTCAAGACAGAGTACCTTCTCCCCTGGAGGAGTTCGGGTTCAGCCTGGGAGATGACTACCACCTGGCAAACTACCGGCAATTGGTCGGTTATTGGAAAAAGCTGGAGGCGACCTCGGATCGAATGCGTCTCGTTCAAATCGGCGAGACAGCAGAGGGCCGCCCCATGTGGATGGCAATCATTACCTCCCCAACCAACCACCAGGAGCTCAGCCGTTACCGGGAGATTTCCGGGCTGCTGGCCCTTGCTCAGGTGGAGGAGAGTCAGGCTCGAGAGCTGGCTCAGGAGGGTCGAGCCATTGTCTGGATTGATGGCGGCCTGCACGCTACCGAAACGCTCGGCGCTCAGCAGTTGATGGAATTGGTTTATCAAATGGTGAACCGGACCGACCGGGAAACCGTGCGCTTCTTGAACGACGTCATACTCCTGGCGGTTTGTGCCAACCCGGACGGGTTGGACCTGGTCGCAGACTGGTACATGCGAGAAACCGAACCAGGGAAGAGAACCACTCGAGGGCTGCCGCGGCTCTATCACAAGTACGTGGGACACGACAATAACCGTGACTTCTACATGTCGTCTCAGTCCGAGACCCAGGCGATCAACCGAGTCCTTTACCGCGAATGGTTCCCCCAGATCGTCTACAACCATCATCAGACCGGCCCCAGCGGAACGGTGCTTTTTGCTCCCCCCTTCCGCGACCCTTTCAACCACAACATCGACCCGCTCGTGATCACCACGCTCGACCTGGCGGGGGCGGCCATGCACAGCCGCTTTGCTGCCGAGGGTAAGAGTGGGACCACCATGCGGGGAGGGGCCTCGTATTCAACCTGGTGGAATGGAGGCCTGCGTACGACTCCCTACTTCCACAACATGATTGGGCTGTTGACGGAAACCATCGGGAATCCAACCCCGATGGAGATCCCTTTTCGCCCCGAAAGGCAGCTTGCCAGCGGAGATCTTCCTTTCCCAATTGAACCCCAGCCATGGCACTTCCGCCAATCGGTCGAATACTCGATCACTGCCAATCGAGCGGTTCTTGATGTGGCCTCCCGCCACCGCGAGCAGTTCCTGTACAACATCTATCGAATGGGGAAGAACTCTATCGAAAAAGGCAGCCGGGATACGTGGACGCACCGGCCAGGAGCCATCGAAGCCGCCCGTTCGGCTCTCGGGGATCAGGAAGAATCCAACCAGCAGTCATCCGCCTCCGAAGCGGCGGAGGGGGCCTTTGGGAAGTTCCTCAGGGATCCCGAGACACGAGACCCCAGAGGATACATCCTTTCTCCACAGCAGTCCGATTTCTTGACTGCAGTGAAGTTTGCCAACGTTCTCATCAAGAACGGAATCCAGTGGCATCGAGCCGCTTCGGATTTTCGAGTAGGGGACCGCCGCTACCCGGCCGGCTCGTTGATCGTGAAAACGGCTCAAGCCTTTCGGCCCCACATCATCGACATGTTCGAACCTCAAGACCATCCGAATGACGTTCTCTATCCGGGTGGACCTCCAATCGCCCCCTATGACAGCGCCGGCTGGACTCTGGCCCTGCAGATGGGAATCGAATTCGATCGAATCCTGGACGCTTTCGATGGTCCCTTTGAAGAAGTTCACGATCTGCTCCCGGCTCCAGTTGGCCGGGTTGAGGGGTCCCGGGATGCTGCGGGCTTTCTCTTGGACCACCGACTGAACGATTCATTTCGGGCGGTCAACCGGCTCCTTGCCTCCGGACGCGAAGTGTATTGGCTCCAGGCGGGTCTGCAAGCGGGAAATCATGATTTCTTCGTCCTGAACACACCCGGCCTGGAGAGCGAAATGGAGGATCTCGCCGGGCAGATCGGTGTTAGTTTCGAAGCTTCTGACTTGCCCCCCAGCGCTTCGGCCCTTCGGCTCAAGCAGCCCCGAATCGGTTTATGGGACCGGTTCGGTGGATCGATGGACTCCGGTTGGATGCGCTGGATCTTTGAGCAGTGGGAGTTTCCCTTCCACCTCGTGTTCCCGCAGGAGTTGGACGCCGGCAACCTCGGGCAGGAGTTGGACGTGCTGGTTTTCGTAGACGGTGGCATCCCTGAGGGAGACCGGCGAGGGAAACGACAGCGTTCTCCCAAGCCGGAAGAGGTCCCCGAAGAGTTCCATGAGCGGCTTGGTGAAGTCACGCTCGAGAAGACGATCCCTCAATTGCGCCGCTTCCTGGAAGAAGGAGGGACGGTTCTCACCATCGGAAGCTCCACCGCCCTGGCACGGCACTTGGGCCTTCCCGTGCTGGACGCGCTGGTTGAGACCAGCGCCAGCGGAGAAGACAAACCGCTGCCTCGCGAGAAGTTCTACCTCCCGGGTTCCATCCTCAGCATGGAACTGGCCAATCAACATCCCCTCGCCCACGGGATGAAGCCGGCAGTCGACGTGTTCTTTGACAACAGCCCCGTTTTTCGTCTGGCGCCACAGGCTCTGGGGCAGGGAGTGGAAGTGGTGGGATGGTTCAGCTCGGATCGTCCACTGCGAAGCGGCTGGGCCTGGGGACAGCATTACCTGCGAGACACGATTGCCGTCATGGAGTGGTCCGTCGGTCGAGGCAAGCTGCTCATGTACGGACCCGAGGTCGCGTTCCGATCGCAGCCGCACGGGACCTACAAGCTGGTTTTTAACGGGATCCACTACGGTGCCGCCGAGACCGTGGCGCTCCCCGCGACTGAATAGGCGTTCCCGGAAACGCTTGGCCTGAGTAACAACGCCTGGGTCTCTTGATCGGACCTGCATTCGTTGACGAACTTTACGCCCCTTGGTATCATCCGCTGAACCAAGAGGAGGGGTGCACGCCGGTGGGCTGTTCCTCGAAACCAAGACTCTGAAATCGGCCCCAATTGAAGAATCAGATGCGCAAGCTGAAACAGTTCAAGACCACGCTTCGAGAGTGGAAAATGGCCGGTTTCGCTGTTGCCCACACCTCGCACCCGATTCTCGCCCACATCATCCCCATGCGCCGGTGCAATCTTGCCTGCACCTACTGTAATGAGTTTGACGACTTTTCCAAGCCCGTTCCGGTCGAGACGGTGAACCGCTGGAATGACAGCCTTGCACAGCTTGGAACCTCGGTGATCACCATCAGTGGGGGAGAACCGCTGATGCATCCCGAACTTGAGGCGATCATTGTGCACATCCGCAGGAAAGGTATGCTTGCGGGGCTGATCAGTAACGGCTACCTGATTTCAAAGAAGCGCATCCGTTCGCTGAATGAGGCGGGCCTGGAACACCTCCAGATCAGCATCGACAACGTTCAGCCCGACGACGTTTCCAAGAAGAGTCTCAAGGTACTCGACAAGAAGCTGCGCTACCTTGCAGAGTGTGCCGATTTCAAGGTGAACATCAACTCCGTGCTGGGCTCGGGCATCGCCAACCCCGAAGATGCCCTCACCATCGGCAAGCGTGCCGTGGAACTTGGTTTTACCTGCACGGTCGGTGTCATTCACGACGACACGGGACACCTCAAACCGCTGGGCAGTAAAGAAATTGAAATCTTTCATCAACTGAAGGAGATTGGGAAGAAGGGATATCCCAAGATCAATCGCTATTTTCAGGAGAATCTGGCCAGAGGCAAGCCCAACAACTGGCGCTGCCGCGCCGGGGCACGCTATTTGTACCTCTGTGAAGATGGGCTCGTGCATTACTGCTCACAGCAGCGAGGCTATCCCGGCATTCCCGTCGAGGATTACACCGTCGAAGACATTCGTCGGGAGTACCTGACTGAGAAGAGCTGTGCCCCCTACTGCACGATCTCCTGCGTTCATCAGGCCTCCACAGCCGATTTCTGGCGCGATCCGCAGATTAGTGCCCAGCACGTGGCGGAGCCGCGGACCCAGCCCAAGGAATCCCCCGAAGGAGGGCTGGCCGGGCTGGATACTTAGGGCGTTCCCTTGTTCTCTCCCCGTTGAAGAAGGGAATGCACGAGTGTCAGAACCTGGTCGAACATTTCTCTCGTCAACCGGCCTGTCTGCGTGTTTTGCTGGCTGGGGTGATATGAGCCCACCAGGGTGATCCTTGAATCCAGCTTGCACAGGGCTCCGTGACCAAACCTGGGAAGCGGACGGGGGAGAGCCAGCTCGAGCTGGCGGCGGGCTGCAAGATAACTCTGCCAGGCAATACCGCCCAGAGCCAGGATGACCCGAACCCGCTGGAGCAGGATCAGTTCGCGGCACAGGTATCCCAGACAGGTCTTTTTCTCCTCCGGGCTGGGTCGATTCTGGGGCGGGACACAGCGCACGGCGGCTGTAATAAATGCATCGGCCAGGTGAAGACCGTCGTGACGGTGCACACTGGTAGATTGATTGCAGAAGCCTGCACGGTGAAGAGCGGCATACAGAAACTCACCGCTTCGGTCACCGGTGAACATGCGTCCGGTTCGATTGGCGCCGTGCGCACCCGGTGCCAGGCCCACGATCAGCAGACGAGCCTCAGGGTCACCAAAGGAAGGCACCGGACGGCCCCAGTATTCCCAGTCCCGGTAGGCCCGGCGCCTTTCCGTCGCCACTCTCTCGCGATACTCCACCAACCGGGGACAAAGACCGCATTCGACAATCTTCTCCTGCAACAGCGTCAGTTCCACTCCTGTTTGCCCTCAATCCTGGGCCTCTTCCCTTCGCGACCTCACCTCGCAAGACCCATTCGCAAACGTTACCGTATTTGTGAAGGGGAGTACTATACTCAGCCTTCACATGAATACCTCAACGTCAGTCGAGGTGAAGTCTTGAAGCAGGCACAGGCGACGTTCGAAGTTCAAACCAGCGGGCCGGGACTTTATGACTTCACCGGCAAAGTGGTGGACTGGTGCCGGCCACAGGAGATCGAAAACGGTCTCCTGACGCTGTATATCCGACATACTTCTGCTTCCCTGACCATCCAGGAGAATGCTGACCCGGACGTACGCCATGATCTGGAGAGTTTCTTCCGGCGACTGGTTTCGAGAGATCCTCAACTCTACCGTCACCGCATGGAGGGCCCGGACGACATGCCGGCCCACATTCGCTCGGCCCTCACCCAGACCAGCCTTTCGATTCCAGTCTCCGACGGTTCTCCTGTACTCGGAACCTGGCAGGGCATCTACCTGTACGAGCACCGCGACGCCCCCCACGCCCGCAGGATTGCCGGCCATTTGGTCGGGGAATAGGAGTCAGTCCCGTGAAACACCAAATCGTTCGCCTCCTGATTCTGATCGCTTCGAGCCAGGGCGCTGCAGCCCTCGCTCAAGACGAGTACGACGCACGGGAACACTACAACAAGTTTGAGCACCTGATCCCCATGCGGGACGGAGTTCGCCTTTTCACAGCGGTGTACGTCCCCAAGGACACCTCCCGAACCTGGCCCTTCCTGATGCGAAGAACCCTTTACAGCGCTTCGCCCTATGGCTCTGATTCCTATGCCGAAGTACTCGGTCCCCACCAGGGTTTTGCCCGGGACGGTTTCATCTTTGTCTTTCAGGATGTGCGTGGCCGCTACATGTCTGAGGGGGAGTTTGTCAATGTCCGGCCCTATCTCCCGGTCAAGTCGGGCCCCCGTGACATCGACGAGAACACAGACACCTATGACACGATCGAATGGCTCCTCGCCAACGTGGCTGGTCACAACGGACGTGTCGGGATTTATGGCATCTCCTATCCGGGTTACTACACCGCCTATGGAATCATTGACGGTCACCCGGCCATCAAGGCCGCTTCGCCGCAGGCACCAGTGGGTGACTGGTTCGTCGGTGATGACTGGCACCATCATGGGGCCTTTCTTCTCCAGGATGCTTTCTTCTTTTTCTCCAGGATCGGTCAACAGGATCGGTCAACGCCGGCCGGTGCCATCCCCCAAGCCGCCCAAGGGGCTCGAAATCGAGATGGAGGATGCCTATCGCCTGTTTCTGGAAATGGGACCTCTCTCCAATGCCAATCCCATGTATTTCAAGGGCGATATCGCCTTCTGGAACGATCTGATGGAACACGGGACCTACGATCGGTTCTGGAAGAGGCGCAACATCATCCCCCACATGAAGAATGTCAAGTCGGCGGTGCTGGTTGTGGCGGGGCTCTTCGATGCCGAGGATCCATATGGGCCCATCAAGATCTATCATGAGATCGAACGGCAGAACCCGGGAACCGTTAATACTCTCGTTCTCGGACCCTGGTATCACGGCGGCTGGACCCGTTCGGATGGTGAACAGCTTGGCAATGTCCGCTTTCACGTCAAGACCGGCCAGGACTACCGGAAACTGGTGGATCTCCCCTTCTTCCGGCATCACCTAAAGGATGAGGGCGAGCTGGATCTTCCCGAGGCCCTTGTCTTCCTGAGCGGTTCAAACAACTGGCGGCGATTTGATTCCTGGCCGCCCCGGGAAATTGAATCGGCCAACCTCTATCTGGCCAGGCACGGCGCATTGTCCTTCTCTGCGGACCCAACCGAAGAGGTCTCCTATGACGAGTACCTGAGCGACCCGGCCAACCCGGTTCCCTACACTCAGGAGGTTCGCATCGATCGCACCATCGAATACATGGTGGAGGATCAGCGCTTTGCCGGCAGGCGGCCGGATGTGCTGGTCTACCAGAGCGAACCCCTCAACGAGGATGTGGCACTGATCGGTCCCGTAACGGCAGAGCTTTTTGTCTCGAGCAGCGGGACCGATGCGGATTTCGTGGTCAAGCTGATTGATGTTTACCCCGACAACTTCCCCCTCCTTCCCGCCAGGGAGCAGTATCTTCAAGTACCCATGAGTGGATACCAGATGCTGGTTCGCGGAGAGGTCATGCGAGCCAAGTTTCGGAGCAGTTACGGTACGCCGGAGCCTCTCGTTCCCGGTCAGGTGAGTCGCGTCCAGTTCGACCTGCCCGACATCGCCCACACCTTCAAGCGGGGCCATCGCATCATGGTTCAGGTGCAGAGCAGCTGGTTTCCCCTGGTAGATCGGAATCCTCAGAAGTTCCTCAATATCTACCGGGCAGCTGAGTCCGATTATCAGAAAGCCACCCACAGGGTCTACCTTTCGGGCGGCCAGGCTTCTCGTTTGAAAGTGAGTTTGTTGAGATAGTGAGAGGCCGGGCACGGATTGAACTTCCAGGGCTCAGCCCCTATTCTGGGATCTATGATTGGCAAAGCCCTTGCTTGCCTTTTCTTGGTGTGGCTGGTGGCGGCCTCACCGGTGCTGGGTCAAGCAGATCTTCCGAGAGCATTCGTTGATGGAAACGGCCCCGGCTGGAGGACCCTGGGCGAAGACGATTTCGTCAACGTGAACTGCGCCGACGACACATGGAGCTGGAAGGACGGAATGCCGCATGCCACGGGGACTCCGACCTGTGTGCTGCGGACCAAGAAGCAGTACACGAATTTCGAGCTGGTCGTGCAATGGCAGCACCTGCGCCCAGGCGGCAATTCGGGTGTTTTTGTCTGGTCTAACCCCGAGTCGCACGTCGGACTCCAGCCGGACGACCTTCCCTCCGGCATCGAGGTGCAGGTTCTCGACCCCGCCATCGTTGACCAGTTTCTGAGAGCCGGCGAGAAAGTAGACTTTTTCAGTGCTCACGGTGACGTGTTCGCGGTCGGGACCTCCAAGATGGCTCCTTTCCCTCCCGTTTCCCCCAACGGTACTCGCAGCTTCCCGAGCAAGGACCTGGTCCTGGGCATTGGTCACTGGAATCATTACTACGTCCGCGCCATCAACGGAGAGATCCGCCTCTGGGTCAACGGGGAGGAAGTCTCGGGAGGAAGCGGTGCGGATCCTGCGAGCGGCTACCTGTGCCTGGAATCGGAAGGATCGCCGGTACAGTTCAAGAACCTTCGTATCCGCGAACTGCCGTAGAAGGACCCTCCGTGGTCCCTTCCCATTCAATAGTTTCACCATCGCACGAACTTCCTCTGTCGTTGTCGCTGCGTTGGCTTTTTGTTGTTGTCCAGATACAATCTCGCGGACAATCTTCACAGTCTGCAGAACGAGGAACAAAGATGGCCTGTAACCGAAGAATCGTCTTGTCGAGATGGCAATCAACAATGTCAGCCCTGCTGACGATGGCGTGCCTGACCCTGATGATCCCGGCCCACCCCACACCCGAGATGGACGGTGCTCGCCTGGCCCTGCACGTCTGGGCCAACGGTCTGCTCAACGGAGACGCCGCCGCCATCGCCTCCGTGCTGCATGACGATCTGACCACCAGTGACGGGGAAAACCGGGACGAGTATCTAAGAACTGCCTTGGGAAGGATGCGGGAGATCGACATGACTCAGGTGCTGCTCCAGTACGCCTACCACGAGTCTGTCGAGAATGGCATTCGGGTTGGGCCGGTGGTCCTGCTCCAGAAGCGTGACCTGGTCAAGACCAGCCTGGAGCTGACCTTCCGCCAGACCGGCGACGATTGGAAGATCATTCGGATTTCGAGTGAGGTGGAGCCGCCCGCTCAATTGTCCAATGTTGATCTTCCCGAGCATTACCACCTCCACCCGGTTCGAGTACGCCTGCGGGATGAAAACGGCGATGCCACATCGGCACGAGTTCATATCCGGGACGGCAGGGGAAGATACTGGCCTCCGGACGGGCACCAGAAGAACATTCGGATTGGATGGCGAGAGGATGTCGGCGGAGATGTTCTAATCGATGGAAAGACCTACGCCTACGTGGGACCTGACTTCACCCTCCGAGTTCCGTCCGGTCATTACACCATCGAGGGACTGCGGGGAATCGAATATGAACCTGTCGCTTCCGGATTTGAAGTGACCTCTTCCCCGACCCCGCGGGTCGAGCTCCAGTTCCGGCGCTGGTCCCACATCGAAGAGGACGGCTGGTATTCCGGTGACACCCATGTTCACTTCCTGGACGTGGGCACGGCAGTCCTGGAAGCCAAGGCGGAAGACCTCCACATCGTCAACATTCTGGCCACCAAATGGGGGGAGTTGATCACCGACGTGCAGCAGTTCACCGGTGGACCCGATCCCGTTTCCGACGCGGAGACCATCGTCTACGTAAACGAAGAGAGCCGCCACGGGTTTCTGGGACATACCGTGCTGCTGAACCTCAAGGAACTGGTCTACCCCCTCACCTGGGGATCGATTGAAGAGGAAGGTGTACCCGGAGGGATCGATTACCCGCCGATGGCCACACAGGCCGACGCCGCTCACGCTCAGGGAGGGTTTGTGAGCTGGGCCCATTTTCCCAATCCAAAGGGAGAGGTAGCCATCGACATTGCTCTTGGCAAAATCGATTCGGTCGATCTCATGACCTGGGGCAATGCCTTTCGTCAAGACGACGTTCGTCCGCCCGCATCAAAGACCTGGTACCGGTTCCTGAACTGTGGCTTCAAGATCCCGGCCACGGGCGGAACCGACAAGATGTGGAACAACCAGGTTGTTGGCATTCCTCGAACCTACGTGAATATCGAAGAAGGGCTTTCTTACAGGGGCTGGCTGGACAATATCCGGACGGGAAGGACGTTTGTCACCACCGGGCCCATGATCTTTTTGACGGTTGATGGAAAAGGACTTGGCGACACCATCTCAGCCTCAAAGGACCAGGATCTATCCGTCAAAACGGAGGTCCGTTCACGGATTCCGGTGGAGAAGCTCGAGATCGTCCAGGGGGGTGAGATCGTCGCGGTCAAGGAAAACCCGGATCGAAGCCGCAACCTGACCCTGGAGATGACATTGAGTGCAAAAGAGAGCTCCTGGATCGCAGCCCGGGCCCACTCGGCTGAGATCCTGCCTTACCAGACCTCCTGGTACGTGGTGCGGGATGGGATCCCGCTCATGGCCCACACCAGCCCCGTTTATGTGGAGGTGGACGGCCAGCCCACCCGGTCGTCTGAAGATGCTGCCTTTTTCATTGGGTGGATCGATGAGAGCCTGGACTGGGTCCGAAATGAGGCTAACATTCCCGACCCCGAACAGCGCCACGAGATGGTCGATCTGTTTGAAAAGGCCAAGAAGATCTATGCTGCGCAAGTTGAATGACTTGTCTATTCGAAGCTTGAAGCCTACCTTTTGCGCTCGATTCCCCTGCTGCCTTGTGTTCGTTGCAGTATTGGCGACGGACGTTGCCAGTGCCGGCGAATCCTCTAGTCCGGGGCCAGTGGGGCCCGCGACAGCTCAGCTCGATCTCCAGATTCGGGATGAGACGGGTCAGCCCGTTTTCGCCCGAGCACGTCTTTGGAGCGCTGCCGGACAGGCGCCCCCCATTGAAGTGATCGAGCCCGCCGAGCCGGTGGTGATCCATCCCCGCCAGCCCGATCTGGGCGTTGTCCTGCCCGGACGAGGCAAGATTCGACTATCGCCCGGGACCCACACCCTGCGGGTGGAAAGGGGGACTGAGTATCAACCGATCGAGCTGCGATTCCAGGTGAGAGCGGGTGACCAGCTGAGAGAAACGGTTCAGCTGAGCCGCTGGGTACACATGAGCACACGAGGATGGTGGTCGGGTGACACCCATGTTCACCGGGTCCAGCAAGACATGGAAGCCATCATGAAGGCCGCCGACCTGCATCTGGCTCCGACCATCACCCGCTGGAACGATCGCTCCTCACTCGAGCAATGGCCTCAGGATCCCGTCTACACCCTGCCCGAGGATCGAGCCTACTCGGTCAACAACTCCGAAGACGAGAGACAGTGGGGAGCTGCCCTCTTTTCCAACCTGGACGCTCCGGTTCAACTCTACAGTCGGAGACAGCATCCCCACCACCCCGGCCCCGTGACCAGCTGGCAGGAGGCCCGGCGTCTCAATGGCCACATCGATCTGGAAAAACTGATCTGGTGGGAGGCTCCAGTGATTGCCACGCTCATCTCTCCCGACACGGTGGGACTGGCCAACAACCACTTCCTGGAGGAAGGGATGCTGGCCAGGGAAGCCTGGGGACGCCCCCGGGACGCCGAGAAATACCCGGGACAAGCTGGGTTCACCAATTACATCTTGGACCTCTACTACATTTATCTCTCAGCGGGATTTCGGTTGCCCGCCTCGGCCGGCTCTGCCAACGGTGTTCTGCGCAATCCCATCGGGTACAACCGTTCTTACGTCTACCTGGGCGAGGGTTTTTCCTATGCTTCCTGGTTCGAAGGGCAGAGGGCGGGCCGCAACTTCGTAACCAATGGCCCCATGCTGCTGGTTCGGGTCAATGACCGACTCCCCGGAACCACCCTTCCCTCCGACACCAGGGAGGCTGAGGTCCAGATCGAGGCTCGCGCAGCCCGGAATCTACAGAGAATCGAAATCATAGTCGAGGGCGAGATTGTGGAATCGTTCCAGCCGACCGCCACTGCCTTCATGACCACAGTCCGGGTGCCGGTCAGGGACGGCGGGTGGCTGGCGGTACGCGCCTTCGAAGAGCACCCCCGGACGGTCCGCTTTGCCCACACCAGTCCTTTTTACATCGGGTATGAACCGCGCCGAAACCCGGAGGCCGTGGCTTATCTAAGGGACTGGATCGAAGCCGAAATCGAGCGCCTGCAGGGGATTCCGGAGACCCGCCTGACTCCGGAGCAGAGGGAAGAGCTGATCGACCACAGCCGGAAAGCTCTACAGCACTATCCTTGAAAAAGGGACAGTCTACTCTTTCCCCAAGTCGAGGGATATGGAGACGGTGCACTGTCTCTACAATTCCTCTATGATGATTCTTTCATTTATCAGAGGAGAGTAATCCATGCCCAACCCCTGGACTGGAAAGGGAAACCCATACACTCGCGAAGAAGTTCGTGAACGGCTGCAGCAGACGCTGGATGCCGGACAGATCATTCTCGGCGCCGGCGCCGGCACCGGAATCAGCGCCAAGTTCGTCGAGCGAGGCGGAGCTGACCTGATCATCATCTACAACTCCGGCAAGTTTCGCATGGCGGGGCATGGCTCCACCGCCGGCCTCATGTCCTATGGAGATGCCAACAAGGTCGCCATGGAACTGGGCGAATTCGAAGTCCTCCCCGTCGTCGAAGAGATCCCGGTGATCTGTGGTGTTCACGGCTCCGATCCGCTCCGCCGCATGTGGCATTTCCTGCTTCAAGTCAAGGATATGGGTTTCTCCGGAGTTAACAATTTTCCTACTCATTGCGTGATCGACGGGTGGTTCCGTTCCATCCTGGAAGAGACCGGGATGAGCTTCCAGAAAGAAGTGGAGATGATCGAGCTGGCCAGGCGCATGGATCTGTTCACTATCGTCTACGTGGCCCACGCGGATGAGAGTCGAATGATGGCGGATGTGGGAGCCGATTGCATCATTGCCCACGTGGGCACCACAACGGGCGGATCCATCGGGGCGGCGGACAATGTCTGCACGATGGAGGAAGCGGCCGATCGCACACAGGGAATGATCGAGGCCGCCCAGGCCTCGGGCCGGGACGACATCTTCTACCTGGCCCACGGCGGCCCCGTCAGCCGACCCGAAGACGTTCGCGAGATTGTGGCCCGAACGGATGTGGTGGGTTTCGTGGGCGCCTCCAGCCTGGAACGTCTGGGAGTGGAAGACTCAATAGCGAACCTGACGCGTGAATTCAAGAGCGTCCCTCTCGCCTGAGCCCTCATGAAGAAAACGATCGCCGTGCTGGGAACGCTAGACACGAAAGGGGAAGAACACGCCTTTCTGGCGGAGGCCATCCGGAAAAAAGGACACCAGGTCTTGCTCATCGACGTCGGCACTTTGAAGCCGCCTCGAGTTGAACCGGATATCAGTCGCTACGAAGTGACGGCCGCCGCCGGCATCGATCTGGACGAAGTAACGGCCCCGAAAGACCGGGGCACTGCCGTGGGAGCCATGTCCAGAGCCGTCTCGGTTCTGCTCCCACGGCTTCAGCAGGAAGGACGCATACATGGCATTATCTCCCTTGGGGGAGGAGGAGGTACGGCCATCGGGACCTCCGCCATGAAGGCGTTGCCTCAAGGTTTCCCGAAACTGATGGTGTCCACCCTGGCCGGGGGCGACATGGAATCGTACATTGGCAAGACGGACATCGTCATGTGCCCCAGCATCGTGGACATCGCTGGACTGAACCGCGTCTCGCGGGTGATCTTCACACGGGCTGCCGGGGCCATCTGTGGGATGGTGGAGACGGGATGAATGGGTTCTGGGTTTTGGGTTCTGGGTGCTGGGTTCTGGGCGATGGGGTACTGACCGGGTACATCCTTTACAAAACAAACCGGGTACATGGTTTACACAGTGGAGTTAGAGCATAGGGCAGGAAAGGAGAGGCCCTATGCCCTGGCTGGAGACCCAAGCTGTGGAACAACGGTTTCGTTTTGTTATGGATGTGAAAGCTGGAATGTACACACTCAGTGAGCTGAGCAAACGGTATGGGGTGAGCCGTCAAACAGCCTACAAGTGGTGGAATCGGTACAAGCAAGAAGGCCTGGAGGGACTGACGGATCGCTCTCGAATTCCCCACTACTGTCCTCACAAGACCCCGCCAGAGCTGGAGCGGGAGATTGTGCAGCTGCGCAAACGCCATCCCACTTGGGGGCCAGTCAAGATCATTCAGCACTTAGAGAAGCTTCGTCCACAGTTACCTCTTCCAGCTTTCTCAACTGCCGGGGAAATCCTCAAACGTCATGGACTGATCAAGCCCCGGCGCCGGCGCCGGCGCTGGGCCCACCCGGGGCGGCCTATCGTCGAAATCCGAAACTGTAACGATGTCTGGACGGCCGACTTCAAGGGAGAGTTTAAAACCGGCAACGGGCAGTGGTGTTATCCCTTGACGATCCTCGATCCCTACAGCCGTTATCTATTGGCCTGTAGTGCCAAGACTTCGACTCAACACACGGGTGCAATGCCTGTCTTCGAGCAACTGTTTCGTCGCTGCGGTTTACCTCAACAGATCCTCACTGACAACGGGGCACCCTTTTCCTCTACCGCCTTATGTGGTCTCTCACGTCTGGCTGTGTGGTGGATCAAGCTGGGAATCCAGCCGCTGCGAATCCAACCAGGTCAACCGCAGCAGAATGGCCGTCATGAACGCATGCATCGCACCCTCAAGGCAGAAACCACTCGCCCCGCTGCTGGCACCCTGCCGGCTCAGCAGCAACGCTTTGATCGCTTCCAGCGCTACTACAATCAGAAACGACCTCACCAGGCGCTGGACGGAAGAACGCCCTCGGATCTATACAGACCTTCCTCAAGGCCTTATCCCCATCAACCACCTCAACTCGAGTACCCGGCTCACTTTCTGGTTCGTAAGGTAAACAAGATCGGCCGGATCAAACTCAAATCACGATCCCTGTTCCTAAGTAACACGCTCAACGGTGAATGCGTCGGTTTGGAGGAAATCGACGACGCTATCTATAGCATCTACCTGGGCCATGTCTTGCTGGCCCGCTTTGATTGGAGAGAATGGAAAATCTATCCTTGAATCTGTAAACCATGTACCCGGTCTAATCTGTAAACCATCTACCCGGTTGCTGCATGGGTTCTGGGTTATGGGTGCTGGGGTTAGGATCACGGGGGGTCCTCCCACATTGAAACGGCGTGCCCCCTCTTTGCTTCTCCTGGTTCTCTTTACTCTCCTTTTGCCCGCTTGTGGAGACTCAGGCGGGGATGATCCGGAATCGCGAGAATCCCCGCTGACGGCAGAGCAGCAGCTTCACACATTCACCCTGCCCGAGGGATTCGAAATCGAACTGGTGGCAGCCGATCCAGACATGAAAAAGGTAGTCGACATCAGTTTTGACGACGCCGGCAGGATGTGGGCCGTCACCGCGTCCGAGTACCCGATGGACCAGAACGATGAGATCGAGGCGATCGCCGACAATAACTTGCCTGGCGGGCTGCAGCGGGCGGTTGCACTGGCCCGGGAGCAGCGAATGTTCTCGACCGAGTTTGCACAACGGTACCGGCAGGGAGGACGCGATCACGTCCTCGTATTCGACACCCCCACGCAGTCCGGGCGGCAGACTCCCCGGATCTTCGCCGACGGCATGTTTCTTCCTTTGTCAGCACTCCAGGTCCGCGATGGCGTGCTGGTGTGCCAGGGCCCCGACATCCTCCTGCTTCGGGACAGCACCGGCGACGGCAAGGCGGATCAGCGTAAGGTGGTTCTGACCGGCTTCGGGGTACAGGACTCTCACAACAATCAGCACCGTCTGACCAGAGGTCCGGGCGGATGGATCTACTTCGCTCAGGGAGGGTTTACGTTTTCAAATGTGCAGACTCAGGAAGGATCCACGGTCCGGTTCGACGCGACCAAAGTGGCGAGGACTCGCCCGGATGGAACTGAGTTTGAGATCTTCTCCACCGGCCTGTTCAACATCTGGGGCCTGGTCATCGACCGGCTGGGCGATATGTGGATTTCGGAATCCAACGACCTCGGGTATCCGGTCGTGCCGGTTTCCAGGCACAAGAGCTATCCCGGAATCGGGCGCCACCGCACCCGGCCCTACACACCCTGGCACCCGCCGACGGCCGACTTCAGAATGGGTGGTACCGGCCTTTCGGGACTGGCCGTCGCGGGAGATCCGGGTGCCTTCCCGGCTCCGTTTGACGGGGCCATGCTTCTGGCCAACCCGATTACACGAACCATCAATTCGGTGCGGGTCCACCGCGAAGGGGCGAACATCCAGCTCGAAAAAGGTCCAAATCTGGTGGAATCCTCGGACCCCTGGTTTCGGCCGGTGGCACTCTATTTCGGACCGGACGGGGCCCTCTATATTGTCGACTGGTACAACAAGATCATCAGCCACAACGAGGTCTCCAGAACCCACCCGGATCGCGACAAAGAAAGGAGCCGCATCTGGCGAGTGCGTCATCGCAGCATGCACCGAGCCCTGGTTCCCGACCTGACAAGAGTTGCAGACAGCAAGCTCCTGACCCATCTGAGAGCCGACATCACCTGGGAAGCGCGGGCCGCCTGGCACCAGATTGCCGATCGCAAGATCGTCTCGCTTGCCCCTGGCCTGGAGGCAATGCTGGCCGGGGCCAAAGTTCCCGTCCACCAGCGCCTTCTGGCGCTCTGGTCTCTGGAGGAACTGGGTGCGCTTGAAACCACCCAACTCCAGCCGCTTCTTTCTGAATCACACCGGGCCCTGCGCCGCCAAGCGGTTCGGGTTCTGGGCTCCCTTGATATCGGGACAACGCTTTTGAGGCTCTTCGAGCCACTTCTGGAGGATCCCGACCCCGGAGTTCGGGCCGAGATCATTCAGGCGCTGGATGCGATTTCTCCTTCCGGTCCGCAGGTGATCGAGTTCCTCCTGCGCATGGTAAAACCTCCCCTGGAGGAGAGCGGATGGGTGCGAACTGCGGGAGTACAGGCTCTCCGTGGCGCGTCCTATCGCCGGGCCTTTGAGCGAAGCCTGCTCCGGGCGGCCCTGGAAGAGCACCCGGACTCTTTGCGAGGTTTCCTGAATTCGCCGGGCGGCCAGGCACTGCCATTGGAAAACCGCCTGCTGGGCCGCCTAGCGCTGGGCGATGCGGACAGCGCGCTTCGATTGCTTGGGACTGTACCCAGCCTGAAGCGCAATCTCTCCCTGGAAGAACTGATTCTGATCGTGAGTCAGGTTGAAGACTCATCGGTCAGAAAAGGCTTCGCAAACCTCTTCCGGGAACCCAAGCAGGCCGAATCCATCCTCCACATTGTTTCGCTCTTTCCAGGGCGAGTGCCGACCTCGGTGAGCGAGGGTACCGTCTGGTCCTCGCTACTCGTCCCTGCCCTTCGAGATCTGCTGGCAAGATCGCGGACATCGGAGAACGAGGAGCTTCTGCTCCGCCTCGTCTCTTCCTTTCGACTCCAAGTCATGGAACCCGAGATTCTGGCCATATTGAGACGAGAAGGACAGACCTCTGACCGTCGGCTGGCGGCGTTGAGCGCGTTGCTGGAGATCGAATCCGAGCAGATCGAAGTCTTCCAGGAATTGGCCAGTGACCGACGCAGTGGAAGAGAGCTTCGACGCACTGCCATCGGCGCTCTGGCCTCGGCCCCGAGTGATCGGGCAATGCCTCTTCTCCTCCAGATTTGGGACGGCCTGGATGATCCCGAGCAGAAAGTTGCCCTGACCAGCCTCACCAGTAGCCCGGCCGGGTCTCAGGCGCTCCTGGCCGCCATAGAAGGCAGCGATATCCACCCCATCGTCATCGACACCCTCTTTCTGGAGCGACTCACTACCGTGCTGGGCCCTGACTACCCCGGACTCCAGCGCTTGCAGGGCCGGCTGGCTCAGTTCATGGAGGAGGTTCTGCAGTTGCCGAGCGGGAGGCCGGTGGCTTTTTCGGACACGAACATCGTTCTCGAGGGCCCCTTCACGGTCGAGAGCTGGATGAGACTGGACGAGCCGATTGATGCGGGAGACGGTCTGCTGGGAGATCATGTATCGGGCTCTTTCAACTTTCGCGAAGGAGTTTTTCGCCTGACGCTGGGGTCAGACGGTGGGGACCTGATTGTGGCCACCACCCCCACGCCTGCCAACCAGTGGTTTCATGTGGCCCTTACGCGTGACGAGGAGGGCCGCTTCAGAATCTACTTCGATGGAGCCCTCAACACCGAAGAGGGGCGGGCCTGGAAGGGTCGGCTCAAGGACCTGGACATTGGCCGCACCCAGTCCTTGATCTACTCCGGCTACCCGGGAGCAGCAGGCATGTTCTCCGAGTTCCGCATTTGGAGCCTGGCTCGCAGCGCTGATGAGATCTGGGAAAACTACCAGCGTAGTTTCAAAGATTCTCCTCGCCCTCCCGGCCTGGTGCACTATTTCCACGGAGACTCCTGGGGACCGCTGGCCCGGGGGGCGCAGGTGGTGGCGATCCAGGACTTCCCGCTGCTGCTAACCGAAGAGGAAGCGCTGGCCCGGATAGCCAGGTTTGAGGAGGTTCACCATCTGGCCGGTCAGGCGGGTGATCTGACCAGCGGCAACGCCATCTTCAAAGAGAAGTGTCTGGTCTGCCACCAGGTGGGCGAGGAAGGCGAAAACATAGGACCTGTGCTTGATGGAGCCGCCGTGAAGGGCCTGGAATCCCTGGTCCGATCGGTCCTGACGCCCAACGCGGGAGTGGAGCCCGGCTATCGAACCATGCGAGTGATCACCAGAGATAACCAGATCATAGAGGGGTTTCTGGCAGAGGAAAGCGACCAGGCGATCACGCTCCGTCAGCAACGCGTCGAGGATACGCGAATCCCTCAGGAGAACATAAAGAGGGCATACTACTTGAGCCTGTCGGTCATGCCCGAAGGGCTGCTCGACGATATGACACCCAGAGAGGTGTCTGACCTCTTTAACTACCTGCAAACCCTCAAATGAGGAATTGGAGCGACTTCCCATGGCCAAGGTAAAACATGTGGTTCTGTTGAATTTGAAACCCGACCTTCCCCAATCCAGGATCGATGAACTGTTCGTGGCAATCGCCGCTCTGCAGGATAAGATCCCTGGCATCCTGGAGTTCTCGGGAGGGCCCTACTCCAGTCCGGAAGGGATGAATCGACAATACACCCACGGCTTCATGATGACCTTTGCCGATGCAGCCAGTCGTGACGTCTACCTGCCCCATCCTGAACACAACATAGTTTCAGCTCTGGCACTACCCATGGTCGTGGGAGGGCAGGACGGAGCTGTTGCATTCGACTGGGAAGAAGGAGACGATTCTTAATGAACGCCACACCCTCATCCACCTCCGTTGTGGACACGAGAGATGCTGATCGCCGCAAAATGTTCCTGTTCTGGGCTTGCTTCTTCGCCCTCGTCACCACCTCATTCGGGTTCGTCATCCGAGTGATGTTGATGGATACCTGGGCGACAGAGTTCGGCCTGAGCCAGACCCAGAAAGGAGAGATTTTTGGTGTCGGTCTGTGGCCCTATGCTCTCAGCATCGTCCTTTTCAGCCTGATCGTCGACAAGATCGGCTATGGGCGGGCCATCGTGTTTGCGGTCGCCTGTCACGTGATCTCGGCCATCGTCACCATCTCTGCAAAAGACTACTGGGGGCTCTATGTGGGCAACCTGATCGTGGCTCTGGGCAACGGGACCGTTGAAACCGTCATCAACCCCGTCATTGCCACGCTCTTCCCCAAAGATAAGACCAAGTGGCTCAATATTCTGCACGCCGGATGGCCGGGAGGTCTGGTGCTGGGAGGGATACTAACGATCTCCCTGGGAGAGACCGGAGTGATCGGCGGCTTCTTTGCCGAAGCCATCAGCTGGAAATGGAAAGTCGGGCTGATCCTGCTGCCCACCGCCGTGTACGGCCTGATGATGCTCCGCTGCCATTTCCCGGTGAACGAAAGGGTTGCCGCCGGCGTGCCCTACCGGGACATGCTGCGCGAAGTGGGAATGTTCGGGGGCCTGATTCTAGTGGGCCTGATGTTCAACGAAATCGGCCGGGTCTTTGAGTGGGAGCAGTACTTCACCAACGATCTGATCATCTTTGCCAGTCTCGCTTCCGGGGTCTACGTGCTCAGCTTTGGGCGGCCGATTTACGTCTTCCTGGTTCTGATCACGGTTCCGTTGGCGATCACCGAACTGGGAACGGACAGCTGGATCAGCGACCTGATGACCCCGGAAATGCTGTCCTTTGGCCTGGCCCCCGGCTGGGTGCTGGTCTATACCTCCGTCATCATGCTCGTACTCCGCTTCTTTGCCGGCCCCATCGTACACAGGCTGTCTCCCATCGGCCTGCTGGTAGTGAGTAGTGTGCTGGCGATGGGGGGGTTGCTCTTTCTGTCTCAGGCAACCGGCGCAGTGATCCTGATCGCCGCCACACTTTACGGAGTCGGCAAGACCTTCCTCTGGCCCACTACCATGGGGGTAGTGCGGAGCGCTTCCCCAAAGGTGGAGCTCTGGCCATTAACTCGGTGAGCGCTGTGGTCATGATGTCGGTTGGGGTTGTGGGGAGTGCCCTGCTGGGAACGGTTCAGGACCGTCAGATCGATGTGGATCTTAGAACCCAGAGCCCGGCCCTCCATCAGCGGGTAGTCGGGCAGCAAAAGCTGAGCGTGTTTGGTCGCTATCAGCCCCTGGACGTGAGCAAGGTGGAAAGCCTCGGTGGAGACGATCGGAGGGTGGTTCAGGTGATCCAGGATCAGGCTAAGAAGGGCGCCCTGCGAACAGTTGCCCTGTTCCCGCTGGTGATGCTGATCTGTTATCTCAGCCTGATGATCTACTTCCGTCGCAAGGGGGGGTACGAAGCGGTGGACCTCTCCAAAGAGTAGGGCACGCTAATCTGGCGTGCCGAACGGAACAGACCGGCAACCAGCGTTACTGCGATTCGGCCTCCTCGGACGACGGCATCCAGGCACTCCCCTTGCGCAGACCCGTCTTGTTGGCCAGCACGCTGGGAGGATTGAACGACAACTGGTCTCGCCCGGCCGACCAGACCGCTCCTCGGCAGATGAGTGTGACGGCCTTGTGAATCGACTCGTCGGAGTGTCCCAGCACCGTCTGAAAGATACGGCCGCTCCCATACTCGCGAGCCCAGGCCAGCGGCTCTTCCTTCCCGGTCCTCTGCGAGTGGGCGCTGATCAGCGGTTCGACGGCAGGATTGAGGGACAGTCCGTCGTACAGCTCGTCTGCGGTCTCAAATCCTGCGAGTCCGTCCGTGATCGGATGCGCTCGCTCTGTAATTTCCACCCGGAAGGGGCCGTAAGGACCATGGCCGCTCTCCCCCCAGGTAAAGACCCCGGCCAGGATTTCGGTACGAAACAACTCCCAGTCCGACTCCTGGTTCTTCGGAATCGTCCCGTTGAACGCCCCGCTGGTAAAGTGCATGGCGGTGAGTCCGCCACCCCCGGAAAGGTAGCTCACAAGATTCTCTTTGGCTTCAGCTGAAGGTCCCGGAAGGCCACCCCAGTTGTTGTAGTTCATCACCAGCGCGTCATACTCCTTGATCCCCTCGCCTGCCAGGTCTTCGATGGTCTCGGTCACATCCACGCTGACCCGGGGGTCCAGTTCCAGCGCATGGATCAACGCCACTGTCACGGCCTCCCAGTCATGGGCCGGATGGTCATGGCCGGTGACAATGAGCATCTTGATGGGATCTTCCAGCTGAGAGGCAATCCCGCCCGCCGGAATCTCAATTCCCGCGGCCCAGACAATCCCGTTTAGCACCAGACCGCGGAGGTTCGGATTCCACCAGTGGTGAAAGTAGTGCCCCCCGGTGAAACTGAATCCTCGCCCGCCGTCTTCCCGCTCGACCGCCCAGGAGATGGCGTTTTCCAGGGGATTCCCCTCGGCCTGTTTCAGGAGAATCGGTTGCACACGACTGTCCCCCTCCCGGAACCGCATGTGGAAGTACACTTCTTCCTTGATCGTGAAATCAGAGAGCCCTCGACTGATCGGATGCTCAGGGACTGCAAACACCAGGTTCCACTCCTGGTTGCGCACCCGCGAGTAGTAAGGCGACTCATCCCGGGCAGTCTGGTAGTCAAAGTGGCCCCCCAGCCACTCGGTGGCGGCTTCGTGATAATCCATTGGATGGACCGTGGAATTGTGAAGCATAACGAGCCCACAGCCACGCTCCATCTGTTTCTTGATCTGCTCGAAACGGCCCCGGGCGTAGAGCCCGTGGGCATCCAGGCCCTGATCCGTTCCAGCCGAATTGACGACGATCACGTCCGCCTCGTCCAGTGCCGAAGGATCCTCTGGCCAGCTGTCAAAGTAGGCCTCTGTCTGGACGTTTGCCAGACTTGGGGACGTGTCCAGGAGGTGCTTGAGCAAGAGTATCGTAGGCTCGTACTCATGGGACCCTTGAGGGTGCCCATCCATGGGGCCTGAGATGAGGACGATCTTTTTCGGTTCCGGACTCTGCTCTGGAGGCGCTGAGCAGTTCAGGGACAAGAGGCTGAGAGCGAACGCCCCAACGGCAACACTTCTGACAAGTCGAGTCATAATCTTCTTGCTCCTGGTTTCCCTGAGTGAAGCCCATGTATAGCCCCGAGTCAAGCTCAGAGTTTGATTCTTTGGATCATTGAAGCCGTGAGGTAAAGGACGCGCTTGTTGAAATCTGGCGGCTTACCTTGTAGGCTCGCGAGGCCAAGAATGATGGATCTAGAGCAGGCGAATCGCATTCTTGAATTGAGGCCCGGAGCTACCTTCCGGCGGGTCAGCGAAGCTCGTGAGGACCTGCTGGCGCTTTGGAATCCCAATCGGATGTCCGATCACCCTCGACTTCGCGCCAAGGCCGCTAGAAAGGTTGAGGAGATCAACCAGGCCTATGATGTGTTGATGGAGCACCTGGGTCAAGGCAGAGTCCCTGGGACCAAGGCTCCTGACCGGTCTCCCGAGCCGACGCCACCTGCCGGGCCCAGTGAACCTTCCAAGGCAGCCCCGGCAAGCGGGGGACGCCGTGCTTCCCTCTACGAGGAAGTTTTCTCCAGAAGAAAGCAGGAAGATCAGCGTCGGATTCCGGTCTGGCCCATTGCAGGTGGAGCACTTCTTCTGGTTCTGGGCATTGTCCTCTATCAATCGTGGAGTTCGGAAGAGGTGGCCCCTGATCCCGAGGTCGTCTCCGAGGAGCTTCCATCCGAACCCCCTGTCACCCTTCCGGGTAGCGAACCCGCGGCTGCCTCGACAGACGAAACCGCTGAGAAAGAACCCGACAGCGATACCACCGAAGCCGACACCGACACCGCCGAATCTGCGGAACAAAGGCCTCCGCCGGTAAAGGCTGTGGCTGTCTCCCCGCGCCGCGAGCCACCCACTCCCACTCCGGTCTCTTCGCCTCCGGCCACGCCGCGCCGGGCACCCCGTCGCCAGGTTGAGCAGGCTGCAGGAAGCGGCCAACGGCCCGCCCTGAGGAGAGAGAGTGCGACCGACCGCCCAACAGCTGCCCAGTCAGACGGTGAGAAGGCCGGACGAGAGGAAGAAGAGAGGCAGCGCGCGGAGCAATTCGAAAGAGTCTTCCGCGATCTCCTGGCCAACTCCACAGCCGCCCGAAAGCTGGTCGACGAGGAGTTTGCAGACCTTCGTTTCGCTCAGTGGAACGTAGTCTCTGAGACGGATTCGGAGATCTGGATTGAGCTGGTTGCGAAGAAACCGGATGGGGATTCGGTGCACTGTACCTGGGCCATCAATCCGGTCGACGGGACGACCCGGGCCCTCAGTGCGGCGGCTCGGAGCCTGGAGAGAAGCGGTCGCGCAAACTAGGAAGACAGGTTCTGGGTTCTGGGTTCTGGGTTCTGGACTATTCGAGAGGCCCCATATGAACTTTAGACGTCGACTGGTCTTGCTTGTTGTCGTTGCTTGCCTCAGTTTCCCTGCTCTGGCACACCTCACTCCTGAAATGGAAGGGGTTCGATTGGCACTCCACATTTGGGCCAACGGGCTGCTGAACCGGGACGCGAACGCCTGGACCGCCATGCTGCACCAGGATCTGACTACCAGTGACGGCATGGACCGGGATGAATACGCTGAAATGATGGGAGGAAGAGTCGGCGAGATCCCGGTCACGGAAGTGTTGCTCCAATACGCGCACTTTGAGCATTATCAAGAGAGCGACGTCCGGGTTGGGCCGGTGGTCGTCCTGCAGGCCGCCGGCATTTTTACCCGCAGTCTGACCCTGACCTTTCGTCAAACCGACGAGGGCTGGAGAATCATCCATATCTCGACGGACACTCCGGAGCCGGCCGAACTGTCCGATGTGGACCTCCCCGAGCAGTACCATCTGTATCCCGTCCCCGTTCGCCTGCGAGATGCTGCAACCGAACTCCCGGTCTCTGCGCGGGTCCATGTCCAGGATCGTCAACAACGCTACTGGCCTCCTGACGGCCATAAGAAAAACATTCCCCTGGGGCTGCGGGAGGATGTCGGCGGAGACGTAGTGATCGCTGGAAAGACGTATGCCTACGTGGAACCGGACTTCAACGTGTCTCTCCCCGAAGGCAAATACACCATGGAGGTTTTGCGGGGTATTGAGTATGAGCCCTGGACATCGGAGTTCGAGGTCAGGGCTACCAGCATCCCGACCATCCACGTCAGCCTGGGGCGGTGGTCCGACATTCGGCGGGAAGGGTGGTATTCCGGAGATACACACGTGCACTTCCTGGATCCCCACACGGCCCTTCGGGAATCCCGCGGAGAGGATCTCCACGTCATTAACATCCTGGCCACCAAGCTGAGAGAGTTGATCACGAACGTCGAGCACTTCAGTGGTGGCCCCGACCCACTCTCTGAGCCGGAGCGCATCGTCTACGTCAACGAGGAAACCCGCCATTCTTTTCTGGGTCACACCGTACTGCTGAACCTCAAGGAGCTGGTTTATCCCCTCGCCTGGGGAGGCAAGGGCAACCCGGGAGTGCCGGGAGGACTGGACTACCCGGCCATGGCCATGCAGGCTGACAAGACCCACGCCCAGGGAGGTTTTGTGAGCTGGGCCCATTTTCCCTATCCGAGTGGAGAGGTGGCCGTCGACGCAGCTCTGGGGAAGCTTGACTCTGTGGACCTTCTCACCTGGGGCGACGCTTTCGCGGAACGGGCCGATGGGCGGCCGGGGGCCGCCCAGGCCTGGTACGGCTTCCTGAACTGCGGCTTCAGGATTCCCGTCACTGCCGGGACCGACAAGCTCCGGAACAACCAGGTGGTGGGGATTCCCCGTACCTATGTGAAGGTGGAGGGGGCCTTTTCCTACCAGGGCTGGCTGGATGCAGTCCAGGCCGGAAAGACATTTGTGACGACCGGCCCGCTGCTTTTCTTTGAGGCCGATGGGAGAGCACTTGGGGAAACGATCTCGGCCTCCCAAGGAACGGTTGTTTCGGTAAGAGCCGAGGTTCGGTCTCGCCTTCCGGTGGATCGGCTCGAGATCGTGCAGGGCGGAGAAATTGTGGCGGTGAAAGAAAACCCGGAGCGTAAACAGAAACTCATATTTGAGGCTACAGTTGCGCTAGAGAAGAGCTCGTGGATCGCGGCCCGCGCCTGGTCATCGGAGATCCTGCCCTTCCAGACATCCTGGTATGTCCGGCGCAAGGGGATTCCCTTGATGGCTCACACCAGCCCCATCTATGTGGAGGTAGGCGGGGAGCCGACGCGCTCATCCGAGGATGCGGTTTTCTTTCTGAAATGGGTCGATGAGGCCCTGCGCTGGGTTAAGACCGAGGCGAAGGTCTCAGTAGAAAGTCAGCGACAGGAGATGATCGAGATCTTCGAAGCGGCCAGGCAGGTCTACGTGGCTCAGATGGACTGAGCGGAGAGGCTAGCCGAAGTCGCTCTGGTAGCGCTCCAGAAGTTCCTCCTTGGTGCCCTTGAACAGGTAGATCTTCCCGCGGATCTCCCGCGACTCGCCCTGGGACAGGGGGCCGACGTTGACGCTCAGGTGCATGCACTTCCAGGGATTGTGCCCCTGGGTGGAAAGGAATCGCTCCCAGGCAATCCCCATGACCCACTCTCCATCATTCGACTCCCGCAGGATGAGCCCGGCATGGGCATCGATCTCCGACCGGGGCCACTTGTGGGACCAGAGGTACTTGTCCCCTTCTTTGGCCCACCTGTAAACGGGGTCGGCCTCCCAGGTTCCCTCCTCCTGGTCTACTGCCGCCCGCAGAGCCTGGTTGTAGTGAATCTCACGGGCCACCTGGGGAGAGAGACTTTCCGGGCCCAGGAAAAAGGTCTTGGTGTTCAGGAACTGTTCGTTTTGCCGTCCCTCCGGCCCCGGATTGAAACAGGGGATGATGGATGCCAGTTGGGGCCAGTCGTGATCCGACTTGTTGGTCACCGTCAGTGTCATGTCCGCACTGTCCACCCCCGCTCCCATTTGGAGATTCAATCCCAGCGGAGAGGAAACAACGGAACCACTTCTCTGGTCCTCCTGAACCTTGATCTCGTTTTCAGAGGTGCCGCCTGTGTGTTGGCCTTTCTTCAGCGCCTCGAACATGTTCCACTCGTAAAACCAGAGGAAGACAGTCATGTCCTCGTGGTGGGGAGAAGTGACTGCGATCCCCCTTTCCCACTCGGAAAGGTTAACGAGCGGCTCATCCTTAACTGGGCCGCTACAGCTGGAGAAGAGCACGGCTGTGAGTGCGAATGCCACGGTCGAGCCTCGAAAGTATCGAATCAGCGTCAATCTGTCGCCCATGTCTTTTCTCCTTTGACTCCCCAGGTGGCAAGCGGGATTACTTCCCAAAATCCCTCAGGTAGCGCTCGAGCAACTCTTCCTTCGTTCCCTGGAAAAGATAGATCTTGCCCCGAACCTCTCGGGACTCTCCCTTCTCGAGCGGGCCGAGATGAATGCTCAGGTGCATGCATTCCCAGGGGTTATGGGCCTGGGCAGAGAGAAAGCGCTCCCAGGCGATCCCCGTGACCCACTTGCCGTCAGTCGACTCCCGAAGGATGAGACCGTCACGCGCATTGACCGGCGAGTCGGGCCACCGAAAGGACCAGGGGAAGGGGTCAGAGGGTCGAGAATTGGGGTCGAGGCTCTCCTCCCACTGATGGGCCACTTGATCGACCGCCGGGCGCAGCTCATGGTTGTAGTGCAACTCCCTGGCGACCAGAGGCTCAAGGCCTTGCGGTCCCAGGAAGTAGGTCTTCTGGTTGGCAAACTGCGGGTTTCGGACTGCTTCCGGCCCCGGGACTGTAGCAGGGAATGATGGCCGCCAGTGCCGGCCAGATGTGATCTGAGTCATTGTTCATGCTCAGGGTCAGGTCGGCACTCTCCACGCCCGCGCCTACCTTCAGGCTCAAACCGGGCGAATCCGAAACGATCGTTCCAGTCTTCAGATCCTGGCTGACCTTGACTTCGTTCTTCCAGGTGCCGCGAGTGTTCTCACCCGGCCTCATGGCATCGAACAGGTTCCACTCGTAGAACCAGAGATAAATGGTCATGTCTTCCTGAGCGGGCGAGGTGACGGCGATACCCCTTCCCCACTCGGACAGCCGGACAGGTTCTTCGTGGGAGGCCGCACACCCCGAGAAAATCACGGCAACCAGGGCTGCCAGCAGACCGGGAAACGGTGGGCCACCGACAAAGCGGGGGGTGCGTGTTGAGAGGATGGAGCCTCGGGAATTCATGAATCTCAGCGTCAGCGGATGTTACTCCACTTTTGCACCTGACACAATGAAGGCTTCATCAATCGGCCGCGAATCACCTCAGACCTCAACCGACCAGAATCACCGCGCGGCGGATGGTGAGAGAGTTGACCCGATGAACTGAATACCCCCCCCACCTCATCCAACTGAACAAGCTCGGGTTTGTACTCCCAAACAGAAACCTGAGACCAAAAGAAGATGCTCGTTTTCAAGAGGATGAAACTGCTGGTGGCCCTGAGCCTGGTTCTGGTGAGCGGCGAGTCCCGCGGCGCTCAGGAGGAACAGGTCATCAGGGCTGAAGTTGAAGCTGTCCTGGTCAATGTCCTGGTGACCGATCGGAATGGGCGGCCCATCACGGGCCTCAAACGCGAAAACTTTCGAATCTTCGAGGACAAAGTGGAGCAGCAGATCGGGACGTTCTTCCCGGTAAACGCACCTTTCAGCGTGGTGCTGCTGCTCGACACCAGCTATAGCACCTACGGCAAGCTGGCTCCCATCCAGGACTCCGCGATCGAATTCGTCGAGCAGATTCACCCACAAGACGAAGTGATGGTCATCTCATTCGACGACCAGGTGTATCTGGAGGCCGACTTCACCAGCAACAAAGACGCGGCCGCCCGTGCCATCAAGATGACCCGAACCGGACAGAGTACCAAGCTGTTCGATGCGGTTTTTCTGGGAATGGATCAGATCCGCCCACGAACCTACCGCAAAGTCATGGTGGTGTTCTCGGACGGCATTGACACCACCAGCTCGGATTCCTCGCAGGGGGAGACCATTCGAGTGGCGAAGGAGTCTGAAACCACCATCTACTCCATCCAGTTCGACACCCGAAATCAGATGTTGATGCCCCGCCAGCCCCCAATTGCAACACCGGGAACCATCCCGGGGAGAAGTCCCGTTCCCCTGGGAATCCCGACTCCCCTGCCCGGCCCCATCCCGGGAGGCAGGGGCCCAAGTCGCAGCCAGGTCGAAGCCGAGTATGGGAGGGGCCGCGCCTATCTCAGGCAGTTAGCTTCGGTCACGGGTGGTGACCTCTACCAGGCCAGCCAGGATCTTCTCAACTTGAGCGCCATCTTCGCCCAGATCGCAGAGGAAATGCACAGCCTCTACAGCATCAGTTACGTTTCCAGCAATTCCAAACGGAACGGAAAATTCCGCAAAATTGCGGTCCGGGTTGATGTCGCCGACGCCCGGGCCCGAACGCGCAAGGGGTATACCTCGGCCAAGGATCGCAGGTAAGTGCGCAGCCCGAGCCGTGGGGCCGGTGGGGCGAACAGCCTCGGGGAATGTCGCGTCACCGTCGTTCGCAAGCTCGTTCCGTCATCCCGGAGCGCGATCCGTGTCTTTGGCCAGAATCGTCACGAGCAGTTCGGCAGAGATGCTGCCGCCGCTGATAACGCACACTGTTTTGCCCCGCTCCTCCAACGGGGAGGTCAGTGCCGCTGCCAGTGACTCGGCTCCAGCCCCTTCGGCGACCAGCTTGTTGCCCAGGGCCAGGCGCCGCACGGCAGACTTGACGTCCTCTTCAGAGACGAGAGCCACGTCGTCTACCAGTTCGCGAAGTAAGGGATACATTTCGGCCACCACCAGCGGTATGGAGGCGCCTTCACACACCGTAGGCTGGCGCTCGATCCAAAGGGGTCCACCCGCCCTGAAGGCTGCCGCCAGCGAGGGGTTGGCTTCCCCTTGCACTCCGATGACGCGAATCTCCGGCTTGAGAGCCTTCAGGGCCGCGGCGATACCACACACCAGCGCTCCTCCACCCACTGGAACATATACCGTTTCAACGTCGGGGTGATCTTCCACGATCTCGAGACCAATCGTTCCATGGCCGGCAATCATCCTGGCATCCCCCCACGGGTTCAGATAGGTGTAGGGTTCTTGCTTCCAGCGCTCCTCCAACATGTAGTCCAGAAGATCGTCCAGAGTCACTCTGACCGGAGTGACACCATAGTTGACGATGGCTTGTGTCTTGTTCTGGGGAAGCCATTCGGGTACGAGCGTCCGGGCTGGTACTCCAAACAGGCGCGCCACATAGCCCAGCGCTTGTGCCGTGTTTCCTGAACTGGTGGTCGACAATCCGCGTTCACGCTCCTCCGCTGATAGATTGACCGCCCAGTGGTATACCCCCCTTAATTTGAACGAACCGATGGGCTGTAAAACCTCAGGCTTGAGCCAGATCCCTGTGTCAGCCCCGTAGCTGTGCAGGGGAACCAGGGGAGTGCGTACGGCCACCTGGCTCATGCCCTCGGCCGCTGCTTCGAAATCGGCCAGATCAGGGGCGCGTACTGGAGAACCGCCCCATCCAGTTCGTCTGTTTGTGTCCATGCCTGTCTTGAAGCCCCCGATTCATCTCCCGTGGGCAGGCCGTAATCTCTTTCCTCTCTCGCTCACGCGATAGAGCGATAGCAGTGTAATAGGTTCTCTCGCAGAAGAAAACGAGAAGGCAGCTGCAGTCCCGGCTGCTCGAGCAGGCCTGCCCAAGATCGGGGATCCCAACAGCCTGGTAAGAGTGTCGGAGTTCTGACACTATTTTCTTGAGCGCCTGGGGCGGGAGAAGTCTTTTTTTTTGTTTATCTTAGCGAGAAATGGCTGGATAGCCAGTGGGCGACGTGTCAGAAAGTTTGACAGTTTCGCATGATTCCGCGTGAGCGAAACCACCTCCTGAGCGGTGATTCAGTTTACCGGAGGATACTAAATACCCGAAAACACAAGGGATCCGACAGATCTGAATGAATTACCACCCGGATCCAAGCGTTTGTGGACCAGATATTGCTTGTGATCTAGACCCGTAAGGAGTCCCCCCGGCTCTGCCGGGGAGGCAGCCAGAGTTTGACAGTTCCGGGAATAGGTGAAAAAACTCCCTTCCGTGAGCCGAGCAAAGCATCACGAAAAGGAGTTTTATGAGTAACTACCAGAGCTTACAGCATACAAAATGGGAGTGTAAGTACCATGTGGTGTTCATCCCCAAGTACCGCAAGAAGTTGATTTATGGGGAGCTGCGCAGACATCTCGGTCAGGTGCTGCGACGGTTGGCTGGGCAGCAGGAAAGCTTGATTGAAGAGGGCCACCTGCTGCCGGATCACGTGCACGTGATGATCTCGATTCCGCCAAAGTTTTCTGTGGCGCAGGTGATCGGGTACATCAAAGGGAAAAGCGCCATCCACATTGCGAGGAACTTTTCAGAGAGTCGGCGTAACTTTGTTGGACAGCACTTCTGGGCTCGCGGATACTTCGTATCGACGGTGGGTCGGGATGAGAAAGTGATTCGTGAGTATATCCGGCGGCAAGAAGCAGAAGATCGTCGCCAGGATCAGCTCAGGCTGCTGTAGCCAAGCCACCTGTAGGTGGCACAAGTGGCCGCGGTAGCGGCAACGTCAAGTCCGCTTTGAGCGGCTCACAAGATTAAAGCCCCCGGCTTTGCCGGGGGATACTTACCCCGGATTATGCAAGAGATCTGAATCCGAGTGAGATTTGGGCCCAGAAAAAAGGCCGTAGCTCTCTGATATAAAAGGGTTTACATAAACAACGACCCTAAACAGGAGCTACGGCAATGTTGAAAGCAGTCTGCCAGAATACCCTGCTATTTCACAGCCACCGAAAGATCACGGCGCGTTTTGATGGGGGGAGTCTGACTTCCGACGCAGGATGGTTGTTGTTTGGATCGCTGGATCGGCAACATCGATTGTGCGAGGGCTTCAGTTCGTGTATTTCGGAAAGCCGGGACCGACGCTACGTTCGTCATGACCTGTTGAAGTTGATTCGACAACGAGTCTTGCAGATCGTGGCCGGCTACGAAGACTGTAATGACGCCGATACGCTGCGCTCCGATCCGATGCTCAAGACAGTCTGTGATCAGTTGCCCGAGAGCGATCCCGATTTGGCCACCCAGCCGACTTTCTCCCGTTTGGAGAACTCCGTCACCAAGAAGGATCTGATGCGTCTGAGCCAGTGGCTGCTAGGCCGTTATGTGCGCTCCCTGAAGAAGAGACGTCCCAGCAAGATCATCCTGGATCTGGACAGTACCGACGACCACACTCACGGTCAGCAGGAGTTCTCCTTCTACCATGGGTATTACCGAAACCACATTCTGCATCCTTTGCTGATCTTCGATGCCGACACGGGCGACCTGGTGTGTGTCGTGTTGAGACCTGGCAACAAGGGGGCTGCCTCTCACATCGTGCCCATTCTGAAGCGCGTCGTGGAGGCCATCCGACAAGGAGTGGGGACGGATGTCGAGATTGAGATTCGGGCCGACAGCGGCTTTGCCACGCCTCGGCTCTACGAGTTCTGTGAAGGTGAAGAGAATCAACTCCAATATGTCATTGGGTTAAGTCGAAACCCTCGCCTGCAGCGAGTGGTCGAGCCCCTGCTGGATTCGACTCGGCTGCAGTTCGTTGAGCGGGAGGAAAAACAGCGTCAGTTTGACGAGTTTCTTTATCGAGCCAACAGCTGGGATCGATCCCGTCGCGTCATTGTCAAAGTGGAGGTCGATCAGCGCGGGATCAATCGTCGCTTTGTGGTCACCAACCGGGACGATCTCTGCTCCCAATCACTTTATGACCACTATACAAACCGAGGGCAGACCGAGAACTTCATCAAGGCCTTTAAGAATCATCTGAGCATGGACCGACTCAGCTGTCATCGATTCCTGGCCAATCAGTTTCGACTCCTCCTGCATGCACTGGCTTACCAGATGTTCGTGCGCCTCCGCGACTATCTGCACGGGACTCCCTGGCACAAGCTCGAAATCGAAACCTTACGTCGTCGTGTCCTCAAGATCGGGGCCCGCATCCGACAAACCACTCGACGCATCTGGGTCCATCTTTCCTCAGCCTTTCCCGAACAACCCCTCTTCCACCTCGTCTTGAGTCGCCTCAACTCCAGCTAGCTTCTCCCAGTTCCCCAAAAAACCGCTTCCGATACTCATCCAGGCCCAGATCTGTCTGAAATTCACTCCCCCAACCACTCAAACGCCTCCCCAACCGATATTCTTCGCAAATCCGCCTGTCACACCTGCCCGCTTCCGAGTTGGGCCACTTCTCGACTCGTTTTTCAACACCGGACTACGGTTTTTGCATAATCCGGGCTAAGGTCTATGGTCACTTCATCACTGTGAACTATAGAGAAAGCTATCGTATGTTTGCCTGCTCAGGGATCCTTTTCAACCACGAATCGCCGCGAAGAGGGTTGGAGTTTGTCACCCGCAAGGTGACGTACCACGCGGCAAGGATCAAGAAGGGACTGGCGCAGGGGTTGGAGCTGGGGAACCTTGACGCTTCCCGCGACTGGGGCTTTGCGGGGGATTATGTGAAGGCTATGTGGTTGATGTTGCAGGCTGAACCCCCCGGGGACTATGTGATTGGGTCGGGGCGTGCCCGTACCGTACGCCAGTTGGTGGAAGCCGCCTTTGAGTATGTGGGACTCGACTGGCACAATCATGTCACGACCAGTCAGTCGCTCCTTCGACCGGCCGAAGTGGATCACCTGGTCGCCGATGCCTCCAGGGCGAAGGACGAGTTGGCCTGGAGTCCGGAAGTGGACTTCGAAGCACTGATCCACATGATGGTCGACGCCGACCTGGAGCAGGTCAGCAATGAGGATTAGACTCTCGAGACAATGCCAGATAACCGTCCCACGAATCGGATGAAACGCCAGATCATCGAGAGAACCGTGGCTCGTTCGGCCAGGGTGTCGGTTGTAGGGCTGGGATATGTGGGCTTGCCTCTGGCCGTCAGTTTCGCCGAGGCCGGTTTCTCAGTGGTAGGAGTCGACAGCGACCAGGAGAAGTTGGAGGGCCTGCGGCAGGGTGTCTCGCACGTCCCTGATGTCTCTTCTGAGCAGCTCGGTGGGCTGCGCGGGGAGAAAGTTGAGTTTTGTTCTACCTATGAAACGATCGGTGAGTGTGATGCGGTCATCATTTGTGTGCCGACTCCCTTGGGAAAGACCCGAGATCCCGATCTCAGCTATCTGATCCGTGCCAGCGAATCCGTCAGGGAGTACCTGCGAGCCGGTACTCTGGTGGTTCTGGAGTCAACCACCTATCCGGGGACGACGGAGGAACTGGTTCAACCGATTCTGGAGTCTTCCGATTTGCGAGTGGGGAGGGACTTCTTCCTGGCGTTTTCTCCCGAGCGAATCGACCCGGGGCGCTCAGACTTCACTCTGACCAACACACCGAAGGTGGTGGGCGGAGTGACTCCCGATTGCCTGGAGTTAGCAGCGATGTTGTATCGGCAGATCGTAGACAGAGTAGTGGAAGTCTCCTCCACCCAGGCTGCGGAAATGGTCAAACTGCTCGAGAACACATTTCGTGCCGTGAACATCGCCCTGGTCAATGAACTCGCCATTATGTGCGACAAGCTCGATCTCAACGTGTGGGAGGTGGTCGAGGCGGCGGCCACGAAACCCTACGGCTTCATGCCTTTTTCTCCTGGACCCGGTGTGGGAGGCCATTGCATCCCACTGGACCCCCACTACTTGTCCTGGAAGCTGAAGACTCTCAATTACAACGCACGGTTTATTCAGCTGGCAGGAGAGATCAATTCGCAGATGCCCGAGTACTGGGAGGGAAAGATTCAGGACGCCCTGAACGATCGAGGGCAATCCGTCAAGGGCAGCCGGATTCTCATCCTCGGCGTGGCCTACAAGAAGGACGTCGATGATATTCGCGAATCACCTGCCCTGGATGTAATGGAGCTCCTGCGCAAGAAAGGGGCCGAAGTGACTTACTTTGACCCCCATGTGCCAAGCTTTCACCTGGACGGGGTCGAGTTGCTGTGCGAGCCTGACCTGAACACAGCCCTGAAGAGGGCCGACTGCACGGTGGTGGTAACCGATCACACGTCATTCGACTGGAGCGAAGTCGAGCGGAGCAGCCGGCTCATCGTGGATACTCGCAATGTCAGGGAACTCAGTGTAGAAAAATGAGTACCAGCTACCTGGTTACCGGAGCAGCAGGGTTTATCGGTTCCCAGGTCACCCGGCTTCTTCTCAAGCGTGATCATCGGGTGATCGGTCTGGATAACCTCAACGACGCCTACGACGTCCGGCTCAAGAACTGGAGACTGGACCAGTTGAAAGGTCGTCCGGGGTGGTCGTTCTACGAAGCGGATATCTGTGATCGGCAGGGGCTGGGGGCCATTCTGGACCGGGAGCCTGAGGTGGAAGCTGTCATCAATCTGGCAGCCCGAGCGGGTGTCCGGCAGTCTGTGGATAACCCCTGGGTTTACTTTGAGACTAACTGCACGGGAACCCTCAACCTGCTCGACGAGTGTGTTCGACGGGGAATTGAAAAGCTGGTTCAGGCTTCCACTTCAAGCGTGTACGGTGACAGTTCGCTTCAGCCCTTCCACGAGGAGCTTTCCAGCGACAACGTGCTGTCTCCCTATGCCGCCTCCAAGAAGGCTGCGGAGGTTCTGTGCCACAGCTATCACCATCTGTATGGCATCGATATCAGTGTTGTCCGCTACTTCACCGTCTATGGCCCGGCCGGCCGGCCGGACATGAGTCTGCTTCGCTTTGTCAAGTGGATCAACGAGGGTGAGCCGGTCAGAGTATTTGGAGATGGCCGACAGTCGCGCGATTTCACTTATGTCGGCGACATCGCCCGGGGAACTCAGGCCGCCCTGAAGAAAGTTGGTTGGGAAATCATCAACCTGGGCTCAGACAGTCCGGTTGATCTTCTCAGTGTGATCAGATTGGTGGAAACCGCGGTCGGCAAGAAGGCAACTCTCCAGCACGAGCCCAGGCATTCTTCCGATGTCCTGAAGACCTGGGCCGATATCTCCAAGGCCCGAGACGTTCTGGATTGGCGCCCCCAGACATCGATTGATCAGGGCATCCGCAATCTGGTCGAGTGGTATCGAGTCAATCGCGACTGGGCCAGGTTGATCAAGCTGTAGTGCTTCTAGGAACGGGAAGTTTCTCTCCCAGGCTTTTCGCGGCGGGGTGTCCTGGGCCCGGCCTGGCCTCACGCATCGGATATTGACTACCGCTCGGCCGATTTGAATGATCTGTCTTACCTGGTCCGGCTCCTCAAGGAGCTGAGGCCCTCGGAGATCTACAATCTGGCAGCCCGGTCCTTTGTACCTCTTTCTTGGGAACAGCCGATTGCGACCTTCGAGGCGAAGGGCTTGTCGGTAATCAGTCTGCTGGAGGCGATTCGAAAGACCGACCCCGCGATTCGATTCTTCCAAGCTTCCAGTGCCCAGATGTTTGGCCAGCACTGCGAGCAGCCCTGCAACGAGCGGACCCCTTTTTGTCCGCTGAATCCCTATGCTGTCAGCAAGCTCTTCGCGCACATGATGACGGTGAACTACCGGGAAGCTCATGGAGTGTTTGCTGTCAATGGTATTCTCTTCAATCATGAGTCCCCGTATCGAGCTCCTCGTTTTCTGACCAAGAAAATCTGCATTGCGGTGGCTCGCATCAAGAGGGGCTTACAGAACTCTGTCGACCTTGCGTATTCCGGGCCAAACCGGCCGGTGATTCCGGGGCAAAGTAGGCCACTTTGCCGGGCTTTTCCGGAATCGGTGGCCAGTTTCCGGAATGGGTGGCCGGTTTGCTCCGGAATGGGTGGCCAAGTTAGCGGAAAGTTCCTGCCCTCAGGAGTTTGCGACGCTGGGCAACGAGGGCTATCGTTGTTCCTTTTTCACTTGAAGAGGAAGAGGAGAACAGATGGCCAATCGGAGGTTGCCTATGCGCAAGATCAAGGAGATTCTCAGACTACATTTTCAGGCCCGCTTATCCGCTCGCCAGATCGCTCGAAGCTGCTCGGTGTCTCGGGCTACCGTGGGTGATTACCTGAGCCGGACCCGGGCCGCCCAGCTCGACTGGAAACAAGTGGCCCAGATGAGCGAGGCGGAGTTGGAAGGACAGCTTTTTCCTCCTCCGGCTCCTCGGGGCCGCCACCGCCCTCCACCCGATCTCGCCTACGTGCACCGAGAGCTGCGGGGAAAGTCGGTCACTCTGCAGTTGCTCTGGCAGGAGTACAAGCAGGTTCATGCGGACGGCTATCAGTACTCGCAGTTTTGCGATCTGTATAACCGCTGGAGAGGCAAGCTCGACGTGGTGCTGCGGCAAAACCACCGGGCCGGCGAGAAGATGTTCGTCGACTATGCCGGCCAGACGGTCGAGATCGTCGATCCCAAGACCGGTGAGATGCGTCAAGCCAGCATCTTCGTGGCCGTGCTGGGCGCCAGCAACTACACTTACGCCGAGGCTACGGAAAGCCAGAATCTTTAGTCCTGGATCGGCGCTCATGTACGGGCCGTGGAGTTTTTCGGTGGCACTACCCGGGTGGTGATCCCTGACAACACCCGCACGGCTGTCTCTCAGGCTTGCTTTTACGAACCCCAGATCAACCCCAGCTATGCCGAGTGGGCGGCCCATTACTCAGTGGCCGTCATCCCGGCCCGGGTGCGGGCTCCCCGGGACAAGGGAAAAGTCGAATCGGCCGTGTTAGTCGTGGAGCGCTGGATCCTGGCAGCTTTGCGCAAGCGGCGCTTCTTGGCATTGTCACGTTAAGTGATCTAACCGCGACCTGGTGATTTCGGTGTAGCCTTTTGGGATGGACACCATCTCCTTCAAACGTCACCGCTTTCCACCGGAAATCATTCGACGCGCCGTTTGGCTCTATGCCAGGTTCTCTCTGAGCTATCGGGATGTGGAGGATCTCCTTGCGGAGCGGGGTCTGGATATTTCCTACGAGAGCGTACGGCGCTGGTTCCTCAAGTTTGGTGCGCCGATTGCCCGAAACCTGCGCCACACGCGACCCCTTCCCAACGGCTATTGGCATCTTGATGAGATGGTCATCGTGATTCGCGGACAGCGTTATTGGTTATGGCGCGCGGTCGACAATGAAGGCGAGGTCCTGGATTTCCTCGTGCAATCGAAGCGGAATGCCCAAGCAGCGTTGAAGTTGATGCGCAAGCTGCTGAAAAAACAAGGCTGGACACCCACCCGGATCACAACCGATAAACTCAGGTCCTATCACGTCGCCATTCGAACCCTCGGCCTGACGGCTCAACACATCGACAATAAGCGTGCGAATAATCGTGCCGAGAATTCGCATCAGCCCGTCCGGCGTCGAGAACGAAAACAGCAGCGTTTCAAATCACCGGGTTCGGCCCAACGCTTCCTGAACATTCAATCCGCCGTTTACAACACCTTTTACCTCCAACGTCATTTATGCAATAGACTCACATTCAAACGATTTCGAAAAGACGCATTCAATGTATGGGAAAGTGCGAGTGCGGCCGCCTGAAAGGGAATCCATGCGGGCCTTTGCGCCCCAACACGATTAACGTGACAATGCCATTTTCGAAGCGGTGAACGAGCGTCTACAGGCGATCGAGAACCCAAGTCAGGCGATCGTGGGTGTCGAACCCTGGCAGAAGGACGTCTTCACCATTCTCGACCATCCTTACCGCCAATTCTTCTCGGTTTTCTCCGGACCCGAGGAACAAGCTCGGCAGTACCTTTGCGACCCGGACCCCGGGTTGGCTCAAGCCGTCGAGCAAGCCCGGCGCCGGACCGACTCCGGAAGCTATCATGCCACCATGTTCCGCTTTCGCTTTGACGAGCAGGGCGGCACGCTGGCTCTCGTCTGGGCCAAAGAAGCCGGCCAGTGGAAAATCGTGGCCTGGTCGACGATTCGGCAGTGAAGCTCCTCGCACCTGCCGTCCCACAATTGATATTGGGAAATGCCCTGACCTATAGTGTAATGGCGTCGTGGACGAGAGGATGTTCAGGTCTCTGAAGTCTGCCCGGATTATGCAAGAACCGTAATCCGCTGTTGAAAAAGGGCTCGAGAAGTGGCCCAACTCGGAAGCGGGCAGTTGTGACAGGCGGATTTGCGAAGAATATCGGTTGGCGAGGCGTTTGAGTGGTTGGGGGAGTGAATTTCAGACAGATCTGGGCCTGGATGAGTGTCGGAAGCGGTTTTTCGGGGAACTGGGAGAAGCTAGCTGGAGTTCAGGCGACTCAAGACGAGGTGAAAGAGGGGTTGTTCGGGAAAGGCTGAGGAAAGATGGACCCAGATGCGTCGAGTGGTTTGTCGGATCCGGGCCCCGATCTTGAGGACACGACGACGTAAGGTTTCGATTTCGAGCTTGTGCCAGGGGGTTCCGTGCAGATAGTCGCGCAGGCGCACGAACATCTGGTAAGCCAGTGCATGCAGGAGGAGTCGAAACTGGTTGGCCAGGAATCGATGACAGCTGAGTCGGTCCATGCTCAGATGATTCTTAAAGGCCTTGATGAAGTTCTCGGTCTGCCCTCGGTCGGTGTAGTGGTCATAAAGTGATTGGGAGCAGAGATCGTCCCGGTTGGTGACCACAAAGCGACGATTGATCCCGCGCTGATCGACCTCCACTTTGACAATGACGCGACGGGATCGATCCCAGCTGTTGGCTCGATAAAGAAACTCGTCAAACTGACGCTATTTTTCCTCCCGCTCAACGAACCTTTCCCGAGTCGAATCCAGCAGGGGCTCGACCACTCGCTGCAGGCGAGGGTTGCGACTTAACCCAATGACATATTGGAGTTGATTCTCTTCACCTTCACAGAACTCGTAGAGCCGAGGCGTGGCAAAGCCGCTGTCGGCCCGAATCTCAATCTCGACATCCGTCCCCACTGCTTGTCGGATGGCCTCCACGACGCGCTTCAGAATGGGCACGATGTGAGAGGCAGCCCCCTTGTTGCCAGGTCTCAACACGGCACAGACCAGGTCTCCCGTGGCGGCATCGAAGATCAGCAAAGGATGCAGAATGTGGTTTCGGTAATACCCGTGGTAGAAGGCGAACTCCTGTTGGCCGTGAGTGTGGTCGTCGGTACTGTCCAGATCCAGGATGATCTTGGCGGGACGTCTCTTCTTCAGGGAGCGCACATAACGGCGTAGCAGCCACCGGCTCAGACGCATCAGATCCTTCTTGGTGACGGAGTTCTCCAAGCGGGAGAAAGTCGGCTGGGTGGCCAAATCGGGATCGCTCTCGGGCAACTGATCACAGACTGTCTTGAGCATCGGATCCGAGCGCAGCGTATCGGCGTCATTACAGTCTTCGTAGCCGGCCACGATCTGCAACACTCGTTGTCGGATCAACTTCAACAGGTCATGACGAATGTAGCGTCGGTCCCGGCTTTCCGCAATACACGAACTGAAGCCCTCGCACAATCGATGTTGCCGATCCAGGGATCCAAACAACAACCATCCTGCGTCGGAAGTGAGGCTCCCCCCATCAAAACGAGCTGTGATGTCTCTGTGGCTGTGAAATGGCAGGGTATTCTGGCAGACTGTTTTCAACATAGCCGTAGCTCCTGTTTAGGGTTGTTTTTATGTAAACCCTTTTATATCAGAGAGCTACGGCTTTTTTTCTGGACCCAAATCTCACTCGGATTCAGATCTCTTGCATAATCCGGGCTAGAACAGAAACGGAACAATACATGATTCGATTGACACGAGGTGCCATTCTCGTCGCTCTCGTCACAGGCTTGCTCAGCGCAGACTTGGCCGTCTGCGCACGCGTCAAGTTTAAGAAAACCTGGAAGAATCCCGAGGCCCAACCCACGAGCTGGCAGGGCCAGAAGATTGCAGCCTTCGTGATCACTTTCGAGCGTGCCGTGCGAGAGGGTGCCGAGATCACCCTGGCCCGTGAGCTGACGGAGCGCGGTGCCATGGGGATCGCCGGTCACACCTTAGTTCCCCTGGAAATGTTCCGGAAGGACCCGGAGGGCGCCAGGCAGATCCTGGAATCGGCGGGGATCACCGGCGCCGTGATGATGCGCGTGGTGAGCGCCGATCAGAGGGTCAGTTACTCGCCTGGTAGCGCTCACTATGTGGGTACCTACTATCCCACTTTCTGGGGCTACTGGGACTACGGAGTGGCAACCATTTACACGCCCGGTCATATGACCGCGGATATGGTTGTCTTCATCGAAACTCGCCTTTATTCCGTTACGGAAAACCAAATGCTGTGGACGGGGACCAGCAAGACCACGAATCCGAAAAACATTGAGAAGTTCATCAACCAGCTGTGCGACCGGGTGGGAAAACAGGTCCGCAAGGCTGGACTGGCCGCCAAGTAGCCAGCCGCCACCGCGAATCAGAGCCCCTGGCGGAAGCCAGAGGTATTGGCAAAAGGCCTGGAATGTTTGAGGTTGAGGTCTTCGTGACATACATGTCATACTCGTACATCTAGGAAGAGAAATGCTGTCAGTTCGACTGGACCCGAAGATTGAGAAGCGCCTGAAGGCGCTGGCCGCGAAGACGGGCCGAACCAAGACCTACTACGTCCGCGAGGCCATTCTGGAACACCTCGAGAACATGGAAGATCGCTATCTGGCGATCGAGCGACTGGAAAACCCTGCCCCGAGATGGACCCTGGAAGAAGTGGAGCAGGAGCTTGACCTGGAAGGTTGAGTTTGACGACCGCGCGCTGAAAGAGCTTCGGAAACTTGACCCGCCCGTTCAAAACCGAATCATCCTTTTTCTGCGGGAGCGTATCGCCACCGCCGAGGATCCGAAACGATTCGGTAAGCCTCTGACCAGAGGACAGCCTACCTTGTGGCGTTACCGGATTGGATCCTACCGGCTTATTTGCAGGATTGGGCAAGACCGGCTGCTCGTGTTAGTGCTGGCTGTGGGTCACCGCTGTGAGATCTACCGCTAATCCAGGCGTTCTCGTCGCGCCCTACCTGGCCGGGGCGGGAATGCGGAAGAAGATGGCGTAGAGGGTAGGGACGACAACCAGGGTCAGGACCGTGGCAAAGCCCAGTCCGAAGACGATCGTCACGGCCATGGCCACGAAGAAGGCATCCTGAAAGAGCGGAATCATTCCCAGCATGGTGGTCAGGGCGGCCATGGCCACGGGACGGGATCGGCTGACACCGGCCAGCACTACCGCCTCGTAGGGTGCCGTCCCCTCCCGGATATAGATATCCGTCTGATCGATCAGGACAATGGCGTTCTTGATGAGCATGCCGGAAAGGCTCAGAAAGCCCAGCAGAGCCATGAAACCGAAGGGCTGGCTGGTCGCCAGAAGTCCCACAGTGACCCCGATCAACGCCAGAGGCAGGGTCAGGTAGATGATGATGGGCTGCTTGATGCGATCGAAGAGCATGATGACGACGAGGATCATCATGACGATGGTGAACGGAATCTTGGAAAAAAGAGCCGCCTGCGCATCCTGTGAGCTGCCGAACTCTCCTTCCCATTCAAACTCGTAGCCGGTGGGCAATTCAATCGCCTCGATTCGATCCATGATTCGACGGCGAAGAGCATCTGCGGTCCCGAATCCCATGTCGCACTGGGCTCGGATGGCGGGCATCCGATTGATACGTCTGATCACCTGGTCCTCGGCCCCGGTTGTCATGGTGGAAACCACCTGGGAAAAGGGGACGGCCCGATTGGCGCCCGAGCTCCAGATCTGCAGGCTCTTCACCGCGTCAACACTCTCTCGTTCCGCCGCGGGGGCTCTGGCAATGATGGGAAAGAGGTCATCTTCTTCCCGATACTGGCCAACCGTCAGGCCGTCGAAAGCAATCTGTAGTGCATCGGTCAGGTCGGGTCGGGTCACACCGGCGATGCGGGCAGGCGTTTCTGCATAGACGGGCTGGATCAGCTTGACTCGCTGCCGCCAGTCGTCCCTAATATTGACGGCCGCGGAATCCTCTCGCATGATCGCCTTGGCCTGTTCGGAAAGCTGGCGCAGGATGGCCCCGTCGGGACCTCGAAACTGGGCTTCGATCTTGGCTCCTCCCCCGGGACCCACCACGAACTTCTTAAACCAGGCCTGAGAATCGGGGTAATTCTCGCGGATGTGATCTACGATCTGCTCTCCCAGAGCATCGATCTGGCGATAGTTCTCCACGGAAATAATGATGTGGCCGAAGGCACTGTTAAGATCTTCTGCCGTGTAGGTGAGCTGAAAACGCAGGGCTCCCCGTCCCACAAACGAGACAGCCGCGGTCACCTCGTCGAGACCCCGAACCCACTCCTCGATCTCGGTAACGTCGGCGGCGGTGTCGCGGACGTGAGTCCCTTCCGGAAGCCAGTAGTCCACATAGAATTGGTTACGGGTCGAGTCGGGAAAGAAGCCCGATCCACATAGCCAAACGCGTAAAGGGCCAGCATGAAGCAGGCCAGCAGGACCAGAATGGTAAGGCCGCGACGGCGCAGGCAAGTTTCCAGGAACCCCCGGTAGATTCGGTAGGGGGCGGCTGCGTAGGGATCTTCGCCCTCGGACTGCTCACCGGCCTTCAGAAAAGAGATGCCGACCAGGGGAGTCACGGTGACGGCAAAGACCCAGCTCAGTCCCAGAGAAAAGAGAATGACCTGAAACAGGGACCGGCAGTATTCCCCCGTGCTGTCCTGGGAAACCCCGATCGTTGCAAAGGCCAGGATGGCAACAACAGTGGCGCCCAGCAGGGGCGTGGAGGTGGCCTGCACGGTCTCGAGGGCAGCCTGCAGACGCTTCTTTCCTGTCTGAGCTCCAATGACAATCCCCTCGACTACCACAATGGCGTTGTCCACCAGCATTCCCAGGGCGATGATCAGCGCCCCCAGCGAAATCCTCTGCAGTGTGACTTCATAGAAGCCCATAAAGACGAAGGTGGCCACGATAGTCAGGACCAAAATGCCACCGATGAGGACGGCGCTGCGCCAGCCCATAAAGATCCACAGCACGACCAGAACAATCGCCACCGCCTCCAGAAGATTGATGGTGAAGGCATTGATGGAAGCGGTGACGTCCTGAGATTGAAAGGAGATTACCCCCAGCTCGATCCCGGCTGGGATCTGAGACTGGAGTTCCTCCAGGCGTTTTTCGACTCCCTGCCCCATCACGACGACGTTGCCGCCCTGGGCTACGGAAATGCCAATCCCCACAGCCGGTTGCCCGTTGTAGTACATGATCTCGGTGGGCGGCTCCTTGTAGCCACGGCTGATGTCTGCCACATCGCGCAGATAAATCAGGCTGTTGGAGTCCCCGCCGCGGAGCAGAAGATCTCCGATCTCCTCGACCGACTCGAAAAGCCCCGTCGGGTTGAAGCGCACAGAACTCACTCCCCACATGGACCCGGCCGGCGTTGGAGACCATGTTCTGCATACCCAGGGTTCCGTAGACCTGATCCGGAGAGATTCCCAGCTGGGACATGCGGGCTCGGGACATCTCCACGAAGATGGCTTCCTGCTGGGCTCCCCAGAAGGAGACCTTGGCCACGTCCTGAACCAGCAGGAGCTCTCGCTTGAGCATTTTCCCCACATCGACCAGCTCAGCCAGCGAATAACCTTCGCCGTAAATGGCCAGGAAGACGCCAAACACGTCACCGAAGTCGTCGTTGACGATCGAGGGACCTGCTCCCGGGGGTAGCTTTCCCTGCACGTCTCCAACCTTGCGGCGCAACTCGTCCCACACCTGAGGCAGCGTGTGCTTGTCGTACTTTTTCTGCATCTCGGCGTAAATGATCGACAGCCCAGGCTTGGAGAGAGAGCGGACTTCCAAGAGCTGGCCCATCCCCTGCACCGCTTCTTCGATCACCTCGGTGACCTCTTCGGAGACCTCCAAGGGAGAAGCCCCCGGATAGAGGGTCGTCACCACCGCTTCCTTGATCGTAAATTCGGGGTCTTCCAGCCGCCCCAATCCCTGGAAGGCAGCAAGGCCTCCGATGAAGACCAGCACGGTCAGAACGTAGGTGGTGGTTTTTCTGGCGATCGAGAATTCGGCCAGATTCATCTTCGCTCCCTCCGTCCGTAATCAGCCTCACCTGCTGGCCTGCACTGATGGCACTGGCGCCCGCTGTGATCACCCGGTCTCCGACATCAAGGCCTGCCAGGACGATGGCCCGGTCACGGGTCAGGTCACCAACCTCGACAGACACCTGGCGGGTCTCCATCGAGTTTTCGTCAACGACCCAGACGAAGTAGCCGCCCTGGTTTCCCGGCACTAGAGCGGACACGGGCAGAGTGGATGCAGTCTGTTCTCGCAAAGGCTTTCGGGGGGAGATCTCTGCGGTCATCCCGGCCAGAATGTTTCCTTCTTCGGGCTGGGCCACCTGCAGCGTCACGGCGTAGGTACGGGTGACTGGATCGGCCTGGCCCGCGATTTCAGTGAGACGAGCGGGAAACTCCTTGCCCGGAAGGCCTTCAAAGCTCGCGATCATGTCGGGCTCCGCCCCTTCCCGGCGAACCTGGGCGAAGAGAACCTCCGGGATCTGGGTAACCACCTCGATAACTGTGATGTTTTGCAGACTGAGCACCTCTTGCTGAGCCTGGATGAACTCAAAATTCTCGGTGTAGACCTCCGCTACAATTCCATCGTAGGGTGCCCGGAGGGTCGTATCCTCGAGCTGATCCCGGGCCCGGGCCTGGTCTGCTTCCATAGCCCGGATACGGGCTTCCATCGCCTGCAGATCCTCGGGGCGAGCCCCTTCACGGGCAACTTTCAGAGTCTCCTCCGCCGTCCGGACGTCAGCCTGGGCCACGTCTCGCGCAGCCCGGCGCTGATCGTACTCGGCCTTGGCGACATTGTCGTTCTCGTACAGGCGCCGATATCTGCGCAGGGTCGCTTCGGCTTCCAGGAGCCTGGCTTGAGCTCCCGTCAGACTCGCCTCCAGGGCGCGGATATCCTCGGGTCGAGCTGACTGCATGGCCTCGTACTGCGCCTTCAGATCCGCTACCCGAGCCTCCACGTTGCGGACGGCTGTTTGAAAGTCTCTGGGGTCGATCCGGGCCAGAACTCTGCCCCGTCCGACCTGTTGCCCCTCGAAGATGGGCAACTCGACCAGGGGGCCGGCCACGCGGAAGGAGAGCCGGGCCTGCTGAGCAGCCTGAACGGTCCCCGGGAAACTACGGGTTTCCGAGACTCCGGAACCTCCGAATTCGACGGTCTTGACCGGCTTCACATAGTCCACACGGGGCAGTTCCTCGGCACACGAGGGTGAGAGAGCCAACAGCACCAGCATCGCTAGCCCGCCACCCCCCAAACGGGACCGGAGATCGCTCCAGGAACTCACTCTTTTCTCATGGTCATCGAGATGCCTGTTCATTTCGCCTCTCCGTTCAGTTAAGTTCTTCCTCTAGGGCCGCACGGGTTGGCCGGCTTGAGCGAAAAACGCCGAAAGCTGGTTCAGGTAGTCTTGCCTCTCCTGGGGTGAGCGGTAATAGTCAAAGCGTCCTACAGCCCTCTGGGCAGCCATCAGATCGAGAAGGTAATCGTAGATGGCGTTGGCCGCCGCCAGATCGGCCTCCAGGGCAAAATTCTGAGCATCCAGCAGACGCAGGATATCGACCACACCGGCCGCGTAGGAGTCGCTCACCAGGTCCAGATTCTGGCGGGCCGCCGCGGCCGAGCTCCGGGCCAACTCGATTCCCACAAAGGAAGCATTGGTAGCCTCCAGAATGGATCGGATCCGCTGTTCCACCCTCTGGCCGGTTGCCTGCCGGCGCAGGGTCAGTTCCTGGAGTTCCTCGCGGGCCCGGGCCTGCCGGACATAGCGGGCAGTGCCCTCGAATAGTGGATAGGTGGCCCGTATTTGCACCGTCCAGTCCCACGGATTCAAGCCCGGGATATCGATCCCCGCCCCTTTCCCATGGTCACGGTGACCAAACAGCGCTGCGCCAAAGGTGACATCCGGGAAAAGAAACGGCGCGTGGTCGCGGTCAACTCACGCTGCTTGGCCCGGATACCTGCGTCCAGCTGGCGCAGCTCCGGGGAGGCCAGCTCCGCCTGAGCCGCCATAAATCCCCTGAACACTTCGAAACCGGCCGGATTGTCCAGATAGGGTCGCAGGTCCTCAAAGCCGGAGATAATCTCGGGGTCGTCCAGTGTCGCTTCCACGGTCTGAAACGCCTCTTCCAGGGGCCGGTTCAGAACCCGGTTGACTTCAATCACGGCCTGGTTTTGAGCCGCCTGTGCGTCCAGAACCGACTTCTGGTTAGAGGCAATCTGGCTCTCCCAGCGAAACACCTCTTCTCGGCCCGCCACGCCGATATCGACTCGTGAGCGGGCCAGGTTCAAATTGGTGCGGGTCAGCTCCAGGTTGGCTCGCTGGATCCGTTCCACCGTCTTGGCCCCGAGGAGATTGAGGTAGGACTGTGCGCCCTGGAGGATTACATCCAGCCGCAGCTCCGCCCGCTCTTCTGTCCGGAGCGTCTGCAGATTCTTCTCAATGCCGAAGCCGGCCCAGGCCTGATCGGAATAGATGAGCTGGGACCCCGAGATCCCCACACCAAGCTGGTTCTCAGGGAAGATAAAGGAGGAGCGGTCCCCGTCAATCTGCGTGGCCGAACCGAACAAATCAAAGCGGGGCAGCAGGGCCGACCTGGCTTCCCGGAGCGTCTGCCTTCCCGCCGCCACGGTTCGATCTGCCGCCGCCAGGTCCAGATTGGCCAGGCTGGACTCGCGGACCACGGCAGAGAGAGACAGAGTCCGAACGCCCTGATCGGCTTCCTGGTTCAGAAGCTCCGCGTCGAGAAGCGTCCGGTAGCGGGGGGAGGCTCCGATGGCCCTGGCCGTGGCCATGTTGATGACCATTCGCTCCTCGCGGTGGTATCCCACCGGCAACTCACCGGGATCCTTCCCGAGCAGCACCTGCTGAACGTTCAATGCCACCCGGCGAGCTCTTCGCCTGGTCTCATCTTCGGGTCCGAGGGTCGCCAGCAGCCCGGCCATCACCTCGGCCTTGCCCGCCGAAGAAAAACTGGGGAGCCGGCGCGCAATCAGTCCTTGTACCAGCTCATTGAAGTCGGCCTGACCCAGGCGGGGAAGCTGAGTCACAAAGACTGCCTCGGTATCGGCAGGGAAGTGGGCCAGCGCTTCTTCGATCGAGGAGCCAACCTGAACCGTCCGAACTTCAGACAGGTCCAGGGGAGCCAGTTGACTCTGAATCAGACCCTCCAGGTCGAGGCCCAACTCCTGCCAGGCATCGAGGACGAGGACGGTAAGTCGATCGAAGGGGACGATTTCCCGAAAGGTCTTCACATAGTCCTGAAGATCACTGCCAATCACTACATAGTTGAGATTGTGTACTCCGCTGACCTGAATCGTCTCAAAGTCATCGGGGTCGGAGAGAGCACGCTGCCGCGTCTCGATGGGCACGCCCTGGATTTGGGGCAGGAAAACCAGCGGAGCAAATACCGGCTTGGAGAGCGAGGCCCGGCGGGCCACCTCGCTGGAGGAGAGAAGTCCCAGGGTCAGCAGCTGGTCCACTTCCGGATCCGAGAGCAGACGCTCCACGACCGCACGCACGCTGGAGGCTGTCCAATCCGCGGTCACGACTTTGGCTGGTGAAAAATGGGCCTCGAACTCTCCTTCCAGGACCACCGAAATCTCGGTCTGGAAGATTTCGACCAGTTGCGCATTCTTCTCCGACGGACCGTCCAGCACGATTCCAAAGCGCATCGAATTCTGGCCGAAACCAAAGGCAGTGAGCACCAGAACGGCGAATGCAAGTCGAAGTGTTTGCAAGAGAGATCTCTACTTGTGCCTGCGGACGTTGCTGAGCTGGACGTACTGATGACCGTAAGCTTTCAATCACCAGCTGGTTTTCTTTGTCGAACTTGATCTTGGCAGCCACAATGACGTTGCCGAGACCCTTTTCCTTCTCATTCAGCTGCATGGAAACAACGCCGAAAGGATAATCCCGGGATCGGCCTGAACGATACAGCTCCAGGAAGCCCAGGTAGCGGGCCGTGGCAATGTTGACGATCCGGCCGTTTTCCGTTTCATGAGAACGAGCCACGGCAATCGTGTTCCCCACCCGGCCGGTCGGTGAGATCTGCCCAACGTCCAGTTTCTCCAGCTCCCGACGAAGGGCTTCCGGTCCACTCTCCTTGAGAATCGTCGCCAGTCGCACAACTTCCTCGTCACTGGTGTATTCCGTGATTCGGATGTTGAGCCCAATGGACCTGCCGCCGACAGAACCTCCGGTGCCCATGGCCGTAGCGGAAAAGTGGTCAACCTTCTTCTTATCCTTCTTGTCCTTCTTTTCAGCTCCGGCGGAGGCTGCACAAAGCAGGGCAACAACCGTAATAGAGGCCAGCAATGGAAAGCCACGAAGGCTGTCTCGGATGAGCATGGTTTTCACTCCTTGGTGTTGGTTCGAATGTGCAAGTCACGCCCTCTTACTTTGGGGGGAATTTGTTGATTAATTTCTTGATGGCGTTAGTGACCTTCTTGCTTCCCTTCTTCGGGTTGCTGACCGTGTCTCTGGCGGTCCCCCTCCAGATGAGCTTGTTGGTATCAGGATCCACCAAGTCAATCATCAGAGTTCCCTCACGTTTCAGATTGGAGTCGGATCCCGTTTTGTAAAACGGTCTCCAGTGCCCGTACGACTGATAACTCGGATCAGGGCCTCCCTGGGTGTCGAGGCCGAATTCGGTAGTCTTGAGAGAGTACTTGGAAACCCCAATGTACCCTACCAGGAAGTCAGGAGACTCCTCATCAAGAACGAATCCTTTTTTCTCCAGGTGCGATTTCAAGGAGTCCAGAATCAACCGATTCAGGGCTGCATCCTCAGCCGGGTCGTGTTCACTCGGGTCGGCTCGAACAATGGGCAGCGTGTCGCGCTGGATCCAGCCAAACTTCTTCAGGCTGGAGAAATCCACGCCGCGATCGTAGTCCCTGGTGAGAGTCTGAGCGACAAGACCACCCATGAAAAAGGCGGCACTGGCAGCAGCAATGAACTTCCGCATGACTACACCTCCCTGAAACGTCCTGGCGGACTTCGCCGGATAGTCTATCAGCCGCGCGACCCCGGGTGTAGTCGTTTGCTCGCTCGCGCTACACTGCCACGTCGAATCGATTCGGCGTGGCGACCACAGGACTTGATTATGCGTACGATATAGCGTACGCTGGAAGGCGATGAAGACGATCACTGCTACCGAGGCCCGGGCCAAGCTCTACCGGCTTCTGGACGAAGCCGCCGAATCCAATGAGCCGATTCACATAACGGGAAAGCGCCACAACGCTGTCCTCTTGTCAGAAGAAGACTGGCGCGCGCTGGAGGAGACTCTCTACCTCGTGTCCATCCCGGACATGCGTGAATCCATTCGTGAGGGCATGGAAACAGCAGTAGAGGAGTGCTCAGAAGATCCGGGGTGGTAGTGCAAAGCTGGCGACTGGCTTTCACCAGGCGTGCACAGAAAGATGCCAGGAAGATCGCCCGTGCCGGCCTCAGAAAGAAGGTCGAGTCCCTTCTCGAAATCCTGAGACAGGATCCTCTCCAAAGCCCGCCGCCCTACGAAAAGCTTCTAGGGGATCTAGCCGGGGCCTATTCTCGCCGAATTAACATCCGGCACCGGCTTGTTTACCAAGTGCTCAAGAAGGAGAGGATCGTCAAGGTCCTGCGAATGTGGACTCACTACGAATAAGGAGCTTCACGTTTCCAGCTCCTTCGCGGGCACGATCACGTCGGTGACGTGGACGGCCCGAGCGTCGCTATCTTACCTTTCCTTAATGAGGTATACCGCCTCCAGGTATAATCCGGGCCTGGAGATGTAGCCATTCGCGACTACCACTAGGGAACTAAGGTGAGTGCAGTGACCCGACGACGAAAGCCGACAACCCCGGGAGAGATTCTCCGCGAGGAGTTCCTGGTCCCCCCTCGGACTGACTCAGAAGCAGCTCGCCGATCATCTGGGCTGTGACGTCAAGGTCGTAAATCGGATCGTCAACGGTAGAACGGCGGTCAGCACCGAGATGGCACTCAGACTGGGCGCCGCGTTCCGCACTTCACCCGACTTCTGGCTCAACGCCCAGAAGGCGGTCGATCTCTACAGCGCCTCCCAGGAGGGATCGGAGCTGCCGCGACCCTTGGTCCGGTCAGGCTAGGGTCTTGCCCCCTATGGCTCCAGTTTTTCTGTAAGCGACACGGCCGCCGTATTTGCCGTCTAACCTGGTTCTTTTCTCTCGACCCTCCTCCTCCCGTCTGCCGCCTTTTTCGATTGGTAGGAGCTGGTAACTGTTGGTAAAATGTGACTTGCAGTAACCGGGCTAACTCATTGAGTTTGTTAAGCTTTGCTAGTGTTTACTAAGGCCGTCCAACCGGTCTGCAGAACCTTCATTCACCGGTTCGAGTCCGGTCGCCGCCTCCAACCACCCTCCCTGTCTTCTCCTTTGATAGAATGGCAAATGTGAGCAACTCCGTTGACGAGGCAATAATTCACCTAGACTTTGAGCCCCTGGAAACAGGGGCTTTGTCGCTACGAGCCCCGACGTGCCTGGCTTGGTAGCTCAAGGTCGAACCATAGCCGAAGTCATCGAGATCGCTCGAGATGTTGCAAGGAAGATCGTAGACTCCTGTTTGGAGCACGGAGACCCTTTACCTGAAGTTTTCCAACGAGCAAAGGTACCAGGATCGATCAGCGTGGATATACCAGTAACGCTTCCTTGACCGGATGGGGTAAGCTGGCTGGCTTCACCTACCGCGAGGTCTCTAAGAAGCTACGGAAGCTCGGGTTTCGCTTTGATCGCGCGGGCAAAGGCAATCACGAAATCTGGAGGAATTCCGATGGCCGCCGCACTACCGTTCGATATTTCATGGTATTACGGTCCTCGTCACTTTCCCTTTGATCGCCGGCGTGGCCCTGGCGCAGGATGTCCTGCCGCCCCAGGAAGCTTACAAGCCAACGACTTGCACAGGCAGGTCCGAGGAGGTAATAATGTACATGCATGTGTACATAGAAAGGGTGCGTCATGGCCAGACAACATTCAATCGCGGAGGCGCGCAATAGTCTGCCAAGCCTGGTGCGCGAGGCCGAATCCGGAAAGGCAGTCGAGCTGACACGACGGGGCGAGCCTGTTGCCGTCTTGCTCGGCCGCCGGCACTATGAGCGACTCACCTCAAAGCATCGCAGCTTTTCAGAGGCCTACGGAGAGTTCACGCGAGAAGTCGATCTAGGGAAACTGGCCATCGATCCCGACGAGCTTTTTGCCGGAGTTCGGGACGACCTCCACGGTCGTGAGGTCAAGCTGTGAGCTTGAAGTATCTGCTCGACACCAACGTCGTGTCGGAGCCGCTGAGACCGAGTCCGGCCCCCACCGTATTGCGCCGACTCCTCCGCCACGAGGGAGAGACGGCGATCGCTTCGATCGTGTGGCACGAGCTGCAGTATGGATTTGAGCGACTTGTAGAGTCACCGCGACGAGTGGCCATCGAGCGCTACTTGGAAGAAGTCGTGGTAGCGAGCTTTCCGATCCTGGACTACGATCGCGACGCAGCCGAATGGCATGCCCGTGAAAGGGCAAGACTCGAGGCCGCTGGAAAGTCTCCACCCTTCGTCGATGGTCAGATCGCGGCGATCGCGAGTGTGAATGACCTGGTGCTCGTCACGGCCAATAAAGCCCACTTCCGTGGGTTTAAGGGTCTGAAGGTCCAAAGCTGGGCGTAGGTTTTCGCGCTTTTTCTTTCGCCAAGGTGTCGCTGAGATCTCGCGGGCATCCACAGCGTTCGGATCTTGACCCTCCTGCCTCCCGTCTGCCGCCTCCAACCACCCTTCTTACACCAATCGAATCAATTCCAGGGGAGATTGCTCGACAAAGTGTCGAAAGTCTCTGTCCCGAGCCACCAGAGGAACTTCGTGATCGATACAAGACTGTGCAATCAGGCTATCGGCGAGTCGAGCCCGCCTCCCTAGGGCCAAGACATGGGCCCGAAGTTGGCCCGTACGCTCCCAGTAACCCTCAACAGCTTCCAATAGTGGCAAGCTCTTGAACAGGACACCGAGATCATGGCTCAACTTCGGATCGCTCAAAAGCTCGCACAAGACCACCGGAGGAAGCGCCGCTTGGGAGTGCTCGAGAGCCCATTCGAGCGCCACCACATCCTGGCCAGATTCTCCCTGGAGGAAGGCAATGATCGAGCTGCTGTCAAGGGCAACCATTATCGGTCTTCTCGGAGCTGGTCCACATGAATTGAGAATTGGACCTTTCCCTTCAACGCGCGCAGCCTCCGATAAGCTTCTTGGGCCGCCACTAATTGGAGCCCCCGGCGCACCGTTGCAGTGATTCCCTTCCCAGTCGACTCTCTTGCCCTTCTGAGGAGGTCCTGAGGTATTTGAACCGTGATTTTCGTTTGCTCAGCCATGCGATCATAATACCAGTAGGCATCCATATATCAATATGGTATGCCAGCCGACTTTTTGCGTTGGCCGGCGGATATCGACTGGTGACAACCGAGGCTGCTTTCAAGCAGTTTCGGGGGTTGGACCTCGAGCTTCTTGGGGATCAAGCAAACCGCTAGTCGCTGCCCACCCGAGCACTCCCAGCCCCCGATTCCTACGATTCTCCCAACCCGTCACGGATCCACGAAAAAACAGCCACTGTAGAGGGGAGACCAAGAATGGAGGCAGCAAGAGCCACGACCTGCTCCATTTCCTCAGCAGAGATTCCAAGAGCCCGAGCTTTGCGCACACTGGCATGGACGGCTCCCTCTCTCATGGCACCTGCGGCGATGGCCAGTTTGATGAGACGAGCAGTTTTCTCATCCAGGGGACCATCTTGCGCCTCTTCCGCCATGAGAGACCAGGCCTGGGCAAGTCTTGGATAACGTCCAACGAATGTCTCATACATCTTGGGTGGTTTTGGTTGCAGACTCATCTTTCAACCTCCTTGATACCTGTGCGGCCAATCTGCTGGTCAGAAATTCCACGTGTCTTGACAAATCTTGACATGTCAACCTACACTGAATCTGTGGCGGCGATCAAGATTAGTTCCAAAGTCGAAGAAAAAGCTTGGCTCGACCTGAAAGTACTGGCTCGCGAGCGCCACCAGAAGATCTCCGGAGTCCTGAACGAAGCGATTGAAGAATATCTACGAAGACGCAGAATACGCCCTGTAGTCCTTGGGCACCTCGAAAACTCCATCACTGAGAATAAGGAACTCGGCGACCTTCTGGCCAGGTGAATTGATCAACTTCCTCTCTCTCGATGAAATCCTGGCCATCCATGATCGTCTACTGGAGGAGTTCGGAGGGGATACCGGAGCTCGCGATCTGGGTCTGCTGGAAAGCGCCCTTTATCGGCCGCAGACCGGATACTATGAGGATCTAGCTGAAATGGCGGCGGCTCTGTTCGAGTCTCTGCTGATCAACCACCCCTTTCTAGACGGGAACGAGCGGGCTGCGTTCTTTGCGACGGAAGTGTTCTTGCGCCTGAACGGCTGGAGGTTCCGAATTGAACCACAGAAAGCACTCCAGTTCCTCGTTGACCTCCTGAGTAAGGGTCAGGCAGACTTCGAGCGTCTCCTGCCTTGGATTCGATCATCGGTGGAGAAACTGCCATGAGGGCAAGCCGAAGACTCGAAAAACGCTAGCGTAATCTGCAAAACCTGAAGGCGCGAGGCGAAGCAGGAGGGAGAGATCGCAATGATCACCTCACAAACAGACGTGGTGGGAAGTTTGCTTCGTCCCGAGGATCTTCTCGAGGCCAGAAAAGAGGTAGCCGCTGGTCGCATCTCTGAAGTGGAATTCAAGGCAATTGAGGACAAGGCCGTTGACGAGGTGATCGCACTACAGGAAGAAGTGGGTCTTGACGTTGTGACGGATGGAGAAATGCGCCGGCTGTCCTTCCAGAGCCAGATGGCTGAAGCGGTGGATGGTTTCGGAGACTACGATATCAACGCCTTCTTGTGGGGTGAATGGATCGGGAACGACAAGATTGGGGGCTGGGAGGTAGAACGGCCCCGGGACTTGGGAGTCGTCAGCAAATTAACCCGTAAGCGCCACCTCTGTGCGGAAGAGTTCACCTACCTGCGCGCACGGACCTCTTGCACTCCTAAGATCACCCTGCCCAGCCCGGGCTTATTTGCCAACTTCTGGTCGGCGAAGCGTTCGGTGGCCGCGTATCCCACGCTTGACGGTTTCCTGGCCGATGTCGTCGACATTCTGCGGGCAGAGGTCTGCGAACTGGTTCGCTTGGGAGCCACCTACATTCAGCTCGACGCGCCCCATTATCCATTGCTGCTCGATCCCGACACTCGAGCCTTCTACGAAGGGCAAGGCTGGCCTCTCGATCAGTGGTTGAGCCAAGGGATTGAGATGGACAATGCTGTGATTAGCGGGTTTCCGGAGGTTACATTCGGGTTTCACTTGTGACGCGGCAACCAGGGCAGCCGGTGGCTGACCGAAGGCGGCTACGAGTTGATTGCCAAACCCATCTTCCACAGGGTCCGCGCACAGCGGTTGCTGCTCGAATACGACGATGAGCGTTCCGGCTCGTTTGAGCCGTTGCGGGAGATACCCGACGACAAGATCGTCGTCTTGGGACTGGTGACCACCAAGACGCCACGCAGAGAAACCGCACGTCAGCTTATTGAGCGCATCAAGGAGGCCAGCCGTTTTATTCCTCTAGAGCGCCTGGCCTTGAGTCCCCAGTGCGGCTTTTCCACTTCAGTTGTCGGCAATCGCATCACAGTGGACGACCAGAAGTACAAGCTGGGAGTCATCGTTGAGACAGCCCGGCAAGTATGGGGCTAGAAGGCCAATACTGCCCGTACGAAGGGCCTAAAACTTGAACGAGAATGAAGTAATCAAAGCGTAGTCATTCTTCTCAGCGCCAAAGGCAGGACGGTTCTTGAAATCATCGAAGAACTCAACCTTGAGTTCCGTATTGGCAGTCACCGAGGTAGCCAGGCCGATTCCGAAATGATAAAGGGCATCAGCGAACTCATCCATTTCCCACACAGCACTGAAGTTCTGAAAAATGCGCGAGCCTTCAACGATCTGCCAGGAATAATCCTGTCCGAAAGAGACCGCCCCACTACTGTCCGCATCAAACCCGGGGTTCTTCTCCCAGACGACTCCGACACCCCCGTTGATGTTGAACTTCACGGCGTCGGTATTAACGAGTTTGACTCCCAGACCACCGGTTGGGGCGATCCAATAGTCGATCAACTTGAACTCGTCTTTAAGATAGTCAATTCCGCCAAACACGAAGACTCTTTTCGTGAGCAGATAATCGTCTCGAAAAGACAGGCCAAGACGATCCACTGTCACTACGTCGTTGGCCTCCCCGCGCAGGAAAGACCCATTGAACTTCATGACGTTTCTGGTCTTGGGATCCCGAATCGCGTCGAAGGCAAGGTTGAAATTCAGCGTGTCTGAGTTTCCACCTGTCAGGGCCAGGCCCGCACCAAAGGACCCTGTCCACACTTTGACTTGCTGTTGCTGGGCGGGATCCTGAGCGATCGATGTCCCCGTTACTAGGAACAGCAAGAACATGATACCGAGCCACCTCAAATCTCCAAACATATGCAACTCCTTGATATTGACAAGAGTAGACCAACAGAAGAAGCTCAGTGGCTTCTCCCGCAGACTATTCTTGTCAATTACCAGGGTAATTCCCCCACCTCCGTCACCAGGGTAATTCCCCCATTTGGGGATCAACATCATCTCGTTTCTCTTGATTTTCGGCGGTTGTGCTTGGGAAAAGTTTTCCCAAGCAGGTTCCTCCTTTCTGGTCGCAGTCGGGATCTGTTTCGAGCCAGCGTTTTTCCAGTCGCAGCATTTGCATTTGATTGAAAGTCCGATAGCGGGCGGAAAGCTGGCTGCTCGTGACCTCCTGTAAAACGGAACTGAAGTAATGCAGGGAACCGATGGGCTGCCCCGGGAGTCCGTTGAGCCAGGAGACGTACTTGCGTCCGCAGCCCAGGAAAATAGACTGGCGGACATCCTCGAGTTCGATGCCTTGCTGGAACCACTGGGCAGCCAGCCGGCGATCCGAGATCGAGTATCGGCAACGGATGCAGGGACGCTCCAGCAACATCTCTCCGATGGCCTCCACATAGAGGGTTTGAGCCGATCGAGTGGAGCTGAGCGAGTCAGCCGAGAGGCTGCGCTGGTAGGGCCAGTACTGGTCGGCAATCTCCAGGACACCGGGAGCATGCTGGTTGGAGCTACGCCGGACCCGGCAGACCTGCCTCTCCTCGAGCTCCTGGAGATAGGTTCCAATCGAGCGGCGCGATTTGCGCAGCGCCCTGGCCACGTCCTGCTGGCGAAAGAGAAAGCGCCCGGTACTTCTCTCGGCGCCCAGAGAGATGTGAACGAACAGCTTGAAGGCCCCGTCGGAGAGTTTCTCCAGAGCGGCCTGCCAGCCGGCGGCGGCGGCAAACCAGCCGTTGTCGCCTTTAATCTTCAAACGGCTCATGGCGAAACCTCCTTTTGGGGGGATCCTTTGACGGGTCGTTTTCGCCTCCGGTAAGACTCGCCCTCCCACTCCAGCTGGTGAGCGTTGTGGCAGAGCCGGTCCAGCAGCGAGTTGGCCTGGATGGGGTCGCCAAACAGCGCCATCCACTCCTCCAGGCTGCGATTACTGGTCAGCATCAGCGAGCCTTTCTGATAGCGCTCGTAAACGATGTCGTACAGATCGTCGGCCTGCTCCTCGGTCAGGGGCTTGAGCCCAAAGTCGTCAATGATCAAAAAATCATAGCCGCAGTAGTGCTGGATGCGGCGATCGCGGGAGAGATCGGCCCGGGCCGCTTCCAGAGTACGGAACAGGCGCGGAGCCTGGATGTAGCGCACGTCATGACCGCGGCGTACCGCCTCGTGTCCCAGAGCCAGGGCGATGTGACTCTTGCCCACACCCACCGGCCCGCACAGGCAGATGTTTTCTTTGTTTTCCAGAAAGCGGCAGGTGGCCAGGTCATAGATGCGGCGCCGCTTGATGTTCGGGTTAAAGCCAAAATCGAACTCTTCGAGGGTCTTGATCTCGGCAAAGCAGGCTTTCTTGAGCCGGCGCGCAAACTTGGTCTGGGAGCGACGCTCCAGCTCATCCTGAATCAGCAGAGTCAGAAAGTCGACGTAGGCCAGTTGTCGTTTTTCGGCCTCCTTGAGCCGCACTTCCAGAGTGTCCAACAATCCTCCCAATCGCAGTTGCTTGAGCTGGTCGAGCAGATGTTGATAGTGACTCATGAGACCTCCTGTCGGTGCACGAAGTAATCCTGGGGACGGGCAAATCGACAAGCTGAGGCCGCCGGACTGGGGGGTCTACGAGGAGGTAAGGGCTGTCGGAACAAGCCTTTCGCCAGAATCTGCTTCAGAGAAGCAAAGCGGACATTGTCAAAGCGCAAGGCCCGCCGGCAGGCCTGATCCAGAGTAGCCGCTGGGTGGGACTCGGCCAGCCGCAGCACGGCCTGGGCCTTTCTCAGGTTGCGCATGGCGTGATCGCCCAAGATGCGCCGCACGTAGCGGCCCACTTCGGGCCCCAGCTCGTCGGACCGGCGCCGGCACCACTCGGGAGTCTGCTCCAGATAGATCCGCTTGTCGGGAGGATAGTCGGCCGTTTGGGTCTGCCAGCTTCCCGGTTCGAAGACCCGCACGTGGGTCTTGATCAACTGATGGTTCCGATACACCCGCACCAGCTTCAGGTCGGCCCGCACCCACAGCTTCTCTCCCCGGTAGGGATAGGGGACCGAGTAGTAGCACTTGTCCAGGATCAGATGGCAGTCCCAATGCACGGTGCATTGTTTCCACTGAGGCGCTTCGTAGGGTTGATCGGGCAGGGGCAGCAGCAGCTCGGCTTCTTCTCCAACAAACACCTCGTAGGGTTTGCGATGGGTGGTGCCATGCTCTCGCAGACCGACTTCCTTGAGACACCACTCCAGAGCTTTCTCGTTGGCCTCCTCGATATCCCGAAAACGACGCCCCGCCAGGATCTGCTGACGCACCACCGGCACACATCTCTCCACTTTCCCTTTGTGGCGAGCCATCTGCACTTTTGCCGGGTCGGCCACGAATCCATAGTGTCTTTCCAGTTCGGCGTAGGCCGGGTTGAGCGTCGGATCGTACAGATCGGGCTTCAGCACACCGTCTTTCAGATTGTCCAGGACAAGCAATCTTGGACAGCCTCGAAAAAAGGAAAAAGCACGCATGTGACAGTCCAGCCAAGTGGGGCTGTCCTGACCAAACACAAAGCGCCCGAAGCGGTGGCGGCTGTAGCTCAAGATCATGATAAAGACCCAGGTCTTGCGCCGTTTGCCGGTTTCCGGATCTTGCATCAGCCCGGCATAGCCGAAGTCGACCTGGCCCTGATGATTATGTTGAGCTCAACATAAAGAGCATTATGGAAAGCCGGAAGTTATGTTGAGTTGCCCTCTCCCTTCCTTATTTTTCCGGTAGGCATTGACCAGTCACTTTACATAATTCCTCTCCAAGGCTGCCCAACGAAGAGGCAGACCTAAAAGGAGGAATCTATGTTGAGAGAGAGATTACGCAAGGACTATCGGGAATGTTACGAACGTTCAGCCCATCGAGAGCGGATCAGGCTGCTGGCAAACAAGCTCCACGATTTGGAGTACTTGGATGTGGTCGTCGTCGATCACGTCCATGAATGGCTGCGATTCACAGAACACTGCGGTCAGCTCGGAATCCAGATCCCATTCAGGGTGCGATCACCTGTGGTGGATGCCTATGTCCAGCAGCGTCTGCCCGGAGGCAGCGCCAGTCGTCACCGCTTCATTCGAGCTTCGATCCGCATCTTCATCGAGGCTGACGAGAACGGCGATTTTCGGCGGAAACTCCGAACGCGAACCGAACCGGGAGGCAATCTGTTTGAGAACTGGGCTGTCCCTTACCTCGCATTCTTGAAGGAGCATCGGTGCGTTTCCGAGAAGACCCTTCGAAGAGGAGCTCTTGCGCTGGGCCGATTCATGGAGTTCCTGGAAAGCGGGGGCATCGGGGACCTGAAACAACTGACAGCCGCTCATGTCCACGACTTTTGCAGCCGGCGGCCCGACCACCACAAGCCCATCACGTGGAGCGGATATGTGGGGTACGTTCGGCGTCTTCTGAAGCATGCCTTCGCCCAAGGGATGCTGCCCCGAGACCTGTCCGCCGCGGCAGCAGGATGCAGGCAGTACCGGGACAGCGGCCTGCACGACGTTCTGTGCGAAGCCGAGGTCGAGAGGCTGTTGAGTTCCACGGATCGCTCTTCGGGCATCGGGCGACGAGACTACGCCCTGCTTTTGCTGGCTGCGCGCTACGGCCTGCGACCGGCGGACATACGCGGGATGCAACTCGAAGACATCCGCTGGCGCGAAGGCGCCATCGTCATCCAGCAGTCAAAGACGGGCAGGAAGTTGACGTTGCCCCTCCTCCAGGACGTGTCGGAGGCCCTGATCTCCTACCTGCGAAATGGCCGGCCGCCGACCAAAGCGCGCAATGTCTTCGTCCGCCACAGGGCGCCCTTTGAGCCGTACGGGGTCAACAACAACTTCTCCAGTATCGCCCGAAAGGCCATGAGAAACGCGGGCCTGCAGGGACGGCCCGGGCGCAAGGGCCTGTATCTGTTGCGCCACACTCTGGCCACACGTCTGCTGGACGCCGAAGTTCCCGTCAAAACGATCGGCGATGTTCTGGGCCACGCCTCGGCGGACTCGACGCTGGGCTACATGAAAGTCGATGTTCGCCACCTGCGAGCAGCGGCCATTTCCATTGCGGAGGTGCTGCAATGAACAAACAAGTAGAACCGTTCGCTTCGCCGTTAGCAGGGCAGATCAGACGCTTTCTTCGACTCAAGCGCGCGCGAGGATGCCGGTATAAAGAAGAAGAGCGGATGCTGCACGACCTGGATCGGTTTTTGGCGCGCCGTCTTCCGAAACGAGATCCTGTCATGACCGATGAGATCAACCGAGCCTATCTGGCCCGCAGAGGAAACGAGTCGGAGACGACGCGAGGGAATCGGCTGAGCCTCATTCGTGAGTTTTGCAAGTTCCTGGCGCTGGAAGATCCCCGCACTTCGATTCCCCCCACGCGCTATCTCGGCATCCGGCGCCGCCCGTTTGTGCCCCGGGTCTTGACCCTCGAAGAAGGACGCCAGTTTTTGCAAGCGTGTCTCGATTTGCCCAGCGGGCGCTGTTCACCCCTGAGCGGAATGGTCCATGGCACAGCCCTCATGCTCCTTTATCTCAGCGGCTTGAGGTTGGGAGAAGCGCTGTCCCTGAACCTGGAAGACGTGGATGAGGCTGGGGGCGTCTTGATTGTCCGGCGGGCCAAGTTCGGAAAGTCGAGGCTGGTTCCCATGGCCGATGATCTCACCGATCGAATGCGCCAATGCCGATCCTTTGTCGAGGGCCACCTCGGACTCCGCGCTCCAACCGCCTGTTTTTTCCCGGGTCCGAGGGGACAAAGATGTTCCGCGGACGTCATTCGAGCTTCATTCCGCAGAGCCCTGGCCCGGGCTGAGATCCCCTACTTGGGCCCAGGCAAGGGTCCTCGCCTGCATGATCTTCGCCACGGATTTGCGGTGCATCGGATGATCCTCTGGTACCGGCAAGGGGCGGATCTGAACGCCCGGCTGCCCATTCTTGCCACCTATCTGGGCCATGTCGGCTTGACCAGTTCGCAACGGTATTTGCGTGTGACTGAGGATCTGGTGGGAGAAGTGACCCGTCGTTATCAGCTTCGCTTTGGGAGCCTGATTCGGGAAAGGAGCGCTTCATGACCTTTGAACTTTCAACCCTGGTAACAGATTTTTTCGTGGTCCACCTCGCCGCCGAGCGCAACGCTAGTCAACACACCGTATATGCGTATCGCGACACGATGAAGCTGCTGCTTCGCTTTGCCGCCGCCGACCGCAAACGCACTATCGATCGGCTCACTCTTGAGGATCTCTCCGCGGAGGTGGTTTTGCGGTTCCTCAGCGACCTGGAGAGCCGAAGGCGCAACTCGATCAGCACTCGCAACGCCCGCTTGGCGGCCATCCATTCCTTTTACCGCTACGTCCTCAGCCGAGAACCCGCCTCCGCCTCCTTATGCCATCGGGTTCTGGCAATACCGTTCAAGCGGACCCTGCGGTCCACGCCGGGCTATCTCAATAGGCAGCAGATCGAGCGTCTCTTCAACCGGATCGACCGTTCCACCCCGGCAGGGGAACGGGACTATGTCTTGCTGGTGCTTCTCTACGACACCGGAGCACGGGTCCAGGAAGGGCTGGACATGAAGCCGCGCGACTTCCAGCTGACGAGTCCAGCGTTTGTTCGCGTGACCGGCAAGGGCGGCAGACAGCGTCTCTGCCCTCTGCTTCCGCAGACTGCCCGGCTCGTGGCTCGATTCTTGAAAGAGCACGGCCGCCCCCTCCATGACGACGGCTCTTTGTTCAGGAACCGCTCCGGGCGAAAACTTTCTCGGCATGGAGTCCGCTACGTCCTGAGAAAATATTCCGGCAGCGCCGGCAACTCCGATTTGACTCAGTGCTCCTTGAGTCCGCATACGTTGCGGCACAGCAAGGCGATGCATCTTCTTCAATCCGGCGTGGCCCTCGTCACGATCAAGGACGTGCTGGGCCACGCGGACATCAAATCAACCCAAGTCTATGTGGAGGCCGACCTTGAAATGAAAAGGAAAGCGTTGGAGCGGCTCGGCCCGTCTTCCGGCCGGCGTCGAAAGGCCCGGATCGCTCCCACTCTCCTCACATGGCTTGAATCGTTGTAGGCAGAAATTATGCAAAGTTGGGAATGATGATCTGTTGGGAAAACCTTGTGTCCTCGCGCTTCGTCACCAGACTACTCAACATAACTTCCGGCTTTCCATAATGCTCTCCGGCCGGCGAATGCATCCGTACCGTCACCGGCTTGCAAAGCGGCACGATGTGGCTGCGCACATAGCGGTAGACGCTCATGTAGCTGACCTTCAACTCGTGCTGCTCCTCGAGCAGCCGCTGTACCTGCTGAATGGTCATATCAGGCTGCTCAAGCCACTCCTGGATCTGCTGGTGGTAGAGGCGGATCCGCTCCCGGGCCGGTTGTTCGAAAACCGCCACCTGGACCACCGAGGCCACCATCCGGGCCAGCTCCTCCTGTGGCGGCAGCGGCTTCTCTCGGCTCAAGCCTCTGGCCATGAAAAGCCGCAGATACTTGCCAATCGTCTTGCGCGAGATCTGCAACGAGTCTCGGATCTGGCGGATACTCCGTCCTCGGTGCCATTGGTAAACCAACTCCAGGTACTCTTCCATCCTCACGTTCCTTCTGGCCATTCTTCCTCCTGCGGAAATCCTTGTTGGGGTTCCGCAGAAAGATGGCCCTGGCCTCTGTCACGAAATGATCAGGTGGGGGAATTACCTTGGTGAAACCCTGGGGGAATTACCCTGGTGAAAGGGTGGGGGAATTACCTTGGTAAATCAGCCGCCCAGGTGGGGGATATACCATGGTGACCGACATATTCTCGAACCGTTCCTGCAATCGACGTACCAGAATGCTCTAAGGTTGGGTCAAAACGACCTTAAAACTATGCAAGTCAGTCTCTTACAGGCGTAGCCGTCGGCTGGCGACAGGATCAAAAGGCTGCGGACCGACGGTAACTCTTACAGCTAAGGGCAGGTTCTGAGTAAGAGATGAGGGGCCGCACCTGTAAGGATTACTCAAAGGGCGGGTCAACACGGGATAAACTACAGAGACGGCTTGACCTGAAGAGCCTCACCAGCTGTCCGAAACCCTGCAGCTGCCTACCTTTGCGGGTACCTGCGCACTCCTGGCATCGTCCTTGCATAGAGCTGCCTCGAGTTCGGTTCTAGCATTGTTGCTCGAATCGGCAGTCGAGGAGTATGAGAAGAACATTTTATTTTCAGAAGGGAGTCGAAATGGCGAGCTTGACCAAGATTGAGGGGATCGGGAAGATAACCCAGCGAAAACTGCAGCAGTGTGGGATCGGATCCACCGGAGCATTGCTGAAACACTGTGCCACGAAAAAGAACCGCAAGGCTGTAGCCGAAGAGGGCGGTATCAGCGAAAAGGTCCTGCTGGGATGCGTGAACAAGGCTGACCTCTTCCGCATCAAGGGCGTCGGCGAAGAGTATTCAGACCTGCTCGAGGCCTCGGGCGTGGATACCGTTCCGGAGCTGGGTCAGCGCAACGCTGGCAACCTGCACAAGAGAATGGCAGAGATCAACGGCAAGAAAAGACTGGTTCGCCAGCTCCCCGCGGCCAGCCAGGTAGCCGGCTGGGTCAAGCAGGCCAAAAAGCTGCCTCGCGTCATCCAGTACTGAGCTCGCTCGGCTCTTCGGTCAGATGGTCCAGGATTCCAGCAGTGAGCAGCAATGAGACAAATTGAGCCTCCCGCTGCCACGTGGGTACGAGGTGTCATCACGAATGCGGCCAAGAGTTCGCATGAAATGGCGCCCTGGCACTACTCCAGCGTGTTGACCAGAGCCGCGTCAATGATCCGACGGTCGCGAGTGAGCAGAGTCGATCCATACACTCGAGCTGTCGACACGATGATCCGGTCGGCCGGGTCCCGGTGAAACGACGCCGGAAGAGCGGCTACTTCCGCAGCGATTGCCGGGCTGATTCCGATTCGTTGGACAAGCGGAGGGGCGGTAGCACGCTCCAACCAGTCCCGAATGGGCAATTCGAGACGGACACGCCCGAGCGAGTGCAGCATGGCGATCTCCCACAGACTGATGTCGGCAACGTGCACAGGTTTGTCTGGACCAGCACGCTGCAACACCCGGCGTTGTTTCGTGGAGAGCTGTTGCGGCTGAGCCAACCACCAAAGAAGAACGTGGGTATCGAGGATTAGCGTCATTCTTCGCCGCCCAGGGCCTCCCAGTCCTGCGCGGCAACGACCGGATCCAAGATATCCACGACGAATTCCACGGTTCCTCGCAGGGTTTCCTGGGGATAGGCTTTGCCCGCAGGAACGGCGGGGTGGACCTGTGCGATGGCTTTGCCGCGTTTCAGGATCGTGACAGGCTCCCCCGTTCGAGCGATTCGCTCCAGAATCGCCAGGCACTTGGCCTTGAACTCGGAAATATTGATGGTCTCCATATGACTAGTCTAAATGACCAGCCATAGAGAATCAAGGCGAAGCTCGAAACCTGTCCGCAGGTGGCTTGGACGACCAGGACGATCCTCGTGGAGGAGAGGGAGCTCAAATGAAATTCTGTTTGCGAATCCTCGGCGTACTCTTGCTCAGCGGTACGCTGACCATGGCAGCATCGATCCGGTTTGTTTCGACCTGGAAGAATCCCGCCGCTGGAGCGATCGACGTGTCCGGGCAGAGAGTGGCGGCATTTGTAGTCAGTTCCGATGAAACGATGCGGCTCGGCCCGGAAGAAACCCTGGCGACAGAGTTGAGGCAGCGGGGCATCGATTGCATTGCCGGTTACACGGTACTCCCGGGGGAGTTGGCCAAAGACACCGACAAGGCCAAGGAGTTCAAGAAGAGATTACCAGTGCAGTATTGATGCGGGTGGTGGCAAAGGAAACCACTCATTCGCCTGGGACGGTGTTTTATTCCGCGTCCTACTACCCAACCTTCTGGGGCTACTGGGACTACGGGTGGTCAGCCGCCTATTCTGTGGGACCTGCCAGGACTGATACGATCGTATCGATCGAAGCGCTGGTCTACTCGATTGATCAGGACAAGTTGCTCTGGGCCGGCCAGAGTGAGACGACCAACCCGAAGGATGTGCGGAAGTTTGTCAAACAGCTCGTCAAGGCAGCCGGCAAGGAGATGCGAAAGGCTGGGCTCGTCAAAAAGTAACATCCGTGGACTCGGTTGTGCGGTGGGTCAGCTTCAACCTTTTTGGAGGTCACGGTGAACACCTTTTCCAGCTTCCTGCAAGAGTTGAACTTGACTTTTTGCGGCTGGATCCTCCTCAATGCAACTTGCTACGGACAGCTGGACTCTGAGCCTTATGTCCAGAACTCGTCTCCTCCAATATTCAGCTACGACGAACTGGTGAGGCTGAGTGAAGCAGACGAAGAGCCGGATATCCGGAGAAACTGTTCGTGAAGGCCGCGGCGGAGATACGTTAGCAGGTTCCAGATGGATCTGAAACTTGGTTCTTTCTCTCGACCCTCCTGCCTCCCGTTTGCCGCCCTTTTCGATGAGTAAGAGCTGGCAACTGTTGGTAAAATGTGACTTGCAGTAACCGGGCTAACTAATTGATTTTGTAAATCTTTGCTAATGTTTACTAAGCCCGCCGAACCGGTCTGCAAAACCTTCATTCACCGGTTCGAGTCCGGTCGCCGCCTCCAACTACCTCCGTAACTCCTGAAAATCCAGTACGTTAGAGGGGTTCTTTTTGGGCGTGTTTTGCAGAGGATCCTGGTCAGGGGTAGTGTCTCCCATTTGGCTCCCACGGGACGCCATCACTTCCCGGGCTCTGGAGATGGCGAACTCGGGAGAATATTGTGCGTAGAACTTCTCGGTCGTTTTGATCGAGGAATGCCCTAACTGCCTTTGCGCAACGTGCAGCGGCTGGCCGCTTTCGGCGATCACGATGCCCAGTTCCCGACGAAAATCCTTGAGCTGGATCCAGGGAATGCCCGCTCGGTCCCGCGCCCGCTGAAAAGACAGATTGATCTGCTTGTAGCGGGTCTGCGTCTTGGGATTCCAGAAGACATATTCGCAGTTGGGAAGCCGCGGAACAGCCTGGACGGCCTTGACTGCTCTGCCACTCAGAGCCACGAGCGCATTGTCTCCCCCCTTGCGGAGGTTGAGAACGGCTGTCTGCTTCTTAAGGTTGAGATTCTTCCATTTCAGGCGAAGCGCCTCGCTGGGCCGACAGCCCGTTTCGTAGATGAAAAGGACGATCTGCTGGATTGGGAAACCGCGTTATTGATTGGAGCTTACGTCTCTTCGGTTCCAGTTTTATGTGGATTCGGTCAAGACTGTGTCAGGATTTCCTGACAATCAGACAGGCGAAGAAAAGAAAGTGCCAGCCCCGGGGCCAGTTCAGAAACCAGCCTACCTGCTGGCCTTCTCCAGCCCTTCCACTGGTGCTCCCGTTTCCGTCGGTAACCTGTTGACTGCCTGCCGATTGTTGCCTGGCTCCAGGTGCCCGTACACATCGACTGTTATCTGGATGCTGGAGTGTCCGAGCGGGGGATCTGGGTCGTTTCGGTTCTGTTTTTGCCCCCCCGGAAATTTGGGGTTGGGTTTTGGGCTCGAACTGTGGAGGTGATTTCACTTTCAAGCTTCGTTTCGGTTTCATTCTCGATTTTTTTCGGGCAGACGATTGAACATCACTTGGGTGCGTCGGGGTAGTACGATTCGACCTTCCTGCGGCTTCCTCTGCTCCCTAAGAGTTTTCAGCTGCGGCAAGCTTTTTAGCGTGTGCGATGAGTCTGTCGAGATCAGAGTCACTAAGTTTCTCCCTGCCTGGGTCCTCGACTTCAATACCCGCCTCGAGTTTTAGCTGATCTACCGGCTTCAGACCGGTGCGGTCCAGGATGTCCCTTGCTGCTCGAACCGAAGATGCCTGTGCTGGGGTTTCGTGATGACCGCCTGCAGCCGGGCAAGGGCAGGATCCACCATTTCAAGGATGCGCTGCTTTGCGGCCTTGATGACCTGTGGGCTCTTGCCACCATGGGTAGCGCAAACCCTGCCCCCAGGTATTGCATGACGCTTACATTGCTTCTGGGTCGTTTTGCTTTTGGCTGTACATCTCATCCGTGTTCTCTTTCTTAGTTGTAAGATTCTGTTTCTGAAGTAGAGGAGGTGATCTACCGCTGATGAGGCCCAACGCACCCTCCAATATCCGGGAAAAGCCATGAAGAAATGCCCCTACTGCGTCGAGGAGATCCAGGATGAGGCAGTGGCATGTCGCTTTTGTGGACTCGACCTGGCATCGGGACAGGCGCCACCGATGCCAGCGTCCAAACCTCCAATGGGAACTGGGAACCTGGCCTGTGCGATTGCCTTTGGGATAATCCTGGGGTTTATCGGAGGTCACCATCTACCGGGTCAAATGCGAACAAGCTACGTGTTCCTCAACCGCGATGATCGTGTCGGGACGGAGGTGGGCCTTCAGCTGAGGCGGGAGGTCGCCCTCGACCACAGTTGTTTCTTCACGTCTCATAAACCGCAAAAGGATGAGAATGCTTGAGGTGAAAGGTGCGCCTGTGGGCGAAGCCTGCAGCGAGAATAGTCTCGTGACACGTTGGGAATTTGTAGATGATCATCAACCGCCGGGGGCGCCGCACAAGGGACTGCCTGATATTCTCCATCACAACGCTCATCACTGTCTCAGGAAACGGATTAGCCATGTAGACATGCGTCACTCGCTCCAAACCTTCTGTGAAAGCTCGTGCGTCAGCGCAGTACAATTCGATGTTACTGACCTGCATTCTAGTTATGTTGCGTTTGGCAATAGCTATCAGTTCCGGAGAGAGATCGACCCCAATGACTATTGAGAAATGGTGACTTAGAGTCAGTGCTGCGATTCCCATTCCAACACCGAGATCGAGCGCCACGCTTCCCTTCGGTATCTGCACGGACCGTAGGACTTTGGTGAGTTTCGGGCCGCCGGAATGCTGGTGGGTAAAGCCGTCTTTCTCCGAGACGTAGTCTGCGTATTGAAACTCGAGACGATGCCAGCGTAGCCACAAGGCATATGCCAACGGGGCAAAATCCCACGTTGCGAGCATTGATCCTATTCGGGCTAGACGGTGGAACCTATTCTCGATGGACATGTAATGGTCCTTTGCACTGTGCCGAACGTAGTATAGCTGGACAGCCCCGAACGCCTTAGCAGACTTTTTAAGAAACCTTTTCGTGTCATTCGAGATTTTCTGAGGGCGGAACGTGTCAACAACTTTGAGACACTTTGGTGAATAAATTACTGTAGTTTCATCTCAAAAGTTCTCCTTTTCGGGAGGGTTGATCCAGACCGCCTCGGGAAGAGGAGGAGGAACGGGTTTGCCGTTGGGAAATCTCTCCGGGAAGAGTGCATGGGCGGCCTCCAATGTTTGGGATCGATCGCGACGGGTGGTGATGGCGGTGAGGTAGTGCACATCCGCGGGAGTGTGCAGGCCGATACCCGAATGGCGATGGTCGCGGTTATACCAATCGAAGAAATCCCGACAAAAGTCTCTGGCTTGCTGAATGGTGCCGAAACGAGCCGGGAATTCGGGACGGTACTTGAGGGTCTTGAATTGGGATTCCGAGTAGGGATTGTCGTCACAGACATGAGGCCGAGAGTGAGACTTGGTGACTCCCAGATCGGCCAGTAGCAAGGCCAGTGCTTTGGAACTCATCGACGAGCCACGATCGGCATGCAGGGTGAGACCACCCGCTACGATCTCCTGCTTGGAGTAGCTCTGGGCGATCAAGACCTTGGCCAGGCGGGAGCTTTCCTGGGTGGCCACCATCCAGCCCACCACATAGCGGCTGAAGATGTCCAGGATCACGTAGAGGTAGTAATAGCTCCATTTGACGGGCCCCTTCAGCTTGGTGATGTCCCACGACCAGCATTGGTTCGGGCCGGTGGCCAGAAGTTCCGGCTTGGAGTATTGGGGATGGCGGCGCTGGCGACGGCGTTCTCTAACTTCCAGACGTTTGGCCAGAATGCGGTACATGGTTCGAATCGAGCACAAGTATCGCCCTTCGTCCAGCAGCTCCGCCCATACGGCGGCAGGAGCTTTGTCGATAAACTGTCGGCTGTGCAGGACCTCCACAACGGCTTCCCTTTCGGGCGGGCTCAAGGCGCGTGGGGATGCGGCCCGAGGCCGAGGATCCAGCGCCGGCCGTTCGCGCCGAAGTTTCTCCCGATACAGACTCGATGGCGGCAGATCCAGAGCCTGACAGCCGGCACGGACTCCGTGGGATTGTGAGAATCGCAAAGCTTCGTCCATCAGCTCTCGTCTCCGTTCTCTTCGCTGCTCGCCAGAGAGATTCCCAACAGTTGCGAGACTTTTTTTGGAGATCCAGCATGGCTTCAAACTTCTCGAGCTTGCGTTTCAGCTTCCGATTCTCAGCCTCCACTTGCCTCAGTTGATGATCCAGAGGATTGACCGGCTTTGCCTTTCGTCCCCGCTTGCGAGGGGTCAATGCCTGCAGCGTTCCGTGCTCGCGTTGGCGTCGCCAGGTCTGCAGATTCGACCAGTAAAGTCCTTCTCGGCGCAGTAATGCTCCCACTTCGCCCGACTCTTCGCAGCCATCGGCCTGCTCCAGGACCCGGAGCTTATAGCGGGCTGAAAACCGGCGACGGGTTGCCTTGGCAGGAACTTCCGGGTCGGGTCGCGGCAACGCCTTCTCGGGCTCGGTCCGTCCCGCAGCGATTTTGGAGACCTCTCCCCTCCGCTCCGAGGTTTCCAAAATCCTCAGTTTCTTGTCGCTTCTGTTTTCTATCATTCTGTAATCCAGCTTCTCGCCCTCTACTCTAATTTAGCCGGGAAGAAGTGTCTCACCATTATTGGCACAGAGGGGGGACTGGAACTGGAAAGCCCCAGTCCTCGTCAGTCACTTAGCAACTGCGCTCGTTCTGCCAGTGCTATCAGTTGCTCCAGCTTTTTATCAGTGAGCTTATCCCGACTAGGATCATCCACGACCGCCACCGCAGCCTGTACCTGCACCTATTCAAGGTCTTTCTTTTCGTTCCGATTCAATCCGATTTTCTGACGGGGTGCGGATAGGGTGCGTTTTCGTCGTGTCCTGGCTTCAACCCTCAAACAGCCGCAAGCGGTGTCAAGCGCGTCCCTGCAACCTGTTGAACCCGGCAGGGGTAGGGGCAATCTTCCACCGGCTGTCCAAGCACATTCGGGGCCAGGATCACCGGGCAATCTGTCTTGTTGGAATGACGGTCGTAGCCGTGCTTTCATTCCGCCACCTGCACTTTGCGCATTTCGGAGACGGAGCAGGTTGCGGGTAATAATGATCTCTTCGCTGCCTCCCTGAAGCTGACTCGCACCGGCTGGCGTAATGAGTGTGATCTCGTTAGTGAGACCTATGGGGAAGTCAATTACGGGATTTACGAGTCCTTTTTGCAAGAAATCAAACTCCAGCGAACCAAGAGCCTGAGCCTCGAAGAAGGCCACTGTAATGGCAAGATCCTCGGGGGTTAGGAAGATTGAGGGTTCCTATGCGTCCTTTTGTCCATTGTTGTTCACATCCGCAGAGGCTCCCTCGTCCGAGCTGGCCAATATCGGACCTGTCGAACAGGTATCGTCTGTGAAAACGAAAGTCACAAGTCCCGGCAGGATATCCCCGTCGCCCAAATTGCCCTACACATCAAACCCAAGTGTTAGGTTTGTGGGGTCTCCAATGATCGTTGCTTGGTCAAGTGTCAGGTCTAAAGCCTTCGCAAGGATGTCAATGTCGTCAAAGAATCCATCTGAAACGGGATCGACAAAAATCTTGAACTTGCCCGTCGAGGCCAGTGGCGCATTAGAGAATGTCGATTCTTGCCCGAGGAGTCCACAGCAGATTAGGCTGGGAACCAGCAGGGCGAGAGGTAAGGAGACCCATGGTTGTTGCTGAAGCATAACGGCTCCTTTACTTTTTGGTTGGGGTAAGCAACGGTTGCCGTCCTTATACTTCGTCGTCTTGAAGAAGTCAATCTGATTGGGCCTGTGCTTGCCATTTCGCCACTCGGGTGGGGAGAAGTATCGGCGCCGAGGGTACTAAGGGCATGACGGGTTCCGGATTAGATGAGCGAATCTTTACTAACCCGCCTCACCAATTCACCGGCACATGTCTCTCATGCCCTTTGATGGTGACATCGACAGCCCCGTGAAGTGTCTCCCATTTGTCTCCCACTCTACTTCCCAAGCTTTCCTAATCTTTCGGATATTCGGTTGGCGGAAAACCCGATTAAGTTGTTGATTTTCCTAATGTTTCCTAATGATTCGGCTTTCTCTGCTCAGGTCTGCAAAACCTTCATTCACCGGTTCGAGTCCGGTCGCCGCCTCCAACCACCCTTCTAAGTTATTGAAAATCCAGGATGTTACGGGGTCGAAGTTTGGCCGGTTTTTCGGAGGGCGGGTATTCGGGTGGGGTGCCTCCTTTCTGCCGCCTCTCCGCCCGCCCGTTACGGCTGCGCTTCTCCAGTGCTTCGCGGGCCACGGCGCACTAAGGGACCCGATAATTGATCTGACTAGTCTGATCAATTATCGGTTACAATGGATTGGATGAGTAAAGTCTATTCCACTTACGAGGCAAAGACTAGATTCAGTGAGATCCTGCGCAGGGTTCGTGCTGGAGGAACGGTCAGGATCTCCTACCACGGCGAGGAAGTTGCGGAGATCCGGCCCCTCTCTCATCCGCAGAACCTGGAAGGATCACTGCGCCGCATGGAGGAGGAAGGGGTGGTCAGTAGAGCCAGCGGTTCGACACTTCCGAAGCCCCTGGCCAAACGACCTGGAGCCCTTGCTCGATTTCTGGAGTCGCGGGATTGAGAGTTGCCTACGTTGACTCGTCGGTGGTGGTGGCGATTGCTTTCAACGAGCCCGAAGCGGCCCGACTTGTCACCAATCTGGGTTCCTTTGCACGGCTGCTTTCCTCCAACCTCCTGGAAGCGGAATTTGAGTCGGTTTGCTTGCGAGAGGGCGTGACTAATCCTACACCCGATTATCTCTCCGCTATTTCGTGGGTGTTTCCGAGCAGACCCTTGACGGCCGAGGTGAAAAGAGTTGCTGGGGCCGGCTATCTCCGGGGAGGCGATCTCTGGCATGTGGCCTGCGCCCTTTTTGTGTCGGCGGATCCGAGTCAGATCAGCTTCCTGACGCTGGATGAGCGGCAGAAGAAGGTTTCCAGGGCCCTGGGCTTCGCGAGCTGATCCCTCGTGAGCCGAGCCCAGGCGTTTGCCGCCCTTTTCGATTGGTAGGAGCCGGTAACTGCTGGTAAGATGTGACTTGCAGTAACCGGGCTTAACTCATTGATTTTGTTAAGCTTTGCTAGTGTTTACTAAGGCCGCCCTTCGCGTGCAAAACCTTCATTCACCGGTTCGAGTCCGGTCGCCGCCTCTCACTCTCCTCCCTGTCTTCTCCTTTGATAGAATGGCAAGTATGAGCAACTCCGTTGACGAGGTAATAATTCACCTGGACTTTGAGCCCCTGGAAACAGGGGGCTTTGTCGCGACGAGTCCTGACGTGCCTGGCTTGGTGGCTCAAGGCCGAACCATAGCCGAAGTCATCGAGATCGCTCGAGATGTCGCACAGAAGATCGTAGAGTCCTCTGTGGAGCACGGAGACCCTTTACCTGAAGCTTTCCAACGACCAAAGGTACCAGGACCGATCAGCGTGGACATACCAGTAACGCTTCCTTGACCGCATGGGAAAGCTGGCTGGCTTCACCTACCGCGAGAGCACAGTAGCGATATTTTGCGCCTTTTTTATGCCGATGATCTGTTAGGCCCGTGGAAACAGCACCCACAGAGTCCGATCGTCATAGAAAATGGAGATATCGCCAGACCAGCTGGTAGAGTTGTGGAACTTGATGATGGCCGAATATTTAGATACGCTCAATATAGCCAACCCATTAACAGTACTCTGGTTCGGGCAGCTAACATTACCGAATTGACGACGACAAGTTATAAAGAAGAAGTGCTGGAAAATCCAATCGTAAACGAAAGTGGTTCAGGTTGGAATAGTGATGGGATGCACTATTTTGATCCGCATGAGATCACTGACAATAAGTGGATCGCTAGCGTTAATGGCTGGACACCGGTGTGGGAATTTGGGTTTGAATACTAACTCTATATTACCTGCTCGTATGGAGGGTCTTCGGTGATTACAACTTATAAACGCATTATCAACATTAGCATAAGCGCTCTACTAACAGCTGTATTCCTCTACTTGGCTTTTAATAAAGTAGATCTTAACGTTATGTTGAATAGTTTCAGCCAGGTGAAGTTTCCGTACCCGCTACTTAGCATTATTGCTTTTTCATGAGCCTATCAACCCGCTCATTGCTGTGGAAAAACACTTTTGGGGCTAACAATAAGATTAGGTTTGGCTCTCTATTCAGAGCTGTTGTTATTGGTCAAATGGGCAACAATATTCTCCCATTCAGGGGCGGGGAGTTACTCAGAGTTTACTCATTAAGTAGTAGCGAGCAGTTAAGTAAGTCGCAATGTCTATCTACAATCGTTGTCGAGCGCGTATTTGATCTAGTATCTTTCATAATATTGACAGTTTTTGTTTCTATCTTCATCGAAATCCCTATTTATTTGAGAAGCGGACTGATTATTGTATGTAGTGTTACCGTGTTTGCTCTAGCATTTATGATTTATATAGCCAATGCACCTACAATTGCCAATAGGATGTTTGGCTGGGCCAAAATAATCCTACCGGATAACTTTAAAGATACATTACAGGAAAGTTTTAATCAATTGGTGTTGGGCTTAACGGCCTTAAATAAATTGAAGACGACCTTGTTTATATTCATTCTATCCTTTTACTATTTCCGGCGATGGTAGTCAATATCGCAATTTTATCTATGTAGAGGATATGGCAGAGGCTCACGTACTGGCCCTTGACGATGCAGCAGAAAATCAAATACTCAATTTGGAAGGAATACGCCGGATCTCTATTAAACATATCGCCGAGACCATTCAACAACTGATGCCTAACGATGTTACTATCGAGTATGTACCGGCTCGTCCGGGAGACTTCGAGGGTAAAGAGGCTTCAAATGACAAGATAAAAAGGCTGCTCAGTTGGGAGCCTAAGGTTGATTTTGAGGAAGGGATGCAAAAAACAATCGAGTGGTTTGAGGCTACACAGGTATGATGAAGGCAGAACTGAAGCAGCTTTTTGAAAAAGCAATTGTCTTTACGGGATATTTTACCGGAAAGTCCGCCGTTTGAGTATAAATAGTTCTATCCTCCAATCAATGATAAAGTATGTAACGCGTCTTGACATCTTAAATGTCTGGGGGTTTCCTGTTGCTCTGTTGGTTACCAGTTTAGCTATTCATAGCCCTTTCCTAATAACGGACTACTTCGGTGAGCAAGATGCGGCCCGGATTGCCAATGACAGCATCATAGCAGCTTATGATGGTTACTTTCATGATCAGGGAGCTTCGGTCAGAGGTGGACCCGGAAAACTGGACCATTTGTTAAGGTGGCTCCGACCTGAATCAGAAAGGATGAGGAGTCATGGCAAAACGAAGGAATTTCTCAGCTCAGTTTAAAGCGAAGGTGGCGCTGGAAGCGCTTCGAGGCGAACGCACCCTGAGCGAGTTGGCGGCTCGCTACGAGATCCATCCGAGTGTGATCACGAATTGGAAAAAGCGGGCCAGGGAAGGTCTGGGCGATGTGTTCGCGGGCAAGGTTGAGAAGCGTCAGAGAGGAAGCGAGGCGGAGACCAAAGAGCTTTATGCCAAGATCGGCGAACTGACGGTGGAAAAGGATTTTTTGTCCAAAGCGCTCGATCGCTGAGTGTAAAGGCCAGAAGGGCCACGATCGAGCCAAAGCACCCGAGGCTGAGCATTCGTAGACAATGCAGGCTGATGAGTCTGAACCGTTCGACTTTGTACTATGAGCCCAAAGGCGAGAGCGAAGAAAACCTGCAACTGATGAGACGATTGGACGAGCAGTTCTTAAAGACCCCCTACTACGGATCCCGGCAGATGGTCTATCACTTGAAACGGCGGGGCTCTCGGGTAGGCCGCAAGAGGGTTCGTCGTCTGATGGCCAAAATGGGCCTGGCGGTCATCTATCAAAAGCCGCGGACTTCACAGCCTCACCCGGAGAATCGAGTGTATCCGTATCTTCTTCGAGGATTGGCGGTCACCCGGCCCGATCAGGTGTGGTGCACGGATGTCACCTACATCCCGATGCGTCGGGGCTTTTTGTACCTGGTGGCGATCATGGACTGGTACAGCCGCTGGGTTTTGTCCTGGAGGCTGTCGAACACGCTGGAGCCGTCCTTTTGTTGCGAAGCACTCGAGGAAGCGCTCAACAGGTACGATCCCCCGGAGATCTTCAATACAGACCAGGGGAGTCAGTTCACCAGCACGGAGTTCACGGGACTACTCAAAGGGGCCGGGGTGCGTATCTCGATGGACGGGAGAGGCCGCTGGATGGACAACGTCTTCATCGAGCGTCTGTGGCGTTCACTCAAATACGAATGCGTCTATCTGAACGCTTTCGAAACCGGGTCGGAAGCCCGTCAAGGGATCGGCCATTGGATCGACCTATACAACAGCGAGAGACCTCACTCGGCGCACGCTGGGGCGACGCCGGAGGAGGTGTACACTGGCTTGAAAAAACATTCTGAGAGGGACCTTGCCCTCAGGCTCGCCCCCTCTCAGAATTTCCCTTACTGGCGGCAACAAGAACTGCGGAGTCCACCTTAGAAATGCCGCCAAGTGGTCCAACCGATGGGGTCCACCTCTGTCTACTCCACCCCACTGTATCTACATATTCCACAGATTAGCCTTCAGTCTGGTCTAATCGTCGCTTCAGATATTCCTTTTTGGATGGCGTTGGCCAGCTTGATCGCCAGCGCCACTGTCACGGTGGCCTTGTATATCTTTTTATACCGTTTGACTAAGAGTCTTCCGGTGGCATTAGGAGCAGCCTTAGCTCTGCAGCTGAATCCAACCTTCTGGTTCAATAGTGTATATGGCTTTGCTACAATTGTGGCCCTGGCTTTATTGTTAGTTTCCTTAGTTTTGTTTCAGGAGGTCTTAGAAAGTTCAACCTAAAATATTTATTCTATGGTGGCGCCTTTCTCATGTATATATTGGCAGTCACCACCAAGATAGATACTATATTAGCCACTGCTATATTCTGCTTGCCGGTCTGGTCCTCTGAACGTTCGGTTAATGCTAACCCGGATTATGCAAGAGATCTGAATCCGAGTGAGATTTGGGTCCAGAAAAAAAGCCGTAGCTCTCTGATATAAAAGGGTTTACATAAAAACAACCCTAAACAGGAGCTACGGCTATGTTGAAAACAGTCTGCCAGAATACCCTGCCATTTCACAGCCACAGAGACATCACAGCTCGTTTTGATGGGGGGAGCCTCACTTCCGACGCAGGATGGTTGTTGTTTGGATCGCTGGATCGGCAACATCGATTGTGCGAGGGCTTCAGTTCGTGTATTGCGGAAAGCCGGGACCGACGCTACATTCGTCATGACCTGTTGAAGTTGATCCGACAACGAGTGTTGCAGATCGTGGCCGGCTACGAAGACTGTAATGACGCCGATACGCTGCGCTCGGATCCGATGCTCAAGACAGTCTGTGATCAGTTGCCCGAGAGCGATCCCGATTTGGCCACCCAGCCGACTTTCTCCCGCTTGGAGAACTCCGTCACCAAGAAGGATCTGATGCGTCTGAGCCGGTGGCTGCTACGCCGTTATGTGCGCTCCCTGAAGAAGAGACGTCCCGCCAAGATCATCCTGGATCTGGACAGTACCGACGACCACACTCACGGCCAACAGGAGTTCGCCTTCTACCACGGGTATTACCGAAACCACATTCTGCATCCTTTGCTGATCTTCGATGCCGCCACGGGAGACCTGGTCTGTGCCGTGTTGAGACCTGGCAACAAGGGGGCTGCCTCTCACATCGTGCCCATTCTGAAGCGCGTCGTGGAGGCCATCCGACAAGCAGTGGGGACGGATGTCGAGATTGAGATTCGGGCCGACAGCGGCTTTGCCACGCCTCGGCTCTACGAGTTCTGTGAAGGTGAAGAGAATCAACTCCAATATGTCATTGGGTTAAGTCGCAACCCTCGCCTGCAGCGAGTGGTCGAGCCCCTGCTGGATTCGACTCGGGAAAGGTTCGTTGAGCGGGAGGAAAAACAGCGTCAGTTTGACGAGTTTCTTTATCGAGCCAACAGCTGGGATCGATCCCGTCGCGTCATTGTCAAAGTGGAGGTCGATCAGCGCGGGATCAATCGTCGCTTTGTGGTCACCAACCGGGACGATCTCTGCTCCCAATCACTTTATGACCACTACACCGACCGAGGGCAGACCGAGAACTTCATCAAGGCCTTTAAGAATCATCTGAGCATGGACCGACTCAGCTGTCATCGATTCCTGGCCAACCAGTTTCGACTCCTCCTGCATGCACTGGCTTACCAGATGTTCGTGCGCCTGCGCGACTATCTGCACGGAACCCCCTGGCACAAGCTCGAAATCGAAACCTTACGTCGTCGTGTCCTCAAGATCGGGGCCCGGATCCGACAAACCACTCGACGCATCTGGGTCCATCTTTCCTCAGCCTTTCCCGAACAACCCCTCTTTCACCTCGTCTTGAGTCGCCTGAACTCCAGCTAGCTTCTCCCAGTTCCCCGAAAAACCGCTTCCGACACTCATCCAGGCCCAGATCTGTCTGAAATTCACTCCCCCAACCACTCAAACGCCTCGCCAACCGATATTCTTCGCAAATCCGCCTGTCACAACTGCCCGCTTCCGAGTTGGGCCACTTCTCGAGCCCTTTTTCAACAGCGGATTACGGTTCTTGCATAATCCGGGCTAAGGTGATTTGGGTTGCCGCGTTGGTCGCATGTACCGGTACCGTTTTCGTAACTTTTAATCAATATGCTCACTTTTTATCGCCTGATAAGACATCAATTGGCCATTGGAGTGATTATGGATCTGCGTTTCTTGTTGGTATTGAAAACCTTACCTCAAGGAGTAATCTCAGGACGATAGCTAAATCGGTAGGTCTTTTGAGTATTCCGGCAGCGTTGATCGCCATCATAATTACAGGATGGCAGCGTAAATGGCAGCTAACAATGTTTTGGTTGATTATGGCCGCCCTTCCAACTGTATTATTTTGGAGCATGATATCGGGAAATAGTGCCCGGCATAATCTGATCCCAGGCGTATTTGTGTACGTTTTATTAGCATTACCATTTGCAACCCGCTTACGGCGAGATTGGGTCTACATTCTTGCCATCATCTTTGTTGTTAATTATTTGTACTATCCGCCCTCAGACAATACTGTTTCTCCTTCTGGCGGATTATTAGGAAATGCGCGTTTACTCAGAGACAGGGCAGAAGAGTACCACACTCTGGGAGAAACGATTGCCCACTCAGCTCATCAAAAGATGGCAGTTATAGGAATCGGTTATAGACAACCCTATTTCATATTTGAAACGCTTCGAAGCCCTCAACTTTCCTATAATAGCCACAAAACAAATTTAAAAAAGGTGCAAACCTTGGAAATGAAAAATGACAACCAGAACCAAACCTTCCTTTGGATATATGACGAACCAGAAATATCGGAAATTGTAGAATTAGTCAACAATGGCTATTCCGTAATTGTTATTGATAATGATGAGATGGATGAGATGTTAAAAGAGTTGGGTAACCTGCCGGAACTTCAAGGCAAGTTGGTGTCAATTGATGTGGAATAGGGACGCCAGGAATAGTCCTGTCCGAAAGAGACCGCCCCACTACTGTCCGCATCAAACCCGGGGTTCTTCTCCCAGACGACGCCGACTCCTCCGTTGATGTTGAACTTGACGGCGTCGGTGTTAACGAGTTTGACTCCCAGACCACCGGTTGGGGCGATCCACTAGTCGATCAACTTGAACTCGTCGCTAAGATAGTCAATTCCGCCAAACACGAAAACTCTTTCGCTGAGCAGATAATCGTCTCGAAAAGACAGGGATGCGTGAACAAGGCTGACCTCTTCCGCATCAAGGGAGTCGGCGAAGAGTATTCAGACCTGCTCGAGGCCTCGGGCGTGGATACGGTTCCGGAGCTGGGTCAGCGCAACGCTGCCAACCTGCACAAGAAAATGGCAGAGGTCAACGGCAAGAAAAAACTGGTTCGCCAGCTCCCAGCGGGCAGCCAGGTAGCCGGCTGGGTCAAGCAGGCCAAGAAGCAGCCTCGAGTCATCACGTACTGAGCTCGCGCGGCTCTTCGGTCAGATGGTTCAGGATTCCAGCGGTCAGCAGCAATGAGACACATTGAGCCTCGCGCTGCCAGGCTTGTCCGAGGGTGTCATCACGAATCCCGCCAAGGAGAAGCTCGCCCTGGAAGCTAGTGACCCGGGCTGCTTTCCGCCTTTTCGATGACTACCCAGAGGGCCTTGTGGTCGGTGAAGTCCAAATCGACCAGTCCCCGCTCCAGAGCACGAAGTCCCTTCAAGAAGATCCAGTCGAGCTTCAGGGGGGGAAAGTCGAAGGTTGCGCCTGTGTCTCTGAAAGGTGTCGTGAATCCCATCTCCTTCATTGCGTTTCTCAGGGCGCGAGTGTCCCTCCCCCCAAACGGAATAGGCACTGAGCTTCGAATCCAGAGCATGTTGGCTGTGTTGAAGTCACCCGCGATCAGGCTGGGCCCCTCGGCCTTTCGACCGGCTTCCATGACAGGGCGGACCTGGCGAACGCGCCGAGAGGCATTGATCCTCGTGTCCAGGTGGACGTTGAAGAGCTTCAGGGTTCCTGAATCGCTGGTGGCTATTGCTGCAAGTGCGATCCGGCATCGGCTCCGGTGACCGAGGTTGTTCTGGGGAAGGAGTTCGACGCGCTCAGAGGTCAAGGGAAAACGGCTGAGAATCGCCAGACCCCAGTCCTGCGCAGGAGCGAACAGGTAGTGGAAGCCGATGGCTTCGGAAGCCTCTTCGAGCAACCTGGGTCCATCCTCTTTCAACTCTTGCAGGAGGAAAACATCGGCTTCGGCAAGCTCAGGACTGGCTTCCAGTTCGCTGTGCACGACTTCCCAGTCGCTTGCGCCGTGCATGTTCAAGCTGACCACCCTAAGAGCCGTACCGGCCTGCTTGGCGGCCTGCTGCGACGGAGTCCCACGGGAAATGGGAGGTACCTCGCACTTCGGCAAAGAAGGAGCGGCGCTGAGAGGGCCGCTTGCCCACGCCAGGCTCGAGAGCAGGATCAGTGCGCATGGAACTAGCGAAAAGCCTGCGCCCTCCTTTGGCGGCGGCTGTGGCGTTTGGACTCTCATTTCACCTCCAGCGAGCCTTTCAACCCTACCGGCTTTGACAGCGAGCCTTCAACTGCAAAGCTGCCTCCGAATCGTAGGAGATGGTTCCCTGATCGAAGACAAGTCCTGATTCGCTGATGGCCTCAAAATACAATTCCTGAGAATTCAGCTCTATGTACAGAAAGCTGCGCTCCTGATCGTTTCCACACCCGGTGAGTAGCGATTTCTTAGAGATGTTGCCCTTGCGCAGCTTGGCCGCCGCTCCGTTGACGAAGTGCAGAATACCCTGCTGCGGTTCGAGACGTGCGTAAAAGTGATCGTGCCCGGCCAACACGATGTTCACCCGGCCCTCCACCAGGATCTCTTCCAGAGATCGCCTCACATTCTTGTTTCCGCCGTGCCGACGCCCGGAAGAATAAATGGGATGATGGAAAAAAGCGATTCTCCAGCGCGCACGTGAAGCCCTTAATTCGTCTTGAAGCCATGCCTCCTGTTGCGGGTCCGGAGAACCGCCCCGATGCTTCTTCGCAAGGGTCGTCGTATCGAGAGCGAAGAACTGGACCAGGTCATCCCCAAACTGGAACGCGTAGTAGCGCCGCCCACCCATGTTGAACAGGGGGTATTCGATCGCCTGCCGCCAGTTACCCCGTCGAACATCGTGGTTACCCAGGGCGGCAAAGAACTTGACTCCACTGGAGTGCAGCGGCCCGTACGGCTGCTCGAATTTCTTCACGTAATCGCTGCGGTTCCCATGCTCGTAGATGTTGTCTCCCAGCATGAGGACAAAATCGAGCCCCCGCTCCCTGTAACGATCCAACATCTGGCGGGCAATTCGATACTGCGGTTTTTTCCCCGTGCCACTGTCTCCGATCACCGCGAAACGGAGCTTGTCGTCTTCGGCCTGTTGCAACGTGCCGACAGCGCCAGAAGCCGTTAACCACCCGGACAGGACGACTGTTAGAAGGAGGATCGAACTGGAGTGCTTCATGCTGGGCCCCCCCTGCTTCGGGTGATCCCCCGGGGTCCCCAGACAATTATTGGGAAGGACGATCTGAACCCCTTCCAGAGGATCGCCGTTTGCGTACCACAAGAGCAGATCGATGCGACGCGGCGCTTAAAGATTCTTGATAATCGAATACCATACGTTCGATTTTCAAGAAACCCTCTTCAGCAGGGCCGTAGCTTCTTCTTGAACTCCGCTGGACAGACTCCGCAGTTCTTGCGGAAGGCACGTTCGAAGCTACGGAGACTGGGGAACCCGACCTCCAGCGAGATAAACGTGATGCTGTAATTGTTCTTGGACAAGAGCTCGATGGCCAGGGCCAGACGAATCTGTTCCAGCCAGTCTCGGAACCCGAGGCCAACTTTACGATGGAAAAAATCAGAGAAGTAGGTGGCCTCCATCCCGGCGATCCGGGCGCCGTCAGCCAGGCTGATGGGATCGGAGGAGTTCGCGAGAACGTGGTCCTTGACCCTGCGCAGACGAGAGTAGTAGCTAAAAGCTTCTTCGGTTACGCTCCGGCCTCGAAGCAGAGGAGGGGTGCCAAGATTCTCCCCTCTTCCGCCAGCGGCCTCCCCTTCTCCGCTGGGGTAGCGAACCAGCTCGGGAGCTCTTGAAAAGGAGACCACGGTGTGCCCAGGCCTCGGAGATGTCCCGTAACCAGATATCTTCAAAAAGGTCGGTCCATTGGTGGTGGACCAGCGCAAAGAAAGCTCAATTCTCTCCCTGCGCTTCAGAGGGTGCTCAGAAATGCAAACCACCTCAGAAGAGCTCAAACTGCTGGTTTGGACAGGGAGTTTCTTCCTACTGCCGTTCACCCGACAGGTGCCAACTAGACTCGTCGGCGAGGGCAGCAGGTCATTCAGCATTTTGAGTGGAGCTGGCTGGCCGACTTCGCGGCTAAAATCAGAAATGGACAAGACTACTGGACTGCCTCCCTGTGTCGTCTCTAAGTGATAAAATCTAAAAAAGGGACGGTTTACCAGAGCTCCGTCTCCGGACAAACATCGGATTCGGCTTAGCGTCATCCACTGCGGGAGATTGATCAGATGCTTCCCACAGCGGACTCTTGGGTCACCGTCCCTTATAAAAACTGCAGCTATGGCTGCTACTTAAGAATGTCTTCCTGAACCAACAGGGAATTCATCCCTGGCCCAGCCGCGACACTCTGCTTCAGGTTCTTGGTTCTTGGTTGAAGAACCCCCCATTTCTTCGAGATAGTTTTCACCTCAGAGCGATTGGGTTTGAAAATCGTCCATTTCACTCTATAAGTGTTTTGCGCCGCTCCCGCCTACTAGAATCCGCCCTCGTGATGGGTGACTCAAAGCGATTTCAATGAGGTCAACCCGCCGGAGATACTGAAAGACGCGCGAGGAGGCAGCTGATTGCTCCGGCCCCAACTGCACTCGCAACACAGCGTAAAGAAACCCTAACCACCGGAAGTGATACCAAAACTTTGTAGGTGGAGACAGAGGTTTTTCCGAGGGCAACATTCGCTGCTGACCTCATGAAGGTGTGGGGGCCTTGCAAGGTGTCAACAGCCTGAGCAGCCAGGGAACCCAGCGTATCTAGTTCATTCTGCAGGGGATAGAGCTTATTGCACACTCGGTTGGAGGGCCTTTTGAAGAGTTCATCATGATCCTCACGGCAGCAATTATTGACGATCTGAAAGAAGTGGACGCCGGCTCCGCTGAACATTTCTCCGCCCATATGTGCAAAAGGTCGATTTGGGCGAGTTTTGTGACGCCGGTCACCGATATCACCCGATCTGCTTTGCCGCACTTTAGCGTCGCCGTGCGTCCGATCACAGGCCTCTGACGGAAAAGCCAATAAGTTGAGCAGGCGATGAGCCAGCTTTCCAAGTTCCTGAGAGAGAGGCTGTCCGACCGTGGGAGCCAGCTGAGGTTAGCAGAAGCACTGGGGACCAGCCCGGGAACCGTGACCAAATGGGTGAGTGGAGAGAACACTCCCAACTTTGAGAGCTGCTTGAGACTCGCCGATTACCTTGGGGTTGAACCCGCTCGCATCTTCCGCTTGACCGGCAAGATGGACTATTACCAGCTCTACTTGCGAGCGTTCAAAAGGGCTGAACTCCAGACCAGATTACATACTCGCCTTCAGAACCTTCTCGATGGGGGCCATATTGCCGATGTCGAAGACGTTCTGGCCCGGTTGGAAAAGGCCTCTGTAACCAAAGCAAAGAAACGGTCGTAGCGAGCAGTCGTCCAGACACCATCGACCTCTGAAGCGTGAGTCACTGGATCTGATTCACGGGAGCCCCTTTGCTCCCCTTTTGCTCTATCTCCAACCTCGACGTTCTTTCGTAAACCCACACAGCAAAGATTCATTTGTCAGTTCGTAAGGGGGATCACAGCTAACCTCCGGGCCCCCGGTCTAGAATCCCAGCAGAGATGGGGTTGACAACAAGAGGTTACTCGCGCGGGAGGACGACAGGGCGGTCCTTTCCACATAGCGACGCTGCGGATTCTGGTTCTGTCAAGAGGCTTCCAGGGAGACTGCTCCGATTCCAGAAGTTTCGAGCGGAAGATCATCGGTGCCATCTGTTAGAGTCTCCAAGGATGTGTATTTGGTCGCACTTTTCCCGTCGCACTTTTCCCTTAGAATAATTCAGTTCACCAACTTGCGTATACCTCTGGTCTTTTCCTTTATCCTGTCCTTCGGCTCGGCAATGGCTCAGTCGGTTGAGCTGGAGTGGGATCCGAACTCGGAGCCGGATCTGGCTGGATACAACGTTTACCGTTCGCTTTCATCCGGCTCCGGCTACTCCATCGTCAATCCCAGCCTGGTCCCTTCGCCATCGTACACGGATACTACGGTCACCCCGGGTAATACCTATTATTATGTTGTCACCGCTCAAAACACTGGTGGCTTGGAGAGCGGTTTTTCCAATGAAATCAATACCTTTATAGAGGGGCTTCCCCCAACTGCGGCGCTGACGCTGGTGAAGTCGTCGGATGCAACGTCTGCGCCGGCAGTGGGGGAGACCATCACCTATTCCTATGTGGTCACGAACAGCGGCGAGGTGACGCTAACCGGTATTACGGTCACGGACGTTCATGGCGGCATCGGAGGGTCTTTCTCGGGAGTGAGTTGCCCAGCCACGAGCATAGCCGTGGGTGACTCCATGACGTGTACAGCAACCTATGTGCTGGTGCAGGCAGTAAATGCAGGTTCGATTTCCAATACAGCCACAGCTGACAGTAACGAGACCGGCCCGGTGCAGGCAGACGTAAATGCAGGTTCGATTTCCAATACAGCCACAGCTGACAGTAACGAGACCGGCCCGGTGAGCAGTTCTTTGACGGTGTCACTTTCCCCGAATGCGGCGCTGACACTGGTGAAGTCGTCCGATGCAACGCCTGACCCGGCAGTGGGAGAGACTATCACCTATTCCTATGTGGCCACGAACGGCGGCGAGGTGACGCTAACCGGTGTCACTGTCACGGACGTTCATGGCGGCATCGGAGGGTCTTTCTCGGGAGTGAGTTGCCCAGCGACGAGCCTGGCCGTGGGTGACTCGATGACATGCACAGCAACCTATGTGCTGGTGCAGGCAGACGCAGATGCAGGTTCCGTGTCCAATACAGCCACAGCTGACAGCAACGAGACCGGCCCGGTGAGCAGTTCTTTGACGGTGTCACTTTCCCCGAATGCGGCGCTGGCACTGGTGAAGTCGTCGGATGCAACGCCTGACCCGGCAGTGGGAGAGACTATCACCTATTCCTATGTGGCCACGAACGGCGGCGAGGTGACGCTAACCGGTGTCACTGTCACGGACGTTCATGGCGGCATCGGAGGGTCTTTCTCGGGAGTGAGTTGCCCAGCCACGAGCCTAGCCGTGGGTGACTCCATGACGTGTACAGCAACCTATGTGCTGGTGCAGGCAGACGTAAATGCAGGTTCGATTTCCAATACAGCCACAGCCGACAGTAACGAGACCGGCCCGGTGAACAGTTCTTTGACGGTACTGATAACCACTACTTTTCTGGTCCTGCCGACGACCTTCGACCTGGGAAGTCCGGAATTTGAAGATACTTTCGTGGGTGCCGCAATCGCCAACCTTTCGGACCAGCCCGCCCACGTCGTCGTCTCTGCTCTGACGAGCTTCGGGACCGAGGTTGCGAGCCAGCAACTCGGTGACGAGCTATTGGCCATGGGACAAGACGCATTCCTGACCACAGACCACCCCGAACTGGTGGAAGGCTCGAGCTCCTGGCTCCTGAGGGGAACCTCAGCAAAGGTGCGGGGATTTTTCATGATCGGCGACCGGGATATGAACAAGCTCGACGGGATCGGCGGCGAACTTGATGAATCGAAGTCACTGTTCTTCCCGCTGGCCAGAGAAAGCGCGGCTGGGAGCACCCTCCTTCATCTCTTCAATGTCGAGAAACAAGCGGGAACCGTTACCCTCACTCTCTTCGAGCCTCTGGGGATCCCAGTCGCAGAGGCGGAGATCACGGTCGCACCCTCGGGTGGCGTACAGGGAACGATGGAAGAGATCTTCGGGGCGGGCCTCGAGTTCTCCGACGGGTACCTGGAGGTTCAGAGCAGTGTTCGGCTCAAAGGATTCGAGTTCTATGCGCAGGAGGGCGCATTTGCAGCCGTTCCCGGCCAAGCACCGCAGCCGACCTGGAAGCTGTGGACTCCTCATTTCTTTGTGGAGGGCCAGTCTGGTGACACCGAAATCCGCTTGTTGAGTACGGATTCCGAAAGAGCCCGCGTCAGCATCCAGGGGTTTGACAACGAGTCCACTTTGATTGGAACCTACGAGCTCGAGATCGAGCCGGGACAACTCTTCGTCGGAAGTGTCCGGGAGATGCTCAACCTGGACCCCGGAATGGGCGTGATCACAGGCCACCTCGAGATCAGCCTGGAGGCCGGAACTTTCTTTACCTATTCCCCACAAGTATTGGGACTGGTCACTTTCAGCGCTAACGGAGGCAAATGGCTCTCGACCCTGCCCCTGCTGACCGAAGGACATAAAGAGACCCTGTTTCTCCAGGTGGCCCAATCTGATCAAATCGGGATGTTCACCGGCCTCGCCGTTCTCAATCCGGGTGAGTCGGCGGCGCAGGTAGAAGTCGAGGTTTTCGATCAGAACGGGATCCGAACCGGCCGCGCCGGATTCAGCCTGGCTCCGGGTCAACGTGTGTTGAACTTGCTGGACGGGGACACTTATTTCGGAGACGGCTTCGAACAGATCAAGGGACTCTTTCGAGTCAGGAGCACGGTTCCGGTCCTCAGCTTTTCACTCTTTGGAGACTACGGACTCCGGTTTCTTTCAGCGGTGGAAGGGCAGTACCCGGAGTAGGTTTGGGAATTGCGGATTTCGGATTGATCCGTGAGTTTAAGGGCGTATCTAACATTTCTGAACTGGGCGTCGCTACTGTCAGGAGATCTTACAAATCGGCCGGATTCTGTTATCTGACCTGTTTTCAATCGTTTTGGACAATGTCGTTTCGGTGGTTGACGAGATAGTGTCGGAATGACTTACAAGAGTCCATTCACGGGTACGCTTGTGACCGATGCAGGTTCCGGAACATTCCCTTTGGAATCACGGTGCTAGCCATTCGGCACGGCGCCGGCACGAGAGTTGCTTCTGTGGATCTGGGAGCACATTCTAGCGAGATGTGGCGCCACCGCCCTTCCCCCAAGAAACGGGGCGCCTCAGGTGAAGCCCAGGATTAGAGGGGGCCTGGGCCCACCAACTCTTGACTGTCACTTGTGACGTTTCTTGTTATACACCTCGGTTGTCTGTGGAATGGTGTCGGCCATCACAACCTTCCCGAGAACCGAGTACCAATCACCACAACGGCACGACGAGCACATTGCTTGTCTCCGGCCTGGGATTTCCTATAATGCATTTCTAGAAAGCGTCAGCTGACAGGACACCCATCACTTCATTCAAAGCTGAAACGCTGAAGCCGGGGAGGGATTGTTCAAGCGCTCTGAGGAGCGTGATGCAGACGGACAAAGCATGTTGATACTCGGAATTGGAGGCTGGCTACATGATGGTTCGGCGGCGCTAGTCCTTGACGGTGAGTGCATTGCCGCGATCGAAGAAGAGAAGTTGCTGCGCCAAAGGCACCCTGGTGGTTTTCCGGGCCGGGCGACGACGACCTGTCTAAAGATCGCCGGGGCCCGTCGAAAGGATGTCGACATAGTTGCCCTTTCAAAGCCTCTTGACGCCGGGAAAGAGGCCAGTGCGCTTCTGCATTTGAAGACACTCTTCCCCAATTCGAAAACGGTTATCGTTGATCACCACACAGCGCACGCTGCAGCTGCCTTTTTCCCTTCCCCATATGAGAATTCCCGTGTCCTAACGTTGGATCACCATGGTGACGTTTGTTGTGGAACGATTTGGCAAGGTGCGGGGAATCAGTTGCAAACGATAGACGCAATCTACTATCCAGACAGCCCGGCAGCTCTCTATACCAAAGTCACAGAGTTGGTAGGCTTTAAGCCCGACTCCGAAGAGCACAAGGTCCAGTGGCTGTCGGTCACTGGAGAGCCACGGTTCAAGGAGCTGTTTCTAGCGATCCTTGGTATGGGCCGAGATTCGCTCCCGAAGCTTGACCATAGCTATTTTGATACTGGACGCGCGACCCATGGCGGCTTTAGTGAGCGTTTCTATCGTGAGCTGGACATCAATCTCGATGAGCCCTTGGGCGAGGACATCAAAGCGGATCTGGCGGCGAGCATCCAAACAGCCGTTACAGAGACCGTTCTGCGCATGGCTGGAGAAGGAAAAAACATCTGCCTTGGGGGCGGTCTGGCCTACAACGCCTTGCTGATCCAGAGCATTGAGGAGGCCGGTCGGTTTGAAAACGTATGGATCCAGCCGGTGACAGGGAACGCTGGGATATCGCTTGGCAGCGCCCTGTACGCACTCCATCAGAGCCAGTCCGACGCCAAAAGGCACGTCTTGCGCAACATCTTCCTGGGGGAAGAGTATGGTAGCGAAGAGATCAAGCGGGTGCTGGAGAATTGCAAACTGCGGTTCGGCTACCATCAGAGTAAGAGCGAGATGGGTAAAGCTGCAGTGCAGCAACTGACCGACAATAAGATTGTGGCATGGTTCCAGGGCCGAACTGAGTTTGGTCCTCGCGCACTAGGAAACCGCAGTATTCTGGCCTCTCCTCGCAATCCCTACGCGACACAAAACCTCAACGAGTACATCAAACATCGTGAACCTTTTCGCAAGTTTGCGGCCTCGATTCCAGAAGAGCTGGCCTCTCAGTACTTTGAGGTTAGTGACAATTCCCGGTTTCTGGCGACGGTAAGCCGCGTCAAGCCCAGTCATCAAGAAACATTCAGTCCGGCTTTGCTGGAGGGTGACAGAATTCGGGTCCACGTGGTCTGCAAAGAGGAGAATCAGCTGTACTGGGAGCTCTTACAGGCGGTAGGGAAAGCGAGTGGACTGCCTGTTGTCTACAACACGTCATTCAACCTCTTCGGAGAGCCATTGGTCTCGGATCCTCGCTCAGCGGTTCGAAGCTTCTACTCTTCGGGAATCGATACCCTCTTCATCGGGAACTTTGTCGTAGAGAAGAAGTAGAGAAAAGGAAATCCGAAATCCGAAATTCCCGTGCTAGCCCGGATTATGCAAAAACCGTAGTCCGGTGTTGAAAAACGAGTCGAGAAGTGGCCCAACTCGGAAGCGGGCAGTTGTGACAGGCGGATTTGCGAAGAATATCGGTTGGCGAGGCGTTTGAGTGGTTGGGGGAGTGAATTTCAGACAGATCTGGGCCTGGATGAGTGTCGGAAGCGGTTTTTCGGGGAACTGGGAGAAGCTAGCTGGAGTTCAGGCGACTCAAGACGAGGTGAAAGAGGGGTTGTTCGGGAAAGGCTGAGGAAAGATGGACCCAGATGCGTCGAGTGGTTTGTCGGATCCGGGCCCCGATCTTGAGGACACGACGACGTAAGGTTTCGATTTCGAGCTTGTGCCAGGGGGTTCCGTGCAGATAGTCGCGCAGGCGCACGAACATCTGGTAAGCCAGTGCATGCAGGAGGAGTCGAAACTGGTTGGCCAGGAATCGATGACAGCTGAGTCGGTCCATGCTCAGATGATTCTTAAAGGCCTTGATGAAGTTCTCGGTCTGCCCTCGGTCGGTGTAGTGGTCATAAAGTGATTGGGAGCAGAGATCGTCCCGGTTGGTGACCACAAAGCGACGATTGATCCCGCGCTGATCGACCTCCACTTTGACAATGACGCGACGGGATCGATCCCAGCTCTTGGCTCGATAAAGAAACTCGTCAAACTGACGCTGTTTTTCCTCCCGCTCAACGAACCTTTCCCGAGTCGAATCCAGCAGGGGCTCGACCACTCGCTGCAGGCGAGGGTTGCGACTTAACCCAATGACATATTGGAGTTGATTCTCTTCACCTTCACAGAACTCGTAGAGCCGAGGCGTGGCAAAGCCGCTGTCGGCCCGAATCTCAATCTCGACATCCGTCCCCACTGCTTGTCGGATGGCCTCCACGACGCGCTTCAGAATGGGCACGATGTGAGAGGCAGCCCCCTTGTTGCCAGGTCTCAACACGGCACAGACCAGGTCTCCCGTGGCGGCATCGAAGATCAGCAAAGGATGCAGAATGTGGTTTCGGTAATACCCGTGGTAGAAGGCGAACTCCTGTTGGCCGTGAGTGTGGTCGTCGGTACTGTCCAGATCCAGGATGATCTTGGCGGGACGTCTCTTCTTCAGGGAGCGCACATAACGGCGTAGCAGCCACCGGCTCAGACGCATCAGATCCTTCTTGGTGACGGAGTTCTCCAAGCGGGAGAAAGTCGGCTGGGTGGCCAAATCGGGATCGCTCTCGGGCAACTGATCACAGACTGTCTTGAGCATCGGATCCGAGCGCAGCGTATCGGCGTCATTACAGTCTTCGTAGCCGGCCACGATCTGCAACACTCGTTGTCGGATCAACTTCAACAGGTCATGACGAATGTAGCGTCGGTCCCGGCTTTCCGCAATACACGAACTGAAGCCCTCGCACAATCGATGTTGCCGATCCAGCGATCCAAACAACAACCATCCTGCGTCGGAAGTGAGGCTCCCCCCATCAAAACGAGCTGTGATGTCTCTGTGGCTGTGAAATGGCAGGGTATTCTGGCAGACTGTTTTCAACATAGCCGTAGCTCCTGTTTAGGGTTGTTTTTATGTAAACCCTTTTATATCAGAGAGCTACGGCTTTTTTTCTGGACCCAAATCTCACTCGGATTCAGATCTCTTGCATAATCCGGGCTAGAATCATTGCGTGTTGTCGAGTCTGTGGAAATGGGCTCCCCGGGCCGGCTTTTATTTGGGGGAGGCGCTTGGGTTCCTGGTATCGGTGGGGTTGCTGGCTGCCTGCACCGAGAGGGGCCCCAGACCTGTCTTGTCCGAGGTTCAGTTGGGACAAGCTGATGCTCCAGGTGGTTCCTACCAGGAGATCCGTCCCGGACCTTTCAGCTTTCATCCCAACCTCGGGCAGTTTGAAAGCGACGTGGAATTCGTAAGCCGCAGCAGGGATTCGATGCTGCTCTTCAAGACAGACGAATTCCAGTTGTTTTCCCGCTCGACGTCTCTCTCTCACCAGCCGCTGCACAAGGCGCTCACCATGAGGCTCGTCGACGCCGATCCCCGCGCCACGGTCCGCGGCCAGAAGCAACTTCCCGGAATAGTCAACTACCTTCGGGGAAATGATCCTGCAAGATGGCAGACGGCTCTCAAGACCTACCAGAGAGTTCATTACCAGAGCGTCTACCCTGGGACAGACCTCCTTTTCTATGGAACGTCCAAAGATCTCGAGTACGATTTTGTCCTTGGCCCCGGGGCCGATCCGGAGCAGATTCGACTTCGCTTCGATCACCCGGTCGAAATCGACAGCTCTGGGGATCTTTCCGTAGCGACCCCAGCGGGGATCCTCAAGCTTCGCCGGCCTGTTACCTACCAGCATAGGCTGGGGACTCAGCAGGAGATTCCATCCCGGTACCGAAGACTCGAGGGCGGGGATGTCGGGTTTTGGATAGGCGACTACGACCGGCGCTACGCTCTGACGATTGATCCTGTGGTAGTGCTCTCCAGCTTCCTGGGAGGCGGAGAAGCGGACTCGGCTTCAGGTGTTCAGGTGGACGCGCGGGGCGATATCTACATTACGGGCCTAACTTCTTCCATCAACTTTCCCACCAGCGCCGGAGCCTCTCAACAAGCCCCTGCCGGGGGAGCGGACATCTTTGTCACCAAGCTCAACGCCCAGGGCGATTCAATGATTTACTCCACCTACGTGGGTGGTGAAGGGGACGATCTCCCTGCGACGCTTGGCATTGATTCCTCTGGAAATGTTTACGTGACCGGCCAGACGACGTCGCAGGATTTCCCGGTGGCCGGTGCTTTTCAGGAGGAATACGGAGGAGGAACCTCCGACGCTTTTCTCTTCAAGCTCAACCCCAACGGCACGGGTTTGGCTTATTCGACGTTTCTGGGAGGCCGAAGCAACGATACCGGCAACATCGTCCGGATCGATTCTCAGGGAAATGCCTATGTGGCAGGGTTTACCCGCTCCGACGATTTCCCCGTTACTGAAGGCGTCCTGCAGCCAAATTACCGTGGAGGACTCGCCGACGCTTTCGCGCTCAAAATGAATCCCGCCGGTTCGAGTCTCCTCTATTCCACCTACCTGGGAGGGAATCGACAGGACGAGGCCCGGGACATCGGGTTTGATGCGGAAGGGAATGCTGTCGTGGTGGGTCTGACCGATTCGACCAACTTTCCCACTGCAGAGCCCTTCCAGGGGCAAAGAAACGGGCAATTCGACGTCTTCGTCAGCAAACTGGATGGGGAGGCTTCGACACTGGTTTTCTCCACCTACCTGGGAGGGAGCTCTTCGGATGTTCCTTTCGGAGCCATCGTGGACGAGGCTGGCGACATATACATCGTGGGTGAAACGGGCAGCTTTGATTTTCCCACCGAAAGCGCCCTGCAACCGGCCAAGTCCGGAAGTCTGGATGCCTTTGTCACCAAATTCCGGGGAGATGGTGCAGGGCCCATCTTCTCCACCTTCCTGGGCGGGTCCGGCTTCGACTCGGGTCGAGCCATTGACGTCACCGACAGCGGCGGTGCCGTCATTGCGGGCGTGACCACATCGGCCGATTTCCCCACCCTGGCCACTCTCATGGTCGACCCCCAGGGCACCGACGCCTTCCTGGCCGCCCTCAATCCTTCGGGCTCCGGCCTCCAGTACAGCACTTACGTGGGCGGACCGGGGACGGAGTTCGCTACTGGCCTGGCCTTGGACGCAGAGGAAAACGCTTACGTGGTCGGGTCAGTCGATCGGCCGGGTTTTTCCACGCTAGCGGCTTTGCAGGATTCTTTCGGGGGGAAAGGCGTTTTTGTGAGTGCGAACCGTGCTGGCAACTGGCAGGGTTCCGGTGAAGGCTTGAGCAACCCCAATATCGAATCCCTGGTAGTCCATCCTGACAACTCTGCCCTCCTCTATGCGGGAACCTCCGGCGGCGGAGTTTTCAAGAGCAGCGATACAGGGGAGACGTGGTCGTCCTCCGGTCTCGAATTCCAACAGGTTCTCGCCCTGGACATCGACGCCACCAATGACATCCTCTTTGCCGGGACGACTAACGGCCTCTTCAAGAGCGAGGACGGTGGAGAGAACTGGGATCAGATGAGGGAGTACCTGCCCTTTGCCGCCTTCCCGGTACTGGTGGTCGACTCCAAAGGGCCGGAAACCGTGTATGCCGGGAGCCAGGGCCGAGGCGTATTCAAGACGACCGACAGCGGAGCCAGGTGGAGAGCCATCAACAACGGCCTCAGAGGCAGCGCTCAGCAGATTCTCTCGCTGGTCATAGATCCTGGTAATAGCAGGCAGCTGTACATTGCGACTCCCCGGGCCGTCTACTCCAGCAGCAACGGCGGCGCCACCTGGCAAATGGCCGAGGCCAACCTGGAGGACTTCTCCACGATTTCGACTCTTATCGTCGACGCTGGGGGCCCGGCGACGCTCTACGCCAGCGGAATCTCAGATACGACCAGCATCCCGCCTGAATTCTGCGACTTTGCGCCCCCCTGTAACAACTTCGTTTTGAAGTCAACCGACCGCGGAACCAACTGGGATCTGTTCGCCATGGGTGGTCCGGTGTCTTCGCTGGCCCTGGATCCGTCAAACCGATCCACCCTGTATGCCGGGACTTTCAGGGCTGGAGTCTTCAAGAGCACCGATGGGGGCGAGACCTGGGAAGAAGCCAACTCGGGCCTGCAGAGTCTGCAGGTGACAGCTCTTTCACTCGATCCTTCCAACTCCTCCCGACTGTATGTGGGAACCCGGAGCTCCTCGGACGGTTTTTTTCTGAAAATAGCCCCTACCCAGGTTTTTTTCTTTGCTCAGATTGGAGAGGGCTCGCAGGGTCAAATCCGCCTTCAGACCACTTTGATTCTCATCAACACGGGAGGAGATACGGTGGCTCGGGTGGAGTTTCTTGACTCTTCCGGCCAGCCTCTCGAAGTGACGCTGGGGGACCTGGGAAGCGACAGCATGTTTGAGATTCCCCTGGCCAGGGGTGCTGCATTCTCAGCACAGACGGCCGGTGAGGGTCCTGTTCGTGTTGGGTACGCTCGAGTCACCACCAGCTCGGGTGTTGGCGGTACTGCGGTGTTTACTCGTACCGACATTGCCACCGGGGTTGTTCTCTATGAGGCCGGTGTGCCCGCCTCACCTGCCCTGTCCGGACCTGTTTCTCTCTTTGTGGACTCTCTGAACAACAAAGACACCGGGCTGGCATTGGTGGTGGCCGGCCCGGAGAATCTGAACCCGTCCGGAAACACCGAAGTTAACCTCGATCTTTTCGACCGGGATGGAAACCAGATCGGGCAACAAGAGTGGAATCTGGAGCAGGGCGAGCATCGGTCGATTTTCGTTCCTCAGATCTTTGCAGAGATCGCTGAGCAGGTGGGTGAGATGCAGGGTGTCCTCCGGGTTCGTTTCGACCAGCCTGTGACGGGTCTGACCCTGCTCCAGGGCGACGATCCTGGTCTGGAATTCCCTGCAGAGATTCCGACCCTGACTTCCCTGCCTCTGGTCGAGCGAAGCGGAGTGGCCAACCTCGTCTATCTGCCTCAGGTTGCGGATGGGACGGTGATCATCCCCCCCGGTGTTACGGCTGACGACAAGTTCCAGACCGGTTTCCTGTTCGTCAACAGCGGCGTGTTCCCCGCTCTCGTCACCCTGGACCTGTTTGGCCGCGATGGAGAACCCCTGGAACTGACGCTGGGAGACCAGGGAACCGACTCAACTTTTCAGGTTTTTGTATCTCCTGGTTTTTTCTTTTCACAAAGCTCGGGTGAGGGATCGCTCAGCATCGGTTATGCACGGGTCTCATCCAGCACTACAGCACTGGGGGTGGCTGCAGTTTTCACGCAGACTGACCTTCGCAACCAGACAGTCCTTTATGAGGCGGGAGTGCCGGCCGCCAGCCCGCTTCGCGAGTTCAGTTTGTTTGTAGATACTCTGGGAGTTGGTAACACGGGCCTGGCCCTGGTGAATCCAGACCTCGAAGAAGAGGCTGTCATCCAGCTTCGCCTCTACGACAAGAACTCCAATCTGATCAATCGGGAAGAGATAGTGCTTGGACCCGGCAGGCATCTGGCCCAGTTCGTCACTCAACTCTTCTCGCAGGGACAGGCCCAGCTCTTTGAGATGGAAGGCGTTTTGACGGTGGAAAGCAGCCAGCCGCTGGCCGCCGTGACGTTGCGCGTACGGGATGATCCACAGCGAGACTTTCCCGCAGACGTTCCGACGCTGGCAACTTTTCCGGTCATCCCGGGTCGAGCCAGACTGGATGACCCGGAACCTTAACCTCGCTCCTTCCAGCGTGCCGGCGCGGCCGCTCTGTTGAGTACACCGTCGGAATTATTTACATTCTGTCCTGGCTCGCACGAATGGACGACAACCATTGTGCTTACATGTATTTATATGAACTTTGCAACTCTCCGATTCTTGGCAAGCTGAAAAGCTGTTTGAATTCTTTACACTTCTCCAACCAGTGGCAATTCATATGTCTGCGAAACAGGCAACTCAGGTCTATTGAGAAGGGTTATTAACTGCTTGTTTTTCAATATTTTAAGGTCTACTGAAACGACGTCATGAATCACGCAAGAAGAAGTGGCACCCGAATTGCTTTCAGCTTGAATTGGAATGAGCAGTAGAACTATCGAGCTAGGAAAACAGAGGGGCTTCTGAAGATGAACGTGAAAATGTCGGCATTGATCGTATCTATGGTCTTGATAGCGGCGGGATTCGTTGGCAACACAGAAGCAGCTACTATTACGTTGACGGGTTCTCAGATTGACTCTTTCGCTTTTAGCGCCGTAAGTAGTTCCTCGAACGTTTTTTCTGCCAGCAATAATTTTAATGGTTTTTTCGATGTCGATTTCGACTCCACCAGCCCCGGCGCTGGATTGGGGGTCTTTGAACTGACAGGCCTCAGCATAACCTACACCGCAGGCGGATACCTCTCGCTACTCTTCACGAATTTGAACTTTAGCACCTGGGGCTTCGAGTTGGTTGTTACTACGGATGGCGGAGTTTTCACAAGCGGCGTAACTGCCATCACTGCAGGGTTTTCCAGTATTCTGTCCGCCACCCTGGCTTCGGGCTCTACGATCACAGATATTGAGATCTCGGTCTCGGGAACTATACCCAACACGAGCAACCCCTTCGGTCTAGACGACGTGGCCGCTGATTGGCGGGTCCAAAGCGTATCCGAACCGGGCTACGTACCCGAACCGGGCACCTTGCTGTTGCTGGGCGCGGGCCTGCTTGGGTTACCCTTGGTGAGAAGACTTTCAGGAAGGTAGAATAGACGGCTTACCAGGCTAACCAAAAAGGGCCGGTGGTTTTGGACCACCGGCCCTTTTTGGTTTGGCCCTTTTTTTGTTTCAGGAATCGAGCGAAATTGGGTTGCCCCCGTTGTGACGCCGGTTATGACCCGATGCCTGGCCACCGTGCATACTTCATCTCTGACACCCCCCGCGGAGCTGGGTCGGTTCAGACTCGCGTATCCCTTTCTGATCTGCGAAGAAGCCACAGGACCGGCACCATAAAGATCAGCGCCAGGATAAAGAAGGGATAACCGCCGCGAGTATGAAGAGGCCCAGACAAAAAACCGTCATCCACATAAACAGTCAGAAGACACAGTGTGACGATGCGGAGACCGTTTTTGAAGATCGCGATTGGGACGGCTGCCAGCGCCAGAACCACCTTCGCCCCGGGCGAACGCAGGAAGAAGTGGCCGGCCAGAACTGCCGTGATAAACAGCGCCAGGCCCGAGCGGATGCCGCTGCACTCGGGGGCCACGTCGATGGTCAGACCCGGAAGTGCAAACACCGTTCCCTCCCGAAAAACCGGGATCGGCAGCAGTTGGAAAACGGCACCGGTGACTTCGGCCGAAGCCAGCTGCAAAGCTGTTATGACCCTGTTCAGAACGGCGCTGGGAATGGGGATCGCAAAGACCAGGAAAGCCAGTGGAAACAGCGCCGCCCGCGAGGCAGCGGGGCCAAAGCACGTCACAAATCCACCGATCCACACCAGAACCATTCCCAAAGCTGTCCACGAGAAGAAGTCGTTTTGGTTGAGATTGGCTTGCTGACTTGAGCTCAGGGTAAAAGCGAGCAGACCGGTGCCCAGCAAAGAAAAGCCCAGCACAGGCGAGTAATCAACACGGAGAAAGATCTTGGTCCGGTGCAGATAAAGAAGATAAATGGAAACCAGTGGAATCAGTGCAAAGTGGGAGTAGTGATTATGCCGCTGAGAGTAATGGAAGAGGGCAATAATGTGAGTAGAGAATGCACCGAAGAAGCCAACGTTGAAGGTCAAGAAAAAGACGCCGCGTCCGAGTCGGCGGCCACCTGACAACAATCTCTCCCCTCGAGTTCCCACTCTATTCGCCCGTCCTGGGAGGGAGGATTGTTACCATCACCATGTCCGTCGCTTCCCTTCCCACCCCGTCCACAGCCTTGACCTCGAACACAAGCTCGGTCTGTGAGGTGACTTCTGGCGCCAGAAAGACCAGTTCCTGCATATTCATCTCAGTGATCGAGATAATCGGTCCCGTAGCCTGCATCCAGAGAAAGGCGGCATGCATCACTGGGCAGTTGGCCGTGAGCAGAACCAGCTCACCACCGTACACTTCCAGGTCGGGCCCGGCACTTACTGACATCAGCTCGAGTTCGACTTTGGCCTTGACTTCGCTTGAATAGGCGCTTTCAAGTCCCTCGATATCGACCGAAGTGACAACGTAATAAAAAGTTCCGCCCGGTTCAACTTCTAAGTCGGCATAGAACGGCGGGCCTATAAGTTCCTGGTTCAGCTTCTGATAAGGTCCCCCAGAGACATTGAAGCGGTAGACGTTGTAGCCCGCAACCCAGCAGCCGTCGGGGGGATCCCACGCCAGTTTGACGGACTGGGAGTAGCCAGCAAGCGTGCTGATGGCGAAGGTCACGGTCAGGATGAGATATCGCATGGTTGATCTAAACTCCCCAATCCGCAATCCATGATTCCCGAAATCCCAAATCCGAAATCCGCAATTTCCTACCTTCGCCTAGAATTCGTCGGTGGTGCAGCCGAGAGCGCCGTCAGGTTGTTGGTGCCAAACAGTTGTTGCGCTACGATGTCAACCGTTGAAGAGACCACGATATAGCCTCCCCTCTGCCCCTCGGTTTCGGGTACTAGTTCCGCGACGGTTCTCGAGATTCTGTGGAACGGATCCAGTTGAAGTTCCCTCACCCCCGTTTGCACTCCTTGGGGAGAAAAGACACCAATCTCGATCTCGGCCGGGTCGGGCCCCGGATTGAAAAAGGCCAACCCCGTAAAAAAGCCTTCCAGATTAGCCACCTGATTGAACACGGCTCCCGAGAACGGCTCCGCTTGGAGCTGAAGAGCTGCAGCAAACTGCAACTGGCCCGGGTCTCCAAACACCACGTCGCCAATGATTCCTGGTCCATTCGCGGTCATCTCGAGAGACCCCGTGACCGAGGGGGGCAGATCCATCAACTCCGAGAGATCAGACTCGAGCGTCTCTCTGGGAAGAAGCAAATAGTCCACAGTTTCTCCGACGTTATTTCCCACCTCGTCAAACACGGAGAGGCTCACCGTTCGCGCCTCGTCACTGACATTGAGAACTTTGAGGTTCGTGAAGAGTAGGGAAGGGATCTCACTGGCCTGGGCTGAATAAAGCCGGGAGGCGTCAAACTCGATCCAGGGATTCAAGGCGAAGATCGTCTGCTCATCGCCGAGACTCACGTAATGGAACCCGAGGATGCCTCTACCCTCTTCCACTTCTGCTTCCAGGAAACCCTCTGAAACCTCGGGTATATCGAACAACTCCTCCACATCCATCGACAACAGGCCATACGGCATCAGCGCCACCCTTGTATCCAGAATCTGTGCTGGAAAGATCGAAGTCAGGTGAAGTGTGAGCCGAACGGTTACCGGATCGACATTGGGATTGACCAAATGAATCCGGGTCTCAGCAGGTTGGCCACGAAAGGCAAGAGGTCCCTGATAGATCCGATCAAAGACCAAACGCCGCGATGCTCGCTCGACAGATATGGACCCATCCATCCGGCTGAGATTCCAGTTGAAGAATTGGAAGAACGTGCCTATCTCCGGGTGGCTTGTCGTAATCCGAAGCCAACCGACTTGAGCCGTAGGGAGAGCAGAAGGACAGAAGAGATCCCGGCCCAGTCTGAGCACTTGCTCTCCCTGATCCAGAGTCACGTTCAGGAGATCCGTCGGGCAGGTTGTCAAATCACCGAAGCTCTCGATCTGCAAGTCAACGAATTCATCGGCCTGATTGGAGATCGAGAATCCAGAAAAAGAGCCGCCCTGGGGAGGGACGTCCTCCTCCAGGTAGAAAGGGAAAAAGACGTCCCGGATTCTCCAGTTTCCTCCCAGCTGCTTCTGACCGAGGAACTGTTCCAAACTCTCGTTTCCCGAAGAGAGCTGGTTCCAACGAAGATCCAGCTGTTGATCACCGAGGCGACTAAGATCGAGCAGGTCGGCTGGAACCTCTCCGGACAAATAGTTGGAGCGAAGCGAGAGGACCTGGAGCTGGGAAAGCCTTCCGAGTGACGCGGGGAGCTCACCTTCGAGGGTGTTATTGGCCAGCGCGAGGACTCGAAGTTGTGCGAGATTTCCGAGCTCGGAAGGGATCAGACCCAGCAGCTGGTTATTGTCCAGGGCCAGCACCTCCAGCCGTGAGAGCAGGCTGAGTTGTGTGGGGATCGGGCCGGTCAAGTAGTTGCCAGATAAAGAAAGAAGCTCCAGGTCCATAACTGCAGCCGGAAGCGCAGTTAGGGTGACCGGAATCTCTCCACTGAGGCGATTGTCTTCCAGCGAGAGACGCAGCAATTGGGGCATCCCCAAGAGAACGGGAGGAATCGCACCCTCGAGCCGGTTGTGCCCCAAATTCAACGATCTCAGCTTGCTGAGACGTCCCAATTCGGCCGGTATGGGACCCCACAAGTGGTTGCCCGCGAGACTGAGATATTCCAGCCGCGCAAGATTGGCAAGACTTGCCGGAATCTCACCGGAGAGTTGATTGTTGCTCAGGTCCAGGTCTCTGAGTCCGGAAAGCATCCCAATAGAAGGGGGGATGAGACCGTCAAATCGGTTGGAGTACAAGCGCAGGCTATCGAGGCCCGTCAGGTCCCCGATCTCGGCCGGTATCGGCCCCTCAAACTGATTATCGTAAAGCAAGAGCTGTGTCAGCTGGTTGAGCTGTTCGATATCGCCCGGGACGGGGCCGGTCAGCCGGTTCTTCTCCACCGAAAGAAGGCGCAGATTCTGAAGTGAACAGATCGACTCTGGAAGTTGGCCATTCAACAGATTGCCACCCAGACCCAATTCCAAGAGTTCTAGGAGACTGCCTATGTCAATCGGGATGGGGCCGGTTAAAGCGTTGTTCTCGAGACGGAGGAATTGCAACTGCGTCAGCTGCGTGATTTCGGAAGGAATCGTCCCAGCGAGTTCGTTTCCCGCGAGATTCAACAAGGTGAGTCGATCCAAGTTCCCAATGTTCTGAGGAAGTCCGCCTGAGAAGCTATTGTTCGCCAGATCGATTCTGCGGAGAGAGCTCAGAGATCCGATTGAAGCCGGTATTGCGCCTTCGAATCGGTTATTGGCAAGTTCCAGCGACTGGAGACTCCCCGACTTGTTGATCGTGGCGGGGATTCCTCCCTCGAGATCATTCTCTGAGAGCGAGAGAGACTGCAGAACAGGTAATTCGAAAAGCGCGGGGGGGTCTCCCCGCTCAACTGGTTATCGTTGAGCGCGAGAACTCGAAGCGACCGGAGATTCCCGATTTCTGGTGGAATGGTTCCAGAGATCTGATTGTGGCCCAGAGAAAGGTAGCGCAGATTTTCGAGCTGTCCCAACTCGGAAGGGAGTGGTCCACCGAAGCGGTTGCGGCTCAGTGAGAGGTTCTGCAGATTGAGCAGGCTCCCGATCTCAGCCGGGATAGTCAAGCTGAGCTGGTTGTCAGCGGCCAAAAGTGAATGAAGCTCGCTCATGCTTTGCCACCCGGCGGGGATCGCCCCAGTAAAGTTATTGAAGCTTACGTCGAGAAAGTGTAATCGACTAAGGTCTCCCAGTTGGGGGGGTAGCCGGCCGCGAAGGCGATTGTGGTCGAGGCGAAGACTGAACAGGCGTGAGAGGCCGCCCAGCTGAGCGGGGATTCTTCCGGAAAGCCCGTTCTCCCCGAGGTTGAGAACTTGGAGAGCCTCAAGGGCTCCCATTTCCCGTGGAATCGGTCCAGTCAGTTCATTCCGGGAGAGATTGAGAGATCTCAACTGTTGCAGTTGTCCCAGTTCCGCTGGGATTTGCCCTCTTAGTCGGTTGCCGGATAAGGAGATATTCCTGAGACTACTCGAATCGCCAAGAGACTGAGGAATCGCTCCCGTAAACAAGTTGTTATCCAGGAGAACCGATTCCAATTGCTGCATCCGGCCTAGAAAACCTGGAACGGAGCCACTGAGCTTGTTGCCGGCAAGGGAGAGGGTCTTTAGGTTGGGAAGATCCTCGAGACTGTCCGGCAGTTTGTCTGAAAGGGCGTTGTCATTGAGCCGCAACTCGACAAGCTCATAGAGCAGGCCGATCTCGGTCGAAAGGGAGCCGACGAGATTATTCGCAGACAGGTTGATCTTGAAGACTTGACCCTCGCGAACCTCCACACCATGCCACTCCCCCTCAGTTCCCTCCGGTCCGAGCCATCCTTCAGCGTTGAACCACTCTTCGCCGCCCGCTTGCACGTAAAGATCAATCAGGGCCTCCCGTTCCTGCGGGGGAATGGGTTCGGACGTTCCCCCGTCCTGGCTACGCACGAAGCCGATTCCAAGACAAAGGGATAGTAGTAGAGCAAGGGAAACTCGCATGAAAGTCATGAAAGTCATGTTCAACAGACTCTTGAGCTTCACTGCCAACACTCGTTCTTACTCATTTCAGCAATCCAAATCCGCAATCCGAAATCCGAGATTCCCTTGTTGTTTCTCTACAGAACCAGAAACCGATAGTACTGGAGCTTAAGAAACTGCAGCGTGACCTCCTGGATACCGTGCCAGCTTTCGGCCCAGTTCGCCGGAGTCCTAGTTCCTAACACGGGGACGCAGCGAACCTCAATGCTCAACTCACCCAAAGATTCTTGATAGATTCGAGTCGAGCGTCGGCTGCGGCAGGATCCGGGCGTGGCGGCAGATCCAGAGCCTGACAGCCGGCACGGACTCCGTGGGATTGTGAGAATCGCAAAGCTTCGTCCATCAGCTCTCGTCTCCGTTCTCTTCGCTGCTCGCCAGAGAGATTCCCAACAGTTGCGAGACTTTTTTTTGGAGATCCAGCATGGCTTCAAACTTCTCGAGCTTGCGTTTCAGCTTCCGATTCTCAGCCTCCACTTGCCTCAGTTGATGATCCAGAGGATTGACCGGCTTTGCCTTTCGTCCCCGCTTGCGAGGGGTCAATGCCTGCAGCGTTCCGTGCTCGCGTTGGCGTCGCCAGGTCTGCAGATTCGACCAGTAAAGTCCTTCTCGGCGCAGTAATGCTCCCACTTCGCCCGACTCTTCGCAGCCATCGGCCTGCTCCAGGACCCGGAGCTTATAGCGGGCTGAAAACCGGCGACGGGTTGCCTTGGCAGGAACTTCCGGGTCGGGTCGCGGCAACGCCTTCTCGGGCTCGGTCCGTCCCGCAGCGATTTTGGAGACCTCTCCCCTCCGCTCCGAGGTTTCCAAAATCCTCAGTTTCTTGTCGCTTCTGTTTTCTATCATTCTGTAATCCAGCTTCTCGCCCTCTACTCTAATTTAGCCGGGAAGAAGTGTCTCACCATTATTGGCACAGAGGGTTTCAGCAATCCAAATCCGCAATCCGAAATCCGAGATTCCCTTGTTGTTTCTCTACAGAACCAGAAACTCGATAGTACTGGAGCTTAAGAAACTGCAGCGTGACCTCCTGGATACCGTGCCAGCTTTCGGCCCAGTTCGCCGGAGTCCTAGTTCCTAACACGGGGACGCAGCGAACCTCAATGCTCAACTCACCCAAAGATTCTTGATAGATTCGAGTCGAGCGTCGGCTGCGGCAGGCGGGCGTCACCAAGGTTACTGAGCTAACATCTTGACCGCTCAGAAACTCGCTTGCCTGCTGAGCCACAGGCAGGCGAGTTGACTTCTTCACAGCGCCCGTCTACAAGGGTGGCCGTGCTTAAGCCAGGGAACTCCAAGAAAAGAAGAAAGTGGGGCATCACCTTAGTCAAAATCTTCGGTACCGCTCTTCTGCTATTTCTAGTTCTGCGCCAGGTCGATTGGTCCCAATTGGCGGGGGTGGTATCGGGCACCCACTTCGTTTGGCTCCCCGCGACCTTCGCCTGCGTTCTGGGCCGGACAGCAATCTTGGCCTTGCGATGGCAGTTGTTGCTGGGTTATCAGGATGTCGTCGTGTCGTATCGGAGCTCGCTCGTCACCTACGCGATTGCGACTTTCTTCAACCTGGCCACACCTGCAAATCTGGGTGGTGATGCCTATCGAGTCAGTGCTGTGAGGTCCCAGAAAGGCATTGCTATTCCGAGCGCAACCGTACTTCTGGAGAAGATCCTGGGCTTAGCAGCACTGCTGGGTTTGCTGGGTTCGGGAATCATCCTCTATCGGAATCTGCCCCCAGTTGAAGTCGTAGCGACGGTCTGGGTGACCACCTGCGCGATTGTACTAGTGGCTTTGCCCGCGGTGTCGATGGGCTCGAAGAGATTTCCCTTCATCCAAAACACTCTCAACCGGAAACTGGGTCTTAAGGCTTCCTTCCAGTCTCTGACGCTCGCCCAAGTGGTCCTCACCCTCCTCCTTTCGCTGGTCGCTCATCTTGCTGTGATCAGCGGCCACTATTTTGTCATTCGAGCGTTGTCCTTGGGACAACAGATTCCCCTAACTTTTCTTCTGTTCGCCGTTCCGGCTACGTTATTTCTCGTCATGCTTCCGGTATCTTTCCAGGGAATCGGTGTAAACGAAAACCTCTACGCACTCTTTTTCTCGGCCTTCTCGGTTCCAGTCGAAACCAGCTTGGCCTTTTCCTGGCTCTTCCTGTTGGCGGGGCAGGTTTCAATGGGCTTATTGGGCGCTCTCGTGTTCATCCGCCGGAACAAGGGTCTCGATCCGGAATCTGGAGAGAAGCATACGCACCGGCCGGCTCAACATTAGTTGGGGCCTTCAGCAGTAAGTATCCCCCGGCAAAGCCGGGGGCTTTAATCTTGTGAGCCGCTCAAAGCGGACTTGACGTTGCCGCTACCGCGGCCACTTGTGCCACCTACAGGTGGCTTGGCTACAGCAGCCTGAGCTGATCCTGGCGACGATCTTCTGCTTCTTGCCGCCGGATATACTCACGAATCACTTTCTCATCCCGACCCACCGTCGATACGAAGTATCCGCGAGCCCAGAAGTGCTGTCCAACAAAGTTACGCCGACTCTCTGAAAAGTTCCTCGCAATGTGGATGGCGCTTTTCCCTTTGATGTACCCGATCACCTGCGCCACAGAAAACTTTGGCGGAATCGAGATCATCACGTGCACGTGATCCGGCAGCAGGTGGCCCTCTTCAATCAAGCTTTCCTGCTGCCCAGCCAACCGTCGCAGCACCTGACCGAGATGTCTGCGCAGCTCCCCATAAATCAACTTCTTGCGGTACTTGGGGATGAACACCACATGGTACTTACACTCCCATTTTGTATGCTGTAAGCTCTGGTAGTTACTCATAAAACTCCTTTTCGTGATGCTTTGCTCGGCTCACGGAAGGGAGTTTTTTCACCTATTCCCGGAACTGTCAAACTCTGGCTGCCTCCCCGGCAGAGCCGGGGGGACTCCTTACGGGTCTAGGATTCGCGATGCTATAAAGGTGCTCAAGACCGCGAATGAATATCTGTCCCTCGACCAGGGCTGGAGATGCAAGTGTGTCCTCATCGATTGAGTTCTTCGAAAGCAACCTGTACTCAGATCCCGCGGCCACGACACTGGTTGTACCGTCCGAGGAGGGTATGTAGATCTTGCCGTCGCCGGCGGCCAACGCTCCGGTAAACCTCCCTCCTGTCAACCGTTTCCGGTAGAGGATCTCGCCACTTTCCTTGTCGGCACAATAGAAGATCCCGTTCAGCGTGACCCAGTAGATTTGATCTCCCAAGACCACCGGCGAAGAGACGTCTGGGATCCCCTTGGTGACCTGCCATTTCTGGTGCGTCTCCGTGATATCCCCTTGGCCACCCAAACGCACAGCCGTCACGCTGGCTGGACCGTGTGTTCCACCGGCCAGATAGGCGGATTCCTGGTCTGAAACGGGGCTTGGTACTGGTTGCTCAAGGGGGGCCTGGAACAACCAGCGTCTTTCTCCCGTGTCAACATCGAATGCCAGCCCATGGTGGTAGGTCGTGATCAGGACCAGGGTCTCTTCTTGCCCTTTTAGAACCAGGGGAGTCCCGTAGGATTCGTGGGCACCTGGAATAGAATCAGCTCTCCACAACTCCTTGCCAGTGGCCAAGTCGAGGGCGGCCAGATAAGAATGTATTTGAAACGGGTAAGTGTGGTCGCCGGCGCCAGCATCGGGGTTCTCGGCGAAGAAGGGGAGGATGAGACGATCGCCTACAATCACCGGCGAACTACTAGCCCCATAGCGCAAATACTCACGGTATAGAGGCTCCATTCTGGTCCATTGGATATTTCCCTCAAAATCCAGACAGACCATCCCCGGACCGAAGTTGGCCACAAGGAATCTCCCGTCCGTCACAGGAGTGGGTGTCGCGTAGGAATTCGTCCTGTACTTCCTTCCGCTCGGAGCTCTGAAACCAGCGCGCTCCCAGAGTACTTCTCCAGTGGCTCGATCAAGCGCCACGACATTGCGAGAGCGCTGAGGTACCCAGACATTAAAAAAGGTAAAGTTGAGGGCCACCAGCAAGAAGAGGCTGAGGGCACATGCCGCCCGACTGACCCAGCGGTTCGGAGCAAGGCTGTCATCAGCGAATCGAGACAAGAGATAAGCGAAAAGATACCATACACCAGCAACAGTCATCGGACCCACGACTTTTAGCAGGCGTCTTATCCCGAACGGCAGAGTCGCTTCGCGTAGAGGCAGCCAGAGATAGAAAGCGAGACTCAGGCCGCCAAGCAGAGGTAAACCCAGGAGGCGCCATTTCGAGCGTACAGGAAGGAAGCCGACAGCCGCGATCAAACCCAGCATTAGAGTTCTTGACGAGGCCATCCAGGTTCCGCCGGGATCGCCTTCTCTGAAGGGCTCCGTTTGAAAGAGGAGCTCAAGAAGCATGTACACAAAAAGTAGGGTCGCCCCCGTGACCAGGAGCCGATCCATCCAAAGAGCCACCGCAAACCACCACTGAGGTCCGCTTCTGTCTCGCTTAGCCATTCCGGAGACGATCAGGTAGCCCGTCGACAATAAGAACAGGATCAAGATTCCGGAGCTAAACCAGATGAGTTGCTTTTTGCTGAGAATCCTGTCTGGACTCTCGATTGCCGTGGAAACAAAGACGCGATCATCCCAGACAATAGGAGATGAGATGCCGTCTCCGCCAATGCGAGTCTTCCAGAGAATATTGTGGTCGGGGCTCCACTCGACTGGTAGGTTGCGGGCTTCGGAAAGCCCGTTGCCATCCCCCCGCCAACCTGGCCATCGATTTCCCTCAGCCAGAACATTGGATAGGCTCAGGAGCAGCCAGATGATAATAAACGGTGTTTTTCGCATGTCGGCTCTATTCCTCTTTTGAAGGCCGCTCCTTTAGTAAGGAAAGCGACCGAAATTCAGGTCAACTCGGGTGACTTCTTCGCTGCCAGCAACCGAGGCTTGCCTGCTTTTTCTTGGGGGTGGGTGTTTTTCAAATCATTGGCGCCGTTTTTCGGGCAAGCGCGCCGTTGATTGGCCGCAGACTCAACGACTACCGGATGCTTCCCAGGAAAACGATATACAAGGCGTGCAGCCGGACGAACGGTGGCCCGTGGAAAACGTAGATCGCGCTATTCCATCATTCGCACATTCGCAAGATATTAGAAGAGGGGATTCCCGTTGAACCATTCCAGCTTTCCGTTTTGGAGCTTGGAACCTCCAGCCGAGAATACATCAAAGCGATAAACCACTGCATCAGACGTACAGGCCAAAGAGCTAACCAGTAATCGACCCACAGCACATCTGTGGGGCCAAACTCAGAACATCTAGTGCAATGATCTATAGGGCTTCGGATCGAAGAAAAACTGGCCTAGTGTGCTGTCCGATAAATTCCCGACGTTAACATTGAGTGATTGATTCTCTCGCTTTTTTGACCTTTGCCAGGATGGAATCGGCGGTGGCGCGCCACTTGAAGGGCTTGGCCAAGTGTTGATTGTGGACTCGTATGTATCGTCGGATCTCCTGTCGCAGATCTCGAACGCTGGTGAAGGAGTTGCGGTAGATGGAGCGACGCTCCAGCTGAGAGAACCAGGTCTCCACGGCATTGAGCCAGGAGGCGCTGGTAGGAGTAAAGTGCAGGTGGAAGCGTTCTCGGCGCGCCAGCCAACTTCGAACCTTCTGGGTTTTGTGAGTACTGGAGTTGTCCAGGATGAGGTGAACGTCCAGATTGGGATCGAGCGCTTGATCGATCTGGCGTAAAAAGGCCAAGAATTCCTGGGCTCGATGCCGTTTCGTGATGCGCCCCATCACCTCTCCCGTGGCCACATCGAAAGCGGCGTAAAGGCTAGCCGTGCCGTGCCGCTTGTAGTCGTGTGTTCGTCGCTCGATCTGTCCGGGTTTGAGCTGGAGCATGGGCTGGGTTCTATCCAGGGCTTGGATCTGGGTCTTCTCGTCCACGGATAAGACCAGAGCATTGTCAGGAGGGTCCATGTAAAGCCCGACGACATCGATCACCTTGTCGGCGAAATGAGGGTCGTGACTGATTTTGAAGTTGCGGATTCGATGAGGTTTCAGGTCGGCCGCCTTCCAGATCTGAGTGACCTGATGGCGGCTCACTCCGGCGTACTCGGCCATCAGGCGCACACTCCAGAAGGTCGACTCACAGGGAACCCGTTGTACCGTGGCCTTGAGGATGGCTCGCACTTTGGCCGGCGCTAACTTTCGGGGGCGGCCTGAGCGAGGTTGATCCTCCAGTCCTGACAGTCCCTGCTGCAGGTAGCGTCGTCGCCACTTCTGAACAGTGAGCAAGCGCTTGGACAGTCTTTCAGACACCTGTGTTGCCGTTAACCCTTGGCCGCAAAGCAGGATCAACTCGGCCCTTTCGGCCAGACTGCGCCGGGTCTTGGAGGCTCGCAACCAGGAACGCAAAATCTCTCGATCGTCTTCGGGGAGTTGTAGTTGGATATGTGGTCTTGCCATACGGAATGATAGCGAAAAGCCCTGACTATTAACATCGTGAACTTTCCGGACAGTACACTAAGGCTTTCGAGGAACGTACTTGAAATACCTGACCATAACTGCCGTATGCGAAGAGGGGCTCAGAAAGCCATTCGGGGTGTGCGGCCAAGAATTCACGAAATGCTCGCCTTTCCCCCCTGTCATCATCTGAGTCGAAGGCATTCCAATCATCGAAGATTATGATTGATCCATCCAATAGCATATCAGCAATAAAACGTAATGCCTCCGACGAGGATGCGTAAAGATCACAGTCAATTAGGGTAAGGACTGCTTTGGATAAACCATACTTTTCCTTGAGACTCGGGGTAAGTGTGTCTTCGTAGAATCCCGCGACTAAGATCGTGCGATTCCAATCAACGCCATGACGATCTAGCATTTTGCGAACGTAGTCTAGTTCCGCGCAGAACTGACCGCCGTAGAAGTCCCCCTTGTACGCATCGCTCCCATCGACATGCGGCAACCCGGCGAATGAATCCAGTCCAACAAACTTCATGGAATGATTCCCCAACTGCCTCATATAACTCTGCGCATACCAAAAGGTAAAGCCACGGTAAACTCCAAATTCGAAGTAGTCTCCCTGGTCGTCGAGTCCCTGCTCGACAATCATTCTCATCGCTCGTGCGACCGCACCCGGTGTGCTTGCGTTGGCAGGTCGAAATCGCTTCGGAGAGATCTTGGCTTCCAGCCTTCTTGCCAAATCGCGTAAATGGAAGGCAGTGAGCGTTCGGCCGACCAAGGTTCGGATGCTATTTCGTGCCATCTCTACTCAGTCCGAAATCCCATGCTTGGACTCCCGAATCGGAGGGTGCGAACATTCCTAAGGAGAGCGTCTCTGGATGGCATCAGAATTGGCCAAGTCGGAGCCTACTGTCCAACTGCTCTGCCAAACGATGTGCCAAAGCGACGATCGTCAGCACAGGCCCCACCGCACCCCCCGTAACAAACGTTTCGCTCCCGCCGATATAGAGGTTGGGACATTCATGGACCCTCAGATTGCGATCGACCACACTCGTCGTTGGATTGTCTCCCATCCGGCAAGTTCCGATGTGGTGCCTGGAATAGGCTGGCGCAGCCTCCCGAATAACATGAACTCCCAGTCGTCTAAATATCTCCAGCGTCAGCTCTCGGCAGCCAACCAACATTTTGCGATCTTCTTCGGTCAGATTGTAAGTCAGGTGCGCAAGAGGGTTCCCGAAGCAGTCCTTTGCGTTCTTGGATAGAGTGACACGGTTTTCGTCATCGGGTTTCATGCAGGAGGTCATCCTGTGAGTCCAGACTCCTTGCTTCGACTGCCGCTCTGGACAAGAAACAAGAGACCCCCGATCAGGCCTAGGATGAGTACCGCGATTCGGGCTATCACTGCAACCAGCAAGGCCGCTGAGTCCTCCAGGCCGAGCCTCTCCAGATATAGGATGTACGAGCCTTCCTGAATGCCGATTCCGTTTAGCGAGATGGGAATCATGACCAGAAGCCCCAGTAAGGGCGCAAAGAACAGGAAGACAGCAAAGGAGGCGGTGGCGTTGACGGAAAGAACGAAGAAATAAATGGTCAAGCTCTTGAGGATATAGAAAACCAGTGAGAGGAGGAGAGCAATCGCGACGATCTTACCATGTCTTCGATAGAGAAGAAGGCTGGCCGAGAATTCCTCGAGGGCCCGCGCGACCTTTGGCAATCTCTTTTGCAGTAGCGCTTGGGTGTTCTTGACCAAAACCATCACGGCGAGAAATGAGCAGGAGCCGACTACGACTGCCAGTAGAATGAGCACTGCGAGGCTTTGAATGGAAACCAGTGAATCGGCGGCCAGCAGAAGAGCGAGACCGGAAACCAGTGCCAGGACAATGGCCATGAAGAAGCCGGTAGCTCGCTCAAAGACCACCGATGATACGACCCCACCGGTCGAGGATTGACCGCGCACTTTGTAGACCCGAAAGACATCACCGCCCAAGGTTCCGGGCGTGAAGTTATTGAAGAACATCGACATCCACATGAGGTTCAGGATTCTTAGTAGGGGAACACGTACGTCTTGTACTTCTAACAGCAGCTGCCATTTGTAGGCTCGAGAAAGCATGTTGACAAGCATGATCAGCAGGGCACAGCCAAACATGGAGACTCTGACCTGGCTCATTGCAGCCAGGGCGCCGCTGAGGTCTGTGCTCCAGATGATCAATGCGATGAGACCGATACTGATGACAACTTTCAGCATCATTGGGATCTGGTGTCGCAAATTCTTCCTCAATGTGGTGACTTGTTCTCTGCAATTCGAGGCTGACCTGCCCGGTAGGGTCGAGAGCTGGCGCGGTAGCCATCTCAGGCCCCGTTTCCAGCTCCCGCCTCGTCAAACACAGCATGCGGATTTCCCGCACTGCGCTTTCCTCTCGGCTTCACGAAAGGGCTTATGAGACCTATCGAGCTGGTTTGGCTATCGGCGGGGCTGAAAGCGCTGAACCCTGTACTGATCGTACAAGCCCAACTCCTGATACAGCCAGCGCCGACTCCACCTCTTCCAACCGAAGCCCCGGAGTTTCCGGGCACGCATCAGATGCCGTCGCACCTTCTTTTCCACCCAGTCACGAATGAAAGAGAAACATCGACTCGAATGCCCTACCGCAAAGTAGTTGACCCAACCTCGAAGAATCGGGTTGATCAGTTCGATTACCCGCCCTATAGGTTGGGATTGAAAGCGCCGGAAGATCTCCTTGAGCTTCCGCACCAGTGCCGTTCGCTTTTTCAGCTTGGGCACATAATGCGGCCGCCACCGTCCCCGCAAGCTGCGCACACGGCGGAACTCAAAGCCCAGGAATCCAAAGCTTTCCCCTTTGCTCAGGTCTACGATTCGACTCTTCTCTTCATTGATCTCGACTCGGAGTTTGGCAAACTCCTCCCGGAGCCTCTGGCGTACCGCCCGTAGAAGCCAAGCATGCCGCCGATAGCCATCGATGAGAATGACCAGATCATCGGCGAACCGGGCATACTCCACATACGTGTAGCGGCCACTTCGCGTGACCCGTTTGGCCCGTTCCAGCATCCGATCCACTTCATTCAGGTAGAGATTAGCGATCAACGGTGAAATCACTCCACCCTGAGGAACACCCCGTTTGCCACTCGCTTTCACGATCAGTTTTAGCAGGTGCAGGATCTCTCGATCCTGGACGCGTGCTGCCACTTTCTCAAACAAGATGTCGTGCCGGACGTTGTCGAAGTAGCACTTCAAATCCACGTCCACCACCCGGGTTTTGTTCTCCACAATGGCTTGAGCTACTCTGTGAACCGCCTGATGAGCGGTCCGCTTCGGGCGATAGCCATAGGACCCCTTTTGGAAGTCCGCCTCGAAGATGGGTTCCAGGATTAGCTTGAGCGCTCCCTGGACCACACGGTCCCGGATGGTCGGGATCGATAGAACGCGAGCTTTGCCCCCGTCCTTCGGAATCTCCTGCTTCCGGACCCGCTGCGGCTGATACTTGCGTGAGGTCAACTCGTCCCGGATCTGCTCGAGAAACTCCTCTACTCCACTCTCTTCGATGGCCTCGAAGCGAACCCCATCGATTCCGGGGGCTCCTTTGTTCTTCTTGGCCAATCGATAGGCTTCACGAAGGGTTTCCATTTTGCAGACATGGACGTACAACCCCCAGAAACGCCAGGACGGTTCAGCCTTCGCCTTGACGTATATCCTCCGTCTCAGGTCTTGCAGATTGTCGGACGCCTTTATCATCTCGCCCCTGCCTCCCTTTGTCGACTGAGGAACTACCGACAGTTGGGTCCCTTCGCTCCACAGGCATTACCCGCGCTTCACAGCTAATACAGACCCATCCGCCACCCCTCTCGTCTTCGGCCGACTTCCCGGTGTCGCCGGTTATACGGCCTACCTTTCTCCGCGTCGATTTCTCGACGGGACGAGGAGGGCTTCTCCAGTTGCTTGGCATGTCCTTGTCACCGTGCCGCCGCTTCCACCCCGCCGGAGTGGACCACCGCTTCAGTCAGTCTGCGGAAGTCCATGCTGCCTTCACCCTACGGTTGCAGGCTCGGCCTCCGAGGCTTCGCACTTTCGAGGCCACTTCTGCGTTCATTTGCATTACGGCCCAGTGACTCGCTCACCACCCTATAGATGGTTTTGTCGATGGGCTTCAAGGCTTTAGTTTCCCTCCACCCTGCCATCCAAGCTACAGAGCTTCTGACTTTTACCCTGGCAGGACTGACTCCTGCCGAACACACCAGCCTTAGCTGGACACACAGCCGCAATTGCTGCTTACGGCGGCCCCGAACATCGCTCTATAGATGGCCACTCTTCTTATACCAAGCCGCCGTGAGACCGACTCCGGTAGGAACATCGATCACACTCTCGAAGCCGAGGAGCTCCGCGGCCTTGGTCACGTCAAATGAGACGGATCGGGTGAAAAAGTCCATGCTCCGCCGAAACAAGGGCGGCTTGATTCTCAGCAAGTTGCTCAGGTTTTCCGTGGCGCCACAGATGAATGTAATCGGCAGGGCAGGAAGCCGGATTCGGGGTGGCTTCACTCCGAGTTCACGGGCTACGATGTTGATGAGTTCCTTGAGACTAATGGCTTCACGACCCCCAATGATGACCACCTTTCCCAAGGCCTGATCGGCGCTGAGGCACAACTCGAACGCCCGACACAGATCGTCGATGTACACCAGGTGCTTCATGGTCTTCCCCGGATTGACGATAACCCCCCTCTTGACCATCCTGTAGAATTTCGCCTTGGCGTCGCCCGGACCGTACACTTGAGCGGGACGGACAACGATCAACGGCAGTCCATTTCGCCGATGGAATTCCAAGGCAAGTTGCTCGGCTGCGCATTTGGTCTGCTCGTACTTGTCGTCAGGAGGCGCATAGGGTGTTTTCTCATCGTAAGGCGGATTGGATCCACTTGCGGCAACGCCAACTGTGCTGCAGTGAATGACCCGTCCGACGCCGCAGTGAAGAGCCGCCTCGAGGACGTGGCCGGTTCCCTCCACGTTGACCCTGTGAAATTCCTTCTTGGATGCCTCGGGGTTGTTGAAGAGTGCTGCCAAATGAATCACTGCATCGGCGCCGTCAAACGCGATCTCCAAAGAACCACGGTCAGTGACGTCGCCGAGTCGGACGTCAAGATCAGCTGCTGGAAGTTCTTTCGCTCGCTGCAGCGTACGGTCAACCGGGATCACGGAGTACCCCCGCTGAATGAGGTGGTGACACAGGTTTCCGCCGACAAACCCGGAGGCTCCCGTAACAGCGACCTTCATAACCTACTCCTTATCAGAAAACCGAACTGTTTGAACTGCATGAGATGAAACTCCCTCCGGCTCAGCCGCAGGGTGACCTACTGAGCCCTCAGTATCTCATTCAGCTTCCAAGGGTCGTCTCAGCTTGGGCGGGTCGGCTCCTCCGGCGGGTTAGGAACTGGACCAGCAGCACGACTGGAGCGATCACTGCAATCTCCGTCAAGATGGCCACCACATTCCTGAATTGAAGAATGCCAGCCAGCCAGCCGGAAGTTCCCGTCAGGGTCGACTTTGCATGGCTTGCGCCCAGCAATAGCTGAAAGCTGGATAAATAGTGTTCGTCCAGCACTGGCCAAAAGAGTGGAATACCGAAGGGTGGGCGTCGGTCCGGTCCCAGAAGGTCAATCAACAAATGGGACGTGTACGCCGCGAACAATGTCATCCAATTGCCAAGAAAATGACCCTGTAGCCAGCTACGGCAGAGCATGGTAACGATACAGCTGACTGCCAGAGCAAAGGCCAGGCTGTGGGAGATCCCCTGGTGGTAAAGGACTGGTAGACCGACGAGAAGACCCGGTAAGAAGTCCAGATCCGGAGCCATGGCCAGTAGAATACAAAGAAGAAACCAGCCGCCCGTGTGGTCATTCCGGCGACCCCTGACACGATAGACGGCATAACCTGCCAGCGCGTGGCCAATCGGGGTCGCCATCAATCTCTCCAATTCTGCATGAGTTCAGCCAACGGGGTTTTTCGCACGCACCCGCGATAGAGCTGGGAGAAGCCGGATCGTTTCACCTCTGAGCTGCCGTCGCCCGCACCCTAATGTTCTCTTCTGCCTTGGGGTTCTTGGCCAGGAAAGGGCCAATTGCAAGGAAGTCGAGGTGCCCAATTGTAAAAGCGCGGATGGCATCATCCGGTGTACAGACGATTGGCTCTTCGTGGAGATTGAAGCTCGTGTTCACGATTGAGGAAAGACCCGTGCGCTGCTTGAACTGTTGAATGATGCGATAGTAAGCCGGATTGTCCGATTTGTTGACAAGCTGTGGCCGGGCAGTGTTGTCGAGATGCACGACCCCGGGACAGAGCCGCTGCATAGCGGGAGTGCACTTAAATGTAATCGTCATGAAACGTGCCGTGTCTTCGGCTCCGCTCAGGCCTTCGTAGCATTCGGCAGCGTTCTCCGCCAGAGTCGCCGGTGCGAAAGGCATGAACTCTGTTCTTCCCAGACGTTCGTTGAGCCAGTCATTAACGGCAGGATCGTCTGGCCGGTACAGGATCGAGCGGTTGCCCAACGCTCGCGGCCCGTACTCCATACGGCCTGCAAAGCGTGCGACGACCTTGTTGTGGGCTAATTGTTCCGCGATCTCGGTCTCCAGATTCTTGGAGCGTCCGTACTCGACTCCAGCATCGTCGAGTGCCTTGGCGATATCTCTTTCCGAGAATTCCGGCCCCAGGAAGACATGATCAAGACAGCGCTGCGGTATAGGCTTGTTTGGAACATCAGCTTCGTGATAGCTCAACAGGGCAGATCCCGATGCGATTCCCTCGTCGGACATTGCCGGAAAAACAAATACAGAATCAACACCGTCGATTTCGTGTATGCGTTGGTTCACCTTCACGTTGGCAACCACACCTCCGGCAAGCGCGACGTTGCGGTGGTCTGTTTTCGAAAGCCAGTGGGACACGTATTGAACAATGATATCTTCCGTCAAGTCCTGGATGCTCGCGGCAAGGTCTTCTCTGCTAAAGTCGGGGGGCAAGGCCGCCCGGACTTTGCTGAAGGCCGACTGTCGATAGGCTCCAGAGATGTTGGTCATGGTCCCTTTCTGATAACGAATAAAGCGCTTCAAAGTCTCCAAGTACGTGGGCTTGCCGTGAGCTGCCAAGCCCGTAATCTTGCCCTCATGTTTTCCGCCTTTGAACCCACAGATTTCAGTCGCGTAGGCGTAGTAATTCCCAATTGAATCAAAAGCAGGCACCGAGTGGGAGAAGGTTCCAGTTCCCTCTCCTCACATCATAAATATGCGAACAATGTCCATCCCCGGCTGCGTCCAGTGTCACGACCAGGGCGTTCTCATAGCCACTTGCATAATAAGCCGTAGCTGCGTGGGCGTGGTGGTGTGAGAAAAACTCGATCGGACAGTTCGCCCCGAATTCCTTCCGCATTACCTCACGAACCATCTTTCGGCGGCGTTGGAAGATTGGCTGTTTTAGTCCGTAGTAGACCTGCTCGATCACTGGGAAACGATTTCGCATGAATCCAGCATAGGCACCGGCAGAGAAAAACAGGTCCTTGATGATCCCCTCGTCGAGGGAGAAGATCCCGTTTGAAACATCAACATAGTCATTCAGGAAATGGCCTGTTTGCGAGGCAACCGCTATGCTGTCCAATTGATCGCAACGAACCCCGCGGATTTCGAGTACGGCTTCAATGGCCCGCCGGGGAAATCCCATCACCATCTTTTTTCGCGCAAGTCGTTCTTCGTTGACGGCTGCAACGATGCGGCCGTCTTCGATCAATGCCGCGCCTGAAGTAATGTGGTCGCTTATTCCAAGTATTCTCATTAAATGCTCCTTGAAATCAGTATTGACGAGACGGTCAGGAGATGGTTGAACCGAGGAGAAGATTTCACACCATTCCCCTACTTCGAGCCTTGTAGTGAGGCCTTTTTACCAAGTTTCACAGTGACTGTATCTGTCGTTCTCGCAAGCACCTTCTCATAAAGGTCCACGTACTTGCTGGCACAGTTTTCAATGTAATAATGCTTAATCACGTCTCGATTGAAACGGCCAATCTCGCTTAACAGCTCAGGGTTTTGAGCCAGCTGCCTCAATCGTCGTTCAAAAGCCGTCCCATCATTCAGTTTGACGACGTGGCCAGTACAGCTGTCGGACAAGAAATCGGTTTGACCGCCGTTGTCGTAGCACACAATGGGCAGGCCCACCGCCATTGCCTCCAGAAATACAAGACCGAAGCCTTCATGTTCTGCCGTCGAAACAAAGACATCTCCGAGATCCAGGAGTTGGAACTTCTCCTCATCACCGACGTTACCCAGAAAGTCAACCTTGGAGTCGATTCCGAGTGTCGAGGCAAGATCCTCCAACTCTGCTCTCTTAGGACCGTCACCAATCACCAGCAACCTGGCCCTTGGGCTGTTTCTGGTTAACAGCTTATGGAAGATCTGAAGCAGTGCATCCACCTGTTTCCGCCTGATCAAACGACCGATGGTGACGAGTAGGAATTCGTCCCGAGAATAACCAAAGGACTGCCGCGACTTTTTCTCGAAGACAGGCTGCCTGATGGCATGGGGAATCAAAACGAGTTCTGAGTCGAAGGAAAAGAATTTTCTCGTCTTACTGATTATGTCATTCGACATTCCAGTGATCCGGCTGGCCCCTTGCAGGACCTTTTTCACCGTGAAATGCAGGATAGGCATACGGTGAGGCGAAAGTCTTCTGGAAGGATCGTAGATATCCCCGCCAAGCACGGAGACGACATGAGGCAGCCCGAAGAAACGGGCAAGCAGCGTTCCCGGCACCCCGGAAGGGACGGCAAACATCGAATGGATGAGGTCGAATCTTCTCTTTCTCAGCAATTGAGTGCCCGCCCAAAGACTACTTGGGGGAAAAGACAGCATGGAGACCAGGCTGGCCGCATTCAGCCCCTTACGGAACAAAACGGGTACCCTGACGACCTCTACTTCGTTGATAATCTCCCGAGCTGCTTGGCCACGAAGCCTCGAAGTAATGACCGTCACCCGGTGTTCCTTGGCAAGCTCTTCCGCTAGAAGTTTGTGGATGACGCCTCCCCCTCCGCCAATCGGAGGGTATTCATAGTTCAGCATCAAAAGGTTCATTACGAGAATCCTGTTACAACGAAAGTCGCTGAATTATTGATGGCTGGATGTAAATGGTAACCGTCTCGAAAGTGAGATTGGTAACAGCGAGAGCCGAGGGGAATGGCTTGCCGCGGCAGGAGTTCGCTTACAACGGCTACTTTCTTTCCAAGTTCATTTCGTAGCTACTGCACCTAGCTTTTTCGTGAAAATCTTATTCTTCTTCCCATAGAGAACAAACTGAAAACGGAAAAAAAGTGTATTCAATATATGAATCAACCATGCAATATAATTTAGAGGGTTCCCAAAAAACACGTAGAGATTAAGAGGGAACGTCCTCACATTCCGGAATCCGTGATATTCCAGAACCTGGCGAAGGCTGTATTCGGTCAGAGTATGATAATGGTTGAAATTTTGGGCAAGAGCTTCCGCACCGGTAATTGGGTTGGCGCCATTGAGCGAATGAACAACCAGAACGCCGTCCTTCTCTAGACGTGCGTGGCAGATTTCGAGAAACTCGGCGAGTTCGGTCCTCGTCAGATGGTTTACTTCTTGTTCCGCGATAATGACATCAAGGTGACCTGCCTCCTGGCTCAGGTAAGAAAAGGCGTGATCTGTTCGACAATTTAGTCCTTTCTGCAGAGCGAGATCTACCTTGGCTTTGTCGGAATCGATTCCCAGGACATTCTGGTAGCCTTCTTTCACCAACAGGTTTACGAAATAACCCGCGCCGCAGCTAATTACAAGGATACGTGCTTTCCGATCGGTCGGCAGATATTTGAGATAATTGTGTTTATAGAACTTCAGGAAACTGGAGTAGCCTTTTTCGACATTCTCTGGAGCTTCCCAGAAAGTGTCGAAGGGCTCAATCTGCCCGGTCAGTCGAAACTCCGGCGTTCCCGGTTTCCTTGCCTCTTTCGTCAAAGTATTGTTCATTCCCTTCCCGTCCTACGGCGGCCGATCAGACCTGTGCCCCAGCTGGATCAAGGCCAGGAGTGTGAGCTCGCGAGCGAAAATCCTTCAGTCGACCCTGCTGAGCAAAGAACTCTCTCAACTTGTCCAACTCCTGCGTCCTCTTTTCGCAGGACCAGGAAAGTTCGCTGGAGACGAGATCGGCACACAGCTCGAGCGCACTTTCTCCTGGATGTCCCGCACTACCCAAATCCGTTCTGCGCAAGACGACGTCGGACAGTTCAACCACCATTTCTTCTCGAACAGCGTGGACGACTTCGGCCTTGAGAACCGGAGAGTCACCGACAGTTTCAAGCATGGCAGGATCCTCTGCACCGATTGCAAGAATCCGCAAGTACTCCGAGCCATAGTTATGAATCAATGCCCGCATGACATGGGCTTGAACTCCGGCAGGACTGTTCCCGATCGCATTCTGCAGGAATTCTTCAAAATCCCCAATATCCCCACCGAAGATCGGAGTTTCACAGGTTGTTGACCGAGTCTCGGGGCGACCCAGCTTGGCATCCAGCAGATCAACGGCTCTTTCTGCCAGGCCACGAGCCATCGTAGCGCGCACACCCACCAGGGTTATTAGTCCTTCTATGCCTTCCTCAGATTGGTGGTCGATCAGGACAGAACGCTTCCCAAATCGATATTCCGATTCGTCAGCTTCACCGCCGAAAAGGATGAGGCCGGAATTTACCATCACCACATGCTCCTCCTGGAGGCCAAAGCCAGGGCTAGCCTGATTGGCCTCCTCCACGAACCGTACAAGATCGTCACGGGTTACCTTGAACTCGTCGGGGGCACCACGATGCACGACATGCCAGACTCCGATCAGCGTAAACCCCCTCCAGGGAGCAAAGAAAAGGTGGCGGCCTCCCCGATCCAGGATGGCGTCCTTGTCCTTGCTCGCGATTCGGCATGCGATGGCTTGGGCCTTCGGCAGTGGCCGAGCAACAACCAGTGCCACATCCCGTGAGAAGGTCAAGTTCCCCCCCCATCTCAGACTCAGACTTCTACGGAGTAAGTCACTGGCCCAAGGTCCGGTGGCATTCAGAACGACCTTGGCACGTGTCTCGAAAACAGATCCCCCCACTCTGTCCTGAGCACGAACCCCCACAATCCGATCGCCTTCCCGAACAAAGCCGGTCACCTCGGTATAGTTGGCAACTACGGCCCCTGCCTGAACAGCCGATCTCAGGAATGATATCGCCAAGCGAGGAGGGCTATAGATCTGACCATCCCAGAAGACAGCCCCGCCGGTTAATTTGGAGTCATCTGCCTGCCGGACCAAGCCACAGACCTGGTCTCGGTTGAGCGAGTAGCAAGCTGGAATTCGTCTGCCAGGATCATGGATCCCTCGGTTTCGGTCGAAAGTGAGTAGGTCGTAGAGAAAAAAGCCCGCACGCAAGAGCGTTTTACCCTGCAACCCACTGCCAACAGTAGGAATGAGGATGGGCAGAGGGTAGACCAGATGCGGCGCAATTCTCAATAGAGCCGATCGCTCACGGCAGGATTCTCGAAGCCGTCTGAAGTCCGCATGCTGGAGGTAGCGAATCCCACCATGGACCACCTTGAAGTGATTTGAGGAGGTGGCTTGAGAAAAGTCTCCCTTTTCCAGCAGAACGACCGAGAGCCCCCGACTGGCTGCTTCCCAGGCAGCACAGACTCCAAAAATCCCCCCTCCGATGATCAGGACATCGAACTGGCCCTGCGTAAATGAACTGATCCCTCGGTTCATAATGGCTCTGACAGTGACTGTCGGTGCATTTGCGCTCAGTTAGAGATGTTTCTCGCGAATGTGGTAAATGGGCTTGTTCTGAGACTCGTAATAGGTGCGCACCACGAGTTCTCCGAGCAACCCCATGACGATCAACTGGACTCCCAGAAGAACAAGAAGCACCGACATCAAAAGCAGGGGACGATCCGCAATAGCCTCATTGAAGAAGAGTCTGATCACCACCAGATAGGAAAGCAGGGTCGTCCCAAAACCCGACAAAAGGACCCCAATCCCTCCAAAAATCCGCAGCGGTTGCGTGGAGTATTGCTGCAGGAATTTCAACAAAATCAGATCCAGCAATACCCGAAACGCTCGGGACAACCCATAGTGAGTAGATCCAAACCGACGTTGCCGAAAATTGACTTTCACTTCTGCCATGCGAGCCCCCGCCACGCCTGCCAATACTGGGATGAAGCGGTGCATCTCACCGTAGAGTTTTACGGGTTTGATCATTTCGGACCGGTAGGCTTTCAAAGTAGAAGAATTATCGCGAAGTGTTACACCCGTTAGTAGACGAATCAGAAAGTTGGCCACTTCAGTGGGGATACGCCTCATCATAAGAGACCTCAAACCGTTCTTCCATTTGTTGTGCCGCCAGCCGGAAACGAGGTCGTAGCCTTCTTCGAGCTTTGCGATCAGGACTGGGATATCATGGGGATCCTGCTCTAAGTCGCCGTCGATTCCCACGATAATCTTACCCCTGGCCGCGTCGATTCCGGCACTCATGGCGGGGGTCAGGCCAAAATTCTTTGTAAAGCTTACGATCTTCAGCCTCTTGTCCGTCTTTCGCAGGTCTTTCAAGATGGCCAAAGAGTTGTCGGTAGACCCATCGTCCACAAAGATGATCTCGTATTCCCGGCCCATCGAAGTTAGTACCTCCGACAACTCTTGATAGAGAATCGGGATACTCTCTTCCTCGTTGTTGACAGGTACGAAGATCGAAATCTCTGGTCTTTGCAGATTCGTCATTGCTAGATTGGTAGACTCGCTCATGGTCGTCAGCTTCTGCCAATGGGGCTCTTCGAATGATCGCTCAAGATAGTTGCACGCTCTAGCAACGGACCAAGACTGCACTCAATGACCGAGCACTTCGAGCATCGATTCCCTGAAATTCTGCCACAGCCCTCGTGTGATCTGAGAATGTAAATACTCTTTGATATGCATCTTCGTGGCTCTTGACAGATCCAATCAATCAGTTCCTTTGTTTGTCGGCCTCTCTCAGGATTACCTTCACGACCTCGATTCTCTTGTCCTGGCTCGTGTAGACGACCTCCTCGGACTCCAGATCTCTACCCAAGAACTCGCCGATCCGAAACAGACGCTTCCTTGGATCGACCCGCTGAGTGAACCAGACGATCCGGCTGTCTTCAATGTAATCGCGAAGCTCGGTATGTGAACTCAAGAGCGGAGCACCCGACCAGTTTTCCCGGGTCCCCCGTTCACGGGCAACGATCGAATAAACCGGGCCCTCCTTGGAAAAGTAGAGTGCAAAAGGCCTATTCAGATAGAAAGGCATGGCCCGTTCGGCCTCGGAGACGATTAGGGACTGCAACGGGTCCGTCCGAGAGTTCAAGTATGCGGCTGGGCTCTGTAAATCGTCTCTTGGATACCAATGGTCCTTGAACCGCTCGAAGGCACCAAGACGATAAGAGACCGCTTCTGTTGCCACGCCAAGAGCCTGTCTAGGCTGCATGTCCTGGCTCAACGCGAACAGCAGCAGGAACCCAAAGGACGGGACGAGTCCATTCCGCACGTGAAAGTATTTCCGGCTCACACCTCTTAGGGTGATCATGATCAGGCACAACACCGCTGGGTACAAAAAGAAGGAATACCGCGTGGTGTCATAGCCAGCTCTGAAAACACTGATAAACAGCACGAATGAGATCAAGGGCAAAGCTGGATTGGACCACAGCCTTTCCAACGGCTGGTCTCGAGAACCAAGTGCCTGCCAAAACAAAGATGTTCCTAGAAGCAGCGTGAGCAATGGCATGACGCTGAACCAGGGCTCGATGAAGTGCGTGTAAAAATCAGGCCAGCCTAGGAATGCCAGTTTGACGGCTTTGGGCCAATCTCCGGGCGATATCTCCAGAACCTGCTCAGGATTGAGCGCCGCAAGGAAAAGCCAGATCACAATACCAAGGCCGGAAGCCGAAACCAGCGCCATGGCCAGCCTCCCTCTCAGGAAGGACCATCGGAACGCCTTCAATTTCATCAGGGCTAGGACAATCAAGGCGACCATGGCGAACTGGTGAATCGCAGCTGCCAGCAACAGCAACCCCAACAAAGCGATTCGGGCGGTCCCCGCTGGTAGCAGTGATCCATTAGCATCCGTGAAGAGGACCAGAGAGACCAGGGCTAGAAGACTGGGAACAAGTATCCAAAGAACCAGCATGTTCGGATCGACCTGCAGGAAAGGAAGAACCGGCTGGATAAAGATCGTTTCGGGGATCTTTACGAAGCTCTGCGGCAATGGATCGCTGACCCCAAGCAGGTAGAGCCTCCCCTCGGCAAAAGCATAGGCAACACCTGAACAAGATACCAGCACGACGAGAATCGAGGCTTTCAGCAGTTTTCTTGTCGCCCTCTTCCCCTGCTTTAGATACTGCTGAAGCAGAGGTAGCAAAAGTAAGGGCAAGAATACAATCGCAATGCGATGGACGATAATGGCAAGAAGGGTAAGCCCGTTCAAAAGATAGAACAAGCCCTGGAGGCGCCGCTCACCTTTCATACTTCGATGGAACATGATCAGGCAGCCCAGTGTGACGCACTGAAGAGGGATGTACATGCGCGCAAATCGGGCAAACTCAATTTCCCAAGCTGAGACCATCAAAGCGGCCGTGACAGCCAGAGATTCAACTCTTCCCAGGTGGCATCTGCAATAGTAATAAGTCAGGAAAAGACAAAGCAGGCTAAGCAGAGCAATCGGCAATCGGTAGGCAAAGGCGTTATCCCCAAATAGAAGAATTGATGCCCCAGTCAGATACTGCGTTGGCAAAGACCGCGCATAGTATCCACCCAGATCCAATTCAGGAACGCCTTTCTCCAAAATCAGATGCACACTCGCGATAAAATAATACTCGTCGACGGCGAGCGGCCTCGAACCCAGATCAGAGAATCGTCCAAAAGCCCCAGCCGCGAGAGCTGCTACCAGCAAGAACACCCAGGCCGCATTCAATATGGCCTGGAACTTCCCAGGAACCCATGGCCCTCGATGGGAATTGAATGGCAGCAACAACTGCAGGCGAGAGCTCCGGCTTCCCAGGTGCGCCTGGTTCACTTGGAATCCAGCCATTGATCTGTTCGCAACTCTTCACGAAGGGGCATCTTTTTTTGACCTCGTTCGTCGAGAGAATCCTGCTTTGCGGGACAGCTCATCTCATTTCACTGTCCACGAGCACTTAGTCCGGCCAACCCCGACCGCACAATTATCTTGAACACGAAAAGAAAAAAGTGGCTCACGAATTGACGAAAGCGTCGTTCAAGTAAACAACCAATACCTAGGACGGCAAGTGCGCTGATCGAGGCAGTGAGCAAAGAGAGTACACCTGCACTCTGAAACAACGTTCCCGCCAAGATCGCAATAGTAACTCCTGCCCCCAACTTGGCGCTCGCCAGCGTCACGGGTCGACGCAGCTCACCACTGCCAGCAAGGAACAGAAGGCGCATTGAGAACGCCAACCCGTAACTAATCACACCTGCATAAGCAGCACCTAATACACCAAAAGAGGGAACGAGCAAGAACAAGCAAGCCACAAAAACGACTGCCTCAACAGTCTTCGGCTTGGCGTCAATATCAGGCCGGTCTAAAGCGAGAAGCATCGGGGTACAGAGATGAGTTAACGAGCGTAAGAAGGCGACGAACAACAGGACTCCAAAAACAGGTATGGTGGCTTGCCATTGTTCGCCGTAGAGAAAGGATATAATGAAAGGGCGCCCTATGAAGAGCAGTGAAATGCAAGAAAGCAGCAGCCAAGAAACATTGACGAAGACCTCGAACCATTTCTCGAGGGCTTTCCGCCGACCTTGCTCTTGAAAGACTTCAGAGTAAGCCGGCAGAGCAACGCGTGACGTGATCTGAGCGACCATAGTCAATGGAAACATGGCTAAATGGTATGCGATGTAATAAAATCCCAATGCTTCCATACCAAGTATCTTGCCAACAACTAAATTATCTAGTTGAGTAGTAGCATAGGTAAGCATTGCGACCAATAGTAAGTATTTTCCGAAATGGAAGCTTTTTTGAGCAATTTTTCTGTCAATTCTAAATTTAGGTCGATAGTTAGTTAACAAGAATGACAGGAAGACCCTCCCGAAAGATGCCAGAAGCAAGCCGACCCCAAGGGTGATAGCGCTTGGAAAGATTGCTACCAAACCGATAACGATGACTAACTCGACGGCCGAGCTTGAGACTTCCCAGACAGCGATACGAAACTGTCGAATCTGTTTCTGCAGTTGGAAGATTCCCGGGCTTGCAAAACTATTGATCCAGATTGAAGCCGCGACCGACGCCACGAGAAGACCCAGATCTTCTTGATCTAGCCAGCTCGCGGCTGGCCAGCCGCATAGAGCCATCAGAACAAAGACCGTCAGCCCACGCAGGATTTCCAGGCACCAGGTTGTGTCCAACCAATGAATCTCTTCCTCTGCTGTCAATCCCTTCCGTGAAAGAAAGCACAACTTGAACCCGAAATTCGTTAGTGTTTGGCCAGCGTCAACCAGAGTGAGAGCGAATCCGAAGATTCCAATGGTTTTGGGAACCAGCATTCGGGCCAGGAATACCGACCGAAGAACACGAAAAGCGCTGTTGATGGCGAGGCTTGCTCCGTTGGCGCCCACAGACCGAATTAAACGGTCCCGGAGACTCCTCTTCATGTTATGTGGGGAGTTGACTTCGTTCATTCCCCGGCTTCCCTCCAGGCACAAGTATTAATCGAAATGAGGCCGCTGACCGCGATCGGCGGCGCTGGTGTGAAGTATTTTCTCTAGAAGCTTGGGCCACCTTTGTCGCCTGCCGTCCCAAGACGCACCGTCTCAGAGGCCTGATCAGAACACCCGTCTTCGCCGATCTGGCCATTGAGCCCCAGCTCCCGGTAGACCTTCAGCGTCCGTGCAGCCACCTGCTCCCAGGAATGAGTTTGCTGAACCCAGTCACGAATTGGTTGACGGCGGCTCTCCAGGTTCGCAAAGAGATCACTCTCAAAATAGGTGCGCAACTTACGGGCAAGATCTCTCGAATCCCGTGAGCGGCACACGAAGCCCGTCTCGCCGTCTACCACACTCTCTCGTAAGGCCCCCACATCTGAGGCAATCACTGGGAGCCCCTGGTTGTAGGCGAGAAAGAGGACGCCACTCTGGTAGACTCGTGTGTAGGGGAGCACCAGAACATCCGCAGCCTGAAAATAGACACCCACTTCTTCCTCGGGCACGTGCTCAGGACGAATCGTGACCCAGTCTGAGAGCGGTTTCGTATTCATCAAGGTCTGCAGTCGGTCCCAATACCCGGGATCGTCTTTCACCCGTCCAACCACCAGCAACCTCACCGGCAGGGGACTCGACGTTCGCAACCTGCGAATCGCCTCCAGCGCATATTCGACACCCTTGTAGGGCGCCAGATTCCCAAAAAAGAGAACGATCCTCTCGTTCCCGTTCAAGCCAAACCGAGCCCGCGCATCCTCTTGCGACAGGGAGCTTATAGGGGTCACGTCATTAATAGGGAAAGGGATGACGGACACCTTCTCGGGCGCTGCGCCATACTCCTCCAGGAGTTCTGTTCTCATCGCTTCGGTATGTACGAAGATGTGTTGAACCTGGCGGTAAAGAAAGCGCAGAGACCACGCATTCAGGGGGCTGATTTGGCCGTCGCGTACCCGCGTGTTCACATTGTGGACGGTGTACACCAGTCGCTTTCCCAACGCTCGGTAGTAGAGAACCAGCAGCGTATTGTCAAAGCATTCGAACTTGTTGAACCATAAAATGTGGAGGATCGGCGTCTTCGAAAAGGCCGCGTACTGGATCAATCGCAGGTAGTAGCGGATCAAGCGCCATCCCTTTGCTCCCCACCAGACATTGGGTTTCTGGCAACCCCTCAGATTCAAGTAATTGACGAGAGGATCTGCGGCCACTGCGGCCGTCTTCATCTCATCGTTGGCTACGAAATCCACTTCTTGACTACAACGCACGAGGGCTTTGAGCAACCCCAATTCATAGTGGGGATCCTTGCCCGCTGTGAGAACCGCGACGGAGCTACTCACGGGCTTGAACTCGACTCGCAAAAAGGGGACTCAGTTACGCCGAGGGTTGTGCATAAGGAAAGCTGGCGACTTACCGCACCCAAGACTTGTTCGACCGAAATCGAGTCCATGCAATTGGGTTTGAAATCGCACTCGGTCTTGTAGCAGACGAGACAGCTCAGCTCTGGAATGACTTTCTCTCCCTGCCCAAACAGTTCGATTTCATGGTGGCTGGTGGGACCGAAAAGAACGACCACCCGGACGCTACGAGCCAATCCCACATGCATGGCTAGTGAGTCCCCTGAGATGAAACTACAGTAATTTATTCACCAAAGTGTCTCAAAGTTGTTGACACGTTCCGTAAGATGGAGAGAAGCCCCGAAAACGAGGAGTTCTCTCGTTCTTTTGTTTGCAGTGGACGAAGGACCAGATCTCGTCCGCCTGGACCTGATCTGCCGTGATGTTGCGGATCTTCTCGTCAAGAATGCGCTCACAGCGTTCTCCGGCCAGCGCAAGAACTCGGAGTACGGTTTCCTTGTGAACGAAAGTCAGACGCGAAGCAGCGTTGACCCCAACGCCTTCCACTAGCAGGTGGAGAATCTGAACGGCCTTTTCTTCGGAGATCCGCATGTCACCGAGCGGTCCTTCGGCCTTGAACGTCTTACCGCAGGACAGGCAGCGGTAACGCTGGACGGGTCCGTTGGCGGTTTTGAACTTGCCGGATTTCTTCGCGTGGGCTTTGCAGTAGCAGCATGTCATCGTGGGCCTTGCCTTTCGATGGCGACTGGCTCACAATGAATTTGTCTCGGCTATCCTGTGAGCAATCGCGGGTTAGTAAGATGGCCCCATCCGGTGTTATCAGCACTGGGTGGGGCTTTCGTTTCATGGACTCTATTAAACAACAAGCCTTGTTGTTTGTCAAGAGGAAAAACGCGGGTGGGATTCGAACCCAACGAAGTCGTGCTTAGGTCGACAAGTCCTTGCAAGGAACTTTCCTTGTCAAGTCAAAAGATAAGAATTGACACGGCGGTGGTGCCCTGATAGGGTTTGACACAGATACAGTGCTCCTTATTCATGCTTAGGTGAGGAGTGTTCTTGGAGGCCCGATGCTTGTAACATCGGGCCTTCCTCAGCTCATTCCAGATTGTCTCTCCCGTAGGCTGACAGTAATCTTGCCGTGTCGCTTTCTCATCTGAAAAAGCCCCTTTGAATTCCGGCGCACCGCAGCATCCAAGCTAGCCCTGTGGATCTTCTTTCCGTGAGCCACGATTGCCTCATACAGCTGAGTCATGGTCTTTGGGCCAAACTCGCTGAGAATCTCGACGGCCACTTCAGGAATGCTGCCTTGATACACTCCCTTATCTTCCAGTTGTTGTCCCGCCGACATGCCTTCAGCGGATTTCATGTCAGCGCCAGTATCGTTCTTGGAGAAACCGTAAGCCTTAAGCCACGCTTGATTGGCCTGTACGCACTCTTGAAGACTGACGACTCGCGATTCAAGTTGTCGTAGTTCGTTTTCATCGCGACCCAATTCAATCTTAATACTTTTCGCAATCTCAGATTTAGTCATCATGTGCAAGTCCTCCGACCGCACTTAGTCTACTACTCATCTCACGGCTTAGTCAAGCCAGTGCTACGCTGTGGTTTAGATGGCTGATGGCTTAAATGGATTGACCTGCCTTGTCACAGCCATATGCTACGAGGCGATCCTCGGCGGACGCCCACCAGCTTTAGTCTTACGCTTTGCTTGCAGTCGGCGATAATATTCAGGTCCGCGTTTGGCGGTTTTCTTACCGCCGATCCTGCCGGACTCGGCTACGATGAGTTTTTTAGGGATGGTTTTTCCGCAGTGTGGACATTTCATGCACGGAAGAATACTACAAGGGTTGTTGATAGTCTAGTGGTGGGCACAATCTAACAGACCACTACCCTCCTCTGGATGGAGCATGCTGGGATCAAAGGAGCTCTCTGTGAACTCACAAAGTAAAGAAACCTCCCGCTCGGGATTCAAAAGGAGGGTTTCAAAGCGAAAGACGGCGTAGTTGGGCAGAGCCACATAACGACGGTGGATACGGGAAGCCCAGATGTACTGCGCAACACTCATAGCCATTGTCAGTTTTCTGATTAACGTTGCCATCCTTGGATGCTGCCTGACTCTGACTTGTGTTCCGCCGGGATCATTCTGACGCGACGCTGCAATTGCACGCGGATCCCGGATAACGTGCACGATCTTTGCGTCGGGATACCAATCCAACAACTCAGGGAGCCAATTCAAATGGACTGGAAATTTCGCACAAAACCGCATATAACCCATGCGCCTTGTGATCTCTTCGAGCGTCACTCGGAAAATCCCAGACAACGATCTGTCCGACTGCCACATCGCGTCCTTCAGACGCCGAAGAAACTGCGAGTCGTCGGAGAGAGGCTTGATGTCGAGCTTCCAAAACGATCCGGCGAGGCCCGGCACCGATTTCATAGCGAACATTAAGTCGACAATTCTATCCACATCGCTCTTTTCTGTCAGGCCGCCGCCGTATCTTCTGAGAAAATATCGAAAGTCTCGCCGGAATGGCATCGTCAGATAGAGCATCTCACCCGAGAACCGGAAGATCTCCGGATGTTTCTTGAAGAGATTTAGCCACAATGTACTGCCGGAACGCGGTAGTCCGAGTATAAAAATGGGCTTATTCATTCAAGCGTCCATTGTCATACCATTGCGGGCAGAGAGAGGAGATTGCCGTGATCGAAGTCAGCAACGGGGCGTGTGAGAAGAAGGTCCTAGAAGTGACGCGCCCCCGAACTCCCGAACCAGATTGTATGAGAGTCTGTAGTTCGTGTTTCCCATCCGGGTTCAGACCGACTGAACCTTCTCGCAGTACCTTAGAGCTGGCAAAAAGGCCGGTCACCTACCCACTCCCGCGACATGAAGGCTCGGCTCAACTGGATTGGTGTGACTCTGACACGAAAAAAACTACTGCTTATGGGTCGTTACGCCGAAGATTGGTCGGAGGAGCCGGAGCCTCGCCCTGTGTCAATGGATGAGGGTATGGATACGGACTGTAACCGGGCCTTGGCACGTCGTCGAAGTAGTCCTCGCCCGCCTTTATCTGATCCGAAGGTGCGGGGTCATAACAGATATCCGCGACAAAGACAAGCGCAGGCTGAGGGCTGCCAGCCCACCATCGCCGAAGATCTGTGTCAATGGATGAGGGTATGGATACGGACTGTAACCGGGCCTTGGCACGTCGTCGAAGTAGTCCTCGCCCGCCTTTATCTGATCCGAAGGTGCGGGGTCATGACAGATATCCGCGACAAAGACAAGCGCAGGCTGAGGGCTGCCAGCCCACCATCGCCTCTTCGATACGCCGGCCCATGACGCGGCAGCTCAGGATAAAGTCCACAATTCTGGCCCTGCCGCCCTCCAGGCTCAGGCTGGCGATGCCCGACAGACCCGAGTCCCCGAACTTATCCGCAACTCGGAAGGTCCAGACCTGGTTGTCATCAACCGTGGCCCAGGCCAGGTACCCCGCCCGAGTCATCCGCCGGGTACTCAGGTTCATCTGGTTGGTTTTGTTGAGCAGTTGCACTGCTCTTTCCAGATTCGACTCACTCAGTGGCTCAGCTATGACCCGAATGTCCAGCGTCTTCAACCAGTCGTCCAGGGACCGGACCCCTCGTCTCTGCTCCACTCGCTTTCGCTCGGCTACATACATCCCGGTTCGACTGCGATCCTCTGCCCCGAGAGAAGCGGTGTCGAAACAATCCAGACTGAGAAGGGCGCTGCTGTAGAGCAGCGGGTTCTGAGGCCACTCCGGTACTAGAACCTCGGGCAGCGCTTCGCCAACACGAGAGCGCTCAACCGGGTTGTCGTCGAGAAAGACCGTGGAGTCCAGGCCCAGGTTCAAATCTGCTACCAGATCGACAATGTTTTGAGCCTTATCGTTCCAGTTGATTCGCCAGCCCGCAAAGTCGTCCACGCCAAGGATCATTTCGGGATGCCGGGCAATTGCCTCCAAGGCGTTTGATTCTTCGTTCTTGCTCGCGATTCCCAGCAGGACACCACGGTTGGTCAGATCTTTTAAGGCTTTCTGAAAGTCGAGGTAGGCTTCTCCCACTGGATCATGGCCGCCAAGTCGAAGGTTGCGCCACCCCACCTCTCCGACGATCCCTCCCCACAGGGTTTCATCCAGATCGACTACGATCAGCTTTCGGGTGAGACCCTGCAGCGCCCTGAGAGCCGCCTTGATTTCCTCTGCCGCCACCTTGAATGTCTCTGTGTCGAAGGGTGTCTTCGACATGTACCACAGTCTGGGGCTGTAGCAATCCGCACCGACCCGGCTGAGCCAGCCCTGGGCATTGAGTACGAAAATGGAACCACTTTCTTGGAAGTTCTCGATCAATGTCGAGTTCATGCGCAGCAGAGTCCCGAAAAGACCGCTGGGGTGAGAGAGGTCGATCAAGCCAAGCCCTCTGAGTAGAGGTGGTAGCGTCCAGCACGGGACAAAGACAGCCTTGAGGCCGTCCGCGGCCTTCGACACCAGCCCGCAGAACTCGTCCACTTCCTCACGGATCTTAGCAGCGGAGACACTCTTGAAAGTCAGGGTCTGATTGAAAGTCTCAACGGCGGCCTCCGGTCGGGTCCAGACGACAAGCACGTCGGGATCTTGCTCCCAGAATTCCGCGTTGGCGCCCATCAGGGTCGGCACGGTCTGGCCAAAAGGCGCCACAACCGGTTGGACAGAGGGAAGCTCCGAAGAATTCCGCAGGAGCGAGGCTAGATTGTCGAGGTTGAAGTCGGACACTAGTCCAACTGTCCACGAATGCTCATTTGCCACCAGAGTAGGCTCGTTGTTCCGAAGCGTCGAAGATGAATGTGGCTGAGGAGTAGTGCTCAAACTCTTCATGCCTTAGCATCTCCGTCAACACACTTAAACGCTACGAACGCGAAAGTCCTATCCGCGCAGACAGGGCTAAACTCTAGTCCGCTTTCCTCCATAAACTCTTGGAATGCTCGAGGCTCGTGGTCAATATGGTTCATTTCGTCGAAGTAAATAAACGTACCTGGGCGAATGAACGGCCGGAGGTGCCGGAGGACGAAGATTGTCGACGAATATAGATCGGCGTCCATATTAAGGACCAGCGTCTCGTGCTTTGGCATACTGTGATTTGGCAGGACTTGATCAAACCAGCCTTTGAAGAATTTTACTCGTGGATCAGAGATCAAGGGGATCTGTTCTCCGAGGTCGAACCTGCCCTTCTCCCAAGGCCCACCAGCTTCAGGCAGCCCTTCAAAGCTGTCAAAGCCATGAAGGATCGAATCAGGGTTTTTCAATTCACGGGACCAAAATTCGGTAGCCGCTCCCTTGAAGACCCCGAATTCGAGATATAGAACCTGATCGCAACGAACTGATTTAAGGATCTCCGTCCATACCTGGCGGCGATTGCCCACTTGTTTGGGAAACCTGAATCCACGATCGGACATCCATCTCCCGATGGCCAGATAGTTCCATCCCGCTCTTAGTTGATATACAGCCCAGGTGGGAAGATATCCGCCGATTAGTGCGAGGATTTGTTTGGTGAGATACAGCATATCGGTTGCGCTCCCTTTGGGGAGCTAACATCCCGCAAACTATAAACGAGCTTTTTCGTAGCTCGAAGCTCATTCGGGAACGCAAGGTGGGTCAGGTTCTGGGTTTCGGATTTCGGATTGGGGTCACTAAAAATTGCGGATTTGGGCGCGCGGATTGTGGACACTAAGGACTTCGGATTTCGGATTTGGAATTGGAGATTTCCAGTTTATCCATCAACTGGTACAGAGTTGGGCGACTGATCTGGAGCTCCTCCGCCGAGCGACTGACGTTTCCCTTGTTTCTGGCTAGAGCCCTTACGATCAGGTCCCGCTCGAGCGCTCCTCGGGCTTCTTTCAGGCCCAACCCTTTGTGGGAAGAGTAGCTTTCCAAACCAAGGTCACCGGCATCCAACCTTGTCCTCTCCGTCATGATCACGGCTCTACGCACCCGGTTCTCGAGTTCTCGGATGTTCCCAGGCCAGGCATACTCTTGCAGCGCGGGGAGCGCCTCTTTGCTGAATCCTCTGATTCTTTTTCGGTTCTCATCAGCGTAAAGCTTCAGAAAATACTTTGCCAGCAGCAGGACGTCGCCGTTTCGCTCTCGCAGCGAGGGCATCGGAATCGTGACCACGGCCAGCCGGTAATAGAGGTCCTCCCGAAAGCGACCCTTGCCCATGGCCTCTTGCAGGTCGGTGTTGGTGGCGGACAGCACCCGACAGTCAACACTGATCGATTTCCGGCCACCTACCCGCTCGATTGTCCAGTCCTGCAGAAACCGAAGCAGTTTGACTTGCAGCGCCTGGGGCAGCTCACCGACCTCGTCCAAAAAGAGGGTTCCCCCCTCGGCCGCCTGTATGCGGCCCGGTTTCTGCGTATGGGCCCCTGTGAAGGCGCCCTTCTCGTAGCCGAAGAGCTCGCTTTCGAGAAGATTCTCGGGTATAGCCCCGCAGTTGATGGCCACGAACGGACGGTCCCTGCGAGGGCTGCACTGGTGGATGGCTCGGGCTGTCAACTCTTTTCCAGTCCCGCTTTCCCCTACAACCAAAATGGGAGCATCGCTGCCGGCAACCTTGCGGATGGCTGTGAAAACCTGCGCCATCACATCACTACTCCCCAACATTCCCTGGAAGGAATCACCCTGGCCCACCTCTTTCAGCGCGCGATTCTCCACTTCAATCTGATGCAAGTAAGCCGCCCGCTGGAGAACGATTTTTAGATCTTCGATCTGGATCGGCTTCAGGAAAAAGTCGTAGGCGCCCTGTTCGATCGCTAACAGGGCGTTCTTCTTCTCATCCTGACCGGAAATGATCACGACCTTTGCGTCTGACTTGCGGTCGAGGATTTCGGACAGTGTCAAGAAGCCTTTCCGCGGTCCCCCGGGATCAGGTGGAAGCCCCAGGTCGAGGGTGACCAGCGATGGAGATTCCTTCGCCAACACTTTCAGGGCGGAAGGGCGATCGACAGCCTCAAATACCTGGTAATGGGCTTCCAACGCCCATCGCATCTGCTTTCGCAACTCGTCATCATCATCGACGAGCAGGAGCTTGGGCCTTGAAGAATTTCGGATTTCGGATTTCGGATTTGGGATTGGGGATTCATAGGATTTCGGATTGTTTCAGGTGATCGCTGGCAAGAGAACCCGAAACGTGCTTCCCTCGCCTTGTTGGCTCTCTACTTCAATTCTCCCCTGGTGGGCCTCAACAATCGTCTTGCTGTGAAAGAGGCCGATGCCAATTCCATTCTTCTTGGTCGTTTCAAAGGGATGGAAGAGACGGTTCTGGATGAACTCAGCACTCATTCCCTCACCTTTGTCCTGAACCGTAAGCATCACCGAGCCATTGCTCAAATGCGTACCAACTCGAATCTTGCCCCCCTTGGGGCTTGCTTCGCTCGCGTTCAATAGCAGGTTGGTCACTACCTTTTGAATCTGTTGGACATCGAGTCGAGTTTGGGGAAGGGCCCCGTCGAGCGTCTCGATGATCGTGCAGCCCAGATTCCCACTTAGCTCCGAGATAACCGACCTTAGAATCTGGTTCAGGTCGGCCGGAGAGCAGTTCAGTTCCATTCCCTCTCGAATCAGCGAGAGGTGGCCTGTTAGGCTGCTGATCCTTTCCAGGCTGTGTGAGATGGCTTGGAGGGCGTCTTCTCGGAACTCCGGATTGTCGAAGTGCAAGGGAAGGTTCTGCATAGTCAGCGAAAGACGTGATGCCAGATTCTTCAAATCGTGTACAAAGAAAGCCGACATCTGCTGAAAAGCTTCGAGTTGTCGGGCTTGCTGCAGCCTCTCGGCAAGCTGCAGGTTCAGAAGGCTGGAAGCCGCCTGATGGGCCACGACCTGGAGCAGGTCGAAATCCTCAACCGACAATACCCGTCTGCGGACTGCATCGCCCAGGGTCACGACGCCAAGGAACCTGCCCTGGGTCCACAAAGGAACCAAATAACGGAGGTCCTCGCCGTCCAGGCACTCCAGGATTTGGCGGCGGAGCTGATTCGACCACCCACGGCCTTCCAAATCAACAATCTTGTTCACCCGGCGGAGACGTGCAAGCACCTCCTTCATCGACTCCGTTGAAGCTTCTCTTCTTCGCTCTTCCAGATTCGAACTGGTGGTGGCCGCGGGGACCAACCGGCTGTCGCCCTCGGGGACAAGCCAGACGGTCACGCTGAGGATTTGAAAAGTCTCTGACACAAAGTCAGCCACTCTCCGGGTGAGTTCGTCCACGGCCCCGGCGGAAGCAGTTCGCTTTGCAAACTGAGTCCAGACCTGCCGATAATCGTAGTTGGGCTGTCTCAAATGCCGGCTCGCAAAAAGTCGCACGGTTTGTCGCAAACGGTCCGACAGCAGCAGAACCCCCAACACCACCAGAGCCAAGAAGAACAGCAGGACGTCGAGGGGCAGAGATGGCTCCCAACCCAGGAAGCCAATCAACTGAACCAAAACTCCTGCGGATAGCAGATAGACGCCAACCAGGACAACCGTGATCGATTGTGTCAGCAGGGTCTTGGACAGGTGCAGTCCGAAGCGAAAGATTCGCACCCGGCGCAGCGAAACTGTCATGAGGCCGATGGCGACCAGGAGAGCGGCCGCTTCGACTATTTGTTGCTTCGTGGCCACGGCCGAGAAGAGCAGCGACTGGCTGCTCGTGTAGATGCGGATGGCGAATATACTGCCCAGTCCCAGCAGCAGGAATTTCATCTCCCAGCGGGCTTGGCCCACGGCCGCACGAAAAGTGCGTTCCAGACCAGCAAGGACTACGGTGCTCCCCAGGATCAAAAACAGATGGAAGACATGGCCGCCTGGTCCGAGCCGGATGAGGCTTCCGATCGGTGGCTGGTGGACAGGATATCCCGAAAAGAAACTATTCCAGAAAGAGAACACCAGGAACAAAGGAAGGCCCAGGACAGGTAAAACCAGCCAGCGAACCAGGGTTGGGACATCTTTCCGGTCTTTCCCATTCGGGCGGGCCAAGCTGTATGTAAAGAAAAGCCACAGTCCGGGTGTAACGGCAGCACAGGGCAGGCTAAGGTTTGACCAGAAGAGTACTTTTTCGAGGATGACCGCATTCGTGGCCAGGATCGTAAAGATCTGCTCCAGCCCCAGAGCAAGCATGCCCAACCCAAAGATTCGGTGGGTAAAGGTCTCCCAGTCTTGAAGCAGCATCCAGGTGGCTAGAAGCAGGGCGCCAGTGGCGGCTATAGCCGGCAGCAGGATAGCAAGAGTGACAAACGTTGAGTCTAGATTCATCTAGGGGAATTGCGGATTGCGGATTGCAGATTTGGGATGCCGCCACGGGAGACCTTCGGATAAGAAAATTTCGGATATGGGAAATTTGGGATTGGGGGTTTGGTGCGTCAGATTTCTTTTCACTTTGGGAATTGGGCAAGACGAAGGCATAAATAGTTGATAATCAAGACTTTCCCGAACGGTCTCGAAGGGCCCTGAGGAATGGTTGTCAGGACCTCTTACAAGAATCGACTGCGGTACACATGGACGGCCCGGCCGATCCTGAGTTTGGTTGCAGCCTATCTTCTTCTGGTTCAATGGTTTAGAAGAAACGAGGTTCCAACGAAGCCTTCTGGCACGATTCTTGCTTAGAAGAATGGCGTTAAAGTGTGTCCTCGGCAGGGGGAGCCAAGAAGAGAGGGCTGACGGACCTTTCACTTCGCTGCCTTTTCAAGGAACGACTCGCAGGATCCTCGCAGGATTTCCAGCGCCTATTTTGTCGGAGGGGACATCTCTGGTAACCACGCTGCCGGCACCGACAATTGAATTCTCGCCTATTGTCAGATTGGCCAGGATGGTGGCGCCAGAGCCGATCGATGCCCCCTCCTTAACCAGCGCCGTTTCCACTTGCCAATCCGTCTCTCTCTGAAGCCTTCCGCCCGGTGTAGTGGCTCTTGGATACGTGTCGTTAACAAAAGTGACTCCGTGCCCGATAAAGACGTTGTCCTCTATGGTTACGCCCTCACAGATGAAGGTATGACTGGAGATCTTGCAGTTACTGCCCACGATGGCGTTTTTCTGGATTTCTACGAAAGCTCCTACCTTTGTATTGCGACCAATCTCGCAGCCGTACAGATTGATAAACCTGGCCAGCTGGACATTTTCGCCAAGTTTGACGTCCTCGGAAATAGACTGAAATTCGATTTGGGATTGTGGATTTGGGATTGCGGATTGAGTTCTCACGATTCCAGTTCTTTCAAAACAGCCCTGGCCTCTTCGATTCCGTCAAAACTATCGCTTAGCTCAACGGCCTTACGCAGGGTATCTCGAGCGTGGCCCGAGTCTCCCTTCTTGTAATAGGCCAGCCCCAGCCGATGATAAAACTCAGCCCTGGGTTGCGGGCTGTTATTGACGGCAAAGAGCAACTGATTCGTGGCCAGGCCATAATTCTCCATCTTGTAGTAGATCCAGCCCAGGGTGTCTGCATAGTCGGCGCTGCCGGGAACCTGCTTGCGTGCTTCGCTGGCAAGCGTCAAGGCTTCTTGCAACCGATCGGTCTCACCGTAAATCCAGGCCAGATTGTTAGCAGCTATGTGGTTGTCCGGGCTCAGCTCCAGCGTGCGCCGATAAGAACGGATCGCGCCCTCGCCATCTCCCAGACGGTGTAGATAGTAGGCTCTCAGCATGTGGGCCGATGCAAAGTCTTCCTTACGCGCAATGATTCTGTCGACCTCGGCGAGGGCTTCCCCGATATTCCCCTGCCTGACATTGATCTCTGCCAGCAAAAAGTGGGCCTGGAAGTTGTCAGGATTCCTGGTAATCGCGTTTCGAAATGCTGCGGAAGCCTGCGCGTAAGCTTGTTGGCCCAAGTAGATCCTTCCCTTAAGGGAAAGCAAGAAACTCTGTTGAGACGAGTCGGTCAAAAACTGATCGACCTGGTTGAGAGCCGCTCGAGGTTGCCCTCTCTTCAAATACACGACCACAGTGTCGTTCATGACATCGGTCAGATCCGGGTTGAGCTGTAGAGCTTCTCTAAAGAGCTCCAGGGCAGCTACGTCATTCTGGCGGAAGGCCTCGATGACCCCCAGGCGATGTACAAAAAAGGGGATCTGAGGAAGGCGATTTCGGAGAGCCAGAAAGTCTCTCTGTGAGTCATCAAAGTTTTCTAAGATCAGATTGGCCTCTGCCCTGGCCGTGAGGGCATCGACGTTGTCCGGCAGGGCCTCCAGAACAGCCTCAGCCTCACGTAGCGCTTCTTCGGGTTCTCGCTCCACGGCCAAAATCTTGGCCAGGGCCGCTCTGGCCGGCAGATAATTGCGATTTAGCCGCAACGCCTCGTTGACGGCCTCCCTGGCCGCCTTGAAATCGAGCCTGGACAAGTGAGTAGCCGCCACCGCCAGGTGGGCCGGAACGAGGGCGCTATTGAGTTCCAGGGCCGTTTCCAGCTCCTTCAGAGCGCTGTCGTTGTCTTGTGCGGACTGTAGTACTCTCCCTTTTAAATAGTGAGCCTCGGCATCATTCTTGTTTCGGTCGAGGAGCGACTGGGCAATGGTATCGCTTTCGCTACTCCGTCCTTCACTCAAGTAGACTTCGGCCAGGCGCAAGGCAACCCGCCGATCCATTGGGTCGTCTTCGTACATATGCTCGAGCGTTTCAATTCCCTCCTGGACCTTCCCCTGGTAGAAGTAGAGATTTGCCAGCCCATAGCGAGGTTCTTTCGAATCGGGATCGGCCTTCAGCGCGCGTTGGAAAATGTCAATCACCGCCTCGGGACGCTGGGCGGCGAGATAGAAGCGAGCCAGTGAGTAAAGGGTTGATGTACTTGCGGGCTCGATTTCGAAGGCTTTCAGAAAGTGTTCCTCTGCTTTCTGAAGATCACTCGTCACGGCGTAGAGAGTACCCAGGGCCAGGTGAAGTTGGGTGGAATCAGGACGTTGTTCCAGAGCCATTCGGAAAGTTGCTTCAGCTGCCTCTGTGTCTCTCTGGGCGAATTGGTACACACCCAGGTTGATATTGGCGATAAGGTTTTGTGGGTCTTCTTCCAGAATCGCTTGCATTTCCTGCACTGACTGACCGAGATCGTTCAAGCCCGCATGGGCGTTGCCGAGCAGGATTCGCGCCTGCAGGTTGGAAGGTTCAGCAGCCAGTATTTCCTCGGCAATCTGGCGCGCTTGCTGGTAATTCTGGCTGTCCTCCCGTCCTGCCAGGAGGTGGTAGTTTCCGAGCACCAACTTGGCTTCCAGATGACTCTCATCCAGTTCCAGAATCTGGCGGAACTGCAGCAGGGCGTTCTGGTGGTCGCCAATCCTCTCGTAGGTACGGGCCAGGGCCAGCTTTGTGGGTAGGTGGCCCCTGGAAATCTGAAGTGCATTCCGAAACTGGATCATCGCCTCGGGGTACTTCTCTTCCTGAAAGTAGGTTTGGCCGCTCTCATAGAACTGGTCGCGCCGCTCTTTGGAACTACCACAGGAGAGGAGAAGAAGAGCGAGGCAAATAGACGTTGCAATAAGTCGTTTCGTAAATGCGGATTTCGGATTGCGGATTTTCATCTTTTGAGCAAGAAGTTTAACGATACTGTGAGGCGACTGGGCACAGGTTTTCCATTCACCAGACGCGGCTGGAAAGTCCAGTTGCGCACTGATTTCATGGCGGCCTCAGCCAACCAGTGGTGACCGTGCACTTTGCTGGCTTTCAGGAACTGGCCCTGTTCGTCGAGTAGCAAGCTGAGAACCACTGGACCCTCGATTCCCTCTGCTGTCGCGCGCGCGGGATACTTTACCGAGGTCCTCTTGAGCACCTGGGCAGGCCGCGTTTTTTTCGAGGTCTTCTCGGCCCTGGAAGGCGAGTCGAACTCGGGTGCCTTGTCCACCTCGTGAGAGGCTTTCTCCTCAATTTGATCCAGAAGCTTCTGTGTGGCTTCGACATCGAATATGGGCTTTGGCAGACCCTCGGGAGAGAGTCGAGAGAGGCCAGGGACAGGTGCTTCGGCCTCCAGAGCACGGCCCAGGAATTCCCGAGCCTGATCGAATTCTCCCTTTTGGTAAGAAATCTGACCCAGGGCCGAGAGGGCAAAAGCGGGTGGCGGGTCACTTTGTTCGATCAGTCGATGGTAGATTCCCTCGGCTTCCCTGATATTCCCAAGCTCCAGATTCACTTCTGCCCAGAGGCCGGCGCTGGTCGGCCGGTGTGAGCCCATCTTGCCGTAAACCCAGAGTGCATGCGGTCTGGCCCGCTCGGGATTACGAAGTTCATACCAGGCCAGGCTTGCCAGCTTGAGCTGAAGGCTTGCTGTCGCTTTACCCAGTTTGAGGGACATGCGGTAGTGCTCAAAAGCACTCTCGTAATCTCCCTCGGCCTCCAGCACCTGGGCCAGTAGATCATGTGCTTCCGGCAGCAGAGAGTTTCTTTGGAGGCTTGCCTCCAAAGCTGTCCGTGCTGCTTGAAGCTCACCACGGGCGACCAGGACTTCTCCCTTCAGAAGAGCATTCACAGCTTCCTCTCCGCTGGAATGCTGGTTGACCAGGAAAGTTCTTCGCCGTCCGGAAAAACACTCCGGTAGTTCGGTGCTCGTGTCTACGCCGCAGCCAGCTCCCACCGAGAGACTCTCCCGCAGCGATCTGGTCTTGGCGTGATAGGGAGAAGCAAGGGGGTCGCCCACGATCACCTGCCGCCATCCCAGATAGCGAAGGGACAGGAAGTAGCTTTCCGCCAGATTGAACCCGGAGACATAGGCCGGGAAAAGGAGCTGTGGGCGAAAAAGACCCTGCGTGGTCGGCTCTCCCACAAATCCTCCGAAGCCCGTTGCCCCTCCGGCAATCATTTCTCTACCGCCCAAAAAGGGGCCGGTTTCTTCTTCTCCAGTCTGGGCGGCACGAACGCTCTCTCCCGTTCGTTTGTGGAAGGTGACGGCCAGGCCGCCCAGTAGCCATTCCGGCCGCGGCATTTCCACATCAACAGCTGAATCGGTGCTGATCCAGCCGTAATAGCCCTGGGTTCGCCGCATTGTCCTCAGCAGGGCACTGGTGTTTTCCATGCCGATTTCAACGCCGGCTTCCCTCAACCAGGCTTCAGCTTCGCGGACCCAGCTCGCCTCTGTGGATTCACGCTGGGCCGGAAGATCGAAATAAAAAACTCCTCCACCCTCAGCCTGCATGCCGCGATCCACCAAAAAGAGGGCGTCCAGCCGGCCGTGAAGGGGGGCAGTCAGATAATCTGAGAGACCCGGTTCTCTGGAAATGCCCAGGTACTGATGCATGGTGGGCTTTCTTAGCCCGGATTATGCAAGAGATCTGAATCCGACCACTACCAGAAGTGAGATTTGGGCCCAGAAAAAAGGCCGTAGCTCAAAAGCTCTGATATAAAAGGGTTTACATAAACAACGACCCTAAACAGGAGGACTCCATCCACGAACCTGTACGGCAATGTTGAGAAGGATCAGCGAAGGTATTGAAAGAGTTTTTTCAGTCCTTCTCCGGAAAGGAGTTCCACCGGATTGTCAACGGGCCCTCCCGCCGGAATCACGAAGAGATCGCCTACTCGGCGAAGATAACAATATGGTTCCAGCCGGCCGCCAGAATACCATGGTGGGCTATTTCGAGTGAGACAGCCACCGAAAGATCACGGCGCGTTTTGATGGGGGGAGTCTGACTTCCGACGCAGGATGGTTGTTGTTTGGATCGCTGGATCGGCAACATCGGTTGTGCGAGGGCTTCAGTTCGTGTATTTCGGAAAGCCGGGACCGACGCTACGTTCGTCATGACCTGTTGAAGTTGATTCGACAACGAGTCTTGCAGATCGTGGCCGGCTACGAAGACTGTAATGACGCCGATACGCTGCGCTCCGATCCGATGCTCAAGACAGTCTGTGATCAGTTGCCCGAGAGCGATCCCGATTTGGCCACCCAGCCGACTTTCTCCCGTTTGGAGAACTCCGTCACCAAGAAGGATCTGATGCGTCTGAGCCAGTGGCTGCTAGGCCGTTATGTGCGCTCCCTGAAGAAGAGACGTCCCAGCAAGATCATCCTGGATCTGGACAGTACCGACGACCACACTCACGGTCAGCAGGAGTTCGCCTTCTACCACGGGTATTACCGAAACCACATTCTGCATCCTTTGCTGATCTTCGATGCCGACACGGGCGACCTGGTGTGTGTCGTGTTGAGACCTGGCAACAAGGGGGCTGCCTCTCACATCGTGCCCATTCTGAAGCGCGTCGTGGAGGCCATCCGACAAGGAGTGGGGACGGATGTCGAGATTGAGATTCGGGCCGACAGCGGCTTTGCCACGCCTCGGCTCTACGAGTTCTGTGAAGGTGAAGAGAATCAACTCCAATATGTCATTGGGTTAAGTCGAAACCCTCGCCTGCAGCGAGTGGTCGAGCCGCTGCTGGATTCGACTCGGCTGCAGTTCGTTGAGCTGGAGGAAAAACAGCGTCAGTTTGACGAGTTTCTTTATCGAGCCAAGAGCTGGGATCGATCCCGTCGCGTCATTGTCAAAGTGGAGGTCGATCAGCGCGGGATCAATCGTCGCTTTGTGGTCACCAACCGGGACGATCTCTGCTCCCAATCACTTTATGACCACTATACAAACCGAGGGCAGACCGAGAACTTCATCAAGGCCTTTAAGAATCATCTGAGCATGGACCGACTCAGCTGTCATCGATTCCTGGCCAATCAGTTTCGACTCCTCCTGCATGCACTGGCTTACCAGATGTTCGTGCGCCTGCGCGACTATCTGCACGGGACTCCCTGGCACAAGCTCGAAATCGAAACCTTACGTCGTCGTGTCCTCAAGATCGGGGCCCGCATCCGACAAACCACTCGACGCATCTGGGTCCATCTTTCCTCAGCCTTTCCCGAACAACCCCTCTTCCACCTCGTCTTGAGTCGCCTCAACTCCAGCTAGCTTCTCCCAGTTCCCCAAAAAACCGCTTCCGATACTCATCCAGGCCCAGATCTGTCTGAAATTCACTCCCCCAACCACTCAAACGCCTCCCCAACCGATATTCTTCGCAAATCCGCCTGTCACACCTGCCCGCTTCCGAGTTGGGCCACTTCTCGACTCGTTTTTCAACACCGGACTACGGTTTTTGCATAATCCGGGCTAGGGTCCCACTCTGGGATGGGTGAACCCCCTCGCCTTTAGGCGAAGCCTTCAGGAGGCTTGGGGGTACACTGCGGAGGTGTCTGAGTATCGGAAAAGTTCGCATGCAGTGTATCGGCTGAGATATCACTTTGTGTTCATCACCAAGTACCGCAAGCCGGCTCTGCGAGGAGAGATCGGGAAAGAGGTGCGGGACCTGACGCGAGAGATTTGCCGATCGTTGGATATCGAGATCGTGAAGGGGCATGTGCGACCCGATCATGTGCATTTGTTGTTGGATGTGCCGCCGAGATTGGCGCCGAGCCGAGTGATGCAGGCGATCAAAGGGAAAACGTCGCATCATCTACTGCAAGATCACCGCAAGTTGCGCAAGGAGTTTTGGGGACGACATCTTTGGGCACGAGGGTACTTCGTGGCGACGACTGGGAATGTGAGCGATACGATGGTTGCAGAGTATATCGAAACCCAAGATGTCGAGACCCGCGTATTGCCTCAACAAAGAATCGAACCGAAGCTAGAAACTTGCCTCATTAGGAATCGAACCCAGTTCCAAATAGCTTATTGATTCCTGGCCTCAGAAACAACGGGTCGGGGGGAGGGAGCCCGGAGGGCGACCGGAGCCGGACCCGTTTCGCCACGCCTGGCGGAGCAACTGGGACGAGTTCTGTGACCCGAGGTCGAAGAGTCGTCAACTCCACACGATGTCGATCTCGGCCTTGTTAAGTCGCAACCCTACGCCTGTCAGCTCAGTGGTCGCTGCAGCGTCCGCAGTTGCCCATCGAAAATTCGACTCGGGAAAGCGTTCGTTGAAGCGGGAGGAAAAACAGCTTTGTCAGTTTGAGCGAGATTGACTTCCAGTCGAGACACGAACCTCTGGCCAGACTTCAGCGAAGGGATCCCGTCGCGTCATTGTCAAAGTCCGGAGGCTTTTTCGATCAGCGCGGGATCAATCTGATCCCGCTGGGTTGTGGTCAGGCAGTGATCTCGGGACAAGATACTTCCTGACGACAGCATCAATCACTCTGGGGGAGTCGTTCCACTCCAGTTCCCTTTGTCCGTTAGGGCAAAGGACCGAGAACTGGTCTTGTCAAGGCGCTTTAAGAATCATCTGAGCATGGTCACCGGACTCCAGCTTCCAGTACAAACGCTCGATTCGCTGGCTCTTCCAGCTTGGTCGAGATAAGCTCCTGCGATGCACTGCGCTGGTACCAGATGTTCGTGCGCCGATCGTAGCGACTATCTTGACACGTGCGCCGTCGCGCTGGCTTTTCGATTAGCTTCATCGAAATCTGAAAGACCTTCACGTAGAGTCGCAGAATCTCATCAAGCTGAATCGGGGCCCGCCAGGCCGACAAACCACTCGTACGCGATCGTAGCCGGTCCAGCCGCCTCACGACAGAGCCGTTCTTCTCTTCGAACGAAGGGCCTGATCATTCTTTCGATTGACCTCGGGAACGAGTGAAAGTCGATCTGCTCTCTTTGACAGTAACGAAGCATCTCATAGTTCCCCGAAAAACTCGCTTCCGATACTCATCCAGGCCCAGATCCCTGTCTGAGGAATTCGGGAGCCTCCCACGCAGGGAGTTCAGGGCACTCGATCACGTCGGCTTCGCCACGCCGTAAATAGGGCTTCGCATTCGGTCCAGCCTGTCACAACGTGCACCAGCTTCCAGAGTGTGCAGGCCACTTCTCTGAAGCCCTTTTTCAACAGTGCGGATTACCAGGTCCGCTTGCAGGAATCCGGGCTGAAGATCGTCCCACTCTGGGATGGGTCGAACCTTGATCTGCCTTCTAGAGCGAAGCCTTCAGGAGGCTTGGGTCGTACTCAAACCGTGCGGAGGTGTCTGAGTATCGGAAGCCAGTAATCGCATCGGCAGTGTATCGGGGCTGATCGATATCAGCTTTCGTGTCACATCACCAAGTACGCGCAGATGACCGTTCCTCTGCGAGGACCTCGATCAACTCGGGAAAGAGGTGCGGGACCTGACGCTTTGCAGAGATCCGGTTGCCGATCGTCCAAAGGGTAACAAGTGCCCGCTTCACCCGCTCATCGTGAAGGGGCATGTGCGGGACCGCGAAGAACTCATGCTCCCCGGCGGATGGTTCAACAGTTGTAATGGCCTGTTTGCCGACCGTAGATTGGCGCCGCAGCCGAGTGATCCACGATCAGGCTTTTGATTCCAAAGCGGAAAACGATGCGTAATCATCGGCGGTACGTGTCAACAACTCACGGCGCAAGTTGCGCAAACTCAAGTTCTTCCTCAATTCGACATCTCCTGGGCATCGAGGGTACTTCGTGTTCGATTCTTGACTGAGGCAACGGTGTGAGCGATACGATGGTTGCAGAGTATATCGATGACCCAAGATGTCGAGACCCGAGACGACGATTTTCGGGTCACTGAGTAGTCAGCCTGCGAGCGAAGCGAGGTCTTTAGGCGACTTCAGTCGCATGTCGAATCCACCGCCTTCAGGCGGTGGAGAGTGGGACCCTTCTCAAGTCGCAATCGACCAGCACAACTCTCCGGCCAGGATCCTGAGAACAGGCCAAGGCCAGATTGGAACCCACCAAAGATTTACCCTCCTCCACAAAGGGGCTGGTAATCGACGTGATCTGGGGCGAATGCCCCGCTCCGTTCAAGTGTACTTTGAGGGATTTGAACTGTTCCGTAGCGAAGCTCTGCCGATGGGCTAGAACGGGAAGCTGTTCGTTGAACTTGCAAACCTCCTCCACAGGGATCCACTCACCTAGATCCCATTTCCTCGGCGCTTCCTCTGATCGATCAGCACCTTGTTCAGGATGCTCTAGCAATCCCAGCTTAAGAAGAGTTCCCAGAGCCGTTTCGACTGTTGCGCCCTTCATGGCTGCACGGAGTTCAGTCAGGCTTCGGGGCGACTCGAGCAGCGACCCCAGCACAGCCAACTCCTCCGGGTTCCAGGGCCACCGATCCAGTTCCACAGCCAACTCGTGTTTGAGGGCGAAGGGCCCGCTGATTTGTATACTTGGTGGGACTGATTGCCGGGCCAGACAGAGAATCAGCTCATTGAACGGAATCTTGCAGGGGAAACCCGGGGAAGGTTCCGAATCATCAAAGGAAGCCATCTCAAAACGGTCTTCCAAACCCCGTTGCAGGCGGATGATAGCTTGGTTCTTCACAGCTTGTACCAGCTTGGAAGGCGCCACTCGTTTCTGCTCGACAACCACAGATCCAAAGGCTGTTCCTCGCCGCGACGCCTTCCTGAGAAGCTTTTTCAGTCGTCTCTCCGTGAGCAGTCCAGAATCCAGCAAGAGCTGGCCCAGACGCTCCTTCTTGCTACCCCCGGCAATCGCCTCAACGAAGCCGTCTCGCAGGAAGATTCTCAGATGCTCATCCCCCGAAGCTGCGCTCAGACAGCCCGATCGGGCCTTTGACCCGAGTTGACGGATTTGTCTTATCAGCGGATGCCTGATCATCGACTCAGAATAGGCTGATTCTTTCAAGGTTGTGGGTACTCCATTCCCGAACCTGGGGCGTGTAGTAGGCCAATACAAGTAAACTTGCGCCGATCGCGATACAGATCGCGAATAGACCTGTGCGAGCCAGCATTCTGTAGCGGAGTCGCCGAGCGTCTCGCGGCCTCAGCATCTGTGGTATTTCCGCCAGTACGGGTAGATGATAAAAGTTCTCCACCTCTGTATGGGTCCAAAATCGACGGTCGAGGAATTCTCTGACTACCGCCAGAGCCGACCCCAGTCCCAGGCTGGCAAGGAAGCCCACCAGAACGATCAACAAACGGTTCGGCCTGATGGGCTTGGAAGGCTGGCTGGCCGGATCGAGGATACGAAACTGCTCACCTTTTTGCCGGCTCTCCAGGCTTTCAGCCAGACGGGTCGCTGAGACCTTCCCGCCGAGATTACTATGTTGTTGCCGCAGCTCTTCGAATTCCCGTAGTAGAGATGCGATCTGCAGCTCCCGCTGAGGCGTGTTTGCCACTCGGCGTGTGTAGATTTGTATCTGCTGGTCAATTCGGCTCTTGTCGCGTTCCCTGATTTCGATTTCGGTCCTGACTTCCAGTAGTTGTGCCACCAGCTTCTGATGAACAGGATTAGGAGCCATCCTACTCTGAAGGCCGTCATTAGTTTCCTCGATGGCCGCCAACAGGTCCGCGGCAGGTATCTCTGCTCTGAGCCGCTCGAGTTCGGCCCGGGCACGTCTCACATCGGGATGCTGATCTGTATAGCGGGCTGTCAGGTCCCGATAAACCATTTCCTTTCGCCGATACTCCCCAACCAGAGGAGAAGCCGGTCCGCTCGAATCGGCAGAGTTGGTCGCGGCGAGGGCTGCAGAAATGATCGGCGGTGTCTCGGAAATCTGCCTGTCCACAGTGAGTCGCATGGAAATGAAGCGGTCCAGAGCTTCGGCGTTGGTTTTCCGCTCCTCTTCTAAACGATCGAGTGTTCGAAGATTGGTGTCCAGCTGATCCGGCAGTTCGTAACGATGGTTCCTCTTGAATTCAGCCAAAGCCTCGTCGGCGCGGCCCAATTTCGATTGCGCCTTTTCCAGCTCGGCACTCAGAAACTCGGCGGTTCCAAACACCTGTTCTTCTCGGGTCTTGTTGTCATAGCTGATGAAGAGTTCAGCCAAACGTCGGGCGATCTGCTGGGCAGTTTCGGGGCTTCGGTTCTCATAACTGACGCGGAAATACTGAATCGGGGCCCGTCCCCGGGGTCGCTCGAATTCAATGAGGATTCCTTTTCGCAGGCTCTCCAGACGGGCCAGATTGTTGAGACGCGCCAGCTCAGGCAGCCTTTCCGAGAACTCGCGGTAGACCCTGAGGAGATTCGTTCGGCTCAAAACAGTTTCCCGGATTGCGTCCAGCCTTTGGTCGGAATCGACGCTGATCAAGTCCTTGACAAAATCGTCCGGAACTTCTTTCGGCTCGATCAGGATCAGCGACTGGAACACGTATATGGCAGGGAGGACCAGGGCGACAAAGAGAACCAGCATGGGCATGAAAGTCGTCGGCACGATCACCCACCATTTACGGCGCACCAAAAGGGCTAAGAAATCCTTTGGACTGTCAAAATGGAACTTGTTCATCTAAGAATCCCAAATCCGAGATGCCTAACACTAGAATCTCAAGAAGCCGGGCAAGTCGTACCGAAATCCGACGAAGACCCGAGTGCGGTCGAATTCATATGTTTGCGTTCCCTGCTGATTTGCATGGCTTCCACCCACCCTGAAACTCCATCCGCCCTTGAGAGGCAGCGCCAGAACCAGGTTGGCCGAATAGCCCTGCGTCTCCACCGGATTGTCAAACAGCGGAGTTGACTCGTGCGCTAGTAAACCCGCCCTTAGAATCGCGTTTCGCCAAAGCGCCTTGTGAAAGTTGACCGAGATTCCATGGGTCTGGGAGATTGAGCCCAGTCCGGTTGTGGCGCCGTTGTCACGATAGTAGGAGAGCGATACGCCATCCTCCTCTCGGGCATACGCGATCCTGAATTCCGCGTTATATCCTTCTACTCGCTGTCCGTTTGTCGAAGTGCCGATCGAGGGGCCGGCTCCCAGACGGAGGGAGACGTGGGGCGACATCTGGTGGGAAAGACCGAGACTTACAGAGTGCCCTCCGGCATCTTCAAAATCCTGGAACTGGTGTTGGGAAAATGTGTAACGCAGGTCCCAGCTGGTTTCTTTCTCGATGTCTTTCCGGAACTGTAGATGAGCATAAACGGAGTCCTGATCTGAGAAACGGATAGACTCGCGAGGCGCGGAGAATCGGCGCAGGCGATGTCTGACACCGGCGGACAATTCGGAAGCGGGGGACAGTTGATAGCCCGTTTCAACCACAGCGATGTTGGCATAGCTTTTTTCCCGCAACAGAACATTCTCAAAGTCGAAGAACAGGCCTTCCGGAGTCACGCTGATTCCCTGCAGAAGGGTAGCCTGCTGGAAGTCAGGAGACTTGATGAACTGTTCGCTCAAGGTGAGGCGGAGTTTGTTTGAAAGCTGAGAATCCAGACTACCCCCGAATTGGTGGGACTCGTAGTTCAGGTCAGATTCGCTTGGGAACCGATTCACGCCCAGCGAGTAGAAGAGCTGACCGGTGTGGTGGGCACCTTTTATATCCGCCACCAGAGTGGGGGACACCACAAAATTGGTCGTAAACTGGTCCAGCGTGGGGCGGAAGCTGCCGACTTCTCCGACCTGTGGGTTGTCGTCGGCCGCAGCCTGGAAATCAAACGTCGCGTTCAGTTCTCCATCCTGTCCTTTTGCCGGCAACGAGAAGCCCAAGAGCAACACGACGGCAAGAAGGAGATTTGGGATTGCGGATTGCGGATTGCGGATTGCGGATTTGGTCTCTCATGACTCTAGCCTCTAGGGCTCATGGGACGACGACAACGTCGCCAGATCGAAGAATGAGATTCTGGTGAGTTTTCTTGCCCTTAATCACTTCACCGTAGTTGAAGTGGGACACCACGTGTTCCCGACCATAAGTACGAACCACGCTGATTTCCGATTTGTCGGCGTAGTCCTGAAAACCCCCGGCCATCGTCAGTGCCTGCAGAACGCTGACCGCTCGGACCGAGGTAAACAGTCCCGGGTTCTGGACCTTTCCTGTGACGTAAAACTTATAATGCTGGATGGCGTCGACGATGACCGTAACGCTGGGAGTGTCGATGTACTCCTCAAGCATTTCTTCGATACTCTCTTTCAATTCTACCGGCGTGAGCCCCGCCGCCGGCAAATCCTGGACCAGCGGTACGGAAATACGCCCGTCCGGTCGAACCAGCACCTTGCGCGAAAGATCCGGCTCTTTCCAAACGAAGATCTCCAGGATGTCATCGGGTTCAATCACATATGGCGGACGGTCCGGTTCGAGATCCTCGTTCAGTTGTGCAGGGTTCTCCTGCCCCCACACAGGAAAGAGCGATAAGAAACAGACCAGAGCTCCGTACGGGAGCATCCGAAGAGTACGATAACTCATCGAAGGTTGTGCAGCTCGGAGCCGTCGCCGTCTCTAACCAGGCTGTCTTCGTCTTCCTTGATCGCTTTCATGGGACGCTTGTTGTCTTCGATTAAGCGATCCAGATCGCCTCTTTCGAAGACCAAACGGCCGCCAATCTTCACGCTGGGAATCTTGCGCCGCCGAGACCAGGCATACACCGTACTGGGCTGGATGCCCAAGTACTCTGCGGCCTCCTTGACACGAAGTAGCGTTTTACCCATAACTCTCGCCCCCCCTTAAAAGCGAATCTCTAGAACAATTAAACGGTTTAGAACAGTTTCAGGACATTTCTCTCAATGAGCCTGCATAATCGCGCTGGGACAACTCCCCCCAGATTGCAGGCAAGGTTTTCAATAGGATCTTCAGATCCAGCCAAAGCGATCGCTTCACAACGTAGGAAACATCGCGGCGGATCATTTGCTCGAATGTGGTCCGGTTCTTGCCACTCACCTGCCACAGCCCGGTCAGGCCGGGCAAGGTGTCAAAACGCTGCTTCTGCCACTGCTGGTGCTCTCGAGCTTCGTAAGGAAGACAGGGGCGAGGCCCGACCAGACTCATCTCACCTCTCCAAACATTGATCAATTGGGGTAACTCATCGAGTCCACAACAGCGCATAAAGCCGGCAAGTGGGATCAGCCGGGGATCGCCGAGGGCGTCCAGTTTGGTCATGGGCTCCTCGGCTTGAATGAGCCCCTTCAGATGACGCCGGTGAAGATCACCCTCGGAGTCAGATGACATAGTGCGAAACTTCCAAAGCATAAAGGGCTGTCCCAGAAAGCCGATCCTTTCTTGCTTAAACAGCGCCGGGCCCGGTGAGCAGACCTTAATCCACAGGGCAATCAACAAGAGAAGGGGCCAAAGCAGCAGCACAACCGCCACAACCACGGCCACGTCCAGCGTCCGCTTCCACCGCGGGGGCGCACCTGCCAGATAGGCCCCCAGACCTTCTTCGTGGCCAGTCGAGGTGGACATGGCCGGCTCACCGAATGGCTGACTCGATTGCTTTCCCCGTCGGCCTTTCCGGCTTCTAGAAGAAGCGTCAACGCGCCCGCCATCCGGACCTCCCCCGGAGGCCGGGTACGTGTGGATTCGACAGGTGACTTCAAAGCCGCCCTGGCTAACTAACCCTGCGGGTGATACGGTCGGCGACTAAAGCCGCCGCCGAGTTGGCGGTGTAAGGCAGCAATATACCTACCCGTTTACCGTCGAACCATCCAATCTCATCCGAAACGCGAAGCTCTTCACGCGACAAGCCACAGAGCCGATCGGCGAGCTTATGATCTTCCGTGGGTGATGGCTGCAGGGTGAGAACGGAAAATGAGTGCCCGTTTCGGTCGGCTATAGCCCTTTCGCGAGCCAGGCTGGAGCGAAACTGCTCTTCAGAGAGAACCGACTCCTTCGACTTGCTCATCCAGCGACCCCAACTCCTATTGGAAAACAGTTCCATCGTTCACATCACCAGCTAGAGAGGGGCCTCGACTGACCCCGACCCAGGCCATCGGAACCACTGCCCTTTTTGACAAAAGCGGGCGGTTCCCCGTTTCCATTCAATGGAATCCGCGCTCCTGTCTGGCTTCTCATCGATTCCTGCGCGGCTTCGATCATCCGAACCACCCGCAGGCCGGCCTCCCCATCGGTCAGCGGAGGTTGGCCCGTCTTAATACTGTCGAGGAAACCGAAGCAGACTCTCTCCAGAGCTTCCGTTTGGTCGACTTTGGGAGCCAGCAAATCGCCGATTCGATACTGCACCAGAGCTTCATAGCGATCGTGGTTCTGACGCATTTCGACTCCCTTGTCATAGACCTTGATTTGGTTGTCCAATTCCAGGCCGTCGTAGACAATCATCCTTTTATTACCCCCAATCAGGGTCTTGCGGACCTTCACCGGTGAGAGCCAGTTCAGATGAAAATGCGCCAGCAAATTGTCTTCGAAATAGACAGTCACGTAGACAACACTCTCCTGACGCCACGAACCATTTCCGATCGGGGCGGACCCTACGGCAGAAATGGCGACGGGCTGTTTGTCCAGCAAATAAGACATGATGGAGAGGTCGTGAGGAGCGAGATCCCACAAAACGTTGAGATCGTTCTGGAACAAGCCCAGACTGACCCGCACCGAGTCATAATAGAGAACGTCACCCAGCTGGCCGGCATTAATCAAGCTGCGTAGTTTCTGAACCGCACCTGTGTAGATGAAAGTGTGATCCACCATGAGAATCCTGCGGTGTTTCTTGGCCAGACGCACCAGCTCCGCCGCCTCGACCGAACAGGCTGTGATCGGCTTTTCGACCAGCACATGCTTGCCTGCCCGCAGAGCAGCCCGGGCCAGGCGGAAGTGCGAGGCGACAGGCGTGGCAATGGCTACTGCGTCGATCGCCTTGTTGGCAATCAATTCGTCGGCGTTTTGCACCACATCCAAGGTTGGATGCTGCTGCTGAAGCGTCTCCAATCTGGACAGATCCGTGTCTGCCACCATGACTACACGGCCATCGCGGCTCTTAAGAAAGTTACGGACCAGGTTAGGCCCCCAATAGCCGTACCCGATCACTCCCAGGCGAATCGAATCCTTCTTCGTCATTTCCCCAGTCCCCCTGACGAGTCCCCCGACTCGAGTAAACTGCCCCTTCTCTAGATGGTGGGCCATAACTTCTTATCCTAGAAGCGCTCCGCGCCCGTCACTTACAGCTTGCGCCTTGCAATCTGGAGGCATCAGCGACAAAAACCCCTGAAAGAGAGATGAACTTCCCTCCCCCTCACGACCAGAGACGGACATGCGTTAGCAAGCATAGGAACAGGCCGGGGGCAGCGCTATGCGAAAGTTTGGATCGTTTAGCCCGGATTATGCAAGAGATCTGAATCCGAGTGAGATTTGGGTCCAGGAAAAAAGCCGTAGCTCTCTGATATAAAAGGGTTTACATAAAAACAACCCTAAACAGGAGCTACGGCTATGTTGAAAACAGTCTGCCAGAATACCCTGCCATTTCACAGCCACAGAGACATCACAGCTCGTTTTGATGGGGGGAGCCTCACTTCCGACGCAGGATGGTTGTTGTTTGGATCGCTGGATCGGCAACATCGATTGTGCGAGGGCTTCAGTTCGTGTATTGCGGAAAGCCGGGACCGACGCTACATTCGTCATGACCTGTTGAAGTTGATCCGACAACGAGTGTTGCAGATCGTGGCCGGCTACGAAGACTGTAATGACGCCGATACGCTGCGCTCGGATCCGATGCTCAAGACAGTCTGTGATCAGTTGCCCGAGAGCGATCCCGATTTGGCCACCCAGCCGACTTTCTCCCGCTTGGAGAACTCCGTCACCAAGAAGGATCTGATGCGTCTGAGCCGGTGGCTGCTACGCCGTTATGTGCGCTCCCTGAAGAAGAGACGTCCCGCCAAGATCATCCTGGATCTGGACAGTACCGACGACCACACTCACGGCCAACAGGAGTTCGCCTTCTACCACGGGTATTACCGAAACCACATTCTGCATCCTTTGCTGATCTTCGATGCCGCCACGGGAGACCTGGTCTGTGCCGTGTTGAGACCTGGCAACAAGGGGGCTGCCTCTCACATCGTGCCCATTCTGAAGCGCGTCGTGGAGGCCATCCGACAAGCAGTGGGGACGGATGTCGAGATTGAGATTCGGGCCGACAGCGGCTTTGCCACGCCTCGGCTCTACGAGTTCTGTGAAGGTGAAGAGAATCAACTCCAATATGTCATTGGGTTAAGTCGCAACCCTCGCCTGCAGCGAGTGGTCGAGCCCCTGCTGGATTCGACTCGGGAAAGGTTCGTTGAGCGGGAGGAAAAACAGCGTCAGTTTGACGAGTTTCTTTATCGAGCCAACAGCTGGGATCGATCCCGTCGCGTCATTGTCAAAGTGGAGGTCGATCAGCGCGGGATCAATCGTCGCTTTGTGGTCACCAACCGGGACGATCTCTGCTCCCAATCACTTTATGACCACTACACCGACCGAGGGCAGACCGAGAACTTCATCAAGGCCTTTAAGAATCATCTGAGCATGGACCGACTCAGCTGTCATCGATTCCTGGCCAACCAGTTTCGACTCCTCCTGCATGCACTGGCTTACCAGATGTTCGTGCGCCTGCGCGACTATCTGCACGGAACCCCCTGGCACAAGCTCGAAATCGAAACCTTACGTCGTCGTGTCCTCAAGATCGGGGCCCGGATCCGACAAACCACTCGACGCATCTGGGTCCATCTTTCCTCAGCCTTTCCCGAACAACCCCTCTTTCACCTCGTCTTGAGTCGCCTGAACTCCAGCTAGCTTCTCCCAGTTCCCCGAAAAACCGCTTCCGACACTCATCCAGGCCCAGATCTGTCTGAAATTCACTCCCCCAACCACTCAAACGCCTCGCCAACCGATATTCTTCGCAAATCCGCCTGTCACAACTGCCCGCTTCCGAGTTGGGCCACTTCTCGAGCCCTTTTTCAACAGCGGATTACGGTTCTTGCATAATCCGGGTTAGCCGGTTATTTGGGAAAATGCGTCAGAAATTTGGAATTCTTAGCAAAACGTCCTATTAGAACGTGATTTGGATCACACTGTGCTAATTCGTTGCAAAAGATCTCAAAGTGGAAGAGACCCTGGAAAGCACGGCCAGATGTCCGCCATCCATACGCATTTGTGGTAGCATCCGGGGATCTCAAATCGATGAAAGTCGCAGGCGAATACACATTCGAGGCATCACCGCAAAGGGTTTGGGACGGCTTGATGAATCCGGAGGTGATGACGGCCACCATGCCGGGCGCCGAAAAGCTCGAACTGGTGGGCGAGAACCAGTACCAGAGCGACCTCAACATCAAGGTTGGCCCGGTCCAGGGGAAGTTTCGTGGCCGGATCGAGCTCGAAGACATAGATCCGCCCAACGGTTACACCATGAAGGTGGATGGCCAGGGTCCCCAGGGATTCGTCAACGCTACTGCCCGAATCGAAATCGCCGCAGCCGGCGAGCGGACCCGGATGACTTACGACGGCGACGCTCACGTGGGTGGCCGCATCGCCAGTGTGGGCCAGCGTCTCATGGAGAGCTCGGCCAAGGCGATCATCAAGCAGAGCCTGGATGGCTTGAACGCTACGCTGAAGGGTCAGATCACCGCAGAAGCCGCCGGTGGCGACCCGCTGGCAACACCCGAGATCGCCGCCCCATCGACGACCGAGTTTGCCGCCCGGGTGACCAAAGAGGTGGCTAAGGATCTGGTGCCGACGCCCGTCTGGATCGTGGCCGCGATCCTGTTGCTCGTTCTCATCCTGTTTTTCATCCTGGGATGATCGAGCCCTCGATAGCCGCCAGTGAGGATTTCAAGATGGGAAGAAGAACTCACTGTAGAACCCTCACCTTGGTCCCGGTGACTGCTTTCCTCCTTCTCACCACCCTCAACACCTTGCTGTTTGCCCAACTGTCGATCGCAGAGAAGACCGAGGGGATGGAGCGTCACGAAGGCTATTTAAACTTCTTCTGGGATGAGAAGGAGGGCAAGATCTGGCTGGAAATCGAGCGTTTCGAGGAAGAATTTCTGTACCTGGAATCGCTGGCAACGGGGCTGGGCTCGAACCCAATCGGCCTGGACCGAACCCGCAAAGGTCGAGAGAAAGTGGTGCGTTTCGAGAGACACGGTCCCAGCGTTTTCCTGGTCGAGCCCAACCAGCGGTATCGAGCGATCACGAACAATCCCGCCGAACAGAGGGCCGTGACGGAGTCCTTCGCTCAATCGATCTTGTGGGGGAGCCGAGTCGCGGCAGAAACCGGACCGATCGTCCTGGTAGACGCCACCGACTTTCTGGTAAGGGATGCGCATGGTGCCATCGGGCAGCTGCGACAGGCCGCCCAGGGAGACTTCGAGCTGGACAGGAATCGAAGTGCCGTCTACCTCCCTCGCTGCAAAGCCTTCCCCGACAACATCGAGCTCGAGGCCGTGCTCACCTTCTCTTCGCGTGAACCCGGCCGCCTGGTTTCGGAAGTGGCACCGACTCCCGAGTCCCCAAGCGTCCGTCAACATCACTCTCTGATCCGGCTACCGGACGACGAATACCGGCCGCGGCGCTTTGATCCTCGCTCCGGAATTCAGGGAATCACGTTTTCCGACTATGCCACGGCGCTGGACCAGCCTCTGGAAAAACGCTTCATTTCCAGGTTCCGTTTGAGCAAGCGCAATCCGCAGGCCGCAATATCGGAACCCGTGGAGCCGATCATCTATTACCTGGATCCGGGGGCACCGGAGCCGGTTCGATCTGCACTGCTGGAAGGTGCCCGCTGGTGGAACCGGGCATTCGAAGCGGCAGGTTACCACAACGCCTTTCGTGTGGCTATGCTCCCCGAAGGGGCCGATCCCCTGGATGTTCGCTACAACGTGATCCAGTGGGTTCACCGCTCCACGCGCGGGTGGTCTTACGGCCAGTCTGTGGTCGATCCACGCAGCGGGGAGATCATCAAGGGCCACGTTCAACTGGGCTCCCTGCGTGTTCGACAGGATCGGATGCTGATTGAGGGTCTGCAACCCCTGTTCCCTGCCGGTGAATCTGGAGCCTGTGCTTTCAGCGCCGGTCCCACACCCGGCTATCTGGCTTCCTTTGACCCAGAGGCTTCGGCAACAGAAGTGGCCCTGGCCCGAATTCGACAACTCTCGGCTCATGAGGTTGGACACACGCTGGGATTCGCTCACAACTTTGCAGCCAGCAACTTCGGACGTGCTTCGGTCATGGATTATCCGGCACCGCTAGTCAAGATCAACGACGACCGGACACTCAACCTGAGCGAGGCCTATGCTGCGGGTATCGGAGAGTGGGACAAGGTTGTTGTCCGCTTTGCCTATTCCCACTTTCCGCCCGGCACGGATGAGGTGGGTGCTCTGAATCAGATCATTGAGGATGCCTTCGGGCAGGGACTCTTTTTTGTCACCGACTCGGACGCCCGCTCTTACTCGAGTCCTCATGGGTATGCCAGCCTCTGGGACAACGGCAAGGATCCGGTTGCCGCCCTCGAGGAATCCCTGAAAGTGCGACGGATTGCGTTGGACAGCTTCAACGTGCACAACCTTGCGGCGGGAACTCCCCTTGCAGAGTTGAGCAAGGTGGTTGTCCCTGTGTTCTTACACCACCGCTACCAGCTCGCGGCCGCTGCCAAACTTCTGGGTGGCTACTCGTACACCTACACGCTTCGCGGTGACCCGTTGCCGCCCCCGCAGATGATCGAACCTCAGATTCAGAAGCGGGCCCTGGCAGCCTTGATCAAAACGCTGGAAGTTAAAGAGGTCGGTTTTCCGAGGCGACTGCTCGACATTCTGTCGCCGACTGCATACGGGTACGAAGACCAGGGAGAGCAGTTCCCCAGCACCACCGGGAGAATCTTCGATCCTCTCTCTGCCACGACCGTGGCCGCCGACCTGACGGTCTCGGTGATCCTGCACCCTGAACGAGCCTCCCGCTTGATTCTGGCGAATGTTCTCGATCCCAATCAGCCAGGACTGGTCGGGGCTATTGACGCCATCCTGAATGCCACCTGGAAGGCGCCCACTCCCCGGGACAGATGGGACGCGGCAGTAGCCCGGGCCGCGCAGAGAGTGGCACTGGACCGACTCATCGACCTGGCTGAGAGTCCGCGGGCCTCGTCGGACGCACGGGCCACGGCCGGCTCCAAGTTGAGAGACCTCGCTTTGCACCTTGATTCCAGGTCGGTTCAGGTCGGCGTGGAGCTGGCTCACGTGGAAGAAGCACTGCGCCGGATCACCGCCTTTCTGCAGCGGCCCCATCCCGAATTCAAGAGCCCGAAACCCCCTTCCGCACCCCCAGGAGAACCGATCGGGAACACGCAGGAGAATACAAAATGAGTCGACCAGTCACACTCTTCACCGGCCAATGGGCGGACCTGGATTTCGAGACTATTTGCCAGAAGACGAAGTCCTTCGGATACGACGGCATCGAAATCGCCTGTTGGGGCGACCATTTCGACGTGGTCAAAGCACTCGAAGATGACGATTACTGTCAGGATCGGTGGAATATCCTCCGGAGCCACGGCCTGGAATGTCAGGCCATCAGCAATCATCTGGTCGGCCAGGCCGTCTGCGACCGTATCGACGATCGCCACCGCTCCATACTTCCTCCTCACGTCTGGGGAGACGGGGATCCCGCAGGTGTCCGGGAGAGGGCCGCCGAGGAGATGAAAGCGACCGCCCGAGCGGCCAACCGCTTCGGCGTCAAGGTTGTGAATGGATTCGTTGGAAGCGGGATCTGGCACCTCCTTTACTCGTTTCCCCCGGTCGACGCGGCCCAGATTCAGAGCGGATTCCGGGAGTTTGCTGAACTCTGGAACCCGATTCTGGATGTCTTTGAGGAGGAGGGCATCCGATTTGCGCTTGAAGTTCATCCCACTGAGATCGCCTTTGACATTGTGACCGCCCGCAGAGCCGTGGAGGCACTGGGCGGAAGAGAGATCTTTGGATTCAACTACGATCCCAGCCATCTCGGCTACCAGGGGGTGGACTACGTGGGCTTTCTGCGTGAGTTCAGCGATCGCATCTTCCATGTCCATATGAAAGACGTGGCCTGGTCGGACCGCCCTATGCCGGGCGGAGTCTTTGGAGGGCACCTGGAGTTTGGAGATCCCGACCGGTTCTGGGATTTTCGTTCTTTGGGCCGGGGCCACATCGACTTCGAATCGATTATTCGAGCCTTAAATGATATCGGGTACAGCGGTCCCCTGTCCGTTGAATGGGAAGATCCAGGAATGGATCGGGAGCACGGAGCGGCCGAGGCCGCGGCCTTTGTGAAAGAAATCGACTTCCCGCCGCCCGGGATGGCCTTCGATTCAGCTTTCTCCCGCGACGACTAGCGCGCTAGCTGGCGACCGGCTTCACGGCTTCGATCTGGGCAGTGACAATTCTACCGTGGCGAGGCTTTGGCTCGTTTGCAGGGAGATCGGCACCGTCCTGGGTGCGAAGGGAAATCTGAGTGAATCCGGCAAGCTCCAGTTGGGACACCAGATCGGAAATCTCTTCGGTTCCTGCCATGCAGCCGGACCAGGCTTCCAGAAGCGAGAGCCGTAGCCGGCCGATATCCCCGTGGCGTACCAGATCAGATACGGCCAGCCGGCCGCCGGGTTTCAGAACCCGATAGGCCTCGTTCAAGACCGCCTGCTTGTCGGGACTCAAGTTGATGACGCAGTTGGAGATAATCACATCAATGGTGTCGGACTCCACTGGAAGCTCTTCGATCTGCCCTTTCCGGAACTCGACATTTTCCAGCTCGAGCTGGGCCAGGTTCCCGTGTGCTTTCTCGATCATCTCTGACGTCATGTCCACACCGATGACGCGGCCCTGATCCCCGACTCGGCGGGCAGCCAGAAAACAGTCCAGACCTGCTCCGGAGCCAAGGTCGAGTACAACCTGTCCGGGTTCCAGTCGGGCCAACGCGATGGGATCTCCACAACCCAGGGATCCGTCGGCGATCTCAGGGGGAAGATCCGAGATATCGGAGTCATAGATCTTCTCGCCGAAGCAGGTCGGCTCACCTTCGCAACAGGATTCGTTCGATACAGCCTTTTCGGCGTAGCGACTGCGAACGGCCTCGTGGATTTCTTGGGGTGATGTCTTGAGCATTCTATCCTCCAACCTTTTCTTCCGGAATCGTTCTCTCTGGCGCCAGTGTCCTCATGATCCGGCCACAGCAGACCGTGACTTCATCCTGGTTCAACGTATAGAACACCTGCTTTCCATCACGGCGCAACTGGACCAGCCCCGAGCCTCGCAGCACAGAAAGGTGATGGGATACCGTGGGCTGGGTCACGCCCAGGTGACCCACGAGGTCACTGACGCAGAGCCATCGACAGCAGAGTAGTCTCATGAGTTGCTGGCGCGTCGGATCGGAAATAACCCTGGCAAACCTGGCAATGTCCGGACTGTCCGTCTTCTCATTCATATCGACGGCGGTCAATATATATCGATGACAGTCTATATGTCAAGCCCGATTGTTTCTCGGTCTGCCAAGGAAAAATGAGACGAGGAAGGGGGAGGGCGTCAGCCCTGGGGCGGCTTCTGCAGGTGCCAGTCCGTTACAGATTGGAAGAAGTGGCCCAGATGCAAGAGCAACTGATCCTTCCCACTGGCGGCAATCAGCTGCAGAGAAAGCGGGAGGCCGGCACTTGAAAGACCACAGGGCAAGCAGAGTGCGGGGATTCCCGCCACGTTTTGAGCTGCGTTCATTCGCACCAGAGCATCGACGATCCCTTCTTCGGTTCCGGACACATCGATGGAACTGGACCCGACAGCCGGGGGCAGGCACGGAATTGTGGCGCCGACCAGGCAGTCGACTTCTTCAAAGACCTCGGCCAAGACTCGACCGATCTTTTTACGCGTAAAGAACGCCTCAGCTAGATCAACGGCGTCGTGCTGGCGACCTGTCTGCAGGCGTTTGAACACGTTCTCACCGTACCCATCCTGCTTCTCGTCCAAAAGCTGGCGGTGGTAGCAGAGAGCTTCGACGCTGGCGATCACTGCCGATGCGGGGATCGCGTCAGCCAGCTTTTCGATATCGACGGCCTTGACGACCATGCCGGCCTTCTTCATTACATCGATCGCCGACCAGACCGCCTGCTCGATCTCGGCATCGATCCGGTCCAGGAAGTAGGGGCAGATACCCAGCGTGATCTTGGGGGGTGGGTCAAAGCGAAAACGAAAAGGCTCTAGGCTGGAATCGTCGCACAGGATTGACGCCAGCACAGCCGCGTCCTCTACACTCCGGGCGATCGGTCCGGCGTGATCCAGGGTTGGAGACAACGGAATCACTCCGTCCATGGAAACCTTCCCCAGTGTGGGTTTGAAGCCTGTTACACCGCAGCAGGCGGCAGGGATTCGAATGGAACCACGGGTGTCGGTGCCAATCGACCCAAAACACATTCGGGTGGCCACCGAAACGGTCGAACCTGCACTCGATCCACCCGCAATCAACTCGGAATTCCAGGGATTACCAACCGTGCCGAAATGGGGATTCTCACTGGTCACCCCATAAGCAAATTCATGGAGATTCGTCTTTCCCAGGACGACAGCACCGCCGGCGCGAAGTCTCTTGACCAGGGTAGCGTCGGCACCGGCCTGACGTCCGTCTCCAAAGACCCTGGAACCCGCCGTCGTGGTCATGCCTTCGGCATCGATGATGTCCTTGAGCGAAATCGGGATTCCGTGTAAGGGTCCCCGCCACTGGCCGGCCTGCAGTTCCACTTCCAGCTGCCGCGCTTCCTCCTCGGCAGAGGGGTTGACGGATATGTACGCGTTCAGAGTCGGGTTGAGGGCTTCAATTCTTCCCTTGGCTTCCTGCACCAGATCCAGCGGAGAAATCTCTCCCGATCGTAACCGGTCAGCCGTCTCTAGAATCGAATTGTTTCCAGCAGGCGTCACAATTGGTTGCACCTCGGTGACGTCGTCACTTGTTTGACTGAAGGATGCCGCACTTCTGAAAACTCTACCCATCGCGTCCAAATCTTGCATTCGTGTATTGGTCTTATAAATCTAAGTCGCCCTTTGACGCTGTGATTTGAGTGACCAATTAGGAAAAGTCCGTATCTTACATCAGTCGGGTTCCGGGTTCTGGTGGGATGCTGCGCCAAGCGTGCGCCCGCAAAAAAAATGGCCCCAAGTGATGTTCACGAAAGCCATGTGGTATCTTCGCGATCACCCGCTACGGATTCAAAGAACCCGTCTCGTGCGTCACGAAGTGGCACCTCGTCTTAGCTACGACGTACGTGACAAAGCCACTCACATCGAGCCAAGGCCTCCTCGCCGTCTCTGGCCCGATAGCCTGTCTCGCAACTTCCAGGTATGACCCGGAAATCCCGAGCAAGACCACCTTGCCAGGGACCCCACTCACCGAGTCAGCACCCGAAACGAGCTCTTCTTCCGGAAACACGAATGAAACCGGTTTTGCTTCTCGCTTCGCCTGCCCTTCGACTGCACCCGAAGGTACCTTCTCAAGGCAGCCTCTCAACCCGATTCCTTCCTCTTTCGGCCGGAGCTGAAAGTGGCATCTACCGGCTGAGAGCCGCTGTCTCAGGGGCTGGCTTTTCGTGTCCACCCCTTGGGACCGAAATCAAGTATAGTCAACATTTTCGGGACGCCAAGAGAAAAATGAGCCTCTATGGAATGCCCAATTTGTGTGCACATTATAGCCTTCCCCGAAAAGACATTCGTACGCACATATCGACCTGTGACAGCACAGGATTTACACACAGTTTTCCACATCCGCAGAAAAGCGTTTTTGGGCGACGCAAAGACCCCTCGATTTCAACTCAATATTTGGCCGATTCGGTCGCTTTTTATCGGCCTTTTGACGGTCCATTTTTCCTGTTTTCAGACATACCGACAAAGCTCAATTGACTAAGCGGACGCTTGATAGAATGCAAGGATATGGAAGAGTATCGAACCGAAAAAGATTCGATGGGCGAGGTCGCCGTGCCTGCAACTGCTTATTACGGAGCCCAGACACAGAGGGCTGTTATGAACTTCGAGGTTAGCGAGCTCCGTTTTCCGAGACCCTTCATCCGGGCTCTGGGCCTCATCAAGAAAGCTGCGGCTGAGTCAAATCTCGAGCTGGAGGTCCTTGAACCCGGGCTGGCGGAAGCGATTTTTCAAGCTGCCGACGAAGTGGCCGGCGGCCAATTCGACGATCACTTTCCGCTCGATGTATTCCAGACGGGCTCGGGCACTTCGACAAACATGAATGCCAACGAAGTGATTGCCAACCGTGCCATTGAGATCGCAGGAGGCCAGATTGGGGATGGATCCATTCACCCCAACGATCACGTCAACCTGGGCCAATCGAGCAACGATGTGATCCCCACGGCGATTCACGTCTCTGCCCTGGAGCAGATGGAGAGAAAGCTCCTGCCGGCCCTGCAGCATTTGGAGGCGGCACTCCAGTCCAAGGCAGAGGAGTTCGACGACGTTGTGAAGATTGGACGAACTCATCTCCAGGACGCCGTACCCATCCGGTTGGGACAGGAGTTCTCAGGCTACGCCAGGATGGTGGAGCAGGCGGCGGCCCGAGTAGCCAGGACATTTGATTCTCTCTCTGAACTTGCCATCGGAGGAACTGCCGTGGGCACCGGGCTGAACTGCCCCCAGGGGTTTCCCGAAAAAGTGGTAGAGAAACTCAACGAGTGGACCGACCTCGAGTTCCGAGAGGCCGAGAACCGATTTGAGGCCCTCGCGACCAGGGACGCGGCTGTTGAAGCAAGCGCGTCGTTGAGGGGTACAGCCGTAAGCCTGATGAAGATTGCGAATGATATCCGCTGGCTGGGTTCGGGACCGCGCTGCGGAATCGGAGAGATCGTTCTTCCCCCGACCCAACCCGGGAGCTCGATCATGCCCGGCAAGGTGAATCCAGTGATTGCGGAGTCCGTCACTATGGTGGCGGCACAAGTGATGGGCAATGACCTCACGATCGCCGTGGCCGGAGGGTCCGGGAGCTTCGAGCTCAACGTCATGATGCCGGTCATCGCCTACAACCTGTTGCAATCCATCGATCTGCTATCCAACGCCTCGGTCATGTTTGCCGACAAGTGCATTCGAGGAATTGAAGCAGACCGCGAGAGGTGTGAGGAGATGGTCGAGAAATCGCTGGCGATGGTCACGGCCCTGGCCCCTTTGATTGGATACGAGCAGGCCGCCGAGATTGCCAAAGAAGCTCACGCCACTGGGGATGCTGTCAGAGCTGTCGCGCGGCGCCGATCCGGTCTCTCCAAGGCCGAACTGGAAGAAGCCCTGGATCCGACCCGCCAAACCGGAGACTAGTGCGCGGTTTCGCATAATTCTCCGTAGTAGCGCTCATACTGGGGAATGATCTTGCTGGTATCAAACTTCTCTTGCGCGGTCTTCCTGGCGGCAGCGGACACCTTATCGTAGAGCTCGCTGTCGCCCAGCAGAAGGACGACCCGCTTCGCCTGCCCCGGAACATCCCCAACGGGATCAAGAAAGCCATCCACTCCATGGCTGATCAGCTCGGGGACACCACCAGTTCGGGTCGCCACAGCCGGTACCCCGCAGGCCATTGCTTCCAGAGCCACCAGGCCGAAGCTCTCCATTTCGCTGGGCAGAAGCAGCACGTCAGCCGAGGGAAGAAGCTGATCGATGCCCAGCTGGCTCCCCAGGAAGCCAACGGCATGAGAGACGCCGAGTTCAGCCGCCACCTGTTCCGCCGCACCGACCTCCGGGCCATCCCCCACCATGAGCAAGCGAGCCGGGATCTGGCGTCGTACTTCATGGAGGATGCGTACACAGTCCGTCACTCGTTTCACTTTTCTGAAATTGGAAATATGGATCAGAGTCTTCTCCCCTTCCGGTCCGTCTTTCTTGGCTGGATCCGGCCTGTAGAGATCGCAGTTCACAAAGTTGGGAATGACTCGGATGGGGCGCGAGATCTCAAAGATCTCCCTGGTTCTCTCCGCCAGGTGATGACTGATAGCCGTGATCCCGTCGGAGTTCTCGATGGCGTAGCGAGTGATGGGAAAATAGGACTGCTCAATACCCACCAGGGTGATATCGGTGCCGTGCAGAGTGGTCACCACCGGAAGCCGGGTTGCCGGTTCCAGAATTCTCTTGGCCAGGAATGCCGAGACCGAGTGAGGGATCGCGTAGTGAACGTGGAGGAGATCCAAGTCGTAGCGGGCGGCGACTTCTGACATCCTGGAAGCCAGCGCCAGGGTGTAGGGCTGGTGCTGAAAGAGCGGATAGGGTGCGACCTTCACTTCGTGATAGTGGATCCCAGAAGCATCGGGCTGCAGTCGAATCGGGTTTGCGTAGGTGATGAAATGGACCTGATGGCCTCGCAGGGCCAGCTCCATACCCAGTTCGGTGGCGACGATGCCACTCCCCCCATAGGTGGGGTGACAGGTAATCCCGATCTTCATTCGCTTCGCGTTCGTGGTTCCCGGTTTGGCTACTCGTTTCTTATAACACGCCGGGACTGTTGACACCGGATGGATCCTGGAACCTGGCAACATGGAACTTCATTAGCAGGTTCATTAGAATGATCCCTCCACAAAATGAAAGGAAGCAGGTGGCTAACATCGATTTGAAATCACATGGGATCAGCGTAGCAACGATCCTTCGGAACCCCTCGCCGGCCAGGCTCTACGAAGAAGCGCTGCGGAACGAAGCCGACACCGCGGTGGTCTCGACTGGCGCTCTGGTGGCTCTTTCCGGGGCCAAGGCCGGGCGTTCTCCTGCAGACAAGCGAATTGTCAGAACTCCGGCCACGGAAGGAGACGTCTGGTGGGGCAGCATCAATATTCCCCTTTCGGAAGATTCATTCGACTTGAACAGGGAAATGGCGATTGCCTACCTGAACAGCCGCGAGAGACTCTTTGTCATCGACGGCTTTGCCGGCTGGGATCCCGAGTACCAGATCAAGGTCAGAATCATTTGTGAGCGCGCCTATCACGCGCTGTTCATGCACAACATGCTGATCCGTCCGACCCCCGAGCAACTGGAAGATTTTGGGGAACCGGACGCTGTCATTTACAACGCAGGACGATCGCCTGCCAGCCTTGACATCGACGGCGTCTCATCCACTACCAGTATTGCGTTACACCTGGACCGGGCCGAGTCCGTGATTCTGGGAACTGAGTACGCAGGTGAGATGAAGAAGGGCGTTTTCACACTGATGAATTACCTGATGCCCAGACGTGATGTTCTCTCCATGCACTGTTCGGCCAACCAGGGTGAAGAGGGGCAGGTGTCTCTTTTTTTTGGCCTTTCCGGCACGGGCAAGACGACTCTTTCCGCCGACCCCAATCGGGCCCTGATCGGGGACGACGAGCACTGTTGGACCGGCCATGGGATATTCAATATCGAAGGCGGCTGCTATGCCAAAGTCATCGATCTGTCGGCCGAGTTCGAACCCGAGATCTACGGAGCCATCCGCTTCGGATCGGTGCTGGAGAATGTCATCTTCGATCCGGACTCGCGGCAAGTGGATTACGGCGATACCTCAATCACCACCAACACAAGGGGATCCTATCCCATCGAGTTCGTTCCCAATGCCAGGATTCCCTGCCGTTCAGGCCATCCTTCCAATGTCATCTTTCTGACTTGCGATGCCTTCGGGGTTCTTCCTCCCGTCAGTCGTTTGACGCCGGAACAGGCCATGTACCACTTCATCAGCGGCTACACGGCGAAAGTGGCCGGAACCGAGGTCGGAGTGACCGATCCTGAAGCCACATTTTCGGCTTGTTTCGGAGCCCCGTTTCTGGTCTGGCACCCGGGTCGCTACGCTGAAATGCTGGCTGAGCGGATCAAGACACATGGAGTGAAGACCTGGCTGGTGAACACGGGTTGGACAGGAGGGGCCTTCGGCACAGGCCATCGAATCAGCCTTCCGCATACGCGGGCCATTGTGGACGCCATCCATCTGGATCAACTGGACGACGTTCAGTACCAGACTGACCCCATTTTCGGTCTTTCCTTCCCCACCAGTTGTCCAGCGGTGCCCAGTGAGGTCCTGAATCCCAGCCGCGCTTGGTCTGATCCCGCGGCCCACTCCGCAGAAGCTGACCGGCTGGCGCGGAGATTTGTGGAGAACTTCGCCACCTATGAGTCAGGAGTCGGTCGGGAGGTGCTGGAGGCGGGACCAACTGTTTGATCAGTCCTGGGGCCTCCCATTCCCTTCTCTGTTTCGCCTTCCCAGGATCCGATTCCTCCCTCCAGATTCAAGACGCTTGCGTAACCCTTCTCCTGGCTCAGAAACCGGCAGGCAGTTCGGGAGCGACTTCCGGAGGAACAGTACAGGATCACTCTAGTGTCAGATGGGACTTCCTGCCAGCGCTCTTCGATCTGACTGACCGGCACCAGCCTGGCCGCAGCAATGTGACTGGAGGCATACTCGTGGGCCTCCCGCACATCCACAGCCACAGCCTCGTCTCGGGCAATCAGTTCTCGAGCGCCCTCCGCATCGATATCATCAAAGAGGCGATCTTCCAGGATCTGTTCTTCGGTCAGCCTGCGTCCCTCGGAAGCGAGGGCTACAAATCTGCCAAGAACAGCCATCCTCTGCTCCAGGCGCTCCCCTACCCCCTTGATCTGGGAACTCCGGTAGAGGCTCTCCCCATCGAGTTTCCTGACACGACGGCGCATGCCCCTTGCTACAATCAGGGCATATATGGAAATAAGCAGGGCTAAGATGCTGATCAGCAATTCCATCCCGGTTCCTCCGCGTTTTCACCCGGGAGGATAACAGATCCGCACTGGCCGCCCCAAAAAGGAGATCCCACATGGAAAACGCAGCCCGGCACTATAAATGGGAAGAAACGCCCTATGAACAGTTGAGTGAACATATCCAACGGAGGTTTGTCCACGGCGAGTCGATCATGCTGGCTCAGCTGCGGCTGGCTCGCGGAGCCGTTGTTCCCCTTCACAGTCATCACAATGAGCAGGTGAGCTACATACTGGAAGGATCCCTGAACTTCTGGATCGGGTCCGACGAGGGCGAAGAAATCCTGGTCAGCGCAGGGGAAGTCATCCATCTCCCTGCCCATCTTCCCCACAAAGCGGAAGCCTTTGAAGATTGTGTCGCGCTGGACCTGTTCAGTCCTCCACGAGAGGATTGGATCAACCGTGAAGACGCCTATCTCAGGCAGTAGGCCGCGCTCTGAAGAGAGTCTTGATTTTCGAAAGACACCCCTACCAGCGCGAGCTCGACACTGAGATCGTCGAGATTGGTCAAGACCGCGGCAGGAACTTTGCCGTTCTCGAGGATACGGTCTGTTACCCGGAGGGGGGCGGCCAACCGGGAGACCGCGGCTTGCTCGAGGACGTTCAAGTTGAGGACACTCAGAATCGGGACGGCCGGATTCTGCATTACCTTTCCGGCCCCGTAGTGGCCGGCCCGGCCCATCTGAGACTCGACTGGGCTCGCCGCTTCGATCACATGCAGCAGCACTCAGCCCAACATCTCCTGACAGCACTGGCCGCCGATCGCTGTGGCTGGCAAACCTGCGCCTTTCATATGGGGAAGCACCGCTCGGATATCGACCTCGATTGCTCGGACCCTGCTCCTGACCGACTTGCCGAACTGGAAGAGCAGGCAGCGGCAGAGATCCGTGCCGCTCGTGAGATCCGGGCCCGGCGAGTGACCCTGGCGGAGTATGAAGGTATGGACGTTCGCAGCCGGGGATTGCCGGCTGACCACCAGGGCAGCGTGCGGCTGGTCGAGATTGAAGGGATCGACGTGAACACCTGCGGCGGCACTCATCTCTCCAGCACGAGTGAAATCGAAGTGATCAGCCTCGTAGGTTCGGAGACTGTGGGCAGCGGGAGTCGCCTTTTTTTCGTGGCCGGGGGTCGAGCCCGGCGCCGACTGGCCGAGCACGAAACTCGAAACCGCGAACTACGTTCTCTACTGGGAACCTCAGATGGACAGCTCGGGAGTGCTCTGGAGCAGAAGCTGGAACAATATCGCCAGCTGGGGCGACAGGTGCGCAGCTTGGAACAGGAGCTGGCCGCTGTGGTGGCGGAGAGGCTCCTGGAGGGAACAGAGAAACTCATCGAACATCATTTTGAGGGACAGTCCATCTCCTTTCTCCAGCTCGTTGGGAGACGTTTGAGCCGCCATCTGGGAGGCCGCCTGGCCTTCCTCACGGCCACTGCGACACCCGGATCGCGCGAAGGTTTTTTTCTGCTGGCTGCCGGGGCGGACTTCGCCGGCAACTTGCCTGAACTGGGGAGCCTCGCTGGAGAGATCCTGCAAGGCAGAGGCGGCGGCAGCGGATCCCTGTTCCAGGGAAAAGCCGGCAAGATGAACCTGCACGGCAGGGCCGCCCAGGCCCTGCGAGAGGAAGTAAGTATCCCCCGGCAAAGCCGGGGGCTTTAATCTTGTGAGCCGCTCAAAGCGGACTTGACGTTGCCGCTACCGCGGCCACTTGTGCCACCTACAGGTGGCTTGGCTACAGCAGCCTGAGCTGATCCTGGCGACGATCTTCTGCTTCTTGCCGCCGGATATACTCACGAATCACTTTCTCATCCCGACCCACCGTCGATACGAAGTATCCGCGAGCCCAGAAGTGCTGTCCAACAAAGTTACGCCGACTCTCTGAAAAGTTCCTCGCAATGTGGATGGCGCTTTTCCCTTTGATGTACCCGATCACCTGCGCCACAGAAAACTTTGGCGGAATCGAGATCATCCCGTGCACGTGATCCGGCAGCAGGTGGCCCTCTTCAATCAAGCTTTCCTGCTGCCCAGCCAACCGTCGCAGCACCTGACCGAGATGTCTGCGCAGCTCCCCATAAATCAACTTCTTGCGGTACTTGGGGATGAACACCACATGGTACTTACACTCCCATTTTGTATGCTGTAAGCTCTGGTAGTTACTCATAAAACTCCTTTTCGTGATGCTTTGCTCGGCTCACGGAAGGGAGTTTTTTCACCTATTCCCGGAACTGTCAAACTCTGGCTGCCTCCCCGGCAGAGCCGGGGGGACTCCTTACGGGTCTAGCTTAGTTTCACTACCCGGCGACCGGCACTTCGACCCTTGTCGTCGAGGGATCCGCCATAACCGCGGGCTCGATCTCCATCGGAAGATCCCCGCAATCGGGGCGCAGATACTGCCAGTAAGCAGGTCTCAGGGAAGCCAGCAGCTCCGCCCTTGTTTTGATCTTGAGAGGTTCTCCAGGATAGATCTTCCCCAGCCTCGTCATGACGCCCTGGGGAAGCGCACTGCAGAAGCTGAGCATGGGCCAGGTAAAGTTCTTGCCGTTGGTTTTTCTCAACCGAACAGCCCACAACAACAGCCCGCCGACTTTGTAGGAAAGCGGACCCCACCAGCTCTGCAACCCCGGACGCATGTTCATCTTCCAGCACTGCATGATCAACTGCCATTGCAGGGGCGTCAAATCCTTAGTGCGCTGCACACCCACACCGTGCTCCATGCGGGTTCCTTCCAGCGGGGTGAAGACAGACGGAACCAGAAATCCGAAGAGGTCTCGCCGTTCCATCTCAAGTATCAGATCGAGCGTGGCCTTGACATCCTCATCCGTTTCGCCCGGATTCCCCACCATCAAGGTCAACATTGGAAACCAGTTATTGCGGTTCAGGACTTCCAGGCCCCTGACCATGACGCTGGGCCAGTCATCGATCTTGAAGGGAACACCCTTGCTGGGCATCACTTCTTTGGCCATTCGAACTGACCCCGTCTCCAGACCGATCAAGGGGACCAGGGCCTTCTTCTTGGGGTGGGAACTCAAGGCAGGAAGATGGATCGGGCTCTTATCCAGCATGATCTCCGACAACTGTCGGATCAACTCTGGATCCACCACGGACGGCGCCATCGTGCAGTGACTCAAGACCGCCTGCTCGACTCCCGGTACCTGGTCGATCTCCTTATAGAGATCCGTCAGAGCCTCCCGGTTGGGGAAGAAAAAAGGCGTGTCCGTGTGAACTTGTCCCCAGATGAACATGTCCTCAGTGGCCAGCGAGATTTGCTTGTTTCCATGCCTGGTGTTGGCGCGAACCGCCTCCAGAATCTTCTCTTTGGGGAGATCAATCTGCGGATTCAGATCGGGCATGCAGAACTTGCAGCGACGACCACAGCCGGTGGTCATCTCCACGACGCCAAAGGTTGTGGGTTTGTCCGGGAAGATGATGGACTCGGCCCCAGCGGGGTGCCCCACCTCAGCCATACCCGGGATCTCTTCACCGGCCACAGCCTTGCGAAAAATGCCGATGGTGTCGCTGGACTCGCCTCTGCCGTCGATCACACAATCAACTCCCATCTTCTCGGGGTAGCCGGTCTGGTTGATCTGCCATCCGCCGGAGCCTCCCACCACGACCTTAAAGTTCTGACGATAGGGACTGGCCTTGATCTTCTTGAACATCAAATCCGCGTAGTGAGCATTGATCGGTCGCTTGGAGCTGCCAAAGATCGAGGTGTACACGCCGGCAGCAAAAGTGACTCCAAGTGGATTGTGCGTAGATACGGCCACGGCTCGAGTGGCCGAACCCAGGAACTTGTCCAGGTCGTCGGGATAGCATACCGCCACGTTGTCGGCGCCAAACTCCTCTTCCAGCACCGCTTCGACTACACGCAGGCCCGCCGGCACTGACATGGCAGTGCCATCCGGAAAGCGACGCACATTCTTCCATTCGGGATACTTGCGGTTGATCACTCCCTCCATCCAGATGGGGATGGAAGCCATCGCCATTTGAATGAAGTAGCCCGCATGGTCGATCATCTCTGTCAGGGGAGCAGTCAGAACTACCAGCTTCCCTTCTTTCATTGCTCACTCCTCAGATTTAGTCGAACCTTCATTCGTCCGCTTTCCCTTCCCAAATGGACTGAATGCGTAAAAAGACTCAACGAGAATCGGTCTTAGTATTCTGCGAGAACTTGGCTCAAAAACCAAATAGTTTTCAGCCTGTCCCACCAGATGTCCACTCATTTTAGACGAGAAGCCCTGTCGTCGTCTTGGTTTACTGGTTACCGATCGTAATTGCAGAGGTCTGACAAAGAGATGCCGACACAACCCCGGACGTCGGGCTGCGGCTGCCAATGTGGAACTTGGAAAGACAAAAGGAAGGCGCCCCAAACGCCGTGAGTGGCGAGGGCAAAGCTGGGGCGCCATCGTTCAGGCTAGGATCTGATCAGGTCAGGAGGTGTCGTCGGGGGTCAGATCCGGGCCTCGTGTCCCAAGCCGAGATGAGTCACCGGGGAAGGAAACATGTCTCAACTCGGGATTCTCCTTATTTTTTGTAGACAGAACTTTGCCAGTATTCTCCCCGAGTGTCAGTGTCGCAAATCACTTTTCCCTAGTTCTTGACACAGCCTGTTGCAAGATGTTGCGAAAAGAACCACAACCCTGACAGGCCGGTATGATCTCACGACACGGTGACCCTAGGCTGTTCAAGAAGGACTTGTCACCGCGGGAGAAGAACTCACCATGCTCAGAGAATCGGATCTCCGCTGTCCTGGACTTCTTGTCGAAAAAGGTCGGACAGCTTCCGGGTCATGGGACCCACTCCACCCTCGCCGATTTGCCTTCCGTCCAGTTCAGTCACAGCGGCCAGTTCCCCCATCGTCCCGGTGCAGAACATCTCATCCGCCCGGTAGGCCTCTGTGAGGGAGAGGTCTTTCACCCGGCAGTCGATACCGTAGTTACGGCAAAGGTCCAGCACCGTCTGCCTGGTGATTCCCTCCGGGCAGGCGCGAGTGTGGGAAGTGATCACCACATCATTTTCGATGATAAAGACGTGAGTGGCGTTCGTCTCTGCGACAAACCCTCGATCATCTAACATGAGAGCGTCGTCTGCCCCGGCGATGTTGGCCTCGATCTTGGCCAGGATCGACTGAATCAGGTTGTTGTGATGGATCTTGGGATCGAGGCAATCAGGGGGAAAGCGTCGTTCTCCCAGGCCCGCATGAGTGCAGTCGAAATGTTCCTGGGGCCGGACCACATGGCGATGCGGATAGGAGCATCCTGACCCATGCGCAAACGTTACCGTACTTAGGCGAGGGAGTGCCAGAGTTGGAAGCCATCGGAAAAACGGCGAAAGTCGTGGTAGCCCGCCGGTTGTCACTTTCGTTTTTCATTGACTCGCGCTCCAAAAAGCCTCAAGTTCTCATTGTTCTCCGTTGCAGATTCAGCTCGGCTCGATTGCCGATCAGCCAGGAGGAGACTGTGTCACAGCAAGTGTATGTTTACGACTGTACGCTTCGGGACGGAACTCAAGGTGAAGATGTCTCCTTGAGTGTCGTCGATAAGATCAGAATCGCCCAGCGACTTGATGATTTTGGTGTGCACTACATCGAGGGGGGGTGGCCGGGGTCAAACCCGACCGATGTAGAGTTCTTCAAGAGGGCAGCTTTGCTGAAGTGGGAAAAGAGCAAGATCTGTGCTTTCGGATCCACCCGCCATGTCAAGAAGCGGGTGGATCAAGATCCCAATTTGGAGGCTTTGCTGGACGCCCAGACGCCGGTTCTCACGATCGTGGCTAAGAGCTGGGACTTTCATGTCGAAAAGGCCCTGGGTATCTCCCTGCAAGAGAATCTGACATTGATCCGGGAAAGCCTGACCTACTTGAAGGGACGGGGGAAAGAGATCGTTTTCGACGCCGAGCATTTCTTCGATGGCCATGCCGGAAATCAAGAGTACGCACTTCGGGTCCTGGAGGTGGCACAAGACGCAGGCGCCGACTGGATCGTACTATGCGATACCAACGGAGGCGCCCTGCCTGCAACGGTTCACCGGGTCACTCAAGAGGTGGCCTCCCGCTTTGATCAGGTAGGCATCCACACCCACAATGACTGCGAGCTGGGCGTGGCCAACACCATTGCCGCGGTCGAAGCCGGCGCAGCGATGGTGCAGGGAACCATGAACGGCCTGGGTGAGAGAACGGGAAATGCGAATCTCACCTCTATTCTTCCCATCATCGATCTGAAAATGGAAAACTGCACCGGTGTTGGAGCCGACGCACTACGTCAACTGGCGTCCGTTTCCCGCTTTGTGGGGGAGATCGCGAACATCGCCATTCCCCATAACCTCCCCTTTGTCGGCAATAGCGCTTTTGCCCACAAAGGAGGCATTCATGTAAGTGCGCTGATGAAGGATGAGCGGACTTACGAGCACATGGATCCTTCCAGCGTTGGAAACAGCCGCCGCGTTCTGATTTCGGACCTGGCCGGTAAGAGCAGCCTGAATTACAAGCTGCGAGAATTTGGCCTGGAGCCCGAGTCCATTGACCTGGGAGCTTTGCTGGCCCGGATCAAGGAACTGGAATTCGAGGGTTCTCAATTCGAGGGGGCGGACGCCAGCCTGAAATTGCTGGTTCGCGAGTTTGGAGAGCACAAGGGGGATCCCTTCGAGTTCACCGGTTTTCGAGTCTTTATCGACCAGGTTTCAGGAGAATTCTTGAGCGAGGCCACGGTCAAGGTTTCGGTGGATGGTTCCGAGGAGCATACGGCAGCCGACGGCAATGGTCCGGTTGATGCCCTGGATCGGGCCATCAAGAAAGCCGTTGCACGCTTCTTCCCCGAGGTGGAGAAGATTCGCCTCCTCGACTACAAGGTCCGTGTCCTGGATGGCCGAGAGGGGACAGCGGCCCGAGTGCGGGTTCTCATCGAATCGACCGACGGGAGCGAATCCTGGTCGACGGTCGGGGTTTCCCACAATGTGATCGAGGCCAGTTGGAGGGCGATTACCGATTCGATTCTTTACAGGCTTCTCTTTCTCCCTGCTGACGGCTCGCCGACCTAATCACCCCAGACACACCTCTCTCACTTGCCCGGGTTAGAATAGTAGTCAGTAGAGAAGTGAGTCATGGTACCCAAAAAGGTGGCAGGGTGGTGAGAGAAACGGTTGGGCACGTCAAGCGGTGGACCCTCTTTGTCCTTCTCTTCTCCGCTCCCATGGAAGCGCAGGTGCAGCTGGATCTCCCTCCGACAGGGGTTTTCGAACTGCTACGAGATGAGTTGTCAGGCCAACTGGCCAAGGACCACGTCATTGAAATCACCCGGTTTCATCGCATCCAGGGTTCTCGCGGGTACTCCGAAGCCGCACAGTACGTTTTGACCACACTCAGGGATTTCGGTTTCCAGGAGGATCGAGCCTGGATCGAAAGTTTTCCTTCAGACGGGAAAGTGGTGTATCAGACCTGGCAGTCACCCTCCGGGTGGGACATCGAGTCTGGCGAGTTGCGAATGATCCAGCCATCGGATGAGCTGCTGGTTCGCTATCCCGAAATCGGAATGAGCGTCATCACTTATTCCAACGCCGGCCAGGCTCGTGCTGAACTGGTTGACGTGGGGGCCGGCACCGCGGATTCCGACTACGACGGCATCGACGTCACCGGGAAGTTCGTTCTCGCCACAGGGTACGGAGGCGATGTCCACCGCCTGGCCGTCCTTAAGTATGGGGCCGCAGCGGTGGTCTGTTATCTGGATGATTCCCGGGCGCCCGAGCACCCCGACATGATCGCCTACACGGGCATGTGGCCCCGAACCGAAGAAATCCCGAAAGTTACATTCGGCTTCAACATCAGCAATCGGCAGGGACGTCACCTGAAAAGTCTGCTGGAGGAGGACAAGAGAGTGGTCCTGGATGGGAAGGTGGTGGGAACAGGCCTGGAGCCCTGGCGAATGGAGGTCATTGTGGCCCTGATCCCGGGCGGCGAGAACGCCGATCAGGAACTGGTGTTCACGGCTCATCTGGATCATCCCAAGGAGTCGGCCAACGACAACGCCAGCGGCAGCGCAGCCCTGCTCGACATGGCCCGAGCTCTGGATAACCTGATCAGGCTCGGAAAGCTTCCTCGTCCCAAGAGAACGATTCGTTTCCTGTGGGTCCCGGAGTTGTACGGGACCATGGCCTACCTGGATTCCCATTCCGAACTCAGGGGGCCACGGTTGGGCGGAAATGTCCTGGCCAACCTCAACCTGGACATGGTGGGAGAGAACCTGGATCTTCTCCACAGCCGAATGAATATCACCTGGACTCCAGCGACGATCAGCAGCGCACTCACCGATCTGACGTCTCTCATTGCCCAGCGAGTCGACCGGCAGGAAATCACCAGCCCGGGTGGATCCAGCAGCAACTTCAATTACAGAATCACACCCTTCAGCGGGGGTAGCGATCACGTCATTTTCAATGACGGGGCTGTGGGTGTGCCTGCCATGATGCTGGGCCACTGGCCCGATTACACCCATCACACTACCGAGGATACGCCCGACAAGGTCGATCCCTTGGAGCTTGAGAGAGCTGAACTGATCGCAACTTCTGTCTTCTGGACGCTGGCGACCCTGACCCAGGATCCGAGCCTCGATCTGGCCAACCTGGTTGCGGCCAACGCACAGTCACGACTGATTCAGGACACCCGGAAAGCTGTTTCCTGGATCCTGGATTCGCCGATTGAGATTCTGGAAGTCAACTACCACGACGCCAAGAGGATCATCGACTTCGCCCTGGACCGCGAGACACTGGCCTTGAGAAGTGTCCTCGATTTCGCCCCCTTTCAGCTGACCCGGCGCCTTGTTGACACCTGGACACAAAGCCTGGAGGGGCAGGCTGAGCTGCAGAGACGCACGCTGCACGCGATTTTCTATCAGCGTGCCGGCCGACTCCCGATCCCGACAATCCTGAGTGAACCCGAACGTCAGGCTTCCAAGATCATCCCTCGCAGGTTGACCCGAGGGCCGTTTGCCCGGGGAGTGCCGGAATTACTGCTGAGCGAAGATGCTCGGGTCTGGTATTCGACTGCTGAGGCCTCCCGACTGGATCTCTATCTGCTCGTCAATCTGATCGATGGAAACCTTTCGATTCTGCAGATACGAAACCAACTTTCAGCAGCAACTCAACCTGTATCTTTGCGCTCCGTAGACAGATTCATCCGTGATCTGGAGACAGCGAAGCTGGTGGAACTGCAACACGTAGAGTGAGTGTTTTGCAACCTGGGAGGCACACGTGCATCTGCTCTTGAGATGATTCCCTCCACTCTTGAGATGATTCGCTCCGGCGCACGCTTTCTGGCGGGGATACTGATTCTGTTGTCGTTTTGCTCCAGCGGTCTCTCGGCTGACCGGAAGACGGCAGAAGTCACCATCTTTTTTACCGGCCTGGTCCGGGGCAACTACGGCCCCTGTGGCTGCAACACTGAGCCCTCCGGAGGTTTCGCCCGACGATCGGCCTATGCCCAGCGGTACGCGTCCGGCCACAACTCGGCGATCATCCACGTGGATGCGGGCGGGATCCTGATGCCCAGAGGCCCCAGAGCCGCCCATGTCAATCCCGAGATGCTGAACGCAGTTCGAGATCTGCCGGTCAGCGTGGTGAACCTTTCCCCTCCCGACCTTTTTCTGTGGGACGACGTGGCGGCCTCCGATCTTGGCCAGCGCTTCATTTCCACCAACCTCTCCCCTTTGGATCCGCAGCGTCGCAGCCCGGCGCGCTACCTGATCATCGAAGCCTCGGAGGGCGAAGAAGTAGTTCGAATTGGCTTCCTGGGAATCAGCGACCCCCGCAAAGTCAAACCCAACTCGGGCTTCCGGGGCGAGAACCCGCTGCAGGCCGTCCAGGAGGTCAAGGCCGAGGTGCTGAGCGAAGCGGACTTTCTGGTCGTTCTTGCCGACATTCCTCAGCGACCCGAAGAGTCAACCCTGGACCAGCTGGCACGGGATCACCCCGAGATCATTGCCGTCTTGACTACCGAGGACATTTACCGGCTGCATGAACCCAGGGTGGTCAACAACGCGGTGGTTCTTTCCAGCGTGGAACGGGGGCGTTACCTGGGCCAGTTGAAGCTGGCCCTTGACGAAAATGGCAAGGTCCTGGAGTTTGCACCCGACTTCATCCAGATGGGCGAGGAGCCGCCACAGGATCAGCGCTTCCTCGAGATCCAGAGAACACTGGCACCCTACTTGGATTAATCGCAGGTTCTCCCCTCGTTTACGCTCCGGGCTCCGTTTTGCTCTCTATCAAACCCTTCAGGGCCTTGGGCGCCAGCAGCCAGATCAAACGCCCGCCTTCGGCCTGAATCCGTTCCCACGAATCGACATCGAAATCGATTCGAGCCATAGCTGCTGTCGGGAAACGGACGTTTGAAGAGCCCGAGAGCAGACCTACGCAGGCTGAGCAGGTCGGCTCGTGACCAACCAGCATGACACTCTCCAGGTTCTGCGCCTGGGCCTGGACCAGTTCCAGAATAGTGGAAAAGCGGGCACCGTAAAGACCGGGCTCGATCTGCAGGGCGGCCGACCACTCTCCGGCCTCCGCCGCCAGTTCGGCCGTGGTTCGGGTCCGCAGGGCGGAGGACGTTATGACCAGGTCCGGAATCTGACCACTGTCACGAATAAAGCGGCCCATCATGCGGGCAGCCATGCGCCCCCGCGGGGCCACGGGTCTCTCGTGATCGGCGGAATAGTTCGCATCCCAATCCGACTTGCCGTGACGGAAAAAAAAGACGGTTTTGGACAAATTCTTGAATTCCTGCAGCGTCTCGCTTCCCTACAACCTTATCAAGGCCCGGACCTGATTTCCGGGTGGGAAGTAGGTGAGATCAAACATGGTTCCCACCAGCAAGATACCCCGGCCGTGGGCGTGCAGGGAGCGGCCTTCTTCGTAACCAAGATACTTTTCGTATTCGAAGCCGTGCCCCTGGTCTGCCACCGTGACGGCAGCGCGATCGCCCGATTTCTCGATCTCGACCGTAACCTTTTTGTCTGCGTTCTCAGGGAGCTCCAACCGGCGCTCGATCTCCTCACTGAGGATTCCCTCCCCGAGGAGTCGGGTTTTCTCCTCATAGCCGATCCCGAGGTTGCCGTGCTCAATTGCATTGACAAACAACTCCAGGAGCCCCCCACACTTGTCGGCCGCACAGGCGGAGGCCAGACCCGCTGCCAGGCACTCGGCCTGATCCGCGGTGCGAAGAACAAAAGTGGCGTTTTCCAACAAGCGGAAAGCTTTCTCGCTGCGGGCGATCTCCTTGGCCAGCGATTCTTTCATCCGGGAGTTGCGCAGAGCCGCTCGCACCAGGGCCTGTAATTCACTCACCTGGAAGGGCTTGGTCAAATAATGGTAGGCCCCGGCCCCAACGCCCTTTTTCACGTCCGCCGGGTCAATGCGGGCCGACAGCATGATGACTTCGACACTCTCCAGTTCACGCTGCCTTCGGATCCATTTCAGGACTTCGATGCCTTCCACGTCAGGCATGATCCAATCCAGGATCACCAGCTTGATATCTTCCTCTTGCGACGCCAGTAATCCTCGGGCATGGCTTCCGGAAGCGCTTGTGATCACCTTGTGGCCGTCTGCTAAGAGAGCCTCTTGAATCGATAGCCGCCCAAGTTCCTCATCGTCAACAACCAGAATTGTGTTCCTCAGAAGTGTGCTCCTTTCTCGAATCTGGGGAGGCCGATTCCCACCTATTGTAGTACCTGCGCCAAGTACCCGGTGGCTGAAAACTGGTAAAGTATGCCCCGGCTGATTTCTCCGGGAGGGCCCGGGGTGAACCAGGAGTTGACAAAGTACATGGCACTTACGCGCAGAACTACGACACAGGTTTTCTTTATTGTTCTCTCCCTCTTTTTGCAGCCCGCCTTTCTTTGTGCCCAGGCTCAGAGGATTGTGGACATCCGCTCCCTTGATCCGGGCCGGGATGAACTGATTCGGGTTTACGGGAGTGTGGGCCAGGGCAACCTGGGTCTTCCGGTGGCCGGCCCCGGAGATGTGGATGGGGACGGTTACGCAGATCTGGGAGTGGCCTTCATGCGCGCCAGCCCGCTGGGTCGAAGCGGTGCGGGGGAAGTCAACCTCGTCTTTGGTAAAGGTCAGATCGGCTGGTCCGTCGACACTTCCCAGAGTCAGGCCTCCTTCTTGAGAATCGCCGGCGATGTGGAAAGAGAGGCCGCAGGCAACGAGATCTGGATCGATGACGTCACCGGCGACGGGATTGACGATCTTCTGGTGGGACGGCAGAACTATTCCCTTGGTCCGGACGACCGAGTCGGGGCTGGAGCCTTGACCGTGATGGTGGGAGGGCCCGAGGTCGGGTTGTTCGCGACCAGACTCGAGTTCCTCGATCTGCGCAACCCCCCAGCGGGGTTGACCCTGTTCACGATCATCGGTCGAGATCGCGGTGACCGGCTTGGGATGTGGATGCGCACCGGAGATGTGGATGGTGACGGAATCGCAGACATCTTGGTCGCCGCTGACCAGGAAGACGAGGAAGGCGAGCCCCTCTCTTTCAACAGCGGGGCCGTTTATGTCATCCGCGGGGGAGACCACCTGCAGGCCTCCATGCAGGTCGAACTGGACGATGCTGTCCTGCAGGGTCACATCCGACGAATCACCCCCCCTCAGGGATCGGATGGATACCACACGGGCGCTACCTGCCTGATCGCCGATCTGGACGGAAACGGTCGAGGGGAAGTCCTGGCGGCTGCCGCACTGAATCGGGGGGGAGCGTCTATTCAGCCGTCGGGGGGGTCGACCTCGAGGGCCAGGGGAGGCTCCGTGAACGGGACCGTCTACATCGCCTGGGATGATAATTTTCCGCCCCAAGCCTGGGACGGCGCTACTCTGGACTTTTCCGACCTTCCCGGCACCCACTCAATCATCGACGGAGCCGTCCCCAATGTCATTTTCGGCGAAGAGCTTGTCGGTGGCCTCGATTTCGACGGCGACCAGGTGAATGATCTTTTCGTGGGTGACTTCGGAGCCGCCGGATTCATTGGTGTGGGATACGTCCTTTACAACGCTCCCGCACTAAAGTCACAGGAAGTCACGCTGGATGCCCTTCCCAAGGGCGTCCGGCTCACCAGTATCCAGGGGACCAGCGCCGGCGCCATTAGTTCCGACACGGCCGCTGTGGGTGATTTCAACGGCGACGGCCTAGCTAGTTCCCATCCGCTCGCCTGTAAGTGATTGGAAATAAAGAGGAAAGACCACATTTTCGAGCTCCGATTTTGTCAGCATCTTTTGTTACAGTAAGAGTATCAAACCACTGAAACAAAAAGACTTACGGCAATCACGGAGCTCCGAAAATGCGAAAAAACAGAGAGAATCAGATGCCACTGACGCCACTTTGGCCGGATCACCGGCTGGGTGACGAGTTGCAGATGATCTCCCGAATCCTGGATAACAATCCAGAGATCCTGCACTGGGTTTTACAAGATCTGTCTGACAAGGCCGATCCCTGCAATGGCTCTCCGGGTCTGAGCGCTGAGCAAGTTGTGCGTTGTGCTGTGATTAAGAATTGGCACGGATTGTCCTATGAAAAGCTGGCCTTTCATGTGGACGACTCGGCGAGCTTCCGGGCCTTCTGCCGTTTGCCTCTAGGATGGTCTCCAGGCAAGAGCTGTCTTCAAGAGAACATCTCGAGGATTCAAGCTTCGACCTGGCAACGAATCACTCGGGTGTTGGTGGGTTGGGCCAAAGCAGAGGGGTTGGAGAAGGGCCGCAAGATCCGGGTCGATGCCACAGCTGTCGAGAGCGACATCCGCCATCCCTTGGACTCTCAGCTTTTGTACGATTCGGTGCGTAAGGTGACAGCCCTGTTGGGGAAGTTGGCTGAGCACTACCCGGTGGTCTACCACAATCATTGTCGGAGGGCCAAGAGGCGAGTGACGAACATCCGCAACAGCCGGGGCCAGAATCGGCGCCAATTCTACCAAGATCTGGTCAAGGTGTCGGGCCAGACCTATGGCTATGGCTGTCAGGCTCTGGAGAGCGCTGCTGGTTGGCAGGGGATCGAATCTGAGGTGATTCTCCAGCAGCTGCGTCACTATCTGGATCTACTGGGACGAGTCATCGATCAGACCGACCGGCGCGTCCTGCAGGGCCAGAAGGTTCCGGCCGCTGAGAAGGTGGTCTCGATCTTTGAGGAGCATAGCGACATTATCCAGACCGGGGGACGCGAGACGGTTTTCGGTCACAAGATCTTTTTGACTTGCGGCAAGACCTCACTGATCGTCGATTGTCTGGTCACGCAAGGCAATCCCGCCGACCAGGCGCAAATGCAGCCGATGCTGGAGCGTCAGCATCAGCTCTACGGGCGCTATCCTCGCCAAGCCAGCTTCGACGGGGGATTTGCCACTCAGAACAATCTGAGGTGGGCCAAGAAGCAAGGAATCCAGGACGTGGCCTTTGCCAAAAAGGCAGGGCTGAAGGTCACCGATATGGTGCGCTCCAGCTGGGTTTACAAGCAGTTGAGGCGCTTTCGGGCTGGAATCGAAGGGGAATTATATACTAGTTTACCCAAAACGTCATACCGATAGGGTAAACTACTTCCATGATGAAGACAAGAAAACGACAGGGCAAGGCACCTGGAAAGTATTATCGCAAGGGTCTGTCCTGGGTGGAGTTCACCCGCAGATTCCCTAATGACGAATCCGCCGAGAAGTGGTTTGTCGCATCCCGCTGGCCCCATGGGGTCCATTGCCCCGGGTGCGGATCAGACAATGTTCAGGAGCGAAAAACCCGCAAACCTCAACCTTACCGCTGCCGGGACTGCCGCAAGGATTTCTCAGTCAAGACGGATACTCTGATGCACAACTCCCCTTTGGGATGTCAGGTATGGGCGATGGCGATCTACCTGCTGACTACTGGAATCAAGGGCGTATCCAGCATGAAGCTCCACCGCGACCTTGGCATCACGCAAAAGTCGGCTTGGCATCTGGCGCATCGGATCCGTGAGAACTTCTCAGGCCAGGAAGGAGAGAGCATCTTCTTCTCAGGGCAGGTGGAAGTGGATGAGACGTTTATCGGAGGTAAAGAGCGCAACAAGCACGAGCATAAGAAGCTGCACGCTGGCCGTGGAGCCGTGGGAAAGGCTGCGGTGGTGGGGGCCAAGAACCGGGAGACGAACCGGGTTAGTGCTGCTGTCGTAGAGAGTACGGATCAAGACAGCCTGCAAGGATTCATCCGAGATAAGGTTGTCAGAGGCTCCACGATTTACACGGACGATCACGGCGGATATGCTGGCCTTCGAGTAGACTTCGAGCACCAAACAGTCAAGCATTCGATTAGTGAGTATGTCAACGCTCAGGCACACACCAATGGTATCGAGAGCTTCTGGGCGATGCTCAAGAGGGGATATTACGGGACGTTCCACAAGATGAGTGCCAAACATCTGCAACGCTACGTGACCGAGTTCGCCGGAAGACACAACATCCGGTCTCTGGACACCCTGGAGCAAATGGCGATAGTGGCGAAGGGCATGGACGGTAAGCGATTGCGCTATCAGGACTTGGCGGGTTGAGCTTGCTTTTTTTTGAAGGCAAACAGTATAATGCAATTTGATGGAGGTAGAGGGAATCGAACCCTCGCCGGATGGATCCAAAGCCCTCCCGGCCCAACCGACTCGGTGCCCCCAGCGGGGCGACCCTAAGAGGTTTTAAACAATGTCGCTCTTAGGGTCGCCGTCATCACTTGCCTCAGTTAAACACCATCGCCCATCATCTCTCTTTCGGACCGCTTTGTTTTTTTTGAGACGCGACAAGACTGTAGTTACTGAGGGCTTTCCTACCTCCCGTCCACTTTCTGCAAGCTGGCTCACTATCTCATCTAATGAAAGGGCTTCCTTTTCTTGCAAAATCCGAATAGTGCAATCCGCCAGAGCCGGTTTCCCATTTCTGGATCGCCTAGCCCCAGGGAGAGGGAGTAATTCCCCTAAAACCTCAAGAGCATGCTCAAGAGACTTTTTCATTTCCCTTGCTTGCTTAAGACTTCGGGATATGTCTGATATAGATTCGATAACAGAGTCTAGTTCCTTCCTCAAAACCAGCACAGCTGGATCTTTCGTCATGACGCCTATTGTAACATGTCAGAAGATACCAATTCAATAAGTCGTTAGATAGTTTCTAACAAAGGAGCATATATGAGTGCGAGGGAAGCAAATTCCAAACAGGAAAAACGATCCTCAAGGTACAATGAACTGATCCACATTGACGCTGACGCTCAGGAGGTAGTCAATTCCCTGTTCAACGGCAAACCCAAACCCAGGGATCAGTGGCGATACTTGAAGGAGAACCGGGAACGGAGGCGGAAGGGCTAACCCTTCCGTTTGGGTAAACTAGTATATAATTCCCAATCGAAGGCTGTATCTCGATGCTCAAACGGGTCTTCGGAGCGGATCGTTGCACCTGGAAGGGATGGGAGCACTTCCAGCAGTATGTGCATCTCTCGGTGCTCAGTTTCAATCTGTTGGTGTTGGCCCGGCTACGGTTGTAAACGAGTCGCTGGACGCCATAATGGAGGGGGGTTTTGAGGGTGAGGTGTTTGTCGAAAACTGCATCTGGAGCACTCGGCCGCCCGATCCCTGCTGTCGGCCGATACTGTCCCCCATGAACCGTTGTATCTGGTATAAAAAACAACCCTTTAGGAAGCTTAAATAATGGGTTTCCGGATGGGAACTAGCTAGGTAAAGATAGGCTTCGCCACGCCAGAAAATGCACTGTTCCGCTCGCATTGCGCTCTGTTTGTTGTCGATTAAGTGAGTAAACAGTTCGATGAGTTCGTCTGGTTCGAAATCGAAAGCGTAGCTTGTCCACGGCTCGGTGAGCGATTGGAGGGAGAGCCAGCTCCTTTTCTGGTTTTCGTAGACCATCCCTATCTGGTGAAACGCATGTCGCTCGTTTTTCAGATCAGCAGTGATCAGTTCCATCGCCAAGCAAAATTTCAAGTCCTGACTCGTGTCGCGCTGTGGTCTCTCAAGGGATTGTCGAAACTCTCCCACATAGAGGCTTTGGTCCGGCGTCTGGTGCCTGATAAAACCGTGGATGTCGTTGAAGACTGTTCTCTCCGAAGTTCCGTGAAAGCGCTGCAGGAACGACAAGATGCCTGCCTTCAGGTCACCCGGGACGACGACAATTTCATCCTGCGGGTCCGGCACGATGAACCCCCTTTGAGGACGAACTAACACGCTTTTCTGGAATACGACTCTGTTGATGGTCTGTTTTGGCCTTACGACGGTGTCCTGATCCGGCCAGTGCAACACCACCCGGCCGTCCTTCCCGTCGCTCCCGAAGCTCGCGAAGAACAATGCGATGAGGTAGTCGTCCGTGAAGTCAATCAGGTTTGTGGAGCCGCCGAAGTGCTGGATCTCCGCGAGAATTTCGTCGTCGTTGGTCAGGGTCGTGTGCTGCCGCGCGTTCTCGGTCATTTCCTGCTCGACGCGCGCTATGTCGAACGCCTCGTTCGTGCTATCCGGGCACTTCCGGTAGAGCCCCGACGACACGATGGGGTAGCACTCCGGCTCGCCCCGATACACGCAGACTTCTTCGCGTTTGGATGTTTTACGCACGACCTCGCCCATCAAGGCTTGGATTCGCTTCAACCCGCAAGTATCGAGTAGCTTAGGTTTCTCGGTCACGACTCTGTTCTTCCGGGTCGCGTTGTTGCATAAATCGCTTCGGCACGTCCGCTTGTCTCCGATGGGCCAGGGTGCCAGCATGAGGAATGACGCCGAATCAATACACGTTCCGGTACCGAGTACGCAACTGGTCAGACTACAATCGGGCGCTGATCGCCAGGGGGCGTCTGACCTTTTGGTTCGATGAGGACACCGTTGCCGCCTGGCGGAACGCCGACCCGCCCAAGGGCCCCGGCGCTCCGAAGGTTTACTCCGACACGGCCATTCAGTGTGCGCTGATATTGAAGTCGGTGTTTCATCTTAGCCCAGCCCCGGCCGGTGGCCGGATGATTCTTGAGAGAAACTTGCGAGGTTTCGATAGGCTATGTGCGAGCTGTGGCAGTCAAGACCCTGCAGACACTGAAGCATCAATGCTCGAATCTCAGCCTGGTCCCGAGTCGGCCATGATTCACTGGTGAGGCCCCCAAGGGGACCATCCCGAAGCTTAGATTTAGCAGCATAGCCACCTCGGGCCACAGCTCGCACATTTTCTGATGGAGGTTCAACGATAGCATGAAAGCCAAGAAGAAAAGCAAGAGGAAGCGAGGCCGAAAAAGACAGCCAGCAGCCCGAGGGCTGCTGGTCGTCCAAAGCCGGGTAGCAGGAGTCGATGCCGGCAGTCGAGAGGGCACTGTCAGAGGAAAGTCGCAAGGACTGAGTTCTCCACCGACGACAGGGAATTAGGCCGCCACGAGCTGACGCCACTCGGCGCGCGCGGCGGCGCGGTTGAGCTTGAAATTGTCTCGTGAGCAGAGGTGTCGTGCCTGGTTGAAGTGATTGTAAACGGAAGAATGAACGGTGGCGAATTTCTGGAGGCTTTGCATCCGCCTGAAACGGAGCATGGCGTGTTCTCGTCGCCGCAACGGCAGGTGTGAATTCTCCGCACGATTGTTCAGCCAGCGGCCGGCTTGTTGCAGACCGGATCCGCCCAGTTCGCGCAACGCCGCTCGGTAAGACCTCAGCCGATCAGTGATGATCGCATCCGGACTGCCGTAGCGCTTCATTAGTTTCCTGAGGAATTTCAAAGCGGCGGCGCGGTCTCTCTTCTTCGAGACAAAGGCCTCAAGCACCTCGCCTTCCTGGTCGACGGCTCGCCACAGGTAATGGCCTTCGCCGTTGATCTTCACGAACATCTCATCGAGGTGCCACCGCCAACCCGAAAACGCGCGCATTCGATCCATCCGCTTCTTGCGGATCTCGGCGGCGAAGATCGGGCCGAACCGGTTCCACCAGAACCGGATCGTCTCGTGGCTCACCTCGATCCCACGCTCGTGAAGAAGGTCCTCGACATTGCGTAGCGACAGTGGGAAGCGAACATACATCATCACTGCCAGGCGGATGATCTCGGGCGAGGTCTTGAAATAGCGAAAGGGGTTCTTCATCCGAAGACACTACAAGGCCCATCTCGCCGACTCAAGCCAGTTTCCTCTGACAATGCCTATTGGTTCCTTTTCACGGTCTTTGCAAGGTCCGATCGCGTCGGGTCCCTGTGCTTTCCTTACCCATTTGACCGGCAATTGATCTACAATACGGTAACGTTTCCGGTAGCGAGTGTGAAATGACTAGGCAATCGACAAACGAAGGATCGAAGACACGTGTCGCTCGGCACCGCGCCAAAACAGCCGCTCAGGGATCACGACGCATCGAGGTCACCGTGGCTGCACGCGATGCGGGACTGATAAAGGCCGCCGCCGGTGCTCTTCGAAAGGGAGGCAAGGACGCTAAAAGGGTACGTGAGGCCTTGGCATCAACGACGTCCATTGAACCGGTTCGGACCGGTGCGGAGTTGGTAGCTTTCTTTCGTGCCTCTCCACTCGTCGGCGAAGAACTGATGATCGGGCGCGATCAATCCACGGGCCGCTGTGTCGATCTCGAATGATGGCATTCCTGATCGACACAAACGTGATCAGAGAAACGCTCAAGCCGCGCCCCGCCGCCAGGGTGATCGCTTGGTTTGGCGACCAGAGGTCCAATGACATCTTCCTTGCATCGATGAGCCTCGGAGAACTGGTGCGCGGAGCCCACCGTGTGAAGGACAAGGTGAAGAGGGAGCGTTTCAAGCGGTGGATCGATCATGATCTGGCTGCTCAATTCCAGGGTCGCATCCTTCCTTTCGATCAAGAGGCGGCAGTAATCTGGGGCGAGATCATGGGCGATGGCGACAGAACCGGTCGCCCAAAACCAATGGGCGATGCGCAGATCGCTGCCGTGGCGCGACGGCACGATCTGACCTTGGTCACACGCAACACCAAGGATTTTACGGATATGGATGTGGCTCTTATCGATCCATGGGAACCCGGCACATCTTTTGGGTGAGGGCAACCATTGACTCTTAAGCATTCCTCCCGTGGTTTTTTTAAGGCGCGTGGGAGAATTAAGGCCGTGGCCGATCTGAGCGGGCCGGTGAAAGCGATCCGCGAAGCCTCGCCCTAGGCGTTGCACCACTTCACCCAGGCCGACCAGGTGAACCAGTTAGTCGAGGCCCGCGAAGCGGACGCCGAGAGAGGCTTCATGGCGCGGCTGATGGCGCTGTGCAGCCTGCCCCGCAGCAACCCCGGCAACCGGCATCGGTATGTCCGTCGCAACGGCCCCTACACGCTCATTATGTACTCAAGCGGGGAACACAAGCTTCCCTTCGGGAATCTACCGCGCCTAATTTTGGCCTGGGTGTGTACCGAAGCCGTGCGGACCCAAAACCGGGTGTTGATCCTGGGGCCGTCGCTTTCCAAGTTCATGCGGACCCTGGGAATCAACAGCGACAGCGGCGGCACGCGCGGGGAGCAAACCCGTCTTCGCAATCAAATGAAGCGGCTGTTCGATTGCACCGTTAAACTGGCCTACAAGGATGAGCACGGCGAAGCCGCCGTGAACTCGCTGATTGCCCGCCGCGCCGAGTTCTGGTGGAAAGAATGCAAGCCCGACCAGGGGAGTGTTGCGTAACCGCTCCTTTGTGCAACCCCGTCTGACGAGTCCGCGCTTTGGTCGGGAGCAGAATCCTTCTTGTATGATGGATTGGGGACTGAGACCTCCAGCTTGCTCATGCACTTGGTGATGGTAATCCTCAAGGCACTCGGCCTCTTCACGAATGGGAAGGCGAATTGATGACCGAAGAAGAGAAGAGACTAGCTGAGCAAGTGTCCATCCTGCGGGGACTACTTCCGCCGTTTGTCTGTGCAATCTACAACGGGCAAGCTCACGACTGGGACCGCGAGACCGTTCTTTCGATGCTCACTGGAGGAGACGGCCGGAACGGTGAAGACCCGCCGTCTCGATTAACCCGGATTATGCAAGAGATCTGAATCCGAGTGAGATTTGGGTCCAGAAAAAAGGCCGTAGCTCTCTGATATAAAAGGGTTTACATAAACAACGACCCTAAACAGGAGCTACGGCAATGTTGAAAGCAGTCTGCCAGAATACCCTGCTATTTCACAGCCACCGAAAGATCACGGCGCGTTTTGATGGGGGGAGTCTGACTTCCGACGCAGGATGGTTGTTGTTTGGATCGCTGGATCGGCAACATCGGTTGTGCGAGGGCTTCAGTTCGTGTATTTCGGAAAGCCGGGACCGACGCTACGTTCGTCATGACCTGTTGAAGTTGATTCGACAACGAGTGTTGCAGATCGTGGCCGGCTACGAAGACTGTAATGACGCCGATACGCTGCGCTCCGATCCGATGCTCAAGACAGTCTGTGATCAGTTGCCCGAGAGCGATCCCGATTTGGCCACCCAGCCGACTTTCTCCCGCTTGGAGAACTCCGTCACCAAGAAGGATCTGATGCGTCTGAGCCAGTGGCTGCTACGCCGTTATGTGCGCTCCCTGAAGAAGAGACGTCCCAGCCAAGATCATCCTGGATCTGGACAGTACCGACGACCACACTCACGGCCAACAGGAGTTCTCCTTCTACCATGGGTATTACCGAAACCACATTCTGCATCCTTTGCTGATCTTCGATGCCGCCACGGGAGACCTGGTCTGTGCCGTGTTGAGACCTGGCAACAAGGGGGCTGCCTCTCACATCGTGCCCATTCTGAAGCGCGTCGTGGAGGCCATCCGACAAGCAGTGGGGACGGATGTCGAGATTGAGATTCGGGCCGACAGCGGCTTTGCCACGCCTCGGCTCTACGAGTTCTGTGAAGGTGAAGAGAATCAACTCCAATATGTCATTGGGTTAAGTCGAAACCCTCGCCTGCAGCGAGTGGTCGAGCCGCTGCTGGATTCGACTCGGCTGCAGTTCGTTGAGCTGGAGGAAAAACAGCGTCAGTTTGACGAGTTTCTTTATCGAGCCAAGAGCTGGGATCGATCCCGTCGCGTCATTGTCAAAGTGGAGGTCGATCAGCGCGGGATCAATCGTCGCTTTGTGGTCACCAACCGGGACGATCTCTGCTCCCAATCACTTTATGACCACTATACAAACCGAGGGCAGACCGAGAACTTCATCAAGGCCTTTAAGAATCATCTGAGCATGGACCGACTCAGCTGTCATCGATTCCTGGCCAATCAGTTTCGACTCCTCCTGCATGCACTGGCTTACCAGATGTTCGTGCGCCTCCGCGACTATCTGCACGGGACTCCCTGGCACAAGCTCGAAATCGAAACCTTACGTCGTCGTGTCCTCAAGATCGGGGCCCGCATCCGACAAACCACTCGACGCATCTGGGTCCATCTTTCCTCAGCCTTTCCCGAACAACCCCTCTTCCACCTCGTCTTGAGTCGCCTCAACTCCAGCTAGCTTCTCCCAGTTCCCCAAAAAACCGCTTCCGATACTCATCCAGGCCCAGATCTGTCTGAAATTCACTCCCCCAACCACTCAAACGCCTCCCCAACCGATATTCTTCGCAAATCCGCCTGTCACAACTGCCCGCTTCCGAGTTGGGCCACTTCTCGACTCGTTTTTCAACACCGGACTACGGTTTTTGCATAATCCGGGATTAACGGAAGATGACGTGAGGGCTTATATCGACAAGCTGCTTGCTTAACACGAATCAAAAACCCACGCCTAAACCCTTTGCCTGCGTGCCGGATTTTCCAGCCTGGAAAAAATCATGGCGGTTTCCTATCTTTGCGGCAGGGTTATCGCAAAGGACGCCACCTCGGGCAAAAACGGACGGCCCTACTCCTCCGCTGTGGCGCGCTACAGCCTGATCCAGAGATAGAGCGTGCCGACGCCCAACAGGGGCCACCTCACGAAACGGAAAAATCGTACGCCAAGAGCCATCCGAATGGCTGCTCGTGGTCAGCAACGGCCCGTTCCTCCCGCATTATCTTGCTCTGTCCAGTTGAGGCATGCCTCAACTGGACAGAGGTGACCCCTTCATAGCCGAGGCAGCGGTCGGATTTCTCGCGCTGATGGTGTAGTTCGCGCCGTTGTCGGATGAATAGTAAAATAGACCCATGGGGAAGAAGATGACAGAGACGACAACGATCCGGGGCGCACTGGTCATGCCCTATCCATCCGCGCTCGGACCGGCAGACGAGCCACTAACGATTGAGTGGCCGGAGGGCCGCTCCTACGCCGTGGTAGCGACGGCATTCCACGGTGGGTCAGTGCTCGTCACGACGGCCACCGAGGACGAGGCATGGGAGATCTACGATCAGTGGCCCAAGACGAATTGCAGGTGCGGTTGTGTGTCCAGCTAAGGCTGGTGTGTTCGGCAGGAGTCAGTCCTGCCAGGGTAAAAGTCAGAAGCTCTGTAGCTTGGATGGCAGGGTGGAGGGAAACTAAAGCCTTGAAGCCCATCGACAAAACCATCTATAGGGTGGTGAGCGAGTCACTGGGCCGTAATGCAAATGAACGCAGAAGTGGCCTCGAAAGTGCGAAGCCTCGGAGGCCGAGCCTGCAACCGTAGGGTGAAGGCAGCATGGACTTCCGCAGACTGACTGAAGCGGTGGTCCACTCCGGCGGGGTGGAAGCGGCGGCACGGTGACAAGGACATGCCAAGCAACTGGAGAAGCCCTCCTCGTCCCGTCGAGAAATCGACGGAGAAAGGTAGGCCGTATAACCGGCGACACCGGGAAGTCGGCCGAAGACGAGAGGGTGGCGGATGGGTCTGTATTAGCTGTGAAGCGGGGTAATGCCTGTGGAGCGAAGGGACCCAACTGTCGGTAGTTCCTCAGTCGACAAAGGGAGGCAGGGGCGAGATGATAAAGGCGTCCGACAATCTGCAAGACCTGAGACGGAGGATATACGTCAAGGCGAAGGCTGAACCGTCCTGGCGTTTCTGGGGGTTGTACGTCCATGTCTGCAAAATGGAAACCCTTCGTGAAGCCTATCGATTGGCCAAGAAGAACAAAGGAGCCCCCGGAATCGATGGGGTTCGCTTCGAGGCCATCGAAGAGAGTGGAGTAGAGGAGTTTCTCGAGCAGATCCGGGACGAGTTGACCTCACGCAAGTATCAGCCGCAGCGGGTCCGGAAGCAGGAGATTCCGAAGGACGGGGGCAAAGCTCGCGTTCTATCGATCCCGACCATCCGGGACCGTGTGGTCCAGGGAGCGCTCAAGCTAATCCTGGAACCCATCTTCGAGGCGGACTTCCAAAAGGGGTCCTATGGCTATCGCCCGAAGCGGACCGCTCATCAGGCGGTTCACAGAGTAGCTCAAGCCATTGTGGAGAACAAAACCCGGGTGGTGGACGTGGATTTGAAGTGCTACTTCGACAACGTCCGGCACGACATCTTGTTTGAGAAAGTGGCAGCACGCGTCCAGGATCGAGAGATCCTGCACCTGCTAAAACTGATCGTGAAAGCGAGTGGCAAACGGGGTGTTCCTCAGGGTGGAGTGATTTCACCGTTGATCGCTAATCTCTACCTGAATGAAGTGGATCGGATGCTGGAACGGGCCAAACGGGTCACGCGAAGTGGCCGCTACACGTATGTGGAGTATGCCCGGTTCGCCGATGATCTGGTCATTCTCATCGATGGCTATCGGCGGCATGCTTGGCTTCTACGGGCGGTACGCCAGAGGCTCCGGGAGGAGTTTGCCAAACTCCGAGTCGAGATCAATGAAGAGAAGAGTCGAATCGTAGACCTGAGCAAAGGGGAAAGCTTTGGATTCCTGGGCTTTGAGTTCCGCCGTGTGCGCAGCTTGCGGGGACGGTGGCGGCCGCATTATGTGCCCAAGCTGAAAAAGCGAACGGCACTGGTGCGGAAGCTCAAGGAGATCTTCCGGCGCTTTCAATCCCAACCTATAGGGCGGGTAATCGAACTGATCAACCCGATTCTTCGAGGTTGGGTCAACTACTTTGCGGTAGGGCATTCGAGTCGATGTTTCTCTTTCATTCGTGACTGGGTGGAAAAGAAGGTGCGACGGCATCTGATGCGTGCCCGGAAACTCCGGGGCTTCGGTTGGAAGAGGTGGAGTCGGCGCTGGCTGTATCAGGAGTTGGGCTTGTACGATCAGTACAGGGTTCAGCGCTTTCAGCCCCGCCGATAGCCAAACCAGCTCGAAGGTCTCATAAGCCCTTTCGTGAAGCGAGAGGAAAGCGCAGTGCGGAAATCCGCATGCTGTGTTTGACGAGGCGGGAGCTGCCGCCTGAGATGGCTACCGCGCCAGCTCTCGACCCTACGCCGGGGCATCATCACCCGCGACGGGCTTCGCCTCAGGCGCGGTGGGAGTCCGAAAAAGGTAATAGACGACTGACCATATTGATTTGATCCGCAACACCTTTGCACAGGTCCGGGGGGATCAAGCCGTGCGTTTTCCCCGAGTAGGAGGAAGGGCCGGGGATCGGCGGGAAGCGGACTGGATGACACTCTAGCTATGGTGGCGGAGTTTTGGACAAGAGTTCCAGCGCCGATCTAAGGGCACCAAGATTAGTGATTGGAGTTAGCCCGAGGGGTGTCCTGCGCTCCGAGGCAGTTGCTCCGTCGCCACCCACACGCCTTTCCACATTCGAGCTGAAATCTTCAACCAGGAACGTGGGACTTGAAAGTGCTACAGTCTGGGGCCAGATGGGCCATCGTCTCAGCCGCATTTACACAAGAAGGGATGGTGGTGGGAAGACGAGTCTGGGAGACGGCTCCAGGGTTCCAGAAAAAAACCATCCCCGGGTCGAAGCCTTTGGAACAGTCGACGAATTGAACAGTGTGATCAGCTATCTGCTGACTTATCGGCTACCCACCCCCATCCGCCACTGCCTGAAAGAGGTTCAGCATGCTCTTTCGACCTGGGCGGACAGCTTGGCATACCCGAGTATTCCCTCCTGCGGTCACAGCAGGTTACCGAACTCGAAGAGTTTTCTTGACCGTCTAAATCAGGACCTTGAGCCTCTGAGAGGCGACGACGATCCGGGGCTGCCGCTGGCGGTCCAGTACCTGAACAGACTCTCCGATCTCCTTTTCGTCATGGCGCGGACCCTGAACCGGGCTGAGGGTCGTCCCGACATCCTGTGGCAAAGGCATCGCCATGGGTAGAGTTTCTGCCCACTCCAACTCCACTTACTGGGTGTGCCATCTGGCGTTCTGGTTTCCACTTGTGTTCGCAACGCCCCTCTTTGTAGCGCTCAACAACGTAGAGGTCGTTCAGGTGGGGGCGATAGTCGTGGTTGCCTCCCTGGCCGCCGCCACCATGCTTGGGGTATTGGTCAGCTACCTCCTCTCTTCATGTCTGCCCAACCCCTGGCACCGCCGGCTGTCTGTTTTCCTGTTGGCGCTGGCAATCGTGTTTACAATTCAGGGCAACGTCGTTCATGAATTCTTCGACTATGGAGAATTCAACGGTGAAGTGGTCAACTGGAGATCTTACGGCTGGGCGTTCTGGCTCGAATTGTGGCTGTTTCTCCTTGCAATCCCGTTCCTATATGGATTGCTTCTGCGCTCCGATCGCCCTCCCAGACTCACTCCTTTCATATTGATTGCCTCTTCCATCCTGCTTTGGTTGCCGACACTCGCATCGTTTGCCGAAGGCCCGCTCGAGCTATCGAACAATCAGGAGTTCGACAGCGGGGTGTTTGAGTTCTCGAGCAACCTCAATCTCGTGCACCTGCTTCCGGACGGCTTTCAAGGTGATATTGTCCGCGAAGTGTTGGAACAGCAACCTGAGATCGCGGCGGAGTTCGTTGGGTTTACTTTGTCCACGAACCATGTTGGACAGTTTCAGGGGGACCGCACCTTCTCTGCCAACCATTCTCAACGGTAAGAGATTCGATCTATCGGCTGGCCACAGCTTTAAGCGTCTCATGAGAGAGATCAACGAGGAATCGTATCTGCGTCATCTGGCGGATGGCGGCTTTCGCCTCGACTTTGTCACGCCTTCGAAGGTCTATTGCCTAGAAGGAGCTGCGAGCTGCGTCGTGCGTCCCTTTAGTCACGGCTACTTTGAATACCACGGGATCGAGTATTCTCTCCGCTTGATCACTGATCTGACTCTGTTTCGTCACCTCCCCATGTACCTGAAGGAGAGGGTCTACAGTGACGGAAGCTGGCTGTTTGCCGACACGGTGCTGGATGAAGCCTCCCGCTTTCCTGAACCGGTAATCCGGGAATGGGTGGCTCACATGTCGATCTCTGACGAAACCTCCAGATACAAGTGGTACCACTTCAACGGGACGCATGCACCCGCACGATGGACTGCAGATTGCGAATTCGTCGAAGGCCTGGAGCGAAGCCGTGAGAACTACAAGGGGCAGACATTATGCGTACTTCGCGGGATCGGCAGATTCCTGCGCAGGTTGAAGGAGCTGAATGTTTATGACCAGACTGCAATTGTCATTTCTGGGGACCATGGCTGCAATGTGCCGGCTGATGATTTGACTGGTGAGGTGGTCTATACCACCTTTCTTCGTCCATCGTTCTTTGGCCACGCGCGGCCGGCGTTTTTGTTCAAACAGCGCGACAATCGCGAACCTCTGGAGTACAGTGACCGGCCCACGACCATGATTGACCTGGCCCTACGGCACTGGATCTTGTCGGGCTGAGTGGTGAATTCGAGGGCGTGTCGGCTCTCAGAGGCGATCCCGACCCCGAGCGGAAGAGGACATTTCATCGCTACGTGAGCGAAGAATACTGGAGCGGGAAGCCTGTGCCGTATGCTGAATTCGAGATTGACGGTGAAGCTCGTGACTTCTCCAGTTGGCAGTTGGTGGGGATACGCAATGTGGGGCCGGCCCCGACTCGATACGAGCGAATGTCCTATGCCGATGCGGGAGTGTTTACCCGCGGTCTGGGTCTGAATCCGAATAACGCAGATCAGGAGCATGCAAAAGTCTACGGGAAAGAGTTTGCTTTCTTGATAACTCCGCCGCAAGAGGGTTTCGAGAAGCTCCAGTTGGAACTGCGCATTCCAGAAACAATCGACCGCCAAACAATTTCAATCAGCGTAAACGGCAGACTACTGGCACAGGCCTACGCCTTTGACAGCCAGGGCGGGAAGTGGATTCAGCTTGCTTTTTCGATGCCCGAAGCATTCTCTGAAGACAACAATTTTGTACGTGTAGTGTTTGGAGAGACCGTCCAGCACTCCACGGGTCCGTGGTCAGTCAGCGCTACGATACGTTCGATTGAGCTTCTATAGCGATTCTCCGAGCATCGGCTCAGACGGCAGGAATCCAGTCTTCAGGGCCTAGTCGCCTGCGTTCGGCCCACTCGCACGCACTGACCCTGAATCTGGTTGTTGGTGCCCTCCTTCTCTCGCTGGACATTGCCGATCTCTTCTATTGACTCCGCTGGAATATACGCCGACCGTTCGGCGTTCAGAGACCTGTTCCGCACGCGCGAGGAGCTTGAGGAACAGGAGGGCGCTTATCCCGTCGGTGGTAATCGTTTCTCTAGCCCGGATTATGCAAGAGATCTGAATCCGAGTGAGATTTGGGTCCAGAAAAAAAGCCGTAGCTCTCTGATATAAAAGGGTTTACATAAAAACAACCCTAAACAGGAGCTACGGCTATGTTGAAAACAGTCTGCCAGAATACCCTGCCATTTCACAGCCACAGAGACATCACAGCTCGTTTTGATGGGGGGAGCCTCACTTCCGACGCAGGATGGTTGTTGTTTGGATCGCTGGATCGGCAACATCGATTGTGCGAGGGCTTCAGTTCGTGTATTGCGGAAAGCCGGGACCGACGCTACATTCGTCATGACCTGTTGAAGTTGATCCGACAACGAGTGTTGCAGATCGTGGCCGGCTACGAAGACTGTAATGACGCCGATACGCTGCGCTCGGATCCGATGCTCAAGACAGTCTGTGATCAGTTGCCCGAGAGCGATCCCGATTTGGCCACCCAGCCGACTTTCTCCCGCTTGGAGAACTCCGTCACCAAGAAGGATCTGATGCGTCTGAGCCGGTGGCTGCTACGCCGTTATGTGCGCTCCCTGAAGAAGAGACGTCCCGCCAAGATCATCCTGGATCTGGACAGTACCGACGACCACACTCACGGCCAACAGGAGTTCGCCTTCTACCACGGGTATTACCGAAACCACATTCTGCATCCTTTGCTGATCTTCGATGCCGCCACGGGAGACCTGGTCTGTGCCGTGTTGAGACCTGGCAACAAGGGGGCTGCCTCTCACATCGTGCCCATTCTGAAGCGCGTCGTGGAGGCCATCCGACAAGGAGTGGGGACGGATGTCGAGATTGAGATTCGGGCCGACAGCGGCTTTGCCACGCCTCGGCTCTACGAGTTCTGTGAAGGTGAAGAGAATCAACTCCAATATGTCATTGGGTTAAGTCGCAACCCTCGCCTGCAGCGAGTGGTCGAGCCCCTGCTGGATTCGACTCGGGAAAGGTTCGTTGAGCGGGAGGAAAAACAGCGTCAGTTTGACGAGTTTCTTTATCGAGCCAACAGCTGGGATCGATCCCGTCGCGTCATTGTCAAAGTGGAGGTCGATCAGCGCGGGATCAATCGTCGCTTTGTGGTCACCAACCGGGACGATCTCTGCTCCCAATCACTTTATGACCACTACACCGACCGAGGGCAGACCGAGAACTTCATCAAGGCCTTTAAGAATCATCTGAGCATGGACCGACTCAGCTGTCATCGATTCCTGGCCAACCAGTTTCGACTCCTCCTGCATGCACTGGCTTACCAGATGTTCGTGCGCCTGCGCGACTATCTGCACGGAACCCCCTGGCACAAGCTCGAAATCGAAACCTTACGTCGTCGTGTCCTCAAGATCGGGGCCCGGATCCGACAAACCACTCGACGCATCTGGGTCCATCTTTCCTCAGCCTTTCCCGAACAACCCCTCTTTCACCTCGTCTTGAGTCGCCTGAACTCCAGCTAGCTTCTCCCAGTTCCCCGAAAAACCGCTTCCGACACTCATCCAGGCCCAGATCTGTCTGAAATTCACTCCCCCAACCACTCAAACGCCTCGCCAACCGATATTCTTCGCAAATCCGCCTGTCACACCTGCCCGCTTCCGAGTTGGGCCACTTCTCGAGCCCTTTTTCAACAGCGGATTACGGTTCTTGCATAATCCGGGCTAGTCCGTCCGGGGACTGGGTGCCGCTCTACGAAGGCAAGATGGTGCAGGCGTTCGATCATCGGGCGGCAGACATAACCCAAAATGTGGGGAATCTTTTTCGGACCGGGCAGCCAGCGCCCCCTCAAACGTAGGACGCATGAGGGGAATCGCAAGGTTCTTCAACGAGACCATATTCAGCTCAGCTAACCATTTAGTACGGTTTTTCCTGTCAGTCGTCGAGGAAGTTTCCCGCAATCTGCCGCGCCTCGTCCAGGGTTTCGACGACCCGACCTTCCGCGACGTGCCGCAAGACGTCGAGCGTGTGAAGCGTATCGGCAACGGAACCCGACAGACCCATCACGATGCACTCGGTATGCGCCTTGTCGGCGACGGCCATGAGCTGCTCGATCACCATGGCGGCGCTGTCGTCGAGGTAGGTGGTGTCGGAGAAATCGAAGATGACGACTTCATGGTCCCTGATGTCGGCGCCGATCACGTCGACCAGCCGGTGGGAGGAGGCGACGGTGAAGCTCCCCCGGAGCGCCACCATGCCGACGCGCGCCGCATAGGGGTCCGCCGCGGCGGCTCCTTCTCGCCGGGCAAAGAAGGTCCGGTCCAGCAACGGCACCGAGACCACGCTGTCGAGTTCCAGGTGCTGCAGTTGCCGGGCGTGGGTCATTCCCGCGGCGATCAGCCCGACCGCCACCGCGGTTATCAGATCGACGAACACCGTGAGGGACAGGGTCGTCAGCATGACGAGGAGGTGTTCGCGCCGCATGCGGTGCGCCCGGGCGAGAAGACGCCAGTCGACGATGTCCCAGGCGACCCGCATCAGGACGCCCGCCAGTGCCGCGAGAGGAATCGGTTCGACGTATCGACCGAAGCCGAACACCATCAGGGCGAGCAGGACGATCGGCCGCAACGCGCCCGATGCCCTGGTCCGTCCGCCGGCTCGGATGTTGATCACCGTGCTCGTGGTGCCCCCGGCGCCGGGCAGTCCGCCGAACAAGCCGGCGGCCATGTTGCCGACGCCCTGGCCGATCAGTTCCCGATCCGGCTTGTGCCGGCCCCCGGTCAGCGAGTCGGCCACGAGGGCGGTCAGGAGGCTGTCAACCGAACCGAGCAGGGCGAGGATCAGCGCCGGCTCCAGCGCATCGAGCAGGAAGCCGGCGGACGGTAACCCCAACTGCACCCCCGGCAGGCCGTCGGGCACGGGCCCGATGACCGGCGCGTCGTTCAACCACAGGACGCCGATCAGCGTGCCCACGACCAGCGCCATGAGCGCACCCGGCGCGAACCGTTCCAGCCGGCTTGGCCAAAGGAATCCGACAGCGAGCGGCGCGGCGCCGATGGCGAGTGCGTTGGCGTTGATGTTGTCCGCCGCCTCCGGCAACACGCCGAACACGTCCATGGTCCCACCTGCGGCGGCGGGCGCCCCGAGGAACGGCAGGGCCTGGACGAACATCAGGATGCCGACGCCGGACTTGAATCCCGAGACGACCACGTACGGCGTGTAGACGACGAAGCGCCCCACCCGCGAGATGCCCAGCAGCACCTGCAGCAGCCCCGCCAGAACGATGACCGTTAGGGCTTCAGCGATCGTGGCCGCATGGCTGGTGACGATCACCGCCATCGCGATGGGCAACGGCGCAGTCGGGCCCGATATCTGCGCCCGGGTGCCGCCGAACACCGACGCGAAAAAGCCGACTGCGATCAGACCGTACAGGCCCGCCGCCGCTCCCATGCCCGATGCGACGCCGAAGGCCAGCACGAACGGAATCGCCACGACCAGCGAAGTGAGGCCGCCGAGGAGATCCCCGCGAAACGACTGGAAGTCGTAGTTCGCGCCTGGGGCTCGCGACCGGCGCGGGTTGCGGCTGGCCATTTTTTCGGCTTGTTCCCTTGGTTCCAAGTCGTCCACGATCTTAACTGGGCATTGTCACGTTAAGTGATCTAACCGCGACCTGGTGATTTCGGTGTAGCCTTTTGGGATGGACACCATCTCCTTCAAACGTCACCGCTTTCCACCGGAAATCATTCGACGCGCCGTTTGGCTCTATGCCAGGTTCTCTCTGAGCTATCGGGATGTGGAGGATCTCCTTGCGGAGCGGGGTCTGGATATTTCCTACGAGAGCGTACGGCGCTGGTTCCTCAAGTTTGGTGCGCCGATTGCCCGAAACCTGCGCCACACGCGACCCCTTCCCAACGGCTATTGGCATCTTGATGAGATGGTCATCGTGATTCGCGGACAGCGTTATTGGTTATGGCGCGCGGTCGACAATGAAGGCGAGGTCCTGGATTTCCTCGTGCAATCGAAGCGGAATGCCCAAGCAGCGTTGAAGTTGATGCGCAAGCTGCTGAAAAAACAAGGCTGGACACCCACCCGGATCACAACCGATAAACTCAGGTCCTATCACGTCGCCATTCGAACCCTCGGCCTGACGGCTCAACACATCGACAATAAGCGTGCGAATAATCGTGCCGAGAATTCGCATCAGCCCGTCCGGCGTCGAGAACGAAAACAGCAGCGTTTCAAATCACCGGGTTCGGCCCAACGCTTCCTGAACATTCAATCCGCCGTTTACAACACCTTTTACCTCCAACGTCATTTATGCAATAGACTCACATTCAAACGATTTCGAAAAGACGCATTCAATGTATGGGAAAGTGCGAGTGCGGCCGCCTGAAAGGGAATCCATGCGGGCCTTTGCGCCCCAACACGATTAACGTGACAATGCCCCTGGCAGCCATGCTCACGGAAGTGATGGGAGAACCAGGCAGATATCTGTTCCTGGTGATCGGGATGGCCGCCTTATTCAGCACTCAGCTTGGCCTGGTAGACGGATCCGCGCGCATCCTCACGGATATGATCCAGATCGATTTCTCGCGGGCAAGAAAGCTCCAGGAGGGACACTTGTATCTGGCTTCCGTCCTGGGAATTGTGGTGATGGGGGTTGGTAGTACCTGGCTTCTTGACGTTTTCGACGTCACGGCATTGGGATTCATCTTCAACTCCGCCCTGGTTGGCGGATTCGCGATGGCGGTGTATGCACCCCTGACCCTTTACCTGAACCTCCGCCACCTGCCCCCTGCCGCACGACCCGGGTGGTTGAACATCTGCATGGTGGGGCTCGCTTCGCTCGTTTACGGGGGGTTCGCCCTGTACTGCATCTGGGTAGAGGTGGTGGGCCTGTTCTGATTCTCGGATTAAAGATTGAAGATTGGAAAGTGGCAGTGTGGGGGGCGCCTGTGGCGGCGACTCTTTGGGCAAAAAAGGGCAAAAAAGGGACAGTCTACTCTGGCACCAATTCTTCCAAGATCGAAGAAAAGGTCTTCCAAAAAAGGTGCCAGAGTAGACTGTCCCTTTTTTGCCTACTCTTCCGCCCTCAACGCTGCCTGGGCGGCGGCCAGCCGGGCGATGGGGACGCGGAAGGGCGAGCAGGAAACATAGTCCATACCCACCTCAAAGCAGAAGTGCACCGACGCCGGGTCGCCCCCGTGCTCACCACAGATTCCCACTTTCAGCCCCGGCCGGGCCTCACGGCCCCGCTCGGTCCCCTGGCACACCAGTTGTCCAACCCCGTTTCGGTCAAGAGACTCGAACGGGTTTTCGGGGAGGATTTTGTGGGCAATGTAGTCGGGAAGAAACTTCACGGCGTCGTCTCGACTGTACCCGAAAGTCATCTGGGTGAGGTCGTTGGTCCCGAATGAGAAGAAATCGGCCTCCGGCGAGATCTCATCAGCGGTCAGAGCCGCCCTAGGCACCTCGATCATGGTGCCAATCAGGTACTCAACCCGAGCTCCCTTGTCCGCAAACACGTTCTCCGCAGTCCGGCGAATCACCTCTTTTTGATTGGCGAATTCCTGCAGGGTGCCGATGAGCGGCACCATAATCTCCGGCAGGACAGTCACACCTTCCTGGCTCAGTTCCACAGCAGCCTCCAGGATGGCCCGTGACTGCATCTCGGTAATCTCCGGAAAGCTGATTCCCAGCCGGCACCCGCGATGACCCAGCATCGGGTTGAACTCGCTGAGGAGAGCGACTTTGGCCTTGACCTCCGCCAGGGTCAAACCCATCCTTTCCGCCATCTTCTCTTGTTCCGGCTCATCGTGGGGCAGGAACTCGTGAAGGGGTGGATCCAGCAGCCGGATGGTGACCGGCAACCCGTTCATGGCCCTAAAAATCCCGCGGAAATCCTCTTTCTGGAAAGGAAGCAGTTCGGCCAGCGCCGCTCTTCGAGCTTTCTCTGAACCGGCCAGAATCATCTCCCGCATGCGCTGGATACGGTCGTCCATGAAGAACATATGCTCGGTCCTGCACAGGCCGATCCCCTGGGCACCGAAGCTCCTGCCCTTGGCGGCGTCGTCGGGAGCGTCGGCGTTGGTTCTCACTTTCATGGTTCTGAACTCGTCCACCCACTCCATAAAGGAAGAGAAGTCGCCCCCCAGTTCAGGTTCGACCAGCTCCTCTTGGGCCAGGATGACCTCTCCCGTCGAGCCGTTGATGGAAATCCAGTCCCCCTCGGAAACGATCACCTCACCATTGCTGAACGTCCTGGCTTCGTCTCTGATGGTGATGTCGCTGCAGCCGGCCACACAGGGTTTTCCCCAGCCTCTCGCCACCACCGCTGCATGGGAGGTCATTCCCCCTCTCGAGGTCAGAATACCCCGGGAGGCGTTCATCCCACCAACGTCCTCGGCAGTTGTTTCCACTCGCACCAGAATGACCTGCTTTCCGGCTTCGTCGGCTTCTTCCGCCGCAGTGGCCGAGAAAACGACCTGACCTACCGCCGCCCCCGGAGAGGCAGGCAGACCATGGGCAATGACTCGCTCCTTATAACCCGTGACATCTTTGAACTGAGGATGGAGCAGCTGGTCGAGATGACGAGGCTCGACGAGACCGTTTACCGCATTCGACTTCGCGACCAGGCCTTCCTTGACCATATCTACAGCAATCTTGACGGCGGCTGCACCGGTCCGTTCACCGTTGCGAGTCTGCAGGATGAAGAGCCGCCCCTGCTGGATCGTAAACTCGATATCCTGCATGTTCTGATAGTGCTGCTCCAGGCCGTGAGTCGTGTCCAGAAGCTCCTGGTAGGCCGGGGGAAAAACCTCCGCCATCCGGGTGATGTTCACCGGAGTGCGAATACCGGCCACTACATCCTCGCCCTGGGCATTCACCAGAAACTCACCGTAGAGCATCTTCTCGCCCGTCGCCGGATCGCGCGTGAAACAGACTCCGGTACCACAGTCGTCGCCCATGTTCCCGAAGACCATGGCCTGCACATTCACTGCTGTCCCCAGCAGGTGTGTGATCTTGTTGATCTGCCGGTACTTCACCGCACGCTCTACATTCCAGGACTTGAAAACCGCGTCGGCTGCAAGGCGCAGTTGCTCAAAAGGATCCTCCGGGAAGGGTGACCCGGTATGCTCTTCGTAGATCCGCCGGTAGCGGGCCACGAGAGTCTTCAGATCTTCAGTCGTCAGATCGACATCCAGTTCGACTCCCCGCTCTTTTTTGAGACTGTCAATGGCCTCCTCGAAGTTACTGTGGTGGACCCCCATCACCACGTCCCCAAACATATCGATGAGGCGCCGGTAGGCGTCGTAGACAAACCTCTCGTGTCCGGTTTTCCTGGCCAGTCCTGCAGCGACATCAGCGTTCAAGCCCAGGTTGAGGACCGTGTCCATCATGCCGGGCATGGAGATCGCCGCGCCGCTGCGTACGGAAACGAGCAGCGGATTCTCCGGGTCGCCAAAGCCCGATCCCATCTCAGCCTCGATGTGCCGTACCCCTTTCTGCACCTCCTCATCGAGATGTTGGGGCCACTGGCTGCCGTGCTCCGTGTAGTACTGGCAGGTCTGGGTTGTGATCGTGAAACCGGGCGGCACAGGCAGTCCAATGGAACTCATCTCGGCCAGGTTGGCCCCTTTGCCCCCCAGCAGGTCCCTCATGTCCCGGTTGCCGTCGGCAGCACCGTTCCCGAAAAGATAAACGTGTTTTGTAGTATCAACAGCCATGGTCTTCGCTTCTTGTCCTGCAAAACCGGGATTGAGGAGAAGTCGTGCGCTCAACCCAGACAATAATCAAGCTACCCGGAGCAGCACCTTCGCCCCGCCCAAGAATCAAAGAATTGTACCGGATTTCTTGCCCGAAAGGGCAAACCGTTTACAGTACGACAATGAGCCTTGACATCTTCCCTGCGTTCAGACATTAAGGGAAGGTTGCCCGTTCCACTCCGTAACAACAGTCAGAGGATAGCCCGATCCGGGCAGGGAGGAATCATGAGAGTCATTTCACTGACCATCGCAGCCGCCCTTATAGCTGGCCTGCTGATCTCAGCCGGCCTTTCTAAGGAATCCGAATCCGTGAAGTACATCAACGTGCCCGGTCGCAGTGACAACGTGCCCTACAGCAACGCCGTTTTGGCCGGAAACACGCTGTACCTGGCGGGAGCCATCGGCGTCGATCCGTCGACCGGAGCCCCCCCTTCCGATGTCAAGAAAGAAGTGAAGATCGTGCTGGATGGAATGAAGAGCCGTCTGGAAATGGTAGGAATGACCATGGACAACCTGGTGACGGTCCAGGTCTTCTGTTCGGATCTCTCCCTTTATGACACGTTTAACGAGGTCTATAAGACCTATTTCAAAGACCACTACCCGGCTCGCGGCTTCATCGGCTCGGGCCCGCTGCTGCGGGGAGGCCGCTTCGAGGTGATGGGCGTCGCAGTCAGACAATAGAGAATTCCAGATTCCGGGGCTCTGTTCTTCATTCCGGCGTTACGGTTTCTCGGGCAGGAGGCGGGCAACAATCAGGGCTGAAAGTGGGAAGTAGACGGCTTCCGCCAGAACCCCTGCTATGGCCTCCGTGGCGGAGTACCCGGGTCCGATGGCCTGGCCGATCTCCACGATGGCGTACATGACCCACCACAAGAAAGCATAGAGCCACCAGCGTGGCATTGTCACGTTAATCGTGTTGGGGCGCAAAGGCCCGCATGGATTCCCTTTCAGGCCGGCCCGGAACGGGTCGCGGTTAGATCACTTAACGTGACAATGCCCACGGGACCGGCTTCCGTCAACGCGGCTTTGGTAGACCAGGATCCTTCCCTGGGATGGGATCAATATTTTGCTACCGGCGATCCGATATTCGACAATTGCTGCTGGTCATCCTCATGGTGATCGCCCATCTCCCTTTTGCCATGACCCCTCACATCGGCAACAAGGTGTTCGCTTTGAAGGAACCTCACCAGTTGCGGACCCTCTTGCTGCTGGCCATTCCAGTGGGGACGATCCTCTCCCTGCCGGTGCTGGGCGGTTTGCACGCCCGTGCCCTGCTGGGACCCGACATCCGGCCCGATGCCGCCATTCCGCTGTTATTCCAGGAGATCTTCCCGGGACCTCTGGCGGGTTTTCTGGGGATTGCCATCCTGGCGGCCATCATGTCGACAGCCGACGGGCTCTTCGTGACGCTGGCGGTGGTCTTCAGCAATGACCTCTACCGGCGAAGGCATTGTCACGTTAAGTGATCTAACCGCGACCCGTTCCGGGCCGGCCTGAAAGGGAATCCATGCGGGCCTTTGCGCCCCAACACGATTAACGTGACAATGCCGTCCCACGACCTTCAGGAGTCGCTTGTCATACTCTCTGAGTTCAACATGCATGGAGTCCTTCTCAGAGGCCCCAAGCGTGGCCAACATGAACGTCTTGTCGATCCGATTGGCAAGCAGACGGCCCTGTACAAACTGGCGGACCAACTGGTGAGTCGCCCCATATTTCTTCTTGTTGCGCTGGAACCTAGGCTTCGCCCCTTTTTTCTTACGGACCTTGGCCTCGATGAATATGAAGTAGTTCGCCGATTCGATGAGCAGATCCACCTCGGCGTCAGCGACCGGACCCAGCATGGCTTTGAGCGATGGGTTCGCGATCTCATCTGACGGGTGACCGGCCCAATCGAAGATCCGCTCATACACGGCTTTGCTGGACATGTCCCGGTCCTTCGCAAAGTAGAACAGCGGAAAGACACTTGTCTCCCATCTGAACGGATCGCAGCGCCACGCATTGCGCTCATACGCGGCCAGAACGGCATGGACTAAGGATTGGACCCTATCGGCGTCCTCGGATCGCCACGGGCGCAGTTTGCGGAGAAGAATGGAGGGTTCCATCTGGTCCTTGTCGATGAGTCGATAACTGTCGTCGGGCATCAGGGAGATCAGATCACGGATGGGATCGAATTTGAAGGGAGTTCTCGTTGCGCCCGCTGCCTTGGCGGCGTGTAGGGTAAAGGGTACGCTCCCCGAAGCAATTTGTACTTCATTTGATATCTTTTTATATCATCCGCGCCTCTCGGCATCCCAACATCAGCTTGCAAGAAAGCTTGCCTATGCAGCATACTGTGTTGCATTAAGTGCGCGCACAAAGGATTGCAACGACTAGCTGGACGGGACGATGCCCGACTGGTGCCGCAAACCCTGACTCGCCGTATCCGTCGCATCTTGACGGAACTGGCGGCGGCGCAATCGGCCCAAGACATTGACCTGCCCGGCTACCGACTGCATCCGCTTAAGGGCGACCGACAAGGGCAATGGAGCGTGCGCGTCTCAGGCAACTGGCGCATTGTCTTTCGCTTCGTCGATGGCGAGGCGGTAGACGTGGACCTGATCGACTACCATTGACTAACAGAGGGGGCCCCAATGATAAACCCGACACACCCCGGCGAAAGCATCCGCAACTGCCTCGATGAATCCGGCTGGACGGTAACAGAGTGCGCCGCCCGGCTCGGCGTTACTCGCAACAACCTGTCTCGGTTGCTGAACGGAAGGATCGGGATATCGGCGCGGGTTGCCCTAGGACTAGAAACAGTCGGCTGGAGCAATGCGGAATTCTGGATGCGCCTGCAAGCCAACTATGACCTAGCGCAAGAACGCCGCAAGCAGGCGGCCGCGTGAACTACGCGAACGCCTGGTGAAGCTGGAAGGGGGCGACGCGATGCTGATCACCCATGAGAACATACTGCACCGTTTTTCCCAAAACCTTGAGTGGGCAACCGGAATTGATCTCGCAACGGCCTGGGCGAACAGCAACGGAGGTCTCCGTGAGTTGAAGGCCTTGAAGGACCGGACTGCGTCCCTTGAAGTTCGCTCGGTCGTCGGTCTTTGGGGCAACACCACCACGGCATTGTCACGTTAAGTGATCTAACCGCGACCTGGTGATTTCGGTGTAGCCTTTTGGGATGGACACCATCTCCTTCAAACGTCACCGCTTTCCACCGGAAATCATTCGACGCGCCGTTTGGCTCTATGCCAGGTTCTCTCTGAGCTATCGGGATGTGGAGGATCTCCTTGCGGAGCGGGGTCTGGATATTTCCTACGAGAGCGTACGGCGCTGGTTCCTCAAGTTTGGTGCGCCGATTGCCCGAAACCTGCGCCACACGCGACCCCTTCCCAACGGCTATTGGCATCTTGATGAGATGGTCATCGTGATTCGCGGACAGCGTTATTGGTTATGGCGCGCGGTCGACAATGAAGGCGAGGTCCTGGATTTCCTCGTGCAATCGAAGCGGAATGCCCAAGCAGCGTTGAAGTTGATGCGCAAGCTGCTGAAAAAACAAGGCTGGACACCCACCCGGATCACAACCGATAAACTCAGGTCCTATCACGTCGCCATTCGAACCCTCGGCCTGACGGCTCAACACATCGACAATAAGCGTGCGAATAATCGTGCCGAGAATTCGCATCAGCCCGTCCGGCGTCGAGAACGAAAACAGCAGCGTTTCAAATCACCGGGTTCGGCCCAACGCTTCCTGAACATTCAATCCGCCGTTTACAACACCTTTTACCTCCAACGTCATTTATGCAATAGACTCACATTCAAACGATTTCGAAAAGACGCATTCAATGTATGGGAAAGTGCGAGTGCGGCCGCCTGAAAGGGAATCCATGCGGGCCTTTGCGCCCCAACACGATTAACGTGACAATGCCGTCGAGTACCCGGACGCGCAGCTTGAGTATGACCTGGACGGACGCAGCGGCAGGGTGAATGTGGAGGTCGCCACCGAACACTACAGCACCAAGAGCATCGGAGCGAAAGCGGGGGCGGGCTTCGCCGTGCATGGAAGCAATGGGCCGGGCGGCGGCGCGGGTGGCGCGGGCGCTTGGTCGTGACGAGGGCAGAGGCGGCGGAGGCGGGAGCGGCAAGGACCGCGATCCGGGATCAATCGAACTCTAAGGAGAACTCATGCAGCCCTGGAAAATCAGCGTGGGATTTACGGCCATCATCTGCGCCGGGGGCTTGATGCTCGCCGGCGAGGGATTTTCATGGATTGCGCCCTACTTTTGGATGGTCCTCACCGATTACTGGCTCCCCGTCTCATGGTACGCAGGGCTGGCCCTGGCCGCGCTGATGTTTTCGATCTACTCCGGTGCGCGGCTCATGGGCCTTGCCGACATGGGCCGGAAAGTGGATCTGATGGAGCGGTCCATTCGGCGCGGCGAAGGAGGGCAAGCGGAGCTTGCCGAGAAGATGGAGCAAGAGGAACGAGGGGAGTATCCGGGAGCCTAGCCCCGGATCGAGTTTTCAAACCACAAAGGAGATTGAAACATGACCTTACCTTACACCGGCGCTCGAAAGCGCGGCGTTCTCATCGTGGCGCTCATTGTGGCGTCGTCTACGGAACTGCTCGCCCAGGGTACAAGCCCCTGGCTCCAAGCCATCGACGTACTGCAACAGGCGTTCACCGGCCCGATAGCGCGGGGCTTGAGCCTGATTGCCATCGTGGTAGGGGGCTTGATGTTTGCCTTTGGTGAAGGCGGCAGCAAGAAGGCGCTGGCCGGGATCGTCTTCGGGCTTGGCATGGCCATGGGAGCGGCCAACTTCCTGGCTTGGTTGTTCTGATGGAGCCCGGAAAGGCGTGGCGCGGATACCCGGCGCTTTCCAAGCCGCTCACCATTATGGGAGTCGAGCGGCGTTGGTTCCTCTTGAGTGCCACCTTGGGACTCGCCATGTGGAACGCGATCAACTCCATTGTGACCGGAGGGTTGATCTTTGGGGTTTTGTATGGCGTCGGATTCTGGGCCTGGAAGCAAGACCCCAACATGCTTGAAATCTTGCGGGCGTCCGCCAAGTCTCACGCCCGCTACGATCCCGGCAAGTGGGCGGCAGCGCCCTGGACCCTCTTGATTCGGAGATAGCGGGATGAATGTAGACACCGAACTTCAGGACTACGAAGCGGCGGGATCGCTGGCCGAGGAATTGCCTTATTGGGGGTTGGCTTGACGATGAGCGGACCTGTCTCACCAGGGCAGGGGAGTTGATGAGCTTGGCCCGCATTTCGCCTTTTGTCCTGGACGGCCAAACGCCAGGGCAGCGGGATCGGGTGATTGACCGCTGGCAACGGATGTTGAGCGGCCTGGACGCCCGGACCCGGTTTTACTTCTATTTGTTGCGGCGGCGGGCCCGCTTCCCGGAAGTGGCAGACGGAGGCGCTGCGTCCAACGTGGTGACACTTGGCCAGCGTAAGCGACGGGCGTTCCTTACCGAGCGGGTGCAGGATGTGAGCGCCTATATTGCGTGGACGCACGACCCCGGCCTATCCACCGTGGCCGCCGGTCGGACAGGTGGGCCTTGGTGGATGGCCTACGTGAAGAACTGGATGGCGCGGCGCAGAAACGCCCATGAATCCGTGTACCTCCTTTCCGCCATCGAAGCGGCGGGCGCGGCGTTTCGCCAGACGGTCGATGCAAGCCGGGCGCTGGTCGATGACCTCACGCCGGTACGCTTGCTCAAAGCCCATGAAGCCTCAGAAGTCTTGAGCGAACTGACCAACCGGCCCGGAACGCCGTGGGACGGCGCGACCGGCAGCGGCATGAATTGGCGGCTGGCCGTGTCCGAACTCGAAGCGGAGCGGCGCAACCTTCGCCTGGACGGGGAGCCGGTTGTACTTTACTCGTTGCTCTCACCCCCAGGGCGCGGCCCGCTCGAATCTGTTAGCGGGCCTTTACCGCCTCGATGCGACGATGACCGTCACCCTTGAATGGCGTCCGCAGCGGCTCGATTCGGCCCGGCGTAAAATCCGGGGAGCGCAGCGCCATTACTTCTCAAAGCGGTACTCGATGAGCGCCCATGTTCAAGAGACGGAGGGGAGCGCCGCGGCTATGGTGGACACAGCGGCGGCGGCGGAATCTGACCGGCTTGGGGATGCCCTGGTCGAGCTTGAGACGGATGGGGTTGCCTATGGCGACCTTGCCCTTACGATTGCGATCCACGGCCCGTTAGAGCACTCCGATAGCCTGGACGGGGATATCCGGCGCATCTTCGCCAGCCATGATGCGAAGGTGATCCGCGAGGGATACGGGCAGCTTCCCGCTTGGTTCTCAAGGATGCCAGGACAACCCCGGAGGCGGCAGGTCCGATCCGTGTTTGTATCGGCGGGCGTGACCGCTTGCATGGCCCCGATCTTTGGGCCTCCTGTCGGAACTCCCCAAAGCGCCCACTTGCGGGCCGCAGCCCTGGCAATTCTTGAGACCCAATGGCGGACCCCCTACCACTACGATCTTTTTCAAGGCGACGTGGGGCATACGCTGGTACTCGGAGCCACCGGCGCGGGCAAAAGTTTCTCGCTCAATTTCCTTTTGGTTCAAGCCCTCCAATACGATCCGCGCGTCCTGATTCTCGATCTAGGAGGCTCCTATCGCTGGCTCACCCAATTCTTGGGCGGAGGATACATGGAGCTATCCCCGGCAGCGGCAGACGGCGAAGGGTTCCAGCTACGCCCCTTCTCTTTACCGGCAGGAGAGCGGACCTACCAATTCCTGACGGGTTGGATTTCCCGGTTGCTTCGCATCGGCGGATGGAGCTTGAGCGGGTCCGATCCGAGCGAGATCCGCGCCCGCGTGGAAGACCTCTACGCTTTCGCGCCGCCGGAGCGGACCCTTGGAACGCTGGTCCATTCCTTGCCCTCAAAAATGTGGCCCGCGCTGGGCCGCTGGCATGGTGACGGCGCATGGGGCCGCTACTTCGATAACCCGGCAGATGGGGACGACCTGCAATTTCAGGACTGGCAGGTGATCGACATGGCGGGCGCGGCGGAGCATGACGACTTATGCGAGGCGGCGCTGTTCTACCTTTTGGAGCGGTTGCGGCTTGCCCTGGAAAACCCCGACGAGACGGCCAGGGTCAAGCTCATGGTGGTCGATGAAGCGTGGCGCTACCTTCAAGATCCCGCCGTCCTTTCCTATCTCGCGGAAGCCGCCAAGACATGGCGCAAGAAGAACGCGGCGCTGATCGTGGCGACTCAAAGCGCCGTGGACGTGACGGGAACGGCGGGCGCGGAGGCGTTGCTTGAATCCATGCCAACCAAGCTATTCCTTGCCAACCCGGATCTGCCTGATAAGGCCGCAGAAACCTTCCGGTTGAACCCCTCGGAAATGAACACCATTCGAGGCTTGATCCCCAAACGCGAGCTTTACTTGAGGCGCACCGATGCGGCGGGGATCTTACGCCTTGAAGTCGATCCGGCCAGCTATTGGCTTTACACATCTTCGCCGGTTGACGCGGCCAAACGGGCCGCAGCCGTCGAAGAACACGGCCTGGAACAGGCCCTTGAACACTTATCGAAACGGAGGTAATTCGATGTTGAAATTCATTCCACTTTTGACGGCGGCGGTCCTGGCCTTGCCGGTGCCGATGCTGGCTCAGGACGCCGGAGCGGTGTTGCGGATCATCGAAGCCCAAGATCAGATTGTGAGGATTCAGGCCAAGACGCGGCACACCACCGTTATCGTGCTGCCCGCCTCGGAGGACATTCTTGATTTCGTGGTGGGGGATTCCGAGTATTGGCACCTGACCGGCGCGGCCAATCTCGCTTTCCTCAAACCGATTGCGGAAGGTGTCACAACGAACGTGGCCTTGGTCTGTGAATCCGGGCGGATCTATTCGTTCCTGGTGACGGAAGAAAGCGCCGGGGAGCCGCACTAATCGTCCGGGTGGAGTACCCGGAGATTGACGATCCCCGCATCTCGCCGGGTGTCAACACCCCGGCCTTTGTCCGGCGCTCCCAGGTCACGGCCTATCAGGAAATGGCGGAAACCGCCATGCAGACCGTCGCCACAGTTCAGGAGGAAGCCGAGGTCCGGGTTGCCGAGGCGAAGGCCCAGGCCGAGGGTGAGACTGAGGCTTTCCGGTCAGACTATCCCACGCGGTTGAACTTCCCTTACCGCCTGGAGGACAAGGCGATCAAATGGCCGTTCCTGGTCGAGGGGATGTGGAATGACGGGCAGTTTACCTACCTTCGCTCCAACGCCCAGGAGACGCCCGCGCTGTACGAAGAAAAGGACGGGAAACCGGCGCTGGTTGCCTACGATCTTGAAGAAGACGGCCTGTATATCGCCCGTCATGTTTTAGGCAACGGCTGGTTGCAGATCGGCAAAGAAAAAGCCAAGTGGCGCTTTACCGCGCCGAAGGTGGCACCGTGAGTAGTGGATGGAAGCGCCTGTACCCCAAGCCAGCCGGGAGCTTGCCGGGAGGCATTGTCACTCAATGGGGCGTGGCGCTTATTACTGTGTTGATCCTTGTGTTTGTGGCGATATGGCTTGCCACAGGTGGATCGGAGCCAGCGGGAATCGACTCCATAGGGGGAGAAGTCACCGGCCCGGCCCGGAACTTCGCCGGGCAGATGGCCGCGCAGGTCGAAGCCGAGGCGCTACGGGCCGAGACGCGCCGGGCGGCGGCGGATCGGACCCTACAGGCGCAGCAACGCCAGGAGGCGCGGGAAGTCGCAACGGGCGCGATCGGAGGCGGGCAGGTGACGATGGACGAGGCGTTGCTACTGGCCGGGCCGAGTCCTGAAACCGGCAGAGCGTACACACAGCAGGAATTTGAACTCCGGGAACGGTTGCGCCTGGAAGCCTTGGAGCGGCGGAGCCGGTCCCTTCGCAGTTCGCCGGTGGCTCAGACCTACCGGCAACTGGACCGCGCCAGATCACCGGCGGCGGACGGCGCGGAGCCCGGCCCGGTCGAAGCGATCCGCGCCGAGGCATCGGCGGCGCTTTCTCAGGCCCTTGGGACGTTCCAGGGTGTGACGGGCAGCCTGGAAGATGAAATAGCGGCGGAGGCCGAATCCGATCAAGCCTTCCTTGCGGCCCTCACCGGAGCGCAGCGGGGCGGTGGACCGGACCCGGCCCAGGCCGTTCCTCCTGGACCGGCAGCGCCCGCAGCGCCCGCGCCTAATTCGCTAGGCTTCCCCGGAGCGGCGGCGCAACCGGCCCGCGACTATGCCAACCCGCCACGGCTTGAGGGGGGCGACGATCCGCCAGGGTGGGAACGGATCTATGAGGGAGCGTTCCTTGAGGCCGTGCTTGTCACCCAACTATCCGGTGACTTTCCCGGCCCGGTCCTGGCCCAGGTTGCCGTGCCGTTTTACTCCGCTGACCGCCAGCGGGTTTTAGTCCCGCGTGGAGCGCGGGTGATCGGAACCGCGTCGGCAGTTCAGGGGCAAGACCAAGAGCGGCTGGCCGTCAGTTTCCATCGGTTGATCTACCCGGACGGGCGATGGGTCACGCTCGATTTTCACGGCCTCAACCAAGTGGGAGAAGGCGCGTTGAAAGATCAGGTGAACCGGCACTATTTCTCGATGTTTGCCGCTGTCGGAGCGGTTGGCATCATTAGCGGCCTCACCTTGCAGAACTCGAACCCTTACGGCGGCGGCGCTCAGGCGTTCCGGGCCGGAGCCGGGCAAGGGCTCGGCCAAGCGGCGGAGCAAATCTTGCAGCGTTTCTTGAACCGTTTACCCACCATCACCATCCGGGCCGGGCATCGGCTCCGTATCTGGTTTACGTCCGATGTACTGGTCCCGCGAAACCTGAAAGGAGAATGAAAATGAAACACCGAATCGTGAGCGGCCTTGTCTTGGTTCCCCTCATGATCGTACTGAGCACCACGCCCGCCTACGCCATCTTTGGCTCGATCATTGCGGCGATCCAGCGGGCGCAGATGATCGTCAATCAGGGGGTCCAAATCTACAACGATGCAATGGAGAAGATCACGATGAACGGCCAGCTAACGGAACTGACCGATCAATTCTCGCACCTAAAAGAGCAAGCCCTTGGCACGGTCGGGGCGCTTACCCGCCTTTCACCGATCTTAGCTCGATCCCCACCGAATTTATCGGCGTGGGCCTTTCCTGGAAGAACGACTTTACCGGCGTGGCCGGGGAGTTGGCCGGAGCGGTGGAGCAGCTAGGAGAATCGGGAACCAGTTTCAGCGACGCATGGAGGGACCGCTTGACGGCCAGTAACACCATATCGGAGAGCGATTTTCTGAGCCTCTACGCGGGCCAGAGCCCGGAGGTCGGAGCGGCGGCGTCACGGGTCTACCTAGCGGCAGCAGAGGCCGGGGATAAGAAGCTCGTCATGGCTCACGCCCAAAGTGACGCGGCCAAGAATCTGATGGTGGCCGCGAAGGAAGCCGTTTCGTCCTATGAAGGACTGCGAAACAACACGAACACGAGCAACACCGCGCTACAGCAAGCGATGGTTGCCGGGACCGTGACCCAGGGCAACCTTACCGCTGCTATGGCGCAGTTGATGGTTTATCAGGCGTCCCAGGAGTCCGCGAGAGAGTACGAACAGGAGATAGCGCGGCGCGAAGAACTGGCCCGTTTCGTGGAGGCCGAGCGCCAAGCTCAGATTGCTTTTGACGCGCAGCAAGCCGGGATCGCGGCGCGGGTGGATTCGATGCGCGAGGGGTTGCTTTTCAGAGTCCCGGCGCTCTACGGCGGACCCGGCCAGTAGGCGTCGTTGATGCAGATTCAGATTGACCCGAATATCCCCTCCAATCTCCCCCCGGAGGAAATAAGGGATTTCCAATCCTTCATTCAGACCGCGCTTGACGGCCTTACGGCATCGGCAGGCGGGGAGGTGATGACCCTTGGGACGGGCATGTTTGCCGGGCTTGCGTTGATTGTCATCGTAATCGCCGGGGTCAAGATCGCGTTTAGCGGGAATATCCAACCGTGGGAAGTGGTGCGGCTTGTCATCGGGATATGGATTCCGTGGGTGATGATGCAGTTCTACACGACCACGATTCCCGGCATGTCCCAAACCTTTCCGGGGATGATTGCCGAGGGGGGGAACTTTTTACACCGGATGTTGCTAGGCGACATCATTAGCTCGATGCAAACCGAACTCGGAGACATGGTGAGGGCCATAGCCGCGAACATGCAAACTCAAGCGGCCCAGGGGAACGTGATCGGGATCTTGACGGGCGGCGTCCACGCCTTCATTACCGCCGTGGCCGGGAGCATCATCATGGCGTTTTTGGTTCTCATGCTCATTGTCTTATTCGCTGTCACCTACGCTCAGGTGATCTGGGCTCAAATCGCCCTGGCAATCCTCATCATTCTAGGGCCGATCTTCATTCCGTTTCTCGTGTTCGAGCCGCTGGCCTTTCTCTTTTGGGGCTGGTTCAAAGGGATGCTTACCTATTCGCTCTATGCCGTGATCGCCGGGTGTGTGTTGCGGGTGTTCAGCGCCGTGGGAATTGCGTATATCACGACGCTGGGCGGCGCGAACCTTGACACCCAATCTATGACGCAAGTGGGCCTATGGACGCTGGCCGTCATTCCGCTTTTCATTGCCGGGCTTCTCTCATCGCTCAAATGCGGCGAACTGGCTTCGATGCTCGTCACCGGAGGCGGAGCGGGAGGGAGCGGACTCATGGGTATGGCGACAACGGCAGGGATGGCAGCGGCCAGCGGCGGAGCGGCAGCGGCCAAGACAGCAGCATCAGGAGGGATCAAGTGAGCCAAGATAAGACGCCACCGGCGAAAGACGCGGGCGCGGAGTACGCCGAGATATGGGGCGAGGCGATCCACACCAACCGTCACCTTCGGACCATCACGGTGGGGCTTGGCATTGCGGTAATTTTGTTGATTATCGTGGTCATTCGGATTGCCTCAGTCGATCCCCCCCGGCCCATTGTGGTGAGGGTGGATGAAATAGGCCGGGCCGAAGCCGTCGCCTATGATGTGATGGAGGCCCAGGCCGATCCGCTCGACCCGACGACCAAATACTTTCTCAATCGTTTCGTCTATGACTTCTATTCCCGTCGCCGGGCGACGGTGGAAGAAAACTGGTCCCGCAGTCTGCGCTTTCTCACGACCGATCTAGCCAACGCATCTTTCCGGGCCGAGAGCCAGAATATCGCCCTTCTAGCGGCGGGCGCGGCCCGCGACGAGTTGCAGGTGGATCGTGTCGTTTTGAGGATTCAAGCCAACCCCCAGGAGCCCCACAGCGCGACGGCCGATTTTGACCTGGTGCGGCTGGTTGCCTCAAATGAAGTGGACCGGGAGCGGTGGAGCTTATCGCTTCAATTCCTATTCCTCGATGAGATCCCGCCCGATCTGATTGTTCACAATCCTATGGGGATCGTTATTACCTACCTGCAAGGAGATCGGGCCGTGGTGACGGGCAACCGATGATCGAGCATTTGAAGGGCCGGGAACAGGCGCTTGCGGCGCTAGGATGGACCGGGCGGGAGGCCGAATGGATTGCCCTGGTCTGTCTCCACAGCGGCGTTTTCACCCGCGCTCAGTTTTGCCGCTACTTCGATGCGGGGAGAAAACGAGCTTACCGATTCGTCAAGACTTTGGTTGATCGGCGGGCGGGCGTCGAGATCGAGGGCGCGGTGTTCAATGGGGGAGGGAAGACATGCCGGATATCGAGCAAGCCGATCTATCGGGCGATGGAAATCGAGAATATCCGTCACCGGAGAAAAGCTACCGTGTCCGTTCTGAGGCGGCGGCTTCTCTCGCTTGATTTTGTCCTGGAACATCCGGGGTTGAACTGGCTTCCGACCGAGGGAGAAAAGGTCGAATTTATTGAAGGGCTAGGTGTCCATTCCAACCTCATTCCCCGGCGGATTTACTACGGCGCGGTTCGCGCTCAGAAACGCTATTTTGCGCTCAAACTTCCCGTCGCCGGAGGCAATAAAACCGTCACCTTCGCCTATGTCGATCCCGGCCATGCGACCGCCGTGGAATTGCACTCATGGGGAGCGGCGCATGGACAGCTTTGGGATGCGCTTCGCGCCCAGGGGCGGCGAGTGGAGGTGATCGCTATCGGCGCGGAACTGGATGCGGTGCTGCGGGCGGATCGAGTGCTACAGATTTGGGCGGCGGCGAAGCCGGGAAAGGTGATCGAGGGGTTGACGGTGAAGCAGGAGATTAGCGCGATTAGAGAGGCACTTCACAAGCGTGACCGGGAATTTTTGGGGCAGTACGGAGGGATGAATCAAGCGGCGGAGCGGTACAAGGAACTCCTGACACTTCCCGAAGCGGAGCTTGCGGAAGGGGTCTCGATTGACGACTACTCGACGTACCGGGCAAGCCGCTTTGCCGACCCGGTATGAGAGGGCCGAATCGAGGGCGATTTTCGTGTCCCAAAAGACCGCATGGTTTTTGCCCCAGGGACAAAGGGGGGGGTGGGACACGATCCGGGCGAGAGATGGGACACTACTGTATTCTCCTATCTATCTCATTCCGGTGGATTTATCCCCTGGTAATCGGCCTTCCCCGTGCCGAACGGCAGAAATTTGGGAGGACGATAGCGACCCCCCCCAAAAAGGGGGGGGCATGCGGTCCCGTGTAGCTGCCCTGTGGGACAGGCCCTTACACCGGCCCCAGGGGGTCGCTATCGTCTGTATTTATCCCTGCGGGAAGGCTCGGAAAAGACGGCCCGGCGCGGCGGGGATCAAGCGGAGAATGGCCCTATGGAATTACGGAAGAACTGGCGGAAACTGACCACGGCCTTGAGCCGGTTTTGGCACCGGGAGGCCGGGCCGATGAACTGGAAGAACCCCGTCCGTGTGACGGCCTATATCGGCTGGGAAATTTTCAACGGTGTTGCTTTTTTGGTGGGTGAATGGGTCCGGTACGGCGTCCGGGCCGGGCAGATGTTCCTGGCAATTCCCCCCACCGTGATCCTCTTTTGCGGGGGGGTTTGGTTCGCCGTTTGGAGCTTTGTCCGGCGTCCTTTTCCGGCGCTTGAGACGGTCCCCTTGCTCGATCTTTTGGAGTATCACAACCCAAATTTCTACAGTGCCGTGGTCCTCTGGTACTACCTTTCGCCGCTGGTGGCGGTGATGCTGGCAGGGTCTATTGCCCTGTCCGTTTGGAAGGTTTGGATTGAGGCGCGAAAGCGCGATTTAATTCCCTTTGGGGCGCTCCCCGTTTGGCCGCTTTCGCCGGAGCAACCCGGCCCGGAAATCGTCATCGGGGAAGTGCATCATCCGGTCGAAGCCAGGGAGATTTTCAACCCCGGATGGCTCACCATCCCGGAGCGCGGACTGTACACCGGCATTGCCATTTTTGGAGCCGTAGGGAGCGGTAAAACTTCGGCCTGTATGCACCCCTTCGCCAAGCAGCTACTCTCCTGGCAAGCGGACGATCCAGAGAAACGGGCGGGGGCGCTCATGCTCGAAGTGAAGGGGGATTTTTGCCATGACATTCGCTCGATCCTGGAGGACGCGGGCCGGGGAGACGACTACCTGGAGCTTGGAATGGGCGGCCTCTGGAAATGGAATCCCCTCTCCGCGTGGTGGCTCGATTCGTACTCGCTGGCCTACACCGTTGCCAGCCTTTTGAATCAACTTTTCGGCAAGGGCAAGGAGCCCTTTTGGCAGCAAGCCTATACCAATCTGGTGCGCTGGATTATCGAGCTTCACCGGGTGCTCCCGGAGCAGTGGGTGACGTTGCAGCAGGTCTATCAATGCGCGATTGACCCGGATCTTTTCGCGGCCAAGATCAAACAGGCCGAGGCGTGGAGCGCGGAGCTTAACACCGGGGAGGTTTTCATTCCGGTCGAGACGTGGACGAAGCGGGCCGTGGAGGTTGGAGAGTGGCTATGGACGGCGGCGGAAAACGGTAAGGAAATGCGGGTCGAATGGAGCCCGGAATTGGAGCAGAAACTAAAGAAATTGGCGATCCAACCCCGGATTGTTTGGGAGCCCGGAGCCGGTGACGATGTGAGAGAGCGGGTGGCCGCTGTGAAGCGGTGGTTTGACAACGACTGGCAAAAGCTGGACAACAAAATCAAATCCTCGATTGTCGAAGGCGTTTCCGTCTTCCTCTCGATGTTCGATATGCCGGACGTGGCGGCGGTGTTCTGTCCCCCGCCCCCGGAAGTGTCCGACGATCCCCGGCGCATTGGCCCAAGGGCCAGGGCCGCGATACTGGCCGAGGCGAAGGCCCAGGCCGAGGGTGAGACTGAGGACCGCGCCGAATGGCCCGCCCATACCATTGCCGAAAGGCCGCGCTATTTACCGCCGCTCTATGAATTGATCGAAGGCGGCAAGGTGCTGGCCTTGAATATGCCAGCCGGGAGCAACCCGGCGCTGGCCCGCGCCATCGGCGTCATGCTCAAAAACGCATGGCTTCAAGCCTTGCTCATGCGCCCCGCCCAGATGAAGGAATCCCCAAGCGCCTACTTCCGGCCCGCCGTGTTTATCTGTGATGAATATCAATCCTTCGCGTCGGTCGGCGAGGACGATCCGACCGGCGATGAAAAATCCTTTGCCTTAACGCGGCAATGCCGGTGCATCCCGATTGTTGCGACCCAATCCATATCCTCATTGCGGGCCGTGTTGGGTAGTTCGGAGGCGTGGCGGGCGCTGCTACAGACGCTTCGCACCCGGATCTTTCTATCCTTGAGCGACGATGCCAGCGCCAAGATTGCATCGGAATTGTGCGGGCAGGTTGCCAAGATCAAAGGATCGTACACGATCAGCGAGACCTCGAAGCGGGCGGGCGTGTCCCCGCTATCGGGCCGGGCGGGTGGATCGGGCGGAAGCATCGGCGCAACCAAGTCTTTCCAGGAGCGCCGGGAGGCCGTCTTTCACCCGCGAGACTTCGCCTTGCTTGGAAACTGTCAGGCCATTTGCTTGCCCTATGACGGAGCGCAATCGCTGGAACCCAGGAGGGTCTATCTCAAACCTCATTACCTTCCCCTGGATCATTCTTATTGGAGAGCGAAGGAGGCCGGACAGATATGAGCAACGCGGCCAGTGGGCTGACACACCTGAAACCTTTTCTTCCAGGGCTTGAACCCCTGCTAGAAAACGCGGAAGTGTCCGAGATCATGATTAACGGTCCCGGCAATGTTTGGATCGAGGCGAAGGGCCGCTTAACGGCTCATGCAGCGCCGGGGCTGGACGAATCGGCCTTGTTACGGGCGGCTATTCACATCGCCCGTCCTTTGGGCCTGGACCCGGCCACCACGCCGATCATTGATGCCCGCCTTGATGATGGTTCCCGCGTGGCGATCTGTGTTCCCCCGGCCAGTCCCCACGTTGCAATCACCATCCGGCGATTCGGCAAGCGGACGTTCAGCGCGGCGGATCTGGTCGAGCAGAAAGCCCTACCGGGAAACGTCTTGGAAGCGGCGGCGCAAGTGTTGATGACGCGGCGCAACATTCTGGTTTCCGGTGGCACCGGATCAGGCAAGACCACCTTGCTCAATGCCCTCATAGAACTGCTGCCAGGTGACGAGCGCATTGTGGCAATCGAGGACACGTTAGAGCTTCGCATTGACCACTCGAATTGTGTCCGGTTTGAGGCGCGAGGGTTGCAGGAAGGCGCGGTGACGATCCGCGATCTAGTGCGCCACGCGCTGCGTCACCGACCGGATCACATCGTGGTAGGCGAGGTGCGCGGCGGGGAGGCGGCTGACCTGCTGCAAGCCCTCAATACCGGACACGGCGGGTCGCTCACAACCGTGCATGCCAACAACGCAGAAAGCGCCTTATCCCGGATCGCCAGTTGCGCCATGCAGGGCGGCGGGGAGCTTCCCTGGGAAGTCACTTGCCGAGGGGTGGTAGACGGAATCGCTATGGTCATTCACATGACGCGCCGGGAGGGGCGGCGATTCGTGGAAGAAGCCGTGTTCGTCAAGGGCTACGAAGCGAGGGACAACCAATGGGACATTCAAAGAATCACGGTTGAAGGGGCTTGACCCTGCCCCTGCGACCGAGAGCAAAGCTAATCGGCTTGAGCATCCTTATTGCCGGGCTTGCGCCGCTCATTACCAGCGCTCAACTCGATCCAATCATGGTTCAGGTCGAGCGGGTGATTGACGGCGATACCATCCGTGTCCGCCATCAAGGGAAGAATTACACCGTCCGGCTCATCGGCGTGGATACCCCGGAGACGAAGCACCCCACCAAAGCGGTGCAGTATTTCGGACGGGAGGCCAGCGCCTTCACCAAGGCCGCGCTCGAAGGTAAGACGGTGCTACTCCAAAAGGACCGCACCGGAGATACCGTAGACCGCTACGGGCGCTGGCTTCGCTACGTCCTCCTGGACGGAGACACCTTCAACGCCCGGCTCATCCGCGGCGGCTACGCTCATGCTTACCGGCGCTTTCCCTTCACGAAGCGGACGAAGTTTATTCAACTGGAAGAAGAAGCCCGGCGACGGGGGATCGGCTTATGGAACCGCCGCTGAAATCACGGTTTCGCAGACTCGCCCACCTGTTGCGCCAAGCGCTCTGCGCTCCACACATCGTTGCCTCTTGCGCCCAACGGAGATCGGGTACGGGTTACGCCATGTTCTCGCGCGGCCCGTCGCCGCGTCAGGGTTTGGGCGTTTTCCGCCATTCGCGGGTGAGCGTTTTTCGCTCACAAACCCTTAACTCTTTAGGAGGAAAACATTATGGCTAACCAGAAACCCGTCGATGAAATCCGGATCGGTCGCGTCAAGGCTACGATTTGGCGCAATGGAACCGAAGACCACCCGAGGCACAACGTCACCTTCTCGCGTCTCTACAAAGACGACGCTGGTGAATGGAAGAGCACGCAGAGCTTCGGGCGCAACGACTTATTGGTGCTTGCGAAAGTGGCAGATCAGGCCCACTCGCGGCTCTTCGAGCTTCCCCAGGAACAAGAGCAGGAGGTCCGGGCCGAGTCCTAGGGGCGTCCGCCTCCACCTCTGCCTCATCCGGTTGAGCCAACTCAACTCCCATGCCAGATCGGGAGCCCCGCCTTGCGGGGTCTGTCATTCGGGTTGCTCCTGTCGGCCTGGTCCGTCACCTTGGCCTGGATCTTACAAGACAGCCTGCCTACATCCTGTCGTCAGGTTTTCCTGCTATCATGTTGATCGGGTTTCAGGATTACCAGCTATTCATCTAACGGGATAACTGGATAACTGGATAACAGTCATGCACTATAAGATCGCAATGGTCGGGCAGAAAGGCGGGGTCGGCAAATCCACCCTTGCGCGAATCATCGCCGTAGAAGCCACCAAGGGCGGTCTACAAGCAAAAATCGCCGACATGGACACGCAGCAAAGTACAAGTGTCAATTGGGCTGTTAGGCGCGCTGAAAAAGGGATTGAGCCACAAATTCGAGCAGAAGCATTCAGATCCGTAGACACTGCCCTGAAAGACGCGGAAGGTTTTGACCTCTACATATTCGATGGCGCGCCGCATTCCTCACAAGAAACGCGCCGGGCCTGTCAGGTCTCAGATATGGTTATCATACCCACCAGCGAGGGCTTAGACGATCTGCATCCCTCGGTGATCCTTGCCAACAATCTTTTGAAAGAAGGCAATGCGTCGGAAAAGATCGCTTTTGCCTTATGCATCACCTCGGACTCAGCCCGCGAAATAGCAGGAGCCAGAGAATATCTCAGCCAAACGCCCTACAAGGTACTCGACGGTGAAATTCCGTTTCGGGCGGCATTCAAAACCACAATGGATCAAGGCAAAGCGCTCACCGAAACATCGTTTCCGACACTTCGCAAAAAGGCCGATGCGATGGCGCAAAACATCATTGATGCGGTCGCCGCATCGGATGAAAGGGGAATCGCGTGATGGCTGATCTAGGGAAACTTAAAGCCAAAACAGCAGGAAGGGGCACCCCCCCCGCGCCGCACGTAACAAATGAAAATCTCAGGACACCCCCACGAGGAAAGCCTGCCAAAAAAGGCAAAATAGAATTCTCCGTACCTGAACCGTTGCTGGATGAATTTGCTCAAGAAGCGGGCCGACGTTTCGGATTTAAAAAAGGATCGAAATCTAATCTGTTTCTCGCGATGTGGGAAGAATACAAAACCAGGACATCCTGATAGCAGGTTAACATGATCGCCGGGGTTTTGCCTTCGTCATGACCTTCCTTGAAATTTTCTGCAGGGGGACGTGGGAAGATGGTTGGGGGGGCTACTTCGAGGGCCTGCAGTGCCGGGGGCAATATGGAAAAACAGCAGGTAAACGGTACAAAGAGAAAGATGCCATCCAAAGTTAGGGCACTGGATGCTCTTTACGCCAAAGCGCTTCCGGCAACACGCACAGGCCATCTGTATAACGCATTTCCATACCCGACAAAGATTTCGCCTGAAGCCGTCGCCTTGTTTATTGCTTCGCACACCAAGCCGGGGGACACAGTGTTCGATGGATTTGCCGGAAGTGGCACAACAGGACTTGCCGCATTGCTGTGCGAAGACCCACCCGAAGAGCTTCGTGAAGAGGCGCGGCGTCGTAACCTGAATGTCAAATGGGGCGTACGAAATGCGGTTCTGTATGAGCTCGGCGCGCTTGGCGCGTTTGTCGGCCAGACCCTGACCAACCCTCCCGAGCCCAAAGCCTTTCGCAAGGCGGCTGAAGAGATTTTGGTTGCTTCCGAAGAAGCTGATGGCTGGATGTATTGTGCGAAGAACCTGGACGGTGGTGACGGCTTGATCCGCTATCTAATCTGGTCCGACATACTCCGCTGTCCTGCCTGCGGCAGCGAAGCGACACTATGGGATGCCTGTGTCTCGGTTGGTCCGGCGCATATTGCATCGCATTTCACCTGTCCCTCCTGTGCTCACAAAGCACCACTGAATGCTGCCAACCGCCTGACAGAAACCGTTTTGGATGACGTTGCTAATGAAGACAGAGAATTCAGGAAGCGCTGTCCGGTCCGCATGTACGGGGTCAGCGGCAAAAAGACCTGGTCGCGTCGGGCCACCGCAGAGGATGCGGAACGGCTCAAACGCATCACCGCCGAACCGATCCCGGCATCGGTTCCCCGCGTGGCCATTCCCTGGGGTGACCTATACCGGAACGGATACCATCAGGGAGTTACCCATCTGCACCACTTCTACACCCGCCGCAACCTGATTATTTTCGCGCGGCTTTGGGAACGCGCCGGGCAATATGACGGACCCCTTCGGGACGCGCTACGTTTCTGGCTGCTGAGCTATAACGCATCGCATGCCACTATCATGACACGTGTGGTCGCCAAATCCGGTCAGAAGGATCTGGTTGTGACGAGCGCCCAACCGGGCGTGCTATATGTCAGCGGCCTTCCCGTCGAGAAGAGCCTCTTTGCCGGATTGCGCCGTAAGCTCTCGACGATCACCAACGCCTTCGCCATCATTCATGGGCGCAAGGGCAGGATCGAGGTGCAACAGAAATCAAGCTGCTGCGTTGATCTGCCCGATCGCAGCATTGATTATGCGTTCACCGATCCGCCGTTCGGCGGCAACATTCCGTATGCAGAGATCAGCTTCCTCAATGAAGCGTGGCTCGGGTGTTATACAGACCGTGATGACGAGATTATCGTCAGCAACAGCCAGGGTAAGACGGTCACTGATTACCAGGAACTTCTGAAGACGGCGCTGAGCGAGGTGCGCCGCATCTTGAAGCCCGGTGGCAAAGCAACGCTCGTGTTCCACTCGGCATCGGCAGATATATGGAACGCCCTTCAGGCCGCATATACAGGTGCGGGGCTTGCCGTCGAATGCACGGGTGTTCTCGACAAAACCCAGGGTAGCTTCAAGCAGGTGACGACAGCCGGAGCCGTCCGGGGCGATCCCGTATTGCTCCTTGGCAAACACCCGGTGGAAGCAGAGCAATCTATCGAATGTGTCTGGACGGTTGCCCAGCAGCTTCGCCGGGAAGCCACATTGGCGCTGGACCCCACAGAACAGACCGCACAAAGACTCTATTCGCGCCTGATCAACCATTTTCTGGCCAATCATCAGCAGGTACCGCTCGACGCAGACACCTTTTACAGGTGGCACGATGAGCGGCATTTGGCAGAGGCAGCCGATGGCGCAAGGCTCTGAAGCCAGGGATGCCATACGAGAAGTGGCGCGTGCCTATGAAGCAGCACTGCCAGCAGACCAGCGCAAACAGCTAGGTCAGTTCTTCACTGGCGTTCGCCTCGGCAAGCTTCTCGCCCACCTGGCGATTGAGTCCAATACGCGTACGATACTTGACCCGATGGCCGGTCATGGTGACCTCCTTGATGCAACCCGTGAGGCGGCGGGTGAATGTGGCATAACGCTGGGGCGGCTGGACGGCATCGAGATCGACAGCGCCACAGCCTCTATGTGCCGCGACCGGCTTTCATCGATTAGCGCAGAGCATGGAACGTCTGACCAGAAAATCGTGACGGGAAACGCCTTTGATCTCACATCGCTTAAGGGATCACCAGAGCGTGGCTACGATCTGGTGATCACCAATCCGCCCTTTGTGCGCTACCAGACGCGCAACGGAAATGGCACCCAGGCCGAAGCAACACGCTCTGGGCTCTTAGAGATTGCAGATAGCCGTCTCTCCGGCGAAGAAGGTGACATCTGGCAAGTTCTGATTAAGGGCTATTCCGGCCTCGCTGATCTATCTGTCCCTGCTTGGCTCCTCGCTGGTCTCATGGTGCGACCCGGAGGACGGTTTGCGCTTGTCGTTCCGGCCACCTGGCGGTATCGCAACTATGCAGATGTGATCCGCTATCTCCTGCTGCGGTGCTTTTCTCTGGAAATCATCGTGGCGGACACCCAGCCCGGCTGGTTCTCCGATGCGCTTGTCCGAACCCATCTTATTGTTGCCAGACGCCTACAACCGGAAGAAACGCATGAACCGCTTTGCTCCAGAGATCACTGGCGACATGCGCGATGGCTACAGGTCGCCCCAGACGCCGCGAATGATCAGTCCTTGGTCAGCGCCGCCTTTGAAGGCCAACACCCTGAAGCAGCCTTTGCTCTCTGGTTATGCTCCAAGACTGCGACAATGCCACGCGGCATCAAAGTTCGGGACTTTGACCTCCGCCATGAATGGGACGCGCTGCAATCCCGCATTAGCAGGTGCCGCTGGTATAGAAAGCTTGAATGCGGTGGAGCAGAGCTGCCGCTATTTGCTGACCTTAGCGGTCCCGCGCCTGTCACTATTCCCGATACGCTACGGGATATGCTGCCGCCGCATGCGGAGCTGGGGCCACTTGTCTCTCTCGATGCGGCCGGTGTCCGGGTCGGGCAGGGACTGCGCACCGGATGTAACCGGTTTTTCTATGTGACCACATGCGGCTCTTCAACAGGCGGTGTGGAGCGCGTCAAAGCATCTCCCGCTTTCGAAAGTTGCCAATTTTGCGTTCCTTCTGGGGCGCTACGGCCCGTGCTCCACCGCCAATCGGAGATAGATTATCTTGAACGTAACGAGCCGCCGCCCAGACGTGTTCTCGACCTGCGTGGCTGGGTGCTGCCCGAAGATGCCAAACTCGTGGCGGACGCACGAGCCGCTTACACCGCACGAGGAGAAACACCGCCCAGGACCATGCCTGATGAACTGGCCGCATTTGTGAGGCGCGCGGCGACGGAACCTCTGGCCGGGTCAGACAAACAGATTCCCAACCTTTCGGCTGTACGCACCAATGTGCGGATACCTCGCAACAATAAGATCACGCCACGCTTCTGGTACATGCTCCCGGAGTTCACAACCCGTCATCTGCCGGGCGCTTTCGTGGCGCGCATCAATCATACCGTTCCCTGGGTTGAGACCAACTTCGATACGCCCCTGCTCATTGATGCTAATTTCTCGACTTTCTGGGCACCGGAGGGGGATTGGACACGATATACCCTTAAGGCCCTTCTGAATAGCGTCTGGTGCCGCACTTTCATGGAGACCCTTGGTACGCCGCTCGGCGGCGGGGCGCTCAAGCTTGAAGCCACGCATCTGCGGCAGATGCGTGTACCCCGCCTTACAGACGGAGCAAAGGTAGCTCTTGACGCCGCCGGGAAAAACCTCAGCAGAGACGCGGCCTCCGCCCAGGCGCAAATAGATGCCGTCGTTTTACAGGCTATTCTCCCGGAGAAGCTGGCAGAAAGCGGCGTGTCGGAACTCGCCAGAGATATGGCGGGGCAGGCCGCGATCATGCGTAGTGTGCGTCAGAGAGTGGTCTGATGAGAGCTAATCTCGCACAGGCCAGAGAAGCCATCCGGCGTTGCCGGGGAATTCGCGATTCCGGTAAAGTCGAAGCCGTCCTCCGCGGTGAGTTCCAGTCGCGATTGCGCCTGATCTTTCCGGACCCCGAAGATGAAGCCTGGATCAATCATTACAGCGAAGGCACTGAGGCTCATACCAAGGTTGGGAAGGCCAGTGGCGGGATTGCCAGCCGGTTCATCGATAATCTCATCGGCTCGACCACAATCGAATATGAGGCCGACCTGCGCATTTCAGCAAAGCGCGATGAAGGTTTTACGCAGGTACGTGATCACGCAGCCGGTCTGATCCGGAGCGGTGTACCGTTATCCCAGGTGCGCGGCGTTCTTGCCGATACGGTGGACTGGTACGCCTACGATGTGGAGCTTGCGCCGGGGGTCGATCCGGCAGGCATCACTGCTGATGACATAACTCTGAATCAGGTTGATGCGCTGGAACTGACGGCAGGTGACGAGCCGTCAGCCGTTCGTCTTATCGCGTTTGTACGCAAACACCTAGCGCGCGAACAGTCCCGTCCTCTCAGGGCCTATTTTCTCACTCTTGATCTTGGACTAGAGAGCGGTCCTTACAACCGAAGCTCCGGTCTTCTGCGCAAGCTCGTTAATGAAGGACGAGAGGCTGATCCGTCCATTGAACTGGCAACGGAATTATGGTCGCGCTTCGTCGATTACCTGGAAGACAGAACCGGAGCCTTCCGCTCCGCAGCCTATGTCGATGAAGTTTATCTCTGCATTCTGGCCCGCCTGCTGAGCGCCAACGTTCTCGCAGGCCAAGCGGTGTCCAGCGATGATACAGAGCTTAAGGCGATACTGGCGGGATCGTATTTTCACGACCGTTACCGACTCGGCAATATGGTCGAGCAGGATTATTTCGGCTGGCTTACCAGTCCTGACCATATCGACCGGCTGGTGCCCATCGCCAGAGAAATCCAGCGTGACCTCTACGCTTATGATTTTAGCTGGAAGTCTGAAGAAGACCTTTTTGGACGCCTCATGGCGCAACTTGCGCGCCGCAGCCAGCGTAAGTTGCTGGGACAGGAATGGACCCCAGGCTGGCTGAGCCGCCACCTCGCGGAGCGTTGCCTGGATAATCTTCCCGAAGGTGAGAAGCCGCGCATTGTCGATATGTGCTGCGGCTCAGGCTCGATCCTGGCCAAGGTTCTTAAAGCTGCTAGGGACCGCTTCGGTCTTGCCGAAATTGAAACGCTGCATGACGTGGCCACAGGTTTTGACATCGACCCACTCGCGGTCAGCCTGTCCAAGACTACCTGGGTTGTCACCCTGGCCGATGAAATCAAGGCGGCGACAAGTCCGATTATTATTCCAATTTATCACGCCGACTCCCTCTTTGCGGTCACCCCGGTTACGCCCTTCCTCCCGTTCTTCGGCGAGAGCGCTACAATCGACGTGTCTCTGGACGGGACAACTATCAAACTCCCTGATGCCCTGATTCAGCCTGAATACCGCGAGCTGTTCGACCGGATTATCGACTGGGCTTATGATGAGGCAATCGACGCCCAGGCAAAGGGCAGCGCCACCCACCTGAACGAAAAGGCCGCAGGGCAGTTCCTGGACGGCGCGGCTAGCGCTTCCGGTATCACTCTGCCCGCAGAACTCATCGAGGCGTTGACGCCCGCTGTCATTGCGCTGGTGTACCGCATGGCTGAGCTAGCGTGTGCGGGCCGTAATGGTATCTGGGCGTTCATCCTGCGCAACACCTACCGGCCGGGTTTTCTCAGCGGGCAATTCAACGGCCTTGTATCTAATCCACCCTGGCTTGCCATGAGCCGTCTTGGGGATAACCCCTATCGGAACGCCCTTACAAACAGGGCGGAGCTCTATGGTATCCGTCCTTCGGGTCAGTCTTTTTTGCATCTGGAACTCGGCACAACCTATCTTCTCCACGCCATTGATCGTTATCTTTCTCCTGATGCGGCAGTCGCTTGTCTGGTACCCGGCACCGTGTTTAATGGTCATCATCACGAACCCTTCCGCCAGCGTGAGTTCCTGACCAGCAAACGTCCTGTGTCGCTTGAGATTGCCGAAGTGTGGCAGGTCCAGCCGGGGACATTCAAATACCCCGGAGCTGCTATCATCGGCCATAAGCGCTCCACGTCTGGTGGACTCAAGACGAAAGCGATCAGCGGCTTTCTCGCCCGGGATTCCGGCGTTGAGACCGCAGACTTTTCGACCCGTGCCATCGGCACGAAGCGCACGGCTTGGGTGCTTGAAAAAGAGGGACTTCCAATTGCCGCTTCCGCTGTGGCCACTATGCCCCAGCAAGGGGCCGATCTTATGCCGCGCACAGCGGTTTGCATTGAGGTTCTCAATGCAAACGGTGCGGAATACAGGGTGGATACGCCGTCACATAGTTCAACCTGGGGCTTTACGGTCAAGGCGGCAAAAAAACTCAAGGAAGAGCGCTTCCCAGGCCATATCGCGCCCCGGTTTATTCATCACATGGCACAATCCGAAAATCTGCTTCCTTTCGTTCTTGGTGAACATTGCGCGCCTATCGCACTCCCGGCCATCCGGGACGACGATGGTATCTGGAAGATTTACGATGAGGCTGACATTCGCCGCATGGGTTTCACGGAGACGGCAAGGCGATTTCGCACCATCAATGACAGGCTGGAAACAGTCGGGCAGGGCAAATCCCTTCAGGAACGCGTAGACGAACGCGGAAAGCTGACAAAACAGGTTCTCGGAGACACCGGTTACCTCATCGTCGTCGGTGCCGGGGGCAAACATGTTTGCGCTGCCTGTATCCCGCTCGCCGGTGGGAGTGATCTGGCCGTCGATCAGACTCTTTATTGGCAGGTTATTCAGAATGAAGAGGAAGCCTGGTTTCGCGTCGGAATGCTGAACAGTCATGCCATAACCGAAGCAATTATGCCCTTCAATCCAAGGGGGGGTTTTGGCGAGCGGCACATTCATGCTCTGCCTTACCGCCTTATGCCCGCCTACGATCCGTCCAATGAGGATCACGAGCGAATTGCCATACTTACACAACAGGTGGCAAGGCAGGCGCGGGCTATGGTTGTTGCAGATGACTATCTCGGGGATCCGAACAGGGCTCTGCACATTCGCCGCCGCAGACTTCGCAAGGCTCTCCAGGCAACCGCCGAACTTAAGGAACTGGAACTGCTCGGCGCTGCCGCGCTTGGCACGACGGTCTTTGAAGAAGAGACAGACGATACTTCAAGTGATGATCCGTCATGATCGATCTTGAAAAAGCAGGGAAGATTCTCGAACGCGCCCTGTGGTCGCGCCCCGATGCGCAAGGCGCTATAGACCACAAGTGACCGAAGCAGCCAGTATCGTCGATCCGCTACACGAAGAGTCTGTCAAAAGTGGATCTGGAGACCCCAGTCGGCAGCATGGGGGAGTCTTGCCTTCAAAAACGACGGCTTGATTATGATGGAGTTCACTCTGCCCAGGACATCTGGGGCGGTACAGTCAATCCTCGGCTGACTCCTCATATTCTTCGATGATTGAGTCGTTCATATGCGCGAGGTGCGGGGTACTTCCAAGCTTCGCCACCGAGTCGTAAGGCAGAAAAGTGCAGTGCTCGTACAATGGACCTCGCTCAAGTAACGAGAACACAGGGCGCCTAATCTCCCGCAAGACCTTCTCTCGTTTCTCGTCAGGCGCAACAATGTGAAGCTGGATATCCATGTTGGGTTGAAGCGCCAAGAGGTCAGCCATCCTCAGCAAACCAGAGTACACAGCCGTCGTGTGTTCAATCTCGAAGGCCCTCGCCATCGAGCGTCCCTTCAACCAAATCACATCTATATTCTCAATTGTCCGAAGTGTGGTGTCGTCGTAGTTAAGGGCGTTGGTGCATGAATCGGTGTAAGCGAGCACGCTAGCGGCGGGGGTGGGGTCCAGTCCATCATAGAGATCGGAGGGTAACGTCATGGTCGCAGCGAAGTCGAGCCGAGTCAACCGCCAGTACAAGACGAAGTACAGAATCCGGAACTGGAGGGAGTATGAGCGTGGCCTCAGGAGCCGCGGCGACGTCACGATCTGGCTGAGCGAGGATGCAATTGCCGCGTGGGTACCACCGAAGAACGGTCTTCGCGGAGGCCAGCGGCGGTACTCGAACCTCGCGGTCCGGACCGCGTTGACGCTGCGGGTCGTCTTCAGCCTGCCGCTCCGTCAGACCGAGGGGTTCCTGGACTCGCTGCTCCGCTTGATGGGCCTCAACCTCAAGGCCCCGGACCACACCACACTCTCGCGCCGGAACCAAATCGTTGCGGTGCCGCCCCTGACCTGATCCTACGACGGCCCGATCGACTTGATCGTCGATTCCACAGGGCTGAAGATTCTGGGTTGCGGCGAATGGAACGCGCACAAGCACAAGGCATCAAAGAAACGCCGGGATTGGCGGAAGCTGCACATCGGGGTGGATGCCGAGGGGTTCATTGTGGCGGCCGAACTCACAGCGAGCAGCCGGGACGACGCCTCCACACTCCCTGCTCTTCTCGACACAATCGAGGTTCCCATCCGGCGTTTAACCGCAGACGGAGCCTACGACCACAGGTCAGTCTACGATCAACTCAGCGCGGCCGGTACAGAGAACGTCGTGATTGTGATTCCCCCTCGTCGCTCTGCGGTGTCGGCGGGGCCAACGGACGGCCCATGGGCGCAGCGTGACACGGCTCTTGAGAGGATTCGCCAGGTCGGGCGACGAGAGTGGCAGAAGGAGTCGGGCTACCGACAGCAGGCGCGCGTTGAAAACAGCTTCTTCCGATACAAGTCCGTGCTCGGAGGCGGATTGAAGGCGAGGCACGGCAAAGCACAAAGGAGAGAAGTTGCGATCGGGTGTCACATCCTCAACCGGATGGCCGAGCTGGGTAGGCCGAAATCCTGCGCTGTGGTGTCCTGAACGAGAAGTTGGAAAAGCGCCCCCACTCGCGCCGCAGTTGAATCATGCAACAGCGCCCCGTTTTTGTCCAAATTCCACTCATGCTAAGAATTTAGGTGTGGTTTTTCGATTCGTGGTGAGCAAACAGCTTGTCGATGTAAGCACTCACGTCATCTTCCGTTAATCGAGACGGCGGGTCTTTACCGTTCCGGCCGTCTCCTCCAGTGAGCATCGAAAGAACGGTCTCGCGGTCCCAGTCGCGAGCTTGCCCGTTGTAGATTGCACAGACAAACGGCGGAAGTAGTCCCCGCAGGATGGACACTCGCTCAGCGAGTCTCTTCTCTTTTTCGGTCATCAATTTACCTGCCCATTCGTGACAAATCCGAGTGCCTTGAGGATTACCATCACCAAATGCGCAAGCAATCTGAAGGGCTCAGTCCCCAAGCCATTATACAATTAAGTATTCTGCTCCAAGGTTGCATCCGGTACTTTGCTCCCGGCCAGAACAGCGCGGGCTTGCCAGACGGGAGTTATTGGCTAGCTGTGCGCCGCCGATGACGGTCGCGGCGTACAGGTAGGTCGTACCAGCTCAGAGCCGTCAGCAGTTTCCGGTCGCACGTCGTAGGTTGCGCCTTGGCCAAAGGCTGGTTGTGGTTCACTGTCTAAAAGAATCGTGCCATGTAGGTAAATCGAACTCCCCGTCCGATCTCCGGGGCAAAGTCCTTGATGAAAGACGAGTGGTTGCGATAAAGCCGGTCACCGATGTTGAAGACGCTCACTGAAAACTGGTGAGTCAAGTGTTGCTGTGCATACGTGTAGGACACCTTGAGGTTGGCGATGGCGTAGCCCGGCGTGCGCTTCTCGCCGCGGTCGGGATTCTCTCTCTTATAATTAATTGTGGCGATGGAGAACTGCTAATTGTGGCTGATCGGATTCCAAACAGAGAAATAGTCGTCTATGTGCTTAGTCTGATGGGCGGCGAATCTCGTAAAGTCCACACCGAGGATATCGCCAAGAAATGCTACGAAATGTTCCCAGACTCCTTCTCATGGACTAAGTACCCCCAGTACCCGGACAAGGAAGTTGCGCGACATGCGCTAGTCGACGCTCGAAAGGGACCACGTGGCCCCCTAGTCACAGGGCGGGCGGGACGGTACAGAGGTCAAAGTACCAGAGCAAACCCGCTAAGAGCACGTGACGGTTGGCAACTCACAGAGCGTGGAATTGAATGGGTTAGAAATAACAACACCAGACTCGAACAGGCCGTCGGCAGTTGGAAGCCGAAAGAGCATCGGCAGCGGATCCTTCGCCAGCTCAGTCGTGTTAGACAGCACAAGACTTTTCAAGGGTATCTCAGCGATCGGGATAGCTTCTCACCTAGTGTTGGAGAACTCGCAGATCTCCTGCGCTGTCGCGTCGACGCGGAAGGCAGAGTCTGGAGGAAGCGAATTGAAGCCCTCAAAGGAAAAGCGAGATTGGTTGGTCAGTCAGACGTACTTGAGTTCCTCGATACGTGTGAGTGCGATCTTCCAATTGAAACCGACTGAATCACTGGAAGCACGCCCTATGGGAGCAACCACAGCCAAAAGACTGGGCACTACCTCCCGGTACATGATGCAGAATGCCAAACAGTCAGTCCGGGACATCTGTGACGCAATCACTGAGTTGGTGACCAACGTCGACGATCGGTATCAGATATTGGGAAAGGCAGGCAGGATTGAAATTGAGATAGAACGCCATCGCGGGAGTCCGCACATCCTGAGGGTTAGAGATTTTGCCGACGGCATGACCTCAGACACGATGGACCTGAAGCTCTCGAATTTTGGCAAGCGTGTCAGTGGTTTGGAATCAGGAGAACAAGTTCGAGGGACGAATTCGCGTGGCGCCAAAGACGTGGCAGCCTTGGGACCGGTAACCTTTGAATCTATTGCTGAAGATGGTCAATACCATGTCCGCTCCATAACCGAATACTTCGATTTTGATCAGTCCCACGCCTCTAAACGGGTGACCGCAGCCATAAGAAAGAAGTTAGGGATCCCACGTGGAACGGGGACAGTTGTGGCTGTAGAACTCAAGAATTGCCGAGTGTCTCTCCACGACAATCTCCGAAAGCAAATAAGTCAGGTTGTCAGCCTTCGTGACATCTTGTCGGACAAGAATAGGCAGGTCGTCTTGCGCGATCTCAGTCAGGACCGGCGGGAAACTATTAGACCACCAAAGCTTGAGGGCCAGCCAAGGGTAAAGACATCCTTCGAGATCCCTGGTTACCCAGGGAGTAAAGCAAAGCTGATCATAAAGAGGGCAAAGACGCCGTTTAACAGAAAGAGTGATCGTTTCAGGTTGGGCGGTATTCTAATCAAGTCTCGCCACGCGATTCACGAAGCTACTTTGTTCGATAGCAAGCTCGAGAATGATCACCACGCAGCTCGATTTTTCGGCAGATTGGTTTGTCCATTCATCGATGAACTCTGGAATGACTATGACGACCGCTGGGAGGACCGGCGAAGTTTCGAGAAAGACAATAGCGTACCGATAATCGACCCTCTCAGGAGAACGGGGCTCACGCGGGAACATCCATTTGTAAAAGCCCTATTCGGTGAGGTTCTAAAACGTCTTCGACCTCTCGTCGAGGAGGAGCGTCGTCGTGAAGAGATGGAGCACGCCACAATTGAGAACCAGGCAACTCGTAAACGCCTGAACAATCTTGAGAAGGCAGCCACGAAATTCCTGGACAAGTATCAAAAGGATGACGACTTTTCTCGAGACCCTAACAGCTCGAAGACGGAGAGCATCTTTAAAAAAAAGGGCTATACGCTGAGCCCTCCCTTTGTTCAGATCATCAGGGGGCATTCCCAGCAGTTTTGGCTAAACATAAATCAGGAAGTGTTCCCAGAGCTTGAAGTTGGAACGGCGGTTCAGATCGAGTGCCTCTCTCCCGAAATAGCCGCTGACAAACGCTTTTGTGGGCTTGAGGCCCACCCTGCTAGGCAAAACGTAATCAGGGCACTGTGGAAAGTTCGCGGCGTGACCGCAACTCCGGCCACAGGTGTGCGCGTTCGAGTTGGCCCTATATCTGACGAAAGCGCCGTGGAGGTCCTGGATTCAGAGGCAGACAAGTACAGTCATGTCGAAACACTCTGCTTTTCGAAGAAGCGATATCGGCTCCGAACAGATTCAAAACGCAAGAAGCTCCTCCTCCTAGCTCCACTTCACCTCGTGCCGACTAAGACCCCTTTTGAGGTTTCCAGTTCGAGTGCCAACTTCCTGGTCGGAGGCGAAAGGATCCTCAGACCGAACTCAGAGCTTGGCGTCTCTGTTTGTCGTCTCCACCTGAGAGCAAAGAGCACGGCGTCTAAGGGTGTGTTGACTGCGACCCTGGGAGAAACATCGGCTTCAGCTGAAGTTCAGTCAACTGCGCCGCTGGGATCCGGCATCAAGATCAAACTGAAGGACATCGATCTAGAGAACCAACGTGCTCAATGGCGGCACAACCTCTTGGAAGTTGCGGCCCAGCATCCATCACTGAGCCGATATCTAGGTGACAAAGCCAGTGGTTTCGTAGGTCAAGATGCGAAGCACTTCCGTCTATTGCTTGCAGAGATCGTTGCCGAGAGTGTGTGTCAAAAACTCGTGAGCCAATTAGCTAACGACAACCCAGAAGACTATGAAGACGCTGACTGGGACCTTTACTATGCTGAATACAGTCGTCTGATGACCGAGTTCCTGCCGATTGCCCACACACTACAGGTGCCCGATACCTCGGTCTAATCTACTTCACAAGTGTCACTGCAGTTAAACACCCAATAGCGGACAACGTAGACTGCCCCTTTCCTACTCATCCTTGGGGTTCCGACAGTAAAGGTGCAAGAGCGCACGCTAAGGGTCGTTACCGGGACTCCTTAGCGGTCGGAGACCATCCGGTCGACCCTCGATTTCGAAGCGGTACTTGCCGTAAGGATTGATGTGCCCATAGAGGGCGGGCGACAGGTGGCCGAGTTCGATGTTTCGGTCGATCCGCCCCTCCGCTCGGAGCTGTTCTACGGCGGCATTCATGTAGACGGTGTTCCAGGTGACAATGGCGTTTGTGACCAGGTTGAGGCAGAGGGCCTGGTTCGTCTGCTGATCGGCCTGGCGGCGCTGCACCTTGCCCTCGCGGGCGAAGAACAGGAAGCGGCGGAGCGCGTGTAGAGCCTCACCCTTGTTCAGCTGGCGGTGGATTCGGCGACGATAGTCCTCGTTCTCGATCCACTGAAGGATGAACTGCGTCTTGACCAGGCGGCCGAGATCACGGAGGGCGCGGGAGAGAGAGTTCTCCCTGGCTCCTGCCTGGAGTTTCGAGATCAGCAGCGAGGCAGTCACCCAACCCAGCTTGAGCGTGCCTGCCACCCGTAGGAGATCATCCCAGTGTTCGAGAATGTTCTTGCTGCGAACCAGGCCCTTCAGCAAGACTGCCGCACCTTCCTTTCGTGGTGGAGCATCGAGACGGTAGAGACGTTGGGCGCCGAGATCCCGAATGCGCGGAGCGAACTGCAGCCCCAGAAGATGGAACAGCGCGAAGACGATCTCGGTGTAGCCAGCGGTATCCGTCGTATGCTCGAGGATCGGTAGGTCGGTTTGGTTATCGAGGATCTCGTCGAGGACATAGGTCGCATCGCGAACGGTGGACGAGATGACCTTCGAGCCGTACTGCGAGTACTGGTCCGCGGTCCAGGTGTAGAAGGTCAGGCCCTTGCCGAGACCGAAGTACTTCGGGAGCGCGGTCGCGTTCTCTGCCGATCCCCGAACGGGAAAGCGTTGAGCTAGCCAGAGGAAGCTGGTGCTGAAAGTCCACGAGAGCCGAGAACGCCACCTTGAGTGTCTCTTCTCGCAGGTACCAATCCGAGGTCCATGCCAGCTGTCAGTACGTCAGGTCAGGTACCAATCCGAGGTCCATGCCAGCTGTCAGTACGTCAGGTCGGTGATCTCGGCCATGTTGACGAGTCCGAAGTTGCACGCCTGGCCGAGGATCGCAGCGTACACGTGGCGCACCAGATCCGGATTTCGAGAGCGAGCCCCTCCGGCGTGGCGAAAGACCTTCGTGAATCCGGTCCACGAGTCGACTTCGACCAAGACTTCCGCCAGCTCGACCCTTGGTAGGCGTTCAGCAACCAGGGCGTTCAGCTGGAGGACTTCGTCGGGCAACTCCTCTGCGGTAGTAGGTGAGAGGACGATCCGACCCTCCTCCAAACGAAGACTCTCCGTCTCGGCGACCGCTCCAAGCCGTTGAAGGCTCGCCTCCGTTGCGCTGCCGAGAGCCGCGAGGTGCTGAGATGGCTCCTGATCGAGCCGGAGAAGCCGAAGCGTGTCAGCTCGGCATGCCAACCACTGAGACGATGGAATTAGGTACGTGGCCGGGTCTGCGAACCGGCGGCTCCCTTGCAACCAGATGTCGCCGGAGCGGAGGCCGTCGCGAAGCTGGTAAAGGACACAGAGCTCGAAGGACCTACGGTTGACTCGGCCGTCCGACTTCTCCAGTTGAGGCCGCCATTTGCCGGAGGCGAACTCAAGGCTCGCGTCTTCGGGGATCCGCCGACGACGCGCTCGATTCAGATCTCTCAAGAGCCCGACGGCTTCGATCAAGGGGTCGTCTGACTTGAGGCTCTTGAAGTTCAACGCCTCGAGGACCGATGGAGTGAACTTCCTGAGGTGGCCATACCGGTTCGCAACGAAGTCGAAGTACGAGTCATCTCGGGGACGGAGGAGCTGCTCGGTCTCCTCGACCGCTACCTCGAAGCGATCGCGGGGAACCACCTCCTCGAAGATGCGTTGACGGAGTTGCTCGTCAGGGATCTCCGGATCGAGAACGAGACGACCCACACGCGAGAACAGCAGGACTTTCTCGTTGGTGTTTCGTGCGGTCGAGACGCGCCAGGCTTCGAGCTCTCGTCGCGAACGCGAGTCGGCCTTCTTCAGCGCCCGGTTGAAGAGATCCACGATCTCGTCCACGAGATCGATCACGGTCTCGTGGAGCAGCGCCAAGAGAATCGGGTATCGCCGGCGATCCGGCATCCGTTGGAGGATCTGGCTCGTGGAACGGCGACCCATCTGAGCCAAGAACTTCCGGCGATTCGGATTCAGTGCACTGAGGTCCCACTCATGGGCTCCCAGTCGGCGGAGAAATGCCAGCTTCTCGACCTCAGCGTTGATGGAGTCGGGACTCTCGCCCGATGCGCCTTGCCCGAGCCATTTGATAGTCGAGTGGTTATTCGAAACCGAGGTCTGGAGAATATCGTCCAGCTGGACTCTCCTCTCGGCGTTCAGCAAGGGCTCCAGGAGCGCGTACGTCCTATCCAGTGCGCGGCTCCTGGCGGAGGTGACGAGGCGCACGACTCGATCGGGTGAAGGAGAGACGAGATTCTGGCTCCGCAGGCGCTCACCGGAAAGGCGAAAGAGGAGTCTCGGGGAATCGTGCTCCAAGGCCCGATCGACGAGCCAGGTTTCGAGTGCCAGGAGGTCCCGCGGCCGTGGCACGGAAAAGCCGAGGTGCTGGCGGATCTCGGCGCGATGTTCACGGCGGGTCTGCTCACGGCAGGCGTAGCCTTGAAGCGCCTTCGGGCTGACTTCGAGTTGGTCGGCGACGAAACGGACGGCGGGCTGCGGAGCCACGCTCAGATCCGGAGGAACGAATCCGAGGTAGCGAAGTGCGCACAGCTGGAGAGCCAAGCCCAGGCGATTCGCCGCCCCCCGGCGATTGGCCACTAGATCCAGGTCGGCACCTGTCAGGGTGAAAGCGCGGATGAGGTCTTCGAGAGGGATTTCCTCGGGAAAGCCGGCTAATCTGGCCAACTCGGCGTCTGAGAAGATCGATGCTGGCACCGTGGTCTCGTTCGGTTGTGGTTCGCTGGTTTGAGAGTCCTAGTTTAGGATACCGATTGTGAGACGCTCCAAAGCATTCGTGGCGCCGGATGGTTCCTTGAGAGAACGAGGTCAGCAAGTCCAGGCTGGCTAGGAATACCGAGAGGCGGCCCTTAGCGTGCGCTCTTGCACCTTTACTGTCGGAACCCCGCCTAGCACGACCCCAGGAAACAGACGCACCGGTCATCAAAGTAGCCGGGAGCCAACCCGAAGGAGCTCATTCCGCACTTTTAGGTAGCGATATGGGCGTGAGTTGAGAGACATGGCCCCTGGCCGATTTTAGCGATCTGGTGGTCGGTATAGGCCCCTAGCTCTTTAGTTTGGGCCAGTCTGTCTAATTATCGGCGGCTGACCATGCTAACCGCTAGCGGAACGTGTCAACAACTTTGAGACACTTTGGTGAATAAATTACTGTAGTTTCATCTCAAAAGTTCTCCTTTTCGGGAGGGTTGATCCAGACCGCCTCGGGAAGAGGAGGAGGAACGGGTTTGCCGTTGGGAAATCTCTCCGGGAAGAGTGCATGGGCGGCCTCCAATGTTTGGGATCGATCGCGACGGGTGGTGATGGCGGTGAGGTAGTGCACATCCGCGGGAGTGTGCAGGCCGATACCCGAATGGCGATGGTCGCGGTTATACCAATCGAAGAAATCCCGACAAAAGTCTCTGGCTTGCTGAATGGTGCCGAAACGAGCCGGGAATTCGGGACGGTACTTGAGGGTCTTGAATTGGGATTCCGAGTAGGGATTGTCGTCACAGACATGAGGCCGAGAGTGAGACTTGGTGACTCCCAGATCGGCCAGTAGCAAGGCCAGTGCTTTGGAACTCATCGACGAGCCACGATCGGCATGCAGGGTGAGACCACCCGCTACGATCTCCTGCTTGGAGTAGCTCTGGGCGATCAAGACCTTGGCCAGGCGGGAGCTTTCCTGGGTGGCCACCATCCAGCCCACCACATAGCGGCTGAAGATGTCCAGGATCACGTAGAGGTAGTAATAGCTCCATTTGACGGGCCCCTTCAGCTTGGTGATGTCCCACGACCAGCATTGGTTCGGGCCGGTGGCCAGAAGTTCCGGCTTGGAGTATTGGGGATGGCGGCGCTGGCGACGGCGTTCTCTAACTTCCAGACGTTTGGCCAGAATGCGGTACATGGTTCGAATCGAGCACAAGTATCGCCCTTCGTCAGCAGCTCCGCCCATACGGCGGCAGGAGCTTTGTCGATAAACTGTCGGCTGTGCAGGACCTCCACAACGGCTTCCCTTTCGGGCGGGCTCAAGGCGCGTGGGGATGCGGCCCGAGGCCGAGGATCCAGCGCCGGCCGTTCGCGCCGAAGTTTCTCCCGATACAGACTCGATGGCGGCAGATCCAGAGCCTGACAGCCGGCACGGACTCCGTGGGATTGTGAGAATCGCAAAGCTTCGTCCATCAGCTCTCGTCTCCGTTCTCTTCGCTGCTCGCCAGAGAGATTCCCAACAGTTGCGAGACTTTTTTTGGAGATCCAGCATGGCTTCAAACTTCTCGAGCTTGCGTTTCAGCTTCCGATTCTCAGCCTCCACTTGCCTCAGTTGATGATCCAGAGGATTGACCGGCTTTGCCTTTCGTCCCCGCTTGCGAGGGGTCAATGCCTGCAGCGTTCCGTGCTCGCGTTGGCGTCGCCAGGTCTGCAGATTCGACCAGTAAAGTCCTTCTCGGCGCAGTAATGCTCCCACTTCGCCCGACTCTTCGCAGCCATCGGCCTGCTCCAGGACCCGGAGCTTATAGCGGGCTGAAAACCGGCGACGGGTTGCCTTGGCAGGAACTTCCGGGTCGGGTCGCGGCAACGCCTTCTCGGTCTCGGTCCGTCCCGCAGCGATTTTGGAGACCTCTCCCCTCCGCTCCGAGGTTTCCAAAATCCTCAGTTTCTTGTCGCTTCTGTTTTCTATCATTCTGTAATCCAGCTTCTCGCCCTCTACTCTAATTTAGCCGGGAAGAAGTGTCTCACCATTATTGGCACAGAGGGTAGAGAATTCTGTGAAGCGCCCTTTTTGGAATTTGAGAAGGTAGTAGGATGGTGCTGGTTGGTTTGGAGGTTCCGGCTCCAAGCGGAGCAGGATTTTCACCACCGTTCCCTGGCTACCAGAGGTTTCTTGGGGAAACAGGAAACGCAAGCTTTCTGTAATATCAATAGTCCGCGCCTTCCCTGGAGCAATATCGAGAGTCTCAGCAATGAGAGGGGTAAGCGGACCGGACGACCGGGTGTCGAGAAATACGTCTTCCACTGTCACGGGCTCGGGGTAGTCGTTGCGCAGCTCCATGAGTGCTCTGCCTGATTGAGCGCTTGGAAGAACCCGGAGGATTGGCATAACCCCCTTGATTATATCCCGGTGGGGCAGAGGAGTAGCGAGAGGTAAAGCGTAGGAACGCGTTGCGTTGACAATGGATGTGGCCCCTTGTTATGTTTGGCACTCGGTTACCAGGAGTGCTAAAAGACTTGGGCCCGGGCCTTGAATCAAGGCCTGGGCATTCCATGAATCAGTAAAACAAAATAAGGATGAATGTAAGGAGGAGTGAGTCAAATGATCAGACCATTACACGATCGTGTTCTTATTAGGCGAATCGAAAGCGAAGAAGAAGAGGTTCGAGGTAGCATCGTGATTCCCGACACGGCTAAAGAAAAGCCCCAGGAAGGTGAAGTCGTGGCCGTCGGCGAAGGCAAAGTTCTGGACAGCGGCACCAGGGTCGAGATGTCCGTGAAGCCCGGCGACCGGATTCTTTTTGGAAAATACGCCGGCAGCGAGGTCAAGATTGATGATGTCGAGTATCTGATCATGCGTGAAGACGAGGTACTTGGCATTCTGGAAGGCACAGCCGTTAGCGCATAACGAAATCTAATCAGCCAAACAAGGAGAAAAACTCAATGTCTGCTAAGGATATTACACATGGCGAAGAGGCGCGCCGGGCACTGCTCAACGGTGTCAACACACTGGCGAACGCCGTGAAGGTGACCCTTGGGCCCAAGGGTCGGAATGTTGTTCTGGAGAAGAAGTTTGGATCCCCGGTGGTGACCAAGGACGGTGTCACTGTCGCCAAGGAGATCGAACTGAGCGGCCTCGAGAAAGTGGGAGCCTCCATGCTGCGGGAAGTGGCCAGCAAAACCAGTGATGTTGCCGGTGACGGGACCACGTCTGCAACGGTTCTGGCTCAGTCCATCGTCCGTGAAGGAGTCCGGAACGTGGCCGCAGGCGCCAACCCGATGGCCCTCAAGCGCGGTATCGAGAAGGCCGTTAATCGGGCCGTTCAGGAAATCCAGACCCTTTCCAAGCCCGTCCAGGGAGAAATGATTTCCCAGGTCGGTGCCATCTCCGCGAACAATGATGCCACCATCGGTGAGATCATCTCAGAAGCCATGAACAAGGTTGGTAAAGACGGAGTCATCACGGTCGAAGAGGCAAAGGGCATCGAGACTTCTCTCGAAGTTGTCGAGGGCATGCAGTTCGACCGCGGCTACCTGTCGCCTTACTTCGTGACCGATCCCGACCGCATGGAATGCGTCCTCGAAGACGCCTATGTCCTTCTTCACGAGAAGAAGGTCAGTTCCATGAAGGACCTGCTTCCCCTGCTGGAACAGGTAGCCAAATCAGGTCGACCCTTCGTGATCATTGCCGAGGACATCGAAGGTGAAGCTCTGGCAACTCTGGTCGTCAACAAGATCCGTGGAACCCTCAACGCCGTGGGCGTGAAGGCTCCAGGCTTTGGGGATCGCCGCAAAGCCATGCTCGAAGACATCGCCATCCTGACCGGGGGAAAAGTGATCTCCGAAGACCTGGGAATCAAGCTGGAGAACGTACGGCTGGAGGATCTCGGCCAGGCCAAGAAGGTGACTGTTGACAAGGACAACACCACCCTCGTGGAAGGTGGCGGAAAGGCCGAGGACATGGCAGGTCGAGTCAAGCAGATTCGCAACCAGGTCGAGGAAACGACCTCCGATTATGATCGCGAAAAGCTGCAGGAACGACTGGCCAAGCTGGTTGGCGGCGTCGCCATCATCAAAGTCGGAGCGCCCACCGAGCTGGAGCTGAAGGAAAAGAAAGCTCGGGTTGAGGATGCCATGCACGCCACCAAGGCGGCTGCCGAGGAAGGCATCGTGACCGGCGGCGGTGTGGCCTACATCCGGGCTGCCCGGGCGCTGGAAAACCTCCAGGTCGACGATCCCGATGAGCAGTCGGGCGTCAACATTGTGCGCCGCGCTCTGGAAGAGCCGCTGCGTCAGATCGCCAGTAACGCCGGCCTCGAAGGCGCCATTGTGGTGGCCAGGGTGAGCGAGACCGAAGACTCCAATTTCGGTTTCGACGCCGAGGCTGGTGAGTATGTCAACCTGGTCAAGGGGGGAGTCATCGATCCGACCATGGTGTGCCGGATCGCTCTCCAGAATGCAGCCTCCATCTCGAGCCTGCTTCTGACCACCGAAGCCCTGGTGACTGAGGTGCCGGAGGACGAGTCTCCAGCCCCTGGACATCCTCCCGACATGGGTGGAATGGGCGGTGGAATGGGCGGTTTCTAAACCTCCCGTCCAGTCCGATCACAGCAAAAGGGAGCCGTTCGCGGCTCCCTTTTTGGTGCTTCTTCAGGCAACTGTTGTTGAGGGTGGAGTACTCCTCACCAAGGCTGCTTGAGATCCGGTGTACAGTTACCTCGGATGGCCTCCGTCAGGCATGTTCCGTGCTTCGCACATGTTTGACGACTCAGCAAAGTCCAGGAATCCAGGTGAGATCGTGCTTTCCGAGACTGCTGGGGAGAGTCAGCAACACTTCCCTGAAGAAGCACCCAGCAAGCACGGCGTCTCGTTGCTTGATGACGATGCAGTGAGGGCACTCAAAAGGAAACTGCTGCCAAACGCGTCTGAACCCGGAACCCGGCAGGAAAGGCGTCGCTGGGAACCGCAAGATGATCGGTAACGAATCGGATGAAGCAAGACTTGAGAAAGAAGCCAGACCCGCTGGAGCAGGTTTTCAATTATCACCAGGCCACGAAACATCACTTCCAGGGCTATGCCAGAGGCCCGGGGTACTTGGATTGGGCCTCGCAGCCGAATCCTTTTCGTCGCTATGCCGGCGCGCGGGTCGTGACTCTGGAGAAAATCCCACCCACGGATGAGCCGCTCTATGACGATGCCTTTGTTGAGGGTCGAATCTCCCCGCTGCCGCTGAGCTTGCGGAGCATCTCTCAACTTTTCTACGACAGCTTGGCGATATCGGCCTGGAAGAGCACTGGGCAGACCAGTTGGGCCCTACGGGTCAATCCTTCCAGTGGAAATCTGCATCCGACTGAGGGTTACCTGATGTGCGGTCCCATCGAAGGGCTATGCGACAAACCCATGGTCTGCCACTACGCACCGAAGGAACATGTGTTGGAGGTGCGGGCAGAGTTTGAGTTGGGGTTGTGGGAGGAGCTTTGCGTGAGATTTCCCAAGGGAACATTCTTCGTGGGACTCACTTCCATTCTCTGGCGAGAGGCCTGGAAGTACGGCCAGCGTGCTTATCGTTACTGCCAGCACGATGCTGGTCACGCCATTGGGGCTGTCAGTATCGCCGCCGCCGGGTTGGGCTGGCAGACGAGAGTCCTGGACGACTTGGGCAGGGATGAGTTGGCGGCACTCACGGGCACATTCCTGGAGAAGGATGCGGAGTCCGAAGAGCCGGATGTGCTGATGGCGCTTGGTCCGTTTGAAGAAGCAATGCATGAGCCAGGTCTGCCCCGAGATCGGGTTCTGACCTTGGAGTCTCTGGACTGGCAGGGCAGTCCCAATCAACTGAGCAGATCTCACGTTGAATGGGGTGTGGATGAAATTGCGCAAGCGGCCCGGAAGCCAAGTGGCCCGGGTCGGTATGCGCGACTTCACAGCCCGCCACAGCAGTGGTCTCTGACAACTCGTCCGGTTTCTCTTCGCAAGATGATTCGTCAGCGCCGCAGTGCCGTGGCCATGGACGGGGAGACTCGAATCTCTCGGGACACCTTCTATCGTATGCTTCAAAAGACTTTGGCAGTGCCAGGCAATATTCCCTTCAGTACACTTCCCTGGAAACCTCACATTCACTTGGCCATTTCAGTTCACCGGGTGGATGATCTCCCCACCGGACTTTACTTCCTGGTGCGCGACCCTTCACAGAGAAAAGCCTTGGAAGTAGCGCTCACTCAGGCTGGCCCCTGGCGACGACCCTTCGGGTGTCCGGAGCAACTGGAGCTTTATTGCCTTATTGAAGCAGACGCACGGGAACCAGCCCGGCAGATTTGCTGTTTCCAGGACATTGCCAGCGATAGTTGCTTCAGCCTTGGTATGATTGCTGAGTACGTAGAACCCCTGGAACTTTACGGCCCCTGGTTTTATCCTCGCCTCTTTTGGGAAGCGGGTGTCATCGGCCAAGTGCTCTATCTGGAAGCTGAAGCCGCCGGCATCCGTAGCACTGGAATCGGCTGCTACTTCGACGACCCTATGCACGAGGTCCTCGGCCTCACCGACCGCAAATACCAGGACCTTTACCACTTCACGATCGGCGGCCCCATAGAGGACACGCGGCTGACAACTCTCCCGTCATATCCGGATTCGTAATAGTCTCTTTGACAGCCCGCTCAAGGCAGACCCATTCCCGGTGCAGTTCGGCGCCTTGTATCCCGGTCGCGAGTTCGGCCTGGTAAGTAACGGGATCCAGTTAATTAGTGCGAGTAGAGAGAGAACGAACGGTAGGGCTTTCTATGTGTAGTAGGGGTTCTCTCCCAGGCTGTGATCGGTCGTGTCGACCACTTCTTCAACTTCGGGAACCATCTCTCGAATCCGAGCCTCCACACCCTGTTTGAGGGTCACATCGATCATTCCACAGGCCATGTGTCTCTCCTCACGCAGATCCCGTCACCTAAAAAAGCAGACTGCTACCAGTTGGAGGGTAAGTGTCCTATTATCAGCAGTGTAGGGTGGTTTTGGACTGCTCTTACTACATAAAATATATTTAACATATAGATATACATATCTGTATAAAATATACTTATATATATAATAGGATCCCTGTGCGCGTTCCCTTGAATGCGCCCGCTGCTAGGCCCCCTATCCCCCCTTGTGAGATGTGAGATGGCGGGGCGGGCCATGTCTCTCTCCTCACGCCCATATCGCTACCCAAAAGTGCGGAATGAGCTCCTTCGGGTTGGCTCCCGGCTACTTCGATGACCTTCGGTGCGTCTGTTTTCTGGGGGTCGTGGCTAGGCCCCCTATCCCCCTTCGAGATGTGAGGTGCCAGGGGGGTCCGCGACACGAATACCCAGAATGCCCGCGCGGTAGTCACGTTGGGAAAGAAGTCCGCGGCCATGTTGAGGTTCTCAAACGTATGCGGGAGCAGGAAACCGATGGCGTGGGCAGGCTCGCTGCCGACCGCTGGCCGGTAGATGACCTTGAAATAGCCGGTTGGCATCCTCATGTCCTTTACCTTGTCCTTGACCCTGGTTGGGTCGGCTGTGCGATCCGGTCGCAGGATGTCGCCACTGGCACTGGAGGTAAAGTTCGCTTGGTGTTGCTGGACCGTGGGCAGCATTGTGGCATTGCTTGCATAAATCTGATTGGGATCCAGCGTGGCGCCCGAAAAGACGTCAAACCGCTGGTGTGGGAACGGCCTGAATGTTGTGCCAGTCACGACGTAGATTGGACCTTCATCAACCGCCCAGGTAAGGACTTGTTGTTCCAGCTCTTGCCAAATGCGTTGATTCAGAAAGGCCCGCTGGGGTGACATGTTTGCCATCGTGAAGGTCTGGTAGGTGCCACAGACATGCCAGCTAAAGGCTTGCCTGGGCGCGATGTGTCCCCTGTCATGGCCAGTGTTCGAGAAAGGGTTCGTTGCTCCTAGCTTGGTGCCCGTCAGCATGTGATCACCATGGAACGGGTCACTAGCGTTTGTGCAGCTCAAAAACTCTGTCCACGTATTCTTTCGGATGTAACAAGCAGCTACGCCACGGGTAAAGGTCGAACACCCATCAGTCCCGTAATTGCTCGGAGTCAGCTTGTACGCTGCCCATCTTGGTGCGAACTGTCCCGGCCAGTATTCAGATGCGAAGAAGCTGACACCATCATCGCGATAGCAGAGGTGCACATTGCTGCCAAATGGCTGGTTAGGGGGGCTGTTGAACACTGTCGGTGCGTTGGCGACGTTGCTGTCAATGAACTGATCCGAGCAGTTATCCAGAGCTGTCTGTGAGAACGCAGTTCCTTGAAGCAGGATGCAGAAGGCGATCCAGAGTCTATGGATCTTCATGATTGTTCTCCCGGGTGTAGACTTGCTTACCAAGCTACCAACCCGGCGGTGAACGGATCAAACTTATTCGAGATTCTCGAATGTCTGCGCAGCGGTGAGGCCCTTTCCTTGGCAGTTAGGAGTCGTGTCAACGAAGAAGCTTTGCAACTCCGGCTGTATCGGTCTCCGTGTCACTGACTGCCCTCTGTGCCAATAATGGTGAGACACTTCTTCCCGGCTAAATTAGAGTAGAGGGCGAGAAGCTGGATTACAGAATGATAGAAAACAGAAGCGACAAGAAACTGAGGATTTTGGAAACCTCGGAGCGGAGGGGAGAGGTCTCCAAAATCGCTGCGGGACGGACCGAGCCCGAGAAGGCGTTGCCGCGACCCGACCCGGAAGTTCCTGCCAAGGCAACCCGTCGCCGGTTTTCAGCCCGCTATAAGCTCCGGGTCCTGGAGCAGGCCGATGGCTGCGAAGAGTCGGGCGAAGTGGGAGCATTACTGCGCCGAGAAGGACTTTACTGGTCGAATCTGCAGACCTGGCGACGCCAACGCGAGCACGGAACGCTGCAGGCATTGACCCCTCGCAAGCGGGGACGAAAGGCAAAGCCGGTCAATCCTCTGGATCATCAACTGAGGCAAGTGGAGGCTGAGAATCGGAAGCTGAAACGCAAGCTCGAGAAGTTTGAAGCCATGCTGGATCTCCAAAAAAAAGTCTCGCAACTGTTGGGAATCTCTCTGGCGAGCAGCGAAGAGAACGGAGACGAGAGCTGATGGACGAAGCTTTGCGATTCTCACAATCCCACGGAGTCCGTGCCGGCTGTCAGGCTCTGGATCTGCCGCCATCGAGTCTGTATCGGGAGAAACTTCGGCGCGAACGGCCGGCGCTGGATCCTCGGCCTCGGGCCGCATCCCCACGCGCCTTGAGCCCGCCCGAAAGGGAAGCCGTTGTGGAGGTCCTGCACAGCCGACAGTTTATCGACAAAGCTCCTGCCGCCGTATGGGCGGAGCTGCTGGACGAAGGGCGATACTTGTGCTCGATTCGAACCATGTACCGCATTCTGGCCAAACGTCTGGAAGTTAGAGAACGCCGTCGCCAGCGCCGCCATCCCCAATACTCCAAGCCGGAACTTCTGGCCACCGGCCCGAACCAATGCTGGTCGTGGGACATCACCAAGCTGAAGGGGCCCGTCAAATGGAGCTATTACTACCTCTACGTGATCCTGGACATCTTCAGCCGCTATGTGGTGGGCTGGATGGTGGCCACCCAGGAAAGCTCCCGCCTGGCCAAGGTCTTGATCGCCCAGAGCTACTCCAAGCAGGAGATCGTAGCGGGTGGTCTCACCCTGCATGCCGATCGTGGCTCGTCGATGAGTTCCAAAGCACTGGCCTTGCTACTGGCCGATCTGGGAGTCACCAAGTCTCACTCTCGGCCTCATGTCTGTGACGACAATCCCTACTCGGAATCCCAATTCAAGACCCTCAAGTACCGTCCCGAATTCCCGGCTCGTTTCGGCACCATTCAGCAAGCCAGAGACTTTTGTCGGGATTTCTTCGATTGGTATAACCGCGACCATCGCCATTCGGGTATCGGCCTGCACACTCCCGCGGATGTGCACTACCTCACCGCCATCACCACCCGTCGCGATCGATCCCAAACATTGGAGGCCGCCCATGCACTCTTCCCGGAGAGATTTCCCAACGGCAAACCCGTTCCTCCTCCTCTTCCCGAGGCGGTCTGGATCAACCCTCCCGAAAAGGAGAACTTTTGAGATGAAACTACAGTAATTTATTCACCAAAGTGTCTCAAAGTTGTTGACACGTTCCGTATGCGCTCGAGTAATCAATGCCGCGATATACCTGGACAAGTGCAGACATGGTTTGCAATATCTGCTCAATTTGTTGCTCATCCCGGCGCGCAATTCCACTCTGTGCGGTTTGCCGTAGGCACTCCAGTGTGTCGTTGATGAAGCTGTCGTTGGAAAACGGATTGTCGACAAATGGGTTGTCGGCGTAGAAGGTCTTGCCCTTGGCCTTGATATATTCAGCATTAATGCTGACAACAGCGTTCAGCGCCGCTCCGGAAACTTCATAATCTCCCTGCTCTGCATAGCGCCGAGTAAACGACATTGCTTGTCGGACCCTTCGCTTTGCACCATCTGTCCAACGGTTGTTTATCTGGAAGTAGGCTGTGCGGGCCAAGTCGTGTGGGGGGTCCGTGGATGACGACGTGGCACGCGCACTTTCTTCGCGCACGAGGAGAGGCATCGCCCGCTGAGCCCGTCTAGCCCAGGCCCCAATTCCTTACGGGTGTCGTGAATGAGTATTTCCAGTTGCTTCAAGGGATTGATGAGGACCAAGGCGCGCCGATAGGCGTACATGAACAAGATTAATATGAATACGACCGCCCCTGAGGCTGCGAGCACAACGTGTGCCAGCCGGGCCTGATCCACGAACGTTGACAGCGTGGCGACGCCGATTGCCAGGAGGAATGCCAACGCGAACGCGCCGAGTAACTTCAGATCCGCACTCAGACGACGAAATAGCCCGTGCGGCATGCGCTCGATGTTCACCTGCATGGCAAACAGTACGAGCGACATAACAATGGCGGCAGCACTTATCAGCGCGCTTCCCGTGCCCAAAATCAGGCTACGCATGCTCTGGATCGCTCCATCTGTAGCGTAGTGGGGCTCAAGTGTGGTCTGGAGAGTGGGCGACAGATAAACGCTCGCGGATACAAGAAGAAGAAGAACCGCAGAAAATATGCTACTGCGGTAGCGAAGTCCCCATCGGTTAAGCCTATATTCGATCCGGTACGTGTATTGCCACAGTGTTGCGATTCCTCGCCGAATAGTCTTTCTCGCACGCGCGACGGCGGAATCTATGGCATTTGGCAAAGGCATTATGTCATGCTCGACAGGCACTAGGGGTAGTTCCCCATTCCCATGTAGGCAAAAAGGCAGGAAAGGTCAGATAGGGATCGTGCAAACGACCCAGGGCGTCGGCACACAACATTAAGGAGTCGTCCGGTCGTCCACTGGTTCCTCCAATCCTTCTCTTTCGAAGATATCTTCTTCAATGGTTGCCAACTCAAGGGCCTTGACTCGCGGCACGAACGCTTGTCGAAAACGACTTGTCATATCAACTAACCATTCTAGATGCTTGGCCCACTCGTCCCGTTGACGAATATCAGCTTTTCGCTCAAGGGCGATGGTCTTGTCTCTAGCTCCTTTATTGGGATCCCATTTGAGGGAGCAGTCAACCTCTTTTTCAATTTCCTCTTTTTGTTCCAGGAGCTGATGAAGTGCAGACTGGGCGTTGTATTTTGCGCGCATGTACACTCGGATGCCTATCTTGTTGTCGAATGTGTTCACGATTGTACTTAAGTGGATTCCACTTCTTCCGAGGGGAATGTTGTACCAATACTGGGGTCGGGTCTTTTGGCCAGACGCCAGGACGTTCTTCTTAAGCAGTTCCGCTTTGAATGCAGCCCAAAACTCCCCTTGCAATTTCTTGATTTCTGAGAGTGGTTTCGGCGAACCTCCATAGCTGTCGCCACGCGGGTGACACTTCAGTAGGCCTACTGATGACATTCAAGCGTACCGCTGGCGGTGACTCGTTTATTCGCCACAATTCCAAGCGCACACCAAAGAAAGCAACATCACCTGAGCTGTTATCGTTGAGCCAATCCAGACCTTTCTTGTGTTCATCGGAAAAGTCACTCGCAATCCACACTATTGCTGCAGCATTCAAGGCCGCGCCGTAAGTGATCGCCTTTCCCAAGTGGTCATGGTTGGTTTTCCCTAACTGATTCTCAATTACGATGTAGTTCCCACTAGCTGTATCCCGGGCAAGAATGTCCGCAGAATATGGCCCGACAAAGACTTCTGTGTCCTCAACAGCGAGCTCAATGCCAAGTCGCCTTTCCCAAGTGGTCATGGTTGGTTTTCCCTAACTGATTCTCAATTACGATGTAGTTCCCACTAGCTGTATCCCGGGCAAGAATGTCCGCAGAATATGGCCCGACAAAGACTTCTGTGTCCTCAACAGCGAGCTCAATGCCAAGTGCATCACCTAGTAAGGCGATGTTGTCCTCCTCCGCGAGCCACGGAGTAAAATCTCGTGCCTCATTCGGCCACTGCTCACGAACATCGACCTGTCTCATAATCCCAAGCTCTCTGGTCATGGATCTTGCCCCCTCATTTTCGAACTGATTTCAAGGTTAGTGTCGGCTAAGGGTAAGGGTCGATATTTTCTCCAGCTGCAGTTTTTCTTTAACCTATTCCTCAGGCCTTTTGTAACCGACCGAGGAATGCCGCCGCCATCGGTTGTGATACTCAAACCGCTCATCAATCGTCTATTGGAGCCCTTCCAGAATCTGGGCTTGGCGGATCAGAGATTCCGACTCCATCTTCATGCGGCACCATAATAACTCAATCCAAAACGCTTACGGCGATCATACACGATGCGGAATATCGAATGGGTGCACCGGTTCTGCGGGTCCAAAGAAATCCTACAGGAGCGGTGTGGAACGTCCAGCCGAAGTGCTTCCGAAGTCGGGGTCGGCCAGGGTTTTGATGGAACAAACGCCGCCTATATATCCTGGACGTGATCAAGAGGGGACGCTTGGGATGACCGGCTGGGACAGTGAGCTTCCAGGTTTCAACGAGGAAGACCGCATGCAACTGAGTAGGGGTATACATCGGCCCGAGATCAAGGGGTAGAGGTCCAGAGAGGGCAGGCTTGAGTCGTGTCTGCTATCGTGGGATAGTCGAAAATCGACAACTATGCCCAAGACTGTAGAGAGTGCATTCAACTCCGAACTGGCGAAAGTTCTGCGGAGGAAACATCCGCGCTGGCCAGACCGGATCGGGGTGGAACAAACGAACGTCTTCAGCGGAGCGCCTGGGCTTCGGCCTGACATTATCGTCCGTCATCCGGACGGCCTACCAGTCGCCGTCGAGACCGAATACACCCCAGCCCACACGGTTGAGAAGGATGCCTGCCAACGTCTCGGAAAGACCTTGCAGCAAACGGGAGACACCATCGAACAGGCTCTCGCCGTGCGTATTCCGAACGCTTTGGCCAGGGTAAGCCAGAACGATCTCGAAGCGGAAATCGAGAGAGCACGTTTAGAGTTCTGTGTCCTCTCGGGAGACCTGGAAAACCCTGATCGCTGGCCGGAGGGCGGTTGGCTCGACGGCACCGTGAACGATCTCGCCGCATGCATCGAGCTTGCCGCCCTTTCCGAGAACCGAGTTGCCCGCGGTATGCAGATCCTGGAAGACGGGATCAACCAAGCCGCCGGGAAACTGCGCGATGCCTGTGCCGACGCATCGGACACGCTTGAGATCATTGCCAACAAGTTGCATCAGAAGGACGGAGTGCAGACCTCACGGATGGCGATGGCTATTCTCGCGAATGCGCTCACTTTCCATTCTGCCGTCGCTGGCTCTTATGACATTGAGACATTCGACCAGCTCCGCGACGCCAACGGGCGTCTTTCCAAAAGGAAGGTTCTGGGAGTCTGGAGACACATTCTCAAGGACATCAACTACTGGCCGATCTTCAATATTGCCTCCGATATTCTCCTTCCGATCCGCAACGGCCCGGCCCGAGAAATCCTAGACAGACTCTCTGTTGTCGCAGCCGACCTAGTTTCACTTGGCGCGACCAGTCAGCACGATCTCTGCGGACGCATGTTCCAGCGCCTGATCGCGGACCGGAAGTTCCTTGCGACCTTCTATACCTTGCCGAGCTCGGCCGCCCTGCTTGCGGAACTCGCGGTGGCCCGCCTCAATATCGACTGGTCGGCCCGGGAGGAAGTCACAGCACTGCGGATCGGCGATTTTGCCTGCGGTACTGGGGCACTACTCCATGCGGCCTATGAGGCTGTGCTCTCCCGCTACCGAAGAAAGGGAGGAGACGACAGGGAGATCCATCCCGAGATGATGGAGAATGCGCTTGTCGGTGCGGACATCATGCCAGCGGCAACCCATCTCACCGCATCGGTACTGACGAGCACACATCCGAGTGTGACGTTCAGGAGCACTTCGATTATCACCCTACCCTATGGCGAACAGCCCCAAGGTTCTGGCCGCCCGATTGCGATCGGGGCCCTCGACCTGATCGAAGACGAAAGGACGATGCCGCTGTTTGGCACAGGGCAGCGACGGTTGCGTGGTGTCGGGGACAGCGATGATGTCCAAGTACCTCTGCGTCATAACGAGTTCGATCTTGTCATCATGAATCCGCCCTTCACGAGGCCAACAAACCATGAAGCTACCGACGCCCTCGTTCCTTCCTTTGCGGGCTTCGCGACAAGCGACGAAGAGATGAGGCTCATGTCGCGCCGTCTCAAGCAGATCCGCAGACAGTCCATGGTTGGTCACGGCAATGCTGGCCTCGCATCCAATTTCATCGACCTTGCCCACGCCAAAGTCAGAAGTTCCGGTGGAGTATTGGCTCTTGTTCTCCCAGCATCCTTCCTTCAAGGAGGGGCTTGGGCTGCCGCCCGGCGCCTTCTCGGCGAGCGCTACAAAGATGTGGTTGTCGTAAGCATTGCAGCGACCGGCACGACCGACCGCGCCTTTTCGGCCGACACGGGCATGGCAGAGGTGCTGGTTATCGCAACCAGAAAAAGTGACACCGAACAAACGAGAGAGTCCGCGCTCTTCGTGAATCTCCTGCGCCGTCCGCAGTCCATTCTGGAGGCAGCGACAATCGCCCGGGTTATTCAGCGGATACCCACCGATCAGTCTATAGGATCAATCGCAATCAGCAGCGGCGAGAGAGCTGGTTGCAGCATCCGTGGCACGTTGTCGGATACTGGCTGTGCTGGTCTGCGCGATCCAAGCGTGGCAAAAGCGGCGGCAGGTCTGGTGCAGGGGAAACTATGGCTGCCGCGGCAGCAGGACCCCATGCCGCTTTCCGTTGCCCGGCTTGGCAAGCTTGGTCGTCGAGGGCTTCTCGACCGGGACATCAACGGAGAGGAGGTCACTCGCGAGAATCTCCCCAGAGGCCCGTTTGACATTGTAGGTCTGGAACCGGAAGACGTTCCGACCTGGCCCGCACTGTGGGGCCCATAAGGCGGCTCACGAAACGCAGATGGTTGTCATGCCGGACCGTGCGGGGGAGGTGCGCCCGGCCTGCGAGGATCACGCCGTGGACACATGGCAAAGGACTGCTTCCCAACTGCATTTCAACCGTGATTTTCAGATCAACTCCCAACCGCTGGCGGCTTGCCTCACACCCGATTTGTCGATAGGAGGCACCGCTTGGCCCAACTTCCTGTGCGACGACCGGCGTTGGGAGAGGCCGCTTGTCCTCTGGGCCAACACGACTCTCGGTCTCATTGCCTTCTGGTGGATCGGCACTCGCCAACAGCAGGGGCGCGCAAGGCTCACGATCTCGAAATTGCCGTCTCTCACCGTTATCGACCCGCGACGTTTCACGGCGTCGCAGCTGGACTACTGTGACGAGATCTTCGAGGGATTCCGGGACCGGAGGATGTTGCCAGCCAACGAAGCTTGGCAGGACAAAGTGCGGCAAGCACTCGACCGCGCTGTCCTGATCGACTTGTTGGGTCTTTCGGAAGACGTACTGGAGCCGCTTGCCCTGCTGCGACGTCAGTGGTGCGCGGAACCTTCCGTACATGGCGGAAAGGGAACGGCGCTGCCACCGACAGGTGGTGAAAACAAGGACAGGACCAGCCGGTGAGGACCACCCGATTTCACTACCAGAGGCGGCCTCATAGTGCCTTGGCCTACCGTCCTCCGGCGCCGGAGACCTTCCTGCCCAGGCCGCAGGCTGGGAGTTCATTCCAGCGGGCTGGACTCCACATGGTTTCGGCTTTAACGTAGAGGGTGGTACCACTCCTGGGGGCAGATCAGGCTCGTGGTTCTGCGGCGTGTAGGTGAAAGGCGAAGTGCATCATGCCTGACGAGTCATATTTGGACGAGTGCTACTTCGTGGACGGAGTATGTTTACAACTGTCCGTTTTGCAACCGTCGTCACGTAGCGTACACCGTCAACCAAAGCTTGTCGTTCGATTGGGCTGAGAACAAGCCATGTTACGTCTACTGCGTGCGTTGTCACTCGTGCGCCAATAAGTCGATGCACCTGTCTTTTACCCAAGTAGAACTAACGTGGTCCAGAACAAGTGACGGTACGAAAAATTGTCGCTTTGATTTGGACAGTGCTCAGAGGCCTGATGATCTATTCTTCTATTCTGTTCCGACGTCATTCTTTGTTCTCGACAACCGGATACCTCGTATCCTCCGCGAGCTTTTCACCGAGGCCGAGGGTTCGCTGAAGAGCAACTATCTAACTGGTGCGTCTGCCTGTGCTCGTAAGATCGTGTACGAGCTGACAAGGCTCGAGGGGAGTAAGTATCCCCCGGCAAAGCCGGGGGCTTTAATCTTGTGAGCCGCTCAAAGCGGACTTGACGTTGCCGCTACCGCGGCCACTTGTGCCACCTACAGGTGGCTTGGCTACAGCAGCCTGAGCTGATCCTGGCGACGATCTTCTGCTTCTTGCCGCCGGATATACTCACGAATCACTTTCTCATCCCGACCCACCGTCGATACGAAGTATCCGCGAGCCCAGAAGTGCTGTCCAACAAAGTTACGCCGACTCTCTGAAAAGTTCCTCGCAATGTGGATGGCGCTTTTCCCTTTGATGTACCCGATCACCTGCGCCACAGAAAACTTTGGCGGAATCGAGATCATCACGTGCACGTGATCCGGCAGCAGGTGGCCCTCTTCAATCAAGCTTTCCTGCTGCCCAGCCAACCGTCGCAGCACCTGACCGAGATGTCTGCGCAGCTCCCCATAAATCAACTTCTTGCGGTACTTGGGGATGAACACCACATGGTACTTACACTCCCATTTTGTATGCTGTAAGCTCTGGTAGTTACTCATAAAACTCCTTTTCGTGATGCTTTGCTCGGCTCACGGAAGGGAGTTTTTTCACCTATTCCCGGAACTGTCAAACTCTGGCTGCCTCCCCGGCAGAGCCGGGGGGACTCCTTACGGGTCTAGTGGGGACAATTACGAAGACCGCATCAAGTCTCTGAAGGAAAAGCACCCCGAAGTAGAGCAAACCTATTTTGATACACTTCTAACAATACAAAAGGTTACAAGCTCAAAGGTTCACGAGAACGCCTACGATGGCTGGGAATCAAACCATTTGCGAGTGCTCCTTGCGTCTCTTCGAAAAGTCCTTCATGAAATGTATGTGGCGCCTGCGTTGCGGGCCGACGGGAGACGGGAGATAGAAGACCTTAAGAAAGAACTGCTTGGGGACAGCGCCTCGACGTCTGTGTGAGGACCAAGTGCGCTGCAAAGCTGAAGGAATCCTCGGCTGGGCCGTGGCCGGAGTTTACAGCTCAGGCGATCCGGGACTGGCTCAAGGCCGTTGGTGTCAGGGCACTATACATCGAGCCTGGCAGTCCTTGGGAGAACGGCTACATGGAGAGTTTTAAAGGAAAGCTCAGGGATGAGCTGCTCAACCGGGAGATGTTTGAGACCCTGAGGGAAGCCCAGGCACTGATCGAAAGATGGAGAAGAAAGTATAACCAACGGCGGTCTCCTTTCGCTTTGACTATGACCAGCATCGGTAAGGTTAACTAGGCTGTCAACAGAGCGCCCTCCACGGCTAGGATCTCAGCTCTGGCCGCCCTTTCACTTTCGCTTTGCTCCACCTCTCCCGGTTTGTCCGAGTTTCCCTCACGAGGAACAAGCAATAAATAAGGGTAGCGAAAGGCTCACGAAACCGGGGCTTGACTGGGGCGATGCGTTTGGCCGGTACTTGAAGTCGTTACCGTGAACTCGAAAACGATTAAAAAATCATTAAAAAACGGGGGTTATTGGCTTTCTTTCTCGACCAAAATATCTTTGGAACTTATTGAATTAAGGTTGGTTGCGGGGGGGGGATTTGAACCCCCGACCTTTGGGTTATGAGCCCAACGAGCTACCAGACTGCTCCACCCCGCGTTAAGGGCACATCATCGTAGTATTAGGGGTTAAGGTTGTCAAGTTTCAAGCGCCCCGGTTCCGCCTCGTGTGAGTCACCATCCCCGTCCTCGAGCTGTGCCAACAGATCAGCGCATTCCTTCTCTACGTGCAGGAACGCAGCGACCACCACGGGATCGAAGTGCGAAGCAGAGGATTCGCGAATGATTTCGACTGCTTTCTCGCAGGGTAATGCCTCTCTGTAGGGCCTTATTGTCGTCAGAGCATCGTAAACGTCAGCTACTGCGGCGAGGCGCGCCGGCAACGGTATCTGATCTTCCTTCAGCCCTTGCGGGTAGCCGCTTCCGTCAAACCATTCGTGATGGCCGTAGGCGATGTCGTGAGCCATCGGCAGGAAACCTACTTCGGGCGCCTCGTTGATCACTGTTTGGATTGCGTTAGCGCCTACAATTGTGTGTCGCTTCATGACCGCAAATTCGGCCTTATTCAAGCGGCCGGGCTTGAGCATTATCGCATCCGGAACCGCCACCTTGCCGAGGTCGTGAAGCGGCACGGCCTGCTCTAGGTGCTCAAGAAAGGCATCGTCGATCTCTGCTGCGTATTGCGATGATTTCCGAAGATCCTTGGCAATCAGTAGCGCGATTTGCGTTACGCGTTCGAGGTGCTTGCCCGTGTCAGAATCGCGATGCTCCGCTAACTTGGCCAGGCCGATGACAATAGCGGCATGAGCGTGTTCTCGCGCTCGTCCAGACTGGAGCTGTTCCAAGGCTGCTGCGGTCATGCTGCAAACGAGATCGAGGTATCCGATTTCGTGCGCCTCGAATGGTCGCCCGCCGTGTCGTTCCGTAACGTTTAGAATGCCGACCACTTTGCTGGGGACGGCTAGTGCCTTGGAAACCAGCGGGACACTGGCAAAAAAGTCGGATTCATAGCGACTGTTGCTGCCGACGGCTTCACTGTGAGAATTGAGCACCGCTTGATCGCCTGATGCAAAAACCTTCCCGGCGATAGCGCTTCCCAAAGGCACCCGAATCTTTGCCGCTACTTCATCGTCGATTCCAATCTCCCTTGCGACAAACAGGTTCTGCCCCGTATCGTCGGGGAGCATGACAGACACGCGACGGCTGTTCATGAGCTCCGCGGTCGCGGTCGCAGCGTGTGCAACAATAGAGTCTCGGCTTTCATCAGCGCAAAGCGAACGAGAAAGATCGAAGAGAATACCCATTGAGCGTGCCTGTTCACCGCGTACACGGTTGCTCTCCACAAGCTCTTTTCTTGCGCAGGAAAGCTTCGTCAGTGCTCGAACGCGAAGAACGAATTCCCCATGCCGGAGAGGCTTTGTGATGTACTCCTTGGCTCCGGCATCAAGGCCGGCCTCCAAGTGCTTCTCGTCCGTTTGCCTGCTGCTGACCATGATGACCGGGATCTCACACGTGGACGGATCCGCACTCAGTTTTCGTGTGCATTCGAAGCCATCAAGATTCGGCATGACCGCGTCCATCAGGATGACGTCCGGGTGAATCTTCGGTGCTTCGGTCAGCGCCTCATAGCCGTCGCAGGCCTCGTGGACTTCAAACCCATCCCCTTCGAGGAGCTTGCGAGCCAGGCGTCGGAAGCTCGGATCGTCGTCAACCACGAGCACAATTCCGCGATCGTCTCCAGTCACGTCCTCAGGCTCGTGCTGGGGAGGCTGTGAGACCACTGGTCCACTGGTTCCAATAACGCAGACCCGGTTTCGGCCGCTCAGCTTTGCCTCGTACAGCGCTCCGTCGGCCAGCCTCAGCAGGTCCTCCGGTTTGACGGTCCGGTGATCCCGCTCGGACACACCCACGCTGATCGTGACGCCCAGCGACATCTCGCCCCGTTTGGTTCGGTTCGCCTCGACCGCAGCACGCAACCGCTCGGCCCCCTGTGCCGCCATCTCTGCCGTGGCGCCGGGACAAAGCACAACAAACTCCTCGCCCCCAATCCGAAACACAGTCTCACCCGCACGGGCGAATCGCTCGAGCACACGAGCAGTGTCCCGCAGCACGGCGTCACCCGCCTCATGGCCGTACGTGTCGTTGCATCGCTTGAAGTGATCGATGTCCAGCAGCATACACGCAAGTGGTCGAGCTTCTCGATCAGCCGACGCCCAATACTCATCCAAACGGTGGATGGCCTCGCGGCGGTTATGCAGGCCGGTAAGTTCGTCGGTCGTCGCCATCAGCTGAAGCTTGTCGTTCAGCGTTGCCAACTCTGTGTTAGTCTTCTGGGCCGCTTGCTGCTGCGATGCTACTTTCGCTTCGGCAGTCAAAGCCCTCACCCCCGCTTGCAGCCGTGCCAGCAACTCACTCTTCTGGCAAGGCTTCCTCAGAAAATCATCCGCTCCGGCGTCAAAAGCGTTTGCCAGGCTTTGTTCGTCGGTGTGCGCTGTAAGAATGAGAACGTAAGCGAAACCGACGTCCTCCGACGAGCGTATCGCACGGCAAAGGTCGAGCCCGTCCATTTCGGGCATCATCCAGTCGGTGATCACAAGCGGGCATTCTTTGGAGAGGATGATTCGAAGAGCCTCGACACCGTTTGCAGCCGTCAGCACTTCATAGCCCCCGTCATCCAGGTACTTGGTGAGCAGTCTCAGCGTGGATGGATCGTCATCCACCAGCAAGATGCGCTGTTGCGTCCGGGGTGCGCGAGTATGCGCCTCTTGCAGAGAGGGTGCGTCGCCATCGACCAGGCTCATGAGCTCCGAAGCGACGCCACTCGGTGACGACGGTTTACCCGCCTTCTTGATCTTTTCGAAAGGCGCGTTCTTCATGGCCAACCTGTTGCGGCGCTGGCTCTTGCCCGGCGACACAGAGCCACGAGCGCGCGGATCTGATGCTTGAGCGTTTCCAGGTCTTCGCCGGCCTTCGCATCCGGCTGAATTTCCGCGGCCGCGGCCGTGATGGATGGAAAGCCGTAGCCTCCCGCAGAACCTTTCAGTTGATGGACTAGCGTCGCGAGTGTCGCCAGGTCGTGCTGGTCGAGCGCCTTTTCGATCGCCGCAATCCGGTCCGGCAACTCGGCGACGAACATCTCGACCAGTTCGAGCAGGTCATCGTCGGCCAGTTCGCTAACCAGGGCACCGGATCCATTGTCGTCCGTTAGCATGTCAGCATCTCCTTTCGTAATGTGTTTGGATCATGGAGATCAGCTTCACCCGGTCGATTGGCTTCGTGGCGTAGTCGCTGCAGCCGGCCGCCAGACATTTCTGGCGATCGCCAGACATGGCATGAGCAGTCAGGGCGATGATCGGAGTGTCGCATCCTTGCGAGAAAAGACGAAGGGCTGCCTCGTAGCCGTCCATCACCGGCATCTGCATATCCATCAGGATGACATCGAACGGGTTGCCCTCGCCACCAGCCGCCAGCGCGGCGTCGAGCGCGAGCTGGCCGTTCTCCTCGATCATCACTTCCGCTCCCGCCTTAGTCAACACAAACGAGATGAGCCGCTGGTTGTCCGGGCCGTCCTCGGCCAGCAGGATGCGGCACCCTTGCAGGCCATTTTGGGGAACCTTCGCGACTACGACGGGTTTGGCCACCACGGTCGTCGACCCGGGCTCCTCGAGCATACTCACCTCGACGAGCGGCCCGGTGGCCACAGTAAGGCGGAAGGTGCTTCCGACCCCCACCTCGGTCGCGGCCACGGTTACGTCGCCGCCGAGCAACTCGGCGAACCCCTTGCTGATGGTCAGGCCGAGACCCGTTCCACCGGATTTCCGCGTGCTTGAGTTGTCGGTCTGCATGAACTGCTGAAACAGCAGGGCTTCCTCGGTCACTCCGGGTCCCGTATCAATCACATCGAATTGCAGAGAGGGTTCGTCGCCGTCACCCACAACGCGGGTGACGAGACGGACGGATCCGATCTCGGTGAACTTGATCGCGTTGCCGACCAGGTTGAGGAGGATCTGCCGTAGGTGGGTGGAGTTACTTTGGATGGTTTCCGGGATCGCACCGCTGTATTCGGGTTAAGCAACTGTTGAGCCTGTTGCCGAACTGTCAGGCTAGCCGCTTACAATCTGATTTGTGAAAGAACAAATCAGTCCATACACTCTTCTCGATTCCATAACTGAACTGGCCCGCCAGATTGTCCGGGGAAGTCTGGTCACCTTGCAGAGTCGCTGCGGCAAAGCTGCCTGCCGCTGCGCCCGCAGCGATCACCGACATCGACGGTACTACCTCTCCTGGTCGGAAGGAGGACGCACACAGATGATGTACATCCCAAAAACAACCACAGACCCGGATGCCTCGGTGGTCACACGCCTCCGCATGAAGACGAAGTTGGCCTACAAGAGTCACTTCACCGTTGATGGGAGGCAGCGCATCATCACTGCTGTCGGAGTCACGCCGGCTGCTATTGAGGATTCCACGCAGGTGGTTCGATTATTAGATCGGCAACCAGTCAGCCCCAAGTTTTTCTGCGCCGATAGCCACTATGGAGTGGCCCCAATCTATGAGGAACTGAGACGACGAGGCATCGTGGCCATCATTCCGCGGTGCTCCTCCCATACTCAAAAACCCAAACCGGGAAGACTCTCACCAGCTGACTTTGAATATGATGCTGAGAAGGATGTCTACCGGTGCCCAGAAGGAAAGAAGCTGAAGAGGAGAGCTTACGACGCCCACTGGGATCGTTACCACTACCGACCCCTGAAATCAGATTGTGAGGGATGTTCTCTGCGCCTGGCCTGTTCCACCCCCAGGAGCGTCAAGACGATTCTTCGCTCTCCTTATGAAGAGGCTATCGAGTGGGGGCACGAACAGCTCCGAACAGAGGCCGGTCAACAGGTCGCTAAGCAACGGAAAACCACCGCGGAATGGGTGGTCGCCGAGGGCAAGAATTTTCACGGGCTGCGCCGAGCTCAACAACGGGGGATTGAAAAAGTTTCCGTCCAAGTCTTGATGACCGCCACTGTGCAAAATCTGAAGCGTTTGATGAGAAGTGGAAGCACGAATCTCTTGCGCTTCGCAAGCGATCTCGTCCGACTCTTACTCTATCGGAACTTTGCCCTGGCGCTAGCGGCTTGAAGTAGCGTAACTTCAGTTGCCTACCCCGGCTTGAGCAACACGCTCAGAAGTTACGCTACTTGTATTCGACGTTGAAGGTCAACCCCTTCGCGTCGGCACGCACGCGCATCAGCGAAGCCACGTCGGCGACGATCAGGTGCGGCTGACAATCACTGAGCTCAATCGTCATCTTGCCCGCTTCGATCTTGGACAGATCGAGAATGTTGTTGATGATGCCGAGCAGGTAATCCCCGTTGCGTTTGATGGTCTTGGCTGCTTCGATTCGCTCCGGTGGGGCGTTCTCCAGATTGCCGTGTTCAAGCAAGATATCGGCGTACCCCAGGATGGCTGTCATGGGCGTGCGTATCTCGTGGCTCATGTTGGCCAGGAACTCGCTCTTGGCTATGTTAGCGGAATCGGCGGCTTCTCTAGTCTTCTCCAGATCGCGCGTGCGCATAGCTACTTGCTGTTCTAAAGCTGCCGCGTCTCGTCGAGATCTTCTTGTGCCAACCATCAAGCCGCTCATCCCTATCAAGCTCATCGCCGCCACCAGGCCCAGCATTCCGCGCATTCCTGAGCGAGTCTGCGCAACGGCGGAGTCGAGTGGTATCGAGACCTCCAGCACTGCACGGACATCGCCGACCTTCCAATCTCTCTTAGGGTCCCACTCTGGGATGGGTGAACCCCCTCGCCTTTAGGCGAAGCCTTCAGGAGGCTTGGGGGTACACTGCGGAGGTGTCTGAGTATCGGAACAGTTCGCATGCAGTGTATCGGCTGAGATATCACTTTGTGTTCATCACCAAGTACCGCAAGCCCGGCTCTGCGAGGAGAGATCGGGAAAGAGGTGCGGGACCTGACGCGAGAGATTTGCCGATCGTTGGATATCGAGATCGTGAAGGGGCATGTGCGACCCGATCATGTGCATTTGTTGTTGGATGTGCCGCCGAGATTGGCGCCGAGCCGAGTGATGCAGGCGATCAAAGGGAAAACGTCGCATCATCTACTGCAAGATCACCGCAAGTTGCGCAAGGAGTTTTGGGGACGACATCTTTGGGCACGAGGGTACTTCGTGGCGACGACTGGGAATGTGAGCGATACGATGGTTGCAGAGTATATAGAAACCCAAGATGTCGAGACCCGAGACGACGATTTTCGGGTCACTGAGTAGTCAGCCTGCGAGCGAAGCGAGGTCTTTAGGCGACTTCAGTCGCATGTCGAATCCACCGCCTTCAGGCGGTGGAGAGTGGGACCCTTCTCAAGTGCATCGGGGTGCGTATTGTGGCAGTCCACGCAACTCTGGCGCATCAAGTCTGCCGTAGCGTAGCGCAACATGGGACGGCTTTGAATCTGCTCGAAACGATAGAATGGTTTGTCGGGGCTCTCGTTGAGCGCAGCCCAGGCCTCTCGGGTGAATCTGTCTGTCAAGCCTCCGCCATCCTTTCGCGAGGGAAACGGGTAGCCGCTGTACAACTTCGTCTGCGCATCGGCGTCATATTCGCTGAGTGTTGCGTAATCGTGGGTGACCTCGAGCCCGTACTCCTTCACGACCACCTCGGAGGTGTAGAGTGTACGGAGTTCGGTCAGAGCCTTGGACTTGACGGCAGCAGTTGTCGGTCACCATGGTATATCCCCCACCTGGGCGGCTGATTTACCAAGGTAATTCCCCCACCCTTTCACCAGGGTAATTCCCCCAGGGTTTCACCAAGGTAATTCCCCCACCTGATCATTTCGTGACAGAGGCCAGGGCCATCTTTCTGCGGAACCCCAACAAGGATTTCCGCAGGAGGAAGAATGGCCAGAAGGAACGTGAGGATGGAAGAGTACCTGGAGTTGGTTTACCAATGGCACCGAGGACGGAGTATCCGCCAGATCCGAGACTCGTTGCAGATCTCGCGCAAGACGATTGGCAAGTATCTGCGGCTTTTCATGGCCAGAGGCTTGAGCCGAGAGAAGCCGCTGCCGCCACAGGAGGAGCTGGCCCGGATGGTGGCCTCGGTGGTCCAGGTGGCGGTTTTCGAACAACCGGCCCGGGAGCGGATCCGCCTCTACCACCAGCAGATCCAGGAGTGGCTTGAGCAGCCTGATATGACCATTCAGCAGGTACAGCGGCTGCTCGAGGAGCAGCACGAGTTGAAGGTCAGCTACATGAGCGTGTACCGCTATGTGCGCAGCCACATCGTGCCGCTTTGCAAGCCGGTGACGGTACGGATGCATTCGCCGGGGCCGGAGAGCAGGGCCAGGTCGACTTCGGCTATGCCGGGCTGATGCAAGATCCGGAAACCGGCAAACGGCGCAAGACCTGGGTCTTTATCATGATCTTGAGCTACAGCCGCCACCGCTTCGGGCGCTTTGTGTTTGGTCAGGACAGCCCCACTTGGCTGGACTGTCACATGCGTGCTTTTTCCTTTTTTCGAGGCTGTCCAAGATTGCTTGTCCTGGACAATCTGAAAGACGGTGTGCTGAAGCCCGATCTGTACGATCCGACGCTCAACCCGGCCTACGCCGAACTGGAAAGACACTATGGATTCGTGGCCGACCCGGCAAAAGTGCAGATGGCTCGCCACAAAGGGAAAGTGGAGAGATGTGTGCCGGTGGTGCGTCAGCAGATCCTGGCGGGGCGTCGTTTTCGGGATATCGAGGAGGCCAACGAGAAAGCTCTGGAGTGGTGTCTCAAGGAAGTCGGTCTGCGAGAGCATGGCACCACCCATCGCAAACCCTACGAGGTGTTTGTTGGAGAAGAAGCCGAGCTGCTGCTGCCCCTGCCCGATCAACCCTACGAAGCGCCTCAGTGGAAACAATGCACCGTGCATTGGGACTGCCATCTGATCCTGGACAAGTGCTACTACTCGGTCCCCTATCCCTACCGGGGAGAGAAGCTGTGGGTGCGGGCCGACCTGAAGCTGGTGCGGGTGTATCGGAACCATCAGTTGATCAAGACCCACGTGCGGGTCTTCGAACCGGGAAGCTGGCAGACCCAAACGGCCGACTATCCTCCCGACAAGCGGATCTATCTGGAGCAGACTCCCGAGTGGTGCCGGCGCCGGTCCGACGAGCTGGGGCCCGAAGTGGGCCGCTACGTGCGGCGCATCTTGGGCGATCACGCCATGCGCAACCTGAGAAAGGCCCAGGCCGTGCTGCGGCTGGCCGAGTCCCACCCAGCGGCTACTCTGGATCAGGCCTGCCGGCGGGCCTTGCGCTTTGACAATGTCCGCTTTGCTTCTCTGAAGCAGATTCTGGCGAAAGGCTTGTTCCGACAGCCCTTACCTCCTCGTAGACCCCCCAGTCCGGCGGCCTCAGCTTGTCGATTTGCCCGTCCCCAGGATTACTTCGTGCACCGACAGGAGGTCTCATGAGTCACTATCAACATCTGCTCGACCAGCTCAAGCAACTGCGATTGGGAGGATTGTTGGACACTCTGGAAGTGCGGCTCAAGGAGGCCGAAAAACGACAACTGGCCTACGTCGACTTTCTGACTCTGCTGATTCAGGATGAGCTGGAGCGTCGCTCCCAGACCAAGTTTGCGCGCCGGCTCAAGAAAGCCTGCTTTGCCGAGATCAAGACCCTCGAAGAGTTCGATTTTGGCTTTAACCCGAACATCAAGCGGCGCCGCATCTATGACCTGGCCACCTGCCGCTTTCTGGAAAACAAAGAAAACATCTGCCTGTGCGGGCCGGTGGGTGTGGGCAAGAGTCACATCGCCCTGGCTCTGGGACACGAGGCGGTACGCCGCGGTCATGACGTGCGCTACATCCAGGCTCCGCGCCTGTTCCGTACTCTGGAAGCGGCCCGGGCCGATCTCTCCCGCGATCGCCGCATCCAGCACTACTGCGGCTATGATTTTTTGATCATTGACGACTTTGGGCTCAAGCCCCTGACCGAGGAGCAGGCCGACGATCTGTACGACATCGTTTACGAGCGCTATCAGAAAGGCTCGCTGATGCTGACCAGTAATCGCAGCCTGGAGGAGTGGATGGCGCTGTTTGGCGACCCCATCCAGGCCAACTCGCTGCTGGACCGGCTCTGCCACAACGCTCACCAGCTGGAGTGGGAGGGCGAGTCTTACCGGAGGCGAAAACGACCCGTCAAAGGATCCCCCCAAAAGGAGGTTTCGCCATGAGCCGTTTGAAGATTAAAGGCGACAACGGCTGGTTTGCCGCCGCCGCCGGCTGGCAGGCCGCTCTGGAGAAACTCTCCGACGGGGCCTTCAAGCTGTTCGTTCACATCTCTCTGGGCGCCGAGAGAAGTACCGGGCGCTTTCTCTTTCGCCAGCAGGACGTGGCCAGGGCGCTGCGCAAATCGCGCCGCTCGATTGGAACCTATCTCCAGGAGCTCGAGGAGAGGCAGGTCTGCCGGGTCCGGCGTAGCTCCAACCAGCATGCTCCCGGTGTCCTGGAGATTGCCGACCAGTACTGGCCCTACCAGCGCAGCCTCTCGGCTGACTCGCTCAGCTCCACTCGATCGGCTCAAACCCTCTATGTGGAGGCCATCGGAGAGATGTTGCTGGAGCGTCCCTGCATCCGTTGCCGATACTCGATCTCGGATCGCCGGCTGGCTGCCCAGTGGTTCCAGCAAGGCATCGAACTCGAGGATGTCCGCCAGTCTATTTTCCTGGGCTGCGGACGCAAGTACGTCTCCTGGCTCAACGGACTCCCGGGGCAGCCCATCGGTTCCCTGCATTACTTCAGTTCCGTTTTACAGGAGGTCACGAGCAGCCAGCTTTCCGCCCGCTATCGGACTTTCAATCAAATGCAAATGCTGCGACTGGAAAAACGCTGGCTCGAAACAGATCCCGACTGCGACCAGAAAGGAGGAACCTGCTTGGGAAAACTTTTCCCAAGCACAACCGCCGAAAATCAAGAGAAACGAGATGATGTTGATCCCCAAATGGGGGAATTACCCTGGTGACGGAGGTGGGGGAATTACCCTGGTAATTGACAAGCAGTGCCAAGGGCGGCCCTTTCCACGAGGCTAGACTGTAGATTGGAGACATGCCAGAGCATTAACGCAAAGGCGGCGGAGAAAATGACCGCCGTTGTGAAAGCGTTGTGTATCAGAAGTCCATTTCGCACCGAGATGGTCAAGAGTCCGGCGCTCAGAATCACAAGCCCTGCTGCCGTGTGAACGCCCATGCCAGTTAGGTTGCTCCAACCATGCGAGCCCTCGTGACCTGCCAGGTATCCGATGATTGCCAAGGTGCCCGGAGCAAACGTCGCAAAGCTCAGGAGCCCGATCGTTCTGACAGCGCGTCCACGCGGAACGTGTCAACAACTTTGAGACACTTTGGTGAATAAATTACTGTAGTTTCATCTCAAAAGTTCTCCTTTTCGGGAGGGTTGATCCAGACCGCCTCGGGAAGAGGAGGAGGAACGGGTTTGCCGTTGGGAAATCTCTCCGGGAAGAGTGCATGGGCGGCCTCCAATGTTTGGGATCGATCGCGACGGGTGGTGATGGCGGTGAGGTAGTGCACATCCGCGGGAGTGTGCAGGCCGATACCCGAATGGCGATGGTCGCGGTTATACCAATCGAAGAAATCCCGACAAAAGTCTCTGGCTTGCTGAATGGTGCCGAAACGAGCCGGGAATTCGGGACGGTACTTGAGGGTCTTGAATTGGGATTCCGAGTAGGGATTGTCGTCACAGACATGAGGCCGAGAGTGAGACTTGGTGACTCCCAGATCGGCCAGTAGCAAGGCCAGTGCTTTGGAACTCATCGACGAGCCACGATCGGCATGCAGGGTGAGACCACCCGCTACGATCTCCTGCTTGGAGTAGCTCTGGGCGATCAAGACCTTGGCCAGGCGGGAGCTTTCCTGGGTGGCCACCATCCAGCCCACCACATAGCGGCTGAAGATGTCCAGGATCACGTAGAGGTAGTAATAGCTCCATTTGACGGGCCCCTTCAGCTTGGTGATGTCCCACGACCAGCATTGGTTCGGGCCGGTGGCCAGAAGTTCCGGCTTGGAGTATTGGGGATGGCGGCGCTGGCGACGGCGTTCTCTAACTTCCAGACGTTTGGCCAGAATGCGGTACATGGTTCGAATCGAGCACAAGTATCGCCCTTCGTCCAGCAGCTCCGCCCATACGGCGGCAGGAGCTTTGTCGATAAACTGTCGGCTGTGCAGGACCTCCACAACGGCTTCCCTTTCGGGCGGGCTCAAGGCGCGTGGGGATGCGGCCCGAGGCCGAGGATCCAGCGCCGGCCGTTCGCGCCGAAGTTTCTCCCGATACAGACTCGATGGCGGCAGATCCAGAGCCTGACAGCCGGCACGGACTCCGTGGGATTGTGAGAATCGCAAAGCTTCGTCCATCAGCTCTCGTCTCCGTTCTCTTCGCTGCTCGCCAGAGAGATTCCCAACAGTTGCGAGACTTTTTTTTGGAGATCCAGCATGGCTTCAAACTTCTCGAGCTTGCGTTTCAGCTTCCGATTCTCAGCCTCCACTTGCCTCAGTTGATGATCCAGAGGATTGACCGGCTTTGCCTTTCGTCCCCGCTTGCGAGGGGTCAATGCCTGCAGCGTTCCGTGCTCGCGTTGGCGTCGCCAGGTCTGCAGATTCGACCAGTAAAGTCCTTCTCGGCGCAGTAATGCTCCCACTTCGCCCGACTCTTCGCAGCCATCGGCCTGCTCCAGGACCCGGAGCTTATAGCGGGCTGAAAACCGGCGACGGGTTGCCTTGGCAGGAACTTCCGGGTCGGGTCGCGGCAACGCCTTCTCGGGCTCGGTCCGTCCCGCAGCGATTTTGGAGACCTCTCCCCTCCGCTCCGAGGTTTCCAAAATCCTCAGTTTCTTGTCGCTTCTGTTTTCTATCATTCTGTAATCCAGCTTCTCGCCCTCTACTCTAATTTAGCCGGGAAGAAGTGTCTCACCATTATTGGCACAGAGGGACGCGTCCATGAAGTCGCAGCGATGGCCAAGCCGGTCAGTGCGAAACACATGGCAGTGCTCGCAGACATGCGCCCGGGCTGCGAGGACTCGGCCGCTATGTAGTACTTCATGAAGAGCTGATCGAGGCCCCAACCAGTGGCGAAGAGATACTCGGCGAAAGTGAGAACAGCGACCGAGGCGACGACTACTCCACATAGAGTCGCTACGTCAGGTCGACGATGAAGATGCAGCGTGCCGATGCCACAGAGCAGAAGAAGCAGCAACGTGACGTACTGCATCGGCACGAACGAGGGACGCTCGGTTAAGCAACTGTTTTTCTGTAATTTCCTTTAGGGCCTGTAGGGAAGGATTCCTCCAGTTGTTTTTTCCAGCCGGCCAGGTTCAGGTATTGCCGGCCGGTTAACCACTCCTCGTGTATCTCTGCAAGCACAGCCGAGATGAGCCGCAACGCCGACGCTTCGTTGGGAAAGATTCCCACCACTCGGGTTCGTCTTCGGATCTCCCGGTTCAGTCTCTCCAGTCCGTTAATGGTTCGGATCCTTCGCCACCAGCTCCTCGGAAAATCGAACACCGTGAGCCCTTCATCCACGTTGTCTTCCAGCCAGCTCACAAACTCCGGTGCACTCTTTTCGAACTTCTTGATCACCTTCCCCTTGAGCTCCTCGGCATCCTCCCGAGACGGCGCGTTGAAGATGTCTCGCAGGGCCTGGGCAATCCGCTGCCGGTCTTGCCTGCGACGAGCATATTGCTGGGCATTCTGGCTCAGATGAAACTGGCAACGGAGAGGTGGACCCGGAAAACTGGACCATTTGTTAAGGTGGCTCCGACCTGAATCAGAAAGGATGAGGAGTCATGGCAAAACGAAGGAATTTCTCAGCTCAGTTTAAAGCGAAGGTGGCGCTGGAAGCGCTTCGAGGCGAACGCACCCTGAGCGAGTTGGCGGCTCGCTACGAGATCCATCCGAGTGTGATCACGAATTGGAAAAAGCGGGCCCGGGAAGGTCTGGGCGATGTGTTCGCGGGCAAGGTTGAGAAGCGTCAGAGAGGAAGCGAGGCGGAGACCAAAGAGCTTTATGCCAAGATCGGCGAACTGACGGTGGAAAAGGATTTTTTGTCCAAAGCGCTCGATCGCTGAGTGTAAAGGCCAGAAGGGCCACGATCGAGCCAAAGCACCCGAGGCTGAGCATTCGTAGACAATGCAGGCTGATGAGTCTGAACCGTTCGACTTTGTACTATGAGCCCAAAGGCGAGAGCGAAGAAAACCTGCAACTGATGAGACGATTGGACGAGCAGTTCTTAAAGACCCCCTACTACGGATCCCGGCAGATGGTCTATCACTTGAAACGGCGGGGCTCTCGGGTAGGCCGCAAGAGGGTTCGTCGTCTGATGGCCAAAATGGGCCTGGCGGTCATCTATCAAAAGCCGCGGACTTCACAGCCTCACCCGGAGAATCGAGTGTATCCGTATCTTCTTCGAGGATTGGCGGTCACCCGGCCCGATCAGGTGTGGTGCACGGATGTCACCTACATCCCGATGCGTCGGGGCTTTTTGTACCTGGTGGCGATCATGGACTGGTACAGCCGCTGGGTTTTGTCCTGGAGGCTGTCGAACACGCTGGAGCCGTCCTTTTGTTGCGAAGCACTCGAGGAAGCGCTCAACAGGTACGATCCCCCGGAGATCTTCAATACAGACCAGGGGAGTCAGTTCACCAGCACGGAGTTCACGGGACTACTCAAAGGGGCCGGGGTGCGTATCTCGATGGACGGGAGAGGCCGCTGGATGGACAACGTCTTCATCGAGCGTCTGTGGCGTTCACTCAAATACGAATGCGTCTATCTGAACGCTTTCGAAACCGGGTCGGAAGCCCGTCAAGGGATCGGCCATTGGATCGACCTATACAACAGCGAGAGACCTCACTCGGCGCACGCTGGGGCGACGCCGGAGGAGGTGTACACTGGCTTGAAAAAACATTCTGAGAGGGACCTTGCCCTCAGGCTCGCCCCCTCTCAGAATTTCCCTTACTGGCGGCAACAAGAACTGCGGAGTCCACCTTAGAAATGCCGCCAAGTGGTCCAACCGATGGGGTCCACCTCTCGGTTCCAGGGCACTGACGGATAGACCGCTCGCCTGGCCGCTTTCAATCCTGAATGATCATCGCTGACAAACAGCTCGACTCCTTTCAAACCTCGCTTTTGCAGCTCCGCCATAAACTCTCGCCAGTGTACTTCTGCTTCGCTTAGCCTGGCGCTCAGACCCAACACCTCTCGCGTTCCGAAACGATTGACTCCAAGGGCTTTCAGGATGGCCACGTCCTGTACTCTGCCGCCCTTTCGAACCTTCTCGTAGTGGGCATCCAGGTACACGATCGGATACTCTCCCAGCTCCCGGTTTCGAAACTCTTCCAGCTCTTCGTCCAGCATCCCGGCCACTCTCGAGACCTGGGTGGCCGAGATCTCCAGACCACACAACTGCTCGGTAACCTCGGTAACCTTTCTGGTCGAGACTCCCATCACGTACATCTCGGCGATGGCCAGTTTCAATGCCTTCTCCGAACGGCAGCCCCTCTCCAGCGACTTGGGATAAAAACTCAACCCGCGCACTTGGGGAATCTCCAAGCGCAGCTCTCCCACTCGAGTCTGAATCCGCTTGCCTTTGAATCCGTTTCGGTAGCCTCGGCGGCTGGCTGTTCTCTCGTAGGCCTCTGCTCCCAAAAACTCGCTTCTCTCCACCTGCATAGCCACATTGAACAACTTCTCCAGGATCCCTCGAAAGGCTTCTGTCCCTTCCTCGATCAACTCCTCCAAAATCTCCCGTGGTACTCTCTTTTCCAGGTCTGGGTTCAATTGATTCTCCTTTCCAGATTGTCGTTCTGTTTTTGGAGAATCCTGTCCCAGACCTCTGTCTTTCCGACCCAGGTCTGACCAGAATTTACAGAAAAGAAGTTACGCTACTGGACGCCCCTGTATCAACAGTGCCGAGTCGTTAATGCACAACCCTAACAGGACAACAGCGCCAAGCACCGCTGTAAGTCCACCGCAAACTACGGGACTAGCGTGTTCCTGAACCCAGTCTTGGATCTTCTCACGTACCCGATCTTGCAGCCGCCCGAAAGAAGCTCTTAACCCCACACTTTCCTCGATGTTCGTGCGGTGCGTACTCCTTCCGTTGTGGGCCTGTTCGGCCCTGGGTCCTACATCAAACCCGGAAGGACACTCCGCCTGTGCTATTGACTCTCCATCTGATGCGAGCTCTACCGTCTGTAGGTTTAATACAGATGCAAGAGTGTTAGCAGTAATCCTGGTCACATATGGTGGACTGAGTTGTGACCTTACCCCCTGAAACAAGTCCAGGTTAAGCTTGAATAACTGCACGTAGTAAGGAGGTAAGAATGGCACGGAAAGAAACAGAGCGTCTGAGCTCTGAAAGCTTGGAACTTCTTCAATTGTCCGCGTGGACCAAGGGGACCAGGATTTCCCGCGCCAGGTTCCGACTCAACCTCTTGGCTCCAGGACCCAGGAGGTGTCGTCCATCGGTGGCGAACTCCTCCGATCGAGGGGAAAAGGCTACCCGATTCAGGTCGAAGTAAGGAATGGATCGGCGAGAACAGAATTGCTCCAGTTGCTCAGCAAACGCCTCTCGCACATCTCCTTTTCCCGGGACCTTGTTCATGTCCTCGGGCATGTGGACAATGACCAGCTCTGCTGACAGGTTGCCAGCCACATTGTGCAGCCTTTCCAGCGCGTCCCAGTCAATGCGGACCTCATGGTATCTCCAGGAGCCCGGGATATCCCGCCTGCCGATTGGATTCCAGCCGCGCCCGGTGCGTACCTGCTGTCTCTCCCGTCCGAAACGGGTCTCCGGCATTCCCAGCCTTCGGGTCGCTGCGTCTGCAAGGATCTGATAGATCGCCTGCCCGGGAATGGTCAGGGGCTTGAAGATCGCGGAGGTACGGAGCCGCAGCTCGCTGAACGAGCGCCGCCTGCCCGTCTCACCTCTCAATACGTCCAATGGCGAGGCAAATGCCCGGTAGAAGCGCACACGGTCAAGCCCCTGCGCAAAGCGGCATTCCTGCTGAGTTGTCCCGTACACGATGACCCGGGGCTGAACCCGTCGCGAGGCCGCCTGAAGAAACGGAACCATTCCGCCGCCGCCCCCACCATAGGTGGCCAGGTTGTAAGTTGGCAGCGGGCGGCCCAGCTGCGCCTCGAACTGTTTCATCATGGCTTCCGGGCTCAGCCCATTCTGCACCAGAGAGGATCCGAGGAGGAGAATCTCGCTGTCGGAGAAGGTAAACCAGCCCTCGGCAACCCGGGCCGTCTCAAAAGGATGTGTAAACGGCTGCCATACGTACAGGCCGGTGACCTGCACGGCGATATTGGCAATGACGACCAGCACCCCTGACCAGAGGAGCAGGGAAAGGAGGCGTTTTTGGGGGATAGAGCTGCTCAGCCCGTGTCCCCTTCGCCCTCGGAAACCTCCTCTTCTACGTCCTTAACGCACCGGAATCCGGTTCCATACTGGCCCTTGGGCAGATAGGCAGCCCGCGTCCAGAGGGGGCTGCTTCCCCCTTTGATCGCGTAGGAGCCTCCCCGGGCAGAAAACCAGCCGCGCTGGAAGTTGGGATCCCTTCGAGCCGGGCTGCGCGGGTAGGGCGCCAGTTTTTCACTGACCCATTCCTGTACGTTTCCCATCATGTCGCGGACACCGTAGGCACTGGTGTCAGTCTCAATCTCACCTACCTCGATCAGGTTCTGATGCCCCTTCTCGTTACAGTTCGACTTGGTCGGATCCCACTTGTCTCCCCAGGGATAGGCCCACGCATCCGGACCCCTCGCCGCTTTTTCCCACTCCGCCTCGGTGGGAAGCCGTCCCCCGACCCACTCACAGTAGGCCTTGGCATCCTCCCAGGTCACGTTGGCGACCGGAAAGTAGCCTTTCTCAAAGCTGGAAAAGCGGCGCCAGTCACCCGCGGCTACATAGTCGCCCTCGATTTGAAATCGCGTGAACTCGGCGTTGGTGACCTCAAAAACGTGGATCTGATAGGCGGGCAAATCGACCGTGTGCTCAGGTTCGTGCAGGGCAGGGCGGTCTTTTAAGTGCTCCGGCCTGATGTCACTACCCATGGTGAACTCACCGGCTGGAATGGTCACGAAGTCGCCGTGCTGCGGCTGCGGAGGGGCTTCTTCAACAGGCTCGGGAGGGGCCTCCGGGGCCACTTCCTCACCCGGGGCACAGGCGACAGCGAGAAGGGCCAGACACAGTACAGAGAAGGACAGTATCAGGATTCTCCTCATAGCACCGTTATATCAGATGTAGTGGGGGCAGGCAATACGCGGCGACTGCCGACTTTCCGACACCAGTGACAACCCAACCGCGGGCGGCAGGCGGCAGCGCAGGACTTGGAGTCGAGATACAGCTCAGCCCTCACTGGCGCTCGGGTTGTGATGACTGCAGGGCGGACGAGGAGCAAGCAGCGAAGGAACCATCAGCCACCCAGGTTGAGTTCTCTTCGCACCCATTCCAGCGCTTCTTCACGTGACTTGAACTCTCTTTCCAGCTGCTTGTCCTCAACAGCCGAAAGCAGTTCTCCAAACCTGGGACCCGGCTCCAGGCCCAGAGCGATCAAGTCATGGCCGTCCAGCAGGGGCGCCGGCTTGATTTCTTCTTCGCCCAGCTCGTCCAGTTTCTGCCTGCAGAACTCGTAGGCTGTCAAGTCGCCGTGACTCGCCAGACAGTCGACCCGGTGCAACTCGAGGTGTTCGTCAAAACTCTCCTGCCTCAGAAACCGCTTCAGCTTGGACTCTCGCATCTGTTGGACATGCATGAAGCGAAGATGCTGGCGGACCAGTTCAACAACCGTCTGAAGCTGCTGATTCGACACGCGGAGCCGTCGACAGATCCTGGCAGCCAGATCGGCCCCGACCTCGGCATGGCCGTCAAAGCGGATCCGATCACGAACCGAATAGGTCAGAGGCTTCCCAACGTCGTGCAGAAGCATTCCAAGAGCCAGCGTCTCAGATGGGTCGATCACCAGACTGAACATCAAGCATGTGTGGATCCAGACGTCTCCTTCAGGGTGGAATTCCGGTGGTTGCTCGACCCCGAGCATTGCGGCCACTTCGGGTAAAATCACCGCCAGCAGTCCCGATGCCAGGAGCAGGCGAAGCCCCCGATCGGCATGCTCCGCCGTCAACATTTTCAGAAGCTCGTCACGAATCCTCTCGCAGCTCACCTGCTCGATGCCGCGCGCCTGACTCCTCAGCTCGCTCCAGGTTTCGGCATCGATCTCGAACCCGAGCTGAGCGGCGAAGCGAACGGCCCGGATCAGTCTCAACTTGTCTTCGCCAAATCGATCGGTCGGCTTTCCGATCGTTCGAATGATCTTCGCCTCCAGATCCTTCCTGCCTTCGCAATAGTCGAGGATCTCCCCGGAAGAGGGATCCAGGAGTAGGCCGTTCACGGTGAAATCCCTGCGTTGGGCATCCGTGCGGGCATCCACAAACTCCACCCGGTCGGGTCTTCTGCCGTCGCTGTAGTCTCCCTCTTCCCGGAAGGTGGCGACTTCATAGTTGATCCCGTTCTCGACCACGATCATGACCCCAAACTGCTTACCCACAGGAATGGTGGCGGGAAAGAGGCTTCCCACGGTGTCCGGATCTGCCGAGGTTGCCACGTCGAGATCGCCGACCGACCGGCCCAGGATCAAGTCGCGGACCGCTCCCCCGGCGATATAGGCTTCATGGCCGGCCTCCCGCAGCCGCAAAATGATGCAGCTGGCGCCTCGCAGGAGTTCGGCGTCGATATTCTTCAACAGCTCAACGGCCATGGCTCTATTGTAGATTCCAGATGGCTCAGGTTCCACGCTCCCTGTGCTATCCTGGCCAGACTTTCTGGTATGGCAACACTGACCTTCGGAGAACTGAAAACCCAACTTCCGGAGCTACCACGAGCCAGCGTCAAGGACGAGATTCGCTCGAATCTGATTGACGCGATTCGCCGGCACTGTGAGATCTTCCCGGGGATCCATGGATATGACGAGTCGGTGATTCCGGCACTGACCAATGCACTCCTTTCAAAGCACAATCTGATTCTTCTTGGCTTGAGAGGACAGGCAAAAAGCCGCATCCTGCGCAGCTTGACCCGGTTACTGGACGAACAGATTCCGGTGGTGGCCGGCTGTGAGATACACTGCAGTCCCTACGCTCCCATTTGCGCAACATGCTGCCGGAAGTGTGTCGAGGAAGGCGAGCGACTGGAGGTCGAGTGGCTGGACAGAGAACAGCGCTACGTGGAAAAACTGGCCACCCCCGACGTCACGATCGCCGACATGATCGGGGATCTGGACCCGATTCGGGCAGCCCGCACGGGCAGAGACCTCTCCTCCCAGGAGAATATTCAGTTTGGACTTCTTCCGCGGGCTCACCGGGGCATCTTCGCCATTAATGAATTACCCGATCTCGCCCCCAAGATTCAGGTCGGTCTCTTCAACATCATGGAAGAAGGGGACGTGCAGATCAAAGGCTTTCCGATCCGCTTCCCCCTCGACGTCTTGCTAGTTTTTTCGGCCAATCCCGAGGACTACACAGCCCGAGGAAAGATCATCACACCTCTGAAGGATCGGATCGGATCCGAGATCAAGACACACTACCCTGAAACTCTTGTCACAGGCGTGAGAATCACCGGACACGAAGCCTGGACAGAACGGTCGCCGGAATCGGCCGCGGCGATTCCGGATTACGTGCGCAAGGTTGTGGAGGGCGTTGCCTTTGAAGCCCGCCAGGACCGTCATGTGGATTCCTCTTCGGGGGTGAGTCAACGCCTGCCCATCTCATGCCTAGAGAACTGTCTCAGCAATGCTGAGCGAAGAAATTTCCAGGCTGACGAAGAAGAAACGGTGGTTCGAGTGGCCGACATTTACGCCGCCCTGCCCGCCATCACCGGGAAGCTGGAACTCGAGTACGAAGGCGAGCTACAAGGCGCAGAGAAGGTAGCCGAGCGCCTCATCCTGCAGGCCGTTCGGAGGACGTTCGAGGGCCATTTTTCCGAAGTGGAGTTTGACCGGATCGTCACCTGGTTCAAACTCGGCGGTAGGGTTCGGGCCACGGATGAGACTCCTGCTCGAGAGTATCTGGAGAAGGTTGCCTCGATTCAGGGGCTCCTCGAAATCGTCCGAGACAGTGGAATCGACGAAGAAACCAATCCCGAACGGGCTGTCTCTCTGATCGAATTCATCCTGGAAGGGCTGTGCGCCCAGAAACGCCTGAGCCGGACTCCCGAAAGAGGTTACTTCCAGGAGGGAGAACCCGTTCGAGAAGATATTCTGACGGAAATAACAGCGAGAAAGAATTGAGAAGGGGAGTGGGACGGGGGTGTGGGGTGCTGGGGCCGTTTAAATCCTCCCGGTCGCAGCACCCCACACCCTCGAGCCCCCTCCTGCTTGCCCACATCGAAGAAAATGTCTCGATTCAAATTCACAAACTACATCCCCTCTCCTCTTGAAGAACTGGATTTCGCCGACCTGGTCGACAAGCTGAAGGACTTCTTCCTGGAGAGTGGTTTCGGGACGCAATTCTCACCCTGGCAGCAGCCCACACGGAGCCGGGAGGGGCTCTTGTATGCCCTGGCGGACGTACTGAAAAACAATGAGACTCTGCCCGACAAATGGCGCCGGGAACTTCAGGAGTTCGTCGACGAGTACCCCCATCGGAAGCTGTCTGGAGAAGTACAGGAGTTTCTGAGTCAGGTGCTCGAGCAACTGTTGCAGCAGGGCTTCGTCCGAGAGGCCGAGAATGACGAGCTCAACCGGCCGGGCGAAGGAGGAGAGGTCGGCGCGCCTGATTCGCATGTCGAATATGAACTCGCGGACAAGGGGGTCGACTTGCTGGGATACAAGACCCTCAAGAATCTTCTTGGGTCTCTGGGGAGGAGTCATTTTGGACAGCATGACAGTGACCGTCTTGCCACCGGAGTGGGCTCCGATGCCGCCAGCCGGCCTTACGAATATGGAGACACACTGAATCTGGATATTCCGGAAACTCTGCTGAATTCAGTTCGGCGGACAGGCCTCCAGATACCGCTTGACCTGGACTATCAAGACCTGCGGGTGCACCAGACCGAAGACACAAACTCTTGCGCAACAGTTTTGATGCTCGACTGCAGTCACAGCATGATTCTCTATGGAGAAGACCGATTTACTCCGGCCAAGAAGGTCGCACTGGCACTGGCCCATTTGATTCGAACACGATTTCCAGGAGACTCCATTGACGTCGTCCTCTTTCACGATTCTGCAGAAAGCATTCCCCTGGCCAAACTGGCTTCGGTCAAGGTAGGTCCGTACCACACCAACACCTGTGAGGGCCTCAAACTGGCCCGGCGACTGCTTCGAAACCGACGCAAGGAAATGCGTCAGATCGTGATGATCACGGATGGCAAGCCTTCAGCTATGACGCTGGCCGGAGGGAGGATCTACAAGAATTCGTTCGGACTCGATCCGATGATCCTCCGGGAAACCTTTCGCGAAGTTCGGAACTGCCGCCGCTGGGGAATCACCATTAACACATTCATGGTGGCCCAGGACTACTACCTCGTCGAGTTTGTGCGAAGAGTGGCCCGGATGAGTCTGGGTAAGGCCTACTTCACTACCACGCTCAACCTGGCCAATTACATCCTCCTCGACTTTGTGGGGGGAAAAGGCAAGCGGGTGCACTAGTCGAGCATGCTGAACTCTACGTCGGTCACCCCTCGGAGCGCCTCTTCCATATATTCTTTGATCCGACGAATCAGAGACTTCTCGTTGAGACGAATCGCTTCCCTGGTGACGCCGAAGCGATCCGCAATGGTCTGCAAAGTGAGAGGTTCTTCGGCAATCAGGCGTTCTTGCAGGATGGTTGTCTCCCGATCGGACAAGGTTCCAGCAAATTCAGCCAGATGACGATTGAAAGCTTCCTTTAATTCGCCGCGGGCCAGCTGATCGTCAACCATCTCCTCCGCGGCGCTGAGGCGCTCGGAGAGCGGGATGAAGTCGTCGCCAGGGGGAGTGCTGTCCAGGCTGACGTCTCCCCCCTCGATGGCCTGATCGATCTCGCGGACATCTTCGATAGAAACGTTCAGTTTCTCGGACATCAGCTGGTGGGTGGGTTCGATCCCCTGAAGCCTTAGTTTCTCTTTTTCCTTCCTCAGGTTAAACAACAGTCTGCGACGCTCGTTGGTGGTGCCCACTCTTACAATTCGAAAGTTGTCGAGGAGAAACTTGAGTACGTAGGCCTTGATCCACCAGGTAGCGTAGGTAGGTAGACGAGCCCCCTTAAACGGGTCGAAGCGCCGGACGGCCTCGAGCAGACCGATATTTCCCTCCTGGATCAGATCCATCGTGTTCGAATAAACACGGTTGTACATGAAGGCAACACGGACAACCAGCCTCAGGTTCGAAGTGATGAGCCGGGCTGTGGCTTTCTGATCGCCCTGGCGAGCGAGCTGGGCCAGCTCTTTCTCTTCCTCGGCCGTAAGTTCCGGGAACATCCGTATCTCCCACAGGTACTTGCGCAGGGGATCGGCGGGAACGAGACTCTTCTCTCCAGCCGGGACAGCCGCATGGGAAGGGTCCGCGGATCCCTCACTCACCGGGTCCTGGTCAAGAAGCTCAATCTCAACAGCCACTTCGGTTGGCCGCTTTTCGTCTTTCTCCGAAGCACTCATCGAGATATCAATTCTAACATCGCCCTATGGAACGTTTGAGGTCGTGGTCTAGGCAAGGCGCCTCAGGGCCGCGTCAACTGGATATGAGAGCCCAGCTCAACTCGCTGGCACCTTCCTAGCCCGGATTATGCAAAACCCGTAGTCCGGTGTTGAAAAACGAGTCGAGAAGTGGCCCAACTCGGAAGCGGGCAGGTGTGACAGGCGGATTTGCGAAGAATATCGGTTGGGGAGGCGTTTGAGTGGTTGGGGGAGTGAATTTCAGACAGATCTGGGCCTGGATGAGTATCGGAAGCGGTTTTTTGGGGAACTGGGAGAAGCTAGCTGGAGTTGAGGCGACTCAAGACGAGGTGGAAGAGGGGTTGTTCGGGAAAGGCTGAGGAAAGATGGACCCAGATGCGTCGAGTGGTTTGTCGGATGCGGGCCCCGATCTTGAGGACACGACGACGTAAGGTTTCGATTTCGAGCTTGTGCCAGGGAGTCCCGTGCAGATAGTCGCGGAGGCGCACGAACATCTGGTAAGCCAGTGCATGCAGGAGGAGTCGAAACTGATTGGCCAGGAATCGATGACAGCTGAGTCGGTCCATGCTCAGATGATTCTTAAAGGCCTTGATGAAGTTCTCGGTCTGCCCTCGGTTTGTATAGTGGTCATAAAGTGATTGGGAGCAGAGATCGTCCCGGTTGGTGACCACAAAGCGACGATTGATCCCGCGCTGATCGACCTCCACTTTGACAATGACGCGACGGGATCGATCCCAGCTCTTGGCTCGATAAAGAAACTCGTCAAACTGACGCTGTTTTTCCTCCAGCTCAACGAACTGCAGCCGAGTCGAATCCAGCAGCGGCTCGACCACTCGCTGCAGGCGAGGGTTTCGACTTAACCCAATGACATATTGGAGTTGATTCTCTTCACCTTCACAGAACTCGTAGAGCCGAGGCGTGGCAAAGCCGCTGTCGGCCCGAATCTCAATCTCGACATCCGTCCCCACTCCTTGTCGGATGGCCTCCACGACTCGCTTCAGAATGGGCACGATGTGAGAGGCAGCCCCCTTGTTGCCAGGTCTCAACACGACACACACCAGGTCGCCCGTGGCGGCATCGAAGATCAGCAAAGGATGCAGAATGTGGTTTCGGTAATACCCATGGTAGAAGGAGAACTCCTGCTGACCGTGAGTGTGGTCGTCGGTACTGTCCAGATCCAGGATGATCTTGCTGGGACGTCTCTTCTTCAGGGAGCGCACATAACGGCCTAGCAGCCACTGGCTCAGACGCATCAGATCCTTCTTGGTGACGGAGTTCTCCAAACGGGAGAAAGTCGGCTGGGTGGCCAAATCGGGATCGCTCTCGGGCAACTGATCACAGACTGTCTTGAGCATCGGATCGGAGCGCAGCGTATCGGCGTCATTACAGTCTTCGTAGCCGGCCACGATCTGCAAGACTCGTTGTCGAATCAACTTCAACAGGTCATGACGAACGTAGCGTCGGTCCCGGCTTTCCGAAATACACGAACTGAAGCCCTCGCACAACCGATGTTGCCGATCCAGGGATCCAAACAACAACCATCCTGCGTCGGAAGTCAGACTCCCCCCATCAAAACGCGCCGTGATCTTTCGGTGGCTGTGAAATAGCAGGGTATTCTGGCAGACTGCTTTCAACATTGCCGTAGCTCCTGTTTAGGGTCGTTGTTTATGTAAACCCTTTTATATCAGAGAGCTACGGCCTTTTTTCTGGGCCCAAATCTCACTCGGATTCAGATCTCTTGCATAATCCGGGCTAGCGCAGGGACACAGGTTAAGTGACTGGTCGCCAAGCGTATCAGGAAGGGGCCAGGAAGCGAAATGCCTCAACCAGGGAAAGCCCCCAGCACCTAGCCAAAAACCAGTACCCCCCGGGCCACCTTCCCCGTCTCCATGTCGTCGAAGGCCCGGGGCAGCTCCTCCAGGCTGTAACGCCTGGTGATCAGATCGTCGAGTTGAAGTTTCCCGGCCCGATAAAGCTCCACCAGCCTGGGCAGGTCGAGATGTGGGCAGATAGAACCCACAAACGAACCCAGCAGTCGCTTGTTTTGTAACACCAGGGAGGGGGTGGAGATGGGTACCTCAATCTTGAAAGCGTGCATGCCCATCACCGTGGCCGTTCCGCCGGGTCGCACGGCTAGCAGCGCCTGCGCGACAGTCGCAGAGGAACCCACACTGTCGAAGACGTACTCCGGGCCACCTTCTGTCAACTGTCGTAGTGCCTCGACTGGATCGTCTTCCGCAGCATTGACTGTATGGGTGGCCCCCAGCGGTCGGGCAAAGTCGAATTTCCGGTCGATTACATCCACAGCGATGATGGGATGGCAGCCCGCCAGCTTGCAGCCCTGAATAGCGCTCAGACCGATCCCTCCACAACCGATGACGGCCGCTGGAAGGCCGGGCCTTGCGCGGGCAGTGTTGATGACGGCACCGACCCCTGTAGCTACGGCACAGCCGATCACAGCGGCCACTTCGAAGGGAACGTCCTCGGGAAACGGGATGGCGCTGGCTTCGTCAATCACGCAATACTCCGCCATGGTGGCCGCGCTGAGAAAGTGCTTGAGCACGAGGCCGTCGAGTGTCTTGAGCCGCGAAGTCCCATCCAGAAGCAGCGCTTTGAAAGTCGTGGTGGCCAGCCGTTCGCACAGGTTGTGACGGCCGCTTAGACATCGAGAACAGGTTTGACAGGCCGGAAGCCAGTTCACCAGGATCCGGTCGCCCGGTTGCACGCTTACGACCCGGTTGCCTACCGCCTCCACAATGCCGGAGCCTTCATGGCCCAGGACCAGCGGCGGTGTGGCGCGCAGTTCCCCTTTGTAGGTATGCAGATCCGAATGGCAGACACCGGCTGCGCCCATTCGTACCAGGACTTCCGTGTCCTTGGGAGGATCCAGTTCGACTTCTTCGATGGTCAAGAGATCGACTTCGCGAACCACGGCGGCCTTGATTCTCACGTCGCTCTCCTCCTGACCGGTCCCGAGTGGGATTGGTCCTCTAAGGTTGTCATGGGCGTGACGTATTCCTGCTCCATCATAGATCAATCCAGTGCCGGCCGTAAGTCAGGTTTTCCACGGTGGTCCACCGGAATCACCGAGGCCAGGTGTGATTGCGATGTTGTCTGCTCACGGCTACTATTCTTGAGTAGGCCTGGCCCATGTCGAAGAACACCTGTATGCGTCGTCCAACCCCGACACGACGGGGTTTAAGCGCCCGTCGACTTCGTTTCTTGCTGCTGCTTCTGGCTTCCGGCTGCAGCGGTGACGAAGCGAGCCGCAGCCGGCCCGTCCTGGAACCGAGATTGAACATTCGCCAAGACGAGGCGGCCGGGACGATTTCCGTCTTTCGTGAGAATGCCACCGAGCCTCTCGTCGTCCAGAACGCCAGGCCGGAGTTCCGGCCCTATCTGCATCCCATCATGGCTCCGGACGGAAAAGGAGTTCTGACCCAGCACAGTCCCCAGCATCATCCCCACCAGACCGGGCTCTACTGGGGTTTTACGCGGGTCAATGGTCGCGACTTCTTTCACCATCCGCAAGCCAGCCACTGGAGGCGGGTTTCGGCGACCGTGATGGAAGCAGCCGGGGACGTGGCCCGGTGGCAGACTGTTTACGATCTGCTCGACGAGAACGGTGCTTCCATCTTGAGAGAGACCCAGAACTGGTCCATGCGGGCCCCGGAGGGAAAGATCGTTCTCGATCTGGAGTGGACAGGGGAAGCAAAAACGGACCTCACGATTGGCCAATACAACTACGGGGGGCTTTTCCTGCGTATGCCGTGGCGCCGGGGGATCCAGGGAGAAGTCGTCAATGCCGCCCGTCAGCGCAATCAGCAAGCCGATGGCAAGCGGGCCCTGTGGGTTGATGTCGGTATGGAAATCGAAGGTCGGCGGGATCCGGCTCACATTGCCCTGTTTGATCATCCCCAGAACCCCGGCTTCCCGCAGCCGTGGAGGGTGGACGGGCAAATGGGGGTGGGACCGGTGCGGGCCCGAATGGGCTCCTGGGAGATCCGTGAGGGTGAAATGGAGATCGTCCGTCACCGGCTGGTGGCCTTTGCCGGCGATCTGAACAATCTGGAGATGAGGGACCTGTGGAAGGAATACAGTGGCAGCCGTGGCACCTCTGCTCAGTGGAGAATCGCCCAAGAGGAAGCGCGACAGGAACAGTTTCTGACACCATCCCGGGCAGCCGAGAGCATGACATTGAGCGACGGGTTCCAGGTCAATGTCTGGGCCTCCGAGCCCATGATCACCCAGCCCATGGCTTTTTGCTGGGATGACCGTGGAAGGATGTGGGTTGTCGAGAACCGGGATTACGAGAATCGCAGCAGCGGGTTTTCGAATTCCGGTGATAGCCGGGTTCTGATTCTGGAAGACAAGGATCGGGATGGGGTTGCCGATCGCCGCAAGGTGTTTCTGGAAGGGATCCCGTTTCCCTCCGCCATTGCCGTTGGCTTCGGCGGGATCTTTCTGGGAGCCCCTCCCCATTTGCTGTTTGTTCCCGATCGGGACGGAGATGACAGGGCGGATCCGGACGAAACCGAAATCCGTCTCACCGGCTGGGGCATCCGGGACCGGCACGAGACGATCAACAGCCTGCACTGGGGTCCCGACGGCTGGTTGTACGGACTGGAGGGATTTGCCACTCCCTCCAGGATCAGAAAGCCCGATGAGAAGGCACGTCTCTACAGGAAGGGGGAGCCCTTCCCGGCGGATCTCCTGGAAGGGGATGGCGTGGAACTCAATGGCGGAGTCTGGAGGTACCATCCCACCAAGGATCGCTTTGAAGTGGTCGCACACGGCTTTAGCAATCCGTGGGGCATCGACTACGACGCCAAGGGTCAATTGTTCATCAGCACGTGTGTCATCCCCCACCTCTTCCATATCATCCCCGGAGGCCTCTACCACCGCCAGGGTGGTCGGCACTTCAATCCCTATGCTTACTCGGACATCCAGACCATCGTGGACCACCGGCACCGATCGGCCCATGGCGGAGCCCGGATTTACCTGTCGGACGCATTCCCGGAAGAACAGCGAGGCCGCATCTTCATGGCCAATATCCATGAGCACGCGGTCTTGTCGGATATTCTGGAGCCCACAGGATCCGGCTTCGTAGCCCGGCATGGCGAGGATTTTCTACAGGCCAACAATGCCCAGTGGATCGGTTTCAGCCTGGAGATCGGGCCGGAAGGAGCCATCTATGTGCTGGATTGGCACGACGCGGACATCTGCGGCAAGGATGTGCTCCATAAGGACACCGGCCGGATTTTTCGAATCACACCCGAGATTTCGCGGGCCCGGGAGTGGCAAGGCCGCTACTCCGACCTGGCGACGATGTCCGCACGCCAATTGATCTCGCTCCAAGAGAGCCGGAGCAACTGGCACGCCCGTCGCGCCCGCCTCATCCTCCAGGGCCGGGCCGCCCGAGGCGAACTGAGCACCTCAACTCAAGACCAGTTGCGGGAGATGTTTCGCACCCACTCGAATCTCGACGTGCGGTTGCGGGCCATGTGGGCCCTGCACATCACCGGGGGGTTGAGTAGCGACTCCCTCATCCAGGCACTCGAGGACCGCGACGAACACGTCCGAGCCTGGGCGATCCAACTCCTGTGCGAGGATCTCTCTCCCGTCCGTGAAGCGCTCGCTGTTTTCACTCAAATGTCAGCTCGAGATCCTTCGCCCGTCGTTCGGCTCTACCTGGCGGCGGCCCTGCAGCGTACCGATTCTGCGGCTCGCTGGGAGATCGCCCGGCAGCTACTGGGGCACCAGGAAGACGCAGAGGATCCCAATATTCCGAAAATGCTCTGGTTCGGGGTCGAGCCCCTGGTGGCTGAAGACCCGGAGCGGGCTCTCGATCTGGTCAGCCACAGCCGAATTCCTATGGTTAGTCGGTTCATCGCCCGCCGCGTGGTTGACGCCGGCGCCTTGGAGACGCTGATCTCCCGCATTGAGCAACAGCCGGAAGCACGGTTACCCATGTTGCAGGGCATGCTGGCGGGGCTAGAAGGACAGTTCGATGTGGCGGCTCCGCCGAACTGGGCGCCCGTCTACGCCAGGCTGCGTGCAGATGACGAAGTTGGCGAGTTGGCCGCGGCCGTTGCCCAACGGATGGGAGACATCGAAGCGGCGCGGCAATCTCTGGCCATCCTCCAGGACCCCAGTTCTCCCCCGGATCGGCGCCGCCAGGCTCTTAACACGCTGGCCGGTCAGCAAAGGAAAGAGCTAGTCGAGGAACTCCCCGGCCTGCTGAATGAACCTCTACTCCGAGTGAATGCGATCCGGGCCATCGCCGCCTTCGAGAGTTCGGACCTGGGCCGCAGGCTGCTGGACGCCTACCCCTCGTTTGATCCGGCCCAAAAGCTGGAGGCCGTACAGGCCATGGCGTCCCGACCGGTGTACGGGTGGATGCTCACCGAAGCCCTCAAGAAGGGGACGATCCCCAGACGCGATGTTCCGGCCTACGTCGCTCGCCTCTTGCGCCGGGTGGGGGGGAACGGATTTGTCGAGGTCTGGGGGCCCATTGATCACCTGTCCGGGGACACGGCCACAGCCCTGGCCAGGTACAAGGACCTCTTGACCGGTCCAGCTATTGCCGCTGCGGATTCCACCAGCGGCCGTCAGGTCTTTGAGCGTCTCTGCTACGTATGCCATAAAATGTACGGGGAGGGGGGCATTCTGGGCCCGGAATTAACCGGCTCGAACCGAGACAATCTCGACTACCTCCTCAGCAACATCCTTGATCCCAGCGGTGAGATACAGGACGACTACAAGATGGTCATGGTCACGACTCGGGGCGGCCGAACCTACGCCGGCAACCTTTCAGTCGAGAGTGAGCGAAGGCTCACGCTCCGGGTGCCGGGTGAGGAGGAAGTCGTGATCCCAAAAGCAGCCATCCAATCCCGCGAGACGTCAGAAGCCTCGATGATGCCCGACGGATTGCTCACGCACTTGACCGATGCCGAAGTGACCGATCTGGTGGCCTACCTGATGACCAGTGACGGGAACCGGAACTGACTCCAATGCTCAAGTCCAGATCGCCGCCCCGCGGAGGGGCGCTACGCGTAGGAGACGATCTCCTTGCGCTCGGCGTCAGCATCAGAGGCGGCAAGCGGAAGTAACACGCTCTCCTGCCGGTTCAGCGACAGCAAGGCTGCCACATTCAGTTCATAGGCTCGATAGCCGTCCCATCCGGTGACGAGGGGCTGCTCCTTGCCGCGCACGACTTGCAGGAAGTTCTCGATCAACCCCATGAATCCTCCGAACTCCTCATCGAAGATCAGCGTGTTGGGAATCACCGGGCGCCAGGATTGAGCTGGTCCCTGTTCGCTGTCATAGAGCAGCAGTTCGTACTGATCCTCCACCGCCAGCCATGCTTTGTCGCCGTAGACCTCCACGCGCTCCCAGGGCTTCAAACTGACGGCTGACGAGCTGGTATAGAGCTGCCCCACCGATCCGGAAGCAAACTTGAAAGAGATCATGGCGTTATCGAAAGGGTACTTTCCCTGGTTGCGCATGTACTTGTTCACGCCGATCGCGTTGAGTTCAGCAACTTCACCCATGAAATACCGGGTCAGATCAAGGACGTGGATGGTGCCCGCCTCCAGCATGTGGATCACATAGTCGTAGCCGAGATTGAACTTGGCGGCATACATCGCCGGGTTGCTCACGGGGCCCTGGTCGACGAATCGCTTGGCCCGTCGATAGGGTGGGCTGAAGCGTTTGTTGGCGACGGTCATGACCGGGACACTCCGCTCGTCAGCGAGCCGACACATGCGGTCGCCTTCAACCAAAGACAGGGTGAAGGGTTTTTCCACCAGGACGGGCAGTCCTCGTTCGATGCAGGCGAGACCGTGCTCCGCGTGCAGATCGTTGGGGCCGAGCACCAGAACGCCGTCGAGCGTCTCGGTCTTGAGCATGTCTGCATAGTCGCGGTACCACCGACCGCCCCAGGTTGCAGCGATGTGACGGCCGGCCCGCTCATCCCGTCGGCAAAAAGCCACCAGGTCGACGGGTTCCCAGATGGTCTGAAGCCGCTTGATAGCCGGGAAATACTTGGAAACGGTGACTGCGCCGGAACCGATGATCCCCAGCCGAACCCGTTCGCGCGATGCCCGATGTTCGTCGTAGCCGACGCCGTAAACGTCGGCTTCGTCGAACATCTTGGCGATCGGCGAATGGCCGTAGGTCTCCTCTAACATCATCCTGCTCCGTTCATGCCTAAGTACTCTCTTCCATCAAAAACATTATCGTGTTTATGGGAGAGAGTACTAATTCCGGACCCCCAGAATCGTGCAGGGACCACTGTCCATGCCGAGCACCAGCCACGGGCTGACGCGCACTTCACTCAGGTCTTGGAGGTTTTCGTCGAGTTTCATGTCTTCGATGATGAGAAACCGCCGACCCTCCCCGCTGAGGAGTTCATTGTGGGCCGCCATCGTCTCTTCCAAATGAGCGATGGTCGAAACGGACGGCACGTCCATCCCCATGGCGCGCAGCTGTGGGCAGGTCTCGCGCAGCCAGCGGGCGGACTCCACGCAGAATCCCGGGCAACGTAGACTGAACCGGTCAGGATCCTCACGACGGACATGGGCGTAACCGAACCGAAACAACGCCAGGTCGGCACGCTGCAGACCGGGGGCGTGTGGCTCGAGATGGATGGGCTGGACGTTCTCGGCGTCAGCCAGTTGAAGATCCACCACCTCGATTCGCGTAAAGATCAGCTCTTCAGGGCGGTACTCGGTGATCCGGACGCCGTCGTCAATGACATGCCGTGGTGAGTCCAGATGCGTCCCGGTGTGGCTGGCAAGACGCAGAATCTGTACGTTGGCGCCGTCAGCAGCGACGGTATACAGGTCGGACAACTGGGGTGCGGGGATGGCTGGCGGCCGGGGGTCAGTGAGTCCCAAAGGATGGGAAAGCTGCAGGTATTTTGACACGGTCGAACGCTCCTTTGATCAGGGTAGCTCGGGCAGATTCTCCCTTGCCTCACGAATGATTTCAATGTACCGCGCGACTTGCGCCGTGATCCAGCCCATCCCCTCGGTGGCGATTCTTTCGCGGTTCATGAACGTTCGCGCGCCGGATACAGCGCAGGCACCACATCGAATGAAGTCTGCGGCGTTGTCCAGGCTGACCCCGCCTGACGGGATCAGTTTGATCTGCGGATAGACCATGCGCAGGTTCGTCATGTAGCGGGGACCGCCCAGCTGAGCCGGAAAGATCTTAACCATCGCTGCGCCGGCCTCCATGGCGTTCAGGCAATCGGTGGCGGTGAAGGCGCCCGAATAGACCGGCAGGCCCTCGCGGTTTCCCAAGGCGATGACCTCTGGGATAACCGCCGGGTTGACAATCAAACTGCCGCCGTGAAGGATCACCTCGCGGGCGGTGGCCGCGTCGAGCACCGTGCCGGCCGCCACATAGAGTCTGTCTTTGAACTTGTCCGAGATGGCCTCGATCGCGCTCAGCGCGCCCGGAGTGGTCATCGTCACCTCGATCACCCGCGCCCCGCCGTCATACATCGCCTGGGCATAGGCAATGAAGTTTTCCTCCTGTTTGAGCTTGATACAGGGAAGGATACCGGTGGCTTCAGTCTGCTGAACCACGATTTCTTTCAGGGTCATATCGAGTCCGCTCATGGTGTCTTCGTTGCCGCCTCGACTCAACGTCTGACGTGAAGTCCTTCGGAAGCCATCAGGGCTTCAACCTCTCGGGGCGAGACATGAGCAACGTCTCCCGGAAATGTGTGATTGAGCGCGCACAGTGCGTTGCCGAAGTTCATCGCATATTCCACGTCACCGTTGCTGAGATAGCCGAAGAAAAACCCGGCGCTCCAAGCATCGCCTCCACCAAAGCGGTCAATCAGATCCACCTTGTACCCGCGGCCCCGTAACACCTGATTATCGTAGAGGACGGCAGCGTTCCAGGTGCCGTGCCGCACGTCGTGATCTTCCCGCAGCGTGATGGCGACAACCTTGCACCCGAACGCCTCATAGAATCGCCTCATCATCTCCTCATCGGAGCCGGCATATCCGAAGACTGTCTCGGCGTGCCAGCGCGAGCTGATCAGGACATCCACGTTTTCGAAGATCTTCTTGAACACATCCCGAGCCTGCCGTGGCGCCCATAAGTGCTCACGGTAGTTCACGTCGAAGGCGACCAGACACTGCTTTCGCCTGGCGGCGGCGACGAATTCGAAAGCTGCCTCGTGGCACTTGGCCGACAGCCCGGGGAAGATTCCGTCGGTGTACGCCAGCCGCGCGCCCTCTAGAATCGTATCCCAATCGAAATCCTCGGGCTCGATCGTACTGGCAGCGCTGTGGGCTCGATCGTATACGACGGTGCTGGGTCGTGGTGTCGATCCGAACTCGACATAGGCGATCTCGACTCGCGAATCTTGGATCGTCTGGATGTGGGCGGTGTCGACCCCGCAACTTGCGTAGTGATCTTGCAGGAGCAGGCCGAGGGGGCTGTCAGGAACCCTGGTCACGAATGCTGCTTTCAGGCCCAACCGGGCGGCGTTACAGGCCACGTTACCCTGCGATCCACAAACGTCCAGATCGAGCGTCCGCGTCCGGCGGAGCCTCTGGTAGGGTGGGGGCGATAAGCGCAGCATCCCTTCGCCGACGGTGACGATGTCATACATGGGACCGATCCTCTCTGGGACAGGACACTATAGCAAGTCCTCGAGATCCTCTTGCTTGCCGTACTTATAAAGATACCGATCCCGTTCCTCCCGCCAGAGTGTCTCGGGGATAGGCCTGGCTCCCCCCAGCGGCTGGGCGTGGACCAGGATGAGGGCTGCCTTTTCCACGAACTGGCAGGCGACGACCGCTTCGTCCAGATCGCGCGCACCGGCCACCACGCCATGGTTACCCAGAAGCACGGCGCCGGCATCCGGCCCGATCGCCTCGCGCGCCGCCTCAGCCAGCTCGCGATGCCGGCCTGCCGGCACGTAGGGCGCGCATCGCACCTCTCCACCGATGACCTCCGCCATGTCATCCACCAGAACCGGAATGGTCTTACGGGCGCAGGCACAGACCGTGGCCCAGCGAGAATGGGTGTGGATCAGCGCACCCAGGTCGGGCCGTTGCAGAAGAAGCTGCCGGTGCAGTTCCATCTCGGAGGTTGGCAACCGCTCGCCCCGCCGCACGCCACCCTCCCACGCCACGACCACCAGGTCCTTCGGTTCGAGGTCCTCGTACTGCATTCGGGACGGCGTCACGAGAAGTCCCTCAGTCAGGCGGACCGAGATGTTCCCCCATGTAGCGACGAAGTAACCCAGTCTGTCACGCATGAGAAAGCAGGTGTCGATGACCTTCTGCCGCAGCGCGGTCGTATCTTCGAGGGGTGTTACCGGCGGGTTCGGCACTATGCGCTCCTGTCTTTCTGTGTGAACTTCTCCAGCCACCGCTTGTCCCACAAAGAGGGGAAGCTACACTTCTCGTAGGGGTGGGCCTGGCACACAGCGGTATCCAGTTCGATGCCCAGTCCCGGCCCCTCCGGCAGCCCGAACTGGCCGTCTTGAATGGGGTCCCACCCGCAGACCAGGTCGTTGCGCCAGGGGACGTCGTATTCAGAGAAGTTCTCCTGGATCATAAAGCTGGGTGTTGACCAGTCGAAGTGCAAGGCAGCACACAGTGCCACCGGTCCTACGGAGACGTGCGGCGAGATCCGGATGTCCTGGGGCTCAGCCAGAGCGGCGATCTTCTTGCCCATTGCCAGGCCACCGCAGTGGCACAGATCGGGTTGCAGAATGTCCCCCGCTCGCATCGCCGTGAATCGTTGGAAGTCTTCCAGGGTGTAGAGTCGTTCGCCCGCTGCTACCGGAAAAGGGAGCTCCTCCGCCACCTGCTTGAGCTGGTCCAGACTGTTGGGCGTGACCGGCTCTTCATAGAAGGCTGGCTGATATTGCTCCAGGCGCCGACCCATCTCAAGGGCACAGTCGACCGACAGACGCCCGTGTACCTCGATGAACAGGTCGATCCCGCCCCCCACGGCCCGGCGCACGGCGGCGACAAGGGCTTCGCACTCGTCCATCTCATCGCTCGTCATCTGCTTCCAGGCGGTGCCGAAGGGATCGAATTTCAGTGCCTGATATCCCCGCCCGATGACCTCGGTGGCGGCAGCAGCGTATTCGTCCGGTGTTCGCGCCCCGCCGTACCAGCCATTGGCATAGGCCGGCACCTGCTCCTGAGTGCGCCCTCCCAGCAACTTGTACACCGGTTCGCCGCTAGCCTTGCCCACGATGTCCCACAGGGCAACCTCGACTCCGCTGATGGCGGTCATTACCGTCGAGCCGCCCGAATACTGATCGCGGATCAAGTCGTCGATGACCGCTTCAAAGTCGAACGGATCGATGCCCAGGATCCGATCCTCGACCCATTCGTGTATCAAGGTCTGGACCGTCTTCTCCTGCCATTCGAGCGAGGCCTCTCCAAGCCCCGTCAGACCGGAGTCGGTGGTCAAACGGACGAACAGGTAGTTTCGAAGCCCCGAGTTGGTCAAGAACGTTTCCAGCTTCGAGATCTTCATACAGTAAGTACTATCCTCACGCTAACCGCTTACCCCCAGCAGGCGATGGGTAAGAACCGCGATCTCTTCAGGCGGATCACGAAAAGCCCACACCCTCGAGAGGTCCTCACCGCGCACTTGATTTACATCCTGGCCGATTGCAGGAGCATGGTACTCCAACTCGCAGAAATCGCCGAGGTCACTGTTCACGTTGACTGCATGGACGGCATAGCCGAGATCGGTCGGTTCGTCCCCGGGCACGTCCACGTACTGCCCCGAGGGATCAACGAAGAAGTTGCGAACCACAAGCGAACTTTGCTCACCGGATGAGAGGAGGTAACCGACTCGACCGGTCACAGCCGCCGCCCGGACAGCGATCTTTTGTTCACCGGTCAAACACATCCTGAAGCGCACCAGATGATCTTCGCAGATCAAGGCGTGGGCGGGGATCTCGCCGAACAGGATCCGGGGCTTCACCTTGGAATAGGTAGGGATGAGGAGGTCGCCCCCGTGAGGCAGCTGGATGAGGTTCCACAGGCCGACCTCGATCGGTTCATCGGCACTCCGGCCGCGCAGGGACAGCGTGGTTCGCTGCGTATAGCCCGCGTAGGCGACGCTAGGCAAAACCTCCTCCATGTCTCGCTCATAGCGCAACGGATTCGCCGCCGGCCCCAGCCACTTGCTCAATTCCAGTTCGATGTCGCGGTCGGGGCGGGCAAAATGCAGCGTCATCGACTTTGTCATGCGGACGCCATTGTCCACGTCAATGAGCCGGTACTCGCTGGCGTCCAGTTGGGGCGGCTCCCAGTGCTGTTGGGCTTCGGGATAATCGGGGAAAAAGATGTCGAGTTCAGGCGTGAGCCAGGTCCGATCGCCGCCTGTGTTGTGCCAGCCCTCTTGTTCAAACAACTCTGTTGCTGAATCGCCCTTCTGCAGGGCCCGGTTCGTCCAGTAGAAGTTCTCTTTGCTGCCGGGCGGATAAAGCCCAAGGACCCTCGCACCGTACGGCAGCAGAAGCAGTCTTGTCCCGTCGGGACACGAGTAGATTCGTGTCACCTTCCCGGCGGCAGAAAGTGAACGGGTCAGCCGTTCGAGCATGTCGGCTAGGTCTCCATCCCTTTCATGTCACGTCGAGGGTCTGGGCGAACGCCAGTATAGCCACTCCTGCGATCAGGATGGCGATCGCCGCATACATCTGGCTGCGCGGCACGCCCCGGACACCACGCCACTCGCCGCTGAAGAAACCGACGCCCTGGTTTCCCATGATCTGCATGGCCTGCTGAATGCCAAAGCCGATCGAGGCACCCAGGGGTCCCAGCATCACCATGCCGCGCCCCAGCAGAACCACCGCGAAGATAAACTGGATACCGATGATCGCGCCCAGCCCAACGTCACGCCAACACTGCCTCAGAACACCCCACGATTTGTTCTTCGACATCACAAAGGCCGGATAAAGGACATTGATCAGCGCCCCTCCCATGAGCCCTACGGCCCAGACAGCCACGTTCGCGGACACGTCGCCTGCGCCATGGGCCTTCATGGCAGCGACGACCGGACCCTGGCTGTAGACGAACGCCATCGCGATACCGCACGATGCCAGGCCGGCAATGACGACCAGGATCAGGGCGCTGAGGAATCCGCCGGCAGCCTGGCGGTCAGGTTCTGCTTTCCCTTTTAGCTCACGCTCTCGGCCGAAGCCCGCCAGGGTGGAAACAACAACGCCGGCGAGAAGCACCGCGACTCCCGCCATCACCACCAGGCCCACCCTGGAGGTGAGATCCGGCGCCTCGTTGAACAGGCCCGTTCCTTTGAAGACCATGGGAAGCGTGATGCCGACCGTCATCCCGAGACCGGTCATCATGGCACCGGTCAGAGCCGCCCCGATACGGACGACGCAGATCCCGTACAGAACGTTGGCGACCCCCCAGCCGATCGCAAACAGATTGGAGATCACCAAGGGTCTCCAGCCGACTTGGGCGTACGCGGCGAAGGCGTCGGGGCAGCCCAACAAGACGACTGACCACGGAACGATAATCAGCCCGCCGAGCATCCCGACGAACCAGTAGTGCTCGAATTCGAGCCGGCGCATGATCTTCATGGGCCAGGCAATGCTGCCCGTCCCCAGACCGGCAATCGTGACCAGGGTGACGCCGAGAAACGTTTCCATGAAGGAGAGCCTTCTTGCCAGGGTGTTCGGAGATGCCACCTCATGATACATGCAGCCGTCTTGTCAGTCGAGGCTCCCCGGAGTCGGCACCGGCGGTCCTGGTTAAGGTGGGGACCCGCGTTGACAGGAGGTGTCGGAATCCCTTTACTAATAGCGATTATGCGTAAATTCTCCCTTGTCCCGGGACTCCTTTTCGCTCTGAGTACACTGCTGCCGTTGGAAGCAGCCGGGGAAGGCAAGAATCCGGGTCCCGGCGATCCCTACCCGGAGGATTTCGTCTACGACATCTCCGGCGGCGGACAGTTCCGTCTGGCCGACTTCCGGGGTAAGAAAGCCGTGCTGATCACGAACCACATCTTGGACGACGGCTCGGTGAGCTGGCACGCGGACCCGTTCAAGCGCCTCAAGGAACTGCAGTCCCTGTATCGGGACCGCCTGGCCATTGCCGTGATGCCCGAGCATGCTCACCATCGCACTCAGACCCGGGCTCTGTGGGAGGCGGATGCCGTCGACGTCCGGGCGCTGTTGAACCCCGGCGATCTGCCCATCCTGATCGAGAACCGGGGTGCAGGCGGCCCGCAGGCCGGATTCGCCGACCACTCGCTGTACCAGGCTCTGAACCCTGAGAAGCTGTACGGCTGGTGGCCCATGGTTTTGATCGACAAAGACGGGAACATTGCCTGGACCAGCAAGAACCCGCAGACCGGCAACGCGGAACACATGATCTACGAAACCGAACTGCGTCCGGCTGTCGTGAAGCTGGTGGATCCCGAGCGGTACCGGAAGTGGGTCACCGAAGTCCCCAGGGACTGGGTGCGGCAGGATTCCCCCTGGGGTCTGTTGGAGATCGAGGATTTTGAACGCTACCGGGATATGGGTGACCTGCACATCTCATCGACCTGGACCAGCAATCCGCCGGACAGTGTCAGAATTGCGGCCACCTTCAAGGGGGAGCTTTCCCTGTTTCCGACCCGAACTGGATACCGGGCCCTGGCCCCGCACCACTTCTCCCAGCAGTCCGCTTTTGCCTTCGGGTATCCCTACTACTACGGTTTCCGGGATCCGGGGTACGGACTGTGGGTGCACCACGCGTTCCAGGGGCCGCCGCGGACGGGAACACTGGTGTTTTTCTTCGCCACTTTTCTGCGGGCCGCCAAGTTGAATGCCGCCGAAGACCGGGGAAGAGCGCTGTCCTGCCTGCTCGAGGGCAGCGGCGGTGAGAGGCTGCGTCTTGTCTTCGGGCGGCTGGGCCGCTTTCCGCCGAAAGGGGACGACAATGTCATCACGGGTGACATCCAGACCAACGCCAAGTGGAATCCGGAGGCGGCCTGGAACCGTCTTTCCTTTCAAGTGGACCCCAACCAGGGAACTCGGGTCTTCCTGGGTCGAGAGTTGCTGGGCGAGGCTCCTCACATCAAGGCGATTACCGGAATCCAGTTCGAAGCCGGCTGGGCCTGCTCGGTCGACGACCTCACCATGATCCCGAAGAAGTTGCCGCCGGAAGACCTGGACGAGGTTGTCCGGTGGGTGGACGAGCACGCCCTGGATCGACCCCATGTCACCCCGCTGGAGCGCGAGCGAGAAATCAGCGACCTGGACCGCAAGGGGAAAGCCCATTCCCGGGTATTGCGTGTGAACTGGGGGAGTTCAGAAGCCCACACGGATGCCCAGGGCCGGCACTGGCTGGCCGGTCAACCCTGGCTGCGCGGAACCTTCGGGGCCCTGGGCGGCGACGACTTCGCCTACCCGGCAGACGTTCCAATAGAGGGATCCGAAGACGAAATCTACCGGACGGGGCTATACAGCGGCGGTCGCCTTCGGTTTACCGTGCCCAGGGGCTTCTACACGCTGCGCATGCACCTGGCGCGGCCGTTTCACTGGGCGGACGCTGATTCAATGGAACAATCGGTTCAGGTGGAGCTCGAGCCGGACGGCACTGAGCGCGATCTGTGGGGCTCCTTTGCTCCTTATCGAACCGCAGTCGCCCGGGAAAAGAACGGTATCCGGGTCGTGGACGGCGTACTCGACGTGCGTTTCAACTACAGATCTTCGGTCTACGTTTCGGCCACGGAACTGATTCAGGAATCCGTAGATCCCGGTGAGGTCGAGGGGATTCCGGACTGGCCGTCGGGGACGTCGCGGGATCCTTAAGCCCCGCGATGTCCCTTTCTTCCCCGCGTTTGGCCACCGGCTTAACTCAGGTCGGGCGAGGCACCGTGCTCACAGAAGATGAGGTCACCTCCCGGTTTGAGCAGCCGGGCCATCTGTCCCTTCACCCGATGATCAGCAGGGCCAGGTAGGGGACCACATTGAAGACTAGAAACACAATTTTGAACAACCCCAGAAACGAGTACATGACCACGCTAAACGTTTCTCGGGGAATGGGGAACCAGAGTCTTTGCGTGCGATACACGAGATCCGGGGTGAGGAGGTAGAACACAGTCCCCAGAAGAAACATGCCGGCATTTATGATTGTGCACCACATGAAAAACGCTTTGAGTGTCTGAATATCCATGATTTCCTCCTTTTTCATCCAACTGGTATGCAACGGCTACGCGCCTTTTAAGCATCCGGTCACTTCTCAGCCGGCTTCGACTCGTACGAGATGCTCAAGCACCGCTGCACCTGGTGGCGAGAGTCGATAACCAACCTCAAGGCTCTCGGTTAACCCCAGGCCCTTCAGCGTCCGAACTCTCCGCTTGAACACGTATCGGATCATCCCAGCCTCTGCCGCGAGATCGGCCGCCCGAATGCCAGGGCTTCTCTGGATGGCTCGAAGGACGTCAACGGGCCTGCCCACGTTCTGCCCCGCGCCCATCCGAGCCAGCCGACGGAGGATCTCGTCGAGCTCCCTTCCCAGGGGTATCTTTCGACGAAGTGCAATACGAGGGTCCGGGCCGGCGAGCGAGAGCTGGACTCGATACACCTTACCGCTGGGGTGCCTCTTGAGCTCTGCGAGCAGCGAGGCCAGGTCAGAAAAGCCGCCGGCCGCCGCATCGGCTTCCGGAATCTCCTCCAGGTTCACTTCGTCCACCGCTTCAATGGCCAACTGGCCGATCGACGTGAGAAGAGTGCCACCGGCCTTCACAGTGGGACGGAGCCACCGTCGGAATGCTACCGAGATCGCCCCCGATCTGATCCCTTTCAGCGTCGCTTGCCTGAGTAGCATGCGCTTTGACCTATTCAGGATACGATCCAGGAGCCGGATCTTCCCTTAGTCAACCTTCCCCCCGATCGCCATGAGGTGGGAAAAGGTTCGCAGGTACATCACGCCGTCGGCGATGGCTGGTGTGCTGTGGCTCGCTTCTTCTAAATCGATTCGTCCCAGCAGCTGATACTGCGGCGCAGCGGCCAGCACGACCATCTCACCGGCGCGGGATATGCAATAGATCCGGTTGCCGACGCGCACCGCCGAACCCAAGAAGTTGCCGCCAATCCGCTCGCGCCAGACCCGCTGCCCGGTCTCAATATCAATGCAGCTGGCCACGCCCCCGTCGCTGATCAAAAACAGCCACTTTCCTTGAGCCACCGGGGTCGGAGCGTAGGGGAGCGAACCCTCAATCTCGTACACCACCCGGGCCTCGCTGCCGCTGTTCAGGCCTGGCGGTTTTATGGCAACCATCCGCTTGCCGCCACCGCCGACTCCACACTGTGCAAAGATCAGCCCGCCTGCCGCGACGGGCGAACCGACCACGCGAAGCATCCCGAACACATCGGCCAGCTCCCAGTTGAGCTTGCCCGTGTGCGGATCGAGACTGCTCACTCCGTGGCTGGTGCTGGTAAGGATTAACTGGGCGGATCCATTCTCGGGTCGATAGATGATGGGTGTCGAATAGGCAGACTTTGTATTTCGGCGCTCAACTACCCATCTGGTCTGGCCGGTCCGGCAATCCAGGGCGAGAGTCGAGCTGGGTCCGCTCTGGTCGTTGGCCAGGATCACCATGTCTTCAAAACGGATTGGTGAGGCGCCAAAACCATGGGCTCCCTGGAAGGCCCCTAGATCACGCCTCCACACCTCCTTGCCGTTGCGCCGGTCCAGGGCCACGACGATGTATCCTTGGGGCGACGCCCAGGCTGCGTAGATGCGCTGAGCGTCAACGGTCGGACTGGCAGTATCGTAAGAGCTGGACCTGCCCAGCTCGGAAACCGCAGACGAAAACCGAACTTCCCAGAGCAAGCTGCCGTCAAGCGATCTCAGAGATCTGACAATCTTGGTGGCATCTTCCTGAAGGGCTGACATTACAAATACCTGTTCGTCCGCAACCACGGGCGAGGAGTGCCCTTTACCCGGCACTTCGACGCGCCACTTGTAGTCTTCTTTGGTCCAGACTGCAGGAATGGTTGTGGCATCGCTCTGGCCGGCGCCATCAGGCCCCCGGAAGCGTGGCCATTCTTCACCGGCAACACTTCCGCACCAGCACAAAAACATTCCCAGCAGGACCATTTGATTGCGATACAACTCCACCGGTGATCTCCTCTTCCTCAAATGTTCGATGTCCCTTACCTCCCACCTGTTGCGGATTGCACGTCGCCCTGGGTCAAAGAGCCACACGGGGCCCTAGATTAGCACTGATAAGGCCCTGGTTCCCTCGAACCTCACGAAGGACCCCACGGCGAGGCTGAGGTCCGCTGCCCGTTGGGCTTTCCAAAGAACTACCTCTCAATTTTCTGGGGCCACCAACCATTGCCAGTCGCCGAGAAACACGGGCGTTTGGTCGCGCATCGGAATGAGGGAGTCCACTACCACGCAGCTGTGTGGCTTTTTCTCACACTCGGGGCTCTCATAGTCGCTGGTCCGGATCTTCTCCGGGGAGAAATCGATCGCGGCGTAGACATCCCGGCGAGTCGCATCTTCGTCGTTCACATGATGGAATGCCTTCAAGCGAGTCGGGTCCGTGGTGCGCGCTTCGTAGACGAAGGCGGGATAGGGCCTCGCACCGGCCGTCGGAAGCACCCCTCCACCGATAGACCCCACGCCGGCTACTTGGTGGCGCTCGAGGGCGATGAACAGGGAGAGTTGAGCCCCCTGCGAATGACCGGTGAGCACAAGCCGGTCCCAACGCACGTCGTCCTCGTCCGGTGTGAGGTAATTGCGCATGTCCAGGTGGGTGAGCGCCTCGAGAATAGCGCCCTCGACGCTGCGTGAGTGAGGTACCGAAAGCTGCGCTCCGTCGGTGCAGGCTGTTTTCGGGGGATCGGCGGCGGCCTTGGCACCCAGCACCTTGCGCAGGCACTCAGGATCCTGGGGGCCGGCGGTAGTATCGGTCGTCGTGCAACAGCTGGCTACCAGCTCGCTATTCTCATAGCCGACCGCAATGACACAGAGGCCGGTGGCATCGCCTAAATGCTGGACATACTGTTGCGATCGTTGTGGAGTAACGCCGGTGCCCGGGGCGAATGTCACCAGACGCCCTTGATCGTCGTCCGCGACGCAGTGCCCCGCGTGATAGACGGCTCCTCCCGGAGTTTGGCCGAGGGCTTCCCTGTCTGACCGCTCGGTCGTCTTCGTCTGATTCTCAGGAGTGCATGCGACCAGAAGCAGCAGCACGGCCCATCTCGTGTACATGACGGTTCCTCCGCATCTTACCGGTGGGTTTGGGACCCACTGCGTTGAACTCAGAATCCAGAAAAGACGGAACATGTGAAAGTTTAGTATCTCGTAACCTTTTCAGGAACCCTTGAGCCCTGCTAGTCTCGGTTCAACCTGAAACGGCGAGTTTTTTTGCCATGCTGATCGGAGGAACTGTAGTGAACAACAAATCGATGGGGCGTCTTGTGATTCTGGTTGGCGTGTTCATCCTGGTCAATAGCGCGCTTTGGGCGCACGGCGAGAGCTCGGGAACAATCGAAGACTGGGCGGCTCTGGTGAGCAGCCGGTACCGCATCCACGCCAACATCACCTACAAGGTTGCCAACGGCTATGAAGCCAGATTGGACGTCTACTCCCCCCGCAATACCAAAGCACCGCAAGCGACGGCGATCTACATTCACGGCTGCGGTTGGACGGGCGGGTCGAAGGAAGTCGTTGGCCTGCGCCTGATGCCCTATCTACAAATGGGTCTGGCGGTGGTGAATGTGGAATACCGGCTGGCGCGGGTCTCGCTTGCCCCTGCAGCCGTGCAGGACTGCCGCTGCGCCCTGCAGTGGGTGATCCGCAACGCCGAGACATACAATTTCGACACCTCTCGGCTGGTGGTCACAGGTAGCTCGGCCGGTGGACACTTGTCGCTGATGACCGGGATCCTGGACCCCTCAGCGGGGCTCGATGACGAGTGCCCCGGCGACGAAAAGTTGGAAGTTGCGGCCATCGTGAACTACTACGGCATCACCGACGTGGCCGATCTGCTCGACGGGCCCCATCGCCAGCGCTACGCCGTTGCCTGGCTGGGAGGGATGGCAAACCGCGAGGCCGTGGCGCGCCGGGTCTCTCCGCTGACCTACGTCCGCGAGGGGCTGCCTCCGATTCTCACCATCCACGGCGATGCCGACACCCTTGTCCCCTATGTGCACGCGATTCGAATGCACAAAGAACTCGCCAAGAACCATGTGTCGAACGAGCTACTGACAATCCCAGGCGGCAAGCACGGCGGCTTCACCGAGGAGCAGACTCTGAAGATCAGCCGGACGATCCGTGCTTTTCTCATCAAGCACGGCATTCTCTGAGTTCCTAAACCGGGCCAGTGAGCGGCCAGGTTGCGAGCCCTTAGGCCCGTGTCGGTTCGAGTACCACTCCGGGCAGTGCACCTTTTGCGTACGGCCAATCATCTCGGCGAAGGAGTCAGTCGCTGCAGGTATTCGGCGGCCCGCGGCAGGTCACCCACCTTCACATAATGATTTGCCAGAAAACGGAGGGCCCGAGTGTGTGATGGGTTCCTCTCCAGAGTCTTCTCCCACACCTCGACGGCCAATCGCATTTGTCCGAGTTGGGAGTGGGCCATGCCCAGATTGAAAAAGGCATCCGCGTAGCCCGGGTTGACCTGGGTCTCTTTCTCAAAGTAAAGGACGGCCTCGGCTGGTTTCTTCCCGCGAACGTGGAGAACCCCAAGATTGTTGTTGGCCATGGGCTCCGCGGGGTTGATCTCGAGAGCCCGCTGGAGGAGTTCTTCGGCCTCGGCCCGGTTGCCTTCCTCCAGGCGAATCGTTCCCAGGTTGAAGAGAGACAGCGAGGAGTGGGGTGAGGCTCGGACGGACGCTTCCCAGAAAGAGGCGCGGCCCTCCAAAGCAGCGAGTCGACTCCAGCTGAGGGCTCCCAGAACGAGCAGCAGCGATGACGTGAAGGCCACTCGGCGCTTCGTGACCGAAGCCCTTGTGACCGAATCGATGGCGGCCACCATGATTAGGACACCCACCATGGGCAAGTAGAGTCTCTGTTCCAGGCCTACCAGGACGGGGACAACCAGCGTCGGCAGCAGGAACAGAAGGAACCAGCTCATTCCGAAGAGAGCCTGACCCGGGCGGCCGAAGCGTGTGAGAACAACCAGGGTTCCCACTCCCAGCAGAACCACTAGTCCCGGAAGCAGGGAAGTGTCAGCCAGGGTTGGGAAAAGTGACAGTTGGACGGGAAGAAGAGATTTTCCGAGATAGTGAATGAGAAAGATCCAGTTGTCCGCCAGATTGGCCAGGAGCCCCGAACTCAACTCGCCCCGAGAAACGGCCAGGAAACGAAGAACGGACCACAGGGCTGCCAGCAGAATCCAGCCGACCAGGAGCATCTGCTTCTGCGCTCGGAGGAGACGTTCCTTGCACAGCGTCACCAGATAGAGGCTTCCGAGCAGCGGGAACGCCAGAGCGGCCTCCTTGGTGAAAAAGGACGCGGTCAGAAACCCGAAGTGAAGTGCCAGGTCCGGACGCCCTGTGGGAGCCGGCGAAACGTTCCAGAAAGAGTAGCGCCGCCAAAATGAAGATCGTCAGCAGGGAATCGTTCCGACCCGGCACCCAGGCGACTACGGAGACGAAGGCAGGGTGGAGGGCAAAGAATAGGGCCAGCGTCAGACTGGGGAAGAGGGTCGTTCCCAGCCGGCCTAGAAGGGCAAACACCAGAGAGGTCGCCAGGGCGTGAAGAAAAATGCTCGTGAAGTGGTAGAAAACCGGGTCCGTCCCCCCGAACTGGGCATCCAACATGAAGGAAAGCGTGTACAGCGGCCGGTAATAGCTCCCTGAGCTGCGGTGTCCAGGTACACTCCAGGCATCCTGCAGGAAGGCCTTGGGAATATTCTGAAGGTCTTGTAAGAAGGCCTGGTTGTCGACGATTAGCAGCGTGTCATCGTAGCCCAGGAAGGGAAAGGTGATCGACCTGGCATAGAGCCCGAAGGAGGCAGTGAGCAAGAGAAGATAGGCGAAGAGAACCGTTCCATGAGGACCACTGCCAGGCCGGCGTCTTTTTGGTCGCCCCATCTCATAGCTACTCAGCTCAAGTTGCTTGCAGCGGCGCCGAAAGCCTCCTACCGTGCCGCTTTTGCTGCAGCTTGCAGGGGCGGCAACGCGCCGCTCTTCGCCAGTGCCAGCAGCGGATAGCAGGTCCCGCTATAGGTGATGAAGTGCCACTTGTCGGTGTTGAGAGACCGGGTCCACCAGCGGCCGGATTGGCGCTGATTGGATAGCAACCACCGGATGGCCCGTTGAATTCGGGGATCGTGGGCCGGGACTCCGGCGTCTCGCAGGACGATTACCGCCAGTCCTGTCTGATGCCCGTCGCTGGCGGGATTCTGGAATTCAGGCTCGTCCCTCAGCTTCTTCGCCCGGCTGCCGTCACCCCATGTATCGGGCGTGGCAAAGTCGCGCAGCGACCAGCCCCCGTCCGGATGCTGATGTTTCCAGATCATTTCCATCAGTTCCCGTCTTCGCTGCTCATCGACTAGATCGGGAATGCGGGTCGCCACCCACAGCAGGAGCAGCCGGGCATAATCGTGCGGCGGTCGGGTCTGTTGGAGATAGGTCTTCATCTTCTGGACTGGCACGAGCAGGGACTTGTCCCGCAGACTCTCCAGCCAACCGGGAGCCGCCGCCGCCGCCCTGGCCGCCACGGTAGCGCCCTGATAGGCGCTGGATTCAAAGGGAGGCCAGCAATGGTCGTTGGACCAGCTTCCATCTTCCGACTGCAACTCGAACATAAACCGCAAGGCTGCTTCCGTTTCCGAAGAGAGCTGGTGGGAAACGTGCGCATCCCATCTCGCCAGCCCGCCGGCGATATAGGCCATCTGCGTGGGACCAATTCCAGAGCGTAGTTGCTGGGGTTGAGATTCGTTCAGATGCCTCATCTGGTCGAACTGCTCGACAAAGAAGTCTCTCATTTCCACGGAGGGCTTCCCCACATACGGCGTAAGCGCCGGGCGGATCACCATGTAGGTCCCGGTGGTGTGGCAGCTCACGCATTTGCTCTGCTTCGACCAGGCCTCGGCGCCGTCCTCGATGTAGTCCAAGGCACGTTCTAGTGAAAGGCTGGATCGAGTGGGCTCATGGACGCTGGCGACGGGTATGTCAATGCCTGCGAAGCGGTACTGATAGTCAATGACCTTCTTCGGTGCCGACATCATTCCAGCCGGCACCTGTGCCTGGATCACTCCAACTGAGGCGGTCACGATCGCTGCCAGGCACGCCCATCTAGCTTGTTGTCGTAGAAACTGCATGTTGATTTGCCATCCTCGGACTCACTTCGGACTTGAGTTCCTCAAGTTTACACCAGCGGAAAGAGGGCGGCCCCGATGATGGTCACGAAGAGGCCGACCACGCCCATCAACAGGGTCATGGGTGTCAGAGTCTTCAGGCTTTCCTCCTCGGTCATCCGACTCATTTGTGAGACGACCCAGAAACCACTGTCATTCATCCACCAGATGGGCTTTGATCCGCAGCCGATGGCCAGGGCCAGATAAAGGGGATGAAACCCAAGCTGGGTCGATTCGACCATGCCAGCGAAGACACCCGCCGCCGTAATCATGGCGACGGTAGCCGAACCCTGGGCCGTTCTGATGAGGGTCGTGAGAAGAAAGGCCAGCGGCAGCACAGAGACCTGGTAGGTGGTGGAAAGGCGCTCGATGGAGGCACCGATCCCGGTCGCCTGGAGTGCACCACCGAAAGCTCCTCCAGCAGATGTAATCAGGATGATCACGCCGGCGCTGCTCAGGGAGGCGCCAACCGCGTTCATCGCTTTTTCACTCCGGGTCGTCTTCAGGAGTGTGGCCAGGGCAACGGCGGCGCCCAGCATCAGAGCAATGTTCTTGTCGCTCAGCGGGCGGATCAAAGCCAGCGCCAGCCCCTGCAGCGAAGCGGTCCTCCCCAGGGTCTGCGAAGATGCTTCCAGGGCCGTGCCGGCCGTGATCAGGAGGACGGGCAGTAAAATCGGACACAACGAGAGCCAGACAGAAGGCAAGCGGCTGTCCTCCCGTTGGGAAAGTTCTTGGAGCTTCCGGAGAGACTCCTCCGATTCCCGCAGAGGAATTCTCCAGCGCCGGCTGGCCCACCAGGCATACCAGAAGCCCGCAGCCGAGGTGACAAGGCCCACCACACAGCCCCCCAGGATCATGATTCCAATGTTCAGGCCCAGTTCGTGGGCGACGAAGAGCGGACCAGGAGTCGGAGGCACCAGAGAATGTGCCATGGTGGCGCCGGCCACGATAGCCAGAACGTAGAAAAGATAGTTCTTGCCGGTACGCAAATGCATGGCTTTGCCCAGCGGTATCATTAAGTAGAACACGGTGTCGAAAAACACAGGTATTCCCAGCAGAAAACCACTTCCCAGAAAGCCCAGGGGTGCCTGCTTTTCCCCGAACATCCCGAGTGCCGACCGAACGATGCGGTCGGCTGCCCCGCTCTCGAGCAGGCAGGTGCCAATGATGGAGGCCATAGCAATGATGATGCCGATCTGCCCGCAGGTCCTGCCAAAGCCGTTTGCCACGCGCTCTCCCACGGAGCGCTCCGACCACTGCCGGGCCTCGGCTTCATCCATGCCCTTTTCGAGAGCCACCTGTTCGATTGCAGCCGAAGGGGTAAGGGAGCTGACGATCAGTGCTCCCAGAAGCAAGGCCAGGAAGGCGTGCATCCGCAACCGCAGCACGCCGCCAATGACCACCAGCATTCCAATCAGCAGAATCCAGATCGGGTTCACGTCTCCCTAATCTCTCGCCGAGGGAGGGCAAAGTCAAGGTCGTCCCGGTTCCCTCCGCCCCTAGGCCTACTGACCCGGCATCCGCCACTCCAGCGGCGCCTTAAACGCCGGGTCCCGTTCAAAGTAGGGAGCCACCGCATCCGCCGGCTGGAGCGTCCGGAATTCTCTGAGTTTGGTCAGCATCCTGTGGACCACGATCGGGTTCTCGGGGGCGACGTCATTCTTCTCATAAGGATCGGAGGAGATGCGAAACAGATGCACCTTGCGCTCTTCTGTCGCCGGCGGGTCTGTGATCCGGGGACCGATTACGATCAGTTTCCATTCGGGCTCGATGAGCGTGATCTGCTCGGCCTCGCCGTGGCCGATGTAAGAGTAGAGCTCGCGTGTGAGTTCTCTCTCAGAACCCGTCAGCAGGTCGAGTGCAGGAATCCCATCCAGGGGTTTCCCGGCGTGGTCCTCGACACCGACGATCTGCATCAGCGTCGGCAAGACGTCGATATAGGCCAGAGGCGCGGTCACGGTTCGGCCGGCCGAAACGCGCGCCGGCCAACGCAGGGCGGCGGTAACGCGAATGCCTCCTTCGAATACACTGCCTTTGGCGCCGCGCAGCGGGCGGTTGTCGCCGACACCGGTGCCGCCGTTGTCCGAGAAAAACCAGACCAGCGTGTCGCCGGCGATCCCGCGCTCCTCGAGAGCTTTCAGAATGGCCCCGACGCCATCGTCCAGGCTGGAGATCATGGCGGCGAGTGTCTGGCGTTGGCTCTTCCCTCGTCCCTCCCCGCCAAAGGCCGGGCGTGTCTGGGTGGCTGCGCCCTCCCCCGGCCGGTCGCGGAAGGGCGGTCCGGAGCCAGCCAGGGATTCATATCTGGCCAGGTCTTCCGGCTTGGCCTGGAGGGGACCGTGTGGTGAGTTGAAGGGCACGTAGCAGAGAAAAGGAGTCGGATCGCCGGCGCGACGGTTGATGAAGTCGACGGCGGCGGCGGCGATCAGGTCGGTGGAGTAACCCTCATCGTGGTTCGATTCGTAACCCGTGTGCCAGTCGAGTTCACCCTCGCGCTGGTGTGTGAAGTAGTCGATAGCCCCGTTGTAGTGACCCACGAATTCCGTGAACCCGCGGCGCAGGGGATGGTACTTCACCGCGGAGTGTCCGAGGTGCCATTTTCCGAAGACACCCCGGTGGTGATAGCCGGCGCGGGCGAGCACCTCGGGGAGCGTGACCTCAGAGACGTCAAGGCCGCCCTTTCTCCAGGGAGGCACAACCGTGCGCATGAGGCCGTAACGGATGGGATATCGTCCGGTCATCAGGCCTGCCCGCGTTGGCGAGCACACGGGAGCGACATAGAACCGGTTCAGCTCGGCACCCTCGCGAGTAAGTCGATCAATGTGGGGAGTCCTGATTTCGTGACCGTGGAACGAGACGTCCGCCCAGCCCAGGTCATCGGCGACGATGATGACGATGTTCGGCCTGTCGGCGGCGAGGAGCATCGATCCTGCCGACAACAAGAGCCACACCGACCAGTAGAAGACGGCCATCTCTCTGCTGTTCCTCCTCTCGCGGTTTCGTCTCATGGGGGTCAAGTGTACACGGGAACTTCTTACAGGTAACCTACTGGAGGATATGGAAAGAAGGTTTGTTTCGGCGACTCTGGCAGTCATCTTTTTGGCAAGCACTCTCGCCGCCCATCCGACTTCTCAGATGGATGGGGTCCGGCTGGCCTTGAAAACCTGGGCCCTGGCGGTCCTGAGTCAGGATATCGAGGGAATTGCCGGCACCCTCCACGAGGGCTTCCTTTTCGACGACAGAATCGGCAAGGAGCCATACCTGCAAGGGTTCGAATCCAGTCTGGTCCTTTTCCCGATCACCGGGATCCACGATCAATTTGCTTTCTTCGATCACGCAGGGGAGGACATCCAGGTGGCTCCGGTGGTCACGGACAACAGCCTGAGCAAGAGAACGTTGAGAATGATCTTCCGCCGGACGGATGGGGGATGGAAGATCCACCGCATGTATCCCGGCGGGGAAGTCCCGTCACAGCTTTTGGATGAGAGATTTCCCGAGCAGCAGGTTCTTGACAGCGTCAAGTTCCATCTGCGGGACAGAGCAACTGGACGGCCCGTGGCTGCACGAGTCCATATACGAGATCAGGAAAAGAGCTACTGGCCACCCAACGGTCATCAAAAGAACATCCCCCGTGGTTGGCGAGAGGATGTGGGAGGCGATGTCATCGTCGGGGAGAAGATCTTTGCTTATGTGGAACCTGACTTCGAAGCGCCACTGGCCCCGGGCCGATACTCGATCGAAGTGGTCCGTGGACCCGAGTACGAGCCTGAGACAGTCGATTTCGAAGTCACCGCGTCTCGAGTGCCCGAACTTGAGATCGTCCTCAAGCGCTGGTCCAACGTCCGGGAACAAGGTTGGGTTTCCGGAGATACTCATGTTCACTTTCTGGATCCCCGGACGGCCTTTCTGGAGGCCAAGGGAGAGGATTTGAACATCGTCAACATCCTGGCCACCAAGTGGGGAGGGCTGATCACCGACGTTCAGAAGTTTCGGGGCGAACCGGAGCCATTCTCAGACCAGGAGACCATTGTCTACGTCAATGAGGAAAGCCGGCACGGCTTTTTAGGCCATACCGTGCTTTTGAATCTGAATCAGCTGGTCTATCCCCTCACCTGGGGTCCGCCGAACGAGGGTGTCGGTCCACTCGGGTGACAAGCGAAGGCTGACCTCACCCCCGGCAGGGGACTATGACGCCTTTCCTGCTTTTTCTCCCAATAACCGCAGGCTGGCCTTTGTGCGTGTGAGCGGCGTGAGCAGTCAGATCTACCTTCTTCCCCTCTCGGAAGACTACCAGGCTGCGGGTGAGCCGGACCAGTTAACCCGGGATCCCGGATTCTACGCTGCCCCGGTCTGGACACTCGACGGAAGAGAGATCGTTTTCGTTTTTGGCACCATGACCAGCGGTCACCTGTTCCGAATCTCCGTATCCGGCTCGGACGCGAGGAGACCCCTGAATTTTTTTCATCAGACGGGGCGTTATCCCGCTTTGTCGGCAAAAAAGGGTCGTCTGGCCTTTGTCGAACGCAGGGGCTTGTTGCAGATTGTCCGTGTTGAGCTCCCTCGCCCCGGTGTAAGCGAAGGCACCGCCAGCAAGGGGCACCCGTTCATCTCGTCTACCCGGCTGAACGCCTCTGCCAGTTACTCACACGACGGTAAAATGGTCGCTTTCGTCTCACACGAGTCGGGCGGTCGCGAGATCTGCGTGTGCAACAGTGACGGCAAAGAAAAAAGACGCTTGACGTTTTTCAACCTTCCTGAAGTCGCGGTCAACAGGCCGCGCTTGTCCCCGGACGGGAAGCAGGTCGTTTTCATATGCCCACTGGAGGGCAACAATGACATTTGTGTCGTTAGCTCCGGGGGAGGGGATTCGAGGAATCTGACTAAGCACACCGCTCATGACGGGCCTCCGAGCTGGTCCCGGGATGGCGAATGGATCTACTTTAGTTCCGACCGCACTGGAGAAAAGGAGATCTGGAAGATACCGGCTGCAGGTGGCGGGAGGCCGAGCAAGGTCACCGAGAACGGCGGAGGTTTTGCGCTGGAGTCGCCCGATGGCCAGACCCTTTACTTTTCCAGGGATGCGGACGGCCAGAGGAGTCTCTGGACGATGCCTGCCGGGGGAGGAGAGGAGATCTACGTTTCAGCGTTGCGCGGAATTAGTTTTGCGGTTGCGGACCTGGGAGTCTACTTCTTATCCGACGACTCGACATTTCAGTTTCTCCCGTTTGACACCGGCAAAGCCATCCCCGTTTCCCCGGCCCCTGACCTGAGTCAGGCTTACCTGACGTCGGTCTCTCCCGATGGCCGCTGGGCCCTGCTCCAGCGGGGGGAACTTCTAGCCGACCTGAAGCTGGTGGAAAACTTCCACTGACGAATTCAAAGAAGATTCCAAACTTCCTCAAGCTTTCTTCAAAGGGCGGAGGGTACAAACCTGGGTGTGCGTTGACGAGACTCTACTCGTTCCTCAAGGCTTGGGGCGGGTTCCATCCGTAGGGGCGACCCTGGTGGTCGCCCGTTGGGCGGGCCGGTTCAAGACCGGCCCCTACGGTCGCAGAGAACGCGAAGGGGCACTGGATGAAATCTGATCGCTGGCAGCAGATCGAGCGCATCTGTCGAGCCGCCCTGGAGCATGAGCCGAGCCGGCGGACGGCTTTCCTGCAAGAAGCCTGCGCAGGCGATGAGACCCTGCGCCGCGAAGTCGAAGACCTTCTGGCCGAGGAGACGAAACCCGAAGACTTCCTGGAATCCCCCGCCCTGGAAGTGGAGGCCCGGGCCATGGTGCGCAACCAGTCCCGGCCCCGGCTGGGTCAACAGGTGGGTTCCTACGAGATTGTCTCCCTGCTCGGGGCCGGAGGGATGGGAGAAGTCTACCTGGCCCGGGACGCCACACTGGGCCGCCAGGTCGCCCTCAAGTTTCTGCCCGACTTCCTGCAGCAGGACGACACTGCGCGCAGACGCTTTGTGCAGGAAGCCAAACTGGCGGCTGCCCTGGACCACCCGTTTATCTGCAGTGTCCATGAGATTGGAGAAGAGGCCGGCAGGGCCTTTATTTCCCTGGAGTATGTGCGAGGCCGGACGTTGCGAGAGAAGCTGGCCGAAGGTCCCTTGACCCTGGCGGAAGCCTGGAAGATCGCCGCCGAGATTGCCGAGGCCCTGGCAGAGGCGCACCAGCGGGGCATCGTGCATCGGGATCTGAAGCCGGCCAACATCATGTTCACCCCGGACGGGCACGTGAAAGTGATGGACTTCGGCCTGGCCAAGCAGCTCGTTCACTCCCCCGATCAAGAACAGTCCTTCTTAGACATGACCAAGACGGGGACCACGGTGGGGACACTGCCTTACATGTCCCCGGAGCAGGTGCGGGGGCAGAAGGTCGACACCCGATCGGATCTCTTTTCGTTTGGCGTCATCCTCTACGAGATGTTGACGGGAGAGCATCCCTTTCGGCGTTCTGTGGCCGCGGACACGGCTGTTGCGATTCTGGGGAAGGAGCCCGAGAAGATCGGCAAGTTACGTCCGGAGGTCACAGAAGAGCTGGAGTCGGTGGTGACGAAACTGCTGGCCAAAGAGCAGGAGGATCGCTGGCAGTCGGTGGAGGAAGTGCGAGCCAGCCTGGCCCACCTGGTGAGCGATCCCTCGTCCTCCTCGGCGGTGGCTCTGGCAGCGGCGGAGAGAGCCGGCTTTTCACGGGCAACTCGTACTGCAGTAGCCCTGCTGGCTGTCGTTGCCGTGGCTGCAGCGCTGGCTGGTTACTGGTACTACAGTCACGCGCTTCCGGTGCGCTGGGCCAGAGAGGAAGCAATCCCCGAAATTGAGCGACTCATCAAGGAAAAGGATTTGGTGGCAGCCTTTCATCTCGCCGACCAGGCAGAGGAATTCCTGCCTGGAGACCCGGTGCTCGAGGAACTTTGGCCGCGAGTCTCACTGTCGATGTCCGTCGAAACCGAACCCTCGGGGGCCGATGTCTACGTCAGGGGCTATGCGGATCTAAACGGTGAGTGGAGGCATCTGGGGGTGTCCCCTGTAGAGGGGGTCCGGCTGCCGCTTCAGAGCCATCGCTGGCGAGTCAGCAGGGAGGATTATGTGACGGTTGATCGTGCCACCTGGGTGCCGGGACCAAGTAACGAGATGAAGCTGCAGGTGGAACTTCGTTCTGAGGCGCTCGTTCGTGGGGGAATGGTGTATGTGGGGGAGGGTGCCGTTGCGGTGGTTGCAGCAGGAGCCCTGAGGCTCGATCGTGTGGTTTTGGACAGCTTTCTGATCGATCGCTTTGAAGTCACCAACCGGGAGTTCAAACAGTTCGTGGATGCCGGCGGGTATCGAAATCCGCAGTACTGGGCGCACGAATTTGTGAAAGATGGACGTGTCCTTTCCCGCCAGGAAGGCATGGCCGAGTTTCACGACGCCACGGGAAGACCAGGTCCGTCTACGTGGTCGCTGGGAACTTATCCTGAAGGACAGGGCGAATACCCGGTAGGCGGGGTGAGCTGGTACGAGGCTGCAGCCTACGCCCAATTCGTCGGCAAGAGCCTTCCCGCCGTCCATCAGTGGTACCGGGTGGCGAATCTGTTTTTTGTGAACTCTGTGCCACTGAGTAATTTCTCCGGAGAGAATCTCGCACCCGTTGGAACTCACCAGGGCATCAGCCCCTGGGGAGTCTACGACATGTTTGGCAACGTCAGGGAATGGTGCTGGAACGCCAGCGCTGGGAAACGCTTCATCCTGGGTGGAGCCTGGGAGGACGCGGATTATATGTTTGCTTTTCCGGGTGCCCGATCACCCTTCGACCGCGCTTCCGCCAATGGGTTTCGATGTGTTCAGGTTGGGGAGATTCCAGCTGATCTGACGAAACCAATAGAATTCGGAGGCCGCGATTACGGCAGCGAGCGGCCGGTCGACGACCGAACGTTTGGTATTTATCGGGACCTGTATGCCTATGACCAGACCGATCTGAATGCAGAGAGCGAAACAGTTGAAAGCGGCTCTCCGTACTGGAACAAGGAGAGGATCACCTTTGATGCGGCCTACGGCGGTGAGAAAGTCACTGCCTACCTGTTCTTGCCGAAGGCCGGCATTCCGCCCTATCAAACGGTCGTGTTTTTTCCGGGATCAAGTCCGTTTCGGAGATCGATGAAGAGCGATGAGCTCCAGTGGCTCTATCTTGCTGAGCCAATTATTCGCAGCGGCCGTGCCCTGCTCTATCCTATCTACAAAGGCAGTTACGAACGCAGGGGCCCAACCGGTCAAGGTGCTAGAGGTGGCTGGGATGACAGTGTTGCCTTCCGGGATCAAATCATCCTGATCGCGAAGGATCTGTCCCGCTCCATTGATTACCTGGAAAGCCGCTCGGACATAGCCTCTGATCAGCTTGGCTATTTTGGGTTCAGTTTCGGGGCAACGTGGGGCCAGGTCTTCCTGGCCGTGGAAGAGCGAGTGAGGACGGCTGTGCTTCGCGACGGTGGTCTGAGCTATTTCAAGACGCGTCCGGAAATCGACCCGCTCAACTTCGTTTCTCGAGTCAGGCAGCCCGTGCTGCTTTTGAACGGAAGGTACGACACCATATTCGCGCTGGACCGAAATCAGGTTCCAAGGTTTGAATTACTGGGGACCCCCGAAGAGCATAAGAAACCCGTGCTCTTCGACTCCTCACACCTCAGGCGTCTGTTGAATGAAGAAGTCAGAGAGATTCTGGACTGGTTGGACCTATACCTGGGACAGGTGAACGGGGGCTAGAAAAAAGAGAAAAAAAGGGACAGTCTACTCTGCCCCCTTTTTTCAGCCACCCAACAATTGGTGGCAGAGTAGACTGTCCCTTTTTTTCAGTCGGCGAACAGAACCGAGCCTTCACCCTTCTCGTTGATGAGCTTCTGGATATGCTCGACCAACAGATCCCGGCGTGCCATCAAAGCCTTGATCTGGTCGCCGCTCAGAAGACCCTTGCACTCCTTCTTGAGCACGTCCCGATCCAGTTTCTGCAGGTTTTTCCACAAATCGCTCCGGCACCATCGAACCAGCTGGGGAAGGCGTAGTTTCTTGGTGTTGCCAAAAGCCCGCGTGTGGTCGATCATCCACAGCTTCCAGTCCTCATCGATCATGATGTTCCCCTGGTTGCGGTCCTCGTTGTCAATCAAATTGTCGAACAGGCGAACCGTCTGCCACTGTCGGGTCCAGGACAGTTCTTGGGGGGCCTTGAGCTTCTCCGAATGGCGCTTCATTTCCATCATGGAATTTTCGACCCAGACCTGCAGAGTTCCGGTATCACGCCTGATTTTTCGCGTGACCACGGGAGGAACGTTGTCCAGGCCCAGCAGTTTGCTGAGATGATAGGCAGCCACTTCAAAACGGCAATCATCTCGAAAGTTGCGTATGACGTCGCCGTTGTCCATGGTGAGCCGGCTCTTGTAGATGCTCACATCGCGGAAGGCCCCGTGCAGTTGCACGCCGTCCTTCTCGAGCAGCACCTTGGAAATCTTATTGACACCCACGCGAACCGTCTTCTGCGTCACGACCCGGGCGGTGCGCAGGAACTCCAGGATCTCCGATTCGTCCTGGAAGGGCAGAGGGGTTCCTGCGGCGTCCAGCCAGATTGTACCTGACGGTTCAGCTTCGAGAACACCTCCGTACCCCCAGGAACCGGAGATGAGTGAAACGCTTAGGACCAGGGTGGTGATTGTGGCTTGGATTGTCATCGTTTCATCCTCCTTTTTTTGTCTCTCAGCAGGGAAGACGGAAAACGGGTCCAGAAACTACAAAGGTCCGGAATTTTTCTTGAAACTGGAAATGTGGGAAGCGCCTTGGGGCGGCGACCGGGACGATTGGACAACACACTCGGCGGTCGCGGCCCTGAGGCCCCTCTCACATTCAATGAGCGGGCCAATTCCAGCACCCAGCACCCAGAACCTAGAACCCAGCCATCCCACTGCTATAATCGGCGCCAATTCCGGACTACGAGATAGGGAAAGGCCCGATGAAATCTGAGTGGTTGGGGCAAAAGGTAGGCAACTATGAGATTGTCTCCCTGCTGGGCGCCGGGGGGATGGGAGAAGTCTACCTGGCCCGGGACGCCACGCTGGGCCGCAAAGTCGCGCTGAAGTTTTTACCCGACTTCCTGCAACAGGACGACACGGCCCGCAGACGCTTCGTGCAGGAAGCGAAGCTGGCGGCTGCTTTGGACCACCCGTTTCTCTGCAAAGTCTATGAGATTGGGGAAGAGGACGAAACGGTCTTCATTTCCCTCGAGTACGTGCAAGGCCAGACCCTGCGAGAGAAGATGGCCGACGGTCCGCTGGCCCTGCAGGCAGCCTGGCAGATCGCCGCGGAGATCGCCGAGGCCCTGGCAGAGGCGCACCAGCGGGGCATCGTACATCGGGATCTGAAACCGGCCAACATCATGCTCACCCCGGACGGGCACGTGAAGGTGATGGACTTCGGGCTGGCCAAGCTGTTGATTCACTCTGAAGGTCAGGAGCAGTCCCAGACGGGCATGACCAAGACCGGGACCACAGTGGGGACGCTGCCTTACATGTCCCCGGAGCAGGTGAGGGGGCAGAAGGTGGACACCCGCTCGGATCTGTTCTCGTTGGGAGTCATCCTCTACGAGATGCTGACGGGAGAGCATCCCTTTCGCCGTTCTCTGTCCGCCGACACGGCGGTGGCGATTCTGGGGAACGAACCCGAATCGGTGCGAAAGCTGCGTCCGGAGGTGACAGAGGAGCTGGAGTCGGTGGTGGCCAAACTGCTGGCCAAGGAGCGGGGGGATCGCTGGCAGTCGATCGAGGAGGTCCAAGCCGGTCTGGCCCAGCTGGCGAGCGATCCGTCGTCCTCGGCGATGGTTCCGGCGGCGGGAAGGAGAACGGCCTTTTCGCGCCTGGCGACTCGTGTGGCGGTGGCCCTGGTCGCTGTGGTAACCGTTGTCGTGGCCTGGCTGTGGTTCTCCCGGTCCGCACAGGAGGTGATGCTGCTGCCGGTTCCTCTGACCAGTCACCCGGGGATCGAGACTCACCCGTCCTTCTCGCCGGATGGGAATGAGGTGGCCTTCGCATGGGACGGAGAGAATGGGGACAACCGGGATATTTATGTCAAACAGATCGGCACCGGAGACCAGCGCCAATTGACCACCCACCCGGCTCTGGAGACGGCCCCGGCCTGGTCTCCGGACGAGTCGGAGATCGCCTTTGTTCGAATGATCGAGGACGGTCAGGCAGAGATCAGACTGATCCCCTCTCGGGGTGGGACGGATCACCTGGTCACTGACATCCTCCTCAATCCTTGGCCTGAAAAATGGGGAGCATACCGTCTGGCCTGGTCCCGGGACGGCCGGTGGCTGGCCATTTCCGCCCGGGAGAAAAGCGGCGAGCCGACTGCCGTCTATCTGGTGTCGATCAACACGGGTGAAAAACGAAGGCTGACCTCGCCGCCGGCAGGGGGCTATGACAGAAATCCTGCTTTTTCACCCGATAACAGCAATCTGGCCTTTGTGCGTGTGAGCAGTAGCAGCCACCAGGTCTACCTCCTTTCTCTCTCAGATGAGTACCAGGCAGTGGATGAGCCGGTGCCGCTCACCCGGCGGAGCGGCACCTACTATCAGCCGGTCTGGACACTCGATGGAAGGGAGATCATTGTTGCCTTTGGGATAATGACACGCACTCTTTTGCACCGAATCCCGGTCAGAGACCCGGAGGGTATGAGACCCCTGAACGTTGCTCATGAGGGCGCAGTTTATCCCGCTTTGTCGGCACAGGGGGACCGTCTGGCCTTTGCCGAAATGAGAGTTCCATCCATGCACACTTTCCGGGTTGAGTTGCCTGATCCCGGCGCCGACGTGGGCGCCGTCCCAGGGGAGCCTCACGAGTTTTTCTCGTCCACTGTGTCGGACGTAGGGGCGCGTTACTCCCACGACGGGAAGAGGATTTCCTTTGTCTCAAAGCGGTCAGGCAATTTTGAGATCTGGGTGTGCGACAGCGACGGGAAGAATGAAAGCCGACTGACGTTTTACGACGACCCTACCGTCGGCGGCACAACGTCAAGCTGGTCCCCGAACGGGAAGTGGATTGCTTTCCGGTGCCCGCTGGAGAGCGGCATCTGTGTGATTGGCTCCGGCGGTGGGACTCCGGAGAATCTGACGGACCATCCCCTTGGTTACAACAGCCCCAGCTGGTCTCGAGATGGGCAATGGATCTACTTCAGCTCCGACCGGGGCGGAGACTGGCAGATCTGGAAGATGCCGGCTGGAGGGGGCGACCCAGATCAGGTCACCGACACCGGTGGGCGTTCTCCGCTGGAGTCGCCCGATGGCCGGACTCTCTACTTCTCCAGGGAAGAGGCCGGTCGGCGGAGTCTCTGGAAGATGCCTGTCCAGGGGGGCGAGGAGAGGTTCGTTGCAGCGATAGCCACTGGCAACACCGGATTCGCGGTGGCGGAGCGGGGAGTCTACTTCTTTTCAGACTCGTCGACGCCAGACTCGTCGACGCTTAAGGTCCCACTCTGGGATGGGTGAACCCCCTCGCCTTTAGGCGAAGCCTTCAGGAGGCTTGGGGGTACACTGCGGAGGTGTCTGAGTATCGGAAAAGTTCGCATGCAGTGTATCGGCTGAGATATCACTTTGTGTTCATCACCAAGTACCGCAAGCCGGCTCTGCGAGGAGAGATCGGGAAAGAGGTGCGGGACCTGACGCGAGAGATTTGCCGATCGTTGGATATCGAGATCGTGAAGGGGCATGTGCGACCCGATCATGTACATTTGTTGTTGGATGTGCCGCCGAGATTGGCGCCGAGCCGAGTGATGCAGGCGATCAAAGGGAAAACGTCGCATCATCTACTGCAAGATCACCGCAAGTTGCGCAAGGAGTTTTGGGGACGACATCTTTGGGCACGAGGGTACTTCGTGGCGACGACTGGGAATGTGAACGATACGATGGTTGCAGAGTATATCGAAACCCAAGATGTCGAGACCCGAGACGACGATTTTCGGGTCACTGAGTAGTCAGCCTGCGAGCGAAGCGAGGTCTTTAGGCGACTTCAGTCGCATGTCGAATCCACCGCCTTCAGGCGGTGGAGAGTGGGACCCTTCTCAAGTTCCTCCCTTTTGACTCCGACAAGGCCATTCCCATTCTTACGGGATTGACCGAAGCACAAGGAGGAGGCCGCCTGACTTCAGTTTCCCCTGACGGCCGCTGGGCCCTGCTGAACCAAGGGTTGCCGGCTGGATCCGACCTGTTGCTGGTCGAAAACTTCCGCTAGAAACATGTCTTCCGCTCGGTCCCGGAATGGGGGAGGCGCCTCGGGGCGGCGACCTGCGTTCATGAACGGACAAGCTCGGCGGTCGCGGCCCTGAGGTCCCTCCCACTCTGCGCAGTCATTACCGTTCCTCAGGATCGCGGCCCGCTGCCGCTGCGCAGTCGCTTCCGCTCCTGAAGATAGCGGCCTCCGGCCGCTGCGCAGTCGCTTCCGCTCCTGAAGATGTCGACCCTGCGGGTCGCCACGCAGTCGCTTCCGCTCCTGAAGATGTCGACCCTGCGGGTCGCCACGCAGTCACTACCGTTCCTGAAGATGTCGGCCTGACGGCCGCCACGCAGTCGCTTCCGTTCCTGAAGATGTCGACCCTGCGGGTCGCCACGCAGTCACTACCGTTCCTGCCTCTGAACTTTCCTTGACGGTGCAGTTTCCTCAGCGCCTTCGCGGCGCGTTTCGAAGCTGATCTGAACCGTCGCCGAGTCGACGGAGGCGCGAATGGCAATGAGCGCGGAGCAGCGCTCAGCTGCCGGGAAATCTGCCGATGTACCGAGCAAATGGGAATGGAAAAGAGCGCGCCCTTATCGGTGTGGAGAAGGATGGCCCGGTCGCTGCTATAATCAGCGGCACTTCTGGAGTACAAACCGGTATGAAACCTGATCGCTGGCAGCAGATCGAGCGCATCTGTGAAGCCGCCCTGGAGCAGGAGCCGAGTGGGCGGGCGGCTTTTCTGGAGGAGGCCTGCGCCGGGGACGAGACCCTGCGCCGCGAAGTCGAAGATCTGCTGGCCCAGGAGACAAAAGCGGAAGGCTTTCTGGAAGCGCCGGCCCTGGAAGTGGAGGCCCGGGCCATGGCCCGGGATCAGGCCGATTCCCGCCTGGGGCAACAGGTAGGCTCCTACGAGATTGTTTCCCTTCTGGGGGCCGGAGGCATGGGAGAAGTCTACCTGGCCCGGGACGCCACGCTGGGCCGCAAAGTCGCTCTCAAGTTTTTGCCCGACTTCCTGCAGCAAGAGGACACGGCCCGCAAACGCTTTGTGCGGGAAGCCAAACTGGCGGCTGCCCTGGACCACCCGTTTATCTGCAAGGTCTATGAGATTGGAGAAGAGAACGAGAGGGCCTTCATTTCTCTGGAGTACGTGCGAGGCCATACCCTGCGGGAGAAGCTGGCCAAAGGTCCTCTGGCCCTGAGAGAAGCCTGGAAGATCGCCGCGGAAATCGCCGAGGCCCTGGCAGTGGCGCACCAGCGGGGCATCGTGCATCGAGATCTGAAGCCGGCCAACCTCATGTTCACCCCGGATGGACACGTGAAGGTGATGGACTTCGGGCTGGCCAAGCAGCTGATTCACGATGAAGGTCAGGAGCAGTCGCTCACGGGCATGACCAAGACCGGCACGACGGTGGGGACACTGCCCTACATGTCCCCGGAGCAGGTGCGGGGACAGAAGGTGGACACCCGGTCCGATCTGTTTTCGTTGGGCGTCATGCTCTACGAGATGCTGACGGGAGAGCATCCCTTTCGCCGTTCTCTTGCGGCGGACACGGCCGTAGCGATTCTGGGGAACGAACCCGCACCCGTTAGAGAGTTGCGCCCGGAGGTCACAGAGGAGCTGGAGTCGCTGGTGATGAAGTTGCTGGCCAAGCAGCAGGATGACCGCTGGCAGTCGGTGGAGGAGTTGCGAAACAGCCTGGCGCAACTGATGAGCGATCCGTCGTCCTCCTCGGTGGTTGCGGCGGCGGGGAGGGGAACCGCCCTCTCGCGCCTGGCGAGTGGTGTGGTGGTGGCCCTGGTGGCTGTGGCCGCGGTTGTCGTGGCCTGGCTGTGGTTCTCCCGGCCCGTACCCGACGTGCTGCTCAAGGCAAATCCCCTCACCAGTCTGCGGGGGATCGAGATTCAGCCGTCTCTTTCCCCGGATGGGAGTGAGCTGGCCTTCGCCTGGAGTGGAGACAAACAGGAAAACTTTGATATCTATGTTCTGCAGATCGATACGGGCGCCCGGCCAGCACTGGTAGAGCACCAGGCCAGGGATACGGCCCCCGCCTGGTCTCCGGATCGGTCGAAGATCGCATTCCTGCGAGACATCGGAGACGGCCAGGCCGAGATTCGAGTCGTCCCTTCCCGTGTCGGTGGTCTGGATACCCCGGTGGCCCCGGTGTCCGCTGAGAGCAACGTCATTTCCGGTTGGCAAGCCCCTCTGGCCTGGACCCGGGACAGCCAGCGGCTGGCCGTTTCCGCCCGGGAGAACAGCGGCGAGCCGACTGCCATCTTTCTGGTGTCGATCGGCTCGGGTAAGAGCCGCCCGCTGACCTCACCCCCCCTGTCGGCAGGTGGTGACGTCTCTCCTGCTTTTTCCCCCGATGATCGCATGCTGGCCTTTGTGCGTCGGGGAAAGGGGGTGACCAGTCAGATCTACCTCCTTCCCCTCACAGAAGACTACCGGCCCGCCGGGAAAGAGGAACAGTTAACCCGGCAGAGTGGGACGTATGATCATCCAGTCTGGACGCCCGACGGAAGGGAGATCATTTTTGCCTTTGGGGCGCCCTCGTATACTCGTCTGTACAGGGTCCCGGTATCCGCCCCGGAACGGATGAGAGCCCTGAACCTGAATCACGAGGCGGGCAGGTTTCCAGATGTGTCGTCCGAGGGCCGCTTGGTTTATGCCGACCTTAGATTTTCCTCTCAGATTCTCCGAGTTGAGTTGCCCGGCCCGGGTGCGAGGTGGGGCAGTGCGGAGTGGGAGCCTCGTGAGTTCCTCTCGTCCACTCTTTCGAATGCACATGCCCGTTACTCTCCCGACGGGAAAAGAATTGTTTTCGTCGCATTGCAGTCCGGCTTCCACGAGATCTGGGAGTGCACCAGTGACGGCGCGGACCAGGAACCGCTGACTTTCTTCGATGGTCCCGCGGTCAATGCTCCACGCTGGTCCCCGGACGGGGAGTGGATTTCTTTCTCGTGCCCATTGGAAGGAAATGATGAGATCTGTGTCACTCCCCGGGGCGGAGGGGAGGCCTGGAGAAATAATCTGACCCAGAACCCCGCCAGTGACCGGTGGTTGGGCTGGTCGGGAGACAGCCAATGGATCTATTTTTGGTCCGACCGTAGCGGAGAGGAGCAGATCTGGAAGATACCGGCGGCAGGCGGCCAGGCGGAACGGGTCACCGGGGATGACGGGAGTTCTGCGCTCGAATCGCCAGATGGAGAGAGCTTCTTTTCTTTCAGGGTTGAGGACGGTCAGCAGAGTGTTTGGAGAATCCCGGTGAACGGGGGCGAGGAGAGTCTGTTGATACCGACCATTGTGGTCCCCTCTTCCGGATTTCCCTCCCTGGCCATAGAAACGGAGGGAATCTACTTTTTTCCAGACTTCTCGACGCTTCAGTTCCTCTCTTTTAACAGCGAGGAGGCCACGCCCGTTTTTTCCGGCCTGAAGAAGGACCAGCTGGAGGGGCTTCAACTGACGTCGGTCTCTCCGGATGGCCGCTGGGCGCTGCTGAACAGGTATCCTCCCCCCGAATCCGATCTGTGGCTAGTCGAAGACTTCCGTTAGGAACCCTTCTCCCGGCAGCTTCCGCTCCTGTCTGCGCAGTCGCTTCGGCTCCTCAGGGACGCGGCCTACGGCCGCTCCGCAGCCACTTGCGTTCCTGAGGAACGCGGCTTACGGCCGCGGCGCAGTCACTTCCGTTCCTGTAAGAGCGACCCTGCGGGTCGCGGCGCAGTCACTTCCGTTCCTGCCTCTGACAGTTCCTCGACGGGGACGTTTCCTTACGGCTCACGAGCCGGTTTCGAGGGGATCTGATCCGTCGCCGGGCGGACAGAGGCGCGAATGGAAATGAGTGCGCAGCAGCGCTCAGCTGCCGGGAAATCTGCCGATGTACCGAGCAAACGCGAATGGAAATGAGCGCGCCCTCGTCTGTCTGGAGAGGGAGCGTAGTCCCGCTGCTATAATCAGCAGCAATTCCGGACTACCAGACAGAGAAAGGCCCGATGAAATCTGAGCGGCTGGGGCAACAGGTGGGCTCCTATGAGATCGTCTCCCTGCTGGGGTCCGGCGGGATGGGAGAAGTCTACCTGGCCCGGGACGCCACGCTGGGCCGCCAAGTCGCGCTGAAGTTTTTACCCGATTTCCTGCAACAAGACGACACGGCCCGCCGACGCTTCGTGCAGGAAGCGAAGCTGGCGGCTGCCTTGGACCACCCGTTTCTGTGTAAGGTCTATGAGATTGGGGAAGAGGACGAAACGGTTTTCATTTCTCTCGAGTACGTGCAAGGCCAGACCCTGCGAGAGAAGATGGCCGACGGTCCTCTGGCCCTGCCGGAAGTCTGGCAGATCGCCGCGGAGATCGCCGAAGCCCTGGGAGAGGCCCATCAGCGGGGCATCGTGCACCGCGATCTGAAGCCTGCCAACGTCATGCTCACCCCGGACGGGCACGTGAAGGTGATGGACTTCGGTCTGGCCAAGCAGTTGATTCACCCGGAAGGTCAGGAGCAGTCCCAGACGGGCATGACCAAGACCGGCACCACGGTGGGGACGCTGCCCTACATGTCCCCGGAGCAGGTGCGGGGACGGAAGGTGGACACCCGCTCGGATCTGTTCTCGTTGGGAGTCATGCTCTACGAGATGCTGACGGGAGAGCATCCCTTTCGCCGTTCCCTGGCGGCGGACACGGCGGTGGCGATTCTGGGGAATGAACCCGAGCCGGTCCGAAAGCTGCGTTCTGAGGTTGCGGAAGAGCTGGAGTCAGTGGTGATGAAGCTGCTGGCCAAGGAGCGGGGGGATCGCTGGCAGTCGGTGGAGGAGGTGCGAGCCAGCCTGGCTCAACTGGTGAGCGATCCGTCGTCCTCGTCGGTGCTTGCGGCGGCGGGAAGGCGAACAGCCTTCTCCCGCCTGGCAACTCGTGTGGCCGTGGCTCTGGTCGCGGTGGTGGCAGTTGTCGTTGCCTGGCTGTGGTTCTCCCGGCCTGCACCCGAGATGATGCTGCAGCCGGTTCCTCTGACCAGTCTCCCGGGGATGGAGAGCCACCCCTCCTTTTCCCCGGACGGCAGTGAGGTGGTCTTTGCCTGGAACGGCCAGAACCTGGACAACCGGGATATCTATGTCAAGCACATCGACACGCAAGAACGGCGTCGATTGACCGATCACCCGGCTCTGGAGACGGCCCCGGCCTGGTCTCCGGACGGGTCGGATATCGCCTTTGTTCGAATGATCGAGGACGGCCAGGCAGAGATCAGACGGATCCCTTCTCAGGGCGGTACGGATCGGAAAATAGCTGACGTCATCCTCGATGATTTTCCACCGTTTGGCCCGTACCGTCTGACCTGGTCCGGCGATGGTCAGTGGCTGGCTATTTCCGCCCGGCCAGAAAGCGGCGAATCGGGTGCTATTTATTTGAGGTCGATTAGCTCGGGAGAGGAGCGATGGCTGACCTCGCCGCCGGCACGATTCAAGGATGTCCACCCGGCTTTTTCCCCCGACAACACCCATTTGGCCTTTGTACGTAAAGTGGCGACCACAGGTGGTGGCGGGACCGACCAGGTCTATCTTCTGCCCCTCTCGGAAGACTATCAGCGTGAAGGTGGGCCAAAACTGTTAACCCGGGATACCGGGTTCTACGCCTATCCGGTCTGGACGCGAGACGGAACAGAGATCATTGTATCCTTTGGAACCCCCTCATTCGCTCGTCTACACCGGATCCCGCTCGCCCGCCCAGAGGGTATGAGTCCCCTGAACGTTTCTCATGAGGCCGGATATTATCCCGCTCTGTCGGCGCAACCGGGCCGTCTGGCCTTTGCCGAGATGAATTTTGGCGGCGGCGGGGGAATTCTCCGAGTCGAGCTGCCCCCTCCCGGCGCGACTTGGGGCCGTGAGCAATGGAGGCCTGAGGACTTTGCCTTCTCCACGCGCGCCCGAAGCCGGGCCAGTTACTCCCCCGACGGGAAAAAAATTGCTTACTCTTCCAGGGACTCGGGCAGCCATGAGATCTGGTCATGTAACAGCGACGGGTCGGGCGAGTTACGAGTGACTAGACTGAATGGTCCTAATGTCAACCAGCCAAGCTGGTCTCCGGACGGGCGGTCGATCTCTTTTGTGTGTCTCTTGGAAGGGAACGCCGACATCTGCGTCATTGGCTCCGGCGGTGGCGCCGTAACGAACCTGACCGAGCACCCGGCTGGTGACGCGGACCCGAGCTGGTCACGCGATGGCCAATGGATCTACTTTAGCTCCGACCGCAGCGGAGACCGGCAAATCTGGAAGATCCCGGCTGTCGGAGGCGATCCAGAACCGGTCACCGATGACGGCGGGCGTTTTGCTCTCGAGTCGCCCGATGGCAAGACCCTTTACTTCTCCAGAGATGAGGCCGCCCGGCGGAGTCTCTGGAGGATGCCTCTCCCGGAGGGAGAAGCGCACTACGCTAGCGATCTGCGTCAGGAAGGGGCTACCAGATTCTCGGTTTCGGACCGGGGAGTCTACTTCTTTTCAGACGTATCGACGCTACAGTTTCTGCCTTTCGACAGCGGTGAAGCTGTCCCCATTGTTTCGGGCCTGCGCAGGCAGCAGGTGCGCCTCTTCTCCGTTTCCCCGGACGGCCGCTGGGCCCTGCTGAACGCGTCGGGATACGCTGAATCCGACCTGAAGCTCGTCGAGGACTTCCGCTAAGAGAGGCACAGTCTACTCTCTTCCCTTTTGGTTCCCTTCGCTTGTACAGCAAGTCGAAGCTGCCGTGAGGAATCGCCGAGCCCGCGGAGGCGCGAATGACAAGGAGCGCGCAGCAGCGCTCGGCTGCCGGGAGTCCGCCAACGAACCGAGCAAATGCGAGTGGCCATGAGCGCACCAATTCCAGCACCCAGAACCCAGCACCCAGAACCTAGAACCCAGCCACCCCACTGCTATAATCAGCGCCAATCTTGAAGTATTTGAGGCGGAGAAGGCCCGATGAAATCTGAGCGATTGGGGCAACAGGTGGGCTCCTATGAGATTGTCTCCCTGCTGGGAGCCGGGGGGATGGGAGAAGTCTACCTGGCCCGGGACGCCACACTGGACCGCAAAGTCGCCCTCAAGTTCTTGCCCGACTTCCTGCAGCAGGACGATACGGCCCGCCGACGCTTTGTGCAGGAAGCGAAGCTGGCGGCTGCTTTGGACCACCCGTTTCTGTGCAAAGTCTATGAGATTGGGGAAGAGGACGAAACGGTCTTCATTTCCCTGGAGTACGTGGAGGGCCAGACCCTGCGAGAGAAGCTGGCCGAAGGACCTCTGACTCTGAGGGAAGCCTGGCAGATCGCCGCGGAGATTGCCGAGGCCCTGGCAGAGGCGCACCAGCGGGGCATCGTGCATCGGGATCTGAAGCCGGCCAACATCATGCTCACTCCGGACGGGCACGTGAAAGTGATGGACTTCGGGCTGGCCAAGCAGTTGATTCACCCTGAAGGTCAGGAGCAGTCCCAGACGGGCATGACCAAGACCGGGACCACGGTGGGGACGCTGCCCTACATGTCCCCGGAACAGGTGCGGGGACAGAAGGTGGACACCCGGTCGGATCTGTTTTCGTTGGGAGTCATACTCTACGAGATGCTGACGGGAGAGCATCCCTTTCGCCGTTCTCTGTCCGCCGACACGGCGGTGGCGATTCTGGGGAACGAACCCGAATCGGTCAGGCGGTTGCGTCCGGAGGTCACGGAAGATCTGGAGCCGGTGGTGATGAAGCTGCTGGCCAAGCAAAGGAAGGAGCGCTGGCAGTCGATCGAGGAGGTCCAAGCCGGTCTGGCCCAGCTGGCGGGCGATCCGTCGTCCTCGGCGATGGCTCCGGCGGCGAGAAGGAGAACGGCCTTTCACGCCTGGCGACTCGTGTGGCTGTGGCCCTGGTCGCTGTGGCAACCGTTGTGGTGGCCTGGCTGTGGTTCTCCTCGCCTGCACCCGAGGTGATGCTGCAGCCGGTTCCTCTGACGACTTTCCGGGGGATCGAGACCCACCCGTCCTTTTCTCCGGATGGGAATCAGGTGGCCTTTGCCTGGTCCGGAGTGAACCTCGATAACCGGAACCGGGATATCTATGTTAGGCAGATCGGCACCGAAGACCAGCGTCGATTGACCACTCACCCGGCTCGAGATACCGCCCCGGCCTGGTCTCCGATTCGGCAGGAGATCGCCTTTGTTCGAATCATCGAAGGCGATCAGGCAGAGATCAGACTGATCCCTTCCCGGGGTAGGCCGGATCAGGATCAGGAAGTCACTGACATCATCCTCGATGCTTATCCGCCCTGGGGAACGTACCGTCTGACCTGGTCCAGCGACGGCCGGTGGCTGGCCATTTCCGCCCGGGAGAAAAGCGGCGAACCGACTGCCATCTATCTGGTGTCGATCAGCTCGGGTAAGAAACAAAGGATGACCTGGCCGCCGGCAGGGGGGTATGACATGCATCCTGCTTTTTCCCCCGATAGCCGCAGGCTGGCCTTTTCGCGTCGGGGACGTGGAGCCGGCCAGATCTACCTCCTTTCTCTCTCGGAAGACTACCAGGCTGCCGGTGAGCCGGAACCACTCACCCACGAACCCGGGGTTTACGCTTATCCGGTCTGGACGCTCGACGGAGGGGAGATCATTGTTGTTTTTGGGAAAACCGCAGACACTCGCTTGCACCGAATCCCGGTCAGGGACCCGGAGGGTATGAGACCCCTGAACGTTTCTCATGAGGTCGCAGCTTATCCCGCTTTGTCGGCACAGGGGGACCGTCTGGCCTTTGCCGAAATGACATTTGGCGGGGGAATTCTCCGAGTTGAGCTGCCCGGCCCCGGCGTGAGTTGGGGCAGTGAGCAATGGAAGCCTCAGGAGTTCGCCCTGTCCACTCGCCAGCGAGGCCGGGCCAGTTACTCCCACGACGGGAAAAAAATTGCGTACGCTTCCAAGGACTCGGGCATCACTGAGATCTGGACGTGCAACAGCGACGGGTCGGCCGAGTCCGAGTTCCAGGTGACCAGGCTCAATGGTGCCGTCAGCCAGCCACGCTGGTCTCCGCACGGGGAGTCGATCTCTTTCTTTTGTTCACTTGAGGGAAACGCTGAAATTTGTGTCATCAGCTCCGGGGGAGGGGACCATAGGAATCTGACGCAGCATCCCGCAAATGACAACAGCCCCAGCTGGTCTCGAGATGGCCAATGGATCTACTTTAGCTCCGACCGCAGCGGAGACCGGCAGATCTGGAAAATCCCGGCGGCCGGGGGCGATGCAGAACGAGTCACCGATGACGGCGGGCGTTTTGCTCTCGAGTCACCCGATGGCCAGACCCTTTTCTTCTCCAGGGATGTGGACGACCGGCGGAGTCTCTGGAGGGTGCCTGCCCAGGGCGGACAAGCGCGTTACGTGGCCGATCTGCGTCAGGAAGGGGCCACAAGGTTCTCGGTTGCGGACTGGGGAGTCTACTTCTTTTCAGACGCCTCGACGCTGTGGTTCCTGCCTTTCGACAGCGCTGAAGCTACCCCCATTGTTTCGGGCCTGCGCATGCAGCATGCGCGCCTCTGGTCCGTTTCCCCGGACGGCCGCTGGGCCCTGCTGAACGAGGGGGTATTCCCTGGATCCGACCTGATGCTGGTCGAAAACTTCCGCTAACCCGGATTATGCAAGAACCGTAATCCGCTGTTGAAAAAGGGCTCGAGAAGTGGCCCAACTCGGAAGCGGGCAGTTGTGACAGGCGGATTTGCGAAGAATATCGGTTGGCGAGGCGTTTGAGTGGTTGGGGGAGTGAATTTCAGACAGATCTGGGCCTGGATGAGTGTCGGAAGCGGTTTTTCGGGGAACTGGGAGAAGCTAGCTGGAGTTCAGGCGACTCAAGACGAGGTGAAAGAGGGGTTGTTCGGGAAAGGCTGAGGAAAGATGGACCCAGATGCGTCGAGTGGTTTGTCGGATCCGGGCCCCGATCTTGAGGACACGACGACGTAAGGTTTCGATTTCGAGCTTGTGCCAGGGGGTTCCGTGCAGATAGTCGCGCAGGCGCACGAACATCTGGTAAGCCAGTGCATGCAGGAGGAGTCGAAACTGGTTGGCCAGGAATCGATGACAGCTGAGTCGGTCCATGCTCAGATGATTCTTAAAGGCCTTGATGAAGTTCTCGGTCTGCCCTCGGTCGGTGTAGTGGTCATAAAGTGATTGGGAGCAGAGATCGTCCCGGTTGGTGACCACAAAGCGACGATTGATCCCGCGCTGATCGACCTCCACTTTGACAATGACGCGACGGGATCGATCCCAGCTGTTGGCTCGATAAAGAAACTCGTCAAACTGACGCTGTTTTTCCTCCCGCTCAACGAACTGCAGCCGAGTCGAATCCAGCAGGGGCTCGACCACTCGCTGCAGGCGAGGGTTGCGACTTAACCCAATGACATATTGGAGTTGATTCTCTTCACCTTCACAGAACTCGTAGAGCCGAGGCGTGGCAAAGCCGCTGTCGGCCCGAATCTCAATCTCGACATCCGTCCCCACTGCTTGTCGGATGGCCTCCACGACGCGCTTCAGAATGGGCACGATGTGAGAGGCAGCCCCCTTGTTGCCAGGTCTCAACACGGCACAGACCAGGTCTCCCGTGGCGGCATCGAAGATCAGCAAAGGATGCAGAATGTGGTTTCGGTAATACCCGTGGTAGAAGGCGAACTCCTGTTGGCCGTGAGTGTGGTCGTCGGTACTGTCCAGATCCAGGATGATCTTGGCGGGACGTCTCTTCTTCAGGGAGCGCACATAACGGCGTAGCAGCCACCGGCTCAGACGCATCAGATCCTTCTTGGTGACGGAGTTCTCCAAGCGGGAGAAAGTCGGCTGGGTGGCCAAATCGGGATCGCTCTCGGGCAACTGATCACAGACTGTCTTGAGCATCGGATCCGAGCGCAGCGTATCGGCGTCATTACAGTCTTCGTAGCCGGCCACGATCTGCAACACTCGTTGTCGGATCAACTTCAACAGGTCATGACGAATGTAGCGTCGGTCCCGGCTTTCCGCAATACACGAACTGAAGCCCTCGCACAATCGATGTTGCCGATCCAGCGATCCAAACAACAACCATCCTGCGTCGGAAGTGAGGCTCCCCCCATCAAAACGAGCTGTGATGTCTCTGTGGCTGTGAAATGGCAGGGTATTCTGGCAGACTGTTTTCAACATAGCCGTAGCTCCTGTTTAGGGTTGTTTTTATGTAAACCCTTTTATATCAGAGAGCTACGGCTTTTTTTCTGGACCCAAATCTCACTCGGATTCAGATCTCTTGCATAATCCGGGCTAAGGAACGCTTCTCCCGGCAGCTTCCGCGCTGCTGCGCAGTCACTTCCGTTCCTGCAAGAGCGACCCTGCGGGTCGCGGCGCAGTCACTCCCGTTCCTGCCTCTGACAGTTCCTCGACGGGGGCGTTTCCTTACGGCTCACGAGCCGGTTTCGAAGGGAATCTAATCCGTCGCCGGGCGGACAGAGGCGCGAATGGAAATGAGTGCGCAGCAGCGCTCAGCTGCCGGGAAATCTGTCGATGTACCGAGCCGACCTGCCCCGCATCATCCAGTTCGCCCTGAAGTACAATTTCTAGTGCACTAGCGATTCCTGGTTACCGATAGGCAGATCCGCGATGTGACGCAGCGATCATGAAGATGATTCGTTCGCCTTCATCGATCTCGTAAAAGAATCGCCACGCGCCGATCCTGTAGCGCCACGTCTCGGGCGAATAGTTCCGGAGCTTCCGGACATGAGTTCCAAAGTGAGGATTGCTGCGCAACTGTGGATACACGATCTGCCTGAGCTTCTTGAGTACGGATGGATGGCCGGCGCGGGCCAATTGCTTCAGATCCTTTTCAAACTGCCGGGTCCCAAAGACCGCGTACCTACTCAACCAGACGGCCTTTTCGCCGATGAGCGTCACGGGATCCAGCCCTCAGGCTTTCGACGAGCCGCTCATTGGCCAGGATCTCAGCCATCTCGGCGTCGTCGACGAACTGCGACTCGCGGATTTTCAGCAACGCCGCTGTTTCGATCAGGTTGGACAGGGGGCGGTGCTGGGCCCTGGCAGCTTCGCGGAATTCTTCATAGATTTCTTCTTCAAGCCGTAGCGTTACTGTCTTGGACATTATGACTCCGAATGTATTCTCCTGTGTTCTTTTGTATTCTACCATGATTGTCTTACGGATCTCCTCTCCCGCTTTCCCACTTTTCCTACTTGCACTCGGAAGCCGCAACACCAAAGTGGGAGGGGCTGAAGAGGGATCGTCTTGCTGCTGCTATAATCAGCGGCACATCCGGATCACAACTCTTCAAGGAGACAACCAGGTGGCGGCAGACTCACCTCAAGAAGTCACGCAGCTCCTGCTGGCCTGGCGGGAGGGAGACGAAGGGGCGCTGGAGCAGCTCGTCCCGGTGGTGCATCAAGAGTTGCGGCGACTGGCGCACCGCTACATGGCAGGCCAGCGACCCGGTCACAGCCTGCAGACGACCGCCCTGGTCAATGAAGCTTATTTACGGCTCGTCGGCTTCGGTCAGGTCCGCTGGCAAGACCGGGCCCATTTCCTGGGAGTTTCCGCCCAGCTGATGCGGCGAGTCCTGGTGGACTCTGCCCGTTCGCGTGGCTCTTTGAAGCGGGGCGGCGCGGATCAACGGATGACTTTCGATGAAGGGTTGCTGGTGTCCCCGGAAAGGGATGAGGACTTCATCCGGCTGGACAATGCCCTGCGGGAGTTGGCCGAGTTCGACGAACGGAAGAGCAAAGTGGTGGAGATGCGTTTTTTTGGAGGGCTGGGTGTGAAGGAGACAGCCGAGGTCCTGCAGGTCTCACAGGGCACCGTGATGCGGGACTGGAAGCTGGCGAAGCTGTGGCTCTTGCAGAGACTGCGCCAGGAGACCCCGGATGAAGCCTGAGGAGGCCGAAGCCACGGCCCCGGATCAGACCAATCCGCGGCTGGGGCAACAGGTGGGCTCCTATGAAATTGTTTCCCTGCTGGGGGCCGGGGGCATGGGCGAAGTCTACCTGGCCCGGGACGCCACGCTGGGCCGCCAAGTCGCGCTGAAGTTCCTGCCCGACTTCCTGCAACAAGACGAGACGGCCCGCCGCCGCTTTGTGCAGGAAGCCAGACTGGCGGCTGCTTTGGACCACCCGTTTCTGTGCAAGGTCTATGAGATTGGAGAAGAGGACGAAACAGTCTTCATTTCCCTCGAGTACGTGGCGGGCCAGACCCTGCGGGAGAAGCTGGCCGAAGGTCCTCTGACTCTGACGGAAGCCTGGAAGATCGCTGCCGAGATTGCCGAAGCCCTGGGCGAGGCGCACCAGCGGGGCATCGTGCATCGTGATCTGAAACCGGCCAACATCATGTTCACTCCGGACGGGCACGTGAAGGTGATGGACTTCGGGCTGGCCAAGCAGCTGATTCACGCTGAAGGTCAGGAGCAGTCGCTCACGGGCATGACCAAGACGGGCACTACGGTGGGGACACTGCCCTACATGTCCCCCGAGCAGGTGCGGGGACAGAAGGTGGACACCCGTTCCGATCTTTTCTCGTTGGGAGTCATGCTCTACGAGATGCTGACGGGAGAGCATCCTTTTCGCCGTTCTCTGTCCGCGGACACGGCGGTGGCGATTCTGGGGAACGAACCTGAACCGATCAGAAATTTGCGTCCAGAGGTTACAGAAGAGCTGGAGTCGGTGGTGATGAAACTGCTGGCCAAGGAGCAGGAAGACCGCTGGCAGTCGATCGAGGAAGTGCGGGCCGGCCTGCTGCCGCTTGCTCCCGCAGCAGAAGAGGGAGCTTCCTTTTCACGCCTGGCGAGTCGTGTGGCAATGGCCCTGCTGGTTGTAGTTGCCGCGGTGGCCGTCGCCGGGTTGTGGTTGTCTCGATCGGAACCCGAAGTAATGCTGCTGCCGGTTCCTCTGACCAGTCATCCGGGGCTCGAGGCTCGCCCCACATTCTCTCCCGACGGGAATCAAGTGGCCTTCGAGAGGGATGGAGATATCTATGTCAAGCAGATCGGCACCGGGGACCAGACGCAGCTGACCGATACCGAAGCCCCGGCCTGGGATGTCCCGGCATGGTCCCCTGACGGGCTGCATATCGCTTTTGCCCGAATCCTCGCCCCCAGGGTTGCGATTCGAATCATCCCCTCCAGCGGCGGGCCGGAGCGCCTGGTTACTGAGATCCTTTCTTTCGAGGATGGGAATCATCTCTGGTCGGAAGACACGCTGGCCTGGTCCAGGGACGGTAAATGGCTGGCCGTTTCTGCCCGAGAGAACCGGGATGAACCGAATGCCATTTTCCTGATATCGCCGCACTCGGGAAAGAGACGAAGGCTGACCTTCCCTGACCTAACCGCACAGGGTGGTGACGTTTATCCCGCTTTTTCTCCGGACAACCGAACTCTGGCCTTTTCGCGAGCCCGCAGCGCAATCGCCAGCCAGCTTTTCCTGCTTCCTCTCTCAGAAGATTACCAGCCCGTCGGTGAGGAGGAACAGTTGACCAGCGAGCCAGGCGTGAACCGGCATCCGGTGTGGTTGATGGATGGAAAAGAGATCATCTTTGCCCATGGAGCGTATGCGGTCACTCGGCTCTACCGAATCGCCGTATCCGGTCCAGTCCCAATGAGACCCCTGACCCTGTCTCATGAGGCGGCCAAGTATCCCGCCGTGTCCTCGCGGCACAGCCGTCTGGCCTTTGCAGATTTCAACTGGCCGCGCCTTGACATCTACCGGCAGAAGCTCCCGCCCGACCCCGTCGAAAACCCGGGCGGCACGGCCTGGAACCCTGAAAATCTCTACGCTTCTACTCGTGGCGAATCGTTTTCCAGCTACTCTGAGGATGGGACCAGGATCGCCTTTACCTCCCTGCAGTCGGGCAGTCACGAGATCTGGGTGTGCAACAGTGACGGAACCGGGCCCAGACAGCTGACTTCTTTCGGCAAACCTGGAGTCGCCGTGAATGAGCCTCGCTGGTCCCCAGACGGGGAGCAGATCTGCTTCATGAACCCGCAGGAAGGGAATGGTGACATCTGTGTGATTGGCTCCGAAGGTAGAGACTCTAGGAATCTGACCAGCCACCCGGCCTACGATCGGCGGGGAAGCTGGTCCCGCGACGGCCGGTTTGTCTACTTCGAGTCCGACCGCAGCGGAGAACCGCAAGTCTGGAAGGTCGCTGCTACTGGAGGCGAGGCGGCGCGGATCACAGAGAACGGGGGGCTTCTGGCACTGGAGTCACCGGATGGAGAAGATCTCTACTTCTCCAAAGCCGAGGGAGGTCTGCACAGTCTCTGGAAGATGCCGGTGAAGGGTGGCGAGGAGCGCCTGGTTTTGCCAAAACTGAGGTTTCCCGCTGCCTACCGGCTCGGGCCCCGGGGAATCTACTTTTTTTCAGACTCCACGTCATTTCAGTTCCTCCCTTTTGGCGCTGACAAAGCCATTCCCATTACGGCCCCCGACCCGGCCCAGCGGCCCTTTCTTCTCCGCTCAATCTCTCCGGATGGCCGCTGGGCCCTTTTTGACCGATGGTACACAGCCGTATCCAACCTCAAGCTGGTCGAGAACTTCCGCTAGAAAAGGGGGACAGTCTACTCTGCCACCAATTTCCTTCGAGGCACAAAAAAGGGGACAGAGTAGACTGTCCCCTTTTTCTTATGCTTTCTTTTCTTGAGATTAACGGTTCCCGAGGTCGGCGAACAGAACCGTACCTTCACCCTTCTCATCGATCAGCTTCTGGATGTGCCCGACCAGCAGATCCCGGCGTGCCATCAGGGCTTTGATCTGGCCGCCGCTGAGAAGGCCCTTGCATTCCTTCTTGAGCACTTCCCGATCCAGTTCCTGCAGGTTTTCCCAGAGGTCGCGCCGGCACCACTGAATGAATTGAGCAAAGCGTATTTCTTTCGAATTGCCGAAAGAACGGCAATCGTCTCGATAGTTGCGCTTGATGTCTCCGTTGTCCATCGTCATCCGGGGCTCGAAGACGCTGACCTTGCGAAAGGCCGCATGCAGCTGCACGCCGTCCTTCTCGAGCAGCACCTTGGAGATCTCATTGACGCCCACCCCGACCGACTTCTGAGACACGACCCGGGCGGTGCGCAGGAATTCAAGGACTTCCGAGTCGTTTTGGAAGGGCAAAGGAGTTCCGGCGGGATCCTGCCACATCATCGGGGAGGGAACAGCGACGATCGGGGCTCCGGCCGTTGGCTCGGGACTGGCCAGAGTCCAGGAGCCGGAAAGGATTGAAGCGGCCAGCGTCAGGGTGGTGAATGTGGCTTGGATGGTCATGGTTTCTTTCTCCTTTTTTTGTTGTTCAACAGGGAAGACGGAAAGCGGGTCCAGGAACTACAAACGAAAAGGATTTTTTTTTGCGAAAGGGAGATTTACCTGGCGCAGATTGCGCTTAATCGTTGCCATTCGGCTGGCCCAGATGGAGCCCGGATGGCCAGCTGATTGCCTCGACCGAGGTCAAAAGAGATCAGAGAATCTCCATACGGTCCGTGGCAAACGCCGCTGTCCCCTTGGGGGCCCGACCTTCTCTCCGGATGGAATGTGGGTGGCCTACAATTCCGACGAAACGGGTCAATTCGAGATCTGGATCCGGTCCTTCCCGGACCTGGAGAGAGCCTACCAGGTCTCCACGGGCGGCGGCCTGGAACCGGTGTGGGTGAAATCAGGAGAGCTTTTTTATCACGCCGCCAATCGTGGATGGGCACGAGGGTGACGACCACCGGAGCGAGTCCTTCCTGGGATCCTCCCACCCTGGTGTTCGAGACCGAGTACCAGGACACCCCCGGAGTGTCCTACCCCGGATTATGCAAGAGATCTGAATCCGAGTGAGATTTGGGTCCAGAAAAAAAGCCGTAGCTCTCTGATATAAAAGGGTTTACATAAAAACAACCCTAAACAGGAGCTACGGCTATGTTGAAAACAGTCTGCCAGAATACCCTGCCATTTCACAGCCACAGAGACATCACAGCTCGTTTTGATGGGGGGAGCCTCACTTCCGACGCAGGATGGTTGTTGTTTGGATCGCTGGATCGGCAACATCGATTGTGCGAGGGCTTCAGTTCGTGTATTGCGGAAAGCCGGGACCGACGCTACATTCGTCATGACCTGTTGAAGTTGATCCGACAACGAGTGTTGCAGATCGTGGCCGGCTACGAAGACTGTAATGACGCCGATACGCTGCGCTCGGATCCGATGCTCAAGACAGTCTGTGATCAGTTGCCCGAGAGCGATCCCGATTTGGCCACCCAGCCGACTTTCTCCCGCTTGGAGAACTCCGTCACCAAGAAGGATCTGATGCGTCTGAGCCGGTGGCTGCTACGCCGTTATGTGCGCTCCCTGAAGAAGAGACGTCCCGCCAAGATCATCCTGGATCTGGACAGTACCGACGACCACACTCACGGCCAACAGGAGTTCGCCTTCTACCACGGGTATTACCGAAACCACATTCTGCATCCTTTGCTGATCTTCGATGCCGCCACGGGAGACCTGGTCTGTGCCGTGTTGAGACCTGGCAACAAGGGGGCTGCCTCTCACATCGTGCCCATTCTGAAGCGCGTCGTGGAGGCCATCCGACAAGCAGTGGGGACGGATGTCGAGATTGAGATTCGGGCCGACAGCGGCTTTGCCACGCCTCGGCTCTACGAGTTCTGTGAAGGTGAAGAGAATCAACTCCAATATGTCATTGGGTTAAGTCGCAACCCTCGCCTGCAGCGAGTGGTCGAGCCCCTGCTGGATTCGACTCGGGAAAGGTTCGTTGAGCGGGAGGAAAAACAGCGTCAGTTTGACGAGTTTCTTTATCGAGCCAACAGCTGGGATCGATCCCGTCGCGTCATTGTCAAAGTGGAGGTCGATCAGCGCGGGATCAATCGTCGCTTTGTGGTCACCAACCGGGACGATCTCTGCTCCCAATCACTTTATGACCACTACACCGACCGAGGGCAGACCGAGAACTTCATCAAGGCCTTTAAGAATCATCTGAGCATGGACCGACTCAGCTGTCATCGATTCCTGGCCAACCAGTTTCGACTCCTCCTGCATGCACTGGCTTACCAGATGTTCGTGCGCCTGCGCGACTATCTGCACGGAACCCCCTGGCACAAGCTCGAAATCGAAACCTTACGTCGTCGTGTCCTCAAGATCGGGGCCCGGATCCGACAAACCACTCGACGCATCTGGGTCCATCTTTCCTCAGCCTTTCCCGAACAACCCCTCTTTCACCTCGTCTTGAGTCGCCTGAACTCCAGCTAGCTTCTCCCAGTTCCCCGAAAAACCGCTTCCGACACTCATCCAGGCCCAGATCTGTCTGAAATTCACTCCCCCAACCACTCAAACGCCTCGCCAACCGATATTCTTCGCAAATCCGCCTGTCACAACTGCCCGCTTCCGAGTTGGGCCACTTCTCGAGCCCTTTTTCAACAGCGGATTACGGTTCTTGCATAATCCGGGCTACGACGTTTCCTCCGATGGCCAGCACCTGTTTGTAGTGAAGAGCGCCGTTCCGCCTGTCCCCGATCGCCTCCATGTCATCACCAACTGGTTCTCGACCCTTCCGAAATAGGGAACAGTCTGCTCTGGCACCAATTCTCCCACTCCCGCAAAAAAAAGGTGCCAGAGTAGACTGTCCCTTTTTTAGGGTCCCACTCTGGGATGGGTGAACCCCCTCGCCTTTAGGCGAAGCCTTCAGGAGGCTTGGGGGTACACTGCGGAGGTGTCTGAGTATCGGAACAGTTCGCATGCAGTGTATCGGCTGAGATATCACTTTGTGTTCATCACCAAGTACCGCAAGCCGGCTCTGCGAGGAGAGATCGGGAAAGAGGTGCGGGATCTGACGCGAGAGATTTGCCGATCGTTGGATATCGAGATCGTGAAGGGGCATGTGCGACCCGATCATGTGCATTTGTTGTTGGATGTGCCGCCGAGATTGGCGCCGAGCCGAGTGATGCAGGCGATCAAAGGGAAAACGTCGCATCATCTACTGCAAGATCACCGCAAGTTGCGCAAGGAGTTTTGGGGACGACATCTTTGGGCACGAGGGTACTTCGTGGCGACGACTGGGAATGTGAGCGATACGATGGTTGCAGAGTATATAGAAACCCAAGATGTCGAGACCCGAGACGACGATTTTCGGGTCACTGAGTAGTCAGCCTGCGAGCGAAGCGAGGTCTTTAGGCGACTTCAGTCGCATGTCGAATCCACCGCCTTCAGGCGGTGGAGAGTGGGACCCTTCTCAAGGTAGTTAGAGGAGTCGCAGGGCCGGGTCCTCGCCGGTGTAGCGACAGAAGTACCGTTTGAATCCGGCTGCTCCCAGGTACCCGATCTTGCCCACCACAGCGTAGTTCGCTTTCTCCGAGCTGCGGAGAGCGGGCCGATTCTCGGGCCCAACTGCCGCCAGGAGCCTGCGGAAGTCCCTTTCCTGGAAGTATTGTTCCATTTGAAAAGAGCGTGCAGAAGAGACAGAGCGTCCGCGATACTGCGGGCTGGTGAACACTTCATAGACGTACACAGCGTCGGGGGCGACTTGGATGTTGCACTCCAGATAGTCAATGCGAGTGCGGCCCGTGGCGGCCCAGCAACAGTGGATGAGGACTCCTGAGTCATGGACCAGGAAGCAGATCTCTCCCTCCTCGAGGCGATTCAGGATCGTATCGCGATCCGCATCGCCCCTGAAGTCCACGTACTCATCAACATCCCCCGCAGTCAGGAGGCGGCAATCCAGTGGGGCCCTGTTGTGACCTGAATCGGGAGCGGAGCTGATTACCTTTTCCATGAGCACCAACCGTCGATAAATTGTCTCACCCAGAACCTTGAACCAGAGGCTGCTCAACCCTTCATTGCGAAGCACCTCGCCGGCCCTCTGAAGGTGGGCCGAAATACTGCGGGATGCCCCGGCTGTCATGTTGTCTTCCCGAAGAACGCGTTCCACCACAGCTGAAACGCCACCAGAGCCCTGACGCGGCGAACATACCGGTCGCTGCCGTCCAGCCAGGCATCGAATCGCGTTTCGATGACCGTCCGATTCAAGGGCCCTTCAGCAGAAGAGTCCAGCAACACATCCCGTGCCCACTGGCGCAGTGGACCCCGATAGTATCGTCTCACGGGAGCCTGCAGGAAGTGCTTCTTTCGGTCGGCTATGGCGGGAGGGAGTTGCCGTTTCAACAGAGAGAGGATGTATTTTTCCTGACCCTTTCGCCGAGTCAGGTCCGGGGGCAGCCTCCTGGCGAAGTCGACAATCGAATTGTCGAGAAAAGGCATGCGCACTTCCAGCGAATGAGCCATGCTGATTCGGTCATTGACCATCAACAGACCGTCGCACAGAGTCCGGGTCAAGCCCACCGCCAGGCGCCTCTGGAGGCGGGTGTTGCAGGAGGCCTCGGTCTCGGGGTCGAGGCGCAGCGAAGTCAGATCTCCGCCCTGGGTGAGGACATCTCTGTGAATCACCGCTCTTTGCTCTCGGGGGGTGAAGATCCGGAATGCTTCTGATTCGGCCGCGAAATCATCCGGCGCCGTCAGGAAACGTAGAAACCGTCCCCAGTGCACGTGAGTGACATGCTTCGCCGGATAGCGCAGCAGCGCGGGCGGGACGACGCTCCGGAGCCCTCGATAGGGGAGATCAGCATACCAGGCATAGCCTCCGAAGAGCTCGTCGGAACCCTCCCCGCTGAGAGTGGCCTTCACTGAGGAAGAGGCCAGCTCGGCGAGACGATACTGGACAATGGATGGGAACGCCAGGGAGGGAACGTCCTGGTGAAGGGTCGCTCTGGGGAGCAGCTCCGGAATGTCTCGGGACCGAAACTCAACTTCTTGATGCTGCGAGCCAATCGCCGCCGCCATCGCGTGCTGGAACTTCCGCTCGTCCATCTCCGGCGCTTCCGGGAATATGATCGAGAAAGACTTCAGGCGGCTGCTCTGGACTCGGGAAGCTGCGGTCGCAACGAGAGAAGAATCCCAGCCGCCGCTGATCAGCACACCGACCGGCACATCCGCTTTCAGGTGTGATGCCACGGCGGCGTCCAGAAGGGCCTGCAATTCCTCGGCGTATTCGTCATCTCCCTTTCGAACTTCGTTGTTCTCGAAGGTAAAGCGCCAGAAGGGGCGACACGAAACGCTCTTTTCATCTGCCACCAGGTAGTGCCCGGCCGGCAGCTTTTGAACTCCCCGGAAGCAGGTTCGGGGGGAGGGAACGTAGCCAAGGGAAAGAAACGTGGAGATGCCGGTGTTATCCGGTTCAGCCGGGTGGCCGCCGGCGATCAGGGCCTTGATCTCCGAGGCGAAGAGAAGGGTGTCGCCATTGTGCGCGTAATACAGCGGCTTCATCCCACAGCGATCGCGGGCCAGCAGCAGCTGGCGGCGAGGCACATCCAGAATCGCCAGAGCGAACATGCCCGCCAGCCGGGCAGGAACTCCAGGCCGTCGTCCTCGTAGAGATGGACCAGGACTTCGGTATCCGTCCTGCTCCGGAAGCGATGACCGCGTCCTTCGAGTTCCCGCCGGAGCTCCGAATGATTGTAGATCTCACCATTCAGGACGACATGAATGGAGCCATCCTCGTTGGAAATGGGCTGCTTCCCCGACTCCAGGTCGATGATGCTGAGGCGGCGGCAGGCCAGGCCGGCACCCATCCCGGGCAGGGACAACTGGCCGTACTCATCCGGTCCGCGGTGCACCAGGACCCGGCCCATCTTCTCCAGCACGGCGCCGATTTCATCGCCGGGGAAATCGGCATGAGTCACTCCGGCAATTCCGCACATGAACTTCGATTCTACCTTGCAAAGGGGGCGCGCCCCATCCGGCGGCCAAGGCACTCTCTTTCGTCGTGAGCGACCTCGAGGCTATCTTCGAGCGTGCTACGTCGCTCCACTGCCTGTCGAAGGAGGAGGTGCACGGCGTTCCCGGCGGTGAGATCAGCGTCCGTCCCTAGGGGGAGCGCTCGTTCTACGGAGAGGATCCATGGAGCAACCCGCTGTGCTTCGTCGAAGCCGGAACGATCTACCCGGGAGGATGAGCGTCACCGGTGAATCGGCTAGACTAAGCGAATGAATCATGAGTCGAGTGGCATACTGGCAGACGGGACGAGACCGGCTACGTCGGAGGATCTTTTCCAGCGACTCCGTGAGCTGGGGATCGACTATGAAACGGCTCACCATCCCCCCGTATTCACGGTCGAAGAAGCTCAAGCCGTCCGGGCTGAGATGATTGGCGGGCACACCAAGAACCTGTTCCTGCGCAACAAGAAGGGCCGGATGTGGCTCCTAGTCTGCGACGAGGAGCGCAAGCTCGATCTGAAAGAAGTGGGCAAGCGCCTGGAGGCGGGGCGCCTCTCCTTCGGGAGACCAGAACGTTTAATGCAGCACCTGGGCGTTAACCCCGGGGCAGTGTCGCCCTTTGCCGTGATGAACGACAAAGAAGGTCAGGTCCGGCTCGTCTTCGAGCGGTCGCTTCTGGAGATCCCGGAGTTGAACTTTCATCCCCTGGACAACTCCATGACGACTCGGATCGCCACCCCGGATGTGATCCGCTTCCTCGAAGAGGTGGACCACGCTCCCGAGCTGGTCGATCTGGAGTAGTGCACGGGTCCCAGCCCAGAGTTCACAGCGCTTCAAAGAGGAAGACGTTGATCCCGACCAGGGGCTTCTCCTCGCGGAACTTCCCGATTTTCACAATCACCTCCAGGACCTCGTAGAGCTCCTCCAGAGGACCGTGGGAGGCCACCAGCCAGATGCGTTGGTGAGACGGAAGGGCTTGAATCTGGGCTTCTCTCTGAGCCGCGTCGTTGGGCAAGGGGAACTGGGGAACATTCTTCTCATACTTCCGGAAGTAGTAATTGAAAGGCTCTTTCACATAGTTCTTGTGGATGAGAATCACGTCCCCCGCCGCGGCGTTGCTGGCCACGTAGGCTGCCGCCTCATCCCAGGATTCTTTCTTGTAGGAAGAGTAGTAATCTGCCAGGCCCCACAGGTTCAAGCCTATTAGCCCCGCGAAGGCAAGAACCCGTACATGGGGCCGCTCCAGATACAGTGTCCCGGCGGCGAGGGCCAGATAGACAGGAATCGTGGTCCAGATTAGCGTCCTGGCCAGAAAGACGGGCTGAACGAGACTGACCAATAGGAGACCCGTGATGGGCACGGCGACCAGAACCAGAAGGAAAATGACCCGGCGGGGGTGCCGCCGCCACCGTAACAACCCGAAAGCCCACAACCCGATCACTAGAAAGGAAGCCCCCACATAGAGAGGGAAGGGGCCCTCGACGGGAAGATAGAGGGCTCCCAGCGTCGCATTGACTCGATTCAGATCGGGTGCCGGGATCCAGTAGTCCCTCAGGACTCCCCGGGCCTGTCCGAGCAACCTGGGCAGCCAGGGGCTCCAGCAGAGAACAATCGCCCCCACGGCCAGGGCCCAGTTTCTAATCAGATTTCGCCGATCCAACTGGCCTGTGGCCACGCAAAGGAACAGAACCAGGTTCCAGCTGACCAGAAGAACAACGGCCGTGTTGTGGGTGTAGAGGGCACCCACGCTGCCCGCCACAATGGCCAGCCAGGCCGGCAGCGCTTTTCGTCGTCCGAAAGTGGCACGTGATGCCACTTCTGAACTCTCTGCCCCGGAAGCGTCCATCCGGGAGGGGGCCAGCAGCGAAGCCACTCCCCACATGGTGAGCGCCGCCAGGAATGTCAGCAGGGCATACATCCTGGCTTCCTGCCCGTAACGAACCTGAAACGGGGCTACGGCAAAGAGGAGGGACGCCACCAGTCCAAGGCGAGTCCCTCCAAGAACACGGCCTACAGCGAAGACGAGCGCAACCGTGAGGACGCCCAGCACTGCTGAGGGTGCCCGCAGGAAGAACTCGTTGTCCTGGCCTGCTAAAGCTGGAATCCCCAGACCGGGAACTCCGTGCATCCACACCCGGACCAGAGAGAAATAGAGGGGTGGATGAATATCCTGGCCGGCGGCTCCCTGGTACTGCGCTCCCGCATAGAGCCAGGTCAGAGCCTCATCCAGCCACAGCGGCTGCTCTCCCAGTTGATAGAAGCGCGCAGCTGCAGCTGCAAGCATGATTAGTGCAACAAGGACAACGGGTTGCTGCGGAAAATACCTGGTCCACCTAGCCACCTTCATCGAGTGGGTATGATAACCCCAACCGTTGACTGTCGACGTTGAAAGCAGTCCCACTCTCCAACTCCAACTTGTTAGACTACGGATGGCCACAGCTGACGAAGAGGCACTGAACGATGAGCATGAATCCTTTCCTAAAAGGCTGCGCGTGGATCGAGGGCAAGTACCTCCCGATCGCCCAAGCCCGCATCCCCATCCTGGACACCGGGTTTCTGCGCTCCGATGTGACTTACGACGTGGCCGCGGTCTGGAAGGGCAGGTTTTTCCGGCTGGAGGATCATCTGGATCGCTTCGAAGCGAGTTGGCGTCGCCTGCGGATGGAGCCGAGCCTGTCTCGTGAGGAGATGCGAGCCATCCTCTTGGAATGTGTTGCTCGCTCGGGGCTGAGGGATGCTTTCGTGGAAATGATCCTGTCGCGGGGTGTGGACCGGCATGGGGTGCGAGATCCCCGCCGCTTCGAGAACTGTTTCTACGCCTACGCGATCCCCTATGTATGGCTGGTCAAGCCCGAGGACCAGGAACTCGGGACGCACTTGATCATTGCCAGGAACACCGTCCGGATCCCACCGCGGTCCATCGACCCTACAGTCAAGAATTTTCAGTGGGGTGACCTGGTTCGGGCGCAGTTTGAAGCCTACGACAAGGGAGGGCACACTGCCGTACTGTCAGATGCCGATGGAAACCTGACGGATGGGCCGGGCTTCAACCTGTTCGCCTGTCATGATGGAACTCTTCTGACCCCATCTCACGGGGTGTTGCAGGGGATCACGCGGCGGACCGTTCTCGACCTGGCCGGGGAGCAAGGCATCGCCACCAATGTCACGATGTTCAACGCCCAGGTCCTGCGAGCCGCCAGCGAGATCTTCCTCACCAGCACGGCCGGGGGTGTGATGCCCGTAACCACTCTGGACGGCTGTCAGGTGGGAAACGGAAAGCCCGGCAGCATCACCATGCTCCTGCGCAGGCGGTACTGGGAGGCGCAAGAAAAGGAGCGCTGGACCGTACCTGTCGAATACCCATCCCATGTCTGACTCAGAGGATGAAGCGATGGACATTCACCTGGACGATATCGAGGCTCGAGTGCTGGGCTGCCTGATCGAGAAGGAACTGACGACGCCGGACTACTACCCTCTCACTCTGAATTCCCTGACAGCGGCCTGCAATCAGAAATCCAACCGGTACCCGGTCCTGTCGCTGCAAGAGACAGACGTGGTACGGGCGCTGGACCGCTTGCGTACGAAACATCTCACCGGCGAGCGCTACGGGGCAGGAATGCGCGTCGCCAAGTACGAGCACAAGGTAAGAGACAAATGGCCCCTGGAACCCGGGGACATGGCCGCCCTGTGTGTCTTACTCCTGCGCGGGCCGCAGACCCTGGGAGAGATCCGTGGCCGCACCGGTAGAATGTTCCCTTTCACTGACGTAGAAGAGGTGGAGAGAACGCTATCTGGTCTCAAGGACCGGGAAGAAGGCCCGTTTGTCTTGAAGTTGCCGCGCCAGCCCGGTCAAAAAGAGAGCCGGTTCGTGCATCTTCTGTCCGGGGAGCCCGACTTTGAAGCCATTGCGGCAAACCTGGCCCCCGAACCAGCCACCCTCCAGGTGCGAGCCGAAAACGAACGGATCGAGGCTCTGGAGGCACAGGTTCAGTCTCTCCAGGAGCAAATGACGGAACTGAACGCGACGCTGGAAGAGTTCAAGAACCAGTTCGAATAGGAACCTGCCGGGGCTCCTCCGCTTAGCCCGGATTATGCAAAAGATCTGAATCCGAGTGAGATTCTGGCTCCAGGAAAAAAGCCGTAGCTCTCTGATATAAAAGGGTTTACATAAAAACAACCCTAAACAGGAGCTACGACTATGTTGAAAACAGTCTGCCAGAATACCCTGCCATTTCACAGCCACAGAGACATCACAGCTCGTTTTGATGGGGGGAGCCTCACTTCCGACGCAGGATGGTTGTTGTTTGGATCGCTGGATCGGCAACATCGATTGTGCGAGGGCTTCAGTTCGTGTATTGCGGAAAGCCGGGACCGACGCTACATTCGTCATGACCTGTTGAAGTTGATCCGACAACGAGTGTTGCAGATCGTGGCCGGCTACGAAGACTGTAATGACGCCGATACGCTGCGCTCGGATCCGATGCTCAAGACAGTCTGTGATCAGTTGCCCGAGAGCGATCCCGATTTGGCCACCCAGCCGACTTTCTCCCGCTTGGAGAACTCCGTCACCAAGAAGGATCTGATGCGTCTGAGCCGGTGGCTGCTACGCCGTTATGTGCGCTCCCTGAAGAAGAGACGTCCCGCCAAGATCATCCTGGATCTGGACAGTACCGACGACCACACTCACGGCCAACAGGAGTTCGCCTTCTACCACGGGTATTACCGAAACCACATTCTGCATCCTTTGCTGATCTTCGATGCCGCCACGGGAGACCTGGTCTGTGCCGTGTTGAGACCTGGCAACAAGGGGGCTGCCTCTCACATCGTGCCCATTCTGAAGCGCGTCGTGGAGGCCATCCGACAAGCAGTGGGGACGGATGTCGAGATTGAGATTCGGGCCGACAGCGGCTTTGCCACGCCTCGGCTCTACGAGTTCTGTGAAGGTGAAGAGAATCAACTCCAATATGTCATTGGGTTAAGTCGCAACCCTCGCCTGCAGCGAGTGGTCGAGCCCCTGCTGGATTCGACTCGGGAAAGGTTCGTTGAGCGGGAGGAAAAACAGCGTCAGTTTGACGAGTTTCTTTATCGAGCCAACAGCTGGGATCGATCCCGTCGCGTCATTGTCAAAGTGGAGGTCGATCAGCGCGGGATCAATCGTCGCTTTGTGGTCACCAACCGGGACGATCTCTGCTCCCAATCACTTTATGACCACTACACCGACCGAGGGCAGACCGAGAACTTCATCAAGGCCTTTAAGAATCATCTGAGCATGGACCGACTCAGCTGTCATCGATTCCTGGCCAACCAGTTTCGACTCCTCCTGCATGCACTGGCTTACCAGATGTTCGTGCGCCTGCGCGACTATCTGCACGGAACCCCCTGGCACAAGCTCGAAATCGAAACCTTACGTCGTCGTGTCCTCAAGATCGGGGCCCGGATCCGACAAACCACTCGACGCATCTGGGTCCATCTTTCCTCAGCCTTTCCCGAACAACCCCTCTTTCACCTCGTCTTGAGTCGCCTGAACTCCAGCTAGCTTCTCCCAGTTCCCCGAAAAACCGCTTCCGACACTCATCCAGGCCCAGATCTGTCTGAAATTCACTCCCCCAACCACTCAAACGCCTCGCCAACCGATATTCTTCGCAAATCCGCCTGTCACAACTGCCCGCTTCCGAGTTGGGCCACTTCTCGAGCCCTTTTTCAACAGCGGATTACGGTTCTTGCATAATCCGGGCTAGGAGGACCCTCCGTGGTCTGGTCTCAGAGTGGGAGGAGCCTCGGGGCTGCGACCGGGAGGATTTAAACGGCCGGCTCCCCGAGGCCCCTCCCACTCTTAGCCACCATGTAATGTTTCCGGGCGTAGATACGGTCTTTGAATTCAAGCAGAATTTGGCATTTCTTGAAAAGTGGTCTGGTTTTTGAGGACCCTCCGTGGTCCGATCAGATCGCCGCATGGAAGCGGCTCCTACAGGCCGACCATGAAGAGGAAGAAGGCGACCATGCCCCCCGCTATGGTGACGAAACCCCAGAAGCGCAGGCGGCGGATGTTCCACCACATGTAGAGACCCGAAGCGATCCAGACCAGGAAACCCACGCAAACCAGATCCAGCACGAAGGCCCACACATCACTCCAAAAGTGATCGTGGCGGTAGCCGGCTCGGAGGTGGAGGCCGGTCAGCATCTGATACCAGCGCGGCTCGAAGCTCCGCAGCACGGCCTTCCTGGTTTCGGTGTTGTAGACGAGCCTACCTCGCTTCCAGAAATCCACCAGCAGGAACTGAATCTGGTTTCCCCGCTGGCTCGAAAAAAAGGGTGTATCTATGCCGACCTCGTTCAGAATCTTCGGACCAAACTCACGGAGATCAGCGTTTTCCGGCACGGGAAGGTCCAAATCCTTCTCCCACTCAATCTCAAAGGTTGTCCTGCCCCGCCCGTCCCAGGCAGAGATGGCTTGCAAGTGGCTGAAGACAAGAGAACTAACCGCATACATCAGAACCCAGGGCAGCAGAAACATACCCAGGTACAGGTGCACGCGCTTGTTGATCAACTGAAAGGTCATAGTCGTTCCCTCTTCCGCTTAGAGGACAAGAATCATAAACACGAAAAGGCCGATTCCCGCCAGGCCGCAGACGAGGCCCCATTTACGGGCCGCCTTGATTTCCCAGTACATCCACAGGCCCGAAAGCACCCAGAAGATCATGGCGATAATGACCAGGTCCACGGAAAGAGCCCAGCTGTCCTCCAGTACCTCTTCGCTCTGGAAGCCGGTTCGGTGATGGATGGTTCGCAGCCAGGTCGGAAAACTCATCACCTGACGCTCCACGAGGAGCGATCCCGTCTCGGGGTTGAAGGTGATTCGCCGCGGTGTCATGGCGTCGCGGCGATTGATCATGATGGTCCCGTTTGGTCGCCGGTTGGCGTTATGGGTCCCCGAAAGGTTCAGGTGCTCGAGGATCTGCTTAGAGATTTCGCGGGGCGGAGTGTCCTCGGAAAAGGTCTCACTGTAGGTGTGCTCGGCCTCTCTCTCGAAGGAAATCGGACGGCCCTCGGAGGCGGCTGAGAACTGGCGGATGCCCTGATTGAAGAAAAGAGTGCTCAGGGAATACATCACGATCCAGGGCGCGAAGAAGAGTGCCAGGTACATGTGCGTTCGACGGATCAGGATTGAAACTTTCAACAGACCTCCTCAAAAAGGGTTTCACAGAACCTTCCTTGTCGCCGGAATGATCAATATACGAAAAGAGCATGGGAAGGTTCCACAGACGAAACACAAGTTAGACACCTTCCCTCCCTTGCGACGGTGGCGGTCGCGTTACAAACCGGCCAGGGACGGTTCCCTGTCACTTCAGAAGGTGGAACTCAATTCCCAGGGTCCAGCAGACCGTCTCCAGCTCGGAGAGTACATCTCCGTAAACGCCGTGGATGTGGTTGCAGTGAAAGTGCTCGATGAAGCGCTCCGGGCTGCAGTGGAAGCGAGCAAATGCGTGGGGCCAGTTGTCCTGGGTGAGCGCTGCAACCTCTTCCCCCCGCTCTCCCAGATCGACCAATTCTGCCGAGAGTGCAGTCAGGTGGTAAATCCCGTCGCTACGCGTCAGCCTTCCCAGGGTGAAGAGGCCCGGAGCGGCCAGATGGTACACGGCCGCGCCGCCCGCCGGAAAATAAAACCCCTGGGGTCGAAACTCAGTTCGCGCGAGATTGGCCTCGGGCTCGAGAGTCTTGGCTGCGAAATAAGTCGCGTGCTCGCCACTGTTGCAGAGGTCCCACAGATCGAGGTCTGCATGATGGTGACGAACGTCCGCAAACAGAACCGGTGTCTGGGTCAGATGCTTGAAGATTTGCATGGTCAGGGCGGCGTCACAATCCGCCTCGGTAGAACACACGATGGAAGGCTTGGCCGATCCATCCGGGCCGTAGGGATCGTTAAGGAAGGCCTCCGCCACATCGGCGGTGGCATAATGTTCAGTGAGCTCCCGCTGGCCTTTGATCCCGCAGAAGTCATAGCGGTATTCCTCGATCAGATCCAGGGTTGCGTAGTACAGGCCCAGTTGCTTCTTGAGTAGATCTTCGGTGAGACGAAAGGTCGCATCCGGCTCGGTCCAGTGGATCTTCCTGACATGCGACTTCAAGTACTCCAGGGCCGGTTGCACACGTCTTCCCTGCGCAAGTTCCAGTTCGGATCGCCGAACCAGCTCGAACTGGTCGACATGATCGACATCGATTCCGAACTGTTTGATCCATTGGGCCGGATCGATCACGGTGGTGTCGATACCCAGGGAACGGCCCCCAAAAGGCAATACGTCAGGCCGCGGAGCCGCCGCGCAGCTCCAACCGAGAGAATCTGGGACTTGAGGCGGGAACGCACTCCAGCGTCTGAAATATCACCGAAACTCTTGATAAACCGGATTCCAGACTGATCCAGGGAGCCGGAATTGGCCAGCATTCCGACCAGGCCGGGATACCTGGGGTTGACATTCGAGAACATGACGATCGGTTGAGGACAGAACTGGGCAGCTAACCGTGCGTACTGGGGCCAGGCCCACACGGAAAAGTTGAAGAGGGTCACGTCCACCGATTCAGCTGCCAGCATCCTGCCGTTGCGTACGGCGATCTCATTCTGCCAGATGACTTCATCACCCTGGATCACCTCGAAGCCGTCTTCTTCGAGGGCACTCACCAGCCGATTGCGGAACTCTTCATTGACAGGGGCCAGAGGCTTCTGCAGAAAGCTTCGTCCGTCGCCGAAATCCAGCAGTCCTACTTTGATAGGTTTCCAGGAAAGATGCTCCAACAATTCACTCCTCCTCTCGAATCAGCACGAGCGAGCGATATGCAGGTGAACGGCTCTTTTCGGAAAAGGCTGGGCGGAAGCGTCCTGCTAGGACTCCTCCTCCTCACTCGATTCCTCCTCCGGCTCCGGTTCCAGGGAACTGGTGAACTCAGGCGGGAGCGGCTGTGGGCCGGGTTTGATGTGAGCGATATCCGGATCTTCGGCGCCTTCGGGTCGGGGCGGTGCCTCGGCCCGGCGTTCTTTTAGCTCAATTCGGCGGGCCTCTTTCCTCTTTTTCTTCTCCATGCGGGCCCGTTCCTTCTGCCTTTTCTGTATCGTCTGCTTCGATCTCCTGGCCATAGTGTTTCTCCCAGTCTCGCTGCCCCTCTTCTTGTCAGGGGTTGTGCCCCTGCGGGGGCGATACCCTAGGATCCGCAACCTCAGTCAAGGTTGGAACGGAGGACAGAACGGCGATGCGAGCGCCAACCGGCCCGATGACGCGGTGCCGTTCTGACGATCATCAGCTTCAGCCCTGCCAACAGTTCCAATCGGGCCGGGCCGAAACTCTTTTTACGTTATAGGGTTCGCAGTGATCGGTCAAGATCCGGCTTCATCTCAGCAGAGAGATCGAAGAGATCAACACGGGAGAGTTCCCTCTTCAGAGTGTCACGCCGCCGCTGAAAGGACTTCCTGCGGCTGCTGGCTGACTTGAGGCCCGGAGCAGATTCTGCACCAGGAAGAAATCCCCGACGATGAAGGAGGCGTCGACACCCTCATCGTGGGGCTTCGAGTAACAGGCGTGACGCAGAATTCCCTGGCAACTACCACCGGGATCGCGACCCCGATAGTCTTCCAGGAGGGAAGCCAAAACTCCCTGGGCTCTCCTTCCGTACTTGTTGCGTAGGCGCTTGTTGGGATGGACTTCGGCCAGGGTCAGAAAGCCACCGGCCGCGATGGCGGCAGCCGCACTGTCTCGTGGAACTTCCGGAATCCCAGGATCCTGATAGTCCCAGTAGGGAACCAGGTCATCCGGAACGTGATCGAAGCAGTACTGGGAAACGGTTTCGGCCGCCTCCAGCAATTCGGGTGCTCCCGTGTGGCGGAAGGCTTCCGCAAACCCCGAAATGGCCCAGGCCAGCCCCCGCGACCAGCAGGAGGATTCGGAGAGGCCCTGGTAAGTCTCCCGGGCCAGCAAGACTCCGGTGGCTGGATCAAAGCGGGCCGTATGATATGTAGAGCCGTCTTCCCGAATATATACCGAAGCACTCACCCGCGCATGGCAGGAAGCGATCTCCGAAAAGGATGCATCGCCGGTTTCCTTTGCCGCCCACCAGAGCAGGGGCAGATTCATCATTGTGTCGATTGTTGAGGTGCCCCGGGCACGGGCATCCTCCAGTCTGCCCCAGGCCTGGACGATACCGGACCGGTTGTCAAAACGACCTGCCAGAACGTGAGCTGCCGCTAGGGCAGAGTCCCGCCAGCTCGATTCCCCGGTGAGCAGGAATCCTTTGACGAAACTGGGGATGAAGAGGAAGCCGATGTCGTGGCTGTTGGGATCATTTTGACGGAAGCGCATCCGCTCGGCCCAGCGCCGGTCTTCCTCCCGGAAGTCAACATCGTCGGAGAGCTCGAAAGCGAGCCACAGCAGACCGATCCAAAAACCACAAAACCAGTTGCCGTGGCTCCACTCCTTCCCGGTCCAGCCGGCATACTGATCGGCCGGCAGGCATTTCCACCTCCCTTGGGCATCGGTGACGTAGGGAAACTCCTCATCCAGCGCGTCTGCAGTTCTCCGAATGGTGGCTACGATCTGCGACCGAATGTCAGCTGGGATCTCCACCAGTGTCGGAGCCGGACTCACACGGCCCCAATCTCACGCAGGTGCACGATTTGCTGCTCGCTGTAGCCCAGTTCCGCCAGGATCTCGTCGGTGTGCTCCCCCAGCAGTGGAGGCCTCCTCCGGACAGACGGTTCTAGTTTGCTGTATTGAACCGGATGGCGCAGTACGCGAACCCCCTCTGTTCCCGGGTACTCGAACTCTTGAACGGGCTGGTTGTGCTGGAACTGCGGATCGTCCAGCAGGGTCTCGTATGTATGTACACGCGAACACCAGACGCCGGATTTCCGAAAATGCTCGAGCCACTCCTGGGTGGAACGCTCGCGGACTCGGGCTTGGATGATCTGGTTGATCTCGTCCCGGTGGGCAAGCCGTTCGCTGTCGTCCCAGCGGCCCAGCTCAGGTCTTTCCAGCGCCTCTGCCAGTCTCTTTCCGGGCGTCAGCGAGAGGGCTATGTACTCATCGGCCGTCTCATAAATCCCGTAGGGCGGCGGATGGAATGTCGTGCCCAGTCCTGATTGACTCCGTTGGCTGACATCAAATCCGTTGAGGTGATAGGCCAGGGATTCGATCTGCAGATCCAGGGCTGCACTGAGAAGATTCACCTCGAGTTTCTGTCCCTCTCCAGTTCGAGTCCGGGAGGTCAAAGCCACCAGGGCCCCCAGTGCCAGCAGAACGGCCGCATGTTGATCCACAACGGCGGCGCCTGCCGGGACGGGAGGATCAGTTGCTTTTCCCGTAGCGGAAGCCAGGCCGCTCAGGGCCTGGGCCAGAAGATCCTGACCCGGCTCATCTCGGTAAGGGCCGCTGGAGCCATATCCTGAGCAGGATACATAGATCAGGCCCGGGTTTCTCTTCTTCAGGCTGTCATAGCCGAGGCCCAGCCGATCCATGACTCCGGGACGGTAGTTTTCGACCACCAGATCGGCCTCGTCCAGAAGCTTCATGACGACTTTTCGGCCCTGCTCGTTTTTCAGGTTGACGGTGAGGCCGCGCTGGTTTCGATTGGCTAACAGAAAAAAGACACTCTCTCCCCCCAGATACGCCTCACCACCCGACCAGCTCCGTTCCCAGGCGCCTGTTTCCGGCCGTTCAACCTTGATCACGTCAGCTCCCAGATCGGCCAGAATCTGCACGCCGGAGGGGCCTTGCAACAACTGTGCGAAGCTGACGATACGAACTCCCTCGAGAGGCAAGTTGTGGGAATCAAGCATGGCTGGAACCTGATGGGATCGCTTTCAGAATATGCGTGAGAACAACCACAAGCTCATCGTGCTGATTGTGGACCTGCACGTCGGAGACCAGTTTGGCTTCCTCTTTCAGTACCTGTCTGAGCCGATACGTTACAGAAACCGTGTCGCCGAACTTCACCGGTTTGATGAAGCGAATACGATCATACCCGTAGGAGACAAGTACAACGTCTGGATACTCTGCCTGTACGTTCCGGCAAAACATCGTCGAAGTCGTTGAGGTATACCCGATGATGAGAGAACCATGGGCAATCCGCTCTTTGTAGGGAGTCTCCTGCATGTAGGCGAGGTCCACGTGATTGGGATGGAGGTCTCCTGTAATCCCGGCGTACAGATACACGTCTGATTCACCCACCGTCTTACTGAACCGAACCACTCTCTCGTCTTCGGAAGTATCCAGCCGTTCGAGCATCTCACCTAGATTGGAAGAAGAAGTTTTCATACCAACACCTCTTACGTGTATAGAATAGGGCCATCATTGCAGGTGCGGCTGTTTTCGTAAACCATCCCGTCCGCAGGCGCATCCAAATTAGGGTCTTTGGAGCGTTTCGGAGGGCGGTGCCGTCTCCGGGTGCCAGAGGAATCGGTTCATGAATCTACTCATTCTGGGCGGTCTCATCGTTCTCGTCTACTGGATCGTGGCCATCGCTTACGTGGCATCCAGGGATGACTGGAACTAGTGTTTCCAGAAGGCAGCACTAGGCGGTTGGCGGAACGTGCACTACGGGCTGCTAAGGACTCACTCTCATAAATACGATGATGGAACCACAGGCTGTTCACGCCGAGTTATGGGGCTGGATCTGGCTGCTCTGCTTTGTCTCGGTCGTGATCGGACTGGGCTTCTACGGGATGACGAAGACCAGAACCGAGGAAGATTTTGCCGTGGCCCGGCGCTCTTACGGCCCGGTCATTCTGGCCTTTTGCCTGGCCTCGACGGTCGCCAGCGGGTCCACCTATATGGGAATCCCGGGACTGGCTTATTCCAAGGGCTTTCCGGCCATCTGGTATCCCGCTACCTATCCGATCGGAATCTACGGCGGGCTGATCCTCTGCCTCCGCCTGCTCAAGAGGGCCGGTGACCGCTTCCGTTCCAACTCGATCTCGGAATTCCTGGGCCAGCGCTACGGGAGCGATTTCTTGCGTGTTGCCTTTGCTCTCCTGTCGCTCCTGCTCATCTACTACATCACCGCTCAGATCGTGGCAGCGGCAACCATGTTTCAGGTGATCCTGGGGCTCGGCTATCAGGGAGGGATTGTCCTGACGGTCGCTGTCGTGACGGCATTGTCACGTTAATCGTGTTGGGGCGCAAAGGCCCGCATGGATTCCCTTTCAGGCGGCCGCACTCGCACTTTCCCATACATTGAATGCGTCTTTTCGAAATCGTTTGAATGTGAGTCTATTGCATAAATGACGTTGGAGGTAAAAGGTGTTGTAAACGGCGGATTGAATGTTCAGGAAGCGTTGGGCCGAACCCGGTGATTTGAAACGCTGCTGTTTTCGTTCTCGACGCCGGACGGGCTGATGCGAATTCTCGGCACGATTATTCGCACGCTTATTGTCGATGTGTTGAGCCGTCAGGCCGAGGGTTCGAATGGCGACGTGATAGGACCTGAGTTTATCGGTTGTGATCCGGGTGGGTGTCCAGCCTTGTTTTTTCAGCAGCTTGCGCATCAACTTCAACGCTGCTTGGGCATTCCGCTTCGATTGCACGAGGAAATCCAGGACCTCGCCTTCATTGTCGACCGCGCGCCATAACCAATAACGCTGTCCGCGAATCACGATGACCATCTCATCAAGATGCCAATAGCCGTTGGGAATGGGTCGCGTGTGGCGCAGGTTTCGGGCAATCGGCGCACCAAACTTGAGGAACCAGCGCCGTACGCTCTCGTAGGAAATATCCAGACCCCGCTCCGCAAGGAGATCCTCCACATCCCGATAGCTCAGAGAGAACCTGGCATAGAGCCAAACGGCGCGTCGAATGATTTCCGGTGGAAAGCGGTGACGTTTGAAGGAGATGGTGTCCATCCCAAAAGGCTACACCGAAATCACCAGGTCGCGGTTAGATCACTTAACGTGACAATGCCATCCCGCGAGCTGGTTCTGGGTTCTTCGCTTTCCGAGTTCATGCGCAAGCTGGACGTCTTGAGCAGCGACAGCGGGGGCGCCACCGGCGTTCGCACGCGGCTCCGCAACCAGATGCGGCGGCTCTTTCAATGTCATGTCCAGTTGATCCACGAGGATGAGCGCGGCGAGCAGTTCGTTTCCTCGGCCATCGCCGACCGAGGCGAGTTCTGGTGGAACGAGCGCAAGCCTGACGAGCAGACGCTATGGGACAGCAAGATCCGACTCGGCGAGGACTTCTTTAACGAGATCATCCGACACCCCGTTCCGATCGACATGAATACCCTGAAGGCCCTCAAGCGGTCCTCGCTGGGCCTCGATCTCTACCTATGGACGGCCTACCGCACCTTTGCGCTCACGCGCCCGCTGCGGCTCTCCTGGCGGCATCTCTACCGCCAGTTCGGAGCGGAACCCACCAAGGAGGACGACAAGAACACAGTAAACCGCTTCCGCACGCACGCCCTGCGCGAGTTGAAGAAGATCCGAATCGCCTGGCCGGATCTGAACTACTCGACGGCCAAGGGGGTGCTGATCCTCTCGCCCTCGTCGCCTGCCATCCCTCCGGCTCAAGGCTCGCCCCTGAATGGTCCCGCGAGGAACGATATCCCGTAGGGGAGTGGCCATTTTGACCGGAGACTTATCCACAAGATCCTGATGATCTAGGGGATTTATCCTCGCATAAACGGGTATACTTTTAGGCCTGTTTCTCCGCATAAAAAGGTATACTCCTGGCAAATTTCACCGCATAAACAGGTACACACTCAAGTAGTTAAAGAACAAGTAATAAGAACAAGTAGTAAGAGCGACTACTTCTGTGAATAAACCAGACCGGCGGTTCCAAGATCGGAGCTCGCGGACGGCGCGATGAATGATTATACGTTCACTTTGGGTTGATGCTCGAAAGCAAAATCCCGGATGTTGGCAAGCTCCCCAGCATGCTCAATCGTCATGGAGACGAGGTTTCCTCTCTCGTCTAAATCCAGGTAGATATTCTCAGACACCTCTCGGGTCTCGGCGACCCGCTCCGAGGTGAACTCAATAAGAGCGGTGTCGGTATCTTCAAAGTAATTGATCTTCATTCGCTTTCCTTTCTTGGATACCTCCGGTCGAAGAATGCATTGTGAACCGTTTCCCCATCTTTAAGCAGAATAATGCGTAGAAAAGCTCTCTTTTCTTCCACCCAGATCCACTTTCTGATTCTTCCGTCATCCTGAATTTCCTCCTCTGCCGGATCGCGGATGCCGGCGATAATCCATTCATCTCGAATCTCCTGACGATCCGGTCGACTCCGACTGTGGGTGAAGTAGCGGGTAGTTTTCATTTATTCATTTCCTGCATGCCTGCCGGGGCGCCCGATTCATCTTCGATCATTTCGAGCGGCAGCGCCACGAAATTCTTCTCGGCATATCGGGAGAAAGTGCGACAAGTCCGAGTGATCGCCATTGGAGTCGAACATGAAACCGTCGAGCGGGCGTATAGGGTGTTACGGGTTTGAGCTGCGCCCGCACCCATGAAGCCAAACGAAGGACTGACAGTAAAGCAGGAAATCAAGTTGATTGACGACGCGATGACCCGCAGTGACGAGAACGTTCTAGCGCAGTACGGCGGATTCAATGCAGCCTTGCAGCGGAGCGCGAAGCTGCAAGATCTCCCTGAGTCGCAGGTAACGGATGGCGTCTCGATTAACGGCTTCGCCACATGGCGGGCGGGCCGTTTTGCGGTGATTGGAAACGGATTTGTGCGCGACGCGGAGGACTCTAGCCCGGATTATTTAGTGCGCCGTGGAAAGGCGGCGATTTTCAGTGGGTGCGAAACCCACCCGGCAACTGTCGCTCCAGCCGGGAGCAATCGGAGGAGTAGAGGAGGTAACGAATCTGCTGAAGCCTTCGGTGTAGAGGGTCGCGTTAGGCGACTTGGCGAAGGTGCAGGCCGTAACGAGTAGTGAACGCTGAGCAGGCCTCGAAAAGGGCAATGCGGAAGCCGACCTGGCTGTATTTCAGGGAAGGCCGCCGTCAGCGGGGAAGTCGTTCCCGTGATTTGTTATATGGGCTTCAAGATCGTCCATGAGCTATGTTTGCTTAGCCCAACTCCGCCGCAATTGTCTTGAACTGCTCCAGCGCGGCCTCCAGGGCTTCGGAGATCTCGCCGGCGATAATGTCGGGCGGGAGCAACGAGTCCGTTTCGTGAGGTGCCCCCAGGTTTCGCACTTGATGTAGTGAGGGCGATCCCGAACGGAGCTCCCCTCTCTCAGTCTTCAAGAACCCGAGAAGATCTTTTTCCTAGGATCAGTTAGAATAACCTATACCAAGTGGGTCACTTTTACGTGATCACACCCGGGTCGCTTTTCCCTTGTCATTCCCGAACGCTTGTTGCGAACTTTCGATTTTCGTCCTGTCGACCAGTATTCTCATGGCTTCCCCCCAATCCGTTCTACTCATCCTCTCATGCTCACCCATCCCGAGAGCGCGGAGCGGGTGGAGTGGACCGAGACCCGCAACCTGGCGACGAGCGAGGGAAAGCGGGCGGGCCGGATCATGGCAGCCACGGCGGAGGCGGCCCCGGAGTTGAAACGCCTGGCGGGCGGGGCAGCGACCGGACGAAAAGCTCGAGAAGCCGGTGTGCCATTACTCGCTGAATTGGGCCAAGGATGAGAAGCCGGACCGGCAAGAGACGGTGCCCGGCGCGGGAGAGGAACAATGCGAGGCGGGGGCAAGGGAAACGGGTTCAGGATCGGGTCTCGCGCCCGACAGGGCGGCACCGGCGGGAGGAGATGAGTCCGCAGCGGGAGCAGCGGGAAGCGATCCCGGCGGCCCGGGACGGGTGGGGCGGCCCGGAGCGGGAGCGGGTGGCCTGGCAGCGGGCAGAGGAGCGCGCACACTGGGAGCAGCTTCAGAGGCGGCGTGGCAAGGCGCTCGGGGAACTGGAGAAACGGAGCAAGCGGGAGTGGTCGGCGCTTTACGAGCGTCACCAGCGGCAGCGGGAGCAGCTGGCGAAAGACTGCCGTGGGGTGTTGGGGCGCTTCCGGGCTTGGCGGGAGCTGGGCGGCGGAGTTGGAGGACCGGCTACGCTGGGAGCGGGTTTCGTTGGGAAAAGCGCATTCCGAAGCGGTGCGGGGGATCGAGAGCAAGGCGGGAGAATTCTACCGCGGTGGCATGGAAGGGTCGGAGAAACGGGCGCGGGAGGCGGCGCGGTCGGACGGGCTCTTACTGGATTCTTGCCGTCGTCCTGACGAATTCTACAGACTCAAGTACTCGATGTTGGAGGAGCGACTGGAGCAGGTGCCGGTCCGCTGCGTTCCGGCGCACGCCGCTCCGGCTTTTTGCGCGCCGGAAGCTGCGAGGATTCTCTCCACTTGCCTTGCCCTCTCCTGGCTGGCCTTCTCCACTGCCCGCATCATCTTCTCGTAAGCCTGCTCTCCGTCGATCTCCCGCCAGCGGGACTATGGACCCAGCCGCTAGTTCTCTCTCAAGGGCGTTAGCTTCCCTTGATCAATCCGGCTAAGTCTGCGTCATTGACCAGACCCTTCGATACTGCATCCATGAAAACAAACGGTACCAGTAGCGGATCACGGAACCTGAAACGATAGGCGCGTAATTGGCCATCGCGCTCCAATACCTCTGAGCGTTTTTTTTGGCAGAACTCGCTAAGGTGATTGTTGTAGGTGGCGATTTTCACTTCGCGGTCGAGAACTTTTGCCAAAGGTCCCGCAACCGCTCCCGGGGTAAAGTAACCGAGGGGATCTTGGGTCTGTGAGGCCGTTAACGCACAAGCGAGCAAGACTTCTCGATAAAGAGCTTGGTGGGCGCTATGAATTGCCTTCGAGTGCTTTTGCGTAACGGATTGTTGCGCTTGCCCCACTGCCCCCTTGAGGGCATCGAAAACATCGCCCCTCTCTATATAGGTCGAGTGCCGATTAGCTGCTTTTCTGACCGAATTGAGTCCGATCAGATGAGTGTAGTGGGGCAGTCCTTGCGAGATGTGGACGATCAAGTCCGTAGCGTCGTTAGAAAACTTGATCTGGAGTCTCTTTTCCGCTGTATCTATAATCTCTTTGAGTTCATTGACACCCATGCGTGGGAGCAGGATCTGGGTAACGGCGCGAGTTATCGACCCGTGATCTGACACAAGCTCATCAATGGTGTCTGAAACCCCCACCAGGATCACGGTACAGTTCACGGAGAAGTCAGATAGGGATTTTATTAGATCCGTAAAATTTGCCGCTTCCCTCGTTGCAATGCGGTCGAATTCATCGATTATGAAAACTGCATTTGGAAGTATAGCGAGGCCTTTGCGTACTTGGTCTACTTCAAGTGGTTCCTGAAAATTTAAGGCATCAAGAAATGGCCTCGGCGCCCTTTCTCCCGGTACGATCCCGGTTACTGGGCGATTATCTTTCAAAGAAATCTCCCCAAACAGCTTGCGCCAGATAGAAGAAAATGAATCTGAGGACCCGGCATTAGTTTTGATGATTAGGCGGCTCTGGTCCTGCTCGTCGATTGTTCCGTCGAGTACATGGATTAATGGCCGCACGATGTTGGCAAGAGACGTTTTCCCTACTCCGCGCTCGCCGTAGATGACGACATGGAGTCCGTTTTGAGCGACGGCGTCCACGAGAGTTTGTATCTGCTCCCAGCGTCCAGCAAACAGTTCCCGTGTATTAATTGGCGTTCGTGGTTGAAAAACCTGAGCGACCTCAACCGACATATTTTGGGCCGCCTCTGCATCCATAGTGTGCTTACTAGGACTGCTCATCCACATACTATACTGCATATTTCTATGATTATTAAATACACAGCTATTTGTATTTCATGGCAAGCTGATATCGATCGAGCAAATGTGACCCACCTTTAGCCCCTTTCGATAATGCAATAATGACTCGGGGGTTTTTCCTTTCAACGCCTCTAAGTATTTGGGCGAGAGGCGTTTGAAAGAAAAAAGTCTGTCTAAAGGGCGGGTCATATTTACGTGATCACGGCGGGACACTTTTCCTTGATCGTTCACAGCAAGCCAATAGTATTCATGGTCGGTGGAGCGCGGTTTACGGAAAAAACCGTACGCTAAGACCGATTGAGCGGTGGTAGTGGGCGGAAGTCGCCCTGTTCGACTTGCTTGTTCTCCCGCCAGGTTGATGTGCTCCCAGACCAGTGGCGACAGGTGGGGCAGCAGGCTGCCGTCCGCATATCCAGCGTCCCGCAAAGCTTGCACCACCACCTGGTGTTCCGGGTTCTGGCCAAAGCTGCTCACCCGGACCTAGCCGATGCGGTGACCGTGCATCCAGTTCTGTCAGGAAGAACTCTATGACCCTGGCCGGGATATGTCCATCAATCCAAAGGAGAACTCTATTCTGACGCCTCAGCGCCCCGTCCCTGACGTTAGGCTAGGGTATATCCTAACTTGACATGCTCACGGGGCGCTCCCCTGGGGGCTCAGCCCTCCCTATTCCTTCCTGGTTTGGCGTGCCCTAGCAGCCCGTATCTGGACTCCTCCTGTCAAGGGTCCTGTTCATTTTTTCGAATTCAGCTGATCTGGGCCCTGGCGACGAAACTCGGATGCTGGGTTGAAGCCAGGAGTTTCGCTGCAGGTCCAGAATCGCTATCGGATCATCTTCTCCTCCTTGGGTCTCTGGCATGAAAGCATCGACTTTTTGCGATTCGGTGTGGACTGCAGTCGTATCTCCGGCCTCTTAGTGGAGCTGTGTTCTGGCTCCGGGCCATGATGAATATTCGCGCGTGGGGCACCTATCGTGGTGACGGCCATCGAGTGGCCAAGGCTGCTATCGGCGTGTTCCCCGCGCCGGTCTGACCGGTTCGCCATCAGTTCGAATCCTTTCATGCAGTTCCCAGGGAAAGATCTTGACAAATCTTTTATCGCTTAAGCTCGCTGGGGTTCATAGGCGGCGTCACGGGTGGAAACGGCCCAGAGTAGACGGGCCAGCTTATTGGCCACAGCCACTGCCGCTTTGTTGTGCCCCCGTCGTTTTTCAATCTCCAAACCCCACCTGTGCAAACGGTCTGGCCGCTGCTTGGACTTGGCCGTCCACAAGACCGATCGCCCACCGTGGATCAAGAGAGTGCGCAAATAGATGTCCCCTTGCTTGCTGATGCACCCGAGTCGACGCCGCAGACCGCTGGAGTGCTCCCGCGGTGTCAAGCCCAGATAACTGGCAAAGTGTCGTCCCGAATCAAAGCGCCTCAGATCTCCCACAAAACCGGCCACCGCTGTGGCTGTCAGCAATCCCACCCCGGGGATCGACTGCAGTTGTTCAATCGCAACACTCTGTCGCGATAGCGCTTTCAGTTTCCTTTCGATCCGATCGATTCGCCCCTCCAGCTCTCTGACTTCCAGACAGATCTCCTCCAGCACCGATCGGATCCCATTCGGAATCTCCACTTCTGCATCTTCGATCCATCCTCGCACCCGCTCCACGGCCTGGCAGGCTCCAACGGGAATCGTCAAACCGAATTCCCGTAGAATGCCCCGCATCGTATTGATCCGTGCCGTGCGGGTGCGCATCCATGCCGTCCGCACCCGATGTAAGGCGGTCAACTGCTGCTGCGATTCATTTTTGATCGGAACCGGTCGAATGGCACTGTTGCGGTGGGCTTCCAACAACCCTTTCACATCACTGCGATCCGTCTTGTTGCGTAACACGTACGGCCGGACGTAGGCTGGCGGCAGCAGCACAACTTCGTGCCCCAGTTCCCGGAATCGCCGGCCCCAGTAGTGAGCCGAACCGCAGGCTTCCATCAGAATCGTTGCCCGTTGTTGCTTGGCCATGAACCTCAACAACCGAGCTCGACCCAGGCGATGCGTCTTCTCCATCCGACCAGGCTGCTCGGAAATCCCAATCTCAAAGACCGACTTTGCCAAATCCACTGCGATTGTTCTATGCTTCATTTCAGACTCCTCCTGATACAGTTAAAAACTTTGGCTCTGGCACTTTAGATGCCGTCTAAGCCTAAAGGAGGAGTCCATCTCATCATGGTGAAAGTCGAGGATAAGGGGTCACACAGCGACACTAGACTGACCCCATGGCAATGGGGAAAAAGAAACGTCGACAGCAAGAAGACCTGTGGGTCGCCACCAGTGAGCTGCCCCGCACCGCCGGCCATCCCTTCTACGAAAGACTGAATGGCCTTTTCAACGAACACGGCTTTGACGACTTCGTGGAGGGACTGTGTGGGAAGTTCTATGCAGACAAGATGGGGCGACCGAGCCTGGCTCCGGGAGTGTACTTTCGGCTGCTGCTGGTGGGGTATTTCGAAGGGATCGGATCGGAACGAGGAATCGCCTGGAGAGCAGCTGATTCTCTGGCACTGCGAGAGTTTCTGGGTTTGAAACTGAGCGAGTCGCCGTCTGATCACTCCACGATCTCCCGAACCCGACGACTGATCGATGTGGCTACCCACGAAGCAGTGTTTGACTGGGTACTGAAGAGGATCGGGGCGAGCGGCCTGCTGCGGGGCAAGACGATCGGCATCGATGCCACAACGCTGGAAGCGAATGCGGCGCTGCGCAGCATCGTGCGCCGGGACAGCGAGCAGGGGTATGAAGAGTTTTTGATGGAGCTGGCGAAAGCCTCCGGCATTGAGACGCCGCGACGGGAAGATCTGGCCAAACTGGACCGCAAGCGCACGGGCAAAGGATCGAACCGGGTTTGGAAGCACCCGCATGATGCGGATGCGCGGATTACCAGAATGAAGGACGGGCGGACGCACCTGGCGCACAAGGCCGAGCATGCAGTGGATCTGGAGACCGGAGCGATTGTCTCGGTGACGGTACAGGGAGCCGATCGAGGGGACACGCAGACCATGGTGAAGACCCTGACGGAAGCGGCCGAGAAGGTGGAACAAGCGCTGCCGGAGGGACGAGGCCTCGAAGAGGTGGTGGCCGACAAGGGGTATCACAGCACGCAGCGGATGGTGGACCTGGAGGCGGTGGGACTGCGCAGCTATGTGAGCGAACCGAGGCGAGGGAAGCGACGCTGGCGAGGAGACCGGCAGGGGCAGGAAGCGGTGTATGCGAATCGGCGGCGCATCCGGGGAGAGCGAGGGCAGCGGCTGCTGCGGCAACGAGGAGAGCAGCTGGAGCGACACCCTGTGCGCATCTGTACGGGAGCGGAGGGATGAGACGGCTGCATGTACGGGGACATGAGAATGTGTTGAAGCGACTGCTGATCCAGGTGAGCGCCTTCAATCTGGGGATGCTGATGCGTCAGAGCCTGGGTGTGGGAACGCCGCGGGGTCTGCAGGGGCGGATTTGCGCCCTGATGCTATTGATTTTGTCGCTGTTCAAGCGTCTTAAGGGCCTGTTCGGACTGATTCCGGCTGCTTGGCCCGAAAAACCCAACTCAGCGACCCCTTCGCTGCTTCCACCGGTGGGTACCACCTGAGCTCAGAAAACGTACTTCCACCACGGACTGCTAGCAGTCGCCAACTAAAGTTCACGTTTCAGGACCGGACTTTCAAGTTTAGATATAATCACTCGATTGGCGGCAGGGGGGTATACAGATCGTTGAGGTCTTGTCCGGCCATGGATCGCCAGATGGCGATATCGTGATTGCGATTACGAGTCTGTATGAGGCGGAACAGTTCTACAGCAACGCAGAAGAGATGATCCAACAATTCCTCCGGAAAGCCCAGAATCAGTCATAGCCTTGAGGCTGCCAAGACCCCATGCCGCTGAACACAACGCTCGCAGATATCACGGCCCGCCTACAACAGAACAGGTTCCCGAACGAGCAGGCGATCTCCCAGGGAATCGTACTCCGAGTGCTGCGGGAACTTGGCTGGGACACATACGACGCCAACGTCGTCTGGCCTGAATACCAGACTGCTGGTCGTGGCAGAGTGGACTTCGCACTTTGCCATCCACCCTCGAAGCCAAGGATCTTCATCGAAGTCAAGCATGTTGGCAAAGCCGCGAACGCCGACGCCATCGAGCAGGCTTTACTATACGCCTTCAAGAGTGGCGTGCCCTTCGTCGTTCTCACCGACGGCAGAACTTGGAGCTTCTACTTGCCCGCTGAGCAGGGCGACTACGACGAGCGGCGCGTCTACAAGCTCGACCTGTACGAGCGGTCGCCGGGCGAGGCGGTCGCGACGTTTCGCCACTACCTTGCGCACGAGAGCGTGGCGTCCGGCGAGTCGCTTCAAGCTGCACGGACCGAATACCACAATCTCAACCGGCGCTCGCAGGCAAGGGCGGCCTTACCCGAAGTTTGGAGAGAACTCGTTCAAAAAAGGGACGATAAGCTCATTGAAATCCTAGGCGACGCCGTGGAATCGAAGGTTGGATTCCCACCGAATGCCGCTGCCGTCGCGGACTTCCTCGATGGCCTGGCCGCATCCGAATCGCCACCACCGCTGCCTGCGTCGAAGTCCGTGTCCACCCCCGCCGACACCGCATCTACACCACAGCTCGTGATCCGCGGCGAGCGATACGATTGCCGGACCGGCAAGGACGTAATGGTCACTGTTCTTCGCGAGCTCGCGAACTCGGACCCGTCGTTTCTCGAACGCTGCGCCGAGCATCCCGACGCGCGCGGACACAAGCGCCGTTACATCGCCCGGGCACCTGAAGAACTCCATCCGTCACGCGAAGATGAGCGCCGCCACCACGAAGAACTGCCGGGTGGCTGGTTGGTCTTCACCAAACTCAACAGCAACGCCAAGCGGAAGGTCATCGGCCTCGCCGCCGAGACGGCTGGCTTGAAGCTCAATGTGGACATCAAGCTTCCGTTTTAGACTGATCGAGCCGGTGCGTTGCACCGCGCTGGTTTACTGGAGCCGCCATGAAACTCGATGCCGCAAACCAGATCTTCACCACACTGCCGATGGAGAGAGCGGTGGCTTCTCAGGAATAGATGGGGAGTTTCGACAGAATCCCTATTTACTTCAGAAACCCTTGAAAAACCGTCGGGTACGGGAAAACCAACTCCACTTGTTGAAATTCTTTTCTCCCCGGAACCGCACCCATCGCCGTCAGGCACCGAACGACAAGAGCACCATTCCGGCTAACAGGACATCGGCCAAGGCCGCATCAGTGACCCGGGTTGGTGCGGTAGGCCAGGACCGGAAAGGCCGTCACTAGCCCGCATAGATCACCGATTTGGAAATGAAGGTGATTTTGGCAGGCCGGAACGGTTTTCTGAGAGTTTCGCTATCGATCCGGTCCAGGTCGAGTGATGCGGTGGTGTGGATGGTCGTGAATGGAGCGTTTTTCGGGTTCGGAAGAGCGTGACGGAATGCATTCAGGCAGAGCTCGGCCTGAGCGATGGAACGATTTCGTTTTTGGGGGCGTTTGATCGGGACAGACCTCAGCAGCGCAGAGGAATGGCCTGGAGGTTTCGAACGACGGCAGCGAAGACCTCGCTGTAGGGATAGGCTTCCGACATGGAGATCCAGACGTGGCGGACCGTGAGGCGGACCTGGGCGCCGATCTTCAGAAGCTTCAAGCGAATCGTCTGACACTGAGCGCGAGCCAGGGGGGTCTGCTTCAGGCCGAGACGACGCAAGGCGTGCATGAGCATGTAGGCGGCGGAGGACAGATACAGCCGGAGTTGATTGGCGCGCATCGTTGCCGCGCTGGTCCGGTCGGCGAACAGACCCAACTGCTGTTCTTTTATGCGGTTCTCCATGTCGCCTCGCGCACAGTAGAAGTCTTCGTAGAGCGCGCGGGCCCCCAGGCGTTCCGGCGACAGGGAGGTGACGACGAATCGGGGATTGGCGCCTTTGTCCAGGAACTCGGCCTTGCCGACGACGCATCGCTCCGAGGTCCAACTGTGGCGAGTCCGGTAGCGGAAATCCTTGAACACCCGCGCCGGTCGCCCGGTGGCGTTGAACTCGGCTTCGGCCTGAGTCATCGCTTCGGCGCTCTCTGACTTGAGCCGATCATTGTTGGCCAACCCCATCACGTAATCCACGTGATGGTCTTCACACCAGCGGAGCAAGTCATCCCGGCAAAAGCCCGAGTCGGCCCGGATGACGATCGAGACCTCTGGCCAGCTCTGCCGAATCCGGCCGACGATCCGTTCCAGTTCCTCCACCGATCCCGCGGCCCCATCGATATTGGAACACCGCAACCGGGCGCACAGCAGATGCTCCCCCGAGAAGATGTACAGCGGGAGATAACAGTAGTGGCGGTAGTAACCGTGAAAGAAGCGGCCTTCCTGCTGGCCATGGATCGGGTCGTCGGTCACATCTAGATCCAGCACCATCTCCTCGGGCGCCGAGTCGTGGGACTCCACGAAGGCATCCACCATCCAGCCGTCGATCCGGTCCGGGTCCATCGCGATCTTCTTGTACCGCTCCTGCTCATTGACCTCGGCGCCGGTCAACTCCAACCGGTTCAGCGTACACCTGCCCGCCAGCGCCTTCCCCCGATCTGAGGCCTGCCGCCGCCGCTCTCCCAACGGATCGGCTTTGTCCACTGCCATCGCCAGCATTGGATCGGTGCGCAGTTGGTCGTGATCGTTCAGATCCTCATATCCCAGACAGAGTCCGTAGATGCGCTGCCCCAACAACTCCTCCACCGTGTGTTCGATCAACCGCGGATCCCGGTGATCCCTGAAGCACGCGGTCAGTCCGGCAACGAGACCCGTCCGCTGCTCGACCTCGCGTAACAGCAGCACCCCTGCATCGGAGGTGATCTTCCCGCCGTCGAACCGCGCCTTCACTTTGCGTTGAAATAGTCCGTGAACGTCGAACCTGGCTTGTTTACACTCTGTTCTCATAAGGGCCGCCTCCGTTTGGCTTTGAAGTCGTTCATTCAAAACGCTTTATACCAAACAGGGCGGCCTTTTCAGGTCCCATCGGTGAGAAATGGCGGCTAGCTAGCCTGGATTATGCAAGAACCGTAATCCGCTGTTGAAAAAGGGCTCGAGAAGTGGCCCAACTCGGAAGCGGGCAGTTGTGACAGGCGGATTTGCGAAGAATATCGGTTGGCGAGGCGTTTGAGTGGTTGGGGGAGTGAATTTCAGACAGATCTGGGCCTGGATGAGTGTCGGAAGCGGTTTTTCGGGGAACTGGGAGAAGCTAGCTGGAGTTCAGGCGACTCAAGACGAGGTGAAAGAGGGGTTGTTCGGGAAAGGCTGAGGAAAGATGGACCCAGATGCGTCGAGTGGTTTGTCGGATCCGGGCCCCGATCTTGAGGACACGACGACGTAAGGTTTCGATTTCGAGCTTGTGCCAGGGGGTTCCGTGCAGATAGTCGCGCAGGCGCACGAACATCTGGTAAGCCAGTGCATGCAGGAGGAGTCGAAACTGGTTGGCCAGGAATCGATGACAGCTGAGTCGGTCCATGCTCAGATGATTCTTAAAGGCCTTGATGAAGTTCTCGGTCTGCCCTCGGTCGGTGTAGTGGTCATAAAGTGATTGGGAGCAGAGATCGTCCCGGTTGGTGACCACAAAGCGACGATTGATCCCGCGCTGATCGACCTCCACTTTGACAATGACGCGACGGGATCGATCCCAGCTGTTGGCTCGATAAAGAAACTCGTCAAACTGACGCTGTTTTTCCTCCCGCTCAACGAACCTTTCCCGAGTCGAATCCAGCAGGGGCTCGACCACTCGCTGCAGGCGAGGGTTGCGACTTAACCCAATGACATATTGGAGTTGATTCTCTTCACCTTCACAGAACTCGTAGAGCCGAGGCGTGGCAAAGCCGCTGTCGGCCCGAATCTCAATCTCGACATCCGTCCCCACTGCTTGTCGGATGGCCTCCACGACGCGCTTCAGAATGGGCACGATGTGAGAGGCAGCCCCCTTGTTGCCAGGTCTCAACACGGCACAGACCAGGTCTCCCGTGGCGGCATCGAAGATCAGCAAAGGATGCAGAATGTGGTTTCGGTAATACCCGTGGTAGAAGGCGAACTCCTGTTGGCCGTGAGTGTGGTCGTCGGTACTGTCCAGATCCAGGATGATCTTGGCGGGACGTCTCTTCTTCAGGGAGCGCACATAACGGCGTAGCAGCCACCGGCTCAGACGCATCAGATCCTTCTTGGTGACGGAGTTCTCCAAGCGGGAGAAAGTCGGCTGGGTGGCCAAATCGGGATCGCTCTCGGGCAACTGATCACAGACTGTCTTGAGCATCGGATCCGAGCGCAGCGTATCGGCGTCATTACAGTCTTCGTAGCCGGCCACGATCTGCAACACTCGTTGTCGGATCAACTTCAACAGGTCATGACGAATGTAGCGTCGGTCCCGGCTTTCCGCAATACACGAACTGAAGCCCTCGCACAATCGATGTTGCCGATCCAGCGATCCAAACAACAACCATCCTGCGTCGGAAGTGAGGCTCCCCCCATCAAAACGAGCTGTGATGTCTCTGTGGCTGTGAAATGGCAGGGTATTCTGGCAGACTGTTTTCAACATAGCCGTAGCTCCTGTTTAGGGTTGTTTTTATGTAAACCCTTTTATATCAGAGAGCTACGGCTTTTTTTCTGGACCCAAATCTCACTCGGATTCAGATCTCTTGCATAATCCGGGCTAGGTTGTCCAGATTGTAGCCGCCTTCCAGTAAAGACACGACGCGGCCTTCGCCGTGCCGACTCGCCACCTATGAGCACCGGTCCTTCAAGCAGGGACCAGTTGGTCGTGGGGCTGGCGAAGGGAAGTTCCGATGCGGACGTGAAATGCTACAGGAAGGTTTAAAAAAAGCCTTTCAACATCTGCAGTCCAACCAGAAGAACTATCGGTGAGAAATCCATCCTGCCCATGGTCGGGAGAACGCGCCGGATCGGCTGCAACAGCGGTTCGGTAAGGCTGTTGACAAACCGGACAGCCGGATTGTCATATGGGAGTTGGAACCACGAGAGTATGACCGCGACGAAAACGATCAATGAGTAGAGATCGATGATCTTGATCAGAATCATGAGTTTTGTTCATTCATCTGGAATTTTCGATTTGGACTTCTGGCTGCAACAGGATAGTCTCTCTGCTCTCCGGAACACAATGAATTCACCGCCGGAAATCAGCCCCCGGTTGGATCGTCTTGCGCCTGCGGCTTGATCCGGCCGTGCTTGACTTCCGGCGGGCGGAGGCGCAACCCGCGAGCGCCCCCTGTCGGATGAACACAAAGAGCCGTATTCACATCTCACTAAGGAAGGAGGCGCGATCCGCTCCATGAAGAAGCTCTGTTTCACTCTGGTCCTGCTCTTTGTGGCGACCTTAACCACCGGCGGTTGTGCCGCCAAAATAGGCCTCTCCGATCTCCGCCACTTCGCCGAAGGATTTCGGCGCGCCCAAGAAGATGAAATCCGCCGATGCTGGGTAGCCAGGTGCTGTTGGACCGGCTACTACGGTAGTTGTCTCCAGCACGGACCACTCCCAGGATACAGAACCCTTAAGCATCCGTGTTACTGAAGTTTACGAAGCTCGGATCTCCGCAGGCACTCCTTGAAGTGCAAGGCAGTAGCTGCCCCTTCCATGGGGCCTCTCTCAGACGCATCAGCGCTGCTGCGGGTCGGGAGTATTGGGACGGGCATTGTCACGTTAATCGTGTTGGGCCGCAAAGGCCCGCATGGATTCCCTTTCAGGCGGCCGCACTCGCACTTTCCCATACATTGAATGCGTCTTTTCGAAATCGTTTGAATGTGAGTCTATTGCATAAATGACGTTGGAGGTAAAAGGTATTGTAAACGGCGGCCTGGATGTTCAGGAAGTGTTGGGCCGAACCCGGTGATTTGAAACGCTGCTATTTTCGTTCTCGACGCCGGACGGGCTGATGCGAATTCTCGGCACGATTATTCGCACGCTTATCGTCGATGTGTTGAGCCGTTAGGCCGAGGGTTCGAATGGCGACGTGATAGGACCTGAGTTTATCGGTTGTAATCCGGGTGGGTGTCCAGCCTTGTTTCTTCAGCAGCTTGTGCATCAACTTCAACGCTGCTTGGGCGTTCCGCTTCGATTGCACGAGGAAATCCAGGACCTCGCCTTCATTGTCGACCCCGCGCCATAACCAATAACGCTGTCCGCGAATCACGATGACCCTCTCATCAAGATGCCAATAGCCGTTGGGAATGGGTTGCGTGTGGCCCAGGTTTCGGGCAATCGGCGCACCCAACTCGAGGAACCAGCGCCGTACGCTCTCGTAGGAAATATCCAGACCTCGCTCCGCAAGAAGATCCTCCACATCCCGATAGCTCAGAGTGAACCTGGCATAGAGCCAAACGGCGCGTCGAATGATTTCCGGTGGAAAGCGGTGACGTTTGAAGGAAATGGTGTCCATCCCAAAAGGCTACACCGAAATCACCAGATCGAGATTAGAGCACTTAACGTGACAATGCCACCTAGACACACAGACCTCTTGGGGCTGGAGGGTCTCAACTAAAACCGGGAAACGTCTCACCCAGATTTCCACCATCTCCTCCTGCTGCTTTCGCCGCGCCTACTCCTGCTCAGCTTGGACCAACAACTCCAGCGCCTCCCAGTAGAATTCCCCTTCTGTCCCCACGGTTCCCAAGTACTTGTTCACCGAATCCATCGCAGCCTTGGTCGATCCTGCCGACAAAGACACCTGTGCATACTTGAAGTGGAACTCGTCTGGCAATGTCAGATCGTAGGGTAGCGCCCACATTCGTGTTGAAATACAACATAAGGGCGGTCCGAGCCTTGGGGGTCAGCCCGGAGCGATCTTGCGGGTCTGGATGAAGTGGTAGAGGGCGGAGCGGGAGACGTTCAGGATCTTGGCGATCGAGGCCTTGGAGACATCCTTATCCAACAACGCCCGAATGTCTTGCTCCTTGCCGTCGAGCTTGGATGTTCCCAGGGCCCCCTTGGGCCGGCCGAGCAGTTTACCCTTGGCTTTGGCAGCGGCGAGCCCTTCCTTGGTTCGTTCTGAGATCAGGTCCCGCTCCACCTCGGCAAACAATCCGAACAGGGCGATCATCACCTTGGTCCGCAGGTCCTGCTTGCCGTCGAACTCGATCGCCTCCTTGATGGCGATGAAGCGGATCTTGCGTCGGACCAGGGTCTCCACGATCTGGATCACCTGAGAGAGGCTGCGGCCGAGCCGCGACAACTCGCTGACCAGCAGACGGTCGCCGGGCTGCAGCGGCCCCAACATTTCGTCGATGCGGCGCTCGAGCAGACTCTTGCACGACGAGACCCGGGACTCGATGAATTGGTCGATCGGGAATCGGCGTTTCTGGCTGAACTCGAGGATCGCCAGCTTCTGGTTGGCGAGGTCCTGCGAACGAGTGGAGACGCGGAGGTAAGCGACGGTTTTCAAGGCGGCGTCCAAGAAAAGGTCAAATGGGGTCTATTTCGGACTGTTAAAGACTATGGTATCCAGAGCATTGTATAGTCAACTAACGTCGAGCAAGACGGACGTTTTGATGAGACGGTTCCAACTATATAATTGGAGTGGTGAGTGTTTTGCCTGATAGGTCTGGTTGGTTGGGGTTCGATTCCCCCTCACCTGCTCTGTCTCGGTGACCCTCTAACCTTCATTATCCTTAGGATATTGGCTTATACCGGCAGACTATCAGCGCCGAAGGGAAAGGAGGACCGCATGAAAACAGAGCAAGCTAGAACCGAAAAACCCACTGTAGCCGCCAGACTACTGGCGAACGCAATATGGGTCATCGGGACAAGCACGTGGTCTGGTCTGGCCCTATCAGGCAAAGCACTCACCCATCGATGAAAACGGATTGCGCACCGCCTCGTGAGTCCGTGCATCGTTGTTCTCGGTCCGCTGAAGATGCCAACCGCCCCGGGTTCTCAGGAGGCAGTTTTAGTTGAATCCCACACCATGACAAAAGGCGATTGGTTCCAATAGTACATCCGCTCGACCCCGGCGAGTGAAATGTACCCGATCGGAGCGGGAAGACTATCCGGGGGTCGCGCTTGAGGAATCGAAATCGGCCCCACATGTTGGGGTTCACGGGTCCAGAAGCAGCCAGCGGTTGACCGAGGCGTGACCGACCCCAAGGCGCTCGGCGATTTCCTGATAACTTAGCCCATCCTGGCGAAGCTGTTTCATTTCCGGCGTGAGCTTCCTGACAGGCATGGGCCACCCGTGCGGTTTCCCGTCCTTGCGACCCGATATTCCGTCGCTCGCTTGAGACACCTCTTCTGGAGACGGGTCATCTGGGATTTCCAGCCTTTTGCTACCCCGCAATCCTGTTCCCCTTACTGTCGTAGCGGTTCTTCCGGGACTCCGAAAAAGACTTGAATTGCGTGTCGAACCGCTTGTCCAGAGCACCGCTCTCGTATGGATACCCATGCAATCCGATGTAGAGGGCGGAGACTAAAGGGCGGAGCTTCCCGGGCGCGTAGAGCGTTCCGACGTGTTGCTGCTGCCAAGGATACCTGGACTTGCCAATCGGGTTCTTGCCGAGGAAGTCGAGAAAGCACTCGACGGTACGGCAGACATCCCAAGTCCACTCGCACTCGCTGTTCAGAATCCGGGTGTAAATCTGCTCGACTGTGTCCTGCCGGTCTTTGGGCAACTTGCGGAGGAGGTGTGCCAAATTATGGGTGTTGGTGTCGTGTGTGCCACCACGAATTTCGAAGTAGGTCTTCAGAAGCATCTCCGCAAGATACAACGCAACAATCTGCCTTCCGATATCCCAACCCAAAGCGCGCGGGTCCTTCTCGATGTCTCCGTAGGAGTGGTTCATTTGGAAGTAGTCGAGCATTCCTTCTAGGAAGCGGACGTACTTCGCGAAGTACGTTCGACGCTTCGCGCTGGGTTCTGTCTCCGGGGCAGCGCCCGGTGGATGTGGACGCCGCCGCCGCTGTGTTTTCTTCGCCATGTTCGACGCCTAAACGGGAGTACGATGGGATGGATCAATCTGCCAGTCTATACCGATCCTTGCCGGAGTGTACGCGAAAACCACCGGGTGCTTGGGGAGTCAATTATATAAATCCCCAGTCGCTAGTAATGCCGAAGGTTTCATGTCAAAAAATAGTAGGATCGACGAGTTCTCACCCCGGCATTGTGCTACCCGGAGAGTTAACCTGACAATGCCATCCGGGCCGGTAAAAAGCTGATTGCCCGGGACCTGCTTGAGTTGGCGTTTCGAGTTCTGATCGGAAGCTGCTTACCCGAACGTAGCTGATACGTTGACCATGCACGACGTTCTCCTGAATCCAGCCTGTCAGGAAGAAATCTATGACCCTGGACGGGGTTTGTCGATCAATCCAAATGAACGCCCTATTCTGACGCCGCTTGCCCTACTTCGTGAGGTTACCCCTTGTTAGCCAGCTCCCTCTGAATCTTCCCAGCTTCTTCAACGGCTCGCTTGAGCCCGGAGAAACGCACCGATTCGCCGGATAGTGCCTTCAATGATGGCAGTGTGATCGAGTGTTGACTTCGGTTTCTGTGGTCCAGTGACATCGTCGGTACGACGAAGAACTCCCACTGAGATACGTTCAATGGATCGAGGGTTTTCTGATGGGTATGTGCGAGCAGCGCAAAGACGTACACGTCCGCCTGTCGTCGGAGGTCTATGCTCTGCTGGTTGGCATCCTTATCCCATGCGCGCGTCTTTGGGATGCGAAAAGTGATTCGCGAGAGTTGGTCTTGATGCCAGCTCTGGATGTAGGCCGCGGACTTGACTTCAATGCGTGTGCCATCGAGCGCCTCTAGATCATATGAGGACCACTCCTCGCGGATACTGTCTTCGGCGACTCCGAGGGCTTGAGCAACAAGGTACTCCGCGAGTATTCCCCGGGTCACATTGCTCACTACATCCGAAAAACTCCATTGCCAGAAACTCAGCAAGTTGAAGCCCTTGGCTTGGCCCTCAATGTGGAACGGCTCGTCTCCCTTGTGCCGTTCCAGATTAGTCGGTCCGAGGTCGTTCATCCGGTTCACCGTTGGTATCCGCTGGCTCTTGCTGGCCCAAGAATACCTGAAATAGCATTGTCAAGTGGACTGGTTGCCGAGGGATCAAGCCACTATATCGAGTATTCGGGTGTGGTTTCACTGCCGATATCTTGGGCTGTCTCAGCTCGTGAGGTGTTAACTTGACAATGCCCTCCAGAGGTCATGCAGGTTCCCCTTGAGCGGGTGCAGGCGGTAGCCTAGATTATCCAGGTCCTTCGCACCGACCGCCACATCCAGGCACGCACGACTTGATCAGCCTGCAGCTTGGTTTTGTCTCCGCGCTTGAAAAGCCGTTCAAGCCTCGGTGCCGGAACGTCCTGAGTACATATGATGTGAATTGTCGTGATACGCATCACTACGATACCCTTCTGGAAATCGACTGTGTAGCTTTGATGAAGGGCGTCAGTTTTGCGGACCGTCGGATACTTGCGACAATGAACATCTCGACAATTGATCTCATCCCATGACACTCCCAGGGGGTGCTGCAGACAAACTCGGTAACCGCTACGAAAAGTGGTGGACGCTATCGCAGTTCGTTCGCATGCTCCAAGGCGAAACGGAAGCCATCCGAATTGAGGACCCAGGTGTCGAGAAGGCCGAGTTCGTTGTGGCAACCGGCTCGGAGCAAGAGTTCCATCAGGCGAAACGCAGCCACCCAAATGGCAAGTGGAGCCTCGCTTCGCTCGGCACCGATCTTCTTCAGAGAATCGGCAACCAATTGGTCGGCAACAATGACCGGTTCATTTTGCCTCGGGCAGCGACGCTCGCGATCTATCTGACTTGTGCGAAGCGGCAAATAACGCAGAGTCCGTGGAGGAGTTCCAATTAAGCTTCCTGGCGGCTGAGGGACGAAAGACAGGGTTTCTAAAGTTGTGTGATTTATGGGCCTGCGACGTGCCGACTGCCTTCGATTGCCTGCGGCGGATTAAGATCCGAACGATTGGTGAGCCTGAACTCGAACAAAAGGTTCGATGGGGAGTCATTGCGCTCTTTCTCGCCAAACCAAACGCGGTAATGGACGCTCTGCGAGGAATCGCTGAAGACTCCGTACATCGCACGATTTCCCGCGAGATTCTTCTCAAAGAACT
>CBDAPI010000016.1:0-1517198 GCA_965198355.1 Acidobacteriota bacterium
GGGCCACCCCAACCGATCCCCCCGGCCTCGTCTGTACCGAAACGACAGTGGGAAGTTCACCGACGTGAGCCGGGAGGTTGGCCTTGACCACCCCTACCTCCCCATGGGAGCCAACTTCGGCGACCTGGATCACGACGGATATCTGGACATCTACCTGGGGACGGGAGACCCTGCCTTTCAGACCCTGATGCCCAATGTGATGCTCAGAAACGACCGCGGAAAACGCTTTCAGGACGTGACCACCTCGGGAGGCTTCGGGCACCTGCAGAAAGGACATGGGATCAGCTTTGCCGACATCGACAACGACGGCGACCAGGACATCTACCACCAGCTCGGAGGGTTCTATCCGGGTGACAAGTACAGCAATGCCCTGTTTCAGAATCCTGGTCACCAGAATCGGTTTCTCTATCTCAAACTGGTTGGGTCGGTGAGCAACCGGGCGGGGGTGGGAGCGCGGGTGAAAGTGGTTGTGGAGACATCGAAAGGTGTTCGAGAAGTCCATCGGGCGGTAGGTGCGGTGAGCAGCTTTGGAGGATCACCCCTGCGCCAGGAAATCGGCCTGGGGAAGGCGACAGGAATCCGACAACTGGAAGTCTGGTGGCCGGTTTCAGGCAGACGACAGGAGTTTGTGGAGGTGCCCCTGGATCAATTGCTGCAGGTGAGGGAGACGGAGGCGCAGTTTCAGGTCCTCCCACTGGTTGAGATCCCCCTTTGAAACTGAGTCACAAACCAACCGATGAGAATCGGGTTGACAAGGCTTAGCCCCTCCATCCATAAATCTCAAGACTCCAAAGTGCAGATCAGCCAGAGAGCCTCTGCGACCGCCTGGAACATCTCGCACAAGTTGCGCTCGGGTGCCAGACATGCACGAAAGATCAGCCACCGAATCCCAGCCCAGAGAACGAGACAGAGGAGCAGACCTCTTCGTCGCTGTGCTGAAGTCACTCGGAGTTCGCCAGGTCATGGCCCTCACGGGTGGCGCGATCATGGAAGGACTGGATGCGGTTCATTCCGACCCGGAGATGCACACCCACTTTTTCCAGAGCGAAGCTGGAGCCGCCTGGGCGGCTATGGGCTACGCACGGACCACCGGGAATGTAGGAGTCTGCATTGTCACTTCCGGCCCCGGGGCCACCAATACGATCAGCGCCGTTGCGGACGCTCGTCGAGACAACGTCCCAATGCTGGTCGTTACCGGCCAGGTACCGACAACAGCCCGCAATACGGACGCCTTTCAAGAAACCAACATCACCGAGATTGCCGCACCAACTTCCAAGGCCGTTTACTATCTGAATCGGGCTGAAGAAATAGCGAGTACTCTGGTAGAAGCCTTCAGAATCGTCCGACAAGGCCGCCCCGGACCCGTCCTGATCGACTTCACCAAAGATGTCCAGCAGGCCGTCATTTCAGCCGAGCGTTTCGAAGAACTGGAATCCCTGGTGGGCCGGTCGGAGACACTGCCTGCAGGAGAGTCTCTCCCCGAGCGAGAACTCGAGGAAGCGGCTCGTCTCCTGGAGAAATCGCAAAGGCCGGTCCTGCTGCTGGGCTATGGGGCCGTTCTGGCTGGGATCGAGGACGAGATCGAGGCCATGCTGGAGCAGATGCCCTGCCCGGTTGTCCACACTCTGCCCGGAAAGCCCGCCATCCGCAGCGACCACCCACTCAACTTTGGCATGCTGGGCATGCATGGCTTTTATGTCGCGAACTGGCTGATCCGGCATGCAGACCTCGTCATCTCTCTGGGATCTCGGTTTGACGACCGCATCACCGGCGACACGGCCCGATTCGCTCCCGGGGCTCGCCGCCTGGTTCATTTCGACATCTCCGAGGAGCAGGTTGGAAAGGTGTTACCCGAGAGAAAGCTGGGCGTAGTCGGTAACTTGCGGCAGACCTTTCCCGCTTTCCGGGAGTCCCTCCGGGATTTGAGCCCTGACCGCACCGAGTGGTTCGAAGAGATCACCAGAGCCGGCAAGAAGCATCCCTCTTCATATCAGAAAAGAGACGACATCTTGCAGGCCCAGTTTGTCATCGAGACACTGAACGAAGTAGTCGGAGCCCACACCGAACGCACCGGCCGGCAGATCGTGTACGCGGCCGAAGTGGGCGACCATCAAATGTGGTCGGGGCAATACCTGAGACTGGAGACCGGCTGGGGCTTCCTGACTTCCAGCGGCCAGGGCGCGATGGGGTCTGGCCTTCCCATGGCGATCGGAGCCCAACTCGCCAACCCTCGGGCTCTGGTGGTCTGCCTGGCCGGCGACGGCAGCCTGCGGATGTCCGAAGCGGAACTGGAAACGATCGTCGAGTATGATCTCCCGGTCAAGATTATCCTCTTCAACAACAGCGGCTACGGAATTGTGCGCATGTGGAACCACCGCTTCTATGGAGGGCGAGAAACCGGCGTCGTCAAGAATGGCAAGAACTGGAGGCTGCTGGCCCGGGCCAATGGATTCTCAGAAAATCAGGTCGGACTGGTGAGCTCACCAGAGGATCTCAGGGACCAACTGCAAGGGGCGATTGAAGCACCCGGACCTGCTTTTCTGGAAATGCAAACCCCCTACGAGGAGTGTCTGCCCCTGATGCCCCGGGGAAGTCCTTCGAAGACATCATTTTGTGAGGGCTCTGGCCAATGAGAATTGAGAAGGTTGAAGCGACCCCGGTGAACATTCCTCTCGAGGCGCCCTACCTGTGGTCGGTAGACAGCCTGGCAGGATTCAGTAAGGTCATCATACAGATGTTCACGGACGATGGTCTTGTCGGCCTGGGTGAAGCACCGTCGACTACCTGTCTGCCGGTGATTACGGAAGTCCTGGGTCCAAAACTGTGGGATGTGATCCTCTCGACCTGGCGTCCTGCGCCCAGCGCTGTTTGCCCGAGACCCGAGCCCTGAGCCTGACAGACGAACGCACCGTGCTGAAGGCCTTCGGGGGCCTCGAGATCGCCCTCTGGGATCTGAAGGGAAAAGCCTGGCAGAAGCCGCTGTACCTCTTGCTGGGAGGAGCCCATCGAACGGAAGTGCCCTTTGGCGAGTATTTCGCTCCTCGGCTCAGACAGGGAAGTGCCGGGGGTGAATCCTCGCCCAGGAAATCGCACGTTATTGCGCCAGAATGCGTGAGCAGCACGGATCCACCTTCTTCGAAGGCAAGTGTTTCAGCGGTGATCCGCAGACAACGATCGACCTGGTTCGCGAAATCCGAGAGGCGGTGGGCGAGCGAGCCATGATCAGGCTGGACGCAAATATGGGCTTCACTTTAGCTTCGGCCCGCTATCTTCTCAGCCGAATCGAGGACTACAACGTGGCCAACATTGAGGACCCGGTGCTCGACCTGGCAGCTATGGCCAAGCTAAGAAAACACAGCTGGATACCCTTTTCAACTCACTCAGCCGACCTTCCGTTGGCGGTTCAGCTCGGTGTGCCCGACGCATTTGTGCTGAACTTATCGGCCCTGGGCGGGATTTCCCGCACGGTCAAGTTCATCTCGGCCTGTGAGGAGATGGGAATCGATTTTTGGTTTTACAGTGGGGACGCGGGCATCATGACGGCCGCCTATTTGCATGTGGGAGCTGCCATGGCTCATATCCACCTGCCCAGTCAATCGCTGGGGCGCTGGCAGAAGGACGAGGTGATCGAAGAGGGAGTCTTTCAGTCCAAGGACAACGTCATCCCGGTGCCTGATGGTGCCGGCCTGGGCGTTCATCTTTCGGAGTCGGCTCTGGAGCGATGCCACCAGCGTTTTCTCGATGAAGGTCCCTACGACCAATACTATAATCCGACCAACCCGGGCCACTATATTCGCCTGCCCGTCGGTTGATCCGGAACGGTTGAGATCATTCTCCGGTCCACCAGCCGGTCCAGCACAAAGGTTCTGTTGATGAAGCCACGGAAAGTAAGCGCACCAGGATGGAAAGCACGACTCACCCTCGGGTTTGTTGTCATGGGCTCTCTGGCCTTTTGCAGTTTTGCGCGGAATGAATCATCTCACACCCGTCCCAATGTCATCCTGGTTCTGACCGACGACCAGGGCTGGTGGGATGTGGGCGTTTACGGGAATCCTCACATTCAGACTCCCGTCATGGACCGCCTGGCCGGCGAATCTGTTCGCTTCACCCACTTTTATGCACAGCCTCTCTGTGCCCCCACCCGGGCCGCCTTGCTCACCGGCCGGCACTACCAGCGCACGGGAGCGGTCGACACCTACATGGGACTCGAAACGATGAGCGTCCAGGAGGTGACCCTGGGGCAGGTGTTCCAGGAACAGGGCTATGAAACCGCTTTGATCGGCAAGTGGCATCTGGGGGCGCTACCTCAAGTATCACCCCACGCGGCGTGGCTTCGACGAGTTTTTCGGTCTGCCCCTGGCCCTCGTCACCCGCTACTTCGAGCCGGATCAGCTGTACCAGGGCACTGAGCCGGTCAAGACCACGGGCTATATCACGGACATCCTGACCGATCAGGCCATCCAGTTCATCAAAAGGAGCTTTGATCGCCAGTTCTTTCTGTATCTGTCTTACAATGCCGCTCACTCGCCCTATCTGGTTCCCGACTCCTACATCGAGCCCTATCTAGAGAAAGGGCTGCCCCTCCGTGAAGCCAGGATTTATGGCATGGTCACCTCGCTTGACGACAATCTCGAACGGCTCCTCAAAGCGGTGGACGATGAGGGCCTGCGCGAGAACACGATCGTCGTTTTCATGGGAGACAACGGCGGCATGAGCCGCTACTTCCGAGCCGGGCTGCGAGGAGAGAAAGGACTCGTCTGGGAGGGCGGCGTGCGGGTACCCTTCATGGCCCGCTGGCCGGGACGGTTCGCGGCCGGGTCCGTGGTGGACGCTCCGGCCCAGGACATTGATCTGTTCCCGACGCTGTTGGCCCTGGCCGGCCTTTCCCTGCCCGACGGTGTGAAGCTCGACGGGAAGAACCTGAGTACTCTCCTGACCACTGGTAAGGGACCCAGCCCCCATGACTATCTCTTCACCAGTGGAACCACATTCGTCCTGTCATGGGTCTTCCCTCCCCTCCGATCCCCCACCCGTCGCCTCCTGACTGGCTCGCGGATCATCCGGTGGTTCTCGGGGCCGTGCCGTTCTGGCGGTGCAGGAAGTGCGGACCGGATACAAACTGGTGCGCTGGACCTACCGCAGAGACGGGCAACTGGAACCGCGCGATGAGCTTTACAATCTGCGTCAGGATCCGGGGGAAAGCAGGGACCTTTGCTGCTCTCAACCCGGAGGTCGCCCAGCGGCTGCGGCTGCGTTTTGCAACCTGGTTCTCCGATGTGACCCATGGACAGGACTATTCTCTGGAAGCCATCGAAGTGGGGACACGACCAGGAAAACCCGGTCGAGATCGAGCTCCTTCGTGCCGATCCGACGGGGCCGGATGTCAAACTCACCTTCAACCGATACTTCCGCGATGTCATCGAACGGTGGAGCGACCTCGGGACCTCCCTTCGCTGGCAGATCGAGGTGATACAACCCGGTCGTTACGAGGTCATCTTCGACTACGGATGCGCGCCGGAGGAAGCGGGGTCGAAAATCCTCATCAGAATCGGCCCGGCCGAGCTTTCATACCTTGTAAGGGCTACCGCTGCCAGAAGCATCTCTCGGCCGGTGAGTGTGGGAACGCTTTCACTCGAAGAGGGTCCCGCCGTGCTTGAAATAAAGCCCTTGACCCTGAAAGGCGAAAACCTGATGAACCTGTACGGGATCAGGCTAAGAAGGATGTAGATTACCTGGAACGTGGTAGGACCCTCCGTGGTCCGAACCCGATTCGCGGGCGCAACGCAGAGATCGGGGTCGAGGGCCGCTCGTTGGGCACTAATGAAAGTGGGAGGGGGCCCGGGGAGGCGGGCGTTAAAATTTCCGACCGCGGCCCCGGGCCCCCTCACACCTTCATGACCCTAGGCGCTAGCGATTCAGGTGTTACAGTCCCCTAGTCTAGGTTAAAGTAACATCCTATGCCGCGCTTGGTTGTGCCCAGCTTGGTTCTCTTTTTCGTCGTCCAAACGGGGCTGGGAGCAGGGTTGTTGCAAACCTCTCCGAAGGACTTCCCCGGCGCCCACTCCCCGGCGCCCTGTGGGACGCCTGAGCAGTGGGCTCCCGGCTCGCCGTTTGACCAGGAGAAGTTCCAGCTGTCTTTACGGCTGCTCCAGGATCGTCTTCGCTCGGACTCTCGAGATCCCAGGCTCCATTACCAGCTGGGGCTTCTCTATGAGAGCCAGAGTCTCTTCCTGAAAGCAATCGGGGAGTACCGGGAGGCTGTTCGCCTGGACAGGAGCTCAGAGGAGCCCGCGCTGGCACTGGCCTCGATTTTCTTTCACTGCAGGCAAAACAAAGAGGCAGCCGAAGTGCTGCGGGCCCTACTACAAACAGCTCCGGATTCTCTTGCAGGCATCCGGCTGCTGTGCCGGGTCTATCTCCAGGCAGGAAAGACCGATCTGGCGTTGAGACTGGCCGAGGAATACGTGCGTATGCGCCCCGGCGACAGCTACGGACATTATCTGCTGGGATTGAGTCACAATGAACTGGGTCACTTCGAGAAAGCGAGGAATGGATTAGAGCGATCTCTGGAGTTGAACCCGTCGTTCCCGGACGCCTACCTGGAACTTGGTTTGCTGTACAGCAGTGATTACGCGACTTTTCCCCGGGCTGTTGAGAATCTACAAAAGGCCATTGAGCTACGTCTTACCCGACCGGATGTCCGTAAAGACCTGGCCTTCGTTCTCCTCAAACTTGGACAGTATCGAGAGGGCATTGTCCAGTTGGAGCTGGCCCTGAAAGACAACCCGAACTTCAAGGAACCGTATTATCTGTTGGCTGATGCCTACCGCAAGCTGGGAATGAAGGAGGAGGCTGTCTCGGCTCTGGAACGCTTTCAATCCCTGAGGCCGGCGGCCCGGGAAGCGCGGAATGAGGCTCAGGCGTATTACGAAGAGGGTCTCCTCCAGGACCAGCCCGGGGAAGCCTATTCGTTCTTCCTGAAGGCGATTCAAATCTCGCCCGGCCTGCATTCGGCGCTGCATGGTCTGGCCCAGATCGATTTCCTTCGGGGTGATGCTCAACGCGCAGAGGATCGAATTCGACAGGCCATCCGGCTGTATCCGCTTGATCCCGAATACCACTTCTTGCTGGCCAAGTGCCTGGAGCAGCGCGACCCTGCGACCGCTGTCGATGCCATCAGGACAGCCATTGACTTGAGCCTGCCGTAGCGGACTTCCACAATCTGCTGGCAAATCTGCTTTTTGCCCGGGCCGACTATCGTGCCGCCATCCTGGCCTATCGTCGGGCCATTCAATTCGATGCCGACGATCCCATCCCTCACCTGAATCTTTCCGCCGCTCTACGCAACATTGGAGCAGTTGAGGAGAGCGAAACGGAAAGAAACATCTACCTTCGACTCATGAGCGCAAGGAATCCCGAGTAATGCAGAGGCGATCACTGGCGGCTTACCCCCTGCTTTTCGTGCTGCTTGGATTGGAAGCTCGAGACCTGATCGGGTCATCTGATTCCTCCTTCTCCTTCGCTGACGTGACCGCGGAAGCCGGCATCAGGTTCCTCCACCGGAACTCACCTACGCCCCACAAGTACTTCGTTGAACCATGGGGGTCGGGCTGCGCCTTTCTGGACTTTGACGCCGACGGCCACCCGGATATTTTTCTTGTCAACGGCGGCTGGACTCCGGGCACCGATAAGAGTCTCTCCTTCGATCACACACTGTACAGGAACCAGGGAGACGGTACCTTCCAGGAGGTGGCCGGCAAAGCGGGAATTGAGTCTAACCGGCACTACGGCATGGGCGTCGCCGTGGGAGATTACAACAACGATGGTTCTGACGATCTCTTTCTCACCCATTTTGGCGGGCCGGACATCCTCTATCGCAATAACGGCAACGGAACCTTTGGCAATGTGACCCCGGTGGCGCGGGTTGGGGGAGATGGTCGATGGAGTACCAGTGCGGCCTTCCTCGACTATGACAATGACGGAGATTTGGACCTCTATGTGGCTAGCTACCTCGACCATCGTTTGAGAACAATAAAATCTGTCGTGTTGAATCGATCGTGACCTACTGTAAACCGGAGGTTTACAACGGCGTATCCGACGTTTTGTATCGAAATAATGGCGACGGCACCTTCACCGACGTCAGCCAGGAAGCCGGCATCGCTCTACCTGGAGGCAAGGGGTTGGGGGTGGTATCGCTGGACTACAACCGGGATGGTCTGGTTGACATTTACGTGGCCAACGACCAAGTCGACAATTTTCTCTTCAAAAACGAGGGCGATGGGACCTTCTCCGAGATGGGATTGTTGTCGGGAACTGCTCTTGACGAGCACGGGGAGCCTCAGGCGGGCATGGGAACCGTGGCCGCCGGACTACGACAGTGACCGGGCTTTTGGACATCGGGGTGACCAATTTCGAGCTGGAATACCTGGCTCTTTACAGGAACCGAGGTGACGGTTTCTTCGAAGACATGAGCTCCCTTACCGGCATCCTGCTTCCCACCCGGCCGTTTGTCGGATTTGGCCTGGCCATGATGGATGTGGACAACGATGCAGATCTGGATCTCTTGGTCGCCAATGGCCACATCCAGGACAACGCGAGCGCGGTTCGTGCAGATGCGCTCTACCGACAACCGAAACTTCTGCTGGAGAACGTGGGCGCCCACTTCCAGGACGTCACTTCTGAGCGTGGAGAGGCCTTGAGCGTCCCTCAGGTGAGCCGGGGGCTGGCCTGGGGAGATTACGACAACGACGGAGACCTGGATGTGCTGGTCAGCAATTGTGGCGGAAGCCCGGGTCTCCTGCGAAACGATGGCGGCGACCCGGAATTCCTGGCTGCTTAACTGAGACTGGTCGGCAAGAAGTCCAACCGAAACGGATTCGGGGCTCTTGTGGAGCTGAAAGCCGGTCGGAAACGCCTGGTAACCCAGGTCACTTCAGCCGGAAGTTATCTGTCGGCCAGTGACTACCGGGCCCATTTTGGCCTGGGAGACTACCAGGGGCCCCTGGAGGTGACGGTTTACTGGCCCAGCGGAATCCGGGATTCTCTCGGCGATCTCCAACCCCGGGAACTGGTTGTCCTGGAAGAGGGAAGTACTTCGGCCGGCTCTGCGGAATTGAAGAACGAGTGAGATCCGGCTCGTTGGTTGATCCCGACGCTTTCGGCCGCTCCCACTCTTTGCCATCCGGAATATCCTCAATGGCGGTCCCTCGGAACATGCCGGCCCTGCAGGCGATCCATAACTGTTGCAATGACAAGCACTCCCGGGCTAATCTATGCGCCATTCGAATCGATTTCGTTTTCTTTTTGACTGGGAGACGGAGGAATGCGTCAGAACCCGGATATCATCATCATCGGTGCGGGGATCATCGGATCGTCGATTGCCCTGGAGTTGAGTAAGAAGGGGTTCCGGACACTCAGCATTGAGAAACTGCACACGGCGGGCTATGGATCCACTGCCGGCTCCTGCGGTGTGATCCGGGCCCACCTATTCCACCGAGGCGGGCGTCCGTTTTGCCTACGAGGGATTCTTCTACTGGCTGGACTGGGAGAACCACATCGGCACGGAAGAATGAGCTCGGATTGGCCCAGTACATTAACTGTGGGACGGTCCTCCTCAAAACCAAAGGGCACAACTACGAAAAGGTCCTGCGACACTACCGCAAGGTGGGCGTGGAATACGAAGAATGGACGAATGAGCAGTTGCAGGGCAGAATCCCGATTTTTGATACGAAATCCTATTACCCCCCCCACTCGGCCCGACGACAAGAAGTTCTGGGAGAAGCCGAACCGGGATATCGAAGGAGCGATTTTCACACCGGAATCGGGCTACTGCACGGATACCAGTCTGGCCACCCACAATGTCATGCGAGGAGCCGAGGCAAAGGGAGCAAAGTTCCTCTTCAATCAGGAGGTCAGTGAGATCCGCAGATCGAATGGAAGAGTCCAGGGCGTGACCCTGAAGAGCGGAGACAGAATTGACGCTCCGGTGGTCGTGAATTGCGCCGGCCCCCACTCCTTCATCATCAACCGCCTGGCCGGTGTCGAGGAGATGATGAACATCAAGACCATGGCTTTGCGGCACGAGGTGCATCACGTGGTGGCGCCGGAAGGCTTTGACTTTGGAAAGGACGGGATTCACACCTCGGACGGCGACAACCGCATCTACCTGCGGCCGGACACCGGAAACAGCATCCTGGTGGGGAGCGAGGACCCGGAGTGCGATGAACAAGAATGGGTGGAAGACCCGGACAATTTCAACCGGAATGTGACGGAAGCTCAATGGAAAGCCCAGGTCTATCGAGCGGCCAGGCGGATTCCCGATTTGAAGATACCCAACCGACCCAAGGGCATAGCGGATCTCTACGATGTGAGTGATGACTGGATTCCAATCTATGACAGGTCGGACCTGGAGGGCTTCTACATGGCGGTCGGAACCAGCGGCAACCAGTTCAAGACGGCTCCTGTCGTCGGCTGGGCCATGGCGAATCTCATCGAACGGTGTGAAAACGGCCAGGATCATGACAGAGATCCCGTCACGGCAAAGGCGGTTCACAAGGGGCTATGATCTGCCACTGGCACCTTTCTCGAGACTGCGGGAAATCAACCCGGAAAGCAGTTTTAATGTAAACGGGTAATTGATACGACGGGAAAACATCGCTAAGGTCTGATTTCATCATTCACATCACCTCCGGCACTGCGTGCCTGCTCAGAGATGGCGGCCAGATCGCGGACAAACTCACCCGCCTTGTAAATGGCTAGAAGTGAACCCACGAGACGGTAGGGCCTGGCACTAGCACCCTTGTTGAAACGAATAGGACTAACCCGGATTATGCAAGAACCGTAATCCGCTGTTGAAAAAGGGCTCGAGAAGTGGCCCAACTCGGAAGCGGGCAGTTGTGACAGGCGGATTTGCGAAGAATATCGGTTGGCGAGGCGTTTGAGTGGTTGGGGGAGTGAATTTCAGACAGATCTGGGCCTGGATGAGTGTCGGAAGCGGTTTTTCGGGGAACTGGGAGAAGCTAGCTGGAGTTCAGGCGACTCAAGACGAGGTGAAAGAGGGGTTGTTCGGGAAAGGCTGAGGAAAGATGGACCCAGATGCGTCGAGTGGTTTGTCGGATCCGGGCCCCCGATCTTGAGGACACGACGACGTAAGGTTTCGATTTCGAGCTTGTGCCAGGGGGTTCCGTGCAGATAGTCGCGCAGGCGCACGAACATCTGGTAAGCCAGTGCATGCAGGAGGAGTCGAAACTGGTTGGCCAGGAATCGATGACAGCTGAGTCGGTCCATGCTCAGATGATTCTTAAAGGCCTTGATGAAGTTCTCGGTCTGCCCTCGGTCGGTGTAGTGGTCATAAAGTGATTGGGAGCAGAGATCGTCCCGGTTGGTGACCACAAAGCGACGATTGATCCCGCGCTGATCGACCTCCACTTTGACAATGACGCGACGGGATCGATCCCAGCTGTTGGCTCGATAAAGAAACTCGTCAAACTGACGCTGTTTTTCCTCCCGCTCAACGAACTGCAGCCGAGTCGAATCCAGCAGGGGCTCGACCACTCGCTGCAGGCGAGGGTTGCGACTTAACCCAATGACATATTGGAGTTGATTCTCTTCACCTTCACAGAACTCGTAGAGCCGAGGCGTGGCAAAGCCGCTGTCGGCCCGAATCTCAATCTCGACATCCGTCCCCACTGCTTGTCGGATGGCCTCCACGACGCGCTTCAGAATGGGCACGATGTGAGAGGCAGCCCCCTTGTTGCCAGGTCTCAACACGGCACAGACCAGGTCTCCCGTGGCGGCATCGAAGATCAGCAAAGGATGCAGAATGTGGTTTCGGTAATACCCGTGGTAGAAGGCGAACTCCTGTTGGCCGTGAGTGTGGTCGTTCGGTACTGTCCAGATCCAGGATGATCTTGGCGGGACGTCTCTTCTTCAGGGAGCGCACATAACGGCGTAGCAGCCACCGGCTCAGACGCATCAGATCCTTCTTGGTGACGGAGTTCTCCAAGCGGGAGAAAGTCGGCTGGGGTGGCCAAATCGGGATCGCTCTCGGGCAACTGATCACAGACTGTCTTGAGCATCGGATCCGAGCGCAGCGTATCGGCGTCATTACAGTCTTCGTAGCCGGCCACGATCTGCAACACTCGTTGTCGGATCAACTTCAACAGGTCATGACGAATGTAGCGTCGGTCCCGGCTTTCCGCAATACACGAACTGAAGCCCTCGCACAATCGATGTTGCCGATCCAGCGATCCCAAACAACAACCATCCTGCGTCGGAAGTCAGACTCCCCCCATCAAAACGAGCTGTGATGTCTCTGTGGCTGTGAAATGGCAGGGTATTCTGGCAGACTGTTTTCAACATAGCCGTAGCTCCTGTTTAGGGTTGTTTTTATGTAAACCCTTTTATATCAGAGAGCTACGGCTTTTTTTCTGGACCCAAATCTCACTCGGATTCAGATCTCTTGCATAATCCGGGCTAGAGGTGGTTCGGTCGCTGCCGGAACACTATCTGACGGTGATGGTTCTGGCTGATATCGAGCAGCTGAGCTGCCGGGAAGTGGCGGGTGCAGTGGGCATCCCGATGGGCACCGTGATGTCCAGACTCAACCGGGCGCGCAAGATTGTCCGCCACTTACGTGTTCCGCGTTGCGTGTTGGCCCTGAAAACACGACGCTACGAAAACAGGGGAATACATTTCAGGGGAAGCCCATTTCATTTCCATGTGAGGTCTGAGGGAAGCCGAACGAGTAGAAGGGCCTGTTCACCACGGTGACCCTCGGACCCTCGCGGAGTGCCTAGCCCGGATTATGCAAAAACCGTAGTCCGGTGTTGAAAAACGACTCGAGAAGTGGCCCAACTCGGAAGCGGGCAGTTGTGACAGGCGGATTTGCGAAGGATATGGGTTGGCGAGGCGTTTGAGTGGTTTGGGGAGTGACTTTCAGACAGATCTGGGCCTGGATGAGTGTCGGAAGCGGTTTTTCGGGGGAGCTGGGAAAAGCTAACTGGAGTTCAGGCGACTCAAGACGAGGTGGAAGAGGGGTTGTTCGGGGAAGGCTGAGGAAAGATGGACCCAGATGCGTCGAGTGGTTTGTCGGATCCGGGCCCCGATCTTGAGGACACGACGACGTAAGGTTTCGATTTCGAGCTTGTGCCAGGGGGTTCCGTGAAGATAGTCGCGCAGGCGCACGAACATCTGGTAAGCCAGTGCATGCAGGAGGAGTCGAAACTGATTGGCCAGGAATCGATGACAGCTGAGTCGGTCCATGTTCAGGTGATTCTTGAAGGCCTTGATGAAGTTCTCGGTCTGCCCTCGGTTTGTGTAGTGGTCATAAAGTGATTGGGAGCAGAGATCGTCCCGGTTGGTGACCACAAAGCGACGATTGATCCCGCGCTGATCGACCTCCACTTTGACAATGACGCGACGGGATCGATCCCAGCTGTTGGCTCGATAAAGAAACTCGTCAAACTGACGCTGTTTTTCCTCCCGCTCAACGAACCTTTCCCGAGTCGAATCCAGCAGGGGCTCGACCACTCGCTGCAGGCGAGGGTTGCGACTTAACCCAATGACATATTGGAGTTGATTCTCTTCACCTTCACAGAACTCGTAGAGCCGAGGCGTGGCAAAGCCGCTGTCGGCCCGAATCTCAATCTCGGTCCCCACTCCTTGTCGGATGGCCTCCACGACGCGCTTCAGAATGGGCACGATGTGAGAGGCAGCCCCCTTGTTGCCAGGTCTCAACACGGCACAGACCAGGTCTCCCGTGGCGGCATCGAAGATCAGCAAAGGATGCAGAATGTGGTTTCGGTAATACCCGTGGTAGAAGGCGAACTCCTGTTGGCCGTGAGTGTGGTCGTCGGTACTGTCCAGATCCAGGATGATCTTGCTGGGACGTCTCTTCTTCAGGGAGCGCACATAACGGCGTAGCAGCCACCGGCTCAGACGCATCAGATCCTTCTTGGTGACGGAGTTCTCCAAGCGGGAGAAAGTCGGCTGGGTGGCCAAATCGGGATCGCTCTCGGGCAACTGATCGAGGCTAATCGCCTCCTCGAGACTCGTTGTCGGCCTCCATCGGATAGTTGCTCTCGCCCATATCTACTCCAAACCAGGGAGTACCGCGCTCCAATCTCAACACATTCCGGGTCTCGTCATCGACTTTCACTACTCCCCGAGACGCAAACTCACTCAGAATCCGAGTGAGGCAGGCCTGGCCCGAGCCTCGGGGAAGGAGGATCTCGTATCCGGTCTCAGCCAGCTCCGGTTTGTTGATCACGAATGCCTCCATGGACGGCACTTCCTGTACCTGGTAGAGAGCTCGCAGGGCGGCCCGGAGACAATCTGCTCCAGGATCTGGGTCGCCAGGGGACCCTGAACTGACAGGTGGTCCCACAACTGGCTGTGATCTCCAACCTCCACATCGTCCATGATAATGAACCGGTTCAGAGACTCCACGAGAGTCAGGGCACGGCCCGGGTCCAGGTCGATGAGAATGGAGCGGGCGAACTTGTAAAAGTAGAAGTCACAGATAAGCCGTCCATTGTGAGTGAGAAAGGTTGCGTACCGACCCGCGTGCTGCCCCAGCCGCTCCACATCGTGGCTGATCATCGAGTGGAGAAAGCTCACATGATCGGGGCCTTTCACCCCCACTTTTCCCCGCTCAGAGTAGTCGAAAATACCAGCTGACCTCTGGACGGCTTCGTGCTGGCTGGCGATCGATCTTGCAGGAAGCACTACACCCCCAGTTGGCAAGATTCTCCCGGACTCAATTCCAGGAGCTCAACCCCGGCAGGGAGAAGGGGGACCAGGTCGTCCGGAGTGCCCGTCAGAAACGGGAAGGTGCCGTAGTGCATAGGGACGATTGTCGGGGCCTGGATAAGGCGCACAGCATGGGCGGCTTCTTGGGCTCCCATGGTGAACACATCACCGATGGGAAGAAATGCGACCTGGGGATGATAGATCTCCCGGATCAAAGCCATGTCCCCAAATACGCAGGTATCTCCAGCATAGTAGATGCGAAAGTTATTCTCGAACTGAAGGATGAACCCTGCGGCCGACCCCAGGTAGACGATCCTTCCATCTTCCTCGACAAAACCGCTGCTGTGCTTGGCGTCAACCATGGTGGCCCGGATTCCATCGAAAACAACCGTTCCACCTTTGTTCATCGAAGTGACGTTGCCAACTCCCTTCGCCTCAAGCCACACACCCATTTCATAGGCGCAGGCAATCCGTGGTTTGTGGCGCTTCGCGATTTCGACCGCATCCGAAACGTGATCCGGATGCCCATGGGTAATCAACAGTAGATCGATGGGTGGCAGTTGCTTGTCCTCCTCGGGGCAGGCAGGGTTCCCTCCAACCCAGGCCTCCACCAGAATCGTCTTACCGCGGGGTGAGCGCAAAAGAAACGTGCTGTGTCCCAGATACTTGACTTCTACGCTGCCATTCATGCTGCTCTCCTCCTCTCCTCCCGTGCTGAATATACCTTTCCGGGCCGTGGCAGTAAACTGCCCCTTGTTGACCGTTGACTGTTGCCTGTTGACCACTCGATACTGAGAGCGAACTTCGAACTCTTTCAAGGAGATAACTGAAATTGGCAGGCCACATCGTCATCGAGGGAATTAAGTGCAGAGCCCGGATCGGCGCCTCTGAACAGGAAAGAGCACAGTATCAATCCCTGGAAGTGAATGTACGGGTGTATTACTCCATGGACAGGGCCATCAACACGGACTCCCTGGAACTCTCCTTCGACTACGAGACAGTCGTACGGTCGATCCGGGATGAAGTGGCCCAAAAAGAGTGCTCACTGCTGGAAACGATGGCGGGACATGTCTGTGACGTCGTCCTGCGCGATCCTCGAGTAGAAAAGGTCGAGGTCGAGGTCTCGAAGTTTCCGAAGTCGCTGCGCGGAGAGATCCGCAGGGTCGCCGTTCACTTAGAGCGGGAGCACGTCAGCCGAACTTCTTGAGAATCTCCGAGAGCGAATTCTCAGACTCTTGAAGAACGTGGTCGGCACCTGCAGTCCTGGCTCCCTCGAGTATGGCCTGCCCCGGGTTCCGGCCAAAAGCAATCACGGGCAGCCCGGGGTTTCTCTGTTTCACCTGAACGATCAACGAAGTAGGGCTGATCCCTTGGGCATCGAGGTCGACCAGAATAGCCGAGGGGCTACTTTCAATCTGGGGAAGGAATTTGTAAAGGGAGGACGCCACCTTGAGCTCAACCCCTGCCTCCCGCGCAGTTCGACTGATTTCTGCCTGAGCGAATAGATCTGTTATGTAGGCAACAATCATTTCTTGAATGCTCGGCCCGTTGTCCAGTGCTACCGAAGGAGAGCGGGCTTCTTCGTTCAAACGATGAAGGACTGCCCACAGCTGCAGGTCTTGGAGGCGTTCGGGTTTACAAATGTAAAGCCCTGCTGCATCAGGTCTCCCTGCCAGTCGAGAGTCAATCCCTTGAGATAAAGATAGCTCTTGAGGTCGACGAAGACCATCGCTTCACCGGTCTCGAACACTTTGTCCCCCGGCCGGCTGCCTTCCTCGAAACGGATCACGTAGCTCAGACCGGAACAGCCACCTCCCTTGACACCCAGCCGTAGCCCTGCGCCTTCCGAAAGACCCTGATTCTCTGCTCCCTGCTTAATGCGCTCAGCAGCTTTGTCCGTTATCAGAATCGACATGTCATGCTCGCTGGTGTTCAATATCTAGTATAACAGGCTGGAATCCCGGAAACATGAAACGTGAAACGTGGAACCTGGAACATGGAGCGTGGACCCGAGTGGCAGCCCCGCACCGCCTTGCCTCCATCATCCAGGCAGCCGGTCGATCGGTGCGGCTGGGACAGCCCAAGGCGCTGCTTCAGGTTTCAGAACGGGAAGTAGCCTGGAGTCGAATTCTGAGGCAACATTTGTCCTGCGGTCTGACGCCCCGTCTCGTCGTCTCGGAACAGCTGAGCGGCTGCCTGCTCGATGCGGGTCTCCCAGCCCGATTCCTAATCATCAATCGGGAACTTCAGAAAGGGCCCCTGCATAGCCTGCAACTGGCGCTGCAGGAACTAACGCGGGCCTCAGGTATCCTGCTCCATCCTGTCGATCATCCTCTCGTCTCCATAGCTACTGTGCTGGACTTGAAAACCCGGCACTTCTCCACACCTGACTGCATACTCATTCCGACGTCGAACGGGAAGAAGGGGCACCCAGTGGTCTTCCCTTCACGGTTCTTTCGCCACCTGTTGGGCGCACCCCTGGAGGGGGGAGCCAGGTTCGTGGTTCGCGGCCAGCCGGGAGCGGTCCACCATGTGGAGGTCAGAGACGAGGGAATCCAGGCAAATCTGAACCGGTTGGAAGACCTGTGCAGCTGGAGAAATCTGGGCCACTGGCCTCGCCTGCCCGCCTCCAACGGTCAGCAACTTTGATTCCGTTCCCAACGAGAAGAGGGAAACGCTAGTGCACTAGTAGGTCGGCATCGACGGATCGACTTCTTCCGCCCAGGCCAGAATCCCACCCTTGAGGTTTCTCATCTTAGAGAATCCACGACCCTGCAATTGCCGGATGGCCGTGGCGCTCCGCACTCCTGACCTGCAATGTACGACCATTTCCTTCTCGGGATCCAGTTCGTCCACGCGGTTCATGAGCACGGGAAGAGGAATCACGACGGAACCTTCCAGCCGGCAAATGTCAATCTCATATGGATTCCGAACGTCAAGGACGACCAGGTCCCGGCCCGCCTCCAGCTCCTGTTGAAGCTGAGCTACCGTTACTTCGACAACCTCTTCTTCTTCGACCTGACCCACTCCGCAGAACTGTTCGTAGTCGATCAGCTTCTCGATCGTCGGATGCTCGCCACAGATGGGGCAGCCGGGATCCGGACGCAGCCGCACCTCGCGAAAGTTGAGCTCGAGAGCATCGAAAAGCAGCAGCCGGCCCACCAGGGGCCGTCCGATGCCAAGAAGCAGCTTGATAGCCTCTGTTGCCTGAATGGTTCCTACCATCCCCGGGAGAATTCCCAGGACGCCTCCTTCGGCGCAGGAAGGAACTAGGCCGGGAGGCGGAGGTTCCGGGTAGAGGCAGCGGTAGCATGGCCCCCCCGGGACTCCGAAAACCGAGGCCTGTCCCTCAAAACGAAAAATGCTCCCGTAGACATTCGGTTTGCCGGTGAGGACACAGGCATCATTCACCAGGTAGCGAGTGGGAAAGTTGTCCGTTCCATCGGCGATGACATCGTAATCCCGAAAGAGATCGAGCGCATTCTCGGAACTGAGCCTAGTCTCGTGGGCTTCGACCTTTACGTGCGGGTTGATGGCTTCCAACTTGTCTCTTGCGGAGGCCAGCTTGGCCCTTCCGACATCGTTGGTCGTGTGAATGATCTGGCGCTGCAGGTTGCTGAATTCGACCACATCAAAATCGACCATCCCCAGCCGTCCTACGCCTGCGGCAGCCAGGTAGAGAGCCATCGGCGAGCCCAGCCCGCCTGCTCCGATGCAGAGCACGCTCGAGTTCTTGAGCCGTTCCTGCCCTTCGACACCCATCTCTGGAAGCATGAGATGGCGGCTATAGCGCTGAGTTTCTTCAGTAGTCAGGCCGGGCATCTTGATCTCTCCTGGCGCCTCCCGCAATAGCCGGTACGATGCTGACCTCGTCGCCGGATGCGACCGGGGTGTCGCCTTTTTGCAGGTAGCGAATATCCTCGTCATTCAGATAGATGTTCACGAATCGACGCAATCGACCCTGGTCATCATAAAGGTGATTCCGGAGCTGACTGTGTCCCTCGACCAGTTGGGCCAGCACCTCGTCCACAGTCTGACCGTTGACTTCCAGCGTATCCTGGCCTCCCACGTACGGGCGGAGAGGTGTTGGTATGAAAACCGTTGCCATTAATTCTTCTCCTCTTCTCTGCAAAAAGATGCTGATTGCTCTCGATTGGATTCAGTTTACATCAACCAGCCCGGGATAACGGCATCCGCTACCGCCGACTCGTGGGACTTCCACCATGATGAGATGGACTCCTCCTTTAGGCTTAGACGGCATCTAAAGTGCCAGAGCCAAAGTTTTTAACTGTATCAGGAGGAGTCTGAAATGAAGCATAGAACAATCGCAGTGGATTTGGCAAAGTCGGTCTTTGAGATTGGGATTTCCGAGCAGCCTGGTCGGATGGAGAAGACGCATCGCCTGGGTCGAGCTCGGTTGTTGAGGTTCATGGCCAAGCAACAACGGGCAACGATTCTGATGGAAGCCTGCGGTTCGGCTCACTACTGGGGCCGGCGATTCCGGGAACTGGGGCACGAAGTTGTGCTGCTGCCGCCAGCCTACGTCCGGCCGTACGTGTTACGCAACAAGACGGATCGCAGTGATGTGAAAGGGTTGTTGGAAGCCCACCGCAACAGTGCCATTCGACCGGTTCCGATCAAAAATGAATCGCAGCAGCAGTTGACCGCCTTACATCGGGTGCGGACGGCATGGATGCGCACCCGCACGGCACGGATCAATACGATGCGGGGCATTCTACGGGAATTCGGTTTGACGATTCCCGTTGGAGCCTGCCAGGCCGTGGAGCGGGTGCGAGGATGGATCGAAGATGCAGAAGTGGAGATTCCGAATGGGATCCGATCGGTGCTGGAGGAGATCTGTCTGGAAGTCAGAGAGCTGGAGGGGCGAATCGATCGGATCGAAAGGAAACTGAAAGCGCTATCGCGACAGAGTGTTGCGATTGAACAACTGCAGTCGATCCCCGGGGTGGGATTGCTGACAGCCACAGCGGTGGCCGGTTTTGTGGGAGATCTGAGGCGCTTTGATTCGGGACGACACTTTGCCAGTTATCTGGGCTTGACACCGCGGGAGCACTCCAGCGGTCTGCGGCGTCGACTCGGGTGCATCAGCAAGCAAGGGGACATCTATTTGCGCACTCTCTTGATCCACGGTGGGCGATCGGTCTTGTGGGACGGCCAAGTCCAAGCAGCGGCCAGACCGTTTGCACAGGTGGGGTTTGGAGATTGAAAAACGACGGGGGCACAACAAAGCGGCAGTGGCTGTGGCCAATAAGCTGGCCCGTCTACTCTGGGCCGTTTCCACCCGTGACGCCGCCTATGAACCCCAGCGAGCTTAAGCGATAAAAGATTTGTCAAGATCTTTCCCTGGGAACTGCATGAAAGGATTCGAACTGATGGCGAACCGGTCAGACCGGCGCGGGGAACACGCCGATAGCAGCCTTGGCCACTCGATGGCCGTCACCACGATAGGCGCCCCACGCGCGAATATTCATCATGGCCCGGAGCCAGAACACAGCTCCACTAAGAGGCCGGAGATACGACTGCAGTCCACACCGAATCGCAAAAAGTCGATGCTTTCATGCCAGAGACCCAAGGAGGAGAAGATGATCCGATAGCGATTCTGGACCTGCAGCGAAACTCCTGGCTTCAACCCAGCATCCGAGTTTCGTCGCCAGGGCCCAGATCAGCTGAATTCGAAAAAATGAACAGGACCCTTGACAGGAGGAGTCCAGATACGGGCTGCTAGCAGCCCACAAACTCGACCTGAACTCGGTGCGGGATCCATCCAGCCTCGTGGCCACGATCAAGGAATAACTGGACTGCCCGGCGGCCACTATCCTGATAATCCAATGTGCGTTCGTTCACGTACATCCCCACAAATCGATCGCCCCTTGAGGGGTCCAGACCCCGACCAAACTGAAGCGCATAGTTCAGGGCCTCCTCTCTGTGGGCAAGTGAGAATTGAATACTCTCGGCGAGGCAGGCTGCAATCCGGGACATCTTCTCATGGCCCAGGTCTCTCCGGATCACGTTCCCGCCCAGGGGCAGGGGGAGCCCGGTTTCGTCCCGCCACCAGCGACCCAGATTAATCACCTGACGAAGATCATGATCGCGATAGAAAAGCTGTCCCTCGTGAATAATCACCCCGGCGTCTACCCCTCCCGTCTTGACCACGTCAATGATCTCGTCAAAGGGTACAACCGGACACTCACAGTCCGCCTCCAGGAGCTTGAGCGACAGGAAGGCCGAGGTCCAGAGGCCCGGCACGGCAATTCGTTTTCCTTTCAGTTCTGATAGTTTCAACGGGGCCTTGCTGACCACCTTCGGGCCGTAGCCCTCGCCCATGCTCGCGCCGCTGTTGAGAAGCGCATACTTGTCGGCGACAAAGGCGTAGGCGTGAATGCTGACGGCGGAGACATCGTACTGGCCAGCGGAGGCCGCCTGATTCAGGGTCTCAATGTCCTGTAGCTCATGTACGAATTCGAAGGGACCAGTGTCAATCTTGTCGGTTGCCAGCGCGTAGAACATAAACGCGTCGTCGCTGTCCGGGCTGTGGGCAACCGTAATCGTTTCCTTGCTCATTCGTCCCTGTCTCCCTCATGGGTCGGGCCAACGCTAGCAGCCCGTGGACTGCTAACCTCACCGGTTTTCCCTCTATGCCTTAACCCGGCAAGCGGTTAGGACCTCACCAAGATGCTTAATTCTATCCCTCCCTGAGTGCCTGTGTCTGCCCGCGGGGTCGTACAAAATAGGTCTGATTCCGGCCCGGATCGCTCCCTGCCAGTCGTCTTCCGGATCATCCCCCACGTGGCAACAGTCCCGCGGCCTCAGCGAAAGTCGATCGAGCGCGAGGCGAAAGATTTCCGGATCCGGTTTTGCAAAGCCGGTACCACTGGAGAATACAACTTCTGACAACAAGTGTGCGATCCCTAGAACCTGGAGCAGTCCGGGCAACCGGGAGTCGAAGTTAGAAACAACTGCAACTCGCACGGAGCGCCTCTGCAACGCTTCCAGTACCTTGCTGCAACCCGGTTCCAGGGCCCACGCCTCTGAGGTCGAGTACAGATTATAGACAGAGTCAAAAAATCCGCCAAAATCCGAGATCTCTGCAACGCCCTGGAAGGTCTCCTTCACAACCCGTCTCCACCAGTCTCTCTCGAGTTGGCCGATCTGCAAACGGTCTGGTTCACGGAACAGGAGTGGCTCGTTGCGGGAAAAGGCTCGCTGGAAAGAACGGTCAATTCGTTGACAAAGTTCCTCTGAAAATGGCTCCTGGAGCCCAAAGGCACGAGCGTGGGCGGCATAGACCGTTCCCACCGGTTCCTTCAGTCGTATGAGTGTACCGGCGGCGTCAAAAAAAACAGCTTCGGATAACTTCGGGCCGCTCATCCTGCCCGGTCAGACCATCCCGACCAGAAAGGGATTCGTCCTACGCTCCTGCCCGATCGTCGTTTGCGGCCCGTGGCCAGGGTAGAGAATTTTCTCATCTCCGAGCGGCAGCACTCGCTCTTGAATACTGCGGAGAAGAACCTCAGAGGATCCCCCGGGAAGGTCGGTTCGCCCAATTGATCCCTGAAAGACCACGTCCCCGCAAAAAATATGTTGTCCTGCCTCGAAGCAGACATGTCCAGGCGAATGCCCGGGGGTGAGGTGAACTTTGAGCTCGAGACCCGCCAGTTTCAGCACCTGGTGATCGGTCAGTTCAAAATCAACCGGTGGAGCCGGCCCGTATTGAAAGCCAAACAACTGGGCCTGGGTGGGAAGGGAGTCGTAAAGACGGCTGTCTTCAGGGTGCAGATAGATGGGAGCTTCGTGTCGCTCGCGCACCCTGGCAATCCCAGAGATATGATCCATATGGGCATGAGTCAGCAGGATCGCCACAAGTTCTCGCTGGCGTTGAGAGATCAGCTCCAGCATCGATTCCACTTCGTCACCCGGGTCAATGTAGATCGCCTCGCTGGAGTCCGGAGACCCGACCAGGTAGCCATTCTTGTAGAAGGGCTCTACGGCCTGTGAGTCGATCATCGGCGAGTTGTGAGCAGTTCGTTTGTTTCTCATCTTTCAGTGGGTCTCTGGCGGCTCTTCCGAAGCAAGGCATCCAGCCGGGCCAATATTCTTTCACACTGCCCCGATACCATTTGCCCTATTGAAATAACCGGGTTAAGGGGTTCATTTACTAAACAGAGATCCAGGTGACTCAAACTCGAACCGGTACTTCTCTACCACGGGAGCTCGGGCTAGTTCTCGCCTCGTCCCTCTCGCTTCTTGCTATAGGGGTGTGGATGGCCGGGAGGCAAAGCTGGACCTGCGATGACGCCTATATCAGTTTCCGCTACGCCAGGAACCTGATTGAAGGAATGGGCCTGGTCTTCAATGCAGGAGAACGTGTCGAGGGATTCACGAATTTGCTCTGGACCGTCTGGATAGCGATCGGCCTGCGACTGGGGTTCGGACCCGAGAACTGGACCAGCTTTTGGGGCCTTGCCAGCTATGCCGGGTCTCTTGGATTACTCTTGCTCTTTCACCTGAACCTGCGGCGCGGGGTGGACCGCAGCGAAATCACGGCCTTCCCTGTGCCCGTAGCCCTGATGCTCGGGGTCACACACACCCACTGGCGGGAGTGGGCAACGGGCGGCCTTGAAACATCTGTCCTCACGTTTGTCCTACTGGCTGCGTACCTTCTCGCCACCAGCGGCCCTCTCACGCAGCCGCGGGTCGCTCAACTGGCTGTGGCGATGGGGATCAGTCTGTACCTGCGACCGGACGCCATGGTGACGGCGTCAGTGATGGGTGGTTTTGTTCTCGTGACAGCCCCCGAGCGCCGCCGTGCGGCCATGCTCTATGCCGGTGTCCTGGGAGCTCTCGCCCTCCTTCTCACGCTGGGCAGGCTTGGGTACTACGGCGACCTCTTTCCAAACACGTATTACGCCAAGAGCGCTTCCTCGCCGCAGTACGGTCAGGGGACGCTCTACCTGATGTTGTACTTTCATCGCTACTGGCCCCTAATGCTGGCTGTGTTGCCGTTTTGGAGCCTCCGTACCTACCTGATGGGGGCCCGTCGAAGTCTGGCTCCCGCTGGACTGAGTGCCAAGATCTGGCTGGCCGCTGCCCTGGCCGCCTTCCACATGTTCTACGTGGCTCGAATCGGAGGCGACTTCATGTTGGCAAGGATGCTGATTCCGATCACTCCTTTCTTGCTGATTCTCCTGGAACTGGGAGTGATTGACCGGCCGGGTGAGAAGAGGCTTGTCAAACTCGTTCTAATCGCGGTTCTGCTGCTGGGCATGGTAGTTACGCCGGCACTTCCCACCGGATCCAGGTGGGTCGCTGGAGTAGCCGATGAGCGAGCTGTTTATTCACCGGCACACGTGGCCCAACTGGAGCGAGAGGCGGAACCGCTGTCAAAATTCATCCACGGGCTGGACGTGCGTTTTCTCATGATGGGCAGTGAAGCGATTGTCGCTTATCGCACCCGGGTTCCGTTGGCTGTGGACCTGCACGGCCTGGTCGACCGCTTCACCGCACGGCAACCTCGCATCTCTGGTGGTCGCGTTGGCCATAACAAGTTCATGCCTTTATCCTACGCAGTGAGTACGCGGAAAATCCATTTCATCATTCACGATACCTGGCACGACGGCGACGATGGCTCCGAGTACATCCCCCGGTGGCCCATTAGATTAGGTGATTTGGCCGGACTGGTTCTCCATTGGGACACGGGGATCATGGCCGACCTGAAGGCCAGGGGTGCCGAGTTCGAAGACTTCCCCACTTTCCTGGACGGCTATCTGGCAGGGAATGCGGCCGGGAATCTGATTGAGGCCAGAGAGGACTTTAGAAAGTTCAAGAACTTCTATTTTGATCACAATGACGACCCCCAGCGAATGGCTGCGTTCGGTGAAATTCTCCGCGAAGTCTCCAATAACCGGCCTGCTGGAGTCAGGGAACGCGAGTGAGTAAGAGAGACTGGCGCTTCCCGGCAGCCTTCCTGGCCTGCAGTTTCCTGACAGGCTACCTCCTCTGGACGAATCAGTACCTTCCCATGGTGGATCTTCCTCAACATGCCGCTCAGCTCTCCATCTGGCAACGCTGGGATCACCCTGAGTTCAACTACAGGGTCATCTATGAGCACAACTGGCGCGCCTCTCAGCAGATTCCCTATTTTCTGATCTGCTCGTTCACCTGGATCTTCTCGATCCACACGGCCCTCAGGCTCGCGCTGTTCGTCTTCCTGCTTGGGATCCCGGTTGCCACCCTGTTTCTTCTACGGGAGACCAAGCTACCGATCTGGATTGTCTTTTTAACCTTTCCAGCCGCCTTCAGTTTTTCTTTCTACTGGGGCTTCATCAACTATCTGGCCGCGACCCCGCTATTGATCCTTCTGCTGGCCTGCACACACCGCTACAGCCTCGAACCCACTCGGGCGAGGGGCCTGAAGTTACTGCTCTTGAACCACTTTCTCTTCTTTACTCATCCACTGGGCCTGTTATTCGGGGGGCTACTTTCGACCCCTCTTATAGCGGCTCGATCGGCCGCTCCGATGACCACGGTGCGGCGACTCGTTCCCTGGGTGCTCTCGGCGCCAATCCCTCTGCTTTGGCTGCTGCTCACTCTGAGCGAGGATACAGTCGAGCCGGTCCAGTTGGCCGTCACGTGGTGGAACCTCGGATTCGCCCGGGTCTTCGAGTTTTTTGCCCTCATCGTCGGGCTGGGAAATGTGGCTGGCCTGCTGTGGGGCCTGATCCTCTTGAGCGTGCCCTTCATTCTCGGCTTTCGGATGGCGGCAGATTGGACGCGCCGGGTTCCACTTCTGACGACAGCGGTGCTTTTTCTGCTTTTCCCGATGGAGTTTCTGTCCATCAATTTTCTCTATCCAAGGCTGGCGGTATTGACTCTGGTCTCTCTGCTGTATGCACTTGATCCAGCGCCTAGACGGACTCCAACTCCGATGCACTCGGTCCTTCCGGTGCTGCTGGCTGTGCTGTGGCTGATTCAACTCAATATCAAGTTCGCTCAATTCAATGAAGAAGCCGCCGACTTCAGCAAAATACTGGAACAGGCCAGTTCCAACAGCAAAGTTGTGTCTCTGATTTTCGAGAACGCGAGCGAGCACGTCCCCGCCCCCGTTTACCTCAATTTTGTGGGCTGGTACCAGGTCGAGAAGGGCGGTACCGCGGATCCATCGTTCGCTGGAGTCTACACCGGCCGGTTTCGCTACCGACCTGAGGCCAAGCCGGACCTTCCATCAGGGTTTTCCAATCACCCCGAACACTTTGACTGGAGCGCCCAGGCCCACCAGTTCGACGAATTCATTGTTCGGTCTTCCCGAAGAGATCCCCTCGATCTCTTCGCAGACTCGGAAAACGAGGTCAAGATGGTCGATCGAAGTGGTAGCTGGTCGCTCTTCCGACGAGTTGCTCCGTGATCAGCCTATTCGTCCGCTTGCACCGCTCTCAACTTATCAAGGGGAGCCCCAAGAAGCCGAACGAAAACCCATCCGGCCACGGCATAGGCGAACCCGATCCACACGTCAATCAGGTAATGGTGTCCCAGGTAAACGACCGAAAAGACGATGCCGAAGGTGAGTAAGAGCAGCCACAGAGAGCGCCGCCCCAGCAGAGGCCGCAGAAAGAGAAAGAAGTAAAGCGGATAAGTGCAGTGCAGCGAAGGAATAGCCGCCACGGGGTTCGGAGCCTGGTTCGCTGTTACGCCGGCCAGAAGAAATCGATCCAGCCCGACTTGCTCCAGGCCTTGCAGGTAACCCCTCTCGCTTGCCCACCAAGGGGGAGCGGCCGGGAACAGGATATAGGTAGCAAAGCCAAGGAAGGAGAGGAACAGAAATCCGGAGACAAAGTTCCAATAGATCTGCTGGTCGCGTTTCCACAGAATCATCCCGATCACAACCGGCGTCACGAAATGGGAAACATAAAGGAGATTGGAGACCGGATCGATCAGCCAGGTGACCATCGGTCCGCTCAGGTGACGCTGCAGTACTGCTGACGGAATCAAACCGGCCGACAGCATCCTCTCCCATTCGATCAGTTGGACGATGTGGATCGAACTCACGTCCAGGCTGCGTGAGAATACGCTGAGACTCTGATAGCAGAGGAGCAGGATCAAGAATGGGACCAGGGCCACCCACTGACCCTTCCTCTCGGGAGGGGCAATCAACCACACCAGCATGGGCACCGGCAAAAGCGTCCAGGGCAGCCACCCGACGCCAAGCAGGTAATACAGGCCCGCGCCCACCGTGAAGATCACGGGGAGTCCGAGCACTGTCGCCCTGCCGGTTAGAGGACTGATCACAGCTTCCCCGGATGCCCCAGCCCGAGCAGGTTCTCCCCGTCCATCTCGTGGGGACAATTCAACCCCAGGAGGGAAAGGAGGGTTGGGGCTACGTCTCCAAGACGACCGTCGGCCAGGGGGGCGCGTTGAAATCTCTCGGATACGAGGATACAGGGGACCGGGTTGGTGGTGTGGGCTGTGTGAGGGCCGCCGCCTTCCTCATCCCACATCTGTTCGCAATTCCCGTGATCCGCTGTAATCAGGGCTTCCCCCTGCACCTCAAGAACAGCCTCCGCTATTCGCCCAATGCCGTTGTCCACAACCTCGACAGCCTGAATGGCTGCTTCCAGCACTCCGGTATGTCCCACCATATCTCCATTGGCGTAGTTGACGACCACGAAACCATAGCGGCCCGAACGGATTGCTTCGACAACGTGCTCCGTCACTTCCTGAGCACTCATCTCGGGCCTGAGGTCGTAGGTTGCAACGTTCGGAGACCTGGCCATGTAGCGTTCCTCTCCTTCGAACGGAGCTTCTCTTCCTCCGTTGAAAAAAAAGGTAACGTGGGGGTATTTCTCAGTCTCAGCAGTGTGGAACTGGCTCAGCCCCGACTCGCTGACGGCCTCTGCGATCGTACCGGTCAGAGGGTCGGTCTTGAAGGCAACAGGGCAGTCAAAACCGGCCCGGTAATCGGTCATGGTCACCAGGTGGATCCGGGGCTGACTCCGAGGAGTGAAGCCTGGGTGCGGGTCGTCCCGGGTGTTCTCTGTAAAGTTCCTGTCAGTGAGTGCGCGGATGATCTGACGAGGACGGTCTCCGCGGTGATTGAAACTGATCATCACATCGCCATCCCGGACCTTCCCAATCGGGCCGTTCGAATCGGCGATGACAGTGGGGCGGATAAACTCGTCGCTTTCGGCTGGATAAGGAGTCCCATCGGGATGGCTGGCCGCTCTCTTGTACGCCGACTCAACCGCTTCAAGACCCGATCCGGCCTGAAACTCGGCTTCTCCCTGCACCATTGCTTCATAGGCGAGCCGGGTTCGAGGCCACCTCTTGTCCCGGTCCATCGAATAGTAGCGTCCGATTACGGTGCCAATCCGGCCACCGTGACGTTTCAGATGTGCATCCAGTCCTCGTATGGCTTTCCGTCCAGAGTGGGGAGGGCTGTCCCGTCCATCGGTGAAAGCGTGAAAGAGAAGCTGGCCCGACTCGATGCCGTTCTCAGCCGCCATTTCTATCAGCTCGTGATAGTGCTGCTGGGAGGAGTGAACCGAGGCCTCGCTGATCAGTCCGAACAAGTGGAGACGCGATCCACGGGACCGGGCCAGCTGCATGGACTCCTGAAGTGCTGGGTTTCGGCGAAAGGCGCCTTCCTCTATGGCCTCGTGAATCTGCATGAGTTGCTGCCAGACCACGCGTCCCGCTCCCAGGTTGAGGTGCCCGACTTCGCTGTTGCCCATCGTGCCTTCAGGAAGACCCACGTCCCTGCCGCTGGTGTCGAGGTGGGAGGTGGGAAAACGACGTCTCAAGGTGTCGTACTCCGGTGTCGCGGCCAGAGCGACCGCATTGTGTTCTCTTTGCTCTCTCAGCCCCCAGCCGTCCATCACAACGAGCACAACCGGGCCCTTCTGCCGCTTCTGTGGCAAATCGTTTCCTTGGTACTCCCTTCGTCGGACTGTCGCGTGAGGTGATCAGCTTCGCCGATGTCGGTTCAGATAAGAAAGCAATCGATCTTCGAATCCACTGTGGTCCTCAACCAGAGAACTGATTTCCAAGGACGAGAATTGCAGCAGCATGGGAGCCACTCGCTGATGCCGCACCTTGATCTCAAGACCTTCGGCAGTGGTACTGATACTCACTTCTGCGTCCGAGCCAAGGTGAAACAACACAAACTGTCTCAACCGGTTCAGGAATCGCCCCCGAGTCTGTCCGGCATCCATTTCGTTCCACAGTATCGCTGCAGCAAGCTCTGAAGTACAACTCCACTTTGTTGGGGATACCTCTCAGTTGGTATCTTATTACTCACTTTCGTAAATACGATGACGTTTGTTCGATGCGCGGAGTCGGCTGGCCCACGAGGGCAATCCCATTGATAGATACGATGCTGAAGCCTCGCCTCCGCCGTTTTTCACTACCAGGTCTGGCAGGACTCATCCGCAAGGCTCGCCCTCTTTCCAGAAGTGAATACGTAGCGGCAGTAGTGGGCATGGCCTTGACGACAGCTGCTCTCGGCCAGGATCGAGCTCGACTCGAGGTCGCTTACCGAGGTGAGCCCCTCGTCATTGAAGCCGACCGGATTGTCTCTGCAGATCCCACTATTGCTGAAGGAGATGTGATTGTTACCTATGAAGACATCACTCTCAGGACCGGCCGGCTGATCTATCACCGAGACCGCGAGTTTGTGGTCGCTGAGGACGGGATCGAGGTGACTCAGGGAATCCAGTGGCTGAGGGGCACCAACGGCGAGTTCAAGCTGGGGGACAAGACTGGATTCATTGATAACGCCGAGGGTTTTACCGATGACGAGCTGTTCGTGAAGGCACGACGTCTTCTCAAGACTGGGCCCGACACCTACAAGGCTCAGGATGGCTTCCTGACGGCCTGTGAAGAAACGGTCCCAAAATGGAGCTTTACCGCCAACAATACCTCGCTGAAAGTTGCATCCAGTGCCTCGGCTGCTCACGCTATCTTCAAAATCAAGCAGGTTCCAATCTTCTACCTGCCCTACCTTCGTGTTCCGGTCCGACGAAATCAACGCTCCACGGGATTCCTGCTGCCCTCAACCGGGACCTCCACCAACAAGGGCCGGCGTATCACGCAAGGCTTCTACGTCGTGCTGGGGCGAAGCGCTGATCTGCTGATTGAAGAGGACTATTTTTCGGAGCGGGGTTTTGGCCACAGCTTCACGTTCCGGACACGGCCCAACCAAGACAGTTATCTGTACCTGAACGGCTATTCGATCGACGATCGGAAAGATCAGGGAGGAGCAAGTTTCACGGGCACCGGCGAAACCAGGTTCGGAGATGGCTATCGTCTTGTCGCCGACTTTAACCTGGTTAGTAACTTTGTATTCCGCAGGGTCTTTGCTGATAGCTTCTATCTGGCAACCAGATCGACCGAGGCTTCCCACCTGTTCTTGACTCGAAACGCCGGACCCAGCTCCCTGAATGTCCGCCTGTCGCGCCAGGAAACAGTTTTTCGGGGCCGCAATGCCGTCATTGCGGCCGCTCCGAGCTTCCACTTCAGCCTCAACGGGATGCAAGTCTCCGATCTTCCGATCTACTTTGCGTTGGACGCCCTGGCGGAGGGAGTGAGTCGAAGTGACAGCCAGATTGAGACATCTACCCTCACCCAGCGCCTTGATCTTTATCCCAAGTTCTATTTCTCGCTCGATCTGCCCCAGGGGCTCAAGGTGACTCCCAGGATCGGGGTGCGGGAGACCTTTTACAGCGACAGCCTCGAACAAACCGAGAATGGGAGAACGATCACGCCAGACAACCTGAATCGCGATTACTTTGATTTCACGCTGACACTCGATGGATGGGGCCTGTCGAGAATCTACCGTCAGGGGAGCAGCGGAGCCTTCAAGCACCTGATTGAGCCCCTCTTTCGATATCGTTATACCACTGGCATCGACAACTTCACCGAAACGATCCTATTCGACGAGAACGATGCGATTGCCAACACCAACGAGATCGAGTTCGGTCTGATGAATCGGTTTTTTGTGCGTCAGGGATCCGTGAGTGGCTCCAGCACCCGAGAATGGCTCTCTATCAAAGTGGCCCAGAAGTACTTTGGCGATCCGGACTTCGGAGGGGCCTTCCAGTCTGGCAGCGTGAACCAGTTTTTCCCCCTCTATACGCTGACTGGCTTCCACTATGGGGCGATCCAGCGACAGTTTTCTCCTCTGACCACCGTGGCGAGAGTGACTCCGAGCCGACGTTTGAGTTTCGACGTACACACTGACTACGACGTCAATTCCAACAGGTTTCGTAACCTGGCCGTGACAGGTTTTCTGAACAAGGGCCGCCTGGGCCTGGCAACCACTTATTTCTTGACCGAGGAACTGGAGGCCGGCACCCGGAAGAACAACCAGCTCCAGGGATCGGTTCGCTGGGGGAACTTCAGAAGAGGGCTCTCTTTCAGCAACATATTCAGTTACGACGCCCGCTCCAAGGCCCTACTGCATCTGAGAGCAAGAACCAACTATTTATGGGACTGCTGCGGAGTTGCCGTCGAATACCAGCGGCTCAATCTGGGATCGAGGCAGGAACGGGAGATCCGGTTCTCTTTCTTCCTCAAAGGCATTGGAGCCTTTGGAACCATTAGAAGACCGGATGCTCTTTTCTAGTCCCTCCTGGCAGGAATAGGGTGACATCTAGCGGATGATTTCGATCAGATGACGACGATTCTTCTGAGCCTGGGATCAAACCTGGGCGACCGGCTCAACCACCTTCGATCCGCCATCGAACTCCTGCGAGCGTCGAGGGTGAGAATCTTCCGATGTTCGCGTGTCTACGAGACCGAACCCGTGGAGTTGGAGGCTCTGCCCGACTTCCTCAACATGGCTGTTGCCGCTCGATCTCCACTGGGGCCCGAGGCCGTACTGGCAGCCTGTCAGGAAGTCGAGCAGAGCCTGGGACGCCGAAGACCGGAAAAGGCCAGGACCATCGACATCGACCTGCTCTACTATGGAACCGTGCAACTCTCGACGGAAGATCTCGAATTGCCGCACCCCAGGTTGTACGAGCGACGCTTTGTTCTCGTTCCACTCCAGGAGATTGCTCCAGACTTTCTGGATCCGGTGCGGGATCAGACGATCAAGTCTCTCTTGAAGCACTGCCCGGATCAATCGCTCGTCACCGAGTTTTCAGCGGGAAGTCTTTGCCCATGCTGAAGACTGGCCCCGGCGGGTCTCGGAGGGAAGCCGCTTGGCGGGCCCAGGCCCGAATCTCTACTCTTTCGATTCTAGCCCGCATAGATCACCGATTTGGAAATGAAGGTGATTTTGGCAGGCCGGAACGGTTTTCTGAGAGTTTCGCTATCGATCCGGTCCAGGTCGAGTGATGCGGTGGTGTGGATGGTCGTGAATGAACCGTTTTTCGGGCTCGGAAGAGGGTGACGGAATGCATTCAGGCAGAGCTCGGCCTGAGCGATGGAACGATTTCGTTTTTGGGGCGTTTGATCGGGACAGACCTCAGCAGCGCAGAGGAATGGCCTGGAGGTTTCGAACGACGGCAGCGAAGACCTCGCTGTAGGGATAGGCTTCCGACATGGAGATCCAGACGTGGCGGACCGTGAGGCGGACCTGGGCGCCGATCTTCAGGAGCTTCAAGCGAATCGTCTGACACTGAGCGCGAGCCAGGGGGGTCTGCTTCAGTCCGAGACGACGCAAGGCGTGCATGAGCATGTAGGCGGCGGAGGACAGATACAGCCGGAGTTGATTGGCGCGCATCGTTGCCGCGCTGGTCCGGTCGGCGAACAGACCCAACTGCTGTTCTTTTATGCGGTTCTCCATGTCGCCCCGCGCACAGTAGAAGTCTTCGTAGAGCGCGCGGGCCCCCAGGCGTTCCGGCGACAGGGAGGTGACGACGAATCGGGGATTGGCACCTTTCTCCAGGAACTCGGCCTTGCCGACGACGCGTCGCTCCGAGGTCCAACTGTGGCGAGTCCGGTAGCGGAAATCCTTGAACACCCGCGCCGGTGTCCCGGTGGCGTTGAACTCGGCTTCGGCCTGAGTCATCGCTTCGGCGCTCTCTGACTTGAGCCGATCATTGTTGGCCAACCCCATCACGTAATCCACGTGATGGTCTTCACACCAGCGGAGCAAGTCATCCCGGCAAAAGCCCGAGTCGGCCCGGATGACGATCGAGACCTCCGGCCAGCTCTGCCGAATCCGGCCGACGATCCGTTCCAGTTCCTCCACCGATCCCGCGGCCCCATCGATATTGGAACACCGCAACCGGGCGCACAGCAGATGCTCCCCCGAGAAGATGTACAGCGGGAGATAACAGTAGTGGCGGTAGTAACCGTGAAAGAAGCGGCCTTCCTGCTGGCCATGGATCGGGTCGTCGGTCGCATCCAGATCCAGCACGATCTCCTCGGGCGCCGATTCGTGGGACTCCACGAAGGCATCCACCATCCAGCCGTCGATCCGGTCCGGGTCCATCGCGATCTTCTTGTACCGCTCCTGCTCATCGACCTCGGCGCCGGTCAACTCCAACCGGTTCAGCGTACACCTGCCCGCCAGCGCCTTCCCCCGATCTGAGGCCTGCCGCCGCCGCTCTCCCAACGGATCGGCTTTGTCCACTGCCACCGCCAGCATTGGATCGGTGCGCAACTGATCATGATCCCTCATATCCCAGACAGAGTCCGTAGATGCGCTGCCCCAACAACTCCTCGACCGTGTGTTCGATCAACCGCGGATCCCGGTGATCCCTGAAACACTCAGCCAGTCCGGCGATCAGACCCGTCCCCCTCTCGACCTCTCGCAACAGCAGCACCCCTGCATCGGAGGTGATCTTCCCGCCGTCGAACCGCGCCTTCACTTTGCGTTGAAATAGTCCGTGAAATTCGAACGTGGCTTGTTTACACTCTGTTCTCATAAGGGCCGCCTCCGTTTGGCTTGGAAGTCGTTCTCGTCAAACGCTTTATACCAAACAGGGCGGCCTTTTCAGGTCCCATCGGTGAGAAATGGCGGCTAGGCCTATTTAGCTACGGCTTTCTGGAGTGGCTCTTTTTCATTACCAAGCCATCCTCTCTCTCGGCCCTCAACTGGTGGGAGAAGGGTCAGGTGCTCTTCGCAGCTCTGGCGCTTCCCCTGACCTCCGTGCTCTGCCTCCACTTGCTGCTGCTGATCCTGGCCGTTCTTTTCCCCTGGGCTCTCTGGAAGTGGGCTGGCGCCCTGGTCCCGTCGGCAGTTCTGGCAATGACCGCCCTGATGATGTTCGACAACTTCACTTACACTCTTTTCGACGTGGGTGTAAAGACGATCGACGGGTGGTGGCGAGCCCTCTATTTGGCCTCCATGGTGGCGATCGCCGTCGCAGTTTTCCGACGCGTTGTGATGAGGCCGCTCGAGTGGCCCCGACTCCAGTCTCTGCTCCCGGCTGGCCTGGCCGTCGTTCTGTTCTCCCAGGCACTTCTCAGCTACTGGCGTAACGAACCGGCGATCGTGCTCAGAGAAACCCAAGAGGAGATCGGGAAAGAAGTGCTTCCCAACATCGTCCTTCTTTCAAGCGACGGCCTGAATGCCTCTCACATGTCGATGTATGGCTACGAGAAACCCACCACGCCCTTCCTCGAGAAACTGGACGACAGTTCCCTGGTCGCTGAAAACTCCTTCGCCAACGCCGGACCCACCGCCAGCTCGCTCACTTCCCGTCTGACTGGAAAATGGCCCACTCAGACTCGCTTGCTTTATCCCCCTGATATCCTGCGGGGAGAAGACTCATACCAGCACCTGCCGGGGCTCCTGCGCAGGATGGGCTATACAGGACTTGACCTCAGCATCCGTCACTACGCCGATACCGTCGATCTGAACTTCCGCGAGGCCTTTGACAGGGTGAACTTTCGGACAGTGAAGAGACGGGCGAGCCTGGGATCCGCCTGGGTGGGGCTCGACACTTCCCACTTTCTCTATCAGTTGCAGGATCGCCTCTTTTCGAGAATGAGGAAGATTCTCCGGGGCATTCCCATGGACGAGGCCTTCGAAGAAGTCACCGAAGGCGACCGTTCGTATAAACGCGACCCAGCACGCATGAAAGAACTTCTTGGCTTCATTGGCTCGCAGGCAGGGCCGTTTTTTTGCCCCGTTCACTTGATGGGAACCCACGGGGGCCGTTTTCGAACTCATAACCGGGTTTTCTCGAAAGGACTCGAGCAGAGCCAGGATTGGATGACGGAGTTTTACGACGACGCGATTCTCGACTTTGATGGCTATGTCCGGCAGCTGGTGGACTTCCTGAAAGAGAGCAATCTCTTCGACAAAACGGTTTTGGTCATCGGCTCCGATCACGGACAGAAGTTTCGGACAGCTGACCGGATTCCCCTGCTGATCCGTTTCCCGGAGGGAGACCACGCCGGCAGGATCTCAGCCAACGTTCAGAATCTGGACGTCGCACCAACCCTGCTTGACTACCTGGGCAGCAGGATTCCGGAGTGGATGGTCGGGCGCTCCCTCCTGACGGATTTGCTCGACCCCAACTATCCAGTTCTGGCGGCCAATCTTGGAAGTACGCCGACGACCGTGACTCGGGAGGGAAGGCAGCTCGATACCAGCGAAGTCCGACCCCCCTTCTATTCTCTCGGCCGGATCAGCGTGATCTTCTGCTCGGAGGCCTACGAACTGTCCCTTGAAAACAGCATCATTTCCCACTACACCATTCCCGGGCACACCTCTCCGTGTGCATCGACCCCGCAGGCATCCCAGATCGAGAGCCTCTTTCTAGCCCGGATTATGCAAAAACCGTAGTCCGGTGTTGAAAAACGACTCGAGAAGTGGCCCAACTCGGAAGCGGGCAGGTGTGACAGGCGGATTTGCGAAGAATATGGGTTGGCGAGGCGTTTGAGTGGTTTGGGGAGTGAATTTCAGACAGATCTGGGCCTGGATGAGTGTCGGAAGCGGTTTTTCGGGGGAGCTGGGAAAAGCTAACTGGAGTTCAGGCGACTCAAGACGAGGTGGAAGAGGGGTTGTTCGGGGAAGGCTGAGGAAAGATGGACCCAGATGCGGCGAGTGGTTTGTCGGATCCGGGCCCCAATCTTGAGGACCCGACGACGTAAGGTTTCGATTTCGAGCTTGTGCCAGGGGGTTCCGTGAAGATAGTCGCGCAGGCGCACGAACATCTGGTAAGCCAGTGCATGCAGGAGGAGTCGAAACTGATTGGCCAGGAATCGATGACAGCTGAGTCGGTCCATGCTCAGATGATTCTTGAAGGCCTTGATGAAGTTCTCGGTCTGCCCTCGGTTTGTGTAGTGGTCATAAAGTGATTGGGAGCAGAGATCGTCCCGGTTGGTAACTACAAAGCGACGATTGATCCCACGCTGATCGACCTCCACTTTGACAATGACGCGACGGGATCGATCCCAGCTGTGGGCTCGATAAAGAAACTCGTCAAACTGACGCTGTTTTTCCTCCCGCTCAACGAACTGCAGCCGAGTCGAATCCAGCAGGGGCTCGACCACTCGCTGCAGGCGAGGGTTTCGACTTAACCCAATGACATACTGGAGTTTATTCTCTTCACATTCACAGAACTCGTAGAGCCGAGGCGTGGCAAAGCCGCTGTCGGCCCGAATCTCAATCTCGACATCCGTCCCCACTCCTTGTCGGATGGCCTCCACGACGCGCTTCAGAATGGGCACGATGTGAGAGGCAGCCCCCTTGTTGCCAGGTCTCAACACGGCACAGACCAGGTCTCCCGTGGCGGCATCGAAGATCAGCAAAGGATGCAGAATGTGGTTTCGGTAATACCCGTGGTAGAAGGCGAACTCCTGTTGGCCGTGAGTGTGGTCGTCGGTACTGTCCAGATCCAGGATGATCTTGGCGGGACGTCTCTTCTTCAGGGAGCGCACATAACGGCGTAGCAGCCACCGGCTCAGACGCATCAGATCCTTCTTGGTGACGGAGTTCTCCAAGCGGGAGAAAGTCGGCTGGGTGGCCAAATCGGGATCGCTCTCGGGCAACTGATCACAGACTGTCTTGAGCATCGGATCCGAGCGCAGCGTATCGGCGTCATTACAGTCTTCGTAGCCGGCCACGATCTGCAACACTCGTTGTCGGATCAACTTCAACAGGTCATGACGAACGTAGCGTCGGTCTCGACTTTCCGCAATACACGAACTGAAGCCCTCGCACAATCGATGTTGACGATCCAGCGATCCAAACAACAACCATCCTGCGTCGGAAGTGAGGCTCCCTCCATCAAAACGCGTCGTGATCTTTCTGTGGCTGTGAAATGGCAGGGTATTCTGGCAGACTGCTTTCAACATTGCCGTAGCTCCTGTTTAGGGTCATTGTTTTTGTAAACCCTTTTATATCAGAGGGCTACGGCTTTTTTTCTGGACCCAAATCTCACTCGGATTCAGATCTTTTGCATAATCCGGGCTAGATCATCTGAAGGCTCAAGAATATGAGACGGGGAGCCTGCCGCGACCCATGATAGTGATGGACACCACCCACGGTTTTTGACCTAGTGGGCTGTAATGCTTGAAACGATGGCGAAAACGTTGCAATGGTTGCGAGCGGGACGTCGTCCAGTTCGGGGCCAAGGGTGCGTACTCCATCCAGCCAATACGAGCTATAATGAGCGGGTCAGTTATGAAGAAATCGAAAGAAGACCCGAAACAGCAGCAGGAACCCAAACAAAGTACACTCCGTGAGTACTTCCTTACCACCGTCGTGTGTACGATCTTCGCCCTCTTCGTTACCACCTACGTCGTCCACCCGATGACCGTACCCACACCTTCTATGGAACCCACGATCATGGTAGGCGATCGCCTCCTCATTGATAAGTTCACAGTCCGCAACGGCTTCTTGGAGGGTACGCTCTCAGTTGCCCCCGAACATCCGATCCAGCGTGGAGACATTCTGGTTTTCAAGTTCCCGGAGGAGCCCGGGGTACTCTACGTGAAGCGTTTGATCGGGTTGCCGGGCGAGACCATTGATATCAATGACAAGCAGGTCTATATCAATGGCGAGCGTCTCGAGGAACCCTACAAGCACCACACTGACTTGGTAACCCATCGGCGCAGGCCCATGCCCCATGGTTTCGTCAGTGACTTCCAGAGGGACAACTACGGACCCGTGGAGGTTCCGAAAGATCACTACTTTATGATGGGTGACAACAGGGACAACAGTGCCGACAGCCGATACTGGAACTTCTTGCCCCAGAGTTACGTGGTGGGACGGCCCCTCGTGGTATTCTGGTCCTATCAGGACGATCCCACGGCTCACACCCGCACTGACTACATCAAGCTCTACACGGAGCGCGTCTTCAATTTCTTCCACAAGACGCGCTGGAGCCGGACCTTTCAGTTCGTCCGGTAGGATGGGCGCTCGCTGCGCTCGCGCCGGTCGATTCATGGCTACAGGTTACCGGTTGCATTCCAGTGGCTTACCGACACGGGGGTCGATCCGCAGATACTTCGAAAGAACGGCGACCGCCAGGTAGGCCGGACCCGTGTCCAGAAGAGCTGCTGTCAACTTGAAGAGATAGCCCGACCAGATGAAGAACAAGAGCTGATTGAATACCGGTTCGCCGGCCTGGATTGGAAGGGCCCCCGCCCAGTAGTGGGTGATCAGAATGACGGCCACCGTGTCGATCAACTGGCTGGTCAAGGTGGATCCGTTATTCCTCAACCACAAGTACCTCCCCTTCGTGAGATCCTTGATCCAGTGAAAAATGTAGACGTCACAGAGCTGCGCAGTCAGGTACGCGATCATTGAAGCCGAGACAGCACCAAAGGTCAGTGCACGAATCTCGAAGAACGCAGACAGCCGGCCGGCTTCGTCCTGCAGAATCTGGCCCGTCACCGGATCGGCCTTCTCAAATCCGGGAAGAACTCCTCCCAGCCAGATGACCAACACCAACCAGACATTGAGCAGCAAGCCCATCCAGACCACCCAGGATGCGCGACGCCTTCCGTACAACTCGCTGATCAGATCCGTACACAGAAACGTGATGGGGTAGGGCAAGACGCCCACTGCGACTGCCACGGGTATCTCCCACCCGAGGACGCTGAAAGACAGATCTACAAAGCGCGAAATACCCAGGATGTTGAGCATCGCCAGTGTTCCCAGAAAGATTCCTGAGAGCACCAGGAATACTTTTTCCCGTCGAGCCTGAAGAACTGAAAGGGGAGGTCCAGTTGGCATGGCTTCTATTCACTCTTCACTTCCGAGTGTGGGGCACTGTTGTTCAGTTCGATCTCGCGGAGCCATTTGGCCGCCTACTTTGATCTTCGGGCCTCGCGCTCAGCCAGCTTCTGGACCTCTTCTTCCAGGAGCACCCGCTTCAAGATCTTACCCACTCCACTCTTGGGAAGGTCGGGACGAAATTCGATCTGCTTGGGGATCTTGTATTTGGAGAGTTTGTCCACGCAAAAATCAATGATGTCAGTCTTGGTCACTTGCCCTCCCTCTGCGGTGACGATGAAGGCCTTCACAACTTCTTCCCGGACGCGGCTGGGCACTCCTACAACAGCCACCTCGACAACATCCGGATGGGTCAGCAGCAGCTCTTCGATCTCGCGAGGATAGACATTCATGCCGGCGCTGATAATGATGTCCTTCTTGCGATCAACGATCGCGATGAACCCTTCCTCGTCCTGGGTAGCCAGATCACCAGTGTAGAGCCATCCGTCCTCGAGAACCTCGCGGGTCTCCTCCGGCATTCTCCAGTACTCTTTCATCACCTGGGGCCCTTTGATTGCCAGTTCTCCAACCTCACCGGGAGGCAGTACTGCCCGCGTGTGATGATCAACCACCCGGGCCATCGTGTCCGAGATCGGAATACCGATGGTCCCGCTCTTCCGATGACCAAAAATCGGATTCACAATCGCCACGGGAGAGGTCTCCGACAGTCCATATCCTTCAACCAATTTGCCCCCGGTCAACTCCTCGAAGCTACTTTGAACCTCGACCGGGAGCGCAGCGCCGCCACTGACACAAAGCCGAATCGAATTCACGTCCTCGGGTTGGATCCTGGGAGAGTGATTGATGGCGTTGTACATGGATGGCACACCGCAGAAAATAGTGGGCCGGTGCTTCTTGATTCGTTTCAGGGCGTCAGCCAAATCGAATCGGGGGAGCAGGAGCAGTGTGGCCTGGGCCTGGATCCCCAGATGCAGAGAGGTTGTCATCCCATAACTGTGAAAAAAGGGCAACACCGCCAGAACGGTCTCGGCTCGATCTCTAAACCCCGCCAGCCAGGCCCTGGTCTGCAGAACATTGGCCAGGAGATTCCGGTGCGTGAGAACCGCCCCTTTCGAGACACCCGTGGTCCCGCCCGTGTAGAGAAAAATGGCGGTGTCCGCGGGCCGCGATCGGTGCGCTTCAACCCCGGGGCACCGTTTCTTCAGCAGTTTTCTGTAGAAGTAAGTCCCGGGAGCCGGCTCAACCGGAGCCTCACGTCGATTCTTGATCTTATAAGCTAAACTCAAGGGAAAAGGAAGAAAATCCTGCACGCCCGCATAAATGACCCGCTTCACACTGGTAGACGGCACCACAGAGGAGATGCGCTGGTGCAGTTTGTCCAGGGCAACAATCGTCTCAGCGCCGGAATTGTTCAACTGGTACTCCAGTTCCCTCTCCACGTAGAGCGGATTGGTAGGAACCAGAACGGCGCCCAGTTTCATGGCAGCGAAATGGGCAACCGGGTAAACCGGCAGGTTGGGCAAGATCAAAGCGACACGATCCTCCGGCTTGACTCCAAGTGAAGCCAGCGCAGCCGCAAATTGATCCACCAGTTGACCCAGTTTTCGATAGCTGATCCGAGCTCCGAAAAAGAGGGTGGCTGTTCTCTCCGGACTCTGCTGCACCGCCTCTTCAAAAAGCTCGAATAGGGTCGTCTGGGGATAGTCCAGCGAAGACTTGACCTCAGGGTCATAAAAGCGGTGCCATACCTGCTGCTCCATGGGAGTCTCCGTATCGTGAAGAGTTTGCCACGAACTTTAGCAGGTTCCGGGTGATGGGTTCTAGGTTCTGGGTGATGGGTTCACGCGCTTGTGGATAATCTGGACCGAAATTCCTGCTCACCCGCTGCTATAATGGCGGCACACGTTCACGCACAGTTCTTCGGCGGCGGCGGGAACCTCTTACTTCAAGCTGGGCCACACACACGTGATTGTTCCTCGGTTTCATCCTTCGGCGGGGCTAGGCATCCACCTCCTATTATGAAGTCTTTCATCAAAGGATGGACAGGCACTCGGTCAGTCTCGGTCGTCCCAGAAATCCTAATGTGGCGGCACACCAAACACTTCCTGCTTCCAGGCGTTCTTTTTCCACTCTTGATGGGAATAGGCTCGGGGCGGACAGGGTCCAGGACGGCGTCAGATTCTCCTCAAGCACTCCGCAGCAGCCCAATCGCCATCGCCCCGGACGGACAACTGCTCGCTCTCGTCAATCCGGACTCCAACTCCGTCTCCCTCGTGGCAACGTCTTCACTCACGCTCAGGTTCGAAATCCCTGTCGGGGCAAATCCTCAGACCTTGAGCATCGACCCGTCATCGAAGTGGATGTTTGTCAGCAATCGAGACGACGACACCGTTTCCGTGGTGGATCTGGAGGCAGCAGAGCTGATCACCCATCTGTCTGTCGGAGATGAGCCTTTCGGCGTCGTCGCCGGCTCTGATGGGCGGCTGTACGTGGCCAACACGGGCTCCGCTACGATTCAGGTTATCGAGCAGCTGACTTGGGACACCCTTGCCACGATCCCTGTTGAGTCCCAACCCCGTGGCTTAGCGCTCACTTCAGATCAAGGGCAACTCGCTGTGACCCATTTTTTAAACGGAAGACTGAGTGTCATTGATACCGAGACACTCAGTGTTGAAGTCGTGATTTCAACGGGTCCGGATTCGAATCTGTCACAGGGCATCCTGCTGGATCCAGCTACCCAGCGGGCCTATTTTCCTCAAACCCGTTCCAACGTAACCAATCAGGCTCTGCTGTTTGACAGCACGGTGTTCCCGGTTGTTTCTGTGATGGATCTGCCTGCGCGTCAGCATCTGCGTAGTGAGCGGATCTTCCTGGATTTGGAGGACACTCCGGTCAGCCTGCCGCTGGATGCTGCGCTGACTTCTTCCGGCAAGCTCTATGTGTTGAATGCTGGAAGTAACGACATTTCTGTCATCGACGCAGCCACCAGCCGGGGTCTGGCCCACATTGAGGTCGGTGACAACCCACGCGGAATCGTTCTCTCTCCCGATGAAACAAAGCTTTATGTCAACAACACCCTGAGTGGCAGCCTCTCGGTGATCGACACTCTGATCGACCAGGTGGTTGATGAGGTCATCGTGACCGAAATCCCGCTACCGGCGGACGTGCTCAACGGCAAGATTCTCTTCAACACGTCCTCTCGGCCCGACGTGTCCAGGGATCAATGGATCGCTTGCACCACCTGCCACTTCGACGCTGCGCTGGATCACCGTACCTGGTTTTTCACCGACGGCCCGCGCAACACACCCAGCTTGCTCGGGGTCAGGGACACTTTACCCGTCCACTGGTCGGGTGACCTCGACGAACTGCAGGACACCGAGAGTACAGTTCGCAACATTCAGGCCGGCACCGGCCTGGTCGAAGGGCCCTCCAATTGCGACCCAGCCTGCGATCAAGCTCCCCCCAACGCGGGTCGGTCGGAGGACCTTGATGATCTGGCGTCCTACATGCGTTTTGTGAGCTTTGGTCCAAATCCGAATCTCACTCGGGATGGAACGCTGAGAGAGGCTGCGGAACGGGGACGTGCCATTTTTCTTTCAGATGAAACGGGTTGCGCATCCTGCCACGTCCCGACCCTTTATACAGATCTTCAGAAACACGACGTGGGGACCGGAGTGAGTCCTCTCGAAACCAAGGGAACCCTGTTTGACACACCATCGCTCCGAGGTATTTACCAGACCGGACCCTATTTGCACGACGGCAGTGCCGAGGCTCTCATCGACGTACTGGACACGAACAACCAAGGGGATCGCCATGGGCAGACATCCCATTTGACCCTGGATCAGCTGCAGGATCTGGAGCAGTTTCTGCTTTCACTTCCCTACCAGATTCCGGTGGAAGGGTTTGCCCAGTTCAGCAGCGGGCCGGACATTTCCTCGACTCTCGTTTTCGTGAATCCCTCTTCTAGTCGGCTGGCGATGGGAACCATCAGCTTGTTTGATGCTGAAGGGAAGGCAATGCCGGTTGGCGTAACCGCCGCCGGAGCACAGCAAAGCAACTTTTCGTTCCAGGTCCCTGCCGCCAGCGCAGGCTTTTACGACTTCGATAGCGAGGAGAACGTGTTGACGGGATGGGCCCGGATTGACTCCAGTTTTCGATTGGGAGGAACGATCCTGTTTTCCGGCGAGTCAGGGGTCGCTGCAGTCGGAGCGGCGCGGGCTTTGACGGCCTTTCTGATTCCGCTTGAATCGAACGCGTCCACAGGGATTCAAACGGGTGTGGCGATTTCCAACCCGACGGATTCTCAGACGGACTTAACACTGACATTACGCGATCCTGACGGCCAGCCGATCCCCAACGGGAGCGTCTCTCTTTCACTGCCGCCCAACGGTCGGCTGGCGAGTCTTGCCGAAGAGATCTTTGAAGGGAGTGGGATCAGTTTCTCTGATTTCCGAGGGAGCCTGGAAGTTCAGTCCTCTGCTCCGAGTATCGCGATGGCGATCCGCCTAAGCCCAAGACAATTCGCCACGCTGCCCATAACGGCTGCAACATCAGGGACCAGGTCGCTTCACTTTGCCCAATTTGCAGATGGCGAGGGGGTCTCTTCGACCCTGATCCTCATCAATCCGTCCCCCACGCAGACGGCAAGGGGAAGGGCCAGATTGTTTGATAGCGATGGAGAACCACTCCAGGTCGACATCGATGGGATGGTTCAAAACGGTAGTTTCGACTTCAGCCTTCCCACCGCGAGGAATCGGTTTCTACAGCAGCGACGGGGTGGGAGATCTGAAGATGGGATCGGTCGACCTCACCTCAAATCTGCCTGTCGATGGGACCATTCTGTTTGCCGGCAGTTTTGGATCGGCCGGCGTGGGTAACGCCGATCGAATGGATCGATTCCTGGTCCCAATCGACTCGGATGCCTCCCGCAGGATCCAGACGGGAGTGGCCTTGGCCAACCCCCTATCTTTGCCAGTTGAGATCACGCTAACCTTGCGGGACGACAATGGCGTTACTGTCCCTGAGGGAATCGTGGCGGTTTCGCTGAAGGCTCACGCTCAATTGGCCCAATTCCCGGAGCAAATCTTCGCGGGGAAGAACATCGACTTCTCCGATTTCCGGGGCACGCTGGAGGTGAGTGCCTCGGTGCTCATAGCCGGGATGGCTATCCGTGTGAGCCCCGGGGAGTTTGCCACCTTGCCGGTGACACCTATGAATTGAGACACAAGCCATGACCAAACCAAGAACTAGGAAACTCGCTATTCCCAGGGGGCTTGTCGTCTGCTTGTTTGGACTACTTTCTCTGTTAAGCCCTGTGTGGGCTCAGCAGGAGGTTACGCTGTCGGGCAGCGTGACGGATCAGGCCGGCCAGCCACTTCCAGGCGTTCCCATCAGTGCCGATGACGTGTTGGTGCGTTGCTGTCCCGGGTTCACTTCCACGCGAAACGATGGATCATTCCAGTTGAATGTTGCGCCCGGCATCTATGTGATCACCGCTCGGCCCTCATCGCCCCTCAATCCGACCCGCCTCCGTGTCGACGCCCGGGAGGGAGACATCACTGGCTTGGAGCTTGAGGTCAGCGCCTACCCGGCCCCCTTTCTTCGCGACGTACCACCCCGCGCATCGCTGATAGAAATCTCACCACCGGATGAGGCCGGGAAAGCCATGGTCACGGGCCGGCCAGGCACCGTCTTACCTGAGAGCTCTGTTGTGCTCGTCAATCTAGAAACCGGTCACCTAGCCACAATACAAGCAGGGGGAGATGGGAGCTTTAGCGCATCGCTCTTCGCACCTGCAGGGACATCCATACTGGTTAAAGCCGATCCATTGGGAGTCAGTGTGGCAAATTTCCTAGAGTTCGCGCGTTTTACTGATGACTTGGCCGCGCTAGCAGGGACCATCGTTCACGTCGCAGATTTGTCGCCGAACGAAACAGGGGTGTCCTTCAGTGGCGCAGGACTAACGAGCTTTGCTACTGAGAATTCCGGAGGTCTCCCTGCCTGGATCTTCAACGGGGCTTTAAGCAGCCAGGAGTTGATGCCTGGTGACACGCTCGAGGTCCAGGGAAGATTGAAGATAGTCTCGCCCGCCGTTGAAGAAGCGGGCGCCATGCGGACGAACATTACTTTGATCCTCGAACGGTTGTCAGGGCCAGATGGTTTTGGGGGCCTAGCACGAAATACCTACGCATCAATTTTCCTGACTCCGACTGGTCTGCCCATCGAGCGCCCCTGCCCCAGTTATCACTTTAAGGGTCTCATCCGGGGTTTCTCAGTCGACATGACCAAACTGGAACCAGATAAGGCGGAAGCGGTGCTAGATCTTGATCTGCCGATTCCGGTTGATCTCCCAGCTGGCTTCTATCGTCCCTTCATTAACCTCGGATTTGAGGGCGTGCCAGTCGAATCATTGTCCGTCAACTCAAGCACCGTGATCGACGGGGCCGGCCGTGATTCAGAAACTGGCATGTATCTTCCGATAGTTCAATTGGGCAGTCCAGACAGCCCGCGCTTCTACTGGACTCTCTTGATGGACACGCTCAGCAACGGTACTCGAGGGGTCCGGGCCATTGAAGACCGAAATCGGTTCGGGGTTGCCTCGCGCATCCTGACCCAGTCTGAAACCTTCATTGTCCCGAGGTTGGACCCGACCTCGGCAAAACCATTTACCTACCGCCTGGAGCCTTTGGCTCCTACTGTGAGTCTTGAGGATCGAGGCCGTCCATCCAATCCCCCACTTATTCCTTTCCGTTTCCCGTCAGGCAGCCTTACAGTGCGAGTGCGCAAACCCGATGGTTCAATAGACATTTTAGGCCCTGCTCCTTTTGTCCAGTCACGATTGAAGGGCCCTGTAGATAGAGAGGGTAGGGTACTGGACGGGGGTGGTGGCAACATCGGTTCTTCCTACCAGCTCAGTACCATGGATCCCAGTTTCGAGGTTCAGTTTACTCAGGATGGTCTCCATGTGATCACTCTCGAAGGTACGATTGAAGATATCTGGGGCAACACTTGGAGTGGTGGGGGGACCTACGAGATTCATGTGGCCCGCATGCTCTCTCTGGACACAACTGTCTTGCCCGGCACACCCTTTGAAGTGGGAGACATCTTTAACTCAGGACTGGTCCTTACCCCGCCTGTCGCCGCCGATATCGAGGTGCACTTTCGTCTGGCACCGAACTCTGAGGCAAGCCAGATGGTGGAGCGGAAGGTGCGAGGTCGAGCCAACCGATTCGGATACTTTCATCCTGCAGCCAGTGGATTTGTCCTAAACCAGCCAGGAGAGTACCGAGTAGATGTGACGGCATCATTCAGGGATGAGCAAGATACCCTGTGGATGGGTGCCCGTACCTGGGGAGGAGTGGTGGCCCCTCGTAATCCCGCTATCATCGCCCACGGACGCCGTGGAGTCGATGATGAACCTGTGGTTGGTCAGCAATGGTTCTTTCGCACAGATACTGGGATTCCAATTGACACGAGTCACGTGCCCTTCCCGTTCCACTCGGGCGACATCATGTGGCTGCAAGAGTCTGATTCCGCTATCCCGATGGTTACGTTTCAGGATCCAGGCGGGTCAATCATGAACCTACTCAGGAATCGAGCGCTCGATTCGGGTGGGTTTCAGCAGGTTCCTCTGCAGTTACCGAGGCCCTTTGACGATCAGGCCGCAGTGGGTGAAATCCCCCTGTTTTCGAGCCGCTCCGATGGATTTGATTCCCACCTGGATCCCTCCCAGGTGGATCTGTGGGGATACAGCTACCAGTCAGTCCAACGCCCGTTGGTAAGGGTAAGAGAGGAGATCGGCGAGGATGCCATGGCTGCTCCTTACTGGCGATTTAACGATCAGTATGCCGGTCAGTTCGGAGTAGGGCGAAATGGCGATCTGACTAATGATTTTAAGTTCCAATACGGTGCTGTTGTGTTGAGAGGGCCAGCCCTCGATACACCGCACTACGCGATTCACGGTTCACTCTTTGTCCTGGTTCCTGACGACGACCCGAATGGAGGCACCCGCACCTTTCCCCCTTTTCAAGGCAATGGTGGGGGACCCAGTGGCGGACCGATCTTCACGCTGCAGGGGAGGGACATTGATATCTTTTTCCACCCCACGGGAACCCGCCCCGGGAGCATCCTGGAAGTGGGAGATATCGCCTCCTTTGCGGGTCACATCGGTCCCACTCTGCCCTCCCGGGTCGAGATTACCGTCACCGCTCCAAGCGGCCAGGTTCGGGAAGTCACCGGCCAGGCCAACAAGGTCGGCTACTTTTACGATCCGTCAGGGGATTTCATGGTTCAGGAGTCTGGGCCGTATCGGGCCCAGGTTGAAGTCTGGCACGACGGGCTCACCTCGGCCGGGCCCGTCCAGGAGCCTTTCCCTAAGGGAGATGTTTTGGGGTCTAACGACGGGGAGTTCTTCTTCTACGTCGTGGAGAAGGAAGCAGGAGATCTAGGAGTAGACGTGCCCCGGACCAGCTTCGTTCAGCCGGCAGACGGCCCGATTCAGATTCCGATTCTGCCGGGGGAACAGCCTCCAGATGATCTGGAGGTGCATTTCACCACCGTGATGCCGGGGTTCCTTTTGGAGCAAGGTACGATTAGCGCCAGTCCCTCTACGGGGCTGGTTTACAGCTACGATGCACCCCGGCTGCATGAGGATTTCCCCAACCTGGATCTTCACGACAATAACAATCGAACTGGTGCCGACACCATCGTCATGAGGTTCCTCCTGAGTGGCAACCGAGGAGGGGAGAGGGTTTATCAGGCCCGGCAAGTTGTGCTGCAAGGAGAAGAACTGCTGGCGCTGCCCCACAGTTTGGCGCCAACCATCGCTCTAGTGTTGCCGACAGATGCTTCGGCAGGCACTCGGATCCAGATCACCGGCACAAGGTTCCTGGAAGGTGATCTTGAGATCCTTTTTGACGGAGTGAGTGGAATCGATATTGAAGTGGTGGATGGCTCGACCATTCTGGTCACGGTTCCCGAACTGCCTTCAGCCGGCCCGGTGACGATTACCGTAAAGACTGACGAAGGGTCTGTGACGCTAACAGACGGTCTGGTTGTGGAAGAGGCGACGTTTGGGCTTGCGAACTTACTCTTCACACAGTTCGCCAACGGCGAGATTGAAACACTGGCTGCGGCTGATTGGGAAGCCCCGCAGGGCTCGATACCCAACCGGACCCGCATCATACTGATCAATAACAGCGATGAGGCCGACAGCGGTGTAGTGCGTTTTCGAGACGCCGCTGGAAATCCGATTCCGGTGCAGGTTGGGGGGATTGCAACCGACACTCTCAGCTATTCGCTGGACCCCTGGAGCACCACGGAATTGGAGACCGACGGTACCGGCGATCTACAGACCGGAACGATCGAGGTGATTTCCAGCCGGGGTGAAGAATCACGCCTTGAGGGAACGGAGGCTTTTGAGATTCTCGGGAACTTCGTTTCGGTGGTCAGTTCGCCGAGACGTTCTTCGCAGCAGATTTATGTGAGCCTTACGGAGACAGAAAACACAGGGGTGGCCCTGCTCAACCCGGACCAGGAGAACCCTGTCACTGTAGACACAACCCTGCTCGACAGTCACAACGAAGAGAAAGCTGACAGGGAGATCCTATTGGAAGGAGGTCAGCAACTGGTCGCCTTTGTAGACCAGGCCGATCTGTTTGCCGACTTCTTTACCACTCAAGACGGGGATTTTCAGGGTCGCTTGAAACTGACGGCACGGGACGATAGGGACCTTGCGCTGCTGGGACTGCTTCAAAAGCGGGCAACTGCCGCCCTGATTGCTATCTCGACTGAGTCGGAAGCAGATCCAGGCCGTCTGATCTTTACCCAGTTTGCCAATGGAGTACTGGCCGCTGCTACAGCGTCGAACTATGAGACTCAGCAGGGAGGGACAGATGCCCGAACCCGGCTCATACTGATCAACGATGGGGAGGAAACGGATACGGGCACCATTCGTTTTCAAAATGCCGGCGGGCAACCGACAGCAGTGCCCATCCAGGGAGAAAGCACAGACACGGTTGATTATTTTCTGGACGGGGGTACGACAGCTGAAGTGGAGACGGACGGCACGGGTGCTCTGCAGTCGGGAGTGATCGAAGTCAACTCGGATCTGGAAGCCGATTCCAGGATTGTGGGAAGTGAAGTATTCGAGATTCTGGGCAATTTCGTATCAGTGACCAACTCGCCGCCGCGCAGCAGCCAGCAAGCCTATGTGAGTGTGACGGCTGAGGAGAATACCGGTGTCGCCCTCTACAACCCGGACAGCCAGAATGCGGTGGTGTTGACCTTGATTCTGGTCGACAGCGAGGGAAACGAGCGGGCCCAGAAGCAGGTGATGCTGGATCCTGCTCAGCAACTGGTCCAGTTTGTCGATCAGAGTGAGCTGTTCGCAGACTTCTTTGCTGCTCAGGAAGAAGACTTCAAGGGAACCCTGAACATTCACGCTGAAGAAGGCAATCAGGTGGCTGTGCTGGGACTGTTGCAGAAGAGAGCCTCGGGTGCTTTGATTGCAGTTTCGACCAGTCCCAACGCATTCGGCAGAGGCAACTGAGCCCGGTGAGTGCCTCGGTACCCATAGCAGGGATGGCTGTCCGCGGGAGTCCCGGTGAATTTGCCACGCTGCCCGTGACGCGGATGAACTGAAATGTCAATTCTGTCGATGAGACCGAAAGCGATTGGCGAAGAAAATGTCTGATAGGAAGGCTCTATCCAGTTCCATTTCCAGTCGATGCCGGCCAAACCTCGTCCAGATGCTCGCCTTGTACACATTCTTCTCACTTCTTCAAGCTCAGCAGAAGTTTACGGTCTCCGGCACGATCTCCGGACCGGAGGGCCCATTGACTGGTGCTCAGGTGGGTTTTCTGGCAGCGGACAACTCCGGGACGACCCTGGAGGATTTTGAGGTGACCACGGATGCCGATGGTCACTTCAGCGGGCAGGTTTCAGAGTCCTTCCTCAAGCTGGCTGTCGAGCCCCCGGAAGGAATGGACCTGTGGCCGGAAGAGCTCACAGACATCAACGTCAGTGAAGATCTGACAGTGAGGCTCACGCTATCGCAGGCGGTCACGGTTTCCGGGAGGGTCGCTTTACCGGAGAATCCCGCAGGTGATCCCCGGATTCAGCTGTGGAGTCTGACGAAGGACCGGCAGTACGAAACCCTTTCCCAGGACGAAATCTTTGAAATCGAGGTTCCAGCAGATCGTTACTCCATTGAGGCTGTCTACGGCGCTTGCCTGGGACAATTGGGGAACCACTGTGTACGCGTGAATGTCGACGCCAGCCGGGGCGACGTCGAGGGCATCACGATTGCCTGGAGCGAACAGCTCCAGCCGGCTCTTCTCGTGGATCCACCGCGGGCGGCACTGATCAGTGTTTCCGATCCCGATGAGAGTGGCATTGCTGTCGTGGCGGGGGATCCGGGTGCAGCCGCAGGGCTGAGCACGATCGCTATCGTCAATCTTCAGACCGGGCAGAGGAGCCTCACCACCTCGGATGCCGACGGCAGTTTTGCCGGCACCATGTTCGCTCCTCCGGGCTCACACATCTTGGTGAAACACGATCCCACGGGACGCTATCTAGTGCCAGGGGATCTGCAAATCTCATTCGAGTTTCCGCCTGGTACGAGCCTCTACGTACCACCTTCGCCCTCGGCTGCCGGTATTCCATTGGCTGCGACCTCAATTGCTGATGGAGGGCCAGGGCTACTCAATGCAGATCCACAAGAGGTCAAAGCTCTGGGTATCCGGGATCCAGGGCAATTGTGGGTTTCAGGGACAATTAATAGTCGGCAGTGGAACCCGGGAGAGAGCATATCGCTCAACGGTAAAGCCGTGCTTTATTCCAAGAACCTGGTGACGAAACCAGATCTATCTGCCGTCACAGTCACAGGGAAAATCTACCTGGAAAGACTGTTTGACGGCCAGGGCAAACAGGTTCAAAATCGCCGCGAATTCATGTCGCACATTATGACGCCAACCGGGCTTCCCTTAGAAAGTAGCGGGGACTTCTCCTTCGTACTGCGGCCCCTCGGTAGTTGGGAAGCAGACTCTCTTGAATGGGTGGACGAGGGCCGGGTCGAGGGAAACTGGCACTTGGATCTCCCTGTTCCCGAGGACGTGCCGGCAGGGATCTACCGAGTCTACTTCGATCTGAGAGGAGAAGGAGTGCCCAATGAGAACAGACATTTCGGCGTTTTTCCGGCGTTAGCACGGACCGGCGAAAAGCCTGGCTCCCTGGTTGTTCAGGTCGGATCGCCGCAACCTCCTCGTCTAACCTGGGCATTAGGCTCCAATGAGTTCAGCAATGGTTCCCGTGGTTCGGTGGCTGTGCAGGACCGGGGCAGATTTCAGATTGCCTCCAACGTCATCATCAATACGAACGAGTTCATACTGCCTATGCAAGATCCTCGCACGGGGGAGTCTGTCAAATGCCGCCTGGAGCCTTTTGTGCCCATGGTTTCAAGCGCCCATGCCCGGATTCCCCTTCCACCGCGGATACCTTTCAAGTTTCCATCCGGATCCCTGCAGGTGCGGGTGATCAAACCCGACGGCGGAGTTGATCGACTGGAGAGCACACCTTTTGCTCAGTCGATGAGTCGGAGTCCCGTCTCACCGGGAGGTCATCCCATCAGCGGCTTTAGCAACCACGTCACTGACTTTTACCAGCTCACCACCCTGGATCCTCGGTTTGAATACTCCTTCACTCAGTATGGCAATCATCAGGTTGTGATGACCGGAACCATAGAGGATCTCTGGGGAACCGTTTATGAGGGCGGCGGAACCTATGAGGTTGTCGTCGGCGAGACCCTAGATCTGGAGTCCGCGGTAGTCGCCGGCACTCCTTTTGAGGTCGGTGACGTTTTTTCGCCCGGAGTGGCTATACGGCCCGCGGTTGCGGCCGATGTGGAAGTCCGCTTCAAGCTCCTCATTCACTCAGATCCGACCGCATCAGTTGAGCGCGTGATCCGCGGTCGGGCCAACCGGTTTGGCTATTTCAGCCCCTCGCACGAACCCATCGTGCTGACAGGGCCGGGAGAGTACCGGGTCGACATCACGGCACGCTACGAAGATGAGCTGGGGGTCTCCTGGATGGGAGCGGTGTCCTGGGGCAGCGTCGTGGAGACGCCCGACAGTCCTCTTGTAACGCACGGCAGACGAGGCTTCGATGGTAACAATCCAAATAAGCAACAGTGGCTTCGAGTCCGTGAAGTTCCAACAGGAGGCAATCATCTTCAGTTTCCCTATCAAACCGGGGACATCATGTGGATGGAGGAAGTGGGCGGAGGGGCATCCGATTTTCCCAAGGTCAGCATTCAAGACACTGAGGGCAGCTTCGCGCAGAGGGTTCTAGATCGGGCGCCTACCAGCGAGGGATGGGAATTCCCCTGGGACATTGAGGACCGGATTGCAATCCAAGAGATTCCGCTCTTTTCTTCGACATCTCGTGGGAATTCCGTGGCCCCCGTAGCACAGGGAGATGTGGACGAGTGGGGCTATTTCTACGCGTTCGTCGAACGCCCCGGGGTCCACGTTCGTGAGTTTGTTTCTGGGGATGAGAGCGGTTTTGGGTATTGGCGATTCAGGGACAACTACCAGTTCCAACTCGGAAGCGGAGAAAACGGAGATCTTCCCAATGACTTCAAGTTCCAATTCGGAGGCGCGGTGTACCGGGTGCCGGAAGACAACTTCTTCTACTACGGAGCGTACGCCTCTCTGTTTGTCCTGCTTCCCGAGGGGGATGAGATAGGGGGGCGAATCTTTCCGCCCTTTCAAGGGAATGCAGGTGGCCCCAGCGGCGGACCGATTATGACCTTGAAAGGAAAGGAAATCGATATCTTCTTTCATCCTATTCTGATGAAACCCGGCAGCATTCTGGTAGTAGGTGATGTCGCTTCTTTCGTCGGTCACATCGCTCCGACCCTGCCCTCCAAAGTTGAGATCAAAGTCACGACCCCCGGTGGCCAAGTTCGAGAGGTCACAGGACAGGCCAACAAGATTGGTTACTTCTACGATCCCTCTACGGATTTTGAGGTTAAGGAACCGGGTCCGCATCGGGTTCAAGTGAAGGTCTGGCATAATGGTCAAACCTCGGCTGGGCCCGTCCAGGAACCGTTTCCTATAGGCGACGTGCTGGGCTCCAACGAAGGGGAGTTTTTCCTCTACGTGGTGGAGAAGGACGCACGAGATTTAGGAGTAGACGTGCCCCGAGCCAGCTTCGTTCAGCCGGCACTCGGCCCGATTCAGATTCCCCTTCTGCCGGGAGAAGAACCCCCAGATGCTCTGGAGGTGCACTTCACGACCGTGATGCCGGGGTTCCTATTGGAGGAAGGTACGATGAGCGCCAGTCCCTCTACGGGGCTGGTTTACAGCTACGATGCACCCGGGCTGCACCAGGATTTTCCCAACCTGGATCTACAAGACCGTGACAATCGAACTGGTGCCGACACCATCGTCATGAGCTTTCTCCTGAGTAGTGACAAGGGAGGAAGGAGGGTTTATCAGGCCCGGCAACTAGTGCTGCACGGAGAAGAACTGCTGGCACTGCCCCACAGTCTGGCGCCGACCATCAATCTGGTATCGCCGACAGACGCTTCGGCAGGCACCCGGATCCAGATCACCGGGACAAGGTTCCTGGGAGGTGATCTTGCGGTCCTTTTCAATGGAGTGAGTGGAATTGACATTGTGGTGGTGGATGGCTCGACCATCCTGGTCACGGTTCCCGAACTGCCTTCAGCGGGACCTGTGACGATTACCGTAGCGACTGACGAAGGGTCTGTAAGGCTAACAGACGGTCTAGTTGTGGAAAAGGCGGCGTTTGGTCTTGCCAACTTACTCTTCACACAGTTTGCCAACGGCGAGATTAGAGCATTTGCTGCAGCTGATTGGGAAGCCCAGCAGGGCTCCATCCCCAACCGGACCCGTATCATCCTGATCAATAACAGCGATGAGGCCGACAGCGGTGTACTGCGTTTTCGAGACGCCGCTGGAAACCCGATTCAGGTGCAGATAGACGGGGTCGCAGCCGACACAGTTAGCTATTCACTGCTTCCCTGGAGCACGACGGAAGTGGAAACCGACGGGACCGGCGATCTGCAGACCGGAACGATCGAGGTCATTTCAGGCCGGGGTGAAGAATCAAGCCTGGAGGGAACGGAAGCTTTTGAAATTCTCGGGAACTTTGTTTCGGTGGCCAGTTCGCCGAGACGTTCTTCACAGCAGCTTTATGTGAGCGTTACTGAAACAGAAAACACAGGGGTGGCCCTGCTCAACCCGGACCAGCAAAACGCCGTGACTCTAGATGCGGCCCTGCTCGACAGTCACAACGAAGAGAAAGCCGAGAAGGAGATCGTCCTGCAAGGAGGTCAGCAACTGGTCGCTTTTGTGGACCAGGCCGATCTGTTGCCGACTTCTTCGCGACTCAACCAGGAGATTTTCAAGGTCGCTTGAAGCTGACGGGACGAGACGATAAGGATCTTGCGCTGCTGGGACTGCTTCAAAAGCGGGCAACTGCTGCTCTGATCGCCATTTCGACTGAGTCGGAAGCAGATCCAGGCCGTCTCATCTTTACTCAGTTTGCCAACGGGGCACTGGGGGCTGCTATGGCGTCGGACTACGAGATTCAGCAGGGAGGAACAGATGCCCGAACCCGGCTCATATTGATCAACGATGGAGACGATACGGATACCGGGACCATTCGTTTTCAAGATGCGGCTGGTGATCTAACGCCGGTTCCGATTCAGGGAGAAGCCACCGACACAGTCGACTATGTTCTGGACGGGGGTACAACAGCTGAAGTGGAGACGGACGGCACCGGTAATCTGCAGTCAGGAGTGATCGAAGTCAACTCGGATCTGGAAGCCGATTCCAGGATTGTGGGAAGTGAAGTATTCGAGATTCTGGGCAATTTCGTATCAGTGACCAACTCGCCGCCGCGCAGCAGCCAGCAAGCCTATGTGAGTGTGACGGCTGAGGAGAATACCGGTGTCGCCCTCTACAACCCGGACAGCCAGAATGCGGTGGTGTTGACCTTGATTCTGGTCGACAGCGAGGGAAACGAGCGGGCCCAGAAGCAGGTGATGCTGGATCCTGCTCAGCAACTGGTCCAGTTTGTCGATCAGAGTGAGCTGTTCTCAGACTTCTTTGCTGCTCACGAAGGAGACTTCAGGGGAACTCTGAACATCCACACTGAAGAAGGCGCGAGGGTGGCTGTGCTGGGACTGCTGCAGAAGAGGGCCTCGGGTGCTTTGATTGCAGTTTCGACCAGTCCCAACGCATTCGGTGGAGATCGATGATCATTTGACTCTTAATCAGTAGGTTCGGGCTCGATTCCCTGGCGGCTTACCCTTTTATCGCCTTCATAAACAGTGGCTCATTCCGTCGTGACCTCAGGGCACGATTCAGGTCTCATAGACTTCGCGGCGGTGTCCAATCTTCAAGACGAGAACAGCAGCGGGAGGTTCAACTCTGTAGATGACGCGGTAGTCTCCGACGCGCAGACGTCGAGCACCTTTCAGGCTGTAACGAAGGGGCTTGCCAAACTCGACTGGATGGACCGTCAGTTTCGATTCAATCGCTCTTCGAATTCGTTGCCGTGCAGTTCTCGAGAGCTTAGGTATGTCTTTTTCTACAACGCTCTCCAAATAGTCAATACGGTAAGTCAATCCCAGGCCTTGGAATGGGCGACTCGTTTTTCTTTCTTCTCCAGGCGCTCGTCGGCAATACGGGCGAAATACCTATCTTCCTGGAGTTCCAGGGCGGTCTCAATCAGGCTCAGGCTCACACTCGAAATTGATTTCGCCCGTTTTTCCGAGAGTTCAACCAGCGCAGTGTAGACGTCGTCGTCGATGGTGATGTTAATCCGTTTCTTGGCGGTCGGCATCCCCAAAGTGTATCACTCGTGCATCACTCCCTCAACTCAAAGCACCGCCGCAGCCAGCAAGCCTATGTAAGTGTGTTGTGAGTTTTGAGTAGCCTCCCAACCGCCGAATTGAGTGCCGCTTTCCCTCCTTGCAGCCACCACCGCTGGGGTTGCAGAAGGGCTGAGCCAGGCCCCTGACTGCGATTGCCTAGTCCCCACTCCCCGGCTACAATCATTGGAACCTAGAAACGGCAGCAAAAAGACTACGGGTGGGTTCACACGCTCCTGACTCGCCCCTCAAGCGCTCGGACAGGCCCCCTGAGGGCTAGATGCAACACAGCAATGACTCCCCGCTGCTTATCACCTGTGTCCTCGTTGCTGCCGGGGAGAGCTGACCCTCACCCTGAAACGAGTCTGGGTTGAGTTTGGGAGGCTGGCAGGTCACACGGATGAACTGAATGTTAACTCTATCGATGAGACGGGAAGCGTTCAGAGGAAAACATGTCTGACAGAAAGGCTCTATTTAATTCCATTCTTGGTCGATGCCGACCACACCTCGCCCCCATCGTCACCCTTCCCGTATTCTTCTCATCCCTTCGGGCTTTGACCCTTTGCCTGTTTCTGGTTTTCATGGCCTCTGCAGATTCTTACGCTGGGACTCTCTTCGGCTCTGTGGAGAACGACAGCGGGCCGGTCGCCGGTGCCCGCGTTATTGCATGGCCTGACAATGAAATAGCCGCCACGGACGGCACGGGACATTTCAGCGTCGATATCCCGGACGGATTCTACGAACTGTTTGCAGAGTTCGTGGACGGTGATAGCCGGCAGTACAATTTTCCAGTCGGAGTCAATGTGTCGGCGACAAGGAAGGTGAGACTTTTCATCGCGCCGGAGGTGACGATTTCCGGCACCGTGGAATTGCCCACCGGTTATTCCAACAACTGGAACGTGACGGCCTACAACCTCGACGAGATTTTCCGCGAATTTGCAAACGCCACCAGCGACGATACGTTCGAAATTACCGTTCCTGCCGGCAAATATGCGCTAGCCCGGATTATGCAAAAGATCTGAATCCGAGTGAGATTTGGGTCCAGAAAAAAAGCCGTAGCTCTCTGATATAAAAGGGTTTACATAAACAATGACCCTAAACAGGAGCTACGGCAATGTTGAAAGCAGTCTGCCAGAATACCCTGCCATTTCACAGCCACAGAAACATCACGACTCGTTTTGATGGGGGGAGCCTCACTTCCGACGCAGGATGGTTGTTGTTTGGATCGCTGGATCGGCAACATCGATTGTGCGAGGGCTTCAGTTCGTGTATTGCGGAAAGCCGGGACCGACGCTACATTCGTCATGACCTGTTGAAGTTGATCCGACAACGAGTGTTGCAGATCGTGGCCGGCTACGAAGACTGTAATGACGCCGATACGCTGCGCTCGGATCCGATGCTCAAGACAGTCTGTGATCAGTTGCCCGAGAGCGATCCCGATTTGGCCACCCAGCCGACTTTCTCCCGCTTGGAGAACTCCGTCACCAAGAAGGATCTGATGCGTCTGAGCCGGTGGCTGCTACGCCGTTATGTGCGCTCCCTGAAGAAGAGACGTCCCGCCAAGATCATCCTGGATCTGGACAGTACCGACGACCACACTCACGGCCAACAGGAGTTCGCCTTCTACCACGGGTATTACCGAAACCACATTCTGCATCCTTTGCTGATCTTCGATGCCGCCACGGGAGACCTGGTCTGTGCCGTGTTGAGACCTGGCAACAAGGGGGCTGCCTCTCACATCGTGCCCATTCTGAAGCGCGTCGTGGAGGCCATCCGACAAGCAGTGGGGACGGATGTCGAGATTGAGATTCGGGCCGACAGCGGCTTTGCCACGCCTCGGCTCTACGAGTTCTGTGAAGGTGAAGAGAATCAACTCCAATATGTCATTGGGTTAAGTCGCAACCCTCGCCTGCAGCGAGTGGTCGAGCCCCTGCTGGATTCGACTCGGGAAAGGTTCGTTGAGCGGGAGGAAAAACAGCGTCAGTTTGACGAGTTTCTTTATCGAGCCAACAGCTGGGATCGATCCCGTCGCGTCATTGTCAAAGTGGAGGTCGATCAGCGCGGGATCAATCGTCGCTTTGTGGTCACCAACCGGGACGATCTCTGCTCCCAATCACTTTATGACCACTACACCGACCGAGGGCAGACCGAGAACTTCATCAAGGCCTTTAAGAATCATCTGAGCATGGACCGACTCAGCTGTCATCGATTCCTGGCCAACCAGTTTCGACTCCTCCTGCATGCACTGGCTTACCAGATGTTCGTGCGCCTGCGCGACTATCTGCACGGAACCCCCTGGCACAAGCTCGAAATCGAAACCTTACGTCGTCGTGTCCTCAAGATCGGGGCCCGCATCCGACAAACCACTCGACGCATCTGGGTCCATCTTTCCTCAGCCTTTCCCGAACAACCCCTCTTTCACCTCGTCTTGAGTCGCCTGAACTCCAGCTAGCTTCTCCCAGTTCCCCGAAAAACCGCTTCCGACACTCATCCAGGCCCAGATCTGTCTGAAATTCACTCCCCCAACCACTCAAACGCCTCGCCAACCGATATTCTTCGCAAATCCGCCTGTCACAACTGCCCGCTTCCGAGTTGGGCCACTTCTCGAGCCCTTTTTCAACAGCGGATTACGGTTCTTGCATAATCCGGGCTAGCGGCGATGGCGGGATTAGATGTGGAATTTTCTTCGGGTGAAGGGGCCTTTTATAGTTCGATTGCTGTCGATGCCACCCATGGTGCAGTGCATGAGGTGTTCATTCCCGAGGTGCCGATCAATGGACCTGTGTATCGGAAAGAGCCACCCGTCGCCTCCCGTATCCAGGTCAACGGTCCTGACGAAAACGGTATCGCGACGATCACAGGGGGCACAGGTGCGGCAGACGGTTTGGCCAGTGTCAGCGTAATCAATCTGCAAACGGGTCAGTACAATTTCGGCGCATCCAACTCAGACGGCAGTTTTGCCGTCTCCCTGTTTGCACCGGCTGGATCCTGGATCGGCATTCACCAGGATCCAACGGGCCAGGCGCGATTTAGCGGCAGTATCCACAATACTGTGGGATCAGGCACCGTTATCAGAATTCCTGTACCTGACGAAACTACCGGGGGGTTCGCCACTGGCGCCGCGCTGTCCACCCCATTCAATGTCAATTACGTAGCCAGTATTGGAGTGGTCGACGTTGGTCAAATCTGGCTTCGCGGCAACCTTGAGAATAAGAGGTGGCAGGCTGGACAGACGGGTACCCTGTCTGGTACGGCGACCATTTATTCGCATAACCTGGCAACGCACCTCCCGACCCTGCATAGCCAGCCGGTGTATCTGGAGATGGTTTTTGATGCTCAGGGCAGGCAGGCCCTCGCAAGCCCGGAGCAGATGTCCCACATCTTGGCCCCTACGGGTTTTCCCATTGAGCGCAGAAGAAGCGATGACCCGGTTCAAATCGGTCAGATCGTATTTGGATCGTTCAACCCGATCAGTGATCGACGCGGCGAGGCGACGTGGCGGGTGGATTACGAGTTGCCCGATGATCTCCCGTGGGGAGTCTACCAGCTGGTGTTAGTCCGAGATCCACACTCCTCCCGCGGTTCTTCGCCCGTGAGTGGTCTGGATCAGAACACCCTCTTCTTCGATGAAGCGTACCCAGGTGTGACTGACACGCTGTTTGCGACGGGCGGGGCCACCCTGGTTCGAATCGGTTCACCCGCACCGCCGCGTGTGACATGTGTCCTTGGACTCAATGAGTTCAGTAACGGCTCGCGAGGGACCGTCGCTCTGGAAGATCGAGACCGTTTCGGGATTGCCGGTCACATCAAGACGAATTCAAAGCACTTCATCCTTCCCTTGCTCAATGAGCGCAATGGCCAGCTCCATGTGTATCGTCTGGAGCCCTTCGTTCCTTTACTGGGGGCGACCAATACGAACTGGATCAATCCACCGACGGTCCCACTGGCATTTCCCTCGGGATCCTTGAGTGTGGAACTCACCAGACCCGATGCAAGCGCTCAGTTCCTGGGCACGGCTCCTTTTGCGCAGCCCTTCAAGCAGGAACCATCCACTCGGACCGGTCTCCATCGTTTTTCGAACGCCCCGCGTCAATACTATGGTCTGACCACTCTGGATTCACGCTTCGAGGTCAGTTTCAGCCAGTACGGGTTGCATACTGTGACTCTGACCGGTTGGGTCGAGGATGTCTACGGCACTCGTTATGAAGCCGGGGGCACTTATGAGATCTACGTGGCCAGACCGCTGGACCTGGAATACGGGGTTTTTGACAACAGCCCGTTTGAAGTAGGGGATGTGTTTTCTCCGGCGGTGGTCGTGCAACCCGGGGTGCCCGCCGAAGTGGAGGTGGCCCTCACCCTGTATCCCAACTCCAACCCGGCACAAAAGATAGAGTATCGAGTCACTGGCCAGGCGAACCCATTCGGCTATTTCAACCCGTCTACCGCTCCAACGATCCACCTCTCCAGCCCGGGCGAGTATCGGGTTGATATTACCGCCAGTTATACCGACGAAGAGGGTGTGATGTGGATGGGCAGCAGGAGCTGGGGTAGCGTCGTGGAGACCCCGGGCGGTGCGATGATTGCCCACGGAGCCCGCTATGGAGGGTTTGGTCCTGGGCCTGACCAGGGGCACCAGGCCTGGTTTGAGATGAATGACAATGATTTTGACAACCATTTCCCTTTCCCGTACCACAGTGGCGATATCGCCTGGATGAGGAACGAAGAATTCGCAGGATTCGGGGTCTCACATTCAATGACTCTAAGGGCCAACGTGCAGGATACGGAGGGCCGTCTGGCCGACATTGTGCGCGGTCGATATCCCGGCCTGCAACAACTCCCGGCTGAAGTGGAAACCCTCATCTCCCTGGGAGAAATACCTTTGATTTCAACGTCCCCCACTCAGATCAGCCCGTTTTTGAAGCCCGATTCTCCTGACAACCACTGGGCTTACCTCTATTCGGGAGCGGCACGGCCGGGAGTGAGCGTGCGGGAAATCGTATCGGAGCTGGATACGGGTAACACTTACTGGCGCTTTGACGATTCCTACAACTACCAGCTGGGAAACGGCAAGAACGGCGACCGGCCAAACGACTTCAAGTTTCTGTTCAATGGCACCATTTACCGGGCGCCGGATCAGGATTACTACAGCTACGGCGCCTATGGTTCCCTGTGGGCGATGCTTCCGGATGACGACCCGATCGGGGGCCGAATCATGCCACCGTTTCAGGGCGCCGCGGGAGGTCCCAGCGGCGGCCCCATCATGACTCTGAAGGGTCAGGAGATCGACATTTTCTTTCACCCCATGGGCGTGAGAGCTGGCACCATTCTGGTCCCCGGAGATCGCGCCTCCTTTTCGGGTCAGATCGGACCTCCCCTGGATTCCAAAGTCTCCATGACCGTGACTTCGCCCGGCGGTCAGGTGTGGGACATCAATGGCCAAGCCAACAAGGTGGGTTACTTTTATGATCCGGCCACTGATTTCATCGTCGCCGAAACAGGTGTCTACACTGTTGGTGTTAATGTCTGGCATGATGGCCAGACATCAGCCGGGCCTGTCCAGGAGCCGTTTCCCAGCGGCAATGTGTTGGGTTCCAATAACGGCCGCTACGAATTCTATGTCGCAAGTCAGCCTGCACAGCCGTTGGACGTGGAAATCCCAAGGCAGAGCATTGTCCGGCCGGCCGACGGCATATTATCGTTCCCCATCCAGCCACCCTCCGACCTGAGCAACATTCGAATGCACCACACGACGGTCATGCCGGGCTTTATCTTGGAACAGGGATCCGATAGCAATCTGAACTTTGTTTATGACGCTACTCGTCTGGCCCAGGATTTTCCGAACTTGGATCTGCTCGATCGAGATTATCGAGCCGGCGCGGATACGGTCACGATGAGTTTTCTGGTCAGTGGCACGGATGGGGATGGTAACAGGGAATACCGGGCCCGGCAGATTCTGTTGCAGGGAGAAGAACTCCTGGCCCTGCCCCACAGTTTTCCGCCCACCATCACTCTGGTATCTCCGACAGGTGTTTCGGCAGGGACGCGGATCCAGATCACCGGGACCAGGTTCCTGGAAGGGAACCTCGAAGTCCTTTTTGATGGAGTGAGTGGAATTGACGTTGAAGTAGTGGATGACTCGACTATCCTGGTCACGGTGCCAGAACTGCCCGCAGGCGGCCCGGTGACGATTACCGTCACGACCGACCAAGGCTTCGTCACACTGGAGGGCAACCTGGTTGTGGAAGATCCGTCGTTTGGTCCTGCCAATTTACTGTTCACCCATTTTGCTAACGGAGAAATCCCCTTACTCGCCGGGGCTGATTGGGAAGTTCCACAGGGCTCGATTCCCAACCGGACCCGCATCATCCTGATCAACAACAGCGACGAGGCCGACAGCGGTGTGCTGCGTTTTCGAAACGCCGCTGGAAATCCGATTCAGGTCCAGGTTGGGGGGATTGCAACCGACACTCTCAGCTATTCGCTGGGGCCCTGGAGTACCACCGAAGTGGAGACCGACGGTACCGGCGATCTGCAGACGGGAACCATCGAGGTCATTTCCAGTCGGGGTGAAGAATCAAGCCTTGAGGGAACGGAAGCTTTTGAAATTCTCGGGAACTTCGTTTCCGTGGCCAGTTCGCCGAGACGTTCTTCGCAGCAGGTCTATGTGAGCGTTACTGAAACAGAAAACACAGGGGTGGCCCTGCTCAACCCGGATCAGGAGAACGCCGCTACTTTAGACGCGACCCTGCTCGACAATCACAACGAAGAGAAAGCTGAGAAGGAGATCGTCCTGGAAGGCGGTCAGCAACTGGTCGCTTTTGTAGATCAGGCCGATCTGTTTGCCGACTTCTTTGCCACTCAACAAGGGGATTTTCAAGGTCGCTTGAAGCTGACAGGACGGGACGATCAGGACCTTGCGCTGCTGGGACTGCTTCAAAAGCGGGCAACTGCTGCTCTGATCGCCATTTCGACTGAGTCGGAAGCAGATCCAGGCCGTCTCATCTTTACCCAGTTCGCCAACGGGGCACTGGCCGCTGCAATTGCAACAAATTCTGAGATTCAGCAAGACAGTACAGATGCCCGAACCCGGCTCATACTGATTAACGATGGGGAGGAAGCGGATACCGGGACCATTCGTTTTCAAAATGCGTCTGGCGCTCTAACGCCGGTACCGATCCAGGGAGAAGCCACTGACACGGTTGATTACTCTCTGGACGAGGGTACGACAGCTGAAGTGGAGACGGACGGCACGGGTGCTCTGCAGTCAGGAGTGATCGAAGTCAACTCGGATCTTCAAGCCGACTCGAAGATCGTGGGAAGTGAAGTCTTCGAGATTCTGGGTAATTTCGTATCGGTGACAAACTCACCACCACGCAGCAGCCAGCAAGCCTACGTAAGTGTGACGGCTGAGGAGAATACAGGTGTCGCCCTCTACAACCCGGACAGCGAGGATGCGCTGACCTTGACCCTGATCTTGGTTGACAGCGAGGGAAACGAGCGGGCCCAGAAGCAGGTGATGCTCGATCCCGCTCAGCAACTGGTCCAGTTTGTAGATCAGAGTGAGCTGTTCTCAGACTTCTTTGCTACTCAGGAAGAAAACTTCAAGGGAACCCTGAACATTCACGTTGAAGAAGGAAAGAGGGTGGCGGTGCTGGGACTGCTGCAAAAGAGGGCCTCGGGTGCTTTGATTGCAGTTTCGACGAGTCCCAACGCATTTGGTGCAGCAAACTGAGCCCGGGCTGCAAGAAATAGGACCTTCCGGAAGACCAATCCTCCAGATTGAGTCTCTCAGCCAGCGTCCCCGGCCCAGGGGCTGACGTGCTCCAGGCCCACCTTTGCAAAAAAGTCCTGCCAGGACTGTCGAAAATGTGAGCGCGAGAATCTTTGCACGCTCTGCCGCAGCCCCTCCGGCCGAAAACGCATCGAGTCGAACCTTTCCAGAGCCTCCAGCAGGCTGGGAACTGTCTGCTCTGGAAAGAGGATCCCTGTCGCACCATCCTGGACGACTTCTGTGGCTCCACCCTCTCCGAAGGCGATGACCGGACAACCACAGGCGAGCGTCTCCACAGGGACCAGGCCAAAGTCTTCCAGGCCTGGGAAAATGAGAGCTCGCGCTGCTCGATAGAGGTCGCGAATGGCTTCATCACTCTGCCAGCCCAGAAACTCGATGTTCGACCCGGCCCTTTTCTGAAGGGCACGCGACAGCGGGCCGCTTCCCACTACCAGCAGGCGGTCTGGGCGCTGGTTCAGGGCCTGGATTGCCAGATCAAGACGCTTTTGGGGCACCAGACCCGACACGACCAGAAAAAACTCCTTTTTCTGGTCTGATGAGGGTGTGTAGAAGTCCAGATCGGTGCAGGGGTAAATCAGGGCCGAAGCGCGATCGTAGACCCGCTTGATTCTTTGCTGAACGGTCTTCGAAATGGCCACGAAGTAATCTACTGAGCCGCTCGTCTCCTGGTCCCAGGACTTGAGCGAACGCGCCCAGTAGGAGAGGGCCAACCCCCGAAATGATCATTCAGCTCACTGCCGTAGAGGTGTGGTTCCCACAGGTAGCGCATGGGGGTCAGGCAGTAACAGACGTGGGGAATCCCGGGCCTACGGGGAAACGCCTTGGCCACCGAGTGGCTGATACTCACAACCAGGTCGGCATCCAGGACGGGTAGCGAAAGCGCGGCCCGACGAAAAAAAGGCAAGGTGTACCGGTAGTAGCGTGTGCTGCCGGGAAGACGGTTCAGCGTCGAGGCAAAGACCGTCAACTCCTGCAGAGAAGGGTGCAGATGGGCAGGATCCAGCAAGAGGGTACTTATTTCGAGGCGATCCCAGCCCGAAGCCAGTTCCACCAGGACGCGCTCAGCCCCGCGCGGATCGACAATCCAATCGTGACAAATCGCAACCCGGTTCATCCAGTCTGAATCTACCCTGCCCGACTCCATTCCTGCAGTCCACAAGGATACCTGTTACCGCCTGTTCACTTCGCTCACTGCGATTCCAGGACGAGATCAACACCGCCGCTACCCGCGCCACTACGAGATGCACCATAAGCTGCCGACCGGTTCCGATTCCGACAAAGGTGGTCTCCTGCGCCGCCATGTCATTGCAGTTGACAGGGCTTTGGTTTATTTTCTAACAATGCGCCTTGTTTATTTTCTCGCACTTGGGCTGCTCTTCACTGCTCCTGGCCTTCGGGCCCAGGACGTCTCCTATGTCCCTCAGGTCGGAGATGGTGAGGTCGTCGGTATCCAGTTGATCACGGAGTTTATTTTTGTCAACAGCGGCGGACCGGCCCAGGTCAATCTTGCCTTCAAGCAGACGGACGGCTCTCCCCTAACCCTCAATCTGGTGGGAATTGGTCAGGTAACCGATCACGATTTCGAGCTGGGCAGCGGCCAGTCGGCAAGTTTCTCAACCGCGGGCGAAGCAGAGGCTTACGAGGCGGGAGTTGTGGTCGGGTATGCGGTGGTTACGGCGGGGATCCAGGGAGCCGGCGGGGGAGGCGGCACCAGCGTTGGAGGAACTGCGGTTTTCATTCAGAAGGACGTGGCTACGGGGACCGTCTTCAATGAAGCGGGAGTCCCTCTGGTCAAAGAATTGTCCGCCTTCAGCTTGTTTGTCGACACGATCGGAACCCGCAGAACCGCTCTGGCCATGGTGAACGCGGGTCAGACCGTGCCCTTAGCCGCTAACCCGGTGGCTCGACTCACTCTGTTGGATAAGGACTCCATGGTGATTGCGACCACCGATATTCCAATCCCCGAGGGCGGGCAAGCAAACAACTTCATTGACCGCTTCTTTGATCGCCAACAGGTTCCGGAGGTGGAAGAGATGGAGGGGAGCGTCAGGGTGACGACGGTGAACCTCCAGGGCGGAGGCGGATCCGCTCCGCGGCTGGCCGGGCTGACAGTGCGTACGAACAATGCGGGGGGAAGTTTTCCAGGTGTAGTGCCTACATTTACCGCTTTCCCTGTGGTCCCAGGAGCTGCAGCTCTTACCTCCAACGGCGTGATGGCAACCGTGACCCAGGAATCGGCCGGGACACTGCGCGTCGGGCTCGATCTGCGCGAGGCGGCGCATCGGGTCAAGGGCGCGATCTTCTATATCTTTGACCGTGGTGAGCTGATCAGTGAGGAAGTTCGATCCGTGCAGGCGCGCGACTTCGCCAGCTTTACCTTCGAGCTCCCTGGGCGTTCGGGATCCCCAGGCGTGGAAGGCGTCGAGGTTCGCCTGATTTACGAGGGAGGAGAGATCACTCCCCGAATGGCGGTCCAGTAAATCCCTCTTTCCCGCCGGAGCGACGGTTCACTCAATATGAGGTCCGCGGGCACTCGCAATACCCTGTTGGCCCTGGGACTTGGCTTGCTCGTCGTTTTCCTATACTGGCCGAGTCTTCACTATCCCTTTCAGTTCGACGACCAGCTCTTTCTGCGTGACGACAATGTCCGTTTATCTCGCTGGTCTGCCTTTCTGTGGCCACCGGCTCCACGTCCCCTGACCTGGCTCTCCTTTACGGCCCAGTTTGCTTTAGGGGGAGAGAACCCGGCACAGCTCCGACTTTTCAATGTCCTTCTCCATGCCCTCAACTCGGCGCTGGCTCTGCTGCTGGTTTTCAAGCTGCAGAACCTGTTTCCGCTCACGGGATGCAGTGGCAGGTGGAGAGCACCGGTACTGGCCGGCCTGCTCTTTGCCCTCCACCCTCTACAAACCGAAAGTGTGGTGTACATCTATCAGCGGTCGACGCTGCTGGCTGCGCTGTTCAGCCTGCTCACAGTGTTCTTGTGGGTGTCCCGGTCGAGTTCCGACCGACCCCGTGTTCTGTCGGTCGCGAGTCTGATCTGTTTCCTTCTGGCCGCTCTCTCCAAGGAGTATGCGCTGGTGCTCCCTGCTGTGCTGTGGGCCTTCGACGTGTACCACCGTGATCGGATCCGCCCCGCCCCGTGGCTGGCCCTGAAACTCGCTCTCTCGGTTGCTCTGGGAGGAGCCCTTCTGTGGTGGACAGCTTCCGCAGGTGAGCTAAGGATTGGCCTTTCAGGGCAGATCTTGACCTACGCCCGCACCCAGGTGGTGGTAATCGGACGCTATCTGCAGCTCTTCCTGCTGCCCCTGGGACAGTCGGTCGATCCTCACGTCGAGGCTGTTGCGACTTGGGGGAGTTTCGGATGGTGGGTTCACCTGATCGTCCTGTTCCTCGTGCTGGGGGCGATCCCCTGGGCATTTCGGAGCCGGCGGCAGCTCTCCTTCTGGCTGCTTTTCTCCTTCCTCTGGTTACTCCCCACCTCCAGCCTGATTCCCAGCCAGGACTTCATGTTCGAGCACAGGACCTACCTGCCCCTGCTGGGATTCTCCGCAGCGTTCTCGATGCTAGTATCACGAACCAGCCTTCGAACCTGGCAATTCGGGGGCATTGCAGGGCTGCTGGCATTGACTCTAGGGACGCTATCCTGGCAGAGAATCCAGTTGTGGGAGGCGCCCGCTTCGCTGTGGGCAGACGCGGCACGCAAGTCTCCCGGGAAATATCGTCCCGTCTTTAACTTTGGCGTAACGCTAATGGAGACTTCGCCTCATCTTGCCGAGGAGAACTTTCGGAAAGCGATCCAACTGCGACCGGATCTTCCCCTGGCCTATCGAAGTCTGGCCCAGATCAAGTGGAAACAGGGAGATGTAAAGAACGCTGAAGAGTTGTGGCGGGTGGCGCTGGCCATTGATTCCAATCATCGCGAGACTCTCCTGGCCCTGGGACGCCTGCACCTGGAGAAGAAGGAGTTCTTTCAGGCGGAAGGGTACCTTGAGAGAGCCGCGACCCAGCAGCCGACTGACTGGCAGGCCCGCTATCTGCTGGGAGAACTCTACTACGGGTTCGGCCTGACGCAAAAGGCTCTTGATCAGGCAGAACAGGGACTCCAGTTCCACCCTTTACAGACCTCACTGCGGGTTCTGCTGGCGGACTGTGTACGCCGACAGGCCAATTGGAACCGGGCCATTGAACTGTACCGGGAATCGCTCCTGCAGACCCCTGACAATAGCCGGGCCCACCTGGGGCTGGCAGACAGCTACTCCCGTATCGGCCAGGAGGAAATGGCTCTTCAGGCGGCCCGGGAGGCAGTCCGAAGTGCCTCAGATCCCTCGGAGCGGGCCCGGGCGCTGGGGGTTCTGGAGATCCTGGAGAGTTCCAAGGGCAAGATGATCTTCAACCCGGGCGGTAATTCCACGGAAATGCGATGATGTTTGCAAGTCAGTACTAGATCGATTTCCAGGATTCGGTAAGAATGGCTGGGTTTTCTTATGAAAAGCGAGTACTCAGTGAGAATCGCCCTTTGCAACGAGGTTTTGCGCGAACTCTCCTTTCGGGAGCAGTGCCGCTTCGCTGCCGCCGTGGGCTACGATGGCCTGGAGCTGGCACCTTTCACCCTCGGTGACGAACCTCATCGCATTGCCAAACCGGAGATTCAGCGGCTCCGTCGCACTGCACGGGAGGAGGGACTGGCCATCACCGGACTTCACTGGCTGCTCGTCGCTCCACTCGGTCTCTCGATTACCTCCTCTGACGCGACGGTCCTGCGGGAAACGAAACAAGTTCTGCTGCGCTTGATCGATCTCTGCGCAGAGCTGGGGGGAAGCGTCCTCGTCCACGGTTCGCCGGAGCAGAGGATGATCGGTGCCGATCAGGATCGAAAGCGGGTTTTTGAGCGTGCACTGGGAATCTTCCAGGAGGTCGCCCGCCACGCCGGCGATCGCGGCCTGGTTTACTGCATCGAGCCACTTCCCCGCGCGCAGACCAACTTCATCAACAATTTGCAGGAAGCCCGTGCCCTGGTGCGGGCGGTGGACAGTCCGTCCTTCAAGACTATGTTGGATAGCCGTTCTGCTCGTCTCTCAGAGCCCGTTGCCCTCGACCTGCTGCTGGAACAATGGCTTCCCACTGGACAAATCGCTCATGTTCATCTGAACGATTCGAACTCGCGGGGGCCGGGCGAAGGAGAGGATTCCTTCAGCGAGATCCTGCGGGTCCTCTTCCAACAGGGGTACCAGGGGACCATGGCAGTCGAACCCTTCCTTTATGAGCCGAACGGCAAGGCCTGCGCGGCCCGGGCGATCGGGTACATTCGCGGGCTCATCGAAGCTCTCCACAGATCAGACTCGTCCAGCCCCGCTCAAACCCGCTTAGGAATCGTGTAGGGAGGTCGATAGTCACGGGTCAGCATGACATCGGCGTCGGCGTCGTTACAAAACGCTTCTGTGGTGGGATCGAAGTCCAGGGATCGACCAAGCCGGTAGGAGATATTGGCCAGGTGAACGAGGCCGGCGCTGCGGTGGCCTTCCTCGACATCGCAGTTCAGCAGGTTCGGATTCTCAGCCCGAATCGCCTCAATGAAGTTGGCATAGTGGTTTCCACCCGCCTGCGCGTGAGGGCCCGGTTCTCCCTGCTCTCCCAGATAGGCTCTCCAGCTGTCGTAACTGTCAACCACCAGGTAGCCTTCCGATCCATAGAAAACCACACCGATCGTATTTCTCTCGTCGGGGCTGATGTCTGCCTCTTTGTTACTGATCCAGTGGCGGACTTCAAAGTGCAGCAGCAGGGGAGACCGGTCTTCCCGCTCGTAGGTATAGGAAGCGTGGAGAAGGTTGGGAGTTTCCTGGTCATCGTCAAACATCACATGGCCGCCGGTGGCACTGACCCGGTTGGGATGCTGGGTGACACCCAGACCCCAGCGGGCCAGGTCCAGCTGGTGGACCCCCTGATTCCCGATGTCCCCGTTTCCGTAGTCCCAATGCCAGTGCCAGTTGTAATGGAAGCGATTGCGTGAGAAAGGGCACCGCGGCGCCGGTCCCAGCCAAAGGTCGTAGGCGACACCGGGTGGAACAGTCTCGTCAGGGGTCTTGGAGATCGTGTCTCTCCACTTGTAGCAGAGTCCTTTTGCCATGTAGACCTCGCCCAACTGGCCCGAGGCGAGAAAATCGATTGCGGCTCTAGCGGCGATGGAACTGCGCATCTGATGACCAACTTGAACAACGCGGCCGTATTGACGAGCCGCCTCTACTGTCCGACGTCCCTCGCGAAGGTTGTGACTGGCCGGCTTCTCAACATAAACATGTTTTCCCGCCTGGCAGGCCCAGATCGTCCCCAGGGCGTGCCAGTGGTTTGGCGTGGCGAAGGACACGGCATCCACCTCACGGTCTTCGAGAAGATGGCGCATGTCTTTGAAGCTCTTGGGCTGCTTCCATCCCCAATCGGCAAAGCACTTGCGGGTGCCGGTGATCACCTCGTCATCCACATCACAAATCGCTGTGACCTCGACTCCGGGAAGAGCCTGAAATCCAGTAAGGTGGTCCTGACCCTGCCCCCGCAGGCCCACCACGCCCACACGAACCGTGTCGGTTCTAGCTGTACGAGCCAAGACGAACGGTCCCGAGGTGGCTACTGCTGACGTTTTCACAAACTCTCTTCGGTTGATCTCTCTCATGATCGCATCCTCCAGGGGCGTCCGTGGCTGAGGCAAAAGCTGCTTTCAGATTCAATTAACCCGGTATTACGCCAAGGAGCAGTTTCCGGAGGACCGCGGGCGATATGAATCTGCCGAGGATGAAGCCAGGAAGCGGAAGCAAGGCTTGTGGGCAGACTTGAGAACGCCCCCGCTGAGCGCTTCATGGCGTTCGGAAGCTCAGACTCGGGCAGGACGTTGCCGCTCTCCTTCCCAGCAGCTTTCGTCACTGGCTGCTGGTGTAAAGTCATAATTGGATTGTTACTGATCCGTGCCCTGTTTGAACACCTCGAGTATGTGTCACAGAACTACAGACACTTGGATCAGCATAACTACTTCCACCACCGCCACCTTTGGAACTACCTAATGCTCCACCGCCACCATACCAACCACCGCCACCACCACCGCCGAAGTTGCCGCTAACATGATCTCCCTTTCCACCGTATCCAAAACCACCACTACCAGCAGCGCATGGTGATGTCGAACAAGGCCAACTACCTCCTCTACCACCAGCTGTCTGCCTTCCACCTAATCCGTTTTGCCCTAGCATCGGAGGGCTGTTTCCTCCATTAGCACCAACCAATCCACCACCATGACCGCCATTTGAATCGCAGCCCGTCCCAGCGCCACCAGCACCACCCGCTACCAAAACTCTGTCGTTTAGGGATGTTCCTCCAACTCTTATATCGGTGGCTCCACCTCCTGCTTCACTGGTCTTAGCGCCATTGCCGCCACCATTCCAACCCCCTGGTTGACCAGAGGAGTTCTGTTGACCGCCTGGCAAGCAGTCGACACCACTGGCATAACATCGGTGGCTCCACCTCCTGCTTCACTGGTCTTAGCGCCATTGCCGCCACCATTCCAACCCCCTGGTTGACCAGAGGAGTTCTGTTGACCGCCTGGCAAGCAGTCGACACCACTGGCATAACAATAAACGCTCATTCCACCAACGTAGATAGTAAGGACTTGTCCTGAAGATACCTCTAAAGTCGCTTGAACTCGACCGCCTTTCGCTTGATACCCCCCACAATAACCAGCATACATTCCTGAGCTTACGGACGAAGATGCTCCATAAGCATCTACTGATAGTTGGGTGACTCCAGGTGGAATAGTAAATGTCTGAGGGGAGCCAGTGAAATCAAACCGGCAGCCGCTCCCCACAGCCGTGGTTCCTGCTGGGCAAGAAAGGGCAGATTGAACATCACTGGGTGCGGACAGGGGTGCGGGATCTATTGATCCCCTGGACGAATCGAAATGTAGATAGTTCGTCCATGGTCCCGCTGCGACGCCTGAGGTCTGGCTGGTTCCGCTGTAGATGGGGAGACGAATGAAGGGGGTTTGTGGGGCCTTAAGCGTGATCCAATTCGCATCCCGGGAATGCTCTACGTATATGCCCATCGCCCAGCCATCCTTGTTCACGGGTAACCATTCGACCGTCCCTGGCCCATGGTTACGTACTCCGTGAATGAACTGGTTTCCATCCGACGTCTTGTAGGACTCGATGATGTTGGCATCGGCAAAAACGGGTCTGTACCAGTCTCCGTACCCCGCCCACGTATCAACATTCGCCTGAGCGGTTCCACCTGCCAGCAAGACCAGGCCCAACATGAGCCCCAAAGTGAGTTCGTGGAGGGACCTCGAGGGTTGTGAGCACTCAGCCTTCTTGTTGGCAGTCACTTCGGCGAACACCGACTGCGCCACGGCACGGCAAAAGTGTACTGGTGATGCACTTGTTGCACGGTATACCTGTTTGAGCATGCGGGTCTCTCCTTCTCTTCGCTCTAGCGTTGATGCTGATCAGTTTAACCTGGGTAAACGGCAGATTCCAGAACCTAGAGCCCAGAACCTATTCCTGAAACCCCAACCTGGGGAAAACTCTTACGATGCCAGCTGTGCAGGCCACGGCGATAACTGCCAGAAAAAGGCCCGGGAGCATCCGTCCGTAAATGAAGTAGCCGGTTGAGAAAATCGCTCCGTAGACGGCCCCGACTCCCAGAAACCAGCAAAGGATGCCCGCGCTGATGCCAGGCTCCGCCCCACCCGAATCAGTGTTCACAACCTTTTTCCAGGCCCGACCAAAAGGTCGGATCTTGTCGTAGAAGCGCTGCAGGGTGGCTCGATCTGCCGGAGGAGTCAACCAGGTGACAAGCAGCCAGTCCGCAGTGGTGATACCGACGCCGGTCACGAGCTGGTGTGAGGTGTGAAGCGGCTCGAAGCCAAGGCTCGCGTGCAGGAACTGAAAATAGATCGCTACGGCGAAGGAGACGATCATGGCCGTAATCTCACTCCAGGCGTTGATCCTCCACCAGAACCACCGAAGCAGGAAAATCAGCCCGGTCCCGGCTCCGACCTGGAGCATGATCTGAAATCCCTGAAGAGCATTCTCCAGCCACAGCGAGAGAATAGAAGCCAAAACGATCAGCCCGATTGTCGTCAGCCGCGCCACCAGAATGTAGTGACGGCTGTCGGCCTCGGGGCGGACAAAACGGCCGGATAAGCCAGATCGTGGCGAACGATGGAGGGGTCCATGTGGGGAAAAGCTCTCTGCAGAGACTCCAGATCGGGATAGACCAGAAGAGAACAGAGGGCGACGATGATCCAGGGCCAGGGACGCAGCCCGTAATGAGCTACATTGAACCACAGGGTAGCCAGCAGCGAGTGTCGTTCGTCCCGGGCAGCCAGCATTCTCTGAGCCACGTACCCTCCCCCACCAGGTTCCGCTCCCGGGTACCACGTACTCCACCACTGAACCGCAAGAGGGATGATCAAGACCGTGACTACCAGTTCCCAGTTTGAGAAGTCGGGAAGGAAGCTCAACCGTCCTTCCAGAGCCTCACTGCCCAACAGTCCAGCTAAACCACCGACTTCAGGGCGCGCCAGTGCGTAATATGCGGCTGAAAAGGATCCGATCATGGCGATCACAAACAACAGTAAATCGGTGACAACGACACCCCAGAGCCCTGACAGGGCAGAGTAAGCGGTGGTCACCACGGCGCATACAATCACTGTTGTGTATTTATCCAGACCTAGTAGGATGCCCGCAATCTTCATGGCGGCCAGTGTGACCGTGGCCATGATGACCATATTGAAAAAGACACCCAGATAGACCGCCCGGAATCCGCGCAGAAAAGCGGCCGGTTTCCCCGAGTAGCGGAGCTCGTAAAAGCCCATGTCGGTGAGGGTACCCGAGCGTCTCCACAGCTTCGCGTAGATGAACACGGTACCCATTCCGGTAATCACGAATGCCCACCACACCCAGTTTCCTGCCACGCCGTGGGTCCGAACAATATCTGTTACCAGATTGGGAGTGTCGGTGGAAAAGGTGGTGGCCACCATGGACGTGCCGAGCAACCACCACGGCATACTCCGGTTGGAGACAAAAAACGATTCGATACCAGTGGCAGCACGACGCGCAAAATAGAGACCTACCAGGAGCGCCACCAGAAAGTAGACTGCAACGATGGTCCAGTCGAGAAGAGCTAACTGCATATGTGACACCTGCCCCGTTTTTCCGACAACAATATGCGGCGACGAGTAACTCGGACTCGAGCAAGGTCTGTAGGGCCCTGAATTGAATCACACTCTCGGGGTTACACCAAACCGCGAAATCGGTAGAATGGGGGCCGCATTCACAAGGCGAAAACTCTTTCGGAAGGCATGGAAGAAACTCACATCGGGCGCTACGTCATTTTGAAAGAAATTGGCCGAGGAGGCCAGAGTCGTGCCTATCTGGCCCGAGATCCAGCCATCGAACGCACCGTCGCGATCAAGCAGATCAGGGCGGTAACTGAGCTTCCAGAAGAGTCTCGTGCTGAGTTTGTCACCCGATTCCTTCAAGAGGCCCGAGTGGCCGGAACTCTCTCCCACCCGAATATTGTCTCCATCTACGACATGGGAGAAGGCGAAGCCGGACCCTATATCGTGATGGAGTTCGTCGACGGAGACACCCTCCACGGGATCATCGAGGGATCGGATCCGGCCGATAAACGGGCTGTCATCCCCATTTTCCTTCAGATCTGCAACGGACTCAGCTTCGCCCATCAGCACGGAGTTGTCCATCGTGATGTGAAGCCTGCCAATATCATGCTGACCAGAGATGGACTGGTGAAACTGGTCGACTTCGGGGTCGCTCGAATGGCTTCCACCGACCTGACTCAAACAGGCACTCTGCTGGGGACTCCCAGCTATATGTCGCCCGAGCAGATTCAGGGTGAGAAGGTGGACCAGCGAGCTGACATCTTTTCCCTTGGAATCGTGCTCTATGAGGTACTCACAGGCCGGCTTCCGTTCGAGGGCGAGAATCCCACGACTATGATCTTTCGGATTGTGAATGATCCCCACTCTCCGCTGGCAGAAATCGATGCTTCACTGGCAGGCGATTTTGGGCCTATCATCGATCGGTGTCTAGAAAAGTCGGCTGCCGATCGCTATCAGGACTGCCGCGAATTGGCCGAGGATCTGAGCCGCCTCCTTCCCGATGACGGCGCTGGCGAGGACTTGTTCGACAAGACAATGGGAACGGCTGCAGCTATCTCCAGAACCCGGTCGGCGGGGTCTTCAGGAGTGGATTCGACAGCGACCTGGGTGGGCTCCGAGGAAACGCTGCTGGCAGAAACGGTAGGGGCAGGCCGTGAGGGTGAGACCGGATGGAGCCTTCCGGTCACCCGCAAGACTGTGAGTATTGTCGGGGGAGCAGCTGCAGCTGTCCTGATACTGGTAGCCCTGCTGGTCGCTGCCAACGTTGGCTCCGAGGATCCGGAAAGTCCGATGACGGCTGGCTCCGAGGTTGAGCCAGGCGAAACGGTTTCTCCACCTCAAGGGTTTCTCCGCGAAGCCCGGGCGGCACTGGAGGCTGGGAAACTGGTCGGTGAGGGGCAGGATGACGCCCTGTATCTGGCTCAGAACGCGCTTTCACTGGGCGACACCTCAGCCCAGGAGGTGATCGATCAGGTTCAAGAGCGCCTTCGCACACAGACCCTCCGGCAGGCCCGGAATGCAACTCCCAGGGCCGCAGTAACGGCTTATGAGGGGTTCCTGGCCCACTTTCCGGACGATGAACAGATCACCTCCCTCAAGGAACAGATGCAGGGGCGAATCTCCCAGGCGAATCAACTCAGGCGGGTTGAGAACCTGGCTGTACGCGGTCAATCGGCTCTGGCGGACGGAAACCTGGAAGAAGCCGCACGTAATTTCGAGCGGATTCTGAGAGCCGCTCCCAATGACTCTTATGCAGCCCACATGCTGGGCAAGACGCACGCCGCGAAAGGGGATCTGGCTGAAGCACGACGCTACCTGGAACGGGCAGTTTTACTCTCACCGCTCGACCCAACAGTTCAGATGGATCTAGCCGACGCGCTGGAGCGCCTGGACGAGTATGAAGCCGCGGCAGCAGCCATCCATCGGGCGATCGGAGTAAGTATCCCCCGGCAAAGCCGGGGGCTTTAATCTTGTGAGCCGCTCAAAGCGGACTTGACGTTGCCGCTACCGCGGCCACTTGTGCCACCTACAGGTGGCTTGGCTACAGCAGCCTGAGCTGATCCTGGCGACGATCTTCTGCTTCTTGCCGCCGGATATACTCACGAATCACTTTCTCATCCCGACCCACCGTCGATACGAAGTATCCGCGAGCCCAGAAGTGCTGTCCAACAAAGTTACGCCGACTCTCTGAAAAGTTCCTCGCAATGTGGATGGCGCTTTTCCCTTTGATGTACCCGATCACCTGCGCCACAGAAAACTTTGGCGGAATCGAGATCATCCCGTGCACGTGATCCGGCAGCAGGTGGCCCTCTTCAATCAAGCTTTCCTTCTGCCCACTCCTTTTCGCCAACCGTCGCAGCACCTGACCGAGATGTCTGCGCAGCTCCCCATAAATCAACTTCTTGCGGTACTTGGGGATGAACACCACATGGTACTTACACTCCCATTTTGTATGCTGTAAGCTCTGGTAGTTACTCATAAAACTCCTTTTCGTGATGCTTTGCTCGGCTCACGGAAGGGAGTTTTTTCACCTATTCCCGGAACTGTCAAACTCTGGCTGCCTCCCCGGCAGAGCCGGGGGGACTCCTTACGGGTCTAGGGGCCGACACGGCTGGAGCCGGGATTCTCGAAGCTCGCCTGGGCAAGCTCAAACTCAGGGAGGAATTGAACTCGCTGCTTCCCATGCAGGCAGACAGCAAGCACAGCCATTTTCTGATGCGATCCTGCAAGGGAACGCTCAAGGTGACTGTTGCTTCCATCCAGTACGTGCCGGACCGAAACCAGGAGCATGCTTTCCAGTTACAACTGGAAGACCTGCGATCCTTCAAAGTGGAGAAAGGGACTCTGGCCGTCTCTGGGCCAGACGGGAAAAGGTACGACTTCAATGAGCTTGGTGAAGAGGCGTCGCAAGCCCTGGGTAAGCTTCTGCTGCTGCTGGATAAGGGTTGATTCCAGAACCTTCCTCATAATCCCTGACAAGCCGGCGTAACCGGACCGCCTCTTCGGGTCTTTCCGCGATGAGATTCCGCGACTCACGCGGGTCGGAGACCAGATCAAACAGCTGATCGGGCGTGTCCGGGATTGGACCGGCAGGTTCAATATGCAGTTTCCAGCGACCTGCTCGAACGGCGGCCACGCGCTTCTTCAGGAAGAAGAAGATTGGATCGTCGGGGCGGCGCCCGCTGCTTCCGCGGTTTCCTCCCACCCCCAGAACGTCTAACAAGTGCCGTCCATCCAGGTGTTTCGGCTCATTGCCTCCGATCAGCAGCAGTATGGTTGGGAAAAGATCACACATCATAGCTGGAGCAACGATCTTCCGGTTCGCGGCGATGAAACCGGGATAGGAGAAGATCAAAGGGACTCTTACACCGCCCTCATAGACAGTCTTCTTGCCCGCCCTGAGTCCCCCGTTGCTTCCAGGCCTCCACGATCCATTGTCACTGGTGAAGATGACGATTGTCTGCCGGGCCAGATTCAGGGCTTCCAGCCGCTTCAGGATTCTTCCAACGCTCCAGTCCATGTACTCGACCGAATCGATGTAGGAGCTTCGCCCCGGCCTTCTCCAGTTGTCGGGCAGGGCCAGGGGTACATGGGGTGTCTTGAGAGGCAGGTAGAGGAAGAAGGGCCGGTGGGCATTTCGGTTCAGGAAACCGATGGCTTCGTCAGTGAATTCCCTGGTCAAGAAGGGCTGGGTTGGACTAGGGTCAATGATCTCCGTGTTGCGGAGAAGACGCAAGGGCACCATGTCATTGCTGTAGGGGATCCCGAAGAACTCGTCAAAACCGTGTCTGGTCGGCAGAAACGAAGGGGCATCCCCTAGATGCCACTTGCCGACCGCTGCCGTGACGTAGCCCTGGGCGCAAAGGGCCTCTCCCAGGGTCAGATACTCATCCCTCAAACCGGTCTCGGCGCCGGGCCGAAAGACCCGAAAGACTCCCGTTCGAGGAGGGAGAAGCCCCGTGAGGAGTGACGCTCGCGAAGGGCTGCAGACCGGAGAAACAGTGTAGAACCGGGTAAAGCTCGATCCGCGTCTGGCTAGATCGTCGAGCACCGGAGTGTGGATATCTTGGGAGCCCCAAGCGGACAGATCTCCCCACCCAAGATCATCCGCCAGGATCAAGATCACATTGGGTCTCGGATCCGAGGCCAAAGCCGTCACCAGGGTCAAGAAGAGCAGGATCGTCATTGTATTTGTGAAAGTGAGTGCTTGAAATGAAACAAAACGGGCCTTCCGGAGTCTTACTTAGCAGGTAAAGGAAATGACGGTTTTGATTCTCGCCTTGATTTTTTTCTGGTTGCTTCTCGCTGTTCTCATGCTCGGCCTTCGCCTCACGCCCTACCCCCTCAGACGCCGAACAGTAGTTTCACGCGCCCCCAGGGCAGTTCCCCATCCCCAAAAGGTTCGGCCTCCCATGAGTCGTCCAGCCCCGAGCCTACGTTCTCCCCACGTCTGGTAACCGCCAGTACTTCCTTGCAGAAATACTACCGCATCCTCTGGAGACGCTTCCTCTCAAGGGGCAGTGCCGCTGCCCGCACCAGGTCGAGCAGCCGCCTGATTCTGCCCTGCTTCAATTCCTCCAGGGCGCGGCGTCCCCGGTACTCGGTGTGTATTGTCCGGTGAAGCTGGCGGTAGAAAGCTGTCGAGAAGGGGCCCCTGTAAAGCATGGCCAGGTCGTTGCTGTCGACCCAGTTTTGCCGAACGCCCAACTCTTCCCGGACCCTTTCGTAGAAGACGGTCCCCGGCAACGGGTAGGCAACCGAGATTCCAATGTCGTCGGGTTTGCAGTCACGGATCATCTGGAGAGTTCTTTCGACATCCTCCCAATTCTCGCCCGGGTAGCCGAACTGTAGAAAAAACCCAACCTGGATGCCGATCTCCTTCAGGATCCGAGCTGCCGAGTACGTATCCTCGACAGTGGCGCCCTTCTCCATCGCATTCAGGACTTTCTGAGAACCCGACTCGGCACCGACCCAGACTGACTCGCAACCCGCCTTCTTGAGGGCTCGCGCCGTTTCGGTGTTCACTAGATCGGTCCGCAGAAGGCATTTGAAGGGCACCTGCAGACCCCGGGCGGCCACCAACTCAGAGAAGCTGGAGATCCAGTTGGGCTTCAGTCCAAAAATATCATCGCAAAACCAGATGTGATCCGGACGTATCTCTTGATGGAGCCAGGCGAGCTCCTCCACGACATTTTCCGGAGAGCGAGAATGATACTTCTGTCCATAGATTGGTTTTGCACACCAGTTGCACTGGTAGGGACAGCCGCGAGTTGAAACCATATTGACGGAGAAACGACGGTGTCTCTTCAACCAGATACGTCGGTACCTTTCGACTTCAACCAGGTCCCAGGCCGGAAACGGCAAGAGGTCGAGATCCCGGAGCAATCCTCTGGAGAGACCTTCAGAGCCGGGAGTCCGAACGCCGGGGATCTGCTCCGGACTTGCCTGGCTGCGTCCCATCAGCGAGTCCAGCAGCTCGCCCAAGGTGATTTCTCCCTCCCCGATCAGGATGAAGTCGGCTCCCTTCTCAAAAAAGAGATCACTGTGGTCAGTGGCGTCGGATCCCGATACCAGGACCGTGGCACCCGCGCGTCGGGCCACCTGAATCATCTCGAATGCCGCTTCGCGCATCCGCAGCAGACACATCTTGCTCAGATAGTTAAAGCTGTCCTCGTAGATAACGGCAAAACGAGGGCGATGTTTTTCCACGGCCCGCTGCCATTCGGCGGGAGAATCGGCCAGCATCGCATCGAACACGGCGGTCGGGATACCTCGCGAGCGAATGTAGCTGGCCGCATAGAGAGAGCCCAGAGGCGGGTAGGGCTGCATCGCCTCCCAGAGTTTGGGATCGAAACGCAGGTAGTAAGACTGTCCGACCAGAACTTCCGCTGTCACTGGGTACACCCTTTCGAGTCCTTATGAAAGTGTACTCGAAGTGCGGGGCGCGAACAGGGGAACACGACTGTGCTATAAATCTGTGCCGTGACGCCGCAGATTGAAGTGGGGCTAAATGCTGTCATCGTGGCCGTAACCGAGGAGGTTCCCCGGATCCTCACGCTAGGTGTAGAAGACGGCCGGGGGTCGCCGCAGGCCTCACTCCCGTACGGCCTCCTGGACGTTGATCGTGACTCGACTTTGGAGCTGGGTCTCCGGCGCTGGGTGAAGGAGCAGACTGGCATCCGTCCCGGCTACGCCGAACAACTGTACACATTTGGTGACCGCAACCGCGATCCCGGAGATGCCCGACTCTTGTCCGTTGCCTATCTGGCTCTGACCAGGGAGCAGGCTCCGCCCGTTGCCGCGGCCCGCTGGTCGAACTGGTATGCTTTCCTGCCCTGGGAGGACTGGCGTGAAGGCCGTCCCTTAGTTCTTGACCGAGATATATTGCCGGCGCTGGGACACTGGATGGATTCCTCCCCTCGAGGTCGCTCGCTGCGTCGCGAGCGCATTGAGGTCTGTTTCGGCTGGGGAGGTGCCCCCTGGAACTGGGAGCGCGTTCTAGAACGCTACGAGCTGCTCTACGAGGCGAAGCTGGTCCCGGAAGCGTGGCTGGGAAAACTCATTGACCACCCCGGCGGTCCCAAGCTGGGCAGGACCATGTTTCTTGACCACCGCCGCATTCTTGCCACTTCCCTCGACCGACTGCGTGGAAAACTAAAGTATCGACCGGTCGTTTTCGAGCTTCTCCCTCCCGAGTTCACGCTTCTCCAGCTTCAGAGACTGGTCGAGGCCCTGGAAGGTCTTCGACTTCACAAGCAGAACTTCCGGCGCCTCGTCGAGCGAGCCGGGCTTGTAGAAGGAACCTCGCACCTCCACACTCAGACCGGCGGACGGCCAGCCGAACTCTTCCGCTTCCGCAAGGAGGTTGTCAAGGAACGGCCGGCCCCCGGTGTCGGACTTCCGGGCGTCTCCTGAAACCAAAGACGATTCCAAATTCCAGGTTCCGGACTTGCAGAGAGGGAGGCGCCTTGGTGCGGCGACCGGGGGTTTGAACATCATGCCGCAACCGGGATTTAAGTGTCGGCGCCAGGAAAGTGGGAGGGGCCTCCGGGCGGAGGACGTTTAAATTCCCGGACGCAGCCCGGAGGCCCCTCCCACTTTCCAGAACCCAGAACCCAGAACCTATCCACCCTTGACAACCCTATATACTCAATCCTAGTATAAGTAACGGGTCATCCACGGCGATCGACCCTCCTTTTTTGACCCTACATATACTCACAGTGAGTATAAAAGAGGCCAACATGCTGACCGAGAACGCAAATGATCCCTCCCTGACTTACACCCCGGAGATTGCCAGGCTGACTGGGCCGATCTACGAGCGGGTTCGTAACGTGATCCCTGAAGTGGAATGGCCTGTCCACGCCCCTTATGTCGCCGCTATCAACCGACTGAAAGTCGAATGCAATGCCATCGTGATGGCTCACAACTATCAGACCCCGGAGATCTTCCACGGAGTTGGTGACTTCACTGGCGACTCGCTGGCCCTGGCTCGAAAAGCTGTCGAGACGGATGCGGAAATCATCGTGCTGTGCGGGGTTCACTTCATGGCGGAGACGGCCAAGATCTTGAACCCGGCAAAGAGAGTCCTGATTCCCGACCTCGAGGCAGGTTGTTCACTCGCTGCCTCAATCACGGCCGAGGATGTCCGCCTCCTTAAGGAGCGCTATCCGGGCGTGCCGGTGGTCACCTACGTGAATACGACCGCGGCAGTTAAGGCAGAGTGCGACATCTGCTGCACTTCCAGCAACGCCGTGCAGGTGGTTGAATCCCTCAATAGCGACACCGTCATCTTCCTTCCCGATGAGTACCTCGCCAACTGGGTGGCAGGAATGACCGACGTGAGGGTCATCTCCTGGAAGGGCCGCTGCGAAGTACATGAACGGTTCACGGCGGGAGAGCTCCGGCAGTACCGGGAGAGCATTCCCGGAGTGACCATTCTTGCCCATCCCGAGTGCCCTCCGGACGTACTCGGAGAAGCCGACTATGTTGGCTCAACGGCTGGAATGATCAAGCACGTCAAAACCGAGCGCCCAGCCCGGGTCGTCATGGTCACGGAATGCTCAATGAGCGACAACGTGGCAGTCGAGTGCCCCGACGTCGAGTTCACTCGACCCTGCAATTTGTGCCCCCACATGAAGAGGATCACTCTGCCCAAGATCCTGCGCTCACTGCAGAAAATGGTCTACGAGATCGAGCTGGATCGGGAGCTGGCGGAGCGAGCCCGCCTGTCTCTGGAGCGGATGGTCCAACTCGGCTGACGCGCCTGAAGGGTGCCTATTCCTCCGGCTCTACCTTCCCGCGGTGGCAGGTGTAACAGGTCACCTGATGATCTGTGTCCAGCTTGGAGATGTACTTCGTGTTGATCTCATGCACCATCTGCATCATAGAACGGGCTGCCGCTTTGGTAGGCTTTACGTCGGAGGCGAAGTTGAACGTTGACAGATCGTCTCCCTCTCCATCGTGGCAGTACCAGCACCTGGTTCCCAGGGCGAACGTAAGGTCCTTCATCGTATTGATCAGATCCATCCTGGAGGTGTCCTTGGGTAGGATCTGGAGATTCTCAAACTTGTCCGGTATTTGTGCGGTGGCCGGTGTCGACCAGATCAGGACAACGACAGCCACTACAGCTACCAAAACACTCAAGCCACCTTGGGTCTTACTCATTCTTTCTCCTATCTTCGGTTTGAACGGCCGTCCATATCTAGAAGATGCTGCTTCGCCTTCGGGGTTTCACTCGGGTTCCGGGTTAGCCGCGGCCTGGAGTCAGACGCTAGTAGCCCGCGATGCAAGTCCCATGGGTCGCGGCACGAATTTTACCAGGGACTGCCAGGCCTCCCTCCATCACCGTACCCTGTCAGTTCCACATAGCCCAAACCCGTCACCTCTTTGCCCTGCCACCGACCTTCAATCTCCACTGCTCCCTCCCAGTACACGATGCCCGTTGAAGACCGCGTGTCTAGCTCCTGTGCCTCCAGCAGGGGGAGAACTTTCAGCCTGCAGTCGAACCCGGGAATCTCGACGACCCACTCCACCGGGTAGGAAATGCCGCTATCGGGGCTCGTCCAATTGCGGCTTGACCTCACCTGAAACTGCTTCAGACGAAGGTGTGTGGCCCTCTCTTCGGGGGAAACTACCGTTCCGGCTGAGTTTGGGCCAAGGGAGCCGTCCTTCCGTCTCAGCTGGTAGAGCATGATCTCAAACTGGTTGTCGAGCTGCAGGCTGAACCAATCCCACCCGGCCTGCTCTGTGGAGAGCTGGCCGGTACCAAACTCGTGGTCCATCCAGGCCTGTCCCCGCACCTTGAAAGCCTGATCGTCGAGACGAACGCTCCCCTGGACCTGCAGACGGGTCAGCGAGTAGTAGTGAGAGGCTTGACCGGGTTGATCGCCCTTCTTACTGACCCCCATCTCTCCGTGAACGACGGCGGCCTTCAGGGGGACGAGTTCCAGCTCAATGGCCGCTTCCGGAGACCCTGCCTCAATCAGGATCCTGCCCCCTTCCAGCCGGGTCCGCCATTGTTGATTCCAAATATCCAGCGCCCCGCTTCGCAATCCGGCCACTCCCGGACTGGTGCGGCCCAGCTTCTGATAGTGGAGAAAACGCCCGGTAGCGACATCCGAGAGAGCAAAGTGAGCTGGATACAGATCACCCAGGGCCCAACTCGAGGCGGAAACAGGGTCCCGCCGAATTCCAACCCTGAAAAACGTCAACTGGAACCCGAAGCGGCGGCCCTCTTCCGAGGTCAAATGCCCCGTCCAATACCACCACTCCAGCTTGTAGCGGGGATGGCTTCCGTGATCACGGGGAAAGGAGAACTCGTAACCGGGCAGGGCCAGTTCAAAGACTCCCTGCCACAACAGCAGCAGGATCAGGAGAAGTGTCATCCCGTCCTCAATGCACGCAGCGCATCCATTCGAGTTGCCAGCAGGGCCGGATAAATCCCGGCCACAACCGTCACCAGGAGTATCAAAGTCAGACCGCCAGCCACAAATACAAAAGGGAAATCGAACTGAATCGTCCATCCAAACGACTGGAGATTGATCACGTAGATCAGAAGCAGCGAGAGTACGAGACCGAGCGCCAGCCCCAGCAGACAACCCGTCAGACCCAACACCATAGCTTCTGCAAGCGTGATCCGCCGAATCTGCTTCCTGAACGCCCCCAGGAAAAGAAGCAGTGAGAACTCGCCCCGTCTCTCCAGGATCAAGGTGGCCAGCGTATTGGTCACGCCAAGGGCAGCCACGATCAAAGCAATCAGCTCCAGCCCATACGTGATGAGGAAGGTCCGATCGAATACTCTGAGAGCTGCTGCCCGCAGCGCCGAATTCGGCTGGATGCTCAGGACTTGCCCGGAAAGAGCCGAGCGAATCCTACCGCTCACGATATCGCTGTCTTCACCCGGGCCCAGGTAGACAGCCAGACTGTCGGCGCTTCGATCCCGGAACAGTTCCCCAAAAAGAGACCGATCCATGAGGATCACGCCGCGATCGCTCGAGTAATCATAATAAGTGGCTTCGATTTCAAGAGACCGAGGCCCGGACGGCGTCCTCAACGAGATCTCATCCCCCCGAGTAACCCCGAAGCGTCGACTGAAGGGCTCTGATACAAGAACTCGGTCGCCGACCCGGGCACGGTGAACAATCTCGGCCGAAGATCGCGAGTCGGCAAAAAGAAGTCGACCGTGTTTCTCGAGGACTCGAAACCGGGCGCCTGCCAGTGTGACCGGGATCCCTTCCCAGTCAATCGTGGTTCCCCTGAAGATCCCTACGGCCTCAACCCCGGGAATTCCCTCGATACGAGAGATTGTCGCAGTGGAAATGGGACTTGACCCGTTTCTGCGGGAGGTGCCGGCAGCTCGAAGGAAGAGATCAGCGACGAAGGTTTGCTCGATCCAGGCCTGGACCGTGGTTCGAAAGCTCCCCACCATTGTGGCCACACCAACAAACATGGAGGCAGCAATCATTAGCGAAACAATGGCTAGGATCACCCGGCTGGCGTTCCCCTGAAGCTGCCGGAGCGCCAGGCGAGTCTCCACGCCCACCCAGGATGAAATCCAATTCCTGGCCAGGCTCAACCCCACATGCATGGCCGGAAGGGCACCAAGGGTGAAGGCGACCAGAAAGAAGAGGCAGGCCAGGTACCCGAGCACGGGAACGCCGTTGACTGGGGGCCCAAAACTGAGAAGGCAGCCAAGAACAATCGCAGCAGCGCTGGTGAGCGCCAGCCCACGCCGATGCCCTATCCGGGCGACGGACCAGGGCCCCTCGCGGAGCACCTCGATCGGAGACAGCATGGTGGCCGACCAGGCTGGTCGGATGCCGGCTACTATTGAAACCCCCACGCCAACACAGGCCAGCGTGATCAAGATGCCAGGCTCTAGCTGACCATAAGTCGGCCCACCGGCAACTCCTCCGTAAAACTCACCTACCGTACGTCCTACCAGCAACTCGGCGAAAGAGGAAAGCGAGGGAGCCACCATCACGCCCGCAGCAGCACCCACCAACCCGAGAAAGGCCGCCTCGGCCAGAAAGAGGGCAAAGATCACACTTCTGGAGGTACCGAGGGCTCGCAGGGTAGCGACCTCTGAACGGCGGGAAATCGCGGACAGGCCAACCGTGTTGTAGATCAGAACAACACCGACTATCAACCCCAGGTAGCTGAGAACCCTGAGATTGAGCTGAAAACTGCCCAGCATGCGGCTGCTTTGCCTGGCAAGATCTCCCTTGCGATGCAGGGTCAGACGGCCCGCAATCTGCATCTCCACTCTCTGCACAGCCGATTCCTGTCTTGCATCGTCCAATCTGAAGTCAATCCGGTCGATCAACCCGACTTTACCGAAGACGTCCTGAGCAGTGGCGATGTCCATGATGATCAGGTTTCCACCGAAGGCCCTGGCAATGCCGAGGCGGCCAAGGATGGATCCGACTTCGAAGTCCCAGATCCGTCCACCGATATCCAGATGCAGCTCTGAACCGACTTGCAACTTCTGGCGGTGGGCCAGCGTTTCGGGTACCAGGATCTGGCGCTCTCCCTCCAACAGCCTAAGGAAAGACCCGGAATTCAGACGATCTGTCTGAGAGTCCGTCCCCGGTTTCCAACCCTGGCCGCGGAAATAGTCGCGGACCGCCGTGTCCCCCACCAGGTCCACGCCATAGACTCGGACCTGTGTCCCGTCCAGGGCCCGGGCCCGCCCTTCCAGTCGGGGAGTCATGGAGCCGAAGTCCCAGAACCAGGCGAATTCCCGTAGCCAGCTCTCCTGAAGGGGAAAGCCACTCCCTCTCACCTGGAAATCAGAGCGGCCTTCGACTAGATCCAGGCTCTGGGAAAACGACGTGACCGCTCTCTTCGTGGACAGATGCACGGCCCCCACAACTGCCAACCCCAGAGCAACTCCTCCGATGGTCAGAACACTCCGGAGGCGGTACTGAAGGAGAGGGCGGAGTGTGAATTTACGGACCAGCGAGAGGAAGCGTGTCCATCTCATCACTCACTCGAAACCAGTTGTCCGTCTCGCATGCCAATTGTCCTGTCGGCAAAACTGGCGGCTTCACGGCTGTGGGTAGCCATGACCACTGCGGTATCCGTCTGGCCTGCCAACTCCTGCATCCTCTCCAACACGATTTCTCCATTGTCCGTGTCCAGGTTTCCGGTGGGCTCGTCGGCCAACAGCAGCCGGGGCCCGCTGACCAGAGCCCGGGCGACAGCTGCTCTTTGCATCTCGCCGCCCGAGAGCTGGCCAGGAAAACTGGCTGAGCGATCGGAAAGGCCCACCAGCTCCAGAAGATCAAGGGCTCTTCTCCGGGACGATCTGCCTCCAAGTAGTTCCAGAGGCAACTCGACATTTTCCAGAACGGTCAGGGTGGGCAGCAGATAGAAGAACTGAAAGACGAACCCGACTTCGCTGCGCCGGAATCGGGTCAATTGTGTTTCGCTCATGCGATGCAGCGGCAAATCCCTGTACCAGATTTCGCCCTCAGTGGGCTGATTCATACCCCCGAGCAAGTGCAACAGGGTGCTTTTTCCACATCCACTGGAGCCTGTGACTGCCAGGAACTCTCCGGGATGAATCTTCAGGGAAGCCCTCTGGACGGCTCGCACCCTGCCACCCTCACTCTGGTAGGTCTTGGAGGCCTCAATTGTCCGGACCAGAGGTTCCACGGGGCTCATCCTAGCATTATCGTTCCGCGCTCCGCGTTCCGGGGTTCCGCCTGCACTCCCCGCTCCCCCCTGTAGGGTAGAATGCCAAAGAGTGCTGGCGTCGCACAGAACGGGCTCAAATGGTACAGACATCAATACTGGTCGAAGTTGTCAAGATGGGCCTCAACTCCATCTGGTCCCATAAGCTGCGGACCTTCCTGACTCTTCTCGGGATTATTGTTGGGGTGGCCTCCGTCATGGTCGTTGCCGCCGGGATCAGTGGTGCCGAAGAGTATGTCGTCAGCCAGGTCTCCCAGGCGCTCGGCAGCAACTCTTTCATCCTCGTCCAATTCGGTCGTTTCGGGAACGTCAACGATGAGGACATGAGGGAAATGGCGAAGCGCAACCAGAAGATTAACTTCGCCGATCTGGAGTTCCTGCGTCGCTACTGCACGGATTGTGCTGAAATGACCGCCGAACTTTCAGGGAGTCAGACCGCTTATGTCGGCAGCGAAGAACTGGCGGGTACGACTGTCAACGGCGTGACTGCCAATAAGGTTTTTCTGGGCAATTTCGAAGTCGAAGAAGGGCGTTTTTTCGTCGACTCCGAGGTAAGAAGAGCCGCCAACATCTGTGTGATCGGCAGCGAGGTGCAAGAGAAGTTCTTCTCGAGTTTTGACGCCATCGGACACACCATCAAGATCCGCAATCACCCGCTCAGAATTGTTGGAGTGCTCGAGAAGCTGGGCTCCAGCTTTGGAAACAGCCAGGACAAAGCGATCCACATACCGGTCACGACCTACCAGCGAATCTTCGGCTCGCGGCGCAGCCTCATGATTCGTGGTAAGGCCAGGAGCAAGGAGCTTTTTGAGTCCGCGCTTGATCAAGTTCGCATGGGGATGAGAATCCGACATAAGCTCCATCCCAATGCCCCGGATGACTTCGGTCTGGTTTCGACTGACCAGATCAACGAGAGAGTGGACCAGGCCGCCAGCATCGTTGCCAGTGTCGTCATCCCGATCACGCTGATCTCCCTGCTGGTCGGGGGCATCGTCATCATGAACATCATGCTCGTCTCGGTCAGCGAACGGACTTTTGAGATCGGCATACGCAAGGCCCTGGGAGCTCGCCGCTCAGACATCCTGAATCAGTTCCTGATCGAGTCTTTCCTGATGGCCGCGCTGGGGGGAGCCATTGGGCTGGGTACTGCCTGGGTGATCGTGCGCATCGTGGAAGCGGGCTTCGAGTTTCCCATGGCGATTACCTGGGGCTATGCCCTCCTGGCAGTTGGCTTCTCGGGCGGGATTGGTCTCGTTTTTGGAATCTATCCCGCTTTCAAGGCGTCCCAACTTGACCCGATTATTGCGATGACGGCAGAACGTTGAAGCGTACACAGTATTCTGAAAACACTCGGATGGCTCTGGAGACCCTAAGGAGCCACAAGTTCCGGAGTTTTCTCACCGTCCTCGGAGTCATCATCGGCGTGCTCACGGTAGTGATGATCTCGTCCATTCTCACGGGAGTTCGTAAGAGCCTGGTCGGACTTGTTCAGGAGTACGGGACCGACAACATCTACGCCTTCCATTTGCAGTCGGGATTGCAAGGTATGCCGTCCCGCGAGGAAATGGCCCGTAAGCCGCTCACGGTTCAAGACGCCAACGCCTTGAGAATGGACTCCACGGCCATCCAGGACGTGGCTTACCAGGCAATCTCCCTGATCCACTGGCAGGGGCGCACCGTGCGCTACCGGGCGGAGAGTTTCAGCAGAGCCAAGATCAGTGGCGTCTCACCCAACTTCGGGGACATCATCAATACGACCCTCGAAGAGGGACGTTTTCTCTCCGCCAGCGACAATTTCCGCGCTGCCGACGTAGGGGTTATCGGCAGCAACGTGGTCGAAGCTCTCTTCCCTCATACCCGCATGGTGCTGGGCCGTTCCATTAAGCTGGACGGACACCCGATTACGATTGTCGGCGTCCTGGGAGAACGCGAGAACTCCCTGTTTGGCGAGACCGATGACGACAACGCTGTTTACATCCCTCACCGAACGATGAGAAAACTGAGCCCCGAGGACCGCTTTCTCATGATCGTCGTCCGAGCCAGGGAAAACCAGCTGGCCGAGGCCATGGACGAAACCGAGAGCATTTTACGACGACAGCGTGGACTACGCTTCGATCAAGGCAACAACTTTGATGTGAATACAGCCGACAAGATGATCGAGCAGTTTGACGCGCTGACCGCCACCATGGGCCTGGTTGCCATCGCCATTTCGGCAGTCGGTCTCATGGTCGGCGGCATCGGTGTCATGAACATCATGCTGGTCTCGGTGACCGAGAGGACTCGGGAGATCGGACTCCGAAAAGCGGTCGGCGCCAAGCGCCAGGACATCATCTTCCAGTTCCTCTTTGAAGCGATGACCCTGACCACCATAGGAGGATTGATTGGAATTCTGCTCTCCATCCTGGGAAGTTACGCCCTGGCCTACTTGATGCCCGAGCTACCGGCTACGATTCCGCTGTGGGCGATCACCGCAGGTTTTGCGGTCTCGGTCTCCGTGGGCCTCGTTTTTGGCGTTTTCCCGGCGTTCAAGGCGGCTTCGCTTGATCCCATTGAGAGCCTACGCTGGGAATGATTTCCCGGCGGTCTCCTGATGGTTTCAGCTCCTCGCAGAATGTGGGAGGTGGCTCGGGGCGGCGGCCGTTTAAATCCTCCCGGTCGCAGCCCTGAGGCCGCCTCCCATTTTCATGAGAGCGACACGACGAACGTTATTTTCCCAGAGTCTTGAGCTTCTTTTGGAGCTCCGCTACCGCGTAGGGCTTGGCCAGGGTATCGCTGGCGCCCGCCTTGAGCACATCCTCTTCTCCACCTTCCATGGCGGCGGCAGTGATCGCCAGTACCGGCAGCTTCCGCGAGACCTGACTTCTCAGTTCCTTGATCACTCGATAGCCACCCTCTCCCGGGATCATCATGTCGACAACCACCAGTTGAGGACTGAAGCGGCGAAGACTCTGGAGATACCTGGAGGGGGCAGAGAAAGAAAGAACATCGTAACCCAGGCTCTGCAAGACAAACTTGATCGAGTAAATGTTGTCGGCCGTCTCCTCAACGACCGCGATTCGAAAGTCAATTTTCTGGGGCTGATTCTTCGACCGCTTCGCCATCAGGGCTCACGCAGTTTTTCTTGCAACAGTTCATTGACCAGTTTCGGATTCGCCTGCCCTCGCGTGCGGCCCATGACCTGGCCGACGAAAAAGCCGAGCAGCCCGGTCTTCCCTTCCCGATAGGCTCTCAATTCGCCCGGGTGCTCCAGGAGAACCTCCCCAACGATCCCTGAGAGTTGCTCCTCATCGCTGATCTGGCTCCATCCTTGTTCCCCAGCAATGGCTTCTGGTTCCTGGCCCGTCTTGATCATGATGCCAAACACCTGTCTGGCAATCCGATTACTGATGGTCTCTTTATCGACCAGTCGGATCAGGTTTGCAAGTCCCAGTGGCGTGAGACAGGTGTCAGAGAGCTTCTCACCGGATTGTTTGAGGTGGCGCGCCAGATCACCGAGGATCCAATTCAGGACGGTTCTGGGCGATGCCCCTGCACCGACAGCCTTTTCGAAGAAGTCAGATATCTCCCGGCTTTGGGTAAGCTGGAGGGCCTCCTGGGGCGAGAGCCCGTGTTCTTCAATCAGTCGGTGCTGCTTTTGCTCCGGGAGTTCTGGGAGGCTCCCTTCGAGCTCTTCCAGCCACTCCTGGGAAATCCTTACAGGAAGCAGATCGGGATCAGGAAAATAACGATAGTCGTGGGCAAACTCTTTGCTCCTCATCAAGAAGGTCCTTTGCCTTTTTTCGTCCCAGAGGCGAGTTTCCTGATCTATCGTTCCACCGCTTCCCAACACCTCAGCCTGACGTCCAATCTCAAACTCCAGAGCCTTGCGCAGGAATCGAAAAGAGTTCAGATTCTTGATCTCCGTCTTGGTGCCCAGCTCCTGCTCACCGGCCTCGCGGAGGGAGATATTCGCATCGCAGCGCAGACTTCCCTGCTCCATGTTACCGTCGCAAATCCCCAGATAGAGCAGGCGCTTGTGCACAGAGGAGAGAAAGTCGTAGGCCTGCCGGGCTGTGCGCAGATCTGGCTCTGTGACGATCTCAATCAGTGGGACACCAGTTCGATTCAAATCCACGTAGGAATTGCCGTCATCGCGATGAATCGACTTGCCGGCATCGTCTTCCAGATGGACTCGATGAATGCCAAACCTGAGGAACTCCAGTTGGTCGCTGCCGGCCGCACAGGTCAGGGTCTCGAGGCTTCCCTTCTCTGCCAGGGGAAGGTCAAACTGCGAGATCTGGTATCCCTTTGGAAGATCAGGGTAGAAATAGTTCTTGCGAGCAAAAATGGAAGCTCTGTTGATTTTGCAACCCAGGGAAAGAGCTGCTTGAATCGCCATTCCGACAGCTCTCCGGTTCACAACCGGAAGGGCCCCAGGAAGACCCAGACAGACCGGACAGGTGTGGCTGTTGGGAGGCGCCCCGAAGCGTGTGCTGCAGGTACAGAACAGCTTTGACTCCGTCAACAGATGAGCGTGAATTTCCAATCCGATAACGACTTCAAAACTCATTCAAGGTTCCAACGTTGCGGGCTCCTATCCTTCCAAGCAGTAAGGCTTCCCTTCACGAGAGGAGTTTCTCGGCCTTCACAACCGCCTCGCGGCTCTCACCCGGAGCCCAAACCCAGTGCAGGTCAGGTTCTTTCCGGAACCAGGTCATCTGGCGCTTGGCATAACGACGGGTGTCTATGCACGTCCTCTCCACCGCTTCTTCCAGGCTGATTTGTCCGTCGAGGCAGGAGATCGCCTGTCGATATCCGATCGCTTCGAAGCCCTTGCATTCAGGTGAGAATCCTTGATCAAGGAGCCCCTGAACCTCTTCAAGGAGCCCGGCCCGAAACATCTCTCGGACGCGCGAGTCGATTCTAACACAGAGCTTTTCACGCTCCAGTCCAAGGCCGATCTTGACGATTCGAAATCCCTTCAGAGGTCTTCGTTCCTGCTGCACGTCACTGATCGGTCTGCCGGACTGGTTGTACACCTCTAGGGCCCGCACGATCCGAACGGTGTCGGTTGGCTGAATCCGATCGGCAGAGGTGGGGTCTACCCTGGTCAGCATCTGATGAAGGGCGGCCTTCCCTTTCCGGGCAGCCACCTCGAGCAAGTGTCGGCGCTGCTCCCGCGAGCGACCAGGGCCCTCGAAGACCCCCAGCAGCAGCGCCCGGAGGTAAAGACCCGCCCCTCCCACGACCACAGGCACGCAGCCTCGCCCAGCAATTTCTCGACAGATGAGCCTCGCCTCCTCCATGTACTGGCCGGCGCTGTACCACTCGTCGGGGCGGATCCGATCGTAGAGATGATGAGGAATGGCTGCCTGCTCCTGGCGGGATGGCTTGGCCGTTCCGATATCCATCCCCTTGACCATCTGCATCGAGTCACAGTTGACGATCTCCCCTCGAAGGCCGCGGGCAAGGCCAAGCGCCAGGCTGCTCTTGCCGGTGGCCGTCGGTCCTACTATGGCAACTAGCAGTCCGTGGTGAACGTCGCGCATGGGACTCTCACCACGAGCTGCTACCAAAGGATCGCTCAAAACAGTATCCAACAATTCAACCGGTGCAGGCCTGATCGGGCTGCAGGGGGCTGCGCATCTGGCTGAGCAGGGCGAGTGCCACCTCTAGAACTGCCCGGCCCTGCGAACCGCTGCAGGGCCCCGGCCATGCTTCCTCCGGGTGGCCCCGAATACAGCTCAGAAACGCCGAAATCTCCGCCTTCAGCGGTTCGACAGGCTCGCCGCTAACGACTTGATGAGCGATCTGCTTTTTCCCGCCTGCATCCACGACCCCAAAAATCTCCGTCTCTTTCTTCTGGAAATCCAGCGACAGGTACTGACCGGGTTGAAAGAAGCGGAGTTTTCTGACCTTCTCGGTGGAAACCCGGCTGGCGGTCAAGTTGGCAACGCATCCATTCTCGAATTCGAGTCGGGCGTTGGCGATGTCGATTCGAGGAGTGAGGACGGGGACTCCCGCCGCCCGGATCTCTCGAAGGGGCTGCTGGACGAGGGACAAGACCAGGTCAAGATCGTGGATCATCAGATCCAGAACTACGTCCACGTCGAGACTCCGGGTGACGAAGGCTCCCAGGCGGTGACCCTCAAAAAACAACGGCTGAGTGAGGTGCTCGTGCAACTTCGTCAACGCCGGGTTGAAGCGTTCCGAGTGCCCCACGTGCAGCACCCGCCCGCAAGCTTGCTGAGCCGCGACGAGGCGGTCGGCACCTTCCAGGGTATCCGCAATCGGCTTTTCCACGAGTACGTGCAACCCGGCCTCCAGAAGAGCACAGCCGATCTCCGCGTGCAGTACCGTAGGCACAGCCAGGCTGACCGCGTCAACCAGATTGATCAGGTCCCGGTAGTCCGTGCAGACGGCGCAGCCGTACTTCCGTGCCGCGTCCGCCGCACGCTCCGGACTGCTGTCAACAACCGCTAGCAGATCCGCAGCCGGCAACTCGTGATACATGCGCGCGTGGTGGCTTCCCAGCGCCCCAACTCCGACAACGGCTGTCTTCACTGCTCCACTCATTCTGATCCCGCAACGATGCTGACGCCGAGTTCATTGGCCCCCGAGATGAACCTTTCCTTATCCAGAAAGAGAGTTCTTCCTTCGTCGACTGCAACCGCGGTGACATTGCATTCGGCCAGTACTTCCAGGGTATCCAGACCCAGAACCGGGACATCGAATCGCATGTCCTGTTCGGGACGGGCCAGCTTGATCAAGGTAAGATCCTGTCCTCCGGTCAGACGAGCCGCTCTCTGGACCGTCTCATCTGTCCCCTCCATGGCCTCCACCGCCACCACTGCACAATCCTTCACCACAATGCTCTGACCCAGGTCCAGCCGGGCCAGTTGTCTGGCAATGGGGCGACCGTACTCGATATCTTTCCGCTCGGCTGCGCTCGGCTCCCGATCCGTCAAAACACCGCTCCCAGCCATCAGATCTTTTAGAAAGAGGGTGGAATCGAGCAGCTGAATACCGTTTTCTTCGAGAACTCCCACCACCCCCCGGATCAGTGATTCAGTGTTCTTGCGGGGCAGGGACATAAGAACCTTGAGCATGGTCAGGTCCGGCATCGCCGAAAGCAACTTGCGGGAAGCCGGAGTGTTTGGGGAGAAGATCTGTGAGTGGCGGACCTGCCCGGCCATCAGCGCCTCCTCGACACCACTCCTCTTGAAGATGCGAATGAGTTTTCCGAGTTGGCCCAGGGCGATCCAGTGGAGAGTGAATCCCTCGCCGGCATCGGCTACACAGGTGGCAACCTGCGGCGACGCCTCTTCTTTGATTGCCGCCACCACCATCGGAGTTCCCTGGCGGCTCGCTTCCTTCAAAACCAGGATAGGGAAACGCCCGCTTCCAGCGATCAACCCAAGCGGCCTGGAGCTTTCTTCACGACTCATCGGACCGATCCGAAGTGGCACGCACAAAACCGCGTTCCGAGGTTCGAATGAAGTCAACCAGGGTACCAACGGACTCCCAGTTCTCTATTTCCGGGGCCAACCGCCCCACCGCCTCGTCCACCAGCAATCCCTTTCTGAAGAGCAGGCGATAGGCCCGTTTCAACTGTTCAATCTCTTCCTTCGAGAAGTTCTTCCTCTCCAGCCCCAGCTGGTTGATTCCATAGATCCGAGCTTGATTGCGGCTCCCCACAGTCTTCACGAAAGGCAAGGCATCTCGCGTCAACACCGAGTAGGCTCCCAGAAAAGCATAAGGACCCACCCGACAAAACTGCTGGACCCCTGCAAAGCCTCCAAGAATAGCGTGGTCTCCGACCTCCACATGTCCCGCCAGCGAAGCACAATTGGAAAAAACCGTACCGTTTCCAAGAACGCAATCATGAGCTATATGGACGCCTGCCATGAGCAGGTTGTCGTTTCCGAGCACGGTTTCTTTGATCCCTCCGAGGGTACCCCGGTTGATGGTGACAAATTCCCGGATTCGGTTTCGGTCGCCGATCCGCAGCTTCGATCGCTCACCCTGGTACTTGAGATCCTGGGGAATGGTTCCGATAGAAGCCTGGCCCACAATCAGGTTGTCGCGGCCGATTTCCGTGGGGCCATCGATGACGACGTGGGGACCAATGCGAGTACCGTCCCCAATCTCAACATTCTCACCAATAACGGTATAGGGCCCGACTTCAACCTTGTCTCCGATGCTGGCCGAGCGGGCAACGATGGCCGTCGGATGAATGGTCAATTGCTCGACTTCAGTCATTCATCTCCCGTTCATAAGCGAGGCGATCCACCAGCGAAAACATGATCCCGGCCTCGCAGACCAGCTGGTCATCTACAAAGGCCTTACCGCTGAGTTTGCCAATTCTGGACTTGATCCGCTGCACCACCATCTCTACGTGAAGCTGGTCTCCGGGCCGGACCGGCTTCCGGAACCTGGCACTTTCGATTCCGATGAAGAAAACCAGCTTGTCATCCCTTTCTTCCAGCGATTCGAAGACCAGGCAGCCTCCCACCTGGGCCATACACTCGACGATGAACACCCCGGGCATGATCGGGATGCCGGGAAAGTGCCCCTGAAAAAACGGTTCGTTGATGGTTACGTTCTTGAGACCGACGATGCGCTTTCCTGGTTCGTACTCCAGGATCCGATCCACCAGCAGGAAAGGGTATCGATGGGGCAAGAAACTGAGAATCTCCTGGATATCAAACACCTGGCTCCCCTCTCGTCATAGACTCTTCTTCGCTCTTTCCCGGGAGTCGCTGCTTGAGGCCTCGCCACTCCCGAAAGACCTCCGGTAGCCTCCGTATCATCGCCTCCGCCTTCAATTGCTCTCGGTGATCCCGGCAGTGCAGCCCCGAGACCACACTCCCCGACGCCACATCCTTCGTGACTGCCGTTTTCTGCATGATTGTGACGTGGTCTCCAATCTTGATGTGATGACTGATCCCGGCCTGACCGGCAATCAGGCAGTGGTCACCAATTTCCACGCTCCCGGAGATCCCCACGCAGCCAACAATGATCGTGTGCTTTCCGATGAGACAGTTGTGGCCCACGTGGACCAGATTGTCCAGTTTGCTCCCCTCGCCGATAACCGTGGCCCCGAACGTACCCCGATCGATACAGCTGTTAGCCCCTATCTCAACGTCATCTTCGATCACAACCGTGCCTGTCTGCTCCATCTTGAAGTGACCCCGCGAGTGGCCAACGTAGCCAAATCCATCGGCTCCTACAACGCACCCGCTGTGAAGGATCACGCGCCGGCCAAGGCTCACTCCAGGGTAAAGCGTCACGCCGGGATGAAGCGTTGCACCCGAACCGATCCGGCACCCTGGACCGATGACGCATCCGGCTCCGACGGTCACCTGATCCTCAATTCTGACCCGTTCGCCGATACTCGCGAACTCTGCAATGGACACCTGGGCGGCAATCTCACAATCCTCACCGATAGAGGCCTGTGCAGACACCCCCCTGGCCTGAAACGGACTCGATGTCAGCAGCTGAAGGATCTGGGCAAAGGCCAGCTTGGGATTGGAAACACACAGCAGGCTCTTTCCGGCTTGCAACGTGGATTCCTGGACGATGATAGCCGAGGCCCGGGTCGCGGCAATCTGCTCCCGGTGGCGGCTGTCGGAAGCGTATGTGATGTCTCCTTCGTCGGCGTCTTCGAAGGGCTGGGCACGCTGGATGATCAGGTCGGGATCCCCGACCACTTTCCCGTCCACCAACTGGGCCAATCGCGCAAGCTTGTACACCCGGGGGATTTAATAACAGGGCCCCTGGAAGGTCAACCCGCTCGCCCTGCCCGCGCCGGCGCGCAACTACTGTCCCGAGGTTGCAGGAGCCGCGGGGGCGGGGTACTTCGCGTTGTAACGGTCGATGATGTCCTGGGTAATGTCGTAGGCGGGATCGAAATAGCCTCCCAGGCCATTCTGCGCCAGCGAATCCAGGTACAGAACCGCCGAGTATCCGTTCTGCTGGGCCGATTCGCTCAGGACTGTCTGAATCTTTTGTCCCAGGTTGGCAAAGGCGATGTTGCGCTGAGCTTCGATCTCGTCCTGGATGTCTTCGCGAAACCTCTCCAGACCCTTCCCCTCTATGGCAATCTCCCTCTGCATCTCAGCTGCAGTCTGCGGATTCAGTGCCCGTTCCTGTTCGGCGTACTGCTGCTGGCGGTTTTGCAGATTCTGGGTTCGAGATTCATTCTCGCTGTTCTTTTGATCCACGAAGCCCTGGATCCTGGTAAACTCCTGCTTGGCTTCCTCGGTTCCGGACAAGACCTGGCTGAAATTCACAAACATGATCTTTGAGGGTCCGGTGGCGGTCGGTATCGTGGCCGGTGCCGCAACAGGCGGCTGCTGGGCAGTCGCCAACCCGCTCATTGAGCTCAAAATCAACGCCGTCAAGGTAAATCGTCCTGGTTTATTCATTTTTGACACTTCTCCCAAGTTCCAAACATCACTTTAAAACGTATATCCTACCGTAAATTTCACGTTCGTCCTGTCTTCTTCCAGTCGAAAACGCCTTCCCTGCAGAACGACGTCCGTGTTCAGCACCATCGGATTGTAGGCAAAGATGAGCCGAAAAGGCTGGTTGATCATGGGCATGAGGAACATCACTTCTACACCCGTAGAAGCGCGAAAGACGTTGTTCGTTTCGGGAAGCAGTTGAACCACCGTGTCGGGCCCGAAGATCGTCAGCTTGCCCTTACGCAGGATTGTCGAAGTCCCAACATCAAGGAATCCATTGAGCGTGAGTGGCCCTGCAATTGGAACGCGGTACTCGACCGTCCCAACCACACTCGTATCCCCACCCACGGGAATGAAGCTCTCCGTAAAGGTAGGCAGGCCTGTCGCGGGATCGATCACAGCATTGCCCTGGGAGTCAGTGATGGCGTTTCTGGTGATCGCCAACGGACTCACCGATCGGATATCAAAACCTCTCAGATCGAACTCACCACCCAGGAAAATCCGTTCAAAAAAGGGAACTGTCTGCGCGGAGCCGCTTTCCAGCGTGCCGTAGGGCCATACGTGCTGAGCCCGCACCCGAAACGCCAGCGTGTGCCTTCCACCGCTCAACCACTTGTCGGGATAGAATTTCTGGTATTCGACATAGGGTCGAATCAAGTTGAAACTTCCTCCCAATGGGCCACCCGCAATGGAAACCTGGGCAAAAATGCTGGACCCGGAAGTGGCCGCGTAAAAAGCATTCTTAGTGTTCTTGGTATAACTGGGCCGGATTTCGCTTCGGAGAATCCCTTTTCTGGCGTCCTCGGGATTCCCTCCCGGCGTGAAACCGATCAGCTGGTTCAGGGCCAGGTTCTCGATGGCAGGATTGATATCGGTGATTTTGATGTTACTCAGCCGGTAGGCCATACCCAGCCGGCTCCACCTCTTCCACGGGTAACTCCCCTGAACCTCAAAACCGTTCTGCTGCTGCGTATAGAGGGTGACGCTCTCGTCGGGATTGATGAGTCCAAAGGAAGCCGTAAAGGTGTCGTAACGGAATCGCTGGTTAAAGACGGACAGCGACATCGTCACTCGGCTGTCCCGGAAATAGGGATCTGTATAGCGCACAAAGTAGTTGGAGGTTCGAGTTCCAGTGCTCATCTGAACGTCGATGGTCTGCCCGAGGCCTCGGAAGTTGTTCGTCTGATAGTTGATTCCGATGAACGTTCCGCTGATTCCACTGACGCCCCCGGTGAAACCGATCGACTGCATGCTCCGCTCTTTCACCTTAACGATGACGTCAGCACTTCCTTCGTCCGGCTTCTTGACGACTTCGTAATCCTCTTCTTCGATCCTTTCGAAAAAGCCGAGTTGATTGAGGCGCTGAATGGAGACCTCCAGAAGTTGCCCGTTAAAGGGCTGTTGCTCTTCGATGAACATCTCACGCCGCAGCACTTTGTCCCGAGTTCTCGTGTTTCCCGAAAACTCAATCTTGTCGACGATGTACTGCTTTCCCTCGACAATCGTAATGGTGACATCGAGAGTCCGGTCTTCCTCGTTGGGCGTCATGTTCGGAATCGCATCCATATCGAGAAAACCGCGCGTCGAATAGAGCTTCTTGATATCCTCGTTGGCCTTCTTGAGCGCTACATAATCGACCACCGCCCCCGGCTGGACAGGGTAGGCCCGCTTGAGCGCCTCCGGGTCGAAACTGCTGGCGCCCTCCAGTTCAAAACTGCCGTAGAAGTACTGTTCTCCTTCCTCGATCGGGACCGTGATGTAGTACTGCTGCTTGGTCTTGCGAAAGCCGATGAGTATCCCACGGGGCCCTTCGACGATCTCCACCTTCGGCTCTCCCGCCTTCGCGTTGATATATCCTTCGGCCCGATACTTCTCGAGCATGTTGACTTGCACGTCGTACTCGAGTTTGTCCTGGATGAACTTGTCGTGGCCTTTGAAGATGACCATCGGGCTTCTTTCCTTGTTCAACTCCAGTGCGCCGCGAAGGGCCCCCGAGCTGAGGACTGTGTTCCCCTCAAAGTCAATCTTTCCGATCCGAACTTTGGGACCCTCGTCGATCTTAAAGGTTAGGGCGATGGAAGAAGACGTAATCTCCTCGATCGCCGTCTCGACACGTCCCAGCGGCTTGCCGTTCTGGTCGAGCAAGCCCCGAAGTGCCTGTCGAGCCTTGGGAAGCTTGGCAGGATCGAATGGCGAATCGACGGTCAAACCGACTCGCGCGTCACGGAAGCTCTCCAACACGTCCGACTCCTTGAAGGACTTCATCCCTTCATACTCGATGCGGCGGATGAGGGGCCTCTCGCTGACCTCGAAAATGATGATAACGCCAGTCTCTCCCTGCCTGGTCTTGACCGTGATCTCGTCGAAGAAGTTCGTGTTCAGCAGACTTCGGTAATCGCGCAGGATCTGGGAAAGGTTGTAGGGTCCGTTCTTCTGGGTCTGGACGTAGTAAAAGATCGTACTCTCCCGGATCCGGCGGTTTCCCACGACCAGGATATCTTCGATCCTGTCGGCCGGGCTCTGGGCAGAGATCGCCCCCCAGACCAGAAAACACAGAACGAAAATAACGATCAATTTGCGCAGGCGGACCGCGCATCTACAGAATTCGACCAGCATTTGCTTCCTACCCAGAAACAAGTTCAAGATCTTAACAAGAAGCCATCGGCGGCTACAACCAGCCAGGGCCCTGGAGCGGAAGATGCGGGGGAGATTTTTCTGAGGCAGAGATCAAGCCATTCCATAGGAGAGAGGCGCGCCCTTACTTTTCGAACCCTCGGATCGGTAATAGAGCGTGTCATTCTTTAGATAGATGGCCAGGGTCTCTCTTTCTTTCAGTTTCCCCTGAATGATCAGTTCGGAGATGGGATCTTCGACATATTTCTGTATAGCTCGTCGCAGTGGGCGAGCACCGTAGGCCCGATCGCTACAAGTTTTGTCGATGATCCAACTCTTCCCGTCTCTGCCGAGTTGGATTTCGATCTCTTTGTTCGACAGATTGTCATTCACCTGTTTGAGAAGCAGATCAACAATCTGTGCCAGATCATCCTCGGTCAACGAGTCAAAGAGAATAATCTCGTCAAGTCGATTGATGAATTCCGGGTTGAAGACCCGCTTCACCTCATTCATGATGAGACCCTCGGTCTTCTGCTGAGTCTGGTCGGAGGCACCGGAGAAACCCATCTGTGGCTTGTTGGCCAGATAGCGAGCCCCGATGTTGGAAGTCATGATGACGATCGCGTTCTTAAAATCGATCGCGTTCCCCTGAGCATCCGTCAACTGCCCATCCTCGAATACCTGAAGAAGAATGTTGTAGATGTCAAAGTGGGCCTTTTCGATCTCATCGAGCAACAGAACGGCATAAGGATTTCGCTTTACCTTTTCCGTCATCTGCCCACCCTCCTCATGGCCAACGTAGCCTGGAGGGGAGCCGATCAACTTGGACACGGAGTGTTTTTCCATGTACTCAGACATGTCGAAGCGAATCAGCGCTTTTTCACTGCCGAAGAGGTAGTGTGCCAGAGCTTTTGCAAGTTCTGTTTTCCCTACCCCCGTTGGACCCAGAAAAAGGAACGATCCGACCGGCCGGTTGGGGTTCTTCATGCCGGCCCGGCTGCGCCGGATGGCGCGGGAGAGAGCGGAGATGGCACGATCCTGGCTGATTACTCTCAAATGCAACTCCTCCTCCATCCGAAGCAGCCTCTGCATTTCCTCCTCTTTCAATGTGTTGACCGGAATTCCGGTCCAGCGCGAGATGACCTCCTCGATATTATCCTTGTCGACCGTGGGAGGAACCTGGTGCTGCAGTCTCCATTGCTCCTTTACAACGTGCAGATTCTCTCGCTCGCGCATCTCCTCATCTTTCAATTTGATGGCGCGCTCGAACTCCTTTTCGGTGATGGCGTGGTCCATCTCCCGCACAATGACCTTGATCCGCTTCTGCAGGCTCGTGACTTCGGTCGGAAGCACCGTGGAGTTCAGCTTGACTCGTGCACCCGCCTCGTCCAGCACATCAATCGCTTTGTCGGGCAGAAAACGATCTGTGATGTAGCGGCTGGACTGGTAGACAGCCGCCTCGATGGCGTCGTCCTGGTAGCGGACGTGGTGGAAGGCTTCATATCGATCCTTGATTCCGTGAAGGATGTTCAGCGCTTCCTCTTCGCTGGGAGGAGACACCTTGATCGCCTGGAAACGCCTCTCCAGGGCACGGTCTTTCTCGATGGATCGTCTGAATTCATACGGCGTAGTGGCGCCCACGCACTGGATCTCGCCTCTGGACAGCGCCGGCTTGAGAATGTTGGCGGCGTCCAGGGAACCTTCCGCCGATCCCGCCCCCACCAGGGTGTGGAGTTCATCAACGAAGATGACAAAGTTGGGGTTCTCCACGAGCTCCTTGATGATGGCCTTGAGTCGCTCTTCAAATTGTCCCCGATACTTGGTACCGGCCACGATCAGCGAGATATCGAGGGCCAGCAGCCGCTTATCACTGAGCATGGCTGGAACATCCCCATTCACAATCTTCTGGGCCAGTCCTTCAACGATGGCTGTCTTTCCGACACCAGGTTCTCCAATCAGGACCGGATTGTTCTTGGTCCGGCGACACAGAATCTCAATGACTCTTTCCACTTCGGACTCCCGCCCAATCAGCGGATCCAGGGTCCCCGCAATTGCCGCATCGGTCAGATCCCGGCTGAACTCGGTCAGGATCAGCCCCTCCTTGGGTTTGCTGGGAACGGCTCTTTCGGGCATGTTGCCCGCCAGCTCGTTACGGACCTTGGAGACCCGCAGACCTTTCTCGTGGAGAAGCGAGGCCGCGACCGACTTTTCTTCGCGAAGCAAGCCCAGCAGGATGTGTTCCGTACCGATGTAATTGGAAAGCAGCCTCTCTGCCTCTTCGTTGGCGTGACCGAGAACCTTCTTGGACTCGTCACTCAGGGGCAGCTCAACCGAGGTGGAGACCTTGTCCTGAATGCTGGTCCGGCCCTCGATTTCTTTACGAATTCCGTCTATCGTCGTATCGGCTCGTGGAAAGAAGCGGCTGGTGAGCGCCTTGTCTTCGCGAAGAAGGCCGAGCAGAATGTGTTCGGTTTCGATGCAACGCGAGCCTAGCTGGCTGGCCTCGTAGCGGGCAAAGAAAATAACCCGACGTGCTTTCTCTGTGTACTTCTCAAACATTTGCCGGCTAGAGTTTTTCCCCGATCGATGCTGATTTAACTAGATTGTCTTCTTGCAAGCAACCTGGGACTGGTACTCCTTTCGAGTAGGCGAGAGGGGATTATATAACGACTCAGTGAAAGTTTTGTGCGGCTGCGTGTTTGGTTCTGGGTAATCGGAGTCTGGAATCTATGATGTGGAACCCGGACCTTCCCTAAAAAGTGGGAGGCGGCTCGGGGCGGCGCCCGTTTAAATCTTCCCGGTCGCAGCCCTGAGACCGCCTTCCAATTTTGGAATTGGGAATCTGGAACCTACCCCACCCGTTCCAGCTTCCCGAACTCGAGTTTCCAGACCTGGTCGCAAAGGGAGGCCAGACGTGGATCGTGAGTCACGATGACCGAGGTCAGCTGAAAGTCGCCGTGAACCTCCATGAGCAGTTCGTGGATCTCGTGGGAGGTCGTGGCATCAAGGTTTCCCGTAGGCTCATCAGCCAGCAGCAGGCGGGGCTCGCCGATCAGCGACCGGGCCAGAGCCACTCTTTGCTGCTCACCGCCCGACAGCTCACCCGGCCGGTGATGAAGTCGTTCTCGTAAACCCAATTGACTCAGAAGTTGGCTAGCTCGAGTCCTTGCCGACGAGGCCCTCTGCCGCCTCAGGAGCAGGGGCATCATGGCGTTCTCCACGGCGCTGAACTCGGGAAGCAGATGGTGGAACTGAAAGACAAAGCCGACTTCCCTATTGCGGTACTGCGCCAGTGCAGCCGACTCGATCTGGCCCAGGTCCTGTTCGCCAAACAGGATGCGGCCCGAATCTGGCTGATCCATCCCCCCCATCAGGTGCAGGAGAGTGGTCTTGCCGCAGCCGCTGGCTCCAGTGATGGCGAGTTTCTGACCCTCGCTCACCTGAAAATCCAGATCCTTCAGGATGGTCAGAGTCGCCAATCCTGATGGATAGGTCTTGACGAGCTGCTCGATCCTTAAACTAATCATAGCGAAGACCCTCGACCGGGTTGAGTCGGGAGGCAGAGAGGGCCGGAAAGATTGTCGCCAGTGAGCTGATCAGCACGGCCATCACGGAGATCACGACAACATCGGTCGAGCGCAATTCAAAGGGTACATAGGATATGGAATAGACGGTCTTGTCCAGGGCAATTACCTGGTAAGTCTCGAGATACCAGACCAGAGCGCAGCCCAGAATTGCCCCAATACAGGTTCCAACCACACCGATGATCACTCCCTGCAACAAAAAGATACGGAGGATGGTTGAGGGAAGTCCGCCCATGGCCGCAATGACGGCAATGTCGCCTGTTTTTTCCATCACCATCATGGTCAGCGTAATGATGATGTTCAAAGAGGCGACCATGACGATCAATCCGATGGCGATGAAGAGGGCCAGCTTCTCTAGTTGGAGGGCCGAAAAAAGAGGGCGGTTCAGCTCCATCCAGGTTCGGGTCGTGAACGTCTTCCCGGCCCGAGAACGGACCTCTTCGGCAGTCGCATCTGCCTGATAGATATCATGCAGCCGAAATTCGAGGGCTGAGACTTCCTGATCAGACATCCCTTCAAACACTTGCGCCTCGCCCAATGGAATCAGCGCCCAGTTGGCGTCAAACTCCCACAAACCTGACTTGAAGATAGCAGCAATCTTGAACCTGTGGCGACGAACCGATCGGCCGATAGGAAAAGGAGCCAACTCGCCTCTCATACCCAGGGCCAGAACCTGGTCGCCTACCAGCAGGCCCAGGGCCTCGGCCAGATCTTCTCCCACGATCATTTGGGGGACGGAGGACGGCTGGCCAAAAGACGCAGCATCTCCCTCCGTAATCTGACCCAGTAACCCTCCCATGAACTGAGGTCGTCCGGGATCAATGCCCCGCATGTAAACACCCTGTGATCGGCCCAGGTCACTCTGCAGCAGCGATTGACTGTACACTGTGGGCGAAACGGCAGCGACGTTCTGAATTGTACCCAGTTGATCCGCCAGCGTGTCATATCCCTGGATGGCCTGACTCTGGATCTGCAGAAGAGTAATGTGAGTCGTCGCGGACAGGATCCGCTCCTGAAACTCCTTCTGGAAGCCGCTGTTCAGAGCCAGCGCTACAATCAGCGCCATCACTCCGGCGGCAACTCCCAGCATCGAGATCAGAGACACAACGGAAATGACCACCTGCTTGCGCCGGGCTAGCAGGTAGCGGACCGCGACAAAGAGCTCAAAGGGCATGACTGCAGCCTGTCAGTTCTCCTCTTCGTCGGCGGCCCTTCCGGTCTCCGGTCGCAGCTGGGGAAAGAGGATGACTTCGCGAATCGACCGACGATCGGTCAGCAGCATGGTGAGACGATCGATTCCCATTCCAAAGCCTCCCGTGGGAGGCAGTCCATAGGAAAGTGCCCGGACGTAATCTTCGTCCATGGCATGGGCTTCCCGATCACCCTGCGCTCGCCGCCGAAGCTGTTGTTCAAAACGCCTCTTCTGCTCGGCCGGATCGTTCAGCTCACTATAGGCATTGGCCAGCTCGAACCTGCCGGCGTAGAGCTCAAAGCGTTCCACAAAGCGAGGGTCCGTATCCTTCGTCTTGGCCAGAGGGGAAAGCTCCAGCGGGTAATCGAAGATGAAGGTGGGCTGAACGAGCTGAGGTTCGGCCACGGTTTCGAACAGTTCGGCCAGAAGCACTCCCCAGCTCGCTTCTCTCTGGATCTCCGCCTCCTGCTGCTCCAGCAGCTCGCGAAGGTGAACCGGGTCGTCCAGTTCCTCTAGAGTTGGAGCAGGAGACTCGGGCCAGTACTCCCGAATCGCCTCCACCATGGACAGACGCCGATACTTCCCAAAGTCAATTTCGTCTTCCCCGTAGAGAACCCGTGTGGACCCGGTCACCTTCTCCACGACCCCGGAGAGCATCTCTTCGGTCAGCCCCATGAGATCGTTATAGTCAGCATAGGCCATGTAGAATTCCAGCATCGTAAACTCGGGATTGTGCTGGGTCGAGATACCTTCATTGCGGAAGTTCCTGTTGATCTCGTAGACCCGGTCCAGACCACCCACGGTCAACCGTTTTAGGTAGAGTTCAGGCGCGACTCTCAAGAAAAGAGGAATGCCGAGAGCCTCGTGAAAGGTCTTGAAGGGGCGGGCCGTCGCACCTCCCGCCAGGGGCTGCATCATGGGTGTTTCGACCTCCAGAAAGCCTTGTTCATCCAAGAATCTTCGGATTTCACGAATGATGTGACTGCGCCTGACAAAGACCTCTCGGACTTCGGGGTTGGCAATCAGATCCAGGTAGCGCTGCCGAAATCGAAGCTCCACATCAGTCAGACCGTGCCATTTCTCGGGCAGAGGCAGCAGCGCCTTGGCCAGAAGATCGATCTGTTCGACAGAAATGCTGAGTTCACCCATTCGGGTCCGAAAGACTTTGCCGGTGACCCCGATGAGGTCGCCAATTTCGAGCAAACGGTAAAGCTGGTAGTTCTCACTCCCTACCTGGTCCTTCCGGACATAGAGTTGAATCCTGCTACCCTGACCTGCCAGGTCGGCAAAGCCGACTTTCCCATGTCCTCGCATCGAGACAATTCTTCCGGCTGTCTGGACTTGGACTTCTTCCCCCTCCAGCTCATCGCTGCTCTTAGAGGAAAACTGCTGCACGAGGTCGGTCACTTCGTGAGTCCGATCGTAGCGATGGGGATACAGGTCGTAGCCCAGCCGTTGTACTTCGGCCAGTTTTCGAAGTCGCTGCTCCGCAGCGTCCGTGGCGCCCTTATCCATCTGATTGGCCATCTTCCAGGTCCCTATGGATTGCGTCCAGGATACCGTTCACGAATTCTGTTGCTTCGTCTCCGCTGTACTTGCGAGCCACTTCGATGGCTTCGTCAATGACAACCACCCTCGGAGTTTCCGCGAACAGGAATTCTGCAATCGCCATTCTCAGGATGTTTCGATCCACGGTGGCCATCCGCTCCAGCTTCCAGTTGCTGGCGTGTTTTCGAATCAACAGGTCGATTTGGGTCTCATTCTCCGTATAGCGGTCGTGCAGGAACTGGGCAAAGTTCCGCGTCTCCGAGTCGATTTCTCTCGATTCCCAGATCAGCTCCTCGCTGTCCCCGGGATCGGAGAACTCGCTTCGAAAAAGTAGCTGAAGAGCGTACTCTCGGCCCTTTCGTCGACTTCCCATGAACTACCTGGGCTCAAGTTGCTTCATTGCCTGCACCATCTGCACAGCCGCCTGCACGGCCTCTGCGCCCTTGTTGCCGTGCCTTCCGCCGGCGCGATCCAGAGCCTGCTCGAGGTTCTGGGCCGTCAGCACACCGAAAGCAACCGGTACTTCACACTCGAGTCCGACCTGCCCGATGCCCCGGCTCACCTCCGCAGCAAGATAGTGATAGTGATCGCTTTCTCCCTGAATCAGGGCACCCAGACAGACCACCGCGTCAGGATGGGCCGTGCCTATCAGCACCCGGGCAGCGAGCGGTATTTCGAAGCTGCCCGGAACCCGGACTTCTCTCACGTTCTCGTCCGGAACTCCAATTCGAGCGAGTTCCTCCCGGGCTCCTGCCAGCAGGCGCTGGGTCACGTCAGAATTGAAGAGGGAAACCACGATTCCAATCGTCAGGCGGGAGGGGTCGAGGTCGAAAGGAGCAACTCCCTTGCTCTCCTCACGTTGAACCACTTGTGTCCTTTGCTTCCGGTCGGTGTCCTACGATTCAGGAACTCTTCCCGACAAAATCGCCCAGATGGCTTACCCGGGAGAGATAGTGTAAACCGGATATCAAAGTCAAAGCGAGTGTGACGACAAAGATGGGGCCGAGCGGAATCGGCGTGGGGATTCCTGCGTTGGAGACCAGAACCAGAAATACACTCAAGATCTGAAACAAAGTAGACGACTTTCCCCAGATCGAGGGGGGAAAAATGCGCGTACCGCGCAACCAGTAGACCAGCACTGCTCCCAGCACCAGAAGCAGGTCGCGGCCGATCACGGTGACGGTCAACCAGAGGGGTATCTTGAAAGGCCCGGCGGCCCCGGGCAGGCTCAGGACCAAGAGCGCGCTAACCAGCAGGAACTTATCGGCCAGTGGGTCCAGCGCCATTCCCAGTTCGCTTTGCTGCCTCCAATGGCGGGCGATCCATCCATCCAGCAGATCACTCAATCCCGCGGCTACAAAGGTGAGTAGCGCCGCAATCGCAGCGCCCTTCAGGATCAGGAGAACCAGGACTGGAACCAGGAGGATGCGGAGAATGGTTAGACTGGTGGCGTAACTCATAAGCCTCGGGCACTACGAAGCAACATGTGACTACGGGCAGCTGAAAATTCTGGCAGCCTGGCCAATCCGAGTCAAGAGCGTGACGGTTGTCGCCGGGGTGCCAAGGCCTGGGTCCTAAGATCGACAGCTGCGCGCCCTTCCTGACGCCGCAAAGCAACTTTTCGGCATTCCTGGCAACTGAGTGGTCAATTCGAAGCTGTAGAAAATGCTAGAATTCGCTCAGCCTGCATTTGAGGTACGCAAACGATCGGAAACCGGGAGACCCCAATCATGTGCTTGAAAATCTTTGTTTTGATCCTCACCTTGTTCACGGCCCCTTTGCTGGCCACCTCGTACGTCATGATGCGCGACGACGTCCTGACCGACCAGGCCCGGCTGGTTCTGGTCGGAACTGTCGAGCGGGTGGAAAACATCGTGGCCAATCGACCCTACGCGCGGTACCACATCCGTTCGGAGCGCCTTCTCAAAGGCCGGCTCGACGGAGAGACGGTCGCCGTGGACGTCGTCGGGGGAGTGACTCCGAGTGGAAGCCGTCTGGTTTTGATGGGGAATCCGTCGTTCGCTGCCAAGCAACGCCTGATTCTTTTTCTAGTACCGACAGGAACGGATTCCCACGGGATCCTGCACGTGGACCTGGGGGCGTTTCGAGAGCAAATCATGGGGAACCGACGAATCGCCGAGCGCAATCTGGCCGGTTCCGTTGAAGTCGGATCCAGACCGGCGGATTCCGCACGCTTTCACCAGCCCCGTGATTTCGACAGGTTTGCTGACTGGCTGGAGGACTACTCAGCCGGGTCGCCCCGTGCCATGGACTATTTCGTCGACCCCTCGGAGCTGGATGGCACCTTCACCGGCAGCTTCTCGATCGGCCGCTTCATTGCGCGGCACGATAAGTTCGACAAAGGCGAAACAGTCCAATGGGTGAGGAATGCCGGAGGCCAGCCCAACCTGCCAACGGTGGAGACGCCGAACTCAACGCCGCCTTCGCAGCCTGGAACGACGACCTGAACACGAATATTGACCAGATCCTAGCAGGAAGCGTCCCCGAGAACCCCGGATTCACAAACAACGGCGAGAATAACATCTCTTATGGAGACCCTGACGAAGACATGCCCGGATCGTACAGCTGTGCTATGGGGGGAACCCTGGGACGGGGAGGCTTTTTTGGAGACATGATTCACACCTACGGCGATCAGACGTATTTGACGATCACGGAAGTCGACATGGTCATGAATGACGGTGTGGACTGCGAGCTGACAGGCGATGCCAATGGACGCGCCAAGGCGGCTGAAGTCTACGCCCACGAAATCGGCCACTCCCTGGGTTTGGGCCATTCCTGCCAGAGGTTCCCCACCTGTCTCGATCCGGTGGAAGACGATGCCTTGATGCGGCCCACCGCCCACTTCGACGGTCGCGGAGCCCGGCTTGGCCTGGACGATCGCCGTGGTATTGAGTTTCTTTACCCGAACTTCCTGGAGAGTTTCGCCCAGGCCATCTTCGCCCAGTACATCAACGGCGAGATCGGAGGCGTACCCAACAGCACTCGAGTCGTAGCCCGTAACAACGGTCTTCAAACCGATATCGGCCGGATCAATTTTCAGGACGCGAAAGGGGATCCGCAGGCGGTTCCGGTCAGCATCTCCGGGAGTGCACCGTCCGGTGCTCAGACTTTTGTCGCTTTCAATATTCCTGCGGGCGGTGTCTTCGATGTTGAAACCTTCGGGACCGGTGACGTGACAGAGGGAAGCATCAAGGTCGTGTCCGATCTTGGCACAGCTTCAAAGCTCGAAGCGACCGAGGCCTTCTCGGTTCTGGGGAACTTCGTCTCCGTTCCCAGTGCCACTCTGGCCGCCGTTCAGCAGGTCTTTGTCAGTGTCAACATTGGAGAAAACACCGGCTTCGCTGCCTACAATCCGAACCCCACAGTCGTGGATATGAACATCTGCATGATCGACAGTAGCGGGAACGAACGGGCGAATGTGGACCTTTCCCTCAATCCGGGTGAGCGCAAGGCTCTCTTTGTCGATAATGTGCTTCTCTTCGAAAACTTTCTGCAAACGGTTGGCAACAACTTCACCGGCACCATGACGATCAGCACCCTCAATGGAGAAGTGCTGGCCATCCTGGGGCTGCTGCAGAAGATTGGATCGGCGGCGCTGATTGCCGTCGAGACCAGCACCAATGCACCCCATCCGGAGCCGTAGGAGTAACCACCAGTGAACCCAGTTGAGAAGCGAAAGCTTGGGCGCACCGACGTCCAACTCACTCAATTCGGCTTTGGAGGGGCTCCCATCGGGGAACTCTTCGTGCGCGTCAGCGACGAAGATGCCCAGGCTACGCAGCAGGCCGCCTGGGATCACGGTGTCCGCTACTTTGATACCTCTCCGTGGTACGGGCTGGGCCTGAGCGAGCACCGGGTGGGCCGTTTTCTAGCCCAGCAAGAAAGGGATGATTTTGTCATTTCGACCAAGGTGGGCCGCATCCTCAGACCGCCCTCCGACCCGGCCGTTCTCGAGGATTCCCCCTGGATTGGAGGCCTTCCCTTCGAGCCTGTCTTTGACTACGGCTACGATGCCATCATGCGCTCTTTTGAAGACAGCCTGCAGCGCCTCGGCTTGAATCGAATCGATCTGCTTCTCATCCACGACCTTGATTTTCTGTACCACAAAACGGAAGCCCTGCTGGGGGCTCATCTCGGCCACCTGGCGACCAGTGGATGGAGGGCGCTGGATGACCTTCGAAGCGCCGGCGTGATTGATGGAATCGGCGTCGGAATCAATCAGCTGGGCATGATCCCCAGATTCCTTGATCTGGTGGATCTGGACTTCTTTCTGGTCGCGATTCCCTACACCCTGATGGAGCAAGACGCCTTGGACGACGAGTTACCCCGTTGCCAGGAGCGTGACGTGGGAGTCGTCATCGGAGCCGTTTTCAGTTCTGGAATTCTGGTCACGGGAGCCGTCGAGGGCGCCAAGCATAACTATGCGGACGCCACACCCGAGGATCTGGAGAAAGTGCGCCGCATGGAAGCCGTGTGCAAGAGTCATGGAGTCCCGCTGCCGGCGGCGGCCCTGCAGTTTCCCTTTGGCCACCCCTGTGTGGCCAGTGTCATACCGGGAGCCTTCCAGCCCGAGCACGTAGAGCAGAACATTGCTCACTTTCAGCACGACATTCCCCCCGATCTGTGGCAAGAACTGAAGGCCGAAAACCTCATCCGGCCCGACGTACCCACTCCGTAGGTTCCCGGTTGAGAAGTCACAATCGATTGACAGGTGACTCGATCGGGACGTTAAATGGATCACACAAAGTTTTCGGGGGAGGAGAGTAAAGTTGCAGGAAATGACTGGAAAAGTTCTTTGCTGGCGGTATTTCTGTTAACTCTCCCGAGCCTGCCCTCGACCGTGAGCGCCTTATCTTTTCAGGGTGCACGAGCAGAGCAGGAAAACGAGGAAGAGAAAAAAGAGGAAGAAGAGAAGAAGTTCGGGGTCTTGGGAGGGTGGCTGAATAATAGAGACCCTCTCGAAGGCATGAGGTATTCGGCCCACCAGGTGCGGCGCCTGCAGCCCTTTCCCCCGGAACTGGAGCACGATCCCCAAGCCTACGTTGAGCAGGAGACCATCCGTGTCAGTGCCGAGACGACTCGGACGGTAATCCAAACTTATCACGACGACGAGTACGGCTCACGGCGACTCCTCACGGTGACGGAGGTACGCCGGACGGTACAGGAAAACGGCCACGAAGAAGCCGTCAAAACCATCTCGAACCCGGATGCCAATGGCCGGCTTCAGGTTCAAGTGGAAGAAACGCAGCGAGTGGTTGCCAGAGGGGAAGACCAGTTCGAAGTGCAGACCATCGTGTCTCAGCTGGGGGCGGACCGGCGCCTGGAGCCCGTTCAGCAATTTGTTCAAACGGAGCGGCGCCGCGAGGATGGAACTCTCGAACTCGACCGCATTTCCTACGTTGTCGACGGCAACCGCCAGTGGCAAGCCACGGAGCGGCGGACGGCAGTCACTCGGGCCGTGGGCGAAGAGAGAAGGACGGAGGAAGAAGTCTACCGGGCCGGTCTCACCCGGCGTCTGACGCTGAGCGACCGGATTACGAGCCGGGAGCGGGAGGACGAAGACGGAACCATCCGGCGCACGACCGAAACCCGAAGTGTGAACCCGGAAGGAAGGCTGCAACTGGCCGAGAGAGTGAACACCGTGCAGTCCAGGACTGCCGACGGTCTGCTGGAAATCGTGCAGGACCTGGAGATCCGCAATCAGGGTAGCGGCAAGATGCAACTGTTGGAAAGAATCGTCTCTTCTACCTCACCGGGAGGCGAGGCCGGGGGAAGCACCGAGATCCGCGTCGAAATCCCTGACAGCAGCGGCCGGTTGACCGTCTCCAGCACCTACAGAGAAGAGCGCTCCGGGGGGGAGGAAAGCGAACGGCAGACCCGGACCGTCAAGAAGCAATGATTCTCAGGACTCCTGCTACCTGTCGGGCAGGAGCACCCCGCTGATTCCGGCTTTTCCAGCCTTGCGGTTGAAGTCGCGAACCCCGGGGGTCATCACTCGGTCCAGACGCTCCAGGATTTCCGACAACTCGCCCTTCAAATCCTCGTATCTCCGGTAGGAGCCCTCCGTCGGAAAAGTGTCCTGTGAATTGACCACGCCGAACAGATAAGCGATCTGATTGTCGATGCGAGGCGGGAAATTGATCGGATCCTGGCCGCTTTCGTTCCTGGTTTGAATCAACTCCTCCTCAATCGAGGTCAGCTCGTCGAGCAGCCCCTCACCGACCTGTTCAAGTCGTTTCACATTGTCCAGTCCCGCCCTGCTGGCCCGGTCCAGAAGGTCCTCGACCTGCCCGCGAACGGAACGGATTCTGCGAATAGCCGCATGAGACCGGTTCAGTTGCTCCAGAACGGACCTGGCCAGGGCAAACTGTTCTTGCAGGTCCTCGTCCGAAGCCTCCCAGCGGTGATCCTTTCGGACCTCGAGATTCTCAGTCTTCTTCTCACCATCGACCTCCAACTCGACGGTGTAGCTACCCGGCGCCGCTCTGGGTCCCCTCGAGGTTCGACTCAGCGACATCACGGTTCCGGGGGCCAGATCGGGAGCAGGGTAGTCTAGATCCCACTCCAGTCGGTTCATTCCAGCCTTGAGGCTGAACGTGTTGCGCTGAGAGCCTCTTCTTTCTGGTGGCCCCCCCTCCTGGTCCTCCTCGACCTCACCCGAACGGCCCTGGAATGTTCGGACAAGACGGTTCTCATCGTCCCGGATACGAACGGTGACAGGTCCCTTCTGTTCTGACAGATAGAAATGGATCCGGGCTCCCAGCGGCGGGCGTTCGGGGGCGATCCCGCCCCGAAAACCCCGAATTTGAGTACGATAGGCGACTCGAGGCTTGAACAGGTAGATGGAAGACTCCAGCACCTGCTCATCCAACTGCCGAAGAGGAGACAGGTCGTCCAGCATCCAGAAGGAGCGTCCCTGGGTTGCCACTACCAGATCTCCCCGGTGAACCAGCATATCCGTGACCGGCGTCCTGGGAAGATTCAGCTGCAGGCGCTGCCACTGGTCCCCATCGTCGAAAGAGACATACACTCCAAATTCGGTCCCTGCAAAAAAGAGACCGGGTCGCTCTGGATCCTCCCGGGCAACACGCACGAAATGATCCTCGGGAATCCCGTTTTTTCCGTCCGTCAGCAGCTTCCAGTTCTGTCCGTAGTCGTTCGTGAGGAAGATGTAAGGTCGAGAGTCATTTCGCCGGTATCGGTACACGGCGACGAGTGCCCGGCCCGCCACATGAGTCGACAGGTCGATGGAGTTTACGGTGCCCTCGGCCGGCATCCCGGGCGGCGTGATATCACTCCAGTCCTTTCCGTGGTTGCGCGAAATATGAACCAGGCCGTCATCACTTCCGGCCCACAGCTCTCCTGCCCGATGCGGGGATTCCTCGAAGGCAAAAATGGTGCAGTACAGCTCCACCCCGGTGTGATCATGCTGGATGGGACCACCTGGAATGCCCTGGTAGGCATCATTGTCAGTGGTCAGGTCGGGGCTGATCGTTTCCCAGCTCTGTCCCCCGTCGCGAGACCGGTGCACATATTGAGAGGTGTGATAGAGCACATCGGGATCGTGCGGTGAGATTCGGATGGGCGCGTTCCACTGGAAACGATATCGAATCTCTCGTCCCGCCAGCCCATCGTGCATCTGAGGATAGATCACCACGTTGCGCTGGTGGCCCCGAGCTCGATCGAGGCGCGAAATGTAGCCGATATAGTTGCCTGCGTACACGACCCGGGCATCGCGCGGATCCACTGCGATGTGACCGCTCTCTCCTCCCCCCACTGCAAACCAGTGCTCCCTGGGGTCGACTCCTCCGGGGCTCCAACTGGGAACCGAGATGGTGGAGTTGTCCTGCTGGGCACCGTAAAGTCGATAGGGAAACTGGTTGTCGACACTCACGCGATAGAACTCCGCGGTCGGCTGATTGTGCTGAGTGGACCAGGTTCTCCCTCCGTTGAAGGAAACGTTGGCGCCTCCGTCGTTGCCATTGATCATGAACCGGGAGTCGTCGGGGTTCACCCACAGATCATGATTGTCGCCGTGAGGGACCCGGATGCGCTGGTCGAAGGTCTTGCCCCCGTCAATCGACTTGTAGAACACCGTGTTGAGCACATACACCGTGTCCTTGTCCGGCGGGTCAGCAAAGATATGGCTGTAATACCAGGCGCGCTGCCGGAGTTTTCTGTCCCGATTCACCCGCGAGAAGGACTGGCCCCCGTCGTCGGATCGAAAAACCCCGCCGCCTCCGGCTGCTGCGACCACCCACACCCGCTTCGGGTCGGCAGCGGAGACAGCCACGCCGGCGCGCCCCCAGGGAGTCTCGGGAAGCCCTTTCCGAAGCTGTTCCCAGGTGTTGCCGCCGTCGTTGCTCTTATAGATCCCACCCTCGTCACTCCCGTCGATCAACGTCCAGGGCTTCCGTTGGGCTGTCCACACCGCCGCGAAAAGGATCCTCGGATTGTTCTCATCCATCGACAAATCGACAGCCCCGGTCCGTTCTGAAACAAAGAGAACCTTTTCCCAGGTCGCTCCGCCATCAGTCGATCGAAAAATGCCCCTTTCAGGATTCGGGCCGAAGATGTTCCCAAGAACCGCTGCGTAGACGTGGTCCGGGTCATCGGGATGAACTCGAATTCGAGAGATCAGCCCCGCCTTCTTCAATCCGATATGGTTCCAGGTTGAACCGCCGTCAGTCGATCTGTACATGCCGTCGCCTATCGAAACGTTGCCCCGCGGACAGGCTGAGCCGGTGCCGACGTAAATGACAGCGGAATCGGAAGGGGCGACCGTGATGGCTCCGATCGAGCCCACGTTGAGGAAACCATCGGTGATATTTTTCCAGGTATGACCTCCGTCGTCCGTCTCCCAAACCCCGCCACCACTGGCCCCGAAAAAATAGGTCAGGGGCTCTTCCGGGATGCCCGTCACGGCCGTTACCCGACCACCGCGATAAGGTCCCACGTGACGGTATGTCAGGGTCCCGAAGAACTTCTCATCGATCGGAGGGTCGGGGGTCTCGGCCTCAGCCGGCGAAATCAGCCCTGCAACCAGAAGGGAAAGAAGGAGGCAGGAAACTCTCTCAGTCATGAACATCTCCCGTCCGGGCCGGGGCCCCTTTGAAGCTCAAGGCCGTAGGTTCGCAAGAGCAACCTAAGGTGGCTCTCGAGAGCTTCGAGTTTTTCTTCCATTCCAGGATGGTTGCGGGCATCCGAATTGTCCACCGCAAGACCCGCAAACGCGGATAAAACCGAGCAGCAGTGCCTGGAGATCGTACTTCGCTGCAGCCTTCTCTCCACCAGGGCGCGGCTCTCTTCGGAGCTTATCGGCTGCCCCGCTCGGAGGGTCCGGTAGAGGGCAAGCAATCCGGACGGCAGCGCGCTGCGAAGACGGATCCGGAGCCGTTTCTCTAGCCGGGGGGAGGCGACGAGGCTGACCCCGCCCACATGAATCAGACTGGGACTGATCTTGAAAGTGAGGGCGGCACCCCGGTGCCCCAGCAAAATGTTAAACAGCTTTCCCGTGTCGTAGATCCCTTTTACCTTCCCCGCCGCACGCAGTTCGCCGCGCACCTGACGTGGGATCTGGCGCCACAGATAGAGCCCCAGATCAACAGTCGTCTCGGCTCTACACAGGCTCAGTTTCCGGTTATCATAGATGGAAAAGTAGGCACCGCCCAGGCAGCTCCCGTCCGCCAGCTCATTGAATATGCCCGAAAGAACCATGCTCTCCCGGCTTGCCCTCAGGGGCCCCTCGGCCCACAACGGCGTGCACGAGAAAACTGCATCCGCACTGCCGGCTGCTGTCAGAAGATCGGCGAGAAAAGGAGCTGTGGCGAAAATATCGCTGTCCATAAAAGCAAAAACGGGGGACTCTTCTTTCTCCTGTAACAGGGAGAGCACTTCACCATGAGCCAGGGGAACTCCTGTCGCGACCACCTCCCAGCTCAAACGAGGATACCTGCGGCAAAAGCCCTGGATCAGACGCAACTCCCCTTCTCCGCAGCCGTTTGCGATAAGACGGAACCCGCATGACGAGGAGTGATCCAACAGACTTAACAGGAACACGCTGAGAAGCTTGAACGTCCCGGGCAAATAAATAATATTGAAGGTCAGGTCACGCTCATTGATTTGCATCGGATTCGAGTTGAGCATAATTGACCAAAAGGACGATTGATTCAACCCTGGATCTCGTTCTCAGCAACCGGAGCACCGTACTCGCTACATGGCCTGTCCGCCCACGATCATCGTCGGAATGCACCGTTCGGGCACGAGCATCCTGGCCCGCCTCCTCTCTCAGAGTGGTGTCTGGCTGGGGGCAGACAGAGAGCCACGCCACCGGGAATCTCGGTTCTTTATGGAGACCAACGAGTCCCTTCTCTCGATGGCCGGCTCCTCGTGGTACCAGCCTGGAGACTTCCTGCTGTCGTTGGCCAGCCATGAGAAGTGTCTCCTCTACCAGGACGCGGCGATCCAGGCCTGCCGCTCCGGTCTGGCCGTTCGCTACCTGGGAGTGGGACGCTGGAAGGATGGCAACCTTTTCCACCAGACTCGCCCCTGGGGATGGAAGGATCCGCGCAACTGCCTGACCCTCCCCGTGTGGCTGGGGTTGTTTCCGCAGGCCAGAGTCCTGCACATTGTTCGCAACGGAATCGACGTGGCCCGGAGCCTGCTCGTGCGAGAGCGCGCTGCGGGTGAGCGGGCCGAATCGCTGTGGCTGAGAGCCGCCAGAACTCTGGATAGACTGGTCCATCTGAAGAATCCACGTACCTCCCAACCAACCGGCAGCCTGGAGAAAGCCTTCGGCCTCTGGTCCGGCTATCTGGAAGCGACCCTGGCCGCAACCCGAAAACTCCCGGACAATCGCTGCCTCACGCTCCACTTCGAGCAGCTTCTCGGAAATCCGCCAGACGAACTGCATCGCATTCTCGGCTTTCTCGACCTTTCGGTCGATGCCGCCGATCTGGAAACACTGGCCCGCCAGCTGAGAAAGGACCGCAGTCGAGCCTTCCTGAGAGATGAACGACTGGTGAACTTCTTCGAGCGACACAGGAATCACCCAATGATGAGACGGTTCGGCTATGACGAACGGTGACCGACCGCCGGTGTCCGGGAACCCAGAACCCAGATCCTAGAACCTAGAGCCTGGACCCAGAGCCCTCTTCCTCTTCCAGACCCAGCAGCTTCACGGCTTCAGCTGGTGTCGAAAAAGCAAATCTAGCGGCCTCGCCGTGGGAAGCCAGAAACTGAATGGAGTCCGCCATCCGAGATAGCGCCGCAACAAACTGGCTGGAACGCGTGGTGATGAGCACGTGGCGCCTCTCTGAGGCCTCCAGCCAGTGGTCAAAACCGGGCCCGAACAGGGAGGCTCCCAGCCCCAGTGACAGTTTTCTCGGTCTCGAATCGCCGCAATGGATCCCGCGCAATCGATTGAGGACCCGACGCCACAAAGGGAACTGGAAAGTTCCCGTGCACACTGGGATCAGCCAGACCCCTTCACGCCGGGCCGGGTCGGGAATGGTGAAATCCTCGAGAGACGGCCGAAACGGACGCCGGGAGAGAGCGGAACAGTCCGGCATGGTACCGGGTTCCACCCGGACCCAAAATGGTGCTGAGCGGCGCAGAGCCGACGCCTTGCAGGAGAGACAAGTCGTAAAGGATGCCAAGATCCTCCAGCTTTCGCACGGTGGGCTGATTCAACCACGAGCTCCCCATGCTGAAACTCCGCGGCCGTCGACCCAGGGCGTCTGTGAAGGCCTGATACCCCAGCTCAACACAGCGCTCGACCCAATCCTGGTTGGAGTAATCCACGACCCATTTATTCTTTGCGCTGTCCCACCTGTAGGTATGGACATGAAGACCGATTTCATCGCCCTGCCGCGCACTTCGTTCCAGCCTCCTGCCGTAGTTTTCGACGCCCCACTGGAGCGACCCGTAGACCTTTTCGATCTGGGGATCCAAACGCACCATCCATGTGACGTGTACTTCCCGCCCCGTGACCCGTTCCAGGTCCTCTCGCCACTGTTCGATCACAGCTTCCGAACGTTCAAAACCATGCCAGGAAACTCTCTGCTTCGGATCAATGAACGTTCCATCGGGTTCCGCATCGATGGAAATAAGAATCGGAATCAGCTGGTCTGTCAGGATCTGCTTTGCCACCGCCCTAGACTAGGTTAGTCAACTCCATCCCGAGGAAGGTAAAAGCAGGCCTCACTTTCTCGAAAGGTGCAGCCACCATCAGGACCAAGAGGCTGAGATAGGGGAGGTCCGAAAGGCGAAAATTGCCTGGCGAAGGGGTCAGTGGTAAGGGCTGCCATACGGCCAGATTGTACCGAATTCTCTATTAGGGCGGGCTGGCGTTCCGCAAGGCGGCGATGACGTCCTCATCGAACCAAATGGTCAGTCGACCTCTTGCGATGACTGCCCGATTCGTAGTCTGGCTGGCAAGAAACTTGGACGGAAGCTCCAGCCCTCTATCTGGCGTCTCCTGGAGTAATCCGGGCTCTTCGAAAGAACACGGCCAAGGGACGCCCGTCAGAGGATCCCTCAAGATGATGCATCGGAGGTTCGGCGTAGGCGTACTCAAATCGAACTTCATTCAGACTCTGGACGTGTTCAGCCGGAAACGGAATGAGGTAGCTGATTTCTCTCTCGACCATGGGATACTCGCCAAGCTCGTGCTGGTTCAGAATCACTTTCATGACCTGAATCCGACCGGTTACAGGTAGCGGCCGGCAGGAGATATCCAGTACATAGTGCCGGTTCGGGATCAACGGCAGGGCCAGAGACGATGAAAGCCCCAATGACCACTGACCTCGACCTGGCTGGATCTGGGAAATCCCCGCGAAGCCACTTTCAAGGTAGAGAATCGATTCTGGACCGGAAAAGTCGATCACAGACGGCTCTGGAGGGTGATTGGAAAAGAAGATGGAATCTTGCGGTGACTCAACGATCGCCTGAAAACGATCATCCTGGCACAACGCTTCAGAAAGCCGTCCGTCGCCCACAGTAAGAATCCCGTCGACGTCTTGTTCGCATGCCTTAGATCTTCCGAACATGAAGAGCCATGAATTCTCCATACAGTAGTGAACATCGTTCTTTTCAAACTGGAGCACTAGGCCAGCCACAATCGGCCAGGCCCGGTGCGAGCCGATTCTGACCTTAAACTCGTCGGCATCGTTGTCGCGGAGCCACTGCTCTGTCTCAACGCCAAGTCTCGCTACTCTCGCATGTACGGGCAAATCCAACCTTTCCCTGAGGCGATGCGGCGCCCATGCTTCCCTCAGCGGAACGTGTCAACAACTTTGAGACACTTTGGTGAATAAATTACTGTAGTTTCATCTCAAAAGTTCTCCTTTTCGGGAGGGTTGATCCAGACCGCCTCGGGAAGAGGAGGAGGAACGGGTTTGCCGTTGGGAAATCTCTCCGGGAAGAGTGCATGGGCGGCCTCCAATGTTTGGGATCGATCGCGACGGGTGGTGATGGCGGTGAGGTAGTGCACATCCGCGGGAGTGTGCAGGCCGATACCCGAATGGCGATGGTCGCGGTTATACCAATCGAAGAAATCCCGACAAAAGTCTCTGGCTTGCTGAATGGTGCCGAAACGAGCCGGGAATTCGGGACGGTACTTGAGGGTCTTGAATTGGGATTCCGAGTAGGGATTGTCGTCACAGACATGAGGCCGAGAGTGAGACTTGGTGACTCCCAGATCGGCCAGTAGCAAGGCCAGTGCTTTGGAACTCATCGACGAGCCACGATCGGCATGCAGGGTGAGACCACCCGCTACGATCTCCTGCTTGGAGTAGCTCTGGGCGATCAAGACCTTGGCCAGGCGGGAGCTTTCCTGGGTGGCCACCATCCAGCCCACCACATAGCGGCTGAAGATGTCCAGGATCACGTAGAGGTAGTAATAGCTCCATTTGACGGGCCCCTTCAGCTTGGTGATGTCCCACGACCAGCATTGGTTCGGGCCGGTGGCCAGAAGTTCCGGCTTGGAGTATTGGGGATGGCGGCGCTGGCGACGGCGTTCTCTAACTTCCAGACGTTTGGCCAGAATGCGGTACATGGTTCGAATCGAGCACAAGTATCGCCCTTCGTCCAGCAGCTCCGCCCATACGGCGGCAGGAGCTTTGTCGATAAACTGTCGGCTGTGCAGGACCTCCACAACGGCTTCCCTTTCGGGCGGGCTCAAGGCGCGTGGGGATGCGGCCCGAGGCCGAGGATCCAGCGCCGGCCGTTCGCGCCGAAGTTTCTCCCGATACAGACTCGATGGCGGCAGATCCAGAGCCTGACAGCCGGCACGGACTCCGTGGGATTGTGAGAATCGCAAAGCTTCGTCCATCAGCTCTCGTCTCCGTTCTCTTCGCTGCTCGCCAGAGAGATTCCCAACAGTTGCGAGACTTTTTTTTGGAGATCCAGCATGGCTTCAAACTTCTCGAGCTTGCGTTTCAGCTTCCGATTCTCAGCCTCCACTTGCCTCAGTTGATGATCCAGAGGATTGACCGGCTTTGCCTTTCGTCCCCGCTTGCGAGGGGTCAATGCCTGCAGCGTTCCGTGCTCGCGTTGGCGTCGCCAGGTCTGCAGATTCGACCAGTAAAGTCCTTCTCGGCGCAGTAATGCTCCCACTTCGCCCGACTCTTCGCAGCCATCGGCCTGCTCCAGGACCCGGAGCTTATAGCGGGCTGAAAACCGGCGACGGGTTGCCTTGGCAGGAACTTCCGGGTCGGGTCGCGGCAACGCCTTCTCGGGCTCGGTCCGTCCCGCAGCGATTTTGGAGACCTCTCCCCTCCGCTCCGAGGTTTCCAAAATCCTCAGTTTCTTGTCGCTTCTGTTTTCTATCATTCTGTAATCCAGCTTCTCGCCCTCTACTCTAATTTAGCCGGGAAGAAGTGTCTCACCATTATTGGCACAGAGGGCAGGTTGGAGATCGACAAGAGCGAAAAAAGGCCGACTAAAGCCAGGTTTGCGACAAACGGGATGCTTGCGCGCCAAGTAGCAACCATGGGTACGACAAACATGAGGGTAGATGTCAGACCAACCAGGCCCAGAGCAGATATCCAACGGTTAAGCAACCGTTTTTCTGTAATTTCCTCTAGGGCCTGTAGGGAAGAATTGCTCCACTTGTTTTTTCCAGCCGGCCAGGTTCAGGTATTGCCGGTCGGTTAACCACTCCTCGTGTATCTCTGCAAGCACAGCCGAGATGAGCCGCAGCGCCGATGCTTCGTGGGGAAAGATTCCCACCACCCGGGTTCGTCTCCGGATCTCCCGGTGCAGTCTCTCCAGTCCGTTGATGGTTCGGATCCTTCGCCACCAGCTCCTCGGAAAATCAAACACTGTCAGCCCTTCATCCAGGTTGTCTTCCAGCCAGCTCACGAACTCCGGTGCAATCTTTTCGAACTTCTTGACGACTTTACCCTTGAGCTCCTCGGCATCCTCTCGAGACGGGGCATCGAAAATGTCCCGCATGGCCTGGGCGATGCGGGGCTTGTCCTCTTTGCGGCGAGCATATTGTTGGGCGTTTTTGCTCAGGTGAAACTGACAACGGTTCCAGGGCACCGACGGATAAACTGCCCGCCTGGCCGCCTTCAGTCCTTCGTGATCGTCACTGACAAACAGCTCGACCCCTCTCAGTCCACGCTTGTGCAGATCTCCCAGAAACCCTCGCCAATGCACCTCCGCTTCACTGATCCTGGCGCTCACACCCAACACCTCCCGCGTCCCGAAACGATTGACTCCTATGGCTTTCAGGATGGCCACGTCCTGCACCCTGCCGCCTCTTCGAACCTTCTCGTAGTGGGCATCCAGATACACGATCGGATACTCTCCCAGCTCCCGGCTTCGAAACTCTTCCAGCTCTTCGTCCAGCATCCCGGCCACTCTCGAGACCTGGGTGGCCGAGATCTCCAACCCACACAGCTGCTCCGTGATCTCGGTGACTTTCCTCGTCGAGACGCCCATCACATACATCTCGGCAATGGCCAGCTTCAGGGCCTTCTCCGAACGGCAACCCCTCTCCAGCGACTTGGGATAAAACCTCAACCCACGCACCTGTGGAATCTCCAAGTGCAGCTCTCCCACTCGAGTCTGAATCCGCTTGCCTTTGAATCCGTTTCGATAGCCTCGCCGACTGGCTGTTCTCTCGTACGCTTCCGCTCCCAGAAACTCGCTTCTTTCCAACTGCATCGCCACGTTGAACAGAGGTGGACCCGGAAAACTGGACCATTTGTTAAGGTGGCTCCGACCTGAATCAGAAAGGATGAGGAGTCATGGCAAAACGAAGGAATTTCTCAGCTCAGTTTAAAGCGAAGGTGGCGCTGGAAGCGCTTCGAGGCGAACGCACCCTGAGCGAGTTGGCGGCTCGCTACGAGATCCATCCGAGTGTGATCACGCATTGGAAAAAGCGGGCCAGGGAAGGTCTGGGCGATGTGTTCGCGGGCAAGGTTGAGAAGCGTCAGAGAGGAAGCGAGGCGGAGACCAAAGAGCTTTATGCCAAGATCGGCGAACTGACGGTGGAAAAGGATTTTTTGTCCAAAGCGCTCGATCGCTGAGTGTAAAGGCCAGAAGGGCCACGATCGAGCCAAAGCACCCGAGGCTGAGCATTCGTAGACAATGCAGGCTGATGAGTCTGAACCGTTCGACTTTGTACTATGAGCCCAAAGGCGAGAGCGAAGAAAACCTGCAACTGATGAGACGATTGGACGAGCAGTTCTTAAAGACCCCCTACTACGGATCCCGGCAGATGGTCTATCACTTGAAACGGCGGGGCTCTCGGGTAGGCCGCAAGAGGGTTCGTCGTCTGATGGCCAAAATGGGCCTGGCGGTCATCTATCAAAAGCCGCGGACTTCACAGCCTCACCCGGAGAATCGAGTGTATCCGTATCTTCTTCGAGGATTGGCGGTCACCCGGCCCGATCAGGTGTGGTGCACGGATGTCACCTACATCCCGATGCGTCGGGGCTTTTTGTACCTGGTGGCGATCATGGACTGGTACAGCCGCTGGGTTTTGTCCTGGAGGCTGTCGAACACGCTGGAGCCGTCCTTTTGTTGCGAAGCACTCGAGGAAGCGCTCAACAGGTACGATCCCCCGGAGATCTTCAATACAGACCAGGGGAGTCAGTTCACCAGCACGGAGTTCACGGGACTACTCAAAGGGGCCGGGGTGCGTATCTCGATGGACGGGAGAGGCCGCTGGATGGACAACGTCTTCATCGAGCGTCTGTGGCGTTCACTCAAATACGAATGCGTCTATCTGAACGCTTTCGAAACCGGGTCGGAAGCCCGTCAAGGGATCGGCCATTGGATCGACCTATACAACAGCGAGAGACCTCACTCGGCGCACGCTGGGGCGACGCCGGAGGAGGTGTACACTGGCTTGAAAAAACATTCTGAGAGGGACCTTGCCCTCAGGCTCGCCCCCTCTCAGAATTTCCCTTACTGGCGGCAACAAGAACTGCGGAGTCCACCTTAGAAATGCCGCCAAGTGGTCCAACCGATGGGGTCCACCTCTAACAACTTCTCCAGGATTCCTCGAAAGGCTTCTGTTCCTTCCTCGATCAACTCCGCCAGGATCTCCCCTGGTACTCTCTTTTCCAGGTCTGGGTTCATTTGATTCTCCTTGCCAGATTCTCGTTTCTGTTTTTGGAGAATCCTGTCCCAGACCTCTGTCTTTCCGACCCAAGGCCTGACCAGAAATTACAGAAAAAAAGTTACACTACTTATCCAACGAACGGTATAGTCAGGAACGGGGCCCACGATTCGGCAAACAGACAGCAGGGCGCCGCCTAACCCAACCAAACAAAACAGGCCAAGCGACGCAGATATAGCTGCGCATCTTCGTCGAGAAAAGAGGTAAGTCGATGCTACTCCAAGCAACAGCAACAGACCGAACCAAACGTGGCGTGACGATTCCTCCTCAGGCCGATCAAGGCTCTTCGAAACCATTCCTGTTAGCTGTTCGGCCACAACCCCAATGGTTACTTCAATAGTCTTAGGCTCGTATCCGAGCCTGAAAAAAGAGACGATTCGCGAAAGGTTTCCCTGTTCCGAAGCAAGTTCTTGGTAAGTCGTTGGAAACCAAAGAAACAGCAGAAAAATACTCAGCGCCATTGCCAGCCGGCAATCTTTCTGCCGGTTGGAAGCAGCGCCAACAAGTCCCGGCCAAAGAACCAGACAGAAAGCTCCCAGCGTGATCAAGACAGCAGATAGCGTGTATGCGATGTGGCTTTGCACAGCGAACGACACCATTGCTAGAGCCGGGAAAAAGAACATCCAACGACCTGAAACGCCAGCAGCAAAACAGAAAATAGACGACGCGAATGGAAGGATGGAAATGTTCGGATTCCATTCGCTGTAGAGCGTCTCGGATCCCAGGTGTCCAAGGTAAAGAGACAGCACTGTTGCCGCACTGAGAAATGGCAGCCAGGGCTGACGGTAAATTGCCAGGAAGATGCAAATAACCGCGACCAGATTAATGAGAGTCGCAGTGAACAGAAAGCTTCCGTGAGCTTGTCCAGAGAAGTAGTACAACGGTAGCATTGAGAAAAAGTAGAACGGCCCTGGATGGTTAAAGTGGAATCGGGAATAGGGTCCGAGCAGATTCTCTCCCCGAGCCGTTTGCCTGGTCATTAGCTCCAGTACTGCTGCGTCGCCCGCCACTGCTGCATCTGGCATATCGACGAGAGTGATCAGTAGGGCGAGAAACGGAAGGAAGAGACCCGTAGCCACGAAAGCCCTCTTCCGGTTTTCGGAGAGTCTCATCTTCCAGAATTCTGGCAGGTGTCTCTAAAGGAAACAACAGTCGAGAGAGTTGTGGAAAGAGTGTGCGGTTGAATCTCGACCGGCTGGGTCTTAGGCTTTCAGACACCATGCGGGCCAGATTCGGCACCTGTGGGTCAGACAGTCACCGCCCGGAAGCCTTCCATCTGGCTGTGCTCTCGAGCTTCGCCCTGGCCCAGCCTCTGTTCGACCTGATCTCCCGAAGCCCGGAGTTCCTCATCGCCCATCGTGTCGAAGCGGTGGGCCTGATATTGCTCGTGGCGATTCTCCTGCTGGGGCCCCCGGTGACCTTGCTATTCCTGGTGCGACTCGCGGGGGCCGGCCACTGGGGGGCACGTCGGGTCGTTCTTGGGCTGGCAGTGGCCGGCCTGACGTCCGCTTTCTGGCTGCCCGCCTTGAAGCACGGTCCAGCAGTGCCCGGCTGGCTGGTGCTGTCGACGTCTGCGGTGATTGGCATCGCAACAGGAATCGGTTACGTTCGATTTGGTTCAATCCGTCTGTTTGTTTCCTGTCTGGCCCCAGGGCTGCTGCTCTTCCCTGCACTCTTCCTGACCAGATCTCCGATCAACAAGCTTCTGTTCCCAGCGGGGCCCGTCGACACGGTCACCTCCGGGATCGAGTCGCAGACTCCGGTGGTTGTGGCGATCTTCGACCAGTTACCGCTTGTCTCTCTGCTCGATGACCGAAAACTGATTGATCCAGAGCTCTATCCTCATTTCGCGAAGCTGGCCAGGGAGGCGATCTGGTTTCGGAGCGCAACCACGGTCAGCGACCGCACCAACCATGCTCTTCCAGCCCTCTTGGCCGGCGATTATCCGCGTCCCTCTTCACTCCCCACCGCAGCAGATCATCCCAGGAATCTGTTCGAAGTTCTGGCCCACTACAATCTGAAGGTCTATGAACCCATCACCCGCCTGTGCCGAGAGGATCGCTGTAGGCAGTCCCCGGAAGGTTTCGGGGCGAGGCTGTGGACTCTGCTGGCCGACCTTTCCATTGCTTACTACCACATTCTTGCACCCTCCGATTTCGCCCACCTGGTTCCCCCTGTCGACCAAAAGTGGAAGAACTTTGCCGGCGAGCACCGGCAATCTCCAAGCAATCCCTGGGTTGCTGAGAGGGACCAGGATCGGCGGCGGGGGCCGCTTCAATTCATTGCATCCATTCGAGCCGACGATCCGCAACCGACACTTTACTTTCTCCACAGCCTGCTTCCGCACGAACCGTTTCAGCTTCTCCCCTCGGGCAAGTACTACGGCCACACCCAGAGTCTGACCGGACTCTTGCCCGGGGAGCGGTGGACCAGCAAAGCTCTCGCAGTGGAACTGAGCTACCTGCGCCACCTCTTGCAAGTTCGGTACGCGGATCAGCTTCTGGGCAGGCTCCTGGACCGTCTCCGGGAGGTCGGTCTCTACGAGAGATCCCTGCTGGTGGTTACTTCGGATCACGGGGCCAGCTTCCGGCCGGGAGATCTCTTCAAGGAACCCTCCAGCACCAACTTTGTGGACATCATGGCTGTTCCTCTTCTGGTCAAGTTACCCGGACGGCGAGGCCCCAGGATCGACGATTCGAATGTCGAGACCATCGACGTGCTGACCACCATCGCTGATGCACTTGAAAGCCCGCTCACCTGGCCGACGGATGGTCAATCGGTCCTGGGGACCGGATCAGAAAGGCGTCCCACCAAGACCATCTTCTTTGCCGGCGCCACCCGATCGCTGCAACTCATGCCGGAGGAGTTCGACTCCAAGTATGAGAGCGCGCTCAAGAAGTACCAGTTGCACTCCAACGATACGTCCAAGTGGTCATGGAGTCCGGCGTTCCCGGAATTGATCGGACACGAAGTGACCCGGCTGGGTGCCAGTGAGGACGATTGCCTCCGGGCTCAACTCCACTACTCCGATCTTTTTTCTGCGGTGGACCCCCGGTCCGACTTCATCCCCAGCCTGCTCTCCGGTTACATTGAGCCAGCCGGGGAAACACCGGTCGATCTCGCCGTCGGCATCAACGGGCAGATTTGGACCACCACTCAAACCTACGATTTTCCGGTCGCAGGAAGGCAGAGAGGTACCTGGGAGGCCCTGGTTCCGGAAAGTGCTTTCACAGCTGGGAAAAATCTGGTGGAAGTGTTCGCGATCAGGGGAGACGACAAGGATCCAATCCTGTCCCGAGTCTATTCCTCACAGTTTGAACAGACGCCTACCAACAATCTGATTCTCGAGGTTGCCCGGTGGCGTCGGGGGGTCGAGTTCTCGGGGTTTTATCCGCAGGAATGGTGGGGTGACCACCCGGCTCGCTGGACCAACGGAAACGCCAGCTTCAGCATACCTATCGATCCGACGGAGCCTCCGCAAGGCCTGGAGCTGAAACTGGTGCACACCGGGCCCAAGGGGACGGCGCTGAGGATCCTCGCTAACGGGTGTCCATTGTTCGAGAATACGGTTCCGCCGGGCGCAGTGTCTCTGACCCTGGACCTCTCCACCTGCCCTCCCGACACTGACCGCCTGAAGATCGAGTTCATCAGCAGCACCTTCGTGCCCCGGGAAGTCGATCCGGGTTCAACCGACAAGCGGCGACTTGGAATCGCTGTGGAGTCTCTGAACTTGCTCGAGTGACTCGCAACAAGACATGTTGATAAGATCGCCAGGTCACGGACGCTCACAGATTCGCATCCCGGAGAAACGCTCATGCTTTTGAGATTCACCGCCTCCATTCTCTGTCTGCTTGCCTGCCTGGCCGGTCTCCAGGGCCAGGAACCATCCGCTGGGCCACGTCCGATTCATGTGGATGACCTCTTTGCGATCAAACGAGTCGGAGATCCTCAGTTCAGCCCGGACAGCGGCTGGGTGGCTTACACGGTAAGCGAGTCGAGCCTGGAGGGCGACAGTTCGGAAACCAGCATCTGGATGGCGTCCACCAGTGACGGCGCCGAGATCCGAATGACGCGCAAGGGAAGCTCCGGCAGCCAGCCACGCTGGAGCCCGGACGGCAAGTTTCTGTCCTTCCGATCCGGGCGCCCGGAACGCGAATTTCAGAGTTCAAACCAGTCGAGTGGATCTCAAGTGTGGCTGCTCGACCGCCGCGGAGGAGAGGCCCAACAGCTCACCAGCATCGAACAGGGTGTGCGCGGACACGAATGGTCGCCCGACGGGAAGCAGCTTGTGCTCCTGATCAAAGACCCTAAACCGGGGGACGGTGAGGATGAAAAGAAGACCCCGAAGAAGCCCGAACCCTGGGTGATCGACCGCTTGCAGTTCAAGAGAGATCGAATCGGCTACCTCGACCGGCGCCGGACCCACCTCTATCTGTTTGACGTGGAAGGCGGCCAGATCCGACAACTGACTTTCGGAGATTATGACGATTCCGAACCGGTCTGGAGCCCCGATGGGAAGTGGATCGCCTTTGTCAGCAACCGGACGGCGGAACCGGATTCCAACAGTAACTCCGATCTCTGGGTCGTCTCACCCGTGCCCCGGGAGGCAAGGCCCTCGCCCAGACAGATCACGACCAATCCCGGATCCGATACGAACCCGGCCTGGAGTCCCGACGGAACGTACCTGGCTCATGTGACGATCACACGGCCCGACCTGATCTGGTACGCAGGACGCAAGCTGGCCATCTCTCCCTTTCAAGGTGGAGCGGCAGAAATCCTGACCTCCGACCTGGACCGCAACGTGAGCCATCCCCGCTTCGATCCCGATGGCAAAGCCATTTATTTTCGTGCCGAGGACGGCCGGGCGTATCACCTGGCCCGGCTGGAGCTGGCGAGCCGGCGACTGACCCGGCCTGTGGGCGGCAAACGGATGGTTTCAGCCTTCACTATGAGCCCGGCGGGCCGGCTGGCAGTGTTGAAGAGCGAACCCCATCAAGCGGCTGAAGTCTTCCTGCTCAACAACCTCCCCAGGCAGCTCAGCTTCAGAAACAGCGCCCTGCTGAGTCGTCTTAAGCTGGGAGAAGTCGAGGGCACTCAATTTGCGAGCAAGGATGGGACCCGCATCGAAGGGTTGGTGGTGAAGCCTCCCGATTTCGTGGAAGGTCGTCGCTACCCCACCCTGCTTCGGATCCACGGCGGACCTGTGTTTCAGTTCTTCTTCGACTTCAACTTCGAAGCCCAGTTCTTCGCCTCTCAGGGATACGTCGTGGTTTTGGCCAATCCACGCGGCTCCTCCGGCTACGGGCAGGACTTTGCCATGGGAATCTGGCAGGCCTGGGGACAGAAGGACTTCGAGGATGTGATGGCCGCCGTTGATCACGCGGTCGAGCGAGGATGGGCTGATCCACAACAACTGGGTGTTGGAGGCTGGTCTTACGGGGGCATTTTGACCAACTATGTCATCACCCAGACGGATCGATTCAAAGCTGCGATCACCGGAGCCAGCGAAGTCCTTTACGTCGCTAACTACGGACATGATCACTACCAGCTCCAGTGGGAAAAGGAACTGGGACTTCCCTGGAAAAACCGCGAACTGTGGGAACGGATCTCCCCTTTCAACTACGTGGAAAAATTTTTCACTCCCACTCTGATCATGGGCGGAGAGAAGGACTGGAACGTCCCCATTCTCAATTCCGAGCAGCTCTACCAGGCGCTGAAACGGCTGGGTCGGGAAACGCTGCTGGTGGTGTATCCCGGAGAGTCCCATGGGATTCGCCGGCCCAGCTTCCTGAAGGATCGCAGCCTGCGGGCGGTGGACTGGTACGACAGGTATGTGAAGGGGTGGCAGTCCGACGCCACAGGAGGTAGCCGGTGAACACTTCCTTGTGCAACCGTGATTCGTGCTTTCCCTGCCGCAACCTGATCCGGACAGCGTTCCTCGCCATCGGTGCTCTTCTGGCAGGTCCCTCGTGTCAGGAGACTGAACCTTTGGTCGACGCCGGCGAGTTCGTGAAGAGGGCGGAAGAGCGTCTGGACGAGTTGGCGGACCGGGCGGCACAAGCCAACTGGGTTCAAGCCAACTTTGTCACTCACGACACCGAACAGCTGGCGGCTGATGGGTTGAGTCGTTTGCTGGCCTGGACGGGCAGGGCCGGTCGTCAGACAACCCTGTACGAGGGACAGGACCTGGAGCCCGATGTGGCTCGCAAGTTGAAACTGATCAAACTCGCGCTTCCCCTGGCAGCTCCCGACAACGCTGAGGAACGGGAAGAACTAGCCGCAGTGTCTTTTGAGATGGAGTCGATCTACGCCACTGGAGAATACTGCCCGGAAGGTCGCGACTGCCTGGATCTGGGCCAGCTCAGCAGGATTCTGGCTGAGAGCCGCGACCCGGATGAGCAGCTCGAGGCCTGGGTCGGCTGGCGAACCATCTCACCGCCCATCAAGAACAAGTATCAGCGTTTTGTGGAACTGGCTAATGAAGGAGCCCGAGAGCTCGGTTTTGAAGATCTTGGCGCTCTCTGGCGGTCCGGATATGACATGGCTCCGGATGAGTTTGCCCTGGAAATGGATCGGTTGTGGAATCAGGTGCGTCCCCTCTACCGGTCCCTCCACTGTTACGTGCGGGGAAAGCTGTCCCAGCAGTACGGTCAGAAACTCGTTCCCCTCGACCAGCCCATCCCCGCCCATCTGCTGGGAAACATGTGGAGTCAGTTGTGGGGAAACATCTACGACCTGACCGGACCGGAGGGCGGCGGCGAGGCTATGGACTTGACCTCGATCCTGCGCCGCAAAGGAGTCGATGAACGGGAGATGGTTCGCTACGGCGAGCGCTTTTTCATTTCTCTCGGCTTCGATCCCCTGCCGGAGTCCTTCTGGGAAAGGTCTCTTTTCACGAAACCGGCCGATCGGGAAGTCATGTGCCACGCCAGTGCCTGGAATGTGGACGGCCAGGACGACCTTCGGATCAAGATGTGCATCAACGTCACGGGCGAGGACTTCTCTACCATCCATCACGAACTGGGACACAACATCTATCAAAGAGCTTACAACCGGCAGTCTTTCCTGTTTCAGGATGGAGCCCACGGGGGATTTCACGAGGGGATCGGAGACACGATCGCCCTTTCCATCACTCCCGAGTATCTGAAGCAGGTGGGTCTGATCGAGCAGATACCCCAGAACAGTGATGACATCGCAAGGCTCCTGCGACTGGCGCTCGACAAGGTGGCCTTTCTCCCCTTCGGGTTGCTGGTCGACCAGTGGCGATGGAAGGTGTTCTCCGGCGAAACACCGCCTGATCGGTACAATCAGACCTGGTGGGAACTGGTCCAGAAGTACCAGGGAGTCCGCTCACCGGTGGCTCGCAGCGAGGAAGACTTCGATCCGGGAGCCAAGTACCACATCCCTGCCAACACCACCTACGAAAGGTACTTCCTGGCCCACATCCTGCAGTTCCAGTTTCACCGTGCGCTGTGCCGGGAGGCGGGATATGAGGGCCCCCTGCACGGCTGCTCGATCTACAACAGCAAGAAGGCCGGCGCGAAACTCAAGGCGATGCTCGAGATGGGAGCCAGCCGGCCCTGGCCCGATGCGCTGGAAGTGATCAGTGGACAGCGCGAGATGGATGCGTCGGCGATTCTGGACTATTTTGCTCCCTTGAAGCAGTGGCTGGACGAGCAAAACCAGAGTCAGAGCTGCAGCTGGTAGCTTGCGGCGGGACCACCGATCCATTAAGATTCCGGCGATGCCGGGACGCTCCCTTCGCCACCTCGTTCTTCTTCTGCTGGCATCGGCCTGGTTGTTCCTAATTGTCTCCCCATCGTTGCTGGCCGCAAAATATCCACTCCCGGTCGGTGCCGTTTACTACTTTTTCTCTCAAGTCTGTCACCAGATTCCAGAACGGAGCTTTCACTGGGCGGGTTCTCAAATGGCCGTCTGTCACCGCTGCCTGGGTATTTACCTGGGCTTCTGGATCGGAGTCCTGTGCTGGCCCGGCCTTGGACGTCTGGGCCGGAAGCTGCTCGACAGGCCGCGACTGGTCCTGGTTCCGGCTGCGCTCCTGCTGCTGAACGCCCTGACGCCGAATTCACCCTGGGATCGGGTGATCACGGGCCTGCTCACCGGTTTTCCGGTGGCCCTTTTTGTGTGGATTGGATTCGAACAGCTGCTAGCAGCCCGAGGTGGGAGTCGTGGGACTTTCACCGCGAGCTGCCTAGGAACCGAATCTCGAGGAGAATCGCATGTACTCAGCTAAACCCAGCATGTCCGTTCCCGTGATCGCCGGAGGCCTTTTTCTGGGTGTCCTTTCGGCTCTTCCGCCCATCAGCTTCCTCAACTGCGCCTGCTGCATCCTGGTGATCGGAGGTGGGCTTCTGGCCTCTTATCTTTACATGAAGGGCTACCCAGTCGATGCGCCCCGCGTCAGCTACGGGGACGGAGCACTATTGGGACTACTGGCCGGCCTTGTTGGTGCCGTCGTGGACACCGTGGTTTCGATTCCGATCAACCTGATGCTGAACTTCGGTTTTTCCAACCAGGAAGCGCTGGAGCAGCTCCGAAACACACCCGAGATTCCGCCCGAGTTGGTCCAGTTTCTGGAGTCGATCATGGCGGGGGGGGGCATCGGGATCTTCTTCTCACTAGTGTTCAAGGGCATCATCTTTTCGATCTTTGGCATGGTCGGGGCGATGCTGGGCGTGGCCATATTTGGACCCAAAGGGGGCGCACAACCAGGATCGGGCCAACCAAGTCCCGGCATGAGTCCCTACCAGACGACTCTACCGCCTCAGGCACCTCCGCAGCCCGGACCTCCGAGCCAGCAGGCGCCGACCACGACGGATCCGGAACCTCCCGACCAGGGTGGCTCGGATGATGGAGGATCGGGAACAGCCTAGTACGGAGCGATCTGACTGCGCCGGAAAGCCGCTTCTAGATCCCGGTCAATTTCCGGATGCGTTCCAGCTGCGTCTCGAATTCCTCTCGGTTCAGAACTTCCAGCGTGTCGCCCCGCGTGAGACGAAAAGATCGAAGCTGCCGCCAGCATCTCCCGTGGAGATGGCAGGCCAGAGGTTTCGTTGAAGAGCATAAAACGACCATAGGTATACAGGTTGCGGACCACTCCGCTTCCATCGATCTGAATAAACCCGACCCCGGGGTCCCCCAGTTCGATCGAGCAATCTTTCAGTCCGCAGAAAGTAAGTATCCCCCGGCAAAGCCGGGGGCTTTAATCTTGTGAGCCGCTCAAAGCGGACTTGACGTTGCCGCTACCGCGGCCACTTGTGCCACCTACAGGTGGCTTGGCTACAGCAGCCTGAGCTGATCCTGGCGACGATCTTCTGCTTCTTGCCGCCGGATATACTCACGAATCACTTTCTCATCCCGACCCACCGTCGATACGAAGTATCCGCGAGCCCAGAAGTGCTGTCCAACAAAGTTACGCCGACTCTCTGAAAAGTTCCTCGCAATGTGGATGGCGCTTTTCCCTTTGATGTACCCGATCACCTGCGCCACAGAAAACTTTGGCGGAATCGAGATCATCCCGTGCACGTGATCCGGCAGCAGGTGGCCCTCTTCAATCAAGCTTTCCTGCTGCCCAGCCAACCGTCGCAGCACCTGACCGAGATGTCTGCGCAGCTCCCCATAAATCAACTTCTTGCGGTACTTGGGGATGAACACCACATGGTACTTACACTCCCATTTTGTATGCTGTAAGCTCTGGTAGTTACTCATAAAACTCCTTTTCGTGATGCTTTGCTCGGCTCACGGAAGGGAGTTTTTTCACCTATTCCCGGAACTGTCAAACTCTGGCTGCCTCCCCGGCAGAGCCGGGGGGACTCCTTACGGGTCTAGAGAATGCAATACCAGCATGTATCCGTAAACCAGCTTCCACGATCCCGGTGCCTCTGCCGGGCGATCATTCCGGTCCTGCTGTGGGCGGGAGTTTTCCTAACAGGTCTGGCACAGGGGCCCGGTCAGCTGGCCAGCCTGTCTGAGAAGAAACTCTACCAAGAAGCTGAGAGAGCGCTTGCCACAGGTCAAAGAGACCGGGCCTACGAAGTATTGCGACTGGCGCTGGAGAAAAGAAGCGCAGGACGCAATCAAGCAAGGCCCCACAAGAAATACACTCCTCTCCAGCTTCAGTTGGGCCGCGAGCTTGCCGATCGGGAAGCAGCTCTGGGCGTAGAAGGCTGTAATGCCATGGACCTCGAAGCCTGTGAGGAGCAGCTCAAGTCTGCGCAGGAGTTTGCTTCGACGGAGAGGGTGCGGGAGCTCGAGGCACTTTTGCAAGAGAAACGCTCCTCTCTGCAGGGACGCTTCTCTGCAGCTGTGGCGCTGGCTGAGACGGGGGGCGAAGAGGAAGCCTTGCAGGAATTGCGCTCTCTGGCTCCGCATTCGGACCATCTGCCGGCCCTGGACGACGAGATTCTCCGGATCGAGAAAGCCTATGTGGATACTCTCATCCGGGACGGCCTGAAGCTTCTTGCTTTCAAGAACTGGGGAAGCGCGGAAGACCTGCTCCAGCGTGCTGCTGCCGTGGGCAGCGACGACCCACGGATTGCGCCGGCTCAGAACCGCGTCGAGCGCGGCCGTCAGGCCTATGAGCTGGCTGCAAGAGCCGAAAGTGAGGCCCAGGAGGGGTCCTTTGAGGCAGCGACGAGTACCATCCTGGCGGGGATCGAGAGCTATCCGGAGGGCAGAGATCTGGAAGCCATCAAAGAAACAATAGCGAACCGCTGGGTAGATCATCTTGCGACCAGAGTGGAGTTCTTCTCACGGAATCGAGATAGCTTCAGCGACGCAAGAAACATGGTGAATACCCTCGACAAAATCAGGAGGCTGAACCCTGAGCATCCTGTTCTTTTGGACCGTGAGCGGGAGGCGGCAGAGAGCTTCGGTTCTTGCTCGCTACAAAGAGCCATGGCCCTGACCGAATTCGGTGATCCGACTTTTATCGGAACGGCCTTCATCCTGCTGTTGAGCGCCGAGTCGAGACTGGGTCCGGCCATTGTCCTGCCCAGCCAGGTGAAGGGCGCCGGCAGCCTCTTCAATCGTAAACGGGCCTCCCAGCTGGTCTTGTCGGTGGAAGATCTGACCGGCACGCCGCTGACCTTTGCAGATGCCGTCTCCGCACGCCTGCAGCACACGGCCGAAAGCCTGGGGCTTCCCGATTTGCGGATCAGAACCAAGGCGAGCTACCAGGGTTCACCTGACGAAGATCCCGAGTTCCAGGACTTTAGACCCGACGGGAAGTCTCCGACAGCACTCCTGACTGTCGGAATTCGAAAGCATCTATCCGAGCGCTGGTCGTCCGAGACTCCAGAACGGGTTCAGTCGAAGTTCGTCTCCGGCAGTGAAGAAATACTCAATCCCGAATACGAAGCCAAGCGATCAGAACTCGAGGACATCGTTGGTCGGATGGAGAGTACAACAGACGCCAAGAAGATCGGTTCTCTGGCCCGGCAAAAAGATCTTGCCGAAACGGTCCTGGCAACGATCTCGAGAACAAGGCAAGTACCCAGACTGGATGATTACACCTACTTGAAAGTCAACCATCGGCAACAGACCCGTGTTGAACTTTTTCTGACTCTGCGTGACTTTTTCACGAAGGGCCAGATTGAGAGTCAGGAAATCGTCTTTTCCGAGGTGAAAGAAGACACCCAGCTAGAAGGAGTTCGAGAATCAGACACCTCCCTGGTCCAAAACGAGCCTGTACGTTTACCTTCGCCCGAGCAGATGCTCTCCAGAGCTCAGAGAGAAGTTCTGGATTCTCTGGAAGACAAGATCAAGGACAGCCTGCCCGCCTATATTCATCGCTTCTATCGCGACGGGATGCGCCTCTACGAAAGTGGCCGACGGGCCGAAGCGGTGGAACTTTTTCTTTGCCACTGGGCGTTCCTGCGAGGGCGGCTCCCGGAGGCTCAGCGGGAAGTTGTCTTTGGGGTCGTCAAATCAGAAACCGGCTTCGACCTGGTACGGGATGGCCAGACCTTACTGTCCGCACTCGATCGGGTAGCCCCCATCGCCTGGTAAGCTGTCCTGCAGCAGCCGAGGTGGAATGCGGGATGGGCGCCAGACTGACGCCGAAACAACTGGATCAAATCGTGCGGGAGTACTTTGGACCCGGCGGAGCGGGCGAGTGCCCTATGTGTCCGGGCTGCGGAGAAGACCTCGAGATTGAGTCCTGCTCGGTAGCCGGCTTCGGCCTCCAGCTTCGGATCGACTGCCCGGGCTGTGAGGCTCTCTCCACATGGGTTCAGCCACAGCCGGTCCGAGAATGGAAGACGCTCCACCTCGATTACTTCGCGGAGTGCTACCTGTTAGACGACACGATCCGCTGCCCCTATGATGACTGCTATGTGACCTGGGCGGAGTTCAGTGACAGGGTCGTCCAGTTCAACTGTCCCTACTGCAATCGCCGCGGGCGGATCATCGTCACTCCAAGGCCGGAAGTCCAGTGAGTTTGCACTTTCCCCTGTATCGGGCGACGACGCTCTTCTGATTGAGAATCTCGGGAGCTTCTCACAGTCTCTGTGTCTCAAAAAACTACACCGGCTCTCTGACTGTATCGATTCTGGACATACCCGGTTCACGAAGAACGGGCTCTCTAACCCCTAAGTACTTGTGTTTCCAGAGCTTACTTCATTTGGCAAGAGTTGGCAGCTGAATTGCTACTCGTCAGCCTACCGAGGAGACAATCTATGAAATTTGAGCACGAGGCCGCAGCGCCGGATAGGCTGCGGGCAGGCAGAGTCGTAGTCAAGACAAGCTGGATTCAAACAGTGGCCACGGCTGTCCTTTTCTTCGCTATCTGTCCGGGAAGCGTCCTGGCCGGCACCGCTGTAGACTGGGTCGGCCCCGACAACCAACTCCTTCCTTTCACGACTGCCGAAGAGACTGAGCAGTTTCTGAAGAACGCCAGGGTCGTTTCCATGAAACGGGTCGGAGCTGGGATCAACAACCCCTTCAAAGTTCTGCTGGAACGGGATGGGATCCAGGCGCACGCCGTCTTCCGGAATGTTCGCGTAGCCAAGGCTATGGCCAGATTTCCCGGAAAGACGATCCTTAACTTTCGTGACGATGCCCTCTTCGAGATATCCGCCTACCGATTGGGAAGAGTTCTCGGCTTGAATAACATTCCACCTGCCGTTGTTCGCCGAATCGCGGGGCGCAAGGGTTCACTTCAACTGTGGGTCGAAGAAGCCACAACTGAACGCCAGCGAATCGAAAAGGACCTGAAGCCTGATAATATTCGGCTCTGGCGGCTGCAGGTACAGACCATGCGCCTTTTCGATAATCTGATCTACAACGGGGATCGCAACCTCGGAAACATTCTCTTCGACCCGACCTGGCGCCTCTGGATGATCGATCACACGCGGGCCTTCCGAAGACACAAAAAGCTGGTTTCTCCCAAGACCATCTGGAGGGTCGAGCGAGGCCTGTGGGAAAGACTTCAGCAACTCGACCTGGAGTCGGTGAAGGAAGCCGTGAGCCCTTTCGTCAGTCCGGTCGAGGCGAGAGCGATCCTCAAGCGCCGAGACCTGATTGTAGAGATCATCGACAACTTGATCGCTGCGCGTGGAGAGCATCTCGTGGTTTTTCAGTGCCCGATATTCCGCAAGAAGAAGCAACTCCTCAGGTAGCTGCCGCCCCCTGACAGCCCGTCGTGGAAGTCCTCCAGTCAGGATGAAGTCGGACCGATCAGCTTGCGATCCAGGGTCGAGCGAGAGATCCCCAGAGCCTTGGCCGTACGGCTCTTATTTTTCGCCATCTCCCCGTAGACCCACTCGATGTGACGCCTTTCGGCTGATTTGAGAGTTAGATCGCTCGCCGCAATGTCCTGGGCAGGAACGTCTTCTCCGCTTCCCCGTTCGCTCAAGAGAATCGACTCTTTCTGGAGAGTCGGGCCCTGGTTGATCGCCACGGCCCCATGAATGACCCGGTTCAGCTCCCGAAGGTTTCCCGGCCAATGGTAATTGAGGAGAGTCCGGGCGGCATCCCGGCTCATCCCTTCTATGTGCTTTCCCTGTTCCTTGGCCACGTGCTCGATTTCGGCCGCCATCATCAAGGGAAGATCGTACTCTCGACTCCGCAGAGGCGGAATCCGGACGCTGATGCCGTTGAGACGGTAGAACAGATCCTTGCGGACTGCACGGCCACTGATGAATTCATCCAGGTCCAAATGGCTCGCAGTGATGAGACGAACATCCGCCCGGCGCAGGTGCTCAGAACCGAGCCGCTCGAACTCGCCATACTCAATTGCTCTCAATATCTTGGCCTGGGCGGCTCGGCTCATGTCGGCGATCTCGTCCACAAAAAGGGTCCCGCAGTGTGCGATCTCAAACTTCCCCTTGATTCGCCGCTGGGCACCCGTGAAAGCCCCTCGCTCGTGACCAAAGAGTTGACTGTCCAGCAGAGAATCGCTCAGGGCGGCGGCGTTAAACGAAACAAATGCGAAGTCTGCCCGTGGCGAAGAGTTGTGAATCCCTCGCGCCAGGAGCGTCTTGCCCGTGCCCGATTCTCCCAGGATGAGCACCGGGAGATCCGTGCGTGCAGCGATCCAGGCCAGTTTCAGACATTCCCGCATGCAGTGATCCGAGCTGCGGAAGTCGTCAAGTGTACAGGTCAGGGGCTCAAAACGACGTTTCAGGTTCAGATCGAACTGCTTGATCTCAATCGACATGCCAGTAATGTCTCATTTTAGTACATAGAGCTTCAGTATGAAACGCGACAATGAAATGGGTTCTAGGTTCTGGGTTGTGGGTTGGGTCTGACAACAGAACCGCGGACGCGAGGCCGCGGCTACCACTCAGCCCTAGCTGTCGCTCGGGTTCTGTTGACTACTCGGTGGAACAAAAAAAGGAGGCCTGCCGCACCTGGCAGCCGGTTAGGTACGGCAAGCCTCCCGGGGAGACAGCGGCAAGAAAGGGCCGCCGCCTAGTTCATCGCGAGTTCAGCGATAGCACGATTGAGCAGCACTTTGACTTCTGCCCGCCGATTGGCCTGGCGTCCCTCGCTGGTGGAGTTGTCGGCGACTGCCATGAACTCCCCAAAACCGTGAGGTCGCACAAACCAGCGCAGCGGAACCGAGTGCTCTTCAGCCAGGTATTGAATCACCGACTCGGCACGGCGACGGCTCAAGTGCCTATTGAAGTCGAGGGGCCCGTCAGAGGAGGCGAAGCCCGTCACCTGGAAAAGAATCCCCTGGCGGCGCTCCGTCGCAGAGGTCAGCAACTCGTCGAGCTGCTTTCGGGCCTCTTCATCCAGTTCGACGCTCCCGACCTGGAAATGAACCGTGGTGGACTCAACGAGACGATAGTCGCCGAGATTCGAGAGTTGACCCTCCAGATACCCCACTTTCCGGGCATTCTCGTCAGCCTGGAGCCTGGTCTTCTGAAGATCTGTCATGACGTGACCCAGGCGCCTGCCTGTGTCCCTGGCATCCTTGCGAATTCGAGCGGAGGTACCGGTCAGCTCCTCGACCTGGCCGCCGAGCTGGATCATATTCTGCTCCATCCCTTCCAGTTGAGTGTCGAACTGGGAGGCCCTGGCTTCGACTGTGGAGGCGACTTTGAGATCGATATGCTTCATCTTGATCGACTTTGCCGTGAGCAAACCCGACTGATCCTGCCGCCCTCGAATCAGGACACGCAGACCTCGCATCAGATCTGAAGGCCGATAGATGCGCGGATAGCGAAAAAAGTTCTTCGTTTGTTCTTGAATCTCAGTCCCTGGCTCCACCCGCACCACGAACTGGTGGCCCCTGAGATCGTCCACGATCATTCGTTGCGGGGTGGCTGAGAGTATCACCCCTTCGATTCGGACCTTCTTCCCCGCCTCCAGCAGAGAAAAACAGGTCAGCAGGATCAACGTAAAGAGAAGCAGCATTGACTTGCGGGAGTTCTTGTTCATTCTTGGTTCCTCCTTGAGCTTGCTTCAAACTCTGGTTTTGCGGCCCGCTGCCAATCACCGGACCCTCGGTTGACCAACACCAGAGCAAATCCCGTTCCAATCCCGGTAGAAACCTTCTAACTATTTGTTAATAAACTACTTAGGTAGTCTCATTCAGCAAGAGTAACCCCCCAGCAGAACAGGGAATTCTTCCCTCCAGCAGGGAAAGTTTCCCGGGCTCCGTGGGAGTACCAATCTCTGGTTGGAGTCGATAACGCCAAATGCTATGATCTTGCGACTCGGGCCCTGAAGAGAGAGTCGCCGCACTGATGCACGATCACCGATGAGTTGGAGTGGAAACGGAAATCCCCAGGTGGTGGGCTCCTGGGGCGAGCAGGTACACGGACCCACTCTGGTGGTGGTCGCCGGGGTCCATGGCAACGAGCCGAGCGGTGTCATCGCTCTGACCCGGTTGCTGCAAGAGCTTGAAGCAGGAACCGCAGATTCCCTGGGAAGGCTGGTGGGTCTCAGGGGCAACTGCCAGGCCCTCGCCCTTGGAGCGCGCTGGATCCATCAGGATCTGAATCGGCTCTGGACCGAGGAGCAGGTCGACCGGATACGTTCCCACCCGGATCCTTCCCAACTCGACGGTGAGAGTCGAGAGCAGGCTCGGCTGCTGCACATCGTTGAACCTCTCCTGGGTACCACGCCGGGTCGTCCGCTATACCTGCTGGATCTGCACTCTACTTCCAGCCAGAGTGCACCCTTCTCGATTGTGAATCATCAGCCGTCGAGCCGACGGCTGGGGGCCCGCTTTCCAGTTCCGATGGTGTTTGGGCTTCATGACGAGATCCACGGGACCCTGGTGAGCTATTTCGACTCGAGAGGCATCACCGCGCTGGGTTTCGAAGGAGGCCAGCACGAATCGAAAGAGGCGATCCTTCTTCACCTCGCTATTCTGCGGCTGGCTCTTGTCTTCACCGGGATTCTGAAAGAAGGGGACTGCGCCCACTTTCGGCAGTCGATAGAGATGCTGGAGCAGTCTTCCCGGGATCTACCGCGGGCCCATCAGGTTCGCCACCGGCATCCGGTTCAGCCCCGCGACGGGTTCCGGATGGAACCCGATCTGGTCAACTTTCAGCCGATCCGGAAGAACCAACTGCTAGCCCGCGACCGGAGCGGGGAAATCCGATCACCCCGCTCTGGAAGAATCCTGATGCCTCTTTATCAGGCTCAGGGAGACGACGGGTTTTTCATCGTGGATCCGATCGAGAAGATGCCAGCCGACTCCCCGGCCTTCTGATTCCAGAACCCAGAACCTAGAACCTAGCACCCAGAACCCATTCCTCAGTGATCCTGCCGATAGTGCTCCGCAATCCAGTCACGCCCAAAGTCGCTCTTATAGTCGCGCCACACAGAGTGGACGTGATTCGCGTTGTTCTGGATATTGTCGAACTCGATTAGAAAGGTCTTTCCGTGGACCCGGTAATAGTGCGGGTGCCCCACAGGCTCCCTCATCTCCATGCCAGCGACTCCTTCATCCAGAACCCAGAACCTAGAACCTAGCACCCAGAACCCATTCCTCAGTGATCCTGCCGATAGTGCTCCGCAATCCAGTCACGCCCAAAGTCGCTCTTATAGTCGCGCCACACAGAGTGGACGTGATTCGCGTTGTTCTGGATATTGTCGAACTCGATTAGAAAGGTCTTTCCGTGGACCCGGTAATAGTGCGGGTGCCCCACACCCTTCTCCAGGCCTCCCATCCACGCGAAGTAGATTTCGTCGCCACTTTCCTGAACCCGCTTCACTCTGGCCTCAGCCAGATCGGGGGGGACATTGCGGATGTATTCGTCGATCAGCTCCTTCAACAGCTCCTTCTGGCCGGCGTTCATTTCACTTCGCTTCAGGCCTTTGGCCGGCACGACGGAAAACTCCACGGCCCGGGCGTTGCTGGTGAAAATGTCCCGCGGTGGCTCAGTGGCTAGAATGGCCTGCGCCCGCAGCTTCGCATCCAGAGAGTTGAGAAGGGCTCTGGCCTTGTCCTCCTCGTTACTCAGAACTCGCAGGCCTTTTTGCGGGCCTTCCAGCACCTGATGGGGATTGGCCCCCAGGAACATCGGCGTGGTGGCCCGGATACTCCCTTTGTCGATGGTGAAATGAAATGAGATGTGGTGGCCTTCCACTCTCCATCCCCACAGCCCATCTTTGGTGGGATCTCCGTAAATCGCAAAGTAATACAGGTCGGGATTGCGCAGTTCCATCATCTCGCTCTCCCGTCCACTGGCCTTCTCCAGCTCCAGAAGCAGGTGTTCGAGACTCATGATCGTCTTGGTCTTGTAGTAGCCACTGCGGCTCAAGCCGCTGGCCACGAGGGCATCGGCCAACCGAACCTGTTGAGGCACCATCTGGTTATAGGGCAATCCAATGCGGCTGCGCATGGGAATGAAATGCCACTTCTGCCACTCTTCCTGGCTGAAAGGGAATACGGATTGATTCCGCTGCTCCCAGGTGAGCGCCGCCAGAAAGTTGCGGGCAGCCTGGACCATCAGCTCATCCGATTCGCTGGGATGGGCTGAACTTGTCGCGCTTGTCATGTGAAAAACAACCAGCAGCGTTGCACTCAGGATGGGGGCTCTCATGGCAATTCCTCCCTGGGTAAAGGTTACAGCCGGATCTTATGGAGCCAGACGGGGATTGTCAAAGAATCGGGTTCTGGGTTCTGGGTTCCCGAATTGCGACTACCGAGTGAACCAGCTAGAGTGAAGGCAGGGAACGTGTTCAAGAGCGATCTCCTAAACGAACAGAGCATTCTGATCACAGGCGGGGGTACCGGCCTGGGCCGGGTCATGACCGAGCGCTTTGCCGAGCTGGGCGCACGGGTTGCCATCCTGGGACGGCGCAGCGAACCCCTGGAGGAAACTGTGGGAGCCATACGACAGGCAGGTGGAACCGCCGCCTGGACCAGCGCCGACGTGCGAGACCCCGAGCAGGTCGAAGCCGCCGTGGAGAAGCTCGAGAGTGAACTGGGCCACTTCACCGGACTGCTGAATAACGCCGCGGGCAACTTCCTGGCTCCGTCCGAGGACCTTTCCGCCAACGCCTTCAATTCCGTCGTCCAGATCGTCCTCTACGGAACCTATCACTCCACCATGGCCCTGGGACGGCGCTGGATTGAACGGAAGACGTCCGGGCACATCCTCTCCATCGTCACCACCTATTCCTGGACCGGTTCCCCCTTCGTCATGCCCAGCGCCTGTGCCAAGGCCGGAGTACTGGCCATGACCCGATCGCTGGCTGTGGAATGGGGCACTTACGGCATCCGCTCCAATGCCATCGCCCCGGGACCGTTCCCAACCGAGGGAGCTTTCTCACGCCTGTTTCCCCCGGAGTTTCAGGCCAGAGGAGAAAAGACGAACCCGCTGGGGCGCTTCGGCCGGCCCCCGGAGCTGGCCAATCTGGCGGCGTTCCTTTTTTCGCCCATGGCACCTTACATCAACGGCGAGTGCGTTGTGATTGACGGAGGTGAGTGGCTCAAGGCACAGGGGTTTGCCAGCTTCACTGACTTCCCCCGCCAACAGGTCAAGGCCCAGATGGAGGCCATGCGACCGAAGAAGGGTTGAGGGCTTTTCTCAATCGTCGAGCTGATTCGGCGAGAGAGACTTTCAGGTACTCAGCTTCCTCTTTCCCACTCCGGCTGATGGGGCCCTCGTCCCCGGGCTCGACTTCGACCTCGACAAAGGCAGGACCTTTGCTGTGAAGAATCCCAGGAAGTGCTTGTTTATAGTCTTTTGACTCATCAAACCTGTAGACTCGATTGAAGCCGGCTGAGTGCGCTAGGCCACTCCAGTCCACACTCCCCCGGGCGGGGATTTTCTGGTTGCCGGTAATCTCGTATGCCCCATTGACCAGAACGAAGAGAATCAGGTTCGAGACACCGGATTCCACAATGGTGGCTAAGGTCCCGAGACTCATCAGCATGCTGCCATCACCGTTCAGACAGATCACTTTGCGGCGAGGTTGAGCCATGGCCAGCCCCAGGGCCAGGTCGGCGGCATGGCCCATGGCGCTGTCGGCCGAGGCAAAGTCCAGCTGGTGCTTCGAGAGCCGGCCCCAGGGTCGAACCGCCGCCATGGTGGTGACTACGATCTCCTCTTTTCTCAATTTGGCCAGCGGAACCAGCAGTTCGTCTTTCGTCAGCATGATCAATCAGATGAATTCCTGTAGCAGCAGCAAGGCGACGGGCCGGGATTCACGCCTGGCTCGGTCCCTCGCTTCGGCTACTCCCGGCAGGTCGGCAGCGGACTCGTAGAAATGGTAGGGAACGCCCCAGGCGCTCAGGGTCGGCTCCGTGACCAGAGCCGCCGAATCCAGATCCTTCCGGACCAAGTCTTCAGGAGCCGGAGACTTCACTTCAGAACGGGCTCTCAGAGCCTGCAGTTTTGCATAGCCTCGATATCCGATCAGACAAAGAAGGGGAACTCCCATTCGAACGGCCGTACCACGCAGGCTGTCACCACTCTCTAGCAGGCCGGTGTTCTGAATCAGGACGACGGGCTGCTGACCTCCCATCCACAGGCCGGAGGCAATGGCGAAAGCCTCACCTTCACGAGTCACCGTCAGCAAAGCCAGGTCGGGCGATTCTTCGACAGCACGGAAAAGAGCCGCCGATCCGTTGTCGGGGAGACCGACTACATGAGAAACGCCCAGCCTGGTCAGTTCGGCGAGTAACACCGCGGCCTTTGGCTTGTCAGTCACAATCTGAAGCACTTCCTCAGTCCATCTGGACAAGTGGCTGAGTTCGCTTCCCCGGTAGATCCTGAAAAAAGTCCCGGCCTTCGTGGTTGATGATAATGAAAGCTGGAAAGTCTTCGACTTCGATTTTCCAGATGGCTTCCATCCCCAGTTCTTCAAACTCAACAAGCTCGACCTTCTTGATACTGTGTTCGGCCAGCCGAGCCGCCGGTCCACCAATCGAGCCCAGGTAGAAGCCCCCGTGCTTTCGGCAGGCCTCGCGGACCCGACCCGACCGGTTTCCCTTGGCCAGCATCACCAGGCTGGCCCCATGACTCTGGAAAAGATCCACGTAAGGATCCATCCGGGCCGCCGTGGTCGGCCCGAAGGACCCGGAGGCGTAGCCTTCCGGTCGCTTGGCCGGTCCGGCGTAGTACACCACATGGTCTTTGAAGTAGCGGGGTAAATCACCTCCCGCATCGAGGCGATCTTTGAGCCGGGCATGGGCGATGTCGCGTGCCACGATCAGAGACCCGGTCAGAGAGAGCCGGGTGGCAATCGGGTACTTGCCGAGCTCGGCAAGGACCTCGCTCATGGGTCGATTCAGATCGATCGCCACGGCTTCACTACCCAGGTCCTCTTCGGTCGTCTCGGGCAAGTACCTGGCCGGATCCGTTTCGAGCTGTTCCAGAAAGACGCCGTCCCGGTTGATCTTCCCCAGAATTTGACGGTGCGCGGAACAGGAGACGCCCAGCCCAACCGGACAGGAGGCACCGTGGCGGGGCAGGCGCACGACGCGCACGTCGTGGGCAAAATACTTTCCGCCAAACTGGGCTCCCACACCAATCTGGACGCACAACTCGGCGATCTTCTCCTCCAGTTGCAGATCCCGGAAGGCCCTCCCTCCCTCGTTCCCGGTGGTGGGAAGATCGTCGAGATAGTGGCAACTGGCTAGTTTCACCGTCTTCATGGTGAATTCCGCCGACGTCCCTCCCACCACCAGGGCCAGATGGTAGGGAGGACAGGCTGCTGAACCGATGGTCTCCATCTTGTCAGCCACAAAGTTGAGAAGCGACTCCGGGTTCAAGAGAGCCTTGGTCTCCTGATAAAGAAAGGTCTTGTTGGCAGAGCCACCCCCTTTGGCAATGAAAAGGAAACGGTATTCGTCTCCCGGGGCGGCATGGATCTCGATCTGGGCCGGCAGATTCGTGCCGGTGTTCTTTTCTTCATACATGTCCAGCGGGGCGAGTTGGGAATAACGAAGATTCCGTTCTTGAAAAGCCTGATAGATTCCACGCGAGACAGATTCGGCATCTCTGGAGAAAGTGAAGACATTCTCGCCCTTGTAGGCGTGCACAATAGCCGTTCCGGTATCCTGGCACCCGGGGAGGATCCGGCCTGCAGCAATGTTCGCGTTTTTGAGGAACTCGAGGGCCACAAAGCGATCGTTCTCGGAAGCTTCCGGGTCTTCTAGAATGAGCCTCAACTGCTGCAGATGGCCGGGGCGCAGCAGGTGCTCCGCATCGTCGATGGCCGTGGCGGCTAGAAGGGACAGAGCGGCCGGCTCTACTTTGAGAACTTCCACACCATTCCAGCGCTCCGTCGACACGTAGTCGGACGTCAGCTTTCGATAAGGCGTGGTGTCGGTCCCGTGCTCGAAGATCTCCTGATACTTGAACTCAACCATCCTGTCGAGACCCTCATCAGATCCCCCCGGGTTGGGGCAGACGCGACGCTCGAACCTGCTCGGGGACCGGCCGGAGGTCCCAGATGAGACCGAGCCAGCTCATCATCTTGAGCAGGTAGAAAGTGATATCGACTTCCCACCAGAAGAATCCCTGGCGAACCGTGGCGGGATAGTGGTGGTGGTTGTTGTGCCAGCCCTCTCCCAGCGTCAAAAGAGAGAGAAGGAAGCTGTTACGGCTTTCGTCTCCGGTTTCGTACCGTTTTCTGCCGATGAGGTGGGCTACCGAATTGATCGTGCAGCTGCCGTGGAAGAGCAGGACCGTGGACACGAAGAAGCCCCAGATGAGCATCTGCCAGCCGCTCGTCCCGGAGCCGGGGAAATTGAGCCTCAGGAACTCGCCCAGGCCATACAGACCCAGCGCCATCACGGCCGGCACCAGCAGGTCAAATCGATCCAGGAAACGAAGCTCCCGAAAGCGGGCCAGGTCGGGCACCATGCTGACGCGGGTCGGGAAGTTTCTTTGATCGGTGATCCAGCCGATATGGCTCCAGAAAGGCCCGTGCTGGAGAGGCGAATGAGGGTCTTCCGGTCCGTCCGAGTGCTTGTGGTGGATGCGATGATGGGCGGCCCACCAGAGCGGTCCCTTTTGCGTACAGGACAACCCCGCCAGAGCCAGAACGAACTGCATGAAGCGGCTCGTCTTAAAGGTCTTGTGTGAAAAGTAACGGTGATAAAAGGCAGTGACAAAGAACATCCGGGCAAAGTAGAGAGAGATCGCCACGGCTACCGCCACCGGACTCCACCCTACAAAGATAATTCCAAAGCAGGTCAGATGAAGGGCAATGAATGGAACACTGCGGATCCAGTCGATTTGGTACGGAACTTCCTGAAAGGTCGGAGGACTGAGGTCTTCTTCCGCCCCGACACCGGATTCAAACCAGCGTCGGATGCCAGTAATTACTTGGTTAGCCATGGGTTAAGAATCTACACCTTTCATCGGACAGGTTTAGTGATCTTGCTTTTGCACGCTCAGCCGGAGCGCTCGAAAAATATGGAATCTCTATCTTAGCGGAAAACGCCTCCGATCTCACCGTTTCTCGACAGAAGTTTACGGCCCGTAGCAAACACGGTGAATTTCCGGGGGCCGATTCGGACCCGGGTGCCGGGTTTTCTTGCAGTCACTGGAAGGCGAATGCAGCAGTCTGGCCCCCGGAAGCCCCTCTTTTCGCCCGAATTTACCGGGCCAGGGATTGGCATAGATCTTGCAAGTCTCCTGCTACAAAGAACAGCCTGAAGGAGGTTTTCATGAAAACTGCCCAATTTCTACCCCTACTCACAGCAGTGTTGATTACGTCTCTCCAGGCCGGAGTCGTTCCCGGTCGCTGGGACAAGGTTGACAATCTCGCTTTACCGGTTGACGTGATCGTAATGCTCAAAGAAGGAGAGCGAGTGGAAGGCTCGCTGACGAACCGGACGGTGGAATCGCTCCTGATTCAAACCTCATCCGCGTACTCCCAGACCGTTCAAAGAGGGATGGTTCGTAGGGTCATGAAAGCCGAAAGAGTCCCCGACAGCACTCGTAACGGCACTTTCATTGGGAGTGGAGTGGGCTTTGGAATCGGGTTCGGAACCACCGTCGCCCTCGAGAGATCAGTGACTGCTAGCGGCTTCAGGCTCGCTGAAGAGAACCTCAGCCTTGCCATTCTGGGAGGTCTCATCGGGGCCGGGGCCGGAGCGGTAACCGGGTGGGCGATTGATCACTACGAACCGTCCCACGAAACTCTCTACAAATCCCGCTGAGGATAGCCTGGAGGGTGTCCCCGGCCAGCGCCGACGAGATCCGGAGTCAGGGTCACCGAATCACTGTCGGGGGGACAGCAGAGAACAACTGGATCCCCTGGGGGCCCACCACACCGAAGAGCATTTGGCCAATGATGGGGTGCGTCGAGAAGATGCGTACGTAGCCTCCTCCCAGGTTGACGGCATCCTCCACCAGTTCGGCTACCAGTTTGGAGAGTCGCTCTCCCACGGCCAGGGTCTGGACCGACTCGCCCACCAGCTCACCCGAGGGTAAAAAGACCTGGATCGTGATCTCCACATCGGGAACCGCGCCTTGAGGGGTTCCCTCAGGGTCTCCAGGATAGAAAAAAGCCAGGCCCGTAAAAAAGCCGGCTATGTTGGCCACCTGATTGAAAAGCGCCTCTTCAAAGGTCCGGGTCTGCAGAGGGAGAGAAGCGGCATACTGGAAGTTGGTCGCATCACCGAAGATGACATCACCCACGACGCCGTCGCCGTCGGCCTCGACCACCAGCGATCCGACCAGATTGACTTCTCCGGAGGGCCCACGTGCAGCCATGCCGCCCCCGAACAAGACACCCGCGTCTTCGGTAAAAGAGGCTCCCGGCTGAACAAGCCGGTTCACCGGGTCGGACAGGCTACTGCCGTCTTCTCCGATCGCTTGCAGGGTGACATTGCGGGCTGCGCTAGCCAGGTTGATGAGATTGACGCTCGTAAACAATCCGGGCTGGCTGGCCAGCTGGGCCGAGTAGGCTGTCACGCCGGGGTTGCCGGTGGCCGCGTTCAACCCAAGAACGGTGGACTGATTCTGCAACTGGACCACCTCAAAGGCGACGACGCCCTCTCCCTGGGTCACTTCCCCGGCAATGAACCCTCCCGAGACGCTGCCGTCACCAAACAACTCCGAGGCGGTCTCTGACAGGACACCACGGGCTGGAATCTGGCGCACCGCCGGTTCGGCTCCCTGGCTTGAGGCTCCGCCGTTACCGCCAAGATGAGTCAGCGAGACCGTAACCGTTTCCTGATTGGGATTGAAGATCGTGACCCCGGTGACGGCGTCCTGGCCTCGGAAGGTACCGGGGCCGTCAAAGACACGCGTCAGGCTGAACTTGCTGCTGGTTTCGGCGATGGCGACTCCTCCATCGAGCTGCGAGAGGGAACTCGTCCCAAACTGGAAAAAGGTTCCGAGCTTAGCCCGGATTATGCAAAAACCGTAGTCCGGTGTTGAAAAACGACTCGAGAAGTGGCCCAACTCGGAAGCGGGCAGGTGTGACAGGCGGATTTGCGAAGGATATGGGTTGGCGAGGCGTTTGAGTGGTTTGGGGAGTGACTTTCAGACAGATCTGGGCCTGGAAGAGTGTCGGAAGCGGTTTTTCGGGGGAGCTGGGAAAAGCTAACTGGAGTTCAGGCGACTCAAGACGAGGTGGAAGAGGGGTTGTTCGGGGAAGGCTGAGGAAAGATGGACCCAGATGCGTCGAGTGGTTTGTCGGATCCGGGCCCCGATCTTGAGGACACGACGACGTAAGGTTTCGATTTCGAGCTTGTGCCAGGGGGTTCCGTGAAGATAGTCGCGCAGGCGCACGAACATCTGGTAAGCCAGTGCATGCAGGAGGAGTCGAAACTGATTGGCCAGGAATCGATGACAGCTGAGTCGGTCCATGTTCAGGTGATTCTTAAAGGCCTTGATGAAGTTCTCGGTCTGCCCTCGGTTTGTGTAGTGGTCATAAAGTGATTGGGAGCAGAGATCGTCCCGGTTGGTGACCACAAAGCGACGATTGATCCCGCGCTGATCGACCTCCACTTTGACAATGACGCGACGGGATCGATCCCAGCTGTTGGCTCGATAAAGAAACTCGTCAAACTGACGCTGTTTTTCCTCCCGCTCAACGAACCTTTCCCGAGTCGAATCCAGCAGGGGCTCGACCACTCGCTGCAGGCGAGGGTTGCGACTTAACCCAATGACATATTGGAGTTGATTCTCTTCACCTTCACAGAACTCGTAGAGCCGAGGCGTGGCAAAGCCGCTGTCGGCCCGAATCTCAATCTCGACATCCGTCCCCACTGCTTGTCGGATGGCCTCCACGACGCGCTTCAGAATGGGCACGATGTGAGAGGCAGCCCCCTTGTTGCCAGGTCTCAACACGGCACAGACCAGGTCTCCCGTGGCGGCATCGAAGATCAGCAAAGGATGCAGAATGTGGTTTCGGTAATACCCGTGGTAGAAGGCGAACTCCTGTTGGCCGTGAGTGTGGTCGTCGGTACTGTCCAGATCCAGGATGATCTTGGCGGGACGTCTCTTCTTCAGGGAGCGCACATAACGGCGTAGCAGCCACCGGCTCAGACGCATCAGATCCTTCTTGGTGACGGAGTTCTCCAAGCGGGAGAAAGTCGGCTGGGTGGCCAAATCGGGATCGCTCTCGGGCAACTGATCACAGACTGTCTTGAGCATCGGATCCGAGCGCAGCGTATCGGCGTCATTACAGTCTTCGTAGCCGGCCACGATCTGCAACACTCGTTGTCGGATCAACTTCAACAGGTCATGACGAATGTAGCGTCGGTCCCGGCTTTCCGCAATACACGAACTGAAGCCCTCGCACAATCGATGTTGCCGATCCAGGGATCCAAACAACAACCATCCTGCGTCGGAAGTGAGACTTCCCCCATCAAAACGAGCCGTGATGTTTCTGTGACTGTGAAATGGCAGGGTATTCTGGCAGACTGTTTTTGACATTGCCGTAGCTCCTGTTTAGGGTCGTTGTTTCTCTAAACCCTTTTATATCAGAGAGCTACGGCTTTTTTTCTGGACCCAAATCTCACTCGGATTCAGATCTCTTGCATAATCCGGGTTAGGCGTGTCACTCGTCAACTCGATCCAGCCGGGCACGTCAGGGTCGCTCTCGAACAGATCCGTGAGCAGGACAGCTACCTGCTCACCGGCCCCCAGATCCAGAGCAGCCGCGCTGGCATTCTGGGGGGGCGAGGCCATTGGGCTGGAGTCGGGACCGGAGGCTTCATGGTACTCGACAGTCACTTCTGCAGCGCTGGGGCTGGCATTAGTGACAGCGATCCCCCTGATTCCCGCAGCCGGTCCAGCTTCTCCCAATGCATCCACTATGATGGGGTCGACCGCAAACGGCATGGCCAGGTAGTTCTTTAGATCCTGCCTGCTTAGCGCTGCCATCTTGGTCGGCCTTTCGTTCACCTCGAACTTCTCCAGAAGTTCTTTTGTGTCTTCATCGTAAACAGCAATAAATCGCCCCGAAGCAGAGTTGTTTGACACATAAATCTTGCCGTTCACCACAGTAATCCCATCCGGACTGGTCAAATCCTGAAAAGCGAAGAAACTGAGCGGGGCTCCCGTTATTCTGTCTACGACCGCTATCCCTCCGCCATTGCCCCTGTGCGTAACCAGAAGTTCCCCAATTGAGGGGAAAAAGTTGGTTGCACCCAGGTTCCTGAAATCAAAGGGCTGCAACACGGGCGCTCCGGTCGCAGGGTCAAGAGTGTGAAAACTGGCGTCCTGGCCCATTACCTGGATATTGCCGGTAAACGGGTCGCGACGCACGGCCGCGATCCCCGGGAAAACAGGGGTTTCAGGTAGGATTTCAAGAAAACCGCCCTGACCATCAAACCGTAACAAGCTCCCATCGGCGCGATTGTCTCCGATTAGCTAGTCAAGTGGCTCGTCAGCGGCCTGTGGGCACAGATGACGTTTTGGATCTCCTTCACCATCATCTTTGGGATGCTGTTTGGAGGGTTGGCGGCTGGCCTGAGAAAGAGCTTCAGCTAGCGGGACCTTCACCATGATGAGATGGACTCCTCCTTTAGGCTTAGACGGCATCTAAAGTGCCAGAGCCAAAGTTTTTAACTGTATCAGGAGGAGTCTGAAATGAAGCATAGAACAATCGCAGTGGATTTGGCAAAGTCGGTCTTTGAGATTGGGATTTCCGAGCAGCCTGGTCGGATGGAGAAGACGCATCGCCTGGGTCGAGCTCGGTTGTTGAGGTTCATGGCCAAGCAACAACGGGCAACGATTCTGATGGAAGCCTGCGGTTCGGCTCACTACTGGGGCCGGCGATTCCGGGAACTGGGGCACGAAGTTGTGCTGCTGCCGCCAGCCTACGTCCGGCCGTACGTGTTACGCAACAAGACGGATCGCAGTGATGTGAAAGGGTTGTTGGAAGCCCACCGCAACAGTGCCATTCGACCGGTTCCGATCAAAAATGAATCGCAGCAGCAGTTGACCGCCTTACATCGGGTGCGGACGGCATGGATGCGCACCCGCACGGCACGGATCAATACGATGCGGGGCATTCTACGGGAATTCGGTTTGACGATTCCCGTTGGAGCCTGCCAGGCCGTGGAGCGGGTGCGAGGATGGATCGAAGATGCAGAAGTGGAGATTCCGAATGGGATCCGATCGGTGCTGGAGGAGATCTGTCTGGAAGTCAGAGAGCTGGAGGGGCGAATCGATCGGATCGAAAGGAAACTGAAAGCGCTATCGCGACAGAGTGTTGCGATTGAACAACTGCAGTCGATCCCCGGGGTGGGATTGCTGACAGCCACAGCGGTGGCCGGTTTTGTGGGAGATCTGAGGCGCTTTGATTCGGGACGACACTTTGCCAGTTATCTGGGCTTGACACCGCGGGAGCACTCCAGCGGTCTGCGGCGTCGACTCGGGTGCATCAGCAAGCAAGGGGACATCTATTTGCGCACTCTCTTGATCCACGGTGGGCGATCGGTCTTGTGGACGGCCAAGTCCAAGCAGCGGCCAGACCGTTTGCACAGGTGGGGTTTGGAGATTGAAAAACGACGGGGGCACAACAAAGCGGCAGTGGCTGTGGCCAATAAGCTGGCCCGTCTACTCTGGGCCGTTTCCACCCGTGACGCCGCCTATGAACCCCAGCGAGCTTAAGCGATAAAAGATTTGTCAAGATCTTTCCCTGGGAACTGCATGAAAGGATTCGAACTGATGGCGAACCGGTCAGACCGGCGCGGGGAACACGCCGATAGCAGCCTTGGCCACTCGATGGCCGTCACCACGATAGGCGCCCCACGCGCGAATATTCATCATGGCCCGGAGCCAGAACACAGCTCCACTAAGAGGCCGGAGATACGACTGCAGTCCACACCGAATCGCAAAAAGTCGATGCTTTCATGCCAGAGACCCAAGGAGGAGAAGATGATCCGATAGCGATTCTGGACCTGCAGCGAAACTCCTGGCTTCAACCCAGCATCCGAGTTTCGTCGCCAGGGCCCAGATCAGCTGAATTCGAAAAAATGAACAGGACCCTTGACAGGAGGAGTCCAGATACGGGCTGCTAGATGGCTTGTGCCAGATTTGTGCCAGATTCCATGGTGAATTCAGCCTAATTTGGAAATTTGGCCGGGTGGGAGAAGGTCATGATCTGGCAGTGGGACCACCGATAAGTCCTTCGAAATCATCTAACTACAATGAAATCAGGCTGGTAGCCCCAAGGGGATTCGAACCCCTGTTTCCGGCGTGAGAGGCCAGTGTCCTAGTCCCCTAGACGATGGGGCCACCTGAAGAGTCCGGCCGTTCATTCAACCGGATACCCGGAGGATTTGTCAAGGACTCGCGAACCACAAGCCAGCAACCGGCAGCGGTACCTTCGACAGCGAGTGCCATAGCCAGAACCCAGAACCTAGAACCTGGAACCCTGTCCAACTATACTGCCCCCATGGGGCGGGTGCGCGTTCTTTCCGATGTTCTGGCTCACAAGATTGCAGCCGGAGAAATCGTCGATCGCCCGGCTTCGGTGGTCAAGGAGCTCGTCGAGAACTCGCTCGACGCAGAAGCAACCCGAGTCATCGTCAGGATCGAGAACGGAGGAAAACGCCTGATTTCGGTTCTCGACGATGGTTTTGGTATGTCGATCGAGGACGCAAAGACCGCCTTTCTCCATCACGCCACCAGCAAGATCAGCACCTTTGAGGATCTGACCCGGATTTCAACGCTGGGTTTTCGGGGCGAAGCCCTTCCCTCCATAGCGGCTGTCTCGCGACTCACGCTGCAGACCATCGAGCGCAGCGACGGTGATGACCCCGAACCTGGATTCGAGCTGTCCTTCGAAGGAGGAAAAGTCGTTGGAAGCCGCGAAATTGCCTGGCCGGAGGGGACTCTGGTTGAGGTCCGCGAACTCTTCTACAACGTCCCAGCGCGACAGAAGTTCATGAAGTCGATCGCCACTGAACTCCAGCACATCAGCAAGCAGGTGACCCATTACGCTCTGGCCTATCCGGATGTCGAGTTTCAGCTGCATCACCAGCAACGCCCGCTGATCGAAGCGCCCGGCGTGAAGTCCCTGGAAGACCGCGTCTATCAGATACTGGGCGAGTCATTTCTCGAGAACCTGGTGGCAGTTGATTATGAACGGGAGGGCGTGCGGATCAAGGGATACACTTCCCTTCCCCACGAACAGAGAAGCACGGCCAGGGCGCAATACCTTTTCGTCAACCGCAGAGTCATCCGCGACCGGGTGATGGGCCACGCCATTCGATTCGCCTATCAAGACCTCATCCCTTCGTCGTCGCATCCCGTGGTTCTCCTCTTCCTGGAAATCGACCCTGCCCAAGTCGATGTCAATGTTCATCCCAACAAGACGGAAATCCGCTTTCGGGACTCGCGTCGTGTCCACCGCTGCATTCACCACGCTCTGGAAGAGTCCCTGCTGCGCCCCCGGGAAACCCTGGGAGATCTGGCCCGCGACATCCCCCTGGACCATCTCCGTACTCAGACCCTCCCCGGCCACCAGCAAAACGTCGCCCGCAGCATTGAGAAGTTCTTTCATCGCCATCCCGACAGCTCGCTCGGCTTCAGGGAGTTTCGAGGCTATCCCGGGGACACCGGCCCGGTTGCAGGCGCTACATCTAAACGGGTTTCAGGAGAAGATCCGCACCGATTCAACATTCCTGAAACAGCCGACTTGAGTCCTCTTCCAGTGGTCCTGGGTCAGTTCGTGGAGAGTTTCGTTGTCGTCTCGGATCGAGAGGGCGTCATGCTCATCGACCAGCACGTAGCTCACGAGCGAATCCTCTTCGATCAGGCTCTGAGGACGATGTCGGCCGGTCAGAAGGTGCCGACCCAGCGCATGCTCATGCCCCAGACAGTTGAACTGACAGCCGAGCAGACGACCTTGCTCGAACCCCTGCTGGAGCACCTCAACTCGAACGGATTCGAAGTGGAATGGTTTGGTGAAAAAACGATCGTCTTGAAAGGCGTCCCGAGTATCGCCAGGGACTGCCGTGAGCTTCCCAGGCTCATCGAGGAGATCATCGCCAGCGTGGATGTCGATCCCTCCGCAACCGCCAGCGGCGCCGAGGTCCAACGGCTGCGCGAGAAGATTGCCATCAGTGTTTCCTGCCGTTCCGCCATCAAGATCAACACTCCCCTCTCGCCCGAGAAGATGCGTTGGCTGGTGGATGAGTTGTTTCGCTGTGAGAACCCCTACACCTGCCCGCACGGCCGCCCCATCACCCTGCGCATGAACATCGAAGATGTGTTGCGCGGGTTCAAGAGAATCTAGCAGCCCGCAGTGGGCTCTCTCCCAGATCGCAGACGGAAAGGCGACCAAGATCTTCCTGCCCCTGGAGACATCCGGGGTTCTGGGAAGCATTGGAGCCATGGGCGAGTTGTTCACCGATCAGCCGGGATCCGAGCCTGAGATGGAGTGACCTGGATCCGCGGTTTCTTGTTGGCCGGCGAAAGTCAGGCGCGTCTGTCGAATCTGAGAATCAACTCGGATCTATAGTGACAGAGATAGTCGAGGAAAACGGCCAAAAAGAATGTATTCGCCAACATCTCGATAAATTCTTCGATCGCCAAAGGGCCAGCAGACCCCAACCGAAGTTATCGAACTTGGTTGCACCGCCCCTCCGAACTATGACGAAAATCGACCACAAGATCAGGCCGACCAATGCCGTTTGCATCGTTCCCCACCAGGAGGCCAGCCCATCCTCGCGGGCAATATTGCTCATCCGGCGAATCGGCCCGATATCAATCCCATGGCCGTAGTTGATGAAGGCATCGAGAAAGAACAGAAAACTTCAAAGGAAGCGCAGAAAATAACGACATTTCTGATCAATCGAAGGGAGTCGATCGGTATTTCGAGAGAATCGATCGGCTGGCCGCTTTTCTCTTGACCGTCGGCATTTTTCTGCATGGCGATATTAGGCCAGTATTCCCGTCAGGAATGCAAATTCTACCTATCCCAGCAACTTCGGAGTCGTTTTTCCTAGGACTGGAGGGCATCCAGCCCCACGACGAGAGCCGCAATCAAGGCCAGGGTGGCCACCAGCGCCACAATCTTCCACCAACTCTTCGGGTACTTCCCTGCCATCCGGCCCGTGTAGCCGTTGACGACGACCTGGAACTTGCGCGAGCCATAGTCGTAGTTGAGTAACCACACCGGCACGAGTACGTGCTTGAAGGTTTCGGACGAGTAGCTGGGACGAATGGTGAGATTGCGGTGGGTGTCGGCATGGATTGCGCCGGCAGCCATCCTCTTTAGATTGGCCCGCATCGACTCGCGGGCCAGCTTGACAGCTTCGATCAAGACGATCTGGTAGTGCTCAACCACGAAACCGGACAGGTAAGCAGTGTCGTAGGGAACCACGTGAGAGGTGGGGAACGGTTCCACGCCTCGCAGTAGATCGATTTCGATCCCGCGGGTCCCCGGCACTGGAGTGTCGTCGAAGAAGTGTTCGATGACGCCGTTGACATGTTCCCAGCGGACGCGCCGAACGCGTTGCTTGTTGATCGTCACGTAGTAGTAGTGACCGGCATCCGCCGACCACGGACAATACACATTCGTATCGAACGTCCAGTAGGGAATGTAGAATCCGTGTAGGGTATCCATCAGAGCCCGGCTCTTCAGCGCATTGGGCGCAAACCAGCGACCCCGGTACCAGGCGCGAATGGACTCCCTGACCTGTGATTCGGTGATTTTGAAGGGAAGAAGGCTGCTGGGGCGAATCGGAGGCTTTAGTTAGCTCCTCGTAGTCAACCATCTCGGGAGAGCCGCAGAATTCACAATTCTGCCCGACCCGCTCCGGGTCAAAGACACTCACGGCGCGGCAGCTACGACATCGCACCGCTCGCCTCTCCACACTCCAGCCCCGCTTCTCTTCGGGAAGTTCCCGGAGTGTCTTGACCAGATCTATTTCGTGAATCGCTCCGCTCTCGAGGTCGACCTCGTAGGGTGCTTCGGTCCCGCAGTAGGGACAGATCAGGCGCTGCTCGCCGGGATTCCATTCCGCCCGGGCTCCGCAAGCTGGACAGGCATGTTTTTCGAGAGCAGTCAGTTCAGGCGTCTGATTAGACATCGATCCCAGCCAGGCTCCCTGCCCCCGACCAAGCTCAACAGACACGGTTCAGGGGGGAGAAGCTCGTGCCTATTGCTAGTCAGCCAGATACGACTCCAGTGCAGACCGCTTGATCCGGTAGGAAGAGCCGATTTTCTTGGCCGCAAGTTCTCCTGATTCAATGATACTCAGAACATCGTCACCGGAGACTCGCAGGGCCGCAGCCACCTGGTCCAGGTCGAGTAGTTCGGGAAGGGCCGATTCGCTTTCCCGGGATGGCGCCCCGGCCGACGGCTGGACTCCGCCACCACCCGGTGTCGTGGGTTGAGACCCCAGAATGCCGCCGCCCTGCTGCATCATCTGCTGGGCAATGGCCAGCCCGACCGCCATCTCGGTGGCCAGGCCTCCAGCGCCACCGTCACCTGATTCCATTCCCTGCGCCATCTGGTATTTGACGTAGTCATTGAGATCCCCGACGGCCGTCATGCTGGCCCGTTTATCCATAGCTTCTTCCACTTCGGGTGGAACCGAAACGTTCTCGACGATGAAGCTGGCAATCTCAATCCCGTACTTCGTCGACATCATGGGATTGATCAGGGGAAGAAGGGCGTCCCCCAGCTCCGTGAAGCGGGTTGCGGCATCCAGTACCGGCACGTTGGCTGTGGCCAGTGCATCACTAAAGACGCTGACTAGGCGCGAGCGCATCGTGTCGGAGAACTCGTCCAGTCGAAAATTGTGATCCGACCCCGCTACTTCACCTAGAAACAGTTTCACGTCAGTGACCCGGAAATCGTAGGTGCCGAAAGCTCTGACCCGGACAATTCCAAAATCCTTATCTCTCATCATTACCGGGTTCGATGTACCCCACTTGTTGCCCGTAAAGAGCCGGCTGTTGACGAAATAAAGATCCGCTTTGAAGGGTGACTCCAGGCCGAACTTCCAGGATTTCAGCCGAGTCAGAATCGGGATGTTGTCGGTGGTGAGAGTGTGCTTGCCCGGTCCAAAGGTGTCGCCGAATTCGCCCAAGTAGACAAACTGGGCAAACTGGGACTCACGGACAATGAGGGCAGCGCCATTCTTGATCGCTTTGTCCTCGTCGGGGAAACGCCAGGACAGAGTGTCTCTCGAATCATCCTGCCACTCGATGATTTCAATCAGTTCGCCTTTTAAGAAGTCCCAAATAGCCATGCTTTGCCCTCAATCAGAGTGATTCATCTCGTAATACTGCGTCTCCCAGGATTCTATTCTTTCAAGGCGAGGTCTTCCAGAAACTTCAGAGTCCCAAGCTTGCAAAACCAAGCTTTACTTTCGCCAGCGTTCGCAATATAAGCTCTCATCACAATGTCATCCGTTTCTCGAGGAAAGGTCTTCATGAGATTTCGCCTGATCACACTCGTCGGTTTGTCTTTTCTGTGGGCTGGAACGGCTCAAGCCTCCAGCACTCTGATCTTCCCGCGTCTGTCTTTCGCTCCCCAGGATCTGACCGGCATCGCCATCGTCAATCCCGGCGACGAGACTGCCTCGGTGACCTTGACCGCCTACGGGGTCGACGGACAGCAACTGGCTGGTGAGAGCTCTTCCCAGACAGCTGACAGCGAAGGGGGACCCGGGCCCCAGGGGTTCACGAATCCAGTCTCCTTCGATATCCTGGCCGGCCGGCAGTTTTCCCAGGTCACCTCCGGCATCTTCGGACCCGGCAGCGACCCGGAAGCCATCGGCTGGATTGAAGCCACCAGTGAGGCCGATGACCTGACCGGCTTTTTTCAGTTTCTGGACACTTCCATTTCGTTTCTGGACGGAGCCGATCTGCCTCCCCTGGCCCCGAAACTGATCTTCCAGGACGTGCGAGTGGATGAAGGATTCTCCACCACCGCCTTTCTGGTGAATCCAAATGACCTTGCAATCGCCGCTTCGGTCAACCTGAGCCTGGTTACCTCTGAGTCGACCCGGACGAAGAACCTGCAGATTCCCGCCAAAGGGATGGTGGAAGTCAAGGTGGCGGAGTTCTTCGAGGATGTCGAACCGGCTGGTGCTGTGGCCTCGGAGGCTTATTTGATCGCCGACTCCAACATCGAGATTGCCGGCTTTGAGTTCGTGGGGAAACAAGACAGTGACCTGCTGGGTCTCAATGCCCGCCCGGCTTCAGAACTCCTCACGACACTCTTGTTTCCCCAACTGGCTGTTTTAGGCCCGTTTATTACCGAAGCCGTGGTCGGGAACTTTGGTGAGCAAGCCGCCATCCTCACCCTGACCGCTTATCAGGGAAACGGCCAGATCTACACAGACGAAGTCCAGACCAACCCGGTAGTGGTGGCCCTGGAAGCGGGAGAGATCTTACGAGCGGATCTGGAGGAGACCTTTGGTTTTGCAGGTCCGAGTGCACTGGAAGGCTGGTTGAAGGTGGAATCGACGTCCCAGTCCATCAATGGATCGATCTCCTATGCTCTTCCCTCCATCGGACCGATTGCTTCGGTTTCGAGTGTGACACAGGGAAGTCGAAGAGCGTTGTTTTCCCATATTGGGACTTCACTGGGATTCTTCACGGGTCTGGCCGCCCTGAATGCGGGAGCCCTGGCAGCCAATGTGAGAGTGGTAGCCTCGAAACCAGACAGTGAGGTACTGGGGGTGTTTACGACCACACTGCAGCCGGGAGAGAGACGAAGCGATCTGCTCTCGGACATCATTCCGCAGGCGGCCGGGCAAGCCGGAGGGACGATCTGGATTGAGAGTGATGTACCGGTGTATCTGACGGCCATCTTCGGAAGTGTCGATCCCGAGAAGCCAGTTTTTGCCAACGTACCTCCTCAGCCGGTGCCGGAGAGTTTCGAGCCGGATATGGGGATTGCTCAGATTGAAGTCTCCCCGCCGCTGGCCATCCTGGGACCGGGACAGATGCAGCAGTTTCAGTTAACACAGGGAGGAGCAGGAGCCGTGGGAGCTACGGTGTGGGGAGTCAACGGAGATCCGGGAGGAAGCCCTCAGGCGGGAACGATCAGTGGCGGAGGGCTCTACACGGCTCCGGCAGTACTGCCGATGTCGCTGCCGGTGACGATCACGGCTGCTGCTGACAATCAGACGGCTGGAGCGAGTGTGGATGTACAGTCCAAGACAGTACTGTTGGGCGGACTGGGAGTCGTACAGTCGGTGGCTTATCTTTCGGGACTGGAGAGACTCTACACGTCGGAACTCTCTTTCGGGGCTGCTCCGTCACAAGAGAAAGGCCCGCAGGGATCAGAGAAGTCGACGATCTTTGATGTGACGACGGGTGCTCAGCAGTCGGTGGCGGTGTTTAATGACGATATCCCCAAGATGATCTCCTACCTGGCGGTGGACGGCAAAGAGTATCTGCTGCTGGCGGGGCGGACATCGGGGACGATCCGGAGGTTGGACCCGGGGACGGGCCCCTCGGTAGCAGTGACCTCGGGGTTGAACGGACCCAACCCAGGCACCTCGGTAGAAGTGGCGTCGGACCTGAACGGACCCAACGCGGTGGTGGTGGATCCGGGGACGGGAGATCTGCTGGTGGCGGAGGAGGATCAGGTGTCGACGATCCCGGCTTCTCAGGTCAACCAGGGATTGCCTGGTGCCGCCCTGGCAGAGGTGGAGATTCCGGCACGAGCCAGGACCCTGGCGCCGGGCCTGTTTCCGACCGGGATTGCGGTGGATCCGTGTACCGGGGATGTGTACATCTCGCAGGCCTCCACGGGAGAGGTACTCAAGATCGACCGGTTGACGGGAGAGGTGACGGTCCTGGCATCGGAGTTGTACAACCCGACCCACCTGCTGCTGCTCTCCCGGTTGGGGGTCGGCTGTCCGGTAAGCTCTCATCTGCTGGTGGTGGAAAACCACGCCCGTCAGCCTCAGACATCTGCCGGCGGCGGTCAGATCCGTTTGATCGTTCCGGCCACCGGCACGGTAGCCGTGTGGGTGCCTTTCGGTGGGAATCCAATCGCGGACATTACCCTCCAGCCCGACCCTGCCACTGGGAATCCCAGGGTTTTGATCGGACAGACCGGGGGGATCGATGAGGTGGATGTGACGGGACGCTACGAGGCGGTGACCACCCCCATCAATCCACCTGATGTGAGCCCCTGTCTGGGCACGGCGAACATTGTGGATCCCAACCTGGAGGCGGCCATTCGTTCGTCACTTCCCGCGCAGGGGCCGCAGGGGGGGCCCTTTGCGGGCCCGATCAGCTGCCAGGTCGCCCTCACCCTAAAGGTGCTAGACCGGATTATGTAAGAACCGTAATCCGCTGTTGAAAAAGGGCTCGAGAAGTGGCCCAACTCGGAAGCGGGCAGTTGTGACAGGCGGATTTGCGAAGAATATCGGTTGGCGAGGCGTTTGAGTGGTTGGGGGAGTGAATTTCAGACAGATCTGGGCCTGGATGAGTGTCGGAAGCGGTTTTTCGGGGAACTGGGAGAAGCTAGCTGGAGTTCAGGCGACTCAAGACGAGGTGAAAGAGGGGTTGTTCGGGAAAGGCTGAGGAAAGATGGACCCAGATGCGTCGAGTGGTTTGTCGGATCCGGGCCCCGATCTTGAGGACACGACGACGTAAGGTTTCGATTTCGAGCTTGTGCCAGGGGGTTCCGTGCAGATAGTCGCGCAGGCGCACGAACATCTGGTAAGCCAGTGCATGCAGGAGGAGTCGAAACTGGTTGGCCAGGAATCGATGACAGCTGAGTCGGTCCATGCTCAGATGATTCTTAAAGGCCTTGATGAAGTTCTCGGTCTGCCCTCGGTCGGTGTAGTGGTCATAAAGTGATTGGGAGCAGAGATCGTCCCGGTTGGTGACCACAAAGCGACGATTGATCCCGCGCTGATCGACCTCCACTTTGACAATGACGCGACGGGATCGATCCCAGCTGTTGGCTCGATAAAGAAACTCGTCAAACTGACGCTGTTTTTCCTCCCGCTCAACGAACCTTTCCCGAGTCGAATCCAGCAGGGGCTCGACCACTCGCTGCAGGCGAGGGTTGCGACTTAACCCAATGACATATTGGAGTTGATTCTCTTCACCTTCACAGAACTCGTAGAGCCGAGGCGTGGCAAAGCCGCTGTCGGCCCGAATCTCAATCTCGACATCCGTCCCCACTGCTTGTCGGATGGCCTCCACGACGCGCTTCAGAATGGGCACGATGTGAGAGGCAGCCCCCTTGTTGCCAGGTCTCAACACGGCACAGACCAGGTCTCCCGTGGCGGCATCGAAGATCAGCAAAGGATGCAGAATGTGGTTTCGGTAATACCCGTGGTAGAAGGCGAACTCCTGTTGGCCGTGAGTGTGGTCGTCGGTACTGTCCAGATCCAGGATGATCTTGGCGGGACGTCTCTTCTTCAGGGAGCGCACATAACGGCGTAGCAGCCACCGGCTCAGACGCATCAGATCCTTCTTGGTGACGGAGTTCTCCAAGCGGGAGAAAGTCGGCTGGGTGGCCAAATCGGGATCGCTCTCGGGCAACTGATCACAGACTGTCTTGAGCATCGGATCCGAGCGCAGCGTATCGGCGTCATTACAGTCTTCGTAGCCGGCCACGATCTGCAACACTCGTTGTCGGATCAACTTCAACAGGTCATGACGAATGTAGCGTCGGTCCCGGCTTTCCGCAATACACGAACTGAAGCCCTCGCACAATCGATGTTGCCGATCCAGCGATCCAAACAACAACCATCCTGCGTCGGAAGTGAGGCTCCCCCCATCAAAACGAGCTGTGATGTCTCTGTGGCTGTGAAATGGCAGGGTATTCTGGCAGACTGTTTTCAACATAGCCGTAGCTCCTGTTTAGGGTTGTTTTTATGTAAACCCTTTTATATCAGAGAGCTACGGCTTTTTTTCTGGACCCAAATCTCACTCGGATTCAGATCTCTTGCATAATCCGGGCTAGGTGCCAGCGGCTGGGATATCAGAAGCCTGGAGGGCCTCCAATCCTTCAGGAACCTGGAAGAGGCGTATTTCTACAATAACTCGATCCAGGACGGCAGCCCTTTGTCCGAGTTACGTCGACTGTTCTTTCTGGACATCGGGCTGAATCTTCTCACTAACACCGAGTTTCTCGCCAGGCTGACCGCGTTGCTAATTCTCTACCTGGACGACAACCTTCTCAGTGACACGGGGCCCATCAAAGGAGCGGGCAGCGACGGACAGAGCGGGCCGCCGGGATCAGTCGCTCCGGTGCTGGGTCCCCTGCTAATCTGGTCCATCTCGAGTTCATCGAAATGGCTTTCAATCAGATCGTAGATGTCAGCCCTCTGGGCAACGCCACGCGTCTGGCAACTCTGTCCGCTCCCGACAATCAGATCAACGACGTCAGCGTCCTCTCGCAATTTCCGCTGCTGCAGGGCTTGTTCCTGGGCCGTAATCCGATCGGCGATGTGAGCCCCGTCTACGCCAAGACCGGGCTCATTTTCCTGGCACTCGAAGAGCTGGGCATCACCAGCGTGGCTCCCTTCTCGGGTATGACCCTTCTGGACTCTCTCTGGCTGGACAGAAACGATATCAGCGATCTCAGTGGCTTGCCGAATTTCACCAATCTCTTTGTCCTGGGCTTGAGCGGCAATCCCATTTCTGACTTCACGCCCATCGCCTCTCTGAGCACTCTGGGGGTCCTGGACCTCGGCAACACCGGCCTGGGGGGCCCCAAGCAAGCCTCGGTAGGTCCGTCCGGAAACGGTGGTGCGGCGCTCGACTTTCTGACCGATCTGACTGCACTCCAATTCTTATTTCTGTATGACAACCAGATCGTTGACCTGGGGCCGCTCAGCGGTCTGACCTCTCTTTTGACTCTGGATCTGTTCAACAACCTGATCGCGGACATTGCTCCGCTGGTCGCCAACAGCGGTCTGGGTAGCGACGAATTCGGTCCTGATACTATAGAGCTTCGAGATAACCAGCTGGCGGCCGACGACTGTTCCAACATCCAGACCCTGATCGACCGCGGTGCCGACGTTGCCCACGATGTAGAGTGCCCGCAATAGGCGGTCTTTGCCGGGGCCTAGACTGCCTGACCCGTCACCCTTATTGACAATATCCACTATTATCCTTATATCCGGATGAGTGGATATAGAAACAGCGGATTCCACTTTCCTATACTTCTCGGACGAAGGACGCCGCTCCCTCCTGCGGTTGCTGGCGGAAGTGCCTTTGAGTGTGGGCGAGATCTCGGAGGTCATGAGACTACCTCAGTCGACGGTCAGCCGGCATCTGAAGGCCTTGCGGTCCACCGGTCTTCTGGTGGAGCAACGCGAGGGAAACCGGATCATCTGCAGTCTGGCTCCGGCGGCTGAAAACGGCCACCTGTTCGATTTGCTCAACCAGTGGCTGCGCGACCAGTCACTGACACCTGAGATCAAAACCCGGCTCGACTTTTTCTTGAGCGACCGGGAGAGGGGAGCAGACGCTTTCGGCCGGCTGGCCCACCGCTGGGATGAACTGCGTCACGCCTACCTTGGGAACCAGTTTCATCTGGAGGCGCTCACGGCTCTGCTTCCAAGAGACTGGCATGTTCTGGACCTGGGAACCGGTACCGGCTACCTGCTTCCCGTTCTGTCCGGTCATTTTCGAGCAGTGACGGCCGTTGATCCGTCCCAAGCCATGCTGGAACTGGCCGAGCGCCGAGCCCGGCAACTGGGACTCGAAAACGTGACCTTTCACCACGGAACGATGGAGTCACTGGAACTGGGGGATGACAGCGTGGAGGCCGTTTTTGCCATCCTCGTTTTTCACCACATCGAACACCCGGCGCGAACCCTGCGGGAACTCGGGCGGGTGATGAAACCGGGTGGGAGAATACTCGTCGTGGAGCTGCGGGCACACGAAAACGAGGAATTCCAGCGCGAAATGGGAGACCCTGTCAAGGGCTTCCCCCCTGACAGATTGAGGAGAGCCCTACGAGAGGGCGGACTGGAACCGGAGATCGAGCGCGGGCTCGAAATCGGTCCCGAGTCGGGCGCTGAAAAAATGGCCCCGGACCTCTACCTGGTCCGGGCCCGACGGCCGGAACACGATCTGAACAATCGATCTATGAATTGAAGTGGGGCAGTCCTGATCGGCGTGCTCTACAATGAAACCGAGAGACTTGCAGGGATAGAGAAGGAGAAAGAATCATGGCCACGACAGTTGCTGCCGACTACAAGGTAGCTGATATTACGCTTGCCGACTTCGGCAGGAAGGAAATCGAACTGGCCGAGCTGGAAATGCCCGGTCTGATGTCTGTTCGCGATGAGTATCGCGGGAAGAAACCGCTGCAGGGTTGCCGCATCATGGGTTCTCTGCACATGACCATTCAGACAGCCGTCCTGATCGAGACGCTGCGCGATCTGGGTGCCGATGTGCGCTGGGCGAGCTGCAATATATTCAGTACTCAAGACCATGCAGCAGCTGCGATTGCCCGGGCCGGACTGCCGGTTTTTGCCTGGAAGGAGGAAACGCTCGAGGAGTACTGGTGGTGCACTCTCAAGGCCCTTGAGTTCCCGCAGGGAGGCCCCACGGCCATTGTCGACGACGGCGGAGATGCGACGCTGCTCATTCATCTCGGACACGAGGCGGAAAAAGCGTACGCTCAGGATGGCTCGCTGCCCGATCCCGCCAGTAGCGATGTGAAGGAAATGCAGATCATCCTGGCCCTCTTGCGGCAACGTCTGCAGGAAGATCCTGAATTCTGGCATCGGATGGTGCCGGAAATCGTGGGCGTGAGCGAAGAGACGACGACTGGTGTGCACCGGCTCTACGAGCGCGCCCGCGACGGGTCACTTCTCTTCCCCGCCATCAATGTCAACGACAGTGTCACCAAGAGCAAGTTCGACAACATCTATGGCTGCCGCCATTCCCTACCGGACGGGATCATGCGAGCCACTGACGTCATGATCGGTGGAAAGCTGGTTGTGGTGTGCGGTTTCGGCGAGGTGGGCAAGGGTTGTGCCCAGGCCATGCGTGGCCAGGGCGCTCGCGTTGTGATTACCGAGATCGATCCCATCTGCGCCCTGCAGGCCTGCATGGAGGGTTATCAGGTTGTACGTCTCGAGGATGTGGTCTCTGAAGCCGACATCTTCGTCACCTCAACCGGGAACCGGGATGTCATCCTGCTCGAACAGATGCGGGAGATGAAGAACAACGCCATCGTCTGCAATATCGGGCACTTTGACAATGAGATTGACATGGCAGGGCTGGAAAACTCCGGCGCCACCAGGGAGACGATTAAACCCCAGGTCGATCTGTGGCGTTTTCCTGAGGGCAACGGAATCATCGTCCTGGCCGAGGGACGGTTGGTGAATCTGGGCTGCGCCACGGGGCATCCAAGCTTCGTAATGAGCAACAGCTTCTCAAACCAGGTGATTGCTCAGATCGAGCTCTGGCAGAATAACGAGGACTATGACCGGCAGGTTTATGTGCTCCCCAAGCACCTCGACGAGAAAGTGGCGCGCCTCCATCTAGAGAAACTGGGCGCCCGGCTTTCCGAGTTGACAGCTGAGCAGGCGGACTACCTCGGCGTGTCGGTTGACGGCCCCTACAAGCCAGACCATTACCGCTACTGAGGAGGCCCCCTACTCAGACCGGTTCAGGAGAACTTGCTGCTGGGAGGCCCCTCCCCCCGATCCTATGCTGGCCCTATGGCCCAGGCCCAGGCTCTCCATGAATCGATTCGGAACCGAGAGTCCGACGAGTCCCAGAAGAAACAGGGCACCCAGGGTGACGAGTACCACGAGCTGAATCGTTTTCACCACTCTTTCGGCCATACCAGTCTCGTGCTCCGAGATTCGGCTCTTGCTGACTCTCCCTGCTCTCCGTAGGCTCGATCCGGCCTACAGAAGCGTTCATGACGGAAATCTGCCCCTCTTGTACCCTGGACTGGGCCAGAAAAATGATGACGCAGGTCACACTTTTGGTCGGCTTTTTTGATACGGCCGCTTGTCCTATCATTGGTTTGTGGGCTCTGTGTGTCTCGGGTATGGGCCAGCCCGGTCGAGTTTCGAGACAACGCAGTCATTGGGACCGCTCCCAGCAAGGAGGAAAAGCGATGCTGTATTTGGTGGAAGTAGAAGGCGCTATGGAAAAGGCGAACGACATCGACAGGGGGGGTGGACCCGGTGAGACGTTTGCGAAGATCAACGAACGATTCCGCCCCCAATCGTTCTGGGGTGACCCGACGGGGCGCCACACCTTCATGGTTGTGGAGTTGGAGACTCCGGCCAAAATAGCGGAGCTCATGTACATCCTCACCTGGTTCACGGGAAGCAATCCTCGCTTCGTGCCACTTATGGCCCCCGAGGTCTACGGTGAGGCCATTGAGAATGCCCGGAAGATCGTTTCGCCTTAGAAGGATCTGGTGAAGAGTAAAGCCGCAACCATCGTCTGCGTTGCGGTCAGCAACTTGGGCCTTTCTGTAAAGATTGCACCAATCTGAGTCAATCGACATCAGATAACCAAGAAAGCGATCGGTTTGCCACTTTTTGAGATGGATTTCACTCCCTCGAATTACTTCGGATCATCTTTGTAAGTATTTGAATAAAAGACACTTACGCTGTGATTTAAATCACTTTTTTGGTTGACTCACAGCGCCTGGAGCCTCTAAACTGAGTGTGCAGGTCGGGGGGCTTGAGGCAGATTTTCCCTCGGATACTCCCCCCTGTAATTTGAAGAGGCGAACCGGATCATGAATCACATTAGAAGGCTCTATTTTGGGGTGGGGGCTGATTCAGCATGAGCGTTTCCTGGGCAGTGGAACCCAAAGGAATAAGATCACCCAGGGGCGGTTTTATGCCCAAGAAGGGCAATCTAATGCACATGTGCAGGGCTGTCTTTATCGCCCACCTGTGCCTTTCCTTGCTGATTGGAATACTGTGCCTTGCCGCTCGCTACGATCTGGGTCGTTTCTTCTGGTTGTTCGCCGCATCCATGGTGGTCAGCTTTCTCGGCTACCGGCTTGCTTCGGACTACGGCCTCAGTGGACTCACCGGGCTGGCCATCTCTTTCGGTCTGCTCTTCCTGTTCGTGACCGATCAATGGATGAAGATGTATTCCTGGCTGGCGCAAGGGAACAATGCTCTGCTGGCCCTGGCAGGAACGGCTTTACTTTGCGGCACCCTGCTGCTGGTTTCAACGGCCAAGTTCTTCCCCCTCATGAAACTCACTACCCTGATCGCCCTGCTGACAATGGCCTCGGTTAACCTGGCCGTTGACCTGTCTCACAACAGCTTCCTACCGCAGGGGGATTCCTCTGTGCAGGGCTCGCCCTCGATCTCGAATCAAACCGGTTCCAACCGCTCGATGATCCCCTCCCCCTCGAATGTTGGGGAGGAATTGTCGAACCCCTTTCTGGAGGCCGGGCAGAATGGCCTGAGGCCCGAAACATTGCGGGCCACCACGACTCAGGAAGTCAGACGGCTGGAGGAAGAACAAGAGGCACTGAACGAGGCGGTGGCTGAGACCATGCTGGACAGTCAGCGGTTGAAAAACCGAGTGGGCATGTAAGGCGGTGAAGATATCAGCGACTGGCCTAGAGTTTGAAGACTGCTACGAGACGCTTGGGGTCAGCCCCAATGCTGACCAAGAAACCATCCAGGCAGCCTACCGTTTCTTGGCCAAGCGCTACCACCCGGATAATGCACAAACGGGGGATGGCCAGAGATTTATTAGCGTTCGCAAAGCCTACCGAACACTCTCCGATTCTGAGCTCAGATCGATATTCGACAGCAAGCACCGGAGCCTAGGACTGCAGGGGCAACGGTGGGTCGGGGCCGGAGCACCCCTGAAAATCGAGGAGGATGAGTATATAAGGAAAGCTCTTCTCTGGTTGCTTTATCGCAGCCGACGCAGGGCTGTTGATGAGCCCGGTGTGGGGGACTTAGATTTGGAAAGCAGCCTTGGCTGTTCAGAAAGTGAGCTGTCGTTCCACCTCTGGTATCTAAAGGAAAAGGGTTGGGTAGAGCGCACCGACACTGGCGGTTATGCAATAACTGCGGACGGAGTGGACAGGGTGACCCAAGGTATCGTGCTTCGTGCAGATCGTCTGCTCACAAAGCTCACCGGTGCCCAGCAGGGGGAAGACGATCCCGTCCACGGAGAAGGTTCCCGGATTGCCGGCCAGGCTGGCCAACTCGGGAAGGGCTTGAGCTCGGCTGTTCGGATTCAGAACCGCACAAGTGCGATGAAGCAAGAACCTGTTGTAGCTCAAGGTTCGTGATGTCGGTTTTCTTTCCAATTTCCACAAAACAAGGCACTCACGCGTAAGTAACTGATCTGCAAGGATTTCTCCGATTGTTCCCCCTTCCAGGACCCTCAGGAGTGTCAGAGTTCCTTACAGTTACAGGGGCGCCATCCTCGATCCCATCTCCTCGCAAGTAACTGATACGATGTTACTTATAGACAATCTCTAGTCCCTGGCATGAAATGTGCTTGTACTAGCCCGGATTATGCAAGAACCGTAATCCGCTGTTGAAAAAGGGCTCGAGAAGTGGCCCAACTCGGAAGCGGGCAGTTGTGACAGGCGGATTTGCGAAGAATATCGGTTGGCGAGGCGTTTGAGTGGTTGGGGGAGTGAATTTCAGACAGATCTGGGCCTGGATGAGTGTCGGAAGCGGTTTTTCGGGGAACTGGGAGAAGCTAGCTGGAGTTCAGGCGACTCAAGACGAGGTGAAAGAGGGGTTGTTCGGGAAAGGCTGAGGAAAGATGGACCCAGATGCGTCGAGTGGTTTGTCGGATCCGGGCCCCGATCTTGAGGACACGACGACGTAAGGTTTCGATTTCGAGCTTGTGCCAGGGGGTTCCGTGCAGATAGTCGCGCAGGCGCACGAACATCTGGTAAGCCAGTGCATGCAGGAGGAGTCGAAACTGGTTGGCCAGGAATCGATGACAGCTGAGTCGGTCCATGCTCAGATGATTCTTAAAGGCCTTGATGAAGTTCTCGGTCTGCCCTCGGTCGGTGTAGTGGTCATAAAGTGATTGGGAGCAGAGATCGTCCCGGTTGGTGACCACAAAGCGACGATTGATCCCGCGCTGATCGACCTCCACTTTGACAATGACGCGACGGGATCGATCCCAGCTGTTGGCTCGATAAAGAAACTCGTCAAACTGACGCTGTTTTTCCTCCCGCTCAACGAACCTTTCCCGAGTCGAATCCAGCAGGGGCTCGACCACTCGCTGCAGGCGAGGGTTGCGACTTAACCCAATGACATATTGGAGTTGATTCTCTTCACCTTCACAGAACTCGTAGAGCCGAGGCGTGGCAAAGCCGCTGTCGGCCCGAATCTCAATCTCGACATCCGTCCCCACTGCTTGTCGGATGGCCTCCACGACGCGCTTCAGAATGGGCACGATGTGAGAGGCAGCCCCCTTGTTGCCAGGTCTCAACACGGCACAGACCAGGTCTCCCGTGGCGGCATCGAAGATCAGCAAAGGATGCAGAATGTGGTTTCGGTAATACCCGTGGTAGAAGGCGAACTCCTGTTGGCCGTGAGTGTGGTCGTCGGTACTGTCCAGATCCAGGATGATCTTGGCGGGACGTCTCTTCTTCAGGGAGCGCACATAACGGCGTAGCAGCCACCGGCTCAGACGCATCAGATCCTTCTTGGTGACGGAGTTCTCCAAGCGGGAGAAAGTCGGCTGGGTGGCCAAATCGGGATCGCTCTCGGGCAACTGATCACAGACTGTCTTGAGCATCGGATCCGAGCGCAGCGTATCGGCGTCATTACAGTCTTCGTAGCCGGCCACGATCTGCAACACTCGTTGTCGGATCAACTTCAACAGGTCATGACGAATGTAGCGTCGGTCCCGGCTTTCCGCAATACACGAACTGAAGCCCTCGCACAATCGATGTTGCCGATCCAGCGATCCAAACAACAACCATCCTGCGTCGGAAGTGAGGCTCCCCCCATCAAAACGAGCTGTGATGTCTCTGTGGCTGTGAAATGGCAGGGTATTCTGGCAGACTGTTTTCAACATAGCCGTAGCTCCTGTTTAGGGTTGTTTTTATGTAAACCCTTTTATATCAGAGAGCTACGGCTTTTTTTCTGGACCCAAATCTCACTCGGATTCAGATCTCTTGCATAATCCGGGCTAGAGGTGTCAATTGGGGCGAGGTAAATGCTCGGAAAGTCGTTTCTCGGTGCTTCCATCATCATACTGACCACCTCAGGCTTATCTGCGGGCACCGTCGACCTGACGGCTCTTAGTTCCTTTGGAGGAACGAATCCCAACGGCATGGCCTCCATCTCTGGAACGGTGGACGGGATCGGATTCACGTTCTCATCGATAGGCGGGCCACTGTATTGGGACGGAACGGATGGTCTCGGGATTAAGACCGGCGAGCTCGATGAGGTCGAGCACCCGGAGATCCTCCATCTCCACTTCGATGCCCCGGTCGACTTTGTCTCCTTTGACGTCAGCGACCTCTTCATCGAGACGAGGAACGGGATAACCTTCACGGAGCGAGGGGCATACTCGCTGGAGATACCCCTCTACGACGGTTCGGGAATCCTCCAGGTCGGAGGAGTAGAATTCCTCTCGACTTCTAATCACTGTTGCAACGGAGAACAGACGGAGCTTGTCAACCTGTCCGGCATCACCGACATCTACTTTTCAGCGCCGGGCAACATCACGGGCCCGTTGGGCCCTGAAGACCATGAATTCTCACTGCAGGCCTTCACCGTATATGCTTACGTCACCGAACCTGCCTCCCTGGGCCTCCTCGGCTCGAGCCTTCTGCTCCTGGGTTTTGTCTCCCGGCGGCTAAGAAAGAGAACCGCCTAGATCCTCCCCGGGCGAAATTGGGCCCAACAAATCTACACTTGTAGAGGCGTTTACCTCACAACGCTCTTTTCCAGGCCCTGCCTTCGAAGGTGGGTGCAAATGCCTCAGGATGGATGATTTCGGCCAAGATCTGCGCAGACTCTGCCAGTCTGGGTCCGGGTCGGTTGAAGTACTGGTTCCCGTCGGTGATGTAGACGTGCCCGTTCTGAACTGCTTTCAAGGAACTCCAGCCGGGCCGATCCGTCAGCCAGTACATCTCCTCCGTGATTCTCTGCATGTCCCAACCACATGGAAGCAGGATCAAGATATCCGGATTGCTGTCCGCCAGTTGTTTCCAACCTATCGAGCCCGAGTGCTTTCCAGTTTCACTGATCAGGTTGACGCCTCCGGCCATCTCGACCAGTTCGGGCATCCAGTTGCCCGCAATCATCAGGGGCTCCAGCCATTCGATACAGGCCACGCTGGGACGGGTCTTGATGGCCTCCGTCCGGGAAGAAACGGAGCGGATCCGCATCTGAAGGTCGCTCACTACCTCGTGACCTCGGGTGGGGGTTCCAAGCGACTCACCAACCGCCTGGATATCAGTCCACACATCTCGCAGGAAAAAGGGCTCCAGCGAGACGATTTCGGGGTCACAGGTCAGACGTCGAGACACTGCTCTTTGAACATCCTTCAGGTTGACGGCACAGACTTCACACTGGGATTGCGTGATGATGTGAGTAGGCTGAAGCTGATCGAGCCTCTCCTCCAGAACGTCATACACCGAGACGGCTTCCCGCAAGACGTCCTTAACCGCGGTGTCGATATCCCGGCTGTTTCCCTCTACATTGAACTTTGGCCTGGTGCAGACTGGAAGTGACGTAACTTGAGGTGGAAAATCGCATTCATGGGAGCGGCCCACCTGGTACTGCCCCATCCCCAGGGCATGGACAATCTCAGTTGCACTGGCAAGAAGTGAGACGATCCGAGTCATAACCAACCTCCACGACTTGCTGATTGAAGGGCCCTCTCAATCTTCGTCATCGCAGGATGGCACAAATCTGGCACAAATTCCCCCGGGCCTTCCTGGGGCCTGGTGATGAACTCTTGTAAACCATTGAATTATAGTGACTTAAACTGGCGTCCCCAAGGGGATTTGAACCCCTGTCGCCGCCGTGAAAGGGCGGTGTCCTAGACCTGGCTAGACGATGGGGACGCCCTGATCGAAGAGCGGAATTTTAGCATGAGGGTTTTTTGCGTGTCCACAAAGCTCCTCACTGTGCTCGGGCGCGTTGATCGATCCCGGCTTTTTGCTCATCCGCCTTTTCTTGACTTCCATCGCCTGGCGGCGACGAATTCCGGGGTCACAGTTAACGTCGCGGCACTTTACCTGTAGTATTGTCTCTCAGGGCCGGTCGGTAACCCGTCTTCACGAGGTCAGGAATTGCTCTTCACGAGTTCAACCAGCTCAAAAACCGGTTTCTTCTGCCTGGCTCTGGCCCTGTTGCTGAATCTGCCGGCGGCCGCAAATGCCTCGGCTTCCGGTGTGCTTGTAATGGCTCACGGAGGCACGGAAGAGTGGAACGCCGCGATCCAGGAAGCTGTCGCTCCACTTCAGAAGTATTGCCCAACGGTGGTCGCTTTTGGAATGGCCGACCCCAAGACGCTTCAGAAAGGCGTCCGGGACCTTGAATCTCGGGGGGTTACCCGGATTGTTGTCGCCCGGCTGTTCGTCTCCGGAGAGTCTTTTCGGGGGCAAACCGAGTATTTACTGGGCCTTCGACCCGATCCCCCTGAGTATTTTCTGCTCCATCACAGCACCTCAGGCCACGGCACCGACAGGCCACGGCCTCACGACATGCTACACCCGAGCGAGTCACATCCGATTGATCCGATTCAGACCACATCGTCCTTCGTCTTGACGCACAACGGCCTCTACGATTCTCCCGAGATTGGCAAGATTGTGGCGGAGCGAGTCCGCGACTTGAGCCGCAGACCTGAGTCCGAATCGGTTTTGGTTCTGGCTCATGGAGTCGGAGACGACAGGCTGAATTCACACTGGGTGGACCGAATCGAGCAAATCAGCGGCGACATCCGACGGATCGGGCCTTTCCAGGATATCCGGGTAGAGACGCTCCGCGAAGACTGGCGCGACAAGAGAAGACTTGCAGAGCAGAGGATTCGTGACTTCGTAGTTGAAGGGGACCGCAGCGGTGAAGTGCTGGTCGTTCCCTTTCGGGTCTACGGCTTCGGCCCTTACGAATCGGTCCTCGAAGGTCTTAGCTATCGCGCCGATGGCCGTGGTCTCTTGCCTCATGCCTCGGTCACGGAGTGGCTCATCAGGGAAGCTTCTCGTTGTTTTCGGAAGCAGGGCTGGCACAACCCGTTCCAGCAGACGAGTCGCCAGTATGAGCCTTCGTTGTCCCCCGCCCAACAGCGCTTCTGATGTGGAACACCTTCCTGAATGTTGTGGTAGTCGTCGCCATCCTTGGAGTCAGTGCGGTTGTCACCCAGCTCTTCGCCCGCGCGATGTACTATCGGTGCCCTTCCTGCCACACCCTCAACGCCAAGCGCCGCGACCAGTGCCGGAGCTGCGGTCTACCGATCGCCGGGCTCTAGTCGAGGCCGTTCCACGCGAGACGATCAGTATCGATTCCTGAAGGGACGAAAATCGACCTTACAGCCTCCTTTGCCGGGCCAGAACTCAGGGAGGGGAAGCCGGTGTTCGCTATTGCACCGACACAGTCTCAGTTGCCCGGTGGCCTCGTTGGACAAGACTATTGCACACCAGAAACCAAACGACAAAGGGCAGTGGCTTCTAACGCAGCTTTTTTCGAGTGGATTGGGACCTATCGTCTCCGGAATCCCGTGAATCCCGCGCAGGATTGAACGAATTACAACAAATCCTCTAACTGCGGATCGATAAACAAACCTTGTCAATGCAAGGACAGCCGTGTATGATTTGTGATGCTCGTCACAAAAGTAAGTATCCCCCGGCAAAGCCGGGGGCTTTAATCTTGTGAGCCGCTCAAAGCGGACTTGACGTTGCCGCTACCGCGGCCACTTGTGCCACCTACAGGTGGCTTGGCTACAGCAGCCTGAGCTGATCCTGGCGACGATCTTCTGCTTCTTGCCGCCGGATATACTCACGAATCACTTTCTCATCCCGACCCACCGTCGATACGAAGTATCCGCGAGCCCAGAAGTGCTGTCCAACAAAGTTACGCCGACTCTCTGAAAAGTTCCTCGCAATGTGGATGGCGCTTTTCCCTTTGATGTACCCGATCACCTGCGCCACAGAAAACTTTGGCGGAATCGAGATCATCACGTGCACGTGATCCGGCAGCAGGTGGCCCTCTTCAATCAAGCTTTCCTGCTGCCCAGCCAACCGTCGCAGCACCTGACCGAGATGTCTGCGCAGCTCCCCATAAATCAACTTCTTGCGGTACCGGAACGTGTCAACAACTTTGAGACACTTTGGTGAATAAATTACTGTAGTTTCATCTCAAAAGTTCTCCTTTTCGGGAGGGTTGATCCAGACCGCCTCGGGAAGAGGAGGAGGAACGGGTTTGCCGTTGGGAAATCTCTCCGGGAAGAGTGCATGGGCGGCCTCCAATGTTTGGGATCGATCGCGACGGGTGGTGATGGCGGTGAGGTAGTGCACATCCGCGGGAGTGTGCAGGCCGATACCCGAATGGCGATGGTCGCGGTTATACCAATCGAAGAAATCCCGACAAAAGTCTCTGGCTTGCTGAATGGTGCCGAAACGAGCCGGGAATTCGGGACGGTACTTGAGGGTCTTGAATTGGGATTCCGAGTAGGGATTGTCGTCACAGACATGAGGCCGAGAGTGAGACTTGGTGACTCCCAGATCGGCCAGTAGCAAGGCCAGTGCTTTGGAACTCATCGACGAGCCACGATCGGCATGCAGGGTGAGACCACCCGCTACGATCTCCTGCTTGGAGTAGCTCTGGGCGATCAAGACCTTGGCCAGGCGGGAGCTTTCCTGGGTGGCCACCATCCAGCCCACCACATAGCGGCTGAAGATGTCCAGGATCACGTAGAGGTAGTAATAGCTCCATTTGACGGGCCCCTTCAGCTTGGTGATGTCCCACGACCAGCATTGGTTCGGGCCGGTGGCCAGAAGTTCCGGCTTGGAGTATTGGGGATGGCGGCGCTGGCGACGGCGTTCTCTAACTTCCAGACGTTTGGCCAGAATGCGGTACATGGTTCGAATCGAGCACAAGTATCGCCCTTCGTCCAGCAGCTCCGCCCATACGGCGGCAGGAGCTTTGTCGATAAACTGTCGGCTGTGCAGGACCTCCACAACGGCTTCCCTTTCGGGCGGGCTCAAGGCGCGTGGGGATGCGGCCCGAGGCCGAGGATCCAGCGCCGGCCGTTCGCGCCGAAGTTTCTCCCGATACAGACTCGATGGCGGCAGATCCAGAGCCTGACAGCCGGCACGGACTCCGTGGGATTGTGAGAATCGCAAAGCTTCGTCCATCAGCTCTCGTCTCCGTTCTCTTCGCTGCTCGCCAGAGAGATTCCCAACAGTTGCGAGACTTTTTTTTGGAGATCCAGCATGGCTTCAAACTTCTCGAGCTTGCGTTTCAGCTTCCGATTCTCAGCCTCCACTTGCCTCAGTTGATGATCCAGAGGATTGACCGGCTTTGCCTTTCGTCCCCGCTTGCGAGGGGTCAATGCCTGCAGCGTTCCGTGCTCGCGTTGGCGTCGCCAGGTCTGCAGATTCGACCAGTAAAGTCCTTCTCGGCGCAGTAATGCTCCCACTTCGCCCGACTCTTCGCAGCCATCGGCCTGCTCCAGGACCCGGAGCTTATAGCGGGCTGAAAACCGGCGACGGGTTGCCTTGGCAGGAACTTCCGGGTCGGGTCGCGGCAACGCCTTCTCGGGCTCGGTCCGTCCCGCAGCGATTTTGGAGACCTCTCCCCTCCGCTCCGAGGTTTCCAAAATCCTCAGTTTCTTGTCGCTTCTGTTTTCTATCATTCTGTAATCCAGCTTCTCGCCCTCTACTCTAATTTAGCCGGGAAGAAGTGTCTCACCATTATTGGCACAGAGGGTACTTGGGGATGAACACCACATGGTACTTACACTCCCATTTTGTATGCTGTAAGCTCTGGTAGTTACTCATAAAACTCCTTTTCGTGATGCTTTGCTCGGCTCACGGAAGGGAGTTTTTTCACCTATTCCCGGAACTGTCAAACTCTGGCTGCCTCCCCGGCAGAGCCGGGGGGACTCCTTACGGGTCTAGTCTTGTCTCGCCTGAGAGCTTCCTCGCAGCGGAGAGGTCCGACTCTCGCGTCGGAAGTGATTACCTGGAATTGAGTGGCGCCAGCATGGCTGTGCCACTGGTAAGTGGGTCAGCGTTGCTTCTCTTACAAGCTGAGCCAAGACTTTCCCCGTTTGGCATCAAGCAAGCATTGCTTGCGACTGTTACACATGATGCTCAGGCACACCCGTTGGAGCAAGGCAGAGGCACTTTGAATGTGCAACTAGCGCTCGAGTTGACGGCCCGGTTCTCGGAGATTCGAGTCGATAGCACGACTGATGTCTCGATCAGAAAGCCCGGACGTTATCTCGAGAGTAAGTATCCCCCGGCAAAGCCGGGGGCTTTAATCTTGTGAGCCGCTCAAAGCGGACTTGACGTTGCCGCTACCGCGGCCACTTGTGCCACCTACAGGTGGCTTGGCTACAGCAGCCTGAGCTGATCCTGGCGACGATCTTCTGCTTCTTGCCGCCGGATATACTCACGAATCACTTTCTCATCCCGACCCACCGTCGATACGAAGTATCCGCGAGCCCAGAAGTGCTGTCCAACAAAGTTACGCCGACTCTCTGAAAAGTTCCTCGCAATGTGGATGGCGCTTTTCCCTTTGATGTACCCGATCACCTGCGCCACAGAAAACTTTGGCGGAATCGAGATCATCACGTGCACGTGATCCGGCAGCAGGTGGCCCTCTTCAATCAAGCTTTCCTGCTGCCCAGCCAACCGTCGCAGCACCTGACCGAGATGTCTGCGCAGCTCCCCATAAATCAACTTCTTGCGGTACTTGGGGATGAACACCACATGGTACTTACACTCCCATTTTGTATGCTGTAAGCTCTGGTAGTTACTCATAAAACTCCTTTTCGTGATGCTTTGCTCGGCTCACGGAAGGGAGTTTTTTCACCTATTCCCGGAACTGTCAAACTCTGGCTGCCTCCCCGGCAGAGCCGGGGGACTCCTTACGGGTCTAGTGCCTCCAAACCCACAACCCTTGAGAGCAGATCAATCGCTGATAGCAGGGGAGCGATGTGGGCCGACGATAAGTGGGGAGCCATGTGGGCCGACGATAGGTGGGGAGCCATGTGGGCCGACGATAGGTGGGGAGCCATGTGGGCCGACGATAGGTGGGGAGCCATGTGGGCCGACGATAGGTGGGAGCCATGTGGGCCGACGATAGGTGGGGAGCCATGTGGGCCGACGATAGGTGGGGAGCCATGTGGGCCGACGATAGGTGGGGAGCCATGTGGGCCGACGATAGGTGGGGAGCCATGTGGGCCGACGATAGGTGGGGAGCCATGTGGGCCGACGATAGGTGGGGAGCCATGTGGGCCGACGATAAGTGGGGAGCCATGTGGGCCGACGCGAAGTGGGGGGCCATGTGGGCCGACGCGAAGTGGGGGGCCATGTGGGCCGACAGTTCCCCGACCTTACACGGTGGTGATTAAGAAGGGAGAACAAGTAAATGTCACGGATGGTTCATTGGGTTGATTAACTAGCGATTTGAGGGCTCACCAACCTTGATGTGCAATTGCTCAAGATTAGTGGGGTTCGAAGCAAAGGAGATAAGAGATGGTTCATTGGATTGATTAAGAAACAACACAATTAATTACCCAGGCTTTCCTCTTCACGCCCTTGGAATCTCCAATGGGCGGCGATTTCCCTGCGGGAGAGCCCAAAGGGACTTTAGTTAGTCTTTTCAGAATGCCAAAAGTATGGTGCGTATGCTAGGCTAATAAGCCTAGTTGGGGCCCATGGTTTCTGAAGGTTTTTTTGGACACGATAAACTCCCGAGAGCGTGTACGACGTTTGTCTTCGGCGTAATCATCGTCGGAGTTCCCACCTTCTTCTATTGCCTGCTTGATGCCTCGAGACAACACGGGGCGGCGTGGCTGCTCTTAGCTTCTCTGACAGTAATATCTAGTCTCTTTCCAATCCACATTGTGACCTCTGTTCGGGAGGGAAAAGCTCACTCTCTTTGCGTGACGGTCAGTGACGTCTTCGTCTTTCTGGGGCTGATGCTGTTCGGCCCAAGCGTGGCTGCAAGTCTAGCCACAATGGATGGAGCGGTGACCGGTCTAAGGGGTCAGTTCAAGAAAACCTACAAGTACTTCTTCAATCTCTCGCTTCTTTGTATTGCTGCATGGGTCAGCGGATGGGTTTTCCATTTTCTCTTGGGAGTGCCTCCGCCTCTCGGGAGTCCCGAGAACGTGGGGGATTTTGGAACTTTCTTCGCGCTCGCTGGACTAGCTAGTCTGCTTTTCTACACGATCAATTCGGGTGGAGTCGTACTTGCAATAGCTCTGGCCTCACAGAGACCCATTAGGGAGGCATGGAGAGAGAACTTCTTTACCGCTGCCCTGGCCACGTTAGCTGGATCTTCGGTTGCTGCTTTTGTGTTTCTCAATCTTGATCAGGGGCAGACGCTTTCTCTTCTCGTGGCAGGCCCAATTGTTGCGGCGCTTTACTATGCCTACCAACTCAACACGAATCGGATCAATGCCGCCCTGGCTCACGCCGATCAGATGAGAGAGCTCTTCCACTCTACAATCGCTTCTCTGGCCATGGCCATCGACGCCAAGGATCAGTACACCCATGGCCACGTCAACCGAGTTCAGCAACTCGTGTTGATGATTGCCGAGAAGCTGCGCTGGAATGAAGGCCCGGACGAGGACTTCGAGGGATTGAGAGCGGCTGCGCTGCTGCATGACATCGGGAAACTGGCGATCCCCGAGTACATCCTCAACAAGCCGTCGGGGCTGACCAAATGGGAAATCCAGAAAATGCAGACCCACCCTGACGTGGGGGCGGAAATCCTGAAGACAGTTCCCTTCCCTTACGAGGTCGTCCCCTATGTTCGGCACCACCACGAAAAGTGGGACGGAACCGGATACCCCGACGGCCTGGAAGGAGAAACTATTCCTCTCGGAGCTCGCATTCTCTCGGTGGCCGACTGCTACGACGCCCTGCGGTCGGATCGACCCTACCGGGCTGCCATGAGCCGCGAAGTCGCTCTCGAGTACATCGTCAGCCTGGTGGAGAGATCTTACGATCCGGACGTGGTTCAAATCCTCGTAGACAATGTTGAAGAGTTCGAGACCAGGTTGGCGGAAACCGAAACCTCCAACCCGATCCTGCCCGAAACCGCCACCGCCAACCCTCAGGAATCGACCCCCGATCCCGACATCGCAAAGACCGTGTTCCACGACATCGCCTCCGCCCACCGTGAGATTCAAGCTGTTTATGAGATCTCGGAAAGCGTCGGAAAAACTCTGAACGTGTCGGAGACACTCGCCCTGGTCGCGGCTAAAGTCAGCAACCTTGTTCCCTACGACGGGTGTGCCGTGTTCCTGGCTGACCCCCACACCGACCAACTGGTGCCCTACAACACCTCCGGCGAACTGACGGAAGAACTGGATCAGCTGAGAATCACGATCGGGGAAGGCGTGACGGGCTGGGTAGCAGCCAATAATCAAATGCTTGCCAACGTGTCACCCGCTCCCGACTTCGCCAGCCATCCCAGCCTCAAAGAGTCGTTTCAGAGCTGCGTCTCCATTCCCCTGAGTCTGGATGACCGGGTCGTCGGCGTCATCACGGTCTACGCCAAGGCGAGGGCGATCTTTCAAGACAACCACCTGCGCCTGCTTGACACTCTCTCCCGGCAGGCTGCGGCTGCCGTCAACAACGCCCTCGTCTACGAAGAGACACAGGAAGACGCCTATACGGACGCCCTGACGGGCTTGCCCAATCTGCGCTACTTTCGGGTCTTTGGAGATCAGGAACTGAAACGAGCCCGGCGGGTCGACTATCCGGTCACCCTGCTTATGATGGATCTGGACTCCTTCAAGGCTGTTAACGACAACTGGGGCCACCGCATCGGCGATCGGGTTCTGATCGAAGTCTCCCATATTCTGAGAAACCAGCTCAGGAGATCCGATACTTGTATCCGCTACGGGGGCGACGAATTTGTAGCCCTGCTGCCGGGAGCCGGCAGCGAACTGGCCGAGTCCACCATCCAGCGACTTCAAGAGGCCGTGGGAGAGCACGGGATTGGCCTGCGGGGAGGGGACGCCTTGAGTGTGGGTCTGAGCGTGGGAAGCGCCACTTTCCCGCACGAGGCTAAAGAACTCGACCTCCTGCTGGCCCTCGCAGACCAGGCGATGTATCAGGACAAGGTCCGGCGTGCCCGTGAGCGATCCGCGGCCATTCTGCCCTTTGACCAGCGGGGCAAAGCCTGACTCCGCCTTGATCAGCGTTGTCATTCCCACTTTCAATCGGAAGCAGCTGCTTCTCGAAGGGGTTGAGTCGGTTCGCCGGCAGAGCTTCCAGGATTGGGAACTTCTGCTGATTGACGACGGGTCAACCGACGGGACGAGCCAGGTACTCGAGCCCCTGATCTCAGATGAGACCAGCTACATCCGGCAAGAGCACAGCGGTGTCAGTGCAGCCCGCAACAGGGGTATTCGAGCTGCCCGATACGACTGGATCGCCTTTCTGGACAGCGACGACTACTGGCACAAACACAAGCTGCAACGGCAGGTCGAAGCGCTAGAGGCGAATCCGGAATATCAGGCTGTTCATACCGATGAAATCTGGATCCGCTCGGGTGTCCGCGTCAATCCCCGAAAGCATCACCAGAAGCGCTCCGGCTGGATGTTTCACCATTGTCTCCGGCTTTGCCTGATCAGCCCCAGTTCTATCCTGCTGCACCGAAACCTGCTAGAGGAATCCGGTCTTTTCGACGAAGACTATCCGGTCTGCGAGGACTACGAACTGTGGCTCAGGATTACGGCCCGCCGGCCGGTCTTGTTTCTGCCTGAAAAACTGGTATTCAAACGGGGAGGACATGCCGATCAGCTCTCACGGAGTCGCTGGGGCATGGACCGATACCGCATACGAGCTCTCCTGAAGTCTTTGGACAGCGGTTGCCTCACACCCCAACAATGCCAATGGGCTGCCGCAGAGATTGTGCGCAAGTCAGCCATCCTGGAACAGGGTTTCGCAAAGCGAGGCAAAATGGACCGGGCTTCGTACTACGGCGAGCTTAGAGGGCGCTTCGGCCGGGGTGATTTAGATCCGGGAAGCAGCGGTCGGTGAACTCCGTTTTCCCGGGCGACGCTTTCGGTTTGCCAGAGGCAAGCGATAACCTTAGAGGACGAGTTCTCATTCGATTTCGGTTTTGAAATCGAGAACAGGAGGAGATCATGTCCCAGCTTCAGAGCTACCTCGATCAACTGAACCAGCATGTCGGCGTCCATTTACCGACACTTCTGACGTCCATTCTGATTCTGGTCGTCGGATGGCTGGCCGCCCGCATCATAGCTGCAATTGTCAGGCGGATCCTGACTCGCACCGAGCTGGACAACCGGGTGGCCAACTGGATCTGGCCCCGCCAGGATGGACCGCCCGTCCCCATTGAGAAGTGGGCGTCGAAGGCCGTCTATTACATCCTGCTGCTGTTCGTCCTGGTTGCCTTCTCCCAGTCCCTGGGGATGGCGGCAGTCACAGAACCGTTAAGCGGGTTTCTGAATCGGGTCTTCGAATTCGCCCCCCGCCTCATCGGCCCGATTATCCTCATCCTCCTGGCCTGGGCCCTGGCCAGCGTACTTCGGTCGCTGCTGCGAGGAGCACTCGAGGGTGCCAACCTGGATGCCAGGGTTGCTGCCCAGACAGAACGCGAAGAAGACAAACAGCTTCCCCTTTCGCAAACCCTGAGCGAAGCCGTGTACTGGCTGGTTTTCCTCTTTTTTCTTCCTGCCATCCTCAGCCCTCTGGGTCTGGACGGCTTGCTGGCGCCAGTGCAGAATCTGGTCGACAAGCTGCTGGCCTTTTTGCCTCAACTCCTGGCAGCCGGTCTCATCTTCGCAGTTGGCTGGTTTGTGGCCCGCATCGTCCAGGGAATCGTTACCAGTCTGCTGGTAGCGATTGGAGCAGATAGTTTTGGCGAGTCGATTGGTCTGTCCCGGGCTCTGGGAAAGCAGCGGCTCTCTAACCTCCTGGGAACAGTCCTCTATGTGCTGATTCTCGTTCCAGTCCTGATCGCGGCCCTGGAAGCGCTCGCCATCGAGTCAATTACCAGGCCCGCCAGCCAGATGCTGAATACGATGCTGCTGGCGATTCCCAACCTGTTCGGGGCCTGCCTGGTGCTCGCCATTGCCTACATGGTGGGCACGGTGGTTGCCGGCCTGATCCAGAACTTGCTCTCGGCAATCGGATTCGACTTCATCCTGACCAAGATCGGCTTCAGCAAGGCGCAAATGGACGGACACAAGTCCCCTTCGGCTGTGGTTGGCAACCTGGCGTTGATCGTGCTGATGCTGTTTGCCACGGCGGAGGCGGCGGAACTGATGGGCTTCGACGTGATAGGACAGCGGAACGTGTCAACAACTTTGAGACACTTTGGTGAATAAATTACTGTAGTTTCATCTCAAAAGTTCTCCTTTTCGGGAGGGTTGATCCAGACCGCCTCGGGAAGAGGAGGAGGAACGGGTTTGCCGTTGGGAAATCTCTCCGGGAAGAGTGCATGGGCGGCCTCCAATGTTTGGGATCGATCGCGACGGGTGGTGATGGCGGTGAGGTAGTGCACATCCGCGGGAGTGTGCAGGCCGATACCCGAATGGCGATGGTCGCGGTTATACCAATCGAAGAAATCCCGACAAAAGTCTCTGGCTTGCTGAATGGTGCCGAAACGAGCCGGGAATTCGGGACGGTACTTGAGGGTCTTGAATTGGGATTCCGAGTAGGGATTGTCGTCACAGACATGAGGCCGAGAGTGAGACTTGGTGACTCCCAGATCGGCCAGTAGCAAGGCCAGTGCTTTGGAACTCATCGACGAGCCACGATCGGCATGCAGGGTGAGACCACCCGCTACGATCTCCTGCTTGGAGTAGCTCTGGGCGATCAAGACCTTGGCCAGGCGGGAGCTTTCCTGGGTGGCCACCATCCAGCCCACCACATAGCGGCTGAAGATGTCCAGGATCACGTAGAGGTAGTAATAGCTCCATTTGACGGGCCCCTTCAGCTTGGTGATGTCCCACGACCAGCATTGGTTCGGGCCGGTGGCCAGAAGTTCCGGCTTGGAGTATTGGGGATGGCGGCGCTGGCGACGGCGTTCTCTAACTTCCAGACGTTTGGCCAGAATGCGGTACATGGTTCGAATCGAGCACAAGTATCGCCCTTCGTCCAGCAGCTCCGCCCATACGGCGGCAGGAGCTTTGTCGATAAACTGTCGGCTGTGCAGGACCTCCACAACGGCTTCCCTTTCGGGCGGGCTCAAGGCGCGTGGGGATGCGGCCCGAGGCCGAGGATCCAGCGCCGGCCGTTCGCGCCGAAGTTTCTCCCGATACAGACTCGATGGCGGCAGATCCAGAGCCTGACAGCCGGCACGGACTCCGTGGGATTGTGAGAATCGCAAAGCTTCGTCCATCAGCTCTCGTCTCCGTTCTCTTCGCTGCTCGCCAGAGAGATTCCCAATAGTTGCGAGACTTTTTTTTGGAGATCCAGCATGGCTTCAAACTTCTCGAGCTTGCGTTTCAGCTTCCGATTCTCAGCCTCCACTTGCCTCAGTTGATGATCCAGAGGATTGACCGGCTTTGCCTTTCGTCCCCGCTTGCGAGGGGTCAATGCCTGCAGCGTTCCGTGCTCGCGTTGGCGTCGCCAGGTCTGCAGATTCGACCAGTAAAGTCCTTCTCGGCGCAGTAATGCTCCCACTTCGCCCGACTCTTCGCAGCCATCGGCCTGCTCCAGGACCCGGAGCTTATAGCGGGCTGAAAACCGGCGACGGGTTGCCTTGGCAGGAACTTCCGGGTCGGGTCGCGGCAACGCCTTCTCGGGCTCGGTCCGTCCCGCAGCGATTTTGGAGACCTCTCCCCTCCGCTCCGAGGTTTCCAAAATCCTCAGTTTCTTGTCGCTTCTGTTTTCTATCATTCTGTAATCCAGCTTCTCGCCCTCTACTCTAATTTAGCCGGGAAGAAGTGTCTCACCATTATTGGCACAGAGGGCAGTTGATGTCCCAGTTCCTGGTCTTCGGCGGACGCGTCGTCCTGGGGCTTGTCATTCTGGGAGTAGGTATGTATCTGGCCGGAGTCGCTTACAATACTGTTTCTGCCAGTAGTGCTTCACAGGCGCGGATTATGGCGAATGGTGCAAGACTCGCGATTCTCATTCTGACGGGAGCCATGGCACTGAGGGAAATGGGATTGGCCAATGAGATCATCAACCTGGCTTTCGGGATGACGGTAGGCGCCATCGCTGTGGCGATTGCTCTGGCCTTCGGCCTGGGCGGACGCGACGTGGCAGCCCGGCAGGTTGAAGAATGGAGAGAACAGATCAGCTCCAGCACGAAGAACCGGAAGTAAGTATCCCCCGGCAAAGCCGGGGGCTTTAATCTTGTGAGCCGCTCAAAGCGGACTTGACGTTGCCGCTACCGCGGCCACTTGTGCCACCTACAGGTGGCTTGGCTACAGCAGCCTGAGCTGATCCTGGCGACGATCTTCTGCTTCTTGCCGCCGGATATACTCACGAATCACTTTCTCATCCCGACCCACCGTCGATACGAAGTATCCGCGAGCCCAGAAGTGCTGTCCAACAAAGTTACGCCGACTCTCTGAAAAGTTCCTCGCAATGTGGATGGCGCTTTTCCCTTTGATGTACCCGATCACCTGCGCCACAGAAAACTTTGGCGGAATCGAGATCATCCCGTGCACGTGATCCGGCAGCAGGTGGCCCTCTTCAATCAAGCTTTCCTTCTGCCCAGCCAACCGTCGCAGCACCTGACCGAGATGTCTGCGCAGCTCCCCATAAATCAACTTCTTGCGGTACTTGGGGATGAACACCACATGGTACTTACACTCCCATTTTGTATGCTGTAAGCTCTGGTAGTTACTCATAAAACTCCTTTTCGTGATGCTTTGCTCGGCTCACGGAAGGGAGTTTTTTCACCTATTCCCGGAACTGTCAAACTCTGGCTGCCTCCCCGGCAGAGCCGGGGGGACTCCTTACGGGTCTAGCGGGGAGCTTCGCCCATCTCGGGCTGCCGGTCCGAGCCAGCGCTTCAAGCCGCCGCCAGAGACCGATCAGTGATTCAGAAGAAGATCTGCATGCTTGGGGCTTTTGCGGTTGGCAAGACCAGCCTGGTGGCCAGATACGTCCACAGCGTTTTCTCTGAGGACTACCAGACCACGATCGGAGTCAAGATCGACCGCAAACAGGTGAACGTTGGTGAGCAGGAAATCAACCTGATTCTCTGGGATCTCTACGGGGATGATGATTTCCAGAGCGTGCGCGCCTCTTACCTCAGGGGAGCGGCCGGGTACCTGCTGGTCTGCGATGGCACGCGGCGTTTGACCTTCGACCATGCCCTGCTTCTGCAAAAGTCAATCGAAGAACAACTGGGACCCGTACCCTTTGTCCTGCTCTGCAACAAATTTGATCTGACTCAAGAGTGGGAGCTGGTGGAGGATGATGGGGAAAGAGTCCGGCAGCGCGACTGGAACCTGATGCATACCAGCGCCAAGACCGGCGAAAAGGTGGATGATGCTTTCGAGCTGCTGGCTCACGAGATTCTGAAGGCAGGGTCTTGACTGAACCGACTCCACCTCGGCTCAAAACACAGGGTTCAACGCTCCGCGACGTTGTCGAGGCACTCAGAGTCGCTGTTCTCGAGGTGGATGACGAGGGCAATCTGGAGCTTCTTTCTCCTCTCCCCGAGTGGTACCGAGAAGCTTGGAAGCAGGAAGGCACCGGGCCCCTGGACAGTCAGGAAGATCACCCCTTTTTCAGCAACTTCCTGATCGACGCACACGACTTCTGGAAGTCCGAAGACCGGGAGCATCTGACCTCCGGACCCTGGGTCGAAGAAACTGTTGACGGCTCGACATTCAACCTGGAGGCGCTGGCTTTCAAACAGAGCTCGCGCCGTTTGCTTCTGCTGAAGCGGCTCGGTTCAGGCTTCCAGGAACACGTTGCACTCCTGCAAAAAGCCCGTGAAAACAGCCTCAGCCACGAGCGACTGATCAGGGAAATCCAACAAAAAGAGATCCTTCTCCACTGCATCGTGCACGACCTTGCCGGTCCGCTGACTGGAATCTCCGGCTCGCTCTCACTGCTTTCCAAGGAGCCTCTGAGTGAAGCCGGACAACGCCGCCTGGGTATCGGCCAGAGAGCGACCCGCCAGCTGGCAGACCTGATTCGCGGAATCCTGGACGTCTTCTCTGCCGAGGTGGAAGAACTGACCAGCTTGTCCATCCAGCCAGAAAGTTATCCCGACCTGACGGTCTATGCAGAACGGGTAGCTGAAACGCTAGCGCCGGCCGGTGCCCTGAGGGATATCGAGATCAAGCTCTCCCTGGCTCCCACTCTCCCCGCCCCTCTGCGGGTCATCGCCGAAGGAGACCGGTTGGAGAGAGTGCTCTACAATCTGGTGCAAAACGCGATTCGGCACGCTCCTCCGCAATCCCGGGTCAGACTTGCCGTCGACGCTGATGGTTCCGGAATCCGCGTGCGTGTGGAAGATCTTGGCCCAGGAGTCGCCCCCGATCTTCGTGCCCGGCTGTTTCAGAAGTTGATTCGCGGCAAAGGAAAAAGCGGTAAGGCGGGCCTGGGACTTTATTTCTGCAGGATCATGGTCGAGCGCTGGGGGGGGCAAATCGGTTACACTCCGAAGAAACCCCGTGGGGCGATCTTCTGGTTCATTCTGCGTCCGGGTACCCCCCTAGATTCGAACTGACACGATCGCCCGGGACCAGAGAGGAATCGATGGACAGGCCGAGCATACTGATCGCTGACGACGACGAGTCGGTGCGCTCCACCATGCAAGAAGTACTGAGCGAGGCGGGGTATCACCCGGTTTGCGCCGAAGACGGCAACCAGGCGATTCAGAGGCTCTCGGACGATGTGGATGTGGCCTTGCTGGATCTTCGCATGCCTGGACCCGGAGGGTTGGAGTGCCTTCGTCATATCAACAGGCACTGGCCCGCCATCGAAACCATTCTTGTGACCGGTAGTGCTGAAGTCAGCCATGCGGTCGAGGCCATGAAGAATGGAGCTTTCGACTACCTGACGAAACCGGTCAACTTCGATGAGTTGCTGGAAGTCGTGAGCCGGGCTCTCCAACAGGTTCGAATCAAGTCCGAGAACAGGCAGCTCCGCGGCGCCATTTCCACACCTCCCGTGAAAGCCGAGTTCATTGGAGACTCTAAGCCGGCCCGGGAAGTCCTGACCCGGATCCAAAAAGTTGCCGGACTCGATTCAACGGTCCTGATTACGGGCGAGAGTGGTGTCGGAAAGGGGCTTCTGGCTCGCTTGATCCATCTCTCCAGCCGCCGCCACCAAGGTCCCTTTGTCACCGTGAGCTGCACCGCCCTGCCACGAGAACTGGTGGAAGCTGAACTCTTTGGGCATGAAAAGGGCTCCTTCACTGGAGCACACGAGCGACGACCGGGACGAGTTGAAATGGCGGAGGGGGGGACTCTCTTCCTTGACGAAGTCGGAGACATGCCCATCGACCTGCAGCCGAAACTCTTGAATTTCCTCCAGGACCGCACCTTTCTGAGAATTGGAGGAAGCCGGGAAACTCCTGTCGATGTGCGCATCATCGCTGCCACCCACCAGGATCTGCGAGCCCTCTGCAGCGAGAAGAAGTTTCGAGATGACCTCTTCTTCCGGCTCGATGTGCTCCCCATCCACTGCCCGCCCCTCAGAGAACGCCGCGACGATATCCCTCTACTGATCGAGTACCTTCTGGGTCGAATCGCTAAGAACCGGCGACAGCCTCAGGTCCGGCTGGCGGAGGAGGCGATTCAGGCTCTGACGAGCTACCGCTGGCCCGGGAATGTCAGGGAACTGGAGAATGTCCTGGAGCGCAGCACGGCCTTTATGGAGGGCCCGGAGCTGAGCCCCCGGGATCTGCCGCCGGAATTCGTCTCTTCAGACGGAGATACGAGCCTGAATCTTGGTTCCCTGGCCGGCTCGACCCTCGCCGAAATCGAAAAAGCGGCACTCCTTCAAACCCTGAGACTGAGCAAGGGAAACAAAGCCAGAGCCGCACGCTATCTCGGCATCAGCGAGAAAAGCATCTACAACAAAATGAAGAGGTTAGGCCTCTCCTGAAGGACCCCCGGGCAGCTCCTCCTTCATCAGGTTCCGCGGAGAACCTGCCGTAGCCCGGATTATGCAAGAGATCTGAATCCGAGTGAGATTTGGGTCCAGAAAAAAAGCCGTAGCTCTCTGATATAAAAGGGTTTACATAAAAACAACCCTAAACAGGAGCTACGGCTATGTTGAAAACAGTCTGCCAGAATACCCTGCCATTTCACAGCCACAGAGACATCACAGCTCGTTTTGATGGGGGGAGCCTCACTTCCGACGCAGGATGGTTGTTGTTTGGATCGCTGGATCGGCAACATCGATTGTGCGAGGGCTTCAGTTCGTGTATTGCGGAAAGCCGGGACCGACGCTACATTCGTCATGACCTGTTGAAGTTGATCCGACAACGAGTGTTGCAGATCGTGGCCGGCTACGAAGACTGTAATGACGCCGATACGCTGCGCTCGGATCCGATGCTCAAGACAGTCTGTGATCAGTTGCCCGAGAGCGATCCCGATTTGGCCACCCAGCCGACTTTCTCCCGCTTGGAGAACTCCGTCACCAAGAAGGATCTGATGCGTCTGAGCCGGTGGCTGCTACGCCGTTATGTGCGCTCCCTGAAGAAGAGACGTCCCGCCAAGATCATCCTGGATCTGGACAGTACCGACGACCACACTCACGGCCAACAGGAGTTCGCCTTCTACCACGGGTATTACCGAAACCACATTCTGCATCCTTTGCTGATCTTCGATGCCGCCACGGGAGACCTGGTCTGTGCCGTGTTGAGACCTGGCAACAAGGGGGCTGCCTCTCACATCGTGCCCATTCTGAAGCGCGTCGTGGAGGCCATCCGACAAGCAGTGGGGACGGATGTCGAGATTGAGATTCGGGCCGACAGCGGCTTTGCCACGCCTCGGCTCTACGAGTTCTGTGAAGGTGAAGAGAATCAACTCCAATATGTCATTGGGTTAAGTCGCAACCCTCGCCTGCAGCGAGTGGTCGAGCCCCTGCTGGATTCGACTCGGGAAAGGTTCGTTGAGCGGGAGGAAAAACAGCGTCAGTTTGACGAGTTTCTTTATCGAGCCAACAGCTGGGATCGATCCCGTCGCGTCATTGTCAAAGTGGAGGTCGATCAGCGCGGGATCAATCGTCGCTTTGTGGTCACCAACCGGGACGATCTCTGCTCCCAATCACTTTATGACCACTACACCGACCGAGGGCAGACCGAGAACTTCATCAAGGCCTTTAAGAATCATCTGAGCATGGACCGACTCAGCTGTCATCGATTCCTGGCCAACCAGTTTCGACTCCTCCTGCATGCACTGGCTTACCAGATGTTCGTGCGCCTGCGCGACTATCTGCACGGAACCCCCTGGCACAAGCTCGAAATCGAAACCTTACGTCGTCGTGTCCTCAAGATCGGGGCCCGGATCCGACAAACCACTCGACGCATCTGGGTCCATCTTTCCTCAGCCTTTCCCGAACAACCCCTCTTTCACCTCGTCTTGAGTCGCCTGAACTCCAGCTAGCTTCTCCCAGTTCCCCGAAAAACCGCTTCCGACACTCATCCAGGCCCAGATCTGTCTGAAATTCACTCCCCCAACCACTCAAACGCCTCGCCAACCGATATTCTTCGCAAATCCGCCTGTCACAACTGCCCGCTTCCGAGTTGGGCCACTTCTCGAGCCCTTTTTCAACAGCGGATTACGGTTCTTGCATAATCCGGGGTAGAAGATCACGCAGCCAGATTCGACGTGCAGTGGCCGCAGCGAGAAGCATTGATCGGGATCTCGGAGAGACAGTGAGGGCAATCTCTGGTTGTCGGTTCGGCCGGCGCCGGTGCTTCCTCTTCCTTCTCCATCCGGTTAATGCCCCGGATCAAAAGGAAGATGGCGAATGCCACAATCAGAAAATTGATGATGGCATTGATTAGGATGCCGTAACTGATCATCACGGCGCCGGCTTCCTGAGCCGCAGCCAGCGAGGCATAGGGCCCGGCAGTGGCACCTTCTTTGAGGAGTATGAAGAGATTCGAAAAGTCGACATCCCCCAGCAGCAAACCGATCGGCGGCATGATGACGTGGTCCACCAGAGACTTCACTATGGGGCCGAAAGCAGCCCCGATAATGATTCCCACGGCCATGTCGATGACGTTCCCTCTCATGGCGAATTCTTTGAATTCCTTCAGCATCGTTCCTCCTCGATTTGGATTTTTTGACTGGACTGAACCGGTTCTCAAGGCTGACGCCAAGCATAGACCCTGAAGCTTTCAAGGGCCACTTCTGGGTCAACTAGCTAGAGGCCGAAGACCTCCCGCAGAAGATCGGTGACACGGGCCGCCGGATTGGTGCGGATCTTCGTTTCTTCCTGGGCCACGACAAAAAAGAGGCCGTCCAGGGCTTTCCCAACTACGTATTCGTCAAGGTCCAGGCTCTGGCTGGACACAAAAGGCATGCGCTCAAACCTGCCGACCAGATCCTTGTACTGCCGGGTAGCTCCCACGTCGTCCAGGGCATCCTTGACGATAGGCTTGAAGGTCTCGGTCAAGTCGCCCGTCGTTTTCTCTCTGAAGTAATCTGTGGCTGCCGTGTCACCACCGGTGAGGATGCTGTGAGCGTCCATGATGGACATCTCTTTGATGGCACCCCAGAATATGTCCTTGGCCAGGGGGGCAGCGTTTTCGGCAGCTCGATTCATGCTCATCACGAACTCATCCAACTTGGGACCGAAGCCCGCAAAACGAAGCATCTTGTCCATCTTCTGAAGCTTCTCGGGCATGAGAATCTTGATCGCCTCGTTCTTGAAGTAACCATCAAGCGTGCCGGTCTGTTTGACTGCATTCTCGGTTCCGATCAAGAGAGCTTCTTTGAGACCCGATGCTACCCTGTCATCGCTGGGCTGTTCGTCTTTCTTGACCAGGTCGAAGATCTTCTCAAACTGTGCCGAAGCGGTCGTGGGGAAAAACAGAAACACCGCGAATAGCAACAGAGACTTGCATTTCATTCTTGTACTCCTTTTCTAGACTCTCTGATTGCGGACTTCGATAGACCCGAATCAAAGAGGACGAGATACATCGAAGCAAGAACCGTGCCAAAGCAACGTTCAAACGCCCAAACCCGCACCACAGATGGGTATCGAGCAGCCGGGAACAGCATCCTGAGCCTCAACATGCCTGCAGTATCTGCAGCCGTGTGCCGGCCCTTTTGTAATACTTACGGTCTTGTGAGGATTAAGCAGTGGCCGCTCAGCTCGGGCTCTTCAGGGGCGCAAAGTAACCTTTCCGGTAATAGAGGATGGTGTTCCCGCGTTTGACCCTCACCCTCAGTTTCCGGAAGGTGCCGTCCGCCTTCTTGTTGGTCGGCGTGTAGGCGATATTGTACTGGTTTCGCAGCTCTTCATTGATCGCTTTGAAAGCCTTCGACAGATCTTTCGTTGAATAGGGAAAATAGACCCGCCCGCCGGTGCTGTGGGCCATCTGCTTGAGGGCATTGTCTCCTTCGTGGTCGATTTCCGCTCCAAAACGCGTCGTGCTGATGGCATAAACAGCCGCTTCTGCCTGGAAAGCAGCCCGTAACGCTTCCTCGAAGGTCGTCTGGCTGGTCTGGTCGGCTCCATCCGAGAGGATGACCAGTGTCCTGCGCCCCACGACATCCATCATCTTCTGCACCGAGACCAGATAAACTGCATCGTAGAGCGAGGTTCCACCTCCGGCGCGAAGATGATCGATCTCACGAGTCAGGTCGTTCGGATTGGAAGTGAAATCATGGAGCAGAGTGGCGGCCGTGTCGAACTCCAAGAGTAGCGCCAGATCCGTCGGCCTCATCACCGTGTAAAGGAAGTCTGTCGCCGCCTCTTTTTCAAACTTGAGTTTGATCCGGACGCTCGAGCTCGTATCGATGCAAAGTGCGATAGCCAGGGGTAGATTGATCTGTTCTGCAAAGTTTGTGATCTTCTGACGGACCCCATCCTCGTAGATCTCGAAATCGTGGGGAGACAGGTGCCTCAGAAAGGTGCCGGTTTTTTCCTCGTGCACCGAGACCAGCAGGTTGACCGCTTCCACTTCAACCCGAATCGCATCCTCTTGATTACCGTCGGACTGGGCCAGCACAGCGGTCGCCATCTGGCAAACGGTAAGGCACAGGAAGAGTGCTGCGTTTTGGAAATAGGGAGTCAACACTCTCATCATTATTCCAGAAGCTCCAAAATCGTAGCAAGATCCCTCCCCGGCGGCGATTCGAATCGCTTGGCGGCACCCGTCACGGGATGTGCAAATCCGAGCAACGTCGAGTGCAAAAACTGGCGATTCAGTTCACCGATCAACCGGCCGGACGGTGAGTCCCTCTGGAACGGCTTCCGGTTGACACAGTACACCGGATCTCCCACCACGGGATGACCGATATGCTCTAGATGCACTCTGATTTGATGAGTCCGCCCGGTGTGAAGTTTCACTTCCAGATACGAGAATTCACAAAAGCGCCGGACGACGCGATATCCGGTGAGAGCCGAGCGCGGAGTCCGGCTGCGCGTCGACATCCTGGTCCTCCTGGTGGCGTGGCGCCCAACCGGGAGATCGATCTCGCCGCGGTCGCTTTCGACGCGGCCGTGAACCAGGCACAGGTAGAGCTTGGTTACCAGTCGCTTCTTGAACTGCCGGGCCAGGTGATCATGAGCCCGGTCGGTCTTGGCCACGACCAGAAGACCGGAGGTGCCCTTGTCAAGGCGGTGCACGATCCCCGGCCTGATGGTGTCGCCCCGACTGATCCTTTCAAAGTGATACAGCAGGGCGTTTACCAGCGTTCCCGTGTAGTTGCCGGCTCCGGGATGCACCACCATTCCGGCCGGCTTGTCCACAACCACCAGGGACTCGTCCTCGAAAACAATGGAGAGCGGTAGATTCTCTGGGACCAGATCCATGGCCGGGGGGGGTAGAGGCTTGACGGCGATCTCATCGGCTGGCCGGAGGCGCTGGCTCGCCTTGCACTCCCGGCCGTTTATGGCAACCTGACCCTCCTTGATCCACCGCTGTATTACACTGCGCGACTCCTCCATGTGTCTCTGGAGAAAAGTATCGATGCGCAGCCCTTCATCTGGAAGATCAGCCCGGAAGGTGCGCATTTCAGGCACGTTGCGGATTCGATTTCTTGCCAGCAGAGTAGAGAATAATCAGGGCCGCGAGAACCAGACCGACGGCGATCAACTGATGGACGGACACCTGGCCGCCAAATAGAAGTCCGCGGTCCCGATCTCCCCGAAAGAACTCATTCGCAAACCTGAGAAGACCATAGCCCATCAGATAGGTGGCAAATACCTGGCCCGCGAAACGCCGGCGGCCGTGAATCCACAGCAGGATGAAGAAAAGCAATAAGGCCCCCACCGATTCGTAAAGCTGGGTGGGGTGGAGAGTGATGTTGAGAGGAACACCCACGTTCTGATTCGCATATTCGCTGGTGAACGTCACCCCCCAGGGCTGGCTGGTCGGCTTCCCGTAGTCACATCCTGCGCTAAAACAACCCAGCCGCCCGATCGTTTGGCCCAGCGCTATGGCCGGCGCGGCGGCGTCCGCCATCAACGAAAATTGGAGGTCGGAGGAGCGAGATATATACCAGTAGCTGCCCAGGATGGCGCCGATCAGTCCCCCGAAATAGGCTCCGCCGGCCTGCCAGAATTCCAGACTCACAAACCTCGAGGGCTGAGAGAGGTAGTAGTTGAAATTGTCCAGCACCATCAGCAGCTTCGCTCCGATGAGGGAGGAGAGAATCACCACGAAGGCAAGATCCCAGGCCCGGCCTCGCGGAACCTGTTCACGCGCAGCGAGGCTAGCCAGCAGAGCTGTAGCCGAAAGGAAGGCAAGGGCCAGCAAGAGACCGTAGGAGTGCAGCGTTATGGGACCCAGTTCCAGGATTTTGGGGTACAAAAGACTCCTCTCCGCCCAGTGGTCTCAGTACTTAGTACTCAGTCGTCGTCTTGCTTTGCCTCGGAGATGATCTTTTCGACCAGATGAGGCGGCACGATTTCGTAATGCGAGTTCTCCATATGGTAGCTCCCGCGTCCGCCGGTTACAGAAGTCAGAACCGGAGCGTAGTTGAGCATCTCGGCGAATGGCACCTGAGCCCGGATCACCTGGGTCGTTCCTTTCACATCCATACCCTGGATCTTACCCCGCCGGCCGTTCAGATCCCCCATCACGTCTCCCGCAGATTCTTCCGGGACATAGACCTCAATGTTCATAATGGGCTCGATTAGCACGGGCCGCGCTGATTCCATTGCCTTCTTGAAGGCCAGCGATCCGGCGATCTTGAATGCCATTTCAGACGAGTCGACATTGTGATAGCTACCATCGTAGAGAATCACCTTGAAATCGACCACCGGGAAGCCGGCCAGAAATCCCCTGGCCGCCGTCTCCTGGATACCCTTGTCAACAGCAGGGATGTATCCCTTGGGAATGGAACCCCCAAAGATCTTATCCTCGAACTCGTATCCTTCTCCCCGCTCCCGGGGCTCAATCTTGATCTTGCAGTCTCCAAACTGGCCGTGGCCTCCGGTCTGCTTCTTATGCCGCCCCTGAACATCGGCCGTCCCGGTGATGGTCTCTCGATACGGGACCTTGGGTGGCTTCAAGTTCACTTCTACACCGAAGCGCTGTTTGAGCCGGTTCACCACAACTTCAATGTGCAGTTGCCCCGTACCAGCCAGCAAAAACTGCTGGGTTTGAGGATCCCTCCGAAACTGTAGCGACGGGTCCTCCTCCAGAACCTTGGCTATGGCTGAACCGATTTTTTCTTCGTCCCCCCGCGTCCTGGGCTCCACAGCGAAGCTGATCGCCGGCTCCGGGAACTTAACTTCCTTGACACGGACCTTCAAAGAGGGGGCCCCCAGTGTGTCACCCGTCCTGGTGTCTTTCAGTTTGAGGACCCCGCCGATATCCCCGGCCTGAAGTTCGGACACCGCCTCGTGTGACTTGCCCTGAAAGACCTGCAGCGATCCAAACCGCTCGGACTGGTCCTGGGTTAGATTCTTGAGACTATTGTCGGATTTGAGTGTCCCCGAAATGACTCGCAGGATATTAATACGCCCGGCAAACGGATCGGCAAAGGTCTTGAAAGCGTATACAGCCAGCGGGCCTTCCTTCGAGGGTACGATTTCTGCGGGCTCACCCTCCGCTGTTACGGCTGCGAAGGGCTTCCTTTGCAGTGGATTCGGAAACAGATTCACAATCTGGTCGAGCAGCTGCTTGACTCCGATGTTCTGGGTCGAAGATATGCAAAACACCGGGAAGATCAAGCCTTGGGCCAGAGACCTCCCCAGGCCCGTGATCACTTCTTCCTCGGACAGGGTGCCTTCTTCGAAGAACCGCTCCATCAGGTCGTCGTCGCTTTCGGCTACCATTTCGACCAGTTCTTCGCGCATTTGCTCGGCGTCGCTTTTCATGTCCTCCGGAACTTCCACTTCCTGGAAATTGCCGCTCCCGTCCGCTGTCCCAGCGAAGGCCTTGCCGGAGATCAGATCGACGACCCCCTTGAACTCACTCTCTTGTCCAATCGGAAGTTGGACCGGAACCACCGAACGTCCGAGGGCGTCACGGAGAGAACGCAGACTGCGCTGAAGACTGGCTCGGTCGCGCCCCATTTTGGAGAGAACAATTGCCCTGGCCAGGCCCAGTTCCTCGGCAAAACCCCAGACCTGGTGGGTTTGAACTTCGACGCCTTCTACTCCATCGACCACCACAAGAGCGGCGTCCACCCCGAGCAGAGCGGTCTTGGCGTCGAACACAAAGGCCGAGTAACCCGGTGTGTCGACGACATTGATTTTGTGGCCCTTCCAATTGCAGTGAGCCACAGAACTGCTGATCGTTACCTGCCTCTCAATCTCGTCTTCGTCGTAGTCGGTAACGGTGTTGCCTTCCTCTACCCTTCCCAGCCGGCTCGCATCGCCCGACGCGAAGAGCATCGCGCTCACCAGCGAGGTCTTTCCTGCGTCACCATGCCCCACGATACCTATGTTCCGAATACTCTCACTATCGAATGTGGCCATGCATACTCCTACCAGGGGACACCGGAATTTAACACAGCCGCTGACAGGTTTCAATTTGCGGCGGTCTAGCAGCCTGTGGCTGCCGGGGGAAGGGCGTTCTCAATTCACTTCAGAAAATAAAGAACTCGCCTTCGCTGGCGGCGTGAACCTTGGCGAAGTGATGCCTGGCTTCCTTGACGATGTCCATCATCACGGTATCGTCATGGGCGGGATCATGGTGAAAGAGGATCAACTGATCGACTCCGACATCGGTGGCGACGCGGGCCGCTTCCAGCCAGGTGCTATGACCCCAGCCGACCCGCTCCTGGTATTCATGCGGGGTGTATTGGGCGTCATAGACGAGGACCTTGGCGTTGGCAGCATGGTCTCGGACGGAAGCATCGAGATGGCTGTCTCCGTGCTCGTGGTCGCTCGCGTAAACAATCACTTGGCCCTCTCTTTCGATGCGATACCCGGTCGCCCCCTGAGGATGGTTCATTAGGAAAGGTGAGATCTCAGCACCAGCAATCTTGAAAGGACTGTGCTCGATGGGATGGAACTCCAACTCCGCGGGAAGAAAATCGAAACTGACCGGAAAATAGGGCTCCGTCATCTGTCCTTTGAGCATCCCCTCCGCCCGGTTCTCAAACGAAAAAAACGTGACTTTGTTCTCGGGCGAGTAGAGGGGTTGAAAGAAAGGAATACCCTGAAAATGGTCCCAGTGGAAGTGGGTCATGAAGATCTTGACGTCCAGGGGACCCTCTTGCTCCTCAACCAGATGCCATCCCAGCGGCGTAATGCCCGTTCCGGCGTCAAAGATCAGCACCTCTCCCTCGCCGGTTCGAACTTCCAGGCAGGACGTATTACCACCGAAAGTCAGATTTTGGATTCGAGGTGTCGGCGTGGATCCGCGCACTCCCCAGAAGTTCAGTTTGAGAAGATAGTTCTCTTCATCCATCGCCTGTTTTCGGTTCCTTCTTAGGTCGCCCCGGCTGGAATTATAACTTTGGGGTCAGACACGTGACTTGACTCTGGTCACAGCCACAGGTTCGCCGAATGGCTCGAGGAACTGCTAGTGCTAGAGCCCAAAGAAATCTTGGATCCTGGAGAGCAGGTTCTTCTGAGCGGCCTGCCTGGCAAGTAGCTCACTGCCCAGTTCTTCCTTCTTCTCATCCAGAACCTCTTTCCGGGCTGCCACCACAGCACTGATCTGCCCGGCCACATCTTGATCGCTCATGAGGACCTTCTTGAAACCGGCTTTTCGAGGACGTAGGCCTCGACGTCCCCTACAGCGAATGCGCTGGCCGCCCGGGGCTCCCCGGTCAGCAGGGCCATCTCTCCCATGTACTGTCCTCTTCCGAGAACGGCCAACTCCTTAGCCGCGGTTCCTTCCTGGATCACGATACGTACCTTTCCTCGCTCGATGAAGAACATCGATTCTCCCGAGGCTCCCTGGGTGAGAATTCGCTCTCCGGTACCAAAGGTGTAGAGCTTCATTTGGCGGGCAACCAGCTCTTTGCTTTGCTCCTTCAAACCCGAGAACAAATCGACGCTTTCAACGAAGCCGAGTCGCCTGTCGGGGGCCCGATGTACGGCTCGGCCAGAATCTCCTTCTCTACCCAGGCGTACGTTCTGAGTGGGAAGCGGCAGCGGCAGGCCGGCACGCAGCAGGCGATAGTAGAGGAGCGTGCAGAAGTTGTCCAGGATGGGCTCGCTGCGAGCGTAGTCTTTGATCCAGAAGCGGCACCTGTACTGGAGCGAATACTCGTCGTATTCGTGGGTCAGTACATCCGGATCAGGAGTTTCCAGAGATTCGGGCATGTCTGCAAAGACTTGCGTGACCGCTGTCTTGAAGTCGTTGGGGTGGATCTTGTGTCCCATCCGCACGATCTTTTCCAGGCGCTGCTCCGTGGTCGGCTGGGAGTAATTGATGATGCCCTCCTCAGCGATGACGCTATTCGGAATGATCACAAAGTTGCCGGCCTTGGTACAAATCTTGGTGGCTCGCCAGGTCGCTTCCTGAACTTGTCCTTCATGGTCTCCCAAAACCACCCAGTCCCCCACACGAAACGGTTTCTCACTCTGCAGGGCCAGGCCTGCGAACAGATTACCCAGCGTGTCCTTGAGGGCGATGCCAATGACTACCGAACCCGCCACTCCCAAAGCCAGGAGTTGCTCTGAGAATTTGAAGAGCACGAAGATTATAGGGCCGGCCAGCACCAGGACATCCTGCACGATGGACGGCCAGCGGTCGGAAGCACCCTGCCCCCGCACGGGATTGAACAGGATGGCTACCAGGGCGTTCAGAGTAGCCACAGCCACACTGAAATGGACCACCTGAAAGGCTACCGAAAAGACTGCATCTGAGAGCTCGAGTACAAAAGCCGCGACCAGGTAGAAGCAGGCGCCGAGAAGCAAGACCACGCTGCTGAAAAGCAGCCGTCGCCTGATCCAGCGGTTAGGAGTCAACCCCATCAGGACCAGGAAGAAGATGGCAGCGACCAGATAGGCGTTCGGATGTAGAATCCAGCTCAAGCTGACACCCCGGATCTGTACTCAAGAAGTTTCATGATCGTCCTTCGATCATGGTAGGGAAAAGCTACGGGGATTTCTACTTCGCAGTGAGTTCGTAGACTCCATCCCAGTCTGCCGCTGGCGGAGAGTCGCCGAAACTCCGGCAGCGATCCCGGTAGACCAGTGCGACACTGTCCTCTGGAAAAGTCTTCAGGTGCTTGTCCAACAGCCTCCCTGCCCTCGCCCAGTCGTGACTCGTATAGGACTCGAGAATTTCATTGAAGGACTCCACCATCTCCCGAGCCTGATCCGGGGTCTGTCCGTCATCACCGCCAACAATTTCGTAGACCCTGACGGGTTGAGCACGCCCCAGGACTCGAAGGAGATCCAGCTGCCTGGTCAGGAAGTGATCCCTCACCATCTCCTCCGTAAACTCACTGATCATGATCGCAGTCCCAAACGCCTTGTTAGCCCCCTCCAAGCGGGATGCCAAATTCACAGCATCCCCAATCACCGTGTATTCCATTCGCTCGTGGTGACCCAGGTTTCCCGCGATCATGATCCCCGTATTGAGGCCGTAGCGGGTTCGGAATCCGCCCCCCATTCTCTCCACCTCGCGACTCATTTCGAGGGCGGACTGACAGGCCAGAATCGAGTGGCGCTCGTTTTGGAGGGGAGCTCCCCAGATCGCCATAATGGCATCCCCTATATACTTGTTGATCATGCCGTCTCGCTGCATGATCACGTCACCCATTCTCGTAAAGTACTCATTGAGACGAGCGGACAGCTCATGCGGAGTGATCTTCTCAGAGATCTTCGAGAAGCCGGCGATGTCGGAAAACAGGACGGTCGCTTCCACCTCCACACCCCCCAGCTCCAGCTTGGCAGGGTCTTTCATGATGGTGTTGATGACGTCTTTCGACACATAACCACTCAGCATCTGCTCGATCTGTTGCCGCTCTTTTTCGGTCGTCCGATATTGATAGACGGTGTTCATCGCGACAGCGAGAAGTCCCACCAAAAAAGGCTGGAAGCCCAAAACCCAGTAGTCAAAACGGATGAACGCCAGCCAGGTCACTGCCAGAAAACCAAATAGAAGAAGCAGGGACCAGAGGATCTTGTCCCGGATCGTCGAGAATACCAGCATCAATGTCGAGGCCGCCGCACCCAGGGCCAAGACCACAATCAGAACGGCAGTACGGGGTGCCTTCCCAATAAACCGCTGCCGGTTGAGGGTATGGAATATGTTGGCATGGACCTCGGCACCAGGGATCTGCTGGCTGCCGCCCAGGAAATCGAAGGGTGACGTGAACATGTCAGCTCCACCCGATTGAGCCATCAGATCATGGACCGATTCGGAACGGCCGACAAAGACGATCTGATCCTGAAAGATACCCTCCGGCAGTGATTCTTCGTATGTCAGCGCCTGATGAAAGCTCACTGTCTTTATGGCCTGCGCCTGGCCGACGTAGTTGATCAGAATCTCCGGGTCGTCTTCTTCTGAGGCAACTACCGGAACATTCTCCAGGTCAAGTTGTCCACTCAGCTGCGTGTGGAGCGCCAGGGCCAGAGTGGGCTCACCTCCGACGGTCAAGCGGGCATGTCGCACCACGGAATCCCGGTCAGGGTTGACTACAGTGTAGGCGTGGCTGGCCCCTGCCTCGGTCAAACTCTCCAGAGGTAGAACTTCCTGCTGAAAGGAGTAGGCCGCAGTAACCACATTTTCGGGCGTTTCATTGGCTGATCCTATAGGAGCCTGGAGGTGAAGGCGAGAGCTTCTTGGAACACTTGATCCTTCCCCGGGATCTCGAGTTCCCCCGCCAGCAGATCGATCTCTTGCTGCGAAGTCCCTGGAAGGATCTGGTGGCTTAGCCGCCGGCCCCGGCGCTCTACCCGGGTTTCCAGAAAACTTCCGTTTGTATCGTGCCGTGCCAGCTCCACAGCCAGGTGACCAGCATTGGAAAACCGCATCCGGCAAAGCCCCTTGCCAGGCCTGCGATGAAGTTCGATCGCCACATCCGCACTGGCTGTGTGACCATCCAACCGGTATCCAAAGTCTGTCTCGACAAGGGAAGACCGAAGCTCCCAGTTCAATCGACTTGCCAGCCAGGACAGCAAATAGACCACTTCGTTGGGAAGATGCGCCCGCGCTCCGAACTCGAGACGGATCCCGGTGGGCCTGGTCAAAACCGCCCGGGTCAGACCAGAGTCGTAAAGACCTGCCAGGGCACGCCTCCACACCTGGAGTCGAGCCCAGGCCAGATCGCTGAGTGTCAGATCCTCCGCGCTCGCCATGAGTTGCGACAGAGCAAGCAAATCGTCAGCTCCCGTGCGGGTCGTATCGACAACAAGGCGATCCGAAATCCTGGCGAGCTGCCGCAAGAGTGCGGAATCGAGGTCAATTCTTCGACACCACCAGAGAAAAACCGGGAGATCAGGCACCAGCAATGGGGGCACTACGGAAGCACCTCGATCAGCGGCTTCCCCATGGACCACGATCCGAATGATCTGACCACAGATCTGCTTCCGCCCCCCGGGCTGCCTCTGGCAGTGGGCCGAGACACGGGCCTCGAAGCCGTCACGAGAAGACTTTTCATCGGTGAGGAGGAGAATGAGCCGGCCTGGCTGGCTTTCGCCGGAAGCCGCAAGATCCGACGCGAGTGTCTCAACTTCTTCATCCAGGGTCGCGCAAACGACCAGGTTGACGACGCAGGCTCGGAGAACCTCTTCATCATTTCCCTCCGTTTCCTGCGCGATTTGGCTCCACAGTGCCTTGAGTTCCGATTCGACCTGGAGAGGATCGAGCTTCTGCGTTAGTGGAGATTCGACCATCATAGACCGGCTAGGGACGCCTCCATCGATGCTGATCGCGGGCGATCCATGAATCGGCTTCCTCGGGGCCCCATGAGCCCGCCTCGTAGTTAGGAAAGCGGACACCCGGACTCTCCTCCCAAACCTCCAGAAGGGGCATTACCAGTTGCCAGGAAGTCTCCACCATGTCACCCCTTGCAAACAAGGTGGCGTCACCAATCAGGGAATCCAGAAGCAGGCGCTCATAGGCAGGCGGCGAGGAACGGCCAAAGGAACTTCCATAGTCGAAGTCCATGCTGACATTCCGAATCCTGATCGCCTGGCCGGGAATCTTGGCCTTAAAGCGCAGAGTGATCCCTTCGTCGGGTTGAATCCGCACAACCAGCACATTCGGGTCTGTGAGAATACCGGTGCCCTGCCGAAACAGGAGGTGAGGGGCCCGCTTAAACTGGATCGCCACTTCGGTCACCTTCCTGGGCAGTCTCTTACCGGTACGCAAATAAAACGGGACGCCGGCCCATCGCCAGTTGTCCACCAGGAGCCGGATGGCAGCATAGGTAAGCGTAACAGACGCCGTATCGACGTGCGCTTCCTCTCTATAACCCCCAACAGGCTCTCCGGCGATTGCCCCGGGCCCGTATTGTCCCGGTAGGGCCGCCGTTGCGACCTCTTCATGCTTGATCGGCCGGATTGAACGGGCCACTTTGGTCTTCTCGTCGCGAATCGCATTCGAATCCAACGAGACAGGAGGTTCCATGGCGATGAGGGAGAGAACCTGCAAGAGATGGTTCTGGATCATGTCTCGAACGGCACCCGACTGATCGTAGTAGGCACCGCGGCTTCCAATCCCTATGCTTTCGGCAGCGGTAATCTGTACGTGGTCAACATACTGCTGGTTCCAGAAGGGCTCGAAGATTCCGTTGGCAAAACGCAGGACCATGATGTTCTGGACGGTCTCCTTGCCCAGGTAATGATCGATGCGATAGACCTGGTCCTCTTCGAAGACTTCGAGTACCTTGCGGTTCAGTGCCACCATGCTTGCCAGGTCTCGGCCGAACGGTTTCTCGACAATCAAACGGGTCCATCCAGTGGACCTGTTCAGCCCGGCTTCACCGAGTGCCTCTGTAATGGGACCGTAGCCGGAGGGAGGGACCGCCAGGTAAAAGAGACGATTTCCCGAGGTGCCCGACGAATCGTCCAGCTCCTGGAGCTGCGAGCCGAGTTTTCGAAAGCTGGCGGCGTCCTCCGCTTCGGCCCGGACATAGATCAAATCTTCCAGAAAGCTCTCCAGTAGCTCGCTCTCGGACGGGCCTACCGAAGCGAACTCCGCCAGTGCACTTCTCATGGAGTCCCTGAATGCCTCGTCCGTCAGATCGGATCGGGAGGTTCCAATCACCCGAAAACACTGGGGCAAAAGTCCCTGGCGAGCCAGGTTGAAAAGGCCCGGCATCAACTTGCGTCGGGTCAAATCCCCGGTGGCACCGAAGATCACGACAGCACAGGGAGCAGGCCGCGGCTGCAGGCGCAGCCCATCAGTCAAGGGATTGTCGAGGCTGTCGAAGTTCATCCCCTCAAGTTCCCGGTCCCGTTTCTTCGTCCCAGCTGGTGTGGACAGGCTCGCCTTCCGGGTCATCGATCCGCTGGTACCGATGGGCTCCGAAGTAATCCCGTTGCGCCTGGGTCAGGTTCAAGGGCAGTGTGGAGGATCGAAAGGCGTCGAAATAGGCCAGGCTGGCCGACATCGCCAGGGCTGGGAGCCCTGCCTGTCGGGCCTGCGTGACCAGGCCTCTCCAATTCTCCTCGAGACCCAGCATCAAGGCCGTGATGCGGGAATCGAGAAGCAGGTTCGGGATAGTGGGCGTGGCCAGAAAGACCTCCCTGATGTCGTCCAGAACCCGTGCCCGGATGATGCAGCCTGCTTTCCAGACCCGACATACTTCAGCCGGGTCGATGTCCCAATCGTGCTCCCTTGAACCTGAGCAAATGACCGACATTCCCTGGGCAAAGCTGCAGATCTTGGAGGCGTAGAGAGCTGCCTCGAGCTGCTTCAAGACCGTCTCCTGGGCAGAGTCCAACCTCCCCTGGGGCGGCGACATGGAACGGGCAGCCTCCACACGCTGCTCTTTGATAGCAGAAAGAAAGCGGGCATCGAGTGCTGCCGCGATGGTAGGGACGGGCACCCCCAGGTCCAGCGCGGATTGCGCCGTCCACTTCCCTGTTCCTTTTTGCCCGGCCCGGTCGAGAATCATCTCCACCAGAGGGTTCCCGGTCTTCGCGTCCTCGACCTGCAGAATCCGAGCTGTAATTTCTACCAGATAAGAGGAGAGCCTTTCCAGGTTCCATTTCTCAAAAACCCCGGCGATGCAACGGGCCTCCATCCCCAGACCTCGGCTCATCACTTCATAGGCCTCGGCAATCAACTGCATGTCGCCGTATTCGATTCCATTGTGGACCATCTTGACGAAGTGGCCGGCGCCACCGCGGCCGATGTAAGTCACACAGGGACCTGCATCAGAGACCGCTGCGATCTTCTCCAGCGCCGGCTGCAGTTGCTGCTCGTACACCAGGCGATCTCCCCCGGGCATCAGGGAGGGACCGAAACGGGCCCCTTTCTCACCCCCGGAAATACCCACGCCAAAGAAATGAACGCCCTTTGGGCCGGCCAGTTGCTGGCGTCGCTCAGTGTCCTCGAAGTGAGAGTTTCCTCCGTCGACCACGACGTCCCCGGGCTCCAGGCAGGGAAGAAGGCTCTCCAGGGTGGCGTCTACCGGGCTTCCCGCTTTGATCATCATCAGAATTCGGCGGGGACGATCAAGGGCGCCAACCAGTTCCGGAAAGCTCTTGGTACCGATCATCCCTCGGCCCCGTCCCTCCTGATCCAGGAAAGCGTCGGTCCAATCGCTCTCCAGGTTCCAAACGGCCACTGAAAAGCCCTGGTCCGCAAGGTTCAGGACCAGGTTGCGGCCCATCACTCCCAGGCCGATCATTCCAAGATCCGCCTTTTCGCCATTCATCGAGGCTGATTATGAAGGTCTCCGATTTCAGATTCCAGATTGCAAATCCCTCGTGGTTCTCGCGGAAGGAGAACAGGTCTTCATCCTGCGTGAAGTCGTATCTCGTCACAAACGTGATCTGACGACCGACGAACTGGTTCCACTCGATTCCGGCTCCGTAGAGCTTCCCCTCGAAGAGCACAGGTCGAAGATGACCTGATATATTGACGGACTCTGCATGGGGGATCTCCCGGTCGCGACGGAAGGCCGTGGCGCGAAGAAAGGTCTTTCGGCCGATTCTCTGATCCCAGCCCAGGTTGTAGCTCCAGGAACGAGACAATTCGATCTCGTTGAGGGTGGAGAGAAACCCATTGATGTGCACGGGCACCAGGCGTTCTCTGGTGAACGCGCCGCCGCTGCCTCCCGAAACGAGTGGCTGGCGAGAACGCATGACCGCTGCCCGCAGGGTTGTCGACTCCACGGGGTTGTACAGCACACCGACCTGAGGATTCAGGCGCCAATCGGATTCATTCACTCCGGGAATTTCGTTTTCGGAGGTCGTCCCCTCCAGGTTGTCGTTAGTTCCAATGAATACGTTGTCATCGTTCGACCACTCGTAGTTGAGCCCGCCGGTCAGGATCAGGTTGGAGCGGGCGTGGTAGTTGCTGTGAAAAAAGACCGTGCGGTAGCTGAGGTCCTGCCTGTCCCGAATATGAAATGTACGGGATCCCTCTGGATCGACTCCACGGTACAGGTAGTGTTTGAAATTCCGGCGACCCTCGAAAAAATCCACCCCGTACTTGAAATCGAAATCATCCACCTTTAGGTAATGAGCCGCCTGAAAGGTCAGATTGGGGGTCTTCAACGATGCTCGCTGATGAAAAAAGCGGTCAAATGGTCGGCTAAAAAACGCATCCAGATCGTCATTGACGATCTCGCTAGTGCGCCCGGCGAAGTAGAACATCAGTTCGGAGCCGGGTCGAAGACGGTGGTGATAACCGACTCCCACGCGGCTCGTCCGGGTGAAGGTGCTCTTATCGGGATCGAGTGTCTCATCCGTGATCAGGATTTGCCCCACATCGCCCAGCCGCCGCTGCTGCTGAGCGTAGCTGACCAGGAGATCACTGTGAGGGTTCAGGGCAAACTTGAAATTGTTCGATGTCGTGTAGGTTTTTTCCCCGTCATTCCCGTCCCGAAAGCCTGCGGTTTTGTCGTACGTAAAGACTGAACCGTAGGCAAAGCGGCTGGTCCCGCCCGAGGCTACCAGCTGGCCCAGAACGTTGTCGAAACTCCCGTAGTTGCCCGCCGCCGTCCAGTTCATGTGAGGCCGCTCATAGAGTGTCGTGTAGTCGTTGAAGGCATTGAAGGAGTTGGCGTTGACGGGCTGTAGAAGCTTGGCTACGAGCAGTTCTGAGCCGGCGGCCCCGGTTCGGCCGGGCAGATTCAGGAAGGTGTTGGCCAGGAACAGATGAGCTGAGCTGTTGGTCGGATCATCCAGATTAGAGAGTACCGCTTCCAGGTTGGCCCACTCCGAAAGACCCAGACGGTTGTAGGCCGTGGCCAGCTGGACGTTTCGGGTGGCCCGGTCTTCATCCAGGACAAAACGACTGCGATAGACGGCCCGCTTGTCGTTCAGGCGTATCGAGTCCTGAAAGTGGTCCACTGCCACTCCGGGGCGATTCAGATCATTCTGGAAGATGCCCGAGTACAGATGAGGAGTGGGATCGCGCGGATCCAGCTCCTCAGCGGCGGCCAGGGCGCTGAAGGCCTGCTCGAATTTGCGCTCTTCGTAAAAAGCCTTACCCAGGTAGCTGTGGTAAATGGAAAGCCTAGCCCGGATTATGCAAGAACCGTAATCCGCTGTTGAAAAAGGGCTCGAGAAGTGGCCCAACTCGGAAGCGGGCAGTTGTGACAGGCGGATTTGCGAAGAATATCGGTTGGCGAGGCGTTTGAGTGGTTGGGGGAGTGAATTTCAGACAGATCTGGGCCTGGATGAGTGTCGGAAGCGGTTTTTCGGGGAACTGGGAGAAGCTAGCTGGAGTTCAGGCGACTCAAGACGAGGTGAAAGAGGGGTTGTTCGGGAAAGGCTGAGGAAAGATGGACCCAGATGCGTCGAGTGGTTTGTCGGATCCGGGCCCCGATCTTGAGGACACGACGACGTAAGGTTTCGATTTCGAGCTTGTGCCAGGGGGTTCCGTGCAGATAGTCGCGCAGGCGCACGAACATCTGGTAAGCCAGTGCATGCAGGAGGAGTCGAAACTGGTTGGCCAGGAATCGATGACAGCTGAGTCGGTCCATGCTCAGATGATTCTTAAAGGCCTTGATGAAGTTCTCGGTCTGCCCTCGGTCGGTGTAGTGGTCATAAAGTGATTGGGAGCAGAGATCGTCCCGGTTGGTGACCACAAAGCGACGATTGATCCCGCGCTGATCGACCTCCACTTTGACAATGACGCGACGGGATCGATCCCAGCTGTTGGCTCGATAAAGAAACTCGTCAAACTGACGCTGTTTTTCCTCCCGCTCAACGAACCTTTCCCGAGTCGAATCCAGCAGGGGCTCGACCACTCGCTGCAGGCGAGGGTTGCGACTTAACCCAATGACATATTGGAGTTGATTCTCTTCACCTTCACAGAACTCGTAGAGCCGAGGCGTGGCAAAGCCGCTGTCGGCCCGAATCTCAATCTCGACATCCGTCCCCACTGCTTGTCGGATGGCCTCCACGACGCGCTTCAGAATGGGCACGATGTGAGAGGCAGCCCCCTTGTTGCCAAGGTCTCAACACGGCACAGACCAGGTCTCCCGTGGCGGCATCGAAGATCAGCAAAGGATGCAGAATGTGGTTTCGGTAAATACCCGTGGTAGAAGGCGAACTCCTGTTGGCCGTGAGTGTGGTCGTCGGTACTGTCCAGATCCAGGATGATCTTGGCGGGACGTCTCTTCTTCAGGGAGCGCACATAACGGCGTAGCAGCCACCGGCTCAGACGCATCAGATCCTTCTTGGTGACGGAGTTCTCCAAGCGGGAGAAAGTCGGCTGGGTGGCCAAATCGGGATCGCTCTCGGGCAACTGATCACAGACTGTCTTGAGCATCGGATCCGAGCGCAGCGTATCGGCGTCATTACAGTCTTCGTAGCCGGCCACGATCTGCAACACTCGTTGTCGGATCAACTTCAACAGGTCATGACGAATGTAGCGTCGGTCCCGGCTTTCCGCAATACACGAACTGAAGCCCTCGCACAATCGATGTTGCCGATCCAGCGATCCAAACAACAACCATCCTGCGTCGGAAGTCAGACTCCCCTCATCAAAACGAGCTGTGATGTCTCTGTGGCTGTGAAATGGCAGGGTATTCTGGCAGACTGTTTTCAACATAGCCGTAGCTCCTGTTTAGGGTTGTTTTTATGTAAACCCTTTTATATCAGAGAGCTACGGCTTTTTTTCTGGACCCAAATCTCACTCGGATTCAGATCTCTTGCATAATCCGGGCTAGTCCAGGAGATCAATGACGGGGATGGAGAAGACGTCTTCGATGTCAACGGGGGAACCAGGGACGGGAATACCGCCATGGATGTGGACGGCGACGGGATGATCACCCTGGCTGACTATTATGCCCTGGTGGCCGCTGATCTTCCCTTAGCCAAGTGGTCCACCGAACGGCCGGGCCTCAAGACAAGAACCCGAAGATCAGGAATAGAAGCAGTGCTCCGGCAGCCGCCGCCAGGGCATAGGGGAGCTGGGTTCTTACATGCGCAATATGGTCCGTGGCTGATGCCATGGACGCCACGATGGTGCTGTCAGAGATCGGAGAACAGTGATCCCCGAAGATCCCACCCCCCATCGCCGCACCTAGAGTCAGGGGAACGTTGAGGTCGAGAATCCGAGCCATGGGCAACACAATCGGGATCATGATCGCAAAAGTCCCCCAGGACGTCCCCGTGGAAAAGGCGACGAAGCAACCCAGGCAGAAAATCAGGGCAGGGACAAAGCCCGGATGCAGAGCCGCCTGAGCTGCTCCGGCTACGAACTCGCCCGTCCCCAACACCCGGGTCGTGGACGCGATGGTAAAGGCCAGTGCCAGGATCACGACCAGCGGAGTGAGACCCTTGATCCCTTCCATCAGGCTGTCACTTAGCTCAGGCAAGGTCATAATCCCCTGCATGCGGTAGACCGTTGCTCCCAGCAGCAAACCCACAATCACGCTCCAGAGAATCGCTTTCGATCCGTCCCCTCTCATCATGTCCCCACTCCCAGTGGCGTAGAGAACAAACAAAACCGTCACGACCATGGAGACGAGAGGGATCACCATGTTGATAGCGCGTTCGGGGGTGCCCTCCTTGGGAACGGCCGTGCTCACTTCCGACGACACCAGCGGCGTGGCTCCGTCATCGAGAAGCTTCCCTTCCTCGCGGGTTCTCCGCTCGGCACGCCTCATGGGTCCGTAGTCCAGATCGAACCACACTACAGAAAAAACCAACAGCAAGGAGAGGATGGCGTAGAAATTCACGGGGATGGTCGCCGCCAGCAATGCTACGGGCCTGGGAACGCCCTCGGCCACCAGCAGCCCGATCACGTAGGCTCCCCACCCGTTGAGAGGAATGAGAATGCACTTCGGTGCGCAGGTGGCGTCGATCACGTAACTCAATTTCTCTCGGGAAATCCGAAACTTGTCATACAGGGGGCGGGCCACCGAGCCGGAGACCAGCAATCCGAAGTTGGACTCCAGAAAAAGCGGCAGACTGACGGCCACGCTGAGAAGACGGACCGAGCGACGCCCCTTCACTACACCCTTTTGTTCGACCCAGCGAATGAATCCCTGCATGCCACCGGAGCGCTGCACGAAGAGAATCATCGATCCCACCAGGGCACTGAAAACCAGAGTCCGCAGATTGGAGGGCTGGCTGACGGCCAGGAGAAAGGCTTCCACTGAGGCGATCAAGCCCGTGACCGGATTTCCGCCGTGAATGAGGGTCCAGCCCAGCCAGATGTACAGCCCCAGCGCCAGGTAGACCTGCTTCGTCCTGATGGCCAGCGTAATGGCTATGATGGGAGGAAGTATCGAAAGCCAGCCGATTCCATCCATTAGAGGGCCCGTGGTGAGGTTGCCTGCAGCAAGTACCAGGCACTCACTCTAGCAGCCCGCGGTGAAAGTCCCGCGACTTTCACCACGGATCGCTGGGTGTGATAGTTTCTGTTAGCCCGGGTGATTTACGAGTTTTCGAAGCGAAGCGGGGCTTAGGAGAGCAAAACATGAAACCCATCACCGAGTCGCTCAAGGTTGCGTCGTTGCTGGAAAAGCTGGGGATCAGACCTGTGAACTCCGGGGCCTGCAGCGGTCCGGAGGGCTGGATCAAAGATGAACACGGAACCGAACTGATTTCCTACAATCCGACCACAGGGCAACCCATCTCCAGCGTCATCCAGGCCACGGAAGCTACCTATTCGGCAATCGTTGATGAGGCCGTTTCTGCCTTTTCAACCTGGCGTGAAGTCCCAGCTCCACAAAGGGGCCAGCTCATTCGTGATCTAGCTCAGGAGTTGCGGCGCTACAAGGAACCTCTCGGAGAGCTGGTCAGTCTGGAAATGGGCAAGATCAGGGCAGAGGGGATCGGCGAAGTTCAGGAGATGATAGACATCTGCGACTTTGCCGTCGGACTTTCCCGGCAACTCTATGGACTCACGATGCACTCGGAAAGACCTCGGCATCGAATGTATGAGCAATGGCATCCGCTCGGACCCATCGGTATCATCACCGCTTTCAACTTTCCCGTGGCGGTCTGGTCCTGGAATGCTGCCATCGCAGCGGTGTGCGGGGATTCGATGGTGTGGAAACCCTCCTCCAGTACGCCGCTCTGCGCTCTGGCTGTGCAACATATCAGCAACCGGGTATCGGCCGACCACGGAGTCTCAGGACTCTTCTGCCTGACCGTGGGGGCCGGTAGTGCAGTGGGTGAAGCCCTTCTGAATGATCCACGAGTTCCTCTTGTCAGTTTTACCGGCTCGGTGAAGATGGGACGCCACGTGGCTCAGCGGGTAGCGTCCAGGCTGGGGAGGTCCCTCCTGGAACTGGGAGGGAACAACGCTATTATCGTCACCGAGAACTCCGATCTGGAAATCGCGACCCGGGCTATTCTTTTCGGGGCGGTTGGCACCTCCGGCCAGAGATGCACGACGACGCGGCGCATCATAGTCCATCGGTCGGTAGTTGAAGAGCTGACAGGCAGGCTCGTCCAGGCCTACGGGCAGGTTCAGATCGGGGACCCCCTGAGTGACTCGACTCTGATGGGTCCGCTGGTAAGCGAGCACGCCGTCGAGGGCATGATGGCTGCTCTCGAAGAGGCCCGGGAAGAGGGTGCGCGAGTCGTGGCCGGCGGTGGCCGCCTGCCGGAAGAGGGGGCCTGTTTTGTGGAGCCCACCATCGTTGTCATGCCGAGCCAGACTCCTATGGTTTGCGAAGAAACCTTCGCCCCGATTCTCTACATCTTGAGCTATGACTCGCTGGATGAGGCCATTGCGATTCACAACGCCGTCCCCCAGGGTCTCTCCAGTGCCATTTTTACTACCAACTTCCTGGAAGCCGAGAGATTTCTGTCGGTTGCCGGGTCGGACTGCGGCATTGCAAACGTGAATATCGGTACCAGCGGCGCGGAGATTGGAGGAGCCTTTGGAGGGGAAAAAGAAACCGGCGGAGGGCGCGAATCGGGATCGGATGCCTGGAAGGCTTACATGCGACGACAGACGAACACGCTCAACTGGTCGCGGGAGCTCCCGCTGGCACAGGGGATCCAGTTCGGCGACTAATGATTCGATCCGTAGAGATCGACAAGAACGATTCCCGTTGAGCTGATCTCCTTACCAATTGGTCTGGTTGTGCCAGTAGTAGCGCCCGGCCGCGACCAGAAGCCCACCCACGAGTGCCACGGGTAAGAACTGCCGGATCTCAGGAACTCCAATCGAGAAAATCAGGACCGTCCCGAGTGCAAAAATCAAGCCTCCAGGTCCTTCGGCTGGTATCTGATCAATAAGAATGCCGCGATGCGGTTTCGTTGCTTTCATCAAACTTTCTCCTTCTCTTCTATGTACGCGAACGCCATACAAATGTGTCACTGTCGAGAGAAAAAAGTTGGATTCTCAACAATTCTTTTCGTGATGGCCGAGTGATCAGCTCACGAGCGCTGAACCCTGAAAGCCAGAGCAGCCAGTACCCCACCGACAAGCGGCCCCGCGATGTAAATGTGCAGATGACCCAGTGAGCCTCCTCCCAGGGCAGCGTTGACCAGGACCGGGCCGATTCCCACTGCAGGATTGAAAGCTCCTCCCGAGATCGGACCCCCTGCAAAAGCAGCCACGACAATCGTAAACCCGATGGCCAGCCCATAAAATGAGTTGCCTTCGGTCGCCTTCGCGGTAGCACAGTTGAGCACCACCAGGCAAAGCGCGAATGTGTACAGGATCTCGACCAGAACGGCCGATCCAACGCTGACACCCTGGCCCGGAGCCGGTGCAAAAGTGCCCCCCATGATCAAGAACGCGGCCAGGCTGGCGGCCACAGCGCCCACGATCTGGGCCAGCCAATAGGGAACGATCTCGGACGTCGACAGCTTCCCTCGCATCAGAACCGCAAGTGACACAGCTGGATTGTAATGGCCCCCCGAAACGTGCCCGCCCATGTAGACCATGATCATCAGCGAACACCCGATAGCCAGGGGTGCCATGCTCACGCCCCCCATGACGGTCAAGCCGATGGTGAGAACCAGAAAAAATGTGCCAATGAACTCTGTCAGCAGCTTTGCCATAAACTTTCCTCCTGAGAACCAAGGACTGAGAACTGAGAACCCAAACTCGAGAGCCTCAGACAGCTCCCGACTTTGAACAAGTCTAAAGTCTCACGTCGAAAGTCGAAAGTCGAAGGTTTGATGATTTGGTATTTGGAATCGCTTTCTAGTAGCTTGTCCCCATGGAGCCCCACCGAATGAAAGGCATCCTGATCCCACTACTCCTTCTCCTGTGCCTCCCCTCTCTCCAGGGAGGAGCCGCGAAGCCTACCGTAAAAGTCCGGCACGGGATGGTTGTTTCTGGCCACATCCTCTCTTCGCGGGTCGGCGTCGAAATACTCAAGGCGGGCGGGAACGCCATTGACGCTGCCATTGCTACAGGCTTTGCCCTGGCCGTAAACCTACCCTCGGCCGGGAATGTCGGAGGGGGGGGATTCATGCTCGTTTACCGCCCGAACGGCGAAGTCACCGCGTTCGACTTTCGAGAGAAGGCCCCTCTTTCAGCTCAAGCCGGAATGTTTGTGGGTGAGGACGGTAACTACCATGGCGAGATCAACCACAGAGGCTACCTTGCCGTGGGAGTTCCCGGAACTGTGGCGGGATTCTCTCTCGCCGGCCAGCGCTTCGGCACGCTCCCCTTTGCCCAACTGATCGAACCTGCGTTGCGGATGGCGAGGCGGGGTTTTGTGGTGACACCGAAGCTGGCCGAGGAACTGCGGGAGAAAGCACCGGAGTTCCGCAAGTACCCCGGATCTCTTCAGGCTCTTCTCAAGCCCAACGGAGAGCCCTACCAGGCCGGCGAACTGTGGAAGCAGCCTGAGTTGGCCCGCACCCTGCATAGGATCAAGAAAGATGGCCGCGACGGTTTTTACAAGGGAAGGACTGCACGCCTCATTGCCGGGGAGATGCTCGCCCAGGGAGGACTCATCACCCTGGAAGATCTGGCCAGCTACGAAGCGAAAGAACGACAGCCGGTCGAGGGGAGCTATCGGGGGCATCGAATCATTTCCATGCCTCCGCCTAGTTCAGGAGGCGTGGCCCTGATTGAAATGCTCCAGATTCTGGAGGGTTTCGACCTTACGTCGGTCGGCTCTGGCTCGGCTCAGCATCTGCATCTGATGGCTGAGTCGATGCGCAGGGCGTTTGCCGATCGAGCCAGATACCTGGGCGACCCGGATTTCAATCCCGACATGCCGATCCAACGCTTGCTCTCCAGGGACTATGCCGCCCAATTGCGCAGCAAGATCGCGTTGGGGCGTGCGTCGGTCAGCGATCCCGATCGTTTCAACCAGGCTTATGAATCAGAAGAGACCACTCATTACTCGGTTGTCGATTCTCTCGGAAATGCGGTGGTAGTCACGTACACACTTGAAGAACTCTACGGCTCCCGCATCGTGGTCGAGGGAACGGGTTTCCTCCTGAACAACGAAATGGGCGACTTCAACCCGGTGCCCGGAGCAACTAACCTGCAAGGTCAAATTGGAACAGCCCCCAACCTTGTGGCTCCAGGCAAGCGGATGCTCTCTTCCATGACACCTACCATCGTGCTCAAGCACGACCGTCCCTTTCTGCTGATCGGTTCTCCCGGGGGAAGAAGCATCATCAACACGGTAGCGCAGGTGATCGTGAATGTCGTCGACTTTGGAATGGACATCTCCGAAGCCATCGACGCCGCCAGAATCCATCACCAGTGGCTGCCGGATGAGGTGAAAGTCGAGCGCTTTGGGTTTTCTCCTGACACCCTGCGCCTGCTGCGAGACATGGGACACACGGTGAAACCGTTCGACACGTCACGGTCCCAGGGACGGGCCATGGGAATTATGATCGATCCGGAAACAGGATGGTTCCTGGGCGCGTCCGATCCACGAAGTTCGGACGGTGCAGCGCTGGGCTTCTAATAGTACTTGCTTGTAAGTACTAACTACTACGGAGGATTTCGAATGTCTGCCAAGTCTTCTTCGTCGCCTTCCTTCCATCTGTCGGCTGAAGAGTTTCGCCGACATGGGCACGAAGCGATCGAGTGGATTGCCCGGTACATGGAAGACGTGGACAACTTCCCTGTTCTCTCCCAGGTGAAGCCCGGCCAGATACGGTCTCAGCTGCCCGACTCGGCCCCCCGGAACCCTGACAGGATCGAAGAGATCTTCACCGACATCGACCGCATCATTCTCCCCGGGGTGACTCACTGGCAATCTCCGGCCTTCTTTGCTTTCTTTCCTTGTAACAACTCCCCTCCCTCGATTCTGGGCGAGCTTCTTTCCTCTGCGCTGGGGGTGCAGGGGATGCTGTGGGCGACCAGTCCGGCCTGCACAGAGTTGGAGACACATGTTCTCGACTGGCTCGCGAAGATGCTCGATTTGCCCGAGAAGTTTCTTTCACTGGGCGCGGGGGGCGGCATGATTCAGGACTCCGCTTCCAGCGCCACTCTGTGCGCTTTGCTGGCCGCCCGGGAACGAAAGACTCGGGGACGGACCAATGAGACTGGACTGGCGGGCTCCAGGCCACTGGTCGCTTATGGGTCCGCAGAGACACACCTATCGCTGGACAAAGCTGTCCGGGTTGCCGGCATCGGCCTGGAGAACCTCAAGAAAATCGAGGTGGACGACAGCTTCTCAATGAAGCCCGACTCTCTGGAGCAGACCATCCGTCGAGACCTTGCGAAAAACCGAATCCCGTTCTTCGTGTGTGCCACTGTAGGAACGACTTCCTCTACCGCATTCGATCCCGTGGGAGATATCGGCTCGATCTGCCGGAGGTACGGTCTCTGGCTGCATGTCGATGCAGCAATGTCGGGAACAGCGGCCATTTGTCCCGAGTTTCGGTGGGTGAACGGCGGTCTGGAGTTCGCCGACAGCTATTGCTTCAACCCTCACAAATGGATGTTCGTGAACTTCGACTGCACGTGCTTTTACACGGCCGACCGGGAGGATCTCATACGAACCTTCAGCGTGGTGCCCGAATACATGAGGAATCCAGCCTCGGACTCGGGCGGTGTGATTGACTATCGCGATTGGCAAATCCCTCTGGGGCGGCGGTTTCGGGCCCTCAAGCTCTGGTTTGTCATCAGGAGCTATGGAATCGAGGGACTACGATACCACCTCCGCGAACATGTCCGTCTGGCCCGGCTCTTCCAGGAACAGGTGGAAAACTCTCAGCACTTCGACCTGGCGGCACCGGTCCGTCTCAACCTGGTCTGCTTTCGACACAAGCAAGGGGATGAAGCTACCCGGGACGTGCTGGAACGGGTGAACCGTTCCGGGAAAATGTACCTGACTCACACCCGTCTCAACGATCGGATCGTACTGCGCATGTGCATTGGTCAGACTCATACCTCCCAGCGGCACGTCGATGCCGCCTGGCAGCTCCTTGAGACGGTTGCCGAGGAAGTATTCTTGCTCTAGCTCTTGAGTCTACTGAAATGTGCGGCGTCTACTTGAAGGCCGTCCTTGTAATAGAGGAAGGTTCGTGGGTGGGGACGTACCCGATCCCCGGGAGTAACGATTCCTACCAGATTCAGAGGATCCGCCGCCGAGATGCGGACAACCTCTCCAGGGACAGAAGCTCGGCGCACGGTCCGTAGAGCGTCTACGGCTTCCGGCGCGCCAAACTGCTCCCCTGCAAACCCGGAAACGAACCTGCCTGCTCGAATCCGCCCCTGGGCTTCCAGCCTCCGAAAGACTCGGACCAGATCCCTCCAGGCGGGGGCCAAGGTCTCTCGCTTCAGAATATCGCGGAACACGACGCCCCACCTTCGCAACAGTACCCAGGCAAACCACTCCAGGTCGGCGCCTGAGCGGTCCGCCCCCGAATCGGCGGGATCCGAAGCCGCGCGAGGTGGCCGGATCAAGGTCCAGCGACCACTGGAAAGGTTTTTCTGACGCAAGCGTTTGCGGGCGGGAAACCTGTTTCCGCCTCCCCGCTGTCTGGGATCAATAAGCGCCCTGAGGGTGGAAAAACCGTCCGCCGTCACAAGACCTGCCGCTACCAGCTCCCAGAGACCAGACTCGACTTCAACCGGGAGTCGGCCGGTGTGACTCACCAGATCGTTGAAGAACAATGCCCCCCAGTTCTGCAGTTGCTCGGCAACCTCTCGTGCAGGGTGAGTCAGTCGCGGATCGAGGAGAACCGTATCGCCAGATCCTTCGCTGCCCTGCTCGGAGAGGGACAGAAAACGCAGCAGATGTTTCCGTCGCAGAAAGGCTACCGGGGCAATTTTTGAAGGTCTCGGTCTGGTCGACCGCCGGCCCGGGGAACGAACGGAACCGGGGCGGCACAGGCGCCCCCAGGTGAAGTGGCCCGAGAGACACAGAGCGTCCAATAACTGCGGCGAATAGTCAGGAACTCTGACCGGGAGCAAAGAGCTCTCCCACCCGGATGCGGGAGCCTCAAAACCTTGCAGTTGCTCAAGGACGGCATTGACCCCCTCCTGCCCGTAGAGTCGAGTCCCAGATTCCACCTTTTGCCACTTGAACAGAAACCTCATGAAGTCAGCCGCCGTGACGGGCTCAATGTCCCGCCGCAACCGTCCCAGTGTGAGGCGATGGATTCTGGCCAGAAGTGTGCGATCACACCACTCGAGCTGCTCATTCCCCGGTGTAAAGTGACCGCGCAGAACCTGTCCCTGGACTTCCAGCGCTACAAAAGCCTGGTGGACCTCTTTCCCGGGTAGCTTCAAGGCATCACCTACCGCAGCTTCCGTGAGCGGCCCGCTGCACTCCATCAAGTAGCGAACCAGTTCTCTGACAGCGGTTGGGTGGTCCAGATCCTGATCCCGACACCACTGGGCCGCTTGCACTGCAGACTCGTCCCAGATCTTCGGCGGCTCGAGGCTCCGGCAGGCACTCAGAATCAGCCCGAGTCGTTCGGTCGCCGCAACCATTTGTTCCCCATCACCCATTTCCAGGATTAGAGCCCGCCGATCGGCAATGAGTTCCTGAACATGTTCCCAGACCCCCGAGAGCCGCTCGCGACTCACCAGAGCCAGCGTCAAAAGGGCATCGTGGACTTCGTCCAGGTCCCGCATCAGCGGCCAGGCTTCTCCTTGAACCGTCTCGATCGCGTCCCGGTCCAGGGCAGCCAGGTCCCCCGCCTGCTCGGGAAGGAGGCTTCTCCTGGCCATGACGGCCCGGGTTCTCCTTTCCTCCAGTGGGGCTTCGTCCAGAAAGGCATAGGGGTTGGCGTTGAGGATCTCGTGACTCAACGGGGACGGTTCCCGTGTGTCGATGGCCAGGCACTCGATTTCCCCTGACTCGATGGCTGTGAGAATACGCTCCAGGCCCTCGGCATCCATCGCTTCGGTCAGGCAGTCATCCACCGTTTCTCTGACCAGCGGATGATCGGGAAGCTCAATGTCTCCATCGATGTGTTCCAGGCAGGCAGCCTGCTCCGGAAAGACAGCCGCCAGCAAATCATCAGCCCACAGCCGCTGCAAGGGAGGAGGGACCTTGCGGCCACCGGAAAAGCGCCTGACCTGCAGCGCGCGGGTGGCTGTCCAGCGCCAGCGTGTGCCGAACAACGGCACCGCCAGCAGGGCTTGGATCAGGACTTCACGGGCATTGTGGGGAGAAAGAAACGAGAAGACGCTGTCTAGTGGAAAGCTATGCTGGTCGCTGAGAGAAATCACGATTCCGTTGTCGGTCGCGGCCGCCTGGAGTTCGAAGTTGAAAGACCGGCAGAAGCGCTTGCGAAGGGCCAGCCCCCACGCCCTGTTGATGCGGCTGCCCAGCGGAGCATGTAGAACCAGTTGCATCCCTCCACCCTCGTCGAAGAAGCGCTCAGCCACGATCCGCCGGTTGGTGGGAGTCGCGTTCAGACCGGCACTGCCCGACCTCAGGTAGGCGACCACCTGCTCTGCGGCGCTCCGGGAGCAGCCGCATTCCTCCACAAGATGCTGCTGAGCCTGGGCAGCCGGTCGGACGGCGACCAGCTCCCGGAGTTCGGAGATGCTGTTGCTGAGTTCGTCGGTACGACCCGGGGCTTCACCCCGCCAGAAGGGAATCGTAGGTGGCATTCCTCCTGCGTCCTGGACCCGCACAACTCCTGCCTCCACCCTCTGGATCCTCCATGAAGTGTTGCCCAGCAGGAAGATATCGCCGCGGTTGCTCTCCACCGCGAAGTCTTCGTCCAGATTGCCGATGATGGCTTCGTCCGGGTCCACCTTCACCAGATAGTTGGCATTCTCCGGAATAGCCCCTCCAGATGTGATCGCCAGCAACCGAGCGCCTCGCCGACCCTTGACCCTGCCATTGAGGCGGTCCCTGTGCAGGAGGGCCCCTCTTCTTCCTTTGCGGGTTGAGATGCCTTCCGACAGCATGGAGAGAACCGCTTCGAAGTCTCCCTCACTCAGTTCCAAATAGGGTGAAGCCCTGCGGACAATCTGCAGCAGCCGTCCCTCCTCCCATTCCTGGTTGGAGGCAGCGGCCACCAGGTGCTGAGCCAGGATGTCAAGCGGCCCCACCGGAATCCGGATCCGGTCCAGCTCCCCACGGCGGATCGATCGAATCAGAGCCGAGCACTCGACCAGATCGTCTCGAGTCGTCGGGAAAAGGACCCCTTTGGGTCGGCCGCCCAGCTGATGTCCCGAACGACCCACTCGTTGCAGGACCAGCGCGATCGAACGCGTCGAGCCGATCTGGCACACCAGGTCCACCCAACCAATGTCGATTCCCAGCTCCAGCGAAGCGGTAGCCACCACGACGCGCAGACGACCCTGCTTCAACCTCTGTTCAGCATCCAGGCGGATTTCCCTGGCAAGGCTCCCGTGGTGAGCTGCAACATTCTCCGGTCCCAACCGCTCAGTCAGCTGCTGAGACAGTCTTTCTACCAGGCGCCGTGTGTTCACAAAAACAAGGGTGGTGCGATGGGTGTCAATGAGCCTGGCGAGATGATCGTAAATTTCTTCCCAGATTTCGTGGGTCGCGACAGCGCCGAGCTCGATCGGAGGCACATCCACTCGGATGTCCATTTCCCGGCTGTGCCCCGTGTCTATGACAGTAGTGGGACGGCCGCCCGAAAGAAAGCGGGCGATCTGGTCAATCGGCTTCTGGGTTGCTGACAGCCCGATTCGCTGGAACTGCCGGCCTGCCAGTTCCTCCAGGAATTCCAGGGTCAGAGAGAGATGGGAGCCTCGTTTGTCCCGGGCGAGGGAATGAATCTCGTCGATAATGACCGAGCGGGCCTGGGACAACAAATCCCGGCCGCGGGGGGTCGTCATCAGAATGAACAGGGACTCCGGGGTCGTAACGAAGATGTGGGGCGGCTTGTCCAGCGTCTTCCGCCTCTCACTCTGGGGAGTATCTCCTGTACGCACGCTCACGCGGATCCGGGGCAGATCGAGTCCCTTTTCCCGGGCCAGCGCCTGGATTTCTTCGAGGGGCTCCAGCAGGTTGGCGCCGATGTCATTGGCCAGGGCTTTCAGGGGAGATACATAGACAATTCTTGTTTCCTCGTGCAGCTCCCCCTTCAGACCCAGCCGGACCAACTCATCGATGGCGCACAAGAAGGCAGAAAGAGTCTTTCCGGATCCAGTCGGAGCTGCGATGAGAACGTTATGCCCCTCCTGGATGACGGGCCATCCTTTCCTCTGTGGTGGGCTGGGGCTTTCAAAACGGCCTGCGAACCATTCCTGAACCAGAGGGTGGAAATCCATCATCTCACTCCCGTGGGCCCGTTCTGCCTACTCTAGCAGCCCGTATCTGGACTCCTCCTGTCAAGGGTCCTGTTCATTTTTTCGAATTCAGCTGATCTGGGCCCTGGCGACGAAACTCGGATGCTGGGTTGAAGCCAGGAGTTTCGCTGCAGGTCCAGAATCGCTATCGGATCATCTTCTCCTCCTTGGGTCTCTGGCATGAAAGCATCGACTTTTTGCGATTCGGTGTGGACTGCAGTCGTATCTCCGGCCTCTTAGTGGAGCTGTGTTCTGGCTCCGGGCCATGATGAATATTCGCGCGTGGGGCGCCTATCGTGGTGACGGCCATCGAGTGGCCAAGGCTGCTATCGGCGTGTTCCCCGCGCCGGTCTGACCGGTTCGCCATCAGTTCGAATCCTTTCATGCAGTTCCCAGGGAAAGATCTTGACAAATCTTTTATCGCTTAAGCTCGCTGGGGTTCATAGGCGGCGTCACGGGTGGAAACGGCCCAGAGTAGACGGGCCAGCTTATTGGCCACAGCCACTGCCGCTTTGTTGTGCCCCCGTCGTTTTTCAATCTCCAAACCCCACCTGTGCAAACGGTCTGGCCGCTGCTTGGACTTGGCCGTCCACAAGACCGATCGCCCACCGTGGATCAAGAGAGTGCGCAAATAGATGTCCCCTTGCTTGCTGATGCACCCGAGTCGACGCCGCAGACCGCTGGAGTGCTCCCGCGGTGTCAAGCCCAGATAACTGGCAAAGTGTCGTCCCGAATCAAAGCGCCTCAGATCTCCCACAAAACCGGCCACCGCTGTGGCTGTCAGCAATCCCACCCCGGGGATCGACTGCAGTTGTTCAATCGCAACACTCTGTCGCGATAGCGCTTTCAGTTTCCTTTCGATCCGATCGATTCGCCCCTCCAGCTCTCTGACTTCCAGACAGATCTCCTCCAGCACCGATCGGATCCCATTCGGAATCTCCACTTCTGCATCTTCGATCCATCCTCGCACCCGCTCCACGGCCTGGCAGGCTCCAACGGGAATCGTCAAACCGAATTCCCGTAGAATGCCCCGCATCGTATTGATCCGTGCCGTGCGGGTGCGCATCCATGCCGTCCGCACCCGATGTAAGGCGGTCAACTGCTGCTGCGATTCATTTTTGATCGGAACCGGTCGAATGGCACTGTTGCGGTGGGCTTCCAACAACCCTTTCACATCACTGCGATCCGTCTTGTTGCGTAACACGTACGGCCGGACGTAGGCTGGCGGCAGCAGCACAACTTCGTGCCCCAGTTCCCGGAATCGCCGGCCCCAGTAGTGAGCCGAACCGCAGGCTTCCATCAGAATCGTTGCCCGTTGTTGCTTGGCCATGAACCTCAACAACCGAGCTCGACCCAGGCGATGCGTCTTCTCCATCCGACCAGGCTGCTCGGAAATCCCAATCTCAAAGACCGACTTTGCCAAATCCACTGCGATTGTTCTATGCTTCATTTCAGACTCCTCCTGATACAGTTAAAAACTTTGGCTCTGGCACTTTAGATGCCGTCTAAGCCTAAAGGAGGAGTCCATCTCATCATGGTGAAAGTCTCACGGGTCGCGTTTCGGGCGCCTTTGCTGGCAGTCCTCTCCAGGTCATATTGAGATCCGTGACAATCAGGCCTTGCAATTGGAACCCCGAGAAGGTAGAACCCTGCCCAAATGTCACAATCAGCTTCTGTCATTCGAGTCGTTCAGATCGGGCTTGGGCCAATTGGACTTAGCGCCACCCGCTATCTTTTCGAGCACCCACGCCTGAGAATTGTCGGTGCCCTGGATACTGATCCCGACAAACAGGGGAAGGATCTGGGAGAACTTGCCGGCATTTCATCCCTGGGGCTTCCCATTTACGGAGCTCTGGACGATTGCCAGCCGGAGATCGCCGACGCTGCGGTGGTGACGACCACCTCTTCAGTAGAGCGATTAGCACCGCTGCTCCGGGACCTGGCCGCGCGACGATGGAACATCGTCTCTACCTGCGAGGAGCTGAGTTTTCCCTGGCAGAAACATCCAGAGTTGTCTCGGCAACTGGACCGCGAAGCCAGGAAACAAAACGTTTCGATCCTAGGCACCGGGATCAACCCGGGCTTCCTGATGGATCTGCTCCCCATCGCGCTGACTGGAATCTGCAGGAAGGTGGAGCGAATTGTCGTCGAACGGGTACAGGATGCCGGCATCAGACGCGTCCCGTTTCAGCACAAGATCGGGGCAGGCCTTGACCCGACTGAGTTCGAGGTCCTCGTCTCGAAGGGCTTGATGGGGCATGTCGGCTTGACCGAATCCATGCAAATGCTGGCTTACCAGCTGGGTTGGAAACTGGACAGAACCACAGATGACATTGAACCGATCATTGCCGTCAGCCCGGTTCAAAGCGACGATCAATTGATTCCGGAAGGCAAAGCGACGGGACTACTCCAAACGGGGCGAGGTTTCCGCCGTGAAAAAGAGGTGATCCACTTGCTCTTTCGCGCAAGCATCGGTGAGCCCAGATCTTTCGATCGGATTCGAATTGAAGGAATCCCCAGCTTCGATTTTGTCGCCGAGGGCGGAATCAACGGTGATGTCGGCACCATAGCCGTCCTCGTCAACTCCATCCCAGGACTGCAGAAGGCCGCGCCCGGTCTGCTCACGATGCCCGACCTGCCGCCGGTTACGTGGTTCGGGGGTTGAAACGGAAAGAGAAACGTTTCAGGGGCCCAGCGCCCCCGAATAGCCGGCCGATTGTCCCGGTGATTCGATCACCTCGACAGTGAGCGTGTCCAAACGCTGGATGTCTGCGGCCGGAAGGCGCTCTCGAATGGATTCGAAGATGTGAAAGGCCAGCATTTCTGAAGTCAAGTTCTCCACGTCAAGGAGAACAACATCGCGAGTTGGCAGTTCCAGTTGTTCGTCCCCAAAGCGAATCCTGGTGGATTTCTCGCCATGTTCGATAGACAGTCCGGGGTGTCTTCCCGGCACCAGAGTTCGGTGGTTGAGAGTGCCCTTGATCGACTTTACTATCTCCTTGACTACCCGAAAATCAATGACCAGGCAGTCCTCGTCCAGAGGGCCTCGGATCTCGATGGACAACTGATAGTTATGGCCATGTTGACCCTCCATCAAATCTCCATAGGTTGAAATGTGGGCCGCGGAGAAGCTCAAATCTTCACGATAGAGTCGGACTGCAAAGCCCATCTTGCCGTTTCTGTTTTCCATCTGACTCCTTCCGCCTTCTTCCGAGACTCCTTCATGGTATGGCATGAGAGTCAGTACTTACAGTACTCAAAAATCAAAGAGCATCGAGAATCTTCCAGACCGGCCCGGGGCCAGTGTCGAGCGCGAATCGGGGCTGGCCGGATAGTCTTTGTCGAGCAGGTTTCTCAGCTCTCCGACTACTGAGACGAACCGGCTCAATCGAACTCTCCCGAGTAGATCGAAGCGGACGTACCCCGGAGTCAAGACCTCCGTCGGCCCGGGCCTGTCGTCACGGTCAAACAGGGTAGATCGAAGCTGGATCTGAGCACTCTCGGAAATGCGCTTTGACACGTGAAAGCCCAGCCTTCGAGGGGGAATGTCAGCCAAGGGATCACCTTCTTCGGATTCTCCGTAGAGCCACTGTGCTGCTGCTTCCAACCCCCAACCTCCAGCCAGGAGAAACTGCGACTCCACTTCGACCCCACGGATCAAAGCCGCGCCGCGATTCCGGAAAAAGAACATGTCCGGCTCGGTTTCAAAACGCTCGATCAGGTCAGAGATTCGGTATCGATACAGGTAAAGACCGATGCCAACTTTTTTGCGACCGTAACGAGCAGCAAGATCGTACTGAAGGCTTGTTTCCGGCTCCAGGAGAGGGTTCCCGGTAATTAGACCTCTGCCGCTCAAGCCTTGAAAATAGCGATCTGAAAGGGTCGGGTCCCGAAACCCACGGGACACCTGGCCAGTGAGCGAGAATCCCGACCGCAGAGTCAGACTCGCCGAGCCATAGCCTGAAAAAGCAGAATCTGAAGTCGAAAGATCACCGAAGAGTCCACCCTGATTCTTCGTCGAGATCTGGTCGAACCGGACCCCACCGGCTATGGTGACGGCACGGCTCAAGCTGACTTCAGCGCTGGAAAACAAGCCCGCGTCAAAGCTGCTGGCATTCTCAATGGCCTTTTCGGTAGTACTGCTGAGGATCTGTTCCGAAGTGTCGAAGATCCGCTCTGTCCCCACAGCTTCAAGGCCAAAACGCCCGTTCATGTCTATCCCGAACTCGAGGCGTGCACGCCGCAAGGGCTTGATCCCGAGGACCCGAAAACCGAAGTCTGAAGCGTCCACGTCCGAAGTCGAAATCGTCCGTCCCGCATTATCTTGAGGAGGTTGATCACGGATCGTCACGAGCCGGTAGTGGCCGACAAAGAAGTCCATCTTGAGCCGCGAAAGCTCAGCTAAGGGTGGGAACTCGTAGGTTGCCGTGAATCGATTCGACTCTTCCTCAGGATAATAGAAACGATTGCTCTGGGAGTCATTCCGCGGTCGTCCTACCTCGAGTCCGAGGTCGGTCTGCCAGCCCAGAGTCAGAAGGCCCTCCGCCAGACCATGGAGTGTGGAGAAGCCGACATTACGGCTCTTCGCTCCGGAATTGGTGATTTCTCCCGTCGGACTGCGGTAGTCCTGGAACTCCCTGACACTGCCGCGCAGCAGATAAGCCCAGTTCTGAAAGCCCTGGGCTGCCTGCACACTGCCCATCAGGCCCGGAACGCCGAAACCTGCTCCGGCTGCCAGCCTCACGTCGAGGTCCTGGCTCAATCCAGGCTTTCGCGTTCTCATGTGGATCACGCCCCCAAAGGCATCAGAACCGTATGCCACTGAGCCGGGCCCCCGGGCCACCTCGACTCCTTCCAGCATGAAGGGATCCACAAAAGTGGCGCTGGGACCAGCCCGGCGTTCGGTAGAGACCCTGCCTCCGTCGATCAGGACGAGCGTACGTCCCCGGGCAAGCCCTCGTATGGAGGGCACAGCCGCCTGGCCTTCGGAGATGCTGCTGACTCCGGGAAGAGCGGTCAGGGCTTCCACAACCCGCGTCGGCTGTCGAATCTCCAGTTCGGCTGCAGTCAGTGTGGTCTTGCCGTTGGCATTCGGGACTTCTATGTTTGGCGTGACGCCGGAGGTGACGACAATTTCATTCTCTGCGACCGGCTCAATCCTTACCCGGAGGATTCCGTCGGCGGGGATCTCCTTGATCACTACGGGTGCCGAATACTGGCCGTTGGGAAGGACCACCAGCACTTCAAAGGGAGGCCTGGGCGAGGGATTCCAGCGAAAGCGGCCGTTGTGGTCTGTGCGAGCACTGCCCGAGTGCCCCAGGATCGTGACCGTCGCATTCGAACCAGCCCGACCATCCATCAGAACGACTCCCTCCCTGGCAATCACATTTGCAAACACGCAGAGGGTTAGAAGCAGGGGAGTACACGGGAAAGGCGTCCTTCTAAGTCGAGCCATGTATCCGACCAATCGTATATTATGACGGTTCTAGTGTGTGCTGTCCGGGAAGTCCGCGGATGGCCTCGGGGCAGCGACCGTTTAAATCCTCCCGGGAGTCGCCCCGAGGCCATCGCGGACTTCCCGGACTGTGCACTAGCTGCCGCAAGTGGGGCGAGGGCTCTTGAGCCCCATGAGCGCAGGCGCAAACGGGAAGGAGAAGAATGGGACTCAGGCAAACCGGCGGCTCCGTCGTGTGCCGTTCCTGTAGCTTGCTTGTGGGGGTCAATGATGCCACCTGCTACCACTGTGGAAGTCCTTACCCCGGCCTCTGGGGCTTTGGCCCGGCACTGCGCAGGTTGGGCAGCGATCTGGGCTTCACCAAGATCGTCATGGTCACCTGTGGTGTCCTCTATCTGGTTTCGCTGGCACTTGATCCGAGCGGGATCGGCGGAGGAGGTTTCTTTAGCCTGCTGGCTCCGAGCCTGAAGGGCACCTACGTCCTCGGGATGAGCGGTGCAGTTCCGGTCTTTCAAATGGGCCGCTGGTGGACGGTGCTCAGCGCCGGCTGGCTGCACGGCAGCTTGCTGCACATCGCTTTCAACCTGATGTGGGTCCGGCAACTGGCTCCTGTGACGGCCGAAATCTACGGGCCCGGCCGCACGGTTGTGATTTACACCGCCTCCAGCGCCGTGGGCTTCTCCTTCTCGAGCCTGGCCGGGCTTTTTCTCGGGGGGATCCCGCTCATCGGCGGAGCCAGTTTCACGGTGGGTGCCTCGGCAGCCATTTTTGGGCTACTCGGGGCCCTGGTCTACTCGGGCCGGCGAGGCATTGCATCGCACATCAGTCGCCAGGCCCAGACCTACGCGATCATTCTGTTCCTTTTCGGCTTCATGATGCCCCAAATCGACAACTGGGCCCACCTGGGGGGCTTCGTCGGCGGACTGGCAACAGCCGCCTTCCTCAATCCCCTTTTGCCTGAGCGCCTGAACCATCTGGCCGCGGCAGGTGTTTGTCTGGTTCTGACCGCCGCTGCCGTCCTTCTCTCGTTCGTTACCGGCGTGGGTGATGTTTAGATCCCGGTATGAGGAATACATGCGACCGCTTGCTGGTTGGCGGATCCTGGTTTTCGTAATGGCGACTCTGCGGGTCGGAGGACTGTCCGCCGAAAGCGAGTGGATCCAGGTCCGAAGTCCTCACTTCACGCTGGTGTCCAACGCAGGCGTCGAAGAGGCCAGCCAGGCGACACTTCGGTTCGAGCAGATTCGAGGGGCCTTCCGACAGGCACTCCCCGCCGCCAAGACCGACCCGGGACAGCCCATCGTCATCCTGGCCGTGAAGGATGAAGAATCACTTCGAGAACTCTTGCCCCAGTACTGGGAGCAATCCAACTCGCTGAAGCCGGCGGGAGTCTTTTTAGCCGGCCCCGAAAGGCACTATGTCGCCCTGCGCCTGGACGTCCAGGGCTCAACACCCTATCGGACGCTCTACCACGAGTACTTTCACCTGCTCTTGAGAATCAACCATCCCAGGGTTCCGCTGTGGCTGAGCGAGGGCCTGGCTGAGTTCTACGCCCACACTCGAATCTCCGAGGACGGAACTTCGGTTGGCCTTCCCAGTCAAGCTCATGTTTCCCGGCTTCGCTCGCAGAAAATGCTCCCCCTCAGAACCCTCTTTGCAGTGGATCGGAGATCTGCACACTACAACGAGGCAAAGAAGGCGTCCATCTTTTACAGCCAGGCCTGGGCGATGACCCACTATCTGATGACGGCGGGCCGGGGCGAGGGAACAAAGAGCCCGATTGACGAACTTCTGGGCCTCATGCAGCGGGGCGTGCGCAGAGAGCAGGCTGTGCAAATGGCTCTGGGAGCTCTTCCCATGCTGGAGAAAGAACTGGCCGATTACGTGGCCGGGGACGAGTTTCGCTTCTATACGTACCCTCCCGGGCTCCAGGGCCAAGTTGATCTTGAAGCCTCATCCTTGACGCCGGCCGAGGCCTTTTCCATTCGTGCGGCGTTTCTGGTGCGAAATGACCGGGCAGGTGAAGCACAGGCACTGATCTATCGTGCCTTGAGTGTGAATCCAAACGAGGCGCTGGCCTTCGAAAGCCTCGGCTACCTGCACTACCGCGCAGGGCGCATGCAGAAGGCCTTCGATGCCTTTGAGCGAGCTGTCAATCTGGACTCCTCCAGCTACCTGTCGCACTACCTCTTTGCCTATCTCGCCTCAACGGAGAAGCATGAATCAGACCCTGCCAGGGAACGCATTGAGAGCAGTCTGCGCCAAGCGATCCGACTACGCCCTGCTTTCCCATACTCTTACTCGGCTCTAGCACGCTATTTTCTGCGACAAAACGTAAGACTGGAAGAGGCCGTTGATCTCGCCGCAGAGGCTTGCGGTCTGGAGCCTGCCAACCTGAGACTTCTCCAAACGCTGGGCTACTCACTGCTGGCCCGGGAGCAATTGGATGAAGCGAGGCAGGTAGTAGCCAAGATGGGAAGAATCGCCACTACGAGAGAAGAACGCGAGATCTCCGAAAGGCTGTCCCGGCAGATAGAGGAACGCCCTCTCGAAAGTCCGGCTGGTTGGACCTATGAGTACGCCCTGGAAACAGGAAGCTCCGATGAAAACGAGCCAGGCGAGATCCCGGCCAGTCTGATTCGCGAGGCTGCGGGCAAGTTCTCGGCCGTTCGCTGCAAGGAGCCGGCTTATCTGGAACTGACGGTCCAGGGGAAAAAGGGAGCACTGCGCCTCATTTCCTGGGATTACACGGTCGTCGAGTACATCGTTTCTTCCAGGAGCGGTCCCTTCAACCCCTGTCGCGACCTGCAGGGAAAGGCCGGCACTGCACGGTTTTTCGAAGACAGGGAAGAGGGATCCCGGCGCCTGCTCGGTGTGATGATTGCCAAACCATGACTTCCCGGTCCCAGGCCCCCACCCCGGGAATGTGGCAAAATAGTCTTCAATGAACGGGCCGTCGCCAAGACCGGGAACACGTCAACTGGCATTCCCTCTAGCGATTGCCGCCGCCGCGATTCTACTGCTGCTTTCTCTGGCGCTTCTCTATCGCATCAGTCGATTGGAGGAGCAGCTTACCAATCTTGCCGGGCAGGTCGAGGAAAACGCGGCCAGGGCTAGCACAGCCGCAACAGGCGCAGAGAAGGCTGCACGGCAGGCCTCCAGCGCCCAAGCGAACGCTCGGATTGCAGCCCTGGGCCGACTGGTCGCCGAAACTGAGGCAGCCTCGGCCCGGGCTAAGGCCGATCAGGCCCTCTCCGATGCCTCGCAGGCTCGAACTGAGCTGGAACAGGTTCGGCACGACGCGGAGACGGAATTGAACCGGCTGCACGGCGCTCTGGGCCAGATCGTCGAAACTCGCCGGACGGCACTCGGCCTTGTCATGAACCTGGGCAGCGATGCCCTCGAGTTCGACTTCGACAAAGCCTTTCTGCGACCCGAGAACAGAGAACTGTTGAGCCGTATCGCCGGAATCCTCTTGACCTCCCGGGACTACGCGGTTTACGTCTACGGTCATACGGACGATATTGGTTCTGACAATTACAACCTCGAACTCTCCGAACGGCGTGCCCGATCGGTGCGAGATTACATCGTCGAAGTCGGAGTCGACTCGGGCTTGATCGAGACCAAAGGATTCGGCAAAGCCAAGCCGCTCGTGCCCGGAACCTCGGCCCAGGCTCGGGCCCGGAATCGACGCGTTGAAATCGGCATCGTCAACACCCGCGTGAGCTACACGGACACGGTCCGTGAAGCCCGACAACCGTAAGCACTCACTTGTATAAGGAGTAACGACAAATCTCTGGAGCAGGTACTGGCTTCCCGGCCGACTGCAGAGTTTGACAAATCCTGGGGAGCCGGTTTCATGAATCCTCAGACCTTTCTTACTATCGTCTACAACAGCCTGACGCAACAGAATTAACGCCCTGCCAGATTCCCACTCTTTCTCCAATCGCCCGTCCCATTTATAGTATGCACATGAGTAGTCAAGACAAGTTGAACCGAAGAAAGTTCATTCAAGCCTCCAGCCTGGCAGCAGCGACGGTTCCGACCCTGACTGCGCGCAGCTACGCCAATGTAAGCAGAGCGAACGATCGTTTAAAGGTCGGCATCATCGGGTGCGGCTCGATCGGAGGAGCCCACTTGAAGGCGCTGCTACGGCTCAGGAAAGATCAGAACCTGGAGGTCTCAGCGGTTTGTGACGTCTTTGCGAGGCGAGCGAGGGCTTTTGATGACCACCTTTCGAAGATGGGCGAGCGGGCTCAGGTCCACACCGATTACCGCCGTCTCCTGGAAACCTCCGACCTGGACTACGTAGTCGTTTCTACGCCGGAACACTGGCACGCCCCAATCGCCATCGAGGCCCTGGATGCAGGCTTGAACGTGTACTGCGAGAAGCCGCTGGCCCACAAGCTTTCTGAGGCCCAGGAGATGTGGGCAAAGGTCCAGGAAACCGGGCGCAAGCTGCAGGTAGGAGTGCAGGGAACGAGCGACGACAGCTACGAGTCTGCCGCACGCGCCATTCGGTCTGGCAAACTCGGGCCAGTTGTCCAGGCCCAGGTTGACTACGTGCGCAACTACCCTCGCGATCGTGGTCCCTGGCGAACAGGGGTCCGCGCCGACCTGCCCAAGCCCTCCGACCTGGATTGGGAGACCTGGTTGGGAACAAGCAAGAAGCGTCCCTGGGATCCCGGAAGATACTTCGAGTGGCGCTGTTATCGCGATTATTCGGGTGGTATCTCCACAGACCTTTTCGTACACCGTCTCACGCGAATTCTGAAGGCCTGCAGCTTGACCTATCCATCCCGGGTGAGCGGCATGGGAGGAATCTACATCTGGGACGATGGTCGGGAGTTACCCGACAACATGGAAGTGCTGCTAGAGTATCCTGCAGTGGAAGGAGTGACCAACGGGATGACCGTGCACCTGCTCGGTACCATGGCCAATGGAAACGGAAACAAGCACATCATTCGGGGCAAAGAGGCCAGCCTGGTCTTCAATCCCGGGGGCTGGGAAATTGTCTCTGAGGAGACCAGCGAAGTCCTGCAGAAGCACACCAGATCGGGAGCTGAAGAAATTGCTCTGCACCATGTCAACCTGCAGGACTCCATCCGCCACGGCGAGGAACTCCACTGTCCTGTCCAACTTGGAGTTTACGCGGTTGCTGCGGTCGATGGGGCCAATCAATCCTGGTTCTCCCGCAGGATGCTGAGCTGGGATGATTCGGCCAAGAAATGGGTCTGAAATCCGAGAGTGCAGCCCGTAGTAAACTAGCTTAAGTAATAACCGGAGGTTTCCCCGATGAAAAGACTATCCACGTTCGTACTGTTTCTGAGCGCATCGGGGCTGTCCCTGCCGGCGCAGGAGATCACGACCTACTTTGCGGTCGGCCTGGACCAGGGAGGAGGCCCGGGGGCTTTTGTCCCGGGTGCAGGACGCATCGTGACCAAAGTGACCCTGCAGAATAACGGACCCGACAACACCCAGGCAACGATCCGCTTCATCGCACGCTTAGAGGAGCCGGCCTCCATTCCCATGCTGGGAAACATGGCGGCCAATTGTGGCCCGGGGTGCTTTGCTGTCGACCTTCCACCGGGGGGCAATTTCTCAGGAGCAACACCCGGCAACGATCCAGGCACGGAAGCATACGTCCGGGTCACCGCAGACGAGAACGTGTCTGCCGATGTCGAGCTTCGAATTCGGGAGGATTGCATCAGCAGCGTCCCCGGTGAGACGACGTTTCGGACTGAATTCATATTTCCGGTGTCCTGGGCAGCAGGGACAAGTCCCGTCATCTCAGGAGTCAATCCAGAGGCCAATCCCGGGGCGGGCGTAGTGGTCTGGGGCGGCCTGGCAACGGCTCAAGGAGCGGTCGAGCCCACCCTTGAAATCGGGGCCATACGAGCTCCCACCGGATTTCATTTCGAAGTTCTAAGTGAATTATTTGAGCTCGGTAGCTTTGAGGGACTGATTATCTTCGAGAGCGCGCTGCCGATCGTCGCCTTCCAGTCAGAATTCGATTTCAACACCGCCTGTCTGACCTTTCCGGAACAACCGGTCCAGACCTCTCCGGCTAGAGTGCTCAACCTGCCCTCTCTCATTCAGGGTGCCGGGCTCTCCACTCGACTCATCCTGGGGGCAGCGGAGACTCCGTACACGGCAAATACGATCTTCAGCGCCCAGGATGGAACTGAGGTCATCACCCAGTCAGTTGACGTCCCGGCCAACGGGACAGCTGCGATCGACTTCGCCGGGGGCGCCGGCCTGGACGTCGGAAGCCTGCGTCTGGGCATCGACCCTCCGGACGCACATGTCCTCCTCACCGAGGTCATCTCACTGGGAGGCCCTCCGCCCATCGGAGTCCCATCGGCACCCCTGTGCGATACCGCTGAGTTTCTGGTGGTCCAGAGTGCTGACAGCCACACCGGAGGAGCGTTTTCGAATCCTTATTCAAGGTCACCTGCTGATTGCGCCTGGCAGGTGTTTTCGGGCGAAGGACCTCAATTAGGCAACAGGGCCTTCGCCATCCCGCGCAGTGGCCAGGTACAGTTCTTTCCCGATGAGAGAGTGCAGCTGCCAGAAGATTTCGTAGGCACGTTTCGGGCAACCTGTAACGTTCCGATCTACGTTTTTTCGCTCTTCCAAAGAATAAGCGACCTCGCCTTGAGCACCAATTCTGCGGGATGTCTGGAGTGAGGAGCGAGAGAACCGAACTCGTCAGGTTTGTCGACCATCTCCTGGGTCGTTCCTGTGAGACCAACTCCCACATGAAAACAACTCGTCCTGTGAATCTCGACGTGATCCGTCGCGGACAACTACGCGCTTAGACTAGTACTCCGTGGCGTTTATAGTTTAAGTACTCACTTCCATAAGTACTTACTCCATCTCCTCGAGTTGCACCGGCCGCCCCTCTTCAGCTGCAAGATCCGCCGCCAGACAGACGCGGTGCGAGAAGATCGAGTCCTCGAAAGAGAACATCGGATCTCGCCCTTCCTTCATCGATTCGATGAAGTCAGCGAAAAGAGCATGGTAGGGGTGATCGGCCACATCTCCAGAATCGATCATCTGAGCGTGCATTTTGCTCCAGCCCTTCTGGTCGAGCCCACCCAGCTTGCGCGTAAAGAACTTGTCGTTCCAGATCGCCCCGTCTGAACCTGTCAGATACACATTCAATTGGTAGGGTTGGAAGACGTCGATTGCCGAGGCCACTTTGCCGATGGCTCCACTCTCGAAACGCATCAGTGTACTACTCGTGGTGGGATACTCGTAGGGCTCGAATTCAGGGGCACTGGAGCGGGCAGCATAGCTGAAGACTTCAACGGGTCTCGAGTCCATCAACCAGATCAGACCGTCAAGCGAATGACAGCCGGCCGTCAGGAGCGACGATCCGCCGAAGTCCTTCTTGACGTTCCACTCATACTGCCCGTACCAGGGTCCGATTCCGTGATAGTAATCAGACTCTCCATAGTGAATCTCCCCCAGCAGTCCCTGGCGGATCATCTCGCGCATGGTCTGAAAATGCCCGATCACCTTGGCCTCAAAACAGACCATGGCTCGGACCCCACTCGATTGAACCGCCTGCTCAACGCGGCGGACTCCTTCCAGATCGATCGCCACCGGCTTCTCGATCACAAGGTTCTTGCCGGCCTTTGCGGCGATCTCCACCTGCTCTGCATGGAACGGATGGGGAGTGCAGATTGACACCAGGTCAATGTCTGATCGACACATCTCCTGCAGATCGTTGAAAACCTTGATCTTGGAACCATGCCGTCCCGAGAGTTCCGACTCGTCTAGTTCTCGACGCGAGCAGACCGCCGTCGTCTCGACTCCTTCGATCGCGTTGTATTCGCTTGCGTGTGCCTGACCGGCCCAACCGTAGCCAACAATACCAACTCGCATTCTTCCCTCCGTCAGTCGTCTAGTACAGCGCGTCACAAACCTTGACTCGGGGTCCTGGATCAGAACTTATGACGAGCTGCCTCGTGTTTTGGATGCGGAGGGAATCGTAAAACCGGCCGATCAGAAAGTCAATTAGTGAACGGTGGTTGACCCGGCGACGGGTTGGGCCTGAACCGTTTGAGACTCCGTCAATCGAACGAAGAAGCGGCATCGGCCCACCAAGGTTTCCCCGTAGAAAAGTTCGAGCCAGTGCTCACCTTTCTGCTTGAGTGGAAGGCCCTGCAGTTGGACATATCCCTGAACCGTACCCTGGTGTCCGACCTTCACCTCCATCTGGGGCAGGCTTTCAGTTTCTCCGCTGGGCCTTTGCAGGTACAGCGTCATGGTACGGGTCTTCCCCTCCTCAACCCAGTCACCTTCTTCCATCAAAAACCGAAAAAAGACCCACATTCGGCCATGCCTGGTGGGCAGTTGAAAGGCGTTGATGACATCGAAGAGACCCTGGAGCTGAACCTTTCCCTCGGGCGTCGTTACGACGAGGTCACAGAGTAATAAAGCCTGCAACTGCGCCATCCCGGCGACTATACCACACGTTGATCCGGCCGACCGCGAAAGGGATCTTCTCCCATCCGCCCCCAGGTAACGTCCCCCTGATTTGAGAAAATAGCCTCAGACTGTGGAGCCGATTCCGTACCGTTGGAAGGTGAGGCGGCGGGAATACCAAGGTGACGTTTCATCTCTTGTCCGAAGAACTCAAGCACAAGATCCCGAGGATCGGGGCCAACCCGCTCGTACCGTTAGAGACACGGATGGTTCACGTCCGCTTCTTTGATCCGACATCAAATTGGCGCTGGTATGTGATGGAGTACGATGGGGACGGGACCTTCTTCGGTCTTGTGTTGGCAGGGCAGAGTGCTCTGACCGGGCAGTTTACCCTTGGTGAGCTCGAGGCACTCTGCTACGAGAGCCCGGGCCACGGGAAAGTCGGCGTCGAACGAGACAGTTACTTTCGACCGGTCACCCTGGCGGAGTTGGGTCATTCCGAACCTGCGATCGACAGGCTCCTTGATGACCTTGCAGTGGGGGCGCCCCGGACCGAAGACGGTTCGAATCCCGGAGACTCCCAGACAGGGTAGCCCACCGTCTCTGATTCAGAAAACTCGCCGCCGGTGGTCCCGAAACTCAAATGACTGGGCTACAATTGGGGCAGATCCCTGCGACGCTGTGCATCCAGGGTGAACAATGGAACAAAAACCCGAACGGAGGGAATCTCATGCGATCGTTATTTCTTAAGCTCACTGAACCGGCCTACGCGCTCATGAGGATCGCATTCGGGGTACTTTTCGCCTTTCACGGCGCCCAGAAGCTGTTCGGAGCCTTCGGAGGGAGCCAGGCGAACTCGGCACTGATGTGGGTTGCTGGAACCGTCGAGTTCGTCGGTGGTGTGGCGATTGCAGTGGGTCTGTTTACCAGTTTTGCTGCCCTGCTGGCCTGCGGTCAGATGTTTGTCGGCTATTTCTGGGAGCACCAGCCAAACGCGTTGTTTCCGATTCAGAACCGTGGAGAACTGGCTCTACTCTACGCGTTTGCCTTCCTCTTCATCCTCTGCAAAGGAGCCGGAATCTGGTCCGTCGATAAGAAAAGTTCCTAAGTACTCACGTCCATAAATAATGGACGGGAGTACTAAAACAAAACCGGTTCGCGAAGGCGGCCCTGACCACCAGGGGACGCTCTTTTCAACGTGGTATCATGACGCGGTGTACAAGCGCCGCATCTTCACACCGGGCCCCACCCCTCTGATGCCGGCGGCGCAATTGGCCGCCTCAAAGCCGATCGTTCATCACCGAACCGAAGAGTTTCGAGACCTTGTCCTGGCCACTCGAACTAACCTCCAGAAGATCTTCAAGACGACAGGTGACCTGGTGATTCTCAGTTGCTCGGGTACGGGGGCGATGGAAGCTACGGTGGCCAATCTGGTGAGTGCGAAGACCCCGGCCATGACGGTTGCCATCGGAAAATTCGGGGAGCGCTGGGGCAAAATCTGCCAAGCGCACGGGCATGCCTGCGTCACCCTCTCGAAGGAGCCCGGGGAGGCTGCAGAAGCGGCCGAAATCTGTGTAGAGCTCGAGAATAACCCGGCTGTGAAGACCTTGTTTCTACAGGGCTGTGAAACCTCGACCGGGACGATGCACGATCTGGAAGCGATCGGAAGAGCCGTCCGAGAGCGTTTTCCTGAAGTTCTTCTCGTCGTAGATGGCATTACAGCTGTGGGAAGTCAGCCTGTTCACACCGACGAGTGGGGTCTGGATGTAGTCATCGGCGGATCCCAGAAATCCTTTGCCATGTCTCCCGGGTTGGCGTTTGTGTCTTTGAATCAACGCGCCCTGAACCGTCTACGGGACAACGGCGGGGGTTACTATTTCAACCTGGGGCGAGAGGTTGCGAGCCAACGCCAGGGTAAGACAACTTTCACCCCGGCCGTCAGCCTCTACCAATCGCTTTTCGCCTCAACCAGCGAGATCCTGGATCAGGGTGTTGACACGATCGTCGAGGAGACAGAGCAGATGGCCCGGGCCACGCGGGCCGGACTTCGCGCGCTGCAGTGCACCCTTCTCTCCACATCTCCGGCTAACGCGGCGACGGCCGCTTTCCCGCCTCCCGGGCTTTCGGCTACAGGATTGATCCAAGTGCTTGAAGAGCGGTTTGGCGTCAAGCTCGCAGGGGGGCAGGGAACACTGAAGAACCGGATCTTCAGGATCGCCCACCTCGGATATTTCGATTTTCTCGATGTCGTTTCGGTTGTGGGAGGGTTGGAACTCGCGATCGGAGAGTTGAGTGGCAGGAAACCCGACGGGTCCGGCCTGCGAGCCACCCTGGCGTCCTACTAGTACTTCCTTGCAGCAAAGCGGTAACGTTTGCGGATGGGTCTTGCAATGAAGGTTCTCGTTTCCGATCGAATCTCAGAAAAAGGACAGGCCGTTTTGATGCGGGCGGCCGGCCTGAAAGTAAGCTACCAGCCGGATCTGAACCAGGATCAGCTGCTGAGCGAGATTCAGGACTCTGCGGCGCTGATCGTCCGGAGTCGAACGCGAGTCACAGCGGAAGTGATGGGGGCAGCCTCCCAACTGCGGGTCATCGGTCGCGCCGGTGCTGGTGTCGATAATATTGATCTCGACACCGCTACCCAAAAAGGGATTCTGGTGATGAATACTCCCGGAGGGAACAGTATCAGCGCGGCAGAGCACGCTTTCGCACTGCTGATTGCCCTGGCCCGGAAACTGTCGGGCGCAGATGCCTCCGTCAAGGCGGGCGAATGGGACAAACCGGCGTTCGTGGGCCAGGAACTGAGAGGGAAAACGCTGGGCATCCTGGGTCTCGGACAGATCGGATCACTGCTGGCACGGCGGGCGCAAGCCTTTCAAATGCGCGTGATCGCCTACGACCCCTTCGTGGGCCAGGGCTACGCCAGTGATCTGGAAGTCACACTATCCGATCTGATCTCGGTTGTTCAGGAGTCCGACTTCCTGAGCCTGCATTTGCCGCTCACCGAGGAGACCCGGGAGATCATCAGCCGCGAGACGCTGTCACGGATGAAACCCGGAGCATTTCTCATCAACGCCGCCCGTGGAGGACTCATCGCCGAGGATGATCTTCTGGACTTCCTGGAAGAGGGTAGGCTGGGCGGCGCCGCACTCGACGTTTTTCAGAGTGAACCCAGGGTCAACAAACGACTGCTCCGGTCGGATCGAGTGATTCTCACGCCCCATATTGCCGGTTCAACGGTCGAAGCGCAGGAACAAGTCGGACATACCATTGCAACCCAGGTGGTGGATTATCTCGAGAGAAGTCTGATTACGAATGCGGTTAATTTCCCCTCCCTATCGACGGGGGAGCTGGAGAAGATCACTCCCTTCTTGAATCTGGCTTCCAGGCTGGGCACGTTTTCTTCTCAGATTTGCGAGATTCGCATCAGCGCGATCGGCATCCGCTACTACGGCGATCTGACCGGAGTGGACTACCGACCGATCTCGAACCACATTCTGAAAGCCGTCCTCCAGCCCATGCTGGCCGAACCAGTCAATGAAGTGAATGCTCGTACCTACGCGAGTCAGAGGGGCATTGAAGTCATCGAAACTGTCAGCACCAGAAGCAGAGACCATGCCAACCTAATCAGCGTCCAACTCCGCAACCCTGACGAAACGGTATGGGTGGAGGGGGCGATCCTGCACCAGGGGAGAATCTGGGTTGTTTCGGTCGACGGAATTCCACTCGAGACACCTCTCGGAGATTACGTTCTCTTTATCCGCAACCAGGACACTCCAGGCGTTATTGGAGCCGTTGGAACCATCCTCGGAGAGAGTGCGGTCAACATTGCCTCGTTCGTTCTGGGCCGTGAGGACAACCTTTCGCAGGCGCTGGGGGTCATCAACACGGACAACCCGGTGCCCGAAGAGGTGATGACAAGGATCCGCAAGATTCCAGCTATTTCTTATGCGCAGCTCATCGAGCTTTGAGGGTCGACCCGCGCCGCCCTGGCAGTCCGCGGGCCGCTGGAGAGTATCCAGATGATTCCTTTCAAGGACAACATCCCATCCAGGACTTATCCACTGGTCACCATTTTGCTGATCGGCGTGAACCTGCTAGCGTTCCTCTACGAATTGAGTGTTCCAGAAGGTCAGCTCGCCGGCTTCTTCGAGATGAACGGTCTGGTCCCTTCACGCATCAAAGAAATCGGAGTTCAACCCCTGTCGACCGGGCTGGCGGTAACCCGAGGCACTTTGCTCTCGATGTTTCTCCACGCCGGCTGGCTGCATTTGATCGGGAATATGTGGTACTTGTGGATCTTTGGGGACAACATCGAGGACCGAATGGGACACCTGCGCTTTCTGGGCTTTTACGTGCTGTGCGGGATCGTAGCCTCTTTGACCCACCTCGCCTTGCACATCGAGAGTTCCGTGCCCACAATCGGGGCCAGCGGTGCGGTAGCCGGAGTACTCGGTGCCTATCTGGTCAGTTATCCCTTCGCCAGAATTCTGACCGTCATACCGTTCATCATTGTGTGGCCCGTGGTCCAGCTTCCGGCGATCGTGGTTCTGGGTTTCTGGTTCGCTGTTCAAATTGCCCATGGAACCGCGGGGCTGGGCGGAAACGGCGCCGAATCTGCAGGAATTGCCTGGTGGTCTCATATCGGAGGGTTCCTGGCCGGACTTGTGTTAGTTAGTTTCCTTGCACGGCCCGGGACACGTCGCTACAAATGGGAGAGAGTCGCATGAAGAAGTACAAATGGTTGCTTGTTTGCCTTCCCTTTCTGACGGCCGCTCAGGCCGATCAAGACGAGATTGTCATCCCCCGCAAGACGAATCTATTCGTGACGCTGCAAACCGGGGTGAGCACGGAAACTGCCCGACCCGGAGACAAATTCCACGCCCAGCTTTCCGTGCCCATCACCTCGGAGGATCAGATCGTGATTCCAGTCGGAAGCTACCTGATCGGCCAGGTAGATGATGTGACCAGACCCGGCAGGCTCAAAGGCAAGGGGGAGATTGTCCTGTCCTTCGATACCATTATCTTCCCCAGTGGTATCACTAGAAACCTGGAGGCCCGAGCGGAACATGCGGAAGGTTTTGTGAGTAGCTCTGGTGAAAAGGAAGGTAAGATCACAACCACCAGCAAACAAGCAGACGATGTCCTCAAATACGGTACGGTGGGAGGTGCCTCCGGCGCCGGGATCGGAGCCATTGCCGACCGCAGCCTCGAGGGAGCGGGCGTCGGTGGTGCCATCGGAGCTACTGCCGGCGCCGTGATCGGGCTCCTGATGAGGGGCCAGCAGGTGGCCATGACTCGAGGCACGTCCCTGACAGTTCAACTCCAGCAGGATGCCGTTCTGAGGCAGCCGATTAAACGCCAGCGTCGAAAGCTGGTTCCCTAGTGGACTGTGACGCCGGCACTAATTTTCTCTCGAGTCCTATAATAGCAGCCCGTGGTGGAAGTCCCGGCCGCGACTTTCAGCACGGACTGCTACACTGTCAACTGTGACGAGTTTTGATCCGGGTCAGGCTTTCATCGATCAGGCTGTCCAACATCTCAGCACCGATTTTTTTCCCAAGATTCGCAGTTGCCTGACCCTGCTGGATGACACCCAGGTCTGGTGGAGACCCAACCAGCACTCCAACAGCATCGGCAACCTGATGCTTCACCTCAGCGGAAATCTTCGACAGTGGATCGTATCAGGCCTTGGGGGCGCGGCCGACGAGCGTCATCGCCGCGCCGAGTTCAAGGCTCGTAACGGGATGACCCGATCGAAACTCCTCGGACAGCTGGACACAACCCTTCAGGAAGCCGTTGCGACTCTTCAGGGCCTGGCGCCCGACTCCCTGGAGCGGACTTTTCAGGTCCAGGCCTACGAAGTTACAGGCCTCCAGGCCATCTTCCACGTCGTAGAACACTTCTCGTACCACACGGGCCAGATTCTCTTCATCACGAAGCAGCTCGAGGACGTCGACCTGGGCTTCTACGCCGAACTCGAAGAAGAAGACGACTAGCCAGGCCCGCTCGGAGGCGGTTTCTCGACTACATTGGAAGCGTTCCTCGTTGCGCGCTCGTCAAGACTCGCGCCTCTGTACGCTCGACGGCTTGGCAGGCTACCTCCGGGACCGGCCCGTAGGCCGTAAGGAACGGCTACGGCCAAGGAACCTTCAGAGGCAGGAGCGAAAGCGACTGCGTGGCGGCCGCCAGGCCGACATCTGCGTCTAGCCCGGATTATGCAAGAACCGTAATCCGCTGTTGAAAAAGGGCTCGAGAAGTGGCCCAACTCGGAAGCGGGCAGTTGTGACAGGCGGATTTGCGAAGAATATCGGTTGGCGAGGCGTTTGAGTGGTTGGGGGAGTGAATTTCAGACAGATCTGGGCCTGGATGAGTGTCGGAAGCGGTTTTTCGGGGAACTGGGAGAAGCTAGCTGGAGTTCAGGCGACTCAAGACGAGGTGAAAGAGGGGTTGTTCGGGAAAGGCTGAGGAAAGATGGACCCAGATGCGTCGAGTGGTTTGTCGGATCCGGGCCCCGATCTTGAGGACACGACGACGTAAGGTTTCGATTTCGAGCTTGTGCCAGGGGGTTCCGTGCAGATAGTCGCGCAGGCGCACGAACATCTGGTAAGCCAGTGCATGCAGGAGGAGTCGAAACTGGTTGGCCAGGAATCGATGACAGCTGAGTCGGTCCATGCTCAGATGATTCTTAAAGGCCTTGATGAAGTTCTCGGTCTGCCCTCGGTCGGTGTAGTGGTCATAAAGTGATTGGGAGCAGAGATCGTCCCGGTTGGTGACCACAAAGCGACGATTGATCCCGCGCTGATCGACCTCCACTTTGACAATGACGCGACGGGATCGATCCCAGCTGTTGGCTCGATAAAGAAACTCGTCAAACTGACGCTATTTTTCCTCCCGCTCAACGAACCTTTCCCGAGTCGAATCCAGCAGGGGCTCGACCACTCGCTGCAGGCGAGGGTTGCGACTTAACCCAATGACATATTGGAGTTGATTCTCTTCACCTTCACAGAACTCGTAGAGCCGAGGCGTGGCAAAGCCGCTGTCGGCCCGAATCTCAATCTCGACATCCGTCCCCACTGCTTGTCGGATGGCCTCCACGACGCGCTTCAGAATGGGCACGATGTGAGAGGCAGCCCCCTTGTTGCCAGGTCTCAACACGGCACAGACCAGGTCTCCCGTGGCGGCATCGAAGATCAGCAAAGGATGCAGAATGTGGTTTCGGTAATACCCGTGGTAGAAGGCGAACTCCTGTTGGCCGTGAGTGTGGTCGTCGGTACTGTCCAGATCCAGGATGATCTTGGCGGGACGTCTCTTCTTCAGGGAGCGCACATAACGGCGTAGCAGCCACCGGCTCAGACGCATCAGATCCTTCTTGGTGACGGAGTTCTCCAAGCGGGAGAAAGTCGGCTGGGTGGCCAAATCGGGATCGCTCTCGGGCAACTGATCACAGACTGTCTTGAGCATCGGATCCGAGCGCAGCGTATCGGCGTCATTACAGTCTTCGTAGCCGGCCACGATCTGCAACACTCGTTGTCGGATCAACTTCAACAGGTCATGACGAATGTAGCGTCGGTCCCGGCTTTCCGCAATACACGAACTGAAGCCCTCGCACAATCGATGTTGCCGATCCAGCGATCCAAACAACAACCATCCTGCGTCGGAAGTGAGGCTCCCCCCATCAAAACGAGCTGTGATGTCTCTGTGGCTGTGAAATGGCAGGGTATTCTGGCAGACTGTTTTCAACATAGCCGTAGCTCCTGTTTAGGGTTGTTTTTATGTAAACCCTTTTATATCAGAGAGCTACGGCTTTTTTTCTGGACCCAAATCTCACTCGGATTCAGATCTCTTGCATAATCCGGGCTAGCAGATCTGACTCAAGGTCTCTCGGTTCACATTTCCGCCGCAAAGTACGACCGCGCAACATCGAGACGGGGCTGCAGCTTTTAAGAACCCGGCCACTGCGACACCCGCTGCCCCTTCAATGACGAGCCTGTGACGCTCAAGCACGAACTTCATCGCCGCCTCGATCTCAGACTCGGTCACAAGTTGAGAATCGTCAATCAGGGTGCGACACAGCTCAAACGTGATCGACTCCGGCTCGATGGCCCCGGCAGTTCCGTCTGACAAAGTGGGAAGACTCTCCATATCCACTATCTTTCCTGCCTTCAGACTCTCATGCATCACTGGCGAGTTGAGTGGCGAACAGGCGACGATCCGGATCTGCGGGTTGACTTCCTTGAGCCAGGCCGCAACTCCCGAGATCAGCCCGCCACCGCCGACCGCTATGAATACCGTATCCAGGCGGGGAACCTGGCGAGAAAGCTCGACTCCAAGAGTTCCCTGGCCTCCCACAATCTCAGGGTCGTTGTAGGGTGAGACATAGGGGATTCCATCAGTTTCAGCCCACTCCCGCGCCGCTCTCTCCGCCTCCAGACACTCCCCGTTCACCAGCTGGAAATCGACCTTCTGCTCCTCAAGAGCCCGAAGCTTGACAACAGAGACGTCTCGAGGGAGAAAGATTTTTCCCTCCAGCCCCGTCAAGCGCAGCGAGTAAGCAACCGCCATTCCGTGGTTCCCCGAAGACGCGGTAGCTACCCTGGAACAACCAGTTTCCTTGAGTGCGATCAGCTTGTTGAGCGCCCCTCGGATCTTGAATGAACCCGTCAACTGCAGGTTCTCAGCCTTCAGATACGCGGTGCACTCTCTGGCAGCTCCCAGGGCAGGGGAGGGGATCAGGCTCGTGCAGCGAACAAAGGGACGGATTCTCCCCTCGGCAAGGTCGATTTCCCGGCGAATCCGCTCTAACATGAGGCCTTCGGCTAGCCTCCGGCAAGAGCACGAACGCAGTCCAGTGCGGCTCCGTAATCAGGCTGATCAGCGATCTCGCCAACATATTCAACGTGACGAATGACGCCCTCGCCATCGACCACAAAAATGGCCCTTGAGTCAAGGCGAAGTTCCTTAACCAGCGTTCCGTAGCCTTCCCCGAACGAACCCGTACGGTGATCCGAAAGCATGACGATGTTGTCGACCCCGCTGGCCGCACACCAGCGACTCTGGGCAAAAGGCAAATCCATGCTCACAGTGTAGATCTTGACTTCAGGCAGCCCGGCTGCCTCCGTGTTGAAACGGCGGGTCATCGTATCGCAGACCGGGGTATCGAGAGATGGCACAACGCTGAATATTCTGATCTTTCCGGTCGTATCCTGGAGAGTGACAGGACTTAAGTCCGCCCCAACCAGCTCAAAATCGGGAGCCGCATCTCCAGGCTTCAATTCTGGCCCAACCAGCGTAAAAGGATTGCCTTTCAGAGTCACAGCATCGCGTCGCTCTTCAGCCATTCGAACATCCTCCCTAGGGACTGGCAGGATTGTACACCAAAAGCATGGAAGAAAAGTTCTGGGAGCTACCTAAACATATGCCAAGTATTCTATTATCAATAACTTAACAACTATAGTACAGAATGGACGCTGGGCAGACACTTGCCGTCTAAACGAAACTTTTCCGGCTGTCGCGCGTCAACATAGTAGGAGCGAAAAAAAGCGGTGCTTTCCGGAATAAATAGAAAAGAAAAGGTTGAGTCTGTGAAACAACAGAGAAATAGTTCGGGCCTCGAAAGCGCAGGGCTTTACCCGCGGGAACACAGGCCTGAATCCTCCCTCAGAAATCTTTCCCTGGGCATTTTGCTTCAGGCTTTTCGTGACGTGGTTGCCCCCAAGAAGGCGTCCAACAAAGAGTGGAGACTGTGGCGACAGGATGCCCTTGACTGGTTTGCTTCCGAAGAGAGCTACCCGGGCAGCTTTCAATGGGTTTGTGAAGTTCTGGAAATGAATCAGAGAGAGCTTCGGCAGTGGCTGGAAATCTATCTCCTGAGTGACAAGGACCGACAGCGGGAGATGGCCCGGAAACTGACCCGTTTTCAGATCCGTCACTAGGACTCACTCTAATCGGCATTGCCTGGCGGCCGTCGGGCCCCAATCCGGTGGCTGCTGGGCCTCAGTGTCTTTCCTCCGCCACCTCCCTCCCCTTCCTTTTGCTCTGCTCGCACTACCCACACGCGCTTTGGGCCGCAGGTTAGGTAAGATAGGCTCGAATGTTTTTCAAGATCTTCATGGCCCTGCTCTTTGCCGTCTATCTGACCATTCTAGGCTTCCTGGTGGCACGCGGTGTTTTCCGGCCCAGGCGTCAGAAGCGTGTTCGACGGAAGATCCCCATGGACGACTACGAGGGCGAGGACGTCATTGAAGTGCTCAACCTCGAAAAGTCCTTTGGTCATCCGGTCCTGTCCACGATCTCATTGAAGATCAAGAAGGGCGAGACGGTGGGAGTCCTTGGCCAGAGCGGAACTGGAAAGAGTGTTCTACTCAAGTTGATCGCAGGATTCCTCAAGCCGGACCACGGCTGGATCTTCTTCAAGGGAAGGGATATTGGAAGCATGACGGAAAGTGAACTGCTGGAAGTTCGTAAGAGGGTGTCTTACGTGTTTCAGCATGGAGCCGTCTTTGATTTCCTGGATGTAGGGGAGAACATCGCCTACCCACTGCGGGAACAGGGTGTAACGGATGAAGAAGTGATCCGGAGACGTGTCGAGTATCTGCTTGATGCGGTGGAACTGGACGGAATGGGAAACAGCCTGAACGATGAACTGAGCGCAGGCGGGAAGAAACAGGTGGCGATTGCGCGAGCCATCGCCAACGACCCCGAGGTCATCCTTTACGATGAACCAACTACCGGGGTCGATCCGATCATCGGAAAATCGGTCAGCCGCTTGATACGGAAGCTGAACCGGCAGGAAAAACTGACTTCCATCGTGGTGACCCATGATCTCAGGTGCATGGAGATCGTGGCCGACCGGGTGATCCTCCTGAAAGACGGCGAGATTCGCTTTGAGGGAGACCTCCTCTCCCTCAAGAGCTCGGACGATCCCTACGTCCAGGCCTTCATCGCAGGAAAGAGGTACGAAGCAGTCTCAGCCTAGTGTCCTGTTTAGTTTCTCAGGGGTTTGCCTGTCTTGAGGATGTGCTCCATCCGCTGCTGCGTCTTTTCTTCACCGCAGAGTGACAGAAACGCCTCTCTCTCCAGGTCAAGAAAATGCTGCTCGCTCACCAGCGTGGCATGGTTCAGATCGCCACCTGAGAGAACCAGGGCCAGCTTTCTTCCGATGAGAACGTCGTGGTCCGAAAGATATCCTGCCCTCTGCATCAGGTGCACAGTCACCTTGAGACGGGCAAGGCAAGGCTCTCCGCAGGCTGTCATAGAAGCCAGAGCGGGAGGTTGGTAACTCGAACTCAACCCGATGGCTCTTTGTTTGGCGTGATAAAGCAATCGGTCCTCACTCACTTCAATCTGATCCCGGATTCGGAGAAATCGCAGTTCCCGCGCTTCCACAGCGCTGCCCGATACTTTCGCCATCCCGATGGCTTCAAACGCCTTCACGACTCCCGCCTGGCGCTGAGGCTTTGAATCGCGGTCCGCCGGTTCGTTCCTGAGCAACATCTCCTTGCACCCACCGCCTGCCGGGATTAGTCCAACGCCCCCTTCCACCAGGCCGATGTAGGTCTCAGCTGCCATCACCAGCTGATCGCAAGGCAGGCACACTTCGGCTCCTCCCGCCAGAGTTTGGCGGAAGGGTGCCGCCACGACCGGAAAAGGAGCCTGCTTCAGGCCCTGGCAAAACTCCTGGAATGCTCGGACTTGTGCGTCGATTTCCTGCCAGGCAGCGCGACCGCAGGCCTCCAGAAGCCAAACCAGGTTCGCCCCCGCAGAAAAGTTGACTCCCTGATTGCCAATGACCAGCGCTCGGAAATCCCTTCCAACTCTCTCTGTGGCCTCCACTCCGAGCTCCACGATGTGATGATCGATCGTGTTCATCTTGGAATGGAACTCCAGGCAGGCCACTCCATCGCCCAGGTCTATCAGACTGGCCGAAGGATTCGAAAGTACCACCTCGTTGCCCGCTTTGACGAGTTCCAGATCCAGACTCTCCGGTTCTCGAGACAGGTCCTGATGAGTCGACGAAGCCAGGTCGAAGTAGCCGGGAGGATCCCCTGAAACGTAGAAATCGCCGCCTTCTGAAGACAGAGCTCTCTCCACCCACTGTGGAAGCTCGACGCCATCCTCTCGGATCCGCTGCACAATCTCACCGGCCCCCAGGGCATCCCATAGCTCGAAGGGACCATGTCCCCAAGCCCATCCCCAGCGCATCGCCTGATCGACTTGGTAGAGGTGGTCACAGATCTCTCCAATGAGACCGGCTGAGTAGGCGAAGGTATCTCGAAACAACGGCCACAGAAAAGCTTCGCTCTGGTCGCCCGACCGGATCAGATGCTGGATGCGAGTGATTGGATCGGGTTCACCCTTGACTGCAGCAAGGGAAGAAATCTCAACGGGTTGCTGGCTTCTATACTCCATCGTGTCGAGATCCAGGACCAGGTATTCCCGGCCCTGCTTGCGGTAGTAACCCTGTCCGCTCTTGCGCCCGTTCCAGCCTCGTTCCGCCAGCTTGCGCAGCAGATCGGGTGGCGCCAGCAGTTCCCGCCAGGGGTCCTCTGGAAGGTTTTCATAGAGGTTATCGGATACATGACACATGACATCGTTGCCGATCAAGTCAGCCAGACGGAAAGTCGCCGTCGTAGGCCGGCCGATGACCGGCCCGCTCAAGGCGTCTACCTCCTCTATTGAGAGACCGAGATTTTCCGTCAGATGCATGGCAAGCGACGCGGCAAACGCTCCGATTCGGTTGGCCACGAAATTGGGCTGATCCTTGGCCACAACGATCCCCTTACCGAGTCTCCGGTTGCCGAACTCCGACATGAACTCGACCAGCTCAGAAGGTGTGTCCGGGCCGGGAATGATTTCGAGCAGCTTCATGTATCGAGGAGGGTTAAAGAAGTGGGTCCCCAGCCAATGACGTCGAAACTCTGGCGAGCGATCCCTGGCAATCCCGGCGATCGATAACCCGCTGGTATTACTGGAGACAATCGTTCCACTTTTCAGATGCGGCTCCACTCTCTCCCACAGATCCCGTTTCAAATCCATGCGCTCGGCAATGGCCTCGACGACCCAATCGCAGTCGCTCAGCAACGGAAGATCGTCTGCAAAGTTACCCGGCTGGATCAAGCCCGAAGTCCCAGTCCAGTAGAAGGGCGGGGGTTTCATCCTGGTCATGCGTTTCACGGCCAAACGGGCCAGAGCGCTCTTATCCCTTCCATCCTGAGGAAGCTCCAGCAGCACCGAGGGAATCCCAGCGTTTGCCAGATGAGCCGCGATCTGGGCCCCCATGGTTCCCGCCCCCAGCACACCTGCTTTTCGAATCTTTTTATCCATGGCCATGAACTTGCCTGATGAGGCTCCCGGATGCAAGAGGAACCTTCAAAATTTGTCGATTGTGTGTGGGGCGGAGACCCCCAGAACCCATGCAGCAACCGGGTAGATGGTTTACAGATTCAAGGATAAGTTTTCCATTCTCTCCAATCAAAGCGGGCCAGCAAGACATGGCCCAGGTAGATGCTATAGATAGCGTCGTCGATTTCCTCCAAACCGACGTATTCACCGTTGAGCGTGTTACTTAGGAACAGGGATCGTGATTTGAGTTTGATCCGGCCGATTTTGTTTACCTTACGAACCAGAAAGTGAGCCGGGTACTCGAGTTTGGGAGGTTTTCTGGGATAAGACCTAGGGGAAGGCTTGTATAGATCCGAGGGAGTTTTTCCAGCCAGCGCCTGGTGAGGCCGTTTCTGGTTGTAGTAACGCTGGAAGCGATCAAAGCGTTGCTGCTGCGCCGGCAGGGTGCCAGCAGCAGGGCGAGTGGTTTCTGCCTTGAGGGTTCGATGCAAGCGTTCATGACGGCCATTTTGCTGCGGTTGACCTGGTTCGATCCGCAGTGGCTGGATGCCCAGCTTGATCCACCACACGGCCAAACGTGAAAGACCACACAAGGCGGTAGAGGAAAAAGGGGCACCGTTGTCGGTGAGAATCTGGTGAGGGACGCCCCAGCGGCGAAACAGCTGCTCGAAAACAGGTCGAACACCCGTGGATCGGGTCGAAGTCTTGGCACTACAGGCCAACAGATAACGGCTGTGGGGATCGAGGATCGTCAAGGGATAACACCACTGCCCGTTGCCGGTTTTAAACTCTCCCTTGAAGTCGGCCGTCCAGACATCGTTACAGTTTCGGATTTCGACGATAGGCCGCCCCGGGTGGGCCCAGCGCCGGCGCCGGCGCCGGGGCTTGATCAGTTCATGACGTTTGAGGACTTCCCCGGCAGTTGAGAAAGCTGGAAGAGGTAACTGTGGACGAAGCTTCTCTAAGTGCTGAATGATCTTGACTGGCCCCCAAGTGGGATGGCGTTTGCGCAGCTGCACAATCTTCCGCTCCAGCTCTGGCGGGGTCTTGTGAGGACAGTAGTGGGGAATTCGAGAGCGATCCGTCAGTCCCTCCAGGCCTTCTTGCTTGTACCGATTCCACCACTTGTAGGCTGTTTGACGGCTCACCCCATACCGTTTGCTCAGCTCACTGAGGGTGTACATTCCAGCTTTCACATCCATAACAAAACGAAACCGTTGTTCCACAGCTTGGGTCTCCAGCCAGGGCATAGGGCCTCTCCTTTCCTGCCCTATGCTCTAACTCCACTGTGTAAACCATGTACCCGGTTTGTTTTGTAAAGGATGTACCCGGTCAGTACCCCAGAACCCAGAACCCAAAACCCAGAACCTATTCCAACTCCCGCATGGCTTCGTCCAGAGCGTCCGGTCCCGGCTTGATGTCCGGGCCAGACAGCTGAGCCAGCGGCGTTTTGTGCAGGTTCAACAGATCAAGAAAGTTCTTTGCAACCGGATTGACATAAATCAGGCCGGTAACCAACTCTCCTGCCGAGCTGGCCTGGCGGACCATCTGCAGCGCCGCGCTCGGGTCCAGGGGATTGTATTCCCTCTCGACCTTTCTGAGTCTGAGGTGCGAGCCATCATGCATTTCGACATCGACGACTTCACCAGGTTCGTATTCCACTTCTTCGACCTGTTCAAAGTGGGGGACGAAGTCGATTTGATGAAGCAGCTCTTGGTGTTCTTTGGCCCAGGAGTAGCTCTTCGTAGAACCAGGCTGGTTGTTGAACGTCACGCAGGGACTGATGATATCCAGCATACTCGTGCCGCTGTGGCTCAACGCTCCGCGCAGCAAAGCGACAATCTGCTTCGGATCTCCGGCAAACGACCGGGCCACATAGCTGCATCCCATTTCAATGGCCAGCGAGCAGCAGTCAATTGGAGGCAGATCGTTCACAACTCCCGTTTTGAGTGCCGATCCCAGGTCGGCGGTTGCCGAAAACTGGCCCTTGGTCAGCCCGTAGACGCCGTTGTTCTCGATGACATAGATCATAGGAACGTTGCGGCGCAGCAGATGACAGAATTGGCCCAGCCCGATGGAGGCCGTGTCGCCATCTCCACTGATCCCAATGCAGACCAGCTCCCGGTTCGCCAGCATAGCCCCGGTGGCCAGAGATGGCATCCGCCCGTGAACGCCGTTGAAGCCGTGCGCCCTGCTGAAGAAATAGGCGGGGGTCTTGCTTGAACAGCCGATCCCGCTCATCTTCGCGATTTTGTGAGGCTCTACGCCGCTTTGGTAGAAGGCCTTGATGATCTGGTTGGTAATCGAGTCGTGACCGCAACCCGAGCAGAGAGTCGAAGGACCTCCCTTGTAGTCCTTGGGGGTTAATCCGATGCGATTTGTCTTCTTCCGGCGCTGCGGGGGATTGGGTGTCTGCACTGGCATTAGTCGATCCTTTCCAGCCGCGCCATGGCGACCAGCTGATCGGTGATGAATCTTGCATCAATGGGGTGGCCGGTGTAATGCAGGACGCTCTTGATTCTAGCCGTCTCAGGTCCAACAGCCAGGCGGATGATATCGGCTACCTGCCCGTCGTGGTTCTGCTCGACCACGTAGATCTGTTCGTGCTCTGAGACAAATGCCTCCACGTCTTCGGTGAGGGGAAGAGCTCTCAGGCGCAAATAGCTGACGGGGGTTCCGTACTCCGAGCTCAACTGGTCCCGGCACTCCTGAATGGACGCATCAGTAGACCCGTAAGCAATCAATCCGATTTGAGCACCCTTGATTCGATCCACAACGGGAGCCGGGACGAAGGACCTGGCTGTCTTATGCTTACGGGCCAGGCGATCCAGCTGGTACATGTAGTCCTCGGGCCGTTCTGAGTAACGGGCCATCTCGTCGTGCCCGCTGCCCCTGGTCAGGTAGGCCGCCAACTCGTGATCGGTTCCGGGAAGCGTGCGATAGGGGATCCCATCGCCATCCACGTCCTTGTACCGCCCAAACTCACCCAGTTGACGCAGGTCGTCGGCACTTAGAACCTTCCCGCGATCACAAGGTTGACTCGGGTACTCGAAGTGATCGGACATCCAGTTGTTCATGGCCAGATCCAGATCGGAGGCGATGAAAACCGGCTGCTGGAATCGTTCCGCTAGATCGAAGGACATGTGGGCAAAATCGAAACACTCCTTCATGTCGGAGGGAAACAAGACAAGGTGCTTCGTGTCTCCATGAGAGTTGAGATACAGAAGGCTGATGTCCCCCTGCGATGTTCGCGTGGGCAGACCGGTGCTGGGCCCCACTCGCTGCACATCGACAATCACGCAGGGAACTTCGGCAAAGTAAGCCAGCCCCGCAAACTCCGACATCAGCGAGATACCTGGACCCGAGGTTGAGGTCAAGGAGCGGGCACCGGCCCAACCTGCGCCAATCGCCATTCCCAGAGCGGCCAGCTCGTCCTCGGCCTGAACGATCGCGAAGGTTGCTTTTTTGGATTTCTTGTCGATTCGGTACTTCTCGGAGTAACTGATGATTGACTCGCAGAGGCTGCTCGAGGGCGTGATTGGGTACCAGGTCGCGACCGTGAAACCACCAAAAACAAATCCCAGCGCTGCGGCCGAATTACCGTCGATTATGATCTTGCTCGTGGTTGATTCCATGCGCTCGATTCGAAAAGGGTCCCGTTTCTCGACATGCTCCCTGATGTAGTCGGCCCCCAGCCGTGCCGCCTTCACGTTGAACTCGATCGCCTTCTTCTTGCTCTGGAACCACTTGTCGATGGCCGACTCCACTTCTTCGAGATCAATGGAGAGGATCTGGGCAACACTCCCTACATAGACCATGTTGGCCACCAGCTTGCGCAGTCGGGCATCCCGAACCACTTCGGCAGCCAGCTGGGAAAAGGGGATGGGATAAAAGCAGACATCGTCTCGAATCCGGGAAAGACGAAGCTTTTCTTCGTAAATCACGACTCCCCCGGGCTCGAGGCTCTCGACATCTTCCCGGGCAGTTTGCGCATTCATCGCGATCAGAATGTCGTTTTCTCTTCTTCTCCCAACGTATCCTTGTTTGGAGGCACGTATGGTAAACCAGGTGGGCAGCCCTGCAATGTTCGAGGGAAACAGGTTCTTGCCACTGATGGGGACGCCCATTTGAAAGATGGAGCGCATCAGCACATTGTTGGAAGATTGGCTTCCGGAGCCGTTTACTGTCGCAATCTGGATACTGAAATCGTTGACGACTTCCTGGACGGCCAAAGGCGCTTTCTCCGGCCCGGTTAAGAGATCAGTCCCACTCAAGTTTCGAGCTCCAGCAACAAGCGGTCCAAAGCGCGGGTAATATAACAGATCTGGGTGATCCCTGTGCAGGAAAACGGCTCCCTGCGGACCCGGCACAGAATCAGGAGGGGTCGCGTATTTCCGGTTCCGATTCGGGTACTCCCTGTCAGCTCTCTGTTTCTCAGCTTTCCGGGTGGGTCAGGGGAGCTTGCGAGCGATGGATTTGGCCTGGGTAAAAAGGAGCATGTAATCGCGACCGCCGGCCTTGGAATCGGTCCCGCTCATGTTGAATCCCCCAAAAGGATGGATGCCGACCAGTGCACCGGTACACTTTCGGTTCAAGTACAGATTGCCGACGTGAAACTCTTCCTTGGCTCTCTCGAGCTTCTCGGGATTGGTCGTGTAAACAGCTCCCGTCAGGCCGAAAATTGTGTCGTTGGCAATCTGAAGAGCCTGTTCATAATCGCCCGCCCGGATGACGGCCAGGACCGGTCCGAAGATCTCCTCCTGAGCGATCACCGCCCGGGGGTCCACGTTCGTGAGGATGGTCGGTTCAATGTAGTAACCCTCTTCAGCTCCCGAGTGTCCGCCGGTGAGCAGGTCCCCCTGCTCCTTGCCCTTTTCAATGTAAGAGAGGATTCTCTCGCTGGCTCTCTGATTGATCACCGGGCCAAAGTTGACAGAGGGATCTTCCACGCTGCCCACTTTGACCAGGTCCCGGGTCTTTTGCTCCAGTAGTTCCACGAAGTCATCATGGATCGACTCCAGGACAATGGCTCTGGAGCAGGCTGAGCACTTCTGTCCCTGGAAACCGAAGGCGGCCTCCGCCACGCCGGCGGCGGCTTCCTCGAGATCACATTCCTCATCCACGATGATGGCATCCTTACCCCCCATCTCGGCCACCACCCGTTTGAGCCAGATCTGTCCGGGTTGTCGCCGAGCGGCCAGTTCGTTAATCCTCGTCCCTACCTGCATTGAACCTGTAAACGAGACAAACCGGGTCCTGGGATGTAGGACGAGAGGCTCGCCGATATCGCCTCCGCCTCCCGTAACGAAGTTGATGACTCCCGGAGGGAAGCCAACCTCTTCACAGATCTTGACGAACTGAGCAGCGATAGTGGGGGAGTCACTGGAAGGCTTGAGAACAACAGTGTTGCCGGCGACCACGGCAGCCATGCTCATGCCGGTCAGAATGGCCAGCGGGAAATTCCAGGGTGGAATAATCACTCCGATTCCCAGCGGGATGTAGACCGTTTCGTTCTCTTCTGGCTCGTAGTGGACCAGTGGCTGGGGCTGGGCCAGCCGCATCATCTCGCGCGCATAAAACTCGCAGAAATCCACCGCTTCGGCGAGATCGGCATCCGCCTCAACCCATGACTTTCCGACTTCGAGCACCATCCAGGCAGAGAGCTCATAGCGACGCTCGCGCAGCAATCGGGCTACCTCCAGAACAAGCTTGACTCGTTGTTCCGGCGGAGTTTGGCTCCACTCTCGAAAAGCGCTCTCAGCGGCCTTCATGGCGGGTTCCACCAGGGCACCATCACCTTTCTGAAACACTCCCACAACCTCAGACTTCAACGAAGGGTTGAAAGACTGGAACTTGTTCTCAGTTCTCACACGACGGCCCTCGATGACGATGTCGTATTCCTGGCCCAGCAGAGACCGAATCCGGGCTATCGCCTGTTCCATCCTCTCTTGATTCTCGGAAAGGGAGAAATCGACTAGTTCCAGATTCCTGAAAACACTCAGTTGCATTCTTCGCTGCCGCGCTGCGGGCGTATCACGTCCATAAAACTAGAAACCGAGAACACTGCATTACCGATCCCAGGCTCCCCATAACCCGGAGGAGCTGGAAGCGAGTATCTCTCGAGTGTTTCGCGCCAGGTGGTGAGCAGAAGAAGATGATAGGCCAGGGGGGCGCCCTGGGGATTGGTTTTGCCAAGCAGGCTCAGGGGCTCAGGACACCACGTAGTAAACCGGGGCACAATTCCCCTGGACATGAAGAAATCGAGTCCTTCGGCCGTGGATTCGACTGCTTCACCGGGCGTTTCGAACCCGTGAGGCCGAGCCATTTCGATACCCGCAACAAAATTGGGGATCACCTGAGAAGGCCCGAAGATCTCCGCGGCGGCAAGAATTCTCTTCATCCATTTGTCGCGACCTATGTACCGGTCTTTCCCGGCGCAGATGATCCGAAAAAGACGCGGATCCCAGACCTCGTAATTGGGATGATAGATTTGAACCCCCGCATCCTTGAAACGCTGGACCTCCTGTCTGGGCAGAGCCTGGACGACAACCTTGCTAATCCAGCGACCGGGAAAGCGGGTTTCGATGGCTTCCGGATAGCGGGCGTAGAATTCCACCTCGCTCTTTCCCTCCAGGGTTGAGGTAATGCTGCCTCCAGTCACCGTGTAGGCCCCTGCGACCGTGTCCGTTTCGTCGATGATCTCCAGGGCCTGCAGGATCTCCTCTACACTCTTGACTCCGGTGTAAGGGCGGCCAGCCCTCTTTTGCTGCCGGTAGTTTTCGTTGATATCGCAGAATTGGCACTCCTCTTTCTTGCCAAAGTACTGACAGATCCTGAACACCGTCAGGTACAAGAGGTATCCCCACTCGATGGTGGGGCAAATATCTGTAATGGGCTTTCCATTGGGGAGCTGCCTCCTGTAGTACTCGGGAAGAGCCTGGTAGTCAACTTCACAAACCTCGATCCCGTCAAGAGTCAGCATCAACGATCCGCCTTCGGACAAATCCACCACGTAGCGGGAAGCGGGATTGAGCCGGACGGACACGATGGTGCGTCGAAATCCGCGGGTTCCACCGTGCAGGCATATTTCTTCTGGAGCACGCCAGCTCTCACGGTTTCCCATCTCCTCGACGGGCAAAAAATCGAAGGAGAAAATGAAGTATGCCTTGGGCTTGCAGCCGGCAGCTATGCGAAGCGCGTCTTCTGAGAACGCGACACCGGTCCTCAGTAAATCCTCTTTGAAGACCACCTCCGGGGGCAGAGTTGGGAAGGCCTCTATCAGCTCCTCAACTCGCTCGAGCCTGGCAGACATAAGGGCTAAGTTATAGCAAAGCACCGGAAACGGGATCAACGCGACTCTTCAAGGCAATGTGAGCCTACAACACCCGCCCGCTGCGATCCTTGACTCAGGTCGAGGTCACTTTATAATAGGGGACTTTCAAGGTTATCGAGATGATCTGGAGGGACGATGCCAGCCACGAAATCGCGTCGCAAGAAAAATCCGGCGCACACCGCTTATGAACGTGCTCTAAAGCTCCTTTATAAGCGTGATTACGCGAAAGCGCAGGCGGCGCTGGAAGCTCTTGCCCAGAAGTACCCGAATGAGCAGCAGATTATGGCGCGAGTGCGTCTGTTTCTCAGGCTTTGCGAGGAGAACAACCGGCAGGCGAAGAAGGTGAGTCAGGGAGGTGTCGACCCCTATGATTTGGCTGTATTCGAACATAACCGCGGCCACTTTGAAGAAGCCATCGACCAGTTCAAGAAGGCGCTAAAGAAAGCGCGCGGCAAGACCGACCAGGGGGCCGTTTTCGCTGCCATGGCAGCCAGCTTCGCCAGGATCGGCGCTTCCGACGAAGCCCTGGAGAATCTGAGGAAAGCAATCAAAGCGGACGAGATCCACCGCTATCATGCCCAGCACGATCCCGATTTTGACTCACTGGCTTCGAGCGAGGAGTTCCAGCAGTTGGTCGCGACTGATCGGGGTTGATTCGCATGGGAGCGTTCCCCAGCTATGCAGTCGTACTGGCAGCTGGTAAAGGAACCCGCCTCCGCTCGACTCTGCCGAAAGTCCTCTATCCGCTCTGTGGCAGGCCCATGCTGGAGCACATACTGATCCAGCTTCGAGCCCTCAACCTGACTCAGATTCTGGTAGTGGTGGGGGACCAGGCCGAAATCGTAAAAGAACGATTTTCGGGGTGGCCAGTGGAATGGGTGTTCCAGCAGCAGCAACTGGGTACCGGGCATGCGGTTCTGATGTCGGAACCCTGGCTGCGAGAAGAGACTGGAAGCGTTCTTGTCCTGTATGGGGATGGGCCCCTGATTACGGCCGCACGGCTGAGCGAACTTCTCCAGGCCCGAGAGAAATCCGGTGCGGTGCTCGCTTTGATCACAAGTCGCCTGGAGAACCCCACCGGTTACGGGCGTGTGATCCGCTCGCCGGGTAAACCCCTCCGCATTGTTGAGGAAAAGGACGCCAGTCCCGAGCAGAAGGAGATCCGTGAGGCGAATGCCGGCTATTACTGCTTTGATCTCCCGCTACTGTTCGCTACCCTGCATCAGCTCTCAGATGACAATACCCAGAGGGAGTATCTGTTGACGGACACGGTTGGCGTCCTGAGCCGGGAGGGCGCGACTGTTGTCACGATCGAGGCACCCGTAGAGGAGATCCTCGGTGTCAACAATCGTAGCGAGATGGCCCGGGCTGAGAAGATCCTGCAGCGGAGGAGCAAGCAGAAGTGATCGTAGTCGAAGTTAATCACCCGGTGCGGGGATCGTTGCCGTCTCAGTCGCGTGGTACTCCTGCATACTGAGTACCTGAACCTGTTCTCGCTGCAGCGCCTGGATTGCCCGAACTGCAGCGGCAGCAGCGGAGAGCGTCGTGATACAGGGAGTTCCGTACTGGATGCAGGCCCGACGAATTGCTTTTTCGTCGAAAAAGGACTCTTTTCCGAGGGGCGTGTTCACCACCAGATCGACTCTCTCACTGCGGATCAGATCGACAATGTTGGGACGGCCTTCATTCACCTTGTAGACTGAATCCACATCCAGACCGTCGCCCCGTAGTCTCTCAGCCGTGCCGCTGGTAGCCACCAGGTCGAATCCAAGCTCCCGAAATCCGTTCGCCAGGCTGGATATAGAGCGTTTGTCCCTCTCATTGACACTGATGAAGGCGACGCCTCCCTTGGGAAGAGTGACGCCGGCACTGAGCTGAGCCTTGGCGTAAGCTTCTCCAAAAGATTCTGCCACTCCCATGACCTCCCCGGTGGAGCGCATTTCCGGACCCAGGATCGTGTCCACACCCGGGAATTTGGCGAATGGAAAGACGGGAGCCTTGATAAAACAGTGCTTCACTTCCAGATCTTCCGAGAATCCCAGGTCCCTAAGACGATGGTCGATCATTAACCGAGCTGCAATCTTGGCCAGTGGGACCCCTGTAGCTTTGCTTACAAAGGGTACCGTCCGGCTTGCCCGCGGGTTCACTTCCAGCACGTAGACGTGGTTTCCTGCCACCGCGAACTGGACGTTCATCAGCCCCACGACACCGAGAGCCAAAGCCAGCTCGCGGGTGATTCGGCGCATTTCCTCCAGATGCTCGGCGTCAATCGCAAAGGGTGGCAAGACCGAGGTGCTGTCTCCGGAGTGGATTCCAGCTTCCTCTATGTGCTCCATAATGCCGCCGATCACCACCTGCTCCCCATCACACAGGGCATCCACATCAAACTCCTGTGCGTCCTCCAGAAAACGGTCGATGAGCAGGGGGCGACCCGGGACGTCCCGAGCCGCCGTCTCCACATACTGTTCCAGGGAATCATCGTCGTAGACAATGGCCATGGCGCGTCCCCCGAGGACATAGGACGGCCGCACCAGAACCGGATAGCCAATGCGGCTGGCGATCTCAGCGGCTGCTTCCACCGAAACAGCAGTTCCGTTCTCAGGCTGTCGGATGGAGAGCTCCTGCAGGAGTCTTCCAAATCTCTTGCGGTCCTCGGCCAGGTCGATCGACTCAGGAGAAGTTCCAATGATCTTTACACCGGCCCGGAACAGTTTGAGCGCAAGTTTCAGCGGTGTCTGTCCCCCGAACTGGACGATGACCCCATCCGGTTTCTCCACCTCGACAACCGCCATCACATCTTCGAAGGTCAGCGGCTCAAAATAGAGACGGTCAGAAGTGTCATAGTCGGTTGAAACCGTCTCTGGATTGCAGTTGATCATGATGGTCTCGAAGCCGGCTTCCTTGAGAGCAAACGCCGCGTGGCAGCAGCAGTAGTCAAACTCGATACCCTGTCCAATCCGGTTCGGACCGCTTCCCAGGATGACGATTTTGCGATCCCGAGTCGGGTCGGCCTCGTCCTCTCGCTCATAGGTCGAGTACAGATACGGAGTGAAGGACTCAAACTCAGCGGCACAGGTGTCGACGCGCTTGAAAACCGGAGTGATACCCCTCGCCAGGCGCTGTGCCCTGACGTCTTCGTCCGTCAGCTCTCCTTCTCCGTCTCCGATCATGATCTCTGCCAGCCTCTGGTCAGACAGCCCGTGCTTCTTGGCCTGGATCAACGCTTCATCAGACAACTCGCCGAGTTTCTTGTTCTCGAGCTCGCTTTCCAGGGCCACGATTTGCTGAAAGTTGTCCAGAAACCAGGGGTCAATTCCGGTTAGCCGATAGACCTCCTTCGGATCGAATCCCTCCAGAAAAGCCAGTCTGAGGTAGGCCAGACGCGAAGGAGTCGGTTGAATCAGATTCTCGCGGACCCGGCTGGAATCAACCGGCTCCGAGGCCAGCGTCTTGTCCGTCTCCAGCGATCGAATTCCTTTAGAGAGCGCTTCTCTAAAGGTCCGGCCGATCGACATCACCTCACCGACCGACTTCATCTGCGTACCCAGAAGCTGGGGAGTCTCCGGAAACTTTTCGAAATTCCATCTTGGAATCTTGACCACCACGTAGTCGAGGGTCGGCTCGAAGCTGGCCGGCGTCTTCAGGGTGATGTCATTGGGAATCTCGTTCAACAAGTATCCCACCGCCAGTTTGGCCGCGATCTTGGCGATCGGAAAGCCCGTGGCCTTCGAGGCCAGCGCAGAACTCCGACTGACTCGTGGATTCATCTCAATGATGGCAACCCTGCCATCCTCCGGGTTGACCGCGAACTGAATATTGGATCCCCCTGTCTCGACGCCCACCTTTCGGATGATCTTCTTCGCCATGTCTCTCAGGTTCTGGTACTCGCGATCAGTAAGAGTCTGGGCCGGAGCCACGGTGATGGAATCGCCGGTGTGGACTCCCATCGCGTCGAAATTCTCTATCGAGCAGATGATCACGACGTTATCATTCAAATCGCGCATCACCTCGAGCTCGAACTCTTTCCAACCCAGGATCGATTCCTCAATCAGCAATTCATGGATCGGAGAAAGCTGGAGGCCGCGGTCGACAACCTCACGAAACTCCTCCAGATTGAAGGCTATTCCTCCCCCCGTTCCGCCCAGGGTGTAGGAAGGCCGGATCACCGCCGGCAAACCGATTTCTTCGAGCAGCGCCTCGGCCTCCTTGCGACTGTTGGCAAAACCCGACCTGGGAACCTCCAGACCGATCTGTTCCATGGCTGCACGAAAAAACCTACGATCCTCAGCCACCTTGATGGCTTCCAGCTTGGCCCCGATGAGCTCCACCCCGAAGCGACTCAGCACACCGCTCTCCGAAAGCTCGACGGACAAGTTCAATCCGGTTTGCCCGCCCACCGTAGGCAGGAGAGCATCCGGCCGCTCGCGCTTGATGATCTCGGCCAGGAACTCCGGAGTGAGAGGTTCGATGTAGGTGCGCGTAGCCGTTTCCGGATCGGTCATGATGGTGGCCGGGTTCGAGTTGACGAGAACCACTTCGAAACCGTCGGCAACCAGAGCCTTGCAGGCCTGGGTGCCCGAATAGTCGAACTCACAGGCCTGGCCAATCACGATGGGGCCCGATCCGATGATCAGAATTCGTTTGATGTCAGTCCGTCTAGGCATGGGCTCTCAGAGCAAATAGAATCTCAGTCTTCTTCAAGATGCCTGCTCCATCAGCTCAATAAAATGGTCGAACAGATAGAGTGAATCCCTGGGTCCCGGAGAGGCTTCCGGATGGTACTGAACCGAGAATACCGGTAGATAGCGGTGGCGTAACCCTTCCAGGGTCTGGTCGTTCAAGTTGAAGTGTGTACATTCAATCTGCCTGGAATCAAGGGAGTCCGGGTCTACGGCAAAACCGTGGTTCTGACAGGTGATCTCGACTCTGCCGGTCTCCTCGTTTAACACCGGCTGGTTACCACCCCGATGCCCGAACTTGAGTTTGAAAGTCTGACCTCCGAAAGCCAGCCCCAGCAGCTGGTGCCCAAGGCAGATCCCAAAGACCGGCTTACGCGCCACGAACTGCCTGATCTCGCGGACGATGTACTCGAGCGGTTCCGGGTCTCCCGGTCCGTTGGAGAGGAAGATCCCATCGGGATCCAGTGCCAGGACCTCCTGGGCGGGAGTCTGCGCCGGGACAATCACGACGTCGCAACCTCGCCGGGAGAGACATCTCAGGATGTTCGTCTTGATACCGAAATCGTAAGCAACCACTCGAAAGCGGCCTCCCGCCGAGGACTTGTGGTCGTAGCGACTGTTGGCGGTGACGTGCCGGACGTGATCACTCCCGCTCATGGGAGGGTGGTTCAGGACCTTTTGCTCCAGACTCTGGAGCGAAAGGTCTTCCGTTGAGATGATTCCCCGCATGGCTCCCCGAGTGCGGATGTGTTTCACAAGGGAGCGCGTGTCAATCTGAGAAATGCCGGAGATGGAGTGTTTGCGCAAATAGGAGTCAAGGGTCGATCTCCCTCTCCAGTTGCTGAACACCCGGCTGCACTCTCTGACAACGAATCCCTCGACAAAGGGCCGGCGGGATTCGCTGTCTTCGTCGTTGGTACCGTAATTCCCGATCTCCGGCTGTGTCATCACGACGATCTGACCGGCATAGGAGGGATCGGTGAGGACCTCCTGGTAGCCGGTCATTGAGGTATTGAAGACGACCTCGCCCAGAGAGTCTGGGGCAGCTCCAAAAGAAGCTCCTTCGAAATGCGCGCCGTCTTCGAGGTAAAGGATCGCTGTTCTATTCAAACCGGTACGAGGTGCTCCCTTCCACAAGTGAGGTACTGCTGAGCTACTAAATTAGCCCGAAGAGACGTCTGATTTCAAATTGGAAATGACTTGGCGGCAGCCGTGGTGGAAGTCCCCCGGGTCGCGTTACGGGCGCCGTGAGTCCGTCGCGCTCCCAACAAAACGATGCCAATCTCTGGGACAGGACACTAGCCCGGATTATGCAAGAACCGTAATCCGCTGTTGAAAAAGGGCTCGAGAAGTGGCCCAACTCGGAAGCGGGCAGTTGTGACAGGCGGATTTGCGAAGAATATCGGTTGGCGAGGCGTTTGAGTGGTTGGGGGAGTGAATTTCAGACAGATCTGGGCCTGGATGAGTGTCGGAAGCGGTTTTTCGGGGAACTGGGAGAAGCTAGCTGGAGTTCAGGCGACTCAAGACGAGGTGAAAGAGGGGTTGTTCGGGAAAGGCTGAGGAAAGATGGACCCAGATGCGTCGAGTGGTTTGTCGGATCCGGGCCCCGATCTTGAGGACACGACGACGTAAGGTTTCGATTTCGAGCTTGTGCCAGGGGGTTCCGTGCAGATAGTCGCGCAGGCGCACGAACATCTGGTAAGCCAGTGCATGCAGGAGGAGTCGAAACTGGTTGGCCAGGAATCGATGACAGCTGAGTCGGTCCATGCTCAGATGATTCTTAAAGGCCTTGATGAAGTTCTCGGTCTGCCCTCGGTCGGTGTAGTGGTCATAAAGTGATTGGGAGCAGAGATCGTCCCGGTTGGTGACCACAAAGCGACGATTGATCCCGCGCTGATCGACCTCCACTTTGACAATGACGCGACGGGATCGATCCCAGCTGTTGGCTCGATAAAGAAACTCGTCAAACTGACGCTGTTTTTCCTCCCGCTCAACGAACCTTTCCCGAGTCGAATCCAGCAGGGGCTCGACCACTCGCTGCAGGCGAGGGTTGCGACTTAACCCAATGACATATTGGAGTTGATTCTCTTCACCTTCACAGAACTCGTAGAGCCGAGGCGTGGCAAAGCCGCTGTCGGCCCGAATCTCAATCTCGACATCCGTCCCCACTGCTTGTCGGATGGCCTCCACGACGCGCTTCAGAATGGGCACGATGTGAGAGGCAGCCCCCTTGTTGCCAGGTCTCAACACGGCACAGACCAGGTCTCCCGTGGCGGCATCGAAGATCAGCAAAGGATGCAGAATGTGGTTTCGGTAATACCCGTGGTAGAAGGCGAACTCCTGTTGGCCGTGAGTGTGGTCGTCGGTACTGTCCAGATCCAGGATGATCTTGGCGGGACGTCTCTTCTTCAGGGAGCGCACATAACGGCGTAGCAGCCACCGGCTCAGACGCATCAGATCCTTCTTGGTGACGGAGTTCTCCAAGCGGGAGAAAGTCGGCTGGGTGGCCAAATCGGGATCGCTCTCGGGCAACTGATCACAGACTGTCTTGAGCATCGGATCCGAGCGCAGCGTATCGGCGTCATTACAGTCTTCGTAGCCGGCCACGATCTGCAACACTCGTTGTCGGATCAACTTCAACAGGTCATGACGAATGTAGCGTCGGTCCCGGCTTTCCGCAATACACGAACTGAAGCCCTCGCACAATCGATGTTGCCGATCCAGCGATCCAAACAACAACCATCCTGCGTCGGAAGTGAGGCTCCCCCCATCAAAACGAGCTGTGATGTCTCTGTGGCTGTGAAATGGCAGGGTATTCTGGCAGACTGTTTTCAACATAGCCGTAGCTCCTGTTTAGGGTTGTTTTTATGTAAACCCTGACCCGGGCTCCGTTTCTCTGCAGAGACGCAATGGCCTCGAGCTTCTCTGGCATACAGCAGACGCCATAGGTGATGTCCCTGAATCCATGGCCTGAAAAGTAGGCCGCCTCATTGATCGTGGAGACGGTAATTCCTCCGAAGTGCCCTGCGGTGACCAACTTGGCGACTCTGGCCGATTTGGCGGTCTTGAGATGGGGCCGGAATTGAACGCCCTTTTGCTTTATTCGAGCTGTCATGGAGGCTACATTCCGCGAGAGTATTCTGCGGTCCAGGATCAGCGCCGGCGTGGGCAGAGTTAGGAGGGAAATCACAGGTCAATCCGAGGTCGGTGACTTGCGGGCCACCACGTCAATCTCGACCAGAATCTCACCGCTGAGGGTCCCGCCCCCAAGGGCGCTCTGGACCGTCGTGCGGGCCGGGCGAACACCGTCGAAGAATGTTGCATAAACCTCGTTGAAGCGAGTGAAGTCCTGGATGCGGGCCAGATGGCAGGTGCTCTTGACGACATCATTCATGCTATATCCGGCCTCTCCGAGGATTTGTCGAATGTGTTCGAGCGTCGCCCGGGTCTGGACAGCAATATCTCCCTCGATGGTTTCACCCGTTTTCATGTCAATCGGCACCTGTCCACTTACGAACACCCAGCCATCGACTTCCACGGCAGCCGAGTAGGCTCCGGTGTCCACTCGTTTGTCTGGATGCTTGATTTCGGATTTAGCCATCTTCGTGGGATCAATGTATCCAAATCCCGGTCCGGTGTCGAGTGGGACGTCAATGTAGGAGCACTCCCCGCGAGCGGCTCATTCTTTGTTGAAATAAACAAGTCGGGCCGGTCCCCTGTGTGGCTTCTTATCCTGCTCTGGAAGGCAATGCCCGGCTTGACAGAATGGAGCGGGGCTCCTAATATTTGGAAGCACACATTTATCAAAAAACTTGAGGTAGGTGTTGAGGAAGCGTGCCGCGGGCTCAATTCGTCCGGCGTGAGCCGGGGGAAAGGCCCTGTGCTGCTCCGGGGCCCTTGGTTCCCTTGGGCGGCGGCGGCGGCCGACCCCCGACTTATCCAGTTTGCTTTAAATACGTCTTCTGAGTCGGCGAACTCAGAATCCTCCCACAAAGCGCTGGATTGAAGAGAGCCGCTCCCGCGAGCGGCTCTTTTTTTTGGTCGCACGCGGACTGGTGTTCCGAGCCCTCCAGTGGTAGTAATGAATCGCCAATGAGCCACTCCCGCCTTCCCCACCCTCTGGCCCTGCTGCTGGGCTGTATCCTCGCAGCAGCCGCTTTGAGCCACCTCATCCCGGCGGGTGAGTATGAGCGCCGCGATGATCCCGAGACCGGGAGACGAGTCGTGGTTGCCGGGACGTTCCAGCAAGTCGAGCCCGCACCCGTGGGGCTCTTCCAGGCCATGGTGGCGATCCCCAGGGGAATGGCTAATGCGGCTGAAGTGATTTTCCTGGTTTTCCTGATCGGGGGTGCCTTCACGGTTGTGGATGAGACGGGCGCCTTGCGCCAGGCCGTCGGATGGCTGGTTCTGCGGCTGGAGAGCCGTCCCGCCCTGGCCATTCCGCTGGTTGCGATTCCATTCGCTGCTGCCGGTGCCCTGGAGAATATGCTCGAGGAGATCATTGCGATCATTCCCGTCCTCCTCATTCTGACCCGGCGCTTCGGTTTCAGTCCCCTGACCGCCGTCTCCATGAGTGCCGGGGCGGCTATGGTGGGGTCCTCTTTCAGTCCCATCAATCCCTTTCAGGTGGGCATTGCCCAGAAGCTGGCCCAGCTGCCGCTCCTCTCGGGAGGCCTGTTCCGGCTCCTCTTCCTGGGGATGGCGCTGCTGTTGTGGATCTACTGGACCGCCCGCCTGGCGGCCCGGACTCGAACCGCTCCGGAAGAGACCGCCGCGGTTGAAACTGAGGCCGGAGGCTGGCGGGGCCCTTTCATCATCGGCGTTGTGCTCTCGACCTTCGCTGTACTTGTCTACGGACTCTTGAGCTGGTCGTGGGGATTCAACCATCTCTCTGGCCTCTTTTTTCTGATGGGAATTGCCGTCGGGCTCCTGGGCCGATTGGGAGTGGACGGTACGGCCCGGGCTTATGTCAGAGGATTTCGATCCATGGCCTATGCCGCCATGCTGATCGGCTTTGCCCGGACCATCTATGTGGTTCTGGAAGACGGACGGATCGTGGATACCGTGGTGCGCGGACTCTTCACCCCGCTGGCCGATCTTCCTCTGGCTCTGTCGGCACTGGGCATGCAGATCTCCCACTTTGCTCTCCATTTCCTGGTCCCCAGTGTCAGCGGGCACGCCGTTCTCACCATGCCCCTGCTGGTCCCGCTCTCCGACCTGCTGGGTCTCTCCCGGCAGGTGACCGTTCTGGCCTATCAGTACGGCGCAGGGCTGTGTGACCTTGTCACTCCAACCAGCGGGGCCCTGATGGCGATCCTGGCCGCCGGGGGAGTTCGTTACGAGGAGTGGTTCCGATTTGCAGCTCCCCGCGTGGCGGCCCTGCTGGGCCTGGGCGGTGTAGCTGTTGTCGTGGGGATTGTGTTTGGACTGGAATGACAGATTGAAGGTGGGAGGCGCCTCGAGGCGGCGGCCGTTTAAATCCAGCCGGTCGCGGCCCGAGGCGCCTCCCCACCTCCCGACCCCCTTGCCTTTTTCTCGAGAAACACATTAGCTTAGGAGTTTGCAGTCCTCTGCAACACAGGCTCATGAAACAGACCATCTCCCATTACGAGATCCTGGAAGAGCTCGGCCGAGGTGGAATGGGCGTGGTGTACAGGGCCCGCGATCCGAAGCTGAATCGCGACGTTGCCATTAAGGTCCTGCCCGACCACCTGGCCGGCGACAGCGAACGACTGGCCCGCTTCCAGCGTGAGGCCCATGTTCTGGCCTCTCTCAACCACACGAATATCGCTCAGATCTACGGTCTGGAAGAAGCTGAAGGGCGCCATGCCTTGATTCTCGAGCTGGTCGAGGGACCCACTCTGGCGGAGAGAATCAGGCTGGAAACCCTCCCCATCAGAGGAGCTCTGGAAATCGCCCTGCAGATGGCCGAGGCGCTGGAGGCAGCCCACGAACGGGGCGTCATCCACCGAGATTTGAAACCGGCCAACGTCAAAATCACCCCGGAAGGGGCCGTGAAAGTCCTCGACTTTGGCCTGGCCAAGGCGGCCCTGGAAGGACCCGATTCATCTCCCGGCTTGAGTCACTCCCCTACCCTGACCCTGGCTGCCACCCAGGCGGGAATGATTCTCGGTACGGCCGCTTACATGTCCCCGGAACAGGCCAAGGGCAAGTCAGTTGACCGGAGGGCCGACATCTGGTCTTTCGGCGTGGTTCTCTACGAGATGCTCACGGTACAGGTTCTCTTCGGAGGGGAAACCACCTCGGAAATCCTGGCTTCCGTCATCAAAGACGAGCCCCGCTGGAACCAGCTCCCGGAAGACACTCCGCACCCCATCCGACGGCTGCTCGAGCGCTGCCTGCACAAAGATCCGCTTTACCGCCTGCGAGACATCGGTGAAGCCCGGATTGCCCTTGAAGACGTCCTGTCCAATCCAGAGCCCATGGCCCCCCGGGTCGAGTCGAGAGGCCCTGCGCCCACAACTTCGCGCTTGAAGGTGGTGCTCCCCTGGGCCCTGTTGCTCCTCTTCGTTGTGGCGGCCCTGATTTGGCGATCGCTCCCGGACTCGCCGGCGCCCCTCACAACCAACGGGACCATGCGCTTCGAGATCACCCTCCCTCTGGAACAGCGCCTCTCCATCCATGAACTCACCGACACCACCGTAGCTCTGTCACCAGATGGCCGGACCCTGGTGTACACAGCTGAACAGCAAGGAGCACCGCGCCTCTTTGTGCGACCCGTGAACCGCCTCGAGTCCACCCCGGTTCCGGGAACGGACGCCGCCCACAACCCATTCTTCTCACCCGATGGCAAGTGGATTGCTTTTACCTCCGTCGACCGATTGAAGAAAGTCTCTCTGGAGGGAGGCTCCCCACTGGATCTGGCCGAGGCGACCTGGGGAGGTGGAAACTGGGGAGCCAACGGAGCCATCGTGTATACACCCAGCTACGCTCTCGGTGTGTGGAGGGTTCCCGCAGACGGTGGAAAAGCGGAAGAACTCACGAAACCGAACCGAGAGGGGGGTGAACTGGCCCATTGGTGGCCCCAGTGGCTTCCCGGGAACGAGGCGGTGCTCTTCACGGTCTGGAGAACGCCTCTGGAAGAAGCCCGCCTGGCAGTTCTTTCTCTGAAGACCATGGAGCAGAAAGTCATCCTGGAAGGAGCCACTTTTGGACGTTACCTCCCCACCGGCCATCTCATCTTCATGCGCCGGGAAGGCCTCATGGCGGCTCCCTTCGACCTTTCCCGGATGGAGACAACGGCGCCTCCCGTCCGGGTGCTGGAGGAGCCCTTCGTGCACAAGACCGACGGGTTTTCCGCGCTCAGTTATTCCGACACCGGTTCCCTGCTCTTCATTCCCGAAACGACGCTGGACGTACCCAACCAGGTCGTGCGTGTCGATCGAGATGGGAGCATGGAAACACTGGGCCTGCCGGAACACCGCTACCGGCATCCCAAACTGGATCCGGCGGGAGGGAGACTGGCCTTGACAATCAACGATCCCGGTGAAGGAATGGACGTCTGGGTACACGATCTGCAGCGAGGTACGACCAGCCAGATCACAGGGGGGCCGACCGCCGAGTTCAACCCGGTCTGGGCAGCCGACGGCCGGCGGCTTTTCTACTCGCTGGAGACCCCGCAGTATGACATCTACAGCCGACGGGCCGACGGAACGGGTGAGGCACAGCAAGTGGCAAGCAGCTCCTTTGATAAACAGGACCTGGACGTTACCGCGGACGGGCGCTTCCTGGCTTATTCGGAAAGCCACCCCGAAACCGAAGAGGACATCTGGATTCTCCCTCTCCACGAAGAGAAGCCGAAACCGTGGGCCTTCTTGAGTACGCCGAACCAGGAGGCGGCCCCGGCCTTTTCTCCCGACGGTCGCTGGCTGGCCTACGGGCCCGACCGGCAGGCAGGAGGTGTATGTGCAGAGCTTTCCCCAATCGGGAGAACGCTATCAGATTTCGACGCGGGGAGGGCAGCATCCCCGCTGGAGAGCCGCAGGTGAGGAACTCTACTACCGCGAGCGTGACCGGATGATGGTCGTCAAGGTCACAACGGGGGCCACCTTTTCCGCCGGCCAGCCGGAGATGCTCTTCGAAGGAGACTTTGACATCTCTTATTGGGTCAGGAACTACGACGTTGCCCCGGACGGTCGGTTCTTGATGCTGCGAACACCTCCCGAGTCAACGCCCCGGACCATGGTCCTGATCCTGAACTGGTTCGAGGAGCTGAAAGAACTGGTCCCGGTCGAATAGGCCCGAGTAGAGAGGACCATGGGCGTCCTCTGAATGTGGGAGAAGCCTCAGGCCGCCTTCCATTTGATTTCAGACTTCACATTCGAAAGTGGGAGGTGGCTCGGGGGCGGCGGCCGTTTAAATCCTCCCGGTTGCAGCCCTGAGCCGCCTCCCGCATTTCATTGCAGATTCCAGATTGGAAAGTGGGAGGTGGCTCGGGGCGGCGGCCGTTTAAATCCTCCCGGTTGCAGCCCTGAGCCGCCTCCCACTTTTCACCCTGGGGATTCGGAATCTCCTAAGATCCCGAGCGGCGCTCGCCGATACAGTACAGGTACTTCTCCGTCCGCACGAAGATCTGCCCGTCCGAGATGGCCGGTGAGGACAGGGTGTAGCCCTCCAGTTCGTTTTCGGCCACCAGCTTGAACTCGGGACCTGCCTCCACCACGCTGGTGACCCCATCCTCGCTGGTCACGTAGATCCGGCCGTCGGCCAGAACCGGCGAGGCGCTATAGGTTCCCGGCCGAACTCTCTCCGGACCCCACACCACGTCTCCGCTGCGCGCCTTCAGGCAGAGCATCACTCCATTGTCTCGCAGCAGGTACAGGTACGTCCCGTCTGTCACCGGGGTGGGGACATCGGGGCCGTCCGTGGTCTGCCACAGCTGGTTCGGCCCTCCGCCCGCCAGTTGAAAGGCCAGGAAGGGATTCTTGCGGGTGGAAACATAGACCATGTCACCGGAAACCAGCGGGGAGGCAATGATTCGATAGTTGCGCGCCTTGTTGGGATTGAGACCGCCACCTCTCCACAGCTCTTTTCCGGTACCCGGATCATGGCCGGTCACGTAGTCACCACCGGTGACAACGATCTCGGTCTTCCCCAGGTAGTGCGCAATTGCGGGGGTCGTGTAGGAGTCGGGAGATTCGACAATGGCGTCTGTGGGCCTCTCCACTCGCCACTTGGTGGCGCCGGTGGCCGGATCGACGCCCAGCAGGTAGGACGCGTCGTCCGTTTTCATCCCGTGCAGCACCTGGATGTAAAGGGTGCCGTTGTAGAGCAGGGGCGAGGAAGCGTAACCCCACATGAGACCAAACTTCCCGTAGTCGGCCTGGATGTCGCGGCTCCACATCTCGTTGCCCTCGAAGTCGAAGGATTTGAGAATGCCCGTCCCGGTCATGACCCAGACATGTTTACCGTCCGTTACCGGGGAGGGAGAAGACATGTTCTGCTTCATCAATTGAGTGTTGCCTGCGCCCAGACTCCGCTTCCAGCGGACCTCTCCGGTGTTGCGGTCCAGGCACCAGAGAGCCAGTTCCTCTGCCCGGGGGTCCGCTTCCTTCTCTTCAGCCGCTGGCGGGGGAGTGGATCGGTTTCCAGGGGGCCGGTCCCTCTGTCCTCGACGCCTTCGACCGTACCCCGGCAGCGTCCGTTTCCCTCCCTCGGCGGCATTTAGAAAAATGTTCTCGCCCCAGATAATAGGCGTGGCTCCGCTCCAGGCGGCCATCGGGACCTTCCAGGTGACGTTTTCGGTAGCGCTCCACTCCACCGGCAGGTTCTTCTCCGAACTGACACCATCACCGTCGGGCCCGCGCCAGTGGGGCCAGTTCTCGGCCCAGGCCCAGGTTGTCAACAGAAAGATGATTCCCAAACATTTCACTGCTGTTCGCATCGTTTTCCTCCCTGTAACGTCCTGGCCGGGCGCCGGACTTCTCGTCCTGGATTCTAGCCGCCCGCCGGGGCAGGATCAAATTGGGGACAGAGTAGACTGTCCCCTTTTTTCTCAGAGTACAATTAGGCCAAGCATGACCATTCTGAAGGACCGCCGGTGGACCCGGGCCATCCGGACTCTCAACCTTTCCGTGTTGCTGACCGTAACTCTTTTTGTGATCTGGAAATCCGGAACGCAGGCCCAGGAGGCGAAAACAGGAACCCTGATACTGACCATCCTCGATGCTCAGAGCGGAGAGCCGACCCCGGCCCGTGTCGAAGTACTAGATCAGAAGGGCACGGGGTATGTGGCCGAAGATGCCATACCGGTTGGCGGGGATCCCAAGGACCGAAAAGAAGCCTGGGCCGGAACGGCCGAAGAGGCCCTGGCCCGGCTCAATCCGGAAGTCACCAACCGCTTCAGCCGCACGCTTCAGTTTTACAGTAGCGGGAGTTCCAGACTGGTCCTGCCTCCCGGACCCTACGATGTGAAGATCCGCAAGGGATTCGAGTTCGAAACCCTCGAGCGCCGAGTGGAAGTCCAGCCCGGCCGGCAGAGCGAGCTGACTCTTCGCCTCTCACGCTGGGCCGACATGAAGGAGCAGAGCTGGTACAGCGCCGACGATCATCTCCATATCGCCCGCTCCCACCGGGATCTGGACCCGGTTTTGTCGAAGTGGATGCAGGCGGAAGACATCCACATCGCCACCTTCCTGCGCTGGGGACATTCCCAGGGCTTTCACAACACGGACCAGTACGCCTACGGCTCGGAGAGCGTGTATCGCTCGGGCAACTATCTTCTGGCCTCGGGACAGGAGAACCCCAGAACCCACATGCTGGGCCATACCATCATTCTGGGCGCTCGGGACCCGATCGATTTTCCAGATCGCTACCTGATCTACCGTCTCTTCCACGAGGAGGCCCACCGGCAGGGGGCGTTGAGCGGCTATGCGCACGGGGGAGTCGGTCTGGGAGCTCTCAACGGCCTCAGCATCGACCTTCCTCTCCAGCTCCTGAAGTTTGTCGAAGTACAGCAGATAGCCACCGGCTACTACGACGTCTGGTACAACATCCTGAACACCGGCTTTCGCATGGCGGCCGTGGTGGGCACGGATTACCCCTTCGGTCGCAGTCTCCCTGGAATGGAACGCTTTTACACCCGAATCGAAGGTCCTCTCACCTACGAGGCCTGGCTGGAGGGGATCCGACAGGGTCGCACCTTTGTGACCAATGGTCCGCTGGTTGAATTTCGCGTGGGCGGCAGGCAGGCAGGCGACGAACTGGTCCTCACAGAGCCCGGAACCGTACGGGTCCAGGGCTGTGTGCGCTTTGACCCCTCCCGGGACAACGTGAAGAAGATGGAGATCATCGAAAACGGTCAGGTCAGGAAGACGTTTCATCGCGAGGGAAAGTCATCCAGCATTTGTGCCGATTTCGCAGCGGAGGTGAAGGAGTCGGGATGGTGGGCTCTGCGAGCCTCCGGCGACAAGCTGGATCCGGTCAACCATCCTGCCAGCTGGGCTCACTCAGGAGCCGTGTACGTGGTGGTTCAGGGTACGCCTCCGCTTTTTCAACATTCCCGGGCCAAAGCCCTGGCCCTGACCTGGGCCGCCCGGCTGCAGGAAATGGAATTCAAACTGTTCCACCGGATTGATTTCATCGGACGCTCACACGGCTTCGACGAGGTGGAGCGGCGCTACCTTCTCCGCAACCGGGAGGAGTTGTTGAAAGCGATCCGGAGCTCTAAAGAGTTTTTCCAGAACATGGCCAGATAGATGGGAAAAAGTCGGAGGCGCCGGAACGTCAAGAGAGGGGTCTACCAGGAAGGGTCCTCCTCCTGGCAAGGGACGGGACAGAACGGTAATAATTGGGGTCATCGTGCACTTAACATTACGAATCTCCGGCCGCCTGTTTGTCACTGTCCTGGCTTGCCTGGTCTTTCTTGGCCCTGATCATCCTGCGCAGGCCCACGAAACTCACCACCCCCAGAACCAGCCTGCTCCCGCCCACGAAATGCCGACCCGTCAGCTCCTGTACATCACCCACACTCCTCCCTCTCAATGGGAGCTTCAAGGGGTCGTCGCACCACGGGACCTGGCCCGGCTGCTGCTGCGCCGAAAGCTGACCGTGCCAGCCAGACAACAACTGCAATCCATCGCAATGGGTGGAGTGGGAGACTACACGAGCCAACACTTCCAGAATCTGAACGGTCCCGATCTCATCAAGGTGGAAGTGACCGACTCTGGCTTGAGAAGGGTCCCACTCTCCACCGCCTGAAGGCGGTGGATTCGACATGCGACTGAAGTCGCCTAAAGACCTCGCTTCGCTCGCAGGCTGACTACTCAGTGACCCGAAAATCGTCGTCTCGGGTCTCGACATCTTGGGTTTCTATATACTCTGCAACCATCGTATCGCTCACATTCCCAGTCGTCGCCACGAAGTACCCTCGTGCCCAAAGATGTCGTCCCCAAAACTCCTTGCGCAACTTGCGGTGATCTTGCAGTAGATGATGCGACGTTTTCCCTTTGATCGCCTGCATCACTCGGCTCGGCGCCAATCTCGGCGGCACATCCAACAACAAATGCACATGATCGGGTCGCACATGCCCCTTCACGATCTCGATATCCAACGATCGGCAAATCTCTCGCGTCAGATCCCGCACCTCTTTCCCGATCTCTCCTCGCAGAGCCGGCTTGCGGTACTTGGTGATGAACACAAAGTGATATCTCAGCCGATACACTGCATGCGAACTTTTCCGATACTCAGACACCTCCGCAGTGTACCCCCAAGCCTCCTGAAGGCTTCGCCTAAAGGCGAGGGGGTTCACCCATCCCAGAGTGGGACCCTAAGCATCCTCCAGGCCCCGACCGGCGGCATCGTAGCAATGGAAGGCTACGGGTACATTCTTCCCCTCCTGGTCTCCAACCGTAGTTCATCGATGCAAACCTTGAGCCTCACTACTCCCTGGAGGAGCTTTGAGTTTCTTGTCCCGGCCCAGTCAATCCGTGGCTTCTGTTTGAATCTACCCCGCTTCTTTGGCATCGGAGAGCACCAGGCCAGCGTCTTGGTGTCCGCCGGAAAAGTTACGGAAGTGGCCGACTTCAAGGTGGATGTACGCCCCACCGGCACTCTGGTCGTCCACTTACAGGATGACACCGATGAGCCCGCGGCGGCCCGCTTCTATCTGAGCGGGGCAGATCGTCTCTCCCACATGCCCGGGGGCGGACTCCAGAGAATCGCCCGCGAGACCGGTGAGTATTTCTTCTATGCCGAAGACCGTTTCCAGATAGTCCTGCCCGCGGGAGAGGCCACCATTGAAGCCGTACGCGGTCTGGAATACGCCCCGGTTCAGAAAACGATCCTGGTTCGGGCCAATGACACGCTGCAACTGCAGTTGCAGCTGGATCACAGGTTCCGGCTCAGCCAGCAGAACTGGTACTCCGGCGACGCCCACATCCACGCCAACTACCTCAACAATGAGCTGGTCGGCGTCGAAGATATTCATCTACAGGTCTCGGCCGAGGGGCTGGACGTGGCCAATCTCATGGTGGCCAATTCGGGCGGAGCCATCATCCACGATGAGCGATTCTTTGAAGGAAAGCCCCATGCGCTGAGCCGCGGCTCGCGCATCCTCTACTGGAATGAAGAGATGCGCAACCGACGGCTCTACGGGCACATGTCTTTCTTCAATCTCAAGAAACTCGTCTACCCCCTCTACACCGGGTTCCCGGGTACTCCTCACTGGGAGGACTATCCTCCCAATTTCAATCAGGCTGAGAAAGCCCGGGCCCAGAATGGAGCCGTCGCCTACGTACATCCAGCCATCGGGACCACCCTGATGGGGGTGGGGTTCGGAGGAGCCCGGGAGTTCCCGGTGGATCTGGCGCTGGGTCAAGTGGATGCCCTGGACGTGCTCAGTAACACTCTGGAGATGCCGGCCACGGAACTCTGGTACCGGGTGTTGAACACTGGGCTGCGCTGTGCTCTTTCAGCCGGCTCGGATTCCTTCACAAACCTCATGATGCACTGGGTGCCGGGGGGAGGCCGTGTCTATGTTCGGGTTCCGGCAGAGTTTTCTTACCAGGGCTGGATCGACAACTACCGCGCTGGGAGAAGCTTTGTCACCAACGGTCCCATTGTCACCCTCGACGTCAATGGGAAGGGGCCGGGCGAGGAGCTGCGGTTTCCGGGGCGGAGGGAGCAGGTCACGGTCAGGGCAGAGGTCTCTTCGATTGTCCCCGTCGAGCGGCTGGAGATTGTGGTCAACGGCTCGGTAGTGGCGTCTCAAGCTGTGCGAGGCGAGACCTGGGCACGGATCGAACAGGTGGTGGTGCTGGAGAAGAGTTCCTGGGTGGCCGTCCGCGCCCTGGGGCCTGGCCATCGCCTGATCATGAACGATCCGCAGGCCTTTGCCCACACCGGTCCGGTCTTCCTCTATCTGGACAACCAGCCGATTCGATCCCCGCAGGATGCCCGTCTCTGGATCACCTGGATTGATGATTTGATCGAGGATCTCAAGGACCGAGGTTCCTTTGCGACCGATGAGCGCCGCGACTCGGTCATCCGGCTGTTCCGAAAGGCCCAGGATGTGTGGGCCGACCTGGCCCGGTAGCTGACCGTGCCTACCACTCGGCCCTCGCTGACGCTCGGGTTCTGATTCAATGCGGAGCGACCGGTAGAGGGGATCAACAGAACCGAGTCGCGTCAACGAGGAACCAGGAACGAGAAACGAGGAACGCTTAGCCCGGATTATGCAAGAACCGTAATCCGCTGTTGAAAAAGGGCTCGAGAAGTGGCCCAACTCGGAAGCGGGCAGTTGTGACAGGCGGATTTGCGAAGAATATCGGTTGGCGAGGCGTTTGAGTGGTTGGGGGAGTGAATTTCAGACAGATCTGGGCCTGGATGAGTGTCGGAAGCGGTTTTTCGGGGAACTGGGAGAAGCTAGCTGGAGTTCAGGCGACTCAAGACGAGGTGAAAGAGGGGTTGTTCGGGAAAGGCTGAGGAAAGATGGACCCAGATGCGTCGAGTGGTTTGTCGGATCCGGGCCCCGATCTTGAGGACACGACGACGTAAGGTTTCGATTTCGAGCTTGTGCCAGGGGGTTCCGTGCAGATAGTCGCGCAGGCGCACGAACATCTGGTAAGCCAGTGCATGCAGGAGGAGTCGAAACTGGTTGGCCAGGAATCGATGACAGCTGAGTCGGTCCATGCTCAGATGATTCTTAAAGGCCTTGATGAAGTTCTCGGTCTGCCCTCGGTCGGTGTAGTGGTCATAAAGTGATTGGGAGCAGAGATCGTCCCGGTTGGTGACCACAAAGCGACGATTGATCCCGCGCTGATCGACCTCCACTTTGACAATGACGCGACGGGATCGATCCCAGCTGTTGGCTCGATAAAGAAACTCGTCAAACTGACGCTGTTTTTCCTCCCGCTCAACGAACCTTTCCCGAGTCGAATCCAGCAGGGGCTCGACCACTCGCTGCAGGCGAGGGTTGCGACTTAACCCAATGACATATTGGAGTTGATTCTCTTCACCTTCACAGAACTCGTAGAGCCGAGGCGTGGCAAAGCCGCTGTCGGCCCGAATCTCAATCTCGACATCCGTCCCCACTGCTTGTCGGATGGCCTCCACGACGCGCTTCAGAATGGGCACGATGTGAGAGGCAGCCCCCTTGTTGCCAGGTCTCAACACGGCACAGACCAGGTCTCCCGTGGCGGCATCGAAGATCAGCAAAGGATGCAGAATGTGGTTTCGGTAATACCCGTGGTAGAAGGCGAACTCCTGTTGGCCGTGAGTGTGGTCGTCGGTACTGTCCAGATCCAGGATGATCTTGGCGGGACGTCTCTTCTTCAGGGAGCGCACATAACGGCGTAGCAGCCACCGGCTCAGACGCATCAGATCCTTCTTGGTGACGGAGTTCTCCAAGCGGGAGAAAGTCGGCTGGGTGGCCAAATCGGGATCGCTCTCGGGCAACTGATCACAGACTGTCTTGAGCATCGGATCCGAGCGCAGCGTATCGGCGTCATTACAGTCTTCGTAGCCGGCCACGATCTGCAACACTCGTTGTCGGATCAACTTCAACAGGTCATGACGAATGTAGCGTCGGTCCCGGCTTTCCGCAATACACGAACTGAAGCCCTCGCACAATCGATGTTGCCGATCCAGCGATCCAAACAACAACCATCCTGCGTCGGAAGTGAGGCTCCCCCCATCAAAACGAGCTGTGATGTCTCTGTGGCTGTGAAATGGCAGGGTATTCTGGCAGACTGTTTTCAACATAGCCGTAGCTCCTGTTTAGGGTTGTTTTTATGTAAACCCTTTTATATCAGAGAGCTACGGCTTTTTTTCTGGACCCAAATCTCACTCGGATTCAGATCTCTTGCATAATCCGGGTTAGGGCAGCTGTCGCCAGATCTGGACCTCTTCCCACTCGGTCCCGGCCAGGGGCAGGCCCATGTTCCCCAGGATGATGTCGAGGCGACCATCGCTGTCCACGTCACCCAGTTCCAGCGTGGCGTAATCGCAGGGAAGCTCGAGAAAGGAGCGGGCCTGGAATGATCCGGGTTCGGTTTGTTCGTACCAGACCACCCCCGAAAGATTAAACTCACGGCGCTCCTCCTCCCTCTGGCCGGGAAGGTAGGAAGAGGCAACTATGTCCAGGTCTCCGTCCCCGTCGAGGTCGCCTGCCTCGGCACGGTAGGCACCGTAATAGACGTCCAACGGATGATGTGCAAAGGACAAACCCGAGCCGCGATTCTCCAGCCACGACACTCCGTGATAGGGCCGGATCTTTCCCATGTCGTCCAGGGTGTCACCGTGCGTGAAGATCACGTCAAGATCCCGGTCCTGGTCAAGATCAATGACCTCGATTCCGCTTGCCCCCCAGTGAGGATGAGGGGCGGTGAACAGCTCCTTTTTTTCGAAGACTCCGGGCCCCCGGTTGAGGAAAGCAACCACCTTTTCATGTTCCTGGGAAATGAGAGCAATGAAGTCGGGTCTTCCGTCCTGATTCAGGTCGGCAATGGGAACATGGATCGTCCCGGCCCGGTCGTCCAGTTCCAGGGAGCTGAAGGCACTCGCTCCGAGCTCCGAGCCTGGAGACGTGTTCTCCAGATAATGGATACCCCCCACCGTCAGCCAACCGAACTCGGCCACGATTATGTCCAGGTCCTGATCTCCGTCGAAATCAGCCGCCTGAACATCGGCGACCCTGCCGATTCCCCCCAGCAGCCGGTGAACTTCGAACTCGCGCTTCCCGGTGCGCCGGAGCCAGGCCACTGAGCCCGTCCGCTCGTCCGTAGGCACAGGCGATCCGAGTTCCGCGACCAGGAGGCCGATCTGACCGTCCCGGTCCAGGTCGACGGCCTCCGAATGGCACGGACTGCGGAGCCGGGCAATAGGCTGAAGATCCATCTCAGGGTCGTCCGGATCGGTCCAGCTCACCCACCCTGAGTGAATATCGCACACCACCAGCTCGGGCCCCTCCAGGTCGGAAAACCAGCCGCACGTTGGCTGCACCGGGCTGGGAACCGCGAACCTTCACCCCTCCCCCCAGCAGCCGGGGACTGAACTGAAGGTCGGGTCCGCCGGCCTGCGCCGTCCAGGGCGGGGTTTCCAACTTCGCAGGCGCCCTCGACCGGAAGTAGGTAGCCACCCGCAGTGTATCGATCTCCCAGATCGGTTTGTCGCGAGACTGAAGAAGGGAGAGATTGGCGAATCGGAACATTTGTTGAACCACGCCCGGCCATTCTCTGGCGGGAAGAATCTCTGGAGGTGTCCACTCGTGGCACCCGCTACAGGCCTCCCGGATCTTCGCTTCCTGGTCCTCCGGCTGGAGGCTGGAGGGAGAGTGCGCGGCTAGGCGCAGGCCGGCGACCGGGCGGCCCACCTGGAGCAGAAGAAGGGTCAGACACAGGGCCGAGAGAGTGGAGACGAGTGAGATCCCTGCTTTTCGCACCGGCCCAGTGTAAAATGTGGAGCGCCTGACGTGGAACTTAAAACGCGGGACGTCATAAAATACACACATGCCGGCAGCCCGAAAGCGGTGCACTTTATTGATTCTGCTTAGCCTGTTCCTGATCGGTGGAACCCGGCGGGCCCAGTCGCGCCCGCCCCTACCGGACTCTCCCGCCTCCATTCGGTTCATCGACATTGCCCCGCGGTCCGACTTCGACTATCGAACCAACAACAACTACACGGGCCGCAAGTACTTCCCCCAGCCCATGTGCGGCGGCGTGGCCATCTTCGACTTCGACAGCGACGGCCGCCAGGACCTCTTCTTTACCAACGGCGCCAAACTCCCGGAGCTGAAGAAAGTGGACAGCTCCTTCCACAGTTGTCTCCTGCGCAACCTGGGAGACGACCGATTCGGGGACGTCACCGAGCCGGCCGGACTGACAGGGGTCGGGCTGGGCTACTCCTTTGGCGTAGCAGCAGGGGACTACGACAACGACGGGCACAGCGACCTGTTCATCGCCAACGCCGGGCCCAACGCCCTCTATCGAAACCAGGGCGACGGGACATTCAGCAATGTGACCACCGGGTCGGGTCTGGACGCGAAGCCGGACGACCTGTTGAGCGTGGACGCTGCCTGGTTCGATTATGACGGCGACTCGCTACTCGATCTGGTGGTCGCCCATTACACCTACTGGAACCCTCACACGGACAAGCCCTGCTACATGGCAGACGGGACCGAGTACTACTGTAATCCGCGGGGTGTGGTGAGCGTCGCCAACAGCCTCTACCACAACCTGGGCGGGGGCAGATTCAAGGACGTGTCAAGAGAATCCGGTTTCGCCAGTGTTCTGGGAAAGGGAATGGGGTTGGGAATTGCCGACTTCAACGGCGATGGCCGCCCGGATGTTTTCCTGGCCAACGACACGGTGCAGAACTTGCTCTATCTGAATCAGGGAGACGGTAGCTTCAAGGAAAGCTCCCTGATGTTCGGCGTGGCCTACAAGACCTCAGCTGTGGAGGTTTCCGGGATGGGCGCCGATGCCAAAGATTTCAACAACGACGGTTATCCGGACATCTTCTATAACGATCTGAAGAATCAGATCCACGGGCTCTTCCAAAACGTGGCGGGACGCTACTTCGAATACGCCAGCCCCCGGACGCAGGTGGCTAAACTGAGCCGGAAATTCTCGGGCTGGGGTGCCGGCTTCATCGATTTTGACAACGACGGCTGGAAGGACATCTATTCGGCCAACGGCGACGTGGAGTACCTGGGCTCCAATTCCGCTCAGCACGACACCATGCTCAGGAACCTGGATGGAAGGACCTTCGTGGATGTTTCTCAGAACCTGGGCCCCGATTTTCTGCGTGTGGCCTATCAGCGTGGGTCTGCTTTCGGAGACCTGAACAATGACGGCTTTCTGGACATCATCGTGACCTCACTGAACGAGAAGCCGCGGATTCTGCTCAGTTCGGGAGAGAACGGGAACCACTGGCTGCTGCTCAATCTGCGCGGAAGGGTCAGCAATCGAGATGCGATCGGGACCCGGGTCAAGGTGACGACCGGCTCCGGCCGGACCCTTTTCAACCATGTCTCTTCCACGGTGGGCCTCCTCTCCTCTCCGGACAAGCGGCTTCATTTCGGACTGGGGCAGGAGGAAGTCGTCAAGTCCATTGAGATCAAGTGGCCGTCCGGCAAGGTCCAGGTGCTGGAGAATGTGAAAGCCAACCAGATTCTGAAGATAGAGGAACCCTGGTAGTGTATTTATGAAACTCAATACTTAGCTACGGTAGCCTCTTGCGGGCCACTTCCAGGTTCATCCTGAACTCCGGCCGCTCCGGCTCCAGTTCGACCGCCGCCTGATACTCTTCCACCGCTTCCCGGCTCTGTCCCTGACTGAAGTAGAGATTGCCCAGCAGATTCCGGAGATCCGCGTTGGAGGGGTCTGCTGCCTTGGCCCGCACTCCGTAATCGAGCGCCTGCACATAATCCCTGCGCTGGTACCAGTACTGGGCCATCAGGAGGAGTCCCAGGGGGGACTTCGGATCGATCTTCTCCATTTCTGAGAGGTGCATGAAGGCGAGGCCCGGCCGGTTCTGGGAAAGATAAATGTCAGCCAGATAGCTGCGGGCCACCCAGTGGCTGGGCTCCAACTCCACGGCCCGCTCCAGCAGTTTCACGGCTTCGATAACCTCTCCCCGGCCAATCGCCGCTTCCGCTTGTGCCACCAGCTGTTCTGCCGACCCCTGAGACCGGTCCTGAGAGACGGGAATCGCAGGCTGAGGTGGCTGGTCGGGGTCAACCGGAGAAGGAGTTGCCCCTCTGGCTGCCTGATAGGCTCTCTCCAGAAGCGGCGCTATGTCAGGGAACTCGGCGGCCGCCGGGAGGGCTCGCTTCAGATACTTGACCGCCTGCTCGTACTCGTCCAGCTCCAGACACAGCGCACCGAGTCGGCGCAGGTGATCGGGGTTGGTGGGATCCTGGTCCACAGCCTTGAGAAAAGCTTCTTTCGCCCCCGGCCTGTCTTCCAGCTGATAACGGGCGGTTCCCAGCAGGGAGTAGGCGGAACCGTTGTTGGCCGGCTGTTTCTGAATGCCCCTCTCGGCGGACATCCGGGCACGCTCATGATCCCCCTTGAGGAGATGGATCTGGCCACTCATGAGATCAATATTCGCATTCTCCGGATCCTGCTCAGCCAGGAAATCGAGCACCTCTAGAACCAGGTCGTGCTCCCCGATCTGGTAGTACGTATCGCTAAGCAACCAGGACAGTCTGGGGTCCAGCTCATGCCATGGGGCCTTCCCAAGCGAGTTCACCGCCGTGCGTGCCAGTTCACGTTCACCCGTCCGGGCCAGCGCATTTGCATGGGAAATGGCGTACTTGGGCTCCTCGGGATCGAGTCGGGCCGCCTCCTTGAACTCACCGACAGCGCCCTTCCAATCCTGGGCCTGAGAAAGAGCCATACCCTGATAGAAGTAAGGCCGGGGATCGGACGGATCGGCCCGCTTCTGTCGCTCATAGAGTTCAACGGCCTGGGAGAATTGGCCTTGCCGGATCAGGTGTTGTCCGTCCTGAGTGGCGCGTAAACGCTCAACGGCAATCCGGTGACGCTCGGCATCCCCTTCACGTCCCAGGCGGTAGTAAAGCCCGGTGAGGGTGACCTGACCGTCCAGGAAATCAGGATTCTCTTCGACGACTCCCCTGACCATCTGAAGGGCCTCCTCGATCCGATTGGAATAACTGTAAACCAGGCCCATCTGGAAGCGAGCAGCCGCGTCACCCGGCCGGGCGCTCAGGGCCCGTTGGAAGCAGGCCAGCGCTTCGTCGTATTTCTGCTCGTTTTCATAAAGATACAAGCCGTGGAAGAGGTTGGCCTCATAGTCACCCGAATTGATTGCGATTTCCCGAAGGAAGGCCTCGTCTGCTTCGTCGAACCTGGTCAGGGTTCTCAGCAGGGTGCCATAGGTGGCATTCAGAGAAGGGATGGTTGGGTCGAGCTCGATGGCTCTTTCCAGGTGCTTGAGAGCTCCAAAGTAGTCCCCTTTCTCCTTCAAGGCTCGACCGAGCGTGAACCGGACTTCCGCCGAGTCCGTGTGCTGCAGGCTGGACTCAAGGAGAGGTGCCCCCTTTTCGACCTGGCCATCCTCAACCAACGCAACGCCTAGAAGATACGCCAGGTCAGGGGATTCGCCCGGTTCCGACTCCAGAGGAGAGATCAGCTCGATCACCTCCTGCCATTTGCCCAGTCTCAGATAACTCGATGCCAGCAACTGAAGGGCCTCCCGGTTCTCCGGCCCTTGTTTGACGATCCCCGACAACAGATCCGTAGCTTTCTCGAATTCCCCAGCCTGGAAATAAGTCCAGCCTAGAATGAGTCGGGCTGATGCTGGATCTTTGAGATCACCGCTTTGGAGAGCCTGTTCGTAGTGGGCAATGGCTTCTTGAAACTTGCCGGATTGTCCGTAGGCGTTCCCGAGCGTGAAACGAACCGCCGCTGCCTTGGGATACCAGGCCAGGAAGGCTTCATACTGCTCGATTGCGGCCGCCAGGTCGCCTCCCTGCTCCAACTCCACGGCGCGTCTGAGGATCTGCTCTGGAGCGGCTGGTTCTGCCTGCGGCCAAGCCCTTGCACCGGCCACGTGCGCCAACAGCAGGAAACCGCCAAGAGCCTGGAGTGCCCTCAGGTACAGCATGCAAGACATCCTAGCACGGGCGTGAAGTCCCCGAATTTTGGAATCGTGCGTCATTGAATCCCCACCCCCACCTGCTTTACCATATGAAATGGTAGGACACTCCGAGAGCAACTGCATATTGACGTTACGTCTGGTTTTCAAACCAGGTCAGGAGGAAGGCATGGGAGCGCAGCTGAACAGGCTCTGTCTATCTTTTTTCTTGCTGGCCCTCTCTTTCGGGATTACATCAGCAGCCAAGAAGGACAAAATCAGGCCCGAGGAAGTTATCCAGCGTCATCTGGAATCTCTGGGGCCGGCCACGAACCTGGCCGCACGTAAGAGTCTCAAGGCGGAAGGTCAGGTCCTGTTCGAAGTCATTGTCGGGGGCCAGGGCCAGCTTCAGGGGCCGGCCACGTTCATTTGCGACGGAAAAAAGCTGCGTGTGTCGATGGTCTTCGGCATCAACGAATACCCCGGGGAAGAAGTCTGCCTACAATGGGAAGGGAGTTGAAGTCGGTTGGATCCAGCCAGGCGTACGCTCTGCCATGGGCCAGTTCTTTTACCAGTTTGACGAGATCGTTACGGAAGGTCTTTTTGGCGGTGCACTGTCAACCGGATGGTCCCTGCTCAACTTGGAAAACCTGAATCCCAAATTGAAGTACGAGGGATTGAAGAAAGTAGACGGCAATCCGTACCACACAATCAAGTACCAGCGGCGCAAAGGTACGGACGTGCAGGCAAGACTCTACTTCGAGCCCGAGACGTTCCAGCACGCTCACACGATTTACAAAGTGAGAATCAGCTCTCCGATTATCGCCAACAATTCGGGAGCCTCGGCCACCCAGCCGGAGACCTGGTATACGGTCAAGGAGTCCTTTGCCAACTTCCGTGACATACGGGGTATCAACCTCCCCACCCAGTGGACCATCGAGTATACCAAGGAGATCGGAACAACGGGCAGTGTGCTCCGCTTCACGACCCAGTACACTTCCATGTATCCGGATGCAGAAATCGAGGCGGCCAAGTTCAAGATTCACTGAACGAATTCCCTCAGCCGCAGCCTTGAGATGGACACCCCTGCTGCGCGGTCATCCGCATTGGTAACCAGAGCAATATCATGAGCAGCAGCGTTGGCTACGCCTCCTCGAGCCACCACGGGGTTCACTTTGGGCTGGGCCGGTCAGAGAAGATTGAGAGGATCGAGATTCTGTGGCCCAGCAGGCGGTTACAGGTTCTGGAGAATGTGGAAACCGACCAGGTTCTGAAGGTGGAAGAACCACGCTAAGAAACGGCGCGTAAGCACCACAACCGCTTGATCCTTTCACACCTTTGAGGTATCGTGCCCCCTATCTAAGTTCGGAAATTCGGATCCAGACTAGTTGCTTGAATCGGCCAGGAGGATCCAGAAATTTGGGTTTTCTTGCGCAAGCAAGCCAATTTACTGGATCTATTTGGTTTCGATTGGCTACGGTTGATGTAGTTAAGTGAAGCAATAGCTAAGGTTAGTCACTTTCTCTCGAAATGTGGCACGGTTTTTGCTTTGGAAAGTGTATCCATATATCCACGGCTTTTTGTGAAACAGGTTTGGTTAAAACGAGGTTGCAAAAGATGATGAAGTATTCTTCCCTCACATCCTTATTCGTCCTGGTGGCGATTCTCGTGCTGGCCTCAGCCACTGGCTGGGCCCAGGACTCCAAAGTTTCCGGACGGGTCACGGACTCGACCGGAGGAGTTATCCCCGGTGTTGAAGTCACTGTGACGAACATGGATACCGGAGTCTCCCGTCAGGTTGTGACGGATGACTCGGGCCACTACGTGGTACCCCAGCTCTTTTCCGGAAATTACCGGATCAGCGCCAGCATGGCCGGCTTTGACGCCAACCAGCTGGATCTACTGCTAGACGCGGGTCAGGCCAGCGAGCAGAACTTCCAGCTTGCTGTGGGAGCTCCCACCAACGTGGTCGAGGTCGCCTCCACCTCCGCCCGGGTCAATGTCAATCCCTACGATATGTCCACGGTCATCGAGGAAAAGCAGATCGAGCAACTGCCGCTGGACGGGCGCAATGTCCTGGCACTGGCCGGGTTGAGTCCGGGGATCCTGAAGGGTAACCAGGGCGGCCGAGGGAACCAGGCGGAGTCTGGTTTCAAGTCGGGCGGACTGGCCATGGAACATGTCGCTATTTCGCTGGACGGCGTGGACAACACCGGCCGGGTCGTCTACGGCCCGCTGGCCACTCAGTCCCAGACCGCCAAGCCCCCACCGGAGGCCATTGCCGAATTCAAGGTGATCACCAACAACACCTCGGCCGAGTACGGAGCCAAGGCGGGAGCCACCATTCTCATCTCCACCAAGGGGGGAACCAACCAGTTCCACGGCGGAGTTTACGAATTCCATCGCAATGCAGCCGTGTCCGCCAACAATTTCATGTTCAACCGGGATGGGCCGCGCGATTCCAACGGTGAGCTCACCTCCCCGGCGCCTCCCTATATCCGCAACCAATATGGCGGTACCTTTGGCGGACCCATTATTAAAGACAAGACCTTTTTCTTCTTCAGCTTTCAGGGCACGCGCCTGGTTTCGAGCGGAAGATCCTTTCTGCGCCGGGTGCCCACCGCCCTGGAACTTTCGGGTGATTTTTCGGAGTCAGATGGCGCCAGGACCGGCCGCGCTCCGAATATCTATGACCCGAACACCCTGGCAGGCGAGGGGGCCGCGGCCGAGCGTCAGCAGTTCCTCAACAACGTGATTCCGCAAAACCGCATGGATCCCGCGGCTGTGGGGGTGCTCTCTATTTTTCCGGCACCAAATAATCCGGGGGGAGGAGAGAACAACTTTTTTTACGTGCAGAGGAACAACACCGACAGTGAACTGTTCGACACGCGGATCGACCATAACTTCAACGACAACCACCGCATCTTTGGTCGTTTCTCCTACCGCAGCGAAGACCGGATCACCGGCGCTCCCAACTCTTTGCCCTTTCCAGCCCGGGCCAGGAGTTTTTCTGAATTCAGAACCAAACAGTTCGCCCTCAATTACAACGCCACGCTCAGTGCCACGATCCAAAATGAATTTCGGGGCGGCTTTTCCAAGTTTCCAGCCTCCCGTACCGACGAACGCACCGAGAATGAGAACGCCAAGTTCGGCATTCCCAATGCGGCAGTCGAACAGTACCCGGAGTTCGCCCAGGATCCCAAGCACCAGGTGGGTCTTGTCTTCTTTCAACTCAATAATAGCTATGACCAGATCGGTGGAGGTTCTGGCGGGGGCACCATTTCCGGTCGACTGGACACCCTCACCATTGCCGACAACCTGCTCTGGGATGTTGGCAAGCACAGTCTCAAGTTTGGAGTCGAGTACCGGGAGTGGAATAACCTTCGCAGCCAGTTATTTACCAACGATATGGGGTGGATGGGCTTCAACGGTCGCTACACACGTCAGTTCCCCAATGTCGGTGGCAACAACCCACCAAACACGGACGGCAACTCGCTTGCCGACGCCCTGCTGGGCATGACCTGGCGCACGATTAATAACTTGCCGAACGGTGAAGACATGAACATTCCCTACTGGGGTTTTTATGTCCAGGACGACTGGCGAATCACACCCAAGCTGACCCTGAACCTGGGCCTGCGCTATGAACTCTTCATGCAGCCCAGAATTAACCTGGGAAGCGGGCTTCAAAACGCCAAAGCGAATTTTTTCCAATCGGGGGTAGTTAATGGTGCCCTGCCCGAAACCGGGGACACCATCGACGTCCGATTTGATCAATGGTTGTTACCCCAGAGCAGCAGCGATTGTGCCTGCAAGATTGACAAAAATGATTGGGCTCCCCGCATCGGACTTGCCTATCGGATCACCGACAACACGGTGATTCGAACCGGCGCCGGTCTCTATTATTCGGAGAACGGAACCGCCGGGATCGAATCCAACCGCTACAATTCCGGCGGGCCGGTTCAGTTCAGTCATCAGGTGAACTCGAACAACCTCCCCGGCGGCAGGGAATTCCCCGACACGACGGTCTCTCAAGGGTTTCAGCTCTATGAGGTGAACCTGGACGCGCCTCTGGACGAATACGCGTTTAACAGAGTGGGAGGTGAAGGGGCTGCCAATGTTCCTTTCTTCAAGGAAACGATCAACGTCTACCAGTGGTTTTTTGACGTTCAGCATCAGCTGCCCTGGGATATTCTGATGACGGTCGGCTACAACGGTACGGCCGCCCACAACCTGCCCTGGTGGCAGCGGAACTTTGGTGTCGCTACTGAGCCAGGTCTCTTACCGGCGGGCTCTGCCGCCAGGCGGCGCGTGCAGGGGCCGGCGGAGACGAACACCAATGTGCAGCTGCTCAACTATGTCATCACCGGCGATAACATGCTGAACTCCAACTACAACGCGTTCACCTTCAAGACCGAAAAGCGTTTCAGTGAGGGGCTCAGCTTCACCAGTTCCTTTACCTGGTCCAAGGGCCTGGACTACAGCGTTTCCAGCATCAATGAGCGCACCGAGGGGATCGTCGGAGGTGCCGGCCCGCTGAGTCCTTACACCAAGGATCTGTTCAGAAACCGTGGACCCGGGGGACTGAGCCGGGATTTTGCCTACAACCTGAGCGTTATTTACGAACTGCCGGCCGGGCCGGGCAAGGGCCGTTTCGAATCCGGGCCTGCCAGCTGGGTGCTGGGCGGATGGCAGGTGGGAGGCATTCTGTCGTTGCAGTCCGGTCCCTGGGGAACCCAAATTTATAATCCCAATAACCAGGGCAACGGAGGTCCCAATCGGGGCCAGATAGTAGGAGAGCTGAATCTTCCCGAGTCCCAGCGTGATTCCACGCTGTGGTGGAATCGATTCGCCGTCGAGCAGGGTGACCCGGGTGTGTGGCACAACGGCGCAAGGGGCATGCTCGAACTGCCGGGCTGGAAGAACATGGACTTGCTCCTGTCGAAGTACTTCCAGATGCCCTGGGAAGGCCACCGGCTTCAATTCCGCTTTGAAGCCTTCAACCTCACCAACACGGCTCACCTGGGCGGACCAGGGAACAACAACCCGGTCCGCGCGATCAATGCCAACAGTGGAAACGGGGCCAGAATCTTTCTGGCTGACCTGCCGCGCATCATCCAGTTCGCGTTGAAGTACAACTTCTAGGCGAGGCGGACCAATCTGCTAACCCACGGGGCGCCCCTTGCGGGCGCCCCTTTTTTGTGGGGCCCCTTTGGCTCCAGGGTTGAAGTGGGAGGCGGCTCGGAGCAGCGACCGTTTAAATCCCCCCGGTCGGGGCCCGAGGCCGCCTTCTACTTTCATGAATCTCGGGGGGATCGGAATCCCTTCCCTGTCTGGTAAGATCGACCTACCGATGCCCGGAAGAGTCGAGCTCCCACTAATCGCAGTTCTCGCGCTGGCGATCGCCACTCTTCTCCCGGGCCTCATTGGCTGCTCCTCGCCCAGCACACCACCACAGGTCCAGCCGACGTTGCCTGACGCCCTCCTCTCCGGCATGGAAGCGGATGTTCGCCTCCAGATTCTGGATGCCTATCAGGCGGCCCGGGAGAGGCCTTCGGACCCGCAGCGCAGCGGCCGGGTCGGCATGCTGCTTCACGCCTACAGGCACTTTGAGTCGGCCGCCCTTTTCTACCGTTACGCAATATCGCGGTCTCAATCCAAGTTTCGATGGACCTATTACCTGGGACTCGCTGAGAAGGAAGCCGGACAGAGTGAGGAGGCGGTCAGGAGCTTCCGCCAGGCTCTGAGTCTTCAACCCGACTACCTTCCGGCACAGCTCCAATTGGCCACCACCCTGATTGATCTGAACCGAATGGAGGAAAGCATTCCTGATCTTCAAGAGATTGTGAAAAGGCAACCCGCCCATCCAACGGCTCACTATGATCTGGGGCGCGCTCTCAGGAAACTGGGCAGAAATGACGACGCGCTGAAGAGCTTTTCACGGGCCTGCAAACTGGTTCCCGACTTTGGGGCCGCCCAGTATGCTCTGGCCCTGGCCTACCGGGATCGGGGAGACCAGGAACGATCCGAGCGTCACGCTGCTTTGTTTGAGAAGCATAAAGACAGCCGCCCCGCCGCCGATGATCCCCTGCAGAAGGAGGTCTGGGAGCTGAGAGCAGGGGTTACTGCCCTCCTTGAAAAAGCAGCACTGCTGCAGGCAGAGGGCCGGAAGGAGGAGGCCATTGCCGAGTACAGGAAAGTGCTCCGGATCAGGCCCGAACATGGAATGGCACACGCCAGTCTGATGGGGCTGTACCGGCACCTGGGGCGTCTGGACGAGGGCGAAGCGCAGTATCGGGCGGTTCTCAAGGTCAATCCCGACATTCCGGAAGTGCACTACAACTGGGGATTCCTGCTGCTTGACAGAGGACTACCGGCAGAGGCCGTCACTGCCTTTGAGAGGGCTCTCGAACTGAACCCGTCCTATGCCGACGCGCACGCCAATCTGGCGGTGGTGCTGAGCGGATCTGATCAGACTTCACGGGCCGTTACCCATCTTCGGAGAGCACTGGAGATTGATCGAAACCACCGTCTGGCCCGCTATAACCTGGCCAGACTGCTGCTCCAGGAAGGCGAAACCAGCGAGTCGATTCAATTGTTATCCGGGGCGCTGACCGAAGAAGACCAGGAGACAGCGGAGATCGAGGCTCTGCTGACCACAGCCTGCGCCATGGCCGGGCTGTGGCCGCAGGCAGAAAGGCACGGCCGCCGCGCCCTGAGGTTATCCGAGAAGTACGGACAGTCCGATCTTGCCCGGACGGTTCGATATGATCTGGGCAGGGTTCTCTTCCAGTTGGCTAACTATCGCGAAGCCATCGATCTACTCGGTCCCGCAGCCGAATCGGAGAACGAGCAAGTCCCGGCACTCCTTCTGCTTGTGGCCAGCTCTTACTCGAAGATCGGTAATGAGGAACTGGCTGCTCAGCATGCCGCAAGAGCTCTGACTCTGGCCAGACGCTATAGCCAGCATGAACTGGCGGCCCGGATTGAACAGGCCCTCGGCGCGGGCGGCGGCGACAGACAATGATCGGACCCCTGCCTCCCGCTTGCCGGTTGAATCCGGTTCGATCTGCAGCAAGAAGTCGGGCGATCGGTTGGACCTTGCTCCACGGCCTTGCGATGTTGCTTCTCGCGCCCCCCGGTTGTGTTGATTCCGACATCCCCGAGGGGCCTGCGACCGGGCCGGACCAGGAGGAACCCGCCCTCTTCCAGGAAGCGGCCCAGTCGACCGGCATCGTCTTCCATCATGACCGTGGAGCCCGGGGGGGGTTTCACCTGCCGGAGATCGCGGGATCCGGGGCCGCTCTGTTTGACTACGATTCAGACGGCGACCTGGATGCCTACCTGATCCAGAGTGGGGCGTTGGACCCGGAGGAGGGCCCGCCCGAAGGTGGAGTTGCGAAGGAAGCCGGTGATCCTCCCTCCAACCGGATGTTCCGAAGCCTGCTGGTCGAAAAGGGATGGCTCGAGTTTGAAGATGTGACGGACCAGTCGGGTCTGGGGGATACGGGCTACGGCATGGGCGTGGCGGTCGGGGATATCGAAGGCGATGGAGATCTTGACCTGTATGTGACCAACCTGGGATCCAACCGTCTCTTTCGAAACGACGGAGACGGAACCTTCTCCGACATCACTCGATCGTCGGGAAGCGACGACCCTCGCTGGAATGTCAGCGCCTCCTTTTTCGATTACGATCACGACCAGGATCTCGACCTGTTTGTGACCGGTTATGTCGACTTCACGCAGGGCGCGCTCGACTGCTTCCATCCCTCAGGAGTACGCGACTACTGCAGCCCCAAGGTGTATCGCCCCATCGTTGATCGACTCTTCGAGAACCGGGGAGGGGTTTTCCAGGACGTGACTCAAGTGTCCGGGGTCGGGGAGAACTTTGGCGCCGGTCTGGGCGTCGCCTGTGATGACTTCAACGGAGACGGCTGGACCGATGTTTTCGTAGCCAACGACGGGACCCCCAATCAACTCTGGATGAATCAAGGAGGGGAATCCTTCGTCGATCGTGGTTTGATCTCGGGTACGGCTTACAACGCCATGGGACAGACGGAAGCGGGAATGGGAATCGCGGCCGGCGACTTTGACCAGGACGGAGACGAGGACCTGTTTCTGACCCACCTGATCCAGGAGACGAACACCCTCTATGAAAACGACGGAAAAGGGAACTTCGTGGACGCCACCACAAAGTACGGCCTGGGTGATATGAGTCTGAGCATGACCGGCTTTGGGACCCGGTGGCTGGACTTCGACCACGACGGAGATCTGGATCTCTTTGCCGGCAATGGGGCGGTCACCGCTGTCGAGTCACTCCTGGGGCAGCCCTTCCCCTACCCTCAACCCAACCAGCTGGTCCAGAGGGAGGATTCGAGTTTTCGACTGCTGGGTCCCGAGTCCGGTGTCGGGAGCCTGATCGAGACGACGCGGGGTGCCGCCTTCGGAGACGTGGATAATGACGGAGACATCGACATTCTTCTCAACAACAACAGCGGCCCGGCCAGACTGCTGCTGAATGAGAACGCTTCCTCCGGACACTGGATTCAGCTGGCTCTGTCCGGAAAGCAGAACCGCCATGGAGTGGGCGCCCTTGTGGTCGTGACGATGGAAGACGGCAGGCAGCTCTGGAGACACGTTCAGAGTGACGGCAGCTATGCCAGCGCCAGTGATCTGCGGGTTCACTTTGGCCTGGGAAAGGAGCAGGTTGTCAAGACCATCGAGATCCGATGGCCTTCCGGCAAGGTTCACCTCCTGAAAGAGGTTGAGGTCGACCAGATTCTGAAGGTGCAAGAGCCGGCATCGTAGGGCAGACTGAGTTGGTTGCCGCTCGAATGTCCCCCACAGCCGCAAGATCCAAAACAATGGATTTCTTGATCCGATCTTTTCTTGCTCCGGGCTCTTTACGTGACCCTCGAAACCCGTCCCAGACAGGCGTTCTGGGAGTAGACGGCTGTGCCTTTTCAGAGCAGCAAGTCGTTTCGTTTGTTCTGAACGCTATTCTGGTTGAACCAGTCGCTCAGTGATACCATCTAACAGCAGAAACGGGTTCGGACATTTGGGGCAAAGCGGGGTGTGGTATAAGGGGGGAGACTCTGTGCTCAGCCCGGGTTTGGAAGCTTATGCGTTACTTGATCTTGTGCCTCATTCTGACCCTTCCCACAGTGCCGAAAGTCTGGGGACAGCGAGTCGTTGCCAGCATCTCTCCAGCCGAAGAGTCGCTCAAGTTTGATTCCAACGCGATTCCGCTGACGACGCAGGGAATCGGTCAGGGCGACTTCAGCTTTGCACCCAACGTTGTCTTTACTCCCGATTCCCTCCGCGGCTTTGTCGCCTATCCCGGCCGCGAGGAGGACGGACTGACCGTGTCCAGCAATACGGTGATGGCCTTTGACGCTGTAACTGGTGAGGTCCTGGCGCTGATCGAAGTGGGCCCGAGCCCGGTCTCTCTGACACTCACGCCGGATGGGGCGCATGTGGGGGTCGTTTCCCTGTTCCTGACCGAGAACACTCCCAGCGCGGAGAACGATTTCGAGCTTCTTGGCGTCGGTTCGGTCTCCCTGATCGATGTCACGACTTTCGAAGTGCGATCTCTTCAGTTTGAGGAGGTGCTCTTTTCGTTCTTCAACAACCTTGTCTTTTCGGCGGACGGCTCAACCGGGTTTGTGGCTTCCGCAGGGAGCGACGAGATCATTCGGTTCGACGTCGATTCGATGACCGAGAGAGGTCCCCGAATCAAGCTGGTGGGTGCCAGCCGCCCTGCCTCGATCACCATGGCTCACGACGGAAGCTTTTTCACCCTTGTGCTGCCCGGCTCAACCGTACTCTCCACGGTGGAAGAGCCTGACTCGATTAAGATCATCGACCCTGACTCTTTCTCGATTGTGGCAAGTATCGTTCCGGCCCCTTTGGAGGCTGAAGGGGCGGACGGGACGACGGTCGAGATTGCTCACAACTTCTTTGGACTCAATAACGTCTCCATCACGCGGGACAACAAGTGGGCCATTATCGGAGATCGAGAATTCAGTGCCGCTACCCGTATTCCCGTGCTGTCGACAGACCACGCCCTGATTATCGATCTGGAGAAGCGCGAGTTGGCCCAGACCATCCAGGTGGGCGGCGGAGCCAGCACAACCTCGGTTTCTCCCACAGAGGATCTCTTTGCACTGGTCAGCTCGATTGAGGTTTCGCTCATCGATCCCAATGGGGAAGGAAGGCAATTCGTTTCAACCGGAACCTCTCAGTTTCTGGAAAGCAGCCGTCCCGCCTTTTCTCCGGACGGTCGGAGGGTCTACGTCGCCTCCCCGATCCTGGATCTCATCAATGTTTATGACGCAGCAAGAGCTGTTGCGACGGCCGGCATCCTGGTGGGTCAGGACTTCCAGCGACCCCGTTTTGACGTTCCGGCCGGCCCCATGGACCTCGCCTTCACCTCCAATGGTGAACACCTCTCAGTGATCAACTTCAATGGGAACAACGTTGAACTGCTGCGCAATACTTTCCGGCTTACGGCTCCGCAGTTGGTCGCGGACAACGTCGACTCGGTTCTTGACGAGGAGACCGGAGAACCCATCCCGATCCCTGACTCGGAGAGATTCTTCAGTGGCATAGCCGTCACCAACAACGGGGACGATGATGCGGAAGTGGTCATGAGTGCTCTAGGTTTTTTGAGCACTCCCACGGGGCTTTCCTCTAGTCTGATCTTTGCGAGCCCCAATCCGGTGACGGTGTGCGAAGAGGGAGAATTGGGCCAGACCACGATATCCTGGAATGCCTCCAGTGTGCTGGAAGAAGACGAAGACGAAGAGGTCGCCGAGATCGAAGTGCGAGTCGGCTCGGAAACGGGCAATCTATTCACTGCCGGGAGTCTGACGGGGAGCGCTGAGACCGGCGAGTGGGTAACGGACGGGATGACGTTCTATCTGCTCGACTCACGCACCGGGGATTTGCTGGACACTGTGACGGTCACTTTTACTGCAATTGGCTGTCCGCCTCCAAACATAGTTGCCGATCCAAACCCGCTTCAAGTTTGCAATGCGGAAGGGGTCGGGTTCACGACAGTCACATGGGACACGACTGATATCAGCGACGAGATTGAGATTCGAGTGGGATCTGTTGATGGCGCCCTGTTTCTCGAGAATGGACCCACAGGGTCCCAGCGCACGGGTGATTGGGTCACGGAAGGAACCGTTTTCATCCTCTTGGACGCCACCAGTGGAGAGGAACTGGACCGGGAAGTTGTGACTCTCACCGACGACGACTGCCCGTTTGCCCTTACCGAGATACTGAAACCTGGTGAGCAGATCACCCGCCTGACAAACAGTTTCCTGGCCACCAACAGCTCCTTGGACCCCAGCACAATCGACTTCGACGGCTGGGTCGATCTCAACAGCGACAACCCTGCAGTCTCGGGGGTCTTTCTCACCTTCGATGGAGCGCTCAACAGAATTGACGGTGGACCCATCTCGCCCCAAACTATGGATCTGTCGATTCTCCCTGAAGTGCGCATCCGGGACGGTTTTTCGACTCAGATCGATGTTGTGAATCCCAACAACCAGGGCCTTGGGGTTATCTTTGATCTCTTCAACTCAACCGGGAACTTCGTTACTTCGGCTCTCCAGAATATCGCGCCCGAAGGCCGCGCAACCTATTCGGCCGCTGACTTGTTCGACAACCTGACCGGCCTGAATCGGATTACTGCGACCCCCAATCCCATTCAGGTGTGCGATGGAGGGACTGGTCAGACAACGCTCTCATGGAATGCCAGCGGGCTCGCGGAAGAGACGGAAGTCCGCGTGAACTCCGTCGATGGAAACATGCTTGGTAAAGGAGGAGCAACCGGCTCGGTACAAACCGGCGAGTGGGTGCGGGACGGGATGGTTTTTTACCTTCTGAATGGCGCTACAGGAGAGGTGCTCGATCGCGTCACCGTGCACCTCACCGAATCGGGTTGCCCTCCTCCAGTGCTGGTGGCTACGCCAGATCCGATCCGTGTCTGCGAGGGGGGACTCGGCCAGACCACTCTCTCCTGGGATGCCACTGACATCACAGACAAGGTCCAGATTCGTGTGGGAGCCGTCGATGGAACGGTTCTTGGCAGTGGAGGGGCCACAGGATCCATCCAGACGGATCGGTCGGTCACGGATGGAATGACGTTCTACCTTCTGAATGAGACCGATGGATCTGAGCTGGACAGTGTCACCGTTGGGGTCACCGAGGAAGGATGCCCCTTTCGCGATTTTGAGGACGGGTACATTCGAGTTGCTTCGCGCGGCACTGTCGCCTTCGAGACGATGATCGACGCCAAGAGAATGGCCGTCCTGGGCACCCAACCGGTTGACTCCGAGCACACCGAGTTCACGATTCCCCATTTCGCCGTGTTTGGCGGGTCGGACACGATTCTCAAGCTGATCCATCCATCGAGTGTGCCAATCGCCAATGCCAGCCCGCTGGAGGAGGAAGCAGAAGAACCCGACCCGATACAAGTGTCGGTCACTCTGCGGGATGACCAGGGGAACCTGATGGCTGGCCCCGTCCCGCTGGAGTTACCGGATGGGGTCTCTCTCCGAGCCAGCGTGATTGATCTTTTCGGGCTGGAGGATGCGGGGGCCATTGAATCCGGATGGATCGAGATCAGCACGGACATCCCGGGACTCGTCGGATCGGCTGAGATCCAGCTTTTCGACGGAGAAGCCCTGTCGGCAATCCCTCTGCAGCCGGTGCAGAACCCGAAGTTCGTGTTCTCACACGTGGCCCGGGGATATGGCTTCTCCACGGGAGTGGCGGTTGTCAATTCTGGATCTGAGGCGGTTACAGTGGTGCTGGAGCTCCGCAACCCGGCTTCCGAGCTGCTGGGGACCGTCGGACCGGTGGTTCTCGACCCGGGTAATCGGCTGGTGGGCCTGATTTCCGAGCTTTTCCCGGGCGCCGGGGAACTCTCAGGCGGGACGGTGAGGGTTCTCTCAGATGCCCCTGTGACTGGCGTCGAACTCTTCTACGGCGACGATATGCGCGTGCTCTCAGCGGTGCCGCCTCAGCGCTTCGACTGATCTGCAGTAACTACTCCCCTTAACCCGGTCACCGAGCGATCATCAGAACCCGAAGCGCGGCGAGGGCTGAGGCTGTAGTTGACTCATGTGACCATATATAGTCATAATAAGACCATGAAGGAAGCCATGGTTTCCCAGCTGAAGGCCAGGCTGAGCAGCTACCTCGCCCTGGTCCGGAGGGGCGAGACAGTGATCGTTCGGGATCGTCGAACCCCGATCGCCAAACTGGTTCCTTATCTGCAAAGTGCCGAGCAATTGCGCCTTGATGGGGCGACCAAGGCAGCCGGCGAGTTGAAGGGGCTTTCGCCGGTAAGGCTGCTGAAGCCTGTGGATGTGGTGGAAGCGCTGCGAGACGATCGAGAAGCCCGGTGATTGTCTATCTGGACACCAGCGTCGTTCTGAGAGCTCTCTTTGGACAGGAGCCGCTATGGAGCGGTTGGGGCGGGTGGGGCACAGCCTGGTCGAGCGAGTTGATGGGAGTCGAAGCGCGGCGGGCCATTGACCGATTTCGCCTCCAGGCTGCGCTCGATGACAGGGGGGTTGCGGAGGCTCAACAGCTGCTCAGACGAATGGAAAGAACGATTGGCTCGATCGGCCTGACGCGCCCCGTAATCCGGCGGGCCTCCATGCCCATGGCGACCGTGGTTAAGACCCTGGATGCAGTTCATCTGTCGAGTGCTCAACTTCTCGCCGAGAATCAGAATGTTCAGCCTGTTTTTGTCACACATGACGAATCTCAGGCCCTCGCGGCCCGGGCGCTGGGTTTTGAAGTGGAGGGAGCGAACTGAGTAGCCGTATTAGAATCCTGTAACAGGTATCCACTCATGAAAAGAACTCTCTTCTGCATCCTTCTTTGTGTCTTCGCCCTTCCTTTGATAGGGTGCCAGACTTCCGAGGAATCCGGCCCTCCCAACATCATCATCGTCTTTGCCGATGATCTGGGGTACGGCGATCTGAGCTCCTTCGGGCATCCGACTTTGATCACGCCCCATCTGGATCGTATGGCCAGGCAGGGAGTGCGGCTCACTTCGTTCTATGCCCAGCCCAGTTGCACACCCTCACGTGCAGCCCTGCTCACCGGGCGCCTGCCTATGAGATCAGGGATGTACCGGGTCATCTTTCCCGAAGAGGACGTCAGCCTCCCTGCCTCTGAACTGACCCTGGCCGAAGCCTTGCAGAGCCGGGGGTACAGGACAGCCGCCATCGGCAAGTGGCACCTTGGACACAGCGGCGTTGAGGACTATCCGATCTCCCACGGCTTCGACGAGTACTACGGTCTGTTGTACAGCAACGACATGATTCCGCCCTGGGTCCCGACGGAGGTACCACTGCAACTCTATCGCAACGCCAAACCGATTGAGCACCCGGTCGATCAGTCCACCCTGTCGGAACGTTACACTGAGGAAGCGGTCAAATGGATCCGCCAATGGAAGGACTCCCCTTTCTTCATCTACCTGGCGCACACCATGCCTCATCAGCCCATCTCGGCATCGGAGAAGCTCCTGAAGACCTCCCCCCGTGGCCTCTATGGTGACGTGGTGACCACCATCGACGCGGGCGTCGGGCGGATTCTGGAAACACTCCGGGAAGAAGGGATCGACGAGAACACCCTGGTGATGTTCACCAGCGACAACGGGCCCTGGCTGACCCTGAATCAGTATGGTGGAACCGCCGGGCTCCTTCGAGAAGGAAAGGGCTGGACTTACGAGGGGGGGATTCGAGTGCCTTTCGTGGCCCGCTGGCCCCGCAGGCTACCAGCCGGACTGATCCAAGACGGCATCGCCTCCACCATGGACATCTACTCCACCTGTCTGCTCCTGGCCGGGGCGGAAATCCCTTCCGATCGGATCGTGGACGGCGAAGACATCCTTCCCCTGCTCACCGGTCAGGAGCCGTCTACCCACAAGGCCTTTTTCTACTACTCCGGGCACCTGCTGGAGGCGGTCCGAGAGGGAAAATGGAAGCTCAGGATTGGACGCTCCAGTGCGCTGGATGGATCGATCGCCGAAGAACTCTTTGACCTGGAAGTCGATCCCTCCGAGAAGTTCAATCTCGCCGCGGCTTTTCCGCAGCGGGTCGAGGCATTAAAAGGTCTCCTGGAAAAGGAAAAGAGGGAGATGGTTCCCGGTCCTGCCTATGAAGACAACCTGAGGAGCCTGCAGATGCTGAGAGAGCTCTATGGGCCCCGCGGCGGAGTCAAGATCAGACCTCCCGAGCCGGCAGAGACCGTCAGGTGATCACGACAGCCCCCCTGATTGACTGACTCCTCAGCCCTCGCCGCCGCTGGGGGACTGCTGTCGGTGACGGCCGTCACAAGCTCCCAGCCGCACCCACACCAAAAACCACTTTCGTGTGTCCTGGATCACTGGCTGTAGGCAGCCGGGTGGGCGAGAATCAGTAAGTATCCCCCGGCAAAGCCGGGGGCTTTAATCTTGTGAGCCGCTCAAAGCGGACTTGACGTTGCCGCTACCGCGGCCACTTGTGCCACCTACAGGTGGCTTGGCTACAGCAGCCTGAGCTGATCCTGGCGACGATCTTCTGCTTCTTGCCGCCGGATATACTCACGAATCACTTTCTCATCCCGACCCACCGTCGATACGAAGTATCCGCGAGCCCAGAAGTGCTGTCCAACAAAGTTACGCCGACTCTCTGAAAAGTTCCTCGCAATGTGGATGGCGCTTTTCCCTTTGATGTACCCGATCACCTGCGCCACAGAAAACTTTGGCGGAATCGAGATCATCACGTGCACGTGATCCGGCAGCAGGTGGCCCTCTTCAATCAAGCTTTCCTGCTGCCCAGCCAACCGTCGCAGCACCTGACCGAGATGTCTGCGCAGCTCCCCATAAATCAACTTCTTGCGGTACTTGGGGATGAACACCACATGGTACTTACACTCCCATTTTGTATGCTGTAAGCTCTGGTAGTTACTCATAAAACTCCTTTTCGTGATGCTTTGCTCGGCTCACGGAAGGGAGTTTTTTCACCTATTCCCGGAACTGTCAAACTCTGGCTGCCTCCCCGGCAGAGCCGGGGGGACTCCTTACGGGTCTAGACTCCACTGTTAACCGTGGCGTGCAGTGTAACGAGTTTGCTCATGCGGGAGCCAGTAGGGGGAAAGATCAGATGAGACAAAAGCGAAGACCTGAGGCAGGCTTAGCAGTCCCTGAAACAGCCTTGGTCCTGTCACGGAACGTGTCAACAACTTTGAGACACTTTGGTGAATAAATTACTGTAGTTTCATCTCAAAAGTTCTCCTTTTCGGGAGGGTTGATCCAGACCGCCTCGGGAAGAGGAGGAGGAACGGGTTTGCCGTTGGGAAATCTCTCCGGGAAGAGTGCATGGGCGGCCTCCAATGTTTGGGATCGATCGCGACGGGTGGTGATGGCGGTGAGGTAGTGCACATCCGCGGGAGTGTGCAGGCCGATACCCGAATGGCGATGGTCGCGGTTATACCAATCGAAGAAATCCCGACAAAAGTCTCTGGCTTGCTGAATGGTGCCGAAACGAGCCGGGAATTCGGGACGGTACTTGAGGGTCTTGAATTGGGATTCCGAGTAGGGATTGTCGTCACAGACATGAGGCCGAGAGTGAGACTTGGTGACTCCCAGATCGGCCAGTAGCAAGGCCAGTGCTTTGGAACTCATCGACGAGCCACGATCGGCATGCAGGGTGAGACCACCCGCTACGATCTCCTGCTTGGAGTAGCTCTGGGCGATCAAGACCTTGGCCAGGCGGGAGCTTTCCTGGGTGGCCACCATCCAGCCCACCACATAGCGGCTGAAGATGTCCAGGATCACGTAGAGGTAGTAATAGCTCCATTTGACGGGCCCCTTCAGCTTGGTGATGTCCCACGACCAGCATTGGTTCGGGCCGGTGGCCAGAAGTTCCGGCTTGGAGTATTGGGGATGGCGGCGCTGGCGACGGCGTTCTCTAACTTCCAGACGTTTGGCCAGAATGCGGTACATGGTTCGAATCGAGCACAAGTATCGCCCTTCGTCCAGCAGCTCCGCCCATACGGCGGCAGGAGCTTTGTCGATAAACTGTCGGCTGTGCAGGACCTCCACAACGGCTTCCCTTTCGGGCGGGCTCAAGGCGCGTGGGGATGCGGCCCGAGGCCGAGGATCCAGCGCCGGCCGTTCGCGCCGAAGTTTCTCCCGATACAGACTCGATGGCGGCAGATCCAGAGCCTGACAGCCGGCACGGACTCCGTGGGATTGTGAGAATCGCAAAGCTTCGTCCATCAGCTCTCGTCTCCGTTCTCTTCGCTGCTCGCCAGAGAGATTCCCAACAGTTGCGAGACTTTTTTTGGAGATCCAGCATGGCTTCAAACTTCTCGAGCTTGCGTTTCAGCTTCCGATTCTCAGCCTCCACTTGCCTCAGTTGATGATCCAGAGGATTGACCGGCTTTGCCTTTCGTCCCCGCTTGCGAGGGGTCAATGCCTGCAGCGTTCCGTGCTCGCGTTGGCGTCGCCAGGTCTGCAGATTCGACCAGTAAAGTCCTTCTCGGCGCAGTAATGCTCCCACTTCGCCCGACTCTTCGCAGCCATCGGCCTGCTCCAGGACCCGGAGCTTATAGCGGGCTGAAAACCGGCGACGGGTTGCCTTGGCAGGAACTTCCGGGTCGGGTCGCGGCAACGCCTTCTCGGGCTCGGTCCGTCCCGCAGCGATTTTGGAGACCTCTCCCCTCCGCTCCGAGGTTTCCAAAATCCTCAGTTTCTTGTCGCTTCTGTTTTCTATCATTCTGTAATCCAGCTTCTCGCCCTCTACTCTAATTTAGCCGGGAAGAAGTGTCTCACCATTATTGGCACAGAGGGTCACTCCTTTTTCTTCTCCTCTTCGGAATCATGGAGTTTGCGACTCTGTTCTACAACCGAGGGGTGATCATCAATGCCAGTAGAGAAGGCGCCAGATTCGGCACCCTCTTCGACATCGACACGGCCAATGGCTATGTGGCCTCACCCAAGACGGATGCCGAGATAACCCAGCGGGTCAGTGATTTCTCGGCCGGCCACTTGATCAGTTTCTTCGCCTTCCTCCGGATCGACCCCCACCGTGGCGGTGACGCCCAGCTGGGCCACCCGTCGGGCCAACGGCAACGGAGGTTGGCTGCGAGTTGACGTCAGCTACCCGTTCAGTTTTCTGCTGTTGCCCAATCTCACCTCTCACATGGTGAGAGCAACCAATCTGTCTGCAGAGACATTCATGCGCATGGAGTAACAAACGCTATCTGGAGGCGTCTTCTGCAGCCGGCAGGTTCATATCGGAGGTTGATTATGGGTCTTGAAATCAAGCGAAATTCCCAGAAAAGGACAGATCGGGGCAGCGTGATTGTGGAACTGGCCATTATGCTGCCTTTCTTGATTATTCTCCCGCTGGGGCTCATGGAGCTGAGCCTTATCGTCCACAACAAGAGTGTCATTACCAACGCCAGCCGGGAAGCAGCTCGTTTCGGCATCTCAGAAATTAAGGGATACAAATCGGATAGCGACATCCAGCAAAGGGTCAGCACCTTCTCGCAGGACCGCATGATCAGCTTCTCGGGTTCCTCCACCACGACCACAATCAGCCGCGGCGTGTCGAACCCAGACCAATTGACAGTCAGGGTGGACTACCCGTACCAGTTCCTGGTTCTCCCCAACCTGGTCACCTCCTTGACCGGGTCCCTCACGCTCAGCGCCGAGACCAAGATGCAAATGGAACAATAGGAGTGGCGGATGAATCACCTGAACAAACGACTCACGAGATCACTTCATCGCTCTGATAGGCGCGGGTTTGTGGCGGTTACGGTGGCTTTGCTGCTGTCCGCGCTTCTGGCCTTCGCCGCCCTGTCACTCGACATCAGCACCATTCTCATGATCAGGGGCGAGCTGCAGAATGCGGCCGACGCAGGGGCCCTGGCGGGCGCCGGCGACTTGTATCTCGACACCGGGCTGGCCATTAACCCGGGCGCCAATGCCGTGGCATTGGCTGCCGCGACGGCCAACAGCGCTCAAAATAATGCCGTGGAAGTGAATGCAGACACGGCCAACAATACCGGAGACGTCGAGAGGGGCCACTGGAGATGGTCTGATCGCTCCTTCACTGCCAGCGACAGCCTGACCACCGTCGCGCTCAGCGGAGTTTCCGACGCGGCACTCGACGCCAACAACAACTTCATTAACGCTGTCCGGGTCAGAGTACATCGGCAGGCAACGCCGGCTGTTTCCTTCTTTGCAGGTCTGCTGGGCTTCAGCAATCTTCAAATGCAGGCCGAGGCGATCGGTTACATCGGTTTCGCCGGGACGGTGCAGCCGGTCGAGGTAGACCAGCCCATTGCACTGTGCAGCGAGTCTCTTCGCAATGGGAATGCGTACTCCTGCAGTACGGGGCGCATGATCGACAGCTCGCAAGGCGCGACGAACAACACGGCGGGATGGACCAACTTCACCCAGGAGCCCTGTTTGACCGCCAGTTCCCAATCAGTTGCACCCTACGTCGGGTGCGTTCCTACTCCTAACGTTGAGCTGAAGGTTGGGGTCGATATGGGTACGACCGGGGGGCAGCTGCAGAGTCGTTGGGACGATTTGTATGACTGCTGGGAGGTGGCTGCCGACTCCGACGGTGACGGAAAACCGGATACGATCTACAGCATGTATCTGCCCGTAATCGATTGTCCGAGCAACAATGTCCTTCCCTGCTCGAACATGTCGGGCGTGGCCAAGGTGAACATGGTGTGGATGGTCCGGCAGGCTCATAACAATCACAATTGGATCCCCATCCAGATGAGCGGATCTGGATCGTTCCCGGACTGGTCGTGTCCCGACACCATTACCGGGAACCCGCCGGTTGGGGACCCGGCATTCGATTTCAATGATCTCAGCCTGAACCAAAAGAAGGACTGCTGGGCACACTTCGTGGATTGGTACCAGCTGGTCAACTGGGAGGACGACCCCATAACCTCTCTCACGCCGCCCATGTCCAAGCTGAACAAGACCATGTTTTTTCTCCCCACTTGCGATATCACCACCCCCACCGGTGTCACGGGGGGTCGAAATTTCGGCGTTCTGGCCAGAATCCCGGTGCTGGTACAGTAGCGGGATGGGTTCTAGGTTCTGGGTTCTAGGTTCTGGGGGTACTGACCGGGTACATCCTTTACAAAACAAACCGGGTACATGGTTTACACAGTGGAGTTAGAGCATAGGGCAGGAAAGGAGAGGCCCTATGCCCTGGCTGGAGACCCAAGCTGTGGAACAACGGTTTCGTTTTGTTATGGATGTGAAAGCTGGAATGTACACACTCAGTGAGCTGAGCAAACGGTATGGGGTGAGCCGTCAAACAGCCTACAAGTGGTGGAATCGGTACAAGCAAGAAGGCCTGGAGGGACTGACAAGCAAGAAGGCCTGGAGGGACTGACGGATCGCTCTCGAATTCCCCACTACTGTCCTCACAAGACCCCGCCAGAGCTGGAGCGGGAGATTGTGCAGCTGCGCAAACGCCATCCCACTTGGGGGCCAGTCAAGATCATTCAGCACTTAGAGAAGCTTCGTCCACAGTTACCTCTTCCAGCTTTCTCAACTGCCGGGGAAATCCTCAAACGTCATGGACTGATCAAGCCCCGGCGCCGGCGCCGGCGCTGGGCCCACCCGGGGCGGCCTATCGTCGAAATCCGAAACTGTAACGATGTCTGGACGGCCGACTTCAAGGGAGAGTTTAAAACCGGCAACGGGCAGTGGTGTTATCCCTTGACGATCCTCGATCCCTACAGCCGTTATCTATTGGCCTGTAGTGCCAAGACTTCGACTCAACACACGGGTGCAATGCCTGTCTTCGAGCAACTGTTTCGTCGCTGCGGTTTACCTCAACAGATCCTCACTGACAACGGGGCACCCTTTTCCTCTACCGCCTTATGTGGTCTCTCACGTCTGGCTGTGTGGTGGATCAAGCTGGGAATCCAGCCGCTGCGAATCCAACCAGGTCAACCGCAGCAGAATGGCCGTCATGAACGCATGCATCGCACCCTCAAGGCAGAAACCACTCGCCCCGCTGCTGGCACCCTGCCGGCTCAGCAGCAACGCTTTGATCGCTTCCAGCGCTACTACAATCAGAAACGACCTCACCAGGCGCTGGACGGAAGAACGCCCTCGGATCTATACAGACCTTCCTCAAGGCCTTATCCCCATCAACCACCTCAACTCGAGTACCCGGCTCACTTTCTGGTTCGTAAGGTAAACAAGATCGGCCGGATCAAACTCAAATCACGATCCCTGTTCCTAAGTAACACGCTCAACGGTGAATGCGTCGGTTTGGAGGAAATCGACGACGCTATCTATAGCATCTACCTGGGCCATGTCTTGCTGGCCCGCTTTGATTGGAGAGAATGGAAAATCTATCCTTGAATCTGTAAACCATGTACCCGGTCTAATCTGTAAACCATCTACCCGGTTGCTGCATGGGTTTGCTGGCCGTCACTTCCAGCAGGTACATGACCATGACCTGGTCGTTCCCGAAGCTGAGGTGAAAGGCATCGGAGAGCTCTTCCACTCGCTCGATCTGCTCGATGTTCTGGTGAAACAGGTCGTTGAAGGGGAAGAAGCTGAAATCGACCACCCGGCAGGCAAAACCGGTTTCCTCCAGCAGCTCGGCCGTACGCAGCTGGCTGAGCACGGAAATCTGCATCAGGTAGGCGACTCCGTTTTTGGCGAGCAGATCCGGAAGCAGTGAGATCAAGTGATCCAGCATGTTGCGGCCCCAGAAGTCCACGGGTCGATGACTGGTCGTCTCTGCCATGGGATTGACCGGCATCTGGTAAAGGCTGGCGATGACCAGGTCGTAGGTTTCCTCAGGGACGTAGGTGTAAAGGTCCACCACCCGGCCCCGGACCCGCTCCGAGACATCATTGCGGACGGCATTGGCCAGCGTGTTGGCCACGGCTTCGCGCTGAATGTCAATCGCGTCGACGTGCCCGGCCCCGTTGAGAGCCAGCTGGATGGAGAGAACACCGGTACCACAACCTACATCCAGACAGCGCTTCCCTTCCCCGATCCCTGATTGAAAGAGGTACTTCCAGAGCAAAAAGCTTCCCTGGGTGGGAGGGAAGACCTTGGGATCCGTGACAATCTCCGGAAAGGACAGAGGGTAGAGATGCTTCCCTTCCCCGTCGGCCCACGGTTGAACGACTGCAGAGATTCGCTCCCCGATGCCCGAACCATTGATGGCGGCCGTGGATAAATCGGAAACCACCCCCCGACTTTTCCCGGGCCGGGTGCCTTCCAGGCCGGCCCGAGCAGCCGCCATGTGCTCAGGGGTCACGCCACAACAACCGCCCACGATCTGCGCGCCTTCAGCCCGCCACTGCTGAGCCATCTCTGCATAATCTTCCGGTCCCGTTTGCTCATCGAATTTCCAGCCCGGATCCAGGTAACGGCCCAGGTTGGGATACACCCCCAGCGGCATGTCGGTAAAGTCGCGCAGCCAGGACAACATCCCTGGAACGTGGTCAGCCGGCAGGCAATTGATGAGCAGGGCTCCCACCCCGAGCTGCTGGAAGCGGTTGGCCGCGCGGCCGAACAGGTCGCCCTCGGGCCCGCCCCAGTGCTGGCCGAAGACACCGCACACACCGTGGCGGCAGCGCCGAAAACTGAGCCACACCGGCAAGCCCGTCTGCAGCATGATCTCCACAGCCGGAAAAGTCAGCCCATCCCGGATGAGTGACATGGTCTCCATCAAAACCAGATCGGGCGGGTCCTTTTCGAAGGCCCTGCCCAGCAGCTGCAGCCGGTCCAGGTCTTGAGAAGAACTGATGTCGCCATTGAGGCTGAACGCCACCGCTCTCTTGCCCGCGTCTTCCTCCACCGCCTCCCGCGCCAACCGTACTCCCAGTCGGGCCACATCCAGCCAGTGGCGCAGTCCGCCCCGGCCCGGCGTGGGTTGCCCTTCCTTCTCGCGAGCACCCATGATTCCCCAAGTGGTTGTCGAGATCAGATCGCAGCCGGCGGCGATATAGCGCCGGTGAACTTCCAGGGCGGCATGAGGAGCATGATAGAGGGCCCAGGTGCCCCACAACTCAGTGTCGCTGATGTGGTGGTCCTGGCCGCTGCCGACTCGCTCCAGCTCCGTGGAAACACCCCCGTCCAGGAGGACACACTGTTCCTCGGCGATCAGGCGCTGAATTCGCTCGTAAGCTTTCTCCGTGTGCTTCATCCTGATTCTCTTTCCCTCGCAGGGGGCGAACTCGCCCTTGCAAAAGCAGGCCGCTGCCGCGGGAAAACGCATCGGCGAGAACGAGTTGGATCAGAATAATGGGTTCGCGCCAAGCAGGCAAGACTGATCTTGGCCTTGGCGTTAGGCCAGGATCCCCTTGCTTGCCCTGTAAGAATTACACGGCGCCATTCTCCTTTCGTTTTCCCTAACCCGGATTATGCAAGAACCGTAATCCGCTGTTGAAAAAGGGCTCGAGAAGTGGCCCAACTCGGAAGCGGGCAGTTGTGACAGGCGGATTTGCGAAGAATATCGGTTGGCGAGGCGTTTGAGTGGTTGGGGGAGTGAATTTCAGACAGATCTGGGCCTGGATGAGTGTCGGAAGCGGTTTTTCGGGGAACTGGGAGAAGCTAGCTGGAGTTCAGGCGACTCAAGACGAGGTGAAAGAGGGGTTGTTCGGGAAAGGCTGAGGAAAGATGGACCCAGATGCGTCGAGTGGTTTGTCGGATCCGGGCCCCGATCTTGAGGACACGACGACGTAAGGTTTCGATTTCGAGCTTGTGCCAGGGGGTTCCGTGCAGATAGTCGCGCAGGCGCACGAACATCTGGTAAGCCAGTGCATGCAGGAGGAGTCGAAACTGGTTGGCCAGGAATCGATGACAGCTGAGTCGGTCCATGCTCAGATGATTCTTAAAGGCCTTGATGAAGTTCTCGGTCTGCCCTCGGTCGGTGTAGTGGTCATAAAGTGATTGGGAGCAGAGATCGTCCCGGTTGGTGACCACAAAGCGACGATTGATCCCGCGCTGATCGACCTCCACTTTGACAATGACGCGACGGGATCGATCCCAGCTGTTGGCTCGATAAAGAAACTCGTCAAACTGACGCTGTTTTTCCTCCCGCTCAACGAACCTTTCCCGAGTCGAATCCAGCAGGGGCTCGACCACTCGCTGCAGGCGAGGGTTGCGACTTAACCCAATGACATATTGGAGTTGATTCTCTTCACCTTCACAGAACTCGTAGAGCCGAGGCGTGGCAAAGCCGCTGTCGGCCCGAATCTCAATCTCGACATCCGTCCCCACTGCTTGTCGGATGGCCTCCACGACGCGCTTCAGAATGGGCACGATGTGAGAGGCAGCCCCCTTGTTGCCAGGTCTCAACACGGCACAGACCAGGTCTCCCGTGGCGGCATCGAAGATCAGCAAAGGATGCAGAATGTGGTTTCGGTAATACCCGTGGTAGAAGGCGAACTCCTGTTGGCCGTGAGTGTGGTCGTCGGTACTGTCCAGATCCAGGATGATCTTGGCGGGACGTCTCTTCTTCAGGGAGCGCACATAACGGCGTAGCAGCCACCGGCTCAGACGCATCAGATCCTTCTTGGTGACGGAGTTCTCCAAGCGGGAGAAAGTCGGCTGGGTGGCCAAATCGGGATCGCTCTCGGGCAACTGATCACAGACTGTCTTGAGCATCGGATCCGAGCGCAGCGTATCGGCGTCATTACAGTCTTCGTAGCCGGCCACGATCTGCAACACTCGTTGTCGGATCAACTTCAACAGGTCATGACGAATGTAGCGTCGGTCCCGGCTTTCCGCAATACACGAACTGAAGCCCTCGCACAATCGATGTTGCCGATCCAGCGATCCAAACAACAACCATCCTGCGTCGGAAGTGAGGCTCCCCCCATCAAAACGAGCTGTGATGTCTCTGTGGCTGTGAAATGGCAGGGTATTCTGGCAGACTGTTTTCAACATAGCCGTAGCTCCTGTTTAGGGTTGTTTTTATGTAAACCCTTTTATATCAGAGAGCTACGGCTTTTTTTCTGGACCCAAATCTCACTCGGATTCAGATCTCTTGCATAATCCGGGCTAACCAACTGATTGGAAAAGGCTTCCGGTGGACTCTCGCGAATGGCACCAGTTTTGCTTTGGATCTGGTGCAATCAAGAGTGGAGGAAAGGATCGATGGAAAATGTAAGACAGATGAAGGGCATCCAGGGCAACCCGGCCACGCTGCGCGGGAAACAGGCTCGCTGGAACCGAACCCAGCTCTTGGCCCTCTCCGCCCAGCTCATGAGCGGAATCCTGGAGGATGTCGCGGTCTCGGCCGGGTGTCCAAAGCTGACCGCCCTGGACCGGAGCTTGAAGTCGCTGGAGAGAGTCGCCCCCCTGCAATGCCGGGTGCTGGAACTTCACTCCATGGGTGGATTCAGTATTAAGGCAACCGCTGAGATCCTGAAGACTTCTGAAGAGAATGTGCTGTGCGCCCTGTCGCTGGCCGAGGAATGGCTGGGGCGCGAGCTGGAAAAAGACCCGCAGAGAACGCAACTCGACCGATCGAGCACTGTTCTCGTGACGGCCTAGTAAGTACTCGCTGTTTCTCTCTACGAGAAAAGTCTGCTGCAGGTCCCCGCAATCGGCTGGGATCTGCCGAGCATCAGGAGATCAATCGATGAGGGTCCTGGATATCGTGCTGGTAGGTGCCTGCCTGTTAATGGTCATTGTCATGTTCAGCGTGGCCCAAATCCTCTAAGAAAAAGGGGACAGTCTACTCTGCCACCATTTCTTCGGATTCAAGAGGGGAAAAAGGGGACAGAGTAGACTGTCCCCTTTCTTGTCCCTTTTTTTGCCTGGCGGGGCCGGGTGTCGATAGAATCGGGGCAAACATGAGGACGGCAGAATGGGCAAGCTGAAGCGCAAGAAGTATGAGAGAGAGCTTGAGAAGCTGCAGATGGAGCTGGTCGGGCTCCAGGAGTGGGTCAAGAAGGCGGGGGCACGGATTGTCGTCGTCTTTGAAGGGCGAGATGCGGCCGGCAAAGGGGGTGTGATCAAGCGCATCACGGCGCGTGTCAGTCCTCGAGTCTTCCGCGTCGTGGCCTTGCCGGCCCCTACCGATCGTGAAAAATCACAGCTCTACGTACAGCGATACGTCTCCCACCTCCCGGCGGCGGGCGAGGTCGTGCTCTTCGATCGCAGCTGGTACAACCGGCTGGGCGTGGAGCGGGTGATGGGTTTCTGCACGGATGAGGAATACGAGCAGTTCCGACGCAACGTGAGGACCTTCGAACGCACCCTCGTCGAAGACGGAATCCTGCTCATCAAGTACTGGCTGTCGGTTAGCAGCGAAGAACAGGAGCGTCGATTTCAGAAGCGGATTGAAGACCCGCTCCGCCAATGGAAGCTGAGCCCTATCGACATGGAAGCCCTGCGCTGCTGGTACGACTACTCCCGAGCCCGGGACGCCATGCTGGAAGCCAGTGATACGGACTACGCGCCCTGGTACATCCTCCGCTCCGACGATAAGCGCCGGGCCCGGTTGAACTGTATCAACCACTTGCTGACCCTGATCCCCTATCAAGATGTGGATGAGGCCGAAGTGGAGTTGCCCGGGCGCGACGAAACGACCTCCTACAACGACATGAAGGCCCTCGAAGGGCGGCGCTTCGTAACCGAGACATACTGAGCGCTCAGGAACGGTAACGCCCGCGTCGTCTCCTAAGTAATACCCTCAGCCTCCAGTTCCTCAATCTCTTCGTCCGAAAAGCCGGCTTCGGACAGGATAGCCCGGGAATGCTCTCCGATCCCAGGAGCCCCGCTGCGGATTCGGGTTGGAGTACGGGAGAACTTGGCGGAGGAAGCCGTCAGTCGATACGTTCCACCCGACTTCCCTCTGACCTCCTGAATGGCCTCCCGATGTAGGACGTGAGGATCTCGCGCCGTCTCGGCTGGAGTCAGGACAGGCCCGGCTGCGAGCTGCTCCTCCTCGAAACTCTGGATGACTTCGTCGCGGGTCTTCGAACTGCACCAGTCCGACAACATCTGGTCGATCTCCTGCCTCTTTTGCAACCGCGCCTGGAGAGTCGCATAGTCCGGATCGTTCGCGAGTTCCGGTCTCCCCAGCAAGCCGCAAAGCCGTCTCCAGTGTGGGTCAAGAACCAGGAGGGCGTAGACCCAGCCGTCGCGACGGCGGTAGGCATTGGCGGGGGCCGCGAAGGTGTAGGTGTTCCCCAGTCTGGGAGTCGGAACTTCCTGGGCGGCAAGGCTCAAAAGACCCGTACTGGAATCGATCATTGAGTCGAGAAGAGAAACATCGACATGTTGTCCTTCCCCGGTTCGGTTTCGATGCTGGAGCGCGGCCAGAGCAGCCATTACACCGTGCAGGCCGGCGATTTCATCGGCCAGGAACACGGGAGCCTTCATCGGAATGGCTTCGTCGCTGGCCGCATTGAGCTGCATGAATCCCGACATGGCTTGCGCGACTGGGTCGTAGCCGGGCCGCTCGGAATAGGGGCCGTATTGGCCAAAGCCCGTGATGGAAACATAGACGATGTCGGGTTTCGTCTTGCGCACCTGTTCATATCCGCAGCCCCACCCGGCCATGGTCCCCTGCTTGAAGTTCTCTACCAGGATATCCGCCTCCTGGACCAGACGATGCAAGACATCCCTTCCCCGCGTCCCCGCGCGCGGTGCAGATCCAGGCTGATGTTTTTCTTGTTGCGGTTGATGGTAGCGTGCACGTAGGAGTCGGGCGGATCCGTCCCGGGCAGCGTGGGCGGAAGACGACGGGCCACATCCCCGGGGTCCCGGACTTCGATCTTGATCACCTCGGCCCCATAGTCCGCCAGCACGCAGCAGCAGCGTGGACCGGCTATCGTCGTGGTCACGTCCAATACCCGAACTCCCTCGAGAGGTCCGCTTAGATCCGTCCGTGCCTCCCGATAGAATGCATCTCTGGTTGCCATAGGCTTCCTCTTTTCGTACTACCTGGAGACCCGGTCAGATGCTCTCAAAAGAGCCCTGCCGGCCCAGGCCTTTGGCAAAGCGAGCGGCCCCGCGGCGTGCCTCCTCCCGCAGCGGCCGATCTCCATTGCGCCCCTCAAAGAGCAGCGCCTCGGCCAGATCCATGCCCCACTGGCGGTGGCACGACAGCCGGTCGGCCAGCATGCACACCTGGGGAAAGCGTGCTATTTCTTGGGCGAGGCTCTCGGCCTCCGCCCGCGCCTGGCCGCTTGCAACCACACGGTTGGCCAGGCCAAAAGACAGCGCCTCCTCGGCACCCACGGGACGACCGGTGAGAATCATGTCGAGCGCGCGACTGCCGCCGATCAGCCTGGGCAGGCGGATCGTTCCGCCGTCGATCAGAGGGACGCCCCAGCGGCGACAGAAAACGCCAAACACCGCATCGGCCTCCGCCACCCGGAGGTCGCACCACAGGGCGAGCTCGAGACCACCTGCCACACAATAGCCGTCCACGGCGGCGATGACGGGCTTGCCGGGAAGGCAGCGCGATACCCGAAGCGCCCCTTCGCCTTCCGGATCGTAGCTACCGGGCAAGCCGTGAATCGCCATCGACTTGAGATCCCAGCCCGCGCAAAAGCATCCGCCGGCGCCGGCCAGCACCGCCACTGCCGCCTCGTCATCTGCTTCGAAGTCCTCGAAGGCCGCCAACAATTGGCTGGCAGTCTCTCCATCTACTGCATTTCGCAGCTCCGGCCGGTTAATCACAACGGTTGTGACTGGACCGCTCCGCTCGACAAGCACATTCATCGTCGCTCTCCTCGACCCGGAATCTATTCGACCAGAGCCGCGCTCGAGGTCTTCAGGTCGTCATGGTGGTTCACAGTGTTAAAAGTGGGTAGTCTCCCTCTCGTTTCCATTCGATGTTTCTTGATCGAAAAACCCCAACTACCGCCTGCAATGAGATCGCTTTCGCTGCCGGAAGTCAACCGGGTTTATCGATGAGCCTGCCGCTCAGCAGAAAAACCCTTTTATTAGTTGTTCTTCCCCCAGCGCCCTGCCAACATCGTAGTAAGAATGGGCACCAGAAAAGACACCATTCGCGTCCTGATCGCCAAGGTCGGGCTGGATGGCCATGATCGCGGAGTCAAGATCGTGGCACGCGCGCTGCGTGATGCCGGGATGGATGTGGTCTATATGGGATTGCACCGATCTGCTGAGGAAGTGGCGGTGGCTGCCATCCAGGAAGACGTAGACGTTCTGGGCATCAGCCTGCTCTCCGGTGCCCATATGACGGTGTTCCCCAAGATTCTTGACTCACTGTCCCGGCACGACGCCCGGGACATCATCCTGATGGGCGGTGGTGTGATGCCGGATGAAGATGTGCTGGAACTCAAGAGGATGGGCGTACATGAGATCCTCCTACAAGATACGCCGCCGCATTCCATCGTTGAGACGGTAGAGCGTCTGGTGGCCGAGCGCGGACCTCGTTGAGGGGACGACGAAAACGAACCACATTGGCCTGGAGACTTGATCGATGAGTGATGACAGCCCTTCAAGACCTGGAGAGAATGGCGACGCATTAGAACGTTTTGCCCGCCAGTATGAGACCTGGGAGAAACAGGAACTGGCAGAGTTTGTGAAGCGGCAGCCGGAACGCAAACAGGAGTTCCACTCTAAAGGGGGCATCCCGCTCAAGCGCGTATACACAGCATTGGACTCAGCCGACATCCCGCTCGAAGACATCGGCTTGCCAGGGCAATATCCCTTTACCCGAGGACCCTACCCGACCATGTATCGGGCGCGTCCGTGGACCATACGTCAGCTGGCCGGGTTTGGTACGGGAGAGGATACCAACCAGCGCTTCCGGTACCTCATCTCGCAAGGGCAAACAGGCCTTTCGGCCGTTTTCGATATGCCGACACTGATGGGCTATGACTCGGACCATCCCATGAGTGAGGGCGAAGTGGGACGGGAGGGCGTAGCCGTGGATACGCTGGCGGATATGGAGGCACTCTTCAGGGACATCAATCTGGAGGAAATCTCGGTCTCCATGACCATCAACCCTACGGCCTGGATCTTGCTCGCTATGTACGTGGCGCTGGCCGAAAAGCAAGGATACGATCTCGACAAGTTATCGGGGACGATCCAGGCGGACATTCTCAAGGAGTATATCGCCCAGAAAGAGTGGATCTACCCCATACGGCCATCCGTACGCCTGGTGCGCGACTGCATCCACTACTGTGCCCGGAATATGCAACGCTACAATCCGATCAGCGTTTCGGGTTACCACAGCAGCGAGGCAGGTTCGTCTCCCCTGCACGAGGCAGCCTTCACCCTGGCCAATGCCTTTGTCTATGTGGAAGAAGTGGTCAAGACAGGGATGCCTGTGGATACTTTCGCCCCTCGGCTTTCCTTCTTCTTTGCGTGTGGGTCAGACTTCTTTGAGGAAATCGCTAAGTTCCGAGCCTCCCGTCGCGTTTATGCGAAGGTGATGAAACAACGATTCGGCGCCGAGAATCCGGCCTCTATGCGGCTCCGCTTTCACTGCCAGACTGCTGCCGCCACGCTGACCAGGCCCCAGTACAAGCTCAATCTGATGCGCACCGGCCTGCAGGCATTGGCTGCAGTTCTGGGGGGGGCCCAGAGCCTTCACACCAATGGTATGGACGAGGCCTTCGCGATCCCCACTGAGAAAGCCATGAAACTGGCCTTGCGCACCCAGCAGATCATCGCCGAAGAAACCAACGTCACGGAAGTGATCGATCCGCTGGGTGGGTCGCACTATGTCGAACACCTGACCAGCGAGTATGAGCGCCGCATCTTTGCCGTCTTGGATGAGATCGAGGAGGGCGGTGGCACAATTCAGCGGATCGAAGAAGGGTGGTTTCAGCGTCACATTGCCGAGTTTTCGCATAAGACGGCCGTGCGCAAAGCCAGCGGTGAACTGCCGGTAATTGGCGTCAACAAATATGTGGAGGAAGAGGAATGTATGGACATCGAAGTTCATCCATACGACGCCTCTTCTGCCCGGCGCCAGATCGATCGTCTGAAGCGGGTACGGGCAGAGCGGGATGAAGCCCAGGTGCAGCAACTGCTCTCAAGACTCAAAGAAGTCGCTAAGGACGAATCCGAAAACATGCTGCCGGGCACCATTGAGTTGCTCAAGGCAGGGGCATCCATGGGAGATATTGTGGAGGCGCTCAAGGAGTTGTGGGGAGGCTACCGGGAGACACCCGTTTTCTGAGGAGCTATGCCGAGTTGATCAGTTCAAGGATGAGCCGATTGACCTCAGCGGCGGCTTCCATTTGAACCATATGCCCGGCACCCGGAATGACGGCTGTTCTGGCTCTATCGGCGACTGCCTGCGCATGCGAGCAGGGGACAATCGCATCGTTTTCTCCCCAGATCAAGAGGGGCTCAGCCGCCAACTCTTCGAGTCTGTCCGCCAGGGCGATTCTCTGGATCTCCCCGGCAAGGAGTTTATCGGCGATCGTCTGTAATCCGCTCTGCACTCCGTCGAGGCGCTTGAACCTCAAGATATCTTCCACCATTTGACGAGTCACTAAGGAAGGGTCACCGAAGAGTTTGGCAACTTGAGGCTTCAGATCCTTGCGCTTTCTTGCCGTCACGAATCCATCGATATAGGAGGCGTTGATCTCCGCACCCAGGCCAAGGCTGGCAATCAATGTGAGCGAGGCGGTACGGCCCGGCTCCCCAAGTGCGCAAGTCAACACCACGGCGCCTCCCAGCGAATGCCCCACAAGGTGGGCCCGGCCAATCTCCAGGGCATCCATGAATCCCTTCACAACCTCAGCGAGATCATCCGTGCTGCCATCGCCCACGTCCTTACTGCTCTTGCCATGCCCGGGAAGATCGAGGGCGTACACTTCGCCACCGTGCGCAAGTGCCTCACGGTTGAACAGCCAGTTATTCAGATTGCCACCAAACCCATGCACAAGGATCAGTGGCTCACCCTCTCCGCTGCCCCGGAGAAAGTGAATGGTTCGATCCCCAACCGTGACAGTTTCCGGTGTGTCAGACAGGGCGACTTCCTCGCTCTCTTCGAGGACCGGGTGGGCCTCGAAGTCCAGCACAAAACTGTCGACCTCAGAATCCGTGGTGTTTGAATCCGCAAAAACGCCCAGCAGCGCGCCTACGGGCAGCACCTCACCTTCTCGTGCTACACGTCGCCGCAACACGCCTCCGCTCTGGGTTTCCACCGAAGCCGCGATTTTATCGGTCTCGACTTCAACGATCTCATCGCCGGGTGCAGTCGGATCGCCCTCACTGACCAGCCATTCCGTAATCCGACCCTCGCGCATTGAGATGCCCCATTTGGGCATGAGCAGAGGGTGTATTCCGGCGCTCATCGTTGAAAGCTCATGACCTCTCGAACGGCTTTGTCGATGCTGGGGGCATCCGGGATGTAAAGGTCTTCCAGCGCGTCGCTGAAGGGCACGGCTGTGTGAGGAGCCGACACCATCTGGATCGGTGCCCTCAGGGCACTGAAAGCGTTCTGAGCGACCAGGGCGGAGACGTCCGTCGCGATATTGCAGCGTGGGTTGGCCTCATCCACCACCACCAGGCGACCCGTCTTCTCGACACTCTCGAGAATCGTTTCTTCATCGAGAGGCGATGTAGTCCGCAGATCGACGATCTCGCAATCGATTCCGTCCTTCGCCAGCGGCCGGGCAGCCTCTGACGCCATGTGGACCATTCGACCCAGTGCCACAACGGTAACGTCCTCACCTTCCCGCACCAGATTCGCCTCACCTAGCGGAATCGTATAGGGCTCCTCGGGCACCTCCCCCTCCACTGAGTAGAGCATCTTGTGTTCGCAGAAAATGATGGGATCGTCGTCTCGAATGGACTCGATCAGCAAGCCCTTGGCGTCGTAGGGTGTCGAAGGAACCACACACTTGAGACCAGGGATGTGGGTCACAATCGGGTAGAGAGACTGCGAGTGCTGGGCTGCGGCCCGGAGCCCGGCACCAATCATTGTGCGAATCACAACCGGGGTTCTGGCCCGGCCTCCGAACATGTACCTGAGCTTGGCCGCCTGGTTGTAAATCTGATCGAAACAGACCCCGAGAAAATCGATGAACATCAACTCGGCCACCGGACGCAACCCCGATGAGGCCGCCCCGATCGCCGCCCCGATGAACGCCGATTCGCTGATCGGGGTGTCCAAGACTCGATCGCCAAACCGGGTCCAAAGCCCGTTCGTCACACCAAGCACCCCGCCCCAGGCATCCATCTCTCCGGGCGAGCCCGAACCTCCCACGATGTCCTCGCCCATCAGGATCACTCGCTCGTCGCGCTCCATCTCCTGCGCCAGAGCCTGGTTCACTGCCTGCTGAAAGGTCATCTTTGCCATTTCATTTTCCTCTAGTACGACACATAGACATCGGTCAGTAAGTCTTCCTTACCCGGCTTCGGGGCGGCCTTGGCCTGGATTACCGAGTCCTCAATCAAACGCGCTACTTCTTCGTCTATCGCTGCCAGGTCTGCGCGGGTAACCAACCGTGAAGAGGTCACTTTTTCGGTGAAGTGCTCGATGCAATCTCGCTCTTCCCGCAACCGCTTCGCTTCATCCTTGCCGCGGTAGGTTTGGGCGTCCCCCTCGAAGTGTCCGAAGTAACGGTTGACCTTACACTCGATCAAGCTGGGACCGCCTCCCTGGCGGGCCCGCTCCACGGCCGCTCCGGCTGCCTCCCAAACACTGAAGAAGTCGTGCCCATCCACCACGACACCAGGCATGTTGAAGCCAACCGCGCGGTCTGCGATGTCGTCGCAGGCGGTTGAGTACGTGACCGACGTCGCCTCTGCATAACCATTGTTTTCGACCACGAAAATACAGGGGAGATTCCAGACAGATGCCAGGTTCAGGCTCTCCAGGGTGGTGCCCTGGTTGGAGCCCCCGTCGCCAACGAAGGCTACCGCAACCGTCTTCGTGCCCAGTTGCTTGGCTGCCAGGGCGGCACCGCAGGCGAGCGGAGGGCCTCCCCCCACAATTCCGTTGGCACCCATCATGCCCTTCTCCAGATCGGCAATGTGCATCGAGCCGCCCTTTCCGCCGCATAACCCGGTCTTCTTGCCGTAGATCTCGGCCATCATTCCGCCAACATCACAGCCCTTGGCGATGCAGTGTCCGTGCCCGCGATGGGTACTGGCAATGCGGTCCCCGGACCCAAGATGACTGCAGACACCCGTGGCAATAGCTTCCTGGCCGGCGTAAAGGTGGACAAAACCGGGGATTTCACCGGTCTGAAACTCCAGGTGGAGACGTTCCTCAAACTCTCGGATCGTCTTCATGATCCGATACGCCCTCAAGGCGTCGTCGTTACCGAGATGGATGGTTCGTTCCTCGCTGAGACGAATGACTCGTTCCTCACTAAGACTCATTGGTCGTTCCTCCTCGTCGATGCTTTGAGCAGCGTTTGGCAGTACCTTCTCAGCCGCATAATAGCAGGCGCAATTACAGAAAAAGGGAAATAATCTTCTCAAGGACATTTTCGATTGAGTCCTGAAGAGAAGAAGGTTTTCCATCCGGATCCTCCTCGACAAAGGGATCGTAAGCGACCACTTCCATTCCCAGCCCGCGGGAGGCGATCTCCGCCACTCGACATGGAACCCCGATTCCAGAAACTTCTTGGCGATGGGAAAGTGGAGATGATTCGGGGTGACGACACTGACGAAATCAATCCGTTCGTCTTCGGGCAGCCCGGCCTCCCTTTTCGCCATCTCCTCGTGTCGCGTAACATCGGGAGGGCTCGAGATAGAGCTGCTCTCCCGTGATCCTTGTGTTTACGGGATCGCGGGAGAAACACCCCGCCACCAATTCAATCTGTTGATCCAGGGCAGCCGCCATTCTGTGGACGCCTCCGATAAAGGCACCCTGTCCGCCGCCCGCCATTCCCATCCGGAGCTTCCGTTTCCAAGATTCCACAAGCCTGCCTCCTGCGGAATGAGTCCGATTTCACCACGGACTGCCAGGTATTTCAGAGGGTTTGAGTATAGCAATGGGCGAAAACTCATCCACCTCTTCCGATGGTAGGAGTGATCTGCTTGAGCCTTCTCCGGGTGGGGAAGAGGCGCCAGGATCAGCACCAAGACGAGTGCTCCATTGACCCCGGCGCCACTTTCTTGCGTCAAGATATAGGATCGCAGCACTCTACAACACGAAGGTCAAATGCATCGGTCTATGTCCGCAACTTCCTCGGGCAGGGGGAGACCGGCTACCGCGACTCTCGCAGTCATGTCCGTTCATACCCTGGCCCTGGTGTGCCTTGTGGCGGGGTTTCTCTCCTTCTCTTTTGCCCAGAATCCCGATGAGCAGGCCACCGAGGTCCTGATCTCCCCTTCCACGTGCAGGTTGACGCGGCAATCTACCGGGTTCGTGTGGTGGATCGGGAGGGGCAGCTTCTGCTTGGCCTGAAGAGCGAGGATTTTCGAGTTTTGGACCATGGGCAAGCTCGCCCAATTGTCTACTTTGCTGAGGAGAACTCGGCTCCGGTCAGCCTGGCCCTACTCGTCGATGTCGGCGCAGCGATGAAAGAAGACACTATTTCCAGGGCCAAGGAAACCGTCTTCGATCTGATTCACGCACTGGAACCGAAGGATGAGATCCTGATCGGCACTTTCGCTGCCGAAACTGAAGTGCTCACGGAGCTGACCCGGGACCGTCTCAAGCTGCTCGAAGCCCTTGAGAACCTGTCCACCAAATCAACGGGATCTCGTGTCGCTGTGAAGAGCGCTGCCAGTGAGATCCCACACAGCGTAGCCATTCAACTCGCCCTCTCCGGCAGCAATAGTGAGACCGGATGGGCGGTTGACGATGCGATTCGGTCCCTGCAAAGGGGGAATCACTACCAGAAGGCAATTCTCGCGTTCTCAGCCGGCTCTCCCGGACTCTCAGAGTCCACGCTGGAACATCTAAAGAAGGCCGAGGTTCACTTCTTTGTGGCTCCCGTCGGCAACCGGTTGGCGAGTCTCCTGAGTCTCGGGACCACGGGTTCTCTTCAGAAAAAAAGTGTTGAGAAAACGGGTGGCCTGCAGTTTCCCCTGTGGCAGACCCTTGAGCAAGTCGACTCCATTCGGAGCGCCCTGAAGAACTACTACCTCATCGGCTTTGAACCGGTTCCAGACAAAGCCGTGCAGGAAGGGCAAGTCAAAATCGAAGTCGCCCGAGACCCGGAATGCCGCGTGGCCGCGTTGCCGGTGCTTTTGGATCGCTCCGCTAAGCGCAGATGACTTCCCCGCGGACTGGTGGGGACAGCTCTGGCCAGAAAGTGCTTTCCTTCTGTTGGAGACCGAGATGTGGGCCTCGTTCTCACCAGAGCTGATGGATTGCTGGCGAAGTGACCATCCCCGTTCCGCTATCTGAAGATAGGCAAAAGGGGCACTGGTGGATCCGAAATTTCCCACCACGAATTCGCCGGTTCTGCCAAAGTGGAGCATGTCGTCGCCGCAGCCCAAATCCCGCAATTCCTGCAAGTGGTCTTCGGTGCTCAGCACAACCGAAAAGATCCCGTTCTGATCAGGGCTATTCCCAAAGCCCCCGGCCCAACCTGACCATCTTCCGGCACCAGCCCCCCACAGAGATCTTCACAACCTCTAGAACGCCCTCAAAGCTTCAGCGCACTGGAGAGCCGTTCCAGCAGATAACTGTCGCCGGTGGCAAAGCGAAAGCGCCGGGAACGTGCGTGAGCCACGAGCAGGCGATCAAACGGGTCTCTGGTCCAGTCGACTTCAAGAGCGGCTCGGAACAGCACGTCCGATGATGGGCTGTCCAGGGACCAGCGCGGGTCATCAGAAAGAGAGGACACTCCATCCTCGAACGGATTCAACCGCCCAACCTCAACCAGGAACTGGATTTCGAGCAGTGAGACCGGGGACAGGAAGAGACGGGCAGGCGTCTCCCGGAGCTGGGTAGCTCGATCGTGCCCGGCCAGGATCCAAATGACCGCATTGGTGTCCAGCAGGATCACTGCCGGCTCTTCCCTGCCTTCTTGCGGGCCTGGAATTGCAGATGGCCTTCAGCTCCGGATGTCCAGGTCCATTCCCCGGAGAGAACATCCTCATCGGCAACATCCAGCAGGGCGACGGAGGGGTCACCAGACTTCGGGCCGGGATCGAGCATCAGCCGAAAGCGAGTCCCTTTTCGCTCCAGGATGACCTCCTCGCCTTTTTCGGCTGAATCGAGCAACCTGAAGAGTTGTTTCCGGGCTTCGGTAACTGTGAATCGAGACATGCGTACATTGTACATGTTGTGTTCGTCCTGCGCAAGCATGCAACGGAGCTCAAACGAGTTTCCTCCTATTCCCTCACCGAAAGCTGTAGAATCCAGAGCAAACAAGATGAAAGTACATTTCCTCAGTCGCCGGGCCGTTGTTCTTTTTGGGTTCTCGGTAGGCACCAGTCTCCTCGGCATACCCTCCGCCACCCGTCAGTCAGAATCTCGTCTGCACCTCGAATGGACGAACAACATTCTGAGCGTGTCCGGAGCTTCCCTGCCCGGTGGAACATTGAAGATCTGGTATCTGGAAGCCTTTTGCCGAAGCGGCTCGACAGATCGAAACTGGAACCGCAGTACTATTCCGCATCAGACCACCCTTCTCTCCCGGGATCTCGATGCCGGCACTATTCATCTTCGCACGGCCGTCGAACCCTCAGTCGAAGTTCGTCACGTGATCCAAGCCGACACCGACGAGGTGACATTCGAGTTAACCATGGAGAATCGGGGTGACCGGTTCGTGGACGTCGATTGGTTTCAATCCTGTCTTCGCGTCGATCGTTTCACCGGCCTGCAGCAAGACAACTACATCCAGAAGTGTTTCATTTTCACGGAAAGTGGTCTGATCAGGCTCGACCAAACCCGCCGAACCGACGAGGCCAGGTATCGGGGCGGACAGGTTTATGTGCCGGCGGGGATCGACTTGAATAATGTCAATCCCCGCCCCATCAGTCCCGAGAAACCGATCAACGGTCTGATCGGATGCTTTTCCGCGGACGAGACCCGCCTGTTGGCGACAGCCTGGGATCAGACGCAAGAACTCTTCCAGGGGGTGATTGTCTGCATCCACAACGATCCGCGAGTCGGCGGCTTAAATCCTGGGGAAACAAAACGCCTCCGTGGAAAGCTCTACCTGCTGGCCAACGATCCTGACGAATTGTTGCGGCGTTACCGCCGGGACTTCGGCGATCAGCAACAGACTTGCGGCTCCCCTTACAGGGGAAGCGTTTCTATTACCTGAACCCCTGCTCTTGTTCCCGATACGGCCTGGACTACGATCGGGCTCGACGGAGGAATATCGATCAAACCGCTGGCCAGAGCTGTGGTAATAACCTTGTAGGCATCATCGGTGCTGGGGGGAGGGAAAACCGTCTCCAGGTACCAGACGTCATCCTCCCACAGCATCACTTGAAAGTCGTAATCCTCCAAATGACGGTACCCATCCGGTTCGGGCTGGTCGTGGATCCAGTTTTCACGAAATTTTGCGGAATCCGGCAAATTCGGGCTGTTGCCGACAATAGCGTGGCAACTCAGGCCGCACAGCCGGTACGGCGCTCTCAGCCGAGGTAGTCGGCCCAGGTAGTCCTTCTTCCCCAGAAAACCGCTTCTCGGATCTTCGGTGACGTCCCTGCCATCTGTCCAGACCGTGTAATAGAGGGTCTTGTCGGCGGGACTGGCTGGCAAGGTGACTTCGATTATGGCTGTATTGCAACGGAAGTCGTTGGTGATGATCGGAGCCGTCCCTGCCGTCCCCAGTTGAGTCCAGCCTGCTCCAGGCAGTGGAGTCTCGGCAACTTTGACTTCGGCCTGTTGCCCTTCATTGCGGAAGAGCGCCACGAATTTGCATTTCCAGATGCCGTCTTCCTGTCGAAGCGTATCAGCCAGCGGATAACAGACATGCAGTTCGTTGAGGGGTACGAGCAGGCTTTTGTTTTTCCGGGATGCAGGATCACTTCTTTTACCTCGAAATCCAGCAAGCCACGCGAAACCAGGCCGACATAGCCGTCGGTGAATTTCTCCCGTTCGACGTTCCGAATCAGTACCTGCGTCTTCTCCGCATGCCTGAAGAAGGTGGCCATGACCTGAGCCGGCTCAGATTCACCTCCTGAAACCTCCAGCTGGATGGTAACCCGATCGCCCACCTCCGGTTTAGACACCGCAACTTCCAGGTGTTTGTCGAGGGGTTCGGGCACGTCTGAGGCGTGATCGTAGAGGCCGAAAGTTCCATTGTCGCGCCAGGCCGCAAACCAGCATGTTTTTTCAGCTCGATCCTGGTACTGATAGAGCTGGAGATCTGCCTCGTTTCCCGCGGCTGACCAGCTCTCGTGCAGGCTGTCGCTGCCAAAACAGATCCCCGCCAGAGCGTAACCAGCCTGGTGTTGCCTCCAGTCTATTGTTTCGCGGAGGGAAGGCGGCAAAGCCTTGATCTCGACCTCAATCTGAATGGTGTAGTTTCCCTGCATCTTCCAATCACGCCGCCAGATCATCCCGTAGGGAAGGGAGAGATCGCGGTTCAGGGGTATCTCATCTCGGCGGTGGGTCTCCCAGTGCCAGGGAAACCAGAGTACTGGATTGCCGTCACCCACGTTCTTCAAGCGACGGCGAAGCGCCCGGCTTTGGATTTTCCAGTAACCAGGATTCAACGATTCCCAGCCATCGCCAATAGCGGGGAGTCGGGACGATCAAAGTCATCGACAACCAGGGAGTAACTGTCCTGGCCCCCGGCCAGGGGGGCTCTCAACAGCGGACTACAGCCGCACACTTTCAAGAAATTACGCCGGCTAAAGTCTTCCCTTTTCGCCATGATAGCTCCAACCAGAACTGTGTGACTCTGGAGAAACTACCATACCTCATCACAAAGATAACGAAGAGATCGAGGAGAGAAATAAGCGCAGACGTCGGCCGCTGACGCTATACTTAACTCTGGTTTGTTAACGTTAACATCGGGAGGCAGGACATGAAAACTGCGGCTCTCGTATTAGCGCTTACTTGCCTTCTTCTCCAGGCGGGAATCATCCACGTTTTCGCAGAGGCTGATCGCGAATTGTTATCGTTGCCATTCTAATCGAGCTTAGAGCTTGACGACACCTCACAGAGACATCAGCAGGGCGAATCGAGGCCGGACAAAGGTACTTGTCCTGTGGAGGTCGGAGTGAGAAAAGGCTGGTTCTCCCGAGGTGTGCGTTCGCTGCTGCGGCTCTGCAAGTCACCGCTATTTTATAAGACCACGATCAGCCTGCATCTTTATGTCGGACTGTTCGTTGCACCCTTTGTGCTCATTTTCGCTGTGAGCGTCATCGTCATCAACCATCGTCATCCGGTGACCGGGGAGAAACCGGCCATCTCCACGGAAACGAAGATCATTGACTCCATTCCCGAGAATCTTGAGAGCATGGATTCCGTCCACAGCATCATGGAGCAGACAGGAATTAGCGGGTGGGTGACCTTCTTCAGACATTTTGAAGAAAAGAATGAATTCCGCTTCATCGTGCTAAGACCCACCGTCCGCAAGAATGTCCGTGTGGACCTGGAGAAAAAAACGCTGGAGATCAAGAACCTGCCTAATGATCTGAAATCAACGCTGTACTGGCTGCATGTCATGCCTGGCCCGCATACGCAGTACAAGAACTGGTTTTTTCTGTTCCTGTGGTGGGCTCTGGCCGACGGAGTCGCCTATGGTTCCATCTTTCTCGGGATGAGCGGTATCTATCTCTGGTATTTCCTGAAACAGGAACGCAAGATCGGCCTGGTTCTGATGACGGCGGGGATCGTCGGCCTGGCGCTGGTACTGGTGCCACTGTTGGGCTAGGAATGGGCAGCGCGTACTCGATATGATCAAGAAACTGTTGACCAAATCCCATTATTATGTGGGCCTCTTTTTTGTGGTCTATCTGTGGCTGCTTTCCTTGACCGGTCTTTTTCTCAACCACCCAAAGTGGAGAGTGAATGACTACCGCACGAGCACGAAATGGATCGAGACGACCGTCGCAGTGACCCTGGCTGCAGGCGAGGATCCATTGGCAAAGGCCAACCACTATCTCAGGGAAATGGGTCTCGAAGGTGAACTGCTCGGAGTGCGTGATGTAGAGAAAGAGAAGCAATTCCGTTTCGATGTGTACAAGCCAGGGAACACTGCGAAGGTGATTATTGATCTCGAGAGCAGCGAAGCCAGAATCCGCACAAGGCAAACGGATTCAATTGGAATACTCAATCAGCTTCACACCTTTGGCGAGATGAAGAGGTTTAATCCCAAGAAAGAAAATTTGACCTGGTTTGCCACGAGGCTCTGGGTGATCAGCATGGACGGTCTTGCCCTGGGCCTCATTATCCTGGTTCTCACCGCCCTCTATATGTGGCTCCAAACCAAGAAGATCATCAGCGGCGCCATCAGCCTACTGCTGGGGACGGGCATCGCGATTGTCTTCCTTTTTCTGTAGCTGCAAACCTGCGCCAATCGTCCTCCAGTTGAGGAAACCACTCACTTCGCGAATCGCCCAGCGCATACAGTAGGATCAGAAACTTGGCCGGGAATCATGGTCCATCTCCTTGGTCTGGCTTGATCGGTTCTTCCGCGGCCTTCCTGGCAATCAGATCAGCATACCTGTGGCCTGTCTCTTTGGCCCATTGCAGAATCTGGTGCTTCATGATCCGAACCACGTCTTGCGAATCATCGTCATAAGCCAGGTTCTTCATTTCTCCGGGATCGGATTGCAGGTCATACAACTCATCCAGATCACGCTCTCTCCAGTTCAGCACGAACTTGTACCTCTCATTCCGGCAAACAATGGACTGGTTCATGACGTCGGAAAAGACTATTTCCCTGTGCAGGTCTGTTTTATCGCCGATGACGGGTAGAAGACTCTGTCCATCAATCCTTTGTGGCAATGGAATGCCGGCAGCTTCGAGGATGGTCGGTAACAGGTCGATGGTCCCTGCCAGTACATTTGTGCGGAAACCTCTGTTCTTCATCGCCGGGATCTTTATGATGGCAGGCACCTTGAACAATTCCTCATATCCACAGGTATCGAGTTTCCATATCATTCCATGAGCTCCAACCATATCTCCATGATCACTGGTGAAGACAACAAGGGTGTTATCCCACTGCCCAGTTTCCTTTAGTGCAACAGCAACCTTGCCAATTTGCTGATCGAGGTAACCACAGTAACCCCAATAGCGGCGAATATAATCTTTGAACTGTTCATCCGACCACCCGGGTAAGACGTAAGCCAGGTTGTTCTGTTGCCCGTATGGTTTCCCTAGGAGGGAATCCAGGTGATTCGCCGGCAGTGGAGTGTCATCCAGGGAGTAAAGCGTATCCCATGGTTCGGGGGGCGAGACCGGAAGGTGAGGGCCAAAGAAAGAAAGCACAGCCAACCAGGGTTTCGCATCTTCTGAATGTGTCCTGATGAACTGTTCGGTTTTTTCAGCAAAGAAAGCAGCCATATGATTGTCTTCACCGAGTAGGGAAAACATATGCTTTCCTTCCGTTGCTGATGGAACGGCCTCATGATTGCCTGCCACTGCGATGAACTGATTCTGTCCCCGCTCTCGAAGCCAGTTCTTGTATTGCCGCCAGCCGCCAGCCCACTCCGTGAATCCCAACTGTGGAAAATCCTCCCCCGGTCCGCCATCTACCTTTTCAAACTGCCATCCGTCGTCAGACTCGCTGATTTCCCAATGCCAGTATTCGGTGAACTCTTCCGGTAACGGATCTTTGTTCTGGTCGGGATACATATTTCCCCCCAAATGCCCTTTCCCAAAGTACCCGGTGTGGTAGCCGGCTTCTTGGCAGATAGATCCCAGTGTTGGAATGGAAGGATCAAGAAGGACATTGTTCTGAATCACCCCGTGATGATGCGGGTACAGTCCGGTCAGCATGCTGGCACGGGAAGGCGAGCAGGGAAAGGCTGAAATATAAAAATTGTTAAAAGTAACACCCTCGCTTGCCAGTTGATCCAGATGAGGTGTTCGAACGGCTTCGTTATAAACGCCGACACAACTGACCGGCTGTTGGTCGGTCATAATGAAGAGAATATTGAGGCGATCCCTTTCTGCAACGCATTGCGGAGCTAGCACAGCAACAGCAACGATGCAGGCTAACCCGGATTATGCAAAAGATCTGAATCCGAGTGAGATTTGGGTCCAGAAAAAAAGCCGTAGCTCTCTGATATAAAAGGGTTTACAAAAACAATGACCCTAAACAGGAGCTACGGCTATGTTGAAAGCAGTCTGCCAGAATACCCTGCCATTTCACAGCCACAGAGACATCACAGCTCGTTTTGATGGGGGGAGCCTCACTTCCGACGCAGGATGGTTGTTGTTTGGATCGCTGGATCGGCAACATCGATTGTGCGAGGGCTTCAGTTCGTGTATTGCGGAAAGCCGGGACCGACGCTACATTCGTCATGACCTGTTGAAGTTGATCCGACAACGAGTGTTGCAGATCGTGGCCGGCTACGAAGACTGTAATGACGCCGATACGCTGCGCTCGGATCCGATGCTCAAGACAGTCTGTGATCAGTTGCCCGAGAGCGATCCCGATTTGGCCACCCAGCCGACTTTCTCCCGCTTGGAGAACTCCGTCACCAAGAAGGATCTGATGCGTCTGAGCCGGTGGCTGCTACGCCGTTATGTGCGCTCCCTGAAGAAGAGACGTCCCGCCAAGATCATCCTGGATCTGGACAGTACCGACGACCACACTCACGGCCAACAGGAGTTCGCCTTCTACCACGGGTATTACCGAAACCACATTCTGCATCCTTTGCTGATCTTCGATGCCGCCACGGGAGACCTGGTCTGTGCCGTGTTGAGACCTGGCAACAAGGGGGCTGCCTCTCACATCGTGCCCATTCTGAAGCGCGTCGTGGAGGCCATCCGACAAGGAGTGGGGACGGATGTCGAGATTGAGATTCGGGCCGACAGCGGCTTTGCCACGCCTCGGCTCTACGAGTTCTGTGAATGTGAAGAGAATAAACTCCAGTATGTCATTGGGTTAAGTCGAAACCCTCGCCTGCAGCGAGTGGTCGAGCCCCTGCTGGATTCGACTCGGCTGCAGTTCGTTGAGCGGGAGGAAAAACAGCGTCAGTTTGACGAGTTTCTTTATCGAGCCCACAGCTGGGATCGATCCCGTCGCGTCATTGTCAAAGTGGAGGTCGATCAGCGTGGGATCAATCGTCGCTTTGTAGTTACCAACCGGGACGATCTCTGCTCCCAATCACTTTATGACCACTACACAAACCGAGGGCAGACCGAGAACTTCATCAAGGCCTTCAAGAATCATCTGAGCATGGACCGACTCAGCTGTCATCGATTCCTGGCCAATCAGTTTCGACTCCTCCTGCATGCACTGGCTTACCAGATGTTCGTGCGCCTGCGCGACTATCTTCACGGAACCCCCTGGCACAAGCTCGAAATCGAAACCTTACGTCGTCGGGTCCTCAAGATTGGGGCCCGGATCCGACAAACCACTCGCCGCATCTGGGTCCATCTTTCCTCAGCCTTCCCCGAACAACCCCTCTTCCACCTCGTCTTGAGTCGCCTGAACTCCAGTTAGCTTTTCCCAGCTCCCCCGAAAAACCGCTTCCGACACTCATCCAGGCCCAGATCTGTCTGAAATTCACTCCCCAAACCACTCAAACGCCTCGCCAACCCATATTCTTCGCAAATCCGCCTGTCACACCTGCCCGCTTCCGAGTTGGGCCACTTCTCGAGTCGTTTTTCAACACCGGACTACGGTTCTTGCATAATCCGGGCTAATCCGCTTGCCCTGAGGAAATCTCTTCGATCCATAATCTAAGACTACTCAGTCATTATAGTTGTGTCACGGGCGTATCCTCAGCAGTAGAAGAGGAATCAAGGGATGTTGTACAAGGTTCAGATGGAGTGGTTTCACGCCTGCCTCAGAGCACAGTTCTTCGCTGCCTTTTGGGTCACCCTTGGGATCGCTTCTCCGTCAGCAAGTCCTGACAGCATTCCCCTTGACGGAGTATGGCTTTTCCGTTTGGATCCTCTGGACCTGGGAATCCACGAACGGTGGTTTGAGGATCAGTTCACAACCGAAGTCAGTCTTCCCGGCACCACGGATCAGAATGCCCGCGGGTTTCCTCTCGACAAAGAGACCATGACCTATCGGATGCCTCATCCTCAGTGGTCAACCCATGTTCAGGTCCTGAGGACGCAGTGGCCTGGAACCAATCCGGCCAGTAGAGCCGACGAGGCCGGCCAATTGGTTCGCGAGTGGTTCTACGTTGGGAAGGCCTGGTATCAGCGGGAGCTTGAGATTCCCGGGGATTGGGCCACCAAGATTCTTCAATTGCGCCTGGAAAGAGTCCTCTGGAAGTCCTTGGTTTGGATCGACGATCGTTACATGGGTTCCTTCGACAGTCTCGTCACTGAACATCGGTATGAACTGGGTCGGTTGGAAGCCGGTAAGCACCGTTTGACCATCTGTGTCGACAACTCAATGGTGCACAACATCGGCATCCTGGGTCATTCCTACACTCCGGAGACTCAGACACGATGGAACGGTATTGTCGGTGATATCGAGTTGATGGCCACGCCAGCCGTCGCCCATCGGGGGACTACAGCTCTTCCCCGCCGCTGATGGCAAGTCCGTGGGAGTCGAGATCAGCTTACGCAATGCCAGTGCCAGACCGCAGAACGCTGTTCTGGTCCTGGAGATTGGGAATCCAGATGGAGGCACCGTCTACGGTGCAACAACGGTCGAACTGCAGGTCGACCGGGGAGAGCCGATCCATGAGCAGAGAGTGGCCGTTACTCACCCTGTCCAGTTCTGGGATGAGTTTCACCCGGTTCGGTATCAGCTCACGGCGAGAATCGAAAGCGGCAAGGACGCGCACGAGTTGAGCTCAATGTTCGGCTTTCGAAGTATCCAGCGCGAAGGCCGCGTCATTCGCATGAACGGCCGGCGCATCTTTCTCAGGGGAACTGTAGACAAAGCTGTCTATCCCACAACCGGGCATCCCCCTATGACGCTCGAAGAGTGGCTGAGTACACTGGAGACCGTCAAGAGATTTGGGTTCAACCATGTTCGGTTTCACACCTGGTGCCCGCCCGAGGCCGCCTTCGAAGCTGCCGATCGCCTGGGCTTGTACCTGGCTCCGGAGACGCCCTTCTGGGTGGATAACTGGACGGTCAAAACCGCCAGCTACCCGAAGCTCCTGGGATATGACAGTGAGGTTGTTGGTTTTGTGAGAAACGAGATCTCCCGGATCAGCACAGCCTATGGCAATCACCCATCTTTCGCTCTTTTTTCTATTGGCAACGAATTCGGGATGGATAGCGACTGGCAGCTGGTCAACGAGCTCCTGCAAGAGATCAAAGACCGAGATCCACGCAGGCGTTACAACGCTACCGGGGCTCGAAAGACCGTTGCTGCGGACGACTACTGGGTAACGCATTCAACGGCTCAGGCGAGGACTCGTGCCACGGGTCAGGCAATGGGTCAGGCCAGGACTCGTGGCCTAGGCCCCCCTCACACGCTCTGGGATTTCTCTCCAGCACTGGATGGTGTAGAACTGCCAATCGTGGCCCATGAGACTGGCCAGCGTGTAGTGTTCCCCGATCTGGGCGAACTGATTCCCAAGTTCACCGGTCCTTTGCGCCCCTACAATCTTGTGCGTCTACAAGAAATGCTCAAGAGAAGCGGGTTAGCGGATCAGGTCGGGGATTTCAAAGAGGCATCCGCCAAATTTCAGTATATCCAGCACAAAGCCGAACACGAGGCCGTGCTCAGATCAGCCGAGTTGGCGGGGTACCACCAACTGGTGCTGAACGATTACACCGGTCACAGCGAGGCACTGGCAGGAATCCTGGATCCTTTTTTTGAGGCGAAGGGTGTGATCACTGCTGAACAAGTAAGGCAATGGAACTCGGAAACGGTGTTGCTCGCCAGGTTTCCGAGCCACACCTGGACCATCGGTGACCTCTTCTCAGCACAGGTGGAGATGGCTCATTTCGGTCCACGGGATCTGATCGGTTGCCAGGCAGTATGGTCTTTGAAGACGGCTTCAGGTGAGACTGTGGCCGAGGGCCGGCTAGGTTCCACCGATGTAGCGACAGGTGGTGTGGCGACACTCGGACAGATCAACGTACCGTTGGACGGCCTCTCCGAGGCTAGTGCCCTGACACTCGAGATCAGCGCAGATGAATTCCTGAATCAGTGGCATCTCTGGGCCTATCCTCATCGGGAAGATGCACCAGAGACGGAGATAACCATTACTACCAAGTTCGACGCGGCTACACAAAGAGCCCTTGCCGAGGGCGAGAGCGTTCTCTTTCTGGGACACGGCTTGAAGAATGAGAAAACGCAGACAACCGGTTTTGAATCGGCCTACTGGACAGCTGTGTGGTGGGGAAACGAATTCTCGTCGCTGGGTATTGTTTGCGATCCAGCACATCCAGCCCTGGATGGATTTCCCAATTCCGGCCACAGCGACTGGCAGTGGCACGAGTTAACCCGAAATGCGACAACTCTTCTTCTTGATGAAGCGCCGTCGGGGTTTAGACCCATCGTGCAACTGGTGCCGGACTTCCACTTCAACCAACTTCTAGGGCAGATTTTCGAAGCTCGCGTAGGGGCAGGACGTCTCCTGGTGTGCGGATATGATCTTTCAACTGATTTGGGCAAGCGACTGGCTGCCCGCCAAATGCGGCGCAGCCTGACCAGGTACGTGCAGAGTGAGACGTTCCACCCCGCGCACCAACTCTCCGTTCGCTATCTGGCTCGTCTGCTGGCTGACTGATTCTGAAGTTCAAGGCCGTCTCCGGCAAAGCACCTAGCCCGGATTATGCAAGAACCGTAATCCGCTGTTGAAAAAGGGCTCGAGAAGTGGCCCAACTCGGAAGCGGGCAGTTGTGACAGGCGGATTTGCGAAGAATATCGGTTGGCGAGGCGTTTGAGTGGTTGGGGGAGTGAATTTCAGACAGATCTGGGCCTGGATGAGTGTCGGAAGCGGTTTTTCGGGGAACTGGGAGAAGCTAGCTGGAGTTCAGGCGACTCAAGACGAGGTGAAAGAGGGGTTGTTCGGGAAAGGCTGAGGAAAGATGGACCCAGATGCGTCGAGTGGTTTGTCGGATCCGGGCCCCGATCTTGAGGACACGACGACGTAAGGTTTCGATTTCGAGCTTGTGCCAGGGGGTTCCGTGCAGATAGTCGCGCAGGCGCACGAACATCTGGTAAGCCAGTGCATGCAGGAGGAGTCGAAACTGGTTGGCCAGGAATCGATGACAGCTGAGTCGGTCCATGCTCAGATGATTCTTAAAGGCCTTGATGAAGTTCTCGGTCTGCCCTCGGTCGGTGTAGTGGTCATAAAGTGATTGGGAGCAGAGATCGTCCCGGTTGGTGACCACAAAGCGACGATTGATCCCGCGCTGATCGACCTCCACTTTGACAATGACGCGACGGGATCGATCCCAGCTGTTGGCTCGATAAAGAAACTCGTCAAACTGACGCTGTTTTTCCTCCCGCTCAACGAACCTTTCCCGAGTCGAATCCAGCAGGGGCTCGACCACTCGCTGCAGGCGAGGGTTGCGACTTAACCCAATGACATATTGGAGTTGATTCTCTTCACCTTCACAGAACTCGTAGAGCCGAGGCGTGGCAAAGCCGCTGTCGGCCCGAATCTCAATCTCGACATCCGTCCCCACTCCTTGTCGGATGGCCTCCACGACGCGCTTCAGAATGGGCACGATGTGAGAGGCAGCCCCCTTGTTGCCAGGTCTCAACACGGCACAGACCAGGTCTCCCGTGGCGGCATCGAAGATCAGCAAAGGATGCAGAATGTGGTTTCGGTAATACCCGTGGTAGAAGGCGAACTCCTGTTGGCCGTGAGTGTGGTCGTCGGTACTGTCCAGATCCAGGATGATCTTGGCGGGACGTCTCTTCTTCAGGGAGCGCACATAACGGCGTAGCAGCCACCGGCTCAGACGCATCAGATCCTTCTTGGTGACGGAGTTCTCCAAGCGGGAGAAAGTCGGCTGGGTGGCCAAATCGGGATCGCTCTCGGGCAACTGATCACAGACTGTCTTGAGCATCGGATCCGAGCGCAGCGTATCGGCGTCATTACAGTCTTCGTAGCCGGCCACGATCTGCAACACTCGTTGTCGGATCAACTTCAACAGGTCATGACGAATGTAGCGTCGGTCCCGGCTTTCCGCAATACACGAACTGAAGCCCTCGCACAATCGATGTTGCCGATCCAGCGATCCAAACAACAACCATCCTGCGTCGGAAGTGAGGCTCCCCCCATCAAAACGAGCTGTGATGTCTCTGTGGCTGTGAAATGGCAGGGTATTCTGGCAGACTGTTTTCAACATAGCCGTAGCTCCTGTTTAGGGTTGTTTTTATGTAAACCCTTTTATATCAGAGAGCTACGGCTTTTTTTCTGGACCCAAATCTCACTCGGATTCAGATCTCTTGCATAATCCGGGCTAGGAGTTCCGCCTACTGGAACGGCTCGACATAGCGTTTGAAGTACTCCGTTGAGAGTTTCTGGGCCTCGGCGAGCGACTTAGGGTCGAGCTTTGCAGCAACAGCATCGCGGTTCTTGCTTGCGTCGGCGTGGCCCCGTGCTTCAAGGGGACAGGAACAAGATATTGCCGAAGGAGTTCAAAGAAGCCGGCGAGTACAACCCCCTGCTCTTCAACAAGGCATTCTATGTTCTTGTGGAGCTTCCTCCGGAGTCCGTTCTGCGCAAAGATCTGACGGCTCTACTGATGCGCTATTTCCGTTCTGTCCGCCCCTTGAATGATTACCTCTGGCAAGCCCTGGAGTAGAGTGCCACCAAGACGTAGAGCGTGGAACGTGATGGGACCTGTGGACGGCGACGACCGACGAGTCTTTTAGACATCCCGCCGAATGGTCGCGGTCCTGAGGTCCCGCCTATGGTTCGCTACCCATTAGTTTGGACCTTCTCATCGGTCTCGGGCAGATCCCTTGTTTTCTACTTACGAATCAACCCAAACACTACCAAAACAGCCGCGACAACCAACCCGAGGAGAATCACCAAGCCCAAACCGCCGAGGGACTCAACCAAGAGCCCAAGTTCATCCAGCAATGAGCGAAGTGTTCCGCTAAATCCCTCCATGATTCATTGCCTCACAAGGTTGATCAGTTTCCAGTCCTCTGAGGATTAGGGGAATTACACGAGCGAATCCAATAGCAATTGTGGGACTTGTGTCTCGCCTTGAAGTAGTGGTTCCCCAACCCCGCTTGAAGTCGTACTTGAACGTGTTCCCCCATTATATCAGGGAGCTCCCGGAAAACTTCGGTGCTTTTCGGTACAGGGTGATCGAGAACCACATTGACAGGTGAGGATCCCATTTCAATCCCGGAAAGGTACAGGCTCAATGACCTATTCGCATAACCACCCCAGGCTCATCCCAATCAAACAAGACACCCTCGGCTCCTGACGTAATCAGGTCGTAGTGTTCGGGTTTGAGGTCGCCCAGAATCACACCACTGTTTTCAATGACCCCGGGGAGCTTGCCTGCTTCAACAAGCTGCCTGAATTTCTTGACGCTCGGAACCCAGAAAACGATCTGATCGTCTGCGGGAAATCATTGTGCTGGTTTGCTCTAAGTTGCTACTATTTGATTGGATTTTCTGTGATTTGATGTGATAATTGGCACCAGGAGAGGAAATCATGAACCTTCCAGAGTTTAGGCTCCTGGATCTCACTTTAGTCATCGGCTGCCTCTTTATGGTGATGCTGGTCTTTCACATCGCTCGGCTGCCCTAACGATTGCATTAGTCGAGCAGCTGGGGGCTATTGCTAAGACCCCAGAACTGCTACTTCAGCCGGGCCTGATACGGCACGTGCAGCGTCCTGGCGGCCTTCTTCTTGGCCTTCTCACCCCTGCGGTCATACCGCGCCGTCGTGGTCACTGAGGCTGCACGTAATGTCCCCCGCAGTGCCAACAGGGTCTTGTTAATGGTGGGCGATCCAGATCCTCGATTCCGCCTACCGAACTGACACAATAACTGGCACAGTCAAGAAATCACGGACACCGAAGATTCGTCGTAAGTTATCGAAATCAATGGTGGAGGTAACCGGATTCGAACCGGTGACCCCCTGCTTGCAAATTAGCCTAAAAGCCCTTTAGTTACGGTACTTTGCGGGTTACAGGCCCGGTAATAGGCGAAAATAAGGGGCAGTATCTCACAACTTCCGCAACCCAGCCGCAACCTGGCAGAAAAAAGAAAAAAGTAGAATTGCTTCGTTTTATCTGAAATCGCGTCCCTTATACCGAGAACCGAATCCGAACGCACTTGCTTTTTTTCGGGGGGGGATTTCTAGGGCCCGGGATTCTCTGGAGATGCGAGGTTTGCCTTGGACCGCGTATATCCATAGATGTTCACCGTGACCTGATTATCTGTGACGGCAGGCTGTATCCCGTCAGCAGCAATGAGACACATTGAGCCTCAGGACTTAGAGACAGTTTGAAGGGAGCTTGACAGCTTCTGTCGGGGTGTCGATGCTGGCCGTGGCGTAACAAAGAGGAGAAACCACCATGGCCACAGACGTTGTTAAACAGATTCGCAGAAAGACCCGCCGGAAGTTTTCCGCCGATGAGAAGATCCGGATTGTCCTGGAGGGACTTCGGGGCGAAGTCCCGATCACCGAGCTGTGTCGACAAGAAGGAATTCAGCCGTCGATCTATTACAAATGGTCGAAGGCCTTTCTGGATGCCGGCAAGAACGGGTTGACCCGGGACACGCGGCGGGATGCCACATCCCAGGAAGTACGACGGCTCAAGGAAGAAAACGATGCGCTCAAGAGGGCCGTGGCTGAGACGGTGCTGGACAATCAGCGGCTGAAAAAAAGTTTGGGCCTGTAAAGCGGAGAAGGTATCAGCGAATGGCTGCCGAATATAAGCTGGAAGTTCTACGGGCCGTCGAGGGTTCCGGGCTACCGGTGACACAGGCTCTGGCTCAGCTTCAGATACCACGCTCGACCTATTACCGGTGGCGAACAAACTTTCGTAGAAGGGGTGTTGTGGGCTTGCGAGATCGTCCCTCTTTCCACAGCCGGGTCTGGAACCAGGTCCTGCCTGAGGAGCGACACAAAACGTTGGAGATTGCCCTGTTGTATCCGGAGTGGTCGCCGCGGGAAGTGAGCTGCCATATTACGGACCAGTGCGGGTTTACGATCTCCGAGTCGTCGGTCTACCGGATCCTGAAAGCGGAAGGGCTGATCCGAGAAGTTGAGCAGAAGACGTTTCCAGCAAGCTCCGAATATCGGGTCAAGACCGCCTGGCCAAACCAGCAATGGCAGACCGACGCGACGTATCTACTGATCAAGAACTGGGGTTGGTATTACCTGATCTCGGTACTGGACGACTTCAGCCGCAAGATCCTGGCCTGGCGGCTGCAACCGGCCATGACGGCGGGCGACTTCAGTGAGGTTGTCGAGGCGGCTTGTCAGGCAACGGGTATCGACCGGATGGAAAGTCAGAAGAGACCGCGGCTGGTAACCGATCGTGGCTCGGCTCTGATCTCCAGGGACTTCGGCTACTATCTGGAAGCCAAGGGACTGGGCCATATTCTGGCCTCGCCCTACCACCCGCAGACGAATGGAAAGATAGAACGCTACCATCGCTCCTGCAAGGAGCGAATCAATCTGCTGGTATGGGAGAGTCCGGAGGAGCTCGAGCGGGAGATCGGAGCGTTCATCGAATACTACAACAGCCGGCGCTATCACGAGGCGCTCGGAAACGTGACGCCCGATGATGTTTACTTTGGCAGAAGAGATTCGATTCAAACTAGAAGAAGGAGGTTGAAGGGAGTAACGCTCGCCCGTCGGCGAGTGATCAATGCTAATCTAGCCAGACCAGCAGCGGCCCCGAGTGTCTCTTAAACCTCGGGCCATTTTGTCCCATTTGCGCTGACGACGTACAGTGAACGAGGCTCAAAAAAGAAGGGGCTACTTCGTTTCCCTGCGAAACCTGTAGCACTTGAGCAAGTTGTGAGCACCCTCACCACTCCTACAGACGACCAGGGTTTATAAGGAAGGGGAACCCTAGGCGACGCTTCCTCATCCCTCTGAGCGAGCCTGGGTCTTACTTCCGAAGGGCGCCCACCGTCTTCAGGGGAAGGCGGGCGGCGCCCGCCCTCAAGAGTTCCTCCTCTTTTTCTCGCACCCATCGACGGCTGCACCGGCAAAGGGTAATTGAATGGAGGCCCCGTGAAAGCCATGTTTGTTCAAGAGAGGCTGCTCCCCCGGGGCCATACGAAGTGGAGCGCGTTCCCTCTGGGGACAACACACCCACAATTTGTGGTTCAGAGAAGGAGGCTACTTGCGGGTCCTGGGCCGGTCAAACAGCCAATCGTACGCGGCCCAAAGTGGCATTGCCACCAACAATCCGCAAGCAATGGAGACTAACCCTGTCGTCACGGCTTTCTTCCTCCCTCCCCCAGATGAAGCCGCGTTTCTACTTAAACTTGTTTCTCAGAACACCCAGACCAGCGATTGCACCTGCTCCAATCAAGAGCAGGGTGATACTTGCGGGTTCTGGCATGGGTACTTGCCCAGCCCAGAGTGGCATGGTGACCAAGAATCCAATAGCCGTGGCGATAAACAGTTTTGTCATGGATTTCTATCTCTTCTAATCAACCCAGTGAACTATCCGTTGCATCCTCACTCCAGCGACTTTCTTGTGCGGAAACACGAACCCTTGCCAGTGTCGAAAGCAATTCTTGTTCCAGGTTTTTGAGGTGGCACTGTAACCCCCTATGAAGTTGGCGAAAGCAGGATTCTGTAGGGGCAGCCTTACTCGGCTAGACAGCCAAAAATGTAAAGGAGCGCGACAGTGGTTTGCACTCAGGTACGTTCAAGTGTATGCGGACAGGTCAGTTAGGCCGGTTTTCTAAAGGTGTGAGGTTTGCTGACACTCTGCACGGCTGCGAATGGTTAACGTGGCGCCCAGCAGGTGTTGACGGTTGCGACGCGCAATCAAGCTGCCCTATCCTTAAGCCAATCAACCATCTGAGATGTCTGAAAAGCCCTCTCTTCGCTAACACAGCAAGGAAGTCAGGGGGCGTGACCGGCTGTCTACTCAGTTAGCCCGGATTATGCAAAAACCGTAGTCCGGTGTTGAAAAACGAGTCGAGAAGTGGCCCAACTCGGAAGCGGGCAGTTGTGACAGGCGGATTTGCGAAGAATATCGGTTGGGGAGGCGTTTGAGTGGTTGGGGGAGTGAATTTCAGACAGATCTGGGCCTGGATGAGTATCGGAAGCGGTTTTTTGGGGAACTGGGAGAAGCTAGCTGGAGTTGAGGCGACTCAAGACGAGGTGAAAGAGGGGTTGTTCGGGAAAGGCTGAGGAAAGATGGACCCAGATGCGTCGAGTGGTTTGTCGGATCCGGGCCCCGATCTTGAGGACACGACGACGTAAGGTTTCGATTTCGAGCTTGTGCCAGGGGGTTCCGTGCAGATAGTCGCGCAGGCGCACGAACATCTGGTAAGCCAGTGCATGCAGGAGGAGTCGAAACTGATTGGCCAGGAATCGATGACAGCTGAGTCGGTCCATGCTCAGATGATTCTTGAAGGCCTTGATGAAGTTCTCGGTCTGCCCTCGGTTTGTATAGTGGTCATAAAGTGATTGGGAGCAGAGATCGTCCCGGTTGGTGACCACAAAGCGACGATTGATCCCGCGCTGATCGACCTCCACTTTGACAATGACGCGACGGGATCGATCCCAGCTCTTGGCTCGATAAAGAAACTCGTCAAACTGACGCTGTTTTTCCTCCCGCTCAACGAACCTTTCCCGAGTCGAATCCAGCAGCGGCTCGACCACTCGCTGCAGGCGAGGGTTGCGACTTAACCCAATGACATATTGGAGTTGATTCTCTTCACCTTCACAGAACTCGTAGAGCCGAGGCGTGGCAAAGCCGCTGTCGGCCCGAATCTCAATCTCGACATCCGTCCCCACTGCTTGTCGGATGGCCTCCACGACTCGCTTCAGAATGGGCACGATGTGAGAGGCAGCCCCCTTGTTGCCAGGTCTCAACACGACACACACCAGGTCGCCCGTGTCGGCATCGAAGATCAGCAAAGGATGCAGAATGTGGTTTCGGTAATACCCATGGTAGAAGGAGAACTCCTGCTGACCGTGAGTGTGGTCGTCGGTACTGTCCAGATCCAGGATGATCTTGCTGGGACGTCTCTTCTTCAGGGAGCGCACATAACGGCCTAGCAGCCACTGGCTCAGACGCATCAGATCCTTCTTGGTGACGGAGTTCTCCAAACGGGAGAAAGTCGGCTGGGTGGCCAAATCGGGATCGCTCTCGGGCAACTGATCACAGACTGTCTTGAGCATCGGATCGGAGCGCAGCGTATCGGCGTCATTACAGTCTTCGTAGCCGGCCACGATCTGCAAGACTCGTTGTCGAATCAACTTCAACAGGTCATGACGAACGTAGCGTCGGTCCCGGCTTTCCGAAATACACGAACTGAAGCCCTCGCACAACCGATGTTGCCGATCCAGGGATCCAAACAACAACCATCCTGCGTCGGAAGTCAGACTCCCCCCATCAAAACGCGCCGTGATCTTTCGGTGGCTGTGAAATAGCAGGGTATTCTGGCAGACTGCTTTCAACATTGCCGTAGCTCCTGTTTAGGGTCGTTGTTTATGTAAACCCTTTTATATCAGAGAGCTACGGCTTTTTTTCTGGGCCCAAATCTCACTCGGATTCAGATCTCTTGCATAATCCGGGCTAGGGATGTTCCAGAAGTGGTTCGAAATCCAAATGAGTTCGATGGTTCAGGATCTCGACGGCTACACACCTCTTGAGCTGATTTGACCCGAAAGCCATGACGGAGTCAGCCCCGGAACGATCTCGGCCGAGTTTTCGGATAGGACGGGACCGAATAAACGGGAACCACAGAGGTGGAAGAGAAGTTGGTGAGCGGAACCCAGCCCAGGGACGCGAGGCAATTCGGTTCTACTGAGTCATCTCAACGGCTAGAATCGAGATGTCGTCCTCAAGCCGAGCTCCTCCACGCCATTCCTCAACGCTGCTCAGCAGAAATGAGAGGCTTTCCTTGAGCACCTTGGTCTTGCTTTGACCGATTGCGCGAATGAGGCGTTCTATGCCGAATTCCTCGTCGTCCCCGTTCACAGCTTCAGTGAGACCATCAGAGTAGAGATACAGTCGATCTCCCGGGTTTAGATCGAGAACCTGTTCCTCCCAACTAGCCTCCGGGAACAAGCCTATCGGAAACCCGGCTGTTTCTAGAATCATCGCATCCCCACCCTGTGACTGCCGGACGGGGCCAGGGGAGCCAGCAGAGACATAGCGAAACTCGTTCTTCCTCAGGTTCAGGATCCCGAAAAGGAGCGTAAAGTACTGAGGCCTGGCAGGCTCGAAGGGAAACTGGCAATTCAATTGTCTAGCGACTTCAGGAGGGGTCAAGAGGCGATATTTGGAGTCACCGATGTGCTGCTTGAGTGCGGAAGGCAAGCTTGGCTCAGGTGATAAGACGCGGTTTAGCGTAACCGATAGCAGGGCTGCCACAACGCCATGACCACTCACGTCTAGGAGATAAAAACCGACATGCTCTTCATCAAGCTGAAAGACGTCTAAAATATCTCCGGCCAGCTCCTCGCAGGGCTTGAATGCCCAAGCAAAACTCAATCCCGGGAGGTCCGGAGACGCCGTAGGAAGAAGCGCTGCTTGGACGTTGGCTGCAGCTTCCAGGTCGCTTCTCATCCGCGCGTTGACCCGACGCAGCGCTTCCTCTGCGCGCTTGCGCTCGCTAATATCACGTACCAAGGCAATCATGCGGGACCTGCCAGAGATATCGATAAACGAGGCTGAAATCTCAGCCGACAAGAATCTGCCTGTACTCGTCAAGCAAGTGAGTTCACTGGTCCATCCATGTCCATTGCGTGACACTGACTTCGCAAAAGCCTGCAACTCTGGCATCTCATTGGGATGAATGTCAGATATAGCCATAGAGAGCAATCTTTCTCGGGAATACCCGAGCATCTCACAGGCCTTTGAGTTGACGTCAATAATTTTGTCCCGCTGCGGATCTAGTATGAAAATTGCGTCGTTGGAGTGATCAAAAATCTTGTGAAATCGCTCCTCGCTCTGGCGCTGCGCCTGCTCCGCCCCCTTGCGCAGCAGTTCCGCCGCGGCCCGTGCGGCAAAGATCTTGAAAATCGGCATATCGCGGGGTTCAGCCATTGCCTTATCATCGATTACTGCCAGATGGCCCAAAACGTTGCCCGAAGGGTCCACGAGGGGGATAGCTAGATAGCTTTCCGCCCGCAACTTGACAAGATCGCTGTCCTTCGGAAAGAGCGCTTGGACACCCTCATGGTAATGGCGTATCTCCCCTCGCAAGACCTGCTCACAGGGTGTGTCAGCCAGGTCGTATTCGAAGTTGTCGCCGAAGCCTTCTCCCGTCCAACACGCCAGGGTGCGAACCCTGGTATTCCCCATTGGCAAACTCGGAAACAAAGGCACATCGGACGTGGAGCGCGGAGGCGAGGTTAGAGACAAGCGCGCGAAAGAACTCATCGCCTGTTGATGCTGCCGTCCCTGCGAGAATCGCACGTAACGTCTCATCCCATTCTGATCGGGCTTCTGCGCCATTCATTTCAACGATCCCATGGACTTCCGTCAGCTCATTTCTGCTTTCTTTCCGAGCCTTTGTTCATCGCGCACGTTGGATGGGTCGGAGCTGCACCTAGACTAACTCGATCGACATCGTCGGGCAAGGGGTTTGCTTCCAGCTGGCTGGCCAACTCCGGGAATTGCTGGAGGGTCTTTTCGGCAGCCTTCGGGATCATCTGGTACAGGCTCATCAAGCTTCTCGCGATACCCTGTTCCTCCGGTGAGAGAGAGTGACCTTACCCCCTGAAACGAGTCCAGGTTGAGTCTTAGTCACCGTGGACTTATTGGTCTCCCACGCATGGTCCTCTCTGCTGCTCTGAGTTGGCTGGAGTGGGGTGGAGTTGGTTTGGCGTGGTTACAATTTTGGTTACAAAACGCCGACTTTGGGTTGGTAAGGAAAGCGGCTATCTTTGTAACTTGTTGATTCTAAAGTGCCCAGGGTGGGACTCGAACCCACACGGGCCTACGGCCCCCAGGATTTTAAGTCCTGGAAGCCGGTTCTGTAAGTGCCTGCCAAATAAGCAGAGTTTTTCGGGTAGACAACCTGCAAGGTCCGGAAGAAAGATCACCGACCGGGACGGTCAGTGCACTTGAGATCAGCTGCTATACTCCTTCGTATGGACATCCGGATTCTCTACTGCAACACCTGAGGCACGTCCGGCACGAAGGCGGCGAGCTACGCTGCCAAGATCAAGGAAGCCTTGGGGTTCCCGGTCGAACTCGAAAAGGGTCGCAAGGGTCAGTTCGACGTCATGGTTGACGGACGCAGTATTGTCTCTCGAAAAGGGGGGCTGCTGGCGCTGCTCTTTCGCCGACCCTGGCCCGAGGCCGAAGATGTGGTTTCGGCTGTGAGGGAAGCAGTGGGATAACTCCCGCACAGCAGTTAATCGCCCCCCGATCGGGTCGAGACCGCTACGACCACTAACGTCGGAGCCGCTCGGAAAAGGGCCCTGTCGATGTCACCATCCAAGGGGCATTAGATTCTATGTGCCGGTGAATTACCGGGGGGAGTCTGATGAAATTACTGCCCCGGCCTCCCGGGAATCACCGGGAAGGTGGTCAGCGTGGGAACCTCGTCCGGGAAGTCCTGACCCGGGGCGTCATTCTGCCTGAGCGTCACCCGTGGTCCGCAAAAACTCGATCCAACGTGATTCTACCTGGCATTTTCGTCTCGCGGCAAACTCGCGGTACGGCCGAATTTCAGGTTGTGGTATGTTGGCCGCGTTTTTCGAGGGCTCGATGGACCATAAGCGGCTTTCCCGCAACGCCTACGAGATCGCGGAAGGGGAGAACTATACCCCCTAGATCAGCGAGCCTTTGTCCCAGTTCACGGTCAAGGCGGTGCTCTCCGGCGTGCTGCTGGGGATGTTGTTCGGGGCTGCCAACACCTACCTGGGGTTGAAGACCGGCCTGACGATCAGCACCTCGATCCCCGTGGCCGTGCTGTCCGTCGTCGCCTTTCGCCTGATCGGTGCCCTCGGTCTCAAGCACAATATCCTGGAGCTGAACATATCTCAGACAGTCGGCTCGGCCAGCTCGTCGGTCGCCTCGGGCGTGCTGTTCACGATTCCCGCGCTCTTCATCTGGGGCATGCCACCGGACTGGCGGCAAATGACGCTGCTGGCGATGGCCGGCGGGCTGATCGGCGTGCTGTGCATGATCCCGCTGCGGCGCTACCTGATCGTGCGCGAGCATGGAAAGCTGCCCTACCCCGAGGGAATGGCCTGTGCAGAGGTGCTGGTGGCGGCAGAGCAGGGCGGCAGGCAGGCGGCGAACGTGTTTCGTGGGCTTGGTTTCGGCATGCTGGCCAAGCAGCTGACAAGTGGGCTCAAGCTGATCCCCGGCAAGTTCCACGTCGCCTTGCCCTGAGAAGGGGCATCTGGCGGTCGGCGTCTCGCCGGCGTTGATCGGCGTGGGCTACATCCTGGGCATTCGCATCGCCACGGTGATGGTCGCCGGCAGCGCGTTGTCTGCGCTCGTCATCGTCCCTGCGATCTACCTCTGGGGAATGGACTTCTCCACGCCCTTCTACCCCGAGACCGAGCACTTGATCCGCAACATGTCTTCCGGTGCCCTGCGTGACCGCTACGTGCGCTACATCGGCGCCGAAGAGGACCGACCGAGACCTGTCGTTCCGGACGGTGCTGCTGATCCTGTTCAGGATCCTCGTCGTGCTAGCCGGCGTTCCCGGAATTCTGGGCTACATCGACTCGATCGTGGTGCGCGGTCTAGCCGCGCTGTTGATCGCGATCTTCGCCTTCTTCTTCGTCACTGTCTCCTCGCGCATCGTGGGACTGGTTGGCATGACCTCTAACCCGACGTCCGGGATGACGATCGCCACGCTGCTGGCGACCTCGGCGATCTTCTGGGCTGCCGGCTGGACCGACACTGGGCAAGGCGACCGCGCTGATGGTCGGCACCGCGGTCTGCATCGCCGCCTCGATCGCCGGCGACACTTCGCAGGATCTCAAGACCGGCTTCGTGCTGGGGGCCACGCCGCGGCTGCAGCAGATCGCCGAGTTGATCGGCGTCGTCACCTCGGCCGGTGTCGTTTGTTACGTGATCCAGACGCTGCACCGCAGCGTTGAGGGCGGGCTCGGAGGTCAGGAGCTACCCGCACCCCAGGGCGTGCTGATGGGCCTGATCATCGACGGCGTTCTGGACCAGAAGCTGCCCTGGTCGCTGATCTTCATCGGCGTCGGGATTGCACTGGTCGCCCACTGTGTCCCGCCTGCCCGTGCTGCCATTCGCGGTCGGCGTCTACCTGCCGCTGTCAACGATGGCGGCCGTGTTCGTGGGCGGCCTGACCCGCTTGACTTTGACGCGAAACCAGGACGACGAGACGGCCAATCGCCAGCGCGAGCAGGGCGTGCTCCTCGGGTCCGGCTTCGTAGGCGGCGAAGGCCTGACCGGCGTCGTGCTGGCGATCTGGGTCGTCGCCCACGGAGGCCGGAAGATCACCGGCTTTCCACTAGTGTTGGGAACGGTCGGCGACACACTGCTTGCCGCGGCGGCCATCGGGGGCATCGTCTGGCTGCTCTGGTTCTACGCGCGCACCGCGGCGCGCAGCGCGCAAGGATGAGTAGGAAAGGGGCAGTCTACGTTGTCCGCTATTGGGCTCGGAAGATTTCGCCACAGGCTTGGAGGCAGAACTCGAAGCCACTGGTTGACACAGACGAACTTTAGTACTCTTGCGACACGTTCTCTCCGCGTAAAGCTCTCTTGACCAGGTGTAGTGGTCCAGGTGTGCCGTGCAAAGGCACGTTGTTCCAGCAGGTGCAAGTCCTGCCCCGGTACAGGTCGTCCCGACCGGGTAGCTATCCCAGCGGCCATGGAGGTAACGAAACGGTCGAAGCCTGGGAGACATAAGGCGTGTCCCTACCAGAAACTCGTAACCCTTGAAATCATTGATGCTCGGCGAGCTCGCTGTCAATCTCCGAGCCGATGCCGAAAGTGCGCCGGGAGAAACGCTCTCGTATCAATTCGGCCTCAGTTTCGAGTGACGCGGCGTGGGGCTATGAAGTTTCTGGTAGGCACACCTTCTCGAGAAGCAACGGGAGACGACTCGATTGATTCGACGAGAGAAATCACTGGTCTGCCCATGGGTCTTTCATCGTGATGGAGAACCCATCAAGGACTTCTACGGCGCATGGCGTACAGCTTGCACGAAGGCGGGTGTCCCGGGACGACTGCTGCACGATTTCCGCCGAACAGCGGTTCGCAACCTGGTCAGGGCCGGTGTACCAGAGCGCGTGGCCATGCAGATGACAGGCCACAAGACACGCAGCGTTTTTGAGCGCTACAACATTGTAAGTGAGGGAGATTTGACTCAAGCGGCCCTGTTACTTGACAGAGCTGCTAAGTGAAATCGCGCGTAAATCCCAAGGCTGAGTGTGCAACGACCTACTAAGTCAACCACTTGGGCCGGGTTTTCCGCCAACCGAATACCCGAAACATTAGGAAAGATTGGGAAGTAGAGTGGGAGACAAATGGGAGACACTCAAATTGGCTGCTGAGTTCTCAGGAGTTCTGAGGGGGGAGGCTGTCGATGTCACCATCAAAGGGCATGAGATTTATGTACCGGTGAATTGGTGAGCCTGATGGAATTACCGCCCCGGGCGGCCGGGGATCACTGGAAAAGTGGTCAGCGTGGGCACTTCGTCCGGGAAGTCCTGGCCCGGTGCATCATTCTGCCTCAGCGTCACCGCCACCAGAGGCTGATCCGACTCCACCGTCAGCAACCCCTCCATCTCTTGCGCCTGAGCAATGACGTCCTGGTTCTCGAACAACTCGGAAACGAACAGGGCAAAGTGACTGCCCGGTACCAGGGGATCCAGTATTCGTTCCGCAATCACGTTGAACCCCTGGTCATAGAGTCGCACCGTGACATTGGCGTCGGGAGAGCCTTCCTCGGCCGGGTAGACCAGGGCTAGTCCCGTGTCTCTGTCCTCCAGGGAATCGACGACGACGGAGAACTCGGTGAGCTGACTGGAAGCCGCGACTCCCGCTTCCACCAGCGTGATGTCATTGGCCAGGTCTCTACGGGTAAAGACGACGACGCCTCCCACGTCCGGCTCGGCAAAGACCCGTGCATAGCCCACCTGCAGATCGGCCGTTCCGGGAGTCTGCAGTGAAATCGACTCTCCTTCTTTCAGCTCGAATTCAAAACGGGAGTCGGTTCCCAGCTCTCCCAGGGTCAGCTCCCATGGGTTCTCCATCCGGTGAGGAGAAAAACTCTACCTGCACGGCACTGTCTGCCCCGGCATTGGCCAGGACCAGGGTGCAGAGAAGCTGGATGTTGGCAATGGAGCCGTCGGCAAACTGGGGAAAGAAGAAAGATCCCAGAAGTTGAGCCGGACCTCCCGGCTCTACAACAGTTCCGTTGGCGGAGAGATCGTCGTCTCCCCGGCTGCCGTCAATGAAGTGCAGGTCCAGTTTCCCTTCCGAGACTTCAACCCCGGTCAGATCATCCCAGACAAAATCGTACCAGTGATCGGTTCCATTGCCTGGGGTGGGACCGAACTTGTAGTAGGTGTCGATCTCCAGGCCGTCGGGCAACAGAAGTTCGACGGATGTAGCTGTACCCGGATCCAGACCCTGGGCCGAGAACTCAAACAAGCCCAGGGGGAAGACGACGCCCGGGGGCAGATCCATCGGCGACGGGTTCTCGACAGCCTGCACGGAGACGAGAGAAGTCCCCTGGGCCGAGATCAGGCTGACGTACTCTCCCGTCACGGCGTTGGGCAGGGAAGCCACGTGGGCCTGTTCGCTGTCGGCGGTTCCATCATTGTTGGCGTCACCTCCGTTGGGAGCTTCATTTTCAATACTGTCATCCACACCATCGCTATCGTCGTCGGGGGCTTCGGACAGGTAAGGAAAGACATAAACCGCCCCAGCATCCGGCATGGAGTTGTCATCCGAGTCGCCGTTGATGCCGGTGGCGTTGCTGTCCTCCAGGAAAGCACCGACCACTATCGTGTCATCGGAAATGTACCTGCCAAACCGGTCATCAACGCCGGTACTGGAGGCCTTGAGATAGGCCTGCTGGCTCCACACCGTGCCGTTACGGGTAAACACATACGCCGCCCCGGCAGAAGGGACTGAATTATTACTCTGATCGCCGTTGATGCCGGTGGCATTGCTGGCCTCATGATTCGCACCGACCACCAGCGTGTCGTCGAACATGCGTACCCAACGGCCGAAGAAGTCAGATGGGCCGGTATTGGAGGCCTTGAGATAGGCCTGCTGGCTCCATACCGTGCCGCTGCGGGTAAATACATACGCCGCCCCGGCACGGTCCGCTGAATTATTACTCTGATCGCCGTTGATGCCGGTGGCGCTGCTGTCCTCCTCCCAAGCACCGACCACCAGCGTGTCATCGGAAAGGTCTACGGAAACGCCAAAGTTGTCGCCGAACGCCGTATTGGAGGCTCTCAAACAGGTCTGCTGGCTCCACACCGTGCCGTTACGGGTAAAGACATATGCCGCCTCCGCCCAATGAGAACCGACCACCACCGTGTCGCCGGAAACGGCTACGGACTGGCCGAAGTGCGCCTCCGCCCAAAGAGAACCGACCACCACCGTGTCGCCGGAAACGGCTACGGACTGGCCGAAGTTGTCACAAACTCCGATATCCGTCAGATCGGCCTGCTGACTCCAGGTCGTGCCGCTGCGGGCAAATACATACGCTGCTCCGAAACCCCCATACGCATTGGCAGCTCCGACCACCACCGTATCGCCGGAAATGGCCACGGAACTGCCAAAGGCAGCATCGGTCCCTGGGGACGGAGAGGCCTTCAGGTAAGCCTGCTGGCTCCACTGAGTGCCGCTGCGGGTAAACACGTACGCCGCCCCGATATAGCGCTCTTCTCCTTGTGCACCGACCACCAGCGTGTCGCCGGAAATGGCCACGGACCAGCCAAAGAGGTCACCAGGATCGGTATTGGAGGCCCTGAGGTAAGCCTGCTGGCTCCAAGTGGTGCCGTCACGTACGAACACATAAACAGACCCGGCGCTGCTGTTCTTCTCACGGGCACTGACCACCAGCGTGTCGCCGGAAATGGCCACGATACCAAACTTGTCCCCAGCACCGGTATTGGAGGCCTTCAGATAGATCGGCTGCTCAAAGCTGAGATCAATGTTCTGGAGTTGGGGGCGTTGTGCCTGCGTGGGGGAAAAGGTGCCCGCCGCTGCCAGTACCGCCCCACTCACGAGGCATAGCACGGCGAGAGTCGGTAATCGCCTGGGTGCAAGGGCTTGCTCAGAGTTGCAATACTGTCTGAGTCTGACCATCGCTTTTCACTCGGCCTGTCCCTGCAATCAATTAACGTACCTGGGTGTATAGGAAGTATAAATGCCCTTTGAGGTGATTCGCCGACTATTCGGTCAATGACGCGAGCGACGTCTGGTGGATCAAGATTCCCTCTAGTCGGGATAACCGCTCCATCAGGTTGTCAATCACAAGCTGTTGCTGTTGCATGACCTGGTGCTGTTTCTGGAGTCTGTTGAGCAGCATCACGTTCAGTTCCCGATACAACACCGTCCGGACCCTGCCGGTGTCATCATGGACGACCAGCTCGGGATAGACCTCGGCGACTTCCTCGGCAATCAGCCCGTATTGCAGCCGATGATCACCGGCGTCGTACTCCTTTTTATAACGAAAAGTGACCGGTCGCAGCTGCATCAGGCTGGTGCTGGCCTGTCCCATGTCGCGGATGTCTTCCTTGAACCGCTTCGAGGAGGGGCCGACGAACTGGACACCGGCGATAAAAGCATCTGTGTGTCCGCCGTCGCCGATTCTGATGGTGCTCGATTCCGCTGCCACGCCGGGGTTGCCAATATAGATATTGTTGTCTCCAGTTGTTGCGTTTAATCCTGCCCCATACCCGAGGGCGATGTTGAACAGGCCGGTGGTGTTGCCAGCAAGCGCATTGACCCCACTCGCTGTGTTGAATCTGCCGGAGGTATTGTTGATGAGCGCCTGAAGCCCGATGGCGGTGTTTTGATTGCCGGTGGTATTGTTTCTGAGTGCATTGACCCCACTCGCCGTGTTGCTACTGCCCGTTGTGTTGCTGAGGAGCGCGTCGCCCCCACTCGCTGTGTTGCCAGAGCCGGTAGTATTGTTGAGGAGCGCACCGACCCCACTCGCTGTGTTGCCAATGCCGGTCGTGTTGCTGCGGAGCACCTCGGCGCCACTCGCTGTGTTGTTAATGCCAGTGGTGTTGTTGGCGAGCGCACGGTACCCACTCGCCGTGTTGTTAATGCCAGTGGTGTTCTTGTTGAGCGCATTGACCCCTCGCTGTGTTCGTAGAGCCGGTGGTGTTTGAGCCGAGCGCGCCGTGCCCACCCGCCGTGTTGGAACTACCGGTGGTGTTTGAGCCGAGCGCATTGACCCCACTCGCCGTGTTGTTACCGCCAGTGGTGTTGCTGATAAGCGCCTGCCCCCCGATGGCCGTGTTTTGATTGCCGGTGGTATTGTCTCGGAGCGCCTTATACCCACTCGCCGTGTTGAAAGAGCCGCTGTTGTTGATGAGCGCATTGACGCCGATGGCGGTGTTGAATGCCTCGGTGAGGATATTTGGGTTGGGTGCTCCCGGGGGCCCTTCCGGTCCCTCCGGCCCCTCGGGTCCCACCACACCAATCGTAAGGTCCATGGCGGCCATTTGGATCTGACTCGGACCTGTGGAGACCACTAGCAAGTAGGTACCTGGCTCAATTGGGCCCAGTTCGGCTTCGATCAAAGTGTCGGTCAAGGTCATGAGATCGATGGTCAGTTCATCCAGAGTACCCATGTCGTTACCGATGAACACCTGGGGATTGGAACCGAAGTTCGCGCCGATAAGGGACAGCGTTTCGGGATCGGCGCCCAAATCCGCCACGGCGCTCGTGACCACAGGTGCTATTGGCGGTTGCCCCCCTAGCTGAGCTGCCCCCACAAGCAAGATTGCTACTATGAATCCCGGTGGGATGAGTCGTCCTTTCATGGCTTGCTCCCTGATCATTATTCTTTGTTTCAGAGTTTGGTCATTGATGTCGCGCTTTTCTCGAAGAGGTGGTCCGGTCGGCTACAAAGACGAACCAAGGCTGCCGTCAAGGGTTGTGGCCCAGCTGCCCGGCGTTTCTCAGACCGGCATCCGTGACTGATTTGGGTACCCTAACTTGTGAGGGGATCCGCTGTCGGCGTCAATCGGTCGGTCGTGTCTCGATCGGCTCATCAACACAGGTGAACGGCATTAAGGCTCCAAGAGCCAATAGATCTCGTTGAAGAACAGCTTGTAATGGTTATGTCTGCCTTCGGCTTCCGGGTAAACATCGGGGGTTCCATTAAGAGACCCGTGGAAGTTGTTGTCAGGTCCGGTGAGGACGATGCGACCCAAGCCGAACTCGCCGTACAGCCCAACAACATCCTCGTTTTCCAGTGAAAGGAAGGACTCCAGTCCAGAGAGGCTGTTACTGCTATCCGAGTCAAATATGATGTGCTTGTTGATAAAGGGGAGTGTGAAGGACTCTGACTGCTGGCTGAAGAACGGTCCCAAGGTCAGCACGGGTACGGGTTCGAGAGTTATAAGTAGGGGGAACTCGTCGTTGACATGGACGGTGACCTCGAAGGTGGAAACACCAGCTGCCAGGGCTCTCACGTTCTTCGGGTCTTCGAAGATAATGCCACCACCGCATTCCATGTAGTCCAGAAGCCGTTGCCAGTTCAAATTCTTGATTCTGGGGGAATTCCAGTTGAAAACCAGCACGTCGTAGGCATCGCACAGACCTTGGGCCTCGTCTCCCTCCGGCAGCGCCTGCAATATCTTGTCGAAATCGTTGCTTTCTATCTTGGTATAGTTTCCTCCTTCCAGGTCTACAAACTGTTTGGCCACGGTGTTGTCTCTGTATGTTTTGCCCACATCGGCAATGCACACGACCCCCATGGGGCACGGCTCGAGGTTCGGTTCTCCACCGCCGCCACCACAGTCGTTGTCAGGGTCGTAGAAACCATCGTCGCAGTCGGTCGGCCCTCCACAGACGTCGCACCTCTTGTGATTCTTGAAGAACGTATCACCGTCACGATCGCAGAAGTTAGATGGAAGGCACCGGTCCTGTGCGGACACGGAGCTGACACCGAACATCAGCATTGCGAAGATCAACGTGACGAATATCAGTTGGACTAAGGACTTCGTGAGCGAACTCATACAGACTCCTCCACTTCGTTCAAACCGCTTGGAAACAATTTGACTGCCTTTGTCCTCTCTTAGCCCGGATTATGCAAAAACCGTAGTCCGGTGTTGAAAAACGAGTCGAGAAGTGGCCCAACTCGGAAGCGGGCAGGTGTGACAGGCGGATTTGCGAAGAATATCGGTTGGCGAGGCGTTTGAGTGGTTGGGGGAGTGAATTTCAGACAGATCTGGGCCTGGATGAGTATCGGAAGCGGTTTTTTGGGGAACTGGGAGAAGCTAGCTGGAGTTGAGGCGACTCAAGACGAGGTGGAAGAGGGGTTGTTCGGGAAAGGCTGAGGAAAGATGGACCCAGATGCGTCGAGTGGTTTGTCGGATGCGGGCCCCGATCTTGAGGACACGACGACGTAAGGTTTCGATTTCGAGCTTGTGCCAGGGAGTCCCGTGCAGATAGTCGCGGAGGCGCACGAACATCTGGTAAGCCAGTGCATGCAGGAGGAGTCGAAACTGATTGGCCAGGAATCGATGACAGCTGAGTCGGTCCATGCTCAGATGATTCTTGAAGGCCTTGATGAAGTTCTCGGTCTGCCCTCGGTTTGTATAGTGGTCATAAAGTGATTGGGAGCAGAGATCGTCCCGGTTGGTGACCACAAAGCGACGATTGATCCCGCGCTGATCGACCTCCACTTTGACAATGACGCGACGGGATCGATCCCAGCTGTTGGCTCGATAAAGAAACTCGTCAAACTGACGCTGTTTTTCCTCCCGCTCAACGAACCTTTCCCGAGTCGAATCCAGCAGGGGCTCGACCACTCGCTGCAGGCGAGGGTTTCGACTTAACCCAATGACATATTGGAGTTGATTCTCTTCACCTTCACAGAACTCGTAGAGCCGAGGCGTGGCAAAGCCGCTGTCGGCCCGAATCTCAATCTCGACATCCGTCCCCACTCCTTGTCGGATGGCCTCCACGACTCGCTTCAGAATGGGCACGATGTGAGAGGCAGCCCCCTTGTTGCCAGGTCTCAACACGACACACACCAGGTCGCCCGTGTCGGCATCGAAGATCAGCAAAGGATGCAGAATGTGGTTTCGGTAATACCCATGGTAGAAGGAGAACTCCTGCTGACCGTGAGTGTGGTCGTCGGTACTGTCCAGATCCAGGATGATCTTGCTGGGACGTCTCTTCTTCAGGGAGCGCACATAACGGCGTAGCAGCCACTGGCTCAGACGCATCAGATCCTTCTTGGTGACGGAGTTCTCCAAACGGGAGAAAGTCGGCTGGGTGGCCAAATCGGGATCGCTCTCGGGCAACTGATCACAGACTGTCTTGAGCATCGGATCCGAGCGCAGCGTATCGGCGTCATTACAGTCTTCGTAGCCGGCCACGATCTGCAAGACTCGTTGTCGAATCAACTTCAACAGGTCATGACGAACGTAGCGTCGGTCCCGGCTTTCCGAAATACACGAACTGAAGCCCTCGCACAACCGATGTTGCCGATCCAGCGATCCAAACAACAACCATCCTGCGTCGGAAGTCAGACTCCCCCCATCAAAACGCGCCGTGATCTTTCGGTGGCTGTGAAATAGCAGGGTATTCTGGCAGACTGCTTTCAACATTGCCGTAGCTCCTGTTTAGGGTCGTTGTTTATGTAAACCCTTTTATATCAGAGAGCTACGGCCTTTTTTCTGGGCCCAAATCTCACTCGGATTCAGATCTCATGCATAATCCGGGTTAATCCTCCCGAGACGGCGCGTTGAAGATGTCTCGCAGGGCCTGGGCAATCCGCTGCCGGTCTTGCCTGCGACGAGCATATTGCTGGGCATTCTGGCTCAGATGAAACTGGCAACGGTTCCAGGGCACTGACGGATAGACCGCTCGCCTGGCCGCTTTCAATCCTGAATGATCATCGCTGACAAACAGCTCGACTCCTTTCAAACCTCGCTTTTGCAGCTCCGCCATAAACTCTCGCCAGTGTACTTCTGCTTCGCTTAGCCTGGCGCTCAGACCCAACACCTCTCGCGTTCCGAAACGATTGACTCCAAGGGCTTTCAGGATGGCCACGTCCTGTACTCTGCCGCCCTTTCGAACCTTCTCGTAGTGGGCATCCAGGTACACGATCGGATACTCTCCCAGCTCCCGGTTTCGAAACTCTTCCAGCTCTTCGTCCAGCATCCCGGCCACTCTCGAGACCTGGGTGGCCGAGATCTCCAGACCACACAACTGCTCGGTAACCTCGGTAACCTTTCTGGTCGAGACTCCCATCACGTACATCTCGGCGATGGCCAGTTTCAATGCCTTCTCCGAACGGCAGCCCCTCTCCAGCGACTTGGGATAAAAACTCAACCCGCGCACTTGGGGAATCTCCAAGCGCAGCTCTCCCACTCGAGTCTGAATCCGCTTGCCTTTGAATCCGTTTCGGTAGCCTCGGCGGCTGGCTGTTCTCTCGTAGGCCTCTGCTCCCAAAAACTCGCTTCTCTCCACCTGCATAGCCACATTGAACAACTTCTCCAGGATCCCTCGAAAGGCTTCTGTCCCTTCCTCGATCAACTCCTCCAAAATCTCCCGTGGTACTCTCTTTTCCAGGTCTGGGTTCAATTGATTCTCCTTTCCAGATTGTCGTTCTGTTTTTGGAGAATCCTGTCCCAGACCTCTGTCTTTCCGACCCAGGTCTGACCAGAATTTACAGAAAAGAAGTTACGCTACTGTTTTTCTCGCATACGCCCCTGCTTGTAATCATGCAGCATGGGAGAAGCTCAACATGCAGCATGGGAGAAGCTCAACAACGAGGGAAAGAAGGCGTTTGAGCAAGGTCATGACTCTGAAGCAGAGAGGTTGTTCTTAGCCGCCGTCAAGGAAGTTGAGAAGTTCGGGAACCAAGACAATCGTCTTGCGACAAGCCTTGGCAACTTGGCAGTGCTGTACGGCGACCAGGGCAAGTACGCTGAGGCAGAGTCGCTTAGACCTGGCGGTAGGGAGTTAGGCCGGGAGAGGCGGGATGAAGTCTGATCGCTGGCGACAGATCGAGCGGCTCTGTCAGGAAGCCCTGGAGCTTGAGAAGAGCCAGCGGGCGGCTTTTCTAAAGGAGGCCTGTGGAGGGGATCAGACCCTGCGTCGCGAAGTCGAACAGCTTCTGGCTCAGGAGACAAGAGCTGAAGACTTTCTTGAAGCGCCGGCCCTCGAAGTAGAGGCCAAAGCCATGGCCAAAGGGACTCCCATGGATCCGGAGCGTGTCTGCCCCCAGTGTGGCGGGGAGATTCCGGCAGATTCCGGTCAGGAACTGTGTCCTAAATGCCTGATGAAGCTGGCGCTGAACGAAACAGGCGCTGACTCTCCTTCCACCGCTCCAACACCTCAACCTCCCCAAGCCCGGCATCAGACCATTGGGGATTACCGCATCGCTCGGGTGATCGGCGAGGGTGGCATGGGGGTGGTCTATGAGGCCCAGCAGCAAAACCCCCGCCGCGCCGTGGCCCTGAAAGTGATCCGCGGCGGAGCCTACGTCACCGAGGAGCAGGTCAAGCGCTTTCAGCGCGAGGCCCAGGCCCTGGCCCGGCTCAAGCACCCCGGCATTGCCGCCATTTACGAATCAGGCCGCACGGAGGACGGTCAGCACTTTTTCGCCATGGAGCTGGTGCGGGGCGAGACACTGGCCGAGTATGACCGTAAGCTCAAGGATCCGGCTACGACGAAAGCCGGCCTGCGCACCCGTCTATCGGTCTTCCTGCAGATCCTGGAAGCCGTCAACTACGCTCACCAGCGGGGTGTGATTCACCGCGATCTGAAGCCCGCGAACATCCTGGTGCAGCGGGCCAGCATGCCTGCGGACACGGATTCGTTTCAGGGGCCACCTGTCAAGATCCTGGACTTCGGCCTGGCCCGGATCACGGACACAGACGTGGCCGTGACCACGGTGGTGACGGACCTGGGGCTGGTGCAGGGGACGCTCCCTTACATGAGTCCCGAGCAGGTGCGGGGCAATCCCGATGAGATCGACATCCGCACGGATGTCTACTCGCTGGGAGTGATTCTGTACGAGCTGCTCTCGGGCCGGCGGCCGCATGATCTAAGAGGTTCTGGCCCCTGAAGCACCCTGCGTTTGTTACCCAGAGCGTTACCCAGAAGCAAAAAAGGCGGCTTTTTCCAGCAGCCCTAAATCCTATAAGTCCTTTGGAATCAATGGTGGAGGTAACCGGATTCGAACCGGTGACCCCCTGCTTGCAAAGCAGGTGCTCTGCCAACTGAGCTATACCCCCACCGGGTTTAGAATCAACGGCTTACGGCGACCACAAAGTCTCGGAATACTGGTGCGTAGTGAATAGCGTAGTGAAATTTCACCATGAGTCCAAGCCATAGCCGTGGTTCTAGCAACCTGGCCAGGCCAGTATTATGCCATCAAACGCTAACGGCGTTTCGAGAACTTTTTTCAATCCAGCAGCGATCCCCCGTGGCAGGATTAGCTCGACGGCGGCCTCTTTGTGCTCTTCGCTCAGGTGGGCGTAACGCTCCACCATTTTGATACTTTTCCAGCCACCAAGCTCTTGAACCGTCCGGAGCGGTACTCCCTTCATAACGAGTCGGGAAGCAAAAGTATGTCTCAGTACGTGAGGCGTGACGTCCCGTAGGCCCGCACCCAAACGTTGTGTCGGGGAGCGCTGGGAACCTGATATTCCAAGATATCTTCATGATCTTCAATGGGACCGAGGACCCCATTCTTGCGCAGCTTCAAGTCTACAGTAACGACGGCGAACAAAATATCGTGCAGCCACCGTTGGTTCCTCCAGTATCCGCCTGACAAGCTCAGGGCGGGCCGGCGCACCGTCGCCGGCATAAATGTAGTAAACGCCCTTCGACTTGAGGATGTAAGACCGATCGGAATCCTCATGCTGTACGGATTCGTTGAAAACAATCTCCGCTTGATCACCCAGCAAGGCAATGTAGTAGTCTTCATCATCGCTCTGGAGAAGGCTCCTAACATCTCGTCCATCCTGAGTCTGGGCCGAATAAGGAGCCAGCTCTCTTACGCGGATCGGCGAGTTTGCTGTGAAGTCGATGGAGGCAGCGTCGATTCTCCACAACCCAGCGAGGATTCCAGGCGGATCTTCACCTGGTCACTTTTCACGCCCGCTAGGTCGAGAATTGCCACCTGGTCCTTGCTGATGAGTGGCCCGACATCCGGAAGCGCTTCCTGGAGCACCCAGTGCCCTTCCTGCCACACCTTGACATGCAACATCCCGTCTCGAAAGTACCATTGTTTGATTCTCTGCTGGAGTGATTCGCTGGTGTTGGCTTCAAGATACCACTGATAGAGCCCTCGTCCCTGGAGTTCCAAAAACTCTGTAAGTGCAAATGGTCCTAACTCGGTGTTTTGAACTCGGACGAATAGCTTCGCATGCTGGGCACCGGGCGGCTTCTTGAACGTCAGGACCACGTGATCACGAAAAACTTCATTCTCGGTGAAGTCCCTCCCCGCTAAATCGCTCTCCCAAAAACTCGCTTCTCTCCACCTGCATAGCCACATTGAACAACTTCTCCAGGATCCCTCGAAAGGCTTCTGTCCCTTCCTCGATCAACTCCTCCAAAATCTCCCGTGGTACTCTCTTTTCCAGGTCTGGGTTCAATTGATTCTCCTTTCCAGATTGTCGTTCTGTTTTTGGAGAATCCTGTCCCAGACCTCTGTCTTTCCGACCCAGGTCTGACCAGAATTTACAGAAAAGAAGAGCCTGTTGCCGAACTGTCAGGCTATACTTCAGGCTGGTTTCCTTGACCTTCTCCACGATCTGTCGGCACTCGTCGATCGTGGTGGCCATCGGTACGGTACACATGACGTGCTTGCCCGCGTCGAGAGCTCTGAGCGACATCCACGCATGATCCGGAATGGGGCTGTTGATGTGGACAAAATCGATATCCGGATCCGCCAACACGTCCTCATAGCTAGTGAATCGTTTCTCAATTTCGAATCGATCGCCAACCTTGTGCAATTCGGCCTCGTTACGGCGACAGACGGCGTATACGTTCGCCTGGGGATGTGCCTGATAGATGGGAATGAACTCGGCACCGAAACCAAGTCCGATCATGGCTACATTCACCGTCTTACTCATTGCATTGTCCTTTCAAAACGGGGCTGTCTCGTGGTCCCAATACTGGCTCCACATGTTGCCTTTGATGACTTGTACCCGTCAACGTGCGCGAAGCACTTGCCACCCGATTAACCACTCGCCCGAGAGGTCTCGAACCGAGACCGAACCGGATCACCGGGCCAGATCCGCCCACACCGCCTGCGCTTTGCGGAACAGTTCGATGACCGAATCCCGCCTCTGGTCGGTGGCAAACGTGCCGCGATCCTTGACATCCTCGATCAACTCGTCGATCCATCTGACCCAGAACAGAGCATCCTGTGAAGACCGGATGGGTTGGTTGTCCAGATAGCAGAAAACCGGACCCGTGTGCGCAAAGGCCTTCGGATCGTTCATGATCAGGCGATGTCCGGGTCCCAGAGCTCGGGCGGCAACCCAGGAGCTCTTCTCCAGAACCACCTCCTCCCTGATCCTGGCCCGCCTCCCGCCACTCTGAATGGCTTTCGATTTCACCGCATCGCCATTGACAATGATCTCCAGCCTGTCAACCGGGACGATCGAGGCAACCTCCGCTTCAACAGTCACTCTAATCGGACCGTGGCCAGCCGAAAGCTGAAGCTCCTCACCGGGTTCCTTCCCATTGACGCGAAGCGTGAGGGAGGGACCATTGGTGACAAAGCTTCTGCCTTTCCGATAGTTGTCGATCCAGGCCTGGTAGGAGAACTCTCCCGGCACTTTCACGTAGACGCGGCCTCCGCCCGGGACCCAGTGCATCATGATGTTCGTGAAGGAATCCGATCCGGCTGAGAGAGCACAGCGAAGACCAGTGTTCAGGACCCGGTACCAGAGCTCGGCTGCAGGCATCTCGGGCGTGTTGCTGACTACATCCAGAGCATCCACCTGTCCGAGTGCCACGTCCACCGGGAACTCTCGAGCCCCGGCAAAGCCCATTCTTGTGAAGGTGGAACCAAGGGCCGGGTGAACGTAGGTGACGGCTCCGTCCTGGGCACGGGCTTTTCGGGCCTGGGTGTAATTAGGAGGGTAGTCCTCCCAGTGGGGAGTGCCGGGGAATCCCGTGTAGAGGGGATGCACCAGCTGCTTCAGGTTGAAGAAGGACATATGACCGTACAGCCTGCGGTTGCGCATCTCCTCGTTCCAGTAAAGGACTCGGGAGCCGTGACTGACCGCATGAGGCTTCCCCTCAAAGAAGCCGGCGTCGTGGATAATGGCCCCACTTGAATTGGAAACCATCAGGTTGGCCACATCCAGCCCTTCCCCCGACACCTGCAGATGGATGTCCTCCAGGCCCACAATCTCCTGGTTGAAGAGATTAGCGTGGATGTGGGCATCTCCGGAGTACCAGCGCTGCTGCTTGAGCAGGAGGCGGTGATCCAGTCTCAAGTCCATGAGGGTGTTTTGATTTGCCCGCACCTCAACCGCCTTCTGCACGGGGGCATACTCCATCCCGCGAACGGCCTCGACCAGCGCTTCACCTTCGGGGAGCACCACTTTGAAGCCTCCTTCGGCGTAGAAGAAGTACTCACCACTGAGGCGGGAAATTCGTTGCAGCCCGCCGAGAGGCATATGGGAGAGACCGTCGGAGCCCGTCACATAAAGACGCGCAGCAGCCGGCTCACTCCCGGCATCCCGCAACCTGACGGTTATGGTCCCGGTCGGCCTCACATTCACCGGCAAGTTGGTGGTCACTTCAGCATCGCCGACGCTCAAGGAGATCTCGACTTGCTGCTTTCCGATCTCAAGAAAACGCGGGCGGTTCAAGCAGAACCCCCGAATCGACTGGCCCGGCAGGGGAAACTGGTAGTTTCTCCAGGGAGTTGAGACGCTCAGCATCACCGGAGCCAAGCGATCGTTGGCGACGAGCAGAGGCAGAATATATCCGTAACCCTGCATGACGACGATTCCGGCGGGGGCATGAAGTACTCTCAGGCTGGAGTCCGAGACTTCCAGCTTGATGAGATCGGGTGCGGCCAGATTCTGGAAGTGTTCGGCCGTGTAGTCGACGGATCCTCCAATGAGGACCGGCTTCAGTGGCTCCCTGCTCTTACCAGGTACTGCGCAGCGCAGTAACAGCCTCTCCATGTCGCGGGCTTCAACGACGCCTTGCAGCTCCCATTGAGAGGGCGGAATGCGGGTGGCATACTCCAGCTGCCGGGCCGGCATTTCGTGGGAGGGAGGAGTTTGGTTGTGGTGCTGGTGAGTTTCATGGGCGGCTGCGTTTCCACCCTGCAGGGCCAGACAGAAACAGGCGCCCGCCATCATGATATATCGACGGATTCGCAACTTTTTCACCAGCACCAAGAATACCAGCTGCCACATGCCAGGGGTTTGGTAACCTGCCGGTGCGCTCTGTCACCCATGGGCAAGACAGGTACAAATTGAACCACACCCCCGAATACTGAATAATCGTTCCCACCGGCTACCACGTTTTCGTGCCCAAGGGGCCGGGAAGGCCTGGTCCTCGAGCGTGAACCATGATCGTTCTCGAGCACGTTACCAAGAGTTTTGACTCCGTAGTGGCAATTGACGATCTCTCCTGCCACTTCAAACAAGGTCAGACGAACGTGCTGTTGGGATCGAGCGGCTGCGGCAAATCGACCATCCTGCGGCTGATTCTCGGACTGGAGATCCCCGATCGGGGTGTCGTACGAATCAATGGTCGGGCCCTGAGCCCGACGACAAAGGCCAGGCCTGTAGCCGACATGGGTTATGTGGTCCAGGAAGGTGGTCTGTACCCGCACCTGACCGTCTACCGCAACGTCGCCCTGGCCGCAGAAGCCCGCCGCTGGTCCCGGGAAAGAATCTCCGACCGGGTCCGGGATCTGGTGCAATTGGTCGGCTTCGACAATCGGATCATGCAAAAGTATCCAAACGAGTTGAGCGGGGGACAGAGACAACGGGTGGGTCTGATCCGATCTCTAATGCTGGATCCACCAGTGCTGCTTCTTGACGAACCCCTGGGTTCACTGGATCCCCTGGTCCGGGACGGGCTGCAAAGACAGCTCAAGGAGATCTTCAGGGAACTCAAGAAGACGGTGCTCCTGGTCACTCACGATATTCGCGAGGCCGCGATTCTGGGTGAGACGATCTTCTTGATGACCGAGGGCCGGCTGGTGCAGAGCGGCACATTCCGAGATCTCGCGTCGCGACCCTCCAATCAATTCGTGACCTCCTTTCTTCGAGCTCAGCGGCTCCCGGCCGACATCCAGAAGGTCATATGAGCTCTCCAAGGCATCTCGAAAAAAAGAGGACAACAGGCGAAACCCCGAGGCGGGTCGGCGCATTGCAGGCTCTTCCGTTCCTGCTTCTGCTGTTTGCTTTCACGGCAGCCAGGCCTTCCTCTGACAAGCCGGTTGTTGGTGTTGGGTCCAAGTCATTCACCGAGAGCTTCATTCTGGCGGAGATCATGGCCCGGATCATCGAAGAGACTGGTGAAGCTCAAGTGGAAAGAAAAATGGGTCTGGGTGGTACCGGCATCGCCCATCGAGCGATCGTCAACGGGGACATTGACCTGTATCCGGAGTACACGGGCACCTTGAGTCAGGCCATACTCAAAGACTCTTCCCTCAAGAGCGCGGAAGAGATCAGGAGGCGGCTCCGCGGGAGTGGCCTCACGATCAGCGAGTCGCTCGGCTTCGACAACACTTATGCCCTCGCGGTGCGCGAAGAACTGGCTCAGCGCTTGAGCTTGAAGGCAATCAGCGACCTGGTGAGGCATCGGGAGATGAGGGCCGCTTTCAGTCCCGGTTTTACTGATCGAGACGACGGCTGGCCCGGGCTGAGAGATCACTACGGTCTACGCCTTTCCGAGGTTCGAGTCATCGATCACACTCTGAGCTACGAAGCGCTTGCGCAAGGCAAGGCCGACGTCATCGATATCTATTCGACCGATGGGAAGCTGCAAAAACTGGACCTGCGTATCCTCCGGGACGATGGCGATTTTTTCCCGCAGTACGAGGCCGTGATGTTCGTGCGCGAGGAGTTCATCGAGCGGTTTCCTGAGACCTGGCGGAGACTGGAAAAGGCCCTCGTTAATCAGATCGATGACCGGGAGATGTCTCGTCTGAATGGACTGGCCGACCTGGAGGGCAAGAGCCTGGCTCAGGTGAGCTCCGTCTTCCTGAAGAAGGAACAACCGTCCGATGGACGAAGCGCCACGGTTTGGAAGGAAGTCCTCGCTCTGACCCTGGATCATCTATACCTGGTAGCCATCTCCCTGAGTCTGGCCGGGCTGGCAGGCATTCCGCTGGGTCTGCTTGCCGCACGTTTCAGAAAACTAGGGCAGATCGAACTGATGTCGGTCGGGGTGCTCCAGACGATTCCCTCTCTGGCTCTACTCTGCTTTATGATTCCGCTGTTTGGAATTGGGATGATGCCTTCACTGGTGGCTCTCTTCCTGTACGCGCTCCTGCCGATTGTTCGCAACACCTATACCGGTGTTATCAGCCTGGATCGGCAGTTGCTGGAGATCGCCGGAGTGTTGGGACTGAACCGGTGGCAAAGATTGCTGCGCATCGAACTCCCCCTGTCTTCCCTCCACATTCTGGCCGGCATCAAGACTTCGGCCGTTCTCACCGTCGGAACCGCCACGCTGGCGGCCTTCATTGGAGGAGGGGGCTACGGGACATTGATTGTGCGCGGTTTAGCCCTCGACGATATGTCCATCACGCTGGCGGGCGCCGTGCCTGCAGCCATCATGGCCCTGGTGATTCACGCCCTCTTCGAGCTTCTGGATCGTGTCCTGATACCTCGAGGCCTGCGCAAGGATTTCGCGTATTCGGGGTGAGGACCGGGCGTTCACCTGCACGGAACCTGCCGGGGCTGACTCGAGCTAGCGATCCCCAACAGCCCTGGCAAAACACCTCTCATGAAACTGCATGATCTCGTCGCCGATTTGCTCATAGAGGGGAACCGCGCTGTGTGGCGCCTCCGGGACAACCTGCCGTCTGAAAGGGATTCCCAGGGACTGGAGATGACCCATCCACTCTAGATTGGCTTCATAGTTGAAGTCGCGAGTGCCCACCGCCACCAGAATCTCCAGAGGCGGAGCCTCTTCACGGGCCGCGTAGGAGCGGGCAAGATCCCACGAGTTGTGTCCGTAATCGATTACGAAGGTCCCGATCCCGATCCTCACGGCGCCCTCGCTCTCGGAATGGGCCTTTTCATGCTGATGGCCTCCCCCCATGGGCGCCGCAGAGCAGAACACTTCCGGATACTTGAACATGATTCGAGCCGTCGCTCGCCCGCCCGCCGAGAACCCTTCCAGTGCTCGCCCCGAGCGGTCTGCCACCGTGCGGTAGGTGCGATCCACATGTGGAACCAGCTCCTTGACGAAAGCCGTCTCCCCCAGCGAGCCGTCGTAATCGTAGTGGCTCGGGTGGCCACCGTTTACAAACACGTAGATCCGAGGCGGAACCTTGCCCGATCGAATTCGCTGGTCCCAGTGTTCGGTCAGAAAGATGTTTCGGAGCTCGCTTCCGGAGCGGCCACCATGCAGCCAATAGACCACCGGGTAACGCCGGTCAGCGTTGGCTGCATCTTCATAGCCGGGGGGAAGATAGATGACGTATCCCACATCGACACCCATGGCTTCACTGCGGAAAATGCCATGGCTCAGCTTCTCATGAGCATCGTCCGGCAGAGGATTCACCCATTTGAATCGACTCTTCTGGGCCGCGGCGGGAGCCCAGGCTATAGCCGTGGCAAGCACAACGATTCCACATTTCGTGGCGAGCTTCATCTCAGTTCCTCAACCTCTCCCTCAAGAAGAGTTGTGCGCGGCAGCTCTCGACTGGACACTGAGAGAATCATATCAGCCCGTGATGGAAGTTCCACGGGCTGATAGCAGTTCCCCGGGCTGCGGGTAGGTACTAGAATGGATCGTGGCGGGCAAGGTAAGAGGGCCCTCAGGAGATGTGAGAATGAAACGAAATCGAAACTTGGTGACTGTGAAACATTCCGGGGTGGGCAGAGTATCATAAACTATTACCCTGGGAGGGGGAACCGATGAATGCAACCTTGCGAGCTCTGAATCGATTCGGACTTGGTGCCCGGGTTGGGGAGCCGGAGCGAATCGACGACCCGAGAAACTGGCTCAAGTCGCAACTGGATCCGTCGCGCACCGGAATCCAAGCCACGAATCTTCCTTCCCTGGAAGAGGTGGGATCAGCCCTCCGGCAATCCCGGCAGTCTCAGAATGCAAGTGACGAGGAGACCCGCAGGAAGGGACGCCAGGGGCTTCAGCAGATCGCCGGAAGAGAGATTTCCGGAGCTCTCCAGCAGCGAATCGCCACTGAGACACCTTTCCTGGAACGACTGGTGGCCTTCTGGTCGAACCATCTGTGTGTCTCGTCACAGGCCAAGCCTCAGGTCTTGACCCTGGCCGGACATTACGAACGTGAGGTCATCCGGCCCCATGTACTTGGGCGTTTCAGTGACATGGTGCTGGCCTCCGCCCGCCATCCCGCAATGCTTTTCTACTTAGACAACTTCCGCTCGATCGGTCCTTCTTCCAGGGGTAGCCAGATGGCAGCCCGGCGGGGTCGTCAGCGGGGACTGAACGAGAACTACGCCCGTGAACTCCTGGAGCTCCACACCGTCGGGGTGGAGGGCGGATACACTCAGAAGGATGTCGAACAGTTGGCTCTGATCTTTACCGGCTGGACAGTGGCCGGGCTGGGACAGGGTATGGGCATGGGCATGGGCATGGAGGCGCCGGCACAACCAGCCTTCATGTTCCGGACAGCTCTCCATGAGCCCGGCGCCAAAAGTGTCCTGGAAGTCCGTTACAAGGAAGCAGGAGTTTCTGAGGGAGAGAGGGCGATTCGCGATCTTTGTCGGCGACCTCAGACAGCCCTCTTTGTGGCTCGCAAACTGACACGCCACTTCGTCTCCGATGACCCTGCGGACGCGGCGGTCCAGCGCATCGCTGCGGTCTTTGAGAAAACGGACGGAGACCTGCTCAAAGTATCCACGGCTCTGGTCGACCTGGAAGACGCATGGAAGGAAGAGAATCAGAAGTTTCGCACGCCTCAGGACTGGTTGATTGCAGTCCTGCGCGGGTTCGGACTCGACAATGTCCCACCCCGGATGGGCGGACTGCTCCGACAGCTTCGCCATCCTCTTTGGGCACCGGCGGCACCCAAAGGTTTCGGCGACTCGATGCAGGAGTGGGCTGACCCGGACAGCCTCATGAACCGGGCGGAATTGAGCCGCTCACTGGCACGACGCCTCGGTCGCAGCCGCTTCGATCCCGAGAAGATACTTGAGGTTGTGGATCTTCCAGAGTCCGACCCTCTTCGCTCGCAGCTTGTTGACCATTCTATTGGGAGAGACGAACGCCTGGCACTCGGCATAGCGGGCCCAGCGTTTCAATGGAGATAATTATGGATCGACGAACTTTCATTAGCGGAATGTGTGCTGGCGGCGTGGCAACGTTCACCTCTGGGGACCCTGAGCCTGGCAACGGTCCCGGGTAGCGGAAAGCTGGTCTTCGTTCTCCTCAGAGGAGGCCTGGACGGGCTCTCCGCAGTGGTGCCTTACGGGGACCGAGACTACCAGAAAATACGCGGCGACCTGGCCTTCAAGAAAGCCGATCTGGAAGTGCTCAACGATCAGTTTGGTCTGGCCCCGGGATTTCACCCGCTGAAGCAGCTCTGGGACGAGGGGGAACTGGCCTTGGTCCACGCCATGGCGATTCCCTACCGGACCCGGAGTCACTTCGATGGGCAGGCAATTCTGGAAACCGGCCTGGATGCTCCGCGCGGGTCCTCGGATGGCTGGCTGAACCGCCTCCTGCAGGTCATGGAAGGCAACCGATCAGGAATCGCGGTGGCTGCGGGCCTGCCCCTAATCCTTATCCGGAGCCCACGCTGTGAAAACCTGGTCGCCCGCCAACCTGGGGGTTGTGGACGATGGCTATGTGGATCGGCTGCATGTTCTTTACCGGCACGATCCCAGACTCCTTGACCGTTTCGAAGCAGCTCTGCAGATGCCCGAAGTGGGAATGATGGGAACCTCCAGAAGAGCCGGTCGCCAGCAGATAGAGCCCATTTTAGGCGCGACTGCCCGCTTCTTGCGAGAGCCCGATGGCCCCAACGTGGCCGCTGTGGAGTTCAGCGGCTGGGATACCCACGCCAACCAGGGACAGGAGGGCGGCCAGCTGGATCGCCTTCTGGGCCAACTGGCCAGAGGAATCCTGACTTTCAAGTCCCAAGTCGGGTCCACCTGGGATCAAACAACCGTGGTCGTCATGACAGAGTTCGGTCGGACCGCCAGACCCAATGGAACTGGTGGGACCGATCACGGTACAGCGGGTGCCGGACTCATCATCGGGCCCGGGCTGTCTCGCAGTAGAGTCCTCTCCGACTGGCCCGGCCTGGCAAACAAGGCACTCTACGAAAACCGCGATCTGCGGCCGACTCTGGACACTCGGGCCGTGCTCAAAGCGGTTGTGGCCGGTTGCTTCGATCTCAATCAAAACCAGCTGAATCGGATATTCCCCGGCGCCGATCAACTCAAGGGAATACCCGATCTGATGAGCTGATCAGCGCGACTCAACGAACTTCACCTGATCTGGGGTCGTCTGGTCCCTGGCGAGTCAGTGCCCATCGCTGTTGCCTAGCAGCCCACCCTTGGGGTTACGGGTGGCCCGTAACGCGATCCGTGGGGCTTCCACCACTGACTGCTAGATGCTTTACAAACCAGCCCACGAAGCGTCGGTGCACGTCGATCTGCTGTCGTGTGTCCCGGGGAAAATGACCTGCGCCCGTGTAGACGGCCAGCTTCGCCTCCACGCCATGACGCTGCAATCCCCTCAGGAACTCCAGGCATTGAAAAAGAGGGGTGTTCTCGTCCCTCTCGCCCACCATGAGCAGGGCCGGAGTACGGACATTCTGGACGTGAGTGATGGGTGACATCTGAATGAAGCGCTCCCGATTCTCATAGGGCGTCCCGAGGTACCAGGTGTCGTAGTAATGCGACCACCGCTCCGAGGAACCGTACATGCTCACCATGTTGATCATGGGGGCCCCGATGACAGCCGCCTTGAAGCGGGTGGTCTGTGTGATCGCCCAGGCACTCATGTAGCCTCCATAGGACCAGCCACCGATTCCCAGCCGATCCGGATCGGCGACACCCAGAGCGACAACATGGTCTGCTGCTGCCAGCACGTCCTTGAAATCGCCTCCCCCCCAGTCATATCGGTTTGACACCAGAAACTCGTAGCCATACCCCGTAGATCCGCGAATGTTGGGACACAGCACGGCAATCCCCTGAGACGTGAGCATCTGGGCCCACCAGCGGAAACGGTCACTGAATTTGGCGGAAGGCCCCCCGTGAATGAGGATCACCAGGGGAATCCGCTTACCCTCCTGATAGTCGGCCGGCTTGAGGAGCCCCGCCTCGATCTCCATCCCGTCAAAACTCGCAAAGCGGACGGCTTCCATGGGGGTGACAGGAATCTCGTCCCACTCCTGATTGAACCTTGAGATTTTCTGGGCCCGACCCTGCGCTGTGGAGATCCACAACTCGGGAGCCACCTCGGCCCGCTCCCCGACAAAGACGAGTGTTCCCGGGATTGCAGCGAAGGCCTTGGAGTATCCATAGTGGCCGGAAGCCGGCACATCGAGACCCCGATATTCCTCTGCCTTCCCGTCCAGCGAGCAAATGAAGAACTTGGAGTGTAATCCCCACAGGGCCTGCACCATCACGCGACCGTCCGACATCCACTCGTACCCCCACAGCCTTCGGTTGATCGAAGCTCCCGTCAGATTCCGTGGGGAACCTCCGGACAGAGGTATGACAAACAGGTCGTCGTCCTCAAAGGCCTCGCCGCGTGCGCCCAGGTAAGAAAGCATCTTTCCATCCGGCGTCACCTCCAGGCTGCCGAAACCACCGTGGGGTCGAGTGAATTCCCGAATGTCTCCATCGGAGACGCGGATCGTGTAGATGCGGTTGGTGAGCAGGTCAGGCAGAGGATCGTTGGTGGCGGAAACGTAGAGGAGGTCTCCCCCGGGGCCCCAGGCAAGATTGGGCTCCCAGTAGGAATGGGCAATCCGCCAGGGGCTGTGGGTGAGCTTCCGGCTCTGGCCGCTTTCCACGTCCAACACCCAGAGCTGAAGAGGCCTGGTGGCCTGGTAGAAGTACATTCCCACAAAGCGAACAATTTCCTTTTCGCGTCGCCGCTCCTCTTCCGTCCCGGGATCAGGTGCCACAAACGCAATTTGGCGGCCATCGGGAGACCAGACGAAGGACTCGACCGAGGTGGGATTGGAAGTGAGACGTCTCGCTTCTCCTCCGTCGAGGAAGGCCAGATGGATCTGCATCCTCCCGCTTCTATTGGAAAGGAAGGCCAGCTTTTCCCCATCAGGCGACCAGCGCGGATGGCCCTCGCGACTGGACGAAAACGTGAATTGGCGCAGCTTGTGGGTGCCGACTTCCAGGACCCATATGTTACTGGAGAAGGCTGGACCTTCGATCGGAGTCTCCACCGAAAACACGACTCGAGTCCCGTCCGGCGAAAATTCCAGTTCATCCAGGCCCCAGCGTCGCTCAGCTCTCTCTGCGGTCAGAGGGTCCCCGTGGCCTGTAGTTGCTCGTGCGAAGGCCTCAATGGGAAGGGGCCCTTCTTGACCACGAAAAACGGCAGAAGACTCCCCTGCTCTCTGGGCCACGACCGGTGGAATCGCAAACAGCGAGGCTGTTCCGATGACCACAAGAACCTTCTGGACTCTCGACATACTATTTTTCATTCACGCTTCCTCCAACCTCCTGGCGACCGCCCGGAGCTCTTATCCTGCCACTCGACACGGTGATCATAGCCCGGTGCGGAAGCACCGGACAGAACAGATCCTAATCCTTTCGGTGAGGCCCAATCTTAGCAGAGGATTCGTCCATCCCGCTGGCCGTTTGCCACCGACTCTGACAGAATTGACCTTCGCGGCCCCACGGGTGTCGTCTTTCACCCCTTTTGAGCGGGCTCCTGAGATTAGGAATGCACCTGAGCTGAACCGGCGACGCTGTCCCTACTCGAGGGCCAGGGTCTAGAACCACGCGGGATTCATTGGTTAAGCTGACCGGGTGCGTCTGAAACAGCTGATCCTGGGAGTCATTGTCTTGGGTGCTCTGGTCTGGGCGGGCTATGTCCAGTACCAGGATCCTCGAGTCCAGGAACTTTTCGGCAGCAAACGCCAGCCCAAAGCGCTGCCTTCGCCCCCACCAGCACGGATCAGCCAACCAGCGCCATCGCCTTTGCGACAAAAGCAGAAGAAGGTCCCACAAACGCCGACTGAGAAACCGGTAGCGGTTGGGGCCGAAAAGCCTGATCCACAGTCAAGCCGGATCAATCGGCAGCTGGCCTCAACGGTCCTGGGGATTCTGGCGGCGAGGCAACTCGCCTCAGGGATCAGCCTGACGGTGACCGACGACATAGTGGCCGTCATAGGACAGGTGGGGGACGAAGAAAAGAAACGGGAGATTCTCGATGTATTGGAGAATGCTCGAGGGCACAGGCGCCTGGATGCAACGCTGCTGACGGTTTCTATGGATGCTGCTAGCAGTCCGCGGTAAAAGTCACTGACTAGGTGTCCTGTCCCAGAGATTCTTGACAAGAGGGAGTTCAAACCCGTAGATTGGTTAACAATGTTAGCAGCCGACGCGAACTACATAGATGGCCTGATCTGTGGTGGCATGGAGACCGCGACCTGCATGTGTACGCGATTCAATACAGGCGTCCGGAGCCATCTGGGAGGTGGCTCTATCTGATTTGATCCACAGCTAAGTGATCAGTAAGCCTGCAGGAATTGCTCCTGCAGGTTTTTTTTTGCCCGACGGATCTGCCAATGAAAAACTGGAAAGAACAACTAGCTGAACAGACCGATCCTGCCCTGGCCCGGGAAGTCGATGTCTTCGAAGTGCAAATGGATCTGCGAAGGCAAGGCAAATTGGATGAGAAGATTTTTGCTGAGACTCGACTCCGTCGGGGCATCTATGGCCAGCGTTACGACAATGGCGAGCGCCACGATGGCGTTCAGTCGCAGAGCCTGTCTTACCCCAGTGGGGACGCGACAAAGGGGCCCGAGACCCTGTGGGACGCACCCGGGATGATGCGCATCAAGATTCCCTTTGGAGGTGTGACCCCGGACCAGATGGAGGTGCTTGCGGACCTCTGCGAGGAATACGCCGACGGCGTCCTCCACATCACGACCCGGCAGGACTTCCAGCTTCACTTTGTCCACATTGACGACACGCCAGATCTGATGCGGCGCCTGGCTGCGGTGGGCATCACCACTCGCGAGGCCTGTGGCAATTCCGTTCGGAACGTCACCGCCTGCCCGCTGGCCGGCGTCTGCCGCAATGAGGTTTTCGACGTGACCCCTTATGCCAGAGCCTGCGCCCGCTTTCTGCTGGGGCACGCGGACGTACAGGACTTCGGGCGGAAATTCAAGATCGCCTTCTCGGGGTGTGAGGCCGACGCCTGTGGCCTGGTCATGATGCATGACATGGGTGCGATCGCTGCCACTCGGGTCGTTGACGGCGAGGTTAGACGGGGCTTTCAGCTGTACGTGGGTGGCGGCCTCGGTGCCGTACCCCATCAGGCCCAACTGTTCGACTCTTTCCTGCCAGCGGAGGAATTGCTCCCGACTGCCCAGGCCATCTCTCGGGTCTTTGCCCGTCACGGGGAAAAGAAGTTCCGCGCCCGCGCCCGCATCAAGTTTCTGGTGGCAAAACTGGGCATTGAAGAATTCCGCCGACTGGTATTGGAGGCGCGCGCGCGACTGCCACACGATCCCAGATGGACAGCCTTCCTGGAGAAACCATGGACCGAGTTGCATCGCTTGAGTGAGTTGAAGGAGGGACACGCCACCTCTTCGGACGGTTTCGCAAGCTGGTATAAGAGTAATGTTTACTCCCAGAGGCAACCCGGCTTTGCCACCGTAACCGTGGTGGCTCCCTTGGGTGACATCAGCGCCGCCCAGGCGCGTCGCCTGGCGGATTTGGCGCGAGAGTTTGCCGGCGAGAACCTGCGTACAACCGTAGAACAGAACATGGTGTTTCGCTGGGTCTCTGAGACCGACCTACCCCGTCTTTACGAGGAATTAGAGGCGGTTGGTCTGGGAAAACCCGGCGCTGGCCAGATCACGGATATCACGGCCTGCCCGGGCACCGATACCTGCAAACTGGGCATTGCCTCTTCCCGCGGTCTGGCCGCTGAACTCACCCGTCACTTGACATCGAGCCCAGACCAGCAGGACGAGGCAGTCAGAAAGCTTCGAATCAAGATCAGTGGCTGTTTTAACTCCTGCGGACAGCATCATGTGGCTGACATTGGCTTTTTTGGTGTGAGCCGGAGTGTGAACCAGCGCAGGGTTCCCCACTTCCAGATCATCTTGGGAGGACGGTGGAAGCAGAACGCCGGATCCTATGGTCTGGGTATCGGCTCAGTCCCGGCCCGGGCCATTCCCCGGGCGTTGGAGAGGATCACCGCTTTCTTTGTCAGTGAGCGACAGGCCGACGAGGACTTTCAAGACTTCGCGACCCGGGTGGGCAAGAAGAGTCTGCGCAGCAACCTCGACGACCTGACGCAGGTTCCGACTTACGAGAAAGATCCGGCATATTACTCGGACTGGGGAGACCCGCGCGAGTTCTCAATTGGCGATCTGGCGGCAGGGGAATGCGCCGGAGAGGTTGTTTCCTTCGGCGACTTCGAGCTGGCCGCGGCCGAGCGTCTGGTCTTCGAGGCCCAGATCAAACTCGACGAGCAGGAGCTTTTTGAAGCCGACCGGCTCGCCTACCGCGCTATGCTCGAGGCAGCCAGGGGCCTCATCAAGATCGATCAAGTGACGGTTCCCGAGAATCCTGACGGGATCGTTCGCCAGTTCAAGAAGCTCTTCCACGAGACCGGGCGTTTTCACGATAAATATGCCGGTTCCAAGTTCGCCGATTACCTGTTCCGCAGACATGGGCGCAACGGAGGACGGATCACGGCCGATCGTGTGCACCGCATGGTGGGGGAATCTCAGCTCTTCATTGAAGCCGCCTATGCCTGCCGGGATCGTATCCAGAAAGAGAACCTGGAACAGCCCAAGGTCTGAGATCGAGCTCATGGCGCAGCCTCAGAAGCAGGAAAAGCAAGAGGGCGTAATCTACAGGCTCGGCGCCAAAGTCCATCTGGTGGGCACCGAGGGAATCGATTTCGGAGACTTCATTGAAGTCTTCAACCGGTGGATTCAAGACCAGCCGATCGCCGGGCACCTTCTCATCGACGTCCACGATTACCGCCATGTTCAGCATGGGCCGGGAGTGCTGCTGGTAGGCCACCAGGGCAACTTCAGCCTCGATTTCGGGGCAGGGCGGCCCGGTCTGGTGTACTATCGCAAACAGCCGCTGGGCAGCGACCTCAGCTCCAATGTGCGTGCCGTACTGGTCACCCTTCTGAGGGCCTGCCGGCTACTAGAAGATTCCAGTGGAGTCGAAGTGAAGTTTGCGACGGGCGAAGTGGAAGTGTTTGCCAACGATCGGCTGCTGGCTCCCAACAAGAAGGATGCGAAAGCTTCCTTTCAAGAAGCCCTCACAAGCGTGCTTCATGTGATCGCCAACGGGAATGGCGAGTGCTTGCTTCAAGAGGGAGACCCGAGGGAACGCCTGGCGGTAACCTTGAAGTTTCCGGAGGCAGGGCTCGACTCGCTGGCCAAGCGCCTCGAGGATTAGTACTGCCCTCTCTCAAGTGGCGATCCGATGAGTTGGTCGTCCGCCACCCCACTGCACGGAAGGAAGCTCAAATTGTCCTGCAGACTGCCGTGTATTATGGTGCCGGATGCTTCGGACTCAGATTCTTCGGTTCAAACCACAAGTGGGGGCCCTGGCGATACTGTTGACTCCGCCCCTCGCACACCTGCCCCTCCCTACGGCCTGGCAGACAGTGGTATTGGTGCAGGGCTCGGTCGCAGGGGAGGAGGACCGGAAACCGATCTCGGTCGGTACCGTGACCGTGATTCGTGAAGAAGAATCGAAACCCTGGAGTAGCCGGATCCAGGATGGCCATTTTGCGATCGAAATCCCGGCTGGTGAGGATACCGAATCGACCTCTGGGCACCTGGGTTTCACCGCTTCCGGTCCCGCGAGCTGACGATCTCCGACGGAATGGCGCCCCTCGATATCAGGCTGCACAGGATACGTCAGCTGGAAGGTCGGGTGGTGGATCCCGACGGGAACCCCCTGCAGGGGGCGAACATCTCCCTTTTCTCCGACGGTGCACCGCAGGGCACTGTCGTGACAGCTCCCGATGGCAGATTCCGAATAGTCCCAACCCTGGAAGAAGGGATTCACGAGATTCGAGTCACACACCTTCTCTTCGACGACGCCGCGCCTCTCGAGATCGGTTTTCCTCAGAAATCTCCTGTCGAGATTGTCCTTCATCCTCGGACCAGGGATGCGGCCGGTTGGATCCTGGGCGTCGTGAAGAGCCCAGATGGTCGTATTCTCCCCGGAGTCGTGATTCGTCTCTCCGCTGGTAGACCGGGCCCCTTTCAGCGCACAGCCCGATCAGATCAGAATGGGCGATACCGCTTTGATTCCGTAGAGCCCGGTCCCTATGCCCTGGATTTCTCCCATCACACCTATTCTGATTCGAGCGGCTACTCCCGAGAAGTGACCGTCGGCCCGGGTGAGGCTGTCACAATCGACTTTCAATTCCAGGGGAGCGCGTCTCTTAGCGGTGTGCTGATCGATGACCGTTCCGAAGCGCTGGCCGGCGCTCTGGTAATGCTGCAGACTATGGCAGAATCGCCCCACCAGACGGGGGACCCAACACTTGCCCACCGTTTCTATGAAAGCACAACAGACGAGCGGGGAATGTTCGAGTTCCGGGGCATCGAACCGGGCCTCTACGAGCTTGTGATCCGCACTTTGGATCGAAAGTTCCAGGAGCGCCGGGTGGAAGTCCGGATCCCAGAGGACGACGACCTCGTGCTGGATCTGGAGCCCGGTCGCACCTTCCACGCCCAGGTCTTCGATGCCAGGGGAGAGGCGATCAGACAGTTTGGCCTCAGCCTCCGGGCCGCCTCTGGAGAAGGAGGGAGCTTTTCGCAGCACTTTGAGCTTCTCGACAGGCCGGCGGCCGTCAGCGGTCTGGGGAGCGTCGAGTACGTCGTGACGATTTCCCTTCCTGACGAAACCAGTTACTCCGGACGGGTCGATCTGGGCCGGGGTTCCAGTGTTGCCCTGCAAATCCCGGAATCCGGCGACCGTCTGATCGTGCACTATCTGAAACGCTAGCCATTCCTCGTTCCACCTTTCACGTTCCTGTAACCTTTCGGCCCCGTTCCTGTAACTCCTGAAGAAAGAACGGGTGCCATCGCCCCCTGGGAGAAGCCCCGAGGTAATAAGAAGATTGATACCCTTGGGTTGAAGCAATGAAGGCACGAATCGGCAAAGACAATCTGTTGATCGTAATTGGCGTCTCGCTGCCCTTAGTGGTCATCCTCCTTTTTGTTCTCGCCACCACCCTCCCCAAACTCCTGGTGGCTCCGCCACAACACGATTTCCTTTTCACTTCCTACGTCTCCGCCTATCCCAATGTGTCGCCGGTGCGGCTGAATATCGACGTTTATCAGGGCCGGGTCAGAGCCAGGATCTACCGGAACCAGGGATCCCAGCTCACAAAACTCTTCCTTCTTGATCACAGTACCTCCAACGTCCGTGAGATCCCCATCTCCATTCCGGAGCGGGCAGAAACTCTCGAGGATGGAACCGAGATCCGGATCCCCGAGCTGGAAACCCTGAGACTGGACCCGAGCCTCAAGGCTCCAGATGGATACGAGTTTCGGGGGCCCGATTATCGGGGAGGAGGGATCGTTCCGGAACTCCTGGGAATGCGCCGGAGCCGTCGAGCCACCATCACCAGGGGCGGAGCTGTGATTCCCCTCCCCTTGGATCCACCTCACTATTCCATCCATTTTCTGGGCTGGGTCGTCCCCCAGCATCCGAGCGGAGAAACTCCATGAAAGAGAAGGCCGTACAGGAAATTCTCGACATCGCGCGCCGGCATGGTGTGACCCTGGAAGATTTGCGAAATTCCCTGGAAGAAGCAGAACCTGTTTCCTCCCCCCGCTTTCGCGGCATTCTGCCCCGCCTCTTCGCCGCCCTGGGCGGCACCTTCATTTTTGCCGGCTTGTGTGTCTTCATCGGTATCAACTGGGAAGAGATGAACGCAGCTGCCCGTATCATTGTCACCCTGGGCTCGGGGCTGGCGACCTTTGGCTTGGGCCTGGCCGCTCTCACCCAAAGCCGGTACGAGAAAGCGGTGACACCCCTCTTCCTGATCGCAGCCGTTCTGCAACCGACCGGGATTCTCGTGGCCCTCGATGAACTCTCCTCCGGAGGGGACTGGCATTATGCCTGCCTGCTCACGGCCGGGATCATGGCCTTCCAGCAGGGTGTCACCTTTGTCGTCAAACGCCGAACCACGCTGCTCTTCACCACACTCTTGTTCGGTGTCACATTCCTCAGCGTGCTCTTTGATCTGCTGCATATCGATCCGCAGATCACCGGAGTAACGCTGGGACTCTCGTTGATCCTGGTCAACATAGCCGTGGACAAAACCCGCCACACCATAATCACTCCCTTCTGGTACCTGGCAGGATCGGCAGGCTTTCTCTACGGGGTTTTTGACATGCTCGAGAGGACGCCCCTCGAGATTCTCTTCCTGGCCATATCCTGTGGGATTGTCTATCTGAGTGTTTACGTGCGGAGCCGCACTCTGCTCGTCTGCGGGACTGTTTCCATCCTCGCCTATATCGGATACTTCACCAGCCAGCACTTCCTTGAGTCCTGGGGCTGGCCACTGGCCCTGATCCTGCTCGGATTTGTGCTGATCGGGCTGAGTGCTGCCGCCGTCCGCATTAACCAGAGATTCATTCGGGGATAGCGATCGGATGGGACTCCCAGGAAGGCCTCCGATCTGGACCGTGGGAGGGGGCTCGGGGCGGCGGGCGTTTCAATTCCCGGTCGGGGCTCCGTTTCCAACCCCAGAATCCAAAACCTAGAACCCAGAACCCATTCGCTCGTATCATGCGTCCTGGAGGAAGCTTTGTTCGAACTGGTGGCACTGGCCCTTCTGACAGCCCTGGGGCCTCAGAACCCGGACGCTTCAGACTCTGGTTCCCAGAACAGCAACAAAGAAGTGGTGGCTCACAGGGAGACGGTTGTCGTCACGGCTGCCCGACAAGAGCAGGCACTCGGCGAAGCGGTCTCGCTGGTGAGCGTCCTGGATGCGGAAGACCTGAGTCGCTCTCCAGCCCTGGTATTGGACGACCATCTGCGCCGAATTCCAGGATTCAGCCTCTTCCGACGTTCCGGCAGCCTCTCCTCCCACCCCACGACGCAAGGTGTTTCTCTCAGAGGCATCGGACCCAGCGGCACCAGCCGCAGCCTGGTGCTCTTTGATGGTATTCCTCTCAACGACCCCTTTGGAGGCTGGGTTTACTGGAATCGAATTCCAACTCTGGCTCTGGACCAGGTGGAGATCTCCCGGGGCGCCACCAGCCAACTCTACGGCAACTCGGCGCTGGGCGGAGCGATTCAGCTTCGCCCCCGGAAACCCAGTCCAGGTCGACTGGAATTCATGGCCGAAATGGGAAACCGTGAAACCTACGATGTCAGCGCTCTTGCCTCCGACCGAAAGGGAGACTGGGGTTATGTTCTCTCGGGTCGAGCCTTTGACACGGGCGGATTCTTCGTCGTCGCGGAGGAGGAACGGGGAGCTGTCGACACTCCAGCTCGCGTCCAGTTCCAGAGCTTCCTGGGAAGAGTCGAATACAAGCGAGCCTATGCAGGCGTCAACCTGTTCAGGGAAGACAGGAACAACGGCACGCGGATTCAGGTAAACAACTCTTGGCTGACTCTCGTGGAGGGTGGCGTTGAGGGTTCAACCTGGCGGCTTCGGCTCTACAGCCAGTTCCAGGAGCTCAACAGCACCTTTTCCCGCGTCCTTCCAGATCGCTCCCAGGAGTTCAAGACCGCCGACCAGCACTTTCCTTCGTCGGGCTACGGAAGCTCCTTCACCTGGCAGCCCACGGGGGAGATTCTGATCGGTGCAGACTGGAGACAGGCCCGCTGGGAAGAAAACGTGCAGAATCTGAGCGGGGTTTTTGCCCAGTACCTGGAATCCGTCCATCCTCGACTCGACCTCCTGGTGGGGGCTCGCTTCGACGTCTGGGAGAACCAGAGTAACGAGATCAGCTTCAATCCCCGGGCTGGGCTTCTCTTTCGGGCTGACCCCGCGGTGACAGTTCGAGGCTCCGTCTATCGCGGATTCCGGGCTCCCACCTTGAATGAGCTTTACCGCCCGTTCCGAACGGGCAACATACTCACCGAGGCCAATCCGGGGCTTGCAGAAGAACACCTCTGGGGCTTTGAAGGGGGGCTGGACTTTCACCCCGACCCTGCCCTTCTGATCCGCCTGAACGGCTTCTGGAACAGGTTGGAAGATCCGGTCTCGAACGTTACCCTGTCCGTGTCCCCGGAGCTGATTCTCCGTCAGCGCCAGAACCTGGGAAGTGGAACAATCAAGGGCTGTGAGGCCGAGGTGGTTCGCCGCCTGGCCTCCCGCTGGGCCCTGCGGGCGTCCTATCTCTACTCTCAGGCCGTTGTCGACGAAACCGGGCGGCTCTTCCCTCAGGTCCCGCGCCACCAGGGCCTGGTGGGACTCGAGTATCTGGGCCCGGTCCAGTTTCGAACGGACGGCCGTTTCCTGAGCCGGCAATTTGAGGATGACCTGAATCAGCTCCCCCTGGCTAGCTACGGAGTTCTCGACTTGCATGTCCGCAAGCCCCTTGGAGAGCAGCTCGATCTCTTCGTCAGTGTCGAGAACCTGTTTGATCGGGAATACGCAGTGGGCCGTCTCCCCATCCAGCGCCTGGGAACACCCCGGCTGATCCATGGGGGAGTGCGGCTTCGGTTCGGGTTTTGAATTCCAGACTCCAAGAACAGAAAGGGGGAGGGGCTTCGGGTCTCGCCCTGGCACGGCAGTGAGCAAAGTGAACAATCTGGGATCACAGAAGCGCCTCCAGTTCCCTTTGCACATCCTCAAACGTGTCAAACGGAATGTACGGCACTCCGTTGGCCTCACAGTAATTCGCCAGGTAGCCCTTGGCAAAGAGGTCGTCCACGTACGGGATGGCGCACACATCCGACGTGCCGTCTCCCACAAATACCATCCGCTGGCCCGACTGGCGTGCCTTCTCCAGCACCGGCTGCTTCATTACCTCCGGATCCGACCGGTAGAGCCATCCCTGGGGACTGATCTCGACCGGATGTGCATAGATCTCCAGCCCCAGATGGCCGACAAACAGCTCCACCACCGGCCGCATTCCCGAACTGACCACCTTGATGGGGAACGACCTCTGGCGGCACCAGGAAACAAAGTTCTCAAAAAACGGATCGACCTCTATTTCCGCCTGCAGAACCTGGGCCGCTTCCTCCCAGGAAAGGGTCACGGAAAGGAGTTCGTGTGCAATCGCCTGATGAACACTCCACTCACCGGTACGGATCTTGTCCAGTGCATCCGATCGGTATCCGGGACCGCCTCCGAACCCCTCGGTCAGGAATACGATGGAATCGCGGCTGGTGATGGTTCCATCGAAGTCGCAGAAAACGGAAATCATGCGGAGAGCCGCAAGGAGAGAAGAACTAGATTCACTTGCGACACGTAAAGAACACAGCCGGCGGCACATTCGTCCAGACCGGCCTGCTCCTGCTCACGTAGCTGAAGTTGCACTTGAGCTCCCGGAGAAAGCGGCGCCCTCCAGGCAGGGAGAGTCCCTGCACATAGGTATACGTGACCAAGACTCCACCAGGGTCGAGACTAGCCCGGATAGCCTTCAGATATCGATCCTGCTGCTCGCGGGTGAAAATGGTCCAGGGAAGACCGCTGATGATGGCGTCCGCAAGACTGAGATCGCGCTCCTCCAGAATCGGCGCAAGATTCTCCACACTGTCGTGAACCACTTCGATCCCGGCAAAACGGGACTCCAAAAACACGACAAAGTCAGGATTGATCTCAACCGTGAGAAAACGGCATCCGTCCTGGACACGGGGCAGAAATTCGGCTGTCAGGGCCCCGGATCCCGGTCCCACTTCAAGTACCGTGCGGGCTTTTTCCCAGTCCACGACATCCGCCATCCTCCGGGCCAGGGTCCGGCCGCTGGGCGTGAGCGCCCCGATAGCTCTTGGGTTCTGCAGAAATCTCAGCGCAAAATGCAGCGGTTCTTTTAGCGTCATGGCATAAGGCGGAACTCAACTCACGGACTCAGCCGGAGGAGCAGACTCCATTTTTCGATAACCGGCTTTCGTTGTTAATCGGGCAATTGTATTGGGGAGAGAGTGGAGGGTCAAATCAAATCCCCGTAACCACTCGTCCATGACCAGCGTATGGGTTGGAGGTACTGAAAAGAAAAGGAAGAAGTGCGCAGGTTAACGCGTTTATTGCTTTTGATTCTCTGCTCCGTGACTGTAGCTTGCTCATGGTTGGACAGCTCCGCCGACCCAAGCGGAAGTGGAGGCGGCCGCGGAGGAATGCCCGGGGGCCGTTCTGGTGACGGATCCTTTGAGCAACCGGTCAGTGTCAAGGCCGCCAGGGTCACACGACGTCCCATCTCTCGCTATCTGCTCTCGAATACCTCACTCGAGTCCATTCGCGAAGTCACCATTTACGCCAAGGTCAACGCGCTGGTCGAAGAACTTCTGGTTGAGGAAGGCAACCGGGTCACCAAGAACCAGCTCCTTGCCAAGCTGGATGATCGGGAAATCAGAAATGAACACGACCAGGCCCGGATTGCAGTCGATCAGGCCAACCTCACACTGGAGCAGGCAGAAGTCAAGTCCCGACTCTCCGAGGCCAACTACAGGCGTTCCGAGGGCCTGGTGAAGCAAAGGCTGATCAGTCCACAGGAACACGATCAGGCAGCTCTGACCAACGAGACAGATGCTCTCGGTCTGAGAGTTGCGGTCCAGCAGCGGGATGGCGCAGTGTCCCGCCTGGAGGCAGCCCAGTTACAGCTCGACTATACCGAGATTCGGTCCTCCATCGACGGCATCGTCACGGAGCGCATGATCGACATCGGGGATCGGGTGAACGTGAATGAGGCTCTCTTCAATGTGGAAGACTTCACCCCTCTGTGGGCGCGCATCTATCTGCCCGAACGAGAACTCTCCCAGATCCGCCTCGGGCAGCAGGCGGAGTTGCAAATGCAGGCCTTTCCGGATGAAACCTTTACGAGTTCCATCAAGATGATCAGCCCAACCGTCGATTCTGAATCCGGGACGATCAAAGTCACGCTCGAGATTACCCGACACCGAAACCTTCTCCGGCCCGGAATGTTTGGCACGGTCCACATTGCCACCGAGACCCGTCCATCGGCCCTGGTCATTCCTAAGCGCGCGATTGTCCGGGAGCGTGACGAGGATCGAGTCTTCGTCGTGGATTCGGAAAACCGGGTCCAAAAACGGGCGGTCACGATCGGCTTTAGAGAAGACAACGATCTTGAAGTCTCCTCAGGACTGTCTGAAGGTGAAGCCGTTGTCACGGTGGGACAGGAAGGGCTCAATGATGGGTATCCTGTCTCCATTCTGGAATGGGAAGATGGGCAGGAAGGTCCCGCACTCCAGGGCGATCCCCCCCGGCGCGCCTCGGCCCCCGACCAGACGGCTCCGGCTGGACAAGGGAGTCGGCAGGCCCAGCAAGGGCTTCAGTCAGGCGGCGGGCGGCCCCGTGGAGGGCCTCCCGGCGGTGGAGCCCGCAGCTTCAACCCCGAACGTATGAAGGCCATGCTGGCGGGGATGGCCGAGCGCAATCCCCAGGTTAAGGAAGCCTACGAGGCCAAGCTGGCCGAAGATCCGGACTTTATGAATGATCCCGAAAAGCTGGGAGCTTTCATGATGGAAATTCGCTCCCAGTTCGGTCGCGGCCGTCAATGAAAATTGTCGATTTTTCCATTCGCCGACCCGTGACGGTGACCATGGTCTTCGTCGCCCTGGCAGTCTTCGGCACTGTCGCGTACGACAAACTTCCCCTCAACCTGCTCCCAGACCTTTCCTACCCGACCCTCACCATCCGTACAGAGTTTGAGGGAGCTGCCCCCGAGGAAATCGAAAACCTGATCAGCAAGCCGGTGGAAAACGCTGTCAGTGTCGTCGACAATGTGGTTCGGGTCAGTTCCATCTCCAAGCCGGAAGTCTCTGACGTCGTGGTCGAGTTCAGCTGGAAAACGAACATGGATTTCGCCTCCCTGGCCGTGCGGGAACGACTCGACTTGATCCAGCTGCCCCTGAGCGCGGAGAAACCGATCCTGCTGCGCTACGACCCCTCGACCGACCCCATCATGAGGGTAAGTGTTTCCGGCTCTCCCAATCTGTCCATGCTCAGGTATCAATCCGACGAGTTTGTGAAACCTGACCTGGAAAGCATTGGAGGTGTGGCAGCCGTCCGGGTCTCAGGAGGGCTGGAGCAGGAAATCCTGGTTGAGCTGGATGAGCAGATGCTGGCCACACTGGGCATTTCGATTCAGGAAGTGACAAGCCGCCTTGGCCAGGAGAACATCAACCTGACCGGTGGAACCCTGCGCGACGGAGAGGCCAGATATCTGGTGCGAACCCTCAACGAATTCCAGGACGTGGGCGAGATGAACGATGTCATCGTAGCCCAGAGGACGGGAGTCCCGATCCGCATCCGCGACATTGGGACAGTTTACTCCGGATTCAAAGAGCGTGACATTATCACCCGGATCAATGGCCAGGAAAGTGTGGAACTGGCTGTCTTCAAGGCTGCCGATGCGAACACCGTTTCTGTGGCGGCGATCGTCAAGGAGCGCCTGGAGCAGCTCGAGATCGACTATAGAGGCACCCGCGATCCCCTCGAGTTCGATGTCGTCTTCGACCAGTCCAACTTCATCAGGCAGTCCATCGATGAAGTTCTGAGTACGGCGATCTGGGGAGGGATTCTGGCCATCGCAGTCCTGTTTGCCTTTTTGCGCAGTCTCAAGACGACCCTGATCATCGGGTTATCCATCCCCATTTCCATTGTGACGACCTTCTTTCTCATGTACAGCTCCTCGATTTCCCTCAACATCATGTCGCTCAGCGGACTGGCCCTGGGAATCGGGATGCTGGTGGACAACTCCATTGTGGTGCTGGAATCGATCTTCCGCTATCGCGCGATGGGCCACGGGCCACGGGAAGCAGCCAACCTGGGCGCCTCGGAAGTGGGAAGTGCGGTCGTGGCCAGCACCGTCACGACCATCTGTGTATTTGTCCCCATCATTTTCGTTGAGGGCGTCGCGGGGCAACTCTTTGCGGATCAGGCCCTGACCGTCACTTTTTCCCTGGCTGCCTCCCTGATTGTTGCCATCATGTTGATCCCGATGCTGTCCAGTCTGGGAAGATCTTCCGGCGCACCGGCAAGCGAGACCAAAGGGGCAAAGGCGGAGAGTCAATTCTTTCTGGTCCGCCCCTACGACTGGTTCCTGTCCAAAATACTCAACTACAGATTGAGCGCGATACTGACGGCACTCGTCTTGTTCGTACTGTCGATCCAGCTACTGGGCCGGCTCGGCTCCGAACTGATCCCCGAGGTCAGCCAGGGTGAGTTCTTCGTGGATATTCGCCTGCCCAGCGGCGTCCCGGTCGAAGAGACTTCCAGGCGACTGAGGGAGTTCGAGGAGATTTTGACCGATTTCCCGGCCGCGGCCTCCTACTACACGATGGCCGGGTCGGGGAATCAGACCGGTGTTCAGGCCGTTGAGGAGCAGGAACACATCGGACAGATCCTGGTCAAACTGCAGCCCGGCCTGCTGCATGAGAATGAAGCCCGGGCGACGGAAGATTTGAGAAAGGGCTTTGGACGGATTCCGGGAGTAGAATACAAGTTCTCCAAACCCAACCTCTTCAGTTTCAAAACGCCTGTCGAAGTGATTCTCCAGGGTTACAACCTGAAGAGTCTGAAGGTCTACGCCGCGCGTCTGAGAGCCAGCCTGGGATCGATTGAGGGGCTCCGGGATCTCAAATCGAGTACCGAAGAAGACAATCCGGAAGTCCAGATCCGCTTCGATCGGCGCAAGCTGGCGAATTACAACTTCACCATCAATCAGATCGCGGGCCTGGTCCGAAATAAGATTCAAGGAGAGATCCCCACCGAGTTCAGCGAACGGGATCGACGAATTGACGTGCGCGTGAGACTGCGTGAGATGGACCGGTCCAGTCTGGCCGACCTGCGCAATCTGGTCATCAATCCCGGGGAGACAAATCCCATCATCCTCTCCTCGCTTGCCGAGGTCAGCCTAGAGCAGGGACCTGCGGAGATTCGGAGAGTCGGACCGGAGAGGGTGGCCGTGATCAGCGGTAACATCGTGGGCCGCGACCTGCAGGGTATTGTCACCGACATTGAAACGGTGATTGCAGGGATATCGCTTCCCAGTGACTTCTATGCCTATGTCGGCGGGCAAAGTGAAGAGAGGGCAGTCGCCTTCGAGAGCATGAGATTTGCGCTCCTTCTGGCAGTGTTTCTCGTCTACCTGGTGATGGCGTCTCAATTCGAGTCCCTGGTTCAGCCTTTTGTCATCATGTTCGCCATACCCTTTGCTGCCATCGGTGTCTCCGTGACGCTGTTCATCACCAACCAGGTTCTCAATGTAGTTGTCCTGATCGGCTTTATCGTCTTGGCCGGAATCGTAGTGAACAATGCCATTGTCCTGCTGGATCTGACCAACCAGCTCAGAAAGCAGGGATCGAGGAAATTCGAGGCGATACGTCAGGCCTGCTCGATCCGGCTCCGCCCCATCCTCATGACGACGACCACAACGGTCCTGGGTCTGCTGCCCATGGCCGTGAGCCTGGGAGAGGGTTCCGAGTTGCGCATTCCGCTCGCCATCACGATCATCGGCGGCCTGGTCACCTCGACCCTCTTGACCCTGGTTCTGGTGCCGGTCGTCTATACTGTTGTTGTCCGGGAGACAAACCCATGAGTTTCGCTGAGTACTCCGTCAAGAGGCCTGTCACGGTTCTGATGGTTGTCATCTCCATTGTGGTCCTGGGATTCATCTCCCTCCAGCGCTTGCCCCTGGAACTGCTTCCCGACTTTTCTTCCGACAGTCTCAGCATCAGCGCAAGCTACCCTTCTTCTTCGCCTCCCGAGACCGAGCGTGACATCACCAGACCACTGGAAGAAGCCCTCTCGACACTGAATCACCTGGATACGATCGAGTCGACTTCGTCGGGCTCCAGTTCCGAAATCCGGCTGGAGTTCAAGGACGGCACCGACATGGACATGGCCTCTCTGGAGATCCGGGATCGGATCGACCAGGTTCGCGGCCTCCTGCCCGAAGAGGTCGAGCGAATCCGAATTCGACGCTGGCATTCCGGCAACTGGCCGGTTTTTCGTTTCGCGGTGGGTTGGAACGGTGACCGGAAGGATCTTTACAACTTCCTGGAGGAAGTTCTCAGGCCGCGCCTGGAAAGAATCCAGGGAGTGGCCAACGTGGACACCCGGGGCATTGAGGACAAACAGGTTCTCGTCGAAGTGGATCCAAGCCGTCTGGAGAGCCACGGGATCGACATCTGGGCATTGAGCCAGGCCTTGAGATCGAACAACGTCAATCTCTCGGGGGGGTACGTCTTCGATGGGGACAAGAAGTACACACTCAGAACGATGGGGGAATTTCAGGAAGCCTCGGAGATTGAAGCTCTTCCTCTGGCGGGTGGCCGATTCACTCTCGGGGATATTGCGGACGTCCGCTATGACTTCCCCGAAAAGACTTCCTTCTCCCGGCTCAACCGCAACGAATCCATCAATGTTTACGTATACAAAGCGTCGACTGCCAATATCGTGGAAGTCTGCCAGGCAGCCAGAACAGAACTGGACAGGCTTACCTCACTGCCTCGCTACGCGGATCTGCTGTCGTTTCAGGTTACGAGTGACCAGTCCGAGGAGATTCTCAATAGTATCAATGACCTGGCACGGGCCGGCTTAATCGGAGGACTCCTGGCCTGTCTGGTTCTATTCGTGTTCCTGCGCAAGTACCGCAGCACTTTGATCATCGCTGCCGCCATTCCAGTCTCCGTTTTGTGCACGTTCGGCTTCATGTATCTGCTTCGAGTCGGAGCTGGCTCCGAGATCAACCTCAACCTGATCACGCTCATGGGATTGATGGTGGCGATCGGGATGCTGGTAGACGCGAGCGTTGTGGTCATGGAAAACATCTTTCGGCACAAGCAGGACAAGGGTCTGGGAGCCCTGGACGCTGCCATTCAGGGAACCAAAGAGGTGGGTATCGCGGTCGTTGCTTCGGTTGCCACGACGATCTCCGTCTTTGCCAGCTTTTTTTTCCTGGAGGGCTCGATGTCGCGCTACATGGGTGGCTTCGGCACTACGGTCAGTATTGCCCTGCTCTCTTCGCTGGTCGTGGGGCTGACTCTGGTGCCCCTGGCTTCCAGCCGCATGTTCACGGGCAGTGAGAAGAAGAAACAGAAGTCCCTGCTCCTACTCACTGACGGCTACGCCTCCACGATGGGGTTTCTTCTCAAATGGCGTTTCACAGCGTTGATCGTGATGGCTCTGATCGGGTGGGCATCCTATTCGGTTCTGATGCAGATCGATCGGGAACAGATGCCGCGGGTTGCGGAGCGAGAGGTCCGGGTCGATATCCTGTTCGAAAACTCCTACACTCTCGACGAAATTGAGTCGATCTATGCACAGCTGGAACAACTGCTTCTCGACCGCCAGGAGGAATTCGAGATTACTTCGGTGGGGTCGGAGTTCGGCAGGCGGAGCGGCCGCGGCGGCCGCCTGCGGGGAGAGCTGGAGATCTACCTCAAGGACGAGGGAAACATTACTCCGACACAGATCTTGCAGGAGAAAATGCTGGCCTCCTTTCCAGTGATTCCGGGAGTGGAATACAAGCAGGGGCGGCTGCGGCACTATGGCGGCGGCGGCGAGATGGGGATCAATGTCAAGCTCAAAGGAGAAGATCCGACGCTGCTGGAAATGTATGGAGAAATTGTAAAGAGCCGGATTCTTGATGTTCCCGGTATCAAGGATGCTCAGACAACTCTGGAAACCGGAGATGATGAAATCCATGTTCAGGTCGATCGGCGACGCAGTGAGCAGTTTGGCGTTTCACCGCAAATTGTGGCCCGGACTCTGTCCTCGGCACTAAGCACCCGGGCCACCACCCGGGTCAAGGGGGATCAGGGAGAGATCGACGTGATTTTGCAAATGCGGGGGGGCAACAACATCAGCCTGCAGGAGATCGAGAACATCCACTTCGAGAACCGTCAGGGAGAAATGATTCCCCTTTATTCTGTGGTCGATTACCAGTACCGCAAAGGCCCCCTGGCCATTCGTCGCGAGGATCGGAAGGCTACTCTCAACGTCTACGCCTCTCTGCAGCAGGGAGCGGCCAGTTTCCTGGCCAATATGGGAGTTCGAGAAACTCTGTCGGACGTCCGGCTACACCCCGGGTATTCGTGGTCTTTCGGGCGAAGTTGGAGAAGTTTTCGCGAGTCGGAGGACTCCAATTTTTTCGCCATTGGGCTGGCCATGATCCTCATGTACATCATCATGGCCTCCCTGTTCGAGAGCTTCGTGCACCCCCTCACGATTCTATTCACAGTACCGTTTTCCATGATCGGGGTGGCAGGGCTCTTCTATCTCACCGGCACGACCTTGAACTCCATGGCCTATCTGGGAATCCTGGTGTTGTTCGGACTTGTGGTCAACAACGGGATCATTCTGATCGATCACATTAACCGGCTCAGAAAGTCGGGTCTGGAGAAAAACGCCGCCATTATTCAGGGTGGACGGGACCGATTGCGACCCATTCTGATGACGGCTCTTACATCGCTGTGTGGCCTGCTTCCTCTGACTGTGCCGTTTTTTCTTCCTGATCTGTTCCCCCAGTCGGAGGGACGGGGCCGCATGTGGGCTCCGGTCAGTCTGGCTGTTTTCGGGGGCCTCACGACCTCGACTTTCCTCACCCTCCTGATTCTCCCGACCGTTTACTCCTACATGGATGACGTGAGCCGATACAGCCTTCGAGCGGCCCGCTTTTTGCTTTCCCTGCCCGAGCGCTCGCGCAGGGGGCGGGCTGTGAGCCCGGGTTCTGGGTTCTAGGTTGTGGGTTCTGGGTTGTGGGGTACTGACCGGGTACATGGTTTACACAGTGGAGTTAGAGCATAGGGCAGGAAAGGAGAGGCCCTATGCCCTGGCTGGAGACCCAAGCTGTGGAACAACGGTTTCGTTTTGTTATGGATGTGAAAGCTGGAATGTACACACTCAGTGAGCTGAGCAAACGGTATGGGGTGAGCCGTCAAACAGCCTACAAGTGGTGGAATCGGTACAAGCAAGAAGGCCTGGAGGGACTGACGGATCGCTCTCGAATTCCCCACTACTGTCCTCACAAGACCCCGCCAGAGCTGGAGCGGGAGATTGTGCAGCTGCGCAAACGCCATCCCACTTGGGGGCCAGTCAAGATCATTCAGCACTTAGCCCGGATTATGCAAGAACCGTAATCCGCTGTTGAAAAACGACTCGAGAAGTGGCCCAACTCGGAAGCGGGCAGTTGTGACAGGCGGATTTGCGAAGAATATCGGTTGGCGAGGCGTTTGAGTGGTTGGGGGAGTGAATTTCAGACAGATCTGGGCCTGGATGAGTGTCGGAAGCGGTTTTTCGGGGAACTGGGAGAAGCTAGCTGGAGTTCAGGCGACTCAAGACGAGGTGAAAGAGGGGTTGTTCGGGAAAGGCTGAGGAAAGATGGACCCAGATGCGTCGAGTGGTTTGTCGGATCCGGGCCCCGATCTTGAGGACACGACGACGTAAGGTTTCGATTTCGAGCTTGTGCCAGGGGGTTCCGTGCAGATAGTCGCGCAGGCGCACGAACATCTGGTAAGCCAGTGCATGCAGGAGGAGTCGAAACTGGTTGGCCAGGAATCGATGACAGCTGAGTCGGTCCATGCTCAGATGATTCTTAAAGGCCTTGATGAAGTTCTCGGTCTGCCCTCGGTCGGTGTAGTGGTCATAAAGTGATTGGGAGCAGAGATCGTCCCGGTTGGTGACCACAAAGCGACGATTGATCCCGCGCTGATCGACCTCCACTTTGACAATGACGCGACGGGATCGATCCCAGCTGTTGGCTCGATAAAGAAACTCGTCAAACTGACGCTGTTTTTCCTCCCGCTCAACGAACCTTTCCCGAGTCGAATCCAGCAGGGGCTCGACCACTCGCTGCAGGCGAGGGTTGCGACTTAACCCAATGACATATTGGAGTTGATTCTCTTCACCTTCACAGAACTCGTAGAGCCGAGGCGTGGCAAAGCCGCTGTCGGCCCGAATCTCAATCTCGACATCCGTCCCCACTGCTTGTCGGATGGCCTCCACGACGCGCTTCAGAATGGGCACGATGTGAGAGGCAGCCCCCTTGTTGCCAGGTCTCAACACGGCACAGACCAGGTCTCCCGTGGCGGCATCGAAGATCAGCAAAGGATGCAGAATGTGGTTTCGGTAATACCCGTGGTAGAAGGCGAACTCCTGTTGGCCGTGAGTGTGGTCGTCGGTACTGTCCAGATCCAGGATGATCTTGGCGGGACGTCTCTTCTTCAGGGAGCGCACATAACGGCGTAGCAGCCACCGGCTCAGACGCATCAGATCCTTCTTGGTGACGGAGTTCTCCAAGCGGGAGAAAGTCGGCTGGGTGGCCAAATCGGGATCGCTCTCGGGCAACTGATCACAGACTGTCTTGAGCATCGGATCCGAGCGCAGCGTATCGGCGTCATTACAGTCTTCGTAGCCGGCCACGATCTGCAACACTCGTTGTCGGATCAACTTCAACAGGTCATGACGAATGTAGCGTCGGTCCCGGCTTTCCGCAATACACGAACTGAAGCCCTCGCACAATCGATGTTGCCGATCCAGCGATCCAAACAACAACCATCCTGCGTCGGAAGTGAGGCTCCCCCCATCAAAACGAGCTGTGATGTCTCTGTGGCTGTGAAATGGCAGGGTATTCTGGCAGACTGTTTTCAACATAGCAGTAGCTCCTGTTTAGGGTTGTTTTTATGTAAACCCGCTGCTGGCACCCTGCCGGCTCAGCAGCAACGCTTTGATCGCTTCCAGCGTTACTACAATCAGAAACGACCTCACCAGGCGCTGGACGGAAGAACGCCCTCGGATCTATACAGACCTTCCTCAAGGCCTTATCCCCATCAACCACCTCAACTCGAGTACCCGGCTCACTTTCTGGTTCGTAAGGTAAACAAGATCGGCCGGATCAAACTCAAATCACGATCCCTGTTCCTAAGTAACACGCTCAACGGTGAATGCGTCGGTTTGGAGGAAATCGACGACGCTATCTATAGCATCTACCTGGGCCATGTCTTGCTGGCCCGCTTTGATTGGAGAGAATGGAAAATCTATCCTTGAATCTGTAAACCATGTACCCGGTCTAATCTGTAAACCATCTACCCGGTTGCTGCAACCGTCAACCTCAGCCCGACTCAGGTACCACCCCCACGTAGGGCAGATTGCGATAGCGCTCTGAGTGGTCCAGTCCGTAGCCGACGATGAACCTGTCCGGAACCTCGAAGCCCAGGTAATCGATTTCTACATCCACTTTCCTTCTGGCGGGTTTGGAGAGAAGCGCACAAACGCTCAAGGAGCGGGGCTTGCGGGTCATCAGGTTGCGTACCAGATAGCTGATGGTCAGTCCGGTGTCGACGATATCCTCTACCAGGACGACATCTTGTCCTCGAATACTGGCTTCAAGATCCTTGACCAGCTGGACCTCGCCGGAACTCGTGGTGGCATTTCCGTAGCTCTTGACCGAGATGTAGTCGATCTTGAGCATCAGGTCGACCTGCCGAACCAGATCGGCGTGGAAAATGGCGGCGCCTCTGAGGATGGCTACAAATATGGGCGAGCGCCCGTGCAGATCCCGAGTGAGCTGTTCGCCCAGCTCTCCAACGCGTCGCTGGACGACTCCTTCGTCGATCAGAACTTCCACATCCGAGAGGACTTCCGGCATACCGATCGGATCATAGCACGGGGTTGTGGCTGGGTTGGGCCCAGAACCTAGAACCCAGAGCCTAGCCCGCATAGATCACCGATTTGGAAATGAAGGTGATTTTGGCAGGCCGGAACGGTTTTCTGAGAGTTTCGCTATCGATCCGGTCCAGGTCGAGTGATGCGGTGGTGTGGATGGTCGTGAATGGAGCGTTTTTCGGGTTCGGAAGAGGGTGACGGAATGCATTCAGGCAGAGCTCGGCCTGAGCGATGGAACGATTTCGTTTTTGGGGGCGTTTGATCGGGACAGACCTCAGCAGCGCAGAGGAATGGCCTGGAGGTTTCGAACGACGGCAGCGAAGACCTCGCTGTAGGGATAGGCTTCCGACATGGAGATCCAGACGTGGCGGACCGTGAGGCGGACTTGGGCGCCGATCTTCAGGAGCTTCAAGCGAATCGTCTGACACTGAGCGCGAGCCAGGGGGGTCTGCTTCAGTCCGAGACGACGCAAGGCGTGCATGAGCATGTAAGCGGCGGAGGACAGATACAGCCGGAGTTGATTGGCGCGCATCGTTGCCGCGCTGGTCCGGTCGGCGAACAGATCCAACTGCTGTTCTTTTATGCGGTTCTCCATGTCGCCCCGCGCACAGTAGAAGTCTTCGTAGAGCGCGCGGGCCCCCAGGCGTTCCGGCGACAGGGAGGTGACGACGAATCGGGGATTGGCGCCTTTGTCCAGGAACTCGGCCTTGCCGACGACGCGTCGCTCCGAGGTCCAACTGTGGCGAGTCCGGTAGCGGAAATCCTTGAACACCCGCGCCGGTCGCCCGGTGGCGTTGAACTCGGCTTCGGCCTGAGTCATCGCTTCGGCGCTCTCTGACTTGAGCCGATCATTGTTGGCCAACCCCATCACGTAATCCACGTGATGGTCTTCACACCAGCGGAGCAAGTCATCCCGGCAAAAGCCCGAGTCGGCCCGGATGACGATCGAGACCTCCGGCCAGCTCTGCCGAATCCGGCCGACGATCCGTTCCAGTTCCTCCACCGATCCCGCGGCCCCATCGATATTGGAACACCGCAACCGGGCGCACAGCAGATGCTCCCCCGAGAAGATGTACAGCGGGAGATAACAGTAGTGGCGGTAGTAACCGTGAAAGAACCGGCCTTCCTGCTGGCCATGGATCGGGTCGTCGGTCGCATCTAGATCCAGCACGATCTCCTCGGGCGCCGATTCGTGGGACTCCACGAAGGCATCCACCATCCAGCCGTCGATCCGGTCCGGGTCCATCGCGATCTTCTTGTACCGCTCCTGCTCATCGACCTCGGCGCCGGTCAACTCCAACCGGTTCAGCGTACACCTGCCCGCCAGCGCCTTCCCCCGATCTGAGGCCTGCCGCCGCCGCTCTCCCAACGGATCGGCCTTATTCACCGCCACCGCCAGCATCGGATCGGTGCGCAACTGATCATGATCGTTCAGATCCTCGTACCCCAGACAGAGTCCGTAGATGCGCTGCCCCAACAACTCCTCGACCGTGTGTTCGATCAACCGCGGATCCCGGTGATCCCTGAAACACTCAGCCAGTCCGGCGATCAGACCCGTCCCCCTCTCGACCTCTCGCAACAGCAGCACCCCCGCATCGGAGGTGATCTTTCCACCGTCGAACCGCGCCTTCACTTTTCGTTTAGATAGTTGGTGAAATTCAAACCTGACTTGTTTACACTCTGTTCTCATAAGGGCCGCCTCCGTTTGCGTGTGAAAACGTTCATTCAAAACGCTTTATACCAAACAGGGCGGCCTTTTCAGGTCCTATCGGTGATCTATGCGGGCTAGAACCCAGAACCTAAGTCGTCTGCTTCTGGAGCCCGTAGGATGCCACCAATTCGCTGAAGGCCGGGGTGTTACGGAGAGCTTCAAAAGCCGTGTCGTTCTGCAGTCGGTCCCGATCTCTGAAACCGGATTCCAGGGCCCTGCTCAGATGGTACAGGCAGGCCTTGACATCGCCCACTTCGGCGAAGAGCTGGGCCATCCGATAATAAGATTCCGGGGAATCTCTCTTGTTGCTGGCGCTGACCTCAATCGTATTCTCGAGATGGAGAACATCTGGATTGAGCTGAAGTGCCTGCTTCAGAGCCGATCGGCTCTCCCTGTAGTTTCCAGCCTCCATGTGGGCCCGGCCCAGGTTTAGATAAAAGATCGAATTCTGGGGATTGAGGTGGAGGGCCTTCTGGAAAGAACCTATGGCGGCTCCGGGTTTGCCAAGTGCCATCTGAATGATCCCGCGAGTGTTATAGCCATGCGGATACTCCCCATCGAGCCGGATCGCCCGATCAACCGCGCGCTTGGCCCGAGAAAACATCAGAATACGAGCATAGGCGACGGCCAGCTTATTGAAGCAGCGCTGGCTGTAGGGATTCAGAGTCGACGATTCCAGGTACTTGAGCAGCGCCAGATGATCCTTCCCGTCTTTGAGAAGCACGTCGCCCTCAAGCATCAACTGCCGACCCTTCAGCCTGTCCTCTTGAGGGATTTCAAGCGGGGTGATCCTGGATGAGCAGGCGCTGGAAGCAGCAGCAAACAGGACGAAAGCGGCGATGAACCTCAACCTCACCAGAAAGCCAGTCTAGCACAGTTCCCCGGAGCTACCGGGGTGGCCCAGCACCTTTGAGAGCGGGCTTCTCGACGCCCCTGAAGGGCAGCTGAGCCCGTCTAGGAGGCGGCCCAAACTGCTCGTAAAGTGGGAAAGGTGTTTTGATCATCCGAAAGACGTGGTTTACAATTGCTTGCTCCACGACGCCATGGCTACGAAATCGACAGAGTTGATCAACCAAATCCTGGGCAGGATTATCGACGACTGGTATCAGCGAGTTTCCCGATACTACCTGACGCTGGATGCCCAGGAGGACCTGGCGGAGAGTGCAATTGAACTCAAGCGCTTCCATGATGCAAACGGCCACCGAATCAAATTCGACAAGGGTGGTCTCGATTTCACCTATGGCCTGAAAGCAAACTGGGAGCAGCAAACACTCTACCTCGAAGTCAGCGTCAACAACAAGGTCGAGAACTTTGACTACGGGAACTTTCGGGAACTCCTATTCACCCACTATAGGGAAGCCGGGTCTCGACCAATCACAAAACCCGCTGACTTGAAGCGTCCTTTGTATCGTCAGCTCTTTCGGCTCCCGGACGGCCTGGACGAGACCTTTCAAGTAGAACGCAGAGAAGGCAAAGCAGACATTATGCGCCTCAATTTCCAGATCGGAGAGGAATACGTGGAGCGTCTCGCCCGACGCCCAGGTGCCTCTGGAGAACTGATCGAACGGTACTGCGTAGCCCCTTTTCGCAACGTCTACGCTCAGGTCTATCGAGCCACACCGGCCTCTTGATGCCGCCGGCGCAGAGTCGGGCCCGGGCTCAGCCTTATCCATGTGTGATCAGTTTGAAACGGGAATCGACCTCTTCAACCAGGGGGACTTCTACGAGTGTCACGACACGATTGAACAGATCTGGCTGCAGGAATCGAGTGACCGGCAACCTTTTCTGCAGGGATTGATTCAAGCAGCCGTCGCCTTTCACCACTATGAGCACGGCAAATGGGGTGCAGCGCGTTCCATGCTGCAAATGGCGATCGACAAATTGTCACCCTATCCCAACACCTATGACGGCCTGGACACAGGCCGTCTCCTGACCGCCTTGAGAGCCTGGAAGGCCGCCCTGGACGCGGCTCTCAGGCAGAACAAGCGCCCCCGGTGCATCGATCTCCCCTACCCAATCATCCAGACCGTTGACGGTGCAGCACGCCTGACTTGCCAAAGCCGGGGGCGGATCCTATGAATAGGGGGCGATCTGTTAAAGTTGATGAGTACTCACTCCCCTTTAGGGGAGTACGGGAGGTTTAGGGAAATCATGGGTCCAGAAGACAAGCTTAATCCAGACGATTTAAAGGAGTTCCTGAAGGGAAAGTATGGGCCGGGTGTCCACGTCGAGGTCTTTCCACGACAGGAAGCTGAGCCATCCGATCCAGCGGAAGAGCAGGCCAGGAAGAGAGTCAAGGCGCTTGCTTTTGACTACAAACCCAGCGAGATCAAGAGCTACCTGGATCGATACGTCATTCAGCAGGATGAAGCCAAGAAGGTACTCTCCACAGCCATTTGTGACCACTACCATCAGATCCAGAACTCCAGACCTGATGACCTGATCGATTACAAGAAACAGAACATTCTCCTGATTGGCCCTACGGGGGTGGGAAAGACCTATCTCGTGCAGAATATTGCCCGGCTGATCGGAGTTCCCTTTGTCAAGGCGGATGCGACCAAGTTCAGCGAGACCGGGTACGTGGGGGGAGACGTTGAAGACCTGGTCCGGGAGCTGGTGGCTCAAGCCGATGGTGACGTGCAGCTGGCTCAGTACGGGATCGTGTATCTCGACGAGATTGATAAGATCGCCGGCGCATCCAACCTCATGGGCCGCGATGTCTCAGGTCAGGGGGTCCAGAGAGGGCTGCTGAAGCTCATGGAAGACACCGAGGTGCCATTGCGGTCCTCAACGGACGTGGCGGGCCAGATGCAGTCCCTGCTCGAGTTCCAGAGCAAAGGGAAGCTGGAAAAAAAGACGATCAGCACGCGTCACATCCTCTTCATTGTGAGCGGAGCTTTCAACGGACTGACGGATATCATACGCAAGCGAATCGGATCGACACAGATTGGATTCATGGGAGAGAAAAGTTCCCCCGCCGCACAGGATGACAGCTACCTGCTCAATATGGTTCGTTCCCGGGACTTCCTCGAGTTTGGCTTCGAGGCCGAGTTCGTAGGCCGTCTTCCGGTAGTTGTCCACTGCAACCCCCTCTACGAGCAGGATCTGTTCGAAATACTGAAGTACGCCGAAGGATCTCTTCTGAAACAGTACAAGAGAGATTTTCTCGCCTACGGCATCGATGTCTATTTCACCGACGACGGCATGCACGCCTTCGCCGAGCAAGCTGTGGTCGAGCGGACGGGAGCTCGGGGGCTCATGACGGTGTGTGAGAAAGCTTTTCGGGAATTCAAGTACCGGCTTCCCGATCATGAAGAAGTTCGTGAGTTCGTCGTAACCCGCGAGATGGTTGAGAGTCCCACCGCGAAGCTGTCGGAACTACTCGAGAGTCCAGCCATGTACCGATTGCGCGTGGCTGAATTCCAGCTGCAGAAGTTCCAGCGCCAGTTTCTGGAACAACATGGGATCCAGCTCAACTTCAACCGGGAAGCGATCGAAAGGCTCGCGCGCAGAACTTCTGAGAACAAACAGCCTGTTCTCGAGTTTTGCAACGCGTTGTTCAAGGACTATCAGCACGGCCTCAACTTGCTCCAGAAAGTGCCCAAGCTGGGCCCCCTGGAAGTTGACGAAGAGGGTATAGACGATCCGGGAACTGCAATCGAGCGGTGGATTCGAGAGAACTACCGGGAGACTTAGTACTCCCTGAGTACTTAGAAATAAAAATTCTTCTCCCAGGCCTGCTGCTTCAATGCCTCCATAAGATCGGAGCCGAGCGGCGGCAGGTCGGAAACCGCAAGATTGGCACGAACGTGGCAAGTCGACCTCATTCCCGGGATTACGGTCGAAACGACCCGGGACTGTAAGCAGAAGCGAAGTGCCAGTTCGGCCAGAGTCTGCACTTCCGCTCCAAGCAGGCTCGACAGGCGCTCGGCGCGATCCTGGACCTGGGTCTTGCGATCTCCGCGGAAGTATCGCCTTCGCCAGTCCTTCTTCGGGAACCGGGTGTCAGGAGCAATCGCTCCGGTCAAGGCCCCTTCATCAAAAGGAACACGGGCAATCACACCCACACCCGTTTCCTCACAGGCCCCGAACAGCTCCTGCTCCGCGCTCTGATCGAAGATGTTGTAGATAACCTGCACGGTGTCGATTCGTCCGGATCGAACCACCTCAACGGCTGTGCCCGGCTCATGCTCGCTGACCGAGATGCCAAAGTGAGAGACTTTTCCGGCTGCTTTCAGATCGAGCAGGGTCTGGTGCCACTCGTCCTGCTGGATCCAGTTAGGTGACCAGACGTGCAACTGCATGAGATCCAGACACTCCACGCCAAGATTCTCCAGGCTCTGCTCGGTGCTCGAGATCAGGTAGTGGCGAGGGAACACTTCCTCAAGCGGTCCGCCAGCCGGCCAGCGCTGGTTCATGGGTGGAGCTTTCGTCGCCACATAGATCCGTGCTTCAGTGTCCCGAAGGAACCGCCCGATGAGCCTCTCACTGTGACCCGCACCATAGGCCAACGCCGTGTCAATGAAGTTAAGACCGTTTTCAACGGCCAGGTGGAGCGATCGAAGCGACTCGCCATCATCCCCACCTCTCCACATTCGCCTTCCAATCCCCCAGGAACCAAAGCCGATTTCGGAGATTTCCAGATGTGTCCGCCCCAGGATTCGATACTTCACAGTCTGCAATATACCAGCACTTACTTGTGAGCCGGCGGCCCGCTGCGGTAGAGTCTTGCCGCCGAACAGACCCGGCTCAAGGGGAGTCGAATCTGAACGCACCACTGGAACGAAATGGAAGACAGCTACACTGGCTTGAAGCAGCGCCTTCTTCAACTACTGCGAGCCCACTCGCTCCAACTGGGGCATTTTGTCCTGACTTCGGGTAAACGCAGCCTCTATTACTTCGATAGCAAGTTCACGACGCTGCACCCGGAAGGGGCCTACTTGACGGCCAAACTGATCCTGGAGACCATCAACAGGGAAGAACTTCGCATCGACGCAATTGGGGGATTGACACTGGGTGCGGATCCGATCGTGGCGGCCGTAGCGGCGGTGAGCCACGCCGAGCGAGAACTTTATGCACCGGTCTCGGCTTTCATTGTTCGAAAGCAGCCCAAGGGTCACGCGACGAAGAGGCAGTTGGAGGGATACAGTCCTGCCCCCGGAGCTCCTGTGGCAATCGTTGACGATGTGTGTACGACGGGTGGCTCGAGTTTGCAGGCGATCGAACGAGCCGAGCATGCGGGCTGTCGCGTAGAGGCGGTTCTGTGTCTGGTCGATCGTGAGGAAGGTGGCTCGGAGGCTCTTCGAGATTACCGGTTTCTTCCTTTGATTCAAGCTTCTGAACTGTTGGATGAACCTGCCATCCGGGCACACCTTCGAGAGTTGGAGGCAACCTTGGCAGAAGCCCCGGTTTCGAACACCGATCGCAGTTGAGCTGTTAGAATGGACTCTGCGATGGCGCAAGACAAGAAGCGTGTGAAGGTCACCTGCCCGGACTGTCAGGCCACTCTGACGATCGAACCATCAACCGGCCTGGTGATTCACAGCGAGGCTCAGAAAGTCGATTACTCCCTGGAAAATGCAGTCCAGCAGGAACAGGCCAGGAAGGGTCAGGCTGACGAAATGTTCGCCCGGGCGTTCAAGGACGAGGAAGAGCGGCATCAGTCACTCGAAGAGAAGTTCAAAAAGGCCCTCGAAGCCAGGGATGAACTCGACGACCCAGCCCGTCCCTTTGATTTCGACTAGTCGCGAATGAAGCAGCCGATGACTTCGCCAGCCTCGAATTGATCCGGAAGTGTACGCCCCGAATCACTCCGTGCAGGGCCAGTAGAAGAGCCTTCGGTAACCAACGAATCGCTGGTGCGGCCTCCTGAACGGACGCGAACTCCCGAATTCCCAGTCACCCTGGCCGCAAGAGACAACCTCTTCCTGCCCAACCCGGGTCCAACCTGGCTGGACCCGTTCGTACCTGCCATGATCTGTCAGCGAGATGCCCAGATACAGCGCCGGCAGGAGCGGAGTCGAGTCCCTTGAAGTCACGAATAGACGTCTTCCACCCTCTTCCTTTCCCAGCCGAACATACTTGACCCTTCTGGACGGAACATGGACCTCCGAAAAGCCCAGGTCGTGCAGCTTTCCGTAGCTTTCCCGAATGGATCGATAGTTGCCCCGAGCTCTCACCAGACTGGAGAGGAGGACCATCATCGCCAGGGCGCCCAGAACCCATGCCGTGCAGATCGAGCCCTGCTTCCATCGTCGAGAATACCTCTCCCACAGCCAGGCACAGGTCACCGAACCCGTGAATGCCAGAGCCGGCAAGACTGAAGAGAGATACCGGGAGTGAAAGGCGGCCGGAAGCATCAAGATGATGAGGGACACGAGGTAATAGGCGGCTCCCAGCTGAAACAGAGGCTGACTGCGAACGCTCTGAACCAGGAGACCCAGCACAGTCAAGATCAAGAACACCCAGGCCAGGACGGAATGAAACGCCAGCCAGCGGACCAGTGTGAGCCTGCCCACGGCGGCCAGGCCCGAAGAGCTTACATAGACCTTGATAAAAGCCAGGAACCCCCACACCGGCGTTCCCCAGATGGGAGGATACAAGAGCACGAAGACGACCCACCCGGTCAGACCAAACAGCAGGAGCCGGAACCACTCTTTCCGGATCCGCAGCCACATGGACTCTCCTCCTCCAGGCTCAGTCCCAATTCGAATCCCCGTGTAGACCAGAAGAGCCAGCGGAATCGCGGCCGCGTTGGCGCGATTCGCAAAGGCCAGACCAAAAACGACTCCGGCACCCACCACCAGGCGGATCGAGCCCCGGCGGCGGGCCATGTCATAGAGCAGCAGCGAGAGAGGAGCGGCCAGTGTCAAAACGGCTTCCAGGTGAGCCATTCCCCCCCAGTAGTGGATGCAGGGCTCGAACATCAGGAAACCGGCCGCGCAGGCTGCCCCGGCTTCTGAAACTCGCCGGCGAAGCAAGAGAAAGAGCAGCAGTGGCGTCAGGCTGCTCAAGAGGGCGTGGAAGACACGGGCGCAGAAGACCCGCTTGAAAGGCTCGTCTTGTGGAGGCAGTGTGGGCAACAACCGGTCCCCCAGTTGCACCCCGGCGCCGGTCAGGATCGCCGTCACGCTCTCGCTGGCAAGGCCGGCACTCAGCTGACTCATTTGGGGAGTGATCCGCCCCGTCCAATGATCCCTCTGAAGAGCTCCCGCATCCCCTGCCCGCAGGCTGTCGATCAGAAAGAGCCCCCGCACTATCCAGCGCGGTTCATCGACATGCAGGTGGTTGCTGACAAGGGTCGAGCCTCTCAGTAGAACCGAGACCAGCAGGATGAAAAGAAGGAAACCCCCTCTCAGCCGTGTTGGGAAAACGGCAGGCTTGAGGTCGCGCGGTGAATCCATTTACCAGACACCAGGGTTGAACCGGCTGACGAGCGTTCATTGCGGCTAGCGCGGAAAGATGGGCAGGGTCGCGTACTGGCCAGGTCTCACTTGAATTGCCGTGGCAGCGATGTTCCCATTACATTCCACTACAACGGTACCCTGGAAAACGTCGAAGTCAACCACCGAATCCCAGAGCAACTCTTCCGGGAACACAGCAAAGTGCTCTTCACCCTCCAGTGGGGATACAGCGTCCCCACCTTCCTTCAACCTCCCGTCGGAAGAGGCGATCGACGGGCCGTCTGAGCCCCGTAGACCGAAGGCACAGTCTACGGCATGTGGGCCGCGGCGGAAGGTCACAGGGAAGTTGTGGAGAAGCTCATCGAGGCGACTCGGTCAACAGTCAGAGCCCGTGGTGTCTGGCGACCTCCCATCGCCACACCAGGCCGTCCTCCGGATCGTCGACCTGGCCAACCCGTTCGAATCCACACTTCTCCAGTACCCTCGTCGAGGCGTTGGGCGTCGGAAGCGTGTGGGCTCGAACAAGACAGACATCCTTGTGCCCCAGGGCCGTTTCAAGGGCCGCCTCAGTTGCTTCCGTGGCGTACCCGCGCCCCTGGAAAGCCGGCACGACTCCGTAACCGATCTCGACCACACCGTGGTTATCCGGTGGCCCTTTGAAGCCCATACTGCCGACGACCACACTGTCCGCCCGATGGACCATCGCAAAGCCATGAACCCACAGGTCCGCCGCTGGTGCTTCGCGGAGTTGCGCCAGCCAGCCGGGGGAGACGTCGCCAGATGTGAAAAAACTCCGAAGGCCCTCAGCGGCCGGCAGCCCGAAGCTCTCTTCGAAACGCTCCTCACCCTCTAGCAGCCCGAGCAGATGCTCTGGTGAGAAGGGAATCAATTCGAGATGAGCTGTCCGCACTCCAAGATCCTCCGGTTGTGGGTAGAAATAAGTCTTGGCGAAAGTTTCTCCTCAGATCTTACCAGGCCGGGAAGTGTGCGTTTCGGGCTGGGCCTTCGACCCCGTGGTAGCATCGGTTCATTCGGCGGGCAGCTCAACGCCGATCTGTTAACCCGACTATGGACCACCAGGCAAAGCAGAAACGCTCTCCGTGCAAGGACTACGTCGTGCTGCTGCATGGCCTGGGTAGGACCCGATTTTCCATGGCGATTCCCCAGCTACGACTGCGGTCCGCTGGATTCGAGGTAATCAACATCCCATACCCGTCCCGCCGCAAGCCGATTGAGCAGCTGGCTGAAGCCGTCCACTCTGAACTGGGCCGCAAAATAGGGGATCACTCGAGAAAGGTTCACTTTCTCACTCACTCCCTGGGTGGAATTGTTGTCAGAGCACTTCTTACCCGTCAAGAATTCGACGCCAAGCTCGGATACGTGGTGATGCTGGCGCTGCCCAATCAGGGCAGCCAGCTTGCAAACCGCTTGGGAGACAGTCAGCTGTTCCGCGCCGCAACCGGGCCTGCTGGTCAACAGCTTCGAGCCGGGCCTGATAGCGTTGCCGCTAAACTCGGACCCGTCGACTATATCGTGGGTGTCATCGCCGGGAAGAAGGTAATCAACCCGCTTCACAGACTGCTCAATAGTGAAAGCGACGGCAAGGTCACGCTTGAGGAGGCGCGGCTGGAAGGAATGGCGGATTTTCTTACCGTCCCGCGCAGCCACACTTTCATCATGAATGATCCAAGGGTCATCGACCAGGTCATTCACTTCTTCCGGAATGGCAAATTCGCACGCCCGGAAGACGAAGTGGCCGAGTTTGCAGAACGCGCCTGAGGCGAAGTATTGTTCGACCCCGCAGCATCATGGGCATCTTCGAAGGCTTCGAGCAACCGTTCCTACTCTTCTCTAGGCATGACTATTGGATACTCTTCACCAGGGCCTCGAATTCTGGCTTTTTCTGCAAGGATTGAAACTCCGGATCGGTGGACAGAAGGTCGACCCGCGAGAACCCTGAATCGATCGCCCTGCGCAAAGACTCGAGAGCGCTCCTGGGGTGGCCCATGATTGATTGGACCTGTGCCAGCGAGTACCAGGCGCGTGGGTCGCTCGGCTTGATCTGAGTTGCTATCTTCAGGCACAGCTCCGATCGTGGATAGTCCCCCGGCTCTCTAAAATCGCGCGGCATGTAGAAACCCGTGTGGACGAAAATCCGCTCCAGGACGCGCTTCGCCGCCAGACTTTCCTCCGGATCCTCACTCTCGGAACGCCGCAGCAGCGTTTTGATGCGCATTTCGAAGAGCGCGTAGTGCCGGGGCTTCAAGTCCTCCAGTTGCGGTCAGGCAAAAGTCTTGTAAAAAGTCCCTTCCCAGGTTTTACCAAGACATGTCTACCACCCCTGCTCGCGCCCGGCTATACCTGGAGGTCGGATCAACGTTTTCAACTTTGAGGAGGTTAGCAATGAACACAATTCGAGTTACCCTGGCACTGGTTCTCGTCTCGGGCCTGGCGTCGCTTCACGTCCACTCCCAGAGCCGGGATATCCCCAACCGGCTGATCGATTACCCGGGTTTCATGGCGGTGGCAAAGGAAGTCTCGGGCCTGCGCGAGGAGCGGAGGTTGTCGGAAGAAGAATTCATCGAAATGTCGAAGGAACAAGGCACGATTATCCTCGACTCACGAAGTCTGGCGAAGTACCAGAAAATGCATATCGCCGGGGCTGTCAATTTGAACTTCCCGGACATCGCGGAAGAGACTCTGGGGCAAGTCATCCCCTCTCGGCAGACCCGAGTTCTCATCTACTGCAACAACAACTTTGTGAACGCACCTGAGTCGTTCCCGACCAAGGGACCCCGAGCGTCCCTGAATATCCCCACCTTCATCACACTCTACGTCTACGGGTACCGGAACATCTACGAATTGGGACCGGTCGTGGACCCCGCCACGTCTAAGCTCAGTTTCAGCCGCGGGAACTAGTTCCCCCACCGCTGACTCTTCTGGCGCAGGCTATCCAGAATGGGCCCGCAGTCCTAACATAGGGGGTGGACTTGGTTGTGGGAGTGTTTGAGATTTGAAGCCTGATTCCCATCGGCCCCAAGGAGAGGAGAAAGCATGGTCGCCCAGACAACTTTTTCGAACCTGAGAACCGGAGCAGGGTCAGTGAAAGCCAGAACGATCCAAACCGTTCGCTCCCGACTTCGTTTCCCAAGATCGGTGGGAATCGGGCTCACGCTGTTCATCATGCCAACCCTGACTGAATGCAACTTGCCACGAGAGAATCGACCTAATTTTATTCTCATTCTGAGCGATGACCAGGGTTGGACAGGTTCATCCGTCCAGATGGATAGCAGTGGGACAGGGGCACGAAGTGATTACTATGAGACACCGAATCTGGACCGGCTGGCCAGAAACGGCATGCGTTTTTCGAACGGCTATTCGCCGGCCTCGATTTGTACGCCCAGTCGTCGGAGTATTCAATTCGGGCAGACGCCAGCACGACAGCGCGGAACGCTCTTTGAGAGCGACTTTGAACCTCAGGGCAAGTTATCCATACCACTGATGCTGAAATCGATTTCCCCGGATTACGTGGCCGCCCATTTTGGGAAATGGGGCCACATGATGGGGGCGAGTCCGGAAGAGGTCGGATATGACGAAAGCGATGGCCTGACCACCAATCAGGATGGAGGAAACTCCCAGGCAAAAGATCGATGGGAAGCCTTCAAAGAGAACGAGGATCCCAAACGTACTTTCAGCATTACCCGAAGAGCCAATGATTTCATGAAACGGCAAACCGAAGCGGGACACTCCTTCTACTTGCAGATTTCCTATTACGCAGTTCACATGACCATGGAAGTTCAACAAGCAACCAGAGAAAAATATGAAGGGAAGAAAAAGGGTAAATTCCACAATATTCCTGCTTTTGCGGCGATGACGGAAGACCTGGATACTGGATTGGGCCGGGTACTCGACCAGGTTGAACGCTTAGGCATTGAAGACAACACCTATATCTTTTACATGTCAGAGCCCGACAACACCTATATCTTTTACATGCAGATAATGGAGGGGTTTCTCGAATGCCACCCACTCGAGAAGCTCTCTACGGCACGCCCCGGAAAACGGATGACTACGGACGCAATTACCCCCTCCGAAGTGGGAAATGGACGACCTTTGAAGGAGGCCTCCGAGTCCCGTTTGTCGTCAAGGGTCCGGGTATTCGAGCCAACTCGTTTTGTCACGTGCCGGTGGTCGGATGGGACTTGCTCCCCACCTTCGCAGCTCTAGCAGGGGAAACCGGGCTGCCGGCCAATCACCTTGAACTCGATGGAGTCAGCTTCAGCCATTTGCTCGAGAATGAGGGGAACGGTGAAATCAAGCGATCCTTTGAAGGACTGGTCTTCCATCAGCCTTTTCCCATAGCTGGAGGCCATCGGCCCCACTCTGCAATTCGAGCCGGTGACTCTAAATTCATCAAGTATTGGGACACAAGTGAAGTTCTATTGTTCAATCTGAAGGAGGATCTCGCTGAAATGAACAACCTGGCTGAATCCATGCCGGAGAAGGCAGAGACATTGCACCAGCAATTAATCGCCTATCTTACACAAGTCAATGCCGAGATCCCTGACTAGGATCCCGAATTCCCTACTTCGTCTTCAGTTGCCGCCTTTTCCGCTCTCCTGGATCCCGCCCCACCTTTGATACGTCATTTCCAGCCAGGTTTCCCAGATCTTCTCGGCAAACCCCATGGGAACTTGCCTGGCGCCCATTCCCAATCTGCTACTGGTAATAGGGTCGACACCGTAGCCGCCATGGCTATAGGCCTCCTTGGGAGGTATGTACCCCACGGCACCGCCTGTCAGGCCAAGGATCATATTATTCGGAAATGGGGACCTTCGCTTGAACTCCATACCGGCCTGGGCAAACATCTCGCCGGGAACAGTGACCAGCGTCCCATCCTTTAGAAAAACAGCCGACAGGGTAACGGATTCCTTGCCTTCCGGAAGGTTCCGAGGCCGATAGTCCAGTTGACGTGATTGAACGACCAATTGCGGCGAGCTGGTGGTTTCGATCGATGGGTACACCCGCAGCACTTCTTCTGCCAGAGTCTGACCGACCTGATCCATAACCTGAAAATCTCTAGTTTCAGTCTCATAAGGATTCATTTCACCTTCGGCACCATTGAAATAAATCGCGGTGACCCCTTGCTCGATATGCTCTTCAATGGTCTCGCGCGCCGGGCCTGGAAAATCGGCGGAAATGAGAAGGTTGTCCCGATGCATGACGACTCCATGCAAGGCGTACTCAAACACCACGGCCAGGGGTCTCCCATCTTGATGGTCCACGCGCAGGACCACCACCTCCTTGTCGGCAGGCCCGTAGAAGCGGCGTGTTGGATTCCTGCGGATGTACTTGGCGCGTCCATCTTGGCCGATGAAGAGGCGGTTATAGTTGAGGTCAACATGACCGTGGCCCAAACCAGCGGAGGCGGGTACGAGATTCTGGTGCGCCTCGATGATGGTTCGACTGATGGTGTCCGTGACGTAACTGACCCATTCCTCTGATGCCGTGCTCAGGAACCCTCGTTCGAGAATAGGTCCATGATGGGTATGGGTGGCGCCTATGAGGATGTTTTCTGCAGGCGTAGAGACCTCCGCGGCTGCAGATTCTTGAATTCGACGAACCATTGAATTGGAAATGCCGGCCACATCCACCGAGACGAACGCCACGGAAGCCTGTTTCTCCTGAAGCACAAGACAGCGAACGGTGATGGGATCATGGGTCCCCTGATTGGCCCGGTCAGCAACTACTTTGCCTTCTTTCCGGATCGGAAAAGACAACATCTCGTGGCCGACAGGCACTTTGAGTTCTTTCACCCCAACGCCAGCCTGCAACGACTCGTGCCTTGGCGGGGAGTTGCTCTTGGTTTCTGACTGGGAAAAGACCCAGAGCTGCGCACCCAGAGACAGAAGGCCCAGCATGCACGCCGCAATGGGTAATGACTTTCTCATCGGTCTCCTCCAAGTGTGGTTCGAAGTCGTCGATCCTGTCGCTGCTTTATTCTATAGAGTAGCCGGACTTGAACCGAAGAAGAAACTGACCGGCTGGCTGCCGAAAGTGAACGCCCCGGCGGCGCCTTCGACGATGAGATAGAAAGGTCGAAGGAACCTTCGTGGTAGATTCCGAGAGAGGGAGGAACCCGAATTGCAAAAAGGATCCCGCATGCGCGGGCGGCGGTGACGGAAATTCCGGAACCGCCAGCGGCCTGTTAGTAAGGGCAGATTTCCAAGATGTGTTGACCGGTCTTCCTCCGACAGCCACGGCCATCCAGAGCGATCTGGGGGGAGCTTGTGGGGACTATCAGTACTGGGATACGAGGTTCGATACGACGTGCCAGAATATCTTCGCCTCTGGACCGGTAGAAAGCACAGTCTCCAATGGAGGACGGTGGCATCTACGTACCGTCCTTGAACAAGGAGAGGACAATAGTACCAACACAGATAATCGATGGCTCGTCTTCGATTGGCCGGAGGATCCTTTGCTTTGCCCGGACGTAGACCTTGATTTGTATTCCGGTCCACCCGAAGGGGCCGTGGTCCCGCCGATCGATGTGATTCCTTGTGTTGACAATCTGGAGATGAGGTTTCTTCACTGCTTGGAAAAAGTTTTCGCACCGGGGACCACCGAGGATGACGTGTGTATCGACTTGGCCGGGCCGAGACTGACCAAACAGGGCACCCTTCTCTTTCCGCCGTTCTACACGCTTACCTACTTGCAACCACTGTTTGTGTTGGAGGATCCGGCTCACCCGGGGAATCCCGACTTTAGAATCCTTACCACCAGAAATCCCTCGGGGGAAGACCGCTCCCTAGCAGAGCTGTTCTTCGTGGGCACCAGTCCCTCACGGAAGGACGACTTCTTGGTGGGCACCTACAACATGCATCTGGAGGTAAAGCTGTGGCGGGTGGATTGTCCTCCGGATGGGTCCCAATGCCCGCTGTCGCCGCCGCCGCCCTGAGCCTGGCACTCGATAACGTCGCCCTTGCCTTGGTCAAGCGTCGTGGCGTCATCGACCCGGGGGGATTCCCGGCCCGCGAGCCACCACCCGAGGATGACCCCGGCAGCCCCGCGACCAGGACGTGATCGAGACACCCAGCTTCGAGAAGATCTCCCGTTTCGCTCCAGAAACGGCGGTAGCCGATCCGCCAATCCCACTCAGTAGCGCGGCGTCGCAGCAGCCTCGGAAAAGGCTGGGCGAGAGTATAATAAAAGCTAAGGTTTGCGAAACTTGACCCAAAAGCAGCAAAACTTTGTCGAAGAGTACCTGGTCGATCTGAACGGGACACGGGCTGCAATCCGGGCCGGTTACAGTCCCCGGTCGGCGGCCGTGACTGCGGTTAAGAATCTTCGCAATCCAGTCATTCAAGTAGCTTGGCAAGGTTCCAAAGTACCCCCAAAATCACCCTCATTTCGGAAGTCGTGGGAAATCGAAATCTCGTAAACTATTGATTCTAAACAGCGGAGGAGTGGCCGAGTGGCTGAAGGCGGCGGTCTTGAAAACCGTTGTACCCGAGAGGGTACCGTGGGTTCGAATCCTACCTCCTCCGCCATCTTTGTAAGGTCCATTCCGGACACATAGTTAACACTTTTGTGGGCGCGAACGGGTTCGGGGCCGGTTCGACTCTGTCCCTACCATTGTCAAAGAATCTTGAGAAGGGTCCCACTCTCCACCGCCTGAAGGCGGTGGATTCGACATGCGACTGAAGTCGCCTAAAGACCTCGCTTCGCTCGCAGGCTGACTACTCAGTGACCCGAAAATCGTCGTCTCGGGTCTCGACATCTTGGGTTTCTATATACTCTGCAACCATCGTATCGTTCACATTCCCAGTCGTCGCCACGAAGTACCCTCGTGCCCAAAGATGTCGTCCCCAAAACTCCTTGCGCAACTTGCGGTGATCTTGCAGTAGATGATGCGACGTTTTCCCTTTGATCGCCTGCATCACTCGGCTCGGCGCCAATCTCGGCGGCACATCCAACAACAAATGTACATGATCGGGTCGCACATGCCCCTTCACGATCTCGATATCCAACGATCGGCAAATCTCTCGCGTCAGGTCCCGCACCTCTTTCCCGATCTCTCCTCGCAGAGCCGGCTTGCGGTACTTGGTGATGAACACAAAGTGATATCTCAGCCGATACACTGCATGCGAACTTTTCCGATACTCAGACACCTCCGCAGTGTACCCCCAAGCCTCCTGAAGGCTTCGCCTAAAGGCGAGGGGGTTCACCCATCCCAGAGTGGGACCCTAAGTCATAGTTGAGGAAGCTGACCAGCCAGATCTGGTCTTCGACCTCTCGAATCCCCACCGTTTGGCCTGCCAACGCGGTACTGAGGTTGATCTTGCGTTTTCCGAGACAGATCCTGCCACAGCGTGTCACCCGCACGGTGCGGTCGTGATACGGATACTCTGGCTCGGGGGGCGGCTCGTAAACGCGAGCTGAGGGTGTATAGATATCACCGGGGTAAGCGCCGCCCAGCGCCTGGTGAGGTCGCTCATTGTTGTAAACCCCGATAAAGTCATCGAAGCGCTCCTGCTGCAGCAGCAGGTTGAAAGCAGCTGGCCTGGTGGCCTCATTCTTGAGCGTCAGGTGGATGCGTTCATGGCGGCCGTTCTGCTGCGGGTGGCCCGGCTTGATGCGCTGGAGGTTGATGCCCAGTCTCAGCCACCAGACGGCCAGCTTGGAGAGTCCAAACAGAGCGTTGCCAGAGGCAAAGGGCACGCCGTTGTCCGTGCGAATCGCTGCCGGCAGCCCGAAGTCCTTGAAGGCTCTCTCAAACACAGCAAAGGCAAAGTCCGATCGGGTGGACGTCAGCCCTTCACAGGCCAGCAAATAGCGCGAGCGATAGTCGCTGATGGTCAGTGGATAGCAGTACTGCCGGTTACCGAGCATGAACTCACCCTTGTAGTCGGCACACCACAGACCGTTGGGCGCTGTCGCTCGCGAGGCAGACGGTTGGCCTGGCGATAGGGTACGCGACTGCGGTCGTAAAGGGCATCCAGACCGCACTCCCTGTAGCGGTTGAAGATCCTGTAGCCGGTGACGCGCGAGATGCCAAACTCGCGGCACAGTGGCGACATCTTCCCGCCTTCTAGAAGGCGGGCAACGAATCGAAGTCGTTCATCCATCGGTTTACACTCTTTCCACGGCATCCGGGATCTCCCCAAATGCTGTAATGTGTAAACCATGTGTCCGGAATAATCTGTAAGCTATCTGTCGATAAGGACATAACCCTATTATTTTCAGCACTCGGACGTCCGTGGCGACCTTTTGGCGAAACCCGTCCATGAACACGTCGCTGCGATCGTCCGCTGTCCCGGGAGGTCTGTATCACTGCCAAAGCGGAAAACAGGCAAAACGAAATCGCCCATTCTCAGGAAGTGTAAGAGAATCCGACGTCCCGGGCAGACTTGAATGGTACGAAGGAGAAGAGATGTGGCGCATCCCGGGTCCAAACGCGAAAGAAGAGCGTGATCCGAAGCGAATCATCTACACGAATCCGAGCATCTCAGATGCTCAAGTCATATCTCAGTAACTTACGAGAATATCCCGGAGATTCGAACTTGAAGGAAGATTGCTTTAGCCAGCTGAAGAGCTAGCCTTTTCACTCCATTTCAGAGGAAGTGGAAGCCCTTCGACATTCTCCCAATCTGTTAACAGAGGTTTAATCTCTTCAACGGAATCACGGAAGGCATCCACCGCACGGTCCATTTCGCGATCACGCATAGGAGTCGATAGGCTGTAGAGCCCCCGTACTGAGCCGAAGATTCCTCGATTCAACAGTGCCAGATGGAACCAGGGTCTGATCTTTTCACGCTCACTTTGGGCGGTCCGGTAGTCCTTAATAGGTGGACTTGCGAGGTGAACCTGTAGAAGCGATCCCATCCCTGTGATGTGTCCGCCGGCACCTGCGCTATCAAGCACCTTCTGCATCCTTGCTCGAAGCTGGTCTCCAAGATCATTCATGCGTTGAATCGCTTTGTCGTCCAGTAGTTTCAATGCTTCTATCCCCGCTACCATAGTGATCAGGTTGCCCGTGTACGTTCCCGAATGAAAGAACGTCTTTTCATTGAGTGGGTCGCAGATCGACATGACATCTTCGCGACCACCGAATGCACCCACCGGCAAGCCGCCTCCGATTATTTTTCCAAATGTGGTTAGATCGGGTCGGACCTGATAAAGGGATTGAGCCCCCCCGGAGGCCAAGCGGAACGTTATGACCTCATCAAAGATAAGAAGAACGTCGCTTTCCCGACAAACTTCTTGCAAACCCTGCAAGAACGAGGGCTCTGCAGGGATGACTCCGGCGGCTCCCATGACCGGTTCTACAATGACCGCCGCAAGCTCGTCGCGATGCCCTCGAATCAGCTCCGCAGTTGTCTCCAGATCATTAAACGGAGCTATCAGGACCTCCTCTAAGATGCGAGGAGCAATGCCGGGGCCGTCGAGCACACCTTTAGGCCAATGCGGTCCCCTAGGACCGGGGTCGACACTAACCGAAACTGCATCCATAAACCCGTGATAGCCCCCTTCCATTTTCAGGATCTTTAGGCGGCCGCTGTAAACGCGAGCCAGGCGAATAGCGTTGAGCACGGCCTCCGTGCCCGAATTGGCAAAGCAAACCTTTTCTACCGAGGGCACTCGACGCACAATCTCTTCGGCGAAGACAAACTGCAGCTCATGGGGTGAGCAGTTCGCGGTCATCTTGGTAGCCTGCTCTGCAACGGCTGCTGCGATCTCGGGCTGCGCATGACCGTGAACGAGAGAGGTATAGTTATTCAAGACATCCAGATACTCGTTGCCATCGGCATCGATCACTGAAAAACCATGTCCTTCCTCTACAGCAGTGGGATATGGAGCGAAGAACGTGATGGACCGGGTTTCCCCACGCGGGAGACTACGCCTGCCCCTCGCGTGCAGTTCCCTGGAGCGTTTGGTTCTCTGTTCGTAGTTCGACAGTATTTCGTTTTGGATGGCTTGCAGAGATTTCATGAGTTCTCTCCTCTATAGAACTCGGCACTCACACTGCTCTACAATCGGTGCTTTTCCCAGCATGCAGTCAACAGCTGTAGCGCACTGAAACAGTGGGGGACGGTCCTGTCATTCTGCAGTTGTCGGATCAATCACAGAGCGAATCTCCGAAACGGAATTCGCCGGAAACCCCCCTATAGCCGCGTGCTCGCGAACGGCCTCCTCGTCTGGCGCGATGTACACGCAGTAGATCTTGTCATCAGTCACGTAACTGTGGACCCACTGCACCTGAGGCCCGAGTTCCTGCAGCACGCCACATGACTTCTGCGAGATCCCCTGCAACTCCTTCGACGAGAGCTTCCCTGCACCAGGGATCTCGCGCTCGATCACGAACTTTGGCATTTTTGTTTCTCCTTTTCTTTAGATGTTCGCCATTACGATAAGCAGAAGTACCCGAGTAAGCCCCCTCCGGCCACTAACCTTAACTCCATGACGTGATTCAGATTTGACGGAAGCTCAGGCCGTTCTGGCTTGCCAGGTGGCACAGGTGATCGGCGGCCAGCTTGAAATCCTCGGCCGTCCGCAGGTGTTCCAGCATGAGCGGGATGTCAGGAAACTTGCTCAGTTCCTTCAGGTACGCCACGTAGTCGAGCCCGCCCAGGCCGATTCGGATTTCCTTCAGCTGTGTCGTGTAGATGTCCTCACGCAGGTGAATGTCCTTGGCATGGCAGCTGCGGATGTAGGGGCCGAGCTTGTCGAAGCAGTCTCGGATCAGGTCCCCGGAGCGGTAGTAGAGGACTGGACTGTTGACCATGTTGACCGGATCCAGATGGATCGCAAAGCGCTTCCGGTCAACCGCCTCCAGGAGTTGCAGGTTGGCATCCACCGTGTGGGGATAGGCCCAGGGCATGGCCTCGATCGTCCAGTAGGTCCGGGTGGGCTTGACGGCATCAATGATGGACCGGCACATCTGCACTATCATGTCAAAAGTCTCGTCGGTCAGGTTCTCCGGATGGGGAGCGGCCCAACGACCGGCATGCCTGGATCCGCTCACGTTCACGCAGCATCTGGCTCCAATCCGATCGGCTAGATCCAAAGATTTAAGGCTGTGATCCAGGGCCTGCTTCCGAGTATCTTCATTGGGACTAATGGCGTTCTTCCACACGCCCACTTCTGCAATCGTGATGTCCGCCTCGCGGGCTTTGGCGGCATACGCTCTGACGAGTTCCGGATCCGCCCCCACTCGCACCGGACAGTAAGCCGCGCTGTAACCGAGTTCCTTGACCCTGGCCGCCCAGTCCCCCGGATCCTCCACTTTCTTAAAAAGCGGGGCCCCCATGCGGATGGGAGAGGACTTGCTCGCGCCGCGTGGTCTCGCCGTCGCACGTCCCGTGCCGACAGCGGCGACAGCACCGGCTGAGGCCTTCATGAAACTCCGTCTCGATAACTCTGTCGGTAGCACCGCAGACCTCCTTTTCTAACCTGGGCCGCCAGACTCCTTTCCGAGGCAATTCTGCGCGGCATCTAAGTCTACCCGGGAACGGCCCCGGGTGAAAGTCGACAGTACAAGCGTTAATCCTCTTCCGCCTCGCTCCGCCAGGGACTCTGATAGCTCCCACCGGCCGCGGTCGGAGCCCCGGGTCCTCAGCAGTCACATATGCTGCCAGTCGCCTGACTGTTCGAAGGCGTATGCCGCCCGGTAAATGGTCGGTTCGTCGTGGTGTCGCCCGATGAGCATCATGCCAATAGGGAGATCTTCGGCGAGGCCACAGGGGATAGACATGGCCGGGTGCCCTGTAAGATCGAACTGGGCCGTATTGGACAGCATTTCCAGGGCTCGCCCGACCACCTCCTCCCGGGGGGCATCCTGTCCCGGGAGAGGTGTCGCGGTGATGGGGAGTGTCGGCATCAGCAGTAAGTCGTACTTCTCCAGTTCCTGGTCATAAGCTTCGCGGGACTTGCGTCGCAAGTTCGCAGCCTTGGCGTAGAAGCTCCCATGATACCGATCCAGCATCGTCTGCCCCAGCAGCATGAAAAGCTTCAGCGATTCCGAAAGTTCATCGGCTCGCGAGCGCCAGGCGGTGGTAGCTTCGAGCAGGCTGACAAGATGAAGGCCCTCATGATTGGTGCCGAATCCGTAGCCATTCATCATATTCTCGGTCGCCCCCTCGGCGGCAATGGGCATGAAGATGGCTCCGGCCGCCAGGTGCCTGGGAATCGAAACGGTCTCGACGATCGCACCCAGTTTGTCGAAGCGCTGAGCCGACGCCCGCACCTGGGAATCCACCACAGGATCCGAGTTGGCATGACCGAAGCCTTCTTTCACCACGCCAATCCGGAGTCCTCTAGCTAGCGCCCAAGTCCAAGGCCTCCGTAAAGGCCACCGGTTCCGAAGTTCCCTGCCTGGGATCGATCCCATCGGGACCCGCGATGACCTCGAGAAGAAGGGCGTTGTCAGCCACACTGGCTGTGATTGGCCCGGTATGATCGATGGTCGTTTCGATTGACATGATCCCGGTGTAGGGCACCAGACCATAGGTGGGCTTCAATCCGTAGGTACCGCAGAATGACGAGGGGATGCGGATGGAACCACCCTGATCCCCCCCAATGGCCATGTCAACCTCGCCGGCAGCCACCAGAGCGGCACTCCCGGAAGAAGAACCACCGGCAGAGTATCCGTGCCTGCGGGGATTGTGAACCGGGCCCGTCGCACTGGTGTGGCTTCCACCCGAACAAGAGAAGTACTCACAAACGGCTTTCCCGACGATTTCGGCTCCAGCGTCGAGGATTCGCTCAACGATGGTGGCATCCACCTCCGGTATGTAGCCCTCCATCACGGAGGCCCCGCCCATCATGCCAATTTCGGCCAGGCAGACATTGTCTTTGAGGGCCACGGTCCGTCCCTTCAGCTTCCCGTCCGGGGCGCCTTTGATAGAAGTCCTCATGTACCACGCTCCGAAAGGGTTCTCCTCGTCCGGGGGCCGATAGCCGGGTTCTCGCGGGTACTTGACTGCGGGCAGGTTGTCCGACATCTCGGCCACCGCTTCATAGGCTTCCAAGGGTCCGCCCATCAGGCCCAGAAAGGACTCGAGATCGGAGTCGCTCAGGTGGAACCCGAGCTTCTCCGATGCCAATCGCAGCTGAGAGAGAGTTGGCGCCTCAAAAGTCATCACAATCTCCTTCGCCTGAGAACAGCTAACCCTGCGACCAATACGACTGTATCACCGGCGCCGCATGAGGACCACCGGCGGATTCACCGGCGCGACTGGCAGTGGAGGCCCAGGCATTCCCCTGAGGGAGAGTATACTTGCCTCCGTGCACCCTCCCTTGCCATCGAGCCAACCAAGGGTCCCGCCCAGACCACGCAAACATCCCGAAGCCGACTACGATGTTGCCGTGGTTGGGGCCGGCGTTGCCGGATCCGTCTGCGCTGCCCTTCTGGGTCGAGCCGGGTACCGGGTCTTACTCATCGACAAAGCCACGTTTCCACGCACCAAGATTTGTGGCGAAGGTCTCATGCCGGCCGGGAGAAAACTGTTGCAGGATCTGGGATTGGGTGAGCGGCTGAGGCGGGCGGGAGCCCAGGATTTCTCAGCTCTTCGCTTCCACCTGCCCAATCAACGGATCCTGGCCCTGGATTTCTCAGATGGCCCGCTGAGCACACCGGGATGTGTTCTCTCTCGGGAGACCCTTGACCATCTTCTGGTTCGATTTGCCGCCTCCCAAGAGGGTGTTGAACTGCGGGAGGGGCGCCGCCTGCGCGAAGCCCGGTTCCGGAACCGCCGAGTCGAGGTGAAGATCCAGAACGGTGATCAGAGTGAGGTGATTCAGGCCAGAGCCGTGGTGGCAGCTGACGGGATACAGTCTCGCCTTCGGGCGGCAGGGGGAATACGCTGCCTGTCTTCTCCATCTCACCGCTTCGCCCTCCGCCGGCTCTACGACAATTATGCGGCTGGTGCCCGGGCGATCGATGTTTACTGCTTGCAGAACACCGAGGCCTACGTGGCTCCGCTGTCCGGTGGCCGTGCACGCATCACGCTCCTGACAGATAAACGGAACCTGCCCAGATCCGAGGGGGTGGAGCACCTTTATGAGGATCTGCTGGCCCGCTTTCCCGAAATCATGGACCGAATCAGGGTGGGCGCACAGCACAGCCAGGTCGAGACCACTTCACCCGTTTCTGCTCGCCTCTCCTCGTGCCACGGAGATCGTCTGATTCTGGCAGGGGATGCTGCAGGCGCGGTCGACCCGGTCACGGGACAGGGGATGACCCTGGCACTTCGAGACGCCCACCTGGCCGCACAGGTTCTGTCGCTCGCTTTGAAAACGAATCGACTCACCGCTGATGCGCTCCAGCTCTACAGCCGCTCCCGAGAGCACTACTTCCTGCCCGCCTACCTTCTCTCGCAGAAGCTTCTTACCTCACTTCGCTATCCGTGGCTGTCGGAACGTGCGCGGCTGGCCCTGAGCCGCTCCACTGGATTGCGAAAAAAAGTGATCGCTCTAGCGGCTGACCCCAACCCCGAAACGGAACTGTCCTGGATCGACCAGATGCGGCTGGTGGTGGGGTTTTGAGGGTTACTGGTTGCTGGTTACTGGCTGTACCAAGGATACGCATCAGAATGTGGGAGGCGGCTCGGGGGCGGCGGCCGTTTAAATCTTCCCGGTCGCAGCTCTGAGGCCCCTCCCACTCTCCAGTCTTCAACGTGGAACCTTAACCCTCGGCGGTCAACTCGTGAATCGAGTTCTGAAATTCCTGCATCAGCTTCATCCGCTCTCCGTGCGGCAAGAAGGCAGAACGAATACTCTGGAGAGCGATGTAGGCCAGGTCGGCTTCGGCCAGTTCAAAATACTTGATCGCCAGGGCGTATTCCTGCAGGAGAGTGGTGTCAAAAAGACCGGGGTCATCCGTGCTGAGCGTGACCGGTACTCCGCGTTTGTAGAGAAGCCAGAAGGGGTTCTTTGAGATGGGGGCCCAGGCACCGGTTCTGGCGTTACTAGTCAGACAGATATCCAGTCCAATTGCATGATCCTTGAGGTAACTCATCAAGACATGGTCGCGTGCGGCCTGAATACCGTGGCCGATTCGGTTGGCTCCCAGAATCTTGATCGCGTCCCAGACATTTTGAGGCTCTCCGATCTCCCCGGCATGCACGTGCACATAGAGTTCATGGGCTCTGGCGAAGGCAAAAGCATCCTCGAACTCGCGACTGTCGACGGCAGTCTCGTCTCCCGCCAGACCGAGACCGACAGCTCCCTGTTCCCGAAATTGGACTGCCAGTTCAGCAGTCTCCTGAGCCGCTTCGGGACCGAACTGTCGGACGCAGTCGAAAATCCAGCGAATATCGATGGACAGTTCATCAGCTAACTTCTGAGCTGCCGCTGTCATGGCTTTGGTGATTTTGCCGACATCGAACCCCAACCTGGCGGGGATGGAAGGAGACATGAAGACTTCGGCATAGCGGATGTTCTGACTCTCGAAGTAAGGTCCGAGATCCCGAACCAGCGCCACGTAATCCCGTGGCTCCCTGAGATGCTCGCAAACCACCCGATAGGTTTGCAGAAAACTCCAGAAATCCGAGTAGGAAAAGAGCTGCCTGCGGATCTCGGCTGCTGAGAGACCGCTGAACTCCGTCTTGTACTTGCGACTCAGCTTCCGGAATCGTTCGGCGCTGATGGACCCTTCCAGATGCAGATGGAGTTCCGCTTTTGGAAGCGCCCTGACCAGGGAATCAAGTCTACCAGTCACTGCTGGGCCAGCACTTTTGTTCATGTTGCAATCGTTCTTGAACTGTCCGAAGGGGTTGAACAAATCCGTCCGAATTCGACTCAGCCCAGGAGCTGAATCTGTCGTAGGTCGGCGAGCGTATCCTCAGAAATGAAGTTGTCGTAGGTCTTGAGCTCTTTCTCGGAAGGCGTGAGCCGGCGCATTTCATCCCAGCACATGGGAGAAACAAAAATCAGGTCCGCTTCCTCGACGATCTTCTCAATCAGATCCGTCCTGTGAATCGGAGCGATCCAGAAGCGTTTGTCCGTGGAGGGATGGTAGATGCTCATGAAGACTTCCCACGACGCATGCATGGTTTTCTCGTCGCGAATCACGATCCCAATATTGTGGTCCTGGGCGGCGCCGAGTATCTCCGCATAGATCTGATGACTGGGCTTGATCTCTACAACCTCCTTCCCCAGTCCTTCGGCCAGGGCATTCACTTCCTCCAGATGCCAGCTGGTCGTCAGCAAGATGTCACTTTCCTGCAGTTGCGCCATTCCTTCCGGCCGAGGAGCCTCCTCGAGTGAGACCGGGAATGCCGTGGTCCCCAACCTCATTTCCAGTTCATTGGCAAAGATGTAAGCTTCCTCCTCGTCGTCGACAACCGCTAGCTTCAAAGGCTTCAGATTGCGCCCCGTGAGATAGCCGTCAAGCAGGGCCACCAGCCGCTCTGTAGACACGCCAAGGTCTCTGGCTTTGCTCTTAAAGTCCCCCAGCAGGCGGAAGACCGCCCGCCGGCGCATGTGGGCGAAACTCTCACCTCCGTTTCGCTTTCTCAGAAAAGCGCCGCTTCCGGCCACGATCTCGAGCAGTCCCTCTTGTGCCAGCTGCAGGTATACTTTTCGGATCGTCTTGTAATTCACCGAAAGGTCGTCGGCCAGCTCTCGGATCGAGGGTAGACGATCGCCTTCATTGATTTTCCCGCAGTAGATCGCGGAAAAGAGCTGTCCCTTGATCTGGTCGAAGTAGGTCAGCTTGCTGGACTTGTCGAGATTGAATCGAAGCATGCGTTTTCGAGAGGACTAGCAGCCCGTTGTGGAAGTCATGTGACTCTCACCGCGGACTGCTAATCCTCAGCAGACCCGGATCCCGGGCGGAAATTCGTTCCAGTCCACCCATGTAACTCTGCAGTGCCTCGGGAATTAGGATGGAACCATCTTCCTGTTGATAGTTCTCAACAATTGCAACCCAGGTTCGCCCAATCGCCAGGCCGGATCCATTCAGAGTGTGAGCAAATCGGGTCTTCTTGTGCGTCGAATTGCGACACCGGATGTTAGCACGACGCGCCTGAAAGTCTTCAAAATTACTGCAGGAGGAGATCTCGCGGTAGGTCTCCTGACTAGGAACCCAGACCTCAATGTCGTAGGTCTTGGCCGAGCTGAAACCCATGTCTCCGCTGCTCAGCACCACCACCTGGTAGGGGAGGCCCAGCCGCCTGAGAATCGTCTCCGCGTTGGCGGTCAGAACCTCGAGCTGATCATAGGAGTCTTCTGGTTTGCAGAAATGGACCAGCTCCACCTTGTTGAACTGATGCTGACGGATCAATCCCCTGGTGTCACGACCATGGGCACCCGCCTCACTCCGGAAACAGGGGGTGTAGGCGGTAAACCAGCAGGGCAACTCCTCCTCATCCAGAGTTTCGTTGCTGAAGACGTTCGTCACCGGCACCTCAGCAGTGGGGATCAAGAGGTAATCGGTTCCGTCAACCTTAAAAAGATCCGCTTCGAACTTGGGTAGATTCCCGGTTCCAAAAAAACTCTTACGGTTGGCCATGAAGGGAGGAATCATTTCCAGGTAGCCGTGCTCCCTGGTGTGGGTGTCGAGCATAAAGTTGATTAGAGCTCGTTCCAGAAGTGCCCCGGCTCCGTAATAGTTGGCAAATCGAGCACCCGTGATCTTGGCCGCCCTTTCAGAATCCAGGATGCCCAGGCTTTGCCCCAGCTCGACGTGATCCCTGAGCTCGAAATCAAAGCGGGGAACCTCTCCCACCTGTCTCACCACCTCATTGGCGGTCTCGTCCTCCCCGCTGGGAACGGTTTCGTGCGGCAGGTTGGGAATGACAGCCAGAAAATCGAAAAGGTCATTCGTGACTTGCGACAAGAGCCGGTCGAGTTCTTTGATTCTTCCTGACACTCTCTTCATTTCTGCGATCTGTCGGGAGGCATCTTCACCTTTTCTCTTAGCCAGCGAGATCTCTACGCTTGTCTGGTTGCGGAGAGAGCGAAGTTCTTCGTTCTCAATCCGGAGGGACTTCTCCCGCTTGTCGAGGGTCTCGAAACCGCTCAGATCGAATTCAAATCCCTTACCGGACAGACGTTCCCGGATGTGATCAAGATTGTCTCGGATGAAGTTTCGATCCAGCATAGCGAGGGAGTGTCCTTCTCACGGACCTCCCACTTGTTCAGTTGCCCTGGTCGTGGTCAAGTTTGAGGCCTTGCAGGTATTCTCGGAAAGCAGCACCAATGTCCTCGCGCTTCAAGGCCATTTCGACGGTAGCGATCAAATACTCGAGTTTGTCACCTGCATCATAGCGCTTGCCCTGAAAGCGATAGGCGTAAACTGGATAGCCTCGATCGATCAAGCCTGCGATTCCATCCGTCAACTGGATCTCACCAATCGCCCCGGGTCGGGTACTTCTGAGGCTCTCAAAGATCTCGGGCACCAGAACATAGCGTCCCATGATGGCAAGATTCGAGGGAGCTTTCCCAGCAGCGGGCTTCTCCGCCATTTCCTCCACGCGCAGGAGTCGATCTCCGCTTCCTGCAACAGCCTGCGCGCCCACAATCCCGTATCGAGAAACCATGTCAGGTGGGACTTCCTGAACCGCCACAATACTCCCAGGATATTCACGGAAGACCGTCAGCATCTGACGCATGGCGGGAACCTCATGCTCAATGATGTCGTCACCGAGAAACACTGCAAACGGTTCGTGGCCCACAAACGGCTCTGAGACCAGAACCGCGTGGCCCAGACCCAGCGGCTCCTTCTGCCGCACCGAGGCCACTGAGACCATACTGGACACCTGGCGGACGGTCTCGAGGAGTTCCTTCTTTCCCCGCTTTTCCAGCATCTGGTCAAGCATGAAGTCGTAATCGAAATGGTCTTCAATGGAGCTCTTGCCCTTGCTGGTCACGAAGAGGATATCTTGCAATCCGGAAGCCACAGCTTCTTCCACGACATATTGAATCGTCGGCTTGTCGACGATGGGCAGCATCTCTTTGGGAATGGCCTTGGTGGCCGGCAGGAATCGCGTCCCCAACCCTGCGGCCGGGATGACTCCCTTGCGGACTGTATTCATAGAGGTCTACGGTTGCCTGAGCACTTCGCAGTGTGAAAGTCCGATGATAGCACTTTACGGTTGTCGGTTCTGGGTTCAGGGTTCAGGGTTCTGGGTCCTGGGTTATGGGTTCTGAAAAGTGGGAGGGGCCTCAGGGCGGAGGACGTTTAAATTCCCGGACGGAGCCCGGAGGCCCCTCCCACTCTCGGCTTCCGCGTTGCGGCGCAGTCACTGCCGTTCCTGCCTCTCCGTGGTTTCCTTGATTGTCAGCTTTCCTCGCCGCCTCAGCGCGGGTCCCGAGAGGATCTGTCCCGTCGCCGGGCAGGCAGAGGCGCGAATGCGAATGAGCGCGGAACCTAGAACCCAGAACCCAGAACCATTGCACCCTTTGCAGGACATCTGCTACCTTCTTGGGCAGACAGGTGACCGAATGAGTTTTGGGCCTCTTGCATACATGGATCCCGGTACCGGCAGCATGCTTCTGCAGCTAATCCTGGGGGGAGTTGCCGGTCTCTTTGTCATCATCAAATTGTTCTGGCATCGCATTCTGGCCGTACTGGGAATCAGGAAAGAAGAAGCGCCCTCAGAGCCCGACTCGGAGGTTGAGGATCAGCCGACGACCCAGGAATAGCCCCCTGCCAACCAGGAATGAGGCATGACTGACTCTCGAGTTGAGGCGGGCTCTTTTCGGGATCGGCATGGTCGAGTCTTCTACTCCGGGGGACGAGTATTTCGCGCCCTCAGCAACAAGGCCTGGCAAGACTGGCACCGTCTTTCCGCCACCAGCTTCTTCAAGGAATACTCGGCACGCGGAGTGATCGTTCCCACCCGCGAGGCGACTGATCTAGCTCCGCAGGAACTGGAGGGGGACTGGGCAGGTGTTCTCGAACACCACAAGATTCCCTTCCTGTCGTATCCCTACGAGTGGTGTTTCGGCATGTTGCAGGACGCTGCCCTGGTACAGCTTGACCTGCTGCTGGCCGCACTGAGAGAAGACATGGTGCTAAAGGACGCGAGCTCCTACAACATCCAGTGGATGGGAAGCCTGCCGGTATTCATCGATACGGGTTCTTTTGAGGAGTTTCAGGAAGGGCAAGCCTGGGGTGGATACCGGCAGTTCACTCAGCTCTTTCTCTTTCCTCTGTTGCTTCAGAGCTACAAGGATCTGCCCTTCCAGCCCCTTCTTCGAGGTCGAGTAGATGGGATTTCGCCCACGGACTGCAACGCCATCATGTCCCTGCGCGATATCTTCCGGTCTGGCGTACTGTCCCACGTCTATCTTCAGAGCAAACTCGAAAAGCGTTACGGAGCAGCTAGAACCGACGTTCGCAAGGCCCTGCACAGTGCAGGATTCAAGAAGGAACTGATCACCGCCAACCTCAGGAAACTTCGCAAGCTCATCTCCCGTTTGAAGTGGAACCCGTCCGGGTCGACGTGGTCAGACTATGCTGTCGACAACACGTATTCAGATTCCGATAACCGACGCAAGAGAAAATTCGTCAAGAAAGTTGTCAATTCGTATCCGCGAAGTCTGGTCTGGGATCTGGGCTGTAACACCGGGGTGTACAGTCGCATAGCCGCGGCCAATTCCGACTATGTGGTTTCGATTGATTCCGATCAAGTGGCCGTTGAACGACTGTACCGCCAGCTCAAGCAGGAGAAGAACTCCAAGGTGTTACCACTGGTGAATGAGCTCGCAGACTACTCACCGGACCTGGGCTGGAGAGGATCTGAGCGTCGAGGTCTGACCAGCCGAGACAAGCCCGACTTGATTCTGGCCCTGGCCCTGATTCATCACATGGTGATCAGCGCCAACATCCCGGTCTCGGAATTCGTCGAATGGCTGGCGGAAACCGGAGGAGAGCTGGTGCTCGAGTTTGTGGACAAATCCGACCTCATGGTTGAGACCCTGCTCCGCAACAAGGATGACCAGTACGCGGACTACGAAAAGGGCTTCCTGGAGAAGAATCTGAAACGATTCTATCGAATCGAGTTCCAGCAGGAACTGGAATCCCGGAGCCGAACCCTCTATCACTGTGTGCCCCGGTGAAGAACAGCAGAGCGCAACACGGGTCGGATGAGCGGGCGGGAGGATCCCGGGCACATTCTCTTCACATCGCGACCCTGTTCGCGTTTGCCGTCGCCCAGCCGCTGTTCGACCTGGCCGGCCGGCATCCCGAGTTCCTGGTGGCTCACGGGATGCGGACCACTTCACTGGTGATCTTCGTCCTCGCTCTTGCTTTGGCATTTCCGGTTGCCGTCTGCGTGTTGCTCCTGGTCCTGGGAAAGTTGAGCCAGAAGCTCGAAAGTTGGATGGCAGCACTGCTGATCGGGCTCTTGAGCGGCCTCCTGGCCCTCCAAGTCTTCACCATGACGATCCCGGCGCCGGGACCCCTGCTGGTGACGGAGGCCGTGGGTCTTGGCCTGGGGATTGCGTGGCTCTACAGAAACTCTACTCAAGTACGCCTCTTCCTGACCGTACTCAGTCCCTCCATCCTTGTCTTTCCACTGCTGTTCTTTTTCTTCTCCCCCCTGATCCCGGGAGATTCCGGAAAGCACCCGCTGCCGTCGGTGGACAGTCAGACGCCCGTCGTGATGGTCGCGTTTGACGAGCTGCCCTTGATCTCTCTACTCGACGAGCAGAACAAGATCGATCCGGTTCGGTTTCCCAACCTGGCTGCACTGGCCGGGGAGGCTCACTGGTTCAGCAACACCACCACCGTGAGTGAAGGCACTCTCATTTCCCTGCCCGCGATTCTGGATGGCCTGTACCCGGTTCCCGACCAAAATCGCCTGCCCACGATGGCCGATCACCCGCGTTCGCTTTTTACCGTGTTGAGCCGGTCTCATGAGCTCAACATCCACGAGAACATCACCCAGCTGGCTCCCGGCGCTGTCTCTCCTCGCGATCTTCAGCTCTCCAGCCTGCTCTCAGATCTGAGGATCATGTATCTGCACCTGCTGCTTCCCGTGGATCTTGGCGCGTCTCTCCCACCCGTGACGGAATCCTGGAAAGACTTTGCTGCCTCTCCTGAGCCGGAGCCCCGAGGCTGGACAGATTTCGACGCCGACTGGGCCGATCGAGGAGAAAAGTTCCGCCAATTCGTCGAATCCATCCATGCCTCGCCGCGCCCGGGACTCCACTTCCTTCATTCCATGCTTCCGCATGCCAGCTGGAAGTACTTACCCGACGGCAGACTCTATACTCTTTACGAAAGGCCGGGAGTAGCAGGAGTGGTGGGACCGAACCACGACGGCGTGGACGTGAATCAATGGCATGAGGACGAGTGGCCGGTTCTCCAGGCGTACCAGCGCCACTTGCTGCAGGCTTCTTATGTGGACAAGCTGGTCGGGAATCTGGTCGCCCATTTGAAGGAGCAGGGGTTGTACGACCAGACCCTGTTGGTTCTCACTGCCGACCACGGCACAGCATTTCGCTCCGGTGATTCGCGCCGACTCGTGACATCCACTAACTATCCGGCCATTATCTCCATTCCGCTGATCATCAAGGAGCCGTTTCAACGAGTGGGGCAAACCAGCGATCGGAACGTTGAAACCATTGATATTCTTCCCACTATTCTCGACATCCTTGAAGCGGAGGTCTCGTGGCCGCTAGATGGTGTCTCGGCTCTGGGAACCCGGCCCGCCAGGACGGAGAAGACGACCTTTTCCGACAAGGGACAGAGATTCACGTTCGAGCCCGGGCTGCCATACCGAGACGAGTTTCTTCAGCGCCAGGTAGAGCTTTTCGGGTCGCGAGGCTGGGCGGAGCTTTTTGAGATGGGCCCCTATGACGTCCTGGCTGGCAAGAAACTGGAGGACTTGCCCATTCGGCGAGCCCGCCCAACAGATCCGTCAGTGGAACTGGAGGGCAGGAACTTTTTCGATAACGTGGATCTCAGGAGCAGTTTTCTGCTTTGTCTGGCGCGGGGCAGGATTCAGCCGCCCGCCGAAACCGGGAGTCCGGTTTTCCTGGCCGTCGCTGTCCGGGGCGTGATCCGGGCGACCACCAGGACAAGTCCTGCAGTGGAAGGCAACGGCTTTTTCAACGCCCTGATCGACCCGTCCGCCTTTACGGCTGGCCGCAACCGGGTGGAGGTTTTTCTTATCGAGGGAAGTGAGGACCAGCCGGTTCTACGCTATCCAAAACAATCCTATTTACCTACCGCACTCCATGTCAGCGACGAAGGAGAAGAGTTTCTGGCCCTTTCGGGAGAAGACTCGGTGCCAGTCCGACCGGGCGTGATTCGGGGCTGGGTCGTCGGGGGAGAGATGGAGACCCCCGGGCTTTACTATGTTGGCGGTTGGGCTGTTGACCAGCAGGCAAGAGCTCTCGTTTCCTCGGTAGTAGCACTAGTGAATGGAGAAGTGGTCGTCTCGGGACGCACCCACTACGAGCGTCCTGAAGCGGTCAAAATGTTCGGAGAGGCCCGCCTTCTGCAGTCAGGATTTCACCTGCAGTTTCAGTTGCCCCAGCACGGGACTCTTGAAACGGCCGAGGTCCGTGTCTTGGCGATTTCGGAGGGAGGGATCGGCGGGGAGCTCCATTATCCAAGAGCCCGGGAGCACTGGCCTTTTTCCCCCAGCAGGTTGGGAATCGATTACACTGCGACCTACTCCTGGGGCGAGATCTTGAAATTCGGGAAGGAAGACCGCATCGATACCTACCTGCAGGACGGATGGGCCCCTCCTTCTACCGGTGTGACCTGGAGCACCGGCGACAGGGCCTCTCTTCGATTTCAGGCGCCGCTTCCTGAGGAGCCGGTGCTCCTGGAGGCATTCTTTAAGCCGTTTCTGGCTCCCGGTCAGCTGGACCTACAGCGGATCCAGGTGTATCTGAGCGGCCAACTGGTCGGAGAGTGGCAGGCGTCGAAGAACAGTTTCGAAACATATCGTCTCGAAATCGAAGCGGGCTCATTCCCGAAAGCCGGGCCCTTTATTCTCGAATTCAGGACACCCGACTCCGCCGCGCCGGTTGCCCTCGGAGCCGGCCCCGATCAGCGCGTCCTGGGGCTCGCCATGGTCTGGGTCCGCCTGGGCCCGGCATCTTGACCGGCGTGGGAGGCGGGAGAAGAGAGAGACAACATGACCACGGCACCAAAGTCGCAACGAACCACGACCTGGACCATCGGCCGGCACCTGGTGGAACAGGAACACCTTTTTCCCGGAGCCACCGGAGAGTTCACCAGTCTGATGTGGGATCTGGTAGTGGCTTTCAAGATCATTTCGAAAGAGGTGAACAAAGCGGGCCTGGCGGAAGTTCTCGGTTTAGCCGGCAGACACAATGTGCATGGCGAGGCCATGCAGAAACTGGACGTCTTTGCCGATGAAACCATCTTCAAAGCGATGGATCACGGGGGCCACCTGTGCCTGATGGCGTCGGAGGAAAACGAGGGCATTCTGTCAATTCCGGACAAGTTCAGGAAGGGTAAGTACGTTCTGATCTTCGACCCTGTGGATGGCTCTTCGAATATCGATGTCAATGTCAGTATCGGTACCATTTTTTCCATTCTTCGCAGGAAGAGCACGGGCCCGGACGGGACCCTGGAAGACTGCCTTCAGAAGGGCATGGAACAGGTTGCCGCGGGTTATTGCATTTACGGCTCGAGTACCATGCTGGTCTACACAACGGGCCAGGGAGTCGCGGGTTTTACATTGGATCCTAGCATCGGCGAGTTCCTGATTTCACATCCTTCGATTCAGATTCCCGCCAGGGGCTCCATTTATTCCATCAACGAAGCCTACTCGGGAAGCTGGGACGAGGGCACCAGGCGTTACATCCAACACCTGAAGGGCTCCAGGAATGCGGATGGGAAGGGATACTCCCTTCGCTATATCGGCTCTCTGGCCTCTGATTTTCACCGCAACCTGCTTCGAGGCGGAATCTTTCTTTATCCCGCCAGCTACCAGGATCCACGACATCCAAGGGCAAAGTTGCGGTTACTTTACGAAGCCAATCCTCTGGGGATGATCGTTGAGCAAGCCGGTGGAAGGGCCTCCACCGGGAGCCAGCGCATTCTGGACATTCAGCCGGAGGAATTGCACCAGAGGGTACCGCTGGTGCTCGGAAGCCGGGAAGACGTGGAACTGTACGAGAGCTATTTTCAGGGCGCTATTTGACTCCGGAGCAAGCATGGCGGATTCTCTTCCCCAGGTTACAATGCTCCTTTGAAGCGCTCAAGAGTCTCAGCTGCAGTGGGAGGTCGCTTTGAGATTATCGATTCTGTTGTTCCTTCTTTCCTTCTCGACATTCACTTTCAGTGGCCCGCTGGCACAGACTCCCACTAACTCTCAGGCACCGGGGAAACGTGGAACGCTGAACACGGAACACGGCGAAGCCGCTATCTTTGGCTGACCGGGGGAACGGCCACCCCTTCCTCTCCCGAAAAAGAAGCCTGATGACCCGAGAGGTCGTGGAAACATTGCACTCCCCTGGCAAAATAGTGACAGACCAGCGACTTGCGGGAGCGCTGCAGATCCCGGCGGACTCCCCCTCCGTGCAGCAGGTTGGCGTGCCAGACGAGGACGTCTCCTTTGCCGGCCCGGAACTCTCGCCGCTCGAGATGATGCCCTGAGATGAGCTCCCGAATACGGGGTTCATAGCGCTCGTGGTAGACCTCGTGCTGACGTTCGGCGAACTCTTCGTGGGTGATCTCAACGTCCCGGCCCAGAACGTAGGGCAGGCGGTGGGATCCCGGGTAGTAGTCCAGGGGCCCGGAGTCGGGATGAATGTCTTCGCAGGCGATCCAGGCTGCCAGAAGATACTCTGGGGGCCGGGTTGTCATGTGAATAGAATCGGAGTGTGGCGCCTGTTCGGTTCCCTTGTGAGAGGTGATGGTCTGGAAGGGACGAGTGGGGCATCCGAAAAGAAGATCGGTGATTTCCAGCAGGCGGGGGCGATGCATCAACTCCCCGATCTCGGGGACGCTGAAATGGGTGTTCAGATAGCGTTCGGGCCAGGGATCTCCGGGGAGGTTGCTGGGATGAAACTCGGCGCGGTGGGCCTCGTAGAAGCGCTCGTAAGCCCCCCAGGCATGATCGATCTGGTCTTCCGGGATCAACTTCTCGAGAACCAGGTAGCCGTCTCTCGCGAAGGCCAGGCACGAACCGGCTTGCTCTTGTGTCAAGAGTCCTGATACGAGTCTCCGCTCGACGCCGGCCTCCCAATCAGTCCGGTCCAGCCAGGGGATCTGAGGTGTGCCCTCCGACACTGTTCTCGACTGCGGGACGAGCCCTTTCAGCACTGCTCGTCCTCGTTCCCATACACTCATCTTCGCTGCCTGTGGGTCGGGCTCAGTACGATGTCGCTTACGAAGATGTCGGCCTGACGGCCGCCACGCAGTCACTATCGTTCCTGCCTCTGTAGGTTCCTTAGCGGTGACGGTTCCTCACGGCCTGGGGGCGGGGTCCCTGAGGCAACGTTCCATTCGCCGAGCATACAGAGGCGCGAGTCTTGACGAGCGCGCAACGAGGCACGAGGAACGAGAAACGAGGAACGTCCCTAGGAGTTGAACCGCTCCTCGGCGAGTTGCCAGTTCACGACATCCCACCAGGCTGTGATGTAGTCACCACGCAGATTCTGGTACTTCAGGTAGTAAGCATGCTCCCACACGTCCAGCCCGATGATGGGAAGATTCCCATCCATGATCGGACTGTCCTGGTTGGCCGTGGAGGAGACCTCGAGACCGCTGCTGGTCCTGACCAGCCAGGCCCAGCCCGAGCCAAAGCGAGTCATCCCTGCGGAAGCAAATGTCTGCTTGAAGTCTTCGAGGCTACCGAAGGTGCTGCTGATCGCATCCGCCAGGTTTCCCGTTGGAGAGCCTCCCCCGGAAGGGCTCATAGCCTGCCAGAACAGAGAATGATTGGCATGTCCGCCTCCATTGTTACGGACGGCCCCTCTGATGGCCTCGGGCACAGCCGAACACTGGTTGGCCAGCAGCTCTTCGAGACTCCTCCCCTGCAACTCGGGGGCCGATTCGAGAGCGGCGTTTAGATTCGTAATGTAGGCGTTGTGATGTTTGCCATGATGGATCTCCATCGTCCGCTGATCGATCGATGGTTCCAATGCGTCGCTGGCGTAGGGCAGTGCTGGAAGTGTAAAAGGCATATTTCCTCCTCAAGAGTTGGTACCTTACCAGTAGCTGAACCGACTGGCAACCGGCTAGAAACCGCCCATTAGCCGCCCGGGTTGAATTCGGGCCCGAAATCACGTAGCCTCAAGCCCGTGAGAGGGGAAGCGGCTTCTGGTCTCGGCATTATTGAGATACCCATCTTCCCGCTTCCCAACGTGGTCCTGTTCCCGAACACCCTGTTGCCGCTCCACATCTTCGAACCCCGCTACCGGCAAATGATCACCGAGGTATTGGACGAAGATGGCAAGATTGGCATGGCCCTCCTCAAGCAGTCCTGGGAGCAGCCGGACGGAGAAGACGTCTTTCACATCGGCGGCATGGGTGAGATTGCCGAGTACCAAGAACTCCAAGATGGCGAGTATGACATTTTGCTCCGGGGCACCGGCCGCTACAGATTGATTGAATTCCTGCGCCATCGGCCCTATCGAATCGCACGTGTTCGCGTTCTTCCCGAACCAGTGCCGCAGGCCGCGGAAGCATCCGACCTGATCTCCAGACTGGTCAGTTCGTTCGGAAAGCTGTCCGATGTTCTTTCCATGGGCAATGACGCGAAAGCAGGGCTGAATGATCTGGATTTTCGCACGCTCGTCAATTCGATTTGTTCTTCCGTGAACATCAGTGACTACAACAAACAAATCCTGCTTGAGATGAATGACCTGACCTCCCGAGCCGAAAACGTATTGAAGATCCTGGATCACCTGCTCGTTCAACAGCGACTGGTTGAACGTTTTCAACACCTTCGGCCCGGGGATCCCTGTGCCAATTAAGTTCCTGACGGCGTGTCTGGGACTGCTTTCTTTGACCTTCCTTGTTCGCGCCCAGGCTCCGGTCCACTACCCGCTCGACCCCAACGACCTTGTCACACACCACACGATCGAGGTTGAATTGGACCCAGCAACCAGGACGGTCTCCGGTCGCGAGCAAATCAGGTGGCGGAACGTCACTCGCCTCTCTACGGATCACCTTCTCCTGCACCTTTACCTGAACGCTTTTCAGAATGAGCTCAGTACGTTTGCCCGGGAGGGCGAGTTTGAGCTCGACTGGGACGTCAGCGGAGAGATTCCCGAGTCTTACTGGGGCTCGGTGACCGTCACTTCCCTGCGCGTCAGCGAAGAGCCCGGTTCCAACAGGAATCGGGTCCTCCGTCGCTATTTCGTCCAGCCCGACGACGGCAACGAAAACGATGAAACCGTACTTCGAGTGGATCTCGAGCAGGCCGTGATGAGCGGAGAGGAGATTACTTTGGAGTTGGAGTTCCGGTCGAAGCTGCCCAGGGGAATCGCTCGGACTGGCTGGGTCGAGGATTACTTCTTTGTAGCGCAGTGGTTTCCGAAGTTGGGAGTCCTGAAGGAGGAGGGCTGGAACTGCCACCAATACCATAAGAACACCGAGTACTACTCCGATTTTGGAACGTACGATGTACGAATTCGGGTTCCTTTGAACTACGTTGTCGGGGCAACCGGGAATCTACGCAGCCAGACTGAACTCGGTGGTCAGATGGAATACCGGTTTGTTGCCGAGTATGTTCACGATTTTGCGTGGACAGCCAGTCCGCACTTTATCCAGCTGCAGCGGAACTTTCAGCACGCCCGACTTCCAGAGGTCGCGGTTCAGCTACTGCTCCAACCCGAGCATCAGGTTCTGGCAGACCGCTACTTCACTGCTGTGTTTCACGCCTTACGCTATTGCGGGGAATGGTTTGGACCTTACCCCTACCGGACTCTGACGGTCGTGGACCCCGCTTTCCAGAGTGACAGCGGAGGGATGGAATATCCCATGCTGGTCACAGGAGAAGCCTACTTCCTCACACCTGATAGAGTTCTCTCGCCCGAGTCCGTCACGGTCCACGAGGTTGGGCACCAGTGGTGGTACGGGATGGTCGCCAGCAGCGAGTTCGAGGAAGCCTGGCTGGATGAGGGGATCAGCCGCTGGGCGGAAACCCGTGTTTTGAGCCAGGTATACCCTCCTCCGTTCTACCACCGGTTTTTCTTCGGGGTGCTGCCGGTTTCCCTAAACATTGAGCAGCCTTTTCTGTTCACCGGCCTTTCCTCACTGCGAGAGGGCGGGCATCTCGATCCCCTGATCAGGACCAGCTGGAAAACGCGGAATCGAACCAGCTACCAGGTCAACGCCTACTCAAAACCGGGACTCGTCCTGAGAACCCTGGAGCGCTTGATGGGGGAAGAGGTCTTCCTGAAATCGATGCGAACCTACTTCCAGAGATTCGCTTTCCGGCATCCCACCACCCGCGACTTCAAAGCGACCTTCAATGAGGTGTCGGGAAGCGACTGGAGGTGGTTTTTCGATGAGACCCTTCACCGTGCAGGCGTTGTCGATTACTCGATTTCGGAGCTACGCTCGACCCGAATACCCGGGGGACAGGATCCCGCTTCTGGGCCGCTGTTTCAGTCAACAGTGGTAGTCGAGCGAGAAGGCGAGGCTCGCCTTCCGGTCTCGGTGAAGGTTGTCTTTGACGACGGAATCGAATTCAGGGAGTACTGGGATGGTCACGCTAAGTGGCAAAGCTTCAGCTACCTGCGAGGCGCGAGGGTGACCCTGGCTGAGGTGGATCCCGACTCCCTGCTGCTGATTGACATCAATCCTTCCAACAACAGCCGCAAGGACACGCAGGAAGCTGTCTCATTGGCGACCATCAGATGGTCGGGACGCTGGATGTTCTGGGTTCAAAACTTCCTCGAGACTCTGGGTCTGGTCGGCTGATTCTATGCTCGAAGCACTTGCCCGCGGACTCGGGACTCTCAGGCTGCACAAGAAGAGCATTTTCCTGCCCTATCTGGCAAATCTTCTGGTGGGACTGGCTCTGGCCGTCCCTTTCGCTTCTCAATTTGAGGCGATGCTCGACGAGAGCGCCTACCAAGAGACCCTGCTCGAAGGCATGGATTTTGTGTGGACGGAGTGGTTTCACGACAACACGGATGGACCGGCTTCCACCTTTGGCCCAACTGTGCTGGGCATTGCACCTTTTCTCCATCACTTGGAACTGCTTATGACAGAAGAGTTGTACCGTGTGCCTGCCTTGCTCTTGACGGTGGGTGCCCTCTACCTGGTCCTGCAGAGTTTCATGACGGCCGCGATTCTGGGGTCTTTTGCGAACGACCCCGCCGGCACGACGGTTCGAGAGTTTCTCAGGAACGGCTCCGAGTTTTTCGGAAGGATCTTGCGGGTGCGACTCCTGTCGTTCTCCGTGCTGGGTGCCGTTACCCTTCCGATGGGCCTGACTCTGGGAGAACGGGCGGTCAACCTTGCCCGAGCAGCACCAACAGACCGTCGGGCCTTCTTGATCACAATCGGATTTCAAGGCGCTGTTCTGGTTTTGATTCTGGGCCTCAAAATGATCTCCGACTATACGAGTATCACGGTTACGCACCAGGACAGGAGTTCCGTCTTTCTGGGATACCTCTCCGCTCTCCGCTTCTGTCTCTCCAACTTCCTACCCGCCGCCTGCCTCTATCTGGCCCTGCTCGTGATCGGGGTCCTCTGGGCACTCCTGCAGGTGGGTCTGGACTCGCTGATTCCACAGGCATCAGGACTGGGAATCCTCTGCGGCCTCCTGGTGCAGCAGGTTTACATGGGAGGGCGGCTCGCCCTGCGGGCCGGTTTTTTGTCCTCGCAGGCACAGCTCTTTCTCCAGCGAGAGCAGGAACGGCTCGGGGCCGGAACCGAGCCCCGAGCATGAGGAAGAGATTCTCCGGTCGCTAACGCTCCCGGCTCCGTTTTACTCTCGGTAGCATCCCAACGGAGCCCCGATCGTGAGGGGGTGGGGGATTCCTCTTCCCGACGAGTCAGCTACAATGCCCCAAAGGAGGCTGGAGCTTTTCAATGCATGCAACCCTTCTTGTGCCCATCATTCTAGCGGTAGTGCTGATACCACCGAGTATGGCTGCCCAACAGGATGAGCAGCCCACCCTGTCGCAACTCAGATTGAGGGCCCGCACGGCCATGCAAGCCCGCAGGTTCAAAGAAGCTTCCCGCCTGCTGGAACAGATTGCTGAACACGATTTGAACGATGGGGAAACATGGTTGGGCCTGGGAGTCTGTTACCTCAAACAGCTGCGCTATGGAAAGGCCGTCGAGGCTCTCCAACGGGCCTTTGACCTGGATTACGAGCCGTCTGAAACCAGCTTTCAGATGGCCTTCGCGTACGCGCGACGAAAGCAGGAGAAGGAGGCCCTCAAATGGCTGGAAACAGCCGCGGCGCTCGGTTTCGATCGACTGTCGGAAGCCATAGCATCGAGTGCATTTCTGACTCTTAAAGACTCGCCGGAGTTTGATCGGATTCTTCTCATGATTAAGAAAAACCTGAGTCCATGCGAGCACTCGGACCTTCACAGCAAGCTCGATTTCTGGCTGGGAGAGTGGGAGGTATACACACTGGCCGGAAGTCAGGCGGGAGAAGATCGAATTGAGAAAAGTGTGGGTGGCTGCCTGTTACTCGAAGACTGGAAGTCGATCAGTGGCACGACCGGGCGAAGCATGACTTTCTATGATGCCGGCCGAGAGAAGTGGCGTCAGATCTGGATCGATCACCGAGGCTCGGTTATCGAAGTTGAAGGGGGCTTCGATTACGGCAAGTTGAGTCTGGCGGGCGTCCACACCACGGTGGGTGGCCAGTCAGAGAAATGCCGGATCACACTCGAGCCGCTTCCCGACGGGCGCGTCCACCAGAAAATCGAACGATCCCCCGATGGCATGCAATGGTATGTCTGGTTTGAAGGAATGTATGTGAGGAAGGCTCCGGAGCCGGAGTGAAGGGGCTGGTAACAGAGATAGGGATGAGAAGGCCGCGGCTACTACTCGGCAAGTTCTCTTACGGCCTTCTCGACACGGGCCGCCAGTTGAGACGGCGTTTCGCCTTCCCTGTGGTGCAGCGGTCGCCCGAAGCCAATTCGAACCGGCCCTCGACGGGGCCAGGAATCGCCAGTCGACAGGCTCTCAAATGTACCTCGGATGCCGACCGGGATGATGGGAAGATCCAGTTCTCGCGCCAGCAGGCCAACACCGCTCTTGAAGGACTGCACCCGCCCGTCCCGACTGCGTTTCCCCTCAGGATAAATCAGGACGCAAAACCCTTCTTCTGCCAGTTCTCCCGCGTAACGAAGAGTCTCCCCGACCTGACCGAGTTGCCGGGGTAGAGGAAAGGCATTGAAGAGCAGGCAGGCAAGGCTAAACTTAGCGGCTGCGGAGAGCCTTTCCCTCCACGTCGAGCTCGGGCTCCAGCAGGCCGCAAAGTATTCCTTTCTTGCTGCAGGAGCGATCCGTGGCCTCCAGCCCACGGGCAGACCCGCGAGGAGTGCAGCCGTGTCCAGGTGGCTGCTGTGGTTGGCGGCGAATAGGAGCGGGGCATCGAGTTCCCGCAGATTCTCTAATCCTCTCTTCTCGAGATCCATCAAGAGTCGAAAGAGCGGGCTCATGACCAGATTCAAGAAGGCCCATCGGATCCCGCGGGCAGGAAGGCTCCGACACAGCCGGGGCACCCGAGCCAGACTCTGCTTCGCCCCGGCTTCAGCACCTCTTCCATCCGCTTCCCGGATCAAAGCCTTCAGATCATCCACTGTCCGAGCCTCTGAAATGGCTGTTTCGCTAATACTGACACCAAGTCGGTCCTCCACTCGCCCCAGCAGTTCCATCCGATCCAGGGAGGACAGGCCAAGGTCCTCATCCAGACGTACTTCTCCTTCTCCAAGCGCATGGTCTGGAAGCAGATGCTCGAGTGGGTCAATTGGACCGGGACGGGGAGAAGCGGCTCGCATCTGTTCGGCGACGCGGTGACGTTTGACTTTCCCGGTGGACGAGGTTCGTGGAAAGTCGTCCTCCGGCCAGACAGACCAGCTTCGAATTCTCTGATGTTCCAGGAGTTTCAAGTTGGCCCGGGAAATCACTTCACGGGCTACCGTCGCCTCGTCTCCAAGGATCAGAACGGCATGAACGACCTCCTCCCCGGAACTCCGTCGCTTCGCCACGACGGCACTCTCGCGAACTCCTTTCAGCTGATTGAGAACTGCTTCTAGGTCTTCCGGGTGGACATTCAGACCGGAGGAGGTCACGATGACGTCCTTTTTTCGACCCAGAAAGTAGAGACGTCCGTGTCCGTCGAGACGACCGATGTCGCCGGTATGGAGCCAGCCCTCTTCGAGCAGTTCTTCCCTCCGGCCTTCCGGCCCGAGGCGTTCTGAGGCCACGCTGGGCCCCCGAACCAGGATCTCTCCATCAGGTCCGAGCTTGATTTCCTGACCAGGGACTGCCTCACCCAGAGCTCCAGGCTGGGAGCGGAAGGGGTGATTCACGGCAACCACCGGGCTGCTCTCCGTTAGCCCATATCCTTGAACAACCACGAAACCGAGTTCTTTCCAGAACTCCTCCAGCTCCTGCTCAACCGCGGCTCCACCGACCACGAAGGCCCAGAACTTGAAGCCCACTCTGCGGTGGAATGATCGGTGCCGCCACCACCGCGCTGCCACAGTACTCCAACCTCCACCACGAGCAGTAATTGGCTGCTTGATGACTCCTGCTATCTCTTCACGCAGCCCCCTCAGCATCCGAGGCACCAGGCAGACGACAGAGACGCGGTGGTCCCGGATCGTGCTCAAGGCAACCCGCGGGCTGTGGCGACGGCTCAAGACGACCGACCCTCCCAGCAGGACAGGAACAAAGAGTCCCATCGCCTGGCCGAACATATGGCTGAGGGGCAGGAGGTTGAGGATTCTCACGGGTTGAAAAGGCCAGGCCATCCATCGGTAGCGTCGTATTTCGAGGCGAAAGGGTTCCAGGTTCGAGCAAATGTTGCTGTGACGATGGATCACGCCGGACGGTCGACCGGTGGTGCCCGAGGTGAAGAGAATCTGGACAGGCTGCTCCGGATCGATGTTGCAACTCGGCAGCGGTGCTGGGTTCCCTTCCTGGTTGACCCGTGTGAGACGCTCTCTGTTCGGACAAAAAACAGCATCCGTTTCCTCCCCGTGCAAGACCAGATCGGCCTCAACCTGCTCGAGAATACGCCCGACCATGTCGGTACTGCTGTGACTGTCCAGGGGTACGACCTCAATTCCGCTGAGCACACAAGCCCAGAAGGCAAAGATCCACTCGGGACGGTTTTCCGACCACAGAATCACCCGGCTCCCTGAGCTCAGATCTCGGGATGCCAGATAGCTCTGAAAGGCGCAAATTCTGCGCAGAAATTGTCGATAGGAAAAACGGAAGGTCCGGAACCCATTGTCGTAGCGGAGTGCTTCTTTGTCCCCCAGACGCTGCATTTCCGGAACCAGGTCAGCCAGTGTGGACAGGGCCATTGGTCACGTATCCCGCCTCCCGATGCCAGCAGCCGCCTTACCAGTGCTTCTTCTCGATCGGCATTCCATCCTCCAGATACCAGATGCCTTCAGCGTATTCCCTGGCAACAAAGAGAAAAAGCCTACCCTTCTCGTTGGCCACGGTAAGTGGAACCTCGATGCTCAGCCTGAGTCTCGCTTCGGTCGCGGGCACGGTGTCACCGTTCAACACGTACCCTCGCACGTTGAGCTTCTTAACTCCCCACCATTGCTCCGTATTATGCCCTTGCTGGAAGGTCTTGACAGGAAGCTCGACCTCCGAGTCATCCTCGACCAACTCGAGCTTTGCGTCGGCCAGGTCACCCGCTGCACACCCAATCCCGAGACGGTATGAGTTGCCAGCCGAAAACGAGCTGAAGATAACGATCAGGTGAACTGTGCTGTCTTTGGTTTTGATTACTGGAGAGGACATGGAGGCCTGCTGGCCAAAGGATAAGCCGAAGAGAGCAATGAAAACGAGTAACGCCGCCGACTTCTTCATGGGAATTCCTCCGTTTGCTCCTGTTGTGGATTGTAGCTCCAACAGCCCCCGGCGGCAATGGGTTCCGGGTTTCGTGGAACGTGCAACGAGGAATCCTGCTAGACTGGCAGGCTGGTGCTTTGATGGCCGAATTGAGAGTCTTTGACGAGGATCAAGTACACCGGCTCCTGGACTACGAGACGTTGATTCAGCGCCTGCGGGAGGGCTTTCGCGAGCCCATCACTGTACCTCTGAGGCACCACCATCCCCTGCCCCACTCGGGAAACCGGGGCTCCCTGATCCTGATGCCCTGCTGGGACCTCAAAGGCTTTGGGGTCAAGCTCATTTCCCTGATGCCCGACAACCCCGTCAAAGAGCTTCCCTCAATCCAGGGGACGTATTTGCTCTTTGACGGAAAAACAGGAACACCCGTGGCCGCAGCCGATGCTGCAGCGCTCACCCAGCGACGTACCGCCGCCGCATCCGCTCTGGCGGCCAGCTACCTCGCCCGCCAGTACAGCGAGACCCTGCTGATGGTGGGGGCTGGGGCACTCGCCCCTCACCTGATCATGGCCCATCGTGCGGTTCGACCTATCCAGAGAGAGTCTTCCTGTTCAACCGCACTCAGCGCAGGGCCTTGGCCTTGGCCGATCAGCTGAGCGAGCAGGGCTTGGAAATCGAGGTTGTTGACAATTTGAAGAACAGCGTTGGGGAGGCGGACGTCGTGAGTTGCGCAACGGCTTCTGAGCAGCCTCTATTGAAAGGCCGATGGGTCCAGCCTGGAACTCACCTGGACCTGGTTGGTGGATTCACCCGAGACATGAGGGAGGTGGATGACGAGGCAATGGCCATTTCCCGAATCTTTGTTGACACCCGTGAAGGAGCGCTGACTGAGGCGGGAGATCTGATTCAGCCCCTTGAAAACGGTGCTATTTCGGAAGACCAGATTGAGGGCGAGTTATCCGACCTGGTTAGGATGTCGGGTCAGGTAAGGCAAAACCCCCGGGAAATCACATTGTTCAAGTCAGTGGGTACAGCTCTGGAGGACCTGGTTGCAGCGCGGCTCCTGGTGGAACTGGCCGACGGCGAATAGGCGACAGCGTTCCAAGGTTGACCACGGAAACTCTAGCAGCCTGCAGTGAAGGTCCACGGATTGCTAGCCCGGATTATGCAAGAACCGTAATCCGCTGTTGAAAAAAGGCTCGAGAAGTGGCCCAACTCGGAAGCGGGCAGTTGTGACAGGCGGATTTGCGAAGAATATCGGTTGGCGAGGCGTTTGAGTGGTTGGGGGAGTGAATTTCAGACAGATCTGGGCCTGGATGAGTGTCGGAAGCGGTTTTTCGGGGAACTGGGAGAAGCTAGCTGGAGTTCAGGCGACTCAAGACGAGGTGAAAGAGGGGTTGTTCGGGAAAGGCTGAGGAAAGATGGACCCAGATGCGTCGAGTGGTTTGTCGGATCCGGGCCCCGATCTTGAGGACACGACGACGTAAGGTTTCGATTTCGAGCTTGTGCCAGGGGGTTCCGTGCAGATAGTCGCGCAGGCGCACGAACATCTGGTAAGCCAGTGCATGCAGGAGGAGTCGAAACTGGTTGGCCAGGAATCGATGACAGCTGAGTCGGTCCATGCTCAGATGATTCTTAAAGGCCTTGATGAAGTTCTCGGTCTGCCCTCGGTCGGTGTAGTGGTCATAAAGTGATTGGGAGCAGAGATCGTCCCGGTTGGTGACCACAAAGCGACGATTGATCCCGCGCTGATCGACCTCCACTTTGACAATGACGCGACGGGATCGATCCCAGCTGTTGGCTCGATAAAGAAACTCGTCAAACTGACGCTGTTTTTCCTCCCGCTCAACGAACCTTTCCCGAGTCGAATCCAGCAGGGGCTCGACCACTCGCTGCAGGCGAGGGTTGCGACTTAACCCAATGACATATTGGAGTTGATTCTCTTCACCTTCACAGAACTCGTAGAGCCGAGGCGTGGCAAAGCCGCTGTCGGCCCGAATCTCAATCTCGACATCCGTCCCCACTGCTTGTCGGATGGCCTCCACGACGCGCTTCAGAATGGGCACGATGTGAGAGGCAGCCCCCTTGTTGCCAGGTCTCAACACGGCACAGACCAGGTCTCCCGTGGCGGCATCGAAGATCAGCAAAGGATGCAGAATGTGGTTTCGGTAATACCCGTGGTAGAAGGCGAACTCCTGTTGGCCGTGAGTGTGGTCGTCGGTACTGTCCAGATCCAGGATGATCTTGGCGGGACGTCTCTTCTTCAGGGAGCGCACATAACGGCGTAGCAGCCACCGGCTCAGACGCATCAGATCCTTCTTGGTGACGGAGTTCTCCAAGCGGGAGAAAGTCGGCTGGGTGGCCAAATCGGGATCGCTCTCGGGCAACTGATCACAGACTGTCTTGAGCATCGGATCCGAGCGCAGCGTATCGGCGTCATTACAGTCTTCGTAGCCGGCCACGATCTGCAACACTCGTTGTCGGATCAACTTCAACAGGTCATGACGAATGTAGCGTCGGTCCCGGCTTTCCGCAATACACGAACTGAAGCCCTCGCACAATCGATGTTGCCGATCCAGCGATCCAAACAACAACCATCCTGCGTCGGAAGTGAGGCTCCCCCCATCAAAACGAGCTGTGATGTCTCTGTGGCTGTGAAATGGCAGGGTATTCTGGCAGACTGTTTTCAACATAGCCGTAGCTCCTGTTTAGGGTTGTTTTTATGTAAACCCTTTTATATCAGAGAGCTACGGCTTTTTTTCTGGACCCAAATCTCACTCGGATTCAGATCTCTTGCATAATCCGGGCTAGAGGCAGGATCCCTTCCTATTCGAGCGCTCGAAACACTCTTTCGGGATGGTTAGAAATGACGCCATCAACGCCCAGGTCGATCATCCTCCGGATTTCACGGGGGCCGTCGACCGTCCAGACAAAGACCTGGATCCCATTGCGATGGGCATCCTCCACCACGAAACCACCAGCCAGTCTCCGCGACAACACCAGATAGTCGGCTCCTACGCTCATGGCTTCCCCGACGTAGTCAGGGCTGGGCGCTTGAGTCAGCGCCGCCCGCCGAAGTTCCGGGGCCAGATCTTGGAGACGCCGCATAGCCGCGAGTTCAAAACTCTGAAGAATGCAGCGGGCCCCATTTCAGCCTTCAGAATCTCCTCAACCACCCGGCGGCAGCCGCGCATCAACAGGCGGCTCTCTTTGAGCTCGATCAAGAGATCCACGCCGGTCGGACGCACCTGATCCAAGACCTGCCCTAGAGAGGGAACCCGCTCGGCCGCAAAGACAGAATCGAACCAGGAGCCAGCGTCCCATTGGCTGATCTCCCCAAAGCTCAGTTGGGCGACAGTCCCTTCGCCGCTGGTGGTTCGGTCAATGGTGGGATCATGGATGACAACCGGCTCGAGGTCGCGAGTGAACTGGAGATCCAGCTCAATCAGATGACACTTCCGTTCAATTGCCAGCTGAAAAGCTGCTAGAGTATTCTCCGGTGCAGCCGCCGAGTATCCGCGGTGGGCGATGACCTGTACCACGGCTTTTCATTGTAGGCAGTCAGCGCCAAACTCAAAAGAGCGGAGCCAGAACACGCACGCGACGCACGCAGAAAGGATCCCATGAAGGCGATTCAAATCAACCGGCCAGGAGGGCCCGAGGTCCTCGAACCAGCGTCGGTCTCCTCTCCCTCTCCAGGTCCGTCAGAAGTCCTCATTCAGGTTGAGGCGGCAGGAGTCAATTTCATCGACACGTACCACCGAACAGGGGCCTATCCAGTGCAGCTCCCCTTCATTCCGGGAGTTGAAGGAGGAGGAACCGTCGCTGAGATCGGATCAGCGGTAGAGGGGGTCAAGGAAGGGGACCGCGTGACCTATTCGCTTCACCTGGGCTCCTACGCCGAAAAGGCGACCGTCCCCGCTGCGGATCTACTGCCGATACCAGATGGGGTCGACACTGGCTCAGCAGTGGCGGCTACGGTTCAAGGGTTGACGGCCCACTACCTGTGCCGCTCTACCTACCGCCTGACTCCGGAGTCAACCGCCCTTGTCCATGCTGCAGCCGGAGGAGTAGGTAGACTGCTGGTTCAGATGGCACGCATTGTGGGCGCCGAAGTCTTTGCAACGGTATCGAGCGAGACCAAAGCAGAGGTCGCACGGAACGCCGGAGCTCAACATGTCATCGACTACTCCCGAGAGGATTTTGTGAAGCGTGTGCGAGATGGAACCGATGGTCGAGGGGTCGATGTGGTCTACGATTCGGTCGGCCTCGACACTTTTGACCAAAGTCTGAAGTGCCTTCGACCACGTGGCCTGCTCTGTCTGTTTGGCCAGAGCAGTGGGGCAGTTCCACCGGTGGACCCGCAGATTCTCAATTCCGCAGGATCCGCCTTCCTGACCCGGCCCTCTCTGCACCATTACTCCGCTTCCTGTGAAGAGCTCTTGGAGCGAGGAGAGGAGGTCTACCGGTGGATGGAAGAGGGCACCGTGTCCGTTCGGATCGACCGGACCTTCCCCTTGGCAGAGGCGGCTGACGCTCACCGCGCCCTGGAAAGTCGTGCAACTATGGGAAAGATCCTGCTTCTCAACGAGTATAGCGAATAGGAAGCCATGCCGAATTACTTCATCCCGCTGTGCCTCATTCTTCTGACCCTGAGCTCCGGGCCTTTGTTCTCCCAGGAGAAGGAAAAGAAGATCGCGCTGACCTTTGAATACGTGCCCTGGATGAAACCTATGGGATTCTTTCGCGCTCGTGAACTGAGCAACATGATCCTTCGAAACCTGGAGCGAGAGAGCATTCAGGCCGCGGGGTTCGTCGTGCAGTCCAAGGTTGAAGACGATCCCTCGACCTATGTGATTCTGGACGACTGGGCCGCAAAAGGACACATTCTGGGCAACCATACGTGGGGCGCCGCCGACTACAACGAAATGGAGCCCCAACATTTTTTTGAGCACATTCGCGACGGGCAAAAGTACCTGCGTACCATTGCGCGTGCCCATCCGCTCGACTACCGGTTTCTACGTTTTCCATACCTGCACGAAGGTGACACCGAGAAGAAGAAAAAGCGTATTCGAAAAGATCTCTACCGCGGCAGTTATCGAATTGCCCACGTCTCGGTCAAAACGGCGGTCAACTTCTTCAATCGTCCCTTTGTCCGATCGCAGACCGAATACCCAGAAAAACTGGAAGCCTTGAAGGAGAAGTACCTGAGCCATGTGATGAGCTCGCTCGACTACGCGGAGAAGCAGAGTCAGGCGGTTTTTGAACGCAACATTCCCCATGTCCTGCAGCTGCACATGGGCGTAGCCACATCCATGATGCTGAAACCCCTGATCGAGGCCCTGAAGTCCAGGGGCTACGGCTTTGTCGATCTTGTCGAGGCGCTCGACGATCCGGCCTACAGCACTTTAGAGGAATACGTGGGCCCTCTGGGCCTGACCTTTATTGACAGGGTTGCTGCCACCAGAGGGCTCCCATTTGACGAAGGCTCAGGAGTTGACTCCAGGAGCCTGGAAAAAGAGCTCGAGAAGTTTCTCGAGCGGTAAACTACGACCTCCCGCCAGATCCAGCAGCCATCGCCGCCACTTCGTTGTAGCGAGGGCAGTCCGTTGTGTGATCGTTGACCATCCCCACCGCCTGCATGACAGCATAGCAAATGGTCGACCCCGCGAACTTGAAACCGCGCCGTCGCAATTCCTCACTCAATCGATCTGACTCCGGGCTGGTGGCCGGCACCTCGCGCATGTGTTGCCAGGAATTCTGGAGTGGCCTGTCTTCCACGAAACCCCATAGAAACTTCGCGAATCCACCGAACTCTTCCTGGATCTGACGAAAGGCTCGTGCATTCGTGATGGAAGATCTGATCTTCAACTGGTTGCGAATGATCCCGGGATTGCCGAGCAGGCGTTGCACATCCTCTTCCCCATAGGCGGAAACTCGAACTGGATCGAAGAAATCGAATGCCTTCCGGTAATTCTCCCGCTTCCTCAAAACGGTGAGCCAGCTCAACCCGGCCTGGGCCCCTTCCAGGGTCAGGGCTTCGAAGAGCAGGGGATCATCCCGCACCGGTACGCCCCACTCTGTGTCATGGTACTGCTCGTATAAGGGATCGGGATCCACCCAGGCACAACGGATGACGTTGTGACGGATTTCTGCTGACTCGCTCATTATCTTAGTGTTCCGGGTTCCGGGTTCCGGGTCCCGAGTTCAACTCCCAACCCTTCAGTACTCAACCTTGCAATAGCGAGAAACCCCAGGTCAGTAGTCCCGCCAGTACACAGTAGCAGCTCATGGGAATAATAGTCTTGCGAATCAGATTCCCTTCCTGACCAATCAATCCCACGGTAGCGGAGGCGGCGACCACATTGTGGACGGTGATCATGTTCCCAGCGGCACCACCAACCGCCTGCGCTGCCACAATCAGCGTCGGCAGGATGTCAATTCTCTGTGCCGTGGAAAATTGAAAAAGCGAGAACATGAGGTTGGAAATCGTGTTGCTTCCGGCCACAAACGCTCCCAGCGCTCCGATCCAGGGAGCCAGCACCGGCCAGCCACCGCCCACAAGACCCGCGGCCGTCCCGGCTAGAAGAAGAGGCATGCTCTCGAGTCCAGAATTGTTGTAGGCCGATCCGGACAGTATAAAAACACGTACCATGGGGACCGCAAACACCAGTGCAACAGCCGCTCCGAGGGTTTGCGAACCAGCCAGCCGCCAGGACCCCAGGACCTGCGGGCGCGACATGCCGTGCAACCAATAGGTCAAGAGGCAGGTGATCAAAAACATAAAGCCGGGGAGGTAAAAAGGCTGGACCGTCTGGCCGATTCCGGTTCCGAAAAGGTTGGTCGGTCCGATCGATACTCCGCTCAACCACCCCTGAACACCCAGCCCGGGGAGGCGAGTGATCAGGAGAAGCAAGGCCACGATCGCATAGGGTGACCAGGCACGAACAGTCGACATCATCACAGCCGATGTGGTTTCTTCGGTCTCTTCCCCGAGGCGGCCCGACCAGTCGGGGTCCCAGGTTTCACGCTGCGGAAAGTCCCAGGGGTTCCTGGCCGTAAACCAGCCACGGCGGATCGCCGCAACCGCGATCAAGAGTCCCACCGCCGCCCCGATCAGAGATGGAAACTCGGGCCCCAGGAACCTGGCACAGAGAAGATAGGGAACCGTAAAGCAAGCCGCAGAAAAAAGCGCAAACGGCCAGATGCCAAGCCCGTCGCGAAAGCGGCGCGAAGCTCCAAAGAAGCGACTCAGCAGGCCGCACAGAAAGAGCGGAACAGTCATCCCGCATAGGGCGTGTAGAGTTGCTACTCGGAAAGTTACATCTTCGATCAACCAGGCGAACGACCTCCCCTCGACAGACAGGTACTGTTGGACAAGCGCCGCGTCCAGGCCACCCGCCACTCCGACCAGAATCGGAGTTCCCACCGCCCCGAAAGAAACCGCAGTGCTTTGGATGACGAGACCCACCATCACTGCCGCCGCCGCCGGGAAGCCCAGGGCCATCAGCAGAGGAGCAGTGACTGCTGCCGGGGTTCCAAAGCCGGACGCCCCTTCAATGAAACTCCCGAACAGCCATCCCACTACGATTGCTTGGACGCGGCGATCCCGGCTGAGGCCAGTCAGTGAATCCCGGATTGTCCGGACGGCGCCGCTGCGCGTGATGGTGGACAGAAGAAGCAGAGCCCCAAAGACGATGTAGAGGAGGGAGACGGCCAGGATCAGGCCCTGAATCGTGGCGGCAGCCAGAACTTCCCACCTGACCTTCCAGACTGAGGCTGCCAGCACGAGAGTCGCAAGATAGGCAAAGGGCATAGCCTGACGGGCCGGCAGCCGCATCCAGACCAGGAGAATCGCGACTGCCAGGATCGGGGTAAGTGCAAGGAGACTCAGCAGCACGGAATCGGCAACACTAGTTACTACACATGCCGCGCCTGGGCGCGCCACAGGCACACGGGCCGGCCTCACTGGTTCCGATGCCGGAGCCCTGACGAGCGACTGCAAATGCGGAAATCAGCCTCTGCGTCTTGCTGCCCGCACAATCCGGGCACTCGACGACATCCGGCTCGCGAAGCACGATCCTTTCAAACTGGGCGTCACAGTCATCGCAACGATACTCGTAGATTGGCATGGAATCATTCTAACGTTCTAACGTTCACAAGTTCCAGACCGCAACGTGACACCCTGTCTTGCTAATTAATGAGGAATGCGTACGCCTGCATTTGCTCTTCTTGTCTCCGTCTTGTTCGCAAACAGCTGCCAGTGGAAGCCTGGGGAGACCCGGGCTGTCTGGGTGGTTCGGGATGCCATGGTAAGTCCCGAGGCCGTGGCGCGGGTCATCGAAGATGCCGTCCAAGGCGGTTTCAACACGCTGCTGGTACAGGTCCGGGGACGGGGTGATGCCTACTACCGGTCCGATCTCGTACCCAGGACGGAGCAACTTGCCCGGCAGCCCTCCGATTTCGATCCGCTGCGATTGACCATCGAACTGGCCCAAGAACGCGGTCTGGCCGTTCACGCCTGGATCAATCTCCTTCTGGTGTCGAACCTTTCCCAGCTGCCCGTCCCCAAGACTCACGTCGCGCTCCGTCACCCTGAGTGGCTGGTGCTCCCTGCCGCTCTTTTGGACCAAATCAGACGTCTTCCGGCCGGGGATCCTGAGCGATTGTCGGCGCGGAGTCGCCACTACAGAACAAATGGCAAAGCGGACGGCCTCTTCCTCGACCCGGCCCTTCCCGAAGTGCAGGACCACATTCTAGAGGTGATTCGCGAGTTGGTCTCCAGTTATGCAATGGACGGACTCCACTTGGATTATGTCCGCTACCCGGGGGCGGACCCGGGTTACGGCCTGAAGGCGCTACCCATGTTCATGAAGCTCAACCCTGAAATATCAGTAGACGCCAGCTCGCCCTACCGCGGCTCTCTGGCTCTGGTCCAGAAGCATTCAGCACTGTGGGATCAGTTTCGGCGGGATCAAGTCACCGGACTGGTCACTCGGATTCGACAGGAAGTCAGGCACCTGGCTCCGAACATGCTGTTCTCGGCGGCCGTCGTGGCCGACGCCGACATCGCTTATAGCTCGAGGCTGCAGGACTGGAAGCGGTGGGTGGAGACGGGAATTCTGGATGTAGTGTGCCCGATGGCCTACACCCCTGATTCAGAGATCTTTGAAGAGAACATCCGGATTGCCCGCCACTCCAGTTCGAGATCCCGGCTGTGGGCGGGAATCGGTGCCTATAAGCTCGATGGAAAAGGGATCATCCAGCAGGTCCGCCTGTCGCGACAGCTGGGCGCCGATGGCTTCGTTGTCTTCTCCTACAACACCCTGACTGCCTCGAAGAAATCTCGGGAGGAACTGTTGGAACCGCTGGGAAAGTTCTTGAAGTCCGAGTGAACCCTACCCGATACTCGTCGGTCGCGGCCCTGCGGCGCCCTGGAGCGTTAAGAGAGTGGGAGGGGGGCCGGGGAGGCGGACGTTTAAATTCCCGGACGCAGCCCCGGGCCCCCTCCTACTCTCGCAATCCACCACGCAGGCGTATCAGTCCAGATGGCGCAGGATGTGTCCCTCATAGATCTGACGGGGGCGGGCAATGCGCCGATCGGGATCTCTCATAAACTCATCCCACTGCGAGATCCAGCCACTGGTTCTGGCAACGGCGAACAGCACCGGAAACATAGACGAGGGAAAACCGATGGCTTTGTAAATGAGCCCGGAATAGAAATCTACGTTGGGATAGAGCTTACGGCTGACAAAGTACTCTTCCTTGAGGGCAATCTGCTCCAGGTATTGTGCCAGGTCGAGCAGCGGAGTGGACTCGGCTACTTCGAAGATCTGGTCCGCCATTTTCTTAATGATCTTGGCTCGCGGATCATAGTTCTTGTAAACCCGGTGACCAAATCCCATCAACCTCACTTCACCTTTCTTCACTCGCTCGATGTACTCGTCAACGTGATCTCGCGAGCCAATACTCTCCAGCATCTTCACGACTGCAGCATTGGCTCCCCCGTGAAGGGGCCCGGCCAGGGCACCAATCGCCGCGGAAGCTGCCATGTAAGGATCCGGCAGAGAACTGGCCACACTTCGCATGGCATTAGCACTGCAGTTCTGTTCGTGGTCGGCATGAAGCGAGAACAGAACATCCAGGGCTCGGGAGTAGACGGGATTCACCTCCGAACCTTCTTCCTCGTGGAAGACCATCCTCAGGAAATCGGCTGCAAAGTCCATCTCCGGATCGGCCTCTACGAATGGCAGTCCCGCAGCATGGCGATACGCACAGGCGGCGATGCCGGGCATATGGCCAAAGAGGCGGAACAGGTGAAGCCGCCGGCTCTCGACATCGCCCAGGTTGGAAGCATCGGGATAGAGTGCTGAGAGCGCTGCGACAGCGCTCATCACCATTGCCATTGGTGCAGCATCCCGAGGAAAACTGGAAATCAGTTTCCGGATCTCCTGCGGGGTGTCGCTGTAGGATCGAAGAGTTTTCCTCCACTCATCGGAGCCGCCCGCATCGGGAAGCTCGCCGTGAAAAACGAGATAAGCGACATCCAGAAAAGACACTCGCTCGGCCAGTTCTTCGATCGGGTATCCACGATAGCGCAAGATCCCTTTCTGACCGTCGATATAAGTGATGGTACTTCGGCACGAACCGGTATTGGAGAACCCCGGGTCATAGGTGATGAGACCAAAGTCGTCGTCGTCCACCTTGATTTCCCGAAGGTCGAGTGCACGCACTGAGCCGTCTTTGATCTCAACCTCGTATTCCCGGCCCGTCCGATTGTCTCTAATGGTGAGACTCTGTGTTCGCATGTTCCCTTTCGCTACTGATCTCGAATCAACCGCAATCTGACTCAAAAGTGGGGCGCTGAAACTAGCTACGAGCAGCACAGAAAGCGCTTCTCATCAGGCATTTTCGAGCTCCACCTAGGATAGCTGAGTATTCTTGGAAACTCAATTGCGTGGTAGACTTTTCACATGGCTAAAGTGTTCCTGACACTGGCTTTCCTGGTATTGATACCACAAGTTGGGGCAGGAACGAGTCTGCGCTTCAATTCTCCTCTCTATTCCTTCGTCATCGAGCAGCCCGACGGATGGATCGTGGATGTGCAGAGCGTTGCTCAAATCGCCAATTTCGTAGTTCACCCGGCAGAATCAACCTGGCGAAGTGCATCTGTTGTTATTTTCGGTCGCTTTGTGCCTAGATCGGCCAGTGAGACTCTCTCCGAGTTCGTGAAACAGGATGAGGAACGGTTCCGGGCAAGCTGCACTGGTGCCAGAGTGGGAGACGTAGATTGGAAGGCGGATTTGGACAGAACTTTTCTGCTCAAGTCCTTCACCTGCGTCAACCAACGTAAGGAGATTGTCGCCGTTACGGAACTGCCGTCCTACTTTGGCATCTTCATCCTGTCGGGGCAGAAAGCCCTGGCCGTTGATGAGGCGGCCAGTTCATTCCAGGTTCTGCTGGCCGGCTTTCAGTGGATTCAGACAAAGCGAGAGTACTGGCATCCCGAGGCTGAGGACCGACCCGGGGACGTTTCCCGGCCCGGGAGTATCAGACCACCCCGCTATTGACCGGTGGAACCGGTTGTTTTCTCCAACAACCTCTTTGACTAAGCACCGTACTTCCTTATATTCTTGCCCGCCTCAATGCGAGTACTCATCCTAGGTGGCGGTGCTGTCTCGTATCTGGTTGCTCGCCGCTTGATTCGTGAGAAGAAGGAAATCACGATCGTCGAGCGCGACAAGCAACGGTGTGAGGATCTAGAGGGACAGCTCGACGCAAAGATCGTACAGGGGAACGCGGCCAGCATTGAGACGTTGGAACGGGCTGGCATCAAGCGGGCCCAGATGATCATCGCTGCCACCGACAACGATCAGATCAACATCATGGGCACTTTGATTGCCCAGAACTACGAGAACGTCCAGATCAAAGTCATGCGGCTGCGGACGCATGAAGCCCTGCGCTGGCAAAAACTGGCAGCTCATCGGAGTTTCCGAGTCGATCGTGTCATTCACCCGGACGGAGAAGCCGCCGAACGGCTGCTCAGGGTGGTTTCACTCCCGGGTGTGTCCGACGTGCGCAGCTTCATGGATGGTCGAGTCCGTCTATTTGGAATGAATATCCGCGATGACAGCTGGGTTGTCGGAAAATCCATGCGCGAGCTCGACGAGAGTTCACCGCCCAAGCACTCACTGATCTGCATGATCTTTCGTGGCCATCGAGTCATCATTCCCAGAGGAGACGATCGGCTCCAGGCAGGGGACCACGTGTACATCGTGGTGGCTACCGGCGAATTTGAGGAAGGCATGGAGTTCATGGGTCTGTCTTCATCGGAACGGGCTCAGCGAGTCTTCATCCTCGGAGGGAAACAGATCGGTATCGAGCTGGCCAGGCGGCTCGAGAAGACAGGAGTGCAGGTCAAGCTTTTTGAGCGGGATCGCCAGCGCTGTGAAAAGATCTCCACTCTGGTCAAACGCACAGTTGTGGTCCACGCCGACGGCACGGATCAAAGGATCCTCTCCGAAGAGAACATCGAAGGCATTGATGCCTACCTGGCCCTGACCACCCGGGACGAAGACAACATTATCGCCTCCCTGCTTTCCAAGCGCATGGGCGCCAGAAAGGCGATTGCCCTGGTGAACCGGCTCGATCTTCTGCCCATTGTCCCTCTGCTTGGCATCAATTCCAGTTTGAGCCTCCGCCTCGTTACGGTGGACCGAATCCTGCAGTTCGTACGCAAAGGCCGTGTCCTGTCCGTCCACACCTTCAGGCAGGAGGAAGCTGAAGCCATCGAGCTGGTTGCAACCGAAGGATCTCCTTTCGTCAACAAGAAACTGCGCAAGGTTCACCTGCCACACACTGCTATCATCGGCGCCATTGGACGTAAAGACGGGGAAGTAGTGGTTCCCAGAGGAGATACGGTGATCCGGCCGGGCGACCGCGTCATCTTCTTCTGTCTCGAACACGTCGTGCCGGAGCTCGAGGCGGCATTTATCGCTGAGCATTGATGTCGATCGTTCGCTGGCCGAAACTCCTGGAACTCCTCGGATATTTCAGCCTGGCGATCGCAGCCTCGATGATTCTTCCCCTGCTCCTGGCACTGTTCCTCCGGGACGCTGGCCTCGTCCCGCTGCTGGGAGCCATCGGTCTCTCAGGTGCAATCGGGGCCACCCTGATCGCCGCTTTCAGAGGGCCCTCGATCGAGTTCAACCACCGCGAGGCCATCGTGATGGTTGTTCTCACTTGGTTGGTCGCGATCACCCTGGGGGCGCTCCCCTTTTACTTTTCTGAATTCTTCCTGAGCTTCACGGACAGCTTCTTCGAATCGGCCTCCGGCTTCACCACGACCGGAGCTACCGTCCTGGGCGATATCGAGTCGGTAGCCGGCAGCCTGCTCTTCTGGCGTTCACTGACCCACTGGCTTGGGGGAATGGGGATCATTCTCCTGGGCATTGCCATTCTGCCTCTGATCGGAACCGGAGGGATGGCTCTTTACCGGGCCGAGTTTTCGGGTTCGAGTTCCGAGAAACTGAAGCCCCGGATCGCAGAGACAGCTTCCTCTCTCTGGGGCATTTACTTCGCCTTGACCTTTGCCTGCTTTCTTCTGCTGATGATCGCCGGCATGGGTCCCTTCGAGGCGATTTGCCACGCATTTTCCACCATGGCGACGGGAGGATTCTCAACCCGAAACGTCAGCATCGCGTCCTTCCACAGCCCTCTTATAGAATCTGTCATCATCCTGTTCATGTTCCTGGCGGGCGTCAACTTTGCCCTGCACTACCGCCTTCTTGTGGAGCGGCGAATCGGGCGCTTTCTGCGGGATCGAGAACTTCACGTGTACCTGGCCGTGATCGCTACCGCAACGGCGGCCGTCCTGATCTCCCTGACGTTGGTCTTGGGCACTCCGTTTGCCACTTCTTTTCGCGTGGCTGTCTTTCAGGTAGTGTCGATTCTGACGGGGACGGGATTCTCCTCAGCCGACTTTGCTAAGTGGACTCCGTTTGCACAGCTTGTTCTGCTGGCACTCATGTTCTTTGGCGGATGTACGGGGTCGACGGCGGGCGGCCTCAAAATCGCCAGAATGGACTTGCTCTTGCAGGTAATTCGACGAGAATTCAAGAAGATGGTGGAACGAAGAGGTGTCTTTGCCATTCATGTGGGTCCGGACGCGGTTTCGGAATCGACGATCCAGAGTCTTCTGAATCTGGTCTATCTGGCCTTCCTGATCAACTTCGGAGCCTGCATTCTCCTGACCGCTTTTGGGGTGGAAGTCTTCACCGCAATCTCGGCGGTCGCCTCCTCCATGTTCAACATTGGCCCCGGGCTGGGAGCCGTAGGGCCTGCTGAGAACTATGCCGCCTTCGCTGCCCCGGTCAAGTGGATTCTCACCCTGTGCATGATTGCCGGCCGGCTGGAGTTCTATGCCTTCCTGGTAGTCCTCTCCCCTTCCTTCTGGCAGAAATAGGGTGCTGGCCGATGGCTGAGAGTGGATGGCTGATGTCTGCCAGGGGGAGGTTGGGGCAATCCAGATCGTAGCTTTGGAAAGTGGAGCGTCAGCGGAGCGCCGCGTCCAGATCTTCGATGAGATCGGCCGTTGCTTCCAGTCCTACAGAGAGGCGAACCAGGGTGTCAGAAATCCCCACCGCGACCCGCTCCTCAGGGGAGAGACCCACGTGGGAGGTGACAGCCAGCCGAATGATCAGCGTCTCGGCTCCCCCCAGGCTGGGGGCCACAATCGGGATGCGAAGGCGACTCAAGAAGCTTTCGACTCTTCCCAAATCACCTCTGATCTCAAAGCTGAGCATGCCCCCGTAGCCCGCAAAAAGAGCCCTCGCGTCAGCACTTCCCTTGCTCTGGTCCAACCCCGGATAATAGACTCGATCCACAGCCGGGTGGTCGGCCAGAAAGCGAGCGATTTGGAGAGCCGACTCATTCTGGAATCTGACCCGCACCGGCAGCGTCTTGATGCCTCTGTCGAGCAGGAAACAGGCGTGCGGATCCAGTGAGCCTCCAAGGTGGTTCAGCCTTGAAGTGATCTCTGCGACCAGTTCCTGAGCCCCCACCAAGACGCCGGCCACGATATCGTTGTGACCATTCAAATACTTCGTGGCACTGTGCAGAACCAGGTCAAAGCCGATCTCAATCGGACGGAAGTTCACGGGTGTGGCAAAGGTGTTGTCAATGAGCGAGAGCAGGTCGTGTTCTTGGGCGAAGCTGACCACGTCCTGCAGTCTTGGAACCTCCATGAGAGGATTGGTGATCGTTTCGACATAAATGGCCCGGGTATTCTGCTTGACTTTCCTCTTCCAGCTGTCGGGATCGTCTCCCGCAATCCAATCGTGCTCAATTCCAAGTCTTTTCAGCTCGTGAGTGACGAAATCATGCGTGCCTCCGTATAGCCCACCCTGCGCCAACAGATGGGTACCGGGCTCCAGGACCGTCAGCAGAGAGGTTGTGATGGCCGCCATCCCGCTGGCCGTGACCATGCCCGCCTCTCCCCCTTCCAGTTCAGCCATTTTCACCGACACAGCCCGGTGGTTGGGAGTGTTGTTCAGACGGATGTAGAGGATGTCGTCATAGCGGGTCTCCCCCTGATACTCGAAGGTCGAAGATTGAAAAACGGGCAGACTGACAGCGCGGCCGATGCCTGGTCTGGGTTCCCCGGAGTGAATGGCTTTCGTTTCGAGTCTGAGCACCATGATTCCTTCCTTTCCCCTGAGATCCTCTTGGGGACAGCATGCACGGGTCAGGGCCACCCTTGCAGGCTAGGTTAGCCGAGGTTTGATCGGCGTAGAGAACCCTTCCAGGCTGGCCTCGTGATCAGGTCATTGCGGGAAACGTTCAAAACGCGCTAAACTATTCTTACTGTACCACTTGGCTGGTCCCCCGAATGATTCTGGCAAAGCCGGCTGAGACAGCGGGGTTACTTTTGAAGGTCTGGTTGATTCGCGCTCTCTTCACCGCCATCTTTACCACGACGACCTCATTCATGCGCCCGTTCGGGCTCACGCTCCCGGGAGCCATCGCTACAGGTGTTTCTCTCTCGGTGATTATCGTCCTGTTTGAGTTGAGCATCGTCCGCAGCTCTTCCAGGACTCTCCTGGGCGCTGCACTCGGTTCGCTGCTTGGCATCATGGGGGCGAGCCTGATCAGCATGATCATCGGCAATATGTCTTTCCTTTCTGCTCAGACAACCACCTTTCTACAGGTTCTCGTTCTGGCAACTATGACCTACGTCGGCTTTGCCGTGGGGATTTCCAAGGGTGACCTCGTGAATCTCAATCTAGGGGGATTGATCAAGGAGCGGAGCGGATCCGGGCTGTCGACCAAGATACTGGACACCAGCGTCGTGATCGATGGCCGCGTGGCCGACATCATCGAGACGGGCTTTCTGGGCGGCTGGATCGTGGTGCCGGAGTTCGTGTTGAGGGAGCTGCAGCAAGTGGCCGACTCTTCTGATTCGATCAAGCGGAATCGGGGGCGACGAGGTCTGGACATTCTGGGCAGGATCCAGAAGAAAGCCGAAGCCAAGGTCCAGATTCTGAATCAGGACTACCCGGAACTTGATGAGGTGGATCTGAAACTGATACAGCTGGCCAAGGATCTTGACGCCAGTATCGTAACCAACGACTTCAACCTGAACAAGGTGGCTCAACTGCATGGCGTGGCAGTGCTGAACATCAACGAGCTGGCCAATTCCCTGAAACCCGTCGTGCTTCCGGGAGAGAGCATGAGCGTATTCATCCTCAAGGAAGGTAAGGAATACAACCAGGGAGTTGCCTACCTGGACGACGGCACCATGGTGGTGGTGGACAATGCCCGGCGAATGATAGGGAAGAACATTGACATGCAGGTGACCAGCGTCCTGCAGACTACTGCCGGGAAAATGATTTTCGGCCGGGCCCAGGCCGATGTTTCTGACTCGGAAGGGGATTACGCCCGCGAGAAGGTCTCCCGGCTTTGACTGGACTCATTCTGGCTGCCGCCGGCTCGGGGGCACGTTTTGAGTCCTCTATCCCCAAACAGTTCCTGGAGTTCCACGGAAAGCCCATCTATCTCTTTGCGCTGGAAACGATCGGTGAACTCTGCGAAGAGATCGCGGTCGTGGTACCCCCGGACTGGGTTGGCCACGTACGGAAAGAGCAGGCGGAACTGAACCTCCACGAACGCGTTCAAGTGGTCAAGGGGGGTTCATCGCGGCAGGAATCGGTTTCTCTGGGACTCCAGGCTCTTTCACCGGGCGTTACCAGGATTCTCGTCCACGACGCAGTCCGTCCCTTCGTGACTCGCTCTCTAGTCGGTAGAGTTCTGGCGGGCCTGGAACACGAGGCAGCCTGCGTGCCCGTTCTTCCGATTGCCGAGACCGTAAAGGAGGTTGACGGCCATCGAGTGCTCCGGACACTCGAGCGCAATCGACTGCGGCTGACGCAGACACCCCAGGCATTTGACCGCGAAGTTCTAGAGAGGGCCTTGATTCGCGCAGCGAGGGACAAGACTGTGGCGACCGATGAGGCAACTCTGGTGGAGCGCACTGGAACGAAGGTATATACCGTGGCCGGTGAGCAAGAGAACATTAAGATCACATGGAAGCAAGATATGAGGAGATTGGACTTTCGAGTGGGCATTGGTTTCGACTTCCACCGCTTTGGCCCGGACCGACCCCTGCTACTGGGTGGGATCGTGATCCCGCATAAACGGGGGCTGGAAGGACACTCGGACGCGGATGTGATCCTTCATGCGCTCAGCGACGCCATCCTGGGGGCGGCGGGACTCCCCGACATCGGATCCCACTTCCCCGACAACGATCCCGAATACAAAGATCTCTCCAGCATGGTTCTCCTGGAGGACGTCTATGCCCTGGTGCAGAGCCAGGGCCTTCGAGTCAGTAACCTGGATATTATGCTGATAGCCGAGGAGCCTCGCTTGAGCCCCCACATCGGCCCCATCAAAGCCAACCTGGCCCGAGTTCTTCACCTCCAACGCTCCCGGATCGGAGTCAAGGCCACCACTATGGAACGGTCAGGACCCATCGGCCGTGCTGAAGGCATCGCGGCCCAGGCGGTGGTTCTCCTTGGGCCGGATGGCAAAGAAGAGTAGTACTTGCTTGCAAAACGTAACCGAATTTCTGCAAGTAAGTACTAGGTAGCAAGCTATGGCAAGAGAGTTCCTCGAGTTTGCGTCCGAACTGGCAGTGGAAGCTGGCGGCCTGCTGGCCGATTACCTGGGTCGCAAACTGCTCGTCTCCAAGAAGGGCAGTATCAATCTTGTTACTGAGGCCGACCTGAAGTCAGAAGAGCTCCTGATCTCGAAAATCTTTGAGCACTTTCCCCACCATTCGATCCTGGCCGAAGAGAGTGGAGCCAGACAGCTTCAAGAGAAGACGTCCGAATTCCGCTGGATCATAGACCCACTGGATGGAACAACCAACTTCGCGCACCGGTATCCTTTTTTTTGTGTGTCTATCGCCCTGGAGATCGATGGTCGCCTGGAGGTAGGGGTTGTGTACGACCCAACCGCCAGGGAACTCTTCACGGCCGTTCGGGGCGAAGGGGCACGGCTCAACAGCCACTCAATTCACGTGTCTTCTGAGATCTGTCTGGGAGAGAGTCTCGTTTGCACGGGCTTTGCCTATGATCGTGATGAGATCCTGAAGAACCTGAAGCTCTTCCATGAATTCATGCTGAAAGCCAGGGCTGTTCGAAGGGACGGGTCAGCCGCCCTCGACCTCTGTTATGTCGCGGCAGGCCGGTTTGAGGGGTTCTGGGAACTCAGCCTCAATCCCTGGGACGTAGCAGCGGGGGCATTGATCGTGGCAGAGGCCGGAGGCACGGTCAGCCGTTTTGATGGCACCTCGGCGCGGCTGGAGATTCCTGAGATCGTCGCCACCAACGGACAGATCCATGAGCAGATGCTGGAGATCATCCAGGAGGGCCTGGAACAGGGGAGCTGAGCGGCTGCCAGACAGCTCGGAACTCGGAACCCGGAAGGGCGGGTGTCAGCCCGCCGGCTCGCGCTGATACATGGGAGTGAAGGTATAGGTCTGGTCTCGCCAGGAAAGCATCCTCAGCTTGTGGAAAGCGGCTCTCAGGACTTCCTTATTGCGAATTGATTCCTTGATCAGATCCCAGATGATCGAGGGTCGCCCGTAGAAGCCAAAGTAGGCCTTACGCTGCAGCCTCATGAGATTGCGGCCACTGATATGGCGACGCTCAAACGCAACCTGATCACTCGTCAGGGTATCCCATTCGATCTTCTCCAGCGTGAGAAGGCCTTCGTCCAGGAGTTCGTCGAAGATAGCCGTTCCGGGAATGGGAATGACGACGTTGAAGTTGGCGCGCACGAGAGGCAGGTCACAAGCCAGCTGTATCGTCTGGTTGATCTCTTCCGCCGTCTCGTCGAGTAACCCGATCATGAAGTAGCCGGTGATGCGGATGCTGCTGCAATCGGCAATCATTTGAGAGCGCTCACAAATGGTTTCGACTGTGACGCGCTTCTTGATCAGATCCTGAATACGCTCGCTCCCAGACTCAATACCGACCGCCATGGCTTCACATCCGGCGGCTTCCATGGCCTGGAGCAACTCGGGATTCAGAGAATCCAGCCGCACTCCGACGGGACAATCCCATCTCAGGTCCAGACCTGAATCGATCAAACCCTCACTGAAGGCAATCGCGTACTTGTTAGCCAGAGTGAACTCATCGTCAATGATGCTGAAGCGCTGAATTCCATAGCGCTGCTTCAGAAAGCGCAGCTCTTCGATCACGTGCTCGACGCTGCGATGTCGCAGCTTGCGTCCCGACAGTCCCGGCGTGTTGCAGTAGGTACAAGGATAAGGACAACCACGGGTCGTCAGAACCGGATAATACTGCTCCCAGATAAAACCGGGGTACGTATCGGGAGCCACAAGTTCCCAGGCTGGAATCCCGTAGGCATCCAGATCGGCTCCAAAACCCGGCGGATTGACTACAACGCGGTTCTCGACGGAGTTTCGCCACACCAAACCCGGAATGAGGTTCAGTTCACGCTCCGGGATGTTCAGGCCGTATTCAGCAAATAGATGGAGAAATGGCCCCATCCCTTCTTCTGCCTCAGCCTGCCATGCACAATCGAGATTGGGCATGGCCGAGAGTACATACTCGGGAAGCGAGGAGGGGTGAGGACCGCCGGCAAGAGTCAAAATCGCTGGATCAACTGATTTGACGATGCCCAGATGGTGATTGACGTAGTTATGGTCCCGGCTGTAGCAGCGAAATCCCACTACATTGAAGCTGCCATTCCGGACAAAGGTCCCGAACTCACGAAATGTCATCTCTTCCTTGGGACAGTCCAGCAGGGTGACGTCAAACCCCTGGCTGCGAAGCGCGGTTCCCAGATAGAGAATGCCGCAATCAGGTGTGACTTGAAAGTTGTTCCCCTCGCGAATCGGGAGAACAAGGAGTACCTTGAGAGACATTTCGGACTCTTACTTTACTGGAAAGGGCGGCTCGAAGTCTATAGAGTAGACCGTCTCTATAGACTGGGCCTGTTCAGTTCAGAAGCCGTTAACTGGTTGAATTAAAATGGGTTCTGCAGCGCGTTCTAACGTAAACCCCGAGACCGCTCATCATCCCTGGCTCTCCCGACTGACGCTCACACTGCTGGTTCTGGTCACCTCTTTACCCTTTATCAACCAGGCCTACCACATCGATGACCGCATCTACCTGGATATTGCCAGAAACATTCTTACAGAGCCTCTCTACCCCTACGACTTCAAGGCTCTCTACGAAGGATTTGTAGCCCCCGATGCCGCCAGTCACAGTCACCTTCCCTTCACCTCTTACTATCTGGCTTTAACCCAACTGGTAACGGGCCGCCAGAGTGAACAGGTTGCTCATCTGGCATTCCTGGTATTCCCGTTGCTGGCCGCCCTGGCCTTCTACGAACTGGCCCGAAACATACTACGCTTTCCTCTTGCGGCAGCATCTCTGCTCGTCTCATCTACCGCCTTCCTCACCTTGAGTCATACCATCATGCCGGACGTCGCACTGCTGTCCTTCTGGATCCTGGCGCTGGCATCCTTCCATCATCTCCTGCGAGAGCCTGCCAGCACATGGGCCTGGAAAGTCTGCCTGGGAGCCATGCTGGCGGCCGCATTTATGTCGCTCTTGACAGCCGCTCTCGTGTTGCTGCTGGGCGCCGACTGGCTCCTGTACCGACGCTCGACCACGTGCAAGGATGAGGCAAGGGTTCGAATCGCTCTGGTCCTGGCCGCTCCCTTTCTGCTCTGGTTGCTCTGGTACCTTCGGGCTTACCTGCACTACGACCGGCTTGTCCTGGTGAACACCTTCCTGCACATAGAACAGCGTGCCCCGTTTTCCCTGGCAGCTGTTGGCTCGAAACTGCTCAGCTTTCTGCTCCACCTGGGTGGGACGTTTGTCTTTCCTGCAGCCGGCTGGCTGGCCTTCACCGGCCGGACCTCCCGGCGCATCTTCGTAGCCGTTTTCTTCCTCGCGTTCATTCCCGCCTATCTCTGGTATCCAGAGTGGCCCTGGCTGCAAGCTTGCCTCTTCGCCGGCTTCCTGGCCACAGCCCTGTTGGCGACCATCAAGATGGGCGAGGCGTCAGGCAGGCTCTGGCTAAACTTCCGGATCCGCATGGACCCTCCCGAGACAGTCTTCTGGCGGGGCTCAGGGACTGCCCTCAGCAACCAGTCGAGAGCGCTGCTGGGAGTTCTCTTCCTGTGGTTCTGGGGAATTCTGCTGACCTGCTGCCTGGTTTTTTACAGTGGATCCGTGCGCTATGCGGTTCTGGCCCTTCCGGCTTTCCTGCTTCTCTGGCAGTACGCGCTGGAGACCGCCAACAGTAGCCGCAGAGTCAAATCCTTTCTACTGCTGAGTCTGGCTTTGACCCTGCCTTATTCGCTGTCGATTGCTTCCGCTGACTATTGTTTTGCCGAGGTCTATCGGGAGGAGCCCGCCCGGATTCTTGCAGATCTGGAAGACCGAAACCAGCAGATCTGGTACACCGGAGAGTGGGGGTTTCGGTACTACATGGAAAAGCTCGGTGCACGGCCTCTGACCAAGACCGGCGTAGGACCCGTGACAGGTGACATTATTGTCAAGCCATACATTGCCTTGCCCTGGGTTACACTCTACGACAGTGAAGAGTTCGTCGATCTTCTGGAGCAGCGCCATGTGGACCCGGGTTCCGTGTTTCGGATTCTCGACTTCCAGACCTCGGCCGGATTCTACAGTACGGGCTGGGGGATTCTACCTGTCAGTCTCAACCGAGGATTGAAATGGGAGTGGTTCAACGTCTATCAGGTAAAGAAAAGATACGATGGTCCCGTACCCGAGATCGAGAGACCGTGGTAGTGGATGGCTGTAGGGCTTCCTACCTGGCAACACCTGACCCCATTTTCTCTGCGAGAATGTGGCTGACGTGATTCGAAAACATCTAAGGGGAGTTCATGAAGAGGAAAGTACTAGAAGCGCGACGACGGGCCCTGGAGGAGTCCTTCTTCAAAGATCAAGACGCCAAACTGCTGGCGGCAATGCGAGAAAAGGCTGCCCGGGCTGAGAAGAGGACAGCACTCAGCGAGAGTTCCGGTCTCACCAATCAAGACCTTCTCGAGCTGCTTCTGACGCTTGAAATCGACAGCGAGACCCTGGCCGCGCTCACCTTGATTCCCCTGGTTGAAGTGGCATGGGCCGACGGATCGATTGCCCAGCAGGAGCGGGATGCGATCCTTGCAGCTGCCGACTCGGTCGGCATCGCACCTGAGAGCGAAAGCTACCTCCTGCTTGATCACTGGCTCAACAAAGCTCCTCCGGAGAAACTCCTAGAAGCGTGGGAGTCCTATGTAGCGGCCCTCTCCGAAACACTGACACCCGACGCCCGCCGGACCCTTAGGAAGGACGTGATGGAGAGGGTAAGACAAGTCGCCACGGCGACCGGAGGTTTTCTGGGCCTGGGAGGCAAGATTTCCTCTTCTGAGAAGAAGGTTCTCGACCGGCTGGAAAGGTCGTTCGGGTAACGGTACTCCGGGAGTCCCCGGCAGCCTGTGGTGACAGTTCCACGGACTGCTCTACCCCTGGAAGCTGCGAAAGGAAGGGCGAGCGGATTCATATTCCTGGATCCGGTCTTCGAGTTGCAAACTGAGGCCCACATCGTCGAGACCCTGCACAAGACATTTCTTTCGAAAGGGATCCACTTCAAAACTCAAAGTGAGGCCGGAGTCAGCTTGAATCGTCTGCGACTCGAGGTCGACCTCCAGTGCGTAGCCGGGGCTGGCCAGAATGGCATCGCGGAGCTGAGCGACCGCACTCTCGGGTAGGAGGATCGGCAGAAGCCCGTTCTTGAAGCAGTTGTTGAAGAAAATATCGGCGAATGAGGGAGCGATCAGAGCCCGAAAACCATAGTCCTGTAGCGCCCAGGGGGCATGTTCCCGTGACGATCCACAGCCGAAGTTGGAGCCGGCGAGCAGGATCGTGGCCCCCTGGAATCGATCCTGGTTAAGTTCGAATTCCGGATTGAGTGAGCCGTCCCCCAGGAAGCGCCAGTCGTAGAAGAGAAATTGCCCGAACCCCGTTCGCTCGATCCGTTTCAGGAACTGTTTGGGAATGATCTGGTCTGTGTCCACATCGATCCGATCCAGTACAGCGACAAGACCCTTGTGAGTTCGAAAAGGCTGCATGTTTCGTTCCTGTTTCGAATTGGCAGTTTCCCGCTCTTGTCTGGTTTAGTGATCCCAATCGCGGACGTCGACGAAGTGCCCTGCTATGGCGGCCGCCGCTGCCATACCCGGGCTGACCAGATGGGTTCGTCCTCCTCGCCCCTGCCGACCCTCAAAGTTCCGGTTCGAAGTGGAAGCACAGCGCTCTCCTGGCTGCAGAATATCCGGATTCATCCCCAGGCACATGCTGCAGCCCGACTCGCGCCAGTCAAAGCCCGCCTCCTTAAAGATTTTGTCCAGACCCTCTCTCTCTGCCTGACTCTTGACCTGCTGCGATCCGGGCACAACCATGGCCCGCACCCCTCTGGCAACTCGTTTACCCTCCGCCAGCGAAGCTGCCAGGCGTAGGTCCTCGATCCGCGAGTTAGTGCAGGAACCGATGAAAACCCGGTCTACGGCCAGTTCTTCAATTCGGGTTCCCGCTTCCAGCCCCATGTACTCCAGAGCTCGCCGGCAGGCTCTCCTGGAATTCTCGTCGGGCATCTCCTCGGGCCCGGGAACCACACCCGTCACATCGGTCACCATGCCCGGATTCGTTCCCCAGCTGACCTGGGGCGGAATCTCCGACACATCGAGCTCAATCACCGCATCATAGGTCGCCCCCGAGTCAGTAGGCAGGCTCTCCCAGTACTCCACGGCACTCTCGAGATCTCTTCCCTGAGGTGCAAAGCGCTTCCCCGAGAGGTAATCAAATGTGGTCTGATCGGGAGAGATCATACCGGCCCGTCCCCCGGCTTCAATTGACATGTTGCAGATCGTCATCCGCTCTTCCATGCTCATTTCGCGGATCAGCCCGCCCGTGTACTCGATGACGTGCCCCGCAGCTCCCGCCGTCCCAATCCTTCGAATCACATAGAGGATCACGTCTTTGCTGGCAACGCCGGCCGACCGGCTCCCATTGATTCTGATCTCCATGGTCTTCGGTTTGAACTGGAGCAGGCACTGGGTCGCCAGCACGTGCTCGACCTCGCTCGTGCCGATACCGAAGGCGAGCGCTCCAAAAGCTCCATGGGTGGAGGTGTGGCTGTCTCCGCACACAACGGTCATCCCAGGCTGGGTCAGCCCCAGTTCGGGCCCGATCACGTGGACGATACCCTGCTCGGGACTGGCGAGATCGTAGAGAGGAACTCCAAACTCCCTGCAGTTTTCCGCTAGAGCGTCCATCTGTGCCTTAGAAACCGGATCCTCGAGCGGCCGACTTCGGGCCCAGGTCGGCACATTATGATCCATAGTAGCGAAGGTCAGATCCGGCCGCCTCACCTGCCTGCCAGCCAGGCGTAGCCCATCGAAAGCCTGGGGCGAAGTCACCTCATGAACCAGATGGCAGTCAATGTACAGGAGGGCGGGTCGGCCTCGTTTCTGATCGACGACGTGCTCACCCCAGATTTTCTCGAAAAGTGTTCTGGCCATGAGTTGCTTCCTAACTGGGAGTACGACTACTCCTCTGCGGTACTCAGGCGCGGATCCGAGCGGCTTTGGATCTGGACTGTTGATCCGTTTCGGTTCCGATCTGATATCCGCTGTCGACGATAGAGGCCAGCTCAGCGTCGCTGACCTCTTTCTGGGCATCAGCCAGGCGGGTAAAGCAGAGATAGGCTTTTTCCAGGTCTTCACGCGACAGATCGTAGCCCAACTCCAGGAGCTTGACACTCAGTGCATGGCGTCCGCTGTGCTTCCCCATCACGATCTTGTTACTCTCCACTCCGACCGACTGGGGGGTCATGATCTCGTAGGTGAGTGCGTTCTTGAGTACACCATCCTGGTGGATCCCAGCTTCATGGGAGAAGGCGTTTCGTCCGACGATCGCCTTGTGGAACTGGACTTGACTCCCGGTTAACTCACAGAGCAGACGGCTGGAAGGATAGATCTCGGTTGCCACAATGTCAGTGTGGAAATCGAACCGGTCTTGTCTTGTCGAAAGCACCATGGCCACTTCTTCCAGAGCAGCATTTCCGGCTCTTTCTCCAATGCCATTCAAAGTGCATTCTACTTGTCGACAACCCCCGGAAACCCCCGACAGCGAGTTCGCTACGGCCAGGCCGAGATCATTGTGCGTGTGAGTGCCGAAGACAGCCTTGTCGCTGTTGGGAATGGCCTCGATCAGGCGACGAATCAGGCCTCCATACTCCTCCAGAACGGCATATCCCACCGTGTCGGGCACGTTGATCAAACTGGCACCATGTTCGATGGCCGCCTCGAAAACCTCGACCAGGAAGTCGAAATCGCTGCGGGTGGCATCCTCAGCCGAGAATTCCACGTCGTCGCACAGGTCGCGGGCGATCTTAACCCCTTCTATGGCCGCCTCCAGCACCTGGGACCGGGTCATGTGAAGCTTGTATTCGAGATGGATATCGGAGGTAGCAATGAACGTGTGAATCCGCCTCTTGTGTGCACCTTTGATCGCTTCCCAGGCTCTCTCAATGTCCAACCGGTGGGCTCTCGCCAAAGCCGCAATCGTGGGCTGTCTCACCTCCGAGGAGATGGCCTGGACGGCTTTGAAGTCTCCTTCCGAGGAAATCGGAAACCCTGCCTCCAGAACATCTACGTTGAGACGCTCCAATTGACGAGCCATTCTCAGCTTTTCGTCCAGGGTCATCGAACACCCTGGGGATTGCTCACCGTCACGAAGTGTCGTGTCGAATATGTGAACCTTCTCAGACATCCTGTCTCCCGGTCGGCTGACGTTTTCACCACTACTCCCAAGAAACGTGGTGTTTCAGGGAAGCTAAGTACTGAGTACTTAGAACAAAGACGCTAGCAAAATCAGTGATTTGGGTCAATGAGGTGTTGGCAGCCTGCCATCGGTCCTAGAACGACGAGAGGCTGAACCCTGGCTGTGCGCCCTCTGTGAAGTAATATTAACCCAAAATGGATTCCTTTGAATCCGTAGATGGAAGTGCCTACATCCAGAGCGGTCGTTGACTCTGAATGAAAGAGAAGGAGACGAACAGTGGCTTACGAAGTTGTCCTTACCGGAAAAAACCTGGGTATTGAAGACATCCATAGCGTCGCAGTCGAAGGCGCGAAGGCCTCTTTGTCCGAAGGCTGTCGTCCAGCTGTCGAGGCCTCGTGCAGACTGATCGAAGCAATGGTTCTCGAGGATAAGCCCGTCTACGGCGTCAACACTGGAGTAGGCCCCCTCTGCAACCGTCTCCTCCCACGTTCTAAGACGGAAGCACTTCAGCGCAATCTGGTGCGAGCACTGTCGGCCGGTGTGGGCAGACCGCTCCCAGCTCAAGCAGTACGGGCGACCATGCTGGCTCGAGCCAACTCTTTTCTGCAGGGACGGTCGGGAATCCGCTGGGGCACCATTCAGGCTCTCGTCGACCTGTTGAACCATCGAATCCACCCCATGATTCCGGAAACGGGCTCGGTCGGGGCAAGCGGGGATCTGGCTCATCTGGGTCACATGGCCCTGGGGCTCATGGGTGAGGGGCAGGCCGAGTACAAGGGAAGATTTGTCGACTCCCGGGAAGCGCTGAGTGAAGAGGGCCTCAATCCGGTGTCTCTTGCCTCCAAAGAAGGACTTGCGCTGGTAAATGGAACTGCTTTCATGACCGGAGTCGGATCGCTTTGCTCTTACCAGACCGAGTATCTGGCCACGATCATGGAGCTGTGCACCGCTTTTCTGGTCGAAGTGTTTGGCCGCTCCCTGGCCGCCTTCGACCTTCGGATCCATGGCTTGAAGCCCTATCCGGGACAAACTGTAGCGGCAAGAAACATTCTCCGGTTTGCCCGAAACAGCAAGCTCACCATGGAGCCAGAGCAGGTGACTCGCCTCCTGGAGCAGGGAAAAGCCGGCGTTTCCGAACTGGTCAAATCCAGCGAAGCCATTCAAGACCCCTACTCAATCCGGTGTGTTCCTCAAGTCACAGGGGCCGTGCGAGATCACTTGAACTTTATCCAGGATGTCCTTCGCACCGAACTGAATTCGGTGAATGATAATCCCCTGATCTTCGCAGCAGAAAAAGAGGTCGCTCACGGTGGGAATTTTCTGGGACAGCATGTGGCGTTTGCGATGGACACACTTTCCCTCCTGCTCAGCCAGCTTGCGACTCTTTCGGAACGCCAGTTTGCTCGCCTCATCGACGAGAACTTCAACTTCGATCTGTCTCCCATGCTGATCAGCGGGGAGGCAGGTCTCCAGTCTGGTTTCATGCCGGTTCAGCTCGTGACGACGTCGATCTCCGCCACGATTCGTGTGCGCGCCGCTCCCGCCAGCCTGCACTCCATTCCCACCAATGCGAACAACCAGGATATCGTGACTATGGGGGGGATCGCAGCGCTCAAGAATGTCGCGATCCTGGAAGATCTGGCCTCGCTCCTGAGCATCGAGCTGATCGGGTTGGCTCAGGCCGCTGATATCAAGGGCAGAAGTCAGGACTTGGGAGAGGGAACCCGTCGGGCCTATGAATTCGTTCGCGACCTGGTCCCCTTCCTGGACGAGGACCGCTCTCTCTCGGAAGAAATCCAGGAACTGGCCACTGCTCTGGCACAGAGAAGACTCCCTGTCGGCTAGAGCTGTTTGACCCGCTTTCCAAAGAGCAGAAATGTGCTCGATACGCAACCCAGCAGAAGAGCCAGAAAAAGAATTGCTACGGGCGGTGAATAGAAATCGGCCAGTGCCCCTGCCGTCAAATCACCGGCCGGCATTCCGCCCCGGAAAGCCAGTAGAAAAAGACTCATCACTCTCCCTCTCATCTCGTCGGTCGTGGCCAATTGGACCAGAGACGTGATGGATGCGAACAATCCGATCAGACAGGTTCCGGCGGCAAACAGAAACAGGCTCGCCACCATCCAGTGACTCGAGAAGGCAAAAGCCGCAGTCAGGACTGCCAGGGTAAGCTGTGACCAGAGAGTCAAGAGCCCCCGGCGACTGAACCCGGACAGCCCGGCGAAAAGCAGCGCTCCGACCACAGCCCCGGCTCCTGCTATTGACATCATCCAGGAGTAGGTCACTTCTCCCATCTCATAGACATTCTTCACAAAAGCCGGGAGCAGAGTGAGGAGTGGAACGCCGCAAAAGGTGCTCACGAATCCGAGGACCATCAGCTGCCGCAGGGAACTCTTGCCCAGGACGAAGCGAACTCCCTCCTTGATCTGGCTCGTCACTGTGGCCTCCGTCTTCTGAGGTCGGAAAGTACTCTGAATCAGCAGCAAAGACAGGATGACCGCCAGAAACGACAGCCCATTCAGAGCAAAGCAGAAGACCGCGCCCAGAGCCGCCATGACCACGGCAGCCAGCATGGGGCCTGCCACGCGGGCCAGGTTGAACTGAATCGAGTTCAGAGCAATCGCGTTGGGCACATCCTGGCGCTTGACCAGGCCCGGAATCAAAGCCGCGTAGGCAGGGCCACCAAATGCCTGCCCCAACCCTGCTACGAAGACCAGCACCAGAAAATGCCAGACTTCAACCACATCAAAGAAGATCAGGGCCGTGAGGACGAAGGCTGTCGTCATTTGGACGCCCTGAGAAAAGAGAAGGAGTTTTCGTCGGTCCACTCGATCGGCAAAGGCTCCCCCGATCAACGAGAACAACACCAGTGGAAGCTGGGCCAGAAAGCTGGTCAGACCCAGGTAAAAGGACAGGCCGGTCAGCTGCAGAATCAGCCAGGACTGAGCCACCTGCTGCATCAGACTGCCGGTTGTGGACGTAAATGCGCCCAGCCACATGACCCTGAAGTCCCTGTAGCGGAAGGCACTGAAGATCCTCGGGAGCCAGCTTCCAGCTGTGGGCCCGGCTGATTCTGGAGCCATGTTCGAATCTCGGGACTAATTCACTTCGACTAACTTCCTGCGGATCATGTCCTCAACGAACATGCGCAGGCGCTCTTCAGCCGGTTCGACCCGGCTTCCAAATCTCTTCTTCAATTCGGAAAGCACTGTAGCAAGAGGAGTTTTGCCGTCCAGACAGACCCAGACGGCAGTCCCCACCTCATCGAGACGGATCCGGTAGTGCGACGGACCGAACCAGCTCAGCAGAATCCGGCCCACCAGGCCCGAGCCGAACTTGGGCCGGAGCAGGACAGCTCGGCTCGCGGAGTCCGTTTCCCACTCGAGGAGCCTCCTTGGCTCCAGAGCCAGGAAGTCCTGAGGCAAAGGCTCATTCAACCCTGACACCCAGGGCCCCGCCCTTCTTCATCGCCTTGAGCGGCACCCGCACAAGAGCCAGGAAGAGCCATGCGAGCCCCGCCAGGCCCAGCCAGGCATTGACGCGCAGAAAACCCGGGAGATACTCAACCAGCTCGGGGAGGGGGTTGTTCGGGGCGCCCGGGAGCTGGCATCCCAGCACCAAGAAAGCCAGTAAGACTGCCATCAGCGCTTCCCCGGCAATGAACCCGGAGGAAAGAAGGATACCCGTGTTAACCGCCGTAGTCGTCTCTCCCTCACTGGCGTTGCGTCGCTTCAGAATCCCATCCAGGATCCAGCGGATGATCCCTCCCACGAAGATGGCCGAGGTGGAACGGAAGGGAAGGTACATACCGACTGCGATCAACATGGGAGAAGGGGCGTTGATGAGAATCAACCCGAAGGCGAAAAACATTCCGGCGATCACCAGCGGCCAGGGCATCTCACCGTCCACGATCCCCCGGGCCAGAAACGCCATCAGACCCGCCTGAGGCGCCGGAAGCTCGGGGCTTCCGATTTCGTAGACACGATCCATCGCAATCATAGGCCAGACCAGCACCAGGGCGGCCACGATGACGCCGATGATCTCCCCCACTTCCATGCGCCACGGAGTGCCTCCCAGGATGTGCCCGACCTTCAGATCCTGGATCATGTCACCGGCAATGCCGGCGGCGCAGCATACCACTCCCGCAACGCCCAGAACCCCCATGATGCCGGGATTTCCAGTCACCCCCATCAGCACCATCAAGATGGCGGAAATGAGTAAAGTACTGAGAGTAAGCCCGCTGATCGGATTGTTGGAACTCCCCAGCAGACCCACAAGATAGCCCGCCACGGCAGCAAACAGAAAGCCCAGAATCACCATCACAACGGTGAGCAGAAGCGCTCCCGGAGTGGAACTGCTGAAGTACCGATAAAGAAAGAAAAGGGGAAAGGCCAGGGCCAGGATAGCCGCTCCCACATACTTGAAGTTGAGGTCGATCTGGAGACGGCTCACTTCCCGGCGCCCTTCCTTGGCCGCCTGCAGGTCAATGACGGCCCGGCGAATTCCACCCAGCAGGGAGGTGCGCAGCTTGAAGAGTGTATAGAAGGCCGCCACAATCATCGTCCCCACCGCCAGAGGCCGGACCTGTTTGGCCCAGATCTCGACGCTCCAGGCTATCCAGGATTGGCTTTCTGTGACTCCGGATGTCAGCACGGGATTGAGAAACAGACCGAGAGGAACCAAAAAGAGCCAGCCGATGAGGGCCCCGGCAAAGAGGGTCGAGGCGATTCCAGGTCCCACGATAAACCCCACACCAACCAGGGCGGGAGAGGCTGAAGCCGATTCCAGAAGCAGGCCTCCCCGGTAGCGGACCGTCTGGGTCAGAAGCTGAATCTGGGAAGCGCCCAGAGTCACAAAGGTCCGGGCGGAGTCCGCCACCAGGGGGATGCCGTGGGAGTTCTTGAGAAGCTCCCAGGCCCCGGCCACTCCCATAGCGCCGAAGACATAGCTCGCTCTGCTCTGGCCTCCTTGACCGGCCTTGACCAGCTCACCGGCCGCTACGCTTTCCGGGAAAGGGAGATCTGCCTCCTCGACCAGGGTCCGCCTCAGGACGATGACGAAGAGGACTCCCAGAAGACCCCCGATGAGCATGATCAAGGTACTCTCGAGATAGCGCAGTTCATCCCAGACTCCACTGATCACAAAGGCGGGAATCGTGAAAATGGCGCCGGCCACCAGAGCCTCGCCGACCGAGGCCGTGGTGCGGGCGATGTTCTCCTCCAGGATCGAGCCCCGAAAGGGTCGAAGGGCGGCCATGGCCACCACCGCCGCCGGGAACGTGGCGGCAACTGTCAAACCGGCTTTCATACCCAGATAGGCATTGGCCGCACCCAGGACGACGGCCATCAGCACACCCAGAAGCAGCGCCCGAAGCGTCATCTCGGCGAGTGACGTCTCAGCGGGCACATAGGGCTTGAAGTCCTTGGTGCGACCGGGCTCGTCTTGGGGTTCGTTCATAGATGGAATCCTCTCGAAAATGGGATCAGGTCAATGTCTCGGGCATTTAACAATATTTCGAACCCGCAGACAAGAAACGGCGGGGTGTCAGGGAAACTACAGCACTGCGCGCCCATTGTCGAGACTGTCGTGCGCGCTGCTCCGGAGGGATTTCCCCGTTTTGGGATCGTCAAGCAGGCGGGCCCCAGCGTCGCCTCCCACTTTCCGCAAGGAACCGTGCCCACAAAAAGACACTAGTCACCAGGAGCTTAGAGACTGCCGGGGAGAGTTAGTCATCCTCGGAGAAGCGGGACACGAACCGGACCTCCCAGAGGTAGGCTCGCGTCAGGTTCTCTGACAGAAGAGTATTGCCGGCAATTTGACCGTGGTTGTTGATGGCCACTCCTTCGCTGGCGCGCCCGGTCGGCTCGGGTGCGGCCGTAAGGGTCACGCGCCCTTCTTCGGTCCACAGGAAAGCCAGCGGGTTTTCCACGTCACTGGCCCGCAGGTTGGTCCCCACGATCTGCCCGAGGGCATTCAGTGCAATCCGTGAATTACTGGGTGCCCGGCCAAGTCCTTCCATCCCCTTCTCGAGCGTCCATCGGAAGGCTCTGACTTCCTGCTCCTGGCCATTCAAGGCCATCGACAGGCTGTGTCCCACCACAACCCCGCGATCACTGATTTCATATGCCATGCTGAGAGGAAAACTCAGGCTCAAACCACCCAGGTCGAGGAGTCCTTCGTCAGGACTCCAGAAGAAGGCGCGCGGCTGGTCTTCCTCGTAGCGGGCCCAGCCCACAACCTGTCCAAAGCGATTGACTGCTGTCGCAGCGCTGAAGAGGGCATCTTCAGGTCCGATGTACCGGAAATGGTCCTGCTGGCTCCAGATGAAGGCACGATTGTCACTGTAGCCGACAACCTGGTCGCTGTCGTTGATGTCCAGTGCCTCGCTCCAACCGGGAGCGTCGATTTCAAGAATGCCACTCTCCGGAGTCCAGAAGAAGGCTTTCAGAGCCCCCTGTCGGTCACCATGGTATATCCCCCACCCTTTCACCAGGGTAATTCCCCCAGGGTTTCACCAAGGTAATTCCCCCACCTGATCATTTCGTGACAGAGGCCAGGGCCATCTTTCTGCGGAACCCCAACAAGGATTTCCGCAGGAGGAAGAATGGCCAGAAGGAACGTGAGGATGGAAGAGTACCTGGAGTTGGTTTACCAATGGCACCGAGGACGGAGTATCCGCCAGATCCGAGACTCGTTGCAGATCTCGCGCAAGACGATTGGCAAGTATCTGCGGCTTTTCATGGCCAGAGGCTTGAGCCGAGAGAAGCCGCTGCCGCCACAGGAGGAGCTGGCCCGGATGGTGGCCTCGGTGGTCCAGGTGGCGGTTTTCGAACAACCGGCCCGGGAGCGGATCCGCCTCTACCACCAGCAGATCCAGGAGTGGCTTGAGCAGCCTGATATGACCATTCAGCAGGTACAGCGGCTGCTCGAGGAGCAGCACGAGTTGAAGGTCAGCTACATGAGCGTGTACCGCTATGTGCGCAGCCACATCGTGCCGCTTTGCAAGCCGGTGACGGTACGGATGCCTTCACCGGCCGGAGAGCATTATGGAAAGCCGGAAGTTATGTTGAGTTGCCCTCTCCCTTCCTTATTTTTCCGGTAGGCATTGACCAGTCACTTTACATAATTCCTCTCCAAGGCTGCCCAACGAAGAGGCAGACCTAAAAGGAGGAATCTATGTTGAGAGAGAGATTACGCAAGGACTATCGGGAATGTTACGAACGTTCAGCCCATCGAGAGCGGATCAGGCTGCTGGCAAACAAGCTCCACGATTTGGAGTACTTGGATGTGGTCGTCGTCGATCACGTCCATGAATGGCTGCGATTCACAGAACACTGCGGTCAGCTCGGAATCCAGATCCCATTCAGGGTGCGATCACCTGTGGTGGATGCCTATGTCCAGCAGCGTCTGCCCGGAGGCAGCGCCAGTCGTCACCGCTTCATTCGAGCTTCGATCCGCATCTTCATCGAGGCTGACGAGAACGGCGATTTTCGGCGGAAACTCCGAACGCGAACCGAACCGGGAGGCAATCTGTTTGAGAACTGGGCTGTCCCTTACCTCGCATTCTTGAAGGAGCATCGGTGCGTTTCCGAGAAGACCCTTCGAAGAGGAGCTCTTGCGCTGGGCCGATTCATGGAGTTCCTGGAAAGCGGGGGCATCGGGGACCTGAAACAACTGACAGCCGCTCATGTCCACGACTTTTGCAGCCGGCGGCCCGACCACCACAAGCCCATCACGTGGAGCGGATATGTGGGGTACGTTCGGCGTCTTCTGAAGCATGCCTTCGCCCAAGGGATGCTGCCCCGAGACCTGTCCGCCGCGGCAGCAGGATGCAGGCAGTACCGGGACAGCGGCCTGCACGACGTTCTGTGCGAAGCCGAGGTCGAGAGGCTGTTGAGTTCCACGGATCGCTCTTCGGGCATCGGGCGACGAGACTACGCCCTGCTTTTGCTGGCTGCGCGCTACGGCCTGCGACCGGCGGACATACGCGGGATGCAACTCGAAGACATCCGCTGGCGCGAAGGCGCCATCGTCATCCAGCAGTCAAAGACGGGCAGGAAGTTGACGTTGCCCCTCCTCCAGGACGTGTCGGAGGCCCTGATCTCCTACCTGCGAAATGGCCGGCCGCCGACCAAAGCGCGCAATGTCTTCGTCCGCCACAGGGTGCCCTTTGAGCCGTACGGGGTCAACAACAACTTCTCCAGTATCGCCCGAAAGGCCATGAGAAACGCGGGCCTGCAGGGACGGCCCGGGCGCAAGGGCCTGTATCTGTTGCGCCACACTCTGGCCACACGTCTGCTGGACGCCGAAGTTCCCGTCAAAACGATCGGCGATGTTCTGGGCCACGCCTCGGCGGACTCGACGCTGGGCTACATGAAAGTCGATGTTCGCCACCTGCGAGCAGCGGCCATTTCCATTGCGGAGGTGCTGCAATGAACAAACAAGTAGAACCGTTCGCTTCGCCGTTAGCAGGGCAGATCAGACGCTTTCTTCGACTCAAGCGCGCGCGAGGATGCCGGTATAAAGAAGAAGAGCGGATGCTGCACGACCTGGATCGGGTTTTGGCGCGCCGTCTTCCGAAACGAGATCCTGTCATGACCGATGAGATCAACCGAGCCTATCTGGCCCGCAGAGGAAACGAGTCGGAGACGACGCGAGGGAATCGGCTGAGCCTCATTCGTGAGTTTTGCAAGTTCCTGGCGCTGGAAGATCCCCGCACTTCGATTCCCCCCACGCGCTATCTCGGCATCCGGCGCCGCCCGTTTGTGCCCCGGGTCTTGACCCTCGAAGAAGGACGCCAGTTTTTGCAAGCGTGTCTCGATTTGCCCAGCGGGCGCTGTTCACCCCTGAGCGGAATGGTCCATGGCACAGCCCTCATGCTCCTTTATCTCAGCGGCTTGAGGTTGGGAGAAGCGCTGTCCCTGAACCTGGAAGACGTGGATGAGGCTGGGGGCGTCTTGATTGTCCGGCGGGCCAAGTTCGGAAAGTCGAGGCTGGTTCCCATGGCCGATGATCTCACCGATCGAATGCGCCAATGCCGATCCTTTGTCGAGGGCCACCTCGGACTCCGCGCTCCAACCGCCTGTTTTTTCCCGGGTCCGAGGGGACAAAGATGTTCCGCGGACGTCATTCGAGCTTCATTCCGCAGAGCCCTGGCCCGGGCTGAGATCCCCTACTTGGGCCCAGGCAAGGGTCCTCGCCTGCATGATCTTCGCCACGGATTTGCGGTGCATCGGATGATCCTCTGGTACCGGCAAGGGGCGGATCTGAACGCCCGGCTGCCCATTCTTGCCACCTATCTGGGCCATGTCGGCTTGACCAGTTCGCAACGGTATTTGCGTGTGACTGAGGATCTGGTGGGAGAAGTGACCCGTCGTTATCAGCTTCGCTTTGGGAGCCTGATTCGGGAAAGGAGCGCTTCATGACCTTTGAACTTTCAACCCTGGTAACAGATTTTTTCGTGGTCCACCTCGCCGCCGAGCGCAACGCTAGTGTACTGTCCGGGAAGTTCACGATGTTAATAGTCAGGGCTTTTCGCTATCATTCCGTATGGCAAGACCACATATCCAACTACAACTCCCCGAAGACGATCGAGAGATTTTGCGTTCCTGGTTGCGAGCCTCCAAGACCCGGCGCAGTCTGGCCGAAAGGGCCGAGTTGATCCTGCTTTGCGGCCAAGGGTTAACGGCAACACAGGTGTCTGAAAGACTGTCCAAGCGCTTGCTCACTGTTCAGAAGTGGCGACGACGCTACCTGCAGCAGGGACTGTCAGGACTGGAGGATCAACCTCGCTCAGGCCGCCCCCGAAAGTTAGCGCCGGCCAAAGTGCGAGCCATCCTCAAGGCCACGGTACAACGGGTTCCCTGTGAGTCGACCTTCTGGAGTGTGCGCCTGATGGCCGAGTACGCCGGAGTGAGCCGCCATCAGGTCACTCAGATCTGGAAGGCGGCCGACCTGAAACCTCATCGAATCCGCAACTTCAAAATCAGTCACGACCCTCATTTCGCCGACAAGGTGATCGATGTCGTCGGGCTTTACATGGACCCTCCTGACAATGCTCTGGTCTTATCCGTGGACGAGAAGACCCAGATCCAAGCCCTGGATAGAACCCAGCCCATGCTCCAGCTCAAACCCGGACAGATCGAGCGACGAACACACGACTACAAGCGGCACGGCACGGCTAGCCTTTACGCCGCTTTCGATGTGGCCACGGGAGAGGTGATGGGGCGCATCACGAAACGGCATCGAGCCCAGGAATTCTTGGCCTTTTTACGCCAGATCGATCAAGCGCTCGATCCCAATCTGGACGTTCACCTCATCCTGGACAACTCCAGTACTCACAAAACCCAGAAGGTTCGAAGTTGGCTGGCGCGCCGAGAACGCTTCCACCTGCACTTTACTCCTACCAGCGCCTCCTGGCTCAATGCCGTGGAGACCTGGTTCTCTCAGCTGGAGCGTCGCTCCATCTACCGCAACTCCTTCACCAGCGTTCGAGATCTGCGACAGGAGATCCGACGATACATACGAGTCCACAATCAACACTTGGCCAAGCCCTTCAAGTGGCGCGCCACCGCCGATTCCATCCTGGCAAAGGTCAAAAAAGCGAGAGAATCAATCAGTCAATGTTAACGTCGGGAATTTATCGGACAGCACACTAGTCAACACACCGTATATGCGTATCGCGACACGATGAAGCTGCTGCTTCGCTTTGCCGCCGCCGACCGCAAACGCACTATCGATCGGCTCACTCTTGAGGATCTCTCCGCGGAGGTGGTTTTGCGGTTCCTCAGCGACCTGGAGAGCCGAAGGCGCAACTCGATCAGCACTCGCAACGCCCGCTTGGCGGCCATCCATTCCTTTTACCGCTACGTCCTCAGCCGAGAACCCGCCTCCGCCTCCTTATGCCATCGGGTTCTGGCAATACCGTTCAAGCGGACCCTGCGGTCCACGCCGGGCTATCTCAATAGGCAGCAGATCGAGCGTCTCTTCAACCGGATCGACCGTTCCACCCCGGCAGGGGAACGGGACTATGTCTTGCTGGTGCTTCTCTACGACACCGGAGCACGGGTCCAGGAAGGGCTGGACATGAAGCCGCGCGACTTCCAGCTGACGAGTCCAGCGTTTGTTCGCGTGACCGGCAAGGGCGGCAGACAGCGTCTCTGCCCTCTGCTTCCGCAGACTGCCCGGCTCGTGGCTCGATTCTTGAAAGAGCACGGCCGCCCCCTCCATGACGACGGCTCTTTGTTCAGGAACCGCTCCGGGCGAAAACTTTCTCGGCATGGAGTCCGCTACGTCCTGAGAAAATATTCCGGCAGCGCCGGCAACTCCGATTTGACTCAGTGCTCCTTGAGTCCGCATACGTTGCGGCACAGCAAGGCGATGCATCTTCTTCAATCCGGCGTGGCCCTCGTCACGATCAAGGACGTGCTGGGCCACGCGGACATCAAATCAACCCAAGTCTATGTGGAGGCCGACCTTGAAATGAAAAGGAAAGCGTTGGAGCGGCTCGGCCCGTCTTCCGGCCGGCGTCGAAAGGCCCGGATCGCTCCCACTCTCCTCACATGGCTTGAATCGTTGTAGGCAGAAATTATGCAAAGTTGGGAATGATGATCTGTTGGGAAAACCTTGTGTCCTCGCGCTTCGTCACCAGACTACTCAACATAACTTCCGGCTTTCCATAATGCTCTTTATGTTGAGCTCAACATAAAGAGCAGGGCCAGGTCGACTTCGGCTATGCCGGGCTGATGCAAGATCCGGAAACCGGCAAACGGCGCAAGACCTGGGTCTTTATCATGATCTTGAGCTACAGCCGCCACCGCTTCGGGCGCTTTGTGTTTGGTCAGGACAGCCCCACTTGGCTGGACTGTCACATGCGTGCTTTTTCCTTTTTTCGAGGCTGTCCAAGATTGCTTGTCCTGGACAATCTGAAAGACGGTGTGCTGAAGCCCGATCTGTACGATCCGACGCTCAACCCGGCCTACGCCGAACTGGAAAGACACTATGGATTCGTGGCCGACCCGGCAAAAGTGCAGATGGCTCGCCACAAAGGGAAAGTGGAGAGATGTGTGCCGGTGGTGCGTCAGCAGATCCTGGCGGGGCGTCGTTTTCGGGATATCGAGGAGGCCAACGAGAAAGCTCTGGAGTGGTGTCTCAAGGAAGTCGGTCTGCGAGAGCATGGCACCACCCATCGCAAACCCTATGAGGTGTTTGTTGGAGAAGAAGCCGAGCTGCTGCTGCCCCTGCCCGATCAACCCTACGAAGCGCCTCAGTGGAAACAATGCACCGTGCATTGGGACTGCCATCTGATCCTGGACAAGTGCTACTACTCGGTCCCCTATCCCTACCGGGGAGAGAAGCTGTGGGTGCGGGCCGACCTGAAGCTGGTGCGGGTGTATCGGAACCATCAGTTGATCAAGACCCACGTGCGGGTCTTCGAACCGGGAAGCTGGCAGACCCAAACGGCCGACTATCCTCCCGACAAGCGGATCTATCTGGAGCAGACTCCCGAGTGGTGCCGGCGCCGGTCCGACGAGCTGGGGCCCGAAGTGGGCCGCTACGTGCGGCGCATCTTGGGCGATCACGCCATGCGCAACCTGAGAAAGGCCCAGGCCGTGCTGCGGCTGGCCGAGTCCCACCCAGCGGCTACTCTGGATCAGGCCTGCCGGCGGGCCTTGCGCTTTGACAATGTCCGCTTTGCTTCTCTGAAGCAGATTCTGGCGAAAGGCTTGTTCCGACAGCCCTTACCTCCTCGTAGACCCCCCAGTCCGGCGGCCTCAGCTTGTCGATTTGCCCGTCCCCAGGATTACTTCGTGCACCGACAGGAGGTCTCATGAGTCACTATCAACATCTGCTCGACCAGCTCAAGCAACTGCGATTGGGAGGATTGTTGGACACTCTGGAAGTGCGGCTCAAGGAGGCCGAAAAACGACAACTGGCCTACGTCGACTTTCTGACTCTGCTGATTCAGGATGAGCTGGAGCGTCGCTCCCAGACCAAGTTTGCGCGCCGGCTCAAGAAAGCCTGCTTTGCCGAGATCAAGACCCTCGAAGAGTTCGATTTTGGCTTTAACCCGAACATCAAGCGGCGCCGCATCTATGACCTGGCCACCTGCCGCTTTCTGGAAAACAAAGAAAACATCTGCCTGTGCGGGCCGGTGGGTGTGGGCAAGAGTCACATCGCCCTGGCTCTGGGACACGAGGCGGTACGCCGCGGTCATGACGTGCGCTACATCCAGGCTCCGCGCCTGTTCCGTACTCTGGAAGCGGCCCGGGCCGATCTCTCCCGCGATCGCCGCATCCAGCACTACTGCGGCTATGATTTTTTGATCATTGACGACTTTGGGCTCAAGCCCCTGACCGAGGAGCAGGCCGACGATCTGTACGACATCGTTTACGAGCGCTATCAGAAAGGCTCGCTGATGCTGACCAGTAATCGCAGCCTGGAGGAGTGGATGGCGCTGTTTGGCGACCCCATCCAGGCCAACTCGCTGCTGGACCGGCTCTGCCACAACGCTCACCAGCTGGAGTGGGAGGGCGAGTCTTACCGGAGGCGAAAACGACCCGTCAAAGGATCCCCCCAAAAGGAGGTTTCGCCATGAGCCGTTTGAAGATTAAAGGCGACAACGGCTGGTTTGCCGCCGCCGCCGGCTGGCAGGCCGCTCTGGAGAAACTCTCCGACGGGGCCTTCAAGCTGTTCGTTCACATCTCTCTGGGCGCCGAGAGAAGTACCGGGCGCTTTCTCTTTCGCCAGCAGGACGTGGCCAGGGCGCTGCGCAAATCGCGCCGCTCGATTGGAACCTATCTCCAGGAGCTCGAGGAGAGGCAGGTCTGCCGGGTCCGGCGTAGCTCCAACCAGCATGCTCCCGGTGTCCTGGAGATTGCCGACCAGTACTGGCCCTACCAGCGCAGCCTCTCGGCTGACTCGCTCAGCTCCACTCGATCGGCTCAAACCCTCTATGTGGAGGCCATCGGAGAGATGTTGCTGGAGCGTCCCTGCATCCGTTGCCGATACTCGATCTCGGATCGCCGGCTGGCTGCCCAGTGGTTCCAGCAAGGCATCGAACTCGAGGATGTCCGCCAGTCTATTTTCCTGGGCTGCGGACGCAAGTACGTCTCCTGGCTCAACGGACTCCCGGGGCAGCCCATCGGTTCCCTGCATTACTTCAGTTCCGTTTTACAGGAGGTCACGAGCAGCCAGCTTTCCGCCCGCTATCGGACTTTCAATCAAATGCAAATGCTGCGACTGGAAAAACGCTGGCTCGAAACAGACCCCGACTGCGACCAGAAAGGAGGAACCTGCTTGGGAAAACTTTTCCCAAGCACAACCGCCGAAAATCAAGAGAAACGAGATGATGTTGATCCCCAGTCGCCACGAAGTACCCTCGTGCCCAAAGATGTCGGGTCCCCAAAACTCCTTGCGCAACTTGCGGTGATCTTGCAGTAGATGATGCGACGTTTTCCCTTTGATCGCCTGCATCACTCGGCTCGGCGCCAATCTCGGCGGCACATCCAACAACAAATGTACATGATCGGGTCGCACATGCCCCTTCACGATCTCGATATCCAACGATCGGCAAATCTCTCGCGTCAGGTCCCGCACCTCTTTCCCGATCTCTCCTCGCAGAGCCGGCTTGCGGTACTTGGTGATGAACACAAAGTGATATCTCAGCCGATACACTGCATGCGAACTTTTCCGATACTCAGACACCTCCGCAGTGTACCCCCAAGCCTCCTGAAGGCTTCGCCTAAAGGCGAGGGGGTTCACCCATCCCAGAGTGGGACCCTAAGAACGCCCACCGAAAGAGCCACTTCCAGCCGCGGGGTAGCGTACAACTTGACCCTTCGTCGCAAATTCAGCCTGGCAGCCGCGGCCTCAGCTACCCATTTCAACGTAGGGTCCGACACTTCCTGGGATCGGAACCTGACGAGCCAGACACAGGCAATGCCGACGAGTACACGGGTCAGAAGGGCCAGTATTCCAACCATCCAGACGACCACCAGCAGCCCGGCTCCAATCTCGACGAGGGCCGCTCGAGTTCCTTTGTTCAAGTTCGTGTCGCCCGCAGGCTCCTGCATGAGGAGGAGACGACTTGCCTCCGGACTTAAGCTTCCCGAGGCGGGGCCCGATGCATGACTACTTCCCCCGTTGGTCTCGCTGATTCCAACGCGCTCTTTCAGTTCCTGCTGCACCTGCGCCTGTATCGGCTCGCCCTCGTCCGCACCTTGCTCACCCAGCAGAGCCGGCCTCTCCACCAGAGAAAGATGCCACTTGGGAAAACCGAGAGAAGCGAGCGGGAGCACCAGCAGGGCGAGCAGTCCCAGCAGTCGCAAAGTGTGCCTGGCAGAGGCCGAGAGAGACTTCGCCAGCACTGCCAGGATGGCCTCCAGCAAGAGCAGAATCAGCAGACTCTTCAGGGCGGCGATTGCCAGCCATACCCCCCAGGAGCTCAAATACAGGAGCCAGGCATAGGAATTCGGATCCATGAAAGTTTCCTGCCGGAGTTAGGATCTAGTGCTAGCTGTCTTCCGTTTTCGCTTTTTCAACAATTGCCAGGATTTCGTCGTATTCGTCCGTGCTCAACTGGACATCCGATATGTCCAAGACGGCTGAAACCAGTCGACTGGCAGAGCCGTCGAAGAAGGTCTCCATTACATGTTCCAGCATCGAACTGCTGACCGCCTCCACCGGAGTGGTGGGACTGTACACGTAATGGTGTCCACGACGCTCATGGTTGAGATGTCCTTTTCGCTCCAGAACCCCGAGCAGCGTGCGAACTGTCGAGTACCCCGGCGCTTCCGGCATCTGCCGCATCACTTCAGCCGCAGTCGCCTCGCCCAGCTTATAGACAATGTCCATAATCTGCCGTTCTCTCCGACTGAAATCCTGAATCTTTGTGCGAGCCACTGTCGCCTCCTAACGATTCTCCCAATAATTCGATTCGAACACAATTACACCCGTCACAAGACGGTGGTGTCAGAGTGCGAATAAATTAACAGTCTGAGCCACCGCAGTCAACCGATTTCCGGTCCTCGCCTCTGCTTTTCGATCTTCGCGACGCGACTCTGGGCCCCTTGTTGCATCTTAATCCCGTCAGTTTGGGCGAACCGTTCGGCATTGACTTACTGTGCCATAAAATGCTAATTTATTAGCAGTAAGTATCCCCCGGCAAAGCCGGGGGCTTTAATCTTGTGAGCCGCTCAAAGCGGACTTGACGTTGCCGCTACCGCGGCCACTTGTGCCACCTACAGGTGGCTTGGCTACAGCAGCCTGAGCTGATCCTGGCGACGATCTTCTGCTTCTTGCCGCCGGATATACTCACGAATCACTTTCTCATCCCGACCCACCGTCGATACGAAGTATCCGCGAGCCCAGAAGTGCTGTCCAACAAAGTTACGCCGACTCTCTGAAAAGTTCCTCGCAATGTGGATGGCGCTTTTCCCTTTGATGTACCCGATCACCTGCGCCACAGAAAACTTTGGCGGAATCGAGATCATCCCGTGCACGTGATCCGGCAGCAGGTGGCCCTCTTCAATCAAGCTTTCCTGCTGCCCAGCCAACCGTCGCAGCACCTGACCGAGATGTCTGCGCAGCTCCCCATAAATCAACTTCTTGCGGTACTTGGGGATGAACACCACATGGTACTTACACTCCCATTTTGTATGCTGTAAGCTCTGGTAGTTACTCATAAAACTCCTTTTCGTGATGCTTTGCTCGGCTCACGGAAGGGAGTTTTTTCACCTATTCCCGGAACTGTCAAACTCTGGCTGCCTCCCCGGCAGAGCCGGGGGGACTCCTTACGGGTCTAGTTAGTTCCAAGTTCCAGGTAGCGCGCCTTGTGAACCTGGGAGGCGGCCTCAGGTCGGCAACCCGGAGGACTTAAACGGTCGCCCACAGCGGCCAGCTTGGCGATGGTGGTGTGCCTGCTGTGCACGATTCCCGGGACGCTTGCGCAACCGCAGCGTCTGGCCTGTGGGATCTCGCAGATCACTCGCACCTACGACGAACCGGGAGGCTCGATTCCGGTCGCGATCGATTACTTGGGGAGCGGCGTACTTTTCTTTTCCTCCGGCCCAAACTCAAAGACGGAGCTTTTTCTCATGAACCTGGAAAGCAGGGACATCTTTCAACTGACGAATGTGGATGACAGCACCTTCCCCGCGCGGATCTCAGCCAATGAAGATCTCTCCAGGGTACTCTTCAGAAGCTCTTCGGATCTGACCGGCGAGAATCCAGGGCACCACGCTCAGCTCTTTCTCCTTAACACTAGCCCGCGCCGGTTCAATCAACTGACTCAGGCCGAGTCTGACATTCTGGAGTCGGGGCCGCATCCCTTGATCAGTGGTAACGGGCGCAAGGTTGTCTTCAGCTCGAGCGGTAACCCGGTAGACTTGAACGACGATCTCAGCGAAGAAGTATTCTTGCTCGATCTGCAGACGCAGGAGCTCCGGCAGCTCACTGAATTGAGCCGGGCTTCTGAGATCCGGGGGCTTGCTGTCAGCTTTGACGGCAACCGGGTGGCTTACCAGCTTTTTCATCCCTTGAGCGGCTTTAGCGACATTGTCCTGGCCCAGCTTCCTTCTGATTCACAGCGGGTCCTGATCAGCGCACAAGACATTGCGCTGCCCCTCCTCTCCGGCGACGGGAAGCAGCTTTTCTTTGTGGGGCGGGGGGACTTTACTCTGCGGAACCCGGATCGCAGCGCGGAGATTTTCTCACTTGAGACGGAGGCCGCCAATCCACTCTTGACGCTGGTGCAGCTGACAGACTTCCCGTCCCCGGGGGGTTCGACCAACCCTCTGCAGATCCAGGCGGTCGGACTCAGTCCGGACGGTTCAAGGCTGGCTTTCCGGTCGCCCGTGAACCTGTTGGAAATTGCCGGGGATCCGGATAGCAGTCTTTACGTTGTGGATGTGGCCACAAGAAGTCTGAACCAGTTTCCCTTAGCCGGCGAGGAGGCTGCCAGCAACTCTTCTGCCGGGCTGTTTCTAGATGAGTCGGGCCAGAAGATCCTGACAGGATCCCGGGGGAACCCGGCCGGGGAGAACGACGATGGAAACCAAGAGTCTTTCCTGGCGTCATGTGAGCCGGCCCAGACTCTCTATCTTCCTCAGGTCGGATCGGGAATTCTTTCCGACTTGGAACTTCAGACAAGCTTCCTGTTCGGGGCTACCGACCAGCCAATTGTCGTGCAGATCGAGTTTTTCGATCAGGCAGGAGATCCTCTCACTATCGACCTGGGAGACGCGGGAAGAGGGAGCTTCTTCTCCTCGAATCTGAACCGAGGACATTCCTGGATTTTGGAAACGAAGGCCAAGAGTCCCCGCAATGAAATGCTGGTTGGCTGGGCCAGAGTGACAACCGGGAACGGGTTGACCGGAACCGGCATCTTCTCGGGCATCCAGAACTCCACGGGGACATTCCTTTACGAGGCCGCAGTGCCTTTGACCCGGGGATTGACCGAGTTCAGTATCGTTATTACCCACCGAGACGATCTAAAGACCGGCCTTGCGGTTGTCAACACTCCCGGGCGCGGCCTGAGTGGTGATTCTCAATCCGCTGTCGTCGTGATGAGGCTATACGACAGCGAGTTCCGCCTCCTCGAAGAAGTGGTTACCGAGATTGCAGATGGGAAGCACCAGGCCCAGTTCATTGATCAGATCTTTCAGAGCGTCTCCCACATGAACTTGAGCAACGCTATGCTGACAGTTCACTGCAGCGAGCCCCTCGCTGCGGTTGCCTTACGGCAGCGTGATGATCCCTATCGGGAGTTCCCGGATGATGTCCCCACCCTGACGACCTTTCAGGTGGCTCCCGGAGCTCCGGATACCGCTCCCGAACAAGTGAAAATCGCGAGTCCCTTCTGAGGGCCGGTCCGCAGTGTGCTGTCCGAGAAGATCGCGTCGTTAATTCGGAACCGAAACAGGCGCTAATTCGCGCCTGTTTTCGGAGAACTGGTGCCGCCGGCAGATCTGTGCAGGCTCAGTACCTTGCAGAAAGAACTCTTTGCGCACCCGTTTGCAGCTAGACGAGGCTTTTTGGCCACTTTTCTCGTCGATTTCCAATTCTAGAACCCCGGGAGGAGTCTGAAAAGGAGACGCCGACAGCCGCCCCAGCCCTTGTGCCTCTTTCATGAATCGAGTCCAAACCGGAAGTGCCGCAGAGGCTCCCGTCAGGTTCAAATCAGGCAGATGATCCGTTCCTACCCAGACCGCACACAGGAGATCTGGGGTGTAGCCGACGAACCACGAGTCGGTGGTGGTTCCGGTCTTCCCTGCAGCCGGTAGAGTGAATCCGAGTTGGCGTGCCACCCGCCCGGTTCCCTGGTCGAGAGCTGTCTGCAGGGCCGAGGTCACCAGGAATGCTGTCTGGGGGCTGATGATCTGTCGCTCTTCCCTCTCCTCCCGGAGAGGCTTCCCGTTCACATTCACTCTCGTCCACGCGTGCAGGGCAAGGTATCTTCCCCTGTTAGCCAGCACCTGATATCCCTGAGTCAGTTCCAGAAGGGAGACTTCGTAACTGCCAAGAGCCAGTGAGGGGTAGGGTTCGACTCTCCCTGGAAAGCCTACTCGCTCAGAGAGCCTTGCCACCATGTCCAGACCTGTCCACGCCGCGACCTTGACGGTTGGTACATTCAAAGATCTGGCCAGGGCATCTCGAACGCTCACCATTCCCAAGTACTGATTCCCATAATTATGGGGGCTGTATTCGCTGCCATCGAACTCCATCGTGTAAGGTGCGTCGAGCACCGGGGTTGCGAGTGTCAAAACCTTATCTGGTCGGCTCCGTGACTCCTCCAGAGCGGCGGCAAAGACGAAGGGCTTGAATGTTGAACCGGGTTGGCGCAAGGCTCGCGTTGCCCGATTGTACTGACCCTGAGCATATCGACGTCCCCCGATCATAGCCAGAATCTGACCGCTACGAGGATCGGCTGCGATCAGAGCCACCTGCAGATCAGGGGGGCTTTTTCGTACCCGGAGCTTTTGCTCAATCCTTGCTAACTCGGTCCGGGCAGCACGAAACGCGGCAATCTGCAGATCAGGATCGAGTGTGGAAAAGAGTTCAATGTCAGAACGGATGTTCAGGTCAACCCGCGGATCGGCAGCCAGTTTGCGGGTGATGAAGTCGACAAAGTAGGGTGCGTTCGTAGACTCCAGGTCGCCTTGGTTTTGGAAGTGCAGACCCTGGTTTCGAGACTGCTGATTCTCGCGGGAAGTGACATAACCTCGTTTCTCCATCAGATCAAGAACGCCGTTTCTTCGCTGTTCGAGTCGGTGCGGGTTGCGGTAGGGATTGTACTTGTTGGGGGCAGGAATCATGGCTCCCAGAGTGGCGGCTTCAGCGAGCGTAAGATCCCCGCACTCCTTGCCAAAGAAAACCCGGGCTCCCTGGCCCAAACCGTGAATCGCAAAGCTCCCAATCTGTCCGAGGTAGACATCATTTGCATAGAGACGAAAGATCTCCTGCTTGCTGAGGCGCCTCTCTACGAGCAACGCCAGCGCCAGTTCCTGAAGCTTGCGACTGAGGAGCCGATCGCTGTAGAGAAAGTAGTTCTTCACGAATTGCTGCGTCAGAGTACTGCCCCCCTGCCGAATCTCCCAGTGCCAGGCGTTCACCACCAGGGCACGGGCGATTCCCAGCAAGTCAACACCGCCGTGGCTGAAGAAACGATCGTCCTCTGCAGAAATGACGGCCTGGATCAGGTGGGGCGGCAAGGCCTCGTATGGAAGCGGGCGAATCCGTTGGCGGCCCGACGACGCAAAAGAAGAAAGAAACAAGGGTTGCAGCTCAACTGATGGAACCGTCTTTCCGTCCAGGCTCAAGGCTGCCAGTCTCGCCCCTGAGAAACGAGCTCGCCAGGCTTGATCCGAGCGGCCAAAAACAATCTCCTCCCCGAATCGTTCGAACCAGGGTTGCTGATTCGTTCGGCCTTCTCCGTAGCCCGCCTTTCTTAGCTGGGAGAGGAACTGCTCAGGGCGCACATGATCCCCGGTTGAAATGCGAAACGGTGCCGCCCTGATCACTCTGGACACGGGAGAGTCGGTGACGAGAAGAGCATCGATCCAGCGGCTGTAAACAGTGTAAAAGTGGAGTGTAACAACTGCCCCGGCAACGGTTGCACCCAGCAAAGCGATCAGGCCCAGCCGTTTGATTCCGGCCTTGAGGGAACGGGCTGCCGGGCGGCGGCGGGCCCGTGTACCGGATCGACGTGCGCGGCCGCGAGCCGGAGTCCTCCGGGCCTTACGACTGGTACCGGCAGCACCCCTGCGACGCTGTCCCTGACGCTTAGTACTCACTTTCAAGGTCCCCAAGACCAAATGGTACACTGAGCAAATGACGCACGGTTACTCCCGGCAGGTCACCTTAAGGCCCATCGGTAGGTACCCTGAATAAGACGGAGCTTGTCGATGACAAATCAACGAAGGCCGACCCTGCCCTCCCGTGGACGGCGATGCCGGCTGCCTCTCCTGAGCGTCTTGCTGGTGGTCTCCTGGACGCCGCTCCTCAAGTCCCAGCCACAGAAAGTGAAAGATCCCCGGGAGCGAGCCCGGCAAGTCTTGGCCCGGGCCATCGAGGCCATGGGGGGAGACCGGTACCTGGCTGTCACGACCGAGTATGTCAAGGGGCGTGACTTCCGATTTGCAAGAGATCGGAGAAGCGGCCTGATCCCCTTTCAGTCCTGGACCCATTACCAGGATCCGATCCGCTTTCGCCATCAGACTTTCAAGGGGAAGCGACAGACCCTACAGGTCTTTAACCTGCAGCTGGACAAGGCCTGGATACAGGAAGGCTTCCGCACAATTGAAGAAATGCCGAAGGAAACGCTGGAAGAGTTCAAAGTGAGCGTCAAGCAGGACCTCCACTATCTCCTTCGTAACCGGCTCGATGAGGAAGGTCTCTCTTTTTTCTACTATGGTCCCGATGACATCGCCGGCAGTGGAAAGCTGGAGGCTGTCGAACTGATTGACAAGACCAATGATTCGGTAACCTTGTATTTCGACATCGAGAGCCATTTGCCGGTCCACTCGGAAACTCAGTTTACCGACAAAATGGGCCTCCGACACGAGATGCGGACCGAGTTCTTCAACTGGCACGAACAGGATGGTGTTTTGACTCCCTTGTCATTTCATTTCTATGTGGACGGAGAGAAAAGCCGAGAGAGTTTCTTTGAAGACCTCGCGTACAACACCCAGTTCCCACCCGAGTACTTTCTCGAACCGAAGCTCCCTCCCAAAAAAGCAAAGAAGGCGGAAAAAAAGAAGAACAAGAAGCAGCAGGACTAGGTGTTGCTTTCCGGCTACAGTTGTGGCCAGCTTGTGACAGGCCTGACTTAACCTGCCGATGTAGAGAACTGCCATAGCAGTCAGCGATTGTCCACGCCCTTTGCTGGACGAAAGTCTTTTTTTATCAAGAGCTTCAGACGTAACCAGCAGTTTCGCATAAGGCTCACGACCCATCTGTTGCCCTCCTCGTGACGGTGGCAGGGTTATTGCATACTCTTGATCGAGAAGAGACTGAGGTGATTGTTGCAGCGAACCGTTCGGCGTCCTGTTGAACTATCCGGAGTTGGGCTTCACTCGGGGGCACCGGTAACCGTAAGGCTCTGCCCGGCTCCCGAGAACAGTGGCATTGTTTTCCGCAGAACTGATCTTCGGGACTTCGAGATCGAAGCTCACATGCGTCATGTCTCCCGGGTGGTTCTGGCCACGACTCTGATGAAGAAGGGAGTTATGCTCTCCACCGTCGAGCATCTCCTCTCGGCCCTGTACGGTCTCGCCATCGACAATCTTGTGATCGAGATTGATTCACTGGAAGTTCCGATCGCAGATGGCTCGGCATTGCCCTATGCGGAACTGATACGAGAAGCCGGCATCGAGGTGCAGGGTCTGGACCGTACCTTCTTACGGGTCGTCAAGCCTATGGTCGTGCGGGACGAGGACAAGTTCATCGAGATCAGCCCAGGTGAAGACTTCTTTATTTGTTATGAAATCGATTTCGAACATCCCCTGATTCAGAAACAAAAACTCGAGATGGAAGTGACGCCCGAAAACTACTTTAAGGAAATTGCTTTCGCCCGGACGTTCGGCTTCTTTTCGGAGGTCGAGCAACTGCGAAAGAGCAACCTGATCCGGGGTGGTTCGCTGGATAACGCAGTCGTTTTGAGCGAGGATGGGATTCTCAACGGAACTCTGCGAGCCAGCGATGAGTTTGTCCGCCACAAGGCCCTGGACCTGATCGGGGACATAGCCCTGTGTGGCCATCCCATAATCGGACGAGTCCATGCCCACAAGGCCGGCCATGCGCTGCATACCCGCCTCGCCTCCTGCTTGACCCTCCACAACTCTCATTGCGAGCTGGTTCCTGAGAGTGCTCTCGGGTCCAATCAGCCCGTGAGCCAGACCCAAACTCTTCTATAATCTGTATTCAATGCAGAGACCGCGATGTGCGAAGGTTCTGTTTTGCCTCACCCTGCCGGCGAGTGTCCTTCTCCATGCCGAGGAACTCCAACTGGGCTACCGTGAGGGAGTCCACAGGGTCGATTCGGTGCAGATTTCTTCTCATACCTATCTGTCTTTGAACCAGATCGCTGGAGCTCTGGGCCTCACTCTAGAGCGCCAGAACGATCGGATTCTGGTTCACGGACCGAGGGCAACTCTCGAACTCATCGAGCGACGCCCCCTGGTTCGGACACAACTGGAGTACGTGCTTCTTTCCGAGCCTGTCGTACGAAGGGGAAGTCGATGGCTGGTACCAACCGATTTCGTGGAGAACGCTCTACCCAGAATACTCGACTCGCCAGTGAGGCTGCTCCAATTTGAGGACTCCGGCGGAAAAGATCAGCTGTCCGTGCAGGTTCTCAACTCCGGGAACGGAGTCTCGCTCGTGTTCCTGCCCTCGAGGCGCATGCGTTTCGACGTCGAGGAGTTTGACACTGCGCTTCAGGTTCGGGTCGATCGAGAGGTCCAGTTTCTGCGGCCGCGGATTCGCCCCGAGCCCTCGCTCGTGACCTCACTGGACTGCCAGGCAGAGCCCGACTCGACCACTTGCACAGTCGTAAAGGGCTTTGATTTCAGAAGTTACCGGAGCACGGAGTTGGGGGACCCCGCTCGGCTTCTGATTGATATCTACTCGACAGCCGTGGCCGAGTTTGACCCGGTTGACCCGAACAGATCTACTCCAAAGCAGGGAGGTGGACAGGTCATCACGATCGACCCAGGACATGGAGGTGAAGAGCACGGCGTGACGGCCAAGGGTATCTTCGAAAAAGATCTGGCAGCTCAGATCAGCCGCCACCTGACAATGGAACTGGAACGGCGGCGACTGGTTTCCGATGCAACTAGAACCAGCGATTTCAATCCCTCGCTACGACACCGCAGCTCTGTCGCCAACGGGAACCGTTCCTCCGTCTTTCTCAGCCTTCACGTGGGGGGAAGCTATTCAGCGAAGATCAGAGGCCCGGTAGTATTCACACATGATGGAGAAACTGCACTTGCTGAAAAAGTTGGAGAACTGACACCCTGGCACCAGGGCCAGAAGGGCTTCTCGGCCAGGAGTCGGAGGCTGGCACTTCTCATTCAAGAACGCCTGAATCAGCTCTTTGGTACGGAGAACTCACCCGCCATAGCCCCTCTCGAGCTTCTGGCTCCTGTGCAGGGACCCGCGGTGCTGGTAGAAGCCGGCTACCTGACCAATTCTGAAGATGCCGAAGTCCTCCTGCAACCCAGCTTTCAGGAAGCCATCGCAATATCCATCGCTGACGCGATCGAGGTGTTCTTGCGATGAAGACATTCCTCATAGCATCCATAGCGGTGTTGCTGGTGGTGATCGCGGTGGCCGCAGCTCTCCTGACCTATCGGTCAGAAAGAGAACGCGTGCGGGAATCGGTTCAGCCGCCGGTGGTTCCCGAACTGATTATCGAGCCCCGACCCGAGAGCGGGGCAGAAGTACTCACCAGGTCGGTGAGAGTCTTTTTTTTCCGCCCCTCAGTTAAGAATCCCGGCCAGGTGTACCTGGGCAGCTCCACAAGAGAGGTGGCCAACCAGTCCAACCCTGCCGCAATGGCCCTTTCCCTGGCTCGAGCCGCACTGGCGAGATCGGGGTCCCTGGTCGGGCCCAGGGCCGGAGTCGAGCAGGTGTTTCTTCTCGAAGACGGAACTGCAATCGTGGATCTGGCTCGCCAGACCGCCGGGCAACTTCGGGGATCTGTTGCCTGTGAACTGGGTCTGTTGCGATCCATTGCCAAGTCGCTGACCGCCAACCTGGAGGAGATTAAGAGGGTTCGTTTTATCCTGGGAGGACAGGAGGCTGAGACTTTGGCAGGCCACGTTTCCTTGAGTACGGTGTTCAGGTAAGACTTAGTGAAACCCTTTATCCACGGTACTTTGCGTCTCTACGAGGGTGTCAAGAGCGGTCACATTCACCAAGACACTCATGTAGTTAAAGAGCAAGTAGTACAGGACAAGTAGTAGGAGCGGCTAGATCTGTGGAAATAAAATCACCCGGATCAAAACCAGACCCAGAAGGGAAACCCCAGCGGGAGGGGTTGCGCAAAGGAGCGATTCTGCAACGATCCGGCCTTGGACGGACGGGTATGCCGTCAGCCTTAGAGTTCGTGCGGTTCCACTTTCCGAAGCGCTATTGCCGGGTGTGCCCGGCCTCCGAGCGTGTTGGCCAGTTTCTGGAGGACCGCCGCATGCTTCCTCATCGTATCTGCCACAGGAGACTGCGCGGTCTGCTCTCCCAAAGATCCTCCGTACCTCAGGGCAACGGCGGCGTCTTTGTACTGCCCGAGGGCTTCCCGGATATCTCCCATCGGGACGCAGGACGCCTCAGCGACCTTTTCCTTCCACTCGTCGGTCAGGCGATTCCAAAGAATGACGAGGTCATGCTTTTGGGGGGCGGATCTCCCCATCTCCCTGTCGAGGATGTGCTTCAGGCCGAGTTCGATGCTGTTGATCCGCAAATGGATGGAACCTAAGGTGCGCGCGAACATCACATCGCCCTTGGAGAGGCCGCGCGCCTTCCATTCTTCTCCGTCCACGCCTTCAAGCATGTTGGCGGCCATGGCGTAAATCCTTGCCCTGTTGCTGTAAATTTCGCGGTCCCGCTGTCGTGACTTGGGCATGTGCAACCGTCTCCCTTTTGTTCGCGCGGCGCGTCTAATCGACTTTCCTGCGGCTGAAATGATCAAGCGGTTTCTGAATGGAGAATGAGCTACCCGCATTCGCGGTGTCAGGGGTGATCTTCTCATTCTCCTTGTTCGGGTCCAGGTCGAATAATTCGCGGTCCCGATCCCGTTCCAGGAAGCCATCGAGTTCCTTCATGAGGCGGGCCTTGCGGTCGGGGTCGACCGCTGAGCCTCGTCTAACCCGGATTATGCAAGAACCGTAATCCGCTGTTGAAAAAGGGCTCGAGAAGTGGCCCAACTCGGAAGCGGGCAGTTGTGACAGGCGGATTTGCGAAGAATATCGGTTGGCGAGGCGTTTGAGTGGTTGGGGGAGTGAATTTCAGACAGATCTGGGCCTGGATGAGTGTCGGAAGCGGTTTTTCGGGGAACTGGGAGAAGCTAGCTGGAGTTCAGGCGACTCAAGACGAGGTGAAAGAGGGGTTGTTCGGGAAAGGCTGAGGAAAGATGGACCCAGATGCGTCGAGTGGTTTGTCGGATCCGGGCCCCGATCTTGAGGACACGACGACGTAAGGTTTCGATTTCGAGCTTGTGCCAGGGGGTTCCGTGCAGATAGTCGCGCAGGCGCACGAACATCTGGTAAGCCAGTGCATGCAGGAGGAGTCGAAACTGGTTGGCCAGGAATCGATGACAGCTGAGTCGGTCCATGCTCAGATGATTCTTAAAGGCCTTGATGAAGTTCTCGGTCTGCCCTCGGTCGGTGTAGTGGTCATAAAGTGATTGGGAGCAGAGATCGTCCCGGTTGGTGACCACAAAGCGACGATTGATCCCGCGCTGATCGACCTCCACTTTGACAATGACGCGACGGGATCGATCCCAGCTGTTGGCTCGATAAAGAAACTCGTCAAACTGACGCTGTTTTTCCTCCCGCTCAACGAACCTTTCCCGAGTCGAATCCAGCAGGGGCTCGACCACTCGCTGCAGGCGAGGGTTGCGACTTAACCCAATGACATATTGGAGTTGATTCTCTTCACCTTCACAGAACTCGTAGAGCCGAGGCGTGGCAAAGCCGCTGTCGGCCCGAATCTCAATCTCGACATCCGTCCCCACTGCTTGTCGGATGGCCTCCACGACGCGCTTCAGAATGGGCACGATGTGAGAGGCAGCCCCCTTGTTGCCAGGTCTCAACACGGCACAGACCAGGTCTCCCGTGGCGGCATCGAAGATCAGCAAAGGATGCAGAATGTGGTTTCGGTAATACCCGTGGTAGAAGGCGAACTCCTGTTGGCCGTGAGTGTGGTCGTCGGTACTGTCCAGATCCAGGATGATCTTGGCGGGACGTCTCTTCTTCAGGGAGCGCACATAACGGCGTAGCAGCCACCGGCTCAGACGCATCAGATCCTTCTTGGTGACGGAGTTCTCCAAGCGGGAGAAAGTCGGCTGGGTGGCCAAATCGGGATCGCTCTCGGGCAACTGATCACAGACTGTCTTGAGCATCGGATCCGAGCGCAGCGTATCGGCGTCATTACAGTCTTCGTAGCCGGCCACGATCTGCAACACTCGTTGTCGGATCAACTTCAACAGGTCATGACGAATGTAGCGTCGGTCCCGGCTTTCCGCAATACACGAACTGAAGCCCTCGCACAATCGATGTTGCCGATCCAGCGATCCAAACAACAACCATCCTGCGTCGGAAGTGAGGCTCCCCCCATCAAAACGAGCTGTGATGTCTCTGTGGCTGTGAAATGGCAGGGTATTCTGGCAGACTGTTTTCAACATAGCCGTAGCTCCTGTTTAGGGTTGTTTTTATGTAAACCCTTTTATATCAGAGAGCTACGGCTTTTTTTCTGGACCCAAATCTCACTCGGATTCAGATCTCTTGCATAATCCGGGCTAATAGCCCTTAGGAACACCCAGGAGCGACGAACACGGTTCGACAAAGGTGGGTTGTTCCCCGTGCAGCCACGCGGCCCCGCAGAAGGCCGCAGCGGGCGCTTTCCACAGGTTCCTGTTATTACGGGAAGTTTTCCACGCGCTTTCACCCCGACACTCAAGTAGTAAGACAAATAGTTAAAGAACAAGTAGTAGAAACTACTAACCCTGTGGACAAATCAACCGGAAACAAAATCCGGAACAAGACCGGCATGATGTCAGCACACACACGGTGTTGTGCGGATGATAGGGGCTGAAGCGGCTACTCAGCATCTGGATCCCAATCGTTATCCTCACTCGTGCCTTGTGAACGCCGCCGCACCCGGGCGGCAAATTCCTCGTAACCCATGTCTTCGTCTACGAAACCACACACCAAGTCCTTGTATTCTTCGAACCTGATGCGAGCTTCTGGAAGAATCTGAGGTAAGTTGGACGAGACGAATTTAACCAGACGATCATCCGGTTGATTTCCAACGCGGATATCATGATAACCCAGCAGCCGCTTGTCTCGCGCCTTTTCCGCTAGATCTCGATCAGCCTCCGGCAGGAGTTGGTTGTAGGTTTCGTGCAACACAACACCACAGGTAGACAGAACCTTGAACGCAACGAATGAGATTCGACGGGCGATCAGCACCGGTACACAGTCCAGAGCTACGGCTTTCTCCAGCAGTTGAATAATTTCCTTGCGGTTGGGGTAAAGCCACTCGCGGATGTTCTTGGCTTCTACACCCGCCCAGCAGCGCGATTCCGGGTGCCAGACAAGAAAGTCCAGCCGCGTCTCCCTGGGCAGGCGTTTCCCGCTTAGTGATCGTGGAGGCTCTTCCTTCGAGTAGAGACTACTATCGTCGTGTTCCTCCAGGTTGGTGAAGCAGCCGAGATATTCGAGAATGTCCTGCTTCAGAAGAGCCCTGTAGATCGCAATTTCAAGACATTGCCCCACTCTCTTTCCAGTGTCACCGCTAACTAAGAGAGTCTGGGCTGCGGGATGCCGCATGTTTTATATATCTACGTCATTCTCATTCATTCGAAACCTTGTTCCTGGGGGCTAACCCAAACAGTTCTCGGTCGCGCTTGCGCTCCAGGAAGCCATCGAGTTCTTTCATGAGGCGGGCCTTGCGCTCCGGATCGGCCTGGGTGACATGCTCAAGGTAGCTGCCCATGAGGATCAGACGCCGGGTGCGGAGCTTGCGTTCTCTGGCGGAGATGCGGGCACGGATACGGCTCTCCGCAGCTTTGAGTTTGGCTTTCTTTTTCGCCAGTTTTTCCCTGAGGACCAAGTGCCGGGGGTGCACATCGGCCCGCACAACGTCGCCAGAGCCGAGCGCGGGGTGGTGTTGGAGCGGACCGCGACCGCGCAGGCGGTAGAGGACGGCAACCAGGAGCTTAAGAGCGACCGCGAAGAGGTCGAAAAGATGGAGGGGATGCTGTGGCGCGCCCGCGCTATGGTTGTCCAGGTCGCCAAGCAGCTCGCCGTCAAGGTGAGGGAGCGCTTCGAGCGCAGTCGCGGGCGTGACGGCCCTGATCACGGGTGGAGCCGGTAATGGCGAGGGCGCTAGACCGGGTGAAGGCCGCCGAAGCGAAGTACACGGCGATGGGTGAGACTGCCGAAAAGCTAGAGTCCACCCTCAAGAATTTCAAGGGCACCGCAGATCTGTGCTATGCGGCCATGCGTGAGTTGCACAGGGAAATCAAAAAGGACCAGAAGGACCAGCGTTGGGCTTTCTGGTGGTTTGTGTTGATGGCCGGGATCGTGGCCGTGGTCGGGGGCATCTTTGGAAATTTTTTACGGGAGGCTGCCGTGCGAATCCTAGATGCTCTGGGGGCTTGGTGGAGAAGCTGACACTGAACCCTCAGCGCCGCCCAGGGGCGTGGGAAAATGGGTAGGCTGAAAGAAAATTAGGAGAAGTGGGCCGGTCTGAAGGAACTGTCCGACGACGAACTCATTGCTGAACACGGACCCCGACCGTTCATGGCGCGGATGATGGATGCCGGGTTCAAGATCGCGGATAGTATCAATAAGGCGCTTGAAGACGATGGCGAATAACCCCTGGATGGCACCGTCGTATTCTCTTCCGGCCCCCGGGGTTGGGGTGCCGAGTTACGCAGACCGACCTTAAGGAGAAGTGATATGGGTTACAGAACACTGATTGAGACATGGGTGGGTATGAGCTGGGAGGAGATAACGGATAACTGGAAGCCACCGGCCAAGAAGGAGGATTATGAGGCGGCGGTTGAGGGGGAAAAAAACAAGCTCGCTAACGCCATCCTGGAGGGCATCATCAAGCGTGCGCAGGCGGGCGAACTTGACGCGGTGAACTGGCTTGAGGAGCGTGGTCTCCTCAAGCTCCCAAGTCGGGAAGTGTCCAAGGCAAGCAAGGCAGCCATCGAGGTCTCTGTCCGCAAACGCAAGCGCCGCACCCGCCGTCTGTCTGGCGTCTCACAAAAAGAGCTCCGGGAGGCAGAAGAGCTCCAGCAGAAAGATTGCCAAGCTTACCGAGGTGGCCAACAACGCTCGGATGGCCAGCTAGTTTTTAATGGCGAGGCATGAGTGGTGTCCCCGTCTTGTCTGGGGAACATGGGAAAATAAGCCATGCAGCGTAAACGGAACGTGTCAACAACTTTGAGACACTTTGGTGAATAAATTACTGTAGTTTCATCTCAAAAGTTCTCCTTTTCGGGAGGGTTGATCCAGACCGCCTCGGGAAGAGGAGGAGGAACGGGTTTGCCGTTGGGAAATCTCTCCGGGAAGAGTGCATGGGCGGCCTCCAATGTTTGGGATCGATCGCGACGGGTGGTGATGGCGGTGAGGTAGTGCACATCCGCGGGAGTGTGCAGGCCGATACCCGAATGGCGATGGTCGCGGTTATACCAATCGAAGAAATCCCGACAAAAGTCTCTGGCTTGCTGAATGGTGCCGAAACGAGCCGGGAATTCGGGACGGTACTTGAGGGTCTTGAATTGGGATTCCGAGTAGGGATTGTCGTCACAGACATGAGGCCGAGAGTGAGACTTGGTGACTCCCAGATCGGCCAGTAGCAAGGCCAGTGCTTTGGAACTCATCGACGAGCCACGATCGGCATGCAGGGTGAGACCACCCGCTACGATCTCCTGCTTGGAGTAGCTCTGGGCGATCAAGACCTTGGCCAGGCGGGAGCTTTCCTGGGTGGCCACCATCCAGCCCACCACATAGCGGCTGAAGATGTCCAGGATCACGTAGAGGTAGTAATAGCTCCATTTGACGGGCCCCTTCAGCTTGGTGATGTCCCACGACCAGCATTGGTTCGGGCCGGTGGCCAGAAGTTCCGGCTTGGAGTATTGGGGATGGCGGCGCTGGCGACGGCGTTCTCTAACTTCCAGACGTTTGGCCAGAATGCGGTACATGGTTCGAATCGAGCACAAGTATCGCCCTTCGTCCAGCAGCTCCGCCCATACGGCGGCAGGAGCTTTGTCGATAAACTGTCGGCTGTGCAGGACCTCCACAACGGCTTCCCTTTCGGGCGGGCTCAAGGCGCGTGGGGATGCGGCCCGAGGCCGAGGATCCAGCGCCGGCCGTTCGCGCCGAAGTTTCTCCCGATACAGACTCGATGGCGGCAGATCCAGAGCCTGACAGCCGGCACGGACTCCGTGGGATTGTGAGAATCGCAAAGCTTCGTCCATCAGCTCTCGTCTCCGTTCTCTTCGCTGCTCGCCAGAGAGATTCCCAACAGTTGCGAGACTTTTTTTTGGAGATCCAGCATGGCTTCAAACTTCTCGAGCTTGCGTTTCAGCTTCCGATTCTCAGCCTCCACTTGCCTCAGTTGATGATCCAGAGGATTGACCGGCTTTGCCTTTCGTCCCCGCTTGCGAGGGGTCAATGCCTGCAGCGTTCCGTGCTCGCGTTGGCGTCGCCAGGTCTGCAGATTCGACCAGTAAAGTCCTTCTCGGCGCAGTAATGCTCCCACTTCGCCCGACTCTTCGCAGCCATCGGCCTGCTCCAGGACCCGGAGCTTATAGCGGGCTGAAAACCGGCGACGGGTTGCCTTGGCAGGAACTTCCGGGTCGGGTCGCGGCAACGCCTTCTCGGGCTCGGTCCGTCCCGCAGCGATTTTGGAGACCTCTCCCCTCCGCTCCGAGGTTTCCAAAATCCTCAGTTTCTTGTCGCTTCTGTTTTCTATCATTCTGTAATCCAGCTTCTCGCCCTCTACTCTAATTTAGCCGGGAAGAAGTGTCTCACCATTATTGGCACAGAGGGAAACGCGCCGGGTTGGTTCCGATCGGTGAAGTTGTCTCCGGCCTGGATGACGTGCTGGTGCCGGCGATCCGCGACGACTCGCCCCAGGCACGGCGTGGCTTCACCGTAGCCGATCAGGTGAACCAGCTTGTCGCGGCCAGCGAAGCGGACCCCGATCTCGGTTTCATGGCGCGAACGATGGCGCTGTGCTCACTGCCCCGCACCAACCCCGGCAACCGGCTTCTTTACAAGCGGGTCAACGGCCCCTTCACGCTCTACATGCAAGCCGGGCCGGAGTACAAACTTCCCTTCGGTCACCTTCCGCGCTTACTGATGGCGTGGATTTCGACCGAAGCCGTGCAGACTCAAAGCCGGGTGTTGATTCTGGGCGACTCGCTGTCGGATTTCATGCGGGCGCTCGGCATCTACAGTAGCGACGGCAAAGCATACACTCGGCTCCGCAACCAGATGGAGCGCCTCTTTAACGCCAGTGTCCGGTTGATCTACGAGGACAAGCACGGTAAGCAGTTCATTTCCTCTGCCATCGCCGACCGGGGTGAGTTCTGGTGGGACCCGAAGCGCCCTAATGAGCGGGTACTGTGGGACAGCAAGATCCGGCTCGGCGAAGATTTCTTCAATGAGATCATCAACCACCCGGTGCCGCTGGACATGAACACCCTCACGGCCATGAAGCGCTCTCCGCTGGGCCTTGATCTCTACATGTGGGTCGCCTATCGGACCTTCACGCTGAATCGCCCGATGCGGCTTAGCTGGCCGCGCCTCTATCGTCAGTTCGGTGTGGAACCGGACAGGTCGAGCGACAAGCGAACCGTTGACAACTTCCGCACGGATTGCCTACGGGAGCTGAAGAAGATCAAACTGGCCTGGCCGGAGTTGAACTACTCGACGGCCAAGGGCGTCCTGATCCTCTTGCCATCGGTCCCGGCAATCGCTCCGGTGGCTGCGTCGCCACGGCTGGCCCAATAGCTTTCACAGGAAGCTCCGGGAGTGGAGCGCCACAAGGCGCTGGTGCTTCGTCGGGGGTGAGACGACCGATTTCGATGGCAAAGCCAAAAACCCACATCACGGACCCAACCGAGGACGCACCCGAGGGGGCAGCCTGGACGCTGTGCGGGCTCTTCGTCGGTTAATCAACCGTTTTTCTGTAATTTCCTCTAGGGCCTGTAGGGAAGAATTGCTCCACTTGTTTTTTCCAGCCGGCCAGGTTCAGGTATTGCCGGTCGGTTAACCACTCCTCGTGTATCTCTGCAAGCACAGCCGAGATGAGCCGCAGCGCCGATGCTTCGTGGGGAAAGATTCCCACCACCCGGGTTCGTCTCCGGATCTCCCGGTGCAGTCTCTCCAGTCCGTTGATGGTTCGGATCCTTCGCCACCAGCTCCTCGGAAAATCAAACACTGTCAGCCCTTCATCCAGGTTGTCTTCCAGCCAGCTCACGAACTCCGGTGCAATCTTTTCGAACTTCTTGACGACTTTACCCTTGAGCTCCTCGGCATCCTCTCGAGACGGGGCATCGAAAATGTCCCGCATGGCCTGGGCGATGCGGGGCTTGTCCTCTTTGCGGCGAGCATATTGTTGGGCGTTTTTGCTCAGGTGAAACTGACAACGGTTCCAGGGCACCGACGGATAAACTGCCCGCCTGGCCGCCTTCAGTCCTTCGTGATCGTCACTGACAAACAGCTCGACCCCTCTCAGTCCACGCTTGTGCAGATCTCCCAGAAACCCTCGCCAATGCACCTCCGCTTCACTGATCCTGGCGCTCACACCCAACACCTCCCGCGTCCCGAAACGATTGACTCCTATGGCTTTCAGGATGGCCACGTCCTGCACCCTGCCGCCTCTTCGAACCTTCTCGTAGTGGGCATCCAGATACACGATCGGATACTCTCCCAGCTCCCGGCTTCGAAACTCTTCCAGCTCTTCGTCCAGCATCCCGGCCACTCTCGAGACCTGGGTGGCCGAGATCTCCAACCCACACAGCTGCTCCGTGATCTCGGTGACTTTCCTCGTCGAGACGCCCATCACATACATCTCGGCAATGGCCAGCTTCAGGGCCTTCTCCGAACGGCAACCCCTCTCCAGCGACTTGGGATAAAACCTCAACCCACGCACCTGTGGAATCTCCAAGTGCAGCTCTCCCACTCGAGTCTGAATCCGCTTGCCTTTGAATCCGTTTCGATAGCCTCGCCGACTGGCTGTTCTCTCGTACGCTTCCGCTCCCAGAAACTCGCTTCTTTCCAACTGCATCGCCACGTTGAACAACTTCTCCAGGATTCCTCGAAAGGCTTCTGTTCCTTCCTCGATCAACTCCGCCAGGATCTCCCCTGGTACTCTCTTTTCCAGGTCTGGGTTCATTTGATTCTCCTTGCCAGATTCTCGTTTCTGTTTTTGGAGAATCCTGTCCCAGACCTCTGTCTTTCCGACCCAAGGCCTGACCAGAAATTACAGAAAAAAAGTTACACTACTTCTTCGTCCTGCGCGAGCAGGTAGACACCGCCGATCCGTCGTGCAAGAAATGCCTCCGGGCCGCCAACAAAAGAACTAAAGTCTCGTGACAAAGGCCCGTTGACGCGCCCAGGTTCGCCCAGGATCGCCCCCGCTCAATCAAGGCCAGCTAGCGAGCTAGTCCCCCCTTTGCAGCCTCTCAGCGGCCCGTCAGCGGCCTTTCCGGGCCGGGTTGGACTCTCGGTATGCCGCGCCGTCCCTGAATCGTCAGAAGCCGTAAATTGCCTATTTCCACAGGCTTGTGTGAATCCGGGTAGTTTTCCACGAGCATTCACCAAGACACCACTTCGAGCATTCACCAAGATTTGGGCCAGAAATCTTCGAGCAGGAAGGGTCATTAAAGCGCACTTTCCGCACCCTATACGCACCCAAGTGTTGGGGCTTTCAGGGCCGAGTCCATTCCGCCACTTCTCGGCCCGATGAAGGTCCAAACCCAGGCCCAGGGGACGGCTCGTCTCAATGCATCTTAGTGATGGCCCGTCCCAACTCCTCGACCCGTGCCTTCAGCTCGACGTTCCGTTCGTCCAGCCTCTGGACGGCAATCATCAGGATACCGACCAGGTCACTGGTGTTGATCGTGGTCGGAGTGCCGATAGTCCCCACACCATCCTTGCCGAATGCGGCGAAGAAGTCCTGCGCCATCGGGCCATAGTGGCGGAACTTCTCCGGGTCCTGCCCGATCAGGTTCCAGCTCGGAATCTCCAGGGAGCGGAGTTTACTTAACACCTCTTCCCCGTCCACCGGCTGGAAGTTCTCCTTCTTGGTCTTGTCCGAGACCACGGTCAGCCCCACCTCGGCTTCGATAACGCTGACATTGTCATCACCCAGACGAATCTTGTTGCTGGCATCGACAACGGCGCTGGCCCCAATCGCGGTGGCGTTTGTCAAATCGCCCGTAGAGACATCGGCGTTGGCTCCTATCGCTGTGTTCTGTCCACCGGAGGTGTTGGAGAAGAGCGCACTGACCCCACTGGCCGTGTTCCGTTCGCCGGTGGTATTGGATTCGAGCGCACTGACTCCACTGGCCGTGTTAGCGCTGCCGGTGGTGTTGGAGACAAGCGCAGCGACCCCACTGGCCGTGTTAAAGCTGCCTTCGGTGTTGGAGAGGAGCGCAGTGACCCCACTGGCCGTGTTCTCGAAGCCGGTGGTGTTGGAGAGGAGCGCGTTGACCCCACTGGCCGTGTTCCGTTCGCCGGTGGTATTGGATCGGAGCGCAGAGTTCCCACTCGCCGTGTTACCGCCGCCGGTGGTGTTGGCAAAGAGCGCATCGTGCCCACTCGCCGTGTTCCCAAAGCCCGTGGTGTTTCTCGTTAGAGCACTGGCTCCCGTGGCGGTGTTGTTCATGCCGGTAGTGTTGGATCCGAGTGCCTCGATCCCAAGGGCGGTATTGGTCTCGGTGGTGATGATATAGCTCTGGGTGAGCACGGAAACAGTCGCTACATCTCCGGTACCGGCTTCCTGTATCAAAGAGACTGCCGCCACCGCGGGTGAGTTGACAGTGATTTCTACCACTCCTTCATAGTTGTTCAATGCCGCTCCAAGAAACTTCTCTTCATTCAGGAATCCTGCTTCGGAGTGAAGTGGCAGCAGCGTGAGCGTTTTTTCGCCCACAGGTTCCTGACCGGCTTTATCCTTGGCCCGAATCGTGATTTCCGATTCCTCCGTAGAGCTTGGGTTGCTGACCGCAAGACCGGACTTGAACTGCGGGTTGACGAATCCCAGGAAGCGGATCTCATCGCTCGCCACGCTGGGCAGTACCCCGACCCGAGGTTTGAGCTGGCCCGCAATGGACAACTGAAAAAACTCTGTGGCGATAAACGGACCATCGGACTTCAGCTCAGCCCATCCTGAGGTCAAAGCCGCTTGCGGGTCTCCGAAAGAGAGGGTCTCGGTTGCTCCCGGTCCTAGCCGCCATTTCTCACCGATGGGACCTGAAAAGGCCGCCCTGTTTGGTATAAAGCGTTTGACGAGAACGACTTCCAAGCCAAACGGAGGCGGCCCTTATGAGAACAGAGTGTAAACAAGCCAGGTTCGAATTTCACGGACTATTTCAACGCAAAGTGAAGGCGCGGTTCGACGGCGGGAAGATCACCTCCGATGCAGGGGTGCTGCTGTTGCGAGAGGTCGAGAGGGGGACGGGTCTGATCGCCGGACTGGCTGAGTGTTTCAGGGATCACCGGGATCCGCGGTTGATCGAACACACGGTCGAGGAGTTGTTGGGGCAGCGCATCTACGGACTCTGTCTGGGATATGAGGATCTGAACGATCACGACCAACTGCGCACCGATCCAATGCTGGCGGTGGCAGTGGACAAAGCCGATCCGTTGGGAGAGCGGCGGCGGCAGGCCTCAGATCGGGGGAAGGCGCTGGCGGGCAGGTGTACGCTGAACCGGTTGGAGTTGACCGGCGCCGAGGTCGATGAGCAGGAGCGGTACAAGAAGATCGCGATGGACCCGGACCGGATCGACGGCTGGATGGTGGATGCCTTCGTGGAGTCCCACGAATCGGCGCCCGAGGAGATCGTGCTGGATCTGGATGCGACCGACGACCCGATCCATGGCCAGCAGGAAGGCCGGTTCTTTCACGGTTACTACCGCCACTACTGTTATCTCCCGCTGTACATCTTCTCGGGGGAGCATCTGCTGTGCGCCCGGTTGCGGTGTTCCAATATCGATGGGGCCGCGGGATCGGTGGAGGAACTGGAACGGATCGTCGGCCGGATTCGGCAGAGCTGGCCGGAGGTCTCGATCGTCATCCGGGCCGACTCGGGCTTTTGCCGGGATGACTTGCTCCGCTGGTGTGAAGACCATCACGTGGATTACGTGATGGGGTTGGCCAACAATGATCGGCTCAAGTTCAGAGAGCGCCGAAGCGATGACTCAGGCCGAAGCCGAGTTCAACGCCACCGGGCGACCGGCGCGGGTGTTCAAGGATTTCCGCTACCGGACTCGCCACAGTTGGACCTCGGAGCGACGCGTCGTCGGCAAGGCCGAGTTCCTGGAGAAAGGTGCCAATCCCCGATTCGTCGTCACCTCCCTGTCGCCGGAACGCCTGGGGGCCCGCGCTCTCTACGAAGACTTCTACTGTGCGCGGGGCGACATGGAGAACCGCATAAAAGAACAGCAGTTGGGTCTGTTCGCCGACCGGACCAGCGCGGCAACGATGCGCGCCAATCAACTCCGGCTGTATCTGTCCTCCGCCGCCTACATGCTCATGCACGCCTTGCGTCGTCTCGGACTGAAGCAGACCCCCCTGGCTCGCGCTCAGTGTCAGACGATTCGCTTGAAGCTCCTGAAGATCGGCGCCCAGGTCCGCCTCACGGTCCGCCACGTCTGGATCTCCATGTCGGAAGCCTATCCCTACAGCGAGGTCTTCGCTGCCGTCGTTCGAAACCTCCAGGCCATTCCTCTGCGCTGCTGAGGTCTGTCCCGATCAAACGCCCCAAAAACGAAATCGTTCCATCGCTCAGGCCGAGCTCTGCCTGAATCCGTTCCGTCACCCTCTTCCGAGCCCGAAAAACGGTTCATTCACGACCATCCACACCACCGCATCACTCGACCTGGACCGGATCGATAGCGAAACTCTCAGAAAACCGTTCCGGCCTGCCAAAATCACCTTCATTTCCAAATCGGTGATCTATGCGGGCTAGCTCCACTTGCCCGTCGGCCAGTGGCGTTCCATCGGGGAAATACAGTTGTGCATCCACGGTAATTGTCTCCGTGCCGCTGGGATTGTTGATGGTGAAGGATGTGGTGGAACCACCGTTGACGCCCACCTGGGAAAAGTACTGGATCTTCTCTCCAAACTGGGCATGGGCGGAGATGGATAAAAAAGAGATGAGGACACTGCTAAGGAACAGCTGAAGTGCCTGGTTCATGGTTCCCCCTTAGTACGAAGGTGAATTGTGGAAGAGTGAGGCGATTATAAGGCGTCCAAGCGGCGAACTGAACCCCTGGTCCAAACTGATTTTCGGGGTGAAACCGCACCCTATCCGCACCCTGGCGTTTCGTGAGGGGTCGGTACTGGGTTCGTCTATTCCTGTAAGTTACTGATATTAAGACTCTTAGTGGCGTTTATTCGCACTTTCTCCCAGTTGCGTCGTTGTTATTAGTAGTTCTTGAACGAACCCTTTATCCACAGTAACTTACGGGCTTCAGGGGCGTCAGAAGCGGTCAGGAAGGGTCATTAAAGCGCACTTCCGCACCCTGGGCGCACCCTGCAGAAAAAAGAAAAAAATAAGGTCGAATCGCATTATCTGAAATCGTATCCCTTAGGCCGGGAACCGATTTCGGATGCACTTTGCTTTTTTCGGGGGGATTTCTAGAGCCCGGGATTCTCTGGAGATGAAGTATCCCGAGGTTTGCCCTGGACCGGGTATGTCCATAGATGTTCACCGTGACCTGATTATTTGTGACAGCAGGTACTCCAATGAGAAGAGTCTTTTGTTCTAATTGTCAGACCGAAAACAAATCTTCACCGAGAGCACGGCTAGAATTCTTGCTCAAGGAGAGGGGAATGCGACTTGATGACAGAACCCTGCGGGCAATCGGCCAGGACCTAGAAGCAATAGGTTTGTTCGACTTCGACCTGAGGCGTGACGGGGAGAGATGTGTGGTTCGTGGGATGGTGGGTTCGCCTGCTTTGCCAGAACCTCCGCGGTCCCGTGGATTGAAAGCCTTGTGGAAGCAATTCTGGAATACGGAGTCCGATGTTCCTTCAGAACTAGCGTCCGTAGCAGTTGAGAGAATCTATTATTCAAGTGACGTTGACCGCTTGGACGCCGAAGGCAAGTCCCACCGCGTGGAGACGCATGACAGAGCGGAGCCGGATTCCACTCAGGAGCTTCTTCGGGTTCTCGCTGCCTACTGCGAAGCCGCAGATTTGCATCTCTTGAGTGTCTCAAAGCAGGGGAGGGGGCTCAATTATGTGTATCTGACCAGGTCGGGGCGTCGGGAGACCGGGAAGGGCGATTTTTCGAACCTGCGCGATTTTGCGTATGGCATGCGTATGAAGCGCAGGAAACGAGGGTTGAAGGGGCTACTTCGTTTTCCTGCGAAACCTGTAGCACTTGAGCAAGTCGTGAGCACCCTCACCACTCCTACAGACAACCTGGGTTTATAAAGAAGGGGAACCCTAGCCCGGATTATGCAAGAGATCTGAATCCGAGTGAGATTTGGGTCCAGAAAAAAAGCCGTAGCTCTCTGATATAAAAGGGTTTACATAAAAACAACCCTAAACAGGAGCTACGGCTATGTTGAAAACAGTCTGCCAGAATACCCTGCCATTTCACAGCCACAGAGACATCACAGCTCGTTTTGATGGGGGGAGCCTCACTTCCGACGCAGGATGGTTGTTGTTTGGATCGCTGGATCGGCAACATCGATTGTGCGAGGGCTTCAGTTCGTGTATTGCGGAAAGCCGGGACCGACGCTACATTCGTCATGACCTGTTGAAGTTGATCCGACAACGAGTGTTGCAGATCGTGGCCGGCTACGAAGACTGTAATGACGCCGATACGCTGCGCTCGGATCCGATGCTCAAGACAGTCTGTGATCAGTTGCCCGAGAGCGATCCCGATTTGGCCACCCAGCCGACTTTCTCCCGCTTGGAGAACTCCGTCACCAAGAAGGATCTGATGCGTCTGAGCCGGTGGCTGCTACGCCGTTATGTGCGCTCCCTGAAGAAGAGACGTCCCGCCAAGATCATCCTGGATCTGGACAGTACCGACGACCACACTCACGGCCAACAGGAGTTCGCCTTCTACCACGGGTATTACCGAAACCACATTCTGCATCCTTTGCTGATCTTCGATGCCGCCACGGGAGACCTGGTCTGTGCCGTGTTGAGACCTGGCAACAAGGGGGCTGCCTCTCACATCGTGCCCATTCTGAAGCGCGTCGTGGAGGCCATCCGACAAGCAGTGGGGACGGATGTCGAGATTGAGATTCGGGCCGACAGCGGCTTTGCCACGCCTCGGCTCTACGAGTTCTGTGAAGGTGAAGAGAATCAACTCCAATATGTCATTGGGTTAAGTCGCAACCCTCGCCTGCAGCGAGTGGTCGAGCCCCTGCTGGATTCGACTCGGCTGAAAGGTTCGTTGAGCGGGAGGAGCGTCAGTTTGACGAGTTTCTTTATCGAGCCAACCTGGGATCATCCGTCGCGTCATTGTCAAAGTGGAGGTCGATCAGCGCGGGATCAATCGTCGCTTTGTGGTCACCAACCGGGACGATCTCTGCTCCCAATCACTTTATGACCACTACACCGACCGAGGGCAGACCGAGAACTTCATCAAGGCCTTTAAGAATCATCTGAGCATGGACCGACTCAGCTGTCATCGATTCCTGGCCAACCAGTTTCGACTCCTCCTGCATGCACTGGCTTACCAGATGTTCGTGCGCCTGCGCGACTATCTGCACGGAACCCCCTGGCACAAGCTCGAAATCGAAACCTTACGTCTCGTGTCCTCAAGATCGGGGCCCGGATCCGACAAACCACTCGACGCATCTGGGTCCATCTTTCCTCAGCCTTTCCCGAACAACCCCTCTTTCACCTCGTCTTGAGTCGCCTGAACTCAGCTAGCTTCTGCGAAAAACCGCTTCGACACTTCCAGGAGATCTGTCTGAAATTCACTCCCCCAACCACTCAAACGCCTCGCCAACCGATATTCTTCGCAAATCCGCCTGTCACAACTGGCTTCCGAGACCTCGAGCCCTTTTTCAACAGCGGATTACGGTCTTGCCGTGTTGAGACTCTCTGGCAACAAGGGTTTCATGGCAACAACCCTCACAGGCTGCTCACATCGTGCCCATTCTGAAGCGCGTCGTGGAGGCTCCACTTCCGACAAGCAGTGGGGATCGCAACATCGATTGTCGAGTATTGACGCTACATTCGGGCATGACCGACAGCGCCGGCTACGAAGACTGTAATGACGCCGATACGCTGCGCTTTGCTGTGATCAGTTGCCCGGATCCCGATTTGGCCACCCAGCCGACTTGGAGAACTCCGTCACCAAGAAGTGCGTCTGTGACGCCGTTATGTGCGCTCCCTGAAGAAGAGACGTCAAGATCATCCTGGATCTGGACAGTACCGACGACCACACTCACGGCCAACAGGAGTTCGCCTTCTACCACTACCGAAACCACATTCTGCATCCTTTGCTGATCTTCGATGCCGCCACATGTGGGTTAAGTCGCTGAAGCGCGTCGTGGAGGCCTCCGACAAGCGACCTGCAGCTTTGCCACGCCTCGGCTCTACGGTTCGAGAATCAACCCTGTCTGGGTTAAGTTCTGCAGCGAGTGGTCGAGCCCCTGCTCGACTCAGTTCGTTGAGCGGGAGGAAAAACAGCGTCAGTTTGACGAGTTTCTTTATCGAGCCAACAGCTGGGATCGATCCCGTCGCGTCATTGTCAAAGTGGAGGTCGATCAGCGCGGGATCAATCGTCGCTTTGTGGTCACCAACCGGGACGATCTCTGCTCCCAATCACTTTATGACCACTACACCGACCGAGGGCAGACCGAGAACTTCATCAAGGCCTTTAAGAATCATCTGAGCATGGACCGACTCAGCTGTCATCGATTCCTGGCCAACCAGTTTCGACTCCTCCTGCATGCACTGGCTTACCAGATGTTCGTGCGCCTGCGCGACTATCTGCACGGAACCCCCTGGCCACAAGCTCGAAATCGAAACCTTACGTCGTCGTGTCCTCAAGATCGGGGCCCGCATCCGACAAACCACTCGACGCATCTGGGTCCATCTTTCCTCAGCCTTTCCCGAACAACCCCTCTTTCACCTCGTCTTGAGTCGCCTGAACTCCAGCTAGCTTCTCCCAGTTCCCCGAAAAACCGCTTCCGACACTCATCCAGGCCCAGATCTGTCTGAAATTCACTCCCCCAACCACTCAAACGCCTCGCCAACCGATATTCTTCGCAAATCCGCCTGTCACAACTGCCCGCTTCCGAGTTGGGCCACTTCTCGAGCCCTTTTTCAACAGCGGATTACGGTTCTTGCATAATCCGGGCTAGGCAACGCTTCTTCATCCCTCTGAGCGAGCCTGGGTCTTACTTCGAAGGGGGCGCCTTCCCCTGAAACACAGAAGGCGCCCTCCCCAATTCCTGCTCATTTGCCCGCACCATCGACGGAGAAAGCTCTTGCCGACTACTGAAAAGGCTCGACATAGCGTTTGAAGTACTCTGTTGAAAGTTTCTGGGCCTCGGCAAGCGATGCAGGGTCGAGCTTTGCAGCAGCAGCGTCGCGATATTTTCTTGCAGCGCCGTGGCCCCGCGCTGCGGCGATGTCCCACCAGATGTAGGCCATGCTGTAATCCCGCGCAACGCCGTCGCCTTTTTCGTAGCGAAGAACGCCAAGGTTCATTTGGGACTTGGCGTTGCCCTGCCCGGCGACTTTGGGAAACCATTTCAAGTGCTGCGCAACGGGGTGGCCGCCATAGTAAAGAAGGCCAAGAGTGTATTGGGCCTCGACGTAGCCGTGTTCGGCGGCTTTGAGCCACCAGTCCCGGGCTTCGACGTAATCCTGCCCAACGCCATAGCCGCCACAGTAGAGAAGGCCAAGGTTGAATTGGGCCTCGATATCGCCCTGCTCGGCGGCTTTAAGAAACCAGTTTCGGGCCTCGACGTAATCCTGCTTAACGCCGTGGCCGTTGAGGTAGAGAAGGCCAAGGTTGAATTGGGCGTCGATGTCATCCTGCTCGGCGGCTTTAAGATACCAGGCCCGGGCCTTGACGTAATCCTGCGGAACACCGTCACCCTTTTCGTACAGAACGCCTAGGTTCATTTGGGCGTCGATGTCACCCTGCTCGGCGTCCGAGCGAAGTTGGGCTACAGCGTCGGGTGGTTCCTGTGCGGAATGGAGGGGGGAGAGAGGAGCCAGGAGAAAAAGGGATAGCAAGAACAGGTGGCGCATGATCTGCTCAATTGTTTCGGGGTGTTTGAGATTATAACCCCCTACAACGCGCACTTCTCCTGGTGATCGTGCTCCCCAATTTACCTGCTCGCTTGAGTTGCGTACAATCAAGTCACAAGCCTATGATGTCGCGCCCGAGGAATGATCGCGATTCGAGGGAGGTGTCTGTGAACAGACTCGCTGTTGTTGCTGGATTGACAATCCTAATGTCTGGAGTCCTCTTGCTGGGACAATCGGACACCCAACGCAAGAGCCGCCTTGGAGAATATCTGGGCGCTACAGTGCCAACCCATCGCAGTCTGACTCGACTTCCAATCGTCTGGGTAGATACGGTTCACCGCTTTCAGCTGAGAGCATCAACAATCCCATGGGGATCTATGGCAGAGCCGTGAGGAATCCTTACTCAAGCAGCTCTCCGGTGCTGATCGGAGAAGATGGTACTTACCTGGGCCGGTTGAGTAGGAACCCTTACCAAGCAGATTCGATCTCCAACCCGATGGGGAGATACGGCAGCTCGACATCCATGCAATCCATCAATAATCCCGTTTCACGCTGGGGGTCACCGTTCTCCCAGTACAGTGCTCGGAATCCGTTTGCCAGGAAGGCACCGAGGATTTTCGCTCCGAAGCCCACATCCACTGTGCCCCTCAATGGACCAACTTTGGATCTCCTAAAGAAGCGATCACCGTGATGAGGGCTCCCGGGACAAAGATACTCGTGAGACCGAAGGCGTCGGATAAGTGCACCGCCTGCTTGCGTCACAAACCAGACGGGTGTGTGCAAGTGCCGTAGCATCAGCCTAACCGCCGACCGCTGGCATCACCTAGTATTGCTGGACCTACAGTTTGTTCCAACGATCATGGGTGGGCAGAAGCCTTGTACCGCGACTGGCCGGTGGCAGCGTAGCGAAGTGCCAGTCGATGCCCGTGGACAGCACGGCAAACACTTGGATTCTCAGGGATCCGCGACGAGGGAGATTTGGTTCGTCACAACCGAAGCAAGGCGGAGATAAGCTAGGTCTTCCGGAGAAGCGGGTGCTAACACTAATGAGACTTTAGTCCAGCTTCCCGATTTCAACGTGTCAGTGAAGCTTTCGGATTTGGATCTCAGTTTTTCTCTCAGCTCCTGTTCCCTCGCTCCCCTCTGTGCCAATAATGGTGAGACACTTCTTCCCGGCTAAATTAGAGTAGAGGGCGAGAAGCTGGATTACAGAATGATAGAAAACAGAAGCGACAAGAAACTGAGGATTTTGGAAACCTCGGAGCGGAGGGGAGAGGTCTCCAAAATCGCTGCGGGACGGACCGAGCCCGAGAAGGCGTTGCCGCGACCCGACCCGGAAGTTCCTGCCAAGGCAACCCGTCGCCGGTTTTCAGCCCGCTATAAGCTCCGGGTCCTGGAGCAGGCCGATGGCTGCGAAGAGTCGGGCGAAGTGGGAGCATTACTGCGCCGAGAAGGACTTTACTGGTCGAATCTGCAGACCTGGCGACGCCAACGCGAGCACGGAACGCTGCAGGCATTGACCCCTCGCAAGCGGGGACGAAAGGCAAAGCCGGTCAATCCTCTGGATCATCAACTGAGGCAAGTGGAGGCTGAGAATCGGAAGCTGAAACGCAAGCTCGAGAAGTTTGAAGCCATGCTGGATCTCCAAAAAAAAGTCTCGCAACTGTTGGGAATCTCTCTGGCGAGCAGCGAAGAGAACGGAGACGAGAGCTGATGGACGAAGCTTTGCGATTCTCACAATCCCACGGAGTCCGTGCCGGCTGTCAGGCTCTGGATCTGCCGCCATCGAGTCTGTATCGGGAGAAACTTCGGCGCGAACGGCCGGCGCTGGATCCTCGGCCTCGGGCCGCATCCCCACGCGCCTTGAGCCCGCCCGAAAGGGAAGCCGTTGTGGAGGTCCTGCACAGCCGACAGTTTATCGACAAAGCTCCTGCCGCCGTATGGGCGGAGCTGCTGGACGAAGGGCGATACTTGTGCTCGATTCGAACCATGTACCGCATTCTGGCCAAACGTCTGGAAGTTAGAGAACGCCGTCGCCAGCGCCGCCATCCCCAATACTCCAAGCCGGAACTTCTGGCCACCGGCCCGAACCAATGCTGGTCGTGGGACATCACCAAGCTGAAGGGGCCCGTCAAATGGAGCTATTACTACCTCTACGTGATCCTGGACATCTTCAGCCGCTATGTGGTGGGCTGGATGGTGGCCACCCAGGAAAGCTCCCGCCTGGCCAAGGTCTTGATCGCCCAGAGCTACTCCAAGCAGGAGATCGTAGCGGGTGGTCTCACCCTGCATGCCGATCGTGGCTCGTCGATGAGTTCCAAAGCACTGGCCTTGCTACTGGCCGATCTGGGAGTCACCAAGTCTCACTCTCGGCCTCATGTCTGTGACGACAATCCCTACTCGGAATCCCAATTCAAGACCCTCAAGTACCGTCCCGAATTCCCGGCTCGTTTCGGCACCATTCAGCAAGCCAGAGACTTCTGTCGGGATTTCTTCGATTGGTATAACCGCGACCATCGCCATTCGGGTATCGGCCTGCACACTCCCGCGGATGTGCACTACCTCACCGCCATCACCACCCGTCGCGATCGATCCCAAACATTGGAGGCCGCCCATGCACTCTTCCCGGAGAGATTTCCCAACGGCAAACCCGTTCCTCCTCCTCTTCCCGAGGCGGTCTGGATCAACCCTCCCGAAAAGGAGAACTTTTGAGATGAAACTACAGTAATTTATTCACCAAAGTGTCTCAAAGTTGTTGACACGTTCCGCTCTCTTGCTCTGGTTGGCGGCTTTCGCCTCGCTGAATATGTTTAGGAGGGCACGCTTGAACCATTCGTCCGCTTCTTCGCCACTCTTCTCCGCTTTCTCTTCCATTTCCTTGTTCCAGCGATCTGCTTCGAGCAGGCTCTCTACTTTATTGTAAAGCTGCGCATGGGCTTCCTTGAGAAGCGCGAGAGCTGACGCCGCATCATATATATCCAAGTTTTTAGGTTAAGCAACTGTTTTTCTGTAATTTCCTTTAGGGCCTGTAGGGAAGGATTCCTCCAGTTGTTTTTTCCAGCCGGCCAGGTTCAGGTATTGGCGGCCGGTTAACCACTCCTCGTGTATCTCTGCAAGCACAGCCGAGATGAGCCGCAACGCCGACGCTTCGTTGGGAAAGATTCCCACCACTCGGGTTCGTCTTCGGATCTCCCGGTTCAGTCTCTCCAGTCCGTTAATGGTTCGGATCCTTCGCCACCAGCTCCTCGGAAAATCGAACACCGTGAGCCCTTCATCCACGTTGTCTTCCAGCCAGCTCACAAACTCCGGTGCACTCTTTTCGAACTTCTTGATCACCTTCCCCTTGAGCTCCTCGGCATCCTCCCGAGACGGCGCGTTGAAGATGTCTCGCAGGGCCTGGGCAATCCGCTGCCGGTCTTGCCTGCGACGAGCATATTGCTGGGCATTCTGGCTCAGATGAAACTGGCAACGGTTCCAGGGCACTGACGGATAGACCGCTCGCCTGGCCGCTTTCAATCCTGAATGATCATCGCTGACAAACAGCTCGACTCCTTTCAAACCTCGCTTTTGCAGCTCCGCCATAAACTCTCGCCAGTGTACTTCTGCTTCGCTTAGCCTGGCGCTCAGACCCAACACCTCTCGCGTTCCGAAACGATTGACTCCAAGGGCTTTCAGGATGGCCACGTCCTGTACTCTGCCGCCCTTTCGAACCTTCTCGTAGTGGGCATCCAGGTACACGATCGGATACTCTCCCAGCTCCCGGTTTCGAAACTCTTCCAGCTCTTCGTCCAGCATCCCGGCCACTCTCGAGACCTGGGTGGCCGAGATCTCCAGACCACACAACTGCTCGGTAACCTCGGTAACCTTTCTGGTCGAGACTCCCATCACGTACATCTCGGCGATGGCCAGTTTCAATGCCTTCTCCGAACGGCAGCCCCTCTCCAGCGACTTGGGATAAAAACTCAACCCGCGCACTTGGGGAATCTCCAAGCGCAGCTCTCCCACTCGAGTCTGAATCCGCTTGCCTTTGAATCCGTTTCGGTAGCCTCGGCGGCTGGCTGTTCTCTCGTAGGCCTCTGCTCCCAAAAACTCGCTTCTCTCCACCTGCATAGCCACATTGAACAACTTCTCCAGGATCCCTCGAAAGGCTTCTGTCCCTTCCTCGATCAACTCCTCCAAAATCTCCCGTGGTACTCTCTTTTCCAGGTCTGGGTTCAATTGATTCTCCTTTCCAGATTGTCGTTCTGTTTTTGGAGAATCCTGTCCCAGACCTCTGTCTTTCCGACCCAGGTCTGACCAGAATTTACAGAAAAGAAGTTACGCTACTAGTTTTTATGCTGCGCAGCATCACCAGCACCCCTGGGCCCGTACTCCACATTAAGCTGAAAGCCCACGAACGACATGGCGTAAGGATTTCCAATCGCAAGAGTTAACTTTTGGCCATCCGTATACGGCTCAATGTCCACCACATCGACCAATAGCTTGTACCCCTGGCTCGTTCGGATCGCTGAATAGCCTTTGCTCGTGGGATCGAGTCCCATCGACTGTTGAGTCCATCCTTCCAGGAACTCATAGATAAGGCGATGCTGGTTTTGCAGCTGTACAACGTATGTCTCAAGTCGGCCAGCCACCTCCAATGGACTAAGTTGCTTTTCTTCAGCTGGGCCCTGAGAAAACGTTAGGCCAGTTAATGCGCCTAAAAGGAACAGCCAGAAAACCGGCATTGTGGCACGTCCACTGACCAAGAAAGAACGAATCACCCTTCTATTGCGAACTGTAGATCCAAAACCAGAGAAGCCTGGAAGTAACATCTGTTTTCTCCTCAATTGGTATCTGAGAGTGTCTTCGATGCCAGAACCAACCCGTCTGCAGCCTTCTCCATCTGCTGATTAACGAACCGAATCTCCGTGATAGGGAAGACAGTTCTCGAAATCTGGTTGCGTAGGAAGGACTCGAAGGGATCTTCTTGGCCAGATCGGTTTTCGGAACGCAGTTTGGTGAGCACATCGAATACCGCTTGATCGAGGACTGTTGCACTCAGCCTGCGACGAGAATCGATGAGCTTTCGTTTGACCGTAGAGTAATGTTGATCCGCCCGGGCTGCGATGGTATTCAGGGCTGCTTCCATCGGCGAGATCTGACTACCTGGGGGATCTATGATGAGAGCCTTCGCCGGGCCGGGACAAAGCTGTAAAACAATATCGATTCGATCCCGGGGCTCGGATTACTCAAACAAGCCTTTGAAACGCCTCCGCAAATCCTGGTAACCCTTCACTCGCCGCGCGTCGAGACAGGAACCCTTTGAATCCTTGATGCCCTGCAGGATTGATTCAAGAAGAAGATCGAAAACACCGCCGCTCCCATAGTCTTCTTCAGAAAGACGCAGCCGCGCGATCACACTCCCCAGTAGCGGATGACGGACTGCGACCTCTTCGGCAACTTCGAGGGCATGAGCCCAGAAGAGCCCGACCTGTATCATCTCCTCAACATCGAGCGCCTCGACAGTCTCGGGTGAATGGGCTTTCAGATCGTTCAAGATCTCTTCAAAGATAAACCGCCACTCAGCCCGCCTTACGATGAGGCGACAAAAGGCATCTGTTCTGGCGGGATCACCTCTCGAAAGCGAAAACGACTGTGCAAATTGGAGAAATGCCGAGTTCTGGAACTTGGCGTATCGGAGACTTTTTCGTATGGCCACCTCTTCCGTTAGCAATTCCACTCCAAAGTGCGAAAAAAGTCTCGGGTTAGTTTTCTGGGCCCTGAGTAGTACCTCAACCACAGCCACGCGCTTGCATCCATTATAGGCGTGTCCTGTCACGCTTCATGACATTTCAGCATGGACATTAGGAGAGTCTGAAACGAAGAGGAGGGAATCTGCAATGAGGAAGAACATCCGACCCAAGCTTGTCTCGGCTGTCGAGGGATCGCGTATTACAGGTCTACAGCCAGAGACGCTCCGACGCCTTGCCTGGGAGCGGAAGATACGAAGTTTCAAAGTGCTCGGCGCACTGCGCTTCAAACCGGAGGACCTGGAGGCGTTGATCCAAGAGCGCCCGGTACTCTCTCGGTGAGCGGATCGGATGGCTCGAAGGGAACGGACGGTGCAGAAAGGTTACTTCGATTGGGCGGAGGTATCCGAATACACCGGTCTATCGATCAGTACCCTTCGGCGGATCATCCCAGATTACCTGAGATTTCGAGTCAGTGCCCGAAAGGTCCTGGTCAAGAAAAGCGAACTAGATGAATGGCTTGAGCAGTTCCGTGAACAGCCACGACAGCATCTGAAAAAGCTGGCGGACGAGGCGGTCGAAGCCGTTCTCGGAAAATGAAAAGGCCGCCCAAAGGGGGCCAGCAAAGAAAGTAAGTTGATATGGGGCAGATACGAGTTTCAGTTTCAAAGTTCAAACCGATCGAGAATGGCGGCAATCTCAAAGCCGTCTGTTCTGTTGAGATCGGCGACAAGCTAGAGATTCATGGCTGCCGGATCGTCCAGCAGCCTGAGCAGCTCCCGTGGGCGTCCCTGCCACAAAGAGAGTGGATGGACACTGAAGGTAAGAAGCGGTTCTATCCAGTCGTCGAGCTGCCGTACCACGTCGAGCACCAGATCAAGAAAGCCATCCTCCGGGCCAGGGAAGAGTTTGAACATGCAGCCGCTTGAGCAGGCTCAACGTTACGTCGCCTCCGGGTTGTCCGTCGTGTCTATCCGCGCGGACGGAAGTAAGGCCGCCGACCGCCCCTGGACTCCCTTCCAGAAAAAGAAACCAACCGACCAGCAACTCCAAGAAATGTTCAATGGCGGCCAGCGCGGAATCGCAGTCATCAGCGGGGAAGTCTCCGGAGGTCTGGAAGTCATTGACTTCGAAAACGGGGCCCCGATCGGTGAGTTTTTCAAACGCCTGCAGGAGGAACTGGGCAGGGAGTTCGCTACCAGTCTGCCTCTGGTTCAGACGCCCAGCGGTGGGCTGCATGTCTACTATCGTTGCCCGGGTCACATCGAAGGCAACCTGAAGCTGGCCTGGAAGCGCAAGGGTGAAATCATGATCGAGACTCGGGGCGAAGGCGGCTATGTGGCGGCTCCCGGATCTCCCCCTGCCTGCCACCCTTCAGGCAAACCCTACACCCCCCTGGCCGGAGGTATCACCCAGACTCCAATCATCACTACCGAACAACGGAAGTTAATGCTCGACCTGGCCCGGGACTTAACTGAATGGAAAAAGCCAGAGCCGGAATTCACACCACATCCACCTACGGCAGAGGAAGAGGGTGACCGCCCCGGCGATATATACAACCGTGAAGGCCCCCCCTGGCCTGACATATTACAGCCCCACGGCTGGAGCTTGTCCCATACGGTCGGGTGCCTCTCCTACTGGCGCAGACCGGGGAAAAAGGACGGGCACTCAGCCAGCATCAACTTTCACGGGAATGACCAGCTCCATGTGTTCAGCAGCAACGCCCATCCGTTCGAGCCTGAGCGGTCCTACACCAAGTTTAGAGCCTACACGCTGCTGAACCACGGCGGCGACTTCTCGGCAGCTGCTCAGAAGCTGAGGGCTGAGGGTTACGGGGGGATCACCGTCAAAGCAGAACGGAAGGGAGTTAGCTCACGGGAGCCAGCTCAATTCCACTCGCTGCCTCAGAAAAGTCGGCCTGTGGATCTACTCAACTTTGGCTTCCACGACTCGGGTAATGCTGATCGTATCATCCAGCTCTTTGGCAAGGACATGCGCTACTGCCCTGCTTACCGGAACTGGCTGCTCTGGGACGGGCGGCGCTGGAGAAAAGATGATACAAAACGCGCAAAAAAGCTGGCGAAGCAGTGCATGATCCGCTTTCTGGAGGAAGCGGTTGACCGCGGTGACCGGGAGGTTGAGAAGTTCGCGAAATCCAGCCTGAACGACGCCCGGATCCGGGCGGCCCTTGAGTTAGCCGAGCCGGAATTGGCCATCACCTCTGACCAGCTGGATCAGCACCCGTTTCTCCTGAACTGCAAAAACGGAACACTGGATCTCAGGACGGGGGACTTACGGACTCATAGTCGAGGGGACCACCTGACAAAACTTGTGCATTTCGACTACCGCCCAGGCACACGCTGTGACCGCTTTGTTCGGTTCCTGGACGAAATCATGGGAGCCTCTCTCCAGTCCTCTCCCGAGGAAATTGAGCGGGTTCATCTGATGGTCCAGTATCTCCAAAAGCTCCTGGGTCATGCCCTGACGGCTGATGTATCCGAAAAGATCGTGGTCTGTTTTTTCGGGGATGGCAACAACGGCAAGACCACCCTTTTGGACACAGTCCGATTTGTGATCTCGGAGTACTCGCATCAGGTCCTCATAGAGAATCTGATGGTAAGCAGACATGCCCGGCAGTCAAACGCTTCCCTGGCCGATCTTGCCGATCTCAAGGGTGCTCGGTTTGTCACCACATCCGAAGGTGAGAAGGGTCAGAGGCTGGCCGAGTCGAAGATTAAATATCTGTCGGCTGGCATGGGCGAGATCAAGGCGTGTCGCAAGTATGAAAACCCGATTAAGTTCCCGGCAACTCACAAGCTCTACATGGATTCCAATTACAAACCGATCGTCCGGGGAACTGACGCGGCAATTTGGAATCGCCTGAAGACGGTTCCATTCCCAACGACGATCCCAAACGATTACGTTGATCTTGATCCACGCCTGCCGCGGAAGTTGAAAGCTGAGGCTGAGGGTATTCTGGCCTGGTTGGTCGAGGGGTGTCTGCTTTGGCAGAAAGAAGGGTTGAGGGAGCCGCCGGAGGTATGCTCGGCCAATGAATCCTGGCGGGCTGAGATGGATCCACTTCGGGACTTCATTGAGGATCGCTGCCGACTCGACCAGACCCTGACGTGCACCATCGGACAGCTATGGGCGGCCTACCTGAAATGGTGCGACCAAAACAAGGAAAGGCCATGTAAGCGGCGTGACTTCAACGAGCGGCTTGAGTTGCTTGGATGTCGGCGTGATCGGAGTGGAAGGACCCGATTCTGGGAGGGAATCGGTCTGCTCGATGAGATGTGACAGGATGACAAGAGATGACGGGGTTTTTCTAAAACTTCCTCGCTCCGCGCGTATGGAGAGTTTTATAGGGTTTTCTTGTCACCTGTCGTCACCGTGTCACCTGGGCGATAAACGCAGGGCTCACATGGCGAAACAGTCTCAGTACCCGGTCAGGTGTGCGTGTCTGTGGGGATCTATAGTCGCGATGGTGGCGGGGTTCCTTTCTGGGGGTACCCCCCCTGGCCCGGGCGAGAGAGGTTTTATGTCGATTTCAGTGAGTTCTGAACTGCCCCTTCCTGGCGGACCGTTTGTCCCCTCCCAGCAGCCGACGGCGACGCCTTCCGGCTTGCTTCTGTGCCGAGCTGAACCGGGCTCCAAAATCGTCATCCTCCTCTTCTACCCCGGTCCGGTCCGGCGGCAGTTCAAAGACCTGGTCCTCTGGCAAAATCGTCATCACGTCATCGATCGAAAGCTTGGGAACGTCGTTGAAAGGGATCGCGAAAATCGGTGCAGGGGGGTTCGACTTCGACGCTGCCGTGGACTTGGCAAGCAAGTTAAGGACTCCGGTCAGCTGCCGAACCGCTGCCAATGCGATGCGCAGATCTCCAGCATCCAGAGCTTTGTAGAGGATATGTTTGTTAACCAGGGCCAGTTCCTCGACTTCGTCGATCAGGGTGAGGCCTCTGTCAATCTCTGTTCGCTCATAGGCCCGATGAATCGTCTCAGGAACATGGCGCTGGTGGTGGCGATGGAGACTGGAGCGCGACAGGCCAAAGCGTCCCTCCACGTCTCGCAACGAGGCCCCACGCACAAGCGCCTGATCGATTTCAGAAACCTCACGATGCCGACATACGCTGCATCTTCTGGGCATGATTCACAAGTTTACCAACGTAGCGGGACAAGTGCGAAAAGCGGTGGTCTGTGCCGCTTCGGAGATCCGTGTCACCACCTGACAACTCAGTTGTTCCGGCATTTCAGCCCCCCATTGTCTCCCTTTGGGAGACACACCCCGGCGTCGCTGCCAGCACCTCAGAAACCTCTTGCGGCCTGGCCCAGATCGGGAGTATGTTGGGAGAAAGTTAACCCGGTGGCGCCTGGTGGACACGATTCACGAGGGCGGCCCTGGAAGGTGCTAGTGTGCTGTCCGATAAATTCCCGACGTTAACATTGAGTGATTGATTCTCTCGCTTTTTTGACCTTTGCCAGGATGGAATCGGCGGTGGCGCGCCACTTGAAGGGCTTGGCCAAGTGTTGATTGTGGACTCGTATGTATCGTCGGATCTCCTGTCGCAGATCTCGAACGCTGGTGAAGGAGTTGCGGTAGATGGAGCGACGCTCCAGCTGAGAGAACCAGGTCTCCACGGCATTGAGCCAGGAGGCGCTGGTAGGAGTAAAGTGCAGGTGGAAGCGTTCTCGGCGCGCCAGCCAACTTCGAACCTTCTGGGTTTTGTGAGTACTGGAGTTGTCCAGGATGAGGTGAACGTCCAGATTGGGATCGAGCGCTTGATCGATCTGGCGTAAAAAGGCCAAGAATTCCTGGGCTCGATGCCGTTTCGTGATGCGCCCCATCACCTCTCCCGTGGCCACATCGAAAGCGGCGTAAAGGCTAGCCGTGCCGTGCCGCTTGTAGTCGTGTGTTCGTCGCTCGATCTGTCCGGGTTTGAGCTGGAGCATGGGCTGGGTTCTATCCAGGGCTTGGATCTGGGTCTTCTCGTCCACGGATAAGACCAGAGCATTGTCAGGAGGGTCCATGTAAAGCCCGACGACATCGATCACCTTGTCGGCGAAATGAGGGTCGTGACTGATTTTGAAGTTGCGGATTCGATGAGGTTTCAGGTCGGCCGCCTTCCAGATCTGAGTGACCTGATGGCGGCTCACTCCGGCGTACTCGGCCATCAGGCGCACACTCCAGAAGGTCGACTCACAGGGAACCCGTTGTACCGTGGCCTTGAGGATGGCTCGCACTTTGGCCGGCGCTAACTTTCGGGGGCGGCCTGAGCGAGGTTGATCCTCCAGTCCTGACAGTCCCTGCTGCAGGTAGCGTCGTCGCCACTTCTGAACAGTGAGCAAGCGCTTGGACAGTCTTTCAGACACCTGTGTTGCCGTTAACCCTTGGCCGCAAAGCAGGATCAACTCGGCCCTTTCGGCCAGACTGCGCCGGGTCTTGGAGGCTCGCAACCAGGAACGCAAAATCTCTCGATCGTCTTCGGGGAGTTGTAGTTGGATATGTGGTCTTGCCATACGGAATGATAGCGAAAAGCCCTGACTATTAACATCGTGAACTTCCCGGACAGTACACTAGAACACCAACCAGAGCCTGACCACCACAACACAACGGAGGTGTTGCAAATGGCTGCATTGAGTTTATCCCACCGCTCGATTCCACTCACAGCCCTCTGTGCCAATAATGGTGAGACACTTCTTCCCGGCTAAATTAGAGTAGAGGGCGAGAAGCTGGATTACAGAATGATAGAAAACAGAAGCGACAAGAAACTGAGGATTTTGGAAACCTCGGAGCGGAGGGGAGAGGTCTCCAAAATCGCTGCGGGACGGACCGAGCCCGAGAAGGCGTTGCCGCGACCCGACCCGGAAGTTCCTGCCAAGGCAACCCGTCGCCGGTTTTCAGCCCGCTATAAGCTCCGGGTCCTGGAGCAGGCCGATGGCTGCGAAGAGTCGGGCGAAGTGGGAGCATTACTGCGCCGAGAAGGACTTTACTGGTCGAATCTGCAGACCTGGCGACGCCAACGCGAGCACGGAACGCTGCAGGCATTGACCCCTCGCAAGCGGGGACGAAAGGCAAAGCCGGTCAATCCTCTGGATCATCAACTGAGGCAAGTGGAGGCTGAGAATCGGAAGCTGAAACGCAAGCTCGAGAAGTTTGAAGCCATGCTGGATCTCCAAAAAAAAGTCTCGCAACTGTTGGGAATCTCTCTGGCGAGCAGCGAAGAGAACGGAGACGAGAGCTGATGGACGAAGCTTTGCGATTCTCACAATCCCACGGAGTCCGTGCCGGCTGTCAGGCTCTGGATCTGCCGCCATCGAGTCTGTATCGGGAGAAACTTCGGCGCGAACGGCCGGCGCTGGATCCTCGGCCTCGGGCCGCATCCCCACGCGCCTTGAGCCCGCCCGAAAGGGAAGCCGTTGTGGAGGTCCTGCACAGCCGACAGTTTATCGACAAAGCTCCTGCCGCCGTATGGGCGGAGCTGCTGGACGAAGGGCGATACTTGTGCTCGATTCGAACCATGTACCGCATTCTGGCCAAACGTCTGGAAGTTAGAGAACGCCGTCGCCAGCGCCGCCATCCCCAATACTCCAAGCCGGAACTTCTGGCCACCGGCCCGAACCAATGCTGGTCGTGGGACATCACCAAGCTGAAGGGGCCCGTCAAATGGAGCTATTACTACCTCTACGTGATCCTGGACATCTTCAGCCGCTATGTGGTGGGCTGGATGGTGGCCACCCAGGAAAGCTCCCGCCTGGCCAAGGTCTTGATCGCCCAGAGCTACTCCAAGCAGGAGATCGTAGCGGGTGGTCTCACCCTGCATGCCGATCGTGGCTCGTCGATGAGTTCCAAAGCACTGGCCTTGCTACTGGCCGATCTGGGAGTCACCAAGTCTCACTCTCGGCCTCATGTCTGTGACGACAATCCCTACTCGGAATCCCAATTCAAGACCCTCAAGTACCGTCCCGAATTCCCGGCTCGTTTCGGCACCATTCAGCAAGCCAGAGACTTTTGTCGGGATTTCTTCGATTGGTATAACCGCGACCATCGCCATTCGGGTATCGGCCTGCACACTCCCGCGGATGTGCACTACCTCACCGCCATCACCACCCGTCGCGATCGATCCCAAACATTGGAGGCCGCCCATGCACTCTTCCCGGAGAGATTTCCCAACGGCAAACCCGTTCCTCCTCCTCTTCCCGAGGCGGTCTGGATCAACCCTCCCGAAAAGGAGAACTTTTGAGATGAAACTACAGTAATTTATTCACCAAAGTGTCTCAAAGTTGTTGACACGTTCCGCAGCGGAGTCTGTCCCGATGGTTGCTTCTGATCGGGGAGGTGAACCATGGGCGTGAAGGTGAGACAGAAAGTCAAAGGGTCAGGCGTTTACTGGGTCTTTATCAACCACCATGGCAAACGAGTATCCCGGCAGGTCGGCAGCAAGTCGGCCGCTCAGAAGGTAGCGAAGCAGATTCAGGCGAAGCTGACACTGGGGGAGGATGCTTTTCCAAAGGCGAAGCCGAAGCTTCCCACGCTTAAGGAGTATTACGAGCACATCAAAAGAACATACCTGCAGACGGCAACCCGCCGGACGACTCAGAGACTGTATCGGATCAATTTCGATAAGCACATCAACCCGCAGTTGGGAGCCAAGCCGATCGATGAGATAACCAAGGCTGATGTTCGAGACCTTATTGCTTCCTTAGTGGAGAAGGGGTTGGCCAAGGGGACCGTCAGGCAAAAGATCTCACACCTGAGCGCGGTACTGAACCACGCTGTGGATGACGAAACCATCCTCCGTAACCCAGCCGCGAAGTGCACGAAGTATTACAAACAGGCTCCCGCCCGCAACAAAGAGATACAGCCACTGAACGCGGAAGAAGTGGGCCTACTGCTAAGGACCACACTGGAGCATTCACCAGGCTTCTATGTGCTGTTCCTTTGCGCCATCCATACAGGTATGAGGGCCAGTGAACTGGCTGGCCTTCAGTGGGACGATATAGACTTCAATGGCAAGTTCCTGACGGTGCGGTGATCGTTCGTGCTGCAGCGTATCCATCCCACGAAGTCGGGCAAGAAGCGGCGTGTTGATCTATCCGATACTCTGCTTGAAGCACTCGCTGGACTCAGACGACAGCGCCGCCAGGAGTATCTGCAGAAGGGGTTGAACACCATAACCGAGTGGGTCTTCTCTAACCGTAACGGGCATCCCCTGAATATGGATAAGGTCAAGCGCCGGATCTTCGATAAGGACTTGACCAGGGCGAGACTGAGAAGCATCCGCTTCCACGATCTACGGCACACCTGCGCTTCCCTGCTGCTCCAGAACAGAGAACCCATGATCTATGTGAAGGAGCAGTTAGGTCATAGCAGCATCCAGATAACAGTCGACCTGTATGGACATCTGGAGCCAGGAAGGAACCGACAGGCAGTAAACAAGCTGCCGACGATCAAGGATGCGCCATCCGAAGAGGAGCTGAAGACGGCCAGCAATAGCTAACTCCTCGCCGCTGAGAGCTACTTGTCGGCTCGGCTCCCTAGGACCTCCTCAACCCTGAGCAATCGGGCCTCCAGGCTCTTGTTCTTGTCGTGCAGCTGCTCGATGTAGATGTGGGCCTTCTCCAGTTCCTCCATCTCTCGAACCCTTTCCTGCAGCAGCTGGTACAAGCCTTGAATCGCAGCCAAAGCCACTCCGTCACTATCGACAGTAGTAATATGCCGGTCGTCCTCCCCCATCCCAAAAGCCGCATAAAAGTCCTGAGCCATGGGTCCCATGTGGCGCACTTGCTTCCCCTGGGCTTTGTAATTCCAGGTGGAGATGGGGACTCGACTTAATTCTTCCAGAACCTGTTGGGAATCGACCACTTGAAAGTTTTCTTTGGCTTCCCGGTCACTCAAATCCGACCAGGCACCACTTCCCGGCGGCAAATGGGCTGAACTCGTAGGAGCCCCGGTCGGGTCTACCGCCGTGACAAACAAGACACCTCCAGTGGCCCGGGCCAGAAAGGCGTTCTCTGCAGAAGTGCTGAACTCAGGGCCTGCTCGGTCGGCCCAGACAAAAGTGCCATCACCCAGTGCTTTGGCCCTAGCACCCGCAGCGAAACTGGTCCTGCCAGCAGCCTCGTTTAGACCACCCCCAGGGACTGTGGCATCGATACCGCTGGCCGTGTTCGAGCGTCCTCCTCCCACGGTGGCACCCATCTTACTCGCGGTGTTGGTGTCCCCTCCAGCCACGGTTGAAGAACCACCGTCGGCCCTGTTTACAAGTCCTCCTGCCACTGTGGCACTAATGGCACTGGCGGTGTTAGCATATCCCCCGCTGATTGTGGAGTTCAGGCCGTCCGCGCTATTGCTGAATCCTCCACCCACGGTGGACAATGCGCCGCTGGCCGTGTTGACACGTCCTCCACCCACGGTAGCATCCTCGCCGCTGGCAGTGTTGAAAAATCCTCCACCCAACGGTAGCATCCTCGCCGCTGGCGATGTTCGCTAGCCCTCCACCCACGGTAGCAATCGGGCCGCTAGCCCGGATTATGCAAGAACCGTAATCCGCTGTTGAAAAAAGGCTCGAGAAGTGGCCCAACTCGGAAGCGGGCAGTTGTGACAGGCGGATTTGCGAAGAATATCGGTTGGCGAGGCGTTTGAGTGGTTGGGGGAGTGAATTTCAGACAGATCTGGGCCTGGATGAGTGTCGGAAGCGGTTTTTCGGGGAACTGGGAGAAGCTAGCTGGAGTTCAGGCGACTCAAGACGAGGTGAAAGAGGGGTTGTTCGGGAAAGGCTGAGGAAAGATGGACCCAGATGCGTCGAGTGTTTGTCGGATCCGGGCCCCGATCTTGAGGACACGACGACGTAAGGTTTCGATTTCGAGCTTGTGCCAGGGGGTTCCGTGCAGATAGTCGCGCAGGCGCACGAACATCTGGTAAGCCAGTGCATGCAGGAGGAGTCGAAACTGGTTGGCCAGGAATCGATGACAGCTGAGTCGGTCCATGCTCAGATGATTCTTAAAGGCCTTGATGAAGTTCTCGGTCTGCCCTCGGTCGGTGTAGTGGTCATAAAGTGATTGGGAGCAGAGATCGTCCCGGTTGGTGACCACAAAGCGACGATTGATCCCGCGCTGATCGACCTCCACTTTGACAATGACGCGACGGGATCGATCCCAGCTGTTGGCTCGATAAAGAAACTCGTCAAACTGACGCTGTTTTTCCTCCCGCTCAACGAACTGCAGCCGAGTCGAATCCAGCAGGGGCTCGACCACTCGCTGCAGGCGAGGGTTGCGACTTAACCCAATGACATATTGGAGTTGATTCTCTTCACCTTCACAGAACTCGTAGAGCCGAGGCGTGGCAAAGCCGCTGTCGGCCCGAATCTCAATCTCGACATCCGTCCCCACTCCTTGTCGGATGGCCTCCACGACGCGCTTCAGAATGGGCACGATGTGAGAGGCAGCCCCCTTGTTGCCAGGTCTCAACACGGCACAGACCAGGTCTCCCGTGGCGGCATCGAAGATCAGCAAAGGATGCAGAATGTGGTTTCGGTAATACCCGTGGTAGAAGGCGAACTCCTGTTGGCCGTGAGTGTGGTCGTCGGTACTGTCCAGATCCCAGGATGATCTTGGCGGGACGTCTCTTCTTCAGGGAGCGCACATAACGGCGTAGCAGCCACCGGCTCAGACGCATCAGATCCTTCTTGGTGACGGAGTTCTCCAAGCGGGAGAAAGTCGGCTGGGTGGCCAAATCGGGATCGCTCTCGGGCAACTGATCACAGACTGTCTTGAGCATCGGATCCGAGCGCAGCGTATCGGCGTCATTACAGTCTTCGTAGCCGGCCACGATCTGCAACACTCGTTGTCGGATCAACTTCAACAGGTCATGACGAATGTAGCGTCGGTCCCGGCTTTCCGCAATACACGAACTGAAGCCCTCGCACAATCGATGTTGCCGATCCAGCGATCCAAACAACAACCATCCTGCGTCGGAAGTGAGGCTCCCCCCCATCAAAACGAGCTGTGATGTCTCTGTGGCTGTGAAATGGCAGGGTATTCTGGCAGACTGTTTTCAACATAGCCGTAGCTCCTGTTTAGGGTTGTTTTTATGTAAACCCTTTTATATCAGAGAGCTACGGCTTTTTTTCTGGACCCAAATCTCACTCGGATTCAGATCTCTTGCATAATCCGGGCTAGCGGTGTTGAAAAATCCTCCACCGACGGTGGCACTATCGTCACTCGCGGTGTTCCGAGTGCCGCCGCCCACCGTGGAGAATCCCCCTCTGGCCGCGTTTTCCGCTCCCCCGCCTACGGTAGCTAAGTAATCCGACTCATTGTGGGCGCCTCCTCCAATCGTCCCGAAATTATCCGTCACCCTGTTCAGACAAGAAACCAGACCAATATCATCCCGACACTCGATGGCACCCTGGCCATCCCTGTTGCTTACCTCTGTTTGCTCGGCTCCGCCTCCTCCAATCGTGGCTCCCACCACCTCAGCAATCTCGTCGTCGCCGCCAGACCCGAACTCAGGGCCGGGACCCACTGCGTTGCCACTGTGGCCCCCAATGAATATTCGGACTCACTTCATTCAGTTCCCCACGGATGGGTAGCCCCGGCAATATCACCGGTACACTGGCCAGTAGAAACTGCTGGCCACCCTGAAGGCTGCTTGCATTCCCAGTCACCCGGTCCAGACGCAGTGCCACCGCTACTACTGGGCTGGTACTGCTCAGCTCCACCACTCCGCTCTCCGAGGCAAAGAAGGGGTCGGCATCGAAAAAACCCGCAAAGTGCCCTCCCGGCTCCAGTGTGAGGCTGCCTTCCCGTTCTAGACTCGCCTCTTCCCCCAAGACCCGGTAGCTCACCTCGCTCTCCTCATCGGCGTCCGGATTGGCCAGCGCGACTCCGGTATTGCTGGCCCCCTCCACAAGGAAGTTAAAGACTTTCATCGCCTCTGCCAGGTCGCTGGGGAGAACCCCCACGTTTCCCACCCCTGCAATGCGGTAAAACAGGGTAGCTGAAAAGTTCGCCTCCGCACTCAGTTTCGTCCAACCGTCGGTAATCGTTTCCACCAAACAGGGTTCAGATTCCCCATCCAGGGTCACCGTTTCAGTAGCTCCTGGCTCCACTTCCACTATCAGCTCACAGTCAGCAACCAGGCCGCGGGGCTGTCCAGGGTCAGCATCTTTCTCGAAGAACAGTTCCACCGAAACCGTGATAGGAGCCTCCCCGGGGTTGTGAACCGTCAGGTCGGTCTCGGCTCCGCCTCCGATGCCAAATTGGGGGAAGTACTGCACTTTTTGTCCGAACTGACCCCAGGCCAGAGTCGTCGTCAAAAGCAATAGACACAAGTACGTGTTGCAAGTCTTCATAGCGGCGATTTCCTTGTTGTTGAGGGAAGCTGGGGGAAAGCAAGCTCGGAGATTCATGGGGGAATCCTCCTTTATACTGCTGTTGGGGTTCAGTAGAGACTATGGGAGAGGACGAAAGTAGTCAACGCGGGTGTCTTCTGAGTTCAATTTGTTGGGGACCAGCCACTCAAAACCGCACCCTATCCGCACCCTGCCACTTTTCCAGGTGGCAGGGTGCTTCCACTAGAGCCCTGTAACTAATTGAAAATGTGGGGTCTTGCGGCCACGCATCAGGTGCCGATGTCAAAGGGTACGGTGTTCAGGTAAGATACGGTGATGTCCCGCCAAGATCGAGCCTCGGACGAGCTCCGTGAAATCCACATCGTATCTCCTTACAACAAACACGCCGAAGGATCAGCGTTGATCGAATGTGGAGACACTCGGGTCATCTGTACGGCAAGCGTCGAAGAAAGAATTCCACACTTTCTTCGCGGCGCCGGACAGGGCTGGGTCACAGCGGAGTATTCAATGCTGCCCAGATCTACTGGATCTCGTATGACACGGGAAGTCTCGCGAGGCCGCCCTTCGGGCCGGACGCAGGAGATTCAACGGCTGATCGGACGATCGATGCGGTCGGTCGTCGACTTGAAGAAACTGGGAGAGAGATCCATCTGGATCGATTGCGACGTCATCCAGGCTGACGGGGGCACACGAACCACATCTATCACCGGAGCATTCGTTGCCCTGGCTCTGGCCGTGGACCACCTGCTCAAGAACGGAACTCTGAGGACCTCCCCCATTCGAGAATTGGTGGCTGCCGTGAGTGTCGGGATCGTGGCCGGCGAACCCAGACTCGATCTTTCCTATGAGGAAGATTCGATTGCTCAGGTCGACATGAACGTTGTGATGACAAACAGCGAAGGCTTCGTTGAGGTCCAGGGGACGGCAGAGGGCCATCCCTTCGAGCGCAAGGAACTGGACTGCCTGATCGGCCTCGCCTCCAAAGGCATTCGAGAACTCATCGATGTGCAGACCACGATCCTCGAGCAGGAGTGCCAGAACTTCGGTAGCGCCCTGCCCGTCGTCTCCTCCTAGTGAAGCTCCTGATAGCCTCGACCAGCCAATACAAAGTCAACGAGATTCGATTGATCCTCTCTGACCTCGGGCTGGATCTCCTCTCTCTCAGCCAGATTGCTCCGGTCCCTGCTCCCCTCGAGACCGGTTCGACTTTTGAGGAAAACGCTCGACTCAAGGCCGCCGGCTACCGAGAGGCTACCGGCTACTCATGCCTGGCTGACGACTCGGGCCTGGAAGTCGACGCCCTGGGAGGATCTCCCGGAGTCTTCAGCTCCAGGTTCGGACCCACAGACGAAAAGAGGATTGCCCGGGTTCTTCGCCAACTCGAGCACCTCACCGGTTCAGGAGATCGGTCCAAGCGAACGGCGAGATTCGTGTGCTCTGTCTGCGTGGACTGGGGAGGAAGTGTCTCCCGGGCAACAGGGACCGTAGAGGGAGAGATTGCCCTCGAACCGTCAGGCGGCTCGGGATTCGGCTATGACCCCATCTTCTACTACCCTCCTCTGGGTAAGACGTTCGGCGAAATGAGTGAAGACGAGAAGAACAAGATCTCCCATCGGGCCCGGGCGCTGCACAATTTCAGGGCTGAACTGGTCCGGATTACAAAAGCGGGGTCACACCTTCCAGGTGGCGGGCCAGATCCGGAGGATCGGTGACTGGAGGCGTACAAACGGAATCTTGACAAACATAGACTGTAGTCCTGTTGCCCTGGCGCTTCTTCCCCCGCGCCAGAGGAACGGCTTGCTGCAACTCCCGTGAGGGAGTGTCTTCCAACACCCTGACGATCACCCGGGATGGGAGAAAACGCTCGCGCAACAACAGCAGCAGTGGATCCTCAACCCCAGCATCGCCCAGCACTACGACTTCGGTTACCGGGCCGAAGTGGAAGTCCAGCGCCTGGAGCCAGTTGCTGAAAGCGAGCGGATGCTTCGCGAAGCCAGGGCCCAGGCGCTCCAGTTGCCGTTTGGCCAGGTCCAGATAGTGGGGACGGTCCAGAAGGTATCCCAGGCGCTGCAGGTTCATACAGCAGGTGGAGTTTCCGCTCGGGGTGGCATTATCCATGTATTCTTTGTGTCGAACGATCAGTTCCTCATGATCGTGAGTCGTGAAAAAGAAACTGCTCCTGGCATCATCCCAGAAAAGTTCGATCGTCTGCTCCATGAGCTTCTCTGCCAGCGCCAGCCAGCGCCGGTCCGCACTGGCCTCGAACAGGGCCAGAAACCCCTCGACTGTAGCCGCATAATCTTCCAGGTACCCGTTGAGCCTGGCACGACCATCCTTCCAGGTACGCTGGAGCCGGTTCTCGACGATCAACTCCCGGACCAGAAACTCAGCATTCCTGGCTGCCGCGTCAAGATATCTGGATGAACCCAGCACGAACCCGGCATGGGAGAAAGCCCCCAACATCAGCCCGTTCCAGGCGGTTAGGATCTTGCTGTCCAACCCGGGCCTGACTCTCGTCTCCCTCTTCTCGAGCAGCTTCAGCCGACTCTTCGAAAGCCGCTCTTCAAGATCCCCCTCGGATATGCCGTGCCGTTGGGCCAGCTTTCCCAGATCGGCCCTCGGGTGCAAAATGTTGACGCCTTCAAAATTACCACCGTCGGAGACATCATAGTAATCGCAAAAGACATCGGCCTCCGCCCCCAACTCCTGTTCCACTTGCTCCTTTGACCAGACATAGAAGCGACCTTCTTCGCCCTCGGTGTCTGCATCGAGAGCTGAGTAGAAGCCGCCCTCTGCGTCGGTCATCTCTCTCAGCACAAAGTCGAGGGTCTCCGTGACAATTCGGCGAAAAAGGGAAGACTTCGTCACCTGGAAAGCCTCCAGGTACACGCGGGCCAGAAGAGCATTGTCATAGAGCATCTTCTCGAAGTGAGGAACGAGCCACTGATCGTCTACCGAATAGCGATGAAACCCGCCCCCCAGCTGATCGTGAAGTCCGCCTTCGGCCATTTTCTGCAGCGTCGACTCCACCATCTCGAGGGACTGCTGGGAGTGGGTCCGGGAATGATGGCGAATCAGGAAACCGAGGCCCATGGATTGGGGAAACTTGGGAGCACTACCAAACCCCCCGTGACGAGAATCGAAACTCCGGGCGATCTGTGAAGCCGCTTGCTCGAGAAGAACCGGCGACAAGTCTCCTCGAGGAGTTTCGAGTTCACTGGTACTGCGCAGACGCGATACGGTCTCGGGAGCCATTCGCTCGAGATCTTCCCTGCGATCCCGAAAGGCGGCGGCGGCACTCTCGAGGACTCTCGGGAATCCAGGCCGCCCAAAATGGTCGTCGGGAGGGAAATACGTTCCTCCAAAGAAGGGAACTCCGCCGGGAGTCAGGAAAACGGTCAGTGGCCAACCTCCCGAGCCAGTCGTCATCTGGACGTAGTTCATGTAGATTGCGTCCAGTTCGGGACGTTCCTCTCGATCCACCTTGATATTGACGAACCGCTCGTTCATGAGCCTCGCAATCGCCTCATTCTCGAAAGACTCCCTCTCCATCACATGGCACCAGTGGCAGGCCGAATAGCCGATGCTCAGAAGAATCGGTCTGTCCTTGGTTTCTGCCAGTTCAAGAGCCTCTTTTCCCCAGGGATGCCAGTCGACCGGATTCCCGGCATGCTGGAGAAGGTAAGGGCTCGTTTCGTCGGCCAGGCGGTTACGGAAGGGAGAGTCCGGGTGCGTCATGACAGCGGCATTGTACCACCGCTGCTGGTGGCTCAATCCCAGTACTCCCTTGCAGGAAGTACTCAATTTGACCTGCCGGGAGTGGTTCACTAAACTGCGGAGCCCTAATGGGTCTCGTAACGCTGGATTCGCACAACCTGGACTACTCTCGCTCACACGAGTTCTGCCGGCTTCTGGAGGATGGCGAGGTCCTTTTCTTTCCGCGCTCACCGATTCTGCTTCCGGACGGGGATATCCGTTTCCTGTTGGACCAAAGGCAGGTCAAAGCTGGGTATCGCAAGAACATCGCCTACAAGCCTCGAAGAAACGTGGTTAGCGGAGCGGTCAGCGCGTCTCCGCGAGACTCTCAACGTCTGCTCGAGGTCATGAGCACCTTCACGGAATCGGTTACCCGTTTTCTAGGGGATCTTCTCGCCCCCTACGTCTCCGGGTGGAGCCTGGACTATGCCAGCTTCCGGCCTCAGCAGGAAGAGGATCGCCAGTTAAAGTTCAAGGCCAGAAATGACTTGCTCCACGTGGATGCCTTCCCAACCCGGCCCACCAGTGGAGACCGCATCCTTCGCTTCTTCCTGAACATCAATCCCGTGGAGTCCAGGCAGTGGGTCACTGCCGACACATTCGAGCGGCTGCTGGGAACCTACATAGGCACCTCCGAGATGCCTTTTCCGGCCGGTCAAGAGGGGACTTTGAGCCGATGGGGCAGGCAATTGATCCGTTGGGGCAAGACCCTGGGACTGCCATTCGCAGCCCCCTCCCGCTACGACGACTTCATGCTCCGCTTACACGACCATCTGAAGGCGAATCGGGAATTCCAGGACAAAGAGGCCAGATACAGGTGGGAGTTTCCGCCTGGCTCCAGCTGGATGGTATTTACCGATTTCGTGCCCCATGCAGCTCTGTCAGGGCAGTTCGCACTGGAGCAGACTCTGATAATTGACCGCCGCTCGATGCTGCAACCGGAAAAGGCTCCGATCTCTCTGCTCGAGAAGGCCAGTGGCGTCACCCCCCTGGACTGACGTTGAGACTAGCGGCCAGAACTGACAGTGGCGCGCGTGACACCAGGCGCGTCGTTCCGGACCAAGACGCGCTTACTATCGTGCGCGCCACTGAACCCATTACGCGGACCTGCAACCCTAGCCCGGATTATGCAAGAGATCTGAATCCGAGTGAGATTTGGGTCCAGAAAAAAAGCCGTAGCTCTCTGATATAAAAGGGTTTACATAAAAACAACCCTAAACAGGAGCTACGGCTATGTTGAAAACAGTCTGCCAGAATACCCTGCCATTTCACAGCCACAGAGACATCACAGCTCGTTTTGATGGGGGGAGCCTCACTTCCGACGCAGGATGGTTGTTGTTTGGATCGCTGGATCGGCAACATCGATTGTGCGAGGGCTTCAGTTCGTGTATTGCGGAAAGCCGGGACCGACGCTACATTCGTCATGACCTGTTGAAGTTGATCCGACAACGAGTGTTGCAGATCGTGGCCGGCTACGAAGACTGTAATGACGCCGATACGCTGCGCTCGGATCCGATGCTCAAGACAGTCTGTGATCAGTTGCCCGAGAGCGATCCCGATTTGGCCACCCAGCCGACTTTCTCCCGCTTGGAGAACTCCGTCACCAAGAAGGATCTGATGCGTCTGAGCCGGTGGCTGCTACGCCGTTATGTGCGCTCCCTGAAGAAGAGACGTCCCGCCAAGATCATCCTGGATCTGGACAGTACCGACGACCACACTCACGGCCAACAGGAGTTCGCCTTCTACCACGGGTATTACCGAAACCACATTCTGCATCCTTTGCTGATCTTCGATGCCGCCACGGGAGACCTGGTCTGTGCCGTGTTGAGACCTGGCAACAAGGGGGCTGCCTCTCACATCGTGCCCATTCTGAAGCGCGTCGTGGAGGCCATCCGACAAGCAGTGGGGACGGATGTCGAGATTGAGATTCGGGCCGACAGCGGCTTTGCCACGCCTCGGCTCTACGAGTTCTGTGAAGGTGAAGAGAATCAACTCCAATATGTCATTGGGTTAAGTCGCAACCCTCGCCTGCAGCGAGTGGTCGAGCCCCTGCTGGATTCGACTCGGCTGAAAGGTTCGTTGAGCGGGAGGAAAAACAGCGTCAGTTTGACGAGTTTCTTTATCGAGCCAACAGCTGGGATCGATCCCGTCGCGTCATTGTCAAAGTGGAGGTCGATCAGCGCGGGATCAATCGTCGCTTTGTGGTCACCAACCGGGACGATCTCTGCTCCCAATCACTTTATGACCACTACACCGACCGAGGGCAGACCGAGAACTTCATCAAGGCCTTTAAGAATCATCTGAGCATGGACCGACTCAGCTGTCATCGATTCCTGGCCAACCAGTTTCGACTCCTCCTGCATGCACTGGCTTACCAGATGTTCGTGCGCCTGCGCGACTATCTGCACGGAACCCCCTGGCACAAGCTCGAAATCGAAACCTTACGTCGTCGTGTCCTCAAGATCGGGGCCCGGATCCGACAAACCACTCGACGCATCTGGGTCCATCTTTCCTCAGCCTTTCCCGAACAACCCCTCTTTCACCTCGTCTTGAGTCGCCTGAACTCCAGCTAGCTTCTCCCAGTTCCCCGAAAAACCGCTTCCGACACTCATCCAGGCCCAGATCTGTCTGAAATTCACTCCCCCAACCACTCAAACGCCTCGCCAACCGATATTCTTCGCAAATCCGCCTGTCACAACTGCCCGCTTCCGAGTTGGGCCACTTCTCGAGCCCTTTTTCAACAGCGGATTACGGTTCTTGCATAATCCGGGCTAGTAAACACTCCGTTCGCTCGCGCTGAGCACTCTGTCCAGCATAGCATTCAACCGAGTCACGATTTCCGGGTGGTCCTTCCAAACATTGATCGTCTCCCCGGGGTCACGGTCCAGCTGATAGAGCTGGCCGGGGGAACCGCCGGGCGTCGCCCTGGCCTCGCGGTCATAGAGCGCCCCTCCTCCGTGTCCTCGAATCAACTTCCAGGGCCCCTCCCTGATCGCAAAGAGCCCCAGAGCCGACTGGAACACAGCCGCCTTTCGGATGTCGGAAACCGGGGCTTCCTTGCCCAGCAGAGAACGGATGGGGAAGCTGTCCCCACCAGAATCCAGTCCCGGATCAGTTCCCAGCAGCGCGGCCGTTGTCGCGGAAATGTCGTTCAGGACGATCAGGTCACCAGATGTGCTCCCTGCCTCGATACGCCCCGGCCACCGGGCCACGAACGGAACCCGATGGCCCCCCTCGTACACACTGTGCTTGCCGGCCTGGTAAATCCCACTGGCCCGATGGTTCAGGGTTTCATAGTTGTCGGGGTGACCGTAGGCCTGGTACTGCTCACCGGGCCCGAGTTCGCGCCGATCACCGGGCAGGGGACCATTGTCAGAAGCGAATATCACGAGAGTGTTTCCCGCGATGCCCAGCTGATCGAGCGTCTCCAGGATCCGGCCCACACTCCAGTCCACCTCCGCGCACATGTCACCTCGCCGGCCGGCCTGACTGAGCCCCGCAATGAAATCCGGCGGAACGTGGGGCACATGCGGTGAATGGAGCGGCAGGTACAGGAAAAAGGGCCGGGCGGGGTCTTGTGAGACCGTCTCAATGATCCAGGAAACCGCCTTGTGGGTAAAATCAGGTCCGACTTGATCATCGCGGAAACCAGGAGTTGTCAAGCTTGGAGTCTGTTCCCGGTAGCGTGGCGGGAGATGATCGCTGGTCTTCATCAGGGAGGGAATTCCTACCGTTCGGTCCTGCTCAATGTAGCAATAAGGGCCGAAGTCGAGCGTGACGCTGATTCCAAAAAAGTAGTCAAACCCCAGAACATTGGGCCCACCCTGGATCGGCTTGGTAAAGTCCACATTGCCTGCATCTCCAGTAGGTTCGGCCTGCACCGGCCCTCCGTCCGTGCTCTGCCAGCCGAGGCCCAGATGCCACTTTCCGATACAGGCTGTCGCGTATCCCTTTTCCTTGAGCATGGATGCCAGAGTCAGCTCTTCAGGCTCGATGAGAGGCGGAGAATACCCCCACGTGACTCCGGACTTCAGACGTGTCCTCCAGGCATAGCGGCCCGTCAGAATCGCGTAGCGGCTGGGAGTGCAGATCGAGGCCGGACTGTGGGCATCTGTAAAGCGGATTCCTTGGGCGGACAATTGGTCGATGTTTGGTGTCGGAATTCTCGATTCCGAGTTATAGGAGGCGACATCTCCATAGCCCAGATCATCGGCCAGAATCAGGACAATATTCGAAAAGGTGGGCTGATCCGACGCCCCTCCTGGCTCTGCCCTGTCGTCATGGCAGCAGGACAGCTCAGGCAGCACGAGGATCCCAACCAGCAGGCTTAGACACAATGAATGGTTACGGTACATTGCAGCATTACCCCAGGCCGACCGGCTTCAGAGGAACCGCCGTGAGCGGCGGGAGGGTTAGAGCGATCGAATGGCTCCGCCGATGGCAGGCCAGCGCTTCAACCGCGACCCGTCCCAGGTTGCCCAGATTGGATCCTCCCCAGAGTCTGCCGTCGCTGTTCAGGACTTCCTCGTAGTGCTCCGCTCTCCACAACATGCTGGCAGTGCACTAGCGGTCGGATGAGCGGGCGGGCGGGGGGGGCGGCTGCGTATTTCGTCTGGTTCCACGAGTCGAAGGATCGACCTGGGGGCGCGCCGGTGTGTTGCCGGCCGGGCTCTGCCCCACTCTATTGGGAGCCCCGGAGGGGTTGCTTCCCCGTCTGGCCTCGGTAGGTCGGGGTCTCGATTCTTCCTGACCCTCTGACCCGTCGCGCTGCAGAATCGGATCTCCGCCTTCCGGCGGAAAGCCGGGACGCGTTGTAATCACTCTTGGACCACCGCCCGCGGAGTTTCTGTCCCCCGAGTACACACCAGCCGGCAGAACTCGCCGCGGGCTGGCAGTCGTCGGTCGCCGATTAGCCCGGGAGCCACCCTCCGGCTCTCGATTGGGCTGAAACGCGGCCGGTCGAGGCGATTGGCTCTGTCGTCTCAGGCTCTCGCGACCTGGCAACTCTGCCTCAGGCTCGGGAGCTTCGCTCCCTTCCCTGCTCGAGGCGCCTGTGGAGCCGGAGCCTCCGACCTCGAAAGAGGGAGTGACCGGTGACTTCCAGACGGTCTGAGAGACGGCGTAGCCCACGATCCCCAGAGCGAGAACCAGGATCACGATATTGATCTGGCTTGCGTACTTCACTTATTACTCCTTAGGGTTTCGAGCTCTCAGGGAGGGCCCCCACTCGTGCGGCAGCCTCCTGTGCATAGCTGTTGGCAGGAGCCAGTTCAACAGCCTGCAGGTAATAGCGTTCAGCCAGTTCCGTCAGGCCTTCCAGTTCAGCGCAGTAGCCTAGCCCAGCATAGCTCAGATCGTCAAAGGGGTTCAAACGACTGGCATTCAGGAAAGCCTGACGAGCTCTGGCGGTGTGGCCCTCTCTGGCCAGTGCAGATCCCAGATTGTAGTGGACCCGAGACTTCCCGGGTGCTTTCTCGACCGCGTCTATCCAGAGATCCACGTCCCGCTGCCAGACTTCGTTCCTGGCCCTGGTCGCAAGAATCAGAGGTACCAGGATCACAATACCCACGATCACCCGGGCTACGGGGTTCGGTCCCGCCACACGCAGCAGCAGCATGGCGATGGCGAGACTCACTCCTGCAAGTGCGAGATAGGGGCGACTTTCATTCAGAACATCGGGGTTGGCAATCAAGGCCGCAGGCAAGAGCATCAGAACTGATAGCCCCAAGACGACGCCCAGTAGCCCTGGCAGCCCGTGGTGGGAGTCAAGCAGAAAGAAAATCAGCACCCCTGCCAGAAACAGGAAGGCAGGAACAAGGACCTCAATGGACCCGACTTCTTCCACACCGTGATCGACGCTCAGACCGGAGGGCCAGATCATGAAAGATAGATAGCGCATGAAGGCCCAGGGTTGCGCCCACCAGTAGCTTTCAGAATCTGCATAAGCAGGACCAAACTCGGAAGGCTCCTCCTGAACAAGCCCCCTGTAGATGCCCAGGAGATTGAGGCACCCGAGAAGGACGGGCGTCCACCACCAGCGGCGATTTAGGACCAGCAGAAGAGGCACCAGAATCAGCGCTTCAGCGCGACTCCACACCGCCAGCTGAAAGGCTCCCAGTCCAACTAGCGGATTCTTCTTGATAGTCAACACCGAGACCAGGCTCCAGACCGACATGAGCAGTAGCGAGCGCGACCACACATAATTGACCGGCTGTGACTGGAGAGGGTGGACCAGGAAAATCGCCGCACCCAGCAAAGCGGCCCCCTGTCCGAGACCCAAGAGGGAAGCGGCTCGATAAAGAAGCACGCCGGTCAGCAAATGCAGGAAGAGACTGACGGCATGAAAAGCTGCTGGATCATCTCCGCTCCATCTGTGGTTCACATGGAAGGTCCATAGAGTGAGAGGTCGTCCGCCGTAGTGACTCAGGAAGAGCTCGTAGTCGAAACGCTCGCCCGCCACTCTCGGGCTCTCCAGCATCAACTCAAAATCATCAAAATGAAAGGCGCCTGGAAAGGAGTTGCCGTAGGCAAGCGCGCCCAGACAGACCAGAATGCCAATATGTCCCCAGACCGTCCTGAAGAACCAGGGTGTAGGTGTTTTGAGAATGGACATTGTCTTCGCTACCAGTTACTAGGTTTCGCAAGTACAGTACTAGGATGCGGAAAGATCCGCCAAAGTCGAAAAGGAGAGCAACCAGTGAGAAAGCCGGAACCGGGCCGGATCCTGGACAGTCAGTGCATCTACGACGGCAAGATTGTCCGTCTCGAAGTGGACCAACTTGAATTTGGCGGCCGGGCCACCATCCGTGAAGTTGTTCGGCACCCCGGAGGCGTGGTGCTTCTCGGAATCAGGGATGATGGTCTGATTCCCTTTGTCAGACAGCTTCGCTACCCGATGCAGGAAAAGGTACTGGAACTGCCTGCAGGCAAGCTGGATCCCGGGGAAGATCCGGGTGAGGCCGCGGCTCGAGAAATGGAAGAAGAAACCGGGTACCGTCCTGTAAACCTCGAGCTCGTCTTCAGTTTCTGCGCCACCCCCGGATTCTGTGATGAACTGCTTCATTTTTTTTACAGTCCTCAGCTCATCGAAACGGCCCGGAATCCCGAGTTTGATGAGTATCTGGAAGTCGAGTTCTACACTCCGGACGAAGCTCTGCAACTGGCTCTCTCGGGCAAGATCCGCGATGCCAAGACCTTGACCGCCGTTCTCTGGAAAGCGGTTCGGGATCGAGGTTAGCCACGGGGGCTTCTGCGTAGCGGGAGTCTGCAGGGAACTTGGAATGTGAATGTGCAACCTGGAACCCGGCACGTTGCGCGCCATCGCGAGCGTCGATGGAAGGTGATTTGCGCTATAGAGTTCAATTCCCAAATCTGACACAATTCCAGGATACTCTTGTGTTTTTCAGGTTGTTCCCGAGAGGTCCAGTGATGATCCGATTGCTCCCTTGTTTGCTTGTGTTTCAACTCATGACCGGCCTCGTTTGCGCAGCCACCTTTTCGGTTGGCCCCGGGGGCACGTATGCCACCCTTCAGGCGGCGATCGATGCTGCCGTCGACGCTGGCGGAGAAAACGAGATACGGATCCGGCAGGGAGTCTACTTGCAAACAGCCAAGCTGGAGGAGGATCTGTCCGGGATGCTGACCATTTCGGGGGCTGGCTTGAGCTCTTCCAACAGCAATCCATGGACCCCAACCTCACTGTGTTCAATGGCGACGGCATTTCGCGCATTCTTGAAATCAACCTGTCCGGCGGGGATCTTCGCTTCGAAAACCTCTCGTTTGTGGGCGGTTTTGCGGAAGACACAGGCGGAGTGCTCGAGTTCGAGGCCAGTAATGATGCGGAGCTCTCTTTCCTTTCCTGTTTGTTCATCAGCAACCGGGCCGGGTTTCTGAACGGGTCGAGCCCCATGGCCTCCGGCTCGGCAATTCATGCCCTAATCGAAGACCGGGCCGGGTTGAGTCTGGAGAGCTGCGTGTTCAGGAGGAATGAGACCGGAGCTCTGGTGGCCGGGAGTGGAGCCGTTGAAGTCCTCATGAGGAACTCGGGGGCGACCCATCTGCACATTCTCAACTGCGAGTTTGCTGACAATTTCGTTCGCACGCGCCAGGCGAACGCGTTGGGCGGTGCGTTGAGCATCTCCGCCAACGGCACCAGCGAAGTCCGTATCGAGAACAGTCTCTTTGTGAATAATTCGTGCGAATCCTCGATTGGAGAGACACGGGCCGGCGGACTGCTACTCAATATCTGGGAGCAGGCGCATTTTCAGATGCTTGGAAACTCCTTCCGTGGCCATCGAATCAGATCCGACGGCGAAACTCGTGGGGGAGCCCTCGAAATCAATGCCTCTGATCAAGTCGTAGGAGTCTTCAACCGAAACAGAATCGAAGACAATCAGGCCACTGGTACCGGATCTGCTACAGGGTACGGAAGCAGTCTCGCCACACGAGGAAACTCCCTCATTGAGGCCTGTCAAAACGTCTGGTTGAACAACACGGGTCCGATAGGAAGCACGAACGGTCAGCTTGAACTCCCCGGCGGAGGCAACATTATCCTCCGTGATTCGCTGATCGCCGGCGGCACCGGCGGGATCGTGGGTTCAGCGCACATGACCAATCTGACAGTCGCTCACAACCAGGGAACCGGGATTCAACTGGGGGCACCCACCCTGAACAACTCAATCGTGTACGGAAATGAGATCGACCTGTCCGATCCCGACAACGCGAGCGGAGAGAATAACCTGATCGGGATCGATCCATACTTTACCGATGCTGAGAGCGGTGATTTCCGTCCTCTGGCCGGTTCCCCTGCCATCAACGGGGGAAGCAACACGCCCCCCCCGGAGGGCTTGGAGAGTTCGACGTGGACGGTGAGGCCCGTCTCTTCGGCCCCAGTGTCGACATCGGAGCCTTCGAGCTGAACCTGGCTGAGCGAACTCAGTTCCTGACTCAAGTCGGGAACGGCCAGAGTGGCACCATCATTCTGAGCACGGAAGTCGATATTGCCAACACAGCAAGCAGTGGGAAGGAAGCTTTCACAATCGATTTTTTTGATTCCAAGGGTGATTCCTTCAGCCCTTTTTCCGAGAACCCCAGTGTCTTGCTGGCCAGCACAACTTCTGCTGTTTCTGTCCTTCTGAGTCCTGGAGAGACGTGGAGGCGGGAGACATCAGGAGAGGGAGATATCCAGTCCGGCTACGCACGCATCCGCAGCGGGGACCACATTGGAATCACCGGGATCTTCACACGGCGGCATGCGCCGACCGGAACAATTCTGTACCAGGCAGGTGTGCCTGCCTCAGAGCCGACAGGGTCTGCAACGCTCTTTGTTGATTCCATCGGCAACCTGGAAACAGGACTGGCGATGGTCAACGCGGGCGGCGAGGCGGCACCCGCACACAACCCGGCCGGTGGCCCTGCCCAGATCATCTTGCGACTCTACGATAACCAGTTCCAACTGTTGGCTCAGACGGCTGTCGAACTGGCCAGAGGACAACATCTCGCAACCTTTGTTTCTCAGCTGTTTCAAGATACGGCGGAGGCTTCCGAGATGCAGGGAATTGTGACGATGGAAAGCCTGGATCCGGTTGCACTGACCACTCTGAGACAGCGTGAGCCAGCTGTGGAGTACCCGGAAGGGATTCCCACGCTGGCCGCTTTCCCGGTGCTGGAAGGCAGTCCGGAAGAGAATGCTGCTCCCCTTGGAGGCGGTTTCCAAGTCATCGAGTTTTTTTATGCCCAGATCGGAAACGGTCGCGCCGGCCCAACCCAGCTTCAGACCTCTATGAACCTAGTGAACCTGGCTCCCACCAAGGCAGGTGTCGCCCTAGACCTATTCGACGGTTCCGGCGCCCCCCTGGCACTGACCATAGAGGGTCTGGGCTTCGATTCCTCCTTCGAGTTTCAGCTCGATTCGGGAGAGTCCCTGGTGCTGAAGACCGACGGTCTCGGTGAACTAGAGGCAGGTTACGCAAGAGTGACAACATTTGAAGGAGTGAGTGGATCAGCAGTTTTTTCCCAGACTCACCTGCCTTTGGGGCTACTGGAGACAGAGTCCGGGGTGCCGGCCGCTGTGCAGGGAGACGAGTTTTCTCTTTTTGTTGACACGACAGGAGAGCTCGACACCGGAATCGCCCTAGTGAACCCGGGACAGGCGCCGGCCGGAGGCGACGGAATGCTGGAGCTGAGGCTCTTGGATCTGCAAGGCCAGGAGATTGCCAGCCGCGATCTGGATCTGCAGCCGGGCCACCACACAGAGAGGTTTGTGACCGAGCTATTCGCAGAGGTTGACGGAATCGATGAAATGCAGGGGCTGCTGAGCATTTCGAGTCCCTTTCCGATCGTGGCCGTGACTCTTCTGCAGAATGACGATCCGGGAACGCCATTCCCCGAAGACGTGGCCACCCTGACAGCCTTTCCGGTATTGCCGGGTACTCCCTGAGGAGCAGGATTCCAGATTCGCGGCCGTGCATGTTGGAATCTACTCGGGGGGCTTGAGCTCACGAGTCCCGATCCAGGCCATCAGCCGAGTTGCGAGGGCCGGGGAAATCCGGTCCAGTGCCAGCAGAACTTTGCCGGCTGCGCTCAGATGGACTTCTCTGCGCCGGTTGGTGATTGAGTTGACAATGGCCTCTGCGACGATCGCGGGAGCCTGGCCCTCCAGGGTTCGGTTGATCCCGGGCGTGCCCATCCTGCGCTCAGCGGCCTCGTGAAACTCAGTAGCGGTAAACCCGGGACAGACGACGCTGACGCCGATTCCGGTTCCGCGTAACTCTCCCCACAGCGCCTCACCCAGGCCCACCTGGGCAAACTTGGTGGCACTGTAACCGGCAGCAAAGGCCATTCCTTTCTTTCCCACAACACTGCTTGTAAGGACAATATGGCCCGCGCGTTTTTCTGAAAAATGGGGAAGGGCCCGGTGAATCGATTCGTAGGCCGACTGGAAATTGACCTGCCAGATTCGTGACATGTGGGCCGGCGATGTCGCCCGGGCAGGACCAAAAATTCCGTAACCTGCATTGCAAATCAGAAAGTCGAGATCCCCCAGTTCCTTGAGACACTGCTCCACGACCCGTTCCCCCTCTCCCGGGCGCGACAGGTCTTGCGCCGAAGCAACGGCCCTGGGCGCACCCTCCTTCAGGCACTCCTGGCACACGCGGGCGAGTTGCTCCCGGCGGCGGGCGACCAGGAAGAGTTGGGAACCGCGCCTTGCCAGAGCCCGAGCCGTGGCCTCACCGATTCCCGAAGAAGCTCCGGTAACGATGGCTATCTTAGTGCTCCATTCCACAGACAGACTCCCCCTTAGGCAGGGCCAAACGCCAAGAAAAGTAAGAAGAAACGCGGGGACTCGAACAGCTAGACGCGCAAAGACTCAAAGACGCCGGCAGCTCCCATGCCTCCCCCGACACACATGGTTACTATCCCGTACTTCACGCCACGTCTTTCCATCTCGCACAGCAGGGTGGCTGTCAACTTCGCGCCAGTCGCACCCAGAGGATGGCCCAGTGCCACCGCTCCCCCGTTGACATTGACTTTGTCCTGGTCCAGGCCAAGCTCTTGAATGACGGCCAGAGCCTGCACGGCAAACGCCTCGTTCAACTCAACCAGACCGATGTCCTCCAGGGTCAGACCGGCTATCTTGAGCGCTTTTGGAACTGCCTCCACCGGGCCGATCCCCATGATCTCTGGCGCAACGCCGGCAGTGGCAAAGGAAATCAACCGTGCCATCGGCTCCAATTCCAATTCGTGTGCTTTCTCCTCGGAGATGACGACCGCGGCGGCAGCCCCGTCACTGGTCTGACTGCTGTTGCCTGCTGTTACCGTGCCCCGGGCGTGAAAGACTGCCCTGAGCTTCGAGAGAGCTTCCACCGAGGTATCTCTTCGAACACCCTCGTCCCGCCCGAAGAGTGTCTTGTCCTCCCCACTCTCTAGATCCACGGGAATCAGTTCCTGATCGAATCGTCCGCCATCCTGCGCCTGCATTGCCCGGGTATGACTGCGCAGCGAAAACTCGTCTTGCTGGCGGCGATCTATCGAGTTGCGTACGGCCAGGTTCTCCGCCGTGATACCCATGTTGACGTAGACGTCCGGATCCTCCTCTACGAGGTAAGGATTGGGAGAAAAGAAGTGGCCCGACCGGGGAAGCAGGCTCATGCTCTCCGTCCCTCCTGCGACTACCACATCGGTGGAACCGGTGGCTACGCTCTGGCTGGCCAAGGCAATCGCTTGCAGGCCGGATGAGCAGAATCGGTTTACGGTCATGGCGCTGGTCTGATCGGGAAGACCGGCCCGAAGCGAGGCAATCCGGGCCACATTTGTGCCCTGTTCGCCTTCCGGCATCGCACACCCCAGGATCACGTCCTCTACGTCCTCTTTGGGGAGCGGGTGGGCCCGCTCAACGACAGCCTGGATGACTTGAGCCGCGAGATCATCGGGTCGAGTGTGACGAAGTGAGCCACGTGGTGCTTTACCGACAGGACTTCGTCCAACTGCAGCGATCACAGCCTTACGCATTGAATCTCTCCTTTTGAGTAGTCATGACTCTCTTTCTTTGAAAGCGGACCTCGCGGTCCGTGTTGGAAGTCCCCCCGGTCGCGAGCGACCTTCCCCACGGACTGCTAGCGTTTGCCCAGTTTCATTAGTCCGGTCCAGTCCAGACGACCTACGCGGTCCAATTTGTCTTCCTCAGACATCTCCGGGGAATCACTGTCAACCAGGGTCAATATTGCCCGCAAGCCCTTTTTTCGAACTGCCTTTGGCTTGAGTCCAAGTTGCTCCCACGTGAGCATGATTTCGAGGGTCGCCCTCCCATCGCTTTCCCGGGGAGTGATCACCGGGACATGAGTCGCTCTCTCCAGAAACTTCCCTCCTCGCTGGAGACGCTGCCAGTAGTATGGCCCGCGGCTGTCGATTCTCGGAGAAGCCCAGAGCAGGTAGTTGTACTTGACGTCCCTGATTTGGATGCGGATGTTGTCGAACAGGTACATACGATCCCGACGCCGGTCGTCGCTGGCCACGAACACAGCTTCGCTTCGCTTCACCTCTTGAACATCCCAGATGTCGTCCTTCCAGTCAACTGCCAGGTAAAGCCCCGTCTGATCCCAGAAAGCCTTCACGCTCGCAGTGGCATAATCGCCGGCCGGGATTCCAGCCACCTTGACACCCGTCGCAGCAGGATCCAACTGAAGAGCAGGCAATCCGTCCCAGTCAGACAGGAATCCATCGACCAGCACCTCGGAGGGTCTGTACGGAATCGTCCAGTTGGAGTCGTTTGCAGAGCCCGCCTGAACCCCAAGGAGCAGGCAGATCAAGAACGGAACAAGTTTCATGTCCCACATTCTAACAGGGGTGGTGAGCAGCGCGGGCTGCTAGCGCAGCGAGGTGAGGAAGCGTATGATCGCGTTCAGTTCCTGATCCGAAAGGTGCTCAAAGGATGGCATCAGGTTCTGCTTGCCGCGAAAAGGCGGCTCCAGTTCTCCGTCCGGAATATGGGCGGGATCCTTCAAATGGCGCAGAAGCCATGCCGACGACCTTCCCCGCCTGGCTTGATGCGTGAGATCAGGGCCAATCGTTGCATTCCAGTGGAAAGGCGCTGCCTGGAGCATATGACAGGAGCCACATTTCTGCGCTACCATAACTTCTCTGGCGAAGACAAACTCGCGACTGTCCGACGCGTCGTCGGCAAGCGATCGGAAAGATAGGGTCAGTGCCAGGCCGACTATCAACAAGGCGGCCAGGAACCCGGGAATTTGCAGAAACCCTTTCCAGTATGAGCTCATCCTTTCGTATTATGGACCGAAATTAGATCCGGTACAACAAAATGTTTAGTCATGACTAAAATTCTTTTTGTCTGCACCGGGAATTCAGCTCGAAGTCAATTTGCGGAGGCCTTTGCAAAATACTATGCTGGCGACCTGGTTTCTGTTGCGAGTGCGGGGACCAGCCCGGCGGGACTGAATCCCAACGCGGTGTGGGCGATGAACGAGGTGGGGATCGACATCCGCCATCAGACTTCTGATCCCTTGAGCGCTTTTCAACTCGGCGATTTTGACTGTGTGGTGACCTTATGCGGAGATGCCAGGGACAACTGCCCGGCTTTCCCCCGCGACGTTCGTCCGGAGCACTGGAGTATTCCCGATCCGGCCAAGAGTCGAGGAACGCCGCTTGAAGTCTTGAAAGCCTTCCGAGTTGTGCGCTATCAGGTGGAGCGTCGAGTGAAGAATCTCCTCGAGCGAGTCTTGAGGATTGAACTCCCAGGAGAGTAGAATCCCCCGATGCGTCACCTGCATTTGACCTCGCTTATTATGGCAGCCCTCGTTGTGCAGCCGGCCTGCATCTGGAAACTATGGAGCAAGGGACCGCCACCCGAGGAACGCCAGTACGACATTTACGGAACGGTCGAATCCATTAGTTCGGACCAGTTGGTCGTGGACACGAAAAAGGGCCGACTGATTTTCCTGCTCGGCCCGGCTTCCGTAAAAGGGAGCGACACCTATGAGCAGGGCCAGGTTGTGCACGTCCTGTACAAGAAGCTCGACGGAGCCAACGTCATCACACTGGTGGTCAAGAAAGTCGGCTAGGTACTCACTTCCATAAACTAGGTTGCTTGAGCAACCACGCACTTCCCGAGAGATCTTGATGAGACGCTGCTTTGTCTGTCACTACCACGAGATTGCTCTCAAGAAAAAGAATCGGGATTTCTTCGAGCGCAAGCTTATCGCCAATATAGAGAAGGCGCTGGGTTCACTGCCTTATCGCTCTGTCCGGCTCTGGTCCCGCCGGGTAGTTGTGGAACTGCGACAGGACTCTCCTGTGGGTGGAATTCGCGAGCGCCTGGGACACGTATTCGGTCTTGCCAACTACGCCAGCGGGTGGATTGTTTCCTCGGCAATGGAGGATCTGCAGACCGCGTCCTGGGAGTTGATTCAAAACCGGGAATACGAGAGCTTTAAAGTCTCCGCCAAGAGATCCGACAAACGATATCCCCTCACGACACCGGAAATCGGGAGGCAACTGGGTGGATTCCTGCAAGAAAAGTCCCACAAGCGCGTTCAACTGAGGGAGCCCGACCTGACCTGTTACGTCCAGATCCTGGGTGCAGAGGCACTGCTGCACTTTGAGAAGTTGCGCGGTCCCGGAGGTCTCCCGGTGTCCACCAGCGGGAAGGTTGTCGTTCTGATCTCTGGTGGAATCGATTCTCCGGTGGCCGCCTACAAGATCATGAAGCGCGGCTGCCGGCCCCTCTTTGTTCACTTCCACAGCCATCCACACACATCCCTGGATGCCCAGGATAAAGTGATTGAACTGGTGGAGCATCTCTGTCGTTACCAACCGAGTGCCCGACTCTACATGGTACCGTTCGCCTCAGCTCAGAGAAGCATCGTCGCCCACACCCCGGAGCGAACGCGGGTGATTCTGTATCGAAGGATGATGGTGCGAATAGCCAACAGGATTGCCGCTCGCGAGAAGGCCAAGGCGCTCGTCACCGGAGACAGTGTCGGTCAAGTCTCCTCACAGACGCTTGACAATATTCGAGTCGTCTCTGTTATCAGTCAGCTACCCATTCTGCGGCCACTGATCGGAGATGACAAAGAGGAGATCATCGCCACAGCAAGAAGGATCGGGACGTTTGGCGTGTCCATCGGGGCTGATGACGACTGTTGCTCGATGTTCGTCCCCAGACATCCGGAAACGAGCGCGAGACTCGAGCAGGTGGAACAGGCGGAAGCACCGCTGGGGATTGAAGAGCTTGTCTCTGCGGCTTTGCAGGGCACCGAGCGGCATCTGATTGACGACAGCGTAAGAGACTCAGCCCCTCCGGATCGGCAAGACGTTCTAAACGAAACATAGCGGACTCCGAGACAGCCAATGGAGAGATCTCGCCCTGATCAGCGGCTCAACACGACGCAAAGAAGGAGCCTTCTCGAGCAGATGCGACGTTCTTCACGAGGGGCAGTTGGGGCAATTCTTCTTGTCTTTTTCATCTATGCGGTGCTGCTCTTCCTGGGAGTAATTCCCGGCTCCCAACTGGTAGAGAGGGCCCGCGAAGATGCCCAGACGGCTCACTCACTTCTCTTTGTCCCACCCCTCTGGGCCGTCACACCGTTTGCCCTGCTGCTTGTCGTTATCGCCGTTTTCCCTCTTCTCTCCCAGACCAGGGACTGGTGGCACCACAACAGGAACCGCTTCCTGGTGACCATCATCCTGGGTGGATCGACGCTTCTCTATTACGGGCTGCTCCATCCGGGAGGACTCGAGAATCACTTTACTCACTTGCCCTCTTCTGCAAGTGGTTGGGAAACCCTGTGGACTGCTTTCAGTAACGGCATATTTTCCGAGTTCATCCCGTTCATCGTCCTTCTGTTCAGCCTCTATGTGATCAGCGGAGGGATCAACCTGAGCGGTGACTTGCCGGCGCATCCGGCCACTAATACGGCCTTCATCGCCCTGGGGACACTTCTGGCCAGTTTCATCGGCACTACGGGGGCCGCCATGGTCCTCATCCGGCCACTGATCCTGACCAATATCGAGCGTGAGTACAAGGTTCACACGATTCTCTTTTTTATCTTCTGTGCCTGCAATTGCGGCGGTCTGCTCCTGCCCATTGGAGACCCTCCTCTTTTTCTCGGTTACCTGCGGGGGGTTCCGTTCTCCTGGACACTGGTCCTGTGGCCCTACTGGCTGCTTGTCAACAGCATTCTGCTTGCCGTTTATTTCGTCTGGGACTCGATCGTTTACAGGAAGGAAGCTCTGCGCGATTTGATCCGGGACGAGCGACAGGTTGAACCACTTCGCCTGCATGGGACCATCAACCTCGTGTCGCTCCTGGGAGTTGTTCTGAGCGTGGCCTTTATCCTCCCCGGACAACCCTTCCTGAACACGGGATTCCATCCACCCGTCTACTTTCGAGAGACGGTCATGCTTCTCTTCGTGATCCTTTCGCTGCTCTCTACCGACGTAAACATTCGTATGCGCAACCGTTTCAATTATGTGGCCATCACTGAAGTCGCTGCTCTCTTCAGTGGGATTTTCATCTGCATGCAGGTACCCATCGAGATTCTGCATGTCAAAGGAGCCCAACTGGGAATCGACAATGCGTTTGAGTTCTTCTGGTTCACGGGAGTGTTGTCAAGCGTGCTGGACAATGCTCCCACTTACGTCGTCTTCTTCGAGACCGCTGTCTCGCTTCCCATCACGGAGGGTCTTTCCGCGCTACCACTTCCGGGTGAAGAGTTCATCATGGAGCACCTGCTGGCTGCGATCAGCCTGGGAGCGGTTTTCATGGGAGCGAACACCTACATTGGAAACGGTCCCAATTTCATGGTGAAGAGTATTGCCGAACAGTCCGGCATTCAAATGCCCTCTTTCTTTGGCTATATGGGATACAGCATCGTCATTCTGATTCCTGTTTTCGTTCTGGTGTCCCTGCTGCTTTCGGCGGCCTGACGGCCGCCACGCAGTCGCTTCCGCTCCTGCCTCTGTAGGTTCCTCGATTGGTACAATTCCGTACCGCCTCCGGGCGGTTCCGGCGTGCAGTTGCTCCGTCGCCGCGTAGACAGGGGCGCGCATGACAATGAGCGCGCAACGAGGGACCTGAACCTGACACCTGGGACTAACCGGAACTGCGCCCAACCGCGGCACGAAAAACAGGGTTTTTTGAGAAAATACGAAATAATTAACAATTCTAGTCAACTGGATGTTGATTGGCTGATCGTGGTTGACACGATCTTCGTCCAGCAAGGAGGTTACGGGAGTTGCCTGAGTCGCACGATTCGTAGCTCTCGTAGCAGCTGGAGGTCGGCTCAATTTTATTGGAACATCGGAATAGCACCCCCTCCCCGCGATCCCGGTTTTCACCCTGAGTCGACCTCCTGCCCTCCGGCGACTTATCGTCCGGCCCTGGTGCAAGTCCCACCAAATGCTAAGCAGACACCTCGGGCTCGGGCTCTTCTCCCGTGCTCTGCCACAGCCTGCACAGCCCGTTCGACAATCATCCACAAGCGTGTACACATTGGGCAGCACCACCAGAGTCAATACAAACATACGTCCCGCCCGGGCCCAACCTTAACAAGTCCCGGTTCCCAGGCCGGATCCCCGTGCACACAAGAATACCTACGAACTCCCCTCCGGAATTGTTCCCTTTCATACAACCGTGACCCTTCAATCTCGCACCTGCCCTGAGTAGAGGTTTCAAGAGCCGGGACCATGAATTATGCTGGATATACGACATGGCAACAAAGGTGGGCCGAACAACAGGGATCTTCTGGCTTGGCTCGCTCCTGAGCTGCCAGGCTTTTGAGGGTCCGGAAACCAGACCAAACCGGCTGGTCCACGAGAAGAGTCCCTATCTTCTCCAGCATGCCTACAATCCGGTCAACTGGTACCCCTGGGGAGAAGAGGCCTTCGAGCAAGCCCGGAAAGAAGACAAGCCGATCTTTCTTTCCATCGGCTACTCCACTTGCCATTGGTGCCATGTCATGGAGCGGGAATCGTTCTCCAACTCGGAGACCGCCGCTGTCATGAATGAGCATTTCGTCTGTGTCAAAGTGGACCGTGAAGAGCGTCCAGACCTGGACAGTGTCTACATGGCTTTTGTACAGACGACTACGGGGCGCGGGGGGTGGCCCATGTCGGTCTTTCTGACGCCCGGGCTCAAACCTTTTTTTGGTGGAACCTACTTTCCTCCGGAAGCGCGGACGGGCATGCCTGCCTTCCCTCAGGTCTTGCTGACTGTCCACCGACAGTGGCTGGAGAATCACGACAAGATTCTTGAGTCTGCCGATCGCATTACGGCCCGTCTGCAAAGTCTCCAGGGACTCTCTTCCGGAGCCGAGGGCACCCTTAGGACAACCCTCCATAAGGGTTACCAGTGGTACCTGGCAAACTTCGATGAGAAACTCGGCGGATTCGGATCAGCTCCCAAGTTTCCAAGGCCTGTCAACCTCCAGTTTCTGCTCTACTACTCGCAGCTGGAGGGTCAGGAAAAGGCCCGGGAAATGGTTCTGCACACCCTGCGCGGGATGGCCCGGGGTGGAATGAACGACCAGCTGGGAGGGGGCTTTCACCGCTACTCGACGGATGAACGCTGGTTCCTCCCTCACTTCGAGAAGATGCTCTACGACCAGGCTCAACTGGTCGTGGCCTACCTGGAGGCCTACCAGATCAGCCGCGATCCGTTCTTCGCGGCCGTGGCTCGCGGGACGCTGGAGTATGTTCTGCGCGACATGACAAGTCCAGACGGCGGCTTTTATTCGGCCGAGGATGCCGACAGTCTGATCAGTGCAGACGCTCACGAAAAAGCAGAGGGAGCCTTTTATGTATGGACCGAAGCCGATGCCCGGCGCCACCTGGGGCAGGAGGCAGAGGTGTTCCTTCGACTCTTCGGCCTCAAGCCCGAGGGCAACGTGGCCCGCGATCCGTTTTCCGAATTCGCAAAGAAGAACGTTCTCTTTGAGGCTCACTCCGCAGAGCAAGTGGCGAAAGGACTCGGTTTGTCCACATCGGAGGTGCGGCAGCGGCGAGAGAAGGCCAGGCAGCTTCTTTTCGAGGCGCGGAGAAAGAGACCCCGCCCCTTTCTCGACGACAAAATCCTGACTTCCTGGAACGGCCTGATGATCACCGCCCTGGCCAGAGCGTCTCAGGTCCTGGAGGATGACAGCTATCTGGAAGCGGCTCGCAAAGCTGCCCGGTTCCTCAAAGCCCATCTCTGGGACCCGGATTCCCGCACCCTTTCGCGCCGCTATCGCGGGGGAGAAGGAGGCATCCCCGGCTTTCTGGATGACTATGCTTTTCTGATCCAGGGTTTGCTCGACCTTTACGAAACCGCCCTGGAGGACGAATGGCTGCTCTGGTCGATTGAACTCGTGGAGGGCATGGAGAATCGTTTCTGGGACGCCGATGAAGCGGGGTTTTTCAGCACTACGGGCCGGGACAAATCGGTTCTTCTGCGGATGAAAGATCAGTACGACGGGGCAGAGCCTTCTCCCAATTCGGTAGCTCTCCTCGATCTCATTCGCCTGGGCAATTTGAGCGGCGAAAAGAGGCTGCTGGAAAAGGGCAACACTTCGGCAAGGGCCTTTTCGGGATTACTGCAGCGGGGGCCGCACACCATGCCCCTAATGCTGGTGGCCCTCAGCCGCGCCGAATCCAAGCCCAAACAAATCTTCCTGGCCGGGAAGAAAGATGGGGCAGACACCAGGGCCTTACTCAAAGAAGTGCATCGCCGCTATCTCCCACATCGGGTTGTCTTTCTCGCGGACGGCGGGCTAGCCCATAAGCAGTTGGCCTCCCGGATCGAGGTCCTGGACAGTTTCCGGGCTATCGACGGCCGGGCCACCGCCTATATCTGTGAGGACTATGTCTGTCAGTTGCCTACCAGTGACCCTGAAGTGATGGGGAGGCTGCTGGAGCGCTGAATTCTGTGCTGAATTCTGTTTCGCGTTCTTGAAAATGGGAGGGGCCTCAGGGCGGCGGCCGTTTAAGTCCTCCCGATCGCGGCCCTGAGGCCCCTCCCATTTTCAGCCCTCGCAACCCTCACTCTTGCAGCACCGGTAAGTCCCGGTACAGGTCCAATGCCTCAGGATTAGCCAGGGCATCGGCGTTGGTTACTTCCTGGCCGTGAATCACATTCCTTACTGCCAGTTCACTGATTTTCCCGCTGATCGTTCGAGGAATATCGGCAACCTGCACGATTTTCTGGGGGAGGTGGTGAGGAGAGGCGTTCTCTCGGATGCCGTCGCGGATGTCCCGGATCAGGGCCTCACCCAGGGTGAGCCCCTCTCTGAGCCGGAGAAAGAGTACGATTCGAATATCATCTTCCCATTCCTGTCCAACCACGATGGCTTCCAGCACTTCCTCCTTCTGCTCAACCTGGCGGTAGATCTCGGCGGTTCCAATGCGCACTCCTCCGGGATTCAGGGTTGCATCGGAGCGTCCGTAGATGATCATGCCGCCATTCGAGGTCAGCCGGGCCCAGTCGCCGTGACGCCAGACGCCGGGAAAGTAATTGAAATAGGCATTCTGGTATCTGCTCCCGTCCGGGTCACTCCAGAACTTCACCGGCATGGATGGAAAGGCCTGCGAGCAGACCAGTTCCCCTTGCTCCAGGCCGGCCGGCTGGCCAACCTCGTCGAAGATCTCCACCTTCATTCCTAGACTCAGAGCTTGCATTTCGCCCCTGAAGACCGCACCGATGGGATTCCCGAGAGCAAAAGAAGAGATGAGATCCGTCCCTCCGGAAATCGAGGAAAGGCAAACATCTTCCTTGATCTCCCGGTACACATAGTCATAGCTGGCGGGCGCCAGGGGTGAGCCGGTTGACAGAATCGTTCGAAGCGACTGCAGGTTATGGGTCCGCGACGGCTGGAGCCCGCTCTTCTCGGCCAGAGACAGATACTTGGCGCTGGTCCCGAACACAGTCACATCTTCCTGCTCGGCCAGATCGAACAGAATCTCGGGCCGTCGGTGAAACGGAGACCCATCGTAGAGAAGCACCGTGGCTCCCACCGCCAGGTTGCTCACCAGCCAGTTCCACATCATCCAGCCGCAGGTCGTGGCGTAAAAGACCCTGTCTTTCCTGCTCAGGTTGGTGTGAAGAACGAGCTCCTTCAGGTGCTGGATAAGAGTCCCGCCAGCGCCGTGGACCATGCATTTGGGCAAACCCGTCGTGCCTGACGAATACATGACATAGAGAGGGTGGTCAAATGGGAGTTGCTCAAAATCGATCTCCTCGGCCCGGCCCGCAAAATCTTGCCAGAGTACAGCCTTGGGAATTGTGGATATGTCGGGGTCCGAATTCAGATACGGAACGACCACAACTCTGGAAATTGCAGGGATCTGTTCTAAGATCGTCCGGACTCGCTCCAGCCGGTCGAAGGACTTCCCCGCATATTGATACCCGTCTGCACAGACCAGGATCCTGGGCCGGATCTGTCCAAACCGATCGACCACTCCCTTGGCACCAAAGTCAGGAGAGCAGGACGACCAGATCGCGCCGAGGCTGCTGGTTGCCAGCATGGCGATGATCGTTTCAGCGATATTGGGCATAAAGCCGCCGACTCGATCACCTGTCTTGACTCCGGCCTCCCGCAGAGCCAAGGCAAAACCGGCGCTTCGCAGAAACAGTTCGGAGTAGGTGAGAATCTGGTGGCGGCCTGATTCGTTCCAGCCAATGATCGCGGGTTGATCATCCCGGTAGCGAAGAAGGTTCTGTGCGAAATTGAGCCTGGCCCCTGAGAACCAGTGGGCGCCGGGCATCCGGGTTACATCGTCCACCACCCGATCCCATTTCCTGGAAGCCAGCATGTCGCAGAAGTTCCAGACCTCGGACCAGAAAAGTTCAGGATGATTGATCGACCATCTGTAAAGACTAGGATAGTCGACAACTTCAGGAGAAGACCGGCTTATCTTGTGAATGAAGCGAGTCAGATTGGCTCGTTCCACACTCTCCGGCGACGGTTTCCAGAGGCACTTCGTACTCACTACTTATGAAAGGGAAGGCTGATTCAACCGACTCCCACGCTCCTGATCTGATTCACCGTCTCGACCACCGTTTGCAGCGCGTAGTCTATGTCCTCCTGGCTGATCATCCGGCTCAGGCTGAACCGGATCGCGCCCTGGATTCGCCGGCGTCGCAGCTTCATGGCCTGGAGCACATGGGAGGGGTCCAGTGATCCGGAGGAACAGGCGGCACCCGTCGAAACTGCTATGCCTTTGAAGTCAAGAGCCACCAGTAACGCTTCTCCCTCAACTCCTTCGAAGCTGAGATTTGCGGTGTGGGGGACGCGAGAACTCCGTCTGCCGTTCACGACAGAGCCGGGCAGACGCTGCAAGAGCCCTTCCTCGAATCGATCACGAAGGCCGGCTACCCGACTCTGCATGTCGTGGTGCGATTCCACAGCCAGCCGGCAGGCCTCGCCGAGCCCTACAATTCCGGGGACATTCTCAGTCCCGGCGCGCCGGTGGCGCTCGTGTGAGCCGCCCAGCATGAAGGGTTCAGCCCTGACCGAGTCACGAAGGTACATGGCCCCGACGCCTTTGGGTCCATGAAACTTGTGGCCGGACAAAGAGAGGAGATCGACCCCCAACTGGTGGACGTCCACCGGAATCTTTCCGACAGACTGTACGGCATCCGTGTGAAAGAGAATTCCCTGCTGGCGCGTGAGCCGGGCGATCTCTTCGATGGGCTGGAGGGTGCCGACCTCGTTGTTCGCGTGCATGATCGAGACCAGAATGGTGTCTTGAGAAAGCGCCGCTTTGACATCCTCGGCCCGAACAATTCCCTCTTCGCCCGCAGACAGGTAGGTGATTCGGAAGCCCTTCTGCTCGAGAAACTGACAGCTCTTTAAGACGGCAGGATGCTCGATTGCCGAGGTGATGACGTGTCCTCCACTCCCGGCAAACCTGCGAGCCACCCCATTGATGGCAGCGTTGTCTGCTTCGGTTCCACCACTGGTAAAAACGATTTCCCGGCGTTTTGCGGAGAGAAGATCAGCAACCTGCGAACGGGCCCGCTCAATGGCTGCACGAGCCTGCTGGCCATAGGTATGGATCGAGGCAGCGTTGCCGAACTCGTTTAGAAAGAACGGCTGGATCGCCTCTAGCACCCGCGAGTCCATGGGACTGGTCGCATTATTGTCCAGATAAACTCGTCTCTCCACCTCTTTCGTTCCTCGTTCCTGGTTCCTCGTTGCAACCAAAATACTACCATCTTCAAACTGGGTGCCGGGTTCCGGGTTCTAGGTTCTGGGGTGTGAAACCAGAAAGTGGGAGGGGCCTCAGGGCGGAGGACGTTTAAATTCCCGGACGCAGCGCTGAGGCCCCCCCACTTTCTCCCACATTCACTCTGGAGCCAACTTGACTGCCTCCAATCCAGATCTTAAATAAAGGTCGGAGCGACGATAAAGATCGTTGCCCTTGAAAGAGATCATGACATCGAGCAAGACGGAGGAAATAAAGAAATGACCTTAATGAGAATCGACCCTTTCAGAGAGCTACGACAGTGGAATACTGTTTTCGACCGCTTTTTTGAGAATCGCCTCAGTCCCGACGTCGGCAAAGACACCGTCGTGACCCGCTGGTCACCCACGGTTGATGTTTCCGAGACTCCGACCGAACTCACGTTTTCGGTTGAGTTGCCGGGGTTTGAGAAGGAGGAGATTGATATCTCCCTCGAAGAGAATGTCCTCAGCATCAGCGGGGAGAGGAAGTTCGAGAAGGAAGAGAATCGCGATTTCCACCGAGTGGAGCGCTGGTATGGGAGTTTCTTCCGCAGTTTCAAGCTGCCCGCCACGGTGGACAGCTCCAAGATCGACGCCGGCCTCAAGGGTGGCCTGCTGACGATTCGCCTCCCCAAGGTTGAGGAAGCAAAACCACGCCAGATCCCCGTGACCGTCAGCTAAGGACACGCTTACTTACGCAGTCGTCTCACCCCGGTGGGACTTTCCCATAGATGGGCGGCCCTGGTATTCACCTTCGAAGGGGAGTACTCGGTGCCGCCCCTTTTCTATTTGTCAGAAGCGGCGATCACATCGATCTCCACCTCGACACCCTTCGGCAGCCTCGAGGCCTCGATCGTACTCCGGGCCGGCCTGGAATCACCAAAGTACTCGGCATACACCTGATTCATGCCCTCGAAATGGTTCAAATCGGCCAAAAACACCGACACCTTCAACACTTCCTGAAAGCTGGAACCGGCCTCCTTTAGCAGTAAACCGATGTTTTCCAGGACGCGCCTGACCTGAGCCGGAATGTCGCCGCCCACCAACTCTCCAGTGGCCGGATCGAGGGGAATCTGACCAGACACAAATACCAGGCCGTTCGATTTGATGGCCGGGGAATAAGGGCCCACCGCACCCGGTCCGCCGGCTGGATTGATAATCTCTTTCATTCTTGACCTCCTTGATCTGATGAGAAACACGCTTCAACTTTCCACTTTTAACTCTCAATCCGTGGCCACCCACAAGCAGGGTTTGCACGCCAAAATTGATGCGAGTAGAATACAATTCTTTCTCACTGCCGGGGTAGCTCAGTCGGTAGAGCAGGGGACTGAAAATCCCCGTGTCGGCGGTTCAATTCCGTCCCCCGGCACTCCTTTTTTTGTGTGCCTTTCTATGCCCGAACCGACCCCTCGACTTCCCCGTTCCTTTTTTGACCGACCGACTCTCGAAGTGGCGTGCGATCTGCTGGGCAAGCGGCTGGTAAAGCTCGAACCCGGCGCCAGGCTCTCGGGCATCATCAATGAGGTGGAGGCCTACATCGGTTCCGAGGATCAAGCCTGCCACGCGCGCTTCGGGAAGACCAACCGAAATCGAGTGATGTGGGGGCCAGCTGGCTTTGCCTACATCTACTTCACGTACGGAATGCACTGGCTACTGAACTTCGTGACCGAACGAGACGACTTCCCCGCAGCCGTACTGCTGCGGGGGGTTGTTGCGGAGGAGGGTGTGGAGTCCATGCTGCAGCGGCGAAGCGGGCGCCACAGGAATCTCACCGACGGACCGGCCAAGGTCTGTCAGGCCTTCGACCTGACCGGCACGAACAACGCTCTGGACCTCTGCTCTCCAGAATCAATCCTGTTCCTGGAGGACGGAATCGAGGTTGACCCCGAGACGATTCAAGCGACGCCCAGAATCGGCATCGACTCCGTCCCCGAGCCCTGGAAGAGCATCCCCTGGCGATTCACCTGTCAGGTCTGATCCCGGATTGGAGAGTTGTGGCAAGCTCCACACAGCGAAACTCAGGAAGCCTGAAACGGAGCCGGGAGCGTTAGCGGCCTGAATCTCTCCCTCTCCCAGACGCAACCTTGGTACGCTGGAACCTTGGAACGTCTAGAATGTCCCCAGATGCCCGATCGAGAGCCAGTCCGTCTCCAATCACTCCGAAGCGGGGGACAAACCGGCGTGGACCGGGCGGTGCTGGACGTGGCTCTGGCCTCTGGTCTGAAGGTAAGAGGCTGGTGCCCAAAGGGGCGGCGAGCGGAGGACGGCCCGCTGGACAAAGGCTATCCTCTCAAGGAGACGCCTTGTGCGGATTACGCACAGAGAACAGAGTGGAATGTGCGCGATTCCGATGGAACACTCGTGTTGCGGCGCGACAAAGTGGATCCCGGCACGGCGCTGACCCTCCGGCAGGCCAACCAGCAGTCACGCCCCCTGCTGCTCATTGACCTGGCAAACCCTCTCGATTCTGCCACCGTCGAGCAGTGGATCCGGCGTTCCGGAGTTCGGCAATTGAACATAGCGGGACCGAGAGAAAGCCAGTCTCCGGGCATTTACAAAGCGGCACGTACTTTTCTGGAGAAGCTGTTCGAACAGCTTTTCTAGAACTTTCCCAGCTCTCCTCCATCTAAGTGACTAGCGCGTGTCCACCCGACCCGGGGATATTCCGGAAAGCGGGCTGCTAAAGGTGGGACTATGAAGAACAAAACGAACAACAACGGGAAACTGCTTCCTTCGAAAGACATGAGAAAGCTCCCGGCGTGGACGTTGTCCAGGTCGGACCGGCGCTTTCTTCGCTCCTGCAACATCTCGCCTGAGTAGTTCTAGAAGTCCGCGGGTTCCCGCTCACGGAGCTTCCAGAATCTGAACCTGGGCGATTGTGATATTGTCCAGGCCGCCCCTGCGATTCGCTTCGGCTACGAGTTCATTTCCCGCCTGCGCCAGGGCATAATCCTTGAGGAGACTTTCGATCTCGTTGTCCAACAGCGCGTCGGACAAGCCATCGGTGCAGATGAGCAACCGGTCCTGGGCCGCAACTTCCAGCTCAAAGATGTCGGGGTCAATCGTTGAACTGATTCCCAGGGAGCGTTCCAGGAGGTTCTTCTGGGGGTGCTGGCGAATCTGATCTTTGGTCAGGTCTCCCTGCTGGTAGAGCTTGTAGACCGGAGAGTGATCGTCCGTCACCTGTGAAATGGACCCGCCATGAAGGTGGTAGATGCGACTGTCCCCCAGATGAAGCACCCAGACTTGGTCGAGTTCTCCTAGAATCCACAGAACACTCACCGTCGTTCCCATTCCTCGCATGAGCGGGTTTTCCATCTGTTCTCTGAGGATCCGCTGGTTGGCCAGTTCGAGACTCCCCCTGAGGGCTTCTCGGGCTGGCCCACTGGCCTTCTCGATTTCTTCGGTGATGGTCTGAGACGCAATCGCGCTGGCCACTTCACCTGCCGCGTGGCCTCCCAGGCCATCACAGACTCCGAAGAGACCGGATTCGGGAGAATCGATGAGGCAGTCCTCATTGTTTTGACGAACCCTCCCAACATCGGTGATGGAATGGCTTCGAAATTGAAAAGCTCCGCAACGGTGGGTGGCAAGACTCATTCTTGTCTCACGCGATCGCGAATGGGCATTTCCAGGGTTTCCTGTCGACTAGCAGTGCTTCCGGCACTAGCAGCCGGTGGTGGGATTCCCACAGGCCGCTAAAACTTGTCCAGTCCCTGCATGAATCGCAGATTGCATCTCACAAAACCGTAGCCGATCATCACCAGCAGCACCCAGGCACCCGCCTTTTTCCACAGCGGGTGGGTCAGCTGGTAACCGCAATAAGGGCATTTCGGCGTTCTGTCAGGCACAGTGTAGTCACAATTCCGACACACTTCCATGGCCGAATCTCTTTTCCGCAGGACAGAATGACAGAAAAATGGTCAGCCCGTGCCCTGACTCGCTGACGCGTCTTCTATCAGGTTGTGAAGACCAGCCTCGTCAATCACCTCGATCCCAAGGTCTCGCGCTTTTCCCAGTTTCGATCCCGGATCGGCCCCGACAACCAGGTAGTCGGTGCGGGAAGAAACGGACGCAGTAACTTTTCCTCCAAGGGCGTGAAGCAGGTTTTTCACCTCCAGCCGACTCATATCCCGGAGTGTCCCGGTAATGACGAAGGTCTTGTCTTTCAGGGGGCTGGGAGTCTCGGCAACCCCATCGGCCTGGAACTTCAGCCCCGCCTTGCGAAGCCTTTGAAGGAAGCTCCAGTTGGAGTGTTCGTCCAGATAAGCGCGGACGCTACCTGCTATCTCAGGCCCCACGCCACTTATTGACGCGATCTCCTCGACGTCGGCTTCATAAAGCTCATCGATGTCTCGAAAACTCCCAACCAGCAGTTCCGCGACACTCTCTCCAACATGCCGGATTCCCAACGCGAACAGAACCCTGGAGAAGGGCTGATCCAGACTGGATTGAAGACTGTCGAGCAGGTTGCCAATCGATTTCTCCTTGAAGCCGGGAAAGCTGCCGACCTGCTGGCAGGTGAGACTGTAAAGGTCGGCAGCGTCTTTGATCAGTTTGAGCTCAACCAATTTCTCAACCGTCTGCTGCCCGAGTCCGCGAATGTCCATGGCTCCCCGGCCGACAAAGTGCTTCAGTTTCTCGAGACGCTGGGCGGGACACTGCGTATTGGGGCAGTACGCCATCGCCTCGCCTTCGATGCGACGAATGTTCGATCCACACTGCGGGCAAAGTTCGGGATAGCTGAATTCTCTCTCGACCCCGGTACGCTGGCTGACGAGGGGAGCTATTACCTGGGGAATCACGTCTCCGGCCCGCTTCACCTTGACAGTATCACCCTCTCGAATGTCTTTCTTTCGGATGTCGTCTTCGTTGTGCAGGGTAGCCTGTCGAACCGTGACTCCGCCCACCCGTACGGGGTCCAGGACCGCGTAGGGATTCAACGCACCTGTGCGGCCTACATTGATGCGAATCTCTCGCAGCCTCGTCAGCGCCACCTCTGCCGGAAACTTGAAGGCGATCGCCCAACGGGGATCTCGGGCCACGTTGCCCAGTCGGCGCTGATATTCCAGGCGGTTCACTTTGACGACAACTCCGTCGATTTCGTAGTCCACTTCGCGGCGGCGAGTCTCGAATTCCTGGCAGTAATCGATCACCTCTTCCATCGAGTCATGGAGCCGATAGTGCGAATTGACACTGAAGCCCCATCGCTTGAGAAGTTCCAGGGCTTCCAACTGAGTAGCGATCTCATCTCCTGCCAGGTACCCGACGTTGTAGGGAAAAAAAGCTAGTGGCCTCTGGGCCGTGACCGTGGGATCGAGCTGGCGCAGCGCACCGGCCGCAGCATTCCGGGGGTTGGCAAAAGTCTTCTCGCCACGGGCCTCGCGCCCCTGGTTCAGGGCTTCGAAAGCAGTCAGCGGGAGATAGGCTTCTCCGCGAACCTCCACTAGCTCTGGAATTCGGGTGTCTCCCTTCAACCGTAACGGAATCGTCTTAATCGTGCGGAGATTGTCAGTAATGCTCTCCCCGACTCTCCCGTCACCCCGAGTAGCTCCACCCACGAGCTGTCCTTGCCTGTAGGTGAGGGAGACGGCAGCCCCATCAATCTTCAGCTCCGTCACGAAATCGATTTCAGCCTCTTCCAGCATTCGGCTGATACGTCGATGGAATTCTCTCAGTTCCTGGCCGGAGAAAGCATTGGAAAGGCTAAGCATAGGAGCAAGATGCTCGACCTTCCGGAATTTGTTTCCCGGTTCGATTCCCACTCTCTGGGTGGGCGAATCCCGTGTCACCAGTTCAGGATAGGAGGTCTCGAGCTGCAGCAGTTCCCGAAATTTCAGATCGTACTCGGCGTCGCTGATGGAGGGATCGTCGAGGATGTAATATCGATAACTGTGTTCTTCAATTTCACGCCTCAGTTCAGCGACCTGCTGTTGGATTTTCTCAGCCGATGCGCCCATCAGACTGAGACTATAGCATGGGGTTACTTCCCGTCAGGAAGTACTCGACCTCTTTCCGATTTGGTATCATGGCCCCACATGAGTTCGACGGTAATCAGTCGCTTCTCTTTTATGGTGATGTTCCCCTTTCACGAGGCGAACTCTACTCATGTCCCCCATCTGAGGCTCCACTCTCTGGCTCGCAAGCAGATGAACGATAGTGAAATCATCGAGACCATTGATCACCTGTTTAAGTGCCCCCGCTGTTTGGACAACTATCGGAGAGTCCGGGCCGGCTATCCGAAGTGGTGTCGCTGAGAGCTCCCCTGATCAGAGTCAGACGTCGCAATGCAGTTCCTTGATGTTCGAGCGTTCCGATTCTTCGGGAACCTGAATTTCTGGCGCCAGCTCTGGTTGAACTTCAACGACTCCCACAGCTGGGGCATGGCCGCCGAGCTGGCCTTCTGTTTTCTACTGGCCTTTTTCCCGTTTCTCATCTTCCTGGGGGGACTGCTAACAGTGCTTCCGATCGAATTGGTGACTTTCACTCGCCTGGTGGATGGGCTGGCGCAATTTATGCCCAGCCAGGCGGGGGCCGAGGTCAGCCAGGTACTGGCCAACGCCGAGGGCTGGAAAGCGGCTTCCCGCTCGGCTGTCTTGTGGATGGGGATGGCTCTGTGGGCGGCCTCACTGGCCCTGAACGGGCTGGCCGGGGTGCTGACCCGGGCCTACCGGATCAAGGAAAGACGTTCCTATTATCGGATCCGGGCCCTCTCTATAGTGGTTACCGTAGGGACGTGTTTCTTTATTCTGATCGCGGCAGTGCTCCTGTTTTTTGGCGATGACCTGAGCCGGTGGGCCATCTCGAGCTTGCCGTTCAGTGAGCAAAGTGGGTTGCACAAGCTGATGACGCTCGGTCATGCCCTGGTTCGGTGGCTGTTGATCTTTGTACTCATCAGTCTGGGCCTGCAGACAGTCTACTTCGCCATGCCGGCTGGCCCTTTACCCTGGAGGGTGATCTCTCCAGGAAGCTCTGCCATGACGATTGGACTGGTCGGTGGGTCTCTCGGCTTTCGGCACCTCGTGAATAGCTTCTCCAGTTCGAACAACATGTACGGAGACCTGGGCGGCCTATTGGTCCTCATGGTTTGGTTTTACTATTGCAGTCTGTGTCTGCTTCTGGGAGGCCAGATCGATTCCACGGTCTTTCGAATCAACAAGAGACTTCAGCGGGATCTGGAGAGATAAAGGGGACTGGGTTCTGGGTTCTGGAAAGTGGGAGGCCCCTCCCACTTTCCTGGCGACGGGACAGATCCCCTCCGGGACCCGCGCTGAGGCGGCGAGGAAAGCTGACAATCAAGGAAACCACAGAGAGGCAGGAGCGACAGTGACTGCGCCGCAGCGCGGAAGCCTGACAAACGGCATTACCGGTTCCAAAACCTAGAACCCAGAACTCACCTGCTATCATCAGACCGTGTTCGGACCCTGCATTACCTTTCTGAGCGACTTTGGCCGACGCGACTATTACGTCGCGGCGGTGAAGGGAGTCATTCTCGATACCTGCCCCGCTGCCACTCTGGTTGATATCAGCCATGAAGTAGAATCCCACGATGTCCTGGAGGCCGCCTTTACACTGGCGGCCGCCTACTCCTGTTTCCCGAAGCAGTCGCTTCATCTTGTAGTCGTTGATCCCGGCGTTGGATCGAACCGTAAGCCCATCATCGCGTCGTCCCAACAGCATACCTTTGTGGCTCCGGACAACGGTGTGTTATCACTGATCTTCGAACGGGAAAACATCTCCGAAGTCGTCGAGATTCGGAATGAGAGCTTCTTCCGAAAGCCGGTTGCCCCGACCTTCCACGCAAGGGACGTTTTTGCCCCCGTCATCGCCCATCTGGCCCGCGGCGTTGCACTTGCCGAGTTCGGTCCGGTCAGCACCGACTTTGTGACGGTCGATTTGGGCTCTGTGCGCTGCGACGCCCCTGATACGGTTCGAGGAAGGGTGATTCACATAGACCGTTTTGGGAACGTGATCACCAACATCAGAAGTAGTCATCTCAGCGCACCGCTTGACGTCACAGGGTCCATACAGGTGGAAATCGATGGAAAGAAGATTGACAAGCACTACAATTACTACGCTCAGGCGAAACCCGACGAAATCTTTTCAGTCATTGGAAGTAGCGGCCATCTGGAGGCTGCTGCTTTCTCCTGCTCCGCCGCTGAGCTCCTGGGTGTGAGAGTTGGAGACGAGGTAAAGGTCAGAAGTGTACTCAGCGAGAGTCAGGCAACTTGTAGCTGAACTTCGTCATAGCGGCCAGCTGGCCGACGCCACTCACAGGGGGTCAGAGCGAGAACCCGGTGTGCGGAACGTGTCAACAACTTTGAGACACTTTGGTGAATAAATTACTGTAGTTTCATCTCAAAAGTTCTCCTTTTCGGGAGGGTTGATCCAGACCGCCTCGGGAAGAGGAGGAGGAACGGGTTTGCCGTTGGGAAATCTCTCCGGGAAGAGTGCATGGGCGGCCTCCAATGTTTGGGATCGATCGCGACGGGTGGTGATGGCGGTGAGGTAGTGCACATCCGCGGGAGTGTGCAGGCCGATACCCGAATGGCGATGGTCGCGGTTATACCAATCGAAGAAATCCCGACAAAAGTCTCTGGCTTGCTGAATGGTGCCGAAACGAGCCGGGAATTCGGGACGGTACTTGAGGGTCTTGAATTGGGATTCCGAGTAGGGATTGTCGTCACAGACATGAGGCCGAGAGTGAGACTTGGTGACTCCCAGATCGGCCAGTAGCAAGGCCAGTGCTTTGGAACTCATCGACGAGCCACGATCGGCATGCAGGGTGAGACCACCCGCTACGATCTCCTGCTTGGAGTAGCTCTGGGCGATCAAGACCTTGGCCAGGCGGGAGCTTTCCTGGGTGGCCACCATCCAGCCCACCACATAGCGGCTGAAGATGTCCAGGATCACGTAGAGGTAGTAATAGCTCCATTTGACGGGCCCCTTCAGCTTGGTGATGTCCCACGACCAGCATTGGTTCGGGCCGGTGGCCAGAAGTTCCGGCTTGGAGTATTGGGGATGGCGGCGCTGGCGACGGCGTTCTCTAACTTCCAGACGTTTGGCCAGAATGCGGTACATGGTTCGAATCGAGCACAAGTATCGCCCTTCGTCCAGCAGCTCCGCCCATACGGCGGCAGGAGCTTTGTCGATAAACTGTCGGCTGTGCAGGACCTCCACAACGGCTTCCCTTTCGGGCGGGCTCAAGGCGCGTGGGGATGCGGCCCGAGGCCGAGGATCCAGCGCCGGCCGTTCGCGCCGAAGTTTCTCCCGATACAGACTCGATGGCGGCAGATCCAGAGCCTGACAGCCGGCACGGACTCCGTGGGATTGTGAGAATCGCAAAGCTTCGTCCATCAGCTCTCGTCTCCGTTCTCTTCGCTGCTCGCCAGAGAGATTCCCAACAGTTGCGAGACTTTTTTTTGGAGATCCAGCATGGCTTCAAACTTCTCGAGCTTGCGTTTCAGCTTCCGATTCTCAGCCTCCACTTGCCTCAGTTGATGATCCAGAGGATTGACCGGCTTTGCCTTTCGTCCCCGCTTGCGAGGGGTCAATGCCTGCAGCGTTCCGTGCTCGCGTTGGCGTCGCCAGGTCTGCAGATTCGACCAGTAAAGTCCTTCTCGGCGCAGTAATGCTCCCACTTCGCCCGACTCTTCGCAGCCATCGGCCTGCTCCAGGACCCGGAGCTTATAGCGGGCTGAAAACCGGCGACGGGTTGCCTTGGCAGGAACTTCCGGGTCGGGTCGCGGCAACGCCTTCTCGGGCTCGGTCCGTCCCGCAGCGATTTTGGAGACCTCTCCCCTCCGCTCCGAGGTTTCCAAAATCCTCAGTTTCTTGTCGCTTCTGTTTTCTATCATTCTGTAATCCAGCTTCTCGCCCTCTACTCTAATTTAGCCGGGAAGAAGTGTCTCACCATTATTGGCACAGAGGGGTGTGGGGATCTGACCAGCTTTGAGCTGCGAGTACAAGACGAAACGGTCGCCGGCTGCCGCTTTCGTGCAACAGGCTGTGTGGCCGCGATCGCGGCGGCCGCGGCGCTGGCCCAAATGTGCCAGGATCAGCCGGTCCGGAACTGTCTGCAGATTACCTCTCAAGACCTGCTCGAAGATCTGGGCCCACTCCCCCTACACAAGACCCATGCCGTAAATCTGGCCCTTGAGGCTCTGAGGAAGGCACTTCGAGGGTAAGTACCAGCGCACTGGTGATTTCTAAAATACGGTCGCCGCTTCGCCGTCACACCCGGCACAGAAAGAAATGCTCCCGATTGCCTTTTTGCCCAGCTATCGAAGAGGGCGTATCGGCCAGGACTTCGACCCCCAATTCGGTCAACTCGTCCCTAAGCCGCTCGATAACTCTAGTCCGAAGGGTCTCATCAGTGATCAATCCCCCCGCTTCGACTTCGGATCGCCTCGCTTCGAACTGGGGCTTTACCAGTGCCACAATGGTCGCAGGTGATAGCCGTGTTAGTCCCGGCAACACCAAGCGCAGAGAGATAAACGAAAGATCGACGGTGATGAGGTCCGGCTTCTCGCCGATCTCCTCAGAATCCAGGTAGCGAACGTTAATTCCGTCGCGGCGAATCACCCGCTCATCCATCTGTAGGTTCCAGTGAAGCTGCCCTCGACCAACATCGAAGGCATACACCCTGGCAGCACCTTCCTGCAGGAGACAATCGGTAAATCCGCCGGTCGAAGCACCCAGATCCCAGCAGATTCGCCCGCGGACCCTCACCTGAAACGTACGAAGAGCCGCCGCCAATTTGTCTCCTGCTCTCGAGAGGTAGCGGCCGGAGGTCTCTTTCACCCTCAAACCGGCGTCGGCCTTGACCTGGGTACCGGCCTGGTGAACGCGCTGGTTCTCTACCAGGACCGCACCCCTCAGAATCAGAGCACCAGCTTGCTTCCGGTCGAGGGCAAGCCCTCTCCGGACCAGGAGTTCGTCCAGCCGCAGGCGTTTGGTTCCCGATCTCGATTTCCCAGCCATCCCCAGGTCCTCTAGCCCGGATTATGCAAGAGATCTGAATCCGAGTGAGATTTGGGTCCAGAAAAAAAGCCGTAGCTCTCTGATATAAAAGGGTTTACATAAAAACAACCCTAAACAGGAGCTACGGCTATGTTGAAAACAGTCTGCCAGAATACCCTGCCATTTCACAGCCACAGAGACATCACAGCTCGTTTTGATGGGGGGAGCCTCACTTCCGACGCAGGATGGTTGTTGTTTGGATCGCTGGATCGGCAACATCGATTGTGCGAGGGCTTCAGTTCGTGTATTGCGGAAAGCCGGGACCGACGCTACATTCGTCATGACCTGTTGAAGTTGATCCGACAACGAGTGTTGCAGATCGTGGCCGGCTACGAAGACTGTAATGACGCCGATACGCTGCGCTCGGATCCGATGCTCAAGACAGTCTGTGATCAGTTGCCCGAGAGCGATCCCGATTTGGCCACCCAGCCGACTTTCTCCCGCTTGGAGAACTCCGTCACCAAGAAGGATCTGATGCGTCTGAGCCGGTGGCTGCTACGCCGTTATGTGCGCTCCCTGAAGAAGAGACGTCCCGCCAAGATCATCCTGGATCTGGACAGTACCGACGACCACACTCACGGCCAACAGGAGTTCGCCTTCTACCACGGGTATTACCGAAACCACATTCTGCATCCTTTGCTGATCTTCGATGCCGCCACGGGAGACCTGGTCTGTGCCGTGTTGAGACCTGGCAACAAGGGGGCTGCCTCTCACATCGTGCCCATTCTGAAGCGCGTCGTGGAGGCCATCCGACAAGCAGTGGGGACGGATGTCGAGATTGAGATTCGGGCCGACAGCGGCTTTGCCACGCCTCGGCTCTACGAGTTCTGTGAAGGTGAAGAGAATCAACTCCAATATGTCATTGGGTTAAGTCGCAACCCTCGCCTGCAGCGAGTGGTCGAGCCCCTGCTGGATTCGACTCGGGAAAGGTTCGTTGAGCGGGAGGAAAAACAGCGTCAGTTTGACGAGTTTCTTTATCGAGCCAACAGCTGGGATCGATCCCGTCGCGTCATTGTCAAAGTGGAGGTCGATCAGCGCGGGATCAATCGTCGCTTTGTGGTCACCAACCGGGACGATCTCTGCTCCCAATCACTTTATGACCACTACACCGACCGAGGGCAGACCGAGAACTTCATCAAGGCCTTTAAGAATCATCTGAGCATGGACCGACTCAGCTGTCATCGATTCCTGGCCAACCAGTTTCGACTCCTCCTGCATGCACTGGCTTACCAGATGTTCGTGCGCCTGCGCGACTATCTGCACGGAACCCCCTGGCACAAGCTCGAAATCGAAACCTTACGTCGTCGTGTCCTCAAGATCGGGGCCCGGATCCGACAAACCACTCGACGCATCTGGGTCCATCTTTCCTCAGCCTTTCCCGAACAACCCCTCTTTCACCTCGTCTTGAGTCGCCTGAACTCCAGCTAGCTTCTCCCAGTTCCCCGAAAAACCGCTTCCGACACTCATCCAGGCCCAGATCTGTCTGAAATTCACTCCCCCAACCACTCAAACGCCTCGCCAACCGATATTCTTCGCAAATCCGCCTGTCACAACTGCCCGCTTCCGAGTTGGGCCACTTCTCGAGCCCTTTTTCAACAGCGGATTACGGTTCTTGCATAATCCGGGCTAGTGCACTAGCTTCGCCGCAGCGAGATGAAGCGTGCCAGCTCTCGAAGGATTTCCCCGCGTGGACCCAGGAACTCCAGGTGCTGGATGGCTTCTTCCACCAGCTGCGCGGCGATTTGCTTGCTCTTGGTCAAGCCAAACAGATGGGGATAAGTCGCTTTTCGCCCTTCCAGATCCTTGCCTGATTCCTTGCCCATCTCCTCAGAGGAGCCCTCGACATCGAGGATGTCATCGACGACTTGAAAGGCCAGCCCTGCCCGGGCGGCGAACGCTGAGAGCTCTCCCAGTTCCTGATCGTCCGCCTGGCACAGCACTGCCGCACAGTAAACGGAGGCATGAATGAGGGCACCAGTCTTTGATTCGTGAATGTACTCCAACTCTTCGGCGGTATAGGGTTTTCCCTGAGAGAGAAGGTCCACTACCTGACCTGCAATCATTCCTCCCAGGGTCCCAATCGCCCGCGAAAGCAAAGTGATCACTGTCAGTCGTCTCTCTGCTTCGACTGGCTGGGGCTGCGCAGCCAGATGCTGAAAGGCCAGCGTCAGCAGCGCATCTCCCGCCAGCACAGCAATCCCTTCCCCAAACTGTTTGTGCAGGGTAGGTTTTCCCCGCCGATAATCATCGTTGTCCATGGAGGGCAAATCGTCATGGATCAGGGAATAGGTGTGCGTGAGTTCCAGGGCCGCTGCCAGCGGCAGGAGCGGCGCCACCGGCCTTTCCAGGACCTGGGCGGTGGCGAGGGCAAGAATGGGCCGCACTCGCTTTCCACCAGCAAAGACCGAATAGCGCATGGCCCTGTGAATCACGCGAGGGTGTGTTTCCCCGGAGGGCAGGACATCATCCAGATAGCGATCCACCTGGGAGCGATACTCGTCCAGGTAGGGGGCGAGGTCAAAGGAATGGTTACTGGCCTCTCTACTCGCCACCACCTTGATCCTCGAGAGCCGCCTCTTCGAACGGCACTTCAGTTGTCTTCCCACCCTTCCCTTTGACCAGTACTTGGATGCGTTGCTCGGCCTCTTCGAGCCGCTCGGAGCAGTAACGGGACAACTTGACGCCTTCTTCAAAGAGCTGCAGGGATTCCTCGAGCGGGAGATCGCCCTTCTCGAGCCCGGCAACGATGGAACTCAGGCGCGTGAGCGCCTTCTCAAAATCATTCTCTGACATGGCTACTCCCGGCGACGAACACTGAACTCTCCTCTTTCCACGCGGACCTTGAGCTTTTCGTTTTCTTGCAAAGGCTCAGGATCGCGAACAATTCGGCCGTCCAGCCGACTCACAATGGCATATCCCCGCTGCAGGACAGCCAGAGGAGAATAGGCGTCCAGCTGTCGGTTGATGCTCTCGATCGCTTTCTGCTGGGCGGAGAGGTAGAACTCGGCACGCAAGCCCAGAGACTGCTCGACCTGATCGAAACTCTTTCGAAGTACTATCAGCCGTTGCGGCAGAGATCCCAGCAGGCGGGCACGCATTTCCTGCAACTCTCCGCCCCATTTCTGAACTCTCTCCCGGGCGCTGACGAAGTGAGGACTGGATACAATCCGCTGCAGGTGTCCACGTTTTCTCTCCACCAGCAAATACATGCTGGTAGTAAGACGGTTCATGAGGTCATCGTGTCTCTGTGCCAGGTCCTGCCGTGCTGCAGACACGATTTCCGCCGCCACCGACGGAGTCGCTGCCCGCACATCGGCCACAAAGTCAGCAATCGTGAAGTCAGTCTCGTGTCCAACTGCTGAAATGACCGGAATACGCGAGTGGAAGACGGCTCTGGCTACGATCTCTTCATTGAACGCCCACAGATCTTCGATCGAGCCGCCACCTCTCGCCACGATGAGAACGTCAATATCAGGCTTCTGGTTCAGGGCGCGGATCGCCTCTGCGATCTCCACGGCGGCCGATCTGCCCTGAACCTGCACGGGTGCAATCAGCACATCGACCTGGTCATTGCGTCTCTTCAACCCGCGAAGGAGATCGTGCAGGGCTGCCCCCGAAAACGAAGTGACGATCCCAATGCGGGAGGGCAAGAGCGGGATTCTCTGTTTGATCGCCGGCTCGAACAATCCCTCCTGCTTGAGGCGCTTCTTCAGCTTCTCGAAGGCAACCTGCAGGGAACCACGGCCGGCCGGCTCAAGGATATCAACAATCACCTGGAGGTCGCCGCGGGGAGTGTAGACCGAGACTCCTCCCCGGACTCGAACTTCGGAGCCATCTTCGGGTTTGAATCTCAAATACTGAAATTGCATTCTGAAGCAAACCGCTCGAACCTGGGCCTCAGCATCTTTGAGAGTGAAGTAACAGTGACCCGCCCGGGAGATTTGTAAATTGGTCACCTCGCCGCAAATCCAGACGTCTCGAAACTCTTTCTCCACCACCCATCGAAGGCGCTCCACAACATCTGATACGGTCAGGATCTCCCTCTTTCGAGGCTCGGGAAACCTGGTCTCAAGCATAACGGGAACATCTCTTCCAAAAGGGTCTTGGGAGGGGCGGCCGGGACGCGCGGAAATTATACACAATGCCTGGCAGCCGCCTCACTTTTTCACAAATATGGTACCGTTTGCAGACGGGTCCTGCCTGGTTCGTGTTTATGAAAGTGGGTCTTGACATTCAATGAGCTGGTTCAAGCGAGAAAAAACTCCACTCCGACCTCCTGATGAAGGGGAGAGGAATGTCCGTACGGAGGGATTATTCGAGAAGTGCCCGGGTTGCCAACGAGTCGTCTGGAAGAAGGATCTGGAAAGGAACCACGCGGTCTGTACGAAATGTGGACATCATTTCAGGATTACGGCCAGACAGCGGCTCGACCTCCTGTTCGACAACCAGCAGTGGGTAGAATTCGATCAAGATCTTCGCACTTCCGACCCACTCGTGTTCAGAGACCGCAAGAGCTACAAAGCACGTCTGGAACAGGCCTACCGAGTCACAGGCCACACAGAGGCAGTCATCAACGCCGAAGGTCGCATGGGGGGATACCGGCTGATCTGTTCTTGTATGGAGTACCGCTTTATCGGGGGAAGCATGGGCTCGGTTGTCGGAGAGAAGATCACCCGGGCCATTGAGCGAGCCCTGCAAACCAGACAGGCTCTTGTCATCTGCTCGGCCAGCGGCGGGGCCAGAATGATGGAAGGGTTTCTGTCGCTCATGCAGATGGCCAAGATCAGCTCCAGCCTAGCTCTTCTGGATTCAGCCGGGCTTCCCTACATTTCCCTCTTGACGGATCCGACGACCGGGGGAGTCACGGCCAGCTTTGCGATGCTGGGAGATGTCAACATCGCCGAACCAGGAGCGCTGATCGGATTTGCCGGGCCCCGGGTCATTGAACAGACCATCCGCCAGAAGCTGCCCGAAGGGTTTCAAAGTAGCGAGTTTCTCCTGGAGCACGGGATGCTGGATGGGGTTGTTGAGCGCAAGGATCTCAAGAATTACATGACCGACTGGCTGGAATTCATGAGCTGCAAGCTCGATCCTCCCGATTCCCGAGAGCCAACTGAACACTCACTTCCATAAGTACAGCCTCACCTTCACCACACTCCAGTTCGATGAAGTATCAGGACTGTCTGGAACATCTCGAGCAACTGGGCAACGAAGTCGTCACCATGCGATTGGGTCTGGGGAGCATTCGCAAGCTCCTCCAGGAAATGGGAAACCCCCAGCTGAATTACCCAAGCGTACTGGTAGCCGGAACCAACGGGAAAGGTTCAATAGCTCGATTCATCGCCTCGATCGCCGGTTCCTGCGGATTCGTAACCGGTCGTTTCTCTTCACCTCATCTGGTGACTGTTCGAGAGCGGATCTGTCTCAATGAAACGCCGCTCGGCCGCGAGCCTTTCACAGAGTCTTTCGAGCGCGTACAGAAAGCGACCCGGACGGCACATCTGCCGCACCTCCCTACCTATTTTGAAACGCTGTGTGCGACTGCCCTGGACTATTTCTCCCGCCACTGCATCGACCTGGCCGTCTTAGAGATCGGACTGGGCGGCCGGCTGGACAGTACGAACGCCGTCGACCCTGTTGTTTCCGTCCTGGGCCCCATCGGGCTCGACCATCAGTCGCGTCTCGGAAAGACAATCCCAGAGATCGCATCGGAAAAGGCGGGGATCATGCGTCCATCCACTCCAGTCGTGTCGGCTCCCCAGAGGGCCGGCGCCGAGAGGGTTATCAGGGAGGCCGCTTGCAAGAGCAGGGCCCCACTCTCGATGATCGAGTCCCTTCAGGTCCAGGCTCATCATGTGAGTGAGGGGCGTTATCGCATCGACTATGGAGGCATCCAGGCCGAACTCAGTGTGGTGGGCCAACATCAGGGGACCAACGCAGCCGTTGCCATCGACACTGTCCAGCAACTCGAGAGGCTCGGCTGGAATTTCCCCGGAGAATGCATCGCGGAAGGACTTGCGGCCGTGCGCCCCTTCGGAGTTCTGCAGCGAATCGCTCGGCAGCCGGACGTCTTCGTGGATGGTGGACACAATGCGGACGCTGCTCGGGCTGTCGCGAGTTTCCTGACCTCGCACACAAGAGCGCCCCGATACCTGGTTTTCTCGATGATGCAAGACAAGGACATGACAGCGGTTTCAGAGATACTGGCGCCGCTCTTCGAGCAAGTCTACCTGGTCGAGTTGGCTTCCACTCGGGCCGCCAGCTCGTCCCGTTTGAAGAAGGCGTTTCCGCAGGGGGTTGTGGTTAGCGACCTGAAGCGGGCGCTCAGAGAAGCGCAGCGGAGAGCTGCCTCCGTCTTGGTGTTTGGATCGTTCCGCCTGGCTGGAAAGGTGCTGGCGGAAGGAGATGCTTTGGGGAACCGCGGGCGCTGATGGTTCACTCGATCCGAAACAGCAACTCCCCACCCTCAATCGAGGCCTCGACCGTGACATTGCAGAGGGTGACTGTCCCCGTCCTGGGAGACTTCAACTCGTTCTGCATTTTCATCGATTCAACGATCACCAACCCTTCGCCCGCGTCGACGTGGTCGCCGACATTCTTCAGAACGGCAACGACTCTTCCCGGCATCTGGGCCTTGACCTGTGCGATCCCCTGTGCAGAGAGCGCCGCCGAGTTCCCCATCCCCAGACGTCTGGGATCCCGAATCTGAAACCCCAACACTTGGTCCCGCCAGGCCACGGTTCGGCTCCCGTCTCGCCCCCACACAACCAGATGTTCGACGCTCCCGCCCAGACTGAGAACCAGCTGTTCTCCCTCCTGCGCCAGAACCTCCACGCGACTGAAACGGCCGTTCAGCCCTACCCGGAACTCCGTTGCTGAGATTCGCTCGATCTCGACTTCGTTCTCAATTTCGCCGGAATGCACTTTCAGCTTCACTTCTTCAGGTCCCAGGGTCCACTGAGCAGCCCTCTTCGCAGAGCGTCGCGCTTCCACGAACTGGAAGGACGACTGACAAGGCCCGAGGAGATCTGGCCGGCTTTGAAATAGTAATCAAGAGCCGCACCGATCACGGCAGCATCCACTTCATGGTCCGCAGAGTGGCCGAGGCCATTCAGCAGCCCATGTTCGTCCAAAAACTTCGTGGTCAGGTCCCCCTTCTGGAAATCCGGATGTGCGAACAAAACTCGAAAGACGGGTATGGTGGTGGCGACCCCCGTAACTTTGTATTCACGAAGGGCGCGCCTCATTCTCTGCAGGGCCTCGGCCCTGTCTTCACCCCACGCTATCAGTTTGGAAACCAGTGGATCATAATCGACCGGTATGGTGGCACCCTGAAAGACTCCACTGTCGTGCCGAATGCCGGGACCTGAGGGCTCCAGCAAGGTGGAGATCGTGCCAGGGGATGGAAAGAAATCGTTGGCAGGATCTTCGGCATAGACGCGGCACTCCACGGCTGCCCCTCGGGGAGCCAGTCTTTCTTGCTGCAGCTTCAGTCGCTCTCCAGCAGCTATGCGAATCTGCTCCTTGACAAGGTCAACACCATAGACCATCTCCGTTACCGGGTGCTCAACCTGGAGCCTCGCGTTGATCTCCAGGAAATAAAAGGGGGGCACCTCCGCAACACTGCTCCCATCCACCAGGAACTCAACGGTGCCTGCGTTGAAGTAGCCGGACGCCCGCGCAGCTGAGAGCGCGGCCTTGCCCAACTCCTCTCTGAACGCTCTTCCGACTCGTGGGGAGGGACATTCTTCCACAATTTTCTGGTGCCTTCGCTGGATCGAACACTCTCTCTCGCCCAGGTGAACGAGGCCTCCGAACTGGTCTCCCAGGATTTGAACTTCAATATGACGCGGTCTGGGAACGGCCTTCTCGAGAAACACTCGAGAATCCCCGAAGGAAGCCTCTGCCTCTCCTCGCGTCAGGAGGAAGGCCTGGACCAGTTCCTCCTCCGATCTGATTAGACGAATCCCCTTGCCGCCTCCGCCCGCTCTCGCCTTGAGCATGACCGGATAGCCAATAGAACGTGCCGCCTCTACGGCCTCGTCCAGCGAGTCAAGGCTCTGGTCACTTCCCGGAACCACCGGCACTCCGGCACCGGCCACGGTGGTTCGCGCCCGCACTTTGTCGCCCATCATCTCCATACTTTCCGCGGAGGGGCCAATGAAGGTGATACTGGCTTCACGACAGGCTCGTACAAAAAGAGGATTCTCACTCAAGAACCCGTATCCGGGGTGGATTGCGTCAGCCTCCAGACTGCGGGCGGCTGTAACGATCCGGTCAATCGACAGGTAGCTGTCGGCCGCGGGTGCCTCGCCAATGAAGCAGGCGGAGTCAGCCAGGCGCACGGAGAGGGAGCCCCTGTCCGCCGAGGAGAAGACGACAGCCGGAGAGATGTTCATCTCCCGGCAAGCCCGAATGATCCTGACGGCAATTTCTCCGCGGTTAGCTATTAGGATTCGAGAGAACATGTTAGCAGCCCGTGGTGGCCGTCACGTTACTTCCAGAAGGGAGCACTAGTGCCGCAGCAGTAAGTATCCCCCGGCAAAGCCGGGGGCTTTAATCTTGTGAGCCGCTCAAAGCGGACTTGACGTTGCCGCTACCGCGGCCACTTGTGCCACCTACAGGTGGCTTGGCTACAGCAGCCTGAGCTGATCCTGGCGACGATCTTCTGCTTCTTGCCGCCGGATATACTCACGAATCACTTTCTCATCCCGACCCACCGTCGATACGAAGTATCCGCGAGCCCAGAAGTGCTGTCCAACAAAGTTACGCCGACTCTCTGAAAAGTTCCTCGCAATGTGGATGGCGCTTTTCCCTTTGATGTACCCGATCACCTGCGCCACAGAAAACTTTGGCGGAATCGAGATCATCCCGTGCACGTGATCCGGCAGCAGGTGGCCCTCTTCAATCAAGCTTTCCTGCTGCCCAGCCAACCGTCGCAGCACCTGACCGAGATGTCTGCGCAGCTCCCCATAAATCAACTTCTTGCGGTACTTGGGGATGAACACCACATGGTACTTACACTCCCATTTTGTATGCTGTAAGCTCTGGTAGTTACTCATAAAACTCCTTTTCGTGATGCTTTGCTCGGCTCACGGAAGGGAGTTTTTTCACCTATTCCCGGAACTGTCAAACTCTGGCTGCCTCCCCGGCAGAGCCGGGGGGACTCCTTACGGGTCTAGAGAGGTATATTGCCATGCTTTTTCGGCGGATTACTGTCCCTTTTCGTACTGGCCATCTCGAGGGCTGAGATCAGTTTTTTCCTCGTTTCTGCGGGGTTGATGACCGCGTCGATGAACCCTCGCTCGGCGGCAATATAGGGATTGGCAAACTTGGCCCGGAACTCGTCGGTCTTCTGTTGCTTGAACTCTTCTGCATTCTCTGCTTCAGCCAGTTCGCGCCGGAAAAGGATTTCGACTGCGCCCTGTGGCCCCATCACCGCTATCTCGGCCGTGGGATAAGCAAAGTTCACGTCAGCTCGAATGTGCTTTGAAGCCATCACACAGTAAGCACCGCCATACGCTTTCCGGGTAATGATGGTGATCTTCGGGACGGTAGCCTCGGCAAACGCATAGAGCAGTTTCGCTCCGTGTCGAATAATCCCGTTGTGCTCCTGATCAATCCCCGGCAGAAAACCCGGGACATCTTCAAAGACGATCAAGGGAATATTGAAGGCATCACAGAAGCGGACAAAACGCGCTCCCTTGATTGACGAGTTGATGTCCAGAGTACCTGCCAATACATCTGGCTGGTTGGCTACCAGCCCGACCGATTCTCCATTCAACCGGGCAAAGCCGATGACAATGTTGGGCGCGAACTCGGCCTGAATCTCGAAGAAGTACCGCTCGTCAACGACGGCCCGAATGACTCGCTTGGTGTCATAGGGTTGATCCGGCTCACTGGGAACCAGGTGATCCAGGTCCGGATCGACCCTGTCGATTGGATCCTGACAATCTTTCCTCGGCGGATGCTCCATATTGTTGGAGGGCAAGAAAGAGAGCAGCTCTCGGATCTGGGCGAGACAGCTTTCGTCGTCAGGTGTCACCAGGTGAGCGATCCCACTCCTGGAGGCATGTGCGGCGGCACCTCCGAGCTCGTCCTTGGACACCTCCTCGCCCGTCACGGTTCGAATGACGTCCGGACCGGTAATGAACATGTAGCTGCTGCTCTGCACCATGAGAACGAAGTCGGTAATCGCGGGAGAGTAGACGGCTCCTCCAGCGCAAGGGCCCATGATTGCCGAAATCTGGGGCACAACGCCGCTGGCCAGAGTATTCCTCAAGAAGATGTCCGCATAGCCCGCCAAACTTACGACTCCTTCCTGAATTCTGGCCCCGCCGCTGTCATTCAAGCCGATGATGGGAGCACCCATCTTCACAGCCAGATCCATCACTTTACAGATCTTGGCTGCATAGGTCTCTGAGAGACTTCCTCCAAAGACCGTAAAGTCCTGGGCAAAAACGAACACGTTGCGTCCGTCGATGCGACCATACCCGGTGACGACGCCGTCCCCCGGGATCCGCTTGTCCGCCATCTCGAAATCGGTACAACGATGCACCACGAACTTATCGATCTCTTCGAAGCTCTCCTCATCCAAGAGAAAATCGATTCGTTCACGGGCGGTCAGCTTGCCGGCACCATGCTGCCTTTCAACACGAGCTTCACCGCCACCAGCTTCAGCCTTCCGGTGACGCTGCTCCAGTTCCTCCAGCTTGCGGTCGAGTTCTGACTTGAGTTCTTTCATCGCAGTTAGTTAGCAGCCCGGGGGACTTTCACCCACGGACTGCTAGGCGTTCGCGAGCTCTTTGCGCTTATTCCAGTCTGCCAGAAATTGTTCCAGACCCTTTGCAGTGAGCGGATGTTGGATCAGCTTGTCCAGCACCTTGGCAGGAAGAGTGACCACGTCTGCGCCCAGCATGGCTGCCTCTACTACGTGCTTGGGACCGCGAACCGAAGCAACCAGAATCTCTGTCTCGAATGCATACTGGTCAAATATTGTCGCGATGTCGGCGATCAACTGCATCCCGTCGCCGGTGATGTCATCGATGCGACCGACAAACGGGCTGACGTAGGCAGCTCCGTTTCGAGCTGCCAGCAGTGCCTGCACAGCCTGAAAAATGAGGGTCATGTTGACGCGGATTCCCTCTTGGCTCAAAACCTTGAGCGCTTTCAGTCCTTCCTTAATCGTCGGGAGCTTCACGACCACATTGGGCGCCAGGGCAGCCAGCTTCCGCCCTTCTTCTATCATGGCTTCAGCTTCAGTCGAAACGACCTCCAGACTGACCGGCCCATCCACCATCTCGCAAATCTCCTTCGCCACCTCCTCGAAGGGTCGTCCCGTCTTCGAGATGAGGGAAGGATTGGTGGTCACTCCATCTACGATTCCCAGTGAAAGGCAGTCCCGGATTTCGCCGACATCGGCAGTGTCCAAAAAAAACTTCATGAGTAAGTCCCTCCTAATAGCAGCCCGTGGTGGAAGTCCCACGAGTCGCGACTTTTACCACGGACTGCTAAATGCTTCTTCCACATTCATGGGTTCGATCCTTTGGTCCAGGCTACGAAGTTGGAGTATTCTGACTGAAAGCCTGTCGAGTCTACAAACCTGAGCGCATACCTGCAGCCGGCTGTGACAGCCGGGTCACCATCTTCAAAGGCAAACCGGTTCACTTCTCGGGCTTCCACCAGTTCGTCCTGAAAAAGCCTCGCGATGAGCAAAGATCGCTCCTCCACCACCAGCGGTGGGCATTGACGGTACACTTCCACATATTCCACTTCATTCGAGGGAAGCTGGAAGATGAGCCGGGGGCCACGGTTCCCGGCCTCTATTCGAAGATCATTGATCGTGTCGGGATGGACAACCACCGGGGGCAAGGGTGGCCCTACTTTGCCACAGGAGAGGAGCAGACCGATCGCTAGCAAAGGCGAAGAAAGTATAATCGGGCTCCTTTCCTTCCAGGCTCTCACCTGGAAGCTGACTGTAATGAACAAGCGGTTATAGTATACCCTCTCCCTCTCGACAATAGCCGGTCGCCATCTGAGAGCACCGCGGACTCAAACATGCCCGACTTCAGCGCTGAATTTCTGGTGATAGGAAGCGGGATTGCAGGGGTTCGCGCTGCCATCCAACTGTCTCGAGTTGGAGACGTCTTGGTTCTTGCCAAATCGCGCACGGGGGAGTCCAGTACCGAGTATGCGCAGGGGGGCATTGCGGTAGCAATAAGTGAGGGAGATAGTCTCGACCTTCACTTCAAGGATACACTCGAGGCGGGCGCTGGAATCTGTGACGAAGCGGCAGCGAGGGTTCTGGTGGAAGAGGGCCCACGGCGAGTTCGGGAACTCCTCGATTGGGGGGCCAAGTTCGACAAGGCCGGAGGGGGCCTTGCTTTTACGCGCGAAGCGGCTCACAGCCGAAATCGAATTCTCCACGCCCTGGGAGACGCGACCGGCCAGGAGATCAGTAGGACTCTAATCCGGAAGGCGAGAAGTTCAGCCTCGATTCGTCTGCTCCCGCACAGTTGTGCAGTTGATCTTCTGGTCGGTTCCGATGGTTGCGAAGGTGTCCGTTTCCTGGAGCTGTCGAGCGGAAAAACGCGGGAGATCCGAGCTGGCAGGGTCTTGCTGGCAACCGGGGGGCCGGGGGCAGCATTTGGGCAGACGACCAATCCAGAGATTGCGACCGGGGACGGCACGGCAATGGCGCTGCGCAGCGGGGCGACGCTTGCCGATATGGAATTTGTACAATTCCACCCAACCGTTCTCAAGCTGGAAGGGGCGCGCCCTTTCCTGCTCACCGAGGCACTTCGAGGTGAAGGAGCCCACCTGTGTGATGCATCCGGTGACCGATTCATGGCTCGTTACCATCCGCTGGCTGAGCTGGCGCCCCGGGATATCGTGTCCCAAGCCATCGTCTCCGAGCTCGAGACTCGGAAGGAGCCTGCCGTTTTCCTGGACGTCAGGCACCTTGATTCAAGCTTCGTCAAGAGCCGCTTTCCGACCATCTTCTCGCATCTGCTCAATCTGAAACTGGATTTGAGGCGGGATCTGGTCCCGGTCTACCCGGCAGCCCACTACATGATGGGGGGGATTGCCACGGATCTATGCGCAAGAACCAGCATTCCCGGCCTTTATGCAGCCGGGGAGGTGGCCTGCACCGGGGCGCACGGGGCAAACCGGCTGGCTAGCAATTCGCTGCTCGATGGTCTGGTCTTTGGAGCCCGGGCCGGACAGTCGATGACCGAAGCACCCTCGGCCTGGTCACCCCCGGAGGCACCGACTGCGGGTTCTTTGATCTCACTGCCCGATTCCGAGGTTGCTACGCCGGACGGGGCTCTGAGAAACACTCTGACCGAGAAGGTCGGCATAGTCCGCACTGCCTCTGGACTGGTGGAAGCGATCTCTGCCTTGGGGTCGGCCCGGCCAGAAGCAGCGACCGCCGATCGTCGGAGTGAGTCGGAGAACATTCGTTTGAATGGCCTGGCTATGGCGGCAGCTGCCGTAGCGCGAGAAGAAAGTCGTGGGTGCCACTATCGGCAAGACTTTCCGAAAGAAAACGAAGATGAATGGAAATGCCACAGTCTGCTCGTGTATTCATCGGAAACCAACCGGCTCGACCTGCGACGAGTGCAGGAACTTCAAGAGTAGGTTCTAGGTTCTGGGTTCTGGGTTCTAGGTTCTGGATTGAATCCTTCTTCCGTCGAGATCACCCGAATCATCTGTCCCAGGTACTCCCCCAGGCGTTCCATGTTGGAATTGAAGTCCCTCCAATAGCTGGCGATTCCCGCGTCTGCCGTATCTGAAACAACCTTCAGCGCGAGGGTTGAAATTTGCAACTCTCGAGCTGCTGCCAGGATTCCCGCGCTTTCCATGTCGCATACTAGAGCGCGGCTCTCTTCATGAAGACGAAGTCTGCGGCCTGCCCCGAGAACTGGTCTCGAGACGGTAAGGCCGACGCCGCGAGTCGGAAAACCCTTGACCGCCAGGAAGGGAATCAGCTTACTGGACTGCTCGTAACAACGGCCGTCGCCAAAGCACCAGCGCTCCGGAAAAATCACCGTACCTAACTTGACCCCCGGATCCAGTTGACCGGCTGTTCCGCCAAAGATGATGGCGGACGGACGGCACCGGCGGACCCGCCGCTCAAGTCGTTTCCGAGAGCGGCTCCATCCCAGGCCAGTGCGCAGGAACTGAAGGTTCTCGGGCAGACACCTCCGCAGTACATTGAGTTCCTCCTTCAACGCGCAGGCGATCAGGATTTGCTCTATCGGATAGGGCGGAGGCACGGGTTGGCCGGAAACACTCAGATCCAATTGATCTCGATACCTCCGATGCCGGCGCTGATATTCAATCGCAACTTCTTGGGCGCCTTGTCGAAGTTTTCGCTCAGATAAACACCATCCGTCTTGCGAAATCCCTTCAGATTAACGCCGGAAAGAAAGCTCTTTCTGACTTTCAGCTCGATCCCTAGATCACGCGGAAGGTTGATCTCGACTCCTCCGATTCCAACCTTGATGTCAACTTCTCCGGTGGTTTCCCAATCACCGGAAAAATCAATCGTTGCGGCTCCGACGCCACCTCGGAATTCGAGTTCTTCGAAACGGAAGTTCCCCAGGCCGGTGACCTCGAGCGCCCCAACTCCATTCTCGATAGCCATCTTGCGACAGACGATCGCATTGGGAGACAGCATCGACAACCGGGTTTCGCCAACGCCGGCCTCGAGACGCAGTTCCTGCAGTCTCAGTCCGCTCAAATCAATGACGTTCTGGCCGGCGCCGGTTCTGGTGCTAACTTTCAGGTTGCTGTTGGGATTTAGCTTGACGTTGAGCCGGGTCTTTCCGGAATGTAGTCGAACCTTCCCCTGTCCCTCCAATTGGAAGTCCAGGTGGCCCACGCCTTCGGAAAGACGGTAATCGACCTGCGGCTCAAAGGCTTCCTCATTGTAGGATAAGGTGAGTTCATAGGCTCGGTCCGGAGCACCGGCTTCCAGGGTCAACTGACCGGCATGCAGTTCCAGTTGGGCCTCGATGACTTCCTCACTCCTGATAGGGTTCACTGGAGTCGAAGCTCGTGTACTGTACGTTTCGGTCGAATCCTTCAAAACTGTCCCCTCCGATCACGCAAGCGGGGCAAGAGAGCAACAACATTGCCAAAACACATCGCATCACAATCACCTGCACTTAGTACTCCCTTCCATAAATACGATGACGTTTGCGGATGGGTCTTGCGAGGTGAGGTCGCGAAGAGAGGAGGAGGCGATGCGTTAGCATCGTTGACGACAAACGACAAAGAGATCGACCGCAACCCCCATCCGCCCGAAGGGTTGGGGCGGGACGGGCCCATCTCTTTGTTGTTCCTCCTCGCCGATGCTCTCGCATCGACTCGTCGTCTCGCCTCAACCTGGTCTCCGTCGCGCTCCCAACAAACATCATCGTATTTATGGAAGTGAGTACTTAGTCTTTTCTGATTCGGATTGAGGCGTGGGTGGTCTGCAGGCTGACATCCGGTCCCCCGCGCCCGATCGAGGTTTTGAGGACCGTGCTGTCCGGCTGGGTGGAGTTACCGAAATCCGAGGCAATGCTTCCCCCCAACGCCTCAGCGCTCAGGCTGAGATTACTGTTGGCAGGCACGGTCAGGACAATGTTCGCGTTCTTGTTAACGACAACCAGTCCGCTATGGAGGGCTTCCCGCGCGATCAGCGTCACGTCGCCAAACTCGTTTTGGATCCAGCCCTTGCCATCGAAGCCCTGGACCTTCACCGGTCGCAGCGAAGTGGCAATCTCGAAGGATCCCACAATTTCCTCCAGGTCAACCGAAGTGCTCACTCCAGTCAGGGTCATGCCGGACTCAAGCTTCGAAGCCAGCACTGCGGTATGGGCAGCCTGAAGATTGACGCCCCCCCTGACCCTTTCAATGCGGACCCGATTGCTGTAGCTGGTCTCGATTTCCAAACCAGCCCGCAGATCCTCGACTGAAACCAGCTTGTGGGAGTTGCTTATGGCGACGGCCTGTCCGATGTCGCTCAGGCGGACCTCTGTTCCGGGCCCTTCGATCTGGACCTGGCCCAGAACAGAGGAAGCCCGGATCTCACCAAATCGATTCCGGGCCACCAGCGTGCCGCCGATGTCCTTGGCGGAGATGGTCTGATAATCGGTCGAGACTTCGGCGTTAGCGCTAATTTTCTCGAGCTCGACTCGCCCTCGACTGCTGGTGACTTTGACATTCCCCTGGATTCCTTTGAGCCGGGTGGGGCGGTACTTGTTCTCAGCCGTCACGTCACCGGTGATGGCCTCGACATCGATGTCGCCGTATGAGTTGCTGATATCGCAGGAATTCGCAAATCTGGCCACGTAGACGTTGCCGTAGCCGTTTCGGACCTGCAGCCGGACCTTCTTGGGAGCCGCCACCGAGAGATGAGTCGTAAAGCGAGCCTTCTTAACGCCGACTTCTCGGCGATTGGTGCCAATCAGGAGTCGGTTGCCCTCCTTCGTGAAGGTGATCTTCACCAACTCGGCCAGCTCGCGAGCCTCCTCTTCGTCCGTGCCCCGTATCTCTTTCGTCAGATCGACCTCAACCTCTTCCGTATTGCCTGGTTCGACCTTGATATCTCCATAGATGTTCACAATTTCCAGCTCTTCAACATCGGAAGCGCGGAACACTTCTTCGCTGCTCCAGCTGAACTTGCGGCCTGCGAAATCAGCCAGCGAATAGTCGTCATCAAGGCTGAACGGGAACTCGATAATAGGCAAATGGGCTCTGGCTATGAGTCCGCAGGTCAGGCCGAAGAAAATGACGAAGACTACCCCGAAGGCCTCCGTGGCACGGAACTGGAGCCGCCCCTGCAGTCGATAGAAATCGACAACTTTGCCGAGTCCGAACAGAACCAGAAGAAGGGGCCAGTACAGTCCGACAAAGTCGGTGAAGTTGAGCACGTGAAAAATGTGCAGATACCAGATCACGCCCAGGCTGGTGAAGAACATGCCACTCAGGAGACCCGAGCGGGCCGGGTGTTGTGCCAGTTCCTGGACCGACCAGGTGAAATGCCTGATCAGGCGGTACAGCCCCCAGGCCAGGAAGAGGGTTGGGAGGAACAGTCGCAGGGCGAGCAGCCCGTCAAACTGCAGGACTCCAAGATTGTGGGCCAGGAGCAAGACTCCGACCACCACCAGGACCAGTCCCAGAATCAGCGGAGCAAAACCCTGTTTTCGACTCATCTATTCACCCTCGAGTTCCCCAGACCCGGGGGCAGTGTCCCCGGGCGGAGACGCCGGTGGCGAAGGAGTCGGCTGCGGCGGCGGGCTGGAAGGAGGAGCCGACGCCTGGGGTGGGGATGCCTCCAGGTCGGTTCCGTTGGTGGGCACATAGTAGCGGAAGATTAAATAGATTCCGATACCCACGAACAGCAGTGGCCAGCTATGTCGAAGAACCCAGGACAATCCAATAGCGCCCAGGTTGTCCAGGAAGAAGAGAAGACCAAGCAGGATCAGAATCCCGCCCCACAGGGGCAGGTTCATTCCCTCGCTGTCGGAAGTTCCGGGGACGCGCCCGGTCGCGACGATGTTCTGTGCCGAGCGGTAAGCGTCGAGTATGCTGAAAATATAGAATGCTATTGCGGCCAGCCCAAAAATCCCGTGCCCTTCGTCGCACATGATACAGAGAGCTGCAAACATTCCGAAATGAGCGACCGCCTTGTCGTACTGACGGTTGTAGGCAGCTCCCATTCCTGGAATGATCCCCAGCATTGCGGCTTTGCCTGGCGAGAAATTCGAAGTCTGCATAATCATTGATCCCCCTTCGTGGAACCACCTTCGGCGGGTGGACTGTCATACGCTTCTTCAGAATCATCTGCCCGATGATTCTGCTGTTCTTCGAGTGACTTCTGATAGCTCTTGAAAAACTGTGAGACGAGGTGGTAATCGAGTCGACCGTAGAGATCCTCTTTCAGCAATCGGATTTCTCCAGCTACTGAATCAGTGAAACTCAAGACCTGGGCCCATTTCATTACAATCTGGGTGGTCAACTTGTCGGCACTCTCGGCCAGGCCCGCAGGACTCAATACGGCACCTGCCGGTGGGCCAACCAGGTTTACCATCAGAGAAAGAAAAACGAAGAGAAGAACCGTGGCGAAAGTGAATCTCTTCGTAAAGAACGGTCTCATCGTCGGGAGAATGGTCTCTTTCCAGAAGGAGAGCGGCTTGGGCCTCCCGGTAGTCTTGAGCAGAATCCGGTCAACCAGGTCGTCGGGAGGCGTGATCTCGGGAAAGTCCTTCAGTTCTCCACGAAGAGCAACAACATTCTCCAAGAGCGCGCTACACTGTTCACAATCCCCCAGATGAACCTCGACTGCCTGCTCGACTGGAGAGTCCAGACGCCGCTCCAGGTAGTCGGTCAATATGGTTTCGAATCGTGAGCAGTTCATGGCTTCCTAGTGTGCTCCCAGACTCAGGGGGCTGTCGTCCGTTAGAAGACGGGCCAATTCGATTCTTCCTCTGTTGATTCTTGACTTGACGGTTCCGGCAGGGATCTCCAGGAAGTCAGCGATCTCCTTGTAAGTAAATCCTTCGATGTCTCTTAGCGTGACTGCCTCCCGAAGCTCAGCGGTGAGGCGGCCCATTCCCGTCATGAGATGGTCGGCTCTCTCTTTCTGGTGAAGGTTCTCGAAAGGCCCCGAGCGGTCGGAGTCGTCCTGGAAGTCCATCACTTCGAGTTCCTGGCTCCCGGCCACTGTTGTATCTTTTCGGGTGGCTCGATAATAATCGATGATCAGGTTGCGGCCCACTCTCATCATCCAGTTGGACAGGGATCCAGTCTGAGCGTTGAACTTGGAGAGATTCTGATACACGCGGAGGAAGATGTCCTGAGTCAATTCCTGGGAGAGCTCGACTCTTCCAGTGTATCGGTAGGCCATATTGAAGATCCTTCGAGTGTACATTTCTAAAAGCGTTTCCCAGGAACGCGCATCACCTTTCATACAGCTCATACAGCGCTCGACTAGTTTTGCATCGGACTCGTGCAATCTGGATGTCCTTCGCTTATCGCAACCCGTCCAACAAAGTACAACGGGACAGCCAGATGAAAAGTTCCGGCTATTCCCCGCTGTTGTTTCAAGTTTCTCGACGTTGACGATACCATCTATCCATGCTCTGTCCTTTTTGCCAGCACCGGAAAGACCGTGTAGTCGAATCTCGAGAGAGTCGAGAAGGCCACGTCATTCGTCGACGCCGTGAATGTCTTTCCTGCCTGCGCCGCTACACTACCTATGAAAGAAACGAGGAGATTCCCTATATGGTAGTCAAGAAGGACGGTCGTCGCGAGCGGTTCAATCGCTCCAAGATACTGGCGGGGGTTCTGCGGGCCTGCGAGAAGAGGCCGGTTCCGAGAAAAGAGCTGGATCAGATCGTTGAAAGAGTGGAGCGGAGGCTTCAGAGCAGCCAGGACGGGGAAGTCACGACCGAGGCAATAGGAAAGCTGGTCATGGAACAACTCAAGGAGATCGACAAGATTGCCTATGTCCGGTTTGCCTCGGTTTACAGAGAGTTTAGGGACGTCCGAGAGTTTCAGGACGAGGTGGAACGCCTCCACAAACGCCAGCGTGGAACCACATCCAAGTCAACGTCCTAGTAGTGTCCTGTCCCAGAGATTGGCATCATTTTGTTGGGAGCGCGACGGAGACCAGATTGAGGCGAGACGACGAGTCGATGCGAGGGCATCGGGGAGGAGGAACAACAAAGAGATGGGCCCGTCCCGCCCCAACCCTGCGGGCGGATGGGGGTTGCGGGCGATCTCTTTGTCGTTCGTCGTCCACGATGCTACTGCATCGCCTCCTCCTCTCTTCGCAACCTCACCTCGCAAGACCCATCCGCAAAATGGTGCCAATCTCTGGGACAGGACACTAGTACTTCCTTCCTTAAGCATGATGACGTTGGAGAGTACTTAATGACTGCTGAGCTCGATCTGATTCACTGGTTACGCAGTCACGCTCCTGACCTCTCCGAACCGGATACAGGAATCGGGGACGATGCTGCCGTGCTGACTCCCCCTGCTGGCGATCAGCTTGTGGTCTCCACCGATTCGCTTACCGAGGAGGTCCATTTCAAACGACGTCAGATCCCTCCCTCCATTCTGGGCCGCAAGGCCCTGCTCGTGAACCTGAGTGATCTTGGGGCCATGGGCGCCCGACCGTGGTTCTGTCTGCTGGCGTTGAGCCTTCCAGAGGACCTGGCCAGATCCTCTTATTCTTCCTCTTTGCTGGAAGGATTCCTTGGCGAGACCCGGCGCTGGGGTGTAGATCTGGTCGGAGGAAATATGACCGGCGGCTCAGTCATTCAGATCACGGTCACGATCGGGGGAACCATCGACCGCGGCCAGGCCGTCAAGAGAGACGGCTGTCGCGACGGAGATTCGCTCTATCTGGTGGGGCACGTCGGACGCTCCTCCAGGGGCTTGCAGCTCTTGCATGAACTCAACTTCGACATGCTTCCCACTCGGGAAGAGGAACTTTTGGAACTTCTTGAAGACCCCCATGACGCCCTTTGTCTCCTCAGTCACCTGCTCCCGGCTCCTCGCCTCCCGGCCGGCGTCTGGTTGCGGCAGCGAAAACTGGCCAACTCCATGATTGACGTCAGCGACGGACTCGTCACGGACCTTCAACGACTCGCTGAAGCCAGCCGTGTCGAGATCGTGATCGATGGCCCAACTCTGGAATTGCTTCGGTCGGAGGGCGGTGAGAGAATGACTCTCGAGCATGTTCTCAACGGGGGAGAAGACTATGCCCTCATTTTCAGCTGCTCTGATCGGAAACAGAAGGAGATCGGAAAGATCTTTCCGGAAAGACTTGGAGAGCTACGCCGACTGGGGATTGCCCACAGAGCGGAAACGCCCGCAGTTTTGCTCGACGACGGAAGGAATCAAACGATCTTGACTCCGCAGGGATTTAACCATTTCACGTGAAAGTTCTACGTCGGGTCGCCCAGACACTGGCGAGTCAGCAAGGGGGCACGACCAGGGTGGCCGTTTCCTTCTCTATCGGGGTTCTCTGCGGCTTCTCGCCCTTCGTCGGGCTGCACACCGTCATGGGGCTAGCAGTAGCGGTCCTGTTTCGGCTGAATAAAATCGCTGTGCTCCTGGGTGTGTACCTCAACAATCCGTGGGTCCTCGTCCCATACTACGCCCTGGCTACCTGGGTCGGAGTACTGATCACCGGCATGCCGGGCGGAGTGGAACTCTCCAAGTATGGCCTGTCCGACATCTTGAGCCAGGACTTCTGGTTGTGGGTCTTTGCCCAGTGGCGGCTCTTAATCCCCGCCATCTTGGGCTCAACTCTTCTCTCCATCCTTTTTGCCCTGGTGGCATTCCCGCTCTGTATCTACGCCGTCAAACGGTTCGGGGCGACACCTGCCTCGGACTCTTGAAGTGCTATCGTATTTGTGGAAGGGAGTAACAAGAGTAAGGAGTCCATGAAAGTCTGTGTTGTTGCAGCTCTGTCAGGCTGGCTCGCCCTTGCACCACTCGCGGGGGGCGGGGGGGTGTCTTCACAAGACTCGACCGCTCAGGTGTTCCGAGCCGGTGCCTCCACTCTCGCCAACATCCGCCTGAAAACGGACCGCGGAGTTTTCGCCGTAATGGCGGCCCTCAGTGTCGCCGGTTTTGCCGAGGACAGCAGTGGACAGGGAATGTCAACTGCGCGGAATGAAGTGCTGGAGTGGACCCGCGATGTCGACGCGGCGTTGCTCCAGCAACTTCGCGACTTTTACAAATCCCATGAACCCCCGGCCAATTTGTTCCTTGAGCATCCCCAGACGGCTTATATTTCCCTAGCCCTCTGGCTGGGCCCTCCGCCGGACTTCGAACTGGAGGCGGACCCCGCCGATCTGCCGCCCGACGCGTCGTTCGTGCGTGACTTCGGCGAACTGGTTCGGGCCTTCTGGTCCGAAGCCAGACTGGCTGAACTGTGGGAAGTGATGGAGCCGATGCATCAGAGAGAACTCGAGCGGTATCGTCCGCTGCTGGAGGAAGTCGTCAGGGCGACCCTCAAGTATTTTCGAGTGCCCCTTCGGGTGGCCCTGGGAAAAGAGATCAGGCTGATTCCGGATCTGCTGAACGTCAAAGATCTCGTCAACGCCCGCAACCTGGAACGGACCTACTTTGTGGTCGTAGGGCCTTCGGACGACGTCTCCGAGCAGCGACGGGCATTGGAACACGAATATCTCCATTTCCTCTTGGATAGCCTGATTCAAAAATACGGCGCCAAGCTGCTGGAGCACGAGGCGCTTCTGGACCTGGCTCAGCAGCAACCAAACACGCGCCAAGACTACCAGAATCAGTTCCTGCTGATGGCCTCTGAGTCCTTGATTGAGGCAGTTCACACTAGGCTGGCGCGCCCTTCGACTTCTGAGGAGTTGGAGCACCGCCTGGTTCGACTCTTCAGACGAGGCTTGATCCTTGCCCCCTATTTCCATCGCTCTCTGGAGGAATACGAAAACCTTCGGGAGCAGACTCTTCCAACCTATCTGGAAACGGTCATCGAGAAACTCGGAGAGGGCGCCATTCGCAAAGACGCCAGGGCCATCGAAGAACTGGAGGAACGCCTCAGGACAGAGGCTGCCCGCCTGCAACTCGCGAAGGAGGAAGCGGTGAGCCGGCACAATGAGTTCGTCGCCCAATTCAATGAGGCCTCGCAGCTCTTGGCCGATGAACAGTTCGAGGCTGCCCGGGCACTGCTCCTCCGATTGAGCGAGGCCCGGCCCGAAGATGGGAAGATCTCGTTTTACCTCGGGCAAACTGCGTTCCAACTCAAGGACTACGATGGAGCTCTCGAGTTCTATAAACACTGCAGTCTCGATCCGGAGCTCGAACTCTGGCTGGTTGGCTGGGCGAGGGTACGCATGGGTCGAATCTATGCCTCGAGAGGCGAATTCGCCGAAGCCAGAAGGCTGTTTTCAGAGGTAGCGGCGATGGAGGGCGACCTAAAGGGGGCGGGCCAGGAAGCGAGTCAGTTGCTCTTGCAATTGCCGTGACTGGCACGATGTTTTTGTGCGACAATTCAGAGGTAGGAAGCAACCTGGCCGATTCCCGAAGGAGAATCGGTACCACCATTTTGGAGGATTAGAATGCGGCTACTATCGTGCCTCCGGCTGGCTGGCCTTGTTACAGTGGCATGGGGTGTTACACAACAAGCTGAGGCTGTGCCCCAAGAGCCCCAACCAGTAGAAATCCATCCAGCGCCTCAGTCCCCACCGGCGGGCCAGGAACCAGTGACATCGCAGCAAGCACCACAGGCACCAGCCGAGCCTCAGCGGGTCATCGGCCGGCCTGGATCGCCAGAAGAGGCCGCGGCCTTTAATGCCATGGCGGCTGAGACCGATCTAGATCTGAAGATGGCGAAGGCGACAGAGTTTCTTCAGACGTTTCCCGACAGCGGTTTGACTCCAATCGTTCACTCTGACCTTGCCGAGATCTACCGCCACCGAGTTGATGTTGACAACTTTCTGAAGCACGGAGAAGAGGCGCTCAAAGAAATCCCCGACCTCGCGAATCTTCTGGCCACGATGTCGTTCTACTACGCGGAGAGGAAGCAGCCTTTCAAGGCTGCCGAGTCAGCCACCAAGGCACTGGCGATTCTGGGCACGTTGGAGCAACCGGTGGAGCTAAGTGCATCGGAGTGGGCGACGCAGAGATTCTTCTTGAGCGGCGAATCTCACTACGCGCTAGGACGAGTCCAGCTGGGGCAGGCCCAGCGCAGCAATTCTAGCGGCCCCGAGGATCTCCCGCTGCAGGAGGCCGTCAAGCACTTTCGGCAAACCCTCGAGGCGAACCCGATCCATGAGTTTGCCGCCTACAGACTGGCTGAGGCCTACGAACGGCAGGGTGACATTGAGAATGGCGTCAAGATGTACGCCCGAACCGCTGCTATCGGAGGCAACATTAGTACCTACGCACAACAGCGCCTCGATCAGATCTACAAGGAACAACCGGGGCTGACACCCAAGGCTGAAGTTCTGGCAGAACAGAAACAGGCGATCGAAAGGGCCCAGCAGGAGCGACAGCAACTTCTGGCCCAGATAGAAGCGGAGAGCACACCGGCGGAGAGTGCCCCGGTGGAGATCACTCTGCCGTCGATTCCTCCCCCTTCCCAGCCTCCGCAGGATGAACCGGGGGGCAAATCAGGCGCCACTCCTCGAATCTGAAACGGCCCCGTCATTTTGAAACCTATGGAGAGATCCAGATCTCTTGCGGCCCTGGAGCAGCGCCTCAAGTACTCCTTTCGGGATCGGGACCTGCTGCTGACAGCTTTGACTCACGGGTCCTATCTGCACGATGCCCGCCGGCTTGACGATCTCCCACAGGACTACCAGGCATTGGAGTTTCTGGGTGACGCCGTGGTCGGGTTCCTGGTAAGTGAACACCTCTTCGGGCGCTTCCCCGACAAGCGTGAAGGCGAACTCACCAAGATCAGGGCATCACTGGTTTCACGCGAAGCCCTCGCCCAACAGGCGGCTCTGCTGGGTCTCGGCAATTTTGCAAGACTCAGCCGGGGAGAGGAGAAATCGGGAGGTCGGAATAAGAAGGCGATCCTGGCCGATCTGTTCGAAAGCGTGACGGCAGCCATTTACCTGGACGGAGGGGGCCAGGCAGCCCGAGACTTCCTTCTGGGCGAACTCCAGGAGACACTCAACCAGATTGAGAAAAACGGCTTCACACATTCGGATTTCAAGTCGATGCTGCAGGAGGTGGTCCACAGCCTGGGAAAGGAGGGTCCCGCCTACCAGCTGGTTGAGGAAGAGGGCCGTCCCCACAAGCGTCGTTTTTCCACCAGAGTCCAGATTGGGGAAGACGTCGTGGCCTGGGGAACCGGCACCAGCAAGAAGGCTTCCGAACAGGCCGCGGCTCAAGCAGCCCTCGAACTACTGGAAGGATCATCCGGAACCAGCGAGTTGGGGAAAGAAATAGACCAGGAAAACGACCACGATGTCAAATAGCGTGTGGGCCACCATGGGGGCCTCCAGTCGCTGCCTCTTCCAGTACAGCAACCCGAGTACCAGGCCCAGGCAACCTGCCTTGACAGCGTTGTCAGCACCTTGAGTATAGTGCAGGGCCCCGAACACGGCACTCCAAAGCACCAGTCCCGGCAGAGCTCCGCCGAGATGATCCTCAAACCGGGTGAGAATGAAGGCCCGCTGCAATTCTTCTTTGATGCCTCCGGCGTAGAGGCTGGCGGCTAGGAAAATGGCCAGATCCACCGGAGTCTGCAGCAGCGCCAGAACTAGATTCTCTTCGGTGACCCAGCCCGGAAGAACAGCTTGAATCAGAACGCTCAAGAGAAACATCAGCAGAAAGAGCCCCAGGAAGACCTGCAGTCCCAGCCGGAACTCACGCACCCGGCCCCATCTGCTCCACCCAAGAGATCTGAGCTTCCTGCCTCGGAAACGTTGCATGCCCCAGAGAAAGGCAATCGTGCAGGTAGCGTCGGCGAAAAGCAGCAGGCCCAGGACCCTCGAGTCGCCCAGGGCCTCATGCAGCGAGACTCCGAAAGACCCCACTAGCATGGGAGCGAAGAGGCTGCCCGCAAAGGCTGCCAGAATGACTTCCGCCAGAGCCAAGAGCCGAACGCTCAGGGGCTGGCCCGGCCTCGGCCTGCGACCGCTTTTTTCCTCCAAGTTCACGACTTCCGCATTCGGGCCGGAGCACCGGGTTGAATTCAAGGTAGGTGCATTCTAGCAGCCCGTGGCAGAGGAAGGACTCACTTGGCCGCGGCACCAAAAGCAGTTTACAAGGACAGGGAACATTGTAATAATCTCAGGGTGAAAGATTTGTGCATTCATCACTTTATCTTGATTCCTGTATGAGCGAGCATCCCAGGAGGCGTTCCCATGTTTCGTGCAGCTAGAATTCCGGCCATCCTTATCGTCTTTTGCCTGCTCCTTAGCTTCGGGTTCGGTCAGAAGTCGAAGGTCAAGCAGTTGACACCAACCATTAACGGTTCAACGGGGTTGTTTCATGTACCGGTAGCAGACACTTTACGCCAGGGAGAGTTCAGCTTCAGCGCCAAAGGAAACAAATTCAATCGCGAGCCTGGGGATATCGACATCACCAGATTCCCGGTAAGTTTCACGGCTGGGCTGCACGATCGTATCGAGCTGTTCGTGTCCTATGAAGTCCACAAGCGGGTCCACGCGGATAAGATCGCCGTGAACACAATTCAGCCGGGCGCCAAACTCTTCCCGACGACGCTGTCCAGCGGGCAGACCGGCTACTTCAATGACACGCCCTTCATGGATGTTGGCTTCGGTGACGGGATGGGAGATGTCTGGGTTGGACTCAAGTTCAACGTCCTTTCGCAGCGCCAGGGAGCCCCCTTTTCACTTGCCCTTCAGCCCCAGATCAGAATGCATACGACCAACGACCGTCAACATCTTCTCCGGGGGCTGACCCCGGGCCAGAATGACTACGGTTTCGACGTAATCGCAAGCAAGGACGCAGGCGGGATCACTGTGACTGGAAGGTTGGGAACAATGCTCGCTCAAGACTGGGCCTTGGCCGATCGGCAGAACCGCTTTAACTGGGGTGGCGGCCTTGCCGTGCCGCTCAGTTCAGCACATAAGGTTTACTTCGTTGGCGAAGCTCTGGGCAGTATCTTTTATGGCGATCGCTCAACCATCGCGGCAGACCAGAGGTCTCCCCTTGATCTATATGCCGGATTGAGAGCCTACCCGGCCAGATGGGTGACGATAGGCGGAGCCTACGGCCACTACATGAATACCATTTCGACCGAGGGAGATCGTGCCGGGTGGTTTGCCGAGCTTTCCTTCCACCGGAAAATCAACGAACCTCCTACGGTAGCCTGCTCAGTTTCGCCTTCAAGCATCCTCCCCAGCCAGACAGCAACTGTCACTCTCGACATTGATGATCCTGATGATGACGACTTGACGGTCACCTGGAAGTCAAATGGCGGCCAACTGCAGCAGCAGGGTGAGTCGGCTGTCTTCAATGCTTCGGGAGCCGATCCGGGCAACTACACCGTGATCGCCGAGGTGAGTGACCGTGACAACGTCGCCAGCTGCTCCGCGGAAATCACCGTCAACAAAGATAAGAAGGCTCCGACGGTGAGCTGCCAGCCGGGCAGGACCACCGTAACGGTCGGTGATTCCACAACACTCAGGGCGGATGCCAGTGATCCAAATGGAGATGATCTGACTTATGCCTGGAGCGTAGACGGGCAGTCGGTTCCGAACAATAATCCATCTTTTGAATTTGGGACGGGCGGTCGCGACCCGGGCACCTTTGCTGTCCGAGTGACCGTAACTGACGTGGATGGAATGAGCGCCAGCTGCGAGCACCAGGTTACAGCAGCTCGTCGGCCCAACAACAACCCCAACTGCGGCTCTCTCAGCCTGAGCAAGAGAGGGGTTTTTGCAGGTGAGACCGTCACGGCGTCGCTATCGGCAAGCGATCCGGACGGGGATCGACTGACACACTCCTGGAGCGTGGATGGGCGCTCTCAATCAGGCAACCAGAGTTCACTCTCGATCAACACGAGTGGCTTCGCGGGTGGAAGCCACACCGCAACCGCCACGGCACGTGACGATCGCGGCGGAACCTGTACCGCTTCGGCGACATTTAGCGTCACGGAAAAGACCATCATCCAGATGGCGGGCACGCGGCCTGACAACGTAGCCAAGGCTCAACTTGATGAGATCGCTCTCAAGATGCAGCAGAATCCAAGGCTGAAAGCAATCATTACCGGCCACACGGATGCTCGGGGCAGCGAGAGAGCAAACCAGCGGCTCGGCCTGCGCCGCGCTGAGGCTCTCAAGAGCTACCTGGTTAAGGACCGAGGTATCGATCCTGGTCGGATCGAAGCGGCCAGTGCCGGGGAATCCCAGCCGATCGCGGACAACGAGACGGCAGAGGGGCGTAAGGCCAATCGTCGCGGCGAGGTTGAGCTGCAGGTTCCCTAGTCGCCGCTGAGCTTCGGTCCAGGGAAGTACTAGCAGCCTGTGGTGGAATAGAGCGGTGGTCTCAAAGGCCACCGCTCTTTTTTCGTATGAATCGTCCAGCTCTGTGTCTCCTGATCTACTTCCTTACGGCTCTCCCAATTACGTCCGCTTCTCGGCGTTTCGAGGTGCGGGGGCCTTACGGGGGAGACGTCCGATCGCTTGCCGTGCACCCGCGGTTCCCGGAACGGTTCTTCCTGGGGACGGCGGACGGTCAGATTTACATCTCACGGAACGCCGGAGATTGGTGGGAAAAGCTCAGCCCCGGACTGAATCGGCGCAACCTGGTAGTCGACAACCTGGTTTTCCACCCTTCCAACCCCAGCGTCCTCTATGCGGCGTGCTGGGAACTGAGCAGCTCCGAAGGAAGGCTGTACCTAACACGCGACGCAGGAGACTCCTGGAAGACGGTTGATCTGGGTCGGTTTTCGGGCCGTATCCGTGCCATTTCGATTGCGCCGTCGGAGCCGCAGGTTCTGGCACTAGGCCTCTCCGAAGGGGTAATTCTCAGTACCGACGAAGGCCGCTCCTGGCAGCGAATTACCCGCGGGTACAGGAGTCTGCACAATGTTGAGTCCCTGGCCTTCGACCCACTGGACTCACAGGTCCTGTATGTGGGGACCTGGCGCCTGGGCTGGAAAACGACCAATCGAGGGCAAAAATGGGTTCCGATCCACAAGGGAATGCATTTCGACAGCGACATGTTTGCCCTGTTGGTCAACCCCTCCAGTCCGGAAGTGCTCTATGCGAGTGCTTGTACCGGAGTCTACCGCTCTTTGAATGGAGGAGCCGACTGGGTGAAACTCCGAAACGGCCTTCCCCGGGAAGCCAAGCGAACTCGAACGCTACAATTCGATCCCAGTAACCCTCGGGTAGTCTTTGCAGGCACAACCGTAGGCCTTTTCAGGTCCACTGATGGCGGCAACTCATGGGAACAACTGCTGAAAGGGGAGGTGATCAACGCCGTCTCTATTGATCCAGCCAACTCCAACCTGATCCTCGCGGCCGCCGATGATGTTGGTATTCTCCGCAGTCGGGACGGGGGCGCCTCCTTTGAATCCGCCAATCAGGGATTTGTACATCGCCAGATTCAGGCCCTGGCATCCCATCCCGGCAACCCTGATGCGCTGTTCGCAGCCGTGGCTTCCGATCGCGCCCACGGCGGATTCTTTCGAACCAGCGATTCCGGAAAGGCTTGGGAGCGTGCCAATGAGGGCTTGAGTGGAGAAGACCCCGTCAGAGGAGTACGCCAGATCTTGCTTTCCCCCGAAGGGGAAGAGATCTTCATGATTCATCGGGATCAGATCAAGCTCTTGACCCCGAATGACAGCTGGCAGACTGTCCTGGAACAAGGCAAACTGACGATTCATGACGCCGCCTTCGCCGGGCCGGAAGGGGACCTGGTCGCCCTGGCCACGCCAGCTGGAGTCGTTCTGCTCCACCTCGACTCAGGCAAGCTTGCGCCCGCGACCATACCGGTGTATCAGGGTCCCGTCTGGGCTTTGACCGCTAGCTTCTCTGGATCGATATTCGCCGGCGGTAACACCGGTGTATTTCACAGTGACGACCGGGGTGAGAACTGGACCATTAAGGTCAGAGGACTGCCTCCCGTAGCTGTGCGGCGCCTGGTTCACACTCCCGATGTCCTGCTGGCGGTCACGGACCAGGGGCTCTTTCTGAGCCGCGACGACGGGGAAAACTGGTTGGCCAGAGGCCTTGTAGCAGCCGATCTCTTAACCGTGGCTGTCAGTCCTCGGGATCCTGAGTGGCTCGTGGCAACGGACAAAACGGGAATCTTTCTCTACGAGAGCTTTGACGGTGGTGACAGCTGGATCACCCATGAACCTCATCGCTCGAGTCGCATTCACCACCTGGCCTTCACTCTGGACGGACGTCTCTGGGCGGGCAGCTTGACGGAAGGAGTGTACTTGCTTCACCCCGGGCCGCTCGCTACCACTCGCGGTGTTGCAGGTTTGTTCACTTCGCTCACTGCGCTTCCTCGTTGAAAAGGTTGCCTTGAACAGCACTTTTGGAGAATCAGCACATCCAAGCGCCGACGTTTTAACGTTTCAGGTTCCACGGTGAGGCTGTCGGTTCACCGGAACGATCCTGGTCTTGGAAAGATGGTCGTGCCAGCAGAGCTGTCGCGCGTCAAAGAGAGCCCACAACAGTCCAACCAGGCTGGGCGTTACAGCCAGAAAAGACAACACTCGTAACACGATGTCGGAAAGCCGCGGTCTCTTCTGGTCGTCCGCCACCAATGATAGCTCCGTCGCCAGCATGCCCAGCGTCTGGCCGGACAGGTAGAGCAGCAGTGTTGTGCTGAAGAAAAAGAACGCTCCCGCAGTCACGAGAGTATCCCTCAAAAGTGTCTCTGACATCACCCCGGTACCGATTGCCATGGAGGCCACCATGACCGTGCTCCCTCCCACCGCCAAGGCGGTTACCACATCAATGAGGCCGCTCAGCAAGCGTGAAAAAAGAATCTCAGGAAAGACCGCCCTTTCAACATTCTCAGTCCGGTCCGGTTTAGATCGTCGTGTCCGACTCGGCTTCACCCGGGGCCGGTCCAGTTGCAATCGACCCTGACGTCTGTCTAGCACTGCTCTTACGCCTGTCTTTACGACGGGCCGAATCACTGGTTTCTCGAGCGGTGCTGCTCGGCCTTCGCGTCGATAGGTGAGGATTCTTTCACCCGGGGATGGATTCGATCCCGTCATTCGATAACGAAAGGCATTCGAAGCTGGAGCTGAGCCCGGGTTCTCACCACACTCCCGATTCTCGGACACCTCGAACGGAGCCGGGGACGATTCCGCACTGTTCTTGCGGGGCGCTGGTTCTTCAGAAGGATAAGGAGCACTCATGCGCTTGTGCCGATCCAGTTTCCTTAGAATCTCCTGTCTCCACCCGGAAGTTTGCTCGACACTCTCCGATTGACTCGAGAACTCGTAAGGGATGGCTGGAGGGAAGGGGTCTCCAACGTCAGCACTCTCTCTCCGACACTTCGGGCATCGACCATTCAGAAGGGGAGTCGCACAGCGAGCACAAACCACCAAGTTATATTAGCAGCCCGTGGTGAAAATCCCCGGGTTCGTCTGGTTGGGAATCGGTGTTGGCGGTGCTAGAGCCCGTGGTGGAAGTCCCACCCATCGCTAAAGCCCTTCCAAGATCTCTTCCACCTGGCCCGCAGTCAACGACTGCACCTTCTCGAGCCGTTGAGAAAGACGCACGAGTTTCTCGAGGTACTCCTGCTCGCCGATACCCGCTGTAGCCTCCTTTCTAGCACGTTGAAACACGCGCCCAATGTGATCGTCGGGATAGCCCGGGGGGGCCTTCTGAATCACGGCGTTGACTACCACCCGGTGTACCAGATCGATCTTGTACGAGTTGAGCAACCAGATAGCCACCAGGATGCCCAGCCCGGCCACCACCAGAAGAATTCGTGCGCGTGCTCGAGTGTGCTCAAGGCTCATAGCAGGCTCACTAGTTCGAACAAATCTGAGTACTCCATTTTCAAACCTCTCGCCCTGGCCTGCGCGATCAAAAAGCGGAGAGGAAAAGAACGGATCCAGGAGGGCATCCACCACGACTTCTTGCAACGGCCATGAGCGTATGGATGTTTCGAATAGAAGTCCAAGACCTCCCTCAACGCATCGTCGCCGAGTCTTGATATCTGGCGGAGGCCCAGATCGCGAATCCGAATCGTCTTCCCCTCGATCACGATAAAACGGCGATCCAGTTGCTCTTCAATCTGGAGACGGTTTTGGTGCGTTGCCTCGACCTTCAAAGCCAACTGCCGCAAAGCCTCCGGGTAAGTCGTCTGATTCTCCTGGATGTTCTCGGCCAGCGTCCGGCAAAGACCATAGTCGGGAAAGATAAGGAAGAATTCGCGAATCAGATCTCGACCTTCCTCCGAACGGAGCGAACTCATGCACTGAATTCTAGTGTAGTGGTCCACACTAGCAAGAGCTCTGCTAAGATGGCCCCGTGTCCAATCCGGCGGTTTGCCTCGTGAGCGGAGGCCTAGACAGCTGTGTTACGGCGGCTATCGCGTCGGAGAACAACCATCGGCTCGCCTTTCTGCATGTGACCTACGGGCAAATCACTGCCGCCCGAGAATTGCACGCATTCCACGAAATTGCCGATTTCTACGGGGTGACGAAGAGACTGGTTGCCGACATTGGATACCTGGAAGAGATCGGAGGCTCTGCCCTCATCGACCGCAGTATTGCCTTGCCAGCCGGCGACCTAGACCGCACGGATATCCCGGTATCCTATGTGCCTTTCCGCAATGCCCATCTGCTTGCTATTGCCACCAGCTGGGCAGAAGTCCAGGGAGCACGCCGGATCTATGTCGGCGCGGTAGAGGAAGACAGCTCTGGGTACCCCGACTGCCGTCTTGAGTTCTTCCGCTGTTTCGACCAGCTCATTGATATCGGAACGAAGCCGGAAACTCAGGTAAGCATCGTGACCCCGTTGATCAAAATGAAGAAATCACAGATAGTCACGAAGGGCCAGACCCTGGGCGCCCCTCTTCACCTGACCTGGTCCTGCTACAGCAACACCGAGAAAGCTTGCGGCCGTTGTGATAGTTGCCTTCTCCGTCTGCGTGGCTTTGAACAGGCCGGATTCGAGGATCCGATCGCTTACACCTGACAACTCGATTCTTGGTCTCGATCTGTCTCTCCGGCTCCCCACCAACACTTCAATCGTTTTCGGTCGTCTTCGGCCCTCTCTGCTGATAGGACAACCGGTGACGTACCCGGGCAGTCCGTGGCTGTCCCGGGGCTTTCGGATTCCCCGACATTAAGGTGGGATTGCCGTTGACTATCCTGCTCTGGATCATCGCCTCCTTTCTCATCCCTCTGCTCTGGCCTCTCAGACCCTAGTGTGCCGTCCGGGAAGTTTCGTGGGGTTGATTCGGGATGGATTCTCGTCGCCAGCAAGGGCGCGACGCAGGAAGACTGGGAGGCTCTCGAGGAAGCGCAACAAACTGTCGACGACTCAGTGTGCATCAGTTTTTGTTTCTGATGTTTCAAGGCAGGGCCCGAGCGTGCCACGGAAGCGCCGTGAGCAAAGCGAACCAAGCTGCCGGCGAAAAGACGCCCGAAGTAGGGGCGCGAATTTCCGGGACAGTACACTAGCAGCCCCTGGTGGAAGTCCCACGTGGCTGTCAGAAAGCTTGAGCACAACCCCTTCTTTTTCTATACTTTCAAGAGACTCTTCTGCTGACACACGTGCTGCTCCGACGGGACCGAGGCAGGAGTCTTTTGGGAGTACAGGAAACCACATGATCACTCTTGAGATGGTCCTTCTCTGGGCAATCCTGGTCGGCGCGGTGTTGTTGTTTTCCTTCGACGTCTTTCCCGTCGACAAGGTGAGCCTCCTGGTTCTTGGCGCCCTCCTTGCCACGGGGCTGGTGAGCGGCAGCGAAGCGATCTCGGGATTTGGCAACGCGGCTACCATCACCGTGGCCTGCATGCTGGCTTTGAGCTTCGGAGTTGAGCGAACTGGAGCCCTCAACTTTGCCGCGATTCGAATCATCAAGTTTTCAGGGGGGAGCGAACTGAAGCTCCTGTTTTCCATCATGATGACGGTTGGAGTGCTATCAGCGTTTATCAATAACACCGCAGCCGTAGCTATCTTCCTGCCCCTGACTCTTTCCGTAGCCCGAAGAAGGAACCTTGACGCCAGCAAGTTTCTGATGCCCATGTCCTTTGCAGCGATGTTTGCCGGCACCTGCACACTGGTTGGCACCTCTACCAATCTCCTGATCACTGAACTTTTCCGGGATCACACTGGCCGCGCCATCGGGATGTTTGATTTTGCTCCCATGGGCCTGGTCTTCTTTGCAACGGGAATGCTGTATCTGCTCACGGTCGGGCGACGCCTCCTGGTTTCCAGGAGGACCGGCGAGAGTCTCACGGAAGACTACCAGCTGCGCCATTTTGTCACCGAGGTGATCCTGCGGCCCAACTCACCCTTGTTGGGCCGGACCGTCACCGAGGCGGCGCTCAGTGAGACGTTCAACATTGAAGCCATCGAGCTCATCCGGGGAGAGCAGCGTCTCCTGCCGACCGATCAGGAGGCGCGTCTGCAACTGGGTGACATTCTGCTGATCCAAGGACACTCGGACTCCTTCCTTGAAATGCGGGACACTGCAGGAGTTGATCTTCGGGCTCTGACGGTGGATGATCGTTTTCTGGAGCGTGAGAATCTCGTGCTCGTGGAAGCTTATGTCTCCCCCGGCTCCCGGCTGGTCGACAGTACGCTCAAGGAAGTCGACTTCCGCAAGACCTACAAAGCCAATGCTCTGGCTGTCCGAAGCCACGGGAGAACCATCCGTCAGAAAATCGGGACCGTGCGTCTCGAGCACGGTGATTCTCTGCTCATCCTGACAGATCGCCAACAACTGGGAGTGCTGCACCGAACTCGAGATTTCTTGGTCCTCGAAGAGCTTCCTCGAACCCAGCTGCGAAAGGACAAGCTCCCCTACGCCTTGGGCATTTTCGTCGCCATCATCCTGGCAGCGTCGTTAGACGTCCTCAGCATTCTGGAAGCCTCAATCCTCGGCACAGCCTTAATGCTTCTGACCCGTTGCGTCCACACCAGGGAGATCTATTCGAACCTGCATTGGCAGACGATCGTGATGCTGGGCTGCCTGATCCCCCTGGGGACGGCGATGGAATCCACGGGCACAGCAGTTTTCATTGCGGAGCAGTTGATCGGTGGACTTCGGGACTTTGGTCCGCTCGCAGTCTTATCCGGACTCTATCTCGTGACTACGGTTCTCACATCCCTGATGTCGAACAATGCCACCGGGATCCTCATGTTCCCGATTGCGCTTAGCCTCGCTGACGTCCTCGGAACTCGCCCGGAACCGTTCGTCTTTTCCGTCATGTTTGCGGCCTCTGCCAGTTTCATGACACCGATGGGTTACCAGACCAACACCTTTGTCTACGGGGCAGGAGGATACAGGTTCTCCGATTTCTTGAGGGTCGGTGCTCCCCTGAGCCTTCTCTTCTGGATTCTGGCCACTCTCTTGATACCCGTCTTCTGGCCGTTTTAGTTCGGGGTTCCGAGTTCCGAGTTTTGGTGGTCGCCCGCTGGGACCCGCTGGGAGAGGAAAGAAAGGAGACACCCGCCGCCTGCGGGCGCGTCTCGAAGCGAGCCTGTTCCGCCGCCGAGCACCCAACCCGGAACTCGGACCGCTCCTTGACTTGGCAACGGTTTGGTTATAGAAACTAGAAATCCAGTTTAGGGAGCAATAGAGAGCTATGTGGAAAAAGAATGACCCCCGAGAGCCGTCCGACGATTACACAACACCCTCCGCGGCCCCCAAGGTGCTCGATGAACAAGCCGCCATCGGTTCGTCCATTCTGGTCAAGGGTGACCTCAGTGGAGAAGAACACCTCTTGATCCAGGGGCGAGTAGAAGGTCAGATTACTCTGAATGGAAATAATCTCACCGTCGGCTCGCGCGGACGCGTCAAAGCGGATATACATGCGAAGGTCATCAGCATTGAGGGCGAGGTCCGTGGCAACCTCTTTGGTGAAGAGAAGATCGTCATACGCAAGACGGGTAACGTGAAAGGAAACCTGGTGGCTCCCCGTGTCAGCCTTGAAGATGGAGCGACCTTCAAAGGAAGTATTGATATGGGCGTCAAACCGGCTCAGGAAAACCCTGTCGGCGGGAAGAGCAGCAGCAAGGCTACGACCTCACCCAGTCTGTCTAAAGAATCGCCCAAGAGCCCGAAATCGTCTCCGAAAACGGCTGAGATGCCCCTCGGCCGAAGCCAATGAAATGGATTTGGTCAAGTAACAAGCTCCAGCCCAAAAATCAGAAACCGAAGAAGTTGCCCGAGCCGGAGAGCCAGCGATCGCTGGCTCTCAAGACGCTGACCCGGCGGCTTCGAAGAGAAGAGCAGTACAACGTTCTCGACCTCGGCTGTTCCGTGCGCCAGAACGTCGAATTCTGCTCGAATTTCTGCAGAAAGCTCTATATCGAAGACTTTTACTGCACTCTGAGTTCTTTTGATTTCTTATCGCCGGAGGATGGAGTCCCCCTCGAAACGGTCTATCAGTATCTCCTTCCGTTCAAGCCTGGAACTCACTTTGACGTCATTCTTGCCTGGGATCTGCTCAACTATCTGGAGGAGCTGGAATTCCAGGAATTGATGTCTCATCTTGGCCGTTTCTGTCGGCGAGACACTCTGTTGCTGGCTTTCATTTCCACGCACAAGTCCATCCCCGAACACCCAGCAAGGTACTCGATCATCGACCATGAGACGATCACCAGCCAAAGACTCTCCGACATCGTGCGGCCCTGTCCTCAGTACCAGGAGCCACAACTCGTCAAACTGATGCCGGGGTACGTGGTGTTGAATTCCTACCTCCTGCGCAACGGTTTCAAAGAGTATCTCTTCTCTTTTTCACCCCCGGGTCACGCCAAAAGACGCTTTCTGAGATAATTCGAATACTCACGTTCAGTACCTAGTGTACTGTCCGGGAAGTTCGCGGCGTTAATTCGCCCGAAGTAGCAGCGTGAACTTTCCGGACAGTGCACTAGAAAAGGGAGTACTTCGAATGACATTCCCCAAACTGCTTCCCGTCCTGCTGGGAGCCCTGCTTATGTTCACGCTCGGCGCCGCACTGAGTACTCACGTCCAGCAGGGCCACACGCTCGAGTCCCGATTGACGCGAACGAACAATATTGGGGTTGCTCTGATGGAGCAGCTCAAGTTCGAGGAGGCAGCTCGTCAGTTCCAAAAACTGGTCTCTCTGGATCCGCAATTCATCCCCGGGCACTTGAACCTGGGAATAGCAAAGTACTATCAGCAGGAGTACGACGAGGCCGTCCAATCTTTTCAAAAGGCATTGAAGGTTGACCCCGACCAGATCCAGGCCCTTTACATGACGGGCCTCATCCTGCGAAACCAGGCGGACACCGCCGGGGCCCTGCGAAACTTCCAGAAAGTCGTCGAGAGCGATCCAACAGATCCTTCGACCAACTACTTCCTCGGACTGCTCTACCGCCGAGCACGGGAGTTCGAGAAAGCGATCTCCCACCTCAGGAAGACCATTGAGTTCCAGCCCTTCAACGCCTCTGCCCGATACAACCTGGCTATAGCCCTGCAGAGAAGCGGTCAGCGGGATGCTGGAATGGCTGAAATGCTCGAGTTCCAGCGCCTGCAGGGTCAATTTGGGACTGATACGATTGGTCTCCAGTACCTCGAGCAAGGCCGTTACTCCCTCGTCATCGATCAACTCGATCCCTATCTGAAGGCTGACGATCGCGAGGAGACTTCGGTGGTAATTTCCTTTTCGGAGGTCTCATCCGAGCTAGGGATCCACCCTCAGACACGTCTTCGGACCGGCAGCAAATCCGCGATCCCGCCTGGTTCCCTCATCTCCCGGAAGGCTCTGGAAAGAATGGGTAGCGGTGTGAGTTTCGGAGACTTTGATGGGGATGGCTGGTTCGATCTTTTTGTCGGCTGCTCGTCCTTTGGAGGGGCCGGGAGCCGTCTGTTTCGGAATGTCGAAGGTCGTTTCGTCGATGTCACCTCATCTGCGGGGCTGGACGGCTCGACGGCTGTCATGTCCGCCATCTGGGGTGACTACAACAACGACGAAGAGGTCGATCTCTATCTGGTGCGCCTGGGTGCGAACCGGCTCTATATGAGTGAGGGTGACGGCACCTTTACGGATCGGACTACAGAGGCGGGTGTAGGAGACGCAGGAGGAGGCAGCGGCGCGACGGCCGTTGATTACGACCATGATGGCGACCTCGACATTTATGTAGCCAACCTCCTAGCTCCAGCAGAAGGCAGGGCAACGACTGTCGGCTTCAACGCAACGGGGCACCCCAACGTGCTCTATCGGAACAACGGAGACGGCACTTTTTCGGATGTGTCCAAGACGGCGGGTGTGACCGGCAGCAGTTCCTCGACCTCAGCTGTCGTGGCTTTTGACTTCAACAATTCCAGAGATGTCGACCTGCTGGCAATGAACTCGGACACGCCTCCCTCGCTCTTCAGTAATCTCCGGAATGGAACTTTCCAGGCTCTCAACTTGCCGGTTCAGTGGCCCACGCCGACGCTTGCGGTGGGCGACCTGAATCGAGATGGAAAAATGGACCTCGTTGCCGGCCTGGCAGGGGGAGTGGGCAATGCCGCGCTATTCCTGAATGGCTCGGGCAACTCCTTTCGAGCAGACACCACCCGGACTCTTCTTCCGCAGATGCGACTCATCGCCCTTCAAACTCTGGACGCTGACAACGACGGGGATCTGGACCTGGCTGCCGTGGCTGAAAAGAAGTCCACAAGCCCGGTTGAAACCTCAATTCATTTCTTTCAGAACCGGCAGGGAAAACTGGTTGAAACCGCTGTTGGTGGCTTCCAGGATCATTTGAATCTTGAGGTTCGGGGATTGAGTGTTGTCGACTTCGACAACGACGGAGATCTCGACTTTGCGGTGGCGGTCAACCAGAGCATGCCCCTGTTGCTGCGCAACGACACCGTGACCCACAACAACTGGCTTCAGGTCCATTTGGCCGGTACCAACAGTAATCGTCTGGGGCTGGGAACCAAGGTGGAGGTGCTGGCCGGTCGATTGTGGCAAAAGGCCGAGGCCATGGGGGGACACGGAGGCATGAGCCAGAATCCACCTCTGCTTCATTTCGGTCTGGGCACAAACCGGGCTGATGCCCTCCGGCTGCTATGGCCTGGAGGAGTCCTTCAATCGGAGATCGACCCACCCGTCAACAAGCGTTTCCGCGTGCAGGAACTGGACCGTAAGGGGACCAGTTGCCCAATTCTCTATGTCTGGGACGGAAATGACTATCGTTTCCAAACGGACTTTCTGGGCGGCAGTGCCTTCGGCACACTGCTGACCCCGGGAAGATACAGCTACCCCGATACCGACGAGTACATCAAGCTTTCCCGGCAGGATGTCGCTCTAAGAAACGGGCAACTGGGGATTACCCTCAACAACCAATTAGAAGAGATCATTTTCTTTGACAAGCTGGAACTGGTAGCCGTTGACCACCCGGCCGATTTTGAAGTTTACCCGGACGAGAAGCTGCTTCCCGGTCCTCCCTATGATGCCCATCGCCTGCTCACCTTCCAGGCTCCACACCTCCCCGTCTCTGCCACGGACGGCAAGGGTCGCAGTGTCCTCCAGGAAATCCGCGCCATCGACCGGCTTTACGCGGCCCTCTTCGAGCCCCGGCCTTTCAAGGGATACGCGAACCTGCACGAGTTGGTCCTCGACCTGGGAAACACCGAGGACGAGCGGGTGCTCCTGCTGATGCACGCCTGGATCGACTATGCGGACAGTACCAGCAATCTGGCAGCCTCCCAGGCCGGGCTAACGCTGGTGCCGCCTTACCTGCAGGTCCAGGATGAATCGGGCCAATGGGTCACAGTTCTGAGCCGCATGGGTTTTCCGGCCGGCTTGCCCAAGCCCATGACGGTGGATCTCACGGGCAAGTTTCTGTCCCAATCGCGAACAGTCAAGATCGTGACCAACATGCGCATCCACTGGGATCAGATTCTGGTGGAGAGTTCCCCACCCCGCACCGATTTCCGGACAGCCCGGCTTGCACCCTTCAGAGCAGATCTTCACTTCGGAGGTTTTCCCAAGTTCTCCAGCCCCGATGGGCGCCTGCCCAACACCTATGATTATTCCAGTCGGTCGCAAGTGGCTCAGTGGAAAACGCACGTGGGAGCCTACACGCGTTACGGCGACGTGCGCCCCCTGCTTGCGCAGATCGACGACTTCTTCGCTATTACGCGCTCGGGTGATGAGATTGAAGCCTGGTTCGACGTTTCCGGCCTGCTCCCGCTCCCGGCCGGATGGAAGCGAGATTATCTGGTATTCGTAGATGGTTTTGGGAAAGACATGGACGTCAATTCGGTAGCGTCCGACTACGTGGGGCCCCTTCCTTTCCACGGGATGAGCGCCTTTCCATATGCTCCCGGAGAAGAGCATCCGCCCTCGGCTCGTCAGCGGGACTACATGAGGACCTGGAACACGCGGCTAGTTGAAGAATGGATTCCTCCGCTGAAGAGTCGGCGGTGATTGAATAGGTTCTGGGTTCTGGAAAGTGGGAGGGGCCTCCGGGCGGAGGACGTTTAAATTCCCGGACGCAGCCCGGAGGCCCCTCCCACTTTCCCAGCACCGACACTTAAATCCCGGACGCAGCCCGGAGACCCCTCCCACTCTTCACCACCGCATGGAAGCGGCTCCTACTCTTCGCAAATGCGCTACTTTCGTTCGCCCGTCACTTTCTGGAATTTGCAGTTCCTTTCTAGCCATTTTCTTTCCCACAAGGAGACTGTCTGCGTTATCTTGATGCGAACAATGAAACAGATCGACCAGAGACGGAAGTTCCTAGCAAGATTGGTGTGGGGAGTCCAGGCCGTGATTGGAGCTGTGCTGACCGGACCCATGACTTCCGCGTCCGTACTGCCAGTCTTTTCCGGTCGCAGGTCCGACTGGGTCCCACTGGTGGATCTTCAACAACTGACTGATCAGCCCCGCCCCCTGGCGCTTCACTTTCGGCAAACACAAGGGTGGCTGACCGAAGACAGGAGTGAAGCGGTCTATGCACTGCTTCAGAACGGACATCCTGTGGTCTTTTCCTCTCGTTGTACACACCTCGGATGTTCAGTGCACTGGAAGAGCGATCTCAGCCGATTCCAGTGTCCCTGTCACGGAGGCGCCTACGACGCTGACGGAGAAGTGGCGTCGGGTCCGCCGCCTCTTCCTTTGCGGAGATTTCATGCTGAACTTCGCGACAGCAAGGTATGGATCCGCCGCACATGAGGAAACTGATTCAGTTTCTCGATGAACGGCTGCCCCTGAGAACACCCTTGCGGGCCTTTCTCGGTGACCCTCAGCCTCCCAGCGTGGGCTGGCGTCACACACTCGGCAGTGTGCTGGTCTTTCTCCTCGCAGTTCAATTACTGACTGGAGGTGTGTTGCTGCTCTTTTATGCACCCACACCCGACCATGCGTGGGAGAGTCTTCGTCACCTGGAAGAGCATAACCAGCCGGCGGTCCTGGTGAGAGGGATCCATGTCTGGGGCACCACGTTTTTGATCCTGGTGGCTACGCTTCACATCCTGCGCGTAGTGATTGCCGGGGCCTACAAACGTCCTCGTGAACTGAACTGGATGGTTGGCGTGGTGGGTTTTCTGCTGATTCTGATCTTCGGCTTCACCGGTTCTTTGCTTCCCTGGGATCAAAAGGGCTACTGGGCAACGCGAGTGGGAATGGAGATGATCTCAACCGGCCCGCTCCTGGGCCCTTTCTTCGCGGACTTTCTTCGCGGGGGCAAGGAACTCGGGGCGTATACTTTGAGCCGCTTTTTCGCTCTCCACGTCTTTTTTCTGCCTGGCCTGTTAGTGGGAGTCGTCTCTCTTCATCTCTACTTGCTGAGGAAACACAAGGTTGCCCGGGATCCCTTGAGCGATCGAAAGGAAGAGCGGACCATTCCCTTTTATCCGGAGCAAATGTTCCGCGACAGCACCGCTTCACTTGTCGTTCTGGTTCTTTTGCTGGTCGTGGCTGTCCTGTTTCCCCCGGGCCTTGAGGCCGGGGCCGATCTGTCCGACAACGCCTACAACCCGCGCCCCGAGTGGTATTTCCTGGCTCACTATGAATTGTTAAGGGTGGTGCCTGGCCCTCCGGTGGTAGCCGCGGTTGTTCTCCCCACGCTCATCATCCTGGCCCTGTTCGCGCTTCCTCTGCTCGACAAATCCCCATCTCGGGATTGGCGGCACCGAAAGCGGGCTGTTTTTTCCGTAGTGGCTCTCTTTGCTGGCATGTATGCAACTTCTGCCTACAGCAAGATCTATCACTCCGGCGAGAGAGAGCAGATCTCTGAGGAGGCACTGCCGCTTCCCGAGAGCGATAATCCGCAGCAGATGATCCGGGCCAGACAGGCATTGATTCACTACGAGTGCGTCAAGTGCCACCGATTGAAAGACCAGGGTGGACTTCTGGGGCCCGACCTCAGTCAAGCGGGTTGGAAATTCAGCCAAGAGTATCTACGCCAGCAGATCCTCAATGCACGGGCCGGCAATCCTGACTCCCAAATGCCGGTCTTCGAAGGCAAGATCAGCGAGGAAGATCTGGCGGCCCTGGTCGAGTACCTGAGTCTGATGCTGTGACTAATTCCAGATTCCAGATAGTGGATTTCGAACGTGGGAGGCGCCTGTGGGGGCGACTCTACGAAAGGAACGTACAAGGCTTGGGGGTCGCGGCTTGAGGTCAGGAAACGTCAAGAGAGTGGGAGGGGGCTTAGTGAGGCGGACGTTTAAATTCCCGGACGCAGCACTGAGCCACCTCCTACTCTCGGTACCCACCACCAGAGTTCCTCAAACCTGAAGGCTGGCAAACGGCCATGTCAATCCTACCAGTCGCGGCCCGAGGCCCCTCGGAGCGGGAAAGCGGGAGAGGGCTCAGGGCTCCGGCCGGGAATTTAAACGTTCTCCGCCCGGAGCCCTCTCCCGCTCTCCCACTTTTCATACCTGCAGGCGGAACCCGGAACTTGGAGGTCTAATCCGCAAACTTGAACCGGATCAGCGCCCACAGAGTGCGGACGCCATCCTTCCACCCAATCTTCTTTCCCTCGGCATAGGATCGGCCGCTGTAGGAGATTGGGGTTTCGTATATGCGGCACCCCTGACGGGCGATTTTTGTAGTGATCTCAGGCTCGAACTCGAAGCGGTTGGAGCGGATGGTGACGCCTTTCAAAACCTCACTTCGGAACGCTTTGTAGCACGTTTCCATGTCGGACAGGTTGAGGTTGGTCAACATGTTGCAGAGCAGGGTCAACGCCCTGTTACCGACATAGTGCCAAAAGTACAGAACTCGATGGGGTCCCCCCAGAAAGCGGCTGCCATAGACCACATCCGCTCTCCCATCTAGGATAGGTTCCAGCAGCTTGGGAAATTCCCGCGGATCATATTCGAGGTCGGCGTCCTGAATGATCACAACATCCCCTTCGACCCGTTCCAGGGCTGTGCGTATGGCGGCCCCCTTGCCCTGGTTGCGTGGATGCTGGAGAAAGACCGCCAGGCCGGCGATCCCAGGATCCTGAGCCAGTCGGCCCAGAATCGCCGGAGTCTGATCCGTGGAGCCATCGTCCACGACGATCACTTCTTTAGGGAGTTCCACCGCGAGCACACGGCGAATCAGAGTCTCGACGGTAGGCTCCTCGTTGAAAACAGGGATGACTACGCTCAGTTTTCGGAGTTGCTGCATCAAGAAGGGTTAGCTACTTTACGCGTCGTAAAAGTCCACGTCGCCGGGTACACTCCAGGAACTCTTCGTAACGGGCAATATCCGCCCGGACCTGAGAATGTCTCTCCGAAAGGCGGCTGAGATCCTCCTCCAGTCGCTCCAGTTCGTAGCGCAGCACACGCAATTGGAGCTTGGCGGGGACCAACTCGCTGGCCTCGAGACCGCGAGAATCCATCACGATTTACCCGGGGCATAATAGCCCTTACGATGCGTTACTTTCAAGCCGCGTTTCTTGACTCGAACCTCCACTTTTCGGAATTCTCCGTCACGGCGAGTGTTTTTGGAAACGTAGCCGAGGCTGACCTGGTTCTTGATCTCCTGGTTGATCTTCGCGAACGCTTCTCGAAGGCGTTCCAGGTCTGCCTTGGACTTGAAGAAGTGCCCCCCTGTGGCCTCCGCAAAGGTCCGCAACTGGTCAAAATCGGAATGGTGCTCACGGCTTCTCACACCAATTCCAAAAATAATCACATCCCGCTGCTGCGCGGAATGGATAGCGTCACGGGACCGGTAGTAACTCTGCGTATCGGCGCCGTCTGAGAGCACGATCATGACCCGCCGGCCCACTTCATGACGAAGCAGATCCTCGGTCGCAATCACCACCGCATCGTAGAGCTTGGTGGCGCCACCGGGAGGCACCATGTTGTAGATCTCGGACTCAAGTTTCTTCAGATCAAAGGTAAAGTCCTGAACCAGCCCCACTTCGCTGTCAAACTGGAGTACGGCAGCCAGGTCCTTCTTCTCGCGCAGGGTTGCTTTCAGGAACTCGATGGCAGCTTGCTGCTCGAAGCGAAGCTCATCCTTGACGCTACCGCTCGTGTCGATCAGGACTGCGATCGTAAGCGATCGGGCAGTTTCGCCGGTCTCGTAGTGGAAGAACTGCAAGTCCTGGCGGATTCCCTCTTCGAAAACCTCAAAATCATTCAGAGTCAGCCCCTGAGCATACTCACCCCGCTTATTCTTCACGGTTGCAAGAACATTGACGACATCGACTTCCGCTCGAATGATCGTGTCCTGGCCGGGGTCGTCCTGGGCATTGAGAAGACTTGACCAGAGGACGGGGACAGTCAGAACAATCCGGGTGGCTATGGTGCGCTGCGTCACTTTCATCGGTTCAAATACTCGGTTCGCGTCTCCCTTAAAGATCTCTTAATACCCATATGGTTTCAGTAACGGCCGACTGACAGGCATCTTTGGGTGGCCAGGAATGTGTAAACAGCGGCAATACCCAGATAGATCAAATCGAACAAAAGGCCCTGCTGGCCGGTGAGAGTCACTCCCAGATTCAAGATGAATGCGGGGGTCAAACTGTAAACCGCAATCGTGAAACACTCCTGGTAACTGAGTCTGTTCCCGAGCCGTGCAGCTGCTGAGGCGGCACAGAACATCAAGAGCAATGCCTGCATGCTCCTGACTGTGACCACAAAAACCCATTGTACGAGAAAAACGGCCGGAAAGAAGATCAGACTGAGCCATTGTCCCCACGCGCGCCACTCCTCGGGTCCACTGAGCAAGGTGATGAAAGGCGCGACATCCCTCCAGTTCCAGGTACCGGAAGCCCCTTTCACGAGCAGTGAGAACTCATCGCGCTGGAAGACTGCCGCAGGCGGATCTAGCCCCTCGAGAAGCCGAAGGTCCTGTTCCTCAGTGTAAACGAAGGTGACGATCTGATCCCCAAAATAACGGCGAACCAGAGGCTGCTCGCCTTCCACGTCGAGCCGCCCCTCCCGGATCGAGATGGAGGGCAGATTGTCGCCTGCCCAGAGAACGAAGTCCTCGATCTTCGGGAGTTGCACCCATGTCGCCACGGCAGCAAATGTCAGGGCTACGAGCAGGCTCAAGAAAACGAGGTAAGAAACGGTAACCAGGAGGGGCTGTCGGAGAATGAGCCCATAGAACTCGAACTCCGTGACGGCCAGATACGCCTGGCGGACAAAGACAAGAGGAGTTCGTAGAACTGAATTCATTTCTTGTGTTGTCCGACTTGCGAACAGGAGAATCGATCCTTCTCAGTCCCCCAGCACCGGCTAACCCTCACACTGCAGACGAATCTGCTTCGTAGTAGAGGATACGATTGCACGCTTCGCAAGTCGCGATGCGGGCAGATGTCTTCACTTCCGCAATCAACTGCTTTCTCAAAACCACGTAGCAGACCTGGCAGGACCCGTCGATGATCGGAGAAATCGCCCGGCCACCCCGGGCGCGGGAAATACGTTCGTATTGGCGAAGCCGCCCCGATGGCAGCGCGCGCACCAGGCCTTCCCGCTTTTGATTGAGCCTGTCAATCTCGGTCACGGCTTGAGACGAGAAGGCTTCAGCTTCTGTCTTCGATTGGTGCAGTTCCGTACCTCTGGCTTGGAACTCTTTTTCCAGAGTCCGTGCCTTTGCAAGTCGATCCTCCGCAGCCATCATGAGCTCCAGTATCTGGTCTTCTTTTGCCTCGATCTGTTGCTGGGTAGCCTCGATCTCATGGAGCATCGCCTGGTACTCCTTGTTGGTCTTAACCTCCATCAGCTGTGTCTTGTACTTGGAGAGCTGTTCACGTAAGGATCCGACTTCGCTTTCAGTCTGCCGTTGCTCTCGCTGTTGCTCTTCGACGATGGTCTGAGCCCGCTCCAGGACGCTTCGGTTTTCGTTCAGAGCCTGATCCAGTTCCGACACCTGCTGCGGGACCTGGTCCAGACGGTTCCGCAGGTCCTGGAGTTGAAGGTCCAGTTCCTGCAGTTCCTTCAACAACTTCAGTTCTTCTTGTACGCTTAGTTCTGCTTCCATCAGACTTCTCGCGAAAAGGTGGTGGGCCCAGTAGGACTCGAACCTACGACCGGCTGATTATGAGTCAGATGCTCTAACCAACTGAGCTATGGGCCCACTGAATTCGACCCGAGACCTTAGTCCTCCCTTCTTCGCAAGCCAAAAAAAAAGCGTCCCTCCCGGGACGCCTGCGTCTCAAAGACCTTCTTTGCCGGTGTTCTCAAGGAAGGCCTTGAGCTTCCGGCTTCTGGAAGGATGTCGTAACTTTCGCAAAGCTTTGGCTTCGATCTGACGAATACGCTCGCGGGTGACAGAGAATCTCTGACCAACTTCCTCAAGCGTGTGCTCGCTTCCGTCACCGATACCGAAGCGCATCCGGATCACTTGCTCTTCACGGGGCGTGAGCGTCTGCAGAACGGCTGCAGTCTGCTCTTTAAGATTGAGATTGATGACCGCGTCGGAAGGAGAAACAACCCCGCGATCTTCGATGAAGTCTCCAAGGTGGCTGTCCTCTTCTTCTCCGATTGGCGTCTCCAGAGATATGGGTTCCTGGGCTATCTTCAGAATCTTCCGAACCTTGCTCACCTGAATGTCCATTTTCTCAGCGATCTCTTCCGAAGTGGGCTCCCTGCCATGTTCCTGAACCAGCGCTCGTGAGGTTCTGATCAATTTGTTGATCGTCTCGATCATGTGCACTGGAATGCGGATCGTTCGGGCCTGGTCGGCAATAGCCCGGGTGATGGCCTGTCGGATCCACCAGGTTGCATAGGTAGAGAACTTGTAGCCTCGCCGATACTCGAACTTGTCTACCGCCTTCATCAGACCGATGTTGCCTTCTTGAATCAGATCCAGGAACTGGAGGCCGCGGTTGGTGTATTTCTTAGCGATGGAGACAACCAGCCTCAAATTGGCCTCGACCAGCTCTTTTTTGGCGATGTCTGCTTCCAGTTCTCCCTGCTTGATTGTGGCGAGTGTTCTCTTGAGTTCCGTGGGGCTGGCCAGAACCTCGTCCTCAATCTCCTTGAACTCCTTCTGGATCTCCCGGCTGCGCAGCTTGATCTTCTTAACTTCGTCAAGCTTAAGCGAAGACTCCTGCAGCTTCTTGAGGCGCTTCTGTTCCCGTTCCAGAGCCACAATCCGATCCACCGTCATCTTGACCGCGTTGACAAGTTTCTCGTGAATCGGCGGCGTGAGCTTCAGTTTCTGTATCTGCCGGGCGATCGGAATTCTATAGCGCGCCAGCTGAGAAAGGAGTCTCTTGTAATTGGCTGTATCCTTCTTGGCTCGTCGAAGTCGGATGCGAATCTTGGATGCCTCGGTCTCCAGCTTCCGGATCTCGTTGGCGCGCCGCAGGACTGAACGCCGCCGCTTCGCCAGGAGCTCCTCAGTGATTTCATCCTCGGGAAAAAGAACGAAGTTCTTGATATTGAGTGTGCCCTCTTTCAGCGCCTGCGCATATTTTTGAATCTCGGCCACTACAACGGGCGAACGGGACAGGGCTTTCTCGACTGTTTTTTGACCTTTTTCAATCCGCTTGGCGATCTCAACCTCGCCCTCCCGTGTCAGGAGTGGAACGGTCCCCATCTCTCGCAAGTACATGCGAACCGGGTCGTTGGTCTTCTCGAGACTCTCCACAGCGACTTCTTCCCGACCTCCCTCGTCGGCTTTCGGACGGGCCCGTCTCCGCGTGGCATCGAATTGCTGCTCGGAGTCGATGACTTCAATGCCGGCATCTCCAAAGAGCTCGAAGATCGCATCCAGTTCTTCAGCGGATTGAATGTCGTCGGGCAAGGCGTCGTTCACTTCGTCGTAAAGAAGGTAGCCCTTCTCTTTGCCAAGGACGAGCAGTTCCTTTACGCCTTCATACTTATCTTCAAGTGACAAACTGGTTTCCTCTCGCCCGCTGTTTGGGAGATAAACGACTAGTGTAAAATGCGTCGTGACGCCAGATCAAGCCGGTTCATCGTCCCCATCCAGTTGAAGCCGGCTGTGCTCAATCTCGTGCAACTCTCTTAGGAATTCTACGATTAAAGGAGACGATGGGTCTTTCGTCTCCTCCTGTTTCAGTTGATCTTGTACCTGTCGCCTCTTGCGATCGAGTTGCAGTTTGCGCAGGCTGCGGATGCTTTCGAGTGCGATCTCTTCCCTTTCCACTTCAAACCCGGAGTGGAGACCAATCGTTTCGAGGAGGTGAACGTCCCCCGCGTCCTGCAATGCGTCACGAAGATTAAGGATGCTGGGCTGGCGATTTAGTTCCCAGAATTCAAAGACTTTCTCGAAGAGCCGGTGAGTTACCAGGCTAGCGACCAGATCCGAGTCAACCTTGGGTTTCAAAAGGGGAGCGAGGCCAGGATCCATCAATGCATGCAAGAGAACCACCTCAGCCGGTCGGGCTTCGGCAAGGCCGGTATTTTGGGGGCTGGATGGTGCCTGTTTCGGGGTCCGGAAACGTCGGACCTGTTGCAGAATCAAGTCGGGTTCGACTTGCAGGCGAGCCGCCATTCTGGAGACATATTCGGACCGCTCGATCCGGTTCCCGATATAGGTAGTCAGGGGACTCACAGCGTCGGCTATCTCCTGTTTTCCGCGTGGACTGAACGGGTCCGGGTGCTGGGAAATGTGATAGTCGAGCGCGAATTCAATGCCCGGTTGGGAAGCGATCAGCTGTTTTCTGTAGGCCTCAGCTCCATGGCGATTGATGAAGGTGTCGGGATCAACCTGCTCAGGAAGTTGGACCACATTCACACGGAATCCTCCCTCCAGCAGTAGTCGCAGGCAGCGCAGAGCTGCCCGAAGGCCTGCCTCATCGGAGTCGTAGGCGAGAATCACCTGCCGCGTATAGCGTCGTAACAACCTGACCTGGCTGTCGGTCAGACTGGTTCCAAGCGAGGCCACTATATTGCGAAACCCGGCCTGGAAGGGAACGATGCAATCGAAGTAGCCCTCTACCAGGATCGCGCACTCACGTCGTCGTATGTCCTGTTTGGACAGATCAAGCCCGAAAAGATGCAGGCTCTTCTTGTACAGGACGGTGTCGGGAGAATTCAGGTACTTGGGAAGTCCCTCACCAAGGGAACGGCCGCCAAAGGCGATGACCCGGCCGGACGGGTCTCGAATCGGAACCGTGATTCGATCTCTGAAATTGTCGTAGGGCTGCCCGCCGGGGCTTTCCTTGATGAGACCGCACTTCAGAGCGTCGGCTTCGGGTATTGCCTTCTCTCGCAGCGATCTAAGCAGTCGATTCCCGGGCGGGGCATAGCCCAGGCCAAAGCTCTCGATCGTCTCGGCAGCAATTTTTCGCTGCAGCAGATACTCTCGGGCGCTCGGGTTGTCGAGCAGAGAGGCACGAAAATGGGTCTGAGCCACTTGCATCAGGGAAAAGAGTCGGTGGGTGTCCGTTGATTTCGTCGACTGAGTTCTCTCTGCGGGGAGTGGAATCCCCTGCCGCTCAGCCAGGTGCTCGATGGCTTCGGGAAAGCTGAGATTCTCGATCAGCCGAATGAAATCGATGACATCCCCTCCGACCTGGCAGCCGAAGCATTTGAAAATCTGCTTGCTCGCACTCACGTTGAAGGAAGGTGTCTTCTCGTTGTGGAAAGGACAGAGCCCGATCTCGTTCTGGCCGCTTTTCTTCAAGCGCACATAGCCGCCTACAACATCCTTGATGTCGTTGCTGGAACGGATCTGATGAATGTACGACTCGTCAAAATTCATTAGCGTTTCAGACGAACGAGCGTGGCGCCTCCTTCCATTCTAAAATCACTGACGTGGGGATGTTCCGCCAGAAAGCCCTGCACTGCCTTGCCCAGGCTGCCGCTTCCAAAACCGTGGATGAGCCTGACTTCCTCCAGGCTGGAGACGAACGCTCGGTCCAGGAACTTATCGGTAAGATGCAACGCCTCGTCGACCCTCTCTCCGACGAGGTTGAGCTCGCGGTTCGTGTCTTTGACGATCTCGAGCCGGACCTGAGGCCTCATTTCCAGAATGCGTTGCCCTTTTTGAACCGGCTCCAGTTGCTTCAGTTTGAGCCGCAACCGCTTTCCCCCAATCTCAACACTCGCTTCGTCTCGATCGATTTCCGTGATGCGCACCATTCTCTTTAGCTCTGAGGCCCACACATTCGATCCTACCTGAAAGGTCTCGCTTTCTGCACTAGGCGCTTTCTCGACCTGAGATTCCGCGCGCAAGCGCTCCCGGAAGACTCGCTTCAGCCTCTGTCGTTGGCGCTCTGTCTCTTTCTTCACCCGAGCCGCTTCGAATCTGTCTCGGATCCCCTTCAAAATCCGCCTGGACTCGGACTGGAAGTCCTTCTCCAGTTCACCCAGTTTCTTCTCCAGCTCATTCCGGACCTCTTGCCTCAATCCTCTTTTCTTCTGCTCCACCTCCGCAAGGCGCTGCTGAACCCCATTCCTATCCTTTTCGAGCTGCTCCTCGTGCAAGCTCAGCTCGCAAGTCTGCTGCCTGAGCCGAGCCAGGTGATCTTCGACTTGCCGCTCGGTACTGGAGAGATGACGGCGAGCACCCTTCAAGAGCCTGGCGGGGAACCCGAGCTGGGAAGCGATTTCGAAGGCGTTGCTTGCCCCCTGTTGGCCAAGCACGATCTGAAAAGTCGGAGCCATCGTCTCACTGTCGAGCTCGACACTCGCATTGACAGCCCCCTTTCTCGCAGCCGCGAAAGCCTTGACCTGATCCAGGTGAGTCGTTACCACAACCACCGCATTACGGCTCAACTCCTCCATGAGCACAACTCCTATGGCAGCCCCAAGAGCCGGGTCGGTGCCGCTGCCAACCTCGTCCAGCAGAACGAGTGAGGGAGATTCGATGCTTTTCAGGATCTCGACTCCACGCTGGACATGGGCCGAAAACGTGCTCAGACTCCGCCCAATGGATTGGTGATCTCCGATATCGGCCAGGATCTGTTGGAAACAGGGAAGCTCTCCCCGATCGGCAGGAATCGGCAGGCCCGCCTGAGCCATGCAGCAGAACAGACCGATCGTTTTTAATGCAACCGTCTTTCCGCCAGCATTGGGGCCGCTGATGACCAGAATCTGTTGTTCCCTGGAAAGCCGTATCGTAATGGGCACAACTCCTGAGTGGGCAACTTCGAGTAGTGGATGCCGGGCGTTTTCCAGGCATAGTTCCCCACTCTCGCTGACCACCGGCAGGCAGCAACGATGGCGGCGGGCGAACTCGGCCGCTGCCTGACAGGCATCCAGCCGCGCGAGTCGATCCCTGAGCGATAGAAGCTCCTCGTAGTGACTTCTCGCGACTTCACTCAGTCGGACCATCAACTGTCGAATTCTGCGGATTTCCCGGTTCTCGCTCTGCAGCAGCCGATTGTTCAGATCCACTGACTCAAGGGGCTCTAGAAAAACGGTCGCGCCAGAACCGCTCGAGGCATGCACGACTCCGGGAATGCTCGTTTGAGCCTCGACCCGCACGGGAATGACGTAGCGTTCATTCCTTCGAGTTATATAGGGTTCATTGATCAGATGGCCGGCCGATTTGCCCTTCAGGTATCCCTCCAGGCGCTTCTGAACTCCGTGGCGTTCGATCTTGATCTGTTTTCGAATTCCTGCCAGTTCCGGGTCCGCGGAGCTGCGGACTTCGGCGTCATCATCGATGATGCCTTCGATCTCCTGATTCAAAGACGAGAGGTCGCAAGCCGGAGCAAGAAGGGTCGAAAGAGCGGACTTTTCCCATTCCTGGAAACAGCTGGCCAGCCGTGCGGCGAGCCGTATCCCGTGGGCCAGTGTGAGGAGTTGATCGGGGTTGAGGACGCTTCCTCTCAAGGAAAGGTCGTCTAGGACCTCAGACAGGCCCTCGGCGACGGAGAGGTCGAAGGAGTGAAGCTCCTCTGCCAGGTCGTTCAACTCTTCCACCATCTGGAGCGTATGCCTAGACTCGCGAGAGTCTCTGCGGGGACACAAGTTGCCGATGACCCTGCGGCCGGCCGAAGTCTGGGCCAGGCCCTGAAGCAGTTCCAGGACTTGTTGGAAACCTACCTGCTTCAGTGTCTCCGGGTCCATGGCATCACCGGGCGGTTGGTCTCCGCGGTCGGTTGATCAGACTCGCTACAAACCCGGCTCCAAAACCGTTATCAATGTTGACCACGGTGACATTCGGAGAACAACTGTTGAGCATCCCAAGCAACGCTGCGATTCCGCCGAAAGCGGCTCCGTAGCCAACACTCGTCGGAACCGCGATCACCGGGCAGTCGACCAGACCTCCGACAACACTGGGGAGCGCTCCCTCCATGCCCGCCACGGCCACAACCACCGAGCAGTCACGCATCGTCTCTCTCAGACTGAGCACCCGATGCACACCGGCGACACCGCAGTCATAGCTCGTGAACACCTCATTGCCCATCACCTGGGCGGTGACAGCAGCTTCTTCAGCAACCGGGATATCAGCCGTACCGCCAGATATGACGGCGATCGTCCCGATCCCTTTGATGGTCTTCTCGCGTCGCACAGCGATGACTTCTGAATCGGGAAAGTACCTGGCCTCCGCACACAGTTCTTGGACTGAACCAAAGACCTCTTCACCAGCACCGGTGATCAGAAGATTCTCCTGGCGCTGCAGCAGGCTTTCAGCAATGGCCTGGATCTGCTCTTTTGTTTTCCCCCGGCCGAAGACTACCTCGGGAAAGCCCTGTCGAAGCGTTCGGTGATGGTCGACCTTAGCAAACTCGAGATCCTGGTATGGAAGATCCTGCAGGAAACGAAGAAGTTCGTCTTCTGAGAGACTGCCGTCCTTGAACCTCCTCAGTAACTCGGGGAGCGTGTTCGTCACTACTTTCACCACGGGATGCTAGTGAGTATGGTACCTGGAATCGGGCTACCTATTTCAAGCGGTCTTTAATCAGGGACTGGTAGCCGGTAGACGTGATTAACCGAACCACGGGCGTCAGGCCACGGCTACCACTCAGCCCTGGCTGACGCTCGGGTTCTGATTTGGATGGTAAGTGACCGAGAGAAGTGATTAAGCAACCCTGCGGGCGTCAGGCACCCGGCCAGCTGGGCCGCTGACAGTGACGTACAACGCGAAACGAGCTTATTGTTGCTTCTGATCGTCGAGAACAGCCCTGCGGCTGAGCCGGATTTTACCCTGCCCGTCGATGTCGAGCACCTTGACCAGAATCTTGTCGCCTCTTTTGACCTCGGAATGGATATCTTGAATCCGCCGCTCGGCGATCTGAGAGATATGCAGCAGGCCTTCAGTTCCTGGCAGAATCTCTACGAAGGCACCGAAGTCAACGACCTTGACAACCTTGCCCAGGTAGGTGTTACCCACCTCCGCTGTGGCAGTCAGTTCCTTGATGTGATCAATGGCCCGCTGGGCCGAGGACTCATCTGTCGAGAAGATCGAAACGGTCCCGTCATCCTCAATGTCGATCTTGACGCCGTACTCCTCCACCATGCCCCGGATGATCTTGCCGCCCGGACCGATCACGGCCCCGATCTTGTCGGTATTGATCTGAATGGTCAAGATCCGCGGCGCGTGGGCGGAGAGACCCGAGCGAGGTTGGGCGATTGTCTCGTTCATGGTATCCAGAATGGAGAGTCGACCCAGCCGTGCCTGTTGAAGGGCTTCGGACATAATCTCGCTGGTGACCCCTGCAATCTTGATGTCCATTTGCAGGGCGGTTATCCCCTCGCGACTGCCGGCCACCTTGAAATCCATGTCACCGTAGTGGTCCTCCGCTCCGGCGATGTCCGACAGAATAGCGTACTGGTCACCTTCTTTGACGAGTCCCATCGCGATGCCAGCTACGGGAGTCTTGATCGGTACGCCCGCGTCCTGGAGAGCCATGATCCCTCCACACACCGTTGCCATTGAGGAGGAGCCGTTTGACTCCAGAATGTCCGAGACGACTCGAATCGTATAGGGAAACTCCGTCAGGTCCGGAAGTACGGGTGAGATTGACCGCTCCGCCAGAACACCGTGCCCGATCTCCCTGCGACCTGGGCCACGTAAGAACCGCACTTCACCCACGCTGAAAGGGGGAAAGTTGTAGTGCAGCATGAAGCTTTTCTTGGAGTCGCCAGTCAAGTCGTCCACTCGCTGCACATCTTCTCCGGTTCCCAGGGTCACCGTCGCCAGAGCCTGAGTCTCACCTCGCGTAAAAAGCGCCGATCCGTGGGCTCGTGGCAGCATACCAACCTCAGTGCTGATCGATCGGATCTGATCGGAGACTCGGCCATCAGGGCGCTCCTGCCGGTCCAGGATCTGATGGCGAAACACCTTCTCTTTCACCGAATCAAAAACCCCAGCCACCTGAATTCTCTTTTCTGCATCCTCCTCGGGGTAGGAGTCCACGAGGTCCTTCTTGATTCTCTTCAGAGCAGCTTCGCTGGCCAGCTTTCCTTCGATACCAGAAAGCTTCAGACCTTCCAGAATTGGACCGCTCGATTCCTCAGAAACTTTCCGCTCCAAATCGGAATCCACAGCTGCTTGTGCGAACTCCCACTTTGGCTTTCCTGCCTTGCCCGACAAATCGCGGATAGCCTGGATGATCTTCCGAATCTCCTGGTGACCAAAGTCGAGAGCTTCAACCATTCTCTCTTCACTAACTTCCCGGGCCCCGGCCTCAACCATCAGAATGGCCTCGTCTCGGGCTGCCATGATCAGATTGAGATCACTGCCTTCGAGCTCGTTCCGGGTCGGGTTGACGACCAGTTGACCGTCAATCAAGCCGACGCGGACGGAGGCAATCGGGACATCAAAAGGTATGTCGGAACAATTCAGGGCAGCCGAGGAGCCGATCATAGCCAGGATGTCAGGGTTGATCTCAGGCTCGGCCGAAAGAACAAGAGCAATGACCTGGGTCTCATAGCGGAAGCCTTTCGGAAAGAGCGGGCGTATGGGCCGGTCAAGCAGGCGACTGGTGAGAGTCTCTTTCTCAGTCGGACGCCCCTCCCTCTTGAAGAATCCGCCCGGGATCTTCCCCGCTGCATAAGTGTACTCGCGATACTCACAGGTCAATGGGAGAAAGGGGAGGTCTCGAGGTTCCTTCTGGGCGCAGGCAGTGACCAGAACGGCGGTGTCGCCATCTCTTACCAGCACTGACCCGTCGGCTTGCTTCGCCATTCGCCCTGATTCAATAGAAATCTCTCTTCCGCCTACAGGCAGCTTTACTACTACTTCGTCTGTCATGTTGATTCGTTCCGTGGTTTTCTGAGGGGGATCAGTCCCGCTCATTTCTGCAACTACGCTGCCCGAAGACCGGTTGTGAATGCCAACTGCCACTCAGCAGCAACCGACCGGCGATCAGACTCTCTATGAAGAACCTGGAAAGGCTCGTTCGGGTCGGACAACCCTGGCGGAGTGGAGTGATTCTTATTTACGGAGCCCCAACCGGCCGATCAATTCCTTGTAGCGAGCAAAATCCTTGCCCTTCAGGTAGTCGAGTAGTCGACGGCGCTGGCCTACCATTTTCAGCAGACCACGTCTGGAATGGTGGTCCTGCTTGTGACTCTTCAGGTGGTCGGTCAGATAGCTGATTCGCTCGCTAAGTATAGCGACCTGCACTTCAGGGGATCCCGTGTCCGAGCCGTGTAGCTGATAGCTATTTATAATATCGTCTTTTTGTTCTCTGGTTAAAGCCATACTCTGTTGGGTCACTTCACACCAAGGCCGCAATGTAGCAAAAACTCGAGGGGTTTGTAAACGTCCGTCGCTAGCAGCCCGTATCTGGACTCCTCCTGTCAAGGGTCCTGTTCATTTTTTCGAATTCAGCTGATCTGGGCCCTGGCGACGAAACTCGGATGCTGGGTTGAAGCCAGGAGTTTCGCTGCAGGTCCAGAATCGCTATCGGATCATCTTCTCCTCCTTGGGTCTCTGGCATGAAAGCATCGACTTTTTGCGATTCGGTGTGGACTGCAGTCGTATCTCCGGCCTCTTAGTGGAGCTGTGTTCTGGCTCCGGGCCATGATGAATATTCGCGCGTGGGGCGCCTATCGTGGTGACGGCCATCGAGTGGCCAAGGCTGCTATCGGCGTGTTCCCCGCGCCGGTCTGACCGGTTCGCCATCAGTTCGAATCCTTTCATGCAGTTCCCAGGGAAAGATCTTGACAAATCTTTTATCGCTTAAGCTCGCTGGGGTTCATAGGCGGCGTCACGGGTGGAAACGGCCCAGAGTAGACGGGCCAGCTTATTGGCCACAGCCACTGCCGCTTTGTTGTGCCCCCGTCGTTTTTCAATCTCCAAACCCCACCTGTGCAAACGGTCTGGCCGCTGCTTGGACTTGGCCGTCCCACAAGACCGATCGCCCACCGTGGATCAAGAGAGTGCGCAAATAGATGTCCCCTTGCTTGCTGATGCACCCGAGTCGACGCCGCAGACCGCTGGAGTGCTCCCGCGGTGTCAAGCCCAGATAACTGGCAAAGTGTCGTCCCGAATCAAAGCGCCTCAGATCTCCCACAAAACCGGCCACCGCTGTGGCTGTCAGCAATCCCACCCCGGGGATCGACTGCAGTTGTTCAATCGCAACACTCTGTCGCGATAGCGCTTTCAGTTTCCTTTCGATCCGATCGATTCGCCCCTCCAGCTCTCTGACTTCCAGACAGATCTCCTCCAGCACCGATCGGATCCCATTCGGAATCTCCACTTCTGCATCTTCGATCCATCCTCGCACCCGCTCCACGGCCTGGCAGGCTCCAACGGGAATCGTCAAACCGAATTCCCGTAGAATGCCCCGCATCGTATTGATCCGTGCCGTGCGGGTGCGCATCCATGCCGTCCGCACCCGATGTAAGGCGGTCAACTGCTGCTGCGATTCATTTTTGATCGGAACCGGTCGAATGGCACTGTTGCGGTGGGCTTCCAACAACCCTTTCACATCACTGCGATCCGTCTTGTTGCGTAACACGTACGGCCGGACGTAGGCTGGCGGCAGCAGCACAACTTCGTGCCCCAGTTCCCGGAATCGCCGGCCCCAGTAGTGAGCCGAACCGCAGGCTTCCATCAGAATCGTTGCCCGTTGTTGCTTGGCCATGAACCTCAACAACCGAGCTCGACCCAGGCGATGCGTCTTCTCCATCCGACCAGGCTGCTCGGAAATCCCAATCTCAAAGACCGACTTTGCCAAATCCACTGCGATTGTTCTATGCTTCATTTCAGACTCCTCCTGATACAGTTAAAAACTTTGGCTCTGGCACTTTAGATGCCGTCTAACCCGGATTATGCAAGAGATCTGAATCCGAGTGAGATTTGGGTCCAGAAAAAAAGCCGTAGCTCTCTGATATAAAAGGGTTTACATAAAAACAACCCTAAACAGGAGCTACGGCTATGTTGAAAACAGTCTGCCAGAATACCCTGCCATTTCACAGCCACAGAGACATCACAGCTCGTTTTGATGGGGGGAGCCTCACTTCCGACGCAGGATGGTTGTTGTTTGGATCGCTGGATCGGCAACATCGATTGTGCGAGGGCTTCAGTTCGTGTATTGCGGAAAGCCGGGACCGACGCTACATTCGTCATGACCTGTTGAAGTTGATCCGACAACGAGTGTTGCAGATCGTGGCCGGCTACGAAGACTGTAATGACGCCGATACGCTGCGCTCGGATCCGATGCTCAAGACAGTCTGTGATCAGTTGCCCGAGAGCGATCCCGATTTGGCCACCCAGCCGACTTTCTCCCGCTTGGAGAACTCCGTCACCAAGAAGGATCTGATGCGTCTGAGCCGGTGGCTGCTACGCCGTTATGTGCGCTCCCTGAAGAAGAGACGTCCCGCCAAGATCATCCTGGATCTGGACAGTACCGACGACCACACTCACGGCCAACAGGAGTTCGCCTTCTACCACGGGTATTACCGAAACCACATTCTGCATCCTTTGCTGATCTTCGATGCCGCCACGGGAGACCTGGTCTGTGCCGTGTTGAGACCTGGCAACAAGGGGGCTGCCTCTCACATCGTGCCCATTCTGAAGCGCGTCGTGGAGGCCATCCGACAAGCAGTGGGGACGGATGTCGAGATTGAGATTCGGGCCGACAGCGGCTTTGCCACGCCTCGGCTCTACGAGTTCTGTGAAGGTGAAGAGAATCAACTCCAATATGTCATTGGGTTAAGTCGCAACCCTCGCCTGCAGCGAGTGGTCGAGCCCCTGCTGGATTCGACTCGGGAAAGGTTCGTTGAGCGGGAGGAAAAACAGCGTCAGTTTGACGAGTTTCTTTATCGAGCCAACAGCTGGGATCGATCCCGTCGCGTCATTGTCAAAGTGGAGGTCGATCAGCGCGGGATCAATCGTCGCTTTGTGGTCACCAACCGGGACGATCTCTGCTCCCAATCACTTTATGACCACTACACCGACCGAGGGCAGACCGAGAACTTCATCAAGGCCTTTAAGAATCATCTGAGCATGGACCGACTCAGCTGTCATCGATTCCTGGCCAACCAGTTTCGACTCCTCCTGCATGCACTGGCTTACCAGATGTTCGTGCGCCTGCGCGACTATCTGCACGGAACCCCCTGGCACAAGCTCGAAATCGAAACCTTACGTCGTCGTGTCCTCAAGATCGGGGCCCGGATCCGACAAACCACTCGACGCATCTGGGTCCATCTTTCCTCAGCCTTTCCCGAACAACCCCTCTTTCACCTCGTCTTGAGTCGCCTGAACTCCAGCTAGCTTCTCCCAGTTCCCCGAAAAACCGCTTCCGACACTCATCCAGGCCCAGATCTGTCTGAAATTCACTCCCCCAACCACTCAAACGCCTCGCCAACCGATATTCTTCGCAAATCCGCCTGTCACAACTGCCCGCTTCCGAGTTGGGCCACTTCTCGAGCCCTTTTTCAACAGCGGATTACGGTTCTTGCATAATCCGGGCTAAGCCTAAAGGAGGAGTCCATCTCATCATGGTGAAAGTCCCACGAATCGCGTTACGGGCGCCGTGGGTGCAGATGCAAGGCGACCCGACACCGGTGATGTTCGTGCATCGGCGAGGAGGGGCAACGCAGCAGATGGGCATGCGCCGCCCGTTACCCGAAGGGCGACCGGGCGCGACTCTTACCACGGACTGCTAGGCCTTGGGGTGGGAGGAGCGGTAAACTCGTTTCAGTTCCTCCACTGAATGATGGGCATACTTCCCCGTCGTTGAGAGGGTCACATGGCCCAGGAGTTCCTGGATGACTCTCAAGTCGGCCTTGTGCTTGAGCAGATGGGTAGCGAAGGTGTGCCGCAGGAGATGGGGATGAGCCGAGAGGGGAGGGGAACACTGCCGAGCGTAGCGCGCCAGGATTCGCTGCACCGAGCGGGCGCTCAAGCGACCTCCTCTCAGATTCACGAAAAGCGCCTCTGTCAGACGGGTCGAACGCCGGGCCTGGACGATTCTGTTGCGAGTCGGCAGGTACTCGCGTAAAGCCTCGGCCGCTGGGCGCCCGAAGGGTACGAGTCTCTCCTTTCGTCCTTTGCCGCCGACTCTCAGCAGCGCTTCCTCCAGCGCCAGGCTCCCCAGGTTGAGGCTGACAAGTTCGCCGACTCGGACGCCGGTTGCATACAGCACCTCCAGGATCGCCCGGTCTCTCTGACCGCCAGCGCTGCTGCGGTCCGGTAAGGAAAGAAGCTCTTCCATCTGGGCCAGGGTCAACCAGCGGGGATCTCGCACGGGCTGTCTGGGAGTAGCGACGAGTTTTGCCGGGTTCGAGGGCAGCTCTTCCCGTCCGTGAAGGAAGGCAAAGAAGGAACGCAGCGTGGACAGCTTTCGGGCCACCGAGCGCTTGCCGTTTCCCTTCCCCACCAGATGACCCAGAAAGTCACGAATCGTAATGTGATCCAGGGCCTCCAATACAATCGTGCTGCCTGCTTCAGCCCCCAGATACCTGGCGAACTCTTCCAAGTCACGTCCGTAGCTCTTCAGAGTGTGAACCGAGTAGTTCTTCTCATAGCGCAAGTAATCGAGAAAGGTCTCGATGTGGGCCTTCATGAGCGAACCTTGATCTCGTGTGCCTTCAGCTTCCGGTGAAGATAGGTCCTTTCCATCCCGATGGCAGCGGCTGTTCTCGAGATGTTCCAGCCGTGCTCACGCAGCTTGGCCTCCAGAAAGTCTTTCTCGAACTCGGCTCTGGCGACCTGCCAGTTGGAAGACTCCAGGTGAGCCGAGCCTTCGCTCTGAAGAATCATCTGCGGCAGATGTACTATCTGGACTTCCTCGGCAGCGGGTTCCATAATCACGATTCGCTCGATCACGTTCTTCAATTCTCTCACGTTGCCGGGCCAACGATACTCCTCGAGGCTTTCCAGGACTGCCGACGACAAGCTCTTCGAGCGTCTTCCATTACGCCGGCAAAAATGTCCCAGAAAATACTTGGCCAGGGCTCCTACATCTTCCCTGCGCTCGCGCAGTGGGGGAACTTCGAAAGGGATGACGTTGAGGCGGAAAAAAAGATCCTCACGGAAGCGGCCTTCCGAAATCTCCTGCTCCAGATTCTTGTTGGTGGCAGCGATAACCCTCACATCCACCTCGACGGCGGCATCACTTCCGATGGGGTGAAAACGTAGCTCGTCCAGCACGCGCAGCACTTTGGCCTGGGTCTTCAAGCTCATGTCCCCAACCTCGTCAAGGAACAGTGTTCCCTCGTGGGCGAGCTCGAGTTTGCCCTTTCGACTCTCCGTCGCTCCGGTAAACGCTCCTTTTTCACAGCCAAAGAGTTCGCTCTCAATAAGATCGTCCGGAATGGCGGCACAGTTGACGTCTTCGAAGGGTTGATGTCGCCGGTTGCTGCCCAGATGAAGAAGCCGCGCTACCAGCTCTTTGCCCGTGCCGTTCTCCCCGTAAATGAGCACCCGCGCTTCAGTAGGAGCCGCGAAGTGAATCTGCTGACGCAGAGCCTGCATGGGGACCGAGGTGCCGATCATGACTGTCTCTCGCCTGAGCAAATCCCGCAGGTTCTGATTGGCAGCTTCCAGCTGTTGTTGTTTCAGAGCGTGTTCCAGAACCAGCAGGATCTTTTCTGAAGAAAGCGGTTTCTCTATGAAGTCAAACGCTCCCAGCTTGGTCGCCTTGACGGCGGTACCAATGGTTCCGTGGCCGGAAATCATAATGACATACTGGTGCGGCCGTCTGACTTTGATTTCCTCCAGCACCTCCAGGCCATCTTTGCCGGGAAGCCAGACATCCAGGAGCACGACATCGACCGTCGTCTCATCCAGCACATCGATGCACTCTTCCCCGCTACCCAATGTCTGGACCTCGTACCCTGAATCTTCCAGGACTCCCCGCAAGGAGCGCTGAACGTTCACCTCGTCGTCGACGATGAGCACCCTGCCTTTCACGAAACGTCCCTCACTTCCTCTTCCGAAAAGGGCTGGTACCGGGGGATTTCAATCCGAAACCTCATGCCACTTGGATGATTCGGGTCGGCTCGAACATAACCATTGTGATCGTTCACGATCTGCTGCACGATTGCCAGTCCGAGACCCGTCCCTTTTGTCTTTTTCGAGAAATACGGGAAAAAGAGATTATCGTAATCCTCGGGTGCGATTCCGGAACCGTTGTCGGCAAACTCGATGGTAACGGACTCATTCAGAGGATTGGGCCGAGTCGTGATGGTGATCGCCCGGTCGTAATCGCAATCGGCAAGAGCATCCAGGGCATTATCCATCAAATTGACAAAGACCCGTCTCATCTGTTCTGGATCCAGCATAACGGTGGTAATTCCGGGGTCAAAGTACCTTTCGATACGGATCGACTGGAGTGAACCGTCGTACAGTTCCAGCGTCTGATCAATCAGATCGTGCAGCCCGGTCTCGGTCGGTTTGCTGATGGGGAGTCTTGCAAATCTCGAGAATTCCTGAACCAGCAGTTTCAACGCCTGCGCCTCCGCGCTGATGATCTTCAAGGCGTCTCGCAAGATCCGGCCAAACTCGCTCACTGCTTCTGGGTTGGAACGGTCCAATCGCTCAAATCGACTCTTGACGCGCTCCGTGGAGAGCTGGATCGGAGTCAGAGGGTTCTTGATCTCGTGAGCTAGTCGCCGGGCGACTTCCTGCCAGGCCGCAAACTTCTCCGCTCGAATCAGCTCAGTGAGTTCATCAAGGACAACCAGGAATTCCTCGCCTCCCCCGGTCGTTTGAGGGTTGGCAGTGACCGTGGCCGCGATGTAGATCTGCTGGTCTTCCCGGCTCAGCAGGATCTCGCGGCGATAGGAGTCGTAGAGCCTGGCCCTTTTCTTCATTTCGCCAAACTGCTCGTACATGCTCTCGCCCCCGACCTTGCGGAGGGGTTGGCCGACAATCTCTTCCCGGCTCGATTTTAGAATGCGCAGGGCCGCCTGATTGACTGTTCTCACCATGTCATTGTGGTCGACACTCATCACTCCGGTCCCGATATTCTGAAGAATCCGCTCAATGTAATATCGACCCTCCGCCAGCTCCATGTTGGTCTTGAGCAGCTCTTCGTTGGCCCTCTCGAGCTCACGCCGGCTGTCCCTGATCTCAGTGGCCATCCGGTTGAAGGAATCGACCAAAACCCCCAGTTCGTCGACTGCAGCAACGTTGACTCGGTAGTCGAGGTGCCCTTCCGACAGCTGATGGGCACCCTTAGCCAAAGCTTCCAGCGGAACCGTTATCTTGCGGGCAATGTAGGTGCCCAGCCAGACGAATCCAAAGATCACTGCCAGTGTCGTCACGGCGAGAATCAAAATGTAGTTCACCTGAATCTGGCGCTGTGAGTCTTTGAGCTCGTTGAACCTTCCGCGAGCTTTGACCGCTTCCAGGGCATTGAATTCGACACTGCTGGGAACAACGTGCTGGGCCAGAAGGACCCCTCTGATCCCTCCTGAGGAGTCCCGGATGGGGCTGGCAGCGAGCACCAGATCGATGTCTGCCCGATTCAACTCGTTGCCCCGGCGGTGTCGGTAGACATGCTCCCCGGCGAGAGCCTGATCGAGAGCCTCCGTGACATCGCCTTCCCGCCACCCTAGCGACCACACCTGCTCCCTGTCTGACGTGAAAATCGCCAGCCCTTCAAAAATAGGGGGCAACTGGTTCTCCGCGGGGCTTCCCTCCCAGAGCAGCTTCTCGGGGTCAACCTCGGCGAGTAATTGCCTCAGGGACTGGAGTACTAGTCGACGATTCTGTTCATAAAAGGTGGCGATCACATCTTCGGCAGACTCCAGGAGCTGCTCCGAGGGGGAAGTAAACCAGAGCCGGAGATTGCTGTTGATCAGGCCAAAAGCCAGAAAAGACATGAGAACAGCCGGAAACAGTGAGAAAAGAGTAAAAGTCGTGATGAGTTTGCTCTTGATGCGCTTGCCCAGTTCCTCCGAAGGGTGCTCGAAATAGAGCTTGATCAGATCGCGAGCAAGAATGAAACAGAGAATCAGGAAGAGGACGAAGTTGACGGCCCAGATAAAGGCCCAGAGATTAATGTTCTCGACGAAATCTGTGTTGCCTACTGAACTTGGGTTCAGGAAGGTAACGCTGACGAGAAACGAAAGCACCAGGATCGCCAGGCCAGCGGCGGTCCAATAGATTTTTTGGCGCAGCGTTTTTTGAAGCATCTTTCAATTCGGTTTTCCCTTGACCTGTATCGGGGCCGCGTCTGAAACTGACCACTTGAAGACTTCACTTTAGTACACTAGGTATGTTTTGATCGGTCCTGTATTTTAGCATTCTCACGGCCAGGACCCTGCGGCAATTCTATTTCGTCGGAGGATCTGCCCCATCTTACCGAACGGACCGATCTCGGTTCCCGGGACAAGGGCTTCTGCGTTTACCCCGCTCCCCGGCGCAGGTAAGAGTGAGGCTGCAGTCAACCAGGACCGCAATTCCTGATGTGGCGAAAAAAGAGGGCATCTATGCTTCGTATCGGAATCGACACTGGTGGAACCTTTACCGATTTCGTGGTCGTTGAAGGGGCTGAGATCTCAGTTTTCAAGCTGCCATCCACACCACAGAAACCAGCCCAGGCTATCATCGAGGGTCTGCAGCGAATCAAGGGAGCACATGATCTGGTTCAGCACGGCACCACAGTGGGTACGAATGCCCTGCTAGAGAGAAAGGGAGCACGGACTCTTTTGCTCACGAATCAGGGGTTTGAAGACATCATCGAGATCGGACGGCAAAACCGGCCACAACTCTACAGCCTGAGTGGTTCTCGACCGGATTCTCTGGTGAGCCCCAGCTACCGGGTCGGGGTGAAGGAGAGAACTTCCTGGAGCGGTCGAGATCTCATCACTCTGGAGGAGAAGAGTCTCGACTGGATTCGAAGCAAGGTCGAGCAGATCGATCCCGAGGCGATCGCAGTTGTACTGCTCTACAGCTACTTGAACCCAACACCGGAGTTGCGAATCGCGGAGGCTCTGAAGGGAACATCCAAGCCTGTTTCGCTCTCGCACAGGGTCATGCCGGAGTTTCGGGAATTCGAGAGGACTTCGGCTACGGTCATCAATGCCTATCTCTCGACAGTCATCTCTTCCTATTTGACTGAGCTGAAAGGCAGTGAGGTGCTGGAAGGCAAGAAACTCACCCTGATGCAGTCAAACGGAGGGACCATATCGTCTGAGAGGGCTGTCGAGGAGCCAATCCGAACCATCCTTTCAGGACCGGCTGCCGGAGTAGTGGGTGCCTTCGACGTTGCCAGGCGAGCCGGCTTTGAAAACGTCATCACCTTTGACATGGGGGGAACTTCCACCGACGTCTGCCTCTGCGATGGCCGCATTACTACAACCAGAGAAGCGGCGATTGCTGGCTGGCCGGTTCCCATTCAGATGATCGACATTATCTCGGTGGGTGCCGGCGGAGGCTCGATTGCCTCTGTCGACAGCGGAGGAGTTCTCAAAGTGGGTCCGGAAAGTGCAGGTGCTCACCCGGGGCCCATGTGTTATGGAGTCGGGGACCAGATTACCGTCACCGACGCCAACCTTTACCTCGGACTCCTCAACCCTGACTGGTTTCTGGGAGGAGAGGTTGCACTCCAGCCAGACCGGCTCGAAGCCGGACTGGAAGGGCTGGCCAGGCAGCTCACAGAAGGCTCCGATACGGACTGGAGCCCACGGGCTGTGGCGCGCGGTATCCGGGCGATCGTGGGCGCTCAAATGGAACGTGCGATCCGAGTTGCCTCCCTCGAAAAAGGCTACGACACCCGCGACTTTACGCTGGTCAGCTTTGGAGGGGCGGGTGGGCTACATGTTTGTGACCTGGCGCGGTCCCTTTTGATCCCGCGGATCGTGGTGCCCCTCAACCCGGGAACTCTTTCGGCGAAGGGTACTGTCCAAAGTGACATTCGGCGTGACGCCTCCGTCACGATTCTGGCGAACTCTGATGATGCTGACATCGATCAGCGCGTCGAGTCGACCTTCGAGCAGCTGACAAAAGGCATTCTCGAAGACCTCGAGCAGGAGGGCTTCAAGCGCGCAGCGATCGTCGTGCAACGTTCTGTCGATGTCCGCTATCCTGGCCAGTCTTTTGAGCTCAACGTAGCGTTCGAGAATGACTTCAAGGCGAGCTTCCATGAGGCTCACCTCCAGCAATACGGATATTCGAGCCCGGAGTTGCCGGTTGAGATTGTCACCCTGCGTGTGTCGGGCCGGGGTCAGTTTCCGGCAATCGATTTGGTCGCCCAGAAACTGGAAGGGAAAACACCTCCGATGGAGGCATTACTCCAAGAAAAGCGAGTTGATCCGGAAGGAGACTCGAGTCCAACCCGTTTTTTCGTCCGGAAGAAACTGCGACCCGGAAACCAAATCGAGGGACCCGCCATTGTGCTCGAATACAGCTCAACGTTACTGATCCCTCCAGATTTCCAGGCAGGCGTCGATGGCTGGTCGAATCTGATTCTGGAACCCCGGCCTGGGTAGGTTCTGGGTTCTGGGTTCTGGAAAGTGGGGTACTGACCGGGTACATCCTTTACAAAACAAACCGGGTACATGGTTTACACAGTGGAGTTAGAGCATAGGGCAGGAAAGGAGAGGCCCTATGCCCTGGCTGGAGACCCAAGCTGTGGAACAACGGTTTCGTTTTGTTATGGATGTGAAAGCTGGAATGTACACACTCAGTGAGCTGAGCAAACGGTATGGGGTGAGCCGTCAAACAGCCTACAAGTGGTGGAATCGGTACAAGCAAGAAGGCCTGGAGGGACTGACGGATCGCTCTCGAATTCCCCACTACTGTCCTCACAAGACCCCGCCAGAGCTGGAGCGGGAGATTGTGCAGCTGCGCAAACGCCATCCCACTTGGGGGCCAGTCAAGATCATTCAGCACTTAGAGAAGCTTCGTCCACAGTTACCTCTTCCAGCTTTCTCAACTGCCGGGGAAATCCTCAAACGTCATGGACTGATCAAGCCCCGGCGCCGGCGCCGGCGCTGGGCCCACCCGGGGCGGCCTATCGTCGAAATCCGAAACTGTAACGATGTCTGGACGGCCGACTTCAAGGGAGAGTTTAAAACCGGCAACGGGCAGTGGTGTTATCCCTTGACGATCCTCGATCCCTACAGCCGTTATCTATTGGCCTGTAGTGCCAAGACTTCGACTCAACACACGGGTGCAATGCCTGTCTTCGAGCAACTGTTTCGTCGCTGCGGTTTACCTCAACAGATCCTCACTGACAACGGGGCACCCTTTTCCTCTACCGCCTTATGTGGTCTCTCACGTCTGGCTGTGTGGTGGATCAAGCTGGGAATCCAGCCGCTGCGAATCCAACCAGGTCAACCGCAGCAGAATGGCCGTCATGAACGCATGCATCGCACCCTCAAGGCAGAAACCACTCGCCCCGCTGCTGGCACCCTGCCGGCTCAGCAGCAACGCTTTGATCGCTTCCAGCGCTACTACAATCAGAAACGACCTCACCAGGCGCTGGACGGAAGAACGCCCTCGGATCTATACAGACCTTCCTCAAGGCCTTATCCCCATCAACCACCTCAACTCGAGTACCCGGCTCACTTTCTGGTTCGTAAGGTAAACAAGATCGGCCGGATCAAACTCAAATCACGATCCCTGTTCCTAAGTAACACGCTCAACGGTGAATGCGTCGGTTTGGAGGAAATCGACGACGCTATCTATAGCATCTACCTGGGCCATGTCTTGCTGGCCCGCTTTGATTGGAGAGAATGGAAAATCTATCCTTGAATCTGTAAACCATGTACCCGGTCTAATCTTGGGAGGGGCCTCAGGGCGGAGGACGTTTAAATTCCCGGACGCAGCCCGGAGGCCCCTCCCACTTTCCTGGCGCGCGCAGGTCCGTGGGTGCCGGTCGAGTTCAGGAATGCCGGCCTTGGGCTCGTTTGAAGACAATTTGGTAGAGCACCACCCCGGCCGCCACTGACAGGTTCAGCGACTGGACCTGTCCCAGCATGGGAAGCGCCACCAGAAAGTCGCAGGCGCCTCGAACCGCCGGGCGCAGGCCTCGATGCTCACTCCCTACGACAATAACCAGAGGCTCGCTCAGATCGATCTGACCCAGGTTCTCTTTTCCTTTCAGATCGAGTCCCAGCACCCAGAATCCGGCCTTTTTGAGCCTGTCCAAAGTTTTCACTGAATTGGTCACTCGTACGAGTGGGAGGTGAAGGGCGGCACCGGCACTGGTCTCCACAACCGTTGAAGAAAGGCCGCAGGACCGTCGCTCGGGAATCACGACTCCACCCGCGCCGGTCGCCTCCGCTGTTCGCAGCAGTGCTCCCAGATTGCGGGGGTCTTCGATACCGTCGGCGAGCAGGAGCAAATCCGACTCCATCACCTCTTCGAGGGGTAGAGTGCCGATCGTGCCGAGTCGGGAGATGGTCGGAGAGGGCTCGAACTGCAGGGGTACCTGCAGGCTGCGTGCCAGATCAATCACAGTCTGAAGGCGCCTTCCTCTTCCGCCCTTGATCACCCAGACCCGTTCGACCCGGCTGTGGGAAGATCTCAGAGCCTCGTTGACCGCCTGGATACCGACCACAATCATTACAGTTGAGATAGAACGCAGGCAATGCGCTCGTCAATTCCTGGAATCGGCCGGCCCAGGTCGAGGTGACTGCCTTCCTCGATCAAGGGAACCAGGGTTTTCAGGTCCGGGCCCGATTTCATGCCCGTAAGAGCCAGGCGAACCGGATGGAAGAGCGCCTTGCCCTTCGCTCCTGTTTGCTCTTTGACTCTGGCCAGTACACGTGCAAGGGTCGCCTCGTTCAACTCGTCGACCTGCGCGAGCTGCCGCCTCAGTTCCATGACCACTTCCTGGGCAGAGTCTCGTGGGCGCAGAAAGGCTAACTCTTCCTCGGTCAGGTCGCGCTCCGGGTCAAAGTCGAAGATCGCGCGCGAGGCAGCAACGATGTCTTCTCCCCTGTCCAGATACTTCCGCAAAGAAAACACCAGGTTCTCGAGCCAGGTCTCCGCCCCGGGAGGTAAGGGAGGTGCAATCCAGGCACGGGCAACCAGGTGAGGGACAACCAGCGTGACGAGCTCCCTTGGCTCCAACTTGCCCAAATAGTGACGGTTGACCCATTTCAGCTTGTTCTCGTCGAAGATTGCCGGCGTTTTGTGCACCCTGTCCAATCGAAAATGCGTGATGAGCTGTGCAGGATCGAGAAGTTCCAATCCATCATCCTCAGGAGTCCAACCCAGCAGTGCCAGATAATTGACCAGGGAGTCCGCCAGATAGCCTTGACGGCAAAACTCCTGCAGCGAAGTGGCGCCATGACGTTTGCTCAGCTTGGCCCCGTCAGCACCAAGTATGGTCGAGAGATGGGCGAATCGCGGAGGGGCCTCGCCCAGGGCCCCATAGAGAAGCATTTGCCTGTGAGTGTTTGAAATGTGCCCTTCCCCTCGAATCACATGAGTGATCTTCATCAGAAGATCGTCGACCACAACGGCAAAATTGTACTGTGCCGACCCGTCTGAGCGCAGGAGGATGAAATCGCCGACCTCCATGCTGTTGATGGACAGATCTCCAAAGACCAGGTCCGAGAAGGAGATTCTTCCCTCCTCCACCCGGAACCGCAGTACCGCTTTCTCTCCGGAGGCAACCCGACTGGCTGACTCGGCGGGGTCGAGGTTCCGGCATCTACCGGAGTAACGAGGCGACTGGCCGGCTGCCAGTTGCTCCTTCCGAACGCGGTGCAGCGCTTCCTCAGAACAGAAGCAGCGGTAGGCTGCTCCTGAGTCGAGTAGCTGAAGGGCGACCTGGCCGTAGATCTCGAAACGCTCAGTCTGGCGATAGGGACCGTAGGCCCCTCCCACTCCCACACCTTCATCCCAGGTAAGACCGAGCCATTCCAGATCCCGCTGGAGTTGCTCCTCGAAATGCCTCTCAGAACGCTCCACATCGGTGTCTTCAATCCGCAGCACGAAAGCACCGCCACTGTGGCGGGCAAATAGCCAGTTGAACAGGGCGGTTCTCACATTGCCAATGTGAAGAAGCCCGGTGGGACTCGGAGCGAAGCGAACCCTCACAGACATCGACGAATTATACATGGCTATTCCCCGGCGACCTCCGGACCGCCGCTACGATTCATTTGGACCTAGTACTTACTTGCCGGACATCTTCCTGATATTGTGCTGACTGTAAAGGCCTGTTCAGGGTTCCGACATGGTTTCTCTTCTCGCCCCCGCTCTGTGTTTGCTGTTTGCTCTCGGCGCTCTCGCTGCCAGCCCTGGGGTTTCCGTCACGTCTCCGATTCGCACCGTGTACTTCACGGCTACCGATGCCCGAGGAGAACCCGTGCGGGGATTAAAGACACTCGATCTCGCCTTGTCAGAGAATGGGCTACCCCGGCCGATCCTCGAATTGAGAGAATCTCCCGACCACCTGGAAGAGAACTCCACGGTATTGCGGCGACTCTTCGTAGTCTACTTCGACGACGATCTCACCCTCAGACAGCTCTTTCGCGCTCGGCGCTGGCTGCTCAGAGCGCTACCAGAGCTCGCACCCAACGACGCGATCGCAGTGTACCGGTCTTCCAGGTTGTCCTCTTTCAAGAATCGTCGTTCGAGCATGAAGGATCTGGTGCGTTATTTTGGAATCGAGTTGTTTCTGAGCCTGCCTGGCCGTTCAGTCTACTCTCCCTCGCCCCTGGCGCTGCACCCGGACCTGTTCGTCTGCAAACATCCCCCCTGCTCGGGACCCGCTGCAGATGAACTCAAAGTACTCTACGATCACGGAGCCCAGGGTGATCTGATGACAGTCCTGGGGGCCCTGAGAGACGTTCCGGGGCGGAAGATTCTTCTCTATTTCGGTCGCCGGCTGGCCACCGTAGATTCGCCTCGGGATCTGGACTTGGAAACTGCCTCCATTCTGTTGGACGACGCTGCAATTACCCTCTATGCGGTCGCCCCCACCGATGTCGATCGGCTCGGGCCTCCTCTCGGTGAGCTGGCGCGGGCAACGGGTGGGGATGTGCTGGGAAACATTGAGGCCCTGAAAACGACTCTCCCCGGCTTGCTGGAGGAGACATCCAGCTACTATTCCGCTTCCTATCGCTCGAGCCTCCCAATGGACGGCCAGTTCAGAAGAATCTCTCTAACAGCAACGCATCGAGCCCTGCGGATAGAGCATCCGGAAGGGTACTTCTCAACCGTGGTGGGGGCCCATGGAGTTACGGGTAGGACCTTTCTGACCGTTCTCCAGCGACCCGAGGGCTATTCTGACTTCCCCTTTCTGCTGGCGGTGGAGCCCTTCCGGAATTCGGAACACCTGGCGCAACCTCCTCACCTGAAGCTCAGAGTAACGGTGCCGCTGGAACGTCTCCGTCTGGAGTTCACTCAACCGGGAGGAGAATCCTCAACGAGTCATCTGTCTCAAGTGCTCCAAATGCTGGCCGTCGCTCTGGATCGACAAGGCCGGGTTGCGGGTACTTGGATCAGGCAATACAGGCTCCAGATGAATGAGCCCAATGCGGGCCCTGGATCCTCCCGGCAAGCATTTCTGCAAGAGTCTCTGGAGATTGATCCCGAAAAGGTACACAGTCTTCGAGTCATCTTGATCACAGGCCTGAACGACCAGATCTCGACGCGGGCTCAGGAGCTATAGTTCGGGTTCCAACTCGGACCCCCCTATGATTTGGTCAACGATGAAGAAATGGCTCTGGGATGTCACTCCCTTCGTCTAGCTTGAGGATGTGAGTGGCTACTCTCACAACTCAGGCGCACGCCGAGAGCCCGCACCGAACTGTTCGTGACCCGACTCAGCGGTGCACCGTCCTTGAACCTTAAGTTGACGATGTTGATCTAACCTGTCTAAAATGCAACTGCAAGATTGAGAACGTCCATGCTTGCATTGAATCGCTGGTTAATTGCGCTCCTAGCTGTTTTTGTGCTCTCCGGCTCCGGCCTCCTGGCCAAGTCGGCGGGCAGCTTGAGCGGGCTGGTGCGCGATCAAGACGGTGATCTCAGACCCAACCTTCTGGTTTCTCTGGTGGAGCTGGCTTCCAAAAACGGAATCCCCGTCCTCACGACTACCGACCAGTCGGGCCAGATGTACCTGAAGAACCTGGCTGCAGGCACCTACCGGCTGTTGGTCAAGAGCTCTCTGTATCGGGGACCGATAGACAGACTCGTGGAGATCCGTCCCGGTGAGACTGCTGTGGTTAGTCTCGTTGTTCACCAGATCCTGGGACTCGGCTATGAAAGCGCCCGCAGCGTTGGAGTCAGGAGTCTGCTCCGATCTTCAGACAACCCGCGGCTCATTTTCCGTGGGCTGGAACCGGTTCACCCGGAAGGTCCTTCCCGGCCCATCTTTGAGGATGGGGTCGTTGAAGTCTATACAAGCGCCGGCTTTGGTGGAGACCACATCGTCTTCCCGGGCGATCCGGCCCAGGGAACAACGACCAATTTCGCGGCCCGGGACGAGCTTCCAAACGGCGCCGAGTATGTCATCGCCGGACAGTTCAATTCGGGCACCGATAGCCTCTTCCGAATCAAAAACTGGTTGAACTACGACCTGGGAGAAAACCACGAGCTTCGGCTGCTGATGGGATACGGTCGAGTTGCCTATACCGAACCCAGCCTCGCTCTGCTCGACAATCCGTCGTTTATCGCTGGTGAAGAAGACTATTTGAAAGCCCCCGGTACGACCAAGGTTCTGACTCTGGGATTTGAGGATCGCTGGCGCCTTGGCCCTGCGTTGTCTTTCGTGTGGGGCGCCGAAATGAACCAGGTTCGGCGGCGGTTCAATGACTATTTCGTCAGTCCTAATGCCGCCATTGTCTACAACGCGACGAGTTCGACCTCGGTCCAGGTCTCTGTCTCCTCGAAACGGGACACCCTCAGCAACAGTGTTAGCTTGCCGGACGGTCAACGGGTCCTGCTCAACGACTCCGTTCACTTTTCCGAGATCCGCGGCCACTCACAAGTGGGCACAGCTCGATACTACGAGGCAAGCGTGTCCCAGAAACTGGGATCGAACACGAAGGTCGAAGTCGCTGCCTTCGACTCCCGGTTGCTGGGAACCACGCCTCAGGTGCTGGCCCAGTTCGAGCGAGATGCCGGAGTTGGGGTTGACTTTCTCGATCTCGGTGACTCCCATTCGCGAACCAAAGGTTATCGCCTCTCCGTCGACCGACGAATCACTGACAACCTTCGAGCTACCTTCTCATACATGCGCGGAAGCGCTCCCAGCATCGATCCTCTCAGGAACCAGGTTCTGGTTGACCCCTACGCCCTGGGAGCACTCTTCCGCCAGCACGGATTCCATGCCTTGGCTGCTGAACTGGAGGCCTATATACCCCGGTCGTCAACGCGGATCACGGCGGTTTTTCGAACCGTTCCGTACGGTGATCCCATCACCTCGGTTGATCCCCTTTCGGACGTTTACGAGACGCCCAACCGCAGCGTCAACCTGTTCATCCGGCAACTTGTGCCGCTGCCGATGTCGCTGGTGAAGTTTCTGGGGCTCGATTTTCTTACGGGCTACCGCCTAGAAGCCCTGCTCGACATTCGAAATCTGGCCAATGAGAACCTGGGAGTTGTTCCCAGTTCAGCCGGCCACGTCGTGCTCCTCCAACAGCCCAGAAGCCTGCGTGGCGGTCTGGCCGTGAATTTCTAGCACTCTCATCAAGCAACTCACCTCCGCTGGTACTTGCTAGCGATCCATGCTGAAAGTCCTACGGGCTGCAGGAGCTCAATGACCGAAAAACAAAGCTTGTCGTGCGCTCGCACCAGCTCTCCAAACAAATGAAGTGCGATCCAAATAAATGAATCTACGCGTGACATTCTAGCGCCTTTCAGATTTCAAGATCTAGTTATAAGTCGTTTAAAAAGAATAGGTTAGATTGTATTTTAGAGGAATAGGAGTGGGTGGCATAAAACTTGCATTTCAGATGCTGGGGTGAAATGTCTCCGCACATTTCCCCCATTTTGCGGCAGGCTTGAGAGATTTATATGTCTTCGTCGAGAATCAAGACGATTCTGGTACTGGTACTTTCGGGAGGTGCACTCTACCTTGGTGTGCTGAACCTGGTAGACCGAAGCCAGTGGCAACAGACGACGGATGGGATCCAGTGGAAGGAATCTCTTCGGGGCGTTGAAATCGATGGGTTAACACCTCAGTCCGTGGTCAGTGGCGCCAAGTCTCTGGAACCCGGCGACCTGCTCATCGGGATCAATGGAATCCCAATCGGGAGCCTTGACGACCTGACGGACGTGCAGGAACTTTTGGCGCAGCGGTTGCCCGGAAACACACCGGCAACCTACCTGGTCCAGCACCGGGACGGCAGCGAAGAGAGCGTCTCTCTGTTTATGATTCGGCGTGCTCGAGTCAACCGGACGGATGTCCTTCTTGCCGTAGTGGCCGGAGGATTCCTGCTGGCTGGCCTGCTCATCTTTGTTCGGAGCTGGAGCACACCCGGGGCGTTTCACTTTTATCTGGTCAGCCTGGTGGCCTTTGTACTCTTGCTCTACCGCTATTCCGGCCGGGCCGATTCTTTCGATCTCTTGATCTATTGGCTTGACGTTGCCGCGTTCTTGTTGCTGCCCCCTCTCTTTGTCCACTATTGCTACCGTTTTCCCCGATCTCTGGCCTGGCTAGAAAGGAGACCTCTAGCGGCTGTCCTTCTCTACATCCCAGGGGTTTTTCTGCTTATCGTTTTCGCGGCTTGGTTTGCGGACTTGCTTACGATTCTGCATCTGCCCAGAACGCCTTCGCTTCTGGCCTTCTTCGACAGGCTTCACCTCCTTCACTTTGTCGCATTCCTGGTCTTCGGCGCATGGATCCTGGTTCTGAGACGCAGTTGGGCAGACGCGGCTGAACGGCAGCAACTCAAGTGGGTCGCTTTCGGGACGGTTGCCGCCATCGGGCCCTTACTGGGAGGCTATGGATTCCCCTTTCTGCTCGGATGGCCAATCGAACCGTGGATGGAGGCGTCCGTTCTGTCGTTGCTCTTTATCCCTCTGTCCTTTGCCTATGCAATCGCACGCTACCGGCTCATGGACGTGGATCTTTTCTTCAAGCAGAGTCTTTCCTACTTGCTCTCGAGCTCCGCACTGGTGGTTCTCTATGTGGCCCTGACTCTCCTGATCGGGAAAGCTGTGGAGGGGATGGCCGGGGAGTCCGGTTTTTTCATTTTCGCCGCGGCAGCCTTGATCGTAGCCTTCCTGTTTGCCCCTCTCCAGAGTAGAATCCAGGAGCAGATTGACCGCTATTTCTACAAGGACCGATACGACTACAGACAATCTTTTGCCGATTTTGGACGGGCTCTGAGTTCGCACGTCAGTCTACCGGTTCTGGTTGAAAAACTCTCTGTGGGATTGACTCGTACTTTGGACGTGGCTCCTGTCCAAGTGTTTCTGAAGCGAGGGGAGTCCTCTTCCAATCAGACTTTCCAGCTCTTTTCGCCTGATGGGCAGCTCGGACCTCGAAGCCCGGTTCTTCCTCTCCCTAGCGAGAGCCTCCAGTGGCTCGACCTGGATCCAGGTGCCATCGCCAGGCGCAACTCCGTGTTTCCCGCAGAGACGGTCGCGGCAGCTGACGCACTGGGACTGCAGTACTTGCAGCCTCTGCGCACGCGAGATCAAGTCATCGGACTACTCTCCTTCGGCTCGCGAAGGGATCAGCGATTCCTCAGTAGCGCCGACCTGCACTTGATCAAGACCCTCTCGGACTACGCCGCCATAGCCCTCGACAATGCTCTTCTGTACCGATCTCTGGAGGCAAACGCTTCTGAACTGGCTGAGCTCAAGGTCTACTACGAGAACGTGGTTGAGAGCATCACCGTCGGCGTCTGCGTCGTCGATCCGGCAGGGATCGTCACGACCTGGAACAGTGCCCTGGAAAAACTGTATGGCCTCACTTCCGAAGAAGCGGTGGGAAAGGACATAGCAAAGGTCTTTCCCACAACCTTTCTGAGGACGTTGAGGCGCTTTACCGGTCAGAGCGGATGGGCGGTTCCGCGAGCGGCTCACTTACCCAAGCTTCATCTGGAATGCGCCAACCAGGAAACTCGCCTGGTCGGTGTGATCCTGGCACCGTTTGTGTCGAACAACAACACAAACACCGGAACCCTTGTGGTCATGGACGACGTGACCAACAAGGCACAACTCGAGAACCAGTTGTTACAGGCAGAAAAGCTGAGCTCCATCGGGTTGTTTGCTGCGGGCGTCGCTCACGAAGTGAATACTCCACTAGCCGGGATCTCCAGTTACGCACAGATGCTGCTCGAAGACATCCAGAGCGACGACCCTCGCAAAGAGCTACTCCAGAAGATCGAGAAACAGAGCTTTCGAGCCTCGGAGATCATCAACAACCTTCTCAACTTTGCCCGCATCAGCGATAGTGACTTCCAGGAGGTCAACGTCAACTCCCTGATGCTGGAAACACTCTCTCTGCTGGATCATTCCTTCAAGAACATCGGAATCGAGGTTGAACTCGATCTAGATCCGGGTCTGCCTGCTACCATCGGGAACGGCGGACGACTACAGCAGGTCTTCATGAACCTGTTTCTCAACGCCCGGGATGCCATGCCAGAGGGGGGAGAAGTGGCCGTTCTCTCCACCACCAGAGACTCCCATCTTCTCATCGAGATTCGGGACAGCGGAGGCGGAATCTCACCCGATGCGATCAAGAAGATCTACGATCCGTTCTTTACCACCAAGACTGTGGAGAGGGGAACAGGGCTCGGACTCTCTGTAACCTACGGCATCATCCAGGAGCATTCTGGTAGGATCATGGTGGAGAGCCGGGAAGGTGAAGGGACCATCTTCACCATCCAACTGCCCATCAAGCGGCTCCACTGAGTAAGTGCTTACTAAGACGATCGCTATGCCGCAACTTGCCTCAGTCCTCGTGATAGATGACGAAGAGATCATGCGTGAGGTGATCGCGCGACTCTTGCGCCAGGAAGGTTACAGGGTGAGGACCGTCGGCAGTGGGGAAGAGGGCCTGGAGGCGGCCAAGGATCAACCCTTCGATCTTGTTCTGCTGGACCTGATGCTGCCCGGAATGGGAGGGCTGGATGTCCTTTCCGAGTTCACCGAGAAGTTTCCCCAGATCGTGGTCATCATGATCACGGCCTTCGCATCGATCGAGAACGCGGTCTCTGCTACCAGAAAGGGAGCCTTCGACTTCATCACAAAACCGTTCAAGAATGACGAACTACTTCTGGTGATCAAGAACGGGCTCGAGAAACAAGAGCTGCTCAGAGAGAACCAGCAACTCAAGAAAACTCTGCGCACCCAGGCCGGTTTCCAGAACATCGTCGGCAAGAGCGAGAAGATGCGCCAGCTCTTTGAGCTTGTTTCTCAGGTTGGACCCCGACGCAGTACCGTGATGATCACGGGTGAAAGCGGGACGGGAAAGGAGCTCATTGCCAAAGCCGTCCATAACTGCAGCAGCCGAGCAGATGGCCCGTTCCTTCCGGTGAACAGCGGTACGATTCCATTCGATCTCCTCGAAAGCGAGCTCTTCGGGCACTTGCGGGGGGCCTTTACCGGTGCCAGCAGCAGCAAGAAGGGACTGTTCGAGGCAGCCCACGGTGGGACCATTTTTCTGGATGAGATCGGTAATCTGCCACTCGAGACTCAGGCCAAGCTGCTACGAGTCATCCAGGAACGCGAGTTTCGGCGAGTTGGAGGAATTGAAAACGTTAAGGTTGACGTTCGGATCATCGCGGCCACCAACATCGAGCTTCGCAAGGCACTCCAGACAGGTGATTTTCGTGAAGATCTCTACTACCGCCTGAATGTTATTACACTTTCTCTCCCTCCTCTGCGGGAGCGTAAGGACGACATTCCGCTGCTGGTCGACCATTTCATCCATCGCTTTTGTGAGGAGAACAGTGCTCCGCCTTGCTCGCTCGACCAGGGTGCCTTGCGAATCCTCATGGAATACGACTGGCCCGGTAACGTGAGAGAACTCGAGAACGTGATCGAGCGAGCCGTCGTGCTCGTACCTGATGACAGAGTTATCCGGGAAGAACTCTTTCCTCGGGAGGTACTCGAATCAACCTCCGTCAGTATCAGCAAACTGGATCTGGGGACGAACGGCACTTCCCTGAAGGATCTGGTTCTCGAGTTTGAGAAGAATCTGATCACAACGGCTCTCCAGAAAAGCGAGTGGAATCAGAAGAAGGCGGCTTCCCTACTCAGGGTCAACCCGACGACACTCAATGAAAAGCTGAAGAGAATGAAAATCAAGGTGCCTGACCGCTAACCCGGATTATCCGGGTGAAGCCGCCGTTCGGTGGTTCCGAAATCACCCCGCCCGTGTTCGAACAAACTTTTGGCGGGTTTGTTCGTCTTTAGCAGTACCCTCTTCTGCTCGATGGCGGGGAAAGGCGTTGCCTTCGAACCTGCTGTATCAATTGACTTGTCTGTTCGTAGCTGGCTATATTGGCTGACTTCTGGTCTGACACTTTCGAACGACCTGGCAGTCTAGAGTCATATGCTTGAAAACAGTTTTGTTGGAGGAACGACAAAGTGGTCTTGTTAGTCGGACAAGTGTGGGAGTACCTCGTTCAGGGCGGCTTGATGATGATTCCCCTGGTCGTCTGCTCGATCCTGGGGATTATTTTCATTGTCGAAAGAGCGATCACCTACTTTCGAATCAAGGGAGATACCGCTGAGATTTTCTCCGAGGTCCTGGCCTCTCTGCGAGAATCGGATCTTCGCCACTCGATTGAAGTGTGTGAGGAGTTCGACCATCCGGTCGCAACGACGTTGAAGTCCGGGCTCTTGCGCTACGGAAAATCCCATGAAGAAATTGAGAAGGCCATGGAGAGCGTCGCCCTGCACGAGGTCTCCAAGCTCGAGAAGGGCCTGTGGATTCTAGCAACGCTCGCCAACGTCGCTCCTCTCTTCGGTTTCTTGGGAACCGTCGTAGGAATGATCTCAGCCTTCAGCGCACTCGCCGAGGTAGGGCTGGGTCAGCCCCAGGCGGTAGCGGCTGGTATCTCGGAAGCGTTGATTACGACCGCTACCGGGTTGATCATCGCCCTGCCCGTACAGACCGCCTATAACTACTTCACCAACAAGGTCTCCAACTTTTCTCTCGACATGGAAACCAGTGCTTCCATGCTCCTGGAAACTTTCAACGAAGTCGAGAGACAAAGAGCTCAGCCCGTCCAGTCGGCCTGAGGAGTAACCCGCGATGCGATATAGAGTACACAGGATCGCTCCCTTGGTGCCTACGGCGTCGATGGCGGATATCGCGTTCCTGCTGATTATCTTCTTCATGCTGACCACCTCTTTCTCGCCGGAACGCACTCCTGTGACGCTTCCGGCCTCGGCGATACAGACCAAAGTGACCGAAGGAGCCGCTATCATCGCTATCAGGAACACCGGCGAATTGATGTTCACAGACGGTGAGGAAGAGTCGGAACCCATGAGTTCTGCTGAAGAGATCGGCACGCGGGCGGCTTCCATTGTCGCCCAGGCTCCCACCAAGGAGTTCCTCGTGAAAGCGGATCGAACTGTCCCTTTTGAGGCAGTCGACGAGGTTCTGGAGGCGCTTCGCAGCAATGAGGTCCGCAACATCGGCTTGCTCACGAGTCTCCGACCTCCCAGAGAAAACTGATGGCCTTCCGAAAACTGCGCAGCAGACAGACATCCGAGATACCGACCTCTTCCATGGCCGATATCGCCTTTCTTCTGATCATCTTTTTCATGCTGACAGCCGTTTTCACCTCTAACCGGGGTATTCAGTTCCAATACCCCGAAGACGACCCCAACGATCCAGATGTGCAACCCGAAGAAGCAATCCACATCAAGATAGAGGGAGAGAGTCGATTTCAGGTTGACAAGAACCCGACTTCCTCTCTGGAGGAGATCGGTGGTTACGTTCAGAGCAAAATGGAACAGAGTCCGGGAAAGCCTGTCATTATCGAGTCTGATCCCGACGTTCCATACTTCGTGATGATTGACGTGTTCGATCTGCTCAAACAGCTGGAGGTCAAGAACATCGCCGTTCCCACCAAGAGTGAGAGAGAGCGCTGGAAGGCCTTCTTTCGATAACCCCCCCAGGAGCTCTGAGATAACGATGAGAGTCCCATCCTCCGCAAATCTGGTATTGCTTGCTCTGGCTATTCTCCTGAGAGGGGGCTCGAGTCTGGCGCAGGGTGACTACCGAAAAGGGCTTTCCCACTTCAAACAGGGCCAGTACCAGGAAGCGATCGACGAGTTTGAGCCGCTCGTCAAAGAGCACTCGGACTACGAAAGCGGGCATCGCATACTAGGCCTGTCCTACCTGCACCTGAAACAGTACGAGAAAGCGATATCAGAGCTCCGGGCCGCTCTGCGGCTGAAGCAGGATGCCGTCGAAACCTATCTGGGCCTGGCACAAGCCTATTTCAACTCGAGACGGTTTCGTGAGGTGATCCCTACGCTGAACCAAGCTGTGCCTTACGCCAAGTCGCCCAGGAATCGACACGATCTGCTGCGGATGCGCGGCAGCGCTGCCTACAATCTGGCCCTGTACGAGGCTGCGGTGTCCGACCTTCAGGAGGCCTCCAGGATTCAGAAAGGGAGTTCCAGCGAACTGCTCCAGCTGGGGCTGGCTCACTATCATCTCAAGCAGCTGGAACCGGCAGAGCGGGCGCTTCGACAGGTGCTTAGGTACGATCCCGATCACGTGCAGGCCAATCTCTTCCTGCTGACGATTGGCTACCAGAAAGGGGTAGGGATGATCGAAGAGGGACTCTATGGTGAAGCCGCCGATGCCATTTTCGAGTACACCGAGCAGTTTCCGGAGGATGCGGAAGCCTGGTTCAATCTGGGGCTAGCCTATCTCTTCGCTGACAACCTGGACGCCGCCAAGGCGGCCTTCCTGAGGGACGTTGGGCTCAGACCCGATTCCAGCGGTGGGAGTCTCGATCGACTTGGCTACATCTACGAGAAGAAAAAGGAATACAAGAAAGCACTCGAGCACTATCAAAAAGCCGCCGAATTGACCGGGAGCGGCGAGGCCCGATCAAGCGTAGACCGAATCAAGCGGCGGCTCAAGCAGAGCGGTTGATCACCAGCTGTTCAAGAGTTCTTCCCGATCCGCAAACACCTCAAAAATGGTGATCAGTCGCGTCAGTTCCAGAAGACCCCGAATCCTTTTCGACGGACCCGTTATTTTCAGAGTCCCCCCCAGCTGTTTCAGTTGCGCATATCCATGCACGAGTTGCCCCAGCACCGAACTGTCGATGTAGGGAACCCTGGAGAAGTCGACTGCAACCCTGTAGTGCCCGGCCTCAATCAACCGTGCCAGCTCGTCTCTGAGCTCCTGATCTCCTTGCCCGGAGACCATCTCTCCGTCGGGAACAATGATGTGGATTCCCTTTTGTTTCCTCTGTATTTAGACGCACGCGGCAATCTTGACACGTCACAAAAATCCGGTCAACATTGCGCGCCATGACGCTGTCGCAGAGGATTGTGGAGCGGGCCAAGGCGAGCCCCCAACGGATCGTTTTCCCGGAAGGCGAGGATCCTCGAATCGTACAGGCTGCCCATCGGATGGCACTGGAGGGAATCGCGCGCCCTCTTCTTCTTGGCGATCCGGCACGAATCGAGAGGGCCGCCCGCGATGCAGGAGTCGATCCCAACTGGGAGAGCATCCTGCCTTCGACGTCAGTCCAGTTAAAGAGCTCCGCCTCCCTCTTGTACGAGCGAAGACGGTCGCGAGGGATGAGTTTTCGAGAGGCCCTGAAACAAGTTGAGGACCCTCTTTATTTTGGGGCAACCCTGGTGGCCCGGGGAGAGTGTGATGGCTGCGTTTCGGGAGCCGTCAGCCCGACAGCTGCAACCGCTAGAGCCGCCCTTCACTGTGTGGGGCTGAGACCCGGGGTATCGGTGCTCTCCAGTTTTTTCATCATGCTGCTCAGCAATCCTCAGTGGGGCGAAAAGGGAGCTCTCATCTACTCCGACTGTGCCGTGGTCCCGGATCCTACTTCGGCCCAGCTTGCAGAGATTGCGCTGGCTTCGGCCGCCAGCGCGCGCGTCTACCTGGAGACTGAACCACAGGTCGCCTTGCTGTCTTTTTCGACGCACGGGAGTGCAGCTCATCCTATCGTCGACAGGGTGGTGGAAGCCCTGGAAACCGTCCAGGCGAGAGCTCCCGATCTGCGAGTCGACGGCGACATTCAGGCTGATGCGGCTCTGGTACCTGAGGTGGCAGCCAGCAAGGCCCCGACCAGTCGGCTGAAGGGGCGGGCCAACACCCTGATCTTCCCTAATCTGGCGGCCGCGAACATCGCCTACAAGCTTACCCAGCGACTGGCTGGTGCCACGGCGATCGGGCCAATTCTGCAGGGCTTAAAGAGGCCCATGAATGATTTGAGTCGCGGTTGTTCAGCTGAGGACATCGTGCTGGTCACGGCTGTGACAGCCCTGCAAGCGATGGAGGTAAGCAATGCCAGTCATTAGCGAAGTTGCTGCCCGCGAGATCCTTGACTCTCGAGGCAACCCGACAGTCGAGGCCGAGATCCTGACGGAGAGCGGAGCCTGGGGAAGGGCAGCTGTCCCTTCAGGAGCCTCGACGGGAAGGCACGAAGCCCTGGAGGTGAGGGACGGAGAGAAGACACGCTATCTGGGAAAAGGAGTCCGCCGAGCCGTCAATAACGTGGGCCAGAAGATCGCCCCGGAACTGGTGGGTCGGATGGTTACCGAACAGGCCCGGCTTGACGAGGCCATGATTGATCTCGACGGCACCGAGTCCAAAGAGAAGCTAGGTGCCAACGCCATGCTGGCGGTTTCGCTTGCCTGTGCGCGCGCAGCAGCCAGCTACCTGGAAACCCCCCTTTACCAGTACATTGGTGGAGTACGTGCCAACCTGATACCCGTCCCCATGATGAACATCCTCAATGGAGGAGCTCATGCAGATAACAGTGTTGATATCCAGGAGTTTATGGTGGTGCCGGTCAGTGGAGCGAACTTTTGCGAGACCCTGAGAATGGGAGTTGAGATTTTTCACCACCTGGGAAAAACTCTGAAGAGCCGAGGGCTCTCCACCGCGGTAGGTGATGAAGGGGGATTCGCCCCCAACCTGGCCTCGGATGAGGAAGCCCTGCAAGTGATCTCGGAGTCGATAGAGGGTGCTGGATATGAGGTTGGGCGGGATGTCTTGCTGGCTCTGGACATAGCTGCAACCGAGCTCTGGGATGAGGCGTCGAGTACGTACTTGTTCAAGAAATCCGAGAGACCAGCTCTCGACTCGGCGGGCTTGATCGACCTTTACGCCGAGTGGTGTGAGCGATATCCCATTTGCTCCATCGAGGATGGTCTGGCCGAGGACGACTGGGAAGGCTGGCAAGCCTTGACTCAAAGGCTCGGATCGAGAGTCCAGCTTGTCGGAGACGACCTGTTTGTGACCAACCCCTCCCGGCTGCAGCGTGGAATCAGGGAGGGTGCAGGTAATTCAATCCTGATCAAACTCAATCAGATTGGGACTCTCACCGAGACCCTGAGAACGATCGAAACGGCCCATGACTGTGGATTTTCGACGGTCATCTCGCACCGGTCCGGTGAAACGGAGGACACCTTCATCTCTGACCTGGCGGTGGGTTGCCGGTCGGGACAAATCAAGACTGGTTCTGCCAGCCGTACCGATCGGATTGCAAAGTACAATCAACTGCTCCGGATCGAAGAGGAATTGGGTCCGTCTGGGACTCTGTCCCGTCCGCCCCTGCAAGGAAACGTTCCTGACCAATCCGGCTAACCAGGATCGACCGGTTTGAGAAAGCTCTCTGTTACCGTCATCACTTTCAATGAAGCCGCGAAAATCGGGCGCGCCCTCTCCAGTGTTTCGGGGATAGCGGACGAAATCGTCATTGTCGACTCGTGCAGTACTGATGAGACGGAGACTATCTGTCGGGGCTTCACAGATCGGTTTCTCAGGTCGGAGTGGAGAGGCTACCGAGCTCAGAAGCAGTTCGCTCTAGAGCAGACAAGTTACGAATGGGTCCTCAGCCTGGATGCAGATGAGGCTCTCAGCGTGGCGCTGCTCCAGGAGCTGCAAGAATGGAAACAGGGGTGCGACAAGAGCGTTGATGGGTACTACTTGCCTCGTCTCTGCTTCTTCATGGGTCGCTGGATCCGACACACAAGCTGGTATCCCGACTGGCAACTGCGCCTTTTTCGCAGGTCCAGAGGGGAGTGGACTGGCGGACGGGTTCATGAGTCTGTACAGATTTCTGGAACCACTGGACGGCTTCAACATCCGCTCGAACACCACAGCTACAGCGACATTTCCGAGTATCTGTCCCAGTTGCAGAATTTCTCCAACCTGGCGGCTGCCGATTACTTCGAGTCCGGTCGAAGGTCGGGGCCCTTGCGCCTCCTTCTGCACCCCCTGGGCGAGTTTGTGAAGAATTATATTCTTTACCGTGGCTTTCAGGACGGAGTTCCCGGACTGGCCGTTTCGGTACTCTCATCGACGTCCGTATTCTTCAAATTCCTGAAATTGTGGGAACTGCAGAGCAAACCAAAACAGGAACACCTCTCCGCCAGAAACTGAAGCTGCTTTACGTAGACACGGAGACCGTCTGGAGAGGAGGACAGGAGCAGATCTACACGCTCATCTCCGGCATGCTGCAGTGTGGACACAGGGTCTGGCTGGCGTCTCCCCCCGGCGCACCGCTGGCTGCAAGAGCCAAACGCGCGGGTGCGAATCTCCTCTCCTTTCAGCAGCGCTTCGAGCTGAGCCCTGTGGCAGCCTGGCAACTGCTCGGCTTCATGGGTAGGCATCGTTTTCACATTGTGCACTTCAACACACCACGGCCACTTCTTGCCGGAGGACTGGCTGCCAGCCGGTCAACTTTCCCCCGAGCTCTGGTCTGTTCCCGCCGGGTAAACTTCCCCCTGCACACGCGCTTGAGTCGCCTCAAGTTCAATCTCTTCATGGACCGGGTCATCACCGTCTCGGCAAGCATTCGAGACACACTGATTCACGACGGCGTTCGCTCCTCCCTGGTAGAGGTGATCTACGAGGGGATGGACCTGCGAAGCATCGATTCCATGCCCAAGGCTCTGTCCTGGATCGCCGATGATCAGCCGGTGATCGGCATCGTGGCGCACCTGAGCAGCGAGAAGGGGCACAGCACACTGATCAAAGCCGTGTCGCTCCTGCTGCACTCCTATCCCCGCCTGTTCCTTTGCGTTGTCGGAGAGGGCCCTCTGCGAACTGATCTGGAGCGTCTGACCAGTACCCTGGGAGCAAGCCGGAATGTCTTGTTTCTGGGTTTTCGGGAAGACGCAGATTCAGTCATGAAGTCTTTCGACATCTTCTGCCTGCCCTCCCTCTCGGAGGGGCTCAGCTCTGCAATACTGGCAGCCATGAGCAATCGTTTGCCTGTGGTCGCTACCTCCGTGGGAGGGATTCCTGAGCTCGTCGTCGAACGGGAAACCGGGCTCCTTGTTCCTCCCCGAGATCCCGAGAAACTGGCCCGGGCCCTCCACACGCTTCTCGCCTCGCCCGACCTGAGAAAGCAAATGGGGGAATCCGGCCGGCAGCGAGTGGAGGCGCACTTCACTCTGGAGAAGAAGATCCGGAATTTTGAGCGACTCTACCTGGAATTGCTCGGTCCAGTTCCAATCGAGTAAGATACGATCTCTCCACTCGTGAGGTTGGGAATGAAAGGAATCATTCTGGCTGGCGGCCTGGGAACGAGGCTTGATCCCCTCACCCGGGTGACCAATAAACACCTTCTCCCCGTTTACGACAAGCCGATGATTTACTACCCTGTGGAAACCCTTGTGGAGGCTGGAATTAACGACATAATGATCGTGACGGGCGGCAACAACGCCGGCGATTTTCTACGCCTTCTCAAGAACGGCCAGGATTTCGGACTCCGGCATCTACATTTTGCCTATCAGGAAGGGGAAGGAGGCATCGCGGAAGCTCTGTCCCTGGCGGCGCACTTCGCTGACGAAGATCTTGTCTGCGTGGTGCTGGGAGACAACATCCTCGAATGTTCGATCGGTGGTTATGTGGATGAGTTCCGCCAACAGGGCAACGGTGCCAAGATTCTGTTGAAGGAAGTCCCCGACCCGGAGAGATTTGGTGTTCCGGTTCTGGACGGCGACCGTGTTGTCGGGGTTGTTGAGAAACCCGAGATCGCCCCTTCACCCTACGCAGTGACTGGAATCTACATGTACGATCAAAGGGTCTTTGACATCATCAGGAACCTGCGGCCTTCCCAGCGTGGGGAGCTGGAGATCACCGATGTGAACAACCAGTACATCGAGTGGGACGAGATGACCTACGAAATCCTCGAAGGATGGTGGACTGATGCAGGCACAATTGAATCTCTTCTGCGTGCGGCAAATCTGGCCGCCCCAAATAACGGCAAAGAAAACGAGAACTCCCGTACGAAACGCCTGGTTTAGCAGTCCGTGGTGAAAATCGCGCGCGGTCGCGCGCCAGGGATCTGGGTTCGCTGGCAAGGCACGAGGAGGAATGAAGTTAATCATCACGGGTGGGGCCGGTTTTATCGGTTCCGGCTTCATACGGCATATCCTTCAGACTCGATCTGATTGGCAGATTGTCAACCTTGATGCCCTGACCTACGCGGGAAACCTGGAGAATCTGACCGATGTCGAGGACAATCCTCGCTATCAGTTTGTCCGCGGCAGTATTGACAAACAAGAGCAGGTCGGGGACGTGGTGGCCGGGGGAGCGGATGCGATCATCAACTTCGCCGCAGAGTCTCACGTGGATCGCAGCATTATGGACGCGGCCAGCTTTGTTCAGACCAATGTTGTTGGCACCCAGATTCTTCTGGAAGCCGCGAGGAAAGTGCGCAGTCTTCGCTTCATCCAGATCTCCACGGACGAGGTCTACGGAACTCTCGGACCAAGAGGGAGCTTCACGGAGACCAGCCCTCTTGCTCCCAACAGCCCTTACGCGGCCAGCAAAGCCTGTGCCGATCTGCTGGCGCGTTCGTACCACTCAACCTACGACATGGACATCGTAATCACCCGCTGCTGCAACAATTACGGCCCCTATCAATTCCCCGAGAAGTTGATTCCCTTGATGACGCTCAATGCCCTCCAGGACCGTAAGCTACCGGTTTATGGCGACGGCCTCTACACACGTGACTGGGTTCACGTGCTGGACCATTCCCGGGCCATCGAAACCATCCTGGCAAATGGCCAGCCCGGCTCTGTGTACAACATCGGAGCCGACCACGAAGAAACCAACCTGGATCTGGTTCAGAAGATCCTCAGCCTCCTCAACAAGCCGGATTCGCTGATAGAATCGGTCCGTGACCGCCCCGGCCACGATCGCCGCTACGCGATCGATGCAACCAAGTTGCGTGACGAGCTCGGGTGGGCTCCCGTCGTGCCCTTTGACCGGGGCCTGGCGGAAACAATCGAGTGGTACCAATCAAACCGTTCCTGGGTTGATCGAGTCAGCAGCGGGGAGTATCAAGGTTACTATCGCCAGATGTACGGCGAAAGAGAAAAGACCCTGGACGAAATCTAGTGTCCTGCGCCAAACATCATCGTATTCATGAAAGCGGGTAATAGCCTTCCATGCGAGTTGTCATCACCGGGGCCCGGGGAATGCTGGCCCAGGACCTGATCCAGAAGTTCTCGGCCCATCATGATGTCGTGGCGCTGTCAAGAAGCGAGATGGACGTCACTTCGGAGAGTTTGGTGAGAACGAAAATGGGTCAGATTGGCCCGGACGTGATCCTGCACACTGCCGCCTTCACGGGGGTTGACGATGCCGAGACCCAGCGGGAAAAAAGCTTTCAGATTAATGCTCAGGGGACGCGCAACGTTGCTGTCGCTGCATCCGAGTGTCAGGCCTGGCTTCTTTACTACAGCACGGACTACGTTTTCTCTGGCCACCATCCCAGTCCCTATCAAGAATCCGATCTTCCCGACCCCGTGAACTACTACGGTTTCACCAAGCTCCAGGGAGAGCGGGAAGTCCAGTCCCTTTGTCCAGCTCATCTGATCATCCGAACGAGCTGGCTGTTTGGTGCGGGAGGAGAGAACTTCGTCTGCACCATAGCCCGGGCAGCGCGTGAGAAGAGTGAACTCGAAGTTGTCGAGGACCAGCTTGGGAAGCCCACCTGGACGTCGGATCTGGCAGAGATGAGTCTGGGATTGATCGAAGACGGGAGACGCGGTCTGTACCATGTAACCAACTCCGGAGAATGCAGCTGGTTTGAGTTCGCCCGGCAAATTGTGTCCGAACTGGGTCTTCCCTGTCAGGTCCGCCCGATCGGCACCGATCGTTTCCCCAGGCCTGCCAGGAGACCCACCTACTCGGTTCTGGACAACAGCGCTCTGCGCCGGGACGGATACGCGCAACTGAGACCATGGAGAGAGGCGCTCGGGATCTTTCTAGGTAGCCCCTGAGATCAATCGGCATGCAGGAACTAATCGCCAAGAACAAGAAAGCCTACCACGATTACCATGTTCTCGATGAAATCGAAGCAGGCATTGTTCTGCTTGGGACCGAGGTCAAGGCTATTCGCGAGCGCAGGGTGAACCTGAAGGACAGCTTTGCCCGGGTTCAAGGGGGTGAAGTTTGGCTCGAGAACTGCCATATTGCTGCCTACAAGCACGGTAATCGAGACAACCACGAGCCTCGAAGGCGCCGGAAATTACTTCTTCACCGCCGGGAAATCAATAAAATTGTTGGTAAGGCCAAGCAGAAGGGCTTGACTCTGGTGCCGCTCGCACTTTATTTCAAGAACGGTAAGGCCAAGGTACGACTGGCTGTAGCCAGGGGGAAGAAGACCTACGACAAGCGCGAAGCGAAGCGTCAGAAAATCATAGAACGAGAGATTCAAGCGCAGCTCAAAGGGAGATGACTTTATGGATGTGCACCTGATCCGATCCAGCTGGTTGACGGTCGAATGCGACGCTCTTTTCGTGCCCCTCTTCGAGGAGGATCTGGCTGGAGGAGATCTGGCGAGCGAGATCGATTCGGCTCTCGACGGCCTCCTGACGGAAGTCAAGGAGAGCGGCGAGTTGACAGCTAAACGGGGCGAAACCGTAACTGTTTACCGACCTGCCGATCTAAAGTGCAGGAGACTCGTTCTAGTGGGGTCCGGAAAAGAATCCAACTATGACTCTGCCTCGATCCGATCCCTCTTGATGAGGGCCGTCGTCAAGACCAGAACCTCCAGCTTGAAAACCCTGGCCGTGTATCGGCGCAGCTTAGAGAAAGCCCCGGTGGCGGCCCAGGCGGCCCTGGAAGGGATGATCCTGGGGGCCTGGAACAACAACCTGCACAAAACCCTGGAACGCCGGGTGAGTCAACTAGAAAAAGTGCTTCTGGTCTTCGATGGCCAGCCCATGGACGATTCTTTCCTGCGCGAGGTTGAACATCGAGCCGAGATCATGGCCAGTGCCACCAATCTGGCCCGGGGTTGGGCCGACGAACCTGGGAACATTGTGAGCCCCAGCCAACTTGCCGAGAGGGCCAGAGAACTGGCCCAAGGGGCGGGACTCGAGATCGAGATCTGGGACGAGCAGAGAATCGAGAAAGAGGGAATGAATTCCATCCTAGCAGTTGCCAGAGGAAGTGATGAGCCAGCCCGGTTGATCATCCTGCGACACTGGGGAGCCCCCGACTCTGAGAGTCCTCCCGGTGTGCTCGTCGGCAAGGGAGTCACTTTCGACAGCGGAGGCATTTCCATCAAGCCCGCGCAGAGCATGGAAGAAATGAAATCCGACAAGGCAGGGGCCTGCGCTGTTCTTGCCGCTATGCGGGCCATTGCACAGCTGCAGGTGCCTCAAAATGTGGTCGGGATCGTAGCGGCCGCGGAGAATCTCCTCAGCGGACGGGCTCAGAGGCCCGGAGATGTGATCCGCTCATTTAGTGGCAAGACAATTGAAGTCATTAACACCGATGCCGAGGGCCGCCTGCTCCTTGCCGATGCCCTTCACTACGCGTTGCAGCTCGATCCTGCTTTTGTCGTGGACATCGCGACCTTGACCGGGGCATGCGTCGTCGCCCTTGGGAAGCTGCGAGCCGGAGTCTTCAGCAACGATCCGCCCCTGTGCGAGGCCCTCTTCAGAGCCGCAGACAGGGCGGGCGAGCGGATCTGGCACTTGCCTCTTGATGAGGAATACCGGAATGAACTCCAGAGCGATATCGCCGATATCCGCAACATTGGAGAACGCTGGGGCGGAGCTATTTCAGCTGCCAAGTTCCTCGAGGAGTTCGCGCTTGAGTCCCGATGGTGCCATATCGACATGGCCGGAGTCGCCCGTTTTCCGGAGGATGACGTGGTCACGGGCGCCACTGGATTCGGCGCCCGAACGCTGGTTGAACTGGCCTCGGATCCGGCCGCTTACTAACCGTCCGTGGTAAAAGTCCGGGGCAGCGACCGTTTAAATCCCCCCGATCGCTGCCCCGGACTTTTGCCACGGGCTGCTAGGGTTAAGAACGGCTTTTTCTCAGGTCCTCTGACGGAGCCCGTAAAATGAACTGCCAACGCTCTTGACAGAATGAAGACCGCAAAAAAGATTCGACACTACCTGGACAATCAGCAGCCTGAGATGGTTGATCTGCTCAAGCGGTTGATCCGGATAGAAACACCTTCTCTCGATCCTGCCAGTCAGGCTGGGGCTTTCAGGCTCCTGGCCCTAGCCCTCAAAGATGTCGGCACGACCCAGGGAAGGGAAGAAGCTATCGAGTACGAGAGATCCCGGGTCGCAAGTCGGGAGGGATGCTACTGGCACGACCCAGGGAAGGGAAGAGATCGAAGCCCCTGCAGCCTGCTGGGACATACCGACACGGTCTGGCCAACTGGAACATTACTCCACATGCCCGTGCAAGAGAATGGGAGTCGAATCAGCGGTCCCGGGGCATTCGACTTGAAGGCCGGACTGATTCAAGTCGTCTTCGCCCTGAAGGCCCTGGCCAGTCTGCAGTTGGAGCCTGCGGTTACGCCCGTGGTCCTGGTCAATTCAGACGAGGAAATCGGAAGCGGCGATTCCGAGAAGTGGATCCGCCGTCTCTCCCGACGCAGCAACCGGGTATTCGTACTTGAGCCACCTCTGGGGAAAAGGGGTCGCCTGAAGACCATCCGTAAGGGAGTGGGTCTCTTCCAGATAACCGCCAAGGGGCGCGCGGCTCACGCTGGACTCGAGCCGGAAGCAGGTGCCAGTGCCATCCTGGAACTCTCTTATGTGATTCAGAAGTTGGCGGCACTCAATTCCCCACCCAATGGAATCTCTGTCAACGTGGGGCTGATTCAGGGCGGTCTTCGCCCCAACGTGGTGGCTCCCCAGAGCCGTGCAACCGTGGATGTCCGGGTTCTGCGCCTGAAAGACATCGAATTCATTCAGCATGCGATTCATCATCTGGAGCCGGAAACAGCCGGCGTCGAGCTACAGGTGGAGGGCCGGATAGACCGTGCTCCTCTCGAGAAAACCCCCCGCAACAGCTTTCTTTGGGAACGGGCTCAGATGGCGGCCGTGGAGCTGGGATTCGAGTTGGAAGAAGGGACCGCCGGAGGGGCATCCGACGGGAATATTACCAGCCTGTACACCGCGACTCTGGATGGTCTGGGAGCGGTCGGCGGCGGAGCTCACGCGCAGCATGAGTTTGTTTATACAGACCGGCTTCCGGAACGCGCGGCACTGCTCGCACTATTGCTGCTGGATCCGCCGGTGCCCGAGGAGGTGTTGAAGCAGGACAGAGTGGCTGGGGGGCAAGTGTAGGAGACACTTCCACGCGGTGGCGAAGAGTGGGAGGAGGCTCGGGGCGGCGGCCGTTTAAGTCCTCCCGGTCGCAGCCCTGAAGCCGCCTCCCACTCTGGATCGAACCACGGAGGGTCCTCCAGCGGGGTTTCAAGCACAGGAACGTGGAACGATGAATCACCTGATCTCTAGGTTTGCTGCTCTGAAACGCTCTCAGAGACGGTTGAAAGCCCTCGGCCAATCGGCTGACAGGGTCAACCACACCGTTCTAGCGGAGCCCGTTAGCAGCTTCGAGGCTCTCCGTTGCTCCCACTTCTCCTGGAACCCCGGACTCGATTCGAAGACCATCGAGGAGCTCCTCCGCTGCGTCCTCGATTGGAGCAAAGAACTCGCAGAATTGAGCCCCGACGATCTATACGAACTCCACTCCCTCATCCCGCAAACCGATCTGGCCAGAGGACTGAGGCAGAACAAAGGTCCAGAGCTCTTCGGGAAGCACTCGCCCCTGTCGCCCGAATTCCTGGAGAGGGCTTTGTCTCGCTTTTTCGTCTGGGTTTCCAGTGACAGCTATGCTGAGATTCATCCGGTGAAGCAGTCCATCCTGTGCCAGCTCCGGCTCCTCGAGATCATGCCTTTCTCCAGCTACAGCCATCTGGTTTCGGTCATCTTCTCCAACTACTTTCTGATCCGGGCCGACCATCTCCTGCCCACCTATGAAGAGCACGAGATGGCTCTCTACGAGGAGGCGTTGCTGGAAGCCCTCGAGTTTTCCACTGACAGTCTGGTCGAGCTCCATCTGGGAGCTTGTCTGAGGTCCTATAAGCGGATTCTGGGGCAACCGGCCTAGGTAGTTGCCTTCTGGGGTCAGAACGTGGGAGGGGCCGAGGGGGCAGGGCTGCTACCGGGAATTTAAGCATCCTCTGCCGAGAAAGTGGGAGGGGCCTCAGGGCTGCGTCCGGGAATTTAAACGTCCTCCGCCCTGAGGCCCCTCCCACTTTAAAGTCCACAACGAGAAACGAGGAACGAGAAACGATACGCCCTGAGGCCCCTCCTACATTCACGTCCCGGGTTCCACATTCTCCCCGCTTCGTGCACGAGATTCGCTGAGACGGATTCCCCAACGAAAGGCCTCCTGCATACTGCGAGGATCAGCGCAGCCCCGGCCCGCAATATCGAAGGCAGTGCCGTGACAAGGTGAGGTTCGAACAACGGGGAGACCCAGGGTTACGTTGACCGCCGAATGAAACGCCAGAAGCTTGACGGGAATCAAACCCTGATCGTGGTAAAGGGCAACCACACCGTCAAACTCTCCTTGAGCTGCTCTGTTGAACAGGGAGTCCGGAGAAAACGGTCCCGAAAAGGCCCGGCTTCCGGTCTGATCCCGCAGTCGACCTACTGCCGGGTCAATAATCTCTTCTTCCTCAATTCCGAATTGACCGGATTCCGAGGCGTGAGGATTCAAACCTGCCACAGCAATTCGAGGGGACTCGATGCCGCACTCTCGCAGGGTCGCGAACAAGAGCTTTCCACACCGCTCAATTTCCTCACCCGTCAGGCGGTTGGCTACTTCCTTCAAAGGCACGTGCACAGTCACCAGGACGATCTTCAAGGGATCCGAGAAAAACCCCATGGCCGGCGCATGGCCAGGGAAGTAAGAAGCAATGAATTCGGTCTGTCCCGGATGACGGAAGCCAGCCAGGCGGGCCGCGCCTTTGTGGATCGGGGCGGTCACCAGTAGCCCCCCGTTAAGCCGCCGAATCTCCTCCAGGCTCTTCTCCAGGCAGGCTACCGCAAACTCGCCCGCCTCCGGGGAAACCACGCCCCAGCGGGGCGGATAGGGGAAGCTCCCGGGCACGGCAAAGCGAAGGGGAGGCAACTCCCCCAGATTCAGATCGTGAGAGAGGCTCGCCAGGTAACCGGGATCGCCTACCACCAGAAGACGAGCCTGCTGAGCAGAGCTCAAGCCAGGCAAGGCCCGGAGAACGACTTCAGGGCCCACTCCGTTCGGATCCCCCATCGTCACGATGATTGGCCGAGTGCTCAACGTCCAGACTTACCGCGTCTCTCGTCCTGTTTGAAAAGGTACTTGATGGAGTGCTTGGGAATCAGAAGGTTCGGACCCTCGTCTCGGTTCACCTTAATACAGTCCCTGTCGTACCACTCAATGACGCCGCAGACCTCTTCACCGTCCACCAGTGTGACGACCATAGGGGTTCGGCCCGTCATCTGCTTCAGGTAGTAATACTGCTCGGCGTTCGTCTGCTCCGGGGGGACCCTCTTCCTCTGAGCAGTTGCGTAGTTGGCCGGCATCTGATCCCTCAAATCGGTTAGAGACGGTCGAATTAGCTTTCTATTAACCATGGCCCCCAACTATTTCCCGTGAACTCTTTCGACAGCGTGATAATCAATTCAAAAGACGAGGAACTCTGTGAACAAGACTTAATTAATGACTGGTTTGCGTTAGAAGGACTTTGGATATTCTACCGAATAACTCCCATCTTTGACAAGGTCACTAGCTAGTTCCCATCCGCTCGCCTGTAAGTGATTGGAAATAAAGAGGAAAGACCACATTTTCGAGCTCCGATTTTGTCAGCATCTTTTGTTACAGTAAGAGTATCAAACCACTGAAACAAAAAGACTTACGGCAATCACGGAGCTCCGAAAATGCGAAAAAACAGAGAGAATCAGATGCCACTGACGCCACTTTGGCCGGATCACCGGCTGGGTGACGAGTTGCAGATGATCTCCCGAATCCTGGATAACAATCCAGAGATCCTGCACTGGGTTTTACAAGATCTGTCTGACAAGGCCGATCCCTGCAATGGCTCTCCGGGTCTGAGCGCTGAGCAAGTTGTGCGTTGTGCTGTGATTAAGAATTGGCACGGATTGTCCTATGAAAAGCTGGCCTTTCATGTGGACGACTCGGCGAGCTTCCGGGCCTTCTGCCGTTTGCCTCTAGGATGGTCTCCAGGCAAGAGCTGTCTTCAAGAGAACATCTCGAGGATTCAAGCTTCGACCTGGCAACGAATCACTCGGGTGTTGGTGGGTTGGGCCAAAGCAGAGGGGTTGGAGAAGGGCCGCAAGATCCGGGTCGATGCCACAGCTGTCGAGAGCGACATCCGCCATCCCTTGGACTCTCAGCTTTTGTACGATTCGGTGCGTAAGGTGACAGCCCTGTTGGGGAAGTTGGCTGAGCACTACCCGGTGGTCTACCACAATCATTGTCGGAGGGCCAAGAGGCGAGTGACGAACATCCGCAACAGCCGGGGCCAGAATCGGCGCCAATTCTACCAAGATCTGGTCAAGGTGTCGGGCCAGACCTATGGCTATGGCTGTCAGGCTCTGGAGAGCGCTGCTGGTTGGCAGGGGATCGAATCTGAGGTGATTCTCCAGCAGCTGCGTCACTATCTGGATCTACTGGGACGAGTCATCGATCAGACCGACCGGCGCGTCCTGCAGGGCCAGAAGGTTCCGGCCGCTGAGAAGGTGGTCTCGATCTTTGAGGAGCATAGCGACATTATCCAGACCGGGGGACGCGAGACGGTTTTCGGTCACAAGATCTTTTTGACTTGCGGCAAGACCTCACTGATCGTCGATTGTCTGGTCACGCAAGGCAATCCCGCCGACCAGGCGCAAATGCAGCCGATGCTGGAGCGTCAGCATCAGCTCTACGGGCGCTATCCTCGCCAAGCCAGCTTCGACGGGGGATTTGCCACTCAGAACAATCTGAGGTGGGCCAAGAAGCAAGGAATCCAGGACGTGGCCTTTGCCAAAAAGGCAGGGCTGAAGGTCACCGATATGGTGCGCTCCAGCTGGGTTTACAAGCAGTTGAGGCGCTTTCGGGCTGGAATCGAAGGCTGTATCTCGATGCTCAAACGGGTCTTCGGAGCGGATCGTTGCACCTGGAAGGGATGGGAGCACTTCCAGCAGTATGTGCATCTCTCGGTGCTCAGTTTCAATCTGTTGGTGTTGGCCCGGCTACGGTTGTAAACGAGTCGCTGGACGCCATAATGGAGGGGGGTTTTGAGGGTGAGGTGTTTGTCGAAAACTGCATCTGGAGCACTCGGCCGCCCGATCCCTGCTGTCGGCCGATACTGTCCCCCATGAACCGTTGTATCTGGTATAAAAAACAACCCTTTAGGAAGCTTAAATAATGGGTTTCCGGATGGGAACTAGCTACCACTTAGGCTGAATGGAAGCATGATATTCAGAGCGTTAGTGCTGATCAGCATAGTGCCTCTTATTTCGGCCCTTCTGGTGGGACAGGATAGCCGTCCTACCGGCCCTAAGCCTGTGCTGATTCGGGACGATCGAACCTCGGGCCGCGAGAGCGAAGTTGAAGTGATCTATCCCGATCCGGTAGAAGCGGAACGGCACATCAAGGTCGGAGACTTCTATTTCAAGCGCAAGAACTTCCAGGCCGCAGGAGAGCGCTATCGGGAGGCTATCAAGTACTTTCCACGGCGGCCTGACTCCTACTTCAAACTGATTCGTGCTCTGGAAAAGATGGAGAACTTTGAGGGGGCTCTGGCGGTTTGCCGAGAGTTCATGAAAGCGAATCCGGAGGCTCCCCAGGTCGAACAGTTTCAGGCGCGAATCAAGGAGTTGACTGCAAGGGTGGAAGCCAGTCGCTGAGACGGGCGGCTAGCGGTTCGTGGTGAAAGTCGGCTCGCGGTCGCGCGCCAGGTGCTGCTAGAATTCGCTTTCAAAGTTCAGGCAACACTTCAGGCGCCCGCACATCCCGGAAAGCCGAATCGGATTCATCCCCAGTTGTTGAGCCTTGACCGTCTTTACCGTCACCGAACGAAGCTCCTTCAGAAACTTAGACGAACAGTTCTCTCCGGTTCCACATGCTCCCATCCCCCCAACCAGGCGGGCTTCATCACGGGCTCCAATCTGACGCATCTCGATCCGGGCCCTCAATTCGCGGGCCAGGTCCTGTACCAGTTGCCGGAAATCGACTCGGCGGCTAGCGGTGAAGTAGAAAACCACTCGACTTCCATCGAAGATGTACTCGACCTTCGAGAGCTTCATCGGCAGATTACGAACACGGATCCGCTTTCGACAAAAACGGTGGGCCTTCTCCTCCCGGAAACTCTTTTTCTCAAAAAGATAGAGATCCCGCTCCGTGGCCTTCCGAAGAGTCTTGTGGATCCTCGTGACATTTTCGAAGGTGGCCTGTTCAACCCTGCGTCTCCCGACCACGATCCCCAGCTCGACGCCACGGTCCGTGCCAACAATGCACCGATCGCCCACCCTCAAGCCGGGCTGACTGGCAACGAACTCCTCGGTTCGCTTGCTATCCTTGAACCTGACGGTAACCACTTCCAGCATCTTGCTGCTCGACCTTCAACCAAAGTGTCTCGAAACACATCAGCGGATTGACATAACCCTCAATATCGGCGATTGCCTCCCGAGTATAGTAGAGAAACGATTCTATCCAGGCCAACCGTGTTCTGGCCGCCAGGCTGGTCAGGGCTTCCTTCTGGTCTATGTTCTTGAGGCGCTCCGGGGTTCCCACCTGCAGGTAGTAGAGGTCCTCCGCAAGTCTCTGGAGAAGTGACAGAAGCTCGAGAGCCCTCTCGCGATTCCTCAATTCTCTCGCCAGCCCCGAGGATTCGACAGCCTGGAAGACAGTGCCGAACAGGGGACTCTCAAACCAACTCTGCAGCAGCTGGAGAAGCCGGTTACGATCCCTCAACATCTGTTCCAGATCTAGAGACAGAGCGGCCCCGATACTTCCCGTGGACAGGGCGGATTTGAGCTGAGCCTGCTCTTCTCCCCGTTCTTTCAGATAGCGAGTGACCTCCTCCCGGCGGATTCGGCCGAACGTGAAGAGCTGACACCTGGAACGAATCGTGGCGAGAAGGCTTTCCGGAAAAGGCGTCACCAGCACAATCCTGGTCGTCGGGGGTGGCTCCTCGAGAGTCTTCAACAGAGAATTTGCAGCTGCATCGCTGAGTTTGTGAGCATCATCCACGATGAAGACCCGGACCGCTCCCTGGAAGGGTTGAAACTGAGCTTCGCGAACCACATCTCTTATCACATCAATGGGGATCACCCTGGGGTTCGCACGCTTGTTCTTCGACTTCAGAAAGGTCTCGATCCAGGCGAAGTCTACCACCGTCACGTCGGGATGATTGCCGGTGGACACCTTGACGCAGGAGGAGCACTGACCGCATAGATCATTCTCCCTTTTCGACTGACAGTTGGTCAGGGCAGACAGCGAAACAGCAAGCGTTGTCTTGCCCACTCCTGCCGGACCAGCAAAAATGCTGGACGGCGCCAATGCATTCCATCGCAACAGTTCGACCAGGTTGCGATTTCCAAAGTAGTGGGACAACCTGACCAGGGTCTGCTCGCTCATGATCACTTCGTTTCCAAGACTTCAGATTCTTCCAGCACTGCTACCACTCTGCGGTGGACTTCCGACTCATCGGCCGCCCCATCCACTCTCCTGATTCGCAAAGGATCCCGACCCAAGAGGGCCAGGTATCCTTCCCGGACTCTTCGATGGAAGCCCATTGTCTCGGCTTCGAATCGCCCAAGATGACTCTCCCCCTCGTCCTCATTTCGGGAGCGAGCCCTGTGCAGGGCGACTTCGACTTCCACGTCGATCCAGAGTGTAACGTCCGGCATACGAATGTCGAGATCGTGAGCCAGGGCATCGATTTGCTCTATCCCCAGGTTTCTGGCGTAGCCCTGATAGGACAGCGTAGCATCATGGTATCGGTCGCTGATGACCCAGTCACCCTGCTCCAGTGCGGGGTTGATCACCTGGCTTAAGTGCTGGCACCGGTCAGCCAGATAGAGGAGCAACTCAGCCAGGGGCTCTCTCTCGACCCCGTCGTCGCTGAGCAGTATTCTCCGCAGGGTTCGCCCGAAGTCGGTTCCTCCGGGTTCTCGAGTCAGCACATGCGGAATACTGCGCTCGGACAATTCGTTGCTGAGCCGGCGGGCCTGCACTGTCTTTCCGCACCCCTCGATTCCCTCAAAAGTAATGAAATATGGTCCACGCAACGATTACGAGATTAACTCAAAGGAAGATTAGGTTCTAGGTTCAGGGTTCTGGGTTCCGGGTTCTGGGTATACTGAAACGGTGAATTCCATCGCCCAGAATCTGCAAACACTGAAAGCCCGCGTGGAGGTAACCGCACAAGAGTGTGGAAGAGACCCACTCTCCGTTCAGATCCTGGCCGTGTCCAAGAAGTTTCCCCCCGCGGCGGTCCAGGAAGCCTGGAGTGCCGGCCAGGTCCTGTTTGGGGAAAACCGGGTGCAGGAAGCCGCTTCCAAAATCCCGGACTGTCCGCAGGGAATCGAGTGGCACCTGATCGGTCCTCTCCAATCGAACAAAGCCCGCAAAGCCGTCGAACTCTTCGACGTGATCCAGACACTGGACCGCCCCAAGATTATTCACAGAGTCGGAAGAATCACCCAGGATCTGGGCAAGAAGGTCAGAGTTTATCTGGAGGTCAATGCTGGAGATGAATATCCGGATCTCCTGCTCTGGAGATGAAATCCAGAAACACGGGGTCAGCCCCAACCGGATCTCGACCCTGCTCGAGGCTGTGGATGAATATCCGGATCTCCTGCTCGAAGGACTCATGTGCATTCCCCCCTACCTACCCGATCCTGAACAGGCCAGACCTTTCTTTCGGCTACTCAAGTCTCTTCAGGAGCAGATCTGTGAATCCGGCTCTGCGTCGGTCAGACAGCTCTCCATGGGCATGAGCCACGATTACGCGATTGCCATCGAGGAGGGCGCCACTGTGATCCGGGTCGGTACCGCCATCTTCGGTCCCAGAGGATGATCGCCTTCTTTGAGAGAAACGGAAAGCCCTGCTTCCGAGTTCGAGTTCAACCCAGAAGCAGTCACGAGGGGATCGTCGGTTGCTGGAATCAGGCTCTCAAAGTACGCCTGACCGCACCGCCCCTCGAGGACCGTGCAAACCGACAATTGCTTGAATTGCTGGCGGACTGCCTGGCTATCCCCAGGGCTTCGATCAAGATTCTGAGTGGTCATCGAAGCCGTCTCAAGACAGTCCAAGTAGTGACCCTCTCCCGAAAAGAGCTAAAAAGCCGCATTACACCATATCTGGTGTAGGATCCAATCCAAAAACACCATATAATGGGTTAGTCGGTTCCGGCTCTAGACTCAATTTAATGTCAGGTCCCGGGTCTAGAATGACCAAACTTTTCCGCTTCCCGTCCCTTTCGGGATGCCAGAAAAACGATCAACAACCGAGGTTCTCAGCCAAGCCAAGACAGGAGAGAGAATGAAGAAACTGGCCAAGGTCACCAGCCCAGACGGGTTGAAATTCGAACGTCATTTTACCCGAGACGATGTGCACCCGTTCAAGCAAGTGAAATGGGAAAAGCGTGTCGCCGAGATCAAGGAGTGGAAGAGCGGAAAGGTGGCCTTTCGCCAGGAGGATCTCGAGTTTCCCGATTTCGTCTCCCAACGAGCAACCGACATTGTGGCCAGCAAGTATTTTCGGGGGCACCTGGGAAAGCCCGGACGCGAGAACAGCATGAAGCAGTTAGTCGGCCGCATCGCAGACACGATCAGCAAATGGGGCGAAAAGATGCGTTACTTCGCCTCCAAAGAGGACGGCACCACCTTCAACCATGAGCTGACCCATATTCTCCTCCACCAGATGGCCGCCTTCAACTCTCCCGTGCAGTTCAACGTGGGGATCAAGTCGAAGCCTCAGTGTTCGGCCTGCTTCATCAACAGTGTCGAGGACTCCATGGAATCGATTATGAAGCTGGCAAGGACCGAAGCCACGATCTTCAAAGGGGGGTCTGGGTCCGGTATTAATCTTTCCAGAATCCGTTCTTCGAGGGAGCCCTTAAAGGTGGGGGGATTTGCTTCCGGACCCGTCTCGTTCATGCGCGGCTATGACAGTTTCGCTGGAGCCATCAAGTCCGGCGGCGCTACCCGCAGAGCCGCTAAGATGGCAATTCTGAATGCCGATCATCCCGACGTCGAGGAGTTCATCTGGTGCAAGGCGCGGGAGGAACAGAAAGCCCAGAAGCTGATCGAACTCGGGTATGACGACTCGATCGATGGCGAGGCCTACTCGAGCGTTCAGTTCCAGAACGCCAACAATAGTGTCAGTGTCACGGACGAATTCATGGAAGCAGTGATCGAGAACAAAGAATGGAACGTTCGAGAAGTCACGACAAGTGTTATCGATGAAACCTACAGCGCCAGCGAGATGATGGATTGGATCGCTGAGGCAACCTGGATTTGCGGTGATCCCGGGCTTCAGTTCTACTCGACCATAAACGACTGGCACACGTGTCCCAGCAGCGATGAGATTCGAGGCTGCAATCCCTGTTCGGAATACGTCTTTCTGGACAACTCCGCCTGCAACCTGTCTTCGATCAACCTGATGAAGTTCGCTAAGGAGGATGGCAGCTTCGATATCGAAGGCTTCAAGCACACGGTGCGAACAATGATCACCGCACAGGAGATCATTGTCGATAATTCCAGCTATCCGACTCCGGAAATCAAGAAAATCAGCCATGAATACCGGACGTTGGGTCTGGGCTATGCCAACCTGGGCGCCTATTTGATGTCGAAAGGATTGCCCTACGACAGTGATGCGGCCCGCAATCTGGCTGCGGTTATTACAGCCGTCATGACTGGAGAAGCCTACTTGACGAGCGCCGAAATCGCACGAGAAAAAGAGCCTTTTCTGGGCTTTGAAAAGAATCGTGTCCCCATGATGCGAATCATGCACAAGCATCGAGACTCACTTTCCGGTATTGATTCGGCTCTGGTGCCGATGGATCTTCTGCACTCTGCCATGGAGAGCTGGGACGAGGCCATTGTGAAGGGTTCGGATTCGGGCTACAGAAACGCCCAGGTCACGCTTCTGGCTCCCACGGGAACCATCGCTTTCATGATGGACTGTGACACCACCGGAGTCGAGCCGGACTTCTCGCTTGTCAAGGTAAAGAAACTCGTGGGCGGAGGAACCCTCAAGATCATCAACAACACGATTCCCCTGGCACTGCGCAAGCTGGGCTACAGCGAGGAGCAGATCACCGCCATTTGCGAATACGTTGAAGAAAAGGAGACGATCGAGGGAGCGCCCCAACTCAAAGATCAGCATCTGCCAGTCTTTGACTGTGCCGATCGTGCCGCGAACGGAGAGAGGAGTATCCACCCTCTTGGTCACATCAGGATGTGTGGTGCCGTTCAGCCTTTTCTTTCGGGTGCCATCTCAAAGACAGTGAATCTACCCAACGAAGCGACCATGGAAGATATTCGGGATGCTTACATCCAAGGCTGGAAGTCTGGGATGAAGTCCATTTCAATTTATCGAGACGGATGCAAGATGGTTCAACCCCTCTCCAACAAAGAGCGGGAACAGCCTGCCATCGGTGTCACGGCAGGACCCATCCACCGCAACATGCCCAAAGACCACCCTGCCTACCAGCACGAGTTCAGAATCAAGGGGTTCAAGGGTTTCCTCACCATGGGACTGTATCCAGAGGATGGCGAAATGGGTGAGATCTTCGTCAACTTCGCAAAACAGGGATCCACTTTGCAAGGCATGGCCATGGCGTGGGCCATTGCGATTTCGATGGGGCTTCAACGGGGAGTTCCGCTGGAAGACTATGTACGGATGTTTGCCCACATGAGCTTTGAGCCGGGAGGGTTTACCGACAATCAACAGATCCCCTTTGCGACCTCAATCCCCGACTACGTGGTTCGATACCTGGCCAGCAAGTTCATGCCGGAGGAGGCCCAGGAGGCTCTCGGCATCCACGGAGTCAAACCGAATGGCTCGATCCAGGACGGCGTCCAGATCAACTTCTCCGAAACGAACGGGAAAGCTGCTTCGGTCTCGGCCGGAGCCGTGGAGAAGTTGATGGCCGACACTAAATCGGAGTCGGCAACCTGCTACTCCTGCGGCAATCTGATGCAGCGGAACGGCAACTGTTACGTGTGCACCGTTTGTGGTGCTACCTCCGGGTGTAGCTGAGAAACTGGGTTCTAGGTTCTAGGTTGCGGCGCCCCGACTGGGAAGGAGTGAGAGGGATTCCCCGGTCGCTAACGCTCTCGGCTCCGTTTGGTCCTTTGTCAGACCTGCAGAGCAGGATCCCCCACCTATGCAGCAACCGGGTAGATGGTTTACAGATTAGACCGGGTACATGGTTTACAGATTCAAGGATAGATTTTCCATTCTCTCCAATCAAAGCGGGCCAGCAAGACATGGCCCAGGTAGATGCTATAGATAGCGTCGTCGATTTCCTCCAAACCGACGCATTCACCGTTGAGCGTGTTACTTAGGAACAGGGATCGTGATTTGAGTTTGATCCGGCCGATCTTGTTTACCTTACGAACCAGAAAGTGAGCCGGGTACTCGAGTTGAGGTGGTTGATGGGGATAAGGCCTTGAGGAAGGTCTGTATAGATCCGAGGGCGTTCTTCCGTCCAGCGCCTGGTGAGGTCGTTTCTGATTGTAGTAGCGCTGGAAGCGATCAAAGCGTTGCTGCTGAGCCGGCAGGGTGCCAGCAGCGGGGCGAGTGGTTTCTGCCTTGAGGGTGCGATGCATGCGTTCATGACGGCCATTCTGCTGCGGTTGACCTGGTTGGATTCGCAGCGGCTGGATTCCCAGCTTGATCCACCACACAGCCAGACGTGAGAGACCACATAAGGCGGTAGAGGAAAAGGGTGCCCCGTTGTCAGTGAGGATCTGTTGAGGTAAACCGCAGCGACGAAACAGTTGCTCGAAGACAGGCATTGCACCCGTGTGTTGAGTCGAAGTCTTGGCACTACAGGCCAATAGATAACGGCTGTAGGGATCGAGGATCGTCAAGGGATAACACCACTGCCCGTTGCCGGTTTTAAACTCTCCCTTGAAGTCGGCCGTCCAGACATCGTTACAGTTTCGGATTTCGACGATAGGCCGCCCCGGGTGGGCCCAGCGCCGGCGCCGGCGCCGGGGCTTGATCAGTCCATGACGTTTGAGGATTTCCCCGGCAGTTGAGAAAGCTGGAAGAGGTAACTGTGGACGAAGCTTCTCTAAGTGCTGAATGATCTTGACTGGCCCCCAAGTGGGATGGCGTTTGCGCAGCTGCACAATCTCCCGCTCCAGCTCTGGCGGGGTCTTGTGAGGACAGTAGTGGGGAATTCGAGAGCGATCCGTCAGTCCCTCCAGGCCTTCTTGCTTGTACCGATTCCACCACTTGTAGGCTGTTTGACGGCTCACCCCATACCGTTTGCTCAGCTCACTGAGGGTGTACATTCCAGCTTTCACATCCATAACAAAACGAAACCGTTGTTCCACAGCTTGGGTCTCCAGCCAGGGCATAGGGCCTCTCCTTTCCTGCCCTATGCTCTAACTCCACTGTGTAAACCATGTACCCGGTTTGTTTTGTAAAGGATGTACCCGGTCAGTACCCTCCGGGCTAGAACCTAGAACCCAGAACCCAGAACCTACCACGGGAGCTTGAAAGTCTTGGAGAGACCCACGATGATTCCAGTGTTGGGGTCGGTATCTTCGAGGCCCCAGAAACCGGCCAGGTCCCAAGTAACGCCGCCGGCTTCGAACTGAATCCCGGCCCGCATCCGAGACTGCTCCTCGGTCCCAATTCCGGACGGGCCGGTCCTGCCATTGATCTCGGCCAGGAGATTCAGGCGGGGAGTGGCCGCGGCCACGACCGCGAATCCATATGTGAGCAAATCGTCCTGGGCACCGGCATCCTCGGGATCGCCCAGAATCGCCAGACCCACATTCCAGATCAGATCCACCCGGTTGAGCCGCTTTTCAAGTAAGTATCCCCCGGCAAAGCCGGGGGCTTTAATCTTGTGAGCCGCTCAAAGCGGACTTGACGTTGCCGCTACCGCGGCCACTTGTGCCACCTACAGGTGGCTTGGCTACAGCAGCCTGAGCTGATCCTGGCGACGATCTTCTGCTTCTTGCCGCCGGATATACTCACGAATCACTTTCTCATCCCGACCCACCGTCGATACGAAGTATCCGCGAGCCCAGAAGTGCTGTCCAACAAAGTTACGCCGACTCTCTGAAAAGTTCCTCGCAATGTGGATGGCGCTTTTCCCTTTGATGTACCCGATCACCTGCGCCACAGAAAACTTTGGCGGAATCGAGATCATCACGTGCACGTGATCCGGCAGCAGGTGGCCCTCTTCAATCAAGCTTTCCTTCTGCCCAGCCAACCGTCGCAGCACCTGACCGAGATGTCTGCGCAGCTCCCCATAAATCAACTTCTTGCGGTACTTGGGGATGAACACCACATGGTACTTACACTCCCATTTTGTATGCTGTAAGCTCTGGTAGTTACTCATAAAACTCCTTTTCGTGATGCTTTGCTCGGCTCACGGAAGGGAGTTTTTTCACCTATTCCCGGAACTGTCAAACTCTGGCTGCCTCCCCGGCAGAGCCGGGGGGACTCCTTACGGGTCTAGCAACTGGGTAAAGAAATTTGTCTTTTCCGTACCCAGTCCCTTCTGCTTGGAAGTGTTGGGCAGTTCGACCCCGAAGAGCGAGGCGATGATCAGCCTCCCCTGTTGCCCCGAAATCAGCTTGACCTTGGTGGCCAGATTAAGGTTGCCAAAATCGTTGGTCGAGTTCCCCGAGACGTTCAGATCCCCGGATCCCGGAGCGTCGAAGCGCTCGTTGATGTTCAGAAACTGCCGGACGGTCCCCAGCATTTGAACCTCAACTCGACTTCCCATGCCAAAACGGGTTCCGATAACGCCGGCGTTGGTCAGGTCTCCGTTCAGCCCGGAAAAGGGAAAGACTGCGTCCTGGAGAAACTCAAACCCGACATCGAATAGAAAATATCCGTCCTCGACGGTTCTGGCCCGCTCGGTGAGAAGGGGACGTTGCTGGGAGAAACCGGAAAAGCTCGAGAAAAGCAGGGCAGAAATCAGCCACGGAGCTCGGATCCTCGATCGCATCCGGCGAGTGTAGTGAAAGGGTTTTGGCGAGTCAATTCAGACGTCGGCTTGTCGCGTGGGGTCGCCGGCGGATGGAGGTTCCGGGCGATCTCTTTGTCGTTCGTCGTCCACGATGCTACTGCATCGACTCCTCCTCTCTCCGCGACCTCTCCTCGCAAGACCCATCCGCAAAATGGTGCGAATCTCTGGGACGGGACACTAGATCTCCCCACAGGTACTGAACCAGTGCCACGGCTGCCACGGCAGCTGTCTCAGAGCGTAGAGTTCTGGGTCCGAGAAACACGGGCCTTATATCATGCTCTTCAAAGAGACGGCGCTCCTCCACACCCCATCCTCCTTCCGGGCCGGTCAGCACTGCGATCCTCGCGCTCCCAATCCCGCCCGGTTCCTTCTTGATCTCTCGCAGATTGCTGTCCGCTTCGGGATCCAGAACGATCTGCAAAGCTCCCGAAGAGAACTCCAGAAACTCAACCAGACGGTTCACCGATCTCATCACGGGAGCCCGACTGCGACCGCACTGCTTGACACTTTCCTCCAGTATTCTTTGCCAGCGAGGTAAAAGCTTGCCGGCCCGCCTCGCCAGGCTCTCCTCAACGTAGCCAGTCGTCAAGGGGACAATCTCAGAAACTCCCAGCTCACAGGCCTTCTGAATCATCCACTCGAACCGCGCCTTCTTGATCAAAGCAACTCCCAGAACGATCTCAAGGGAAGATTCACCGACGGTGCCGATTCGGGTAACAATGTCCACTACCCATTCCCCACCCTGGCGGCCGAGCCGGCATCTGTACCAGACTGCCTGATTTCTCGCCAGCCCCAGAAACATCTCGCCTTCACCGAGACGTCGGACCCGCACCAGATGGTGGATTCCCGCCTCGGACAGAAACGGCCGGCCGTTGGCGTCAAATTCGAGAACTGCTCGATACGGCACCTGGTACTCCGTCTAAGTTCTGCTTAGGAGCAGGGAGGCCCAGCCACGTTGGCGGTACTCCCTCTTCATCTGAAACCCGCAGGTTTCGAACTCTAAAAGCAGAGCGACGAGCGATTCGTGCTCATAAAGAGGGGCTTCCAGGTCCAGTTGGATCCAGACCTGGTCATCACAGGTCAACCAAACATCTCTTTGACCTTCTCAAAGAGCCCTCCGCCTTCCTGCACTTCGTCTCCCGAGATCTCGGCAAGTTTCCTCAACAGTTCCCTCTGCTCCTGACTCAACCGAGTGGGCGTAACGATCCGCGCGGTCACGTACTGGTCGCCGCGCCCTCTTCCGTTCAGGCTCGGGACACCCTGGTTCTTCAACCGGAACACGGCCCCGCTCTGAGTCCCTTCCGGGATCTTGATCGTCTCTTTCCCCGAAAGCGTAGGAACGCTGATTTCTGCTCCCAGCGCTGCCTGGCTGAAAGTAAGAGGCATCTGGCAAAAAACGTGATGATCCTTGCGAGTGAAAAAGGGATGCTCTTTGACGGCCAGGACAACGAACAAATCACCCGGGCGTCCGCCCTGACTTCCCGGCTCGCCCTCACCCGCAACTCGCAACTGCACACCGTCATCGACTCCTCCCGGAATCGCAACCTCGAGAAGCTTCTCTTTGCGAATCCGGCCGGCTCCCTTGCAGGCGATGCATGGAGTCCGAATGATCTGACCCGCGCCCTGGCAGGCAGTGCACGTCCGCGTGATGGAGAAGAAACCCTGCTGGTAGCGCGTCTGGCCCTTCCCGCTACACTGGGTACAGGTAGCCATACCGTTTTCCGGGTCGGCACCTGACCCGTGGCAGGTAGAGCAAACATCGTGACGAGGAATTTTGATCTTGGTCTTGATGCCGAACGCCGCCTGCTCGAACTCCAGTTCCAGGTCGTATCTCAGATCGGCTCCCCGGCGGGGCTGAGTGCCTCGACCCGATCGTCCTCCAAACAGATCTCCGAAGCCGAAGAAATCTCCCAGGATATCTCCAAAATCGGTGAAGATCTCTGGATCGAAACCTGCAGGCCCGCCTCCCACGCCGGCATGCCCAAAACGATCGTACCTGGCACGCTTGCCGTCGTCGCTGAGAACGCTGTAGGCCTCAGCTGCTTCTTTGAACCTCTCCTCCGCTTCATGATTCCCAGGGTTGCGGTCGGGATGATACTTTACCGCCGCCTGACGGTAGGCCTTCTTGATCTCTGAAAGAGATGCTTCCCCCGGCACTCCCAGGACTTCATAGTAGTCTCGCTTGGACACATTCACTCCTGTTTTCCTGCTTCCGAACACACACCTTAGGCTCTATAAGATCCAGAACTACTGATTTCAAGGAGATTAGAAACAAAAAGCGCGTCTTCTCCGGGCCGGAGGTTGTCAATCCTCCTTCACCGGCGCGTCCGAAGGGGTCGAAGCAACCTTTACCTGAGCCGGTCGAAGGAGCCGGCTCCTCATACTGTAGCCCTTTCGAAACAGTTCCAGGACTTCACCGTCTGTGTGATCTTCGCGCTCCTCGACAAAGAGGGCCTCATGAACCATGGGATCGAACTTCTGACCGACTCCGGGAACTTCCACTACTTCGAACCGGGCCAAGACTCCTTTCAGTCCCTTGAGAAGCAGTTCGAGACCTTCGTGGTAGACTTTCACCTCTTCTGAAGAAGCCTGCTCCTCAAGAGATTCCAGCCCTTTTTCACACGAGTCGATGACGGGCAGAATCTCCTTGAGTACGCTCACTCTCTGTGATTCGGTCAACTCCTGCCGTTCCCGGGCAAATCGTTTCCGCAGATTCTGAATCTCCGCCTCCTTGCGCAGCCATCGATCGTGGAGATCATCCTTTTCTCTTGCTAAGGACTCCAGCAAGTCGACTGGCGACTCGGACTCGAGATCCTGCTCCTCGGACCTCTTCCCCGGTTCGGGTTCGGAAACAGCTTCCGAGAGCTCGAAATCTGTCAACTCTTCGCCAGGCTTCTCGTTCATTCGCCGGCGACGGCCCCCTGGCTCTCAGCCGACGTCATCAACTGGGAGCACAGCCTGGCAACATGGTCCACTGCGCTGATGGCTTTCTCATACTCCATCCGCCGGGGACCCAGAACGCTCAGGGTACCTCTTCCAGCAGTCCAGCTATAGGAGGAAGAAACCAGGCTAAAGTCTCGACCGCCCGGGAAATGATCTTCCAGGCCAATGGTGACTCGCGTGCCGAATTCTTCCTGGCTGATGCAGGCGTTGATGATCGTGACCAGTCGGTTCTTCTGCTCAAAGGCTTGAAAGAGCACACTGAGCTGGTCAAGATCGCATTCGCCGACGCTCTCAATCATTGCGGTCGTACCGCCCAGATAGACGTCGGACTCACCGGACGAATCCGCCATGAGACTGGCCGACCCAAGGACAATCACACTGCTCAGGAGACGGTCGTACCTGGCCTTTTCCTCTGACATGAGACGGACCAGATCTGTCTGGATCTGGGCCAGGGTCTCTCCTCCATAATTCATAGTCAGGTACTTGCCCGCCGCATCCAGTTCACGCTGGCTGAAGGCGCTTTCTACCCGGATCAGCCGGTTTTGAACCAGACCCGTTGTGGAAACAAGAATGGCCAGAACCCGGTGAGGAGAAAGCTTCAGGAATTCGATCTGCTTAACGGGAGCCAGTGACATGGGCGGAGCCACTACGATCCCTACCTGATCGGATAGGCTGGCCAGAATCTGCGACACTCGCTGCATCAAGTGTCCGGGGTCTGCTTCCGCCTCCAACACGCTGCGGATCCAATCGACGTCAAGACCCGAGAGCTCCCGCAAGCGGATGAGAGAATTCACGTAGAGCGAATATCCCTTCGCCGTGGGCATGCGACCAGCCGAAGTGTGAGGCTGAGACAAGAAACTCTCTTTTTCCAACTCGGCCACGACGGCGCGAATCGAGGCAGAGCTGAGCTTCTCCCGATTGAGCTCAGCCAAGCGCCTGGACCCCACAGGCTTCCCGGTTCGCACGTACTCCTGGACCAGGTCTCTCAGAATCTCTCTTTTCCTTCGCGACAGAGTTGATTCGCTCATCGCAAACCGTGGAAAAATCTAGACATACGCAAACTCTTATAGCACAGCCCTCTGCCCGCGCGCAATTTGACAGATGCTGCCGGGAATCGGCAAGAGCAGCTTCTCTCGAGAGGACCTCTTGGTCCGCTTTCCGAGCTCCAAGAATGCCCTCACCCGGGGACCTTCGGCGTTCGGAATAGAGCTTCGCCCGGCGACTATGGAGTACCATTGGCTCCATGCGCATGCGAAGGGCCTTTGCGGTCAATGCCGAGGTCTGTCGGTCGTCTGCGGTCAGGTGTCTGGCTGGCTGGATCCTTCCCCTGTTCCAGGTTATGAGTCTTGCGGCTCAGACACAGGATGGTTCCGGTAAGACTGCGGAGGTCCTCCTTGAGCCGATCCGCGGGATCCTATCCGAGACGAACACACCGGGCGCAGGTCTTGCTATGGTCAATCGGGACGGTGTTGACTGGGCAGGAGGGGTTGGGCTGTCGGAGATCAAGGTGGGTCGACCGGTTACGGTTGACACGCTTTTTCGAATCGGCTCGATTTCAAAGATACTCGTGGCTCTCTCCGTCCTCAAGCTCCAGGAGCAGGGTCGGCTGAGCATTGAACGACCGGTCAAGTCTCTGGCCCCGGAGTTGGAAGTCGTGAACCCCTGGACTGACTCTCATCCTTTGAAGCTGGCCCACCTGCTGGAGCATACAGGCGGTCTGGATGACATTCATGCGCACGAGTATGCCCACAATGAAACCGAGCCCATTCCACTCGAACAAGGACTCGCTCTCAATCCCCGGCGTACATGCCGCTGGCCTCCGGGCAAGCATTTTTCCTACTCAAACGCTGGAACTGCCATGGCCGCATTGATCGTTTCGAAGGCCAGCAGTCGGAGCTTCGAGTCGTATGTCGAAGAGGAGTGGTTCAAAAGGCTGAAGATGAGCACGGCGACCTACTTTCCCCATCCAAACCTGGCCACTGGCTACATCGACGGCCAGGCCGCTCCCTACCGGCACATCAGCTTGCGGCCTGCCGGAGCGGTCAACGCTTCTTCCCGCGAAATGGCAAATCTTCTGCTCCTGTTGCTGAATGAGGGACGCTTCGACAAGTCTCAGCTTCTGTCTGCAGAGTCTTTGCGAAGAATGGAAACACCCTCGACCAGCCTGTCTGCGCTCAGGGGCATTCGGACCGGCTACGGACTCTCTCTGGAGACGACCATCTTTCGAGGGTTCCTGGTGCGTGGACACTCAGGAGCCATCCAGGGCTTCCGGTCACGACTCGAATATCTTCCGCAACTCGGGAAAGGCTTCGTTTTGTTGATCAATTCAGCCAGTCCCGAAGCCCTTTCCCGCCTGACCCGGCTCTTGCGCGATCATCTACTGAAGGGCGCTGGCCGATCGCAGGCCCCGGCCTCCGAGATTCCGGAGTGGAGAGTAGCCGGGATGACCGGATACTACCGGCCAATCGCCCCACGTCAAGAAATCTCCCGCTTTCTGACTAATCTTGTCGGCGTGATCCGGCTCGATCTGCAAGGCAACCAACTGCGACTGGCTGGAGGTGGCCCCGAGGATGTTCTCATCCCGGTCACGGATCGCCGTTTTCGAGAACCCGATGACCCAATCCCGACGGCTGTCTTCATGCGGGACGAGGGGGAGACGATCCTGCAGGGCACGGGAAGGGTGATCTCGGGCAGCTACCAGGCACTTCCTTTTTGGAGACTCTGCCTGGAAAGAGTTTCCGCGGGGCTAGCCTTACTCCTCCTGATGGCGGGACTACTCTTCTCGCTTTACTGGTTCCCGCTCTGGTTGCTGGGCCGACTCAAGGACCCTAACTGGATGCGGCTGGGCCTCTTTCCCGCATTGTCGGCACTGGCTCTGGCCTGCGCTGCTCTGATCGTGCTGGGGGCCATGAGAGACCCGATCCAAAGACTGGGCAATTTCACCCTCTGGTCCGGATCACTATTCCTCCTGAACTGGCTCTTTGCGGTATTCGCTCTGCTCGGAGCCCTCCAGTCCATGCGGGGTCTAGCCCGTGAACAGACCCGTCTCCAGGTGCGTGTCTTCGCCCTTGCCTGCTCCTCAGCCTGTGTTGGAATCGTCCTCTATTTCTGGAGTAGCGGAATTCTCGGAATCAGAACCTGGAACTACTGACAGAAGTCCTAGATAGCGGGCGAAGGCCAGGAGCAGGGCCTCGGTGAGATCCTCAACTGGATTCTCCGAAGAAGCAACTTCTCCCCAGCAAGTCACCGACGATCGGAGCCGATCCGCATCGAATTTCAGCACCTTCCCCTGGCGTCGGTAGTCGAGCTTTACCGGGATGGAGCCATGCTGCAGAAAGCTGCGCCTCAGTCGGCGCTGCGCGCTGCCCACCAGTTTCCGCCCCTGGAACAACAGCTCATGACGAGCTGCTGTCGCAAAACAGGGCTTGATCGGCACTCCCTCATGGACTGTGCTGGGCCCCTTCCGCTGGAGAGAAACCGTCCCGCCAAGTGCCTCCAGGCCGCCAGCCAGAATCTCAGAAACCAGACGGTAGGTCGCGCTGATGCTCTTAGAGGGAAAGAGATGAGGGTCATTGGAAACAACAGCGTAAGTCAATTCCTCGTCATGGAGAACGGCTCGCCCACCGGTTGGTCTCCGGACCCACTCGATCCCATTTCTCTTACAGTAGCCTACATCAATGGCTTGTCCCGGATCCTGGTGGCGGCCCAGGGACACCGTGGGTCTTGACCACCTGTAGAGACGAACCACCGTAACTAGATCAGTGGACGCTTCTGCCTGCTCTAGCAGCAGCCGATCCCGGTGCATGTTCTCCGCGCCGCAAGCGGCGGCATCAATGGAAACACGCCGGCGCACAATCTGGCCCCAAGGAGGTTGCGATGACTGGAGTCGTCCGAGTGCGGGACTTGAAATCACATCAGTTCCGTCAACTCGGCGTCCTCGAGTCCTTGGGAAGCTGCAACCGGCGGGCAGGTTATGCGGCCCTCAAAGGTATTGACGCCAGTGGCGATAAGGTTGTTCTCTGTCACACCACGAACGAAGCCCTTCCCGGCGATTTCCCTGACGTACGGAAGAGTCGCATTGGTGAGACCGTAGGTAGAAGTCCTGGGCATGGCTCCCGGCATATTGGTCACGCAATAGTGCAGGACTCCGTCGACCTCGTATACCGGGTGGCTGTGTGAGGTCGGACGCGAGGTCTCACAACAGCCTCCCTGGTCAACGGCAACATCGACAATGACTGAGCCCGGTTTCATGTTTCTGACCATTTCACGAGTTATCAGCTTGGGAGCGCTGGCTCCGGGAATCAGTACGGCTCCAATCACCAGATCGGCCCTCTTTACGGCTTCTGAGAGGTGGAGGGTATTCGAGTAGAGAGTCTCAACCTTGCCAAAGTACAGATCGTCCACATGACGGAGCCTGTCGATATCTACGTCCAGGATGCTCATCTGGGCTCCCAGCCCCATCGCCATTTTCATCGCGTTCCATCCGACCGTCCCGGCTCCAACGACCACCACCAGCCCTGGCCTGACACCTGGAATTCCTCCCAGTAGAACTCCTCTTCCCTGGTAGGGTCTCTGCAGGTAATAGGCTCCCACAATAGCGGACATGCGGCCGGCTACTTCACTCATTGGTGTCAGAAGAGGCAACCCGCCCTTCTGATCGCGGAGCGTCTCGTAGGCGATTCCCGTGACCCTTCGCCGCAGGAGCACCTCGGTCAGCCGCGGCAGTGGCGCCAGATGCAGATAGCAGAAAAGGATCTGCCCGTCTCGCAGCAGCTCGTACTCGGGTTCGATCGGCTCCTTCACCTTCACCACCATGTCGCTGAGCGAATAGACCTCGCCGGCATTTGGGACAACGGTGGCGCCTGCCTTTTCATACTCATCATCTTCAAACCCTGAGCCTGCGCCGGCACCCGACTCAATTACAACCTGGTGGTCATCATCGATCAGCTGGTGGGCTCCCGATGGGACTAACCCTACACGGTACTCACTTTCTTTGATTTCGCGCGGAACTCCAATAATCACTTCGGCCTCTCCTTTTCCCGTGAAAAGCCTCTCAACAGGGCAGTCACTTTCTCTGCAATGTCCTCAAAATAGAGTGATCGGAATAAAAAAGCAATGGTCGGAAGGAAGGGTTAACGACCCGACAAACTGAAAGAAGATGTCTACCTTCGGTCGCCAAGCAGTCGCTTCCGCGGCCTACCGGCCGCACGCAGTCGCTCCCGAAGATGTCGGCCTTCGGCCGCCACGCAGTCACTTCCGTTCCTGCCTCTGACGTTTCCTTGATCGTCAGGGTTCCTTGCGGCCTGTGGGCCGGGGTCCCTGAGGGAACGTAGTTGTTTGCCGAGGGTACAGAGGCGCGAGTCTTGACGAGCGCGCAACGAGGAACGAGGAACCTGGAACCCGGAAGAACCCGCTCTAGGGCTTCACAAACGAGGTGTAGCGGATCATCGTCTGGCGCTCGGCCGAAGAGACGAGGCGCAGGATAGCGCCGGAGCCGGATTCCAGTTCGAGAACCCTGTCCCTGAACTCCGCTCCCGAGGTCACGGGCACGCCATTGACATGGGTCACGACCTGCCCGGGCCTCAAACCGGCGTCGTCGGCCAGACTGGTGGGAGTGACTTCCAGAATGAGAATTCCTTCTTCGCCCTCGATTCCGAGCCTTTCAAGATCGCGCTCTGAGGCGGAGCGAACCTCGAGACCAATCTCCTTCTTCCGATCCCGTTCTACCTTTTCATCCAGTGAAATCCCCTCGTTCTGGTCTTCTATTTCCTGCTCTAGCGTCCGTTCGGCAAGGGTAACCGACAACTCCAGAACTTCGCCCTTCCGAACCACCTGGATGGGAACTTCTTCGTCGGGAGGCGTGTTGGCAATTACCACCCGCAGATCCCAGTAAGTCTTGACCTCCTTCTCGGCCACCTTGACTATGACATCTTCCGCCTCGACGCCAGCCTGGTCAGCCGGCCCATCCTCGATGACCTGCGTCACCAAAACTCCATCGCCGTCCTTGACCCCGTCCGGGTCATCCCCTGCAACACCGAAAAACTCGGCCATTTCAGGACTGAGCGAGCCGAGATTCATGGAGATTCCCATGAAGCCCCGCTCGATTTTTCCCTTGCTGATCAGCTGATTGTAGGAATTCACGAAGACTGTCGAGGGAATAGCAAAACCGACCCCCATGGATCCTCCACTGCGGGTGGTTATGAAAGAGTTGATTCCAACCACTTCCCCCCGGGCATTGACCAGCGGACCGCCGCTGTTGCCGGGGTTAATGGCTGCATCGGTCTGGATGTAATCACCGAAAATCTGCGTCGGGACAACTCGACCTGTTGCCGAGACAATTCCGGCCGTGACGGTCTTCTCGAGCCCGAAAGGACTGCCTATTGCCAGCACCCAGTCTCCTACTTTCACCATCTCCGAGTCCCCGATCTGGGCGAAGGGCAGCGGTTCTCCCGCGTCGATCTTCAGCACGGCCAGATCCGACTGGCGGTCGGTTCCGATCACCGCGGCCGGGAAGCTCGAATTGCTGGGCAGGATGACTGTGATTTTGTCGGCTGAGTGGATGACGTGGTAGTTGGTCAGGATGTAGCCGGCACTGTCGACGACCACGCCGGACCCAAGTCCTGAGGACCTGCGCTCCTGAGGTTCTCGCCTCTCGTCAGGAGAGTTGAACGGGTCACGGCCGAAGAACTCGCGCAGGGCGTCGGGCAACCCCCCCCTCGGGACCTCCACCAGACTCTGGGTGCTGATGTTGACGACCGCCGGTCCGACCGTCTCAACCACGCGTGCGAAGCCCTCGTGCAGGGAAACTTCCCGATCAAGCACCAGTGGCTCACCGGCTCCCTTGCGAGTCAGCTTTGTCACCTGGACTTCAGCAGGGTTGGCTCCGACACCGTCGGAAACAATCGAACCGATGATAATCCCCAGCGCTAGCGTGATCAGGATGGCCAAAAATGCCAGCCCAGGCAGCGTCCTGAAAAAGCCCTTGGTTCGCCCCATGATCGTTCTCCTTTAATCTCAAAGCCGGCCGCAAGAGCCGGCAGCGTTCTGCACTAATAGGCCAGTCCACTAGGTTAGACGCAGATAATGGCGTCCAGTTTGATTTTTTTGATTCTAGCATGTAGGAATGGGTGCCGGGTGCTGGGCTCTGGGTGCTGGGTCTGCCGGGGCGCCACAGCAAGGCTATCCGCGCCTTGGCTCGGCACATGGTCCGTGTCATCTGATCCATGCTCAAGGACGACCGCCTCTATGAAATCAGGAATGCAGCTTAATTCTTTTCTTGACTAATCGACCAGAATGATCCCGGCTCCGTTTTTGACCTTCCATGTCAGACTGCGGGCGTCGCATTTCGCCAGAACCCAGAACCTAGAACCTAATTCACCACAAAATTCACGATCCGACCGGGCACGAAGATCTCTTTGCGAACCGTCTTACCCTCCAGATGGCGCTGGACCCCCTGTACCTCCCTGGCCTGCTCCACCAGCGTATCCTGCTCCATTGCAGCGGGAACCGTCAGGGTGCCTCTCAGCTTTCCGTTCACCTGAATCGAAATCGTCACCCTCTCTTCCTGAACCAGCACCGCATCGAATTCAGGCCACGGCTCGTAAGCCAGGGTCCGGCTGTGTCCCAGGCGGCCCCAGATTTCCTCCCCCAGGTGCGGGGCGAAGGGACTCAACGTGAGCACAAGTGTCTCCAGCGACTCGCGAGTGATCCCGGGTTCTTTGTAAGCCGCGTTGAGGAGTTCCATCATCGCCGAGATGGCTGTATTGAACTGCAAGCCTTCTATGTCCTCGGTCACTTTCTTGACGGTTCTGTGCAGATGCCGCTGGAAGGTCTCTGACTCAGCTTCAGCTTGAACCCGCTGGCTGATCTCTCCGTTTGAGTCGACAGCCAGTCTCCAAAACCTGGAAAGGAACCGATGAACACCGGTAATTCCCTTGGTCTGCCAGGGCTTGACTGCCTCCAGAGGTCCCATGAACATCTCATAGAGCCGGAAAGAATCGGCACCCCATGCTTCGATGACCTGGTCGGGATTCACGACGTTACCCCTGGCCTTGGACATCTTCTCGCCGTTCTCACCCAGGATCATTCCCTGATTGACTACCTTCTTGAACGGCTCATTCGTCGAAACGTAGCCCAGATCGTAGAGAACCTTCTGCCAGAAGCGGGCGTAGAGCAAATGCAGGACGGCATGTTCCGCCCCGCCGATGTAAAGATCAACCGGCATCCAGTAGGCTTCCACAGCCGGGTCCCAGGGCTCGGCATCGTTATTCGCGTCGACAAAGCGAATGAAGTACCAGCAGGAGCCGGCCCACTGGGGCATAGTGTTGGTTTCCCGTCGATAGCGGACCCCGTCTCTTTCAAAGTAGAGCCAGTCCTGCATTCTCGACAGGGGCGGTTCTCCGGTCTCCGAGGGCTGGTAGTCCTCCAGTTCGGGGAGTACCACCGGCAGGTCGTCCCCCAGCGCGATCACATGGCCCTGCTCGTCATGGGCCAGAGGAAAGGGCTCTCCCCAGTAGCGCTGGCGCGAAAACAGCCAGTCCCGAATCTTATAGTTGACTGCGCCCTCTCCCCGACCTTCGCCCTCCAGCCATCCAACCATTTCGCGGATGGCCTCATCCCTCTCTAGACCATTCAGGAAGCCGGAGTTGACGAGAGTCCCGTCTCCATGATGAGCCGCTTTGGAGATATCCTCTTCCTCACCGCCTGTCACAACTCTCCGGATGGGAAGGTCATATCGCCGTGCAAATTCATGGTCCCGTTCATCGTGCCCTGGAACGGCCATGATGGCCCCGTAGCCGTACGAAAACAGGACGTAATCTGCAATGAAAATCGGAATCTCCTCACCGTTGGCCGGGTTCATGGCCCGGGCCCCCGTGGCCACGCCGGTCTTCCCCTCGACGACGACAGTCCTTTCCCGGTCGGTCTTGAGCAGCGTGGACTCAACGTATTCCTCAACCTGATCTTTCCGGGAGGGCTGCGTAATCTGGGCCACCAGCGGATGCTCCGGCGCCAGCACGCAAAAGGTGGCTCCAAAGAGCGTGTCCGGTCGCGTCGTGAAGACCTGAAAACTGGAATCGCAACCCACTACCTGAAAATCAATGTTGGCTCCGTAGCTCTTGCCGATCCAGTTGCGCTGCATTTCCTTGAGGCCCTCGGGCCAATCCAGTTCATCCAGATCGGCCAGCAGGCGTTCTGCGTATTCAGTGATCTTCAGGACCCACTGTCGCATGGGCTTCTTGATCACCGGGTGTCCTCCGCGCTCCGACTTTCCTTCAATAACTTCCTCGTTGGCCAGCACCGTACCCAAGGCCGGGCACCAGTTGACAGGCTCTTCCGACTGATAGGCCAGGCCTTTCTCATAAAGCTTGAGAAAGATCCACTGGGTCCACTTGTAGTACTTCTCGTCTGTGGTGTTGATCTCGCGATCCCAGTCATAGGAAAAACCGAGCATCTTGAGCTGTTTTCGAAAAAGATCGACATTCCGGGCTGTAGTTTCCCTGGGGAGCGTACCTGTTTCGATGGCATACTGTTCAGCCGGAAGACCGAAAGCATCCCAACCCATCGGATGAAGAACATTGAAGCCCTTCATCCGCTTGTATCGCGAGACAATATCGGTGGCCGTGTATCCCTCAGGATGACCCACATGCAGGCCCTGGCCGGACGGATAGGGAAACATGTCCAGACAATAGAACTTGGGCCGGGCCGGATCGTACTCCGCCTTGAATGTCTTGTTCTCTTCCCAGTACTCCTGCCACTTCTTCTCAATCGTCTGGAAGTCGTAGTCACGGGACTTTTGCTGCTCGTTCATCGCTCTTCAGAAGATGCAGTTTCAGGAGCGGAGTTGCCAGTGAGTGAGTACTTCCGCCACGGACTGCTAGTACTCACTTGCTAACCCGGAGGCCAACTCAGGGAGCGTCCGCCCAGAAGGTGAAAGTGGAGGTGGTCAACCGACTGACCACCGTTTCGGCCGATATTGGCTACGACCCGGTAGCCATCGCTTTCAAGACCCTGGTCCCGGGCGATCTCAGCCACCTTGAGAAGGATATGTCCAAGCAGCCTTTCGTCTGCCCGCTCTGCCCCCGCAAGACTGGCTATCTCCTTCTTGGGAATCACCAAAACATGAGTCGGAGCCTGTGGATTCACGTCCCTGAAAGCGAGGCAGTCTTCATCATCGTAGACGATGTCGGCCGGGATCTCACCGTCAATGATCTTCTTGAAAATGGTCATGCTTGTTATCCTGCGAAATTCCGGTAAAAAGTTAAAGGGCTTTTTCGCCCGGGTTATTCATCAGTTTTCGTGAAACATCGTACTTGGTCCCTGGTTTTTGAGCTAAACTCAATCTTCCGGTCCGCTGCCAGGAGCCGGGACAGAGAGCCCGAGCTAGCAGTCCGTGGGCTGAGCACTCTCAGGTGGGGCAGGAACGAGACACCATGACTGCGAAGAACGACTACAGGCCGACTCTCCAATTGCCGAGAACAAGCTTCCCGATGAAAGGGAACCTGCTTCAGCTCGAACCCAGACTGCAGGCCCGCTGGGAGCGGATGGACCTGTATCGCCGAATGCGCGATCTGGAGCATCCCCGGGGGCCCTACATCCTGCATGATGGCCCGCCTTATGCGAACGGACCGATTCACATGGGTCACCTGCTCAATAAGACTCTGAAGGACCTCGTCGTCCGTTCTCGCATCATGGCCGGACATGATGTGAACTTCGTCCCGGGATGGGATTGCCACGGCCTGCCCATTGAACACAAGGTCCTCAAAGAGCTCGGGGCTGAGAGCAAGAATCTGACCACCTTCGAGATCAGGCAGCGGTGTCATGACTATGCATCCACCTGCGTGGATGTTCAGGCCGAACAGCTCCAACGGCTGGGAACCGTTGGCGCCTACGAAGCCCCCTATCTCACCATGCGCCCGGAGTACGAGGGAGCCGTTCTGGAGGTGTTCGCAAGGCTGGCTGAAGAAGGCCTTGTATATCGAGACTTGAAGCCTGTCCACTGGTCAATCGAAAACCGCACGGCTCTCGCGGACGCGGAACTCGAGTATCACGATCGAACCGATAAGAGCGTTCATGTCCTCTTCCTTCTCAAGGGAAGTGAACAGCTGCCCCCCAGTCTCCAGGCGCCGTCTGGAAAGCGCGTCTGGCTGATGATCTGGACGACGACTCCCTGGACTCTTCCCGCAAATGAGGCGATCGCAGTGGCTCCGGCCGCCGAGTATTCTTTGATCCGATTCACCGAACGATCAGATTCCCGCCTGGCCATCGTGGCGGCCGACCTGGTGGAACGGGTGTTCTCCGAAACCTCTCAGGTTGAGGAGATGGGACGATGTCTGGGAGCTGAACTGGTGGACTCCGGGGTCTGGTACGAGCCTCCTTTGAAGCAGAAGAAGAGCCCTCTCGTGGAGGCCGACTATGTGACGCTGGAAGACGGGACCGGTCTCGTTCACACCGCGCCAGGACACGGAGCTGATGACTACTTCACGGGAATGAAGGAGGGATTGCCCATCTATTGTCCTGTCCAGGAGGATGGAACGTTCGACCGAACTGTACCCGATTGGCTCCAGGGAGTGAGCGTTTGGGACGCGAACTCTCTGATCGTCAACCATCTGACTGAGGCAGGAGCTCTCTTTCGCAGCGAAGAGTACCAGCACAGCTACCCTCACGACTGGAGGAGCAAGACTCCAATTATCTTCCGGGCCACGGAACAGTGGTTCGTGGCCGTCGATAAGCCGTTTGGAAACACCGACCGGTCGCTCCGCGAACAGGCGCTGCAAGCAGCCGAAGAAGGGATTCAATACGTTCCCGACTGGGCAAAGAACCGCCTCATCGGAATGCTGGAATCCCGTCCTGACTGGTGCATCAGCCGCCAGCGGGCCTGGGGCCTGCCCATTCCTGCATTTTTTGGACCTGAGAAGGAACTGTTGCTCACCCCCGCTTCGATTCGAGCGGTGGCCCAGCGCTATAGAGAATTCGGTTCGGATGTCTGGTTCCACGAAGATCCCCCCACCTTGCTGGAGGGCTATGAACCCGAGAAAGACCCCGATTTTCCCGACTCGTTGAGAGGTTCAGAGAAGGAGGGGCTGCAAGACCTCACTAAGAGTGTTGACATTTTCGACGTCTGGTTCGAGTCCGGAAGTTCCTGGAATGCTGTACTGCTCCGCCGTAAGATCGGGTATCCAGCCGATCTTTACCTGGAAGGTTCCGACCAGCATCGGGGGTGGTTTCAGCTTTCGATGCTGCCGGCGCTCGGGGCGACCGGGCAAAACCCCTTTCGAGAGCTTCTGACCCACGGTTTCATGGTCGACGCCAGAGGCCGCAAGATGAGCAAGTCTGTCGGAAACACGATCGAGGTCTCCGATATCCTCAAGCTGCACGGTGCCGACATCTGCAGATGGTGGGTCAGTTCGCTCAACTACACCCACGACATCAAGGTGGACTGGGAGTTCTTTCGTGTTGCCAGCGAGGAGTATCGCAAGATTCGCAACACGATCCGCTTCCTGCTGGGCAATCTGAAGGATTTCCGGCCCGAGCAGGCCGTGGAACTCTCCCAGCCGGATCGATACTCGATTGATTCCTGGGCCATGCAGCAACTCTCCCAGTTTGTGAATGAGGTTCATCGAGACTATGCCTCCTTTCGCTTCAACCTGGTGTCCGATACCATTTTCAACTTTTGCAATCAGACCCTCAGTGCGATTTACCTGGCTGCCGTCAAGGATCGGCTCTACTGTGATCACCCGGATGCCCATCGACGGCGTCGAGCACAGACGGTTATGAGTCGGGTGGTCAACGCTTTGATCCGCGCGGTGGCTCCGATCCTGGTGTTTACGGCAGAAGAGGCGTGGCTCCATCACAACGATCATTCCGAGGACTCTGATCATTCGGTTCACTTCACGTCGCTGCCGGATCAGTTCGACTTCGTAGCCGACCCCGGATGGACGGAGGTCATGGATCTTCGCGGAGAGGCTCTGAGGAAACTCGAAGAGGCAAAAAACCCAGGCGGCGGCGGCCTCAAGAACCCGCTTGATGCAGCAATCACTGCCCGGATTCCCGAAGCCCGCCTGAAAACGCTGCGACTATTCGAAGCGGAGTTGGCTGACCTGTGCGGAGTGAGTCGCTTTCAACTGCTGACAGGATCGGAGACGGAGATCGAGATCCACGACCTCCGTGACGAGCACCGCTGTGAACGCTCCTGGAAGCGCGACGGCACGGTCAAACAAAGGAGTGACGGGGGTTGGCTTTCGGATCGCGACGCTGAGGTCCTCGGACTCGTCTAGCACGAACACTCAGATCAGCTCTAGCCTGGCGTAGCTTTGTAAGAGCTTCTTGATACCGATCCCCGTAAAGCGGACCGTCACCTTGAGATCCTCCCCGGTATCTTCGACCTGCAGGACCCTTCCACGCCCATAGCGACGGTGCTCTACCAGAGCACCCGAAGTCAAGTGCAGGGCCGGATTGCCTGATGGACGGCCCGCAGTGTCCAGAAACTGTTTCACGGCAGCCGCAGAATTGAAGGTCTTACCCTGATACAGGCCTTTCGCCCTGCGACCCGCCCCACTCCTCGGAGCAGGTCGCCCCTGATAGGCATGGGACGATCCGGCCTCAAGTTGCACCAACTCGGAAGGGATTTCTTCCAGGAAGCGGCTGGGCTTGTTGGACCCCGGCGACTCCTGACCGTACAGACGCCTGGTTCGCGAATAGCTCAAATGGAGTCTTTTCTTGGCCCGGGTCATTCCTACGTAGCAAAGCCTTCGCTCCTCTTCCAGTTCTTCGTCAGTGGTACTGCGACTGTGTGGAAAAAGACCCTCTTCGCAGCCCACCAGCAGAACATACTGGAACTCGAGCCCTTTTGCATTGTGGAGTGTCATCAGCGACACTGGCGAGGTGGAGTCATACTCATCGGTCTCGGAGTAAAGGGCTGCGTTGTCCAGAAACTCTTGAATCCCCTCACCTCTCTGATGGCAGTCTCGCGCCACGGTAACCAGTTCGTCCAGGTTGAGCAGCCGGCTGGCCGATTCTTCGGTACCGATCTCCGAAAGATGTTCCCTATAGCCAACTCGCTCCAGGATTCTCTCCAGGCAGAGGTGCAGAGGCGAGGAGAGTTCGGGTTGACATTCCTTGATCAATCTTTGAAAGGACTGGACTGCGATGCGAGAACGTCCGGGCAGGGCGTCAGAGTCGAGGCCCGCATTGATGGCCTCCCAGAGATTGAGGTTCTTCTCCTGTGCAATTGACTGGAGGCGCTCCAGGGTCACGCGACCGATCCCCCTGGACGGCTCATTGACAATCCTCAGCAGTGCGATGTTGTCGGCCGGACTGCAGACCAGGCGCAGATAGGCGAGGGCATCTTTGACCTCTTTCCGATTGTAAAAGCTTTCCCCGCCCACTAGCCGGTAGGGTATGTACAGTCGCCTCAGCTCCTCCTCAAGAATTCTGGACTGGAAATTGGTGCGGTACAGCACTCCGATTTCGCCTTCCGGCTCCCGCAGGAGATTGAACACCCGCCTGGCCACGAAACGGGCCTCGATCCGAGCATCTGCAGCAATAAAAAGGGAAACCGAATCCCCGCCCTGGCTCTCCGTCCAGAGCTTCTTGGGTCGGCGATTGGCGTTGCGGGAGATCACGGCGCTGGCCGCGTCCAGGATCACCTGTGTTGAGCGGTAGTTCTGTTCCAGCTTGATCACCTGCGCTCCCGGAAAGTCCTGTTCAAAGCGTAAGATATTGGAGATGTCGGCGCCGCGGAAGCTGTATATGGACTGGTCTTCGTCCCCAACCGCCGTAACGTTCTGGTGAATCCGAGTCAGGGCGCGAAGCAAATCATTCTGCGGGGAATTCGTGTCCTGGTATTCGTCAATCAAGACATACTTGAACTTCTCGGCGTAGCGTCGTGCAAGTTCCTCTTCTTCCCCCAGCAAGCGTACGGCGTTTAACATCAGGTCGTCGAAATCCATCGAGTTCGAATCACGCAAATAGTCCTGGTAGGCTTTGAAAATGCTGCCGATCAACTCGTTGTTCGGGGTTTCAGGATTGGAGGCCTGAAAACCCCGCCAGGACTGTCCCGTGTTCTTGGCCCGGCTCACCACCGACTGGACCAGGCGCACCGGCAACTGCTCTTTGTCCACACCCAGGTCCTGGTAGACAACTCCATAGACCCGGCGCTGATCCTGGACATCACAGATCGAATAATCGTTCCCAAACCCTAGAAGGTGTGCATGCCGCCTCAGCAGTCTGGCGGAGAGGGAATGAAAGGTGGAGATCAGAGGAGGAGCTGGCAAGTCACCCAGCAAAACCTCCACTCGTTCGCGCATTTGCTCTGCGGCTTTGTTCGTGAAAGTGACGGCCAGTATGTTGTCCGGGTTGACCCCGTGTTCATGGATAAGAAAGGCGATTTTGCAGGTAATGGTACGCGTCTTGCCGCTGCCGGCTCCGGCCACGATCAGGAGCGGACCGTGGCACAATTCCACAGCTTCCCGCTGGGGTTGGTTCAGTTGTTCGAGCAAGTCGGTTCCCGTTTTCACGGTCATATCTAACAGCCCGTGGTGCAAGTCTGCGAGCTGTTAGGCTACCACGCCGCCCCGCGCCCTGCGGTCGTCCTGATCACTCTTTCGGAGCTGGAACGTGGAACGTGAAACCTGGAACGTTGAACTTGGAACGTGGAACCCGGAACTCGGAACGTCTTATGAGCAGTCGCCGCTCTGCTTCAAGTTATCTCTGAATGCGTCGAGGCCGGCAGTCGAATCATTGTGGGTGGATTTGTAGAGACGAATCAAGTACCCGTCACACGCGCCGGCGTGAGGAGAACCGCTCTGAGCCGCTCCGCAGGCAAAGGCTTGTATGGCCGGCTGAAGGCGGCCTTCCTTCCAGTTCGACATCCCGATGTAGTAGTGGGCTTCGCCTTTGAGGTTGCTGTCTCCAGAGTTTTGGATGACTCTCTGATAGTTAACTACAGCACTGGCCCAGTCCTGACCCTCGTAGGAATCCCGGCCCAGCAGCAGGTAGGAGATGGCCCGCTGATTTCTGACCCAGCTGTTCCACTCAGCCTCGGAGGCATTTGGACTGCGCTCCATCTTGGAAAGAAAGTCCAGCGTCTTTCTAGCGTAACGACCTGCCTGTCCCCAGTTCTCAGCCTGCGCCGCAGAAGTGCGGATTTCCTCCACAAATTGGAAGCTCTGACTTGGTTCGAGTTCCTCAATTGCCTTGAGTCTCCACTCCTCGTATTTTTGCTTGTTTCCGCTCTCGTTGTAGGCATCGGTGAGGATCTGAATGAAGCCTTCTCGCTCCGGATTACTCGCATAAGCAAGCTCGCCGTACTCGGCTGCCTTAGCGTATTGACCGGAATTGTACGCCGAGTAGCAGAGTTGGGTAATCAAGTTAATCTCGTCTGGTCTGTACTTGAGCATGGCCTCTCCAGCCGTGACAACCTGCTCGTGCTGCCCCTTCTGGATCTGTTCCTGCAATGCCCTGCCGTATTCGCCGATCGCATACTCAACGAGCGAGAGCTCCGGGTGCTCTTCAATAAACACTAAGACACACTGCTGTTTGGCTTCGGGTTCGGCCAGATTGGCGCACTCGTTGTACGCCTGGTATTGTTCAGGCGTATAATCGATCTCCTGAACAAGTGCCCAGAGCGAAAACGAGGCTATCACGCTCATTGCAAGGACCAGGCTGACAACCTTGGTCAAATGCCTAAGAGTCATCTCTTCCCCTCAGTATTTCCTTCTTTTTCCCGTCGGCTTGACACTGCGTCCAATCAAGTCGGATCGGCGGGATCCAAGAACATCCCCTTCCGAATTGTTGCAGTGATCGGTTAAGCAACTGTTTTTCTGTAATTTCCTTTAGGGCCTGTAGGGAAGGATTCCTCCAGTTGTTTTTTCCAGCCGGCCAGGTTCAGGTATTGCCGGCCGGTTAACCACTCCTCGTGTATCTCTGCAAGCACAGCCGAGATGAGCCGCAACGCCGACGCTTCGTTGGGAAAGATTCCCACCACTCGGGTTCGTCTTCGGATCTCCCGGTTCAGTCTCTCCAGTCCGTTAATGGTTCGGATCCTTCGCCACCAGCTCCTCGGAAAATCGAACACCGTGAGCCCTTCATCCACGTTGTCTTCCAGCCAGCTCACAAACTCCGGTGCACTCTTTTCGAACTTCTTGATCACCTTCCCCTTGAGCTCCTCGGCATCCTCCCGAGACGGCGCGTTGAAGATGTCTCGCAGGGCCTGGGCAATCCGCTGCCGGTCTTGCCTGCGACGAGCATATTGCTGGGCATTCTGGCTCAGATGAAACTGGCAACGGTTCCAGGGCACTGACGGATAGACCGCTCGCCTGGCCGCTTTCAATCCTGAATGATCATCGCTGACAAACAGCTCGACTCCTTTCAAACCTCGCTTTTGCAGCTCCGCCATAAACTCTCGCCAGTGTACTTCTGCTTCGCTTAGCCTGGCGCTCAGACCCAACACCTCTCGCGTTCCGAAACGATTGACTCCAAGGGCTTTCAGGATGGCCACGTCCTGTACTCTGCCGCCCTTTCGAACCTTCTCGTAGTGGGCATCCAGGTACACGATCGGATACTCTCCCAGCTCCCGGTTTCGAAACTCTTCCAGCTCTTCGTCCAGCATCCCGGCCACTCTCGAGACCTGGGTGGCCGAGATCTCCAGACCACACAACTGCTCGGTAACCTCGGTAACCTTTCTGGTCGAGACTCCCATCACGTACATCTCGGCGATGGCCAGTTTCAATGCCTTCTCCGAACGGCAGCCCCTCTCCAGCGACTTGGGATAAAAACTCAACCCGCGCACTTGGGGAATCTCCAAGCGCAGCTCTCCCACTCGAGTCTGAATCCGCTTGCCTTTGAATCCGTTTCGGTAGCCTCGGCGGCTGGCTGTTCTCTCGTAGGCCTCTGCTCCCAAAAACTCGCTTCTCTCCACCTGCATAGCCACATTGAACAACTTCTCCAGGATCCCTCGAAAGGCTTCTGTCCCTTCCTCGATCAACTCCTCCAAAATCTCCCGTGGTACTCTCTTTTCCAGGTCTGGGTTCAATTGATTCTCCTTTCCAGATTGTCGTTCTGTTTTTGGAGAATCCTGTCCCAGACCTCTGTCTTTCCGACCCAGGTCTGACCAGAATTTACAGAAAAGAAGTTACGCTACTCAGTGATCAAGGCATGGATTATAGGCATTCACGCCTTTTCTTTCCAGTCAGCTGTGATGTCTTCCCATTAGAATAGTTGCGAGACCATGAAACAAGGTGCTCTCAGTAGAGACTTCAAACAGACCGTACAGGTGGTTCCGATCACCCAGATTGACGCCGAAGACGGCACCTTTGCAACGACTCCGGATTGGATTGTGAACAAGGCTCTCGGGCTGTCGATCGAGCGCGTCGGGCTTACCACACCTCTCCTTCTGCAGAAACACACGGGGAGCCGATTGCGCATCGTTTGCGGTTTTCAGCGCCACCGTCTCGCCACAGGCTTTGGCCTGAAAACCGTCCCTGCTTTGGTGACAGAGGAAGTGGACCTTCGTAAGCTTTTCGATCTGGCGCTCTTCGAGAATCTCGGGACCAGGGAGTTTTCCGAACTCGAGAAGGCCCTGGTAGTGAAGAAGCTGGCGGTCGAACTGACCGTCTCCGAGAAAGAAATCACATCCAGCTATCTGCCGGCTCTGGGCGTGCGGTCGGATCGTTTTCATTACAAGCAGTGTAGGGCGATCGCCCGTTTACCTGTGGAGATTCAGCAAAGCCTCTCGCTCCTGCGGGTGGAGATTGCTCTCAAACTGGCGCGGTGGACGGTGCCAGAGCAGCGGCTTTTCCTCGATCTTGCCCACCACTACCGGCCCAGCCGCAGCTACCAGAAGAGATTGTTCGACCTCTTGGACGACCTGCGGGCCCGGGGCATCCAACGGGGAGACGCTGCCCCTCTATTCAGCTGCTGGAACGCAACCGGCTGTAACTCTCTTCACGAACAAGGCCGAGCCGGAGATGCTGCGACCTTCCGCAAGATTCTGGAGAAACTCCACCAGAGCCGCTATCCCGAGTTGGAGAAGATGGGTTCCAGATATGAAGCAGCTTTGAAGGCCCTGTCGCTTCCACAGCGGGTGCGTGTGTCGCCACCTCCTTTTTTTGAAGGGAACTCCCTGGCCTTCGAATTCTCTGTTCAATCTCCAGATCAGCTGACCGGGGTGGCCGAGCGGTTGGAGGAGGCTGCCCGCCGACCCGAGATCGAGGATCTGTTCGACTTGCTATAATTTTCAATCTTTAATTTTCAATTCTCGATTGATGTGCGAAGCACCGATTGGACATTGAGGGAGGCGACCTCCCTCACTCAATAAATGAGTTTAGCCTACCTCCCCAACCAGGTTTTCATTGAGAAAGGAGTCACTCGCTCCGTCGTGACCGAGCGGGTACTGGAACGACTATCCGGTGTTCCTGTGCGTATCATCGATTCCGTAGAGGAACTGCGCGGGCAGGCCAGGATTCAAACCCCGACGATCTCAGTAGGAAAGAGAACTCTGGTCCTGACTCGGCACCAGGGTAGCTTTTTCAAGTACTGTCCGGGGAGCCAAACGAGGGGTGAGGCTACCAACGTTTGCTGCAATTATTTTGTGATCAATTTTGCGAGTAACTGTCATATGGAATGCAGCTATTGCTATCTGCAGTCCTACCTGAACTTCCCCTACATAGTGGTCCACGCGAACGTTGACGACCTGACCCGGGAGTTGGAATCGGTTCTGACCGGCTCTGCGGGGTCTTTCTTCCGCATCGGCACGGGAGAACTTGCCGACAGTCTGGCCCTTGATCCGGTCACGGGGTATGCGCAGAGACTGGTTGAGTTTTTTGCTGCGCAAAGAAATGCGGTGCTGGAGCTGAAGACGAAGACGGACTGTGTGGAAGGGCTACTGGGACTCGAGCACCGCGGAAGAACTGTCGTTGCCTGGTCAATGAACACCCCCTACGTGCAGGCAGAGGAAGAGCACAAAACCGCCTCCATCGAACAACGTCTGGGAGCTGCCCGGAAATGCGTGGACGAAGGGTACAGGGTGGGATTTCACTTTGACCCGCTCGTTTACTATCCGGACTGGGAGAATGACTACCATCGTCTCGTCGGCGAGATTTTCGATCACATCCCCGGAGAGGCCATTGCCTGGTTTTCGATTGGAGCTCTTCGCATGACTCCGGGGCTGCGCGACACCATGCGCAGTCGATTTCCTGGTAGCTTTCTGCCGCTGGGAGAACTGGTCCCCTGTCCGGACGGCAAGCTTCGATACTCCAAGAGCATTCGCACACGAATGTACTTGAAAATGCTGGAATGGATTCGTGCTCGCGCCTCTGCCGCGACAGGTGTCTACGCCTGTATGGAGAGGCCCGAAGTCTGGAGTCGTGTTTTTGAGGCAAGCCCTCCAACCGACAGCGAGATCGGAGAACTCGTTACTGCTAGTGTGCGGTCAGATGGTTTTCGATCACAGAGCTGATTTCAACCAGGGAAATGGAGTCCCGATCCCTGATCTGCTGGCAAATCTCCCCCCACAAGAAAGTGGCGACCTGGTTCTCAGTGTGACCCTTATGGCCCATGGCCTCAATGTTGCCGTGATCGCTGGTCACGAGAAGAGATCGCCCGGGCAGAGTCTCCTCTACAAGAACGGACAGAAACTCGTCGAGTTGCATGAGAACCTCGGTGGCTTGCTCCAGATCACCCCGGTGTCCGACCAGATCTGTCAGGAAGTATTCATAGAGGCAGAACTCATAATCCGCAGCCAGGTTCGCCAGAATTCGAGCCGCCGCGCCGGGGGAACGCAGGGGAAGGTCAAATCCTCGTTCCCGGAGCAGGAGGTTCGTGTAATCCATGTAGAGTGCCCGATTCTGTTGCAGGTCGTCGAGAGTTCTCAGGCGAACGCCCACCGTCTCGCACATCACGGTAGTGACCGAGACCCAGCGAGGGCGGTTGGAAAAGAAGGCGGGCCGATAAGCGTTGGCAAAAGTAACTCTGTAGCCCCGGCTGCGCAAACTTCCCATTAAAGAGCGCTGCCTGATTAGCTCCCTGAGCGAACCGTTGGGGAATCCGCTCACATGCCGCCCCAGCCCCTGGGCAGCGTTGGTCCCGGTGAAGAGCGTGGTCTGATTGGTAGCACTTTGCGGAGTCCCGGCAACTCCCATTTTGACGTCCGTGGGGAGGACTCTTCCTTCGGCCAGGGTCGATCCCGCTGTCGGCTCGAAAACTCGCAGGACGCGCGGGTTGAATCGAGCCATTGGATTCTCCCGGGGATCGTCTGAACCGATGCCCAACCCATCGATAAACAACATGGTCAGGGCTCTCTCGGGACGATACACAGCAGCCCGAGTGCTAGAACCGCCAGAGCGACCAGTCATATAATCGAGTTTACCAGTCCAACTCTCAGCAGGAGCAGATATCTTCGACGATGTTACGTCTTACCACCCTGTCAGCCATCCTTTTTGCGGTGGGGTCGCTGGTCCGGCTCAACGCTCCGCAGAGCTTGCTTGGGATCTTACAGGGCATCGGGTTTCTGGGGCTGGCGTTCTGCAGCGCAGTTTATACTTTTCGGGCTTTCCGATCTGTTTCCCGGCGGCTGCTCTGGAAAGTGCGCAACAAGCTCTTGATCTCCTTCACGTTTGTTGCGCTCATCCCGGTGGTCATCCTGACAGTGATTGCTTGGTTCTCAGTCAGCCTCATCTTTCGCCAGCTCAGTGTCGTCTACCTGGAGAACGAGTTTGGAGAGATCTCGGAGAAGCTTCACAGTCGAGGGGAACAGGTGATCTTGCGTTTTTATCAGTCCGAGACGGCCAGTGAGGCACGCCTCCGTGATCTGGTCAAGCAGGAACGCGATAGCTACGTTGAGCTGGAACCCGGGCTGAGTGACGCTGCTTTTGTACTTCTCCGCAAGGAGGTGGGCCGCAACTCCAGCATCTACCGAAGCGTATTCAGTTGGCCCGAGCAGGAAGATGCACCCACCCCAATCGTGCCCCACTGGGCCCGAGACGGTTTCTCTGGAATGATAGTGGAGGGTGAACAGGTGCATTTTCGGAGCCTGCTCCCAGTCAAGAGTCAACGCACTTCGTATCTCGTCTATGTCGACCTGCCTTTCAACCGGAAGCTGATCGATCAGATCAAACAGGATACCGAGATTGCGGATCTTAAGATGATCAACACCGCGCCCGATTCGGCCATTACTCAGTTTTTCTCCACAGAGAGCCGCTTCTTGAACCTGCGCTGGGCGCACGTTCTGGAGCCGACCGTGTGGAAAGAAGGCGTGAATCCTTCCTCTACACCCTCAGGCTTGCTGCTTGAGGTCCCGGTCGAAGCCCTGCTGAGTCGCTATTTCATGCAGACCACCGGGGGACCGTTCATCATCGCGTTGATCATGATTCTTGGTGTCGTATTTGTAGTGGTTGAGGTCAGCTCACTGATTATTGGAGTCGCTATTGCGCGCTCCATCACTCGATCAATTCACCAAATCGACGCAGGAGCTCGGAACATTCGTGCGGGCAATTTCGAGTTCCGAATACCTTCTCGGAACCGTGACCAGCTCGACTCGATGGCAACTGCCTTCAACGAGATGTCGGAGAGCATTGTCGAGCTCATGACCCAGGTCAGCGAAAAAGAGCGGCTGGAAAAGGAGGTCGAGATCGCCCGTGAGGTTCAGACACACCTTTTCCCACGGGAGTTGCCGAGAATTCCAAGGCTGCAGCTCGCAGGAACCTGTCTGCCCGCCCGCAGCGTCAGCGGTGACTACTACGATTTCATTCCCTACGGAGATCGAAGCGTTGACATCATGATCGCCGACATCAGCGGGAAGGGGATCTCGGCGGCTCTCCTGATGGCGAGCCTGCAGTCATCTTTTCGCAGTCACGTCATCCATCAGAAGCTGGCCAGCAATAGCAGCGACGGGATCGCCGAGGCCGTCTCCACCCTGAACCAGCAACTTTACCGGCATACCTCGCCAGACAAGTTTGCGACGCTCGTTCTGGCCCGGATTGACGCCCAGGATCTGTCCTTGACGTACTGCAATGCAGGACACAATCCACCTTTGCTTGTTTCCGATCACTCCGTCACCCGGCTTTCCACAGGGGGAATCGTCGCCGGCATCTTTGCCAACCCCGAGTACGAGGAAGAACGGATACCACTTCAGGAGGGCGATGTCCTGACCTTCTACACAGACGGTGTGGTAGAGGCCGAGAATCCCCAGGGTGACCAGTTTGGTGAGGAGCAACTGGAGGACCTGGTCAAGACCAACGCCTTCCTGACAGCCGACGACATTCGGGCCCTTATCCTGGATGAAGTGAGCGACTGGGTTGAGGGACGAGAGCAACGGGACGACGTAACCGTGGTGACACTCAAGGTAGACTGGGCGACTACGGACTAATACTATCCGACTCACTCCCAGCCCACCGCATTCCACTAATTTCCATTTCTGCCCGGCTCGCCCACCAGCTCTTCGGGAAATCCTCCAGATAGAGGGCGAAACCCCTGGTTTTGCCTGACAGAATCGGAGGCGTATAAGGGCCGGGCTTGATCGGGGTTCGGATGGTCTCAAAAACCGCTTCGTGGGCGTTGAAGAGAATCAACCTGATTTCCACCACGTCCAGGGGACGGTCGTTGTGATTGGTGATCGCTCCTGCGAACCCGACGATTCGCTTCCCCGTCAGGTTCTTGAGCATCTTTATGCCGCGATCTTCCAGTTGCACGGACGTCAGATACCGTTCGAAGTCCGCGTGGTCTGATCGCACGATTCCGAGAAGGGGTTCATCGGCCTCACCGGTCCCTCGACTCAGGAAAACCGCGATTACGACTGCGCTGATGGCCAACCCAGCCACCACCGAGAGAATTCTCCGGAGCCGACCAGATTGTGAAGGGAGAGCTGTTTTAAACACGGGCCTAGCTTCCAACAGCTTGAGATGCTTTGGAACTGACAATCCGGAACGGATCGAAGTACAGGTTCCTCTCGCCGCAGACGCTGCAGTTATACGTCCTCCACAGTAGCTTTCGCGAAACAACAGATACCAGAGTGCTATCCGGATGGCCGGTTCCGCACCGGAAGCAGACATTGACATCACATTTCAACTCGATCATCTCTACTGGCTCCTTGCTCTTCTCGAACACGATTCCCCAGCCGTACTGACTGAGGCGCGTAGAGAGCCAGGCGTCGCATAGACGAGTCAGGTAGTTCAGCCAGCGCAATCCAAATCTGAGCAGTGCAGGGGGAACCGTCCCCAGCCATCTGGCTCGCGGCGGGAAGTGTGGCAACTTTGCGGGGTCTGGCGGGCTCAAATATACGAATCCCGAAAAAAGTCTCTTGAATTCCCGGGCCCGCAGGCCTGTCCGCGCCTCAACAATCGATACAAGGGAAGCCAGGGTGAACGGGTTGACGTGTCCGCCCCCCTCAAACACCCAGCGATAGAGGATGTCATCGAGGCAGGACGAGTCCGGCACTGCAACCCATAGCGCTCCCTCTTTCTTCAAGACTCTGTTGATCTCGGTGAGTGCACGATCCAATTCCACAAAGTGTTCCAGGGTGTGATTACTCACCACCAGTTCCACCGATTCATCCTTGAGCGGGAGGGCCGAGGAACTTGCACAGACCTGGCCCAGGGCTCCCTGGAGTTGGGCCGGGAAAGCGATATCAACTGCGACAACGCCCGAACCGGTTGAGGAGTAGTCGAAACTTCCGCCTCCCGAGCCAAGATCCAGTACTCGGGCCGGGGCGGATAGATCTCGAAGCAGGTGATCCATGGCAAGTCTTACCTGTTCAAAACGAACCTAGCCCTGCCATTCTTGCCCGGGGTTCTTTCTTGTTGTTCGGCCGTGGGTCCCTCTTCTCCGAATGAGAGCGCCAGAATTCTGGCTTCGTCAATCCCTCGCTCGATCATGTAAACCCTGACCAGTGAGGCTCGGAGGTCTCCCAGTGCATGGCCGAATTCCTCGCTGCCGACCGCGTCGCTATATCCCTCAACCGTGAAACGGATGGAATCGTTTTCGGGCCTGGTCAACCAGGTAATGCTCTCGTCCAGAACCCGACGGGCTTCGTCACCGAGCCCATGACCGCCCACTTCGAAATAGACCGTCTTGACCTGAAGAAAAAACTCCTTTTCCAGGGAAGGGGCTTCGGGCCCAGGTAGGCTCGAGTGTGGCGGGGCCTGAACTTCGCTGTTCACTCGGACCACCCTTGAAGTCGAACCACCGGGGCCGTGAGCGGTCACGGTGTAGGTGGCCTGGGCAGCAGGTGGAAGCTGCATTCGCCCCTGCAGCAGCACGTCACCGATCCCGTTGTCGATAACTACAGAGTCCGCATTGTACGACTTCCAGATCAGCCAGATACCTCCCCCAGACTCCTCCTCGCCACGCAGCGAGGCCTCGAGAGCCGGCGGACTCGAAGCCCGAACTGGAGCCTCCTGCGACTCGGTCTCAAACGGCGGGGCGGTCACCACCGCCCGCTTTTTGCAGCCGGCAACCAGAGAGACCACAAGGACCAGCAACAAGACAGAACACGACCGCCCGGGAGAGCAGGGCTCGCTTCGCAGGCTTCGTGCTATTTGAGGAATCACTCTCATAAATCTAACCGATCGTTTTTCCCAGGAGCAACTTGATCGGGCCCGGCTCCCGACCAGGCAGCCCGTGCTGGTAAGCCGGACGGACTGTCCGGGACTTCTTTCCAGGCTCCAGAGGAGAGAGTGGGAGGGGGCTCAGTGAGGCGGACGTTTCAATTCCCGGCCGCAGCACTGAGCCCACTCCCACGCTCGGAATCCGCAACCAGGGTCCTATAGACACGGATCCGCAGCCGTGGTTCCGACTGCTTTCTGATAGAATGCCTGGATTCTTGAGACCGCTGGTCAGAGCTTATGAAGGTTCCAAGCCGAAACCTGGCAGTGTTGTTTTTTTCACTCTGGCTGGCTTCAGCCGCCAGTTCAGCGCAGGCGGACCTCACCAGGGTCCAGAAAAAGGCCTTGCTCAACGGGTTCGAGGTATACTTCCTTCCTCCTCGTAACCCCGAGATATCACAGTTCGTGCTCATGATCCGGAATGGTGCCGCTTTTGACCCTGCCGGAAAGTGGGGAATCACCAACCTCATGGCACAAATGCTGCTCCGAGGGGGGACAAAGACCCGATCAGTCGAACTGATCCGGCAGGATCTGGAGAAGACTGGAGCCGAATTCCGGTCGACTGTCGAGTGGGATGCCATCTTTTTTCACGGAGAGTCTCCCCGCTCAGGGGTTCCACCGGCCCTGGCCACTCTGGCGGAGCTTCTGGTTCACCCTGACCTGACCGAAGAAAGCTTTCAACGTGAGCAGGCCCTGGTTCTGGAAACGCTTCAAAGAGAGTCGGATCTGGATCACCAGACACAGAGCGTTTTTCAAAACGAGTTGTTTCGAAACAATCCGTACGGCCATTCGGTGGAAGGAACCCTCAGCTCCGTTAAGGACCTGACACTGATGGATGTGAAGATCCAATACCGCAAGCTGATGATGCCCAATCAGGCCCAGCTGGCACTGTCTTTTGAAGACACGGACAATCGTCTGTTCCTGTCGCTGGGAAGACCCTGGGGAGGTTGGGTTCGTTCACAGGCCGCCCCTTTTACGTTCCGAAAGGCAGAGCCGAGTACCGCAAGGCGTATCTTGCTGATCGATTCTCCTGGCCCTGAGAGCGTGTTACGCCTCGGGGGCCTGACCGTCGCAATGTCGGACCGCGCATACTACCCACTTAAAGTTCTGGAACACTATTTAACCCTGAGTCTTCCGGTCTGGGCTCGAGAGATTGAGGACTCAAGCCAGATTCGGGGTTCGGTCAGCCTGCGGGCAATGATCATGCCGGGCGCTTTTCAGATCAACCTTCAGGTCCCCAACTCACGAGTCGCGGATTACCTGGACAGGTGCCTGAGAGCCCTGGACACTCTGGCAGCGGGTCAACTTGATCAAGCACGGTACAAAGAGGCGAAAGAACTGGCGTTCCTGGAGCTCAAACAGGCCATGGAAGAGCCGGCCGGACACCTCTTCGAGTTGCTCAAGGCAGGTCTCTACAGCCAGGGCATTTCATATCTCGTGAACTATGGTTTGCGCCTCGACCGCGTCCAGCAACGTCAGCTGTCGGAGGTACTGGGCACCTATTTGAGAAGCGATTCCCTGCTGATCGTCGTGGCCGGACCAGCTGCTGAAATCCAGCAAAATATCGGCCGGTTGGGCCCTGTCAAGATCTTGAACTAACCTCTCATCCTCGCGTATACTTAACCTCAAGCTGGTATTTCGAAATCAGTGGGCTTCTGCCCACTTTTTTATTTTATGGAGAAGTGACGACCAAAGGCGAAGTTACCCATCAGATTCATCAGTCGATCCAGGGCCTGGTTGAAGACGAAGGTTGCGAACTGGTTTATGTCCAGTACCTTCCTGAGGGACTGGGCGCACTGGTTCGCATCTACATCGACAAAGAAGGAGGAGTCGATCTCGGCGACTGCCAGAGGGTCAGCCGCAAGGCAGGTGTGCTGTTGGACGTTGAAGACCTGATTCCGCATCGATATACGCTGGAGGTTTCTTCACCAGGCCTGGAGCGGCCTCTCTTCAGCGCGAGTGATTTCGAGAAATATGCGGGAAACGCAATTCGCCTGACGACCCGAATGAAAGTGGGCGACCGGCGAAAATTCAAGGGATGGCTTAAAGGCATCAGGACGGAGGTGATCGAACTGGAATGCGAAGGCGAGATCTTTCAAATTCCGCTGGAAAATGTCAAGAAGGCAAACCTGATCCACCGCTTTGAGTGATAGCGCGCTAAAGAGCAGAGGGACTGAAGAGATGGCAAATCCGCTAGCCCAGACGATTGAACAAGTCAGTCGCGAGAAAGGAATTGAGCCTCGATTGATTCAAGAAGCTCTCGAGGACGCGATGGTAGCCGCAGCCCGGCGTTTCTTCAAGACGGAAGAGGATCTGCAGAGCCGCTATGATCCGGAATCGGGCACGATCGAGGTTTTCGCTGTCAAGAGAATCGTCGAGGACGTAGAGAACGATGAAACTGAAATGGGCTTGCCTGACGCCCTGGAAATTGATGAGACCTTCATTGTGGGAGATTACATAGAGATCCCCAAGCCGACGATCGAACTTGGGCGAATCGCGGCCCAGACCGCCAAACAGGTGATCACACAAAAGGTTCGCGAAGCCGAGCGAGAGATTGTGTTCGAAGAGTTCTCAGGGCAGGTGGGCCAGGTTGTGAATGGTATTGTCCGTCGTTTTGAAGGACGCGACATCATTCTTGATATCGGTCGCACTGAAGCGATTCTGCCGCTTCCCGAGCAATCACGGAACGAGCTCTATAAACAGGGCGACCGCATTCGCGCCGTCATCATCAAGGTCCACCGCCTCACCAAAGGTCCTCAGATTGTTGTCTCCCGGGCGGATCCGAGCCTTCTAATCCGTCTCTTCGAAACCGAGATCCCAGAAGTCTATGATGCCACCGTGGTGATCAAGAATGCGGTTCGCGAGGGTGGAGAGCGGGCCAAGGTTGCGGTCGCCAGCCGGGACGAAACCGTCGACCCTGTTGGAGCCTGCGTGGGGATGAAAGGGAGCCGTATCAACGCGGTCATCCGCGACTTGAAGGGCGAGAAGATCGACATCATCCAGTACTCGGATGACATCCTCGATTACACAGTGAACGCACTGAATCCAGCTAAGATTTCAAAAGTCCTGATTGTGGAACCGGTCAACAAGGTTCTCGAGGTCATTGTTCCAGAGGATCAGCTCTCCCTGGCCATCGGCAAGAAGGGACAGAATGTGCGACTGGCCTCCAAACTGCTGGGTTGGGAAATCAACATCAAGAGTGAGGAGGACAAGAAGCTCGAGATCCTCAGTCACATGGAAAAACTCGTCGAGGCTTCCCACACACCTCTAGACAAGTTGACTGGCGTTAGCGAAAAACTGAGGGAGCGACTGCAGGAAGAAGGAATCAGCACGGTTGAATCTCTTCGTGCCAAGACCAGTGAGGAACTGGAATCCATTCCAGGAATCGGCCCGAAGACTGCTGAAAAGCTCCTGAAAGGGGCCGGGGAATACCAGCCAGAGCCTGACTCCCAAGAAGATCCGGAATTGGAAGCCGTGAGCGAAGACCCGCCTGCCGCCAGCGATGAGGAGAGCTCTCTGGAAGAGGTCCAGGCGAGTGCAGCGGCGGAGAGTCAAGAGACGGAGTCACCCGGGGAGTTGGAAGAGACTCCGGCAGAAGATTCAGCGAGAGAGGAAGAAAAGGCCATTTCAGAATAGCTCCCTTGAAGACCGGGAGCGACTCGGTCCTGCAGATAGTAAGGTTGGCAGCATGGAAGAAATTACGGTCAGCGATCTGGCATCTGAGTTCGAACTTCGAAATTCAAACGTGATCTCAGAGCTGAAGAAAATTGGGGTATGGGTCCCATCGTCCGATACTCCGGTGGATCAGGATATTGCAAATCGCATTCGCCGGCGACTTCAGTTGCGAACCGAGCAGGAACAGGAAGAAAAAGTCAGAGCGGAAAAAGCCAAAGAAAAGAAGAAAAGCGCAGCCAAACCTCGCAAAGCTGCCAAGAAAACAATTCGGCAACTCGGGAAGGCCAGGCGTCGGTCAACCGAGAAGGCGGAAGAGACACCCACTTTCTTCAGCCCTCTGTCGAGTTCGATGACGCCAAGAAAGGGTCAGGCACATTATCGGGGTCTGATCGACGAAGAGGAGCCCGCGGCCCCGGATCTCGTCGAAGTGTCCATCGACGATGAACCGCTCATCGAGAAGGTGGAGGCGAGTATAACGGCCGAAGCCCTTGAAAAAGCGCTGGCCGCATCAGCAGCCGACGAGGAACTGGTTGCTCAGGAGGCCTCCATTCTTGAGACCGTGACAACAACGCCCCCAACAGCCGAGGTTGGGAAAAGCGCAGCAAATCAGGGAACCCTCCCGGTAGTCGAGCAGGAGCCCGTGGCCGCAGGAGCCGAACTGCCCTCAACGGTCGAAGACGCATCCGCCGGGGCGGAGCTCGAGATCGTCAGCGCTGAAGTCAGTGATCCTGACCAGGCAACGCAACCAAGTGAAGCGGTGGTTGCGGAAGGCCCCCCGGCCGAAGTCACCCTTCCTGAAAACGTCACAGTTCGCGAACTGAGCGAACGAACCGGCATCAAGAGCAAGGACATACTCCGCCAGCTCATCAACACCGGGGTTATGGCAACCAACATCAACCAGACTCTCGATCAGAAAGCGGCCGAGGAACTCTGCCTCGCCTTTGAGATCATCCCCCATTTTGTCTCTTTTGAAGAGGCAGTCATTGAAGACGACCAGCAAGGGGAGCAACCCGAAGACCTGGTGCTCAGGGCCCCGGTTGTTACCGTCATGGGTCACGTCGATCATGGCAAAACTTCGCTGCTCGACGCCATCCGCAAGACCCGAGTGGCCGCCGGGGAGGCAGGAGGGATTACTCAGCACATCGGCGCCTACCATGTCGAGGTCAACAGCAAGAGGGTCGTGTTCATTGACACTCCGGGTCATGCCGCTTTCACCATGATGCGTGCCCGCGGGGCTCAGGTAACCGACATCGTCATCCTCGTAGTGGCCGCTGACGATGGCGTCATGCCCCAGACGAAAGAAGCCATCGACCATGCCCGGGCTGCCGGCGTCCCCATCATTGTCGCCATTAACAAGGTGGACAAACCCGAGGCGGATGTCCAGCGAGTCAAACAGCAGTTGACCGAATTCGAGCTGATCGCGGAAGACTGGGGTGGAGACACGATCATGGTAGAGGTTTCCGCAATTCAGGGGACCAATCTGGATCTCCTTCTGGAGATGATTCTGCTGGTGGCTGACGTTGCCGAACTCAAGGCTAATCCCGAAAGAGCTGGCTCTGGAGTTGTTCTGGAAGCCCGACTGGACAAAGGTCGTGGGGCGGTGGCGACTATCCTCGTTCAAAACGGAACTCTCGCAGTTGGTGATTCTTTTATTGCAGGAACCTCCCTGGGCAAGGTCCGGGCCATTTTCGATGATCGCGGAAATCCCATTCTGAAGACGGGACCCAGCAGCGCAGTCGAGATTCTGGGAATGCAGGGCGTGCCCCTGGCCGGTGATCCATTCCAGATGATTGAGGACGTCACGAAAGCCCGACAGATTATCGACTACCGGGTCGAGCAGGAGAAAGAACGGGAGCAGGCTCAGCGGTCCAAGGTCAGCCTCGAAGATCTCTACGGCCAAATGCAGGCAGGGGAAGTTAAGGAGTTGTCCGTCGTCATCAAGGCCGATACGCAGGGCTCTGCCGAAGTTCTGGTCGACAGTCTCGCCAGCCTCAGCGGTGACAAGGTGAAGATCAAGGCGATTCACCGCGGTGTCGGTGCTATTTCCGAAACGGATGTCGTGCTGGCGGCGGCGTCCGATGCAATCGTCATCGGGTTCAATGTCCGACCCGAACCGAAGGCGCACAGTGAGGCGGAAAAAGAAGGCGTCGATGTCCGTCTGCATACCGTCATCTACGAGGTGACGAAGGAAATCGAACAGGCCATGGTCGGACTGCTGGATCCGACTTTTGAGGAAGTGATCCTGGGGCGGGCAGAAGTCCGGGACATCTTTCGAGTTCCCAAGTTCGGTACGATCGCTGGAAGCTATGTACGTGACGGCGCTGTCAGACGGGGTGCGGACGTCCGACTTCTCCGCGACAACGTGGTCATCTACGAGGGGAAAATCGATTCGTTACGCCGCTTCAAGGAAGATGTGACCGAAGTAAAGAACGATTATGAATGCGGTATTTCGCTGAGCTCATATAATGACATCAAGCCCGGCGACGTAGTCGAAGCCTACACCAACAAAGAGGTAGAGTCCAAGCTCGTTTGAAGCTCGACTGGCCAGCCGTCCGGAAAACAGCTTTCGGACAAAGCGATCGACTAGCAGTCCGTGGTGAAAGTCGCGCGCGATCGTCGACCCGTGAGACTTCCACTACGGGCTGCTAAGGGAATGGGATTTGCCAATCGTCTACTGCTCCCTGGAACTCTATCTGCCGTATTGCCAGTCGATTAAGGAAAAGCGTAACGTGGTTCGAAAGCTCTCTGGTCGGATTCGCTCGCGTTTCAACTTTTCCGTGGCGGAAATCGGTTACCAGGAGTTGCGCCAGCGTGGACTGATCGGAGCCGTGTCGATTGGCTCCGATCGACGGAAGCTGGAGCAAATCGCCGAAAAGCTGGTTCGAGAAAGCGAACGAATCCTGGGTGGCGACCTGGTCCGGACAGAAATCGATATGGTCGACCTGGATTGATCATGGATCCAAGTCTGCAGGAAATTGTTGAGTTCGTTAAGAGGCACCATTCTTTTGCTGTCCTCTCTCACTCCCGACCGGACGGCGATTCTCTTGGGTCCTCTTTGGCGCTGGGGTGCGCCTTGAAGCAGCTTGGCAAACAGGTGGACATCCTGCAGGCCGATCCGGTTCCAGAAGCTTACTCTCGACTGCCTGCCGTGGACCTGGTGCGTGTCGATTCAGACCTGCGCGGAGACTACGATTCGCTCATCGTCCTGGAATGTAGCGATCTGGCCAGAACCGGCCTGGGAAGCCTGCTCGACAATCACGTCATCAACATCGACCACCACTCGAATACTGATCCCTTTGGCGACCTCAACTGGGTAGATGACTCTGCTGCTGCGGTGGCGGAGCTCGTTTACGAACTGATCCTCACCCTGGAGGCGGAAATTACACCTTCGATTGCCAGCAATCTGTACGCCGCTATTCTGACTGATACAGGGTCCTTCCAGTTCTCGAACACAACCCGGAAGACGTTCTCGATAACGGCCGAGCTGGTGTCGAAGGGCGCGCGTCCAGCGGAAATCGCCAGCGCTGTCTACATGAGTCAACCCCTTGCTCGAATCAAGCTTCTGGTTGAAGTTCTGGGCACACTTCAGGTCCATCCCACCAAACCAATTGCCTGGATTTTGCTGACTCGAGAAATGCTCCGCAAGACAGGCGCCAGCAAAGACCTGACAGAAGGCTTCGTCAACTATCCCCTTTCTCTGAATGGCGTCCACGCTGTTGCGTTTTTCAGAGAGGACGGTTCCGACACAACGCGCGTCAGTCTGCGTTCAAAGGGCCGCCTGGATGTGGCGACAATCGCTCGGCACTGGGGAGGGGGCGGCCACAAGAATGCCGCCGGGCTGACCGTCTCAGCCTCATTACCCGACGCGGTGGAGCAGGTTGTCGGAGAACTAGCAGCTCGTGCTACATGAGCGAATCTCAGCCTGACCAGGAGGCCCCGATTCACGGTGCCCTGGTGGTAAACAAGCCCCCGGGGCCCACCTCCCACGACATTGTTCAGACCGTCAGGAGATTTTTCAACTCCCGAGTCGGTCACACCGGGACCCTCGACCCGCTGGCGTCAGGTGTGCTGGTATTGCTGTTGGGAAACGCAACGCGGCTGGCACAGTTCTTTCAGCAGAGTGACAAGACCTATCGAGCCGTAATTCGGGTGGGAATCACGACCACTACTTATGATCTTGAAGGTGAAGTCAAGTCCCGCAACCCGGTGCCCAATTTCTCGCCACGAGAATTGGAAGAAACCCTGCAGGGCTTTACGGGAGAAATCGAGCAGATGCCCCCCATGTTTTCAGCTGTTCGAGTTGGTGGAGAACGTCTCTATGAGAAAGCGCGCAGGGGTGAAGCTGTTGAAAGAAAACCCAGGGCTGTGTCCATTCACGGTATTGAGTTCATGGAGCTCTCCGGACCCGATCTGGTAGTCCAGGTTCAGTGCTCGGCTGGCACCTACGTTCGCGTTCTGGCGCATGAAATTGGCAAGAAACTGGGCTGCGGTGCCTGTTTGGGGGAATTATGCCGTCTTCAGTCAGGGGACTACCGGTTGTCGGACGCCGTACAAATCGACGAACTCTCCGCGCCTCCGGCCACCGGCTTCAGAGGAATGGACGTTCTTTTGCCGAACTTCCCCAGAATCGATTTGGAGGAAGACTCGGCAAAACGCGCCCAGCACGGCAATCCGGTCAGAGTCTCCGGTACTGCCGGTTACTGCCGCCTTTTCCACGATTTTTCGTTGATTGCAATCGCACGACAAGCCGGTGAATTGGCCCAACCCGTTGTTGTTTTCCCTGACGAGTCAGATTGAAGATGTCGGCCTGACGGCCGCCACGCAGTCGCTTCCGCTCCTGCCTCTGAACGTTCCTTGGGGGTTATTGTTCCTTACGGCCTGTGGGCCGGGATCCCTGAGGTAGCGCACCGGTCCGCGAACGTACAGAGGCGCGAGTCTTGACGAGGGCGCAACGTGGAACCAGGAACGAGGAACGAGGAACCAGTCAGAGCCCATCAATAAACTCCAGGATCGTCCTCCAGTAGCGATCCTCATCCGTCGTGTGAATATTGATATGGTCCGCTCCGGAGATCCCAAGAAAACTCTTGGGATTCTCCAAGTTCCGGAAAAGGTAACGGCCTTGCTCCACCGGAATCGTGCGGTCCTGATCACCGTGGACCACGAGCTTGGGGAGACGTTGTCCGGACAGATATTGGAGGGTGTCAAAGCGATACTTCGAAAACGCCGAGAAAAATCGGAATTGCCACGGGTAGTTTCTCAGGAGGATTCGTTTGCTGGAGAAGGTGGTCTCCAGGATCACACCCGCTGGCAAAGCCCGGCCCGACGCATAGGCGGCCACCGGGCCTCCGAGAGAACGGCCCCAGAAGACCACCGGACATCCCTCCAGGCGCAGACGATCCTGGAAATACTCAACAGCCGCCAGCGCGTCCACATAGACGCCTTTTTCAGTGGGCCGACCCGAACTCGTACCGTAGCCTCGATAATCGACGGCAAAGACCTGTAGTCGATTCTGATAGAGGCGGGCAAGAACCTCAGCGAAAAGTCCCAGGTTTCCGCGGTTGCCGTGAAAATAGAGAACTGCGGCCCGGGGTCGGTTAGGTAGCAAGTGCCAGGCGCTGAGCCGCTCGCCGTCCGGGGTGGGCACATAGAACTGCTCAAAAGGAACTCCAAACTGGATCGGGGTCTGGGTAACATCTTTGGAAGGTTGGAAGACAAAGCGACGCTCGAGCCCGGGAACAGCCCAGAAAAGAAAGGCGCAGATTCCCACGGTGATCAGTCCAAGAGAGAGCAGCAGTAACAGCAAGAGTTGGGTTAGCAGATCCAATATCAACCTCAGAGAATCCAAAACAGGAGAATGACCAGTGCACTAGACTAAGTGCCAGGAGTACTTAAGCCGAGATGAAGGTATTCTCGCAAGTGGAACACACCTTTGTTACCGACGGGCAACCACTCTACTACTCGGTTTGCGGAGATTCACCGGGCACTCTCATTCTGCTCCATGGAGGGGGCATCGATCATTCGGCGCTCAGCTGGGACACCTGCAGAGAGAAGCTGGCCCAGCGGCAGACAGTCATTTGCCTGGATTTCCCCGGATTCGGTCGGTCCTTCCCTCTCACCCAACCCTGTACTGCCCGCTTCCTGATCCACTGTGTCTGTCAACTGATCGAGAAAGGAATCACTCATCCGGTTTCCCTGGTGGGCTTGTCGCTGGGAGGGCTTGTCGCTATGGGCTGCGCTCTGGCGCAACCAAGCCTGGTCAAGTCTCTGATCCTGGTCAACAGCCTGGGCCTGTTCCGCAGACTTGCCTGGAGTCCGATCGCCTGGATCGGGGGGAGAATCCCAGCAAGTCATATCCATCTGAGTCGGCTCGCATCCCGCTCTGATCTGAGGGCACAGATCGCTTTGCGAGCCGTTCTCAACAGGCAACCCTCGGCCAGGTTGGTGGCCCGGGTTCGGGGATACCTGGCCAGCAATGAGCTCCTGGCGACCGGCTGGCGCTCTTTTCTTTCGCACGAGGCCGCACTGCGCGGGTTCAAGACCTGTTTTCAGGGTCAGCTCTGTCGAATTCGAGCCCCAGTGTTGCAGATTCATGGAGCCGGTGACCGTCTGATACCAACCTGGCACGGGATTCGCAGTCAGCCCCTTTTCCGCGACTCTCAACTGGAGATCATCCCCGACTGCGGTCACTGGGTACCCCGGGAAGAGCCGGATCTGTTTTGTGAGCTCGTCACCAGGTTTCTCGAGCAGCGCGGGTTGATGGGCTGATGATTGCCCGATTCCAGATTGGAACGTGGGAGGGGCCTCAGGGCCGCGACCGGGATTTAAGTGTCAGCGCCAGGAGAGTGGGAGGGGCCTCAGGGCTGCGTCCGGGAATTTAAACGTCCTCCGCCCTGAGGCCCCTCCGACTTTCCAGAACCCAGAACCTAGAACCTAGAACCCGTCTTGGTTCTGCGCCGCCGTACCCACCACAGACCCAGGGGCAAACCGGAAAGAATGAAGGCCAGATCGTGGAGCGATTCCCTGAACTCGAAGACCAGACTCCTCGCCGATGTCCCTGCATCGACTCGTCGTCGCGCTCCCAACAAACATCATCGTACTTATGGAAGTAAGTACTTAGTTCACAGGGTGCAGTTCGATGCGGCGAAAATAGATCTCTGCGCCTTCCGACTGAAAGAGGATGCGGCCGGCCCTCAGACTGGAATCGAAACCCCGGTTGACGATCCTCCCATTGACTATGTAAGTGAGCTCATCTCCCCGGCAGATGACCTCCATACGAGTCCACTCTCCAACCGCACTCTCGACGTCCTGAATGCCCCGAAAATCAAGCTCATCTTTCCAGTCAGGGTCGCGGCCGTACCAGTTGATTCGAGCAAAGGCTTGAAAGGTCTCGGGTGCCGCTTCGGGATCATAGTAGGGCTCTCCATCCCGGTCCCTCGAGACCGGGATGGTCAGTTCCGGCAACAGCTTCTCTCCCGCGCGGTTGTAGCCTGCGATCAGAATGATATCGCCCACTCCCCCCTGAATAATCTGGGCTTCCACCGAACGCATCCAGGGGCCGTTGAAATCCGCCCCGGCGTTTCCATCGGGTCCCTGGCAATGGAGCAGCACGCCGCTGTCGCGAGTCAGGTTCTGACGGACGCCCCAGGTCGTCAATCCCCACCGGAATTCCACAATGAGATGGTAGTCGCGGTACGAATCGCGGGTGACGAGCCCGCCAAACTTCTCGCCACTGACCCGGATGGCAGGCACCTCGTCGATCTGATCGACGACCGTGAACACTCCAGAGGGATCCTCCCGGTGATCGTCTTTCAGCCAGGTAGAGAAACCGTTCAGATCTTTGCCGTTGAAAAGTGGAATGGTCTCCTCGGGCTTGATGGGAGTATCCTGTCCGAGAACTGGTTGGACCCCCGTGCCAAGTTGACAGAGCAACAGAACGGCGGTAAACAGGGCACAAGAAAGGAAACGCATAGTAGTTTTTTACACCACTCCTGCGTAACTTCAAAAAGATTAGTAAAAAAAGTGGGCCGGTGAGGCTGTCGAAAAAGAGCATAATGATGGTGGCCCCATCTGACTTGAAGTGATCAAACCTGTTTCATTAAGATGCTCAACTTTGAGAGAGGAATCGACACCTTGAGCTCTGTTCGGGCCTCTATTCGACCATTCTGGCGGGCTGCTGCCCTGCTGGCGATCGGACCAACTCTGATTAGCAACCTGAGCGGCCAGAACTCGGGAGGTGCCGGAGTGCCAGAGCCGGAGGCTACCGTGGTCACGGTATCTGCCCAGCAACTCCCAATCGACGAGATTTCTGCCTCCGTTTCGGTGATCTCGCGGAGTGATATTGAGTCCAGCCAGGCAGAGACTGTGGTGGAGCTCTTGCAGCACACACCGTTCGTCTACCTCTCTCAGGTGGGTGGCCGGGGAGGGCTGAGCACCGTCTCGATTCGAGGGGGGGATCCCAACTTTACTCTGGTCATGATCGACGGGATTCCGCTCAACGACCCGACCAATATTCTGGGTGGGTCCTTCGACCTGACAGCCTTCAGCCTCGACAGAGTCGATCGCATCGAGATCGTGCGCGGGCCAATGTCGGTTCGGCACGGCTCCGAAGGGATCGCCGGGGTCATTAACATTATTACTCGAAGAGGAGAGGGAACGCCCGAGGTCGCCGTGGGCTTCCTGGGGGGCTCTTTTGATACCTGGCAACTTGGAGCCGGGAGTCAGGGTCGTCTCAAAGCCTGGCACTACTCGGCCAACGTATCCCATCTGCAAGTTGGTGAGCAGGTTGAGAACGAAGACCTGGAACGGACCTCGTTTTCCTTTGCCAGCGGCGTGAGCCTGGGAGGAGAGTCGGCTCTCGATTTCCATTTCCGTCTCCACGATCGTCAGGTTCAGGGCTTCCCACCCAACGGAGGGGGGTCCGAATTCTCCATCTTGGGTGAACCCCAGCACTCCGATGTCCAGGAAAGGGTTTTCGGGGCAACCTGGCTTCAGCAGATCACGGGAAGCTGGTTCCAACGATTTCATTTCGACTACTACAACCGCCTGGAGAATGCCGAAACCCCTCCCATTCTGGATGAGATTCCACCCACCTTCAGCTCCCGGCCCGGGATCGATTCCGATAGCGATTTCGAGCGGGCCCGGGTTCAATTGGATCACTACTGGCTGTTCGGATCAGGCTGGCAAGCGGGCCTTGATATTGCCTTCCGACACGAAAGCGGAGCCCTGGATGCCGTCATTGCCGACCTCTTTCCAGGTGGCTTTCTGTTGGAAAGGGACACCTGGTCATGGGGAGGCGAAGTGCGGTACGCGCAGGGCCGTTATCAGTTCGATGCGGGCCTGCGGATGGACAACAGCGATGATGCATCGCTGGAGACTTCTCCCCGCCTGGGAGGGAGCGTTCGTCTGGGGCCCCGCCAGACACGGATCAAGGCCAGCTGGGCAGAGGGTTTCAAGCTGCCCTCCTTCTTCGCCCTGGGAGAACCCAATGTGGGGAATCCCGATCTGCGGCCTGAGAAGAGCCGTGGCTTCGATGTTGGAATCGAGCAACCGCTGGCCAATGGAAAAGGGCTGATCTCTCTCTCCTACTATCACAATTCCTTTACTGATCTGATCGACTTCAGTCCTGAACAGTTTCGGCTCGTGAATCGCTCTCACGTTACAACCCGGGGGGTGGAGGCACAGGCCCAGGGGCGTATCACTGATTCACTGCAACTCTCCGGCCACCTAACTTTCCTCGATTTTGAGATCGAAGGATCCAGTGAACCGCTTCGGGATCGGCCCCGCTGGCTGGGCGGAATTCGCCTGGATTGGGATTTTCACCCTAGGGCTCAACTCCACATCGATAACACCTGGGTCGGTCCTCGTTTCGATTTCCAGATTCCGGTGCCCGAACAGGACCAGGTGGGAGGGTACGCGAACACGGCCCTGGCAGTCAGTTACCACGCTGCCCGGGATCTGACGCTTTTCGCTCGGATCGATAACCTGCTAGACCGGGAGTTTCACCATTTTGTGGGGTTTCCAGACCCGGGGCTCTATGTCCGCTTCGGGCTCAGGTACCGGTTTCGGTTCAGATAGTGGCCTGGGTTCTGGGTTTTGGGTTCTGGGTTTTGGGTTCTGGAAAGTGGGAGGGGCCTCAGGGCGGAGGACGTTTAAATTCCCGGACGCAGCCCGGAGGCCCCTCCCACTCTGGGGGGTCAGGTCACCAGGTTGTTCGTCACTGAGAAGACGCCAAAGACCCCTGTTGCGCGATGATAGGCGAGACTTTTCTCGAGTTCGGTTGCAACCGCACCCTCGAGAGTCCACGTGACCGTTTCTTACGATGATACGGATCGGGGCATGGACACTTCCATATCTCAGGAAGTCGCCCCGCCCGTAGATGGACCTGAACAAAGACAGGCGGATCTCATCGTCAAAACCCGACAAAGGCAGCACCTCAATCCGGTTCTCTACTTCCATGACGGCTTCGACACGTTTCACGACTCGCTCGGCTGATTTCTTCAGAGTCGGACGAGTCACCTGGCCGCTGAGCACAATCCGGCCCCCGACCACTTCAAAGCGGATGTGGTCAAAGACCCCATAGTAGGGCAACTTGAGAAGTTCCTTATAGATCGCCTGTTCCGCTTCCGAAAACTGGCTGTCCCCTCCTGCCAGCGCCGCGGAAGCGAAGACGTTCAAGAAAAGAAGCAGCAATGCTGATTTGAGCCCGACATGTTTCATCTTGATTCTCCTTTCCGAGAGTGAGCGGATAGTCGCGACCTCTCCTGCTTTGCGTCTTCTTAGAGGTTGGATGTAGTGGAATGTTTCATCCTGCTCTTAGCTCAAGACCCGGTTGGCCTGCCAACATTGTGCGTAAAGGTGCAAAAAACTTCGCAGAAGTGACCATTGTCACTGTACGTCGTCAGCGCAAATGGGACAAAATGGCCCGAGGTTTAAGAGACACTCGGGGCCGCTGCTGGTCTGGCTAGATTAGCATTGATCACTCGCCGACGGGCGAGCGTTACTCCCTTCAACCTCCTTCTTCTAGTTTGAATCGAATCTCTTCTGCCAAAGTAAACATCATCGGGCGTCACGTTTCCGAGCGCCTCGTGATAGCGCCGGCTGTTGTAGTATTCGATGAACGCTCCGATCTCCCGCTCGAGCTCCTCCGGACTCTCCCATACCAGCAGATTGATTCGCTCCTTGCAGGAGCGATGGTAGCGTTCTATCTTTCCATTCGTCTGCGGGTGGTAGGGCGAGGCCAGAATATGGCCCAGTCCCTTGGCTTCCAGATAGTAGCCGAAGTCCCTGGAGATCAGAGCCGAGCCACGATCGGTTACCAGCCGCGGTCTCTTCTGACTTTCCATCCGGTCGATACCCGTTGCCTGACAAGCCGCCTCGACAACCTCACTGAAGTCGCCCGCCGTCATGGCCGGTTGCAGCCGCCAGGCCAGGATCTTGCGGCTGAAGTCGTCCAGTACCGAGATCAGGTAATACCAACCCCAGTTCTTGATCAGTAGATACGTCGCGTCGGTCTGCCATTGCTGGTTTGGCCAGGCGGTCTTGACCCGATATTCGGAGCTTGCTGGAAACGTCTTCTGCTCAACTTCTCGGATCAGCCCTTCCGCTTTCAGGATCCGGTAGACCGACGACTCGGAGATCGTAAACCCGCACTGGTCCGTAATATGGCAGCTCACTTCCCGCGGCGACCACTCCGGATACAACAGGGCAATCTCCAACGTTTTGTGTCGCTCCTCAGGCAGGACCTGGTTCCAGACCCGGCTGTGGAAAGAGGGACGATCTCGCAAGCCCACAACACCCCTTCTACGAAAGTTTGTTCGCCACCGGTAATAGGTCGAGCGTGGTATCTGAAGCTGAGCCAGAGCCTGTGTCACCGGTAGCCCGGAACCCTCGACGGCCCGTAGAACTTCCAGCTTATATTCGGCAGCCATTCGCTGATACCTTCTCCGCTTTACAGGCCCAAACTTTTTTTCAGCCGCTGATTGTCCAGCACCGTCTCAGCCACGGCCCTCTTGAGCGCATCGTTTTCTTCCTTGAGCCGTCGTACTTCCTGGGATGTGGCATCCCGCCGCGTGTCCCGGGTCAACCCGTTCTTGCCGGCATCCAGAAAGGCCTTCGACCATTTGTAATAGATCGACGGCTGAATTCCTTCTTGTCGACACAGCTCGGTGATCGGGACTTCGCCCCGAAGTCCCTCCAGGACAATCCGGATCTTCTCATCGGCGGAAAACTTCCGGCGGGTCTTTCTGCGAATCTGTTTAACAACGTCTGTGGCCATGGTGGTTTCTCCTCTTTGTTACGCCACGGCCAGCATCGACACCCCGACAGAAGCTGTCAAGCTCCCTTCAAACTGTCTCTAAGTCCTGAGGCTCAATGTGTCTCATTGCTGCTGACGGGATACACCATTGTCACCTCAAAAACACATTGCTTAGTGGCAAAGTTTCAGGTGTAACAAAGTGCATTTTTTTTGAAACTTTCGAGGGTCTGATTCGGTCTTATAGGGGATTAATAAGACTTTATAGGAGATTCTTTGATGATTCCGACAGAGATTTGCAATCGCCAGACGGTTGTTCGTTTTCTCTGCAATGAGCTTGATTTGGACGAGAAGCTCGATTTCCTGGACCATATCCAGGAATGCAAGCAGTGCTGGACCGAGGTGTACAACGCACGTAAGAACGAGCATCCGCATTACTACAAGAAGACAACCCGCCGCTTGAAGGTAACCGAGAAAGAGCTGGCCCAGCTCAACGGGGCTGCTTCCTCAGAGCCCGAGAACGAGACTGAGGAAACCTATCAACTGGCCTGAACTCGGGATCGAGAGACCTTATTTCACCCTGTTTCCGGGGAGGGTTTATTTTGAAATCCTTCTTGTTTCCCCGAACAGGCGAAGCTAGAATTGCGCACCGTGAGGATTTGGTGAACTGGGTCCTAGCTCGACGACCAGTCTGCATCAGGACGAATCACATGACACGATTCGTCTTTCAAAGCACACCTGGAGGAAAGGGTTGACGTTTATTTGGTTGGGTTTGGGCATTTCCCTGCTGGGCCTGGCCCTGCTCTCCACCTTCGGACTATTAGGTTCCGGAGAGTCCACCCTGAGCATCTGGGGATTCCGGATTGGCCTGCTTCTGATGTTTGCAGGCATCTCGTTGAGCCTCTTCGTTGACCAGGCGCTTTGACGACTGTCCCGGTTGGAGCAAGAATGGCAATCGACCTGAGCAAGATCCCTCGTCTTGAAGTCGAAGACAGCGGGGTTCATTTTCGCTATCTTGTCTTCCGACTCATAGTGGGGGACCAGGAGGAATTCCTGGTTCGGACCCTGAATTTTCGCCCCTATCGGGAAGAGCTAGATCAGCGCATTATCAACTGGACCTGGCAAAGCCTGGAAGGTACCGGTCTAGATGAATCTCGAGCTACCCTTCACGTGGGCGGGGGCGGCAGCCTGGCCATTAATCCATACTATGCGACGGTCACGCTCTTTGGCGCGAGCCCCGAGTACGGCCCCGAGGAGGAGCGGGAAACAGTAGCTCGACTTTTTCAGGACAAATTTCCCGATTATGAGGTCTCCTGGTATCCACTCGGCTACTTCGAAGAACAGGAGAAAAAAGCTAAAGAAGCAAAAGCGGCAGCGGCAGCGGCTCGAGCTGAAAAAAAAGCCCAGAAGACGCAACAGACGACTCAGCCTCCAGCATCACTGGAAGAGGAGGCTGGAGACCAGGAAGTCGAGACCGCTCCCGCTCAGCCCGGCGGTGAGGGCACAGGTCAGAGCAAAGACGACGGGAGCTGATCAGAGATGCCTGTTGACGTACTGAAAGATTCGACCACCGTCAAACAATCCCACAAGCGCAAGAGAAAGCCCCGCATTGTCGCGCTGATCAATGACTCCTGTACAGGGTGTGCCGGATCTCCGGCCTGCGTTGACTACTGTCCGGTGGAGAACTGCATGGTGTGGGTAACCGATCCCGAAGCGCCACCTCTGGGGCGAATTGAAGTCGACCCGCTGCTTTGCATCGGCTGTAAGCTGTGCATCAGCAAGGGGCCCGAGGATACCTTTCTGGATGGCTGCCCGTGGGACGCGATTGACATGGTGGATATCGATCAGGTTGAAGCCGGTTTTGGCCCACTTCCCTGGTAGTATTTCTGTCACGGTTCACCCCCCGGGCGGTTAACGGGGCAAGCAGCCCGAGGGTGGAAGTCTCACGAACTGCTAGCTAGCGTTCCCGGATTGCCTCGGCGGTCGCTCGAGCCTGTCTTCGCAGCTCCTCTGTATACCTGGGATTCAGGGCGCAGGATTCCACTAACTCCAGTTCAGCTTTCGTGCCTATGAGATACAGGGCCCGCAAAGACTCCCACACATGCTCCGGGTCGGGAGAAAGGAGGATGATAGTGTCCCCCTCGGCAACCAAAGACTCCCACACATGCTCCGGGTCGGGAGAAAGGAGGATGATAGTGTCCCCCTCGGCAACCGCCTGATCAGGAACTACCGTCACTTCCAGAATCCTCCCCCGTAGTTCAGTACGAATCTCGGTCATGCTCCCATCTTCACCCAGCACGACTGCCAGTTCGACATCACTGTGTACCCACTGTCCCGGTTCCGCCCGAACCTCTACTCGACCGGCGACAGAGCTTCGAACCGGCCAGTTCTTCAGCATGGAGCACAGTTCATCGAGTGCCGCCGGATCTCGAAATCGGACCAGCGCCAGTGCCGCATTACGACGAACCAGAGGACTGGAGTCTTCCACACAGGTAAGAAGGGTTCGATGGAAGAGCTCGGATCGACTGTCCTGTCCCATAACCCAGGCAGCCTCGGCCCGTATCAAAGGCAGAGGGTGCTCTGAGAGGGACGCCACCTGCGGATACCAGCGTGGGACCTCGGGATCACCCTTCCGAATCCGTTCGTCGATCTGTACAAGGGCGTGCTGGATCGATCGTGGTTTGGTGCTCTCGCTGAAGAACTTTTGGAGCTGGGCATCCGTGAGCTCGCGGCCGAACCAGACACCTCTCCAGAACTGAACAGGAATGAAGATCCCAATAATGAGAACGAGCAGAACCAGCAGTTTTGAGCGGTGGGTTTTCTTGGGTTCTGGGTTCTGGGTTCTGGGTTCTGGATTGAGCGGCATGCCGAGTGCGTGATTATACCGTTTTGGGGGTATTCCAGATTCCAGATTCCTAAGAGTTCAGGAAAGAGTGGGAGGGGCCTTGGGCCTCGGGGGCGGCGACCGTTTAGACCGGCCCGGGAGCGCCCCCGAGGCCCGAGGCCCCTCCCACTCTCTGATCTTGATCTGGAATTTGGAATCTGGAACCCAAAAGCTTGAACCTCGGAGGGCAAGTCTCTATCATAGGTGAACAAAAGGTGAAAATAAATGCTCTCTTCCCTTCGTACACAACCCAAAACCCCAGAACCCAGCACCCAGAACCTAGAACCCATTCTCCCAACCGGTATTGAGTCACTGGATCAATTGCTGCGAGGGGGACTTCCCCTGGGAACAATTTCTGAATTCACCGGCTCTTTTTCGAGTGGCAAAACGAGCTTGCTTTTTACGCTTCTTGCAGCGGCCACTTTCGAACATTTTCGCGTTGCTTACATTGATACCTTCGACACCTTTGATCCTCACTTTGCCCGGACAGCCGGCATTCAACTGCAGCGGCTTTTGTGGATCCGGTGCCAGGGAGATTCGATTTTGAACAAGGTTCAAAACTCATTAAAAACCGCTGACATTCTGACCCGTTCTCAAGACTTCAGAGTGATCGTCCTCGACCTGGAGGCTCCTTCGCATCAAAACTGTGAGGCAACCGTTCAGAAAATTCCGTTTCACTGCTGGTTTCGAATCAAAAAGGTTCTTCAGGGAAAAAAGGTCGCCTTTCTTATGCTCTCTCACAATCCCTGTGCGGGAAGTGCGGCAACTACAGTGCTTGGCTTGGACCGATCCTCCGTCCGCTGGAGGTCCACCCGGCACAAATCTCGTCCGTTGCTGTCGAATCAGTTTCAACTCCTGCAAGGACTCAGCACCCGTGTGAGCCTGCTTCGGGGCAGGCATCATGGCCATGTCAAGATTCATTGCCATCTATAGCTCTGATTCGCGTTCCTCTCTGAGCATCGCCAGATCGTTTTCTCCGCGCGTGGAAAAACATCGGGAACCGTTCTTTTTCCCGTTTCCCAACGATACGAGGAACAGGTATTCGATCAATTACTTCAAATCAGTATTCACAGGGAACCACTTCATTTTGGCCTGGCCTCATCCAGGATTGTGGCGATTCTGACAGCGCGTTTGAAACCGGGCAGCCGCGTTCCGGAACGACAGACCAGCCAATTCATCCGGGACTTTTCGATTGAACACTTGTTCGCTCTGCACTCCTTTTCAGACGAGGCCCTGGCAACCTTGCAACGGTGGGGGATACGCCGAATCGGTTCACTGGCTGACCTTCCCCAGTCACAGCTTGTAGCCCGAATGGGAGATGAAGGACTGCAGCTTCAGCGACTGGCTCGCGGGAAAGACTTGAAGCCTTTTGAACCAGTAACCGAACCACCACGTTTTGTTGCCGTGGAAGAACTGCAGTGGAAGATTGAAAACCTTAAACCTTTGACCTTCTTGTTCGGGAAACTCCTGGAGCAACTCTGTCGCCAACTGGAAGATCACGGACTGGCAACCGATCGCCTGGATCTTCAGCTCGAACTGGCGAATAAGGACCGGTACCGGCAATCCATTTCTCTGGCCTTTCCGATGCGAAATCCCAAAATCCTGCTCTCGCTGCTGCGCCTGAAACTCCAGTCCAAAAAACCCACGGCTGCAATTTCTCGGGTCGAGCTGGAAGCACAACCTTCGCGGCCTCAGATTTTTCAACACTCTCTGCTGGAGCCGAACCAGACTCATCCGGAGCAATTCTCGCGAACTCTCTCCAGACTGAACGCGCTCACCGGAGAGTCTCATCTGGGAACCGCTGTGCCAGCGGATACCCACCAGCCCGATCGTTATCAACTCACTCCTTGTCCGGTGGGGAGAGTGCGGGAGGCGGGAGAGGCTCCACAACTTCAAGAGAGTGGGAGGAGTCTTGGGGCGGCGTCGGGAATTTTCGCGCCGCCCCAAGGCTCCTCCCACTCTCGGTCTCACCACCGGAGACGGGAGACGGGTGAGCCTGGTTCTGCGAAGACTGCGGCCCCCTCAACCGATCGAAGTGCACACTCACCGGATCGTCGGCTGCTCCGGTCCGTGGCGATCCTCTGGAAACTGGTGGGAAGTGGAAAGAGTTCAAGAACCTGGAAACTCAGACAGGGTTTGGTCTCGAGATGAATGGGACATCGAAATGGTAGATGGGGTGGTGTATCGAATCTATTGGGACGGGATTTTAAAAAAGTACTTTATCGAGGGGGTTTATGACTGACTTCGGGAGGCGGGAAACGGGAGAGGCCCCACAACTTCAAGAGAGTGGGAGGGGCCTTGGGGCGGCGCAACGTTTAAATTCCCGAGCGCCGCCCCAAGGCTCCTCCCACTCTCGGTCTCCACCACTGGAGACGGGATGATCGGGATGCGAGAGGCCCAATCGAACCCAGAACCCAGAACCTAGAACCTAGAACCCAATTATGTACATCGAACTGAAAACCAGCAGTGCTTTCAGCTTTCTGGAAGGAGCTTCCTTACCGGAAGAACTGGCTCGAGAGGCGGCCCGGCTGGAATACCCTGCCCTTGCCCTGCTCGACAGAGATGGGGTTTCTGGAGCACCCCGGTTCTACAAAGCCTGCCGCGAAGCAGGAGTTCGTCCTCTGGTAGGAGCGCGAATCAGTTTGAAAGGAGGAGGAGAACTTTCCCTCCTGGTGAAGAATCGCAAGGGCTATCAGAATCTCTGCCAGCTCATCACTCGAATGAAGTTGCGGGCTCCCAAAGGAAAAGGAGCCGTCGATCTTGACGAGATTGAGTTGCACTCGAAAGGACTGGTGTGCCTTACCGGAAATCTGGAGGGACCGATCGCAAAGACGATTCGCAATAACGGTTTGCAAAAAGCCTCTCGGATGCTGGATCGTCTCAAGGGGATCTTTGGGCGCCACGGTGTCTTTGTCGAGATCCAGCGCCATTTTCTGCGCGATCAGGAACGCCTGAATCAAATCTTGATCAGCTTGTCAGAACGCCATGGTCTGGACCTGCTGGCCTCAAACGGAGTCCTGTATGCGGACCAGCAACGCCGGCCTCTGCAGGATGTCCTGACCTGCATCCGTCATAAGACGACATTGCGAGAAGCCGGCCGGGTTCTGGCAGTGAATTCAGAACGATATCTCAAGCCGTCTACGGAAATGCAATCTCTCTTCAGTGATCTACAGCCAGCTCTTCAGAACAGCTGCCTCTTGAGCCAACAGCTTCACTTCACACTGGAGAACCTGGGATATCAGTTTCCACTCTTTCCTCTCCCAGCCGGGGAGACCATGAACAGCTATCTCAGAAAGTTGACCCATCAGGGAGCCCGAGGGCGCTATCGCCCCTACCATCAACGAGCTCGTCGGCAAATTGAGAAAGAACTTGCATTGATCGAAAAACTGGACCTGGCCGGTTACTTTCTCATCGTCTGGGACCTGGTTCAGTTCTGTCGAAAACAGGGAATCCTGGCGCAGGGCCGCGGATCCGCTGCCAACAGTGCTGTTTGCTACAGCCTTGAGATCACTGCTGTCGACCCGGTGGGAATGGACCTGCTTTTTGAGCGATTTCTTTCAGAGGAACGAGGTGAATGGCCCGATATCGACATTGATCTCCCCAGTGGAGACCGGAGAGAACAGGTCATCCAATATGTCTACGAACGGTACGGGCAACTTGGAGCAGCCATGACGGCCAACGTGATCACCTATCGAGCCCGAAGTGCAGCACGAGAAGTTGGGAAAAGCTTCGGATTCGCTCCTGAAGTCATCAATCGACTTTCCAAACTACTCACAAGCTGGGGTCCTCATCCCGAGGAAATCGACACCGATCACTTCAGAAAATCCGGTCTAGACCCTTCTCATCATCGGACCCGGCTCTTTTTTGAGCTGTGGCGGCAGATTCAAGATCTCCCTCGACATCTCGGTCAGCACAGCGGAGGGATGGTCCTAGCCCGAGGCCGGCTCGATTCGGTCGTTCCCCTGGAGAATGCCAGTATGCCGCGCAGGAGAGTCATTCAATGGGACAAAGAAGATTGTGCCGATCTGGGAATTATCAAGGTCGATCTACTGGGTCTGGGAATGATGTCAGCTCTGCAGGATGCGATCCACTTGATTCACAGGCACTCGGGTAAGCAGGTGGATCTGGCCCATCTTCCTCAAGATGACCCTTGTGTGTATGATCTCTTGCAGAAAGCCGACACGGTCGGGTTGTTCCAGGTCGAAAGCCGGGCTCAGATGGCGACTTTACCTCGCCTCAAACCCGTTTGCTTCTATGATTTAGTCGTGGAAATCGCAATTATTCGACCCGGGCCGATCGTGGGGCAGATGGTGCATCCATATCTGAGGAGACGAGCCGGGCTGGAACCTGTCACCTACCCTCACCCCTCGCTAAAACCCATACTCAAGCGCACTCTTGGTGTACCTATTTTCCAGGAACAGCTCTTGAAGATTGCAATGACCGTGGCGGGATTCTCCGGAGGTGAAGCCGAAGAACTCAGACGCGCACTCGGCTTTAAGCGTTCTGAACAACGAATGGAAAAGATTGAAGCAAAGCTTCGCCGGGGTATGGAAAGAAATGGAATCCGCGGTGAAACGGCAGCCATCATCATCCGCTACATATCCTCCTTTGCACTCTATGGCTTTCCAGAATCCCATTCAGCCAGCTTCGCTTTGCTGGCTTACGCGAGTGCCTATATGAAAGTCCACTTTCCGGAAGCCTTCTATGCTTCTCTCCTGAACAATCAACCCATGGGTTTTTATCGCCCGGCAACTCTCGTCAAAGATGCTCAGCACCGTGGCCAGCAGATCAGCTCCATTGATGTCACGAAATCGGACTGGCTCTGTACGATTGAACTCGAAGGTTCCGTAAGACTGGGGTTTCGCTATGTCCAGGGACTCCGGGAAAAAGCAGGTCGCCGCATCGTTGAACAACGTCAGAGGCGATCCTTCCGAGATCTGGATGACTTTGTGAAAAGGTGCCGACTACAGAAACCGGAACTGGTGACACTGGCTGAAATCGGCGCCTTGAACTGCTTTGGAATGAAACGCCGCAAAGCCCTCTGGCAAGTAGAAGAAGCGTCCCGTCAATCCGGTCCCCTCTTTGATTCCATGCCTTCCGTAAGTGACAGTGGGTATCCCCTCCCGGACATGAATGCACTGGAACGCCTTCAGGCAGATTATCGGGGAACCAAACTGACCACAGGACCTCATCCGATGGCGCTTGTCCGAGAGTTCGTGTCCAAGAAGGGGGCCGTTTCAGTCTCTCGCCTGGTTTCAACCAAGAATGGTCAGCGGGTTCGGGTTGCCGGGGGGATCATTGTCCGCCAGCGCCCCTTGACTGCCAGAGGATTTCTTTTTCTGAGCCTCGAGGATGAAACTGGTATCGCCAACATTGTGGTCAAGCCTCCCGTTTTCAAGAAAAACCGGGTCACTCTGGTCAGCCATCCGTTTCTTCTCATTGAAGGCGTCCTGCAGAATTCCGATAATGTCGTCTCCGTACTGGCGAATCGCTTCTGGCCTCTGGAAATCCAGGATGCAAAACTGCCCTCGCATGATTTTCATTAACTGGGTTCTGGGTTCTGGGTTCTGGGTTCTGGAAAGTGGGGTACTGACCGGGTACATGGTTTACACAGTGGAGTTAGAGCATAGGGCAGGAAAGGAGAGGCCCTATGCCCTGGCTGGAGACCCAAGCTGTGGAACAACGGTTTCGTTTTGTTATGGATGTGAAAGCTGGAATGTACACCCTCAGTGAGCTGAGCAAACGGTATGGGGTGAGCCGTCAAACAGCCTACAAGTGGTGGAATCGGTACAAGCAAGAAGGCCTGGAGGGACTGACGGATCGCTCTCGAATTCCCCACTACTGTCCTCACAAGACCCCGCCAGAGCTGGAGCGGGAGATTGTGCAGCTGCGCAAACGCCATCCCACTTGGGGGCCAGTCAAGATCATTCAGCACTTAGAGAAGCTTCGTCCACAGTTACCTCTTCCAGCTTTCTCAACTGCCGGGGAAATCCTCAAACGTCATGGACTGATCAAGCCCCGGCGCCGGCGCCGGCGCTGGGCCCACCCGGGGCGGCCTATCGTCGAAATCCGAAACTGTAACGATGTCTGGACGGCCGACTTCAAGGGAGAGTTTAAAACCGGCAACGGGCAGTGGTGTTATCCCTTGACGATCCTCGATCCCTACAGCCGTTATCTATTGGCCTGTAGTGCCAAGACTTCGACTCAACACACGGGTGCAATGCCTGTCTTCGAGCAACTGTTTCGTCGCTGCGGTTTACCTCAACAGATCCTCACTGACAACGGGGCACCCTTTTCCTCTACCGCCTTATGTGGTCTCTCACGTCTGGCTGTGTGGTGGATCAAGCTGGGAATCCAGCCGCTGCGAATCCAACCAGGTCAACCGCAGCAGAATGGCCGTCATGAACGCATGCATCGCACCCTCAAGGCAGAAACCACTCGCCCCGCTGCTGGCACCCTGCCGGCTCAGCAGCAACGCTTTGATCGCTTCCAGCGCTACTACAATCAGAAACGACCTCACCAGGCGCTGGACGGAAGAACGCCCTCGGATCTATACAGACCTTCCTCAAGGCCTTATCCCCATCAACCACCTCAACTCGAGTACCCGGCTCACTTTCTGGTTCGTAAGGTAAACAAGATCGGCCGGATCAAACTCAAATCACGATCCACCGCCCGGTGGATTTGCCTGAAGTCGCCTAAAGACCTCGCTTCGCTCGCAGGCGCTGACCCGAAAATCGTCGTCTCGGGTCTCGACATGGGTTTCTATATACTCTGTCGTATCGCTCACATTCCCAGTCGTCGCCACGAAGTACCCTCGTGCCCAAAGATGTCGTCCCCAAAACTCCTTGCGCAACTTGCGGTGATGCTGATGCGACGTTTTCCCTTTGATCGCCTGCATCACTCGGCTCGGCGCCAATCTCGGCGGCACATCCAACAACAAATGCACATGATCGGGTCGCACATGCCCCTTCACGATCTCGATATCCAACGATCGGCAAATCTCTCGCGTCAGGTCCCGCACCTCTTTCCCGATCTCTCCTCGCAGAATGGAAAATCTATCCTTGAACTGTTCTCGGTTTGGAGGAAATCGACGACGCTATCTATAGCATCTACCTGGGCCATGTCTTGCTGGCCCGCTTTGATTGGAGAGAATGGAAAATCTATCCTTGAATCTGTAAACCATGTACCCGGTCTAATCTGTAAACCATCTACCCGGTTGCTGCATGGGTTCTGGAAAGTGGGTTCTGGAAAGTGGGAGGGACCTGAGGGCAGAGGACGTTTAAATTCCCGGACGCAGCCCTCAGGTTCCTCCCACTTTCCAGACTCCCGACGTTTCAATTCCCGGACGCAACCCGGAGGCCCCTCCCACTTTCCTGGCGCCGACATTTAAGTCCCGGACGCAGCCCGGAGACCCCTCCCACTTTCCTGGCGCCGACACTTAAATCCCGGTCGCAGCCCGGAGGCCCCTTCCACTCGAGGCAGTCCAGCTTCCAGAGCGTGGAACCTTGAACCTGGACCTGCTACAGTGCTTCTTTCTTTAGAGGGGAGTATCAGCGTTGCAAATGAATCCAGCACTCTTTCGAAAGATCCTGAGAAACTTCGCCACCGGGGTCACGATCGTGACCACGTGCGACGGCGCGGGGAAACCCTATGGAGTCACCGCGAACTCCTTTACCTCTGTCTCTCTGGACCCGCTCTTAGTTCTAGTCTGTCTCCACAACCAGATGGCCGGGCTCAACTCTTTTCTCCAGAGTAAAGTGTTTGCAATCAATATCCTGTCCGCGAAACAAGTTCACCTGTCGGATCACTTTGCGAGGTCGGGGGTCGATCGGACACGGTACCTGAACTGGAGAGGGGCTCTGGGAGCCCCCCTGATCCGAGGCTGCCTGGCCTGCCTCGAGTGTGAACTGGAGACCACCTGTCCGGGTGGGGACCACACCATCCTGATAGGCCGAGTTGCTGGGGGGCGCCTGAGCCGCGAAGCCCGTGATCCCTTACTCTTCTATAGGGGGCGGTATCATGAAATTGGACCATGAAGCGCGCCCGACCGCAACCGCTCAGCCGCTGCCCCAATCCCCCTTTTTGTTGAATTTGGCCGGTTTTTGTTTTAACTACTCATGGTGATGAGAAGTCCGTACTTGCGATGGTTTACCTCCGAAGGTCGGGAGCAGATCTTCGTCCTGTCCGTGGATGAGACGCTGCTGGGTCGCAAATCGGATGCTGACGTGATCCTGACCGACCCCTATGTCTCCCGCCACCACGCCAGGATCGTGAAAGGTCAGGACGACTACAATCTGGTCGATCTCCAGAGTACCCACGGCTCCTTTGTCAACGGTCATCGCGTGACCGAACAGGTTCTTCAATCGGGCGATCGGATCTCGCTGGGGCAGGGCAGGTCTCAAGTCGAGATCACTTATTTCGTAGGCAATCCCCAGGAGGGACACGACGACACCACGATTGATGAAGGTGCCTCCATTCTGGAGCTAACTCAGCACCTTCCCTCTGCCTACACGGGGCAGTCCGATCTCGAAAAGATGTCCATACTTCTCGACTTTCAGTACAACTTCGGACAGAGCTTCTCGGCCAACAGCACCTTTGAGCAGATCCTCCTCTCCGCACTCAAGATTTCCGGGGCGGAGCGCGGTTTCATCCTCATGGGTGAGGCTGCCGGTTTCGAGTACGTGGTGGGGATGGACGGTGACGGCCGCATCATGCAGGAGTCCGAGTTCATGCATGCCAGTCAGACGGTAGTCCGCCAGGTGGCCGCAACCGGCGAAGATGTGTTCATGACCAAGGGAATCGCCGGTGATCTGGCTCAGCAGGACAGCATTGTGGCCATGAACCTGAGAGCTCTGGCCTGCCTGCCTCTCAGGTGGATTTCGCCGGACTCGGAAGAGATGGAGGTCCGGGCAATCCTCTATCTGGACAGCACCAAGACAATGCACGCCCTCTCCGGCCTGGACGAGAAAATCCTCAGCAAACTCGCCCTGGAAGCAGGCAACGTGTTTGAAAAGCTGAACATGCTGGAAGCGCTGGAAGAGAGAAAGGTTTTCGAAAAAGAAATGGCCCTGGCTCAGGAAACCTAGCGCACACTGCTACCTCCTACCTTGCCCAAGATCGAATCCTACGAGTTGCGTGCCTTCAGCGAACCGACCCATCACGTCGGCGGCGATTTCTACGACTTCTACGACGTGGGTACCGATGCGCTGATCGGAGTCCTGGCGGATGTCTCCGGGAAGGGGGTCTCGGCTGCCTTGCTGAGTTCTCTTCTGCAGGGGGCCCTGGATCTACAAATCCGGTCGGGCATTGACACGACCGAGGCCCTGGCACGGGCCAACTTGTTTATCTGCGAGAGAACCCAGTCAAACCGATTTGTGACGCTCTTCCTGTTCAGTCTGGATCAAAACGGAACGGGTCACTACGTCAGCGCAGGGCACAATCCGGCCTATCTTTACCGAAAGGAGAATGGGACGATCGAAGAGTTGCGCTCCGAGAATCTGGTCCTGGGAGCTTTTGACTTTGCCGACTACAGCGCCAGTCCGATTCAGCTCAACCCGGGCGATCTTCTCGTCGTCTACTCGGACGGGCTGACCGAAGCCGAGAACATGAAAGGGGACATGTTCGAGGAGGAAAGACTGATCAAGCTCATCCAGAAAAACGGTAGCCGGGGAGCCGAGGCTCTTCAGGCAAGCATCCTGGATGCTATCGAGAACTTCACGCAGAATCGCGCCCAGACCGATGACATCACCTTTCTGTTGACGGAACGCATCAAGTAAGGCGTTCCTCGTTGCGCGCTCATGAAAGTGGGGGTCGGCCTCGGGGCGGCAACCGGCAGCCTGAAAGTGTGAGAGGCGGGATCTGGGATTCTCTAAAGCCGATCCCAGACCAGGATCGCCAGCAGCCAGGGCAGATAAAACACGGAAGCCCTCATGACATATCGAGCGTGGGGTGTCGTGGGAGTCTTCAACAGGCTGAGGGTCGTTGCCAGAAAAGCGATACCAGCCAGCAAAGCGGCCAAGAAATAGATCCTACCCGCCAGTCCAAATGCCCACGGAAACAGGCTGACAGCGCAGAGCAGGACCGCAAAAAGAACAATCTGCCCGGCTGTCCTTTTCCCGGATGGGTCGTCCAGAGGAAGCATTTTGAAGCCGCCCTTCCGGTAATCATCCCGATAGATCCAGGCGATGGCCAGAAAATGGGGATACTGCCACAGGAAGAGAATCCCGAAAAGCATCCAGGCTTCCAGGTCGAGCGGTCCACCGGCAGCGGTCCAGCCGATCAAAGGAGGAATGGCGCCCGGTACTGCCCCCACCGTGGTGCAATAAGCCGTCCGTTTCTTCAAGGGTGTATATGCAAAGAGATAGACCGCGGCACTCGCCAGCCCCAGGGCAGCGGGAAGTACTCTGGTCGTGGACAGCAAGACGACCGTACCCGCCAGGATCAACGAGATTCCGAAGGCGGTCGCCGACCTCACACTGACTCGTGCTGTGGGCAAAGGGCGACCGGCCGTACGGGTCATGCGAGAGTCCTGCTGGCGCTCCACGATCTGATTCAGGCAAACGGATCCACCCGAGAGCAAAGCAGTGGCCAGGACGGTCCACATCAGAGCGCGCCAGTCGACGGGGAAAGTTGATGCCAGATAAAACCCGGCGGCAGTCGTCAACGCAACCAGGAAAGAAACCCTCGGCTTCAGGAGCTCGAAGTAAGCGAACAGGAGTCCTCCTGAAGCGGACACTCTGGCGGCAGCCTTGCTCTTCATGAAACTTCACCGGGGCCCAGAATCACCGCTCTATCACCGGCCTCGTCAGTGCGCCGCAGCAGCGTGAGGATCAGACTCGCAGCCAGCATAAGGGCACCAACGGCCACGTGCGCTGTTGTCACGCCAACATCGGCGGGCATCGGCTGCATTCGATCGCCGGCCTGGAGGCGCACCAGCAATGCACCCACTCCCAGCCCGAGCTGCACGACCAAGAGTCCGAGCAAGAGGCTGCTCAACTGGGCCGTCGGGCCGGTCGAGACGTTCTTTAGAATCGGCAATCCCACAGCTATGATCAAAGTGGCGACAAACAGCGCTCCAGCCAGGTGCCCCACCAGAGCCAGGAAATCGACCCGGGTAGCCTTCACTCCGTCGATCGTACCACTGTGACGCAGCACAGCGCCCAGAAGGAGCTGGACAAACAGTGCGAGGGTGAGCAGTCGAGCTGTCCGCAACCGGGGCTGGGCCGGGGTGGCCAGGTCGGCTGCGGCGGGGGGCCAGAACCGTGATGTAAACAATGCCAGAGAGATCACAATGCAGAAAAAACCCTGTGCCAGCATGGCGTGAAGCACGGAAACCGCCACGGGGAGCTCGAGCAACACTGTCAGTCCCCCCAGTACTCCCTGCAACACGACCACCGCCGCCGCCAAAAGGCCAAGCCTCTTCAGGCGGCGATCCGCCCCGGCCAGAAAGAGCCAGCAGGTCAGGATCACCGTAAGCAACCCTACCGTGGCCGCAATCATGCGATGGCCGTGCTCGTAGAAAACCCCACCCACCATCTGGGGCATCCACTGCCCGTAGGAGAGCGGCCAATCCGGAACCGACAGGCCCGCATCGTTGCTGGTGACAAGCCCGCCGGCGATGATCAGGACAAACGTGCACACAGCCAGCAAGACGCAGAACAGGTGGAGTGCTCGGTTGTTCGTCCTGCTCATGGAGATCGAGTGCCTGGAGGGACAGCTGCTCCAACCAGTCCGAAAGAGGACCGGAGCCCGCTCCTAGCCTCCGTAGTTAAAGTCGAGTGTGGCAGCCTGACTCGCAGAAACCGTGATCTCCTGGTCCTGTGCCCCCAGCTTCTCATGCCAGACTTCTACCGTGTAGTCTCCCGGAGGCAAGCCCTCTAGACTGTAGCTTCCATCGCTCCCGGTGACAGCGAAATAGGGATGGGCAACAACGCCCATGTACGCCTTCATCCAGGGATGGACATTACACTTGACCGGGATCATGATTTCCGAACGCGCGAAGCGGCGGACAATCGGATCTGCATTAGGAGCCTGCGAAACGTTCCAGTCTCGATTATTGGCAGGGGAAGGATTGATGTTGTGGGTCGTTCCATCGCTGTTCACCACCTTCAATTCCTGGCCTGTCTGGATGCCCATCACGTGAGGCGTGTAAAGACAGCCCTGCTGATCCAACACGACTGCTTCTGCGGGCGGCTGGAAGGTGTAGTCTTCGAGACCTGCCTTGACGTACACGAATGCATAGTGAAGAGTACCGTTCTCGTTAATCTCCAGGTTCTGCGCGTAGACAGGAGAGCTATGTTGACTTGCGCAGTTGGGATCGGCATTCATCCGGATCCGGGCTTTCCGGCCCTGTTCCCCGGCGTAGTTCACCTTCCCCGAAACGCTTCCAGCAGTTGCAGGATCCACCGATTTCCCGGCCGGCGGCGCATCGGGTGTCTCTCCGGGAGTTTCATCCGGCGACGGTGTGGGTACATCGCCGCCGCCGCAGCCCAGGGCGACCACGGCAGCAAGAAAAAGGACAATCAAATTCCGAAGATAGTACATATCTGAACCTCTTTAGGACTTAGAAAAGATAATGAATTCAGCCGGCTCTTGACAGAATCCAGAGAAGCCTACTACTTCTCGAACCGGCTCTTATCTGTTGGTTTCGAACGATTGGAACCCAGCCTCTCTTACTGACAGGGCGAGCTGACTCTACCTGCCCATCAGCCTCCGTTGTTCCTCCGGGGTGTATTCAAACATGTAGCGTACCACAAGCCAGGAGTGGTCTCCCGCGTAGTCGCGAAAACTGGGAAAGTTAGCCAGAGCGAAGACCCAGCGGTCTCCCTCCGAGCGGAACAAACCCGACGGCATGGTCGTTCCGGGACGAATAATCTCCGGATGAACGATCCATCGCTGAGTCCAGTCTGCTTTGAGCCTCTCCCTGACCAGAGTAAAGTCGGGAGCCGTCTTGTCAGCGTCCGTTCTCGGATCACCGGTGGCATGGCAGCGCAGGCAGGGCGCGGCATTACTGGTAAACAACTCGCGGGCCAGCCTGGTCTCATGCCCGGAGAGTGGCTCCAGACGCTGCGGCAGATAGGGTAGGGGCTGCTTCGAAAGGGCCGCGAAGAAGCGGAGAAGGACCCCGATTTCACTGTTTGAAAGACCGAATGTGGGCATGCGGACGTCCAGGTAGGGACGAACGCCGTTACGGTTCAGGTCGGCGTGACTCAAGGCAGGGTTCTGGAGAAATGTCTTCAGCCACTCCGGGTTGGCCCGGGCTCCCTGCCCGACCAGACTGGGAGGAAGCTTCTCGGCCTGATCGCCCTGATACTGGTCGAGGGTCTCGAGCACTGTTTCCTGTTCCGGGGTGAACTGGTGGCAGGCCTGGCAGTTGTACTTTTTGACTACCCACCATCCTTCCTGAATGTCTCGCCTTTCATCCTTCGGCGTGTAATGAAACTGCTCCGGAATCTTGGACTCCACGCTTCCCAGCAGGAAGGTGGTCAGCTGATCAATTTCCTCCTCGTCAAAGTGGAAGTTGGGCATTCGGAGCTGTTCCAGCTCGTTCTTGATCTTCCCCTCGTCGAAGATTGCCGGATTCTCGAGCTTGTGCTCGAAGAAGCCCTTGTGGTTGTACCAGCCTTCTTCCTTGGCATGGTGTGTCAGCAAGGCAAAGTCGAGACGTTCAATAGGTTTGCTGCCTTCCCCGGTGAGGTCGGTTCCGATCTTCCCTTCCTCTTCGAGCGTGGCAATCTCGTGGCAGCCGGCGCATCCGTAGTGGCGTGCCAGGAAGCGTCCGCGGTCGAAGAGCTGTGAATCCTCCATGAATGGCGTGGGCTCGTACTCAACATCCTCCCGTTTCAAGGTCATCAGGTAGGATGCGACATCCCGGGATTCATCCCAGGTCAATCTTAAACTGGGCATCACTGTCTCATTCTGGACCTGGAGAGAGTGATCGCCCAGAGGGCTCTTGTTGTTGTCCAAATCGAACTGAAAGGGAAGACCGCGACCTTCGTAGTCTTCCCGGGTGACATCCCTCTGCAGCACCGGGTCATAGGGCAGGGTCCGCTCTCGCGGGTTATGCACCCAGCGAGCCAGGTAATCGTAGTTCGCCTTCTCGCCCACGCGACTCAGGTTCGCAGCAAAGGTGCCGCCCATGGCATCCTCGCCTTCGCCCACCGAGTGACAGGCCAGGCATCCTCTAGACTCGAAGATTTGCCGGCCCCGAGCCGCATCGCCGGGAGAGTGTGAAGGGATCCCTTCACGTACCCCCGACTGCCAGACGAAAGCGGAGATCGCTTCGATTTCCTCATCCGTCAGACGGAACTGAGGCATTTTCGTTTCCGGCCTGAAGACCTGGGGGCCTTTGAGCCAAACCGGGATCCATTCCCGGCGCAGCTTGTTTCGAACTTCCTTCAGATTGGGAGCCAGCCTCTTTCGCTCCATCAGGAGTTCATCTAGACGGACATCCATCGTGCTGGCGTTCGCTTCAATCTCGGCTATTCGCAGGGTCTCCTCGGTGGCCTTCGCGTAAAACCGGGCTGCCTCTTCGTTGCTTGCCGCGTTGTCCCCTTGCTCGAGCAACCTTTCGATCTCGATCTGAGTCGCTTCTTTGTCGGCTTCCAAATCGGCGATGAGTTTGCGGGCCTCCCTCATCTGGGCGGGCTCGACATCAAATGTCTCATAGGGATGACATCCCCGGCAGCCGCGGTTCTGGAACAGGTCTTTGGCCGTGTTGAGCGTGTCGGCACCCTCCAGCTGGCGGTCCAGTCGGTGACATTGAATGCAGCCGGCGTCGAAATTCTCAGGGTGGTGGAGAGGCCATAGCCAGTGCTTGTACCTCCCGTGCGCTCTGGTCGCGCTGACCGTCCCGATCCCGTTGCCGTTGTGGCAGGGCGTACAACCGAAGACCTCGGGGTCGTGGGTGGTCAACATCTCCTTGCGAGGGTGACTGACAAAAAGCCGGTTCCCACCCATGCCGTCAGCCGTGAGCTGGACCGGCTCTCGAATGCCAAGATGGCACGATTCACAGCGATCCACCACGTTCATTTCGGCGTTGTGAATCTGCCTGATATCAACTCGCGAGGCGTCAACACCAGCAATCAGCCCGTCTATCTGCGTCTCGGTCAGTCCGGTCAACCGGTTCTTGAGATAAGTGTCGCGCTCAGTGCGCAACTCCCCGGGCCCGCTCAGTAAACGGGACTTGCTGGATTGGACTTCTCCCTGGCGGGCCTTCAGATCCGTGAACAGTTTCTCGAGCTCCACATACGTGAAGGTCTGGGTCCCATCCGGCATCTCGAACTCATAAGATCGCTGTTTCAGCTCCTCGACGTTGCTACTCAGTCCTTCTTTGGCGCCCTGAGCGGTTTCCAGCGCATAGATCGTGGCCTGGAGCTCACTGCGAGCTTCGGCGAAGGGTTTGGTGATTATGGCCAACTGGACCCGGATCTGGCCCTCCTCTTCCTCCAGCCCTTTCAGATCCGAGGTAATCTGGTTCTCCGCTTCGAGGAGTCCCTCTTCCAGTTGCCGATAACCGGAACCGGCCTTGATTTCCACAACTTCCTGCGCCCTCGCGGGTCGCAGGTTCTCCAGCGCATCCCGATACAGTCCAGCAAACTCCTCCTGGTACTGACGCCAGGGCCGCAGTCCCACCATCTCTTGATAGAAGGCCCACACCAGACTCAGCATCATGAGGAGGGAGAAGATGGCCAGAGACGTGCCCAGTGAAGAGTAGACAATCGGGTCCTTCTCGGGCACCGGGCGCTCGTCAGGTTTCCTGAACCAGCCTTTTATATGTTGAACCATGGAGTCACCATCACGTACTTAATCCGAAAGACCAGCTTGAGAGCCATTTTTACCGGGAGCGAGATCATCGTGGTCATGAAGAACTGAAAGATCAGATACTGGGTCAGCGTCATCTGAGCGTAAACTCGACGGGTGAAGTCATTCCAGACCAGGAATCGGTGACAGATCCAGCCGGCCACAAGGAAATAGAGCCCGACGGCCATCCCCCCGACGATTCCGATCGAGGGCTGGGTCGTCAATCCCAGGATTTCGTGAAGATGGCGATTCGTCTCGAAGACGAGCTTGTGATGATCCCAGGTCTGACCGGGCCAGAACCACATCCACCCGGGACCACGGATAAAGGTCCCAACCACGATGAAGACGACCCACAGGACCACGAAGCCGAAGCTGAAGGCGAGAATGGCGAATTTTCTCTGCCGGAAGGTGTAGTAGCCGTTTCCAAGGGGATTCTTATCGGCAAAAGGAATCGCCATCAACCCCATGATGATCAGAGTCGGCATGACGACTCCCGCGATCCAGGGATCGAAATAGACCAGCATTTCCTGCAGGCCCAGGAAATACCAGGGAGCCTTGGCCGGATTCATGGTGAGATTGGGGTTGGCCGGCTCCTCCAGAGGAGCGTCCAGGGTGATGGACCAGACCATCAGCACCAAGGTCACGATCACCGCGGCCAGGAGCTCGATCCTCAGCAGGTAAGGCCACACATGGACCTTCTGATCCCAACCCTCTCGAAAAGGCTCGTTCCTGCGGGAGTGTGTCCCGGCAAGCTCTGGATCGGCTGCCAGTCGAGCTATCAGGCGATCGTTAGCGAAGGCCTGGCGCAACCCGTACCACAGAAAAAAGGGAACCAGCACCAGCAAGAAGACAATCGGAACATTGTCAGGGAGCGAGACGATTTCCCAAAGCTGACCCATTGATTAACCCTCTTTCACCTGTTCGTTTTGGATCGATTTAGATCTTGAATCTCTTCTTCAGTTCCGATTCGAGCACTACGGGAGCCGGGCCTGAGATGCTCCCATCCTTTCGCACTCGCCAGAAATGCACCGCCAGAAGCACTGAAAGAACCAGCGGAATGGCAATACAATGCCAGATATAAGCCCGCAGCAAAGCATTGGCGTCGACAATCGACCCCCCGAGAAGGGCAAATCGAACATCGTTGAAGGCTGTCATTCCCAGCTCTGGACCGAACGGGCCCTCATGCCCCAGAAGAGGGGTTGCTCTGGCCATGCTGGTACCGACCGTTACCGCCCAGAAGCCAAGTTGATCGTCCGGCAGCAGGTATCCGGTAAAGGAGAGAAGGAGCGTGAGAACAAGAAGAATCACGCCAATCGTCCAGTTGAACTCCCGGGGTGTCTTGTAGGAACCGGTCAGGAAGACTCGCAGCATGTGCAGCCAGACCGTGATGATCATGGCATGGGCTGCCCAGCGATGCATGTTGCGAAGCAGACCGCCGAAGGGGACATCGTTTTCCAGGTAAAGGATGTCGGCGAAAGCCTGTCCCTTCGTGGGATGGTAGTAAAACATCAGGAAAACACCCGTGATGGTCAGGACGAAGAACAGATAGAAACTGATGCCTCCCATCCCCCAGGTAAAACTGAACCTCACCGCATCACGATTGATCTTGGCCGGATGCAGGTGCAGAAAGACATTGGTCAGGACAGCAAGAGCTCGAGTCCGGGGTGTTTCATCCAGCTTGTGTCGAAAGACCGATTTCCAGAGCTGGGTTTTCTTGTAGTCCTGAGCGGACTTCAGGTCTTCTTTGCCCTTGTCAATCAGGGGCTGAATCCCCTCCTTGACTCTGGCTATGGCCGAAGATGATTCCTTTTTTTCTGGTGGTTCAGTCGAAACTGGATCGTCCGGCATTTCTCTCCCTCGTGCCTCCGGGCGGAGGCCCGCTACACGGTCAAATAGGCTTCACGATTGTCGAAATTGCAGGGCGCCCCGGGTGGACACTGATAGAGTTGACTGACATCGACCACAATCTGGCCCTGTGCATCCAACGACAGTCTTGCTCGATCCATGGGACGGGGGGCCGGGCCTTCGAAGTTAACCCCTTCATTGTCGTACCCGCTTCCATGGCAGGGGCACTTGAACTTGTTCTCGCTCTCCACCCAGTCGGGCGTGCATCCCAGATGGGTACAGCGTGCATAGATCACGAACAGACGCTCGGCGTTTCGCACCACCCAGATTCGATACTTTTGCTGGAAACGCGTGTCGATCCCGAAACCGAAATCCCCCGGATACCCGATCGCAAAACTGGTCTTGGGCTCGAACAACGTTCGCGGGAAAAAGAAGCGAAGCGTCATGAGGAAATTGGCCCCGAGAAAGCCGAAGATACAGGCGTACGTGAAGTTACGTCGCCGGATCATCCCCTTGTCCTGCTGGTTCTCTTTCGTGCTCTTTTTCTTTACGACTTGCTCCGCCATACTTCCAAATAACTCACACTTAGTCCTCAAACATCAAGCGGACGCATTGTCCTCTTCCCGAAAGGCGATGTAGAGAAAAGTTCCCATGATCGCGAGCGGAGGGATCATCAGGACGATAATCCCCAGTTGCAAGGCACTGACCACGTTCTGTCCCTGGGCCGCCAGGCTGCTCTTACACATAGCGCAGCCCTGGGCCAAGCCCAGTTGCACTGTACCGGAACTGGTGAGGAAAACTATCAGAGCCCGGATTCCCTTGTTCAATGGACTTAGTACTCCCTTCCTTAATTCCCGAGTTGAAGAATGCGCAGGCTGTCAGCGAAAAAGGTCGACAGCAGCGCGATGCAGATGACGGTGGCGGGGATCAAAGTCCAGAAGAGACTCCTGCGCTCGAACTTCATGTGCATGAAATAAGCGACGATCAGGCCCGTCTTGAAAAAGGACAGGCTCATCAGCGAGACCAGCATAACGGTCACGGCCAGCGGCATATACGCCAGGATGACTTCCAGAATGGTCAACCCCAGCAGGCCGCTCCAGACAATCAGATAAGCTTTCGTATGATCGTGAGAACTCATAGCTTTCTTACGTTTTGTTTGACATCAGATAGACCAGTGGAAAGATGAACATCCAGACCAGATCGACAAAGTGCCAGTAGAGGCCACTCACCTCGACATCTTCCGCGTTAAAGCGCCCGCCCCCAAAGCCCCAGGCAACCACGCCCAGGTAGATGACACCGAGCGTCACGTGAGTCATGTGCAGGCCGGTCAGAGTGAAGAAGGTGGCACCAAAGAGCGGCACTCCCCACGGATTGTCGAAAGGAGTCACCCCCTCATGGATCAGTCCCATCCACTCGTTGGCGTGCAAAATGACAAATAGCAGACCTCCCAGGATTGTCGCCAGGATCCAGCGGACGGCCTTCTTGCGGTCTCCGCGACCGGCCGCCCCCACCGCCAGCACCATCGTGAGTGAACTGGAGAGCAGGCAGAACGTCATGACGCTGGCCCAGAAGATGCTGTGACCGTCAAACGGTCTGGGCCAGTCCGGATTCGCCACCCGGACATAACTGTAGGCAAAGAGCATGGCTGAGAAGGTCAACGAGTCGGAGAGAATGAACAACCACATTCCCAGCTTCTTGGAGCCCATGGCAAAGGGAGAGCCTCCCCCGCCCCAGAGCCCCGTTCCACCGTTTGCCATCTAAGTCACCTCCCAATTACAAACAAGAGAAGCAGGAACACCCACAGCCCATCCATGAAATGCCAGTACAGGGCCATCACGCCGACGTGCATTCGATTCAACAGGCCCTTCCAGAGCTTCCCGGTCAGGACCAGCAGCGCGATGACGCCTCCCAGCAGATGGATTCCATGAGCGGCGGTCAAAACGTAGAAGAACGAACTGCTCGGATTCGTGCCCAGAAAAAGACCGGCATTCCAGAGCTGATTCCAGACGACTACTTGGCCGATCAAGAAGGCCACTCCCAGACCCGTCGCCGCCAGCCACCATTTCCGCAGCGCGACAATGTCATTGACCCGTTTGCGGGCTATTTCCAGGCAACCACTGCTGAGCAGCAGAACGAGCGCATTCACCCACACCAGGGCGGGCAAGGGAATCGACTGCCAGTCGTCTCCCAATCCTCGACGCACCAGAAAGGCGCTTGTAAAGCCGGTAAAAAGCATCAGAATGCCGGCCAGCCCAACCATCATGCCCGTGTAGTAACGGCGCTGGGCGTTGGTAAAGGCTCCCGGCCCATCGTTTCCACCAGTGCCCGGGGGCAGATCGAAGACATCCCCCCCTCTGCCGCTTCCGGGCCGTCGATCAGTGGCTAGAGGTCGCACAATGGTTGACATATCCGGCTACGCCTCGGTCCCTTCCCTCTGGCCCTCCGTCTGCATGACAAAATCTTTCTCCCGACCGGGAACGCTGTACTCGTAGGGTCCATGGTGAACCACCACCTCCCGGCCACCAAAGTTGTCGTGAGGCGGCGGCGATGGGACTTCCCACTCAAGGGTTGTCGCGTTCCAGGGATTCATTGCCGCCTTGCGGCCTTTGAACAGCGACCAGATGAAATTGAAGAGAAAGACAAACTGGACTGCAATCGTCACGAAAGCCGCGATCGTGATGAACATTTGCAGCGGCCGGAGTTCGGCGAGAAAGTTGAACCCCGAAAGCTCTGCATAGCGACGCGGATGGCCCTCCATACCCAGAAAGTGCATGGGCATAAAGATGGCATTGACACCAACAAAGGTGATCCAGAAATGAACCTTCCCCAAGCCTTCGCTCATGTGACGGCCGAACATTTTTGGGAACCAGTAGTAGGTCGCGGTGAAGATTCCAAAGATGGACGCCACGCCCATGACCAGGTGAAAGTGGCCCACTACGAAATAAGTGTCGTGAAGATAGACATCCGTGGAGGGCTGATTCAGGAACAGGCCGCCCAGTCCGCCGCTCACGAACAGGGAAACGAAACCGATGGCGAAAAGCATGGGAGAGTCGAAACGGATCTTCCCGCCCCACAAAGTCCCCAGCCAGTTGAAGGTCTTGATCGCCGAGGGCACTGCGATGGCTGTGGTTACGAGCGAGAATGCAATGGCCGAGTAGGGACTCATGCCGCTCATGAACATGTGGTGGCCCCACACCATGAATCCGAGTATGCCGATGGCGAACAGGGCATAGACCATGGCCCGGTACCCGAAGATCGGCTTGCGCGAAAAGACCGACAGAACCTGTGAAGTAACACCCATGGCGGGGAGAATGGCGATGTACACCTCCGGATGCCCGAAAAACCAGAACAGATGCTGCCAGAGGAGTGGCGAACCGCCCTTGTGATCGATCATCTGATCGCTGACCACCAGGCCGGCCGGCACAAAGAAGCTGGTACCGCCCAGTCTGTCCAGGAGCAGCAGAACACCGGCCGAGAGAAGCACACCGAATGCCAGCAGACCCAGTATCGCCGTCACGAACCAGCTCCAACAGGTCAAGGGCATTCTCATCAGGGTCATTCCCCTGGCCCTCAGATCCAGGGTCGTCGTGATGAAGTTGATGGCTCCCAGCAGGGCCCCCACGCAAAAGAGGGCGATGCTCAAAATCCACAGGTCTTGGCCCGTTCCCAACCCGGGCCCGGCCACCTCTCCGAGCGCGCTCAGCGGGGCATATGCCGTCCAGCCCGCTGTCGGCGGTCCCCCGGCCACGAAAAACGCTGACAGCAAAGCGATCAACGAGAGGAAAGTCACCCAGAACGAGAGCATGTTGAGCGTTGGAAACGCCATGTCGAGAGCCCCGATCTGAATGGGCAGGAAGTAGTTTCCGAAACCGCCCTGCGGCGCCGTGGTCAGAACCATGAAAACCATCATGGTCCCGTGCATGGTCAACATTGCCAGATAGAACTCCGGCGTCATGACACCCCCCGGTGCACCCTGCGGGAACAGCGTCTCCAGAAAACTGAATTCGGTCCCCGCCCAGACCAGGTTGAGGCGGATCAGAATCGACAAAGCCATCCCCACAAAGACTGAGAACAGCGCCAGCAGGAAGTACTGGATACCGATGATCTTATGATCTTTGCTGAAAATGTATTTGCGGATGAATCCAGATGGAGGCTCATGAACCGCGTGACTATGAGCCGTATCAACCATAGGTTTCTCTCCTCGCTTCCTTATTCCTCAGCCATCTCACGGAGCCAGTCTTGATAGTCACCCTCCGTCAGAATCTCAATAAACGATCGCATCCGGTGGTGGCCGAGCCCGCACAGTTCCATGCACGAGATCTCGAAAGATCCGGTCTTGATGGCGGTGAAGCGGAGCGGGATCAGCAATCCCGGAACCGTATCCTGTTTGATTCGAAGTTCCCTGACCGAAAACGCGTGAGTCACATCTTTTGATCGAAGCAGCAATTCGATGGGCCGGTTCACCGGGATGGCCATGGTGGGCAGCACCAGATCATCTGTAGCCGCGGGATCATCGAAGTCCAGGCCCAGGGGATTGCCTGCCGCATCATCGATCAGTTCGGGTCTGATGTCGCCGAAACGGCCATCCGGTCCCGCATAGCGTATGTTCCAGGCGAACTGCTGCCCGGTCACTTCGATCTGCAGGGCATTCTCAGGCGCGGGATTAATGTAAAGATCCGCCCAGATCTTCTGCCCGGGCAGGACCATCAGGAAAAACACAATCGCAGTCAGCAAAGTCCAGAGCACCTCGAGTTTGTTGCTGCCATGGCTGTACACTGCCCGGCGCTGACCCGTGTCCCGGTATCGGAAAAGGACCCACCCCAGTCCCATTTGAGCCAGAATGAAAACGATTCCGGTGACGACCAGCGTCAAAACGAACTGTCCATCCACTACCTCTCCGTGACTGGACACAGACTCGGGAAACCACCAGTACCGGCCCGCGAAGGCGATCGTCGTAACAATCGTAAGCAGCCAGATCAAGACGGCTAAAAGCATGCCTGCTCTCCTTATTCATCCAGGGGCAACTCGGGACACAAACCTCTCCCACCGAGTCACTCAGGCACTCTAGCGGAGAACCCTGAAAAAGGCAAAAGTTTTTGGCAGTTACTTAAAGGATTATCAACCCGCTCAAAGCTTGAGCCCTCACTTTCACAAGTACACTAAGATACTTGAAAGATAGTTGATTGAATTGAGAGAAATGGAAAGCGGTTACTTGTCGTTGAGAACTGCGGAGAGTTACCACACCCTGCACTTTCCGGAGCGGGGGTGGTTGGCCGCAGATCTGGTTCAGCATCTGGATGACGTGCTCAAAGCTGAGAAACGACAGGGGGCGGTTCTGAAACTCCTGGGATTCACCATTCAGTTGAGCCCGGGTCCGCCAAGGCGGCAGGGCAGCCATTGGATCATTGTGGGTCTGGATGACCGGGTGCTGGAAACCAACTCTCCATACATCCGACTCGCGGTCAGCGGGGGCAGCACTCCGCACGACCTGCCCTTCTCGGAGAAGACCCTGCACCGGATTCATCGAGTCCTGGACCGATTCGATTTCACCGTGGAACTGTTCAGATGAGAGCTGCTTCTCCGCACGATCCACATCTGGAAGAGTACCTGGACGCAATCGGCCGGCCGCCTCGAGAGTGGGACCCGTTCGACCTTTCCCTGCACATATCCCGAATCGGCGACCCCGGATTAAGCATGGATGATTGCCGGGTGGTGGTTGGGGGGATTCGCCGTAAGGTAGAGAAGAGACTTCCGTCTCACCGGGACCCGTACACAATCATCGAGCACGCGAATGCGGTTCTCTATGAGGAACTGGGATACCGCGGCAACACGGAGAACTACTACGACCCGCTCAACAGTCTGATGAGCCAGGTACTGCGCAGACGAACCGGGATTCCGATCACCCTGTCGATCCTGTACCGTGAAGTCGTGGGCCGACTCGGCCTGGAAACCTGGGCGGTTGGAATGCCCGGACATTTCCTGCTCGGGTTTCGGGCCAGCTCCAGGGAGCTTTTTCTGGACGCTTTTCAGCAGGGCCAGATTCTGCTCGAAGATGACTGCCGCGCTATGTGTGATCGGCTGTTCGAGTCACAACTCGAGTTTGATCTTTCCTACCTGAGTTCCATTCCTGTCTCCGCCATCATGCTGCGCATGCTCATGAACCTGAAACAGGTGTACCGCGGCAGCAAAGAGGCCGTGATGGCCCTGCGAGTCCTGAATCGACGGATTCCCCTCCTGTCCGACCCTCTGCCGGAGATCCTGGAGAGAGGCATGGTTTGCGTCGAACTGGCAGACTACGGAGGAGCGCTGGAGGATTTCAGGTTCTTTGTGGAAAACACCCCGGACGAGGCGATGCGCCAGGTGGTCGAAACCAGGATCGGGGAACTGGAGCGACTGGCCCGGGGAGAGTGAGATTCCAGACTTACCCGGTGACCTGCAGGCTGTCCACGAACTCTGTCCACGAGTCGGACCATTTCTCGACGGTTCCGACCGGGCCGGTCAATTTGAAAAACCAGGGTCCCTGCTTCGTATCGATGATGGCGCAGCGCATGCGGTAACCGGGTTTGCTGGCTCCCTGGCCCCTCGGACCCATGCCCCCCGACTGGTAGGTTCCGCTGATTTCCAGCAGAGTCACCTTTTGACCTCTCACCATCTTGTCCGAGATCTCAGCATCAGCTGTTGCAGGACTCCCGTCCGGACGGGACATCTGGCCGATCCAGCGGGCAATGTTGGCCTCGATCGATCCACCCTGTCCGGGAAAGTGAAAAACCACCAACTCGGCATCTTCTCGATCCGCTCCGGCCCGGGGCAGAAGATACTGAGCCTGTCTCATCCGGCTGGATGGCGTTTCTTCGATCCACCCCGTGGGGGCTTGGTACTCGACTCTCCCCGCCTCACCTCGGGGCTGGCGCTGACTCACCGCCCTCGCTTGCGACGAGGGAACTTCCTCCGATGAGTCGGGTTCGACAAAGTTCTTGGAGCAGGCCGCTCCTCCAACCGCGAGCAGCGCCACACCCGTCAGCACTACCCGAAATCCAAGCTGAACCGCCATTTCATTCTTCCTCCAGGGGCACACGGCCCGCAAATCCGGCATCCGTCTCGTGCCAGAAGTGAATGTCATCTTCTCCCAGTTTCCAGCAAAGATACACTTCCCGACCCTCTTTCAAGTGAGGAAAATCCACCAGGCCGTCTTCGACCCCTTTCACGACGCATCCGAGGCGTTGAATCCGGCTGACGCAGTCCTGCACTTGAAGCAGATACGTCAGATAGCGAGTCCCCTCGGGACTCCCCGTGTTCTCCCCTCCCCGTTCAGCCAGCCCTCGAATCTGGGGACGAAAGGCGTGTAACTGGCGGGCCAAAAGGACCATCTCCTCGGTAAGACCTCGCACTCGTGGCAAGAGGGACCGAGCTTCGGAGACGGTGAAATAGTGATCCTCCATGCGGGCAAGTATAGCTCAACGCTCCTGGAGTCCCCGGCGCTAGCAGCCCGTGGTGGAAGTCCCATGGACTGCCAGGTCCAATGAGAGCTACACCCGGTGCCGCTGAACCCTTCGTCTTGAGAGCGGACTGCGGACGACTTCCCGCAGCAAACTCAACTGCTCCATGTTGAGGGGATAGCGCTCCAGAATGGCCGAGACGCCCCAGTGTTCACCACCGGCAGGCAATTGTTGCAGGAGCTGACAGGCCTCTTCAAAACCCACCTTCCCTTCGCGGATCAAGCGGGTCACAAAGCGACGACGCGCCCAGCCTTCCGGAAACGCTTCCACTGCTTGTGTGACCTCTCCCGGCTCAGAGAGTTCAGCGAGGTGGTTTCGAACCAGCCGGAACCGGTCGAGCAACCTTTCCTCGGAACAGAGTCTTTCCAGCAAGGACATTTCTCCCCGTGTTTCCGTTTCTCGCCTGCCTGTCTCAGACTCGGGTGATTCAACAGGAACCGGGGCAACCTCAGCGACAACTCTGTGGACCGGTGGCTCGGGCACGGGCTCATCGGCAGGAATCGGTTCTTCCTGTGCGGGGGCAAATGTCTCCTCCGCAAGCAGCGATTCCGTTCTGGTGGCCTCTTCCGTTTTCGGCTCCGGCAGGTCGGCGGGCACCTCAGATGGGGGTGGAGGAGGGGGCTCAGCTTCCGCTGGAGGATCCAGATTGACAGGCAGTGGAGCCAGATTGAGAGGCGGCGCTTGGTCTGCCTCCTGCGATCCCAGAATCTGTTCTTCGAGGTGGGTCAGACCTTCCTCGACCAGCTCGGTAACCTCGCCCTTATGGACCCGCTGGAAGAGCTTGCCCAGTTTGTCTACTGCGCCGGCTTTCTCAAGCTGGTCAGCCAGGGCCAGGAGCGTATCTCCCGACCTCTCGTCTATGCCACCAAGCCGCCGCAGTACGGCGTCAGCCTGCTTGAGACCCTGAGCAGCAAACAACCGCTCCCGCTGTCTCGGGGTCAGATTGCGAAGCAGCTTCCAAGACCGCCCCAGCAGGCGGAGTTTGGCCGACGGGTTGTGCGTTTTCACCAGCGTCTCGACCAGGCTCAGAAGATCTCCGGACTTTTGCAAAGCTCTCACCTAGCTCTTGGAGTCGTCTCCACCCGTCAAACCCTTGCCCACAGCACCGGGCAACTTGGAGATGTCCTTGAGAAAGTTCTGGAGATCGACTCCGGCCAGTTGCTCCATGATGGGACTCAACTGGCTGAGCACCTCCACCACATCTTCGGTCAGCTTGGAGGCGCCGGTTCCGGCGCCGTTCTTTCCGCCCTGGCTGATGATGGTGGTTGACCCGGCGCGAGAGAGCGGTTCGGACACCGCAGCCGCAATCTCCGGAAGTACTTTCAGGGCTTCGATAGAGAGTCCGGCTTCGTTGTAGAGCTTCAAGGCCTCGGCCAGCAGATGACGGGCTTTGGCCTCGGCCTCTCCCTTGGCCTGGATGGCTTCCGCTTCGGCCAGCCCGATGTCTCTGCGCATCGCCGACTCGGCTGCCGCTTTGGCCAGACCCTCAGCCTTGAGAGCCTGGGCAGCCTCTTCGCGTCGATTCCTGTCTGCCGCTGCCTGACGCTCGATTCGATACTGGTTGGCGTCGGACTGACGCTCGACTTCGTACTTCTCGGCGTCGGCTTTCTCACGAATGGTGGCCGTGAACTCCAGCTTCTGGCGCTCCACTTCCTGGTCGGCAATCGCGATGTTCTGAACCTTCAACTCCATCTCGCCTGCCTTAATGGCGAGCGCCTCCGCTACGTCGACTTCCTTCCTGATGGAGGCCTTCTTCAGATCCAGCTCTTTGCCGGATTCGGCGATCTCCCTGTCGACTCCCAGGCGCTTCTGTTCCTTGTTCTGACGAGCCGCCTCCTCTTCAATCTTGGCATCACGATCAGCCTGCGCCGTGGCGATCCGTGCATTCTTGAGGGCTTCTTGGATCTTGGGTTGTCCCAGGGCGTTCAGGTAACCTTCGTCATCTTGAATCTCCTGGAACACAAAGGATTTGAACTCGAAACCCATCTCGCGAAGATCTTCCAGCCCCTCCGCTCTCACGCTGTCCTGAAAGCGCTTCTGATCACGATAGAGTTCCTCAATGGTCAAAGTGCCGATGATTCCCCTCAGATGACCGGACACCGTCTCTTTGATGGTTGACTGGATCTGCTCGGACGGGAGGCCGAGAAAGCCCTCCGAAGCCTTCCGGATGTGGTCGACGTCTCCCTTGACCTTCACCTGGGCGACCGCCTTCACATTGATCGGAATCCCCTGCACGGTGTAGACGTGGTGGAGATCGATGTCCAGGGTCATCATCTTCAGAGACAGGAACTCGTACTGCTCCCAGGCGGGCCAGACAAAAGTACCACCGCCGCGCACGATGCGAAATCCTTCGATCTGACCTTCGTCCCCTCTTACCTTGCGGCCCAGCAGCTTTCTCTTACCGTAGACGATCAGGGCCTCGTCGGGCCCCGCCTTTTTCCAGCGGTTGCGCACCAGAACATAGATGATCAAAGTTGCGCCTAGAACGGCCAGCCAGACTCCCAAACTGCCTAACAGCGTCGACATCGCTTCTCCTCTCTGGATCGTGTGACGGTTTCTCTCAACTTGTCTCTACTACGCCACACCTCAAGAGTCTATTCTGCTCCCTGCCAAGCGGTCGCGCAAATTCTATCGGTTTCCGGGCCATTCGCCGAGAGGTCATCAGAATCCGAGCGTCAGCGAGGGCTGAGTTGTAACCGCGGCCTGGCGCCCGCGGTTCTGCTGTCCAACCTGCAGACCACCATCCCCACCCAGAACCCATGGTACTGACCGGGTACATCCTTTACAAAACAAACCGGGTACATGGTTTACACAGTGGAGTTAGAGCATAGGGCAGGAAAGGAGAGGCCCTATGCCCTGGCTGGAGACCCAAGCTGTGGAACAACGGTTTCGTTTTGTTATGGATGTGAAAGCTGGAATGTACACCCTCAGTGAGCTGAGCAAACGGTATGGGGTGAGCCGTCAAACAGCCTACAAGTGGTGGAATCGGTACAAGCAAGAAGGCCTGGAGGGACTGACGGATCGCTCTCGAATTCCCCACTACTGTCCTCACAAGACCCCGCCAGAGCTGGAGCGGAAGATTGTGCAGCTGCGCAAACGCCATCCCACTTGGGGGCCAGTCAAGATCATTCAGCACTTAGAGAAGCTTCGTCCACAGTTACCTCTTCCAGCTTTCTCAACTGCCGGGGAAGTCCTCAAACGTCATGAACTGATCAAGCCCCGGCGCCGGCGCCGGCGCTGGGCCCACCCGGGGCGGCCTATCGTCGAAATCCGAAACTGTAACGATGTCTGGACGGCCGACTTCAAGGGAGAGTTTAAAACCGGCAACGGGCAGTGGTGTTATCCCTTGACGATCCTCGATCCCCACAGCCGTTATCTGTTGGCCTGTAGTGCCAAGACTTCGACCCGATCCACGGGTGTTCGACCTGTTTTCGAGCAGCTGTTTCGCCGCTGCGGTTTACCTCAACAGATCCTCACTGACAACGGGGCACCCTTTTCCTCTACCGCCTTATGTGGTCTCTCACGTCTGGCTGTGTGGTGGATCAAGCTGGGAATCCAGCCGCTGCGAATCCAACCAGGTCAACCGCAGCAGAATGGCCGTCATGAACGCATGCATCGCACCCTCAAGGCAGAAACCACTCGCCCTGCTGCTGGCACCCTGCCGGCGCAGCAGCAACGCTTTGATCGCTTCCAGCGTTACTACAACCAGAAACGGCCTCACCAGGCGCTGGCTGGAAAAACTCCCTCGGATCTATACAAGCCTTCCCCTAGGTCTTATCCCAGAAAACCTCCCAAACTCGAGTACCCGGCTCACTTTCTGGTTCGTAAGGTAAACAAAATCGGCCGGATCAAACTCAAATCACGATCCCTGTTCTTGAGAAGGGTCCCACTCTCCACCGCCTGAAGGCGGTGGATTCGACATGCGACTGAAGTCGCCTAAAGACCTCGCTTCGCTCGCAGGCTGACTACTCAGTGACCCGAAAATCGTCGTCTCGGGTCTCGACATCTTGGGTTTCTATATACTCTGCAACCATCGTATCGCTCACATTCCCAGTCGTCGCCACGAAGTACCCTCGTGCCCAAAGATGTCGTCCCCAAAACTCCTTGCGCAACTTGCGGTGATCTTGCAGTAGATGATGCGACGTTTTCCCTTTGATCGCCTGCATCACTCGGCTCGGCGCCAATCTCGGCGGCACATCCAACAACAAATGCACATGATCGGGTCGCACATGCCCCTTCACGATCTCGATATCCAACGATCGGCAAATCTCTCGCGTCAGATCCCGCACCTCTTTCCCGATCTCTCCTCGCAGAGCCGGCTTGCGGTACTTGGTGATGAACACAAAGTGATATCTCAGCCGATACACTGCATGCGAACTTTTCCGATACTCAGACACCTCCGCAGTGTACCCCCAAGCCTCCTGAAGGCTTCGCCTAAAGGCGAGGGGGTTCACCCATCCCAGAGTGGGACCTTGAGAAGGGTCCCACTCTCCACCGCCTGAAGGCGGTGGATTCGACATGCGACTGAAGTCGCCTAAAGACCTCGCTTCGCTCGCAGGCTGACTACTCAGTGACCCGAAAATCGTCGTCTCGGGTCTCGACATCTTGGGTTTCTATATACTCTGCAACCATCGTATCGCTCACATTCCCAGTCGTCGCCACGAAGTACCCTCGTGCCCAAAGATGTCGTCCCCAAAACTCCTTGCGCAACTTGCGGTGATCTTGCAGTAGATGATGCGACGTTTTCCCTTTGATCGCCTGCATCACTCGGCTCGGCGCCAATCTCGGCGGCACATCCAACAACAAATGCACATGATCGGGTCGCACATGCCCCTTCACGATCTCGATATCCAACGATCGGCAAATCTCTCGCGTCAGGTCCCGCACCTCTTTCCCGATCTCTCCTCGCAGAGCCGGGCTTGCGGTACTTGGTGATGAACACAAAGTGATATCTCAGCCGATACACTGCATGCGAACTTTTCCGATACTCAGACACCTCCGCAGTGTACCCCCAAGCCTCCTGAAGGCTTCGCCTAAAGGCGAGGGGGTTCACCCATCCCAGAGTGGGACCCTAAGTAACACGCTCAACGGTGAATACGTCGGTTTGGAGGAAATCGACGACGCTATCTATAGCATCTACCTGGGCCATGTCTTGCTGGCCCGCTTTGATTGGAGAGAATGGAAAACTTATCCTTGAATCTGTAAACCATGTACCCGGTCTAATCTGTAAACCATCTACCCGGTTGCTGCACCATGAACCCAGAACCCAGAACCCAGAACCCAGACCTAAACGGAGCCATCCGGCGAGTGGCGACGCTGGTACCAGCTCCAGACAACACACGCAAGCAGAACTACCAGCCCTGCCAGAGTCGGCAGCAGGGCCGCGAGTGACCCTTGGAAATCAGCCGGGTAAAGCAGCAGCGCGGCACCCACAAACAGTATCCCTCGTACCAAGGAATTCAAGGGCGAGAAGAAAAACCCGGCCAGGCTGCCCGCCAGAGCCGTAATACCCAGAATCGCCGTGCTCAGTGCCGGGAGGGCCACCAGCAGTGAAACTGGATCTCCATTGGAATCCAGCAACAGCAACTCGGGCTGCAAAACGAACATATAGGGCAGTGTGAATCCAACCAGGGCAAATGAAAACGCCCTCCACGCCGTCACCATGATCCCCGAACCCGCAATCGTGGCTGCCGCATAGGCCGCCAGGGCCACCGGCGGAGTCACCATCGACATCATTCCGAAGTAGAAGATAAAGAAGTGACCGGCCAGGGGAACGATGCCCAGCTCTCCGAGGACCGATCCGATGAAGGTAGCCAGGAGCAGATAGCAGACAGCGGAAGGTAGCCCCATTCCCAGGATGAGTGAACAAATCATGATCAAGACCAGGGCGGCAAAGAGATTCTCCTGGGCCAGAGGCAGGATCAGGGAAGGAAGCCTGGTTCCCAGGCCCGTCAAAGTGACCACGCCGATGATGATGCCCACGCAGGCGGCTGCACAGATGAGCGGGACTCCCCCACGGGCGGCCTGTCGAGAAACCTCCATTAGCTTCGAGGGCGTGAGTCGAGTCCTGCGGGAGAAGAGGCTCAGGATCCCCGCGCCCAGGATGGCCGCCGTAACCGCCCGAAATGGCGTGTACCCCAGAAATAGGAAGACCAGAAGCAATCCCAGAGAGGTCGAGAAGATGACTCCGGCCCAGGGAGCCGGGCGAACCGAGCGGGTTTCCAGTGTCTGCTCTGCCAGCTGGTAGCGCCTGGAATACAGATGAACCAGCAGCAGCAGAGAGAAGTAGTAGAGAAGAGCCGGGAGCAGAGCACTGCGAATGATGTGGAGATAGGTAACGGGAGGCGTGACCATCTCTAGCATCATGTAAGCGGCCGCACCCATCACGGGAGGCATGAGTGCGCCCCCGGAGCTGGCGGCCGCCACCACGCCTCCAGCCATGGACGGCTTGAACCCGGAGTTCCTCATGAGAGGAATCGTAAAGGTGCCGGTGGTCACCGTGTTGGCGACGGCGCTGCCGGAAAGCGAGCCCATCAGACCGCTGGCAACGACGGCAATCTTCCCCGGCGCTCCGCTACTGCGAGAGAAAACCCGCCCGGCCATTTCCAGAATAAATCCGGTGACGCCTGTCAGCTCCAGGAGCGCCCCGAAGACAACAAAGAGAAAGACATAGGTGAACATCACGCGGAGCGCGATTCCGAAGACACCCTGACTCTGCAGGAAGACCTGCGAGACAACACGATCCAGGCTGTAGCCCCGATGAGGCAGCAGCCAGCCGGGGAGATGCGGTCCCAGAAAGCAATAGGCGAGGAAAACGGAGGAAAGAGCTGGCAGCGCCCAACCCAGGCTCCGTCGAGCGGCTTCCAGAACCAGAAGCAACCCCACCAGGCCGATAAAAAGGTCCAGACCGGGTTCCTGCCCGGCCCGGTTCCCAAGCGAAATCCCCTGCAACCACAACGACGAGAACCAGCCCTCGGTCTGCACCACCATGTACCCCCCGCACAGAGCTGAGAGGACGATGCACAACCGATCCAGCCAGGGTCGCAGGAAGGCGGACCGGCTCGTCATGAAACAGTAGACCAGCCCCAGCGACCCGAAGATGGCCAGCTGGGACTGAGGAGAAAAGGTCGGGTAGTTCACTTCGACGAGGACGAATATACAGAGCAGGACGGGAAGAACGGACCTCACTGTAACGGCGCCCGAGGTCGCCGACTCCCGGTCGGGTCGAGAATCTACTTCTCCGGCCAAATACCGATCTCCCTGTAGTAACGAATCGATCCGGGATGAAACTCGGTTCCGGTGTCGCGAGTTACATTGGACTCGTTGATGGACCGACCGGCGGGATGTCTGGCCGCGATTTGATCGCGGTTCTCATACAGGGTTCGGGTGACCTGGTAGATCAGATCCGGATCCGTCTCGGCATTCGTAATCAGGTGCATGGATCCAACATTCAAGCCTTCAAAGTCCTCACCCTGGTTTCGGTAGGTTCCAGCCGGAATCGTAGCCGCCTCAAAGAACGGATACTCCGCGATCAGCTTTTCCCGGGCGGCAGGATCAAAAGGCACGAATTGGATGTCCTGCGACGTGGAGGCCTGGGTGATGGAGGCCGTTGGCACCGCGCCTCCCAGAAAGGCGGCCGCCGCGGCGCCGTCAGAGAGCAGATCGACAGCACCGGTCTGGGTTGCGTTGAGCACGGTTAGATCGTCATACCCCAGGCCGTGCGCCTCTAGAATCGGGGCGACAAAGAACTCAAATCCGGCTCCCGCCGGTCCCAGCACCACACGCCGGCCCCGCAGATCACCGACGCTTTCGAATCCAGCTGAAGCGGGCGCAATGAAAAGAGCCACATTGGGGGCCAGAGTCATGACGGTCCGGACAGGATAGGCTTGTTTCCAGGTCCCCTCACCCCGGGCCGCGAAATAGGTGATGGAGGCATTGGCCAGGGCCAGATCGAGTTCTTTGCGGGCCAGCCGCCGAATGTTTTCCTGAGTGCCCTGGGTCGACTCGGCGCTGACCTCCCATCCAGCCGAATCCGCCTGGCTCAGGACCTCGGCCAGAGCTCCGCCCACGACAAAGAAGGCCCCTCCCGGCGGCGCGGTTCCAATGCTCAGGAAACGCGTCCCGCCGTCGGGCAAAGACCCGGGTCCTGCGCAGGCCGAGAACGCCAATAACAGCAGACCGATGATTCCAACTCGCATATCACCTACCTTACTCTGGTTGCCCCCGTTTTGCAGCCATGATGAGCACCTGGGTGAGCTTGACACCATTAAAGGCGCGATTCTAACATTGAACTCTTGTGCGAGCGGGAATAACTCAGTGGTAGAGTGCAACCTTGCCAAGGTTGAAGTCGCGGGTTCGAATCCCGTTTCCCGCTCCACTTCTTCCTCTTTGATGGGAACCATGAAGCCACTCCTTTCCTTCGCCGCCCTATTCGTGGTGCTCGCTTCCGCTGCCGCCGGACAATCCGAAACCCGGCGATATCTCTATCTGAGCAATCCGGACGGTGCTCAGTCGGAGGGGCGATCCGGAACCGGGATCCTGATCTTCGACATCGACGACGGCCACAAGTTCGTCCGGCGGATTCACGTTCCCATTTTCAAAGAGGGCATTCGCGGGTTCACGGGAACTCGCAGCGCCCGCTCGGTCTTCTACTCGACCACCAATCGGAGGCTGGGCCGGTTTGATCTCGAAACGGAGACCATCGTCTGGGAAAAGACCTACTCAGCGGGCTGCGACCGGTCCGCGATCACTCCGGACGGCAAGAAGATTTATGTGCCCACGGGGTGGTGGTACGCAGGCCAGGACAGTGGGCTCCTCGTCGTCGACGGGGAAACCGGTGAGCTCATGAAACGCCTTCATGTGGGGCCCCAGGCGCACAACAGCATCGTGAGCCTGGACGGACGCTACGTCTTTCTGGGCACCCGAACCATGCTGACCATGTTTGACACCAAAGACGAATCGGTGGTCCGCCAGATCAAGGACATCGGCGAGAAAGGCGTGTTCCCCTATACCGTGAAGAGCAACACTGATATCGCCTTCGTCTGCCTGGGGAACCACATCGGGTTCGAAGTAGTGGATCTGAAGGAAGGGAGGCGCCTGCATCGGGTTCTGGTCGGCGAGGAGCCTATCCTCCACCGCACACACGGGGCGGGCCTGACGCCCGACGAAACGGAGCTCTGGATCAGCGATCAGATCGGGCAGAAGCTCTTCATCTTCGACGCCACACAAGATGCCACCGGCTCCGAAGGGGCACGTCGAGCTGTCGCTGGGCGGACACGGGTGGGTCGCATTCAGCCTGGACGGGAAGATCGCTTGGTGCCATACCCCCGACGTCTTCGACGTGGAGACCAAGAAGAAGATCGCCACGCTGAAAGACGAAAACGGGGAATCCTGTGAGCAGCTCGAAGTTCATCGAAGTTCACTTCCGTGGCGGAAAGGTCGTGAAGATGGGCAACGAGTTCGGCCTCGGGCGCAGGTAGTCAGCGGAACCGCAGGAGCTCTTCGGCCCTCCAGTACTCCGACCGGTCTCCACTCTCCCTCCGCACCTGCCCGACCGCTGCCGGCGTGATCGAAGCGGCTCCTCGTCCGAACCTCCGTCGTGCAAAAGTGAGAACCTCCGCGATCTCCTGATCCGACAGGATCGGGCCGAACGCCAGCATTTCGCGGTCGTAGATCTGGCCGCCCACCTGGATGGGGCCGCGGAGGCCGTGAAGGACGATCCGGATCAGCCTCGATTCGGGCCCGCGGACCCAGGAAGAGTTCGCCAGGGGAGGACCGCCGCCTTCCACGCCCTGCCCGTCGGCCAGGTGACATGGGGCGCAGTAGTTCTGAAATGCAGTGTCCCCCGGCGACTCCAGGTCCGGCGCGGGCCCGCAGCCGGCGACGAGCCCGAGGATGAGGCCGGCCTTAAGGCGGATGGCATTCCGGGTCACCTCCCCATCCTAGCAGCCCACGAGCACTTCGTACTTTTCCCCGGAAAGTGGCGTTCATTACCACTAGCCCGGATTATGCAAAAACCGTAGTCCGGTGTTGAAAAACGAGTCGAGAAGTGGCCCAACTCGGAAGCGGGCAGTTGTGACAGGCGGATTTGCGAAGAATATCGGTTGGGGAGGCGTTTGAGTGGTTGGGGGAGTGAATTTCAGACAGATCTGGGCCTGGATGAGTATCGGAAGCGGTTTTTTGGGGAACTGGGAGAAGCTAGCTGGAGTTGAGGCGACTCAAGACGAGGTGGAAGAGGGGTTGTTCGGGAAAGGCTGAGGAAAGATGGACCCAGATGCGTCGAGTGGTTTGTCGGATGCGGGCCCCGATCTTGAGGACACGACGACGTAAGGTTTCGATTTCGAGCTTGTGCCAGGGAGTCCCGTGCAGATAGTCGCGGAGGCGCACGAACATCTGGTAAGCCAGTGCATGCAGGAGGAGTCGAAACTGATTGGCCAGGAATCGATGACAGCTGAGTCGGTCCATGCTCAGATGATTCTTGAAGGCCTTGATGAAGTTCTCGGTCTGCCCTCGGTTTGTATAGTGGTCATAAAGTGATTGGGAGCAGAGATCGTCCCGGTTGGTGACCACAAAGCGACGATTGATCCCGCGCTGATCGACCTCCACTTTGACAATGACGCGACGGGATCGATCCCAGCTGTTGGCTCGATAAAGAAACTCGTCAAACTGACGCTGTTTTTCCTCCAGCTCAACGAACTGCAGCCGAGTCGAATCCAGCAGCGGCTCGACCACTCGCTGCAGGCGAGGGTTGCGACTTAACCCAATGACATATTGGAGTTGATTCTCTTCACCTTCACAGAACTCGTAGAGCCGAGGCGTGGCAAAGCCGCTGTCGGCCCGAATCTCAATCTCGACATCCGTCCCCACTCCTTGTCGGATGGCCTCCACGACGCGCTTCAGAATGGGCACGATGTGAGAGGCAGCCCCCTTGTTGCCAGGTCTCAACACGGCACAGACCAGGTCGCCCGTGGCGGCATCGAAGATCAGCAAAGGATGCAGAATGTGGTTTCGGTAATACCCATGGTAGAAGGCGAACTCCTGTTGGCCGTGAGTGTGGTCGTCGGTACTGTCCAGATCCAGGATGATCTTGGCTGGGACGTCTCTTCTTCAGGGAGCGCACATAACGGCGTAGCAGCCACTGGCTCAGACGCATCAGATCCTTCTTGGTGACGGAGTTCTCCAAACGGGAGAAAGTCGGCTGGGTGGCCAAATCGGGATCGCTCTCGGGCAACTGATCACAGACTGTCTTGAGCATCGGATCCGAGCGCAGCGTATCGGCGTCATTACAGTCTTCGTAGCCGGCCACGATCTGTAACACTCGTTGTCGGATCAACTTCAACAGGTCATGACGAATGTAGCGTCGGTCCCGGCTTTCCGCAATACACGAACTGAAGCCCTCGCACAATCGATGTTGCCGATCCAGGGATCCAAACAACAACCATCCTGCGTCGGAAGTGAGGCTCCCCCCATCAAAACGAGCTGTGATGTCTCTGTGGCTGTGAAATGGCAGGGTATTCTGGCAGACTGTTTTCAACATAGCCGTAGCTCCTGTTTAGGGTTGTTTTTATGTAAACCCTTTTATATCAGAGAGCTACGGCCTTTTTTCTGGGCCCAAATCTCACTCGGATTCAGATCTCTTGCATAATCCGGGCTAGATGAGAGACGCCCAAGAGACACCCTGGGGCTGGACGTGGGCGGGTTCTTTGCCGGGTTACCGTCGCCTGGGAATGAAGAGCCCTCATCTCTCCCTGGGAAGATGGGGTGAGTGGCTGGCCCTGGTTCACTTGAGACGCCTCGGCTGGGACATCGTGGCCCGCAACTGGCGAATCCGGCAGGGGGAGGTCGACCTGATCGCCTACGATGGGCCCCATCTCGTTTTCACCGAGGTCAAGACCAGACGGCTGAAGCCCCAAGAGAACCGATCACCCCAGCACAACTTCAACTCCAGAAAAGGGAGGAAGATGGAACAACTCGCTTTCCTTTTCTGCCGCCGCCACTCTCTCACCGACGTTCCCTTTCGCCTGGATCTGGTCGCGATCGAGACGACCAATCGAAGAGACTTTTCCCTGACCCACTACATCCTCCCCGAGAGAATAATCAGATGATTGGTGCAAGGCGCGCTCACTGGCATTCACGCAGTCCGGTTAGTACCGGGTTTCAGGTCCAGGTTCCTAGTTGCGCGCTCGTCAAGACTCGCGCCTCTGTAGGCTCGATAGTCTGGCAGGCTATCTCAGGGACCGGCCCGTGGGCCGTAAGGAAAAGTACCCGTCAAGGAACCTACAGAGGCAGGAGCTGTAGCGACTGCGTGGCGACCGAAGGTCGACATCTTGCAGGAACGACAGTGACTGCGTGGCGGGCCCCAGGCCGACATCTTCACAGGGCGCGGACGGCATCGCGGATGATGGAGAGACCTTCTCTCAGATCCTTCTCGGGGATGTTCAGGCTGGTCCGGAATCGAATCGCGCGCGAACCACAGCTGAGGATAATGAGATGGCGTCTGAAGAGATCGTCAACCAGGCGATCGCGGGTCTCGGTATCGGGGAGATCGAACGCACAAAGCAGTCCCATCCCGCGGACATTAGAAACCGTGGCCGGGTAGTCCGCCTGCAGTTGTTCCAACTCACTGAGAAGCACTTCTCCCATGGCCCGTGCATGCTCGAAAGTGCTCTCCTCCTGAAAGATCTCCAGATGGATCCGGCAGCGAACCATATCCACCAGGTTCCCGCCCCAGGTTGAATTCAGACGACTGGACACTTTGAACACGTTCTCCGGGACTTCATCGATCCGGGTTCCGGCAATAAGTCCACAAACCTGCGACTTCTTTCCGAAGGATGCGATGTCCGGTTCGACAAAATGCTCAAAGGCCCACATCTTGCCGGTCATGCCGAAGCCGGTCTGGACTTCGTCGTAAACAAAAAGGATGTCGTACTGATCGCAGATGCGGCGCAAAGCCTCGTGAAACTCGGGGCGAAAATGATGGTCTCCGCCTTCACTCTGGATGTGTTCGATGATCAGGCAGGCCACATCTTCGGCGATCGCATCCAGCGTGGTCCGGATCTGACCCAGAGCCTCTTCTTCCGCCGTCATCACCCTCTCCAGATTCTCCCCTTCCAATGGAAAAATGCATTTTGGATTGCTGATTCGAGGCCAGCCGAATTTTGGGAAGTAGTCCGTTTTGGTAGGATCCGTATTGGTGAGGGAGAGGGTGTACCCGGAGCGCCCGTGAAAGGCATCTTCGAAATGAATCACCTGGCTCCCTTTTTCACCCTTTCCCGCGGCCAGGTTCTTTCGTGCCTTCCAGTCGAACGAGATCTTCAGGGCGTTCTCGACGGCCAGTGCACCCCCTTCAATCAAGAACATGTGGGGCAGGCTTTGCGGAACACCAAAGCGACTGAAGGTGTCGACAAAGGCGGCCATCTCGGGCGTGTATGTGTCAGAATTGGAGGGCTTTTGCACCGCCGCCCAGCCCAGTTCCTGGATCGTCTCCCGGGTTGTCAGGCGTGGATGATTATAGCCGAGAGGAACGGTCGCAAAGCAGGAGAAAAAATCCAGGTAGAATTCCTCGGCCCTGGCATCGTAAATCCTGGATCCGCGACTCCGCCCCAGGTCGAAAACCATGTCCAGGCCGTCAGCCAGGATGTGACGGGCCAGAACCTCTCTCACATTCGAGGGATGGATGGCTAGTTCGCCCTTTTCCATCGGGTGCCTTCTCCCGTATCCTCCAGGATGATGCCCTGCTCGGCCAGCTCGTCGCGAATCTCGTCTGACCGAGTGTAGTCCCGCCTCCTTCGAGCATCCTCGCGTTCGTTGATCAGTGCCTGAACCGTTTCATCTTCGAGTCGCTTCCCCGCCACTTCAAACACGTCAAAGACCCGGTTGGCATCGCTGAACAACTCGAGGATCTCATCTTTCTGTCCGGCGCCTACAGACGCCTCTTCCAGCAGTGGGTTCACCTGACGAATCAGTGTAAACAGGGCTCCCAGGGCCTCAGCGGTGTTCAGGTCACTGTCCAGTCCGCTCTCGAAGCCCTCCCGGGCCTCACGGATCTGCTCCTGAACCCGGTCCTCTCCGAGGCGATCTGGCGGAATCTCTCTCACTTTCTGCAGAAAGTTGTTGGCTCTCTCCAGAGCGCTGGCGGCTTGTCCAAGTCCCTCAAATGTGAAGTTCAGCTGTGTCCGGTATCGCACGGAGGCGAGCAGGTAACGGATGGCCAGGGGACTGTAGCCCTTTTCCAGCAGATCACGAAGGGTGTAGAAATTCCCGCTGGACTTGGACATCTTCTCCCCGTCCACGATCAGATGAGCACCGTGGATCCAGTACTTGACGAAGGGATGTCCGGTGGCTCCCTGGCTCTGGGCAATCTCGTTTTCGTGGTGAGGGAAGATCAGATCGACGCCTCCGCAGTGGATATCGAAGCTCTCTCCCAGATACTTCATGCTCATGGTGGAGCACTCGAGGTGCCAGCCAGGTCGGCCCGGGCCCAGATCAGACTTCCAGAACGCTTCTCCCGGCTTGCCCGCCTTCCAGAGAACAAAATCTCTGGGGTTTTCCTTGCTGTATTCGTCGGCATCCTGGCGTCCCCCGGAGGTGAGTTCCTGCGGGTCGATTCGCGAGAGCTTCCCGTAGTCCGGGAAACGATCAATCCGAAAATAGGTCGACCCCTCGCGCTCGTAGGTCAGACCCTGAACACTGAGACGCTGGATCAGCTCGAGCATTTCCGCGATGTGGTCGGTTGCCCTGGGCATGCCTTCCGGGCGCTCGATTCGCAAAGCCTCCATGTCTTCCAGGAAGGCCTCGGTATAGGCCTTCGTGTAGTCGCTGATCTCCAGTCCTTGCTCGGCAGCCTCGGTGATAATCTTGTCTTCCACGTCCGTAATGTTCATGACGTGGTTGAGTTCGTACCCTTTGTAAAGGAGGTAGCGGCGCAGAATGTCCTGGAAAACAAAGGTGCGGAAATTGCCAATGTGAACGTAGTGGTAGACGGTTGGCCCACAGGTGTACATGCGGACACTCCCGTCCTCAAGCGGAACAAATTCCTCCACACGCTGAGTCAAAGTGTTAAACAGACGAAATGCCATGGTGCAGAAAGCTTGATCTTAGTACTTCTTATTTCCGCGACTCAACCTCCAGCAGGAACTGGTTCCCGTCGGCTCGGAACTGACTGACCCCGAGCTGCGCCGTGAGTTCCCTGAATCCATCTTTCTGGGTGAGCACCAGGTACTTGTCCTGGGGGTAGTCCTGAAAATAGGCGTCGAGACTCTCCAGGTTCTCGATTGGCTCGGGCAAAGCCTGGTAGCCGGAATAGTAAAGGGCCGTGTGGTGAAAAAAGCGATAGAAAATGATCGGTTCCTCCGGCGAGATCCTGTTACGGGCTTCGACCACCAGGCCCTTGGAGGAATGGAACCTGGACAATTCAGGGGCCAACTGCCAGTAGGCAATCCCTACAAAAGTAACCATGCCGCCTACCAGGATTCCAAACACCTTCCTCAATCGGTAGCCTGAAAATGGCCAGTGGACCAGGATCCCGGTGGCCAGGAGCGGTGCCCCCAGAAGAAAGCCGACCCAGGAAGATTCATAGTAGATTCGGGCACCGATCAGAAGAGTCAGGCCCATCACCACGGCCGTCACAGACACGAGCGCGAGCTCAAGCCGGAGCATCCTGAGCGCAGTCAATTCTAAGGATAAGAGGCGATCCCACTCCAGTGCCACCAGCATGGACAAGGGCGGAAGCGCGGGAAGAATGTAGCCGACCAGCTTGCTCTCGCTGAAGGAAAAGAAAAGAAAGGGAACCGCCACCCAGAGCCACAGGTAGAGTTGCAGCCCGCTGCTGTCTGAGAACAAGGAGTCCGGCCTCCTCCAGATCCGTAGAATGCTGGAGCCGAGAAACAGAACCCAGGGGAATGCCCCCAGCAACAAAACGGGGAGGAAGAACCAGAACGGCTGAGCGTGGTGGTGAAGATCCGTGAGATAGCGGGCCAGGTTGTGGTTCAGGACGAAGGTCGCCAGAAAGTTGTACCCGTTGGCCTTCCACACCAGCCAGAACCAGGGTACGGTGACGACCGACAGGGTCAAGAGTCCGCACATAAGCTGCAGGGCGCTGCAGAAAGGCCCCCTCCGGAAAGCCCGGAAGCCCAGCAGCACTCCGAACCCCAGCAGCAGCGCCACCGGTCCCTTGGCCAGGGTTGCCAGCCCCAGTGAGGCACCCGCGACCAGTGCAAAGGACAGGCGCCCCGTCTTGTGTGCCTGAAAGGCGCAGATCAGGGAGAGGGTCAGCAGGGCCACCAGAGGCATGTCCGTGCTGGCGGCACGAGAGTAGACAAAAAACAAGGGGCTGGTGGAGAGAATCAGCAGGCCGAGCAGGCCAGCCCGCCTGCCCCGCACGCGATAAAGCAGGTAGGTGGAGCCAAGGGCGGCGAGCAGGCCCAGCAACGCAACCGGAAATCTTGCCGCGGCCTCGGAGACACCGAAGAGGCCAAAGCTGAGGGCTCCCATCCAGAACAGCAGCGGAGGCTTTTCCATCCACGGCCTGGAATTGAGGGTCGGGGTGACCAGGTCGGCGGTCCGGAGCATCTCTTCGCCAATGCGAGCGTATCGGGGTTCATCCGCTCCCACAAAGGCCATGTTGCCCAGATTCAGAAAGTACACGACGTACAAGGCGAGGGCTACTGCGGGGAGGAGGAAGCGATTGATGGTGAAGCTACCCAACAAGGTCAACGAAATTCCCTGCTGTCAATCGAGTAAAGCCGTACCTTCTTGGAGAGGGTGTTGCGATGAAGGTCCATCACCTCGGCGGTCTTGCTCAGATTGCCGCGGTGCTCGCGCAGAACCCGAAAGATAAACAGCTTCTCGAACTCAGCTTCTGCCTCATGCCAGAGGATTCCCTTGGACACCATTTCGTCGATGACCTTTTCGAGCACGTCCTTGATCATTCTGAGTACTCCTCTAGTCTCATCGTATTCCTGAAAGCAAGTACTTGGCAGCCCGAGGACTGCTAGCCCTTCTCTCGGGTGTGGTGCTGCTGGCGGGTTTCCTCGAGCCACAATTGATAGATGCGCTGGTACTCCCTCGAAAACCTTGCCTGAAGCTCTTCCGGTGCAAAACGGACGACGATACCGGCGCTGGTCAAGAAGAACTCTCCCGAGATCGAATCAGCCACCAGGTTGCCCGTCACCGGAAAGGCCGTCATGGCCAGAAAAATGACGGCCACCACCAGCCAGCCGCGCAGCACTCCGAATAGCCCCCCCAGCAACCGGTCCGCCCATCTCAGGTAGAGAAACTTCAAGGTCTTCCGGACCAGTTTCGTTATCAGAATGCCGCTGGCCACAACTGCGGCAAAGATGAGTAAGAACCCACCCAGCAGTGCCAGAGTGTCGCCGGTCCCAAGATCAACAAGTACGGCCGCCAGGCGATCGTAAAAGGCGAAAGACAGCACCAACCCGGCCACAACGCTAGCCAGGGAAATCAATTCAGCAGCAAAGCCTTTGAGGGTCGCAGTGGCAAAGGAAACGATCACGATGAGAGCCGCCGCAATATCCAGAATGGTCACGCCGTCAGCCACGATTCAGTCCAGCTGGGGCTCCTGTTCGGTCAGCATGCGGAAGGCCTGCTGGTACCGTTGGGAAGTCGCCTCGATGATCTCTCCAGGCAAGTCCGGCCCCGGAGCCCTCTTGTCCCAGTCCAGCGTCTCCAGATAGTCGCGTATGAACTGTTTATCAAAGGAAGGCTGAGAGGTTCCCGGAGAGTACTTGTCCGCCGGCCAGAAGCGCGAAGAATCGGGCGTGAGCACTTCGTCGATCAGAAAGAGCTCTGACCCAATTCGACCGAATTCGAACTTCGTGTCGCAAATGATGATTCCCCGCTCTCGCGCATAGGCGCTGCCCCATTGGTACAGCTCGAGACTAAAGCGGCGTACCTGGTCTGCCACCTCGCGGCCAACGATCTCAACCGTCTCATCAAATGAAATATTGATGTCGTGACCTTCCTGGGCTTTGGTTGCCGGAGTGAAGATGGTACGTGGCAACCGATCCGACTCCCGCAGGTTCTTTGGCAACTGGATCCCACAGACTCCGCCTGTCTGCTGGTAGTCTTTCCATCCAGAGCCAGCCAGGTAACCGCGAACCACACACTCAATGGGTAGAGGCTCGCAGCGCTTGACGAGGGAAGAACGACCCTGCAACTCGCTGGCGTACTGTGGAAGTGGTTGAGGAAACGACTCCACGGCGGTTGACACCAGATGGTTGGGCACGATGTCTTTGGTGTGCTCGAACCAGAAGGCCGCAATCTGATTCAAGATCTTGCCCTTGTGGTGAACCGTATTGGGCAGGATCACGTCGAACGCGGAGATTCGATCGGTTGCCACCATCAGCAGGCGATCGGCTCCTACCGCGAACATCTCCCGAACCTTGCCACTGCAGATCTTCTCGACTCCGGACAGGTCAAGTGTTCTCATTTCACAATCTCCCTCGGCAGAGAATCCATTTCAGGTGCGAGCAAAGACTCTGAGTGTAACGAAAGAAAAGGACATTTCAAATAACCAGAAAGCAGGAAGAAGAACCGAGGAAGGCGACGCGTTGACATGGGGGAGGCCTCTTGCTATATTTGGCACTCGCATACCGGGAGTGCTAAGACACTTGGACCCGGGCGTTGAGTCAAGCCTGGGTATTCCATGAATCAGTAGAACAAATCAGGAATAAAAGTAAGGAGGAGTGATTCAAATGATCAGACCATTACAGGATCGTGTTCTTATCAAGCGAGTCGAAACCGACGAAGAGGTTCGCGGTTCCATCGTGATTCCCGACTCGGCCAAGGAAAAGCCCCAGGAAGGTGAAGTCGTGGCTGTCGGCGAAGGCAAAGTTCTGGACAGCGGAACCAGGGTTGAGATGTCCGTAAAGCCCGGCGACCGGATTCTTTTCGGAAAATACGCCGGCAGCGAGGTCAAGATTGATGATGTCGAGTATCTGATTATGCGTGAAGACGAAGTGCTTGGCATTCTAGAAGGCAAAGCCGTAAGCGCGTAACGAAATCTAATCAGCCAAATAAGGAGAAAATTCAATGTCTGCTAAAGATATTACACATGGCGAAGAGGCGCGCCGGGCACTGCTCAATGGTGTCAACAAGCTGTCGAACGCCGTGAAAGTGACCCTTGGACCCAAGGGTCGGAATGTTGTTCTGGAGAAGAAGTTCGGATCTCCGGTGGTCACCAAGGACGGTGTCACTGTTGCCAAGGAGATCGAGCTCGACGGCCTCGAGAAAGTCGGCGCCGCCATGCTGCGGGAAGTGGCCAGTAAGACAAGTGATGTTGCCGGTGACGGGACCACGTCTGCGACGGTTCTGGCTCAGGCCATCGTCCGTGAAGGGGTCCGGAACGTAGCGGCGGGCGCCAACCCGATGGCTCTCAAACGCGGTATCGACAAGGCCGTTGATCGCGCCATTCAGGAAATCCAGTCTCTTTCCAAGCCCGTCGGTGGAGAGATGATCGCCCAGGTCGGTGCCATCTCCGCGAACAACGATTCCACCATCGGTGAGATCATTGCTGAAGCCATGAACAAGGTGGGTAAAGACGGAGTCATCACAGTCGAAGAAGCCAAAAGTATCGACACTTCTCTCGAAGTGGTCGAAGGCATGCAGTTCGACCGCGGCTACCTATCGCCTTACTTCGTGACCGATCCCGACCGCATGGAATGCACCCTCGAAGACGCCTATATCCTTCTTCACGAGAAGAAAGTCGGTTCCATGAAGGACCTGCTTCCACTGCTGGAACAGGTGGCCAAGTCGGGCAAGCCCTTCATGATCATTGCCGAGGACATTGAGGGTGAAGCTCTGGCAACTCTGGTCGTCAACAAGATCCGTGGAACCCTCAACGCCGTGGGCGTGAAGGCTCCAGGTTTTGGGGATCGACGCAAAGCCATGCTCGAAGACATCGCCATCCTGACGGGCGGCAGGGTGATCTCCGAAGACCTCGGAATCAAGCTGGAGAATGTACGGCTGGAGGATCTCGGAAGCGCCAAGAAGGTGACTGTTGATAAAGACAACACCACCATCGTAGAAGGCGGTGGAAAAGCCGACGACATCGCCGGTCGAGTCAAGCAGATTCGCAACCAGGTCGAGGAAACAACCTCCGATTATGATCGCGAGAAGCTGCAAGAACGACTGGCCAAGCTGGTTGGCGGCGTCGCAGTCATCAAAGTCGGGGCGGCCACCGAGACCGAGCTGAAAGAAAGGAAAGCTCGGGTTGAGGACGCCATGCATGCCACCAAGGCGGCTGCCGAGGAAGGCATCGTAACCGGCGGCGGCGTGGCCTACATCCGGGCTGCCCGGGCGCTGGACGACTTCCAGGTCGACAATGCCGATGAGCAGTCAGGCGTCAACATTGTACGCCGCGCTCTGGAAGAACCACTGCGTCAGATCTCCGCCAACGCCGGCCTCGAAGGCGCCATTGTGGTGGGCAAGGTAAATGAGACCGATGATTCCAATTTTGGCTTCAACGCCGAGACTGGTGAGTTCGTCAACCTGGTCGAAGAAGGAGTCATCGATCCGACCATGGTCTGCCGGACCGCTCTCCAGAATGCAGCCTCCATTGCGAGCCTGCTTCTGACCACTGAAGCCCTGGTGACCGAGGTGCCGGAGGACGAGCCGGCAGCGGCCCCGGGACATCCTCCCGACATGGGTGGAATGGGTGGAATGGGCGGTTTCTAAATTGCCCGTTCAGTCCGATCACAGAAAAAAAAGGGGAGCCCTTCGCGGCTCCCTTTTTTTTGACCGTGGAATGCTTAGAAGGGTCTTCGCTCGCGACCCCGTTTCTGAGCCTCGTTGAGACGCTGCAGCATGCGTTGAAACCGCTCTGCCTGCTCCGGCTTCAGAACCGCTTTGACCTCTTCCAGAGTCTCCTTTCGAATCTTCCTGGAGAGCTGCTGCTGTCGCTCATTGGCAGCCATTTGCTTCTGACGGCTCTCCTGCAGAATCTTTCGAACCTGAGCAGCCTGGCCCTCATCCAGCTCGAGCTGTCGAATCATGCGACCCAGCGAGGCATTCTGGGAACGCTGGCCGGTCCTGCCCTGGCCGGGGAATGAAGATCTTCCGCCCGGAGGGCCCGGACGACCCCCGGGCCGGGACTCCAGGGGCGACTCTCCCAGATCAACAGGCAGGCCTCCGGGATTCTCTATCACCGGCGGAGGAAGCAGGCCGAGCTGCCGCAAAGCGATTCTCGCGCCCACCAGCCCACCAAACACGGTGCCCACCAGGAAGACGAGACCCACCAGCAGTAAAGCCTTAGTACTGACCTTCACTCTCTTCCTCCAGAGTTTCCTGCAGCGAAAGCAGAACATCGTCGAGAGTCATTAATTCGCTGATCTGCGGCTCTGTAAACAGCGCCGCCCACAACTCTTCGTCCGTTGGCTGTTTGAGCTGTGTCTCCGAGGTGAAAAAGAAAAGGATCAGCACCAGAACGGCAAAGGCCGGAATGAGACGCTTTGAGGTGAGTTCAACCAGCAGCCAGAAAGAGGCCGATTCGGGATTCGTCTTCTTGAGTAGATTGGAAACTCGGGCCGCGAAGAAGGGAGGCGCATCGAGCTGGGGTACCTGCTCGACCTGAGACTTCAAAAACCGAGCCAGCTCAAGGCTTTCCCTGCAAGTGGCGCAAGATCTAAGGTGCTCTTCGTCCAGCGGACTTCCAGCTTCCCAATTTCCAAAATCGATATGTTCTTGACCCATTACAATGCTCCGTCACCCGGCAGAACACTGTCCTCCCCGCAACTTGTCAGCGTTCGACTGTAGCTATCATACCTCGCAGAGATTTCAATAGTTTCTTCCTGGAGCGACTTACCCGGATTCGCACCGCCAGTTCAGTCGTGTCCAGGGTGGATGCAATTTCACTGTAGCCCAGACCTTCCATTTCGCGCAGCACAAAGGCCATCTTATCCTTCTTCGGTAACTTGTCCATGAGCCCGTGCAACCATGCAAACATGCGCTCAGCTTCGAACTCGGTCAGCAGCGTCCCGCTACTGAATCGATCCAGGAAGGTCTCAGTCCCTGCCTCGTCTTCACCTACATCAGAGAACAGTTGAGTCTTCCGGATCTTGCGTTTTCTCAGCTCATCCAGACAAGCGTTCGCCGTGATCCTGGAAACCCAGGCCTTGAGCGGGCGCTCGGGATCATACTTCGAAAGCGACCGGTGCACTCTAAAGAATACCTCCTGCGCAATATCCTCTACCTCTTCCCGCCTTCCCAGGTAGTGAAAAACGATGTTGAAGACCAGTTTCTGGTAGCGTTCCACAAGGCCCCGAAAGGCGCTTTCGTCGCCCTTGAGAGCCGACTCTACCAGTTCCCTGTCCGATGAGCCCATCCACGTCCCATAGTACGTGTCCGGAGTGGTTTGTTTCATGCTGTTTCGATTTGTTTCGGCACGACTCGTAGTCGAAGTCGACCCTCACCAAAATCGAAAGCGCCCCTTCATCTCCCCTTGTGCAATTGATTTGGCCCGGCCCCGTAAGGTTCACCGAAAATCGCCACAAGAGGACTTCGGATGGCCTCCGAAAGTTCGTGAGTGGTCGCCTAGATAGGAGGAAAACGCTGACACTCGGAAGTCGCAGCGACCGTGCTACACTGGCCTCCCCCGGTCGGGGCATGGCGCAGTCTGGTAGCGCGCCTGCTTTGGGAGCAAAGCTGAGGGTGTTCTTCATACCCCCAGGAACAAGGGAAAGTCACTGATATAATTCGACTTATAGGTGAGTAAGTATCCCCCGGCAAAGCCGGGGGCTTTAATCTTGTGAGCCGCTCAAAGCGGACTTGACGTTGCCGCTACCGCGGCCACTTGTGCCACCTACAGGTGGCTTGGCTACAGCAGCCTGAGCTGATCCTGGCGACGATCTTCTGCTTCTTGCCGCCGGATATACTCACGAATCACTTTCTCATCCCGACCCACCGTCGATACGAAGTATCCGCGAGCCCAGAAGTGCTGTCCAACAAAGTTACGCCGACTCTCTGAAAAGTTCCTCGCAATGTGGATGGCGCTTTTCCCTTTGATGTACCCGATCACCTGCGCCACAGAAAACTTTGGCGGAATCGAGATCATCACGTGCACGTGATCCGGCAGCAGGTGGCCCTCTTCAATCAAGCTTTCCTGCTGCCCAGCCAACCGTCGCAGCACCTGACCGAGATGTCTGCGCAGCTCCCCATAAATCAACTTCTTGCGGTACTTGGGGATGAACACCACATGGTACTTACACTCCCATTTTGTATGCTGTAAGCTCTGGTAGTTACTCATAAAACTCCTTTTCGTGATGCTTTGCTCGGCTCACGGAAGGGAGTTTTTTCACCTATTCCCGGAACTGTCAAACTCTGGCTGCCTCCCCGGCAGAGCCGGGGGGACTCCTTACGGGTCTAGACCTTCCCCCACATTCCCCCCGATACCCCTTAGTTTCCCGTCTATTTCACTACGCTATTCACTACAGTCGCAGGCCCCTAGGGCACCAGATCCTAAATCGACTTTCGCACAAAGTGGAAACTCTATTAGGAATATGCTCGGGGTCACCGCTGGCTTGCGCAAGTGTGGTCCCCTTCGCACTGGCTTGGTCGGGTATCGAGCGTCTTTGAGGTCTCACGTAGACGTTGCACAAGCCCTGAATCGCCAATGAGCCGAAATGACGCTCGTATCAGCTTGACACCATTACAGCAAGGTAGTAGGCCACGTAGAGCAATGCTACTATTCCTATAAGCATGACGCCTGCAGCGGTACGAGTGAACCACCGCGGATACTGACGTTGCAAAAGGACTGGAATTGTGCGAGCGAAGCCCTGCTCTGACTTGATGCCAGCGTTGATCTGATCCGCTGTGATCGGCGGAAAGTACAGGTAGGACACGGTCACCTCTTCGCCGGGCACTAGTGTCGGGATCACGATTTCACGGCTGCCCCCCGGCAGATCCTCTACCCGGTAGTCGAGCGCAGGCCAAATGTTGAAGTCGAAACCTTGTCCACAATGCCTGGCTCTACAACTGGTTGGCGTAGCAAGACGACCCACGATCAAGATATGCTTCACCCACTCACTCTCTCGCAGACCAAAGGAGCAGTAACTCTCTCCCGGTGGGTAAATCACCGTTCCAAGTGGGTTGTGCCTACCAGAAACTTGATAGCCCTCTGGTGTGCCACTCGGAACCGAGGCCGAATTGATTCGGGAGCGTTTCTGTCGGAACGTGTCAACAACTTTGAGACACTTTGGTGAATAAATTACTGTAGTTTCATCTCAAAAGTTCTCCTTTTCGGGAGGGTTGATCCAGACCGCCTCGGGAAGAGGAGGAGGAACGGGTTTGCCGTTGGGAAATCTCTCCGGGAAGAGTGCATGGGCGGCCTCCAATGTTTGGGATCGATCGCGACGGGTGGTGATGGCGGTGAGGTAGTGCACATCCGCGGGAGTGTGCAGGCCGATACCCGAATGGCGATGGTCGCGGTTATACCAATCGAAGAAATCCCGACAAAAGTCTCTGGCTTGCTGAATGGTGCCGAAACGAGCCGGGAATTCGGGACGGTACTTGAGGGTCTTGAATTGGGATTCCGAGTAGGGATTGTCGTCACAGACATGAGGCCGAGAGTGAGACTTGGTGACTCCCAGATCGGCCAGTAGCAAGGCCAGTGCTTTGGAACTCATCGACGAGCCACGATCGGCATGCAGGGTGAGACCACCCGCTACGATCTCCTGCTTGGAGTAGCTCTGGGCGATCAAGACCTTGGCCAGGCGGGAGCTTTCCTGGGTGGCCACCATCCAGCCCACCACATAGCGGCTGAAGATGTCCAGGATCACGTAGAGGTAGTAATAGCTCCATTTGACGGGCCCCTTCAGCTTGGTGATGTCCCACGACCAGCATTGGTTCGGGCCGGTGGCCAGAAGTTCCGGCTTGGAGTATTGGGGATGGCGGCGCTGGCGACGGCGTTCTCTAACTTCCAGACGTTTGGCCAGAATGCGGTACATGGTTCGAATCGAGCACAAGTATCGCCCTTCGTCCAGCAGCTCCGCCCATACGGCGGCAGGAGCTTTGTCGATAAACTGTCGGCTGTGCAGGACCTCCACAACGGCTTCCCTTTCGGGCGGGCTCAAGGCGCGTGGGGATGCGGCCCGAGGCCGAGGATCCAGCGCCGGCCGTTCGCGCCGAAGTTTCTCCCGATACAGACTCGATGGCGGCAGATCCAGAGCCTGACAGCCGGCACGGACTCCGTGGGATTGTGAGAATCGCAAAGCTTCGTCCATCAGCTCTCGTCTCCGTTCTCTTCGCTGCTCGCCAGAGAGATTCCCAACAGTTGCGAGACTTTTTTTTGGAGATCCAGCATGGCTTCAAACTTCTCGAGCTTGCGTTTCAGCTTCCGATTCTCAGCCTCCACTTGCCTCAGTTGATGATCCAGAGGATTGACCGGCTTTGCCTTTCGTCCCCGCTTGCGAGGGGTCAATGCCTGCAGCGTTCCGTGCTCGCGTTGGCGTCGCCAGGTCTGCAGATTCGACCAGTAAAGTCCTTCTCGGCGCAGTAATGCTCCCACTTCGCCCGACTCTTCGCAGCCATCGGCCTGCTCCAGGACCCGGAGCTTATAGCGGGCTGAAAACCGGCGACGGGTTGCCTTGGCAGGAACTTCCGGGTCGGGTCGCGGCAACGCCTTCTCGGGCTCGGTCCGTCCCGCAGCGATTTTGGAGACCTCTCCCCTCCGCTCCGAGGTTTCCAAAATCCTCAGTTTCTTGTCGCTTCTGTTTTCTATCATTCTGTAATCCAGCTTCTCGCCCTCTACTCTAATTTAGCCGGGAAGAAGTGTCTCACCATTATTGGCACAGAGGGTGTCGTCGCAATTGGGATCTATCCAGCCGAAGGAAACCAAGGACGGAGCTAAACTGGGCCAAAGAGACACACCGCTACCTTCGTTTGGCTAATGCGGCGTTTGGTGGCTGAGTGCTCGGTCAAGCCGCCCGACGTTCATAGCGGTGGTAGAGCCCGCCAAGGAGTGGCAACGCCACTACGTTTCCTGATTCAGGCGGCTGGGTAGTCCGCGGTTCCGGCGCATCCTTTGCCAGGGCAAGATGAGTGCGTGAGCACTGATAATAGTCAAAATAACTTCGAAGAATGCGGCGCAGACCAGCCTCGTTGAACACGATGAAATGATTCAAGCACTCTCGTCGAATCGATCCGATCAGGCGCTCGGCATAAGGATTCTGCCAAGGACTTCGCGGAGCGATTAGAACTTCTTTGATACCCATCGCCTTGGTTCGCTCACGGAAGACCTTTCCGTAGCGCTGATCTCGATCTCGAGCAGGAAGCGAGGAGCTGCATCCCTAGGAAAGGCTTCTGTAAGTTGGTGTGCGGTCCATTCAGCAGTGGGATGGGCGGTCACATGGAAATGCACAATCCGACGACGCTCATGAGCTAGGACGACGAACACAAAGAGAATTCGATAGGTAATCGTGGGAACCACAGGAGCAGAGCGAGGGGCGAAAGTACGAAGTTGAGCATCGGCTCGGCGATTAGCAGCGACCACGCCCAACCTCAATGATTTCAAGGGCTACGAGTTTCTGGTAGGGACACCGGGCTTTCAGTCAGCGGGGTTGAGCCATGATTACTAAGTGACCCGGCTGGTGTCCCTACCACTGTGGCCCTGATCTTTCCGGGCGCGCGGATGATGGGCTGGGCTCCCGATCGGGGTCCACCCGGGAATGGAAGCAGCACCCACTTTCCACTTGCGGGAATAAGGGTTCATGGTGATGAGACGGACAGTATAATGACCGGAATGGAGAGAAAACCACGACTGGACCGTTTCCTGTTCTGTTTGGTCTGGTCGCTGCTCTCAGCAATAAATCCACTGGCGGGCCAGGACACAGACTTGCCGCGTGTTGAGTTCAACCGCGACATTCGGCCGATCCTGTCGGATAACTGTTTCACTTGCCATGGCCCCGATGAGCGACAGCGCCAGGTAAACTTGAGGCTGGATACTCGGGAAGGAATCTTTGCCGACCGCGGCGGCTATTGGGTGATCGCACCTGAGAATCCAGGCGAAAGCCGACTCCTGCAGCGCATCAGCGCTGACACAGAGGCTCAGCGTATGCCTCCTTCCTGGTCCGGCAAGGAGCTGACTCGGGACCAGATCGATCTCATCCGCAGCTGGATCGAACAAGGTGCGAAATGGCGTCAGCATTGGGCCTTTTCTCCCCTGCAGCAGCCACAGCTGCCGCCGGTCGGAGCCACGGATTGGCCCCGCAACGGGATCGATTATTTCATTCTCGCGCGCATGGAGCGAGAAGGGTTGAAACCATCACCGGAGGCGGATGGGGCAACCCTGATTCGGCGCGTGACTCTCGACCTGACGGGTCTCCCGGCCACGCCTTCAGAAGTTGATGCCTTCCTGAATGATCAGTCGCCTGATGCCTACGAGAAGCAGGTCGAACGGCTGCTGGCGTCACCCCGCTATGGGGAGCGCATGGCCTGGCCCTGGTTGGAAGCAGCTCGCTACGCGGACAGCAACGGTTATCAGAGCGACGGCGAGCGGTACATGTGGAGATGGCGTGACTGGGTAATCGCCGCCTTGAACGAGAACATGCCCTTCGACCAGTTCACGGTCGAGCAGATCGCGGGTGACATGCTGCCCAACGCCACCCTCGATCAGAAGATTGCCAGCGGCTTCAATCGAAACCACAGGGCCAACGGGGAAGGCGGAGTGATCCCGGAGGAATATGCTGTTGAATACGTAATCGATCGGGTGAACACTACCTCCACGGTGTGGCTTGGCCTCACGATGGGTTGCGCTCGCTGTCACGACCACAAATATGACCCGGTCACACAGAAGGAGTTCTATCAGTTTTTCGCTTTCTTCAACAACGTACCCGAGAAGGGGAAAGCCAACTGGCACGGCAACTCTCCTCCTATGATCAAAGCTCCGACTCCCGAGCAACAGATTCAGCTGCGACAACTGGAGCAGAAGGTAGCCGCTGCCACAGAGCGCTTCGCAGACCTGAGCCCGAACATAGCGGCTGCCCAGGCGAAGTGGGAGAAGTCTCTCCAAAAGGCCCCCCCCGTCGACTGGACGATTACCCGCGGCCTGGTAATACGTTATCCACTGGACGGGGACATTCAGGGTGTGTTCAGAGAAGAAAGCACCGACTCTCCAAAGGCACAGCTTCAAGAAGGCGAAGCTGTCTTTGTGACGGGCCGATTCGAAAAGGCTGCCAGCTTCGACGGCCGACGCTTTATCGATGCTGGCGACACCGGCGATTTCGGTTTTATGGACAAGCTTTCACTGGGAGCATGGGTCTGTTTCAGCGACGTCTCGGACGGCACCATTCTGTCAAGAATGGATGATACGGATGAATCGCGCGGTTACAGTCTTGCGATCCAAGAAGGAAAGCTCCAGCTGAATCTCTCGGCCAGACGGCTGGATGATGCCATCCGGGTGGAAAGTGTAAGGGTCCTGCCGGCGGGGCAGTGGCATCACGTTCTGGCGACTTACGATGGCTCTCGAGTAGCGTCCGGTGTGACCATCTACGTCGACGGTCAAGCGGAGAAGCTGGAAGTGCTGCTGGATGCTCTGACCGAGTCCTTCAACGTTGAACAGCCCTTGCGGATTGGCGCACGTGGGGGCGCCCAGAGCCGTTTCCACGGGTATATCGATGAGGTCGGAGTCTACGGCGCTGCCCTCACGGTCGAAGAGGCAGCGATCCTGGCCACGCCCGACTCCATTGACGAAATCGCAGCCATCCCACGAGCAGGCCGAAGCCCGCAGCAGCTCACCAAGCTGCGCCGATATTTTTTGGAACGCGATGCCCCTGCTTCGCTCCAACAGGCCTGGCAGGATCTTATCTACTGGCAGCACGAACGGGACCAGTTCGTAGAGAGCATCCCCACTACTATGGTCATGGCGGAGAGAGCGACGCCAAGGGATACCTTCATCCTGGAGCGGGGACAATACGACAAGCCGGGGGCAAGAGTCGATGCCAATGTTCCGGCGATTCTTCCTCCCCTGCCATCCGCACAGAAAAACGATCGACTGGGCCTGGCCCGGTGGCTGGTAGATGCATCCAATCCACTGACAGCGCGGGTAACCGTGAATCGCTTCTGGCAGATGTACTTTGGTGCCGGCCTGGTCAGGTCACCGGAGAACTTCGGTTCGAGAGGTGAACCGCCAACCCATCCCCAGCTCCTGGACTGGCTGGCCGCGGAGTTCGTCCGCACTGGCTGGGATATCATGGCCCTGCACAAGGCAATCATAATGAGCGCCACCTATCGGCAGTCCTCCAAACTGACCCCGGAGCTGCTGAAGAAGGATCCGGAGAATCGTTTGTTAGCTCGCGGACCTCGCCTTCGACTTTCGGCCGAGGTCATCCGAGACCAGGCACTTGCCGTGAGCGGGCTTTTGGTCGAGAAGCTTGGGGGCCCTTCGGTGCGGCCCTACCAGCCGGCTGGATTATGGAAAGAGCTGTCCGTGGAAGGTTATACCCAGGACTCGGGTCAGGACCTCTATCGGCGCAGCTTGTACACGTTCTGGAAACGAACCATTCCACCGCCCTTGATGGCCACTTTTGATGCTTCGGCTCGCGAGACGTGTGTGGTCCGTGAGACGCGAACCAACACGCCGCTGCAGGCCTTGACCCTCATGAACGATGTCGCTTTCGTAGAGGCTGCCCGGGGCCTGGCGCAGCGAATGATGACCCAAGGTCCTGATGATGCCGCGGAGCGAATCCGTCTGGGATTCCGCCTGGCCACGGCCCGAACGCCGGGTCCACGCGAATTGGCCATACTGCGCGCCGGACTGGATCACCATTTGGCTGAATATCGCAAGGATCCAGTCTCGGCATCCAACCTGATCAGTATCGGGGAATCCCCTCCTGATGGAGAGCTTGAAGTCAGCGAACTGGCCGCCTACACGGCAGTGGCCAATCTGATTCTGAACCTGGACGAGACTGTTACCAAGGAGTGAGTCTCATGAATCTGCTCATGGAACGGCAAGTGATGATGACCCGTCGCCACTTTTTTAGACGGACGGGTGTCGGCATCGGCGGAGCAGCGCTCGCCTCTCTGCTGAGTGATGATGTGCCGGTCTTTGCCAGAACGGGCGGGCTTCCCGGGCTTCCCCATTTCGCCCCCCGAGCCAGGCGCGTCATTTATCTGTTCCAGTCCGGCGCTCCTTCCCAGATGGATCTTTTCGACTATAAACCGAAGCTCGGGGAACTCTTCGGCGTGAACCTGCCAGCTTCCGTGAGGATGGGACAGCGGCTGACCACCATGACGTCCACCCAGGAAAGCTTTCCCATCGCCCCCTCCAACTTCAAATTTGCACAGTTTGGAGAGTCCGGCGCCTGGGTGAGCGAACTGATGCCACACACGGCGCAAGTGGTGGACGACCTGTGTTTCATCAAGTCCATGTATACGGAAGCGATCAACCACGACCCGGCCATTACCTTCTTCCAGACAGGCGACCAGTTGGCCGGTCGGCCCAGCATTGGGTCGTGGCTGTCGTACGGACTGGGACAAGAAAACCAGGATCTCCCTGCTTTCGTTGTCATGGTGTCGCAGGGTAGTGGAAGAGTCGGGCAACCTCTCTACGACCGATTATGGGGCAGTGGTTTCCTGCCCACCAGGTATCAGGGTGTAAAGTTCCGATCGGTTGGAGACCCGGTTCTCCACCTGTCGAACCCACCCGGAGTCAGCCCCAAAACGCGACGCCGTATGCTCGACGATCTGGCTGAACTTAATCAGCTGAAGCTGGACGACTTCGGGGATCCCGAGATCGCCACTCGTATCGCTCAATACGAACTTGCGTACCGCATGCAAGCTTCCGTTCCTGAGCTGACTGACATCTCCGACGAGCCCGCTCACATTTTCGACCTGTATGGTTCCGACTCGAAAACACCTGGGACTTATGCTGCAAATTGCCTGTTAGCTCGGCGCCTGGCTGAACGAGGAGTGCGCTTTATTCAACTGTTTCACCGAGGGTGGGACCAGCATTTTTTCCTGCCCAAGCAAATCACCGCGCAGTGCCGCGACACCGACCAGGCGACGGCGGCCTTGATCAAGGATCTGAAGCAACGCGGACTTCTGGAGGACACCCTCGTGATCTGGGGCGGGGAATTCGGAAGGACTGTCTACTGTCAGGGCCGTTTGACGGGCGACAACTATGGTCGCGACCACCATCCCCGCTGCTTCACCATGTGGATGGCAGGTGGCGGAATCAAGCCCGGCACCATCTATGGAGAAACCGACGACTTCTGCTACAACATCACCAGGGATCCGGTCCATGTGCACGACTTGAATGCCACTATCCTCCACAGCCTGGGAATCGACCACACCAAACTCACCTTCAAGTTCCAGGGCCGCGACTTCCGGCTTACGGACGTGCACGGCAACATCGTCGAGAGGATTTTGGCCTGAGGGTCTCCCGATCTAAATGGTTAATTTGTAAAGGTTTGGCAAGGTTTGGTGCTTCATCAGGGAAGTGTTGTTGACTTTCTCCGACTATCCTTCCGATTTCACTATAAGGGATGAAGGCGATTCGGAGGTGCCCGGAACTTTTTTTTCGTCCTTCCACGTTTGCTTGTAAGCGTACCCGCTTCTGGCCTGAGTCCGATCCTCCCAGATGGTAGAATGCCTGTTTTCTTGACACTATAGAGGAAATCCCCCGATGCAAAAGTCGAATCAAGTGATGCGAGTCTCTGTTGTGTTGAAAGTATTGGTCTTCCTGTCGGGAGCTGCCCTGGCTCAGGCAACGCTGGTCGTTCTTTGTAGCGACAGTGCAGGTAAGCCGCTCAAGAAGGTCGAGGTGTCTCTGCAGTTGTTGGAGACGCGACAGCTTCTCGAAACGATCAGGTCAGACCGCAAGGGAAGAGCTCGTTTCAAGAAGCTCACCGGGGGCTACTACAGGATATGGGCTCGAAGAGAGGGCTTTCAGCCAGTCTATAGAGAGTTTCTGAATTTGGAGGAGGGCTCGGAGAGGTCAGTGGATCTGAGGTTCGAACCCGGAGACTTGTCACAGCTCCTCTACTTTGAAGACTCCGCGTCCTTGCAAAAAGCTCAGCAACTCTACCTAGAAGGGGCTCAGGCCCTGCTAGGGCGCCAGATTGACCAGGCCGAGGAGAAGTTACTGGCAGCCCGGAAGTTGAATCCGTCCGACCCGTATATTTTTGAGTACCTGGGCATCGTGTTTCTCAACCGGAGGAACTGGAAGGAAGCCCGGGAGAATCTCGAGAAGGCTGTTGAGCTCCTGGAGATGTTAGGCAGCCTTCGGACGGATGAGGAGCGAATTCAGATCCAGCAGCGTCGCCAGAGCCTGGAGCAGCTCTCCGCCGAGATTCCCCTCATGCAGGTCGAGGACCAGGTCGAACAGGCCGTGCAGGCCCGAGAATACCCCCAGGTTCTAGATCAGATTTCGAAACTCCTTGAGCTGAACCCGGAAAAGGGCGGGTATCATTACAACCTGGCCCTGGCCTACCTGCACTCGGACCGGATCGACGAAGCCCATAAGCTAAAGCTGGGGGCACTGATCGACGACCACGAGAAAAACGCCGAAGTAGCCAAAGCCAGAGAGCAGCCGGACGAGCCTTCCATCGAGAAAGAGCTGGCCGAGTTGTACCTGCAAGCCGAACGCGATGCCCAGGCCATAGATGCGTTTCGAAGCTTCTACCTGCACAGTGGAGAGAATCCCGATCAGAGTCTAGTCAAGAAGGCAAAAGAGTCGGTGCGCAAAGGGAACAAGGCCCTGGCCATCCTGATTTACGAGAGCATCATCCGGGCCAGCCCCGACTTTGCCGAGGCCTATTTTCAGCTGGGCATGCAACGTTACTTTGATACCCAGTACGAAGAGGCTAAGAAGCTTCTGCGGCAGTATCAGAAGATCGGCCAGGATCCGGGCAATCTTCAGAATGTGGAAGCCACCCTGGTTGTGATCAGCCGGGCCGAAGGCCAGTAACAATAAGATGCGGAAGAATCGTCCCGACTATCCTTCCGGTTTCGATATGAGGTTTAAACCCGTCTTGGAGTCGCGTAAGTCCCTCTATTTGAAAGGCTTAATATGGGCTCGGATCTCCGAGATTACGTTTTGAGTGGATTCAGTTTCCTATTGTTTCGAGGGATTTCGGCTGCAGACTGCCGCTAGTAGAGTTCCGAGCACACAAACTCAACCCGCGCACTTGGGGAATCTCCAAGCGCAGCTCTCCCACTCGAGTCTGAATCCGCTTGCCTTTGAATCCGTTTCGGTAGCCTCGGCGGCTGGCTGTTCTCTCGTAGGCCTCTGCTCCCAAAAACTCGCTTCTCTCCACCTGCATAGCCACATTGAACAACTTCTCCAGGATCCCTCGAAAGGCTTCTGTCCCTTCCTCGATCAACTCCTCCAAAATCTCCCGTGGTACTCTCTTTTCCAGGTCTGGGTTCAATTGATTCTCCTTTCCAGATTGTCGTTCTGTTTTTGGAGAATCCTGTCCCAGACCTCTGTCTTTCCGACCCAGGTCTGACCAGAATTTACAGAAAAGAAGTTACGCTACTATGTCACTCGTCGTCCTTTCGGGATTTCGTGCCAGCCTGAGAGGCACCAACTGGCTGATGCGTTATGACGGCGCCAGGCTCTTGATCAAATATCGGTCCTATCTAAACCATCACTTGCCGGAAGGCGATTTGGTGGTCGTCGAAATCAACTTATCAGAAATTGAGTGGATCAGGGCTTTCAAAGAAAAGCGGATAGTTCCGAGTATGGGAGGGGACGGACCGCAGACGGAATCCTGGACCTATCTCGATCTCTGCCTGAACCACAAGGATACGGCGAAGCTTCTGGAGTACTTGAGACAGGAGCGTCTGCGCGGGCCTGGCAAAGCTTTTTGGCCGGCGTTCCCACCCACCGGAAAGCGACAAGTGATCAAATCCAAGTATCTGCATTATCCGGTGAGACTTGTCGAAGACAACCTCATCCGGATCGATTGGAAAAGCCACCGCACCTCCATTACACCAAAGATCGTCAAGACCCTGAAGATACTGGGGGACAAGCTCAGAATTCTAGAGCAGGAGAGAGATGTCAAGGTCAATGATTTTACCTCGCTTGAGAGCTTGGACGCTGAACAACAGGAGCAAATGATCCGTCAGCTAGCAGAATCCGGCGATACGCTGGCAACAGCGAAGGTTGTAAAAGACTTGTACGGCTACAGCACAACGGAAGCAGAGAAATACGTGAGAGAGCTACTTGGGCATCAATCAGGGGGCGCAAATCACCACGTCGATAGGTGAATTCAGATCGCTTTCCTTTACAGAACCGGGCCGTCTGCTGGCGCACGTGGACTTTCCTGGTCCTCATCGCGTAGGGCGGTACGGAGTGGATGTCAGGACGATCGAAGAAGTGGCGGCAGAAGCACTCGCCCACGATCCCGGGATCGAAGTGGATCTGGTCGATGAGATCGGCAAGATGGAGTGTCTTTCAGACCGGTTCGTGCGCTTGATGCGTCGGTTGCTTGACTCCGACAAGCCGGTTGTCGCCACGATCGCCCGCAGGGGTAGAGGGTTCCTCGCCGAAGCAAAGCAGCGGGAGGATACCGAACTCTGGATGGTGACGGTCCAGAATCGGGACGACCTCGTTCAGAGGATCCTGGATTGGGTCGCTACTGCCTGATGGGATCATCCGGGGACCAGTCTCCCGCGTCTGGCGGCTCGACCCATGGACACCGATCTCAACAACTCCGCGGGCACAATTGGTGACACTATGCTCTTATAAAGCAAAGCCACCCCGGAGGAGTTCATGAAGAGATTGTCAAGCGTAATCCTCTCTCTCGCCGTTCTAGCGGCCGTCGTGCTCAAATGCCGGCTGTCCAACTGAGAGTACATGGGGATGTCAGTGAATCGTTCTAGCCATAACAAGTACCAGAAGAAGATTTTTGCTCAGGAGGCCGACGGCTTCTATAAGCCCATACCTGACGAGGTCGAAAAACGCTTGCAGCGTATCGTAGCTACGGCAGCGCTTTCCAGGGGCGAGCGCGTGCTCGACGTTGGAACTGGCACGGGAGTCCTCATTCCCCACATTCGGCAGCGAGGAATTGACGAGGTTGTAGGATGCGATCTGAGCCCAGCGATGCTCGCTAAGGCCCAGGAACAGCATGACGGGGTCACTTTCTGGTTGGGAGACGTCATCGATCTACCGGAAAGCCTGGGCCGTTTCGATGTCGTATTCCTCAACGCGATGTTCGGCAACGTGTGGGACCAGCAAGCGACGTTGCAGAAAGTCACTGGTATGCTACGAAGGGGTGGACGAATCTGTATAAGCCATCCCCTAGGTTCGCGTTTTGTCGCTGAACTCAATCGCGGTGATCCTCGGCGTACTCCCCATCTTCTTCCTAATAAACAACGTTTGCATGTACTTATACGTGGAATCCCACTCAAGGTGATGCACTACTACGATGAGAAGGATTTCTACTTGCTAGTTCTCAGAAGGTCGTGACTATGGCGGCTCCAACACTCTCCCCTATCGCGGGAGCTGTGCCCAGGGCTGGACTCGAAGCCGTACGACGCCCCAGAACAGGACCAGGAGGCAAAGAACCGTGCCATATCTCTCTCCTCACGCTCATTCCGGCACCCAAAAATGCACTTTTTGTGGATCCTTCGATTCTAGGCCCCCTACCCCCCGGAGGCATCCTGGAAAGACTCGGGCATGGGCATTTCAAATTTCCCCTCAGGTTTCTTCTACTGTGTGGAAACAACACATGGCTCTGCATTGTAGGCATGTCCGGAGCACAGCGGCCACAACCAAGCCCGCGTTTGCCTCCAAATACGGAGGGTAAGTAGCCAGTAGTCACGGGCACAGCGTGGGCACAGTCCCTTTTTAAGCCATTGTAAACAGGGGACTTACGAAGCGAACACTAGATTCCCGATCTGGTGCGCATCTGATCTCGTATCAGCACCTCCCTTGAATCCGCCACTTTTCGAGCTTGGCCGCCTATCCCCCGTGCCGGGTTTGGGGTGCTGGAGCCACCCGTGCTCCTCTGGTGTTTCCTGACAAATTCGCTAGAGGAACACGATAACATTCAAATTATCAACAGCTTGCTCCCGGTCGAGTCCACCATAAGATTCGCTGGACCAGCTCACCACTCATTGCCTTCACAGGCCACGCTGCCAGCCCAGAATAGGACACCAAAGATCGCTGGCCCACTACAGTGGAGATGTTCTTCGCTACTTTGCGTTTGGAACTTGGTGCTTGGGATTTGTTTGGAATTTGGTTTCTTGCATAGAGCTTGACCGACCATACGATCTTCACACTTTCTCACCGGTTGGTGGTCAGTGTCCTCGCCTGCTGCACTTTCCCGGGTGGGCGCGTGTTTTCGCCCGTCTGTCCGGTGGCATCGTCTCCCAGGTCCCGTCGAGCCTGCTCTGCCAAGGCTCGCAACTGCTCGACAACTTCGGGATGCTCGTCAGCCAAGTTGACCGTTTCGCCAATGTTCGCGTCCAGATCGTATAACTCCAGGGTCGACTCCCAGCCGGACTTTCCCTCGCGCCGAACAAACCGCCCCAGATGGAGCTTCCATTTTCCGGAACGGATCGCGGCCAGCGATCCTACCTGATAGTAGTAGAATCTATCATGGGGGCTGGCGGCTCCTTCTTCTCCCAGCATGAGCGAACGGATATCCTTGCCATCGATGATACGATCCGGTGGAGGTGCACCCCCGGCGAGCTTCGCCAAGGTTGGTAGCAAATCCATCGTCGTCGCCACGTCACCGGATATCGTGCCGGTCGGTATCCGTCCGGGCCAGCGCATGATGCAGGGAACCCGTAATCCCCCCTCCCAGGTACTCGCCTTGCCCCCCCGGAGGGGGTGGCTCCTGCGTGCCGCACCACCGTTATCCGACAGAAAGATCACGAGCGTGCGATCGTCTATGCCAAGCTCCTGGACGGCTTCCAGGACTTGACCTGTAGACCAATCGATCTCTTCGATAACGTCGCCATAGATCCCGTCGGCGCTCTTGCCACGAAAGGCTTCGCTTGCACGGAACGGGTAGTGAGGCATGGTGTGAGGTAAGTACAGAAAAAACGGCGAGTCCTTGTGCTTCGTAATGAACTGGATGGCCTCCTCGGTATATCGGCGGGTAAGCTGCGCCTGGTCGGGTTCCCCTTCGATGACCTCGTCGTTCCGAAGCAACGGCAGCGGCGGAAATCCGTACTGGGGGAAGGTGTCTCGCCCCTGATCGTTGGAGTAGGGAAGTCCGAAGAAATAATCGAATCCATGCCGTGTGGGGAGAAACTCGGGTTGGTCTCCAAGGTGCCACTTCCCCACGATGCCGGTTGCGTAGCCCCGCTGAGAGAGAATCTCGGCAATAGTGATTTCGTCCGCACTGAGTCCACAGGTATTCCCCGGACTCAAGACGCCTCTGCCTTGTTCGTTCTTGTGCAGGCCGACGCGTCTCGGGTAGCTCCCGGTCATCAAAGAGGAGCGCGACGGGGTACACAGGCCGGCAGTGACATAAAAGCTGGTGAACTTACGTCCTTCCGCCGCCATGCGATTCAGATGCGGCGTACGATGATTGGTCGAGCCAAATGGACCGATGTCCTGGTAGGCCAGGTCGTCGCAGAGAATGATAATGAAATTAGGTAATGGCTCGACCGCACGATCATGATCCGGGGAGCACGACGGCGGCCCGGCCAAAGTCAAGAGCACAATTCCCAAGATCCAATTTGTTCTCGGAAGGCACATGGTCGTTCCTTAGAGCCGATGGCGATGTTAACAGTCCTCTTCGAGAGCTGGCCTTGCTAGCCCGGATTATGCAAGAACCGTAATCCGCTGTTGAAAAAGGGCTCGAGAAGTGGCCCAACTCGGAAGCGGGCAGTTGTGACAGGCGGATTTGCGAAGAATATCGGTTGGCGAGGCGTTTGAGTGGTTGGGGGAGTGAATTTCAGACAGATCTGGGCCTGGATGAGTGTCGGAAGCGGTTTTTCGGGGAACTGGGAGAAGCTAGCTGGAGTTCAGGCGACTCAAGACGAGGTGAAAGAGGGGTTGTTCGGGAAAGGCTGAGGAAAGATGGACCCAGATGCGTCGAGTGGTTTGTCGGATCCGGGCCCCGATCTTGAGGACACGACGACGTAAGGTTTCGATTTCGAGCTTGTGCCAGGGGGTTCCGTGCAGATAGTCGCGCAGGGGCACGAACATCTGGTAAGCCAGTGCATGCAGGAGGAGTCGAAACTGGTTGGCCAGGAATCGATGACAGCTGAGTCGGTCCATGCTCAGATGATTCTTAAAGGCCTTGATGAAGTTCTCGGTCTGCCCTCGGTCGGTGTAGTGGTCATAAAGTGATTGGGAGCAGAGATCGTCCCGGTTGGTGACCACAAAGCGACGATTGATCCCGCGCTGATCGACCTCCACTTTGACAATGACGCGACGGGATCGATCCCAGCTCTTGGCTCGATAAAGAAACTCGTCAAACTGACGCTGTTTTTCCTCCCGCTCAACGAACCTTTCCCGAGTCGAATCCAGCAGGGGCTCGACCACTCGCTGCAGGCGAGGGTTGCGACTTAACCCAATGACATATTGGAGTTGATTCTCTTCACATTCACAGAACTCGTAGAGCCGAGGCGTGGCAAAGCCGCTGTCGGCCCGAATCTCAATCTCGACATCCGTCCCCACTGCTTGTCGGATGGCCTCCACGACGCGCTTCAGAATGGGCACGATGTGAGAGGCAGCCCCCTTGTTGCCAGGTCTCAACACGGCACAGACCAGGTCTCCCGTGGCGGCATCGAAGATCAGCAAAGGATGCAGAATGTGGTTTCGGTAATACCCGTGGTAGAAGGCGAACTCCTGTTGGCCGTGAGTGTGGTCGTCGGTACTGTCCAGATCCAGGATGATCTTGGCGGGACGTCTCTTCTTCAGGGAGCGCACATAACGGCGTAGCAGCCACCGGCTCAGACGCATCAGATCCTTCTTGGTGACGGAGTTCTCCAAGCGGGAGAAAGTCGGCTGGGTGGCCAAATCGGGATCGCTCTCGGGCAACTGATCACAGACTGTCTTGAGCATCGGATCCGAGCGCAGCGTATCGGCGTCATTACAGTCTTCGTAGCCGGCCACGATCTGCAACACTCGTTGTCGGATCAACTTCAACAGGTCATGACGAATGTAGCGTCGGTCCCGGCTTTCCGCAATACACGAACTGAAGCCCTCGCACAATCGATGTTGCCGATCCAGCGATCCAAACAACAACCATCCTGCGTCGGAAGTGAGGCTCCCCCCATCAAAACGAGCTGTGATGTCTCTGTGGCTGTGAAATGGCAGGGTATTCTGGCAGACTGTTTTCAACATAGCCGTAGCTCCTGTTTAGGGTTGTTTTTATGTAAACCCTTTTATATCAGAGAGCTACGGCTTTTTTTCTAGACCCAAATCTCACTCGGATTCAGATCTCTTGCATAATCCGGGCTAGGGGTAGGGACGCTCGGTTGAATACCCGGCACCCCTCCCTCCGGTAGGGTCGAGAGCTGGCGCGGTAGCCATCTCAGGCCCCGTTTCCAGCTCCCGCCTCGTCAAACACAGCATGCGGATTTCCCGCACTGCGCTTTCCTCTCGGCTTCACGAAAGGGCTTATGAGACCTATCGAGCTGGTTTGGCTATCGGCGGGGCTGAAAGCGCTGAACCCTGTACTGATCGTACAAGCCCAACTCCTGATACAGCCAGCGCCGACTCCACCTCTTCCAACCGAAGCCCCGGAGTTTCCGGGCACGCATCAGATGCCGTCGCACCTTCTTTTCCACCCAGTCACGAATGAAAGAGAAACATCGACTCGAATGCCCTACCGCAAAGTAGTTGACCCAACCTCGAAGAATCGGGTTGATCAGTTCGATTACCCGCCCTATAGGTTGGGATTGAAAGCGCCGGAAGATCTCCTTGAGCTTCCGCACCAGTGCCGTTCGCTTTTTCAGCTTGGGCACATAATGCGGCCGCCACCGTCCCCGCAAGCTGCGCACACGGCGGAACTCAAAGCCCAGGAATCCAAAGCTTTCCCCTTTGCTCAGGTCTACGATTCGACTCTTCTCTTCATTGATCTCGACTCGGAGTTTGGCAAACTCCTCCCGGAGCCTCTGGCGTACCGCCCGTAGAAGCCAAGCATGCCGCCGATAGCCATCGATGAGAATGACCAGATCATCGGCGAACCGGGCATACTCCACATACGTGTAGCGGCCACTTCGCGTGACCCGTTTGGCCCGTTCCAGCATCCGATCCACTTCATTCAGGTAGAGATTAGCGATCAACGGTGAAATCACTCCACCCTGAGGAACACCCCGTTTGCCACTCGCTTTCACGATCAGTTTTAGCAGGTGCAGGATCTCTCGATCCTGGACGCGTGCTGCCACTTTCTCAAACAAGATGTCGTGCCGGACGTTGTCGAAGTAGCACTTCAAATCCACGTCCACCACCCGGGTTTTGTTCTCCACAATGGCTTGAGCTACTCTGTGAACCGCCTGATGAGCGGTCCGCTTCGGGCGATAGCCATAGGACCCCTTTTGGAAGTCCGCCTCGAAGATGGGTTCCAGGATTAGCTTGAGCGCTCCCTGGACCACACGGTCCCGGATGGTCGGGATCGATAGAACGCGAGCTTTGCCCCCGTCCTTCGGAATCTCCTGCTTCCGGACCCGCTGCGGCTGATACTTGCGTGAGGTCAACTCGTCCCGGATCTGCTCGAGAAACTCCTCTACTCCACTCTCTTCGATGGCCTCGAAGCGAACCCCATCGATTCCGGGGGCTCCTTTGTTCTTCTTGGCCAATCGATAGGCTTCACGAAGGGTTTCCATTTTGCAGACATGGACGTACAACCCCCAGAAACGCCAGGACGGTTCAGCCTTCGCCTTGACGTATATCCTCCGTCTCAGGTCTTGCAGATTGTCGGACGCCTTTATCATCTCGCCCCTGCCTCCCTTTGTCGACTGAGGAACTACCGACAGTTGGGTCCCTTCGCTCCACAGGCATTACCCCGCTTCACAGCTAATACAGACCCATCCGCCACCCTCTCGTCTTCGGCCGACTTCCCGGTGTCGCCGGTTATACGGCCTACCTTTCTCCGTCGATTTCTCGACGGGACGAGGAGGGCTTCTCCAGTTGCTTGGCATGTCCTTGTCACCGTGCCGCCGCTTCCACCCCGCCGGAGTGGACCACCGCTTCAGTCAGTCTGCGGAAGTCCATGCTGCCTTCACCCTACGGTTGCAGGCTCGGCCTCCGAGGCTTCGCACTTTCGAGGCCACTTCTGCGTTCATTTGCATTACGGCCCAGTGACTCGCTCACCACCCTATAGATGGTTTTGTCGATGGGCTTCAAGGCTTTAGTTTCCCTCCACCCTGCCATCCAAGCTACAGAGCTTCTGACTTTTACCCTGGCAGGACTGACTCCTGCCGAACACACCAGCCTTAGCTGGACACACAACCGCCCGTCCGGTTCTCCCGGAAGCGGCTCTCCAGTTGGTGATTTTACCTCGAAGAGGATTGAATCGACGAGTCGAAGGCTGTGATTAGGGAGAACAACCCCCGTTCGTGGAAATAGGTGTTTGGCCAGCGTTGATGATCAGCACCGCGGGCGTCCTCGGCGACAAGATCAACACTGAACGCGCCCGCGCTTTGTTCCCGCTCGACTGCCTCCACAGAGGGTACCAGGGAAGGATCGAGATCCAAGGATGGTATCTCACCACTGTTGTCATGGGCAGTCAAGTTGAGCTGCGGCCGGTAGTAAACCCACCCAGACACGACGTGGACCACGGAACCCGTAGCGTGGAACAATACTCCCATGCTGAGCCTGTCGCCCGAGAACAATTTCTTTGGACTCGAAGGATATGCCCACCTGGCCGGCGGCGGGGGCAACAGCGTTGTCCTCAACCATCTCGATCACCCTTCCGTGATTGATCCCTTTGCCAGGTTAGAGAAGCGCTATGGGCAGGCGATTCCAGCAAGGGCGATGGCTATAGGCGTCGTTCACTTTCCGGCCCCGCCGGGTCGTACCAAAACCTGGAAACAGAGGCACCCATGACACCAACCTTGATCATCGATCTCCACCTGGATCTGGCCTGGGACGCGCTCTTCTGGAATCGCGACCTCACCCTTCCCGCCCACGAGGTTCGCAAGCAAGAAGATTCGGAACCACCGCAAGTGACGGAAAAACTGGATTGCGGCATTTGCACGGTGACGTTCCCCGAACTGCGACGCGGCCGCGTCGGGATCATTCTCAGTACGATCATGTCGCGCATCGAACCGAGATCGCCGGACCAACGTATCGATGGCATGCGCACTCAAGAGCAGGCAATGGCGGTGGGCCGCGGTCACCTCGCCTACTATCAGGCAATGGTGAAGCGCTGTGAGATCAAACCCGTGCTCGGGTTGGCTGATCTTGATGAAGCAGTGGCAGCCTGGGAGAACCCGACGGAATCCTCGCTGATTCATCACGTCCTGTCGATGGAGGGCGCTGACCCCATTGCGGACCCAGACGACGTGGAGTTCTGGTGGGATGCTGGACTGCGCGTGGTGGGTCCGGCTCACTTCGGCCACAACACGTACATACACGGGACAGGGACCGTCGGTGGTCTGAAGCCGACCGCCCCACCGCTTTACCGGGCGATGCGCCAGGCAGGCTTGATTCTCGACATCACGCACATGGCGGACCAGGCGGTGAAAGAGTCGTTCCAGATTTGGGATGGTCCCGTCATGGCCTCGCATTGCACCTGCCGATCGCTCGTCAAGGGACAGCGGCATCTGGAGGATTGGATGATCCAGGAAATCATCGCCCGCGACGGAATCATCGGCCTGGTGTTCTGTCAGTCGTTCATCGATCCGGACATCGAGTGGGAAGCCCGGCCCCATCACCGAACGTGGAAATCAAAATACGACATGCGCGGCTTGCTCCCACATATCGAACACATTGCGGGCCTGGCGGGGGGCTCCACCGCGAATGTTGCGATCGGCACGGATATGGACGGCGGCTTCGGCGCCGAGATGACACCGACCGACGTGGACACGATTGCGGACTTGCAGGGATTTGGCCCGGTCTTGGCAGAGGCCGGTTATTCCTCGGACGACATCAACGGGATTCTTCACGACAACACGCTCAACCTGTTTCGAAAGGTATGGTCGTAGGTCGGATGTCTTTAAGGGGCAGGGGGGGAAGGATCAGGTGGAGGACGAGCTGCTAGGCCTCCTATCCCCCCTTGTGGGACTGCTAGGCACCCTATCCCCCCAGTGAGCAAGAGTTCGCGGACGAATGCCATATCTCTCTCCTCACGCACATATCGGCACCCAAAAATGCAACTTAGGCCCCCTACCCCCCCTTTGTGGGGTGTGAAGTGCCGGTGGGCACCATGTCTCTCTCCTCACGCGCGGCAGCGCTAAAGCTGAAGTTCACCGCAAAAGCGCGGCACATGCCGAACCTGGCTGCACACGAAGCCTACCATCTTGATTTGTCGAGGTCTGGAGTTTTGAAACTCACCTCGATCGAATTATTGCGGATCACGGATCGGTGGAGGGTTGCATAAATTCCTTTGGCGTAAGATAGTCGTGCCAGACTCTTTCGCGAAGAATAGGTTGCTGTTTTGATGGACGACAACTTGCCTCATCGGATGTCTCTATGCCAGCCCGTTTCCCCTTCGGGAATGATCGAACCAAGCTTTCAGAAGGATGTACCCTGAAACTTCGCTAGTTCAAAAAAGACAGACCCCGGCCGGGGAGTTGCCGTCTCGCGGCGAGTTAGGTCGCGTCTCGCGATTCCCGGACCGCTTGATGCAGGACACTCCGCGGCGTCTGGGGTGGGTGGCTCTCCTTTACGCAGGCTGTTACACGCTCGCCCACACGGTCGGCTCGACTTCGGGCTTCTACGAGGCACTCGGATTTAGTCCGGCCCACGGCACGGCCGCTGCCGCAATACTGGTTTCACTGCTCGTTTTCTGGATTTCGCGCAGCCGACTGCTAAGCTCCGAGAGCACTAACGACCTTGGTCTGCTGTACCAGGTTGTCGGGGCGTTTGGGATTGATGCCTATTTGAGCTGGATACCCATCGATCAGTCGTTTCTCCCAGTAGGAATCTCCTGGGTAGGCGTCTGGATTGTCTGCTTTGTCGTGATCGTGCCCAGTACACCGGGGAAGACCCTGCTCGCTTCCCTGGCGGCGGCTTCGGCAACTCCGTTGCTGTTGCTGGTGGGTATGGCCCGCGGTACGGCAGACCCGTCGGTCACGGCGATCGTCCAGTTGTGCTTCCCTAATTACGTCTGCGCCGTTGTTGCTGTAGCCGGGTCCCATATCATCTACCAGCTCCGCAGCGAGGTGGCCGAGGCCAGGCAATTGGGCAGCTACAAGCTCACGGAACTGCTCGGGCAGGGCGGGATGGGCGAAGTCTTGGCGGGCCACGCATCGGATGCTGGCCCGACCTGCCGCCATCAAGCTGATCAGCCCCGAGCTGATCGGACACTCCCGGGGGGCTTCGTCTACGCTGTTCCGGCGGTTCCGGGAGGAAGCAAAGGCAACTGCCAATCTCTTAGAGAGATTCTCAGTCATAAGAATAGGTGCCAGATACACCCCAGATAGACGCCAGATAGGGCGAGATGGACTCCCGTTACCCCAAGAATAGAGCCGATAAACGTCCATGGTGAAAGAACCACCAGGAGACGTCATCCTGCACACATTCCCTGCCCATGGCTGTTCAGGTGGCAGACGGTCGGAAGTCTTCGGGTTGACAGCGATACGGCAATACCCCCCGCGAGCACTGATCACAGAAAAGCTCGGGGAGGTAGCCCTATCTTGAGCTTTCGGCGCCTCAATCGAACCGAATACAGTCGGCTACAGGATATAATTCAGGTCTGAAGATGAGCCGTATGAGCACCAGTTTACCTGGTTCGCCGGGCTGCGCGGAGACAACAGGAACATGAACGATGGCTGAAACCGCTGACAAGCACCGGGCCGGGACCCGGGCCGGCAACTACTTTATCTCTAATTATCCACCCTACTCGTTCTGGAAGCCGGAATTCGTGCGGAATGCACTGGAGGCTCTGGACAGAGCGCCCCGGGCCGACAACCCGCTTGGTCTGTACGTCCATATTCCCTTCTGCCGGAAACGCTGCCACTTCTGCTACTTCAAGGTGTATACGCAAAAGAGGTCCAGGGAAATCCGGGAATACCTCGACGCTGTAATCTCCGAACTCGACATCTATCTGCAGCATGAGTTTGTCGGCGGACGGAAGTTGCAGTTCGTCTACCTTGGCGGGGGTACGCCTTCCTATCTAGCGACGGACCAGTTCAGTGGTTTCGTCACCAAACTCAAGGAACGACTGCCGTGGGACACGTCGCAGGAGATCACGATGGAGTGCGAGCCTGGCACGCTCAGCGCGAAAAAGGTGGAAGTCATGCGCAAGCAAGGCATCACGCGCCTGAGTCTAGGTGTGGAGAACTTCGACGAGCGCATTCTGGCCACCAACGGCAGGGCTCACGGCACCAGGGAGATCCACCAGGCCTGGGAATGGATACAGGCTCAGAGTTTCCCCCAGGTCAATGTCGACCTGATTGCAGGCATGCTGGAGGAAACCGACGAAAACTGGCGGCGCTGTGTCGGGGAGACGGTCACCATTCGCCCGGAGAGCGTCACGGTTTACCAGATGGAAATCCCTTTCAACACGACGATTTTCCAGCGTATGAAGGAGGAAGGCAAGCTCACGGCACCCGTGGCTGACTGGCCGACCAAGCGCCGCTGGGTCGACTATGCCTTCAAAGAACTAGAGAAAACCTGCTACGACGTCGTCAGCTCGTACACGGCGGTGCGCCGCGACAGCAGCGCCTCCTTCGTCTATCGAGATGCCCTCTGGAAGGGCGCGGATCTGCTATCCATCGGAGTGTCTTCTTTCGGCCACATCAACGGGACCCATTTGCAGAACGAGCAAAACATCGAGAGGTATCTGGCCCGCGTGCAGGCTGGTGAACTTCCGATCTATCGGGCTTTCTCTCCGAATCGAAAGGAACTAATGATCCGCGAGCTCATCCTGCAGTTCAAGCTGGGGCATATCCGACCCGCCTATTTTGAGGAGAAGTTCGGCGTCGATATCGAAGGTGAATTCGCCGATCAATTCGGCGAGCTGAAACAGAACGGGCACCTGCTGGCCGGAGACGCGGAGCTGGTCCTGAGCCGCGATGCCCTTCTGCAGGTCGACTCGCTCCTGCCTTCCTTCTTTCTGCCCCGGCATCGGCGAGCCCGGTATGCCTGAGCGGGAGAGTTGCCTTATCCTCGCCAGCCATGTCTCTCTCCTCACGCTCATTCCGGTACCCAAAAATGCACTTTTTGTGGATCCTTCGAATCCAGGCCCCCTATCCCCCTGTGTGTGGTGTGAAGTGCCTGGGGGGGGCCATATCTCTCTACTCACGCCCATACCGGCACCTAAAAATGCACTTTTGTGGCATGGATCCTTCGATTCTAGGCCCCCTATGCCCCCTTTGTGGGGAGTGATGTGTTGGGGCGGGGCCATATCTCTCTCCTCACGCACATATCGGCACCCAAAAATGCAACTTAGGCCCCCTACCCCCCCTTTGTGGGGTGTGAAGTGCCTGGGGGGACGGTGTGACACTGCAGGCAACGGATCCGCTCAGGGTGAGTGGTTCGCAGGTCCAGCTGAGCGCTGGGTCCAGAATGACAGCTGAGACAATCTTCCCTCATTCCCAGAGGGTGGGGCATGACCGGTGGCGCCCCCGGGTAAGCGGGAGCCGCGGCCGGGAGCCGCTGGAATCCCACAAAAGTGCTTTCCGCCCAGACGCTTTCGGTCCTTCTGAACACGTGGCACTGCCGGCAACGGCTCCCGGCACTCAACCCCGGAGTCTCCTCATGGGGCATTGCCGGTGCCTTGCCCAGGTTCTCAATGATCATGCCCACCGGTGTGTGGCAGGAGACACAGTTGGCTCCCAGAGGAGCGTGGGGTATCATCGGCGGAGCGCCCGCGAAGGAACGGCGCTGATCTCTGGGAACAAGGTTCGGTCTGAAGCCTGTTTCCGTCCCTGAACAAGTACTAAGGAGCAGGGCGAAACTCAGAAGAAGGGCTGGTTTCATCTCCTCAGGCCTTTTCTAATCTAGCCGCGCATTTCTTATAGTCAGGCTGCTTGCTGATGTTGTCCATTGCGTCCAACGTCAGAAGGTTGACCTTGAGACTCTCATCAAAAAAAGGAATAAAGAGGGATCCGCGAGGCGGTTTCCCCCTCCCGTCGATCCTGGCAGCGAGTTTCAGACTTCCGCGAGGGGTCACCACTCGCACCTGTTCTTCATTTTGAATGCCCAGTTCCCGTGCGTCGGCTCTGTTGACCTCGACATACGCTTCGGGAGCTGCCTGGTGAAGTTGTTTCACGCGTCTGGTCATCGATCCACTGTGCCAGTGCTCCAGAATGCGGCCGGTGCAGAGCCAGAAGGGAAACCCTCTGTCCGGGGCTTCGGCCGGGGGATGATAGGGCCGGAACCAGAATGCTGCTCTTTCGCCGTAACCCTTTGCTTTGTAGAAATGAACTCCCTTCTTCTTCCTGACATAGGGGTCGATGCCTGCAGCATATCGATAGCGTGTCTCTTTGCCGTCAACAACCGGCCAGATCCTGCCCCGGCTCTTCCTCAGCAATTGATAGCTTGCAAGATCCTTGCCAGAGCCGAGAGTGAACCGTCGATATTCTTCGTACATCTCTTCGTGCCAGCTTTCTTTGGACCAAGGGAACAGGTGCCCCATTCCCATGCGTCGGGCGACTTCCATGATTTGCCAGACATCCTCTCGAGCTTCGCCGGGAGGGTCCACCAGCTTGTCCCACTGCTGGGTTCGCCGCTCGCTGTTACCAAAGACTCCCTCCCTCTCAACCCATCCGGCGGAGGGCAGGACTAAATCGGCGACGTCGGTTGTGGGGGTGGGGTAGATATCGCTGACGACCAGGAAGCGTCCATCCCCGGGCTTGTGCTCGAAACGCTGCAGGTTGGGCAGCGTGACCCACGGATTGGTGACCTGGATCCACATCGTCTTCACGTCGCCTCGAGCCAGGGCCCGGAACATGTCGACGGCGTGATATCCGGGCTTGGAAGGGATGGTCCCCTCCTCAAGTCCCCAGATCTGCTCTGCTTTTCGGCGATGCTCCTCCCGGGTCACGACCATGTCGGCGGGCAAACGATTGCTCAACGTGCCTACTTCTCGCACCGTGCCACAGGCTGAAGGCTGGCCGGTAAGACTGAAAGGATTGGACCCCGGGCGGGAGATCTTTGCCGGTCATCAGGTGAAGGTTCGTAATCAGATTATTCATCCAGGTGCCACGGACATGCTGGTTGACACCCATGCACCAGAGGCTGACCGTACCCCGCTTCTGATCTGCATAGAGGTCCGCCAGCATCTCAATCTGTGCTTCTGGAACGCCCGAAATCTCGCGGACTCGGGCAGGCGTGTACTCTTTCAGAAGCTGTGCGACTTCCCGCAGCGAAGAGTCCCTTCTGGAGTCTTTGAAGGTGTAGCGCTCCGAATTCTCCCCGTAACAGCCGTAGCCGATAGCGCTGAGCTCTTCGATACCCCTCTTGAAGATGACGTTCTCCCGGATGAAGGCGTGCTGGATTCTGTTGCTTTCGAACAGCAGGTGAAGGATCCCGTTGGCCAGAGCCAGATCCGTGCCCGGCCGGATGAGGATGAACTGATCCGCGTAGTCACTGCTGGGAGTCCAGCGCGTCGCGATGTCGATAATCCGGGCAGTAAGTATCCCCCGGCAAAGCCGGGGGCTTTAATCTTGTGAGCCGCTCAAAGCGGACTTGACGTTGCCGCTACCGCGGCCACTTGTGCCACCTACAGGTGGCTTGGCTACAGCAGCCTGAGCTGATCCTGGCGACGATCTTCTGCTTCTTGCCGCCGGATATACTCACGAATCACTTTCTCATCCCGACCCACCGTCGATACGAAGTATCCGCGAGCCCAGAAGTGCTGTCCAACAAAGTTACGCCGACTCTCTGAAAAGTTCCTCGCAATGTGGATGGCGCTTTTCCCTTTGATGTACCCGATCACCTGCCCTTGTGCCAATAATGGTGAGACACTTCTTCCCGGCTAAATTAGAGTAGAGGGCGAGAAGCTGGATTACAGAATGATAGAAAACAGAAGCGACAAGAAACTGAGGATTTTGGAAACCTCGGAGCGGAGGGGAGAGGTCTCCAAAATCGCTGCGGGACGGACCGAGCCCGAGAAGGCGTTGCCGCGACCCGACCCGGAAGTTCCTGCCAAGGCAACCCGTCGCCGGTTTTCAGCCCGCTATAAGCTCCGGGTCCTGGAGCAGGCCGATGGCTGCGAAGAGTCGGGCGAAGTGGGAGCATTACTGCGCCGAGAAGGACTTTACTGGTCGAATCTGCAGACCTGGCGACGCCAACGCGAGCACGGAACGCTGCAGGCATTGACCCCTCGCAAGCGGGGACGAAAGGCAAAGCCGGTCAATCCTCTGGATCATCAACTGAGGCAAGTGGAGGCTGAGAATCGGAAGCTGAAACGCAAGCTCGAGAAGTTTGAAGCCATGCTGGATCTCCAAAAAAAAGTCTCGCAACTGTTGGGAATCTCTCTGGCGAGCAGCGAAGAGAACGGAGACGAGAGCTGATGGACGAAGCTTTGCGATTCTCACAATCCCACGGAGTCCGTGCCGGCTGTCAGGCTCTGGATCTGCCGCCATCGAGTCTGTATCGGGAGAAACTTCGGCGCGAACGGCCGGCGCTGGATCCTCGGCCTCGGGCCGCATCCCCACGCGCCTTGAGCCCGCCCGAAAGGGAAGCCGTTGTGGAGGTCCTGCACAGCCGACAGTTTATCGACAAAGCTCCTGCCGCCGTATGGGCGGAGCTGCTGGACGAAGGGCGATACTTGTGCTCGATTCGAACCATGTACCGCATTCTGGCCAAACGTCTGGAAGTTAGAGAACGCCGTCGCCAGCGCCGCCATCCCCAATACTCCAAGCCGGAACTTCTGGCCACCGGCCCGAACCAATGCTGGTCGTGGGACATCACCAAGCTGAAGGGGCCCGTCAAATGGAGCTATTACTACCTCTACGTGATCCTGGACATCTTCAGCCGCTATGTGGTGGGCTGGATGGTGGCCACCCAGGAAAGCTCCCGCCTGGCCAAGGTCTTGATCGCCCAGAGCTACTCCAAGCAGGAGATCGTAGCGGGTGGTCTCACCCTGCATGCCGATCGTGGCTCGTCGATGAGTTCCAAAGCACTGGCCTTGCTACTGGCCGATCTGGGAGTCACCAAGTCTCACTCTCGGCCTCATGTCTGTGACGACAATCCCTACTCGGAATCCCAATTCAAGACCCTCAAGTACCGTCCCGAATTCCCGGCTCGTTTCGGCACCATTCAGCAAGCCAGAGACTTTTGTCGGGATTTCTTCGATTGGTATAACCGCGACCATCGCCATTCGGGTATCGGCCTGCACACTCCCGCGGATGTGCACTACCTCACCGCCATCACCACCCGTCGCGATCGATCCCAAACATTGGAGGCCGCCCATGCACTCTTCCCGGAGAGATTTCCCAACGGCAAACCCGTTCCTCCTCCTCTTCCCGAGGCGGTCTGGATCAACCCTCCCGAAAAGGAGAACTTTTGAGATGAAACTACAGTAATTTATTCACCAAAGTGTCTCAAAGTTGTTGACACGTTCCGCTGCGCCACAGAAAACTTTGGCGGAATCGAGATCATCACGTGCACGTGATCCGGCAGCAGGTGGCCCTCTTCAATCAAGCTTTCCTTCTGCCCAGCCAACCGTCGCAGCACCTGACCGAGATGTCTGCGCAGCTCCCCATAAATCAACTTCTTGCGGTACTTGGGGATGAACACCACATGGTACTTACACTCCCATTTTGTATGCTGTAAGCTCTGGTAGTTACTCATAAAACTCCTTTTCGTGATGCTTTGCTCGGCTCACGGAAGGGAGTTTTTTCACCTATTCCCGGAACTGTCAAACTCTGGCTGCCTCCCCGGCAGAGCCGGGGAGACTCCTTACGGGTCTAGGATTCTGGCGCTTCGTCTCCAGCATTCGGCTGAAAAGCACCGGATGCATCTCCGCCATGTTGGCGCCCCACAGCAGAAAATCATCACCGACCTCAAAATCCTCGTAACAGCCCATGGGTTCATCGCTCTGGAATTGAGTCATGAAGCCGCTGACCGCACTGGCCATACACAGCCTGGCGTTGGGATCGATATTGTTGCTGCGCATTCCGGCTTTGACCCACTTGACGGCTGCATAGCCGTCGAAGACCGTCCACTGACCAGAGCCGTACATCGCCACTGCATCTGGCCCCGACTCCTCCAGCGCCTGCTGAAACTCCCGGGCGATTCGGTCCAGAGCCTCCTCCCACGAAACGCGTTGAAGCTTCCCGGAGGAGTCGCGCATTTGGGGGTAGAGCAACCGGTCGTTTCCGTACAGCATTCCCGGAAGGTGATACCCCTTGACACAGAGCAGTCCCCTGTTGACGGGACTGGCAGGATCGCCCCGAACCGCCATGATCCGGTTGTTGTGAACGCCTACGAGTACACCGCAACCGGTCCCGCAATAGCGGCAGGGGGCCTTACCCCAGGTCAGGTCTCGGTCGTCCAGCCCGGCCTCGACCAGTCTCGAGTGCTGAAGGCCGGTCAGTTCTTCCGCTTCACGTTGAGCCCGGCAGGAGTAGGCCGCAACTCCCGTCGCTCCACTCCCCAGCGCCTGGAGAAAACGTTTTCGCTTCATTCAAAACCTCCATCCCTCGGGCCGGCAAAGTGAATGCCGAATTACTTTCCTCCAGCCTGAAACCAGCTGTGTTCCGGCCGACTCAGGATCCGCTCGATAACACTTTCCACCTGCCTCGCCCGGCTTCCATGACCCTCTCTCCTGGCCTCGCGAATGATCTCTCGAGCCTGTGGAATGAGCTCCATATAAAAGCGCTCGGCGACTTCATACATGCCGTGCCAGTGGGCATAATCCGGAGCCATCATCGAGGCACCGTGGCGGGCCCGCCGGCCCTCGTGGTGCCATAGGTAGAACCAGGTCCACTCGATCTCCTCGTCGAAATTGGCTTCGGTAAGGAGCCGATTCTGGTAAAGGGCCTGGATGATCTGCTGGCCCGGTTTTCCGAATTTCTCGTTATAGAGGACCACGAAGTCGTCATACTGCTTGTAAAAGGAAGTGATGTAATCCGGTGTGTGGCAGTGCCCGCAAACTTCCCGCATTCGCTGCCGCTTCGCTTCCCACGTGTCAGAGATCAGGACTCTGCGCTTGTTCGGATCCGTTTCTTTGATTACGTTCCCGTCGGCGTCGGTGTCCATTTTCAGACTGATGGGGGGACGGTTGGTCCACGAGATTCGCTCACCAGGATCGTGAGTGATGCGTCCCTCGTTGCGAAGATGACCCGACATGTGACAGGTCGCGCAGGTAGGAGCCTGAGAGTAGTCCTTGCCCAGGACCCACGTGTCGCCGTCCAGGTTCATGTGCTCGCGCAGATCGCGATAGGCCACGCCGTGCTTGGATTCCTCGTAGATCTCCTTCTGGGGATGGTCCGGACCGAGATGGCATTTCCCGCAGTTTTCCGGCTGCCGGGCCCGTCGGGGCGAAAAGTCATGACGACTATGACAGGCCGAACAGGATCCTCGTGATCCATCCAGATTGATGCGGCCGATCCCGGTGTTGGGCCAGGTGCCGGCATCGAAGAGTGGCTTGCCGGCTGCGTTCTTCAAGATTCTCGAAACCGCGTCGAGATTGGTGGGTGCCCCCATAGCATCCGGCTCCAGATCATCAACAGTGATCGGTCGACCGTCGGTTGCCCGCAACGACACTTTGCTGCCGTGGCACTGCATGCATCCGACCCGCACACTGGCCAGTCCTTCGACCTGGCCCACATTCATCCCTGGAGTCGGCGAATGGGGATTGAAGGGAACTGGATGACCCTCTACCGTCTCCGCCAGAAGGTTGTCGAGAGAAGCCAGGATGTCACCCCCCTTGGCATGGTGACTGCCTTCGAACTCCTGGAAGACCTTCTCATGGCAGCGGGAGCAGTCCAGAGGAGTAACCACGGTGGCGATCGCAGTGCTGTAATGCGTGAACCCGTCCGCATCTGTGGTCGCAGCCCGGTGGCATTCGATGCAGCCAATCCCTTTCTCGGCATGGGTACTCCCTTCCCACTGATCGATGATCCCCGGCGTAGACTGTCGATGGCAGGACACGCATTCCGCCGACTCTGCCGGCACCGAGATTCGTTTGGGGGCCAACCCGACTTCTTCGCGTTTTCGCGCAACTTCCATCCATTGCACGAGGACGAGCGAAGAGAGGAAAACGAGGGCCAGAATTGCAATGATAATTCGCTTGGTGTCTAAGTCCATGGTCTCTCTTCTTGTCTGATGACAATGAGTTGCCTAATGAGCAACGAGCGCCTCCCACACGGTCAGAGCCACGATCGTCAACGCGGCCACCAGACCGAACCAGACGCTGGCTTCCGAACCGGGGCGGCGTCTGCGGATTTCGGCATCAATGAAAGGCCAGCTGAACATCAGGAACACGATGAATCCAATACTGAGAACTGCAACTGTTCCCGAAAAAAGCTTCAACCAGCGAAAAGTCGGATAGAAAAACCATTCCGGCTTGATGATCTCTGGGGTCGTCAGTGGATCTGCCCTGGCTCCCATCTCCGCTGGAAAAACGATCGCCAGGGTGGTCAACAGGATCATCAGAACCAGTCCGATGATGAGTTCCGTGTACAGGTGATCGGGGAAGAAATTGAAGTGAGGCTTCTCTTGACCCCGCTCACTCCGGAATCGAAACTCGGTGACTCCCTGGATACGGACAATCGCCAGGTGAACCGCAATCAGCAGGATCAGCAGGGCCGGCAGAATGGCCGCATGGAGCACGTAGAAGCGGGACAGAGTTCTCTCGTTGTAGAAGTCTCCTCCCAGTAGCGACTTCTTCATGACCTCTCCAAGCAGCGGCACGCTTCCGGTGATATTCGCGCCCACGGTGGCACCCCAGTAGCTGAGCTGCTCAAAAACCAGGCTGTAGCCGGTAAAACCGATGATCAGAGTAGTGGTGAGCAGGCACATGCCGATCACCCAGTTGATCTCTCTGGGTTTGCGATACGCCCCGGTGAAAAAAACCCTCATCTGGTGCAGGATGAGCGCCGCGATCATCAGGGTAGCGGCCCACTTGTGGAGGCTCCGTACATACCAGCCAAAGGTTGCCTCCTGCGTGATGTAGCGGACCGAGTCGTAGGCTTCTGCAGTCGAAGCTTTGTAATAAAAGGCCAGCAGGATGCCAGTCACAATCTGGACCGCCAGCAGGTAAGCGGGAGTCCCGCCAAGGTTAAGCAACTGTTTTTCTGTAATTTCCTTTAGGGCCTGTAGGGAAGGATTCCTCCAGTTGTTTTTTCCAGCCGGCCAGGTTCAGGTATTGCCGGCCGGTTAACCACTCCTCGTGTATCTCTGCAAGCACAGCCGAGATGAGCCGCAACGCCGACGCTTCGTTGGGAAAGATTCCCACCACTCGGGTTCGTCTTCGGATCTCCCGGTTCAGTCTCTCCAGTCCGTTAATGGTTCGGATCCTTCGCCACCAGCTCCTCGGAAAATCGAACACCGTGAGCCCTTCATCCACGTTGTCTTCCAGCCAGCTCACAAACTCCGGTGCACTCTTTTCGAACTTCTTGATCACCCAGGGCACTGACGGATAGACCGCTCGCCTGGCCGCTTTCAATCCTGAATGATCATCGCTGACAAACAGCTCGACTCCTTTCAAACCTCGCTTTTGCAGCTCCGCCATAAACTCTCGCCAGTGTACTTCTGCTTCGCTTAGCCTGGCGCTCAGACCCAACACCTCTCGCGTTCCGAAACGATTGACTCCAAGGGCTTTCAGGATGGCCACGTCCTGTACTCTGCCGCCCTTTCGAACCTTCTCGTAGTGGGCATCCAGGTACACGATCGGATACTCTCCCAGCTCCCGGTTTCGAAACTCTTCCAGCTCTTCGTCCAGCATCCCGGCCACTCTCGAGACCTGGGTGGCCGAGATCTCCAGACCACACAACTGCTCGGTAACCTCGGTAACCTTTCTGGTCGAGACTCCCATCACGTACATCTCGGCGATGGCCAGTTTCAATGCCTTCTCCGAACGGCAGCCCCTCTCCAGCGACTTGGGATAAAAACTCAACCCGCGCACTTGGGGAATCTCCAAGCGCAGCTCTCCCACTCGAGTCTGAATCCGCTTGCCTTTGAATCCGTTTCGGTAGCCTCGGCGGCTGGCTGTTCTCTCGTAGGCCTCTGCTCCCAAAAACTCGCTTCTCTCCACCTGCATAGCCACATTGAACAACTTCTCCAGGATCCCTCGAAAGGCTTCTGTCCCTTCCTCGATCAACTCCTCCAAAATCTCCCGTGGTACTCTCTTTTCCAGGTCTGGGTTCAATTGATTCTCCTTTCCAGATTGTCGTTCTGTTTTTGGAGAATCCTGTCCCAGACCTCTGTCTTTCCGACCCAGGTCTGACCAGAATTTACAGAAAAGAAGTTACGCTACTCCCGCCAAGCGCAAACCACCAGCGCTTCAGATGGTTGGGGACAGGCTCGTTGGTCAGTTCCCGGAGCTGGTCGCCGGACACGGGGAGGCGATCCCGGAACCACTCAACGATTCCGTTCATGCCCGATCCCCGTATCGCCTGCCAACTCGACCTTCGCCTCTTGGAATCAAGTCTTGATCTGGTCGGCCTCGACGCCTGCCTGCCATCAGTTGTTCCGGGTTCAGGCCGATGAAGAGCTGGCCCCGATCCAGCATCAGCTCGTAGCGCGGCAGCTCCTGGCCGGCCTTTGCCGGGGGCCCTTCAATGGCCTTGCCGTCGGGCCTGAAGACACCGTTGTGACAGGGACAAAAGAAACGCTGGTTGTGGGGTTCCCAGTGGACCTGGCAGCCGAGATGAGGGCAAGTGCTCGAGAAGGCGATGAAATCAGTCGCCTCATTGTCCCGGGCCCGACGAGTTACCAGCACTCTGGCTCCAGCGGGACTCACATAGCTCTTCGAATGACCCACTGGAAAATCTGCCAGAGTCGCAAGGAAATACCAGTCTGTTTCGGATCTGGTGGGATAGAGAAAGCGCGCGAAGAAAGAGGCCAGAAAACCATAGGCTCCGACCAGTCCGGAGAGCATCACGATTCGACTCAGGAGCGCGAACAGGCTTCTTCTGGTCAGCCGCGAGCCACTCATCAGATAACTTCTCCCGTCATTCGGTGGCCTTGCTGTTCGACTGGAGTCCTGCCTGGGTCGTCTGTCGCCCCTATGGGGCTCCAGGTGCTGTTTTCCTGACCGTTTCGTGGGCTGTCGCCCCGGTTATCCCCTGGCGGCCGCCTCGCGGCAGTCTCCGACATTCATTTTACATTATTAGCACGTAGGGCATTTTGGGGCGCACGTTCTATTTCCTTCTCTATGACCCATCGCTTTTGAAGCGTAGCAAATGGCCCGAATCCGTCAATTTGGTGGGTACCATAGGATAAGGGCCAGGTTGATTTCACGGCTGCAGGCTACCGGAAATGGGCCCGCGGTCCTAACATAGAGAGTGGACTCGGTTGTGGGGGTGGGTCACCCAACTTGACGTAGAGTTCATCGAGGCCACAGACGCCCCCCAGTTCCGCTCTGACCTGCACCAGGCCTTCTAGCCCGGATTATGCAAGAGATCTGAATCCGAGTGAGATTTGGGTCCAGAAAAAAAGCCGTAGCTCTCTGATATAAAAGGGTTTACATAAAAACAACCCTAAACAGGAGCTACGGCTATGTTGAAAACAGTCTGCCAGAATACCCTGCCATTTCACAGCCACAGAGACATCACAGCTCGTTTTGATGGGGGGAGCCTCACTTCCGACGCAGGATGGTTGTTGTTTGGATCGCTGGATCGGCAACATCGATTGTGCGAGGGCTTCAGTTCGTGTATTGCGGAAAGCCGGGACCGACGCTACATTCGTCATGACCTGTTGAAGTTGATCCGACAACGAGTGTTGCAGATCGTGGCCGGCTACGAAGACTGTAATGACGCCGATACGCTGCGCTCGGATCCGATGCTCAAGACAGTCTGTGATCAGTTGCCCGAGAGCGATCCCGATTTGGCCACCCAGCCGACTTTCTCCCGCTTGGAGAACTCCGTCACCAAGAAGGATCTGATGCGTCTGAGCCGGTGGCTGCTACGCCGTTATGTGCGCTCCCTGAAGAAGAGACGTCCCGCCAAGATCATCCTGGATCTGGACAGTACCGACGACCACACTCACGGCCAACAGGAGTTCGCCTTCTACCACGGGTATTACCGAAACCACATTCTGCATCCTTTGCTGATCTTCGATGCCGCACGGGAGACCTGGTCTGTGCCGGGAGACCTGGCAACAAGGGGGCTGCCTCTCACATCGTGCCCATTCTGAAGCGCGTCGTGGAGGCCATCCGACAAGCAGTGGGGACGGATGTCGAGATTGAGATTCGGGCCGACAGCGGCTTTGCCACGCCTCGGCTCTACGAGTTCTGTGAAGGTGAAGAGAATCAACTCCAATATGTCATTGGGTTAAGTCGCAACCCTCGCCTGCAGCGAGTGGTCGAGCCCCTGCTGGATTCGACTCGGGAAAGGTTCGTTGAGCGGGAGGAAAAACAGCGTCAGTTTGACGAGTTTCTTTATCGAGCCAACAGCTGGGATCGATCCCGTCGCGTCATTGTCAAAGTGGAGGTCGATCAGCGCGGGATCAATCGTCGCTTTGTGGTCACCAACCGGGACGATCTCTGCTCCCAATCACTTTATGACCACTACACCGACCGAGGGCAGACCGAGAACTTCATCAAGGCCTTTAAGAATCATCTGAGCATGGACCGACTCAGCTGTCATCGATTCCTGGCCAACCAGTTTCGACTCCTCCTGCATGCACTGGCTTACCAGATGTTCGTGCGCCTGCGCGACTATCTGCACGGAACCCCCTGGCACAAGCTCGAAATCGAAACCTTACGTCGTCGTGTCCTCAAGATCGGGGCCCGGATCCGACAAACCACTCGACGCATCTGGGTCCATCTTTCCTCAGCCTTTCCCGAACAACCCCTCTTTCACCTCGTCTTGAGTCGCCTGAACTCCAGCTAGCTTCTCCCAGTTCCCCGAAAAACCGCTTCCGACACTCATCCAGGCCCAGATCTGTCTGAAATTCACTCCCCCAACCACTCAAACGCCTCGCCAACCGATATTCTTCGCAAATCCGCCTGTCACAACTGCCCGCTTCCGAGTTGGGCCACTTCTCGAGCCCTTTTTCAACAGCGGATTACGGTTCTTGCATAATCCGGGCTAGACGGCCTCACAGCACAGGAACCGCTGGGCTGAGTAGCCCGGGCCATCTCTCTCTCCTCACGCACATTCCGGCACCCAAAAATGCACTTTTTGTGGTAAGGATCCTTCGATTCTAGGCCCCCTATGCCCCCTTTGTGGGGAGTGATGTGTTGGGGGGGGTCCGGGCTCACCACCGCGATACGTCTGCTGTCAGAAATGACAGGTTCACATTATACAATAACTTAACATACAAATAACCTTATGTCAACAAAACCAACGTTAAATCTATGGGTATTGAAGGTCAGCTTCCAAAACAGAAACCCCCACCAGACTTGGCTCTGAGGGAAAAAGGTACCCCTTTTGATCAAGAAACGGCAGTAAGTATCCCCCGGCAAAGCCGGGGGCTTTAATCTTGTGAGCCGCTCAAAGCGGACTTGACGTTGCCGCTACCGCGGCCACTTGTGCCACCTACAGGTGGCTTGGCTACAGCAGCCTGAGCTGATCCTGGCGACGATCTTCTGCTTCTTGCCGCCGGATATACTCACGAATCACTTTCTCATCCCGACCCACCGTCGATACGAAGTATCCGCGAGCCCAGAAGTGCTGTCCAACAAAGTTACGCCGACTCTCTGAAAAGTTCCTCGCAATGTGGATGGCGCTTTTCCCTTTGATGTACCCGATCACCTGCGCCACAGAAAACTTTGGCGGAATCGAGATCATCACGTGCACGTGATCCGGCAGCAGGTGGCCCTCTTCAATCAAGCTTTCCTGCTGCCCAGCCAACCGTCGCAGCACCTGACCGAGATGTCTGCGCAGCTCCCCATAAATCAACTTCTTGCGGTACTTGGGGATGAACACCACATGGTACTTACACTCCCATTTTGTATGCTGTAAGCTCTGGTAGTTACTCATAAAACTCCTTTTCGTGATGCTTTGCTCGGCTCACGGAAGGGAGTTTTTTCACCTATTCCCGGAACTGTCAAACTCTGGCTGCCTCCCCGGCAGAGCCGGGGGGACTCCTTACGGGTCTAGTTGGTAAAACGTTGGAGGTTCTGAACAAGATATTAATAGTCCGGTAAAAAGAAAAACCCGGCTAAGGTTAGCCGGGCAAAAAGGTAAATCTTTTTGGTTCTGTCAACAGAAAGCTTACCTGATTCGCCTGCCTAAAAACAAACCTTGGCCCGAGAACTGCCACCGGCGAGCTAAGGGAGACGTACCTGGAAAATGCGAATACCAATAAGGGATTCATCCAACCAAGTCGGCCAGAATCTGGAAATGGCTGATCGGCCTAACCGCACTCCGCAGGAGAAATTGTTCATGACACGTTCCGGCTCAAATGAATTCGAAGCAGACCCAGATCAAACAGCAGAAAAGCCAACTGTCGAACATGGAACAGAGGACATTGTCCTCGGACAGGCTGGAGAGTGTCCTCAACTCCTGGAATGTCAAACCGTTGAGGCGATGTGCGTCAAGGTTGAGTGCGGCGTCCAATACTCGTGGGGCCAAACCAAGTTCGTCTTCATTCTTAAGGTTCATGAACCAGCTAAGTACGAGGGCGTTCACTTGAAGATGTACGTTCGGGACGGGCTTTGGAAAAAGGTCCCTGTATCGAGCAAGCTCTGGAAGATGGCACGTGTGGCTAATCCAGAGCTGAGAAACAACCAGAAGATAACAGCGAAGATGTTCACCGGGAAAATGTACGAGTGCAAGCTCAAGAAAAGCGGCGTCGGGCCTGCCGCCTACACCGTCGTCGACTCCCTGATTCGCAAACTCGCAGGGTAGAGTTGATTATGCCGCGGCACACAGGTGAAAGGATTAGTTCCAGACTGTGGGAAAGAGAAGAACGATGAAGACCAATAACCCAATGACTCTTACGAAGAGGATAACTATGCCAAGACCGAGAACGACTAGAATCCGCATGAATGAGAAGTATCTGCTTGTTATCGAGAAGTACAACTTCATCCTTGAGAAGAGGAAACGACCCAAGAACTCCAAGAATGAGAACTGGAGGATCGTAGGCTATTACGACAACTTGGCAAGTCTCGCTAGGCGGATTCGTGCCGAGAATCTGCGCATCAAAAAAGCTCTTACTTTTTCCGAGTTCTATTCATTACTCACTGCTCAGGAAGCCGAGATCACAACCATCTGTGATGGGTTGAGGTCCTACGCCCAGGAGCCTAGCAGCCCGTGGTGAAAGTATCTAAATTTGACCGGGAAAGGGATTCCGGTGCGCGACGAGTGAAAGAGGTCTGCATCCGGAATTTTCTTGAGAAGGGTCCCACTCTCCACCGCCTGAAGGCGGTGGATTCGACATGCGACTGAAGTCGCCTAAAGACCTCGCTTCGCTCGCAGGCTGACTACTCAGTGACCCGAAAATCGTCGTCTCGGGTCTCGACATCTTGGGTTTCTATATACTCTGCAACCATCGTATCGCTCACATTCCCAGTCGTCGCCACGAAGTACCCTCGTGCCCAAAGATGTCGTCCCCAAAACTCCTTGCGCAACTTGCGGTGATCTTGCAGTAGATGATGCGACGTTTTCCCTTTGATCGCCTGCATCACTCGGCTCGGCGCCAATCTCGGCGGCACATCCAACAACAAATGCACATGATCGGGTCGCACATGCCCCTTCACGATCTCGATATCCAACGATCGGCAAATCTCTCGCGTCAGGTCCCGCACCTCTTTCCCGATCTCTCCTCGCAGAGCCGGGCTTGCGGTACTTGGTGATGAACACAAAGTGATATCTCAGCCGATACACTGCATGCGAACTGTTCCGATACTCAGACACCTCCGCAGTGTACCCCCAAGCCTCCTGAAGGCTTCGCCTAAAGGCGAGGGGGTTCACCCATCCCAGAGTGGGACCCTAAGAAGTTTCCCAAAATCTCGCCGATCAGCCGTTTCGTGGCGTTAAAGAGGCCGAAAACCAGCAACATTGCGCGAAGAACCTGGGCCTGCAGGCCCCTGGGAGTCCCTGCACCGACTTGCTTCCGCAGAACCATCCCCAGATTGAATGCCCCGGCCTGAATCAGGAGTCGTTTGATGACGTTCGAGTGCCCTCTGACCTCGGTCCGCCGCATTCCTCCGGTGCGGTAAAGATGGGCAAAAGGTCTCTCCAGTCGTTCCCCCCTCATTCGCAGTAATCTGCGTCCGCGCTCTCCACGAACCCTGCGCCGGTTCGCGTAAACCGCATCACGGCCTTTGATATCGCCTTTCCACTTCCGGCCTCCTCGATCCGGCTCGGAAACATAGCTGCGTAGGTCCAGAGCTTTGAAGTCCTTCATCGTCGACGTACTGTGATACCCCTTGTCGGCAACCTCCTCCTTGATTTCTCCGTCCTCAGGCATCACCTGCTCGATATTCTCGGCCGCTTCGATCAGCGTCTCGACCATCGTCGTCGTATCTCCCTGGTCCGCTCCCTGAACCGTGACCGCTACGATCGCTCCCGTCTCCAGATCCACCGCGTGTTCCGCTTTGTGCGCCAAATGCGTTCGCCCATCCTTCATCTTGGTGATGCGAGAATCCGGATCGTGGGGGTGTCTCCACTCTTGGTTGGATCCTTTCTTCTTTCGCTTGCGGTCCAACTTCACCAGCTCTTGCCGGGTCGGCGTTTCGATTCCAGACGCTTGAGCCAGTCCCCTCAGAAACTCTTCGTACCCTTCCTCGCTATCGCGTCGAACGATGCTGCGCAGCGCTGCATTGGCTTCCAGCGTTGTCGCATCGATGCCCAGCGTCTTTCCCTTCAGCAGTTCCGCTTCGCCGACTCGCTGCAGCACCCAGCCGAACACTGCCCCATGGGTCTCCACATCGATCAGTCGCCGCGTTCTTGAAAGGGTGGAGTGATCCGGCGGAGATTCACTCAGCTTCAGTCCCAGAAACTCGCGCAGCGCCAGTGAATCTGCCGCCCGCCAGGCGATTCCTCTCTCCGAACCCAGACCTTCGAAATATCCCACCAGCAGCAGCCGAAAGTAGACCCCCGGTTCCAGACTCGGCCGGCCCATCCGCGGTGCATAGAACTTGGCGCACCGTTGCTCCACAAAATCGTCAAAGTGATGCTCCTTCAGAAGTTCCTCTAATGCCTCGTAGAACGGGTGTCCCGGAGGGACCGGTATTTCGCTGGTGGCCACCCATAAATCCTTTTGACGCCGTCGCTTTTTCTTCCCCATTGCCATGGGCCCATTTTATTGCCTGCACCTGACCAACGATCAGCGACTTTCACCATGATGAGATGGACTCCTCCTTTAGGCTTAGACGGCATCTAAAGTGCCAGAGCCAAAGTTTTTAACTGTATCAGGAGGAGTCTGAAATGAAGCATAGAACAATCGCAGTGGATTTGGCAAAGTCGGTCTTTGAGATTGGGATTTCCGAGCAGCCTGGTCGGATGGAGAAGACGCATCGCCTGGGTCGAGCTCGGTTGTTGAGGTTCATGGCCAAGCAACAACGGGCAACGATTCTGATGGAAGCCTGCGGTTCGGCTCACTACTGGGGCCGGCGATTCCGGGAACTGGGGCACGAAGTTGTGCTGCTGCCGCCAGCCTACGTCCGGCCGTACGTGTTACGCAACAAGACGGATCGCAGTGATGTGAAAGGGTTGTTGGAAGCCCACCGCAACAGTGCCATTCGACCGGTTCCGATCAAAAATGAATCGCAGCAGCAGTTGACCGCCTTACATCGGGTGCGGACGGCATGGATGCGCACCCGCACGGCACGGATCAATACGATGCGGGGCATTCTACGGGAATTCGGTTTGACGATTCCCGTTGGAGCCTGCCAGGCCGTGGAGCGGGTGCGAGGATGGATCGAAGATGCAGAAGTGGAGATTCCGAATGGGATCCGATCGGTGCTGGAGGAGATCTGTCTGGAAGTCAGAGAGCTGGAGGGGCGAATCGATCGGATCGAAAGGAAACTGAAAGCGCTATCGCGACAGAGTGTTGCGATTGAACAACTGCAGTCGATCCCCGGGGTGGGATTGCTGACAGCCACAGCGGTGGCCGGTTTTGTGGGAGATCTGAGGCGCTTTGATTCGGGACGACACTTTGCCAGTTATCTGGGCTTGACACCGCGGGAGCACTCCAGCGGTCTGCGGCGTCGACTCGGGTGCATCAGCAAGCAAGGGGACATCTATTTGCGCACTCTCTTGATCCACGGTGGGCGATCGGTCTTGTGGACGGCCAAGTCCAAGCAGCGGCCAGACCGTTTGCACAGGTGGGGTTTGGAGATTGAAAAACGACGGGGGCACAACAAAGCGGCAGTGGCTGTGGCCAATAAGCTGGCCCGTCTACTCTGGGCCGTTTCCACCCGTGACGCCGCCTATGAACCCCAGCGAGCTTAAGCGATAAAAGATTTGTCAAGATCTTTCCCTGGGAACTGCATGAAAGGATTCGAACTGATGGCGAACCGGTCAGACCGGCGCGGGGAACACGCCGATAGCAGCCTTGGCCACTCGATGGCCGTCACCACGATAGGCGCCCCACGCGCGAATATTCATCATGGCCCGGAGCCAGAACACAGCTCCACTAAGAGGCCGGAGATACGACTGCAGTCCACACCGAATCGCAAAAAGTCGATGCTTTCATGCCAGAGACCCAAGGAGGAGAAGATGATCCGATAGCGATTCTGGACCTGCAGCGAAACTCCTGGCTTCAACCCAGCATCCGAGTTTCGTCGCCAGGGCCCAGATCAGCTGAATTCGAAAAAATGAACAGGACCCTTGACAGGAGGAGTCCAGATACGGGCTGCTAGAGCAGCCTAAACGAACGGAGATTTGCAATGAAGAATACTACTGTTCAACTCAACGAGAATCACAGGATTGCAATAGACATCTACAACTACATGCTGCAGAAACGTGGTCCCAAGGATTCTAAATGGCGAACGCTCTGGTACTACACCGATCTAAAGAACGCGTGTGAGCGGATTCTAACGGATGCAATCCGAATTGATGGGTACATCGGGTCGAGGATCTAATCGAGTTGCTCACCGCCCAGGACGCCGCTACTGATGAAATCTGCGGCACACTCGAAAGCGAATTCCCAGAGTTGTTCGGGAGGAGATTTCCAACGGACTAATTCTTGGCTTTCATGCTCTAGCCTCCATCCTCAACTGAGTTTGAAAGGAGATGGGTTGGAACCAGTACTCAAACTTATGCCAATGCTAACTCCAGTACTAATACTAAGACTAGTACCAACGTGTGTTAGGGGGTGTGGGTCTGTGAATAAGGGTCCAGGATTTGGCTCAGGGATTAACTCCTGGGTCATTAAGAGCAACGGGGGCCAGTCTCGGACTGGTCCCTGTTGTGTTGACACCGGATGAAGGACCTACTTGGAGATCGGCTGATTGGAATCAACCTGTGATGCCACTTGCCAAAAACTCCGAGATGATGGCATCTATTAATCATTAACAAGGAGAAGAAATGGAAGACGAGACCGGTTATGAGTACAACATTGACATCGTAAGCCGACTTGCCAAAAACTCCGAGATGATGGCATCTATTAATCATTAACAAGGAGAAGAAATGGAAGACGAGACCGGTTATGAGTACAACATTGACATCGTAAGCCGATTCGAGATTGGGGGCAATAATTGACGGAACTGAGGAAAAGCAAGGGAGCCCAAATCGGAGGCGCCAACGGTGCTCTATTGGACGTGGCTGCCGCTGCGGACTTTCTGGGAATTAGTGAGAACGCAGTGAGAAAACGTGTGGAAAGGCGTTCCATTCCATTCAAGAAATGGGGCGGTCGGATCGTTTTCCTTCGTGCTGAGTTGACGGAGTTCTTGAAGGACCTGCCAGGCTGTGAGGTGGAGAATGCTCTCCGAAACCAGGCTGCACGTACGGGTGCAATGAGTCATTGACCAAAGCTCTATGTGAGCTGAGGGTCGTTTAAGAGGGAGAATTCGCATGGCTAGAAGAGGTGATGGCATTTACTTGAGAGGTAGGACTTGGTGGCTGGACTTCAAGCACCAGGGCAAGCGGTATCAGTTCCGTTTGGGTAAGGACATTAACAGGACCGTTGCGGCGGAGCTGGCACAGGTCAGACGGGTTGCTGTCCTGCGAGGGGAAGCCGGGATCTCTCGTAGAAAACCTGATATTGGATTCGACAAAGCCGCGGACCTCTTTCTCAAGTTCGTTGAAGCCAACCGCAAGCCTAAGACGCGGAAGTGCTACGGCGAGTTTGTGGGCCAGAGGTGGACCCCATCGGTTGGACCACTTGGCGGCATTTCTAAGGTGGACTCCGCAGTTCTTGTTGCCGCCAGTAAGGGAAATTCTGAGAGGGGGCGAGCCTGAGGGCAAGGTCCCTCTCAGAATGTTTTTTCAAGCCAGTGTACACCTCCTCCGGCGTCGCCCCAGCGTGCGCCGAGTGAGGTCTCTCGCTGTTGTATAGGTCGATCCAATGGCCGATCCCTTGACGGGCTTCCGACCCGGTTTCGAAAGCGTTCAGATAGACGCATTCGTATTTGAGTGAACGCCACAGACGCTCGATGAAGACGTTGTCCATCCAGCGGCCTCTCCCGTCCATCGAGATACGCACCCCGGCCCCTTTGAGTAGTCCCGTGAACTCCGTGCTGGTGAACTGACTCCCCTGGTCTGTATTGAAGATCTCCGGGGGATCGTACCTGTTGAGCGCTTCCTCGAGTGCTTCGCAACAAAAGGACGGCTCCAGCGTGTTCGACAGCCTCCAGGACAAAACCCAGCGGCTGTACCAGTCCATGATCGCCACCAGGTACAAAAAGCCCCGACGCATCGGGATGTAGGTGACATCCGTGCACCACACCTGATCGGGCCGGGTGACCGCCAATCCTCGAAGAAGATACGGATACACTCGATTCTCCGGGTGAGGCTGTGAAGTCCGCGGCTTTTGATAGATGACCGCCAGGCCCATTTTGGCCATCAGACGACGAACCCTCTTGCGGCCTACCCGAGAGCCCCGCCGTTTCAAGTGATAGACCATCTGCCGGGATCCGTAGTAGGGGGTCTTTAAGAACTGCTCGTCCAATCGTCTCATCAGTTGCAGGTTTTCTTCGCTCTCGCCTTTGGGCTCATAGTACAAAGTCGAACGGTTCAGACTCATCAGCCTGCATTGTCTACGAATGCTCAGCCTCGGGTGCTTTGGCTCGATCGTGGCCCTTCTGGCCTTTACACTCAGCGATCGAGCGCTTTGGACAAAAAATCCTTTTCCACCGTCAGTTCGCCGATCTTGGCATAAAGCTCTTTGGTCTCCGCCTCGCTTCCTCTCTGACGCTTCTCAACCTTGCCCGCGAACACATCGCCCAGACCTTCCCTGGCCCGCTTTTTCCAATTCGTGATCACACTCGGATGGATCTCGTAGCGAGCCGCCAACTCGCTCAGGGTGCGTTCGCCTCGAAGCGCTTCCAGCGCCACCTTCGCTTTAAACTGAGCTGAGAAATTCCTTCGTTTTGCCATGACTCCTCATCCTTTCTGATTCAGGTCGGAGCCACCTTAACAAATGGTCCAGTTTTCCGGGTCCACCTCTGCCTACCCCGGCTTGAGCAACACGCTCAGAAGTTACGCTACTTTGCCTCACGGCTGGCGATGAATGGGGTGGACTTGCGGACCATCCAAGAGTTGGGAGGCTGGAAAAGTATCTCGATGGTGGAGCGGTATGCACATTTGAGCGATCGTCACAAAGCGGAAGCGGTGGAAGGTCTTGCCCGGCAGCAGAGCCAGAACGTTTCGGAACGGACCCCAGAACTCCAGCTTTGGAAGCGAGGTTAAGCTTGTGCTCCCGTGCTAGACTAGGCACTGCTCTTGCGAGCTGCTGAAAGTGGAAAACGGAGTATCGGAACCTGGAACAGCTCTTCGTCAAGGCACGCTAACCGACCAAGTGTCAGAAACTGCCAAGGGCGAAGAATTTCACTACGCTATTCACTACACCCGTTAGAGAGCCCTTTGAGGCACCCTCGCAAACTACTGAAAAATAAAGAGTCGGGGCATGGCGCAGTCTGGTAGCGCGCCTGCTTTGGGAGCAGGAAGTCGGGGGTTCAAATCCCTCTGCCCCGACCAGTCTTTTCAATAAGTTACGACGACCGGTCAGCCCCTGCTTTTTCTACTGTGTCAGTTTTTGTGTCAGTTTGGTAGGCGGAACGGAACGTGTCAACAACTTTGAGACACTTTGGTGAATAAATTACTGTAGTTTCATCTCAAAAGTTCTCCTTTTCGGGAGGGTTGATCCAGACCGCCTCGGGAAGAGGAGGAGGAACGGGTTTGCCGTTGGGAAATCTCTCCGGGAAGAGTGCATGGGCGGCCTCCAATGTTTGGGATCGATCGCGACGGGTGGTGATGGCGGTGAGGTAGTGCACATCCGCGGGAGTGTGCAGGCCGATACCCGAATGGCGATGGTCGCGGTTATACCAATCGAAGAAATCCCGACAAAAGTCTCTGGCTTGCTGAATGGTGCCGAAACGAGCCGGGAATTCGGGACGGTACTTGAGGGTCTTGAATTGGGATTCCGAGTAGGGATTGTCGTCACAGACATGAGGCCGAGAGTGAGACTTGGTGACTCCCAGATCGGCCAGTAGCAAGGCCAGTGCTTTGGAACTCATCGACGAGCCACGATCGGCATGCAGGGTGAGACCACCCGCTACGATCTCCTGCTTGGAGTAGCTCTGGGCGATCAAGACCTTGGCCAGGCGGGAGCTTTCCTGGGTGGCCACCATCCAGCCCACCACATAGCGGCTGAAGATGTCCAGGATCACGTAGAGGTAGTAATAGCTCCATTTGACGGGCCCCTTCAGCTTGGTGATGTCCCACGACCAGCATTGGTTCGGTCCGGTGGCCAGAAGTTCCGGCTTGGAGTATTGGGGATGGCGGCGCTGGCGACGGCGTTCTCTAACTTCCAGACGTTTGGCCAGAATGCGGTACATGGTTCGAATCGAGCACAAGTATCGCCCTTCGTCCAGCAGCTCCGCCCATACGGCGGCAGGAGCTTTGTCGATAAACTGTCGGCTGTGCAGGACCTCCACAACGGCTTCCCTTTCGGGCGGGCTCAAGGCGCGTGGGGATGCGGCCCGAGGCCGAGGATCCAGCGCCGGCCGTTCGCGCCGAAGTTTCTCCCGATACAGACTCGATGGCGGCAGATCCAGAGCCTGACAGCCGGCACGGACTCCGTGGGATTGTGAGAATCGCAAAGCTTCGTCCATCAGCTCTCGTCTCCGTTCTCTTCGCTGCTCGCCAGAGAGATTCCCAACAGTTGCGAGACTTTTTTTGGAGATCCAGCATGGCTTCAAACTTCTCGAGCTTGCGTTTCAGCTTCCGATTCTCAGCCTCCACTTGCCTCAGTTGATGATCCAGAGGATTGACCGGCTTTGCCTTTCGTCCCCGCTTGCGAGGGGTCAATGCCTGCAGCGTTCCGTGCTCGCGTTGGCGTCGCCAGGTCTGCAGATTCGACCAGTAAAGTCCTTCTCGGCGCAGTAATGCTCCCACTTCGCCCGACTCTTCGCAGCCATCGGCCTGCTCCAGGACCCGGAGCTTATAGCGGGCTGAAAACCGGCGACGGGTTGCCTTGGCAGGAACTTCCGGGTCGGGTCGCGGCAACGCCTTCTCGGGCTCGGTCCGTCCCGCAGCGATTTTGGAGACCTCTCCCCTCCGCTCCGAGGTTTCCAAAATCCTCAGTTTCTTGTCGCTTCTGTTTTCTATCATTCTGTAATCCAGCTTCTCGCCCTCTACTCTAATTTAGCCGGGAAGAAGTGTCTCACCATTATTGGCACAGAGGGGAATCGAGGATTTGGATTGCTCTAGCCCGGATTATGCAAGAGATCTGAATCCGAGTGAGATTTGGGTCCAGAAAAAAAGCCGTAGCTCTCTGATATAAAAGGGTTTACATAAAAACAACCCTAAACAGGAGCTACGGCTATGTTGAAAACAGTCTGCCAGAATACCCTGCCATTTCACAGCCACAGAGACATCACAGCTCGTTTTGATGGGGGGAGCCTCACTTCCGACGCAGGATGGTTGTTGTTTGGATCGCTGGATCGGCAACATCGATTGTGCGAGGGCTTCAGTTTCTGGGTCCATCTTTCCTCAGCCTTTCCCGAACAACCCCTCTTTCACCTTCGTCTTGAGTCGCCTGAACTCCAGCTAGCTTCTCCCAGTTCCCCGAAAAACCGCTTCCGACACTCATCCAGGCCCAGATCTGTCTGAAATTCACTCCCCCAACCACTCAAACGCCTCGCCAACCGATATTCTTCGCAAATCCGCCTGTCACAACTGCCCGCTTCCGAGTTGGGCCACTTCTCGAGCCCTTTTTCAACAGCGGATTACGGTTCTTGCATAATCCGGGCTAGAGGCGTGTTCCGGAGCCAGGTGGGCATATCTCATTGTCATGGTGATACTGGAGTGACCCAGGAGTTCCTGGACCGTTTTCAGATCGACTCCGTTCATAACCAGGTGAGAGGCAAAGGTATGCCTCAGGTCGTGAAAGCGGATGTCTTCGATGTTGGCCCCGTCAACCGCATTCCTGAACTGCCTCTGCCAGTCAAAACGGCGTTTGCCCGGCTTCACGGGTGAAGGGAAGACGTAACCCTTTTCAAACCTGGAAGGAAGATCCCGAAGAGTCTCGTACAGGGTCCGATCCATGGGGATCGTTCGCTTCTTACCACTCTTCGACTTCTGGATCGTGATGATGCGGTTCTTAAAATCCACATCAAGCCACTTCAGGTTGAGCAGTTCTCCTCTTCTCATGCCGCTGTGTAAGGCAGTGATTGCCACAGGGCGGAAGCCGGGGCTTGCCGCCTCAAGCAGAGCAGCGATCTCCTCCTGATCCAGAAAGCGAGTCCGAGCCCCGTTTTCTTTGAGCATGGGGATCTTGGCCGTCGGGTTTTCCCACAGCAATTCCCACTCGATTGCTTTATTGAGCATGGCCTTGAGCATGGTCAAATGTCGGTTCCGGGTTGCCGGAGTGATTCTGTCCTTCTCAATCCGATAGCTCAGGAATTGCTCGATCTTCTGCTGGGAGAGATCGCTGAGAGGTAGATCACCCAACGCTGATTTCCAGATGTTGAGCATGTTATCGAGGCCCTTCATTCGCTTGTGCTTGCCCCAGGTATTCCACCATTGCTCACACAGCTGGAAAAGAGTAGTTCTCGGAATCTTCTTCACGTCAAGATGGCGGTTCTCTGCAACCTGCACCCTTTTCTTGGCCAGGATCTCCTTGGCCAGCTTCTTCACCCTGGTGCCGGTGCTTTCGCGCCGGATCCTGCCAGTGCGGTCGGCGTACCGGATCCACCAGTTGGGGGAGCCTCTTCGTGTGAAGAGGCCCTTGTCATACGGTTTCTTCATGTTCATCTCCTTTCCCTTTCCTATACGTTCGAGCCGCGGTAAATCATCACTTTCGACTTCAACCCGCCCTCAGCCGAGCCATCAGTCCATGAGGAACCTCTCGGGAATGCGCTGGGAACGTCCCTGCTTCGCTTTCTCGTCGAGCCAGACCCGCAGTTCGGATGCCCGGAATCGTATACATGGGCGCTTCTGTCCTGTCCCGAGGCGGAGGTGTGGAATGTACTCCGCCTTGACCCATGCGTAAATAGTGGTTGGTTGGACGTTCAAGTACGCCGCGGCCTGCTTCGCAGTCCAAAGGGGATCCATCCCGTTCTTCTCAGCCTTTGACCGACAGCTTCTTGTGGAGCTAGACCCGTTAACCATCGCTTTTCAGCTCACCTCTCGCCCGCAGGGTGGATCCGCCTGTGCATTCCGCGGCATCTGCTTTCATCAAACTCTGCCTTCCTCATCGCAGACCTGTGAAACGCAACGTGCATTCGGCGTTGCAACGGTTAACCCGTTGGGAAAGCTGTATTTCGGGGCCTTGTTGCATTGATGCGTCGAAAAGCGGGGGGTACTGACAACCTTTTTCCCGGCCTTCCAAGAAAAAATTGTCGGTACCTCTCCCAAACAGCTGCAACACTGCAACACGGTAGTCTAAGTCCTTTTCTATCAACCATTTGACTGTTTCGTTTGGGGCTTATATCTAAAAGTCCCGAAGGAGGGTTAAGTGGTTGAAAGTAAAGGGGTTTCAGGTCTTGATTCCAAGTTTTCCGAAAATAAGATCAAGGAAATCACGGAACGCCAAGAAGGCCAATGAGCGCGCAACTTCTGTCGCTTCCTTGGTCGTCAAAGTTTATCGCCTCACCAGAGCCTCCACCTCCTCAATCGTCGGGATTCCGCCTCGGGCCCCGTGCCGTGTGCAGGACAATGCTCCCGCCGCGTTGGCAAAGCGCAAACAGTCCCACACATTCCATTGCTGGAACACTGCATAGATGAAGGCGCCGTGGAACACATCTCCAGCCCCGGTGCTGTCTACTGCTTCAACCTCGAAGCTCGGGACTTCATAGATCTCACCATTCCAGAGGGCGGCGCATCCTTGGTAGTCGCGCGTGATCGCGGTGAATCCACCACAGGCCTCCCCAACACCCAGGAGGCCCTCTCTCCAGTCCGATGCTCCGGTGAACTGCCGGGCGAAAGTTTCGCTGGGGAGAGCAAAATCGGTCAGAGCCAGCAGATCACCCGTTCGGCTCTGAACCTTGTCCACATCCAGGCAGGTCTTCATGCCCGCCTCGCCGGCCCATTCGGCACATTGAATGGAAGCCTCCTCGTCGTGGCCGTCCAGATGCAGGATCTGGCCGGCCGAAATCCATTCCGGCTGGATTTCGTCCACCCGGTAGGAAAGAGACGACCCTCGGTCCCACAGAATTGTGCGCTGTCCTTCCGGGTCAACCACTATGATGGCGTACTGACTGGCGGCCCCCTCAACCACCTCGACCAGATCGCTATCCATCGGCTCGCCCTTCAGGGAAGAGAGCGCAAACTGTCCGATCTCGTCATCCCCTACCCGGCCGATGTAGCGGGCTTTAAGCCCGTATCGCCCACACAGGGCCATGGCCGTGGCCACCTGGCCGCCGGCCAGTCTCTTGAAGCTCTCGATCTGGACCTTGGAGTTGCGCCGCGGAAAGTTTGGGACATGCACGATCCAGTCCACTGCATTCAAGCCCATTCCAACCACCCCGAACGGCCGGTGACCGGGGAGTTCGATGTCAAAATGGGCTTCCTTCAGAGGATGCATCCGGCCTCAATTCTGTTTCCAGAAGAGACTATGCTGTCAAATCATTCCTTTATCGGCGAAACTGAAGTATTCGTTCTCTCCAACGATGACGTGATCCAGCACGCGAATCCCGATCAAGCGCCCCGCTTCCACGAGCCGGCGTGTAATCTGCAGGTCTTCAGGGCTGGGAGCCGGGTCGCCGCTTGGATGATTGTGGACGCAGAGCAGGCAGGCCGCGGCCTCCAGCACGGCTGGACGAAAGACCTCCCTGGGATGCACGAGCGAAGCCGTCAAAGACCCCTCCGACACGCGAACCAGTCTCAGGAACCGGTTTTTCCCGTCCAGGAGTACGGCCCAGAAGCGCTCTTTTCTGAGGTGCATCATTCGCGGTTGAAAATGACGGAATATCTCCAGACTGCACGAAAACTTCTGGCCCGGCCGCAGGGCAGGCCAGTCGAGGCGCCGACAGAGTTGAAGGCCTGCGACCACGGCCCTGCTCCGACAGCCGCCGAATCCCTGATCCTCCAGTTCTCGAGTCAGTGTTCCCTAGTCTGAGCTCTGCGCCAGGACACGCAGCAAAATGTGAGCCTGTGTCAGAGCTATGTCCCCCGGGGATCCATTGGCAAGAAAGGTTGCCGCCAGTTCCAGATCTGTTAACTCATCGGCTTGGGCAGTGAACCATCGTTGCTGAACTTCGCTAAGAGTGTCCACATAGTTACTAACGCCAGCGGGTGAGAATGGGCGGAACTGGTTGCAAGTCCGATCCCAGAGTGGGAGGAGCCTCAGGGCTGCTCCCGAGAGGATTTAAACGGTCGCCGCCCCCGAGCCACCTCCCACTCTTTGATAACTCCCACTCTTTGCTAACAGGACAAGGACCCAGGAAACGAGAAACGGTTAGAATACTGTCGAAGTGGCAGATCTGAAGAAATACCGAGACAAGCGGGACTTTGAGAGCACGGGCGAACCCGAGGGACGGCCAACGTCCGATTCCGGAAGCGCTTTGCGCTTCGTAGTGCAGAAACATGCAGCCCGTCGGCTTCACTATGATCTCAGACTCGAAATGGAGGGAGTCCTGCGATCCTGGGCGATTCCCAGAGGTCCCTCCCTGGATCCATCCGAGAAACGCCTGGCTGTCCACACCGAGGACCATCCGCTCGAGTACCTGCACTTCGAAGGAGTGATCCCTGCAGGACAGTACGGAGCGGGAAACATGATTGTCTGGGATCAGGGAAGCTACGAATGCGTAGGAAAGGAGACCCATCCGGTTCGGGCCTGGCAGAAGGGAACGATCGACCTTCGCCTCTACGGTGAGAAGCTGCGGGGTCACTGGGTGCTGGTCAAGATCAAAGGGTCAGAAAACGACTGGCTGCTGATCAAGAAGGATGACCCTTTCGCCGATCCTCAGAAAGACCTGCTGAAAGAAATGTCGGAGTCGGTGTTGTCCGGCCTGGAAGTCGAAGAACTGGTCGAGGGAGTCACTGCCTCACACCGGCATCGCTACCAGAGACTTCTCTGGGAACTGCAACTGGAACCGGCCCTACTCGATCAGGTTCCTGCTCCCATGCTGCCGAGCCTGGTGCAGAAAGTACCCGCCGGAACCGGCTGGCTGTACGAACTCAAGTACGACGGTTTTCGGGCGCTGGCGGAAAAAAAAACGACGAAATCCGGCTCCTCTCTCGAAAGCTAAAACCCCTGGATCGGAACTTTCAGGAACTGCTTCCCTGCCTGCTGGCGCTGCCAGCAGAGAACTTCCTGCTGGATGGGGAGATTGTCATCTTCGACGGCCAAGGCCGTTCCCGCTTCCAGTCGCTCCAGTCGAGGCTGGGCATGGGCACCCGGGCTCAGAGCAAAGAGGAGACGGGACCGGCCCGCTACCTTGTTTTCGACGTGCTGTCTTGCGATGGCTTCGATCTCCGAAAAGTCACTCTGTCCGAGCGCAGGCGCATCCTCGAGGCTCTGGTTCCACAGTCCGAACTGATCAAGAAAGTGGATGTTCTGACGAAGCAGGGAGAGAACTTCTTCCAGCTCGTCGCGGAGCAGGGGTTGGAAGGTATCGTGGCCAAGCAGGCGGGAAGTCTCTATGTGTCCGGGAGAAGTTCCAGATGGTTGAAGATCAAGGCCACTCGCGAGCAGAGCTTCGTCATCGGCGGATTCACGGCCCCCTCAAGAAGCAGAAAACACTTTGGCGCCCTGGCGATAGGTCTCTTCGATGAGGATCGCCTACGTTTTGTGGGAAAAGTGGGAGGTGGGTTCAAAGCAGAGACACTGCGAACGGTCTACGACCAGATGAAATCTCTCCACATCGAAAAGGCCCCCTTTCAAGAGATTCCTCGGGAAATTGCCGACGCAGCGTGGGTGAAACCGACGCTGGTCTGCGATGTCAAGTTCAATGAGTGGACACGCGACTGGATCCTTCGCGCCCCGGTGTTCTTGAAACTCCGGCCGGAGCTGGAAGCAGCCGAGTGCCGATTCGAAGGCGGTCCAGAAGGCACAGCAGCGGGCAGCGGCGAAGACGACGGACTGGAACAGTACGATTTCCTGAGTAATCTGGACAAGCCCTTCTGGGACAGGGAAGGCTACAACAAACGTGATCTAGTCGACTACTACCACCGCATAGCACCGGTTCTACTCCCTTACCTGAAGGATCGTCCCCTGAACCTGGAACGTTATCCGGATGGCTACGAGGGAAAGAGTTTCTATCAGAAAGATGCCCCGAGCTTCCTCCCCGAATGGATCGACACCGCGGTCGTCCCATCCGGGTCGAAGGGGAAGGCCAACCGGCACGTCCTCTGTAACGATCGGCGAACCCTGGTGTACCTGGCCAATCTGGCCTGTATTCCGTTGCATCCATGGAGCAGCCGAGCGAGTTCCATCCAGTTCCCGGACTTCATGATCATTGATCTGGATCCAGGTGAGGGAGTTGGGTTTCCGGCAGTCTGCCAGCTGGCCCTCACGGTCAAGGAGATCCTCCGCCAAGTGAGTCTGAACGGCTATCCCAAGACATCCGGATCGAAGGGACTCCACGTTGTGGTGCCCCTGGACTCCAGGCACGATTACAAGTCAGTTCGCAGATTTGCTGAAGTGATTGCCCGCCTGGCCGTCCACAGCATGGGAGACCTGGTCACGATTGAGAGAGGAATGAAAAAAAGGAAGGGAAAAATCTACATCGATTATCTCCAGAATGGCTTTGGGAAGACCATTGTCAGCCCCTATTGCCTAAGACCGCGGCCCGGCGCACCTGTATCCGCACCGCTCAGCTGGAGCGAAGTATCCTCGAGCATTCGACCACAGGCTTTCAACATTCGCAGTATCTTCCGCAGGCTGGCGTCCAAAGGCGATCTCTACCAACCAGTGCTGAGTGAGAAACAGTCACTCCAGTGTGCCCTGCAGCAACTCGAAGAGCTTTTCTGAGACAGCTCCCCATGAACCAGGGCTCCAGAAATCCCATAGCGCCACTTCGGAAGTTCAGAGAGTTGCTCTTGAGCCATCCCTTCCAGCCCCATCGAGTCATTTCCCATCCCCATCTGCAGACCGTGGTGTCGGCTCTGGCCAGAAGAGATTTCTCCTGGGGGGTACCGCACCCTGAGACACTGGCTCTCGAACTGCCCGGACAGGGTCGTGTCCGCAGCGAGTGCTATTTCGGCAATCCAGGCGCACCCACGCTTCTGGCCATCCACGGAGTGGGAGGGTCGAGTCAATCACCCTATATGCAGGGCTTTCTGCACAAGGCCTGCCGGGAAGGATGGAACGCCGTTCTCCTGAACCTCTACGATCTGAACCTGGCCGGAAATAGACCGGTCATCTTTCACTCTGGGTCCAGTCGAGAATTGGCGGAAATAGTCCGCCGAGTGCTCGACCTGGACCAGTGCGGGACCCTCGTCCTGGTAGCCGTCTCGATGGGAGGAAACATCCTGCTCAAACTCCTGGGAGAGTGGGGCAAGGGAGTACCAGACCGGGTTCGAGCCGCCGCGGTGGTCTCACCCCTGATCGACCTGATGGCGAGCTGGGACTCGCTCGACCGCTTCACGAACCGTCACTACCGCTGGCACTACGTTCAGGGCTTGAGGCAGGTCGTCCGAAGGAATGAGCGGGACCTGGCCAAATACATCGACGTTGAGGGCATCCGGAAAATAAAGTCGATCCGTGAGTTCGACGAAATCTTCACCACTGTCCTGGGCGGATTCCAGGATGCCTTCGACTACTATCGCCGAGCCAGCGCCTCACCCTGGCTCGAGAAGATTCGAGTCCCGACACTGGTCCTGCACTCCAAGCGGGATCCGATTCTTCCTTGGGGTCCACTGATGACTGCGGGCCTCAGGGAGAATCCGAACGTCCTCCTGTGGCTGTCCAGGGAAGGAGGGCATGTGGGGTTTATCGAGCAGGAAAGAAGAGACATCGATCGACACTGGGCCGAGAACCGCATCATCGACTATGCGCGGATGTGGTCTGAGAAACAGTGAAGGCGAAGAGCGAGGACGACGGCTTCTGTCAGAACCAAGGCCCGGAGGTTGCAGGTTCTTGGACCCCATTCACCGCCACGAGCGCAGCAAGAACCAGCTGGCTGATATCCCGACGAGCGCCCCGATTGCATCGGCCAGGAGATCCAGCAGAGAGGGTGTGCGACCCGGGACGAAGCTCTGATGAAACTCGTCGGACATTCCGTAGCTTACGGCAACGATCCAAAGCAGCACGGCACTGGAGGCCGTAAGTCCCTTGCTGAAACCGGAAGTCGCGCCCCAGGTCAGAGTGAGGCTGAAGATCAGGTATCCGATGAAGTGCCCCGCTTCGTCCGGAACCCGTCCGACCACCGCTGGGAAACGGCTCTGGTGGGAAAGCCAAAAAATGATGACAGCACAGGCCGCTGCCGGAAGCCAGTAAGTCCAGAGGAAATAGCCCGCCCTGTTCTTAGTACTCACTTTGCAATGTGAGCTTACCAGGGAATGGCCGACATCACCCAGGCACCGGCCAGTGAGCCCAGGATCATGTAAGCCACCAGTTTGAAGAAATAACGGATTCGAGCCTGGCGATCTTCTTTGGCAATCAGGGCAAACACAATAGCGATGCACAAAGCCAGGACGATCAGACCGGTGAAGTGATTCATGGCTTCCGCCCCAGGGCGATGTCAAAAGCGTCGACCACGAGCAGCATGTTCAGCAGTCCGGCTGTGTAGAGATAGGTGTTGCCGTATTCGTAACCCAACGATGTAATCTGCCCGTTTCCCAACCCGATGAATTGTCCGGCCAGATAAGGAAGGCCGATAGCCAACCCGGCAATGAACTTGAGCAGCCCAAAGAATCCGGGGGTCAGCCCAAAAAGGCGACCGTCCATGAACAGGCCCAACGAAAAGAGACACAGGACCACGACCAGAAAAACCAGGCCCCGCTTCCATCGATTCAAAAAGATGTGGCCGCCCCCGGGAATCAGCCACGCGAGGGCACAGGCTGCAACTGTTCTCACTACCATACTGCTTCCATCATAGGAACTTGGGTTTGAAGTGGTCAACTAGTTCGAATTCTGAATGTGGGAAGACAGATAGGGTAGGAGTCGGCTCCCATGCGGCGATCTGATCGGACCACGGAGGGTCCTCCTGCACCGCGGCAACTGCTGTCAGATGGGGGTAGTAGCGTGTTTGGTTCTCTCTTCACCAGGAGACGAGTATGGGAATCCAGCAGGTCCTCCAGAAGTGGCACCGCTTGAGCGAAAGCGGGGAGGCCACTGCCTGGATCCAAATCGAGGGTCAGCCGGGTGACTACCGAGATCTGCCAGACACTCTTGATGCAGGCCTGGTGCAGGCCCTGGCCACCCGTGGTATCGACCGTCTCTATTCTCACCAGCATCAGGCCTTTGACTCGATCCGAAGTGGCCAAAACCTGGTGATCGTCACACCGACGGCCTCAGGCAAGACCCTCTGTTACAATCTGGCGGTCCTGCAGCGAATGCTGGAAGACAAGGAGGCTCGAGCCCTGTACCTGTTTCCGACGAAAGCCCTGGCTCAGGATCAGTTCGCGGAGCTAGCCGCCCTAACGCAGACACTGTCGCCGATTCCCGGAATCGACATTTACGACGGAGATACGCCTTCCGACCGCAGACGCCGGATCCGCAAACAGGCTCGGATCGTCCTCACCAACCCGGACATGCTTCACACGGGCATCCTGCCGCATCACCCGAAGTGGATCGAATTCTTCCAGAACCTCCACTATGTCGTGGTGGACGAGATCCACACTTATCGGGGCGTCTTCGGGAGCCACCTCGCAAATGTCTTCAGACGACTCAAACGGATCGCCCGCTTCTACCATTCCAGTGTCCAGTTCATTGCCTGTTCCGCCACCATTGCCAATCCCGATGAGCTCGCCTCGGCACTGGTCGAGGAACCGGTCACTTCAATTGACCGAAGTGGAGCTCCCCGCGCAGCCAAGGACGTGATCCTTTTGAATCCTCCTCTCCGCAACCCCGGACTGGGCCTGAGACAAAGCGCTCTGGCGTGCGCCCGGCGATTTGCCCGGGACCTATTGCAGGAAGGTGTGCAAACGATTGTGTTCGCCACCAGTCGAGTCACCGTCGAGGTACTGCTGCGCTACCTGCAAACAGGGATTCCGGCGGCGGCTGGTGAGGCTCCCAGAATCCGAGGCTACCGGGGAGGCTATCTGCCACATACGCGAAGGGAAATCGAATGCCAGCTCCGAGAGAAAGAGCTCCTGGGCGTGGTCAGCACCAATGCGCTCGAGCTGGGGATTGACATCGGCAGCCTGGAAGCCTGCGTGCTGGCAGGTTACCCAGGAACGATCGCTTCCACCTGGCAACAGATTGGACGAGCCGGGCGCCGACGGGGCCATTCGGTGGCCATGCTGGTGGCTCGGAATCTTCCTCTGGACCAGTTTATTGTCAGCTGTCCGGACTACTTCTTCTCCCGTTCACCGGAACGAGCTTTGATCCACCCCGACCATCTGCATATTCTCGTCAGCCACATCAAGTGTGCCGCCTTCGAGCTCCCCTTCCGCAAGGGCGAGCAGTTCGGCGAGGAGGATCTCCAGGAAATCCTGGCATTCCTGGCCGAGCATGGACTGGTCACGCGGGCCGGAGATAGGTGGCACTGGTCCGATGAGTCTTATCCTGCGGATTCGGTCAGTCTGCGAAGCCTGGCCGAGGAGAACTTCGTCGTTTTCAATCTGGAAGACGGAAACCGGGCAGTCGCCGAAGTGGATTTCGATTCGGCCCCCGAGCTGATCCACGAAGGGGCTGTCTATCTCTGTGAAGGCCGGCAATACCAGGTGGAGAGGCTCGATTACTCGGGACGAAAGGCATACGTCGAGCCGGTTAACGTGGATTACTACACCGACGCCATCACCCAGTCCAGACTCCGGGTTCTCTCCATCGAGGAGAGCCGGGAGGATCAGTCCGCGACAGTCGAACACGGTGAAGTCCACCTGGTCAGGAAGGTTCCGGGTTTCAAGAAAATCCGCTTCTATACGGGCGAGAACCTGGGCTACGGCAAGGTCGAACTTCCGGTTCACGAACTCCACACGGTGGCCTACTGGTTCAGTCTTCGAGAAGCTGATCTCGCCGCCAGCGGCCTGACTCGGGAGGAGACGATCCTGGGATGCCTGGGAATCTCCTTTGCGCTGCACACCGTAGCCACGCTGCTGGTGATGTGTGATTCGCGAGACCTGGGCCGCTCGGTCGGCGACCGCAGCACGGCCTGGTTCGCTCTTGCAGACCAGGGTTCTGTGGGCCTCTACTCGTCGGGATCCTCCCCACTAGAGACCAGCCTCGAGAGTATCGGCAGGTTTGATCCCACGGTTTTCCTGTTCGACAATGTGCCGGGAGGCATCGGCTTTTCCCAGAAACTGTTTGAGAACCACTCGGAGCTCATTCTTCAGGCACGCCGCCTGATCCAGAGGTGTGGCTGCACGGATGGGTGTCCCTCCTGTGTTGGACCTGTCAATGAACTGGCCCGCAAGACCCGCGGCGCCGCTCTCAGAATCGCCAAGATGATCGGTACGGCGGCCATGGTGACACACTAGCCATGGTGACACACTAATAGCAGGCTAATGGATCGGAAACTTCGCCGGCAACTGAACAGACTCTATGGCCGGGGAACCTCTCCCGTTCCAACCGAGATCCCAGCTCTGCGACTCGAGCTGGAGAAGTTACGAGACCAGCAGACGAGGCGCCTGGCTGATGAAGTGGACGGGTACTGGGCAGAAGAAGAATCGGGCCGAACCCTCGTCATCGATCGTTCAATGCCTCTCCGGCAGCAGCACGCCGGCGTCGAACTCGAGCACTACCTGAGCGCCGACCCGCGGTCATTCGGCTTGCTTTTCGGAGACGACGACCTGTTCCACTTCAACCCAGCCCGGACGGTTTTTCTCGACACTGAGACGACCGGTCTCTCCGGGGGTGCCGGAACCTATGTCTTTCTAGTGGGGCTGGGGTACTTCGACGACGCCCGCTTCGTCATCCGCCAGTTCCTCATGCCCGGGCTGGGAGCCGAGCCGGCCCACCTCTCGGCAATTGGCCGTCTGGTAACCGGAAGAGGCTTTGAGCAAATCGTGACGTTCAACGGCAGGAGCTTTGACCTGCCCATCCTCCGTGACAGATATGTCCTCAACCGGCTGGCCAGCCCCTTTGCCGGGCTGAAGCACCTGGATCTTCTTCACCCCAGCCGCCTCCTCTGGCGCCGCAAAGTCGGGGCTTGCTCCCTGCAGAGCTTGGAACAATCGGTCCTGGGGTTTTGCCGGGAGGGAGATATTCCCTCCCATCTGATTCCGCGGGTTTTTCTGACCTTCGCCCGCTCCGGTCAGACCCACGGGCTGCGACCCGTGCTCAGACACAACCGAATGGATTTGCTTTCCATGCTGAGCCTCTGCTGTATCGCCTGCAGGATACTCGGTCAACCAGGAGGACAGGCCGAGATTGACGCGATGGCTCTGGCACGCTTCTATCGAATCAGAGGCCACCGCAGCCTGGCAATTCAATGGCTGCGGAGGGCCATCTCGGAGCTGCCGGAGGATTCCTCAGACCGGCGGCGCGCCCAGTCGCGGCTGGCAGAACTGCTTCGAAAGGACCGTTGTGAGTCCGATGCACTGGGTCTTTACCTTGGCCTGATCCGGTCCTGGCCCGATCCGCCGCCCTTGATCTTCGAAGGCGCCGCGAAGATCCTCGAGCATTCACGAAGGGACTTTGACGCAGCTCTCGAAATTGTGGAGCAGGCTCAACGCCTTTATCCGACACCCATCTTCGCCAGACGGCACCATCGGCTGGTCTGCCGCAAGGCCGGCAAGCGCTGGTATTGATGGGAGGAGGCCCCCACCTTGGCTTTCAGGCCTCCGAGGAGAGAGTGGGAGGAGGCTCAGGGCAGCGGGACGTTTAAATTCCCGAGCGCTGCCCTGAGCCTCCTCCCACTCTCGGCTTCCTCCAACAAGGGCTCTCTGATCTGGAAACTGGAAGACTGCCTCAATCTTCCGGTCGCGGCCTGAGGCCCACTCGCTGATCCTCAAAACCGAGAAGTCCCTCTTCGTGTCTTGGAACCTGGAACGCCGCGAGTGCACGCCAGCGGCAAATGGACTAGAATCCAGGCCTCATGTCCCGCAAGCTCGTCTACCGGCTGGTCATCGGCTACTTCATCGTCGCGGTCCTGACCACCATGTGGCCGATTTATCCCTTCTTCTCCCGCATCCGACCATTGATCCTGGGAATGCCTTTCTCCTTGGCCTACCTGGTCTTTCTCGTCGTTCTTTCCTTCCTTGTGCTGGTCACCCTCTTTTCCTGGGAACAAAAAAGGGACGGCAAGGAATGATCGAGTCCTGGGTGATCGTTTTTGCAATCACACTTCTCTACTTGCTGGCTTCGCTGACCATCGGCCTCTTGTCGGGCCGCAAGACTAGCGCGGGGACGGAAGGTTACGTGGCTGGAGACCGGGCTCTCGGATTCCTGGTCATGTACTTCATCATGGGAGCCTCCATCTTCAGTGCCTTTGCCTTCCTGGGGGGTCCCGGGTGGGCCTACTCGCGGGGAGCGGCCGCTTTCTACATCATCGCTTACGGCCTGGCCGGCCTTGTTCCCTGGTATTTTTTCGGACCCAAGATCGCCAGACTGGGCCGCCGCTACCACTATGTGACCCAGGCCGAGTTGCTCGCCGATCGGTATCAAAGCCGCGCCATATCCGTGCTGCTGGCCCTGGTCAGCCTGGTGGCATTTCTGCCTTATCTGCAGCTGCAGATGAAGGGAGCCGGGTACGTCTTTTCGACGGTCACGGAAGGCCGGGTGCCCGAATGGGCCGGTGCCGCGATCGCCTATGGGGTAGTCCTCATCTATGTGTTCAAGAGTGGCGTCACAGGTGTCGGGTGGACTAACACCTTCCAGGGCATCCTGATGATGTCGCTGGCCTGGATTCTGGGTCTGTATCTACCCTTCAAACTGTACGGAGGGGTGACACCCATGTTTGAGCAGCTTGCCGTGGAAGTACCGGAGATGCTGACGGCACCGGGCCTGGATGCACACGGAAACCGCTGGAGTTGGGGCGGCTATTCGAGCGCCATCGCTATTTCCACCATCGGTTTCAGCGTGTGGCCCCACACCTTCATGAAAATCTATACGGCCAGCAGCATTCGCACCCTGAAACAAACAGTCGTCTTCTATCCAACCTTCCAGATCTTCCTGGTTCCCATCATGCTCATTGGCTTTTCGGCGATCCTGGCCTACCCCGGAGTGGAACCGGCCGATGCCATCCTACCGACAGTGGTGACGTCCATGGATCTTCCGGCCGTGGTGGTGGGCCTCTTCTGCGCCGGTGCCCTGGCAGCCTCGATGTCCACTGGGGACGCCCTGGTTCATGCGGCAGGGTCCATCCTCATCAAGGACGGCTACCGGGTCCTGCTCAATCCCGACATGCCGGAGAAAACGGAGACCCGGTACATTCGGATCTCGGTGATCGCGATTGGCGCAGTCGCCTATTACTTCGCCGTCTTTTCAGAGGTCTCGCTGGTCTACCTTCTGCTCCTTTCTTACGGGGCGATAGCCCAGTTCTTCCCGGCTGTGATCGCCACTCTCTACTGGCGGCGTTCCACGCCCATGGGAGTTCTGGCGGGGCTGGTAACAGGATGCCTCATTACCCTGATCTGGAATCTCTTCCCGGCCCTGCAGTGGGAGGAGATCCATCCCGGAATCTGGGGTCTGGTGGGCAATGTGCTGGTGATGTGGACAGTATCCCGCGCCACTCCCCCCATGCTCGCGGAGCACGTGGACCGGTTCGTGGGGGAATAGTAACTGTTCTGGGTTCTGGGTTCTAGGTTCTCGGTTCTGGAGAATCTAGCCCGCATAGATCACCGATTTGGAAATGAAGGTGATTTTGGCAGGCCGGAACGGTTTTCTGAGAGTTTCGCTATCGATCCGGTCCAGGTCGAGTGATGCGGGGGTGGGGAGGGTCGTGAATGGAGCGTTTTTCGGGTTCGGAAGAGCGTGACGGAATGCATTCAGGCAGAGCTCGGCCTGAGCGATGGAACGATTTCGTTTTTGGGGGCGTTTGATCGGGACAGACCTCAGCAGCGCAGAGGAATGGCCTGGAGGTTTCGAACGACGGCAGCGAAGACCTCGCTGTAGGGATAGGCTTCCGACATGGAGATCCAGACGTGGCGGACCGTGAGGCGGACCTGGGCGCCGATCTTCAGGAGCTTCAAGCGAATCGTCTGACACTGAGCGCGAGCCAGGGGGGTCTGCTTCAGTCCGAGACGACGCAAGGCGTGCATGAGCATGTAGGCGGCGGAGGACAGATACAGCCGGAGTTGATTGGCGCGCATCGTTGCCGCGCTGGTCCGGTCGGCGAACAGATCCAACTGCTGTTCTTTTATGCGGTTCTCCATGTCGCCCCGCGCACAGTAAAAGTCTTCGTAGAGCGCGCGGGCCCCCAGGCGTTCCGGCGACAGGGAGGTGACGACGAATCGGGGATTGGCGCCTTTGTCCAGGAACTCGGCCTTGCCGACGACGCGTCGCTCCGAGGTCCAACTGTGGCGAGTCCGGTAGCGGAAATCCTTGAACACCCGCGCCGGTCGCCCGGTGGCGTTGAACTCGGCTTCGGCCTGAGTCATCGCTTCGGCGCTCTCTGACTTGAGCCGATCATTGTTGGCCAACCCCATCACGTAATCCACGTGATGGTCTTCACACCAGCAGAGCAAGTCATCCCGGCAAAAGCCCGAGTCGGCCCGGATGACGATCGAGACCTCCGGCCAGCTCTGCCGAATCCGGCCGACGATCCGTTCCAGTTCCTCCACCGATCCCGCGGCCCCATCGATATTGGAACACCGCAACCGGGCGCACAGCAGATGCTCCCCCGAGAAGATGTACAGCGGGAGATAACAGTAGTGGCGGTAGTAACCGTGAAAGAAGCGGCCTTCCTGCTGGCCATGGATCGGGTCGTCGGTCGCATCCAGATCCAGCACGATCTCCTCGGGCGCCGATTCGTGGGACTCCACGAAGGCATCCACCATCCAGCCGTCGATCCGGTCCGGGTCCATCGCGATCTTCTTGTACCGCTCCTGCTCATCGACCTCGGCGCCGGTCAACTCCAACCGGTTCAGCGTACACCTGCTCGCCAGCGCCTTCCCCCGATCTGAGGCCTGCCGCCGCCGCTCTCCCAACGGATCGGCTTTGTCCACTGCCACCGCCAGCATTGGATCGGTGCGCAGTTGGTCGTGATCGTTCAGATCCTCATATCCCAGACAGAGTCCGTAGATGCGCTGCCCCAACAACTCCTCGACCGTGTGTTCGATCAACCGCGGATCCCGGTGATCCCTGAAACACTCAGCCAGTCCGGCGATCAGACCCGTCCCCCTCTCGACCTCTCGCAACAGCAGCACCCCTGCATCGGAGGTGATCTTTCCACCGTCGAACCGCGCCTTCACTTTGCGTTGAGATAGTTGGTGAAATTCGAACCTGACTTGTTTACACTCTGTTCTCATAAGGGCCGCCTCCGTTTGCGTGTGAAAATGTTCATTCAAAACACTTTATACCAAACAGGGCGACCTTTTAAGGTCCTCATCGGTGATCTATGCGGGCTAGCCCGGATTATGCAAGAGATCTGAATCCGAGTGAGATTTGGGCCCAGAAAAAAAGCCGTAGCTCTCTGATATAAAAGGGTTTACATAAAAACAACCCTAAACAGGAGCTACGGCTATGTTGAAAACAGTCTGCCAGAATACCCTGCCATTTCACAGCCACAGAGACATCACAGCTCGTTTTGATGGGGGGAGCCTCACTTCCGACGCAGGATGGTTGTTGTTTGGATCGCTGGATCGGCAACATCGATTGTGCGAGGGCTTCAGTTCGTGTATTGCGGAAAGCCGGGACCGACGCTACATTCGTCATGACCTGTTGAAGTTGATCCGACAACGAGTGTTGCAGATCGTGGCCGGCTACGAAGACTGTAATGACGCCGATACGCTGCGCTCGGATCCGATGCTCAAGACAGTCTGTGATCAGTTGCCCGAGAGCGATCCCGATTTGGCCACCCAGCCGACTTTCTCCCGCTTGGAGAACTCCGTCACCAAGAAGGATCTGATGCGTCTGAGCCGGTGGCTGCTACGCCGTTATGTGCGCTCCCTGAAGAAGAGACGTCCCGCCAAGATCATCCTGGATCTGGACAGTACCGACGACCACACTCACGGCCAACAGGAGTTCGCCTTCTACCACGGGTATTACCGAAACCACATTCTGCATCCTTTGCTGATCTTCGATGCCGCCACGGGAGACCTGGTGTGTGTCGTGTTGAGACCTGGCAACAAGGGGGCTGCCTCTCACATCGTGCCCATTCTGAAGCGCGTCGTGGAGGCCATCCGACAAGCAGTGGGGACGGATGTCGAGATTGAGATTCGGGCCGACAGCGGCTTTGCCACGCCTCGGCTCTACGAGTTCTGTGAAGGTGAAGAGAATCAACTCCAATATGTCATTGGGTTAAGTCGCAACCCTCGCCTGCAGCGAGTGGTCGAGCCCCTGCTGGATTCGACTCGGGAAAGGTTCGTTGAGCGGGAGGAAAAACAGCGTCAGTTTGACGAGTTTCTTTATCGAGCCAAGAGCTGGGATCGATCCCGTCGCGTCATTGTCAAAGTGGAGGTCGATCAGCGCGGGATCAATCGTCGCTTTGTGGTCACCAACCGGGACGATCTCTGCTCCCAATCACTTTATGACCACTATACAAACCGAGGGCAGACCGAGAACTTCATCAAGGCCTTCAAGAATCATCTGAGCATGGACCGACTCAGCTGTCATCGATTCCTGGCCAATCAGTTTCGACTCCTCCTGCATGCACTGGCTTACCAGATGTTCGTGCGCCTCCGCGACTATCTGCACGGGACTCCCTGGCACAAGCTCGAAATCGAAACCTTACGTCGTCGTGTCCTCAAGATCGGGGCCCGCATCCGACAAACCACTCGACGCATCTGGGTCCATCTTTCCTCAGCCTTTCCCGAACAACCCCTCTTCCACCTCGTCTTGAGTCGCCTCAACTCCAGCTAGCCCGGATTATGCAAAAGATCTGAATCCGAGTGAGATTTGGGTCCAGAAAAAAAGCCGTAGCTCTCTGATATAAAAGGGTTTACAAAAACAATGACCCTAAACAGGAGCTACGGCAATGTTGAAAGCAGTCTGCCAGAATACCCTGCCATTTCACAGCCACAGAAAGATCACGACGCGTTTTGATGGAGGGAGCCTCACTTCCGACGCAGGATGGTTGTTGTTTGGATCGCTGGATCGTCAACATCGATTGTGCGAGGGCTTCAGTTCGTGTATTGCGGAAAGTCGAGACCGACGCTACATTCGTCATGACCTGTTGAAGTTGATCCGACAACGAGTGTTGCAGATCGTGGCCGGCTACGAAGACTGTAATGACGCCGATACGCTGCGCTCGGATCCGATGCTCAAGACAGTCTGTGATCAGTTGCCCGAGAGCGATCCCGATTTGGCCACCCAGCCGACTTTCTCCCGCTTGGAGAACTCCGTCACCAAGAAGGATCTGATGCGTCTGAGCCGGTGGCTGCTACGCCGTTATGTGCGCTCCCTGAAGAAGAGACGTCCCGCCAAGATCATCCTGGATCTGGACAGTACCGACGACCACACTCACGGCCAACAGGAGTTCGCCTTCTACCACGGGTATTACCGAAACCACATTCTGCATCCTTTGCTGATCTTCGATGCCGCCACGGGAGACCTGGTCTGTGCCGTGTTGAGACCTGGCAACAAGGGGGCTGCCTCTCACATCGTGCCCATTCTGAAGCGCGTCGTGGAGGCCATCCGACAAGCAGTGGGGACGGATGTCGAGATTGAGATTCGGGCCGACAGCGGCTTTGCCACGCCTCGGCTCTACGAGTTCTGTGAAGGTGAAGAGAATCAACTCCAGTATGTCATTGGGTTAAGTCGAAACCCTCGCCTGCAGCGAGTGGTCGAGCCCCTGCTGGATTCGACTCGGGAAAGGTTCGTTGAGCGGGAGGAAAAACAGCGTCAGTTTGACGAGTTTCTTTATCGAGCCAACAGCTGGGATCGATCCCGTCGCGTCATTGTCAAAGTGGAGGTCGATCAGCGTGGGATCAATCGTCGCTTTGTAGTTACCAACCGGGACGATCTCTGCTCCCAATCACTTTATGACCACTACACAAACCGAGGGCAGACCGAGAACTTCATCAAGGCCTTCAAGAATCATCTGAGCATGGACCGACTCAGCTGTCATCGATTCCTGGCCAATCAGTTTCGACTCCTCCTGCATGCACTGGCTTACCAGATGTTCGTGCGCCTGCGCGACTATCTTCACGGAACCCCCTGGCACAAGCTCGAAATCGAAACCTTACGTCGTCGGGTCCTCAAGATTGGGGCCCGGATCCGACAAACCACTCGCCGCATCTGGGTCCATCTTTCCTCAGCCTTCCCCGAACAACCCCTCTTCCACCTCGTCTTGAGTCGCCTGAACTCCAGTTAGCTTTTCCCAGCTCCCCCGAAAAACCGCTTCCGACACTCATCCAGGCCCAGATCTGTCTGAAATTCACTCCCCAAACCACTCAAACGCCTCGCCAACCCATATTCTTCGCAAATCCGCCTGTCACACCTGCCCGCTTCCGAGTTGGGCCACTTCTCGAGTCGTTTTTCAACACCGGACTACGGTTCTTGCATAATCCGGGCTAGAACCCCTCAGGTTCCCTCAATCGTCTCGCAACCCGGAACTCGGAACCTAAAACCTAAAACCTAGAGCCCCACAAACCCCGCCCGTTCCGCCAGAGTTGGCCAGTCCCGGGCCAGGGCCAGGTTGGACTGCATCCCCACATCCAGATCCGCAATCGAGATCGATTCATCCACCGTGTGGGCCAGGCTTTCATGACCTGGAGCAAAGCCGATCACGAGCATGCCCGCATCGGCAAAATGCCCTCCGTCAGTAGCAAATCTCCACAGTTCCGTCTCCTCCCGGACCTCCGTCACTCGGTCCAGGGCCTGTTTGGCTCCGGTGAGAGCCGGGTGGGATTCAGGAATCACATAGGCGGGTTGATAACTGGAGTATTCCATCTCCAGGCCGGCAAAGCTCTTCAGCTGGAAGGTGGGAACCTCCACACCGGCTGTTGAGCCTTCAATCAGACACTTCCGGGCCGTTTCTTCGAGGCGCTGTCTGACGTCCTCTCCCGTTTCGCCGGGAATGTTCCGCCAGTCGAGGGTCAACCACGCCTCACCAGGGAGCACGTTGGAACTCGTCTGATCGGTCCGAATTAACGTCGCTGCCAGGCTTGAGGACCCCAGCTCCGGGTCTTGGGCCATCTCCAGCGAGGCCAGCTCGCGGAGAAACCCGGCGACCACGAAGAGGGGATTCACTCCGGTCTCCGGCACGCTGGCATGGACGCTGCGTCCCTGCACATGGAGAGTGAGCTCGGTGCGGCCGCGATGGCCTCGTCTCAGCCGGTTCTGGGAGGCTTCGCCCACGACCACGAGCGGAACCTGAAGATGAGTCGACAGATGCCGAGCTCCCAGGCCGCCCACTTCTTCCTGAACTACGGCACTGACATAAACATCACCCGGCGGGGGTTGCTGGGCCAGCGGGGCCACTCCATAGACCTGGGCCGCCAGCGGACCCTTGATGTCCATGGCCCCGCGTCCCCATACCTTACCCTCGTGAACCTCACCGCCAAAGGGGGGAAATGGCCAACGCGATTCCTCGCCCACATCCACATGGTCAAGGTGGGTGTTCAGCATGACCGGCGCTGCATCTCCTTGACCTCGGATGAGCCCGATCACATTGCCTGCTTCATCCTCCCGAACCTCATTAAAACCGAGACTGTTCATTTCGCGGTGCACTATCCGTGCGATCTCTTCCTCCCCGCCGGGAAGACTTCGGGTTTGAATGAGGCGTTGAAGAAACTGGACGCAGGCCTCCAGATCAAGTGTCTTCATCGGGTCAGCTTCCCACTCTACCTGGAGACCCGTCAAGGCGCCCCCCGACGTTCTTCAGAACCTGAAGCGCCAGCGAGGGCTGAGTGGTAGCCGCGGCCTAACACCCGCGGTTCTGATTCCCGTCCATTCAAGAGGCATGCAGAAAAACCAATCCAGTAGGAACTCCTGGATCGTATCCCCTCACAAAGACGTTCAACACTTCATTCCCGAACCGTGAAAGGAGAATCACTGGAAATGAAAACAACTACTCAATTCACTCTCTGCAGGTGCCTGGCAGCAGTTCTGCTGCTCACGTCTGTCACCCTGACAATACCGATGTCACCGGTCGCCGCGTCGAGTCACCGCGAGGCCCCGGCCATCACGCTGGATCCCACGGCCGACAACACCGATGTCTACGCCTTTGTCAGCTATGAGGAAGGGCGGGGGGAATTCGTCACCCTCATCTCCAACTTCATTCCACTGGAGGATGCTGCAGCCGGCCCCAATTTTCACAGGTTCAATCCCGGCGTCCTGTACGAAGAGCCGGCCAGCTTCGAGTTGAAGGAGATCGCGGAAAACGGCAACAACGCACCGTTGCTCGACTTCCTGGGCGCTGACAGCAGGGTCTCGACAGTCCTGCAAGCCGGGCCGCCTCCCCTTGTCCCCTCCGCCGACCCTGGCGGGACTGGCTTCCCGGACTCCGTTACGTTTACGATCACCGCGAATCAGGGGGCGCAGTATCTATCCTTTGCGTCTATGTTGATCTGCACGAACGACGGTTTCACAGGTGTTGACTCTCTGCACCTCCCGAAGAGAGTGGGCGAAAGCGTCACCGTGTTCACCAATGGGTACGATGCAGGAACGGAGATCAACACTGAGGACTTCGCCGACATAGTGCCGCCCTGCCAGGGCCTAATTGGTGTGTCGTCAAATGACGACGGCACCGGAGCGAGCGACCCGGAGCTCGCCGAAGGCGGGGTCATCGCGGGCCATCCAGGTATCGTGGGAGGAGTTGATCTGATCCCCGGCACCCATGGCTGGATGGGTTCAGTAACCCAGGTTGAGATCGAGCGGGCGACCTGAGTACCTATTCTCATTGAATACACGGGCGTTTTTCGGGAACGCCGTATTCATGGACTTAGTTGCCGGGGAATGTCACCATTCCCCGGCCCGCCCCCGGGGGCTGCAAATCGGCGACTCGGGACCCACCGTCGTTGAGACAAGTCCAATTGCCTCCTGTCCCAAACACGTTTACAATCCGGTTGGTTCCTATGGCCGACTTGGAAGCTCTTCTATCCCGGATTATGCAAGAGATCTGAATCCGAGTGAGATTTGGGTCCAGAAAAAAAGCCGTAGCTCTCTGATATAAAAGGGTTTACATAAAAACAACCCTAAACAGGAGCTACGGCTATGTTGAAAACAGTCTGCCAGAATACCCTGCCATTTCACAGCCACAGAGACATCACAGCTCGTTTTGATGGGGGGAGCCTCACTTCCGACGCAGGATGGTTGTTGTTTGGATCCCTGGATCGGCAACATCGATTGTGCGAGGGCTTCAGTTCGTGTATTGCGGAAAGCCGGGACCGACGCTACATTCGTCATGACCTGTTGAAGTTGATCCGACAACGAGTGTTGCAGATCGTGGCCGGCTACGAAGACTGTAATGACGCCGATACGCTGCGCTCGGATCCGATGCTCAAGACAGTCTGTGATCAGTTGCCCGAGAGCGATCCCGATTTGGCCACCCAGCCGACTTTCTCCCGCTTGGAGAACTCCGTCACCAAGAAGGATCTGATGCGTCTGAGCCGGTGGCTGCTACGCCGTTATGTGCGCTCCCTGAAGAAGAGACGTCCCGCCAAGATCATCCTGGATCTGGACAGTACCGACGACCACACTCACGGCCAACAGGAGTTCGCCTTCTACCACGGGTATTACCGAAACCACATTCTGCATCCTTTGCTGATCTTCGATGCCGCCACGGGAGACCTGGTCTGTGCCGTGTTGAGACCTGGCAACAAGGGGGCTGCCTCTCACATCGTGCCCATTCTGAAGCGCGTCGTGGAGGCCATCCGACAAGCAGTGGGGACGGATGTCGAGATTGAGATTCGGGCCGACAGCGGCTTTGCCACGCCTCGGCTCTACGAGTTCTGTGAAGGTGAAGAGAATCAACTCCAATATGTCATTGGGTTAAGTCGCAACCCTCGCCTGCAGCGAGTGGTCGAGCCCCTGCTGGATTCGACTCGGGAAAGGTTCGTTGAGCGGGAGGAAAAACAGCGTCAGTTTGACGAGTTTCTTTATCGAGCCAACAGCTGGGATCGATCCCGTCGCGTCATTGTCAAAGTGGAGGTCGATCAGCGCGGGATCAATCGTCGCTTTGTGGTCACCAACCGGGACGATCTCTGCTCCCAATCACTTTATGACCACTACACCGACCGAGGGCAGACCGAGAACTTCATCAAGGCCTTTAAGAATCATCTGAGCATGGACCGACTCAGCTGTCATCGATTCCTGGCCAACCAGTTTCGACTCCTCCTGCATGCACTGGCTTACCAGATGTTCGTGCGCCTGCGCGACTATCTGCACGGAACCCCCTGGCACAAGCTCGAAATCGAAACCTTACGTCGTCGTGTCCTCAAGATCGGGGCCCGGATCCGACAAACCACTCGACGCATCTGGGTCCATCTTTCCTCAGCCTTTCCCGAACAACCCCTCTTTCACCTCGTCTTGAGTCGCCTGAACTCCAGCTAGCTTCTCCCAGTTCCCCGAAAAACCGCTTCCGACACTCATCCAGGCCCAGATCTGTCTGAAATTCACTCCCCCAACCACTCAAACGCCTCGCCAACCGATATTCTTCGCAAATCCGCCTGTCACAACTGCCCGCTTCCGAGTTGGGCCACTTCTCGAGCCCTTTTTCAACAGCGGATTACGGTTCTTGCATAATCCGGGCTAGTCAAAGTTTCGAAAGGGGATACCCAAGCCCTTTCGGACCTGTACGACCGCCTGGCAGGGATAGTCCATGCCCTCACGCTGAGGATTGTGGGCGATTCGGGCCGGGCTGAACACACGGTGCAAAAGGTCTTCGTGAACGTATGGAAAAAGGCGCACCTGTACGATACAAGCCGCTCTTCGGCGAAGACCTGGATCCTGAGCATTGCCCGGAACCAGGCGATCGATGAGTGGAGGCGTTTGAAGAACCAGCGCCAGACTGAAGACCTGGATCAGATGATCCTGATAGACGTGAGAAGGCCTGATCCTCTCACCAGCACCATCGAAGGCGAACGGTCAGCCCTGGTTCGCGACGCCCTGGAGTCACTTCCGGGAGAACAGAAACAGGCCCTGCTCCTGGCCTATTTTTCGGGGCTCAGTCACAGCCAGATTGCAGAGCAACTGGAAACTCCCCTGGGAACAGTCAAGAGCAGGATTCAACTGGGCTTGGGCAAGTTGAGAAGAAAACTGAGACCGCGGATGGCGCAATGAGCAAAGTCGAGTTTCAGGATTATTACATTGACTATCTGCTGGATGCTCTGGACGAAGTGTCGTCTGAGCGACTCAGGCGCCACCTGCCGGATTGTCACGAGTGTCCGGCCGAATTGAAGGAGTTGTCCGATACGCTCCATTCCCTTCCCCTCGCCCTGGAGCCGATAGCCCCTCCCCCGCAGCTCAAGGATCGGCTGCTGGCCCAGGTTTCTTCCACGGATCAGCCCCAGGCGACGGCTCCAAAGCAAGCGCGCCTGCGTCGCTGGCGCTTCGCTGCGGTAGCTGCAGGGGTCATCGTCGTGCTCCTGGCGGGCCTGGTCTTTCAAGGTCGCCGAATCAGTCGCGAACAAGACCTTCACATCGCTTCGCTGCTGGCCGAGATCGATGCACTTCGAAATGCCAATCAGTCGCTCATTCTCAAAGTCGACAGCTTGAGCCGGCCCACGGTCCGCTTCCTCAACCTGGCCGGGTTGACCGGCTTCGAGGGATCCTCCGGCAGCGCCTTCATTCGACCGGAAGACGGAAGGATCTCACTCTTCTTCCACGACCTTCCCGCTCTTGCAGCGAATGAGGATTTCCAGCTCTGGGTCATTGAAGAAGGCCAGCCCCCTCACCCCTCAGTGGCTTTTGACGGGACCGGCCCGGTCACTGAAGTCGAGGTGGATCTTCCTCTTGCCGCAGAACAGGTCCAGGTCCTGGCCGTCACTATTGAGCCCCAGGGAGGCAGTCCTCAGCCGACGGGGGCCATGGTTCTGGCGGGGCCCTGACAGCTTGCTTCATTCCGGGGTCTCTAGAGTGGGAGGGGGCTCAGGGAGGCGTCCGTTTAAGCCCGCCCGGTCGCAGCCCCGAACCCGCCTCCCACCCCCATCTAAAATCCAGAACCCAAAAAGAGTCCCATCCGTTTGGCGCCTCCGGTTCGTATCTCTCATTGAGAATTCAATCGACTGGAGAACTTCCCGTGAGACACTTCCCGATGGCTGCTCTCTTGACCCTGGTTGGAACGTCCTCTCTGTGGGGGCATGATTTCTGGATCCGGCCCTCCCGCTTTCTGGTGGATCCCGACACGCCGGTGGCCGTGCGTCTGCTGGTAGGAGATCACCTGAAAGGGAGCCCCTTTGGGCGCGATCCCTCCCATATCCAACAGTTTGTCGTACACGGGCCCGGGGGCCGGAGAGAGGTCCCTGGTCGAGATGGCACCGACCCCGCCGGATTGCTTCGCCCTCAGGAAAAGGGTTCCTACGTTATCGGCTACCGGAGCCAGCGGAGAAGGTCCGTTTTGCCCGGAGAGGAGTTCGAAAACTATCTGGAGGAGGAGGGCTTGAGGCACGTTCTGGAGCTGAGGGCCAAGAGGGGCCAGGCAGCCACTGACGGAGTGGAGGCCTTTTCCAGATGCGCCAAGGCGCTTCTCGTCGCCGGTGAGCCGCAACCCGATCTCGAAGACCGGCCTCTCGGATTCGAGCTGGAAATCCTGGCGGAGAAGCACCCGGCCCGTCTTGGACCCGGCGCAGTTCTGCCGGTGAGGATCCTCTATCAGGGCCGTCCCTTGACAGATCACCCGTTACGGGCAATTTGGGAAGCGGATCCTGGCGTCTCACTCGATGTGCGCAGCGACGGCAACGGCCAGGCCCGGTTCCACCTGCCTCGAACGGGGGTGTGGATGGTCCGGTCCCTTCACATGGTTGAAGCCGATGAGGATCTGGACTTTGAGTGGGAGAGTCTCTGGGCCAGCCTGACCTTCGAGATTCCCCAGCCGGCCACGAAAGATGCCAGATGAGAACAGCCTCCAGACTCAAATGCGGGAGGCGGTCTAAGGGCTGCGGCCGGGGGGATTTAAACGGCCGCCGCCCTGAGCCGCCTCCCCATTCTAGATCTGAGGCGCCTCCCACACTGCATTCTCGACCCCTACCTTTCGCGGGGGTGCTGGCGAAGAAAGGGCAACTCCAGCGACTGGGCCTGGATGACCAGCTTCAGAAACCCCTGCCGGTAGCCGTGGGGATCCTCTCCCTTGCCGGCCAGGGCCCAGTTCAGGACCTCATCGAAAGAGGCACCTCCCCGGTTGCTCGAGTCGCGCAGCAGCATGCCAAAGGAGGCCACCGCAGCCGCAAACTTGAAGTCCTGTGAGGCATCGCTGAAACGGCCCTGCCGGTCCACCAGGGGCGTCTCGATCAGCCGGCTCGAGTCTCCCTCGGGCTTCTTGTAACGCAGCCGCACGAACATCAGCTCGTTTCCGTGGGGAGCCTTCTCGACTCGGTCCAGCTCGGTTCCCTCCGTCTCAGCGGAAGTCTGATAGCGTAGTGGATCCACACCCGGAGCATCCATGTCGACTCCTGAGGGAACCACTTCGTAAAGAGCCGTAACTGTGTGCCCAGCCCCGATCTCTCCGGCGTCCTTCCGGTCGTCGTTGAAGTCCTGGTGAGCCAGAACTCTGTTTTCATAGCCGATCAAACGGTACGCCTGGACCCGGGACGGGTTGAACTCAATCTGGATCTTCACGTCCTTGGCGATGGTCACCAGGGTGGCGTTCATCTGCTCCACCAGCACCTTGTGAGCCTCCCTTTCAGAGTCGATATAGGAGTAGTTGCCGTTGCCTTTGTCGGCCAGCTTCTCCAGGTTCGAATCCTTCAGGTTGCCCATTCCGAAACCGAGCACACTCAAAAAGACCCCGCTCTGGCGACGGTTCTCAATCAGTCGGACCAGGTCGCCCTGGTTTCTGATCCCTACGTTGAAATCTCCGTCGGTGGCCAGAATGACCCGATTGATCCCACCCCGGATGAAGCCGTCCACGGCACACTCATAGGCCAGCTTGATCCCGGCCCCTCCATTGGTGGAACCTCCGGCATGCAGGAGGTCAAGGGCATGGAGAATTGCGCTCTTCTGATCCCCCGTGGTGGGAGGAAGGACCAGGCCGGAAGCTCCCGCATAGACCACCATCGCTATCGTGTCATTCTCGGTGAGCCGGTCGACCAGCATGCGCATCGACTTCTTCAGGAGCGGAAGCTTGTTGGAGGGCCGCATCGAACCGGAGACGTCGATCAGGAAGACCAGATTGCTGGAGGGACGCTTCTCTTCTCGAATCTCGCGTCCCTTCAAACCGACCCGAACCAGACGGTGTTCTCTTCGCCAGGGGGCTTCCGCCACCTCCAGAGAGACGGAAAATGGCTGGTCTCCCCGGGGCTGCGGGTAATCGTAGGAAAAGTAGTTGATCAGCTCCTCGATACGCACGGCGTCCTGCGGGGGACGGGTTCCCTGCGCCAGAAAGCGCCTCACATTGGCGTAGGAAGCCGTGTCGACATCGATCGAGAAGGTGGAACGGGGATCGTCTTCCACCCGAACGAAGGTATTTTCGACAATCCGGTCATAGGATTCCGTGTTGAAATCGGGCCGGGGCCGAGGGCGGTGCCGTCGGGGAGGATGCGGATAGCGGTAGCGATCCCGGTCCTCGAAGTGATACCCGCGGACTGCAGCCCCCTCCAGCGGCTCATTACTGACAACGGGCTTGGGCATGGCAGGCGCAGGGGGTGGGGCTTCCGACCTGACCTGGACTTGACCCGCTACCCTCGCGGACCCCGGCCTCAGCTCGGCCCGCAGCAGCTCCTTCCGCTTATTCAAGGGGAGTTCCGTCGTCAGATTATCGACCGCCTGGACCTCTTCCCCGTCGCGCCGTCCCAGTTCACCACCCACTGTGGCCGTGGAGGAGGAGGGGTCTGTCTGAGGGGTCGGGGCACCGGCCTTGCCGGGGGCTGCGGCATCGTTACCGAAAGTGTCTTTGAATTCGGGCGAGGCGTTTCTCACCGACTGGCCGCGAGACTGTTCCGTCTCCGTCTCCGCCACAATGGCGGAAACCGACTGCATGCGGCCGGTCGCTTCACCGGCTCCCCGCGGGCCCTCCTCTTTTACACGGTTCTCGGCCATTTCGGTCTCGCGGTTACCCTGGCGCACTTCGAAATCTATCGCTGGAGTTTCCGCACCGGGCGCTGCCGGGGCCGGACCGGAGGCATCTGTGGCTCGACCTTTTGGCTGGGCACCCGCCAACTGCTTCAGATCGGCTCCTTTCTCCGAGGAACTGACCAGGGCATCCGCCACCTGCGAGGAACGTCCTTCTATGACCTTCTCGGCAAGCTGGCGTTCCACCTTGTCTATGTCGGCACTCGCGTCCACCGGGGCCTGGTTGGCCCGATACCAGCCGGCTCGCTCATCTGTGCTCCGGGCCCTTGCCTCTGCGGCGCCGGGCGGTTCGGTACGGGCCTGGGCGTGCTGCTGGTTCGCCTCGTACAGCTCAGACTCGTCATCCCCGTCCTGATCCTTCTTGCGGGCTGCGAATTGACTTTGCCCAATACCGTCCCGTTCCTGTCCCGCCTGCTCTTCCAGCTCTCCGATCGGCGCCCGCTGCGCTGCCGGCATCACGGCCTCTTTCGAGGAACTCAGCTGCTCCACCCAGCTCGGGCCAAAGAGGATGGCAGCCAGCAGAACCGAAGCCGCCACGGGAAGCCCCGGGCGGAACCACCAGGGCCGGACCGTCTCTTGAGGTAGCACCGACTTCTCGATCTGCTCAATCTGCTCCGGCCTCAGCCCCACGGCCGGCTCCTGGAGCAGGGATTCTCCCAGCAGCCCGCAGGTCCGGCGAATCTCCTCGACTTCATTGCGGAGCTCCTCTGATTTCTGAAGTGCCACCTCGACTTCGGCTCTTTCCGCACGGTCGAGCTCGTTCAATACGTAAGCTGTCAATCTGGGGTCATTTCTCTCGATCGTCATTACTTGACCCTCCTGATGGCAGGAGATCGATCCTCCAAAGAGGCGATCTTCTGCCTGAGTTTCTTGATACCCGTGTGGATCAGAAAACCAACGTTGGATGTACTCAGCCCAGTGATCTCTCCTATCTCCCGATAGCTGAGTCCAGCCTGGAACTTGAGTCGGATGACTTCCTGCTGGTTGGAGGTGAGTTGATTCAGGGCGCCCACCACTTCGGTGACCATCTCCAGGGTCTCCACCTGCCGGGCGGGGCTGTGGGCGGGGTCAACAGCCATAAGGCCCTCCACCTCCTGCAAAACCGTCATGCGACTCTCCTTTTTCTGTACATCCAGCGCCCGGTTCCGGCACACCGTGTAGAGCCACTGGGCCACATGTCCTTCGATCCTGGCCGGCTCCTGCCTGCACAGTTGCAAGAAGGTGTCCTGAACGACGTCGCGGGCCTTCTCGAGATCACCGGTAATACGTCTTGCGTAGCGGGTCAGGCCAGCCTGGTATTCGTCCAGAACTTCCCCGATCCACTCCGTCTTCACCTCTGCGGTTGACCTCATCGAGTCCTCAGAAAATCCCAGGCCCTCACCTGTCTTAACGATCGACTTGATAGTTTATTAGACATTCTTTCGCGCCAGCCGGTTCGTTTCAGTGACAATAAGAACCGAACCCCGGGCGCCAGTCCGTGGTAAAAGTCGCGGCTAGAACCCCGAGCCCAGAACCCTGTAAACTTTGGACATGAACTTTGACTTCACACAGGAGCAGGAAATCCTACGCGAGACAATTCGGGATTTTGCCCGTAATGAAATCGCTCCCCACTGCCTGGAGTGGGATGAACGGCAGGAGTTTCCTGCCCGAGCCATCCAGCAAATCGGGGAAATGGGAATGATGGGAATCCTCGTCGACGAAGAGAATGGCGGGGCCGGTCTCGGATACATCGAGTACGTCATCATCCTGGAGGAACTGAGCCGCGCCGACGCATCCATTGGGATCTCGGTGGACGCACACAATTCTCTTTGCGGCGAACATATTCACCAATTCGGGACTGCCGAGCAGAGGGCCAAGTACCTGAAACCACTGGCCGGAGGTAAGGCTTTGGGAGCCTGGGCCTTGACCGAGCCGGGCTCGGGGAGCGACGCTGCGGCCGCCAAGACGAAAGCTACCCGGACCGATGCAGGGTGGATCCTCAACGGAGAAAAAAGCTTTTGCACTCACGGCATCCGGGCGGACGTCTATGTCATTCTCGCCATCACGGACCCCCAGGCCGGTTCTCACGGAATGTCCGCCTTCATCGTGGAGAAAGGAAGTGAAGGCCTGAACCCAGGAAAAAAGGAAGACAAGCTCGGCTGCCGGGCCTGTGAGACGGCGTCTCTCAACCTGGACAATCTCTTCGTTCCCGAGGAGAACCTGCTGGGCCAAGAAGGCGAAGGCTTCATTGCCGCCCTGGAGATTCTGGACGGCGGCAGGGTCGCGATTGCAGCCATCGCTCTGGGAATTGCCCGGCGCGCACTGGATGTCAGCCTGGTCTATTCGAAGGAAAGGGAACAGTTTGGTCGCCCTATCGGCGAGTTTCAGGGCATCCGTTTCAAGCTGGCGGACATGGCCACCCGAATCGAGGCTGCGCGACTCTTGACCTATCAGGCTGCAGCCCTGAAGCAGACGCGCAAGCTGGTCACTCGAGAGAGTTCCATGGCCAAATTATATTCCAGCGAGGTTTCTGTCTGGGCTGCAGAACAGGCCGTTCAGATCCACGGGGGCTACGGCTATATCAAGGACTACGGAGTAGAAAAGCTCTGGCGCGATTCCAAACTCACGACCATCGGCGAAGGAACCAGTGAGATCCAGAGAATGATCATCGCCCGCGAACTGCTGCACTGAGTACTCACTTCCATAAGTACAAGGAGCTCTTCATCAAACCTCACACCCCTGAAGTCAAGCCGCTGGTCGAGGGAATCCTGGAAGGAGACGTGCGCACCATCGCCCGCTCCATTTCGCGTTTCGAAGCCGGTGTCTGGTCCGATCCATCGCAGCAGCTTCTCAGGGAGCTCTACCCGCACACAGGAAAGGCCTTTGTGCTCGGAATCACCGGGAGCCCGGGGGTCGGGAAAAGCACGCTGGTGGACCGGCTGATCGAACAGTTCCGAGCCTCGGGATCTCGCGTGGCCGTCCTGACAGTGGATCCGACGTCACCTTTCACCGGAGGAGCGATCCTGGGAGATCGGATTCGGATGCAGGGACACTCGGCGGATCCAGGAGTCTTCATTCGGAGCATGGCGACCAGAGGAAAGCTGGGTGGTCTGGCGCCTGCCGTCCACGAAGCGCTCATCGCTCTGGACGCAGCGGGCTACGACTGCATTCTGCTGGAGACGGTTGGAGTCGGCCAAGATGAGGTGGATGTTGTTTTCGCAGCTCACATGGTCCTGGTCGTTCTGGCCCCGGGTCTCGGGGACGACGTCCAGACCATCAAGGCAGGACTTATGGAGATTGCTGACGTCTTCGTCCTCAACAAGGCTGACCTGGAGGGAACGGACCGAAGCGAGAAAGAAATCCTGGCCATGCTGGAGCTGGTCGGCGAGCATACTGAGTACCCCCTGCGCATGGTGAAGACCGTGGCCACCGAGGGCACTGGAGTAGAAGGTCTCCTCCAGGAAATCTCGGATTACCGCCACTGGTACGAAAAGGAAAGCTCCCCAAAATCGCGACTCGGGGTCCATAAGCACCGTCTCCGCGAACTGCTGAAAGCCCGTTTGGAGGAGATGATCCGATCCCGGGTGGCCGATGAGGAACTGGAAGCTCTGGCGCAGAAGGTCCGCAATCGTGAAACCGATCCCCATACGGCGGTTGCGGATATCCTTTCCAGGCTGGAGGACGGAGATCACCATGATTAGAAGAATCGCCCACATTGCCATCGCCACCGACTCGATTGCCGTGACCTCCCAGTTCTACAAGAGCCTCGGCCTGGAACTGGACCGGGTGGAAGTCGTTTCCGATCAGAAAGTAAAGGTCGCGGTGATGAGAATCGGGGACTCGGCCATTGAGTTTATTGAACCCACCGACTTCGATTCTCCCATTCGCGGTTTCCTCTCCAAGCGAGGCAGTGGCCTCCACCACATTTCCCTGCAGGTGGACGACCTGGCGTCCAGCCTGGAGGACTTGAAGGCCCGCAATGTACGCTTGATTGATGAGCACCCCCGGGTCGGTGCCGGAGGCCGCCTGATCGCCTTTATTCATCCCGATTCCACGGGTGGCGTTTTGATCGAGTTAACCGAAAACGCAGAAGGAGAGACAGGTTCGTGAAGCTGGGACGATTTGACCTTCACCTGATATCCGACGGGCACTTTCATCTCGACGGCGGAGCCATGTTCGGCGTCGTCCCCAAGCCTCTCTGGAATCGAACCACCGAGTGTGACGAGCAAAACAGGATTCGCCTCGCCCTCAACTGTCTTCTGATTCGTAGCGGGGAGCACAACCTGCTCATCGACACGGGCTGCGGGCACAAATACACGGAAAAACAGATGCGGATTTACGGGATCGAGCACCCGCCGGATATCCTCTCCCAGCTGGCTGCCCGGGGCCTCGAACCAGCGGATATCGACATTGTCATCAACACTCACCTGCACTTCGATCACTGCGGCGGCAATACTCTGGCCCGGGCTGACGAAGTTATTCCCACTTTCCCAGAGGCGATCTACGTGGTGCGCCGGCAGGAATTTGAAGAGGCCAGCCACCCCAACGAGCGGACGGCCGCCACCTACTTGAAACACAATTGGGCGTCGATCCGAGATGAGGGCCGGCTGGAACTGGTCGAAGAAGACAGCGAGATCGTACCGGGAGTCATGGTCGTTGCAACGCCCGGACACACGCTGGGTCATCAATCCGTCCGCATCGAGTCGGACGGACGGATTCTCTTCTGCATTGCTGATCTGTGCCCGACCCAGGCCCACGTCGCGCTACCCTGGATCATGGCCTTCGATGTGTACCCCTTGAAGACTCTGGAATCGCGGCGCCGAATTTACCGGCAGGCTGTAGACGAGAACTGGGACATCTTCTTCGGGCATGACTCCGCACACCCGCTGGGCAACTTGATCGAGGAGGAAGGACGGTATAAGGTACGGCCTCTCCCCTGGGGGGATACAGTGGAGACAGTCTGATTCTATAAGGTGGTCGAACTATGAGCGCGGCGGAAATTGGAATCATCGGCGGCAGCGGCCTTTACGATATGCCGGGGCTCGAAGACACGGACGAGACCCTCATCGAGACGCCTTTTGGGGATCCCAGTGATCACTACGTGACCGGGGCTCTGGAGGGTCGCAGAGTTGCCTTCCTGGCCCGGCACGGACGGGGCCACTCCATCACGCCCACCGAACTGAACTTCCGAGCCAACATTTACGGATTCAAGAGGCTCGGGGTCCGCTACATTTTGTCGGCAAGTGCCGTGGGCTCTTTGAGAGAAGAACACGCGCCCATGGACTTTGTGCTGCCGGACCAGTTCATCGATCGCACGCGCCAAAGAGTTTCCACTTTCTTCGGAAACGGGATCGTGGCACACATCGGTTTTGCCGACCCCCTGTGCAGTTCCCTGGCAGACGTGATCCAGGGTGCCGCCGAGAAGCTCGAGTTCCCGATCAAACGGGGCGGGACCTATGTCTGCATGGAGGGGCCGGCCTTCTCTACCCGGGCCGAGTCGCACCTGTACCGGAGCTGGGGGGCAGAGCTGATCGGAATGACCAATCTGCAGGAGGCCAAGTTATCCAGAGAAGCCGAGATCTGTTATGTCACCATCGCCATGGTGACCGACTACGACTGCTGGCATGAGGAAGAAGAAGATGTCACGGTCGAGATGCTGATCGGCTATCTCCAGCGCAACAGCGAAAACGCCAAGAGCCTGATTCGACAGACCGTCAGAGATCTCCCCGCGGATCTGATCTGCAGTTGCCACAGCGCTCTGCAGAGCGCCATCATCACCTCCCCCGAGGCCATTCCTGAGAAAACCAGAAGAGACCTCGATCCGATCATCGGCAAGTACCTCGATCGAACCGATTGATTCCCGCGGAGAAAGATTTTCATGCCTGAGATACTGGTTGTCGGATCCGTCGCGTATGACTCGGTCAAAACCCCACGCGGGACCGCCGAGGGGATCCTGGGTGGGTCCGCCACATATTTCAGCGTGGCCGCAAGCTTCTTTACTCGGGTCTCCCTGGTGGCCTGCGTCGGCCACGATTTCAGGAAGGAAGATCTTGTCTTTCTGGAGTCCCGGGGGATCGACCTGGCGGGCCTGGAACATCATTCGGGAGAGACCTTTCGCTGGAGCGGCGAGTACGGACGGGACATGAACACCGCCAAAACTCTGGAGACACACCTCAACGTCTTTGCGGATTTCCGGCCCACCATCCCGGAGCCCTATCAGCAAAATGACTTCATCTTTCTCGGCAATATTGATCCAATACTGCAGCGGTCCGTTTTGACCCAGATCAAGCGTCCCAGGCTGGTAGCCTGTGACACCATGAACTACTGGATCGACGGATCCTTCGAATCCCTGCTCGAGACGCTCAAAGGGGTGGATGTCCTGATCATCAATGACGCCGAGGCGCGGCAGCTGTCGGCAGAAGGAAGCCTGCCCGGAGCTGCCCGCAAGATCCTCGATTGGGGCCCGCACACACTGGTGGTCAAGCTGGGTGAGTACGGAGCCGCGCTGTACCACCGCGACGAGGAAGAGTTGTCCGTCTTTGGGATTCCGGCCTATCCACTGGAGGAGGTGCATGACCCGACCGGAGCCGGAGACTCCTTCGCCGGAGGGTTCATGGGCTACCTCGCAGGTGCCGGTCGAAGCGACCGGGAAGCGATGCGCCAGGCAGTCGTGTTCGGTGCTGTCATGGCCAGCTTCAATGTGGAAATGTTCTCGCTGGAGCGGCTGCGCACTCTCACCTTTACGGAAGTCATCCTGCGTTACCAGGAGTTCGAGCAGTTGACCCGCTTCGAAGGCTTTTCGCCGGAGTCGCTGGGCCATGCAATTGAATGACCTCGTTCCGCCTTCCTCGTTGCGCGCTCGTCAAGACTCGCGCCTCTGTACGCTCGGCGAAGCGTCAACTTACCTTTTGGTCCCCGCCCCAAGGCGTTGAGGAAACCTGACCGTCAAGGAACCTTCAGAGGCAGGAGCGGAAGCGACTGCGTGGCGGCCGTCAGGCCGACATCCCTTCAGTGATAAAATCAGGGAAGGGTCACGATGTCACTCCCTTTTGTTCTCCTCCTTCTCTTATCTCCTCAGACCACTCCTGTGGCTCCTGAGGCCGTGGCCTGGTTTCAGAAGGGAGAAGAGTTGATCGGGACAGCTCAGGCTTTTTCTGACCAGCAGGCTCACTTCTTCGAAAAGGCACTCAAAGTCGAGCCTGATTTTCCTCCAGCTCTCTTCAATCTCGGCCTCATTTATGTGCATCGGGGAGAACTCGACCTGGCGCTCAAATACCTCAATCGGCTCATTCGGATTGAGCCGGAGAATGATCGCGCCTACTCTCTCAGAGTCGAAGCCTACCTGCACAAAGAGGACCTGACCTCAGCGCAGGCGGACATCGATCGGCTCAAGCAACTCGCTCCCCATAACTCCTCCACCTGGCAAGCATCGGGACGACTCCACTATCGCCAGGGTCGGATGTCGGGAGCCGTTGCCGATTTCGAAAAGGCGCTCGAGCTCGATCCGGATGATCCAGACCTGCACCTGGACCTGGCCATGGCCTTTGACCAGACGGATCGAAAGGAGCTGGCAACAAAGCATTATGAGAACTTCCTGGTCCACTTCCCGGAGGACCCCGGGGCTAACTTTCTGCTGGCTCGCCACCTGATGCTGCTGGAGAAGTTCGAGCGGGCTCTAACTTATTTCCAGACAGCAGGGAAGCTGGGAGTTTCCGACCCGGAACTGAACCAAAACCTGGCCTACGTCCTGTTACGGCTGGAGCGCCTGGACGAAGCCGAAACGCTGTTGATGAGAGGTGAAGATTCTGTTGCCAGCCTCTTCAACCTGGGCTCGATTGCAATCGAGGAGGGACGACTCATTGACGCGGAGCTGTACTTGCGTCGAGCCGCACTGCGGGATCCCACCAGCATCGCGATATGGATCAAGCTGGGCGATCTTTTTGGGGAGGCCGGCAGGAATGAGGAAGCCGCCCGCGTCTACCGGAAAGCGGTCCAGCTGGGAGCGTCCGATTTCGACACGCTCCTGCGCCTGGGCATCGCTCAGGCGAACACCGAGCAATCGAAAGCAGCACGCAGCACGCTGGAAAGGGCGCTGGCGCTGGAGCCTGACTCCCCACAGGCGCCTTACTTTCTGGGGCTTGTCTACGAGAGATTGAAGAAGGAAGAACGCGCCCTGTCGAGCTATCAAAAGGCACACGAGAACGGGGAGGACAACGCCCGCCTGCACTTCCGACTCGGTCTGCTCTACTCCAAGCGAAAGATGATCGACCCCTCGATCGACCATTTTTCCCGCTCCCTCGAACTGGAACCAGCCAAGTATCTGTCCATCATCCAGCAGGAGCTGCGGAATGTAACTTCGGATCTGGATGCCGTCCGCTATCAACCCCGCTTCGCCGAACTGCTCAAGAAACACAATCGCCCCCCTTTTTGACATCTCTCTGCTTCTTTGAAAGAGTTATCGCCCATGAGAACAACCCGGCTGACTCTTGCTTGTCTCACTTTGATGGCCGTGATCGCGCCGATCCAGGCTCAGGAGACGCCCCAATCGATTCCCAGCGCCCCGGATCGGAGCGAGGGGATGGGACCCTACCCCGGACTGATCCTGAGAGGAGTTACCCTAATCGACGGGACCGGGTCGCCTCCGATCGGCCCGGTGGATATCGTCATCAAGCACAATCGAATCGAACAAGTCAGGAGCGTGGGCTACCCGGGACTGCCTATCTCTGAAGAAGGCAGACCAGAGTTGGAAAAAGGCTTTCATGAGTTAGAGCTGGGCGGACATTACGTCCTTCCCGGCTTCGTGGATATGCACGCACACATTGGAGGCGTGGCACAGGGAACACCGGCCGAGTACGTCTACAAGCTGTGGATGGCCCATGGAGTGACCACGATCCGTGACCCATGGTGTGGAAACGGCCTGGACTGGGTTCTCGAACAGAAGCAGCGCAGTACCAACAATGAGATCACCGCCCCGCGGATCGAAGCCTACGTGTGGTTCGGACTGGGAGCCGAGGAGCCAATCACAACTCCGGAGCAAGCCCGCCAATGGGTTGCCGGCACGGCGGCACGAGGCGCCGACGGGCTGAAGCTAAGCTCCTATCGACCCGACATCATGGAGGCCATCATTGATCAGGCGCAGAAGGACGGCATTCGGACTGCGGCCCATCTCGCCCAGCTCAGAGTGGCCTGGATGAATACGGTCAAGGCCGCCCGCGCCGGCCTGACCACGCAAGAACACTGGTATGGTCTGCCCGAATCGCTTTTTACTGATCGAACCATTCAGGACTTCCGGCTCGACTATAACTACAATAACGAGCAGCACCGCTTCGGGGAGGCGGGTCGCCTCTGGAAACAGGCGGCCCCCAGGGGCAGTGACCAGTGGAACTCCCTGATGGACGAGTTGCTGGAGCTGGATTTCACTTTTGTCCCGACCCTCACCATTTATGAGGCCAGTCGAGACCTCATGCGGGCTCGCAGAGCGGAATGGCATGACACCTACACTTTGCCTTCCCTGTGGGAGTTCTACCGTCCAAACCGGAGATCACATGGCTCCTACTGGTTCTATTGGACCACTGAAGACGAAGTGGAATGGAAGCAGAACTACCAGATCTGGATGAGCTTTCTGAATGACTACAAGAACCGTGGAGGGCGTGTGGCCACTGGTTCCGACTCCGGATTCATCTACAAACTCTACGGATTCAGTTACATTCGCGAACTCGAACTCCTTCGCGAGGCGGGCTTCCACCCTCTGGAGATCATCCGATCGGCCACCCTGCTGGGCTCGGAGGCCCTGGGTCGCAGCCAGGAGATTGGGACCGTGGAAGCCGGGAAACTGGCCGACCTGGTGGTGGTCGCTGAGAACCCGCTCCAGAATCTGAAAGTGCTCTACGGGACCGGAGCCATCAAGGTGAACTTGGAGAATCAGCCGATCCGTGTGGGGGGCGTTCGCTACACCATCAAGGACGGGATTGTATACGACGCGAAGGAACTGCTCTCAGATGTCGCTCGAATCGTCCGGGAAGCGAAGCAGGAAGCAGGAAAAGAGATTGTTCAACCCGGGTTGGCACCTGTGGTTGAAAGGAATTAATACTATCTGAAGGAGATCCGCCCTCATGTACACCGTTGACCTGTCAGGAAAAAACGGAATCGTATTCGGAGTCGCCAATCGAAGATCGATTGCCTGGGCCATTGCTGACAAACTCAATCAGGCGGGGGCCCGCATGCTCTTCAGCTACCAGGGCGAGCGGCTGCGGGGAACACTCGAAAAGCTTTCCTCGGGCTTTGTCGACCCGGTCCTGGCCGACTGCGACGTGACCGATGATTCGCAGATTGATCATGTCTTTGACGTCGCCAGGCAAGAGATGGGATCGCTGGACTTCGTCGTTCATTCGATTGCGTACGCCCCCAAGGAGACCTTTCTTGAGCCCTTCTCCAATGTTTCCCGGGAAGCCTGGAAGCAGACCATGGATGTGTCGGCCTACTCCCTGGTTGCCATCGGCCGCCGGGCTCGAGAACTCATGACTGAAGGCGGCAGCATCATAACTTTGACTTTCCTGGCCGCCGAGCGAGTCGTCCCTGGCTACAACATGATGGGAATCGCCAAGGCGGCTCTGGAGGCCTCGGCCCGATTCCTGGCCTTCGAACTGGGCCCGCAGGGGATCCGTGTCAACGCCATCAGCGCCGGCCCCCTGCGCACGATTGCGGCTCGCAGTATTCCAGGTTTTGGTACCACCGCATCGAGGGCCAGTTCAGTGGCCATGTTGAGGCGGAATATCCAACAAACCGAAGTGGGCGGGCTGGCCCTGGCTTTGATCAGCGACGAGCTGGGCGGCGGCATCACCGGCGAAACCATCTTCGTCGACGCCGGATACCACGCCATGGGAATGATTCTCGACCCGGACGAGGAAGGCTAGCCGGGTTTGAGTGATCACAAGCCGGGCGGACTCTTCCCCGCCCCTCCCAAACGCGAACCAGAAGTGATCCTGTTCACGGACGGAGCCTGCAGCGGCAACCCGGGCCCGGGGGGCTGGGCCTATATTCTCCGCCATCTGGGTACTGGCAAGAACAAAGAAGAATCTGGTGCTGACCTGACTACCACCAATAACCAGATGGAGTTGGTTGCGGTGATTCAGGGCCTGCAGTCGCTGAAGCGGCCCACCGTCGTCAAGGTCGTGACCGACAGCTCGTACGTCGAGAAGGGACTCTCCGAATGGATGCATCGGTGGAAGAACAACCACTGGCGCCGCAAGACATCGAGCGGGTACAAAGCGGTCAAGAACCTCGAACTCTGGCAGGAGTTGGATCGGCTCGACCAGCTCCACACGATCGTTCTGGAACGCGTGAAGGGTCACGCCGGACACCCCGAGAACGAACGCTGTGATGAACTCGCCGTGGCCGCCTATCGAGAGCTGATGGGTGACGGTTAGTTGAAGGTTGAAAGCTGAAGCTGCGTGAAACTTGGATCTGAGTGTGGGGCGCCTTGAGGCGGCGAAAATCCATCCCGAATTAACCCAGCGGACTTCCCGGACAGCACACTAGAACCTGGGACCCATTACTTGTACCCTACCCCCGTGTCCAGGTTGAGCACCATCGACATCCTCATCGTCTTTGCCTATTTCGCGGCCATGATGGGCTTCGGAATCTGGAAGAGCCGTGGGCAGGCCACCTCGGAAGATTACTTCTGGGAGGCCGCAATCTGAAATGGTGGATGGTCGGAATGTCCATGGTCGTCTCCGACATCGGCGCCCTCGAACTGGTGGGCGTGGCTGGGAGCGCTTACCTGGCAGGCCTGGCCGTGGCGAACTTCGAATGGATCGGCTGCATACCGGCCATGATTGTGGCCGCCTTCCTCTTCATTCCTTTTTACTGGAAGGCCCGCATCTATACGATCCCGGAGTACTTGGGTCGTCGCTACAACGATGTGGTTCGCGCCATCGTGGCGATCCTGTGGGGACTGTTCATGGCCGTCAACCTGGGAATCTTTCTGTGGACTGCTGCTAAGACGCTCGAGCTTCTGATCGGGTGGCCCATCTATGTGTCTATTTTCCTGACCGCCCTGGTCATTGGCGGCTACACCCTGATCGGAGGGCTGAAGGCGGTGGTCTACACTGGCAGCCTGCAGTTTTTCGTCCTGGTTCTGGGGAGCCTGGTGATTCTGGTTCTGGGATTCCGCGAGGTGGGCGGACTGGAGGGCCTGAAAGCCTCAGTACAGGCGGTCGGGGGAACCGGGCGTGAGACTTTCTTCCAGCTGGTGCTGCCGGCCGACACTCCGCACGCTTCTCCTGGCCGGCCATTCTGCTGGGACTCTCGCTGGTCCTGTCCCCGGCATACTGGGTTGGAAACCAGGCCATTGTGCAGCGATGCCTGGGGACTCCGACGGAGCGGGACGCCAAGAAGGCGGTACTCTTCGGCGCTCTCTTGAAGACCACCATCCCCTTTCTCATTGTACTCCCGGGGATGATCGGTTTCACCCTCTTTCCCGATCTCGAGAACGCAGATGACGTCTATCCTACGCTCCTCGTTCACCTCTTGCCCGCAGGTCTGGCAGGCATTGTCTTCGCCGGTTTCCTGGCGGCACTGATGTCAAGTGTGGATTCTTACCTGAATTCGGCCTCCACCCTGTGGACCATCGACCTGTACCAGCGCCACATGAATCGAGAAGCCTCTCCCGAAAGGCTCTTTCGGGTGGGCCGAGCTTTAACGGGCGTCTTCATCGTTCTGGCAGTCTTCCTGGCGCCCGTAACCGAGCTCTTCCCAGGGATTTTCTCAGCCATGCAGACGCTGCTGGCCTTTTTCCAGGGCCCGATCTTTGCCATTCTTCTGCTGGGTATGGCCTGGCGACGCACCAATGCCACTGCGGCAACCGTGGGACTGATCTCGGGGGTCTGCACCAGCGTAACCCTGTTCTGGCTCAAGCAAGGTATCTTTACTTCCACCGATCCCTTTCTCTACATCGCCTGGTGGGCATTTCTAGTGGCCCTGCTGATCACAGTGTTCGTTACCCTGCTGACAGCGCCGCCTCCATCCAAGAAAACTGAAGGCCTGACCGCAGACTTCCTGACGGCGTCGACATGAAAGATCAACTGATTTCGCTGGTAAGTATCCCCCGGCAAAGCCGGGGGCTTTAATCTTGTGAGCCGCTCAAAGCGGACTTGACGTTGCCGCTACCGCGGCCACTTGTGCCACCTACAGGTGGCTTGGCTACAGCAGCCTGAGCTGATCCTGGCGACGATCTTCTGCTTCTTGCCGCCGGATATACTCACGAATCACTTTCTCATCCCGACCCACCGTCGATACGAAGTATCCGCGAGCCCAGAAGTGCTGTCCAACAAAGTTACGCCGACTCTCTGAAAAGTTCCTCGCAATGTGGATGGCGCTTTTCCCTTTGATGTACCCGATCACCTGCGCCACAGAAAACTTTGGCGGAATCGAGATCATCCCGTGCACGTGATCCGGCAGCAGGTGGCCCTCTTCAATCAAGCTTTCCTGCTGCCCAGCCAACCGTCGCAGCACCTGACCGAGATGTCTGCGCAGCTCCCCATAAATCAACTTCTTGCGGTACTTGGGGATGAACACCACATGGTACTTACACTCCCATTTTGTATGCTGTAAGCTCTGGTAGTTACTCATAAAACTCCTTTTCGTGATGCTTTGCTCGGCTCACGGAAGGGAGTTTTTTCACCTATTCCCGGAACTGTCAAACTCTGGCTGCCTCCCCGGCAGAGCCGGGGGGACTCCTTACGGGTCTAGATCCGGCCTCGGAGTTTTTCTACAGAGGCGTGATGCAGGTGCCGCTGGCCGGCGCCAAGTGGATTTTCCTGGGCACCTTTGTGGTTTTGATGGTCTGGGTATGGAAGCTGCCCGGAGAGGCACCAAGAAATGGATCTGCCTCGATCGCCGCCCTGGGACGCGATCTTCGCATCTGGGCCTTTGGTATCCTGCTGCTGCAGGTCTTGATTTACCTGATTCTTAGCTAAGTACTCACTTTTATGAAGGAGGAAGAAGATGAGGATCATTTACCTGCTACTGACAATCGCTCTGTCACTTCCCAGCATTCTTGCCCAGCCGGAGACCCCGGTGTCGGAGTGGCGCGATAAGACCATTCTGGTCATAGGAGCCCACCCGGACGACGACTCTCATGCTCACGGAACCCTGGCTCTCCTCCAGAAAAACGGCAATGAAATATGGACCGTCATTCTCACCACGGGAAACGTCGGCACTCAGGATCCCAAACTCTCCCGTTTCGACCTGGCACGGATTCGGCGCCAGGAACAGATCGATGCCATGGCGGAACTGGGAATCCCGGCGGGTCACTACATCAACCTGGGCTACGATGACGGGCTGATCGAGTTCGAGAGCCGGAAAGAGATCGTAGCCCGTCTAGTCCGGCTGATTCGTCGGATTCGACCCGATGTGCTTTTCGCTTTCGATCCCGGCCGCGGTTATCAGCGCTGGCACAAGTCGGATCACCGCAGTGCTGCCTATCTGGCTGCCGATGCAGCCCGGGCGGCCATGTGGAGGCTGCTCTTTGAAGGCCAGGTCATCCACGAAGGCCTGCAAGAGTTCCAGATTCCCGAGTATATGTTCTTTGACTCCATCCCGAGAGACATGAACACCTTCGTGGACATCAGTGACACCCTGGACCGGAAAATCAATGCGCACCTGCAGTATGCGAGCCAGTTCAGCTCGGGATGGTCCGACTACAAAGGTCCGGAAATCCCCCCGGGAGAGGGCCGGGACATCGCCCAATGCAGGCGTCAGCGGGTCATGAAGCGCGACGGCAAACCGGTGGAAGGGTTCCGACACTACAAAGGCTTACCGGATGGGATAGGGAGATAGGTTCTAGGTTCTGGGTTCTACGTTGCACGGTACTGACCGGGTACATCCTTTACAAAACAAACCGGGTACATGGTTTACACAGTGGAGTTAGAGCATAGGGCAGGAAAGGAGAGGCCCTATGCCCTGGCTGGAGACCCAAGCTGTGGAACAACGGTTTCGTTTTGTTATGGATGTGAAAGCTGGAATGTACACCCTCAGTGAGCTGAGCAAACGGTATGGGGTGAGCCGTCAAACAGCCTACAAGTGGTGGAATCGGTACAAGCAAGAAGGCCTGGAGGGACTGACGGATCGCTCTCGAATTCCCCACTACTGTCCTCACAAGACCCCGCCAGAGCTGGAGCGGAAGATTGTGCAGCTGCGCAAACGCCATCCCACTTGGGGGCCAGTCAAGATCATTCAGCACTTAGAGAAGCTTCGTCCACAGTTACCTCTTCCAGCTTTCTCAACTGCCGGGGAAGTCCTCAAACGTCATGAACTGATCAAGCCCCGGCGCCGGCGCCGGCGCTGGGCCCACCCGGGGCGGCCTATCGTCGAAATCCGAAACTGTAACGATGTCTGGACGGCCGACTTCAAGGGAGAGTTTAAAACCGGCAACGGGCAGTGGTGTTATCCCTTGACGATCCTCGATCCCCACAGCCGTTATCTGTTGGCCTGTAGTGCCAAGACTTCGACCCGATCCACGGGTGTTCGACCTGTTTTCGAGCAGCTGTTTCGCCGCTGCGGTTTACCTCAACAGATCCTCACTGACAACGGGGCACCCTTTTCCTCTACCGCCTTATGTGGTCTCTCACGTCTGGCTGTGTGGTGGATCAAGCTGGGAATCCAGCCGCTGCGAATCCAACCAGGTCAACCGCAGCAGAATGGCCGTCATGAACGCATGCATCGCACCCTCAAGGCAGAAACCACTCGCCCTGCTGCTGGCACCCTGCCGGCGCAGCAGCAACGCTTTGATCGCTTCCAGCGTTACTACAACCAGAAACGGCCTCACCAGGCGCTGGCTGGAAAAACTCCCTCGGATCTATACAAGCCTTCCCCTAGGTCTTATCCCAGAAAACCTCCCAAACTCGAGTACCCGGCTCACTTTCTGGTTCGTAAGGTAAACAAAATCGGCCGGATCAAACTCAAATCACGATCCCTGTTCTTGAGAAGGGTCCCACTCTCCACCGCCTGAAGGCGGTGGATTCGACATGCGACTGAAGTCGCCTAAAGACCTCGCTTCGCTCGCAGGCTGACTACTCAGTGACCCGAAAATCGTCGTCTCGGGTCTCGACATCTTGGGTTTCTATATACTCTGCAACCATCGTATCGCTCACATTCCCAGTCGTCGCCACGAAGTACCCTCGTGCCCAAAGATGTCGTCCCCAAAACTCCTTGCGCAACTTGCGGTGATCTTGCAGTAGATGATGCGACGTTTTCCCTTTGATCGCCTGCATCACTCGGCTCGGCGCCAATCTCGGCGGCACATCCAACAACAAATGCACATGATCGGGTCGCACATGCCCCTTCACGATCTCGATATCCAACGATCGGCAAATCTCTCGCGTCAGATCCCGCACCTCTTTCCCGATCTCTCCTCGCAGAGCCGGCTTGCGGTACTTGGTGATGAACACAAAGTGATATCTCAGCCGATACACTGCATGCGAACTTTTCCGATACTCAGACACCTCCGCAGTGTACCCCCAAGCCTCCTGAAGGCTTCGCCTAAAGGCGAGGGGGTTCACCCATCCCAGAGTGGGACCCTAACTAACTAAGTAACACGCTCAACGGTGAATACGTCGGTTTGGAGGAAATCGACGACGCTATCTATAGCATCTACCTGGGCCATGTCTTGCTGGCCCGCTTTGATTGGAGAGAATGGAAAACTTATCCTTGAATCTGTAAACCATGTACCCAGTCTAATCTGTAAACCATCTACCCGGTTGCTGCACACCCCAGGTGTTGGAATCTTGAAAGTGGGAGGCGCCTCAGGGCTGCGTCCGGGAATTTAAACGTCCTCCGCCCCGAGGCCCCTCCCACTCTCCAGAACCCAGAACCTAAAGCTCCTTGATCCGGATATTGCGAAAGCGGGCCTTGTTCCCATCTACCCAGTCTCCGCCCGGGTGAACCTGCAGGGCGATGGTGCCTTCGGTGGGATTCCCTTGGGTGGTCTCTTCCGTGTGCTGGAAATCAGTCACCAGGTTCCCGTTCAAGCGGAACTGGATGCGGGCCGGTTCCCCTTCAATACGGATCTCGACGTCCTGCCACTCATTCGAGGTGAATTGCTTCATGCCTTCGCGATTGTCCATCACTCCACCCTGTGTCCAGGGGAGATAAATCGATCCGATCTGTCCCCCTTCTCGGTTGTCCAGGGTAACCTGATGGCTTCTTCCCGTCTCTCCTACGCGCAGAAAAACCCCGCTGTCTACCGGGTAGTCGATGTTGACCTCCAGCCTCAGAATGTAGTCCCGGTACTTTCGAGTCGTAGTGAAAAGGCCGCCCTTTCCGGGTGGGTCCTGTTCTCCAGCAATGGCGCCGTCAATCACCTCCCAGCGGCCTCCGATATTATCTTCGGGGAGGCCATCGTGAGGTTTCCAGCCCTCCAGGGTCTTACCATCGAAAATCGATACAAAGCCCGGCTCCGAGGGTCCCGCGGGATGGCCCGTCTCCTGGTGCGAGATCTCGGCTGTACAACCGAACCAGGACGCCATAAAGATCAGCAGATAGAAGATGGCGCCTAGATTCCGTAGTCTCAACGTCAAATACATGCCCATAAGGTAATGGAATTCTGCCTTGCATGTCGACGATCAACAATCGACGCCGTCCAGGGTTGCCTCAACCGGGCCATTCGCATAACATCCGTCTCGGATTACTAAGGAGGAGGCTAGCCGTGTCCACCAAACTCAATCGCCGCCAGATTCTTGCGTCTTCAGCAATTGCGCTGACCGGGGCCTACTGTGCACGACCCGAGGAGGGCGCTGAAGCTGGTGCTCCGGCACCGGCTCCTACCGAGACGGCAGGTGGAGGACCCTTGACCATCAAGAAGTCACTCAAGTTCGGCATGTTTCGGGAAGAAGGACTTTCGATCCAGGAGAAGTTTGAGATCCTCAAGGAGATCGGCTTCGATGGGGTGGAACTGGACAGCCCTGCTGACCTGGACCAGGATGAAGTCATTGCAGCGAGGGACATCACTGGCCTTGAGATTCCCGGAGTAATTTCTGCGCTTCACTGGACAAAGCCTCTTTCCGATCCCGACACAGCCGTCAGGAACGAGGGGCGCAGCGGCCTGGAGACCGCCCTCCGCGACGCCGCGCTTTACGGCGCCACCACCGTGCTACTGGTTCCGGCCGTGGTGAAGAAGGAGGTCCAGTATGACGATGCCTGGACTCGTTCTCAGGCCCAGATTCGCAAAGCTCTGACTGTGGCTCGAGAGGTCGGCGTCAAGATTGCTATCGAGAACGTCTGGAACAGTTTTCTATTCAGTCCACTCGAGATGGCTCGCTATATCGACGAACTCAGCGATCCCCTGGTGGGAGCCTACTTCGATGTCGGCAACATAGTGAACTTTGGCTGGCCCGAGCAATGGATCCGGATCCTGGGGCGGCGAATCATGAAACTCGACATCAAGGAATACAGCCGCGAAAAGAGAGACCAGGAGGGCCCCTTCGCCGGTTTCCGGGTCCCTCTGGGAGAAGGGGATTGCGATTGGCCGGCAGTCGTGAGCGCCCTGGAGGAGACTGGTTACAGTGGAGGGTGGGGATCTGCGGAGGTCAGAGGCGGAGATCGGGAGCGCTTGAAAGAGATCTCTCAACGAATGGACCGCATCCTTCCCACGCTTCACTAGCAGCTCGAGGGTGGAGGCAGATCAAGCCAGCAAGCTCTCACTGGCCCTGGATCTGATACCCCTCATCGAGAACGAACAACTGGATCCCGCTGACTACGTCAAGGGCTTTCTGGACCGCTTCCGTGGCGACGTTCTGGCCCAGATCCGCAAACTGCAGGGAATCTAAGAAATGCAAGTCATCATTAAAGAGACCTCCGAGGCCGCCAGCCGGCTGGCGGCTCGAGTTGTGGCGGAATTGATTCAACAACAGCCTTATGCAGTTCTGGGCTTTGCCACCGGTAGCACACAGCTGCAGCTCTATGAGGAACTGGGACGGATGCATCGCGAAGAAGGCCTTGACTTCAGTCGCATCACTGCCTTCAACGTGGACGAGTATGTTGGCGTTGCCCGGGATCACCCCACTTCCTTCTACGGCTTCATGCACCAGCACCTGTTCAACCAGATCAACATTCTCGCCGAGTACGTTCATATCCCGGATGGATTGACCCAGGACATCCAGCTCGAGTGCGAGCGCTATGAACGCAGTATCAAGTCAGTGGGCGGCATCGATCTGCAGATTCTCGGCATCGGACGAAACGGTCACATTGCCTTCAATGAGCCCTCTTCCTCTCTGGCTTCGAGAACCAGGGTGACCCGGCTGACACGCCGCACGATTCAGGACAACGCTCGATTCTTTGATTCTGAAGAGTCGGTCCCCACCCATTCCATCACGATGGGTATCGGAACCATTCTGGAGGCCCGCCACTGTCTCCTGATGGCTTTCGGGGAAGGCAAGCAAGATGCTGTGACCCGTGCAGTGGAAGGACCGGTCTCGGCTTCCCTTCCCGCCTCAGCCCTCCAACTCCATCCTCGGGTCAAGATCTTCTTGGATGAAGAAGCCGCCTCGGGCCTGGAGAACACAGACTACTATCATTGGATCTCAGATGGGGAATAGGTGCTGGGCTCTGGGTTGGCCGAGTAGTTATCAGAGCTCGACTCTCACCACGAACTGCAGGCATTCCAAATGGATTGAGACTCACTCCCCAGGACGCTTGCTCGGAGGGATCATGTCCAGAAGAGACAATCCAGGTTCTTGCCTCACGGCCACGGTCGCCATCCTGCTCCTCTGTGCCGTCGATGTTCTGCCTCAGCCCGCCGGCGAAAAGGCTCCGCCCGGCGCCTACCGAAACCCGATCATATTTGCCCGGGCTCATCTGGACGAAGAGACCGGCGAACCGATTCGGCGGGGCAAGATCTGGATCATGGAGGAAGACGGATCCGGCCAGCGTCAGCTCACCTTTGGAGCTGGTTATGATGATCACCCCGCCTTATTTTCGGACGGACGGCGCGCCCTTTACTCAGAGTTTCGGGAAACATCGTACGACCCGGAGGGTGGCGCCCGTCTCATTCAGATAGATATTTACAGCGGTGATCACGAGGTATTTGCAGAGGAGCCGGGCTGTGCCCTTCACCACGTCAATCTTGCTCTCCCCGGTGACAAGCTCGTCTACCATCACGATTGCGGCGATCGAAAAGCGCAGCGTGTAGGATGGGGGCCCGGCAGCTACGAGGTCAACATGCGGGCTGCAAACGGAGTGGCGCTGGGAGAAGGGGTCATCTTCATGCACGAGAAAAACCCCTTGCTGGCTCCTCGAGAAGTCGCTCTGGTTCGTCTCTACGGTCACGGGCAGGGGTCGAAGGCGGTCTTCCTCACCGACGACAGGCACCTGAACCGGAGGCCGGCGATATCTCCGGATGGCCAGTGGCTGGCCTGGCAGACGAATGAAAATGGGAAGGACGACGAAGTTTTTCTGGCTCGCATCGACGGGGCTGGACCCCGCAACCTCACGAACACTCCGGGGCTCGATGGGCATCCCTGGTTTTCGCGGGACGGGAAGTGGATCGTCTTCGAATCGGCCAGGACCGGAGTCCAGGAGATCTGGAAGATCAACCTGGGAACACTCAAGCAGGTGCAGCTGACCTTCGGCGGCAAGAAATACTCCAGCAGAACACCGCGCTGGTAGACCCAGATAATTCCAAAACCAGCCTCTTCAGTGGCGCGCACGATAGTAAGCGCGTTCCCAGAACCCAGAGCCTATTTCCCAGAACCCATTTCGGCATCCCACCACCAGAACGGATCAGGTTCCCATGCAGTCGGGTGGAAAAGCGGTGATGTTCTGGTCCTGCTCTCGGACGGCCTGATTGAGGCAACTGATTCCGACGACGAGGAGTTCGGGCTGAGCCGGATCAAAGGAATCCTATTGGAATCCACCGCGCTAAAGGCCCAGGAGATTGTGGACCGGCTCATGCAGGCCAACCAGCGTTTCGTAGCTGGGCACCTCGACCAGGTAGACGACCGCACCATCCTTGTGATCAAGGTCGAATAGGATTCCAAGTTTTCAACTACACGACCTGCGGCGTTTTCTTCGCGTCATAAAAAAGGAAGGAACCGTAGCCGACCACGCGCTCTCTGGGACCGCCTGTGTCTCCTGAGTTGCGGAGGTCGACTTCCTTGACCTCCATGCCGCGCTCCTTCGCCGTCTCCAGCAGGCCACGGATCGGAATCGCTCCACAGGCGTCTTCCGGCGCGATCCGCTCCGACTCAAGTGCCTGGATTACCTTTGAGGTCGCCCCATCCAGACGGTTAGCCGTCTCGTAGTCGTGGTAGTGGCTCAAATCGCTGCTAATGGCCAGGATGGTGGAGTCATCCCCCCACAGTGCGTCCAGCACCCGGGAGACTTCTGCGGAACTTGCCTGGCCGATCAGCAAGGGGGTGACGGTAAAGTCACCCAGGATTACCTGCAGAAAAGGAAGATGAACTTCCAGGCTGTGCTCCCGATCATAGACGTGATCTCGGACGCTCACCTGACCGAAACCCAGAGCGGTCTCAACTCCTTCCCGATCCACTGCCACAGCTCCGACCGGCGTTGACAGTGCGTCTGCGTCGGGAAGTGCCAGACCAGAGAAAGAAAACCAGTGGGAGGGCCCCAGCAAAATGACCCTTGAGATCGTCGAGCGTACCTCCTCTAGCGACGCATATGCGGTGGCTGCCACCGGGCCTGAATAGATATAACCGGCGTGGGGGGCAATGAGAGCCTTGGGCGGTGAAGGAACCTCCTCAACATCGTCGAGAAAGTGCGCCACCATACCTGCCAGCTCGCCCGCATCGGCAGGATAAAAGCTTCCCGCAACGGCGGGTCTTCTCACGTTTGGGATGAGACACCTCCCTCAGGGACAGTTGCAATCTGCTAGAGTCTAACCATACGACGATTTGTCTTTCCTGGCAATCGGGAAACAGGTGTGAATTGAGATGGCCCTGAACTTCATCGAAAAGAGTCCCTCTACCGTCCCTGTCGGGTTCTGGCATCGCCTCTCGGATGGTCGGATTCAGTGCGATCTCTGCCCGCGCTTTTGCAGGCTGCGCGAGGGCCAGCGAGGCATGTGTTTCGTTAGAGGACGATTGAACGATGAGATGGTTCTGACCACCTACGGCCGCTCCAGCGGATTCTGCATCGACCCTGTCGAGAAAAAGCCCCTCAATCATTTTCTGCCGGGGACTCCGGTTCTCTCCTTTGGAACAGCGGGCTGCAATCTCTCCTGCAAGTTCTGCCAGAACTGGGATATCAGCAAGTCCCGTGAAGTTGACACGCTGGCAGATCAGGCATCCCCTGAGAAAATCGCCCTGGTTGCCCAGGAAACCGGCTGCCGGAGCGTGGCATTCACATACAACGATCCGGTCATCTTTATGGAATACGCCTGCGATGTGGCTCAGGCCTGTCACGAGAAGGGAATCAAGACGGTGGCCGTGACAGCCGGATATATCTGCGCCGAACCCCGGGCGCAGTTGTTCAAACACATGGACGCCGCCAACGTTGACCTGAAGGCCTTCTCAGAAAAGTTCTACAGTTCGATCACGAGTGGTCATCTGGAACCCGTCCTGGAAACGCTGACGTATCTGAAATCAGAAACAGAAGTATGGTTCGAAATCACAACCCTGCTCATTCCCGGAGAGAATGACTCGGACACGGAAATCGAGGCTCTCACCCAGTGGGCTGTGGAGCACGTGGGACCGGATGTACCCATCCACTTCACCGCATTTCATCCGGACTGGAAAATGCTGCACAAGTCACCCACGCCCTTTCAGACTCTCGAGCGGGCTCGCCGCATCGCCCTCAAGAATGGAGTGCGCTACTGCTACACGGGAAACGTCCACGACCAGAGCGGTCAGAGCACCTATTGCCACCAGTGCGGCCAGCCCCTGATCGACCGCAACTGGTATGTACTGGGAAACTGGAACCTGACCATCGACGGCTCCTGCCCGGAGTGCGGAGCTGCCTGTGCCGGTGTCTTCGAAGAGCTTCCAGGAAACTGGGGATCCAGGCGCATGCCCGTCAGACTGACTGCCATGTGAGGGCCACTTTGTTGACTCAAGTCCCCCCTCTGGCTGCTTTGGCCCTCTTGCTGGCCCAGACGGGCTTACTCCAGACCGGTCACACCGAATACGAGCTTCCGGGGTCCGGCTGGCGGGTGTGGGAGAGTCGGGAAGAATCTGCAGAGAGCCCTGTCTACTCGATGTTCCTGAAAGCCAAAATCGAGGCCCCCTCTGTTCCTCAGACCAGCCTTCACATCACTTGTACTGGAAGCCGCTTGGACGTCTTCGCGAGAACCTCGGCGACGGTTTTTTCTGAGCGCAGTGAGCGATACCAGCAGAACCTGGTCGCGGTGCGCCTGCGCCACCTCGATGAATCCGTCACTAAGAGTTACCTGTTTACGCCCCTCGAAGATAACCATGGCTTTTACCTGTACAAGTCTCTGGTGCCCCGGGATGGCGCCAGGCAGGGCGTCGAAAGACTGCTGGGGCATCCAAGAACCAGAATGGAATTCGAAGAGGAAGGAGGGACCACGGTGACGGCGCTCTTCGATCTGGGCGAAACGGAGGATCTCTATGCGAGTCTCCGTCAGGCCTGCCGGTCCGGGCGCTCGATGGGCAGCCTTGAACCCCGCCTCGTGGCTCAAGGAAGCCAGCCGAGGCCGATCGGCACGGAAATGGACGAAGAAGCGCCGGGTCGCCAGGATCCCCCACTGGAAGCCTCGAGCCAGCCGACATCGACATCAGTGGACGCCCCTTCCGCAGGCGCAGTCTCGATTTTCGGTCTCTCCATGGGTCTGGGACTGGAAGAAGTCGCCCGACGCATTGAGGGGCGGCCCGTGCCGCTACAGCAACAGCCGGAGCTCTACGTTCTACCCCGGGTTCCGACACCGAACCCCGACTTCGAACTCTATCTCGGGCTGATTCGACCAAACACGGGCCTTTGCGAGGTGAGAGCAGTAGGGCAGGCGACCAACTCAGATCCCGGCGGCACGGCAATCCGGCATGCGTTTCACAACAATGTGGCCATGCTCCACAAGCTCTTCGGCCCATATGACCTTGTGGACACCACCAAACCTGGCTCTGAAGTCGGGCCGGGCCATTGGATGAGCGGCCTGCACGCAGGCGAAACTCAACTGCTTGCTGAATGGTCTCGAGCCAGCGACTCACGCCTGGAACACGATCTCGAAAAGATACTTCTGACGGTTCGGGCCGAAAGTGAGGTCACGGCCCGCCTGATCCTGCAGGTCACCTTTTCGAACTTTAGTACGCCCTGAACTCACCCTCGACATGGGTGACCTGATATCCCAGCCGCTGTAGAACGGCGCAGGCCACGGCTGCTCTGGCCCCGCTCCGGCAATACACCAGCCACCTCCCGTCTTTCGTTATCTCTTCGGCACGGGCCGGCAGCCGGGTGTGCGCAATGTTCACCGCCCCTGGAAGATGACCGGCCTCGAACTCCGCACTCCCCCGGACATCCAGTATTCGATATGCCCCCGGCTGATCCAGCTCGCGCATTTTCGCCATGTCGATCTGGTCAATCATCTCGGAGCCCGATTTCTCCAAGACGGCAGCCAGAGTCGCGGGAGTCGCATATCCTGCAATCCGATCCAGCCCAATCCTGATAAGCGAGCGGACGGACGCCTCCACGGACAGCTCCTCAATGATCAGATAAATGGGCATCCCTTCTTCGACATAGGATCCCACCACAGTGGGAAAGGTCATATCGAAAGGGGCATAAATCGATCCAGCCAGGTGCCCGGCCATGAACTCACTTCGCTGCTCTCGAGCATCCACAACGGCTACTTCGTCTCGTGCGTTCAGAGCCCCCAGTTCTTCGACCGAGAGTTTTGGCGGCCCGGGCAACGCCCCGAGCAGAGCCGGCCCCCGTCTGTTTTGGACTTTCATGCGGGCGAAGTAGAGAGGCGGCTCCGGTTGGCCAGTCCTCCAGGGATTGCTGCTACTCGGGAGCCGGCGCGACCACCCTCTCGGTAATCCGCTCGAGTGGAAGGAAGCCGGTCGGGCTGCCATTCAAGATGAAGTCACCTGCCTCTGTGGGAAGCATTATTTTCACCCACTGCTCCCCTTTTTCATCCACGATCTGGGAGAGGATCAGCACCCAACTGTTCTCTTCAACCCGAACCGTGGACTGCAGGAATCGTTCTTCCTGCCAGAGATACAGGGCGGAATTGGGTGCGGTCTTTGCCAGGGTTACCATTTTGCTCTTGATGGCTTCCCGGGGAACGCCCGAGCGACTTGGAGCCAGCGCCGACGAGTCTTTCTGATGGCTCTCCCAGAGCGATGTCAGGGTCCAGGTTCCATACTCAACCTGCTTCACTCCAGAAAGGTGCTGGGGGAGAGCGACGGAGGTAGCGGTGACCGGAGCCAGCAGACTGATCAGCTTGAACAGAGCAAGAAATTTGGCTTTTTCTGCCAGCACAATCGCACACGAGACCAGAACGGTTCCTGACAAAGCCTTCAGCAGATTCTCACCTACGCCCAGCCACCTATAAATCTGAAGCCATGTGTCAGAGACGAAAACGAAATAGAGTGCGGAAGCGATTCCCAGACCGGTGAGGCCGCTCAACCCGTAAGACTGAGCCAGGCGATAGCCGAGAAGACTGACCAGAACTGCTACAACAGCAAACCAGATGAGTTGCACGGGGAGTAATTGTACCCGAGGGATGCGACCAGAGTGGTTAGACTCGTCACTCTTTTGCCACATTGTACGGCCATGCGCAAAATTTCTCATTTTCCGATACAGTTCGTTGCAATTCGTTCAGAATGAGGAGTTTGGAAGAGGCGCTGCCTGTCCGCTACCCGACAGCCACATCCTCAGCTCGAACGCCCAAGACACCCCTTCTCGAATCAGTCGGTGCTGCCCCAGTTGAGCGATCGGTTAGCCACGGTAGAAGGCGGAACGCAGGAGGCGCTATCATAAACCCCCATGAAACTTGCCAGGTTTCGTTTGCCCTCGGGCCACGAAGCAGTTGGTGCCGTCCAGGACGATCTGGTGACACCTCTGAAGCCGCCAGCCGACTCACCCGCCTCTCTGGCAGCTGTCATGGAGACAGCAGATCCCGAGGGCGAAGCGAAAGCGCTCTTGAATCCATCTCTATCGGTTCCGCTAGCTGATGTCACTCTCCTGCCCCCCGTCGACCACCAGGAAGTCTGGGCCGCCGGTGTGACCTACAAGCGCAGCCGAACGGCCCGCATGGAAGAGTCGGCAGCCGCTGCGTCTTGCTATGACCGCGTTTACGTGTCGGCTCGACCGGAGCTGTTTCTGAAAGCCACTCCACACCGCGTCTCGGGTCACGACCAGCCGCTGCGCATTCGAGCGGACTCGGCCTGGAATGTCCCCGAGCCGGAGCTGACTCTGGTCATGAACTCCAGGAAGCAACTGGCTGGCTTCACGGCCGGGAACGACATGAGCTCGCGGGACATCGAGGGGAACAACCCCCTCTATCTGCCCCAGGCCAAGGTCTACAACCAGTGCTGCGGCCTCGGCCCTTGGATCACCCTGGCCAACTCCATGCCTCCCCTCTCCGAGATCGGCATCGGAGTCACGATACACCGCCAGGCTCAAGTGGTCTTTGAAGGAAGGACCGGCGTCGATCAGATGACCCGCACCACTGAGGAATTAATGGAATGGCTGTGGCGGGACAACTCGTTCCCGAACGGAGTGCTCTTGATGACGGGAACAGGCGTCGTTCCCGGCAGCGGCTTCACGCTCAAACCGGGGGACCGGGTCGACGTCACAATTGATGGAATCGGTACCCTGTCGAACCCGGTGGTTCAAGGCTAGCAGCCGTCAGTGCCGTTTCTTTAGGATGGGCGTCAAAGAGATTCCGATGCATGAAGCACTCCCGGCCCTGAGCAGAGCAAAGTTGCGGCGGAGTGTGTCTCTGTCCCGCTACTCCACCCTGGAAATCGGGGGAAAAGCGCGCCTTCTGGCCTCCATCCGGGACCCGGCGGATCTGCCTGCCCTTTTGAATTGGAGCGAGAGACAAGAGATTCCGCGCATCATCATCGGTGAAGGCAGCAACGTTCTCTTTCCGGATTCAGGCTTCCCCGGTCTTGTCGTCCAGATTCTCATCCCGGGAATCAAACGAGAGGGTAACGAGGTCACCGTAGGGGCCGGGGAGAATCTCGGTTGTGTGATTAAATGGCTCAATCAACACGGGTTGCAGGGTATGGAACGGATGTACGGGATTCCCGGATCCCTGGCCGGAGCCGTGGTTGGAAACGCGGGAGCCTATGGCCAGGAGATTTGCCAGGTACTCACCGAGGCAACGGTGCTGGCTGCAGACGGGAAGATCACTTCCATGGCGGCGGCCGAGCTTGACTTTCAATACCGGCACAGCCTCTTCAAGCAGGACCGGACCCTGATTCTTCTTAATTGCCGATTGCGTCTGGCCTCGGGGAAAGGTAATTTGCAGGAGGTATCCGATTCCATTTTGAAGGAAAGGTCCAAAAAGTACCCTCCCGGAATGAAGTGCCCCGGGAGCTACTTCAAGAATGTGAAGGTCGAGGAACTGGGCGAGGATCAACTCGAGCGGATCCCGGCGTCATTCGTGGTACATGGCAAGATTTCGGCCGGCAAACTGCTGGAAGCAGTCGGTGCCAATGGAGCGCGTAAGGGAGACGCCGCCATCGCTTCCTATCACGGCAACTTGATAATGAACAACGGCCGGGCCACCGCCAAGGACGTCGTCTGGCTGGCCGAGAAATATAGCCGGCGGGTGCACAAGAACTTCGGAATCCAGCTCCAGCCTGAGATCCACATTGTCCCGGAAAAGGGGACAGATCATGAATGAGCGTCTAATTATCGACGGTGGCCATCCGCTCCAGGGTCTCTACCGAGTCCAGGGTAACAAGAATGCGGCCCTTCCCCTGATTGCCGCTTCCCTTCTCTCCAGCGAACCCGTGGACCTTCGCAATGTTCCGCGGATCGTTGATGTGGAGAACCTGGTTCGACTGCTGGATACGTTGAACGTCAAGACCGACTGGGAGCACGGCAGCCTGACGGTCGATCCCACGCGTCTGGAGGAAAACGAACTACCGGCCGAGATCGTCCACCGCCTCAGAGGAGCGATCCTGCTGTTGGGGGTTCTGGCGCCCCGAGCCGATCTCCTGACCTGTGCCTTGCCCGGTGGCTGCCCTATCGGTCGCCGCTCCTTTCGGGTGCACTGGTCGGTGTTTCGAGCAGCCGGATTCCAGGTGAGACAGGACCCCGAGAAAGTGGAGATCCGACGCGAAACCGCTGTGGACAATCCTCGTGTCTTTCTCGAGGAAGCCTCGGTGACCGCTACCGAGAATGCCCTGATCCTGTTTGCCGGCCTGGGAGGCGGGACAGTCGAAAACCCGGCCCGGGAGCCCCATGTGCAGAGCCTGATCGAATTTCTCCGACTACTCGGTTGCTCTATTGAAGTGGATACCCTTGCCATTCAGATCCGCTCCGGGGTGGGTCGGCCGGCTACCCAGAAGTTTGTTGTGCCGGGCGATTATGTCGATGCAGGGACCCTGGCAATCGCCGCTGCAGTCACGGGCGGAGATGTGGTGATCAGCGGCATTACTGCCGGCGAGCTGCTGGCCATCTGCCCGGTGCTGGACCGGTTTGGAATTCGCCTCACGCAGGCCCGGGACTCGGTCTGGACAGTAGATGTCGCACCGCGCGCTTCGCCTCCACAGATCACCGCCGGACTCTGGCCGGCTTTTCCGACCGACCTGATCAGCCTGGCCATCGTCCTCGCTACCCAATCGGAGGGACACTGCCTGATCCACGACTGGATGTATGAGGCCCGCATGTTTTTTGTAGACAAGCTGGCCAGGATGGGTGCCTCCGTCACCGTCTGCGATCCCCACCGGGTCCTGGTCACCGGTCCCAGTCGGCTGCGGGGAATTCACCTGGAGTCTCCCGATATCCGGGCGGGCATGGCCCTGGTAGTTGCTGGACTGTGTGCGGATGGGACCACCGAAATCGAGCATGCCGAAGTGATCCGGCGAGGCTACGAAAGAGTCGATCAACGATTGACCGAGTTGGGAGCCAGCGTCGTTTCCGTCTCTTGACGATTTCGTCCTCTTGACGATTTCGTCGGAATAGAAGCGGATGCTTCAACGTATTCTGATCAGGAGATTGGATTAGATGCCCCGACAATTCCCGGCTCTCGAAGCACTCCAGCCGGCTCTTCGACATACCTGGACCCAGCTCTTCAAGCCTTTTCGCCTGGGGCTCTGGGCCCGGCTCGCGCTGGTGGGAATCGCCACGGGAGAAATCCCCGGATGCGGCGGCGGTGGAGGTGGGGCCCAGAGCCGTGCCGGACACGGGGATCAGTTGCTGTCGATGCCCACGGATGCTGTCTCCCTGTTTCTCCTGATCTCCCTGGGGGTCCTGGTCGGCGTCGTTCTGATCCTGGCCCTGATCTATGTTTCCGCCATTTTCCGATTTGTCCTGTTCGACATCGTCCTGACCGATCGACAGAAACTCATGGAAGGCTGGTGGCGCTGGCAGGAACGTGGGTTCAGCTTCTTTCTATGGCAACTGGCCTTTGCAGCGGCCATGATCGTGACCCTGGTAATTGTGGTGGGAGTTCCGGCGCTGGTGGCCGCTGTAGCCGGCGTTTTCGAAAGTCAACGGCCCGGCCTTGCGGTGATGATTGTTGTGGGCATGTGGCTGGTCTTGAGCCTGATGGCCGTTATCCTCGTGGCCATGATCGTCTGGGTCCTGGCCCGGGACTTTGTGGTGCCGATCATGGCCCTGGAGGAGGTGGGAGTGGTGGAGGGCTGGAGGCGCTTTCTGCCCATGCTTCTTGCCGAGAAACTGAACTACCTGGTCTATTTGATCATCCGGACGGGGTTGGCGGTGGCCAGCCTAATCTTCTTCGGAATCCTGGCTCTACTGCTGATGATCGTGGCCTTGCTGGTATTCGGAGGAATGGGACTGACCCTGGTTCTGGCCGGGCTGTGGGCCGAGTGGACCTGGAACCTCTACACAATCCTCCTGGCTGTTGTGTTGGGAGGGGCGGCTCTGATGGCCGTGATTTATGCAATTGCCTTTCTGTGTACGCCGGCGGTGGCCTTCTTCCCCACTTATGCAGCCCACGTCCTGGCCTTCCGCCATCCTCGACTCTCTGAGGCTCTGAGCCGACATCCAGGGCTGATCGACACTACTTCCCGCCCACTCAGCAGGTGATTCGCTCCTTACGGCTGCACCGGACCCAGGGCTGTTCTAACTAGATTTCGTTGCTCGTCGTACCAGTCGGCGTAAGCCGTCCCCGGCAGGAACTCGTCGTGGGCCTCGGCCAGAAGCTCCTGGAGACGAGCCGCCAGTTCGCGGCTGACCTCCTGATAGGTCTCGTCATCGATCCGGTTGCTGAGCTGATAGGGGTCTTCCAGGTTGTCGTAAAGAGTTCTCTCGCCATTGAGCCACTCCACGTAGGTGTAACGCCGGGTGCGCACTGCGCGCCATTCGGGCCAAACTGTCTGGGAGTCGAAGAAATTGTAATGGGAAGTGTAGTTTCCCATCAGCACGCCTCCCCGATCGATGACTCGGTCTCCCAGAATCGCAGGACTCAAGTCCTGACCGTCCACCTGGGAGGGAAGGGGAAGACCGGCCAGGGCAGTCAGTGTGGGCAGATGGTCGATGGGGCTGTGCACGGTTTCGATTCGGGCTCCCTCCGGGATGTGGCCCTTCCAGCGCACCACCACCGGGATGTTCACCGATTCGGCATGGGGAACCAGCTTGCTGTTGCGGCCGTGGCTCCCGAGCATCTCCCCGTGGTCTGAAGTCACCACTACAATCGTGTCCTGGGAAAGACCCGTCTCATCCAGAAAGTCGATGAAGCGGCCCACCGTGTCATCCATATGCTCGGCCATTGCATAGTAGCAGCGGGCACCCAGCGGATCGCTTCGAAAGCGGTGGTCCTGGGGAACATTGGCAGACCACTCGAGCGTCTCCGGGATCTTTTCCAGGTACCCCTGAGGCTGCGACTCCAGATCCCAGGGAGGGTGAGGCGGATGGGGCATCAGCGTTAGAAAGAACGGATGCCCGGCCTTCTGCTGGACCTGGATGAAAGAAATCGCCTGGTCGAAAATAATGTCGGTCTCAAACCCCTCCGGCGTCTGCCGCTCCGGGGTATCGCGGTAGAAATAGTATTGGTTGAAAGAAGAGTGGAAGTTGTAGGCCTCCCAGTGATCATAGCCCCAGCGCTGAGGCCCCGGAGGCACGAACTCTGTCTCCAGGTTCACCTCCCTGTAGGCGGCAACCCGTTCTCGGAACACCCGAGTTTTTTCCTGACGGACCTGGGGTGAGTCATGCTCCCCCCACAGATGCTTCCCGGAGGTCTTGTAAGCGCCCCCCGCCAGGTGCCACTTCCCGATGAAACCGGTGGCATATCCTGCCTCTCGGAAGATGTGTGCAATCGTCCGCTGGTTGGGATTGACCTCGATCCAGTTCATGACCACACCGGAGTGAGTCGGGTAGAGCCCCGTGTGGAACATTCCACGGGCCGGCGTACACAGGGGACCAGCCGCGACAGCGTTCGTGAAAAGGACCCCTTCACTGGCCAGGCGATCCAGATGCGGCGTGGTCAGGTTGGGGTTTCCCCCGTAGCCATCCATCAGGTCGGCCCGGAACTGGTCGATCATGATGAAGACTACGTTGGGTGGAGCCTCCTTTGGACCCCCGCACGCGGTCAGGCTGAGAGGCAAAACGAAGATCAAGCTGAAACGAAACCACATCGGCACTAATTGTTCATTGCCCGGTCCGGGATGTCCACCTCATAGACCTCCATCTCGGCCAAGCCCTTGCCCTGCGCAACTGGTCATCCGCCGCTTCCCCCGCCCTCCGTTCCCTCACGCCTGAGGAGAAAGCGCTGGATCTTGCCGCTGGGTGTCTTCGGCAGGCTCTCCACGAACTGAATGTGGCGCGGGTAAGCGTGGGCTGAGAGACGGCTACGCACGAAGAGGCGCAACTCGTCGGCCAGCCCGTCAGAGGCGGATTGGCCGGCTTTCAGGACCACAAAAGCGGCGACCTTCTCTCCACGCTCGGGGTCGGGAAGACCCACCACCGCCGACTCGGCAACTGCTGGATGCTCGATCAGCGTACTCTCGACATCGAAGGGTCCTACCCGGTAGCCGGCGGTAGTGATGATGTCATCGTGGCGGCCCACAAAGGTGAAATGACCTCCGTCTCCGACCTCGGCCCAGTCACCGGTCAGATAGTAGCGGCTAGAGGAACGGCTGGTGGTGTCCTGGTTCAAGTATCCTTGAAACGAAAAAAGAGCCGAAGCCGGTCTGTCGAGGGCAATCTGCCCGATCTGCCCCGGCCCCACTTCCCTCCCCTCATCGTCCAGGGCCACCACCCGAAAGCCCGGCATGGACAGACCCATGGAGCCTTCGATGACCGGATGCTGAAGCGCGTGATGGTTACAGGCAACCATGCCGATCTCCGTCTGGCCGTAGTGGTCCAGAACGCGGCAGCCAAGTTTCTCCTTGAGCCATCGGATCACTTCCGGATTGAGCGGCTCGCCGGCGCTGCAGGCGTTCCTCAGGTGAAGGTCAAGACCCTGGGGGATCCCCGCCGCTGCCAGCATCCGGTAGGCGGTAGGCGCAGCCAACATCCGTGTGATGCCGTACTTGCTCAACATCGAATAGGTACTCTCGGCCGTAAACGGACCTTCATAGAAATGGGTCGCGCACCCCATCACCAGGGGACCCGTTACCGCGAACCACAAACCGTAGGCCCATCCCGGGTCGGCCACGTTCCAGTAGGCGTCGTCCTCCCTCAGTCCCACCGCGTACTTCATGTAAACGATAAACCAGAGCAGGGCTCTGATTGGGATGGGGACACCTTTCGGTGCACCCGTGGTACCCGAAGTGAAGAGGAGCATGAAGAGGTCGTCTCCGGTCCGCATGACCGGAGGGAATTCAGTGGAATGCCGCTCTACCTCGGCCTGGAAGTCAATGTCCCGGGCGGACACCGGCTGGCCGCCGCGGGAAACCGTGACTACGGGCGGGCAATTGGACACTTCCTCCAGCTTGGATCGCTGTCCGGTGTCGGTTACGACCAGGCTGGCTCCACATTTACCGAGGCGGAATTCGATGGCCTTGGGCCCGAAGGCCGTAAAAAGCGGGACGTAAACCGCACCGGCCCGCCACATCCCCAGCGCGGTTACGAACAACTCCGGGATCCGGGGCAACAGGCAGGCAACCCGATCACCCGGCTGCACGCCCTGTGATCGCAGCAGGTTGGCAAACCGCGCCGATTCGGCCTGCAGATCCTCAAAGGTGTGGACGGAACTGTGGCCGGTCTCTCCTTCCCAGTGGAGAGCGGCCCGGCCCGATTGCGCGTGCCGGTCACAGCATTCCAAACAGACGTTCACTCCGGTCTCCAGATCTCCCGACAACAGTGCAGCCACGTCTTCCGCCCGGAACTCCGAAAGGAACTTCTCATACGACTCCAAAATTGACCTCCTTCTTTTCAAGCGAGTACTTCGCCGTGTGATTTCCCTTTTGAACTTCCAATGATACGCTCAGGGCATCGCAAGACAAGGGAAGTAGTAAGTATCCCCCGGCAAAGCCGGGGGCTTTAATCTTGTGAGCCGCTCAAAGCGGACTTGACGTTGCCGCTACCGCGGCCACTTGTGCCACCTACAGGTGGCTTGGCTACAGCAGCCTGAGCTGATCCTGGCGACGATCTTCTGCTTCTTGCCGCCGGATATACTCACGAATCACTTTCTCATCCCGACCCACCGTCGATACGAAGTATCCGCGAGCCCAGAAGTGCTGTCCAACAAAGTTACGCCGACTCTCTGAAAAGTTCCTCGCAATGTGGATGGCGCTTTTCCCTTTGATGTACCCGATCACCTGCGCCACAGAAAACTTTGGCGGAATCGAGATCATCACGTGCACGTGATCCGGCAGCAGGTGGCCCTCTTCAATCAAGCTTTCCTGCTGCCCAGCCAACCGTCGCAGCACCTGACCGAGATGTCTGCGCAGCTCCCCATAAATCAACTTCTTGCGGTACTTGGGGATGAACACCACATGGTACTTACACTCCCATTTTGTATGCTGTAAGCTCTGGTAGTTACTCATAAAACTCCTTTTCGTGATGCTTTGCTCGGCTCACGGAAGGGAGTTTTTTCACCTATTCCCGGAACTGTCAAACTCTGGCTGCCTCCCCGGCAGAGCCGGGGGGACTCCTTACGGGTCTAGACTGAGCCCGGAGCGCGTGAATCCCAAGATTGCCGATTGAGAATACCGCCCCAGGCGACGGTTCAAGGCAGGGGGGTGATCACTTCGTCACAGATGCGTATAGAATGCCGCCCCAATTTCCTTCGGAAGTTACAATCTGGTAGGCCGGGCGGGCACCCAGGACAATCTCGGGGATCACTTCAGGATCGTCCTCTCGGTGGTAGATCGATACCGTCATTTTCGGACCAAACTCCTGCAACACCCGCTGCGCTCCTCTCAAAGCGTTTCTTTCGGCACCCTCAATATCCATCTTGATAAAATCGACACTTGGCAGGCCCAGGTTAGTCACCTCCGCGTCTATGGTGACGGCCCTCACCTCCAGGTTGCCTTCCTTGCTTACACTCGAGTGCGTACCATACAGATCACGGATTTCGAATTGTAATGTCCCGGGCGATTCCCATGCGGCTGCTTCAACCAACACGACTTCGCCATTTCGAAGTTCCTCTGTAAACGTACGTTTGAAACATCTGATGCTTTCGGGGTCGGGTTCAAAACCAACCACCTTCCGGGCCCCCCTCGTCAATGCGAAGCGAGTGAATGTGCCCAGGTGACTGCCCACATCCAGGACAATATCTCGGGGCCTGACGCTGGCAGTATCACGATCATACAAACGATAGACGAGCTGCTCGACCAGGAGAAATTCAAGCAGGGGCTCGTCCGTCTTTTTAGCCCAGAACTCACCGATAGGTGTCGTAAAGAGCGTGGGACAGGGGACTCCCTTTTCCTCTCTGACAAGGGTGACAAAGCCGGTTTCGAGAATCCCCTCCTTTCCATACAGAGAGGCCGGAACGACGGCGGTGAAGGTTTCGGGCCAGGTCAATTCGGGAAGGTTCCCAGTAAGCTTGGAAGCGACCGTCCAGATTCTCCACCATACAACCAGCTGATAAGCCTCATCAAAGACATACACTTGCGCGACAATCAGCACCAGCAGCAGGAGAATAACGACTTTTCCAATATTGTCCGAGTTCAGCACGGCGGCAAGTCTAGCACGCCCTTCTGCCGTACCTGGTTGGCCTCTGTACCCGGGGTCAGCGCCTGCTCTTACTTACTTGAACCTGAACTAAAAACGCCACCCGACGGAACGGCTATTTCCGCAAATCCAGGGCAACCAGCCGGGTCTCATTGCGAACGTAAAGCAGTCCGTGCGACAGAACCGGCGGCGTCCAGCAGGGATACTGCAGAACCTGGACCCGGGCGATCTCGCGGTAGCGGTCGGGGTTGGCCTCGATGAGAGCCAGTATGCCCCGTTCACCGAGGGCGATCAGCTTGCCGTCGGCCAGAATAAAGGCCGCCCTCCCCAGGCCTTGTTCAGCCGTCCAGCGCACTTTGCCCGTCATGAACTCCACACAACGGAATCTGGATCCCGCCTCGTGGCGGCCGTCCATTCCGTAGACGAAGCCTTCATGGTAGATGCTGGTAGCCCAGTGGTTGCGCATGGCCAGGGGATCTTTCCATACCGGCTCCAGCCCCCCCGGGTTCATTCTGAGCAGTACAGCACCGGTTCGATAGGACGCCGACAGGAAAACGTACTCATCGACAACGACCGGGGAGGCAGCATTGACGGAAGCGTGACTTCGGGAGCGAAACGGATAGCGATAGCGCTCCTCTCCTGACCGGGCCTCCACAACCAGCAGGCCCTCGCGGGTAAAAAAGATGGCGAGCGTCTCTCCGTGCAACTGCCGAATCACGGGCGTCGAATAACTGGCTCCGTCACTACCTGTCTTCCAGACGGTTTGCCCCGTCTGCTTGTCCACTGCGACGACGCCAGCTCCACCTGATCCACCGGCATTGAGCAGAACCAGACCGCCGGTGATCACCGGCGCGGCTCCGACTCCAAAAAAGTTTTGCGGCACCTTGAAGTCGCGGTTGATCCAACGCTGCCACAGGATCTCACCTGTTTCGAAATCCAGGCAGGTCAGCTTTCCTTCCGCCCCGAAGGGATAGACACGATCGCCCTCGATCGTCGGAGAGGAGCGCGGACCGCCGTTGTACCCGAACTGGTCAACATAGCTGGTGGCATAGCCGGTTTCCCAGATAGCGGCACCGGTGACAGCGTCCACCGCCTCCGCAATCTCTTCATTTCCCAGACGGTGGAGCAGGATCAGGCGTTCCTGGCTGGTCACGGGGGCGCTGTAGGACGCCCCCAGGGAGCGCGACCACAGAACCGGTGGCCCCTCCCCTGGCCATGATTCGAGCAGGCCGGCCTCGATGGAGGTTCCGTCGAACCGGGGTCCCAGGAAATTGGGCCAGTCCTCTCCGGCGGACTCCGACAGCCTCCTTGAGGCACCCAGAAAAACCTGGCTACCCGGCTGTGGAACTACCGGAATCTCCGGCTCCGAAACCGTCTCAAGAGATGCCTCCGCCGGTTCTACCGGCTGGCAAGCGACCAGTAGAAGGCAGGCCAGAACGAACCAATGGGGGATTCCGAAGTGAGGTCCCGCAGCGTGGCGGGGAGAACCAATGCCGTTGTTCCCGTGGTATTTCATGGGATGTCCTCAACGCCCGCCTTGACTCTGGACCTCTCCCACCTCTACGCGCAGGCTGACGCGCTGCCTGCGCTCTATGCTAAGTGCGTCTTCCGCGTCACCCGCGTACTCTTCCGAGCCAATCCCGCGGGTGCGCAACAATTCGGCCGGAATCCCATTCTCGACAAGAAGATCACGAACCAGCACGGCGCGACGGGCACTCAAGCGAAGATTGGAGGCTTCGGTCCCGGACCGGTCCGTATGGCCGACAATTTCGATCGCGAGGGGACGGCTATTCTCGCTGGCCTGGTCCAGCAACAAGGTGATCTGCTCGCTGAGGCGTGCGATCGCCTCCACCGACTCTGGGCGGATCCGCGTGGTGCCCCGGAGCATGAAAACCTCGAGCTGTTGAATGCGCTCGATCGTGGCTGTCATCTCGGGGGTTAACAGAACGCTGACGCCAGTGAAGTCGTATCGCTCGACAAGCGAGATCGCGCCGAGGCGCAGGCGCGCCGCTCGAAGCCACCCGCTATCGGCACTTCCTTCCCCAACGAATGTGCCGTCTCGAAAACTGGTCTTCAGCGTCGACGGGGTCCCCAAGAGGGTATCCAAGCGACGTTTCACCAGTTCTTCATCGAGCGATTGGTAGGGCTCGAGGGCGAGCCGAAAGCCGCCCACTTCGATCCCCGAGCCTTCAAGAATCTCGTTCGGATCATCCGCGTAGGGATCCAGAAGCCCGCTGACCACCCGAATCCCTTGCTCCTGTTCGACCGAAGTCACAATCACTCCGGGTGTTCCCTCCAGAACCGCCAGCGCCCGGGACCAGCGGCGGGCCTCGAGCCGATTGGACACCACCCAGCCAAGCCCGATGATCAGCAGTAGCGCAACGGCCCCCCAGACAACCCACAGCCGCGTTCGACTGCTGTGGCTCTTCTTCTCTCGACGCTGCGACCAGAGACAAGCTTCGAGTAGTTCATTGGCCTCCGAAAACACCTCGGCATCGCCATCAAACCTGCCCAGCTGGACCGCGAAACTCCCGTGGATCTTCTCCACTGCTTCCTGAAGGGCCACCTTGAGTTCGTGCGGCGGATTACCACGTACAACCGCTGCCAGAACGGCCTTGGGGCCGTCCTGCACGAGGACTTCCAACTCACCGACTCGCATGACGCTGACCGATTCCCCTGGAGTGGAACCGAAGGAATCGCTGACGAAGTCGCGAATCGCCGTCAGCATTCCCGAGACCATGTCGGCATTCTCGGTCTCGATATCGGAGGGTGCCACCTGGTGCAAGAGCAGCCCTGACTCCCGGTGGATGAGCAGTAACTGCTCGACGCGAAACACCAGCCCGCGCGTGATCGCGATTTCGGCGAAGGACTTTCCGGTGCGCATCGCCTCGATGCGCCATTGCAGTCCCTCCCAGGAGAAGCTGGCTTCGATCGCCCGGTTGGTCGACTCGATCATCCCTCGCACCATCTCGACGACGGCCTTGCGGATGGCCGGTCCCATGACTGGAAAGAGGGCGTCGGCAAGACTTTGCGGGTCACCCTGGGCGGAGCGGCGCACTGCACTCTCAACAGGCTTAGAGAGGGCTTCTGTGAGCCGGGACTCGTCGTCACGGGTTGCCTGTTCAATGGCATTTGCGACAATCGCCCCCACCTCCTGGGCACGAATCCCGGGGTCGCCCAGGCGCTCCTTGAGGTGATCCAACTCTCGGCGCTCGGTACCCAGGATTAGCTCGCGAAGCTCCTTCAGTGTGGAGTCTTCGTCCCTAGGTTCGACGTTGGTAGAGTTGTTTGCGTGCTCCGGACGTTGTGACCCTTCAGCCACGCCCATCACCTCCGATCAGGAGTCGTTGTTTCCCGGGGAAGCTCGCCTGGGAGCTCTCAATCGGGATCGGGCAGATCGAACTCGTCTTTGAGCCGCAAGCCCATCTCGGTTAACAGGTCACCCAGAGCAACCCGGTGAGTCATCGCAGCGCTCAGCGAACTAGACTCCTCTTCCAGGCGCGTGCTCAGCTCCAAGTGCGCGCTCTGAAGGGCAGCACTCAGCTTCTTGGATTCCTTGCAGGAGGCTGTCGCGTTGAGTAGCTTCGCTCGCCTTTTGCTTATCGCGCGCCAGCTCGATGCTCTTTCGGAGGCTCTCGGCCTTTCTCTCCAAATCGGACGCCAGCCGCTTGTCCTTCTTCTCCCGCTCACGCCTTTCTTCTTTCCGCGCGTCGGCCGCCACCTGGAACTCCGACTTGATGTACTCCTCCAGGGAGTCGACCCGACTGTTGAGTTCGCTTCGTAAGGCCGAAGTGTCGCGAGCGAACCGTTCCTCCAGGCGTTTCAGGCGGGTGTCGAAGTCGCGCGATTGGGCACCGAACAGGAGGTCTCGTACTTTGTCTATGTTTGCCGTGTCCCCTCCCATCGCCTCTTTGGGTGTTGCAGTTGCTCCGGCCGGTGCAGCCTGTTTCTTGGTGGCCATCTTAGCCCTCCTTTGGATCAGACGAATTGGTGAGTTTGCAGACTGGGCCGTAGCTTACCGCCTGGCCGGTGAACCCGCAAGTTCACCAAGACTTCTCAAAGGCAACTTGTTGTACAAGGCACGTGACTAGGACCTGACCGGTCACCTCACGTAGCCGAGCGCCTTGAGTCTCTCTAGCGTTTCCTCGTCGACGGTCTCTGCCTCTGCGTCCGATCTGAGCGTGCCGACTATCCCTAGCAGCGTCTCGCGCAGTTCATCCTTCTCGGGAACCGGCTGGTCGATGAGGTCCTGCGTCTCATAGGGATCATGGGTCAGATCGTAGAACTCGTCCGGTCCCTCGCTAAACCAGAGATACTTGAGCTTGAGGCTTTGCAGGGAGTACCGCTCGCCCGGCTCCTTACTTCTTTTGTCGATGGGCCCAAGCGTCCGTCGTCTCTCGCTGAAGGCGAAGCGTTTGTGCCGGTACCCTTTGCCTTCGTACAAAAGGGGTACGAGCGATTGGCCTTGAACCGGCTCTACTTGTCCGGCCAATGTCTCCCCCAGCAGCTCCAGGATCGTCACCGGGAGGTCGACGTGCTCGACGAGCTGATCCTCGACTACGTGACCAGCCCCTGCTCCGCTCGAGAAATAAAAGAACAGCGGTACGTGGACTTGCTCGTTGTAGATATGGAGGTGATGGCCAAAGAAGTCATGGTTGGCCAGTCCCTGACCATGATCGGAAGTGACCACCCACAGCGTGTTCGGTCCCGGGTCCTGGGCCTGCACCGCATGGAACAATCGTTCGATCTGGGCATCGACGAATCTAATTTCCGCGTCGTATTGGATGATTTTTCGCAGCAGCTTCGGCTTCGACAAATCGGACCGATGCTCGCGCCTGAGAAAGTCTGCAAGCTGCCGCAGTTCCCTCCGATCATTCGGGTCCACCTCGTCCAGATATCGTTTCGGGGGACGGAGTGGCTTGTGCGGATCGTAGTAGTGAACCCAGAGGAAGAGCCGCTCGTCGGGAGGTCTTGATTCGACCCAGCGGATGACGGCGTCGGTGGTCTGGTCGGCCGGCCGATAGACGATCATTTTGCCCTCGTTGTTGGGCACCTCCCCGCCTGGCTGATCATAGTCCTGGAATCCCTGGGCGACCTGCGAGCTGCCGAAAAACGCGTTCCCACTTACGAAGGCTGCGGTGGTGTAGCCACGGGCAGCCAGGATCTCGGCCAGTGTAACGAAACGCTCGTCGAGCTTCGAAGAGTTGTTTTGCACCCGATGCTGAATCGGGTACAGCGACGTGAACATTGACGCGTGCGACGGCACGGTCGACGCCGAGTGAGCAAATGCCTTCTTGAAGCTCACGCTCTTTCTGGCAAGGGAATCAAGAAACGGTGCCGTGTTGATCGGATAGCCGAAGCTCGGAAGGTGGTCAGCACGGAGGGTGTCGATGGTGACGAACACCACTCGATCGATCGGCGACCGGGGCTTTGGCGGTGATCCGCAGGCCCCCATCATCAGGGCTACGGTGAGCGCCAGGACTGCGATCCGGCCAGCGAGAGCGAGCTGGCGCTTGTCGGCGCCTGGATCTACCGGGCCTGCTTGTGAGATCGGGATCATAGCCATAAACCCCTCACCCGCGGCGAGCTTGCCTTTCGAAATATCCTCTGGCACTGCGAATTGCCTGCAGGAGCTGGGATCGATTCCGGATGAGATGCTCAACATCCACCCTGTCCGGCGCCACCACGATCTTGGAGTCACCCAGCGTCTGGATTTCGGTCAAGACCTGGTTCTCCAGTGTATCCAGCCGCCCGATCCAGGCCCTGGCCAGTGCCCTGGCTTTAGGTCCCTCGGCCAGCTTGGGAGCACCTTTTACCTCGACGTAAACCGCAGCCGTGTGAGCCAACGAGGGGAAAGGATGCTTATCCAGCCGCTTGGTTCCATAGGACCGGAGAGCAAACCAGGCAGCTTCACTGACTCGATGCTCAAATCCACAAGTGATCTCCGCACGATCCTCTTCCCGGTAGAACGTTCTCAGGATCTCTCCATTCTGAATGACCTCCAGCCTGGTAACGTCATCGCGCTGCGGATCGAAGCGTACCGCCCCCTCCAGAGTGATCGTTCCCGGTTGAGCGAGAACCAGCGATTCCCCCATCCCCTGCCCGCTGACCTGGAGCTCGAGAACGGGGCCATTGGTGACGAAAGTCCGTCCCTTGCGAATCCCCTCCAGCCATGACTGGTAGGAAAGAGGGCCTTCCACTTTCGTATAAAATCGTTCCCGTCCCGGAAGGCTGGGACCGACAGGATAGTCTGTTCCAGCGATGGGAGTCATCCGAAAGCCGGTATTGAGAATGTCATACCATGTCTTGTACTTGCCCCTGCCAAACTGAAGTACCTCCACGAAGTCCACGAGCCCCTCCGGCAGGTCGATGCTGATGCCGTTGATAGCCCCCAGGTCGAACCCGCCGTGGGCATAGCCGCTCAACGCCCCCTGCCGCCGTGCCTCCTCCCAGAAGAGCCTGTAAATCACATATCTCTCGGGGAAGTGAATCGCTGAGGAGGCTCCCAGGATGATCGTGTGGCCCAGGAAATGGGTCCGGGGATTCTCCTGTCCTGCCGCTACAATAGTGTCGCCCTCCCGGTAGATCCCCTCTTTGCCCAGCGCATACTGGATGGAGCTGTGGAATCGATACAAATTGCCCCACTGCAGCAGGTTGCCGACGTGAATGTCCTCGGCTTGCATCCACTTTGCGATCAAAGGGTTCAACTCCGGGTGCGGCCGCTGGATATGCAGGTGCCCGTCGGCTCCGTACCAGCCCTTCCCGGGCAGATCAATCCAACGAGTCAGCCTCACCTCTTCCTCGCTGACTTTCTCGGCCTCAATGGCAACCGTTCGTCGCTCCCCCCGGTATTCGATTCCCTTGACCGCTTGCAGTTCATAGACACCAGGGGGCAGCTGCAGCCGCGCCGTCCCTTTGGTGTAGAACTGATTCGTTCCCGTATAGGGGTTGGCGAACTCTGGTGAAAGGATCGACAGGGCGTCCTCCAGAGTACCCTCCCAGGGCTTCTCTCGATCCTTCCAATTGGTCCCCACGGGGATCCCATCCCCGGCGATGTGGCCTTTGCCCGTCTGGTCGAGAACCTCCAGCCGTGCGGGAGTCAGCTGACCCGTCGCAGCGTCGAGAATCGACAGTTTGAGGATGCCAGGGCCTTGCTGGCTCGAAGCTGGCCGGGGCTCATGGGTCGCGCTCCAGGTCAGGACCAGGAAGAGAACAATCACAAAGAGAAAGCTAAAAGCCGCTTTGATCCGATCACTCACTTGTAACCTCCTTCTTGAATTGCTCAAGAAACCAGTCGGCCAGAATGCGCATCTCCGTTGTCGCAACTTCCTTCCATCCGTGACCTTTACCCTCACGAACAATCAGTTTTGCAGGAACTCCAACCGACTCGAGCTTTTCCATCAAGACTCTCGATTGCTGAATGGGAACGTTGTGATCTCTGTCTCCATGAAACAAGAGGACTGGTGGATCATCGGCGCTCACGTGGTAGAGCGGCGATATCTCTCTGCCTAGCTCGTGAATCCTCTCCTGATCCGTGACCCGCTCGTAGGTCTTCGATTCACTGTCGAATTCCTTAAAATCAAAGGGGGCTTTTATCCATGCATAGGGCCCGACTCCAAGGGCAACCACTCCTGGTTCGCCGTAATTCAAGAAATCCACGGGACCATAAAAGGATCCGACTGCCTGGACATAGCTGGAGGCTCTGGCTACGGGATCTTCCGCATCCGGGTCACCCTCGGTTCCGGTGGTTGCCATGATCAGCGCAAGGTTGCCGCCTGCAGACACGCCTGAAATGCATAACCTATTTGGATCGACCTCATATTCCTGAGCATGGGTCCGCGTATATCGGATGGAGCGGCGGATGTCATCGAGCATTTCTATCGCGGAGAACCTGGGCTGACTGGAATGCAACACAGCAAAGACCGTGAAACCTCTTTCCAGGAATGAGTCAATGAAGCCCTTCTCTTCGTGCTTGAGAATGATGTTGTAGTCGGATCTGTAGCCCCCACTAGCCAGCCAGATGGCTCCGATGCCGTTCGACTCAACGGTCGTCGGTTCATAGATCACCATCGTCAGGGCAAGGCCGTGCTTGCGCCCGTAAATGACTTCCGTCTTGTCGTACTCTTGCTCCGGAACCATCGGGTAGACGGATGAGAATAGAACCACCAGGGTCAACCGGCCTGGAAGCTTTGAAAGAAACCCCTTTGATCTTCGAAAATGTGTCATCTGACCCTGCCTCTTGAGAGTTGCATAAACGATAAGGAAATTCATACCTTTCGCCGCCTCTTCCCCCGTTCGCCATCGACAACCTTCACCGCGCCGGCCACCACTGGTCGATCGCCGCGTGCAGACGTTCTACGAGTCGAGGCTGATCCTCTGCCAAGTTCTGTGTTTCATGCGGATCTGACTCCAGGTTGTAAAGCTCCAGTCTGCGGCCTGGATCCTCCACATAAGCCACCCCCGGTACGATCAGCTTCCATTTTCCTGCAATCGCCCAGCGCGCCTTCATACTTGTTTCCGGCCGCTGAAAATCGGCCGCCGAGTGTGTGTAGACGGCACCAAAGAGCGTCTTGCGGGCTTCAACAGCATCCCGGTCCAACAGATTCAGCCCAGGCATCTGATCGGTCGGCTCCAGACCGCAGGCGCGCAAAATGGTAGGGACCAGGTCAACGCTGCTGATCGGAGTATCAATCCAGCCCGGCTGAATCCGCTCCGGCCAGCGCAGAATGATGGGTGTCCGAATGCCGCCATCGTACACGGAGCCCTTGGATCTCTCGTAGTCAGCGCCCCCGGCTTCGGGTCGCTGGATGTACCCGTTGTCGGTCACGAAAACGACCAGTGTGTTGTCCGCCAGGCCGTGCTCATCCAGGTAGTCCAGTAACTCGCCGCAGGTTTCATCGAACCATTCACACATGGCCCAATAGCGCGCCACACGAATCGACTCGGTCTTGCCAATATACTTTTCGAGCAGGCGCTGCGGGGGATTGTGCGGATTGTGCGGAATGGCAGGTGCATACCAGACAAGAAAGGGCCGGTCTCCCACTTTCTCAATGAAATCGAAAATCGGCTTCAACCCGACGTCGCGACCGATGGCAATCCCCCGGTCTCCACCCCGCCAGTTCCAGGCGACGGTGGTCTCGGCTACGTGGCTGGGCGTACCGAGTGTCATCCCGGCGCTGAACCCTCCACGTCCGAAATGTCCTTCCCACCACTTGCCGGTCTGAAGGCTCTCATAGCCCCATTCCCCCAGCATGGCTGGCAAAGTGGGAACCGAGTCGATGAAGCGGATCATTTCCTGATGCCGACGCCAGTATTCTCCGGTCCGGGAGTTATTCAGGCGGGGACCGTGATCGAGCAGCGGAGTCCCCATGGGATAGGCAGTGACGATTTTGCTCTGGTGCGGGTAAAGGCCTGTCACCATGGTGGCCAGGCTGGGACGGCAGAGGCTGGCCGTCACGTAGCCGCGCGGAAACACCAGACCCTGTGAGGCCAGACGATCCAGGTTCGGTGTTTGGATTGCCGTATGGCCCATAAACCCGAAGTCCGTCCAGGTCTGATCGTCCGAGATCAGCATGACCACGTTGGGCTGGGTAGCTGCCATAGCCGAAGCGATTCCAAAGCAGACAATCAAACTTCTAAGCAGCAATTTCAGTTTGGTGCTCATGACCATCCTGATATCAATCAGCAAGAGCGAAATCAAGGCCGGGGCGGAGAAACGGTCGTGTTCAAGTCGCAAGAGAGGCGAAGGGAAGGCCACGAAGCAATACTGGGGTTTGCCTTGTCGAGCTCGCTAAAGGCGATCCATTTGAGCAGAAATGCATATCCCGCCCTTGTTTGGAATCTTTCTTCTACTGCATGTTGACTTCAAGTCGACAAGGCTGACGCTACTAGTCCTCGTCAGTCTGCCCTTTGCACTCGTGGGTGGCGTGATCGCCGCGTTTCTGGGCGGTGGTGTGCTGTCGCTGGGATGGCCTTATTGGATGGGGCTCACTGGGAGCGTCGTGAGCTTGTTTGGAGCGTCTTGTTCCAGCGCCATCACGGCGACCCTGCCGTCTGTAGAGCGCACACAAACCGTTCCGGTGAAGTTGGGGGCCTGAGCGGCAGGAGCATCGGGAAAGAGTTCGTTAATAAAGCCCACAATACGGGCGTTGACCCCAATGGCATCGTCACCGTCGAGCAGGCGAAGTCCTCCTTCAACCTGCTCGCCATCCTCATCCTTTAGAGTCAGCTCAACGGTTACCAACTTTCAAGGTGGACCTAGAGGTCACGGTTGTGGAGAGGGGAGAGGGAGGGGCCGAAATCGAGGAGCCCCTCGGGGAAAAATTATTGGAATTGAAGTTCCCTCGATCTACATAAACTCAGAGAAGGAGAAAAAATGAATAAGACCCAACTGCTGGTCGTTCTGGTCGTCGTCTCGCTGGCTCTCACATTCTCGGTCTTCGGGAAGACCTGGGAGAACGTCCCCCTGACCGACAAGAAGGACCACATCCGCGTTACGGTATCGGGAGACTTGAAGGGAGATACCATCGAGGTGGAATCTCTCTCTCTGACTGGAGAGTAGGTCTTCAGGTTCCGCACCGAAAACGAATTTGCAGAATGTCTAGGAACGTACCTCTGATTCGCAATGGGAGCAGTTCGCAGAGAAGGAATAGCTCTTTGTGATCTAAAGGCGACGAAGAGCGCGTAATGCTTCAGCGCAGCCTCGCCGCAATCCCGCTCAACGTCTTGGCCAGCCCGGCCCGCCGCTTCTTCGTGACGACGTCGCCGCTGCCCTGTTCCAAGTTCACCGCCAGCGATTTCAATCTGGCCGCCAAATCTTCGTCGCGCGCGCCGTCCTCGAGCTGCGATGCTGAACGGTCCAGCGCCTTGTTCAGGTCTGCGACGAACGAATTCGATAGCGCCTCGCTGCGCTCGAGCTGATCGATGTATGCCCGGGCCACGACCGGCTCGGCTGGCCAGGTCACGCGGAACTGCTGCTGTGGATTGAACAAGCTTCCCTGATCGGCCACGGCCGCCGCCGCGATTTCATTTTCGGACAGATGTTCGCTGGGTACCAGCGCCAGCACGTCCAGCCCGCGCACGATCTCGGTGCCGTAGATCCGGCCGCGGTACCAATAGGTCGACCAGAATCCGCCGACGACCAGATTCTCGGCATTGATGGGCCCGCGGTCGAAGTAGGCAATTTCCACAGGGTTGGCTGAATCGGTGAAATCGATCACCGAGATACCGCCCTGATACCAGGCCTGAACGAAGATGTCGCGGCCCGGAACAGGCACGATGGAACCGTTGTGCGCCACACAGTTCTCCTGCTCGACCTGCGGAGCCGGCATCTTGAAGTAGCTGCGGAACTCGAGCTGGCCGTCGACGATGTCGTAGATGGCGTCCGCGCCCCAGGTCAGCGGGTCGTAGGTGCGGCAGCGCGGTCGCCCCCCGCCGCCCCACTCGTCGGTGAACAGGACCTTGGTACCGTCGTTGTTGAACGTTGCCGAGTGCCAGTAGGCAAAGCCCTTATCGACAACCTCGTCTATGCGCTGCGGGTTCAGCGGCTCGGAGATATCGAAGATGATGCCGTTGCCCGAGCAAGCGCCTGCGGCAATCCCGAGTTCAGGATATGCTGTGATGTCGTGGCACTGGTCGGTCTGACTGGTCTCCTGCGTGTCATCGCCGTGGTCGCCGCCTCGCCACAGACCACCCAGGGCGCCCGTCTCGGGATCGGCGAACACCGCGGGACTGACGACGATGCGGGCCTTGCTCGGATCGTCGACCGGAATCTCGATAACGTCGATGCGAAACAGTGCAGTTCGGTCGTCGCCGGGCGATTCGTCAAAGCAGCTTTCCATCTCCTCCTGCTCGCGCACGCTGGCTACGCCCGAGTTGTAGACGATGATCTTGCCGTCTTCGCCCGGCCCTGCGATGACCGAATGCGTGTGCGAGCCGCGACAGGTTTGGACCGAGCCCACCTGCACCGGCCGTGTAAGGTCGCTGATATCAAGGATGCGAAGCCCGCGGAACCGCTCGGCGCTGATGTTGTCGCTCACGCCTTCGAGCCCGCAGTCGACGCGTCCTCGGGTTTGTTCCACCGACATGATCAACAGGTCACCGACGATGGAGACATCGCCTTGACCGCCTGGACAGACCACTGAGCTGATGAGTTTCGGGATTCCGCCTTCCTGCAGCCGGTAGACGTTGAAGCCATGGTAGTTGCCGGCCACCAACACGTCACCTGAAAAGGCCATGTCGGTGTTGGAGAAGCTCAGAAGCGGCGAGCGCTCTTCCTCCTCTGTCTCCTCGCGATCCCCACCTTGCTCGGCTGGCGCGTCGGTCTGTCCCTGCTCATTGGGCTCGCCGGTGTCCGGGCGCTCCGGCGGCAGCCCCGCCGGGTTGCGCGGGTCGAAGAACCCGGCCGGTTTGGGCAGCGAAGCCAGGAGTTTCAGGTTCGACAGCGCCTGGCCGGCGTCATCGAATCCGGCCGCAAGGCCTGCGCGCGGATCAGTAGACAATCCGACCAGGAGCGCGTTCATCCGTTCGATCTCGGCGGTCTGGTCATTGGTGATGTTCGTCGTGAACTCGAACAGCACCGGATCGTACGCTGAACCCGGCTGTTCGAGCAGCTCATCGACCATCGTCACCGCGCCCTCGTGGTGGGTGATCATCAACGTCAGGAACAGCCGGTCGAAAGCCGTGCTTTTTGACTGAGCGAGCTCGGCCATCTGTTCGGGTGTGGCCATGCCGGCCATGGTGTGGTCGGTGTGCATGGCCTCGTGGGCAGCCGGGTCCGGCACCTGCTCGCCGCGCTGGCGCAACCACTGCTGCATGAACTCAATCTCGTCACTCTGCGAGACGTTGATGCGCCCGGCCACGTCGATCAGCTCCGGTCGGTTCGTGCGATCGGCAACCAGTGCGGCCATCTCGAGGGCCTGATGATGGTGCGGAATCATGTCGTGCATGAACTGCGCATCCGCCGGCGAATAGCTCGTATCGGCAATCTTGATCGCCTCTTCGGCGCTGAGCTCCCGTGTCGGGTGACCCGGCGCACCCGGCTTAATAATGGGTGCCTGGGCCATACCTTCGGGCACTTGGCCTATGAGAATCACACCGAGGCAGGCGCATGGAAGCAGTCGAATGAGAGAATCAGGGATTGCTGTCAATGGCTTCGCTCCTTATTCGTTGTGAGCGCAAAGCGCTGGGCCCTCAGGCTCAAGAGAGACTCACCTTGTCTTCAACCGAGGTCATTCTTACGTGGCGCTTCGTGTAGCCCTCGATCCGGCATCTCACATGATTATTCTGAGTTAGCCGAACAGTTGAATCTTGAACACCCGTGCCAGGATCAAAAGTCCGCTCAAACCTGTAAAGACCACGAGACTAAGCAAGCTAAACCATTTGGCGATGGTTGAAGGATAAAATGTTCTGTCTTCTCTGGGTATTACGGTCAGACAATAGTAAACATTCAGGAAGAAAATCACAGGTGCCACAAAGAATGCCAATGCCGACGCGACCAGTACCAACAACACGGGCCTGGGCATTCCAGCGATGATCGAAACCGCGGCGATGAGGGAGAAGAACATCGTACCGCGATAGAGGTTGTATTCTGAATTCCAAGTCCTTCTATGTTCCGGTGTCAGCTCGTCTTCGGCGATACCCTGTCGTTGGGCCGTGGGCCAGAACATATTGCGACAACAAGCAGCCACCACCCGCGGCCAACCGTCGAAATAATTGAAGGCGGTGGAAAACGTGGCGGCGAACGCACCGAGCAAAAAAACGATCATCATCCATGGGCCAACACTGCGCGTAAAAATGTTGGCGATCTCACCCATCACCGCTCGACCCTCGACGTCGCTCGGATAGATCCACACTGCCGCCAATAAGAGGAAGACGCAGGCGATCAGGAATGAGACCATGTGGCCAATGCGAAAATCCCACAAGCTGATCTTGAACCATCTTCGGCAATACTCCCGCGCGTGTGCTGACAATCTTTCCGATTGGATCGAGAGATCTTCTTTACTAGACGTCAACGGGTCGAAGGTTCTAACGATTCCTCGAGCTTCAAGCAGTTTCCTAATCCGGCCGGTGCCGACTTTTTTTGCTTTGCCCCACTCCGACGCCTGAAGTGATACATCGATGCCAGTGGGTAACAGGCCAAGGAATCCCGCAATAATCAGCCAAGATCCTCCGGGTGCTTCGAAGACCAAGAAATGTTCCCACGAGGAAACCGGGGCCGGTTTGACGAAATAGACGACGGCGGCACACGCGAAAAGCATCCCCGCTGAGATTTTGGCAACCAATTCGAGCGCGGAATACTTGCCGCGAAGAATGATTGCAACCGAGAGAACGCCCAGCAGCAATCCATACACAAAAGTCGGAAGCTCTATTCCCAGGAATTCGGCGAAAAAGTAGTACAGGACCGCCGACGCGGCGATCAGCCTTCCCGCTTGACCGATCGCGCACTGAAGCAGGGTTGTGATCAACACGTACCAGAGAGGCCATTTCTTCGGAGCCGTAGCGTACGCGTCCAACATGCTACGGCCCGTGGCATGGGTGAAGCGGAACGCCATCTCGAAGCCGTAGTATTTGAATATGTAGGCGATGGGAATACACCACAGCAGGGCATACTCAAACCGCCCTCCGGCGACCGGCGCAGTGACAAGATGACTGGTCCCGATACCCGTCATCATCAAGATCATGCCGGGCCCAAAATGGCGCGCTAGGCCCCAGGGGTTCATCGCTGGAAGCTCGAGGTTATCGAGATCCTTCATGGCGACCGGCGATGGGCTTTCCGCATTGTCATCTGGCATGTTCGATCTACGATCCAAGCGAAATCCGTCCTACGTTGCTGCAATCCGAGCCCGCAATTTGACAAGAGCCAGTACCGTGTCAATCGTGGGGGTGGGAACCCCAACGAGACGGCCCATTTCGGCCACCGTGGCAACCAGGGCGTCGATTTCCATCGGTCGACTCAGTTCGAGATCTTGTAGCATGGAGGTCTTGTGGGCGCCAACGTCGCCGGCCCAGCCGATGCGGGTTTCTACATCGACCTTAAATTTGACACCTGATTCTTTCCCGATCGCCTCGGCCTCAAGCATGATGTCGCGGATCACGGCACGAACATCTTGGTCCTCGCACATCTGTTCTAAAGTGGCAAGGGTCAGGACGCTTACCGGGTTGAAGCTGACGTTCCCCCAAAGTTTCAGCCAGATGTCATCGCGGATCCTGGGCCGCACCGGTGCCTTGAATCCGGATTCCGTCAACGCTTCGCTGAGGGCTGCCGCCCGCTGGGACTTCGAACCATCCGGCTCGCCCAGCATCAGTCGATTTCCGGAGATATGCTTGATCACCCCAGGCTCAACGATTTCACAGGACGGGTAGACGACACAACCGATCGCCCGCTCCGGCCCCAGCGTATCCCAAATGCGGCTGCCCGGATCGGCAGTCTCGAGCCGGTGATTCTCCCACGGGCCGCTCAGCCTAAAGAAGTACCACCATGGAACGCCGTTCTGGGCAGTCACGACGACCGTGTCTTGACCCAACAGCGGCACCATCTTGTGCACAATCGGCGAAACCGAATGCGCCTTCAGTGTGACGATGATGTAATCGTGCGGGCCAACTTCTGCCGCGTCATCCGTGCAAGTGACTCTGGCGACCTTTTTCTCGCCCTCCCTCAACAGTGTGAGCCCGTTCTTGCGGATGGCTTCCAAATGCGGCCCACGCGCGATCAACGTGACGTCAAAACCAGCCAATGCCAGTTCGGCCCCGAGATAGCCACCGATCGATCCGGCGCCGTAGATGCAGATTCTCATGGACAGTCCAGGAGCCTAGGTCCTCGTGCTCATTGGCGATCTGTATTCGCAGTCCTTAGCGAAGTCGAGCGATGTATTGGTTTCACTGTTCTCGCCGCCGCAATCTTCATTCCCGCTTTTCCCTCAATTCTGACTTCTGACCTCTGACTACAGACCCAACTTCTCGGCGAGCCCGATGCGTTGCAATTTGCCGGTCGGTCCCTTTGGAATTTCTTCCAGAAATATCACACGGCGGGGCACCTTGAAATCGGCCAGGCGGCTGGCGGCAAAGTGTCGAATGTCGCCTTCGGTAACTTTTGCCTCGTCACTCAGGACAATCGCTGCCCCCACTTCCTCACCCAGCTTGTCGTGCGGCACGGCGAAGGTCACCGCTTGCTTCACCTCCGGATGGTCCAAGAGCACTTCATCGATCTCCCGTGGTGAGATTTTCTCGCCGCCTCGGTTGATGATTTCCTTCAATCTTCCGGTCAGCGCCAGGTATCCATCGTCATCAATAATCCCCTGGTCGCCGGTTCGGAACCAACCATTGGTAAACCCTTGGGCGTTAGCATCGGAGTTGTTCTGATAACCACTGGTCACGTTAGGTCCGCGGATCACGACTTCGCCAATTCTTCCTACAGGAAGCAGGCTGCCGAGTTCGCTCATGATTGCGACCTCCGGTCCGGCGGCGACGCCCACCGTTCCGGGTTTGCGCTGGCGCGGGGGCAGCGGATTGCTGGTCATCTGGTGGGCGGCTTCCGTCATTCCGTAGGACTCGATCACCGGCGCACCAAACGTGTCTTCTAACTCCTTCATGACTTGCGGTGGCAAAGACGCGGAGGAAGAACGGATCAGGCGCAGCCGCCCCGACTCGATTGCTTCGCGGTTGCGCTCAGCCCGCCTCAGAATCGCCTGATGCATGGTCGGCACCGCCGTGTACCAAGTCGGGTTGGCTTCTTTCATCCAGCCGAAGAACTTCAGCGCGTTGAAGCCCGGAGTGCAAAACACCGAAGCACCGGCTCCCAGCGAGCTCAACACCGCCGCCATCAGACCATGAATGTGGAACAACGGCATGATATTCAGGCAGCAGTCCCCAGCAGTGAGCACAAGTGTTTCTTGAATGTTCGCGGCCGTAGCACAGATGTTGGCCTGGTTCAGAGGGACGATTTTCGGTCGCGCCGTGGTGCCGGAGGTGTGAAGCACCAGTGCGATATCTTGCGCATGGGCATTCCCCTCGCTCCCGGGCGCATCGGCGAACACATCGCCGGAAAGTTGGAACAGACCGGCCGTCTCGACGCTCGGTGTCAGTTCGGCCAAGGCGATCCCCAGTCTGGCCGCCGCATCGCGCGCCGGTGAATCGCTGCCTGACTCGACCAGCAGTAGTTTGGCATTCAAGTCCGAGAGGTAGAATTCGAATTCCTCGGCCTTGTATGCTGGATTCAGCGGTGCGGTCGTGGCACCTGCGGCGACGGCGATAAACGCAGACGCCATCTCCGGTCCATTGGGCAGAACGATGGCCACCGGATCGTTGCGTCCAATGCCAAGTTTGTTCAGTTGTGCAACCGTATTCGTAACGTGCGCCCGAAGATTTGAGTATGTCAAGGGGCCACGCCCTGGCGCAACGATGGCGACCGCCTCATCGCTTCCGTGTTCAAGCAGATCAACAACCGTCACCGGCTTTGCCATATCCACTCCAAAGGGCAAGAAGAATCAGAAGTCAGGGAAGATAAAAATTTGCTTTTCAAGCTGAGGGTAGCAAGTAGTGAAATGAGGGTCAAGATGGGCCAACAAGGGGCCATGAGGGTTGGGCTACCGGGTGTTTTGGGATGTAAAAAGGGAGGCGTGGGGGAGGTAGACAAGAGCAGCAACAAGGCAACGGAATGAGGGCGCAAACCAAACGGCCCTCCAAGTAGGAATCCCCTATCTTGGCTGGAGTGGGGTGGAATTGGGTGGATTTGGGTTGGCCCAGTTCGGATCACGTAGGTCTCGGCAAAAGACCCTCCGAGAGAGCGAATCCTCAACCGCCTTCTTGGAGCCTTATCGCCTCCCGACGGCAATCGGTTCCTGGGCAGGAAGCGTCCGCACCGGCAGATTCACCAGCTTGCCCTCCGGCAGAAGCACGTGAATTCCGCCTACACCCACCGGAACGTCGCTGCTGATTTCAAGCGACCCGTGAAAGTTGTCGGGGCGTTCGGGAGCGACGATAAAGACCTTGTTGAGCAGAAGCAGCTGCCAGAGCAGAAGGTTGACACGAGCGCCCGGCGCCAGCGTCAGTTCGTTGGCGTCCAGTACCTGGCCGGTCCGGTCCCGGGCCAGGATCTGGATCTGAGCCCGCTCGGCCGCCGACGGGTTGACGATCGCGAAGGCGCTCTCGCGGTGGGACGCGATGGTGGCTTGAGATCGGAACCGTTTTGCGGGCTCGACGGCCCTCAACTGAATACTACTGAAGATCTCGTCTGATGGTCTTCTGCAGATGACCGGAGGGCAGGGCATCGAAGCTCCCTTGATGACCGAGACCTCGGCCGTAACCTGAACGCTCTCCGTCAGCCGCTCCTCTGACGTGATCCTCGCCCAGCCGTTGAAGGCATTTCCCCCGCTGCCCAGATTGATGACGCCGGTGGCGGGCAACATGAGGGTTCGCTCCGGGCCCCCCACCACGGGGCCGGGACAGAAAATCCGCTCCACCACTCCGTCATCGTTCAACCCCTCGATCCTGAGCGTGATCTGTCGATCAAGCAGGTTGACGACTCTGAAGGTGGTTTGCAAATGGCGGCCAGCTAGCAGATCCCCCTGCACCACCACGGGCGTGACCAGCAGGGAGCTTTCTGATCCGCTTTCGCCCGCCAAGGGCGAGGTCGAGAAGGTGAGACTCAAGGAAATCACGATCTTGGCTCTTGACAACATAATAGTCATGATTCTAGCGGGTTTCTTAGCCCGCTGACTGGCCTCTCACCCGTCCACCGGAAGCCAGCGATTGAACCAGGCAGGTGCGCCAAGTTATTCCGTAACCTCCCAGAGTTGGGGGAAAATGGGCAAAAGTGTAAAGGAAGCCGATCACCCGTACCGTCCGCCTTTTTCCAGTACAAATTCGGGAATAGCCCGTCGCGGTCGAACACAACACGTTGACCATCGGGAGTCCAGAGAGGCCAGATGTCCATAGATCCGTCGCGGGTAAGCCGAATCTCGATGTCGTGCTCCAGGTCATGAATCCACACGTCGCACAGCCTCCTCAAACTGTGATCAGCTCCACCAACCCGCGTGAAGATCGCTGCTAAGATGCTGGCGACAGCAAACCAGACTGGGAGAGTCGGGTGAGGAAGACGATCAACGAAGTCGCTCAAGTCCAACCTGGGAAGAGATGAGTGAAGCGGCATTTCCGAGATACGAAGTCAAAGGAGAAATCGGCCGGGGACCTCGGAGTGTAGTTTACAGGGCGCGCGACCTGCGGCTGGGTCGTGACGTGGTCATCAAAGAGTTCCTCCGGGGAACTCAAGCGGACGATGGGAGAATCTCACGCCTCTTTGAGGACGTGCGATCCGCCGCCCAGCTCAATCATCCGAATCTCACCAGAATCTACGACATCGGGGAATCGGGGCCGCATCCCTTCGTTGCCATGGAATACATCGAAGGCGAGGGCCTGGAGCACCTCATCCGCAACCGGCTTTTCGTACCTTTTGGGCGGAAGCTTGAAATCGTCGCTCAGATCTGCCAGGGCTTGGCCCACGCACATGATCACGGTATCGCCCACGGCGGACTCCGCCCCGGGAGAATCAAGTTTGATGTCAACGGATTCGTCAAGATCCTGGGGTTCGGAAGTGCCAGCTCGGCCCGTTCCGGTTCTGATGCGGCCGGGGATCGACCCTTCGAGCGCGCAGATGATTTCGATTTCGCAAGCGATATCGAGGCCGTGGGGACGATTCTTCAGGAGTTCCTCACCGCTGTTCCGTCCTTCCGAGAGTCGAGCGACGGCGGCTCCCGCGATCCAGTTTCCATTTTCTCGGGCGCCACTCCGGTTCTGAACCGAATTCTCGAAAAGGCTGTCACCCGAAATCCGGAAGACCGATACGGCAATGCCCGGCAGTTCGCCTCGGTTCTGCTGGAATTCAAAGAGAGAGTGCCTGCTGAAGGCGAGGTATTGAAATCGACGGTCGCCCGCCAGCTCGCCGAGCTGGAAAAGAGTTGGGAGGAAGCATTTCCAATCGGTAAGGTCCCAGGGTTCTTCGATGCGCCTCTCTTCCGAGTCGAGCCGCCGCAAGGAGACCCCGACGACTATGGGAATCTACTCTATTTGAACGCGTTACTGGACGAGCGCCACCGACTTGTGGCCGAGAGACGCGACAAGGCTTTGGAGGTTCATCGCCTCCTCTCCCTGGGCCGAGAGCAGATCGCCAGTTTCGATTTCGAGGGCTGCTCGAAAACGGTCGACCAGGTCCTTCAGCTCCATCCAACCAACCCCTTGGCGCTCGAGTTGCGCCGAAGTCATGAGGCACAATCTCGGCGGCTACAAGAAAGAACCTTGAAACTATCGGCTGGACTGGCGGCTTGTCGAAGGGCCTTTGTGGAAGGCGAAGACCACGATTGCCAGGCAATCCTGAGTAGGATGCTGGACCTCGAACCCGATCATCCGGAAGCCTTTGACCTCAGGGGTCGACTCGAATCAAGACAACAGAAAGCTCTGGAAGGGCTGCTGGCCGAAGCCGGTCCGACAAGAAGTTGAACGGGCCTTGAGAGTCTCGCCCGAGCTTGAACTTGAAGAGGCGCGCGCTTTCCGTCGGAGAATCCAGGCCAGAATGGCGGAACTCCGACAAGAAGTTCGCTCGCTTCTCAAACAAGCGCGAGACCTGGAAGGTGTCGGGCAGCCTCAGGCAGCCGCTGCCATGCTCGACCAGCTGCTGGCCCTTGAGCCCCATCACTCGGACGCTCTGGAACTCAAGCAGAACATTGAAGAGAACCGGCAGCAGCAGGGCCGTCTCGAACGCCTGGTCGAAAGGGCCCGCTCGTCGCTGGAGACCGGAGCCTGCCAACCCTGCCTCGAGGCGGCGGTTCAGGGACTTGCGCTCGATCCCGACCACCGAGAGCTTCGGTCCCTCTATCAAGCCGCGGAATCGGACTTGGATCGAGCACGTCATCAAGAACAGCAGACGTTGTCGAACCTGGTGGAATTCGCTCAACGCGAAGCACGGCTGGGCCGCGTGAAGGACGCCTCAGGCATTGCCGAGTTCGCTCTGTTTCTCGTGCCGGACCATGCCGAGGCCACCGAGTTGCAATTGGAATTGGAAGGAGAGAGCCGATCCGCCTCTCAGGTGCGGCCTTTGGCTCAGGCTTCTGCCGGCTCCGAGACCCCTCCCGAGAGCCAACATAGCCTGCGATTCGATCTCACTCGCCTGACACCTCGTCTGCAAGCCGAAGCCGCGCGCTGGCTGGCCTCTTCCCAGGCGGCGCTTCAAAAGGGGTTCCGTCTCTTCAAATCTCGCCTGCCCGAATGGAGGCGTTTTCAGAGCAGCCTAACGGAAATTCGCCAACGACTGGGCGGAATGCGCCAAGCGCTGCCGGAAATGGAATTCAGAAAGTGGCTCCTTCAGCTACGGAACTCGATGTCGTCAGTGAAAGTTGGAGACTGGTCTTCGCGAAAATGGCTTCAATATACCGGAGCCGCAGTCGCCGCACTGGTCTTGTCTCTGGCAGTGCCCTTGTGGCTCGATAGTGCGCCTGATGTGAAAGAGCCCCTTCCTCAGGCTGTGGTCGATCTCGCCCCACTTCCTCCCGGTGCAGTGGGCCTGACCTCCACGCCCTGGGCACGTGTCGATTCCGTCATCCGCCGGGACGATCAAACCCCGCTCGAGGGTATCGAGTGCACTACTCCTTGTTGGATTTCGCTACCTCCCGGCCAATACGAACTCCGACTTAGCAATGATCGATTTCCGGACTTTGGATCCGTCTGGCTCGCGGTCGAAACAGAATCCGGAGAGCGTCAGAGCCATCACGTCGAGCTACCGAACTTTCGAGTCAATGAAGAGATTGGAAGGGAAATCTCGCGCCTCCGTGGGAGAGCACCGAAATAACTGTTACTAAGAACACTGTGACACCTCGCGTCGAGCGCTATCCGCTTCAAATCATGAAAAGCATCGCTTCGATTCACTGTCCCCAAGTTGGCTCCAGACGTCGCTCGGCGCTCCTGATCCTCCTCATTCTGATCGCCGGTAGCCTCGTTTCCGCTCAGGAGTCTATGAAGCTCCGACTGAAAGCCCAGCAACTGGAACGCCAGGGAAAACTTGCCCAGGCAGTCGACCTCTACTCCCAGGCGATTTCCTTGGAACCGTCAGAGCGAGAAAAGGCGAAGCTTCAGAAGAAACTCACCAACGCCAAGAAACGATGGTACACCGCCATCCTTGAGGTGATCCAAGGGTACCCGCCTCGGCCCAAAACGATCGAACTCCTGACGATCGCTCGCCAGCTGGATGTCGAAAAAGAGAGAGGCTGGAGATTTAAGGGAGCCGTCGCCAAGGCCCAAGAGCGCAGAAAGGAGCTGGTTTCCGAGCTGGGCCGGGAAGCGGAAGCATTTGCTCAAGAGAAGAATTTGAACTCGGCCATGGAGTCTTATGGCCAGGCCCGGGAGTTGGATCCCGCGCTCTTCCAGGCTGCGGGCCTCGAGGAGGGCCTGGCTCGCGTTGAGCAGGAAATGCAGCGGGCAAGAGACTTGGCAAGGGAAGGTCGGCATCTTTTGCAGGAGAGGCGGCATCATGAAGCCGAAGCCAAACTCCAAGAGGCGCGGCAGGTCTACCCGGACGAGCAGTCGGTCGCACTCGCTCTCCGGAAGATTGCCGAGGACCAGAAGGGGTATCGGCGTCTGAAGGCGAACGGCGAGCGGCATATTAAAGAAGCGGATGTTTCGGCCGCGATGGCCGAGTTTCGCGGTGCCATGGACCTGCATCCCGAACTCGCTGCAAAGGACGGTCTACCCGCTCAGATCGAGCGGCTGTCGGAACGCTCCAAGTTTGACCGACTCTTGGCAGACGCGCGCCAGGCTCTTGCAGAGGAACGCTGGCAGGAGGCTGGCGACGGCTTTCAGCAAGTCCTCGATCTCAAACAAGATCACACCGAAGCCCAGGAATCTCACCAAAAAGCCGCCTCGATGGTGCACCTCGAGAATGCTCGAAGACTGGTAGCCCAGAAACACTTTCAAAGCGCTGAAAAGGAATATGGGGAAGCCCTGGAGCTGGACCCCGGGAATCAAGCTGCCCAGGAGCTACTCAAAAGCAGCCGTCGGTACAACGGTCATGTCAGGGACGGCCGGTGGCTCCGGGCCAAGAAACGCTGCCCGGAGGCCCGAAGGCACTTCCTCAAAGCGCGGCGATTGGATCCCGATCGTTTTCGGTCCGACAGGCTCGATCCCTTGATGATTTGTGAGTCAAACGACGAAGATCTGTTCCCATCGGTCGAGGTGGGCTTACTGGCCCTGATGGAAGGCCGGCCCAAAGAGGCCATCGATCTTCTGGAAGTACTTGTGGGGGGTTCCGGCAAGCTCAAGATCCACCTTCAGGCCTACCTTGGAGTTGCCTACTCTCAGATGGGCCTGTCCAACGAGGAACCGGAAGCCGAATCGATGAAGCGGGCCCGCGAGTACTTCGGCCATGTCCTGGATGCTCGCGCGGACTATCAGCTGTCCGATCGACTGTTCTCTTCTAAAGTCCTGGGCGTCTTTGAAGAGGTTCGGGAAGAACTGCAAGCATCGGCGATTGCAAACCGATAGTCGAGACTGAGGCGCGTATTCTCGGGTGTCGCTCCTGTTTATTCGGTCCGCACTGAGAACATTGAACTTGTGCCGCTCGCAGGCCTTGAGAATCTTGCCCTGCGGTCCCTAGGTCTGGTCGCACAGTGGCGGTGCTTCCGGAGGGATTCAGCCGATCCTCTGAACCCCCTTATCTTGGCTGGAGTGAGCTGGAGTGAGTTTCCCGCGGGCACACTTGCGGGCACAACCCCCCTCTAAATGGCAAAGTTCGAGAGCTGAAGGTCGAATGCCCTCGAAGGGCGCAGAGCCCCGTAGGACTCGGGTTTCAGGCGTGGTGCCCAGGGTGGGACTCGAACCCACACGGGCCTAAGGCCCCAGGATTTTAAGTCCGTAACGGGCAAACCCTAAACCACTGTAAATACTATATTTATCAATCACTTAAACATCCTCTATCTTGGCTGGAGTGGGGTGGAATGGGTGGATTTGGGTTGGCGCGGTTACAGAATGGTTACAATCTGGGCCGCTTGAGTGGGTTGCCAACCGAATCCTGCCGACCCAACTGACATCCGCTGCACCGGACACTTGGTAATGCTAGCCAGAGGGCCCGCAGACCCCCAGTCAGTGGCTCTGGTTGAGGTTGGAGCCATCTTGTGAAAAGCAAAACATGGCAGATTCAATCGCCACAATCCTGAGCCTCCGTTCTAGCCCGGATTATGCAAGAACCGTAATCCGCTGTTGAAAAACGGGCTCGAGAAGTGGCCCAACTCGGAAGCGGGCAGTTGTGACAGGCGGATTTGCGAAGAATATCGGTTGGCGAGGCGTTTGAGTGGTTGGGGGAGTGAATTTCAGACAGATCTGGGCCTGGATGAGTGTCGGAAGCGGTTTTTCGGGGAACTGGGAGAAGCTAGCTGGAGTTCAGGCGACTCAAGACGAGGTGAAAGAGGGGTTGTTCGGGAAAGGCTGAGGAAAGATGGACCCAGATGCGTCGAGTGGTTTGTCGGATCCGGGCCCCGATCTTGAGGACACGACGACGTAAGGTTTCGATTTCGAGCTTGTGCCAGGGGGTTCCGTGCAGATAGTCGCGCAGGCGCACGAACATCTGGTAAGCCAGTGCATGCAGGAGGAGTCGAAACTGGTTGGCCAGGAATCGATGACAGCTGAGTCGGTCCATGCTCAGATGATTCTTAAAGGCCTTGATGAAGTTCTCGGTCTGCCCTCGGTCGGTGTAGTGGTCATAAAGTGATTGGGAGCAGAGATCGTCCCGGTTGGTGACCACAAAGCGACGATTGATCCCGCGCTGATCGACCTCCACTTTGACAATGACGCGACGGGATCGATCCCAGCTGTTGGCTCGATAAAGAAACTCGTCAAACTGACGCTGTTTTTCCTCCCGCTCAACGAACCTTTCCCGAGTCGAATCCAGCAGGGGCTCGACCACTCGCTGCAGGCGAGGGTTGCGACTTAACCCAATGACATATTGGAGTTGATTCTCTTCACCTTCACAGAACTCGTAGAGCCGAGGCGTGGCAAAGCCGCTGTCGGCCCGAATCTCAATCTCGACATCCGTCCCCACTGCTTGTCGGATGGCCTCCACGACGCGCTTCAGAATGGGCACGATGTGAGAGGCAGCCCCCTTGTTGCCAGGTCTCAACACGGCACAGACCAGGTCTCCCGTGGCGGCATCGAAGATCAGCAAAGGATGCAGAATGTGGTTTCGGTAATACCCGTGGTAGAAGGCGAACTCCTGTTGGCCGTGAGTGTGGTCGTCGGTACTGTCCAGATCCAGGATGATCTTGGCGGGACGTCTCTTCTTCAGGGAGCGCACATAACGGCGTAGCAGCCACCGGCTCAGACGCATCAGATCCTTCTTGGTGACGGAGTTCTCCAAGCGGGAGAAAGTCGGCTGGGTGGCCAAATCGGGATCGCTCTCGGGCAACTGATCACAGACTGTCTTGAGCATCGGATCCGAGCGCAGCGTATCGGCGTCATTACAGTCTTCGTAGCCGGCCACGATCTGCAACACTCGTTGTCGGATCAACTTCAACAGGTCATGACGAATGTAGCGTCGGTCCCGGCTTTCCGCAATACACGAACTGAAGCCCTCGCACAATCGATGTTGCCGATCCAGCGATCCAAACAACAACCATCCTGCGTCGGAAGTGAGGCTCCCCCCATCAAAACGAGCTGTGATGTCTCTGTGGCTGTGAAATGGCAGGGTATTCTGGCAGACTGTTTTCAACATAGCCGTAGCTCCTGTTTAGGGTTGTTTTTATGTAAACCCTTTTATATCAGAGAGCTACGGCTTTTTTTCTGGACCCAAATCTCACTCGGATTCAGATCTCTTGCATAATCCGGGCTAAGCGCGAAGGAGGCGCAACGGGAGGAGTCTAAAGGGCCGCTACCGGCATCGTTGTGAACTGGGCGGGCCGGACCTGAACCACTGTGGCGGCGATCTTTCCCGAGGGCTCCGCTCGGATCAGGCCCATGAAGTCCAAGGAGACAATCAGTTTGTCCTGCCCCACCTGTATGTCCCAACACCAGGGCCAGTTGGTTTGGTCCGCCTCTCATTCACAAACTTCGACCATTGCAGGAGCATCATCCAACCACTACGCAGTCCCGTCACGTTCTCATCCACACTGAGTGTCAACGTCTTCAGTGCAGGTGGAATGGACCGTGTGAAACATGCGACTGTTCACTGAGAGTCGCCAGCTAACTTGAGAGTAACTTGATCGCTTTCGAAAAGCTAAGGGTGGTCATCAGTTGCTGAACAAACACCAGAAGCCCCCAGAGGGGGCGACAGACATGTGGGCACAAATCAGGGGACCAGCACCGGATAGGCGGTGAGGGTGGGGACGTCCTCCGGGAAGGCCACAGCGGGATCATCGTTTTGACGCAGGGTGACTGCCGCCAGGGGAGCTCCTTCGATGGTCATCAGACCCTGCATCTCCTCGACTCCCTAGACTTCTTCGAAAAACTGGGTCACGAAGCGGGCCGTGTGTCCGCCCGGGCCCAGTTCCAGTTCCACCTCTGCCTGCAGGTCATTGAACTGCCCGTAAAGTCTCAATGTCAGCGGTGCCTCTCCGGCCATGGCCGCCTCGGCCGTATTGACCAGGGCCACGCCCGTTTCTCTGGCTCCCCGCGTGTCCACGAACAGAGCCAGGCTGCCCGCCGGAGTGCTCACCGGGACTCCCGATTCATAGACCAGGATCCCCGTGGGGACATGGGTGCGGGAAAAAACGGCTGTTCCGCTCACCGTTGCCTCCGTCGTAACCCGAGCATAGCCGACCTTCAGATCACCGGCCGCTCCCGTGGCCAGGACGATCGACTCGCCCCCGGCCAGATTGAACTGAAAACTGGAGCCTGTTCCCAGCTCACCCAGGGTCAGTTCCATGGGGTTGCCGTCATCATCGAAAAACTCCACCACCACCGCAGCGGCTCCCGTTCCCCGGTTGGCCAGATTCAGAGAAGTCTCGATCCCGATGTCACCGGCCTGACCCGCTCCCACCTGGGCGAAGTAAAGGACTACCTGCTCCCCGACGCCGGCCCCCTCTGCATCCGCCCGGCCCTCCATCACCGGAAAAGCTGCCAGCGTGGGCACCTCGTTTGGATACTCCACTCCCGGAGCGTCGTTCTGGCGCAGCGTCACCAGAGCCAGCGGGACATCACTCTCCACGGTCAGCACACCCCGCATCTCACCGGCCTGCTCCGAGTCGGGGAAAAACTGGCTCACAAAACGGGCCAGGTGCTCTCCTCCGGACATCTCCAGAACCGTCTCGTCCACCAGATTGAAGGCTTCGTCGTAGAGTCGGACCGGGATTTCATCGGGTACCGGCCCGGCCGGTCCGGCACCGCCCACGTTACCGTCCACCACCGCCAGCCCGGTTTCCAGGTGCCCCAGGGAGTTGGCAAAAACAGTAGCCTGCTGCAGCGTCATGGTGGCGGGCACCCCGGCTTCCAGCAGAATGGTGCCGGTCGCTACGTCGCGGCGGGTGAAAACCGCATTAGCGCCGATCCCCGGGCCCGTGCGCAAGACCGCGTAGCCGGACTTGAGCTCTTCCACCCCCGTCGTCTCCAGTGTGATGGAGTAGCCGGGGTCCAGGCGCATCGACACGGACCCCGTCAACTGCGATCCGGCCGGTGCTGTTTCCCGACCTGCCAGACCCTGCACCGGCAGTTGCATGTTCTGACCGTTGTCGTCCAGGAAATCGAGTGTGAAGCCCGTCGCGTTGGCACCCAGGTTGGCCACATTGAAATCCATGTTGAAGCCGATGTTGCCGACCACTCCATCGGCGGCCTGGGCGAAAACGTAGATCTCCTGTGCCTGGTTCAGCTCGTAGGCCCCGATATCCACCGCCGGTCCGATGACGCGATCGCCTCCATCGATGCCGAACTCAGTCAGACCACCGGGAGGGTCGTTGTTCCCCGCATCGACGGCCGGAGAACCCGCTAGCACCCGGTAGTCGCCGTTGGCGGGATCGACAAACAGGGGATCCACGCCGAACAGGTTGTTGCCGGTCTGAACGTGGGCTGCCAGCGCTGCGTCTCGATCGTTTCCGAAGGAAATAGAATTGAACACGCTCATCTCCCCCGGCCGGGTCGCACTGATGCCGGACACTTCCTCGCCTTCGAGCCAGTGCCCTGAGACCGTCACATTGGTGACCAGAACCGATCCTCGCTCGTCAGCGACCAGATTGAGACCGTCGGTGTTACTCTCCAGAACAGCGGCGTCACGGAAAACGATCTGAGCGTCGGCGTTCGCCCACACCACCATGTGTCGCCCCTTGAGGCCGATCTGATTGGTGTTGCAAAACCAGCGGTTTCTTTCCGCTGTAATGCTGCCGGATGACTGGGCAAGGATGAACCCCCCGGAAGCCGGGAATCCCGCGCTTCCCAATGTGGTGTTGTTCGAAATCACATTGTCCAGAAACTCAGCGCTTCCCGCCTGCCTCAGATGAAACGCGCATCCCTCGGCCGTGGCCCTTCCCGTGCAGGTGTTCATGTCAATGGTATTGCCGGAGATCAGGGAAGTGGTGTCCCGGCCCCCGGCCCAAAAGAAGCCGGCACCCGGGGTGGCACCATCCTCGGATTCAATGGCATTCTGCGTCAGCTGAGTCTCTCGTAGTGTCCCGCTGGTGGTTTCGTTGAGGCCGACCCAAAGACCTCCTCCTGACGCCCCTGTCTCTTGAACAAGTCGGTTGTTGCGAATGAGACAACGTTCGATTGTCAGTTCTGAAGACTGTCGGACAGAAGCATAGATACCACCGCCCTGAAACCCGGTAGCCATGTTGTCGAAGACTTCAGAATCCTGGATCACGAGCCGGCTTTCGCCCCGCAGGTCCGCGTAGATGCCACCGCCCCGTCCAGGGGATCCCTCTCCCCCGGCCCGGTTCGCAACGACCCGAAGGTGCTCGATCCGAACATTGGCCGGGTCTCCCGCACTGACCCGAATGCCTCCTCCCGTGTTGCTGTCGCCCTGCGTAACCGTCAGGTTGCGGACCAGAACCAGCCCGGACCCTGCGCCCACGAAGGTGATCACGGCATTGAGACTTTGTGCGTCGATAACGGTCAGGGAAGGGTCTTCCGTCTGCGTCGTGAAGTTGCCGTTCCAGCCTCCGCTGATGGTCAGGGAGTCTTCTCTCAGCTGGATGGCGACGGTTTGCATAAAAGTGCCTTCCCGAATTCTGATTTCGTCGTCTCCGGCAGCGTTGGCGGCGGCAACCGCCTCCTGGATCGTGGCGTGTGTGCCCCCCGATCCCACCGTGAAGGTATCGGCACCGAGTGGCACCAGGAAGAAAAGAGAAAGAGATGGAACGACGACCCACTTCACAACACACCTCCCGGCTCGGTCCATTGTTGCAGACGACGACGTGTCTTGAAAGTCCAGCCCGCAGAGCGGCAGGGCCGCCTTGTAGCTCTCTAGAGCAGAATCCGCAACCTATCCGCAACCACAGTAAGTATCGGCGAGAGATTGGGGAAGGGAGATGAGACTTAAACTACTTTAAAATATAGGACTATAGATGGTGGAGACGATGGGACTCGAACCCACGACCTCCTGAGTGCGATTCAGGCGCTCTTCCAAGCTGAGCTACGTCCCCACCAGTTTGCCCTCGAATTGTACAGCAGGGCAATGAAGCCCGTCATTGTTTCGCGGCGGGCTCCGGCCCGTTTCTCAAGGCTTCCGGTTTCTCCGTTGGAACTTTCCTCTGCCGCAAGTACAATACGCCGGCACGTGGAACGCGGGGCCCAATCATGAAAACGCTAATTCCAGTCTTCCTGTTGGCGATCCTTCCGGTTTCCTGTACCGAATCTCCAGCTCCGGAGGAACCGCTGCTCCCCGGCTCAGGCTCCGACTACAGGCTTGTCCTGATCCTGGCCATTGATCAGTTCCGGGCGGACTACCTGGATCGCTTTGCACCCGTTCTCAAAGATGGGCTGGCCAGGCTGGCGGAGCGGGGAGTCTTGTTTGTCGATGGCCACCAGGATCATGCCGTCACAACCACTGGGCCAGGACATGCCTCCATTTCGACAGGGACTTACCCGAGCCGTTCCGGAATCATCACGAATCAGTGGTTTGACAAGCAACGGCGGGTTTCCATGTACTGCGTCGGGGACGCCAACTGGCCCCTGATCGGGTCTGCCGCCCCGAGTGGGCGCTCGCCCAACAATCTTCAAGTCTCTGCTCTGCCAGAGTGGATGAAGGAGCAGTGGCCGAGTTCCAAGGCCTTCGCGGCCAGTTACAAAGACCGAGCAGCCATTCTTTTGGGGGGACACGGAGCGGACGGCGCCTACTGGTACCGCGGTGGGGATTTTGTGACGAGTACCTACTACCAAACCAGCTACCCTCAGTGGGTCACCGATTTCAATGCCGGCAACCTGCCCGAGCGATACTTTGGCCAGGTCTGGGAACCCCTTCCGATCGATGAGAGTGTCAAGAAATCGCTTTCCATCGAGGACACCGACTTCGGATGGTTTGAGCGCGGATTTCCCCACGCTCTTGGGGGCCGTAGTTTCCGCCCGGGACCGTCCTTTTACTCATCCTTCGCCAGCAGCCCTATGGTTGACGAGTACCTGGCGGAGTTTGCAAAGGAGTTGATCGTCCAGGAGGCCATCGGCCAGGACGGGAGTCCCGATTACCTTGGATTATCTTTTTCCGCTCCCGACCTGGTAGGGCACGGCTACGGGCCAAACAGCCCCGAGCTCCTGGACACTCTGATGCGGCTGGATGGGCAGCTGGGCGATCTTCTCGACTTCATCGACCGGCACATCGGCCTGGATCGAACCCTCATCGCCTTGAGCGCGGATCATGGAGTCTGCCCCATGCCGGAATCTCGGCAGGCAAGCGGTCTTGCCGGACGTCGCGCCGACCACGAGGATACCGCCTGCTGGCAGAATCAGCTCTCAGAGATTTCCAGGCGCCTGGGAGTGGAGGCGGCCTGGCTACTGGACGATTTTTGCCTTGACTACGATTTGATAGAGCGGATGGGACTCGACCCGGCAAGAGTTGAAAAGGTTGCGGCGGAGGTGCTCGAGGAGTGCCCCGTGATCCGACGCATCTGGACCCGGACTGAACTGCTCACCGAATCCGACGATCCCTTTCACCGGTTGTTCAAGAACAGTTTTGATCCGAAACGAAGCCCGGACCTGATGCTCCAGTTGGAGCAATACCAGGTGACAACCACCCTTGGGACAAGCCACGGAACACCGTACCGCTATGACACTCACGTACCCATCCTCTTTCTTCAGCCGGGCGTGTCACCAAAGCGAGTGGAGGGTCGGGTACGAACCATTGACATGGCCCCGACGCTGGCCGAGATCCTGGGCCTCGAGATTCCTGCCCATGTTCAGGGCCGAAGCCTCGTTTCTCAGTTCAACGAAGACTGAGGTAAGATTAGGAGTTGCCTCTCGAGACGTGACCGGCTATTAGTCTTCGGGACGCGTTGCTGAAATCATTTGGTAGTCTCCTCCGCATTTCGGAGAAAAGGACCATGCAAACTGTCGTGAACCGCGCCTTCATCTTGATGATTGCCTGCCTGTGGATTCCAGGAGGAGTCGTTTTTGCTCAGGAGCCGGTCGAAGCGCCGGAGGGGATTCCGGTCGAGTCGGACTGGCTTTACCGCGAACACTACGCCCAGGTCCAGGAGATCATGCAGGCGCCCCTGGATCAGCGGGAGGCGAAGCTGGATTACTTTCATCGGAAGCTGCACACCCGTGCCAAAATGCGCCAGGTCATGGTCAGCTTTTTCGGACAAATCGTGAAGGACTATGAGGCCGCCGGGAAGAGCCAGGAGGCGAAGGCTTTGACCGCCAAGATGATGGATCTTTTTCCGCAACTGAGGCCGACGCCCGAACAACTTCTCAGGCAGGCCTATCAGGCCAAGAACTACGCCCGGGTCATCGAACTGGGTGAGGAGCTGTACGCCACGAAGCCGAATTCTACATTCGCGGCCATGCTGGCGGACAGTTACATTGCGACACAAAACGGACCCAAAGCGCTTGAATACAGCCAGAAGGCACTCAAGGCACTCGGGCCCAAAGAAGGAGTCTACTTTGCTGTGTGGCTGGCAGAGTACTACACGCGGCAACAGGACCTGAACAACGCGATGAAGTATTACGACCAGCTCCTGCGTGCTTTCCCCGGCCAGGTCCCGCCGAAGTGGGATGCGCAGCGCTGGTCCCAGATCGTGGCAACGGCTTACAACCTGCAGGCCAACGATGCCTATCTGAGATCGGACTACCAGTCGGCCATCCAGCAGTTTTACGAGTCGTTGAAGTATTCACCCAAGAATGAACAGGCGTACCTGTTCATCGGCCTGGCCCACTGGAAGGAGCAGGAGATGGTCGAGGCCATGGGAGCGTTTGCGATGGCCACTGTGCTGGACAGGCCCGGTTCGGCCAAAGCCCGCGGTTACCTGGAGCAGATCTACAAGTCCCGAAACGGTGATTCCCTGGATGGCATCGACAAACTGCTCGATGGCGCAAGGCAGGCGCTGAATCAGTAGGGATTCCAGATTCCCAGATCTCAAAACGAGGAACGCAGTTTGGTCCAACCGCCCCTCCCCAAGTTCATCGGGGCCCGTGTCCGGCGCCGTGAAGACCCCAACCTGATCACCGGGAAAGGCCGCTACGTGGCGGACATAACCAGTGCCGACGACTTGAATGCCGTCTTTCTGCGCAGTTCATACCCACATGCTCGAGTCCGGAGCATTGACACAGCTGCAGCCGAAACGTGCGACGGCGTAATTGCCGTCTTGACGGGCACCGATCTCAATCCGGAGGTGCTGTGTTCGCTGTCGATCGCCACAGCCGCACCCGGCGGCGAATACGACAGACTGCAGGAACCGGATCGTCAGCTGCTCCAGAGTCAGCGAGTCCGTTTCACGGGCGACCCCGTTGCTGTGGTCGTGGCCGAAACCGCGGCAGCCGCCGAAGACGCTGCGGAACAGATTCTGGTCGACTATGATCCCTTGCCAGTGGCAGCCTCACTTGCTCGAGCCCTGGCTCCGGAAGCTCCCAGGTTGCATCCCGAGGGGAATGAAGCGTTTTCCTGGTCAGCCGAAGGGGGAGATGTGGAGAGCGCTTTTGCTGAGGCAGACGTGGTGACCGAGCTGGAGATCCGCGTGCAACGGGTGATCCCAAACGCGATGGAGCCCCGGGCTGTACGGGCCTGCTACGATCCGGAGACACAATCGCTCACGGTGTGGTCGACGACGCAGGTACCCCACGGGCTGCGAGACGAACTCGCACAGGTGATCGGGGTTCCGGCGGAAAGGATTCGTGTCATCGCCCCCGAAGTCGGCGGGGGATTTGGTGTGAAGTGCAATGTTTATCCGGAGGAAGTGCTGGTTCCCTTGCTGGCTCGCCGCCTGGAGCGTCCGGTCCGCTGGGTGGCCTCGCGCAGTGAGGACTACCTGGCCACCGTCCACGGAAGGGATCAGACCAACCGGATTCGGCTGGCGGCTACCCGCAAGGGTCGTGTTCTGGGAGCCGAGCTCCTGGTGAAGGCCGACTGCGGGGCCTACCTGGGCCGCGTGACACCTGTCGTCAGCCCCCTTACCGGACTGATGATGACGGGAATCTACGATATCTCCAATGCCAGTTCTCGCGCCGTCGGAGTGTTCACGAACAAGGCCCCCATGGAACCTTATCGAGGAGCCGGAAGACCCGAAGCCTGTTACATGATCGAAAGGGGAATGGACCATCTGGCTCGCAAGCTTTCCCTCGATCCCATCGAGCTGAGGAGAAGGAATTTTATTCCTCCGGACCGCTTCCCACACACCACGGTTCTAGGCCTGACGTACGACAGCGGGGATTACGCCCGACCTCTGCAGGAAGCGTTGCGGTTGATCGACTACGAAGAGCTGCGCGCCGAACAGGCAGAGAGACTCCGGAACGGAGCCCATCCGTTGGGAATCGGTGTCTCGGGTTATGTCGAGATTTGCGGCTTCGGGCCCTGGGAGTCCGGATCGGTCGAGGTGCGGCCGGACGGGAGTGCAGTCGTTCTCACGGGCACTTCTCCGCATGGTCAGGGACACCAAACGAGTTGGGCCCAGATTGTGGCTGAGATTCTTCAGATCCCCATCGATCGAATCGAAGTCAAGCATGGGGACACCGCCATCGTTCGCGAGGGAATTGGTACCTTCGGCAGCCGCAGCGCTCCCGTCGGGGGTACAGCGGTCCTGCAGCGTTCCGAGATTGTCCAGCAGGGCGCCCGGCAAATTGCCGCCCATCTGCTGGAGGCAGCTGAGGCGGACATCCGGTTGGAAGAGGGTGAGTTCCAGGTGGTAGGGAGCCCCGGACACGGGGTCAGTTGGGAGGAAGTAGCCGCTGCCGCGTACAGCGAGAGTTTACCCGAGGATCTGAAGGGGAAGCTCCACTCCGAGGGGCGCTTTGAACCTGAGGGACAAACCTATCCTTTTGGTTTTCATTTCTGTGTTGTTGAAATCGACCCGGAAACAGGCTCGATCCAGATCCTTCGTTACGTGTCAGTCGACGACTGCGGTCGTGTTATCAATCCCATGCTTGTAGAGGGACAAGTCCACGGGGGTCTTGCGCAGGGAATCGGGCAGGCTCTGTTTGAGGGAGCCCATTACGATGAGGACGGAAACCTCCTGACGGGAACATTGATGGACTATGCAGTGCCGAAAGCCCATCAACTCCCAAGCTTTGAGACGAGCCGAACAGTGACTCCCACCCACTTGAATCCCCTGGGCGTGAAAGGAATTGGCGAAGCAGCCACGATCGGGTCCACCCCGGCCGTCGTGAATGCCGTGGTTGACGCCCTGGCTTACCTGGGAGTCGACCACCTGGATACTCCCCTCACGCCGGAGAAAATCTGGCAGGCAATGCAGTCGAGGGGGCAATAGCTCGATCCAGCCTAGAGTCCAGCCGTGGGCTGCTAGTGTTCGAACTGATCTTTAATCTTGAGGATCCGGCGAACGGCTCGACCGGCTGAGAGCGAGACGGTCCTGCACAGGATCTTCCGCCTGGGCACTCGTGAACACGTCCTCCCAGCGCTCCATCTTCACATGCACGCTGCAGCGTTTGTCCGGACCTCCAGAAGGTCGACTCACAGGGAACCCGTTGTACCGTGGCCTTGAGGATGGCTCGCACTTTCTAACTTTCGGGGGCGGCCTGAGCGAGGTTGATCCTCCAGTCCTGACAGTCCCTGCTGCAGGTAGCGTCGTCGCCACTTCTGAACAGTGAGCAAGCGCTTGGACAGTCTTTCAGACATCGTTAACCCTTGGCCGCAAACGATCAACTCGGCCCTTTCGGCCAGACTTGGAGGCTCGCAACCAGGAACGCAAAATCTCTCGATCCTGTCGCTGAACCTGTCAAAGGCGAAACGAATACGACGTTCAATCTGTTCTCGACTCTGTTCGTTCAGATGACAGTGTCGTTCCTTGACATTCACTTCCATTCGAATTTCCCTTCGTCAAGTACCTGCCAACTACTATAGCTGATTCCCGAACCCCGAGTAGCATCATCGCGTCACACACTGACAGGGAATTGACTGACAGGCTGAGGGGACTGAACAGACTGAAGGTTATTGAAAATGTGGGAGGGGGCTCGGGCAGCGGCCGTTTGAATCCTCCCGGTCGCACCCCGGGCCCCTCCCACTTCAAGAAGGCACCTCCCGCTTTCAATCCTCCCAAAGCCTGGAGTGTTGGAACTACGTGATGTGCGCCCCCTGGGCCTCCACATAGACGGCGTAAAGGGACTGGCTTGCCGTCATGAATAGCCGGTTGCGCTTGGCACCCCCGAAGCACACATTTCCGCAGATCTCGGGCAGACGAACCTGACCGATTCGGTCTCCGTCTGGTGCGAAGACGTGGACTCCATCGTAGCCGGCTCCGACCCACCCGGCGCTGGCCCAGATATTGCCGTCCTTGTCTGCCCGGATACCGTCGGCCGCTCCAGTCTTGCCCTCCAGTTCCATGGACGCAAACTCCCTTCCCCCGGACAACCTGGTCGAATCGATCACGTGCCAGACCTTAATGTTCCGAGCCGATCCCGTATCGCTTACATAGAGCTTCTGATAGTCGGGAGAGAAGCATAGCCCGTTCGGCTTTTCGATCTGGTCGGTCACCTTGCCAAGCTTCCCACTGTGCGGATCGATCCGGTAGATTGCCTCTTTGATCTCCAGCACGCTTTTTTTGCCTTCGTAGTGGAGCATGCTTCCATAGCCGGGATCGGTGAACCAAAGCCCCCCGTCGGGATGAACGATCGCATCATTGGGAGCATTCAGCGGCTTACCCTCCCAGTTGTCGGCCAGGACGCTAACGGATCCATCGTACTCATAGCGGACCACTCGACGATTCCCATGCTCACAGGAGATCTGTCGGCCTCGGAAATCGAAAGTGTTCCCGTTGCTGTGCCCGGAGGGATGACGGAAGGTGCTCACGCGTCCGTTCTCTTCCAGCCAGCGCAGCTGAACATTGTTGGGAATATCGCTCCAGATCAGGTAACGACCAACTCCGTTCCAGGCAGGACCCTCCGCCCACAACATTTTCTTGCTGTGGTAAAGGCGTTGGATGGGAGTGTTTCCGAGCTTGTATTTCGAGAATCGCTGGTCCAGGACGACGATGTCAGGGTCTGGATAGCGCATCGGTGGGGCCTTGGGGCTGTACCGATCCTGAGCGAGCGCGGCTCCGGCAAGTCCGGCGGCTCCCGTCACACCCGCCACAAAGCAGCGACGACCCATCCGTGCGCTTGCGGGCCGCAGTTTCGGGTTGTTCTTCGCTCCTCTACTACTTGTCAATGGTTTCTTCATCCTTGAACTCCTTGATCGGATCCGCGGGTCTGCAGAGAACGCCGGGGAGATTCATCTGTCCATGCCCCGCCGCCGCTGGATCTCCTCGACATAATCCTTGGAAAGACGGGGACTTTCCAATCTCAGGTTGAAGATTAAAGGTTGAAGGTTGAAGGTTCAAGGTTAGCCAACCGCAGATCGGCAGTCTTCCCCTCCTCCACCCCCGGGCGTTATTCTGGATCCAACGATGGGAACTCGAGGCTTCATCCTTCAACCTACCTACCGCATCGAATCGGGCCGGCCCGTCGTACATCTCTTCGGACGCCTCGAGACTGGAGAACCTTTTCTGGTCCGTGACGATCGGGAGATCCCGCACTTCTATATCCGTCGGGACGACCGGGAAAGGGCTGCAGCAGCCGGAGCCACTCGAATCGTGGATTCCCGCCGCGAAACGATGGACGGACGCCCCGTAGTCCGGGTTGAGGTTGTGCTTCCATCCGAAACACCTCCCCTGCGCTCTCGCCTCCGCAAGGCCGGCATCGATTGCTATGAGTCGGATGTGCGCTTTGCGATGCGGTACCTCATCAACCGGGGAATTCAGGGATCCCTCTCAATCGACGGGCCCGCTCGATCTGACCCGAGCCTGGGCCAGGTGTACGAAAACCCTGCGGTCTCCGGCGCTGACTGGGAGCCCGAGCTGTCTGTTCTCTCCATTGATATCGAGACCGATCCGAAGGCTCAGAATCTGCTCTCCGTGGCCCTTCACGAGTGTGGTCACTCTGAGGTTCTGGTTCGAGATGCCCACAACCGGACGCTGCCGCCGGACACGTCCTCCTTTCCGACTGAGCAGGAATTGCTCAAGGCCTTCTCGACTCGAGTCCGGGAGCTCGATCCGGACGTCATCACTGGATGGAACGTGGTCGATTTCGATTTTATGGTGCTGTTTCGGGTGGCCACCCGCCTGGGTCTGAAACTGAGACTCGGGAGAGGACCCGAAGCCGCCCGCCTGCGTAGTTCACGCTCCCCCTGGGCGACCTACGAAGCCCTGCTTCCCGGGAGAGTTGTTGTTGACGGGATTCAACTCCTGCGCGGTTCGTTCGTGAAGATGGAAAACTACTCCCTGGAGAAAGTGGCAGCCAGCGTACTGGGGGAAACCAAGACGATCACAGGTCACGATCGGGCCGCTGAGATTCTCTTCCAATACGAAAACGACCTGGAGCACTTCATTGAGTACAACCGACAAGACGCCCGCCTGGCTCTGGAGATTCTGGAGAAGCTGAAGCTTTTCGAGCTGGCAGTGCAGCGCAGCATGCTGACGGGACTGCCCATCGATCGGGTGTCAGGCTCCATTGCCGCCTTCGATTTCCTTTACTTGAGTCGCCTTCACCAACGCGGAATCGTGGCCCCTAGCGTGGGTTCCAGTGACACCTCGACGTCGAATCCAGGCGGTCATGTACTCGAGCCCAAGCCCGGACTGCATGAACACGTCCTGGTGTTCGACTTCAAGAGCCTGTACCCCAGCCTCATCCGAACTTTTCACATCGACCCTCTGGGATACGTGGAGGAGCCGGTTCAGGATCCAAAGTTCATCGTCGCCCCCAACGGCACCGCCTTTCGGCGACAGACGGGGATCCTTCCGCAACTCCTCGATGGGCTTTTTCCCCGGCGCGAGGCGGCCCGGGCCAAGGGTGACGAGGTGGGCAGCCATGCGATCAAGATCCTGATGAATTCCTTTTACGGGGTGCTGGGGACACCGGCCTGTCGGTTTTTCCGGCCCCGCCTTGCCGGTGCCATTACAACGCTGGGTCGCGAGATTCTCCTCTGGTCCAAGGAGCGTGCCGAAGGATACGGCTTCGAGGTACTTTACGGAGACACAGACAGCCTTCTTATCCAGTCGAGCCAGTCCGAGGCTCCGGCGGCCCTGGAGGAAGGGTTGAAGCTGATAGAACACTTGAATGCTGACCTGATCCGCTTCCTTAAAGAGCGGTGGGGCGTTGAAAGCCGACTCGAACTGGAACTCGAAAAGCTCTACCGGAAGCTGCACTTTCCATCGATGCGTCACGGAACCGGCGCAGCCCGCAAGCGCTATGTGGGACTGATCGGCGAGGGCGAGAACGAGGAGATCGTCTTCACAGGAATGGAAGTAGTGCGACGAGACTGGACCGGATTGGCCAAACAGGTCCAGCGGGAACTCTACCGGAGGCTGTTCGATGGAGACGAGGTTGCGACCTACCTGGAGAGGATCGTGGCTGATCTCAGGGCGGGTCACCTCGATGAGTTTCTGGTATATCGCAAGGGACTCCGTAAGAGCGTCGAGGAGTACACAGCCACCACGCCTCCCCACGTAGCAGCAGCGCGCAAGCTCTCCAGCCCTCCCGGTCGAGTCATCTCCTACCTGATGACGAGCGATGGTCCCGAGCCGATCGAGGAGTCCAGCCACTCCATCGACTACGAGCACTACGTCCAGAAACAGGTTCGCCCCATCGCAGAGCCTATACTGGAATTGGTCGATCAGGATTTCGACAAGGTGATCGGGGATGACCGCCAGCTCGAGCTGTTTGGGTAGGAGGAGCCGCCATAGTCCGATCCCGAGAGTGGGAGGGAGGGAGGCGGCCGTTTAAATTCCCGACCGCAGCCCTCCCTCCCACTCTCGGGATCGGAAGCCTGCCATCAAACGTGGCGAGGTCTACTCTCCAGAGTCCGGAAAAACCGTCGCCGCCGTCCACCCTCCGTCGACTGTGAGCATGCAACCGGTTACATAGCTCGAGGATTCGCTTGCCAGAAAGACTGCCGGAGCCCGGATCTCCTCCAACTGTCCCCAGCGATTCATCGGAACCGCGTTGCGGATGAAGATCTCGAACTCCTTGGCCACGGTCAGATTCATGGGCGTGAGAAAAGGTCCTGGACAGATGGCGTTGCAGGTGATGCCGTGAGAGGCCAGTTCGGCTGCCAGCGTGCGGGTAATCTGCACCACGGCTCCCTTACTTGCGTTGTATGATGTTCGATAGGAGACGCCCACCATACCCAGGGCGCTGGCCACATTGATGATTCGCCCGTAGCCGGCTCTTTTCATGTGCGGAACGACCCCGCGACAGCCCAGCCACACTCCTTCCACGTTGACCTTTTGAACGGCCCTGAAGTCGTCAAAGCTGAGTTCCTCGATCGGCCCTCGGATATTGATCCCGGCATTGTTGACCAGGATATCCACTTTGCCCCAGAGTCCCACGGCCGTTTCGACCATGGTATCAATGTCTTCTGGACGACTCACATCGGCAACCAATCCCGAGGTGCGGCTTCCAGTCTCCTGGGTGATGGATACCGCCGCAGCCTGGATCTCCGCCTGGTTTCGCGAAGTGATCAAGACCTCAGCACCTGCAGCGGCAAGAGCACCGGCAATCTCACGGCCAAGACCCTTGGAGCCGCCGGTGACAATCGCGACCCGGCTCGTCAAGTCAAAAAGCGGGTTTCCTTCGGACATTTGTTCTCCTTTCCTGCTTACCCAGCAGGGACAATCCGATCCCTCCCAGGATCAGCGTCGCCGAAGACAGTAATCGAAACTTGACTGGCTCGAAAAGAAACAGGACGCCTCCGACAGCCGCCAGCACCGGCACCGAGAGCTGGACCGTGGCTGCTCGCGTGGCACTCAGGCCCGGCAGAGCTGCATACCAGATCACGTAGCCGAGTCCGGAGGTCAGAGCGCCGGACACCACGGCCAGCAGCACACCGCGACCCGAAAGCTCCAGACTGCGGAAGGTAACAGCGCTGGCCAGGAAAGTGAACGGGACAGCGCGTGCAAAGTTGCCGGTCGTGACACGAATTGGATCCTGGACCGCTTTCCCCAGCAGCGAGTACAGGCCCCAGGAGATTCCCGCCAGCCCCATGAGCACGGATCCGGCTGGTGATGGGGCAGAGAGCCCCGGTGAGACGAGATAAACCAGTCCGGTCAGGGCTGCCACAAGGCCCATCCACTCCAGACGAGCCGGACGCTCTCCCGTCAGCAGAGCCGCCAGAATCATGGTCAGCTGAACAGCCGCGAACAGAATCAGGGCCCCTGTACCCGCACTCAGGCTCAGATAGGCAAAGGAAAAGGCGGCCGCGTAAAGAAACAGCAGGGAAGCGGCCGACCAGCTTCCCTGAGGTCCCGGCGAAGACCATCTCGAAGTCAACGACGAGAAAACGTACAACACCAGAGCCCCGGAAAAAAGACGAACTGTGGTGAAACTGGCGGCGTCGATCGCCGGTCCTTGCAGGGCCAGACGACACAGGATCGAATTGGCCGCGAATGCCGCCAGGGCCAGCACCGTGCAGAAGGCAGTTCGCATGTGTGTCGGAGGGTTGTGCATGTGGATGACTGCTTTCTTTCGGCGAAGGAAATGCTATCGGAAGCCAGCCCCACAGGCCAGCGGCATTCTGAGAATGTGGGTGCTGCTTCTCAGAGAAGCGGGTTTACCCAACCACCGTCTTCACCTACGATTAGTGAAACTTCTCACACCGGTGAAGGACGGGACCGGTGCATAATGAGAAGTTCAGCTTCGATCAGCCTCTCGTTCCAATTGGCCGGGATCTTGCTTTCGTGGGGATAGAAAGACGCAATGATTCAGTAGACTCCGATGGGTCGGAGTTTGTCAGCGGCCGGGAATCTCAAGGTGGAGAGGCGGTTGTACGCAGGCCCGAGAAGGGACGGTTGTTCTGGCTGCTCGTCCTCTCGCAGGCCTTCTGCCTGGTGTGGGTCGTTGTGAATGTCCTGGCCTTCGATATTGCCTGGCGTCTGGCCAGGCCCGTTTCCCTGGGCGTCGTGTGGGCCATTGAAGAGGCGGCAGGCCAAAGTGGTCTCCCGGTTGGAACTGACCACAGTCTGGTTGGAGCGGCTCTCTTCATGGCCTTCTTCTTTTCGACGATTGCTGGTCTCCAGTGGGTGGCCGTACGGGGATCAACTCTGTTGCTGGAGTATCTTCCCATTCCGAGACAGAGCTGGCCGTTTGAGCTGGAGGGATTGCGACTGGCTCGTCTGGGAGTGCTCGGGACAGTCGGTTTGATCACTCTACTGGGTGCCCTCTTCGCCCAGCCCTGGATCCCGGCCGCGCGCTGTATCTCCTGCGGACATGTTCCAGCCGCCATCATCGGTGGCTTGTTTGGCGCTGTCTCCGGGCCGATCCTGATCTGGTGGCTGCGTGCCCCGAAACCAGCGGTCTGCTGAGTCAGGTCAGCACGCGTTTTCCCTCCCAGCCCCGCTCCAGCATGGGACAGTTGCAGCATTGCGTCCGCTTGGCCCGACAGAGGGGAATATCGCATTTCACTGTTCGGCCCTCCAGGATCAGAGTGATCCGCTGCAGGCGCTGGTTGTCCCGCCCTTTGATCAGAACCACGTCACCGGGGCGCATCCTGTCCCGCACCATTTCAGCCGCCTTGATCACGCTCTTCCCGGCTATGTGGATCCGGGAGACGGACATCCCAGCCTGCTTTGCCCCCGCCCGGTAGCGTTGGATGGAGCCTCCCAGGAGCACAGCACCGTCGGCTGTCTCCGCGATCCTTTTTCCAAAATGACGGTAAAGAGGACCCTGGCTGCCTGGAGGTTCCGAGACATCTCCCAGAACCACCATCCTCCGGGAAGCCGGAATCTGGGCCAGCGTGTCCAGTGCCGCTTCGATGGTTTCGGGGGCCGATTTGAAGTCATCGCACAGGAGGTAGATGTTGTCGCCCAGCCTCCTCACCTCCATGCGTCCCCGAGCTGGTGCCATGCTGCTCAGTGCGGGCTGGATCTCCTCGGGCGAGAGCCCCTGGGACCAGGCGACTGCCACCGCGGCCAGGATCGGATAGACCTGGTGACGGCCCAGCAGCCGGGACTGGAGATCCCACAGCTCACCATCCACCGTCACTCGGATGCGGCTGCCCTCGGGCCACTTCAGAGTGTACTGATCCGCTCGTATGTCGTTGTCTTCTCCAAAGCCATAGGTGATGATTCGAGACTTCGTTTGGGTAGCCATCCAGCGCACATTCGGGTCGTCCCCATTCAGGATGACAGTCCCTCCAGAGCGGACGGCTCGTACCAGCTGTACTTTCTCTTCCCGCGTCGTCTCCAGCGTGCCGAAGGAGCGATTGTGCTCACTGCCGATCCCAGTGACGATGACCATGTCAGGGCGGTGGAATTTCGCGAAGACCGCCATTTCTCCGCGGTGTGCAATCCCCACTTCGATGACGCAGAAACGGGCTGAAGGAGGCGTGCGGAGAACGGCCAGCGCCTGACTGGTCCAGCTGTTGCCGCCAATTCTGGGGTTTTCCTGCTCCTGCAGGGCTGCCATTACGCAGCGGGCCGTTGTGGTCTTGGCAAAGGATCCGGTGATAGTGACTACTTTCGTGTTGCGCAGTAAGGTCCGGCGGTAAAGGGACGCAATGGGGGCTACCACGGGCCAGGCGTAATGGCGGGCGGCCGCAGTGAGACGCCTCCGGCCTATTGAGCTCGTGAACAGAAACGGAACTTCGCTCCAGCGATATCGCACCGGGCAAGTATAACTCGCGAGGAAGGCGCCACTTATTGCCCCAGCAGTTCCTCAATCAGCACCTCCAGCGCCGCCGCCCTCACATCCGGCACCCGGCGATTGTTCAAGAAGACGCTGGGAGTCGAGTTGATCTTCAGATCGATCCCCATTTGGATGTCCGCCGCTACTCGCCCGATCACGGCCTGGCTGGACACGTCCTGGGAGAACCGGTCGAGGTCAAGTCCCGCTCCGTCGGCCAGCTTGAGGAAAACCTCCGGATCGGTCCCCAGGTCCTGCCCAAAGAGAGCATCGTGAAAGCTCCAGAACTCCGCCTGCAACCGGGCCGCCTCACTGGCGCGGGCCGCTTCACAGGCCGAGGCGTGGAGCTCCTGGCCCATGATCGGATTACAGGCTTTCCCGAGTGGAAAGTGGATAAAGACGAGACGAAGCTGCTGTGAGTAGTGTTCCTCCAGGCGCCGGGCCTGGAAGGCAAAATCCTTGCAGTAGGGACACTGAAAGTCACTGAAGACGACCATCTGCAGCGGAGCATCGGAAGGCCCCAGAGCCGGGTGATTCGGCGTGATCGCGATGGGCTGTAGGGGGCTGGATCGATAAGCAACGAGAAGCTCCTGGCCACTGATCTGGTGGGCCTTGTCCTCAACGCGGAGAAACTCGACCAGGACCCACTGGTAGATGACTATCCCGACCAGCAGCGGCAGCAGTAGGGCCACCAGTCTCCACGAACTGAGCCGGGACTCCTCCTTCCCCGAACTCCAGAGAAAACGGAAAGCCTGGCCGCTTCCTCGGACAGCCTCCGACCAGGAAAGACCGGAGGCCGTTTTCAGTCCCGCCAGCAAAGCCAGATTGAGGGCATTGGTAAGGGCACAGGCCGGACAGAATGGCCAGGTTCCGAGAAGCAGCCCTGCCAGCAAGTAGACGCTCACCACAGCACCCACACCAGTGACAGGGATAGCGGCGATCATGCCCTCTCTCCGGAAATCATCTCCCAGCAGAGAGGTCAACCAGACCATGGTCAGAAGGAAACCGAAATAGACCAGTCCCCAGCCTGCCAATGGGATCCCCATCCAGATGGAGCCCTGGCTATGCAGCGTCCGGTCGCATCCGGAACCCAAGAGAGTCGAGCAGGCGTCCTGCCCCACCTCCCAGGCTCCCAGCAGCCCCAGATGGCGGTATAGGAGATAGCCGGAGAGCAATCCCCCGATGAGGATCAGGATCGTGCTCAGTCGCAGTGCAGTTCGCTGGCGCATACTCTCCCAACTTCAACCCCCTTGGCAGGCTAGAAGTTTAAGGTCTAAAGGTCCAAGTTAAAAGTAGAAATTGGGAAAACGACCCTCCAACGATAGCCAAGTAATTGCACCACATGCCGCGAAAAGGCAAACTGCCTGTGGATTTCTTGTGGGAAGAATGTTGGATTCTGGATAAAGAGCCAAGAAGGAGCCCCGCTCGGGAGGTCTGCGGGCAAAGAAAAAGCCGGGGCGGGGAAGCCCCGGCTTTAGTGTTCGCCCCTTTTTCGGGGCGGGGGTGGGGAAACTTTTTCGAGTCGCGCTAACTCAGCTCCACAACCAGAACAGGCTGACGGTTGGCTGGACTATTTTGTACCCTCTCGCTGATCCGCTTGTTGGGTCCCTGTCAAACGCCTCCTGAGTCCGTTCTGAGATTCCGGGACTGACTACAGATCGCCCCTCGTTATGAGTTTCCTTTGAGTACGGGCGGATCGCCCGAGTAAGGAACCTCTTCCGATCTGCAGTTCAGCCCTCAGCCTCTCTGATCCGCTGCAGTTTGCTGCTTGAGCAAAACATCTAATGACCAAATTGTTGCAATCAAGCCGCAATTACATCATTTCACAACAGATTGCAAAACTCAAGCATTGAGCGTGGAATTCCGGCGAAAGGCAAGTTGTCCAGACACAGAAAAAGCCGGGGCGGGGAAGCCCCGGCTCTAGTGTTCGCCCCTTGCGGGGCGGGGGTGGGGAACTCTATTTGCAATTCTAGATTACAGATTTCAAATCCTGGTTCTCAGAAAGGAGCGGCAGTTGATGGAAGGACTCGTCTCATCCACCCGGGCGGGCAATACTTTGAAACCAGATCACCAGAAATACCACAGCAACAACCAGCCTCTCGAACGCGCCTCAACCTCCTGAGCGAAGCAAAACAACAGTCTCTTGGAGAATCCGAAGGGGATCATCGCACACCGAGCTACACTAAGGCAACAACAAATGTACATTCTTGCAAGAACCGTCCCCGGCGGGTTGCTCCGGGCAACTGAGCACCTGTGCGCAGTCACCGGGGTTGTGCCTCTTTCGTTTGCTTGACAGTCGGCCTAGTACGTCTGTGCGCTTGCTTCCGCGCCCTGGAACCCGATTTCCTCTTGACTCCCATTCCACCGCGTGGCAAATAGAGATCAGTGCCGGGTGTCGAGGGTATTTCGGATGAGAAAACTTAGGTTCGCGCTCTTGATCGCGGCGATTCAGGTCATGGCTGCCGCGTCGCCTCCCGTGCCGCCGCCCCCGCGGATTGAGGAGATCGTCAAGATTGATGTGCACTCTCACATCTTCGAGCCGGTTCCGGAGTTCGTGGACATGATGAGGAGGATCAACCTCCGAATCATCAATATCTGCACCCGCGGCACGATCCCGCAATGGCTCCCCCGGGCCGAGGCACTGGTCGAAGCCGCCCACCGCAACTTCCCCGATCTCTTTGCCGCCGCCTCGACCTTTGACGTCACCCGTCGCGATGAGGCGGATTACCACGAACAGGTTAGGAACTGGCTCGATCGATCCTTTGAAGCCGGAGCGGTCATGACCAAGATCTGGAAGGAAATTGGCATGGAGGTGAAGAAGGCCGACGGGTCTTTCCTGATGCCGGACGACCCGGTTTTCGACCCCATCTATGATCATCTGAGATTGCGTGGCAAACCGCTCATCGCCCACCTGGCGGAACCCATCGAAGCCTGGCGGCCACTGCACCCGGACAACACTCACTACGGCTACTACTCCAGCCACCCTGAGTGGCACTTCTACACGAAAGAGGGCGTTCCCTCGCATGAGGAGATCATCGCTGCCCGAGATCACCTTCTTGAAAAGCACCCGGATTTGACCGTGATCGGCGCTCATATTGGCTCGCTCTCCCACGACGTAGACGAGGTCGCCAAGAGACTGGATCGTTTTCCCAACTTTCACGTAGAAGTTGCCGCCCGCACCAAGGACCTGACGCGCCAGCCCAAAGAGCAGGTTCGTAACTTCTTCATCAAGTACCAGGACCGAATCCTCTACGGCTACGACCTGGGGTTCGCCCCCAAGGAAGGCGGCCGTTCTCAGGAGGAAATCGGCGCCTTTGTGCGGCGGGCTGAGGCTCAGTACCGAAGAGACTTCCAGTACTACGCAGGTTCGGGAACGGTGGAAATGGCTGGGCGGGAAGTGGAATGCCTGCAACTCCCCAGGCCGGTGCTGGAGAAGTTCTACAGTGGGAACGCCCGGCGAATTATCCCCGGCCTGGGGCTTTGAACCCCAGGCTAGTCACCGGGCGGCTCAGAAACCAGCCTCGGCTGAGGGAGGCTCAATCGACCGATCCGCCGGGAACGTACCGGGTGGCCTTGCCCAGAAGGCCTCCCTCAGTCTCCAGCCGCGCTTTGAATCCAAACTGTTGCGGGGCGGCCTCGAACTCTCTCAAGACTGTAGAGTTCGAGTCCTCGTAGAACTGTCGCAAGTAGTCATCGACCACCACAGCATTAACCTCCTTTACATGAAGGAAGGCTGACAACTCACTGCTGTTTCGAGTCGGCTCGATCGCAACCCGCTGGCAGGGATGTCCTTTGGCTCGAAGATAAGCACAGTAAGACAGACTGGAAAAACCCTGTATCCGAATCGTGCCCAGATTTGGTGACTCGACCACCAGAGCCTCGGACAGTTTCACCACCTGCTTCTCCAGGTGAATATCTCGCGGGATGAGAAGAAGGGTCAGGGCCACGAACGCCGCAACGATGACGGCCAAGCGCAGGCGTCTTCCGACCTGGGAAAACTGCTTCCAGTCCGGAAAAACTTCCCTGGCTTTTTTCAGCAGGAGCGTTCCTGCCACCATTACCAGCGGAGTAGCGGGCAGAAGGGAAAGCGCAACGGGTGCGAGTACCAGTGCCACTGTCAGACTCGCCACCACCCCCGCCCCGGAAATCATCCAGAACAGTGGCGTGGTAGGGACGGGGGTTCCGGGCCGCAAGAGAGCCAGCAGGAGTAGCAGGAACAGAACCGGGGCCCACTGGCTTCGGTCAGGGGCGGGCAGGAAAACCCAGGGGGATTCCTTGACCAGGCCGGGCAGGTTGCCGGCCACGTGCCCCAGGAAAGCTCGGGGGTTTGCCAGCGCCGCTTGGGCGATACTGTCCACCTCTCCAAAAACCTCCCCGACTCGCTGGGCGTAGTCCAGGTGTCCGCTTTTAGGCGACCCCCCCGAAGCCTGGATCTCTGACCATGCAAAGCCCTGGGAAAAGGCTTCAAAGGAGCGATTGGACCCCGCCGGCGCCGAGGAAAGAGCGAACACAGCAAGAGAAATCAATAAGCAGATTGCCAGTGTCGCCCCGGACTGCATTCCACCGAGCTGGCGACGGCTTGTCCACGCTTTTCCCACAACCAGGACGGCCAGCGCCGCGAGAACAAAGAGGTTCTCTGGACGGATCCAGATGCCCAGAAAAGACAACCCCAGAAGTATGAGGACAATCCCGGGGGTCCTCGGGGCAAGTGCTCCCAACAGCAAGACCAGAATCACTCCCACCCCAGCGACGTGGACGACCGGGAAATCGTGAAGCACAGTCGTATGGCCGAGAAAGCCGATACACAGGAGCAAAGCCAACGGCTCCGGGAACAGTTTTCGGGAGAGCACCCAGAACAGGAGAACTACTACATAGAGGACAAGCAGCCTGTGCATCAGGTAAAGCAGGAGGGGGTTTCCGGACGGGAAGATCCAATGCTGAATTCCATAGCCGATCACGAACAGAGGAGACCACTCTCGATCAGGCCGAACGTCGGACGGCACCGTCAGTGTCAACTCGCAAACAGATGGGCACGATCGAAGTAATAGGCACCGTCAGTGAGAGGAAAGTCGAGATAAAGGCTCTGGACACCAACGATGACCCCGAAGGCCGTGGTCAGCAGCAGGAAACTGATCAATGCGGACATGGACTTCATGTCGAAATGAGCCCTCCTGCGATTAGTCTATCTTCTTGACGTAGGAGAATTCCAGATTCCAGAACCTAGAACCCAGAACCCAGTTAAGAATGCGATGGCCTGGGTAGACGGCTCTTCCCCATCAGGTGCTTGTCGATGGCGCGAGCCGCCGCACGTCCCTCGTTGATGGCCCAAACCACCAGTGACTGACCCCGGCGGCAGTCGCCGGCAGCGAAAACGCCGGGAACGCTGGTCGCGAACGCTCCGTATTTGGCCTGGTAATTGGAGCGCTTATCGTATTCTACGCCCAGCATCTCGCTCACGGAGTTCTCCGGACCCAGAAAGCCGAGGGCCAGTAATACGAGATCCGCTTCCCACACCCTCTCGGTCCCGGGTACTTCACTGAACGGGGCCTTGTCTCCCGGCTGCGACCAATCGATCTGGACCGTCTTGATGCCGGCCACATTCCCCTGCCCGTCATCAATGAACTCCCTGGAGAAAATCGAGAAGCCCCTGGGATCGGTCCCAAACTTCGCGACGACTTCTTCATGGCCATAGTCGACCCGAAGAATCCTGGGCCATTCCGGCCAGGGGTTGTCCGGACCGCGCTCTTCGGGAGGGCGATCCAGGAGTTCGAAGTTCACTACGCCCAGACAGCCGTGGCGGACTGCTGTGCCGATACAGTCGGTGCCGGTGTCACCGCCTCCGATCACGATAACCTTTTTGTCTTTGGCCGAGATGTGAGCCTGATCCTCAAACCCAGAGTCGAGAAAGCTCTTCGTGCTTCGGGTCAGGAATTCCATTGCGAAATGGATTCCTTTCAGCTCTTTTCCGGGTATGGGCAAACCCTGCGGGACTGTCGCCCCGGTGGCCAGAAGAAGCGAGTCATGCTCTTCGAGCAGCCGGTTGGGGTCCATATAGCTGACCGGTACAAGGTTCTCTTCCATGATTCTCACGACATGGCCTTCCGGCAGGTTCTGCTCTGACCCAACACAGGTATTCGTCACAAAGCGGATCCCTTCTTCTTCTAGAAGCTTCACTCTGCGCTCCACCAGCTGTTTTCCCAGCTTCATATTGGGAATGCCGTACATGAGCAGGCCTCCGATGCGGTCGGAGCGCTCATAGACCGTGACCGAGTGACCAGCCTGGTTCAACTGAGCGGCCGCGGCCAGTCCTGCCGGCCCCGATCCCACAATGGCCACCTTCTTTCCCGTGCGGGTTCGGGGCCTCCTGGGTTTCACCCAACCCTCTGCAAAACCTCTGTCAATAATGGCGTTCTCGATGTTCTTGATGGTGACCGGAGGCTGGATGATGCCCAGGACACAGGCTCCTTCACAAGGCGCCGGACAGGTACGTCCCGTGAATTCCGGAAAGTTGTTGGTCTGATGGAGCCGGACCAGAGCATCGCGCCAGCGGCCTCGATAGACCAGATCGTTCCATTCGGGAATCAGGTTGTCGATCGGGCAACCGCTGGCCGATTGACAGAAGGGGACGCCACAGTCCATACAGCGCGCTCCCTGCTGCCGCAGATGCCCCTCCTCGGGAGCGGTGAAGATCTCCTCAAAGTCATCAATCCGGACCGGGGCAGGGCGGTAGGGAACCGCTTTTCTGGAGTACTTCTTAAAGCCAGGGTGTTTCGCCATTCCGGTCAGCCTGTCTGGTTTAGGCGTGAAGGCTCAGAGTCGTCTTTGGATGTATGGGGCAGCATCGCCGGAGGCGTCCAAATACCGTCCGCACTCTCTCCCTTTTCTTCTGCGGCGGTGGCCAGCATCTGCTTGTACTCGGTCGGCATCACTTGAACAAACCGCTTCACAGCCTCCGGCCAATCCGTCAGGACCCTGCGCGCCGCGGAAGAACCGGTGTATTTCTCATGCGCCTCGACCAGGATCCTCACTTCATCCCTGGCAAGGGTGCCGAGCCGACCAAGCTCAACCATTTCCAGATTGCAGTGCTTCTCGAAGTCTCCGTTCAGATCCCAGACATAAGCGACACCCCCCGACATGCCGGCTGCAAAATTGCGCCCGATGGGGCCAAGGATGACGGCCCTGCCCCCGGTCATGTACTCACAACCGTGGTCTCCAACTCCCTCGACGACAGTCCAAGCCCCACTGTTGCGCACGCAGAAGCGTTCAGCTGCCCGGCCCCGGAAGAAAGCCCTCCCACCGGTGGCACCGTACAGAACGACGTTACCAACAATGATGTTCTCCTCCGCCGTGAAGCCACTGGATCCGGGAGGATAAATGACCAGACAACCACCCGAGAGCCCCTTGCCCACATAGTCGTTGGCATCGCCCTCCAACTCGAGGGTGACGCCGTGGGCAAGAAAGGCCCCAAAACTCTGACCGGCCGAACCGTTCAGCTTGACGTGGATCGTGTCGTCGGGCAGTCCCTTCTCGCCCCATCGCTTGACGAGTTCGTGGCTGAGAATCGTTCCCACTGAGCGGTCGACATTGTGAATCGGCACCTCGAAGTGGATCTTTTCGGCCTTCTCGAGGGAGGGCTCGACGCGAGGAAGCAACTCCCGAAGGTCGAGAGCCCGGTGCAGCCCGTGATCCTGTCGGGTTGTGCAATAGACCGATGTGTCCGGATGCGGTTTCTGGGCGGGCGTCAACAGAGGCTCCAAATCGATCCCTCTGGCCTTCCAGTGCTGCACCGCCTCGTCGGCTTCCAGAAGATCAGTTCTGCCAATGATCTCCTGGAAGTGCCGCAGCCCGAGCTGGGCCATGATCTCCCTGGCCTCTTCCGCAACCATGAACAGGTAATTGATCACGTACTCCGGCTTTCCCTGGAACTGCTGACGGAGAACGGGATCCTGGGTTGCGATGCCCACGGGGCAGGTATTCAGGTGGCACTTTCGCATCATGATGCAGCCCAGAGTAATGAGAGGAGCGGTCGAGAAACCGATTTCTTCCGCGCCCAGCATTGCGGCGACGATCACTTCACGACCGGTCTTGATTCCGCCATCGGTCTGCAGCAGCACCCGGCTTCGGAGATCGTTCATGACCAGTGTCTGATGGGTCTCAGCAATGCCCAGTTCCCAGGGGAGTCCGGCATGCTTGATGCTTGTCCAGGGAGAGGCGCCCGTACCTCCGGAATGTCCTGAGATCAGAACGCGATCCGCATGGGCTTTGGCCACCCCTGCCGCAATCGTGCCGACTCCTACTTCTGACACGAGCTTGACACTGACCTGGGCCGAGGGGTTCGAGTTCTTCAGGTCATAGATGAGCTGAGCCAGATCCTCAATCGAGTAGATGTCGTGGTGCGGAGGAGGGCTGATCAGGCCCACACCCGGAGTCGAGTAGCGAATTCTGGCAATCGTCTCATCGACCTTGCGCCCGGGAAGTTCTCCGCCTTCTCCCGGCTTGGCACCCTGGGCGATCTTGATCTGGAGTTCATCCGCGTTGGTGAGGTACCAGGCTGTGACGCCGAACCGACCGGAGGCGACCTGCTTAATCGCCGACCTTCTCGAGTTTCCATTCGCGTCCGGCTCGAAACGCTGTGGATCTTCACCGCCTTCACCCGTGTTGCTTCTGCCACCGACCCGATTCATGGCGATAGCGAGCGTTTCATGCGCCTCGGTAGAGATCGACCCGAAGCTCATCGCGCCTGTGCAAAAGCGCTTCACGATCTCACTGGCCGGTTCCACATCGTCCAAAGGAATAGGACCTCCATTGACTCCCTCTTTGAACTTCATCAGACTTCGCAGTGTGCAGCGAACGCGTGCATCGTTGTTGACATAATCGGAGAAGCGCCGGTAGCACTCACCATCGCCGTCACGAGCCGCCACCTGCAGATCGCCGATGGCCCTCGGATCCCACATGTGACGCTCTCCGTCGGCTCGCCAGTGGAACTCCCCTGGGTTGGGCAGGCTGGTCAACCGCGGTGAGTGGGGGGGAGGAAAGCCCAGCCGATGGCGGCGCAGGCTCTCCCGCGCAAGATGCTCGAAACCGACACCCTGGACCCGGCTGGGAGTGTTGCAAAAACAACGGTCGATCACCTCATCCTTGAGGCCGACTGCCTCGAATACCTGGGCGCCCTTGTAGGACTGCAGTGTGGAGATCCCCATCTTGGCCATCACTTTGAGGATTCCTTTGGCAATGCCCTTCCGATAGGCGCTGACGACCTGATCGTCGTTCTCGAATTCCCGGCTGTCCAGCCACCCCTCCCGGCGGGCCTCCCACAGGGCTTCAAAGGCCAGGTAGGGGTTGATGGCATCGGCTCCGTATCCAATCAGCAGGCAGTGATGGTGGACCTCTCTTGCCTCGCCCGTCTCTACGATCAGGCCCAGTCGAGTTCGTTTCGCTTTTTGCACCAGGCGGTGGTGAACGGCTCCGCAGGCCATCAGGGCGCTGAGGGGAACCCTGCCGGGTCCGATCTCCCGATCGGAAAGAATCACAATACTGAAACCCTCATCGATGGCTCGCTCAGCAGCTTCGCAGATTCGGTCGAGCGCCGACATCATGCCCGCGCCTCCCTGCGAGGGTTCAAAGGTGATGTCGATCGTCTTCGCCCGCCATCCCCGATGGTCCATACGCTGGAGCGCGGCCAGCTCGTGGTTGGTGAGGATGGGATGGGGAAGGTAGAGGCGATGGCAGTGTTCTTCGCTGATGTCGAGGAGGTTTTGCTCCGGGCCTACGTAGCAGGCCAACGACATGATGAGCTCTTCTCGGATCGAGTCGATCGGGGGATTCGTAACCTGGGCAAAGAGCTGCTTGAAATAGTCGTAAATCATTCGAGAGCGGTCAGAGAGACAGGCCAGGGAGGAGTCATTGCCCATGGAGCCGACCGGGTCTCGCTTCTGCCGTACCAGAGGCAGAAGCATGAACTGCATCGTCTCCTGCGTATAACCAAAAGCCTGCATGAGGGCCAAGATGCTCGGCGTTCCCAATTCTCTAGCCGGCGCCTTCGCGAGATGTGAGAGGGAGATCCTCTGGCGGCCGAGCCAGCGCTGATAGGGCCTGCGCCCACAGAAATCTCTTTTCAGCTCTTCGTCTGGGATGAGTCTTCCCTCTTCAAAGTCGACCAGAAACATGCGGCCGGGCTGAAGCCTGGCCTTTTCCTTGATGAGGCTCGGTTCGATCGCCAGCACACCAGCTTCGCTGGCCATGATGACGCGGTCGTCATGCGTCAGATAGTAGCGACTCGGGCGCAGACCGTTCCGATCCAGAACCGCCCCAATGTAGTGGCCGTCAGTAAAGGTGATCGAGGCCGGGCCGTCCCACGGCTCCATCAGGCAGGAGTGGTACTCGTAAAATGCACGTTTGTATTCAGGAATGACCCCATGATTCTGCCAGGCCTCGGGAATCATCATCATGATGGCTGCTTGCAGTGTCCGGCCTGTCATGAGCAGGAATTCGAGAGCATTGTCAAAGTGGCCAGAGTCGGAGCAATCCGGCTCCATGATGGGGAACAGTTTTCCCAGCTCGTTCCCGAACAGAGAGCTCTCCATCACCCCTTCGCGAGCGCGCATCCAGTTGATGTTTCCCCTCAGCGTGTTGATTTCGCCGTTGTGGCTCATGAAACGATTGGGCTGGGCGCGATCCCAACTAGGAAAAGTGTTGGTGGAAAAACGGGAGTGAACCATGGCCAGGTGGGTCACGAAATCAGGCGCCGAAAGATCGGGATAGTAGGGCAGCACCTGCCCCGGAGTGAGCATCCCCTTGTACACCATCACCTTGGTCGACAGGCTACAGATGTAAAAGGCCTTGGCCTGCTCCAGAGACGGATCGCTGCGCAGGAGATGACTGGCGCGCTTGCGGATGAGATAGAGCTGGCGCTCTAGGGCGTCTCCTTCAACGCCCGGAGCGGCTCCCACAAACAGCTGCTCGATGCGGGGCTCCGAGCTCCGTGCGCCGGGCCCCAGGTCCGCCCCATCCCGATCAGTTGGCACAGGCCTCCATCCGAGCTGCTGCTGTCCCTGTTCCTGGATGATCTGCCCAACAGCCCGTTTGCACACATCGCTCTCGTCTTGGTTGGGAGGAAGAAAGACCAGCCCGGCGCCCAGTCTCCCAGGGGACGGCAGTCCCGTGCCCAGATCTTCCCGGGCAACTCTGGCAAGAAACTCATGAGGCAATCCCGTCAGGATCCCCGCCCCGTCGCCTGTGTTCGGTTCACAGCCCCTGGCTCCCCGGTGGTCCATGTTCAAGAGAGCCTGGTAAGCATCGGTAAGAATCTGATGACTCCTCTCACCCTTGATGTGAGCCACCAATCCGACGCCGCAGCTATCCCTCTCGAAGGCAGGATCGTAAAGACCCCTCTTTTTCGGATAGCCAAACTTTTCTCTCGAACGCATTCCTCTCTCCTGAGGCCGCAAAATGCCACACAAGCGCTGCCGGGCGGGGACCGTTCCAGGTGGTACGTGACCGCCGTCCAGCTGCTGCTTCAGCAGGTTGTCGGTTTCCTCTTTAGTGTGGTTTGCCTATTGGCGTGCCGCTGGGAGCCGAAGTCGAGATGTCGGCGGGCGGGCGATCCGGAGTTGACTGAAAACTCGGCCGCCACGTTTCGCGAAGTTCGAACTAAAGGTAGCTTCCAACCCGGACCGTTGACTCGAATCCCGCCTGAGACTGCTTCCCTGCTCCCGACAGTCCACCCCCTGGATTCGGACAGAATCCCGGGGTTTCGAACTGGCGCATTTTGTTTGAGTCGCAATGGTGACGCAGCCTCAACGAGGTTCTCAAGCCTTAAATCAAAAGCAAACAAATCAAAAGCAAACGGTTTTTCCTATAGTACCTGATTTGTCAAGATCGTGCATTGTCGGACCCGGGCCCCAGGCGACCTTGGAACGTTGCAACCCTGGAGGCTCCTAGAATCCTCGGATCGACTCGGCTCGCTCGGACAGGCTCTGATCATCGCCGTTTTGTTTGTCTTCCGCATTATCATTTATCATCGTTCGGTTGCGATTTTGCCGTGCCTCTCCCAGTAGGGGAGGCCCCGTCTCTCAGAGAGAGACGCCTACGATATGCACGTTAAATTACTTTTCATTCTCGCACTCGGGCTGGTGTCCTGCTCGCCTGCCCGAACGCCTGCGCTCTACTTCCCTGCAGAGAACGCGGATTGGGAAACGGTCTCCCTTCAAGCCAGCGGTTGGAAAGAGGCAGCCCTCGAGGAGGCCTTGGAGTTCGCCAGGCAGCACAACTCGACCGCGGTCTTGATTCTACATCGCGGGCGAATTCTCGCCGAACGCTACTGGGAAATCGACGACCCACCGCTCGATGGCAAGTACCGCTACCGATTCCTCCGAGTGGGTTCGACTCCGGAGGGCCATCCGATTGAAGATGTCGCTTCCATTCAAAAAAGCGTGATTTCCCTGCTCTCCGCCGCTGCCATCGAACAAGAACTCCTCGATCGAGAAACTCCGGTCTCCACCTACCTCGGTGCCGGTTGGTCCAAGGCCCCAGCCGATTCCGAAAAAGAGATCTTGGTGCAGCACCTTCTCTCGATGTCGAGCGGCCTGACCGCTTCGCTCGAATACGAGGCGCCCGCCGGTCAGCATTGGCACTACAACACGTACGCCTATAGCCAGCTCATCAAAGCATTGGCGCGCGTGAGCCAAAAAGAACCCAATGCCTACACCGAAGAATGGCTGACGGGTCGTTTGGGGATGAAGGACAGCCGCTGGGTGATCCGGCCAGGAGTGACCGAAGCTGGCAATCCGTACGGGTTCGGAACGACCGCGCGGGACCTCGCCAGAATGGGACTGCTGGTTCTTGCTGGCGGCTCCTGGCAAGGTGAGCCGATCATTCCTTGCAGCTATCTGGGCGAGGCGCTGCAATCCTCCCAAACGATGAACCCCGCATACGGGCTTCTGTGGTGGGTGAATGGCCAAGACGGTTGGCAGGACTGGGATCACAAGGGGCTCAAAGCAGGTTCTTTCATCCCGACCGCACCGGATGATCTGGTGGCCGCCCGAGGTATCGGAGACCACAAACTGTATGTCGTTCCGAGTCTGGACCTGGTTGTGACCCGTCTCGGTTCCACAGCAAAGTTTCAGCAGAAACAGCCGGAGGTTCAGTTCTTCGACCGCGAATTCTGGCGGCGACTCATGACGGCTGTGCCGTGACGATGTGCAATCCGCAGGTTCGCTTTCCGTCAAAGGAACTTGAAGCCGAGATCGACCGACTGAGGGACGCCTTGGACGTGCCGGGTGATTGATTATTATGCTGCTACTTTGCTTTCGCTTCCAAAGGCTGAAAACACGAGTACACCGGGAGCGGAGTCATTCGGCCCCAACGTAGACCTTCCCAAAAATGATCAATGCTTTCGAGCAGGAGCAACCTCGTGATGACCACACAACGTACTTCGACCCGTAACGCCGTACTGATCTCTGTGCTCTTTTCCGCTGGCATCTTCGGCGGTTGCGCTCACGACGACAGTCGCACGTTTCAGTCTCTCCGAGACTACATCGAGACGATCAAGGTGGTCGACACCCACGAGCATCAGCGGAACAGGCAGGATCCCGATCAAGGCGTAAGCTTCTATACGCTCTTGGCCACCACGTATCTGCGATCCGATCTCATGAGCGCGGGCTCGCCGCCGCTCACATCCGAGAGAGCGCGGGCCAACACCCTGGACGAGAACTGGGAAACGTACGGCCCGTATCTAGAGCTCTCGAAGAACACCAGCTACTACGCCCAATTCCTGAGCGGATTCCGGAAGCTGTATGGTTACGAAGAGGAGTCGTTCACCAAGCTGGGCATCGCGAGACTCTCGGCCCAGATCGACGAGAATTACCGGGACTTCGATGAGTGGTATGCGACCGCGTTCGAGCGGTCGAACATCGACGTGTGGCTTGTCGACCCATACTGGCAACCCTTGGACATCGTTCTCGATGAGCGGTACTCCGCTCTCATTCTCGACATCGATCACCTCGTGTGGGCGTCGGCGAATGGTTACCGGCTGACCAAACAGGAGAACCCGGTTCCCAAAACGTGGGTAGAGGCTCTGCTATTCGAGACGAACGTGTACGAGATGGCCGCAGAGGCAGGGCGGACCATCGGGAACCTGGAGGACTATCTGGACTATGTCGGTGTCATGTTCGACTGGGCTCTCGAGCAGAAGGTGGTGGGAATCAAGAACTCCTTCGCCTACATGCGGTCCTTGTACTACGAGGATGTGCCGTTCGGGGTAGCGAGCGCGCTGTTCGAGAAGGGCTCCAATGCGGTGCTCACCGACAGCGAAGAGAAGACCGTTCAAGACTTTCTGTTTCACTGGATCATACGTAAGGCGGCCGAGGTCGGTCTACCGATACAGATTCACACCGGGTATCAGTCGGGCAACGGCAGCGTCCTGGAAAACAGCCGGCCCGCCGATCTGAATAACCTCTTTCTGCAATACCCCGACGTCGACTTCATCATCTTCCACGGCGGATATCCGTGGACGAGTCAGGCCATCTCGCTCGCCAAGCAGTTTCCCAACGTTTCGATCGACTTGGTGTGGCTGCCCCAAATCTCGAAGGAGGCCTCGGTCCATGCGCTGGAAGAGATTCTCGATATGGTGCCGTACAACAAGATCTTCTGGGGCGGAGACTGCTCGACGATCGAGGAGGCGGTGGGGTCGCTCGAATCCGGTAAGGAGGTGGTGGCGCGGGTGCTTGCTGCGAGAGTGGAGCGAGGCGCTATGAGCGAGGACGTCGCGCGCGACGTCGCGCTCAAGATCTTCCGGGAGAACGCCGTCCGATTGTTCCAGCTCGACGAGAGACTGGGCAGGCCGTTTTGACCAAAACAAGACGGTCGAGGACGGTTGCAAGTGCAACCTCCCTCCAGCTCGGGCCGTACCCTTGGAGCGGGTAGCGATGAACTTATCAGAGTCGTCTCGGATCCTGACTTTGTGGCTGAGCAACTGCTATCATACGAGCTCGGAGAGAATCGGTCATCGGAACTGAAGAAACGGACAAAAACAACGACCTTCGCATCGGGTGGAGATCAATCATACAGTTCGATTTAATGAAGCGGGCGGCCGAGAGAATTGGCCACGGCGTCAGACTCGCAGAAGCTCTCGAAATGGCTCGGGAGGATATATCGGAAGTTAAAAGTCGGCCGGTTCAAAGTTGACAGTTCATGAATCGCTCCAGAGTGCTGGTCTCAGTCGCCCTATTCATCTTCGGCTCGGGCTACGGTCTTCCTCAGTCTGCGGAGGCGTACAACTATCACCGGGGGACGGAGTTGCTGATCCTGCAGGGCAGGCAGGCTCTGATCATTTGCAACGGTCTATTCGTGTCAGAGCGGACGCTGGACCAGGTGTACAGTCAGGAGTTGAAGCTCCAGCTGTCGCCGGTCGTACCGCCATCAATGATCCGGGTTGACCACCAGAAGAAGACGGTGACCATCGGGACCGGTGGCAACCACCCGATCCCCCCCATGCGGGCCGCCTATCGCGAAGGGCTGGGTTGCGTTGTGCTGTCTCCAGACCAGACCTTTGACGATCTGGATCAGCTCCCGGTTCTGCATATGCCTCCGGTCCCGGGGAACCCGGCCGAAATCCCCTGGCCCGACGGCGATCTGATTCAAAACAGGGCACTTCCAGAAGACGTCGACCGGGAAGCATTGCCAGCGGCGGCCCGGTGGGCCTTCGACCGGGAGACGTACGGTCATCCATCCCAGATCACTGTCAGCCTGCTGGTCGTTTACCGGGGACAAATCGTTCTGGAACGGTACGCTCCGGGTTTTGACCTGACCACCCGGACCCGCACCTGGTCCACGGCCAAGAGCATTGCCAGTACTCTGGTCGGAATCCTGGTTGGAGAAGGGAAACTCGAACTGGATGATCCCCTTCCCTACTCGGACTGGGGGACTGGAAGCCGCGCTCCGGTCTCTGCTGACGATCCGCGACGCGGGATCACTTTGCGGCACGTCTTGAACATGTCCAGCGGTCTCTACCCCGTCGACAATAACCATGGCTTCAGCAGCGGGTCGTTCCTCAGCTATTTTGCCGGTGTCAGTTCCGTGAGAGGGGCTCTGGACCGGGGTCTTGTCCATCCCCCCGGTACGCACTGGGACTATGAAAACTACGACACGATCCTGGCTGTGCAGGCCATGAAGGTGGTGCTTTCCGGCCAGCAGGAATACCTCGAATTCCCGAGACGGGTGCTCTTTGACAGGATTGGCATGCGCAACACCCTTCCCGGAGTGGACCGCTTCGGAGGCTTTGTCATGAGCAGTCAGGTGTACACCAACGCGCGTGACTTGGCGCGCCTGGGTCTTCTCTATCTGAACAGGGGAAGATGGAACGGGGAGCAGATCCTGCCCGAGAGCTGGATTGATTTTGTCCGGACCTCGGCGCCCTCGACCCTGACGACAGGAGGATCCTACGGGGGGCAGTGGTGGCTGGTTTCCGACTATCGGACGGATGTGCCGCCCGATGCGTACACGACGGCGGGCCACCGGGGGCAGTATGCCATCGTGATCCCTTCTCATGATCTGGTCATCGTTCGCAGAGGCCTGGACTGGCTGTCGGGTCGACATCGGTTTGACTGGGGCGAACTGGTGCGGGAAGTGATCAAGGCGTTTCCCGGGCGGTCGTGGGGTGCCAAGCCTCTATCTGCGACTTCGCGTGGCAGCGAGTAACCAAACATGAAAACGAACACAACCAAGTCGGGTCTCAAAACAGGAGTCACCAATGTCTGATCAGGATGCACAGCGACAGGTACTGCAGATGATGATCAACAACTGGGTTTCCCAGGCGGTGTATGTGGCAGCCGAGTTGGGAATCGCCAACCAGTTGGCCGAGAGCCCAAAGACCGCCCGGGAACTGGCAAAGACGGTCAATGCAGACAGTGAATCGTTGTACCGTCTCTTGAGAATGCTGGCCGGCATGGGGATCTTCAGCGAAGGGGAAGATGGAAGATTCCACTTGACTCCCCTCGCCCGCAAACTTGGCGACCCTGAAGTCCAAGCCTTCGCCATGGTGATCGGGCGGATCTTCTACCATGCCTGGGGCAATTTCCTGCATTCCGTCAGAACCGGCGAACCGGCTTTCGACAAGACCTTCGGTATGTCCACCTTTGAGTACCTGACCCGCCATCCGCAAGAAGGCAGGCTCTTTGATGCCGCCATGACCGGGATTCACGGGCCGGAAACCGAGCCCATGCTGGATGCCTATGACTTCTCTCAGTTCGCGACTGTGGTTGACATCGGGGGTGGAAACGGATCGGTTCTCTCCGCCATGCTGCGACGCCATGCTGATCTCGAGGGGGTCCTGTTCGACATGCCCGGTGTGGTCGAAAGAACCCGGAGTACTCTGGGCACGGACGCGCAGGCTCGTCTGCGTCTGGAGGGAGGAGACTTCTTTGAATCTGTGACCGGCGGAGGCGATGTCTATCTCATGCGCCACATCATTCATGACTGGGACGACGATCAGTCCATCACCATCCTCAGGAATTGCCGCCGGGCCATGAAGCCAGGGGGCAAGGTCGTGGTCGCCGAGTTCGTCATACCCGAGGGGAACGATCCATCCTTCAGCAAGATCGCGGACCTGATGATGCTTGTCATTGGTGGAAAGGAAAGAACCGAGAAGCAGTATCGCGAGCTCTACGCGGCGGCCGGTTTGGACCTGACCCGGGTCGTCTCCACAGCAACGGAACTCAGCCTGGTAGAGGGAATCGCCTTATGATCCACTGTGCATTGTTGATCGGCCTGGTCGCTCACTCGTCTCAGAACGTGGGATCTCAGGGAAGTTCGCCGGATCCTCTTGGCTACGTTCGTGTTTATTCGGACCCAGAGGGTGAATCCCATTTTGCGGATGCCGAGCTCCCGCTCGAACTGAAAGACTTCGCTCCGCCGGCAGCTCCCCTGGCGGTTTCCCCGGCGCTGCCGTCCAAGGAGGTTCTTTTCCTCTCGCTCCCTGGGGGATGGGTTGGTGACTGGCACCCGGCTCCGAGGCTCCAGTACTTGATCAGCCTTTCCGGAGAGATTGACTTCGAAGTGTCCGACGGAGAGGTGCGGAGGTTTCCCTCCGGGTCGATCATCCTGCTCGAGGACACCAGCGCCAAAGGGCACATCGCGCGCGGAGTGGGAGAGGAAACGGTCCGGCTTGTGGCGGTCCCCCTGCAGGATTAGCGAGCGCTTCGGCTCGGAATGTGTGTGAGATCCCACGATGCTTGGGAAGGAGATCGGACATTATGAAGTCACGGGCAACCTGGGTGCCGGGGTCAGTTGCTCATCCGGCTCTCGATCTGCTCGATTAACTGGCGGGGTCCGGGTGATCCGGGAGGAGCCAGATCCAGGAGCTTTCGAGCGAAAAAGAGGGCCTGATCCCAGCGCTCCTCCTGCACGTTGAAAACGGCCAGGGCATAGACTATATCTGCATCCTGGGGGCTCAGTTCATGGGCTTCTTGTAAGGCTGCTAACGCCTCCGTCCGAAGCCCAAGATGCTGCAGAGTCAGCGCATAGTTGTAGCGCACTCGGGGCCGATTAGGCAGCAGCCGGACGGCGTTTGCCAGGGAATCACGCGCCTTCTCCAGTTGCTCCATTTCCGCCATCAATAGACCCAGAGAATAGTGCGCTTCACCTTCCTCCGGGGCCAAGGCGACAAGATCCCGGAAGGCCCGTTCGGCCTCCGTGTTTCGCCCCTGCTGATTCAGCAGATTGGCCAGATTCATGTAGCCCGGTAGAAAGGTGGGGTCCATTTGCAGAGTGAGTCGATAGGACTCCTCCGCAGCCTTCAGATCGCCGCGGGCCGCCTCTATGAACCCCATGTTGAAGTGGGAGGCAGGCATGTCGCTCAGCCAGTCCTGGGCGTCGGAGAATTCACTCAGGGCAGATCGAAGAGAGCGCCCCTGCTGATCGTCAAACAGCTCCGGAGGGCTCGCAGCCAGCACCCGTGCCGCCTCCATTCGGACCATCCGTACCGGGTCGCTAAGCGTCGAGCTCAGGTTGTCCAGTTTCGTGCGGGGATCCAGGAACTCGAGTCCGCGAGCAGCAAAAGCCCGCACCATCGGACTCTCGTCCCTCAGCGCCCCCAGCCGGACCTCCAGACCACTTTGACCATAGCCTCGCAGCAGGTCGAGTGCCGTGGCCCGTACAATGGCGGGCTGCTCGGGGTCCTCAATCAACCGGGCTAGTTGTTCAGCCGACCCGGGGGCGCCGTTGACCCCAGCCTGGATGGCCACCCCGTAGTGGGGATCCCTTCTTCGCTGCGGGCCGTACCAGGAGTCGATCCACCCGGCAGCCCACTCGTCGGTCTGGTTCGAATGGCACTGAATACAGGCATTTGGAACACCCAGTTTGATAGACAGGTCGGGACGCGGTACCCGAAAGCTGTGATCGTGGCGCGGATCGACCACCATATAGGTCCGCTCCAGCATGTGGCAGGACACGCACTCTCTCCCTGTACCCTTCAATGGCTGTGTCCCGGTAGGGTTATCGTGCTCTGTCCTCGTCTTCTCGGGGTGGAAATGGTGCGCGGGGGAGTCGTAGTCGGCCAGTTTCAGGGTTGTGAACTCTCTCTCCGGCTTTTCCTGCTTGTGGCAGTGAGTGCAGACCTCGTTTCCCTCTCGCTTCAGGCCCAGACTGTGGGCGTCGTGGCAATCGGTACAAACGACTCCCTGGAGAGACATCCTGCTCTGCAGGAACGATCCATAGACGTACACTTCTTCTCGAATCTGGCCGTCTGCGAAATAGAGCCCCTCCCCCAGAGCCTGTGGGCGAAAGTGGTCGCCGAAGGCACCGTAGTGAGGATACCTCTCACTGAAGCGGCTGCGCCGTGAATGACAGGGAGCGCAAGAATCAACTTCGTAGCGGGCGTCGAACTTGTTCAGTTTGAAGCTGACTTTCAGACCATAACTCTCGTCGGGAGGCGTTCCCGCTTGGCCCTGCCTTGCCCACTTCACGTGTGCTTCCCCGGGTCCGTGACAGGCCTGACAGGAAACATTCAACTCCGTCCAGCTCGATTGATAGGAGTCGGTCTTCAGATCATAGCCTTTCTGATAATCCGTGGTGTGACACTCAGCGCACATCAGGTTCCAGTTCTGGTAGCGACCGGTCCAGTGAAGGGGGTCACCGGACTCGATTTTTTCGTCTGGATAGAGATGGAACCAGCGCTGTCCCTGAGTATCCCAGGCAACGGTCAAGCTCTGCAGCCTTCCCCCCGGAAACTCAATCAGATACTGTTGGAGCGGCTCAACGCCAAAGGTGTACTTGATCTCGTGATCTGTCATCTGGCCGTCCGCGCCTTCAGTGTTCACGAGAAAACGGCTACCGTCGCGATGGAATCGACTCGTGACTCCAAAATGAGTCAGTGTGGACTCCTCGAAGTCACCCAGGACCGTCTCCTGGTTGGCGACCTGCATGGCCAGGTCATGATGGGATCCCCGCCACAGATCTGCCTCCTCCTCATGGCACTCCACGCAGTCTTCATTCGCAACAAATCCGGCATGCCTGGAAGGTTGGGAGGATGCGGACTTCGGCCCGGTCTCGTCCCCACAGGATACGGCCAGACAGGAAACACACACGCAAAGCAGGGAAAACTTTTCCAACGTCAAATCTCTAGCGGTGTCTCGGCCTCAGTTCATTTCTGCCGTCCCAACCAGGTGTTGGACGTTGACAGGGACCTGGTTGAAACACTCCACCCGAGTTCCGGACTTACCCAGGGTGTTCTCAACCACTACGAAGTCGAACCCGGGAATGATGACATCGTCCCAGCGATCTCCGACTCCCCTCAGGGCCACATCAAGCATGGTTACGATTTGATGGCCCAGCGGATCGTCCGACTCGAGCGTAATGGCGCCGTAGAACTCCTGGCATTCGGTGTAGCCGGCATTGTGTGTACCCGTGTATGGCTTCAGGATGGATAAGTCGATCGGCCGGCCGATCCGTTCGGCAACTTCATGCGAGCGAGAGGCAAAAAAGTCAACCAGCGCTTGCTCCTGCAGTTTTGCGGGCAAGCCCTGCTCAGCAACTTCAACATATTTGTCGAAGCCAACCTGGTAAGCATCCTCCACCATCCTGAACCAGTACGGTGCGTCGGGTTGAAAACGAGGTACTTCGGCCGGGTCATTCACAGCGATGACACTTCGCCTCAGGCAGGCGTTGAGACCGTCTCGCTTGGGTGCAACCCCCAGATGGACATAGTCGCCCTCCCGGATGGGAAGGTTGAGGGCCTTGCCGATGAGCGTTCGGTTGGCTTCGTTCGCACCCACCATGACGTCCCACCCGTTTTCCTCACTTCCCAGCTCCTTCCCGACTACGTAGGCCCATCCCGCCACCTGTGTCTCCAGCATTCCTGGTTTCAACACCGCCAGCATGGCTCGCATCATCGCATCTGCGATCACATTGGCATCGGCGATCAGGCGCATCTCCGCGTCCGATTTCTCATATTTGAGCTGGTAGTACAAATCCTGGGCATCGACCACATTGTCCCCACCGACAAGGTCCTCAAGATACTTGACCAGACCGTCCGGGATCACCTGCCTTGGTGTGAGCAGTCCGATGCGGTCAACAGGCTGACCCCCTGCAGCTTGCTCCAGCACGTCCTCCAGCCGCTCGGCGCGAATGGGGTACTTCTCGTCGGCAAGCTGCAGGAGTTCGACTTTGTGTACTTTGGCTCCGGCCCGGTCGGCCAGCTGTTCTGCGATGTATCCTCCCTCCAGCCCCGCCACGATGTGAAAACCATTCGAGCCGATGGCCCCGGCAACCTGCTCAATGGACACATTCGTGTTGCCGCCCAGATAGGGGACGTCCCCGCAATAGTGTTCGTCGCTGAAGACGATTCCGGCGGCAATCCCTCTCTCCTGAAGGGCCTCGGCAACACGAAGCTGCCGGGCCTCAAACTCTTCCCGGCAAACCCCAAAATGCTTTTCCACCGTGGGGGTGGTTTCGAGGATCCGGGACACCAGCTGGCTCTCCTCGCGGAATTGGCTAAGTCGTGTCGTTCCGATACCTGGCATACCTACTCCTGAACTCCGTTTTGAACCAGCCTTTTACTCCAGTTCCACCAAGTGTCGTTCCATTCTCAGCAGGCTCTCTTTGGAATGATATGGGGCATGGATAGAACAGAAGGGCTTAATTGTCTCACGAACCCTTTCCGAGAAGAGAAAGACCACATACCATCTCTAGTGTCCTGTCCCAGAGATTCGCATCATTTTGTTGGGAGCGCGACGGAGACCAGATTGAGGCGAGACGACGAGTCGATGCGAGGGCATCGGCGAGGAGGAGCAACAAAGAGATGGGCCCGTCCCGCCCCAACCCTACGGGCGGATGGGGGTTGCGGGCGATCTCTTTGTCGTTCGTCGTCAACGATGCTTCTGCATCGCCTCCTCCTCTCTTCGCAACCTCACCTCGCAAGACCCATCCGCAAAATGGTGCCAATCTCTGGGACAGGACACTAACAGAATTCTGACCGATTCTGGACTCTAATGAAAAAAAGTGCCAGGGACAAGAAGTTACCGGAGTTGAGTACTCACAGGTCATGATCAGACTGAAGATTGCCCAGGTCGCAACCGCCGACATCTCCATTTCTCTCCTGTTGAAGGATCAGATCCAGGCACTGCAGACAGCGGGACACGAGGTGGTTGCCGTGTGTGCTCCAGGAAGGCAGGTCGAGGAAATCAGGAAGGAAGGTATCCCGGTCCGGACCGTCCCAATGGAACGAGAGATCAGTCTGCTCAAGGACTTGAGGTCGCTCCTGCAACTTTTCCGTTATTTCCGTTCGGAGCGGTTCGATGTTGTCCATACGCACACCCCCAAGGCTGGAATGCTGGGCCCGATTGCTGCGAAGATGGCTGGTGTCCCCCTGGTCGTTCACACCATCCATGGCCTCTTGTACCACGATGCACTTCCCTTCTGGAAATGGCTCTTGTTCTGGATTCCCGAGAAAACAACTGCCCTGTTCAGCGACTATCTTCTGTCCCAGAGCCGGGAGGATGTCAGCGTCGCGATCCGGACGTGGCTCTGCAGGAAAAGCAAGATTCTCTATCTTGGTAACGGGATCGATGTGTCCCGCTTCTCGCCGCAGAGTGCCACGCCTGATCAGGAGTCGGACGAGCAGGACATCGACCGGAAGCGCGTTGTAATTGGCAGTGTGGGCAGGCTTGTCTACGAGAAGGGGTTTGGGGAGTTGTTTCGGGCGGCAGAAGCTCTGGCGGACAAAGATGAGAAACTGGAGTTCGTCATCGTTGGGCCGCAGGAAGTCGACCAAAACGATGCGATCGGGCCTGACCGGATGAAGGATCTGGAGAAACGCGGCCTCCTGCGATTTTTGGGTTGGCAAACGGACATGCCAGCGATGTACCGGACAATGGATCTGTTCGTGCTCCCGTCTCACCGCGAAGGGATTCCGCGTGCCTGTATGGAAGCAGCCGCCACGGGGCTTCCGGTCATCGCCACTGACATCCGTGGATGCAGGGAGGTGGTACTGGATGGTCAAACGGGGACTCTCGTGCCTGTCCGGAATGCTGCCGCGCTCGCCGAGGCGATTGAGCAAATGCTCCAGAGACCACAGGATTGGGCTTCAATGGGTGCCCGCGCAAGACAGCACATCGTCGAGAACTTCAACAATCGGCTCATCATACAACGCTTGTGTGATTTCTATGCCAGCATGGGAACCAAGGTAAGAACAACTGGATAGGACAGTCACCAATATTCTGGCCATTGATCTGGAAGACTGGCACCAGCTCAGTTCCCGCAGGTTGAGAGGCGGAGGCTTGCCATCGCCGTCCCGCAACATCTTCCGTCAACTCGACATCCTGCTTGGTCTTCTGGATGATCACAACACCAAGGCGACCTTTTTTGTGATGGGCGCGCTGGCCAAGAAGCTTCCCGAGATTGTTCGCAGGATCATTTCACTGGGCCATGAAGTCGCCTCTCACGGTCATGATCATATCCTCGTGTTTCGGCTCTCGCCGGAAGAGTTCCGCAGGGACACCGAACACTCCAAGGGCCTGCTCGAGGACCTCACCGGAAAGCGGGTGTGTGGCTATCGGGCTCCAGAGTTTTCGATCCGGAAACAGGCACTCTGGGCTCTGGACATTGTGGCGGAATTGGGATTCGAGTACGATTCGAGCATCATCCCCATCCATCATCGGCGTTACGGGATCCCGGGGTTTTCTCCTGAGATCAGCCGCTACACACTTCCCAGCGGGAGGGAGATCATCGAGTTCCCCCTTTCGACTTTCTCAATCGGCAGAATGCAGCTTCCGGTAGCAGGGGGCGGCTACATTCGGCTGATGCCGGTCCCACTCGTCCGGCGTGTTGTCGCGAAAATGAACTCACGGCACCTTCCAATGGTGACTTACTTCCATCCCTACGAGTTCGATTCGAACCGTCTTGATGTGTTTGAGACAATGATGCCTGCAGACGTGACACAGCGCCTGCGCGGGTGGAGGCTGAACTTGCACCAGAACTTTCGGCGTAACACGGTCACGCTGAAGGTTCGCAGCTTGCTCGGGTCGTTTCCGTTCACGAGCTTCGAGGAATACTTGAGAGACAGGGTAATTCATGGATGTAGCTCGCTATTTTGACCGCACCGCCTCTGCCTTCGACGCTCTCTATGAAGATGGCACAGGTGCAATCGGCTGGTTCAATCACCTCTTCCGAAGAGGCCTCTATGAACGATGCCAAGAGACCGTGCGGGAACTGGAGGGACTCGAGGCGCCATCGGTTCTGGATGTCGGATGCGGTTCTGGAAGGAACAGCGTTGTCTTTGTCAAAAGCGGCGCCCGGCGAGTGGTCGGAATCGATTTCGCAGATCAGATGCTGAAACTGGCTCAGAAAAGGGCTCGCAAGCACGGCGTGGAAGATCGCTGCGAGTTCAAGAAAGGGGATTTTCTGACCTGCCCACTGGCTGAGCCATACGACGCAAGTGTCGCCCTTGGCGTCTTTGACTACATCGCAGAACCCGTCCCTTTTCTGGCGAAAATGATCTCTCTCTCCTCCCGGAGAATCATCGTGAGTTTTCCTGGCATGGCATTGATCCGGGCGCCCTTGCGGAAGCTCCGCTATGCCCTGAAAGGGTGTCCGGTTTACTTCTACAGCCGCCGATCCATTCGAACTCTGTGCCGCGAAGCCGGACTGACAGAATATCGCCTCGTGCGCCTTTCGTCTTCGGGTTACATTCTCATCGGAAGTGTAGCAGCCCGTATCTGGACTCCTCCTGTCAAGGGTCCTGTTCATTTTTTCGATCAGCTGATCTGGGCCCTGGCGACGAAACTCGGATGCTGGGTTGAAGCCAGGAGTTCTTTCGTCTTCGGGTTACATTCTCATCGGAAGTGTGGAGATCTCCCGATCCTAGTGTCCTGTCCTAGCAGCCCGTATCTGGACTCCTCCTGTCAAGGGTCCTGTTCATTTTTTCGAATTCAGCTGATCTGGGCCCTGGCGACGAAACTCGGATGCTGGGTTGAAGCCAGGAGTTTCGCTGCAGGTCCAGAATCGCTATCGGATCATCTTCTCCTCCTTGGGTCTCTGGCATGAAAGCATCGACTTTTTGCGATTCGGTGTGGACTGCAGTCGTATCTCCGGCCTCTTAGTGGAGCTGTGTTCTGGCTCCGGGCCATGATGAATATTCGCGCGTGGGGCGCCTATCGTGGTGACGGCCATCGAGTGGCCAAGGCTGCTATCGGCGTGTTCCCCGCGCCGGTCTGACCGGTTCGCCATCAGTTCGAATCCTTTCATGCAGTTCCCAGGGAAAGATCTTGACAAATCTTTTATCGCTTAAGCTCGCTGGGGTTCATAGGCGGCGTCACGGGTGGAAACGGCCCAGAGTAGACGGGCCAGCTTATTGGCCACAGCCACTGCCGCTTTGTTGTGCCCCCGTCGTTTTTCAATCTCCAAACCCCACCTGTGCAAACGGTCTGGCCGCTGCTTGGACTTGGCCGTCCCACAAGACCGATCGCCCACCGTGGATCAAGAGAGTGCGCAAATAGATGTCCCCTTGCTTGCTGATGCACCCGAGTCGACGCCGCAGACCGCTGGAGTGCTCCCGCGGTGTCAAGCCCAGATAACTGGCAAAGTGTCGTCCCGAATCAAAGCGCCTCAGATCTCCCACAAAACCGGCCACCGCTGTGGCTGTCAGCAATCCCACCCCGGGGATCGACTGCAGTTGTTCAATCGCAACACTCTGTCGCGATAGCGCTTTCAGTTTCCTTTCGATCCGATCGATTCGCCCCTCCAGCTCTCTGACTTCCAGACAGATCTCCTCCAGCACCGATCGGATCCCATTCGGAATCTCCACTTCTGCATCTTCGATCCATCCTCGCACCCGCTCCACGGCCTGGCAGGCTCCAACGGGAATCGTCAAACCGAATTCCCGTAGAATGCCCCGCATCGTATTGATCCGTGCCGTGCGGGTGCGCATCCATGCCGTCCGCACCCGATGTAAGGCGGTCAACTGCTGCTGCGATTCATTTTTGATCGGAACCGGTCGAATGGCACTGTTGCGGTGGGCTTCCAACAACCCTTTCACATCACTGCGATCCGTCTTGTTGCGTAACACGTACGGCCGGACGTAGGCTGGCGGCAGCAGCACAACTTCGTGCCCCAGTTCCCGGAATCGCCGGCCCCAGTAGTGAGCCGAACCGCAGGCTTCCATCAGAATCGTTGCCCGTTGTTGCTTGGCCATGAACCTCAACAACCGAGCTCGACCCAGGCGATGCGTCTTCTCCATCCGACCAGGCTGCTCGGAAATCCCAATCTCAAAGACCGACTTTGCCAAATCCACTGCGATTGTTCTATGCTTCATTTCAGACTCCTCCTGATACAGTTAAAAACTTTGGCTCTGGCACTTTAGATGCCGTCTAAGCCTAAAGGAGGAGTCCATCTCATCATGGTGGAACTCGCGCGCGGTCGCGCGCCCATCCGATCACCAGATCCAGAACGGCTTGTACTCGAGCACGGTGGCTCTCTCAATGCCTCCAAAAACCAGCCAGCAGCAGAAGACGTAAAGCACGGCGACCACTGCCAGTCGTGACCACCCGGCAGTGATCCAGGCTCGCGCTGCAATGGACAGTCTGTACATCAGATAGCAGATTAGAGCAAAGGGCGGAAAGCCCAGAAAACCGGCGAGAGGCATTTCGAAAACTCGAACCGCGTTCAGATAGGGTAGCGAGTAGATCCATTTTGCCCCCGCCCAGAAGTTCCAGAACTCCCACAGAACGCCACAAACGAGTCCTGAAACCAGCAACTGGGTGGCCGCAGAAAAGTCCCCGTGAGCCAGAGAGTCGCTGAGGCCCTCTTCCCCCGAAAGCGAGACGAGCCACTCCAGCAGTAAAATCGGACCAAGCCACACCAGGGGAAAGAAAAGGTCCGGCCACAAGAGTGCGACTCCCAGCATCAGGCCTCCGAGCAGGGCCAGCCTTCCTTTTCGGCTGGAGGAAGTAGCGGCCCCAACCTTCCTGAACCCGAATCTGAGCCCCAGATTCTGAAGCAGCGTTCGGGTTTCGAAAATACCGGGCAGAACCGTACCGAAAGCGAGGAAATATCCGGGAAGCCGAACCCACCACTCACTGGGAACTCCGAGGTAATGCCAGTTCTGAAGGCGGAAGTTGCAGAGCTCGAAGAAAAGCCAGGCGGGGGTGGACACTAAGAAGACCCAGATGAACTCCCGCCATCGGTCAAACAACAGTGAATTGCCGCCCCAGCGTTGATTGATTGCCGAAACAAAGACGATGTAGCTCCACCAGGCCAGCGAATAGAAGCCCGTGTGGAAAGGCTCCACTTCCTCCAGCATGAGCCAGAACGACGTCACGTGAAGCAACGGCGCCAGCCACAGCCCGACTGAAGAAGCAAGGCTCAAGTAGGGCGTTCTCTCCATTCCAGGAATCATTATGCTCCGTCCCTTTTTGTCAGAGCAACGCTGGCCACGGGCTGCTAGGATTGGGGGCCATGGTCCAGAATAACAAGATCCCGGCGATTCTATTTGGCGCGACGCTGGCTATGGCGCTGGTTGTTGTGGGAGCCTGGCTGGCGGGAGAAGGCGACTCAGCGCAGCCCGGCAAGTCGGCTGCTCCGGCCAGCTGGGCGATTCCTCACTCGAGCTACGCGACCATGGAAGAGGGTGGTCCGGGGTTGGCTCGAAACGGCCCCGTCTTCTGGCAGGGCTGCGCTTTCGGCCTGCTGCAGCTTGTCTTCTATACGTTCTGTCTCCTCCTGGGAATGAAGAAACATAGCGGTCCAGGCCCGACCGCTCGTCCTCTTCTGCTGGGGGGTCTGGTGTGGGTTGTAGTCTGGAGCGGTCTGTTCTGGTCCTACCACTCGTACATGACGGAAGGCGGGGGCTCGTTTGTCCTCGGATTGCCGGCGCCTACGGCCTGGATGCTCTACGGCGCGTGGCCCTACCCCGTGCTTTTCGCGCTTTACTTCGTTTACATCTTTCACGGCTGGTTCCTCCGAAAGGAGGACCTGCAGCGATTTCAGCAATTGCTGCTCGAGCGGAAAACAGAGAGCGCCGAAAACCAGGAATGAGCGAACACCAGCACACGATCGTTCTTGCCAGTCTCATTCTCTACATGGGAGCCTGTATCGGGATTGGCCTGTGGGCGATGCTGCGCACCAAGTCTCCACGCGACTTTTTCATGGCAGGCCGAGATCTGGGAATCCTGCTCACCACGTTCGCGATTTTTTCCAGCACCATGAGCGGTTTCGGTTTTGTAGGCGGGCCCGGACTCGTCTATCGCATGGGCATGTCATCTGTCTGGATGGTCGTCTCTTCTCCCATTGGTTTTTGTCTCAGTTTTTATCTGCTCAGCAAGCGCCTGCGGATGCTGGCCGAGTTACGGGGGAACATTTCCCTGCCGGATGCGGTAGCTGCCCGCTACCGGAGTGAACTGGCCCGGGGCCTGACGGCAGTGGCCATCATTCTGGGAGTCCTGGGGTATCTGGGGACTCAAATCCTCGCCATGGCGACCGTGCTGAGAGACATCCTGGCAGCCAATCCTTCGACTCCGACGCTCTCTCTGGAGTCTTGTCTGGCCATCTCGACGGCCGTGCTGGTTTTCTATTGTGTGACGGGTGGGATTATTGCCGGAGTGTACACGGATCTGTTCCAGGGGGCCGTCATGGTGGTGGCTGCGGTCCTGGTGTTCGCCACCGCGGCGACCGTCGTGGACGGGGGCATCAGCGGTGCAGTGGAGACGATCAGGATCGACGATCCGGAAGCTGCCGGCCCGTGGGGAACTCTGGGCATGCTCGGGTGTCTGTCCTGGTACTTTCTGTTTGCCTTCGGCGGAACGGGGCAGCCCCACATCATCACCAAGATCATGATGAATCGCAGAATCGCCGACGCCCGGCACATTCTCCCGCTGGCGATCTTCGCCTACGCGGTTTCGGCTCTTCTGTGGATTGGGATCGGCCTGGTGATGCGGGCCCTTGTCCTGCAGGGGGCGCATCCCGAACTGGCACGACCGGACGACGCGGCGGCCCAGTTCCTCCAACATTACGCGCATCCCCTGCTGGCCGGGGTGGTGCTGGCCGGGCTGTTTGCGGCAATTATGTCGACGGCCGATGGCTTTCTGAACATCGGAGCCGCCGCCTGGGTCCACGATATTCCCCGGGCTCTGTGGGGACGATCCTTGAAGCGGGAGCTTCTGTGGGCCCGCATTGCAACCGTCTTGATTGCTCTCGGGGCAGCACTCTTTGTACTCTACTCCAGCCAAAACCTGGTGGCGCTCATGGGCGCATTCGGGTGGGGTACATTTGCCGCCGCTCTCGTCCCAACTGTAACGATTGGCTTCAATTGGAAACGGGCTACGGCAACCGCCGCCAGCACAGCCATCATTTGTAGCTTGATCGTGAACTTCAGCATCGAACTGCTGCACCTGAATGTTCCCTACGGGATCAGCGGCGGCTTTGTTGCTCTCCTCGTCTCGCTCATCCTCTTCTTTGGTATTTCATTTCTATCCCGGCCTCCAGAGTTGGACCAGGACATCGAGGCCATGATGGATCTTTAGCAGTATGAAGAACGACAAGCAGAAACCCAGTCCCTCTGAAGTTACTTTCGCGCGCGACCTGGGTCTTTTTGACGCCACCATGCTGGGCATCGGCGCCATGATCGGCGCCGGCATTTTCGTCTTGACCGGTATCGCCGCAGGTGAAGCGGGCCCTGCCTCCATCCTGGCCTTCAGCCTGAATGGTTTCGTGACGCTTCTAACGGCCTTCGCCTACGCGGAGCTCTCCTCCGCCATCCCCCGAGCAGGCGGGGGGTATTCATTCGTGCGTATGGCCTTTCCCGGAGGAGCGGGATTTGCAGCGGGCTGGATGCTCTGGTTTGCCTACACGGTCGCCTGCAGCCTGTATGCGTTGGGCTTCGCCAGTTATTTCCTGGAATTCTTTGCCAGGTACATGCCTGGACTCACCGGTGGTCTTGTCAGCCTATCCGGAGAGCACAGTGTCCTTCTCATGGTCACCCTGCTGGTGGGTGTCGCCTTCGTATTGCTGAATGCGCGCGGAGCCGAGGTCACCGGAAAGGCTGAAAATGCGCTCACTGTTTCCAAGCTGGTGGTACTCGCCATCTTCATATTCTTCGGCATCAAACAGATCTTCTATCGCCCTGAGCAGGCAGTCGAGAGTTTCACTCCCTTTCTTCCGGCTGGACTGGGAGGTGTGTTCGTAGCCATGGGACTCACCTTCATCGCTTTTGAAGGCTATGACTTGATCGCCACTGTCGCTGAAGAGATCAAGTCACCTGAGAAGAACATTCCCCGGGCTACCTTCATTTCTCTGGGGGTGACGGTAGTTATCTACCTGTTGATCCTGTTCGTTTCACTGGCCGCCATTGACTCGGGAGACACGCCCTCCTGGATGTTCCTGGGGGAGCATGGAGAGACGGCAATTGTGCGAGCCGCTGAAAACTTCATGCCGGCCTTTGGGGTCGTGATTATTGTGTTTGGCGGCTTGCTTTCGACCATGTCGGCCTTGAACGCCACCGTGATGGCCGCCTCGCGGGTCGCGTTTTCCATGGGACGGGATCGGTGGCTGCCCAAACAAGTGGCTGCAATCGATCCTGTTCGACGGACACCCAGGGTGGCCATCATGACAACCGGGGCCATTCTGCTGGCAATCGCCTTGACACTGCCCCTGGCAACCGTGGGGTCCGCCGCCAGCCTCATGTTTCTGTTGACCTTTGCGCTGGTGAACCTTTCGGTCATTGTCCTGAGACGAAAACACCCTGACATCCCGCGGAAATACCGGGTTCCTTTCTACCCGTACGTTCCTCTGCTGGGGTTCAGTCTCAACATTTTTCTGGCGGTCTACCAGTTCAACTTCCAGCCGATTGCCTGGTATCTCACGGTCGCCTGGATCCTGTTCGGGCTGCTCCTTTACTACGCCATTTTTGAGAAGTCGGCCGCCTACCTGGAACCGCAGGTTCTGCATCCCAACCTCTTGTCAATGGAATCGGAAGAAGTACCCTCCCTGATTGTGGCCCTGCACAATCCGGACAATATCGAAAGGTTGCTTGATTTTGCACACCCGGTGGCCCTGAGTCGCGGCTTGCGATTGGTAGCCATCACAGTTGTCCAGGTGCCTCGGCAGATGCCGATTCATGAGGGGATGAGGTTTGCCCACCATCGAGAGCCCCTGCTGGATCGGGCCAGAGCATTCGCCGCCGATCACAGAATCGAAATAAAGACTGATATTGTAGTCGCCCACATGCCATCCGAAGGGATGCTGGCGGCTGCGGAACGCCACCGGGCAGCCGCCCTGGTCATGGGCTGGAAAGGTTACGCCAACGCCCGGGATCGACTGTTCGGAGAAATTGCGGACCGGATTATTCGATTGGCGCCCTGTGATCTGATGCTGCTGAAACTCGTCGGAGCAGGGGAAATGAAGACCTGCCTGCTCCCCACGGCTGGTGGACCGAATGCCCGACTGGCCGCTTCTGTGCTGAGTGTGGTAGCCGGGAGATCGGGTATGTCTGTCACCGGAGCATACGTGATTCGGGAAGACGCAGATGCTCAAGAACGGCAAGAGGGCCTGGACAGGGTCCGGGAGACCCTGGAGCTGCTCGATGAATCGATTGAGTGCCAAACTCGTCTCATTCAGGCAAAGTCTGTGGCCGGCGGGATCGCCAAGGCAAGCCGTGACTACGACCTTCTGACCATCGGAGCAGCCAAGGAACCGTGGTTCCGAAGAGTGCTGTTCGGAGAAATCCCTGAAAGAGTGGCTCGTTACTCACCCACTTCCGTCCTCGTGGTCAAGAAGTACGAAGGCGCCATCAAGTCCAGGCTGAAGAGAATCATGGGTTAGCCGGCCCCTATGCGAGCACCTGCAACAGACGGGTCGGGAATCCGCCGGCCGCGGTCAGGAAGATACCACTGTCCGACGTGCCGATCGCCAGGTTCTGGCAACCAGGGTCAAGGCGGCGACAAGCAAGAGACTGACAAGCACCTCTGCCCACAGATTCCGCACCGTAAACGGCAGATAACGGAACCAGGGGAGCTGGACCAGCGGTTGGTTCAGCCACCCGATGGAGCCCTGATAAGTAAAGAACTGACCGATAAAGACCAGCGCGAAAAACGAGAACCACACGGCGCCCGTGAGCACCGTGACAAAGATCCGGGCCACAGCTTTCCCGCCCCCCCCAAGAAACCTGGCAGGAAGCGTGGAAGGTGTTCGCGGTTCGCTCTGCAGCAGATCCAGTTCGTTTAAGACTGTCTTTTCCACGCTCCCCAGTGAGGCCCCTGCAATCGACCCTCGCCTGATTGCACGCAGAAGGGAAGCGGAGTAGATTCGGGTGGCCACCAGGCGCAGGACAACAAACACAGGAAACACGAGCAGCGCGCTCCAGAAGAAGTACCGATTCAGAATGGATGCAACTTCGAGCGGGGTGGCTTCCAACAGGGCCGGATTCATGTTGGGGAAAAAACCAGGAAGTGTCTTGAGAACGGTCACCGGAAGAAAGAGAAAGGCATAGAGCAAGGCCAGGAAAAGACAAGCAACCCAGCTCTCTCGCAACAGTTTACGTATGAACCTGAACTCGTAGAAGGCCCGCCACTCACCCGCTACCGCCTGCCTGACCTGGGCCAGGGGAAGATAAAACATCACGGCAATGAAGAGAAAGACACCGGCTAGGCCTGTCAGAGGGCCAATCCCGGAAAGTTCATAGCCCTTGTGAAAGGAGTTGTTCCAGCCAAAATACCAGCCAAACATCCACATTACGCAGGGAGGGGCGGTCACAACCCAGGTGTTCAGAGCCGTCCGGAAGCCTGACTTGAAATTCGTTTTCAGGGATTCGACCCAGATGATCGGACCTCGCCGACGTCTTGCAGGGGGATCTTCCGTGAGAAACCAGTTGGGCCATCCCTGAGGAATGCGAAGATCCGAGTGCCCCTGAATGAAGTCCTCGAAACTCTCGTCTTCTCTTTGAACGGGTCGCTGCTTCCACCAGGATCTCAGTGCCCGGCGCTGAATCAGACGATTCGTCCAACCCAGTATGAGAATGCTGCCCAGAAAGCTCTGCATAAACAGCATTCCCCACAGAACCTTTAGCGGAACCCGAAGGATCGCGGCGAAGAAGCGCAGTCCCCCCTGTTCGGACCGGACCATACGCCTTGATTCCTGAAGGGAATCTCCCAGAGCAGGATCTGGAGAAGAAGCTGTACTCATAGGAAGGCTTCGGTGAGGGCCCCGGCTTCACTGAAGGTTGTCTCAATGCCCACCAGTTCACCAATCGTAGGAGCGATCTGGATTTGATCGACACGATGATCGACAACGGCTCCCTGCGCGATGCCCGGACCAAACATGACCGCAAAGATCTCATGGGCAGATCGGGAACCGAAATGATGCTGGCAGGGAACCGCTGAAAACGGGTTGTTGTCACGGCCGCAATCGGGAACGATGACGAAGATGGTATTGTCCCGGTACTCTGCATCCGATTCTACATAGCTGACAATCTCGCGAATCCCCTGGTCCATGACCGCAACGCCGCGTGTGTAGTGACTCATGTAGCCCCAGTGCACATAGTCGCAGTCGTTGTAGTTGATCATCATCAAGCGGGGACGAAGATCCTTGAGGGCCCTCAGCGCCAGTTCCGTCAGTAGTCGATCGCCGCGAGGGTTCACCAGCCCGCTCTCACCGTAGTGCTCTCTCCATCGATCCCAGAACTCCTCAATCTTCGAAGTGGCGATGTCACGACCACGAGCCCGATAGTCCACCGACTCCATCTCGGCCAGTTCTTTCTTTTTCCGTTCCAACTCTTTGTCGTTCCATCTCGCTTCAGCGAGCTGTCGGCGCAGCAGGTATTCCTTGAACCGAAACAAACTCAGAGTCTGGGAGCGATAGTTGACGCCAAAAAGATGGTGGTTGCTGAAGTTGTAAAACTCCTCGTGAGTTCGATCTTCGCCATTGATGATCAGAGTCTGGTGCTCGGGTACGGCATAGGACTTTCGGAGATACTCAAAGACCGTGGGAATCGGGGCCTCGAAGCGCTGGCCCAGAAACTGACCTTCCACATCTCTATATTTCTCGTATTTTCCCGTCAGGATGTAGAGCGTTCCCTGGCCATGGCTCGTATCCACCTTCCTGGGAGGCTGAAACGAGTCGATGAGCATGTTCTTGAATAGAGTTCCTCGGGGAATGAGTTGGTGGCACAGGAAGGGACTGTAGGTGTGCTCCGGGTCAATCGACTCCCGTCTGCGCGCCCCGCCCCCGAAGCGGAGGATAATCAGATTGGGACCCTCATACTCCGGACGCCGGGGTTGTGGGGCCTGTGATCCACGAACGGTTCCCGGAGCCAGCACACCAGCTCCGAGCACGCCCTTCAAGAATCTCCGCCGGTGCAGTGAGTTGCCCATGAGATGTCTGCCTCCTATTCTGCCTGATGTCGGGGAAAAGCTTGAAGCCAAAAAGCTATCTGTTTATTTGTACGGATACCTTGTAGGATCGGTTCGATGGCACTCAGCTCGGCGCAAGTAGCCGCTTTCCGTTTGAGACGGCACTACCTTACGGGTAACGGTGAGCCCGATCTAACGATGATAACTCAGAGTGTCTGTGGTATTCAGGCCCAGGTCATGGGCCCGGCCCGGAAAGGCCTTTGGGCCCGGAACCATGACATCACGCTGGCCGAGATCGATACGGCGCTGTGGGAAAACCACTCCTTGGTGAAGACCTCTCTGATGCGCGGAACCCTTCATCTGGTCAGGAGCGAGGATTTCTCTATCTACATCACTGTTCTCTGCCTGTTGCCCCATTTTGACTGTTACCTGCTGGGCCATGCACTGAAAGACCACCTGGTCGACGAGGCTCACTACAAGCGCGTGTATCGAAAAGCGGCCTGGATCTCCCCGGTGATCCTGCTAAACGGGAGGATCATCGGCGTCTGGTCTCAGCGGCTGCAGCGAAGGCAACTCATCGTGGAAGTCGATCTCTTCACAACAATCTCAAGGGAGGCTCGAGAAGGGATCGAACAGGAAGCCGCCGGCCTGGCGGGATTCCTGGAAGCTTCTGAGTGTGAGGTCAGGTACGAATAGGGGCCCGAGCGGCAGCCCTCGTTCCTCTCCCAGGCAGGTCACATCAAGTCTCTTGCACTAGGTGGCTTTTCTGCTGTCCAGGCGCTAACCTTAGGCGACACGGAGGTATTATGAACTGGACCAAAATACTTATCGCTGGAGTTGTCGGTGGAATCGTGCGAAATCTTGCCGATTTCGTGATGCACGGGGTGATCATGCACTCCACCTACATGAGGTTGACCGACGTTTTCACCCAGGAGGAAGGCAATCCAATCTGGTTCTTTGTCGTGGCGATCGCCATCGCGATCGCTGCCGCGGCCCTGTTCGCCAAGACTCGCAAGAGTTGGGGTGACGGCTTGATGGGGGGTGCCACTTTTGGTTTTTGGGCGGGCCTGGTCGCGTTCTTCAACCCCTTGTATAACCCTCTCGTGATCGACGGATTCCCCTATTATCTGGCCTGGTGCTGGGGAGCGATGGATCTCATCGGTTTCGTCATCATGGGAGCGGTGATCGGGGCCCTCTATCCGAAGGCGCGTTAGTCCCACCCGGTTTGTCGATAGTCACTGGCTGCAGACGTTTCTTCCACTAGAAGTCTGGTAAGATGTCGGTTCGCAGTAGAAAACCGACGCCCGCAAATACTTTCCAGGCAGATCCTTTACTAGATCATGGTCGATTCTTCCTGGCAGCCACCCGAGAGGCAATCCAACAAGACCTCCGCTGGCTCTCGTCCAAACGGGCTGCGCCGACTCGCTTTTCTTCTTGTCCTCGGCTCGATTGCCGCATTGACTCTGTGGGCATGGCGGTCGGCTCCCGAGGCCGGCTCCCCGAGCGCCCGCATGCGGGCGGATACAATTCTGGCGACACCGGTTCTGGACAGCTCGATGGAAATCGGTTCGCTTCAGCTTTTCTCGGAGTACCCGGGTGAACTCGACGCCGATATCAGTGATCTGGGATCCAAGATCGCGGGACGACTGACAAGAGTGGCCGTCCGTCTCGGCGATCGAGTCAAAGAAGGAGAGCTGCTGGCCCAGGTGGATGATTCGGACCTACAGCGCCAGTTTGAGGAAGTCGAGGCCCAGGTGGATGTGGCAGAGGCCAACCGACTCCAGGTCGTGGCCCAACTCGAGGAAGCCCGGTCCGAGCTGGAGCGACTGGAGAAGTTGTTCAGCGACGGGCTCATCAGCATCGGTGAGATCGAGAGCGCTCGGGCGGCCGCCGGAGCTCTCGAAGCCCGGTTGAAGGCTGTGGAGGCTCAGAAAAAGCAGTCTGAAGTGCGGGTTAGACTGCTCGGTCAGCAGATTGATGAAACGCGCCTCACGGCGCCCTTCAGCGGCGTCGTGGCCGAACGCTATCTGAACTCGGGCAGTTTCGTGCAGGCGGGGACACCCATTGTCCGCCTGGTGGAGGCCGGGCCCTTGCGTGTGCGGTTCTGGGTCCCGGAAGAAGGGCTGGCGGGAGTCAGCCCCGGCGTGAGATTCGAGGTCACGACCCAGAGTACTGGAGAGCAACGCTTTTCGGGAGGCGTCACTCGACTTTCCGGAGAGGTGAGCCGTCGCAATCGAACCGTTGCCGTGGACGGGGTTCTGGAGACAACCGCCGCCCCCCTTCGTCCCGGCATGTACGCTCAGGTCGAGATGGCGCGCGGCAGTGTCCGGGGAAAGATCGTTCCGGGGGCAGCCGTGCTCAAGAGAGTCAATGCCAGTGGCGATGAAATCCATGGATTGTTTACGGCGGTGGATGGGATTGCGCAGTGGAGGCTAGTCCGAGTGCTGGGACGCCAGGACGACCGGATCGCAGTGGAGGGCGCATTGAGCGCTCAGGATCGGGTCCTCATCTTCGGGCATCAGGACCTGGCAGACGGAGCCCGAGTCACCATCGTGGAATCAAGTCCAAGAGGCTGAATAAGCAGGCTGACTCATGAGCTTGTCACTCGTTTCCGTGCGCCGGCCCATTGGCACCGCCATGCTCTTCCTGGCCGTTGTTGTGGTCGGCTTCGTATCCGTCAAGCGCCTCACGGTGGACCTCATGCCCGAGGTCGACATGCCCCGCATCTCCATCAGCTCCACCTATGAAGGAGTAGCACCCCAGGAGATCGAGAGTCTTATCACGCGTCCCATCGAGCAGGCTGTTTCCACCATCGAAGGGATTGACAAGATCGAGGCCACCTCGATCGAAGGATCCAGCCGGGTGGAACTCCAGTTCGAATGGGGAACCGATCTGGAAGTGGCGGTCAACGAAGTGCGAACCTACCTGGACCGGATTCGCGACCGCCTTCCCGAGGATGCCGAGTCCCCCGTGGTCTGGAAGTTCAATCTTTCCGATTTCCCGGTAGCGTACCTGGGCCTGAGTGGAGGCGGCGACTGGCGCCGGCTCCGCTATCTGGCCGATGAAACTCTGGGCCGGCGACTGGAGCGAGTCCCGGGAGTTGCATCCGTCGAGGTACGCGGTGGTCGCGTACGGGAGTTGCAGGTTCGCCTGGATCAGCAGCAGCTGTCTTCACTTGGTATCAGCCCCCTGGCTGTCAGCCAGGCAGTGGCACGCGAGAACCGGGACATCTCTGCGGGCGACATGCTCGACGACGAGCGGGAAGTCGTGATCCGGTCGGCGGGTGAGTATCGAAGTCTCGAAGACATTGCTTCCGTGGTCGTGACCTATCGGCAGGGCCGGCCGATTTACGTTCGTGATCTCGGAGAAGTGGTCGACTCCTTTCAGGATGTCAAGAGCGAGCTTTGGATTGACGGCACGCCCGGTATCCGGCTGCGCGTTGCCAAGCAGTCTGGGAGTAACACGGTCGAGGTGGTGGACAACCTCAGAGAAGAGGTCGATCTCATCAACCGGGAGTATGAGGGACGTTTACAACTGACGTTCATCATGGACGGCTCGGAATTCATCGAGAGAGCTGTCTCCAACGTTCAGTCCGCAGCCCTGTATGGCGCCCTGCTGGCCCTCATCATCCTGATGATCTTCCTGCGGGACTGGCGCTCCACGCTCATCATCTCGACGGCCATTCCCATCAGTGTACTGGCCACCTTTGGGCTCATGTATTTCTACGGCTTCACGCTCAACATCGTCTCTTTTGGCGGCCTGGCCCTGGGCATCGGAATGCTGGTCGACAATGCGATTGTGGTGCTGGAGAACATCTACCGAAAGCGCGAGCTGGGGATGGGACACAACGATGCCGCCGTGCAGGGAAGCCGGGAAGTCACGGGTGCTGTGGTGGCCGGAACTCTGACCACGGTGGCTGTCTTTTTTCCGGTTGTCTTTGTGGCCGGATTCGCCTCGGTCTTCTTCAAAGAGATGGCCGTTGTTGTCTGCTTCGCTTTGTTCTGTTCTCTCACCGTGGCACTCACACTGGTGCCGATGCTGTCTACCAAGGTGCTGGGACAGCACCCCAGCCAGCGCCTTTCAGGGTTTTCGGGAAAACTCTACGCCCTGGGCGAGGGAGCTTTGTCAGGCCTCGAAAACCTCTACAGCCGGGTGGTACGGGGCGCTCTGCGACATCCCTGGGCAACCATTGTCCTGGCTTGTGCATTGCTTCTCTCCTCCTTATCTCTGATCCCGCTGGTTGGATATGAACTCATGCCCGAAGCGGACGAAGGGGAGATCGACGTCAACCTGGAGCTCCCGATCGGAACGCCGCTGACGCGAACCATGTCCGTGGTGCGGGAGATGGAGCGGCGCATTCTCGGTGTGCTGGAAGAGGGGGAACTGGACAACATTGTTACGGTTGCCGGTCCGGCTCGCTCCTGGAGACCGGGGACAGCCAACCAGGGTTCCCTGGAGATCACCCTGGTGCCCGTCTCCGAGCGGGAAAGACCCCTGGACAGGATTGCATCTGCAATCCGTCCGCAACTCGCCGAGTTGCCGGGTGCGGACTTCCAGGTTCGTCCGGGAAGCAGCAATTTCCTGATTCGGATTATGCGCGGGGGCGACGACCGGCTCAGCGTGGATCTGCGAGGACATGACCTGGACACGGCTGACCGGCTGGCCGAGCAGGTTAGCCGGGTAATGAGGCGAGTTCCCGGGATAGCGGATGTGGACATCGGACGGGAGCCCGGCAAGATGGAGCGCCTGGTTGTAGCCGACAGGGAGAGGCTGGCGGAATTGGGGATGGCCGGATCCAGCGTCTCTGAGGCGGTAGAGCACTACGTGCTGGGAAAGGTGGCCACCTACTATCGGGAGGCGGGATACGAATACGACATTCGAGTGCTGCTCCACCCGGGAGACCGCGAACATATCGGACAGCTTCCAGAGCTCCCGATTATTGCCCCCGACGGTCGGCTCGTCCCCTTGTCTTCCGTAGCCAGCATTGTGGAAACGGAAGGCCCGACCTCGATCACTCGTGAGAACCAGGAGCGAATCCTGAAAGTCAATGCCACCATCAGCGACCGCTCGCTGGGAGACATCGCGGAGGATCTCCAAATGGCCCTCGGCACCATTGCGGTTCCAGAGGGTTTCTCCATAACTATCGGGGGAGAGTATCTGGAACAACAAAAAATGTTTCAGGATCTGCTGGTGGGATTCCTGATTGCGCTTTTTCTGGTCTACACCGTCATGGTCATCCAGTTCGAGTCCCTGCTCCATCCACTGGCCATCATGACAGCTGTTCCCTTCGGGTTCATTGGAGTCGCCCTCTCGCTTTTCCTGACCGGAACCACCTTCAACATGAACTCATTTCTAGGGGTAATCGTGCTGGTAGGGATCATGGTCAACAACTCGATCGTGCTGGTGGATTACGTCAACCTGCTGCGCCGCGAACATCACATGAGCCTCTACGATGCCCTTGTGGAGGGAGCCCGACGGCGACTGCGGCCTGTCCTCATGACCACTTCCACGACAGTACTGGCCATGCTGCCTCTGGCCCTGGGGCTCGGAGAAGGAAGCGAACTGCAGGCCCCGCTCGCAAGGGTGATTGTGGGAGGACTGATCACGTCCACTCTGATTACGCTGGCTTTTCTGCCCTGCCTCTATTTCCTGCTGGAACGGCGTCGTGCGAAAGTTGTGGAAAGCGCGGTCGTGCCTTCCGGCGTCACACCGGCCGAATAGTGCAGCTACTGGGCCTTGGCAGACCACTTTCCGCTGCCAAAGGTCCCGTAAGTGACTCTCCCCTTCATTCCGTTTTCCTGGATTCGCCCTGAATAGGTGATGATCAGCTTCCCGCGTTCGCGCTCGAAGCTCAGAGTCCAGGAAATCTGCCCGTCCTGAACGGTCCCCTTGCCGTTCACCTCCTCTCCTCCTCGAGTCGTCATCGAAACACTCAGGGACTCCCCTTCTTGAGTCATCTCGACGACCTGGGTACGCTCGCCAAGCTGAGATGTCGATGTGAATTCAGAAGAGGATGAGCAGGGCCACCAGCGTCGAGCAGAGGGCGGCCAGGGCGGCAGCCACCAGAGCCAGGGGGAGCTGCGTCGTGACGTGGTCCATCAGATCGGCGCCGCAGGGTAAGTATCCCCCGGCAAAGCCGGGGGCTTTAATCTTGTGAGCCGCTCAAAGCGGACTTGACGTTGCCGCTACCGCGGCCACTTGTGCCACCTACAGGTGGCTTGGCTACAGCAGCCTGAGCTGATCCTGGCGACGATCTTCTGCTTCTTGCCGCCGGATATACTCACGAATCACTTTCTCATCCCGACCCACCGTCGATACGAAGTATCCGCGAGCCCAGAAGTGCTGTCCAACAAAGTTACGCCGACTCTCTGAAAAGTTCCTCGCAATGTGGATGGCGCTTTTCCCTTTGATGTACCCGATCACCTGCGCCACAGAAAACTTTGGCGGAATCGAGATCATCACGTGCACGTGATCCGGCAGCAGGTGGCCCTCTTCAATCAAGCTTTCCTGCTGCCCAGCCAACCGTCGCAGCACCTGACCGAGATGTCTGCGCAGCTCCCCATAAATCAACTTCTTGCGGTACTTGGGGATGAACACCACATGGTACTTACACTCCCATTTTGTATGCTGTAAGCTCTGGTAGTTACTCATAAAACTCCTTTTCGTGATGCTTTGCTCGGCTCACGGAAGGGAGTTTTTTCACCTATTCCCGGAACTGTCAAACTCTGGCTGCCTCCCCGGCAGAGCCGGGGGGACTCCTTACGGCTCTAGCGACGACAGGATCGTGGTGTCGGAAATCGGGGAACACTGATCGCCAAAAAGCGACCCACCCACCACCGAGGCAAAGCAGAGAGAGATGTAGTTCGGGTCCTGAGAGATGGACCAGGCGAGGGGGACAGCCAGGGGAACAATCACGGCGAAGGTCCCGAAAGAAGAGCCAATAGAAAAAGCCACCAGCATGCAAATCACCAGCAGAAGTGCCGGCAGGAGGACGGGGAGTATCCAATCCGACGTCGCCTGCACGAGGTAGTCGGCTGTCCCCAGCTCCCGGGAGACCATCCCCAGGGTCACGGCCAGTCCCAACAGAATCGCCCCGGTAGTCACGCCCTTGCAGCCGACCACGATTCCGTTGATCACCTCCCCCAGACTCATTCCCCGAACCCATGCCAGGACGGCCGCGACTCCGACAGCCAATCCAAAGGCCTCGGCGATCATGACAGATCCGGTCACAAGGTGAGAACTCAGAGCAAAACCGATCAGAGTGAGAATGGGAACAAGGAAATCGATGGTTGAGGAACGGTAACCCTCCGGTATCCGGTAATCCGTCAGTTCGGCGGCAACGAGAGGGGACGAGCCCGGCGCGTTCAGACCGCCTCCCGAAGAAGACCGTGCCATGGCCCGATCCATTTTTCTCCCCCGCCAGGGCAGCCACTCCACGGCCAGGAGCAGGGTCATGAACACGGCGAAGATGGCGTAGAAGTTGAAGGGAATCGACCGATAGAAAAACGATACAGCGCTTGCCTCGTCGGGAAGCAGGGGGATGGAGCCGGCTGCAAAGCCGGCCACGTACACCGGCCACACGTTCAGCGGAATCAGGGCAGCAACCGGAGATGCCGTCGAATCAATGATGTAACTCAATTCTTCGTGACTGACTCTCTCATCGTCCGTGACCGGCCGAACCGTGGTGCCAGCCAGCACGGTCGAAATCGTCCCCCCCTGATGGAAGAGAAGCCCCACCATCCAGGCAAAAGCTTTGGCACTGCGGCACCCCTTGACCAGGAGATGACGGGCCCACTCTGCAAAGGCCAGTGCTCCTCCAGTTCTTGTCCACAGACCCAGGAGACCGCCCAGGCACCACAGATAGACGAGCAGGATGAGGGCATACTGCTCTGAACCGATCGCCGGAATCATGAAACGGCCCAGGATGTTGATGTCGCTGACCACCAGTCCTCCCATGAAGACGCCGATGAGCAGGGCAAACAGCACTTGACGGGTTAAGAAGGCCAATAGGATAGCTACAGCTGCCGGCAGTAGGGACGCCGCCCCGTAATGGCCGTCCACCCTCACAGCCTCCGGCCCAAAAAGAACAATCGCCAGCGGAACGGTCACCGCCACAAGCGCGACACCTGCGCGCCAAAAAGGAATGATGCGAAGCTGAGAAAAAGCACTCATTCTAGGCCAACTTTAGTCTTGGAGCATGGATATGGGCAGAATTCCACCGGGTCAACCTTAGCGCGTTACCCGGCCGGGAGCCAATCCCCAGGAAACCGTGTTGCCTCGCATGGTCGAGGAGTATAAGCTCTTGGGCATCTTGCGGAACCCATCCCGCCTTGACCACATAGTGAGAGATGCTGGTTCCAATCATGTCTACAAACGTCCCGACGACTGCGATTTTGAGAAGGGTCCCACTCTCCACCGCCTGAAGGCGGTGGATTCGACATGCGACTGAAGTCGCCTAAAGACCTCGCTTCGCTCGCAGGCTGACTACTCAGTGACCCGAAAATCGTCGTCTCGGGTCTCGACATCTTGGGTTTCGATATACTCTGCAACCATCGTATCGCTCACATTCCCAGTCGTCGCCACGAAGTACCCTCGTGCCCAAAGATGTCGTCCCCAAAACTCCTTGCGCAACTTGCGGTGATCTTGCAGTAGATGATGCGACGTTTTCCCTTTGATCGCCTGCATCACTCGGCTCGGCGCCAATCTCGGCGGCACATCCAACAACAAATGTACATGATCGGGTCGCACATGCCCCTTCACGATCTCGATATCCAACGATCGGCAAATCTCTCGCGTCAGGTCCCGCACCTCTTTCCCGATCTCTCCTCGCAGAGCCGGCTTGCGGTACTTGGTGATGAACACAAAGTGATATCTCAGCCGATACACTGCATGCGAACTTTTCCGATACTCAGACACCTCCGCAGTGTACCCCCAAGCCTCCTGAAGGCTTCGCCTAAAGGCGAGGGGGTTCACCCATCCCAGAGTGGGACCCTAAGGTTGCGCGGCGGCAAAAACAAACGGCGACGTCCGCCCGGTGTGAATCTCCACTGAGGTCTCAGAGGGAGTGGTGCCGATCACGCCTTGCGATTTCCGTTCGAAAGCGCCAAGCCAGGAGAATGGCGGCTGTGGCCAGACCCAGGACGAGTCCCCACCAGAGCCCTTCCCCTTCCCAGCCCAGACGAAAGGCCAGGTACCAGCCGCAGGGGAAGCCCAGTAGCCAGTACGCGATGAGCGCCAGAACCATGGGCATACGGGTCTCCTTGAGACCTCTGAGTGCCCCGGCCGAGTTGGCCTGGATGCCGTCGAAGATCTGAAAAACGGCCGCCAGGGACAGGAGAACGACCCCATATGCGATCAAGCTAGAGTTGGCCGGGTCGTTCATATCCAGAAAAAGCGCCAGGACCCGACGAGGAAACAGCCAGAAGACGAGGGCGCTGCCCGTCATGAAGCAGGCGCCGAGTGCCATCCCCGTGTAACCGGCACGGCGAGCGGCCCGGGAGTCTGTCCGCCCGACGGCCTGGCCGACCCGGACCGATACCGCGAAGGAAAGGCCCAGAGGTATCATGTACACAATCGCGGCACAGTTGAGGACGATTTGATGGGCTGCCAGTTGAGCCGCCCCAAAGAGGCCCATCAGCATGGCCGTCGCCGCAAAGAGGCTGACCTCCAGAAACTGCATGATACCGATGGGCCATCCGACTCGGAAGATCTCGCGAAACACGTGGGGATCCGGAGCACCGAAACGCGCGAAGACTCCGAACACACGAAAATCCTGATGGGAGTGAAGAAAGAATAGTAAAGCGACCAGCATGCTCCAGTAGACCAGGGCGCTGGCCCAGCCACATCCAGCCAACCCCAGCACCGGGAAACCGAGCTTCCCGAACATGAGAACGTAGTTGGCCACCACGTTGAGAATCACTCCCCCTGCTGTGATCATCATGATCGCGCGCGGGCGGGACACTCCCTCGACGAATTGGCGAAGAGCCGCGAACAGAAACAGCGCCGGCGCCCCCCAGAGGATGGCGCGCAGATAGGCCTGGGCCAGCGAGACAATCTCGAGATCGTGCCCCATCCACTCCAGAAACAGCCGGGCGTTCCACATGAGCACGACAGCCGGCAGCGCCATCAGCAACCCCAGCCACAGGCCCTGGCGCACGGCCCGGCCCGCTGTTGAAGGGTCGCGGGCTCCGTGAGCCTGGGAAACCAGCGGCCCCACCGCCATCAGCACACCGAGGCACACAAACGTGACAGGGTGAAAAACGGCTCCTCCCAGAGCCACGCCGGCCAGGTCGAGGCCTCCCAGGCGACCCACCATCAGGGTGTCGATGAAAGACATCGACATTTGAGCCAGCTGGGCCAGGATCAGGGGCAGCCCAAGCTGTAACGTCTCTCGTATCTCTTTGCCTATCATTGGTGAAGGGTCGGCTAGCCTATCATGCGGAAAGGTTCCGCGTTCCGCGTTCTACGTGGGCGGGCTCATTGATAGCGGGAGTCGGCCTCGAGGCGGCAACCGGCAGGATTTAAACGGTCGCAGTCCCCGAGCCGCCTCCCACATTCCGTGAGGAACAGTTACCGCCCAAGCGAACGACAGGATTACGCGCTCATTGGCATTCGCGCCTCTATCGCCTCGGCGACGGGACAGGCCGGCTTCAGCCCCCCACTAGCTCGCTCTCGTCAGAGATACCGGAATCCCGGTCTCCGACTGGAGGATGAAGCGGGCCTTGGGTCGGACGGTGTGATCGGGGAGGGGCGCCATTCGAAATCGCTGCAGCACCCAGGCCACGACCAATTGAATCTCCATGAGTGCAAAACCGCGGCCGATGCACACCCTGGGGCCCCCGCCAAAGGGGATGTAGGCAAAGCGATGCTGGGCGCTGCGGGTTCCTTCCTGAAACCGCTCCGGGTCGAATCGCTCGGGATCCGTCCAGAAGACGGGATGCCGATGCACCACAAAGGGGCTGATGATGACGTCGGTCCGGGCCGGGATCCGGCAGCCCAAGATCTCGTCGTCCTGAACGGTGTGGCGTAGCATCAACCAGGCCGGGGGATAGAGTCGCAGGGCTTCCTCGATCACTCGTGACGTGTACTGCAGTTGTGGAAGGTCCTGCACTGCGGGTGTTCGCCCCTTTAGCACCCGCTGCACCTCCTCCCGGACAAGCCGGTCGGGTTCGGGATGGCTCGAAAGCAGGAAAAAGGTCCAGGACAGGGCGCTGGCCGTAGTTTCATGCCCGGCCAGAAAGATCGTCGCCACTTCGTCTCGCACCTGGCGGTCACTCATAGCCTCCCCGGTCTCCTCGTCGCGAGCTGTAATCAAGAGAGAGAGAAAGTCTCCGGTGATCTGGCTCGAGGCCCGGCAGCGCCGAATCATCTCCCAAATAATGTTGTCGAATTCGGCGACCAGCTCATCGAACTCCCGGGCGCCGCGCTGCGGTTCTTCCCGGGGAAGGTCGAACTGCTTGTCGGCGCGGGCATTCGTGAGGCTGAGAATCTTCCTCATCACGCGATTGATCTGGGCAGCTTCTTCGCTGCTCAGCTCTTCCCCGAAGAGCGTGCGGGCGACGATGTCCAGTCCCAGGCTGGCCATCTCCTCTTCCAGGTCGATCTCGGAAACGGTCTCCCAGCGGGTCAGCATCGCAGCGATCGCCGAATTCATGGTGCCCGCAAACTCCTTCAGATGCCCACGTTGAAAGACCGGGTAAATCGTTCGCCGCTGGCGCTGCCACAGATTCCCTTCGCTTGTCAGCAGCCCTTCTCCCAACAGGAAGCGGCGACTCAGAAGCGACCCCCGGCGAACCAGATCCGTGGAGCCTTCCTCTGCGCCCGGCTCGGCCGACTTTTTCCAGCTTTCTCCCTTGGTGTAGTTCCTTCGGTTGACCACGAGAATTTCTCGAACAGCGTCAGGATCACTGACCAGATGGGCCACCCTTTCGGGCCCGATTCGAAAGCGGACCACATCACCAAAGCGCCGGCGGCAATGGAGAAAAAACTCCAGCGGATCTTGCTGAAGCTCCGGGAGCGAACCCAGCTCAGAAGAACCCGCCGGCCCGGGAGCCGGTTGCTCTGTAAGATCCGCTCGCCTGTTCACATGCCTTCCTTGCTTAGTCACTCGAGGAGGGAATCACCGGGAGTATCAGTGCCGACGGGTGGTCCGAGTCGTGATAGATGCTCTGGGTGGCTCGCACCATTCCGGCGGCTCCCAGCAGTTCCTCTCCGGTATTCAGATTGCGATTGAAACGAGGAAAGTTACTGCTCGAGATCAGGAGGCGGATCCGATGACCGGTCTTGAAGACATTACTGGTGGACCAGAGGTCGATTTCGTAACGGTAGATCCGACCGGGGACCAACGGCTGTGCTGCAGTCCTGGAAGTGCGGTATCGCCCCCTCACGATTCCGTCGGCCAGATACCTGGAGTACCCGGCGGGACCCACATCCACCAGCAGGGCTGTAAAATCAGTGTCGAATGCTGTTGTCGCCGCATAGAGCTCAAGTCTGATCGAGCCGGTGACCTCTACGTTCGCTGCCAGAGGGGGAGTGGAAAAGACCAGAACGTCGTTTCGTGTTTCATTGGGGCTCTGGTCCAGAGGACCCGGAACCAGCATCTGAACGGCACCGCAGCAGAGCCTTCCTCCGATCGTCGGGACCGGGTTGGCCGGGTCGTATTCAAAAACATCCGGCTCCTCACTCCCGGGAGCAGTCGTCGAGAGGCCGCCGTCGCCCTGGACACTGTTCGCCCCCCGCGTCGAGTGAAGGTGATAGCGGGTAAGCCTCTGCCGCCGAAGGGGGAATTCATCCTCGCGACGCCATTCGTTTGTTCCCATGACAAAAAGATGGACAGGAGCTTGTGTTGCGAACTCATTCTGGATGTCTTTCAAAGCCCAGTCTGACCAGGTGCGGATGGTCTCGCTCATGTCGAGGATCGCATGCTTACCGAAGACCACGTCTCCAACCTTCCCTTCGGGTGACGTCGGGAAGTGGGCCCAGGGCCCGATCAGAAGCCTCTGTGACTGTCTGGCCTGCGGCGTCCTGGCGGAAGACTTCATTCCTACGTAGTTGTGGATCGAACCCTTCACGAAAATGTCATGCCAGCCACCCCCGTGCAGGCCTTTGATGTCCAGTTGCGAATAGTGGTCGGAAATCTTCCACGGTTTCCAGTACTCGTCGTCGCTCTCGTGGTCGATCCAGTCGCGGTAGTAAGGGGCAATACGGGAGGGCTCAGGAAGATCCAGCAACGGGTAGTCCTCCAGAGGGAGTTGCAGAGCCCAGTCCCTGGGGCGTGCCGTGGAACCTACCTTTCTGCGCAAAGTGTCCTCAGCCAGGAAGGTGGTCCAGGAACTGGCGAACCACTGCATGAAAGCTCCGCCCTGGTAAGTCCAGGCATTGTAGTATTCGGAGCCGGTCACAAAGGGAAAGATCGCGACCAGGTGGGGAGGGTTTCCGATGGCCGCCAGCATCTGCGTGGCACCTACGTAGGAGCCTCCGTACATGCCTACTTTCCCGTCTGACCCGGGAACTGTGGCGGCCCACTCGACGGTGTCATATCCGTCAGCAGTCTCGTTTCGGAAAGGGTAGAACTCTCCCTCGGACTGGAAGCGTCCCCGGGTGTCCTGAACCACCACGATGTAGCCGTGCGAAGCCAGTTCCCGCGCTTGCGCCGCCGAAGTCCCTCGATCGTAGGGCGTCCGCTGCAGCAGTACGGGAAAAGTCCCTTCCTGGTCGGGTCGGAAGATGTCGGCGACCAGCGAGATGCCATCGCACATCTCGGCGCGGACCCCGCTCTCTTGCTTGACTGAGAATTCGCCCTGAGCGGCAGCAGCAGAGGAAAGCAGCAAAGGAATAAGAAGCCGAGACCCGACGCCGGGCGGCATTTTCATCGCAAGACTCCTTCCTGGATTGACACCGGTACCATGCTACCCACACCCGACTCTTCAAGCTAGTGGAGCCGCAGAAATAAGTTCCGATCCACAGCGTTGCGGCGGCGGCGGCTTGCTCCGGAAATGTCGCTTCAGTTACTCTGGTAACCATGGGAGGGTCGATACTTCAAGGGTTTCCCTCAGCGTCCTCCTCGAGCAAGAAGCCCATGAATGACAGAATCCGCCAGCACTCCGGTTCACGGGATTCCAGTCCCGCAGCTCTTGTCAGCAGCCAGCCGAAACGCCGCTTCTGACCGAGCGCCGGAGAGGTGCCCGGTACGGGCACACTGATCCAGGCACTGACTGAATCCCTGCTCCGGTGCCGGCTGCGAACTGTGGCCTACATCTTTCTGGTCGCGGCTGCGATCTGGATGACGCTTGATCAGGTCTCAGGACAGACCTTTGGGTTCCTCATCCAGATCCCCTGCCTGCTCGTGCTGGCTGGTGTGGCAGCACTGCTCTCCAGCCGGAAGGCCATTCCGCTGGCGAGCCTCAGGGCTCTGGAACTCGTCCTTTTCGGGGCGGCCGCGGTGTACTTGTCCGCCCGCGATTACACGCTCATCTATTCGGCCATGTCCCGCGGAGAAGGCAGTCTGGCTCTTTCGGGGTTTACTGAAACCGTGTTCCACGGTGTCTTGCTGGTGGTCGTCTACGGAATGTTCATTCCCAATACCATCAAACGGGCCACCGCCGTTGTCGTTTCGCTGACAGCGGCTCCGATCGTCGCCGGTTTTGTGTTCGGGCTCGCATTTCCGGCCATCGCGCAGGCCATGGCTCAGCTTGTTTCAGGCCGGGTCGCTGAGGCCGGATTTTTCTTGGTCCTGAGTGCGGGAATTGCGATCGCCGGCACTCAAATCGTTGGTCAATACCAGAGCCACAAGGTAGAAGCTATGGAGGCTGGCTTTTACCAGCTCAAGGAACGCATCGGTGTCGGCGGCATGGGAGAGGTCTGGCGAGCGGAGCATCACAAGCTGGTTCGACCCGCGGCCATCAAACTGATCCGGCCTGAGCGAATCGAAGACAAGGACCAGGCGGTTGCCAGAGACACCATCCGTCGCTTCGAGCGGGAGGCTCAGGCCACGGCAGCCCTTCGCTCTCCCCACACCGTTGAGCTTTATGATGTTGGGGTCAGTGGTGACGGCATCTTCTACTACGTCATGGAGTACCTGAACGGGATCGATCTGAAGACTCTGGTAGAAAAGCATGGACCGCAACCGCCGGGTAGAACGATCCACTTGCTGGAGCAGGTCTGCGAATCACTGGCTGACGCACACCAGAGCCGCATGATCCACCGTGACGTGAAACCAGCCAATATCTTCTCCTGTCACATGGGCTTGTCTTACGACTTCATCAAGGTACTGGACTTCGGACTCGTCAAGATCGAGACCGAGGAAGGAGATGACGACACCCAGTTGACTCAAGAGGGGATGACGGCAGGAAGCCCGGCCTTCATGGCCCCTGAAGTGGTCACCGGAAAAACGAGCGTCGACGGCAGGGCCGACCTCTATGCCCTGGGCTGCGTTGGCTACTGGCTGCTGACCGGCCAGTATGTCTTCCCCCGCAAGCGGACCATGGCAATGGCTCTGGACCATGTTACGACGACGCCGCAGCCGCCCTCCCAGCGGAGCGAGTCGTCGATCCCCCCGGCACTGGATCGGATTATCCTCAAATGCCTGGAGAAGAAACCGGAAGACCGCTTTGGCAGCGCGATGGAACTGGCCCAGGCGCTTGCCGCCGAAGTTGCCTCCAACGGCTGGGACCGCAGCCAGGCCGAGCGGTGGTGGAAGTCGCACTATCCCGAAGTGTGACAAGGGCCGACTCTGCGCATCATCAGAACCGCTGTTGTGGCCTCCTATCCGTACTTACCTAACATTCCTAAGGCCGGCGCTTCTCGGCTTGCCAGTGCTTTTCCAGATTCCGCACCAGCTGTTCGCTGAGATGGCAGAACGCTTGCTCACGAGCGTAGGTGGCCATGTACTCCCGGAACCGATCCAGGGGTTCGCTCTCGATGCGGATGGATTTTCGGTTTCCTCCCGCGCTCACCATGCCGGCCCCTAGCCCGGATTATGCAAGAACCGTAATCCGCTGTTGAAAAAGGGCTCGAGAAGTGGCCCAACTCGGAAGCGGGCAGTTGTGACAGGCGGATTTGCGAAGAATATCGGTTGGCGAGGCGTTTGAGTGGTTGGGGGAGTGAATTTCAGACAGATCTGGGCCTGGATGAGTGTCGGAAGCGGTTTTTCGGGGAACTGGGAGAAGCTAGCTGGAGTTCAGGCGACTCAAGACGAGGTGAAAGAGGGGTTGTTCGGGAAAGGCTGAGGAAAGATGGACCCAGATGCGTCGAGTGGTTTGTCGGATCCGGGCCCCGATCTTGAGGACACGACGACGTAAGGTTTCGATTTCGAGCTTGTGCCAGGGGGTTCCGTGCAGATAGTCGCGCAGGCGCACGAACATCTGGTAAGCCAGTGCATGCAGGAGGAGTCGAAACTGGTTGGCCAGGAATCGATGACAGCTGAGTCGGTCCATGCTCAGATGATTCTTAAAGGCCTTGATGAAGTTCTCGGTCTGCCCTCGGTCGGTGTAGTGGTCATAAAGTGATTGGGAGCAGAGATCGTCCCGGTTGGTGACCACAAAGCGACGATTGATCCCGCGCTGATCGACCTCCACTTTGACAATGACGCGACGGGATCGATCCCAGCTGTTGGCTCGATAAAGAAACTCGTCAAACTGACGCTGTTTTTCCTCCCGCTCAACGAACCTTTCCCGAGTCGAATCCAGCAGGGGCTCGACCACTCGCTGCAGGCGAGGGTTGCGACTTAACCCAATGACATATTGGAGTTGATTCTCTTCACCTTCACAGAACTCGTAGAGCCGAGGCGTGGCAAAGCCGCTGTCGGCCCGAATCTCAATCTCGACATCCGTCCCCACTGCTTGTCGGATGGCCTCCACGACGCGCTTCAGAATGGGCACGATGTGAGAGGCAGCCCCCTTGTTGCCAGGTCTCAACACGGCACAGACCAGGTCTCCCGTGGCGGCATCGAAGATCAGCAAAGGATGCAGAATGTGGTTTCGGTAATACCCGTGGTAGAAGGCGAACTCCTGTTGGCCGTGAGTGTGGTCGTCGGTACTGTCCAGATCCAGGATGATCTTGGCGGGACGTCTCTTCTTCAGGGAGCGCACATAACGGCGTAGCAGCCACCGGCTCAGACGCATCAGATCCTTCTTGGTGACGGAGTTCTCCAAGCGGGAGAAAGTCGGCTGGGTGGCCAAATCGGGATCGCTCTCGGGCAACTGATCACAGACTGTCTTGAGCATCGGATCCGAGCGCAGCGTATCGGCGTCATTACAGTCTTCGTAGCCGGCCACGATCTGCAACACTCGTTGTCGGATCAACTTCAACAGGTCATGACGAATGTAGCGTCGGTCCCGGCTTTCCGCAATACACGAACTGAAGCCCTCGCACAATCGATGTTGCCGATCCAGCGATCCAAACAACAACCATCCTGCGTCGGAAGTGAGGCTCCCCCCATCAAAACGAGCTGTGATGTCTCTGTGGCTGTGAAATGGCAGGGTATTCTGGCAGACTGTTTTCAACATAGCCGTAGCTCCTGTTTAGGGTTGTTTTTATGTAAACCCTTTTATATCAGAGAGCTACGGCCTTTTTTCTGGACCCAAATCTCACTCGGATTCAGATCTCTTGCATAATCCAGGCTAGAGCATTCGAGATCGCGTGCTCGGCTGCGGCGTCCAGTTTTTCGGGAGGATGCACCTCGTTGGCCAGGAGACGACCCTCCGCTTCATTTGCATAGAAGGTTTGATCAAACATGATGGCCTGGCGGGCCAGGCGCTCTCCCACAAAGCGTGACAGGCGCAGGTTGGCGACCCCGGGGATAATCCCTTCCTTTCTGGCTGGAAGGTTGAAATAGGAGCCGGCTTCGGCAATCACGTAGTCCACCACCAGCAAGAGTTGGCAGCCCCCTCCAATGGCGAAGGCATCTACAACTGCCATCCAGGGTTTTTCCAGTGTCAGCTCCGGGGTAGGATGGTCGAGGGTGATCAGACCCCGGTAGATCTTGTTCACGAGTCCCATGTCACGCACCAGGTAAAAGAGATAGGAGATCTGGCCGTGGTAAAGCCGGGTGAGATTGATCCCAGAGGAGAACACTCGACGCCCCCGATACTTGGGATGGTCGATAAAGTCACCCCGCAGTATCCCCATCTTCAGATCAGGGTGAAGCAGTACCAGGTCAACTGCCAGCTCCAGAGGTCCTCCCGTCTCGTCGTCCTCGGCGTTCAGGAAACGGGTGTGCCTGAAGTAGATGTATCCCACCTGGTCACGAGCTTCCACACGCACGGTCCATGATGGCCTGGCCGGCCGCTTTTTCGCCCGGGTTGCGGCGAGAACGTAGGGGGAGGCGATCCAGCATCTCCCAGCCCTTCTTGAGCAACGGTTGTGCGCGCGCCACGTCTTCGTCCAATCGGGGATCTTCCGGGACCTCCCCAGCCACCAGGCTGGCCATGGCCTCGATCCACTCCGCCACCGTCGTATCAAACCCGGCTGAGATCAACCGATTCAGGCATTGCCTTGGATCGGGATGAAGGTTCATCGCTCCGCCGATGAGTAATTCCGGCCGCCCCGTGCGATCTTCAAGTAGGGGTTGTAGATGTAGGTCAGCGAGAACGGTTCGGGGAGCTTGAGATTCCTGGAGACGCCGTAGGCCGGATCCAGGCCCCACTGCCCGGTGGCCAGAATCTTCTTTTTTCGCGTGCGCCGATCGTGCCAGCCCCAGAAGGGCTTGGCCTTGTTCTTACCGAACTTTCTACCATTGAACGCTGCGGGCAGGGAGGCCCGGGACGCTGCAGGCCTCTTGCCGTAGGGCTGGTAACGGAAATCCCCTGCAAAAGTCCGCTCGTCGTCCTCACCGCGCCGCCACCAGTGGCCCAGAATGGGAAGGAGTTCATAGCTGACCCCCCGGTCGTTCCCATGACGGGGCCTACTGGCCCCTGCGCCAAAGATGTAGGTGACCCCGGTAGTCCCTCGAAACTCGTTGCGACGAAGATTGAATCTGGAGTGACGGTCGGTGGACCCATATACGCCGTGCCCTCCCGACTCGATGAAAACCACGGGATGGGTTTGCTGGTAAAACTCGACTTGCCCGTCTACTTTGTGAGCCCTGTTCTTGACGTGCTTGTCAGCCCGATAAGAATAAATGTTGTCGTGGGCCAGCGTCTCCATCACCTGAAGCAGGCCTGCGCGGGTGCCATCCTTGAGGATCGTCAGGATGAGCCCTTCATTGTCATTCTCATGACAAGTGCCGCCCAAACAGTTGGCGGAATAATCCCGGGGATGAAAGAAATTGTAGATCAGGAACCAGTGCGTCTCTGTCTCAGCAGCCGCATAGTAAACGTAGGCCTGTGAGCTTCCCTCAGCCGTATTCTCCCAGTTGTTGTCTCCTCTCCAGTCCCCGTCAAAATCGAATCGGGCCAGGTAGTCGGCCTTTGGCTCAAACCAGGTAGCCTGCGCAACCATGGGAGCCCAGTGAGCGGCAAGGTCGCGATACCGTTCGCTGCTACAGGACTCCCGTCGAAAGCTCGTCTTTTCCCTTGTTTTCCTGGAAGGAGCCGAGGGGGTCACCTGCAAATCGATCGATGCTGTCTGTCCTTCTGAGCCAGCCACCACACGATAGGTTCCGGCCTTCTCCGGAGCCGTATACAGAACGCTGTCGAGGCTGATCAGCGACCTGCCAAAGTTTTCAAGAATACTCTTCCAGCCCTGGCCGGAGCCTTTGCCCTGGAAGCTGTCCACCTGATTTCGAAACGGCTTGGAGAGCCATCCTGACGATTCTGATTTCAGATCAAACTTGACGGGCGGTGGCAAGACCCGCACTCTCGTCTCGTTCCCTTCCTCATCCTCTTCGGTTTGGAAGGCCCGGACCTGCAATACGACGCTCTCCAGCGGACGGATTCGCGCGGCGCCGTCCTGCAGGTGGATCTCCAACTCTTGAGCCCGCGCCTGGACCCCAATCAGGAGCAGAAAGAGGAGTGATCTGGGTATGAATCTCTCATCCGACACGTTCTAGAAGAATATTGGGTCCGGGTGTGAGCTTCAAGTTGTGCCTGGAACTTCCGGCGGCGGGCTCTTTCTCGCCTTGACCAGATTTTTGCCGCTAAGGTATGGTGCGGATGATGACCAACGTCACTTCAAGCCCGTCGGAACAGGAAGTGCTGGCTCACAAGCAAATGCTGGATGCCCACGTTCGCGAAATGGTCCAGTGGCATTTCAGCCCCGAGACCGGCTGCCCTTTCTGGCTGGAGTGGGCAGAGAAGGCGGGCTGGGATCCGCGCGAAGCCGTCCAGGGATTTCAAGATCTCGAAAAGTTCGGCTACTTCGAGGATGAATGGCTGCGCGGCGGCCCGGTGCGCCGCTGGGTGCCCGAGGCCCTAGCAGACCGGCCCATCAGTGTTTTCGAGACTGGAGGAACGACGGGGATTCCCAAGTCCCGAGTGAACATCGAAGACTTCCGCATCGACTACGAACTGTTCTCCAAAACCCTGCCCGAGCAGTACTTTCCCCTCGGGGCTGACTGGCTCATGCTGGGCCCTTCCGGCCCGCGTCGATTGCGCCTGGCCGTCGAGCACCTGGCCCACACCCGGGGAGGGATCTGTTTCTGTGTAGACCTGGACCCGCGCTGGGTGATCAAGCTCATCAAGAGAGGGGCGAAAGACGAGCTTCTGCAGTATCAGAAACATGTAATTGACCAGGCCGCCACGCTCCTGTCAGCGAATCACGACATCCGCTGCATGTTCACCACGCCGAAGCTACTGGAAGCCCTGGCCAATCGGCTGGAAGAAGACGAACAGAGCATCAACGGGGCCGGAATTCAGGGGATTTTCGCGGGCGGAACCGAGTTCACTCCCCAGTGGTATCGCTTCGCCGTGGAGGAACTGCTGGACGGAACCTACCTGACGCCCACCTACGGCAACACGCTCATGGGACTGGCTCCGTCAAAGCCGTTCGATCCAGCCGACAACTACAAGATCACCTACCATGCCCCGCAGCCGCGCGCCGTGATTCAGGTCGTGGATTTCGACGACTCTGCCAAAGTTGTGGAGTACGGGGAGACCGGGCGGGTGCTCCTCACGACGCTCACCGCGGAATTCTTCATGCCCCGTTTTCTGGAGAGAGACGAAGGGGAACGCGAACCGCCCTGTGCACCCTATCCCTGGGACGGAGTCAGTGGACTGCGCCCCTACCGAGCGTTTGCGGCCACGACGGCAGTGGGTGTCTATTAGACGACTGTTTTGAGAACGCCTCCGGCGCTTTGTATTGAGAAAGGCAGGGACCCTGTGATTCATTTCCCGGTTCTGCGATGGGGCCAACCCTATAAGAGTCTGGACGTCGATAAAGTCGTCCATTTCGAGAGCGGGGAGCCGCTCGCCGAGGTCAGTCAGGCGATCGGTGCAATGATCCAACGTGACCTGCGCCAGGCCGGCCGGGCCCGCGAGGTTCTGCGCGAGATTCCCAGCCGGGAGCTGATCCGAAAGCTGGAGAATGCAGCCGATCTCTTCATGACCGCCGAGCTGCCGGCTGGCGACGCAGTGCAGACACCCGAGGATTTTGTCCGCTATCAATCCGCCACCACCGGGCTTCCGGAGCACATGTGCGTCAAGAACATGGAAAAACTGCACTTCGTGCTGACTCACCTGGAGGAGATCCTGCAGGCTCTGACCCGGGGCCTGGATCTGGAGATACTGAGCCGGGGTTATGGCGAAGAGAACGGAGTCATGCGCAGCTACCAGGCCACGACGCCGGTGCTGGGTATGGTTCTTCCCTCCAATTCGCCAGGTGTACACGGCCTGTGGCTGCCGGTGATACCCCTCCAGATCGGCCTCGTCTTCAAACCGGGTCCTCAGGAACCCTGGACTCCCTACCGCATGTCGGAAGCGTTTTTTCAAGCGGGGATTCCACCCGAGGCGGTGGCGTTGTATCCCGGTGGTGCCGACGTCGGGGCGGCAGTACTGCAACATTCCCCCCGCAACCTGATCTTCGGCGGCACCGCTACGGTCCAACAGTACGAAGGCAACCCCGGGGTCCAGGTTCACGGCCCCGGATTCAGCAAGATCCTGCTGGCTGACGATCAGGTGGACGACTGGGAGGAGCACCTGGACTTGATGGTGGACAGTGTGCTCATCAACAGCGGCCGAAGCTGCATCAGCTGCTCCGGCATCTGGGCCTCACGACACACCGAGAGGATCGCTGAGGCTGTGGCCGAGCGTCTGGGGCCAGTCGCCCCAACTTCTCCGCAAGATCCGGAAGCAGCTCTGGCCGCTTTCACGGTTCCGGGGCAAGCCCAGGCCATTAACGCGATCATCGAACAGGGCCTCGGGGAAGCAGGTGTGGAAGATGTGACGGCACGCTACCGGGACGGGGATCGTTTGGACGAGAGAGAGCGCTGTGCCTACTTGCGGCCCACCGTCCTCCACTGCGACTCGCCGGAAACAACCCTGGCCAACACCGAGTTCATGTTTCCCTTCGTGAGCGTGGTCAAGTGCCCGCAGGAGAAAATGCTCGACCAGATCAGCTCGACGCTGGTGGCCACCGCTATTACCGAAAACGAATCCCTGCAGCGGTCGCTGCTGGACTCCACGAATATCGATCGCCTCAATCTGGGGCCGATTCCCACCATTCAGCTCAACTGGCTGCAGCCCCACGAGGGGAACCTGGTCGACTTTCTGTATCGGGAGAGAGCCTTTCAGACGGCAGGCTAGGCTCTTGACCGGGCTACCGAGCCGGGCTACCGAGCCGGGCAGCCGCGGCGGGCGCCTGTTGAAGGCCAGGCAGTTGCGTGCTAGTGTTCCTTTCTGCTCCAACCAGACTCGTTTCAACTGGAAGAGTTCACGGAGACCAACGGCATGAAGACTTACAAAGTAGCTCTCATTGGCGGCGATGGCACCGGCCCGGAGGTTCTTCACGAGGGGCTGAAGGTCGTGGAGGCCGCTGCCGCTCGATGTGGCTTTCAACTCGACACGACTGACTACGATCTGGGAGGGGAACGTTATCTGAAAACCGGCGAGATCCTGGCCGACTCGATGCTGGAAGAGTTCAAGGAACACGACGCCATCTTTCTCGGCGCCATCGGCCACCCGGATGTCAAAGCGGGGATCCTGGAAAAGGGGATTCTACTGCGCACCCGCTTCGAGTTGGACCAGTACATCAATCTGCGTCCGATCAAGCTCTACCCCGGAGTCGAGACGCCTATCAAGGGGAAGGGCCCTGACGATATCGACTTCGTGGTGGTGCGGGAGAATTCAGGGGGACTGTATACCGGCACCGGCGGTGTCTCCCGCAAGGGAACACCCCAGGAGGTAGCCATCCAGTCGATGGTCTACACGCGACACGCCGTGGATCGTTGCCTGCGGTACTCCTTCGAGTACGCGCGCAAGCGCAACAAAGGGCAGACACTGACACTGTGTGGGAAAACCAACGTTCTCACCTATGTCTACGATCTGTGGGAACGGGCCTTCCATGAGATGGGGGAACGGGATTTTCCGGATGTCAAACGCGAATATGCCCACGTGGATGCGATTACCATGTGGATGGTGAAGAATCCGGAATGGTTTGATGTCATTGTGACCGGCAACATGTTCGGCGACATCATCACTGATCTGGGCGCCATGGTGCAGGGCGGTATGGGAATCTCCGCCGGAGGGAACGTTAACCCGGAAGGGGTCTCCATGTTCGAGCCGATTGGCGGCAGTGCCCCCAAGTACACGGGACTGAATGTGATCAATCCCCTGGCCTGCATCTTCGCAGGGCAGATGATGCTGGATCACCTGGGAGAAAGTGAAGCGGCGGATCTGGTCGAGAAGGCCTGTGTGGCTTTTCTCGAGTCGGGTGTCCTTCCCGGTCTATCGGCGGCCCACATTCAGGACGCAGGCCTGTCCACTTCCGCCATCGGCGACGCCATTGCCAACCGGTTGGCCGGATAAGAAAAGGGACAGCATTGCCTCCTGAAGCGCACAGGGTGGTAGCCATTGGCGAACTCGTCTGGGACCTCCTTCCCGCTGGAAAGGTGCTGGGAGGTTTCCCGGTCAACCTCTGCTACAGCTTGAACTGCCTGGGCGGGCAGGCTGAACCGGTGACCGCTACCGGCGCCGACACGCTCGGGACACGGGCGACCCAACAACTCCGCAGCCTCGACCTGTCCACCTCCTACCTGCAAGCATCCGTGCATCCCACTGGAACGGTTGCTATATCAGTCGATGACCGGGGCGAACCGACGTTTACGATTGGAGAGAATTCAGCCTGGGACTTTCTGGAGTGGACATCGGACCTTCAGGAATTGGCTCAGGAGGCCGACGCGATCTGCTTTGGGACGCTGGGCCAGAGATCGCCTCAGTCCAGGAGAACCATCCGCCGGGTGCTGGAGACAGCCCCGGCCCACGCCCTGCGTGTCTTAGACGTGAACCTTCGGGCGCCGCACTTTTCTGCGACCCTCATTCGAGAGTCTCTGCAGATGGCGAACATCGTGAAGCTTTCTGATCCGGAGATGGACCAGGTGGTCCGGCTGCTCGCCCTCGGGCACGGCTCCGTCCGGAGCCAGATGACCCAACTGCTGGAGGAGTATCGACTCGAGCTTTTGTGTCTCACCCGGGGAGAAGCGGGGAGTGTTCTCCTGACCAGGGACGGAATCCATGAACATTCCGGCTTTCCCGTTGACGTGGTTGACACGGTCGGGGCCGGAGACGCCTTTCTGGCGGCCCTGGTCTTCTATTCCCTGCGTGGGGCCTCTCTGGAAGTGACCAACGAAGCGGCGAATCGCCTGGGGGCCTGGATTGCGTCGCAGGCGGGGGCGACGCCGGCCGGCACTCGAGCCGCAGCTCGCCGGATTAGGCATCGGAGAGAATTGGGGACAGAGTAGACTGTCCCCTTTTTTCCCTTTTTTCTCAGTCTGGGGAACTGGCAGCACGCATTCAGAACATCCCCCGATTGCTCCACCAGGCGCGCAGGAATCTGGTCGAGGACGCCCGCGGACTGTGGATGGGTGGCATCCGGGCCATGAAAAACCAGAATGCCGACCTGGAAGCATTGCGGACCCGCGTGACCGGTCTTGACGAACTGGTCTCGGCAATTGATCAGGCCCGGCAGGCCACGGACGAATTCCGAAGCTGGCTGGAGCAGGAACTCCCCTCCCGGAACGGACCCTCCGGCGTGGGGAAGGAGAACTACACCTGGTATCTGCAGCGGGTTCACCTGGTGCCTTCTACCTGGGAAGAGGAAGTGACAATGATGCGCCGCGAGCTGGCCCGCGCCCACGCGGCCCTGCGCCTGGAAGAGCATCGCAACCGGGATCTGCCGCCTCTGGAAGTTGTGGAAAGTAGCGAGGAGTACGATCGCAGGTTCAACGCCTCCGTGGACGAGTACATGGCGTTTCTGGAAGAACAGGAAGTGATCTCAGTGCGCGACTACATGGATGCCGCCCTACGGGCCCGCATCGGAAGTTTCACGCCGGCCAGCGGACCTCGTGGCTTCTTCTCCGAGGTCAAGAGTGAAGATTGAAACCGTGACCGCAACCGGCTACAAATAGTAGAACATCCCAGGCGCTCTTGGATCTGGGTGATCTGGTTGTCAAAGAGGTTCGCAATGAAGGAAAAGACCAACCGCAGGAAGTTTCTCGAGAAGACGGCAGGGCTGTCGTCATTCATGGTCGTATCCCGTCATGTGCTGGGCGGACCGGGCTACACGGCTCCCAGTGACCGGCTGAACATTGCTGGAATCGGCGTGGGAGGAATGGGCACAGCCGATCTGGGCGACATGGAAACGGAGAATATCGTCGCGCTCTGTGATGTGGACTGGACCCGCGCCGCCAGAACGCTACAGAAGTACCCGAAGGCGACCCGCCATCGGGATTTCAGGAAGATGCTCGAGCAAGAGAAGGACATCGATGCGGTGGTGGTGGCCACACCTGATCACACCCACGCGGTTGCGACAATGGCCGCCATCAAGGCCGGCAAGCATGTCTACTGCGAGAAACCCCTCACTCATTCCGTGTATGAAGCCCGCAAGGTGGCCGAGGCGGCCCGTGAAGCAGGAGTCGCAACACAGATGGGAACGCAGGGCCATGCGCTGGAAACAGTCCGTCAGTTGTGTGAGTGGATTTGGGACGGTGCCATCGGTCAGGTTCGGGAAGTACATGCCTGGACAACCCACGCGGTCTGGGCCCAGGGGATTGGCCGGCCAACTGGAACGCAACCAGTCCCCGGGGATCTGGACTGGGATCTGTGGCTGGGGCCGGCGCCGTTCCGGCCGTACCATCCCGGGTATGCGCCCATTCAGTGGCGCGGCTGGTGGGATTTTGGCACGGGAGCACTGGGCGACATGGCCTGTCATATATTCGATCCCATCTTCTGGGCCCTGCAGCTGGGCCATCCCGAAACGGTCGAGGCGAGACATTCCTATTTCGTTCCCAAAGGACTGAACTGGGATAAGCAGTTGAACACGGAGACGTATCCACGGGCGTCGATCATCTATTACCATTTCCCGGCACGAGGGGATCTACCCCCGGTCAAGCTGGTCTGGTACGACGGGGGCCTCATGCCGGAGAGACCGGCAGAACTCGAGGAGGGCCTTGAAATGGGCGACTGGCTCGGCGGAGTCCTTTACATCGGGGACAGGGGCACGATTATGACGGGCGCGGAAGGAGCGCCCAATGCCCGAATCATTCCTGAGACGAGAATGCAGGAATACGAACCGCCCCCAAAAACTCTAGCTCGCTCAATCGGCCACCGACAGGAGTGGATTCAGGCCTGCAAGGGAGGCGAGACACCCGGGATGGCTTTTGACAAAGCGGGACCGCTGACGGAAACCGTGCTGCTGGGCAATGTCTCCATCCGAACCGGCAAGAAACTCCACTGGAGGGCCCAGGACATGAAATTCCCCAACGCCCCCGAAGCGGAAGCCTTTCTCCATCGCAGGTACCGAAAAGGCTGGACCCTTTGAGAACTGTAAGTCTCGCAAAGGTTCCAGCGTGTCCACGGGTGAGGTTGATATGAAGCTGGGCATGCTTAGCGCGATGATGTCGGATGAACCCCTGGAAAAAGTCCTGGATCTGGTCGTGGACTATGAGATGGAAGCCGTTGAACTGGGAACCGGCGGTTTCGTTGGAAATGCCCATTGCAATCCTGCTGAGCTGCTCTTGGATCGCTCCAAACTGCAACGCCTGAGAGACATGGTCTCGGAACGAGGTCTATTTATCAGCGCTCTTTCCTGTCACGGCAACCCGCTTCATCCTGACCCGCAGATCGGTCCGGTCCATACGCAGGCCTTGCGCCAGACCGTGCTGCTTGCTGAACAGCTCGAAGTCACTCGGATCATTGGCTTCGCGGGCTGCCCGGCGGGTTGCGAAACGGACACGACTCCCAACTGGGTTCATGAGCCCTGGCCGGAGTGGTTTCCGGAAATGCTCGAGTGGCAATGGGAATCAAAACTGATCCCCTTCTGGCAAGACATGGTCCAGTTGGCCCGCCAGCATGGCGTGCAACATTTCTGCTTTGAGCTGCACCCGGGCGACATGGTCTACAACCTGGAATCCTTACTCAGGCTGAGAGAAGCAGTCGGACCCGAGATCTGCTGTAACTATGACGCCAGCAACATCGAGTGGCAGGGCGTTGACACCCTGGCGGTGATTCTGGAAATGGGGGAGTTAATCCAGCACGTCCATGCCAAGGACTCCAAGATCTACGCTCGCAACGCGTCCATTCATGGAACGCTGGACCCAAAGCCTTACGATCAGGAACTGGAGAGAGCCTGGAATTTCAGAACGGTGGGATGGGGCCACGGCCCGGAGTACTGGAAGGAGTTTGTCCTGAACCTGCGAATGATTGGCTATGACTATGTCCTGAGCATCGAGCACGAAGACAGCCTGATGTCCGCGGGAGAAGGCCTGGATCAGGCGGTCCGTTTTTTGAACACAGTTCTCCTCAAAGAAGAGCCCGGTCCCATGACCTGGGCCTGATGACGGCACTGAGGAAAAAAGGGGACAGAGTAGACTGTCCCCTTTTTTCATTCGACGGCTTCCATAGAGCTGACTTTAATCAGGTCTTCCTCGAAGTCACCTTCGACGCGAACCTTCAAGGCCGATGCTTTTTCCGTTGCTTCGAGCAGTGCCAGCGCCTGTTTGTTTCCCGCCTCGTCAAAGGGGTAGAACTTGCCGTCGGCGATGATCCCAAAACCATTGTCCTTGCAACTCAGGACGCAGGTCACCTTGTGTCCGGCCGCTTTGGCCGCGTCCTCGGCCATGCCGGGTCCACAATGCCCATCCGCCAGGATCCCGGTCTTCTCTTCGCCGTGGGCGAGCAGAACCATCGAGCAGAGCACGCTTACCAAAAAAAAGACTGCCAGTTTTTTCATTGTCCACCTCATCCATCAGGTTAGCACGTTGCGCGCTGTGGGGTCGGTTAACCCGATTTTCTCTCGATCCTTCGGATAGAACCGCGAACACAGCGCAGGGAGTACAATCATATTCAAAAACGTAGATGAAATCAGCCCCCCCAGAACAACCACCGCCAGGGGTGACTGGATCTCGTTGCCCGGCCGGTGACCGGTCAACGCCAATGGTATCAGAGCCAGCCCCGCCGTGAGCGCCGTCATGAGGATGGGGTTTAGCCGGTCCATCGAACCCTGGAGAATCGCTTGGCGCAGCGATCTGCCCTCTTTCAGCAGATCTTCATAACGAGAAACCAGCAGGATCCCATTTCGAGTCGCGATCCCCAGCAGAGTGACGAATCCCACCATGGAAGCAATACTCAAGATGCCCCCGCTGAGAAAAACCGCCGCCACACCCCCGATCAGAGCCAGCGGGAGATTGCTCATCATCAGGATGGCCAGTCGCAAACTGGAGAAAGCAACGTAAAGCAGCAAGAAGACTCCGAGAATTGCCAGAAGTGAGAGAATCCCAACCAGTCGGCTGGCCTTCGCTTCGCTCTCGAACTGCCCTCCGTACACCACATAGTACTCATCCGGCAGCTGGACCCTCTCGCCAACCGTGGCTCGAATTTCATTGACCGTCGTGCGCAGATCTCTCTGGGCCACGTTGCATTGGATCACGATCTTTCGCTGGACATCTTCCCGGCTGATCCGATTGGGTCCGGAGTCGATCACGATATCGGCCAGCTGCATGAGCGGAATCGATACTCCAGCAGGAGACTCGACACGAATTCTTTCGATCGCCTCGGGGTCCTGGCGGGCATCCTGTGGGAACCTGACGATCAGATCCCGGGCGCGCTGTTCCTCGAAAATCTGCCCCACGACCTCGCCGTTCAGCCCCGCGTCCACCACCGTCTGGACCGTGTCCATGGAGAGACCGTAGGAACCAATCGCATCTCGGTCAAAACGGATTTGAAGCTGCGGGACGTGAGTTTGAGGTTCCACCTGCAGATCGACAACCCCTGCAACCGTGTTCATGACGTCCCGAATCTCACGTGCCAATGATCGCAGGGTCAGAAGATCCGGACCGAACAGCTTGACGGCAACCGCGGCCCGCGTACCCGAGAGCATGTGGTCGATCCGATGACTGATGGGCTGGCCGATACTGAACACGGTTCCGGGAACAACCGAAAACTGATTTCTCAGGTCTGCCAGAAACTCCTCGCGCTCTCGATCCTGCAGCTTGAAGCGAACGTCGATCTCGGCACCATTGACTTCTTGGGCATGCTCGTCTAGTTCGGCACGACCGGTACGTCTCGAAGTGGACAACACCTCGGGATTGGAGTGCAGGATCTCTTCCGCCGTGCGACCGAGGCGATCCGACTCCTTCAATGAGGTCCCGGGAAGAGTAATCTGCGTGATGGTGAGTGTTCCCTCGTTGAACTCCGGCAAGAAGGTACGCCCCATGTAAGGAACCGAGAGCAAGGTCGGGATCAGCAGCACCAGAGCTACAGCCAGAATCGGCATGGGTCGGGAAAGAGACTGATTCAGCAGCGGGGCATAGAGTTTCTTGGTGTGGCGAACCAGCCAGGCTTCGTCCGCACGGTAGAGCGCCTTCGACCTGGGAATCAGGTAGGAGCAAAGTGCGGGTGTCACTGTCAGGGCCACCAGCAGCGAGCCGAAAATGGAGACGATGTAAGAGATGCCGAGGGGCCGCAGCATGCGCCCTTCCAGACCGCTCAATGCGAAAAGCGGAACAAACACCACGATCACGATCAGAGTGGCGAACATGATGGGATACCGAACTTCACTGGATGCTTCGTAAATCACGCGGTCATCGGGGTGTCGATCCTCACCCAGTTTTAGATTGAGGCGAAGGCGGCGGAACACGTTTTCAACGTCGATAATCGCATCATCCACTAGAGCCCCGATGGCGATGGCCATGCCTCCCAGGGTCATCGTGTTGATCGTCCCACCGAAGACCCAGAAGATCCCGACGGCAAAAAACAGGGAGAGTGGTATGGCTGTAATCGAGATGAACGTGGTCCGCAGATTCAGAAGGAAAAGGAAGAGAATCACGACGACGAGGATAGCCCCGTCTCTCAGGGCCCTCAGGACATTCGATACGGCTACATTGATGAAGTCCGACTGGCGAAAAATGAAGCGCTCGATTCCGATCCCTTCCGGCAGAGACGACTCGATCTCATCCAACACGGTGTCGATCTGACGTGTCAACACCAGGGTATCGGCTTCGGGTTGTTTCAAAACCGCCAGAACCACTGCTTCTTTACCGTTGATGGAGCCGACTCCACGCCGGACTTGGGGGCCGATGACGACATTCGCGACATCCTGCAGGCGGACGGCGGGACTCGAGGATCCGCCAATCGGAGTGCGCCGCAGCTGGTCGAGGCTGTGCACCCGTCCCAGCCCTCGAATCAGGAATTCCTTGCCCGAGCCACTGTAGAACCCCCCCGCAGAATTCAAGCTGGAAGCGGCGGCTCCTTTCATCACATCGTCCAGCGTCATTCCGTGAAGACGAAGGCGTTCCGGGTCAACCAGGATCTGGTACTGCTGGACCTCCCCGCCCAGCGGAATGACCTGCGACACTCCGGCCAGAGCAAGAACGCGGCGCCGGATCGCCCAGTCCGAAAGGGTTCGCATTTCCATCAACTGATCGGGCTCTCCCGTAACGCCAATCAGCATGATCTCTCCCATGATGGAAGAGATGGGAGCCAGCACCGGCGAGGGAATATGGGGGGGTAGCGTGGCTTGCGTCAGTTGCAGTTTTTCGGACACGATCTGGCGGGCCCGGTAGATATCCATTCCCCAGTCAAAGTCCACCCAGACAATCGAGATTCCGATCCCGGAAACCGACCGAACCCGCCTGACTCCCGTGGCTCCATTGAGGGCTGTCTCGATGGGGAAAGTCACCAGCGTCTCCACCTCCTCGGGGGCCATGTTGTGAACCTCCGTCAGTACGGTGACGGTAGGAGCGGTGAGATCGGGAAAGACATCAATCGGCAATTGCAGAGCCAGATAGACTCCGATGACCAGCGAAGCCATCATACCGATGACCACGATCAGTCTGTTCTGGATTGACCACCGGATTAGAGCGTTCAGCATGGCGATCTTCGTCTCACGGAATCCAAGTACTGCCTTTTCAAGTACTTAGTGAACGTGCCCTTGCGACACTTCGGTAGACCGGCCGGCCAGAGCCACGTCATAAGCTCCAAGGGTCACGATCCTCTCGCCGGCTTCCAGCCCCTCCAAGATCTGAACCCAGTCCCAGTCTCGCAGACCGGTTTTGACGAGGCGGCGCTGGAACGTCTCACCCCCGACCTGGACGTAGACGACGGTTCGGTTCTCCTCTAGCAAAACGGCTGAATGGGGAACCCCCAGGGCCTCCACAACTTCAGCTGTCCTCAGATCGAGACGCCCCAGTGTGCCGAGCTTGAGGCGCCTTCCTCGATTCTGGGCCTCAAAGACGACCGGAAAAGTCCGGGCTGCGGGATCGATGATGGGACCGATCATGACCAGCGAGGTAGACTCGAGGCTGATCTCGTCCAGTCCGGGGAGTTGCAGGGTCCCCCCTTGCAGCGACTCCACTCTGGCGAGATCCTTCTCAAAAACCTGCCCCTGGACCCACACCGTCCGCAGGTCGACAATCCGGAAGAGCATTTCCCCGCCATCGACATATTGTCCCGCTATGGCGTTGCTTTGCACGAGCTGACCCGAGATGGGTGCGTAGACCGGAACTTGCTCCGGAATCGAGCTCAGGACCTGTCCTGCGGAATCATAGCGGGAAATGGCCTTTGCATAGGCCGCCCGCGCCTGCCTGGCGGCCTCCAGGGAAGCCCTCCGGACTTCCAGTTCAGAGTTAACTTCGTGCAAGCGCCTTGTGGGCAGGGCTTCCGCCTCTACAAGGACCCTAACTCGGGCGGCCTCCTTCTCCGCCAGATGAATCCGGGACTGTTCTGCAACAACCGCGGCCTCGACTCGCGCCAGATCCTCTGCAAGGCGGCTGAGGGTGATGCCGGCACCCACCTGGCTGTCGAGAAGGCTGGTTCGGTCCATGGGGAGGAGTTCCACATATCCGAGCAGATCCCCTTTTTTGAGAGTGGTGCCCAGGCCTGGAATCCCCCCAGCCGGTGGCTCGTAACGTCCCCCCATGGCGGTGGACACAACGCTCTCCGCCCCGCTCCTGGGTATGATCTGAGCCGGAACGTGAACGGTCTCGTGGAGGGTCTGGCGTCGAGCCTGTGCCGAGGCGAAGGGGAGCTTCCACTGCTGCTCCTTCAAGTAGGCAATGGACTGGCGAGTGTCCTGGGCTTCCGCAAGTACCGGCTCCTCATCTTTCTCCAAAACCACAATGGGTCCATAGCGGAGGCTTGTCTCGACTTCGTCGGTCGAGACTTCCAGTTGCAGCGTGTACTCTCCCGCCTTATCGAAGGTGATCGTGGGAGCGAAGATCCCGGGTGTGTCGGGATTGCCGACTGTGACCATTCGTGGAGGTGCCCCACTCTTGACGAATCGAAACAATATGGGACCCTGCGCAAGCGGCTGAAAATCAGCGAGCCGGGTCAAATGAAGCGTGAATTTGGCTGCACGCCCCACCGACAGCTGCGGGTGCTCCATGAAGAGCTCGAGGTCGTCGGTCCACAGAGTTACCGAAATGGAAGGCTCGTCGTCGGGATGAGTATGAGTCGAACCACCTTGGCTGTGGGCATCCTCAGGGGCCGGGTTCTCGGCCTGTGGATCGGAGCAAGCCCACAGCCCCAGCGTGAGCAAAAGCAGGAATGAGGTTGCCTTCTCTCTCATGGTTTTATGTCGCGAAGTGGGATCCCGACCGACGCTTCCAGTTCCAGGCGGGCGATGTGTAATTCCTGGAGCAGCTGATACTGTTCGAGAGAGGTCTCACGCCGGGTTCGGAGAGCATCGAGATACTCCAGGATTCCGGCCTCTCCCTCCTGATAGCTCAGAGAGGTGATGTCAACGATCCGATCCAGTTTGTGAAGAAAGTCAGCGTTGAGCCGGCCAGAGGTGTCCAGCAGCCTGGAGTAGATAGCATAGGCCCTCTCAACTTCGTATCGTATCCAGGTAATCTTCCAGTCGCTCAGCATTCTCTGACGATGACTCGAAGCCAGTTTCTCGGCAATAGCCCCCTGCCTGCGATCCCAAAGTGGGAGTGGTAGCTGAACCCCTACGAAGAAGGAGTTCTGGCCAAAGTCCCGTTTGTAACCTCCCCCCAAATTCAGATTGGGGATGTTCTTCGCCTTTTCTACCTTCACAGCCGCCTCTGCCGCCTGCGCCTCGATTTGATGCTCCTTCAGGTCGGGACGCGAGTCCAGGGCCCTGCTGACAAACACAGAAGAAAGTGGAAGCTCGGTCTGGGGGGTTGCGTCGATGCTGAATCGAGGCTCATGCTCTTCGTCCCACACAATCATAGAGGCCAGTTCGTTCCAGGCAAACTGGAACTCCCGCTCTGCTCTGGAAAGCTGGATCACGTACCCGAGTTCCTCAGCTTCGATCTTCATGTGGGCCAGACCGGACACTTCGCCCACCTCGTAACGCCGGCTGTGCGTCTCCAGTATCTGCGAGTAGCCTTCCAGCCCTCTCTCCAGCGACTCCCTGCTTTTGGAAGCAAAATGCGCTCTGACGAAGAGCCGCGAGACATCGAGTCGTTTCCGACGCAGGAAGTCCTGGTAGCGGGCTTTCTCGGCATCCAGTTCGAGCTGGGCAAGATCACGACGCTTACCGCGCTGGCCGCCCAGCTCAAATCCCTGCGTGGCCAAGATTAGAAACTCCTGATCATCAAAGTTGGATTCCGGCAGGCCGACAGGATAGCCCTCCTGGCTAAAGTTCACAGTCGGGTTTGCCCACACCGGCGCCTGGCGGAGCCTCCCTCGGGACATTTGCAGCTTCTCCTTCTCCGCTGCCACCAGTGGACTCCGATCCAGAAAACGGGAATAGGCTGCTTCCACCGTGAGTTCCTGTCCTCTCGCTCCGGAGAGCATCAAGAGACAGGCGATACCGCAGCTGCCAAAGAAATCTTTCATTTTCTACAATCTGTAGAAATTCGAGTCAAAAAAAAGCATCTAGCGAATGAGCGTGCCCAGAATGGTCTCCAGAGCGTGATGTGCACTGGAAAGCCCGAATCCCGTCAGGAACAGGACCGCCAAGAGCAGCGGACCCCACCTGACCTTGCTTGGTGCGGGTTGAACTCCTGCGAGCAGCCTCTCCACTCGCTGCCTGAGAGCCGTGTCGGTGCTGGCAGCATAGCCCAGTGCGGGGCTTGCCGACCCCATCGATCGGGCCAGCTTCAGGATCGTCAGCGAGACTTCCTCAGGTTCAGCCCCGCCCCGGAGCGATGCTGAGTCGCATTCGAGTTCGGCAGCAGCCTTCCATTTCTCTTCAATCCATTGGAAGCCCGGAAAGAGCAAGGCGGCCATTCGCAGCACCAGTAACTTCGCAGGATCTCGTCTCCGCACGTGCTCCAGCTCGTGGGCGGCTACAATGCGCCGCTCCGCCCTGGTCAGAAGCCGAACAGCCGAGCTGGTCAAATAGGGTCGGGGCCGCAGGAGTCCCGCCACGAAGGCAGCCGGGGACCGGCTGGGAATGATGAGAAACCCGTCATGACTCCGGGTACCTTCCGCCAGACCGAGCTTATGGCTCACCGACAGCGCCGAATGCCCTGCTTTTACCATGGAGTGGAGGAATAATGTCGTGCCTCCCAGTAAGATTGCCCAGAAGAAGGCCCCCTCTGGCAGTGAGGCGCTGGCGTGAGTCCAGCAGAAATGTGGATGCCCCGGATGAACTTGGCAGTGATCGGGGATCCAAGCCAATCCCTTCAGGGCTGCTGAGGATAGAGACACTCCCCCAACCAGAATTCCGGACAGGAACGGAACCACTCCCAAAAAGAACCAGAAACTGCTGGAAAAACTGGAGTTGCTGCCTCGCAGGAGCCTGGCAAAGGCCCCTAGCAGGAATGCCGAGCTCCAGACAGCCGCTGCCATCAGGACAACGACGTAGAGCGGGAACGTGGGAAGCCCGAGACCACTCATGCCTTCTTCTTCCGAATCAGTTGTTCGAGTTCAGCGAGCAGGTTTGGATTCGTAGAGACCAGATCAACAAACGTGTTCAGAACGGGCCTGGAGTCATCCTTCATCAACCCCACCAGCACGTCCCGCGTGAGCTCCGCCTCGAAGTCCTCTCGCTTGACTGCCGCGGTGTAGGCAAAGGGTCGCCCCATCTTCTGCCTCACCACCAGGCCTTTGCCATGAAGGCGGTCCAGGATGGTCACGATGGTTGTATAGGCCAGCTTGAGCTTGCCCAACCGAGAATGAATCTCACGAGCGGTGGCCCCGGGATTCTGCCAGACCAGGCTCATGACCTGGCTTTCCAGCTCTCCCAGTACCTGATCCACGCCCTCACCTGAGGGCTGGAATCTCAATCGTCTCTTCGGGGACATGGCTCTATTCTACGCTTCGTAGAAGTTAGGAAGCAAGTATATTTCAGATTCCTAAGAGTTCAGGAAAGAGTGGGAGGGGCCTTGGGGCGGCGCGACGTTTAAATTCCCGAGCGCAGCCCCAAGGCTCCTCCCACTCTCTGATCTTGAAACCGAAGAAGTCAGGAAGGGGGAGGCGGGCTCGGGGTGGCTCTCGGGCCGGTCTAAACGTTCGCCACCCCGAGCCCGCCTCCCCTTCCTGTTCTTGAATCTTGAATCTGGAATCTGGGATTTGGAATTCTGAACCCCTACACCCAGAGATCGCTCAGCACTTCACCTTTCACCAGCTCCCGCGGCTGATCAAGATGATTCCGAATCTCCATCTCCGGATCGATGCCCAGGCTGTGGTAGATGGTAGCCAGGAGGTCATTCGGGTGGACGGGCTTCTCGCGGGGAGCTGACGCCGTGGCATCCGATTCCCCGTAGAGGCGCCCTCCCGGCATTCCTGCTCCCGCAATCATCGCGGTGTAGCAGTAGGGCCAGTGATCCCGACCATCCGGAGCATTCTGATTGCCGGAGGTACTGACTCCCAGTTGAGGCGAGCGGCCAAACTCACCCACCGTCACGACCAGCGTCTCCTCCAGCAGACCTCGATCGTGCATGTCTTCCAGCAGTGCCGAAAGAGTCTGGTCCAGGACCGGACAGTGAAGGTTCTTCAAAGGACCAAAATTGGAAGCGTGGGTGTCCCAGGAATCCACTTCAGGCCGCCCGTTGGCAACAGCCGGCCAGTTGAGCTGAACGAAGCGTGTACCGGCTTCGATCAATCTCCGTGCCAGCAGAGCTCCCTGTCCAAAGGTGTTTCTGCCGTACCGCTCACGCATCTCATCAGGCTCTTTCTCCAGATCGAATGCATCACGGGCTTTTCCTGACAGAACCAGGTCAAACGCCTTTTCGTAATACTCATCCAGCGCGTGCTTCTCGACAGCTTTTTCGAGATCGGGCATCGAGCCATTGATGCCTTTGAGAAGAGTAAAACGGTCCTGCAAGCGCCCGGCCGGAACCTCTTTCCGCAACTCGAGATCTTCGAGCTTGAGCGTCTGGTTGGGATCCTGATAGAGACGATAGGGATCATAAGCCTTTCCCAGAAAGCCCGCCGAACCCCCTTTGCCAATCACCGACGATTCCTGCAGAGGGCGCGGCAATTCCACGAAGGGCAGAACCGGTTCGGTGGGGGGGAGCAGCTTCGAAATGTGGGAACCGGCGGTTGGAAAGTCAGCCGGGGAAGGTGGCTCCAGCTGACCCGAAGGCGAGACCCGGTCGGGAGGAAATCCCGTCAGCATCTGATAGATTGCAGCTGTATGGTTGAAAAGCCCCTTCGGCGTGTAACTCATGGAGCGAATCAGGGTACACTTGTCCACCTGTCCGGCCAGCTTGGGCATCGTCTCACTCAGCCAGATGCCGGGAACCTTCGTCTTGATTGCCTTGAACTCGCCCCGGATATTGGAGGGGGCATCCGGTTTTGGGTCCCAGATGTCAATGTGACTCGGTCCTCCCTGGAGAAACAGGATAATCACCGATTTGGCAGACCCGAAGCCCTTCATCCCTGCCAGGGCCGACGTAGAGGCCTGGACTTTCTGCAGAGACAAAACCTTGGCCAGGCTCACGCCGAAAAGGCCAAGCGACCCCACTCTCAGAAAGTCTCGACGACTCACACCATCACAGGTACGACCGCAGGCACCAGGAATCACCAGCATAGATCACCTCGTCTTTCTCTTAGAATACCACTCAAGAACTCATGCTCGTCACAGTGACGCCTGAAAGCTTCTATCGATTGAAGAGAAAGGCATTGCTGTTCAAAAGTGCCCAGAGCAGATCTTGAGCTGCTGTTGCTCGACTCTTGCCCCTGTCCAGGTGTTCCAGGGCCAACTGCGATTCATCAGTGCTCGGGGGTCTGCCCAGTGTGGAAAGGTATAGTTCCTCGACAATCTCGGGGTCGTCTGTCCCCTTGAGGATCAACCGAGCGACTCTTCCCTCAGGGTCTGCCACGGCGTCGGCCAGTGTTGGCCCATTGACCAGATTCATGGCCTGGGGCAAACTCATTTCGCTCTTGCGCTCGCATTCACAGGGGTCTTCTCTCTGGGGGCGACCAAAAAGATCCAGAAACCCATCCATTCCCACATGGGGATCCGGGAGCTGGACAGCCCGAAAACCCTCAGGGACTTCCGGAAACTGAAAGGCCGACCCTGTGGCCGAGGAGATCGCGTCGGCCAACTGTTCGGCGCCCAGTCGTCGGGGCGCCTGGTGAGAAAAGTTCAGGTGATCGTCTTGGTTCCAGCTGTTGGTCTGGAACGCCGTCTGGTAGGTGCGAGAGTTCACGATCGTCCTGGTCAGATGCTGCAGATCGAACCCGTGTTCAATAAAGTCTTGTGTCAGCGCATCCAGTAGCTCTCTATTGACCGGTGGATTGGAAGCCCGAATGTCGTCAACCGGATCGATGATCCCGCGGCCCAGGAAGTAGCTCCAGACACGGTTGGCAATAGCCCGAGCGAAAAACGGGTTGCTGGGTGAAGTCAGCCACCTCGCAAAGGCCGCCCGAGAATCGCCGTTGCCGGGAAGTGCAGGGGCATCCGGCGTGTCCACCAGGAACCTGGGCTCGACAACTCGCCCGTCTCGCGGGTGTCTGACTTCGTTGTCATAACGTTTTTCGTAGACAACTTCCTCTCCGCTCCGGAAGCCCGGTCGGATTCCCACGGCCGAGAAAAAAGCGGCCATCTGATAGTACTGGTCCTGCGTCCATTTCTCGAAAGGATGGTCGTGACATTGTGCACAGACCAATCGCACACCCATGAATAACTGCGAAGAGGTTTCAGAGGCTGTCTTGGGATCGCGGGCCGCTCGGAAGAAAGAGCCGGCCGGGTTGTCAAAGGTGCTTCCCTTGGCGGTCAGGAGCTCTCGAACAAACTCATCATAGGGTTTGTTTTCCGCAATGGACTTCTGTAACCAGCGGCGGAAGGTCCACATCCCCTTATCAGTCATGAACTTCCGGTTACTGCGCAGCAGATCACCCCATTTGAGCGCCCAGTAGTCGACATATTCCTGACTGCCAATCAGCTCATCGATGACTCGGCTCCGCTTCGTATGTGTCTGGGTGGTATCGGTCAGAAAAGCCCGCACGACTCGAGGCGGCGGGATCTGCCCCGTCAAATCCAGGGTTACACGTCTCAGAAACCCGGCGTCACCGGCCGGCGGTGAGGGCTGGATCTTCAGCCTTTTCAATTTGGCGTCGATCAGCTCGTCAATGAAGTTGTGCTGCGGGAGCGGCTTCCACCGAAAACCTTTCCTGGGATTCAAAACCGTTACCGGGACAGCCAGAAACTTCCCTTCGTAGCGAACCAGCAGGGAAGATTCTCCCTTGCGCAGGCCTTCCACTTGACCATCCTTCGTAATCTTCATGACAGAGGTGGTGGTACTGGTGAGGTGGGCCTCTCTGGTGACGTCCCGAACAGCTCCATCCGAATAGTGTGCAATGACCAGGACCCGGTGCTTTTTTCCCGGGCCATGCATGAAAATCTCGTCGGGCAGAATCTCAAGTCGCTCCACCCGATCGGTGGCCGGATCCCCGAAAGGAACACCCTCCGCGATCCAGTTCAGAAGGGTGTCGTAGTAGCGCGACCCGATTTCCAGAACACGTCCTCCGCCATGAGCCACTTGCTGGGTTGGCTTGGCCAGCATCAGGCTCTGGGCAGGATCTGCCCTGTTGAAGCGCCGTCCCGACATGTCGTAGAGCAGCGACTGGTAGTCAAACTCAGGACTGTAGCCGCGTAAAGAAAGCTTGAAACCATTCTTGCCTTTGGCGGCTCCGTGACACATCCCGTTCGTACAACCCACCTTGTTCAGGATCGGCAGGACTTTCCGCACAAAACTGGGAGAGCCGGCTTTCGCAAGAGGTTTGACACTTACGGGTATCTCAACACTCTGCCCTGCCACGCTCACTCGCAGGCGTGACTCGCCTTCCCTGGTTGGATAGAGGTACCCATCCTCTCCGGCCCGGAGCCCGCCATCCGGGAACTCGATCCGGGCCAGGGACGTGAGATCGACCATGGTACCCGCACTGGTCACGCCCGTCACCAGGAGCGAGCGTCCCTCCCGAAGAGCCGAAAACACGAGGTGGGAAGGATGGACTCTCACCTCCTGGATCTGACCTTCACCGACCGTTTCTTCGGGTGCCTGAGATGCCACCGACGGCGTCGCCAGCAGGACAGTTGTGAGGAAGGCTTGAGCAGTCACGCTACGCATAGTTTAGCACTCAACTCCCTGGCCCCGGGCCTTCTGCCCCTCGATGATCTTTGACAGTCAGCCGGGCCGGGACCGCAGGAATGCTGTAGGGCACGTTTTCCTTCTCATGATAGGGCAAAATCGAGGAAGAGATCAGCTCAACGTCGTAGTCACCAGGGGGCGACGAATCCAGGGCTTCACACGGGATTCCGAACTGATCCTCCCCCCTGTCCACATGCACTGGAGCACAGGTGACACCTGGAGGAAGGTTTTCTACGTGAATGTCGACCCACTCATTGAAGCCGTCGGACCGAGACACTTTCCCCACCAGCTCGGCTTGGCCGCCGGGGCCCAGACTCACGGATTCGGAAAGAACTTCGATCTCGTATCCCCGGATGATCTCCACAGCGATGGCCGGCGAATACAGTCTCAGCGTCTCACCTCCCACATTGAGATCAGCATGCACCAAAACATTAAAGCGGCCCAGAGAAGTTCCCTCGGTCGTTCGCAAACGAATGTCGCCCCACTTGAAGCTGGGCTTCACAACCGGCCCTTGTTGAAGCCGGCCCTGCTCATCCAGAAACACAACCTGGATCTCCTTGGCTCCCGCTGCTTCGATCAATATCAGCTCAGGAGAAGGCACATCTGGACCCTCCGACTCCAAACGCCACTTGAGCATCTTTTCAGCACCTTGAACCAGTCGAATCTGCGCCGGCGCCTCTAAAACCACGCGTACTGGAAGCTCGTTTGTGACCATCACCGGCAAGTCCAGCCCCAGCCACGGCGCGGTGAACGGCTTCTGCACATCCCGCACGGTTGGAGCAGCCGAGCGGCCCGTCCCCGCCAGAACATTGGTGATCAAGCACGGCGCCAGGGCCCTTCTTCGCATCAGCGGGACCTCTTCAGAACTGCTCTCCCCCCAGACAACAAGCTTCTTTATCCGGGGTTTCGCGTCCGGCCTGGCCGAGATGGTGAGAGCGCCGAAATCCACGGAAACGGACAACGGCCGCAGGTCAGGCGAAATATCTCCTCCTTGAATGAGAAAGCCGTCAACGTCTCCGGAGACGCTCAATCGGATGGCCCCTCTGTAGCCACGCCTGTTTACCGTCACACCAATCCGGGCGCTGCCGCCCGCGGGTACATTGATGAACGGCTGGTCGAGAACCAGAGTGAAGTCCGGCGGCTCACGTCGAGCTTCGAGGCGATAGCCAAAGGAAGGGCCTCCTCTGTCGACGAGATCTCCCACCGATATCAAAACTCGCTTCACTCCGTCTGGAACCCTAAAGTTCACGAGTGGATCCGAGCTGGTCAGACCGCGGGGAACGACACTAAAATCTCCGGCGCTGGGTGAATCATCTCCGCCGGAAGCAATCCGCTTACCTTCCTCATCGTAGACCGTGAGGAGACCTGACAGCCGGGACGTCCCCAGTCTGGCGGCAACGAGCTCGATTCCCCAACTCTCACCCGGGGTGACAGCCAGCGTAAAGCGATCGACCTCCCCGGGTCGCGAGATTCTGCCATTCACGACCGTGTCCGGTTCGAGCTCGCTCGATTCGTCACCGTCGGGCGCGATGGCCTCCGGCAGATCGCTAACAGCAAACAGCAGAGGCAGCGCGCCGGGAAGGCCGGGGATCGGAACTTTCACATAGCTGTCTTCACCGATTCGATCCAGGTCCAGGGTCAGTTTCGTCGGCTGCCGCAAGTTCCCACCCAGCAGCTCGACATCCACCTTGCTTCCTCTCTTTCCCCCCAGTGGGAAAAGAGCTTCCGCATAGCTGAAAGAGCCAATCTTGAGGCGGTAGAAGTTGTCGGTTTGTTCACTGAAGCGAGAATCATGAATGACCACGTAATAGGGACCGTTCTCGGGAAGCAGAACGTCCAGTCGACTGTCCACATTCAGCCCGGGAGCATCATCGTTGAAGGCAATTTCTCTTTCCTGGGCATCAAGCAGGCGAATCAAGGGGTCTACAGCTGAGCCGGCCCTCCTCGCTTCCACCTCGAACACCAGCGCGTCGCCCTTCTGGCCCTCAATCCGATACACGTCTCGATCAGGACCGTAAAGTGTCCCGGTCACCGTCACCGGCACCCGCTCCAGTTCCTGACTGGCTGCAGGAGAGTCATTGAGAGCCTGGTGGGTTGAGAGCAGAGATTCCTCTTCCCTCACCTCCGGGAAGGCTCCCACACTGAACAGCAGGATATTGGAGAGTCCCTGAGGTGAGCTCACGCGGATCGGGTACAGTCCCACCGCAACGTCACGATCGAATTCAACCAGGTAGGGCAGCACCTGTCTTCCAGCCCCCTGCTTTTTTGAGCCAGACTCACCGGAAGTCATGGGAGTGAACGTCGCGGGCAATGACGAAATGATCTTTGGATCGGCAGGGAGATTGCGCCCCACCAGTTTCAGGACCAGGGCTTTACCGAGCTGCCCTCCGGGGGGGTCGAGCTGTTGCAGAACCGGCCGCTGAGCCAGGCAAGGAACAGTTAATAGAAAGGCAAGAAAGCAGACGGCCCTCATTCCGATGCCCATCAACTGCTTCCCTCTAGTCCAGCAGCCGGGCGACTCGAGGATCCGGGAGGGCTCTCAATCGGTACCGGGATAAACTCCTGGAGTAGCCTCCCCGATTCAGTCGCATAGACTCTCACCCGGCCGTCGAATCCTCCCGCAGCCAATTGCTGACCGGTTGGATGAAAAGCCACCGTATAAATGCCGGCTTTGCTGCCCTCACAAACGTACAGACGTTGACCGGTCTCAACATCGTATACGGGGAGGCTGCTGCTGGCGGTGGCAACTGCAATTCTCCTGCCGTCAGGACTGAAAGCTAACCCCAGAATCTCTCCGGCTTGCTTCTCAAATTCACGGATTAGAGTCGTGTCGTCATCGATCGTCCTCTTGCGAGGTCTCTGAGTCCTGTAATAAAAAGGGATTCGATCCTCGCCGCCGATCACGACCGTACTCCGACCTGGATGCCGCGCAATTGCGGTCAATTCTCCCCGCAGTCGATTGATGTTTTCCACAAATGCACCGGTGGAAGCATCCACCACCTTGGCAGCCCGATCACGTCCTACCGAAACGATTCGGTTCCCGTCGAGAGTGAAAACAGTTCCCAGGACCCAGTTTTCGTGATGGGCGATCTTGAGCAGTTCACGTCCCGTACTAGCCTCCAGAACCCGCACCGTCCCATCGGAGCAACCAAACGCCACTTTCGAGGAATCAGGAGAAACCGATGTACCGAACACCGTGTCATGGCAGACGGTGACGGAATTTTTGAGCTTCCTGGTTGGAAGGTCCCAGAACTGCACTTCTCCAAATCGCGCCGGGGTACCGCCAGTGGCCAGCAAAGTTTTCCCGTCGGGCAGAAACCTCAACGACTGAATCCGATCTGAGAGACCCGGCAGACGAGCTTCGAGCACCGAACTGTCGGCCGCATGGAGCAGCACCTCCCGGTAGCCGGACACCGCCAGATGGGATCCATCGGGCGAATATGCGATGGCCGTGACAACCGGAGGAAGCCGGTAGGTTGGATGTTCGCCGCCGGGGATGCCCTGCGCTAGTTGCGCAGGCGTATCGTCTTCTGCTCCCTGCTCGATCCACTTTCGAAACAGCTCGATCTCTTCATCCGAAAGCGGATCCTGCTCCATCGGCATCCGCGGCTGTTGATCACCGGTGAGGTGGGCGAGAAGCAGACTTTCCCCGGGTCCTCGAGGGACGAAAACGGGCCCGCTCATGCCTCCCTTCTCAAAGGCTTCATAGCTGGTGAGGTCAAGATACCCCTTCTTTAGAGCGGGCTGATGACACCCCTGACAGTTGCGTTGTATGACCGGCCAGATATCTCTGGAATAACTGACTTTTTCCGGCTCTGCCGGCTCGGTGTTCTGGCCGGTCGCCGGAAGCGAGAAAGCTGCCAAAACGAGAACGAGAAAAGTCCCAGCTTGGCGGCACCGAAAACTTGTGTTCAGCTGACCGTAGATACAATTCACCTATTCTCCTATTATTGACGCGGCGGTTCATTTTTTCAACGGGAAGCGTTATCTGCTGGCCAGGTACCCTTCATCTCTCCATCCTGCAACTCGCACTGGTGGGGGAACTCCAGGCTGCAGTCCTGGATCGGTTTACGAAGCTCCGGGTCCATGAGCTCATGGATGTCCAGTTGCATCTCCTCCCTCGAGTAGGCCGCGATGTCGAGAATTCCCGTGTCCATTCGGATCGCGTCCTCGGGGCAGACCTCGACACAGTACCCGCAGTAAACGCAGACCCCCAGGTCAATGTCGAAGCGGACGGGATACTTTTCGATGTGGGGGTCGGGGTGCTCGCCGGGCACGATGGTGATGCACCTGGCGGGGCAGACCGTCTCGCAGAGCATGCACCCCACACAGCGGGGCGTGTTGTCCTCGCGCAGCGTGAGCCGGTGGCGGCTGCGGAACCGAGACATGAGCGGCCTCAGCTCATCCGGGTATTGAACGGTAACCGAGGCGGGAAGGTGCTTGAACCGGCCGATGAGGTGGAGGGTGTGGAGAAAGAGGTTGCGAAAGAAGTGGGCCGAGGTGATCTTGAGGCCGCTGAGGATCTGGGGAATGTAGAGCTTTTCCCAGAAAGTCAACTCGGGCCTGCGGACAACTTTTACAGCCATCAGGGCGCCTCTCCGAAAAAGACCAGCACCACGCCCGTCACCACGACGTTGACGACCGCAATCGGGAAGAGCCCCTTCCAGCCCAGGCTCATGAGCTGATCATAGCGAAAACGGGGCAGGGTCCAGCGCAGTTGCATGAAGAACCAGCAAAAGATCACCACCTTGATGGAAAAGCTCGTCACCCCGAGCAGGACATAGACCAGGTTGGAGACAAGGATCTGCCCTCCCCAGGGAAAGTGGAAGCCGTCGGGCATGAGAAACGGCACCTGCCACCCACCGAAAAAGAGCGTGGTGGCCAGGCATGCCACCATGATCGTCTCCAGAAAGTCCGTGAGGAAGAACATCCCGAACTTCATTCCGCTGTACTCCACAAAGTACCCGATGATCTCCGACTCGCCTTCCGGCAGATCAAAGGGGAGCCGCTTGGTTTCAGCCAGGGCTGCGGTCAAGAAGATGACAAACGCCACCGGCTGGGCCACAAAGCCCCAGAAAGGGATCCATCCGCCTATCAGGTATCCCTGGGCCCGCACCAACTCACCCAGATCCATGGTCCCATACACCATGATCACGCCGACGACGGCGATGCCCAGCGCGATCTCATAGGAGATCATCTGTGCTGTGGCTCTCAGGCCGCCCATGATTGCGTAGTTGTTGCGTGAGGCAAAACCGGCCAGGATCACGCCGTAGACCCCCAGTGAGAGCATGGCAAAAACATAGAGCAGCGCCGCGTTGATCTTAGCGATCTGAAGGTCGATCACCATGCCCTCGCCCAGGATGAGGCGATCTCCAAACGGGATCGCGGCGAAGGCCACCAGCGCGAAGAAGACTGAGAACAGGGGAGCCAGGGTGTGGAGGGTCTTGTCGGCCCCCCTGGGGATGATGTCCTCTTTGGTGAACATCTTGAGAACATCGGCCAGGCCGTGAAAGAGCCCCAGTAACCGAAATCCAAAGATGGAGGCGCGGTTGGCCCCAATCCGATCCTGAATGAGGGCTGACTGCTTGCGCTCCACCCAGGTATGAAACCCTGCGAAGTTCAAGATCACGAAAAACACGATTCCCGCCAGCACCAGCTTGATGATCAGGACTTCCATCATGGTGCAGCCGCCCCGGCCGCGGGTTCGACCCTCGCCATGTCGACCCCTTGCGCCCCGATCGTTTCATAACTCAATCCCCGCAAAGGCACCAGGGCCCCGGCGAGCCCCTGGAAAATCTCCTCCGGGGCCCGCCAATCGAAGGACAGGCCCAGCTTCCCGGCCAGTTCCAGGAGAATGCGCCAGTCCTCCCTGGAGTCCTCGAGGGGCGGAAAGGCACGGCCGATGCGCTGGACCCGCCCGTGGCAGTTCACGAAAGTCCCGTCCTTTTCCACATAGGCCGCCGTGGGAAGCACCCAGTGGGCCAGCCCCGCGGTCGGGTTTTCGTTGGTGCCTGAAAAGACGAAGAGAGGTACCTTCTCTGACAGCTGCCGGACCTTCTCTTCTCCGAAGAGTTGCACCAGATCGTGCCCGAAGACCCACAGGACCTCGAGGTTCCCGTCAAGCGCCTCGTCCACGATCTGGCCGGCCTCGGGTGCGTCCGGGCCGGCCAGGCCCAGCAGAGCTGCGCCCGCGGTGTTCGGGTTCTTATCCGCCTTGATGAGAAAGTCATCGCTAGACCCCGACTCCTCGGGGACGGAGGCAGTGACCCGGGCTCCCAGGGTGGTTTGAAAAATCTCCCGGATCAAAAAGAGCTCCTCGTTGGTGAGCTGGGCAGAGGCGATCACGCCGAGCCGACCGCCTGCCTCGTCCCCGGCGCCGGCTTCATCCCGCTGTGACCCTGCCAGGGCGGTTGAGATCTCTGTGAGGGCCCGCTCCCAGGAAGCTTCTGACGGGCCGCGCACCTTGTTCAAGCGAGCCTGGTCTACCCAGCCAAAGCCGTAGCGCCCCTCATCGCACAGCCACCACTGGTTGACATTCGGGTTGGGCCGGGGCTTGACGCGCACAACCCGAGCCCCCTCGTTCAGGTGGGGTCTGTCGAGCACGAAGTGGAGATCCATGTTGCAGCCCTGGCTGCAGCCGTTGCAGACCGTGGGGGCGCTGGAGAGATACCAGACCCTGGCCTTGAAACGGAAATCCGCCTCGGTCAAGGCCCCCACGGGACAGATGTCCACCACGTTGGCCGAGTAGGGATTGTCGAGTACTTCACCGGGGCTGATTCCCAGCTCGGCCCGATCCCCGCGGTTGAAGATGCCGAACTCGCCGGTTCTGGTGATCTCGTCCGTGAAGCGCACGCAGCGCGAGCAGAGAATGCAGCGCTCCTGATCCAACATCACATGCGGGCCAAGTTCCACGGCCTTTCGCTTCTTGACCTTGTGCTCCTTGAAGCGCGGGTTGTAGAGCCCGAAGTTCATATAGAAGTTCTGCAGGTCGCACTCGCCGGACTGGTCGCAGACCGGGCAGTCGAGCGGGTGGTTGGCCAGCAGGAACTCCAGTACCGCGCAGCGCCCGTCCTCGGCCTTGGTGTTGCTGGTGTGTACGACCATCCCCTCGGTCACAGCCAGGTTACAGGCAATCTGGAGCTTGGGGAAGTTCTCCACCTCCACCAGGCAGATGCGGCAGTTGCCAGCGATGGAGAGCCCCGGATGATAGCAGTAGCGAGGAATGAAGATCCCCATCTTCTCCGCGGCCCGGATGACCGTGGTTCCCTCGGCAACGCTTACTTCACGGCCGTCGATGCTCAGGCTGGGCATGCACCGACCTCCTGTTTCGCGGCGCCCCGGCCGCTGCGGATGTACTCCTCGAACTCTTCCCGAAATTTGGCGATATAGGACTGAACCGGCCAGGCGGCAGCGTCGGCGAAGACGCAGATGGTATTTCCCTCCATGTCACCCGCGATGGCGAGAAGGTCGTCCAGATCCTGAACCCTCCCCCTCCCCTCTGCGATGCGGCGCACGATGCGATGGACCCAGCCGGTTCCCTCACGGCATGGCGAGCATTGCCCGCACGATTCGTCGGCGAAGAACCTGGCGGCGGAGTCGAGCGCCTCAACCATGCAGGTGGTCTCGTCCATCACGATCACTCCTCCTGATCCGGCCATTGTGCCGGCAGCCGTGAGGGAATCAAAGTCCATCGCCACGTCGATCTCATCGGCCGTGAGAATCTTGGCTGAAATGCCACCGGGGATGACAGCTTTCAGCCTTTTGCCATCGTGAACACCACCGGCTTTCTCGATCAGTTCGCGCAGGGTGATGGTGACCGGCTCCTCGTAGACGCCGGGCTGGACCACATGCCCGCTCACGCAGAAGAGCCGTGTCCCGCCCTGCCTGGCAGCGCCGATCGCAGCGAAGCGCTCCGCTCCATGGCGCAAAATGAAGGGGACACAGGCCAGGGTCTCCACATTGTTCACGATAGTAGGGCACGAGAAGAGACCCGAGATGGCCGGAAAGGGGGGTTTGAGCTTGGGAAAGCCCTTCCCACCCTCGAGCGAAGTCAGGAGTGCGGTCTCTTCGCCGCAGATATAGGCCCCCGCACCGCGGTGGATGACGACATCCAGATCAAAGCCCGTCCCCTGGATGTCTTTGCCCAGCCACCCCTGGCTATAGGCCTCATCCAGGGCGCGTTGCAAACGCCTTGCCGACCGGAAGTACTCGCCTCGAATATAGACATAGGCCTTATGACTGCCGATGGCAAAGGCGGCAATGATCAAGCCTTCGATCAGGGCGTGCGGGTCCCTCTCCATGATATAGCGGTCCTTGAAGGTACCCGGCTCTCCCTCGTCCGCGTTGGCCACGAGGTACTTGGGCTTTTCCGTTTCCTTCGGAATGAAAGACCACTTCCTGCCGGCTGGAAACCCTGCCCCCCCGAGACCGCGCAGGTTGGGTTCGGAAATCTCTTCGATCACTTCTTCCGGAGTCATAGAGGTGAGAACTTTGCGGGCCGCAATGTATCCGTCGTCAGCCAGGTAGTCTTGCAGCCAGGTCCCGTCTGGATCTTTGAAGCGGGTGGAGAGCACCGGGCCGTCCTTGGATATAAACGGGTCAGGCTCGGGCAGCGGAGCCGAGCCTTGCGGATCCTCCAGCGCGGCCTCTAAAACGGCCTCCAGGGCCCCTCCCTCGAGAGGCCCGATGAAGGTCTCGTCGAGCTGGGCCATGGGCGACATTTCGCAGGCACACAGGCACTCTACTTCAGTGAGCGTGACCTCCCCACCCGCGGTGGTCTGGCCGGGGCAAATCTTCAAGCGATCCTGGATCTGGTCCAGTACATTCCCGGCACCGCGTAACAGGCAGGGCAGACTCGTGCACACCCGTAGCTCGCGGCGACCCACTGGTTTGGTATGAAACATGTTGTAGAAGCTGACCGCCTCGCGCACCTGCGAGCGGGCCACACCCAGGACCCGTCCCACCCAGGTCTCCGCCTCCTGGGAGACGTAGCCCTGGCTCTCCTGGACGATCCATAAGACCGGCAGCATGGCTGCCCTGGGTTGCTCGTAGAGGTGCAGGATCTCCTTGACCCTGGGTTCAAGGTCGGCAAACTTCACCGGTCGAGCTCCCCTCCAATCATATTGACCGACCCGAATGTGGGGACCATGTCGGCCATCATGTCCCCCTCCAGGAGCCTGGGCAGGGCGGACATGATGGCGAAGCAGGGGGGGCGAACACGAACTCGGTAGGCGCTCATGGCCCCATCGCTCACGACGTAGAACCCGAGCTCCCCGTTGGCCCCTTCCACGGGAAAGTAGACCTCTCCCCAGGGCGGCCGCACGCCGTGGCCGAACATGACCAGCTTGAAGTGGTGCATGAGCCCTTCGATGTTGCCATAGGTATCCTCCTTGGGGGGGAGGAAGGCCCGCTTTTCGTCGGTGGCGATGGACGGATGCCGGGCGCGACCGGAGCCCTCCAGGGTCGGACCGGTGACGGCACTGCCGCCCGAGATGGCTGCGATGTTTCCCACTTTGGCAAGGTCTACCATTTCCGCGGCCGGGATCGGATGCCCTGTCTCAGGGTGGACCTGGACCGGGCCTGCAGGCATTTCACTCAGCGCCGTTTCCACGATGCGCATGGACTGCTCCATCTCCTCCATGCGCACCAGAAAACGATCCATGTTGTCCCCACAGGTCCCCACAGGCACATCGAAAGGGATCTGGTCGTAAACGGCGTAAGGGCAGTCCTTTCGTACGTCGTAGTCGGCGCCGCTGGCGCGAAGAAAGGGGCCTGTGATCCCGTAGGAGATAGCGTCTTCCGCAGAGATCACGCCCGTTCCCTTCATTCGATCGGTAAAGATGCGGTTGCGAGTGAGGAGTCCTGACGCCTCGGTGAGAACCTTGCGAGTCTCCTCGAATGCTTTCCGGCAGGGCTGGGCAAAATCCTCGGGGAGATCGGCCTTCACACCGCCAATGCGGCAGTAACTGACCGTCAAGCGTGCCCCGGTGACCATCTCTACTAGCTCCCAGAGATACTCCCGGGCCTTGATCATGTAGAGAAAGACGCTGAAGGCACCCAGCTCCATGGCGGCCGCCCCCACGCAGGTAAGGTGGTCCGTGATCCGGGAAATCTCAGAGACGATGACTCGTACGTACTGGCAGCGCTCCGGGACTGAAATTCCCAGCAGCTTCTCCACGGTCATGCAGTAGCCCATGTTGTTGATGAGCGGGGAGACGTAGTTGAGCCGGTCGGTGTAGGGGATGACCCCGTTGTAGTCCACGACCTCCGCCATCTTCTCGAAGCCGCGGTGAAGATAGCCGATCTCCACTTCGGCATTCTGAATCTGCTCCCCGTCGAGCTCGGCCACGATCCTGACGATCCCGTGCATGGCCGGGTGGGCGGGGCCAATGTTGAGCATCATATCCCGCGTCTCGAGATCCGCGGCGGAGCTCTGGGATGTCTCCCTGGGGGAGGCTGAATCGGGCGTCATTGAGCTTCCCTGGATGGGATTTTCATCAGTTGAGTGGGCCTATCAGGGGCTGCCGCTTGTTGACGGGGTAGTCCTTGCGCAGCGGGTGGCCCTCGAACTCTTCGTACATGAGTATGCGCTTGAGATCCGGATGTCCCTGGAATCGGATACCGAACATGTCCCAGACCTCCCGCTCGAGCCAGTTGGCTCCGGGCCACAGTGAGGTCAGCGAATCCAGTTCGGGCTCGGGCTCCTCCACGGGAACCACCAACCTTATCCGGTGCTTGTGCGTGAGAGAGTAGAAGTGGTACACGATGACAAAGCGGTCCTCGCCCGGCGGTCCGGGCCACGGTTCCTCATCCTGGATCTGGGTCAAGGGACTCACCCCGACTCCCGAGGAAGCGAAGAAAGCCGGCGCTGGACTCTTGCCGAACGTCGAGTAGTCCACGGCGGTCAGGTCCATCAGGAAATTCATTTGCAGGGCCGGGTCTTCTTTGAGAAATCGTGCGACCTCGAGCAGAGACTCACGGCGCAACACCACGGTGTCATCGCCACGGTAGGTGTGAAAAGCCACGACTGAGTCGGGGAAGCGGTCACTGACAGAATCAATCAGAGAGGAAGTATTCATTCTTCGCTGACATCCGGGCGACTTTCGGGTGCGGCCCGCCGGCTGGTGGTATGCTCGGCCTGAATCTTGTCCTGGAGCTTCATCAGTCCGTCAAGAACGTTCTCGGGCCGCGGAGGGCAACCCGGTATGTAGACGTCCACCGACATGATCGTGTCAATACCCATCACGGTTGCGTAGTTGTCATAGAAGCCGCCCGTGCAGGTACAGACTCCAAAGGCGACCACCCACTTCGGCTCGGCCATCTGGTCGTGGATACGTTTCAAGACCGGCGCCATCTTGTGGCTGATCGTGCCCACCACGAAAAGCACATCCGCCTGGCGCGGCGAGAATCTGGGAAGACCAGCTCCGAAGCGATCGACGTCGTAGTGAGAACAGGCTGTGGCCATGTACTCCATCCCGCAGCAGGCGGTCACGAAGGGGTACTGAAAGATGGAAAACTTACGGGCCCAGCCCAGGGCTTCATCGAGGCGACTGGTCAAAAAACCATTATCGTTCAGCATGTCACTCCCATTCCAGGGCACCGTTGTCCCAGGCGTAGACGAAGCCCGCCATCAGGATCCCCAGAAAGATCCCCATTTCCACCAGGCCCAGCATCCCGAGCCGGCGGTAGATCACGGCCCAGGGGTAGAGAAACACGAGCTCAACGTCGAACAGGATGAACAGAATGGCGGTCAGATAGAACTTGATCGCCAGCTTCCCTCCGGGGACGGAGAAGGGATTCTTTCCGCACTCGAAGGGCTCTAACTTCGCCGCCGAAGGCTTCTTCACACCCAGGGTGGAGGCCAACCATACCATCGCCCCCGTGATCCCTCCGGCCAGGACAAAACAGACCGCGATACCAATGTACTCGCTCATTTCGCTCCAATTATACACAGCGTGGCCACCCGGAACTCGGAGAGTGGGAGGCGCTTCCCACATTGGGATTCCAGTTTCCGAATCGTGAAACGTGGAACGCTGAACGTGGAACTGGAAAGGTCATCACGGTGCCGCCGCCCAGAAGGTGAGGCTGCCGGGAAAGATTCCTCCCATCACGGTTACCAGCGCGGCCACTGCCAGCGCCGCGGACACCGCCAAAGGATAGCGCGAGGGCTCTGGTTCCCGGGGCTCTCTCATGTACATGAAGACGGCCACGCGCAGGTACACAAAGGCCGAGATCACACTGCAGACCACGGCCAGAACTGCCAGCGCCAGATGGCCTGCGCTTACGACGCTCAGGATAACTACGAACTTGGCTGCGAAGCCCGCCGTGGGCGGGATGCCGGTCAGGGACAGGAGAAAAAGCAGCATCAGTGCGGCGGTTGCCGGCCGCTGCGCGGCCAGGCCCCGGTAACCGTCGAGGCTCTCGCCTCGCAGGCCCAGTGCGATCACAACGCCAAAGGCTCCCAGCGTCATGAAGACATAGAGAAAGGCATAGGTCATGGTGGCCGAGGCCCCTTCGGGCGTCCCCGAAATGAAGCCCAGGAGGGCGTAGCCTGCATGCGAAATCGAGGAATAGGCCAGTAGGCGTTTCATGTCCGTCTGGGACAGGGCAATGATGCTCCCCACGATAATGGAGAGCGCGGCCAGCCCTGCCAGAACCACCGACAGAACGCGGGCTTCAGAGGCGAACGCGACCAGGCAGACGCGTCCCAGCGCGGCCAGGCCGGCGGCCTTGGAGGCGGCGGCCAGAAAGGCAGCGACGGGGGCGCTCGCACCCTGGTAAGCGTCCGGCGCCCAGGCGTGAAAAGGGACGGCCGCTATCTTGAAGGCAAGCCCCGCGGCCAGCAGGGCGATCGCGGCCAGCAGGATCTGATTGCTCCCCAGGCCTCCCGCGGAGAGAGTCGAGGCGATGGCTGCAAAGCCTGTAGCACCCGTGACTCCGTAGACCACGGCTATGCCGTAGAGGAGCAGGGCCGAGGCGAAAGAAGCGAGAAGGAAATACTTGATCGCAGCTTCGTTCGACTTCTGCTTCTCCACCGTGATCCCGACCAGGCTGTACGAGCAGAGTGTCATGAGCTCCAGGCCCAGGTAGAGGGTCAGGAGATCCACGGCTGAGACTGCGAACATCATGCCCGTCGAGGCCAGAAGGAGCAGGGCATGGTACTCCCCGGGCCGGACATGATCGGTGTCCACACGCCTCACGGAGAGGAGCGCGGCAAGACCCAGGGCGGAAGCGATCAGTACCTTGAAGAACTGGGAGTAGCCGTCCACGGTGATCATGCCGCCAAACCCGGTTCGGGGACCCGGGGACAGGACCCAGCCCGAAGCCAGGGCGGCGGCCAACGCAGCCAGAACCGTCAGGGCAGCGACCTGTGGCGCTTTCTGAATCCGGCGCGCCGCCAGGACCAGCGCCAGGGCCACAGCAACCAGAATCAGCTCCGGCCAGAGTAAGGCCAGGTCAGCCAGGTTGGCGCCGTTCATGGTACGACTCCTCCAGTCAGGAGTTCGGCCACGGGAGCACGAAGGTAGGAAAGCACGATCTCAGGGTAGAGACCGAGACACAGGGCCAGTAATGCCAGGGGAGCCAGAGTGGCCACTTCGCGGGCATTGAGTTCGAGCTCGAGCCCCTCCAGCCTGGGGTTCATCTCACCCATGACCACCCGGTAGTAGAGCCAGACCAGATAGGCCGTTCCAAGAGCCACTCCCCACACAGCCATGGCCCCGAGCCAGACCCTGGTCTGGAAGGCACCGCTGATAATGAGGAACTCTCCGATGAAGGAGTTCAAACCAGGGAATCCGGCGGCGGCCAGGCAAAAGAGCGCCAGCAAGGTCGAGTAGACCGGCGCGACCCGGGAAACTCCCCCATAGTCCTTGATCTCCCGCGAGTGGGTGCGCTCGTAGATCATGCCGACGCACAGAAAGAGGGCCGCGGAGATGATCCCGTGGTTAATCATCTGCAGGATTGCCCCTTCCACTCCGCTGTGATTGAGAGTGAAGATGCCCAGGGTGACAAAGCCCATGTGGCTCACGCTCGAAAAAGCGATGAGGCGCTTGACGTCCGTCTGGACCAGGGTCACGTAAGCACCGTAGACGATGGCCACTGCTGAGATGACGAGCATGGGCTTGAGGAAGAGCTGCACTCCGTCGGGAAGGATGGGCAGCGAAACCCGCAGGAATCCGTAGGCGCCCATTTTGAGGAGGATCCCGGCCAGGATCACGCTCCCGGCGGTGGGGGCCTCTGTGTGAGCATCCGGGAGCCACGTGTGCACCGGGAACATGGGAACCTTGACTGCAAACGCCGCCAGGAAGGCCGCGAAGAGCCAGGCCTGAAAGGCGGGCTGAAGCGTCGCGGCGGCGAGGGCCTTGAAGTCCAGCGTGCTGCAGGTGTGGTAGAGGGCGATCATGCCCACCAGCATCAAAACGCTGCCAGCCAGGGTGAAGAGCAGGAATTTGACCGCTGCGTAGACTCGCCCCGGGCCTCCCCAGACGCCGATAAGCAGAAAGAGGGGGATGATCATCAGCTCCCAGAAGATGTAGAAGAGAAAAAAGTTGGTGGCGGCGAAAAGGCCGATCATGGCGGTTTCGGCGACCAGGAGAGCCGCGTAGAATTCTTTCACTCTGGTGTCGACCGCAGTCCACGAACCGCCAACGCAGAGGACACTCAAAACAGCAGCAAGGAAAATGAACGGTAGGCTGATTCCGTCCACGCCCATCCCGTAGGAAATGTTCCACGTCGGGATCCACTCCGCGGACTCGACAAACTGCAGGGCGCTGGAGGACTTATCGAAGCTTCGGTAGAGGGGGACTGAGACACCCAGGGTGGCCAGGGTGGTGACTAGGGCGATCCAGCGCGACTGCCGCTCGCTGCCAAGAAACAGAATCACGACCGCGCCCGCGAAGGGCAGAAAGGTTGTGGCTGTCAGGACCGGGTAGTCTGTCATGGTGATGCGATCACTGCCAGAGCGAGCAGCGCCAGGACTGCGGCTGCCATGATCAGGCCGTAGTGCTGGGCATTGCCGCTGACAGTGGTTTTCAAAACCTGGCTGACGGCCTGGGTCAATCGGCCCACGCCCACGGCCGCGAAATCGACGACGCGGGTATCGAGCTTGCGCAGGAGACTCGCCGCGCCCAGCACGGGCCGGTGCATGACAAACTCATAGATCTCTCCCACGAATCCGGACTCCAGACGCGCCAGAGGCCCCTGGACCAGAGTCATGGCGGCCACCGCACCCCGGCGGTAGAACCAGTCCGTGTCAAGGCTGATCTTCGGCTCCGGGTCGAGATGCTTGAGCAGCAGGAAGAAGCCCAGCGCCGTGAAGCCCAGCATCCCCAGGGTGCTGGTGATGTGCTGCAGGGCATAGGGGGCGTAGTCCACGGGGTTCGGAAGGTGCTGGTAGAGGAGGCCGGGAAAGACCCCGATCAATACGCACGCTACAGCAGCCAGGCCCATGGCTACCAGCATATTCCGGGGCGGTTCCTGGCCGCGAGCACCTGAGCCTTTCCCGAAGAACATGTAGTAGGGAAGCTTCAGGCCCGTGTGTAAAAAAGTCCCGGCGGAGGCCAGCGTGAGCATGAGAAAGATCAGTCCCAGGTGAGCCTCGCCGGCCGCTGAGACCACCATGGACTTGCTCACAAAGCCGCTGAAGAGGGGCACGGCAGAAATGGCGAAAGCGCCGACCATGTACAGGCCCAGGGTGATCGGCATGGTCCTGTAGAGCCCGCCCATATCGCTCAGCTTTCGTAGCCGGGTCACTTCCAGGACAGCGCCGGCCCCCATGAAAAGGAGCCCCTTGTAGAGGATGTGTGCGAAGGCGTGGGCGGTGGCACCGTTCAGGGCCAGGGCCGTCCCAATGCCGACCCCGCACACCATGTAGCCGACCTGGCTGACGATATGGTAGGCCAGGAGCCGGCGCGCGTCGTTTTCCAGCACCGCGTAGACCACGCCGTAGACCGCCATGATCGCTCCCAGCCACACCAGGAGTTCCGTCCCGGCAAAGCCTCGGATCAAGACGTAGACCGCGGACTTGGTAGTAAAGGCTGTCATGAAGACCGCGCCCGTAACCGTGGCCTCGGGGTAGGCATCCGGAAGCCAGGCCCCCAGGGGCGGGACTGCCGCATTGATGAGAAAGGCAACCAGGATAAGGGTCCACGCCAAGCCGCCGGAAAAGGCCCCCATGTCCTCGAAGGCGACCGACCCGGTCTGAGACCAGTGGAGTACGATTCCTGCCAGGAGAAGGAGCCCCCCGAAGACATGGACCAGCAGGTATCGGAAGCCGGCTGCAACGGCAGCTGGCTGGCGGCGCTGCCACACGAGAAGCACGGAGGCGATCGCCATGAGTTCCCAGAACACGACCAGGGAGAGGAAGTCTCCGGCAAACGTGACCCCGAGCGCTCCCCCCACATAAGTCAGGGCCGCCACGTGCCGTGTATTGTCCTTGACATGGAGCGCGTAGACCATCCCCAGGAAGGCCATGATCGAGAAGACATAGGAAAAAACCAGGCTCAACTGATCCACGCGGCCAAACACCAGGTCTTGTCCGAGGAAACTCACTTCCCAATAGGTACCCGGCGTCATGCACAGGCACACGGCCAGGGCCGCGGCAGGAAGCAGGAGCATCGCCAGGCTCCTGACCCGGCCTTTCAGGAAAGGCAGTGCCCAGGCCCCCAGGATCAGCATCAGCCCCGGGTGCACCCATTCAAGAGTCATAGTAGTCTTCCCGGCGCATCAGCCACACCTTCCCGAGAAATTTGGACACAACTATGATCGCCACGCAGGAGGCCAACCCGTAAAGAGAACCCCAGGCAGGAAAGCTCTCGAACCAGAAGTGGGAGTGAGCCCCTTGAAACACGAGCGGCAAAACGATTTCCCCCACAGCCACGAGCGCCAGGCCGACATAAAACCAGCGCTTGATCCGGGCGCAACGGACCGGGTCTTCGAGCTGCCTCTGCAGGAAGTTCACGGCATTGCCCTCCCCGCCAGTTCCAGTACAGGCGCCGGGTACAGGCCCAGGAGTAGACTTGCGGTTGCGCTGATGGCCAGGGGCGCAACCATCCAGGGCACCTCGCGGACCTCCCCGAGGGTCTGCGGCGCCTCTTCGAAGTAGGCCTTATACACGATCGGGCCGAGGTAAGCTGCGCTGAGAAGCGAGCTGATGAGGAGTACTCCTAACAAGGTAAGGCTGTGGGTCTCCGCTGAGCCTAGGGCGAGGTACCACTTGGACACGCAGCCGGAGGTACCGGGAATGCCCACCACGCTCAAGGATGCAATCGCAAACGCCGCCATGGTCCACGGCATGCGCCTGGCCAGCCCCGACATCTGGCTGATTTCGGTCTTGTGCGTGGATACGTAAATAGAGCCGGCGCACAGAAAGAGCGTGATCTTCGATACGGCGTGGTTGGTGATATGGGCGACCCCGCCCAGAACGCCGCTCTGGTTCAGGAGGGCCGCACCCAGGATGATATAGGAGAGCTGGCTCACTGTGGAGAAGGCCAGCCGGGCCTTCAGGTTGTCCTGTCCCAGGGCCAGGAGCGAGCCGACCAGGATCGTTACTGAGGCGGCTCCCAGCGCCAATTGGTCGGCGCCGATCTCGCGCATGGCGTCAGCGCCGAAAATGAATAGAAAGACCCGGAGCGTAGAGAACACCCCGGTCTTGACCACGGCCACAGCATGCAGCAATGCACTCACCGGGGTGGGGGCCACCATGGCGGCCGGCAACCAGCTGTGGAGCGGTACCAGCGCGTTCTTGGCGAATCCGAACAGAAACAGAGCGAAGATCACGTAGAGAAGCAGGGGCTGCGCCGCGATTTGCTCAACCGGCAGTATCCCGCCTTTTCGAAACTCCAGGGTTCCGGCCACATTGTAGGTCAGGATGATGGCAGCAATGAGAAGCACTTTGGCAGCGCCAAGAAGATAGATGACGTATTTGCGGGCGCCTGCCCTGGCCTCAGCCGTCTCTTTGTGACCCACCAGGGGGTAGGTGACCAGGGTCAAGGCCTCATAAAACAGAAACAAGGTAAACAGGTTGGCCGAGAAGGCCACTCCCACGGTGGCGGAAAGGGCCAGAGCAAAGCAGGCAAAGTAACGCGTTTGAGCGTGCTCCTCGAGAGAACGCATGTAGCCGATCGAGTAGAACGAGGTCAGGATCCACAGCAGCGACGCCCCCGAGGCAAAGAGGAGACCGAAGGCATCCACCCGAAAGGCGAGTTCGATGCCGGGGAGGAGCCGGAAGACCGCGCATTCGGGCGTGCCGCCTGCCAGGACCTCCGGGATCATGCTGGCTACCAGAGCGAACAACGCGACACCGGCTGCAACGGACCAGAACTCTCTCAGATTGGCCCGCCGCTCGCCCGTGCAGGCAATCAGGAGCGCACCCACGGCCGAGACAAGGACGGCGAGCAGGGGCGTGACCGAAATCAAGATGCCGTCTCCACCGCTGTCACCATTTGAGCTCGGTCAGGTCTGTCACGCTGGCTCCCGGCTTGTTCCGGTTCAGGGCGATCACGAGCCCCAGACCGACTCCTACCTCCGCCGCGGCCACGGCGATCACAAAGAGGGCCAGGACCTGGCCGCGAGGATCATCGAAGTGGCGACTGAATCCGGCCAGGCTGAGGTTGACGGCATTGAGCATGACCTCGATCGAGACCAGCATCAAGATCAGGTTGCGCCGGGCCAGGAAGCCGAATACTCCTATCCCAAACAGGACAGCGCTCAGGGCCAGGATCACGCCCACGGGGACGATCATGGTTGCGCCCTCCTCCGGGCCAGCACGACCGCTCCCACGATGGCGGCCAAGAGGATCAGCGAGGCCATTTCAAAGGGCAGGGCGAAGGGACCGAAGAGCGCCATGCCCACTTCCGCAAGGCTCCCCAGAGGTGGACCTTCCGCCGATGCACGTGTCGCAGCCGGTGCCAACCCGGCTTGAGCCGGGTCCAAGGTCCCGAGGGCGAGCCAGGACAGGACCACGAATCCGAGACCCCCGGCAGCGGCCAGGGGCCAATGGGCGCCGAAACGCGGCTGAGCCTCTTCGCCCGGCAGATCGAGCAGCATCAGGACAAAGAGGTAGAAGACCAGGATGGCGCCCGCGTAAACGATGACCTGTACGGCTGCCAGGAACTCCGCGCCCAGCAACAGGAAGATACCCGCCACGTGCAGAAAGAGCGCCAGCACCCAGAGCATGCTGTGGACGGGGTTTTTCCGCGTCACGGCCAGGATCGCGCTGGTGACGCTAGCGGCCGCCATGTAGTAGAAGGCGGCTTGTGCGGGAAAAAGGGTCATGAACTAGAGTACTTACTCGCAGAAATACGATCAGGCGGCCCGCGGGTTCACAGTCATGAAAGCGCTGGTCATGATCTCATAGAATACTGATAGGAGCTAGCACTCCCTTTCATGCGTACGGTAGCGTTTCATATTCATGGAAACGAGTACTCACTGAAGGACTGTTGTGGGAAAGCCTTTGATGTAGCTTTCCAGCTGGTGGATGATGAACTCCTGTTCCGAGATCACCTCTTTGACCACATCCCCGATCGAGATCAGGCCGACCAGTGCCTCTCCGTCTTTGAGCACGGGCAAATGTCGAACACGCTTATCGGTCATCAGCGCCATACACTCATCGATCGTGTTCTCGGGTTGAATACAAACAACCCTTTGACTCATGATTTCCTCGACCGGTGTGTTCTTGGAAGACTTGCCCTCAAGGATGACCTTCCGAGCATAGTCCCGCTCTGACAGAATACCCGCCAGTGTCTCCTGATCGAGCACCAGTACGGCCCCACAGTTCTTCTCGGACATCAACTGAAGGGCTTTGTAGACGGGCGTGTCCGGCGTAACCGACCAGATGTCGAAGCCTTTCTTCTGAAGTACATCCCTGACGTATTTCATTGCTCCACTCCTGAGTTCTGCTGACTCTTGAATTGTTCTAAGAGTACTCCCTTCCATGAATACGGTAAAGTCTGCGGATGGGGCGGGCGGGTCCATCTCTTTGTTGCTCCGCCTGGCCAGACGATGTAACTGTTGTTTCGCGAATCTCGTCTACTCTCCCAGAGACGGCCAGGAAACAACTATCGGTGGCGAACATACTTGTGCGCTAGAGTCGGACTATCCGCCGCGGAGGACACACAGATGTCACAACCGGTTCAGGAGACATGGGAGCAGCTTCAAACTGCGATCTCCCAGACGCCGCATGCAACAGTACCGAGCTTGTTCGTCTACCTGGCGCTGGGTGGTCTGCTGGCTATGTATATCCGTTTTCTGTACTCCAGGACCAGCGCAGCGACTTCGGCCGATTCGATCGCCCGGGTCTTCCCCCTTCTTACGCTCGTGACCATCGCGGTGATCTCGGTCGTGAAGTCATCACTCGCCTTGTCTCTCGGACTGGTCGGAGGACTCTCCATCGTCCGCGTTGGCGTCGCCAGGTCTGCAGATTCGACCAGTAAAGTCCTTCTCGGCGCAGTAATGCTCCCACTTCGCCCGACTCTTCGCAGCCATCGGCCTGCTCCAGGACCCGGAGCTTATAGCGGGCTGAAAACCGGCGACGGGTTGCCTTGGCAGGAACTTCCGGGTCGGGTCGCGGCAACGCCTTCTCGGGCTCGGTCCGTCCCGCAGCGATTTTGGAGACCTCTCCCCTCCGCTCCGAGGTTTCCAAAATCCTCAGTTTCTTGTCGCTTCTGTTTTCTATCATTCTGTAATCCAGCTTCTCGCCCTCTACTCTAATTTAGCCGGGAAGAAGTGTCTCACCATTATTGGCACAGAGGGCACACAGATGTCACAACCGGTTCAGGAGACATGGGAGCAGCTTCAAACTGCGATCTCCCAGACGCCGCATGCAACAGTACCGAGCTTGTTCGTCTACCTGGCGCTGGGTGGTCTGCTGGCTATGTATATCCGTTTTCTGTACTCCAGGACCAGCGCAGCGACTTCGGCCGATTCGATCGCCCGGGTCTTCCCCCTTCTTTCGGGCAGCCATCAAAGATCCTGAGGAGCTGGTGTATCTTTTTCTCTGTATCGGAGTGGGCCTGGCTCTCGGAGCTGAGCAGTGGATGCTCTCTATCACTCTGGTCATCGTGGCCAGCCTTTTCGTGCTGGTCTTTGACCGACTGCGGCCCTCGGCACGTTCGGGGGAAGCCTACTTGACTGTCGCCGGTAACGCGTCGCAGTACTTTTCCGACCAGGAGAATAGCGCCCTGACGGCAACCCGGAGTGTTTTCCCAAGCTTCACCGTTCAGCGCTGCGACATTGACGGTGACGAGGGACAACTTCGGGTCCAACTGCACAGGGTGACCAGCGACGCGGCTCCCCAGCTCGTGGCCGAACTGCGCAAGCATCTGCCCGAATGCCAGATCTCCTTCGTAAATGCGCAGACCCTCCTCTGAAGCCATGGCCTCTGACCTGTCCATCAAGTTGCTCGAAGAAGGAGCTCCCCGCTCTGATTTGGCAGCACGAAAGGAAACCAAGTACGTTTTCACCCAGCACGACGTGGCCACGTTGAGGCAGGTCTTGTTGCGTTCATGCCGTCCCGTCCACTACGCCGGTCCTGTCTCGACTGTTCGCAGTATCTATTTCGACAACCCCCAGCTGGGCACCTGCCGCGCCAACCTGGACGGAGTTGGAATCAGGCACAAGACTCGCCTGCGCTGGTACGACCGCAGGCATCCGGGCGGCCCATTTTTCCTCGAGACCAAATGGCGCCGACATCGGGTCTGCGGAAAGCACCGTTTTCAACTCACCAGCAGCACCCCTCCGGGCGAGGCGCCGTTTCGAGTGCTGCACCGTGAACTGCTCCGCGGTCTTGAAGGCCGACAGGGTGTCCATCTGTCGCAAGAGACCGAGCCGGTGATTCTGGTCGAGTATCGGCGGGAGCACTTTGCACTGCGTGAAGGCAGCGCCCGGCTCACCCTGGACTACGACATGAAATTCTTCCCACAAATCGGCCGCCATCGATTCAGCCGCTGTTTTCCCGAGGCCTTGCCCGGTGTGGTAGTCATCGAGTGCAAATCGAAGGCAGACAACACCCTTTCGCTTGGCGGTGTTTTGGCCCCGCTGCGGGCCCGACCGTCCTGATTCTCAAAATACGTCATCGGTTGCCAGCGACTCGGGTACGTGAATACCGCATGATGAACTCTAGCAGTTCGAGCTTTAGGAGGATTCCCTTGCCAGTGACCCTCTCCCAAACCGCCCTGATGTTACTTACTGTTTCTGCGGGCATCTCACTGACCTTTGCCCAGCAGCCTGGCCCCAGACCCGGCGGTCCGGGTGGAGGCCCGGGTGGGATGATGCGCATGTTGCCTGTCATGCAGGCTCTCGATGAGAATAGTGACGGAGAGATCTCCGCCCAGGAACTCGCCAACGCCTCCGCCGCTCTCGCCGCCCTCGACAAGGACGGAAACGGCAAGCTCACCCTCGATGAATTGCGGCCCGCTTTCAGAGGGTTCCCGGGGCCCGGCGGTCGATCCGGGCCGGGTGGGGCAAACGCTGGAAGAGCGCCTCTGGACCCGGATGCGGTTGAATTCAGTGATGGGGCTGCCACCATTCCCGATCGTGAGACTTACAAACGCCTTTCCTATCAGGGGTCGGACGTTCTCATCGATACCCACCTCAAGGGGCTCGAGTACGTGAAGTTTCAGATCGAGGGGGCGGGCACCGACGACCCCAGAATCTACTTCATCAACACGAAGACCCATCGAGCCCACATGATGTTTATGAACAAGATCGGGCTACCAAGGCGTGGGACCGGGCAGATGCGCGGTGTTCTCGTCTTCCGTCCCATGCTCAAGTCGCCCAGTGGCAAATCCGGGCTCTACACCTATGAGTTTGAACCCAACGATGCGTTCCCCTGCGAGATGGTCCAGGCAGCTCATGACCTGCTCGTCGGTCATTCGGCTCTCCTCAAGGGAAGCCTCGCGTACTATCTGCTCCCCCGGGCCAAGGAACGCTATTTAAGTGAGCGGGATCAATACAAAGCCGCCGGGCTCGAGGTCGTTGACGACGACGATCTCTACAAAGATATCGGCTATCTGCCACTGCACCCGACAGAGGCGTTCGGGCGTTTACGCTTGATGGCCCTCGACGAGCGCCCGGGCCCCCGCGACATCGTGATCTACCCTACGCTTCCGAACGAGATGCCCCGGGTCGCCGGAATCATCACGGGTGTTCGCCAGACCCCGCTCTCACACGTCAATCTACGGGCGATTCAGGACAACGTGCCGAACGCCTTCATCGCAGACGTGTCGGGGAACAGAACCATTGGCGAGCTGATTGGGTCCTACGTATATTACAAAGTCGCAGCGGACGGATACGAGATTCGAGAAGCTACCGCTACAGAAGTCAATCACCACTTTGTGAACCTCCGTCCTGCTCAGCGGCAGACTCCCGCGCGCGATCTTTCGGTCACAGGCATTCGACCCCTGGATCAGAGTCAGTTCGCCGATTCGTCGAGCATCGGCGGGAAGTCCGCCAATCTGGCGGTGATGCGAACCTTCGGTTTCCGCGAGGATCTGGTGCCTGACGGTTTCGCCGTGCCTTTCTACTTCTACGATCAGTTCATGCGACACAACGGCTTTTACGCGATGGCTTCTGAAATGACCAGGACTGCGGACTTCCAGAAAAATGCCGACGCGAGAGAAGCTGCACTTGGCAAGTTCCGGAAGACTTTGAAGAAAGGCAAGATACCGGCCTGGATGATGAACGCGCTGAGCGAGGTTCAGAACAGGTTTCCGCGAGGAACGTCCATCCGTTGTCGTTCCAGCACGAACACAGAGGACCTGCCCGGATTCAGCGGCGCCGGTCTCTACGACTCGTACACACATCATCCGGATGAGGGGCACCTCTCCAAGTCGATCAAGCAGGTCTTTGCAAGCATGTGGAACTACCGGGCCTATGAAGAACGTGAGTTCTACCGCATCAGTCATTTCTCTGCCGCGATGGGAGTCCTTCTCCATCCGAACTCCTCCGAAGAACAAGCGAACGGTGTCGCTGTCACCGAGGACATCGTTTACCAGACCGGAAGCCAGGGTGGCAGAAGCTACTACATCAACGCGCAGGTTGGCGAAGACCTGGTCACCAACCCCGACGGCGAGTCGATCCCCGAGGAGATTCTTCTGAGTCCAAGAAGCCCCAGTGAAGATCGAGTTGTGCGCCGCTCCAACCGCGTGCCCGGCGAAGGCCCTCTCTTGAGCGTCAGGCACCTGGGCGAACTGCGTGAATCTCTGGGCACGATTCACCGCAACTTCCGCGCTCTTTATCACCAGCCGCTGGATGCTCCTTTCGCCATGGAAGTCGAATTCAAGATTACCTCGGCTGGAAGGCTTTCCATCAAGCAGGCCCGGCCCTGGGTCTACCAATCGAGCCCCTGAAGCCTCTAGCTAGTTCCCATCCGCTCGCCTGTAAGTGATTGGAAATAAAGAGGAAAGACCACATTTTCGAGCTCCGATTTTGTCAGCATCTTTTGTTACAGTAAGAGTATCAAACCACTGAAACAAAAAGACTTACGGCAATCACGGAGCTCCGAAAATGCGAAAAAACAGAGAGAATCAGATGCCACTGACGCCACTTTGGCCGGATCACCGGCTGGGTGACGAGTTGCAGATGATCTCCCGAATCCTGGATAACAATCCAGAGATCCTGCACTGGGTTTTACAAGATCTGTCTGACAAGGCCGATCCCTGCAATGGCTCTCCGGGTCTGAGCGCTGAGCAAGTTGTGCGTTGTGCTGTGATTAAGAATTGGCACGGATTGTCCTATGAAAAGCTGGCCTTTCATGTGGACGACTCGGCGAGCTTCCGGGCCTTCTGCCGTTTGCCTCTAGGATGGTCTCCAGGCAAGAGCTGTCTTCAAGAGAAGATCTCGAGGATTCAAGCTTCGACCTGGCAACGAATCACTCGGGTGTTGGTGGGTTGGGCCAAAGCAGAGGGGTTGGAGAAGGGCCGCAAGATCCGGGTCGATGCCACAGCTGTCGAGAGCGACATCCGCCATCCCTTGGACTCTCAGCTTTTGTACGATTCGGTGCGTAAGGTGACAGCCCTGTTGGGGAAGTTGGCTGAGCACTACCCGGTGGTCTACCACAATCATTGTCGGAGGGCCAAGAGGCGAGTGACGAACATCCGCAACAGCCGGGGCCAGAATCGGCGCCAATTCTACCAAGATCTGGTCAAGGTGTCGGGCCAGACCTATGGCTATGGCTGTCAGGCTCTGGAGAGCGCTGCTGGTTGGCAGGGGATCGAATCTGAGGTGATTCTCCAGCAGCTGCGTCACTATCCTGGATTTACTGGGACGAGTCATCGATCAGACCGACCGGCGCGTCCTGCAGGGCCAGAAGGTTCCGGCCGCTGAGAAGGTGGTCTCGATCTTTGAGGAGCATAGCGACATTATCCAGACCGGGGGACGCGAGACGGTTTTCGGTCACAAGATCTTTTTGACTTGCGGCAAGACCTCACTGATCGTCGATTGTCTGGTCACGCAAGGCAATCCCGCCGACCAGGCGCAAATGCGCCGATGCTGGAGCGTCAGCATCAGCTCTACGGGCGGATCCTCGCCAAGCCAGCTTCGACGGGGGATTTGCCACTCAGAACAATCTGAGGTGGACCAAGAAGCAAGGCTCAATCCAGGCGTGGCCTTTGCCAAAAAGGCAGGGCTGAAGGTCACCGATATGGTGCGCTCCAGCTGGGTTTACAAGCCGTTGAGGCGCTTTCGGGCTGGAATCGAAGGCTGTATCTCGATGCTCAAACGGGTTTCGGAGCGGATCGTTGCACCTGGAAGGGATGGGAGCACTTGAGCGAGTATGTGCATCTCTCGGTGCCAGTTTCAATCTGTTGGTGTTGGCCCGGCTACGGTTGTAAACGAGTCGCTGGACGCCATAATGGAGGGGGGTTTTGAGGGTGAGGTGTTTGTCGAAAACTGCATCTGGAGCACTCGGCCGCCCGATCCCTGCTGTCGGCCGATACTGTCCCCCATGAACCGTTGTATCTGGTATAAAAAACAACCCTTTAGGAAGCTTAAATAATGGGTTTCCGGATGGGAACTAGCTAGCCCGGATTATGCAAGAACCGTAATCCGCTGTTGAAAAAGGGCTCGAGAAGTGGCCCAACTCGGAAGCGGGCAGTTGTGACAGGCGGATTTGCGAAGAATATCGGTTGGCGAGGCGTTTGAGTGGTTGGGGGAGTGAATTTCAGACAGATCTGGGCCTGGATGAGTGTCGGAAGCGGTTTTTCGGGGAACTGGGAGAAGCTAGCTGGAGTTCAGGCGACTCAAGACGAGGTGAAAGAGGGGTTGTTCGGGAAAGGCTGAGGAAAGATGGACCCAGATGCGTCGAGTGGTTTGTCGGATCCGGGCCCCGATCTTGAGGACACGACGACGTAAGGTTTCGATTTCGAGCTTGTGCCAGGGGGTTCCGTGCAGATAGTCGCGCAGGCGCACGAACATCTGGTAAGCCAGTGCATGCAGGAGGAGTCGAAACTGGTTGGCCAGGAATCGATGACAGCTGAGTCGGTCCATGCTCAGATGATTCTTAAAGGCCTTGATGAAGTTCTCGGTCTGCCCTCGGTCGGTGTAGTGGTCATAAAGTGATTGGGAGCAGAGATCGTCCCGGTTGGTGACCACAAAGCGACGATTGATCCCGCGCTGATCGACCTCCACTTTGACAATGACGCGACGGGATCGATCCCAGCTCTTGGCTCGATAAAGAAACTCGTCAAACTGACGCTGTTTTTCCTCCCGCTCAACGAACCTTTCCCGAGTCGAATCCAGCAGGGGCTCGACCACTCGCTGCAGGCGAGGGTTGCGACTTAACCCAATGACATATTGGAGCTGATTCTCTTCACCTTCACAGAACTCGTAGAGCCGAGGCGTGGCAAAGCCGCTGTCGGCCCGAATCTCAATCTCGACATCCGTCCCCACTGCTTGTCGGATGGCCTCCACGACGCGCTTCAGAATGGGCACGATGTGAGAGGCAGCCCCCTTGTTGCCAGGTCTCAACACGGCACAGACCAGGTCTCCCGTGGCGGCATCGAAGATCAGCAAAGGATGCAGAATGTGGTTTCGGTAATACCCGTGGTAGAAGGCGAACTCCTGTTGGCCGTGAGTGTGGTCGTCGGTACTGTCCAGATCCCAGGATGATCTTGGCGGGACGTCTCTTCTTCAGGGAGCGCACATAACGGCGTAGCAGCCACCGGCTCAGACGCATCAGATCCTTCTTGGTGACGGAGTTCTCCAAGCGGGAGAAAGTCGGCTGGGTGGCCAAATCGGGATCGCTCTCGGGCAACTGATCACAGACTGTCTTGAGCATCGGATCCGAGCGCAGCGTATCGGCGTCATTACAGTCTTCGTAGCCGGCCACGATCTGCAACACTCGTTGTCGGATCAACTTCAACAGGTCATGACGAATGTAGCGTCGGTCCCGGCTTTCCGCAATACACGAACTGAAGCCCTCGCACAATCGATGTTGCCGATCCAGCGATCCAAACAACAACCATCCTGCGTCGGAAGTGAGGCTCCCCCCATCAAAACGAGCTGTGATGTCTCTGTGGCTGTGAAATGGCAGGGTATTCTGGCAGACTGTTTTCAACATAGCCGTAGCTCCTGTTTAGGGTTGTTTTTATGTAAACCCTTTTATATCAGAGAGCTACGGCTTTTTTTCTGGACCCAAATCTCACTCGGATTCAGATCTCTTGCATAATCCGGGCTAGGGAGGACACGACCATGGATATGCCGAGACCAACAGATCATCACCTGAAGTTCCGCAGCCTGGTTGGTGAGTGGGAGGGAATTGAGATCATGCATCCCTCGCAATGGGCTCCCCAGGGGGGCACTGCTACCGGCCGGACCAACAGCCGCCTGGCTCTGAATGGCTTTGCCCTGATCTCTGACTACGAGCAAGAGCGCTCTGGCGTTGTCACCTTTGAGGGGCACAGCGTTTTGACCTATGACCCTAAAGAAGGCTGCTACGTCCTTCACTGGTTTGATTGTATGGGCTCCCCCCCGGAGGTCTTCAAGGGCGCTTTTGATGGAAACGTCCTCACGGTTGCTCACGGCGGACCCGGTATGCACGCAAGGCTGATGCACGATCTGTCCGGGGAGAGCCAGATGACCTCGCGCATGGAGATGTCCCTGGACGGCAGAAACTGGCGAACGCTGTTTGACGGAAGCTATGAGAGAAAGACTGGCTAGAACGGGAAAAACAGAGGCACCATGAAAACCAGTAAGATCAGACAGACGATCGTCAACGGTGTGCCTACTTTGAGGTAGTCCGCGGAGCGGTACCCGCCGGCACCCATCACCAGCAAGTTCGCTTTGTGGCTGAAAGGAGTCATGAAGGCGGCTGATGCAGCCAGCCCAACTCCCATCATCATGGGAAGGGGATCCAGGCCGAGTCCGGCAGCCGCTCTCAGAACGACCGGCGTCAGAAGCACGACGGTGGGGGCACCGTCCAGACCCTGACTCAACAGGCTCGAAAGCACCACCAGCATCGCCAGGACCATGTGAGGGCCAAAGGGACCCGCCGTGTCTACCACGGTATCCGCCAACCAGAGTGCTGCTCCTGTTCGTTCCATGGCGATGCCCACCGGCAGAATGGCCGCAACCAGGAAGATCGCCCTCCATTCAATGCTGCTGTAGGCCTCCTTCATGGTCAGTGCGCCCGTGAAAACAGCCAGTGATGCTGCTGTAAAGGCCGCCACATGGATCGGTTGGATGCCAGCCGTCACCAACCCGATCATCAGCAACAGACAACCCACTGCAAAGGGAGCCTTGCCCACCCTGCGTACCGCCTGAACGGTTTGGGAGAGAACCAGGAAATCAGGGTCCGCGGCGAGCATGCGCATTCTCTCAGGGGAACCCTGCAACAATAGAGCGTCGCCAAAGGTCAGTCTCAGGCTGACCAACCTGGAGCGAAGGGGAGCGCCTTCACGCCACACGGCTAAGACCTGCAGTCCATAGCGCTGCCGAAACGAGATCTCTTGCAGAGTCTTCCCGATCAAAGAACAACGAGGTGCCAGCGACGCCTCTACGAGCGCCACGTCCTCTGATCCGAGCTCTGAGGCATCCACCTCGGAATCAAACTGGATGTCACCCAGTTCCAGGAGGCCGGCGATTCTGTCTGATTCTCCCGCCACCATCAAATTGTCTCCGGCGCGGATGATTTCGTCCGGAGAAACTGCCGGACGGGTCGCGCCTTCCCGGACAATGCCCCCTACGGTCAGGCCAATCAGTTCCCCGATCCGGCTCGCACCCAGCGTAGCCCCGGCCAGAGGCGAGCTCGGGTGAACTTTGATCAGAAAGAGGTGTTGCTGAAGCTGTCGGAGGGTTGTCAAACCGCTTTCAAGAACGATGAGTCCAGGGCGCGTGCCCAGTTGATCCAGGGCCTCCCGGACTCCGATCAGTACGAGCTCATCGCCGGCTGCCAGAATCTCTTCCCCCAGACTATCGCGCAGCAGTTGCGAGCCTCGTTGGATGGCCATCACAATGGCGCCATGTCTGCCCCGGAAATCCAGCTGCTTTAGACTCTTTTGTCGGAAGGTGGAGTCGTCGGAGACCTGGACGCGGATGGCACTGAATCCCGCGGTGGGTCGTGGCAATTGGCCTATCCTGGCTTTCTTAATCTCTGTGCCCTGAACTTTAAGGATCTGCTGTAGATCCGACAATTGACCTTCCACCAGCAGGGTGTCCCCTGAGTTCAGCACTGTGGTTGGCCTGGGTGCCAGGTCCTTTCGGCCATTGCGCAGAATGGCAACCACCTGAACACCGAGTGCCGCACCGAGGCGCGCCTCCTCCAGAGTCGTGCCGTCCAGGGCGGAGTCCCCGGGAATACGAATGGAAAAAATCATTTCATCCAGGTGGTAGACGTCAGCCAGGTCCCTTGGAGTGGAAGGCGACGGGGTCATCTCACGCGACGGCAGCAGTTTTCGCCCCACAGTCGTCATGTAGACGATGCCCAGAGCGAGCAGGGTCAGGCCCATGGGAGCAAAGTCGAAGAGATCAAAGGACTCCATTCCCCGAGCCTCCAGCATGGCTCCAACCAGGATGTTGGGAGGAGTTCCCACCAGAGTTGTGGTGCCACCCAGGATGGCACCGAATGAAAGGGGCATGAAAAGGCGCGAGGGAGACAGGCCGGCGCGACGGGCCAGGCTGGCCACAGCCGGCATCAATACCGCTGCAGCAGCAATGTTGTTCATAAAGGCCGACAAGACTCCCGCGACCAACATGATGGTGACGATCAGAGACACCTCATGGCTACCCACCCAGGCATGAATCCGCGCGCCAACCAAATCGGCGATGCCCGTGTGCAGAAGCGAAGCGCTGACAATGAAGATCGAGAGCATGGTGATGACAGCCGAAGAGGCAAACCCGGTGAAGGCTTCGTCGGATTTCACAAAACCGCTGAAGATCAGGACAACCAGTCCCAGAAAAGCCGTCAGATCCACCGGAAACTTTTCCGTCAGAAAGAGGGCGACCATGACGGCCAGAATCAAGAACAGGAATCCAATCTCAAGAGTCATCAGGTGTCGCTACCAGGCTGGAACTCCAGAGGTGGTCTTGCCGTGGGACGGCAACCTTGCTTCAACGACAAGCCGACCTGGACCGTCAAGGTGCGCCCACCCAGAGAGTCTGGCCGGTTCTGTAGCGCAGCTCTGCCGACTGAATCTCGTAGTCGTACAGCGCACTGAAGTATTCACTCTCGGCCTCAGCCTGGGCGGCCTGGACCAGGGCCAGCTCGACCCCGTCGGCGAGTTCCATGCGGTAGCGGGCTCGGGCCAGGCGAAGTGCATCATCGGTGTAAGCTTTCATTTCCTCGAACGTTCTTACCGCTTCCGTCGAATTGGAGAGCTGATGGTAGACGGTCGTGATTTCGAGCGGAATATCCTGGAGAAGTTGATTCCTTGTGGCTATTGCCTGCTGTTGGGCCTGTTCATTTTCCTGGATGGAAGCCTTGAGTTGGCCGCCAGCGAAGACCGGCAGCTTGATCGCCAGGCCTCCGAAAAGGAGATTTGAGAGTGACAACTCGGCGAAGCGCGCCCAACCGCCGCTGAAAGCCGCCATGATCCTGGGATAGCGCTCCTTCCTTGCTCTCTCGACCCACGCCTCACGCGCTTCAATCTGGGCTTGCAACGCCCGCAGCTCGGGCCGATTCGCAAGGCCGGCTGCAATCAGGGTGGGGAGAGCCTCCACCTCCTGCAGACACAAGTCTGGCTCTTCCAGCTGAAACTGCGCAGAGGAGTCAGTGGTGCCCATCGCATGGCTAAGACCGGCCAGCGAAACGGCTTGCTCATTCTGCGTCTGAGTGAGCCGAAGTTGGGCGCGCGAAACCTCGGTTTGAGCCAGATGTACGTCGACTTTGGATCGCAGGCCTGCCCGGAAGAAGGCCTCAGCCTGGCGAAGACTCAGTCTTGCGGCCCCCCGATTTCGATCCGCAACCTCCACCAGCCGCGCCGTCTTGAGTGCCGTGAAATAAGCCTTTCGAACGTCGCGCATCACTGTTGCTTCGGCGGAGGCGAGCTGGTGCTGCAGGTAGGCCAGCTCCCGTCTGCGGGCGCTCGTTTCATGCTTGGTCCGCCCAAAGTCCAGGACATCGTAATAGGCGTTGACCGAGATCGCCATGTCATCGGGCTCGGGTGAATTAGCCAGGCCCTCCAGGCCGAATGCGGCCCCCGAACCGGACAGACCCTGCTTGGCAGTCCCACCTGAGTTCAGGCGGGGATAAGAGCCCGAACGTGCGTACTTGACCCGGGCCTCCCCTCCCGTCACCGCCAGTTCAGCTCTTAGCAGATGGGGATGATTGGCCAAAGCCATCTCGATCGCCTGATCCAGGCTCAGGCGCTGTCGTACCTGGCCCGCAGGGGCTCCGGAGAGCAGAGCAATAAACGCCAGTGTGCTGAGAAACGTCAGGCCTTTGTTGGTCATAAGTTCTCCCTTCCTACTCGCTGACCGGGGCTTTCTGGACTTCGACTTCCATCCCTTCCTGGACCTCGCCCCGACTGGCCAGGACAACTGTTTCGTGTCCCTCCAGGCCTTCGGTTATCTCAATCGTGATGCCATCATCGAGGCCGATTTGAACCTCGATCTTTCGAAGGTGGCCCTCAACCACCGAGTAGGCGAATCTCTTGTCCTTCTCGGCGTGGACGGCCCCCGCTGGAAGAGTGATGGCCTGGGAACGCTCTTCGAGGGTGAGAGTCACTTCCCCATACATTCCCGGTTTCAGGAAGTTCCCCTGGTTGGGTATGTCGATCTCGGTACGCATCGTCCGTGTAGCGGGATTCAGGGCTCCGGAAAAGCGAGTGATCCGGGCTTCGAAAGTGTGAGAGGGCAAGGCTGGCACTTTGATCAAGGCGTGATCTCCTCGCTGCACAAACGGGACCTCCGCCTCTGGAACATCCACGAAGACGCGCAAGACATCGGTGCTGGCGATGGTGACGACCGGCTGGGCATTTGGGGAGTTGGAGGCGACCTGGATCAGGGTGCCGGGGTCAACGTAGCGTTCGGTGACATTGCCCCGGAAAGGAGCTTTGATCTCTGTGTAAGACATGAGTGTCTTGAACCCTTCCAGCTTCGTCCTGGCCCGCTTCATTTGGCTCTCAACCTGGCGAATGCGGCTTTCCAGCACTTTTACGGTTGCCTCAGCCAGCTGATATGCAGCCCTGGCCTCATCCACCCTTTGGAGGGGAACCATGTCCGGTTCCTCCGAAGCGACCCCCTGGAGTCGGGTAAACGTCAGCTTCTTCAGCTCGAGATCGGCTCTCGCTCTTTGCAACTCAGCCTGTGCGTGGGTCCGGTCGGATTCGACGATCCCCAGTTCAGCCTGCGCCGTCGAATACTCATCAGCCATCTCGGGTACCTCGAGCTTGGCCACCACCTGGCCTTTGGCAACGCGATCCCCGATGTCGACGCTGATCCATTCCAGGTAGCCAGCCACTTTGGAGTGAAGCCTGGCTTGTTGGAAGGGCTCGATGGTGCCGGGAAGAGTGATCTGGCGGAGCAGGTCTTCTCGTCGGGGCCCCACAACCTCAACCACGACCGAAGATTCTCTGGAAGCGGAGCCGACCTCCTCCACAGGGATAGCTTCCTGGATCTGCGGCCCGCTGCAGGAGTTGATGAAGAGCAGCCACAGGAGGGGGAGTTGGAGATGCGAAGGCGTCGAGTTGAGGATCATCGATAACTCCTTGTCTCTCCTCGATCTGATCTCCGTCGCGCCCCCGGCCAACATCATCGTAGTTGTGAAAGTGGGTGCTCACGTTTGAAGATCAAATACAGGCAGGGCACCACAAGCAATGAAAGAGCTGCCGAGCTGAGAACCCCTCCGATGATGACCCTGGCCAGCGGAGCGTTTGCCTCTGCGCCTTGACCTCCAATTGCCATTGGTGTCAAAGCAAGCATCGCGGCCAGCGAGGTCATCAGGATTGGGCGCAGTCGCACCCGGGCGGCATCGAGGATGGCTTCACCGGCAGAACTCCCCTGAGATCGGCGGCGATTTGCAAAATCCACCAGCAGAATACTGTAAGCCACCACCAGACCGGTCATCATGATGATTCCCATGGCCGCCATGATGCTCAGATAGGTTCCCGTGAGGTGGAGCGTCACGGCGACTCCGATCAGCCCCAGAGGCACGGTCAGAAGGACGACAAGGGGGTCGACGAATGATCGGAACTGCAGCACCAGGACCAGGTAGACGAGGATTGCAGCCAGCAGGAATCCTTCCAGAAACTGGCCCAGTGTTTCGTACATTGTGGCAACTTCGCCGGCCAGCACATAACCGTAGCCCTTGCCGGAGAAATCGGGACCCGTCATCTCCCAGTATTCTCCGCGATCGGATTGTCTCAAGCTTGGCTTCAGTTGCGGCGAGGCGAGCAGGCGTTCTTCAATGCCGGCAACCACGGACCCGATGTCGTAGCCGGGCTGTGCGGACGCGTAGATGTCGGTAACCCTTGTAATGTTGCGGTGATTGACGACAGCCGGTCCTGTCGTACGATTGACGCTCACCAGGTTTCGGAGAGGCACCAGGGGACCTCCGTCTCCGCCCGAGATGGGGATATTCAACAACGTCTCCAGCGAAACCAGGTCGTCCTCTGCGTACTGGGCCCCAATAAAGTAATGGTTGCCCGAGCGTTCGTCGATCCAGAAAGCCGGGTCGAAACCGATGCTCGAGTTGGTGGCGGTAACCAGGTTCTTCATGACGTCCTCAACGTTGACCCCGGCATAAGCGGCTTTGACCCGGTCGATCTCGATATCAATGATCGGATAGTCCATGCGCTGGGCGATGCGAATGTCGACGGACCCTTCTGCCTTTCTCATCTCGTCTGCAATGATCCTGGCGATCTGCTGGGACGTATCCAGGTTGCTCCCCGACACCTGAATGTGAATAGGGGCGGGTTCACCCATGTTCAAGGCCGAGGTGAGCATTCCGCCAGTGTCGAAGGAAAACTCAACACTGGGGAAGTGGGGCTGAAGTTGAGAGCGAAGACGACTGACATACTCGAACGTGCCCGGCATTTCGGGATTGTTCTTCAGTTGAACGAGCACAAAGGCATCCATGGGCCCTGCATTGGGAGTGTAGGCAGCCGGCCAGTCCATCAGGACCCCGATGTTGGTGATCAGCATGCGCAGGTTGGACTCGGGGTGACGCTCTTCGCTGGGGTCGGGAAGACCGATCTCCTCGATGATGACCTGTTCGATTTGAGCCAGGGTGTCCTCGGTCTTTTCGATCCGCGTGCCGGAAGGCAGTCTAACCAGGATTTGAAACTGTCCCGCGTCGACCTGCGGGAACAGTTCACGCCCGGTCTGGCGCAGAAGAAGTAAGGAAAAAACGAACAATAAGGCCGCCGCCAAGACCACCACCCACCGTGCCCCGAGAAGCTTCCCCAATACGTACACGTAGGCCCTGCTCAGCGGACCCGCCGCGTGACCGGACTGCCGCGGATCCGAATGAGCCTTGAGGATGCGGGCGCAAAAGGCGGGCACCAGCGTGATCGCAAACAGGAAGGAGAATGTCATGGCCAAAGTTGCGGCTAGCGCAACTGGGCCAAAGAGGTAACTGGCCATTCCGGAAAGGAAAATGACCGGGAAGAAGACAATACAAAAAGTCACTGTGGAAACGAGGACCGGAATCGCGACCTCCTGAGCCCCCTTGAGCGCTGCCTGGAAGGGCTGTGCTCCCTCCTCGATGTGTCGAACAGCCTCCACCACCACGATAGACTGGTCGATCAGAATGCCAATCACCAACGCCAGCCCACCGATGGTCATCGCATTGAGGGTCGCACCAGAGAAAAACAGGCCCACGATAGCCGCCAGGATAGCCAGAGGCAGACTGATCAGAACCACCAGGGTTGAGCGCAGCTGGCGCAGAAAGAGCAACACGACCAGGGCCGCAAAGACCGCCCCTAGAAAGCCTTCTAGCTGAAGAGCACTAAGTGAGTTGCGGACGTAAACAGATTGATCCAGCACGACTTCAATGGCCAGATCGCCAGCCCGGGCATCCATTTCACGTAGCCGCTGCAGAATGCGATCCAGATTGCGCTGGATGGCATTGACGATTTCAATCGTATTGGCTCCCGGCTGACGATAAATGGGTATGTAGACCTGGCGGCGACCATTCACACGCACGACGTTGGTTTGAATCTGGCTGGAGTCCTTGACCTCGGCCACATCCCGGACCATGATGGGCGCTCCCTGGCGGATCCCGATCGGCATTTCGTTCAGCTCTTCCACGTACCTGGGCATGGAATTGGCAAAGATCTGGTAGTCAAAGTCGCCCGCTTTCATGTTTCCAGCCGGAATGAAAACGTTTTGTTGCTTCAATGCTCGGACCACATCCATGGGAGAAAGTCCTCGCGCTTCCAGCTTGCCCCGGTTCACATAGGCCAGAATGCGGCGCAACTTGCCACCGTAGACAGCGGGGGCAATGACGCCCTGAATGGATTGGAGCCGATTGCGCAGCTCAAAGTAGGCAATGTCATAGAGCTCCTTCTCGTTCATGGTCGGGCTGGAGACGCTGACGAGACAAAGCGGCAGTGAGGCGGTCGGATCAAAAGGCATCACCATAGGCGGGATGGTGCCGGGAGGGAGATAGAACATGTCGCTGACCGCATAGGAGGTGACCTGGCTCATAGCGGTTTCCAGGGAGATACCTTCGCGGAAAAAGTCCTTGACTACGGAGACACCGAGCATCGCCTTGGCCTCTTGATGCTCGATACCCACCGACTGCCCCGTCCACCGCTCCAGACGGCTCATGATGTCGCGTTCCATCACTTCTGGAGGCATGCCAGGGTAGAAAGTGACAATTTGAACCGCCGGTGTCTGGAAGATGGGCAGCAGATCGGCCGGGATCCTTTGATAGCAGGTGACCCCCAGCACGATCGTGCTCAGGCTCGCAACGGCAATTGCATAGGGATTCTGAATCGCTTTCTTAATCATAGGACTTGACTAACTCCTGCCACCAACGGGCTTGCAATCCTACGGAGCATGGAGCATAACTGACTACGCCCATGGTTGAAAGCGCCTTGCGCCTCCCCTCGCTCTGGAACTCGATCCGGAATCATTGACCGTGCCAACCCTCGCCGCCCCACAGCTGATCCCATTCGTCCAACGCCTTTTCGAGGCCCATGATGTCCCCGCTGCAGTCGCTCAGCGAGTGGCCCGATCGCTTGTCCTGAGCAATCTGAAAGGACACGACTCCCACGGGATCTTCCGTGTCATCCAATATATAGACTGGTTGTCCCGGGGCTGGATCAATCCGAGGGCGGAACTGGAAGTGCTGCAGGATGACGGAGCCATCTTGATGACGGACGGCCATTACGGCTTCGGCCAGTACATCGGCAGGCAGGCCACACAGATGGCCACTGACAAGACCCGGCAGCTTGGAACCTGCATTCTGACCCTGCGGCGCTCCGGCCACCTGGGCCGGATCGGCGAGTTTGCAGAACTGGCAGCCGAGGCCGGCCTGGTTCATTTTTCCCTTGCGAATGTTCATGGTGGAGGAGTGTTGGTTGCGCCGCACGGGGGCCGGGAGCGGAGGCTTTCGGCCAATCCTCTGACAGCCGCGGCGCCGCTCGAAGGCGGGGAAGCTATCGTCATGGACATGGCTACGTCCACTATAGCCGAGGGCAAGTTGAAGGTGGCCTGGGCCCGCGGGGAGGAAGTTTCACCGGGGCTCTTTCTGAATGGACAGGGCCAGCCCTCAACCCGACCTGAGGAGTTCTACGGGGACCCCCCGGGAGCCCTTCTTCCCATGGCCGGACACAAGGGCTTTGCTCTCTCTGTCTTCGCCGAGATTTTTGCCGGAGCTCTGGCTGGAGGAAGCTGCAGCCGTTCCGATCAGCCTCGGGTGGCGAATGGCTGGTTCGCTCTTTTTGTCGATCCGAGACGGTTTGCCGGACAGGAGTTTTTTGATGGAGAATGCTCTCGGTTTCGGGATTGGGTGAAATCAAGCCGCCTCCAGGACGGATTCTCCGAGGTCTTAATGCCGGGTGAACCGGAGGCGCGTATGTTTGAAGAGCGGTCGCGTGAGGGGATCCCCGTTGAGGACGACACCTGGAGCAAAGTCGCCGCCATCGCCGCCAGCGTCGGTGTTCAGCTCCCGCCAGAATGAGGCCCGGCGCCCTTGATTGAGCCCCTTACTTCACGACGAAGGTCGGCCAGGAGCTGCGACGTCGAGTCGATGAACAGATCCACGTCCGATTGCAGGGTGATGCAGCCGTAACCCTGGAGCGCCTTCTCGCGGGCCTCGGCGAGACTATAGGTGTTGCAACAGGCGATCTTACCCAGCCCCCGACACGCATCCAGGGTTTTCTGAATGCCGGCCACAACATCGGGGTTGCCGGCAAAGTTATCGTGTCTTAGGCCGACCGAAAGCGCCAGGTCAATGGGACCGACGAAGCAGCCATCGACACCGGGTACGGAAAGGATCTCCTCGACGGCATTCACAGCTCGAACATGCTCTATCTGAACCAACAGCCAGGTCGATTCATTGGCTGTCTCGGCATAGTCTTCCCCATAGTGATACCAGGAGTCTCCTCCGAAGGAGCGACCCCCTACCGGAGGGTACTTGGCTGAAGCAGCGGCCATCTCCGCCTCTTCCCTACTGTTGATCATCGGTACGACGACGCCCTGAGCCCCCAGATCGAGAACCTTGTTGATTTCGCTGTAGTTCCCGATAGTGGTACGTACCCAGGGCCGGCAGCCGCTCGCTCGCAGGGTGTGGATGCATTCGTAGCCTGTTTCGTAGTTGAGACAGCCGTGCTGCATATCCAAGACCACGAAATCCCAACCCATCTGGGCGAGAAATCGGGAGGCCATCGGCGTCGGGAATTGCTGCCAGAGGCCAACCAGCGGATCGTTCTCGCTGTGAGCGGTCATTCTTCCTCTGCAGACCTCTCAGGGCGCAAGATCAGGCTCCCAGCACTAGTTCTCCATAGGGAGAGCCGATTCTTCCGGTGCGATCGGCATGCGGCCGCTGACAGGCTCTTCAGGAGTCAGGCCGACCTCTTGAACCGGGGCAGGGCTCCCACGGTGCTCCCGATGTGCAACAAAAGCCTCGCGGATCAACTTGAGCAGGCTACGTCGGTTCTGAAAGAGCAGTGAGGCCCAGTGGCGGGTTGTCATCTGAGGAAAATAGATGCCTCGGAATGCAAGTCGCGTGATGAAGAGGAGAGCGCGTTCTATGAACGGACGCCCCTCGATCTTCCCGAGAGCCGCGGCGATGGCCTCCGAGTCGTAACATGAGCTCCACGCCTCGTGAACTTCGGCTTCCGCTTGTTCCACGCTCAAGTTCTCTGGTGTGAAGGCCATTTGAAAAGGGCGAAAGTCGAGCCAGTGTTTGGGTCGTGTAAGTCGATTCTGCTCCAGGAGACGATCATAGAGAGGAGTGGCCGGATAAGGCGTCAGAAGTCCGAAAACGGGAAGGCCCGGTGGCCAGGATCCGATTGCGTCCAATGTGTTTTGCGCGACACCGGGGCGGTCCCCGTCCATTCCAAAGATGAAGGACGTGATGGCGTATATACCGCGGTCGGCCAGTCGCTCCAGGACGGCCTGATATTGAGCCGGTTTGTTGAACCCCTTGTTGACCTCTTTCAGGTTGTCAGGGTCAATCGACTCGAGCCCCATGAAAATCCAGACCCCTCCGCTGGCGGCAATCAAATCGACCAGCTCTTCGTCTTGAAGCAGATTCATGCTGATCTGGGCTATCCATGGAACTACGGCATCACGAGCGATCATCTCGCGGAGAAGTGATTTGGTTCGCTTCTTGTTGATGGCAAAATTATCATCGATGAAGAAAACGCCAACTTTTCCACCTTCCGCAGCCGCGCGAGCTTTGAGGCGAAGAAGTTCGTCCACCACGCTCTTGTCCGTGCGAAACCGGATGGACTTCCCAAAAAAACCGGTCACCGTGCAGAAATCACAGCCGTAGGGACAGCCGCGACCGGATTCGACGGGAAGTACGTAGAGGCTGTTCCAATCCCTCACACCCGCCCGCTTCATCAGGTAGCGTCCCCAGGACGGTATCTTGTGTATGAGATTGAATTGATCGAGATCCATCTTTTCCCAGGGAATTTGAGGATAGTCCTCCAGCGACGGCTTGACTTCCTTCCCCGCTGCATCCGCCGACATATAGGTTTCCTGAAGATTTCCTTGTTCAGCGTCCTCTATGATCTGAGGCCAAATGTCATCCACCTCGCCCAGGGCGACGGCATCCGCGTGACGGGGCTCGCTGTCACGTCCAATCGCCTCTCCCGGTACCTCGGTTACGTGAGGCCCTCCCATGACGACTTGCGCGCCGGCCGCGCGAATCGCATCCGCCATCCTGTAGGCGCGGGCGGCGGCACGGGTCATGGCGCCGATTCCCGCCAGCTTGATCCCGTTGGCCCTGACGAATTCCGCGACTTCTTCTTCGGTTAAGGGCTGGGCATTCCCATCGATGAGGAACACCTCATGCTGGGGCGGAGTCAGGGCTTGAAGCACGAACATCCACAGGTGCGGCATATAGTTGCGCGTTACCTGATTGTCCGGCGTGTACAAGAGAATTTTCATTTCGTCGGTCTCCGTTCCGCGTTCGGCTCCGCTCGTTGCCTCGTGTCGATACAATACCCCGGCGACACTCCGGGCAAAAAAACGTGCCAAGTCACAAGGACACATCTTGTTGAACGGGGATTCGGGCCCAGCTCAGTGGCTCAGCAGACTGTGAAAACGCAGTCTATCATAGGACAAACCGAACCTCCCTGCCAGCAGGTGCCTTCCAGGAATGATCGAATCCTTGAACGGGAATGTCAAATGTCAAGCGGGGAATTGGTGCGGCTTGATGCAGCGCCTACCAGCGGCTACTCTTGGGCGAACTTGTTTCAGGCAAGTAAGTACTAGAGAGGGAGGCAGGATGCCCGTAAGCTCAAACCAGAGTTATTGGAGGACCAACCTCAAATACCTGTTTCTGCTGCTTACTATCTGGTTCGGAGTCTCGGCGGGACTGAGTATCATTTTCGTCGACTGGCTGGATCAGTTTCGACTGGGAGGATTCAAGCTGGGTTTCTGGTTTTCCCAGCAGGGGTCGATTCTTATCTTCGTGATTCTGATCTTCCTCTACGTAGGATTGATGAATCGACTTGACAGGCGGCACGACGTCGACGACCGCGATGAGGCTCAGCGGTGAACGTTCAGGCCTGGACCTTCGTCATGGTGGGTCTCTCCTTTGCCCTCTATATCGGTGTCGCGATCTGGTCCAAGGCCAGATCGACCAGCGACTTTTACGTCGCGGGCAACAAGGTTCCAGCGGTGGTCAACGGCATGGCTACGGCAGCGGATTGGATGTCGGCGGCGTCCTTCATTTCGATGGCCGGTGCCATCTCATTCCTGGGGCGCGACGGCTCGGTCTACCTGATAGGCTGGACCGGGGGCTATGTACTGCTGGCGCTGCTGCTGGCTCCTTACTTGAGAAAGTTCGGCAAGTACACCGTCCCGGATTTTGTGGGCGACCGCTACGATTCACAGGTGGCCCGCGTGGTGGCAGTGATCTGTGCCATCTTCGTCTCTTTCACCTACGTGGCGGGCCAGATGCGCGGAGTGGGAATCGTCTTTTCCCGCTTTCTGGATGTCGACATCACCCATGGGGTGATCGTGGGGATGGGCATTGTCTTCTTTTACGCCGTTCTGGGAGGAATGAAGGGGATTACCTACACCCAGGTCGCGCAATACTGCGTACTGATCTTCGCCTACCTGGTCCCTGCGATCTTCATCTCGCTCTTGATGACCGATACGCTGATCCCCCAACTGGGCTTCGGCGGCACACTGAGTGACGGGTCGGGTCGGTTCCTGTTGGACCGCCTCGATGAGCTTAGCCGAGAACTGGGATTCGCCACCTACACCTCCGGACAAAAGGGAACGCTGGATACCCTCTTTATCACCCTCGCCTTGATGGTCGGCACCGCCGGCCTGCCCCATGTGATCGTGCGGTTTTACACCGTCGCGAGAGTCTCGGCGGCCCGCAGCTCGGCCGGGTGGGCCCTGGTCTTCATCGCGCTCCTCTACACCGCCGCACCGGCGGTCGCGGCTTTCGCCCGTACCAATCTGCTCGAGACCGTCTCCAACACCCGCTACGCGGACGTTCCGGAGTGGTTCAGCAAATGGGAGACCACAGGGCTGATCTCGTTCCAAGACCACAACCACGACGGCGTCATCCAGTACGTGGGCCCGGCCTCGAGCATCCCAAATGAACTGATGATCGATCGCGACATCATGGTCCTGGCCAGCCCCGAAATCGCCAGCTTGCCGGCCTGGGTGGTGGGGCTGGTAGCGGCGGGCGCACTTGCAGCTGCCCTTTCCACGGCTGCTGGTCTCCTGCTGGTGCTGTCGGCCGCCGTCTCTCATGACCTGCTCAAGAAATGGCTCAGACCCGATATCAGCGAGAAGGGAGAATTGCGGGCCGCACGGGTGACGGCTGGATTCGCCGTCTGCGTGGCCGGCTACTTTGGCGTCCATCCCCCCGGCTTTGTCGCCGAAGTGGTGGCCTTCGCGTTCGGGCTGGCAGCCGCCACTTTCTTCCCGGTCATTGTGCTGGGGATCTTCTCCAGGCGCATGAACAAGTACGGGGCCATCCTGGGGATGGTGGTGGGACTCATTGGCACCGCCGGCTACATTATTTATTTCAAGTTCGCTTTTCCTGAATTAAACTCGGCCGAGCACTGGTGGCTGGGAATTTCTCCCGAAGGGATCGGTACCGTGGGCATGATGATCAACTTACTGGTTACGGTGGTGGTTTCGAAGCTGACTCCGCCCCCTCCCCTCCACGTCCAACAACTGGTCGAGGCGATACGGGTGCCGCGGGGAGCCGGTGAAGCCCGCGAGCTCTCCGGCTGAGATGATTGGAAAGATTCGGGGGGGCGTGGTTAGCCTCCCGGGCGGGAGTCTTCTTCCAACGTGGCCAGCGTGCTTTTCGCCTCCTCGGCTCCCTCAAAGCTGTGGCTCATTGCGAGCGATTTTTGGAGGGCATCTCTGGCATGCCCTGTATCGCCTTTCTTGTAGTAAGCCATGCCGAGTCGGTAATAGTGCCCCGGAGTAGGCTTCCCGTGGTTGACGCTGAAGAGCAACTGGTCGACCGCTAGCGTATGGCTTCCTAGGTGATGGTAAGCCCAGCCCAGAGTATCGGCATAGTCAGGGTTCTTGGGATCGTGCCTGCGGGCCTTTCGTGCCCAGGTCACGGCTGCGGTCAGATCCTGGCCTGCTTGAACAGAAAGCCAGGCCAGGTTGTTGGCGGCCGAGGCGAAGCCATCGGAGTCCTCCGCTAGAAGATCTAGAGCTCTTCGGTAACTCTCCATGGCGGCTTGCGGATTCTTGGATGCCTGCAGATAGTAGCCCTTCTGAAGATAAGCCGGGCCATACCGATCGTTGAGAGCGATCAGGACATCGACCTCAAGGATAGCCTCATCAAAGTTGTGCTGTTCCATCTTCAGCTGGGCCAGCGCAATATATCCCCGATAGTTGTTCGGGTTCAGCTCGATTGACTTTCTGAACACCCTCTCTGCCTCTGCATAGTTCTTCTGAGCTACGTAGACTCGGCCCTTGATCATGAGAATCAATTCTTGCCTGTCGGTACGTGCGCCCAGACGATCGAGCTCTCTGAGCGCCTCCCTCTCACGCCCTTCGCGCACCAGGATGGCCGCCATCTGATTCATGGCGTCAGGATCAGGGAAAACTTCCAATACGCGCCGGTAATAGTCGATAGCCTCCTCAGGTTTGCCCTCGAGATCGGCAATTTTCCCCAGGCGATTCAGAAAGAAGGGGTTTTCTGGCTGGCGCTGCAGGAGCAACCGGTAGTCTCGCCTGGCGGCCTCTAGGCGATTCAAAAAGAGGGAGGCCTCGGCCCGGGCTGCCAGCGCATCGAAGCTGGAGGGAAGCTGCTCCAGGATGACTTCGGCATCCAGGAGCGCGTTTTCCATTTGTCCTGGCGACTCTCCAAGCAGAGCTTGGACCTTGGCCAGTTTCGCTCCAGCCACCAGGTTATCCCGGTCGATTTCCAGGAGCTTCTGGAGCGCCTGCTCGGCTTGCGGCAGCCGGCCCAACCGCTGCAACACGCTGGCCCTGTTCAAGTGAGCCGCTACCAGTAACTGATCCAATTCGAGAGCCCGCTCGAATTCCTGCAAGGCGGAATCAAGCTTTTCCTCCAGGACATGGGCAACCCCCATCAGATAGTGAGCCTCGGCGTCCTTCGGGTCCGAGGCCAGCAGCGACTCTATGAGTCCTCGACCTTGCTCCCTGTCCCCTTGGTTCAGGAGGGTTCTTGCCAGACGCAGGGCAACCGTTCTGGCCTCCGGAAACTCAGTTTTCAGTTGCCGCAAAAGAGCGAGGGCCTCTTCGACGCGGCCCTGGTGAATGCGCAGGTCGGCTAAACTGAGCTGAAGGCTCAACGGATCACCTCCCGCGTCGATGGATCGCTGGAACAGTGTCTCAACCCCTGCTGCTTGGCCGCTGGCCAGATAGAGGGAGACCAGTGAATAGAGAGCCATCGGATTCTGGGGAGCCAGATCGAAGGCCTGGTTGAGGCTGTCTTCGGCCTTGTCATACTCGTGGGAGGCAATATAGAAGGTGCCCAGTGCGATATAGGCCCGGGCCGAACCCGGGTGTCTGGCCACTGCCTCGACGAACACCCGCTCGGCCTGGGCCGGCTGGTTACCCCGCAACCTGGATGAGCCGAGAGCAAAATAGGCCTCAAGGTTGCCGGGATCTATCTTTAGCGCCTGGTCCAGTGCCTGGGCTGATCGATCGAAATCCTGCAGACCCGCATAGGAGTTCCCTCGACCCGAGCCGGAGTTCTCTTCTCGGTCGAGTTGTCGATGGTGATGAGGTGAAGGACGCCCGTTCGTTCTTCAGATTCAGGTGAGGTGAGCAGGGTGGCGAGCCAGAACACGCCAGGCAGCAGCAGTGAGAATCCAAAGCGCGATGAAGGCAGCCATTTCATTGCTGCTGTCAAGCTAATAACGGTCGAAGGCATTGTCAAGCCGAGCTGGGCCAGCAGGAGCCACCACCATTCTCACCCAACTCCCCCTGTACCAGCAGTCGATCAGGCAGCGAAACCATCCAACAACCGGGTAGCGCTTCAGTCGATGACGAATATACGTAGAGCGACCATATTTCTTCCCCACGACATGGAATCCCGCTTTCGTGAGCATCTGCTGCAACGCCTGGGGTGTGAAATGCCACAGATGGTGCGGCGCTGTCCAGCCCTCCCATTTGTCTCCCAGACGGGCTGCACCCACACTGCTGCAATTGGGTACTTCCACCGCAAAAATCCCATCATCCTTCAGCCAGCTTCGGATTCGTTGCATCGCTTCCAGCGGATTCGGGAGGTGTTCCAATACATGCCAGGCCACGATCAAATCGTACTTCACATGGCCTGGATCGAACTCGGCCACACTGGTGTTGTGGATGGGAAGATTGAACATCGAGCGTGCTTTCTCCGCCACCCACGCTGAATACTCAAGCCCTTGAACTCCGTAACCCCTTCGTCGAGCCGATTCAAGAAAAAAGCCGAAACCGGTACCGATTTCCAACAGATCGCCCCTACGCTTGTAGCGCTTCAAGTAGCTCGCACGACGCCCATAACGATAGAGCAGATGTTTGATCTCCTTTGGCGTGTACTGCTCTCCCTTGAATCCCCTCCGCCAGTAGTCCTCCCCATAGAATTCCCCCAGAGATTCGGACGTAGGACGGGGATCTGTCCGCCCCAAGCCGCACTGAGCGCAGATGCGAATCTGCCATCCGTCGCGACGAAAACTTCGTCTGCACTCGCTTGATCCGCAGAGATTGCAGATGGGAACAGATTCCAGGTCGTGTGGGGCCATAGTCATGGTGATTTTCGTTTCTGGGATGACGTTTTCGGCGACTAGATTTCAGTGGAGCTGAAGTTGTTGAAAAGATTGGCTCCTCAGCTTGGACTCGCACCAACAACCCTCCGGTTAACAGTCACCCTGGGAAGAACTGACAGAAGTGATTATGTTTCAGTTAGTTACGACTCCCTAGTTATTTCTAAAGACTATTAAGAACTTGCCGTTTGATTCAATAGTTTCAATAGATTCGCTGAACAGGTACCAATACTGACGGCTATGGTGGCACAGCTACCGGCACACCGCTGGACGCGACCAACGACGTGTTGGGCACGAACACTCCACGAAGTGCTAAGGTAGACAGCCATGGGCGTGAGGGCCGGCCTAACGGGCCTAACGGGTAAACTGAAGATCGGTGACGACTGGAACGCGATCACCATCATCGCCCTTTCTCAGAGCAATCCCCTGAAAGCAGTGGCGGAGTTCGTTGAAAACTCCATCGATGCCCGGGCCCGGCACGTTACGATTACACGCGGCCGCCACAAGGGGGAGCACTACCTGAAGGTTACTGACGACGGCGAGGGCATACCCCACGACCGAAGCGGCACTCCCAACTTCAAGTACGTCGCCACGCATATCTGCGACTCCGTTAAGCGGACGCTGAGGGAGCAGGGCGCTGAAGGTCTGCAGGGCGAGTTTGGAATCGGTTTGCTCAGCTTCTGGACAGTTGGGGAACAACTGAGCCTGGTCAGCTCAGGCGTCGACGGGCGTATCTATCAGATGCTCATGCAGAAAGGCAATCCCGCTTACCGAGTTCGGCGCAGCCGTCGCCTTTTTCCGGTCCCGGGAACCGAGCTTACGGTCCAGCCACTGCTTCCCGGGATTCGGAGTTTCAGCGGCGAGAAGATTCAATGGTATCTGGCTTCTGAGCTGCGAGATCGAATCCGCCGTTCCGGCGTTCGAATCCGTGTTGTAGACCGGACAGCACGAAAGGAATTCCGCGTCGAGCCACGGAAGTTCAGTGGTGATCTCCTGCGCAGACTCCCAGTGCCATCCTGTTCACTCGGAGAGGTCTACGTGGAGCTTTATCTGGCTGATAGAGAGGAGAGCGCTGGAGTGAGTCTGTACCGCTCCGGCACCCGCGTTCTGGAAAGAATCAACCGCCTGGATAGGTTTCAGGGAGCCCCGTGGAATTACGATCGGCTGGAAGGCTTGATCGACACGCCCTTTCTGCACCTGACCCCCGGAACTCGCAGCGGGATCGTTCACGACGAAGCCTACTGGGAGTTGGGTAGATGCCTGGAGCCTCTGGAAGCCGTTTTGAACGAATTGATCGAAGAGCGGCGGCGTGCCGAGGAAGAGGAAGCCAGCCGCGAAATTCTGAAGAAGATTCGCAGTGCCTTTCGGGAAGCTCTGCTTGCGCTACCGGCGGAGGAGTACGACTGGTTCAACATCAAGACCTTGTCCCAAAACAGCCCCACCAAAGGTGAACCGGATGGCGTCCCGCTAAGTGATCGTTCGGGTGGGGCCGAGCCTTCGACCAGTGAAGATGCTCAAGTTGCCAAAGACGGAGAACCCCAGAAACAGTTTTTTGAGTTCCCGGGACCTCTGTCGAGCATCCAGATTTCTCCAGCGTCCTGAGTAGTCCGGGTGGGTGAGACAAGGAATCTGCGTGCCATAGCACGTGACAGATCACGCCGCCTGGTTGAAGAGGCCCTCCTCTTCCGATGGGAGATTCTGGAAGGCGAAGGCCGACTCGAAAATGCAGATGGCGAAATCGTGACCTTCCACGCCGATGATACACCGGGGCTGACGGCCAGCCAACACACCACGGTGTGCCGGGCTGAAGCTTTAATAACGATTACCGACTCGATTGTTCCGGAACCTGACCCCACCACGGTAAGCCACCGTCGCGGCATACCCGGCTACACATTTAACCGGGCTCCGGGGGAGCTGTGGCGTTCCCGCTTCGACCAGGCACAGAACGTCGTGATCATCAACAGCGGGCACCGTGATTTTGTGTTCGCGTCCAGGATCAAAGCGCTCAAGCTGCGCTATATTATTCGTCTCTTTGCAAAAGAGCTTGTCCTGAGTAACTTTCCAGGCTATCCACCGGACCAGCTGCTGGAAAGGCTGATCGAGTTGTCTCTGTACACCGAAAACAAGCCGCAATAGTGTCGGATCACCTCTATGACCTTAACAGCTAGGTACGCGAGTGCCACCGCCGAGAATGCTGACGACCGTGCACCGCAAGCACGAGCACGTCATCATCCACCAGCCGGAAATAAACGGCGTAGGGGAAACGCCGCAATACTGCCCGCCGGATCTCTCCTCGCACCCGCGGGAACGCGACTGGATTCTGAAGAATTCTCGAGACAACCTCGCTAACCGCCTCTCCGAACTCTGCCCCAAGGCCAGTTCGTCGCCCCTCGTACCATTGCTGAACTTCGAGGGTTTCTGCCTGAGCCTCTGGCCGGAAATCTACGTGTCGGGTCACTCCCTGCCCAGCAGTTTTCGACGCACGTCCTCCCAGGGAATCTCTGAATCGGGGTTCTCAAGGTGTTCGGCCCAGCGCCGATCGAGTTCGGCTTCCTGTTCAGGCGTCAATTCAAGCTCCCCTTCGCGCTCCTCTTCACCAAGGCTCTCCCAGAGCACCATCGCCAGCTCGGCTCGCTCCTCGGGCGGGAGTCTCAGCAGCCCCGAAATTGACGTAGAAGTCATGTTTCTATCGTCTCATGCATCGACAATTTACAGCAAATCGGTGCGGAGTCCTGCGTGCCTCTGGAGCCACTTGGACCTTGACACGGAAGTTCCATTTTGTCGTTCGAACGTCGCAGTTCGAACTTCGAAGTGGCTCCAGGTTGGAAATTGGAATGGAGAATGACGAATGAAATAATCGGCTTCTAATGCAGTCTACTACGGGCCGTCTTCTTGGAGGCGACGATGATGGCAACAAGTTCATCCGCTTCCGTGCTCAACGGAGCGAGCTGGGCAGGTTCCATTTCTCCTGTTTCCTGAAGTAACTCCAACCAGTACATGCACTCGTCCGCTTCCTCCTCGACAATTGACAGCTTGGACAGAAAGTCACGCCGGGATTTCGCCCGCTGAGCGGCGCGGTAGTTTGCTCCTACCGATGTTGCTGCCCGCAGCAGTTGACGCTTCATTGTGCCTGCCTCGTTGCCGGGAGGGATTTTCTGACACTGCTTCAGCACGGCTTTGGCAAAGTTTGTGGTCCGCGTTGGGAGGTCGAAAGGTTTCTTGGTCATGCCTAGTAAGTATCCCCCGGCAAAGCCGGGGGCTTTAATCTTGTGAGCCGCTCAAAGCGGACTTGACGTTGCCGCTACCGCGGCCACTTGTGCCACCTACAGGTGGCTTGGCTACAGCAGCCTGAGCTGATCCTGGCGACGATCTTCTGCTTCTTGCCGCCGGATATACTCACGAATCACTTTCTCATCCCGACCCACCGTCGATACGAAGTATCCGCGAGCCCAGAAGTGCTGTCCAACAAAGTTACGCCGACTCTCTGAAAAGTTCCTCGCAATGTGGATGGCGCTTTTCCCTTTGATGTACCCGATCACCTGCGCCACAGAAAACTTTGGCGGAATCGAGATCATCCCGTGCACGTGATCCGGCAGCAGGTGGCCCTCTTCAATCAAGCTTTCCTGCTGCCCAGCCAACCGTCGCAGCACCTGACCGAGATGTCTGCGCAGCTCCCCATAAATCAACTTCTTGCGGTACTTGGGGATGAACACCACATGGTACTTACACTCCCATTTTGTATGCTGTAAGCTCTGGTAGTTACTCATAAAACTCCTTTTCGTGATGCTTTGCTCGGCTCACGGAAGGGAGTTTTTTCACCTATTCCCGGAACTGTCAAACTCTGGCTGCCTCCCCGGCAGAGCCGGGGGGACTCCTTACGGGTCTAGAACGATGGAAGGCAAGAAAGTACGAACGGGGGGGGATGTTTGATGTGCGAAGTAGGAATGGGGAGGGGGAAGGGCGAATGACGAAGGGCGAAGTGGGAAGGGCGAATGGCGAATGACGAAGTGGGAATGACGAAGGGCGAAGGGTCGCCACCGTTCGCCGTTCGAACTTCGCAGTTCGAACTTCGAAGTGGCTCCTCAGGTTGGACTCGAACCAACAACCCTCCGGTTAACAGCCGGATGCTCTGCCAAATTGAGCTACTGAGGAGCATTCTTGGCAAGACTCGACAATATAACTTAGCGGGATCGAGCTTGGCAAGATGGTGAAGGGCCTTCTGGGAATTCCTCTGTCAGGCTCTCCTCGGTCAGATCGGCCTACAGATTGTCCAGGATGAAGTCGGTCATCATCCGGCGCATATGATAGACCTGCTCAGTGTCCCGGACTCCGTGGCGGGATCTGGGATAGATCATCAGCTCGAATTGCTTGCCCGCTTCCTGGAGCTCGTAGACAAGCTGAATCGTGTTCTGTAAGTGAACGTTGTCATCCATGGAACCATGGATGATCATCAGCTTGCCGTGAAGATTGGCGGCCGCGCCTTGCACGGAAGTCGTTTTGTACCCCTCCGGATTCTTCTGCGGAGTACCCATGTAGCGTTCGGTGTAGATGGTGTCGTAGAGGTGCCAGTCCGTTACCGGAGCTCCCGCGATTCCCAGCTTGAAACTCTTGCTGTGGGTCAGGGCATAGGAGGTCATGTAGCCTCCGAAGCTCCATCCCCAGAGACCGATCCTATCGCCGTCAATCCAGGGATGGGACTTGAGCCAGTTGAGGCCGTCCTCCAGGTCGCGCAGTTCCAGCTCACCAAAGTTAAGATGCAACGGCCAGGTTGACTCGGCGCCCTTGCCACTGGCCGTCCGGTTGTCACAGATCCAGACAATGTATCCCTTCTGGGCAAGGAACTGGTGCCAGAGATACAGTGTGCCGCCCCAGGAATTCTCAACTCGGGGTGAATGGGGGCCACTGTACGTGTGCGATATGACCGGGTATTTTCGGGATGGATCAAAGTCGCTTGGCTTGATCATGATGGCCTCCATAACAAACCCATCCCTTGTCTTCACCTGGTGAACCTCGGGGACACTCAACTTGTATCTGGCCAGCTTTTTCGCCCGCTTATCAAAGATCGTCCGGACCTCTCTGCCTTCCGGGTCATGCAAGCGCACCTGAGTTGGTGTGGTGAGATCGCTCCATCGGTCGAAGTAGAGAGTGAACTGGCGGTTGAACGTGGCCTGGTGGGTACCCTCTCGCTGCGACAGTCTCTGCGGACGCCCGCCCCTGAATCGGACCCGATAGACATCCTTCCCAATAGGAGAGCGCGCGGTCGCGGAGAAATAGACCCATCCTCCTGCATCATCCACGCCGTGGAGAGAACGGACCTCCCACTCTCCCGAAGTCACGGTGCGGATCAACTCGCCGGTGGCCGCGTAGTGGTAGAGATGGCGCCAGCCGCTGCGTTCGCTTTGCCAGAGAAAAGATCCGTCTTGAATCCAGGTGGGCTGGTCCAGTACATTCACCCAGGCTTCCGTGGTCTCGCGAAAGAGCCGATTCACGCGGCCTGTTCGGGGATCGGCCAGGTTGAGATCGAGCCAGGTCTGGTCCTTGTTCTGGGCCTGGAACACGACCCGGCTGCCATCCCCGTTCCACCCCGCTCTGACGACTAACAGGTCCTCGGGTGTGTATTGGTGGAGATCGATCCAGCGGGTCCGACCTCCGGAACTCGACACAACACCCAGCCTGGGAAGGGGGTTAGGATCTCCCGCCTTGGGATAGCGCGTCACTTCCCGTTCCGGGTGCTGGGGAATGTGGTCGACCACTGTGAAACTGGGAACCGGAGATTCATCCAGCTGCAGGTAGGCGATGCGGCTCGAGTCGGGGCTCCACCAGTAGCCCTTGAAATCGCCGCGGCCGTAGATCTCTTCCTGGTAGACCCAGTCGAGGATCCCGTTGAGAAGGTTCTCGTGACCTCCCCGGGTGAGACGGCGTTCGCGGCGGTGCCGCAAGTTGAACACATAGAGATCGTAATCTCGTATGTAGGCCACCTTGCGTCCATCCGGGCTGAAAGATGGCTCACGTTCCTCCTGGCGCGTACTCGTCAGACGGAGGGCCCGGTCGCTGCCAAAGTCGTAGTAGAAGAGATCGTTTTCATAGCGCCACAGGACTGCGGACTCGTCGGGATTGAAGATCGGACGTCCCTTCCTTCTCAAGTGACCGGCCTTTTCCTGATCGAAACCCTCGATCCGGGCCAGGGCCAAGGTCACTTTCGTGGAGTCATAGAGAGGAGACTCCTCGCCCGTGCGGGCATGGACCCGGACCACCCGCGGAGCCCCCGAGTCGTCGCCCTTTATGGTCTGAACGTAGTGCTCTCCATCCTTCAACCAGCGCAGCATGGCAGGGGGGGAAGGCGTGAAGTTGATCTTGTTCTCCGGGTGGTAGAGCTCGTCCAGAGTGAGTAGCTTTCCCTGACCAACTGCTGTTGGGGCGATGAAGAACAGCAGGCCGAGGATCGTGATCCCTAAAGCCCAGGGCGAAGAGTTGAAGGTTGGAGATTGACGGGTCAGGGCTTTGACCTCTTCACTTTCAATTGAAACTTCTAACTGAGCCAGTAACCTAATAAGCCCTCGCCCAGACCACTCGCCGCGAGCTCGGCTCTCCACTGAAAATACAGGTGCCGGGTCCTTCGCCGCCCCCGTCAGCGTCATCGACCGGGATACAACGGACGGTCACGCCCAGCTCTTTCTGCATCTGATCGGCGATCGCTTCGTCTCCGTTCCAGTGGGCCAGGGCAAAACCGCCGGACGTCCTGGATTCGGATCCCTTGGCGCCAAAGAACTCAAAGAACTCCTCGCGGCTATTCACGATTCGAGTGTGACGGGCCCGGAATTCGCGGGCACGTTCAAGAAGATGATCCTGGATTTCCTGCAGTAGATCTGGGATCTCCGCCAGGAATCGGGCGCGGGGAACCGACTCTTTCTCCCCGGTCGCCCAATCACGCCTCCCCATAAAGACACTGTCTGATGCAATGTCACGGGGGCCGATCTCCAGGCGGACCGGCACCCCTTTCTTGATCCAGTTCCAGACCTTTTCCCCTCCCCGGACATCCCGCTCATCCAACTCCACTTCAATCCTGCGACCATCGTAGGTCCGGGACTGGAGTTCATCTCGCAGGTTCCTACAGTACTCGAGCACCTGCTGCGGGTTCTCCGCTTTGAACAGAATTGGCATGATCACAACATGAGCCGGGGCCAGCCGGGGTGGAAGCACCAGACCGTCATCGTCACCGTGAGTCATCACCAGACCGCCCACCAATCTTGTCGAGACACCCCAGGAGGTGGTCCAGACATGCTGCTCCCGGCCGTTCTCGTCCAGATAAGTAATGTCCTGGACCCTGGCAAAGTTCTGTCCCAGGAAGTGTGACGTTCCGGCCTGCAGGGCTTTGCGATCCTGCATCATGGCTTCGATCGTGAGTGACTTCTCAGCGCCGGGAAAGGTCTCCCCGGGCGTCTTCTCTCCTCTGATGACGGGGATGGCCATGAACGCCTCGGCGAAACGAGCGTAGACGTCGTGCATCGTTCGGGTCTCGACCAGGGCGTCCTCCCTGCTGGCGTGGGCAGTATGGCCTTCCTGCCACAGGAACTCGGTAGTCCGGAGGAAGAGACGTGTTCGCAGCTCCCAGCGGACCACGTTGCACCACTGGTTGATGAGTAAAGGAAGATCTCGATAGCTGCTGATCCATTTGGCGAAGCTGGCTCCGATGATCGTCTCGCTGGTGGGACGAACAATCAGTGGTTCTTCCAACTTCCCGGCCGGGACCAGTTCGCCATCTCTTTCCTCGAGGCGATGATGGGTGACGACTGCACATTCCTTGGCAAATCCCTCGACGTGTTGAGCTTCCTTCTCGAGAAAGCTCTTGGGAATGAAAAGCGGAAAATAGGCATTCCGGTGCCCGGTATCCTTGAACATTCCGTCCAGGACGCGCTGCATGTTTTCCCAGATTGCGTAACCCCATGGCTTGATCACCATGCAGCCGCGCACCGGTGAGACCTCGGCCAAGTCAGCAGCGCGGACTACCTGCTGGTACCACTTGGGGTAGTCTTCTGTGCGGGTTGGCGTGATTGCGTTCCTGGTTGCCTTCTTTGCCATAAAGAACGGATTATGGCAAATTCCGGGCTGTTAATACCAGATTCCAGAACCTGGAACCCAGAACCCAGAACCAGATTGGAGCAGCGACGATGGATGAATCGAGCCCGACCGGCCGACCTGCTGCACAAGACTCAACTCTTTTCGACAGTCTGGCGGGAATTTTTCTGGAGCCCGGAACGACCTTCCAGAAGATCCGTCAACGACCAGTCTGGCTCATCCCTTGTCTGGTTCTCGTCTTCATCTCGCTGGGGGCGAGTTATCTGATTGTCGAGGGCATCGGGTACGACAACCTGGTCAGGCAGCAGATCGAGCAGAGCTCGTTTACCTCCGACATGACCAGAGAAGAGAGAAACGCGGCCATCGAGCAAGCACTCGAGTCAACCGCGCGAAGGTACATGGTCTTCCTCGGTCCGGCCTTGTTCCCACTTGTCCTGGTTCTGCTGGCCGGACTGCTGCTGCTGATTCTGATGGCGCTGGGCCACTCTCCCGGTTTCTCACAATTGTTTTCAGTAGTGGTCCATTCATTCCTGGCTTACTCGGTTGTGGCTTATGCCGTCTCACTGGCGGTCATCCACCTGGCCCAGGACCCTGCCTCCCTCGACCCACAGAACCTGATCCAATCCCATCTTGGAGTCCTGGTTGAACAGACTGAGTCGCCTGTTCTCTTCACTCTCGCCGCCTCCCTCGACCTGCTGACCTTCTACAATCTCTTCCTCTTGTCCCTGGGAGTATCCGTGATCTGCGGCCGCCGAGCTGGATTCAGCACGGGCCTGGGGGCCGTATTGGTCCTGTGGGCTCTGTGGGTCGTTGCCAAGACCGGATTTGCCATGTTCACCAGCTAGTGCACTGTCCGGGAAGTGCCTAGCCCGGATTATGCAAGAACCGTAATCCGCTGTTGAAAAAGGGCTCGAGAAGTGGCCCAACTCGGAAGCGGGCAGTTGTGACAGGCGGATTTGCGAAGAATATCGGTTGGCGAGGCGTTTGAGTGGTTGGGGGAGTGAATTTCAGACAGATCTGGGCCTGGATGAGTGTCGGAAGCGGTTTTTCGGGGGAGCTGGGAAAAGCTAACTGGAGTTCAGGCGACTCAAGACGAGGTGGAAGAGGGGTTGTTCGGGGAAGGCTGAGGAAAGATGGACCCAGATGCGGCGAGTGGTTTGTCGGATCCGGGCCCCAATCTTGAGGACCCGACGACGTAAGGTTTCGATTTCGAGCTTGTGCCAGGGGGTTCCGTGAAGATAGTCGCGCAGGCGCACGAACATCTGGTAAGCCAGTGCATGCAGGAGGAGTCGAAACTGATTGGCCAGGAATCGATGACAGCTGAGTCGGTCCATGCTCAGATGATTCTTGAAGGCCTTGATGAAGTTCTCGGTCTGCCCTCGGTTTGTGTAGTGGTCATAAAGTGATTGGGAGCAGAGATCGTCCCGGTTGGTAACTACAAAGCGACGATTGATCCCGCGCTGATCGACCTCCACTTTGACAATGACGCGACGGGATCGATCCCAGCTGTGGGCTCGATAAAGAAACTCGTCAAACTGACGCTGTTTTTCCTCCAGCTCAACGAACTGCAGCCGAGTCGAATCCAGCAGGGGCTCGACCACTCGCTGCAGGCGAGGGTTTCGACTTAACCCAATGACATACTGGAGGATTCTCTTCACCTTCACAGAACTCGTAGAGCCGAGGCGTGGCAAAGCCGCTGTCGGCCCGAATCTCAATCTCGACATCCGTCCCCACTGCTTGTCGGATGGCCTCCACGACGCGCTTCAGAATGGGCACGATGTGAGAGGCAGCCCCCTTGTTGCCAGGTCTCAACACGGCACAGACCAGGTCTCCCGTGGCGGCATCGAAGATCAGCAAAGGATGCAGAATGTGGTTTCGGTAATACCCGTGGTAGAAGGCGAACTCCTGTTGGCCGTGAGTGTGGTCGTCGGTACTGTCCAGATCCAGGATGATCTTGGCGGGACGTCTCTTCTTCAGGGAGCGCACATAACGGCGTAGCAGCCACCGGCTCAGACGCATCAGATCCTTCTTGGTGACGGAGTTCTCCAAGCGGGAGAAAGTCGGCTGGGTGGCCAAATCGGGATCGCTCTCGGGCAACTGATCACAGACTGTCTTGAGCATCGGATCCGAGCGCAGCGTATCGGCGTCATTACAGTCTTCGTAGCCGGCCACGATCTGCAACACTCGTTGTCGGATCAACTTCAACAGGTCACGAACGTAGCGTCGGTCTCGACTTTCCGCAATACACGAACTGAAGCCCTCGCACAATCGATGTTGCCGATCCAGCGATCCAAACAACAACCATCCTGCGTCGGAAGTGAGGCTCCCCCCATCAAAACGAGCTGTGATGTCTCTGTGGCTGTGAAATGGCAGGGTATTCTGGCAGACTGTTTTCAACATAGCCGTAGCTCCTGAATGTAAACCCTTTTATATCAGAGAGCTACGGCTTTTTTTCTGGACCCAAATCTCACTCGGATTCAGATCTCTTGTCCGGGCTAGCCCGGATTATGCAAGAACCGTAATCCGCTGTTGAAAAACGACTCGAGAAGTGGCCCAACTCGGAAGCGGGCAGGTGTGACAGGCGGATTTGCAAAGAATATGGGTTGGCGAGGCGTCTGAGTGGTTTGGGGAGTGAATTTCAGACAGATCTGGGCCTGGATGAGTGTCGGAAGCGGTTTTTCGGGGGAGCTGGGAAAAGCTAACTGGAGTTCAGGCGACTCAAGACGAGGTGGAAGAGGGGTTGTTCGGGAAAGGCTGAGGAAAGATGGACCCAGATGCGTCGAGTGGTTTGTCGGATCCGGGCCCCGATCTTGAGGACACGACGACGTAAGGTTTCGATTTCGAGCTTGTGCCAGGGGGTTCCGTGCAGATAGTCGCGCAGGCGCACGAACATCTGGTAAGCCAGTGCATGCAGGAGGAGTCGAAACTGGTTGGCCAGGAATCGATGACAGCTGAGTCGGTCCATGCCCAGATGATTCTTAAAGGCCTTGATGAAGTTCTCGGTCTGCCCTCGGTTTGTGTAGTGGTCATAAAGTGATTGGGAGCAGAGATCGTCCCGGTTGGTAACTACAAAGCGACGATTGATCCCACGCTGATCGACCTCCACTTTGACAATGACGCGACGGGATCGATCCCAGCTCTTGGCTCGATAAAGAAACTCGTCAAACTGACGCTGTTTTTCCTCCCGCTCAACGAACCTTTCCCGAGTCGAATCCAGCAGGGGCTCGACCACTCGCTGCAGGCGAGGGTTGCGACTTAACCCAATGACATATTGGAGTTGATTCTCTTCACCTTCACAGAACTCGTAGAGCCGAGGCGTGGCAAAGCCGCTGTCGGCCCGAATCTCAATCTCGACATCCGTCCCCACTGCTTGTCGGATGGCCTCCACGACGCGCTTCAGAATGGGCACGATGTGAGAGGCAGCCCCCTTGTTGCCAGGTCTCAACACGGCACAGACCAGGTCTCCCGTGGCGGCATCGAAGATCAGCAAAGGATGCAGAATGTGGTTTCGGTAATACCCGTGGTAGAAGGCGAACTCCTGTTGGCCGTGAGTGTGGTCGTCGGTACTGTCCAGATCCAGGATGATCTTGGCGGGACGTCTCTTCTTCAGGGAGCGCACATAACGGCGTAGCAGCCACCGGCTCAGACGCATCAGATCCTTCTTGGTGACGGAGTTCTCCAAGCGGGAGAAAGTCGGCTGGGTGGCCAAATCGGGATCGCTCTCGGGCAACTGATCACAGACTGTCTTGAGCATCGGATCCGAGCGCAGCGTATCGGCGTCATTACAGTCTTCGTAGCCGGCCACGATCTGCAACACTCGTTGTCGGATCAACTTCAACAGGTCATGACGAATGTAGCGTCGGTCCCGGCTTTCCGCAATACACGAACTGAAGCCCTCGCACAATCGATGTTGCCGATCCAGGGATCCAAACAACAACCATCCTGCGTCGGAAGTGAGGCTCCCCCCATCAAAACGAGCTGTGATGTCTCTGTGGCTGTGAAATGGCAGGGTATTCTGGCAGACTGTTTTCAACATAGCCGTAGCTTTTTTTAAACCCTTTTATATCAGAGAGCTACGGCTTTTTTTCTGGACCCAAATCTCACTCGGATTCAGATCTCTTGCATAATCCGGGCTAGCCACCCGTCATCAGTTCTGATTCAGGGATCAGAGATTTATGTTCGGGACATCAGATCTCTTTTCTGGCTTGCAAAACGTCACCCCACGAGCCACAATCAGCCCCCATGAGTGATAGGAAACCTCTTCCAATGTGGCTGTGGATTTTCATTGCCGTGCTTTTAGGCATCTGGCTGATCTACTGGATGGTAATTCTCTAGTCCACCGCGCAAACGCATCCCGCTCGCCTGAAGTGTGGTGGCTGGAGCCTGCTGGCGGGATAGTGCCATCGAGAAGGGAAAGCTACTTCTTCTGCTCGGTTGCTGTAGAGTTGTCTCTGTCAACCAACTCGATCAGGGCAAGCGGTGCTGCGTCGCCCTTACGGTTGCCGAGGCGGATGATTCTCGTATACCCCCCCGGGCGTTTTGAGTACCGCGCTGCCAGTGTGTCAAACAGCTTGGCAACGACTGCTTTGCGCTGGATTACGGCCAGGGCTTGTCTCCGGGCATGGAGTGTCTCCCTCTTCCCCAGCGTGATCATCTTCTCGGCGTAGGGGCGCAGTTCCTTGGCTTTGGCAACGGTCGTGATCAGCTGTTCATGGTCGAGCAGCTGCGTGACCATGTTGCGCAGCATGGCTCTGCGGTGGCTGGGAGTTCGATTTAGCTTCCGACCGGCTTTCCGATGTCGCATGGCAGCCTCTCCTCTTCGACCTTCTCGTTTAGGTACTCCCTTTCACGAGTAAGCTAATGCATTCATGAAAGTGAGTGCTAAGCTCCCTCAGCTTCCGAGACCGGATGGCCGGCATCATCCAGTTTCATACCGAAGCCGAGGCCCATGTCGGCCAGGATTTCCTTGATTTCGTTCAAAGACTTCCGGCCGAAGTTCTTGGTCTTTAGCATCTCCGACTCGCTCTTCATGACGAGCTGTCCGATGCTCTGGATGTTGGCGTTCTTGAGACAGTTGTACGAACGGACCGAGAGTTCCAGTTCTTCCACTGACTTGCTGAGATTGTCATTGATTGCCTCGAGGTGCTGGTCCCGACGCTCTTCGTGGACCTCCGTCTCTTCTTCAAAATTGATGAAAATGAACAGGTGGTCCTTGAGAATCTTGGCTGCCTGTGCAATCGCATCCTCAGGGCTGGCCGAACCGTCGGTCCAGACGTCAAGATTAAGACAGTCGTAATCGGTGGCACGTCCGAGCCGAGCAGCCTCAACATAGAAGTTGACCTTCTTGACCGGAGAATGAACGGAATCCATGGGAATGTACCCAACTCCCAATTCCTCTTCGAAATTCTCGTCGGCAGGCTGGTACCCGCGAGCTTTCCGAACCCGCATTTCCATCTTGATCTCTCCGGCCTCGTTCACGTTGGCGATCTCAATGTCGGGGTCCAGGATCTCAACGTCGGGATCGGGCTTGATGTCACCTGAAGTCAGCGGACCAGGACCGCTCGACTCAAGGTAGATCGTCTTGGGATGGTCCGTGTGCAGTTTTACGGGAATTCGCTTGAGATTCATGATGATGTCGGTGACATCTTCATGGACTCCGGTGATCGACGAGAACTCGTGCAAAACCCCATCGATCTTGACGGCTGTGATCGCCGCACCCTCAATAGAGGAAAGAAGAGTCCTTCTCAAGGCGTTACCGATGGTGCTTCCGAACCCCCGCTCGAAAGGCTGGGCAAAGAAGTGCCCAAAACCAGGAGAGCGCGTTTCAAGATCACACGCAAGTCTCTTCGGACGTTGAAAACTGCTCATGTCGTGACTCCCAATCTATCGTTGTGGTCGAGAGGATCAATGATCATTCTTCGATCCTCGGGTTGAATGTAATTCGATGCTCGATCTTATTCTCTCAGACTCTTCTCTTCTTCGGAGGTCGGCACCCGTTGTGCGGAATAGGTGTGACATCCTTGAGGTTCCGGACTTCAATACCGGACGCCTTAATCGAACGGATGGCGGCCTCACGGCCGGAACCCGGGCCCTTGACACGCACGTCGCAATACCTCATCCCGAACTGATCCCGGGCAGCGGCAGCGGCACGATGAGCCGCCTGCGACGCAGCAAAGGGTGTGCTCTTACGGCTCCCTCGAAACCCCTGTCCACCAGCGCTGGCATGAGTGAGAACGTTGCCATCCAGATCGCTGATACAGATGAGGGTATTATTGAAAGTCGCCTTGATGTGAGCGATACCGTGGACCACGGTTCGACGCTCCTTCTTCTTCGCTTTCTTCGTTTTTCCGGCCTTTTGGTCTTTAGCCATAGCTCAAGTTTCCTGTTACCTCCTGCGTCTGCGGATTCCCGTTTTCTTGGGTCCCTTTCTGGTGCGGGCGTTGGTATGCGTGCGCTGGCCCCGGACCGGTAATCCGCGGCGATGTCGAAGGCCTCGATAGCATCCGATGTCCATCAGGCGCTTGATATTAAGCTGTATTTCCTTGCGAAGATCTCCTTCGATCCGCCCCTCGTCCTGGATGATCTGGCGGATCGCGGTGCCCTGTTCCTCAGAGAGCTCACCCACCTTCACAGCACCTTCGACGTTTGCCTTCTCCAGAATTCTGGCCGCCCGAGTATGCCCGATTCCGTAGATATAGGTCAGGCCGATATCAATTCTCTTGCGATCCGGAATGTTGACTCCAGCAATGCGTGCCATACCTTACTCCCTTAACCTTGCTTTCGCCGGCCCTATCCTTGCCGTTGCTTGTGCTTGGGGTTGGGACAGATCACGCGCACCACACCGCGGCGGCGAACGATCTTACAATTTATACAAATTTTCTTTACTGAGGCCCGAACTTTCACTCTCGACCTCCATTTACTTCGGCTGAAACATTAGGTCCTCGCCCAACGATTCTCCCGCGCGACCGGTCGGTCGGGGAGATTTCCAGGCGAACCTGGTCGCCTTCCAGCAAGCGTGAGATCTGTGCCCTTTTTTCGATCCAGACGTGAGCGACAACCTGGTGCCCGTCTCCCGTTCTCACTCGGAACAACTCTTTCGGCAATCTCCTCATCACCAGTCCTGGAACACTCTTCATGATCAGTGCTCATCCGTTTCCGGGTCGTCAAGTTGGCTCAAGATCCAGGGACCCTCTCTGGTCAGGGCCACTGAATGCTCAAAATGAGCACTGTACCCTCCATCAGTTGTCACCGCAGTCCACCGATCTTCGAGGATCCTGGCACTGGGCCCCTTGCTGTTCACCATGGGTTCGATGGCCAAAACCATCCCCTCTCGCAGCCTGGGGCCGCGACCCGGCGTTCCATAGTTGGGCACCTGAGGGTCCTCGTGAAGGCGGTCTCCAATTCCATGTCCCACAAATTGCTTGACGACGGAGAAGCCGCTCGCTTCGACGTGTTGCTGCACGCTGGCCGAGATATCAGAAACCCGATTTCCAACCACCGTTTGCTCGATCCCTTTGAAGAGAGATTCTCTGGTCACTCTCAACAGCTCCTTCAGCGGACTGGATATCTCCCCCACCGGGAAAGTCCAGGCAGAATCGCCGTAGAAGCCCTCCCAGCGAACTCCCACATCCAAGCTCACAATATCTCCGGCCTCGAGCCGCCGGTCACCAGGAATTCCATGCACAATCTGTTCATTGATGGAAACGCACAAACTCGCCGGGAAACCCTGGTATCCTTTGAAGGCAGGTTGGCCGCCAGCACTGAGGATCATTTCCTCGGCCACCCGATCCAGATACGCGGTCGTCACACCGGGCTGAATCAGCTGGCCCAGATGCCGTAGAATCCGAGCCACGATCAGGTTCGCCTGCCTCATCTTGTCAAGTTGGTCCCTGCCCTTACAGACGATCATTCCACAGCATCCATCTGTATGGGACAGAAACCAATAATCTTATCAAAACTCCGCCACTCCATCATCGTCTTCCTCGCACCCGTCCCTTTTTGAGAAAGCCCTCGTAGTGCCGCATCACCAACTGGGACTCGATCTGCTGAACCGTGTCCATGGCCACCCCAACCACGATGAGCAGAGAGGTCCCTCCAAAATAGAAGGCTACGCCCAGCCCTGTTGTGATCTGGCTAAGGCCGTTCTCGGTGAGGAAATTGTCCAGCCCGGGGCCAATAAGAGGTATGGGCTGCACCTTGAAGCCGGTGATCAGAAACTCGGGCAGAAGACAGACCAGGACGAGGTAGACCGAGCCGGCGAAGGTCAAGCGGGTCAAAACCTTGTCTATGAATTCCGACGTTCTCCGTCCGGGCCGAATACCGGGAATGAATCCTCCGTACTTTCTGATATTGTCCGCCACTTCATCAGGATTGAAGATAATGCTGACGTAGAAAAAACAGAAAAACATGATGCCGGCGATGTAGACAACATTGTAGAGCGGATAGCCCTGTTGCAACTGGCTCGCCATACCCTGCAGCCAGGCCCAGGGCAACACCAGCTGGAGGGTTGAGGGGAAGGCCACGATGGAGGCCGCAAAGATCACCGGGATCACACCACCAGAGTTGACTTTGAGCGGCAGATGGGTCGCCTGGCCACCATACATACGGCGTCCGACGACCCGTTTTGCATACTGTATTGGGATACGTCGCTGACCTCTCTCGACGAAGACGATAGCTGCTATGACGGCCACCATCATGATCAGGAGCGCCGCAATCAGAAAAATGGACTTCTGCTCGCTCTGCAAATCCTGCCACAAAGACCATGCCGCTCCCGGCAAACCCACCACGATCCCGGCGAAAATGATCAAGGAGATACCGTTGCCGATTCCCCGCTCTGAGATCTGCTCCCCAATCCACATGACGAAGATGGTACCGGTGGAGAGCGTCAGCATGGTCATGAGTCGAAAACCCCATCCGGGGCTGGGGACAATCGGGGGTGAGCCGGCGGTTCGCTCCAGGGCAGCGGCAGTCGCCATTCCCTGGAAGAGACTCAGCCCGACCGTCGCGTATCGGGTGTACTGGTTGATTTTGCGGCGACCGAGATCTCCTTCTTTGGAAAGCCGTTCCAGATAGGGCCAGACAACGGTCAGAAGCTGAAAAATAATGGAAGCAGTGATATAGGGGGTGATTCCCAGAGCAAAAATAGAAAGACGGGACAGGTTCCCGCCGGAGAAAATGTCCAGGAAACCAAACATCGTACCGGACTGTGCCTGGAAGAACCCGGCAAGAGCTTCGGCATTGACACCGGGAGTCGGAATCCAACTACCGACCCGGTAGAGCGCCAATAGACCGAGCATGAAGAGAATTCGCTTGCGCAGCTCCGGGATGTTGACGATATTCCGCAAGGTGGCGGCAAGACTGTTGAAATCGGCCATACTAGCTGACCACCTCTGCAGTCCCTCCGGCAGCTTCAATCTTGCTGCGAGCCGACTCACTGAAATGACGTGCCTTGACCGTGAGCTTCTTCTTCAAGTCTCCCTCTCCGAGAATGCGAAGACCGTCGTGAGTGTTCTTAACGTAGCCGGTCTCTTTGAGCATTTCGGCGGAAACATCCACCCCTTCCTCGAACTGATTCAGATCGCGAACATTGAGGACGACATAACGCTTGGCAAAGATGTTGGTAAAGCCTCGTTTGGGCAGTCGTCGATAAAGGGGCATCTGTCCCCCTTCGAAACCAGCACGGCGTGAGTATCCGGAACGGGACTTCTGACCTTTGTTGCCACGTCCTGCGGTGACACCCTGCCCCGAGCCGGGCCCCCGCCCTACTCGCTTGCGCTTCTGGTTGGCCCCTGCAGCCGGTTTGAGAGAATGCAGTTTTAGAGACATGTTCATTCCCCTTCGACGACTCGAACCAGGTGGGACACTTTGGCCACCATGCCCCGAACTGCCGGCGTATCCTGACGTTCGACTACTTGATTCAGCCTGCGAAGACCCAGACCTCGCACGACCCTCCGATGCTTCTCAGGTCGACCGATCATGCTCCGGAAGTACTCGATCTTGATCGTTTTTGGTGCCTTCTTGGCCATCACAGGTCCTTTACGGAAATGCCCCGAACCCGGGCCACCTCATCCGGGCTGCGAAGGCGGCCAAGCCCCTGAAAAGTCGCCTTGATCACATTGTGCGGATTCTGGCTTCCCAGGACTTTGGTCACCACGTCGCGAATCCCTGCGGCTTCCATGACAGCGCGAACGACACTCCCGGCAATCACTCCAGTTCCTTCCGGGGCCGGCCGCAGAAGAACCCGGCCTGCCCCGTACACACCCTCAACCTTGTGGGGGATCGTCGAACCGCTCACGGGGACGCCGACCATGTCCTTGCGTGCCCTGTCCAGACCCTTCCGAATCGCTGCAGGAACCTCTTTCGCTTTCCCCATTCCAAAGCCGACCCGCCCGCTCTGGTCACCGACCACCACCAGGGCATTGAAGCTGAGGTTCTTTCCGCCTTTGACAACCTTGGTGACACGGTTGATCGATATGACCTGATCTTTGAGGTCGCTGTCGCCTCGACTGGTGAATGCCTTATTGAACGCCATAGTCACTCCTAGCAGCCCTAGTGCTAAAACTTCAGCCCTTGTTCCCGCGCCGACTCCGCGAAGGCCTTGACCCGCCCGTGGTAGATGTAACCCCCTCTATCGAAGACAACGGTCTCGATACTTTTCTTTTTTGCCTCTGCCGCAATCTTCTTCCCGACCTCTTTAGCTGCTTCGATGTTGGATCCGTTCTTCTTTTCTTTGCTCCCGAGCGTTGAAGCGGATGCCAGAGTGCCCCCCCCTTCATCATCCACCAGCTGGGCATAGAAATGCCTGAGGCTTCGGAACACCATCAGACGGGGTCGCTCGAGGCGGCCAGAGATTCTTCGCCGGATTCGCGCATGCACCTTCACGCGCCGTTGATTCTTGCTGAGCTTCTTAGCCATATTACTTAGATCGCCAGGCTAGGCGCCTTTCTTTCCAACTTTGGTACGTACGAGTTCGTCGGCGTAACGTATCCCCTTGCCCTTGTAAGCATCGGGAGGTCGGATCTTGCGAATATCTGCCGCCACCTGGCCCACCTGCCCCTTGTCGACTCCACTCACCACCATCGTGGCCACGTGATTCGAAATGTTCTTTCTCGTCTTGTCTACCGTGATTTCGATGCCTTGGGGGAACTCGAATAAGACCTGGTGCGAAAAGCCGACACTGAGATTGAGGGCCTTGCCTTGAATCTCGGCCCGATATCCAATCCCCACCAGGTCAAGTTCCTTGCTGAACCCTTTGGCAACTCCCCACACAGCGTTGGCTACCAGAGAGCGAAACAAGCCGTGAAGAGCCCTGGTTTTCTTGCTTTCGTCGATCCTCTTCGCTTCTGCCACGCCGTCATTGAACTCGAGTAGGATCCCTGCCGGGATGGAGGTTGCCAGGGTCCCTTTGGGTCCCTCCACAACAACCCGGTCAGCTTCGATGTCGAGCCGAACACCGGCGGGAATTACAATTGGCCGACTACCCACACGTGACATGGATCAAACCCTCAAGCGGTCCAACCGGACCGGGCAAATCGTTAGCAGCCCTAGTACACCTCGCACAGGATCTCGCCTCCAACGCCTTTGTCTCGGGCGGCTTTTCCTGTCATCAAACCCCTGGAAGTCGAGAGGATTGTGATCCCCAATCCTCCCAATACTGAAGGAATCTCATCTTTCCCTGCGTAGACTCGTCTTCCCGGCTTGCTGACCCGACTGATCTTGGTAATGGCCGGTGAGCGGTCGCGCTGGTACTTGAGGAGGACCTTGATGCGACCTACGGGCTTCTCCTCGACCAGCGTGTAACCAACCAGATACCCCTCTTCTTTCATGATCCGAACGATCTCTTCTCGGATTCTCGAATAGGGCATCTCAGCGATCTCGTGACCGGCCATGAGTGCATTGCGAAGCCGCGTGAGCAGATCCGCAATAGGATCCGTCATCATAGTTGTCCTTCTCCTATGGAAGTGAGTACTTTGTTCCCGATTGCATCCATGCTCAAAACACCAATACGCGGCGTTCCACTTCGCCAAGAGGGACGCCAATGTTCTCCAGCAGCACGCTGCCTTGCTGATCGTCGGGAGCGGAGGTCACGATCGTGACGTTCATCCCGTTCTGACGCTCGCTCTTGGCGAGGTCGATCTCCGGAAAAATGAGCTGATCCTTTAATCCGATCGTGTAGTTCCCTCTTCCATCGAAGGCCTTATTGGACACTCCTCGAAAATCCTTCACCCGGGGCAGGGCGACATTGAGGAGGCGATCCAAAAACTCATACATCCGATCGCTTCGCAGGGTCACCTTCACGCCGATGGGCATGTCCTCCCGCAATTTGAACCCTGCAATTGATTTGCGGGCACGGCGAATCACCGCCTTCTGTCCCGTAATACGAGAGAGTTCCTCGGCTGCTTCGTCGAGCAGCTTGGCATTCTGTATCGCCTCTCCGAGGCCGATATTGACCACCACCTTTACGAGCCTCGGTACGGCCATGGGATTCTTGATCTCGAACTCTTTAGTCAGGGCGGGAACCGCGGCTTCCAGATATCTTTGCTTGGTGCTCTTCATTTTGAAAACCTGCTACCGTTTTCCGATAGTAGCGCTACATTTCTTACAAACTCGCACTTTGTCACCCTCGGAAAGCAGGACGAAGCCGACCCGACTCGGCTCCGTGCATTCCGGACAGATCAACATCAGGTTGGACAGGTGGATGGGAGCTTCTCTTTCCACCACGCCGCCCTGAATGTTCTTTTGAGGATTCGGGCGAGTATGTCGTTTAATAAAGTTCACGTTCTCGACAATCGCCCGATTCCTCTGGGGAAAGACCCTCAACACCTTGCCCCGGGCTCCTCTGTCCTTTCCAGTGATGACGAGAACTTCGTCATTTCGTCTAATGTGCAACATCCTCACACCTCGCGCCGGCCAGCTGCAGCCCGCTATAACACCTCTGGCGCCAAGGAAACGATTTTCATGAAGCGCTTCTCCCGCAGCTCACGGGCCACCGGGCCGAAGACACGGGTCCCAATTGGCTCTTTCTGGGGGTCGATCAAAACAGCCGCATTTTCATCGAACTTGATGTAGGAACCATCGCGGCGCCGATTACCCCTTCGGGTGCGCACCACAACCGCCTGGACAACTTCTCCCTTCTTGACAGTTCCATCCGGAGTTGCCTCCTTCACTGAAGCGGTGATGATGTCACCCAGGCCGGCCGCCTGACCGGTGTCTCCGCCCAGCGGAACAATGCAACAGATACGCCGCGCACCCGAGTTGTCCGCGACGTTCAACATGGTTTGCATCTGGATCATGATCTTCCTCTAGCAGCCTGTGGTGAGAGTCCCACGGGTCGCGTTACTTTCACCACGGACTGCTACACCTTCGCCTTTTCCAAAACTTCCTTGAGGCGCCAGCGCTTCCTCTTGCTGAGGGGACGAGTTTCTTCGATCAGGACCTTATCTCCTACCTGACACTGATTCTCATCGTCGTGCGCCATAAACTTTGAGGTCCGTCTCAACGTCTTCCGATAGAGAGGGTGTCTCACCAGGCGGTCGACAGCCACCACGATTGACTTCTCCATGGAATTGGAAACAACTCGCCCGGTGCGGGTTGCCTGTTTTCGGCCTTCTTTCGTCTGCTGCTCCATAACCACTTAGTACTCCCTTTCAACGATCAGGACTCAGCCTAGCAGCCCGTAGCGCGACCCGCGGGACTTCCACCACTGACTGCTAGGCCCGACGCTTTTCATTGAGTACTGTCTTGACCCTGGCAAGATCCTTGCGGACTCCACGAACCCTCATCACGTTTTCCAGCTGACCTGTGGCCAGCTGGAAACGCAGCTTGAACAACTGTTCCGATAGGCTCTCGGCCTCCGCTGCAAGATCCTCAACTGACATCTCCCAAAACTGTTTGCCTTTCATCTATCCACCCAGTCGAGTCACAAATCTAGTTCGAATCGGGAGCTTATGAGAGGCCAGTCGCATGGCTTCACGGGCGATCTCCTCTGACACGCCCTCCATTTCATAGAGAACCCGACCCGGTTTCACCCGCGCAACCCAGCCTTCAAGGGCTCCCTTGCCTTTCCCCATGCGGGTCTCCGCTGGTTTCTTCGTAAAGGGAGTGTCGGGGAAGATGCGGATCCAGACCTTGCCGCCTCTCTTGATATAGCGAGTGATGGCAATTCGGGCTGCCTCGATCTGCCGGTTGCTGATGCGACCCGGCTCCATAGCCTTGAGGCCAAACTCACCGAACTCAACCCCGCTGCCTCGATGGGCCTTGCCCCTGAGACGTCCTTTCATCTGTTTCCGATACTTGGTCTTCTTGGGCTGCAACATGGTGGTACTTCCTGCTGACTACTCAACTCCATTTCCTAGTTGTCTTGAATCGCTTCCGGATCGAAAATATCGCCCTTGTAAATCCACACCTTGACCCCGATCACACCGTAGGTTGTAAAGGCTTCGGCCAGTCCGTATTCAATGTCGGCCCGCAAAGTGTGAAGGGGCAGCCGTCCGTGGAGATACCATTCGGCTCGGGAGATCTCGGCTCCATTCAGGCGTCCGCCGCATCGCACTTTGATGCCCTTGGCCCCAAAACGCAGAGCTGTATCTACCGCGCGTCGCATGGCACGCCGAAACGCCACACGCTTGATCAACTGCTGGGCGATGGATTCCGCCACCAGCTGAGCATCGAGCTCAGGCTTGTGGATCTCCTGAATATTGATGAAAACCTCCCTGCCCGTCGCGGCCTGCAGATCGAGTTTCAACCGATCGATCTCGCTGCCTTTTCGACCAATCACGATCCCCGGTCTGGAAGTCCGAATCACGAGAGTCAGCTTGTTGGCCGCTCGCTCGATCTCAATCGAGGAGATGCCGGCGTGGAAAAAACGTTCCTTGAGCTTCCGCTTGATACGCAGATCCTCCTGCAAGAGCTCTCCGTAATTCTTCGTCGCAAACCAGCGCGAACGCCAGGTCTTGGTGTAGCCCAGCCGAAAACCATAGGGGTGTACTTTTTGACCCAAACTGCTCCTCCTATGAACCCTGATCGTCCGAAACTCGAACGGTAATGTGACTCAGCCTTCTCATTTGACGATGGGCGCGACCCATGGGAGCCGGCCGGATTCGTTTTCGGTTCTTGGTCGGTCCAATGTCGACAAACGCCTCCTTGACGTAGAGATCCTCGACGTCCGTGGCAGAGTTCTTTTGCTCGGCGTTTGCAATAGCGGATCGCAGCACCTTCTCGATGGGTCGGGCAAATCTCTTTTGTGAGAATCTCAGAATCGCCAGGGCTTCCTCGACCTTCTTGCCCCGAATCAGGTCGATGACAAGTCGAGCCTTGTGGGGTGATCCCTTGATGTATTTGCTTTTCGCTTTGGCTTCCATCTCTGCTCCAGCCTTGACTACCGCATTCGAACTGTCTTTTCGGACCTTCTGATATGCCCCTTAAAGGTTCTGGTCGGGGAGAACTCACCCAGCTTGTGCCCGACCATGTTTTCGGTGATGAAAATCGGGATAAACCGTCTTCCGTTGTGCACCGCAATCGTCAAGCTGACCATTTCGGGAACGATCGTAGAGCGTCGCGACCAGGTCTTTATCACGCTGCTGTCCTTGGTGGCCACTGCGTGCCGAATCTTCTTCATCAAGTGATCGTCAACAAAAGGCCCCTTCTTGACCGATCTGGGCATTAAATACTCCTTTTCTCTATTTCTTTCTTCGTACGATGAAACGGTCGGTTCTCTTGTTGTTTCGAGTCTTATAACCCTTGGTGGGCCATCCCCAGGGAGAGCAGGGGTGCCGGCCGCCCGAGGTTCGGCCTTCTCCACCACCCATCGGGTGGTCGACCGGATTCATGGCGACTCCCCGCACCTTGGGTCGGCGACCACGCCATCGAGACGCACCTGCTTTTCCGAAAGAGACATTCTCATGGTTGGTGTTCCCAACCTGGCCCACGGTGGCACGGCAAAGGATAAAGATCTGCCGAACCTCACCCGAGGGCATCCGGACCTGAGCATAACGGCCCTCCTTGGCCACGAGCTGGGCTGAGCCTCCTGCGCTTCGAACCAGCTGGCCTCCTCGACCGGGCGTCAGTTCCAGGTTGTGGATCGTAGTTCCCAGCGGAATGTTGACCAGCGGAAGATTGTTCCCGGGAACAATATCTGCATCGCGCCCGGAAACGACGGTGTCGCCCGGCTCCATGCGAGCGGTAGCGAGAATGTACCGCTTCTCTCCGTCGGCATAATGCAGACGTGCTATCCAGGCACTTCGATTTGGATCGTACTCGATGAAAGCGACCCTGGCCGGGATGCTATCTTTGTCACGACGGAAGTCAACGATTCGATATCGCCTCTTGTGGCCTCCACCCCGGCGTCGAACTGCGATTCGCCCCGTACCGCTGCGGCCACTGATCCGCTTCTTTCCACTCGTGAGCTGCCTCAGGGGCTTCACATCGGCCAGATCGTCTCTGGTGTCCACCGTACGAAAACGTCGTCCCGGGGATGTCGGCTTGTAACCTTTAATAGCCATGGAATCTAAACACCTTCAAAGAACTCGATCTCTTTTTCGCCTGACTTGAGGGTCACGTATGCTTTCTTCCAGGAGGGGCGTCGTCCTACGTTCCGACCCTGGCGCTTCAGCTTCCCTTGAAAGTTAGCAGTCCGGACCTTCTCAACTCTCACCTCAAAGATTCCCTCGATCGCCTCGCGAATCTGATGTTTGGTCGCTTCTCTTCTTACCTTGAAAACCACAACCCGACCCTCATTGCTGTCCTTGAGAACGGTGGCTTTCTCCGTGATATGGGGGTACTTGAGGATGTCGAACTTCGAGATCTTCATGGCTTCAGTGTCTCCTCAAGCTTCTCCACGGCTTCTTTGGAGAGGATCAGATGTTCACAGTTGAGCAAGTCATACACGTTGACCCCAGTGGTTGGAACCATCTTCACATTGGGAAGGTTGCGAGCACTGAGGAAGAGGTTGCGATTCTCGCGTTCGTCAACGATCAGAACCTTCCCGGTCAGATCGAAAACCTTGAGAAGGCCCACGAAATCTCGAGTCTTATGGCTCTCCACCTTCAAGCTTTCCACCACGATCAGCCGCTCGTTGCGCAGTTTGTCCGAGAGCACCATGCGAACAGCTCCCCGCTTCTTCTTGCGGGGGAAGCGCTGCGAATAGTCACGAGGCTGGGGACCAAACACAGTCCCCCCACTTCGCCACAGCGGGTTTCGCAGGCCGCCAACGCGAGCACGCCCGGTTCCTTTCTGGCGCCACAGTTTCGTCCCTCCGCCCCGAACCTCAACCCGGTTCTTGACCTTGTGGGTTCCTTTTCTCCGACCTGCAAGAAAAGCCCGAACTGCTTCCCAGACCAGCGTCTCACTGGCGCTGTAACCAAAGACCGCGTCGTTGAGCTCCAGCTCGCCGACCCGTTTGTTTTTCAAATTCTTGACTTCGACCTTAGCCATTGTTCTCTCTGCTCGATTTGCAAATCTGGACGTAGTTCCCGCGGCTTCCCGGTACCGAGCCCTTCACAAGCAACAGATTCCGGTCGGTATCAACCTTGACGATCCTCAGGTTCTTCACCGTCCTCCTTCGGTTCCCCATATGCCCGGGGCCCTTCATTCCTTTCAACACCCGACTGGGAGAAGCGCTCTGGCCGATTGAACCAGGGGCGCGGTGAAACATCGACCCGTGTGTGGCTTTGCCGCCGGAGAATCCATGCCGCTTGATGACACCTTGAAAGCCCCGGCCGATGGTCCTGCCCAGGATGTCGACCGTGTCGTCGACGGTAAATACGTCCTGCACCAAGACCTGGTCACCCACCGAGATCTCTTTGTCCTTTTCCTCTGTGAACCCGAACTCACGAAGCCTGCGGGTGGCCGCCACCCCGGCCTTCTCAAAATGCCCCCCCATTGGCTTGTTGACGCTCGCCTGGCGTTCTTCAACCAGGCCCAACTGGACTGCCTGGTAACCATCGCTGGCAGCAGTTTTCTTTTGCACCACAACACAGGGTCCGACCCGCAGGACAGTCACCGGAACCACCCGGCCCTGATCGTCAAAGACCTGAGTCATACCTATTTTCTTGCCGATCAAACCCTCCACCATGTCCTATTCCTTCTCCGTGCCGAAGGCTTTGATTTCGACATCAATGGCTGCCGGCAGATCCAGTTTCATGAGGGCATCTACTGTCTGTGGAGTTGGTTCGAGAATATCCACCAGTCTCTTGTGAGTTCGCACCTCGAACTGCTCCCTCGATTTTTTGTCGACGTGAGGCGATCTCAGAACCGTGTAGCGGCTGATCTTAGTGGGAAGTGGAACAGGGCCCGAAACGCGTGCCCCCGTTCTCTTGGCAATATCCACGATCTCACGCGTCGACTTATCCAGAGCGCGATGATCGAAAGCCTTCAGTCGAATCCTGATTTTCTCATCAAGCATCGAGATTCAATGTCCCTTCTTCAATTCTTTCCTTTACTCCGCGATGTCGGTGATGGTGCCGGCCCCGACCGTTCGTCCACCTTCTCGGATGGCAAATCGCAGCCCCTTCTCCATCGCGATCGGCGTGATCAATTCCACACCTGCCGACACATTGTCTCCCGGCATCACCATCTCCGTCCCTTCCGGCAGTTCCACCACTCCCGTGACATCCGTCGTCCGAAAGTAAAACTGCGGCCGGTAGCCCTTGAAAAACGGCGTGTGCCGCCCTCCTTCTTCCTTGGTCAAAATGTAGGCTTCCGCCCTGAACTTCGTGTGCGGCGTGATCGTCCCCGTCTGCGCCACCACCTGGCCTCGCTCCACGTCCTCCTTGTCCGTCCCTCTCAACAGCAACCCCACGTTGTCTCCAGCCTGCCCCTCGTCCAGCAGCTTCTTGAACATCTCCACTCCCGTTACCACTCGCTTCATCGTGTCCCGGATCCCTACGATCTCCATCTCCTCCCCTACCTTAACCATCCCTCGCTCGATCCGTCCCGTCACCACCGTCCCTCGACCACTGATCGAAAAAATGTCCTCGATCGGCATCAAAAACGGCTTGTCCACCGCTCGCTCCGGTACCGGTATATACTCGTCCACCGCTGCCATCAACTCCTTGATCTGGGCCTTCCCTTCCTCCTCACCTTCCAGCGCCTGCAAAGCACTCCCCTTCACCACCGGAATGTCCTCTCCAGGAAACTCATAGGTCGACAGCAGCTCTCTCACCTCCAGCTCTACCAGCTCCACCAGCTCCTCGTCGTCGACCATGTCCACTTTGTTCAAAAACACAACTATGTACGGCACTCCTACCTGCCGAGCCAGCAATATATGCTCCCGCGTCTGCGGCATCGGCCCATCCGCTGCACTCACCACCAGAATCGCCCCGTCCATCTGCGCCGCCCCTGTGATCATGTTCTTTACATAATCCGCATGCCCAGGACAGTCCACGTGCGCGTAGTGCCGGTTCTGGGTCTCATACTCCACATGCGCCGTCGCGATCGTGATCCCTCTCTCTTTCTCCTCCGGTGCATTGTCGATCGAGTCAAACGATCGCACCACTGTCGACGCATCTCTCTCCGCCAGCACCTGTGTGATCGCTGCTGTCAACGTCGTCTTCCCATGATCCACATGGCCTATTGTCCCCACATTCACGTGCGGCTTTGTTCTCTCAAACTTCTGCTTCGCCATGACTACAGTTTGCTCCCTTTTCCTGATCCCACCAGACGCCCCCGGGTCCGCGACACGATCTCATCGGAAACCTGCTGCGGAACTTCGTGGTAATGATCAAAATGCATCGAGTGGTTGGCTCGCCCCTGAGTCAGGGAACGGAGAGTTGTGGCATACCCAAACATCTCTGACAACGGAACCGTGGCCGTCACGACCCGACTGTTTCCCCGTGTTTCCATCTGTCCGATCCTGCCCCGGCGAGAATTGAGGTCTCCTATGACGTCCCCCGTATAGTCCTCATCCTCCGGGATCACCACTTCGACACTCATTACTGGCTCCAGGAGAACCGGCGCGGCTGCTTCAGCCGCGTTCTTGAAAGCCATGGAGCCCGCGATCTTAAAAGCCACCTCGGAAGAGTCGACCGCGTGGAAAGAGCCATCCAGGAGAGTCACCTTCACGTCCTGCATTTCGTAACCGGCCAGGATACCGCCCTCCATCGCCTCCCGAATTCCTTGCTCCACCGGGCCAATGAACTCTCTGGGAATGGCGCCCCTGATGATCTTGTTCTCAAACACAAAACCCTCTCCAGGCACCGGCTCAATCCGGATCTTGGCATGGCCGTACTGGCCCCGGCCGCCGGTCTGCCGCACGAAGCGACCCTCCGCTTCTACGGCCGATCGAATCGTTTCCCGGTATGCCACCTGTGGTTTCCCCACATTGGCGTTGGCGTCAAACTCCCGAAGCAGGCGATCCACAATGATCTCCAGATGGAGCTCACCCATACCTGAGATGATGGTCTGCCCGGTTTCCTCATCCGTGTGGACCTTGAACGTCGGATCCTCCTGCATCAGCTTCTGCAGCGAAAACCCGAGCTTGTCCTGGTCTGCCCGCGTCTTCGGCTCGATCGCAACCGAGATGACTGGTTCCGGAAAATCCATCGCCTCGAGAATGATCGGCGAGTGAGGATCACAAATGGTGTCCCCGGTGCCAACCCGCTTCAACCCGACAACCGCCATAATATCGCCGGAGTGAACCTCTTTCATCTCCTCCCGCTTATTGGCGTGCATGCGCAGAATGCGGCCAACCCGCTCCTTCTTTCGCTGCCTGCTGTTCAGAACTCGGGTACCAGTCGGGAGGGTGCCGGAGTAGACCCGCATGAAAGCCAGCTGGCCCACAAACGGATCGGTCATGATTTTGAAAATCAGGCCTGAGAATGGAGCTTGATCGTCCGCCTGGCGCTCCAACACCTCTCCTGTGTCAGGATGAACCCCCTGCATGGCAGGAATGTCGAGCGGGCTGGGCAGGTAGCTGACAATGGCATCCAAAAGGGGCTGGACCCCCTTGTTCTTGAAGGCACTTCCACACAGGCAAGGTGTGAAGTCGAGCCGGCAGGTACCCAGCCGGATAGCGGCGACCAGCTCTTCGGAAGTAACGTCCTCACCGGCAACATATTTCTCTAACAGGGCATCGTCACTTTCAACTACAAGCTCCACCATCTTCTCTCGCCACTCGGCTGCCTGCTCGAGATACTCCTCGGGAATCTCGTGCGTCTCGAACTCAGCTCCCAGAGCATCTGTCTTGTAGCCAATGGCCTGCATGGTAACGAGATCGATAACTCCCTCAAAGCCTTCTTCCTGGCCCAGAGGAATCTGAAGTGGGACCGGCTTGGCACCCAGTTTTCGGCGGATGGAATCCATAGAAGCGAAGAAATCGGCTCCTGCTCGATCCATCTTGTTCATGAAGGCGATGCGGGGAACTCCGTACTTGTCGGCCTGCCTCCAAACGGTCTCGGATTGAGGCTCGACGCCGGCCACAGCATCAAACAGCGCTACTGCACCGTCCAGGACACGCAGAGATCGCTCCACTTCGGCAGTAAAATCAACGTGACCCGGGGTGTCGATGATGTTGATTCGGGTCTCACCCCACATGCAGGTGGTGGCAGCCGAGGTAATCGTGATTCCCCGCTCCTGCTCCTGCACCATCCAGTCCATCGTGGCCGTCCCGTCATGCACCTCTCCCAACTTGTAGGTCATGCCGGTGTAAAAGAGAACCCGCTCTGTACAGGTTGTCTTCCCGGCATCGATGTGGGCCATGATGCCGATGTTTCGGGTTTTTTCCAGCGGAACTTTTCTAGACACTATTATTACTCAATTCTCAGTGCTCTCAGCACTAGCAGCCAGTGGAAGTCCGGCGGGCAGCTAGAGTCTGTTTGCTCTTCGATGTGATTCTGAACGAGCCAGGCGTGTTGGACTACCAGCGGTAGTGCGCAAAGGCTTTGTTGGCCTCGGCCATGCGGTGCACGTCCTCCTTCTTCTTCACCGCTCCACCTCGGTCATTAGCGGCATCCATGATTTCGTTTGCCAGACGTTGCGCCATAGTACGTTCGTGCCGACCCCGGGCATACCCAATCAACCAGCGAATCCCCAGAGAACTGCGACGTCGGGTATTCACCTCAATCGGAACCTGATAAGTGGAACCGCCAACTCTGCGAGATTTGGTCTCAACCATCGGTTTGACGTTGTCGAGTGCCCGTCGAAAGATCTTAACCGGGTCGTCATCGGTGCGCTCCCGAATCAGGTCCATCGCAGCATAGAACGCCTGTTCCGAAATCGCCTTCTTGCCGTCTCGCATCAACTGGTTGATAAAGCGTGAAACCAGTTCACTTCCAAAGACAGTATCTGGAAGAATCGGGCGCTTGGGAACTTCTCTCCGCCTGGACATGCTTGCTGCTCCAAAAACAAAACAAGCTGCAAAGGGTTCAATGCAGCTTGGGTGAAAACAGAATCTTGCGACTATCCTTTGGGCCTCTTAGTGCCGTATTTGGAGCGGCGCTGATTTCGACCCTCCACTCCAACGGCGTCCAGAGTTCCCCGAATGACGTGATACCTGACGCCAGGGAGGTCTTTCACACGACCTCCCCTGATCAGCACAATCGAGTGCTCCTGCAGGTTGTGACCCACACCCGGAATATAGGTTGTGACCTCAATCCCGTTCGTCAGCCGGACCCGAGCCACCTTGCGAAGGGCCGAGTTCGGTTTCTTGGGCGTCTGCGTGTAAACGCGCACGCATACCCCCCTTTTCTGGGGGCAGGCCTGGAGAGCAGGACTCTTCGTCTTGCTCTTCGCACGCTTTCGACCCTTTCTGACTAATTGATTAAACGTGGGCACTGTCGCGTTCTCCTAGAAACAAAAAAAGATGCCGCAGCATCATCGAAACGGACGCACTTACCTGTCAAATAACGAGCTCTAAATCTTAAGCCTGCAGCCGATTCCCTGTCAAGGGGCTCAGTCAGCAATAAAGACGGCATTCTAACACCGTCCGGATGAGCTTGGAAGGTCCTTTGTGCTTAGTACACCCGCGTATTACGATGAGCGAGGACCGGCTATCGTTTCAAAGAAACCATGCACTTTGTCCTGAATTACCTCTATCCACTGCTTTACACGGTTGCGCTGCTCCTCTATTTCCCGGTTTTCCTGCTCCGGCTGTTGAGGGGCGACCAGAGTTGGAGGCCGCTGTGGCAGCGAGCGGGCCTGCTGCCTCGTTCGCTGCGCAAACTCCGCCCCAAAGACGGTCCCCGTGTCTGGATTCATTCCGTGTCGGTTGGAGAGGCAAATTCGCTCCGACCTCTGGTCCAGCAGCTGGGTATTCCCAGAGATCGGCTGTTCATTTCCACGACCACCGAATCGGCCCAGGCGATGGCCCAACGTCTCTATTCCGAAGAAGCCTCGGTTTTCTTCTTCCCTTTGGACTGGAAGACCAGCTGCCGCCGGTATCTTCGGGCTGTGGCTCCGGATCTGGTGATCCTGACCGAGACAGAACTGTGGCCATCCTTCATCCACTGCGTCCGGGCAACCCACATTCCGCTGCTGCTGGTAAACGGCCGCATCTCGGACCGGTCCTTCGAGCGCTATCAGAGAATCGGTTTCCTGACCAGCTGGATGTTGAAATCCTTCTGCAAGATGGGGATGCAGAGTCGCCGGGACAAAGATAGGGTGGTCCGGCTGGGAGGTCCGCCCGATCGAGTCCACTGGACAGGGAATCTGAAGTTTGATTATTCGCTTCCCAAGAATCCCGGGGCCAGCGCCGCCGTCCGTCGGGTGGACCTTGCTCTGGATCAGAAAGAGGGCCGCTTGATCTGGGTCTGTGGCAGCACCCATGAGGGAGAGGAAGTACTTCTGTTGCAAGTGTTTCTCTCTCTTCGAAAGGAGTTCGAGCATCTTCGATGGGTGGTGGCGCCGCGACATCCCCACCGGTTCGACTCCGTCACGAGATTGCTGAAGGCAAGTTCGCTGCGAGTGGTTCGGCGATCTCAACTGGATGGCTCCGAGACCATCGATCCCACAGTCGTCGTTGTGGATACGATTGGGGAACTGGCCCATCTCTATGAAATAGCCGATCTGATCTTTGTGGGAGGCAGTCTCACTCCGGTAGGCGGCCACAACCTGATCGAGGCAGCCCACTTCCAGAAGCCAATCCTGTTTGGCCCTCACATGCAAAACTTCAGAGAAATATCTGAGGTTTTCCTAGGCTCCTACGCAGCCCTGCAAGTCCAGACGGCTCAAGAGCTGCAGAGTAAAATGAGAGAACTTTTGCGGGACGCCACCGCACGACGGTGGCTGGGAGGGAACGCCCGCAGAGTCATCCGGGACAACCAGGGAGCTGTTCGTCGTACCATTGAACTAATCGAGCACTGTGCTCCGGAGGTTTCCCAACCAGGGGGCGACGGACAGGCATGACCTATCTGCTTTCGCTGCTTTACGCCACCGGGGTTGAGATCCGCCGACGCCTCTTCGAATGGGGAATTCTGAGTTCCAAGACGCTCCGTTCACCGGTGATCAGTGTGGGTAACCTGACTGTGGGAGGTACGGGTAAGACCCCTTTTGTGGCTTACCTGGCAGGAGTGCTCCAGAAACTTGGCTACCAGCCCATCATCCTGAGTCGCGGATACCGCGGAAAGCGGGAGAAAACCGGAGCGATTGTCTCGGAGGGTTCCCAACCTCTGCTCGGTCCGGATGACTGTGGTGACGAGCCCTACATGCTGGCCAGAGCTTTAGCCGGGGTCCCAGTCGTAGTTGGCAGGAATCGGTATCGAGCCGGTCGCTCCATCGAAGATCGCTATGAACGCGCCATTCATCTCCTGGATGACGGATTCCAGCATTTGGCACTGAAAAGGAACCTGAACCTTCTTCTCATTGACGGGACGGATCCCTTTGGCGGGGGGTATCTCCTACCCAGAGGGCGTCTGCGGGAACCTTTGCAGGCGATCTCACGGGCGGACATGATCATTGTCACTCGCTCCCACCTGGCCACCGATACCGAAGCCATCGAATTGTCAATCCGTCATCGCCACCCTACAGTTCCGATTGCCTACTTCTATCACGACGCCGTGGGACTGAAAGACCTTCGAACTGGAAAGCTCTTCCTTCTTCGTGATCTGATGAACCAGCAGGTGATCGCCGTGGCGGCAATCGGCAATCCGGTGGTGTTTCTCAGGGACCTGGCTCACTACCAGATTCGGGTAGTCGACCAGATTCTCTTCCACGACCATCACGTGTTCCGGCAAGGCGAACTGGATAGAGCGCTGGATCGGGCCAGAGAACTGGGGGCCCGCTGCGTGATCACCACGGAAAAAGATGCGGTTCGACTGAACCACCTTCAGTTTGGGGAGGGAGAATTGATAGTCTTCCAGATCGAGGCTCGGCCCGAAGACCGCGACGAGTTTTTGAGGATCTGGAAGGAAGAACTCGAGAGTCTGCTGCCACCTCTATGAAAAGGGAGTACTAATGCTGATTCGAGCCAGTAATTGGATCGGGGATTGCGTCATGTCGGTGGCAGCCGTCAAAGAATTACGGCGCTTGTACCCTGAAGACCAGTTGACGGTTGCGGGCTACGGCCGGGTTACAGGCCTTTTCGAGGGACAGGCTTTCGTCGACCGGGTCATTGCCCTGGAACATGCGGGAGCCTGGGCCCGGATTCGTCTGGAGAGCCGGGAGCTGCGAAGCTCGGATCGAGTCCTCCTCTTTCCGAACTCCTTTGCCTCAGCCCTTCCTGCTTTTCTGGCTCGAGTTCCGAATCGACTAGGATACAGAACAGACGGCCGCTCCCTGCTGCTCACTCGTGGGGTCCGGCCCAGAAGCAAGCGCCTCGGATATCACCAGGCGTTCTATTACCTCGATCTGATTCATCAACTGGGGCTCTCTGAAGTCGACTATCTTGAGGACAGGGACTACGCTCCCGACATCGCTCTCGAGGCCGACGAGTCGGCCATCGAGAAAGCGAACAGTCTGCTGAAGAAGAAGCGAGTGGATCGCGGCCGACCACTCGTGGCCCTGAATCCAGGAGCCGCTTTTGGGCCTGCCAAACGCTGGTTTCTGGATCGCTATGCAGCTGTCGCGGATCTCCTTGTGGAGGAAGAAGGAGCGGAGATCCTGCTCATTGGCTCCAGATCGGAAGTCTCGCTTGCCAGCCAGATCGAGAAGCAAATGCGGACCAGTCCACGCTGCTTGAGCGGAAGAACCAGTGTGGCGACTTTGATGGGTCTGCTCAGCCAGTGTGATCTGTTATTGACCAACGACTCCGGTCCCATGCACCTGGCTGCAGCCCTGCAAATCCCCCAGGTAGCCCTCTTCGGCTCCACCGACGAGATCGCCACGGGCCCCCTGTGCTCTAGCGCCGTCGTCATTCACAAGCACGTCGAGTGCAGCCCCTGCCTGCTCAGAGAATGTCCGATTGACCTGCGCTGCTTCGACCGGATCACGGTTGACGAGGTGTTCAAAGCGGCTCAGGGATTACTCCATTCCAGATTCCAAGACCCAGATCAGAACCTTGAAATCTGAATATGGGAGGCGTGCTCAGGGCTGCGACCGGATTCTGAGTGTCAGGAGAAAGTGGGAGGGGCCCCGGGCAGCGACCGTTTAAACTCCTCCGGGAGTCGCCCGGGGCCCTTCCCGCTTTCTGAACCTGGAACCTGGAACCCAAACCTGCGAGAATTCAGGGAAATGGCAGGAACGGGTGCGATCGTCGATCTTTCCTCTTCTCATCATCCCAACGCGGCTGCTCTGCTCCGCAAGAAGGGGGTTTTCCTTGACCGGGATGGGACGTTGATTCGGCACTGCGAGTATCTCGTCGACATATCCGATCTGGAGCTCTTCGAGGAAACCTGGGAGGCGATTCTTCTCTTGAACCGAAACCGAATCCCGGCGGTGGTGATAACGAACCAGTCGGCGATTGCGCGCGGGCTCCTGAGCGAAAAAGAGCTGTCGGCGATCCACTCAGAAATGCAGGCCCGACTGTGGCATCGCGGTGCTTTTCTGGATGCTTTCTATTACTGCCCCCACCACCCTACGGAAGGAGAACTGCCCTATCGGAGAAACTGTACGTGCCGCAAGCCTCAACCTGGACTGATTCTCCGTGCTGCGGACGAACTGGGCCTTTCCCCCCAACTGAGCTTCATGGTGGGCGATTCTCAGAGTGACGTGGAAGCCGGTCGGCGGGCCGGCTGCAGAACCATCCTTATCGCCGAGACCGAGGGACCCGAAGATGATTCGCCTTCAGAGAGCGCTTTCGGCCCGGACTTCGTGGCCAGAGATGTTCTCCAGGCCGTGCGCTGGATTCTGGGAGAGACGATTTGAGAGACCTTGAGACACTGATTCCCGCCATCCGCAACACTCATCTTCTGGTAGTGGGTGACTTTCTGCTGGACGAATTCATCTTTGGGGAGATCACTCGAACCTCCCGCGAGGCTCCCGTCCTGATCCTAAGATATCGGGAAAAGGAATGGCGCCCTGGAGGCGGGGCGAATACTGTTGCCGGAGTTGCGGCCCTCGGTGCCCGGGTCACACCAGTCGGCATTGTGGGCGACGACCCATGGGGGCAGGGACTTCTTGCGGCCTGGCCCGATTCGGTGTCGACCGAAGGAGTCGTGCTCTCCCCGGAATTCCATACCACCTGCAAGAGCCGCTTACTGGCAGGATCATTTCATTCTTTTCGACAACAGGTGGTTCGTCTCGACTATGAGCACAGCCATGAACTGAGTGAAGCATTGGAATCACGTCTGCTCGAGAATCTGGAGAGATTTCAATCCCAGGCAGATGCAGTCATTGTCTCGGACTACAGCCTCGGAACAATCAGCACCCGGGTGGCTTCCAGAGCGATTGAGATGGCCCGCTCAGCAGCCATCCCGATCGTGATCGATTCTCGGTTCCACCCTGAACGTTTCAGCGGAGCCACCTCGATAACACCCAATATCAGCGAGGTGGAGCAGGCGGCCTCCGTGAGCATCGGCCAGGATCATGAACGGCTGGTCGGTATCGGGCAGCGTCTCTTGAAGGAGTGGGACTTGAAGGCGTTACTGATCACTCGCGGCCGACTGGGGATGAGTCTTTTTGAGGCCGAGCGTGTCATCCACATACCGGCCTTTGGCTGCGATGAGGTCGCAGATGTCACGGGGGCGGGCGACACCGTCACTGCCACATACACGGCCAGCCTGGCGGCCGGATCTGATTTCGAAGAGGCGGCAAGAATGGCCAACATCGCTGCCGGTCTGGTCGTCAACAAGAAAGGAACTGCGACGGTCTCAGCCGGTGAACTCCTGGAGGCGATCCGAAGTGGCTGAAAGTCCCCAGGCCCGGCACAAACTGGTGACCCTGGAGAGAGCGCTGGAACTGCGGAAAGAGGCACGAAGGCAGGGCCAGTCCGTGGTCTTCACGAACGGGTGCTTCGACCTGCTCCATGTGGGTCACATACGCTACCTCGTGGGAGCCGCAGGCGAAGGAGACAAGCTGTTCGTGGCATTGAACGGCGACCGCTCGGTGCGGACTCTGAAGGGAGATGGTCGTCCGGTGTTCCCGGCCAGGGAGCGGGCAGAAATGATTGCAGCTCTGGAGTGTGTTGACACGGTTCTCATCTTTGACGACCCGACCGTCGATCGACTGCTCCAAAAACTGCATCCGGATGTACACGCCAAGGGAACCGACTACACACCAGAGACGGTTCCCGAGCGCGAGACGGTGAGATCCTATGGAGGCCGAATAGCCATTGTAGGGGACCCGAAGGATCATTCCAGTGCCGGCCTTCTCGAGCGATTGCGTAAGGGATGATGCACATGGACAAAGTTCTGATTATTCGACTCGGAGCCCTGGGGGACATCCTTCATGCCCTGCCTGCCCAGCAACTACTCCACACCCGTCTTCCCGCTGCCAGTATTGACTGGTTGGCAGAGCCCCCTTACATTCCCTTGCTTCGCTGCGTCCCCGGGGTTCGAAGAGCCTGGCCGGTCGATCTCAGACGCTGGAAATCGGGTTCCTCCGATGCCCCCGACGTTGTCCGCCTCGTCACGTCCCTGCGACAGGAACGATTTGACATGGTTGTCGACTTTCAGGGGCTACTCAAATCGGCAGTCCTGGCCCGCATCGCTAGCCATGGACGAGTCGTTGGATTCAGGGCGGAGCGGTTTAAAGAAAAGGGCACGGGATGGCTCTACACGCACCGTGAGAAAGGAGAGTCCGACCTCAATCAGCACGTGATCGATGGCAACCTGGGGCTGGTCAAACGGTTCGTCGGTGGGAACAACGCTACGCCACTCGTGCCTTTCAAGATTCCCCGGGAAGATCAAGAATATGTGAGGCGTCGATTGTCGGACTTCGAAATCCGCAGCCCGGTTCTGCTCAATCCGGGAGCGGGATGGGTAACCAAGCGCTGGCCTGTCAGCAAATACGGTTGGCTGGCAAAAACGATCGTGGAACAACTGAAGCTCCCGGTTGCAGTTACTTACGGTCCGGGAGAGGAAGGACTCGTAGAGGAACTGAGGCAGGAAGCCGGGATCAAGAACCTGGTGGCTTTTCCGACTACGATTACGCAACTCGCGGCTTTGTGCCGTGTCTCGAGACTGATGGTGGCGGGAGATTCCGGGCCTTTGCACCTGGCTGTTTCCACGGGGACTCCCGTGGTGGCCATTCTGGGACCAACGGCAACCGCTCGCAATGGACCCTATTCGGAGACGGATATCGTGGTGAAGCGGGACCTTCCCTGTTCCAACTCTTACAAGCGGGTCTGTAACCAGTTCATCTGCATGGACATCTCGGGAGAGACAGTCTTGGAAGCCGTACAGCGTCGCCTCGAACTTGCGGCTCCTAGTTGAGCGCGGGAGAGAATCGTGAACGTGCAGCGGATCCGCGTTCCTGTCGGTTTTCTTTTCGGCCTGGTTTTCCTGTATTCATGCAGGCCCACACCTTATCTCCTGGGAGCCGGTTTGCTGGTGGCGGCCGTCGGCCTGGCGGTTAGAATCTGGTCCACGGGATACCTCGAGAAATGGCGCCGGCTGGCAGTGCACGGACCCTATCGCTTCACTCGCAACCCGCTTTATTTGGGATCTTTCCTGATGGGACTGGGGTTCACTCTGGCCTCGGCCAGGTTCTTCCTCCTGATACTTTTCCTGCTCCTCTTCGTCCTTCTCTACAGACCGGTGATGAGACGAGAGGAAAAGGAACTTTGTGACGAGTACGGAGCGGACTACCTGTCTTACAGGGAACGCGTCTCACTGTTTCTCCCGGGCAAACCTCTGCCCGTCTCCGCTCATGAGGTAGCCCGCTTCAGTTGGAACCGGGTCCTTGAGAATCGTGAGTACAATGCCATCGTGGGGTATTTCATCGTCAGTCTCTTCCTGTGCTTGAAATTGCAATGGCCTCTCTGAGTCTCGCGCGGAAATCCTGGAGCCCGGCTTTATTGGGGTGGTGGATCCTCTATCTGAGCCTGGGGGCCCCGGCGGAGGTGCCTCAAATTCCGCTGCTTGAGGCTTCTCTTCGGCCGGCCATGGTCCCATTCCAGGACGGGGAGAAGGTTCGCTACGAGGTGCACTGGAAACCCCTTCCCTTCATACCTGCCGTGAAAGCCGGTGAGGTTAATCTCCAGATCCGACGAGAGAAATTCGAAGGAGCTCCGGCTTTCCGGATCACGGCTCAGGCCAGATCGAGAGGATTCCTGGCCTCCCTGGGGATGAAGATCGAAGATGATTTTGAGTCGATCGTCGATGCACGCGATTTTCGCTCTCTCCAATTCATTCATCGCAAACGTCGCGGCAAGAAAAAGCGAGATCTGGAGATGAGAATAAACTATCAGGCCGGCCACGCGGTTGTCCGAGAGATCGATCTTGCCGACAGCTCCGCACGGACGATTCGCGACCAGAGAATTGAGGCGATTCCCGGCGCGGTCTCGGACGTTGTATCCGTGTTCTATGCCGGTCGCCTGCGGGAACTCCTTCCGGAGCAAGCGTACCTGATCCACCTTCACGACAATGGGCGGATCAAGCGGGTACGAGTGCGGGTCGAGGCCATAGAACGGGTTCGATCGGGCCTGGACTCGCACGACAGCGTGCGGTTGCGAACTGAAGATGGGATCTTCCGAGAAGGGGGCCATTTCTTGATTTGGTACAGTCGCGATGATCTTCGGCTCCCTGTTCGCTTCGAAGCCTCCGCAAAGTTGGGCCGGGTATTCGGCCAGCTAGTCCTGATTGATACACTCCGCTTTTCGAAGTCCCGGGTTCGGATCTCGTAAGGTTCTGAAAACTTGGGAGGTGGCTCCCACTTTGCGTTCGCCGTTTCACGTTTCATGCGTGCTAAAATACGCTTGGCAAGTGGAGAGGGTGATCGCCGCCCGGCCTGGTTCCGGGGGGAGGAAAGTCCGAACACTACAGGGCAGCGTGCTTCCTAACAGGAAGGGGGGGCGACCCTACGGAAAGTGCCACAGAAAACAAACCGCCATCTTCGGATGGTAAGGGTGAAACGGTGAGGTAAGAGCTCACCGCTCCGGTGGTGACATTCGGAGGCAAGGTAAACCCCACGCAGTGCAAGGCCAAATAGGCTCCGTCTGAGCTTGCCCGGCTCATTCGTTTTGCGCGAAAGCGGAGCGGGTAGGCCGCTCGAGGGCCGGGGCGACCCGGCTCCTAGATGAATGATCACCCGCGCCTCCGGGCGTGACAAGATTCGGCTTACATCTCCACTTGCCGCGCTATAGGAAGGAAGCAGCCATTCGAAAACCTCAAGGAAACCCCACAAGTTTGAGCCGTCGGGAGTTCGCCCTTGTTGGTCTGGTGACACCCTTTCTGTCTCTGAATCCGGCCTGTAAAGGCTTGGAATACGAAGGCGGATTGACCAGCATTGACGGAATCCGTGTTGGTCACGACACGCTGGAAGGCACTGGCTGCACCGTGGTTCTCACGGAAGCCGGAGCCGTTGCCGGAGTCGACGTTCGAGGATCTGCTCCCGGAACGCGAGAAACGGATTTGCTCAAGCCAGTGAACACGGTGGATCGAGTTCAGGCCATTCTGCTTTCGGGAGGCAGTGCTTTCGGGCTGGAAGCCGCAACCGGTGTGGTTCGATACCTGGAAGAAAAAGGACTCGGTTACGGGACGCGCCACGCCCCGGTGCCCATTGTGCCCGCAGCCATTCTCTACGACCTCGGAATCGGGGATCCCAAGATCCGACCCGATCAAGCCTCGGGCTATCGGGCCTGCTCCAGGGCATCAGCGGGCCCCGTCGAGGAGGGCAATGTTGGGGCGGGCACCGGCGCCACGGTCGGGAAGACCTTCGGGATGAAGCGGGCCATGAAGTCGGGAATCGGTTCCAGCTCTGTCAAGGTTGGGGACTTGACAGTGGCTGCGCTGGCAGCAGTGAATGCGCTTGGGGACATCGTGGATCCGCACTCCGGTAAACTCGTGGCGGGGGCCAGAACGCCCGACGGCCGATCCTTAATCAACACCATGAGACAGATACTGGATGGGAAAGTCGCCTCCCGAACGGGAAAGCTGCAGAACACAACTCTGGCGGTTGTCGCGACAAACGCCCGGCTCGACAAGACAGGGCTGACCAAAGTGGCCCAGATGAGCCATGATGGACTCGCTCGTGCTGTCAATCCGGTCCACACGCCGAGCGACGGCGACACTGTGTTCTCACTGTCCGCGGGGACCGTGGAAGCTCGGCTCGGTCTGGTCGGAATCCTGGCAGCCGAAGTGACGTCACGCGCTATCGTGCGCGCCGCTCTCAAAGCCAGAGGAATCGAGGGCCTCCCGGCGGCATGTGATCTCTAGCAGCTAGAACCGGAACCCAAGTCCCGCCATGACCAGTCTCCCGGGCGACTCAAAGCCGGCGATCTCTTGATAGTTCTCGTCAAAGAGGTTTTCACCACGGAGCGTGAAGGCCACATCCCCGTCCGAACCCCAGTGAAACAGTGAAAAGCGCAAACCAAAATCCACCTTCAGATAGCCCGGCAACTCCACCCGAGCACTCGAAAAGTCGGGAAAGAATCGCCGGTCGTCGCGTTGCCCCTTGTACTTGAAATCGATCCGTCCGGTGAGACGCCTGGCCGAATAGAAAACATAGACCAGGCCCGAATGTCGGGGCCGCCTGAGCAGACTGTCACCCTCCACAAAATTCCCTCCGGACGTAGAACCCGAGTCAGTCACCTCGGTTCCCGTAAGAGTGTATCCCGCTCCCAGCTTGAGGCCGGGCCGTATTTCACGGAAACCCTCGATTTCAAGCCCCTGGCTCCTCGCTTCCTGGACATTCCGAGTATTGGGGCTACCTGGAGGAACGGCGAAAGTGAACTCGATGAGATCTGTGAACCGGTTCCAAAAAAAGGTAGCGGACAAACCGCCCAAATGGCGCGACAATCGAAGGTCAACCCCCGCATCCATTCCCAGGTTCTGTTCGGGCCTCAAGTCGGGGTTACCAACGATGCCAAAATTTGGGAAGCCCAGTATTTCATCGAATGTCGGAGATCGGAATCCGTTCCCGACGCTGGCACGCAGGCGCGCCTGCGGATTCAGCTTGTAAGAGGCAGAGAGGTTGGCCGAAACGAAATCCCGGAAGCGGTCATTTTCGTCAAAACGAAACCCGGTCGTCACTGAAAAGCGCCTGCTCAGGGAAATCTGGTCCTGAATGTACACGCCCAGGTTGCGCCGGTTGGCTGATTCGGTGATCGATTCCTCCCTGGCATAGGAAAGACCGGTGGTCAGCAGGTGGCTCCCGCCAACCGCGAAGTCGTTCTGCCAGTCGAGATAAGTGCGACTGTCCTCTCGGATCAGGTCGAAATCGAAGAAATCAGTGACTCCGTCCGCAATTGTGAAGTTCTCAGAGTCTCTGCGGTGAAACCCGAATTGGACGCTGGAAGTGTAGTTCGAGGCCACGATCTGGCTGAATCTTACCGAGTAAAGCGTGTCCTCGGCCGTTCGGAAGTCGTTGGGATCGACCACGGCGCCGCTCGTATCGGTGGCGAACTCCTGGTCCGAACTCCGATGGCGAACGGTGGCCGTGATCGCGCTACTGTCCCAGGGCTGGAAATCAAACCTGGCGGACATCTCGCCCCGCTGATAGTCGCTGTTGAAAGGCAGGAAACCGCTCGTGTCTGAAAAAAGTCCACTCAAAGCGTAGCCGAGTCTCTCCGTTCCTCCCGAAACCGACCCGCTGGACAGATAGCTGTTGAAAGTCCCACCCTCGACCTGGAAGTTCGCTGCGGTCCTTCCCTGCCCCTGAGTGGTAATGATGTGGATGATCGATGTGACAGCCTCGGACCCGTAGAGAACGGAGCCCGGACCTCGAACGATTTCAATGCGCTCCACGTTAGCCGTGGTCAGATCGGCAAAATCCATCGCCCCTCCCGGCTCATTGATCTGCACTCCGTCCACCAGAACAAGGTTGAAATTGCTCTCCCCTCCACGCACGAAGACAGAAGTCTGTCCTCCAAAAGAGCCGGTGCGAGCTACGCTGAAGCCGGGAACAGTCTCCAGGACCTGGGCTATGGTCCGGGCTCCTTGAGCCTCGATCTCCTCGCGCCCGACTACGTGGGTTGTAAAACCCACCTTGTCGACCGCAATGGAAGTTCGAGTGGCTGTTACGGTGACCTCGTATTTGAGTGGATCGGGAGTTGCAGGATCCGCTTCTTCCCCCTCATCCGAGGTCCCCTGCTGAACGGGGTCGGGATCCGGCTGGGTCCGGCTCTGGGCCTGGCCGGCAGGCGTTAGCAGTGTCGTCATCAAAAAGACGGCAAAGGCAAAGGTATGAAACCTCATGTTGTTCCTCCAAGGCAATAGGTCAGGTCAAGCTTGGTACTCCCTTCCATGAATACGGTGACGTTTGCGGATGGGTCTTGCGAGGTGAGGTCGCGAAGAGAGGAGGAGGCGATGCAGAAACATCGTTGACGACGAACGACAAAGAGATCGACCGCAACCCCCATCCGCCCGAAGGGTTGGGGCGGGACGGGCCCACCTCTTTGTTGCTCCTCCTCGCCGATGGCCCCCCATCGACTCGTCGTCGCGCCTCAATCTGGTCTCCGTCGCGCTCCCAACAAACGTCATCGTATTCATGGAAGTGAGTACTTGTGCAGGAATCGGGGTTAGCTGAGAGGCGTAAAAAGACCGCCCGGTAAAGATTCCTGCCTGGTTCCGTAAGGCCTTAACAGCCTCGATCGGATCCGCCTGGAGGGTTGGGTTTCAACTGGTGGCGGGACAACATTCGTCCTCCTTTCGCTTCCCCTTCGGAAGCAGAGAGGCACGACCGGATCGGTCTCCTGGCTTTCAGCGGCAACCAGCTCGGGCCTTCCCATTCAATGGCTGAACAGTGGCGAATACTGAACTGGTGTGTACTGATTACAGTTGCGAGGGCAGCGCCGGACTTTCACCGATCTTCCCACACATCCAGGTCGTGACGGTTCACGGTTTTAAACAGCCTCGAGTGTAGGCAGCGCTGGAGAGGAGTGTCAAGCTTTCAACGGAAGTATCTGGTACAGAGTTTTCACTTAGTACTCCCGTCCGTAAGTACTGCGACGTTGGCGGATGGGTTGCCGTATTTATGGAAGTGAATACCTAGTCGGGGATCAAGAGGACGGTCTTTCCAGCGACAGAAAGGCGAATTCCGTCGGGAGCCATTTCGAAGTTCCCTTCGGCCAGCGGTTGGGAAGCTTCCGCAAGCCTCCGCTCACCGACGGGGTTCACCTGGAGGTTCTCGCGGCCAACTGCCTTGAAACTCCGCTGCCGAGGATCAAGAACGACCAGGTAAGGGAGACTGGTGGAGACAAGCACGAAGCTGGCGCTGCCTTCAGAAAGAAAGACCTCGGCCTTAAGATCTTCTTTGGCGTCCACGAAGACACTTGCAGATATGGGAACAAGTACTGTCTCCAGGGCTCCCTCGGCGGCAAAATGGAGTGCGTCGCCGGCGGCCACCAGAGAAGGAGATCTAGCCATGAACAGGGCCACAAGAACCGACACGACTGACGCGATCATCGATCGATACAGTGGGAAATGGAGACTCCGCGGCAGCAGGCGGATCGCCACGATGAGGGGAAGCCCCAGCATGAAAAGATCCTGCCAGAAGGCTTCGCCGGCGCTACGCTGAATCAGGTCGCCAAAACAACCACAGGCTGCCTCCGGGTCGCGGAGCCCCTGGGAAACAAGCCAGTAATTCTGCCCCGTCAAGTACAGGAAAAACAGGGCCAGCAAAGCCGTCCCGGCCAGCACCACGCGATTAGTGACTCCCAGCAGCAGCAGGATTCCCAGGCACGTTTCCAGAAAGATCGCCACAACGGTGACGGAGGTGGCGGAGAACCAGAAGTCGAGTCCCTCCAGGTGGACCTGCCCAACAAATCCCCCTGGCTCGAGCAGCTTGGCATAGGACGCAAAAAGCAGGATTCCGCCCAGGTAGATGCAGGCTGCCTTCCCGAGAGCCCGGTCACGGCCAGGAGTTTCATCCGGCATGGGTTGGTCTCACTCTCCCTGGGGACAGAGTACCACGGCCTCCGCCTTGCCACGGGTTTGAGATATCATGGAGATAACTGGATGGCTCGATCATGGATAGTAGCACCCCCATTGTCCTTTTTGACGGCGTCTGCGGACTCTGCAACCGGTCGGTTCAGTGGCTATTGAAACGGGATCGAGAGGGAGTCTTTCGGCTGGCTACACTGCAGTCCGCCACAGGTCAGAAGCTCTTTGAGCAGCATGGGCTGGGAGAGATGGATTTGTCCACCATGGCCCTCCTGGAAGGAGAGGAAGCCCACGTTCGAAGTCGAGCTGCCCTCCGGATCCTCAAGCTTCTGGGAGCGCCCTGGTCGTTCTTGTACCCGTTGATTCTGATCCCAACTCCGCTCCGGGATTGGGTGTATGGCTATGTAGCAGGGCACCGTTACCAGTGGTTTGGCAGGCTCGATTCCTGTATGGTCCCGGACCCGAGAGTAGCGGATCGTTTTCTGGATAATCTGGAATCGAAGCGGCCCGGACACTGAGACGACACCAGGAAGACCTTCGATGTCTGGACTGAGTACTCCCTTCCACAAGTACGCCGGTGCCATTGTCCTCATGCTCCTTGTCCTGGCTCTGATCCAGGTCTTCTGGTCGCGGCAAGTCGAATTCGATCCGGACAGCACCGACTTGAGAATCGTCTCGCTGGCCCCAAACATCACCACGATCGTCTTTTCGCTCGGCCTGGGGGAGCAACTGGTTGGAGTCACCTCCTACTGTGACGACCCTCCCGAGGCCCAGCTCAAGGCTCGGGTTGGCGATTTCATTCGTCCCAACCTGGAAATGATCATGTCCTTGAAACCGGACCTGATACTGGCTGAAGACTGGCCATCCTCTCGCAGCGCTGAGAGGCTTCGAGACCTGGGCCAGACAGTGATCGAGTTTCAGAATCCCTTTTCGATTGAAGAAATCTACCAGCTCATCGAGTCCGTGGGTCGGACACTGGGAGAGTCCGAGAAGGCCGCCGTTCTGATCGAATCGATGACAGAGAAGGTGGCAACTGTGAGGGAAAGAGCCGGGGCACTGCCTGGCCGGCCAACCATCTACATCGAGAACGATGTGCCCACCTGGACCATAGGCGGGCCCACCTTCACCAGCGAAGCCATCGCCCTGTGCGGCGCCGACAACATCTTTGGAGACCTGGCCCATCGTGCCCCCCGTGTTTCCGAGGAGACCATCATCCAGCGCAACCCGGACTTCATTCTCTCCTTTGTGGCCAGCGCTGAGCAGGTTCTGTCCCGGCCGGGGTGGGAGGATATCGAGGCTGTCAAACAGGCGCGGATTATTGACCAGTTCGAACACCGTCTGTTGGTCCGGGGAAACCACAGGCTGGCGGACGGAATGCTTTCCTTCCAGCAAATCCTCTTTCGGCAGATCGGGATTTCCGAAAGTAAGTGAGCGGCTGCTATGATGCTGGACTCAAAAGCTCATGAAGTCCCCCCAAAGCGCCGCAGGCACGCTGGCCATCCTGACCGTGTTGCTGGTCGTGTGTGCTTGTGCCAGCATCTTCGTTGGCCCAGTAGGTGATGTCGATTGGAACATCATCTGGCAGTTGCGTCTGCCCCGTGTGCTGCTGGCTGTCATCGTCGGCTTCGGACTGGCCACGGCAGGAGCCGTGCTCCAGGGCGTCCTGAGAAATCCTCTGGCCGATCCTTTTATTCTAGGCACATCAAGCGCCGCCACGGCCGGTGTGATGGTGGCGGGACTCGTTGGGCTGCGCTCAGGACCGTACGCCATCTATCTGTTTGCCCTGGCCTTTGCCCTGCTTTCGATCCTGCTGGTGTACAAGATCGCTCAGACTCAAGGCAAGACACCGGTGCAGACTCTGATTCTTGCCGGAGTCATCGTTAGTCTCTTCTTCAATGCCTGGGTCTTCGTTTTCTTCTCTGTATTTCACCGCGAAGAGCACAATGTCCTCTTCTTTCTCCTCGGCACTTTGACCGAGGGAGAGGCACTCAAGATCAGTGTCTCCTCTCTGCTGATTCTGGTGGGCGTGGCAGTCTCCTGGATCCTGTCGCGAGACCTGAACCTTCTAACCCAGGGAGAGGAGGCGGCCTTTCACCTGGGGCTGCGAGTTGAGGTGTCCAAAAAGGTCCTGTTCGCAACCGCTTCCATGATGGTGGCCGCAGCCGTGGCGGTGGCTGGAATGATCGGTTTCGTCGGCTTGATCATTCCTCACATGATGAGAATGATGACCGGGCCGAACCACAAGACACTGATTCCCGCTTCCGCGCTGGGGGGCGCCACATTCCTGGTTCTTGCCGACGCCCTGGCCCGAACCGTTTACGCCCCCCTTGAGATTCCGGTGGGCGCCATTACGGCTTTGATTGGATCACCCTACTTCGTTTACCTCCTTCGCAATCGCCAACGGGCGGGAGAGTTTTAGTACTCTAGTCGGGAGAGCACGTCTTATGATCCAGATTGAATTGGATCAAGTTGCCTTCTCTTATCCATCCGGGTTTGGGCTGAAAGACCTCAACTTGAAAGTGAAGCGCGGCTCGATAGTGGGGATCCTGGGGCCCAACGGAAGCGGGAAAAGCACGCTTCTTCAACTGATCAGCCGCTTACTCCGCCCCAACCGGGGAACGCTACGGCTGGAGGGGAGGGACCTGGCTTCCTTTTCTGTCAGGGAGTTTGCGCAAAGCGTCTCGGTCATTCCTTCGGATAACTTCTTCGAGTTTCCCTTCACAGTTGCCGAAGTGGTGGAAATGGGACGGTACCCCTACCTGGGTCGACTGCAGGAGCCCGACAGCGAGGATCAGCAATGGATCGAAAGATCCCGCCTGCTGACAGAGATCGGTCCCTTCTGGCACAGATCCATTTCGGAACTATCCAGCGGCGAGCGGCAGCGTGTCCTCCTCGCCCGGGCCCTGGCTCAGAACCCTGCGCTTCTTTTGCTGGATGAACCCAGCACCCATATGGACATCAACCATCAGGTGGCCATGTTCCGGATGTTAAAGGGCTTTCACCGAGAACAGGGGGTGACCATTCTGGTGGTTCTGCACGATCTCATGCTGGCCGATGCCTTCTGCGAAGAAGTAGCACTCTTGAAGGAGGGTCGACTGGTCCAATGGGGTGCACCCCGAGAGGTCATCACCAGCGAGACCTTGAGAGATGTCTTTGAAGCCGATGTTCAGTTCCACCGAAGACCGGATGGAAGTGCCAGTCTGAGCTTCGACCTGGACAGCCCGGGGAAGCCTGGCCCCCTGGAAGAAATCGACCGCGGAAACGTGCAATGAGAGCTCGCCCCCGCCTGCTGGCGCTCACCTCTCTCTTCGTGTTCACGTCGCTCATCCTTCTCTATTTGTGGTGGGGACGTTTTCACTACTTTTACCGCTGGCTGAGGCTGGGGACCTACTCGGTTGGAATTCTGATCGTGCTGGCGAATCACATTTACTTCAAGGATGACCGTCGAAGGCTGGGCCTGAGATTAGACAACCTGAGGGAAGCCGCCCCCTTGTTCGGTGGTCCCACGCTGCTGGCCTGTCTCGTCATCTCGGTCACCGGTCTGGTAGCCGGAAGCAGCAATCTCGGCAACGGCATGGTCTGGAGGATTACCTGATCTGGGCTGCCGTCCAGCAACATTTCCTGCGGCTCCGGAGTTTCGACGCCCTCGGAAGCCCAGACTCCGGGAGAGGGCTCGGGCTACCCATTCTCTTTGCAGCAGCCCTTTTCTCGGTGTTTCACGTGCCCAACCGGCCGCTCATGATCGGAGCGTTTCTGGCCGGCCTGCTCTGGTGCATTCTCTTCACGAGATCCCCAAATCTCCTCTGCTCCACCATTTCACAGATTCTGATAACGACGACGCTTCTTCTGTTTTTCAAATTTGATGTCTTCAACCAGTTCGAGATCGGTCCTGCGGGTTATCGCTTCCACTACTACGGAAGCGGAGTCAAGGTCGGCGGCGGTCACGACGGCAGAGGGCAACCCTTCGTGGCAACCGTGCCGTCCCCCGACTGGGTGGCGCGATCTCAGGTCAAAGTCTTCAGCGCCGATGGGAAAGAGAGGACTTCCTGGATTGCCTTTCCGCGGGTGCGCTTCTCGGCTGAGATTGCGGTGGGGGATGTGGGCTTTGGCCCGGGTGACGAAATCGTCGTGTCTCCGGGACCGGGAGGAGGAAATCCGCCTCTGATCCGAGTTTACAGTCCGGAAGGGGACCTCCTGAGCGACTTCGCGGCCCCGGAGATTCCGGGGGACTTCGGAGCCTGGGTGTCGACCGGCTGCGGGACGATCTGGGCCTTTCCAGGCCCGGCCCCGCGGGCGGACCAGAAGGCTGCTCAGTATGATGGCACCGGGAATCTGCTGCAGGAGCTCTCTTTTTCCGATCTGCCTTTCTTCAACGGACTGCGAGGAACCCCGCTGTGCACGCTGGTGACTCCCCCAGGAGGTCAGGCTCGCGAAGAGCCTCACAGTCTGATGCTGTGGGGAACTGATATCGCCGTAAACCCCTCAACTGTCTACATCCACTCACTGGAAAACGGGAGTCAGCGATCCTTCCAGACACTGGGGACCACTTTTGGACTTCAAGCCAGTCGAATTCGGCTCTCCCGGACCAGCACCGGCATAGCTACAGGCCCCGGCCCCCTGCACGGATACCCAGGACTGGCACGAGTCTTTGATCTGGAGGGGAGAATGCAATATGAACTTCCGCCCCGGCAGGATCCCGATGCCTACGGTAGCCATGTGGGATCGGTGGATGTGGACGGTGACGGAATCGACGAGATCTTGCTGGGGGAGGGCACCGGGCCGAACCGACCCTGCACTGTCAGGATTCACTCCCTCAACGGCGAGTTGTTACAGCAGTGGGAGGCGTACTAGTTCCACGTCCCATGTTGAAAGGGTGAATTTGGGAGGCGCCTTGGGGAGGTCCCTCCGACGCCAGGACCCTGAAACTTGGTACCTGCAACGGAACTTCAATTCGTGGCGGCGCGGGGTGAAGGCTTTACGAACTGAATGTCGTCTTCCAGCTGAATCGTGATGGAGCTTCCACGGGGGAGTTGCACGTGCTTCCCCTTCTTCAGGAGCCCAACCAGGGCGCCAGTGGCCGCACCGGCCGCTGCACCGATCCCGGCTCCTTTCCAGCCACCCGCAATAGCTCCAATGCCGGCTCCCGGAATCGCTCCTTTGGTGGCCGTTCCACCTGCCTCACCAGCCTGGCCTCCCTGGCCCTGCATCGTGCCGTCCTCACGGGTGGGATCCAGCTTCTGACCTTCGGCCGATGAAAGTACCGCCCGAATGTCCCGGGTGGTACCGCCGGGCAGGATCACAGTGTCGAACAGAAGCCTCATCTCAGCCTTCCCCTTGACACGCCCGCCGGTTTGGGAAATATCCACGTGTCCAATGATGAAACTCCCCTGCGGGATAATGATCTTGTCCTCCACCGTCACCGGGACTTCGACCTGGCCATGGAAACGATCCCCGGTCCTAGCTGTCTTGGTGTTCAGGGAGCGCTGAATCTTTACGAAAATCTCCGTCTTTCGTGGAACCACCGCATCGTCAAGGGTCTGGGCAAAGCAAGCGGCGCACGAAACGATCAGGAGTACCCAGGCGAGCGGTGTTCTAGAAACCATCTATAACTAATGATGGTAGTCGGTAGCGGAGAGTTCAACTGGAATCGGTACTGGTTGAAGGTTGAAGGTTGAAGAGAGTGGGAGGGGGCTTAGTGAGGCGGACGTTTAAATTCCCGGACGCAGCACTAAGTCCCCTCCCACTCTCGGAATCCACCACCAGAGTTCCTCCAACTCGAAAGCTGGCAGACCTCCATCTCAATCCTACCGGTCGCGGCCCGAGGCCCCTCAGAGCGGGAAAGCGGGAGAGGGCTCGGGGCGGAGAACGTTTAAATCCCCGGCCGGAGCCTTGAGCCCTCTTCCGCTTTCCCACTTTCATACTGGCACTCGGAACCCGGAACACGAAAGTGGGAGGAGGCTCGGGGCTCCGGCCGGGGATTTAAACGTTCTCCGCCCCGAGCCTCCTCCCACTTTCACTCTGCCCGATCAGTGAGTCCACGAACTCTTCAGGCGAAAACGGAAGCATGTCCTCCAGTTCTTCCCCTACACCAACAAAACGGATGGGAATGCCCAGTTCCCGGGCAACGGCCACTACGATCCCTCCCCTGGCCGTGCCGTCCAGCTTGGTGATAATGATTCCGTTGACGCCGACCACTTCCAGGAACTGCCGAGCTTGGACAAGGCCGTTCTGACCGGTTGTGGCGTCCAGGATCAACAGTGTCTCGTGGGGAGCTCCGTCAACCTCTCTGGATGCTACACGGATCATCTTTTCGAGTTCCTTCATCAGGTTGACCTTGCTGTGCAGTCGGCCCGCGGTGTCTGTAATGACGACATCCTTAGATCTCGCCCGGGCAGCAGCAATCGCGTCGTACAGCACGGCTGCCGGATCGGCTCCCGGAGGTTGTTTGACGATATCCGCCCCGGATCGCTGGGCCCAGATCTCCAACTGGTCCACCGCGGCGGCACGAAAGGTGTCTGAAGCGCAGATCAGGACTTCCTTGTCTTGAGCACTCAGGTAGTGGGCCAGTTTGCCGATCGTCGTCGTTTTCCCAACTCCATTGACTCCCACCACGAGAACGACGTGGGGCTGACCGCTCTTCGCTTCAGCCTTGTTCACCTTTGAGAGTATCTCCAGCAGACAATTGCGAAGGATCCGACGGAGTTGGAAGGAAGTCAGGAAACGGTCGTCCGCGGTTTCCCGACGGGCTCTCTCCAGGATCTCCAGAGTCGTTGTTACGCCGATGTCACAACCAATCAGAATCTCCTCCAGATGCTCGAGCTGCGTATCGGTGATGGCACTCGACCCGGTTCCCATTACCTGGTTTATTCTGTGGCTCAGATCCTCCTTGGTGACCCGGAGGGCCTCTTTGAGCCTCGTGAAGTAGCCTTTTGTTTCCTGGTATTGGAAGATACTCATTTCACCTCGACTTCGGAATCGGTGAGCTCTCCCGCAAAACGCTGCTCTAACCCGGACAGTTCCCCATCTTGAGCGCGGCGAAAGCAATCAGCAAACGAACCGACAACCTGTGCTGCGACGGTTTCAAGGCTGTCCACGCGGACTCCTGCGAGCCGGAGAGATGTGGGAGGAACGCGGAATTGTTCGATGCCGGGAAACTCGGTTTGAAAAACGTTGATACCGATTCCCGCGATAGCCCATTTGATCTTTGGGCCCAGAGTACTCAACTCCACCAGAATCCCGGCCACCTTCTTCTTCTCGAGCAGAACGTCGTTGGGCAATTTCGCCTCCACGAGCAACTCCGGGGGCAGCAGGGAGCGGAGACTTTCAATCACGGCCAGAGCAGCGACGACATTCAAGAGTCGGCTAAGCCGGGCAGACCAGTTCGGATAGACCAGAAACGAGATATAGAGTCCTTCGTCGCGACTCGAAAGCCAGCGGCGGCGGCCTCTCCCCCGGCCCGCCGTCTGCTTCCGGGCTTGAACAATGCGGGCTCGGCCTTGATCTGCATACTGCTTGAGGTAGTCGTTGGTGGAATCAGCAACATCCAATAGGTCGAATGCTTCGAACGCTCCGTGCGTCAGTTCCCGTATCAACATGTCATCTCAGCAGCCCGTGGTCAGGTCTACACTGATGTCAGCGGCCCGCACGGAATGGGTCAGGGCCCCCATGGAGATGAAGTCGACTCCGGCCTCCGCATAATCGACAACGTTCTCGGCAGTGACTCCGCCGGAAGCCTCCAGCCGGCATCGCCCCGCAGCGGTCTTAACTGCCTGCCGAACCTCGGCCGGACTCATATTGTCAAGCATCACGACCTCGGCTCCAGCCTCAATGGCTTCTTCGAGCTGGTCAGAAGTGGTCACCTCGACCTCGACCCTGGCCAGATGAGGACTTCCCTCGCGACAGGCTCTGACCGCGGCTGCCACTCCACCCGCGATTTCGATGTGGTTGTCCTTGATCAGAATGGCGTCGTCCAGACACCGGCGATGGTTCATTCCGCCGCCAACACGAACTGCATATTTCTCCAGGTCTCTCCACAGGGGTGTCGTCTTGCGTGTATCCAAAATGGCTACTCCCGTATGTGACACGAGGCTGACCACCCTGGCCGTCTGCGTGGCAATGCCGCAGGTCTTCTGAAAGAGGTTCAGAGCCACACGTTCTCCCTTCAAAAGCAGGAAGGGATCTGCTTTCAGGCTTCCGATCTCGCCGGGCAGCACATCACTGCCCTCGCGGGGCCCGCAAATGATCTCGACGGCGCCCAGAAGCTGGAAGACTCGAACGAACACCGGCCAGCCCGCAACAACCAGCGGTTCTCTGCCCATGACGGCCGCTAACGCTTCGCCCTCACCCCTTCCCGGGAACGATCGGCGCAGGGCTTCGCTGGTGATATCTCCCCGGCCCACATCCTCCCGGAGGGCATTCTGGAGAAGAGGATCAAGACTGAGGTAGTCCATTCAGCTGCTCCTGAAGCCTGGCAAGCCGGTTCCGGGCATCAGCGAATTTCTCTCTGGTGCCCTCTACAACTTGTGCCGGGGCTTTCTCGATGAAAGATGGATTCTGCAGCCTCCCCTCCAGGCTCTCGATTTCACCGTTCAGCTTCTCGATGTGTCGCTCTAGTCGATCGCGCTCGGCTGCCACATCAATCACTTCATCTAGTTGCAAAGCGAATTCACCCAGGGAAGAGAGCCCTCGGATTTGAACACCGCCGCCTGGCAGTTCATCCATCAGAGTGATCTGCTGCAGCCTGGCAAGCGTCACCACCTTTTGACCGTGATCTTCCACCAGTTGACGAGAGTCTGTGCCCGCCTTGAGTCGGCAGGGGAGTCGATGGCGGGGGTCAACTTTATTCTCTGTCCTGACCGTTCTTATCGACGAGATGAGCCCCTGCAATCTCTCAATTCGTTCCACCGCCTGTGCATCGATCCAGGTTCTCTCCGCGATCGGGTAGGCGGCCAGAGCAATGGTGGGACCTTCGTGGGGAAGCCTTTGCCACAGTTCTTCGGTCACAAAAGGCATGAAAGGATGCAGCAGTCGGAGGGAGGCCTCCACAACATAGAGAGCGGTCGTATTGACGATTTCCCGGTCCCTCGCATTATCACTGCCCAGCCTCACCTTGATGAACTCGATGTACCAGTCGCAGAATTCATCCCAGAAGAAGTGGTAAAGCTCATCGCTGGCTGCATGAAAGCGGAACTTACCGAGATTCGTTTCGACGCCCCCGATCACTTGGTGAAGGCGGCTCACGATCCAGCGATCTTCAAGTTGCACGCTGTTCCGTTCCAGCAGGTCGCTAATCTCTGCCGTCGAGACCGGCCGGGTTCTTTCCAGCTTCAGCAGCAGGAAGCGCCCGGCGTTCCAAATCTTGTTGCAGAAGGCACGGTAACCGGCCATCCGGGAGATCGAAAAAGGGATATCCGTTCCTGGCGCTGCGGTAATGCTGAGAGTAAAACGCACCGCATCGGCACCATAAGCTTCAATGATCTCCAGAGGATCGATGACGTTACCTCTTGACTTGGACATCTTGCGGCCCTTTTCATCCCGGACCAGGCCGGTGATGTGGACCTGCCGGAAAGGCACGGTGTCCTTGAAGCGGAGGCCCAGCATCATCATTCGTGCAACCCAGAAAAAGATGATGTCTGGACCCGTCACAAGTGTTGTGGTGGGGTAGTACACCTCCTGCTCGAGGGTCTCCTTTGGCCAACCCATGGTGGAGAACGGCCACAGCCCCGAGCTGAACCAAGTGTCGAGGACATCCTCCTCCTGTCGCAGCCTGGATGACTCGCAATGATCGCAGCAAGAGGGTGCCTCTCGGGCAACCATGACTGTCTCGCACTCAAGACAGTACCAGGCCGGGATCCGGTGTCCCCACCAGAGCTGGCGACTGACGCACCAGTCATGTATGTTCTCCATCCAATTGAGGAAGACCTTCTCAAAGCGCCGGGGGACAAACTGGGTGTCGCTCTTCTCGACAGCCTCCACCGCTGGCCCGGCCAGCGACTGGACTTTGACGAACCATTGAGTGGACACGAGTGGCTCAACGATCGTGTCACAACGCTGGCAATGGCCCACCTGGTGGTCATGATCCTTAACCCGGGTCAAGAGTCCTTTCTCCCGGAGATCCTCTACCACCCTCCGCCGCGCCTCGAACCGGTCCAGGCCCGCGTAGGGCCCGGCCTGCTTCGTCATCGTCCCGTCTTCTCCGATGACGCTGAGGATAGGAAGCTGGTGCCGGCGACCGGCTTCAAAGTCGCTAGGATCGTGTCCGGGCGTCACCTTCACGGCTCCCGTTCCAAAGTCTCGGTCCACAAACAAGTCCGCGATCAGTGGGATCTCTCGCTCCATCAGGGGAAGGATCACAGTCTTCCCGATAAGCTCCTGGTAGCGCCCGTCTTCCGGGTGAACGGCCACCGCCGTGTCTCCCAGCATGGTTTCGGGGCGTGTCGTTGCTACCTCCAGGAACCCGTCTCCCGAAGACAGCGGGTAGCGGATATGCCAGAGCTTTCCGGAGGCGGGGCGATGAATCACTTCGAGATCAGAGATGGCGGTTGAACAGCGGGGACACCAGTTCACCAGATACTCGCCCCGGTAGATCAGCTCCTCTTCGTAAAGTTGGACGAACACCTCGCGAACGGCCTGAGAGAGACCCTCGTCCATTGTGAAACGGGTTCTGGACCAGTCACAGGAACCGCCCAACCGTTGAATCTGACCCAGAATGCGGGGCTCGTATTCCTCTTTCCACTCCCACACGAGTTCTTCAAATTTCTCGCGTCCCAGTTCCTCACGGCGGCGCCCGTCCGAGGCAAGATGTCGCTCGACAACGTTCTGAGTTGCGATTCCGGCATGATCGGTTCCCGGAAGCCACAGCACATTTCGCCCCTTCATGCGCTGCCACCGAACCAGGATGTCCTGAATAGTGATGTTCAGGGCATGACCCATATGCAGCACGCCTGTAACGTTGGGGGGAGGGATGACCATGGAATAGGGCGGATCCTCGGACGAGGGATCCGCTTCGAAGAACCGATTCTCCAGCCAGTACCGGGACCACTTACGCTCCACCTCGGGACCGTTGTAGCTTTTCGAGACCTGGCTCTCTGGACTCATGCAACACCAGCAATTCGCCTGGGCAGCGAAGGAGGGATTATAGCAGACAGTCCAGCGATCCGAGCGGTGTTCCGGAAGCTATTCCTGACTTAGGTCGCGGTAGATTCTATCTGTGAGTTTCGGGATGATCTGAGACAACTCTTTGGGCAGTCGCCGGCTCAGCTCCTTGGCAATATGGTCTACCTTTTGCTCTGCCTCCAGAGCTGCAAGATCGCTGATCGAAGGACGCAGTTCCACATGCGGCAGGGTTCTGTCGCAACTTCGAGCCTGGCGCAGTGAGAGTTGGAAAAGCGCTTCTTCGTCGGAGCCCCCGACTGGAATTTCGAACAGATTCGAGACTGTAGCCGGCTCCACCGAAACGGCTTCCCGGGCTTTCGTAACCACCTCGAGCAGTCCGCCGGTCGAGAACGGCTTGCTGAGAAGGGCAGTGCAACCGGCCTCCTGGGCTTTCTTCTCCTCGATCTCATCCAGGGCACCAACCAGCAAGACCACTGGGACAGCTGCTTTGTCAGGTTCCTCGGCAAGCTGCGCGCACAACGAGCATCCATCCAGGCCGGGAAAAGACACATTGGCCAGCACCACATCCACTTCGTTGTGGAGAATGTACTCGAGTGCCTCGTTTCCATCCGTGAATGGCAGGACCTCGTAGCCCTCCGTTTCGAGCGAAAGTTCCACCATTCTTTGAGTCGTCAGATTGTCATCGGTAAGCACTAAGCGGGGCATGGCTACTAATTGTTTCCTCCGTTGCTATCGCTGGAAAGCTCCTGGTTCTCTCTCTCCTCGGCTCTTTGCCGCGCAACTTCGTAGATATCCTTCCCTCCGGTGAAGGTCTTCCAGACATTACGAATCGGATCGAAGAAAGAAAACCCTTCCGCAGGGCGCTGATTGGCCAGATGTCGCTCAGCGGCGGCTTGATCGACTTGCGGGACGTCTCTTTCCAGGACAGTCAATTTCTCTATTGCCTTTTCGTGATATTGGCTGAAGGGAAACTCTCGAGCGATTCTTTCATAGATAGTCGAAGCCTGATCAACGCTTCCCTTCTTCTCCAATGAATCGGCCCAAAAGTACAAAGTAACATCTGTCCCGCTGAAGTTTTTGTAATCTCGAACAACTTCTTCATATCTCTTTGAAGAAGCCTCAAAGCGCTCTTTCTGGTAGTAGAAATCCCCCTTCATGCGCACACCAACGGCCAGGTTCTCTTCCACTTCCCACAAAACTTCCCTGGCTGTAGGGGCGAGAGGACTGTCTGGATAGTCCCGCAGAAACTTTCTCAGCTCGACCATCGCCTTTCTGGAATTCGTCGGATCTCGGTCGGGAGCCCGCATGAGCCGGAAGTTAATCGCCGCCACCTTCATCTGAGCGTCATCAGCCATCTCGTGAGTCGGATAAAAGATGATGAAGTCCTTGTACTGGGCTTCAGCCTGAAGGAGGTTGGAGGTCCCTCCTTCCCGGTAGTAGGAGTCGGCGATGGAAAGAAAGGAAATCGGAGTAAACTCACTGTCCGGATAGGTGTTGATGAGAGTCTGAAAGGCAAGACGGGCTTTGAGATACTGGTTTTTCTTCAGGTATTTCATCCCGTTCTCGAAGAGCGTCGTATCAGGCGGTACTGCCGCCTCCTGGAGATCGGCACTCTTTTGACCACACCCGAAAGTGACCACTACTGCCAGCAGAAGAAAAACAATCCTAGATCGCATCATGGCACTGCTCCAGCCTCTTGAGCCCTTTCCTGCAAAGCTCGAAAACGAGCAGGGGCTTGCCCATCTTCAAAGACAGAAGAACCGGAAACGAGCAGGCGCGCCCCCGCCTCGACAACGCGGTCCACATTCTCCAAACTGATCCCGCCGTCGACCTCAATTATAACCTCTCTCTCCTGAGTTCCTATCAGTGACTTCAGCTGCCGGATCTTCCGGCAGCTCTCTTCGATAAACTGCTGACCACCGAAGCCCGGATTCACCGTCATGACGAGAACATGATGACACTTGGATAGAACGCTTTCGACTACCCCGACCGGGGTATGCGGATTCAGTGCCACGCCAGGCTTGACTCCCTTTTTCTCGATCTCCGCCAGAAGCCGGTCCAGGTGAGTGACCGCTTCATAATGTACCGTCAGATAATTGATTCTCTCTCCTTGCTTTCCAATGTAGTCGAGAAAGGTCTGCTCCGCGTTTTCGATCATCAGATGAACATCCAGTTCGAGCTCCGTAGTGTCTCGAATTGCCTGGATCACGGGGGGTCCGAAGGTGAGATTCGGCACATAGTGGCCGTCCATCACATCCAGATGAAGAATCTCTGCTCCCGCTTCTTCCAGGATGCGGATATCGCGCTGGAGGTTCACAAAATCTGCAGACAACAGGGAGGGAGCGATCAATGGTTTCAACGGGCAACCTCCAGAGTGATTCCTTCGTCAGACTTCAACATGTGTCCCGGACGGGGGAACTGACCGATCACGGTCCCCTTGGACATACTCTGATGAAAACGATAATGAACTTTCTCGAGCTCCAGTTCGTGTTTCTCGAGAAAAGGTTTTACACGATTCAGATTCATTCCGACAAAGTCGGGCATGACATATCCCGGCGCCTCGCCGGAAACCATCAGCACATCGATTCGAGGCGTCACCGCCAGCGTGGAGCCCGGGGGAGGAGACTGAGCCAGTACAGTGTCCTTAGCCACCCGTGGAACCCTTATCGTACTGATTCTACCAACCACATAGTTATTCTGCTCTGAGGTCATCTTGGCCACACCTGCCGTGGAGCCGATCAGGTCGGGGACTGGATGGGTTCTGGTGCCCTTGCTCAGAATGGCTTGAACCGTTCTTCCGGGTTTGCTGCGGGTACCCGGTGGCGGAAACTGGGAGAGAACAGCACCGCCTGGGACGCTGGCGTCGTATCGCTCACCTGCGATCCGCAGGGCCAGTTCGAACGGCTGCAATTCGCGTTCTGCCTCCTCCAGGGTCAGTCCCAGCAAACTAGGGACTTCTACATCAGAACGGCTCACCGTCATTTTCATGCCGGCGATGATCCCGAACAGCCCCACCGCCACCAGGACGGCCCCCAGCAGAACCACCACACCTACATCCAGGACCCTGCGCTGGATCCCGGGCCGCGATTGCGGGCTGCTGGTAGGGGATCGAACGGGTCCGCTCTCGGTATTCTCCATATCTTGAGAATCCCACTCTCCACCGCCCATTCGACATGCGACTGAAGTCGCCTAAAGACCTCGCTTCGCTCGCAGGCCCCTGACCCGATCGTCGTCTCGGGTCTCGACATCTTGGGTTTCTATATACTCTGCACCATCGTATCGCTACATTCCCAGTCGTCGCCACACCCTCGTGCCCCGTCCCCAAAACTCCTTGCGCAACTTGCGATCTTGCAGTAGATGATGCGACGTTTTCCCTTTGATCGCCTGCATCACTCGGCTCGGCGCCAATCTCGGCGGCACATCCAACAACAAATGCACATGATCGGGCGATGCCCCTTCACGATCTCGATATGATCGGCAAATCTCTCGCGTCAGGTCCCGCATCGCAGAGCCGGGCTTGCGGTACTTGGTGATGAACACAAAGTGATATCTCAGCCGATACACTGCATGCGAACTGTTCCGATACTCAGACACCTCGGTATTCTCCATATCCTAAGTACTCCCCTGAGTGCTCACCATTTTACTCACGTCGCAGCCGTGCAGCGAAAAAAGTCTGTCCTCCATGGATTAGAGGCGAGGTGTGACAGAAGGGTTCCAGCACGGCGACGCCTGCTTCCGTCCGCTGAAACTCTGCGATCACTTCTTCGTTCTCCTCCTGTTCGGTTGAACAAGTTGAATACAGCAACTCCCGGCCTGGCTCAAGCAGGGAGAAGGCAGAGCGCAGGAGTTCCAGCTGGCGGGCCTGGAGGCGCGCAAACTGCTGGGGCTGAAATCGCCAGCGGATATCGGGATTGGCGGCCAGTGTTCCCAGACCGCTGCAAGGAACATCGAGCAGAATGAAATCAAAGGCTCCTGGACGGAAGCAGGAACCGGTCTGGTCAGAGATCGCCAGCAAGATGTTGGGAATCCGGAGCCGATTGATACGTTCTTTCATGGACCGAAGCCGCTTCGCGCTGACATCAGATGCGATCAAGTGTGCCTTCACAGGCAGGCGTGAGGCCAGCAGAAACGCTTTCCCGCCCGGTGCCGCGCACAGGTCGGCGACGCGCGCGCATTTCTCCAGATCAGGAAGGCGAGCGATCCACTGGCTGGAGACATCGATAAACACACCCAGACCCTCTTTATAGAGTGGATGGGCTGCCACCGCGGCGGAAGTTCTCACGCAGCCGGGTATTTCGTCGACCGGGTCGCAGGGGAAACCGCTTTCACCGAGAAGACGAGACAGATCTTCCACGCTGGTGCGGAAGGGGTTCGCCCACAGAAAGTGATCGGGCTCCGAATTGTGGCAAGTCATCAGCTTGCGGGCAGTTTCCAGCCCAAGGCGGTCCAGATACCTCCGCACCAGCCATTCCGGATGGCTGAATCGAATCGCCAGACTGGCCGGATCATTTCCAGAGGGAGGCGAGACTGGGCTTCTCAGGTGTTCCCGCAGAACCCCGTTGACAAAGGTAGTCGCAGACGACTTCCGAAATGTACGACAGAGTTTAGCCCATTCGTAAAGAACCGCATGCGCGGGTGTGTTGGAGTCAAGCAGCTCATAGACAGCACAACGCAAAACCCAGAGGACCTCCGGGTCGAGTCGTTCCAGGGGTTTCCGGGAGACCTTTGCGATCAGATAATCAACTTCTGCAAGTCTCCTGAGGACGCCCAGAACCAGGCGCTGGACGAAGGCTCGGTCTCGAGGGTCTGTAAAGGAGGGCAGCAGATCATTCCAGACTGTACGCAGGTGAAACGGTGTGGCCAGGACGGGAAGGAGAATCCGAACGGCAGTTTCTCTGATGTTCATCGCTGCTGGCAGCCCGTGGAGCTACGAAGGGGAGGCTTCACCAAAGACTTCATGCTCGCGAAGGCGAATCCCGTTCGCAAAATCGAAGGCACCCATCCTCCTGCGATTCGCCGGTTGGACCTGAACAAGCTCAATCACACTTAGATCGCCGCAAAGCACTCCGATCCGCTGGCGGGGCAATCGGAACACATTTCCCACAGGCCCGTCCAGTTGCGGAGGTGTCGATGATGTCAGCCGCGTCTTCCACACCTTGACAGTTTGCCCACGCAGCTCAGTGTGCGCCCCGGGTCTCGGGTTGAAGGCTCGAACCAGATTGTGAATCCGGTGTGCGGGCCAGCTCCAGTCCAGGCACGCCTCAGCTTTGCGAATCATGGGGGCATAGGAGACACCGCCCTCGTCCTGGCGCCGGAGATCGAGCTGGCCATCCACATAGGGCACGAGAAGCCGCATCAATAGAGACGCTCCCCTCAGAGCGAGAAGATCCTCCATCTCCCCGCTGGTAGCGTCAGGTCCAATGGGGATCTCTTGCAGTCCCAGGATGGGCCCCGAGTCAAGTCGTTCCTCAATCCTCATGAGCGTTACTCCGGTGATCCCCTCCCCGTTGAGCAGAGCGCGAGCAATGGGTGCCGCACCGCGATACTTCGGCAACAGCGAGGCATGGATGTTGAGGGTCCCATGTGGAGAAAAATCGAAGACGGGGCCCGGAAGCAGCTGGCCAAACGCCACCGCAACAGCCACATCGGGGAGGGTTGACCGCAAGAACTGCATGACCCTGGGATCATCCTTGACCCGCAGGGACTGGAGGGTGGGAATCCCATGATCAACGGCAATCGTCTTCACCGGGGGGGACTGCGATTTCTGCCCACGACCTGCGGGCCGATCGGGTTGGGTCAGGAGTCCAACCACCTCGGTGATCTCGTCTGCAAGGAGGGATTCCAGTGTGGGCACGGCAAAGCGGGGGGTTCCCAGAAAGACCACCCGGATCATCACCACTCACCCGCTCTGATCAGCTTCTTAATCTTTCGCCTGATGAGGTCTCTCTTCAGTCGGGAAATCCGGTCCAGGTACAGAATGCCGTCCAGATGGTCAATCTCATGACAGATGACTCGCGCCAGGAGACCCTCGGCCTCTCGCTCCACCGGCTGGCCCTCCACATCCTGTGCACGGATCCCTATGTGACTGGGGCGCGCGACCATCGCGGTGAAGCCCGGGATGCTGAGACAGCCCTCCTCCCCCTTTTCCTCGCCCTTGCTGAGGACGATCTCAGGATTGACCAGAGAAAGCCGCTCCTCTTCCTCTTCAGGGCCCATCACGCCAACCACAATCACTCGCAGGTTCACTCCAACCTGGGGGGCCGCCAGACCCACGCCCTTTTCCGCGTACATGGTCTGTTTCAGATCGTCGACCAGTCTCCTAAGATCGATGCCGAACTCCTGAACCGGGGAACTGACCTTCTTGAGTTCAGGTGCTCCGTATTTGAGAACAGGGCGGATCATCTTTTGAAGTCTGCACGGCGGTTGCCAAAGTTCGAGCGATTAGTGTAACACTAGGGCAGCGCGGTCCCGCCTTGCCTGCGCTAGAATTGAAGCGTCGCCGATGAACCTGATCATTACATTGGTTGAGGAAGTCCAGGCTTTCACACTGCTCTCCGGCAGGGCCATCTCGAACCTCTTCCGTCGACCCCGCTACATTAAGGACACGTTCCAGCAAATGGACGAAATCGGCGTCAAGTCCGTGGCCATCATCATGCTCACCGGCTTCTTCACCGGTGGCGTCCTGGCCCTTCAGTCGGCGAGCTCCTTGAAGTCGTTTGGGGCTGTGAATCTGACGGGTCAGCTAGTGGCTCTCTCTCTGGTCAAAGAGCTGGGCCCGGTTCTAACAGCCCTGATGGTGGCCGGGAGGGTCGGGTCCGGAATCGCTTCTCAGCTGGGCTCCATGCTGGTCACAGAGCAGATTGATGCGATGCGAGCCCTGGGAACAGACCCGACCAAGAAACTGGTAACACCCCGGGTAGTAGCCTGTACGACCATGCTGCCCCTGCTAACGGTACTGGCCGACTTCTTTGGGCTGATCGGCGGCTGGCTCGTCTCCTTCAACATTCTCAAGCTGAACACTGCCCTCTATTGGAGTACCGCCTTTCGCTCTCTCAACTACAACAATACCCTGGAAGGACTCCTCAAGCCGGTCGTTTTCGGCTTTATCGTTGGAATGGTCGGCTGCTATTTCGGGCTGCGAACCCGGGGAGGTACCCGCGGCGTAGGACAGAGTACGACACAGGCTGTGGTCACCGCGTCGATTCTTGTCATCGTCGCAGACTTCTTCCTGAGCAAACTGATCATTGACATGTAGTCACCATGATTCGCTTCGAGAATGTTTCCAAGTCGTACTCCGGTGAGGTTGTTCTGCGGCAGATTTCCATGGACGTCCGAGAAGCGGAAACGAAGATTGTCATGGGAGGCAGTGGTTCGGGCAAGACAACCTTGCTCAAGATGGTACCCGGGCTCGTCAAGCCGGACTCGGGCCGGGTTTTTGTGGACGATCGCGACATCACGCCAATGAGTGAAGATGAATTGATGAAGATCCGAACCCGCATCGGTGTCGTATTCCAGGAGAGCGCCCTATTCGATGCCTTGACCGTGGGTGAGAATGTGGCTTACCGAATGCTGGAAGACGCGGTACTCCCGTTTCCCGAGATTGAACAGACGGTGCGCAAGATCCTCGGGTTTGTCGGACTGGAAGAGTCCATCGATAAGATGCCCTCCGAACTCTCCGGAGGTATGAAACGCAGGGTGGCCATTGCCAGGGCTCTGGTGGGGAGTCCCCGGATTCTGCTCTACGATGAACCCACCGCGGGCCTTGATCCGATCACCAGCCGGACCATTTGCGATCTGATCATCAAGCTGAGAGATCTGGAAGGAGTCGCTTCGATTCTCGTCACCCACGATCTGGGGTCAGCCATCACTCTAGCCAGTGAGATGGCGCAGGTGGACGCCACCGGCGAGGTCACCTTTGTTGAAGAGAAGGGACGCTTTTGCCTCGTCAACACCTGTTTTGTGATGCTCAAGGACGGCTCTATAATCTTCGAAGGAAGTGACGAGGAGATGTTTGCCTCCCAAGATCCGTATCTGGAGGAGTTTCTAACCTAGGTACCGTTATGGAAGAGAAGAAACGAGTCAGCCTGTCCGAGCTTCGCGTCGGCATCTTTGTGATAGTCGCTGCGGTGGTCCTCGGTTTTGCGATTTTCCGGATCGGGTCTACAGTCGGGCTATTCCAGGAGACTTTCCATGCCCGTACCTACCTGAACAACGTGTCCGGGCTGAAAGCGGGAGACACTGTTCTCCTCGGCGGTGTCGAGATCGGGAACGTGACCAACGTCCAGATTTCTGAGCCTGAAAGGATGCCGGAGACAGACGCCAATGCCAGTGCACTGGCCAGGATCAAGGATTTTGAGAGCCAGGAAACGATTCTCACTAGTGATCTCGTCAACATTGACGAACGCCTCGACGAACTCCGTCCCCTCTACGAGTCAGCGGCTCGGGAACAGGGCTCCACCTCCCAGCCTGCCCGGATGCTGCGAGTTCAACTCGATGATCTCGAAGCTCTCAGGAACGAGACGATTCGAGATCTGGATCGGGTTCGAGAGGGGCTGCAACGGGCCCGGGATGATCTGCAGAACATTGTCGTCAGGATGGAGATCCAGGCGGAATATCGAGGCTGGATCCGGAGTGACAGTTACATTTCCCTGGGATCGGTAGGCCTCCTCGGTGATAAATACATTCAGATTTCTCTCGGCCGTGCACCCGATCCGCCCAAGACGGTTGTCGATACGATTGATGGTAACTGGTGGGAAGATGTAGAGGTAGAATTTGTCGAAATAACCGGTCGGCCTCAAACCGGCTTTGAGGAGCTGATCACCGGCGCCAACGACATTCTCGTCAACTTCCGGACCCTCTCGGAGAAGGTGCAGGACATTATCAGCCGCTTCGAATCGGGAGAGGGAACCATAGGAAAGTTCCTGACTGATCCTTCCTTTTACAACAATCTGAATGACACGGTGATCGCTGCCAAGGGAACGGTCGAAAACGCGAGTTCCCTGATGGAGGACATCACGAGGGGAGAGGGAACACTCCCGAGACTAATCCACCAGCAGGATCTGTACGACCGGATAGTGGATTCAGCGACCCGCCTGGACAGAGTTCTGGCCGATCTCGAGGCCGGTGAAGGAACCCTTGGAAGGCTGTTCAAGGATCCCGAACTTTACGATCACGCACAAGAAGCGATGGCCAGCATACGATCAGTGGCAGCCAGGCTGGATTCGGGTGAAGGAACCCTGGGAAAACTCTCCACAGATGACGAACTCTATCGTGAAATGAAGAATGCCTTGCAACAGCTGAGCGGCTTTGTAAGCGATATCGAAGAGGGGAAAGGAACGCTGGGCCGGCTGGCCAAAGACGAGCAATTGTACGAAAACATCAATGAGCTCTCGGCCGAAGTCGTCAAGTTGATCTATGATTTCCGTCAAAATCCGAAGAAGTTCCTGACTATTAAGTTTGAATTGTTCTGATGCGGGCGGAAGACGGTAGAAGGTTGAATGATTTCTAGAAAGATCGGACAGGGAGCTCACTTCCTGCTACGCACGATCGTGAACACGCTGACCCACCTGGGGATCAAGCCCAACCACCTCACTACGCTCGGAGTTGTGATGAGCGTGATAACGGCCTGGGCGTTTGCCCGCGATCATTTTCACCTGGCCGGCTGGCTGTTGATCGTGGCCGGCTTCTTCGACATGGTCGACGGAGAGGTGGCCCGCTCGTCGGATTCCGTTACGAGTTTCGGGGCCTTTTTCGACTCGATCATGGACCGCTACTCCGATTTGATTGTCTATCTGGGCATCATGATCCACTATGGCGCTCATAGCCGGATGGGTTATGTGGTGCTGGTGGGCGTCGTAATGATGGGTTCGGTTCTGACCAGCTACGCTCGAGCCAGGGCGGAATCGCTGATCCCATCCTGTAAGGTGGGCTTCCTGGAACGCCCCGAGAGGATCGTCCTCCTCATCATCGGGGCCTTTTTCCGGATGGATCCGGTCCTGTGGGTTCTCGCGGTATTGTCCAACTGGACGGTGGTGCACCGCATCCTGTACACCCGCCGCCAGTTGCGGACGCAGTGAGAGTGGGTTCTGGGAAAAGCTTCAAGGCCGGACTCGGGCCGGAAGGTTCAATCCATTCCCACGACTCGGGTCCCTTTGGGAAGCTTGAGCTTGAAATCGGACGGGCTCAGTTTGGGATTCAACTGCACTTCAGAGAAACGGACCAGAAGATAATCATCGGTGGGCTCGATCAGCTTCTGCTGAATGGGAATCCAGCGGCGAGTATCAATCCAAAGCACGATCTTGCTGAGAAAGGCCTGAGCCTTGTGTGATCGCGGAGTCATTTCGAGAATCCAGGTCTGAGCCTCGCCCACCCTCTCTTCCCCCAGAAGTCTCAAGTCATAGGCTTCTTCGAGAGCCTCGCGAGTCGTGCCGAAACCGAGGACCAACAACTCTGCCTTGTCTTTGTTCTTACCGAGGCGGTATTTCTGAGCCTGCTTGATCAGCGGTTGGAAAAAAACGACTTCGCCGTCCGCGATCACCAGATGACTCAGCTGAGGTTCCTCGATTTCCTTGCGAAGAAAGATCCGATCCTTTTCTTTCAGAAAGAGGAACCTGCCAAACTCTCCCTCATCAAACTCCTCAAGGATATCCGTCCACTTTTTCTGTTCGAGTGAGGCCGACATCGACTTGATCGTGGCTCCCTGTTCCTCCAGCTGGTCCAGGAGCTCTTCAAGCGTCATGGTCTGGGCCGGCACACCTCTCAAGGCGGTGCAGGCCAGACAGCAAACAAAAATGGTTCTCCGCAGCACTAGTTTGCCTCCATGGGGGCGGCCTTTTGCAGAGATTCTCTTCGAGGCTGGGAGTTTCAGAATTGTGGACTTACTACTCCTCTAGTGTACTGTCCGGGAAGTTCACGATGTTAATAGTCAGGGCTTTTCGCTATCATTCCGTATGGCAAGACCACATATCCAACTACAACTCCCCGAAGACGATCGAGAGATTTTGCGTTCCTGGTTGCGAGCCTCCAAGACCCGGCGCAGTCTGGCCGAAAGGGCCGAGTTGATCCTGCTTTGCGGCCAAGGGTTAACGGCAACACAGGTGTCTGAAAGACTGTCCAAGCGCTTGCTCACTGTTCAGAAGTGGCGACGACGCTACCTGCAGCAGGGACTGTCAGGACTGGAGGATCAACCTCGCTCAGGCCGCCCCCGAAAGTTAGCGCCGGCCAAAGTGCGAGCCATCCTCAAGGCCACGGTACAACGGGTTCCCTGTGAGTCGACCTTCTGGAGTGTGCGCCTGATGGCCGAGTACGCCGGAGTGAGCCGCCATCAGGTCACTCAGATCTGGAAGGCGGCCGACCTGAAACCTCATCGAATCCGCAACTTCAAAATCAGTCACGACCCTCATTTCGCCGACAAGGTGATCGATGTCGTCGGGCTTTACATGGACCCTCCTGACAATGCTCTGGTCTTATCCGTGGACGAGAAGACCCAGATCCAAGCCCTGGATAGAACCCAGCCCATGCTCCAGCTCAAACCCGGACAGATCGAGCGACGAACACACGACTACAAGCGGCACGGCACGGCTAGCCTTTACGCCGCTTTCGATGTGGCCACGGGAGAGGTGATGGGGCGCATCACGAAACGGCATCGAGCCCAGGAATTCTTGGCCTTTTTACGCCAGATCGATCAAGCGCTCGATCCCAATCTGGACGTTCACCTCATCCTGGACAACTCCAGTACTCACAAAACCCAGAAGGTTCGAAGTTGGCTGGCGCGCCGAGAACGCTTCCACCTGCACTTTACTCCTACCAGCGCCTCCTGGCTCAATGCCGTGGAGACCTGGTTCTCTCAGCTGGAGCGTCGCTCCATCTACCGCAACTCCTTCACCAGCGTTCGAGATCTGCGACAGGAGATCCGACGATACATACGAGTCCACAATCAACACTTGGCCAAGCCCTTCAAGTGGCGCGCCACCGCCGATTCCATCCTGGCAAAGGTCAAAAAAGCGAGAGAATCAATCACTCAATGTTAACGTCGGGAATTTATCGGACAGCACACTAGTACCTAGCGTGGGGGCCGAGAGGTCTCAGACCGCGCTAGATGTGGGAGTTCTTGTTCTTCTTCTAGAAACTCTCCACCGGGAGCGGTCTTCGAAATCGCATCCCGTGGAGCTCCTGGTGGAACCAACTCCTCGACGGAGCTGACGGCCTCCTCGCTGCGGGATCTGTCGAAAACTCGAGCGGGAGTCAGAAAAATGAAGAGAATGATCACGATGCAAAACACATCGTACTGCCACGAGCCCCTGGGATAGGTCCAGAACATCAGGCTAGCGAGTACTTTTCGCATGATCTTCAATGAAGGCGCTTCTGCTCCATTGTGTAGTACAGATTCTCTACGCGATTGAGAATCTTGCCATCACGCATCTCCACAATTCTGCCAGCCGTGGCGGCCACGTCGGGATCGTGCGTGATGAGAAGAATCGTCTGACCATAGCGAATGTTGAGCTCCTGAAGCATTTCCAGCACCCTGCCGGAATTCTCGGAGTCGAGACTTCCCGTGGGCTCGTCTGCCAGGAGGATCTTGGGCCGATTGATGATGGCCCGGGCAATGGCCACTCTCTGCTGCTCTCCACCCGAGAGCTCGTTTGGCTTATGATGGATCTTGTTTTCCAGACCCAGCAGAGCCAGGATGCGGGTTGCATTCAGACCATCGGAGTGGCGTCCGTTTCCACGGATCTGGCGGGCCAGAGTGATGTTGTCTTTGGCCGTCAGGGAGGGGAGAAGGTTGAAGCGCTGGAACACAAACCCCACGTTCCGGCGACGGACTTGAGTTCTCTGGCCGTCGGAGATACTGGTCAGTTCCGTGCCGTCGACCTTGATGCGTCCACGGGTTGGCAACAGGAGTCCCCCCATCAGGTGCAGCAGAGTTGACTTGCCGCATCCACTGGGACCCATTACCGCTACGAACTCGCCTTCCCGAACGGTCATGTCCACACCACTCAAGGCGGGAACGCCCATGCGCCCCACCTGGTAGATCATGTGAACATCGTCCACTACGATGACATCGTTTCGTTTTCGAAGCTCTACGGGATCACTCATAACCAAGCGCCTTAATCGGATCTAGTTGGGCAGCTTTGAGGGCGGGATACAATGCACCCAGCGTCCCTCCCAGCATTGCCATAAGAGCTGCAGCCAACCTCCAGGAACCGGAAATATCCACTGGAAGATTGGGAGCAATACTAAATATTATGTGAATTGCCAGCCAAGTCAACAGAAAACCGGCTCCAACCCCTAACCCACAGATCACCAGAGATTCCTTCAGGATCAGGGTAATAATGAAACTCTTGGAAGCACCCAGAGATTTCAAAATGCCGATTTCGCGGGTCCTCTCCATGATTGTGCTGTACATGGCCAGCAGGATCATCATGAAACTGATGAGCGCTGACAGCGACACCATGGCTGCAATGAACGGCTTCAGGACCGGGGTATTCGTCGCCATCAGTTTCTGGACTTCAGAAGTTCTGGTGATCTTATATCCCTTCAATCGCCCCTGCAAGCGATCGGCGACGATCTGGTCCGTCGTTTCGTCGGAAGCCCTGACAATAAACATGGTCGCCTTGCCGGGTGTGCCGTTCATATTCTGCAGGGTCTGCAAAGGCATGAGGACCCGGGCCCCTACCCCCTCCTCAAAGATTCCGCTCACTCTGAAGGAAGTTCCCAGCAGCTCCAAGCGGTCTCCCAGGTTCAGCTTCTTCGAATCCGAGTAGACAGTATCGATGATGATTTCATCCAGACTGCCGAAGAGCTGACCCTTCACAATTCGAAAACTACGACTGACGTCTTGGAACGTCGTCTTCTCGATCCCGAAAACCAGATGGAACTGCTCTCCGAGAAACTTCGTCAGGACCGGCGTAACAGCGGCAACGCCTTCGACCTCCGCGATCTTCTCACCGATCCGGACCGAAATCGTCCCGCTGTTGATGGCCGCCATGATCGACGCGTCGGAGGGTTGAACCATCACATCTCCCAGCCGCCGCATACGCGCCGAAAAATCATTCAACTGCCCGTAGGAGAGGCCCACACTGACCAGTATGAGCGCGACCCCCAGGGCCACGGCCAGGACACTCACCACGGTGCGTGTGGGTCGTAGTTTCAAGTTGGAAACAATCAATTTGAACATTTGGCGTTCAGCAGCGCATGGTGGCAAAGCCCTGGTTAATTATCCTCCAGCCCAGGGCCTTCTACAATTACCAGTTCAGCCCTGGGAGGTTTCGGTATGTAAAAGGAGCTTTCGTCAACACTCCGGTTCAAACGCACAGATTCTCGTTGAAACTGAAAAGACATCTGATAATGCTCGGGAAATCGCTTCAACCCAATGGAACTGGCGAGAGCTCCATCTTCCGAAACGATCACACCTTCGTAGCGAATGTCACTGGTCGGTTTGCCACAATCGTAATACTGCTGGCGGGAAAGCCGAAACTCCTGGCGCTCCAGCCACACTTTGCGTTGCAGGCAGTCCCGACCCTCCGGGTGATCCACCAGAACCTCGTAGATCACATAGTACTTGTTCTGTTCGTCTCGCTCTTCCTCGAGAAAATGGATGGTTCCCGCCTGGGAGGACCGCACAGGCTCCACCAGTATGGCCTGCAGCAAATGCTCAGGTCGCACGCTGTGGAGAGGCTCGCTCGAATCTGTCTTCACATCCGTCTTACCGGTCAGATATTTGTTTTCTCTGGGAACCCAGATCTGAAATTCACGGCTGTCTGAGGCCATGGTGACAACGGACGAACTGGTCACGGGGTTTAAGATGTTGACGTAGATCCAATGGGGCCTTTTCGTGACCAGATGACCCTTGGCTGACGGGTACTCTTTCAGGTAGCCCTGCTCGATGGACCCGCCCGTGAACTTGACACGAAAGCGGCTGACCGAGACGCTTTCAATCTCAGCATACTGGCTGTTGACGAGATTGACGAGTTCCTCCAAGGTTGCGCTCTTAGCAGCAGTGTAACCCACCGGCGTGTGCACCCCCTTGTTCTTGGGCCCACAGCCCGTGAGAACAATCGCAGATGCCAGGATGCCTGCCCAGAGTCTAGCCATCAGCCTCTCCTCTGCTCCAACGAGGCTTCAACACCAGAAACCAGAGTAGGAGAAGTCCGATAAGGACCAGGACTAGCAGGCCTACAGAATGAACGTGTTTCTGAAGAAGTACTTTGGCCCACTCTCCGTACAGTACGGCCAGGGCTCCCCAGGAGAAATAGCGAACACCCCTCCCAAAAGCCACGGCCAGCAGAAACTGCGGAAAGGCGAGCCCGAAGGCACCCGCCGAAAGGACGAACACTTTGAAAGGCGTGGGAGGCGGCAGGAGCGAGGGAATGACGACAGCCAGCACGCCGCGGCGTTGGTACAGACTCTGAATTCGGCGCATGCCCGGTCGATGAAGCCGCTTCTCGACGTAGCCGCCGCCTCGGGTCCCGACCCAGTAGAGCAGAGAGCAGCCGATGACCGAGCCCAGCGTGGTCATGGTGGCATAGTAGGCCATGTTGCTCCAACTCCCTCCCATGGACAACACAATTATCAGGAAGTCGTTTCCTTCCGGTACTGAGAGAAAGGAGGAGTCGAGGAGGGCAAGCACCAGCAGACCGGGTCCGCCCAACCCGAGAACCAGCTGGTACAAGGCCAGAAAAGCCGACTTCAAGCGTTCCGGGAAACCGCTCGAAGCGGCAAAAACCAACCAGTCCATTTTGGCCCAAAAAAAGTAATGATACCACGGCCATCCGGTCAGCACCCTTCGTCACGATTCTCTTCTCAGATAGTAAGTATCCCCCGGCAAAGCCGGGGGCTTTAATCTTGTGAGCCGCTCAAAGCGGACTTGACGTTGCCGCTACCGCGGCCACTTGTGCCACCTACAGGTGGCTTGGCTACAGCAGCCTGAGCTGATCCTGGCGACGATCTTCTGCTTCTTGCCGCCGGATATACTCACGAATCACTTTCTCATCCCGACCCACCGTCGATACGAAGTATCCGCGAGCCCAGAAGTGCTGTCCAACAAAGTTACGCCGACTCTCTGAAAAGTTCCTCGCAATGTGGATGGCGCTTTTCCCTTTGATGTACCCGATCACCTGCGCCACAGAAAACTTTGGCGGAATCGAGATCATCACGTGCACGTGATCCGGCAGCAGGTGGCCCTCTTCAATCAAGCTTTCCTTCTGCCCAGCCAACCGTCGCAGCACCTGACCGAGATGTCTGCGCAGCTCCCCATAAATCAACTTCTTGCGGTACTTGGGGATGAACACCACATGGTACTTACACTCCCATTTTGTATGCTGTAAGCTCTGGTAGTTACTCATAAAACTCCTTTTCGTGATGCTTTGCTCGGCTCACGGAAGGGAGTTTTTTCACCTATTCCCGGAACTGTCAAACTCTGGCTGCCTCCCCGGCAGAGCCGGGGGGACTCCTTACGGGTCTAGTACTCACTTCCATAAATACGATGATGTTTGTTGGGAGCGCGACGGAGACCAGCTTGAGGCGAGACGACGAGTCGATGCAGGGACATCGGCGAGGAGGAGCAACAAAGAGATGGGCCCGTCCCGCCCCAACCCTACGGGCGGATGGGGGTTGCGGGCGATCTCTTTGTCGTTCGTCGTCAACGATGCTAATGCATCGCCTCCTCCTCTCTTCGCAACCTCACCTCGCAAGACCCATCCGCAAACGTCATCGTATTTATGGAAGTGAGTACTAAGCAAGAAGAGTGCCAGAACGGCCTGAATGGTTCAGCACCGCCGACCTGTGGGACTTCCACCGCGGGCTGCTAGCCCGGATTATGCAAGAACCGTAGTCCGCTGTTGAAAAAGGGCTCGAGAAGTGGCCCAACTCGGAAGCGGGCAGTTGTGACAGGCGGATTTGCGAAGAATATCGGTTGGCGAGGCGTTTGAGTGGTTGGGGGAGTGAATTTCAGACAGATCTGGGCCTGGATGAGTGTCGGAAGCGGTTTTTCGGGGAACTGGGAGAAGCTAGCTGGAGTTCAGGCGACTCAAGACGAGGTGAAAGAGGGGTTGTTCGGGAAAGGCTGAGGAAAGATGGACCCAGATGCGTCGAGTGGTTTGTCGGATCCGGGCCCCGATCTTGAGGACACGACGACGTAAGGTTTCGATTTCGAGCTTGTGCCAGGGGGTTCCGTGCAGATAGTCGCGCAGGCGCACGAACATCTGGTAAGCCAGTGCATGCAGGAGGAGTCGAAACTGGTTGGCCAGGAATCGATGACAGCTGAGTCGGTCCATGCTCAGATGATTCTTAAAGGCCTTGATGAAGTTCTCGGTCTGCCCTCGGTCGGTGTAGTGGTCATAAAGTGATTGGGAGCAGAGATCGTCCCGGTTGGTGACCACAAAGCGACGATTGATCCCGCGCTGATCGACCTCCACTTTGACAATGACGCGACGGGATCGATCCCAGCTGTTGGCTCGATAAAGAAACTCGTCAAACTGACGCTGTTTTTCCTCCCGCTCAACGAACCTTTCCCGAGTCGAATCCAGCAGGGGCTCGACCACTCGCTGCAGGCGAGGGTTGCGACTTAACCCAATGACATATTGGAGTTGATTCTCTTCACCTTCACAGAACTCGTAGAGCCGAGGCGTGGCAAAGCCGCTGTCGGCCCGAATCTCAATCTCGACATCCGTCCCCACTCCTTGTCGGATGGCCTCCACGACGCGCTTCAGAATGGGCACGATGTGAGAGGCAGCCCCCTTGTTGCCAGGTCTCAACACGGCACAGACCAGGTCTCCCGTGGCGGCATCGAAGATCAGCAAAGGATGCAGAATGTGGTTTCGGTAATACCCGTGGTAGAAGGCGAACTCCTGTTGGCCGTGAGTGTGGTCGTCGGTACTGTCCAGATCCAGGATGATCTTGGCGGGACGTCTCTTCTTCAGGGAGCGCACATAACGGCGTAGCAGCCACCGGCTCAGACGCATCAGATCCTTCTTGGTGACGGAGTTCTCCAAGCGGGAGAAAGTCGGCTGGGTGGCCAAATCGGGATCGCTCTCGGGCAACTGATCACAGACTGTCTTGAGCATCGGATCCGAGCGCAGCGTATCGGCGTCATTACAGTCTTCGTAGCCGGCCACGATCTGCAACACTCGTTGTCGGATCAACTTCAACAGGTCATGACGAATGTAGCGTCGGTCCCGGCTTTCCGCAATACACGAACTGAAGCCCTCGCACAATCGATGTTGCCGATCCAGCGATCCAAACAACAACCATCCTGCGTCGGAAGTGAGGCTCCCCCCATCAAAACGAGCTGTGATGTCTCTGTGGCTGTGAAATGGCAGGGTATTCTGGCAGACTGTTTTCAACATAGCCGTAGCTCCTGTTTAGGGTTGTTTTTATGTAAACCCTTTTATATCAGAGGGATACGGCTTTTTCCTGGAGCCAGAATCTCACTCGGATTCAGATCTCTTGCATAATCCGGGCTAGACTCCAGATTCCTCTTGAGGGACGGAAAGCACTGCACCTGGTGTCATGCGATTGCGTCACTCCCAGACAAGGACCTTCCGGCCCTCCGCAGCGTCCAGCGCAGAGGGAGTCAAGATGGTGCGGGAGCTCACGACAATTTTGCCTCCGTTGCGAAGGGCCTGTCTGACGTCGTCTTCACAGACAAACTCGCGAGGCGGCCCGGGTGGGGCCTTCTCACGGGGAACAGGACCAGGCACTCCTACCGGCGCGGGTTCTGGAGGCAGCGCCTGCGGGGCGGCTTGCTGTTCCCGAACATAGTCTCCGACGACAGCCCGAACGATCTCTCTCAGACCGGCGTTGGGATCAGTCCGATCCGCCTTCTCGATCACTTCATCCGGCTCTTCCTCTACCGGCGTTGTCAACTCGACGCCATCGAAACTGATGTCCTCGACACCCCGAGTCTCGTAAGCGAGCCTCTTGATATTGATGAGATGGAGAGGAGTGATGTTGTCGGAGGTGATGTTGCCGCCAGGGGTTCCACAGCCGAGCGTCATGGAAGGGGGCACCCCCGTGGTAAGACCGACGGAGCCGTGCGTGGCGGGAGTGTTGACACAGATTCGGTAGGCCGGCTTGTGAAGCCCAAATTCCATAATGATGTCTTCATCGCTGGAATGGATCGACATGGTATGGCCGAGCCCACCATAGTTGAGAATCTCAATGCATCTCTGACAACCGGCTTCCCATCCATCTTCAACGTAAAAGGCCAGGATAGGAGACAGCTTTTCCATTGACAATGGGTGTTCTCGACCAACACCACGAGGTCTTCCTACCAGGCACACCACGTCGTCCGCAACCGTGAAACCAGCCATGTCAGCGATGATCTGCGGGGACTTGCCAACAATGGCTGTGTTGAGTCCACCTCCAGGCAGCTGAACCACTTTCTCGAGGCGTGCCTGCTCTCGGTCGTCGAGAAGATGTGCACGGTTTTTCTTCAACTCCTGCAAAACCTCATCTTCCAGAGGCAGGTCGCACACCATTGCCTGCTCGGAGGAGCAAAGCAGGCCGTGGTCAAAGGTCTTTCCGGCCACGACATCACGAACGGCTTTTCTCACATTCGCCGTACGTTCAATAAATGCGGGCACATTGCCCGGGCCGACTCCAAACGCCGGCTTACCCGAAGAATAGGCAGCCTTGACCAGTCCGGGCCCGCCGGTTGCAAGAATCATCCGTGACTTGCGATTCTGCATCAACTCGGTGGTTCCCTGCAGTGTCACGTTTCTCACACACCCGATGCAGCCCTCAGGTGCTCCTGCCTTTTTGGCTGCCTCGTACATGATGCGGGCAGTTTCAGCCGTACATTGCACAGCCTGGGGATGAGGACTCACGACCACCGGGTTCCGACTCTTAATGGCTGCCAGAATCTTGAAAATAGTCGTAGAGGTCGGATTGGTCGTGGGCACGATGGCCGCCACGACACCGACCGGAACCGCAATCTCCACAACTCCCCTGTCTTTGTTTTCCGAAATGACACCGCAGGTTTTCAAATCCCGCATGTATCCGTAGATGTCGACAGCTGAGAAGAGATTCTTGATAATCTTGTCGGACACCTTGCCGCGACCCGTTTCCTCCACGGCAAGCTCTGCCAGTTTGCCGGCCTCGACACGGGCAGCCCCGGCCATGGCGTCGACCAATCGGTCGACCTGTTCCTGGGTGAACTGGCTGAGTATCTCGCCAGCCCGTTCGGCTCGCGTGAGCAGATCACGCGCTTCCTGAACTGACAGAAGGTCCTTGTCCTTTACTTGAGCCAAGGTTGTTTCTTAGGGCTGTTGAGCCAAGGTTATTTCTTAAGGCTGGTCGCGGCGGGTTGGGGAAGGATTCTCTCAACCTCCTGATGAGGACGCGGTATGACGTGGACGCTGACTAGTTCGCCGACACGTCGAGCTGCAGCTGCCCCGGCGTCAGTGGCAGCTTTGACAGCGCCGACATCACCACGGACCAACACTGTGACAAAACCAGCACCGATGTATTCTTTGCCGATGAGCACGACGTTGGCCGCTTTGACCATCGCGTCCGCAGCCTCCACTGCTCCAACAAGACCTCGAGTTTCTATCATGCCCAAGGCTTCGAGCGACATGCGGGAATCATCTCACGGCCCATGGGTGCAGTCAATGGAACCGGGTTCTGGGGTTCTGGGTTAGGGGTTAGGGGTTTTGGGTTCTGGCGTCGGGAAAGCGGGAGGGGCCTGAGGGCGGAGGACGGACGCAGCCCTCAGGCCCCTCCCGCTTTCCCCGCCGGACATCCAATTCAAAACGGGGGAACGTGATACCTTGGAGCGTCATGCGCGATCCCGGGATCGACCAGGAAATCGAGCGAATCGGTCAGATCTACCACAAAGATGTCGTCGTCCAGCCCTGCCGCGATCTGGCGTTGCTGGGACGCAAGTGCAAGCCTCAGATCCTCTATACCTTTCTGGGATTCGAACTCAAGATGGGGCGGACCAGGTTAGGCTGTCCCGACATGAGCACTGCGCGCTATTTGAGAGTCTTTGCCGAAATCGGAGTGGGACAGATCAAGCTTCCCTACGATCCCAGTCGCGTTCAGCTCCTGGCCACGGGTCTGGAGCACTCGTTGGACCGGATCAAAGAGCACCTGCTGGAACGGGACCTGGATGCCAGCGGTCACGCCGCGGCCCTCCGCCGGGTCTACGCCCGGATCCGCAAGAGACTGGCTCAAGGTTGACACCCCTAAGATCGGACGCGAACCGGCGTTGAGGGGGGCTTCTTCACCAGTCCCTCCATCCGGCCGGGCAACCCATCGGCGCCCAGCTGGCTGCGCAGGAATCCGATCAATTCCTCAACCTCTTTCTGCATTGTTTCCATCTTGCTGCGCATGTTGAGGATGACCTCGACTCCGGCCAGATTGACACCCAGTTCCCGGGTGAGATTCAAGATGACGGCCAGGGTGTCAAGATCCTGGTCGGTGTAGAAGCGGGTGTTCCCCGCGCTCCGCGAGGGACTGAGCAGACCCTGCCGCTCCCACGCCCGCAAGGTTTGAGGATGGAGCTCGTGCATTCTGGCAACCACTCCGATCGTGTATCCGACTTCTTTTCCGGCCATCTCTCCGTCCAATCTCTTCGAACCGCTGCCCTTGCTCATCTCAAACCAAGCTGCTCGCGGGGATTCTCGGGGTGAAGCTTGGCGAACTCTTCCAAAAGCTCTATCGAGCGCCCGTTCGCAGATACCGGGAGGACAATCCTGACACGGACGATCTGATCGCCCCGGGCCCCGCCCTTCGGTCCGGATACTCCCTTTTTCTTGAGACGGAACTTCTGCCCCCCCTGGGTGCCTCCGGGAATGTGGAGCCGGGCCTTGCCGCTCACCGTCGGAACTTCGATATCGGCACCCAGGACAGCTTCCGTAACCGTCACCGGGATCTCGCAATAGATTTGATTCCCTTCACGCCGGAATAATTCGTGAGGTTCCGCCTCCACTACCAGGTAGAGATCGCCTGCGGAGCCGCCCTGCACCCCACTGTTACCTTTTCCTGCAATGCGAACGCGGGAGCCGCTGTTGACCCCAGCTGGAATCCTCACGGTAAGCGCCTCCGAGACAGCCCGGAAACCGGATCCCTTACAGGTGGAGCAATCTCCAGCCCGGATCTGACCGGAACCCCCACAAGCTCCACAGGTCGTGCCGAAGGTCATGGTCCCATGCCGCTGCTGCGACTGACCGGAGCCCTGACACTCAGAGCAGGTTGTCGTTTTTGAGCCCGATCGAGATCCCGAACCGTGGCATTCGTCACAGGCTACCTGGCGGTGAAAGTTGAGGCGCTTTTCCACACCGTTCACCGCCTCCAGAAAGGGGATCTTGATCTGGTATTCGAGATCCGGGCCTCTCTTGGGACCGCTACCCGATTGGCGGGGCCCGCGGCCGAACAGATCCGAGAATATCTCGCCAAAGCTGCTGAAAGGGGATGAGCCCTGCTGGTTGCTCTCAAAACCCTGAAAGTCAAAACCCCGGGCGCCGCCTCCCGGAAACCAGCCGCTAGCTTCCGCTTGCCCGTATTGATCGTACGCTTTTCGCTTTTTTGAGTCGCCCAATACTGAATAGGCTTCCTGAATGTGCTTGAAGCGCTCTTCTGCTCCCTTGTCACCCGGGTTGATGTCTGGATGATACTTGCGGGCCAATCGCCGATAGGCTTTCTTGATCTCTTTGTCGGAAACCCCTTTCTCGAGGTCCAGGGTTTTGTAGTAGTCGCTCACTTGTTCTCTTCAACGTCCACATACTCGGCATCGATCACGTCCTCATCCGGCTGGGCCTCGCCGGTCTCGGATGGACCGCTGTCGGAGGGTTCAGCATCCGGGCGGGGGCCCGACGCCTGGGCCTGGTACATCGCCTCAGCCAGTTTGTGTGACGCCTGAGTCAGCTTCTCAGTGGCCGCCTGAATCTGGTCCAGATCCTCAGCCTCAAGGGCCTTTCTGGTTTCAGCGATGGCCTCTTCGATGTTGGCGGCGTCAGCGTCGGCGATCTTGTCCCGATTCTCACTCAGCATTTGCTCGGTGCTGTAGACCAGATTGTCTGCTCGGTTCCGAGCCTCGATCAGGTCTTTCTTGCGACGATCCTCTTCGGCGTGAGACTCCGCATCGTCCACCATACTATTGATCTCGGCATTGTCGAGGCCGCTGGAGCCCGTGATTGTGATTTTTTGTTGCTTGCCGGTTCCTTTGTCTCTGGCACTCACATTCAGGATGCCATTGGCGTCAATGTCAAAGGTCACCTCAATCTGAGGGATACCTCTGTGAGCCGGTGGGATTCCCATCAAGTGGAATTTCCCCAGCGACTTATTGTCGCCGGCTATGGGTCTCTCGCCCTGCAGCACGTGAATCTCCACCGAAGTCTGGTTATCTGCTGCCGTAGAAAAGGTCTCGCTCTTACGGGTCGGAATCGTCGTGTTCCGGGAAATTAGTGTCGTGGACACAGAACCCAGGGTCTCAATTCCCAGAGAAAGAGGAGTCACGTCCAGAAGGAGAACGTCTTTCACATCTCCTCCCAGAACCCCTGCCTGGACCGCCGCTCCAATTGCCACAACCTCATCCGGGTTGACTCCCTTGTGAGGATCCTTTCCAAAGAATTCCCGAACCAGTTCCTGAACCTTCGGGATCCGAGTGGAACCTCCCACCAGCACTGCCTCGTCGATCTGGCCCGCCTCCAGACCCGCGTCTTTGAGGGCCTGGCGGCAGGGCCCGAGCGTGCGGCGAAGAAGCTCATCCACAAGTTGTTCAAACTTGGAGCGAGTCAGACTCAGGCTCAGGTGCTTGGGCCCGCTGGCGTCGGCGGTGATAAAGGGCAGGTTGATGTCAGTCTCCTGCGCGGAAGACAGCTCCATCTTGGCCTTCTCGGCTGCCTCGCGGAGCCGCTGCAGCGCCATGTTGTCCTGCGACAGGTCAATCCCCTGGTCCTTCTTGAACTCTTCCACAATCCACTCAATCAGTCGCTGGTCGATGTTGTCCCCGCCCAGGTGAGTGTCCCCATTCGTGGACTTGACCTCCACGACACCTTCGCCAACTTCCAGAATAGAGATATCAAAGGTACCGCCGCCAAAGTCGAAGACAGCGATCGTTTCGTCGTTCTTCGTGTCCAGCCCATAGGCGAGCGCGGCCGCGGTCGGCTCGTTGACCAGGCGTTTCACGTCCAGCCCAGCAATCTTGCCGGCATCCTTGGTTGCCTGCCTCTGCGAATCATTGAAATAGGCTGGAACCGTGATGACCGCCTCCGTGATCGTTTCGCCCAGGTACTCCTCGGCTGCCGACTTTAGTTTCTGCAGAATGTTCGCTGAGATTTCGGGGGGAGCCTGTTGCTTGCCATTCAATTCCACCCACGCATCCCCATTCGCTGCCTTGAATACCTTGTAAGACACCATCGACATCTCTTCGGAGACTTCTTCGAACTTGCGGCCCATAAAGCGCTTGATCGAATAGATCGTATTCTCCGGGTTGGTGACAGCCTGCCGTTTGGCCACCTGGCCAACAAGTCGTTCTCCGCTCTTGGTCACAGCCACAACAGAGGGAGTCACTCGACCGCCCTCCGGATTCGTAATGACCGTTGGCTCTCCACCCTCCATCACGGCGACCACCGAATTGGTGGTCCCCAGGTCAATCCCAATAATCTTTCCCATTCGTAGGAACCTCCTTAGTAAACTCTCTAGTTATTCAGTCGAGCCGCTCACCCGCAGCTCCGAAGCTTATTGATCACACCTTGAGTTCGATCGAAATATAAGATTTGAGTCGGGAGGTGTCAAGGTGAGTCAACGTTTTTCGGAAAAGGCCCTAACATGTTTATTATTAAGGGCTTGTACTGCCTACGGTTGGCGTATTCGGCAACGGGTTCGCCACGGGATTGGATCCTGCCACTCAGCCCTCGCTGCCGCTTGGGTTCTGGTGACTGCCCGGGGAACTCAGAACACGAGAGTCTTGCGGTGCCGGACTTTGATTCTCTCCCGGGCGAGCTTGAGTTGAACGGAGCGGGTCGAAGGAGCGGATCCGGACTGTACGTAGAAACCGACCGTGTAGCTGTTGGAGAGGGTCGACATCAGGTCGTTCATGAACTCTTCGGGGAACACATACTCGCCCGAGAGGTAGAACTTCCCTCCCGTCTCGGAAACCAGCTTCCTGAAGAAATGGGGGTTGAAGCGAGCAGGGCTGCTGGAGGCGGGGGATATACCACGCGGGCCGAATGAAACGACATAGAGGTCAATATCAGTGATCCGCAACATGTCGCGATATTCGTCCAGGTTCTTCAACGACTCCCGGTCAGCCGTGGCGGTGACGAGCACAAGAACCTTTCTTTTTTCCGGACGGATCTTCAAGATGTCCACTCCCCGCCCCAGGAATCGACCCACGGGAATATTCTCCAGATCCAGACCCCGAGGCCGGGGCTTCATGTTGTGGATCGACTGGATGAGCTCCCAATCCTGATTGGTGAAGCCGTGGACCGTCTCGAGTTCCTGGTAAAACTGACCGATTCAGACCTCACCCAGTTCGGCAAGGGCGGGAATGGTTTCCTCGATCAGGTAGTAGCGCACGATGTCGACGATGTTGACCTCTCCGTGCTGAGGACGGCTCACGTTGTAGTAGGCCGTACGAGGGCTGTTCTCGATCAGAATGGCGAAGGCGGTGTCAACATTCTGATACCCGAAGTAGCGAATCTCCACCGGCTCCTGATCGAGGTAAAGCTTGACTTCTTCGCGCTTCAGATCGCGTACGTAAATCCCGTCTTTCTGTTTGACCGAAAAGTTGAGGAAGCGGGCCTGACGATCACTGGCCTGCATCTGCAGAGCAATGCCCGCCAGATACGGCACAAGGAGGATCAGCGAAAGCCGTTTCACGGGCCCATTATACCGGGCCCGGTGGGGGCTCAAGGAATGTGGGAGGGGGCTCCCACTTTTGATTTGCAGGCTTCCGATGAGAGAGTGGGAGGAGCCTTGGGGCGGCGCGACGTTTAAATTCCCGAGCGCAGCCCCGAGGCTCCTCCCACTCTCGGCTTCTCCGACGAAGGATCCTCCGGAGGCCGGCGCTCACTTTTCAGGCGAGTTTTCTTCCCGGGAGCGCACCAGGCTTTCCAGTCGGGTCTGGACTTCCTGCTGGTGCCTGTGCATGAAAACGAGAAAGAAAAACAGGAGCGTCCAGATCACAGTGTAGGCGGCAAAAAGATAGCTCATTTCTCCTCCGACTCTAGCAGCCCGTGGGCGTAGACCAGTTCTTGAGTAATCTGCTTTTGAAGGCGAGTCGCCATCCGAAACAGGATCAGGACGCCAGTCAAGAGCAGGAACGCGACAATCGCGACCAGCCAGGCATGCTGCATTCGCGGTGCGAGCTTCACTTCATCCGGCGTGATCACCACGGGGTGGAAGGTGTCCGCCAGGTGTATCGACAGGTAGACGACCGGTACGTTCAGGAAACCGATGATCCCGAAGACCGAACAGATTGAGTACCTGCGGTGTCCTTCGGGCAGGGCGGAACGAAGGATCAAGTAAGCCAGGAACGTCAGAAGAAGAATTATTTCAGTCAGAACCCGAGGATCATCCCATTTGAGCCAAAGAAAATAGTCCCCCACGTTCCAGGCCGGTCTCGACCAGATGGGTCCTGTGGTCAGCACGATTAACGTTAGAAAGACTCCGACTTCCACCGCAGAGGCCGCCATCGTGTCCCACCACCGCTTTCGGGTTGCCAGATAGCCAATTCCTCCCACGGCCACAACAGCGAAGGCGACAAACGAGATCATGGCCGCGCTGACATGAAAGTAAAAGATCCGCTGGACTTCCTTCATCACCTGCTCGGTGGGCGCGTAGAGGAACGCCCCGTAAATCGCCACCACCATGACGACATAGAGAGGGATCAGCAGCGACCGGCTAAGCCGCGCACACCTGGCGGCAGCACGGAGCTGGGATTCGTAGGGAGACTTATTCTGCAACGACATATTCAAAGAGGAGAAAGCCGGCCGACAGGAAGAGAACGTCAAATCCCGCAAGAATTCGCATCCAGCGCCAAAAGACCTGCAGCCCGTTGGCATCCAGGAGTTCCTGGGTCGCGCTGACGGCGGCCAGAATTATAGGGATAATGATCGGGAAGAGCAAAACGGGAAGCAGCACGTCCTGGGTTCTCAGTGTCGTCACCATGGCAGCGAAGACCGTTCCCACTGCTGCAAAACCGACCGTTGCCAGGAAAAGCATGGGAAGCAGCAACCAGGAGCTTCCCGTGAGAGGCGGATTGAAGAGCGCCACAAAAATCAGCACGATGAACAGGTCAATCACCATCAGGAAAATCAAATTGGCGAGAATCTTTCCCAGGAAGAGCACACCTCGATCGACCGGAGCGAGGAGCAGGGCCTGCAGAGTGCCTTCCTCCTGTTCGATCTGAAAGGAGCGGTTGAGCTGTATGACGCCGGGGAACAGAAGCGCCACCCACAGGATCCCGGGAAGAGATTCCCGAGTTTCCTGGCTGCCCGGCTCAAAGGCGAAGTTGAAGACGACCAGAATCAGGACGGCAAAGAACATGGTGGTCAGAAAAGAGTGCAGCGACCTGGACGTCAGCTTCAGATCTTTGAGAGCCAGGCCCCAGATCAAGTCGAGTGATTTCATTGCTGCTCTACCGGCTTTCCGCCTACTGATTCGAAGTAACGGCGCTCGAGATCGCCAAAGCTCAATTCCCTGCCATCCTCCTCAAGAACGATCCGGCCCCGGTTCAGAATCAGGAATCGAGAGGAAAGTTGAAAACCCTCACGGAGGTTGTGAGTCACCATCAGCACGGTGCGATGCCTCGAACTGATTTCGCCCAGCACCTCAGCGAAGGTCTGGCTGCCGTGCTGGTCCAGACCGGTAAAGGGTTCGTCCAACAGCAGCAGGGGGGGGTCATGGAGCAGGGCTCTGGCCAGCGTGAGCCTCTGTCGCATCCCCCTAGAATAGGCCCCGGCCGGCAGGTCAATAAAGGATCGAAGGCCCATGCGTTCGCTGAGTTCCTCCGTGACCCGAGCACTCTCTCGGAGACCATAGAGCCGGGCAAAGAAGAGCAGGTTCTCCCGGCCGGTCAACTGGTCATAAAGCATCGTCTGGTGAGACACGAGGCCAATCATCCTCCGATCCCAGGCACCACTGCGCCAGCGGACCTCTCCGTATGTCGGCTTCATGAGTGTCGAGATGATCTTCAGGAGAGTGCTCTTGCCGGCACCGTTGGGCCCAAAAACACAACAGAAGTCTCCCTCGGAGAGAGTCAGGTTGACTTCTCTCAATGCCGTGATCGGTCCGTATCGATGGGTGACACCTTGCAGTTGGAGCAGGGGCGATGGTGTCGACATTCAGGAGGTTTTCTTGGAAGCTCGTTTCTTGTTCAGACGATCGACCTCGTCGAGAGCCTCAATCGCCCGATCCTCGAATTCGACTCTCAAAAGCTGATAGTCGTCTTGCGAGAGCTTGCCCATATGGTAGTCCATCTCGATGTCTTTCAAGGTTGTGAAGACCTCGTTTTTGGCGCGGACTGCCTTCTCCCGGCGGGTCAGCTTTCTTTCCTTTTTCTGTTCTTGTTGCACATCCATGAGAAACGGATGGGCGACATAGAGTATCACCAGAATGAACAGGACAGGAGCCACGTAATGCCACATAGTGAAACCGCCTTCAGTCCAGATCAGCGAGTTCCCTTTGGATTCTCTCCTGCACTCGCGGATCGACCGGCCGCTCCGTGTGCGATCCGGACGAAACCTGACCATCCTCACCTCGCAGCCGCCGGTAGGCGGCAACGACCACGCCCGCACCCACACCCAGCACAACGAAGGGAAGGATCCAGCCGAGAAGATTGAAACCCTCCGCTCTGGGGGCCGCCAGTACCTGAGCACCAAACTGGGCTACGTAGAAGTCGTAGATCTCTTCATCCGATTCGCCCGCGCCCAGCTTTCCCCGGACTTCGCGGTTCATTTCTCCGGCTCTTCCGCAGGAACAGGCACTGACCACCGTGGGGGGACAGCCACAGGTGCAGACAAGGTTGTCAGTGACCCGCAGAACATCTTCCCATTCGACCTCGCCGAGCAGAATGGGGGAAGCCAGCAGTGCTACTGCTATGCAGAGGACCGGGGCAAAAACAGTACTAGGCGGCTTCATCTCGAATCTCCCCCGCAGCCGGCCGCTTCAGGACACGGGCAACTGCCTTTCTCTGGTTCGGAATCAGCACGAAAAGCCCGCCCAGAACCATCACCGCCACCCCGATCCAGATCACCATGACCAGGGGTTTCACGAACACATGAAAGGTAGCGGTCTCCTCATCCCAGGTGGAAAGTGCGACGTAAAGGTCGTCCCTGGGCGTGGAGCGGATAGCGACTTCCGTTTGCGGCTGGTCCTGGTTCGTATGATGTATATGCTTTTCGGGTCTGAGGCCGCCCAGAAGGTTGCCTTGAGCCGAGACATCCAGGCGAGCCGAAAAAACATCTTTTTCCGGATCCCTCCGGTCCGACATCCCCTTGTATACCATGGTGTATCGACCCAGGGAAAAGCTCTCTCCCTCTCGAACTGTAAAGAACTGATCCAGGTCGAAGAAGGAACTGGCTGTAATCCCCACGAACACGAGCACGATTCCAGCATGGATGACAAAGCCCCCGTAGCGCCGCTTGTTCATAACGGTCAAATCCACTAACGCCGGGACAAAGGAGCTGGGGCGAATGGCCTGCCGCGCTCTGGCTCCTTTATAAAACTCAAAGAAGATGGTCATCGCCACAAAGCCGGCCGAGGAAAACAGAATCAGCGGAAGTGCAGCTCGAATTCCGATGCCCAGGCAGACCAGGCCTGCGACCACGCCCCCGACAATGGGATACACAAAGTTGCGCTGGAAATTCTTGGAGGAAGCCTTCCGCCAGGCGATCAGGGGACAGATCCCCGTCAGTATGAGGAGAGCCAGCCACAACGGGGCCGTGACCTTATTGAAGAAGGGAGCCCCGGCCGTGATCTTTTCACCCGTAACCCACTCGGAGAGGACCGGAAACACGCTGCCCCAGAAAACGGCGAAGCAGATGGAGACAAACAGCCAGTTATTCAAGAGAAAAGTGAATTCCCGGGAGAGAAACGACTGCATTTTTTTGCCACTTTTCAGCTCCCCGGATCGATAGAAAATCATGAACATGCCGAAAAGGCTCGAAATGGCCAGAAAGACCACAAAGAAGGGGCCGATGTTCGAGAGAGCGAAGGAGTGAACCGACTCGATGACCCCGCTCCTGGTCAAGAACGTACCGAAGATCGTCAGCTCGAAAGCCAGCAGGATGAGCACGAAGTTCCAGGACTTCAGCATTCCCTTCTTCTCGGTGATCATGATGGAGTGCAGGAAGGCGGTTGCCACCAGCCAGGGCATGAAGGAAGCGTTTTCCACCGGATCCCAGGCCCAGTACCCGCCCCAGCCAAGCTCCTCGTAAGCCCACATCCCTCCCAGGGCAATCCCAAACGTCAGAAAACACCACCCAATGAGGCCCCACCTGCGAGTGGAGGTGATCCAGGTCGTGTTCAGTTCCCCGCTCATCAGCGCTCCCATGGCAATGGCGAAGGGGATGTTCAGGCAGATGAACCCGAGATAAAGCGCCGGGGGATGGATGACCATGTAGGAGTTCTGGAGCAGGGGGTTGAGCCCGACACCGTCTGCAACAACCCGGGGCGCCAGCTGGAAGGGATTGGCGGCAAAGTTGAGCAGAATCAGGAAAAAAAGTGAGCTGCCCAGCAACACTCCATTCGCATAGGGAATGAGTGCCCGGTTTCGCTTCCGATTCTGGAAGACAAAAATGGAGCTGAACAAGGCCAGAATCAGGGACCAGAAGAGCAGACTCCCGCTCTGCTGACCCCACAGGGAAGTAAACTTGTAAAGAGCCGGCTGGTTGCGCGAGCTGACCATGGCAACGTAGCGAACCTGGAACTGATCCTGGAAAATCAAGACCCAGAGGCAGGTAGCGGCCACCAGACAGAGAACGAAGTTGGCTACGACAGCGTGCTCCGAGCTACGAATGAACGGAAGCTGTTTCCGGTAACCACCCCAGAAAGCCGCTACCAAGCCATAGGCACAAAGAATCAGTGCGGCGACGAGACAGTAACGACCCAGTTCAATCATTTCGCTTGGTACTACTTAGTCGGTTCTGCTAGCGTCGACAGGCCGGTCAATTTCGTCCTGTTGCTCGTACTTGGAGGGACATTTCGCGAGCAGCACGTTGGCGTGAAAAAGCTGTTCGTCCAGATCATAGCGCCCCTCCACCACCACTTCCGCTCGCTCCTGAAAAGTGTCCGGGATATCACCCTGGTAGGTCACGGGGATGCTCAGGGTGCTGGCCTGATCGTAGACCACAAACTCCACCCTGGATTCGTCGCGATGGAGGTTGATGCTGCCTGGCTTCACCTGACCAGTCAATCGCACGCCTCGTTTCTCCAGCCGGGTGGATTTCTCCAAGAGTTGAGGAACGTCATAGTAGGTAACCATCGACTCGCTCATTCCGGTGTACATCAGAAAGCCGATGGAGCCCAGAATCAAGGCTCCTGCAATCAAGAACTTGGCCTGTGTCATTTATCTCTCTCCATTTCAAATCGTGGTCAGAGAGCTCGGATCCCTGGTTTCGCTTGCGTTATTCTATCAAGCAATTCAGGGGCCAAGAAGGACCGGCACACCGAACTCGGACAGTATTGCAAAGGAGTTGTTTGCCTTCTGTTCGCGCAAAGTCCGCAAATTTCCTTCTCTGATGCGCTATTAACAAAAAAGGGAACCCTGCTAATGACCCACTTAATTCTAGCGCTCTGAGTGCTTGCGGGGCAAATGACCCAGGCGCTGCGGGGATGACACAGAGCAAAAAGGGCTGGCGTCAGGCGTCAGGCGCCAGCCCTTTCGAATGCAAGATTGCCTCGCCGCAGCTTCTTAGAAGAAGGCGACGTAAACGAAGGTTAGCAAGGCCAGAAACTCAATAAAGGCCAGACCCAGGATGATGAAAAACCGAATCGTATCGGTGGAGCCGGGATTCCGCGAGACCCCCTCACAGCCCCCACGCAAGGCAATCGATTGAGCAATACCGCAGCCGGCCGCTGCGAGCCCCATGCCAATGGCAGTCAAATCGAGCACACCTCCACCGGAGCTTTCTCCCTCTTGAGCAAAGACGGGGCCGACAAAAACAGTTAAGAAGACCAGCATGAACACCAAGAACGCAAGCATCTTCATTTTGGAAACTCTCCTAAATCCTCTACAAAAACATGTGTTTAACATTGGCGTGTTGCCCTCAATGGTGAGACTGCTCCACGGCCCCGCCGACATAGACCATCGTGAGAACAATAAAGATAAAGGCCTGAACAGTACTGGCAAAGAGAGCCAGCATCATGACCGGAAGAGCTATGAGAAAGGGAAATATCCCGTTCAGACTCGTGATGATCATTTCCTCAGCAAAAATATTCCCAAAAAGTCGAACTGACAAGGAAAACGGGCGTGCCATGTGGCTGATGATCTCGATCGGGAACAGGAGCGGAGCCAGCACCAGTGAAGGGCCTGCAAAGTGCGCCATGTATTTTATGAACCCGTGCGCTTTGAAACCGTGAAAGTGGTAGTAAACGAACACGATGATGGCGCAGCCGGCAGTCACGTTGATGTTACTCGTCGGTGACATAAAGCCCGGAAACAATCCCAGAAGATTACCGATCAGAATGAACAGAAAGAGCGAGCCGATAATAGGAAGAAAGGCTTTGTGGCCGGGACCAATGAGATTCTTCATGAAGTCCAGGATCGCCTCAAAGGCCAGTTCCAGCGACTGCTGTATGACTCCCGGGTCGTCGACACTCAGTCGACTTCTCATCCAGACCGCAAACACCGTGAGGCCCAGGCTCACCAGGATGATCATGACCAGATGAGGGGGCAGGACATCGTGACCCGAACGGTAATCGATCCACCCTCCCAGCTGCGGAAAAGAAGCCATCGCCCGCTCCGCGATCGGGTTCGCAATATAGTGGTTGAAGATGGTGGAAACAAAGAACTCTTCGTGCATGATTCAGTGATTTCGCTTGAACTGTTCGATGAGCTGAATCAGAGCTTCCAGCATGCCCGCAAGTACGAGAATCGAGAGCCCGGCGACCCCCCCAAAGAGGCTCAAAAAAGAAAAATGGATCATAGCAAACAAGGTACTCAGAATCAATAACATCCGGAGCACGTATTGGAGCAGTGCCTGCTTGCGTCTGTCGGGGGTCGGAGTCCCCAGCATGGCATCAATTCCAGCGACCATCCAGCGGTGGTTGAGGAGGGCCAGCAACCCTCCGATCAGGATCGACATGGCAGTGCCCGGACCCTGGTAGACAAACCCGGCCACCACCAGAACAATGAGAATCCATACTGCGTTGGCTTGAACTCGTCTCAGGCCCGGATCATTCATACGTTTTGTAGGATTTATGGCTGATCCGGGTCAGGGCTTCTGAAGGAGTCTGAAAACCTGGAAAAGTCCGGCCGCTGAGCCCAGCAGTACGCCAATCAACGCCAGCGTGGGCTCAGTTCCCCATCTCTCATCGACCCAGTTACCGATGAAGTAGCCAACCAGCATGCAGGAGGGGAGCAGGAAGATGATTCCGCTGTAGCGCGCTACCATTCGAGAGACGCCAGGTTTTTTCATGCTCTTGACGTCGCAGGATTCGGCCGCCCCAGCGGCTTCCCTCTCATTCTTGCCACTCCCTTCTACGACAGCGACGTTGCAGCGGCCCAGGCCAGGTCAATCAAAGGCTGGGGATAGACTCCCGTCAAGACGGTCAGAACCCCGGTGACCACCAGCGCGATAACGACACCCGCTGAAAAGGCCAGCCGGGCCGGCACAGGGTCCTGCTCGAAGAACATCAGAACCACAATTCGGAGATAGTAGAAAAGGGAGACAACGGCATTCAGGGCACCCACCACGGCGAGCACCACAAGCAGGGTGGCCTGAGAACCGGTAGTGGCGAAGGCAGCCTGGATCACTGCTCCAAACACAAAGTACTTGGCGATGAACCCACCCATCGGTGGAATCCCCGCCAGGGACAGCAAGAAAAGCAGCATCAGTACTGCAACAGCAGGCCGCTTCGCCAGCAGGCCCCGAAAGGACTCGATGTCCTCCCCCTGGATATCCTCCCGCCGCAGGAGGATGAGAACGGCCCAGACCCCAAGATTCATGAACGTGTACACAAAGAGATATACCGCAGCCGCCCTGACACCATACTCGGTTCCGGCTACCAGCGCCATGAGAACATAGCCGGCATGGGAAATGCTGGAGTATGCGAATAGTCGCTTCACGTTTTTCTGGGTCACTGCAGCGACGTTGCCCCACGTCATCGTGAGCATCGAGACCAGAGCAAGGATGACTACATAGGCCTCCCGAACATCACCCAGTGCGACAAAACAAATCCGGAAGAATACGGCAAAGGCGGCTGCCTTCACACCAACAGACATGAACGCGGTGATTGCAGTTGGTGCGCCTTCATAGGCATCGGGGGCCCACATGTGAAAGGGAGCGGCGGCAACCTTGAAACAGAGGCCGATAATGATCAAGAAGACAGCCAGGGCGACCAGGGGGCTCAACTCCTGGCGGGCCAGGGAGTTGCCGATGTCCACCAGGTTAGTGCTCCCGGTCATGCCGTAGAGAAGGGACATCCCATACAAAATGATGCCGGTGGAAAACGCCCCCAGCAGAAAGTACTTCATGGAAGCTTCGTTGGAGCGCTTGCTGCCTCTGAGAAAGCCCACCAGGATGTAAGTCGAGACCGACATCAACTCGAGCGCGACCAGGATGGTAATCAACTCGAGAGCTCCGGCCATGAACATCATTCCGGCTGTGGCAAAAAGAATCAGGGCATAGTACTCGCCGTGATGCTCGTCCTCGATCTCCAGGTAGCGATAGGAAAGGAGCACCGAAAGGGTGGCAGTCGCGATGAAAAGGAAGTGAAAGTAACGGGCGAAGTAGTCAAAGGAGATCATCCCGTTAAAGGCCGGTCCGGCCTCGCTCCCCCACCAGATATCGAAGCCTGCAATGAGCAGGCCCAGCAGGGAATAGAGAAGCGGATAAGTGGTGCGGTTGGTGCGCAGGAGAGGGACCACACAAAGGATGGCAAGTCCCCACAAGATCAGCACCAGCTGCGGTCGGATGATCACCGAGTTTTCTCTCAGATAGGAGAGAACATCCTGCCCGGCCAAGAAATCCATGTTACTCCCTCGCCGCCCGCTGTTCGGTCACAGGTGCAAACTCCCCGGGGCGGACAATTTCGACGATTTCGTTGACCGGCTCGTGCAGATACTGCAGAAATGTCCGCGGATACAGCCCAATCCAAAAGGCCAGGATAATCAAGGGGATGAAGGTTGCCAGCTCTCTGAGAGTCAAATCCGTTAAGGATTGATTCTCGGGGTTGTCGTTGCTCCCAAACATGACCCTCTGGTACAGCCACAGCATGTAGGCAGCCCCCAGCACAATTCCAGTGGCCCCGGCCACGGCCCAGAGTCGATTGACCGGATCGGCAAAGACTCCCTGCAGAATCATAAACTCTCCGATGAATCCGTTGAGTGTGGGCAGGCCAATCGAAGACATGGTCATGATCAGGAATACCGTGGCATACACGGGCATGACGTGTGACAGTCCGCCATATTCCGAAATCAGTCGCGTGTGGCGCCTTTCGTAGATGATACCCACGATCAGAAAGAGGGCTCCCGTAGAGATCCCGTGGTTGATCATCTGCAGAATCCCACCTTCCAGGGCCACCGGCGTCACTACGAACACGCCCAGCATGCAGAATCCCAGATGACTTACCGAGGAATAGGCAACCAGCTTCTTCATGTCTTTCTGCATCATGGCCACCAGAGCTCCGTAGATGATGCCGACCGCAGACAGCGCCAGCAGCCAGGGCAAGAGCTGCATGGTCGCTTCGGGAAGAATCGGAAGACTGAAGCGGACAAAACCATAGGTGCCCATTTTCAGCAGGACTGCCGCCAGGATGACCGATCCCGCCGTGGGCGCTTCCACGTGTGCATCGGGGAGCCAGGTATGAAAGGGGAACATCGGAACCTTGATGGCGAATCCCACGAAGAAAGCTATGAAAATCCACCACTGGAGGTTGATCGGCAGGTCGAGACTGCGCATGGCCAGCACGTCAAAGGACCAGATCCCCGTCTGCTGATACTGATAGAAATAGAGGGCCAGAATTCCGAGCAGGAGCAGGACCGATCCGGTCAGGGTGTAGAGAAAGAACTTGATGGCCGCGTAAAGTTTCCGTGGGCCGCCCCAGACTCCAATGATGAAGTACATCGGAACCAGCATGACTTCCCAGAACACGTAGAAAAGAACGAAATCGAGGGCCATGAACACGCCCAGCATCCCCGTCTGCAGAAGCAGGAAGTAGCAGTAGTATTCGCGCACCCGCTCGTTGATGGCGGTCCAGGAGGAGAGAATTGAAATGAAACCGAGTAGCGTCGTCAACAGAATCAGCAGCAGGCTGATCCCGTCAATCCCCAGGTAGAAGTCAGCCCCGATCGCGTTGATCCATTCTTTGCGAACGACAAAGCGCATTCCGGTGTCTGCATCCATGAATTCTGGCCGATTGAAGCGGGTGATCAGGGGAAGGGAGATCAGGAAACCGAGGAAAGCGACCCCGTTGGCGACCCATCTGACCTTCTCGTCGCTCCCCTTCCCCTTGGGGAGCAGCAAGATAATGGGAATCCCGGCGAGGGGGAAAAGGCAGACCAGCACCAGTATGTTCCGCATGAAGAATTCCATTACTTACACTCCCACTAGATACAGTGTGATCACGGCAATCACCCCGACCACAAAAAACAACGCATAGCGCTGCATCAAGCCGGTCTGGAGCTTCCGGAAAGCAGCACTGAAAAACTCCACTATTTCGGCTATGAGGTTCACAATTCGATCCACGACCTCCAGGTCGAAGAGCCCGGAGATCCAGGCAGTCATCCGGGTAAGGGTGGCGGATAGGTTGACCAGACCGTCCACAATATGGTTGTCGAACCAGGTCAGCACATTCCCCAGACCCTTGGTCCGATTCACGAACAGGGCATCGTAAGCCTCGTCGACGTAGTACTTGTTATAGATCCAGCGGTGCACCGTCGCCAGCCCCCCCCGGGGTTCGGGGAGCTTACGTCGCAGCAGGAACTGGACGGCCAGGACGATTCCAGTTACTGCCACCGCTACCGAGAGAATAGCCAGCCCCAACTCCAGTGACAGCGGGGGATGAGTCCCGTGGGCATCCCCGCGATAGGCGTTCTTGAACGCAGGCTCCAGAAAATGCTCAAAGACGTTACTGCCAAATGCAGCCGTGATCCAGGCCGGGAGGCCGAGCAACCCGACCAGGGCAGAACCGATGGCCAGGACTACCAGCGGGATGGTCATCGACCTGGGAGATTCGTGGACATGGCGCGCCGTCTCCTCGTCAAAGCGCTCTTCGCCAAAGAAGGTCAAAAGCATAAGGCGCGTCATGTAAAAGGCCGTCATTCCAGCCACCAGCACACCGACCAGCCAGATCAGACTGTTGCTCTCGAAGACCTTCCAGAGGATCTCATCCTTAGAGAAAAAACCGGCCAGCGGAGGCACTCCGGCAATGGCAAGAGTTCCGACCGCCATGGTCCAGAAAGTGATGGGGATGCGTTTCCTGAGCCCTCCCATCCTGGTCATGTCCTGCTCGTGGTGCATGGCACGAATCACCGATCCGGACCCGAGGAAGAGCAGAGCCTTGAAGAAGGCGTGGGTAAACACATGAAAGATGGCTGCCACGACCGCTCCAACTCCCAGCGCCGCGAACATGTAGCCCAGCTGACTCACCGTCGAATAGGCCAGGACCCGCTTGATGTCACGCTGGAAAAGCCCGATCGAAGCTGCTAGGAGAGCCGTGAAAATCCCAACAATAGCAACAATCAACATGACGTCCGGCGTGCGACTGTAAATGGCCGTGGATCGGGCCACCATGTAAACCCCTGCTGTCACCATCGTGGCAGCGTGGATCAGGGCGCTGACTGGCGTTGGGCCCTCCATCGCATCGGGAAGCCACACAAAAAGGGGGACCTGCGCACTCTTTCCACAGGCGCCGATGAAGAGCAGCAGAGCGATCCAGCTGAGGACGCCCCAGGCCATCTCCGGCTCCGGAAAGGTGGCGGCAACTCTGTCGAACAGGTCCGTGAAATCGACGGTTCCGAAGAGGGAAAAGAGAAAGCAGATTCCCAGGATAAAGCCGAAATCACCAATCCGATTGACGACGAAGGCTTTCTTGGCGGCATCACCGGCACTCTTCTTGTGACCGTAGTAGCCAATCAGTAAATAGGAACAGAGGCCCACACCCTCCCAGCCAACAAACAGGCCCAGATAGTTGTTGGAGAGGATCAGGGTCAACATCATGAACATGAACAGATTCAGGTAGGCAAAGAAACGCCAGAAACCGTCGTCTTCCCACATGTACCCGATGGAATAGACGTGGATCAGGAAGCCGATCCCCGTGACAAAGAGGAGAAAAACGGCGGAGAGAGGATCAAGTTGGTATCCCCAGCTCACATGAAACCCGACGGACTCTCCGGCAGCGGTCTGGATGACATTCCCCGGAATCCAGGTAAAGAGATCGTATTCGTAGACTCGAAGCTCCGGGTCCATCTCCAGCAACTCGACGAAGCAGACGACGGAGACCAGGAAAGCCACACCGACTACGCCACACCCGATCCAGTAAACCAGGGGACGGGACAAGCGCCGGCCGCTTCGGTAGAGCCGCCACAGACCCAGCAGCCCGACAGTCAGGAAACCGGCCAGCGGGAGGGCTGGAATGATCCAGATATTCGATAGCATGATAGGCGTGAGGATCCGAAGTGGTTCAGGTCACCACTTCATCTGATCGACCTCGTCGATGTTGATCGTCTCCTTATTTCTGAACAACGCGATAACGATTCCCAGACCGACCGCAGCCTCGGCGACGGCCACGGTGATCACGAATATGGCAAAGACTTGGCCGTCCAGAGCCTCGAACCGCTCTCCGAAGGCCACCAGGTTCAGGTTGACTGCATTCAGCATCAACTCGATCGACATGAAAATAATGATGATGTTGCGGCGAGTCAGGACGCCGATCACTCCAATCGAAAAGACAATCGCGCTCAGCACCAGGTAATGAGTGGTATCGATCATCTCAAACTCTTCTTTGCCAGAACGACGGCACCCACCATGGCCACCAGAAGCAGCACCGAAGCAATCTCAAAGGGAAGCAGATACTCGGTAAAGAGCACTTGACCCACCAACTCCGTGTTCTGGGTACGGCCTTGAATCAATTCTCGCGCGGGCTTCGCTTCGAACATCTGACCGCCTCGTACAATCAGGAACGTCAGTTCAAGCGTTAGAACGCCACCCAGAGCGACCCCGGTTTTCCATTGGCGAGTGGTCCTGCGCTCCCGTTCTGCCACCTCCACATTGACCAGGAGAATGACAAACAGGAAGAGGACCATGATTCCGCCCACGTAAACCAGGATCTGGACGGCTCCCACAAACTCGGCCCGCATGAGAAAAAAGAGACCGGCCATGGCGAGGAGCGCCGAGATCAGATACACAGCGCTTCTCACCGGGTTGCGGGCCATTACCGTCAGAATTGCGAACACAATCAGGACAGTGGCCAGGGAGTAAAAGAGAAGAGCTTCCATAGGCGCCGGGCTTACCAGTAGTTCTTGCCCTCTCCAGAATCGGTTCGCTTCCAGCCCTTTTCCAGCCGGCTGCGATCCCACAACATGGTTCTCCGATCGTAGGTGGCTAACTCAAAGTCCTGGGTCAGTTCAATCGCATTGGTTGGACAGACTTCCTGGCAGAGCCCGCAGAACAGACAGCGGGAGGTGTCAAAAGTGTAGGTGGTGAGAACCTTCTTCCTGCTCTCCGGATCGCGCTGGGCCCCGACGACGATCAGGTCTTCGGGACAGATCAGGGCACACAGATCGCAAGCGATACAAAGTGTCTCCCCTGTCTCGGGATCGTTGTTCAGGCGGGGAGCCCCTTTGTACCGAGCTGCCAGCTTGGGCCGTTCGGTCGGATACTGTTCGGTGTAGACAGGTCTATAGGTGTATCGAAGAGTTAACCACAGACCCTTCAGAAGATCGATAAACAGGATTCTCTTCAGAAGCTCCATTATTTGCTCCCCTTAACAGCCCATCCAAGCTCACGCACCGAGTTCACATCCACAACCAGATCAGACAAGCCGATACCATGACATTGGCCAGAGCGAGGGGGAGAAAGATCTTCCACCCGTATTGCATCAACTGGTCGAAACGGAAGCGAGGAAGAGTTCCCCGAATCCAGATAAATACATAGAGAAAGACGAAAACCTTGAACGAGAACCACAAAACGGCCGGAACCAGATCCAGAAAGCCCAGCCAGGCAACATTCGGGAAAGGCCTCAGCCATCCACCGAAAAAGAGGGTCACCGCCAGGGCCGAAACCGTGATCATGCTGGCATACTCTGCCAGAAAATAAAGCGAGAACCGAAATCCGCTGTACTCGGTGTGAAATCCCCCGACCAGTTCTGTCTCCGCCTCCGGAAGATCGAAAGGCAGACGGTTCGTCTCGGCCAGGCCGCAGATAAAGAAAAGCACAGCGGCGACAGGCTGAACGGCAAAATACCAGATTCCGGCTTGCTCTTGGTGCTCCACGATTTCGACCAGACTCAAGGAGCGCGCCACCAGCAGCACACCAATGATGGAAAACCCCAGGGCCACTTCGTAGCTGACCATTTGTGCCGAAGAGCGCAGAGCCCCCAGGATCGGGTACTTGCTGTTGGAAGCCCAGCCACCCAGGATGACCCCCAGGATTCCTACAGAAGAGACCGAGAGAATAAACAACAGTCCGATGTTCAGATCGGTCACAAAGCCTCCGCTGACGATGCTGTTTTGGACAACTCTCTGGACCGCCTCCGGCTCCAGGATCCATGCCAGGATCATCGTCAAGGGCCCCTCCAGCATATCGGGTGGCCCGAAGGGAACCACGGCAAAGACCAGGAATGCCGGTATCAGAGAGATGATGGGCCCCAGGGTAAAAATGAGGGCGTCCGATCGGCTGGGAATGATGTCTTCCTTGGCAACAAACTTGAGGCCGTCGGCGATAGGTTGGAGCAGCCCGTGCCAACCCACCCGCATGGGTCCCAACCGTACCTGGATGTGAGCAATCAGCTTACGCTCGAGCAGTGTCAGGTAGGCAATCGCTCCCGAAAGAATCAACACGACGACACCGATTTTGATCCCGGGGATGATCAGGTAGGTGATCAGGGACTCCATCATCGATCAATCTCTCCCAGCACAATGTCGAGAGTTCCAATGATGGCGACTACATCGGCCACCAGATGACCTCGAACCAGTCGACGCAGTGCCTGCAGATTGATAAAGGTCGGGGGGCGAATCCGTACCCGGAAAGGCAGAGCCGAACCGTCGCTGACGATGTAGTAGCCCAGTTCACCGCGTGGGCCCTCGATAGCTGAGTAGAACTCGCCGACCGGAGGCTTGACGATCTTGGGCACTTTGCCGCGAACCGGGCCTTCGGGCAAATTGTCCAGCCCCTGGCTGATGATTCGACAGCTCTGACGCATTTCTTCGAGACGGATCACATACCGATCATAAGTATCACCGTTCTCCCCCAGGGGGACATCGAAGTCAAACTGCTCGTAACCGCCGTAGGGATGAGCTTTTCTCAAGTCATGATCCACGCCGGAACCGCGCAGCGGTGGCCCGCTGAGACCATAGTTGATGGCCTCTTTTGCGGATATGACACCGATCCCTCTGGTCCGATCGATCCAGATCCGGTTGTTGGTCAGCAATTGCTCGTACTCGTTCACTTTGGTCGGGAAGTCGGCGATGAAATGCCTGGCCGTCGCCTCGAAACCGCCGGGGAGGTCCTTCCATAACCCCCCGATGCGGAAGGCGTGGGTGGTGAGCCGGGCCCCGAAAAGGGCCTCGAAAAGCTTGAGAATCTCTTCACGCTCTCGAAAGCAGTAGAGAAAAACAGTCATGGCGCCGATATCAATAGCGTGAGTCGCCAGCCACAAAAGGTGACTGGCAATGCGATTGAACTCGGTCATGATGATCCGGATTTGACGGGCCCGCTCCGGAACCTCGATTCCCATGAGGGCCTCGACGCCGAGGACGTAGCCGTAGACATTGGAAACGGCGGCGATGTAATCGGTCCTGTCGTAGTAGGGGACACACTTGATGTAAGAACGGTTCTCGCTGATCTTTTCGACACCCCGGTGCAGGTAGCCGATAATGCACTCGCAGTCCTGAACTCTCTCCCCGTCCAGGTACAGCTTCACCCTCAAGACTCCATGGGTGGAGGGATGCTGCGGCCCCATATTGATTTCGAGTTCTTTGGTATCCAGGATGGTTTCGCGCAGCATATTAACTTACTTGCACTAGTGTTCCGTTGTGGAGTGGAACCCTAGTCTGGAACCTTGCGGATTCTGAGGTGTTTGTTGATCCAGGACTGATCCTGAAGTTTGATGTCGTAGTCTTTTCTCAAGGGGTACCCGTGCCAGTCTTCGGGCAGCAAGATGCGCTTCAGGTCGGGATGGCCGGTAAACTCAATGCCAAACATGTCGAACACCTCGCGCTCCATCCAGTCCGCCGATTTCCAGATCACACTCACAGAGGGGGCTGCCTCACCTTCTCTCAAGCGTGACTTGACTCGGACCAGGAGCTGGCTGGAATGGCTGAACAGGTGATAGACCAGACACCAGCGGCCTTCGTCTCCCAGGTAGTCGAGGGCGGTCAAGTCCACCAGATAATCAAAATCGCGATCCTCGTTCAAGAACACCATGGTCTCCAGAAGTCGCTTCCGGTTGACCGTGTAGATGTTCTGTTTCAGGAAAGACTGGGCGGAGAGCAAGTCTTCTCCCAGGAACTCCTTTAGAGCCTCGACCAGATCATTTTCCTCCAGGGCTTCGTAGACAGGTCCTTTCTTCCGGGGTGGTCGAACGGGGCGCTTGGGCGGTGCTTTGCCTTCGGCAGAGGGCTGAGGTTTCGCGGCGGCGACCTCTTCCGGAGAGGGCTCCTCTGTGGAAGACTCCCCGGCCGCCGACTCGGAAGCCGGCTCTTCTCTTGCGTGGCTCTCATCCCCCGAATCGGGTGGTGTGGGCTTTTTTTCTTTGTCCATGACTGCCGAGCGCGAAAGCGTGACTCGCTTTCAGGGCTGAACCAAAGTGCGTCTGTCGTCGAGAATGCTCATCTGGTCGATCTTATCCTGCAGCTTCATCAGGCCATAGAGGAGCGCCTCAGGCCTGGGAGGGCAACCGGGAATGTAGACGTCCACCGGAATGACTTTGTCGACTCCCTGGAGCGTGGAATAGGTATCAAAGGGACCACCTACACTGGAGCAGGCTCCCATGGAAATGACCCATTTCGGGTCCGGCATCTGATCGTACAGACGCTGGATGACCTCGGCCATTTTCAGAGTTACTGTGCCCGCAATGATGATTAAATCGGATTGGCGCGGAGAAGGACGAAAGATGCCTGCCCCGAAGCGGTCCATATCGAAGCGGGATGCGCCCGTTGCCATCATCTCGATCGCGCAGCAGGCCAGCCCGAAGGTCATCGGCCAGAGCGAAGATTTCCTGGCCCAGTTCACAACCGAATCCACGGTCGTGGTAACAATGTTCTTCTCGAAACTGCTTTCTGCTACGCCCATTCCAGGGCTCCCTTCTTCCACACATAAAAATAGCCAACGATGAGGATTCCCAGGAAGATGAACATCTCGATCAGGCCAAAAAGGCCAAGCCGGCCGTAGATGATCGCCCAGGGAAACAGGAAGATCGTTTCCACGTCAAAAATCACGAAGAGGATGGCAATGATGTAATAGCGGACCGAAATTCGGCTTCTGGCGTCGGTCTCAGGTTCAATCCCACATTCATAGGGACTCAGTTTGCTCGAAGATGGCCGGAAGGGACGAATCAACCTCCCCACGCCCAGACCCACTACGGGCAACGAAATCGCGATCACCAGGAAAATTAGAACCGGCAAGTAGGCTGCTAACACACCTCTTCCTATTCTCTAGTACTCCCGTACCTAAACGGTGGCGTATTCTAACAGACCTCCCGGCCACTTCCCACTCAACTCAGGAAAGACGCTCATCGAAGTACGCAATTGTCTGTTCGAGCCCTTCAGAAAGACTGACTTGCGGCTCCCATCCAAGTTGCTCTCTGGCCAGACTCACATCGGGTTGGCGCTGCGTCGGGTCATCTTGCGGGAGACCCCGAAAAACGATGTCCGATCCAGTTCCGATCTTGGATCGAACCGTTTCTGCCAGTTCCAGAATGGAAACCTCGCTGGGATTGCCTAGGTTCACCGGGTGAAACAGATCAGGGGTCTCCATGAGAGCCAGAAGGCCGGCTACAAGATCGGAGACATAACAGAAGGACCGGGTCTGGGAACCATCTCCGTAGACCGTGATCGGTTTTCCCCGTAGTGCCTGGACGATAAAGTTACTCACAACTCGCCCGTCCTCCACAGACATTCGAGGACCGTAAGTATTGAAAATCCTGGCGATCCGAATGTCGACCCCGTTCTGGCGGTGATAGTCCACCATCAGCGTTTCAGCAACCCGTTTTCCCTCATCGTAGCAACTGCGTGGCCCTACCGGATTCACGTGACCCCAGTAGTCTTCCGACTGAGGATGGACCTGGGGATCCCCGTAAACCTCTGACGTGCTCGCCTGCAGAATCCGGGCTCCAACTCTTTTGGCGATGACCAGGCAGTTAAGAGTTCCAATCACATTCGCCTTGACGGTCTTAACCGGATTTCGCTGGTAGTGAACCGGAGAGGCCGGACAGGCCAGATTGTAGACTTGGTCAACCTCCAGGAGTATCGGCTGGACGATGTCGTGGCGGATGAACTCGAAATCAGGCCGCTGCAGGAAGGGCTCGATATTCCGCTTGGAACACGAGAACAGATTATCCAGGCACAGGACCCTGGTCCCGCGCTCGAGCAGAGAATCACAGAGATGACTTCCGATGAATCCGGCGCCTCCCGTTACGAGTGCTCTCACAGTCCAGATTCCCCTGAAATCGGCACGTTAGCAGCACCTTTTACCACGGACTGCTTAATTGATGTAGCCAAGGCTCTTCAGGCGCTGCAATTGTTCAGCCGTCATTTTGAAGTCAGTGAACCGCAGGTCCGCGTGGGTCTCCCACCACCGATCAATCTCCTCCTGCCAGGATATCCTATCAGCCGCAGGCGGCCTGTTGGTGATGAGGTTCACCAGTTCCCCAGGATCCTCGACGATGTTAAAAAGAGCATTCCGTTCCGGATCGTCGAATTCGATGAACTTGTGATCCCCAAAGACCATGGTTCGGCGGATGGGAGTCTTCGAGAACAGCTTGACTGCCAAGGAATAGCGTTTGCGCGGTTCATTCTCTGGCAGCTTGAAGAGATCCCGACCCTGAAAGGAGGTGGGGAGGTAGGGAATCCCGATAAGGGTGAGAAGGGTAGGAAGAACATCGATCGACATCGCTCCGGTCGCCAGCCTCTGGCCCGCGGCCAGGATCCTCGGCATCCGGAGGATCAGCGGAACCCGAACCACGTTTTCGTAGACATTCTGCCGGTGTCCGCGGTATTCGTGTTCGCCCAGGCTCTCGCCGTGGTCTGCCGTAAACAGGGTCAGTGTTTGACCTGTCAGTCCCAGCCGGTCCAGGTGATCGAGAACCTTACCCAGCTGGTAGTCTGCAAACTCGATTTCACTCAGGTAGGCCACCTCGTCCTCTCCGAACCGGTTCCGGCCAGGACTCTCGATAACCACCTCAGGCCGATCAAAGTCTTCGCGAAAATTGTAGGGCTCGTGAGGGTCAAAGAAATGAACCCACAGGAAAAAGGGGCGCTTTGATTTGCTCACCCTGTCCAGCCATTGGATCGCCAGCCTGGCGACCGCATCACCCCTCCTCTCACTTGGCAAATTGATTCTGTTGCCCGAGAACAGACGCATGAAAGCCTTGAAATAGCCCACACCATCCTGGCTCTCGAATTCGTCGTCGTAGTGGCCGAAGCCCTGGTTCAAATTGAACACCTTGATCAGCGGAGCCGCCGCCACTACGGCTCCCGTCTTGTAGCCCGAGCCGGACAGGATCTCAGCCAGCGTTACCGCCGGATCCTCCAGTTTCTGCCCGTTACTCAAAACGTTATGCGTAATGGTGTACAGCCCCGTGAAGATCGAGGCGTGATTGGGGAGCGTCTGCGGTGCCTGAGCGTAGACATTCTCGAAAAGGACCCCTTCCCGGGCAAGACGGTCAATGGAGGGAGTCCGAATGCCTTCGAATCCGTAGCAACCGAGCCGATCCGCCCGCGTCGTGTCGAAAGTCACGAGAAGGAGGTTTGGCTTTTTGCCGGCAGGGGGCTGTCCCCAGAGAGGTAGTAATTGCGGCAACAAGGCAAGAAATGCGGTCAGGGCGAATCTTTTTTTCACGGTCTCAGGTTAGCTTCTTGTCTTTTTCTGTTCGTATCGGTAGGCACATTCGTAGAGCCGGTTGGTGCCGCCACTGTGGGCGGCGTATTCTCCACCGTTGAACATCGAGCAGCCTGCAAATTCCCCCTTCTTGTTCAGGAGATAAAAATTGAGGCCGAAGTTGGGTCGACCCTGTTCGTCCAACAGATATGGCTCCGTGGTGTTCCGGGCCACGCGCTCCAGAACCTGGAGACCGGCTTCCTCGGGTGAGACGCCGTTTCTCATGAACTCCACTCCTAGGAAGCTGGCACAAGTTTTCAGGTTGGCCTCACCGCGTCCTGTGCTGCCGCAGGCACCCACGTCGTTGTCTACGTACAGACCGGCACCGATAATGGGAGAATCTCCGACGCGGCCGGGAATCTTGTAGGCCAGTCCGCTGGTCGTCGTCACGCCTGAGATCTTCCCATGCTTGTTGATCGCATTGCAATTGATCGTGCCGTGATCTTGAGGCATTCCACGGATTTCGCTGCGCTCGTGCCTTCCAGCGCCGGCGGTCAGGCGCTCCTTCGGATCAATCCAATCGTCGCCCTGACTCAACTCTCGTTTCCACTTCACCCAGGCTTCTCGTGCCCGTGGAGTAAGCAGGTTGGTCTCTTCGAAGCCCATTGCCAGGGCAAACTCCAAAGCCCCCTTTCCCACCAGCAGAACATGGTCCGTGTTCTCCATCACGGCCCTGGCAACTCTGGATGGGTGCACGATGTTCTCCAGAGCGGCGACTCCTGCGGCGCCCCGCGTCGGACCATGCATGACCGAGGAATCGAGTTGCACGACACCGCGCTCGTTGGGCAGGCCGCCATAGCCGACAGACGTATCTTCAGGATCGGCCTCAATCAGGCCCACCCCCTCGACCACCGCTTCCAGCGTGTCGACTCCGCGGCGCATGAGCTTCATCGCCCGCTCTGTGGCCGCGAGCCCGTTGGAACTGGCGATGGCCACGGCGCGGGGTTCACTTTGAGCCTCCAGAGCCACACTCCCGGAAGCCGCAACTCCGAGACCCACCGACGAGCTCTGCAAGAACTCTCTTCGATTCATGGGGACACTTTACAGGTTCTGGGTTCTGGGTTCTAGCAGTCCGTGGTGGAGGTCCCACGGGTCACTGTGGCCCGCTCGTCGTCTGGATCCCGCTATAATTCCTTTATCGTGTCGCAGCCCGAAGAACTGTCTTATAAAGGAGTCGCTTATGGGGAGGCTCTCTCCGAGTCCGGGGAGTTTCGCCTCCGCAGCCATTTCGAGGCCTCACCCGATCAGAAGAGAGCTATTCAGGAACTCACGAAAGGGATCCGAGATGGACACCCCGACCAGGTCCTTCTGGGAGTGACCGGTTCTGGAAAGACTTTCACCATGGCCAAGGTGATCGAGGCCCTCCAGCGTCCTACCCTGATTCTCTGCCACAACAAGACACTGGCGGCTCAACTCTATCAGGAGTTCAAGACTTTCTTTCCGGAAAACGCCGTTGAGTATTTCGTCAGTTATTACGACTACTACCAGCCGGAGGCTTACATTGCCTCGACCGACACCTACATCGAAAAAGAGGCACTGATCAACGAAGAGATCGATCGCCTGCGCCACTCAGCGACTCGTTCTCTGTTCGAGCGGCGTGACTGCATCATCATCTGCAGCGTGAGCTGCATCTACGGCCTCGGCTCGCCCGAGGCCTATTACGGTATGTTGTTGATGATCAATCGCGGCGCTCGAATCAAGCGCAGAGAAATCCTCAACAAACTCGTTGAGATTCAGTACGAAAGGCGGAACCACACACTGGAGCGTGGCACATTTCGGGTGCGGGGAGATGTCATAGAGGTCGTACCCTCTTACGACGACTATGCCATCCGAATCGAGCTGTTCGGAAACGAAGTCGATGGAATATCTCAATTCGACCCTCTCACCGGAGAGGTTCTGCGAGAGCACGATCGGATTCCCATCTACCCAAAATCTCACTACGTCATTCCCAAGGAGCGCTGGAACCTGGCGGTTGACAGCATCAAGGCGGAGCTGGAGGAATGCCGCCCCCGTTGGGAAGAGGAAGGCAAGCTGGTGGAGGCACAACGCGTCCATCAGCGCACCATGTTTGACCTGGAGATGATCAAGACCGTCGGCTACTGCCGTGGAATTGAGAACTACTCCCGGCATTTAACGGGCCGGCGACCCGGCGAGCCTCCCCCGACTCTGCTCGACTACTTGCCCGACACTTCGTTGATGTTCATCGACGAGAGCCACGCCACGACACCGCAAGTTCGAGGGATGTACGAGGGAGATCGCTCTCGAAAACTGAATCTCATTGAATTCGGCTTCCGGCTCCCTTCGGCACTCGACAACCGGCCTCTCAACTTCCAGGAGTTCCAGGTTAGGATCCCTCAAACTGTCTATGTCTCAGCGACACCCGGACCCTACGAGCTTTCGAAAACGGGGGGCGCATTTGTCGAGCAAGTCATCAGACCTACTGGACTAATGGACCCGGTTATTGAGGTTCGGCCCGTCAAGGGGCAAGTGGACGATCTGCTGGGGGAGATTCGGCAGCGGGTTACCCGCAAGGAGCGAGTCCTGGTAACGACTCTCACCAAACGGATGGCAGAAGAACTGACGGAGTACTATACAGAGGTGGGTGTAGCCGTTCGCTACCTCCACTCGGAAATCAACACTCTCGACCGGGTCAAAATCCTTCGCGATCTGAGACTCGGGAGATTCGACGTCCTGATCGGAGTCAACCTGCTGCGAGAGGGCCTTGATCTTCCCGAGGTTTCGCTGGTCGCAATTCTGGACGCCGACAAGGAGGGGTTTTTGCGCAGTGACACCTCTCTGATCCAGACGGTGGGCAGGGCTGCTCGAAACGTCAGCGGAACGGCGATCATGTACGCCGACCGGACGACCGGATCTATGGAGCGAGCCATCCGAGAGACGACCCGGCGCAGAGAGATCCAGAAGGCCTATAACATCAAACATGACATTACCCCGGAGTCGATCCTCAAGCCTGTCAGTGCCTCGCTTCTGGAGATGGCGGAGATGGACTATTACGATGTCCCGATCGTTTCGGAAGAGGTGGCGGCCTTCCAGTCAGCTGCGGAAATCAAGGGAAAAATCGAAGAACTGCGCCACAAGATGGCTCATGCGGCTGGAGAGTTTCGCTTCGAGGAGGCGGCCCGGTACAGGGATCGTGTCAGACACCTTCGCGAACTCCTGATGGAGATCACCGAAAACCGGCCGGACGCTGGGACACGGGACAAGTCATAGTGAGCGGGCCTCTCGACGATCCAGTCCAACATGCCATCGAACCCGCCAATTCCCTGCGAGGTGAGATCGTGCTTCCCGGGGACAAGTCTATTTCCCATCGTACGGCCATACTGGCCGCTCTAGCCCAGGGACGGTCTGTGATCTGGAACTACTCCGCGAGTGAAGACTGCACCAGGACCCTGGATTGTATCCAGCAAATGGATGTCGATATCCTTCGAAAGGCGACGGGTGTAGAGATCCTGGGCCAGGGGGGGAGAGGCCTTCGGGAACCTCGAAACGTTCTCTATGCGGGTAATTCGGGGACTTCGATGCGGCTGCTGGCGGGAGTTCTTGCCGGCCTTCCCTTCAGAAGTCGCCTGGAGGGGGATGACTCGTTGAACAGCCGGCCGATGGCCCGAATCATCGCTCCTTTGAGGCGGATGGGCGGCCGGATTCAAGCTCGCCAGGACCGCTTTCCCCCGCTCGACCTGAGTGGTCGCCGTCTGGAAGGAATTGAATACGAGCTGCCAGTGGCCAGTGCTCAGGTCAAGTCCTGCATCCTGCTGGCGGGCCTGCTGGCCCGAGGCCAGACGACTGTCGTGGAACCCGCCTCAACCCGAAACCACACCGAACTTCTACTCCCTGCCTTTGGAGGTAGAATCCAGAAGGCAGGCGGCAGGATTTCGGTGGAGGGAGGCCAGGACCTGGAGGCGGCTGAGATGGAAGTTCCCGGCGACATTTCTGCAGCTTCGTTTTTTCTGGTAGCCGCCAGTCTCATACCCAACTCACATATCGAACTCCGGAGAGTCGGCTTGAACCCGACAAGAGATGCTCTTCTTCGCCTTCTGATCAAATACGGCGGCAGGATCGAAATCTCCAACCTTAACGTCTCGGGAGGAGAGCCGGTAGGAGATCTGCGAGTTTCTTACTCCCCGCGGCTTCTGGAGAGCTTCCCGACTCGTATCGGCGGACACCAAATCCCGCTACTCATTGACGAAATACCCATTCTCGCCATTCTGGGATCCCGACTAAATGCGGGCTTCGAAGTAACCGATGCAAGCGAATTGAGAGCCAAGGAATCCGACCGCATCCGGGCGATCGTCCATAACCTCCGTTCCCTGGGCGTAGAAACGGAGGAGAGAAAGGATGGTTTCGAGATCTCGCCGGGGCAGACTTTCCACGGTGGAGACGTGAGAACCTGGGGCGATCATCGGATTGCCATGGCCTTCGCCATTGCCGGACTGATTTCCCAGCAACCGGTGGTTCTGGATGACACCCGCTGCTGCGGAGTCTCTTTCCCAGGGTTTTTTGAACAGCTGACATCAGTAAACCAATGAGACGAGAGCATGTCTTTCTGATCGGCTTCATGGGCTCGGGCAAAACCACCGTCGGGGCCCTGCTGGGACCAGCGCTTTCTCTCCCTTTCATTGACCTGGATGAACTGATCGTCAACGCCGAAGGCAGGAGTATCAAGGCTATCTTTGCTGCCGAGGGAGAGGCCTATTTCCGCAAAGTAGAGGCTCGAGTGCTTGGGGAAGTGCTTGATTCGCCCCCCGCGGTATTGTCTTTGGGGGGAGGAGCCTTCCTGCCGCCCGAGAACCGACGCAGAATCCGGGAAAGAGGAGCCTGTATCTGGTTGGCGATCTCCCTCAATGAGGCGCTGGAGCGTTGTCGCAGTGAGAAGGGTCGGCCTCTGGCTCTCGATCCACTGGAGTTCTCGAAGCTATACGAGCAAAGGCAGCCGATCTACCGGGAGTGTGACATCAAGGTCGAAACCGACCGAAAATCACCTCGGACCATCTGTAGGGAGATCGTGCTGCGCCTGGAGGAGGAGGAAGATGCCCTGGATTGACACGATCGAATACGAAAAGGCCACGGGTGACCTGCTGCGCGAATACGATGCGGGACTGCGGCGGGCGGGAAAGATCTTCAACATTGTGAAGATCTCCAGCCTCACCCCCAACCTGCTCCGTACCTCGATGAGATTCTATTGGGCGTTGATGCATGAAGGCGGAGAACTCAGCCGCACTCAACGGGAAATGATCGCAGTCGTGGTTTCCAGCGCAAATGACTGCTTTTACTGAATTGAAGCTCATGGGGAGGATCTCCATGACACAGGCGTGGATCTGGATCTGGTCGAGAAAATCAAAGTTGATTACCGGCAGGCGGGACTCTCGGCGACGGATGCCACGATCCTGGATTTCGCCATCAAATTGACTCTCCACCCTTCTAAGACGGAGGCTTCTGATCTGGACCGCTTGAAGCGGGAAGGACTCTCGGACGTGGGACTTCTCGAGATCGTGCACATCACAGGCTTTTTCAATTACATCAACCGCCTCGCCGATGCTCTGGGCGTCGATCCCGAACCGGAGTGGGAAACGTAGTTTCGGCCTGGGGATTGCGGTGTCCTGAGAGTGGGAGGAGCCCCGGGGCGACTCCCGGGGGGATTTAAACGGTCGCTGCCCCGGGGCCCCTCCCACTCTCAAGAAGGCCTCCGACCCTTTTCAGGTCCTTCTCTCCATGGCGCCGCTCTCTGCTATCATTCTTCAAGTTGATTGATCCACGATCTAGACGAGGGGTTGGCGAGAAGGTACAGCGGCGAATCGGGCTCATTGTTCTCCTTCTGCTTCCTTCCCCCGCAATCGGCTTCGGAGAAGAAACCCGACCTTCCTTCAAACTCGCTGACATCGCCGATGAATTCCCTTCCCAGGGATTCGAAGTGGAGATCGCCTTCTGGAAAAAGATGTTCTCCGAATACAGAGAAACCCAGGTCGTTTTTCACGACCGGGGTGACCTTCGAGTGGTCTACAAGGTCGCTGAATTCAGCCGGGGTGCTCGCGATGACAAGCAAGAGACAGAACGGCAGAGCACGATCCTCGAAGAGAAAAAGCAACACTTCAGAAAACTGCTGCTGGCTTTGAGCAGGCGTGAACCCCGCTCCGAGAAAGAAAATCGTATCGTCACGCTTCTCGAAGAACTGGGACACAAACCGACAGCCTCACTTTACTTACGGCTGGCTAGAGATCTCCGATATCAACGCGGACTTCGCGAGCAGTTTGCAGAGGGGATCACACGGTCAGGCCAATATCTTGAAGCCATACACGAGATTTTGCGAGAGGAGGGAGTTCCCGCAGAACTGGCACTGCTCCCCCATGTTGAGTCAGCCTTCCAGTCGTCTGCGGTCTCCAAGGCCGGGGCCGTGGGTATCTGGCAATTCGTGAAAGGGACGGCGCGAAGCTACATGACGGTCAATCGATACGTGGATCAGAGGTTTGATCCGCTCGCATCAACAAGGGCTGCCGCCAGGCTCCTGCGAGACAACTACGAAGCCCTGGGAACGTGGCCACTGGCGATCACGGCGTACAACTACGGGCGCTCGGGGATGATGAGGGCGAAGAAGCGCCATGGCGCCGACATGCTTCTAATCGCGCGTAACTACAAATCTCGACGGTTCGGGTTTGCCAGCCGCAATTTTTATCCTGAGTTCCTTGCCGCTGCGGAGATCGTGAGAAACCGGCACCTCTATTTCAGCGACCTAACGCTAAGCCCGAGCCTGGAGTACGAACTCCTGATTCTCCCCAAGAGCTATCGAGTGACCGTGTTTGAACAAGTGGACGGGCTCGATCGGACTCTACTGAAGGAATGCAACCCCTTTCTCACCTCACTTGTCTGGAAGGAAGGAGTGCTCCCTGCAGGGGTTGATTTGCGCCTTCCCCCGACCACACTGGAAGCGGTCAGGGAGGCCCTGAGCAAGGCGCAACCCGTCACGTCGAGCTTTGAACTGGCCTCCGACGGAGTGATGATTTACCGCGTCCGCGGCGGTGACACCGTGGGCAAGATTGCGGCCCGCTTCGGGTCATCCATCGGCGCCATCCAGCGCTCCAATGGACTGGGCAATGCCAACCTGATCGTTCCCGGGCAGCGGCTCCGGATCCCCTGTCTCTCGCCAGCTTTCGCGACCTCTCAACCTTCAACCGATCCGGCCAACACTGACTCTACCGGTTCCGGTTCCAGCTCCGCTGCTTCGGCTACGACGAGAGACAACGCCTGTGCCTCCTCGTGATAGTCCGCCTGCACGGAGTAACCTTCCTTCAACTCGCCGCGCACAATGAGGAGACCCAGGGGGTTCTCCAATTCTTTGCGGATGGCGCGTTTGAGTGGCCTGGCGCCGTAGCTCGGGTCATAGCCGGCTCGAACCAGAAACCGCCGCGCCGACTCAGTAAGGGAGAGCTCGATCTGCTTTTCGGCCAGCCTTCGCTGCAGTCCCCTGAGCTGGATCTCCACAATTCTCTCCAAGTGTTCTTCTCCCAGGGCGTGGAAAACGATCGTCTCGTCGACACGGTTCAGAAACTCGGGTCGAAACCGATCGCGCAGTTCCCCCAGTACCGTCTCTTTCATTTGCTCGTAGTCACTCCCCCCAAAAGCACCGCGGTATTCCAGGATTCTGTAGCTGCCAAGATTGGACGTCATGATGACGATGGTATTCTTGAAGTTCACGGTCCGCCCGTGGCCATCCGTCAAGTGTCCTTCATCGAGAAGCTGGAGGAGCATGTTGAAAACGTCCGGGTGGGCTTTCTCAATCTCATCAAAGAGGATCACGGAATAGGGACGCCGGCGAACTGCTTCCGTCAACTGTCCGCCTTCGTCGTAGCCGACATATCCCGGAGGCGCTCCCAGTAGTCGGGCCACCGTGTGTTTTTCCTGGTACTCGGACATATCGATTCGGATCATGGCGCGTTCGTCGTCAAAGAGTGATTCGGCCACAGCCCTGGCTAGTTCCGTCTTCCCGACCCCGGTAGGCCCCAGAAAGATGAAGCTTCCGATGGGGCGGGCAGGGTCCTTTAGTCCCGAGCGGGCTCGGATGACTGCTTCGCTCACGACCGTCACGGCCTCATCCTGACCCACAACGCGCCTGTGCAGATCCTGGGCGAGACTGACCAGTTTCTTCATCTCCCCTTCCAGCAATCTGGAAACAGGAACTCCGGTCCAGCGGCTTACAACGGCCGCGATATCTCCTTCGGAAACTTCTTCCTTGAGCAATCTCGCTTCGCTCTGTTTTCGACTCAGAGCCTGCTCTTCCTGGGCCAGTTCGTTCTCGAGTCTGGCCAATACCCCGTACTTGAGTTCCGCTGCTCGATTCAGATCGTAGTTCCGCTCTGCCTGCTCGATCTCAATCTTAGTTTGTTCGATTCCTTCCCGCAGCTCTCTCAGTTTGGACACGGTTTCCTTCTCGGCTTGCCATTGAGCCTGCAGCGCGTCACTCTGAGACTTCAAATCGGCAATGGTCCTCTCCAACTTCTCCAGTCTCTCCCTGGCGGCTTGATCCTTTTCGTTCTTGAGGGCCTGCTGCTCGATTTCCAGCTGCATGACCCGTCGCAGGATCTCGTCAAGTTCGGAGGGCATCGAATCGATCTCCGTTCTCAGTTTGGCTGCCGCCTCATCCATGAGATCGATCGCCTTGTCAGGGAGAAACCGATCCGATATGTAGCGGTTCGACAACACGGCCGCTGCGATAAGGGCTGCGTCCTGGATCCTGACGCCGTGATGGACTTCGTACCGCTCTTTCAGACCCCGCAGGATTGAAATCGTGTCTTCAACCCCTGGTTGATCCACCAGCAGCGGCTGAAATCGACGTTCGAGAGCCCCATCTCTTTCCACATGCTTGCGGTACTCATCCAGTGTCGTCGCTCCGATGCAGTGCAGCTCGCCCCGCGCCAGCATAGGCTTCAGGAGGTTGCCGGCATCCATCGCACCCTCGACCTTCCCAGCGCCGACCACGGTGTGCAGTTCATCGATAAACAGGATGATTTGGCCTTGCGCCGATTCCACTTCCTTCAACACCGCCTTGAGGCGCTCCTCGAATTCGCCGCGATACTTGGCCCCGGCAATCAGGCTACCCATGTCCAGGGTGACGACCCGCTTGTGCTTCAGTCCCTCAGGCACATCACCCCGGACGATCCTTTGGGCCAGACCCTCCACGATGGCCGTCTTGCCTACTCCCGGCTCACCAATCAAGACGGGGTTGTTCTTGCGTCGACGAGACAGTACCTGCATGATTCGTCGGATCTCGTCGTCCCTGCCGATGACTGGGTCCAGTTTCCCCTGGTTGGCGAATTCGGTTAAGTCGCGACCGTACTGCTGAAGAGCCTGATAAGTGGACTCGGGATCTCGAGAAGTCACCTTCTGGCCTCCTCTCACCTCCTGAAGAGCTCTCTCCAACCTTTCGCGCGTCACCCCGAAGCTTCCGAACATCTCGCCCGTCTTGCCTCTGTCGAGGGTCATGGCCAACAACAGATGCTCTACCGATACAAACTGGTCCTGGAGGTTTTCTGCTTCTTTCTCCGCCCTGGACAATAGTGCATTCAATCTCTGCGTAACGTAGAGCGAATCAACCGGCCCCGACGGGCTCTCGACCTCAGGCAGACCTCCAAGATGCTGCTCTGTCGACTGGCGCAGACCTTCCACCTGTATCTCGGCTTTGTTGAGGATTGACGGGGCCAGGCCCCTATCTTGACAAAGTAGTGCCACCAGCAGGTGCTCCACGTCGACCTGCTGATGACCTCGCTCCAGAGTCTGGGTCTGAGCTGAGGCCAGTCCTTCTCTTGCTTTTACAGTGAAGCGATTCAAATCCATTTAATGAGTCTCCTGCTCGCTCTTGTTGCGCTCCACAAGTTCATAAGATCGGAACCCGGCAGTCGCAAGATGGTAGTGGACTGTAATGCCTGAATCGATTCAGGTGTTACAGTCCACCAGTCGGCAGGCAGTTTGCATTGGCAGACGCAGGGTCTTATGTGGATGGGCTGACGGGCAGACAGAATCGACATCATGCCGGTCAGAGCCGCGGGCGCGAGGCCGCGGCTACGACTCAGCTCTCGCTGACGCTCAGGTTCTGTTAGGCTGCTCGCTGAGGGTTTAAGGAACATCTGAGAAGAAACCGATGACCAAGCAGAAAAAAAAGAGCGAACCCGAAGAGAAGAGAGGCACGACGTTTCAGGTGACAGACAAGAGATTCTGGGTGGGCGATGAAGGCACCATCGACCGGGCCGAGCCCGCAGAGAAAAAGTTCCCTTCCTTCATTGAGGAGCTGAAAGCGCGAACCGAGCTTGCGGAATCGCGCTTGAAGGAAAAGCTGGAATCACTGGAGCGGGACAACGAAGCCTTGCGTAACAGGCTGCGGAGGAACATGGAGCAGCGTCTCGAACGCGAGAAACTTAGCCTGGTCAAAACTTTCCTCGAAGTGGCCGATAATTTTGAGAGAGCTCTCGCAGTCAGCCTCGACTCCGACAATCTCCCCGCGCTCCGTGAGGGCGTCGAGATGAACCTCCAACTCTTCCGCCAGAAACTGGAGCTTCTGGGGCTAGAGCCGATTGAGCCGCTGGGAGAGGAATTTGACCCTGAAGTGGCCGAGGCCGTGGCCATGGTCCCTGTCCAGGACCCGGGCCAGAGTCAGAAGGTGGTTGCCGTTGTGCAGAGAGGCTACCGTAGGGGCGAGCACCTGCTCAGGCCGGCACAGGTTCATGTTGGACGGTTCGAAGAGTAGTCAAGAGTAGAAGGTTGAAAGTCAGTGGAAGGCGAAAGGTCGGGGACCTTGGTGGTCGATACCGAGAATGGGAGGGGGCCCTGTCCAATGCGGGAGGCGAGCGGGAGAGGGCTCAGGGCTGCGGCCGGGAATTTAAACGTTCTCCGCCCTGAGCCCTCTCCCGCTCTCATAGTTGCTGTCGGAACCCGGAACACGAAAGTGGGAGGAGGCTCTGGGAGCCGGCTCGGCAGCGGAACGTGAAGAGAGTGGGAGGAGCCCTGGGGCGGCGCGACGTTTAAACTCCCGAGCGCTGCCCCAGGGCTCCTCCCACTTTCGAGCATCTGAGGGCGTGGCAGATGGCAACGGCCAGAGCGTCCGCGGCATCGTGCGGTTCCGGCTTCTTGTCGAGATGGAGCAGGACGGACACCATCAATTGGACCTGCTGTTTATCAGCCCGACCATAACCGACCACCGACTTCTTCACCTCCAGAGGGGAGTATTCGAAGACCGCGGCTCCCGATTCCGCGGCAGCCAGCAGGGCCACGCCGCGAGCCTGGCCCAATTTGAGTGCGGTTCGGGAGTTAACGGCATGGAACACCTCCTCCAGCACTACTACTTCAGGACGATGTTTTTGCAGAGACAAAGACAGCTGCCGGTAGATCCGTCGAAGGCGGCTGGGAAAATCGTTCTCTTTGCCCCGGCGGACCCCCTTGGCGGCTCCATAGTCGAGGCATTGAAGCCTGTTCCCTTCCACATCAATGACCCCAAAACCCGTGGTGCGGCTCCCGGGGTCGATGCCAAACACTACCATCAGGACCAGGTTGAAGATGAAAGAGAGCAGTCAGGCACCGGCAAGGGCTTCCATCTCCGATTCTTCGATGTCGAAGTTGGCGTAGGCGTGCTGAACGTCATCGTGGTCTTCGAGCATCTCCATCAAATTGAGCATCCGGGCAGCCACTTTTCCTTCCGACTTCACCTCGGTGTTGGGGACCATTGTCAGTTCGCTGATCGTCGGCTCAAGCTCAGCTGCCTCCAGCGCCTGCCGGACCGTCTCAAACTGCTCGAATGAAGTGTAGACCTCATAACTGTCACCCTCGGCCTGCAGGTCTTCGGCTCCAGCCTCGAGAATAATCTCCAACAGATCATCCTCTGAAGCAGCGTCTTTGGGAATGGAGATGTAGCCCTTTCGATCGAACATCCAGTTCACGCTGCCGGTCTCTCCGAGGTTTCCCCCGTGCTTGGAGAAGAGGTGGCGGATATCAGCCACGGTTCGGTTCTTGTTATCGGTCAGGCATTCCACGAAGACAGCCACGCCACCGGGCCCATAACCTTCATAGATGACCGACTCGTAGTTGACTCCGGGAAGCTCCCCGGTTCCCTTCATGATGGCTCGCTTGATGTTGTCCTGCGGCATGTTTGCATTTTTTGCCGCCTGGACCGCCGTTCGCAGCCGTGAGTTGGCATCCAAGTCACCCCCGCCCAGGCGGGCCGCCACGGTGACCTCTTTAATCAGCTTGGTGAATATCTTTCCACGCTTGGCGTCGACGACCGCCTTCTTGTGCCGGATGGAGTGCCATTTTGAATGTCCGGACATACAGGAATTCCTCCCCGAAAACGACGAATGTATTCTAACATGGGGGAACTGGAAGCTAGGTTCTGGGTGCTAGGTTCTAGGTGCTAGGGGTACTGACCGGGTACATCCTTTACAAAACAAACCGGGTACATGGTTTACACAGTGGAGTTAGAGCATAGGGCAGGAAAGGAGAGGCCCTATGCCCTGGCTGGAGACCCAAGCTGTGGAACAACGGTTTCGTTTTGTTATGGATGTGAAAGCTGGAATGTACACACTCAGTGAGCTGAGCAAACGGTATGGGGTGAGCCGTCAAACAGCCTACAAGTGGTGGAATCGGTACAAGCAAGAAGGCCTGGAGGGACTGACGGATCGCTCTCGAATTCCCCACTACTGTCCTCACAAGACCCCGCCAGAGCTGGAGCGGGAGATTGTGCAGCTGCGCAAACGCCATCCCACTTGGGGGCCAGTCAAGATCATTCAGCACTTAGAGAAGCTTCGTCCACAGTTACCTCTTCCAGCTTTCTCAACTGCCGGGGAAATCCTCAAACGTCATGGACTGATCAAGCCCCGGCGCCGGCGCCGGCGCTGGGCCCACCCGGGGCGGCCTATCGTCGAAATCCGAAACTGTAACGATGTCTGGACGGCCGACTTCAAGGGAGAGTTTAAAACCGGCAACGGGCAGTGGTGTTATCCCTTGACGATCCTCGATCCCTACAGCCGTTATCTATTGGCCTGTAGTGCCAAGACTTCGACTCAACACACGGGTGCAATGCCTGTCTTCGAGCAACTGTTTCGTCGCTGCGGTTTACCTCAACAGATCCTCACTGACAACGGGGCACCCTTTTCCTCTACCGCCTTATGTGGTCTCTCACGTCTGGCTGTGTGGTGGATCAAGCTGGGAATCCAGCCGCTGCGAATCCAACCAGGTCAACCGCAGCAGAATGGCCGTCATGAACGCATGCATCGCACCCTCAAGGCAGAAACCACTCGCCCCGCTGCTGGCACCCTGCCGGCTCAGCAGCAACGCTTTGATCGCTTCCAGCGCTACTACAATCAGAAACGACCTCACCAGGCGCTGGACGGAAGAACGCCCTCGGATCTATACAGACCTTCCTCAAGGCCTTATCCCCATCAACCACCTCAACTCGAGTACCCGGCTCACTTTCTGGTTCGTAAGGTAAACAAGATCGGCCGGATCAAACTCAAATCACGATCCCTGTTCCTAAGTAACACGCTCAACGGTGAATGCGTCGGTTTGGAGGAAATCGACACGCTACCCTCGTGCCCAAAGATGTCGTCCCCAAAACTCCTTGCGCAACTTGCGGTGATCTTGCAGTAGATGATGCGACGTTTTCCCTTTGATCGCCTGCATCACTCGGCTCGGCGCCAATCTCGGCGGCACATCCAACAACAAATTACATGATCGGGTCGCACATGCCCCTTCACGATCTCGATATCCAACGATCGGCAAATCTCTCGCGTCAGGTCCCGCACCTCTTTCCCGATCTCTCCTCGCAGAGCCGGCTTGCGGTACTTGGTGATGAACACAAAGTGATATCTCAGCCGTACACTGCATGCGAACTTTTCCGATACTCAGACACCTCCGCAGTGTACCCCCAAGCCTCCTGAAGGCTTCGCCTAAAGGCGAGGGGGTTCACCCATCCCAGAGTGGGACCCTAAGTAACACGCTCAACGGTGAATGCGTCGGTTTGGAGGAAATCGACGACGCTATCTATAGCATCTACCTGGGCCATGTCTTGCTGGCCCGCTTTGATTGGAGAGAATGGAAAATCTATCCTTGAATCTGTAAACCATGTACCCGGTCTAATCTGTAAACCATCTACCCGGTTGCTGCATAGGTTCTGGGTGCCAGGTTGTGGAATCGATTCCTACGTGGTCCCAAATCTGGAGTGCAAGAGTCACACCAACCAGAAACCGCCGCGTGTTTAAGCGAGTGTCCTACCCAGAGCCCAGAACCCAGAACCGAGAACCTGAAGAATGCAAAAGTACCGAATCTTGATCCACTACCGGGGAACCAAGTACGCAGGCTGGCAGGTTCAACCCGACCGCAGAACGATTCAAGGTGAACTCCAGAAGGCTATCCTCAAAGTCTGCGGCCAACAACGCTCAGTCGTCGGGTCCGGGCGCACCGATGCTGGAGTCCACGCGCGCGGACAAGTCGCTCATTTCAGACTCTCTGAGATGCGGGCACCGGGCAAACTAAAAACTTCCCTCAACGCGATCCTGCCCGGAGATATTCGGATCCTGGGTCTCAGACCCGCACCCAAAGGATTTCACGCCCAGAAAGACGCCCGGCGAAAAGGCTATGAATACAGGATCTACAATGGTCCGGTTCTGTCACCTTTCCTCCGCGAATACGTGCTTCACTTCCGACGCAATCTTGACGTTGAGAGCATGCAGGAGGCCAGCCGCTTGCTGATCGGGCGGCACGATTTTTCAGCACTTACGTCTTCCCGGAGCACAGTTCCTTCGAAGGTCAGGACTCTGAGCCGTTCGGAGCTTTTGAGGAGAGGGTTTTTCCTGTCTTATCGAGTTGAGGGCGACGGATTCCTTCATCACCAGATCCGCAACATAGTGGGAACACTGCTCGAGATCGGCACCGGAAAACGGCCGACTGCAGGCATGGGGCAGATTCTCTGCAGTGGCGACCGAAGGACGGCTGGGCCGACGGCCCCGGCCCACGGTCTGTCCCTCGTGAAGGTCTGGTACTCCATACCCATGGTAGATTAGGCGTCTCATCATGAATCCCTTAATGGAAGGATTTGAAGGCGTCCTCGACCCCGAAAGTCCCGAAGCGCGACTCATCGAAAACCTGAGCCCGGCCCGGCTGCCCGGGCATATTGCCATCATCATGGACGGCAACGGTCGCTGGGCGAGGCAGCGCCAATTACCTCGCATCGAAGGGCACCGGGCCGGAGTCAAGGCCGTCAAGGCCACGGTCGAGTACGCGGCCAGACTCACCATTCCGGTACTCACCCTTTACGCCTTCTCGTCGGAGAACTGGAAACGGCCCGAGAAGGAGGTGAATACCCTGTGGGGGCTTCTAAGACGGTATCTTCGGTCCGACCTCACAACCCTGCAGAAGAACAACATCCGTTTTGACACGATCGGACGTACTGCAGAACTTCCGAGAACAGTGCGGGAACAGCTCGCGTACGTGGCCGGGAAGACCGCTTCAAACACTGGGACCAGGTTGCTTTTGGCTCTCAGCTACAGTGGCCGCACCGAGCTTGTTGATGCCTTCAATCAACTTCTTCAGAGGGGGCTCACAGTTCCAGTAGAGTCTGGAGATATTGAGGCCCACCTCTATACGAGGGGACTGCCAGATCCCGATCTGTTGATAAGAACCAGCGGCGAAATGCGGATCAGCAACTTTCTGCTCTGGCAGATTGCCTACTCCGAGATCTATGTGACGGATGTTTTGTGGCCTGATTTCAGAGGGATTCATTTCCTCCAGGCCGTTCAGGAATTTCAACAGCGGGAGCGCCGTTACGGGGGAGTGACCTCGCCTGCGCTTCAAGACGGCTGATGGGTGTTCGGCTGGCTGTAGCGGTCGTGCTGATACCGATGGTCCTGCTAACGCTGTACCTGGCCCCGCTCTGGATGTGGATCCTCCTGCTGGAGGTCTTTTTGGTGGCAGCGCTGTGGGAGTTCTTCCGGCTTCTGGACAGGTACTCTATTGATGGCTTTGAAATCACTGCTCTGGCAACCGCGGTATCGCCGATTGTGTGGGCGTTTTTCGGTCTCTACCTTCCGGTTTTCCTACTCGCTGTCCCACTTCTCCTCCTGGCAAGATCTTTTTGGGAAGGCACAGGCGAGGGGCACCTGCTGCCCCGGGCCGGGGCCAACATTCTCTGTTTTTTCTACCTTGGGATTCCCTTCTCGCTGCCGATCTTACTGCGCGAATCGGAGCGTTCGACCGGTCAGGGCCAGGAGCTGGTTTTTGTCCTGCTCTGTGTGTGGCTGTCCGATAGTGCCGGCTTCTTGGTTGGCCGCAAGATCGGCCGCCACAAGGTGACCCCTGGAATCTCTCCCAACAAGTCGCTGGAGGGTTTCGCCGCGGCCCTGATCGCACCTTGCCTGGGTGCGATTCTCTTGTATCCGCTGCTCCTTTCCGGCCAGCCCACCGTGCCCGTCGCCCTTCTTGGCGCCCTGATGGGCAGCACCGCGATCGCGGGAGACCTCTTTGAGTCTTTTCTCAAGCGAAGAGCTGGAGTCAAGGACTCTTCCGCCCTCATGCCTGGACATGGGGGCGTCCTGGACAGGATGGACAGCTTGCTCTTCGCCCTGCCCTGCTATTACTTTCTCGAAAGAGTGCTGGCCTAAAGCGAGGGCAATCATGAAAAGTCTCTCCATTCTGGGTTCAACCGGGTCCATCGGCGAAAGTACCCTCAGTCTTGTCGATCTCTACCCGGAGCGATTTCGGGTCGCGGCTCTGGCAGCCGGGCGTAACAGCCGGTTGCTTCTCCAGCAAGTCGAGAAGTACCGTCCGGGCCTTGTCGCCGTGGATGACCCGGCCGCCGCGGAGGAGGTAAGGCGAGAAGTGACCGGGGTTGAAGTCCTGGAAGGAGTGGAAGGTGTCTCCCGGGTGGCCACTCTGGATGAAACGGATACCGTGGTGGCGGCCATTTCGGGTTTCTCGGGCCTGGTGCCTACCTACAGGGCTCTGGAATCTGGAAAACAGGTGGCTCTGGCAAACAAAGAGACACTGGTGGCGGCCGGAGACTTCATGCAGGAGGTGATATCCAGCAACGGAGGCAACATCATCCCTGTGGACAGCGAACACAATGCGCTACATCAATGCCTCCGTGGCACTCGTTCCCGGTCCGAGATTGCAAAGCTGGTGCTCACCGCATCCGGAGGCCCATTCCTGCACCGGCCCACAGAGTCGTTCCAGGAGATCACCAGGAACGAGGCTTTGGATCATCCGACCTGGAAAATGGGCCCCAAGATCACCATTGACTCCGCCACTATGATGAACAAGGGGCTGGAAGTGATTGAAGCCCATCATCTCTTTGGAATTGACGGCGATCGGATCGCTGTCGCTGTCCATCCCCAATCTGTAGTTCATTCGATGGTCGAGTTCATCGATGGGACCCTGGTAGCGCAATTGAGCATAACCGACATGAGATCAGCTCTCTTGTACGCCCTCTCCTATCCGGAACGTTGGGAATCGCGCCTCCCTCGCATGGATCTTTTTTCCCTACCGAAGCTGGAGTTCCTGGAGCCCGACCTGGAAAGGTTTCCCTGTATCAGGCTAGCCTATGAGGCCCTCCGGCAAGGAGTAAGCTATCCGGCAGCGCTGAACGCCTCCAATGAAATCGCAGTGGAAGCGTTTCTTGACGACCGCCTTGGTTTCTCTCAAATTCCGGAAGTGTCCAGGCGGGTCCTTCAATCTCACCGGCCCCGCCCTATCGATGACATCGGGATCGTCCTGGGAGTTGACAGAGATTCGCGGGAAGAAGCCCGGCGCGTCGTAGAAACACTGGGAACGGAGAGCCGACAAGCTGACAACTGACGGGGCCTGATGGCAGATGGCGTGTCCGAATGTGACGGCTGCCACAGACGGAGCTGTGGGGATACTCTGCTAGAATGAATCGAACATCGAGTCTGCCTCGACGTCCAGTCCGGGCAGAAAAAGCTTGAATCGGTAAGTTTTAGTGCTGCACTGAGGAGTTGAACTGGTGACTATTTCGTCACTTGCCATCTATGCCCTGGCGTTCATTTTTGTGCTTGGAGTCCTGATCTTCATCCACGAACTGGGACATTTCCTGGTGGCCCGTTTCTTCGGGATTGGAGTCCATGTTTTCTCGCTGGGATTCGGTAAGCGGCTGGTCGGATTTCGCCGTGGAAACACGGACTACCGCCTCAGCATGATTCCACTGGGCGGGTACGTCAAGATGGCCGGAGAAAACCCTGATGAACAGCTCACCGGCTCCCCTGAAGAGTTCCTCTCCCGGCCTAAGAAGGAACGCTTCTGGGTCGCCATCGCCGGACCCGCCATGAACCTGGCGCTGGCAGTCGTGCTCCTCGCGACCACGTTCATGATCGGTCAGGAAGTTCTTGAGTACCTGGGCCGCTCTCCGACTATCGGAGCCGTGGTTCCAGATTCCCCGGCCCTGCTGGCCGGCCTTCAAGTCGGCGACACGATCGCTTCGGTGGACGGAAAGAAGACACCGACCTGGAAGGAAGCAGAGTTCCGTATCGCTATCAATCCCAAGCGGACGCTTGACATAGAGTTCGTCCGCGATGGCGCTGAGATGCGCGCCAGTGTGACGACCGAAGGGACTCCCGACGGGCGCGGAAGGATCGGCGTCAGCCCCTTCCTTTCCTATCTGGTGAGCGATGTCATCACCGACTCTGCTGCTGACAAAGCCGGCATTCTCCAGGGCGATGAAATTGTTGCCGTCCACGACAAGGGGGAGCGTCACGAAGGATTCTCAGCTATCGCCCAGGTAGTCAGGGCTTCCCAGGGAGCCCCCTTGCTCTTTGAAATCCGCAGGGATGGAGCAGTGACCTCTCAGACGATCGCACCCGAAATCACCAACGAGGGACCCCGGCTCGGAGCATACATCCAATACAAGACCCTCGAGCAGCAACTGGGTCCGGTCGAGGCTTTCCGACGGTCCCTCGGGGACAACTACGAAATGGCCGTCCTGACCTTCGTCACGGTGGCCAGACTCGTTAGCGGCAACTCTTCCATGAAGCAGCTTTCCGGACCCATCGAGATCGCCAAGTTCTCAGGCAGGGCGGCGATCCTGGGCCTTGTCCCACTGCTCAGCCTGATGGCCATGATCTCCTTGCAACTGGGACTCTTGAACCTGCTCCCGATCCCGATCCTGGACGGCGGCCTGATCGCGCTACTGGCCGTGGAGGGCTTGATGGGACGAGATCTCAGCCTGGAAATGAAGGAGCGAATCTTCAAAGTAGGGTTCGTTTTCATCGTCCTGCTGATGGGAGTTGTGCTGTTCAACGATCTGGCCAAGAATCTGTCCGGGTTCTAGTAGGCGCCCCGCAATGTCAACAGAGAGTGAGAGGGCTCAGGGCTGCGGCCGGGAATTTAAACGTTCTCCGCCCTGAGCCCTCTCACTCTCGGAATCCACCACCCAGGATCCTATCTTGGGATCTCCGGGATGGCAGGGGTACTTCCCTGCAAATGGATCTGTTCGAACAGCAGCTTCAGATACTCCTCGCATTCGATCCGTCGCAGCGAACCACCTCCGCAGGCACTCTCACCGTAGGTGTCCACATCGTCGGGCGCGATCGAGTCATGGACTAGCCCGGATTATGCAAAAACCGTAGTCCGGTGTTGAAAAACGAGTCGAGAAGTGGCCCAACTCGGAAGCGGGCAGGTGTGACAGGCGGATTTGCGAAGAATATCGGTTGGGGAGGCGTTTGAGTGGTTGGGGGAGTGAATTTCAGACAGATCTGGGCCTGGATGAGTATCGGAAGCGGTTTTTTGGGGAACTGGGAGAAGCTAGCTGGAGTTGAGGCGACTCAAGACGAGGTGGAAGAGGGGTTGTTCGGGAAAGGCTGAGGAAAGATGGACCCAGATGCGTCGAGTGGTTTGTCGGATGCGGGCCCCGATCTTGAGGACACGACGACGTAAGGTTTCGATTTCGAGCTTGTGCCAGGGAGTCCCGTGCAGATAGTCGCGCAGGCGCACGAACATCTGGTAAGCCAGTGCATGCAGGAGGAGTCGAAACTGATTGGCCAGGAATCGATGACAGCTGAGTCGGTCCATGCTCAGATGATTCTTAAAGGCCTTGATGAAGTTCTCGGTCTGCCCTCGGTTTGTATAGTGGTCATAAAGTGATTGGGAGCAGAGATCGTCCCGGTTGGTGACCACAAAGCGACGATTGATCCCGCGCTGATCGACCTCCACTTTGACAATGACGCGACGGGATCGATCCCAGCTCTTGGCTCGATAAAGAAACTCGTCAAACTGACGCTGTTTTTCCTCCAGCTCAACGAACTGCAGCCGAGTCGAATCCAGCAGCGGCTCGACCACTCGCTGCAGGCGAGGGTTTCGACTTAACCCAATGACATATTGGAGTTGATTCTCTTCACCTTCACAGAACTCGTAGAGCCGAGGCGTGGCAAAGCCGCTGTCGGCCCGAATCTCAATCTCGACATCCGTCCCCACTCCTTGTCGGATGGCCTCCACGACTCGCTTCAGAATGGGCACGATGTGAGAGGCAGCCCCCTTGTTGCCAGGTCTCAACACGACACACACCAGGTCGCCCGTGTCGGCATCGAAGATCAGCAAAGGATGCAGAATGTGGTTTCGGTAATACCCATGGTAGAAGGAGAACTCCTGCTGACCGTGAGTGTGGTCGTCGGTACTGTCCAGATCCAGGATGATCTTGCTGGGACGTCTCTTCTTCAGGGAGCGCACATAACGGCCTAGCAGCCACTGGCTCAGACGCATCAGATCCTTCTTGGTGACGGAGTTCTCCAAACGGGAGAAAGTCGGCTGGGTGGCCAAATCGGGATCGCTCTCGGGCAACTGATCACAGACTGTCTTGAGCATCGGATCGGAGCGCAGCGTATCGGCGTCATTACAGTCTTCGTAGCCGGCCACGATCTGCAAGACTCGTTGTCGAATCAACTTCAACAGGTCATGACGAACGTAGCGTCGGTCCCGGCTTTCCGAAATACACGAACTGAAGCCCTCGCACAACCGATGTTGCCGATCCAGCGATCCAAACAACAACCATCCTGCGTCGGAAGTCAGACTCCCCCCATCAAAACGCGCCGTGATCTTTCGGTGGCTGTGAAATAGCAGGGTATTCTGGCAGACTGCTTTCAACATTGCCGTAGCTCCTGTTTAGGGTCGTTGTTTATGTAAACCCTTTTATATCAGAGAGCTACGGCCTTTTTTCTGGGCCCAAATCTCACTCGGATTCAGATCTCTTGCATAATCCGGGCTAGAACAACCGGGAAGAGATCGTGAGAGTGCTCGCGAACCGCGCAGGGAGTCGAATGATCGGCCGCCAACCCGATGATCAGAGCCGGAGAGGTTGTCCTTGCCTGTCCAAGGATTGCACCCAGCATCCGGTCGGTCCTTTCTATGAACACACTCTTGGCCTGAGCATCCCCGGCGTGCCCGGCGATGTCACAACCCTTGAGGTGCAGGAAAGTGAGATCGTTCCGCCGGATCGAGTCGAGAGCCAGCCCTGCCTTTACTTCCAGATCCGTATCCAGATTGGCAGTGAGCTGCGGGCCCGTTATGGCCTCGAGCCCTGATAGTCGAGCCATTCCGATAACCGTAGACTCCCCGCTCACAGCGGCGATTCTCAGGCCTGTCTCCGACGGCATGTTCCTGAATGGTAGTCGCGTACCGGCGGCCCGAGTCAGGATCCCGTTCGCTTGGGGCAATCCCTGACGGATTCTCGTGACGTTGACGGGATGATCCGAGAGAACACGGCGGGCTTCTTCGGTGAGCCGATTCAAAACAAGGGCTGTTCTCACGGCTCCCGGTGTATCCTCGGTCGGTCTCACCACCTGGATCTCCGCTCCTCCACCACCACCCGGATCGGAATCGCTGACTCCAGGAGAGAGCCCACGACCGCTCATCACCAGGACGCCTCGGTGTTCCGTGGCCGCAAAAAATCTGAGCTTGACCGAACCGATGGCCCCGATACCATTCAAGGAAGCCACCAGTTGATCGGTTCCTTCTCGAATCCGGCCGGCGCGTCGGTCCACAATCTGACCGTCCCTGTCCAGAGTGGCGAAATTGAACCTGAGGGCAATCTCCTCGGCCTCCAGTTCGACTCCGACACCGGCGGCCTCTGCGGGTCCCCGCGCATATTGATTGTCCCTGAAGTCCTGGCCAAACCAGCCCAGATGTCCCACGTCGGTTCCAACGCGACCGCCATGACCGAAGATGCCCATCATTCCCGTACATCCCCTGGAGGCGAGGAGGTCCATGACCGGAGTCTTGGCTGCCTCCAGCGGAGTTCTCCCCCGCAGTTCAGCCAGGGGCCGATCTCCAAGTCCGTCCTGGATCAGGATCAGAGCCCGCGCTCTCTCTGTCATGAGTCAGGTACCCTCCCGCAGACGGGCGTCGCGAAATAACATCACAGAGAGAGGGGAGCGTAGTGAATACTAAAGGGCTCGCTCGACAAGTTTCTCTCCTTCCAAATCGAGCTGGACCCGCAAGTCGTCCGTGATGGTCTTGATGAGTTCCGAAACAGATCGCTCCAGATCCTCATTCTCGATGATCGGAGTGTCGTGACCGTGGGCCATCTCCAGGAAGTAGTCTTGAATCTGGAGAATGGCGTCGATGTTCTCGAGATACTTTTCGGGTGAGCGGCTCTTTTGCCGGGAGGCCCGCAGGGGGAATCTTCGCGCATATGCCTGGGGATCCAGATTGGCCAGAACTACGTGAACACAGTAGGCCCTGGTCCGAAGGCGCTCATAGTTGAGAAGACCGGGGACCAGGTGGACTCCCTCGATGACCAGATTGTGATTCTCTTTCGCCGCCCGGTCTACCAGAGCAGTGACTCCCACATTGACCCGATGACTCTGTTCTACGAAAGCACCAATCACGGCTTCGGAAGAAGTCTCGCCCGTCCAGCCCTTCCATGCCTCATACGACGAGTAATGGAGAGTTGGAAGCAGGTCGCGCGAGAACATCATTCTCATGATCTCGCGTACACTGTCTGTCGTTACCACTCGCTCAATGCCAAGAAGGTGGGCAACTTCCGAGCCCAGAGATGTTTTCCCGGCTCCACTCGACCCGCCAAACAGCAGCACCACGGGTCTGTTGGAGAAACGGGCGTACCGCCACACGAGATACCGCTCCGCAGGCTCCTGGCCGTGGGCCTCGAGCAACTGCGAGTAGACGATTCGTCTCAGCTTCTTGCAGCCGATCGTTTTCTTCTTTTCGCTGAGCAGTTTTTCTTGAATCTCGAGTGCAGTCGAATAAGCGACTGAAGGATCGAGGCCGGCTGCACTGATAGAGCGCGACAGAATCCCCTTACTGAAGGGGACGTTTTCCTCGCTCTTGACAAAAATCACATCCGGGAGTACCGACGGCCGGCCAGGCAAAGCCGCCCCGTATTTTTCTTCGAGAATCGAGTCGACCGTCTCGCGAAGTTGCTTTCGAGACACCTTGCCTTCCTTTTGGAAGCGGTCCCGCACCGTGTTGGCAATTCCGTAGGCTTCCTTGAAACTCACTCCGCGCTTGAGAAGGGAATGGGTCAGCACGCCCCTTAGAAAAGGTGCTCGCGCTTCGCCTTCGACCACCTGTAACGAGTACTTGGCCATACCAGGTTCCTGCTCTTCGGGAAAGAGGTCGCGGATGGAGTCGGAGCGAGAAAAGAGAGGTCAGGATCGATCCATCAATCCCGACCTCCTGAGTTGAGTTTCTTCACCCTGAAAAGGATGTGAGAGCGTCCTCTTCGTTCTCGTAGGAATCGAAAACGGTCAGCAGTTTCGTGATGGCGAGGAGTTCTTTCAACTTCTTTGTAAGATTCAGAAGCTTCAGCTGCCCTCCCTGGTTCGAAACTGTGGTAAACGAACTCACGAGTTCTCCGATACCCGAACTGTCAACGTAGCTAACATCGCCCAGATTCAACAGTATGTCCTTCTTCCCTGCCTGGAGGAGCTCACGCACCGTGCTTCGGACTTCAGCGCTTCCCTCGCCGATAGTTATCTTGCCGTGAATGTCGAGAATCGTGACAGGACCCGACGTGCGCGTCTCAATGGTCATTTGAATCTCCTTTTGTGTGGTTTAGTCTCTTTTCCATACGCATTTCCCAACCACCTTCAGGCAAGCGTCGGTATCTCACATCGTCCATGAAAGACCGCACATAGAAGATGCCTCGCCCGCTCGGTTTGAGAATATTGCCAGGATCCAGTGGATCCGGAAGCTGACCTTCGTCAAAGCCCCCTCCCTCGTCCTGAACGCATATGATCAGGCGATCATTCGAGATCTTGAACCGAACCCCAACCCTCTTGGCTGCATCCCGGCTATTGCCGTGCATGATGGCATTCGTCACGGACTCTCGGACGGACAGACTCACCCAATAACGGCCATCCTCGTCGAAACCGACCATGCGGCCGATGCTCTCAGAAATGTCCTGAACCAACTCCAAGAAGCAAAGTTCACTTCCAAAGGACAGTTCTATTTTGCCTGATCGCAATCCGATGCCGATCTTTCAAGCCTCCGAAAGTTCATGAATCATACTAAAACAGCTTCCTGCTGTCGATCAGTATAGTCAAGGGGCCTCGGTTGACCGACTCAACACTCATGTTGGCCCCGAACACGCCGGTCCGAACCTCCAGACCGGAAGCTCCCAACATCTCCAGAGTCTGGTCAAACAACTCCGCCGCCCGGGGAGGCTTCTCCGCATCAATGAAGCTCGGGCGGTGGCCTCGACGACAGTCTCCGTGCAGCGTGAACTGAGAAATCACCAGTAGGGCACCTCCGACATCACACACGGAACGATTCATCTTTCCTTCGTCGTCCTCGAAGACCCTCAGGTTCAGTATCTTGCCAGTCAAGTACTTCTGATCTCGGGGCTCGTCATCTGTCCCCACGCTGAGTAGAACCAGGAGACCTTGTTCAATCTCGCTGACACTCCGACCGGAGACGAAGACTGAAGCTCGGCTGACCCTCTGCACCACTGCCCTCATAGCTTTCAGTGTAGCTCATTCGTGAAAAGGGCCCTGCTCTCTTTCTCCCACCTCCTGACCGCTTCTAACGGCGTGTATATTCACTCTTTCTTCACTTTTGTCCTTGACTTTTCACCTTTGTTTCACCATAGTAGTGTGGTGGGTTCCAGGATGGGGCCCGGGAGGACGAGAATGCCACTCACTCGCAGGCAGCGCCAGATCCTGGATTATATCCGGACCTATATTGAGGAGAAAGATTACTCACCCTCGTTTGAAGAGATTGCCAGGCACTTGAATGTCGCCTCTCTGAATGGAGTGTATAAACATCTCCGCGCCCTGGAGGCGCGAGGCTTTATCCGAAGACTCTCCAACCAGGCTCGTTCCATCCAGCTCCGCAACCCGGAAGAGAATGCCGGTTTCACTCTGCCGGTTCTGGGAACCATCGCGGCCGGGCAGCCAATTGAGGCGATTGCCGACGACGAGGAGATTTCGGTTCCGGAGGACTTTCTAGGAAAGGGTCGCCATTTTGGACTGCGGGTCAGCGGAGACTCCATGATTGACGAGCAGATCCGGGATGGCGACATGGTCATTGTCCGGGAGCGATCCGAGGCTCACGACGGAGAAACCGTGGTGGCATTGATCGACGGAAAAGATGTGACCCTGAAGAAGTACTATAGGGAAGGCTCCCAGATCCGCCTGCAACCCGCCAACGAGAACCTAGACCCCATTTACGTTCCAGAAGAGAAGATCAAGATCCAGGGGGTGGTCCGAGGCGTCATGAGGCGCTACTGATGACTACGTACTCACTTTATTGAATACGATGACGGTATCTATGAAAGAGAGTACTAAGAAAGGGGAGGAGAAAGACATGCGTTATAAAGTTAAAGTAGCCGGCAAGATCTTTGAGGGAAGCGACACCAGGGCGTTGATCCGGCTGGCGGTTGCCGCGCGGCGAGCGGCGATGAAAGAGACCGGTGGGAGCCTCCACACCGCGGTGGAAACCGGTCAGTCCCGCTCCTGACTTTCAGCGTTTGCTAGCAGCCCGTGGGACTTCCACCACGGGCGCTGGGGCTCCAAGTCGCTGACGAGTTTCCACTGTCTCTGTGAAAGACGGGTGGAAATCCCATCGAAAACCAGGTGGGGCAAACGGCGGTTACACCTTCCTTATCGAGTTGCATAGAAAATGTGCAGCGCGGCGCATGCGACCTTGGCAGGCTCTAACCCTGTGATTCTGAACATGTTGGGTCGAGGACCCCTTTCTCTCTCGCTTTTTCTGCGTCAGGTCGGCCGTGACAGTCTGCACCCGCTGTTGCCGAACGATTTCCAGTTCCACCAGCCCGTCTTCCAGCTGCTGAGAGAGATCACCCACTGAAGCCACTCCAACACCATTGACGGAGATGATCACGTCACCGGCCTTGAGACCTGCTTTTTCCGCCGGAGTCCCCTCCAAGACCTCGGCGATCAAGACCCCTTCTCCTTGTGTCACGCCAAAGTAGTCAGCCAGTTGCGCTGTTAGAGCATCTCCACGAATCCCAAGCCGAGGCTTGTCTGAGAAAGAAAAGACTCCCCGGCCCCGGTCAAAGGGTGCCACCTGAACACCACCCTCCTCGAAGTGGGGAAAAATATCAAGGCGCGGCGATCTTCCTCCCCGGCGGCTTCCGACCTCAGCCGTCAATCTCATAGTCTGCGTGTCGCGGAAGACGCTGATCTCAACTTCCCGACCTCGGGGCGTGTCCGCCACCATTCTTTGAAATTGCCGGGCGCTGAAAACCGGGATCCTACTGTACTCCAGGATCACATCTGCTTCCTGGATTCCGGCCTCGGCGGCGGGGCTGTCCTGCTCAACGTCCGTGATGTAGACGCCTCGCTCCTGGGACAGTCCCAGCTTCTCGACATCTTCGCTGGCAACGTCACGAATACCGACTCCCAGGTAGGAAGCTCCACTCGTGGCATACGAATAGACCACCTGGCCCAAAGACGGTGAGACCGCAAGGGGTACCAACAAGAGAGTTGTGATTGAGAAGGGTCCCACTCTCCACCGCCTGAAGGCGGTGGATTCGACATGCGACTGAAGTCGCCTAAAGACCTCGCTTCGCTCGCAGGCTGACTACTCAGTGACCCGAAAATCGTCGTCTCGGGTCTCGACATCTTGGGTTTCTATATACTCTGCAACCATCGTATCGTTCACATTCCCAGTCGTCGCCACGAAGTACCCTCGTGCCCAAAGATGTCGTCCCCAAAACTCCTTGCGCAACTTGCGGTGATCTTGCAGTAGATGATGCGACGTTTTCCCTTTGATCGCCTGCATCACTCGGCTCGGCGCCAATCTCGGCGGCACATCCAACAACAAATGTACATGATCGGGTCGCACATGCCCCTTCACGATCTCGATATCCAACGATCGGCAAATCTCTCGCGTCAGGTCCCGCACCTCTTTCCCGATCTCTCCTCGCAGAGCCGGCTTGCGGTACTTGGTGATGAACACAAAGTGATATCTCAGCCGATACACTGCATGCGAACTTTTCCGATACTCAGACACCTCCGCAGTGTACCCCCAAGCCTCCTGAAGGCTTCGCCTAAAGGCGAGGGGGTTCACCCATCCCAGAGTGGGACCCTAAGCACTCACGTACTAAGATTTTCTGCATGGCGAGATTTCCTCCTCAGTCCTTTTTCACGTCCCGCGCTGCGAGCAGGTTCCGTATTCTTGCTTTTTCTGTTTGATGGCTGACTGGGGATTGGACTTTTGCTATTCTTGGCCTCCGTCCTTAACCTGCAGAAACATGCAACTTTTGTTCACCCGAAGCTTCACTGATTAATGAGACCGAAGACTGGAGGGCTCAGCAAGGGCGCGAAACTGTCCGGAGACGCTCTCGATCGGCTCATTGGAAGGGTTCAGTCAGGCGAGGTGGCTGCCTTTGAAGAGGTTTACTCCATCTACGGAAAGAAGATACTCGGCTATATCTACCGAATGACCGGGTCCCGTGCCGATGCAGAGGACCCTTGCCCAGGAATTTTCTGCACGTCCTTCAGTCCTTTTTTTCGGCGTTCCACATGGCTGAGATTGGAACCCTCATGCAAACTGATTAATGAGACCGGACTGGAGGGCTCAGCAAGAACCGAAGAGTTTCAAAGCTGGCTATATCTACCGAATGACCGGGTCCCGTGCCGATATACCGCACAAGATTGGAACCCTCAAGGAGAACCGAAAGTTTCAAAGCTGGCTATACCGCATTGCTCAGAACAAGGTGTATCAAAGGTTTCGGACCCGGCCTCCGCAGCATGAGTCGATCGATGCCGATGAGGGGCTGAGTGCTGTTGATATGCGACGACTTAAGACGTCCGTGAAGAACCCCGAAAGCAGCATCATGTCGAAGGAGCTCGAGGATGTCATTCAGCGAGTCATCGACTCTCTTCCCGAGAAATACCGGGAAGTCTTCGTCCTCTCTGCAGTGCACAAGCTCAGCTATCAAGAGATCAGCGAAATCGTAGGGCGCTCACTGGCATCGGTGAAGTCAGACATTCACCGGGCCCGCCTCAGAGTTCGGGACAAGGTTAAGGCCTATTTGGGAGAAGATTATGGAATGTCAGGCTTGCTGTAGTCAGCTGACGGCGCTGATGGATTTCGAGCTCCCTCCAGAGCAGGCTGGTGAGATCGAAGGCCATCTCGCCTCTTGTCCCGACTGCCAGGCCGAGTACGGGTCGCTGCGCCGCGCCGCCGCCCTGATCGATCAGCTTCCGGCTGCGAATCTGCCACTCCCCCCTTGGCCGTTAATTCAAGCGAGACTGCTCGCGCCGGCTGAGGAGGTCAAAACCTTTCGATGGGATTTTTTCTCACCGGGAAAATGGGCACTGGTTGGGGCGGCTGCACTGGCCCTCCTTTTCTCATTGAGTCTGTTGATCCCCGCCAGGATGGAGAGGTTGAAGCTGTCTCGGGCTCTGCAAGAATACGTGCACCAGCGCAGGGCCGAGGAGACGCTTCTGGAGACTGCGTGGGGCCTTGTCAATGAACGAGATTTGCCAAATCCTTTCAGCCTGGATGAGGCACAACGGATCAACCCTTTCGTAATGGAGTAAGAGCTGCATGAAAGCTTCGGTGTTGTTGCCCGGTTTCTGCCTGCTCCTTTCTTTGCAGGAGCCATCCCCAATCTCAGAGAGAATGATGAGTATTGCCGAGTCTGAGCACGAGATCGTGATGCTTCTCATCCAGAAAAAGTCGTACGAAGAAGCCCTGGCTGAGTGCGCCAAGCTCTTCGCGATCGATCTACCGACACAAGAACAGGATCGGTTTCTCACATCGGCAAGAACCATTGCAATGGAACTGCGCAGACAAGGCCAGCCTCAGCTGGCGCTCAAGGTTGTCGATGTGGCCATCAAGGCTGTGGACAGCAGGGAAGTACTGGCTGGCCTCTACAAGGAGAACGCTTTCATCCACAAAGTGATGGGACAGGAAGACGAGGCAATGGAGCTCTTCAAGAAGGCGATAGAGCTCGAAAAACCGGGCGGTTCAACACCTTGACGTCTCCCCGCTCGCTCCTGTCTAATCGTCCCGATGAAAGCAGATCCAAAGGCTCAGGATTCTCACCGTCGCCCCGAAACCAGACAGACCTTCACCACTCTTTCGGGTGAACCCGTTCGAGCCCTTTATACTCCCGAAGATCTCAGCGCAGAACAAGACCTCTCAGAAGCGGGCAAGTTTCCCTACACCCGCGGAATCCACAGGGAGATGTACCGACGGAAACTATGGACGATGCGCCAGTTTTCCGGCTACGGAACCCCACAGGAAGCCAATCTCCGCTTTCGGTACTTGCTCGAACACGGACAGACTGGATTGTCGGTCGCCTTTGACCTTCCCACCCTTATGGGTCTGGACTCGGACGATCCGCTCTCGGCAGGGGAAGTCGGGAAGTGCGGGGTTGCCGTTGACTCCCTGAGCGACATGGAGGCTCTGTTCGATGAAATCGACCTGGCAAGTGTGAGCACCTCCATGACGATTAATGCTCCGGCCGCCATTCTCCTCGCCATGTACATTGTGGTCGCAGAAAAACAGGGAGTGGCCAGGAAGGAGATCCGAGGAACCCTTCAGAATGACATTCTGAAGGAGTACATTGCCCAAAAGGAGTGGATCTACCCGCCCAGACCCTCTATGCGTTTGGTGGTCGATTCCATTCAATTCTGCAGCGAGGAACTGCCCGCGTACAACGCCATCTCGATCAGTGGCTACCATATTCGGGAGGCAGGATCGACAGCGGCTCAGGAACTGGCGTTCACCCTTCGCAATGGGGTGGAGTACGTTGAATGGTGCCTTCGGTCAGGAATGAAGATTGACCATTTCGCGCCCCGCCTTTCACTCTTCTTTAATTCCCACAACGACTTCTTTGAGGAAGTCGCCAAGTTCAGGGCCGCCCGGAGGATCTGGGCCCGGACGCTGAAAAGGCGATTCGGAGCCACAGAAGAAAGGTCCCTCAAGTGTCGCTTCCATGCCCAGACGGCTGGCTGCAGTCTCACTGCCCAGCAGCCCTACAACAACATCGTACGCACGGCAATTCAGGCGCTGGCGGCCGTTCTGGGGGGAACCAACTCTCTTCATACTAACTCCTATGACGAAGCCCTGGCCCTGCCAACTGAAGCGGCGGCAACGATCGCCCTGCGAACGCAGCAGATCATCGCCAGAGAAAGCGGCGTCATCAACACTGTGGATCCGCTGGGTGGCTCGTATTTCGTCGAAGCCCTCACCAACCGAATGGAAGACAGCGCTCTGGAGTATTTCGATAGAATCGACCAGATGGGTGGGATGATCAGTGCGATCGAGGCAGGATTCCCCCAGAAGGAGATCCTCGACGCATCCTATCAATACCAGCAAGCACTTGACCGGAACGAAAAGACCGTTGTGGGAGTCAACGAGTTCGTCCAGCCCGAGGAGGCTCCTCTAGAAACTCTGAAAATCGGAGAGGAGGCGGGAAAGCATCAGGCTGCCCGTCTTCAAGAACTGCGGTCTCGTCGCGACGATTCCAGAGTGCAGGGGGCCCTTAATGCGTTGCAGGCCGGTGCCCGAACATCCCGGAACCTGATGCCGCTGATCCTGGAGGCGGTTCGGGAATATGCCACTCTGGGAGAAATATGTGCGACGCTCAAGCAAGTCTTCGGGACCTATACGGAGCCGTCTTTTTGAGATGAGGCCAGCATGACGGAAAGAAGAATTCGGATACTCATCGCTAAGCCCGGGCTGGACGGGCACGATCGCGGAGCGAAGGTGGTGGCTCGGGCCTTGCGCGACGCAGGGATGGAAGTGATCTATACCGGCTTGCGGCAGACTGTCGACCAGATCGCGTCAGCCGCAATTCAGGAAGATGTCGATGCCATCGGTCTTTCCATTCTTTCCGGGGCTCACATGCACCTGTTCAGTCAGCTTCTCGAAGAGCTCAACACCCGGGACGCACGGGGCATCCTGGTTTTCGGCGGCGGCATCATCCCTGACGAGGACATTCCGGCGCTCAAAGCGCTCGGAGTCAGTGAACTCTTTCAGCCCGGAACCCGAACCAAAGAGATCATCAAGTTTCTCCAGACTCACGTGAATGAATGAGATAACGCGGGTTGGGAAATCCCCACTCACCCTGGTCGAGCACGAGGCAGCCAGGGTTTATCGCCGGCTCTCGGGCCAGTCTCCACCGTCGATCTCAATACGCTTTTATCCCTACTCCGGCCTCCGGCACACCATCCGGAAACGGAAACAGCGTCTGGAAATCCGCATCAGCGATGTGCTCGAGAAGGCACCCCTCCCTCTTCTGTCGGCGATCGTCACGCTCCTCCTTTTCAAACTCTTTCGGGTCAAGCCGCCCAACTCCTCCAGGCTGCTTTATCGCGAATACATCAGCCGGGACGAGATCGTAGAGCAAACCAATCGAGTACGACGAAGCCGCAGCAAGATACGCTTTCGGGGGCCTCGGGGTCAGCATTTCGATCTCCAAGTCCTGTTTGATAACTTGAATGAGAGCTTCTTCAACAATGAAATCGAGATGGAGCAGGTTTCCTGGAGTCGCGGTGCCTCCCGTCGAAGGTTAGGGCATTTCGATCCGGCCTTCAAGGCCATCGTCATCAGCCGAGTACTGGATCGTGAGGACGTCCCGGAATGCGTAGTCTCCTTTGTCCTCTACCACGAAATGCTGCACGCCTTTCTCGGTGAGACGGTTCGACATGGGAAACGATTCAAGCACCATCCTCGCTTCCGGGCCGCCGAGCGGGATTTCCCGGCCTACGCAGAGGCGGTCCGCTTCATTGAAGAGAGTCTTTAGTACCGGCCTGCGTGACTTTCACCAGGCGCTGCTATTCTCTGGAGCGGGCCAGGGCCTCCAGCACCTCGGCTTTGGAAGCGGATGCGGTGCCGAGCTTGGCGACGACAATCCCGGCGGCCAGGTTGGCGAGCACCGCCGCTTCATGGAAACTCGCACCGCTCACGACACTGAGACTGAACACTGAGATAACGGTGTCGCCGGCTCCTGTCACATCGAATACTTCTCTGGCGAAGGCTCGAATGGAATGCGACTCTGCTTCCTGGTAGAGGGACATCCCCATCTCGCCTCTGGTGACCAGAAGGGCCTCTATCGCGGTGCGGTCAATGAGTGATCTGGCGGCCGCAGTCCAGTCGGGACGGTCGTCCGGGAAATCGCCTCCAGCAGCCGCCTCGAACTCAGACTGATTTGGGGTGATGACGGTTGCCCTCCGGTACTTGAGAAAGTCTGTTCCCTTAGGATCCGCCGCTACAAACTTTCCGGAAGCCCTGGCCCTTTCCACGACTTCACGCGTCAACTCGGGTTCCACGACGCCCTTCGCATAGTCTGAGAGAATCACCCCTTCCGCCGCTTTGACCGAGTCAGCAAGACTCTCCAGAAGACGACTGGCTGACCCCTCCTTGAGCGGTTCCCGGGTCTCCCGATCGGTCCGACAGACCTGCTGCTGTTGAGCAACCACCCGGGACTTCAGAGTGGTGGGTCGAGTCTCGTCCGAAACCACTCCCGAGGCTTCGATCCCAGCCTCATTCAGCTTCCGGACTACCTGCTCGCCCGCCACGTCGGAGCCGACAACACCCACAAGAGACACTCGGGCCCCGAGGCGTCTTAGATTCACGGCTACGTTGGCCGCACCTCCCAGGTGATCAGAGATCCGCTCAACTTCAACGACTGGCACCGGCGCTTCTGGAGAGATCCGCTGCACCTTTCCCCAGATAAAGCGATCCAGGATCACATCACCGACAACCACCAGCCGGCGGCCCTCGAATCGATCAACAATGCTGTCCAGTTGGTCCACGACCTGACTCCAAAGAAACGATCCAAACGATACCACGGTAGCCCCGGTAGCGTTTAGAATTGGGAGGTAGGGGCAAGGTTTATGCACACCAGTCCAGGCAAGGAATCGGGCAGAATCCTACTGGCTCGGATCGGGGCTCTGGGAGACACGATCATGGCCCTGCCTGTAGCTCAAGCATTAAAGAGTCTCAAGCCGTCTTGTCGAGTCGACTTTCTGTGCTCGGCACCTGTGGCTCCCCTGCTTGACCTGAGCCCCCACATCGATCATGTCTATCCACTCAAGCAGCGCAATGTTCCTTACCTGCTGTCGAGAGAGAAACAAAAACTGGTTAAACAACTGAAGAAACAGCGCTACTCACGGGCAGTGTTAATGGAGAACGCGCAGCGCTTCTTCACCATCCTCCGTGAAACGGGGATCCAGAAGACCTCCAGTTATGTGGAACATCGCTTTGATCCCGGTCTCCACAGCGTAGAGAACAACCTTCGTCTGGCAGGTCTGGAAGCGTTCTCTGAGGTTCGGCTGAAGATTGACCTGGATCTTGCCTCGCTCTCCTGTCGTGGTTTTGAAAACGATCTCGAGGGCCTGGCACGACCTTTCGTCGGGATCCACCCCGGGTACGGCCCTCCGGGGCACAAAAGAGGCCAGACTACACGCCTGAAAGGCTGGCCGCGTGGCTCCTTCATCCGGCTCGCACAGTCGCTGCAGGAGCGCGGGGCCAGTGTGATCATCACGGGCTCCCGGCAAGATTCTCGAGATTCACAGCTGATTGCGGACCGCCTCGACCCGAGCAGGACCAGAATCCTGGCCGGGAGAACAACGCTCCCCCAGCTGGCGGGCCTGTTCACAACGCTCGATCTTCTCGTATCGGTCGATTCCGGACCGGCCCACCTGGGAGCGGGTCTGGGGACTCCTCTAGTAGTGCTGTGGGGGCCGGCCAAGTGGATCCAAGCCAGACCGCTCCCGACCACAGCCTCTCTCCAGCTCCTGCGCCAGGATGTACCGTGCAGTCCCTGTTACGACACGCCGGCCATGAAGAGTTGTCGCAGGAACATCTGCATGGAGTCGATTCGCGTCGAACGGGTCTTCGAGGCCTGTTGCAAGAGCCTGGATGTCGGTTGAGTAAAGGCTGGGAATCCTTCCGACGCTAGTACTTACCTGAGTACTTATTCCGGGGCTTTCTCTTCACTTCCAGAAGAGGCTTTCGTTGCCTCGTCGATGAGCATCACCGGGATCCTATCTCGAATCGGGTAGACCAGGTGACAGGACGTACACTCCAGCCCATTGTTGTCCTGCGTCAGCACAACCTCGGACTTACACGACGGACAGGCCAGGATTTCCAGTAGCTCCGGACTGATGGGAAGATCGTTTTCCATTTGAGAAAGCAATCTATGGGATGGGCAGTGATTCGTCAAGCTCAACGGACGAAACGGACCCGGATCGCAGTAAGCAACAGAACCGCGGGCGCCAGCCCCGCTGCAGACGTGGCGTCATGCTACCACTCAGCTCTCGCTGGCGCTCAGGTTCTGATTGCGGATGGCAGCTTCTCTACCGAGAGGAAAGCTCTTCAAAACCTTGTACTCGGCACCGGAGGGCTTGAGGATGCTTTGATAAAGATGGAAATGGTCGACCGCGAAGGACATTCCGGTGACCTTGAGTTCACGGGTGAACCAGTCCTGAAGGCGGGAGAGGCGCCTCGGCGACCTGAGACGCATCAGGGTCAAATGGGCTTGATACTCTCGACTCTCCCGATCCAAACCCAGAGCCCCCAGTTTCTCTTCGACCTCACTGCGCAGGCGAAGAAGGCTCGGAGACGTCTGAACTCTCACGAAAACGATTCGAGCCCCCTTCTTGTGCGGAAAGGCATCCGGTTCTTGTAGAACGACTTCAAAGGGAGGCATCCCGCTGGCGAGGCGACTGAGAGTCTCTACTACCGCAGACAGCTTGTCCTCACCTACATTACCCAGGAACTTGAGGGTCAGATGCATGGCGCTGCGTCTGACTCCACGGCCTGACAGACCCAGTTCGCTCAGGCTCCTGACTGCCGCCTCGAGCTGATCCAGAATCTCGGGTGGCAGCGAAATGGCGACAAAGGTGCGCTTCACAGGAGTTCTCTGCGCAACCAGTCGAGCGCGAACCGAGCTGCGCGGAGTCGTATGGTTTCACGTCCTCCCGGCAGGAGGCGCTTTTTGGAAAAGATACGGCCGCGACAGAACAGCCCGAAAAAGACGAGCCCGACGGGCTTCTCGGCAGTGCCGCCGCCAGGACCGGCAATCCCGGTCACGGCCAGACTGGTCGAGGCCCCCGTCACTTCACAGACCGCTGCCGCCATCTTCTCTGCGACTTTTGCACTGACCGCTCCCTGCTCCTCCAGCAGTACGGCGGGAACCCCCAGCAGCGTCCTCTTGAGCGCATTGCTGTATGCCACCACGCTTCCCCTGAAGTACTCGGAGCTGCCGGCCACATCAGTGATCATTTTTGCAATCAGGCCGCCTGTACAGGATTCAGCCGTCGCCAAATCCATTCCCTCTCTCTCGAGCCCTGCCCCCACTACGGCTTCGAGTGAATCCCCAGCCTCGCTAAACAGTGATTCACCAAGCTTTTCTCGAATCCTCGCTGTCAGTTCCTCTAGCTTCCTTTCGGCCTGCGAAGCCTCTCCTGGAGAGGTTAGGTGCAAGTGAATGATCCCGGGCGACGAGAGGATGGTCGTTTGGATCTCCGGGTACTCGCTGTAAACCGGCTCAACAAGGGCATCGACCTTTGACTCCGCCATCGACGCGACGCTCAAATGCCGGGTCAAGCGGCGGGAGACGGGGAAGGATTGCTCCAGTACGTCCATCACCTGTTCCCGTACCATCGGCTTCAGTTCGCGAGGGGGGCCGGGAAGAAGGAACACCAGCGCTCCACCCTCTCGCAGAAAAAGCCCCGGGGCGGTCCCCCTGGGGTTCGGAAGCACAACGGCCCCTTCAGGTACCATCGCCTGTCGGCGGTTGTTCTCTCCCACTGAAAAGCGGAATCTCCGAGCCCTTTCCTCGATCGATTCCATGATCGTGCTGTCAAAGAGCAGAGCGCGGCCAAACAGTTCTGCGGCGACTTCCCTCGTGATATCGTCCGCTGTGGGTCCCAGGCCCCCAGTAACAAAGACCACTCCGGCGCTCTTGACGGCAGCCTGAAGGGCATCCGCAATCAGATCTCCTTGGTCACCAACAACCAACTTGCGTTCGACCTGGACTCCGATTCGGTTCAACTGCTCAGTGAGAAACAGAGAGTTCGTGTCCAGCCGGGTGGGGGTCAGGAGCTCGGATCCAACCGCAATGATCTGGGCGGCGGGGGGGTTTGCCATCATCACCCGATCATCTCATCCAACGAAACCCAACCACCTCACCAGGAGCAAGAGCAACCCTGCGTAGAGCCCTGCCACGAGATCGTCGGTCATGATCCCATAGCCTCCCGGCAGTCCTTCCGCCTGACGGGCCGGAGGCGGTTTCAGAATATCAAAGGTCCGAAACAAGACGAATCCGAGGAACAGACTAGAGAGCGACAGAGGAACCCACGTCAGAGTGAGTAACTGGCCCGCAACTTCATCGATGACGACTCTCGAAGGGTCGGAGTCACCCAGATCAGACGCGACCCGGTGCGCGGCCCACGTCCCCACGACGGTGGATCCGATCAGCCCCGCCAGCAAGAGGGGAAAAGGCTCACCGGCGACCAGATACAGGCACCCAGCTATGGCAACGGCGAGCAGCGAGCCCCAGGTCCCGGGAGCGATGGGAAGATAACCGACCCCCCCGCAGGTCGCCAGCAAATGCGCAGCATGTGCGGTCAATTGGCTTCCTCGGAGTCGGGCAACTCCTCCTGACTCACTTTCCGTCCCGGAATCCGGTAACGGCCCTCCAGCCACTTGCCCAGGTCCACCATTCGGCAGCGTTCGCTGCAGAAAGGAAACCACTGACTCTTTGACCCGACCCGTTTTCCACAGTGAGGGCAGCGCCCTGACTCTGAACTCTTCATTGCACCAGCTTCCCCACCAGATCGTACTCGTGGGCCTCTTCGACCCGGACCTCATGGATCTCTCCGGGACGTGTCGATGAAGTCACACCATCCGTCACATAGACCAACCCGTCGATGTCAGGCGCCTGTCCTTCAGTGCGACCTTGCCACAGCATTTCACTCTCCGCTGAGACACCCTCCAGTAGAATCGGCAGAGTCCGTCCAACCAGTCGCTGATTAATCTGTCGGGAAATGGTCGATTGCAGCTCCATCAGTCGTACCTGACGCTCTTGCTTCATTTCCTCTGGAACCTTGTCTTCCATGTGATACGACCCTGCGTGCTCTTCGTCCGAAAAACCAAATGCCCCGAGTCGATCAAACTTCACTTCCTCTACGAACTCCAAAAGTTCCTGAAAGTCTTTGTCTGTCTCGCCGGGAAATCCAACGATCATGGTGGTCCGTATCGCTACTCCCGGCACTTGCTCCCGGATCCGTTTCACCAAACGCGTCAGTGAACCTCGATTCCCGCCTCTCTTCATTCCCTTCAGAATGTTTCGAGAAGCGTGCTGAAGTGGCATGTCAACATAATTGCAGGCCTTCGAACACTCCCGCACGGCGTCCAAAAGTTCCTCATAGATGTTGTTCGGATAGGCGTACAGAAAGCGCACCCAGCGCAGACCGTCAACTTGTTCTACCTGCCGCAGCAGGTTCGCCAGGCCGTGTCGGTCCCCGGAGTCAAATCCATACATGGTGGTGTCCTGGCCAACCAGGTTGATCTCCCTGACGCCAGCTGCTGCCAATCTCCGGATCTCAGTCAGCACTGATCCCAGAGGCCGGCTCCGAAACCGCCCCCTCATCTGAGGAATGACGCAAAAGCTGCAGGGATGGTCGCAGCCTTCCGCGATCTTTACATAGGCCGAGTAGTGCGGCGTGGTCAGAACCCGCGGGTCGGTGTCGCTGTAGAGGTACTCCTCGCGCGCCTCATATGCGGGCGGAACCGCGACAGTGGTCTCTGCCGGGTCGTGGCAAGCCTGCAGAATCCCCGGGAGCTCGTTAGTTCCGACAACCGCGTCCACTTCCGGCAGAGAGTCAAAGATCTCCTGCCGGTATCGCTCCACCAGACAGCCAGCCACGATGAGTCGACGGCAACGCCCCTGCTTCTTCTCCCGGGCCATTTCCAGGATAGTGTCGATGGATTCCTGCTTGGCGGACTCGATGAATCCGCAGGTGTTTACGACGATGATCTCAGCCTCCCGCTGGGATGCAGTGACTTCATGTCCCCCTGCCTTCAGCAGTCCCATCATGACTTCGCTGTCGACCAGGTTCTTGGGACAACCGAGACTGACAAATCCAACCTTCGCCATAGAACCAGCCATTATAAACGTTTCGGGGTCCGAATTGAGTCCGCTGCATGCGTTTTCCGATGACAACGGAGCCCCGACCGCGAGGAAGGGGGGAGACCCCCATCCTCTCCGGGCACTAGCGTTCCCGGCTCCGATCGCTGGCTTCAACCAGTTCCGCAGTACTCGATCGCCGACCGCGTCAGAATCGCCGTGAGTTTATCAACCGATTCCAGATCAACCCACTCCTCCCCCGAATGGGCCCCTCCCCCCGAGGGTCCAATCACGACGGTCTCGATTCCGGCTGCAGACAACAAGGCGGAATCCATCCAGGGGTGGTCCCCAATCAGCTCAGGAGCGCCGTCGCAAACCTCTTCTGCTGCCGACTTGACCACCCCGACGATGCGGCAGTCGGGCCGGACTTCGAATGGATCGCGCACCAGAAGTGTCGTCAAGCTCGATCTGAACCGGGGGTCTTCGTTCTCCAAGCGTTGGAGGATGGCCCGGATTTCAGCAACGGCTTGCTCAGGGTCTTCGCCGGGGAGGGTTCTGCGTTCGATCCCCACCCTGCACCGGGCGGCGTAGGCGCTGAGCTCGCTCCCTCCTGCCAGCGTCGCGGCGTGTAACGATGCCGACCCGAGCAGAGGATGTGAGGTTCGCTCTCGCAGGGCTTTTTCCAGCGTCGACAGATGTGCCAGGAACTGGCCCATCTTCATATTGGCGTCGATACCCAGATCGACGCGGCTTCCGTGAGCTGCTTTCCCAATGGTCTCAACTTCCAACCAAATGAACCCCTTATGGGCAACGCAGATCTGAAGCTGGGTTGGCTCGGTCACGATCGCTGCCTCGGGAGACACATGGTTGAGCAGGTCGGAGGTTCCAAGACTGGCGTATTCTTCGTCAGCCACTGCCGCCAACAGGAGGTCCCCTTGCAAGTCGATTCGCGCTGCGGCGAGCGCCTTTACTGCCGCCAGACTGGCTGCCAGACTGGCCTTCATGTCGTAAGCCCCACGCCCGCACATTCTCCCCTTGTGAATGAGGGGTTCGAAAGGCCGGGGCATGTTCTCAACTCCGACAGTGTCGTAGTGAGCATTCAGCATGAGCGAAGGCCCGCCGCCGCAACCTCGTCTGGTGCCGAGGATACTCACGCGACCCTCGTCAGGCTCAAAGCTCTGCACCTCCAATCCCAACCGTTCCATTTGATCTGCCACATAGGTGGCGATGTGCCGCTCACCCGGAGCCCCTGGGATCAGCCTCGGATTGACAGAGTTGATGGAGATCAGCTCAGAAAGCGTTGCTCGAATGTAAGAAGAGTCGACTTCGAATCTCATAGACTAGCAGTCCGTGGGATTTTCACTACGGACTGCTACTAGATGCAACTTACTTGATTCGCTCGGCTGAAGAAAGCTGAAGCCGGCTTCACCCGGGCGGGCTTTCACCTTACACGGACTGCTAGAATAAGTGCCGATGAAATTGATTCGTGACTGGTTGGCACAGCCACCACCGACTCAGGAAGCTTCCGAGAGTGAGAATGAGACGATTCGAGAGATTACTCGAAAACTCGACCAGCTGCCGGTCGAGCAGGCTCGCTATCTAGCCGCATTCGCTTACATCCTGGGACGTGCGGCTCATGCTGACCTGGACATCAGCGAAGACGAAACATGGGCCATGGAAGAAATCCTGGTCAAGCAGGGCAAGCTCTCACCTGACGTTGCGATCATTGTCGTGCAAATGGCCAAATCCCAGAACCTTCTTTTTGGCGGCACGGAAAACTACCTGGTCACACGAGAATTCAAGAAGATGTCGACTCCCGAACAGAGGGAGAATCTGCTGCGGAGTCTCTTTGCCGTCTCGTCCTCGGACGACTCGATCTCGGTGGTGGAAGACAACGAAATCAGACGGGTCTCCAACGAGCTCGGGATCACGCACTCGGAGTTTATTGCCATTCGATCGAGTTTTAGGGATTACCTGGCAGTCCTGCGGAAGCCGGAACAGAAAACTGATTGAAACTGGGAACCGTCTGAAAGTCCTGAGCGTCAATAAGTACTCACGTTGAGGAGACACCATGAGCAAGCTCTTTGTCATTCTGATGTTGGTTTTGGTGATGAGTGCCGCTGCCTGTTCCAGCGTCGAACAGCAAGTCGTGTCGACGCTTCTCAGCAACTACGTGAGTGCTCAGGAAGCTCTTGCCTCCGACGACCTGATCCTGGCAGTACAGGCTTTCGATGCGATGGCCGGGGAATCGGATAGTGCCCTCGAAAAGATAGTTCTCGAGATCTCGGAGGCCGAAGATCTGGAGAGTGCCCGCTCCAAGTTCAAACAGCTCTCCGGCAAGATCCGGGAGATGGACCTTCCAGCAGGTTATGTTGCAGTCCACTGCCCCATTGCGGATGACGGCCAGGGAGCCGACTGGGTTCAAAAGGAGGGAGACATAGCCAATCCCTACTTGGGAACCGCTATGAAGGAGTGCGGCGAGATCATCGAGACGCACGACTAACGCCTGCCGGGGCCGGTCTCGGGGGCAACTTTTCCACTCCCCCGGAATCAATCTGTGGTGGCCGGGTCAGGCACCTGAGCCTCCGCCCTGTAAAGGCCGTAAATGGGGCCGCCGGGCAATCCCACCATCATCACAATGAAGGCCTGGAGAAGACCCAGCGCAACCGCCATCTCATCCTGAGTTCCCAGCTCCGCAAAAAGTATCAGATAAAGATTCTCGCGCAGGCCGAATCCGTTGATGGTTATGGGAACCATGATGCTCAAATTGATCAGAGGTATGAAGACCAGAAAGACTCCGAAGCTGCTGCCGAAGTTCAGCGACAGGGCGGCAAACCACATCACACAGACCGCTACCAACTGAATGATCAGCGAGAGTCCGAAAATGACGAACACCGCAACTGGAGCCCGAATCAACGCCCTGAGACCCTCGTAGATGAGCTGGAACTTTTCATCCAGGGCGTCAAACCCGAACTGTGCCACGAGCCGGCTGGTGGCCCGGTGCGACCAGTCGTGGAACACGGCTACGCTGATCAGGAAATAGATCAGAGCGAACCCCATGAAAACCCGGGAAAGACGGACACCGCCGACTGCAATATCGGAAGACAGGGATGCGCAGAGGCCAATCAGAAGGAGAGCACCGAGCCCGGCGCTCCGATCCAGGAAGGTGGTCGTCAACATGTGAGAGAGCCCCTTCTTGGTGCGCCGGGATACGTAATAGGCTCGAAATACGTCGCCCCCGATCGCGGAGGGAAGAAAGAGGCTAAAGAAGTTCCCCATGAAGACAATGCGGAGTGCTTGCAGGTAGGGAATCTGAATCGTGAAGTAGCTCAGGATGATTTTCCATCGAAACACCGCAATCAAGGTGAGGCTCAACTGCAGCAGAACCGCCAGCAGCAGCGGACCCAGATGGGCCGACATGATGACGGAAGCAAGAGTCCTCAGATCCAACTGGTAGCCGAGCACCACCAGCAGCAGGACTGTGAAACCAAGTTTCAGCAGAGTTTTCCAGTTCATCCGTCTCTATCCCGGGCCGCTCCCCAGTGAAGTCCACACGTGTGAAAAGATGCCCCAGGGCGTACGATCGTAGACAATTGCGGGGAAGAATCCTCCCCCCAGACCCCAGGCAAGGCTGTAAAGGGCAACTCCTGTGAACAGTCTTGAACCAAAGGCGGACCACGGCACCGATACCATCAGAATCGGAATCATCGGAACCAGGTACCGCGAGCCGAATCCGGTTCCGCCCATCCAGTCAGAATAGAAGGCGTGGATGCAGAAAAAAGTGACCAGAGACAACCATTCCTCAGAGTTCTCCCACACTCTCCGGCAACTCCAGAGAAGTACGGGAAAGAAAAAGAGCAGACCATTGGCTGGATCCAGCAGCAGACCCGTCACCCCCCTCAGGCTCAGTTTGAAGCTGGCATGGACCCCGGAGTGGAAAACAGCCTGATGGCCGGTGACGTCTTGGAATAACCACTGTACCGTGAAGACGATAGTCAGCAGCGCTAGAAACCCGGAACAGAGCAGGTTTAACCCTGAGCGATACCTTCCTTTCAGGCACCGAACGATCCCCAGTGTTACGGGGACCACGACGAAGGGGAACTTGATCAGAGTCCCCAGAAATCCGAAGAGAAATCTGTTCTTTTGATTCCGGGCCGACAATAGAGCCATCCAGATGGCGGCAATCCAAGGTTCAGTCCAGATGTCCCGTGAGTAGCACAGCAGGGGACTTGCCAGGGCTGCGACAAGCAGGACAGTTGAATTCCGGCTTTGCAATCCCCCCAGTCGCTGTCCCATAAAAACTACGGTGACCAGGCCGGCTGTACAAGTGAGCCAGACACAAAGAGGCTCTACCCAGAGTGTGCCGGCCAGGGGCCAGGCAAAGAAGGCCAGAAGCATCGCAAAAAAAGGCGAGTGCGTCCCCAGTTCGCGCCCCCGGCTGTCCACATCGACGTGGCGGTCTATTTCGACGCCGCGAAATCGCGAGCCGGCATCCCAGTCACCGGCGAGGGCCTGATCGTAGTTATTCCTCAAATCAAAGTCGCCGTCTTCAACCAGGCTGTTGACTGCAACCAGGTAGTGAGGGGAGTCTCCAGAAAGAGCTCTCGGGAGACCCAGCGCAAACTGGTTCCAGCGGAGGGAAGGTAGTCCCCGCATTTCTTTCTCATCCGAGGGTGCATGAACGGTTGTGGCAACCAGAAAGGTCAAAGCGACCAGGGCAATACTGCGACTCATACGATCCTGTTAGGATACTCTCCACTCATGTCAAAAGCCGCGGCTATTCGGGCTATCCTGGAGACTCGAGCTGTCAGGATCACAGGGCTTACAGGCAGCGGAGTCCTGGGCGCTGGCCTTTGTGCCCTGGCCTTCCTGTACTTTGACTCGTGGATGGGTGTATGGCTCGTAACCCTCGCCCTACTCACCCATTTTTCACCGGGTTGGGGACTGGGGCTTCTTTTTCTTTCAGTCTCAATCGATCCGGTGCGGCCGGTCGTAGGGCAAATCATCCTCTCTTACTCAGAGTTGCAGATTGCCGTCTTCCTCTCCTCCTGGTTCGGTGGCAGCCTGTGGCGAAAGAGGAAGCTGATCCACGACTGGCGACTGCTGAGTTGGAGCACTCCCTTCCTTCTCATAGTCCTTGTGTCGGGTCTGCTTTCGTCCTCGGTCGCTCGAGCTGTACCCAATACAGTTCGCTTTGGCGAAATGTTCGTTCTGGCATTTGCGGTGGTCAACCTGCTCAGGGATTCGTCCGGGCCAAGGTTTCGCGTTTTTCTTCTTGTCGGCGGCCTCTTTTATTCGCTCCTAGGAGCTTTCCAGTTCCCTTTCGTTGAATGGGGGCGAATCTATGCTACGTTCACCAACCCGAACCAGTTCTCGGGCTACCTCAACCTGGTCCTCCCCTTTGCAGTAACCCTGTTGCTGTCGGCCCGCCGCGGAGAGCGGATCAGGTGGGGATATCTGTCGGTCATCCTGCTGGTCGCCGGAGTAGCCACATTCTCGCGAACGGGTTTTGTGGCGGGGCTTCTTGGGGTCCTGTCGATCCTGATTCTGCAATTTCGCTATCACCCCCGGCCGGACCTGAGACATATTTTCGCTACCTTGACTTCGAACACCCGCGTGCTTGTCGTGCAAGCTCTGCTTGGAATCATTCTTGTGGTGTCTCTGCTGCTGACTCCTTCCACGCGGGGGGCCCTGGATGGCTCCTTTCGAAACCTCGCGGGACGCTTCAGGGGCGGATTTGTGTCCTCCTTCCAGCAGACCCGACAACCCTATTTCGCGGTCGGATGGGCTATCTGGAAGGAGCACCCGTGGCTGGGTGTCGGCCCCGGAAATTACGAGCGGGCACTCCAGCAGAAAAGAGCACTGGTGAGAAGCTATCGAGGCAAACTGGTCTCGTACCGGATCTTTGTCCAATCCCTCAGCTCCCATGTCCATAACCTGTACCTGCAGACCGGCGTCAACTTTGGCATCCTCGGACTGGCAGGCCTTCTCTACTTCTTCCTGCGCGTGCTCCTGGCCCTGCTCCGAGATGCCAGGGGTTCGCCGGCTGCGATCGCTGGTGTCGGATTACTGGTAGCTTTCTTTTTCCACAACCTGCTGGATGTAACTTTCCCCAGCCTGGGCATTGAAATGGGTATCCTTCTGGGCCTGGCCTTCAGCGAGAATCTGCTCTGACCATTTGTGATGCCGTGAAATGGAGTACTCATTGAACGGCAGGAAGTGATACTTTGACTGGCTGGTGACAAGAAGAACCCCTCCGCTCTCATTTATTCGGAAGTATGGCTCGGCTGCGGAGAAGGCTCTCGCCAAGCTGCCGACCGAGGCAGTGATCCAGCTTATTAGGCTGCTGGAGAAGAGCCGCCGGGAAAATCACCAGATTTTCGTGTGCGGCAATGGCGGAAGCGCTGCCATGTCGAGCCACCTGGCCGGCGAACTGGGCAAGGAGCCTGTTGAAGAAGGGGAGGGGCGCTTTCGGATCCTCTCTCTGGCAGACAATGTCGCCTGGATCAGTGCCATCGCGAATGACGAAGACTATTCGAAGGTGTTTGTTGAGCAGCTCAGGAATCTGGCTCAAGGGGGAGACCTTCTGATTGCCTTCAGCTGCAGCGGGAACTCAGAGAACGTGATCGAGGCCGTGCACTGGGCGAATCAAGCCGGGCTGACCACAGTTGGGATCACCGGCCAACCGGGCGGCCGTCTGGCTGAGTGTGCTGACCTCGTGGTGGCCGTTCCCAGTTCCTTCACACCGCACGTTCAGGAGGGACACATGCAGATCCAGCACTTGATCAGTTACTATTTTGCTGAGACGGAGTTCCACTGATGCGGTTTCCCGGGTTTGTCTCTCTGATACAATTGCCTACGGCTTTTGCGACGCTGCGTTGCATGTCATCTAACTTGTCCGCCCGACGGTGACCGGAAGCCTACCGCGCACCAGAATGGCCCGTCTTCACAGAAGCGGATCTTTTCGAGACCGGCCTTCTTCATCATGGCTTCGACTTGCAGCCTGCTAAAGCGCTTCTCCAGGACAGTTCCAAAACGATCAAGGGCATCCGTCCGCATGGTATAGAAGCTGCGACGACGATAGCTCGAGAGGGGAATTGATCCGATATTGAGACCGACTCTCTCCAGGATCAGTGAGAGACGGGCCAGGGGAAAGTACAGGAAGAAAGCCAGAAGATCAGTGATGAGGAATCGGATACGCGGAAACCTGTCGAGGAAAAGAGAATGACCGAACAAGCCAGGCATTGTTGCCGGAGGACGTCAGGAAATAGGTGCCTCGGGCTCAGTCTCCTTTCGGACTTGTATGAGCTTACCCTCCCGAGTGCGATGGATCGCGGCTACCCAGCGAATCGTGAACTTGGCTCGAAGGCCAATCGAGCCGAGAGCATTCTGTAGTGCCTGTTCTCGGGCGCTGCCGAATCCTTTGCCTACCAACTGAGCTTCGATGGACCCGTTTGCCCTCAGCACGATCTGAAACTGCCGGACCTCTGGATAATCCTTGAATAGGTGATTCCAGTACAAATTACTGAGCAGCGTTCCATCGGAGAGGCGCAAGGTGCCGGCTGCGCGACCATGAATAATCGCTAATCGCGTCACGCCGTATGGCATGGGAGCTGGCTCAGTTGAACTTCCGAGGTCGCCAACATCATACCGAATGAACGGTGTGCCTCGACACACAGTACTTGTCCAGACCAACCTTCCCGGTGCACCGGGTGGTACTGCCTGGCCCCGCTCATCCAGGATCTCGCACAGAGAGAACGGCAGGGGTATTCTGAGATCGTGGCTTGGCGCGGTCTGGTAGGCCATCACGCCGACTTCTCGTCCGGCATAGAAGTTGAGCAAGGGCGCTTGAAACGCTTTCTCAAACAATTCCTTGTCGTCGTCGGTGAGTAATTCTCCGCCGCACCATGCTGCCGCAACACCACCTCGCGGGATGTTGATGCGTCGCCGAAGGACGTCCTCGGCCACGTAGGCGAGCATACTCGAGAATCCGTAGAGAGCAACCGGGGGGGACTTGAGAATCGCTTGCACTACAGCATCGGTTGTCTTACAACTTAGGCGATATCCGTCGACCATCTGCATCCGCCGAAGTGCATTGAGGATCCTGTCCCGCCATTGCGTGCTCTTTCCGATGTCTCTTTCCGACCCCCAGACAGCAACAATTGGCATTCCAGGAATCCAGCCCATCTCGATCCGTGCGCCGTGAAAGAGTGCACTTCCGATGCGCCGCATCTCACGGTCGTGAAGAAAGGTGGTCGGTTCGCCGGTTGATCCACCCGCCGTGGATACCGAACCTCCGATGCCGGACAACTTGCGCAGGAGGTCGGGGTGAAATCTGGTGTGGAGATCTGTCTTCGTTATTACTGGACAGTCTCGCCAGTTGCGCCACAACTCCTCATCTGTGGAGGCGTTTGCCGCTGCAGTCCAGCCTGCCGGAGCGTCTGGGATCTTTTTGAAGTGCGCCAGCCCGGATTATGCAAGAACCGTAGTCCGGTGTTGAAAAACGACTCGAGAAGTGGCCCAACTCGGAAGCGGGCAGGTGTGACAGGCGGATTTGCGAAGGATATGGGTTGGCGAGGCGTTTGAGTGGTTTGGGGAGTGAATTTCAGACAGATCTGGGCCTGGATGAGTGTCGGAAGCGGTTTTTCGGGGGAGCTGGGAAAAGCTAACTGGAGTTCAGGCGACTCAAGACGAGGTGGAAGAGGGGTTGTTCGGGAAAGGCTGAGGAAAGATGGACCCAGATGCGTCGAGTGGTTTGTCGGATCCGGGCCCCGATCTTGAGGACACGACGACGTAAGGTTTCGATTTCGAGCTTGTGCCAGGGGGTTCCGTGCAGATAGTCGCGCAGGCGCACGAACATCTGGTAAGCCAGTGCATGCAGGAGGAGTCGAAACTGGTTGGCCAGGAATCGATGACAGCTGAGTCGGTCCATGCTCAGATGATTCTTAAAGGCCTTGATGAAGTTCTCGGTCTGCCCTCGGTCGGTGTAGTGGTCATAAAGTGATTGGGAGCAGAGATCGTCCCGGTTGGTGACCACAAAGCGACGATTGATCCCGCGCTGATCGACCTCCACTTTGACAATGACGCGACGGGATCGATCCCAGCTGTTGGCTCGATAAAGAAACTCGTCAAACTGACGCTGTTTTTCCTCCCGCTCAACGAACCTTTCCCGAGTCGAATCCAGCAGGGGCTCGACCACTCGCTGCAGGCGAGGGTTGCGACTTAACCCAATGACATATTGGAGTTGATTCTCTTCACCTTCACAGAACTCGTAGAGCCGAGGCGTGGCAAAGCCGCTGTCGGCCCGAATCTCAATCTCGACATCCGTCCCCACTGCTTGTCGGATGGCCTCCACGACGCGCTTCAGAATGGGCACGATGTGAGAGGCAGCCCCCTTGTTGCCAGGTCTCAACACGGCACAGACCAGGTCTCCCGTGGCGGCATCGAAGATCAGCAAAGGATGCAGAATGTGGTTTCGGTAATACCCGTGGTAGAAGGCGAACTCCTGTTGGCCGTGAGTGTGGTCGTCGGTACTGTCCAGATCCAGGATGATCTTGGCGGGACGTCTCTTCTTCAGGGAGCGCACATAACGGCGTAGCAGCCACCGGCTCAGACGCATCAGATCCTTCTTGGTGACGGAGTTCTCCAAGCGGGAGAAAGTCGGCTGGGTGGCCAAATCGGGATCGCTCTCGGGCAACTGATCACAGACTGTCTTGAGCATCGGATCCGAGCGCAGCGTATCGGCGTCATTACAGTCTTCGTAGCCGGCCACGATCTGCAACACTCGTTGTCGGATCAACTTCAACAGGTCATGACGAATGTAGCGTCGGTCCCGGCTTTCCGCAATACACGAACTGAAGCCCTCGCACAATCGATGTTGCCGATCCAGCGATCCAAACAACAACCATCCTGCGTCGGAAGTGAGGCTCCCCCCATCAAAACGAGCTGTGATGTCTCTGTGGCTGTGAAATGGCAGGGTATTCTGGCAGACTGTTTTCAACATAGCCGTAGCTCCTGTTTAGGGTTGTTTTTATGTAAACCCTTTTATATCAGAGAGCTACGGCTTTTTTTCTGGACCCAAATCTCACTCGGATTCAGATCTCTTGCATAATCCGGGCCAGGAGCCTTCGAAGCCGCCGCGCGATTGCTAGGCTCTTCTCCTCTTCCGAGAGAGCAAGGAAGTCCTGCCGCTCGGACCACACTCGGGCTGTGCGGGTCAGGACAAACTGACAACGCCAAGCAGCTACCGCCGCGTACCTAACTAAGGCCGACATTGTGTCGCTGTCCAAACGATGATGCGCAGGTTCACTATTGTGTTCATACCCGAAAGTTCCCGGGTCAGGCCTCGAGTCACTTGCTCTCTCCGCTGCGTTCGGCTCCGTTCGTGTGGAGCGAGTCAAAAGCGGCAACTGCACGTTCTAGTGAGTACTCCCTGCAGATCCGCTCTCTTGCGCGTCGGCGGAACTCGTTCGGCGCCGCGTAAAGTTTCGCCAGAAGCCCCTTGATCGCCTCCGAAAGCGCCCTGGGGTCGGCCCGTGGCACGACGATCCCCGTATCACCGACGATCGCCCGCGAGTCGCCTTCGTCGGTCACGACCGCCGGACACCCGGCTGCCATGCCTTCGGCCACGGCATTAGGGAACCCTTCTCCGTAGGCGGAAATAGCCCGCATAGATCACCGATTTGGAAATGAAGGTGATTTTGGCAGGCCGGAACGGTTTTCTGAGAGTTTCGCTATCGATCCGGTCCAGGTCGAGTGATGCGGTGGTGTGGATGGTCGTGAATGGAACCGTTTTTCGGGCTCGGAAGAGGGTGACGGAATGCATTCAGGCAGAGCTCGGCCTGAGCGATGGAACGATTTCGTTTTTGGGGCGTTTGATCGGGACAGACCTCAGCAGCGCAGAGGAATGGCCTGGAGGTTTCGAACGACGGCAGCGAAGACCTCGCTGTAGGGATAGGCTTCCGACATGGAGATCCAGACGTGGCGGACCGTGAGGCGGACCTGGGCGCCGATCTTCAGGAGCTTCAAGCGAATCGTCTGACACTGAGCGCGAGCCAGGGGGGTCTGCTTCAGTCCGAGACGACGCAAGGCGTGCATGAGCATGTAGGCGGCGGAGGACAGATACAGCCGGAGTTGATTGGCGCGCATCGTTGCCGCGCTGGTCCGGTCGGCGAACAGACCCAACTGCTGTTCTTTTATGCGGTTCTCCATGTCGCCCCGCGCACAGTAGAAGTCTTCGTAGAGAGCGCGGGCCCCCAGGCGTTCCGGCGACAGGGAGGTGACGACGAATCGGGGATTGGCACCTTTCTCCAGGAACTCGGCCTTGCCGACGACGCGTCGCTCCGAGGTCCAACTGTGGCGAGTCCGGTAGCGGAAATCCTTGAACACCCGCGCCGGTGTCCCGGTGGCGTTGAACTCGGCTTCGGCCTGAGTCATCGCTTCGGCGCTCTCTGACTTGAGCCGATCATTGTTGGCCAACCCCATCACGTAATCCACGTGATGGTCTTCACACCAGCGGAGCAAGTCATCCCGGCAAAAGCCCGAGTCGGCCCGGATGACGATCGAGACCTCCGGCCAGCTCTGCCGAATCCGGCCGACGATCCGTTCCAGTTCCTCCACCGATCCCGCGGCCCCATCGATATTGGAACACCGCAACCGGGCGCACAGCAGATGCTCCCCCGAGAAGATGTACAGCGGGAGATAACAGTAGTGGCGGTAGTAACCGTGAAAGAAGCGGCCTTCCTGCTGGCCATGGATCGGGTCGTCGGTCGCATCCAGATCCAGCACGATCTCCTCGGGCGCCGATTCGTGGGACTCCACGAAGGCATCCACCATCCAGCCGTCGATCCGGTCCGGGTCCATCGCGATCTTCTTGTACCGCTCCTGCTCATCGACCTCGGCGCCGGTCAACTCCAACCGGTTCAGCGTACACCTGCCCGCCAGCGCCTTCCCCCGATCTGAGGCCTGCCGCCGCCGCTCTCCCAACGGATCGGCTTTGTCCACTGCCACCGCCAGCATTGGATCGGTGCGCAACTGATCATGATCCCTCATATCCCAGACAGAGTCCGTAGATGCGCTGCCCCAACAACTCCTCGACCGTGTGTTCGATCAACCGCGGATCCCGGTGATCCCTGAAACACTCAGCCAGTCCGGCGATCAGACCCGTCCCCCTCTCGACCTCTCGCAACAGCAGCACCCCTGCATCGGAGGTGATCTTCCCGCCGTCGAACCGCGCCTTCACTTTGCGTTGAAATAGTCCGTGAAATTCGAACCTGGCTTGTTTACACTCTGTTCTCATAAGGGCCGCCTCCGTTTGGCTTGGAAGTCGTTCTCGTCAAACGCTTTATACCAAACAGGGCGGCCTTTTCAGGTCCCATCGGTGAGAAATGGCGGCTAGAGACGACAATGTCCGAGGCCGCGCACAGCTTCGGCATGTCATCGCGCAGGCCAAGTCTTAAAAGCCGGGGGCAATCTGGAAGTGCTTCGGTTCCAGCGCCGACGGCCAATCCGTACACGCCAGGAACTCGCTCAAGTGCGGCCAGGAAACTCGCATGATCTTTCATGGGATCCACACGCGCCGATAGGAGGACCATGGGGGCGCCGGCCGCGAGTCCCAAATCGGATCTCTAACCGTTCGTGTGGGGGTAGGTCAAGATATAGAATGTCTGAAGTAGGAGCAATAGGAGATGTCTGATACATCGAAAATAGAATGGACTGACGTGACCTGGAACCCCGTGCGGGGATGCACAAAGATAAGTCCCGGCTGCAAGCACTGTTACGCTGAGACATTTGCTGAACGCTTCCGCGGCGTTCCTGATCACCCGTACGAGCAGGGCTTTGATCTCAAGCTGATCCCCGAAAAACTCCTTGAACCCCTCAAGTGGACTTCTCCGAAAACCGTATTCGTGAATTCGATGAGCGACCTCTTTCAGGATGGTGTGCCCGATGAATACATCGAAGCAGTTATCAATGTTATGAAACTGGCAAAATGGCATACCTACCAGGTCCTAACGAAGAGATCAGCACGAATGCGTGATTTCTTAAACGGTCCAAAATTTGATCGGACGGGAGCGGCCCATATCTGGTGGGGAGTCAGTGTTGAAGATCGGGAGCATGGAGTGCCGCGCATTGAACATCTCCGGGCCACAGATGCCCGAATCCGTTTCCTTTCGATCGAACCGCTTCTGATGGATGTCGGGCGACTAGATCTGGATGGTATTGGATGGGTCATTGTTGGAGGTGAGAGCGGTCCTGGTGCTCGCCGGATGAACAAGGAATGGGTTGAATCAATCAGGTATCAATGTGAGGATACCGGTGTTCCCTTCTTTTTCAAGCAGTGGGGTGGATTTCAGAAGTCCAAGAAAGGGCGTTGCCTGAACGGCCGGACCTACGACCAACTGCCGGCTAGGCTTATCACTCCGATTCCCGACCGGACCGAACGCCGGAGACTCCTTGAAAATTGGAGTTCAACGCCTCGCGACTGGCAAGCATATCCCTACTTAACGAACTTGTGATGATCGGGGCTGCTGGAAGCCGTGGGAAGCGACGGAACTGCTAATCGATACCTTTTCGACCTACGGTCCGACTGGAAGGCGCAGCCTAAGGAGCAACCAACCCGTCGTCTTAAGTATCCCCTCTGGACGGAAAACAAGGCGAGGCTGATCGAACGCTATCTGTATTACTTCGTTCTCATTACAAAACACGGAACTTATATCGACGGTTTTGCTGGACCGCAGAAGAAGGAGCCACCCTTTACGTGGGCCGCAAAATTTGTATTGGAAAGTAGGCCTCGTTGGTTGCGTCATTTTCACCTATTCGAAATCGATCCTATCGGGCACAAAGCTCTTCTTGATCTAAAAGACAGCCAGCCAGAAAGGGACAAGACTCGACATGAGCCCAAGAGGGATGTAAAGATTTACTTGGGCGATTTCAACAACCTTATTGCCGAGATTCTTGATCCCAGCCAAATTCCCGCAAAAGAAGCGGCATTCTGTCTGTTGGATCAACGAACCTTCGAATGTCACTGGTCGACGGTGGCGTCAATTGCACACTATAAATCCTCTGGACACAAGATCGAACTTTTCTATTTTCTGCCCAATTCCTGGCTAGACAGAGCGATATCTGGTCTGAACGAACCCGATTCCGTGTTGCTGGAATGGTGGGGACGAAAGGACTGGAAAAAACAGATTTTGAGGAAGAAAGGCCCAATCCGCTCTGCCGCATTCGTAGATCGTTTCAGGGAAGAATTCGGCTACAGATCAGTCAGCGCCTGGCCGATTTATGAACGACACGGCGGCGGCCGCGTGATGTATTACATGATTCACGCGACGGACCACCCCGAAGCTCCTAATCTTATGAACAGAGCCTATCACAAGGCTGTGATGCCGATCAAAACCGCTGAACAGATGGCCTTATTCTGATAAGCAATGTGGGGCAGCCTGTCAGGCGAGATCCGCATCAAGGATGCTGAGATACCGAGAGATTCGTCGAGGAAGTCGTATGAGCGGGAGTGGATATGACTGCATGGAGGACAGATCATGATCAAGGAATCACTTGCTCAACTCCAAAAGGTTGACGACCTACGAGAAGTCTGGGAAAGCGAACCGGGAGACTTTAGACCTTGGCTGGCCAACCCAGGTGGCCTGAAGCTCCTGGGAGACGCGATAGGAGTCGATCTTGAGTTGGAGGCGCAGGAGAAGGACGTTGGTCCTTTTCGCGCAGATATTCTGTGCAAGGACATCGCAGACAACACTTGGGTCCTCATAGAGAATCAGCTTGAGACAACAGATCACACTCACCTTGGACAACTCCTGACCTACGCCTGATCAACGACGAGTAGAATTTTCCCCGACGACAATTAGAATTGCCCGTTTTTTCAGAGCTGATTTGGACCATGGGAAGCATGGTTACAAACCAGCAGATCAGGAGACTGATGAAATTGCGGAAAAAGGAAAAGACGTTGACGATGGCCGCTGCAAAAGCGGGCATGGCGCGGAATACGGCACGGAAGTATCTAAAGTCTGGGAAGCTACAGAGCGAGTGTCGGCCGGAGAGGACCTGGAGAACCCGACCGGACCCCTACGAATCGGTGTGGCCGGAAGTAGAAGGGATTCTGAAACGATCTCCGACGGTGGAGGCAACGACCGTCTTCGATCATCTGAATCGGGTTCATGAAGGGAAGTTCGAAGAAGGCCAGTTGCGAACGCTGCAGCGGCACATCAAACAGTGGAGAGCCCGCAACGGTGAGCTGAAGGAAGTGATGTTTCCGCAGCGTCACGAGCCGGGGCATCAAGCCCAGTCCGACTTCACCTTTATGAACAGCCTGGGAGTGACGGCGCGCAGGGCAACCGTTTCCTCATCTGCTCTATGACTTCGTTCTAACTTATTCGAACTGGGAAACAACGACGCTGTGCTGCAGTGAATCGTTTGAGAGTTTGACCCTGGGAGTCCAGAACGCGATAGGGGAGCTGGGGGCCGTACCTGCAGAGCATCGAACGGACCGTTTGTCGGCGGCGCCGTCAACAATCTCAAGAAAGGAGTATTCACTCGTCGCTACCAGACATTACTGGCCACTACGGGATGAAGTGGAGCCGGACCCAGGCGGGGAAGGCTCACGAAAACGGAGATGTCGAGCAAGCCCATCACCGGCTCAAGCGAGCCATCGAACAAGAGCTGCTGTTGAGAGGAAGCCGAGATTTTCTGGAGCGGGACGACTACGAGCGATTCATCCAGAGAATCATCGAGCGCCGGAATGCAGGACGGCTGAAACGGCTTGGGGAAGAACTGGAGGTGATGGCGCCGTTACCAGATCGTCGACTGGAAGACTTCATTGGCTACCGCGTGAAAGTCTCTCCGAGTTCAACCATCCGAGTCCGCAACAACACTTACTCGGTCGACAGCCGCTTGATCCGAGAGAAGGTGGAGGTACGGATGTGGGCGGATCACTTGGAGGTGCGGTATGCCAGCCAGGAGGTGGCCCGGATGCCCCGACTGCGAGGCGAGGGCAAGCATCGGATCGATTACCGGCACGTAATTCACTCTTTGGTGCGCAAGCCGGGAGCCTTTGCACGTTACCGCTGGCGGGAAGACCTGTTCCCCGGTGTACTGTTTCGAGTCGCCTACGATGAACTGCGAGAGGATTGCCCTGGGACAGCCGACCGTCAGTATCTGGGAATCCTGGAGTTGGCAGCGGAGGAGGGGGAGCAGCGAGTCGGACAGGCACTGAAGAAGCTGATTGAAAGGGGATGCCGAGTTCGACTTCAAGTTCTGAAAGAGGCCTTGCTTGAGCCGGCGAGTCCAGCCTGGGAAGTCCAGGTCCCTGAAGTCGATATCCATGTCTACGACCGATTGCTCAGTACACGGGAGTCGGAGGTGAGGGCATGAGTGGAGGAAATCTGCAACGACTGAGCCAGTGTCTGGTGGAACTGCGCCTACCGACGTTTCGAGAGCATCACAGCTCGCAAGCCGCTTTGGCTTCGAAGGAGAGCTGGTCTTATCCGCAGTATCTGCTGGCGTTGTCCGAGCTGGAGGTGGCTGACCGCCGGGAACGGCGGATCCAACGCCTGCGACGGACCTCGAAGCTTCCCTGGGATAAGAGTTTGACCGCACTGGATCGCTCTCGGCTCCCACAGAGTGTGGATCGCCAGTTGTCCGTACTTGTAGAGGGAGACTTTCTGGACCGAGCTGAAAATCTTTTGGTCTTCGGCAATCCAGGAAGCGGGAAGACTCACTTGGTTTGTGCCTTAGGGCAGGAGCTCATCTTGCAGAATCGCCGAGTGTTGTTCTCCACCTGTGCGCTGCTGGTGCAACGGCTGCTTCGAGCCAAGATCGAGCTGACCCTGGAAAAGGAACTCAAAAAGCTCGATCGATTTGAGGCGCTGATCATTGACGACATCGGCTACGTGCAACAGAACCGGCAAGAAATGGAGATTCTGTTCACGCTTTTGTCTCATCGCTACGAACGACGCAGCATCCTACTGACAAGCCATCTGGTCTTCTCGAATTGGGAGAAGATCTTCAAGGATCCACTGACGCCGGCCGCGGCTATTGATCGGGTGGTTCATCATAGTGTGATCCTGGAATTGAACGTTTCCAGCTACCGAATGGAAGCGGCCAAGAAGCGAACCCAAAAGGAGGCCAGTTGACTCCCGCTCGGCTCTTGACAGAACAAAATGTCACGCGAAGCCCCTTCTCCTGGCCATACAGACAAACGGATCAAGGGGTGAGGCCATACAATGCAACCAGAGGGCCTTTCGGGGCCCATCAGAACGTCGCGAAGCGTGGGAACTCCGTTCGGGCTACGCCCTCACTCCATCCCCACGCTCGGAAAGCAGGAGGAAAACAGAAACCCTTTTCAAACCCCAAGAAAGGAGAGCCAAAACCGACTCGACAAACGATCAACTTCAGTGGGCAATTATCGTCGTCGCCCCGGTCAAAAAGAGTTGTCGTTGAACCTGCGCCACACGCGACCCATTCCCAACGGCTATTGGCATCTTGATGAGATGGTCATCGTGATTCGCGGACAGCGTTATTGGTTATGGCGCGGGGTCGACAATGAAGGCGAGGTCCTGGATTTCCTCGTGCAATCGAAGCGGAACGCCCAAGCAGCGTTGAAGTTGATGCGCAAGCTGCTGAAAAAACAAGGCTGGCCACCCACCCGGATCACAACCGATAAACTCAGGTCCTATCACGTCGCCATTCGAACCCTCGGCCTGACGGCTCAACACATCGACGATAGGCGTGCGAATAATCGTGCCGAGAATTCGCATCAGCCCGTCCGGCGTCGAGAACGAAAACAGCAGCGTTTCAAATCACCGGGTTCGGCCCAACGCTTCCTGAACATTCAATCCGCCGTTTACAATACCTTTTACCTCCAACGTCATTTATGCAATAGACTCACATTCAAACGATTTCGAAAAGACGCATTCAATGTATGGGAAAGTGCGAGTGCGGCCGCCTGAAAGGGAATCCATGCGGGCCTTTGCGGCCCAACACGATTAACGTGACAATGCCGTCCGTGGAATACGGCACTCTCCGTCACCAACCCGGCGTATGAGGACGAAATGGCAGGAGCGTAACTTCTTTTCTGTAAATTCTGGTCGGACCTGAGTCGAAAAGAGAGAGGTCTGGGACAGGATTCTCCAAAAACAGAAACCTGAATCTGGAAAGGAGAATCAATTGAGCCCAGACCTGGAAAAGAGAGTACCACGGGAGATTTTAGAAGAGTTGATGGAGGAAGGAACAGAAGCCTTTCGAGGGATCCTGGAGAAGCTGTTCAACGTGGCCATGCAGTTGGAAAGAAGCGAGTTCTTGGGAGCGGAGGCCTACGAGAGGACAAAGAGCCGACGAGGGTATCGGAACGGATTCAAAGGCAAGCGGATTCGGACTCGAGTGGGAGAGCTGCTACAACTTCGATCGGCCCCACGGAGCATTCGCCGGCCAGATCCCGTACGAAGCACTCCGAGGACGGTTACAGTAACGCTGGCGCCTGTCTCACGAGATCCGTCACATCACAGGGGGATGCAATGCCCGAAGCGTCGACGGTGATTCAAGGTCTAGTCGCACTGGTGGCGCTCTATGGGGCGATCCTGTCGTCGTACAACACGTTTCATTTGAAAAGACAGGACCGCCGAGTGGTGAAGATGAGCATGAGTCAGAACATCCTCGTTGCGGACGGGCTAGGTCTGTCGTTCCTGTGTCTCAGGGCGACCAACGTCGGTCAACGGCCTGTCACGATCGAGCACATTAGGCTCCAGTTGCCTGACGGCAGGCATCTCGCGATGACGGGAACCGGAGCGCAGTTCGGGTTGAAGGACACGCCGCTCCCAGCGACGCTCGTCGATAGTCAATCGGCCTGTGCCTACATGTCGTACGACAGTGTCGGCCGGACGTTACTTCGAGAAGACTTGCCAGCCCCCGTGATGCTCACTGCGATGTCTGAGGATTCCGTCGGTGGTCAGTACCCAAGTAAGCCGTGGAAGATCACCCCACGCGACTGGGTGGATAAGTAGAGGAGTTCCATTTAGTCGCGGTGGACGCTTCGGGCTCCGCATGGCGCTGGATAGACGAAGAGATGGGTCTGGGTGCGCCTCCTCAGGTAGACGGGCTTCGACGACCCGGGTCCCGACAGATGCGACGTACTGCACTGATGGCGGCGTCGACCTCGGCATTGCACGCCGTGCCAGCGGCCGAGACGTGTCACGGCATCCATTGCCAGACTCGCACCTCGGTTCAGGTTGGGATAATTGCGACATAGGTGAATCAGGAACGACGGACGAGAAGGACAAATGCGAGATTCCAGCGAAGAAGAAGAGACGAGAGTTACCGGACTCATCCAAATCGGGTGGCCAGGTGGTATGTTGACGCTTCGATATACGGGGATCCCAAACGTCAGCAACAAGGCTCAAGAGGAAATCCGGGACATAATGCAGCAGTTCTCGGCTGACTGTCAGATGATGCTGATCTGGTTTGCTGGCATTCTGGGTAGCCAAAAGGCCATCCAGCGTCATCTCGACGAAGTTGCCGAACGGGACGAACCCTTCTCTATAAACAGTTATCGCCCAGATGGTAGAGTTGACTCCGTGCTGGCTCGCGTTCCGGTAGAGAAGGTCATTGACGCCTTATCGGCCGCCGGCGAGTTTGAGCGCCTATATGCCAAGGCTTTCGTGGTCTTCACATACCAGATTTGGGAGGAGGTTGCTCGTCCCAGAATCGCCACTGCCCTAAAGGTAGAAGACTCCAATCATGTCGCAGCCAACTTGATGGGCGAATGGCGGCACCTGAGGAACTGGCTGGTACATAGAACCGAGACTACCGAGCAGGAGTTCTTCGAAAAAGCTAAAACGTTGCCTCGGTTGTTGCGCATGCCACGGAATGAGCCATGCGTTACTGCCGACATGGTTTTCACTCTGATGCAACGTTTGAACCGGATGCAGGTGGACGTTAATCCGGGGTCGTTGGAGTTTGGGCTCAAAATTGCACCGCTAGACGCAGGGATGATAGCTGGAGTAGCAAAGACTCTGGAAATCGGCGAGGGAATGGACATGCCCGCTACGGCATCGATGTACCCGTCGGCCGTGTACATCATCTTCAACGACGGGCCGACGGCCACCATCCACGAGCGTGACTGCAGTCATAAGGACACCCAGTTCCAGAGTGTTGACGGCGGACGTTGGCTGCGGGTCAGCTCCTTGGAAGTCGCTCGTGCGGTAATCGAGCAGTTGGGAAAACACGAGCGTCGGTGCGAGCATTGCAGCTTCAATACCGAACCAACATGATCCCAGAACATCCAGGGATGAAGATCCGTATTGAAAAGCATCAGGCCGCTGCACGGAGCCGTGCGCCGAACGCGCTCTGGCAATGGTCTGAAAAACCAGGAGCCCCTCTGCTTCGCGTCAGACTCGCGCCGATGGCCGCGGGGAATCTACCGCTCATCAACGTACAGCATAGTCGCAACGTCCGAACGCATTCTGAGGCCGTAGTCTGCTTCGAACTTGGCCACGCCACCGACTATGTTTCTGAACGATGACGCGACCAGCACCCCTTCTGTTCTCGCGGCTTCAAGATCAGTCTTGGTTTCGCGCCAGTCGTGCTGGACGCAGCGAGCCACCGCGCGGAAAAAGTGCGCATCTCCAATTCCGGGAGGGCCGTAATAGGTCGGCATCCCTATGATGGAGATTGCCTTGTCGTAATCCTGAATGGCCTCGTCTAGGGACCCGCCTTCCAGATACAAATTTCCGCGGTCGATAAACGCGGCAGGCAGAACCTGCTGCAACCGCAACGCCTCCTCAAATCGGCCATCGCCCGGTCGGTTACGGATCGTTGTCTGAAGGCGTTGCCGCGACCGTGATACGCCTCTGCCATCTTCGGGTGTCTTGCCAGGGCCTCGTCAAAATCGCGCATGGCACGCTCGGTCTCCCCTAGCTAGTTCCCATCCGCTCGCCTGTAAGTGATTGGAAATAAAGAGGAAAGACCACATTTTCGAGCTCCGATTTTGTCAGCATCTTTTGTTACAGTAAGAGTATCAAACCACTGAAACAAAAAGACTTACGGCAATCACGGAGCTCCGAAAATGCGAAAAAACAGAGAGAATCAGATGCCACTGACGCCACTTTGGCCGGATCACCGGCTGGGTGACGAGTTGCAGATGATCTCCCGAATCCTGGATAACAATCCAGAGATCCTGCACTGGGTTTTACAAGATCTGTCTGACAAGGCCGATCCCTGCAATGGCTCTCCGGGTCTGAGCGCTGAGCAAGTTGTGCGTTGTGCTGTGATTAAGAATTGGCACGGATTGTCCTATGAAAAGCTGGCCTTTCATGTGGACGACTCGGCGAGCTTCCGGGCCTTCTGCCGTTTGCCTCTAGGATGGTCTCCAGGCAAGAGCTGTCTTCAAGAGAACATCTCGAGGATTCAAGCTTCGACCTGGCAACGAATCACTCGGGTGTTGGTGGGTTGGGCCAAAGCAGAGGGGTTGGAGAAGGGCCGCAAGATCCGGGTCGATGCCACAGCTGTCGAGAGCGACATCCGCCATCCCTTGGACTCTCAGCTTTTGTACGATTCGGTGCGTAAGGTGACAGCCCTGTTGGGGAAGTTGGCTGAGCACTACCCGGTGGTCTACCACAATCATTGTCGGAGGGCCAAGAGGCGAGTGACGAACATCCGCAACAGCCGGGGCCAGAATCGGCGCCAATTCTACCAAGATCTGGTCAAGGTGTCGGGCCAGACCTATGGCTATGGCTGTCAGGCTCTGGAGAGCGCTGCTGGTTGGCAGGGGATCGAATCTGAGGTGATTCTCCAGCAGCTGCGTCACTATCTGGATCTACTGGGACGAGTCATCGATCAGACCGACCGGCGCGTCCTGCAGGGCCAGAAGGTTCCGGCCGCTGAGAAGGTGGTCTCGATCTTTGAGGAGCATAGCGACATTATCCAGACCGGGGGACGCGAGACGGTTTTCGGTCACAAGATCTTTTTGACTTGCGGCAAGACCTCACTGATCGTCGATTGTCTGGTCACGCAAGGCAATCCCGCCGACCAGGCGCAAATGCAGCCGATGCTGGAGCGTCAGCATCAGCTCTACGGGCGCTATCCTCGCCAAGCCAGCTTCGACGGGGGATTTGCCACTCAGAACAATCTGAGGTGGGCCAAGAAGCAAGGAATCCAGGACGTGGCCTTTGCCAAAAAGGCAGGGCTGAAGGTCACCGATATGGTGCGCTCCAGCTGGGTTTACAAGCAGTTGAGGCGCTTTCGGGCTGGAATCGAAGGCTGTATCTCGATGCTCAAACGGGTCTTCGGAGCGGATCGTTGCACCTGGAAGGGATGGGAGCACTTCCAGCAGTATGTGCATCTCTCGGTGCTCAGTTTCAATCTGTTGGTGTTGGCCCGGCTACGGTTGTAAACGAGTCGCTGGACGCCATAATGGAGGGGGGTTTTGAGGGTGAGGTGTTTGTCGAAAACTGCATCTGGAGCACTCGGCCGCCCGATCCCTGCTGTCGGCCGATACTGTCCCCCATGAACCGTTGTATCTGGTATAAAAAACAACCCTTTAGGAAGCTTAAATAATGGGTTTCCGGATGGGAACTAGCTAGCCCGGATTATGCAAGAGATCTGAATCCGAGTGAGATTTGGGTCCAGAAAAAAAGCCGTAGCTCTCTGATATAAAAGGGTTTACATAAAAACAACCCTAAACAGGAGCTACGGCTATGTTGAAAACAGTCTGCCAGAATACCCTGCCATTTCACAGCCACAGAGACATCACAGCTCGTTTTGATGGGGGGAGCCTCACTTCCGACGCAGGATGGTTGTTGTTTGGATCGCTGGATCGGCAACATCGATTGTGCGAGGGCTTCAGTTCGTGTATTGCGGAAAGCCGGGACCGACGCTACATTCGTCATGACCTGTTGAAGTTGATCCGACAACGAGTGTTGCAGATCGTGGCCGGCTACGAAGACTGTAATGACGCCGATACGCTGCGCTCGGATCCGATGCTCAAGACAGTCTGTGATCAGTTGCCCGAGAGCGATCCCGATTTGGCCACCCAGCCGACTTTCTCCCGCTTGGAGAACTCCGTCACCAAGAAGGATCTGATGCGTCTGAGCCGGTGGCTGCTACGCCGTTATGTGCGCTCCCTGAAGAAGAGACGTCCCGCCAAGATCATCCTGGATCTGGACAGTACCGACGACCACACTCACGGCCAACAGGAGTTCGCCTTCTACCACGGGTATTACCGAAACCACATTCTGCATCCTTTGCTGATCTTCGATGCCGCCACGGGAGACCTGGTCTGTGCCGTGTTGAGACCTGGCAACAAGGGGGCTGCCTCTCACATCGTGCCCATTCTGAAGCGCGTCGTGGAGGCCATCCGACAAGCAGTGGGGACGGATGTCGAGATTGAGATTCGGGCCGACAGCGGCTTTGCCACGCCTCGGCTCTACGAGTTCTGTGAAGGTGAAGAGAATCAACTCCAATATGTCATTGGGTTAAGTCGCAACCCTCGCCTGCAGCGAGTGGTCGAGCCCCTGCTGGATTCGACTCGGGAAAGGTTCGTTGAGCGGGAGGAAAAACAGCGTCAGTTTGACGAGTTTCTTTATCGAGCCAACAGCTGGGATCGATCCCGTCGCGTCATTGTCAAAGTGGAGGTCGATCAGCGCGGGATCAATCGTCGCTTTGTGGTCACCAACCGGGACGATCTCTGCTCCCAATCACTTTATGACCACTACACCGACCGAGGGCAGACCGAGAACTTCATCAAGGCCTTTAAGAATCATCTGAGCATGGACCGACTCAGCTGTCATCGATTCCTGGCCAACCAGTTTCGACTCCTCCTGCATGCACTGGCTTACCAGATGTTCGTGCGCCTGCGCGACTATCTGCACGGAACCCCCTGGCACAAGCTCGAAATCGAAACCTTACGTCGTCGTGTCCTCAAGATCGGGGCCCGGATCCGACAAACCACTCGACGCATCTGGGTCCATCTTTCCTCAGCCTTTCCCGAACAACCCCTCTTTCACCTCGTCTTGAGTCGCCTGAACTCCAGCTAGCTTCTCCCAGTTCCCCGAAAAACCGCTTCCGACACTCATCCAGGCCCAGATCTGTCTGAAATTCACTCCCCCAACCACTACGGTCCCCCAACCACTCAAACGCCTCGCCAACCGATATTCTTCGCAAATCCGCCTGTCACAACTGCCCGCTTCCGAGTTGGGCCACTTCTCGAGCCCTTTTTCAACAGCGGATTACGGTTCTTGCATAATCCGGGCTAGGCGATCTGGTGGTGGGGAGCCCTCATGCGCATCCCCAGGGCCGCAATTCAGCAGGAGCTGTGCACGTCCTCTTCGGGCAGCAAGGAGGATGGCCAGACTTCATTGACACCGCCCCCGGCCAGCTCCCCTCTCCTGAGGTTGTGCGGATCACCGAGATTCAGGGTGCCAGAGGCGGCGCCGGGAGCGACTCGGGCGACACGCTTTGTTACAGCGCCTCGGCTGGCGATCTTGACGGTGACGGCCTGACCGATTTCATTACCAACGAGATGACGGGAAACGGCATTGCACAGCAGACCGAGGACGTTGGAAATCTCATCGTCCTGAGCGGGCAACTGATTTCTTCGTCTGTGCCTCCCATCCTTTTGGCCCAGTTCGGAAGTGGCAGCGTGGTCTCTGAGATTCTGGTCAACAACCCGGCCGCTACACTCGAGCAGTTCGCCACCGCTCGTTTTTACGATGATGCGGGCGACCCGATGCCTACGCCGGTCTCCATCAGCGGGGCCCTGGAAACCGGGATCGCCGGTGAGGGCATCCCGGTGGACCGGGTCGATTTCTCGATTGCCCCCCTGGGTCGGGTGAGCATCGTGACAACCGGGGGAGAACCTCTGGTCGGATCGGCCATCATCAATTCCAATGAAACTCTGGGTGGACTCGTCCGCTTTCAGATTCCGGGAATCGGTATTGCCGGGGTTCAGTCCAGCCCCCTGATGGCCGGTTTTATCGTTCCGGTACGAAGTGAGAATGGTATCGACACCGGTGTCGCCCTCATGAATCCCTCTGAGGAAGAAGTGGATCTTGAGTTGAGCTTACTGGATTCATTTGGGGACCCGATGGGAGGTGATGAGAGCCTGGTTTCACTGCCTCCCCGGGGACACCTGGCCAGGTTCGTCACTCAGTTTTTTGAAAGTGTGGAGGCTCCCTTTGTGGGATCCCTTCTGGCCCGGGTACTCAACGGCCGGATTGCCGCCGTGGCTGTCGAACTGGGATCTCAGCCTGGAGAATTCACCACCCTGGCGGTGACGCCTGTGGAAGAGAACTGATTCCCGCTTTCAGGAACAACGAGAAACCAGGAGCGAGGAACGCATTAGGACTGGTAAAACACCAGCGTATTGCGCGGGATTCGGTGCTGGTCAATTTCGTCTCCACTCAATATCCGGCCATTCGGCAATCGGTAAAAAGTAGAAGGATAATTCCATTTTCTCCCCGCGATCTGCCTCGGGAATCGGCCCCGTGTGATGTGGCCCCCATAGATGTACCCCACCAGGATCCGGGTACCCGACGGCAAGTCCTCCAGAACCGCTCGACTCTCGGCATCTGCCTGAATATCTTCTCCGGTGCGCACCCGCCCGTTGGGCAGAAAGTAGATGGTGGTCACTTCTGCGAACACATCACCAACGATCCCGCGGGCATCACTGTTCGCTTGCGTGACGTCCACAAACCCTTCGAATTCCCCGTTGGCGGCCGGCTGCGCCGTGTCCACCGTAGTACCGACCGGAATGTGATCCCAGTTCGTGATCTGATCACCTCTCAGCTTTTGCCCGTTGGGGAAGTGGTAGAGCGTGGAGGGACTGTCGTATTTCTCGCGTGCGATGGTCCAGGCCGACCAGCCGCGGGCAATCACATTCGACTGCTTCGGTGGTGGGGCGGGCATGGCTGAGTATAGAAACTCGTGGAGTTCCCGGTCTGCCACGCGAAGGCGTCTCGCCTTGACCTCAGGATCCTCCAGCGGCTTGTCGAGAACCCCCAGTCGTTGGCGTACGTCCGGCCTGGCGAAAATCATGGCGCAACGCTTGCGACCCCGGTGGTAATAGCGGTGAAACTTATTGGGCCGCCCATAGGCAACCATCGAATGAGTCAAGATCTGCCGATCAGGGATGTCATACAGGGACTTCAGTTGTCGCAAGAGCTCGGCCAGAGCTGTGTACTGTGCCGCCGTGATGTCCCGGTCGTGATAACCAACTACTTCGATTCCAATCGAGTGGTTGTCGATCACCTTGTTGCCGTCCCAGTAGCTGCGACCTGCATGAGTGGCAATCTTGGAACGGTGAATGATCCGGTAGATCCGGCCGTTTTTTCCCACAAAATAGTGGGCCTCTCCCCGCTCACAAACTTTCTTGAGGGAACCCGGTTCTTTGCCTTCGGTCGTGTGCAGAACAATGTAGCGAGTTTTGAAGGGACGAACGGGGCGCTTCACGTTCTTCGGACTCAAGCGGTCGCGGATGTCGAGACCGATCCGGTCCTCGGCTCCCGAACTGAGTGCTATCAGCCCGGTCCAGGCTACAAAGGAAAGGACTGCCCTCCGGGAACTGTGCCGATGAAAAAGCGTCTTGCGCATACACTTGCCCCTGGCCAGCCCACTGGCCATTGGGCAGACAGTTTACAGGGAACAACTGTCACACCGGGACCGACAGGCTACGAAATGGCAGACTGACACCGCTGCGGGGAAGGCACTCAGTCTTGTTCTGAGAAAGCAAAGAGAAAGTCGACATAGCCCCTCTCTACTGCGGCCAGGCCAGCCACGCCCGACCCTTCGGCGGGCTCAATGACCATGTATTCGTTGGGGGCGTGAAGTCCCGCGCCATGGCCCAGGCCCACATAGGCAAATGGCAGACCAAGTCGTTCAGTGAACTGATAGAAGGGCGCACTGCCCGCCATCCGGGGCCAGACGACGACTTCGTCCACGTACTTATTGAAGACACTGATGGCTGCTTGTACGATGGCGGCCTCCACCGAGGTTTGGGACGCCGGATAGCCTTCCATCTTCCGCACTTCGATGTCGTGGAACCCCTTGGAGTCCAGGTGGTGGCGAATTCTCTCCAGCTGTCGGTCCGGGTCCACGTTGGGAGGAAGGCGTGAGTCCACCTTGGCCGTCGCCCGATGAGGGAGAATCGTCTTGACACCAGCCTCGGTGTAGCCGCCCCAGATACCGTCAACATTCAGCGTAACCTCATAGAGGTGTTGAATCACGGCGGCTTTGCCTGAGACGCCGTCAATCCACTGCTCGACCCCCAGAAGCCGCTTGAGGTTGTCCTCCTTCCACTTGGGGACCACACCGTTGATGAGTCTCTGTTCTTCAGCGGTCGGCGGGCGTACATCGTCGTAGTAGCCCGGAATCAGAATCGTGTTCCCGTCGGGAGTAGTCAGTGAAGCCAGGGCCTGGGCAAGCCGCAGTATGGGGGCATCCACAATGCTCTTGTAGGATCCGTGGATCTCCGCCCTCACCGGTCCTCCCCAGGATCCTCCCACCGCCTCGAGCTCGAAGTAGACGATACCCTTGACGCCCAGGGCCATGGAAACCTCACCACCGGGCTGCTGGGAATTGAAGGGGAAGAACACGCCCCGGGCGCCCTCCAGCCGCTCGAGATACTGGTCCACCAGTTCGGGGTAGTGGACGGACCCCATTTCCTCTTCCCCTTCGGCCAGCACCATGAGGTTGACCGGAAGCGTTCCGGTCACGGCGATAATCGACTCTAAAGCGTTCAGAAATGCCCGCTGTGGCCCTTTCTGGTTGGTGGCTCCTCGGCCCATCAAGACCCTCCCAAGGTCATTGTTCAGCAACCTTGCCTCAAAGGGCGGAGACATCCACTTCTCGGGGTTGACCGGCTGCACATCGTACATGAGATAGACAACCAGGGTTTTTTCGGCTCCTGCGTCGTAGAAGCCCCACACACCCGGATGTCCCGATGTTTCGGCTACGGCTGCTTCCCGAAAGCCCAGTCTCAGCAAGTCATCTCTCAACATCCGTGCCATTTCCCGTATGCCCACGTTCTGAGTGCTCACGGAGGGTTGGCGGATCCAGCACTGAAGGTTCTGCAGGTGTTCGGCCAGATGCTCGTCGATATGGGCGTAAATCTCACCATGGTCTCCGCTATAGGCCCTGACAGTGGAAGAATCGTAGGCTTCATCGGTCGTGATTTCGAAAGTGGGTCGACCTCCCTCCAACGGCCCCAGGGTCTGTTCCCTGGGTCCGGAGCAGACAAGAACCGGCAAGGAGACAAGTCCTAGAATCACGATCTTTCTAGACAGACACATATCATAGCTCCCGGCAAAGAATTTATAGTTTCAAGGTTGCTAAGGGATCCTAGTAGTACTTGCAAGTAAGTACTAGCCCCACTCGAAACCAGCCAGGCAGTATGCCTCTTCAGGGCGGCCCGGAAACGCGTTCGGCCCTCGAAACATCCGCACTAGATGGCGGACCGGGAAAAAGTCATGCCGTTGCAACAGGGCCCTGGCTTCCCGGTTCCCCGCAACCACATCAGCAATCATTTCCCCCTCGCCGAAGTGGTGCAGCAGACTCTCCATCAATTGCCCGGCCAAGTGAGGATTGAGAGCCACCAGAGGTCCAACCTGGGCAGCCCTCCGGCCCGGTCGAGCGAAACCATACCCCCGCACTCCGTGTGGCTGCGTGTCCGTGCTCTGGCCGGAGCCAGATCCCCCGCCCTGGTAGCCGGGATACTCGCCTGCCAGGAACGATTCCAGGAGTTTGCGTCGCGAAGCGCCAAAGATCCTCCGGTCAAGTTCTTCCAGTCCGCTAGGAAGCAAGTGCTCGATCCTGGCAAGCGGATCGCCCTCTCGTGCCTTGGACCTGAACATTTTGGGCGGACGTGTCCATCTCTGCACCTCGTACTCGATCTGGAAGCCCAGCCTCTCGTAGATCCCTGTCCCTTCCGAGGTCGCATCAAGCTTTTGGCACGGACAGCCCTTCTGCTCGAGGTAGTGGAGAGCCCTGCGAACCAGACTCGTGGCGACTCCCTGGCGACGGAACTCGGGGTCCACCAGGACCATTCCCACCCACCCAAACCGTTTTTCATAGGCAATGGCGGTTGTACTCCCAATCACCCGGCCGTCGATCTCCGTAACCCAGGCACGGGCCTCCGGGAGCTGCAACCAGGTCCGCCAGTCCTCTTTGGTCTGATTCCAGCCGGCAAATCGAGTCAGCCGATCTCCAGCAGCCAGATCGGCCTCCTGCATCAACCTTGTTTCAGGCACTGCCTTCCAACCTTCTTTCTGCGAGGATGCGTACAACGATCTTCACAACTTTCGTCAATCAAGGCAAAGAAAGAGATTGCCAGCTGTGGGACAGGGACTTAAATTGGGAAGACAACCACAGAAACGGATGATGACCATGAAACACGTTCAGAAGAGATTAGTGCCGATGATACCAGTGCTGGTCCTGACCCTGGGGCTGGGAGCCTGCCAACCGGAGGTCCAACCCGAGGAACCACCTCAATCCGAGGAGCCTGCTGACGAGTGGATGCCACTCTTCAATGGCAAGGATCTGACCGGCTGGCGAGGATTTCGCATGGAAGAGACGCCCCCCGGATGGAAGGTTTCCGACGGGACCCTTCATTTCGATGCGGAGCACGGCGGAGAAGGCTACGGAGACCTGACAACGGTAGATCAATACGCCGATTTTGAGCTCGAGTTGGAATGGAAGATCTCACCGGGCGGCAACAGCGGGGTCCTGTTCCGGGTGACGGAGGACCACGAGCAGGAGTTTCATACCGGTCCCGAAGTTCAGGTCCTGGATGGGGCCGAAGAATACTACCCGGGCCTGGACGACACCCAGCGGACGGGAGGCAACTACGCTCTCCATCCGCCCGCCAGGGACGTGGTCAAGCCGGTCAGAGAATGGAACCAGCTTCGCCTCGTGGTCGACGGCCCTCACGTGGAGCACTGGCTGAATGGGGAAAAACTGGTCGAGTACGAGTTGTGGACGGATGAATGGAAAGCACTGGTTGCCGCTTCCAAGTTTGTCGAGTGGCCGCAGTACGGGATGAACAAGAAGGGCCACATCGTCCTGCAGGATCACGGTGGGACCGTGTGGTACAGGAGCCTTAAGATTCGATTACTCTAGTACTTACTTACAAGTACTAATACCCGGTTGCGATGAAGGGAGGGTATGTCTGAAGAGAGAGACGAAGCCCGGCTGGCCGGCGGCCGGCTCTCGGATCAAGATCGAGGCGCGCTGCTGGGCCTTGCCCGGCTGGTCCTGACTGAGTATCTGGAGACCGGCCGGATTCCGTCCCACAACACGGATTCGAGTGTGTTGCTCGAACATAGGGGCGCCTTTGTAAGCCTGCACCAGCGCGATTCGCGGGCCTTGCGCGGTTGTGTGGGAGAGTTTCTACCCCGGCGCCCTCTGGTTGAATCGGTCACGGAGATGGCCATTGCGGCCGCTACTCGAGATCCGCGCTTTCCTGCTGTCACCGTCGAGGAACTGCCCGAACTGCAGATCGAGATCAGTGCCCTGACCACTCTCTACCCGATCCGTCCTGAACAGGTCCAGGTAGGAGTACACGGTCTCATGATTGTCAAAGGGCAAAGCAAGGGACTCCTGCTGCCGCATGTTCCGTTGACCTATGGATGGGACCGGGAGGACTACCTGGCAAACCTATGCCTCAAAGCCGGGCTGGGAAGGGATGATTGGAGATCAGCGAACGTCGAACTCCTTGCCTTCGAAACGGAGGTCTGGGAGGAGGACTGAGGAGGTTTCGACGTCTCGGCCGGCAGTGAGCAAAGTGAACTATTTGCGGTCTACTCCACCCGGTCGGAATAATTCCCGTGCCGCCATTTCTTGGTGACGCGTCCCTGCTCATCCAGCTCGAACCGGATCACCTCACCCAGTTCCTTGTCCGCCAGTACTCTTCGAAAAGTGTGTATACCGTGTTTCTTGAGTTTAGTCAGTGAACCCAGAGGGTCTGGGCCGGGCAACGAAAGAACGGCCAGCTCTGAATCCCGGATGACCACTGCCTCTTCGCCCCAGATGCTGCGGTAGATGCCCACGTACTTGTGCAGCGAAGGGTCGGAGGACTTCCCTTTCCCGGGTGATTCAACGGCGGCTTTGAGAGCACTCCCCACGATCTGCTGTGCTCTGGAGGTGAACAGGTTGGGGCTGACTCCGGTTGCATTGATCATGACAATCGCCGCCACTTTCTGTTTGGGATCGAGGCTCAGGTGAGTCCGGTACCCGGGGCAGCCGCCGCCGTGTCCGACGAAAGTTCGGTTGCGCTCTCTCCACAGATCAAAGCCCAGTCCGCGATGGCTCTCGGCATTCCAGTTTTCGTCCACCCAGTGGACGCGCTGCATTTCTCTCAGTGTTCGGCCAGCGAGTACTCGATTCTCTTTGCCCGAAAGAACGCGGAATTGCCAGGAAGCAAAGGTGGCAAGATCCTCAACCGTGGAAGCGTACCCGGCGGCTGCGCTGACCCCCTTCGCCTGAAAGAATGGCAGCCGCTGCCGAGTTCCGTCCCGTTCCCGGGCTGCATACCCGGTCGACAGTCGTTTTCCCCTTTCAGCCTCGGGCAACTGGGTGGTTGTATCCCTGAGACCAATCGGCTTGAGCACGCTCACGCGCATGTAGTCTTCATAAGGGTGGCCGGAGAGCTGGGTGATGAGTTCCCCCGCCAGGGTCAGACCCAGGTTCGAGTACTGATAGTAGGTTCTGGCCGGGTAGAGTGTCTGCTGGTGGGTGATGCGGTCGATGATCTCCTGGCGCGTTGGGAACGGAAACCCGGGACCGCTCCAGTAGGAATGACCGGTCTCGCGGGGCAAGCCCGAGGAGTGACTCAGGATACCCCGGACCGTGATTGGGGGACCGTCCGGAAACGTGTTCTGGATGTCCAGCCAGGGAATGTGATCGGCCACAGGATCGTCAAGCTCCAGATTCCCCTGATCACGAAGCTGCATGACCCCGATGCTGGTAAAGAGCTTCGAAATCGAACAGATACTGTAGATGGTGGAGGGGGTGGCCGGCTTCCTGCTCTCCACGTCCGCGTATCCGATCCCTCGGCTCCAGATCAGATCCTGGTCGTAAACCACTCCTACCGACAAGCCGGGCAGCCCCTGATAAGCCACCATGGCCTCGGCCCAGGTTTCAAAAAGGGCAATCGCCTCCACCACCCTGGGATCCTGACGAAGCTGTTCAACCGAGGGTCGCCCCTCCTCTGTGGAGCTCTTCTGCGCTCCCGGGAGAGGTGAAGCGATCAGGTTGGGCAACAGGAGAAAAACGCCGGCGGCGAGAGGTGCTCGTAATCTCATGGCTGCGCATCGTACAGCTTCGATCTTCCGGACTCAAGCTGTCAGGGAAGCATCCGACCATCCAGGGTTTGAGCATTGCAGAACCTGAGACCAGAGCATCGAGGCCGGCATTTACTATGTGGTGCTAGAGCGCTCAGAGGGGGACAAGGTGGAAGAAGTCGCCTCTCCCCTCGACATTCAGTTTGTGATCGACCAGACCAATCAGCGCAAGGCTGTTCTGCAGATTCACTTTGGGCCACACCGTCTCTCCACTTCGGTGCGAGTGGACTTTGTAAGGTGTGCAGATCCAGACTCCCTGACGCAAGTCGCTAGTGCAGTAAGTATCCCCCGGCAAAGCCGGGGGCTTTAATCTTGTGAGCCGCTCAAAGCGGACTTGACGTTGCCGCTACCGCGGCCACTTGTGCCACCTACAGGTGGCTTGGCTACAGCAGCCTGAGCTGATCCTGGCGACGATCTTCTGCTTCTTGCCGCCGGATATACTCACGAATCACTTTCTCATCCCGACCCACCGTCGATACGAAGTATCCGCGAGCCCAGAAGTGCTGTCCAACAAAGTTACGCCGACTCTCTGAAAAGTTCCTCGCAATGTGGATGGCGCTTTTCCCTTTGATGTACCCGATCACCTGCGCCACAGAAAACTTTGGCGGAATCGAGATCATCCCGTGCACGTGATCCGGCAGCAGGTGGCCCTCTTCAATCAAGCTTTCCTGCTGCCCAGCCAACCGTCGCAGCACCTGACCGAGATGTCTGCGCAGCTCCCCATAAATCAACTTCTTGCGGTACTTGGGGATGAACACCACATGGTACTTACACTCCCATTTTGTATGCTGTAAGCTCTGGTAGTTACTCATAAAACTCCTTTTCGTGATGCTTTGCTCGGCTCACGGAAGGGAGTTTTTTCACCTATTCCCGGAACTGTCAAACTCTGGCTGCCTCCCCGGCAGAGCCGGGGGGACTCCTTACGGGTCTAGCATGAGGACGGATTGTCGACGATTTCAACTGGTTGCAGGCCCCGCACTGAGTTGCATAAGAACACCTCATCAGCCGAAGCGAGATCTTCCGGATGCAGGACCGTCTCCCGGAGATCAAACTCCGGAGAATTGAACAGGTGTTGCCGAAAGACACCGGGCAGCAGCCCACACCGCACCGGTGGCGTGTGATACTCCTTGCCCTGGCGGATGATCACATTGCTGCGAGCTCCCTCTGTAACCTCTCCCCGCTGATTCAAGAAAAACAAGTCGAACAAGCCCATCTCCACCGCCCCCCGCAACGCCCGGTCGTAGAACTGCCGATTCGTGGTCTTGTGATAAAGAAAACGATTCCGTGAATCCATGCGCTCCAGTGCGATAGCGACCCGCTCGATGTCTTGCGCAGCGGCGATTTCGTCCTGAGTGATTCGAACCTCTCCTCGTTCGTCCAGGGCCAATCGAACTCGAAATGCAAGGCGGCCTTCACTCTGAACATGAAGTTCCCTCTCATGCAACCGCAGGGAATCGCGAACCGACTCGAGATCAAAGGAAAAGCCGAAGTAGCTCGCTGACTGGCCGGCCCTGTGCAAGTGTTCCTCGAGCAGAAACCAACCTGTGGTCGGCTCCCAGCGGATGGTTTCCAACAGCTCGAGTCCATGCAGTGAGCCCCCCAGAAAGCGAGCCTTGTCAAGACACTCCTGGTATTCGCCGGCGATATCCGAGTCGTAGGTGACACCACTGCCGACTCCCATTTCCGCCTGGCCCTCACGGCTGTCCAACAGCAGAGTTCGAATGGCGACATTGAAGACAGCCCGCCGCTGCGGAGCAAAGAACCCAACGCAACCCGTGTACACGCCTCGCGACTCCTCTTCCAGTTCGTGGATAATCTGCATCGTTCGAATCTTCGGCGCACCCGTGACCGAGCCGCTGGGGAAGACACGTCGGATCATCTCCGAGAAAGGGCAGGTAGATCTCACCCTGGCTTCGATGACCGAGGTTGCCTGGTACACCGTTTCGAGTTCTTCAACTGCATAGTATTCCGTCACTCTCACTGTTCCCACCTCGGCAATCCTGCCGATGTCGTTGCGGAGAAGATCGACGATCATCACGTTCTCGGCGCGATCCTTGGCTGAGTCCAGCAGCGTCCGTCGGTGGCGATCGTCTTCCTCTGGTGTTCGTCCGCGGGGGGCGGTTCCCTTCATGGGTCGGAAGGTGATCTCTTGCCCCTGCATACGAAAGAAGAGCTCTGGAGAAAACGAGAGAATGCAAGTATCGGGCAACTTGAGGAATGCGGCGTAAGGCACTCGCTGGCTGCCCCGAAGCTGACAGTAGAGATCGGCGGCGGGATGCGTCCACGGAAAGCGCATCTTGAATGAGAAATTGACCTGATAGGTGCTTCCATCCCGGATGTGCTGCTTGATTCTCGCCAGCGCACTCCGGAATTCTTCCTCACAAATCGAGGGCCAGGGTTCGAGCTCGTGAATCGTCGGTGCCTGGCACGACGCGCTCAGACGGCTGGCGATTTGAAGAGCTTGCTGCTCTCCGCTCTCAAAAGTTCTTCTTCTGTGGTTGTAAGTCCAGGGTTCCTCGTAAATACCGAACCACATCAGGGGCTTTGAAGAGGTCGGAATAGCGGAAAAACACTCCTCGAACCCGTACCCCAGCTCATAAGCCATGAAACCGGCGGCGTGCAGCCCCTGGCCAACCGCATGTTCCACTTGCTGCAGGGAATCTTCAGCGTCATCCAGGGAATTGCACTCGATCGTGGCAAGAGGTTTGTAAAAGACATGACTGCGAAACTCAGATCGATCCGGCCTAGCGGTTTCGAGAAGAACGGAATCAGGCTGGTCTTCCAGCCAACCTAGAAAAGTGGAGGTGAACAGTCCATCTGGACCGACAATGGGCTTCATATCTGCCAACGTGTCTATTAGTGCAGCGGAAGGCGATATTATTATCAAGAGCAGTCTTTCTCCCGCGCGCGTCGAGCTCCCCTGGAGTTCAGACCTGCTACATTCGTACGATACTCTTGCACAGTTCGGCGAATGCTGTAAGCTCTGGGACGATTGGAAGCGGGGAATGCTTATGAGAATCGTGTTTCTGGACGAATCCACCATCACTCTCCATGACGACGTGGACTTTTCGGTTTTCGAGGATCTGGGAACTTATGTAGGGTATCCGCACTCCACGGAGGAAGAGACCATCGACAGGGCTGCTGGTGCTGAAGTCCTGATCCCCAACAAAGTACGGATCACGCCGCGCGTGATTGATTCTGTAGATGCCCTGCGATTAATCGCCGAAATCGCGACAGGATACGACAACGTTGACGTGCAGGCAGCCAAAGACAAGGGCGTGACGGTGTGCAATGTCGCTGGTTACGCGGCGAACACCGTCCCTCAGCACACTTTTGCTCTCATCCTCAATCTGGCCACCAAGGCCCATCTCTACCACGCCGATGTCATGGCGGGCGAATGGGCCAAAGCAAGCTCCTTTAATCTCCTGAACTACCAGGGCTTCGAGCTCCAGGGACTGACAATCGGCATCATCGGTTTCGGGACCATAGGCAGAGGGGTGGCCCGGATCGCCGAGGGATTCGGGATGAGGGTGCTGGCTCACGACATCGTTGGGATTCGAGGGGCAGACTACGCCAACACGGATCTGGAGACCCTTTTTCGCGAGTCAGACTTTGTCACAGTGCACAGTCCTTTGACCGATCAGACCCGCAACCTGATCGATGCCGAGGCTTTGAGCAAGATGAAGCCCACGGCGATGGTGATCAACACGGCTCGGGGAGGAATTGTCGACGAAGAAGCTCTGGCTGCGGCATTGAACAGTGGCCGAATCGGGGGCGCGGGTTTTGATGTTCTCACTTCGGAACCTCCGGTTGCAGGCAATGTTCTGCTGACGGCCAAGAACGTAATCGTGACCCCTCACTGCGCCTGGTCAAGTCGCGAAGCGCGGCAGAAGCTGGTGGACGAGACCGCTGAGAACATCCGGGCCTTTTTCGACGGCAGGCCGCGCAATGTAGTTGTCTAAGTAGTGTGACCCTCAGCGACCAAGGGTTGGAGAGAATACGGTGCGCATCTTTCAAAACCATCCACGTCTCCTCGAGATCATGTACTCCACAACCCGACGTTCTCTACTCCTCTTTCGTTCCTGGGTGAAACCTGGGAGCTGGATGGAAGCTTTGTTGATCCCGGCAGAGAGAGTGAGTAAACGGGTCATGTTCGACTGCCGGATGTGTGGTCAATGCGTGCTTCACAGTACGGGTATGACCTGTCCCATGACCTGTCCCAAGAACCTTCGAAACGGGCCCTGCGGCGGGGTTAGGATGGACGGACATTGCGAGGTCAATCCCGCCATGCCCTGCGTGTGGGTACAGGCCTGGGAGCGCTCCAAGGCAATGCCCAGGTATGGTCCGGAGATCCTCAGTGTCCTGCCCCCCCTAAATCGTCAACTCGAGGGAACCTCCGCCTGGGTGAACGATTTTTCGGGCAAGGCCGATTCTCCGCCGGGATGGACACCGTGAGCCGGGGCGAGATGCGGTCGGGCTCGCGACTCGAGCACGTGCTTCGATCAGGCCGCTTTGCGGTCACGGCGGAGCTGAACCCTCCGGACACGGCAGACCCGAATGAAGTCTACGATCGGGCCCTGGTGCTGGCATCGGTTTGCGATGCCATTAACGCGACCGATGCCTCCGGCGCAAATGTCCACATGTCCAGCGTGGGGGTCTGCTCCCTCCTGACCAGGGCAGGATATGAGCCGGTTCTACAGGTTTCCTGCCGTGACAGGAACCGGATTGCCATCCAGGGTGATCTGCTGGGAGCATCCGCGCTCGGAGTGAAGAACGTTTTGTGTCTGACTGGTGACGGGGTACAGGTAGGCGACCAGCCGGATGCCCGCCCGGTGTTCGACCTGGATTCGGTAACGTTGCTGAAAACGGCTCGGATCTTGCGCGATGAAGCTCGTTTTTTGAGCGGTCGCAAGCTGGAAGCGCCACCTGCTTTGTTCCTGGGAGCCGCCGCCAACCCGTTTGTCCAGCCCTTTGACTTTCGCCCCCTCCGCCTGAAGAAGAAAGTGGAAGCCGGAGCCGACTTCATCCAGACTCAGTTTTGCTTTGATGTCCCCCGATTTGAGGTCTTTATGGCGGGCGTCTGCGATCTGGGGCTTCCTGAGCGTGTTTTCATTCTGGTCGGCGTGGGCCCCCTGCGATCGGCCCGGGCTGCAGAGTGGATCAGAGGAAATGTACCGGGCGTCGTGATTCCTGACGAAGTCATTCATCGGCTGAAATCGGTGCCCTCGGACCGGCAGCAGGAGGAGGGAAAGAAAATGTGCATCGATATTATCCAGCAGGTGCGAGAAATCCCCGGAGTCTCTGGAGTTCACGTGATGGCCTACCGTCAGGAGGAACTGGTGGCAGAGATCATAGAAGAAGCAGGCCTGCTCTCGTCCCGTTTTGTCACGTCACCCAGTCACCTTGAGTGAACTGGCATGGAACGTTTGAACCGAGCGGGCTGGACTGTCCGGGAACACGGCGAGTACGCTATCGTAGTATTGGTCGACGACGTCGGGACCGGGACGCGAGGATGGCTATGAGCAGGGCACGAGTTCTCTAACTGGAAGGAAGTCCCGGTACAGGTCGAGGCTGAGGACGACAGTGGTCGAGTCTCGCTGCCTCTGGCCCCGCGATTTCAGGAGGGCGTCGACCAGATCGCCATGTTCGACGGTAGCCAGGAGACTGACGAATATCTGAGCGGCTGGAGCTGGGGAGAATACACCCAAGCAGGGGGAACGCCAGCCGAGACGGCTGCCCAGCTGGCGAACCGTTACAATCAATGTTTTCCCGAAGACTTCGTGATGCGAATCCAAGAGCTTCATGAGTCGGGAGAACGCAGGCCTAAGCCCGGGGCTGCGGACCGGTGGATGGAATGATGGCCAGACCGAGAAGGGGAAGCCCTTGATGGGAGAAGCAAGAACCGCCAGGCCCCGAGTCCTGGAAGTGATTGAAAGGTACGGAACGTGCCTTGAGTTGATTCCCATGGACCCGTTCTTTGAAAACATCACCGTCGCCATCTACCGGAAAACAGACATACTCACGGTTTGGACCTATAGTCAAAAACCGGGAGTCAAGGAGCGCATCCGACAGATCCGCGACCAGATTGTAAGTCTGGGTGGGCTGGTTGCCCTAGAGGATACCCATAATCAAGCGCGATTCGGTTGTGGCACCAGCCACGAGAACCCTCTCCGGTTCGTCTTGAGCCAGGCAGTGGAAAAAGACCCCAAGTACAGGCATCCCACTGGTGCTCTGGCGATCGCGGACACGAAGACCGATCTGACGCTCGTCGTAAGAGGGAGTGAGCAAGATGGTCGGTGGGTTTATGACATTTCTGCTGAGGGTGATCCCGAGAAGATTCCGCGGCGGCTGCCCGCCGTTCAAAGAGGTTTCCTCCGCTACGGGGAAATGGAAAGGGTCGAGGAGAACAAGGTGGCCTTTCGATGTGGCGTCCGCCACGACGAATTGCTGAGGGTTCTTCTCCCTTACTCCCGTAACATCAGTGCCGTGGAGACGATGCTAGAGGAGTCGGCCCTGCGAGGCCAGTTGACCACGGGAACGGCCGGGTTTTCGCCAATTTGATAACGGACCCCGTTTCGCCTCCACCTGGGAAACGGGGATTTTGAAGGAACAGATCTATGGCATTCCTGGAAACGATGAAGCCCCGCGAGCGGGTCTTGAATGCTCTGGCCGGCAAGCCGGTTGACCGGCCACCCATATCCAATCCCACCAATGTGGCCACCGTGGAACTCATGGACCTGGCCGACGCCCCCTTTCCAGACGCCTGTCGCGATCCGGAGTTAAATGCCAGGCTCGCTGCCACGGGATATACGGAACTGGGTTACGACAGCATCATGCCGGTCTTTACCATCATCCAGGAATCTTCCGCCCTGGGCTGTGAGATGCAATGGGAGGTGAAGGACAACTGGCCCACCGTGCGCATGTACAAGCCCATCTGGGACGGCCCGGAAGATGTGCATATCCCCAGGGGCTTTCTTACGCATCCGGATAACCAGTGCGTACTCAAGGCTCTGTCTCTGCTAAAAAAGGAGCACGGAGACGAAGTGGCCATCATCGGCAAAGCCATGGGGCCCTGGACACTTGCCTACCATGTCTTCGGCGTGGAGCAGTTCCTGCTCATGAGCATCGACGATCCCGGCAGGACCATGCAGTGTCTGGATCGGTTGAAGGAGATCTCGGTCTTGTTTGCCAACACACAGATTGAAGCAGGGGCTGATGCTCTGACCTTTCCGGATCACGCCACAGGGGATCTGGTCAGTGGCGAGTACTACCGAAAGTTTCTCATGGAACTCCATCAGGAGATGGTCGAGCGCATCCCTTGTCCACTGATCCTGCACATTTGCGGACAGACCCTTGACCGCTTGGATTACATCGCACAGACCGGTATGGCCTGCTTCCATTTCGATTCCAAGAATGACCCCCGGAAAGCGATGGAGATCGCCGGGGGGCGAATTCGGCTGGTGGGCAACATCAACAATCCGGAGCTGCTCTATGCCCGTGGGCCGGAAGAGGTGCGTGAGGCCGTCTATGAATGCATGGATGCCGGTGTCGATTTGATCGCTCCCGAATGTGCCATCCCGCTGGCTACCAGGCTCGAAAACCTGCTCGAGATTCCCAGGGCTGTCAAAGATTGGTGCAAAGAACACTCAGACTGATTCTCTAGCGATTCACTCCACTTACGTTATGCCTAGAATGATCGGTTCCGATCAGGACTTTGTCATCATCGGGGAGAACATCCACGCGACTCGCATCGTGTTGTTGAAGGGGATACGGGTAACCAACCTCGAGGATGGAACTGAAGCCGTGATCTTCCGGGGAGAGTCGGGAGAGCAGCGTTTCATGCCCGTCCCCGAGAGTTACAAACGAACTCAGCCCTACGAACAGGGTCAGGTCAAGCATTATATGATCGCGGTGCAAAAGGGGCTCAGTGAAGATCCTGAAGAACAGGCTCAAGGGCGAGCCTACGTACACTACGGTGTCAGGCGGCAAGTCGATGCGGGGGCCGATTTCCTCGACTTGAATGTGGACGAAGTCTCCTACAAGGTTGACGTCCAGAAACGGGCCATGGAATGGCTGGTCGAAGCCGTCCAGGAGGTGTCTCCCGTTCCGCCCAGCGTGGATTCGTCGAACGCCGACATCATTGCTGCGGGACTCGCCCGGTACGACGGCCGGGCCGGCCGGCCCATGCTGAATTCTCTTGCCCTCGAGCGTCCAGAAACTCTGGATCTGGTCGAGCAGCACAAGGCCAGAATTATCGTGACGGCCGCGGGAGCCGAAGGGATGCCCGCTGATTCGGCCGAAAGAGTCGCCAACGTCAAGCAGTTGATGGAACTGGTGCTGGCCCGGGGAATTTCCCTGGAAGATGTTTACATTGACGGCCTGGTCTTCCCGATCTCAGTTTCACCGGACTACGCACTACACTATCTCGAGGCTGTCCGCGAACTGCGAGAGGCTTTCGGCCCGGAGGTGCACATCACCGGCGGCCTCAGCAACGTATCGTTTGGCCTGCCTCAGCGCAAGGTGGTCAATTTCGCGTTCATACATCTGTGTTTGGAGTCAGGAGTTGACAGCGGCATCATCGACCCGGTTCAGTGCAACATTGGGGAGATATTTGACCTCGATATTGAGTCGGAGCCGATCCGTCTGGCCCGGGATGTTCTTCTGGGCAGGGACGACTTCTGCATCAATTACATCCAGGCCTGGAGGGCGGGGCGATTCGAGCTGTAGCCATGTCCAGCGTACGATTCAGGAAACACGTCGAGCGCCTGGGTCGGGTGCCATGCGAAGGGGAACAAGATGCCGATCGTAAATGAAGGCTTGCAGAGGGAGCTGGTTCATGTGACCAGGCCCAACGAGTTGAAACGCATTCGCGCCACCTTCGAGCGTGCAGACGCGCTGATGCAGGACGTCAGCTATGCCTTGATCGTGGGTGATCAGCACGAGGTGGACCGGCTCACCCAACAGGCTCTGGGAGAAGGCTATTCGGCCAACACAGTGCTGGATGACGGACTGATTGCGGGCATGGCCGTGGTGGGGGTCAAGTTTCGCGACAACATCATTTTTGTTCCCGAAGTCCTGATCTCGGCGCGGGCGATGAAAGCGGGAATGGTGCACCTGGAGCCCATCCTCTCGGCCTCCGACATGCCACCGGTTGGCACGGTTATTATGGGAACAGTGAAAGGCGATCTTCACGACATCGGCAAGAACCTGTGCATCATGATGCTGCGCGGTTCGGGGTTCATTGTGGAAGATCTGGGAGTCGATACCAAGCCCGATGAGTTCATCGACGCGGTCCTGGAGCATGACGCACAGGTAGTGGGCATGTCGGCTCTCTTGACCACGACCATGCCCAACATGGGAAAGACGATTCAGGCCTTTGAGGAAGCCGGCCTGCAGGGAAGCGTCAAGACGATGGTGGGAGGGGCCCCCGTGACTCAGGAGTTCGCTGACGATATGGGAGCGGACGGCTACGGCAAGGATGCCATCGCCTGCGTGGAGAAAGCCAAGGAACTTCTGGGTATCGGAGACGAAACCCAGGAGGCTGCCGGCACGCCGGAAAAGGCAAGGTTAGCCGGAGAGTGACGATGGCTCTGAAAGCGAAAGCTGATCCAGAGAAACTCCAGAGCAGTCTGGACCGTCTGTGGGAGATCTATCGAGCCATCGGCGAGGAGGTCGACGAAGTCTGCGAATGGCGTTGTCCTTACAAGAACAAGGATGACCGGTGCACGGCTCTCTTTGGCTGCCGCAACCAGAAGTACACTGATGGCCGCGACCAGCCGGCCCTCTGTGTCGGTAGCGACAAGTTGGACTACCGGAGCGCCTGGGAAGTAGAGTGACGGATTGAGCCATGTCTCGAATCCGCCACGGCGACCAGGAACTCGTGCTGGTCGCGAATCGAACCATCTTTGATTACGCGGACGAACTGCAGGTTCGCGTTCCAACCTCCTGTGGACGCAGCGGCGAATGCCACGAATGCGTGGTCGAGATCCGTCAGGGCATGGACGGCCTATGCCCACCGACTGAAGCAGAGAAATTCCTGCAGGGAAACTACCGGCTAGCCTGTCAGGCTACGGTGATGGATCCGAAGTCGGACATAGAGTTCACCCTTCTACGGCGAGAACCCAAAATCCTTTGCCACTCTTTGAATCGCCCAGTCACAGTCAACCCGCTCGTAAAACGCCGCGACGGCGGTGTTTACTTGGGTGAGACCCGAATCGATCGATACCGGGGCCATCTCTATGGCCTGGCAGTGGATCTGGGAACGACTACGGTCGTTTTCAACCTGCTCGACCTGGAGAGCGGCGAGGTACTTTCTACCGGTTCCTTTGAAAACCCCCAGCGCTTCGGTGGAAGCGACATCATGCACCGCATCTCCTACGACGGCAGCCCCTTCCACGGCGAACTGCGCAAAGTGATCACTGCGGCCTTGAACTTCGAGATTCGGGACATGTGCAAAAGGACCCGGATATCGATGAAGCAGATTTATGAAGTCGTGGTAGTGGGGAATTCCACCATGCGGGACATTTTCTTCGGTCTCGATGTTCAGTCCATTGGTGAAAAGCCCTATAAGTCGATCAGCGAACACGACTTGCTGGGCGGCAAGCTGGAAACCACAGCTCTTCATCTTCCCGCCCGCGATTCTGGGTTGCTCGTCTTTCCCGAAGCGAACATCTATGGCGGCCCCTTGATCGCCTCTCATGTGGGAGCCGACGTGGCGGCCGACCTTCTGTCCATTGGTATGGATCAGGAAGACAGCTTGGTCATGCTCATCGATATTGGTACCAACACCGAGGTTGTGGTTGGAAGTCGCAGCCGCATGATGGCGGCGTCCTGCCCGGCGGGTCCCGCTTTTGAGGGAGGAGAGATCACTTATGGGATGCCCGGCTATAAGGGCGCGGTCGAGTCGGTCAGACTTCGCGACGGAACCGTGGAATTGCGAACCATAGGCGACGCCCCTGCGCTGGGCATCTGTGGTTCCGGTCTGATCGATCTTCTGGCAGAGCTGCTCCGTACCGGCCGCATGACAGAGTTGGGCGTCCTGACCGACGATCGTCAGGATTTCGAATTTGTCCCCGGCAAAGGGATGTCCCTCTCAAGAGCGGACATCAGTGCTCTCGCGCAGGCCAAGGCCGCCAACTTCTGCGGTCAGCAGATCGTGCTTCGCCACTACGGCTCGCCCGTGGAAAAGATCAAGAAAGTCTACCTGGCCGGCGGCTTCGCCAATTACATCGATGTCCAAAGCGCCCGGGCCATCGGCTTTATTCCCGATGTCCCGGAGGAGAAGATCGTGAAAGTCGGCAACGCAGCCCTGAATGGAGCCACCATTATGCTGCTGTCAAATGATCTGCGTCAGTGGATCGAAGCCAGGGCCAAACGGATCGAGCATATCGAGCTGGAAACCGCTGAAGATTTCTTTGAGGTTTTCGTAGAGGGATGTATGTTCCAGCCGACCAGCGAGTCCAGCCTCAGCTAACCCCACCGCTCGCCGAGTTCCGCGAGACCGGCTTTGGCCAGGTCCTCAGGTGTCATCGCGATCCGGAACTCGCAGTCGGCGTTGAAAGTGAGAAAGAATGGCTCGGCATACCTGGGAATCTCCGACACGTCATCAAGGTCAATGACCAGGACGGCGCCGCGAGTCCCGGTTTGCTCTGTGAAGTAGACGGCCTCGGGATTCAGATCGCTGAGAATCGAGGAAATCTTCGCCCCGGCACTTCCATCCCTGACCAGAGAATTGAAAGGTTCTTTTGGCATGGATACAGTCAATAGAAAACGCATGAAACTCCTCCTTCAGTTTGTGCGATTGCGGTATAAACTCGGGTCGACCACCGAAGCCATCCTCTCCTGATCCAGATCCGTTTTCAAGAACCCGACGATCTGGGCAGCCCCCTGAAGCGGCTCCCTCACGACGTTCGAATAGTGAAGGTCGAGGACCGAGATGTTTTGCTGCTTTCTCAACCAGGACCGAATCAGACGCAGATGTTGTTCGAAGAGGGTGGTGACGTTCTGGTCGTCGCCACTCAATTCCTCTCCGCGGCGTGTCAGCATCTTGTTCTGGGAGCGGATCACTTCCTGCACGTGCCGGTTCATGAAAATGACCCTGTATGCGTGCTGATCCGGCAGTTCACGAAGGAGGTGGGAGATGATCTTGACGGCTTTGCCGCGAGCCTCTACCAGCCAGGACTTGTCATCCTGCTCTCCCAAACTCTTCACGCTCTCTAACTCAAAGTAGCCTTTGGGATTGTCCTCGTCGGGGACCCTTACTTCGTCCGTTATCAGGGGAATCCCGCCGGCATCCAGCATCTTCATGGCCATCGAGGTTCCCGAACGGGGCAGTCCAGACACAACAATGATGGGCTCCCCGTAACGCCGCTGCTGCAGGTACTGGCGGATGGCCGAAAGCAAAGCGATCTCCTCGATTATAACTGGACGCCCATTGGCCCCTTGAAGGCGAAGGCCGCCACGATCGAAGCCACAAAGAAGAATACCATCCAGTGGACTTCCCACCCGAGAAGCTGAATCGAAAGAGGAGGATAGGTGAGTTCCAGGCTCGAGACTTCAACTGAGGCCGGCAGCGGTTCTTCCCCGTGATAGAGCAGCACATCGGACAGATGAGTGGATCTCAGGGGTGAGATGGGACCCCAGTTCTCGCCCACCTGGATCCGTTTCTCAAAGGACTCGTCACCCACCCAGACCTTCACCGCATGCGAGCCTGGGGCCTTCACCCGGATTCTCCAGGCCGCCTCGCCCGAAACAGGAATCCGCAGGGCGGGAGTTTCGACTTCGATTCCGTCAGGCGCTTCCAGGCGAAGCTCTTTCCCCACAACGGCGGGATCGGAAAAGGTAGCCTTCAGGAGGCTCACTTCACCCGGCGAGAGGGGACGGAAGCCGAAGCTGTAGTTGAGCTGGACGAGAATGAAGAGCACCGGAAGCAGCAGGACCAGCATGGGAACGAGGGAGTGGTTCATGTAGGTAAACGTATCCCGGAGTATCGTCCCCTGCAGGCGAAGCACCACTGGAACGTCATGTTGATAGAGTCGAACTCCCAGCAGATTCCCTCGGATCCTGTCTCGAACGCGGGCGATCCCCTGCTGATTGGAGACACGGCCAAACACCCAGACCATGAAGATCCCCGTCAGCACGGAGACAAAGGCTAGTCCCCAGATCGGGGCAAGCATGCGAAACGGCCACAGCAAAATGGTAAAGACCACCTCCATTGCCTGATTGATGATGTAGATGAGAGTCGTCATTCAGTGTCCGCCGAACCCAGATTCCAAATTCCAGATTTCAGATTGGGAGTGTGGGAGGGGCCTCGGGCAGCGACCGTTTAAATCCCTCCGGGAGTCGCCCCAGGCCCCTCCCACACTCCCGGAACCTACGAAATATAGCCCAGCCCCTGGAGACGCTTCTTGATTTCCTCTTCTGAATCGGCGTCTTCCAGTTTCGACAGCTCGTTTTCCAGGGCGTGTTCCACAAACTCCTCCACCGAGGAATACCCGGCAATGTCGGAGTACTTCTTGATTCTCTCCAGCAGGTTCTTGTTAATCTTGATCTTGGGACCAAACATACCGTTCCTCCCTTTCGCTTCTAGCCGATTACGGTTCCAGGCAATCCTGACCGATCATCTCCGGAAGTTTTTCCACTCCGTATTCATCCAGAACAGCCACCGTCAGATCATACAGAGCCGGGTTCGGCAGATTGATCGTGCGGTTGCTCAGCAGCACTCCCGGCACCTCGCGATAATCGATGCTGTGATCTCCACTCCAGGCATCGAGATTGTCTACGAAAACCTGCCTGGGAAACTCACCCAGAGGGCTCTTCCAGGAAGTCCGGTAGCCGTTGCCGTACCCCACAATGAGATCGGGACCATGTTCCCCGTGGTCGCCTTGCAGATCTCTTCGAGTGCGACGGACAAAGCTTACCGGAGAGTTTCCGTTGCGGGGATCCACCATGGCCAGCAGATCGCGCTCCAGCTGTTCCAGCAGGCGCTCGTATTCCGCCCCCTGGGACACAATCCCGCGTCCTTCCCGGCCTCTGAGATTGATATAGAGGCCGTTAAGGCCCAGGGCATAGGCATAGGTTCGGGACCAGTCGACGTTGGAAAACAGCGGGGCGTCTCTGTGAGTCGGATCCTTTAGCCGTGCATATCCCCTCTCGGCCAGCCAGGAGTTCAGATTGACCTGCCAGTAAAAGGGGGAGAAGCCATGGTCGGACATCACAATCAGCGTATCCTCCTGTCCCACCTCCTGGCGCATCAGGCCCAGCGCATCGTCCACCTCCCGGTACAGTGTCCGCACTGAATCGCGCAGCCCGGGCCTATCCTCAAATGCCGGGTGATCGGGATCCGTGTATCGCCACAACATGTGGCAACCTTGATCCACGGAAGAGAAGTAAAAGAAGAACAGACCCTCTTCAAATTCGCCCAGCAGATGCCTCAGCGCCTTCATCTGCTCCCGATATACGAACTGAGACTGCTCCCAGAATTCCCTTCCCGAAAAGACTCCCCCCGAGAGGGCCTTGGTGTCTTCGGGAAGTTCCTGGGTATGGAAATAACCCAGTTCCCGGAACAGCTCCTGTGACCAGTCAGCCGGAGTCGAAATCGCCATGGCCGGATCTTCCGGGTTGATCTGCAGCGGCGACACATAAAGCTGGAAGTCGGGCCGCACCTGCTTGAGATAGAAGCGGGCTGTGGCGCTTACCGAGACGAGGTAGGGGATGGCTTCAAAATCGAGTCGAATCCAGTCGCTCCACTCCCCCTGCTGGAGGATGAATTCCTGGTCCTGCACCACCAGCTTTGCCAGCGCCTCTTCGGGATCGACAAAAGCCTCAAAATCCACTGCCAGCTTGGGGCTCTGGTAAACTAGCTCTCCTCCCCCGGGTGAGTGGACTTGCAGCTGGCGAAACGGGTTGTCCGGCCCCTCCAGCCGAGCTTCCATCCGATGATTGACGACGGCGATTCTGGAAAAGCGCCCTCCCGTGATGTCAGCAGCGTTGGCCGGAGGATTGGTTGTGAACACGGTGAAGGTCCCCCCCTGCGTTCCCAGGAAGTCGGGAGTTCCCATTCCGGATAGAGACCGGCCCGGAGAGTTGGGCGGGAAGTTGACCGGCATACGAAAGATGGTGGTGGGGACACCCCGCTCTTCCAGCATCTCCCAGAAAGACGTCCCCTGCCTCAACTGCTCGGTCCCCCCTCCCTGCAGCGGGATGACCCACGACCCCAGAGAAAGAGCCCAGCCGGCCGGGGTTGTCCTGGCGATGGAGAACTCGGGTGCATAGGTGCTCGGGTCGCGATGGATGAAATCAAAGATCCCGTGGCCGGCCGGATCCATGCCCGTAATGAAGGTGGACCAGGCCACCGGACTGAGCGGAGGCATGGTGGTGGTCAGAGGCTTGAAATCCCCTTCTTCGGCAAGTGCCTTGAAGTTGGGCAAAACTCCCTCATCCATGAACTGCTGCAGAAGCTTCGGATCCAGGCCGTCAATCCCCAGAATAAGCACTTTCCTGGCCGGTGGGCCGTGGGTGGAACAAGCCGTGAAGACGAGGAGGGCCAGGAAGGCGAGGAGGCTTTGACGGATCATTCTTTCTCCTCAGGCTGACCACTGCCCAGGAATGATTCACCATCCATCCAGTCCGGGACCGGGACGCCGAAAAGGTCCAGCACCGTGGGAGCGATATCAGTGATTTCAATCGAACTTCGATCCATCTTGTGGTTACAAAAGAGGATGCCGGGAACCTCGGGGGGATTCATGCAGTGGTCTCCACTCCAGCTCTTGATGTTGTCCTCCAAAACGGAATCTGTGATGCCGCCCGTCACCGAGAGCCAGGAAGTGCGATAGCCCACCCGACAACCGACTACCAGGTCGGGGCCGTCGCCCCGGTAAGGACCTGAATAGGCCTGACAGGTGTCGTAGACTTCACTGACGGGCCGTTCTCCCGTGGTCTCATCCCGCAGCGATTTCAGCTTCTCCCTCAACTCGTCTTTCAAGCCCTGCATCTCGTCCGGGAGCACAACGCCCCGGGCCTCGCGCCCTTTCACGTTCAGGTAGAGTCCTCCCAGTCCCACAGCGTAAGCCCGAGTCTGCTCCCAGTCCACATCATGAAACCACTCTTCTCCCCGGGGCGGGTTCTTCATGGCCAGGTAGCCGTTCTGGTAAAGCCAGGTGTTGAGATTGATGCCGCGACGGAAGCTGTTAAAACCGTGGTCCGACATCACAACCAGAACGCTGTCCTCATCCACCTGCTCCATGGTGCGACCCACCAGATCATCCATGTTCCGGTAGAGCTGCAGGATTTCGTCACGATGCTTTTCCGTCTCCTTGTCGGCATTGGCCGGATGATCTTTTTCCAGATACCGCCAGAACATGTGCTGCATACGATCGGTAATGTCGAAGACACAGACGACAGATCCCCGCCGAGTCCGGCTGAGGGCGTCGAAAAACATCCGCTCTCTTTCCTCATGGATCAGGTAGACCTGCTCCAGAAAGGCCTTTTCGTCCAGCACCCTCTCATTCAGTGCCCAGGTATCTTCCGCCAGCCCCAGAGTGGAAAAGCGACCCTGGGTCTTGGAGAGATACATCGAATAGGTCGTGGGGTTGGACACGGGGAGGGCGGGGCGATCGGGGGCAATGTTGATCGGGGTCATGTAGAGCTTGAGGTGAGGTGACGTTTCCAGCAGGTAAAAACGACACATTCCGTGAATTTTCATTCCCAGACCCGGGCGAAACTGCAGTGGAATCCAGGGGCTGAACTCCCGTAGCGAGATTTCATATTCCTTCTTGCCGATTCTCAAGCGGGCGTCGCAGCCATTCGTATCGGTGAGAACTTGCAGGGGGATTCTCACTTCCTCAGCAGGCTGACGAATCGGATTCTCGGGACCGAGGATGGAGGTCTCGGCCGAGCCGTTCTCTCGCTCCACGAGAACCGGTTCTCCCCCGGTCATTTTCCCGATTTCCGAGGGATCAGTGGAATAGTAGGAGAAGGTGCCCTGAGTTCCCCGCAGGTCGGGCACCGACATGGCCGAGAGTAGAACACCTCGAAACTTCTCGGGTGGAAAGCTGGTCGGCACCCGCAGAATGGTGCTGAAGATCCCGTAATCTCCCAGGATCTTCCAAAAGGACTGGCTCTTGCGCTCGAACTGAATCAAGGGCTTCCCCAGGGGAATCTGATACGGCCCGATTCTCAAGTTTCGCCGCGGAGGCTCGATACGCGCCGAGCAGAGCTCCGGCAGATACGACTTGCGGTTGGGCACCAGAAAGTCAAAGACGCGATGTTTGCCGGGATTAGAGCCGGTCTGGAAGCAGGACCAGGCCACCGGTGACTCGGCGGGGAGCGAGGTTGCCAGCCGGCTGTAGGACCCGGCCTCGCGGAGCTTCTTGAAGTTGGGAAGCTCGCCCTGTTCCATGAGTTTTTCTGTCAGATTCGGGTCTTGTCCGTCAAGACCCAGAACAATGACTCGCCGGACTCGGCTCTTGCGCAGGGCCGTCTGTCCACGCAGTGTCTGGATGGCCCACCGGATCGGCCAGGTGAGGAGTGTGAAGAGAGCCAGGAAGAGGGTAATCAGGACGACCAGAAAAGAAGAGACAAACGCGACCCCGGCCCCTGGGCCTATATAGGCATATGCTGGGGAGGTCGTGACCAGGAAAACAGCCAGAAACAGGAAGAACCGCGTCCCGGTCGAGCCGTCTCGAAATGCAGTCAATCTGGGTGCCCTCAAATCACGTCGTCCGACTCCCGGCTTTCCCGCTGCCCGGTCTTATTGGATATAACCCAGGCTCTTGAGACGCTGCAACTCTTCCTGGCTCATCCCGATTGTCGAATCCTCTTCAGGCAGCTGGCCGGCCAGGGCCACTTCTCGCCACTGCGCCATCATGCCCTTCAGCCTTTCTACCACTTGAGGACGCTGATCGGCCAGGTTTTCCTGGTCCAATGGATCATCCGGTTGCCGAAAGAGCTCGAAGTGGGGCAAATCTTCCGAGTTCTTTCTGGTGGAAACGATCAGCTTCCATCCCTCATAGATGATGGCAGTCTGCTCGATATCGCGAGGCGGCGGCGCCCCCACTGAATCGCCGGCCAGCTTCTCGGTGATGGCCGGTCGGCTCGACCAGCCGGCAGCCTGCACGCCGGTAGGCCCCGACTCCGGAGAAGTCATGAGCGGAACGAGACTTTGTCCCAGCATCTCACTCGGCCCTGAGAGCCCGCTCAGCTCCAACAGGGTGGGCATGATGTCAATAGTCTGGACCGTTTCTTCGACCCTCACTCCTTCCCTGATCCTGCCCGGCAGGTTGAAGACGAGGGGCACACGGTTCAGTTCCCCGTACACCGACTGGCCGTGGAACATCTTCCCATGGTCGTGAAACTCCTCTCCATGGTCAGAGGTGAACACGAGTAGCGTCTTGTCAGCCAGGCCCAGCTCTTCCAGGCGCTCCGCCAGCCGGGCCACTTCCGTGTCCATGGCGCGGATCGAACCGTCATACCAGTCGATGTCGTAGTCAATGTATTCCTGGGGGTCGAGGCCGGCCTGAATCAGGTCATCGCGACTGGGCATCCCAAACCGCTTCATCAACGGGTCCTGGATCACTTTCCGAACCTCTTCCAACTGTTCCTCGTGCTCTTCTTTTCCGGCCAGGTCGGCCCAGATCGAGTTGTAGGGCCGATGTGGTTCGTAGGGGTCATGGGGATCAAAGACGTGCAGAAAAACAAAGAAGGGAACTTCCCGGTGCATCTTCAGCCACTTGGCCAGACGATCCACGTACTCGCGAGCTGTCTTACTGGGCTTCTCCTCTGAAGTCGATCCCGACGGCATTGTCACGTTAATCGTGTTGGGGCGCAAAGGCCCGCATGGATTCCCTTTCAGGCGGCCGCACTCGCACTTTCCCATACATTGAATGCGTCTTTTCGAAATCGTTTGAATGTGAGTCTATTGCATAAATGACGTTGGAGGTAAAAGGTGTTGTAAACGGCGGATTGAATGTTCAGGAAGCGTTGGGCCGAACCCGGTGATTTGAAACGCTGCTGTTTTCGTTCTCGACGCCGGACGGGCTGATGCGAATTCTCGGCACGATTATTCGCACGCTTATTGTCGATGTGTTGAGCCGTCAGGCCGAGGGTTCGAATGGCGACGTGATAGGACCTGAGTTTATCGGTTGTGATCCGGGTGGGTGTCCAGCCTTGTTTTTTCAGCAGCTTGCGCATCAACTTCAACGCTGCTTGGGCATTCCGCTTCGATTGCACGAGGAAATCCAGGACCTCGCCTTCATTGTCGACCGCGCGCCATAACCAATAACGCTGTCCGCGAATCACGATGACCATCGCACTTTGGGAAGTCTTTTCGAAATCGTTTCGTGACCAGGAAAACAGCCAATACGCCGTTGGGAAGGACCTGAGTTTATCGGTTGTGATCCGGGTGGGTGTCCAGCCTTGTTTTTTCAGCAGGGTCGCGTGTGGCGCAGGTTTCGGGCAATCGGCGCACCAAACTTGAGGAACCAGCGCCCGTACGCTCTCGTAGGAAATATCCAGACCCCGCTCCGCAAGGAGATCCTCCACATCCCGATAGCTCAGAGAGAACCTGGCATAGAGCCAAACGGCGCGTCGAATGATTTCCGGTGGAAAGCGGTGACGTTTGAAGGAGATGGTGTCCATCCCAAAAGGCTACACCGAAATCACCAGGTCGCGGTTAGATCACTTAACGTGACAATGCCATCCCGACTCGTGAAGCTCTTCGTAACTCCCGATGCAGATTCGTGAACTTTCCAGTGAAGAGGATCGAGGAGTAGGCGACCGTGGCATAGCCGGCCTCTCGAAACACCTCTGCCAGCGTCGTGGCTGTGGCGGAAAGGCGGTCGGGGAAGTCCAAGACCCGGTGCGAGGTGGCGTACAGCGAAGTCATGATGGACGGAACCGAAGTCCGCGCACCTTGGTCCAGGTCCCCTGGGAAATACTGTTCTTGAAAAACGCACCCTTTGACGCCATCTTAGTCAAGAAAGGCGCTGTCTCTCGCCCGTAGCCGTGGAGACTGAGATGATCACTGCGCAGGGTGTCGCCACGATCAGGATCACTCCCTGTGGGGCCTCGGATCCTGAAGTCGCCTGCGCGGACTGTCGGTGGCGGCTTCTCACCGCGGGGCTTCCCCAGAACCCAAGCCGTCCATCTTCGCGGCTGAAAGAGAGAGGCTCAGAGCGATCTCCCGGCCCGCATACTCCGACAGATCCAGGGGCACCGACTCCCAGCGGTGAGGGGTCGTGAGGGTACGTTGCAGCAGCAGATCGCGTACTGGAGCCATCTATCACCTGAACTGAAAAGGTGACAGGGCCGTCTTCTGGCGTACCGATCCCCAGGTCCAGCCAGGGTCGCTCGGGAAGTTGAAGTGGCACTTCGATCGACTCGGGAGAACGAGATACCAGGGTCTCGCGGTGGCATTGTCACGTTAAGTGATCTAACCGCGACCTGGTGATTTCGGTGTAGCCTTTTGGGATGGACACCATCTCCTTCAAACGTCACCGCTTTCCACCGGAAATCATTCGACGCGCCGTTTGGCTCTATGCCAGGTTCTCTCTGAGCTATCGGGATGTGGAGGATCTCCTTGCGGAGCGGGGTCTGGATATTTCCTACGAGAGCGTACGGCGCTGGTTCCTCAAGTTTGGTGCGCCGATTGCCCGAAACCTGCGCCACACGCGACCCCTTCCCAACGGCTATTGGCATCTTGATGAGATGGTCATCGTGATTCGCGGACAGCGTTATTGGTTATGGCGCGCGGTCGACAATGAAGGCGAGGTCCTGGATTTCCTCGTGCAATCGAAGCGGAATGCCCAAGCAGCGTTGAAGTTGATGCGCAAGCTGCTGAAAAAACAAGGCTGGACACCCACCCGGATCACAACCGATAAACTCAGGTCCTATCACGTCGCCATTCGAACCCTCGGCCTGACGGCTCAACACATCGACAATAAGCGTGCGAATAATCGTGCCGAGAATTCGCATCAGCCCGTCCGGCGTCGAGAACGAAAACAGCAGCGTTTCAAATCACCGGGTTCGGCCCAACGCTTCCTGAACATTCAATCCGCCGTTTACAACACCTTTTACCTCCAACGTCATTTATGCAATAGACTCACATTCAAACGATTTCGAAAAGACGCATTCAATGTATGGGAAAGTGCGAGTGCGGCCGCCTGAAAGGGAATCCATGCGGGCCTTTGCGCCCCAACACGATTAACGTGACAATGCCGCTCGGTGAGTATGTCTGAAAAACTCTCCCGGTTCTGGTCACAAACGTAGTACTCGGCAAACAGATACGTGGTCGAATCGTCCTGGGCCAGTACCCCGGTAGCGCCGGACAGGACACATCCTGCCAGAAAAACCGCACAGAACTTTCTCATCTGAAACTCTTCCCTGTGTGCTCCCCTTCACCAGCGAAGGGGAGTGCATGGACAAAGTTGCGAGAGGAGTATCCCCCGGACTCGTCGCGACCGTCAACACGGCCGGAGGAAAAGGCTCGCCGTGAATCCGGGCCCTTCTTCTCGCTATAACGGACTGCCAGCCGACGTGCGACAATACCCGTCTAACAACAGGCACCGAACCTCGTGCTTGCGGCCAGCCACTTTGAACTCACTGGCTGCAGCGACGCGTGATCGTGCCCGGCGGAGCAGCGACTTGAAAACACCGGGTCTTAACAAATGGGGCTGGCGCTTTGGGACTGGCCTTGCAGGGCTTGCTCTGCTGGCCGTTCTGATCTGGTGGACGTCCCCCGGGCAGCTGTTTCAGAAGATGCGGGGAATGGGCGCGGGTCTCATTCTCCTGGTTGCTCTGGGTGGAGTGTCCCACCTGGTCAAGGCTCTCGCCTGGAGGTATTGCTTCTCGACTGAACACCGGACTCTTTCACTGACTCGACTCTTCCTGGTGAGACTGGCAGGTGAAGCGGTCAGTCAGCTGACGGGGGCAGGTCAACTGGTAGGGGAAACGACTCGGGCCTGGATGGTGAAATCGGCCGTCCCGACGGCTGGCAGTGTCTCGGCGGTCATCGCGGACCGGGCCATGTTCACTCTGTCGAGCCTGCTGGTGGCTCTGCTGGGGCTGGCCCTCTGGATTGCAGCTCCTGGTACGCGGCCAGTCACGGGAGCAGGTGCTGTGGCGCTCTTTCCGGTTTTACTGGCACCGATCCTGCTGTGGATTCTGATGCTCAGAAACCGCTGGCCTTTCCTGAGCCGAGTAGTGGAGAGAATGGCGCGTTCCTGGCCAGTATGGGAAGCTCGACTGCCCGTGATCCGACAAATCGAAGACAATCTGTACCGCCTCTATCATGACGACAGGCTAAACTTTAGCCGGATTCTGGTTCTTCAGCTGGCGAGTCAGTGCCTGAGCTTGATCGAGGTCTTTCTGGTCTTGACTTTTTTGGGAATTGACGCGGATCTGTTCCTTACCGTAAAGATTGAGGCGGTTGCCAAGTGCATCAACCTGCTGGGAGCAATCGTACCTGGTAATCTGGGTGCCTCCGAGGCCGGAAACATGCTGCTGCTTGGCGGCCTGGGCCTGGGAAGTTCGAATGGCCTTGCCCTGGCTCTGGCCCGACGCCTTCGCGGCTGGTTTTGGACTGTCGCTGGCTTGGCTATACTTTATTTGCGTACCTTTGTTTTCGACCCGGTTTCAGTTGGCGGCACGAAGAACCACGGCACGAGCTCGGGAAAGTTGAGGGATGGTCAGTAGTTTGAGTATCCGGGGATACGTCGAGATGATTGGTCTCTTGGGAACCCGTGCTGTGTGCGTTCTAATTCTCATCCTCGTTCTCAGCCTGGGGAACTGGATGTATGCCGCCCCCGGGTCGAGTGAAGCTCAGGGACACCCGGTGGGACTTTCCAAGACATCCGGCGCCCGCCTCGTGATCAAGGATATACCGCTGATTGCGCCGGAGCCGATGTTCCCGGGGGAACGGTTTGTGCTCACCACAATCGGTTCTGAGCACGAGAGTTCCGGGGCCACGGAATTCCATCCGCTGGTGAGTGTTCTGGTGGACTATTCCTTCGCAGAAGCTTCTCAGGGTCGCTGGCTGGCGTTCTGGAATCTGGGACACAAGACCCCCAGCTTCGGCGATCGTTTTGGGGCCGTTTTCCCGGCCCTTCTCTCCAACAAGAAGAGCTATGAGGGCACGCTCCGGAAGCTGGAAAAGAAACGACAGCGCTTGGAGGAGAACCCGGCTCGAGCCGGGTCCAGATTTCCCGAACCCTTTCTCAAGGCAACTGAGGAGAAATACCGGGCCAATGAACACCTGGTGTTGGAGGGGATTAAGCGTGGCCTGGGGACCATTGTGGGATTCTGGGCCAAGGTGGGGCCCATTACCTACTCGGCGCATGTTCTGTACCGCAATTATCTCCTTCGCCACACAGACATGAAGGAACGCCAGTTCGAGCAGGCCTACCTCGGTTTGACCTGGTATACGGACCTGGCCACCCACACGCCGGAGTCTGACACGCTCTCTGCCGAAGAGATCGCCGATTTGAAATTCAAGCTGCTCGCCTCACGGCATTTCTTTGGTCGCTGGGCAAAACGGGAGGATGCAGAGGACTTCGTGCACGGCTTTGAAAGCGAAATGCGCGACCACCTGTGGGGAACTTCTTGTCTGCTGGCGAGTGTTGCCAACGAATACCACCTGGCCTATGAGGAGTTCCACCGCTACACGGCCGGAGGAGTCCCGCTGGCGCTGGGAGGAATCCTCTACTATGACCCGGCTCTGGCGCCGGAGCCGTCCCAGGTACGCTGGCCCAGTTTCAACCCCTTTGATCTGACTTACAATCCATTCGAGAGCCGGGATGTCCGGCAGGCGGCGTCTTCCGGAGACCGCGTCCCGCTCGCGATCTACGCCTATCAGAGCAATATGGCGTTGAAACCGATTATCGCTGTGGATTTCTTCAACCCGGATAACCCCCGCCTCCGGGAAGCTGCCACCTACTGGCATAAGCTGGGGGACCAGGCCCTGGCGGTCTACCGTGGCGCGGGACTCTACATCTGGGCGGCCAACAAGAGCGGGAGCTTCATGGCCAATCGCAAGGGCCTGACCCTTTTCAGTGACTCCAAGCATTCTCTGGGGCTGGAGGAACTGCGACTGTCCCTGGCGAGCCACCTCTATTTTGAAGAGGAGGCGGCGGACGGTCTCGCCGACTCCATGGATCGTCTTCTCATCAACCCGATGACCCAGCCCACTCGCACGCAGGCCCTTCGCGCCCAGATCCAGTACCTGCGCCTGGCCCGACCGGCTCAACTTGTGCGATTGGGCCGACGACTCAGAACCAAACAGATTCGCAAAGCTACGGGTGCAAAAGGTGGCGTCGGCGAACAAGAACTGGCCAGCTATCGGCGCTACTTGAAACGACAGCGGGAGATCAGGACCCTGAGGGTGTTCCTGCAGGACGAACACCTTCCGAGTATTCCTCCCGGCCAGATTACGGCTTCTCTGAGCAACCTCTATCGAGAATCCCTCGACCCGGATCCGGAGCTGGTCGATTTCCTTCTTCAGTTCCGTCTCGACCTGCAGGGCCGACCGCTGCTGGCCCGGTATCCGGCGCCGTCCAGCTGGCTGCCCGACGTCGACAGGATACTGGCGAGACTCTATGAGGCGGAGGGGCGAAGCCCGGAACTGTTAGCCTCCGATCTGCGAGCCGTGGCTGAGAAACAGGAGCAGGCGGCGCTGGAACTCGCTCAGGAGTACCGCAAACGGCAAGTGGAGAGATTCCACGACATGACGAAGGACTATCTCCTGGTAATGCGGCAGTTCGCCGAGAGTGATGGCGATCTGATGACTGTGTCGCCCTGGTATCTCACGGAGGCGCTCCAGTTCTTTGCGCGGGCTCCCCTGGTGATGGAGCTCTATCCCGAAGCTGAAATCGAATTCCGCAAGGTGGAAGCTGAGATTGATGCCCATCTGAATCAGGCCCGTGGGTCCCTGGCATCAAAGGCGGACACGGAGGAAGTTCCCTGGATGGAGGAGCAAAGAAGCCTGTGCCTGCAGGCGGCCAATCACGCCAACCGTCAGCTTGCCAGGTTCTGGCGGGAGAGACGGCCGGAGACGGAGGTGGTCGACGCCGCGAACGAGGCTACCTCCAGGTCGGGCGGAGGTCAGAGATGACCTGTTGGCTCAGAACCTGGGGCAGTTTCCTGGCTGCCTGGCTTCTACTCCTCGGGGCTCTTTTCGCTGAAGGGCAGGGGCCCCGGTTGGTCCTCATCAAAGTGGACGGCCTTCCGCCCGATCTGCTGGCGGCGCTGAGTGTTCCGGAGCGCGAGGACTACTGGCAGCGGCTGCACTATGCGCCGGATCTTCGGCGAGCCGTGCGCTTTTACCAGGAGCAGACGGGCCGGTCCATCATCCTTCCCAATATTCGACATTACTTTTTTCAGGAGGGAGTCTACGCGGAGAACGTCTATTCCGAGACTCTGACCCTGTCCGCCGCCGCCTGGGCCGTCATCGACAGCGGGCAGCCCAGCGTGATCAAAGGCCATGCCACCTTCAGTCGAGACACCTGCTACCTTCGTTCCCATCTAGATGGGTACCGGGAGCTTCTGGATGCCATCCGTCATGGCGAGGGTAAGAGCACTGCTCTCTGGAACCTGGATCAGGTTGGAGTGAGCCTGATGCCAGACGGATTCGATCCGGACCGGGCCTGGTCCGGACCTCAGATTTACCGGCGAACCGCTAACTGGGTGTTTGTGCTGGAGTCCGGGAAACGATGGTTGCACCACGGCGAGAGCGGCGTTCCCCGCCAGCTCCAATCCCATCTGTCTCGTCTCGTGACCGGTATTGACTACACGGAGTTCGCACAGGAAATGTCGGGGATCATGACCGCCCGGAATCTTCTCGAGAAGAACCTCCTGGGTGAAGAGAAGTACGATTACCTGAGCCCTCTCTTCACGCTCATGGATCATCAGCAGCATGTCGATCCACATCCCGAGAACTTGATCCACTGGAGCGTCAAGCTGGACCGTGAAGTGGGTCGGATCTTCGAGGCAGTCGAGAGGAGTGCACGCAAGGGCAGGACGGTTGTGGCAATGGTTTCGGATCACGGTTCCGAAATTCAGCCGGGAAAGACAGCCTTCTCATTTCCAATCACAAAGGTCTTCCGCCGGCCTCTCTTCGGCAATCATACGGTGAAGACGTTGCTCGTCGAAGGTGCCTGGAGTGCTGTCTCTACTCCCGTCCCGGGCGTGGACTTCCCACGGGTTTATGAAAGCCCTGGATCAGCTTACGGAGGGAATGCGGGCGGGGAAGAGGGATACACCACCTGTTTCATCGACAACTTCGGGAATGGAAGGGCCGCCGTCAATCTTCGCAACGACGATCTGAACCGACTGCACCTGATCCTGCTAGAAATCAAGCGCTCCAAGCCCGATTCCCAGCGCTGGCATCAGTTGAAATCCATGTTTCGCCGGAATCTGCAAAGGACACGGCGGTGGCTGGAACCCGATCTGGCCCTTTACAGGGACTATCACCAGGGCGCTCAGGACCGGGCCTTCAATCTGATGTCCAAGACAGACAACTATGCGCAGGACGCGGCCAGGCGACTTCTGGAGGAAACCGAACGCGACGCACCGCAAATCGCGGCTCTGGAAGTGCTTCTCGGGTTGCGTTTTTCGGATGACGACCCGGGAGTCGGACTGGAGTTCGACCGCCTGATCCGATCCGACTTCCAGATCTCTGCCTTGATTCCCAAGAACTTCCTGGGCCATCCGAACCAGGTACAACAGCTGTCTCGCTACACGCAGGGACTGGACGAGGACTTGAACTGGGTGACGACGACGGTCGACGAAAAAGGCCGCACCCTTCCCATGGACTACTTCGAGATCCTTTCCAACTATAAGGCTCCCAATGCACCGGTCAACGGGGATCATAACCCCTATGATTTGATTGTCACCCGCCTCCCGACCCGCCATGTATCCCGGGCTCTGCAGAGTGTTGCCGGGCTCGATGTGAACCAGCACGGTCTTCACAATGTCGTCTGGGTCAAGTCGACCGCTCGGGACCGCCTCGACAAGGGTGGAGAAGCCCTCATCGTGGAGGACGCGAACCGGAGAATTCAGTATATTCCGATAATCGGTCTGGAGCAGGCTGCGGACCTGAGTTTCCGCTTCGCGCTCGGCTCGGGTCCGGATCCCCTGGCGCTGCTGGCTGAGGAGGGGTTGAAGGTTCCTGACGACAGCTCCCGGCTGGATTGGGCCCGACGCTTTCATTCCCGAGACGACTGGCTGACTGCCACCTACCAGACCGAGTACGGAACTGCGGTGTGCATGCTGTTGGACATTACCGGCGATCCCAGCCAGGTCTTCATAGACTCACCGGAATTCCAGCGCTACCTGACACACTTCAGCTCGCCGGATCTGAAAGCACGTTACCTGCGGGGTCTAAAGCGAAAGTATGCTCTTCAGCAGCCCGATTTCCTGGTCTGGTCCGATGAGCTCTGGAACTTCAATTCCAAGGCTCGGACTTCCGGTGGTAGTCACTCGGGGCTGCGGCCAATCGTGGCTAGAACGGCTTTTCTGGTCTGGGGCGGGAACGATACCCGGCTGGATCGCGGGAAGACCGTCAGCGGGGTGGGGACGACACTCGACGTGGTCCCGACTCTCTTTCGGGCACTGGGGATGCTGGACCAGCAAAACCGCCTCGTTCCCCGGCCGGGGAACATCCCCGAGCGCGTGTTTCTGCCCTTCCCCGGGCGGGTGCTGGACATCTTTGAACCAGGCCCTCCCGAACCGAACGTAGCCGATGGAGGCCCGACCGGTCCCATCCATGACAGATAGATGCTTCCTCGGGGCGGCTGTCCTGATGCTCAGCTTGCTGGGGAGCACGGCAGAAGCCGCCAAGATCCGGGGTACAGTTACCTCTACCCCCGACGATGTGGCCCTTCCCGGAGTAGAGATCAGCCTCCTGGGTGCGAGTGACGACCAGGTTGTCGCCACCGTGTTCTCGGATGATCTGGGCGACTATGAAATGCTCGATCTGGGTCCCGGGAGCTATCGGCTGACGGCCCACTTGCCCGGTTTTGCCGACTTCATGAAGGACGGAGTCGACTTGACCAGGGGAGCTGTTCTGGACATTGACATAGAGCTGGACGTGGCCAGCCCCGCTCAGGAGATCGAAGTCATCGGGGAGGGGCCGGGAACGGTTCAAACGGCTGCGGCTGCGAGCCGAATGGCCGGCGACATGGTGGATTTGGTCCCGGTTCGGGGTGATGATTTCCGGGATCTGCTTCCTTTGCTGCCCGGAGTCATTCGCTCGACCGACGGTCGAATCGTTATGAAGGGAGGGGGAGCCACGCAGGCCAGCCTGGTGGTCAACAGCAGCACCAATGTGACTGACCCTGCCACCGGCAACCTGGGCTTCACTTTGCCCAGCGACGCTATCGCCGAAATTGAGGTTCTGCCCAACCCTTACGCCGCCGAGTATGGACGCTTTTCCTCGGGGATCACCAACATCCTGACCCGGCAGGGCACGCCAAAGTGGGAATTCACCGTCAACAATTTCCTGCCCCGGCCGAAGATCCGCGACGGGAGCGTGATGGGAATCGGCGGTTTCACGCCGCGCCTTGGTGCCCGGGGCCCTCTGGTCCGAGACCGGGTGTTCCTGGCCCAGACCTTTCAATACCGATATGTCAGAAGCCGTGTCCCGGGACAGCCAGAATTGCGCAATGACAAGCATCTCGAGAGTTTCGACTCCTTCTCTCAAGTGGATGCGATCCTCAATTCCAGGCACAACCTGACAGCAGCCGTCTCCGTTTTTCCCCGCAAATTCGACTTCATCAATATGGACACCTTCAACCCCCGGGAGGTGACCGCCAATCTTCACCAGCGGGGTTACAGCGTCGGTATCACGGAGCGGGCGACACTGTCGGCTACCGCGGTGCTCGAATCGACCTTCAGCTTCAAGCGATTTGATGTCGATATCTTGGGCCAGGGTAGCGAGGAGATGGTTCTGACACCAGAGGGCAACCAGGGAAGTTATTTCAACCTGCAGGAGCGCCAGACCCGGACCTGGCAACTGGTTGAGAATCTGACCCTTTCCAGGGAAGGGTACGGCGATCATCTGATCAAATTCGGAGTGGATGTCCTTGGCTCCTCCTTCGACGGCTGGAGCGAGAGTCGGCCCGTGAACATCACGCGAGCGGACGGATCACTCAGCCAGCGGATCGAGTTTTCAGAGCGCAGTTCGCAGCGGTATCGCAGCACCGATTTCGCGATCTACGCTCAGGACCGCTGGAAGGCCGGGGACCGTCTACTTCTCGAATCGGGCCTGCGCCTCGATCGGGATGGAGTTCTCAGCAAGACGCACCTGGCTCCGCGCCTGGGGCTGGTGGCGGCGATACTTCCCGACCAGTCAGGTGTGCTGCGCACGGGCGCCGGCTTCTTTTACGATCGCACACCCCTCAATGTCGGATCGTTTCAGAGCTATGAATCCCGCCGGGTCACCCGTTTTTCTCGCGATGGCAGTACGGTAGTGGAGACCAGCGATTTTGTTCACAAGAGCGCCCCTGATCTGGACACGCCATACAGCTTTACCTGGAATGTGGAGTACGATCAGAAGGTCGGGGGAAACTGGGTTCTCAAGGCGAATTACCTTAGGCGCAATGGATTTCGGGAGTTTCTGATTGACGTGTCACACCTGCCCGGGCCTGCCCTGGTGCTGAACAGCCGGGGTCGCTCGCGCTACTGGGAGCTGGAATTGACAGGTCGTTACAGCCTGAACCAGGACAGTTTCTTTATGTTGTCTTACGTGCGCTCCCGGGCCCGGCGGGATCTCAATGGCTACGATGACTTCTTTGGGAATATTCGCCGGCCCGTCGTTCGTCCCAACGAATTCTCGCTGGCAGCTACAGACGCACCCAACCGCTTTCTTTTTCAAAGCACCTACGTAACCCGCTGGGAGTGGATCATTGCTTCGGTTGTGGAAGTACGTAACGGTTTTCCCTACTCGATGATCGATGAGGACCAGGACTTTGTGGGAACGCGGAATCAAGCTGGCCGGTTTCCCTGGCTGACCACTCTGGATCTGGACTTTCAGCGCTGGTTCAAGATCTGGAAGTGGAACACACGAATCGGATTTCGCGTATTCAACGTCTTCAATACCTTTAACCCCCGGGACATTCAATCCAATATCGACTCGCAGAATTTTGGGGTCTTCTCCAATGAGCGTGGCCGCTTCTTCGGAGCGACCTTCCAGATCGAGAACTAGTAAGTACTAGCAGGTTACTCGCAGGTGACTTTCTGGATCGGCTCCGATTCCTTTGTCGGTTCGAGATTCAACTCAATGCCCAGCCACCAGCGGGGCCGGTCAAGAATGCGGACAGGCACCCCTTTCAGGTCTCCCTCCAGCGGAAACCACAGGGTGAAGTCATGGTGGCCTCTCACGGATATCTTGCGAACGCGGAAATCAATCCGGGCAACCAGAGGGTAAACGTCAGGCGGTTTTCCCCTGGCGCCGGGAACTTCCAGTTTCTTGACCAGTTTCTGCCCTCGGGTCGAGAGCTCATACAGTTGTGAATTGTAGACATAGGAGAGCTTTTCCTGCTTGTGGTTGAGTCGCCGGCTCCCAGCATACTGGGTTACGGCGCCGCCGATGGCCGTCTGTACGGCAGTCAGGAACCCGTAGGGCTCGCGATAGCCATCCGAGGAATTAACCAGCTCTCTATTCTTATCTGGTCCCGTGAGCAGTCTCTTCTCGTATTCGCAGCGAATGGACTGGGAGTGGCGGTAGTCAAAGTCCTGACTCGTCGAGAATTTTCTCAGTTCTGTGACTGCCTGGCCGGGACGGACCAGACTGCGAGTCCCTTCGTACCAGAACTGAGCCCCGCTCTTGGCCTTGGCTTCATTGGCCATCGCCTCCGAGAGTCCCTTCTCCATGGAATGCTTCATGAAGCCTTCGAAAAGAGTCTCCTGCAGGATGGGGTCGACCCGGTCGCCTTCGGCGACCCACTCGGCCGTTTCCTGGCCGTAGCCCCAGCGGTTGATGCCTCCTGGGACACGCTCGGGATTGGATCCGAAAAAAACCTCAACGGAACGGGACGTGTTCCCGCTCTCTCTCGTAATCTGGTCCACAGAGATCTGGCCGCCACCCACATCGTCTTTGCCCACCCAGAAGAGGAGCAAGCGCACCTTGCCCCTCATCCGATAGTGGTAAACGCTCGACTCATTCGACGCAGGCTCCGGTTCTTGTGCCCGGGGCCGGCCATGGAGGGTGCCGAGTGTGATGAGGCCAAACAATGCCAGCCTGTTCCACCGTGTTGAGATCAAAGTCCTGTCCGGATCGAGAGCCGGGGTTCTTTGGGACTGGATGTAACCTGAATCTGCTGGGGTTCAGAACACTGACGTCGAGCACAGTCGGTCAGCTTCCTCCAACGCCTCCGGCGTGTCGACGTCGATCCAGTGACGGCCCTCAATGCTCCAGGCGTCGACCCGAGCCTTTCGGGCAAAGCGACCAACGCCCTGGGAAAGAGAATGGCGTCCGGCTCGGGTACAATCCCGCATGGCTCGGAAGATGGCCGGTGTTAACAGAAACATCCCGGTGTCGACCGCATCGTATTCGGGAATCTCCTTACCGATGGCCATCACGCGGCCCGATTGCCTGTGAACCTTTGTGGCGTCGTGAAGATCGAAAACCCGGGACGGTTCGTCATCCACCGCCAGCACCCCGCCCTGGGCCGGCATGGGCTGCTGCAGGAGCTTCTCGAGCGTGTCACTCTCGAAGAGATGGTCGGCCATGAGGAGTAAGAAGTCAGAGACTACCTGACCAGCCGCAGCCAGAAGGGAGAGTCCGTTGCCCAGTTCGAAGTGGGGGTTTTCAAGCCATCGAATGCTCAGGTCGCCCCAATTGCTGCCAAACCGGGATCTGATTTCTTCACCCCGATAGCCAATCACGACGATAGCTTCTTGAATGCCGTTGAGTTCCAGTCTTGACAAGACATGTCCCAGCAGGGGTTTTCCAGCAATCGGGACCAGGGGCTTGGGAAGCCCCGAACTGGTAGCCAGCCGGACACCGTTGCCGGCCGCCAGAATCACCGCAGTACGAACCTCTTTATGCACTCTCATTCCTCGCTTCCTCTTCCACTAGAGCTGCGGGCCAAAGCTATTTTCGATACATGACCTCATTTTTTCTTCACTGATGAGAGAATCTTAAAGACCCCCTCTGGCAAAATGCAAGAGCTATCAGAGCGCTGGCAGAAGAGATTGTTGTGGTCTCGACCGAATCGGCTCCCTACTCGGCGATCTGGATGTGTTTGACGTGGTACAGGCTGCTGATCCATACGAGGTGCGAACCAATGGCGCCCACAACGAGTACCAGGCCCCACAGGTCAAGCACGCCGAACAGGATCAGGAAGTAGGGGAACACCGCACGGGTTGCGAAGGGTCGAAATCGCTTGCTCCAGAGAGAGACCCAGTCATCGGCGTTGGAAGAAAGCTTCTCGATCGCATACTTGCTCAGGTTTCCAGCCTCGCCTCGGGGAACCCTGTAACGGCGGAAGTACGAGAGCCACACCATGGAGAGAAGAGCTCCGGCGAACATCAGGCCTCCCACCCACAGATAGAGACTGGCGCCGGAGCGGCTGTAGAGCCCCCAGGTGATGCCGCCAAATGTGAGAAAGTAGGCGATATAGTCACAGATGGTATCGAGCCAGGTTCCGAAATCACCGTCAACAATCTTCAGTCTGGCCAGCTCTCCATCGTTCCCATCCAGAATGGAGGCGATCTGGGTCACCAGTGCTCCCAGCAGCATCTCCCAGTAACCGCCCCGGGCCAGCCAGTAGGCACCGTAAGCGGAGACGGCCAGCGTGAAATAGGTCACCATATTGGGAGTCACTGGAAGCCGCGCCAGAACCCGGGTCAAGGGGAGAGAAAGACGGCGGTTCCAGCTGGCGAACATCCCGTCGGCGCTCTTGATCAGGTGTCGTTCCAGGTGCCGATGAAACCCGCGGGCGTCAGCCCGGGTACGAATTCGGTGGCATGTCCACTCGGAAGGCAGCTCCGCCTCCCGGGCTTCTCCTGGATCCTGACTGCCAATCAACTCTTCAAAGGTAGAGAACCTCCCCTTGAGTCGTCCCACAGCGATTCCCGTCTGCTGCTCGCCCGGCAGGACCCACAAGTCGATCCGTTCCGAGGCCCGCTCCATCGTGCGGCTGAGCAACCGGGGCTCAAAGGCCAGGTCCGCGGTGATGGCCAGGACAGGTTCGCCCAGTCCTGTCCACTGCTCAGTGTGGCGGATGTGAAGGTCAAGGTCTCTGCCCCAACCCAACCGCTCCACCACCGAATCAGTGGAAACGATCGTCACATCTTCGATATCGGAACGCTGCAGAATGCGGAGTGTCCTTTCCATCAGCGGAAGCCCGGCGACTCTGCGATTAGCGGTGTCCAGCAGGGAATCGGGAAGGAAAATCACGACCTTGTTCATTGCGGCGGTGCTCATCTTCAATCTTCAATCTTCAATCCGATAATAGGATGATCGACTAGGAGCTGCAACATCACCTGGTAGCTTGCCCCCCCTGGGGGGAGGACACCCTGCCCCTTTTGTTGTAGGATCTTGTTGCGGAAATTCTTTTGGCTATCCTGAGGAAGTGTGAAATGTTTTATCGATCGGGAGCTGTTTTCCTGTGTGCTGTTTTGGTTTTGTCCGCCGGGTGCGCTGACACGCATAGCTCTGCCCACGATGCAGACTCTGCCGATTCGACCCCGGGAAATGAGGTTCGGGTGCTGGTTCTGGAGGGCACTCCCTATGAGCGAGGCCTGACTCACGGCAAGACGCTCAAGCAGGAGATCCACGAGGTTGTGGCTCTGTGGAAATCACAACTCGCCAACCAGGCTAAGACCGACGCAGATGTCTTCATTGAGACATTTCTGGAAGAGACCCGCTTTGGGCCGGCCATCGAAAAATGGACACCGGGCCTTCTCGACGAGGTACGAGGAATTGCCGACGGCGCAGAGATGGACTTTGACACCATTTATGCTTTCCAGTTGATGGACGAGATCTGGCTTTACCAGTCCGGTCTGGAAGGCGAAGCCTGCAGCGCCATCGCCTTTGAGCGGCAGGGCGATCGTCCGGCGCTGGTGGCCCAGAATATGGACCTAGAGCCCTTCCGGGAGGGATACCAGGTCCTTCTTCACGTCAAACATCCGGACTCCGATCTGGAGTCACTGTTCCTGACCTGTGCGGGATTGATTGTGACGACGGGGATGAACAACTCCCCCCTGGGGATTGCAGTCAACGCCATGGGGCAGATGGACTACGGGACGGAAGGACTTCCCGTGGCCTTCGTGGTCCGGGGACTTCTGGAGCAGAAGGACTTGGAGGAAGCTGTTGGTTTCTTGAAGACGGTGCAACATGCGTCGGGCCAGAACTACATCCTTGGAGACTCCTCGCAAGTGGTCGATCTGGAAGTGTCCACCAACCAAATGGCGGAGTTCACCCCGGAAGCGAGTCCGGGCGTCATCCTGCACACGAACCATCCGCGGGTGCTCACGGACTATCATTCCCGCTACGAGAAGAGCCTGGCCGGCGGGGCGACTCCCATGGGAGTAGGCGAGAACACCCATGTACGGCTGGAATCACTGGAAAAGCGCTTGGGCTCGAAAAAGGGGGCACTCGGTATCGAGGACATCAAGTCCACACTGAGCAGCCAGGACGACTCGACGCATCCGGTATGCCGACCTCATGACCCTGACAAGAGTAGTTTTACCTTTGGAACCGTGATCCAGGTCCTCTCCGACAGTCCGGAGCTCCACCTGGCACCCGGGCCGCCTAACGTGACTCCCTTTCAGATCTTTCCGTTCTCGAAGGGCTCGTGACTGCGGCCTTTCCAAGAATGAAACAGACTGTTCTGTCCTTGATTGTCCTGCTGGTCAGCTCAGCCGCTTCAGCCCAGGATCCTGGCGATCGGGAGAATCCCGGCTACCGGGACCCCAGACTGACCGAGGCTGGTCAGATAGCGCCGTTGCTGGATGGCCTTGGAGAGCACCACCACCCGGTCACGACCAACTCGGAGCGAGCCCAGCTCTTTTTTGACCAGGGACTCAGACTGACTTACGGATTCAACCACCGCGAGGCCGCGCGAGCCTTTCGAGAAGCAGCCAGAATCGATCAGACTTGCGCTATGGCCCACTGGGGCCTGGCCCTGGTCCACGGCCCCAACTTGAACCTGCCCATGGATGAGGAGTCCGCCAGGACAGCCTACGAAGCGATTCAGAAAGCCGTGGCGCTGAAACCCGGGGCGTCCAGGCCGGAGCAGGCCTACATTGACGCTCTGGCAACCCGCTACGTGGCTGCTCCCGGTTCCGATCGCGCGGCTCTGGATCACGCCTACGCAGGGGCCATGGGGCAACTCTCGGAGAGCTACCCTTCCGACCCGGACGCTGCCACTCTCTACGGCGCCGCTCTCATGAATCTGAGTCCATGGGACTACTGGTGGGGCGATGGGCGGCCCTATGAGCACACGAAGAAGTTTCTGGAGGTCTTCCAATCGGTGATTCGCCGCTATCCCCGGCATCCAGGTGCACTCCACTACTACATTCACGCTGTCGAGGCCCACCATCCCGAGTGGGCCGTCGAGAGTGCCGAGACGCTGGAGCCTCTCATGCCGGGGGCGGGACACATGGTTCACATGCCCTCCCACATCTACATGAGGATGGGCCGCTATCAGGACGCTTTTGAAAGCAATGTTAAGGCGGTGGCGGCTGATGAAGGCTACATCACGCAGTGCCGGGCCCAGGGTATCTACCCGCTAGCCTATTATCCTCACAATCTCCATTTCCTTTGGTGGGCCTCCACCAACCTGGGACGCAGTGCCGAGGCTCTCGCTGCGGCTCGCAAGACGTCTACACAGATGCCCCCAGAAGCGGTCGCCGAATCTCCCCAGTTTCAGACGTTCCTGGTCACTCCCCTCTACGCGATGGTCCGCTTTGGGGTGTGGGACGAGGTTCTCAAGGAAGCGGAGCCCGATCGGGGACTACTCTTTTCCAGGGGAATCTGGCACTACGCCCGGGGCAGCGCTTTCCGGGCCGAGGGAAGATTGAAGAAGGCGGAGCGAGAACTGAAGAAACTGCAGGTGCTGGCCAAGGACGAGCGCCTTCGCGCCATGCTCTGGCTGAGCCCGCCCGCGGACGTTCTTCGGATCGCAGCGAAGACCCTGGCCGGCGAGATTGCAGCTAGAGGGGGCAAGTACGGCCGGGCGCTGCTGCTGCTCGAGACGGCTGTCCGCTTGCAGGATGCCCTCCCCTACAACGAACCCCCCGACTGGCACTACCCGGTTCGGCAGTCTCTCGGCGCCGTGCTCCTCGAGGCCCGCCGCCCTGCAGAAGCCGCAGTTGTGTACTGGGAAGATCTCCGTCGCCGTCCGGAAAATGGCTGGTCCCTGTTCGGGCTGGCGCTGAGCCTACGCGCTCAAGGAAACCTGGAAGCAGCTGCTCAGGTCGAAGCCCGCTTTCAGAAGGCGTGGGCTAGCGCGGACGTCCGGTTGTCGGCGTCACGGTTCTAGCCCGGATTATGCAAAAACCGTAGTCCGGTGTTGAAAAACGACTCGAGAAGTGGCCCAACTCGGAAGCGGGCAGGTGTGACAGGCGGATTTGCGAAGGATATGGGTTGGCGAGGCGTTTGAGTGGTTTGGGGAGTGACTTTCAGACAGATCTGGGCCTGGAAGAGTGTCGGAAGCGGTTTTTCGGGGGAGCTGGGAAAAGCTAACTGGAGTTCAGGCGACTCAAGACGAGGTGGAAGAGGGGTTGTTCGGGGAAGGCTGAGGAAAGATGGACCCAGATGCGGCGAGTGGTTTGTCGGATCCGGGCCCCAATCTTGAGGACCCGACGACGTAAGGTTTCGATTTCGAGCTTGTGCCAGGGGGTTCCGTGAAGATAGTCGCGCAGGCGCACGAACATCTGGTAAGCCAGTGCATGCAGGAGGAGTCGAAACTGATTGGCCAGGAATCGATGACAGCTGAGTCGGTCCATGCTCAGATGATTCTTGAAGGCCTTGATGAAGTTCTCGGTCTGCCCTCGGTTTGTGTAGTGGTCATAAAGTGATTGGGAGCAGAGGTCGTCCCGGTTGGTGACTACAAAGCGACGATTGATCCCACGCTGATCTACCTCCACTTTGACAATGACGCGACGGGATCGATCCCAGCTGTTGGCTCGATAAAGAAACTTGTCAAACTGACGCTGTTTTTCCTCCCGCTCAACGAACCTTTCCCGAGTCGAATCCAGCAGGGGCTCGACCACTCGCTGCAGGCGAGGGTTGCGACTTAACCCAATGACATACTGGAGTTTATTCTCTTCACATTCACAGAACTCGTAGAGCCGAGGCGTGGCAAAGCCGCTGTCGGCCCGAATCTCAATCTCGACATCCGTCCCCACTCCTTGTCGGATGGCCTCCACGACGCGCTTCAGAATGGGCACGATGTGAGAGGCAGCCCCCTTGTTGCCAGGTCTCAACACGGCACAGACCAGGTCTCCCGTGGCGGCATCGAAGATCAGCAAAGGATGCAGAATGTGGTTTCGGTAATACCCGTGGTAGAAGGCGAACTCCTGTTGGCCGTGAGTGTGGTCGTCGGTACTGTCCAGATCCAGGATGATCTTGGCGGGACGTCTCTTCTTCAGGGAGCGCACATAACGGCGTAGCAGCCACCGGCTCAGACGCATCAGATCCTTCTTGGTGACGGAGTTCTCCAAGCGGGAGAAAGTCGGCTGGGTGGCCAAATCGGGATCGCTCTCGGGCAACTGATCACAGACTGTCTTGAGCATCGGATCCGAGCGCAGCGTATCGGCGTCATTACAGTCTTCGTAGCCGGCCACGATCTGCAACACTCGTTGTCGGATCAACTTCAACAGGTCATGACGAATGTAGCGTCGGTCCCGGCTTTCCGCAATACACGAACTGAAGCCCTCGCACAATCGATGTTGCCGATCCAGGGATCCAAACAACAACCATCCTGCGTCGGAAGTGAGACTTCCCCCATCAAAACGAGCCGTGATGTTTCTGTGACTGTGAAATGGCAGGGTATTCTGGCAGACTGTTTTTGACATTGCCGTAGCTCCTGTTTAGGGTCGTTGTTTCTCTAAACCCTTTTATATCAGAGAGCTACGGCCTTTTTTCTGGACCCAAATCTCACTCGGATTCAGATCTCTTGCATAATCCGGGCTAGTGTCCTGTCCCAGAGATTGGCATCATTTTGTTGGGAGCGCGACGGAGAGCAGATTGAGGCGAGACGACGAGTCGATGCGAGGGCATCGGCGAGGAGGAGCAACAAAGAGATGGGCCCGTCCCGCCCCAACCCTTCGGGCGGATGGGGGTTGCGGTCGATCTCTTTGTCGTTCGTCGTCAACGATGCTACTGCATCGCCTCCTCCTCTCTTCGCGACCTCACCTCGCAAGACCCATCCGCAAAACGGTGCCAATCTCTGGGACAGGACACTAGGTCGGATACGACCTGCTCACCGGTAACCGGCCACGATAGAAGCCCCCGGGGCAAACCCCGCTCGAGAATGGTAAGTTTAGATGCAATGACAGAGAAGCTCATTGAAGAAGCCGTCTGCACTCCGACCCATGGCCGTTACCTGGTAAGACCTCCTCGAGGATTCCCGCGGGGCCTGCTGGTCGGGTTTCACGGATACGCCGAAACGGCGGAACATATTATGCAGGAGCTGGTTCAGATACCCGGATCCGAAGAGTGGCTGCTCTGTTCCATGCAGGCACTCCACCTTTTCTATCGCGGTCGAACCAATGAAGTGGTCGCCAGTTGGATGACACGCACGCTGCGCGAGGAGGCGATCGAAAATAATCTCCGCTATGTAGGATCCGTAGTGGATCAAGTTCGCCACAGGTTCGGCTGTGACACCAGTTTTCTGGTGACTGGTTTTTCCCAGGGAGCCTCGATGGCTTATCGAACGGCTTTCCTGGGACGCGAGGGAGTCGACGGCATCATTGCCCTGGGTGGCGACATCCCGCCCGAAATTGACGCCATCGCCGGTCCCAAACAGCCCCGGGTTCTGATTGGCCAGGGCTCGCGTGACGAGTGGTACACGGACGACAAGCTGGGAAGGGATCAACAGAAGCTTGAGACTCTAGGCCTGACCTGTGAGACCTTTACCTTCTCGGCAGGGCACGAATGGGCCTCCGTGTTCCGAGATCGCTGCGGGGAGTTTCTGGGCAGCTTTGCCAGCAACGGATGATGAAGAACTCCACAGACATCGCTCCCAACTTTACCCTCTCGACGCTCGAGGGCTCGTCCTGGAAATACCCGCTCGACGCCGCAGGGCGACCGGTGCTGCTGGCCTTCTTCGAGACGGATTGCCCCACCTGTCTGCTTACCCTGCCATATCTTGGTCGGCTGGATGAGGCAGTGGGCGACGACGCCACAGTGCTGGGGATTTCCCAGGACAGCGCGGAGCGGACGAACGAGATCATCGGGCAACACGGAATCGGTTTCACCGTTCTGATTGACAGCGCTCTCACCGTTTCCAGAAAGTTCGATCCAGTGACGGTTCCGACGCTCTATCTACTCGACTCGAGCGGCACGATTCGTCGCACGATCAGCGGCTTCTCCAAGACCGAACTCAATGAACTGGCGAGTGAGCTGACGGCCCGGTCCGGTGTGGGTCCGCTCGTGATCGCCGATCCCTATGATGGAGCCCCGGAAAGCAAGCCCGGCTGCATGTCGCGCCACCGCGAGCCGGAGACCGAACTGGAAGCTGTCGCTCCGATGAACCTTGCCACGACCCGGGACCCGGCAGCCAGCCGAGTCGAACTCGATGATGGCCAAGACCTGGAAGCCTACTGCCGGGCAGCGGGCTTTGCTGACCCCTTGCCCGTGATACCCCCGACCCTGGAGCGCGTGGAGGCCCTTGTGGCGGCCTCGGGTCTCCCGCCTCGCGAGATCGTCGGCAGAGTTCCCCCGAATTACGGTTCCGCCACGGTCGAGAAGATCGCAGCCAATGCGGTCATGGCGGGCTGTGAGCCAGCCATGATGAGAGTGCTGATCCCTCTCGTGCGGGCTGCCTGTGACGAGCGCTTCAACCTGCATGGTATCCAGGCCACCACCCACTTTGCTACACCCCTGATCATCGTCAATGGACCAATTCAGAAGGAACTGGAGTTCGCCAGCGGCAGCAATGTCTTCAGCAATGTTTCCAGAGCCAACAGCACTCTGGGACGCGCCTTTCAGTTGATGGTGACGAACCTGGGTGGGGCTCGGCCTGGAGGAATTGACATGTCGACGCTGGGTCACCCGGGAAAGTTCAGCTACTGTATTGCTGAGAACGAGGAAGCCAGTCCCTGGGAGGCGCTGCATGTGGAGCGGGGTTTTCAACCTGAGCAAAGCGCCCTCACCCTGTTTGCAGCCGAGCCACCTCGCGGAGTCAGCGAACACACGGCCCGGGACGGGAAGCGCATCCTGCAGACCATTTCGCGAACGCTGGTGACCATCTGGTCCTATCGCATGTGTGGGATGTTTGAAGCGATCGTGGTGCTTTGTCCGGAACACGCCGACACTCTCCGGGAGGATGGCCTGAGCAAGTTCGAGGTGCGCCAGTTCCTGTTCGATAATACGGGTGTTCCGCTGCGGGAATTCGGAGATGACGACGGGGAGGGCACACAGTTCCGGGGGACCGACGAAGAAGTGATGATCGACGGGGAGCCCTGTTAGCGCAAGTTTGCCCAAGCGGAAGCGATTCACATCCTGGTGGCAGGTGGCCCGGCCGGAAAGTTCTCCGCCGTGATCGGTTCCTGGGTCACTGGAGCCCAGGGGAGCCAGATGGTAACGTACCCGATCGACTGACCTGGAGAGAGAACCATGCCCATGATTCTGGTGAATCCCCTGGATGAATCACAGCGGCCTGCCGCTCGTCCCGCGCCTCGACTCGATTCGCTGGCAGGCACGTCAATCGCTCTGCTGGATATCAGCAAGCGAGGCAGCAGCGTGTTTTTGGATCGGCTCGAGTCGCTGCTGAAACAGGATTTCGGAGTGAAGGAAATCGTTCGCGAGGTGAAGCCGACCTTCGCCAAGCCGGCCCCTCTGGAGGTGATCGAGCGTCTGCGGCGGACTCGGGTGCAGGCGGTCATCCAGGCCCTGGCGGATTGAGGGTCATGCACGACGTGCAGTGTGCACGACACGATTCGACTGGAGGGACTCGGTATCCCGGCCGTAGCTGTGGCCACGGATGTCTTCCAGACCGCAGCTCGAGCCCAGGCCGGTGCCCTGGGGCGTCCCGACTTTGACGCTGTCTACGTAGCCCCTCCCATTCAGGATCAGCCAAAGGAGGAAATCGGGGTCCGGGCGGATGCGGTAGCGCCCGTGATTGCCCGCCGGTTGAGCGGAGACCGCGGTGCCAACGATTGATGTCGGTGGTAACCAGGTGAACTACCGCACCAGCGGAAGCGGCGTACCCGTCATTCTCCTGCACAGCTCCAGCAGCCACAGCGGCCAGTGGAAGTCACTCATGGAAGATCTTTCTGAGAAGTACCGCCTTTTTGCGCCCGACTTGCACGGTTTCGGGCGCAGTAGTCCTCTGCCCGACGACGGCCAACCGTACTTCGTGCACGATGTAGCCATGCTGCAGAACTTCGTGGACCTGGCTGGGGAACCTGCCCACCTGGTCGGACATTCGCTGGGTGGCACCGTGGCAGCGCACGCAGTGCTGGCTCGACCAGAACAGGCACTGAGTCTCACCCTCATCGAACCCGTGCTGTTTAATCTGATTGAAGAGATCGGTGACCCGCGGGTGAGTGACTATCTGGAACTGGCGCACTCGATGCTCGTGCTAGACCGTTTTCGGGAGTATGAGCGCTCGGCGGACCTTTTCCTCGACTACTGGATTGGCCCCGGTGCTCTGGACGAACTGGAGCCCGAAACCCGCAACTACGTGGTGGGAACGATCAGCCGTGTGGCTGACGATTGGCTGGCAATCTCCCAGCACACACCCGGCCAGTGCCGGGTTGCAGATTTTGCCGGCATCTCGATGCCCGCTCTGCTGGTGTGCGGTGAGCGAACCCGTCCGGCCGCTCGGGCGATTGTAGAATGTCTGCTAAAGACCATTCCGGACGTGGAGTATCGCGAGATCCCCGCCGCCGGCCACCTTTCTCCCATCACCCACCCTGAGGCGGTAAACGAAGTCATAACTGGTTTTCTAGGGCGTCGTCACCTGGAACAAAGCGACGGTGCTGCGGGAGAGGAATAAATCAGGTGATCGCCTCGCGACCGTTTGGTGGGCTTGCCTTTCAACCCCTATCGTGCTACCACTTCCAGTAACGCGATCGGAAGACGAAGAACCTGGGGGCCATTCTCGATGAATATTCTGCTGGTGTCACCGCGAACACCGACCACCTTTTGGAGCTTCAAGCACGCCGTTGGTTTCCTCTCCAGGAGGGCGGCATATCCCCCCCTGGGGCTCCTGACAATGGCAGCGATGCTTCCCCGATCCTGGGCGATCAAGCTGATCGACTTGGATGTGAAACAGCTGCCAGATGCCGACCTTGAGTGGGCCGACTACGTGATGTTGGGAGGCATGATTGTTCACAAGGAATCGGCCCGGGACATCGCGGAACGCTGCAGGGCAATGGGCAAACCGGTGATTGGGGGCGGACCCCTGTTTACGACTTCGGAGGAGAAGTTTCCTTCCATTGGACACCTTGTCCTGGGTGAAGTGGAAGAGATCATGCCCCAAGTAGTTGCAGACATGGAGGCCGGTTGCCTCCAAGAATTGTACCAGCGCGAGGATCGTCCCGATGTGACAACAACACCGATCCCGCGCTGGGATCTCATCAATTTCAAGGACTATGTGACCATGTCTGTCCAGTTTTCACGGGGCTGTCCTTATGACTGTGAATTCTGCGACATCATCGTCATGAACGGCCGCAGACCGCGCACCAAGACACCACCTCAACTGCTGGAAGAACTGGATACCCTCCACGCGCGGGGATGGAAGGGCCCGGTCTTCCTGGTCGATGACAACTTCATTGGCAACAAGAAGAAGGTCAAGGAGGCTCTGCGGGCCGTCATTGAGTGGCGGGAGCGAACTCGCGTACGCATGGATTTCTTCACGCAGGCGTCGGTCAACCTGGCGGATGACGAGGAATTGTTGCGGTTGATGTCGGAGTCCGGATTCGGGAAAGTGTTTCTGGGTATCGAGACGCCCGAGATGGCGAGCCTGAAGGAGTGCAAGAAGCTACAGAACACCCGCCGCGATCTGGTGGAGGCAGTGTGGACGATCCAGAATGCAGGCATGCAGGTCATGGGCGGTTTTATAGTCGGGTTTGACAACGACGGTTTGGATATCTTTGAGCGGCAGTTCGAGTTCATTCAGAAGGCGGGCGTGGTGACGGCCATGGTGGGCCTGCTCACGGCCCTGCCCAAGACTCGTCTTTACTCACGGATGGTGGAGGAGGGGCGGTTGCTTGGTCACAGTCAGGGGAGCAATACGGAAGCCGATCTCAACTTCGTCACCAAGCTGGACAGTGATTTTCTGATCCAGGGCTACCGCAGGCTGATGCACTCCCTCTATGAACCCGATACCTACTACCAGCGCATCAGATCCTATTTGTCCAGGTATCGACACGTAGGTCGCCGGGAGTACTTCGGGTTGGCCGATATCAAGGCCTTTTTCAGGTCACTCTGGTGTCTGGGGGTCCGCTATCCCGGTCGTCTGGCCTATTGGAGATTCCTGCTCTACACTCTGGTGCGCTACCCCCGGGAGTTCGGCCAGGCCGTGACGCTTGCTATCTACGGTCACCATTTCCGGCTCGTCGCTGCCGATCTCTAGTGTCCTGTCCCAGAGATTCGCGCGAGATCGCGCCATAGCGACTTGCCCTCTGCTTTTTTGAACGACTCCCAGGTTGGATGAGTCATTCGTAAGCACTATCCTGGATTCATAATTCTAACCAAAGATCCTCAATGGGTCCCGGTCGAGTAGGATGATGCCTCCGGAAAACTGGCTGCGGGTTCTCGTGAAGTGGTTCCTGCGAATTGCGTTTTGGATCTACTACCGTTCCATCCAGGTCCAGGGAATGGAACTCGTTCCGCGAGAGGGGGCGGTTCTGCTGGTGGCGAATCACCCCAACTCCCTGCTGGATCCTGCCATCCTCGTACACCTGCTGCTCAGACCCGTTCACTTCGGAGCCAAGCACACCCTGTTTACCGGTCCCCTGCGTTCCATTCTGGCGGCCTTTGGAGCGATTCCTCTGGTCCGGGCTCAGGATGAACCCCGTGCGATGCGCCGTAATCTGGCGGCGCTGGACCGCTATGAAGTCTTGCTCCGGGAGCATCGCATCGCCGCCATATTCCCTGAAGGACTCAGCCAGGACAATCCCCGGCTGGCGCCCCTGAAGACGGGTGCCGCTCGAATTGCCCTGAAAGCCGAATCGGCCCGTAGCTTTCAGCTCGCACTCCACGTTTTGCCAGTGGGTCTCCAGTTTGAACCCCGACGACGCTTCCGCTCCGATGCTTTCGTCCGTTTCGGCGAGCCGTTTACGATTGAGGATCTGGCCCGGGACTACGCCGAGAATCCCCGCCCAACCGTTCGCCGGTTGACAAACCGAATCGAAGCCAACCTCAAGCGACTGTCCTTTCATGTGGAGCATCCGGAGCGGATCCCTTTCGTCGAGAGGATCGTCGATGTGTATCTAGGGCGGGTCAGGCGGAGGGGACTGGCGGGCGTGGACTGGCGGGGGATACGGGGAGAGCTCCTGCAGAAGACCGCGGACTGTCTGAACTATTTTGGGGAGGCTGACCCGGCCGCTGTAACTGCTGTGGAACACCGGCTCAAGCGCTATGAGCGGCTCCGGGAGACGGCCGGAATCAACCGCCGGCTGCTGGAAGAGCCCTCACTTCTCGTCTCCGGCCCACTGGCGGCACTCCAGGCACTGATCGAGACCGTTCTGGGCGCCCCTCCGGCACTGTTCGGTTTCGTCACTGGTGCAGTTCCGTATTATGTGACCAGGGCAGTTTCACGGCGTATCGCAGTGCAGACAAAACACTTTCCAGGCTTGTCTCTGATCCACATTCTGGCCGGGGCAATTGCATTTCCCCTGACTTACGCCTTCGAGATCTGGTGGGTGTGGAAGAACTTCTCGGACACCGCGACTCTTGTCTTCAGTGCTCTGCTGGTGCCGGCCGGCCTGTTTGCCCTGTTCTACCTCGACCGGGTCCGCAAGCTGGCTGTCCATCTGAGTGGTCGTGCCGCGGGTCTGTTGAAGCTGGAGGCGGTGGCGCGGGTAGCCAGGGAAAGACACACTCTTCTGGAGCTGCTGGATCACATGAGGGACCGGTACCGTGTGGAGGTGCTGGGCTGGGTTCCTCTCAAAGGCGCCGTGCCTCCAAAGCTCAGTTCTTGAGCTGGGAGTCGGGCGTAATCACCAAGAAGTGGATGCGGTGATGGAATGAGGACTCGATTCTGGTTGGCTCAGCCCCCGACTCTGGTGGCGGCGAGAATCGGTTTTCTACGGTGCACGGTCAGTCCCACAGCCCTGGAGTCCACGACGTCGAACCGCACCGTGAAATGGGGGGCCCCGGAGGGGCTGAAGGCATGGTCGCCGGTTCGCAGCAGTCTGATCAGGATTTCACCTCGAGCTATTCCAAAGCCACCCCGGCTGCTTCTTTCCATAACGAGGTGACGGCTACTCGTTCCTTTGACTTCGTACCTGCCCAGATAAGTATCGATTGCGTTCTCGGGAAGCTCGAGACTGGGCTCGCCTTCATCGGCGCCGCCCAGCTCCTGAAGATATTCCACGACACGACCGGCTTTGCCGAGCTTTGCGTGGCGAAGAAGAGTGATCCCATGCGGGCCACGAATTCTTTGGATTCCCGAAGATGCTTCGCAAACTGCTCGAACGGCGTCGGGCATTGTCACGTTAATCGTGTTGGGGCGCAAAGGCCCGCATGGATTCCCTTTCAGGCGGCCGCACTCGCACTTTCCCATACATTGAATGCGTCTTTTCGAAATCGTTTGAATGTGAGTCTATTGCATAAATGACGTTGGAGGTAAAAGGTGTTGTAAACGGCGGATTGAATGTTCAGGAAGCGTTGGGCCGAACCCGGTGATTTGAAACGCTGCTGTTTTCGTTCTCGACGCCGGACGGGCTGATGCGAATTCTCGGCACGATTATTCGCACGCTTATTGTCGATGTGTTGAGCCGTCAGGCCGAGGGTTCGAATGGCGACGTGATAGGACCTGAGTTTATCGGTTGTGATCCGGGTGGGTGTCCAGCCTTGTTTTTTCAGCAGCTTGCGCATCAACTTCAACGCTGCTTGGGCATTCCGCTTCGATTGCACGAGGAAATCCAGGACCTCGCCTTCATTGTCGACCGCGCGCCATAACCAATAACGCTGTCCGCGAATCACGATGACCATCTCATCAAGATGCCAATAGCCGTTGGGAATGGGTCGCGTGTGGCGCAGGTTTCGGGCAATCGGCGCACCAAACTTGAGGAACCAGCGCCGTACGCTCTCGTAGGAAATATCCAGACCCCGCTCCGCAAGGAGATCCTCCACATCCCGATAGCTCAGAGAGAACCTGGCATAGAGCCAAACGGCGCGTCGAATGATTTCCGGTGGAAAGCGGTGACGTTTGAAGGAGATGGTGTCCATCCCAAAAGGCTACACCGAAATCACCAGGTCGCGGTTAGATCACTTAACGTGACAATGCCGATCGAGCATGCTGGGGACATCCTTCCGCTACCTGGCTGCATCTCCGTTCAGTTCCTGGGGAGAAGAGCAGGGTCCCAACCTGGGAGAGATCATGAACGAAGAGTGGGGTGAAGAGACCACCCGAGAGTTTTTCGAGGCCCTGAATCGGTGCATCGAAAAACGGGAAACCATGGTCATCGCCCTGCGCCGTGACCTGAGCCGGTTGCCCTAGAGGATTTCCTGCGGGTAGGCATCGGCTGAAACCAGAGCCTCGGCATACTCCACACCGCAGGCTGATCCTCGATAGCGGGCCAGAGTTTCTTTGGCCCGCTGGCCGCCATCCAGCTCCCCGGGAGCGTATTCCTCATTCCGCATAGGTCTCAGTGATGCCTTCATTGTAATCATCCGGATCAACCCACTCCAATTCGTCACAGGGCGGATCCATCGTCCCAACAATCAGATCCCGTTCACTCCCCTCGGGACGAAAGTACATGCCCGGGTGCGAGTAGAAGCGACGGACAAACCCGCAGGAGGCCGAAGTGGAGCCGTGGCCCACTTCTCCGTTCCTGTCCAGAACCGTGACTTGAAACCCCCGCTGCTGCAATTCCAAGGCGGTCGCGCACCCGACCACTCCCCCGCCGATGATTGCAACCCTCCTGGGACCCATCGTCGGCCAGCCGGGCGCACAGGTCAAGTCCGGGAACGCGCCAGCCCTCTGGTACAATCCCGGCATCCACGACCGCCCGGTGTGTTGAATCGGATCGGAGAGAGAGCGACGGAGAGCTTTCACCCTGCCGTTCGCTGGTTTCAGAAAGGCGAAAGCAGGGGCAATCCAAGATTGCATAGAACCGCCAAGGTTTGTGAAGATATGGGCTCGGCACTCTAAGAAATGAGATTGAAGAAAACAACCCGAAGCCTCTTATTCTTCGTGTACATGGCGATGGCGGGGCCCGCCTCCTGGGCCCAGGTCACCGGGTCGATCACCGGGACCGTACGCGACGGTACGGGTGCGAAGGTGCCAGGAGTCAGCATAACGGTAAGAGGCGTTCCTCTTCCGGACGGCAGAGTGACCACATTGACAAGAGACGACGGGACCTATCTCGTCTCCCTGATTTCGGCCGGGACCTATGAGATCGAGGTCGAGTTCCCTGGATTCTCCCCTCAGTCGAAGCCCGGGGTCCAGGTGGCTGTCCATCAGCAATTGATCATAGACTTCACCCTGACTGTTGACGCCGTGGCTCACAGGCTGGAAGTGGTGTCTCAGATCCCGCTGATGGAGATGAACCGATCTGATCTCAATTCCCGGGTCTCCACCAGCACTATCGAGACCCTCCCTCTGAACGGTCGCAACTTCACCGACCTGATTGCCCTGACTCCGGGAGCGAAGCCCGAGCCTGCCGGGAGTCAAGGCACGGACATCTCCATCTTCGGGGAACGAGGAGCGGCCATCTCCTACCTGGTGGACGGAGCGGACAACAACGATCCTCTACAGGGAGGCTCTCTGCAGCACTTCACACAGGACTCCATCCAGGAGTTCGAGGTGATGACCACTGGATACGAAGCCGAGTTCGGAAAGGCGCAAGGAGGCGTCGTTAACGTCATCACCAGGACGGGAGGAAACGACTTTTCCGGAAGCGTTTTTGGGTTCTTCCGCAATGCGTCCCTGGACTCCTCAAACGTAGAGGGACAGGATGCCCCTCCCCTCAACAGGAGGCAGTGGGGAGGCACCCTGGGAGGACCTCTCAAGGCGAATCGGGCTTTCTTTTTCGGTGCTCTTGAGGTCCTGGACGAAACCCGGGGCGTCAATATTGATCAGTCAAGGATTCCCTCCTTTGCCCGCAGCGGCCTGGCAACGGCGACCGGGGACGAGGATTTCAACATCGGCCCGGAAACCACTGGGTTCACCGGAATGTTTAGATTCGACTGGACGCTTAACAGTTCCAACCAGTTCCACGCCACCTTCAACCGCGCCCGGCGGGACGTCAGCGGAGAAATCAGCTCACCCGTAGCCGGGACCATCGCGCTGCCCAGCGCTGCCCGGACCGAAGAACAGAAGTCGAACAGCTGGACCGTGCGGGAGACGTGGAGTGCGAGTCCCAGGTTTTTTCTGGAGACTACGGGCAGGTACGTTGACGTCGATGCCGGAGTCAATCTCGAACGCAACCAGCGGCTGGAGCCCGTGCTGCTCTTACTCCGCTCGGGATTTCTGCAGACGGGCGCACCCTTCGGGGGACGCAGAGCACGGGATATCAACCGTTTGCAAGTGGCCCAGAATCTGACCTGGCTGAGCAGCGATCGGGGCGGAAACCACCAGTTCAAGTTCGGTTGGGACTGGGTTCGAACCACGGTCAGTGGCTTCAACGAAGTGACCAATGATGTGGAGTACTCCTCGGCCTTCCTGGCCCCCGATCAGGCGGACGTCATGGAGGGAGAGTTCCAGCGGCTGGGGTTCGAGCAGGCCGCCGCCAGATTTTTTACCCTGTCTGGAAATCCCGATGGAAGTCTCGACGTCGACTTGAGGAACCACGACCTCGCTGTCTTTCTGCAGGACCGCTGGCAGGTTCGGGATGACTTCACTCTCAACCTGGGACTTCGCTACGATCGGGCGAGTCTTTTTGGTGAGGACGGGAACAATCTCGCACCCCGACTCGGTTTTGCATGGAATCCGGGAGCTCGTCATCAGACTGTCCTACGGGGGGGGATGGGACTCTTCTACGATCGCAATCTGCTCTCGGCCGCGGCCACGATTCCAGAGCTGGGCGGGGTCTTCACCCGGTCCATCTTTGACGTCGCTCTACCACGACTGGGTTTCAACTACACCGATTCACTGATCGACCTGGTGATCACTTCCGGATTCCCCGGCGCAGGGGGTACGAGATCTCCCGCCGAGAACCCGAGCTACGCTCAGTTTGCTGGAGACCTGCGTGCCAATCCTTTTTCTTTGTACCATCTCCTTGGGATTCCAGTCCCGGACTCGACTCAGGCCCCAATCGTGACGGCAGACAACATTCTCGAGTTGAGCGGCCTGGCACCCCAGCAGGCAATTAGCGTTCTGGAATCAGCCTATCCGGGCACGGATTGGGAGTTCTTCGACGTCCCCGGCGGTTCCATCGTCGGCAACCGGGTCCTCTCCTTCTTTCCTCGCGGTCCACTGAACCTGACCCGGGACGTATCCAGCTTTCCCGAGCACCGCACACCTCGCACCTTCGCACTCAACCTGGGCATGGAACATCATCTCAGGCGCGACCTGGTCCTGGCCGTCCATTATGTGCACAGGCGCACCAGAGATCTGCTGACTCGCCGAATCGTGAACCTGTTCAATGTAGTCCCTGGAGACCCCAGTTTCGGTTTGACCACGGATGGTGGCCCCCGCATCAACCAGGTTACCTACGAGGGAGAGATCGACTATGACGGGGTCGTGGTCGAAGTCCGAAAGCGCTTCAGCCATCGTTACAGCTTCAACTTTTCCTACACCGGTGCCCGGTCCCAGGACAATCTCCTCACGGGTAGCGTCGGATCCGGTTTCAGTAGCAACCACGACCCGGGCCTGGACTGGGGACCCTCCAACCAGTCAGCCCCTCACATTGTTTCCGGGCACAACTATCTAACTCTGCCCGGAGGTGTCAATTTCGGCCTGGTTGCTTTTTGGCGCAGCGGCAACGCTTTCAACCCTCGGGGCATCACCGACCAGGATGGAGATGGACTGGTGGATCAACGAGACACCGGGTTTCCAAGGAATGAGTTTCGCTCACGGCCCTACTTCGACCTGGACCTGCGCGTGGAGAAGCTCTTTCAAATCAATGACCGGCATGTCTTCAGTGTTCTCTTCGAAGCCTTCAATGCGACGAATCGAGCCAATGTGGCGAACGTTAATTCTGTTTCCGGACCTGACTTTGGGATCCCGATTACTTTCTTGCCGGGGCGTGAAGTGCAGATCGGGATGAGATACAGGTTCTAGGTATCGAACCACGGGAGTCCTAGCCATGCACAACCTGACTCGTCGAGGATTCCTGAGTCGTACCGGGGCGGCGACCGCCGCTTCCACAGTTCTGGGGGGTGCCGGACTGGAAGCCGCAGTTGCGGATCAAGGCGACTCTTTCCTGAGAACACCACCCGAACTGGCCCACGAGATCGTGAGCGTCAGCCACTTCGACGTGGATCGCGTCCGTGAACTGTTGAGCGACGATCGGTCCCTTTGTCTGGCCTCCTGGGACTGGGGATTCGGCGACTGGGAGTCGGCTCTGGGGGCAGCCTCCCACATGGGCCGGCACGACATCGCCCAGCTTCTCATCGATCACGGTGCCAGACCCAACCTGTTCACTCTGGCCATGCAGGATCAGGTCGACGCCGGGCATTGTCACGTTAAGTGATCTAACCGCGACCTGGTGATTTCGGTGTAGCCTTTTGGGATGGACACCATCTCCTTCAAACGTCACCGCTTTCCACCGGAAATCATTCGACGCGCCGTTTGGCTCTATGCCAGGTTCTCTCTGAGCTATCGGGATGTGGAGGATCTCCTTGCGGAGCGGGGTCTGGATATTTCCTACGAGAGCGTACGGCGCTGGTTCCTCAAGTTTGGTGCGCCGATTGCCCGAAACCTGCGCCACACGCGACCCCTTCCCAACGGCTATTGGCATCTTGATGAGATGGTCATCGTGATTCGCGGACAGCGTTATTGGTTATGGCGCGCGGTCGACAATGAAGGCGAGGTCCTGGATTTCCTCGTGCAATCGAAGCGGAATGCCCAAGCAGCGTTGAAGTTGATGCGCAAGCTGCTGAAAAAACAAGGCTGGACACCCACCCGGATCACAACCGATAAACTCAGGTCCTATCACGTCGCCATTCGAACCCTCGGCCTGACGGCTCAACACATCGACAATAAGCGTGCGAATAATCGTGCCGAGAATTCGCATCAGCCCGTCCGGCGTCGAGAACGAAAACAGCAGCGTTTCAAATCACCGGGTTCGGCCCAACGCTTCCTGAACATTCAATCCGCCGTTTACAACACCTTTTACCTCCAACGTCATTTATGCAATAGACTCACATTCAAACGATTTCGAAAAGACGCATTCAATGTATGGGAAAGTGCGAGTGCGGCCGCCTGAAAGGGAATCCATGCGGGCCTTTGCGCCCCAACACGATTAACGTGACAATGCCTTGCCGAGAGTGTCACCCCATCGCCCAACGGAGTGGGATACCGGATAGCTGGAGTGTACACCAACAAGCCCAAGGCGCAACTGCGAGGAGGCCGCAGCGAGATTCATCTCGGCGGTATGGTTCTTGACAGTCACGGCCCTCCAAACCGGCCGGACACATTGACGGGAGAATACTGGACAGACCGTAAGACCAAGGGGCAGATGACATTCATCGACCGCCAGGCCACCGTCTTCACGCGATTTGAAGATGCCGAGCAAGCTTTCAACATAGACCGCATCGAGATAGAAAGTGGCAACCTCGGTTGAAGCCGTTCCCGCCGATTACCAAGGCGGCTCTGTGAGAGGTAGGGTCGCTGACGTAGACCGCTGATCATCATGATCGAGCGGGGCTTTAGGCTTCGGGTGTATGCGGTCGAAGTCGGGCGTCATCGCCCCGGCCCGCAACTCCTATCAGTTCTTCCGCCACTCGGAATGTATCTCCGTCTTCAGCAGAATCGATCTACTTATCAAAGGGCAACGATCCGGTGCCTGACGGGTTTTCAAGGGTTTAGGAGTTGCGAAACGGTGTTGCGTTAGTGAATCGAATGGCGAGGGGTTTGTGCAACGTCTTCCCCGGCTTGGAGCTCCGCTCGAAGCTGGGCAATCTCTTCGCGAAGCTCGGCCACACTTGCTCTTGGCATTCCGGGTTCTGGTCGAAGTTTACGCCCGTACCTAGCTGATGCGGTGACGGTGCATCCAATCTGTCAGGAAGAACTCTGTAACCCTGGCCAGGATGTGTCCATCAATCCAAATAAGAACTCTATTCTGACGCCTCAGCGCCCCGTCCCTGACGTTAGGCTAGGGTGTGCCTCAACTGGACAGAGCAAGATAATGCGGGAGGAAGTGGTCGGCGAGGCCCGGCGTCACCCGGCGCAGCTCGATCCCTTGCTGTTCGCACCAGGCGAGAAAGTTTGCCACGGGCCGAGAAGAACTCGTCGGCAGCGAAGATGGCATTCTTCCCGGTGCGCTGCAGGAGGACGGGGAAGGACACTGGCCGTGCGCCGGTGCGGGGCACAATCGCGCTCACACAGAGAACGATAACATACTTTATCGTTCTCTATAAGCTGCCTCTAGACGCCGGGGACGTTCCAGGGAAACCGTCCTGTTGCGGCCCGGAGAATTGCGGATAATGGGGGAAGTTCCAGAGCGGGTGCCCCGGCCGGTTGTAACTGTCCCGGCACCTTACCGCGGGCATTGAAGATGGCGGAGCATTGATGCGTGATGCATGGTGTGGTAGCATCATTATTGACTGTCTTCCGGTTGGGGATTCAACCATGCGAACCACTCTGAATATCGACGACGACTTGCTGATTGCCGTTAAGGAAGTCGCAAAACGCGAGTCGAAATCGGCTGGTGTGGTGGTATCGGACCTGCTCCGGCAATCACTGGCTCCCGGGGGACGGGACGGCCTGGAGAGCCAAGCGGAGGAGTCCGGTGCCGCGTTCGGCTTTCGTCCGTTCCCCAAACGTGGCGTCGTCGTCACCAACGAACTGATCGACCGGTTGCGCGAAGAGATGGGCGACTGATGCGGGCGCTGCTGGATGTGAACGTCCTGATCGCCTTGCTGGATGCCGAACACCTGCACCACGAGTCCGCTAGGCGGTGGCTGAGAGACAACATCCAGCACGGTTGGGCGACCTGCCCCATCACCCAGAATGGGTGTTTACGGATCATGACCCACCCGGCGTATCCCCATAGCTTGGCGGCGTCCCTCGTTGCCCAACGGCTCTCTGAGGCGATGGCCACCGAGTATCATCAATTCTGGCCCGATCAAGTCAGTCTTCTGCAGCCGGGCGTTGCTGACTGGCGTCAGGTTATTGGCTCCAAACAGATCACCGATGTCTATCTGTTGGCGCTGGCCGTCGAACAGCAAGGCCGGTTTGTTACCTTCGACGCCCGCATCTCGCCCAGCGTGGTTCCCGGAGCCGACAAGCAGTCCTTCTACGTAATTTGACCCCATTTCCCTCTCGACTCTGCCATTTGCAGTGCCTTCAGGAATCCGCCTGAGGGCCGAAGATGTCGCCCCGCAATTTCCGAGTGTTGATCGGCTACGCTTCATCAACGGCCTTCTTGATCGCGTCGAAGGTGAATGACATTGCCCAAGACGGACCCCGAGCGGCAGCCGTGCGAAAAGTTACTCTAAGGGTCCGTGTGTGATCCTCCTGGAGTAATTCTCGACACCGCTTCCGCTCTATGAGAAGCGCCAGTCCTGGGGGGCTTGGGCCTCGAGAACGACTGCCACGGCATGGCCATAAGGGATAGATTATGGCCATGCCGAAATCGACCCCGAGATGGCCCGGAAAACCTGGCCAAAATAGAGACTCTCGCGATGGGGTTTTTGGCCACCCCGAAAGCCAGGTCGGCCCACTCCCTCGCGTCGGCCTCGACGCCCGCGTCTCGACGCCGCATCAGCACACGATCGGGATGCAGCTGCGGCAGCTGCGAGAGTTCATGGAACGCCGTCCAGATCGGGGTCCTGATCGATGGACTCAAGGCCCGTGGCGAAGCCGTCTCTCCGTGAGACGTTGGCGCGGGTCTCACCGCTCGTCCACCGCCACATCATCCCGAGCGGAACTTCCCGATTTCGGGACCAGCGGCCTCGCTTAGAGTAAATTTTCACACCGTTGCGGCTCAAGCCCCCGTTTACGTGCTTCTCCAACTTCGCCATAGCGCAGGTCCCCAGACGCTGCATAAAGCTATCGCCAATCGAATCTCTCCTGCAATACCGTTTCGCAACCCCTAAGCCCTTGAAAACCCGTCGAGTGCTGGATTGTTGCGAAATCGTTCCTTTGTGCAACTCCCATCCGTCGAGAAACTTCAGACCGGATTTCAATACTCTTATCTAAATCAGTAAGAGAGAAGGGGAAAAGACCCGGGAATAGACGAACACGAGGGGACCAGGGGAGTAGCGGTATAGAGCTTCAGGTGTAGAACTAATTTGCTCTCCATTACCGCTCGAATTGCTCGAACTCCCGTCGTGCGTCGACAATCCTTTCCAGGCAAAGGCGATCGATCAGATCCAGCAAACGCGAAGTCCATTCGCCGTTCTGGTGTTGCTGGTACGTACGAAAGATGAGCTTCGCGACGCTGTGTGTGCCCGAAAAACGGGTGGGTTCAAGGCCTTTATCATCGTCGGCAAAGCGATCAAGGAATCTCTCGCAGACTAAGCACGTCGTTCCCGGGAGCCTCTCCTGCGTATTCTCCAGAGTGTGAAGGATCCAGGACGAGTTCTCCTGGTAAGCCCTGCTGTCGCAGAAAGCCGTAATCAGATCGTTGTATGTGTCGAGGGTTTCGTCCTCCAAACGGCGGAAGCATGATGCCGACTCACGCCGTACGTCCGGGTCTTCGTCGTTGAAGAGTGTGGTGAGCATCGCCTTAGACCAAGTTCGGCAGTCTGGAGCAGTGACGTTGGCCGAGGCAACCTGGGCAATGCCGAGGCGGTGCCGGCCGCTGCCCCGAAGAGCTTCATCGGCAAGGTCCGAAGCCTCACGGTGGATCAGACTGGCAATGCCCACCAATCGCGCACCAACCTCACAGACTTCCGGTTCGCAAGACCGGAGCATGCGCTCTAAAGTTGGCTGTAGTTCGAGGAAGTAGTCGCGCAAGCCCAAGCGGATAAAGTCGCGTACATGGCACGTCGCGAGTAGTCGATCCTCGGACAGTTTTGCACGCCGGAAGAGCGCTATCGCGAGAGCAGGGTTGTGGCAAAATACGGCTCGGAGCACCCCGGCGACACATGAGAGCACCGATGGACTTGGGTCGCGAATCATTCGATCGAGAGTCGATCGGAACCGGTGGATGTATTTGGCGTCAGCGAGGATGAGTTTCTGAACGGCTCTGGACGCTCTCCCGCGCGTGGTGTTGATTCCGTTGCCATGGATATCGCCGCCGTAGTAGGTTTGGCCTCCACCAGCGTCCTCCTGCCAAGACTCCCTGTCGGGATTCTCGTGTTCCGTTGCGAGCCATTGGAGCATTCGGATGGCGTCTCTCGGGAGCGGGTCCTCGATGCTCCCGAGGACATCAGAAATCTCCGTGCCGCAATGACCGGGAGCGTCCGCAAAGGCCTTGTGGCAGACTTGGAGCTTGAGATTATCCGGTATTGCGGAATTCTCCAAAGCGGCAAGTGTCCGTTCCAGATACACGGGGTTCGCGTCTACGGGGAACTTCAGGCTGAGGCGCGCAAATCGATCCGGCTCTTCTATTACTTGCGCTTCGAGCTCTCTCGCCAACTCCACCGCGCCGCCCTTGAGTGGATCGTCCCGGCAATGGAATCGAGTCTTCGACGAGTACTTGTCGATTGCTCTTAGCCACTGGGCATCCGTCATTTTGGCCGCAGCCGTCTTCTCGATCGGTGACCTGACCATACCCCCACTCATCTCGCGTAGCTCCCCCCATGGCTCAGAGAACTTCCGTTCTAATTCTCGGAAATGCGCCTTTGCTCGGGTACTGCGCAACTCTGTTGGAATCACCGAGAGCAGGGCAAATCGGCTCTGCCCGGCCAGTCTGTGTCCGGAACTGGTTTGTTCAAAGGGGGAGAGATAGCTCAAAATTACGGTCTCAAGTCTCTCGCGATCCTCGACAGTACAGTGTGGGACCATTTTTCGAATCAGCTCCATCGCGCACCAGTTCGGGTTGTCGGAGAACCCGCATTGGAATCGCCATGGTTCGTCGCACAGCAAAGCAACCTCCTCGTCTGCGTAGCGTGCGGTTCCTCCACAGTACAGGGCAAGTAAGAGGTGGTTCGCAACGTGAGTTTCGCGGGAGCGCAAGTCAGCGATAACATCGCGCAGATCTACGTCCCCGGCGCTGGCGAGTGTGGCGAGTGCCTCGGCCGTTCCCAAAAGGCACGCGTCCCTGCTACTCGGATGATCAGTCTTTATGAGCATCCGCCACACAGCATCGCTCCTTGGCGGCGTATTTTCGATCAAGGCAAAATCCGAGATTTCGAGAACAACCGGCAGCACATGCTTCACGAACACCGTTGGAGTGCGTTCGCCAGACTTGCGAAACGTTTCCGCGGCGTCGCGGTCGTAGCTAAAAAATTCTATCGTGTTCAGATCCTCTCCAGACTTGCGGATGACGGCAAGGCGCCGTCGGAGCCAGTGGGCCAGAACTTCCGGGACCCACTCGGGACGGTGCTTACTCAGATCGTGGTGCATGCTTTTGAACGTACGATTCTCCGTGTCCGTACCGGGATCCGCGTCAAGCGTGCCGTTGTCCACGAGACGCAGAAAGAGGTCGAAGAGCCGACGGCTCTTGTGGTGGTGTGCCCAATCGATGAAGACTGCAAGTCGCTGCACCCATTCACCTCCTTCGTTGGCGTACGGTTCGAGTAAGGCTGTGGCGCGGTCCGGTGAGTGCTGATGGTGGACCTTCAGGCAGTTGACTATTACATCGGCGAGTTCTTCGCTGCCCGAGGCAAGCCACCCCTCGATCATGCCGTGCTGGTCGGCAAAGGTGAACCATGAAGATGACCCGAGAAACCGCTGCCAAGCGAGCTCCGACAACTTCTCCGCATTCGGAATGCCTTTCTCAATGGCGTTGAGCGCTGGCTCCATCCACTTTTTCCAGATCGCCCACTCTTCATCGGTCGGATCCATGACTTCGGCGAGGAGCGCAAACACAAGGTCCTTGATATGCATCCGGATTCCCTGGTCTGAAAGCAGGTTGCAGAGTTCCCTCACGTATCGCGCATGGTCGCGGTCACGGAGGTAGACAAGTACCTGTCGGGCTTGGGCGCGACGAAAGAGATGCTGCTCTGACTCTTTTAGAAACGACACCAGTGATTCCGACTGGGTGAAGAACAATCGTGCGAAGCAATAGTCGAAGAAACTCTCGTGGCCGAACCCACAACGGCCCCCTTCGAAGGTCAGCACGCCCTCTGACGCCAATTGTTCCAGGTAATCGAGTTGGATCGTGTCTAGCGTCTCTCTGGCCAGTGAAAGCTGCTGAGTTGCGGTCATTTCAGCGCAGATGATCTTAATGACCTCCATCCACTGATCGGGAGCGGGGGCGACTCGCATCGCGACCGATTTACGTTTCTCTTCCCAGTACCGGTCAAAGAGGTCCTTCGCCGTGTCGAATGCGGGCGCGTTCGAAGTATCAAAGCGGGCTTCAATAAAGAGGGACAGGTTCTGTGGAAGCCGCAGGAGTTCCAACTGATGCTCTCGGAACAACTGCGGGTCGTAGCAGGCATCTTCCAGAATTGTCTTGACTTCGTCGACGGCGAACTCGGTGACGTCAACCTGCGCATGCGAATCCGGCAGGAGCTTCCGCAGGCGGGAATCGTTCATCCAATCGAAGGCTCGGCAAACGACAATAGTGAGAATCGTGGCACGCCGGTGTGTTCCGCGTGCCTCGTGGAGCAGGCTTTCGACGAGATCGAACGCCCCAGAACTCCTGCCGGACATGGTGCTCACCGCGTCTAACTGATCGACGATCAAGACACCTGGGCGCTCGGCGTCTTCTGCGGCAGCCGCAAGCATCAAAACAGGAGACTCTTCAAAACCAAGGCGCTGTCCAAGGTTCATAGTGGTCGATGGCGAAGGGATGCGATCAAGTCGGAACGCCATCACAGGGGAGCCTCGTTCGCGTAGGGTCTCCACAATCTCCACGACGCAGGCCGTTTTCCCGGAGCCGGCCCTGCCGGTCAGGACGCTGTCGATAGGAGCCCCCTGCAATCGCGAAAGAAGCGTTTGCGACGCTGCTCTTGGGACGAGCTTTTGCTGAATGAGTCTGCTGCGTGCGTCGGCAAGATAGCGATCCGTGGCCTCCCGGGTGGCGATAGCCGCATGCTCAGGGCTACGAAGCCGCCGTAGCGTGTAACCTCGGTGGGTGAGTTCTTTGAGAAGAATCTCGCGGGAAATCGTGCGATGTACGGAGTCTTCAGCGATTCCTCGCAGAGCGTCCATTACCGCGTTTGGTTTGGCGAGAAAGAGCGCAATGACTCCCCATCGAACCTTTTGTTCGAGTTCAGGCTCACCAATCGTTCGGATCTTAATCCGCCGCAGGCAATCGAAGGCAGTCGGCACGTCGCAGGCCCATAAATCACACAACTTTAGAAACCCTGTCTTTCGTCCCTCAGCCGCCAGGAAGCTTAATTGGAACTCCTCCACGGACTCTGCGTTATTTGCCGCTTCGCACAAGTCAGATAGATCGCGAGCGTCGCTGCCCGAGGCAAAAATGAACCGGTCATTGTTGCCGACCAATTGGTTGCCGATTCTCTGAAGAAGATCGGTGCCGAGCGAAGCGAGGCTCCACTTGCCATTTGGGTGGCTGCGTTTCGCCTGATGGAACTCTTGCTCCGAGCCGGTTGCCACAACGAACTCGGCCTTCTCGACACCTGGGTCCTCAATTCGGATGGCTTCCGTTTCGCCTTGGAGCATGCGAACGAACTGCGATAGCGTCCACCACTTTTCGTAGCGGTTACCGAGTTTGTCTGCAGCACCCCCTGGGAGTGTCATGGGATGAGATCAATTGTCGAGATGTTCATTGTCGCAAGTATCCGACGGTCCGCAAAACTGACGCCCTTCATCAAAGCTACACAGTCGATTTCCAGAAGGGTATCGTAGTGATGCGTATCACGACAATTCACATCATATGTACTCAGGACGTTCCGGCACCGAGGCTTGAACGGCTTTTCAAGCGCGGAGACAAAACCAAGCTGCAGGCTGATCAAGTCGTGCGTGCCTGGATGTGGCGGTCGGTGCGAAGGACCTGGATAATCTAGGCTACCGCCTGCACCCGCTCAAGGGGAACCTGCATGACCTCTGGAGGGCATTGTCAAGTTAACACCTCACGAGCTGAGACAGCCCAAGATATCGGCAGTGAAACCACACCCGAATACTCGATATAGTGGCTTGATCCCTCGGCAACCAGTCCACTTGACAATGCTATTTCAGGTATTCTTGGGCCAGCAAGAGCCAGCGGATACCAACGGTGAACCGGATGAACGACCTCGGACCGACTAATCTGGAACGGCACAAGGGAGACGAGCCGTTCCACATTGAGGGCCAAGCCAAGGGCTTCAACTTGCTGAGTTTCTGGCAATGGAGTTTTTCGGATGTAGTGAGCAATGTGACCCGGGGAATACTCGCGGAGTACCTTGTTGCTCAAGCCCTCGGAGTCGCCGAAGACAGTATCCGCGAGGAGTGGTCCTCATATGATCTAGAGGCGCTCGATGGCACACGCATTGAAGTCAAGTCCGCGGCCTACATCCAGAGCTGGCATCAAGACCAACTCTCGCGAATCACTTTTCGCATCCCAAAGACGCGCGCATGGGATAAGGATGCCAACCAGCAGAGCATAGACCTCCGACGACAGGCGGACGTGTACGTCTTTGCGCTGCTCGCACATACCCATCAGAAAACCCTCGATCCATTGAACGTATCTCAGTGGGAGTTCTTCGTCGTACCGACGATGTCACTGGACCACAGAAACCGAAGTCAACACTCGATCACACTGCCATCATTGAAGGCACTATCCGGCGAATCGGTGCGTTTCTCCGGGCTCAAGCGAGCCGTTGAAGAAGCTGGGAAGATTCAGAGGGAGCTGGCTAACAAGGGGTAACCTCACGAAGTAGGGCAAGCGGCGTCAGAATAGGGCGTTCATTTGGATTGATCGACAAACCCCGTCCAGGGTCATAGATTTCTTCCTGACAGGCTGGATTCAGGAGAACGTCGTGCATGGTCAACGTATCAGCTACGTTCGGGTAAGCAGCTTCCGATCAGAACTCGAAACGCCAACTCAAGCAGGTCCCGGGCAATCAGCTTTTTACCGGCCCGGATGGCATTGTCAGGTTAACTCTCCGGGTAGCACAATGCCGGGGTGAGAACTCGTCGATCCTACTATTTTTTGACATGAAACCTTCGGCATTACTAGCGACTGGGGATTTATATAATTGACTCCCCAAGCACCCGGTGGTTTTCGCGTACACTCCGGCAAGGATCGGTATAGACTGGCAGATTGATCCATCCCATCGTACTCCCGTTTAGGCGTCGAACATGGCGAAGAAAACACAGCGGCGGCGGCGTCCACATCCACCGGGCGCTGCCCCGGAGACAGAACCCAGCGCGAAGCGTCGAACGTACTTCGCGAAGTACGTCCGCTTCCTAGAAGGAATGCTCGACTACTTCCAAATGAACCACTCCTACGGAGACATCGAGAAGGACCCGCGCGCTTTGGGTTGGGATATCGGAAGGCAGATTGTTGCGTTGTATCTTGCGGAGATGCTTCTGAAGACCTACTTCGAAATTCGTGGTGGCACACACGACACCAACACCCATAATTTGGCACACCTCCTCCGCAAGTTGCCCAAAGACCGGCAGGACACAGTCGAGCAGATTTACACCCGGATTCTGAACAGCGAGTGCGAGTGGACTTGGGATGTCTGCCGTACCGTCGAGTGCTTTCTCGACTTCCTCGGCAAGAACCCGATTGGCAAGTCCAGGTATCCTTGGCAGCAGCAACACGTCGGAACGCTCTACGCGCCCGGGAAGCTCCGCCCTTTAGTCTCCGCCCTCTACATCGGATTGCATGGGTATCCATACGAGAGCGGTGCTCTGGACAAGCGGTTCGACACGCAATTCAAGTCTTTTTCGGAGTCCCGGAAGAACCGCTACGACAGTAAGGGGAACAGGATTGCGGGGTAGCAAAAGGCTGGAAATCCCAGATGACCCGTCTCCAGAAGAGGTGTCTCAAGCGAGCGACGGAATATCGGGTCGCAAGGACGGGAAACCGCACGGGTGGCCCATGCCTGTCAGGAAGCTCACGCCGGAAATGAAACAGCTTCGCCAGGATGGGCTAAGTTATCAGGAAATCGCCGAGCGCCTTGGGGTCGGTCACGCCTCGGTCAACCGCTGGCTGCTTCTGGACCCGTGAACCCCAACATGTGGGGCCGATTTCGATTCCTCAAGCGCGACCCCCGGATAGTCTTCCCGCTCCGATCGGGTACATTTCACTCGCCGGGGTCGAGCGGATGTACTATTGGAACCAATCGCCTTTTGTCATGGTGTGGGATTCAACTAAAACTGCCTCCTGAGAACCCGGGGCGGTTGGCATCTTCAGCGGACCGAGAACAACGATGCACGGACTCACGAGGCGGTGCGCAATCCGTTTTCATCGATGGGTGAGTGCTTTGCCTGATAGGGCCAGACCAGACCACGTGCTTGTCCCGATGACCCATATTGCGTTCGCCAGTAGTCTGGCGGCTACAGTGGGTTTTTCGGTTCTAGCTTGCTCTGTTTTCATGCGGTCCTCCTTTCCCTTCGGCGCTGATAGTCTGCCGGTATAAGCCAATATCCTAAGGATAATGAAGGTTAGAGGGTCACCGAGACAGAGCAGGTGAGGGGGAATCGAACCCCAACCAACCAGACCTATCAGGCAAAACACTCACCACTCCAATTATATAGTTGGAACCGTCTCATCAAAACGTCCGTCTTGCTCGACGTTAGTTGACTATACAATGCTCTGGATACCATAGTCTTTAACAGTCCGAAATAGACCCCATTTGACCTTTTCTTGGACGCCGCCTTGAAAACCGTCGCTTACCTCCGCGTCTCCACTCGTTCGCAGGACCTCGCCAACCAGAAGCTGGCGATCCTCGAGTTCAGCCAGAAACGCCGATTCCCGATCGACCAATTCATCGAGTCCCGGGTCTCGTCGTGCAAGAGTCTGCTCGAGCGCCGCATCGACGAAATGTTGGGGCCGCTGCAGCCCGGCGACCGTCTGCTGGTCAGCGAGTTGTCGCGGCTCGGCCGCAGCCTCTCTCAGGTGATCCAGATCGTGGAGACCCTGGTCCGACGCAAGATCCGCTTCATCGCCATCAAGGAGGCGATCGAGTTCGACGGCAAGCAGGACCTGCGGACCAAGGTGATGATCGCCCTGTTCGGATTGTTTGCCGAGGTGGAGCGGGACCTGATCTCAGAACGAACCAAGGAAGGGCTCGCCGCTGCCAAAGCCAAGGGTAAACTGCTCGGCCGGCCCAAGGGGGCCCTGGGAACATCCAAGCTCGACGGCAAGGAGCAAGACATTCGGGCGTTGTTGGATAAGGATGTCTCCAAGGCCTCGATCGCCAAGATCCTGAACGTCTCCCGCTCCGCCCTCTACCACTTCATCCAGACCCGCAAGATCGCTCCGGGCTGACCCCCAAGGCTCGGACCGCCCTTATGTTGTATTTCAACACGAATGTGGGCGCTACCCTACGATCTGACATTGCCAGACGAGTTCCACTTCAAGTATGCACAGGTGTCTTTGTCGGCAGGATCGACCAAGGCTGCGATGGATTCGGTGAACAAGTACTTGGGAACCGTGGGGACAGAAGGGGAATTCTACTGGGAGGCGCTGGAGTTGTTGGTCCAAGCTGAGCAGGAGTAGGCGCGGCGAAAGCAGCAGGAGGAGATGGTGGAAATCTGGGTGAGACGTTTCCCGGTTTTAGTTGAGACCCTCCAGCCCCAAGAGGTCTGTGTGTCTAGGTGGCATTGTCACGTTAAGTGCTCTAATCTCGATCTGGTGATTTCGGTGTAGCCTTTTGGGATGGACCCCATTTCCTTCAAACGTCACCGCTTTCCACCGGAAATCATTCGACGCGCCGTTTGGCTCTATGCCAGGTTCACTCTGAGCTATCGGGATGTGGAGGATCTTCTTGCGGAGCGAGGTCTGGATATTTCCTACGAGAGCGTACGGCGCTGGTTCCTCGAGTTGGGTGCGCCGATTGCCCGAAACCTGGGCCACACGCAACCCATTCCCAACGGCTATTGGCATCTTGATGAGAGGGTCATCGTGATTCGCGGACAGCGTTATTGGTTATGGCGCGCGGTCGACAATGAAGGCGAGGTCCTGGATTTCCTCGTGCAATCGAAGCGGAACGCCCAAGCAGCGTTGAAGTTGATGCACAAGCTGCTGAAGAAACAAGGCTGGACACCCACCCGGATTACAACCGATAAACTCAGGTCCTATCACGTCGCCATTCGAACCCTCGGCCTAACGGCTCAACACATCGACGATAAGCGTGCGAATAATCGTGCCGAGAATTCGCATCAGCCCGTCCGGCGTCGAGAACGAAAATAGCAGCGTTTCAAATCACCGGGTTCGGCCCAACACTTCCTGAACATCCAGGCCGCCGTTTACAATACCTTTTACCTCCAACGTCATTTATGCAATAGACTCACATTCAAACGATTTCGAAAAGACGCATTCAATGTATGGGAAAGTGCGAGTGCGGCCGCCTGAAAGGGAATCCATGCGGGCCTTTGCGGCCCAACACGATTAACGTGACAATGCCCGTCCCAATACTCCCGACCCGCAGCAGCGCTGATGCGTCTGAGAGAGGCCCCATGGAAGGGGCAGCTACTGCCTTGCACTTCAAGGAGTGCCTGCGGAGATCCGAGCTTCGTAAACTTCAGTAACACGGATGCTTAAGGGTTCTGTATCCTGGGAGTGGTCCGTGCTGGAGACAACTACCGTAGTAGCCGGTCCAACAGCACCTGGCTACCCAGCATCGGCGGATTTCATCTTCTTGGGCGCGCCGAAATCCTTCGGCGAAGTGGCGGAGATCGGAGAGGCCTATTTTGGCGGCACAACCGCCGGTGGTTAAGGTCGCCACAAAGAGCAGGACCAGAGTGAAACAGAGCTTCTTCATGGAGCGGATCGCGCCTCCTTCCTTAGTGAGATGTGAATACGGCTCTTTGTGTTCATCCGACAGGGGGCGCTCGCGGGTTGCGCCTCCGCCCGCCGGAAGTCAAGCACGGCCGGATCAAGCCGCAGGCGCAAGACGATCCAACCGGGGGCTGATTTCCGGCGGTGAATTCATTGTGTTCCGGAGAGCAGAGAGACTATCCTGTTGCAGCCAGAAGTCCAAATCGAAAATTCCAGATGAATGAACAAAACTCATGATTCTGATCAAGATCATCGATCTCTACTCATTGATCGTTTTCGTCGCGGTCATACTCTCGTGGTTCCAACTCCCATATGACAATCCGGCTGTCCGGTTTGTCAACAGCCTTACCGAACCGCTGTTGCAGCCGATCCGGCGCGTTCTCCCGACCATGGGCAGGATGGATTTCTCACCGATAGTTCTTCTGGTTGGACTGCAGATGTTGAAAGGCTTTTTTTAAACCTTCCTGTAGCATTTCACGTCCGCATCGGAACTTCCCTTCGCCAGCCCCACGACCAACTGGTCCCTGCTTGAAGGACCGGTGCTCATAGGTGGCGAGTCGGCACGGCGAAGGCCGCGTCGTGTCTTTACTGGAAGGCGGCTACAATCTGGACAACCTAGCCCGGATTATGCAAGAGATCTGAATCCGAGTGAGATTTGGGTCCAGAAAAAAAGCCGTAGCTCTCTGATATAAAAGGGTTTAGAGAAACAAAGACCCTAAACAGGAGCTACGGCAATGTTGAAAGCAGTCTGCCAGAATACCCTGCCATTTCATAGCCACAGAAACATCACGGCTCGTTTTGATGGGGGGAACCTCACTTCCGACGCAGGATGGTTGTTGTTTGGATCGCTGGATCGTCACCATCGATTGTGCGAGGGCTTCAGTTCCTGTATTTCGGAAAGTCGAGACCAACGCTACATTCGTCATGACCTGTTGAAGTTGATCCGACAACGAGTCTTGCAGATCGTGGCCGGCTACGAAGACTGTAACGACGCCGATACGCTGCGCTCGGATCCGATGCTCAAGACAGTCTGTGATCAGTTGCCAGAGAGCGATCCCGATTTGGCCACCCAGCCGACTTTCTCCCGCCTGGAGAACTCCGTCACCAAGAAGGATCTGATGCGTCTGAGCCGGTGGCTGCTACGCCGTTATGTGCGCTCCCTGAAGAAGAGACGTCCCGCCAAGATCATCCTGGATCTGGACAGTACCGACGACCACACTCACGGCCAACAGGAGTTCGCCTTCTACCACGGGTATTACCGAAACCACATTCTGCATCCTTTGCTGATCTTCGATGCCGCCACGGGAGACCTGGTCTGTGCCGTGTTGAGACCTGGCAACAAGGGGGCTGCCTCTCACATCGTGCCCATTCTGAAGCGCGTCGTGGAGGCCATCCGACAAGCAGTGGGGACGGATGTCGAGATTGAGATTCGGGCCGACAGCGGCTTTGCCACGCCTCGGCTCTACGAGTTCTGTGAAGGTGAAGAGAATCAACTCCAATATGTCATTGGGTTAAGTCGCAACCCTCGCCTGCAGCGAGTGGTCGAGCCCCTGCTGGATTCGACTCGGCTGCAGTTCGTTGAGCGGGAGGAAAAACAGCGTCAGTTTGACGAGTTTCTTTATCGAGCCAACAGCTGGGATCGATCCCGTCGCGTCATTGTCAAAGTGGAGGTCGATCAGCGCGGGATCAATCGTCGCTTTGTGGTCACCAACCGGGACGATCTCTGCTCCCAATCACTTTATGACCACTACACCGACCGAGGGCAGACCGAGAACTTCATCAAGGCCTTTAAGAATCATCTGAGCATGGACCGACTCAGCTGTCATCGATTCCTGGCCAACCAGTTTCGACTCCTCCTGCATGCACTGGCTTACCAGATGTTCGTGCGCCTGCGCGACTATCTGCACGGAACCCCCTGGCACAAGCTCGAAATCGAAACCTTACGTCGTCGTGTCCTCAAGATCGGGGCCCGGATCCGACAAACCACTCGACGCATCTGGGTCCATCTTTCCTCAGCCTTTCCCGAACAACCCCTCTTTCACCTCGTCTTGAGTCGCCTGAACTCCAGCTAGCTTCTCCCAGTTCCCCGAAAAACCGCTTCCGACACTCATCCAGGCCCAGATCTGTCTGAAATTCACTCCCCCAACCACTCAAACGCCTCGCCAACCGATATTCTTCGCAAATCCGCCTGTCACAACTGCCCGCTTCCGAGTTGGGCCACTTCTCGAGCCCTTTTTCAACAGCGGATTACGGTTCTTGCATAATCCAGGCTAGCTAGCCGCCATTTCTCACCGATGGGACCTGAAAAGGCCGCCCTGTTTGGTATAAAGCGTTTTGAATGAACGACTTCAAAGCCAAACGGAGGCGGCCCTTATGAGAACAGAGTGTAAACAAGCCAGGTTCGACGTTCACGGACTATTTCAACGCAAAGTGAAGGCGCGGTTCGACGGCGGGAAGATCACCTCCGATGCAGGGGTGCTGCTGTTACGCGAGGTCGAGCAGCGGACGGGTCTCGTTGCCGGACTGACCGCGTGCTTCAGGGATCACCGGGATCCGCGGTTGATCGAACACACGGTGGAGGAGTTGTTGGGGCAGCGCATCTACGGACTCTGTCTGGGATATGAGGATCTGAACGATCACGACCAACTGCGCACCGATCCAATGCTGGCGATGGCAGTGGACAAAGCCGATCCGTTGGGAGAGCGGCGGCGGCAGGCCTCAGATCGGGGGAAGGCGCTGGCGGGCAGGTGTACGCTGAACCGGTTGGAGTTGACCGGCGCCGAGGTCAATGAGCAGGAGCGGTACAAGAAGATCGCGATGGACCCGGACCGGATCGACGGCTGGATGGTGGATGCCTTCGTGGAGTCCCACGACTCGGCGCCCGAGGAGATGGTGCTGGATCTAGATGTGACCGACGACCCGATCCATGGCCAGCAGGAAGGCCGGTTCTTTCACGGTTACTACCGCCACTACTGTTATCTCCCGCTGTACATCTTCTCGGGGGAGCATCTGCTGTGCGCCCGGTTGCGGTGTTCCAATATCGATGGGGCCGCGGGATCGGTGGAGGAACTGGAACGGATCGTCGGCCGGATTCGGCAGAGCTGGCCAGAGGTCTCGATCGTCATCCGGGCCGACTCGGGCTTTTGCCGGGATGACTTGCTCCGCTGGTGTGAAGACCATCACGTGGATTACGTGATGGGGTTGGCCAACAATGATCGGCTCAAGTCAGAGAGCGCCGAAGCGATGACTCAGGCCGAAGCCGAGTTCAACGCCACCGGGCGACCGGCGCGGGTGTTCAAGGATTTCCGCTACCGGACTCGCCACAGTTGGACCTCGGAGCGATGCGTCGTCGGCAAGGCCGAGTTCCTGGACAAAGGCGCCAATCCCCGATTCGTCGTCACCTCCCTGTCGCCGGAACGCCTGGGGGCCCGCGCGCTCTACGAAGACTTCTACTGTGCGCGAGGCGACATGGAGAACCGCATAAAAGAACAGCAGTTGGGTCTGTTCGCCGACCGGACCAGCGCGGCAACGATGCGCGCCAATCAACTCCGGCTGTATCTGTCCTCCGCCGCCTACATGCTCATGCACGCCTTGCGTCGTCTCGGACTGAAGCAGACCCCCCTGGCTCGCGCTCAGTGTCAGACGATTCGCTTGAAGCTTCTGAAGATCGGCGCCCAGGTCCGCCTCACGGTCCGCCACGTCTGGATCTCCATGTCGGAAGCCTATCCCTACAGCGAGGTCTTCGCTGCCGTCGTTCGAAACCTCCAGGCCATTCCTCTGCGCTGCTGAGGTCTGTCCCGATCAAACGCCCCCAAAAACGAAATCGTTCCATCGCTCAGGCCGAGCTCTGCCTGAATGCATTCCGTCACGCTCTTCCGAACCCGAAAAACGCTCCATTCACGACCATCCACACCACCGCATCACTCGACCTGGACCGGATCGATAGCGAAACTCTCAGAAAACCGTTCCGGCCTGCCAAAATCACCTTCATTTCCAAATCGGTGATCTATGCGGGCTAGTGACGGCCTTTCCGGTCCTGGCCTACCGCACCAACCCGGGTCACTGATGCGGCCTTGGCCGATGTCCTGTTAGCCGGAATGGTGCTCTTGTCGTTCGGTGCCTGACGGCGATGGGTGCGGTTCCGGGGAGAAAAGAATTTCAACAAGTGGAGTTGGTTTTCCCGTACCCGACGGTTTTTCAAGGGTTTCTGAAGTAAATAGGGATTCTGTCGAAACTCCCCATCTATTCCTGAGAAGCCACCGCTCTCTCCATCGGCAGTGTGGTGAAGATCTGGTTTGCGGCATCGAGTTTCATGGCGGCTCCAGTAAACCAGCGCGGTGCAACGCACCGGCTCGATCAGTCTAAAACGGAAGCTTGATGTCCACATTGAGCTTCAAGCCAGCCGTCTCGGCGGCGAGGCCGATGACCTTCCGCTTGGCGTTGCTGTTGAGTTTGGTGAAGACCAACCAGCCACCCGGCAGTTCTTCGTGGTGGCGGCGCTCATCTTCGCGTGACGGATGGAGTTCTTCAGGTGCCCGGGCGATGTAACGGCGCTTGTGTCCGCGCGCGTCGGGATGCTCGGCGCAGCGTTCGAGAAACGACGGGTCCGAGTTCGCGAGCTCGCGAAGAACAGTGACCATTACGTCCTTGCCGGTCCGGCAATCGTATCGCTCGCCGCGGATCACGAGCTGTGGTGTAGATGCGGTGTCGGCGGGGGTGGACACGGACTTCGACGCAGGCAGCGGTGGTGGCGATTCGGATGCGGCCAGGCCATCGAGGAAGTCCGCGACGGCAGCGGCATTCGGTGGGAATCCAACCTTCGATTCCACGGCGTCGCCTAGGATTTCAATGAGCTTATCGTCCCTTTTTTGAACGAGTTCTCTCCAAACTTCGGGTAAGGCCGCCCTTGCCTGCGAGCGCCGGTTGAGATTGTGGTATTCGGTCCGTGCAGCTTGAAGCGACTCGCCGGACGCCACGCTCTCGTGCGCAAGGTAGTGGCGAAACGTCGCGACCGCCTCGCCCGGCGACCGCTCGTACAGGTCGAGCTTGTAGACGCGCCGCTCGTCGTAGTCGCCCTGCTCAGCGGGCAAGTAGAAGCTCCAAGTTCTGCCGTCGGTGAGAACGACGAAGGGCACGCCACTCTTGAAGGCGTATAGTAAAGCCTGCTCGATGGCGTCGGCGTTCGCGGCTTTGCCAACATGCTTGACTTCGATGAAGATCCTTGGCTTCGAGGGTGGATGGCAAAGTGCGAAGTCCACTCTGCCACGACCAGCAGTCTGGTATTCAGGCCAGACGACGTTGGCGTCGTATGTGTCCCAGCCAAGTTCCCGCAGCACTCGGAGTACGATTCCCTGGGAGATCGCCTGCTCGTTCGGGAACCTGTTCTGTTGTAGGCGGGCCGTGATATCTGCGAGCGTTGTGTTCAGCGGCATGGGGTCTTGGCAGCCTCAAGGCTATGACTGATTCTGGGCTTTCCGGAGGAATTGTTGGATCATCTCTTCTGCGTTGCTGTAGAACTGTTCCGCCTCATACAGACTCGTAATCGCAATCACGATATCGCCATCTGGCGATCCATGGCCGGACAAGACCTCAACGATCTGTATACCCCCCTGCCGCCAATCGAGTGATTATATCTAAACTTGAAAGTCCGGTCCTGAAACGTGAACTTTAGTTGGCGACTGCTAGCAGTCCGTGGTGGAAGTACGTTTTCTGAGCTCAGGTGGTACCCACCGGTGGAAGCAGCGAAGGGGTCGCTGAGTTGGGTTTTTCGGGCCAAGCAGCCGGAATCAGTCCGAACAGGCCCTTAAGACGCTTGAACAGCGACAAAATCAATAGCATCAGGGCGCAAATCCGCCCCTGCAGACCCCGCGGCGTTCCCACACCCAGGCTCTGACGCATCAGCATCCCCAGATTGAAGGCGCTCACCTGGATCAGCAGTCGCTTCAACACATTCTCATGTCCCCGTACATGCAGCCGTCTCATCCCTCCGCTCCCGTACAGATGCGCACAGGGTGTCGCTCCAGCTGCTCTCCTCGTTGCCGCAGCAGCCGCTGCCCTCGCTCTCCCCGGATGCGCCGCCGATTCGCATACACCGCTTCCTGCCCCTGCCGGTCTCCTCGCCAGCGTCGCTTCCCTCGCCTCGGTTCGCTCACATAGCTGCGCAGTCCCACCGCCTCCAGGTCCACCATCCGCTGCGTGCTGTGATACCCCTTGTCGGCCACCACCTCTTCGAGGCCTCGTCCCTCCGGCAGCGCTTGTTCCACCTTCTCGGCCGCTTCCGTCAGGGTCTTCACCATGGTCTGCGTGTCCCCTCGATCGGCTCCCTGTACCGTCACCGAGACAATCGCTCCGGTCTCCAGATCCACTGCATGCTCCGCCTTGTGCGCCAGGTGCGTCCGCCCGTCCTTCATTCTGGTAATCCGCGCATCCGCATCATGCGGGTGCTTCCAAACCCGGTTCGATCCTTTGCCCGTGCGCTTGCGGTCCAGTTTGGCCAGATCTTCCCGTCGCGGCGTCTCAATGCCGGAGGCTTTCGCCAGCTCCATCAAAAACTCTTCATACCCCTGCTCGCTGTCGCGGCGCACGATGCTGCGCAGCGCCGCATTCGCTTCCAGCGTTGTGGCATCGATGCCGATCGTCTTGCCCCGCAGCAGGCCGCTCGCCCCGATCCGCTTCAGTACCCAGTCAAACACTGCTTCGTGGGTAGCCACATCGATCAGTCGTCGGGTTCGGGAGATCGTGGAGTGATCAGACGGCGACTCGCTCAGTTTCAAACCCAGAAACTCTCGCAGTGCCAGAGAATCAGCTGCTCTCCAGGCGATTCCTCGTTCCGATCCGATCCCTTCGAAATACCCCACCAGCAGCAGCCGAAAGTACACTCCCGGAGCCAGGCTCGGTCGCCCCATCTTGTCTGCATAGAACTTCCCACACAGTCCCTCCACGAAGTCGTCAAAGCCGTGTTCGTTGAAAAGGCCATTCAGTCTTTCGTAGAAGGGATGGCCGGCGGTGCGGGGCAGCTCACTGGTGGCGACCCACAGGTCTTCTTGCTGTCGACGTTTCTTTTTCCCCATTGCCATGGGGTCAGTCTAGTGTCGCTGTGTGACCCCTTATCCTCGACTTTCACCATGATGAGATGGACTCCTCCTTTAGGCTTAGACGGCATCTAAAGTGCCAGAGCCAAAGTTTTTAACTGTATCAGGAGGAGTCTGAAATGAAGCATAGAACAATCGCAGTGGATTTGGCAAAGTCGGTCTTTGAGATTGGGATTTCCGAGCAGCCTGGTCGGATGGAGAAGACGCATCGCCTGGGTCGAGCTCGGTTGTTGAGGTTCATGGCCAAGCAACAACGGGCAACGATCCTGATGGAAGCCTGCGGTTCGGCTCACTACTGGGGCCGGCGATTCCGGGAACTGGGGCACGAAGTTGTGCTGCTGCCGCCAGCCTACGTCCGGCCGTACGTGTTACGCAACAAGACGGATCGCAGTGATGTGAAAGGGTTGTTGGAAGCCCACCGCAACAGTGCCATTCGACCGGTTCCGATCAAAAATGAATCGCAGCAGCAGTTGACCGCCTTACATCGGGTGCGGACGGCATGGATGCGCACCCGCACGGCACGGATCAATACGATGCGGGGCATTCTACGGGAATTCGGTTTGACGATTCCCGTTGGAGCCTGCCAGGCCGTGGAGCGGGTGCGAGGATGGATCGAAGATGCAGAAGTGGAGATTCCGAATGGGATCCGATCGGTGCTGGAGGAGATCTGTCTGGAAGTCAGAGAGCTGGAGGGGCGAATCGATCGGATCGAAAGGAAACTGAAAGCGCTATCGCGACAGAGTGTTGCGATTGAACAACTGCAGTCGATCCCCGGGGTGGGATTGCTGACAGCCACAGCGGTGGCCGGTTTTGTGGGAGATCTGAGGCGCTTTGATTCGGGACGACACTTTGCCAGTTATCTGGGCTTGACACCGCGGGAGCACTCCAGCGGTCTGCGGCGTCGACTCGGGTGCATCAGCAAGCAAGGGGACATCTATTTGCGCACTCTCTTGATCCACGGTGGGCGATCGGTCTTGTGGACGGCCAAGTCCAAGCAGCGGCCAGACCGTTTGCACAGGTGGGGTTTGGAGATTGAAAAACGACGGGGGCACAACAAAGCGGCAGTGGCTGTGGCCAATAAGCTGGCCCGTCTACTCTGGGCCGTTTCCACCCGTGACGCCGCCTATGAACCCCAGCGAGCTTAAGCGATAAAAGATTTGTCAAGATCTTTCCCTGGGAACTGCATGAAAGGATTCGAACTGATGGCGAACCGGTCAGACCGGCGCGGGGAACACGCCGATAGCAGCCTTGGCCACTCGATGGCCGTCACCACGATAGGCGCCCCACGCGCGAATATTCATCATGGCCCGGAGCCAGAACACAGCTCCACTAAGAGGCCGGAGATACGACTGCAGTCCACACCGAATCGCAAAAAGTCGATGCTTTCATGCCAGAGACCCAAGGAGGAGAAGATGATCCGATAGCGATTCTGGACCTGCAGCGAAACTCCTGGCTTCAACCCAGCATCCGAGTTTCGTCGCCAGGGCCCAGATCAGCTGAATTCGAAAAAATGAACAGGACCCTTGACAGGAGGAGTCCAGATACGGGCTGCTAGGCCAGCAGCTTGTTGACCACCACGCCGTGGACGTCGGTAAGACGGAAGTCCCGGCCTTGAAAACGATAGGTGAGGCGAGTGTGGTCGAAGCCCAGCAGGTGGAGAATGGTGGCGTGCAGATCGTGCACATGCACCGGGTCCTCCACCACGTTGAAGCCGAATTCGTCCGTCGCGCCGAGCGTGATACCGGACTTGATTCCACCTCCTGCCATCCACATGGTGAAGGCATTGGGATGGTGGTCACGGCCATCTTGGCCTCGCCCTGAACCATGGGAGTTCGTCCGAACTCTCCGCCCCAGATGACCAGTGTCTCGTCCAGTAACCCTCTCTGTTTCAGGTCCTTGATGAGGGCGGCGGAAGCCTGATCGGTGGCCAGACAGTTCTTTTTCAGGTCTCGGACCAGGTTGCCATGCTGGTCCCAGGCTTCGTGGTAGAGCTGCACAAAGCGAACTCCCCGCTCCACCAGCCGCCGGGCCAGGAGGCAGTTATTGGCGTAGGACGCCTTCCCCGGCTCGGCGCCGTAGAGTTCCAGAATGTCCTCCGGCTCCTGGGACAGGTCCATCAACCCGGGCACACTGCTCTGCATTTGAAAGGCCATCTCGTAAGAGCTGATGCGAGTCGAGATCTCGGGATCTCCAGTCACGCCCAGATGCATTTCATTGAGCCGTCGAATCGAGTCCAGGGAATCGCGCTGTAGCTCTTGGTCCATGCCGCCGGGGTTGGAGAGGTAGAGAACAGGATCGCCACTGGAACGAAACTGAACACCCTGATAGACCGTGGGTAAGAATCCGCTGCCCCAGCAGGAATCCCCGCAGCTGGGACCCTTCGATCCCGAGCTGAAGACCACAAAACCAGGTAGATCGTGGGCTTCGCTGCCCAGTCCGTAGGTCACCCAGGCCCCCATGCCGGGTCTTCCGAACTGCTGAGCGCCCGTGTTCATCAGGAGCTGTCCGGGGGCGTGATTGAAGGCATCGGTCACCATCGATTTCACGATGGTGATGTCGTCCACCACAGTTGCCGTGTGGGGCAGGAGCTCGGACAACTCGGCACCCGACTGACCGTGCCGGGAAAACGAGAACTTGGGACCAAGAAGCTTGGAGCTGGGGTTGATGAACGCGGCCCGGTAGTTCTTGACCAGTTCCGCCGGTGGCAGGGTTCCGTCAAACCTGGCCAGCTGGGGCTTGCGATCGAACAGGTCCAGATGACTGGGAGCCCCCGCCATGAACAGGAAGATGATGTTCTTGGTGCGGGGCGAGTAGTGGGGCGCCCTGGGAGCCAGGGGGCGTGCGGAGGACGAGGGCGGCGGCGCTGCATACCCGGCCTCTCCCAGGAGCCGGCCCAGAGCCACAGCTCCCAGTCCGACTCCGCACTGCTCCAGAAACCAGCGCCGGCTTACCGCCCGGGGGGCAAGTTTGCGCCAGAGGTGATCCTGGCAGCTCATTCCTTCATCCTCATTCCCTGGTTATGGTCTCGTCGAGATTCAGTAGAACACGGGAAACCGTCGTCCATGCCGCCAGTTGTACAGGAGTCGCCCCCGCCGGTAGTTCCGGCCTTCGCTTCTCGTCAATGCCGGCAATTCCCCATGGACTGATCCACCCTTCCGCCAGACGGGCGGTCTGTTTGTGGAGTAGAGACAGCAGTTCTTTGCTCTCTTTAGGCCCGGGCCTCCTGGCCAGACAGCGCCGGAAAGCAAAGGTGATGCGCTCCAGGTCATCTTGACCGCCCTCCTGCAGGGTTTTCAACGCCAGAGCCTGGGCCGCCTCCATGAAGAGTGGTTCGTTCAAAGCCGTGAGGGCCTGCAGAGGAGTGTTGGAGCGAGAGCGGCGGACGCAGGAGGAGTCGCCATTGGGAGCGTCGAAAGTCTGCAGCATGGGATAAGGAACCGAGCGATAACGAAACGTGTACAGGGCCCTCCGGTAGCGGTCTTCCCCCTCGGCCACATCCCAGATCTTGGGACCAAAGCTGGCCGGAGGCTTAAAGAGGAATTCCGGTGCCGGCGGAAAGACACTAGGCCCTCCAATCCTGGGGTTCAGGAGGCCACTGGCCGCCAGCGTGATGTCGCGCACGATCTCAGCTTCCACACGCAGACGGGGCCCGCGAGCCAGCAACCGGTTGTAGGGGTCTCTTTCGCGCAGCGTCGGTGTCACTCTTGAACTCTGGCGGTAGGTGGCCGAATTCAGGATCAGCCGGTGCAGCTTTTTGAGGCTCCAGCCCCGCTCCATGAACTCCACGGCCAGCCAGTCGAGCAAGCGGGGGTGGGATGGGGCTTCGCTCTGAGTTCCCAGGTCTTCACTGGTTGCCACCAGGCCTGTTCCGAAATAGGTCTGCCAGACACGATTCACCAGTGAACGGGCAGTCGTGGGCGATTCGCGATCTACCAGCCAGCGAGCAAAACCGAGCCGGTTCTCGGGCAAGCCTTCAGGAAAGGGGTGCAAAAAGGAGGGAACACCGGCTGCCACGCTCCGTTCCGGTTTCAGGAAATCGCCCCGCATCAAGACATGGGTGTCGCGTTCGCTCTCCCGTTCCTGCAACACTAGCTGAGCGGATCCCTCGGGATGCTCCTGCCACAACTTCTCGACCCGGTGGTTGGTCGCCTCCCACCCGGGTACGGTGGTTCGCCAGTATGCAAAGACCAGTTGCTGCTGAAGGGCCGTTCGGCGCTGGGAGGGGAGTTCCAGAATGTCTCGGACGCGCGCCGGTACAGGATCGACACCGGCATCCGGGGTGGTTGTCAAAGACAGGCGGAAGCGTCCCAGATTGTGACTTTGATTGTCATCACTGTTCCAGCCGCCGTGAATCTGGAGAAGATGGAACGTGAGCAGGGTTCCATGGGGATGGGAGATGGGATTCTCCACCACGAAGACCCCCTGGCGGGGCTGATTTCGCCGGCCTGGACCGTTGTCGATCCCCCAGGCGGTTTCCTTTTTTCCATCAATGGCGAACTCAATCGGCCCTGTGACACGTCTGCGACCGCTCTTGTCGTCGAAGATCGGCTCGAGCAGCCGCTCTGGCACGGACAGACTTGCCCCGGCCCTGACTATCTTGATCTCGTTTGACATCTCGGGATCGTCTGCCGGCGCGGCCTGGACTTCGAATTCCGTCAGGGCCCACATTCCCTTCGGAGATCGTCCAGGTCCACCCAGCGGCAGGTTGGGGTCGGTCAGCAACTCCAGGCGGAAGGCAGTAATGTCTTGAACCTCCGTTTCAACCGTCAGCTTCAGTGCCAGATTGCTTGGGGAAAACCCCCCGGCCAGCAGGGAACCATGCTCCCGTACCGAATACTTCTGGCCGCCCGTGGAGATATCGTCAATCTCGGGCCGCAGGACGGTCCAGGCGGGTTGATTCCCGTACACGTCCGCCTCCCATTGAGCCAGACGCTGTTCCCAGTCGGGGTGACGGTGCTTGAGGTCCGCTTCAATCTCCCGGATCCGCCGGAAGATCTCGGCCCTCTTTACCTGCTCTTCGGGTGTGTACACCGGGATGTTCGCTTCGTGGGAATTGTTGAGGAAGGCAAACATTCGGTAATACTCTTCCTGGCGAAAAGGATCAAACTTGTGGTCGTGGCACTGGGCACACTGGATGGTGACGCCCAGGATTCCCTTGCCGATGGCGTCCATGCGATCAAACATGGCCTCCATCCGGAACTGTTCCGGATCGATGCCGCCCTCCTCGTTGATCATCGAGTTGCGCAGGAAGCCCGTGGCTACGATCTGATCCTGAGTTGCATCGGGCAGCAAATCTCCCGCCAGTTGCTCAATGATGAACCGGTCGTAGGGTAAATCGCGGTTCAGAGCCTGGATCACCCAGTCGCGATAGAACCAGACCCGCCGCGATTTGTCTTTTTCGAAGCCGTCCGAATCCGCGTAACGGGCAGCATCCAGCCAGTGCCGTCCCCAGCGCTCCCCATAGTGGGGTGAGCCGAGCAGCCTCTCCACCTGTTTCCTATAGGCATCCGGGGACTCGTCGGCCAGAAAGGCGTCCGCTTCTTCGATGGAGGGCGGCAGTCCGATCAGATCCAGACTCAGGCGGCGCAGCAGGGTCACTCGATCCGCTGCCGGAGAAGGGGGCAGGCCCTCTGTCTCCAGTCTCTTCAGGATAAAGCGATCGATGGGATTGGCCGGCCAGTCGTCTCGGTTTACTTTGGGAAGGGGAGGCCGCACGGGAGCCACGAAGGCCCAGTGGCGGCTGATCTCGACATCGCTTCTTCCGACACCGTCGGGCCAGACCGCCCCCTGCTCAATCCAGGTTCGAATCAGTTCGACTTCTGCCGCCTCGAGCTGGCCCCCGAAAGGCATAGGCTCCAGACCGTTCAGTCCTGCAACGCGCTGATAGAGAGTGCTCTCCAGAGGATTGCCGGGTAGAATCACTGGTCCGGACGGGCGGTCGGCGAAAGCCAACTCTCTCGCATCGAGCCGCAGCTGAGCCCTTTGCACTTTCGGACCGTGGCAGTCGGTACAGGCCTTCTCGAAGATGGGGTAGATGTCTGCCTCGAAGCCCGCCGATCGGACCGGGTCCTGGCCGGACACACCGGCTGGGAGCATCAGCAGCAACCCGCCCAGCACAATGATGTAAAGATCTGATCCACTCCTCAAAGCAGTTGAAACTATACCAGAGGCCCCTTTCCCGTCACCTTTTTCGCCCAGTGCTGCGTACTACAATCGAAGAGCCGTGCGACTCTGGCTGATCCTGACCCTCTGGTTTGCTGGGCTGTGTTCCTGTCTGTTGGCGCAGTCGGAGCGGATCCTCGGCTACCACAGCCGCATCGTGGTCCGCGAGGACGGCTCCATGGTTGTCACGGAGACGATCACGGTCCAGGCCCAGGGAAAGAAAATCCGAAGAGGTATCTATCGCGATTTCCCAACCCTCTACAGCGGCCCTTTCTTTACACGCGTAGCCGTTCCTTTTCAGGTGAACCGGGTGGCGCGCAACGGCCAGCGGGAACCCTTCCATACGGAGAACTTGTCCGCAGGGGTTCGTCTCTATATTGGAAGAGAGGATCGGATTCTCGATAGGGGCGAGCACACCTACCAGATCGAGTACGAGACGGCTCGCCAACTTGGATTCTTCCAAGATTACGACGAGCTCTACTGGAATGTCACCGGGACGGAGTGGGCGTTTCCCATTGAGACGGCTTCGGCTGTGGTGATCCTGCCCCGGGGCCTGCCCCGCAGCGAAATCGAGCTGGAAGGTTACACGGGCCCGCAAAACTCCAAGGAGCAGAACTACCAGTCCCGGGTTGATGCGACAACCGGGGAAGTCCATTTTTCGACGACCGACTCTCTGGGCTCGGGTGAAGGCTTGACGATTGTGGTGAGCTTTCCCAAAGGCCACGTCCGCCAACCCGCCGGTGAACAGAACTGGGGCCCGGTTTCGGGAAGCCAACCCGGAGCTCATGATCGCCGCGATCAGCCTGGCCGCGCTGCTGCTCTATTACTTTCTGGCCTGGATACTGGTGGGCAGGGATCCCCAGGCGGGATCCATCTTCCCTCAGGCTTCCTCTCCCATGGGACTGCCTCCTGCCGGCGTTCGCTACCTGAGCCGGATGGGATTTGACAGAAAGTGCTTCACGGTGGCCCTGATTGATATGGCCGTGAAGGGACATTTGAGGATTGACGAGACCGGGGGCACCTATGAACTGGTCCGTTTGGAAGAACCGAAAAAGGACCTCTCCAGGGGCGAAAAGGCAGTGGCCAGGCACCTGCTCTCAGCGGATCGGATCCGGCTCAGCCAATCGAATCGAAAGAAGCTGAAGAAAGCCATCAAGTCTCTCAAGACGGTGCTGCGGACACAGTACGAGGGGACTCACTTCCGGGCCAACCGAAGATGGTTGATTCCAGGGATCGCCCTCTCCCCCTGCTGGGCAGCGGGGAGCTTCCCGTAGTGGGATTCATGACCATCTGGTTGACCATCTGGACTTTCGTCGTCTGTTTTCTGGTGCTCGGTGTCATCGAGGCCTGGGGAGCGGTTTTCAGACAGAGTAGCGGGTTTATGGCCGTGGGTCGCTTTCTAGGGTCCATTCTCCTGACTCTCTTCGCGCTCCCTTTCCTGGGAGGAGAAGTCCTCGGTTTCTGGATGCTGGCCCGGGCTTCGTCACTGTGGATCATTCCCCAGTTGCTGCTGGTGGTGGCCGCCAATCTTTTCTTTTTCGAGTGGCTCAAGAGCCCTACCGGGAAGGGCCGCATGCTGATGGATCAGATCGACGGCTTTCGGAAATATCTCTCCAGCTCGAGAGTGGGGCTAAAACCCACCGGGGATCCTTCTCGACGCACGGTCGAATTGTTCGAAGAGAACCTGCCCTACGCCCTGGCCCTGGATGTGGAGAATGAGTGGGCGGGTCAGTTCGAGGAGGTGCTGGAGAAAGCCTTCCGGGAGCGTCCAGACGGCTATTCCCACCCCTGGTACCGGGGGGACGGCATGCGCAGCTGGCAAGCGGCCAACTGGTCCGCCCTGGGCTCCTCTCTGGGCAGCGCCATCTCCTCCTCGACCTCCGCTCCCGGATCCAGCTCCGGGAGCGGAGGAGGAGGTTCATCCGGCGGCGGTGGTGGTGGAGGAGGGGGGGGGGGGCGGCGGATGGTGAAAAGTGGGAGGCGTCCTCAGGTCTGCGATCGGCCGGACTTAAACGGTCGCCGCCCCGAGGACGCCTCCCACTTTCAAGATATCGCGGCCTGGGCTCCCTCCCACTCTAGGTAGCTTCGAACTCCCTTCGGCCTACCTCATACTTTGCAGCACCGCGGCCGCCTCTTCGTCTTCGACGACCGGCGTGACGTCGAAGTTACAATACGCGTGCCACTCCGAGGCCCAGCGGTAGATCGCAGCCTGGTCGTCGCTTTCCAGGACAATGTAGCCATTGCGTCCGGCTGCGGCATGCCATCGCCCCAGCATGGTTACGCCGGCCGGGGGAAGTCCGCCCCCTTCCAGGAACTGATCCACGGCCTTGTCCCAGCTTGCACGATTGATCTCATAGGTCATGACGAACTTCATTGAAGAATCCCCCTTTTGTGAGCGGTTAAACGATACAAAGCGCTAATGTACCCGGTCCGACAGGCAAAGGCAACGCGGACCCCGCCGTGCTAGTGGCCCGCGTCTTCCAGCCAAGGATTCGGTGCCACGATCACGCCCCAGGGATTTGTCCCCACCGCAACCCTGGTGGTGACGGAGAGGGTCTCTGTATCAACGATCGAAACATCGTTGGAAGGGCCGTTGGCGGAGTAAAGACGTCGACCGTCTCCGGAGAGGGCAATCCCCCAGGGTCGCTCCCCGACCGCAACACAGCGCCCGACCCGCAAAGTTGTCAGATCCACTTCACAGACCGTTCGGGCGCGCCCGTTCGCCACGTAGAGGGTTCGATCATCGGCAGACAGGGCCAGGCCCATGGATCGAGACCCCTCGGGCATCTCAACGGTTGCCGTGACCGTGTGGCTGGAGACGTCGATCACGGAGACCTTGCCATCGATTTCGGAAGACACCAAAGCGCGAGACCCATCGGCAGTGAAGACGACATCTCGAGGCCGGAGTCCGACCTTGATTTTTCTCAGAACCTCCCCTGTCACGGCATCGATCACAGTGACATCGTGATCCGTCTCACCGGTCACATAGGCCAGCCTTTCGTCGGGGCTGAGAGCCACGCCTTCGGGTTCGGTTCCAACCTCGACGGTGTGCACGATCTCACCCGAGTTCACATCTACGATGGTGGCCAGGCCGACGTCTTCGTTGGAAACATAGATGCGCTCTCCGTCACGAGTGATGTCGAACTGCTCGGGGTCCGAACCTCCCGGAAGAACGCGCACCACTTTTCCTTGGATGACATCCACCTCGGCAATTCCATCCTGGGTCTTATCGGTCACCTGCTGATCGCACTCCACATCGGACATCCAGGGCGGGCACCTGGGTGATCCACTCAAAGCGACATAGATCATGCCTCCGCCCGAGCCGGCCTTGATCCCCCGGGGTCTGCGGCCCACGGGAATGGTTGTCAAAACTTGATTCGTGGCAGGGTCGATGAGGCTCATGTCGCCGGAATCTTCGTTGCTGACCAGGACCATTTCGGGTCCGGCGATCCGCAGGGGCCGGCCTGGTGCCGGCCCGTTCAGCGGGCGATCACCAGGGTCGCCCCTGCGAATGTCCTCGGATCCACCTCCGCATCCGTTCAAGGCAGACAAAAGCCACACAGCCGCCAGTAGAGGCAGTCTCAGATTCCGGTCTGGTCGGCAAGCCTCGTTCGTCATCGTCATTCCCTCTGAATGGAGAAAACATAGGACTGTAACAAGTCAATCCATTCCTCGTGGCCCGACAGAGACTCTCTCCACTCGGGCATCTCGGTCCCGGACCGGCCATGCATGACCGTCTCCCGAAAGACTCTCTGGGCCATGTTCCGGTGGCGCCGGTGTAGAAGCCTCAGATCCACCCTGTCTTCGACGGCCTGGGCATTGGGTCCATGGCAGTGCGCACAGCCGAGAGTTCCGTTGAAGAGGCTGCGGCCCTTCTTCACATCCGCGGGATCGGCTTCATAAGCAGGCAGGGGAGCCCCGGCACCCTCGGTGACTTCGTCTGTGGGCTGATTCACGGGAATGGACTCTCCATAAGGGAGACCGTATCTGGCACGCAGTTGCCGGATGTCGTCCTCCAGTTGGTCGATCAGCGAATCCAATCTCTCCTTCAGCAGGGTGTTATCGGCTCGCACGCCAATGGCGACAGGCCAGCTGAACCCGCTTGGCACCACTCGATAGCTGTTCTCGTAAACGAACTTGTTCAAATACCCGGCCACAGGACCCCACACGAAGGCTGCATCGATCTTGTGTTCGTGGAGAGCCTCCATGACCTGCTCTGGGAACAGAAACGTTCGCATCTCCAGACCCTCAATCTCGCTCAAGGCAAACTGGGGGGGAGAACCGGCCTGGACGCCGACGGTCAAATCTTTCAAATCCTCCAGGCTCTTTACGGGTTGGGATCTGGCGACGACCACGGAGTAGCCGATGGAAGTGAAGGATTGGGTGAGAAGGACACTGCCGCGTATGTACCAGTTCCCTTGATCGCGCGGTAGTCCGAACTGGGCGTCACAATGGCCCGCCAGGAGCCCGGCTCGAATCGGTCTCTTGTAGAAGGCAACCATGGGGAAATAGGGCTCCATCGTCTTGCCCATCCGCTCCGCCATCAGCCGGGCAAGATCCAGATAGAGACCCTCGAAACCATTCCCCGGCTCTGGATTCCCCGTGCTCAAAGGCATGAAGTCGGAGAGGACGCAGATCCGAAACCGGTTGTTCCCGAGCCGTTCGTCGCGGTTGCAGTCGACCGACAGCAGGCACAGCAGACAGGCCAGAGCAGGCCCAGTGAACCGGACACAGCGGTGAGTCGCGTGAGAGATCCCGTTAGTACTAATCACAGTTCGCGGAACGGACTATCTCTACTCGGAAAGACTGAAAGCCACGACCATTCCCCCGGCCGGCGTCGCGTCTACCATTGCTTTGCCCATGTCTCCCCCGATGTAGCCGGGAGCGACGGTTGGACGGCCTACAGCCACCGCCAAGTATTGTTTGTCATGCAATAAATAGGTCATGGGGGCGGCGTTGATCCCGGAGACCGCCGTGTAGCTCCAGAGTCGCTCTCCAGTCGTCGCGTTGTAGGCGGAAAAAAGACCGTCAATGCCACCCATGAACACGAGATTTCCGGCAGTCGTGGCGGCCCCCCCGTGAAGCGCGAACTTCTGGGGGGCGCTCCACACCTTTTCGTGGGTCACGGGATTCCAGGCCATCAGCTCTGCGACACTGTCTCCGGGTCCGGGGTGCATCACCCATTCCGATCCGAGGTAAAAGAGACCACGCTGGTACATGACTTCTCCGGTCCCCATCTCCATGCCCAGGTTGTTGGCCGGGATGTACACCAGGCCCGTGTCGGGATTGTAGGCCATGGGCTCCCAGTTCTTGCCGCCCAGAAAGCTGGGATACACGTCTTTCACCCGGTAGTCGGCCGTGGGACGTGACTCCGGGATCTCAACCGGGAGACCCGTTTCCAGATCGATCCGCTCGGCCCAGTTGACGGGTACGAACTTCTCGGCCGAGAGAAGCTCTCCAGTCTGGCGATTGAGCACGTAGAAAAAGCCGTTGCGGTCGGCCTTCATGAGAGCGGGAACCTGGCTTCCACCGATATTCAGGTCGGCCAGGACCAGCTCGTTTACGCCATCGTAGTCCCAGGCGTCATAGGGAGTCGTCTGGTAGTACCAGCGGATCTCACCCGTGTCGGGATCGAGCGCCAGGGTACTGGCGGAGTAGAGATTCGTGATCTTGCCGTAGTCCGAGGAGTCCGGACCCCTCACGGCCGCTTTCCAGGGGGACGGATTGCTGGTTCCCCAGTAGATCAGATTCACCTCAGGATCGTAGGAACCAATAAACCAGGCGGCCCCACCTCCGGTCTTCCAGGTATCTCCCTTCCAGCTGTCGTTTCCCGGCTCACCTTCGCCGGGAATAGTCCAGGTCTTCCAGAGTTCCTTCCCGGTGTTCAGATCGTATGCGTTGATCGACCCGCGGGCCCCGTATTCACCACCTCCGTAGCCTGTAATGACCCTGTTTCCCACGATCAGTGGGGGCGATGTAATCACCGAACCCTGCAGGTAGTCGACAACCTGGGTGGTCCACACTTCCTCTCCGGTCTGGGTGTCCAGGGCCGTCAGGTACCCATCGAGTCGACCCACCAGCAGTTTGCCGTCAGCGTAGGAGGGGCCGCGATTCACGATGCCGCAGCAGGCATATCGCTGGAAGTCCTCCGGCATCTCAAACCCGTGCTTCCATTTCATGGCACCCGTTTTCGCATCCAGGGCGTAGACCCATGCGGGGCCACTGGCTGTAGTGATGTACAGGGTGCCGTCGACCATCAGCGGGGTGCACTCCTGAGTCTCCAGGTTGTCCAGATCGAAACTCCAGGCAACTTTCAGGTTGGCCACGTTCTCGGTATTCACCTGATCAAGATGGCTGTACCTGGTGTTGGCGTAGTCGTTGCCGTACATGCTCCAATCCAGGCTCTGAGGTTCTGGGGGGGTAGCACACCCAAGCGTCAGGCTGATGAGCAGCGCCAGCAGCGAGAGGCCAACTTTCTCGACGGCTTTGAAATCTATTTCAGGGGGCCTAGAATCCATCATTTTTTCTTCCTGTGGAATCGAGGATTATCGTAACAGTTTCGCTTGTCAACCCAAAAGGAACCAGAACCGCTGCCATCAAGACGGAGCCCCGAGGGTGAGGGAGGGGAGATCTTCTCCGGTCGACCTTCGGTTCTTGACTTTCGGCTCTCGACTCTAGTACTTGCTAGACTATTAGCGGAATGGCGAACCTGAACATTCGCGAGCAAATCCAGAGAGTGCTCGAGGCCGAGGCCGCCGCGATTTTGGCTGTGTCTGTTACCGAGGAGTTTGAACGGGCGATCCTGGCTCTCCGGGACTGCCCGGGAAAGGTGCTGGCCACGGGAATCGGGAAGGCCGGTCACATTGCCCGAAAGTTTGCAGCCACCCTTTGTTCCACCGGCACACCGGCCGCTTACGTGCATCCCGGCGAAGCCGCTCATGGCGATCTGGGCCTGATCGGTCCCGCGGACTGCATTGTGGCCTTTTCCAACAGCGGAATGACTCGTGAGGTGCTGGAGATGCTCGAACTGGGCCGCCACCTGGGTCTGAGCACGATTATCGGGATCACGTCTCACGCCGACTCGACCCTGCGCAATATGGCTGACATTACAGTCGACATGGGCATCGTGGAGGATCCGTGCCCGCTGGGACTCACGCCCACGGCCAGCATCGCCGTGATGCTGGCCATCGGGGATGCAATCGCCCTGGTCCTGATGGAGCTGAAAGGCATCACCACTCGTGACTTCGGTCTGCGCCACCACGGCGGCTACCTGGGCCGCAAGGCCCGACTGGACAATGAGTGACCTCCGGCAGGACTACTCCTTATAAAGGGAGGCGCCCGCCACAGTCCCGACAGGAACTTCCACCAGTCCCCAGATCAGGCTGGTCACAATGGCTCCTGTTGGGAAAATGCCCATGACGGCCATCGGTCCGAAACCCATCAGCCAGGTAAAGAACCAGACACACACGCCGGCGCAGAGGGCCGTCTTCGCTCCGGCCCCATAACGGGGACGAATGGCAGCATAGAGCCAGACCGCAGCGATCCCCATCACGAAGCCCCAGACATTGAAGAAAACAATCAGTCCGATCCCGGGTTCCGGTATGCCCAACCTCTCAGAAACGCCAGCCCACTGCTCGGCTAGAATCATTTCGTTGAGGATGTACTCTCCCACGTTGATCACCAGGCCGGCCAGTAGACCGCCCGTGATGACCTTACCGACGTTAATTCCACCCACGTCTCACTCCCTTTTGGTTGTCTCCCCGACTGGCTCTCCGGGCAAAAAGGGGTGGCTGACGCCTGGTCCTGGCCTGGCGAGCATTCTCTGAGGAGAGGTTTGAATTGTTTGTGTTATAGAGTTCCCAGCAGTGGAGGTCAAGCACTGTGTTGCTCAAGAAGAGAGTGCCAGAGTAGACTGTCCCTGCGGGGCCGCAAGGCCCGTCTCGACAATAAACGAACAGAAACGGTGACGATTGTCACTTGCACTAGAGTCCCACTTTCCGCGATAATAGGTATTGTTATGTCTTCAGGAACAGGCTATCCGTACAGCCGGGGATCGAATCAGGCGCCTACCAGTGCCGGCGCTGTGGTTTTGATGTGTACGATGTGTACCATGTCCCATTGCTGTTGTACGCCCCCCAGATACAGGGAAGAGCGTTCCTGAGGAGTCCCATGACCCAATGACATAGCGTCAAAATTTAGTGGATTTCCTAGACCCGCAGGAATAGCTCCTGCGGGTTTTTTTTTGCCCTTGTGATGCACAGTGGAGAACTGAGATGCACCTGACGAGCCGAAAGGGATCGATCGAACAGATTCAGAATCTGAGCGCGATCGAGCTGATTGCCTGGTCGCTGGACAACTTTGAAAGGGAGAAGATCGTTCTCTCCAGCGGATTCGGGATGGAAGGTTGTGCGCTCATCGATATGGCGGCCAGACAGAGTGCGACTCTGGATGTTCACTATCTGGATACCGGCTTCTTTTTCCCGGAGACCTACGAACTGATCGACGAACTGAAAGAGCGTTATGCGAATGTGACGTTCATCGATTCCGGAACCCGGCTGACCCCGGGCGACCAGGAGACCCGCTACGGTCCCCGGCTGTGGGAAAGGGATCCGGACGTCTGCTGCCTCTTGCGTAAGGTGCTGCCCATGCGGGAGCTTCTCAAGAATGCAGAAGCGTGGATAACAGGTGTGCGCAACGATCAGTCTGCCCAGCGTCGGTTCACTCAAGGAATCGAATGGAACTCCAGTCACGAGGTGTGGAAGATCGCACCACTGTCGACGTGGACCCGCAGCCAGGTCTGGGAATACATCCAGACCCATCAGGTTCCCCACAATCTGCTGCATCACGAGGGGTATCCATCCATAGGATGCATGCAGTGCACGAAGAAGGTGCCCGGGGTATCGGTTCAGGAATACTCCCGCCAGGGGCGGTGGTCCGGGTCGGCCAAGACCGAGTGCGGACTCCATTGATAACTCGTAGATTCGATGATAGCTAACAGGAGATCCCAGATTCCAAGTTGGAATGTGGGAGGCGCCTTGGGGCTGCGACCGAGATTCTTGAACATCATGCCTGACGGTCGCGGCCCTGAGGCCCCTCCCACACTTCCGAAGAGTCTCGTTCTGGCGGCTCACGGCAGCCGCTGTGGAGGAGCCGCGTCCGCCTTAAGGAAGATCGCCGCCCGCTTAGAAAAAAGAGATCTGTCTCAACAGGTGCTGACCAGCTTTCACCAGGGACAGCCTGCCTTCGGGCAGGTCCCGGGGCTGGTCTCGGGCGACGGCGTTGTGGTCGTCCCGGTCTTTCTGGCTGAAGGTTACTATTCGAGAAAAGTGCTGCCGCGCGAGCTCCTTCGGGCCCCGCGGTTCCGTCCGATCGACATTTGGCTCACACCTGTTGTCGGGTGCGATTCCCGCCTTCCTCTGGCATTGTTGAAGAGAGTCAGGAGGCTGATCCGACGGCTCGGGTGGAATCCCCAGCGGACGGCCGTAGTGGTGCTGGGGCATGGGACGCCGCGCTCCAGCACGAGTTCCAGGACAACCCACCAGGCGACCGCGTTCCTGCGTAGTGAGGGACCCTGCAAGACCGTGCATGCGGCTTTTCTGGATGATCGCCCTACACCTCGTGAGGCACTGCAGGGAACGGATGCGGATCACTGCGTGGTCCTGCCCTTGCTCTTTGGAAGCGGTGACCACGCGGGTGAACTGGCTCAACTCTTCGGCTTGGGCGAGCACTCGGGTAGCGGTTTTGCGGAGATAACGGGGCGTGACTCCAAAGGCCGTGACTATGTCATTGACCGACCCGTCGGGGAAGACCCTGTGCTGGTCGAGATCATCGAAGATCTGGTGCAGTCCCCGCGTTTCTGGAAGCGGCTCGATTCCTCAGGAGAAGTTGCTCATGTCAGCTGAAGGGATTGTCTATCTGGTTGGAGCCGGACCCGGTGACCCCGACTTGATCACGCTGAAAGGCTTCGAGGTGTTGAAGAAGGCGGATGTTGTCGTCTATGACCGCCTGATCAACAAGCGCCTTCTGCTGCATGCGCCTGTGCTGTGCGAACTGATTGAGGCCGGGAAGTCTCCGGGAGGACCCAGAACCCCCCAGCGCCGCATCAACCAGGTCCTCGTGGAGAAAGCCCGTCAGGGCAAGAAGGTCGTCCGCCTCAAGGGAGGCGACCCCTTCGTCTTCGGCCGTGGAGGCGAAGAACTGCTGTACTGCCGCGAAGCTGAAGTCAGATGCGAGGTGGTCCCCGGTGTCACCAGTGCACTGGCCGGACCGGCCAGTCTCCAGATTCCAGCGACGCACCGTGAGATGGCACACAATCTGACGATCGTCTCGGGCCATTCCGGGGATCTGGATTACGCCACGCTGGCTCGACTCGACACCGTGATCATCCTGATGGGCCATGTGCAGCTTGCACCCATCTGCCGGAGCCTGATTCAGGCCGGCAGGGCAGCTGATACCCCGGCTGCAGTCGTGCAGTGGGCAACCACCCAGAGACAGCAGTCTGTTGTAGCCGATCTCGGCTCCCTGGCTGAACAGGTCGAGAAGAGTCATTTGAATGCACCAGTCGTTGTCATAATCGGCCAGGTGGTAGACCTGACTGATTCCGATACTGCGGCCCAGTCCGGCTTGCAGCAAGAGATGAGGGCAGTGGAATCAATATGAGTACCTTAATGGCATCTAAAGAGCAGACCATGCTTTTGAGCCGAATCGGGAATACGCCTCTAGTTGAGATCCGCAAGGTTTTTCATTCCCCCACTGTCAAGATCTTTGCCAAGTGCGAGTGGTTCAATCCGGGTGGTTCGGTCAAGGACCGGGCGGCGGCACGCATGGTGCGGCAGGCTGAGGAGTCGGGACAGCTGACTTCGGAGAAAACGATCCTGGATGCTACCTCCGGGAACACCGGGATTGCGCTGGCCATGATCGGAGCTCTCCGTGGGTATCAGGTGGAGCTGGCAATGCCTGAGAACGTCACTGCCGAAAGAAAGCAGGTGCTGGCCAGTTATGGAGCCAAGATTCATCTGACCAGCCCCCTGGAAGGCTCAGAGGGCGCCATTCACAAGGCCCGTGAGTTGGCCGCTGCCGATCCGGACAAGTTCTTCTACACGGATCAATACAGTAATCCGGCCAACTGGCAGGCCCATTTCTACAGTACTTCCCCGGAGATTTATCGCCAAACAGACGGTGAAGTGACTCATTTCGTAGCCGGAATCGGTACTTCGGGAACGTTTGTGGGTACCTCCCGGGGACTGAAAGCCCTCGATCCGAAGATCCAGGCAGTTTCCTTCATTCCTGAGACTCCCCTGCATGGGCTGGAAGGGCTCAAACACCTTCCCACCGCAATGGTTCCGGCGATTTACGACCCGGACCTGGCGGACGTCGAGATGGAAGTGGCCACTGAGGAGGCTTACACTATGGCCCGGCGCCTGGCCCTTGAGGAAGCCCTCTTCGTGGGACCATCCTCGGCAGCCGCTGTGGTGGCCGCCATGGAAGTGGCCGCGAGTATTCGAGGTGGCACCATCGTGACAGTCTTTCCGGACAGTGGACTGAAGTATGTTTCCGAAGATTTCTGGAGCAACTAAGTACTGACTTCCATAACTACGATGCGAACATGACCTTATTTATGGAAGGGAGTACTACACCCGCCGACAAAGCCGGCGACAGAAAACCGGAGACCATGCTGAATATCTCGAAAGACCAGTTCAACCAGGTGAAGCGGATTCTGGAAAGTACCTATCCGCGGGAGGGTTGCGGAGTCCTGACGGGGCGTGTTCTGGACGGGAGCAAAATCGTTCTCCAGATACGGGCTGCCGACAATCAGAGAGACGACACCCAGAATCGCTACCTGATCGACCCCGAGGTAATCCGCGATCTGGAAAAGGAATTGCGGCTCGAGTCTCAGGATATTCTTGGATTCTTCCATTCTCACCCGGACGTGGCAGCGGTTCCTTCGGATTACGACCGCAACCATGCCTGGCCCTGGTTTTCCTACCTCATTGTCTCAGTGCAGGGAGGACAAAGCGAGGAAGCTCGTTCTTGGGTGCTGCATGAAGACCGTTCGGGATTCGACGAAGAGAGACTGGTCATCACCGACTCGGACAGCCTCGCTCCCGGGCCCAACGGGGACTATTTAGAGCGGGGCGATGAATGACCGCCTTCGACTTCGGGTTGGCACCAGAAAGTCCAGGCTGGCGCGCTGGCAGGCCACCCAGGTAGTCCGACTCCTGGAATCGAAGCGACCCGGTATCTCTTGCGAAATCAAGACCCTGATCACTGAAGGTGACCTGAAATCGCAGGTTCCGTTGAGCCAGATGGCGGGCCGCGGAGTTTTCACGAGCCAGGTTGAGGATGCTCTCAGGGCTGGGGAGATCGACGTCGCCGTACATTCTCTCAAGGACCTGCCCACCGAGCAGGACCCCGCGCTCTGCCTGGCTGCGGTGCCCGCCAGGGGAGATCCACGTGAGTGCCTGGTGACGCGCTCAGGGAGACTGGATGCGCTCCCCAGCGGAGCTGTGATCGGTACCAGCAGCAGCCGAAGGGAGGCTCAGCTTCGAGCCTTGCGGCCCGACCTGGTGTTTCGTCCCATCCGGGGGAACGTGGATACCCGGATCAGCAAGGTCCTGGAAATGGCCCTCTACGACGCCACTGTTCTGGCTGCGGCAGGGATCTGCCGGCTGGGGCTGGAGAAGAGCGTGCAGGAGTGGTTTCCGCTGGAAAGAATACTCCCGGCTCCCGGCCAGGCGGCACTCGCCCTCCGGTGCCGGAGTGACGACTCCTGGACCCGGGCCCTGCTCTCCAGGATTGATGATCCAAGGGTGCGGGACGCGGTCACCGCAGAGAGGACATTTCTGGAAGAACTGGGAGGTGGCTGTGCCCTGCCGGTCGCGGCCTTTGCTCAATGGAGGGACCACTCAGCAGGCCCAGAGCTGTATCTCAGAGGCACCGTCTTCTCGCCTGACGGGCACAAGCGCATCTCTTTGAGTGGGACCGGCAAGAACCCTGAGGAGCTGGGCCGCAATCTGGCCGAGCGGGTTATGCGACGCGGTGCCCTCCGATTCATCCCCGCTCCGAAGCAAGGGGCTCAACCTCTGGCGGGCAGGAGGATCGTGGTGACACGCGCGGCCGACCAGGCAAAGTATCTGACCGATCGCCTCTGGGAACTGGGTGCAGAGCCTGTCCTGGTGCCGGTCATCCGCGTTGTTCCATTGGAGGGGAGCGATCGAGCGCAGGCAGTGATCTCCCGGCTCCGCGAATATGACTGGATTGTTTTCACCAGCGCCAATTCTGTGACCAACTGGTGGCAGCTCAACGCCTCGTCCATCCAACCGGTGGCTAGGAACACCAGGGTCGCGGCGGTAGGACCCAAGACGGCGGATGTGCTGGACTCCAAGGGTGTAAAAGCTGAGGTGGCTCCCCAGGAATACACGAAAGAAAGACTGGTTGAGGCTCTCGGAGATGTGGATGGCCTTCGCATTCTGCTGCCGCGCGGCGAGTTGGCCGGGCCGGCTCTAGCCCGATTGCTCCAGGAGAAGGGTGCGATAGTCGATGACGTCGTTATCTACACAACGTTGCCGGTGTCACCTGATCGGGAGCAGATTGAACAGCTCGCAGCGGGGATCGATGCCGTCCTGTTTACCAGCAGCTCGACGGTGAGGAACTTCGTGGCCGCGCTGGAGGGGTCTGCACTGACGGCGGAGGCCCTGGAAGGGGTGACCATTGCCTGCATCGGCCCGGCCACGGCCCGCACCGCAGGAGAACTGGGATTGACCGTGGACGTGCTACCACCGCACTATACGACTGAGGGTCTGGTCGAGGCCCTCGTGGATCACTATCGAGGCCGGTGATGATCGAACGGAATCAGATTCTTGAGAGGATCGGCGTGAAAGGCGCTCAGCGAGATCTCCGGAAACGCCCTCGTCGTCTCCGCCGCACCGCCGCCCTGCGGCAGATGGTTCGCGAGACTTCCCTGGAGGTTCGCCATCTGATCCAGCCCCTCTTTGTCACGCACGGAATCGGCCTGCGCAAGCCCGTCTCCTCGATGCCCAATGTGTTTCAGCTCTCCGTCGATCAACTGGGGGAAGAGGCGAAAGAGATTTACGAGCTGGGGATTCCAGCTGTCCTGCTCTTTGGAATCCCGGAGCTGAAGGACGCGATCGGTGCCGAAAACTTCGATCCGGCCGGGGTGATCCCCCGGGCCATCCGGGCGCTGAAAGACACCGTTCCCGAACTGGTCGTCATCACCGACGTGTGCATGTGTGAGTACACGTCTCACGGCCACTGCGGAGTGCTGAGCCCCGAATCGGAACTCCAGCTGGGCGAAGCGGATCCGCTCAACGACGAGACGCTGGAGATCCTGGAAAAAGTAGCCCTGGTGCACGCACAAGCCGGAGCCGACATCGTTGCCCCCAGCGGCATGATGGATGGGATGGTGAGGTCGATCCGATCCGCACTGGATGGCCACGGATTCACCCATGTAGCCATTCTCTCTTACACCGTCAAATATGCCTCGGCTCTGTACGGGCCGTTCCGAGAGGCGGCGGAGGGGCCTCCCTCGTTTGGAGATCGGAAGAGCCACCAGATGGACCCCGCCAATGCTAGAGAGGCTCTACGAGAAGCGGCCCTGGACGTGGAAGAGGGCGCCGATATTCTGATGGTGAAGCCGGCGGTGCCCTATCTCGATGTCGTCTATCGCTTGCGTGAACGATTCCCGGCGGTGCCGCTGGCCGCCTATCACGTCAGTGGTGAGTATTCGATGATCAAGGCGGCTGTCGCCAAGGACTGGATCGACGAGCGCCGCACCGTCCTGGAGATCCTCACCGGCATCCGCCGCGCCGGCGCCGATCTTATCATCACCTACCATGCCAGAGACGTGGCGTGCTGGAGAGCCGCGTCAAGAAACACGTGAGATGACGGCTGAGTAGCCGGGGCGCAGGGAACCGCTTCTATTGATGCGTCTCTCTGTCGTGGGCGTCTTCCGTAATATGAATGTCATCCAGATGATGAGATTCCTGACGCCGTGATCGCAGGTAGAAGTAGATCACCCCAGCCACAACCACAATGGCAATAACTAGAGACCAAGTCATCGTTTTTCTCTCCTCCCTCGCTGCCCAAGTATTTCTAACCTTATTCCGACCGGAGCCGAAAGTCAATTTGGGATGGCTTTAAGGACCCGATCGAGGGCCAGGACCGCATTCAGCACGGGATGGTCGTAAAGGTTCCACCCTGTAAAAACGGCTACGAGATCGTGCTCGGGGACAACGAAGAGGCGCTGCCCTCCGTACCCGAGTCCGGTGTAGGCGTACTTGCTCGAATCGGAAACATCATAGGGGCGTAGCCACCACTGGTAGCCGTAGGCGAAGTCGCTGCGAGCCACGGGAACGTGAGGAGTTGTCGAGTCACTTACCCAGCCCTCGGCCAAGAGGCGTTTTCCATTCCACCTGCCGTCCTTCAAATAGAGATAACCGACCCGGGCCAGATCGTGAGCCGACAGAAAAAGGCCCCCTTCGGTATCGGTATGGCCCTGAGGTGTGTGCTTCCAATGGTAACTCTCAATCCCCAGCGGCGAGAAAAGGTGCTCCTTTGCGTACTGGTCGATGGGATGACCGGTCGCCCCAAGAAATATGACCGAAAGAAGCTGGCTGACGCCGCTGCTGTAGGAGAACACATCTCCCGGCTCATGGGCCATGGGACGGTCAAGCACGAACTGCACCCAGTTGTCGGTGGCCTCCATGGCCACGGCAGGGTTGGACGGGTCCTCGTAAGGGATGGTCTCGTCCCAGTCAATCCCGGCCGTCATCGTCAGCAGATGCTTCAATTGAATCCTGCGCTTGCGGTCGTCCAGGTGTGCAATCGTGTAGTCGTCGAAAAAATCAATGATCGCTGTATCGAGCGCCAGGCCTTCGCCCCGGGCGGCCGCGACGCCAAAGACTGCCGAAGTGACACTCTTGGTCACCGACTGCAGCGTATGCAGCCGGCTGCGCTGATAGTAGGGATGCCATTCCGGGTTGAAGTAGTTGTAGGGTCCCTCGAAGTGATCCTTGTCCTGGTAAGGAGTGTCGTAGTCTCGTTCGTAGGACTTGTCAAAAACCACGGACCCGTTGCGAATCACCAGCATCCCATCGATGTATCCGTGCATGCCCGCCTGGAACTCGCGATGCAGCCCTTTCAGGGGACCCGGGTCCATCTCTTGTTTCTGTGGAGTCGATTGTTGCCAGCTGGCGCCAGGCCAGGTCTCGACCGCCGGAGGCGGCGTGGCGGGCTGACAGGCAAACTGGCCGGCAATGGACAGGACGACGAAAAGTACTCGTGCCTTCATACTGATTGAATGTACTCATTGGGAACTCGGACGTCAAAAAATCAGTATGGAAGGATCTTCCGTGGCGTTGGAAAGGGAAGGAAAAAGGTGCCAGCCCGGATTATGCAAAAACCGTAGTCCGGTGTTGAAAAACGAGTCGAGAAGTGGCCCAACTCGGAAGCGGGCAGGTGTGACAGGCGGATTTGCGAAGAATATCGGTTGGGGAGGCGTTTGAGTGGTTGGGGGAGTGAATTTCAGACAGATCTGGGCCTGGATGAGTATCGGAAGCGGTTTTTTGGGGAACTGGGAGAAGCTAGCTGGAGTTGAGGCGACTCAAGACGAGGTGGAAGAGGGGTTGTTCGGGAAAGGCTGAGGAAAGATGGACCCAGATGCGTCGAGTGGTTTGTCGGATCCGGGCCCCGATCTTGAGGACACGACGACGTAAGGTTTCGATTTCGAGCTTGTGCCAGGGAGTCCCGTGCAGATAGTCGCGGAGGCGCACGAACATCTGGTAAGCCAGTGCATGCAGGAGGAGTCGAAACTGATTGGCCAGGAATCGATGACAGCTGAGTCGGTCCATGCTCAGATGATTCTTAAAGGCCTTGATGAAGTTCTCGGTCTGCCCTCGGTTTGTATAGTGGTCATAAAGTGATTGGGAGCAGAGATCGTCCCGGTTGGTGACCACAAAGCGACGATTGATCCCGCGCTGATCGACCTCCACTTTGACAATGACGCGACGGGATCGATCCCAGCTCTTGGCTCGATAAAGAAACTCGTCAAACTGACGCTGTTTTTCCTCCAGCTCAACGAACTGCAGCCGAGTCGAATCCAGCAGCGGCTCGACCACTCGCTGCAGGCGAGGGTTTCGACTTAACCCAATGACATATTGGAGTTGATTCTCTTCACCTTCACAGAACTCGTAGAGCCGAGGCGTGGCAAAGCCGCTGTCGGCCCGAATCTCAATCTCGACATCCGTCCCCACTGCTTGTCGGATGGCCTCCACGACGCGCTTCAGAATGGGCACGATGTGAGAGGCAGCCCCCTTGTTGCCAGGTCTCAACACGACACACACCAGGTCGCCCGTGTCGGCATCGAAGATCAGCAAAGGATGCAGAATGTGGTTTCGGTAATACCCATGGTAGAAGGAGAACTCCTGCTGACCGTGAGTGTGGTCGTCGGTACTGTCCAGATCCAGGATGATCTTGCTGGGACGTCTCTTCTTCAGGGAGCGCACATAACGGCCTAGCAGCCACTGGCTCAGACGCATCAGATCCTTCTTGGTGACGGAGTTCTCCAAACGGGAGAAAGTCGGCTGGGTGGCCAAATCGGGATCGCTCTCGGGCAACTGATCACAGACTGTCTTGAGCATCGGATCGGAGCGCAGCGTATCGGCGTCATTACAGTCTTCGTAGCCGGCCACGATCTGCAAGACTCGTTGTCGAATCAACTTCAACAGGTCATGACGAACGTAGCGTCGGTCCCGGCTTTCCGAAATACACGAACTGAAGCCCTCGCACAACCGATGTTGCCGATCCAGCGATCCAAACAACAACCATCCTGCGTCGGAAGTCAGACTCCCCCCATCAAAACGCGCCGTGATCTTTCGGTGGCTGTGAAATAGCAGGGTATTCTGGCAGACTGCTTTCAACATTGCCGTAGCTCCTGTTTAGGGTCGTTGTTTATGTAAACCCTTTTATATCAGAGAGCTACGGCCTTTTTTCTGGGCCCAAATCTCACTCGGATTCAGATCTCTTGCATAATCCGGGCCAGAGTAAACTGTCCCTTTTTCAGAAGTACCACTTTGCCCCTACGTACAGGGTGGCGGGAACAGGGCCATACTCGCTTTCAATGCTCGTTTCATCCTTGAATCCAGGCCCGATGCCCCATTGAGCGCCGACCAGAAGAGAAGAGTTGTCAGACGTAGACCAGTTGAGAGAGGGAAGCCACAACAGCGATCGATCATTCCAGTTGAAGAGAAGGGCCTGGGCCAGAGTCACCAGCGGGTGCATCTGCCAGTTGTATGCGCCGCCTGTGTAGTAGCGGCCCAGCGAGGAGATCTCGCCCCGGTCACTCGATCCGTCATCGCCAGGGGGACGTATAGTGAGGGGTCCCCGACTCCGAAGCCGTTGAAATGAAATTCTCCGGAGATTCCTGTGTTGGGAGTCAGTTGGCGATCCAGACCGAGTGAGACTCGCCAGAAGCGTTCGCGATCCAGAAGATGATCCTCCGCAGCACCTGATCGCGTCCAGGTGACCTCTCCGCGATAGGCGGTTCCCTGCACATCCGTGGTGATGAAGACCCCGGCCACTGTGTCGCCGTGGAACTTGCCTCCCACCATCCCCAGATCCCAGGTGCCCAGGTGAAAACGAAGCTGGGCGGCGGCAGATCCATCTTCCTCGAAGGAGGGGCCCAGAACGGCCCCGATGATCTGCAGCTCGGAGTAATCTCCCAGCGGAACGATGGCCCGGGCGGCATCGACTCCGTCCTTGTAGTCACGGTCAATCCTCTCCGGAGCGAAGGACGAAAAGAGGTCGACAGTGGGCCAGAAATGAGCCACCCCCCAACTGATGGCCTGACGGCCTACTATCACACGGACATCGTTGATCTTGAACTGAAAATTGAGGCGGTCGAAGCGGCCCGTGAGGAGGTGGGAATCGCTCTCGCTCAGAATCGTGTCCAACGGAAGATACGTGCTGGGACGGCCCTGGGCGATCCGAGCGGCTCCGGACCCGGGTGGAGAGAGGAAGTCCAGGACGCCATGAGCTTCCAGCTGAATCGAGGGGTTGAACTCGGAGTCGAGTGTAAAGCGAAACGAGGTGAATTCGGTGTCCCGACGCAGATCAATAAAGTCCGGCAGGTCTTCCAGCCGGAAGAAGAAGTAGCCGCGAGCGGATCCACCCAGATCCAGACTCTGGCCCCACAGCTCCCGGGAGCTGATCCAGCACATGCCCACCAACAGCAGGGCATACAGAGTGAGATTCTTCCGATTCATGGCCGGTCGAAACGCTCGTCGCTCTCGACTTCACCGTCCAGAAGCGTGATCAATCGACGGGCGCGTTTCAGGACACGCACGTCGTGGCTCGAGAAAAGAAAAGTGGTTCCGTTCTCGCGATTCAACTGCTCCATGAGGTCGAGAAGAGCAAAGGCGGTGGTGCTGTCGAGATTGGCCGTGGGTTCATCCGCCAGGACCAGAGACGGTTCGGCAACGATCGCCCTGGCGACGGCAACTCTCTGCTGCTGCCCGCCCGACAACTCGGCCGGTCTGCGCTGCTCCAGACCCTGCAGGTCGACCTGCTCCAGGATCTTTGCGACTCGACGTTCGCGCTCCGCTTTAGGTGTTCCCCGCAGCAAGAGCACGAATTCGGCATTCTCCCGGGCGCTGAGCACCGGCACCAGGTTGTAGGCCTGGAAGATGAAGCCGACTTCCTCCAGGCGCAGTCTGGCCTTCTGTCGCCTCGTCATCAGGGCAAAATCGTTTCCCTTGAGCACGACTCTCCCCGAACTCGGCGAATCCAGTCCTGCGGCCAGGTTCAGCAAAGTGGTCTTACCGGAGCCGGAGGGGCCGGCCACAGCAACAAACTCACCTCGACTGAGGCTCAAAGTCACGTGACTCAAGGCTCGGACAGTCTGGTCGCCCTGCTCATAGACTCGACTCACGTCTTCCAGTTGAAGAACCGTCTCTTGTGTCATCGTCCGCTGGCCAGAAGTTGTACGTTGCCGGGTGCGGCGGCACGCCGGGCGGGCAAGAGTGCCAGCACGAAGGTCATGGCGAAGACCGCTCCCAGCGACTGGGCAATGCGCCCCCCCGAGAGTTTGGAGTACATCACCGGTTCAAAGGCGACACCGGCAATGTTGCCCCCCTCCAGATCGAACACGTGCAGAGGCAAACCGTAGGTCTCAAAATACAGATGACCGGAATAGCCGATCACAAACCCCAGCAGGCACGACAGCGAGGCGATAAAAAACGCTTCCAGCATGACCAGCCCGAACCGCTGCTGGGGATTCAGGCCGATGGCGTCCAGAAAAGTAAATTCCTTGCGTCGTTCCAGGACTGACATCAGAAGTGTGTTCAAGACCAGGAAAGCAATGAGCAGGAACAGGAACACGTGGAACACGTAGTTTCCCCCGTCGTCAACCTGAATGAAATCATGCAGTTCGGGCAGGGCGCCCTGCCAGCTCAGAACCTCCAGGTCGGGAAAGGCCGCCCGGGCTTCAGCGGCCAGGCGAAGGCTGTCGCCCTCGTCCGGCAGCAGCACCGCCAGCTGGTGCAGTTCGCCGTTGAGTCCGAAGAAATCCTGGGAGGCGTCCAGCAGGGCCAGGACCGCTGTCTGATCCAGATTTTCCTGGCCGGTCGTCAGGATGCCTCCCACTCTCATCAACCTGGACTCTATGTCCGGGGAGCGGGCCGCCTGGGCCATGAGGACCACCTTGTCGCCGATCCGCACCTTCAACTTGCGCGCCACACCCTCTCCCATCACGATCTGCTGGCTCTGTGCGTCTCCAAGGAATTCACCATCACTCACCTTGCTGGAGAACTTGGACACCCTTCCTTCCGGTCCGGGTTGTATTCCCATCAGGAAGACACCGCTGGACCCGCTGGCCGAAGAGGCCAATGCCGAGGCGAAAACGCGTGCTAGGACTCCCTCGATTCGATAGTCTTCTTTTTTCTCCTCGAGCCAGTTCACAACCGGCTCGGTCTGGGACCGCACCATCGTCCGTTCCAGTCCCCCAGTTCCTGATACCCGAGAGCCTGGAAGACGACATGTCCGGAGCCAAGTCTCACGGCACTGTCAATCATCTGGGCGTGGCCTCCGTCTCCCAGACCCAGGAAGACGAGCAGCATGGCCAGGCCGATGGCAACGGTGACTGCAGTCAAGGCGGTCCGCCGCCCGTGTCTCCACAGATTTCGCCAGGCCATGATGAGCAGGAGTTTCATGTTTCCACCGGAGCCGCCAGGGCCTCGACCGGATCCATCCTGGTAGCACGAAGGGCCGGGATCAGGGCGGCCAGAAGATTTGCCAGCAACAAGGAGAGGGCCGACCACAGGACGTCTTCCCAGACCCATTTGAAGTGTAAGACCGGGTCCATCCGGGTGTTCAGCATGGACAGTTCTCCGGTCCAGCGCGACAGATCCAGCCCGTGGGTCTCGAGGGGTTGCATCACGGCTGCCGAGAGGACAAATCCGACGACCAGACCGATCAGGGTCAGGAACACAGCCTCGATCAGAAGGATGGTGACCATCCGGGACGGCAGCATTCCCAGGGCGGTCACCACACCCACTTCCCGAGTTCGCTCGAAGACTGCCATCATCATGGTATTGAGGACTCCCAGCGCTGCAAAGAGAGCCACGAATCCAATGATGAAACCGTAGAAACTGTCAAAGATAGCCAGATAGTCTCGCAGTTGCGGTGCTAGTTGGCCCCAGTCCCGGGCTTCGGAGTCTTCTGGAAGTGACTCGTCGCGATTCAGGCTGGAGGCCAGGGCGGGCGCAGCCAGCGGGTCATCCGACTTGAGAGCCAGTTCATGAAACTGGGTGCTGGTCAGGGCAAGCAAGTCCTGGAGATCAGAAACATGCAGGACGGCCAGGGACCGGTCGAGAAGAGCCAGTCCGGTGCGGATGATTCCCACCACCTGGTAGAGTTCATTGCCCATGCTTCCATCAGCCGCCTGAGTGACTGCCGCGATTTCACTCCCCACCGAGGCTTGGAGTTCGGTCGCCAGCCCGGAACTTAGGAGAAGTTCTCTGGCTGCAACGGGGCCCAGAGACCGGCCCTCCACCAGTCCCTTCAGAAGGGTGCTGAGGCGGAGTTCCTGGACCGGATCAATCCCCAGAAGTTCACCCCCCACGGATCGGTCTCCGGTCGAGAGGAGGGCAAATCCATAAACTCTGGGCGTCACGACCTCAAAGCCGTGTTTCCTCGTGATCGCTCGAAACGGGTCCAGTTCAAGAGCCTCGTCTCCTCCAATCGTGTCGTAGACACTCCGGTCGGGAAGGTAGTCCACGTGGTGAATCTGAACGTGGCCCATGAGAAGACCGGTTCCATTTTCGAGAAGCTGCTCCCTCAAGCCCTCTATCATCGACAGAAGCAGCACCAGGAAGAGCAAGGCCGTCGCCACACCGGAGATGTTGATCAGGCTGCGCCGGGGCCGCCGCCACAGATTGCGCCATCCCAGTTTCCAACTCAACATGGGCTATTCTCGCAGCGCCCCCCAGGGAGAAAGTGCGCCGGGGGATGGCGATGTCAAACAGCAGTTCCCGATAGACCAGCTCCGTGCGCTCTTCGGGGTGGTCTTCCGGAACCAGAGTCATCCGGGCAGGTACCTTCCGGTTGCCCATGATCTGATAGTCACTGAACTGCATGGTTCGTTTCAGCTCGCCGTGCTCGTCATAAAATCGAGCCCACACGGGCATCAGATCGTCCTGACGGATCTGATAGCGAATCCGTCCCCACACGACTGGAGCGTCCTGGTGCGGCAGCAGATCGATTTCATAGATCTGTACGCCATCCCGATCGCCCGCGAATTCCATCTTGATCTCGTAGTCGCGAATCAGACGGCTCTCTTTGACGAGATCGTCGTTCGTAAAATGGGATCCCAGCCAGGAGCCCATCATCATGGAGGATGGAATCCGGATCGTGCGGTCAATTTTGGGCAGGTAGTTCCAGATCTGCGAGCCCACCTTCAGGGTTGCGGTGCCCTCTTCCTTGCGAGGTTTCAGAATCCGAATCAGGACCTTGTCCAGACCCTCCGACCAGATATCCAGGACCAGAGTGCGTTTCCAGCGTCTGGTGGTCACCCTCATCTCGACGGTTCCATGAGAGGAGTCGCCGCGGAGCAGACGGTCGACCCGGTCCATGATGGCTTTTGCGTCGGTCTCGGCTGCCTGTCCCGGCAAGGTGCCCGGCAGTGTCAGAAGGACGCAGATGACCATCAGGAAACAACAGCGGCCGGCTCTGAGAATGTGGTCGCGCATTGGTAAGTCCAAACCTTCCACCTTCAACTTTGCACCCGCCGACTTTTAACTTCCAAGATATCTTGAATGTGGAATCTGGCCCTTCAGGGTCGTAGATTCACCCAGATCGGGCTTCCCCAGGCCATCTCTCCGTCGTCCTGGACGGTGCGCACGTAGTAGTAACTGCTGCCCTGTAGAGGTTCCTGGTCCTGGAAGGTGATCTGCACATCGGCCTTGCCCGGGCTGGCCGAATAGATGATCTTCTCGTCCTTGATGATTTCGAGTTGCGTAACCGCACTCGTTCCGACCACGCGAATCTTTAAAGGTGGTGCCTCCGGGGCAGTGAATTCGTCTCCCATGAAGTGGTCCCCCATCCGGACGTCAAGGACAATGTTGTCAGTGGCGCCGTAGGTGTGCCGTTTCTTGATCGCCTCGAAGATCGCCTCACGAGTAGCATCCGGCGTATACACGAGGGCGTAGGAAATGTGCGTGGACCAGTGATCGGAGCTGGCGATGGTACCGATCCGGTAGCCTTTCCGATAGGCATTCCAGACAACTCCAGTTTCCTGGTAGCCGCCGTCCAGGATATCGTCCCCAGCACTGCGGGGAGCCCTCGGCGCTCCCGGATGCTCATAGGAGATGCGGTCGCCCTGAAAGATCTCCACCACCGGCTCTACCCCAGGATCGTTGTATCGCCAATCGGTTCCCATATTGGAGCCGGGCGTGTGGGGAATCGCGAGCCCACCCGTCCGGTGGAGAGTCTCATAGAGAAGCGGAATGTCACCCTCCATCACGTTTTGCGACTCGGCCGCAATCCCGGGCCGGGGATAGTCGAAGTCCGGCCTGGTGAAATAGGATACGAGGGGGACGCCGCGGCGCGTGTGAAAAACATTTCGATGCCCATCCGGCCACTGTACGCTGCGCTCATAGCCGTAAAAGGTAGTGAAAGCCCGGGGAATGTAAAACATGTCGCAGCTTTTCTCGATCAGCCACCAGGCATACTCCCAGTCCCCTCCGGAATTGTGGTCGGTAATGCCTCCGAAATCCATGGCGGCCGCGTCCAGCATGTACCGGTAGTAATCCAGGAAGGAGCCGTCTACGTTCCCTCCTCTGGAGTCCCACGAGAAATCAGTGTGACGGTGCAGGTCCCCGCGGACAATGCGATGCTCCCTTCCGCCCACAAACGTCCGGTAGGAGCGGACAGTTGCCACCTGTTCGGCTTCTCGGGGGTGGACCGGCTCGTACTCCACGGGATCAGGCTCCTCCCAGATCGTCAGTTGCAGTTCTGAAAGCCTTTTTCCGGATCGAATACGGCCCGCATGCACGTTCAAAACCGGATTGCCGGCCGGTTGGGAGAAGTCCCCAAGCTCCCCCATCTGGGGCTGATAGTAGCGTTCATCGGTGGGCCAGACGACCCACAGAGTCCCGTCCGGCGCGTAAGCTGCGTGCGAGCGCATGGAAGGCCGGCCCCAGCTCTCGAGCAGCTTGTACGGCCGGGACCACCGATCTCCTTCATAGAAGATGACGGCATGTTCCCAGAAGGCCCACTTGAGACCCAGACTTTCAGACTTGTCGAACTGACCCCAGCGGTGGAAGAGCAGTCCGATCTGTCCGGAGGCTGGATGGGCAAAGAGCTGGGGGTAGTCGTGGTCGAGGATCCCGACCTCTGCCAGTGCTTGATCCAGGGCCTGAACCGGCGCTTTGCGATGGGGGCCCTCAAAGACAGCCAGCTTAATTTTTCTTGTCGAGTAAATCCGGCTTCCAGGAGAAGCAATCTGGTTGAACCAGGTTTCGAAGACTTCCCGGCCGCGTTCCAGCCAGCGGGGGTCGTCGGTAGGACCCGTGTCCTTAGCCCAGTTCACAGCCCCTTCGTTCCAGGCCACCCAGATCCGATCGTTCTTGTCAGCCACCACCGAGCTATGAGCTTCAAACCGGGGAGTGTTGGCCACCGGCAGGATGGAGCCCAGGGATCCCTTCTCCCAGCTGCGCATGAAGACGTCATAGTTGCCATTGCGATAGCTGTCCCAGACAATATAGGCCTTGCCCTTGGAATCCACCCCGACTCGCGGCTCCCAGTCATTGGCCGGATTGCTGGTGATGGGTATTTCGGGGGACTACTCGGCCCCGTCGTAGTGTCTGAGAAAAATGTCTGAGTTCCGGCCGTGGAAGCCCTGCCACACCACCCACAGGTTGCCCCTGCTGTCCGAAATCAGGTGATGGTCGATGTCCGGGTTGGGGTGACTGCTCAAACGGACAGTTTCCAGCCAGACATCACCTTGTTCGTCCAGGGCCCGAGCGTACAAATCGAAGTTTCCCGCCACTTGCTGTGACCACACCACCCAGGGGCGCTGTTTCCTGTCCACAGCCACCTGGGGCCGCCACACGTCGCCCGAGACCCCGGGAACCCGGCTGAAAGTCCGCCAGCCTCCGTCATACTTGCTGAATCGAATCTCATCCAACTGGCCGCTGTAGGATTGCCACACGGCATAGGCTGTGGATTCGTCCAGAACCGCAATGGAAGGAAAGTCGTCGTCACGAAAGCTGTCGCTGAGTTTCTCAACCCCTCGCATCCCTCTCACGCGAACGCTTCCCTCCAGGAGCTCCTGCTCTTTTTCCGCACCCAGATCCGAAAGAGAGATCGAAAAGGCTCCGCGACTGGTCTCCACCGCGATGCTCCCGGCTGGGCCGGAAGTTCCGTTCAGGAAGATCCCCTTCAGTTCCACAGTTTCCTTTTCGGGGTCAAGAGTCCGGATCTCGAAACTGTTAAGCGAGAGGCGATCGTAACTCTTGAAGAGCCAACCTCTGGCCTCGGAAATCCGGGCGCCCTGTAGGCCTGCAACTGTGCCGGTCCATCGCTCCTGAGGAGAGTCTCCGTGGCCGAAACTGATCAGGATCAAAAAAGAATCCTGTTGCTCGTGTTGTCTCTGACTCTCTGGAAGCGCAGGCTTGACGCTTCGGCTGGATGTCACCGTGATCGTCGCTGCCGCGAACAAAAACAGACCCAGAAGAGAGATGGCTTTCCAACCTCGCATCAGTGACCTTTTGATTCAAATGAAAGGTGAATGTCTCCAGCTAATCGTAGCAGCGGGCTTTGCCCGGGTACAGTGCCGAATCTTCCGTCCTGTGACATCCTCACGGAGGACCCTCCGGCGGATCGCCGCGTGGAAGCGGCTCCTACGCTCTGCCGTCTCAACACCCTCTCTTTCGGTTTGTCCAAAACGTCGAAATCCCCTATGGTCTGTTCATGAGCGTTTCCTTTTTTCGCTTCTATGAAGAGCTGAACGACTTCCTCCCCTTGGCAAAGCGAAAGAGAACCTTGGAGTATGCGTTCAAGGGGTCCCCAGGGGTCAAAGATCCGATCGAAGCACAGGGAGTCCCACATACCGAAGTCGATCTGATCATCGTTAACGGAGACTCGGCGGATTTCAAATACCCACTACAAGACGGGGACCGTGTGGCCGTCTACCCGGTCTTCGAGAGTTTCGATATCACACTACTCACCAGGCTGCGCGACAGGCCACTTCGCAAGACCGCCTTTGTGCTAGACGTCCACCTCGGCAAGCTGGCACGAAGGCTTCGTATGTTGGGATTCGATACCAGCTATCAGAATAACTATGTCGACCCAGACCTGGTCCGGACATCTGTGGCGGAAAAACGTATCCTGCTGACGCGTGATCGGCGCCTGCTATTCCACAAATCGATCACGCACGGCTACTGGGTGCGGGCGACCGATCCCGATAAGCAGGTGTTGGAAATCCTGCGCCGTTTCGATCTCTATAGAACAATTCGACCCTTCCAGCGCTGCCTGGACTGCAACGGGTCGATCGCGCCTGTCGATAAACAGGAGATCATCGACCAGTTGCAGCCGCTGACCAAAAGGTACTATGACGAGTTCCATCGCTGTAGCAGCTGCGACAAGGTCTATTGGCGGGGATCCCATGTGGAGCATATGACCCAAAGACTAGCTTCATTCTGTAGCTGAACTGCTGCTCAGGCATGGGGCGGATGCCAACGCAAGTAGCGAGGACGGTGCCACACCACTCGATCTGGCCGTCCGGCGAGGCGGTGTCTACAGCCTTAGTTGAAAATGATTTTCAACTTCATCTTGACAGGTAAGGAGCCTCAGACGTAAAAGCAAGATCGTGAAACGGTTCGCGGCCTACAGCCTGGTCCTGCTCCCGATTCTGGTGGGGACTGGCCAGCTCTTCCTGTCGAGCCGGGCCGTCTCAGCCACTGTCCCAGACCCGGCGGGCGATCCCGGGGCAAGTAGTCCGGAGCAGCTCGTTTTCATGCTCCAGTACCTGGGAACCGACTATGGTGTGGCGGTAGAAGAGGGCGCCGTTGTGAGCGAGCTCGAGTACCAGGAGATGCTCGACTTCAGTCAGGCGCTGATCGATCGCTACCAGCTGCTGAAACCGGACGATTCCCGGGAGACTCTGCCCTCGCTGCAGAAACTCCGGCACTCGGTCGAAGCCAAGGCCGAGTGGGAGGTAGTCCGGGGGCAGGCTGGGAAACTGGTGCAAGGGCTGTCCGACGAGTTCAACGTGACGGCCTTCCCGGCGACCCCTCCACGCTACTCCTCCGGCCAGAGCCTGTACCAGACGAGCTGCGTTCGTTGTCACGGTCAGACCGGAGCCGGGGATGGCCCCTCCGTGGCCGAGGAGAAGATGGAGCCGGAGCCCCGCTCGTTTCGAGACCGGCGAGTCAATACCGTTCCTCCCCATCAGGTGTTCAACGCGGTGACTTTCGGCGTGGAAGGAACGGCAATGCCCTCTCACGAGACCCTTTCCGTACAGGAGCGGTGGGATGTCTCCTTCTACGTGTTTACGCTGCGCCAGGACTTCGCCCCGCGCCAGCCGGCCCAAGAGCCCGGGGTCAGCCTCAAAGAACTGGCGACGCAGACCAATCTGGAACTGGCAGGCAGGCTGTCAGGGGGCGAAGAAAGTGAGGGGATGGGGTTGGTTGACTATCTGCGCCGGCACCCTCCCGGTCCCTCCACAGAGGAACTCCTGCTCTTCGCTCGAGACCTGTTGAAACGAAGCGGTGCCTCCTTCCGGAAAGGCAACCTGCGCGAAGCAGCAGATCTTTCTCTGGACGCCTATCTGTACGGTGTCGAGCCGGCGGAAGCGGCGCTGGGCCTGGTGGATTCAGGACTTGTGAATCGGCTGGAAAGAGACCTGGCAACGTACCGGGTGGCATTGACTGGAGAGGCTCCCCAGCAGTTGGCCGAACAACGTCTGGGGCTCCTGATGGACACTCTCGAAGAGGCGCGGGCAGGGCAGTCCAGCGCCTGGGGCGGGCCTTCTTTTACGCTGGTACAGTCTTTGACCATCATCCTCAGGGAGGGGATCGAGGCAGCCCTTCTGGTCGGATTGCTTCTGGCGTATCTGACCAAGGCCGGGCGAAAAGAGCTCCGTGTCTATGTGTACTGGGGGTGTCTTGGTGGTGCCGCCGCTGGCCTGTTGACGTGGGTGGCCGGTCACCGGTTGCTGGTCTCGGGGGGTCACCGGGAGGCTCTGGAAGGAATCACTTCGCTGCTGGCGGCCGCTGTGCTCTTCTGGGTGAGCCTGTGGATCTTTCGCAATCTTGACGTTCAGAGGTGGAAGAGCTACATGCAGGAACAGGCTTCCCGGGCGGTGTCGGCGGGCAGTGGATGGTTTCTGGCCTCCGCCGCCTTTCTGGCGGTCTACCGCGAAGCGGTGGAGACGGCGCTGTTCTACCAGGCCCTGTGGTTGCGCAGCGGTGACCTTGCCGCCATGGTCATCTCCGGTTTTGTGGCGGGCATATTGCTCCTGTTCGGCTTCGTCGTGATCTGGCTGAAACTCGGAATCCGTCTGAATTTGAAGCCGTTTTTCGTGGTCAGCGGGATCGTCCTGGGAACTCTGTCGGTGATCTTTGCCGGCTACGGAGTTCGAGAGCTCCAGAATGTCGGCTATCTCCAGGAGACTCCTCTGAAGTGGATGATCGCACTTCCGTTCTTTGAGATCTGGCCGGTTCGGGAGGGTCTTTTCCTGCAGCTCGGAATCGTGTTTTCGTTTCTGCTGGGATGGCAGGTGGCGCGCCGCCGCGAGCTGCCTCCCCCTTTCCGATCTGAAGTCTGAAATCAAATGTGGGGGACGGCTCGGAGCGGCCGGCCGCTTAAATCCTCCCGGTTGCCGCCCTCACATTCGTTGAGGAACGTTGTCAACCAAGGACTACTCGTTGATCAACTTCTCGAACTTCCGTTCCGACTCGGCGTTCCAGCCCGCCATGATATCCACCAGCCGGCCCTGGCTATCGACCACCAGAGAGAGAGGAATGAACATCTCTCCCGACTTGAAGATCCTCTGAACGCTTTCGGGATTGGTGCGGTAGAGCGGATAAGTCACCCCCAGCCGATCTCCGAACTGGCTGACCCGGTCAAAGTCCTGCTCGTCAAGGCTGACCCCGATGAGCCTGTACCCTGCCTCTTTCAGCCCCGCCTGCAGGAGTTCGAGTTCGGGCATCTCCCGGATACAGGGTCCGCAAAAGGTGGCCCAGAAGTTGATCACGTAAGGTTGTCCGCTACTCAGAGCATCCAGCCGAGCTTCGCCAGCACTCTGCAGGGAGCCCAGTTCCAGCAGCGGTAGAGGATCTCCGGGCTGCAGGCCAAGCTTTTGCCAGTAGACCTCGTCGCTCGCCAGCGGGTCGGGAAGTCGTCCCCGGGATTCTTTGAGCGATTCCAGCTGCGAATCCCCTTCCACCACCTTGACTGAACTATCCACCGTGGGCCCGGGAAAGCGTTGAACCAGACCGGACGGCCAGACCACTTCCATCCATTCGATCCTGGTCTGGCTTCCCAGACCGAACAGGGGTCTTGGGTCGGGCTGGGCCAGAAACCCGCTTCCGCCCGACTTGATCCTGCTCTGAGTTCCCAGGGCGGTCTTCAGGCGAACGAGTGTGCCAAATGCGTCGCGGCCGCTCTGCTTTCCCTCCAGCGTCACGCGCAAGAAATGCTGCCGGCTGCCCAGGTTGTTTCTGAACAGCTGATGGCCTTGCCCCTGGATGTTCGTCACGAAAAGATCTGAATCTCCGTCGTTGTCGAAATCTGCCACGACGGCCGCACGCCCGTCTGCAATGGAATCAGCTCCGGAGATACCGGAGATGTCCACAAACCGGCGACCCTGGTCGTTCAGAAACAGGGTGTTCCGTTCGAAGCCGCTGAAAGAGAAGCCCTGCTCGAAAATGAGGCGCATGTGATCGTTTTGATAGGTCTGGTTCCCGGCCGCTCCCAAACTTAGACTCGACGCCACCACGTGGCGCCAGAAAAAGCTTCAGGTGTCTTTCATGGTTTCGCCGCTCACGAATCCGTTGGGGGCGTAGAGGTCTTCCCAACCATCGTTGTCAATGTCGATGAACACGCCGCCAAACGCCCAGCCGCCGGGGAAGGGCCCCACCTGGCCGGTCACGTCTTTGAAGACGCCGCCTCCATCCTTTCTGAAGAGAGTGTTTCCGGAAGCGAGTTTCTTGAGCACGTTGTCGTCTCGGTCATCGGATGGGAACAAGCGGTTCAGGATGCGATTCCCGGCCATCGAAGACATGTTGGTGACAAACAGGTCGAGATCCCCGTCGTTGTCATAATCTCCAAAGGACACTCCCATGCCGTTGCCGGAATCCAGTGTTCCCGAAGGCTCAGCGCTGTCCGTGAAACGATTGCCCTGGTTGATATACAGCGCATTTTTACCGAAGTCGTTGGCGACATACAGGTCAATCTTCCCATCGCTGTTCACGTCGGCGAACTGGGCAGAGTAACTCCAGCGCCGGTCGTCGGCACTCCAGGACCGGGCAGCCTCCCGAAAGGTCCCGTCCTTTTGATTGATGAAAAGCAGGTTGGCTGTCCCGTTTCGAGCTTGGTGCCAGGAGTCGGGCGTGACTAGACCGAAGAGGTTATAGGAGGTCACGTAGACATCGATCCAGCCATCCCGGTTCACATCTCCGGCAGTGGCACTGAAGCCCACCGCGGAAACAGCCACAGCGGACTCCTCGGAAACATCCCGGAAACGGAGTTCGCCATCGGGTACCAGACGATTCTCAAAGAGCATCTGATCGCCTATAGCGGCCATGAACAGATCCAGGTCGCCATCATTGTCATAGTCGAGGAAGAGGGGGGACGTGCCGGTACGAGTGATTTCGATCCCGGTCTTGCGGGCCGATTCCTGAAAGCGTCCCTCGCGCTGGTTCAGGTACAGGTAGTTTCGCCGAATACCGGTCACGAACAGATCCAGGTGACCATCGCCGTTCAGATCGGCGGAGGCCGCACCGTGGTACACATCAAAGTCGTCGTTTCCCGCCGAACCGTAACGGGGCAGGGTCAAGGCGACCCCGGCCGGAGAGGAAACTTCGGAAAAGGGTATGGGGCTGGATTCGGACACCGACACAGCGATCAGCTTCAGTGTTGAGATTATCCACGTCTGAGTGTCGGCGGGTTGGACCGCCCGCACACGGCCCTTTCCTCGGATCCAGAGAAGGTGGTCGGTGGATTTCTCGCCCACCAGAAAGAACTTGAGCTGCCCTTCCGCCATGACTCCAGAGCCCTGTTGCTCGAATCGGGCACCACTGACTTTAAACCGAACATCCTGCAGATGGCTAAATGAGTCCACGAAGCGCTGCCAGTGCCTCAGCCACTCCTTGCGGGAGAGGGTGCTCAGAGTCTTTTCCTCGAGTTCCAGATGGCCGACTTGGAGGCCTCCCCGTGTCCAGTCTGGTGTGAACGATTCCAGTTCAGGCAGGGGTGTGGCCTGAAGCGTTTCTCCCAAAGAACGGCCCAGTTCGGTCAGGTTGCCGTTCCTTGCTGCGACCGAGAAGTCCAGAAGCTGATTGGCCAGTGACTCGGACAGCTCTTCGGTTCTCTCCATCTCCAGCCTGTCCACTTCAACGTCGGTGGCTGGGAGTCCCTGTGCCGTCACGGCCTGGCCCGAAGCGAGCACGCCCAGGAGGGCGAGAGAAGGGAGAAAGCGATTCATATGCTCATCCGGACTCATGCACAACACTATGAAGGAGTCTGGTTGCGATGTCACCCTGCCTTGGCTGCGGCACTTCCAGTTGAGCCTGTTTGGTTGACGGCGCCCTGTGGCGATTCTTCCCAACGACTTTCACTTGGAGCACATGTCCTACATAGCCGGCAGAAACTCCCTCCGCAGCTGCAGGTAATACGCTTCATCCAGCGGCTGCTTGAGGTGAAAGCGGAAACGACGGGTCTTGTCAAAGTTTCGCTGGTTCTGCTCGAAAACGTGAATCTCGAACTGATAGCGGTGTAGCGACCAGACGCTTTCCACTTCGCGGTCTCGTTTCCAGGTGCGGCTGTGTTTCTTGTGCTCGGTCTGGTACACGATCCATTTGGGCCCGAAGCCTAAGGTCCCTTCACAGCCACCAAACGGGTGAAGGTGTTTCACCCGAAGACTGTAGTCGGGACTAAGTTCTTCCTCGGTCATGCGGTCAGTGATCGTCCCCTCCAGATTCTCCCGAATCAAAGCAAAGGATTTAGGACTCAGGGGGGCTTCTTCAGGTAAGACCGTGAGATGAAAGTAACGGCTCAGGCCCAGCTTTATCTTCTGATCTTCCCAGCTGAGAATGGCGAACTTCTGATCGGACTTGCGGTCAAAACTCTGGATCTCCAGCCAGTCCCATTGCCGAGAGTGTTTTTCCTTCCTGCTCCTGAACTCGATCCCGGCGTCAGTGATCTCCAACTCGCCGATACACTTGCCCCAGGGGTCATGGTCATGGCGAATCTGGAGGACTTCGGCCTGGAGCACGGCTGCCCCAAAAAACGCCACAAGAGAGCCTGATTGAATTACCTTATGAAAGTGAGTACTAAGCATCTTCCAGTTTCCAGCCTTTCCAGATGTAGTAAATGGCCGGGAAAACTCCCAGCGTCAGAATGACGGAGGTCGCCACGCCACCCACCATCGGAGCCGCAATGCGTTTCATGACATCGGCTCCGGTTCCATGACTCCACATGATGGGAATCAGTCCGGCCATGATGACACTGGCCGTCATGATCTTGGGCCGGACCCGGGTGACGGCCCCGTGATAGATGGCATCCACCAGGTCGCGCCGGTGTCTCATCCGTCCGTCCCTTACGGCCTGGCTGTAGGCCACATCCAGGTAAAGCAGCATGACGACCCCGGTCTCGGCCGCCAGGCCGGCCAGAGCGATGATCCCCACCCACACGGCAATGCTCAGGTCATAGTCCAGGAAGTACATCAACCAGAACGTGCCAACCAGTGAGAACGGCACCGACAGAAAAACGAACAGTGTCTCCACTACCGATCTGGTGTTGAGAAAGATGATCACGAAGATGATCATCAGCGTCATGGGAATCACGTACAGGAGACGCTGCTGGGCCCGCAGCATGTACTCGTACTGGCCGCTCCATGCAAGCGTGTAGCCTGCAGGGATATCCACATTCTCCGCCACCGCGCGCTGAGCCATCTTCACATATGTACCCACGTCGATCGCCTGGATATCCACATAGATCCAGGCATTGGGACGCGATCCTTCGGTCTTGATGCCCGGGGGGCCTTTTAAGATTTCAATGTCTGCCAGATAGTGCATGGGGATCTGCTGGCCGGAGGGAGCGGGCACCAGGATCTCACGCAGTGCCGGCAGATTGTCTCGAAGCTCGCGGCTGTAGCGCAGATTGACCGGGTAACGTTCCAGCCCTTCGACCGTGGTCGTGATGTTCATCCCTCCTATGGCTGACTGAATCACGTCCTGTACATCCCCCACCGTTAACCCGTAGCGGGCTATCTCGTGGCGCTTGATGTTGAAATCCAGGTAGTTGCCTCCCATCACCCGTTCCGAGTAGACCGAGAGCGTGCCGGGTACCGTGCGAACCACGCTCTCGACCTGTTTTCCCACTTCCTGGAGGACGGTCAAGTCCGGTCCGCCCAGTTTGATGCCGACCGGCGACTTGATTCCCGTCGAGAGCATATCGATGCGGGTCTTGATGGGCATGGTCCAGAGGTTGGTAAGCCCGGGAAACTGAATGGCTTGATTCATTTCGCTGGTCAACTTCTGAGGCGTCATTCCGGGGCGCCACTCCTCTTCGGGTTTCAGCATGATGGTCGTTTCGATCATGCTCAGTGGTGCCGGATCTGTGGCGGTTTCTGCCCGTCCAATTTTGCCGAAGACGTGGCGGACTTCGGGAAACGAAGTGATGATTTTGTCTGTCTGCTGCAACAGTTCTCGAGCTTTTGTAATCGAGATCCCCGGAAGGGTGGTGGGCATGTAGAGCAGATCACCCTCCCACAGGGGCGGCATGAACTCCGAGCCCAGCTGCGAATAAGGAAACCAGGTGACAGCCAGCACCAGCAAGGCCACGAGGAGGACACTCCACTTCCAGCGCAGCATTAAATGCAGGATCGGGTCGTAGAGGCGAATCAGCAGGCGGCTGACGGGGTTCTTTTCTTCGGATCGAATCCTGCCCCGAATCCAGTAACCCATCAGTATTGGAACGATCGTGACGGCCAGGATCGACGATGCCGCCATAGAGTAGGTTTTCGTATAGGCCAGGGGCTTGAACAGACGTCCCTCTTGAGCCTGCAAGGTGAACACGGGGACGAAAGACACGGTAATCACCAACAGCGCGAAGAAGAGAGTGGGTCCCACCTCCTTGGAAGCATCGGCGATGATCTGCCAGTGATCTTTCTTGCCCGCGTCGCGTTCCATGTGTTTGTGGGCGTTCTCAATCATGATGATGGCTGCATCGACCATAGCTCCGATGGCAATGGCGATGCCCCCCAGCGACATAATGTTGGCGTTGATGCCCTGGTAGTACATGATGGTGAAGGACATGAGCACTGCAAGCGGTAACGTGATGATCGCCACCAGCGAGGATCGCAAGTGGAGGAGAAAAATGATGCAAACCAGGGCGACGGCCAGCCCTTCCTCAAGCAGTTTTTCTTGCAACGTGGCGATGGAACGTTCGATCAAGCCCGTGCGGTCGTAGACGGTCACGATCTCGACGTCCTCGGGCAGTCCCTGCTCCAATTGGGCCAGCTTTTCCTTGACCCGTTCAATGACGGCGTAGGCGTTGGCTCGGTAGCGAATCACAATGATTCCGCCGACGACTTCCCCCTGTCCGTTCAGCTCCGCAAGTCCCCTCCGGATATCCGGTCCCATCTGGACAGTGCCGACGTCTCGGAGAAGAATCGGAGTACCGTTTTCGTCAACACCGAGAGCGATCTCCTTTACATCATCAACGTTCTGGATATAGCCGCGGCCCCGGATCATGAATTCGATCTCCGACATTTCCAGGACACGCCCGCCGACGTCGTTGTTGCTGCGCTTCACCGCCATTCGGATCTTGGAAATCGGAATGTTGTAGGTCCGGAGTTTGTTGGGGTCGACGGTAATTTGGTACTGCTTGACGAATCCCCCGACACTGGCGACTTCCGAGACCCCTTCTACCGACGTGAGTTCGTATTTCAGGAACCAGTCCTGGATGCTGCGCAGGTCGGCCAATGAACGCTGGTTGGACTTCAAGGCGTACATGAAGGCCCAGCCCACACCGGTTGCATCGGGCCCGAGCGTCGGTGTGACCCCCTGGGGAAGGCGAGCCGATACATAGTTCAGATACTCCAGGACCCGGCTGCGCGCCCAGTACATATCCGTGCCGTCGTCAAAGATGACGTACACGAAAGAGAATCCAAAGAAGGAGTAGCCCCGTACGACTTTGGCGAAGGGCACGGCAAGCATCTGAGTGGTGATCGGGTAGGTCACCTGGTCTTCTATGACCTGGGGGGCCTGGCCGGGGAATTCAGTGTAGATGATGACCTGGACGTCGGACAGATCGGGAATGGCATCCAGCGGCATGTTCTGGAGGGAGTACACGCCTGCAAGCACGGCAAAGAGCGTAGCCAGTATCACAAAGAATCGGTTGTCAATGGACCATTGGATGATCTTTTCCAACATTATCCTCGTCCTCTTGTGAATCCCCTCAATGCTGGCGCGTTGGAGCGAGTGTGGCAGGAGGGGACTCCCCCTCCTGCTGGCGGCTCACCATCTTTCGGATCGCCTCCTTCAGGTTGCTCTCCGAATCGATCAGAAACTGGGAGGAGACCACTACACGGTCACCCTCCTGAATCCCTTCCAGAACCTCCCATAGGCCCTTTCCGTTAACCCCCAGAGTCACCTCCTTCACCTGAAAGGTGCCGTTCCCACGATCCAGTACAACCAAGTTGCGCTTCCCACTGTGAATGACCGACTCTTCGGGGACGGTCAGCACCCCGCGAGCCGACGGCACCTCAAAGGTCACGTTGGCGTACATGTCGGCCCGGAGCTTCCAGCCCGGGTTGCGAAGTGCCAGTGATACTTTCAGAGTTCGGGTCTTTTCGTTGAAGAACGGATAGATGAAACGCACCGTAGCCCGGTAGGTCTTGCCGGGCTGATAGGGGATCTCGACGCTGGCGCTTTGTCCCGCCTTTAGCCAGGGGACTTGATTCTCAAACACTTCCGCCTCAACCCAGATAGTCGACAGATCCACGATCTTGTACAGATTCATTCCCGGCTGGACATGCATCCCTTCCATGGCCTGGTTTATCTTCTCCACCACCAGGCCACCGGCTTTGGACAACACGGTGAGCGTTCGGCGCACCTGCCCTTCTTTCTCTAGTTCACGGATCTGGTCGTCGCTAATATCCCAGTAACGAAGACGCTGGCGGCTCGCCTCCAGAAGAGCATGGGCTCTCGCGGCGATGTCCGGATAGTTACTCTGACTCATTCGTTCTGCATAGCCGACGGCGTCCAGATACTCCTGCTGGGTCGTGACGAGGTCCGGACTGTAGATCTCGAAAAGCCTCTGGCCTTTCTTGACAGATTCGCCCACATAGTTGACGTAGACCTTTTCAATCCAGCCGGAGTACTTGGTTGTCAGCCAGTTGATCTGCTCGTCGTTGTAGGTCAGGTGGCCAACCGTTCGGATGGTGAACGGAATGTCGGTGCGCTCGACCTCAACCGACTGGACTCCGATGTTCTGAACGAAGACCGGGTCGATCTGGACCGTTCCAGCCGGTGCCTCCTCAGCTTCGTCCTCGTACACCGGGATCAGGTCCATCCCCATGGGAGATTTCCCCGGTTTCTCGGAGATAAAGGTTGGATCCATCGGAGCCTGCCAGTACTTGATCTCTCGCTCGCCGGAAGGGGCGGCGGCCTTTCCGGCCTTCTGAAAACCCTTGACCGGCGTCAGGGCCATTCTGCAAATCGGGCAGTCACCTGGGTCCTCGCGAATCACCTGGGGGTGCATTCCACAAGTCCAGAGCTGGCCTTCCGTGGCCTCGCTGGCAGGGGCCTCGTGACCAATACCCAATTTCCCTTGGATCATGCGGATCCAGTGAGAGTCCAGGGGGTTCGCAATCACCAGGAAGGTAAGGCCAATACCGACGGTAAAGGACAGGAAGCTGAAAAACAGGGTCTTTTTCATTTCGACCTCACTATCTTGGAAACCTGGTGCCAACTGCTCGCTCCAGGCTGGAAAGAGCCGCGAGGTAGTCAGCGTAGTAACGGGCGTTGATGAGACGAACGTCCAGCAGCATCCGTTCGCTGTCGAGCAGATCCAGAGCACGCAGCTGGCCAGTTTCATAAGCGGATTCGGTAGATCTTAGTGCCGCCTCAGCCTGCGGAATCAGCGCCTTCTCGAGCAGCTCAATCTGCTCGAGCAGTGTTTGCAACCGGATGACGTGATCCCGGATGGAGAATTCCATCTCATTTCGAAGATTCAGGTAGTTCCGCCTCTCTGCAATCAAAGTTTCGGTGGCCTCCAATTCCTCGGCCCGGTACTTATTCCTCCAGATGGGGAGGTTAAGTCCGATCGAGAAGTTGAAGGCGTTTTTGCCATTGTCGGGCGGAGGCAGGAGCAGGCCCGCGGGATCGCTCCGCTGGCCTATATTGACGAAACCAGCGCCCAGGCTGATGTCGGGCCAGAAGCCTTTCTTGGCCAGCTCGATGGCCTGCTCGTTCTTTTCGATTCGCGCGCCTACAGCCTTGAGCTCCTGGCGATTGCGTTCACCCAGCGCATACAGCTCTTGCACGTCCAGCCTGATGTGTGGCAAAGAGAGCCCCTGAACCAGGGGAACAAGCCCCTCGGGGGGCCGGTTCATCAACGTGTTCAGTCTGGCCACACGTGATTCCCTTTGTTGATCCAGGATCTTCAGCTGATTCAGAATCTTCGTCAGCTCCGCCTGAAGCTTGACCACTGCGTGCTGCAGGCCCTGACCGGTGCTGTAACGGCTCTGAGCCAGCCGTTCGTAGTGCTCGAGGAGCAGCTGTTCCTCTCGATTGATCTCCAGGGCCCGGTCCAGATAGCTGAGTTCGTAGAAAGCTTTCTTGACCTGGTGAATGATCTCACGCTGGCGAGCACGATAGAGTTGATAGCGGGCGGCGGCCTCCTTGAACACGGTCTTGCCCTTCAGGTCCAGTTCGCCGAACCAGGGTAACTTCTGACTGAACATGAAGGATTGCAATTGCGGGCCGACCCGAGTTTCCACATTGCGAATGAACTGGGTGTAGTTGAGCATCGGGTCGGGCAGGGAAGTCACCTGAGGGACTCTCTGAAGAGCTGCACGGTAACGGGCCAGAGACTCTCGAACTGCCGGATTTTGATCCAGGGCTGCGCGGATATACGTGTCCAGTTGTGGATTCTCTGCGTAGTACTCGGGTTCGTCGTTCTGTGCGGGTGTCTGTCCTCGAACAGACACAAACAGAAAGCCGAGGGTGAAAACTCCAGTGAACAGGTTCTTTCTGATCTTCATTTATCTTCCCCGTTGCATGCTGCTGACTTGGCAACTTCCGGTCCAAACGTGCTGGCGGATCCCGTAAAAGCCCCGGCATTACTTGATTTAGCCACGAGGCTTCAAGGCGGCAACCGGACAGGTCACGGCTATCCCCTTGCCAGTGTTGGATTTCAATCACTGGATGCGCGTTCTCAGACAGGTAGGAAGCTTTTTTCGGCCGGTGATCGGTTACATCGTGGTCGAGCTCTTCATCTTTCTAAGGCCAATGATGAGCTGTTGGCGACGAGGATCGACGCTGAGGACGATGTACTCTGCTCCCACCCGCAGACGCGCATGCGAGAAAAGGAGGGAAGCCTAGATCAGAAATGTAGAGTTGAAAAGATACACTGCGCCGGAAGGAATCGGTACAGCAAATCCGAGAGATGCCGGCTGGCGGCATTGATCCGCCGAGACTGATTGTACAGACATGGACTCTGCAAGCAATGGTACCAAAGTGGCTTGGAAGTCTTGCAAAGCTGTCTGAAGCAGCGCAGGAGAGTCATCCTGGCTTAGCAGACACATCCTGCGGCAAAAGTCGTCATCAGCACAGGAGTCCGCCAGGCGGATCTGCGGCGTTTTCAGCATAAAACTGCGGCAAGTCGAAAAGCTCAGGCCCAGGAGGCCACCTGCCAAAAAGAGAATTACACTAACCGCCACAATTCGTCGCATGCCCACTTAGTATCCCATACTCCGCGAGGACAAAGCAACTCAATAGGGCCGGTCTGCCGGCGCAAGTGGATCAGACACCGCGAGCTGTACCCTTCGTTCCTAGACCCGTAAGGAGTCCCCCCGGCTCTGCCGGGGAGGCAGCCAGAGTTTGACAGTTCCGGGAATAGGTGAAAAAACTCCCTTCCGTGAGCCGAGCAAAGCATCACGAAAAGGAGTTTTATGAGTAACTACCAGAGCTTACAGCATACAAAATGGGAGTGTAAGTACCATGTGGTGTTCATCCCCAAGTACCGCAAGAAGTTGATTTATGGGGAGCTGCGCAGACATCTCGGTCAGGTGCTGCGACGGTTGGCTGGGCAGCAGGAAAGCTTGATTGAAGAGGGCCACCTGCTGCCGGATCACGTGCACGTGATGATCTCGATTCCGCCAAAGTTTTCTGTGGCGCAGGTGATCGGGTACATCAAAGGGAAAAGCGCCATCCACATTGCGAGGAACTTTTCAGAGAGTCGGCGTAACTTTGTTGGACAGCACTTCTGGGCTCGCGGATACTTCGTATCGACGGTGGGTCGGGATGAGAAAGTGATTCGTGAGTATATCCGGCGGCAAGAAGCAGAAGATCGTCGCCAGGATCAGCTCAGGCTGCTGTAGCCAAGCCACCTGTAGGTGGCACAAGTGGCCGCGGTAGCGGCAACGTCAAGTCCGCTTTGAGCGGCTCACAAGATTAAAGCCCCCGGCTTTGCCGGGGGATACTTACTTTCATGAGGGTCGCCTCAGACCCAGGTTTCTTCACGGGCGAAGAGTTGTCAAGCCTTGGTCATTGAAAGTTGGTGATCACGCCTCCGGCGCATTCTCCGTTCCCGAAGGCCTGATTCGCAGGTTCAGTGCTTCCACAACCATGGAGAACAGCACGGCAAAGTAGATGTACCCCTTGGGGATGTGAAAATGCAGCCCCTCGGCGGTGAGGCTGAACCCGATCAACATCAGGAATGCGAGGGCCAGCATCTGAACGGTTGGGTAGCGACGAAAGAAACTGCTCACCTGTTTTGCAAGTGCCATCATCACCACGATCGCCGTAATGATGGCCGCCGCCATCACCGCCAGCTGGTCAGTTAAGCCGACCGCTGTGAGAATGGAGTCGAAGGAAAAGACGAAATCGAGGATCACAATCTGTCCGATTACGGAGAAAAAGGTGGCACTTCCGGTTTTCACCTGTGGCTCGACACCCACCGTTTTCTGGTGGATCTCCATAGTCGCCTTGTAGATCAGGAAGATTCCGCCTGCCAGAAGCACCAGGTCACGGATGCTGACTTCAAATTCTCGGACCGAAAAGAGGCCGGCATCGAACTTCACCAGAAAAGCGAGCAGCGAGAGGAGAAGCAATCGCATGACCAGGGCTAGAGCCAGGCCAATCCGCCAGGCGCGCGCCTGCAGGTGAGCCGGTAACCGCTGGCAGGCCAACGATATGAAAATCAGGTTGTCGACTCCCAGCACGATCTCGAGGACGGCCAGAGTCAGGAAAGCAATGATGATTTCTGTAGTCATGGTTGAGTCATTGTATATATTGGCACTTGGGAACAAACAGCACTCGTGAAATTCACGAGCCGCAAGGAGATTGATGTGAAGAAACAAGCAATCCTCATTCTGTTTTGCGCTGGGAGTCTAAATCTTCAACTCTTGGCCCAGTTGCCGAGTGGCTGGAAGAGCCACGACATGGCTCGGCCCACCCCTCCAGTTGTCCGTCCTGGGGAGCTGAGCCTTTCGGTTTCTCCTCCTTCCGATGCTGTCGTGCTTTTCGACGGAAAAGATCTTTCGAAATGGCGCTCTGTCAGTGGTGGACCCGCCGGCTGGAAGGTGGAGAATGGCTATATGGAGGTTAGCAAGGACGCCGGCAGCATTTGGACGAAAGAGATCTTCGGCGATGTGCAGCTGCATCTGGAGTGGTCGGCTCCGCAATCCGACGCCGCTGGCCAGAAAGCGGGGAACAGTGGTCTGTACCTGATGGGAAGATACGAGATTCAGATCTTGAATTCTTATCAGACGGAAACGTATGCGGACGGCCAGGCAGGGGCTCTCTATGGCCAGTTTCCCCCGCTGGTCAACGCATCGCGTTCTCCCGGGGCCTGGCAGTCCTTCGACATCGTTTTCCGACGCCCCCGCTTCGACCCCAACGGCGAGCTGCTGCAGCCGGCCCGCGTGACCCTTTTCCACAACGGCGTCCTGGCTCAGGACAGTGCCGAGCTGGTTGGCCCGACCGACTGGCTGCAGCCGAAACCGTACACCTCTCATCCAGACCAGCTGCCGATGATGCTGCAGAATCACGGTTCTCCCAACCGGTTCAGGAACATCTGGGTACGTCGACTGCGGGAATACGCAGAATCAGGTCCCGCAGGTCCTGTCAAGCCAATCATCCCCATGTCGGCGGAGCAGTTGGCCGCCTATGCCGGGACCTACGAATACGAGCGGGGGGGCGAGCTGGTCATTTGGCTTGAGGATGGGATTCTGCTGGCCACACCGTACGCCTCGAAACGCCTGGAACTGGTCCCGCGATCACAGCGAGAGTTCGAATTGCGCTGGACTGCGGCCCAGTTCGTTTTTGACCTGGACAGCAAGGGTCATCCAACGGCTTTGACATTTCACATCGGCGGTGAGACGAGGCGAGCCCGAAGGATGCCCTGAGTGCGGACTGTTCTACCACGGGTTGCTAGAGGTTCTCGAGCCGGTAGTTGGGAGCTTCTTTGGTCACTACCACATCGTGCACGTGGGACTCACGCAGACCCAGGCTGGTGATCCGAAGGAAGGTAGCCTTCTCCTGTAACTCGGGAATAGTGGAGACACCGCAGTAGCCCATTCCGGCTCTAAGGCCCCCCAGCAGTGTAGGGATCAGGTTCTCAACCTTGCCCTTGTAAGGAACCCGGCCCTCGATCCCTTCGGGAACCAGTTTCCCTTCCGATGCTCCTTCCTGGTCGTAGCGATCCGCTGATCTGCCACCCATCGCCCCCAGCGATCCCATCCCCCGGTAGGTTTTGTAGCTGCGGTTCTGGTAGAGAATGAGTTCGCCGGGAGACTCGTCGGTTCCAGCAAAAAGATTACCGATCATGACTGTGTCCGCGCCTGCAGCCAGAGCTTTTACGATGTCGCCCGAGTACTTGATTCCTCCGTCGGCGATGACAGGCAGCTCCAGCTTGGCGGCGACCTCGACCGTTTCCAGGATGGCTGTGATCTGGGGAACTCCGGCTCCGCTGATCACCCTTGTGGTGCAGATGCTCCCCGGTCCCATCCCCACCTTGACGGCGTCGGCGCCGTTCTCGTGCAGTTCCCGTGCAGCTTCTCCAGAGGCAATGTTGCCGGCAATCAGGTCGGATCTTGAAAGTCGCTTCTTTAACTCTCCCAGAGCCTGGATCACCCGGGAGGTGTGTCCGTGTGCCGTGTCCACGGTGATCACGTCGGCCCCGGCATTTTCGAGCTCCTGAGCACGCTCCAGGAAGTCTCCTGTCGTTCCGACCGCGGCTCCCACGCGCAAACGCCCCAGGTCGTCTTTACAAGCGTTGGGATAGGCGATCGCTTTCATGATGTCCTTGACGGTGATCAGGCCCTTGAGTTTGAAGTCGTCATCTACCACCAGAAGCTTTTCGATTCGATGTTCATGGAGCTTTCGTTTGGCTTCTTCGAGAGTGATCCCCTCCTTGACGGTTACCAGCCCGTCGCTGGTCATGATCTCGGAGACTTCGAGGTCCATGTTCGATTCGAAGCGCAGGTCCCGATTGGTGAGGATTCCGACCAGTTTGCCGGTCTCGTCGGTGATGGGAACTCCGGAGATATCGTATTTCTCCATGGCAGCGAAGACTGCCCGAATGCGATCACGCGGTCTCATCGTGATGGGGTCAACGATCATTCCCGATTCAGAGCGCTTCACCTTGTCCACCTCGGCACTCTGCAGGGAGATCGAGAGGTTACGGTGAATGATCCCGATGCCTCCCTGGCGAGCCAGGGCAACGGCCATGGGAGCCTCGGTTACGGTGTCCATAGCGGAGGCAACCAGCGGAATCCCTAGTTGGATGTTTTGGGAGAGGATGGTCGAGAGATTGGTTTCGCCCGGCAAGACCTCACTGCGACCGGGTTTGAGGAGGACGTCGTCGAAGCTGAGCGCTACGGGTATCTCCATGGACGGATTATAGGGATGGACTTGGATGGTGGCAAGTCGGCGGAGAGTGTCACTTCACCGATCCAGTTGATGCGAGGCGTGACCCTGCCGTCCGTTATGAGTCGAAAGTCCGGCGCCAGACCCTTGTCAACAAACGGGGAGGGGCACCAGAACTCGACGCTTCATTTGTGGGGTTTCAGTGCCCACTTGTATACTCGCTGGCGGCCGGGTCTGACTTCACAAGACGTTGAGAACAAACAGGCGAAAAATGGGTTTAGGCTCAGACGCCGTCACCTTTCTCCTTTATGCGCGCAAGCAAGGTGTCAACTTTGCCCGAACTGCCACGCTCGGCCGTCAGCAACTACCGGTCTCCAGCCGCAGCCTTCTCAGGCTTCTGAGGCATTATGGATACGAAGTGGACCGCGAAGCCGTTCGTAGTCTTCTGAGCGGAGGATTTGCAGAAGGACTGTTGCGGTTGCTTGGCGCCGAGGTTGTTCACTCCTTTGACGCCTCCGATTATGAGGGGGCCACCATCCAGCACGACTTGAATCAACCACTTGAAGCCAAACACTTAAGCAGATACACGGCGGTTATTGACGGTGGCACGCTCGAGCACATCTTCGATTTCCGGACAGCCATCACCAACTGGCGATGGTTGAGGAGGGTGGCAGTTTTCTAGGGCTGTCTCCTGCCAACAATTATCTGGGTCACGGATTCTATCAGTTCAGTCCGGAACTCCTGTTTAGGACCTTCGACGTCTCAAACGGGTTCCGGATCCGGGAGTCGATTCTCGTGGAGCATCGATTCAAGTCTCGATGGTGGGCATGCAAGGATCCGGAAGCGGTAAGAGGCCGGGTCCTGCTGGTCAACTCTGTCCCGACCCAATTCTTTGTCCTCGCTGAGAGAATAGAGAAGCGTGAATTGCTGGTGGAAGCACCTCAACAGAGCGATTACGTTCGGGAATGGAAGCCGGGCGAAGCGAGTGCCCGGATCGGTATCAAGAAGCGCTTGCGTAAGACCCTTGGGTCGAAGCTCCCACCGTATATCAAGAGATTCCTGGTCTACGTCCGGCATAGATATGGTTCATCAACCAGACTGCATCCAGATAGCTTCAAAAGACTAAAACCCCGCTAGCTACTCACTCCTGACAGGATTCGTTACATGGCGTTAGAATCGGATGGGAGTCGCGCCTGCTGGACCCTCGAACTTCTCGTTGCCGGGAGGCGAAATCGACCTGGGGCACGGCACGCGCACAGAGGCCCGGTTTCCTGGTCGGTGCTAAAATGAGGGCGCAATGCTGAACACGCTTCTCGCCAAAATCATCGGCAGTCAGAACGAGCGTGAGCTCAAGCGAATGCAGCCGATTGTCGAGCAGGTCAGCGAACTTGAAAAAACAATCAGCCTGCTTTCCGATGAAAGCTTGAGGGCCAAGACCCAGGAATTCAAGGATTCTCTGGAGGCGGGCCAGACCCTGGAAGATCTTCTGCCCGAGGCTTTTGCCGTGGTCCGTGAAGTCAGCCGCCGGACCATTGGCTTGCGTCACTACGACGTGCAGATCCTGGGTGGAATTGTGCTCCATCGAGGCAAGATCTCTGAAATGAAGACCGGGGAAGGGAAAACACTGGTCTCAACGCTCCCCGTCTACTTGAATGCGCTGGAAGAAAAGGGTGTGCACCTGGTCACGGTCAACGATTATCTGGCCCGTCGCGATGCAGAATGGATGGGCCCGATCTACCGCTTTCTGGGCCTGACGGTGGGGGCGATTCAGCATGACATGCCGGATGCAGAACGCCAAGCTGCCTACCAGGCTGACGTGACCTACGGGACGAACAATGAGTTCGGGTTCGATTTCCTGCGCGACAACATGAAGTACTCAACGCAGGATTGTGTTCAGCGGAAACACCATTACGCCATCGTCGACGAGGTTGACTCGATCCTGATCGACGAGGCGCGGACTCCGTTGATCATCAGCGGGCCCTCCGAGGAGTCCACGGACAAGTATTACAAGATCGACAAGATCATTCCTCGGCTGATCCGGGATGAAGATTATCAGGTCGATGAGAAGGCGCGCTCGGTGGTGCTGCTGGAGGCAGGTATCGAGAAAGCTGAGAAAGCCCTGGGGGTCGCGAATCTTTACGATCCGCAACACATGGACCTGGTCCATCACATTCAGCAGGGACTGAAAGCACATACGCTTTTTCGCCGAGATGTCGACTACATGGTCAAGGACGGACAGGTGGTTATCGTCGACGAGTTTACAGGTCGGCTCATGCCCGGACGTCGCTATTCGGATGGTCTGCACCAGGCGCTGGAAGCCAAGGAAGGAGTTAAGATCGAGCGAGAGAACCAGACGCTGGCCACGATCACTTTTCAGAACTACTTCCGCATGTACGACAAGCTGGCCGGCATGACGGGGACGGCGGAAACGGAAGAGGCCGAGTTCGGAAAGATCTACAAACTGGATGTGGTGGTTGTCCCCACCAATCAACCCCTCATTCGAACTGAGTATCCTGACGTCATCTACCGGACGGAGAGGGAGAAGTTCAAGGCCATTGCGGACGAAATCCAGGAAATGAACGAGCTGGGGAGGCCGGTTTTGGTAGGCACTACCTCGATCGACAAATCCGAGCGCCTGGCCAGCGCCCTGAAGCGGCGGGGCATCAAGCACGTTGTCCTGAATGCCAAGTATCACCAGCGGGAGGCCGAGATCGTTGCCTTCGCGGGACGCAAAGGCGCGGTAACGATTGCCACCAACATGGCAGGCCGAGGCACCGACATCATTCTGGGCGGGAATCCCGAGTTTGAGGCCCGCCTCAACCTGAAGTCCCGGGGTCTGCAATGGGAAGAGGACGCAGAAGCCTACCTGGCTGAAGTCGGGCGGCTAAGAACCACCTGGGAGAAGCAGCACCAGGATGTTGTAGACCTGGCGGGACTGCACATTCTTGGAACCGAGCGCCATGAGTCACGACGGATAGACAATCAGTTGCGGGGTCGTTCGGGTCGCCAGGGGGACCCGGGATCAAGCCGCTTTTTCCTTTCACTGGAAGATGACCTGATGCGAATCTTCGTGTCAGATCGGATCTCGGGTGTCATGCAGTCGCTGGGGATGGAGGAGGGAGTTCCCATTGAATCCAGACTGATTACCCGGCAGATTGAGAGAGCACAGAAGGAAGTCGAAGGGCGGAACTTCAGCATTCGAAAACACCTCCTTGAATACGACGATGTCATGAACAGCCAGCGACAGGAGATCTACCGGTTTCGTCGAGAGTTGCTGGAGGGGCAGGACCAGCAGGACTACATTCGCGGGCTGGCGGCAGACATCGGGGTTGAATTTCTGGATGCGTACGTTCCTGAGACGGTCGAGCCCGAGCAGTGGCAGCCCGACGAATTGCGGATCCATCTGCAGAGAGTCTTTGGCGTCGAGCCGCCCCCCAACCTCGATGAACTGTCACGACCAGAGCTGCAAGAAGCCATCCTGGAGGACATCCAGCAGGTCTACGAGAAAAAGGAAAAGGAGCTGGCCGAGACCACGGGAAGCGAAGACTCCATGCGCTGGTTTGAACGCAGCATCCTGCTGCAGATCATCGACCAGCAGTGGAAGGACCATCTTCTGGCCCTGGACCACCTGCGAGAAGGGATTGGCTTGCGAGGTTACGGACAGAAGGATCCATTGGTCGAGTACAAACGCGAATCGTTTGAACTCTTTCAGGACCTCTGGGACCGGGCCACCGAGGAAATTGTGAGGATGATCTTTCTACTTCAGCCGGTGTCCCCGGAGGCGGCGACCCCTGTCCAGCGCCGGCCTCAGAGGCCTCTCAGTTACTCGGGACCCGACCCCGATCGGAGTACTGCACCGCGCGAGTCCGCGATGGACTCCAGAACCCGCGGCGTGGTGGGAAACATAGGCCCCAAACCGGCCAAGGTTGGACGCAATGAGCCCTGTCCCTGTGGGTCTGGAAAGAAATACAAGAAGTGCTGCGGTGGAGTGGGTTAGTGTCTGGTACACCGGGGAGTACTAGACTTTCTCGACGTCTGCAGCCTCGATCTCACAGGCGACGGACTGCTGAATCAGATCAATCGAGAGAATGAAGATGTAGCGATTCTTCTTTTCCAGCAGGAGACCTTCCATCTCGCGCAGAGGCCCCCGAGTGATTCGCACGCGGTCGCCCTCATGGATGAAGGGATGGGGATTCAGGGGGATCTCGTTGAAAACCAGGCTCTTCACCGCCTCGATTTGAGCAGCAGGGATGGCTTCTGGAACACCGTTGAATCCGATGATCCGAACGACGGAAGGAACCCGTAGAATGTCCAGACGCCGGGATTGCATTTCCGTACGGACAAAGAGGTAACCTGGAAAGAGAGGGAACTGGACGAGTTTGCGGCGGTCCTTCCAGGTTGACAGTCTTTCCTGGAGAGGAAGAAAGCTCTCGATCTGGCGAAGCCATAGTTCTTCCGCCACGACTTTCTCATGGCGGGCGCGAGTGTAGACTGCGTACCAGTCGTGCCCTGCCTCACCCATTTCTCCGATCTTAACACAGCGAAGAACGGTCACCCTCCGCGTTGGATCTGGAAACCCGAACTTGTTAGAATTCAGGCTTTTCGCGACAGCGCTCCCGATTGGTAAGTCTCACGGCGGAGTGGTTGTCCGGATCTGAAAGTAATGATGAACAAAGTTGAATCTCCAATGCTGATTACTCCCTACGGTGGCAGACTGACTGATCTCAGACCTTCTGAAGAGGTCGCGCGACAGCGACTGGAACGTGTGAAGGAATTGCCGTCGCTCCAGATCAGCGAGCGGGCTGTCTGTGATCTCGAACTGATCGCCGACGGGTCGTTTTCTCCACTGGGCCGATTTATGGGGGAGAAGGATTACCGAAGTGTTCTGGAATCTATGAGGATGGAGGATGGAACGCTAATTCCTCTGCCCGTTACATTGCCCGTCGACCTTCGCTCCGAAGTCGGGTTGGACTCTGAAGTCGCGCTACGCGACTCTAAGAATGAGGCGCTTGCCATCCTTAGAGTCGAGGAAATTTTCTCCTGGGATCTGAACGAGTATGCTCGAGGTGCCCTGGGGACTGAAGATGTTCGGCACCCTCTGGTGGCAGAGATGCATCGCTGGGGGAAGGTCAACGTTTCCGGCCGCCTCGAAGTGATACAACCTCCGGTGCGATACGACTTCAAGCACCTCCGCCTTTCCCCGCGACAGGTCCGAGAGGAACTCCAGGCTCTGGGCAAGAAGAATGTAGTCGCGTTTCAAACCCGAAATCCGCTCCACCGGGTTCACGAGGAGTTGACAAAGAGGGCTATTCGGAAGCGTGATGGAGTGCTGTTGCTTCACCCGGTTGTCGGATTGACGAAACCGGGAGACGTCGATCACTACACGCGCGTGAGGACCTATCAGGCGCTTGCCAGAAGCTACTACCCTGAAGGTGAGATCCTGTTGGCCCTGCTCCCCCTCGCCATGCGCATGGCCGGGCCCAAAGAGGCGCTGTGGCACGCCCTGATTCGCCGCAACTACGGGGCCAACTACTTGATCATTGGTCGCGACCATGCCAGCCCGGGGAAAGACTCGGAAGGTAGGGCCTACTATGCTCCCTACGCGGCCCAGGAGATGGTCCAGGAATTCAGCGAGGAAATTGGTGTCTCATCCATCCCTTTTACCGAGTTCGTGTACTTGCCCGACGAGGAGCGCTATGAGGAGCGGTCGAAAATCACCTCATCTTCGCGGGTGGAGTCGATATCAGGAACCGAAGTCAGGGAGCAATTTCTGGGGCGGGGAGAGCGGTTACCCGGGTGGTTCACGCGCCCCGAGGTTGCCGAGATTCTTCACCACAGCTACCCGGCTCGACATCTGAGGGGAGTCTGTATCTGGTTTACAGGCTTGAGCGGGTCGGGTAAATCGACAACCGCAGAGGTTCTCACCACACTCCTGCTCGAGCACGGGCGACAGGTCACGGTACTGGACGGTGACGTGGTCCGAACCCACCTCTCCAAGGGCCTGGGCTTCTCGAAGGAGGATAGGGACATCAATATTCGGCGCATCGGGTTTGTCGCCGCGGAACTGGTCAGGCATGGGGGGACCGTCATCTGCGCCGCAGTCAGCCCCTATCGGGCCACTCGGAATGACGTCCGCAGCATGGTGGGAGAGGGGTTCTTCGAGGTTTTTGTAGATACTCCCCTGGAGGTTTGTGAAGAACGCGACGTGAAGGGGATGTACGCCAAGGCCCGGAGTGGAGAGATCAAAGGGTTCACGGGCATTGATGATCCCTATGAAGAACCCGAAGATCCGGAGATTGGGTTGGATACGGTTGAGACCACTCCCGAGCACAACGCCCGCAAGATAGTCGCCTACTTGATCGAGCAGGGATACGTCCAGACCCCGATGGAACCCTCTGCCGAAGAAGGATAGCGGTTTGAAAACTGCCCTCATCACAGGGATCACCGGCCAGGACGGTTCCTACCTGGCGGAGTTTCTGCTAGAAAAGGGATACCGCGTCGTCGGGATGGTGCGCCCACCAGCACCGAGAGTCTGGAGAGGATTCACCATATCCTCAATCGGGTCGAGCTGCTGCAGGGAGACCTCCTGGACCAGCTCTCACTCATCAGCTTGATCGAGGACGCGAAGCCCGACGAAGTTTATAATCTTGCGGCCCAGTCATTTGTGCCTACTTCGTGGCGGCAGCCGGTTCTCACCTCAGAGTTCACAGCCCTGGGTGTCATTCGACTGCTGGAGGCCATACGTCTGGTCAATCCAAAGATCCGCTTCTACCAGGCCTCAAGCAGCGAGATGTTTGGCAAGGTCCGGGAAAGCCCTCAGAATGAACAGACCCCGTTCTATCCCAGAAGCCCGTATGGTGTCGCTACTAGCGTCCTCTCAGCAGGTAGCTCACATTCTCACGGCTGTCCACGGGCTCATCGAATCTTCAGACAAGGATCTGAGTTCCGGCTCATTCTCAAGCACGTCAACGATGACCTTGAATGCGTCGACAACCAGGCTAGCAGCAGGCTGAACCATGGGAGTCAGAGAGAAACCCACGAACTGAGGCGCTAAGTCAGGGAAGGGTGATCTGATCAGCCGTTGGGACTGACGCACTCAGCCTCCCGCTCTCTCAACCGAAGGAGCAAGAAGCTAAACAATACCGTTCGCCAAAATCTTTGGCTTGCCCGCATCCCCGGGATTGCAGCAAGGGTTGAATCATCCTTCTTAAATGAGGAACCGCCGCAGGCACTGGCAAGTGGCTACATGGTGTCGTAAGGACCGCCCTGGGTCCCTTGCCCACTGGGACTGGGGGACTTTCCCAGAGGTCCTCGCTGAAGAGTCAGTCGGCTCACGTCTCCGAACTTTCGAATACGCGGCTTGTGAAAGCGCTTGTGTTGCATAGCGTAGAGACTACCCGAGCCTGTTCAGACTCTCAAGGTAGGAAGGCTGCTGTCGGTCACCATGGTATATCCCCCACCTTCAGCCAGAGCCGGGGTGCTCAGAACCGACTTTTGTTGGCTCCGATGCAGACCTAGCTGGGCTCTCGGCTCGAATGCTGAACGCGGTCGCTCGCGCGCTGTCGAAACCCAACGACGCGCAGACCGGAGCCGGGTGGATCTTCGAAGAGCAGGGCTCGGTCCATGCATTCTATTGGCCTCCGGACTATACCCTGGGAGAGAAGGGCAGGGGGTACTCGGTCCGGGTATCCCCCGAGGCCGTGCGCGAAATGCGAGCGTGGGCGAGACGCTCCGCTCGCATGGCCGGGCCAACGGTGGAGACAGGTGGCCTAGTTTTCGGCGAGCTGAACGAGGCAGTGGGCGTTCTATGGGTTACAGAGGTGGAGGGGGCACCGCCGGACAGCGATGCTGCCGAGGACCACTTCACGTGTGGCACCGAGGGAATGGAAGAGGCTGCCGACGAGAAGTCCCGGCGATTCCGCGGCTCCGTTGCTTGCGTTGGGAGCTGGCACACCCATCCGACCACAAGGCCCAGTCCAAGCAACGTCGACATCGGAGCGGTCGCTCAGCTTCTCGCGGCACCGGACTCGACCCGGCGAACCTTCGTCCTATTGATCCTCTCCGGAAGCCCCGATGACCCGACTCTCGGAGCACATGCGTTCCGAACAACGATCCGCAGGCAGGACTTCTTGTGTGTCGAACTCGGCACGGCTGCAGCGACCCGGATCGGGCCGGAGCCCGAGAAGCCGCGAGAGGTCGGCCTTGCTCTCTCCGGTGGGGGGGGCCGCGCTATCGCCTTCCACCTCGGATGCCTACGTGCCCTGCACGACCTCGGGCTCCTAAGCCGCCTGCAGGTCATCTCGAGCGTCTCAGGGGGCTCCGTTATCTCGGCGATGTACGCCTACTCGAACGACTCGTTCTCGGAGTTCGATGCGCGCGTTGTCGATCTCCTTCGGCAGGGACTCACCGGAGATATCGTGAGGTCGGCACTCCAACCGAGCTCGATCGGAAAGACAGTCTGGAGCCTCGCAGCCGCTGGCGCGGTGTCCGGCCTCCGGATGCTCTCTCGCCTCGTTCCCTCGCTGCTAACACGCGATTGGCTTGGACCTGGTAAGCCACCGCCGATTCACACGTTTACTCGGAGCGAGGCGCTTCGCGATGCGATGGAGTCGCTGTTCGCGGACACGCTGATCCTGGACGTCGCCCGAGATTCACTCGATATCGTCGTTAACGCCACGGAGCTTCGCACGGGCTCAGCCTTTCGGTTCGGAAGCAGGCAGAGTGGCTGCTGGCGATTCGGAACAATCGCTCCCGAAGACGCGTTTGTTGCTTAGAGACAGTTTGAAGGCAACTTGACAGTGTCTGTCGGGGTGTCGATGCTGGCCGTGGGGCTGTTTGGCTTTGGGTTGCTCGTCAGGAGACCCCTGCGCCAGGAAACGCGCTAAGGAATGAACCCTCAGTTTCTCCCGTCTGCCTGTGTCGGATAGGGTCCGCGTGGAGGGCGTGGCAGCCATCGAGACACTTGTGAGCAGTAGGCCTCGTACTGACTTGGGAACTCGGCTCGGAGGTGACGCTCTTCGTAGAGGACGATGAACAGGTGGAAGCAGGTTCCCACAACGAGAGCATAGAGCGCCAAGTTTGCAGTTGAGAACAAGGCGGCCCAGCCCAGAATCACCCTAAGAACCCCGACATACATCGGATTGCGCGTGTAACGGTAGAGCCCACGCACGACGAGCTTTTTTGGCGCGTCGATGGGCGCAGGTGTGCCCCTTCCGAAGGTGGCGAAGTCCCACACGCACCAGGCATACGTGGCGGCCCCAACGACCAGAAGGGCGAGGCCGATAACGAACAGGGTTCCTGAGGCGAAAGAGCTACTCCCGGCAATCAGCAGAGGGACGTAGACGGCCACTGTGCCCGGAATCAGTACCGTGAACAAGAGGTTCTTGAGAAGCAGAGCCATGGTTTAAATGCCCATCAGCAGAAACAGCCATCCAATTCTCGTTCTTTCAAACAGCCATCCAATTCTCGTTCTTTCTCCACCTCCGAGTCCAGCCCCGCGGCCCGCCTGTACTGCCCTGTCAATTACCAGGGTAATTCCCCCACCTCCGTCACCAGGGTAATTCCCCCATTTGGGGATCAACATCATCTCGTTTCTCTTGATTTTCGGCGGTTGTGCTTGGGAAAAGTTTTCCCAAGCAGGTTCCTCCTTTCTGGTCGCAGTCGGGATCTGTTTCGAGCCAGCGTTTTTCCAGTCGCAGCATTTGCATTTGATTGAAAGTCCGATAGCGGGCGGAAAGCTGGCTGCTCGTGACCTCCTGTAAAACGGAACTGAAGTAATGCAGGGAACCGATGGGCTGCCCCGGGAGTCCGTTGAGCCAGGAGACGTACTTGCGTCCGCAGCCCAGGAAAATAGACTGGCGGACATCCTCGAGTTCGATGCCTTGCTGGAACCACTGGGCAGCCAGCCGGCGATCCGAGATCGAGTATCGGCAACGGATGCAGGGACGCTCCAGCAACATCTCTCCGATGGCCTCCACATAGAGGGTTTGAGCCGATCGAGTGGAGCTGAGCGAGTCAGCCGAGAGGCTGCGCTGGTAGGGCCAGTACTGGTCGGCAATCTCCAGGACACCGGGAGCATGCTGGTTGGAGCTACGCCGGACCCGGCAGACCTGCCTCTCCTCGAGCTCCTGGAGATAGGTTCCAATCGAGCGGCGCGATTTGCGCAGCGCCCTGGCCACGTCCTGCTGGCGAAAGAGAAAGCGCCCGGTACTTCTCTCGGCGCCCAGAGAGATGTGAACGAACAGCTTGAAGGCCCCGTCGGAGAGTTTCTCCAGAGCGGCCTGCCAGCCGGCGGCGGCGGCAAACCAGCCGTTGTCGCCTTTAATCTTCAAACGGCTCATGGCGAAACCTCCTTTTGGGGGGATCCTTTGACGGGTCGTTTTCGCCTCCGGTAAGACTCGCCCTCCCACTCCAGCTGGTGAGCGTTGTGGCAGAGCCGGTCCAGCAGCGAGTTGGCCTGGATGGGGTCGCCAAACAGCGCCATCCACTCCTCCAGGCTGCGATTACTGGTCAGCATCAGCGAGCCTTTCTGATAGCGCTCGTAAACGATGTCGTACAGATCGTCGGCCTGCTCCTCGGTCAGGGGCTTGAGCCCAAAGTCGTCAATGATCAAAAAATCATAGCCGCAGTAGTGCTGGATGCGGCGATCGCGGGAGAGATCGGCCCGGGCCGCTTCCAGAGTACGGAACAGGCGCGGAGCCTGGATGTAGCGCACGTCATGACCGCGGCGTACCGCCTCGTGTCCCAGAGCCAGGGCGATGTGACTCTTGCCCACACCCACCGGCCCGCACAGGCAGATGTTTTCTTTGTTTTCCAGAAAGCGGCAGGTGGCCAGGTCATAGATGCGGCGCCGCTTGATGTTCGGGTTAAAGCCAAAATCGAACTCTTCGAGGGTCTTGATCTCGGCAAAGCAGGCTTTCTTGAGCCGGCGCGCAAACTTGGTCTGGGAGCGACGCTCCAGCTCATCCTGAATCAGCAGAGTCAGAAAGTCGACGTAGGCCAGTTGTCGTTTTTCGGCCTCCTTGAGCCGCACTTCCAGAGTGTCCAACAATCCTCCCAATCGCAGTTGCTTGAGCTGGTCGAGCAGATGTTGATAGTGACTCATGAGACCTCCTGTCGGTGCACGAAGTAATCCTGGGGACGGGCAAATCGACAAGCTGAGGCCGCCGGACTGGGGGGTCTACGAGGAGGTAAGGGCTGTCGGAACAAGCCTTTCGCCAGAATCTGCTTCAGAGAAGCAAAGCGGACATTGTCAAAGCGCAAGGCCCGCCGGCAGGCCTGATCCAGAGTAGCCGCTGGGTGGGACTCGGCCAGCCGCAGCACGGCCTGGGCCTTTCTCAGGTTGCGCATGGCGTGATCGCCCAAGATGCGCCGCACGTAGCGGCCCACTTCGGGCCCCAGCTCGTCGGACCGGCGCCGGCACCACTCGGGAGTCTGCTCCAGATAGATCCGCTTGTCGGGAGGATAGTCGGCCGTTTGGGTCTGCCAGCTTCCCGGTTCGAAGACCCGCACGTGGGTCTTGATCAACTGATGGTTCCGATACACCCGCACCAGCTTCAGGTCGGCCCGCACCCACAGCTTCTCTCCCCGGTAGGGATAGGGGACCGAGTAGTAGCACTTGTCCAGGATCAGATGGCAGTCCCAATGCACGGTGCATTGTTTCCACTGAGGCGCTTCGTAGGGTTGATCGGGCAGGGGCAGCAGCAGCTCGGCTTCTTCTCCAACAAACACCTCGTAGGGTTTGCGATGGGTGGTGCCATGCTCTCGCAGACCGACTTCCTTGAGACACCACTCCAGAGCTTTCTCGTTGGCCTCCTCGATATCCCGAAAACGACGCCCCGCCAGGATCTGCTGACGCACCACCGGCACACATCTCTCCACTTTCCCTTTGTGGCGAGCCATCTGCACTTTTGCCGGGTCGGCCACGAATCCATAGTGTCTTTCCAGTTCGGCGTAGGCCGGGTTGAGCGTCGGATCGTACAGATCGGGCTTCAGCACACCGTCTTTCAGATTGTCCAGGACAAGCAATCTTGGACAGCCTCGAAAAAAGGAAAAAGCACGCATGTGACAGTCCAGCCAAGTGGGGCTGTCCTGACCAAACACAAAGCGCCCGAAGCGGTGGCGGCTGTAGCTCAAGATCATGATAAAGACCCAGGTCTTGCGCCGTTTGCCGGTTTCCGGATCTTGCATCAGCCCGGCATAGCCGAAGTCGACCTGGCCCTGCTCTTTATGTTGAGCTCAACATAAAGAGCATTATGGAAAGCCGGAAGTTATGTTGAGTAGTCTGGTGACGAAGCGCGAGGACACAAGGTTTTCCCAACAGATCATCATTCCCAACTTTGCATAATTTCTGCCTACAACGATTCAAGCCATGTGAGGAGAGTGGGAGCGATCCGGGCCTTTCGACGCCGGCCGGAAGACGGGCCGAGCCGCTCCAACGCTTTCCTTTTCATTTCAAGGTCGGCCTCCACATAGACTTGGGTTGATTTGATGTCCGCGTGGCCCAGCACGTCCTTGATCGTGACGAGGGCCACGCCGGATTGAAGAAGATGCATCGCCTTGCTGTGCCGCAACGTATGCGGACTCAAGGAGCACTGAGTCAAATCGGAGTTGCCGGCGCTGCCGGAATATTTTCTCAGGACGTAGCGGACTCCATGCCGAGAAAGTTTTCGCCCGGAGCGGTTCCTGAACAAAGAGCCGTCGTCATGGAGGGGGCGGCCGTGCTCTTTCAAGAATCGAGCCACGAGCCGGGCAGTCTGCGGAAGCAGAGGGCAGAGACGCTGTCTGCCGCCCTTGCCGGTCACGCGAACAAACGCTGGACTCGTCAGCTGGAAGTCGCGCGGCTTCATGTCCAGCCCTTCCTGGACCCGTGCTCCGGTGTCGTAGAGAAGCACCAGCAAGACATAGTCCCGTTCCCCTGCCGGGGTGGAACGGTCGATCCGGTTGAAGAGACGCTCGATCTGCTGCCTATTGAGATAGCCCGGCGTGGACCGCAGGGTCCGCTTGAACGGTATTGCCAGAACCCGATGGCATAAGGAGGCGGAGGCGGGTTCTCGGCTGAGGACGTAGCGGTAAAAGGAATGGATGGCCGCCAAGCGGGCGTTGCGAGTGCTGATCGAGTTGCGCCTTCGGCTCTCCAGGTCGCTGAGGAACCGCAAAACCACCTCCGCGGAGAGATCCTCAAGAGTGAGCCGATCGATAGTGCGTTTGCGGTCGGCGGCGGCAAAGCGAAGCAGCAGCTTCATCGTGTCGCGATACGCATATACGGTGTGTTGACTAGCGTTGCGCTCGGCGGCGAGGTGGACCACGAAAAAATCTGTTACCAGGGTTGAAAGTTCAAAGGTCATGAAGCGCTCCTTTCCCGAATCAGGCTCCCAAAGCGAAGCTGATAACGACGGGTCACTTCTCCCACCAGATCCTCAGTCACACGCAAATACCGTTGCGAACTGGTCAAGCCGACATGGCCCAGATAGGTGGCAAGAATGGGCAGCCGGGCGTTCAGATCCGCCCCTTGCCGGTACCAGAGGATCATCCGATGCACCGCAAATCCGTGGCGAAGATCATGCAGGCGAGGACCCTTGCCTGGGCCCAAGTAGGGGATCTCAGCCCGGGCCAGGGCTCTGCGGAATGAAGCTCGAATGACGTCCGCGGAACATCTTTGTCCCCTCGGACCCGGGAAAAAACAGGCGGTTGGAGCGCGGAGTCCGAGGTGGCCCTCGACAAAGGATCGGCATTGGCGCATTCGATCGGTGAGATCATCGGCCATGGGAACCAGCCTCGACTTTCCGAACTTGGCCCGCCGGACAATCAAGACGCCCCCAGCCTCATCCACGTCTTCCAGGTTCAGGGACAGCGCTTCTCCCAACCTCAAGCCGCTGAGATAAAGGAGCATGAGGGCTGTGCCATGGACCATTCCGCTCAGGGGTGAACAGCGCCCGCTGGGCAAATCGAGACACGCTTGCAAAAACTGGCGTCCTTCTTCGAGGGTCAAGACCCGGGGCACAAACGGGCGGCGCCGGATGCCGAGATAGCGCGTGGGGGGAATCGAAGTGCGGGGATCTTCCAGCGCCAGGAACTTGCAAAACTCACGAATGAGGCTCAGCCGATTCCCTCGCGTCGTCTCCGACTCGTTTCCTCTGCGGGCCAGATAGGCTCGGTTGATCTCATCGGTCATGACAGGATCTCGTTTCGGAAGACGGCGCGCCAAAAACCGATCCAGGTCGTGCAGCATCCGCTCTTCTTCTTTATACCGGCATCCTCGCGCGCGCTTGAGTCGAAGAAAGCGTCTGATCTGCCCTGCTAACGGCGAAGCGAACGGTTCTACTTGTTTGTTCATTGCAGCACCTCCGCAATGGAAATGGCCGCTGCTCGCAGGTGGCGAACATCGACTTTCATGTAGCCCAGCGTCGAGTCCGCCGAGGCGTGGCCCAGAACATCGCCGATCGTTTTGACGGGAACTTCGGCGTCCAGCAGACGTGTGGCCAGAGTGTGGCGCAACAGATACAGGCCCTTGCGCCCGGGCCGTCCCTGCAGGCCCGCGTTTCTCATGGCCTTTCGGGCGATACTGGAGAAGTTGTTGTTGACCCCGTACGGCTCAAAGGGCACCCTGTGGCGGACGAAGACATTGCGCGCTTTGGTCGGCGGCCGGCCATTTCGCAGGTAGGAGATCAGGGCCTCCGACACGTCCTGGAGGAGGGGCAACGTCAACTTCCTGCCCGTCTTTGACTGCTGGATGACGATGGCGCCTTCGCGCCAGCGGATGTCTTCGAGTTGCATCCCGCGTATGTCCGCCGGTCGCAGGCCGTAGCGCGCAGCCAGCAAAAGCAGGGCGTAGTCTCGTCGCCCGATGCCCGAAGAGCGATCCGTGGAACTCAACAGCCTCTCGACCTCGGCTTCGCACAGAACGTCGTGCAGGCCGCTGTCCCGGTACTGCCTGCATCCTGCTGCCGCGGCGGACAGGTCTCGGGGCAGCATCCCTTGGGCGAAGGCATGCTTCAGAAGACGCCGAACGTACCCCACATATCCGCTCCACGTGATGGGCTTGTGGTGGTCGGGCCGCCGGCTGCAAAAGTCGTGGACATGAGCGGCTGTCAGTTGTTTCAGGTCCCCGATGCCCCCGCTTTCCAGGAACTCCATGAATCGGCCCAGCGCAAGAGCTCCTCTTCGAAGGGTCTTCTCGGAAACGCACCGATGCTCCTTCAAGAATGCGAGGTAAGGGACAGCCCAGTTCTCAAACAGATTGCCTCCCGGTTCGGTTCGCGTTCGGAGTTTCCGCCGAAAATCGCCGTTCTCGTCAGCCTCGATGAAGATGCGGATCGAAGCTCGAATGAAGCGGTGACGACTGGCGCTGCCTCCGGGCAGACGCTGCTGGACATAGGCATCCACCACAGGTGATCGCACCCTGAATGGGATCTGGATTCCGAGCTGACCGCAGTGTTCTGTGAATCGCAGCCATTCATGGACGTGATCGACGACGACCACATCCAAGTACTCCAAATCGTGGAGCTTGTTTGCCAGCAGCCTGATCCGCTCTCGATGGGCTGAACGTTCGTAACATTCCCGATAGTCCTTGCGTAATCTCTCTCTCAACATAGATTCCTCCTTTTAGGTCTGCCTCTTCGTTGGGCAGCCTTGGAGAGGAATTATGTAAAGTGACTGGTCAATGCCTACCGGAAAAATAAGGAAGGGAGAGGGCAACTCAACATAACTTCCGGCTTTCCATAATGCTCTCCGGCCGGCGAAGGCATCCGTACCGTCACCGGCTTGCAAAGCGGCACGATGTGGCTGCGCACATAGCGGTACACGCTCATGTAGCTGACCTTCAACTCGTGCTGCTCCTCGAGCAGCCGCTGTACCTGCTGAATGGTCATATCAGGCTGCTCAAGCCACTCCTGGATCTGCTGGTGGTAGAGGCGGATCCGCTCCCGGGCCGGTTGTTCGAAAACCGCCACCTGGACCACCGAGGCCACCATCCGGGCCAGCTCCTCCTGTGGCGGCAGCGGCTTCTCTCGGCTCAAGCCTCTGGCCATGAAAAGCCGCAGATACTTGCCAATCGTCTTGCGCGAGATCTGCAACGAGTCTCGGATCTGGCGGATACTCCGTCCTCGGTGCCATTGGTAAACCAACTCCAGGTACTCTTCCATCCTCACGTTCCTTCTGGCCATTCTTCCTCCTGCGGAAATCCTTGTTGGGGTTCCGCAGAAAGATGGCCCTGGCCTCTGTCACGAAATGATCAGGTGGGGGAATTACCTTGGTGAAACCCTGGGGGAATTACCCTGGTGAAAGGGTGGGGGAATTACCTTGGTAAATCAGCCGCCCAAGCGCTCACCCACTGGCGTAGTTGGCCAGAAGGGCCTCTAGCAGGTTTGAGAGGTTCGTCCTGCGACAGGCCTCCAGCTTGAGCCGCCTGATGAGGTCCATCGACCCGCCGCTGTGCCTCGAAGTCGAGAGGGTCGCCATCGCCGATGACGCGTCGCGGTTAACGCTCATTGAGGCAATTGGGGGACGCACACCGACGCCGCAAAGCGTCTGTTCGAGCTTCATCCTAACGGCCGACGAAGCCGTGCAATCAATTACAAGGTCTACGTCCGGTATGGGATCGGTTTTACCGATTCGCTGGATGAGGTTGTCAGTCAGTGCTTTAATCTCGAGGTCCGGCTCAATTCGCTTGAGCCGATCGGCCAGCGATTCGGCTTTCCACCGCCCAACATCCGCATCCTCGTAGCCCTGCCGAACGAGCAGACCGGGGGCGACACTCCGGTTGTCGACGAGTTCAACACGCGTAGCACCAGCCCGCGTTACTGACTCTGCCACGTGCGTTCCGATGGCCCCGCATCCCCAGATAGCTACCCGCTTGCCGCGAAACCACGCCATCGGAGACGTCCGGTCCCGTCTCATGGTCACCTCAGGACGCATTTCGCGCACGATGCACCAGCCCACCTTGGCATCGACAGACCACTTGGTAACCTGCTCGATCGTCTCCTTGCGCGCGCCCGCATCGTCGCCTTCCCAGGCCACGTGCATCTTCCGTAGCTTGTCTGCGTCGTCCCCGGGAATCTCCCAAACAGCAAGGTGCTGAAGAGCGCGGCCCCCTCCCTCGATGCGGCGCATTGGAGTGCCGAGGACGATGGTCAGCGGCGTCCCTGATTCTGTGTGGCTCGCGAGCGACCCGAGCGCGACAACGAAGTGGCCGGTCGGGATGCCGTGCGACTTCAGTTCGTTGAGCAGCGCGTTGACCGTCTTGGGGTACTCGAAGGGCAGGGGCTCATGGAGAAGAATCGCTGGGGCGAAGTGTTTTGTGGGCGCCTCGGAGATCGACTTCCAGCCGATGATCTCGGTCCGGCGGCTCCGCTGGCAAAGCTCCGCGAATCCGATCCATGTGGATGTCCCAACCGGAGGTGTGTCTGCCTTCGGGACGACGAGCCGAGCGACGGTGGCGTATGCCACCGGGGGGTGGAGCGGCGCATCGTCGGGGTCGAGGTTGTTCCGGGCAGCGTCGCGAATCCAGCTGTCGAGCCGCGTGATGAAGCCATATATCCCGTCCTCTGGCTTCCACTCTGCCGAGCTCTGGTACAAACAGGGGTGGCGCCCCCATTGTACGTGCGGGAAGCCCGCGAAGCGCCGGTGCGTTGTCTCGACACGCGGGTGCTCGTAAGGGAACGTAGGTGGGACAACGAGCCGGAACAGCTCGCGAGCGCGCACGGGAAGACCGTCTTCGACGTGCTCCAAACCGTCGAAGCGAATGCTTACGTCAAACTGATGGTCGTCGCTCGGTGGGGTTGTCTCTTCGACGATCTGAAGGGTTCCGGCCGATGCCTCCGCGATCTCCAGCAGCTGCTCCCTAGCAAGTTCGTAACCGCTCAGCATCAGCACCGGCCATAGGTAACGGCGTCTCCAGGAGTCGTATTCGAGCCGCGCGCCCTGCTGGCCGCCTCTGATGCGGAGTACGCACCAGTCGCAGCCGCGGCAAACGAGATCTTCTCGTCCTCCAGCTTGGCCACGATCGGATCGTCGTTGTCCATCGTGCAGAGGAAGGACGTCGTGATGCTCTCGTACTGTGTCTTGGCTTTGGCATGAGGTGGATTGTCCCCGGACCTGTTGGAGGACGGCACGGTGTTCGAGCTCGACACGATACGGTTCGGATTCTTGGAAGCGGCGTCCATCTCGTCGATGATGTGCTTCTTGAGCTTCTCCTCGTCGTCGCCCTCGTCCCTCCAGTACATCACGGCTTTCGAGCAGTGGTGCGGTGCGAGGAGCACGTTCCAGGCGAGATCGTCGGCCTTGCTGACCTCAAAGATTCGCTTGATGATCGGGTAGGAGAGGTCTCCGAGGAGCAGGGCCCGGAGCTCCTTGGCCCCGTCGAACAGGGTCACCTGCATGCCGAGGCTCGTGTCGTTCCGATCGCCGATGTCGTCGTCCTTGAAGGGAGCGTGCACGAAGGCGCGGAACTTGCTCGAGACGTTCCTCTCGTCGATCGTCGTCAGCTCGTTGCCGGGAGCGGTCAGGCGGTCCTGGGGAAAGTCCTTAAGCTTCTCCTCGTCTAGTAGTTCCGAGTAGCCAAAGATCCGCACACGGTGACCCGCCCCTGGGTCGTCCGTTGCGTTGATCGTCTTCTTCACGCGGCGTTCGGCCTCCTTTTTGAATACCTCCGCGTCGTCGCAGAGATCCTTCGTGTACTCACCGAACACGCGCGGTGTAAACCAAAGTTCGCCGATGTCCACTTCGTCGAGGAGTTTGGCGAAGCCGCGGCAGTGGTCTTCATCAGGATGCGAAAGGGCGAACGCGGCCAAGTAGGGACGCCCATCCACCTTCGGCAGGCGTTCAACTAGTTCGTCGACGATGGACAAGGTGGGATCGTCATCGTCCTCGGACTTCTCAAGATGGTTCAGGTCGACCTGCAAATGCGTCTTCGAATCGATGACGATGGTCGTGCTGTCGCCGTTTGCGACGGGCCAGAAGACTAAGCCGAGTTTGGGAAGCTTGAAGGTCATTGTGCGTTCTCCTAAAAGTAATCCGTTATTGGGGCGGCGTTGTTGCATCGTCAGAGCAGATTCCAACCGTTCCAACGAGCGCCCGTCCTTCAACCAATCTACAAGGCACCCAACGCCACCCCGTGTTGCTGCTGGTTCAAGAAATGGCCAAAGACCACGTCCGACTTTACCGTGATCTCGGCCTCGGAATACGCAGTGGGTAGTCCTGTCTCATCGCTGTAAAGAAAGTCAAAGATCATCTGCTTCACGCGGTCCCGAGTCGCTTCCTTCTTCTGCCAGTCACGGAGGCGCGCGAGTTCCGCCTGGAGCTTCGCATGGAGTTCTATCGCAACCGTCTTGATGCGCTTGATCTCAGCTGGCGTAAGCTCGCTCTTCTTTAGTAGGTCGAACAATGCGAGCGTCGGCTCGTCGACGCCTTCCCTAACCGCGCGCTCCTGCTCTTCATCAAGGTCGGCAACGAATTTCAGCAGCGCCTCGAATGTTCGCTCAATCGTCACGCGGTCTTTTTCCCGGTTGTATTCCGCGACCAGGTTCTCATAGTGCTGCTGGAAATCCGTCCTTAGTTAGAGGGTTTTGCGCGAGCATCAAGGCGAGGCGCTTCTCAATCACGGCTTTGAGATTCTGCACCTGCGTGTTCTTCTGCGGGCTTTTCGGGAACTCCTGGCGCAGCCTGTCAAAGTCGATGGCCGAAATGTCATAGAGACGACCGTCCTCGCCGCTCCCCTTATCCGCCACGTCGATGCTCTCACCGACGATCCCCTGCAGCTCCTTGATGATCTGCGAGATGTCGGCTTGTTCCCGGTCCTCCTGAAGACTCTTGTATACGATGTTGATCGCGTCATACGCTCGGCGGTGATCGTTAATGCCCGTCACGTTCAGACACGCCTTGAACTTCCGAAACACGGCCCGGGCCATGATCTCAAATCGTTTCCGCGTCTCGTCGTTCTCGTTGATGATCTCCTTGGCAGAGACGATTGCCGCGTTCCGCTCGAAGCCGGTCTTCTCGATGATGTCCTCAAGCCGGAAGTCCTTCGAGGCGAGAAACGAGCGCACCATATCGATGGCTTCGAGGAGTTCGTCGAGCAACTCCTCCTGGGGCCTCGCAGGAGGGTCGGCTGTGCCACCGTCTTCTTCACCGGTGTGCCCGGCGAAGGTCGCAAGCGCGCTGCGGAGGTTCTTCAGGATGCCGCAGTAGTCGACGATGAGGCCGTTGTTCTTGCCCTCATGAACGCGGTTCGCCCGCGCGATGGCCTGCATCAGCGTGTGCGCCTTGAGCGGTTTGTCGAGATAGAGCGTAGAGAGGCTCTTCACGTCGAACCCGGTGAGCCACATCGCACAGACAATGGCGACGCGAAACGGATGCCCGTCTTTCTTGAATGCGCTTTCGACATCGAGCCGCTCCCCGTCAGCGGTCTCAAAGCCCTCCTTGATGAGCTTTCGGAGTGGCTTGATATCGAGGTCCCAATTCCGGAACTTGGCGACCTCGCCCTGTTCCTCGCTCACAACGACCGCGATCTCCGTTTCCTGCATCCAGGTGAGCTGCCGCTCCAGCGCCAAGCGCTCTTCGTTGTCGGTCAGGCTGGCGATCTCGCCCTCGAGTTTGGCGGCGTGCTTGTTCCAGCGCTTCGTGATCAGGCCGTGCATCTTCACGGCGGTGACCTTGTCGATGGCGATGAACATCGCCTTGCCGCTTTCCCACCCGGTCGTGTAGTGCGTGATGAAATCCTCGGCGATGGCTTCGAGCCGCTCCGACGCGGTGATGATGTGGTAGTCGCGGCGTAATTCGCGCTCCAGGCGCTGTTCGACATCGATGTCGCTCGTCTCGAACTCCTCGAGCTTCTCGGCGATCCGCTCGTTGAGCTCGTCGGTGGCTATACCGAGCTTCTCGCCCCGGGCGTCGTAGAACAACGGCACCGTCGCGCCGTCTTCCACCGCACGCTGGAACCCGTACCTGGACACATAGTCGCCGAACACCCGTCGTGTGATCTCATCGTCCTTCATCAATGGAGTGCCGGTGAAGGCGATATAGAGAGCGTTCGGGAGCGCGTTGCGCTGGTTGAGCGCCAGGCGGCCGTATTGCGTCCTGTGGGCCTCGTCGTCGACGACGATGATGTCGTCCCGGTCCGAGTACGGCTCGTCCGGCAGAACATCCTTGTTGAATTTCTGTATGAGGGAGAAGACGTAGGCCTTGTGCTCTCCGAGCAAGCGCTTCAGGTGCTTGCCGCTGGCGGCGCGCACGTCTTCGTGTTCGCCGACGACACCACACCCTGCGTAGGTCCGGTAGATCTGATTGTCGAGATCGTCGCGGTCGCACAGCACCAGGAACGTGAAGTTGCCGCCGAGCTTGCGGTGCACCTTCCGGCTGAAAAACACCATGGAATACGATTTGCCCGCGCCTTGCGTGTGCCAGAAGACGCCGAGCTTGCCCCCCGTGCCGCGCCGCTTCTCGACGGAACGGATCGCACGGTTCACGCCGAGATATTGCTGGTTCTGAGCGACGACCTTGATCAGCCTTTCGCCGCTGTCGTCGAAGAGAATGAAGTTTTCGAAGAGGTCGAGGAAGTTCGACTTCGTGCAAACGCCCTTGAGAAGCGTCTCCATATCGACGACGCCGGGCTCGTCTTCGTCAAGGCGCTTCCACTCGCGGAAAAACTCGAACGAGGCCGAGTAGCTGCCGAGCCGAGCATCGACGCCGTTGCCTAGGACGACGAAAGCGTTGTGATGGAAGATGTGGGCAACCGTGTCCTTGTAGTCGGCGAGGTTTTCGTCATAGGCACGGCGGACGTTCCGGTGGATGTTCTTGAGCTCCATGAACAACAACGGGACGCCGTTCACGAAACCGACGATGTCGGCGCGGCGGCGGTACAGCGGCCCCTTGATCCAGAGTTCACGCACGGCGAGGAAGTGGTTGTTCTCCGCGTTGTCGAAATCGAATACACGTAACGTCCGGGTTTCCATACCCCCGCGCGGGTCCGGATACGTCACCTTCACGCCGTTGCGTAGGAGTCCGTATTTTTCGAGGTTGGTCTGCAGCGTCGACTGGGCGGCGGTTACCTGGGTGATTTCACGGATCGCGTTGTCGTAGGCTCCGTCAGGTAGGCCGGGGTTGTAGTCTTCGAGCGCCTGGCGGAGATGGCGGGTTAACACAACTTCACCATCGTTCGTCCGCCCGAGTGTCCCGTCCGGGCCGAAGGTCTCGGTGTTGTGGGCATAGATCGATTTCCAGCCCAGCCGACCTTCGAGGTAGTCGGCGGTGGTCTGCTGGACGAGGTTGTCTTCGGTATAGAGCGAAGGGTTCATTGCGTCTGCCTCAAACGACCCTGCAACTCCCGGCCGCTGTCCGTCAGCCGATATTTCTGCTTGCTGCTGCGGGGTCTATCCGGGATGGTCATCTCGATGAGGCCCTCGGAAAGAGCCGGTTGCACGTATTCCTTGGCCAGGTTCGTCCGATCCTTCAGTCCCAGGCTCTGAAGGATTTCCGCTCGTGTCCGCTCACCGTCGAGGCAACGGATGAGGTTTCTGACTTGCAGGGTTACTTGTGGGGTACTTGCCGGGGACATGTCGGGTAGTTGCGGGGCGGCATGCCGGGTTCCCCGGTCCGCGGCATGTTCGATCTGCCGTGCGAACGTCGTCGTCACCCAATTCTCGGAGACATCGATCAGCGGCTCTGCGACTTCGTAGTCGCGGCACAACTGGCGGATGCGTCGGATGCCGCTGCCGATCTGCTCGACCAATCCCATGCGGTAGAACATCCCGAACAGGAGGGGATTCCGAGGGACGCTTTTCGTGCCCAAGTCCTCTTCGCGCATCCCCGCCGGCAGGCCGCCCGGCGTCACGATTTCCAAGCGGTCGCGGAAGACGTAGACCTGGACGTTCGCCGTGGATCGATAGTCCCGATGGGCGATGGCATTGACCAGCGCTTCCCGCAAGGCATCTTCAGGGAGCTCGAGCCGTTCGTCCCTTCCCCGTGCATGGGGTATCAAAGCCGTGTTGAGCTTGGCCTGCAGGTACGCCATGCAATCCTCGAAGATGGAATAGAGATCGCCGGTAAGTTCCTTCCGGTCGAGGATGTGGGTTTTGGTCACGCCCCGAAGAACCGCGCAGGTCACCCCGCCCCGCAGGGTGTAGCGTGTGATGTCTTCGGCGAGCAGCCATGCACCGGCGTGTGTCATTTCTCCGCCCTTGACCAAATGCAGGTTCTCAAGTGTCGTCACCGGTTCCAGGCCATCGGGAAGCCCTGCTCGTCGAGCGAGCCGCTCCCAGTTCTCCTCCGTCAGATCCCGCTCCAGATCGAAGCTTCGGCATGGCGTCTCATCGAATCTGATGAGCCCTTCCTTGAAGAAGAACTCGCGGATCTCCTCGCGTGACATCTGCTGGCTGCTCGCGCCCTCACGGATGAAGAACTTGCCCCCGAACGAGTAGGGCTTGCTCTGCTGGGCGGGCACTCGCACGCAGAGCACCTGACCGGCACTCTCGATCTCAACCGCGATGGGTGGATCGGCCGAGCGAGCGATGGACTGGACTTCGGATTTCAAGCGATTGTGGTTGCCAACCCCCAATACTTCTCCGTCATCCGCCACCCCCAGCAGGATCGTCCCGCCTGTGGCGTTTGCAAAGGCGCATATCTCGCGTCCGAGCCCGGTCGTACCGGAGCGCTTGAACTCGGTCGTGAAGCCTTCGCCGAGGGCGACGAGGTCTGAGAGTCCGCTCTTCAAACTGCCACCTCCCCGGAAATCAGGCGCGGGAGCAGTAGGTCGCGGGCACGCACGAGGCTTTCATTCTCCTTCCGAAGTAGCGAGATCTGTTTGTGTAGAGGCGCCACAACATCGTCAAATGCGTCACGTGCTTGATCGCTTGGAATTAGAACTTTCCGGCTGTGTGCAAAATTCCTATTCAGCCCAGGCACCGCGACATCGGTGTTGATGAAATCGACGTTTTGCAACGCGTAGTAGACGTAGAGAGTGACCGCCGATGGTTCGCAAAAGTAAACTGTGTCAATCGCGCAAAAACTCTCATCCGACCAAAACACACTACCGACGTTGCCTTTCCGACCCACAATGATGCCTGGGCCCTGCACATGTGCTTCCTCATGCGAGCCGACTATTCCGCTTGATCCATAGACCGGGAATGCGCCCTCAATTCTGTCGTCAGCCTTAAGCGCCTTCCCGTACTTAAGCTGGCCGATATTGCCGAGCGCACTTCTCTCCCATCCCTCCGGAACGCCGTCGACGATCTTCGTGTGCTCATGGCCGGGGAACCGCAGGCGCACGAACCACTCGCGGTAGAGCTCCCGCGTCGCCCGCTCCAACAAGGCAATCCGCCGCCGGTTGTTTTCGATCAGGTCGTCGTAGGCTGAGAGGATGTCGGCGATCCGACGTTGCTCCGTCACATCTGGAACAGGGAATTCAAGCGAGAGCAGCTTAGATTGACTCAGGTTGTCCTGGGCAACGCCTTGTGTGAACTGTTTGAATCGGTTCTGCAGCGTCGCATCAAACAGATATTTGATGAATCGCGCATCGGCTTTGCTATCGTCTGGGACAAAGCCAATCACACTATCAGGAAAGCATGCGTCAATGCCAAGGATCGCCGTGTCGGCAATGTTTGCCGCAATCGTAATGCACAGCGTTCCTGCTTTCCAAAGACGACTCTGCGCGAGTCCGGCCTCGCTGTAAGTCTTTGCGTAAGTGTTCAAATACAGCGTGGAGTGTTTGACGTCTCCCGTCTGGACGAATGGATAGGGCCCGCCGTAAAGATGGTCAGCATCCCGTGGCCTGTGCCGCGATCTACCTCTGCTCACGTACCCGAGCTCATCAAGAGTTCGAGGAGTCAGATTCATACACCCAGTTCCTCAAAGTTACGGGCAATCGTGACTGCGAGCTCCGCCGCTTCCTCATTGAGTCCCTCAAGCTCGATATGGATTTCCCGTATCGTCTCTTCGAAGTCGAAGTCCTCGTCTTCTTCCTCGGGAGCGACTCCGACGTATCGTCCCGGCGTCAGGCTCCAGTCGTTTTCCTCGAGTTACTTGAGGTCCACCAGCTTAACGAGTCCCTCTACATCACGCAGCTCTGCTTCCGGAAAGCGCTCCTGTAGCCAGCACGCCTGCCGCCAGAAGTAACGCGGTGATCTCAGATGCTCGACCGCTTCCTTCCGCGCTTCATCGAGCGCTTTGAGCGGGCCCCCACGGCCGTTCTTCTTTGTCTCCTCGGCAAGGTGTGACAGCAGTTTGTAGAGTTGGTCCGCTTGCCGGATCAGGTCCCGGCTCCCGTCTGCCAGCGGCTCCGCCCGCTGGGCGAATGCCTTGAGCGAGTCATGGTCCTGGCTACATGATTCCCAAGCTCCGGAAATCTTCTGAACCATGGCTTCGAAGCGCTCCACGTCGTCCCCGAAAGTCGCCTCCGCAGTCTTGAGTTCATCGATGCGGTCAGCTAAGTCGTCCGACAGTCTGCCACGCGCATGGGTCGCCGTCGCTTCAGCGACGGCCTCAGAAAATCTGCGAAGCGGTGCTACTGCCTCGCCCGCCGCTTCAATCATGCGCTCAAGGTGTTCGGCCACCAGGGCGACGAACCGATCAGCCTGGCCTCGATATAGCCAGACGATTGCTGAGAGGTTCTTCTGTTGTTCAGGTGTGAAGTCGTAGATCTTGCGCGTCACCTTCCGGTAGACGTTGCGCGCGTTGATCATCAGCACTTTGTCGCGCCGTTCTTGGGGCTTGTCCTTGTCGAGGAACCAGAGCTCGCAGGGCACCGTGCGCGTGTAAAAGAAGCCGGAGCGGATCGCCATCATGACGTCCACATGGCCCGCTTGGATCAGCTTCTTTCGGACCTTCGCTTCTTGGCCGCCCGCGGACGAAGCCTGTGAGGACATGACGAACCCGGCCCGGCCCTTGGGGTTCAGGTAGCTGTCGAAGTAGGAAATCCAGAGATAGTTGCCGTTCGAGACCTTGCCCTTCTGGTTCACGCCCGGAAGTGCGTATGGGAGGCGTGGGTCGTTTTTCACCTTCTCCGCGTCCACCTCGTCAACGTTGAAGGGTGGATTGGCCATCACAAAGTCACACTTGCCGAGGAGCTCGTGGGGGTCTTCGTAGTAGGTGATGGCCTTCTGGATGTTGCCTTCCAGGCCGTGCACGGCGAGGTTCATGTTGGCGAGGCGAATCGTCGTCGGATTCTTCTCCATGCCGTAGAAAGTGGCCCGCTCGGTCGGGTTCTGGTGCATCCGTTCGATGAAGTGGGCGCTCTGCACGAACATGCCGCCCGAGCCGCAGGCCGGGTCGAGCACCCTGCCGTTGTCCGGCTCGATCACGTTGACGATCATCTGGACCAGCGAGACCGGTGTGAAGAACTCTCCACCGTCGTGGGCCTTCTGATCAGCAAACTGGGTCAGGAAATACTCGTAGATACGACCGAAAATGTCGCCATTGGCACGCCTGAGAGCCGGATCGTTGAAGGTGCGGAGGATTTGCCCGAGCACGTCGTTATCGAGTTCCTGGTACTCCGCCTTGGGCAAGGCCCCGCGCAGCGCCTCGTAGTCCTTTTCGATCCCCTCCATGGCGTCGATGATCGCCTGGGCCCGGTCCGCGCTGTCCGGCAGGGAGACGAGATGGTCGAACTGTGCTTCCGGATGCAGGAAGATCGACCCCTTCTGGGAGAAGTCCTCCTTGGTGAGCGGGCGGACCTTTCCTCCACGCTGCGGCAGCGCAGATTCGACTTCGTCCTTGACCTTGAGGAAACGGCTGTACGCGTGCCGAAGGAAGATCAGCCCCATGACAGGGAGGAAGTACTCGTTGCTGGCGAAATTGGAGTTGGCCCGCAGGTTATCCGCGCTGGACCAGAGCCGTTTCTCAATCTGTCCAATATGTTCCAACGGTGTGTTCCCTCCTCCTCAAATCCTCAGACTCGGTGCTCAGCGACCGGTTGACCTCGACAGGAATCGGCTCCTCGATCCACGTCGTTAGCGCGATGGGGACCGCGAGGAGCTCTGCTGTCACTTATGTCCTCGATCCCTGGTCTCGTCGGCTCCTCCGGATCGAACCCATTCGTCCACTTCGTCCTTGCGAAATTTCCAGAGACGCCCCATGCGGTGTGCCGGCATCTGCTTTTCTGCGATCCACTTGTAGACCGTGTCCCGCTTGATCCCGAGGTAGGCTGCAATCTCATCAACTGAGAACCACCGATCTTCCATCATTGCTCTGGGCATCCTCGTGAACCCAGCCGAGCCGTTCCGACGAGGGAGTCCGTGCGGTACACACTTGACTGGCATATGTTCGGAGAAACAAGCTTAAAATAGGTGATATTGTGCCAGCATGTCAATCGGATTCCTGGCCCCGTACTAAATGCGACGGCAGGTAAACGGTGCGATGGGTGACACAATGTACCTACGTGGGGAGGATCGGAATTGTGGTCGGTTAGCCGCTACTTCGGCCAGCGGCCGGAGACGATCCTGCGTCGCTTGATGCGAATCGCCTCGACCGTGTAGACCCAGGCGAGTTCGTAGGCGTCGTTCACCATAGCCCGGACCAGCACGCGCCGGTAGAGACTGTGGTCGCCCGGCCGGAAACCCTCCAGGCGGTCGATGGCGGGCAGGCGGGATTCGGGATTGTTGAAGGAGAGCAGCTCCCCGTACACGGCGCCCCAGGCGCCCACTGTGGCGCTTTCGGGGACCGGTTGGGAGCATGACCCATCTGATCGGACAGGCGCGCCTGTGTGGCCACGTCGGCCAACGGGTCGGCGGTCCCGCGGGCGAGGATGTCCTCGTCCGGGACCTCGAGAAGTGGAAATCCCGGCCCCTCGTAGAGTCGGCCCCGAACCTGCGCATCCCGGATCTCCAGGACGCCCAGGCAGAAGGCGTCGTGATTCCAGTACCCGCGCTTGAGCGTGCCGTAGACGAAGAGCTTCAGCATGCCGGATGTGTTCATCCTCGGGGACTCTCTGGGTTCTGTGGGCTGCTGCCTCGGCGTCATGGCGCCTCCTCGGCCGGGGCGTTCTTGCGGCGCCTGGCCTGCGCGATGAACTCCAATGGCTCGATTGAGAAGTCCGCTAGCCCGGATTATGCAAGAGATCTGAATCCGAGTGAGATTTGGGTCCAGAAAAAAAGCCGTAGCTCTCTGATATAAAAGGGTTTACATAAAAACAACCCTAAACAGGAGCTACGGCTATGTTGAAAACAGTCTGCCAGAATACCCTGCCATTTCACAGCCACAGAGACATCACAGCTCGTTTTGATGGGGGGAGCCTCACTTCCGACGCAGGATGGTTGTTGTTTGGATCGCTGGATCGGCAACATCGATTGTGCGAGGGCTTCAGTTCGTGTATTGCGGAAAGCCGGGACCGACGCTACATTCGTCATGACCTGTTGAAGTTGATCCGACAACGAGTGTTGCAGATCGTGGCCGGCTACGAAGACTGTAATGACGCCGATACGCTGCGCTCGGATCCGATGCTCAAGACAGTCTGTGATCAGTTGCCCGAGAGCGATCCCGATTTGGCCACCCAGCCGACTTTCTCCCGCTTGGAGAACTCCGTCACCAAGAAGGATCTGATGCGTCTGAGCCGGTGGCTGCTACGCCGTTATGTGCGCTCCCTGAAGAAGAGACGTCCCGCCAAGATCATCCTGGATCTGGACAGTACCGACGACCACACTCACGGCCAACAGGAGTTCGCCTTCTACCACGGGTATTACCGAAACCACATTCTGCATCCTTTGCTGATCTTCGATGCCGCCACGGGAGACCTGGTCTGTGCCGTGTTGAGACCTGGCAACAAGGGGGCTGCCTCTCACATCGTGCCCATTCTGAAGCGCGTCGTGGAGGCCATCCGACAAGCAGTGGGGACGGATGTCGAGATTGAGATTCGGGCCGACAGCGGCTTTGCCACGCCTCGGCTCTACGAGTTCTGTGAAGGTGAAGAGAATCAACTCCAATATGTCATTGGGTTAAGTCGTAACCCTCGCCTGCAGCGAGTGGTCGAGCCCCTGCTGGATTCGACTCGGGAAAGGTTCGTTGAGCGGGAGGAAAAACAGCGTCAGTTTGACGAGTTTCTTTATCGAGCCAAGAGCTGGGATCGATCCCGTCGCGTCATTGTCAAAGTGGAGGTCGATCAGCGCGGGATCAATCGTCGCTTTGTGGTCACCAACCGGGACGATCTCTGCTCCCAATCACTTTATGACCACTACACCGACCGAGGGCAGACCGAGAACTTCATCAAGGCCTTTAAGAATCATCTGAGCATGGACCGACTCAGCTGTCATCGATTCCTGGCCAACCAGTTTCGACTCCTCCTGCATGCACTGGCTTACCAGATGTTCGTGCGCCTGCGCGACTATCTGCACGGAACCCCCTGGCACAAGCTCGAAATCGAAACCTTACGTCGTCGTGTCCTCAAGATCGGGGCCCGGATCCGACAAACCACTCGACGCATCTGGGTCCATCTTTCCTCAGCCTTTCCCGAACAACCCCTCTTTCACCTCGTCTTGAGTCGCCTGAACTCCAGCTAGCTTCTCCCAGTTCCCCGAAAAACCGCTTCCGACACTCATCCAGGCCCAGATCTGTCTGAAATTCACTCCCCCAACCACTCAAACGCCTCGCCAACCGATATTCTTCGCAAATCCGCCTGTCACAACTGCCCGCTTCCGAGTTGGGCCACTTCTCGAGCCCTTTTTCAACAGCGGATTACGGTTCTTGCATAATCCGGGCTAGCATCCGGTGCCGGAACACCAGCAGGCTCATCGGAGGAATGCTCAGCTCGCACCAGCCGCGCTCCTCGTCCAGTACCGCGTCCAGGTACGCGGGATCGGAGGCGTAGAGGACGGCGCGGTGCCGGGCGTGGAAGCGCAGCTCGAGCGGCTTGTTCCCCTTGAGCACGAGGATGGTCTCGGGATCGAGCCGGGAGGCCAACACCGCCGCCATCTGCCCGCGGCAGAACCTGAGACGGTCCTTGAACCGGACGGTGTCAATCGGGCCACCTCTGGCGGCCCGGCCCGCCAGGCGGCAGAGCAGCTCGCTGTCCACCTCGGCGAAGCGCCGCAGCTTGAAGCGCCGGAACAGGGTGTTGGCGTTGTAGATGGTGCCGTTGTGGGTGCCGAGGATGTCCCCGGCCCGGATCGGGTGGTTGTTCTCGTTGACATTCTCGTCGCCGCGCGTGCGCCAGCGGGTGTGGCCGAGCAGCAGCGTGGCGCGGTTGTCGAGTCCGCCCAGGACCTCGTGAAACGCCTTGTCGGTCACGAATCGGCTGGCTCGGACCGGCCGCTTGAAAAGCCGGTGCTCGCCGTCGCGGTTGAGCCACGCCACGCCGGTCGCATGCGGCCCCCGGGGCTCGTTGAACACGAGGAGCTGAGTGAACAGCCAGGCGAGATGGTCGCGCTCCTCGGCGCGGCGCCGTTTCTGGCCCAGGATGATACCGGCCTGTCCGCACATCAGCGTTTCCCTTCCTCGGGGTCGACCGCGAATCCCTTGAACAGCCCTTCGGCATACGGGCCGTGGTGGCCCTCGATCCAACGCGCCGTCTCCGGGAAGTCGAGCCTCTCGACGATCTTGATGACCGCGGGCCGGTCGAACATGTTGGTGAGTCCGGACCGTCTCACTGACTCGAGGCCTTGCCAGACGTCGGCGGGGATCGTGATCGGAGCCGCAGGCTCCGCCTCGACGACTTCCGCCAAGCCGTGGTCAATCAGGGAGGAGAGGAGGCCGCCGGCCTTCTCCTCGGGCGTATCGCCTTTGACGACCAGCTCGATGCCGGCGAGCATCTTGGCGTTGCGCAGGAGCATGTCGAAGTAGTCCTCGAGTGTCGTCTGATCGGAGAAGAGCGTCGCCCCCCGCATGGCCTGGACGACCTCGAGCTCGGTCTTTGCGGTAAAGATTTCCCCTTCGCCCTGGAGCGGCTTGCCCTCCAGGTCGGTGTTCTTGATCCGCACTCTCATGCCGTGTTTTCTCCTTCGGTTTGGGCGTTGACGTCCTCCTCAAAAGCCGGAGGCCGCGGTTGCGGCCCGGCCTCCGAGCTGATGGATTCCGCCTCGACGGCGGGTGGCGCCTCGGGCGCCGGTCTCCCGAGCCGGAACGCCGAGTCTCCCGGCAGCGCGGCCAGGAGATGCTTGCGCGCCGTCTTAAATTCGGCCCCGATGAGTCCGAGGTGGAGCAGGAAGACGCGGAAGTCGTAGCGGGCGCTTCGGGGATCGAAGCGGCGCTTGCGGCTGGAGGCGGCGCGTCCATTGAGCGCCTTAGTGGCTACCGCCAGCACCAGCTGGATGTAAGCCTTGACCTTGCCGGCGTGGAGCGTGGCTTCGAACCAGCGATTATGCGCAGCTGCGCATAATCGCTGTTATGTGCAGAACCGGATTATGGAGAGTTGGATGTGTGAGTCGGCGCAGGATGGCCCGGCACTCACCATCAACTCCGCATAATTAGCCGCCACGTAGCGATGCGATCAGCCTGTCCGGCGGGCTGAATTTACCGGGCCGGAGGCTGGGGGGGACCATCTCGCCCAGCATCTCGAGCTTCTCACTGGCGTCTCCTCGAACGTAGATCTCGCTGGTATCGGTGTGCTCATGACCGAGCCACATGGCCACCTTGCGGATGTCACCGGTGGAGCGCAGCACGTTCATCCCGCAGGAATGGCGCAACACGTGAGGGGTCAATGGCTTGTCCAGGATCGACGGGCACGCGGACGCCGCAACACGTTGGTGTTTCTTCAGGATATAGGCGACACCAGACCGACCGAGGGGCTGGCCTTGCCGGTTGAGAAACACCTCGGGCACGTCGGCATCACCGCGCACTGCGAGCCAGGCGCGTAGGCTCTCGGCGACCTCCTGCCAAAGCGGGAGCACACGGTGCTTTCGCCCCTTGCCTCGAATGAGGACGTCGACATAGCAGTCCCGGAACGATGAGATCATCCAGCCGCAGGGCGTAGGTCTGGCACGTGATGGTGCCCCGGCGTCCGCGCCGCTCCAGAGTGGCGATGCGCACGCGGTACTGGTTGCTGTTGGTCAGGAGCACGACCGCGTAGCTCGTGTTCGCCTCGGCGTAGACGGGATCGTCGAAGGCGATGCGGGTTTCCTCGCGGAGTTCGATCTCGTCGGGCGAGAGGACCTTCTCGGCCAGCACGACCTCGTTGGGCAGGCCGGTGGTGACGCCGCGGATCTGAACGGTGACCGGGATGGCGGCGTCCTTGCGGGTGAACTCGACGCCCACGGCGGCGCCTGGCGCGCGACCACGACGCGCTGGATGCGGGTGATCACCAGTGGGTCGTGCACCTGCAGGGTCGCCTGCGCGGAGCGCTCGCCGTCGCTCATCTCAACGATGCGGCTGCCGCTTCGGGCCCCGGCGGGCACGAGGAAGGACGCGCTCGCCCGTCCGACCGCGTCGGCGGCGACGTCCGTGGCGACCGTGCGCCCGTCGCAGCGCACGGTGATCCCCTCGAAGACCGCGTAGGGGTTGACGTTCTTGTCCTCGGACCAGTCCGCCTGCTCGACCAGCACCGTTTCGGCGCCGGGCAGCAGGACCAGGCTCTCCCCGAACAGCGCCCGGCTGGCCGCGCGGTCCACCTCGAGCACGGTGGCCGAGGCGTCGCGGCCGGGACCCACGAACCGGCGCGCTGCGTCGACGCGAGCGCTCCACTCGTCGTGGGAGACGTCGGACTGGGCGTCGCTGGAGAAATCGTCCGAGTAGATGCCCTTCTTGGTCTGGGCGTCGCGGTTCTGCAGTTCGCCCGCCATCTGCAGCTGCGCGTCGTTGTACTTGAGGTCCTCGACGTCCCGGATGATCTGGTGAACCTGGTCCATGGTCACGCGGGTCAACCCGAATTTGTTGATCCGCATGTCGACCGAGTCGGGCGGGCAATCGATGCCGGCGAGAGCCAGCGCGCCTTCGGGCACGACCGGCAGCTTGGGCCTGTCGGCTGGCGCGCCCTCCAGGCGCTTGATCTCGTCGGTGGTGGCGTAGATCACGTCCCGGCGCCCCAGGAAGTAGTCGTAGTCGATGCTGAGGTTGGAGCCGTCCACGGGCGCGTTGCCCACGGTGCCGCGGCCGAAGTTGACGAGGCTGCGCTCGCCCGCGGCGATGCGGACCTCGGACATGGCGAGGCCGCTCGCGTTCTCGTCCGGAGGGTGCTGATCCACGGCCTCGGCGACGCCGTCGTCCACGTAACTGGTCGCGGCGGCCGCCAACTCCTCGAGCAGCTTGAAGTCGGCGGGACCGGCATTCGCGGCGGCGCGGTAGACGTGGTATCCGGTGGCGCCGCTGACCAGCCGCCACGCGAGGCGGTTGATGTCGCCGGGGCGGGTGTCGCGGGTGACGACTTTGTCCACGTCGTAGGCGGTCTCGCCGCTCGCGTCCAGGGCGGTGACCAGGTAGAAGTATTCCGCCGCCGCGGGATGGTCAGACTCGCCGAACCAGCCGCCGTCCACGTAGTCGCTGCCCCGCGCCATCTGGCTGGTGTAGGTCCAGCGCACCGTATAAGTGGTGCCGATGGCCGGCTCCGGTCCGGAGCCCAGCCAGTCCACGTGGTTGCCGGACTGCTGCCAGTCGGTGCCTTCGGTATAGCCCGGATTATGCAAGAGATCTGAATCCGAGTGAGATTTGGGTCCAGAAAAAAAGCCGTAGCTCTCTGATATAAAAGGGTTTACATAAAAACAACCCTAAACAGGAGCTACGGCTATGTTGAAAACAGTCTGCCAGAATACCCTGCCATTTCACAGCCACAGAGACATCACAGCTCGTTTTGATGGGGGGAGCCTCACTTCCGACGCAGGATGGTTGTTGTTTGGATCGCTGGATCGGCAACATCGATTGTGCGAGGGCTTCAGTTCGTGTATTGCGGAAAGCCGGGACCGACGCTACATTCGTCATGACCTGTTGAAGTTGATCCGACAACGAGTGTTGCAGATCGTGGCCGGCTACGAAGACTGTAATGACGCCGATACGCTGCGCTCGGATCCGATGCTCAAGACAGTCTGTGATCAGTTGCCCGAGAGCGATCCCGATTTGGCCACCCAGCCGACTTTCTCCCGCTTGGAGAACTCCGTCACCAAGAAGGATCTGATGCGTCTGAGCCGGTGGCTGCTACGCCGTTATGTGCGCTCCCTGAAGAAGAGACGTCCCGCCAAGATCATCCTGGATCTGGACAGTACCGACGACCACACTCACGGCCAACAGGAGTTCGCCTTCTACCACGGGTATTACCGAAACCACATTCTGCATCCTTTGCTGATCTTCGATGCCGCCACGGGAGACCTGGTCTGTGCCGTGTTGAGACCTGGCAACAAGGGGGCTGCCTCTCACATCGTGCCCATTCTGAAGCGCGTCGTGGAGGCCATCCGACAAGCAGTGGGGACGGATGTCGAGATTGAGATTCGGGCCGACAGCGGCTTTGCCACGCCTCGGCTCTACGAGTTCTGTGAAGGTGAAGAGAATCAACTCCAATATGTCATTGGGTTAAGTCGCAACCCTCGCCTGCAGCGAGTGGTCGAGCCCCTGCTGGATTCGACTCGGGAAAGGTTCGTTGAGCGGGAGGAAAAACAGCGTCAGTTTGACGAGTTTCTTTATCGAGCCAACAGCTGGGATCGATCCCGTCGCGTCATTGTCAAAGTGGAGGTCGATCAGCGCGGGATCAATCGTCGCTTTGTGGTCACCAACCGGGACGATCTCTGCTCCCAATCACTTTATGACCACTACACCGACCGAGGGCAGACCGAGAACTTCATCAAGGCCTTTAAGAATCATCTGAGCATGGACCGACTCAGCTGTCATCGATTCCTGGCCAACCAGTTTCGACTCCTCCTGCATGCACTGGCTTACCAGATGTTCGTGCGCCTGCGCGACTATCTGCACGGAACCCCCTGGCACAAGCTCGAAATCGAAACCTTACGTCGTCGTGTCCTCAAGATCGGGGCCCGGATCCGACAAACCACTCGACGCATCTGGGTCCATCTTTCCTCAGCCTTTCCCGAACAACCCCTCTTTCACCTCGTCTTGAGTCGCCTGAACTCCAGCTAGCTTCTCCCAGTTCCCCGAAAAACCGCTTCCGACACTCATCCAGGCCCAGATCTGTCTGAAATTCACTCCCCCAACCACTCAAACGCCTCGCCAACCGATATTCTTCGCAAATCCGCCTGTCACAACTGCCCGCTTCCGAGTTGGGCCACTTCTCGAGCCCTTTTTCAACAGCGGATTACGGTTCTTGCATAATCCGGGCTAGAATTAGGTTTGTAATGCGACAGTGTCCCCAGTGCAACGAGCTTATCCAGGATGCGGCGGTCCACTGCAGGTTCTGCCGGCATGACGTCACTCCGACCATTGCCAGCTCTGAGAAATGGACCGAGTTTGGAGAGACGTTTCACGGACTCTCGGCTGCCAGGCAGCAAATGACGTGGGACGAGTTGGTACCTGCTGACCAGGTCTATGTCCAAAAGGTTCTGGGAATTGTCCCTCCCAAGTTGCCGGGAATCCGGGAAGCCCTGGCTGATCTGAGAGAAAGTCGAAAGGCACGGAAATCGAATAACTTTTCGGGCTTTGTCGTGCTCGCAAGTTTCTCCTTGCCGATTATCCTAGGCGCTTATTTTCTGCTCCCCGTGATTCAAGGTCCAGTCCATCCTTCTGCGGATGGCACAGTCCGGGCCCTGTCAACTTCGGAGAGAATTGACGAGGCGATCGACGAGGCAGTCAAAACTGTGACCGCGCTGCTGGCAGAGTTCAGCGGGGCGGCCACCGACACCTTCTCGGCCACGGCCGTGGATGTTGCCTCCGAGACCCAACCGGCAGCCTTCCAGCTCCCTCTGGATACGCCTCCGAGCCCCTAACACCCGTGGTGGAAACTCCCGCGGACTAGTAGAGCAGCCGCTCAAGTGCTCACTTTCAGGGAGTACTCCATCAGCTCTCGAATCCGGTCCAGCCCAGAGAGCAGATAGTCGCGTGGGAGACCGAAACTGATCCGGAGAAAACTGTCCAAGCCGAAGTGATCACCCGGCACGATGAGCACTCTCTTGTCCTGGATGAGCCGCTCCACGAACTCTGCCGAGTTGATCTCGGCATGATACCGAACGAAGGCAATGGCGGCTGCCTGGGGAGGAACTACGGAAAAAAGCCCGTCCTGACTCTCCATCCACTCCTCCAGGATGGCGTAGCCCTTGCGAATATAGCGGCGCGTGCGTTCAATCAGAAGGGGCCGCACTTCAGGAGAAAGGGCGATGGCGGCCAGTTGATTGGAGAGCATGGAGGCAGACAGGGTCGTGTACTCATGTCGGGCCCAGATTTCATCGACCAGCGGAACCGGTGCAACAACCCAGCCCAGCCGCAGCCCCGGCAAGCCGTACGCTTTGCTCACACTTCCGGTGGCGATCACCCGTTCGTAACCACCGAAAAAAGAGGGGGTCTGCTGCTCCCGGAGCCTCTCGGCTCCGGCATAAACTTCATCCGCCAGGATCCACGCACCACAGCGATCCGCCACCGCAATGATCTCCTCCATCTCATCCGCAGTGAGGATGTACCCCGTCGGGTTGTCGGGATTGCAGATCGCAATTAACTTGGTGTTCGAGGAGGCCATGCAGCAACCGGGTAGATGGTTTACAGATTAGACCGGGTACATGGTTTACAGATTCAAGGATAGATTTTCCATTCTCTCCAATCAAAGCGGGCCAGCAAGACATGGCCCAGGTAGATGCTATAGATAGCGTCGTCGATTTCCTCCAAACCGACGCATTCACCGTTGAGCGTGTTACTTAGCCCGGATTATACAAGAGATCTGAATCCGAGTGAGATTTGGGTCCAGAAAAAAGGCCGTAGCTCTCTGATATAAAAGGGTTTACATAAAAACAACCCTAAACAGGAGCTACGGCTATGTTGAAAACAGTCTGCCAGAATACCCTGCCATTTCACAGCCACAGAGACATCACAGCTCGTTTTGATGGGGGGAGCCTCACTTCCGACGCAGGATGGTTGTTGTTTGGATCGCTGGATCGGCAACATCGATTGTGCGAGGGCTTCAGTTCGTGTATTGCGGAAAGCCGGGACCGACGCTACATTCGTCATGACCTGTTGAAGTTGATCCGACAACGAGTGTTGCAGATCGTGGCCGGCTACGAAGACTGTAATGACGCCGATACGCTGCGCTCGGATCCGATGCTCAAGACAGTCTGTGATCAGTTGCCCGAGAGCGATCCCGATTTGGCCACCCAGCCGACTTTCTCCCGCTTGGAGAACTCCGTCACCAAGAAGGATCTGATGCGTCTGAGCCGGTGGCTGCTACGCCGTTATGTGCGCTCCCTGAAGAAGAGACGTCCCGCCAAGATCATCCTGGATCTGGACAGTACCGACGACCACACTCACGGCCAACAGGAGTTCGCCTTCTACCACGGGTATTACCGAAACCACATTCTGCATCCTTTGCTGATCTTCGATGCCGCCACGGGAGACCTGGTCTGTGCCGTGTTGAGACCTGGCAACAAGGGGGCTGCCTCTCACATCGTGCCCATTCTGAAGCGCGTCGTGGAGGCCATCCGACAAGCAGTGGGGACGGATGTCGAGATTGAGATTCGGGCCGACAGCGGCTTTGCCACGCCTCGGCTCTACGAGTTCTGTGAAGGTGAAGAGAATCAACTCCAATATGTCATTGGGTTAAGTCGCAACCCTCGCCTGCAGCGAGTGGTCGAGCCCCTGCTGGATTCGACTCGGGAAAGGTTCGTTGAGCGGGAGGAAAAACAGCGTCAGTTTGACGAGTTTCTTTATCGAGCCAACAGCTGGGATCGATCCCGTCGCGTCATTGTCAAAGTGGAGGTCGATCAGCGCGGGATCAATCGTCGCTTTGTGGTCACCAACCGGGACGATCTCTGCTCCCAATCACTTTATGACCACTACACCGACCGAGGGCAGACCGAGAACTTCATCAAGGCCTTTAAGAATCATCTGAGCATGGACCGACTCAGCTGTCATCGATTCCTGGCCAACCAGTTTCGACTCCTCCTGCATGCACTGGCTTACCAGATGTTCGTGCGCCTGCGCGACTATCTGCACGGAACCCCCTGGCACAAGCTCGAAATCGAAACCTTACGTCGTCGTGTCCTCAAGATCGGGGCCCGGATCCGACAAACCACTCGACGCATCTGGGTCCATCTTTCCTCAGCCTTTCCCGAACAACCCCTCTTTCACCTCGTCTTGAGTCGCCTGAACTCCAGCTAGCTTCTCCCAGTTCCCCGAAAAACCGCTTCCGACACTCATCCAGGCCCAGATCTGTCTGAAATTCACTCCCCCAACCACTCAAACGCCTCGCCAACCGATATTCTTCGCAAATCCGCCTGTCACAACTGCCCGCTTCCGAGTTGGGCCACTTCTCGAGCCCTTTTTCAACAGCGGATTACGGTTCTTGCATAATCCGGGATAGACGGTGGCGCCCTGGCTGACCTCGAGGATCTCAACGACCGGGTTGGGCTCGAGCAGGTCCTCGCCGCCACCCACCGAGCCGCGGGTGACGTTGGCTACGACGGCGACGATGGCCTCGACCTGACGGGTCGCCGCGAGCGGCGCGCTGTTGAGCGGGTAGCGCCGTGTGCCGACGTGGTAGGTTTTCTGCTCGCCGCGCACCGGCCGGGTGGCGGCCGATTTCGGCACGACCGTCGTGGTGGGCAGGTCCTTTTGCAGGCGGTAGCCCTGGATGTAGGCGCGCCCGGCGTTGGTGACGACCTCGACGCTCTCGCCGTCGCTGCCGCCGATGAAGCTGTCGAGCCCGTCGACCAGGTAGCTGCCCGACTGGTCGAAGGTCCGCTCGGCCAGGTTGTCGAGCAGCGAGTTCAGCCCTTCGGCCGCCGCGAAGGCGAGTTGGTTCTCGGTGATGGGGGCGACCGTGATGCGGTCGCCCGGCAGGGTGCCCGCCAGGTCCCCGAGATGCATGCGGGACTTCTCCTGCACGGCGGCGGTCACCTCGCCGGTGGCCCGGTCGAACTGGTAGGGGCACTACCCGGCGCGCGGTCACGTTGTTGGGCAGCGCATCGCCCGCGGTGTCGCGCTCGGTCAGGGCCAACACCCACTTCTCGCGCTCGGCCGTGGGCTCGCCGGTGGCCGGGTTGATGAGCGCGGCGTCGTGGTTGGCGCCGTAGTTGTACTTGAGCAGCTGGACGTAGACGGTGTCGGCGCCCGCGTCGGCGGCCGGATCGTAGGTGAGAAGCGCCCCGGGCACCCGCTCGATGGAGCCCTCGATGTAGACGGCGCCGTCGGACACGGCCAGGACGTTGCCGGTGACCGACACAGCGAGGCCCTCGATCACCGACCCCTCCCGAAAGAGCCGGTCGGCGATCTTGGCGCGCTCGCGGTGCAGGATGTCCTGCTGCTCGTTGAGCTCGGAGTCGAGCAGGTCGCGGTCCTGGTGGTAGCGCACCCGCTTGTAGTTCTTGGCGGCGTCGAAGGTTTCGCGTGAGATGGACATGGGACGGTCCTCCTAGATCTTAATGATTCCGACGAGCTCCACCCGCGTGTCGGAGATCTTGCTGAAGGCGGGGATGTTCTTCACTTCGTAGAGGTAGCCGGGGTGGAGCACTTCTCCAGTCGGATTGGTGTCGGGGTGATGGATGCCCTCGCCGGCGTAGTCCGAATCGTGCCCGTCGAGGTAGGCGACGTTGCCGCCGAAAAAGCCATACTCGCGGATGGTGATGCCGTTGGCCTCGCTCTCCTCAAAGCGGAAGTAGACGCCGAGGATGCGCGTCTCCTGGACGGTCTCCAGGTAATGCACGCCGTTGACGATCAGTGCCCCTTCAGGGTCTTCGGCAAGAAAGGTGCGCTTGTAAAACCGCTTACGGGCCCGCTCGTTCTTGAGCGCCGTCTGGTCGATGTCGGGCGCCGGTGGATTGAGGGGATTGGTAAACGTGTCGTCCCCCTCGCCGATGGCGCAGTGGGTGATCCCTTCGACCGGCTCCCCCAAGAGGAGCTTGGCGGTGAGGATGCGGCCCGATTTGACGATCAGTCCCAAAGACATGGGCGTACCTCCTTCAAGTCTCGATCGGGTGGCTTTCCCGAATGAGCACGGCGAAGATGATCTGCCGGGTCACGGCTTTCCGCGCCTCGTTGCCGACCGACCGGTGGATGTGCGCGGCCAGGTCGCCTTCGACTTGCACCGGCCGCGTGATCCATTGCCCGCAGTCGGAGCGACGATCCAGTGCGCCTACGACCCGCGTGCCGACATCCACTTCGTTGGACATCGACGCGACGATCCGGGCACGGACATCCATCTGATTCAACATCGGTGCGACGACCCGCACCCTCGCGTCCGCATCCTGCTGGATGCTCGTGCTCACTCGTCAAATCTCCTTGCAGGGTCCTCATCCATCGATTTCCTATTCAATCAGGTTCTCGGTGCCCGTAATCTTGAGCTTGAGGTCCGTCTTGTTCTGCACTGCCGTCGAAGCCGGCACGGCACAGCACCGCCAGATGGAAGTGGTGTCGTCGTGGTCCTTGTCGCCGATGGTGAGCGATGCGCCCGCTGTGGCCGCCTCCAGTCCCGCCTCGGTCAGCGACAGGGTGTACCAGTCGCTCTCGTCGCCGCCCGTCTCGTCGATCGGCTCGATGGCCAGATCGGTGTAGTCGTATCCGGAGTAGACCCTCGCCCCGGAGTCATGCGCGACAGCGGTCGTGTCGGCGTACCCGCGCGTCACGGTGAGCGTGGTGGTGCCGCCACCGGCGGTGATCAACATCTGCTCACTGCCGATGATGATGACCTCGTCGTTGGCGAATCGGGCGGCGGCGAGCGACACCGACGTCGCGCCCGAGGCCAAGGCCGAGGCCAGGGTGGTCTGCTCGTTGGCCAGGAACAGCTCCTTGTCCTTCGATTCCCCGTCCGTGCCGTTGTAGGTGTCGTTATCCGGGTTGGTTTGATCGCCTTCGGAAATCTGCTGGGTCAGTGCGCTGTCTTCATAAAGATGAATGGCCATCGAATCCTCCTTTAAGCGGGGGCCGGCCACTGGGTGAGGGTGAAGAGATTGGCCGCGGCCGCGAAGCCTGCCCGCGCCTCGGCGTAGTCGTCCTTCTGGCGGAACCCGAACCTGCAGGCCGGAGCGGAACGATTCAGGCGGGCGCGGTTCAAGTCCTGGCCCGCCAAGCGGATGAAGGGGGCGGCCGGCGCTGGTCGAGCCCAGGTTTCGATCACGCAGCAAATGGCGAGCTTGCGCTCGCTGATCCATACGTTGGGCAGCTGCTCGCCGTTGAGGGGGCTCGCGTTCAAACGGAATCGCGGCTTTCGTCCATGCCAGCGGCGGATCGAGACCCCGGCGCGCTCCACCTCATGCAGGAGGGTAGTGCCGGCGGTGACCCACCACAGACCCCCAGTCTTTTCGGTGCGCGTCAGGCGACGGCTGCCGTTCAGGGCGTTGTTGCCGACGACGAAGGTCTCGTCGAGCTGCCCGAGGCCGATGCGCCGCACTCGCTCCTTGGTGACGGCCTCGACGTCGGAGGCCATCGACCCGACGAGCGAGAGCCACTGCCGGAAGAAGACCCGCGTGCCGGCGGGATGATGGAACCGCAGGCGGTCCCGAAGGCCCGGGTTGAGGGTGTCGCCTTCGACGCGGTAGGCGCCCAGGCTGTAGATCGATCCGGGCAGCTTCGAGCGACTCAGGACCCCGCGGCGGTTGAGGCGCAACGCCTGCCGGAAGGTCTCCTCGATCCTCCCGCTCCAGCCGTCCTCGGCCAGCGCGCGGCCGATGGCCGGGAGTGTGCCTTTGCGCCGGTAGATCTCGATAGCCTCGCGGATTTCCCGGCGCTGGATCTCGGCGTCGGCTTGCGGGTTGAACCGATGCCCGACCACCTCGCCGAGAAGAGGTAAAAACCGGTCCTCGCAGCGGTCGACGTCAAACAGTTCCGGGAGGTGGTCGATGTGCTCTTTGAGTTCGTCGAGCGCAGTGGCCGGGATGCGGAGGAAGGCTTCCAGATCACCCGTCTCGTCCCTTTCCTTGTACAAGGGCGGCAGCAGCTCGATGAGCTTCTTCTCGAAATAGGGAGCCATCAGGCGGCCCTCCGAACATCCAGACGCACCACCCCCAACACCGGAATGGTCCCGGCACGAACCTCGACATCCTGCGCCGGGGCGTAGAGATGGGCGTGACTGACGCCGCGCACCCCATCGAGCAGGGCGATCAGGTCCGAGGAGGGCACCGGGTGGCTGAAGTCCATACGCTCGAAGTCGAAGTAGTCCCCGAGCGCCTGCTCGATCCGGCGGCGCACCAAGCCCGGGTCTTCGCCTGAGAAGACATGGATGTCGGCGTCGATGGAGACCGGCCGGTAAAGGGCATCGTACAGGTTGATCTCGAGAGTCACGACCTTGCGGGATTCCAGGAACTGAGCGAGGTCGCGTTTGAGAAGCGCCGAGGGTGGTCCGCCGCCTCGGGGCGCAATGGCCAGGTTGACCTGGTAGTAGCGCAAGCTCGGGCAGTCGTTGACATCCAAGACCTGGGCCTTGGCCACCCCTGGGTATCCTTCGGCCAGCGCCTGGTAATCGTCCTTGGTGAGCGCCTTCCATAAGGAGCGGATTTCCGCCGGAGCTTGCCGGCGGGCGTGCTCCAGGTTCTCGCGGTCCGCGCCGCCGGTGGCCGGGACCGGATTGGTGACGGCGAGCGCTATGGGCTCACCGCTCAGTTGGATCGGACTCTTGATTTGGGTGACGACCCCCGGGGCCAAGATTGCCTTCGGCGCCCAGAGTCTCGAGGTAGGAGACATGGATCGCGGCTCCCCCCAGTGGCGCCGCGCCACGCACCCCGTCACCGAAGAGAATGCGCGTCCGGTCCAGACCGTCGATCTCGACCTCGAAGTGTTCGTCCTCGTCGCCGCTTTCCTGAAAGTGCAAGACTTCCCGCCAGGCCTGCTCGTTGATCAGCACACGCAGGCTGCCCTGAGCGATCCGGGTTCCTCGAAGACAAACGAGGTGATCTCGCCGGTGATATCCGCCGAGAATGCCTGTCCCTCGATCTGAATGAGGAACGTCGGTTGGAAGGTGTCAAGATCCATGCGTCCGGTCTCCGCTCGGACCACCCGCTGAGTGGTCCTTCAATGGATACTTACCGGCGCGGCGGGAAAAGTGTCGGGATGGATCGAAGAATTGCAGGAGCGCCCCGATCCCCTGCCGTCAGGATGGGGCTTGCGCGTATATGGCGGAACAACTATAATCAGGAATGGCCACGGACGTTCCGAAGCCTGTCGAGTGGATCGGCTCCAGCAAAGCGGACCTGAAGATGTTCCCGGCTGCCGTGCGGGGCGTGGTCGGCTTTGCCCTGTATCAGGCCCAGGTCGGGCTCAAGCACCGCGACGCCAAGCCGCTCAGGGGGTTGGGCGCCAACCTCCTGGAGGTCGTCTCACGTTACGACGGCGACACCTACCGGGCGGTCTACACGGTCCGGTTCAAGGCCGCCGTCTATGTCCTGCACGCCTTCCAGAAGAAGGCCAAGCGGGGCATTGCGACGCCGAAGCAGGAGATCGATCTGGTCAAACGCAGGCTCAGGGCGGTCGAGCAGCACTACAGCGAGAATTACGGCGGAGGGTAGATCGATGAAGACCAACAAAGTGAAGATCGAACGCGGCAGCGGAAACGTGTTCGCGGACTTGGGACTCCCGGAGGCCGAAGCGCACCTGCTCAAGGCGGAACTGGTCACCCGGATCGACAAGATCATTCGCCAGCGCGGCCTCAAGCAGGTCGAGGCGGCGAAACTGCTCGGACTGTCCCAACCCGATGTTTCCCGCTTGCTCCGGGGCAGCTTTGAGGAGTTTTCCATGGAGCGGCTCCTGCGCCTGTTGACGGCGCTGGGGCGCGACGTGGAAATCGTCATTCGAGAGCCACGCTCACAGCGGCAGGGAAGGCTCAGTGTCGAAGCATAAGTAGTCCATGGCTACGAAGAATCCACCGCATCCAGGCCTTGGTATCAAAGAGAACTGTCTGGACGCGCTTGGTCTGAACGTCACCGAAGCGGCGAAGGTGTTAGGTGTGGCCAGTCAGCTCTCGCGCGTACTCAATGGCCACGCGGCCATTTCACCAGGGATGGCCATCCGATTGGAGAAGGCGGGGTGGTCAAGTGCGAAGTTGCTGGCTACGTCGGCAGGACCGCATACGATCTCGCGCAGGCGTCGCAGGGTAGCTTCGTCGCCAATGCACCCGGTCCAATACAGTGAGTGGCGTAAGTGGCACAAAGCGGGATCGCTCTCAATCAAAGGTGTCGGGTTCGGTCAGCGGTGAGGGGCGGTGCCTCACCCGATGAGACGCATGTTCACGTGCTCGACCGATGGAATGCGCAGGACCGCTCCCAGCTCGACCTCCAGCGGGAAGAAGATGTCGTTCCTCTCCGTGGGGGATGAAGGCATCAGCGGCGCCTTCCTTGGGCTTGAACAGCCACCGGTCGCCCGCTTCGTCGGTCCAGAACTCCTTGCTGTGGGCGCCGCCGACCTTGGCCTTGCCGGCGTAGGTGAAACTGTCCGGCTTGCCCTTGTCGGCCCAGGCCGTGTCCACGGCTTCGAACTCGCTGCCCTTCTTGGTGAAGGCGGGCGGCGCGGAGGGCTCGGGCGCCTTGGACGCGGGCTTGGGCGTTTTCGGCGCCGTGGGCTTGGCGGCCTTTTTCTTGCCGCCGTGTTTTGCCAGCCAGGCGGCGTGTTTGGTCTCGATGCTGTCAAGCGCCGCCTGCACCGTGGCCGGATCGGTCTCGGTAAAGATCGTGATCAGCTCGTTCTTGTTGGTCCATTGCCAGTGCTTGAGCTGGGTCTCCTTGGCCAGGTTCTTGAGCGGGGCGGCCTTGAGCGCCGCCACCTGATCGTGGAAGAGCTGCTTCTTGAGCAGGATTTCCTTGGCCTGGGCTCCGAGTAACCCCTGGGGCAACCCAGCCCCTCCGGTGAGTGGCCGCTTCGGCGTCCTTCACGGCCGAGAGGAAGTTCGCGTAACCCGAAGGTGATTCGGGCACGACCACCTTGGCAGTGGCCTGCTCCAGCGCGTCTTTGGCCTTGTTGAGCGCTTCTTTCTTGGCGGCCTCGACGGCATCTTGGCTGGTTTGCTCGGCCAGCTCCTCGCCGGCGGCCTTCTCGATGGCCTGGATCAGCTGCTGCTTGTTCTTGAGGGGCCCGATGTGGTGTTTCTTCTTGGCCTCGATGAGGAACTTTCCCTTGAGGCCGGAGTGGTCCACTCCCGGCTCCAGCTCGTCGAGCAGCGCGATCACGTCCTGCTTGGTCAGGTTGAGCGAGACGCCCTTGGTCTTGGCCATCTCCTTGAGCTCGACCACGGTGAGTTGGTCGAGCCCACCTGGCGCCGGGACCTTCTTCAACTGCTCGGCCAGCTGCTGGGCGTGTTTGAGTGCCGCCTGCTTCTCGGCCAGCAAGTCCGACCAGCTCCTGCTTGGTGCGTAACAGACCGATCTTGTGTTCTTTGAGCTTGGCCTTGAGCGCCGCTCCCGAGAGGTCGGCGTGGCTGAGGCCCGGCTCCACCTGGTCGAGCAGGTGGATGAAGTCGGCCTTGGTGCGGGCGATGGAGACGCCGTTTTGCTTCGACAGGGTCTGCAGCTGCTTGACCGTGAGGCCGGAAAGGTCTCCGATCTGGCCGCTCTCGAAGGCCGCCTTGAGCTGGGCCGTCTCCTGGGACTTGGCCTTGGCCTGCTCCTCGATGGCCTGTGGCGGGAGGATGCAGGCGGAGCTGGACTTCGCCGGGGCCGCGATCGCGGTCAGGGGACCGAGCGACGCCTTCGCGCCCAGCTCGCCGCCGCAGATCTCCAGAGGCCAGGCCACCACACTGGTGCAGCGGCAATTGGGGTGGGCGGGCTGTGGCGGGAACCGGCCCGTAGCCCGGATTATGCAAGAGATCTGAATCCGAGTGAGATTTGGGTCCAGAAAAAAAGCCGTAGCTCTCTGATATAAAAGGGTTTACATAAAAACAACCCTAAACAGGAGCTACGGCTATGTTGAAAACAGTCTGCCAGAATACCCTGCCATTTCACAGCCACAGAGACATCACAGCTCGTTTTGATGGGGGGAGCCTCACTTCCGACGCAGGATGGTTGTTGTTTGGATCGCTGGATCGGCAACATCGATTGTGCGAGGGCTTCAGTTCGTGTATTGCGGAAAGCCGGGACCGACGCTACATTCGTCATGACCTGTTGAAGTTGATCCGACAACGAGTGTTGCAGATCGTGGCCGGCTACGAAGACTGTAATGACGCCGATACGCTGCGCTCGGATCCGATGCTCAAGACAGTCTGTGATCAGTTGCCCGAGAGCGATCCCGATTTGGCCACCCAGCCGACTTTCTCCCGCTTGGAGAACTCCGTCACCAAGAAGGATCTGATGCGTCTGAGCCGGTGGCTGCTACGCCGTTATGTGCGCTCCCTGAAGAAGAGACGTCCCGCCAAGATCATCCTGGATCTGGACAGTACCGACGACCACACTCACGGCCAACAGGAGTTCGCCTTCTACCACGGGTATTACCGAAACCACATTCTGCATCCTTTGCTGATCTTCGATGCCGCCACGGGAGACCTGGTCTGTGCCGTGTTGAGACCTGGCAACAAGGGGGCTGCCTCTCACATCGTGCCCATTCTGAAGCGCGTCGTGGAGGCCATCCGACAAGCAGTGGGGACGGATGTCGAGATTGAGATTCGGGCCGACAGCGGCTTTGCCACGCCTCGGCTCTACGAGTTCTGTGAAGGTGAAGAGAATCAACTCCAATATGTCATTGGGTTAAGTCGCAACCCTCGCCTGCAGCGAGTGGTCGAGCCCCTGCTGGATTCGACTCGGGAAAGGTTCGTTGAGCGGGAGGAAAAACAGCGTCAGTTTGACGAGTTTCTTTATCGAGCCAACAGCTGGGATCGATCCCGTCGCGTCATTGTCAAAGTGGAGGTCGATCAGCGCGGGATCAATCGTCGCTTTGTGGTCACCAACCGGGACGATCTCTGCTCCCAATCACTTTATGACCACTACACCGACCGAGGGCAGACCGAGAACTTCATCAAGGCCTTTAAGAATCATCTGAGCATGGACCGACTCAGCTGTCATCGATTCCTGGCCAACCAGTTTCGACTCCTCCTGCATGCACTGGCTTACCAGATGTTCGTGCGCCTGCGCGACTATCTGCACGGAACCCCCTGGCACAAGCTCGAAATCGAAACCTTACGTCGTCGTGTCCTCAAGATCGGGGCCCGGATCCGACAAACCACTCGACGCATCTGGGTCCATCTTTCCTCAGCCTTTCCCGAACAACCCCTCTTTCACCTCGTCTTGAGTCGCCTGAACTCCAGCTAGCTTCTCCCAGTTCCCCGAAAAACCGCTTCCGACACTCATCCAGGCCCAGATCTGTCTGAAATTCACTCCCCCAACCACTCAAACGCCTCGCCAACCGATATTCTTCGCAAATCCGCCTGTCACAACTGCCCGCTTCCGAGTTGGGCCACTTCTCGAGCCCTTTTTCAACAGCGGATTACGGTTCTTGCATAATCCGGGGTAGCGAAGCGCCTGCCGTCGAGTGGACCACAGACCGGACACACCCGCTCATCCTCCATCGTCATCCATTCGAGCTTCTCGACGCCGACCTCTTGGTGGAACTTGATGCGGCCCTGGTTGTGGGCGCGCAGCACCTCGGTGCGGGCGATCACCTCCATGCGGACCTGCGCCTTGCGAAACACCTTGGAGCCGGCGTGCCGGAACGATTCCGGGTCCTTCACCACGTGGCCGAGGTCGCGGACGATGCTCTCGACCCCCTTGCCGGTGGCGATGCCGCTCATCACGGTGCGCCGGATTCCGTCGGCCAACTCGCGGTGGACATCGCCGGCCAGCACCAGGTTGTACTGGCTCATGAAGTCGAGCGCGTCGGTGTCGACCAGGGTGAAAGCGCGGGTGGCGAGCTTGTTGATCCCCTCGGGGGCCAGGTTGCGGTAGAAGGGCAGCTGGGCGGTGGCGAAATCCTCGATGCCGCCGGAGATGCCCTGGCGAAAGGACGTCCGGGCCGCCTGGCGAAAGCGCAGGGTCTGCTCCCGGCCGAGGCGAGTCATCGTCTCCCGGATGTCGGTCTGGAGTTTCTTGAGGCCAACGAGCGCCGCCAGCTGGTTGTCGGGGAGCGAGCCGAGACTCTTGTAGCGCAGGATGGCCCCACGTACCTGGTCCTCGGCGCCCGCGAGCATGCCGGTCAGCTCGGCGACCGTTGCTTCCGTGTAACGATTCCGGTGGCGGACGCTCCTAGCCGTGGCTTGCCTAATGGCCTCGGCCTGGGGCAGGGGTGGTGTGGAGGCGGCAAGTGCATCGAGCATGACCTACGCCCCTCTGTCGAGCGTCGGCGTCTTGGGATCGAGGAAACGGCAGGCCGGCGTGTCGAAGGTGACTTCGCTCTGATGCACCCGGCAGTGGTTGCGCGCCTCATCGAAATGCACGCAGTCGTCGCAGACCGCATCCGCCACCTCGCCACGAGCGCTGGGTCCGCCCCAGGCGGCCTCGGTTCCCGACAGTGTGTTCTTCTCGGGGTCCAGGCCCAGCATCTCCTGGGCTCTCTCCAAGCTCATGATCCCGGCCAGCACCATGTCGACCATCGGCTTGACCTGCTTGGTGTCGAACAGGTCTACCGACTGGTCTTCGCTGTCCCGGTTGGCGGCCTCGATGTCGGGATCGAGGTCCATCTTGAGTTGGAGGCTCGAGCGGCTGATCAACTTGCGGTCGTAGAGCTCGATGAGCAGGCGTTTGAGGTCCACCGCGTCCGAGGGGTCGAGATCGTTGAACAGGAACTGGAGCGTCTTGCCGCCCCAGCCGTTCAGTTCCAGCCAGTCGTCAAACACCCAGTCGAGGATGGTCTTGGCGGCCTGCGTGATCTCCCGGATCATCACCAGCATCTTCCGAAGGCTCACCGAGGCGGTGGCGAAGTTGGGGCCGTCGCCGGTCACCAGGGAGCGTGAAAGACCCAGCGCCACCACGATGTCTTCCTTCACCTCCTTGACCTTGTCCTCGACGTTTAGGACCTGGCCGTCGGTGCCGTGGGTCTCGACCGTGACGTAGAAGGGCACGACCAGGCCGCTCTTGAGGTCCATCTTGTTGACCCGCTCGCGGACCTGCTCGAGCATCTTCTGGTCGGGCATGACCATCTTCTGGCCGAAGGCGCCGCCCACCTTGATCAGGCGAAAGGGCGTGGCCCAGCGCTTGGCGATGGCCTGCTCGGCCCGGCGGTAGTCGCGCAGCAGCTCGATGGACTGAAACGCGGGCAGGACCAGCGAGTTGCCCCGTGGCGAAAAAGACGGGGCGTCCCACTTGAGATGCAGCACCTGCTCGACCGGGAGATCCAGTCCCTCGCCCGCGCCGGGATGCTCTTCCGGGAACTGACGTGCCTCGACCAGTTCCCCCTGGGCGTACTTGACCTTGACCGAAACCGGGTTGACCGAGACCAGTTCCTCCAGCGCCTTGCCGTCCTTCGTGTAGCGCTTGAACCCGACCCCGTCGCCCTTGACCAGGAGCTGCAGCACCATGTCCTTGACGAAGGCGAAGACCCCGAGTTCGGCGGCGAGCTCCACGGCGCCCGACTTCACCTCGTCGTCGTCGCTCGCGATCTTGATTTCGTCGCCCACAGCGAAGGTGCGCCAGGAGTTGACGCAGTTCTTCACCAGCGGCTCTTCGAGGTAGTATTCCCAGGCCTTTGCGGGCCCGCTCCTCCCAGGAGGCGGGGACCGCTTCGGTGGCGTTGATAGAACGGAACGCCGATGCGTCCAGAGCCGCGGCCGTGGCCAGGGGGATGAGGATGTCGGCATCGGCTGCAAGCGATGGTGTCTTGCCGCCCGTAGCGGCGGCCGAAGTATCGGACTGTGGGTCGGTCCGCGTCTTCATGGGGTCCTCCCGGTCGTGTGTTGCCCTTGAGGGCGCGACATTCGCGCCGTGTGGCGAGAACACCTCGCCCTAAGGTTACTTGCCGCGGGGGAAAAGTGTCGGGGAGGGCGGATTCGGCGCTTTGACAGAAATCGACGAGTAGGGAAGAATCTCAATAGAATCAAGGACTGGAGATGCGGGGTTACGACTTCGGCGGCATGACGACGCTCGCCGTCCGGGACGGCAAACAGGTCCGCAAGCGCACCAAGGAGTTCATGACCAGCCTGATCAACGGCGCGCTGCAGCGCCGGCAGGTGGTGTTCCCGGTCGACGATCTGGAGATCGAAGACCAGTTCACCACCCACACCTATACGCTGCACGACGGTCGGGTGGTCTACGCCAAGGGCAACGATCACATCGTCGACGCCGTACGGTGCGCCATGCTGGTTCGAGAACAGGCCAACCTCGATCAGGTGGGTGAAGAGACGGTTTTCCTGGTGCCGGTGATGACCGACCCGGTGTTCATATAAACACCGATTGGTTTATGAAGTTCTCAAAGAACCCCTCATCGTAAAAGTGCTGCGCATGTGGACCCACTACGAGTAATCTTTCTTCTGCCGTTGGCAATCGGCGTGATATGATTTCGCCAGGAGTTGTGAGGAGGCTAAATGCGAAGTTGGATGAGGGTTCTCTCCCTCGTGGCCCTGCCCGTCCTTCTGAGCGCCCAGGACTTCCCCAACCCCGAATTCCGCGACACGGCAGTCATCCCCTATTTTCAATCAGCGAACCCGGAAATTGTCTACTTTCAAACTTTTTACAGCAAAGAGTTGGACGAGCAACACACCCTCTTGCTGGTTCGTGGCGGCGCTCCCAGACCGGGGAGGAATCCCGCTTTCCTCCCCATGCGCTATTTTTGGTGGACCGAAGGAGACCTGTTGGGGCTGTTTCTGATGGAGACGGCCGACCCGAGTCAGGTCTGGCAATTGGCAATGATCCCGAATGCCCCGGAATACCACGAAGCGCGACTGGAGGTAGACCGTGTGGATAAGGATTCCATTGTTCTGCAGGTCTTTGTGGGTGATTATGGCGGTCAGGCTCCCAGGCTGAAGATCTTCTTCGACATCAGTTCCAAGCAATTGCTGGGACAGGTTCGGTTCGACCCGGTAGCCTTCCGTCAGATCGCTGTTCTCCCTCGCAACAGGAGACTCCAGAGGTTCTTCGTGGGGAGCTTCGAAGAAAACCCGGTGGTCGCGGTGTGGAACGACCTGCCCAAAGATGTCGTCCCCAAAACTCCTTGCGCAACTTGCGGTGATCTTGCAGTAGATGAGTCACTCGGGCGCCAATCTCGGCGGCACATCCAACAACAAATGTACATGATCGGGTCGCACATGCCCCTTCACGATCTCGATATCCAACGATCGGCAAATCTCTCGCGTCGGGATACACTGCATGCGAACTTTTCCGATACTCAGACACCTCCGCAGGTGCTTAAAGGCGAGGGGGTTCACCCATCCCAGAGTGGGACCCTAAGTTCGGGTCCCGTCCTCGTCAGCGAGGAGGAACGGCGGGAGGTGCTTCGTTTCCTGGCGGAAAGCCCGCGTCGCCCCTTTGGGGGATTATCAGGCGAACCGCTCAGCGTCCAGACAGATGATCGGGACGGGAGCGTCACGCTCCTGCCAATTGATTCTGCCCTGCCGGAACGCCCCACTCGCTTCTTTGTGTCCCTCCGAGTCTCCCAGGGCACGCGATCTGTGGAGGGCGTAGCGGAGCGGACCGCCGACGGCTACAAGCTCTACTCGTTTCCGCGATCCACCTTGGAGGATCACAACCGTTTTCGCCCGGAGCGGAACGAGCGGCAGGGACGCGAGTTCGACTGGACCATTGAGGAGAAGATTGTCCATTACCATCCAGATCGGGTTCAACCAGGACGGCCAGCGGAACACTTGGAACTGGGTCGAACTGGTCAGCCGGTAGTAGGTGGTGTCGCGCAGTCCGTTGGGGGTCGAATAGATGCGGAGCGTCCCGCCGGCCTTGAGACACTGACGTAGGGCCTTCCAGGCCCGCTCGGTCAACCAGGCGCCTTCGTCCACCCAGACGCGGTCCACGTGCAGGGACCGGAAGGAGTCGCCATAAGCGCCCGCCGGACGGAAGTAGAGAATGGAGCCGTTGGTGAATTCCAGGCGGAAGTAGGGTTTGCGGTGGATCTTGGGCTTGCCGTACTTGCTCAGCGCGATGCTCGACATCAGGTCCGGGTTGGCGTCAAGCTGGAACTCGAACTCTTCGATCAGCGTGTCCAGGTGCCCCTGGTGGGGCGCGCCGACGAGGCCCTGGCTGCCCCGATGCGTGAAGGCGAAGTGCAGCGCATCGGTGCTGATGCACACGCTCTTGCCGACGTCGCGTCCGTCCAGGGTGGATGATATTGCGCCCCGAGCACCGCAGGTCGTCGACCTGATGCGGCCAGTAGACCCTCTCTTGGCCATCCCGGTTGCGCAGGTAGGCCTGGCCCCAGAGCACCGGGTCGGCCAGGGTCTTAGCCACTTCACGTTCTCTGGTGGATAGCGGAGCCATTCAGGGCAGCCTCGGTAAGAGCGCCGCCCGGATGATCGTTCCCAGCAACTCGGCTAACTCCTGCCGCGTGGCCCGCATCCGCTCCCGATCCCGGATCACGCCTTCGATGTCAGCGCGGGCCTGATCCAGCTCCTCCCATTCGCGGTAGGTTCGCCGGGTGGTTGCGGCCCGGGTCCGCACCTCGTCCATCTTTCCTTCCGCCAGCACGGCGCCGATCTCCATGAGCCGGCGCCCGACCGCGCGGACGGCTTCCCGGTTCTCTTCGAGAATCGTGTTCATCGCTTCTCCTTCTTCTTCTGCGGTTCCGCTTCGCTCCGCTCTTGCGGCGGCTTCTCACCCTGCGCCCAAGCGTCCAGGGCGGACAACGCCTCGGCCAGCCGCTCGCCGATTCCCTTAAGCCGCTCCCGCTCGGGGTGCTTCGCCTCCTCCAGGGACTGGTTGGCCTCGGCCACGTATTCGGGCATGTGGCGGTTCATGGTTTGGATCGCGTGCTGGATGCGCTGCGGCGGCCGCTTCGCTGCACAGCCTGCCAGGGAGGCCGCCAGGGTGAGGACCAGCACCGTCCGGGTCACGGTTTCAATCGGTCTTTTCATGAGATTCCTCCTCGCCCGCGTGTATGGCCTTGACTTCCGATCAACACGAAGCGTCCATGGTGTCGAGCGCATAAGCGTTTGTAGATCAATCATTTCAACCCACAGAAAAGGAGAGTCACATCATGACCGACACACTGCACGAGGCTGGCCAGGCCTACCTCGAACACCTGAAAAGCCAGGGCAAGAAGGAGCGCACGGTCTATACCTACGGCAAGGACTTCGAGCAGATCGAAGCCTTCTTCGGGGCCGACCGGAAGCTCAAAGGCATCTTGGCCCCCCACGTAGGCAAGTTCTTCCGCTCCGACGCGCTTCTGAAACTCGCGAGCGGCAAGCAGCGCGCCGAGCCCACCGTCAAGAAAACCATGCGGGTGCTGCGCATGTTCCTGGTCTGGGCCAAAGAGACCGGCCGGATCGACAAACTGCCCCTGCCCAAAGACACCGCCATGGGCCGGAGCGCCAGAAAGGAAGGAGGTCGCTAGCCCGGATTATGCAAGAACCGTAATCCGCTGTTGAAAAAGGGCTCGAGAAGTGGCCCAACTCGGAAGCGGGCAGTTGTGACAGGCGGATTTGCGAAGAATATCGGTTGGCGAGGCGTTTGAGTGGTTGGGGGAGTGAATTTCAGACAGATCTGGGCCTGGATGAGTGTCGGAAGCGGTTTTTCGGGGAACTGGGAGAAGCTAGCTGGAGTTCAGGCGACTCAAGACGAGGTGAAAGAGGGGTTGTTCGGGAAAGGCTGAGGAAAGATGGACCCAGATGCGTCGAGTGGTTTGTCGGATCCGGGCCCCGATCTTGAGGACACGACGACGTAAGGTTTCGATTTCGAGCTTGTGCCAGGGGGTTCCGTGCAGATAGTCGCGCAGGCGCACGAACATCTGGTAAGCCAGTGCATGCAGGAGGAGTCGAAACTGGTTGGCCAGGAATCGATGACAGCTGAGTCGGTCCATGCTCAGATGATTCTTAAAGGCCTTGATGAAGTTCTCGGTCTGCCCTCGGTCGGTGTAGTGGTCATAAAGTGATTGGGAGCAGAGATCGTCCCGGTTGGTGACCACAAAGCGACGATTGATCCCGCGCTGATCGACCTCCACTTTGACAATGACGCGACGGGATCGATCCCAGCTGTTGGCTCGATAAAGAAACTCGTCAAACTGACGCTGTTTTTCCTCCCGCTCAACGAACCTTTCCCGAGTCGAATCCAGCAGGGGCTCGACCACTCGCTGCAGGCGAGGGTTGCGACTTAACCCAATGACATATTGGAGTTGATTCTCTTCACCTTCACAGAACTCGTAGAGCCGAGGCGTGGCAAAGCCGCTGTCGGCCCGAATCTCAATCTCGACATCCGTCCCCACTGCTTGTCGGATGGCCTCCACGACGCGCTTCAGAATGGGCACGATGTGAGAGGCAGCCCCCTTGTTGCCAGGTCTCAACACGGCACAGACCAGGTCTCCCGTGGCGGCATCGAAGATCAGCAAAGGATGCAGAATGTGGTTTCGGTAATACCCGTGGTAGAAGGCCAACTCCTGTTGGCCGTGAGTGTGGTCGTCGGTACTGTCCAGATCCAGGATGATCTTGGCGGGACGTCTCTTCTTCAGGGAGCGCACATAACGGCGTAGCAGCCACCGGCTCAGACGCATCAGATCCTTCTTGGTGACGGAGTTCTCCAAGCGGGAGAAAGTCGGCTGGGTGGCCAAATCGGGATCGCTCTCGGGCAACTGATCACAGACTGTCTTGAGCATCGGATCCGAGCGCAGCGTATCGGCGTCATTACAGTCTTCGTAGCCGGCCACGATCTGCAACACTCGTTGTCGGATCAACTTCAACAGGTCATGACGAATGTAGCGTCGGTCCCGGCTTTCCGCAATACACGAACTGAAGCCCTCGCACAATCGATGTTGCCGATCCAGCGATCCAAACAACAACCATCCTGCGTCGGAAGTGAGGCTCCCCCCATCAAAACGAGCTGTGATGTCTCTGTGGCTGTGAAATGGCAGGGTATTCTGGCAGACTGTTTTCAACATAGCCGTAGCTCCTGTTTAGGGTTGTTTTTATGTAAACCCTTTTATATCAGAGAGCTACGGCTTTTTTTCTGGACCCAAATCTCACTCGGATTCAGATCTCTTGCATAATCCGGGCTAGCATGACCGACGCCGCAAGCAGCGCGCTTCGGCTCCTGCCCGGGCCTGAGCCGCTCGAGCAGGCGGTCGAGGCCTTCGGCAGAAGGCTGGCCGCCGAGGGTCGCTCTCCGAACACCATCAGCGCGTACCTTCGGGACCTGCGGCAGCTGGCCGAGGTCCTGTTGGAGCGCCACCCCGGGCTCACCCTGGGCCGCGTCACCAGCGCCTTGATCGACGAGGCGCTGACCTCGCCGGCGGTCGTCAACTCGGCCGCCGGCACCCCCCGGTCCCCGGCCTCGCTACATCGCTTCAAGGCGGCCATCCGGTCCTTCTTCGCTTGGGCGGAGGAGACCGGGCAGGTCGGGGAGAACCCGGCCCGGTCGGTGACCTTGCGACGGCTGCCGCGCACCACACCCACCTTCCTGACCGAGGCCGAGAAGCGGCGGCTGTCGAAAGAACTGAGGGGCAGCTCCTCTAAGATCGCCCGCCGAGACCGGCTCATCATCGAGCTGTTCCTCGGCACCGGCATCCGCCTGCGAGAACTGGTCAACCTCGACATTGACGACGTCGACCTCGACGCCAAACATCTCCGGGTCCGTGCCAAGGGCGGCGTGCCCCAGGTGAAGTTCCTAAAGTCCACGCTGCGCTCCCTCCTGCGTTTCTACTTGAACGAGCGCCGCTGCCAGGGCAATGGCGAATGCCGGGCGCTGTTCCTCTCCAACCGCGGCTCGCGCCTGTCTGCGGGGCAGGTCGCCAACCGCGTCAAGTACTGGCTGCGACGGGCGCGTATCGACAAGCGCATCAGTCCCCACGGTCTGCGGCACACCTTCGCCACCCACCTCTACAGCCGCACCGGCGATATCCTGGTGGTCAAGCGGGCCCTCGGACACCGGGACCTCTCGACCACGGAGATCTACACCCACCTGGTCGACGACGCCCTCGAGGACGCCCTCGAACGACTCTGAGTCCGCAAACGTCGTTGGAAAAGAGCGGTCCTCGAGGGTCGCTCTTTCATTCCCGCCACGGGACCGGCACTCACAGAAGCTGGAGACAGTGAGCCGACAGTAGCCTCCCTGAACACAATCGCCGAATGTGAGCTGGACGGCACCGGAGCCTTCCGGTGAGGACCGGAAGGATTGGTTGACAAAAGTTTCCGCCGCGTGGGATTCCATGGCCAGGGCCCGCTTTACGACGTGACCGGGAAGGCCGTTTTTGGACACTTTTGGGCCGGTTTTTACACCCAATTGACCCCTTTTTGAACCGTTTTTGCGGCAATTCTGAACCAAGTGGGGAAACAAAACCGCCGCCCCCCGAGCGAAGCGACAGTCGGCCTCCGGGGAGCGGGTCACCACCGCCACGGGGAGGTCCACTGCCTCCCGGCCGAACCTGCCGAGGGTGTGCTGGAGCGGGTCGCCGGCCCCCACAGACCACTGGCCCGCTAGCGTCGGAAAAACCTCTCGGAGAAGGTCTCGGATGGGTGGTACAGCTTGGTTGGGGGTCTCCCACTTGCGGGCGATCTGGGTGGCCTTCTGGGAGCTGAGCGGACGGGCGCCTCTTCGCAGCCGCCCCGTCTCGCGCCTCGAAGCGTCCCTCATTCGTCGCTCCCAGGAGAGCCGCTTCCACTTGGCCGGTTGGCGGTGTGGCGGACCTGGCCTCCCACGTTTCGCCTCCAGTCGCCTGCCCTTGTCAGGTCCGAGAAGCGGCGGTCGCTCCGTCCCATTCTCCGCGTGCTGTCGTTGGAAAAACGGGCCGCGCGTGGGGCTACAGCAGAAGTCGAACGAACACGTCTTATGCTGGATTCCGCCAGAACGGATCGCCGTAAGTCTTTGGTTCTTCGGGGCCGGGTCCTCCCGCCGCCTGGTGTTATCCGCAATCATTTTCGCGTTTTCCGTCTCTTGCCCCGCTTTCGGGCCGGTTTCTTTTCCGACTCGGCCAGCTTTTCCAGCAAGGCCGTGGCCCACTCGGCCGGTGTGGTTCCGGGACCGCTGGGGACCTCACCCTCGCGGGCGATCTTGGTGGCCTTCAAATCCTTGAGATGGCAGCGGATCATCCGGTCGAGTTTTTCCGAGGCGTCGATGTCCCCGTTGATCTGGGCCCGCACCAGCTTCACCGAGTACACCGCCACCAGCTCGACCTGGAGGAAGTCCGAGCTCTTGTTGAACACGAAGTCGTTCCAGAGGCGGTCGATGATCTCCTGAAAGAGTTTCCGTTCCTCATCGTCCAGGCACTGATTGGTCCAGATGCCGTGGGTCATGGGGTACAGGTTGTTCGGTTGGGCGCCGGCGCGCTTGGGTGGCTGGGCGACCCCCTCTGCACCGTGCCAGCGGTCCAGGTTCTGCTGGTCTTTCTTGTTTAATGGCACGACCGGCTCCGACGATGTGTTCAACGGCAAGCCTCAAGTGTCCCCACCTCGGGGTTCGGGGGGGAAGATGAATTTCGCCTGTTAAACGAGGCCCCGAAAAACGGAGAACGGGAGAATCCAAAACTAAGGGATTGTGAGTGCAACCACGTTTATCGAGAAGCCTTGCTTAACGGCCCTGTCGCACGCGGACCACCGAAAGTGACACTTTTTCACTCGCTCCGGTAAGTATCCATATAGAAGCCGGGCCACGAGGGTCCGGCGGATCACCAGACAGCGGCAGCGGCCGTGAGAACGGAGCCCGTTGTGGGTGCCGGCGACATCGCCTGGTGCGGTGTCGAGCGGACTCCAACGGCTCCTGACGACCGTTGATGAAGTGATCGCGGAGATCGCCTCGATCCTGGCCCAAGGCTGCCTGCGCCTCCGGAAGAGCCAAAGAATTTCGCCCACATCCGGGAACGAGGCCGGGAAAGACAAGCATTCCCCGGTGTTTACGGAGAATCGACTTGATCGTTCGGGCGGCATTGGTGCATGAATCGGCGTAAGCGGGCACGCTAGCATCGGCGGAGGGTTCCGGTCCATCATGGAGATCAAGGGGGCAACGTCATGGCCGCAGGGAAGTCGAGCCGAATCAACCGCCAGTACAAGACGAAGTACAGAATCCGGAACTGGAGGGAGTACGAGCGTGGCCTCAGGAGCCGCGGAGACGTCACGATCTGGCTGAGCGAGGATGCGATTGCCGCATGGATACCACCGAAGAACGGTCTCCGCGGAGGGCAGCGTCGATACTCGAACCTCGCGATCCGGACCGCGTTGACGCTGCGGGTCGTCTTCGGCCTACCGCTTCGCCAGACGGAGGGGTTCCTGGACTCGCTGCTCAGCTTGATGAGCCGCGACCTCAAGGCCCCGGACCACACCACCCTCTCGCGCCGGAACCAAATTGTTGTGGTGCCGCCCCTGACCCGAGCCCACGACGGCCCGATCGACCTGATCGTTGATTCCACAGGGCTCAAGATCCTGGGTCGCGGCGAATGGAACGCGCACAAGCACAAGACATCAAAGAAACGCCGGGATTGGCGGAAGCTGCACATCGGAGTGGATGCGGAGGGGTTCATTGTGGCGGCCGAACTCACAGCGAGCAGCCGGGACGACGCCTCCACACTCCCTGATCTTCTCGCCCCGCTCGAAGTTCCCATCCGGCGTTTCACGGCGGACGGGGCCTACGACCACAGATCGGTCTACGATCGGGCCAGCGCGGCCGGTACAGAGAACGTCGTGATTGTGATCCCCCCTCGTCGCTCTGCGCTATCGGCGGGACCCACCGACGGCCCCTGGGCGCAGCGGGAAGCGTCTCTTCAGAGGATTCGCAAGGTCGGGCGACGGGAGTGGGAGAAGGAGTCGGGCTACCGACAGCAGGTGCGCGTTGAGAACAGCTTCTTCCGATACAAGTCCGTGTTCGGAGGCGACCTGAAGGCGAGGTACAGCAAGGCGCAACGCAGAGAAGCCGCGATCGGGTGTCACATCCTCAACCGGATGGCCGAACTCGGTAGGCCATCGTTGTACGCTCTTGGTAGGTGATGGACCTGTGAGTCGGGTTCGTTGCGGGCCAGTTCCGATTCATGCACCAACGCCCCCTTTTTGCACCGTTCTTCCTGTGATTGGACGCCGAGCGGGGAAACAAAACAGCCGCCCCCCGAGCGTAGCGACAAGCCGCCTCCAGGAAGCAGTGCGCGACCGCCACGGGGAGGTCCACTGCCTCCCTGCCGGACCTGCCGGGGATGTGCTGCCGAGGGTCGCCGGCCACCACAGGCCGCTTGCGCGCTAGCGCCAGCAAGGCCTCTCGGAGGAGGTCCCAGTTAGTCGGTTCGGTCTGGCTGGGGGGCTCCCCCTCGCTGGCGATCTTGGTGGCCTTCTGGGAGCCGAGCGAACGGGCACGTCTCCCCAGCTGCCGGGACTCGCGCCTGCAAGTGTCCGTCATTCGTGGCTTCCAGGAGAGCGGCTTGCGCTCGGCAGGTCGGCGACGTGGGGGACCTGGCATCCCAGGTTTCGCCTCCATCCGTTGGCCGGGCGTGATGCGCGTTTGACCCCTGCTGCGGAATTGAGAAGAACCTGGGGTTATCCTCCATTCCCCCGAAATGGATCGCCGTAAGTCTTTGTTTTTTCGGAGTCGTGTCTTTCTGCGGCCTGGTGTTATCTTCAATCATTTTCGCGTTTTCCGTCTCTTGCCCGGCTTTCGGGCCGGCTTCTTCTCCGACTCAGCCAGCTTCTCCAGCAGCGCCGTGGCCCACTCGGCCGGTGTGGTTCCGGGACCGCTGGGGACCTCGCCCTCGCGGGAGATCTTGGTGGCTTTGAGGTCCTTGAGATGGCAGCGGATCATCCGGTCGAGTTTCTCCGAGTCATCGATGTCCCCCTTGATCTGAGCCCGCACCAGCTTCACCGAGTAGATCGCCACCAGCTCGACCTGCAGCAAGTCCGAGCTCTTGTTGAACACGAAGTCGTTCCACAGGCGCTCGATGATCTCCCGGAAGATCTCCCGCTCCGACTCGTCCAGGCACTGGTTGGCCCAGATGCCGTGGGTCATGGAGTTCAGGTTGTTTTGGCGGGCGCTGGTGCGCTTGGGCGGCTGGGCCTTGCCCTCGGCGCCATGCCAGCGGTCGAGGTTCAGTTGATCTTTCTTGTTCAATGCCATAGACCGGCTCCGAAAATGTGTTCACGACAGGCTCTCTGGTGTCCCCACCTCGGGGTTCGGGGGGGAAGACAGATTTCGCCCCCCAAAACGAGAAAGCCGTCTTTGGTTACTTACCGGAAGACGCCGGAATGTGTCGGCTTCGATGCGCGGTCCTCGGCCAGGATTTGACGCACGCGGCGCGTTGTGACCCCGGCCAGCTTGCCGATCTCGCGGGTGGAGACGCCTTGATCCGTCAGGGCCAGCACAAGCTTGCGACGGGTCTCATAGAAGTGCGTATTGGCCGGGACCCACAGCAGTCCCGTGAAGTGTTGCTGGACCTGGTGGAACAGATCCGGCGGCAGCACGTCCTTGGCGTTGGCATATCGGTATTTTACGCTTCGGGTGTCTTTTTCTTGATCCATGGTTGATCCACCTCCGGGTTGTAGAATCGCAGACGGTTCTCCTGGGGAGGCGGACCCACGATCTCGATGGACTGCCAGGTCACCTCACCGACGCGCTTGTTCTCGTCCAGGAAACAGACGAGGCCATAGTCCTCGCCACAGGGAAAACGGAATCGTCCTCGATTTTGGTAGAGCCTGGCTTCGCTCCATCCCAGGGAGAGCGCCTGATCGCGGATGGCATCCACCTTAGCCAGTGCTCGGGCAGTGACCGGCTCCCTGTATTTCCAAGCACCGTCCGCCGGGTAGGTCCAGTCCGCTTGGTTACGACGTCGCAGCGCTGCCGCTCGTTCGCTTGCCTCGTTCATCAGCTGAAACAGGGTCTTCTTGGGCCGGTCGGTCCGTCGTCGGAAAGTTGCCCCTTTCTCGCTTTTTTCCAACAGGTCTATCAGGCTCATCGGTATCTGCTCCGTAGCTTGGGATCATCCATGGTTGCTCTTAGTTACATACCGGAGAGGCTGCAAAAGTGTCGGGCTAGGAACGCGCCGTTAGATTCTGTGAATTCCGTCCCCGTGTGAGAGGTTCTCCCACGGGGAGAGCCACCTGCAGCACGCGTGCGGTGGTTGCGGTGGTCGTGCGGTGGTAAATTTTGCTTACCACCGCAAGATTTCTAAAGTATTAAGTTATTTATTTTCATATAGTTAAGAATAGAAGAGAGAGTATTTGCGGTGGTTGCGGTGGTAAAATAGAAAGATGTCTCTACGTGTGGGCCGATTTTCTTAAAGGTGTCCGAATGGGAGAGGGACGTACTACTTTTTATTTTTTCAGTAAGGGGGGTAAGACTTCTAGATTTACCACCGCACGACCACCGCAAAACGCCGACGGTCTCCTTGCTTGTTGACCTGTTTATGGTTTATATTTGGTCCGAAACGGGGGGTGACCCATGAAATTGTCCAGCCGGATCAAGCCGATCAGTTACCTCAAGGCCCACGCCGCCGAGATCGTACGCACGCTCGGGGACCAGCAAGAACCCTTGATCATCACCCAGAACGGCGAAGCCAAGGTGGTGGTGCAGGATATCGACAGCTACGAGCAGACGCAGGAGACCGTGGCGCTGCTGAAGATCCTCGCGCTGGGTAGCCGGCAGATCGAAGCCGGTCAGGTGCAAACCGCCGCCGATATCATCGCGCGGCTTCGGGAGCGGCGGCAGACCCGCTGATGTCCTTCCTGGTTCAGTTGACCAATGACGCGGCAGGCGACTTGGAGGAGATCTGCGATTACATCGATCGGCAAGATGGGCCGGGTCGGGCGGATCACGTGCTACAGCAGATCGAAAGGGCGTTTCACAGCCTCTCTGAGTACCCGCAGCGCGGGAGCTACCCAAAGGAATTGCTGGAGATTGGGATTCGGGACTACCGTGAGGTTTTCTTCAAGCCCTACCGGATCATCTACCGGGTCGTGGAAGATAACGTCTATGTGCTCGTGATCGCCGATGGGCGGCGTGACATGCAGGCGTTGCTCGAGCGGCGCTTGTTGCAAGCATAACGCCCACTCGGTAGCCCTATTCCAGGCGGTGAATCTTTCTGATCCGGTAGTCGAAGTTCTTGGTGTGGGCGTTGAGCTCTCTGTCGATTTCGAACCCGGCTTCCAAGAGGACCTCGAGGTCGTTGCTGATGCGCCGGGCCAGCTGCGCGGGTTTACTGTATTCAAATTCCAGGCGATACGCCGCGGCCACGCTTCGCAGTGCGGCCAACAGCTTGCCAGCCGAGATGGGTTCGATGGTGTAGCGGTCTTCGAACCGCACAAGGTATCGTTCGATGAACCCGGCGACATGGTTGGCCCGGTCGTCTTGTCCGTCGCGGGCTTTTGTGTCCAGGTCCTCAGCATTCTGGTAGGCGTCGAAGAGCGAATTCAAGGCCGTGGCGATGGGGTTGGATTCCCGGGCCGTCTGCTGACTGGTGGCGTTAATGGAGCGGATTTGCTCGACAAACTGCGGACTTAATACCTCGAGTCGTGTGGCGATTCCCTGCTCTGCGGAACCGGCGCGAATCATCAGATACATCAAGCTCAGATAGTCGTTAAAGCGCTGTTTCCCGTGGGCCGGCAGGGTCCGGTCCATCAAGCGCATGACATTCCTGAGCGCCCCTTTCCGGAACATGGCCAGCACGTGGCTGGTGCGCTGCAAGATGGCCGAAAGGATCAGGTCCCGGTTTTGCTGAATGGCCGAGATAACCTCGGATTCCAGAAAACAGTCGCTGGCATGGTTGGCCAGGTCGAACGTGATGACGAAGGAGCGCGACAGGATCTCGGAAAGCTCCCCGCCCAGCGGCTCGATGCCGGTGGTGTTGAGAAGGCACTTGGTGCGCTCAATCACGGTCTCGGTGTCGGTGCCGCTCTTGCGTTTCTCCTTGGCGATCCCCGTGATGCTGGTCAGCATGAAGGTGATCAAGTCTTCAGTCATCTGGCGGGCTTCGATGTTGTCCAGCACGATGAGCGGGTTCTGTGAGCCGTCAGTGTAGTTGGCCGCATCGGTGCTCTTCTTCTGCTGAGGCTCGCCGTAAATGAGCGCCGAGAGGAGTTTGCTGGCGGTCGTCTTGCCCGAGCCCGCCGGCCCCTCGAAGCGGGTCATGGGCCGGGTGCCGGCGAAATCAATCAGGAGGAAGCAGGACAACCACGAAAGGATAAAGTCGCGCTCTGCAGGGGCGCAGGTCATGTTGTCGTAGATCAGGGTCGAAAGCATCCGATCGGCTTCTTCCAGATCGGCATCGACTAGGAACCGGATGGGCTTCATCTTCCGGGAGCCGTCGAGGATGATTCCATCGTCGTTGCCTCCGTTCTTGAGAATCTCGATGCCATCGGGGGTGATCTTGACGATCTCGTGCGCGTCGTTGTTGCGATTGAAGTAGACCGTTTGGTTGGGAACGTCGGTGTGTAGCCAGGAGAAGTGGTCCCGCATCTGCCCGTGGATCAGGGCCAGGCTGGACAGCACCTCGAAGAAGATGCGCCCGCTGCCCGTGGGCGGCACCAGACCGGTTTGCTTGTAGAGCATGGCCGCGTACTGGCGCTTGCGCCCCCGGTCGGCCGAATCCATCCAGTAGATGGTGTTGTCGAAGTAAACGAACGGTTCGCCGTGGCGGGTGTAGAAGAACTGCGCGGCGCCGTGATCGGTGAACCACTAGTGGACTGTAACATTTAAACGATTAGTGGTATGATCTCGCTCATGCGAGAGACGACAGACCTTGTCCTGACCGAAGTCGAGCGAACGGAACTACGTCGACGCACCCGAATTCGCAGCGGTCGCGCCGCCGACGCTCGTATCGCACGAGTCCTGTTGTTGTTGGCTGACGGCTTGAGTTACCTTGCTCTGCAGCGCGAGGCCGGTTGTTCCGCTCCGTTCATCAGCAAGTGGAAGAAGCGTTTTTTGGAGGAGCGATTGGCGGGATTGTACGCACGCCACGAGGGGCGTCCCGTGCAGGTTCTCACTCCTCGCAGGGAAGCCCGGATTTTGTCTTGGACGCAGAAACGGCCCACCGACGGTTCGACGCATTGGAGCACGCGTCGACTGGCCAAGAAGCTGGGAGTCCACCACATGATGGTGGCGCGGACGTGGAAGAAGTATGGCCTTCAGCCCCATCGCGTCGAGCGATACAAGACGTCGGACGATCCGGACTTCGAGGCCAAGGCCGCCGACGTCATTGGCCTCTACATGAATCCGCCCCAGCATGCCACAGTGTTCTGCGTCGATGAAAAGACGGCGATTCAAGCCTTGGATCGACGAGATCCGATCCTTCCGTTGTCTCCCGGGCGCGCAGAACGGCACGGATTTGAGTACGTTCGCCATGGAACACTATCGCTTTACGCTGCGTTCAACACGAAAACCGGCGAGGTGCTTGGAAAGACAGTCCGACGCCACACAAGTCAAGAGTTCGTTGCCTTTCTCGAGAGGCTTGTCGCAACCAACAAGCGAAAGCGCGAGATCCACGTCATCTTGGACAACTTGTCAGCTCACAAAACGAAACGAGTCGACGAGTTTCTCGAACACCACCCGAAGGTCAAGCTGCATTTCACACCGACCTATTCCTCGTGGCTGAATCAAGTTGAACTTTGGTTTTCGAAGATTGAGCGCGACCTCATCTACCGCGGCGTCTTCAAGTCGACGCGCGATCTCACTCGACAGATCATGAAGTACATCCGCCAATACAACGACGATCCCAGGGCAGTCAAATGGACCTGCGACGAGCCATCCCGACGGATCAAAACCACTAAACGTTCAGCTGTTACGGTCCACTAGTAGGCGGCCTCGGCGACCAGGGTGTAGTCGGGGGCCTGCCCGTCCGGGGTCTCCAACAACACCTCGTTGATCCGGGCTCGGCACGACCCGGCTGGCGCGTTGGTGAGATGTTTCTTGCGGATATTCTGGCTATGTTTTTCTTGCCGGGCTTGTTCCTTGAGTTCCTTTTTCACGGCCCGCACCTGGTCGCGCAGCGTCGTGAGCGACAGGTTTGACTTCCCGAAACGCTCCTGAATGCGCTTCAGGTGACGGTTTTGCGCGAGCGGCGACAGCAACGCCACCTCATTCAGGATCGGTTCGAGCTGCTGATTGCGGGCCTTAAGGTGAGTGCAGATCAAGCTGAGGCGGTCGTAGACTTCTCTTTGCTCATTCCAACCGACCTACCGGCTGGATTTTATCGGCCGTCCCTCCGGTTCCGTTTTGAGGGTATTCCCCCCGAGTCCCCACCCAGCCGTCCCACAACCGGAATCGGGCCCAGCCGCGACTCGGTCGATATAATGCGCCTTCCCATAGTCCAGGTAGGCAATCCAGGCGCTCCACGTCTCTACTGGACTCTCCTGATGGACACACTCAGTAATGGCACTCGTGGCACGAGAGCCATTGAAGACCGGGATCGGTTCGGAGTTGCCTCGCGCATCCTTACCCAATCGGAGACGTTCATTGTGCCGAGGCTCGACCCAGCTTCGGACCAGGCATTTACTTATCGGTTGGAACCCTTTGCTCCAACCGTAAGCCTGGACAATCAACTCCCACCAGGCCCACCTCTTATTCCTTTTCGATTTCCATCTGGAAACCTCACGGTCCGCGTACGTCAGCCCGACGGATCCGTGATCATTCTAGGCCCAAGTTCCTTCATGCAGGAACGGATGAAGAGCCTCGTGGGCGTTGACAGCGAACTTTTGGATCGTGGTGGGGGTCACATCACCGACGCCTATCAGTTGAGCACCATGGACCCGAGCTTCGAGGTTCAGTTTACTCAGGATGGCCGGCATACAATCACTCTCGAAGGCACAATCGAGGATATCTGGGGGAACACCTGGAGTGGTGGGGGGACCTATGAAGTCCATGTTGCCCGCATGCTCTCACTAGATACCGTAGTCTTACCCGGCACGCCCTTCGAGGTGGGAGACGTTTTCAACGCAGGACTGATTCTTACGCCACCAGTCCCGGCGGATATTGAGGTGCGTTTTTGCCTAGCTCCGCACTCTGAGACAGGTCAGATAGTGGAGCAAACGGTGGTGGGGAGAGCCAACCGTTTCGGGTATTTCGTTCCTGGCAACGACCCGATCTCTCTGGAACAGCCGGGGGAGTACCGGGTAGATGTGACGGCATCTTTTAGAGATGACGAAGGTACTCTCTGGATGGGTGCCCGTACCTGGGGAGGGGTGGTGGCCACTCGTAATCCCGCTATCATCGCCCACGGCCGACGGGGGATTGACCTTGAGGAAACCATCGGCCAGCAATGGTTTTTCAGAACGGATACTGGGCTTCCGTCTGGATCTAGCCACGTCCCCTTCCCTTTCCACTCCGGGGACATCATGTGGCTGCAGGAGTCTGACTCCGCTATTCCGCTGATGACTTTCCAGGATCTGAGCGGATCGCTGGCAAGTCTCCTCAGGTCCCGAGCAGCGCTGGACTCGTCCGGTCAGTTTTCAGACGTTCCCCTCAACCCTCCCGGGACCTTTGACGAGCGGGCCTTGGTGGGTGAGTTACCGCTGTTTTCAAGCCGCCCGGATGACTTTGATCCGCACCTCGATCCTTCCAAGGTAGACCTGTGGGGCTATAGCTACAGCTCGGTCCAACGCCCACTCGTCCGCGTGAGGGAAGAGATCGGAGAAGAAGTTATGCTGTCTCCCTACTGGCGATTTCGAGAAGCATATGCGAATCAGATCGGAGCGGGGGAAGAGGGCGATCTTCCCAATGATATTAAGTTCCAATACGGGGCTGTTGTGTTAAGAGGGCCAGCCCTCGATACACCGCACTACGCGATTCACGGATCACTTTTTGTCCTGGTTCCTGAGGACGACCCGAATGGTGGTACCCGCACGTTTCCCCCTTTTCAAGGCAATGGTGGGGGACCCAGTGGAGGACCGATCTTCACGCTGCAGGGGAGGGACATTGATATCTTCTTCCACCCCACGGGAACCCGTCCCGGGAGCATCCTGGAAGTGGGAGATATCGCCTCCTTTGCGGGTCACATCGGTCCCACTCTGCCATCCCGGGTCGAGATTACTGTGACTGCTCCAAGCGGCCAGGTTCAGGAAATCAGCGGCCGGGCCAACAGGGTGGGCTACTTTTACGATCCTTCAGGGGATTTCATTGTTCAGGAGTCTGGGCCGTATCGGGCCCAGGTTGAAGTCTGGCACGACGGGCTCACCTCGGCCGGGCCCGTCCAGGAGCCTTTCCCTAGGGGAGATGTTTTGGGATCAAGTGATGGGGAGTTTTTCTTCTATGTGGTGGAGCCGAACTCACGAGGGCTAGAGGTCAACGTGGGTCGGGAGAGTTTCGTGCGTCCGGCTGAGGGTCCTATCCGTGTCTCGCTGAGTTCTGGGAGCGATCCACCGGCCGCTTTTGGGCCTTCGCAATTGGCGGACCCGGAGCTTCATTACACCACCATGATGCCGGGGTTTATTTTGGAGGAAGGCACGAGCACCGAGCTTTCTTACAGCTACAATGCCCCTGTCCTGCAGGCGGACTTCCCCAACCTCGATTTGTTTGATAGTAACCGAGCCGGTGTAGATCTCATTACTATCAGCTTCCTTTCATGCGGTACCGACGAAGATGGGCAAGAGGTCCACCAGGCTCGCCAGATAGTGTTACACGGGGAGGAACTGCTGGCATTGCCTCATCAACGGCCCGTCGAGGGGTTTGCCCAGTTTGGGGACGGAGACGGGCTGCTCTCCACTTTGATTCTGGTCAATCCCTCCACCCAGCAGCCGGCCGTTGGCGATGTCGGCTTGTTTGACAGTGAAGGGAAGATCCTGGAGGTGGATCTGAACGGACAGATCGAGACGGAAGGCCTTTCCTTCCAAGTGCCCCCCCGAGGATCCGGTTTCTTCGAGACCGACGGTGCCGGGGACATCGTCTCAGGATCAGGCCAGTTGACCTCGAATATTCCTCTGGGAGGCACGGTCCTGTTCTCCGGAAGTTTTGGAGTGGCGGGGGTGGGGATGGTTCGGCCGGAAAGGAACTTCGCGCTTCCGATTGAGTTGGACAGCTCCCTGGGCATCCAAACGGGGGTGGCACTGGCCAACCCGAGTGATGCTGAGGTGAACGTGGCGATAACCCTTCGGCGGGCGGATGGAGCTCCTGTGCCTAATGGGAGTGTTATGCTTCCGCTTCTCCCCCATGGCCAGCTCGCCCGGTTTCCTGAGCAGATCTTTGAAGGAAAGGGCATTGACTTTGGCGGCTTTTTGGGCAGCTTACAAGTCAATTCCGCCGAGCCGATCACCGGCATGGCGATCCGGACAAGCCCAGGACAGTTAGCCACGCTGCCTGTGACCTCTCCCACAACCGAGAGCACCACACTCTACTTTGCCCATTTTGGGGACGGTGGCGGAATCACTTCGACTTTGATTCTGGTCAATCCCCTTGATGAGACCGTAACGGGAACGGTCGACCTGTTTGACTACGAAGGTAGAGCTCTATCGGTTGACATCAATCAAGTTGTCCAAAACGGGAGTTTCCCCTTTGCTCTTCCGCCGCGCGGAGTGGGGTTTTACGCAACCGACGGAGAGGGAGAGACGGCGACAGGATGGGTGAAGGTGGCGTCCGATCTACCTCTGGGTGGAACCCTTCTCTTTGACGCGGACCTGGGCGTGGCTGGTGTGGGGAGTGTCGAACCGGCGGGCAGGTTGCTGGTACCCATTGAGTCAAGTACTTCGGTTGGGGTGCGAACCGGGGTGGCTTTGGCCAATCCCACGACATCGATTGTCGACATTATGCTGACTTTACGGGGCGACGATGGAGAGCCGGTTCCTGGGGGAAGTACATCGGTTCCTTTGCCGCCTCACGGACAGATAGCCCAGTTCCCCGAAGAAATCTTCCTAGGGGAGAACATCGACTTTCGCGATTTCCGGGGAACGCTGGAGGTAAGTGCCTCTGTGCCCATAGCCGGAATGGCCATACGCGTGAGTCCTGGTGAATTCGCCACGCTGCCGGTGACGCGGATGAACTGACGCACAAACCATGACCAAACCAAGAACTAGGAAACTCGCATTCCCAAGAGGTGAAGTGGGCCCGGCACGGCCACCCTCTGGCCTTCTTCAGCGTGGATGTTCAGAGTTCCCTTGAAGTCCCCTTCCTGGGCGAGGTCGTTTCAGCCCGGATTGATCAGTCGGACTTCGCGGACAAAAGACAACTGCTGAAACTGTTTTTTCGAGTGTCCCCGCGAAAAATCCCGTCCACCTTGTACAGCAAAGACTTACGCAAATCTTGAGGTAGAGCTCAAGGCCTCGTATCCCGCGGGCCATGAGAGCTTCGTTGCCCGTTGCACCTCATCCTCGGGGTCAGGTGAGAGTATTCCAAAGGTTGCGGCGCCGGGCTAGCCCGGATTATGCAAGAACCGTAATCCGCTGTTGAAAAAGGGCTCGAGAAGTGGCCCAACTCGGAAGCGGGCAGTTGTGACAGGCGGATTTGCGAAGAATATCGGTTGGCGAGGCGTTTGAGTGGTTGGGGGAGTGAATTTCAGACAGATCTGGGCCTGGATGAGTGTCGGAAGCGGTTTTTCGGGGAACTGGGAGAAGCTAGCTGGAGTTCAGGCGACTCAAGACGAGGTGAAAGAGGGGTTGTTCGGGAAAGGCTGAGGAAAGATGGACCCAGATGCGTCGAGTGGTTTGTCGGATCCGGGCCCCGATCTTGAGGACACGACGACGTAAGGTTTCGATTTCGAGCTTGTGCCAGGGGGTTCCGTGCAGATAGTCGCGCAGGCGCACGAACATCTGGTAAGCCAGTGCATGCAGGAGGAGTCGAAACTGGTTGGCCAGGAATCGATGACAGCTGAGTCGGTCCATGCTCAGATGATTCTTAAAGGCCTTGATGAAGTTCTCGGTCTGCCCTCGGTCGGTGTAGTGGTCATAAAGTGATTGGGAGCAGAGATCGTCCCGGTTGGTGACCACAAAGCGACGATTGATCCCGCGCTGATCGACCTCCACTTTGACAATGACGCGACGGGATCGATCCCAGCTGTTGGCTCGATAAAGAAACTCGTCAAACTGACGCTGTTTTTCCTCCCGCTCAACGAACCTTTCCCGAGTCGAATCCAGCAGGGGCTCGACCACTCGCTGCAGGCGAGGGTTGCGACTTAACCCAATGACATATTGGAGTTGATTCTCTTCACCTTCACAGAACTCGTAGAGCCGAGGCGTGGCAAAGCCGCTGTCGGCCCGAATCTCAATCTCGACATCCGTCCCCACTGCTTGTCGGATGGCCTCCACGACGCGCTTCAGAATGGGCACGATGTGAGAGGCAGCCCCCTTGTTGCCAGGTCTCAACACGGCACAGACCAGGTCTCCCGTGGCGGCATCGAAGATCAGCAAAGGATGCAGAATGTGGTTTCGGTAATACCCGTGGTAGAAGGCGAACTCCTGTTGGCCGTGAGTGTGGTCGTCGGTACTGTCCAGATCCAGGATGATCTTGGCGGGACGTCTCTTCTTCAGGGAGCGCACATAACGGCGTAGCAGCCACCGGCTCAGACGCATCAGATCCTTCTTGGTGACGGAGTTCTCCAAGCGGGAGAAAGTCGGCTGGGTGGCCAAATCGGGATCGCTCTCGGGCAACTGATCACAGACTGTCTTGAGCATCGGATCCGAGCGCAGCGTATCGGCGTCATTACAGTCTTCGTAGCCGGCCACGATCTGCAACACTCGTTGTCGGATCAACTTCAACAGGTCATGACGAATGTAGCGTCGGTCCCGGCTTTCCGCAATACACGAACTGAAGCCCTCGCACAATCGATGTTGCCGATCCAGCGATCCAAACAACAACCATCCTGCGTCGGAAGTGAGGCTCCCCCCATCAAAACGAGCTGTGATGTCTCTGTGGCTGTGAAATGGCAGGGTATTCTGGCAGACTGTTTTCAACATAGCCGTAGCTCCTGTTTAGGGTTGTTTTTATGTAAACCCTTTTATATCAGAGAGCTACGGCTTTTTTTCTGGACCCAAATCTCACTCGGATTCAGATCTCTTGCATAATCCGGGCTAGACCCCATAATCTGCTGGGCGTACTATCTGGAAGCGAAGCACAGATAGCGGACTCATCTGGAAACCAGATGATCAATAGTTAGGTGGCTTCAATTATTGGCGGGCGTATTTTCTATATGAGCGCCTATCGCAGTAAGTATTGGAGTTTCATGTGTGCGCTGATTCGGAAAATAAAATGACGACCCTTGTGGTTGGAGCAAGCGGGGCAACTGGACGGCTGCTGGTTGATCAGCTGATCAAACGAGGGCAGAACGTCAGAGTTATTGTGCGGTCGCCCGAAAGGTTTTCTGAACTTCTCAAGAGTCACGCGAACCTCTCTGTGATCGGCGCAACTGTCCTAGTCCGTAATATGGCAGCTCACTTCCCGCGGCGACCACTCCGGATACAACAGGGCAATCTCCAACGTTTTGTGTCGCTCCTCAGGCAGGACCTGGTTCCAGACCCGGCTGTGGAAAGAGGGACGATCTCGCAAGCCCACAACACCCCTTCTACGAAAGTTTGTTCGCCACCGGTAATAGGTCGAGCGTGGTATCTGAAGCTGAGCCAGAGCCTGTGTCACCGGTAGCCCGGAACCCTCGACGGCCCGTAGAACTTCCAGCTTATATTCGGCAGCCATTCGCTGATACCTTCTCCGCTTTACAGGCCCAAACTTTTTTTCAGCCGCTGATTGTCCAGCACCGTCTCAGCCACGGCCCTCTTGAGCGCATCGTTTTCTTCCTTGAGCCGTCGTACTTCCTGGGATGTGGCATCCCGCCGCGTGTCCCGGGTCAACCCGTTCTTGCCGGCATCCAGAAAGGCCTTCGACCATTTGTAATAGATCGACGGCTGAATTCCTTCTTGTCGACACAGCTCGGTGATCGGGACTTCGCCCCGAAGTCCCTCCAGGACAATCCGGATCTTCTCATCGGCGGAAAACTTCCGGCGGGTCTTTCTGCGAATCTGTTTAACAACGTCTGTGGCCATGGTGGTTTCTCCTCTTTGTTACGCCACGGCCAGCATCGACACCCCGACAGAAGCTGTCAAGCTCCCTTCAAACTGTCTCTAAGTCCTGAGGCTCAATGTGTCTCATTGCTGCTGACGGGATACACCAGCCATCTTTGGGGCATTCCCCAGGCAGTCGGTCGAACCAGCCAGCAAGGTATGCTGCTGAGCAAGCCATCGACCTTTCAGGACTGGCACAAAGGAGAGTCCTGATTCTCTTAGAACTGCCCGGATTTGCGAGAAGAATAGCAAGCCCGTAAGAAAAAATGAAGGGTTACAGATCGGACAGAGATTCTTGGCGACGCCCTGGTTTCCAATTTCCGGCAAAGCCCCGTTTACGGGGCTGGGCGATGGGCCACTTCCAATTCCTCGGTACCCTCGTTCAAATCGGATCTGAAAATGGGAGAGAGGATGACGAACCGCAGAAATGGGTGACCTAACCTTCGCTGCGGCCGAGAAAGCCCTTGCTGACGCGAACTCCGACAATGACGTGGCGGCCATCAATGCCCTGGGAGCCTTCATAGAGGGCGTGGAGGCACAGCGCGGCAAGCAACTCACCGATGCCGAGGCCGATGCCCTGATCGCTGCGGCCCAGGCGATCATCGACTTGCTGGTAACTTGATGGCGCGAGTGCCTAGTTTCCCTGCCATTTAGAGCAGCCCAGCGATTGAGGCGGATCCGCCACTCCCTATCGAGAGTCTCTGAGGTCCAATCATGCCGACTCTATTCCAGCATGAGTCCGTAAACCATCTGGAGGATTTCCCTGGTTTCACGAGATTATCTCTACTCCTTTCCTTGGACCTTGGTGCCGGGCATGAGGATCAGAACAGGGCGGCTCAATCTCTCAACAGATCCTCCAATGACTCAGGCCGTTGCCGCGTCGGCACTCGTTGCACAGAGGCCGGAGTCAGCCCAAACTCGTTCAGGTAATGACGGAACTCGGCGGTCGCCTTCTGGAACATCCCGACTTCGGGACGGTTCCGGATCCCGCGCTCGGTCCGGATCGTGTAGCCCTTCGTCCGTAGAATCTTCTCTAAGTCCGCCGCTATCCCGCCTATCCGGCACAGCATGATCAGGCAGTCGAAAGTCCCTTCGTTCAGCAGCCCCTGCCGGTGGAGAACCTTCGACAGCCGGTTATAGATCCGCCGCGCCTCCCCGTGAAGGCTGGCCGGGCAGCGCGGCAGAACGGATCGATACTGCGGTCCTGGATTCAACGGCCGCTTGCCCGGATTCCCCGAGCCCTTCTTGACCAGGTACGGTTTCGGTCGGCGTCCTCGCATGAGCTGATTCTAACCTCCACCGCAAAAAGTCGTAATTTCGCGGCCACTACAAGCGCACCACTTGTGGTCTTGATCGCTCCCTCGACAGAGATTTCACCCACCCCCCACCATACGGAAGGAAGGCGGGTGGGTTGAGGGATCGGTCTATCTAAGCATCCGACATATGTTCCCTCAGTGTTCCCTCAATTGGAAAGATGCCCTGAGCGTTAGCCCAGGTTTCTGGAGTATGCTACTGAAAATAAAGGGAATTATATACTAGTTTACCCAAACGGAAGGGTTAGCCCTTCCGCCTCCGTTCCCGGTTCTCCTTCAAGTATCGCCACTGATCCCTGGGTTTGGGTTTGCCGTTGAACAGGGAATTGACTACCTCCTGAGCGTCAGCGTCAATGTGGATCAGTTCATTGTACCTTGAGGATCGTTTTTCCTGTTTGGAATTTGCTTCCCTCGCACTCATATATGCTCCTTTGTTAGAAACTATCTAACGACTTATTGAATTGGTATCTTCTGACATGTTACAATAGGCGTCATGACGAAAGATCCAGCTGTGCTGGTTTTGAGGAAGGAACTAGACTCTGTTATCGAATCTATATCAGACATATCCCGAAGTCTTAAGCAAGCAAGGGAAATGAAAAAGTCTCTTGAGCATGCTCTTGAGGTTTTAGGGGAATTACTCCCTCTCCCTGGGGCTAGGCGATCCAGAAATGGGAAACCGGCTCTGGCGGATTGCACTATTCGGATTTTGCAAGAAAAGGAAGCCCTTTCATTAGATGAGATAGTGAGCCAGCTTGCAGAAAGTGGACGGGAGGTAGGAAAGCCCTCAGTAACTACAGTCTTGTCGCGTCTCAAAAAAAACAAAGCGGTCCGAAAGAGAGATGATGGGCGATGGTGTTTAACTGAGGCAAGTGATGACGGCGACCCTAAGAGCGACATTGTTTAAAACCTCTTAGGGTCGCCCCGCTGGGGGCACCGAGTCGGTTGGGCCGGGAGGGCTTTGGATCCATCCGGCGAGGGTTCGATTCCCTCTACCTCCATCAAATTGCATTATACTGTTTGCCTTCAAAAAAAAGCAAGCTCAACCCGCCAAGTCCTGATAGCGCAATCGCTTACCGTCCATGCCCTTCGCCACTATCGCCATTTGCTCCAGGGTGTCCAGAGACCGGATGTTGTGTCTTCCGGCGAACTCGGTCACGTAGCGTTGCAGATGTTTGGCACTCATCTTGTGGAACGTCCCGTAATATCCCCTCTTGAGCATCGCCCAGAAGCTCTCGATACCATTGGTGTGTGCCTGAGCGTTGACATACTCACTAATCGAATGCTTGACTGTTTGGTGCTCGAAGTCTACTCGAAGGCCAGCATATCCGCCGTGATCGTCCGTGTAAATCGTGGAGCCTCTGACAACCTTATCTCGGATGAATCCTTGCAGGCTGTCTTGATCCGTACTCTCTACGACAGCAGCACTAACCCGGTTCGTCTCCCGGTTCTTGGCCCCCACCACCGCAGCCTTTCCCACGGCTCCACGGCCAGCGTGCAGCTTCTTATGCTCGTGCTTGTTGCGCTCTTTACCTCCGATAAACGTCTCATCCACTTCCACCTGCCCTGAGAAGAAGATGCTCTCTCCTTCCTGGCCTGAGAAGTTCTCACGGATCCGATGCGCCAGATGCCAAGCCGACTTTTGCGTGATGCCAAGGTCGCGGTGGAGCTTCATGCTGGATACGCCCTTGATTCCAGTAGTCAGCAGGTAGATCGCCATCGCCCATACCTGACATCCCAAAGGGGAGTTGTGCATCAGAGTATCCGTCTTGACTGAGAAATCCTTGCGGCAGTCCCGGCAGCGGTAAGGTTGAGGTTTGCGGGTTTTTCGCTCCTGAACATTGTCTGATCCGCACCCGGGGCAATGGACCCCATGGGGCCAGCGGGATGCGACAAACCACTTCTCGGCGGATTCGTCATTAGGGAATCTGCGGGTGAACTCCACCCAGGACAGACCCTTGCGATAATACTTTCCAGGTGCCTTGCCCTGTCGTTTTCTTGTCTTCATCATGGAAGTAGTTTACCCTATCGGTATGACGTTTTGGGTAAACTAGTATATAATTCCCAAAATAAATGGGTTAGACTGGTCGGGACGGCGAGATTCGAACTCGCGACCCCCTGAACCCCATTCAGGTGCGCTACCAGACTGCGCTACGTCCCGACCAAAGAGGTTCATCATAGCAAACTATCCGCTTCCCTCATTGCAGCTAAAAAGTGGACACCTCGAAACTCGGAATGGTTTAAAGGAGAGCGAGGTGACCCATGCCACGTTCCAGCCAACAGTTTCAGAAGATCATGAATCGATTGCGTCTGATCCGCTTCTCCTTTTTATCTGGCTTCCTACCAGGACTCCTATCCTGTGCAGGTGAGAATCTTACTTCCCAGCAGCAACGAGACCCTGGGTTCAGCGTCGACGTGAGGGAACCGGCTTTCGGACCTTCAGAGGGTCCCCTGGTGTGTATCGACGAGGCCCACAATAATGTCCATACTGCGGAGGGCCGATACCGGCCCTTTGCCGATCTCCTCAGGAAAGACGGCTATCGGGTCGAAGATTTCTCCACCAAATTCTCCGAGGGCACCCTGACCCGTTGTGCCCTGCTCGTGATTGCCAATGCTCTAAACGCGAACGACGGCCCCGAGACTCGGGCGTTTCCGCATCCTTCCTCCTTCACCCACCCTGAACTCGACTCACTTGTGGCCTGGATCAGGGAAGGAGGATCCTTGCTCCTTTTAGCCGATCACGCGCCGGCCCCGGGAGCAGCCGGCGATCTTGGTGCTCTTCTGGGGGTGGCCATGTTCGACGGGTACGCCCGGGGGCCGGGGGAATTCCCGGATCTCTTTGAACGAGAAACAGGGACTCTAGTGGATCATCCAATCAGCAGGGGACGGACTTCAGAAGAGCAAATCGAGAGAGTGGCCACCTTCGCGGGCCAGGCGTTTCAACTTTCTCAGCATTTCCAGCCCCTCCTGATCTTTGGGAAAGGATCCCTTGCACACTTCGACATCAGCCACAATGTCCCCGACGTTCCGCGCCAAGAGTGGCCAAGGTTTTCCGTGTCAGGGTGGGCCCAGGGAGCTGCCCGTCAGTGGGACTCGGGTCGAATCGTTGTGCTCGGTGAGGCCGCCATGTGCTCAGTTCAACTGAGGGGAGAGAAGCGCAATGCAATGGGAATGAATCACCCTCGGGCCGGCGAGAATGCACAATTCTGTCTCAATGCTGTCCGCTGGCTGACGAAGGTTCTTCCGTGACCCCCACTCTCTCAGGCCACAACCAGTAACCCGGTTGCGTACATAACGGCCAGCCCCATCAGGAATCCGACCACGTTGTAACTACTGGCCCAGCTTCCGCTGCTTTCACGATCCAGAATCAGCCTGCCGACCTCGTAGATCACCTGCAGAATCGCACCCGCCCCAACAGCAAAGAAGAAGGTCGTCCAGACGGGATTGTAGGTGAAGCCACCAATCCAGGCACCCACCACGGTGGGAAGACCCGCAATACTCCCTAGTAACACAAGGCGGCGCACGCGCGGCCGGTCGCGTGCGATGGGAGCGACAATCCCGAGACCCTCAGTCACGTTGTGCAAAGTGAATCCAATGACCAGAAAAGCTCCCAGGGCGATCTCTCCGATGGCATAGGCCGAGCCGATCGCAAGTCCCTCGCCCAGGTTGTGCAAGCCGATTCCAACGGCAATCAACAGAGCCGTCCAGTATCTGCCCACGGGCGTAGTCTTGTCGGCACGAGCGGGGCGGCGCTGAGAGAGGTAGCTGATGCACAGAATCGCCAGAGCGACACCGCATGCTATCAAGGCCACTCCTTGATAGGCACTGGCGACCTTGCGGGCGTTCTCCAGGGCCTCCTCCAGCGTGTCAACCGCCAGAAATGCCAGCAGGCCCAGCGTCATACTCAGAAAGAAATTCAGCCAGCCCCGGTGCAAATCCCTCAAGAACGGATAGAAAAGCAGGCCCAGAAAAACCGGAATCAATCCCGCGTAAACACCCAGCAAGGTAAACGTTGACAGGTAGGTGAAATCGATATGCGGAGAGGTCGTGGCCACGGCGATTTCGTGACTGAAGGTCAGACCGGTCGAGGTAAGAAGCGTGACTTCGTGCGCTTCCCCCTCTACCCAGGGATAGGGAATCGTGATCCTGCGCCGGCCCAGCCGCGGAATCGTCTTCTCGGCCGGCTCCATGGAGAACTGCCAGATGGCCTCATCTACCATAACCTGGGCAACGGTCACCGAACCCGGTCCACCGTTGGTCACTTCGAGGACGATGCGGTGAGGTTGCGGTAGAACCGCCCGGTCAATGGTCAGCTGCTCCACCGGAGGAAAGGAGGCTCGGAAAATCCCCAGGGGACCATAAAGGACAAAGACCACTAACAGGAGCCCCAGTAGAACGAGCGGAAGAAGTCCCCAGAACCAGCGTTTCATTTCAGGCCTTAACGTCAAAGAAACCCATCCAGCCCAGCTCGGCAAACTCACTCTGATGAGCGTGGAACATGAACTTACCGGAGTGGCGGAAGCGAAGTTCGAGAATATGGCGCTCACCCTGGCACATCATGACCGTATCTGTGAAGTCGTCTGGAAGCAGCTTCGTTCCGGTTCGGTAGACATGGAAGAAATGACCGTGAATATGCAGCGAGTTCAGCAGATCAAATTCCAGAAAGTTGACCAGGTAAATCCTCACCAGCTCGCCGACCTTCGTTTCGATTGGATACTGCTGGTGATGAAAGGCTACGGTGTTGACGGCGTAGATTTCATTCTCGCTGTCGAAGTTGGTATCGAAGCCGTTCATCACCATGACCATTTCCCGGGCTTCGGGCCGTGGTTCTTTTGGATCAATAATGAACGTTCCATACAGTCCCTTGTGAATGTGACGCTTCAGGGGAACGGTATGGCAGTGGTACACATGCAACCCCAAGGGTGAGGCGTCAAACTCATAAAGGTATTCTTCTCCCGGATGAATCAGCTCGAAGACACCGTCCATCCTGGCTTCATGAAAGCCGTGAAAATGGATGGTGTGCGGGTGACTGCCCCCGTTCTTGAAATGAACACGAAGCCGGTCTCCCTCTGTGCAACGAAGAGTTGGGCCCGGCACTTGTCCGTTGTAGGTCCAGGCCGGGAAGTAGACTCCGGGCGCCACCTCGATCTCCTTGTCGACGGCCACGATCTCCCACTCCCGCAGCGTCCTGCCATCGGGCAGCTCGCTGGTCCGGCCGTAATCGAAATGGCGGAGAAATTCGGAGGGGTTGAAGGAGGATAGGTCCACTTCGCCCGTGGGGGAAAGCAGATGCGGATGGTTGCGGGGCACATCGTCAGTATCGCCTCCACCAGTATCGCCTCCACCGCTCAAACCCCTAACCAGCGCCTGACTCCCGGCGCTACCGGCCAGGACGGCTCCCCCGCCCAGGATAGCTCGTCGCCTGGTCAGCTTCTTCATCTTCCTGTCTCCAAAACAAAATACTTAGTCTTGGCTAAAGTTTCTGTCCGGGAGTCTCCTGAAGTCAAGCCATTCCTGACCACCTCCAGCGGGGGCTCTCTTTCTTGACCGGCCTCGACAATCCTGGAATCCTAGTACTCACTTGCAAGGGAGTACTAGGAATGCCTCTCTGTCCCGGGTGCGGCGCCGAGTTTATGGCAGGCGTAGAGACCTGTCGTGACTGTCAGATTCCGCTGATTTCAGAGGAACAGGCTCGCCGGCTGGATCGCTCGGACCCTGAGATCGAGCTGGTGAGTGTGTGGGAGTGTCAGGGCGAAACGGAGGCTCAACTGCTCAAGGGCCTGCTCGACAGTGAGGGCATTGACTCTATTTTCAAGGGGGAAGCGCTGCGCAAAGTACACGGATTTCGAATCACTCAGCTGGGGACTGTGGGGGTTCAGGTTCGCTCGGAAGACCTGGAGAAGGCTCAAAGAGTCATCATGTCGGCACGGAGCCTGGTGGAATGCCCGGGATGTGGGCTTCTTCTGGAGAAGTCCTCCACCCGCTGCCTGGAATGCGGATCGGCCCTGGCTTAGGACTCGCTACCGCTGTGGGGACAGAGCAGACTGTCCCCGAGATTCCAGAAATTCAGGTGCCGGCCTCTAGCTTCCGCCCTAGATCCTCTTCCAGTTGCCTTCGCACTTCGCCCTGCTCGACCTCCTTTTGAACAAAACCGAGAACCGCAGCAAGCTGTTTGGGGGAGCGGGTCTGCTGCAAGTAACTCCGCAGCACGGTTTCCTTCAACCCGGACTCAGGGAGATCTGCAACGCTCTCCAGGAACTCATCCAGCGCCTCTTCGTCCTCGGGAAGCTCCGCTGCCAATCGGGAGAGAACTTCCGCCCGGATTGGATTCGAGTAGATGGATCTGGTCGCATCGGTCAGCAGCGAAGACATTTCAGAGTCGAGATCCCCTTTCTTGATGACCTCCTGGAGAACGCGTGATTTCTGGGTGGAAGAGTTGATCGAACTGGCGGCTTTCATAAAGGCTCGAGCCGTCGGTCCTTTGAGAGGCGCGAGCCCCAGGATCTCGACAAGGGCCTCTGCTCTTTCGGAGCCGAAGTAGATTCCACCGGCGCTCTCGATCAGAGTGACCCAGTTTCCTTCCGTGAACGTTCTCAAGCCCGGCAGGCTTACCAGAACCCGTCGGCGTGTGCTGGCGCGGGTTCCTCTACCGGCTAGGTCGATGAGATCCTCAGTGAACCGTTCATCGTCGGGATCGATCCTGGCAAGAGCCTGATAGCTCTGGATGAAAGGCGTGGTGGAATTGACTTTGGAGACCTCTTCGAACGCCTCATCTCGATGTCGCTTTTCGAGCGGCCTCTGTAGCAGCTCCTGGAGATAGATTCGCTTGATCGAAGCATTCTCGAGCAGTCGGATTTCCTCCAGCAAGGCTTCCGGTCCGGACCGGGCGAGGATAGCCCGGGCACGCCGCGCTCCGTCAAAGCCGGTTTTACGGATCACCTGAGGGAGCAGGTCATGAAGCCACTCCCGGGTCTCCTCGTTAAAAGGAAGATCCTTACCGTTCTCGGAGTAGGCTCGATGAATCTTCCCCACGGCATCCTTACGAAACCGAATCTGCTTCGAGAGCGGGCCTTCCACTTCAGTGATGATGAACATGCCGTCACCGGACAGTTCGACTATCTCTGAATCGTCATCGCTGAAACTGACCACCCCTTTGGCTTCGACTTCAAGGCGCGAGAACCCGCTGCTCCAGACGAAGTGGGTACCGTCGGCGCTCTGGGTTACAGAATCGTCAAATGCATTGAAATCGACTTTGCAACCTGACATGAAGAGGAGACAGATCAGGCCGAGCAGGCTCAGCATGAGCCGGGCCCACGATTCAGAAGATGTTGAGGGCTGGAGGGCTGACTTCAAAACGCTTCACCCTGGTATGCCTGTTCGTTGTACCCGTCCCCGTGGACGGACTGTATTCATACATACGTGTTGAAGGTGGCAGGTATTACAGTTGAGTGCGGTGCCTCAGGGTCGCGCCCGCCGGGTATTCGAAAAAATGAGAACAGTCTACTATTCCCGGTGTTTGGTCACTTATCGTAGCGCAGAGCCTGCTGATCGAACTGGGCAAATGTGAGACGGCCGGCCTTGTAGTCTGAAATGGTCGAGCGGCGCACGGAAACGACGCGGGTGGAGTGCCCTTCCCCTGTGAAGGTCCGCCCCTTCACGATGACGGTCACATATTCATTCGGATTTCTGAAAGCCGCCAGAAAAGCCTCCTGGGTCGCTTTTCTGCTTCTTGCGGGTCCTTCAACATTCGTAGTGCCAGATTGTAAATACGCTGCTCCCAACGCAGGACGAGCTGATTGAAGGCAGCTGCCTGTCCCTTCCGGGCCAGTTCAATCCAATCCAGTTCTTCGTTACTCACCGCCGGAGGTGCTTTAGGCGAGTCCGGCTTCGTTGCTATCAATCGCATGCGCTGGGTGTTTCGCCCTTTTTCAGTTTCTTTAGACATCGACCAACTGAAAAAAGTGTAAGTATCCCCCGGCAAAGCCGGGGGCTTTAATCTTGTGAGCCGCTCAAAGCGGACTTGACGTTGCCGCTACCGCGGCCACTTGTGCCACCTACAGGTGGCTTGGCTACAGCAGAGCTGATCCTGGCGACGATCTTCTGCTTCTTGCCGCCGGATATACTCACGAATCACTTTCTCATCCCGACCCACCGTCGATACGAAGTATCCGCGAGCCCAGAAGTGCTGTCCAACAAAGTTACGCCGACTCTCTGAAAAGTTCCTCGCAATGTGGATGGCGCTTTTCCCTTTGATGTACCCGATCACCTGCGCCACAGAAAACTTTGGCGGAATCGAGATCATCACGTGCACGTGATCCGGCAGCAGGTGGCCCTCTTCAATCAAGCTTTCCTTCTGCCCAGCCAACCGTCGCAGCACCTGACCGAGATGTCTGCGCAGCTCCCCATAAATCAACTTCTTGCGGTACTTGGGGATGAACACCACATGGTACTTACACTCCCATTTTGTATGCTGTAAGCTCTGGTAGTTACTCATAAAACTCCTTTTCGTGATGCTTTGCTCGGCTCACGGAAGGGAGTTTTTTCACCTATTCCCGGAACTGTCAAACTCTGGCTGCCTCCCCGGCAGAGCCGGGGGGACTCCTTACGGGTCTAGATTGGTTTCCCTCGGAAGCTCTAGAATAAGCCTCCCTGCAAGGAGAGGCCGTGAAACTGACTGAACTCGATACCCCCGCTCTGGTCGTCGATCTCGATGTGATGGAAAATAATCTGCGTCGTATGGCCGATTACTGCCATCAGCATCAGCTTACACTGCGCCCCCACATCAAGACTCACAAGAGCCCCTTGCTGGCGCGCCGCCAGATTGACCTGGGATCAGGGGGGATCACGGTTGCCAAGGTCGGAGAGGCCGAAGTCATGAGCGAGGCCGGCCTGGACGATCTCCTTCTTGCCTATCCTGTTATCGGGCCGCACAAGGCCTGCCGCCTGGGTAAGGTGCTGGAAAAGGCGAACGTGGCTGTTGCGCTGGACAGTAACGAGGCCGTCGAATGGGTAGCCAGGGCAGCCCAGAGCCGCTCGATCGATGTCCTGGTTGAGATCGACTTCGGAATGCGAAGATGCGGAGTGCCTCCCGGCCAGGAACCGATGCGGCTGGCCCGGGCCATCGAAGCGAAGCCCGGGCTCGGTTTTAAAGGAATCATGCTCTATTCGGGACACATTCATCCTCACCGGGAGGGAACCACGCGACGACTGGAACGGCTGGAAGACGAGTTGGCCCGGCAGTTGGAACTCTTTCGAAGAGAAGGATTTCAGGTGGATGTGGTCTCCGGGGGAAGCACGCCTTCCGCCTACTACTCCCATCTGGTGAAAAACCTGACTGAGATTCGGCCTGGCACCTACATCTTCAATGACCGAAACACCGTTGAGTGGGGTGCCTGCACACAGGATCAGTGTGCGGCTTTCCTGTGGACCACCGTGGTCAGTACTGCCGTACCGGGCCAGGCCATCATTGACGGAGGCTCTAAGACTTTTTCAGGAGATGGCCTTGCCCCTGGCAATGCTACTGGATACGGCATTGTCACCCAGTTTCCTGGAGTCGAATTCTCTCGCATGAACGAGGAGCACGGGTACCTAGAGTTACCCGAGGGGCTCGAGTTGCAGGTGGGACAGCAGTTGCGAGTCATTCCCAATCACATTTGTGCCGCTACCAACATGCACGACCGCGTCTGGGGGATCCGGCAGGACGAGATCGTCGAGGGGTGGGAAGTGGCGGCGCGAGGACGGATCCGCTAGCCCGGATTATGCAAGAGATCTGAATCCGAGTGAGATTTGGGTCCAGAAAAAAAGCCGTAGCTCTCTGATATAAAAGGGTTTACATAAAAACAACCCTAAACAGGAGCTACGGCTATGTTGAAAACAGTCTGCCAGAATACCCTGCCATTTCACAGCCACAGAGACATCACAGCTCGTTTTGATGGGGGGAGCCTGACTTCCGACGCAGGATGGTTGTTGTTTGGATCGCTGGATCGGCAACATCGATTGTGCGAGGGCTTCAGTTCGTGTATTGCGGAAAGCCGGGACCGACGCTACATTCGTCATGACCTGTTGAAGTTGATCCGACAACGAGTGTTGCAGATCGTGGCCGGCTACGAAGACTGTAATGACGCCGATACGCTGCGCTCGGATCCGATGCTCAAGACAGTCTGTGATCAGTTGCCCGAGAGCGATCCCGATTTGGCCACCCAGCCGACTTTCTCCCGCTTGGAGAACTCCGTCACCAAGAAGGATCTGATGCGTCTGAGCCGGTGGCTGCTACGCCGTTATGTGCGCTCCCTGAAGAAGAGACGTCCCGCCAAGATCATCCTGGATCTGGACAGTACCGACGACCACACTCACGGCCAACAGGAGTTGGCCTTCTACCACGGGTATTACCGAAACCACATTCTGCATCCTTTGCTGATCTTCGATGCCGCCACGGGAGACCTGGTCTGTGCCGTGTTGAGACCTGGCAACAAGGGGGCTGCCTCTCACATCGTGCCCATTCTGAAGCGCGTCGTGGAGGCCATCCGACAAGCAGTGGGGACGGATGTCGAGATTGAGATTCGGGCCGACAGCGGCTTTGCCACGCCTCGGCTCTACGAGTTCTGTGAAGGTGAAGAGAATCAACTCCAATATGTCATTGGGTTAAGTCGCAACCCTCGCCTGCAGCGAGTGGTCGAGCCCCTGCTGGATTCGACTCGGGAAAGGTTCGTTGAGCGGGAGGAAAAACAGCGTCAGTTTGACGAGTTTCTTTATCGAGCCAACAGCTGGGATCGATCCCGTCGCGTCATTGTCAAAGTGGAGGTCGATCAGCGCGGGATCAATCGTCGCTTTGTGGTCACCAACCGGGACGATCTCTGCTCCCAATCACTTTATGACCACTACACCGACCGAGGGCAGACCGAGAACTTCATCAAGGCCTTTAAGAATCATCTGAGCATGGACCGACTCAGCTGTCATCGATTCCTGGCCAACCAGTTTCGACTCCTCCTGCATGCACTGGCTTACCAGATGTTCGTGCGCCTGCGCGACTATCTGCACGGAACCCCCTGGCACAAGCTCGAAATCGAAACCTTACGTCGTCGTGTCCTCAAGATCGGGGCCCGGATCCGACAAACCACTCGACGCATCTGGGTCCATCTTTCCTCAGCCTTTCCCGAACAACCCCTCTTTCACCTCGTCTTGAGTCGCCTGAACTCCAGCTAGCTTCTCCCAGTTCCCCGAAAAACCGCTTCCGACACTCATCCAGGCCCAGATCTGTCTGAAATTCACTCCCCCAACCACTCAAACGCCTCGCCAACCGATATTCTTCGCAAATCCGCCTGTCACAACTGCCCGCTTCCGAGTTGGGCCACTTCTCGAGCCCTTTTTCAACAGCGGATTACGGTTCTTGCATAATCCGGGCTAAGGGGTTCACGCACCGTTGATTCCCGGCAAGCAAAGTGTGGTGGGCCTAGATGGATTTGAACCATCGACCTCACGCTTATCAGGCGTGCGCTCTAACCGAGCTGAGCTATAGGCCCAAGCAGAAATGACCCGTCCCGGATCTGAGTAGCAACACGTTACGGATCCGAAACGGGAGTAATGATTCTAGCCGACGCAGCAAAGGGCTGACAACTATCCCGTCGGGCCAATCATTTGGAATCTCGAATTGATGGTCTAAGATAGGTCCCCACGATATTGGGTGGTTCCAACCGGAGTTCGTGAACCATGACGCAGAGACTGACTGACCTGACCCTTGATGAACAGATTGCCTACCTGGGCAAAGGTGCCGCAGAGATCATCACCGAGCCCGAATTGAGGGCAAAACTGAAGAAATCTGAGAAGACCGGCAGACCCTTGACGGTCAAGGTCGGATTCGATCCGACCGCTCCTGATCTGCATCTCGGGCACACGGTCTTGCTCCGAAAAATGAAACACTTCCAGGATCTGGGACACCGAGTCGTCTTTCTGATTGGTGATTTCACGGGCTTGATCGGCGATCCGACCGGGCAAAGCAGAACCCGGCCCGCCCTGACTCGCGAGCAGATTGAGGAAAATGCCGAGACCTATAAGAATCAGGTGTTTAAGATCCTGGATCCCGACCAGACCATAGTTGACTTCAACAGCCGCTGGCTAGGGGAACTCAGTTCACAGGAATGGATTCGTCTTTCTTCAAGATATACAGTCGCCCGCATGCTGGAGCGGGATGACTTCAGCCAGAGGATGGCCAGCCAGCGGCCGATTTCCATTCACGAGCTTCTCTACCCTCTGGCCCAGGCCTACGACAGTGTGTTTTTGAAGGCCGACTTCGAACTGGGAGGCACCGATCAGAAATTCAACCTGCTGGTGGGCCGGGACATTCAGAGAGAGTTCGGGATAGAGGCCCAGGTCTTGCTCATGACCCCCATCCTGGAGGGGCTGGACGGCATCGAGAAGATGAGCAAGTCTCTGGACAATTACGTGCGGATCACCGAAGCTCCGGCGGAGATGTACGGGAAGATCATGTCGATCAGCGACGATCTGATGTGGCGCTACTATGAATTACTGACCGATCACTCGGTGGCCGAGATCCAGAGTCTGAGGTCCGGACTCGAGCAAGGCGAAATGCATCCCATGGAAGCCAAGCATCGACTTGCTTCCGGCATCGTCACGGACTTCCATTCCACTCGGGCCGCCAGTGAGGCGCGCAGCCACTTTTCCCGGGTGTTCCAGGACAGAAAGGACCCCGCAGACATGCCGGAGTTCCAGCTTGCTTCCGAACAGGCTCCTCACCGCGTAGTGGACCTGCTCATGCTGGCCTCGTTCTCCCCGTCCAAGGCGCAGGCGAAGAGGTTGATCGAGCAGGGCGGGGTGACCATCAACGGCCAGCGGATTGGAGACGCCAATTCCAGCCTGCCAACGTCCGACGGGTCGAGCTTTGTGATCAGGGTCGGGAAGCGCCGGTTTGCCCGTTTTCTCTATGGAGACTGAGCCTGTGAATGAATCCGCCCCCTATCCCTTCTATAAAAGGTGTTGGGCAGGGCTGCCCAGAGAGGTTTCGGCCCAGACGGGAGGCTGTCGAGTCGGATTCAGCTCTCCACCAGTCTTCTGGTTGGGGAGCCCTCGGTTGCTAGCTGGGACCCGGGTGCTACGCCGTATTCCCTCTTGGCTCCGGGAATCGAAAGTGCCTCGAGGACTGCTGCTCCAAAAAAGGCGAGAAGGAAGGCGGCCAGCAATCCGATTGTAGTCTTGACCAGAGTGTTCTTGGCGATCGGCGATTCAGGGGGGAGAGCCAGGGCCCCGATTTTCACGTCCGGTTCCTGCCCTGACTTGGCAAGCTGGACGCTCTCATACTTTGCTGCAATCAACCCGAAGGTTGTCTCAGCTGTTTCCGTTTCACGGTCTATGGAAGACAGTTCCAGGTTCTGATTCCTTACGAGGTTACCTGTCTCTATTCCTCTCTTCGAGGTCAGATTGGACAGTTCCCCGGTCCTCTCTTCCCGCAGCCGGGCCAGTCCCACCCGACGCTCCCCAGTCAGTGCAAACTCCTCCAGCTGTACCGTCATGAGCCGGGTGCTCCACACTTCGACTTCCTTCTGCAGTCTGTCCAGGTCAACCTTGAGGTCTGCCTCTCTGGGTTTGAGCGTTTCGGCTTCGACCTCAGCTTCGACTAACCTCTCCATGAGGTTCCTGTAGATCGGATTGGCAACTTCAGTCGTCAGAGGAATGTCTTTAACCATCTCGGCCAGTTTCACCGCATCCTCCGGGCTCACCTGATTCCACCGGACCCCGTTCGCGAAAGAATGGTCAAGAACGAGTTTCTCGGGCTGATCCTTGATGAACCGCTGAATTTCGGGCGGGACGTAAAGAGCATTCCGGAGCCTCGTCCGGGTATCTTCCAGCTCCGCCTCCAGGCTTATCAGTCGATCTTCGCGAAGTTGCAGCTGGGCCTGCAAAGCCAGGGGTCGGTGCGTTTGCTGAAACTCCAGAGTTAACCTTCGGGTCTCTTTCTGGTACTCCGCAACGAGATCGTCCGTCTCGGAGTTGAAGCGCGAGATTCTCGAGGCCCAACGGAGGGTCAAGTCCTGCGTTGCTTTGGCATAGTCGTCTGTCCTCTCCTTCCTCTCCACAATTGCCGATTGAAGGCGCTCGAGTGCAGCTGGATACTGGGACTCGATGAGCTGCAAAGCTCCTTCCTGTCCCCGCTTCGTAACGTCTCGACTCATCTGAACGAAGACTCGGGCGTAGGTATTGGCAATTCTCTCGGCCTGCTCTGGCGTGTTTGCGCCTACAGCAATCTCGATCATGGGGAGACTCTGCGGAGTTCGGCCGGCCCTGCGTCTGCGGGATCATGGTTGAGACCATGCCTCTCAAGCGGCGGAGATCGGAGCCCTTGGAGAGCACGCCATCCTCAACCAAAGCATCTCTCACCTGCGTCAACGTGTAGTCGGCATTGAGCAAAGCCTGGTAGGCATGGACGGGCAGAGCAGCAGGCTGCAGCTCCGAAGAAAACTGCGGGGACTGGATCAGGAGAGTGGCGGTAGCCTCGTATCTTGTGGGAGTCAACTGGGCCAGTCCGAATCCGGCCAGCCCTCCCAACAGAGCAACAGCAGCGATGATCCAGCGACGGTGCCAGATTCCAACCATTACGTCCGCTATGAGTATCTCGCTTCCGTCCTGACTAGAAGACTGGTTGAGCGGCGACAGGACGTAAACGCTCTCTTTCTTCCGGATCGAATCGGATGGCGGTATATCAGTCATCTGCGGCCAGTCTAGCACAGAGGACACAACACAAATGGGTTCGCACACCACGGGGGCTGGTGCCCGGAGAAGGGGGCTGCCCTTGCGGAAAACGGTCGAGAAGGCCGCTGTTTCCTCCTTCCTGTAAGATCATCACTGACGGAGCAGATGCGAGCCTGCGTCTATTGTCCCGAAGAGCTGAGTGAAGCACCTCTGACGGGGCTGGAAGAAGTCGAGATGGGCAGGCGCGAATCCGAGTTCAAGTGTCCGCCGCTCACTCCGGGAAGCAACTTGACTTTGCCGTTAAACAGTTTGAGGACTCAGCGAAAGGGCTAGGGTTCATCTAGGGCGTTTTCGTTTTGAGGGCAGTCCGGTGTGTCTCTTGCCCGACCGGGCGAGGAATCGGTGGCTGGAAACGCGGCCGGAATTCCATTAACATTTCCGCTGAGGTGTCAGGCTCCGAATCAGTATTAGTTTAACGAGCGGGCGCCACTGGTTTGGCCCGCAAGAAGGGGAGAGTAAGACAATGTCATTGCGAATCAACTCTGAAGCGCCGGATTTTACGGCGGAGACAACACAGGGAACACTACACTTTCATGAGTGGATCGGGGACGGCTGGGCGGTCCTGTTCTCACACCCGAAGGACTTCACGCCTGTTTGCACGACAGAACTGGGCTACATGGCCGGCTTGCAGCCCGAGTTCGAAAAACGCAATTGCAAGATTCTAGGGCTGAGTGTCGATACTGTCGCTGACCATCACGGCTGGAAGAATGATATTCAGGAGACCCAGGGTCACGCCGTCAAGTACCCCATGATCGGCGACCCCGAGCTGAAGGTGGCGAAGCTCTACGATATGTTGCCGGAGGGCGCGGGTGAAACCTGCGCGGGCCGCACGGCGATGGACAACGCCACCGTCCGGTCGGTCTTTCTGATTGGTCCGGACAAGAAGATCAAGATGATGTTGACCTATCCAATGACCACCGGTCGCAATTTCGACGAGGTGCTGCGCGCCCTGGATTCCATGCAGCTAACGGCCAAGCACCAGGTGGCGACACCGGCGAACTGGCAACAGGGTGGCGATGTGATCATCGTGCCTTCCGTTTCCGAGGAACAGGCGCGAGAAAGGTATCCTGAGGGTTGGAAGTCGCCGCGACCTTATCTCCGAATCGTCAAGCAACCAGAAGGCTAGAGCTGATCAGCACACTCGGATCGGCGAATTCAGCCTCGTCGCTTGCCCCACGGGTAGTTCTCCTCCCTGACAACGAAGCCCACAAAGACGAGTGCCAACAGTCCTGCCAGTGCGTTGACTACCACATCCTTCGTATCGAAGCGACGATCGGGAAGCAGTCCCTGCAGAAGCTCGTCTCCGACGCCGATGAGGCTCACCAGCAGGAAGGTCCAGAGGTAGACGTTCCGGTCGCGGACGCGGAAACGAAGTGCTTCCAATCCTAGAATTGTCAGTGGACAGTATTGAAAAAGTGGATCCGGTTAGCGGGAATATATTCCAGGGACATGGTGTAGTAGGTCAGAAGACCGATGATAGCTAACCCGCATAGATCACCGATTTGGAAATGAAGGTGATTTTGGCAGGCCGGAACGGTTTTCTGAGAGTTTCGCTATCGATCCGGTCCAGGTCGAGTGATGCGGTGGTGTGGATGGTCGTGAATGAACCGTTTTTCGGGCTCGGAAGAGGGTGACGGAATGCATTCAGGCAGAGCTCGGCCTGAGCGATGGAACGATTTCGTTTTTGGGGCGTTTGATCGGGACAGACCTCAGCAGCGCAGAGGAATGGCCTGGAGGTTTCGAACGACGGCAGCGAAGACCTCGCTGTAGGGATAGGCTTCCGACATGGAGATCCAGACGTGGCGGACCGTGTGGCGGACCTGGGCGCCGATCTTCAGGAGCTTCAAGCGAATCGTCTGACACTGAGCGCGAGCCAGGGGGGTCTGCTTCAGTCCGAGACGACGCAAGGCGTGCATGAGCATGTAGGCGGCGGAGGACAGATACAGCCGGAGTTGATTGGCGCGCATCGTTGCCGCGCTGGTCCGGTCGGCGAACAGACCCAACTGCTGTTCTTTTATGCGGTTCTCCATGTCGCCCCGCGCACAGTAGAAGTCTTCGTAGAGCGCGCGGGCCCCCAGGCGTTCCGGCGACAGGGAGGTGACGACGAATCGGGGATTGGCACCTTTGTCCAGGAACTCGGCCTTGCTGACGACGCGTCGCTCCGAGGTCCAACTGTGGCGAGTCCGGTAGCGGAAATCCTTGAACACCCGCGCCGGTCGCCCGGTGGCGTTGAACTCGGCTTCGGCCTGAGTCATCGCTTCGGCGCTCTCTGACTTGAGCCGATCATTGTTGGCCAACCCCATCACGTAATCCACGTGATGGTCTTCACACCAGCGGAGCAAGTCATCCCGGCAAAAGCCCGAGTCGGCCCGGATGACGATCGAGACCTCCGGCCAGCTCTGCCGAATCCGGCCGACGATCCGTTCCAGTTCCTCCACCGATCCCGCGGCCCCATCGATATTGGAACACCGCAACCGGGCGCACAGCAGATGCTCCCCCGAGAAGATGTACAGCGGGAGATAACAGTAGTGGCGGTAGTAACCGTGAAAGAACCGGCCTTCCTGCTGGCCATGGATCGGGTCGTCGGTCGCATCCAGATCCAGCACGATCTCCTCGGGCGCCGATTCGTGGGACTCCACGAAGGCATCCACCATCCAGCCGTCGATCCGGTCCGGGTCCATCGCGATCTTCTTGTACCGCTCCTGCTCATCGACCTCGGCGCCGGTCAACTCCAACCGGTTCAGCGTACACCTGCCCGCCAGCGCCTTCCCCCGATCTGAGGCCTGCCGCCGCCGCTCTCCCAACGGATCGGCTTTGTCCACTGCCACCGCCAGCATTGGATCGGTGCGCAACTGATCATGATCCCTCATATCCCAGACAGAGTCCGTAGATGCGCTGCCCCAACAACTCCTCGACCGTGTGTTCGATCAACCGCGGATCCCGGTGATCCCTGAAACACTCAGCCAGTCCGGCGATCAGACCCGTCCCCCTCTCGACCTCTCGCAACAGCAGCACCCCTGCATCGGAGGTGATCTTCCCGCCGTCGAACCGCGCCTTCACTTTGCGTTGAAATAGTCCGTGAAATTCGAACCTGGCTTGTTTACACTCTGTTCTCATAAGGGCCGCCTCCGTTTGGCTTGGAAGTCGTTCTCGTCAAACGCTTTATACCAAACAGGGCGGCCTTTTCAGGTCCCATCGGTGAGAAATGGCGGCTAAGGTGGCGTAGGTCGACGGAGTCCTGGGCAGGCGCAGCCACACGAAAACGAGCAGAACCGTAGCAATCAAACCCGCGATGGCATAAATCCCCTGGCTGACTGCCGACTTGCCCAGCCAATCGAAAGTGGCGCGGTAGAGGTCATTCGTCAACGTCAGGGTGGCATAGAGAAGGATGGTGTAGACGACCAGCGTGATCCAGGCGGTTCTCTCGCTTCCAAAAATACCTTGCTGAAAAAGCGGGCTGTCCTGGCCGTCCGGTGCCATCCGCCAATTCTAGCGCCTCCTCCTCCAGCGTTGGAACTTTCCACATCTCTCGGCTAGAATCAGTACCCTTTCGACTGGTGGGCCGCTAGCTCAACTGGCAGAGCAACTGACTCTTAATCAGTAGGTTCGGGGTTCGAGTCCCTGGCGGCTCACCATTTAGAATCAACTACTTACGGGAATTCTACCCCTTCTCAATTGATCCTACCGCTAGTCAACCGCGGTTATCATGGCTGCGCGAGTGATCGTAACGCGGGGTATCCAGCCCCCTCATCCGGGTCAAGGGAGCATCAGAGGCCAAATTGAGCCCAAGGTCGGTCAGGAATCGAGGCCCCCGTGTCGAAAAGCCTGGTCGACCTCTATCTGGAAGCCATTGGCCAGCGAATTGGTCTGATTGGCCATTCCGACGACAGCCATCAATTCGGACAGCATCTCGTCGCTCATACCCTTTTTTCGTGCCGCTGCGGTATGGCTGTTGATGCAATACTTGCACCCATTGGTGACACTCACAGCCACGTAGATCATCTCTTTGGTGAGAGGATCGATTGCTCCCGGCGCCATCACCTCTTTGACCCCATCCCAGATTCGCTGCAGGAGCTCCGGCTGAACCGCTAGCACTTTCCAGAAATTGTTGATCCAATCGACTTCCCGCGTCGTCATGATGTCATCGTAAACTTGACGCACTGCTGGGATTGCATCCTCGTACTCGATCATGTTTACGGTAGCCATTGGGTTACTCCTTTCGTGTTCAGGAAAAGCGATGCCGCTCAACATTCTGCCGATCAGCGGCGGTCAACGGCCGTCCGCTGCATCGGCTTGTTAGGCGCCGCGAAGCGCATGTGCAATAGCGGGTATGGTCGCCCGTATTCGTCCAACTCCGAACGTCCTTCCACAACAAATCCGCATGCCTTGTAAAAGCGACAGGCCGCATGGTTTTGCTCGTTGACGTCTACCGAAACTTCACCATGAAGATCCTTTGCATGCTGGACCAGCAGACGACCTCCTCCCCGACGATGAAACTCAGGAGCCAGAAACAACGCATCCATTTTGCTTCCTGACATCCCCATGAAACCGGCAGGCGACCCCGCGTCGGACAAGAGGACCCAGAACTCAGCATCTTCCGATGCCAAGTAGTCCTGAACGAGTGGGATGAACGACTGGATATCCTCCTCTGACACAAAGGTGTGCGTTGCTTGTACGGATCGTGACCAGATGTCAAAAAGAACTTCGCGATCCGCCAACGTTCCTCTTCGGATGTGCATTGCTGTCCTGGAGGTGACTCTTATCCATGTTGTGTCGATTCCCGTCTAACATTGATTATCTGGTTTCCCAGATAGGTCCGTTGTCTGTGCCTTGGTTCCGGATGGCCCTCTTCTGGGCCAAGTACGATCCCATCGGTTAATAGACATGACTTGTTCTCCTTGCAACTCACATCAACCAGATAAAGGCCGAGGTTTCAGTCCTGGTTGATTGGACCAGGTTCTTGACGCTCTCTTGCATAGAGGTATGCGGGAAAAGCGCAGGACAGGCCAATGAGTAGATTCAGCACGACGAAGAGGACCGGGCCGGGACCCTTCCCACGACTTCGTTGTAGGAACATGAATACCCAGAAAATGAACGATGACAGCAGCAGGTCTGAACTGATCCCACCTGCCGCCGGATTGGCGTACATCGCTCGGAGAAAAGTCATAAGGCTAAAGCCCTCACCCGAGAAATGCTGGATGAAAAAGACATAGGGAACCACCGCACCGATGATGGCCAGTACCAGATAAAGCTGTTTCATCACATCCTCCTTTTTACAAGGTGCGTTTTGCACCAGCGCTGCCCTTCAGTCTTCCCAATACAAATCCTTCTCGGGCACCCCGGGCAGCCCAGGGAGTACCAGCGACGGGCTGTAATTCAACCAACTCAGGTAATTCTCACATTCAGTCTGTCAGTAGAGACTAGGGGAGGGATCCAGGGCAGTCAATTGCTTGAACCGAACTACCGTCCCACCCGCAGGTCAAAGGGAGACCGGGAGAGTATCCAGCTCCTTACCCGGGCAAGGCAGTGGATCTACAGGTGGAGTGGGTGACCGGCACAGGCAGTGGAACCTTGCTGGCTCTCCGGTGATTACCAGCGCCGGACTCTCGGGGCCATCTTGTCCTCCAGCGATGACGCGCTGAGGCTGGCGAATGGAGTGGCCGGGTGAAACGGGAGGTCCGCACACCACCCTTACAAGCTTTTCGCCGATCCTTCAGCCTCATCGCGGCCTAGCCTTAACCCGGTAATCGGGCTACGATACTGACCAGGAGACTGGTTATGAAAGCAGTATGGGAAGGTAACGTTATCGCGGAAAGCAACAGCACGGTGGTGGTAGAAGGCAATCACTACTTCCCACCTGAATCAGTGGATCAGGAATATCTCCAGCCCAGCTCGACAACAACGGTCTGCCCTTGGAAAGGGACTGCGTCCTACTGCCATGTCGTGGTCGAGGGCAGAGAGAATCAGGACGCAGCCTGGTACTATCCGGATCCCAAAGAGGCAGCGGCGGAGATAAAGGACCACGTCGCCTTTTGGCGTGGGATCGATGTGCAACCCTAAGGGTAGGCAGTCTGAAACCCGGGGAAATCCCTGGCGTCACGGTTGCCCGTTCAACACCTAGCATGACCAGGGGCCCAAATAGGATGTCGAGGAGCCCGACACCGATCAGGATGCCCGCTGTTGACGCTTCTGGCACCTTTGCTTTTAGCGCCAGTCCTGCTGAGAAGTGGGCTGCATACATGCCTATGAACTCCCTCCCGGACGTGGCCGGTCCAGCCAGGCGAGAATTGCCACGGGCAGGACGAAACTGATCAGGACGAAGAGCCCGAACCCCGTAGGAGTCATACTGTCACGGGTGAAGCCGGCATCATGGAGATTCTAGGCGTGACCCAAATGTTTTCCAGCTACACCAAGATTGCGGATGCGTTGCAGCTTGAACCCGACATGGAGGATCTAGCGCCCGAGGACGGATCGCCGGTCCCCGGAGGCAAACCAAAGCCGCAATAAACGGCCCGGTACGGACAGGCTGGCAGGCTGGGTGTTCAAGCCTGTCACGCTGCCTTGTCCAGGCAAAGGTAAAGGCAGAACCCTTGACGGACGCTTGATTGGAATGGAAACGATCGACGTTTCCAGATCCCATGTTGTTTAACAGTCTGGAATTTGCCGTTTTTTTCGCTATCGTATACATCCTGTATTTGCTGCTGCGGCACAAGTGGCAAAACAGGATGCTGCTCCTTGCCAGCTACGTCTTTTACGGCTCTTGGGACTGGCGTTTTCTCTCGCTGATCCTGATATCCACCCTCATCGACTATTTTTGCGGGCTCGCCATTCACAGAGCCAAAGAGGAAAAGCAAAGGAAACTGGCGCTCATCGTCAGTATAGCGTCCAATCTTTCGATTCTGGGCTTCTTCAAGTACTTCAATTTTTTCGCCTCGAATCTCCAGCTGTTGCTGTCCGCTCTGGGTTTTTCGGTGCACGCGCATTTCCTCGACATTGTCCTTCCCGTCGGCATTTCCTTTTACACCTTTCAGACCATGAGCTATACGATCGACATCTATCGCCGGGAAATGGAACCGACGGAGAGTTTCCTCGATTTCGCGCTGTTTGTCGCCTTTTTCCCCCAGTTGGTGGCCGGGCCGATCGAGCGAGCCCAGCGGCTACTGCCGCAAATTCTCACGGAGCGTGTCATCACCCGGGGATCGTTGAGCGCCGGTTTTTATTTGATCATTTGGGGCTTGTTTCAAAAGGTTGTGGTGGCCGACAACCTCAGCCGCATGGTGGATCCCGTTTTCGGCAACGGATCATATTCAACCGCCTATAGCGGGTGGGAGGTTCTTCTGGCGACCTATGCGTTTGCATTTCAGATATACTGCGATTTCGTCGGCTATTCGAACATCGCCAGAGGTCTGGGAAGTTGCCTCGGCTTTCGTATCATGGTCAATTTCCGCTCGCCCTACGGTTCCCGCAATCCAAGAGAATTCTGGCGTCGATGGCATATCAGCCTCTCCACGTTTCTCAGGGATTATCTCTATATCCCGCTGGGCGGGGATCGGAAGGGAAGGTCGCGAACCTACCTGAACCTCGCGGTCACGATGGTCTTGGGAGGTCTGTGGCACGGAGCAGCGTGGACATTTGTTCTTTGGGGTGCTTACCATGGAGCGCTCTTGATATTGCACCGGTTGACGGCGCCGATCGGCGAAGCGATCCGAAACGGAATTCCCCTACCTGGAAAAGTATGGAACGGGATTCAGATCGCCGTCTTCTTTCATCTTGTTTGTTTGGGTTGGTTGATCTTCAGGGCGCAGTCCATGGGACAGCTGCTTGCTATGGCCGCAAGCCTTGGCACCATCCCCGCGGGGATTCAGGCAGCCATAACCGGGAATGTAAGCGAAGATCTGCTGTTTTTGCTTTTTTTTATATCTCCGATACTCGCGTATCACTTTTTGAAGGAGACCCAAAAGGAGGAAGAGGGAATGCGAGGCTGGCATCCCGGTCGACAAACCGCTTTCATCCTGGGGCTGGCTTATATGTGTCTTTACATCGTCATATTGGGAAAGGGATCCTTGGTCGGGGCGGGCCGTGAGTTCATCTATTTTCAATTTTAGCCGGAACACCGGAGCGCTGCGCTCTATCGCGAACCCCGTCATACTGTCTCGCTTAATGTTCCTGGGGGGGTACGGAATCATGTTGTTCAGTCTTTGCATGTGGGGCGTTCGTCCCTGGAAAACCCTAGGCATGGGATCGATGATTCTGATTTCGTTATATATCCGGCAAAAGAGCGATCGCCGGATGTATCGCATGACGGTACTTTCAGGGATCGTATTTGTGTTGGCGGGCGAAGCTTATTTTCGAATGCACTATTTCGGTCTGGATGGGATGGTTCGGTTTTCTCAGTATGTCCCGGCAAGCCTCGGACATCCGCTGAGCTCGGTCCCCTATGATGAAACCGCCTCCTATACGGGACTGGTCCCCGGCTTTGAGGGAGTTTTCAAAGGAGGGCGCTTTCGGGTGAATCAATCGGGCTTCCGGGACGGGGAGTGGAGGACGGAGAAGAAAGAGAACGCGATCAGAATGGCCGTTCTGGGGACGTCCATGTCGATGGGTTCCGGTGTCCACCAAAACGAAAGCTATCCCTCGGTGCTGCAAAGAATGCTCGACGAGGATCCCGGTATGGATTCCAAGGTGGAGGTGATGAATTTCGGTAGGGGAGGGTATGGCCCGGATGACTTTATCGATATGTTGGGATCGCAGGTAATGCCGTATCAACCCGATATTATTCTGGTCGAGCCGTATGACCTGACCAAAAGAGGATTGCACCGGCTGGAGAAATTCAAAGGAACCAGATGGGAGCTGATTCAATGGGGATTACGCGAGCCCTATCAGGTGTTGTTCTTTCTGCGTGTCGGTCACCATGGTATATCCCCCACCTGGGCGGCTGATTTACCAAGGTAATTCCCCCAGGGTTTCACCAAGGTAATTCCCCCACCTGATCATTTCGTGACAGAGGCCAGGGCCATCTTTCTGCGGAACCCCAACAAGGATTTCCGCAGGAGGAAGAATGGCCAGAAGGAACGTGAGGATGGAAGAGTACCTGGAGTTGGTTTACCAATGGCACCGAGGACGGAGTATCCGCCAGATCCGAGACTCGTTGCAGATCTCGCGCAAGACGATTGGCAAGTATCTGCGGCTTTTCATGGCCAGAGGCTTGAGCCGAGAGAAGCCGCTGCCGCCACAGGAGGAGCTGGCCCGGATGGTGGCCTCGGTGGTCCAGGTGGCGGTTTTCGAACAACCGGCCCGGGAGCGGATCCGCCTCTACCACCAGCAGATCCAGGAGTGGCTTGAGCAGCCTGATATGACCATTCAGCAGGTACAGCGGCTGCTCGAGGAGCAGCACGAGTTGAAGGTCAGCTACATGAGCGTCTACCGCTATGTGCGCAGCCACATCGTGCCGCTTTGCAAGCCGGTGACGGTACGGATGCATTCGCCGGCCGGAGAGCATTATGGAAAGCCGGAAGTTATGTTGAGTAGTCTGGTGACGAAGCGCGAGGACACAAGGTTTTCCCAACAGATCATCATTCCCAACTTTGCATAATTTCTGCCTACAACGATTCAAGCCATGTGAGGAGAGTGGGAGCGATCCGGGCCTTTCGACGCCGGCCGGAAGACGGGCCGAGCCGCTCCAACGCTTTCCTTTTCATTTCAAGGTCGGCCTCCACATAGACTTGGGTTGATTTGATGTCCGCGTGGCCCAGCACGTCCTTGATCGTGACGAGGGCCACGCCGGATTGAAGAAGATGCATCGCCTTGCTGTGCCGCAACGTATGCGGACTCAAGGAGCACTGAGTCAAATCGGAGTTGCCGGCGCTGCCGGAATATTTTCTCAGGACGTAGCGGACTCCATGCCGAGAAAGTTTTCGCCCGGAGCGGTTCCTGAACAAAGAGCCGTCGTCATGGAGGGGGCGGCCGTGCTCTTTCAAGAATCGAGCCACGAGCCGGGCAGTCTGCGGAAGCAGAGGGCAGAGACGCTGTCTGCCGCCCTTGCCGGTCACGCGAACAAACGCTGGACTCGTCAGCTGGAAGTCGCGCGGCTTCATGTCCAGCCCTTCCTGGACCCGTGCTCCGGTGTCGTAGAGAAGCACCAGCAAGACATAGTCCCGTTCCCCTGCCGGGGTGGAACGGTCGATCCGGTTGAAGAGACGCTCGATCTGCTGCCTATTGAGATAGCCCGGCGTGGACCGCAGGGTCCGCTTGAACGGTATTGCCAGAACCCGATGGCATAAGGAGGCGGAGGCGGGTTCTCGGCTGAGGACGTAGCGGTAAAAGGAATGGATGGCCGCCAAGCGGGCGTTGCGAGTGCTGATCGAGTTGCGCCTTCGGCTCTCCAGGTCGCTGAGGAACCGCAAAACCACCTCCGCGGAGAGATCCTCAAGAGTGAGCCGATCGATAGTGCGTTTGCGGTCGGCGGCGGCAAAGCGAAGCAGCAGCTTCATCGTGTCGCGATACGCATATACGGTGTGTTGACTAGCGTTGCGCTCGGCGGCGAGGTGGACCACGAAAAAATCTGTTACCAGGGTTGAAAGTTCAAAGGTCATGAAGCGCTCCTTTCCCGAATCAGGCTCCCAAAGCGAAGCTGATAACGACGGGTCACTTCTCCCACCAGATCCTCAGTCACACGCAAATACCGTTGCGAACTGGTCAAGCCGACATGGCCCAGATAGGTGGCAAGAATGGGCAGCCGGGCGTTCAGATCCGCCCCTTGCTGGAGAGACGGTACCAGAGGATCATCCGATGCACCGCAAATCCGTGGCGAAGATCATGCAGGCGAGGACCCTTGCCTGGGCCCAAGTAGGGGATCTCAGCCCGGGCCAGGGCTCTGCGGAATGAAGCTCGAATGACGTCCGCGGAACATCTTTGTCCCCTCGGACCCGGGAAAAAACAGGCGGTTGGAGCGCGGAGTCCGAGGTGGCCCTCGACAAAGGATCGGCATTGGCGCATTCGATCGGTGAGATCATCGGCCATGGGAACCAGCCTCGACTTTCCGAACTTGGCCCGCCGGACAATCAAGACGCCCCCAGCCTCATCCACGTCTTCCAGGTTCAGGGACAGCGCTTCTCCCAACCTCAAGCCGCTGAGATAAAGGAGCATGAGGGCTGTGCCATGGACCATTCCGCTCAGGGGTGAACAGCGCCCGCTGGGCAAATCGAGACACGCTTGCAAAAACTGGCGTCCTTCTTCGAGGGTCAAGACCCGGGGCACAAACGGGCGGCGCCGGATGCCGAGATAGCGCGTGGGGGGAATCGAAGTGCGGGGATCTTCCAGCGCCAGGAACTTGCAAAACTCACGAATGAGGCTCAGCCGATTCCCTCGCGTCGTCTCCGACTCGTTTCCTCTGCGGGCCAGATAGGCTCGGTTGATCTCATCGGTCATGACAGGATCTCGTTTCGGAAGACGGCGCGCCAAAAACCGATCCAGGTCGTGCAGCATCCGCTCTTCTTCTTTATACCGGCATCCTCGCGCGCGCTTGAGTCGAAGAAAGCGTCTGATCTGCCCTGCTAACGGCGAAGCGAACGGTTCTACTTGTTTGTTCATTGCAGCACCTCCGCAATGGAAATGGCCGCTGCTCGCAGGTGGCGAACATCGACTTTCATGTAGCCCAGCGTCGAGTCCGCCGAGGCGTGGCCCAGAACATCGCCGATCGTTTTGACGGGAACTTCGGCGTCCAGCAGACGTGTGGCCAGAGTGTGGCGCAACAGATACAGGCCCTTGCGCCCGGGCCGTCCCTGCAGGCCCGCGTTTCTCATGGCCTTTCGGGCGATACTGGAGAAGTTGTTGTTGACCCCGTACGGCTCAAAGGGCGCCCTGTGGCGGACGAAGACATTGCGCGCTTTGGTCGGCGGCCGGCCATTTCGCAGGTAGGAGATCAGGGCCTCCGACACGTCCTGGAGGAGGGGCAACGTCAACTTCCTGCCCGTCTTTGACTGCTGGATGACGATGGCGCCTTCGCGCCAGCGGATGTCTTCGAGTTGCATCCCGCGTATGTCCGCCGGTCGCAGGCCGTAGCGCGCAGCCAGCAAAAGCAGGGCGTAGTCTCGTCGCCCGATGCCCGAAGAGCGATCCGTGGAACTCAACAGCCTCTCGACCTCGGCTTCGCACAGAACGTCGTGCAGGCCGCTGTCCCGGTACTGCCTGCATCCTGCTGCCGCGGCGGACAGGTCTCGGGGCAGCATCCCTTGGGCGAAGGCATGCTTCAGAAGACGCCGAACGTACCCCACATATCCGCTCCACGTGATGGGCTTGTGGTGGTCGGGCCGCCGGCTGCAAAAGTCGTGGACATGAGCGGCTGTCAGTTGTTTCAGGTCCCCGATGCCCCCGCTTTCCAGGAACTCCATGAATCGGCCCAGCGCAAGAGCTCCTCTTCGAAGGGTCTTCTCGGAAACGCACCGATGCTCCTTCAAGAATGCGAGGTAAGGGACAGCCCAGTTCTCAAACAGATTGCCTCCCGGTTCGGTTCGCGTTCGGAGTTTCCGCCGAAAATCGCCGTTCTCGTCAGCCTCGATGAAGATGCGGATCGAAGCTCGAATGAAGCGGTGACGACTGGCGCTGCCTCCGGGCAGACGCTGCTGGACATAGGCATCCACCACAGGTGATCGCACCCTGAATGGGATCTGGATTCCGAGCTGACCGCAGTGTTCTGTGAATCGCAGCCATTCATGGACGTGATCGACGACGACCACATCCAAGTACTCCAAATCGTGGAGCTTGTTTGCCAGCAGCCTGATCCGCTCTCGATGGGCTGAACGTTCGTAACATTCCCGATAGTCCTTGCGTAATCTCTCTCTCAACATAGATTCCTCCTTTTAGGTCTGCCTCTTCGTTGGGCAGCCTTGGAGAGGAATTATGTAAAGTGACTGGTCAATGCCTACCGGAAAAATAAGGAAGGGAGAGGGCAACTCAACATAACTTCCGGCTTTCCATAATGCTCTTTATGTTGAGCTCAACATAATCATCAGGGCCAGGTCGACTTCGGCTATGCCGGGCTGATGCAAGATCCGGAAACCGGCAAACGGCGCAAGACCTGGGTCTTTATCATGATCTTGAGCTACAGCCGCCACCGCTTCGTGCGCTTTGTGTTTGGTCAGGACAGCCCCACTTGGCTGGACTGTCACATGCGTGCTTTTTCTTTTTTTCGAGGCTGTCCAAGATTGCTTGTCCTGGACAATCTGAAAGACGGTGTGCTGAAGCCCGATCTGTACGATCCGACGCTCAACCCGGCCTACGCCGAACTGGAAAGACACTATGGATTCGTGGCCGACCCGGCAAAAGTGCAGATGGCTCGCCACAAAGGGAAAGTGGAGAGATGTGTGCCGGTGGTGCGTCAGCAGATCCTGGCGGGGCGTCGTTTTCGGGATATCGAGGAGGCCAACGAGAAAGCTCTGGAGTGGTGTCTCAAGGAAGTCGGTCTGCGAGAGCATGGCACCACCCATCGCAAACCCTACGAGGTGTTTGTTGGAGAAGAAGCCGAGCTGCTGCTGCCCCTGCCCGATCAACCCTACGAAGCGCCTCAGTGGAAACAATGCACCGTGCATTGGGACTGCCATCTGATCCTGGACAAGTGCTACTACTCGGTCCCCTATCCCTACCGGGGAGAGAAGCTGTGGGTGCGGGCCGACCTGAAGCTGGTGCGGGTGTATCGGAACCATCAGTTGATCAAGACCCACGTGCGGGTCTTCGAACCGGGAAGCTGGCAGACCCAAACGGCCGACTATCCTCCCGACAAGCGGATCTATCTGGAGCAGACTCCCGAGTGGTGCCGGCGCCGGTCCGACGAGCTGGGGCCCGAAGTGGGCCGCTACGTGCGGCGCATCTTGGGCGATCACGCCATGCGCAACCTGAGAAAGGCCCAGGCCGTGCTGCGGCTGGCCGAGTCCCACCCAGCGGCTACTCTGGATCAGGCCTGCCGGCGGGCCTTGCGCTTTGACAATGTCCGCTTTGCTTCTCTGAAGCAGATTCTGGCGAAAGGCTTGTTCCGACAGCCCTTACCTCCTCGTAGACCCCCCAGTCCGGCGGCCTCAGCTTGTCGATTTGCCCGTCCCCAGGATTACTTCGTGCACCGACAGGAGGTCTCATGAGTCACTATCAACATCTGCTCGACCAGCTCAAGCAACTGCGATTGGGAGGATTGTTGGACACTCTGGAAGTGCGGCTCAAGGAGGCCGAAAAACGACAACTGGCCTACGTCGACTTTCTGACTCTGCTGATTCAGGATGAGCTGGAGCGTCGCTCCCAGACCAAGTTTGCGCGCCGGCTCAAGAAAGCCTGCTTTGCCGAGATCAAGACCCTCGAAGAGTTCGATTTTGGCTTTAACCCGAACATCAAGCGGCGCCGCATCTATGACCTGGCCACCTGCCGCTTTCTGGAAAACAAAGAAAACATCTGCCTGTGCGGGCCGGTGGGTGTGGGCAAGAGTCACATCGCCCTGGCTCTGGGACACGAGGCGGTACGCCGCGGTCATGACGTGCGCTACATCCAGGCTCCGCGCCTGTTCCGTACTCTGGAAGCGGCCCGGGCCGATCTCTCCCGCGATCGCCGCATCCAGCACTACTGCGGCTATGATTTTTTGATCATTGACGACTTTGGGCTCAAGCCCCTGACCGAGGAGCAGGCCGACGATCTGTACGACATCGTTTACGAGCGCTATCAGAAAGGCTCGCTGATGCTGACCAGTAATCGCAGCCTGGAGGAGTGGATGGCGCTGTTTGGCGACCCCATCCAGGCCAACTCGCTGCTGGACCGGCTCTGCCACAACGCTCACCAGCTGGAGTGGGAGGGCGAGTCTTACCGGAGGCGAAAACGACCCGTCAAAGGATCCCCCCAAAAGGAGGTTTCGCCATGAGCCGTTTGAAGATTAAAGGCGACAACGGCTGGTTTGCCGCCGCCGCCGGCTGGCAGGCCGCTCTGGAGAAACTCTCCGACGGGGCCTTCAAGCTGTTCGTTCACATCTCTCTGGGCGCCGAGAGAAGTACCGGGCGCTTTCTCTTTCGCCAGCAGGACGTGGCCAGGGCGCTGCGCAAATCGCGCCGCTCGATTGGAACCTATCTCCAGGAGCTCGAGGAGAGGCAGGTCTGCCGGGTCCGGCGTAGCTCCAACCAGCATGCTCCCGGTGTCCTGGAGATTGCCGACCAGTACTGGCCCTACCAGCGCAGCCTCTCGGCTGACTCGCTCAGCTCCACTCGATCGGCTCAAACCCTCTATGTGGAGGCCATCGGAGAGATGTTGCTGGAGCGTCCCTGCATCCGTTGCCGATACTCGATCTCGGATCGCCGGCTGGCTGCCCAGTGGTTCCAGCAAGGCATCGAACTCGAGGATGTCCGCCAGTCTATTTTCCTGGGCTGCGGACGCAAGTACGTCTCCTGGCTCAACGGACTCCCGGGGCAGCCCATCGGTTCCCTGCATTACTTCAGTTCCGTTTTACAGGAGGTCACGAGCAGCCAGCTTTCCGCCCGCTATCGGACTTTCAATCAAATGCAAATGCTGCGACTGGAAAAACGCTGGCTCGAAACAGATCCCGACTGCGACCAGAAAGGAGGAACCTGCTTGGGAAAACTTTTCCCAAGCACAACCGCCGAAAATCAAGAGAAACGAGATGATGTTGATCCCCAAATGGGGGAATTACCCTGGTGACGGAGGTGGGGGAATTACCCTGGTAATTGACACTGCGTGCCATTCATAATGAAAGCGGTTACGAGTTGATGAGAAGAATCCGGTCGGCCGGCCGAATCGTCCATGGGTGGCCGCGGACAGGCGGCCCGAGTAGGACCGCGAGTCCATCCGCGAATGTGAAAGACGAAGAGGATCTGTCGAAGGCGCGGATCGCGGATTATCTGTTCCGGCGGATCCGGAATATCGTGGGGGATCGCAAGGTCTTCGCCCTAATTCTGCCTCCCATGAGTGAATTCCCCGTGCAAGAGCGGATCGGTCCATGGTTGCGAAGGAGTTGCCGAAAATACGACATCGAACTGATCGATGGCTTACCGTGAGGATTACGAGCGCGGCCTCGAAAATGCCGTCATCTATGTCGGCGACCGGCATGCCAATGCCGGAACGCACAAGGTATTCGCCGCCGCGGCCTTTCGACCGATTGCCTCCTACATACGCAGCCTCTCTTCTCAGCGGTCCCACCGCCCGTAGTTCAGTGACGCGCATGAAGTCGTGATGTGAATCAGGTCCCCGCGCCATCTCAGCGCCAAATCCCGCACTGACCAGGTAATTGAAACTGCGGTCTGTAATGGTTCGTCAACTCTTTTCTATTTTTCTTGATGGCGATTGTCGCCGCAACTCGATCTCTTCAGTTGCCAGTGATTTGGATAGAGCCCGGCCAGGCGAGACACTTCTGGCATTGATAAGAACAGAATTCACGTTAGAATGTCTGATACAACAAAATCCAAGGTCCACGGTCATTGAAGGGCTGCTATCTTGACCAAGGCACAACCCATCATTGTTCTCTTCCCTTGTTTCGTATTATTCGGGCTTGTGTTCGCCCAAGAAAAGCCGGACAACACACCCCAGCCGACAGGTAACCAGCAAGAACAACCACAGGCACAGCGGTCTCGCCGGATCGAGCAGCAGCCCCTCTTTCTCACCGGCACAGTGATTTACGATGACGGCAGTCGGGCTGACATGACGGCCCAGATCGAACTGCTGTGTGACGGGATGGTTCGCCGTAAGGTCCACACTTCTAACGGCCACTTCAACGTTATCCTGGGCCTCAACCAGCTGCAGACCACGATGGATGTCAGTGTTGGAAGCCTGGATCAATTTGGGGCAATAAACCCTACGGGAACAGAGGGCTTCGGGGGCGTTTCGCAGGGTGGCCAGTCCCTGCAAACCCAGACCCCTGCTCACATGAATCTGAACCGCTGCGAATTGCGAGCCAGCCAGCCGGGCTTCCAGTCGGAAAGCATTTCGCTGACCTTTCGACGACCCCTGGAGAATCCCGATGTTGGAGTCCTTGTCCTCTATCGGGCTGGGAGTATTGTCGGAACTCTAAGCAGCGTGACCACAATGTCGGCTCCCAAGAAAGCCCGCAAGCAGTATAAGAAGGCCCTCAAAGAGGTCCAGAAGAAAAGCCCCGACTATCAGAAGGCTGTGGTCGAGCTGGAGAAGGCCACCGATCTGTATCATGAATTTTCTGAGGCTTGGAACTTGTTGGGACAAGTTCGACTCCAGCTCAAGGACGAGTCCGATGCTCAGAAGGCCTTTGAATCGGCCGCAGCCAGCGACCCCAAGTATGTTCAACCTCCGCTGGCGATGATGGAGCTTGAGTCCCGGCGGCAGCGCTGGGACCAGGTCAGCCAGTGGAGCGCAAAGGTCATAGAGTTGAATCCTTACCTCATGACAGCCCACTACTATCAGGGGATCGCCAACCTCCATCTGCGTCGATTGGAACAGGCCGAGGAGTCGCTCACCAAAGTCAGAGCCAGCCGTAAGGCCGACGACTACCCGTATGCCGGTTACCTGCTGGGCCTGCTGCTGTCGGATAAGGGCAACTTTGATGCTGCTGCGAAAGAGCTCAGGCGTTTCCTGAAGCTCCGCCCCGAGGCTCCGGAAGGAGACCGCGTCAAAACCTTCTTGAGCGAGTGGGAGGCGAAAGGCTTCATCAAGGGTGTGGACATCAAGATAAAAGGGTGTTGAAAGGGTGACGATGGCTCAGGTATGGGTAGGTTTCGTTTGGGATGAACCTGGGATCGACTTGGGATTTCCGGGATCGAGGTCTGTTGTCATTGCATTCTTCCAGGAGTGGGCCTAGCCCGGATTATGCAAGAACCGTAGTCCGGTGTTGAAAAACGACTCGAGAAGTGGCCCAACTCGGAAGCGGGCAGGTGTGACAGGCGGATTTGCGAAGAATATGGGTTGGCGAGGCGTTTGAGTGGTTTGGGGAGTGAATTTCAGACAGATCTGGGCCTGGATGAGTGTCGGAAGCGGTTTTTCGGGGGAGCTGGGAAAAGCTAACTGGAGTTCAGGCGACTCAAGACGAGGTGGAAGAGGGGTTGTTCGGGGAAGGCTGAGGAAAGATGGACCCAGATGCGGCGAGTGGTTTGTCGGATCCGGGCCCCAATCTTGAGGACCCGACGACGTAAGGTTTCGATTTCGAGCTTGTGCCAGGGGGTTCCGTGCAGATAGTCGCGCAGGCGCACGAACATCTGGTAAGCCAGTGCATGCAGGAGGAGTCGAAACTGATTGGCCAGGAATCGATGACAGCTGAGTCGGTCCATGCTCAGATGATTCTTGAAGGCCTTGATGAAGTTCTCGGTCTGCCCTCGGTTTGTGTAGTGGTCATAAAGTGATTGGGAGCAGAGATCGTCCCGGTTGGTAACTACAAAGCGACGATTGATCCCGCGCTGATCGACCTCCACTTTGACAATGACGCGACGGGATCGATCCCAGCTGTTGGCTCGATAAAGAAACTCGTCAAACTGACGCTGTTTTTCCTCCCGCTCAACGAACCTTTCCCGAGTCGAATCCAGCAGGGGCTCGACCACTCGCTGCAGGCGAGGGTTGCGACTTAACCCAATGACATATTGGAGTTGATTCTCTTCACCTTCACAGAACTCGTAGAGCCGAGGCGTGGCAAAGCCGCTGTCGGCCCGAATCTCAATCTCGACATCCGTCCCCACTCCTTGTCGGATGGCCTCCACGACGCGCTTCAGAATGGGCACGATGTGAGAGGCAGCCCCCTTGTTGCCAGGTCTCAACACGGCACAGACCAGGTCTCCCGTGGCGGCATCGAAGATCAGCAAAGGATGCAGAATGTGGTTTCGGTAATACCCGTGGTAGAAGGCGAACTCCTGTTGGCCGTGAGTGTGGTCGTCGGTACTGTCCAGATCCAGGATGATCTTGGCGGGACGTCTCTTCTTCAGGGAGCGCACATAACGGCGTAGCAGCCACCGGCTCAGACGCATCAGATCCTTCTTGGTGACGGAGTTCTCCAAGCGGGAGAAAGTCGGCTGGGTGGCCAAATCGGGATCGCTCTCGGGCAACTGATCACAGACTGTCTTGAGCATCGGATCCGAGCGCAGCGTATCGGCGTCATTACAGTCTTCGTAGCCGGCCACGATCTGCAACACTCGTTGTCGGATCAACTTCAACAGGTCATGACGAATGTAGCGTCGGTCCCGGCTTTCCGCAATACACGAACTGAAGCCCTCGCACAATCGATGTTGCCGATCCAGCGATCCAAACAACAACCATCCTGCGTCGGAAGTGAGGCTCCCCCCATCAAAACGAGCTGTGATGTCTCTGTGGCTGTGAAATGGCAGGGTATTCTGGCAGACTGTTTTCAACATAGCCGTAGCTCCTGTTTAGGGTTGTTTTTATGTAAACCCTTTTATATCAGAGAGCTACGGCTTTTCTTCTGGGCCCAGTTCTCACTCGGATTCAGATCTCTTGCATAATCCGGGCTAGCATTAGGTCGAGATTCCCTTTCAGTAGCAGACAACGGGTAGTGACTGATGATCGGCCAGACGATCTCCCATTACCGCATCACGGGCAAGCTCGGCGAAGGCGGCATGGGAGAGGTGTGCCAGGCCAGAGACACCCTGCTGAACAGAGATGTGGCGCTGAGAACTCAGCTCGAAGGTCCCGACTCCAAGGGGCTTTCGTCAGGCCGAGGACAAAGCCATAAGTGATTGGAGGTACCTATGTTTAAACTTATCTGTGCGATCTGCTGTGGAGCGGTCTGTTTGCTCGGGATGATCGCCGTAATCTGGTGGCTGTTTCTCTAGGAATACCCGTGCCAACCGTCATTCACACCCGCAAGAACTGGGCCGTGCGATAGCATCGACAGATGGTCACAGTGATTGGCACCGTGTTGATCGATCGTTCTTCGAGGGACGTCTTTGCCGTCGTTGGCAACTACGAGAACGACCCGAAGTGGCGCTCCGGAGTATCCGAGATGCGTCACGACCCGCCCGGCGAAGTGCGGATAGGCATGGTTACTCATGAGGTGATCCGCTTCATGGGCCGCACTCTGAGAATTGACGCCGAGGTCGTGGAGTACGAGCCGGGGCGCAAGACCTCCTTCCGCACCGTCTCGGACGCTCTGTCCGCAGAGGGCTTCCGCCTCGTCGAAGAGGAAGGAACGCTGACCCGGTTCACCTATCACTCTGATGTCGAGTTGGATGCCGCCTATCGGCCATTCACGCCGTTGATCAGGTGGGTGTTCAAGCGTCGAGTCGCCAGAGATCTGCAGATGCTGAAGGCGATCCTGGAAACCCCAGCACGGTACGAATATCGTAACCATCCTCCAGGAGGTGTGTCGCAAAGTGAACCAGGGACCAAAGGGCGTTCGCAGCCCCATTGACAAAATGCCGAACCGGTAATATGCGAATCAGTGTAAGCCTTCCGCTTCGAGTGGCATGTTCAGCGGAACTCGTTGCCAGTAGGCTAATCATGGGGTGCCTTTCGGCGATCCTTGCTAGCGTCTTATGTGGACAACCGCGATACTATACTGACCAGAATATTCATTGTTATACGGCGATTGAGGTTCGAGGCTTCGGAGCGTAACACCTATGAATCGGCTCATGCGTTTCCCTAGTGCGGTCAAGCGAGATCCTAACATCGAGGCTTGGATCACCGAGCATTCGGATGAGTTGGGGGCAATCGCGAAGTACTGGTTTGATGTCATGCGCGACTGCGGAGACGATGTTCGAGAGCTATTGCATGACGGCCATCCGACCGCTTGCGTAGCTGACGCGGCATTCGCCTACGTCAACGCCTTCAAAGCTCACGTCAATGTCGGGTTCTTTAGTGGCGCCGAGCTGCCCGATCCGAACGGCCTGCTGGAAGGCACTGGCAAGTTTATGCGTCATGTGAAGCTCAGACCAGAAGGTGGGGTCGACGCTACGGCTCTATTGAAGCTAATCAAAACTGCATACACTGACATGAACGGGCGTCTCAAGGCGCAGTAGTCAGTGCAGGCCTTTCGATAGATTCGGGTTCTTTCAGGTAGTCGAAGCGCCGTATAACAATGCGCTCCAGCTGACGCCCACAACTGGACGAGCAACGTTCTTCAAAGCCGCGGACTTGGATCCACGGGGGAGATCAGCCCCGGCCTCCGAGCAGCTCCTGCCTTTCGGAGAGGTGTCTCGAGTCGCTCAAGAAATCTCGGTCGTTAGGCTGCGATCAATATAATGGCCTCGTGATGCTTCCCTTGACGACAACCCGTACTAGCTAGAACGAATCCAGTTTCTACCCTGGAGAAAGCCATGGCCACCATTTCGGAACGTGTCAACAACTTTGAGACACTTTGGTGAATAAATTACTGTAGTTTCATCTCAAAAGTTCTCCTTTTCGGGAGGGTTGATCCAGACCGCCTCGGGAAGAGGAGGAGGAACGGGTTTGCCGTTGGGAAATCTCTCCGGGAAGAGTGCATGGGCGGCCTCCAATGTTTGGGATCGATCGCGACGGGTGGTGATGGCGGTGAGGTAGTGCACATCCGCGGGAGTGTGCAGGCCGATACCCGAATGGCGATGGTCGCGGTTATACCAATCGAAGAAATCCCGACAAAAGTCTCTGGCTTGCTGAATGGTGCCGAAACGAGCCGGGAATTCGGGACGGTACTTGAGGGTCTTGAATTGGGATTCCGAGTAGGGATTGTCGTCACAGACATGAGGCCGAGAGTGAGACTTGGTGACTCCCAGATCGGCCAGTAGCAAGGCCAGTGCTTTGGAACTCATCGACGAGCCACGATCGGCATGCAGGGTGAGACCACCCGCTACGATCTCCTGCTTGGAGTAGCTCTGGGCGATCAAGACCTTGGCCAGGCGGGAGCTTTCCTGGGTGGCCACCATCCAGCCCACCACATAGCGGCTGAAGATGTCCAGGATCACGTAGAGGTAGTAATAGCTCCATTTGACGGGCCCCTTCAGCTTGGTGATGTCCCACGACCAGCATTGGTTCGGGCCGGTGGCCAGAAGTTCCGGCTTGGAGTATTGGGGATGGCGGCGCTGGCGACGGCGTTCTCTAACTTCCAGACGTTTGGCCAGAATGCGGTACATGGTTCGAATCGAGCACAAGTATCGCCCTTCGTCCAGCAGCTCCGCCCATACGGCGGCAGGAGCTTTGTCGATAAACTGTCGGCTGTGCAGGACCTCCACAACGGCTTCCCTTTCGGGCGGGCTCAAGGCGCGTGGGGATGCGGCCCGAGGCCGAGGATCCAGCGCCGGCCGTTCGCGCCGAAGTTTCTCCCGATACAGACTCGATGGCGGCAGATCCAGAGCCTGACAGCCGGCACGGACTCCGTGGGATTGTGAGAATCGCAAAGCTTCGTCCATCAGCTCTCGTCTCCGTTCTCTTCGCTGCTCGCCAGAGAGATTCCCAACAGTTGCGAGACTTTTTTTTGGAGATCCAGCATGGCTTCAAACTTCTCGAGCTTGCGTTTCAGCTTCCGATTCTCAGCCTCCACTTGCCTCAGTTGATGATCCAGAGGATTGACCGGCTTTGCCTTTCGTCCCCGCTTGCGAGGGGTCAATGCCTGCAGCGTTCCGTGCTCGCGTTGGCGTCGCCAGGTCTGCAGATTCGACCAGTAAAGTCCTTCTCGGCGCAGTAATGCTCCCACTTCGCCCGACTCTTCGCAGCCATCGGCCTGCTCCAGGACCCGGAGCTTATAGCGGGCTGAAAACCGGCGACGGGTTGCCTTGGCAGGAACTTCCGGGTCGGGTCGCGGCAACGCCTTCTCGGGCTCGGTCCGTCCCGCAGCGATTTTGGAGACCTCTCCCCTCCGCTCCGAGGTTTCCAAAATCCTCAGTTTCTTGTCGCTTCTGTTTTCTATCATTCTGTAATCCAGCTTCTCGCCCTCTACTCTAATTTAGCCGGGAAGAAGTGTCTCACCATTATTGGCACAGAGGGTTTCGACCGTCGTCCTCCTACTGTGCTGTCAAGGGATTCTTGCCAAACCCCTCGTCAATACGACATACGGCTCCGTTGAGGCAGGGAAGAAGAGAACATCAATATTTTCAAGGGTATTCCTTATGCGGCGCCACCCACAGGTTCATTGCGATGGGCACCACCGGCGCCGCCTAGTCCCTGGAAAGAACCGCTGATTGCCGATGATTTCGGTCATGCTTGTCCGCAGCCAGAACGTCTGGCGCAGATGTTCGGAACACAGAGCGAAGACTGCCTTACACTCAATATCTGGGCACCGAAAGAGGCAGAGAAGGCACCAGTTATGGTGTGGATTCATGGGGGGGCCTTCCGAATCGGCAAGAGCGGTACACCATGGTACGACGGCAGTCATTTCGCTGAGAACGGTATTGTCCTGGTGTCGATCAACTATCGGTTGGGACACCTGGGGTTCTTTCATCACCCGGAACTGGCAGAGTCAGCCGACGATCAACTCCTCGGCAATTACGGCTCGATGGATCAAATCTCTGCACTCAAGTGGGTGAGGAACAACATCAGCCGATTTGGTGGCAATCCCGACCAGGTGACCATTTTTGGCGAATCCGCCGGAGGCGCCAGCGTCTTGTACCTGATGATCGCAGAACCTGCAAGGGGCTTGTTTCATCAGGCGATTGTCCAAAGCGCTAACGGTCTGCAGCGCCCCCGACATCTGGATCAGGATCTGCCTCAATTGGAGAGTCTCGCCGGCATCGACGAGAAGGTAGCGAGCCGTCTCGGCGTGTCCGGGGGCAATCAAATTGAACAACTGCGAGCCATACCCGCTGATGAGATTATTCGTCGTTCCAACGCCTTCGCGATTCAGGGTGGTTTTGGCCCTGTGATTGACGGAAAACTGATCAAGGAATCAATTCACCAGGCTTTTCTGGCAGGGCGAGCAGCCAGGGTACCACTCATGATTGGCGCCAACAGCTATGAGGCAAGTTTGATGAAAGCACTGGGCTTGAGCACCGACAAGGTCATGCTCTTGTTGGGTCCAGACTTGCAGACGGTGAGCGCAGCCTATAAGAACGAGGCCAACGGCGACAGGACGTACCTGGCCGAACTCATATTTGGCGATGCAACCTTCGTTGCACCGGCCCGAACCATTGCCAGGATTCAATCGACCCATGCTCCCACCTACCTTTATCATTTTGATTTTGTGCGCCAGCGGGCAAGAAAAGACGCCAAGGGCGCGAATCATGGGGCTGATGTACCTATGGTCTTTAATACAGTCGATGCCCTTCCGATCTCACGCATAGCCTTCACGCGCGCTGATCGGCAAGTGGCGGAGGCCATGCACACCTACTGGGTCAATTTCGGCACATCAGCTAATCCGAATTCCGACGGGCTTCCCAAGTGGCCCCGTTACAGCGCGGCCAGCGATGAATTGTTGCTGATCGGTAACGAGAAGATGGAGGTGAAGGCGAGATTCCGGCAGGTGCAGCTTGATGTCCTCATCAAGGTCATAACTAACCGTAGCCGTGGTGATTAAGCGGAGAGATCATCAAGTGTCTTCCGTTTCCCCCTGCCTTCAGGGCGTAACGGTAAAGACGTCCTTTAACTGGCCGGTTTTTCCTTCCGAATTGGTAACCACTACATCCCAGACCCGATCACGGGATGGCCCGGGGGCATTCACCCTCACAGTTGCGGTAAGGCTGTTGGCATCTTCGACCACGACATTGGACGCCATTGGTTTGGGCCCCCCTCCGTTTTTGAATTTCACCGTGGCTCCGGTGGCGAAGTTGTTTCCGGTAATCCTGACCTCAAGTGCCTGACCCGCCCGGATTGTGTTCGGATCGATGGTGCTTACGAACGGTTCGTCACCAGAGTCTTTTCTAGCCATAACCACTATCAGCCAAACGAGGGCACCGACAGCTGCAAAGATGCCAATGAGAATCGGCACATGAGGGTTCTCCCGAACCTGCAGGATTTGGTCGTAGGGGATTGGTGTTAACTGGCCGCTCGTGTCCAGCCTCAATGTAAACCTTCTCTCGTCGATCACCTGGATATGTCCCCGCAGTATCGTTTCGTCAGGCAACCTGACCATCACATGGGTATCCACTCCCAGACCGTCGATGGCTTGCCTAGCAAGCCGCGCATTCGGTTGACCCTTCGCGCGGTAGGAAGTCTTCGTGAGCACCTTCAGCTTCCTAACGCTTTCATAGCTGATTTGGAGTGTGGTGCCTTGGCCTTCTAGCAACTCCATCGTGAAATGATTGTCCCCTACCAGGTCGAGACGCCCCTTCAGTTTTTTTCCATCCACCAGCTCTAGCCCGGATTATGCAAGAGATCTGAATCCGAGTGAGATTTGGGTCCAGAAAAAAAGCCGTAGCTCTCTGATATAAAAGGGTTTACATAAAAACAACCCTAAACAGGAGCTACGGCTATGTTGAAAACAGTCTGCCAGAATACCCTGCCATTTCACAGCCACAGAGACATCACAGCTCGTTTTGATGGGGGGAGCCTCACTTCCGACGCAGGATGGTTGTTGTTTGGATCGCTGGATCGGCAACATCGATTGTGCGAGGGCTTCAGTTCGTGTATTGCGGAAAGCCGGGACCGACGCTACATTCGTCATGACCTGTTGAAGTTGATCCGACAACGAGTGTTGCAGATCGTGGCCGGCTACGAAGACTGTAATGACGCCGATACGCTGCGCTCGGATCCGATGCTCAAGACAGTCTGTGATCAGTTGCCCGAGAGCGATCCCGATTTGGCCACCCAGCCGACTTTCTCCCGCTTGGAGAACTCCGTCACCAAGAAGGATCTGATGCGTCTGAGCCGGTGGCTGCTACGCCGTTATGTGCGCTCCCTGAAGAAGAGACGTCCCGCCAAGATCATCCTGGATCTGGACAGTACCGACGACCACACTCACGGCCAACAGGAGTTCGCCTTCTACCACGGGTATTACCGAAACCACATTCTGCATCCTTTGCTGATCTTCGATGCCGCCACGGGAGACCTGGTCTGTGCCGTGTTGAGACCTGGCAACAAGGGGGCTGCCTCTCACATCGTGCCCATTCTGAAGCGCGTCGTGGAGGCCATCCGACAAGCAGTGGGGACGGATGTCGAGATTGAGATTCGGGCCGACAGCGGCTTTGCCACGCCTCGGCTCTACGAGTTCTGTGAAGGTGAAGAGAATCAACTCCAATATGTCATTGGGTTAAGTCGCAACCCTCGCCTGCAGCGAGTGGTCGAGCCCCTGCTGGATTCGACTCGGGAAAGGTTCGTTGAGCGGGAGGAAAAACAGCGTCAGTTTGACGAGTTTCTTTATCGAGCCAACAGCTGGGATCGATCCCGTCGCGTCATTGTCAAAGTGGAGGTCGATCAGCGCGGGATCAATCGTCGCTTTGTGGTCACCAACCGGGACGATCTCTGCTCCCAATCACTTTATGACCACTACACCGACCGAGGGCAGACCGAGAACTTCATCAAGGCCTTTAAGAATCATCTGAGCATGGACCGACTCAGCTGTCATCGATTCCTGGCCAACCAGTTTCGACTCCTCCTGCATGCACTGGCTTACCAGATGTTCGTGCGCCTGCGCGACTATCTGCACGGAACCCCCTGGCACAAGCTCGAAATCGAAACCTTACGTCGTCGTGTCCTCAAGATCGGGGCCCGGATCCGACAAACCACTCGACGCATCTGGGTCCATCTTTCCTCAGCCTTTCCCGAACAACCCCTCTTTCACCTCGTCTTGAGTCGCCTGAACTCCAGCTAGCTTCTCCCAGTTCCCCGAAAAACCGCTTCCGACACTCATCCAGGCCCAGATCTGTCTGAAATTCACTCCCCCAACCACTCAAACGCCTCGCCAACCGATATTCTTCGCAAATCCGCCTGTCACAACTGCCCGCTTCCGAGTTGGGCCACTTCTCGAGCCCTTTTTCAACAGCGGATTACGGTTCTTGCATAATCCGGGCTAAGGCAGCTTCGGGAGCAGCCATATCTACCCTTTTCCCGGCGCTTTCCCTTTTAGTATTGAGAACTGCGAAAGTGCGTGGGACGGCCTCTCTGTGAATCGTATTGGTTTGTGAAGATAGGTATCAGGCGAAGTATTCAATGTCAATACGCCCGAGGGCGCGCGGCGGCGGGCTAAGATTTCGACTTCCAGGTGAACCAGCAGCTGCCGAGCACGCCGAAGGCGAAAGCAGCCAGGAGGTTCACTTCCGGCCCGATGATCCACAGGAATGCTCCGCCAAACGCTGCCACCGAGACGACCACGTCACGCATCAGATAATACAACCCGAACATCCCAGCTTTACGGTCCTGTGGAGCCAAGTCCATGATGAGTGCTTTGCGAGTCGGTTCTCCGAACTCCTTCAGCCCCCGAAGAACAAACACCGGTACTAGTGCCCAGAAAGATCGGCAAAACAACAGCGCTAGGGGAAACAGTGTGAAGAATACGAAGGTCATTTGGACGAACGGCTTTTTCTGACCGCGATCGGCAAGGTAGGCCACTGGTACGTAAATAAGAGCAGCGGTGGCCATTTCTACGCTTGTCAGAACACCAAACTGCACGCCCGACACAGGCATGGCGACAACTTCCATGCACCAGATCACCACAAAGGCGTAAGGAATCTGCTCGCAGAAACGGATGAGGGTGTCGGAGATGAGCAGATTCCGTAGTTCCGGGGTCATTACCCTCAGTAGTCGGAGTGGGTTTTTCTCGGCTTGCGATCTTGTGGTTTGAACGTCTTTGGCGTTGCTATCGTCTTCAATCAGGAGTTGCTGCATGACAGCAGCTACGACTGCCATGGCGAGCGCCCCGATGAAAGCGATACGGATGCCGGCAACGCGACCCCAGATGTCGATGCACGTTCCGCCTACAAGTGGACCCAGAGCCATGGGGAAGCGGCGCACCAACGAGTGCATCGTTACGCCCATCGTGCGCCTGTTTTCGGGAAGCACCTCGGCAACAAGTCCCATCGTGGCAGGAAGTGAAATAGCCGTCCAGCTCAGAAACAGGACCGAGCCAGCAATCACCGCCTGCCAGGCAGGGATCAAGATGACAACTACAAACCCTGCCATGGCAAGAAGGTTGAAAACCAGCAGTGCCCTCTTGGTGCCTAGTCGGTCGGCGAGATATCCACCGGGGAAGGAGTACAGAGCCGACAACAGATTGTCCATGCCGTTCAGCAGACCGACTGAAATCGCACCGCCGCCAAGTGCGATAAGGTAAATTGGGAGAAACCGCTCCGCCATCCTCTCTCCCATGCCGACCAGGACAACCATGGCCAACAACCCAACAATGCTCTTCTGCAGGCCCAAAAACTTCTTAACCTGACGAATTGTGGTCATGCGATTCCGAACCTAGCACGTACGGCGAGCTCTATTCCAACCAGCAGCATTCACGGAGCACACCCTTTGCGATGGAAGAATCCGCACTTAACCCCATCTGGGTTATGGATCTACATGTGGGCAGCGATAACCAATGGGCAGAGTGTGTTCTAATGCACCCAGAAGAGGCACTACTTACCTGGGGCTCCGAGTGAAAAGAGAAGTAGAAGATCCTGAAATACGGAGAACTGTCATCAAGGAGGCGATCATCCTTGGCGTAGGGACACTGTCCGTCGTGGGCCTTCTCTTCCTCAATCGTTTTATCCACGCTCAGGTCCACGGTGCTTGCAATTGTCTGCATGGGCTACTCCTCGAGTATGGCCCTTCCACCCTGGCAACATTCCTGGCTGTCGGGATGCTGATGTCCGTTCTAGCCCGCATAGATCACCGATGAGGACCTTAAAAGGTCGCCCTGTTTGGTATAAAGTGTTTTGAATGAACATTTTCACACGCAAACGGAGGCGGCCCTTATGACAGAGTGTAAACAAGTCAGGTTCGAATTTCACCAACTATCTCAACGCAAAGTGAAGGCGCGGTTCGACGGTGGAAAGATCACCTCCGATGCAGGGGTGCTGCTGTTGCGAGAGGTCGAGAGGGGGACGGGTCTGATCGCCGGACTGGCTGAGTGTTTCAGGGATCATCGGGATGCGCGGTTGATCGAACACACGGTGGAGGAGTTGTTGGGGCAGCGCATCTACGGACTCTGTCTGGGGTACGAGGATCTGAACGATCATGATCAGTTGCGCACCGATCCGATGCTGGCGGTGGCGGTGAATAAGGCCGATCCGTTGGGAGAGCGGCGGCGGCAGGCCTCAGATCGGGGGAAGGCGCTGGCGGGCAGGTGTACGCTGAACCGGTTGGAGTTGACCGGAGCCGAGGTCGATGAGCAGGAGCGGTACAAGAAGATCGCGATGGACCCGGACCGGATCGACGGCTGGATGGTGGATGCCTTCGTGGAGTCCCACGAATCAGCGCCCGAGGAGATCGTGCTGGATCTGGATGCGACCGACGACCCGATCCATGGCCAGCAGGAAGGCCGGTTCTTTCACGGTTACTACCGCCACTACTGTTATCTCCCGCTGTACATCTTCTCGGGGGAGCATCTGCTGTGCGCCCGGTTGCGGTGTTCCAATATCGATGGGGCCGCGGGATCGGTGGAGGAACTGGAACGGATCGTCGGCCGGATTCGGCAGAGCTGGCCGGAGGTCTCGATCGTCATCCGGGCCGACTCGGGCTTTTGCCGGGATGACTTGCTCCGCTGGTGTGAAGACCATCACGTGGATTACGTGATGGGGTTGGCCAACAATGATCGGCTCAAGTCAGAGAGCGCCGAAGCGATGACTCAGGCCGAAGCCGAGTTCAACGCCACCGGGCGACCGGCGCGGGTGTTCAAGGATTTCCGCTACCGGACTCGCCACAGTTGGACCTCGGAGCGACGCGTCGTCGGCAAGGCCGAGTTCCTGGACAAAGGCGCCAATCCCCGATTCGTCGTCACCTCCCTGTCGCCGGAACGCCTGGGGGCCCGCGCGCTCTACGAAGACTTCTACTGTGCGCGGGGCGACATGGAGAACCGCATAAAAGAACAGCAGTTGGGTCTGTTCGCCGACCGGACCAGCGCGGCAACGATGCGCGCCAATCAACTCCGGCTGTATCTGTCCTCCGCCGCCTACATGCTCATGCACGCCTTGCGTCGTCTCGGACTGAAGCAGACCCCCCTGGCTCGCGCTCAGTGTCAGACGATTCGCTTGAAGCTCCTGAAGATCGGCGCCCAGGTCCGCCTCACGGTCCGCCACGTCTGGATCTCCATGTCGGAAGCCTATCCCTACAGCGAGGTCTTCGCTGCCGTCGTTCGAAACCTCCAGGCCATTCCTCTGCGCTGCTGAGGTCTGTCCCGATCAAACGCCCCCAAAAACGAAATCGTTCCATCGCTCAGGCCGAGCTCTGCCTGAATGCATTCCGTCACGCTCTTCCGAACCCGAAAAACGCTCCATTCACGACCCTCCCCACCCCCGCATCACTCGACCTGGACCGGATCGATAGCGAAACTCTCAGAAAACCGTTCCGGCCTGCCAAAATCACCTTCATTTCCAAATCGGTGATCTATGCGGGCTAGGGCGCCGGACGAGCGCACGCCTGCGAACCCAGAAAGAACTGCACGAAGCCAATGGGCGAATGAAGGGAGATCTGGAAGCTGCGGCCGAGATTCAACGTTCCCTCCTCCCTCATAGCCCCCCTGACTCCGCCAGGATCAAGTTCCGCTGGTCCTTTAAACCCAGCGATGAACTCGCCGGGGACACCTTGAATGTCTTCTCGTTGGGCGACCATCAACTGGTTCTGTATATGCTGGACGTGAGCGGTCACGGCGTGGCTGCCGCGCTACTCTCGGTGACACTCCACCGTTTGCTATCCCCAAGGCCCGACGGGCCTTCCGTGGTGCTCGCAGACACCGACGGAACAGGCCTTCGTCCTGTGCCGCCCGCAGAAGTTGCCCGACAATTGAACGAGCAATTCCCGATGCGGCCCGAAAGAGGTCAGTACTTCACTCTGCTCTATGGTTTGTTGAGTACCGAGACCTTGGAATTTCGCTTTACTTGCGCCGGCCATCCTCCTCCCGTCTATCTCCCCGCAAACGACGACGCGAGGATTCTGAATGTCAGCGGTTTCCCAATCGGTTTACTCCAAGAGGCCACCTACCAAGACCATGTCATCTCCCTGTCCAAAGGCGACAGGTTGTACTTCTACTCGGATGGAGTCACTGAGGCCATGGACCCCCAAGAGAAGATGTTTGGTCAAGAAAGGTGGCTGGACGCACTGCGGCAGGTTCGCGAGAAATCTCTCAAAGACAGCTTGTCGGCGTTAGGCGGGTCACTGGAGACCTGGTGTGCTGGATCCTCTTGCGACGACGACATTTCTATCCTGGCCGTGGAGGTTGTGGAGTAGGATTCAGGATGACCCCGCATGTGCCTTCGAGATGCTGGGTGGGCAGTGCTTTCCCAGGCCGGAAATTTTGGAATTCGAAATCTGGGAATGAGACCCTAGTACAATGAAGAAGTAACCAGGTTTATGGTGCAGGAACCCAGCCATCTAGTTGCCGTGATCGTCCATCTGACTGGGCCCTCTCGTGGCCAGACCTAGCGACTACGGGGAGAGGAACTCCAGATTGGCACGGCTCAAAGCGCCGACATCCGACTCGTCGGAACTGGAGCGGATCTGGCACGAGCGGCTGTCCTGAGGCGCCATGGCAACACCTATCGGCTGAAAGCAATCCCGCATGTGCCGACCTGGGTCAACAGTGAGCAAGTCGAGGAAATGGTCCTTGCCTCGGGAGACGTGCTCGAGATTGGCGATCGAGGGGAAGCGTTTCGATTTCGGATTTATCCTCCCGATTCGGAGGCTTACAAGTCTGTGTTGGAGGCATTCTCTGACTGCGTCGAATGCCTCAGGCGGAGTGATGAGCGTCCCGCCGCCAGAATGGCGTCTCTGGCATCGGGGATGGTTGGTGAGCTCAGGCAAATCTCCCCTATGGCCCGCATCCTGCTGAGCTTTGTCCTCCTATCCTTCCTTGGGTTGGTGGTCAGCCTGGCGATCCAGAATCAGGACCTGGCGCGACGGCTGGGCCAAGAGGAGTCCCGCCTGGCAGAGATCGCAGCTCTGCTCCAGCGGCTGGATCAGACCTCGTTTCGCCACCAGGATGTGGCTGATCTGCGCGAGCGGATCGGCGGGGAATTGGAAAGGACCCGCGCCCGCCTGGAGGCGCTCGAGGCTCAAAACCTGGCGCCTTCTCGAGTGATTGCCGAGACTACCGGTTCGGTCGTCTTTATCCAGGCCTCCTACGGGTTTCAGGATGGCGCCGGTCGCTGGCTTCGTCGAGCGGTGGCCCCACCGGGAGCCTCGACTCCGCCGAGTGGCACGCCCTTGACGCTCGAAGGGTCTGGCCCTCCGGCCGAAATCCCCTACACAGGTACGGGATTCGTGGTTTCAGAGGAAGGACATATTTTCACAAATCGTCATGTGGCCATCCCCTGGGACTACGACGAGAATGCCCAGCTCTTGATCCAAAGAGGCTTCCGGGGTGTGATCACGCGAATGCTCGGCTATATCCCGAGCTCTCACGAGTCCTTCGAAATCAGCCTGCTGAAAGCCGGTGACTCCGTCGACGTTGCGCTTTTACAGTGCTCGGGCGTGGCCGGTTCGGCGATGCCTCTGCAGCTTGAACCGTCGCTGGTGAGTGCCGGCGACGAGGTGATTGTCATGGGCTATCCGGCTGGCATTCGGGCTCTTCTGGCTCGGGCCGATCCCTCCTTTGTCGACGAGCTGGCTGCCTCCCCGCTGGATTACTGGGCCATCGCCGACCGCCTGTCGAAGGCTGGTTACATTACTCCCCTGGCAACTCTGGGAATTGTTGGTCAGGTGACTCCATCCTCGGTCGTCTATGACGCCGAGACCACCCATGGCGGATCGGGAGGGCCGGTCCTCAACCTGCAGGGACGAGTTGTGGCCGTCAACACGGCCATCATTCCTGGTTTTGGCGGCTCCAATATCGGGGTTCCTGCAGCCGAAGCGCTCAAGTTACTTAACTGAATTCCCCGTATGATTATCAACCAAACAAGCAAGAGCAGGGAGTGTAGCCCGTGAGAGTTCGGACTCAGCTCATCGTGGCCTTTGTCGGTCTTGCCGTGATTCCCATGGCGGGACTGACGCTCTACTCCTATCTCTCCTCGATTCGAGCTTTCCGCCAGGCGGTCCATGCCGAAGCGGCCTCCACCGCTTCTCAGATGGGGGAGCGCATGAGGTTCAGGAAATCGAACCTGAACCGTCGCCTTAGTCGCCTTTCGCGAGTCCAGTTTGAAGAGCTACTCGGAGACCGGGCGTCCGACCAGGCACCCGTTTTTTACGACTCTCTGGTCCGTGAGATGGGATCCGACGCCTCTTTGCTGGAGTCCCTGGAGTTCAGACCGATGGCTCCGCCACCTTCGACGTCACCTCCAGCTCCAGTCGCGGCGAGAGCTTCCGCGCCCGAAGTAAAGTCAGGCCAGTCCGCGAGAGGGTCAGAGAAGCGGGCCCGGGCAGAGGAGGAGGAAGCGATCACCATCGTTCTTCCGGTTCCTTCCGGGCGAGAGATAAAAGCAGCCGAACTCGAGGTCAGTATCCTGGACGAGGTCCAGCGCAAACTGATTATCCATCGCAAGGACCGGATGGAACGCAGGGAAGAGTTCGAATCGGCGCACGCCGAGAGGATGATGGAGCACAGACGTGACATCGAGAAGGCCACGGCTAGCCCGGATTATGCAAGAGATCTGAATCCGAGTGAGATTTGGGTCCAGAAAAAAAGCCGTAGCTCTCTGATATAAAAGGGTTTACATAAAAACAACCCTAAACAGGAGCTACGGCTATGTTGAAAACAGTCTGCCAGAATACCCTGCCATTTCACAGCCACAGAGACATCACAGCTCGTTTTGATGGGGGGAGCCTCACTTCCGACGCAGGATGGTTGTTGTTTGGATCGCTGGATCGGCAACATCGATTGTGCGAGGGCTTCAGTTCGTGTATTGCGGAAAGCCGGGACCGACGCTACATTCGTCATGACCTGTTGAAGTTGATCCGACAACGAGTGTTGCAGATCGTGGCCGGCTACGAAGACTGTAATGACGCCGATACGCTGCGCTCGGATCCGATGCTCAAGACAGTCTGTGATCAGTTGCCCGAGAGCGATCCCGATTTGGCCACCCAGCCGACTTTCTCCCGCTTGGAGAACTCCGTCACCAAGAAGGATCTGATGCGTCTGAGCCGGTGGCTGCTACGCCGTTATGTGCGCTCCCTGAAGAAGAGACGTCCCGCCAAGATCATCCTGGATCTGGACAGTACCGACGACCACACTCACGGCCAACAGGAGTTCGCCTTCTACCACGGGTATTACCGAAACCACATTCTGCATCCTTTGCTGATCTTCGATGCCGCCACGGGAGACCTGGTCTGTGCCGTGTTGAGACCTGGCAACAAGGGGGCTGCCTCTCACATCGTGCCCATTCTGAAGCGCGTCGTGGAGGCCATCCGACAAGCAGTGGGGACGGATGTCGAGATTGAGATTCGGGCCGACAGCGGCTTTGCCACGCCTCGGCTCTACGAGTTCTGTGAAGGTGAAGAGAATCAACTCCAATATGTCATTGGGTTAAGTCGCAACCCTCGCCTGCAGCGAGTGGTCGAGCCCCTGCTGGATTCGACTCGGGAAAGGTTCGTTGAGCGGGAGGAAAAACAGCGTCAGTTTGACGAGTTTCTTTATCGAGCCAACAGCTGGGATCGATCCCGTCGCGTCATTGTCAAAGTGGAGGTCGATCAGCGCGGGATCAATCGTCGCTTTGTGGTCACCAACCGGGACGATCTCTGCTCCCAATCACTTTATGACCACTACACCGACCGAGGGCAGACCGAGAACTTCATCAAGGCCTTTAAGAATCATCTGAGCATGGACCGACTCAGCTGTCATCGATTCCTGGCCAACCAGTTTCGACTCCTCCTGCATGCACTGGCTTACCAGATGTTCGTGCGCCTGCGCGACTATCTGCACGGAACCCCCTGGCACAAGCTCGAAATCGAAACCTTACGTCGTCGTGTCCTCAAGATCGGGGCCCGGATCCGACAAACCACTCGACGCATCTGGGTCCATCTTTCCTCAGCCTTTCCCGAACAACCCCTCTTTCACCTCGTCTTGAGTCGCCTGAACTCCAGCTAGCTTCTCCCAGTTCCCCGAAAAACCGCTTCCGACACTCATCCAGGCCCAGATCTGTCTGAAATTCACTCCCCCAACCACTCAAACGCCTCGCCAACCGATATTCTTCGCAAATCCGCCTGTCACAACTGCCCGCTTCCGAGTTGGGCCACTTCTCGAGCCCTTTTTCAACAGCGGATTACGGTTCTTGCATAATCCGGGCTAGAGTCGATCTCTCCGGGGAGACAGGTGAACCGGAAGTCGCCCGGAGTCCGCGCGGAGAGAGAGACTTCGCCAACCTCACTCCTTTGAGAATTACTTCTACCTGGGAAATGGATGGCGAGACGACAGGGACGATCAGTGCCCGGGTCAAGAGCTCACCACTTCTCCGTGAAGTGGTTCGGCTGGCCAGGCGAAAGGAAGGAGGGATCCCCTTTGCAGTGGATCCCCGCGGAGGTCTGTTCACCCTCGATGAGTCGGAACTCACGACCCTGCAATCACTGCAGCTGGGCAGCGAAAAACCCGATGGTCCGCCGGTTCGCCAGCAGGATGACTGGGTGATCGTGACCCATCAGGAACCGGAATCGCAAATGACTTTTGGGATTGCCCGGCCAATCGGCAAGTCCCTGGAGGAAATTCGCCGCACGGCGGGCAGGAATCTTCTTTACGGAGTTGCGATGATTGGCGTCGCACTTCTCGGGATCCTTCCGCTCTCGAACCGGATGACCAGGAATCTCGATCTATTGAGCAGCGGAGCCAGGCAGCTTTCCGAAGGGGACTTGTCGGCCCGGGTTGCTGAGCGCTCAAAGGACGAGTTTGGCCAGCTGGCACGGACCTTCAACCAGATGGCGGTCAAGCTGGAGGAGCACCAGCAGCAGCTTCTCGAGCAGGAACGAATCCGGAAAGAGCTGGAAATGTGTCGCCAGATCCAGGAGGAACTTCTTCCCAAGTCTCCACTGCGGACGTCATTTGGGGAAGTCCAGGGGATCTCGGTGCCCGCGAAAGAGCTGGGAGGAGACTTCTTCAATTACTTTTCGCTGCCTGAGGGGGAATTTGCGGTTCTAATCGGCGACGTTTCTGGGAAAGGCGTGCCCGCTGCGCTTCTTATGGCCAACATTCAGGCGACCCTGCGCGCTCGACTGCCGGTTGCAGGGGATCTCTCTCATCTGGTCGAGGCCCTTGACCACGAAGTGGCCACACAGACTCTGCCAGAAGCCTATCTCACTCTCTTTGTAGCCATCCTGAGTGGAGACGCAAGGCGATTGCGGTATGCGAATGCAGGACACAACCCCCAGTTTCTGTTGAAGACAGACCGGCGAGCCCAGCGATTGGGATCAACGGGCCGCCCTCTCGGCCTCTTGCCGGGAGGCCAGTACCAGACCGTCGACGTCGAGCTCGAGTTGGGTGACTGGCTGTTCCTCTACACCGACGGCCTGATCGAAGCTGAGAACCGAGAGGGCGAAGAGTTCGGAATGGATCGACTGGAGAAGCTCCTGGTGGAAACTCGTCCCGACAGAGTCGACGTGGTTTTGGCGGAGGTCGAGGCTCAGGCCAGCCGCCATCGAGAGGGCGTGGAAGCGGAGGACGATTCCACACTCTTACTTCTCAGAGTCGGCCAGCAGCCTAGCGATTCCGCTGCCGGTTGACCTTCCCATCGACGTACAGCGAAGCCCGATCAGTGATGGTGGTGTCCGGCCGCGGCTGCCCCTTTCACTTTGCGGGCGACGGTTCCCTCCGGGTGCTCGTACCAGCCCGGATCCTGGTAACTGGTCAGACCCTCCCTGACCTTGACCACCGTGAACATTCCCCCCATTTCAATGGGCCCGAAAGGACCTTGTCCCGTCATCATTGGAAGGGTGTTGGGCACCCCCTGCATGTGCCCGGCGTGGAGGGCGTGTTCAGCCATACCCGTAGAGCCCATGGCCATGTATCCGGGAACCAGGCTCTGGATCTTGGCTGAGACGCTCTCCTGATCGACCCCCATCATGTTGGGAATGTCATGACTCATCGCGTTCATGGCGTGATGAGTCTTGTGGCAGTGAAACGCCCAGTCGCCGGGGGCATCGGCGACAAACTCCACCGCCCTGGTGCTGCCCGGGTGAACATTGACAGTGGTCTCCGGCCAGTAGGCCGTCGGGTCGAGTTGGCCTCCGTCCGTTTCCACGATCCAGAAACGGTGACCGTGAATGTGTATGGGGTGACTGTCCATACTCAGATTGGCTATGCGAAGTCGGACTCGGTCATCCTTTTTGACAATCAGGTGCTCGGTCCCCGGAAAAGCCCGACTGTTGAAAGTGAAAGTATTGAAATCTGTCATGATGCTGGGATTCGGCTTGGACGTCCCGGGGTCGATGTGCCATTCCGCCAGGAAGATGCAGAAATCGCGATCGATCGGAGGGTCGGGAGCAGCCCTGGGATGGATGATAAGAAAACCCATCATCCCCATGGCCATCTGCACCATCTCGTCGGCGTGGGGGTGGTACATATAGGTTCCATGTTGCTCGAGCGTGAACTCGTAGCCGTAGGTCTCGCCGGGCATGATCTGTTTCTGGGTTAGACCGCCGACACCATCCATCCCGTTGGGAAGGAAGATTCCATGCCAGTGGATCGAGGTGTGCTCGGGCAATTCGTTGCTCACCAGAATCCGAATGCGGTCGCCTTCGACAGCTTCAATGGTCGGGCCTGGTGTGAGTCCGTTGTAGCCCCAGCAATCCACCTCCATTCCGGGCGCGAACTCCCTCTTGACAGGTTGCGCCACGAGTTCAAACTCCTTGACTCCATCTTTCATGACCCAGGGCAGCGTGGCCCCATTGGGAGTGACAACGGGTGTGTAGGTACCGGTCGCTACAGGGTCGGCATCTTTCTCAGAGCGACCCAGCACGCTACCCAGCCTGCTCAGAAGCGTGGCAGCGCCGCCCAGGGCGGCCGCGCCCTTGAGATAACCACGGCGATTGATCTTCATTTTTCATTCTCCTCTTTAGCAGGATCCTCCGGCCTGGCAGCCGCGCCGGACCCTCCGCTCGCCTCCGGCAGAGGCGGGATGGAGAGGCTCAAGGTCCCCCCGACTGCACGTTCGAGCTGGGTTCGCGCCAGCCAGTAGTCTCTCCATGTCTCTACATAGGCCCGCTCCGTAGAGACTTGGCTCTGCTTGGCGATCAGAAGGTCGTAGGTTCCTTTCAGCATCATATTGTAATGACGCTGAGTCAGATCCAGGATTCGCACTCGCTGGGGAAGCAGTGTTTCTCGATAGTAGCGAGCCAGCTCTCGCGAGGAAAGCAGCCAGTCTCGAGCTTCTCGCACATCTGCGCGCGCGTTCGTGGTCAGGGCCTCCAGCAGTCTCTCAGCCTGCCGTACCTGGGACTCGAGTCTGGCCACCGAGGCACGTCCCACATCGAAGATCGGCAGTGCGATTTGCAGCGTCGGTCCGGTAACATGAATGTTCTCCGGCTCGCGCTCATGCCCGACGCCAAACTCAATTCCCAGTGGAAAGAAGCGCGTTTTCTTCTTGAGCGAAAGAGCCTTACGCAGGACGTTGACTCCGAGTCTCGAAGCGGCCAGGTCAAGCCGGCGCTCGAGAGCGATGGTCTCCCATTCGGGAAGAGACAAATCTTCCTCCGGGATGGGGGGTAGCTGTTCCACGATCTCCCACTTGGTGAGATCACCCCACAGCCCAAGCAGGCGATTCACCTGTTCCCGGTTGAGTCGAATCTGAATCTCTGCCAGGGCCAGACTGGCCCTGGTCTCCTGGTAAAGTGCTCGCTGATTGGCCAGGTCGAGTTCGTTCAGGGTTCCCGCTTCAAACTGTTTCTGTGCCAGATCGGCGCCGGCTTCATTGATCTCCAGAATCAGCTTCAACCGGTTCGCCAGCTGCACCGAAGACTGCAGGGAGTAGAAAGCCCGTTTGATTTCAGCGATGAAGTCCAGCAGCTCAGTGGCCACCCTGAGCTTGGTACGTTCCAGTTCGTTCACGGCAATCTTCTTTCGCGGAGAGAGCAGGACAAAATCGAGCAGATCCTGGGTCAGGGAAAACTCCTGTTTGTTTACGTGCTCCGAAGAGTGGGCAAACAGAATCCCGAGACCAAAGCTGGGATTGGAAACCAGTCCGGCCTGAACCAGATCCGCCTGGGCCATGGAAATCTCCTCCAGCTCGGCTTGCAGCCCACGGTTGCTGAGAACGGCGATCTGAACTGCCGTCTGAGTCGTGAGCGGCTCCTGGAGAAGAGCCGCAACAGCTTCCCGTCTTCTCTCGAACTCGGCCGGGTCCTCAACCCAGTCAACTGAGTGGCCACTTCTCCCTCGCACAATGTCATTCACATCGGCTATCGCCGGTCGCGGATTCACCTTGCCGCAACCCAGCATCAGCCAGACAACACCGGTAAGGAGAACAAGTCGTTTCATCGTCGGCGGCTCCCAGGATTCGGTTCTTGGCCCATCAGACACATGTCTCTCATATGCCTGGTTAGACTAGTAGTCAAGAGAAATAGCAAATAGTATGGTACCCAAAAGAGGTGGCAGATCTGGAGATGTGGCGCTGGGTAAAATTTCTTCTTGCCCTCTGTTTGGCTGCAGGATTGGCGTGTTCTAGTCTTGACTCAGGCCGATCTTGTTTCCTTTGCGGGAGACCTCTTCATCCCAAGACCTATTGCGAAATCGATTTGAGGGACGGCCAGAACTCGACAGGTGTGCTGCCCACGCTGTGGACTCCATTATCAGGCCACCCAAACAGACCTCAGTGCCGCCAGAGTCGCTGACTATTACAGCGAGAATCTGATCAGGGCAGAAGAGGCTTTCTTTGTGGAAGACAGTTCTTTCAATCCTTGCAGCTCGCACGACTCCAAGCGTGACAGTTCGGGGACCGCTTATGCCGTAAAGTGGGATCGTTGTATGCCCAGCCTGGTCGCTTTCGCCACCCTGGAGGGGGCCATGCGGTTTCGCCAGCAAGAAGGAGGAGTGATCAGGGGCGCTCTTTTTGAGCCACCAGGTAGACCATCAGATCAGAGACTTCGGTGAGAGTCAGCGGTAGGGGCAGCCCTTCAGGCATCATCGATACCGGTGAAGGATCCAAGAGACAATTTCATTGCGGGGAATTCGGACCTCATAGTCAGCACCCGTGGCCAGGATCAGAACCTGGTCCGTCCCACCCCTCGGAATCCCCTCAAAGATCTCCACTGGAGGTTTCCAGCTGCAGGAAGATGACGACTACGGTTCTGAAAGATGTGTCTCCCAATCAGATTCTGGAGGTTCGGGAACCTGGAGAGTGATAGGTCCCAGACTCTGGAGAGTTTTTTTAAAGGATGTAACTATGACTAAGCAACTTTGGTGGCGCCGGCTGGGGTCGGTTCGTGCAGTCGTCTGTCTGATTCTCGTGGCAATGGTGCCCACAAGTGGGACACAGGTGGCATCAGCGCAAAGTTCACAACTGCTCCCGGCCGGAAGGCCGGCCGCAAAGGGCAGACCTGCGCCCGGCTCGAGGAAACACTCCTGACGGCGGAAAGGGCCCAGCGAAGGTGGGGTCTGGACGACCTCGAGTTTTCGCCCGATGGAACGCGAGTGGCCTTTTCTGTGCAAAGCCCGATTGAGGGGCCGGAAGCCGTGTGGGACATCTGGGTCTTGAATGCGGCCAGCAGCAATTTGCGCCAGTTTACCTTCTCTGCCAGCAATAATCGTCAGCCCCACTGGTCCCCGGAAACAGAGCGACTGGCTTTTCTGTCCGACCGCTCGGGCAGCATGCAGATTCATTGGCTCCGACCGCAGGGGGGAGAGGCCACCCAGCTCACCTACTGTCCCACCGCAGTGGAGTCATTTGCCTGGTCGCCCGACGGGCGTCGGATCGCTTTTGTGGCGCCGGAACCCAGGGAAGAAGAGGAGCAGCGCAGGGAAGAGGAACTGGTGCGCCTGATGGGGATGCACTTTTACAACCACGACAAACCCCTCCAGCTCTGGGTTGTGGACGTGGAAAGTGGCAAGACCAGGCGGCTCACCAGCAGCCCCTGGCGCATCGCCCATTCCTACTGGGCTCCTAATTTCGTGTGGGGCCCGAAGGGGGAGTTTTTGTATGTCTCTGCCGCCGACGACTCTCACTTCGAACTGCTGAGCAACCGTATTTGTACGGTTCGTGTTTCCGACGGAGCCATTCGGGAATTCGCCCGGCCTCCAGGGGGCTTCGGGAAACTGAGACTCTCACCAGACAAGAAGACTCTCTCCTACCTGGGACCGCGGGAGGATGCCTTCGAATCCGATGATCTCTATCTCCAACCCCTCTCTGGCGGCGTTCGTCGCAACTTGACCGGCGCTTCCATCGATCGAAGACTCTGGGAGTACGAGTGGCTCGCCGACGGTCGGATCATGGTCCAGGCCCTCTCCGGTTTCCATTCCAGGTTCTTCATTTGCTCACAGGATGGACAGGCGGAAGAATTTGAGGGCTTCGATGTGCCCGCGTCCGGGCACTACGGTTATGCAAAGCCTTTTGCGGCGACTTCCGACAGACTGGTTTTCGTTGGTGAGCGGGCGAGTGTGGCTGCCGAGCTCTGGGTCTCCAGCGCTCCGGGCCAGGCCAAACGTGTCTCCAACTTCAACCGGGAGTGGGACGACATTCCGGTGACGCCGATGGAGATCATCCGCTACCCGAGTTTTGACGGACTTGAAATCGAGGCGGGACTGCTCAAGCCTGCAGGTTACCAGGAAGGGACACGCGTTCCTTTAGTCATGCTGGTTCACGGCGGGCCTTCGGCCAAATTCAGTGACCGCTTTCGGTGGTGGGCCCAGATGCTTCCCTCTCACGGCATCGCCGTACTCTGCCCCAACGTCCGTGGTTCCACCGGGTACGGCTACGAGTTTCTGGTGGCCAACCGCTACGACTGGGGAGGTGGCGACTACCGGGATGTGATGGCGGGAGTCGACTACATGATCGAACAGGGAATTGCTGATCCGGAACGGCTGGGGATCGGAGGTTGGTCCTACGGAGGGTACATGAGCGCCTGGGCGATCACGCAGACCACGCGCTTCAAGGCGGCTGTCATTGGTGCTCCCATGACCAACCTGGTCAGCGAATTCGGCACCGAGGAACGCTGGGCAAGTAACTACTTTACCTGGTATTTCGGGACGCCTTATGAAAGCCTCGACCTCTTCATCCAGCGATCACCGATTACTCACGTCCGGAACGTCCGCACACCGGCACTCCTCATGAATGGGGAGAGTGACGACAACACTCCCCTGGGACAAAGCCTGGAGTTTTACCGTGGGCTCAAGCGCTATGGTGTGGAGTCTGAGCTTGCCGTCTATACCGGTGCGGGTCACTTTCCCCGCGATAGCGTCCCCCAGCAAATCGATCTGCACCGCCGCTTCGTCGGCTGGCTCGTGGAACACCTGAAGGGCGCCGGGACTGATTGACGGTTACAGCAGGTTCCACCGCTCGCGCTATGAAGCACTCTGCCTTTTTGAATGGACAAGCGGCTCTTTAGCTGCCTGGCGGCTCCGGCTGCGATCAGGGGTTTTGTAGATCAGCTCCCCTGGCAAGATCTGAAGGAGCATCAGACTCCGTATCCCCAAGCTGGTCCAACAAGTCTTTCAATCTACGCGAGGGGGCCGAGAGTTCCTGCAAAGGCGTTCCCTCCCAGCCACCAGAAGCAGCAGCAGCGGATGCAAGCAGTTCCGGCCGCTGGTGGGCAAGCTTCGGCGCCTTCCCCCGGGTAATCCGAAAGTATCCGGCTGTGGCCGCGATCATGCAGGACATGAGAAGCATGAGGCCAAAGTAGAGCGGCCACGACGAATCGGGCACCATGGGGTTTGTCGAAGCGGCAACCCGGAGCGGGTTCTCAACTGCGATTTCAGGCTCTTCCCAGTTTTGTGTTCGTCTCTCTTTTAAAAGAAAGGGGTAGGATGAGTCCGGAGCGAAAGAAACTCTGTACGTCCCTGCCCCACTGTCCACGCTGACCAGGATGGTTCCGTCTGTCCCGCTGGAACGCTCATCGGCAATGAACCTGTCCGGCACATTGCCGCCCTCTACTCCCTGCAGGTACTTGTTGGTCTGGAACACGGTGGGGGGTACGGGCAGAGAGCGGTAGAGGCCCAATGTCTCCCGTCTAGGGTGCTGGTAGTAGGCACTGTTCCCGCTGGTGATGATGACCACGGCCGGGCTCAGATCTCCTAGAAAGGCTGGCGACGAGCTCTTGTTGGAGCCATGATTGTTTGCCCGATAGACATCGACGTCTAGGACGAGGTCCCGGGCGGCAATCTTTGACTCGGTGTGCCTGTCGAGGTCACCACCTACGAAGTAGCGAAAATCGCCCAGGCCCACGAGTAGCGCTATGCTCATCCCATTCTCGCTCGACCCGGCGCTGGGATTCTTTTCGTCTATGACCACCCCGCCGGAGGCAATGCAGGTCACCTCCATTGTGGGGTCGAGGGGAATCGTCATTCCCCGGCGCAACCGGCTGGCCCTCTTACCTGCCGCATGCTGGTAGTCTTTGAACGCGACCTGCTGCTTCTTCCTGTCGGGTACGAAGTTCTTTTCCCCGCGGTCATAGGCCTTCACGACCCTGACTCCTAGCTCGTCGATTCCACCGTAATGGTCATCGTCATAGTGTGTCGTGACCAGGAAATCAATTTGGGCAACTCCGGCCTGATCCAGGACGGCCTTGATCCGATCCCCATGGCCGTTTTTTCCGCTGTCCACCAAGAGGGTCTTTCCATTGGGCGCCACCAGCAGCGTGGAGTCACCTTGCTCGACGTCAATGTGGTAGATGCGCAAGGTCTGGGCCGAGAGGTGTGTGCAGAGAAGACCCGCCAGGACGAAATGGGGCTTGAACCTCACACCACCACGTCGGTGAAGACCAAGTCCTGCTCTCATCAGATCCCAAACCTAGCATCTAGTGACCCCGAGACTGGTGACAGCGGTTACCAAAAACCGGAATTATGGCGAGGAAGCACAACGCAGAGATCGGGATCGAGGGCCGCTCACGAGCTGGCGATTCAGCTGTTACAGTCCACTAGTGTGAATCACCGCACCTACTCCACATCAGGGGGCCGTTCCCAGTCCGGGAAATCTTGTTCAAAAGCGCGGAGCAGAGCTTCCGGACTATTTTCCATGAAGTAGATCTTTCCCCGTGTCACGCAGGGTTGGATTTCGGAGTCGCAGCTGTCTTCCATCACAGGACTGGGATGAAGACAGGAAATGAAGACTTGCCCGAGTCGTCCAGTGTCCGGCCAGGCGAACGCGCTCAGGAAACGCTCGTCATGAGAAACCACCCCCATAATGGGGTAAGTTGGCCGATCCGGGCTCAGGGGCCGTTTCCCATAGAAGGTATGAACCAGATCAGCGTGGCTCCTCCATGTGGGCGCATACTCCTGAACCCATGGCCTGGGTGCTCTACCACGAGCCGAGTAGGGATTGTCCCTTCCGTCTACACTGGGAACACGATTCGTGTCCCTCAACCGGGTCAGCCCGCCCTCGAGAAACAGAAAGCTCCGGCCCACAAAATCGTCAAGATAGCTTTCGTCGAATTTGTCCTTCTTGTTTCCAAACGCTCTGGACCGTTGATAGGTGACACACATGTTGAGGGTCCGTACCCTCGATGATGGTTCCCTGTTGGGCCCGGCCAGGGTCGCTGTGATGACAACGCCACCGGGTTCCGGTTCAAAAAGGGTCTCCAGTGTATTCCCCTCGTACTCGTGATGAAGAAGAATCCGGCCGTTTTCCTTTTCGATTCTCGCAGGCTGTCCAAATTCATCCTCATAGCACCATAGATCCACGCCGACCCCTTCTAGGCCAGGTGCACGGACGGTGACGAATGTTCGATTTCCGCGTGTCCTCTGCTCCTCAAATATGCCCAGGATCGGGACTTCATCCAAGACCGGCAGTTCAGCCCTGCGGCAGCCGGTAACACAGCTGGAGAGAACTACGGTTAAGAATATGGACCGCAGCTTTGACATCGCTCAACCCCTTCCTGCAAAGTGTTCATCGAACTTTGATGTCGCTGTACCTTCTCCCAAGGAATGCCCACCTTGCCCCCGGGACACACCTCCGGAGATTGTACAAGAGGCCGAACCCTGAGAAGCAGTTGCCGACAACTTTTCTCCCTGGACTCTGGAGATTGCGGATAGGCGTTCTGACGCTTACGATCCTCGCGGCCCAGCTTTCGGTGGCTGGCGCCTCGAGTCAAGCCCCTGATACGCGTTTCAGCCCCGCGACAGCCTGCAGCGACCTTAGAAACTTCGCAAGCGAAGACTTCTCGGTGATCACTTCGGCTGTTGTCCCCGAGATGGCCGAGGTCCCCGGACACTGCCTCGTCTCTGGCCGGATTCGTCCGGAAGTGCGGTTTGAACTCTATTTGCCCAACGCCTGGAATGGGCGCTTCTACATGCACGGAAACGGCGGATATGCCGGACGTTTCCCGCGAGCGCCTGGCTATCGCAACAGACGATTGCAGAAGGGATTCGCAGTGGCGTGGACCGACACCGGGCACGACGCCGACGCCGAACCCCTCACCTCCTTCGCCCTCGACCCCAAAAAACTGCTCGACTTTGCTTACCGCGCAGTACACGTGACCGCGGAAGCGGCGAAGAAGGTGATTAAGACTTACTATGGAATTCCACACCGGCGCGCCTACTTTGAAGGTTGTTCAACCGGCGGACGCCAGGGCCTGATCCTGGCTCAGCGCTTTCCCGACGATTTCGACGGGATCATAGTGGGGGCCCCCATCCTGAATGAGACCGGCCAGCGGATGTCGCAGGCCTGGATGGCGCAGGCCTTTGAGAGCGGACCCTTCCCCGGCGGCAAGCTGCCGCTTCTGGCATCCCATGTCTATGCCCGCTGCGACGACAAGGACGGTCTGAAGGATGGCCTGATCGACGATCCTCGTCGTTGTGATTTCCGGCCGCCGCGCGATCTTCCACTGTGTGAAGGCACCAGAGACGATCCCGACTGCTTCACCCGGCAGCAGGCCGGAACCCTCCAGAAAATCTACGGCGACGTGAGGGGAGGTGGAAAACGCCTCTATCCAGGCCTGCCCGTCGGTGCCGAGATCAGGGACAACTGGCGCAGCGGTTGGGACAACTGGGTCGTGAGTGATCCCGGCCCGACAACTGCGGTCAGGTTCGCAGAGAGCTTTTTCAGGTATATGGCCTTCCCTGAGCGAGACCTAAGTTTCGATCTCAACAGCTTCGATTTCGAGCGGGACCCGGCCCGTTTGACCAGGATCGAGACTGTACTCAATGCGACCGACCCGGATCTCTCGGATTTTGAAGACGGCGGCGGCAGGATTCTTATGTTTTTTGGCTGGGCGGACACCGCAGTCAATCCGCTTTCGGGAGTCGAGTACTACGAAGAGGTAGTCGAGAGGATGGGCGAGTCAACCGGCCGATTCTTCAAGCTGTTCATGGCACCGGGCATGTTCCACTGCAACCGGGGAGTCGGACCCAGCGTTTTCGACAAGCTGAAACCACTCATGAACTGGGTGGAGGATGGCGTGGCGCCCCAGATGATCATCGCCGGCCAGGTCGACGTCCAGGGCAACACCGTCCGCACGAGGCCGCTCTGTCCATATCCCGGGGTGGCGAGATACAAAGGCTCCGGAAGCATCAATGAAGCGCAAAACTTCAGGTGCGAGAAGCCGCTTCCCTGACCAGAAAAAACGCCAGTCATCAGTTTCTGATCCTTCTTTCCGCCGGGGCCCCGGCCTGCTCCCTGGGGCGAGAATTTCCTGTCCTGTCTCGGGAAAATGCCCCTTTCTTGTGACCCTGGTCGCAATCGCGCCTGATTATCTGCGGGGAAGTGATTGGAACCACAAAAGACCCCTTGCCCTCCCCTTACTATTCGAACCGAACAGTGAGGCAAATCATCAGAGGGGCGCCCCAAGTGAGTGGCTAGAAAACCGGGGCCGTAAGCAGGAAGTCGTTGGAGGGTTCAAGTGCTCTGTTCAGACAAACGCGTTGTACAAATCTTTTCGCAGTTGACCTTTCTTGTACTGGTCACGATGATGGCCAGTTCTCTGTCGGCCCAGTCGCCCCCGAATATCACTTCCTTTTCTGTACCGAATTCGGTCAAAGAGATGGGAATCGTGCTGGCCTCGGTCAGTGCCTCTGATCCAGACGGTGACTCGATCACCTATACCTGGAGTTTCGAATCCGATCCCACCGGCCAGGCGCATTTCTTTGATACCTTCACGGCCAGTTACAGCAAGACGCTCTCCGGGCCCAACAAGACCCTGGTGATCCTCGGTGTCGGAGACCCGGGGGAGGGCCCGCCGGGACCTACCGGAATTGAGGGGCAACAGGTTACGGTCCGTGTGGAAATCTCAGACGGGTCCAACACGACGGCTGCAACCTCACTGATCACGGTCAGCGGATTCAATCAGAAGCCGATCGTCACGTTGGACACATCGGGTATGGGCACCCGGGCTGAACCCAAGGTGAGCCCCTCGGCACTCAGCCTGACGGCCGGTCAAAGCTATGATCCGGAAGGTGAGCCCATACGCTTCGCCTGGAAGCTCGCCGGATACAGTGGTGGATCCGTTTGCCCCGGAGGAATCCTGGTTCTTTTCGGAAAGGAGACAGATAAACCGAGTCTTCCCATTCCGAAGGTGTCAGCCACCCCCAACATCCCCATGTCTTTCACCTTCGTGTACCGGTTGTTCGATGGCATGTATCAGCTGGCTGGAACGGCTACCGGGTGGGCCGCCTCGCCCAACGGCTGCAACAGCAGCGGTGGAGATGACGGCGGAGGCGAGGACAACCCAGTACCTCAGGTCAGTGTCAACACCAGCACCACCCAGGCCTCGGCCGGGGATGTTGTGATCATGAGCGGGCTTATCGATGATCCCGGAGACACTCATACCCAGAGCTGGATGCAGCTTGACAATACGACTCCGGTAGCACTCTCAAGCACGACTGATCTAATCACTGGCTTTGTGGCTCCGAATGCGAACGCCCTGCTGAGATTCCGCTTTTCGGCCACCGACTCTGCCGGACAATCTGCCTCGGCCGACATCGCTATCCTGGTCTGGGCGAACTCCGACGGTGGAAGCGGTGATGGTGGAAGCGGTGATGGTGGAAGCGGTGATGGTGGAAGCGGTCCGACGGTGGAAGCGGTGATGGTGGAAGCGGTGATGGTGGAAGCGGTGATGGTGGAAGCGGTGACGGTGGAAGCGGCGACGAGGGGACCGGAAGTGGATCCTCTACGGGAACCAACGCGGGGTGCTCTGGTCTCAATCTACCCGCTGTTGCAACTGTCCCCGCAACCTACACCATCAAGGAAGGCCTGCCTGGTCAGATTCACGCCAGCGACGCTCACGATCCCGATAACACTCCGGGGAACCCGATCAATGGGCAGGCAACTCCCCCGGGGGTCACGTTTTCCTGGTCCATTACCAATGGACAGAGGGGCGTGATGTCAGACGAGAGCCTGCAGGGACGTACGACCGACACCGTGAGCTTTAGTGCTCCGCAGGTTGAAGTCGATACGACCTTCGGCCTGGAACTCCATGCTAAAGATGCCAAAGGATGCGGAACCAAGTATCCGATCGAACTGATCGTTGAAGATGAGTTCGTGAACTCGGATCCGACGCTGGTGTTGAGCTATCAGGTGGAGGGACAGGGGATCTCAGGACAAGTACCAGCTGGCAACATTACCGTGGCGTCTCCCGCCACGATCCTTCTGGATGCCAGCGACAGCAGTGATCCTGACGGCGACCCGATTACGCTTTCCTGGGAAAAGAGCGCCGAAACCCTGACCAGCGGGTCGACCATCCTCAGTCCCGAGGCTCAGTCGGCCAGTCTCACTGCCCTGGCGAAAACAAAGGGATCGGTGACCGTCACTGCCACAGTAGCCGATGATCGAGGCGGCCAGCAGTCCCAGAGCCTTGTCTTCGTCTTTGTGGAGCCGCAAGACAACCCTCCGGAGGCCGTGGGCTCGGCTCTGAAGGATGGCGCCCCCCTCACGCAGCCCGCCGGCAACGGCGAAGAACTATGTCTGGATGCAGGGGCCAGTACCGTTCCCGAGGGCACCCAGGAAGAGATCGACAGCCTCGTTTTCGAATGGAGCCAGCGTGGCGGAACGTCGGTGTTCATCAAGGATTCTGGCCAGAAAGTCGCCAAGATTCGTATCAGTGACATCACCGAAGAAGAGACACTCGTTTTTCAGCTCGAGGTGCGAAACGGGTCAGCCGTCGACACAGCCGAGGTCTACGTTCCCGTCGAACCCGGAGATAGTGAAGAGGACAACGAGCGCAACGGCGAGATCTACTATCCAATTGTCGGAGTGGGTCCTCTCGGAGACGGATCCGAACTCCAGACATCTCTGGTCATCGACAACCTCCTCGATGAAGACGTCGATGATGTGCAGATTCTTTTCTACGACACTCAGGGAAATCCAATGGCAGTCGATTATATCGACGCGCTGGATAGGGAGAATCCCGTCCAATCCTGGGATTCGAGTCAGCCATTCACTCTGGCCGCCCGGGCTTCGCGGATCATCGAGTTCGTCGTACCCCGGGGAATCGCTCCCCAGGGCGAGGCCGACGTCAGAAGTGGCTGGGCCTGGGTCAAGTCCTCGGGGCATATTCAGGGCTCGATCCGATACCAGCTCGTCAACGAAGAGGACGGAAGCCTGCTCGAGGATGTTGGGATCCCGACACAGCGGCCTGGTCGAGACTTTCAGACTGCCTTCCGGGTCAAGGATGAGTTCGCCTTCGCTGTGACCAACCCGGGAGACAGCCGAGTCGTGGTCGAACTATCCGTTTATGACCGGCTGGATCCAGCCTCTCTGGTGGCCAGCAAAGGAATCCTTCTCGAGCCCGGGGAGATGAAGGCCATGTTCCTGGACGAGATTCTGATTGGGCTGGAAATCGCAGAGGGTCACTTGTGGATTCGGTCCGAGGGAGAGGGAGACTTCGCTCTCAGCGGTTTGATTACCCAGAACGGCTTCTTTGTCTCGGCCCAGTCCATCTCGAGAATCGACTAGTGCAGCGCTGCGCTAGGGTTTCGACGCAATCGCCCCAGTACCAGGCCTGAGTTCAGTTCATTCTCAGCCTATACTGGCGATCGCGTTGTCCGCTTCAAGAAGTGTCCTTATTAGGCCCCTGCGTGCTAACGTGGGGATCCTATGATCTATTTCTCCCCTTTTCTGTTGCAGCAATCCCCCATGCCCGAGCTGGAGGGTGCCGTCGCCGCTCTGATTGGCGGGTTAAGCCTTCTCGGAGTTTTCCTCGGAATCACGCTGTTTGTCCTGGCGATTGTGTGGCTGGTCGTCCCTTTCTCCGTGTTTGGCATCAAGCGTCGACTCGACAACATCGCTCACTGGCAGCAGGCCGTTTTCAAAGAGTTGAGAAGAATCAACGAGACCCTGTCTCGAGAAGATGACGCTCAGTAAGTTGTTGCACCTCAGAATTGCGATCCGCTTCTCCAGCCACAGATAGCGCATCGTTTCGCTCCATTCGCACTTGTTGTAGCATGGAGATTGTACTGCCTATGAGCGCCGACTTTTTCGCGACCCTCAAGAGAAATGCAGAAACGATGCCCGATCACGTGGCATTGCAGATCCTGAGTGAGCGTGGACGGGAACCCTTCACTATGAGCCGGATCCGCGATGAAGTCGCCAAAATCAGTCGGTTTCTGAGTGGTCACACCCAACCCGGGGACACAGTCGGTATTCTCATGGAAAACCATCCCCGCTGGGGGATTTCTTTCCTGGCCGCACAGAGCGCCGGCGCGCGGATTGTTCCGTTTGACATTCTTCATTCTTCGGAAACGCTGGCCGGGCTCGTTCAGCACTCCGATTGCAGGTATATGATCTCCTCGCAGGAGGTGTTGCCAAAGCTCCACGAGATCCAGGCCCTGCTACCCGAGGTTCTTCCAGGTCTGATCGTCGGCCCCCGGGTCGAGGACTATGCCCATTGGGATTCCGTTCTGCAGCAGGAACGAGCCGATATAGACCTCCCCCTGGTTCCCCGCGACCCGGATGATACCTTCCTGCTCGTCTATACGAGCGGCACCACGGGCAACCCCAAGGGCGTCATGCTGACCCCCCGGAGTGTCTATTTGACCGTGGATTCCGTACTGGATGCCGTGGAAATCGCTCCTCAAGACCACATTCTTTCGGTGCTTCCACTCTACCACATGCTGGCTCTCATGGCGAATTTTCTGATCCCGCTTTACCTGGGAGCCCGAGTCACCTACCTGGATGCCCTCGATGCTCAGAGAATTCTCCAGTGCTTCCGCGAAGAAGGGATCACGATCTTCGTCTGCGTTCCCCAGTTCTACTATCTGGTCCACAGGAGAATCCTCCAGGAAATCAGGAAAAAAGGGTTCCTGAGTCGCTCTGCCTTCAAGTTGCTGTTTAGAGCCTCTCACTTGAGCAACGAGTGGCTGGGATGGAATCCGGGGAGGCTTCTGTTCCGGCCGGTTCACCGAAACTTTGGAAGCCTGAGGCTCTTTGCCGTTGGGGGAGCCCGCTTTGACCCGGAAGTGCTCTTTTCCTTCCGGGGCCTCGGGTTCACTTTTGCCCAGGCCTTCGGAATGACCGAGACCTCAGCGGTGACCACTATGGCCTATCCGGGAGGCCTCGGATCCGTAGGCCGCGCCTTACCGCATTCCGAAATCCAGATTTCCGAACCCGATTCGGCCGGTATCGGAGAGGTCCTGATCAAGGGCCCCCACCTCATGCAGGGCTACTGGAAAAACGAAGCGGCTACTCTGGAGGTCCTCTCCAACGGCTGGCTTCACAGTGGCGACCTGGGGTATCTAGACTCAGATGGCTACCTGCACATCACGGGGCGCAAAAAGGACGTCATCGTTCTCAGCTCGGGAAAGAACATCTCTCCGGAGGAAATCGAGCACGCCTACGAAACAAGATGCCCTTACATCAGAGAGATGTGTGTGATTGGAGTGGAGGGAGAGCAGGATCAGGAAACGCTGCATGCCATAGTGGTGCCCGATTTCGACTACGTTAAGACCAGGCAGGTAGTCAACGTGGCGGAGATGATTCGCTACCAACTCGAGAACCTCTCGCAGGAGCTCCCGTCCTATAAGAGGGTTCGCAGTTTCGACATCCGGCAGGACGCTCTACCTCGAACTCCAACCCGCAAGATCAAGAGATTCGAAGTCGAACAGCAGTTCCGACAGGACCAGGAAGCTCTCAGCGAACCCGCTCCGGTGGAAGAGACTCCGGCACGCGACCCGGTCGAGGAACGGCTCTTTCAGCTATTGAGGGAGACTGGCAAAGTCCCCGCGGTGAACCGGACAATGAACCTTGAGTTCGACTGCGGGTTCGATTCTCTGGAACGCGTCGAGTTCCTGTCCAACGTTCAGGATACCTTTGGAATCAGCATCGGCGATGACGAAGCAATGACCATTTTCACGGTCGAGGAGCTCTCCGCGGCCGTCAGTAGAAGACTCGGCCAGACGGCAGACAGCGTCAACCCGAGCGAGAGAGTTTCCTGGTCGGAGATCCTGGACACACCCCTGACCGAAGAGGAAACCGGAGAGATCCACCGGGTGCTCCGCCGCCGCCCGGTTGTGGAAGCTTTTTACTTTTTCTTGAGCCGCTGCATCTGGATACTGGGCAAACTGTTTTTTCGCCTGCGCTTTGAGGGACAGGAGCATCTGGGCCAGGCTCAGCCCCATATGATCTGCCCCAACCACTTGAGCTACGTAGACGCCTTCATGATGAGTGCCGGCCTGCCTTTTTCGACCATTCGAAGGATGTTCTATGTGGGCTACAGCGACTACTTTCAACAGGGAAGTCTGACCGGATACCTGGGAAGTCTGATCAAAATTGTACCGGTTGATCCGGATCGCAACCTGAGAAAGGCTCTGCGACTCGGAGCTTACGGTCTGAAGGAACAACTGGTGCTGGGGATTTTCCCGGAGGGAGAGCGATCCATTGACGGAGAGCTCAGGGACTTCAGAAAGGGCCCTGCTGTTCTCGCCAAAGAGCTGGGCGTGGTAGCCATCCCCACCGCAATTATTGGGACTTTTCAGGTTTGGTCACGTGGTTCTTCCAGATTCAGGCTGCACCCTGTTACAGTTCGATTCGGAAAACCAGTCGAGCCCCAGCCTGATGAATCGCTCGACGAGTTCAACCGACGACTGAAATCCTCGGTCGAAGCGCTGTTGAGAGGAGCTTCTTCGTGAAGCTGGATACGATTCCGAAAGCCGACTTCCACGATCTCGAAACCCTCTGGTTTCAGGTGTCGGGGACTCTCTGCAATCTTCGCTGTACGCACTGCTTTATCAGTTGCTCTCCGGACAACCACAACCTCGAAATGATGGACACGGAGACGGTGCTCGCTCACCTCGAGAAAGCCAGAAAGCTGAGGGTGAGAGAAATCTATTTCACAGGAGGAGAGCCCTTTCTGCACAGGGACATGACCCTGATCCTGGAACGGACCCTCCGCGATTTCCCGGTTTCTGTCCTGACCAACGGCCTACCCATCAACGATGCCCGGGCCGACGAGATCCTGCGTATCTCTGCGGATTCTCGTTATTCTCTGGAGATCCGAATCAGCCTGGATGATTTTGATGAGCAAAGGAACGATGCCGTCCGGGGAAAGGGAGTCTTCCGACGAGCCCTGGCGGCCTACAAGCGGCTCTCGGACCGGGGTCTGGTTCCCATTCTCACGGTCACCGAGATTCGAGACTACCTGGGTCACCGGGAATCAGTTCTAAATCCGTACCAGAAGTACATCGATCTGCTCTACTCGGTGGGAGTCACTCGGCCTCGAGTCAAGATCATTCCGGTGTTCGAAATGGGGATGCTTCCAACACCCAATCGTCCGGCCTATGTCAGCTCCGCCATGATGAAGGACTTCGATCACAGCCATCTGCAATGCTCATCGTCCCGGATGGTGGCCGCAGACGGGATCTACGCCTGTCCCATCCTGGTGGGAGAAGAGGAGGCGCGCATGAGCGAGACCAGCCTGGAAGAAACCATGAAGCCCTGCAGCCTCTATCATTCGGCCTGCACCACCTGCTACGTGACCGGAATGACCTGCAGGAACTACTGACTGATTAGTAACATGCCGTTGCCTACCTATCAGAGAGTGGCTGTTTTTGGCGGCGTCTACAGCAATTACCTGGCGCTGGAAGCCCTGCTCGATCGATGCAGTGAGTTGGAAGTAGACGGCATTTTCTGCCTGGGGGATATCGGGGGCTTTGGGCCCTTTCCAGATCGGAGTTTCGCCTTCCTCCAAAACGGGAGCGTTCAAACGATTGCCGGCAACTACGACATTTCTTTGGCTGCGGGCCTGGAAGACTGTGGCTGCGGCTACACCGACCCCCGGGACAATCATTTCGCTCAGATCAGCTACGACTACACTTTCAAAAACACGTCAGCGGTACACAAGAAATGGCTGGGAGAGCTGCCCCACAGCCTCCGCTTTCGGCTAGGGGACAGGATCGTTCAGCTCTGCCATGGATCGCCGCGGCGCGTCAACGAGTTCCTGTGGGAGAGTGCGTCCCCGGATCATCTGCTGGAAGGGTTCCTGGAAGAGGCAGGCGCTGATGCGATGTGCTCCACCCATACCGGGGTCAAGTGGCACCGGAAGCTCCCCGGAGGTGGCGACTTCATCAACGTTGGGGTCATCGGACGGCCCGAGAACGACGGACACACCCATGTCTGGTTCACTCTCCTCGAGGCCTCCAAACAGAATCTGAAATGTCACTTTCTTCCCTTCGAATACGACCATTCGTTGCTGGCAGCCGAGATGCGGCGCGAGCGTCTCCCCGAAGAGTTTGTGGAGACCATTCTTAGGGGCTGGTGGACCACGTGTCTGGAGATCATGCCAGCCAAGGAGAGGGTGCGGGGTCGGTATTAGTTCCGGCCATTGACGCTGTGTGACCGGCTCGATATTCTCCAGCAGAAGGTGGAATGCGAGATCTGATGCCGAGAAAACAGTCCATTCTCCGGTCCACTCTGGCAAGAAAATCCTGATGAGCCTGAGCGGGCTACTCATGGTCTTCTTCCTGGTCGAACACCTGGCCGGCAACCTGCTACTCCTGCTTCCCGATTCCGAACCTTTCAATCTGTATGGCCATCGTCTGATCAGCCTGGGGTGGCCCATCATTGCAGCTGAGGTTGTGCTGCTGGGCATTCTTATGGTCCACGTGGTGTCCGCCATTTCGGTGTCTCGCCTGAATCGACTTTCCCGCCCACATCGCTATGCTGCATTCGCCTCTGCAGGAGAACCGAGTCGGAAGACGATTGCATCCACTTCGATGATCTGGACCGGGGTCATCCTGGGAGTTTTCCTGGCCATCCACTTGAAGACATTCAAGTTCGGTCACTATTACGTGGTCGAACACAACGGGGAGCAGATTCGGGATCTGTATCGGTTGGTGTTCGAGACGTTTCGGAGTCCCTGGTACGCATTCGGTTATGCCGGAGCCATGGTGCTACTCGGGCTGCATCTTCGCCACGGCTTCTGGAGCGCCTTCCAGTCTCTGGGCGCCAACAACCCAGGATATGACCGCTTCATCACCTGGCTGGGGTATGTGATCGCAGCGGTTCTCACGCTGGGCTTCGTGGGGATTCCACTCTGGATCTATGTTCTGGGGGTTACCACGTGAGACTCAATACCAGAATTCCAAGGGGGCCACTCGAGAGCAAATGGGAAAGACACAAGTTTAATCTGAAGCTCGTGAACCCCGCCAACAAGCGCAAGTACGAGATCATCGTGATCGGGACCGGGCTGGCGGGAGCTTCCGCCGCTGCCAGCCTGGGTGAACTGGGCTACAGAGTCACCGCTTTGTGCATCCAGGATTCTCCGCGAAGAGCACACAGCATAGCCGCTCAGGGCGGCATCAACGCCGCCAAGAACTATCAGAATGACAACGACAGCGTTTTCAGGCTCTTCTACGACACGATCAAGGGAGGTGACTACCGCTCCCGAGAGGCCAATGTCTATCGGCTGGCGGAAGTAAGCAGCAACATCATAGATCAGTGTGTCGCCCAGGGAGTGCCTTTTGCGAGGGAATACGGTGGCTACCTGGCCAACCGCTCCTTCGGAGGAGCTCAGGTTTCGAGGACCTTCTATGCCCGGGGACAGACCGGACAACAACTCCTGCTGGGAGCCTACAGTGCCCTCATGCGACAGGTAGAACAAGGCAACGTCAAGGTCTTTCCCCGACGTGAAATGCTGGATCTAGTGGTGATCGATGGTCATGCCCGGGGAATTGTCGCGCGCAATCTGATCACTGGTGAAATCGAGCGCTTCGCCGGCCATGCAGTAGTGCTGGCCACGGGAGGCTACGGCAACGTCTATTGCCTTTCCACCAATGCTGTCAACTCCAATGTGACCGCGGCCTGGCGCTGCCACAAACGAGGTGCTTTCTTTGCCAATCCCTGCTTCGCTCAGATTCATCCAACTTGCATCCCCGTCACCGGAGACCATCAGTCCAAACTGACCCTGATGAGCGAGAGTCTGCGCAACGATGGAAGGGTCTGGGTGCCAGGCAAGAAGGGAGACTCACGACCTCCTGATCAGATTCCCGAGGAGGAGCGCGACTACTATCTGGAGAGGACATACCCGAGTTTCGGCAACCTGGTCCCCCGCGACGTCGCTTCTCGGGCTGCCAAGGGTGTGTGTGACGAAGGCCGGGGTGTCGGATCAACACGGCTGGCTGTCTACCTGGACTTCGCCGACTCCATCAAACGGCTGGGTAGAGAGGCCATTGACGAAAAGTATGGGAATCTCTTCGAGATGTACAGCCGGATCACCGGAGAGGATCCGTATGCCACGCCGATGCGAATCTACCCGGCCGTGCACTACACAATGGGGGGGCTGTGGGTGGACTACGATCTCATGAGCACGATCCCCGGTCTGTATGTGATCGGCGAAGCCAACTTTTCCGATCACGGAGCCAACCGGCTGGGGGCCAGCGCACTGATGCAGGGCCTGGCCGACGGCTATTTCATCGTTCCATACACGATCGGGCAATACCTGGCGGATGTGAAGCCTCATCCGATTGCGACGGATCAGCCCTCCTTCGAGCAGGTCGAGGCCGAGACTCTGGACAGGATCCACAGGCTGCTCTCCAATGACGGAACACAGACCCCCAGGGCGCTGCATCGGCGCCTGGGACAGGTCATGTGGGATCACGTGGGGATGGCCCGCAGCGCAGCGGGTCTAAAGCGGGCACTCGAGAAGATCCCCAAGCTTCGGGAGGAGTTCTGGCGCGATCTGAAGGTCCCAGGCAGAAACGACACGCTGAACAAGAACCTGGAGTTTGCGGGACGTCTGGCCGATTATCTGGAACTGGGTGAGTTGATGGCGCTGGATGCGTATCACCGGGATGAGTCCTGCGGCGCTCACTTTCGTGAAGAGCATCAGACCGCCGAGGGAGAGGCGGTACGGAACGATGAGAACATGTCCTTCGTAAGCATCTGGGAAAACAAGGGATCGGACGCAGCACCGACCATGCACCGGGAGAATCTGCACTTCGAGTTCGTAGAACTGAAGGCGCGCAGCTACAAGTAATGTCAGAAAAACTGGATCTTCACCTCAGAATCTGGAGACAGTCAGGCTTCGGCGCCCCAGGGAGACTGGTCGATTATCGGCTCGAGGGCATCTCGAACGACATGTCTTTCCTGGAAATGCTCGACGTCCTCAACGAGCAGCTCATCGCTCAAAACGAAGACCCTGTCGAGTTTGACAGTGACTGCAGGGAAGGAATCTGCGGAACCTGTGGGATCATGATCAATGGAGTGGCCCACGGGCCCTGGAGGGCCTCCACCGTGTGCCAGCTACACATGCGTGCCTTCCAGGACGGACAGACCATCATTGTGGAACCCTGGAGAGCTCGAGCCTTCCCGGTCATCAAGGACCTGGTGGTCGATCGCGCTGCCTTGGACCGGATCATTGCTGCCGGCGGATTCATCTCGGTCCGCAGCGGAGCGGCTCCCGATGCAAATGCCCTGCTGGTACCCAAGAAAAACGCCGACCAGGCCATGGATGCGGCATCCTGTATTGGCTGTGGTGCCTGTGTTGCTGCCTGCCCCAACGCCTCTGCCGCCCTCTTCACTGCGGCCAAGGTGGTACACCTCAGCTATCTCCCCCAGGGAGATCCCGAACGCAAGACCCGGGTCAGAAACATGGTCGGGCAGATGGACGGAGAGAATTTCGGGAGTTGCTCGAACCACGGCGAATGCGAAGCAGTCTGTCCCAAGGAAATCTCGATCTCGAACATCGCCCGCATGCGAGCTGAATACGTCAAAGCCATTTTCTGAATTCTCTGGCTGGCTGAATCAGAAGATGGATTTCAACATCTAAGAAGTCATGATGCAGTGGAACGATAAGAATCGCCCTCGCGTTGGCCTGGCTCTGGGCGGCGGGGCCGCCCGCGGACTGGCTCACCTGGGAGTACTGAAGGTTCTGATTGAGGAGAAGATTCCGATCGACTTCATCGCCGGCGTCAGTGTAGGCAGTATCATTGCCGCTGGGTTCGCTGCCGGATTGTCGATGGACCAACTCATCGAGCAGGCGGAGTCCGTCACCTGGAAACACCTGGGTCGCTGGAGTCTGTCTCTCAAGGGCTTCAACCGCAATGATCGTATGGCAGATTGGCTGGAGAGCATTCTCCCGGTAAGTACTTTTGAAGAACTCGAGATCCCCCTCCGAGTGCTGGCGACTGATTTGCGAACCGGTAGACCCGTAGTCCTCGAGAGCGGCCCCCTCTTTCCTGCCATTCGGGCCAGTTGTGCGATCCCTGGACTCTACGTGCCTGTGGAACTGAACGATTACCTGCTGGCCGACGGCTACCTGACTTGCAATCTGCCGGTTCAGCAGGTGCGAGAGATGGGAGCTGACATTGTAGTCGCCTCGGCCATCGGCCTGGAGGTTTCAGACCGGGTCAACCTGAACAATATTTATCAGATTCTGCTCCGATCCTTCTCCATCATGAGCTCATCCGTGCAGCTCAACACTCTGCCAGAAGCTGACATTCTGATCCAGCCCCTGATTGAAAACTTCTCATGGACCGACCTTGACGCTCTGGCGGGGCTCATTGAGGTGGGAGAGGGGGCGGCTCGGGAGCAAGTCGACCACTTGCGGAAGGCTCTGCGACCCTCCTTCTGGACCCGACTCAGGAGTCGCTTCTCTTCCAGAACCCAGAACCTAGAACCCAGAACCTAAAACCCAGAACCCAAAACCTCATAAACAATCCGATCGGAGCGGCCGGACCGATCGACGACTACCAGTTCATGTCGCCCCTTGCTCGGGTCCATGAAGAGAGTTTCGTGCGCCTCTCCGGATGCCATCAAGAGCCCATCCTGGTACCAGTAGAGGCGGCCTGGCAGAGCCAGAGCGGTCAGAGCGATGCTCTGATGGACACGGGGCGTCCCCCGCCGCAGTAAGTAGGGCGTCGCAGCATCCGGCGAAGTGATCCGGGGGCCGCCGCTGAAGGCGACTTGATTGCAGGTCGCCGCACGCCGGGGAAGGACATCGACAGGCTCCCCCTGCCGACGACGCCAGGCAGCCAGTTGCGGCGGTAATATTTCAACCACGCTGGTCGTGTAAGGCGAGGAGCTGAGGCAGGGTCCATCCAGTCGAAGGCCGGTTTTCAAATCGACAAAGATGCGACGGTGGACTCGGCAAGCCTGAAACTTCGACCGGCCACGGATCGAGACGATCTCTTTCGTCTCTGGGCAATAAGTGGTCGGCAGCTGCCCACTCACGGGACAGACCTCCACCGCGTCAATCTCCATGCCCCGGGGCTCTTCAAATCTTGAACCGGACGGCTCGAGGGCACGAAAAAGATCGAAAAGCAGAGGCCCGGCATGCTCGGCACCGGACATACCTTTGACCCCAGACCCGTCAAAATTTCCAATCCAGACGCCGATAGTGACTCCTTGCGAAAAGCCGATCGCCCAGGCGTCTCGATGGCCATAAGAAGTTCCGGTCTTCCAGGCAACGGACGGGGTGTCCAGAGACAGGTCCCAGGCCTGCGGCAAGTCGGGTCTGGGCAGCCCCCTCATCGATTGGGTCGTGAGGTAGACGGCCTCTCGGGAGAAAAGACGCTCTTCCGACCCAGGGCGGCCCGCCACAACACGAAGAGTACGATGAAGGCCGCCCCGACCCAGAGAGGCATAGAGGTTGGCGAGATCGAGGAGCCGAACCTCGCCTCCTCCCAGCACCAGAGGAAGCCCATACTCGAGGGAAGGACGATCCAGGCTGGAAAGACCACCGGTGATCAGGAGCTGGTGAAAGTCCTGGAGTCCGGTGCGCGAAAGCAAATGCACAGCCGGAACGTTCAAGGACTGAACCAGCGCCTGGGAAGCACTCACTTGCCCCCGGTAACGCCGATCGTAGTTTTCCGGAACATAGCCGGCGTAGTCGTAGGGAACATCCAGCAAGGGCGATTCAGGGACAATCAGACCTCTGTCATAGGCCAGAGCAAAGAGAAATGGCTTGAGAGTTGAACCGGGTGAGCGCCGGGCGGTGGCCCCGTTGACCTGGCCCTGGTAAATCGAATCGGCATAACCGGCAGAGCCCACCAGGGCCACAACCTCCCGCATCTCGTTGTCAAGGATGACGACAGCGACGTTTCCGATCCCCTCCTCTCGAAGCTGTGCCTTGCGGGAGTCAACCTGTAGTTCCACAGCTCGTTGAGTTCCCAGGTCCAGAGTCGTGTGCATCTCCCGGGTGGCGGGGTTCTGTCGTCTCACCAGTTCAGCAAAATGAGGAGCTCGAAAGGGCGGCGTCTGTTTTTCAGTCGGGAGTCGGGCGGTGTAAGCAATCCGGGCCTGGGAAGGGCTCATGATTCCTTTCCGGCGAAGCTGGGCGATCACACGGTCGCGGGCCCGGGTCGAAAGTTCCGGGTTCCGAGTAGGATCGTAACTGACCGGAGAGCGAGGAAGGGTGGTGAGCAAAGCTATCTCTGCCCAGGATAGGCGGGCCGGCTTTTTGCCAAAATAGAAGTGGGAGGCAGCCCGGATACCCTCGATGTTACCTCCGTAGGGAGTCAGATTCAAGTAGATCTCGAGGAGCTCGTCCTTTGAGTAGAGGCGGCACATTTGAAGGGCCCTGAATGCCTCCAACAGTTTGCTTCGCAGGCTGCGCGGACGAGGTTCCATCAGCCGTGCAATCTGCATCGGGATAGTAGACGCTCCGGAAACGGTCCGTCCTGCGCTGAGATTCGAAAGGGACGCCCGCAGGATAGAGAACGGGTTCACACCCGGGTGGTAGTGAAGCCATTGATCCTCTGAAGCTACGATCGCTTCCACAAGCTGCGGGGCAATCTCGTCCAGCTCGGTACGGAATCTCCAGCGCCCGTCGGAAGCCAGAAACATGCGGATCAGATCACCGTTTCGGTCGTACACAATCTGGCTGTAAGGGCGGTCCAGCTTCTCGTGGGGGAAGGGAAACAGGGCTCCGGCCACCTGCCACACTAGCACCAGGGCGAGCACTGCTAGACAGGTGATCGATCCGCTGCCCAGAAGAGTCCTGACTGGTCGACCCCGCAGCCATCTGCCCTGGGCTCTCACTCGCGCCTCCCGATCTGCAACCTTGATCTGGAGCCCGTGTAGCTCAATTCCGGGTTGTACATGGCCTCGGCATGTGCCGGTGGAACTCGAAAATTCCCGGGCGATACGGCTCGCAGGAGCGTGTACACTGTGCGCCACTGGTTGGCCGGCAGATCCGCAAAGAAAAGAACCCGGTCGTCTCTAAGATCCTGGTAGTCGGCCCCCACAGGGGTTCCCGTCATCCAGCCCAGCCTTTCGGTCGTCGACAAACGCGGGTTTTCCACCTCCAGTCCGGAGGGAAGGAGCTGTTGGATGACAACGTTCTGGATCGGTCCCCGTACGCTCCGGATCCGAGTCTTGACTACGATCAGCTCTCCCTGACGGACCTCAGTGAGATTCACCTTCCGGCCCCGGCGAGTTCGGAACTCACGCTCCAGTTCCAATCCCTGCTCTTCTTCCCGGAAGCGCGTGTCCAGGGGGATCCCTCGTGTCACCAGACTGTAAAAGGCTGACCCGGCCTGAAATCCGGATCCCAGTTCCAGTCGTACCCGCCCCTGGGCCGGAAGCAGAAAGCTGCTAGTGCGGGAATCAAAGCTGCCGATGAGCTGGCCGGCGACAAAGAGATCACCCTCATAGACAGACCGGGCGTCTTCCTGCAGCCGGGCAAGCTGGCCCATCGCCAGAAACGCGAAGGAAGTTTCCTGAGTCGTCCAGGTGCGGCTGGATGCCTCGCGGGCCAATCGGTCAAAGAGCCCGGCAACTCTCGCATCCTCCGGAACCGTCTCCAACAGGGCCAGCAGGAGCAGGGCCCGGTTGCGAGTGGAGGAATCGAAATTCTGGCCCGTTTCGCGTTCCGCCTCATCGACCGTTTCCAGACTGGCCAGGAGCTCATTCGCGATCGTCTGGTTGCCGGTCATTGCGTAGGTGGCCGCCAGCAGTCCCCGGGCCGAGGGGCGAAGGAACTCCTGAAGATTCTGGCGCACGAAATCCATCTGCCCTCGCTCCGCTCGATCCGCCCTGGCGAGCACATAGAGGGCGTAGACGAGTTGCTCCACTCCTGCTCTCTCGCGCGATTCGTGGGAGCGAACCGTCTGATCGAGAAAGGCCAAAGCCTTGCCGTAGATCGATTCGTCGATATGAAAACCGGCGTGGGCCGCTTCCACCAGGGCGTGCGTCGCATAAGTGCTGGCCCAGGGGTTGACCTTCCGTGAACCCGGCCACATGGCAAAGCCTCCCGAGATGAGCTGCATCCCGACCAGGCGACGCAGCCCCGCGTAGACCATGGCTGCCGGGTCGGAATCTCTAAAGAGTTCGGGTTCGAGGGCCTTGACCAGATCGGTGAAATAGATGAGCGGAAGAATTCTGGAGGTGGTCTGCTCCAGGCAGCCGTAGGGATAGCGCAGGAGGTTCCCCAGGTTTGCTGTGAAATGGGTCATCGGGAGAGGTCCGACGGTGAGAGTTCGGGTAACGGTTGCAGGCCTGAACCCGTGATCCTCCTGCGGCAGCTCCAGCCTGCGCGAGTCAAGCCGTCCCGCCACGTGCGTGGTCGCGGGGGGCAAATCGGGCCGAATGGACAACACTCTGGCGTGAGTCGCAGCTGCACCGTTGCCCGAGGCGGACAGGTCGAACTGTACCTCACCAACCAGATCGAGAGATCGGATCTGAAAATAGGTGGTTCGCTCCTGCCCGGCGGGGACACTGATCTGTTGCGTAGACGGGCCTGCCAGCTGAGCGGGGCCCTCCAGACTGAGGTCCACCTGAAACACTCCGTCTCCTCCAGTGTCGTTACGCAGCGTGACGGGGATCTCCAGCTCCTCTTCCAGCGACAGAAAGCGCGGAAATGTAGGCATGAGGATGAGTGGAGACCGAACTCTCGTAAGCTGGCTGGCAGAACCGAAGTCCTCTTGTTCACTGGCGACAGCCATCACCCGCAGGGCTCCTTGAAAGTCGGGTACCTGGAAGGTGGCCCGCACCCGCCCCCTGCTGTCGGCACGAACCACGCCGGACCAGAAAGAGACGGGCTCTCTTCTGCGCAGGCTCTCGGTTCTGACCATCTGGGTCTCCGCCAGGCGATCGGCTCCTCCGCCCACCAGAGTTGCGCCCTCCATTTCAGGGACATCCGGTAGAATCATCGAGAAGATGTCGTGAGTCGAAACTCCCAAGCGCAGCTTGCGGTAAAAGTACCGAAATGGATCCGGAGTCTGCTGGGCAATCAGTTGGAGAATCCCTTCGTCCACGACCGCAATCGTGACAGCAGCGCCCCGACGTGTCGCTACATCGATCTCCAGTTCACTCTCGGGAAGCACCGTCTCGGGTATCTCCAGAGAAACAGAAAGGCGATGGGAGCTTCTGTCGACACGGATCGGTATGGCCCCGAAGGCGCGAGCCACCAGCTCGGACCCCAGATCATCTACTGATCGAACCAGTGTGGCCGTAAGGTAGGCATTGGGGCTGTAGGCGCCCTCCACGGGAACCGAGATCGTAGCTGAGTTGCCTTCCAGATCGTAGATCCGTACGAAATGGACGCCCTGGCTTTCGACCGCCAGCAACAACCTGCCCGAAAAGGGAGACCGAATTTGCAGCCTGGCGGTCTGTCCCGGAAGATACTCTTCTCTGTCGAGCTCCAGTTCCAGGCGGGCCGGATTCTCGATGGCCCAGGGCGAGTAGCCCCAACCGCTCGCGTAGAACGAAAGCTGAGTCGAGGCCCCCGAGCGGCCGTCCTCCATCACCACCCGATAACTTCCGAACTCAGCCGGGCTAAAGGAGAACTGCCCGTTCGAGCTCCCCGAACCGAACTCCTCGGAGTGCACAAGACGAGGGTCTCGAACACTCTCATACCGAAACGAACCCGATGAGGTTCGGCGGAGAACGGTCTGCCATTGATCCTTGAAGATCCGCAGTTGCAGGGGACCGGTCGGTCGAGCTTGCCCCTCGGAGTCGAGGCTGATGTATTCGAATGCTGACTCCTGACCGGGCTCGACAAAACCGCTCCCGGCACGTTTGAGACCCAGGTAGTTGGCGTACACATGAAGCGGGTGACGGCGAGTAGCGGTAACTCCCCGCCCCCCCTGTTCCTGGACTCGCGCGGTAATCACGGCGGAGAGAGCGGAAGGAGGACGAAGCCCACGAGCAACCGTCACTTGAAAATGTCCCTGGCCCTGATCGTTCAAGATCTCACTCAGATCCGAGAGGCGACGCCGGCTGAACTCTCTCTCACTATTTCCAAAGCTGAAATCGGGATACTGCGCCGACGCATAGGCCGAGGGCTCCAGAAAGACGCGAATCTCGGCCGGGAGAGCTGCCGCTGGGGCCCCGAAGAGATACGAGGCCTGCACGTCAAAAACCAGCTCCGGACTCCCCCCATTATCCGCAGCCGAGAGATTCTCGATTTGAACTTTGATCCGATCCGGAACAAATTCCTCGAGTTGGAAGCGGTAGGTGCCGACTACTCGATCCGCCAGTTTCAGGTGAAGCTGGTGGTTTCCGGTTCGCTCGTAGGGTTCGGTCTGAATCATGAATTCTGCCAGACCCGCTTCGGGCATTTCCAGGGCAAGGTTTACCCTCTCTCGACCGTTCGGATCCAGATGAGTCAGAACGACCGGCATGCGGGGAGCCGGAAGACGCCGTTCGTCCCGGATGAGGGCCACTCCTTTTACTGCCTCGCCGGGTCGGTAGATATCGCGTTCTCCATACAGAAAAGCTTGATAGCCGGTCACCGGGAAAGCGGCTCCGGATACGTCCAGCCCCGACGTGTCAACACGAGCCTGGGGAAGGAGCAGAAAACTGAACTCCTGATCCTTCTGAACAGTAACGAAGTAAGGCCGGTTCGCTGTGAAGTCCAGGTTGGAACCCCTCCACAGACCAGTGGAATCGGTGCGCCCGGAGACGATCTTTTGGTTCTGATCGCTAAACACATCGACCCGGGCACCCGCGACCGGTCGAAGATTCCTGAAAGAAGCCGCCCACACCAGGAAGTCGCTCTGTCCCCGCTTGGCGACGATCCCAACGTCCGTAATCAGGATCCAACGCTGGTCACCCTGGTAGTGTCCCGGTCGCCGCACAGCCACACGGTAGAGCCCTGGCGTCGTCGAATCGATCATGGAGCTGAGGTCGAGTGTGGCTTCCAGGGTCTGATTCGGGGTCACGGCGAGGGACAGTTTCTGGCTGAGCAGGCGATCCCCAAGCCCGTGAGGAAGATAGCTTCCCCAGTAACTGTTCTGTCGGTACTGATATCCGAAATGCTGGACCAGGGAAAAAATGTTGTTCAAGTGAACGCGATCCACCACCATTTCAGCTGTCCGGGTGTTGACGGCTTCAATGACAACGTTGCGCGACCCGCTGGCGGAAAGGAAAAGACCCTGATGCTTGAATCGGAGCGTCGGGGAGAGGTCAGGGATTCTCACCGTATGCGTAAAATCCTCCTGGAGGGTCGAGTTGTCCGTGGCCCCCAGGCCTTGTCCGATCAAAACCTGATACGTGTTGCCGGGATCCAGGCCGCCTCTCAGCCAGACCTGATTGTCGGTGGCATTCATCTTGAAGTCTGCGTCCGGCTCCAGAGTCAGGAATTTCTCCAGCTGCTCCGCTTCAACCGGTGAAGAAAACAGAATCTCCAGCTGGGAGGAGTCAGGAGTGGCTCTTGCCTTCACCTCGCGCACGGCCAGCCGGGTGTTCGATCCGATCAGAATCGTGCGGGAGAAGGCCCTGCTCAGCTGCACGTTTCCCCCGGAGGGAGTAAGCTGCGGGGCGATTCGCAACTCCAGACTTCTCTCTTCCGCGGTTTTCCGAATCGGCTCGGTTCTGAGTCGAACTGCCTGGCTCACAGCCGGAGCCTCGAGGCGAAAGCTGATGGTGTTGCCACGTGAGTCAGCAAGCTGCAGATGTCTGGTCAATTCCTGGCGATCTACGGGATAGTTGAAGAGGATCTCTCCTTCGAGCATCACCTCGCCGGCCGCCAGAGGCTTTTCCTTCACTTCCAGATGATCAATTCGGAAGCGGTCGGTTACGACCCGGAAGACCTGATCTCCTTTCAGGTACTGGTTTTCGCTCAGGAACTGACCCGGCTCCAGGACAATCAGGTATTCAGTGGCCGGGGAAAAAGGGCTGGTCGCTTCGTAGCGAAGCACGGCCTGTGTGTACCATCGCCAGGCCCCACCGATTGGAGGGTTGATCTGGGCCGGCTCCCGGCCCAGCACCTCTCCGACTCGTCCCTTGCCCAGGTTGGAACCGAAAATGATGTCGACATGTCGCCGGGCCTCTCGGTCGAGGCTAACTTCCAGAACTTCAACCGGCAGGCCGGACCTTGGCGCGGAAAAGAAAAATCCCTCTTTCGCCCCCCCCTGAAACAGCAGGATGCCGAGAATTGCAGCCAGGGAAATCAAGCCGGCAATCAGGTAGTTGCGCCAGTCGGTGGAGAGTGGTGAGCTCATGTCCTTGTTCTCCTGTGCTGGCTGCCAGAGTACTTTGGAATGGCGATCGCAGTCGCCTACTGATGCTTAGTCACGGGACCAACATGAACGGTTCCGAGGAACCAGGAACGCTCAGGCCTTCAGCATCTCCAGGAACTGCTGATTGCTGGCGGTCTTTTCTATCTTGGAAAGGAGCACTCTGAGCGCCTCATCCGTGCCCTGGGTAGAGAGGGCTCTGCGCACCAGATTGATTTTGTGCTGAGTTTCGGGGCTTCGGAGCTTTTCCTCTTTGCGAGTGCCCGATTTCTTGATGTCAATGGCGGGCCAGATGCGTCGCTCCGCCAGACCACGATGAAGCACCAGCTCCATATTGCCGGTTCCCTTGAATTCTTCGAATATGACGTCGTCCATGCGACTTCCGGTGTCGATCAGGGCCGTGGCTACCATGGTCAAACTGGCGCCGTCTTCCACTTTGCGAGCGGCTCCAAAGAACTCACGCGGCTTCTCCATGGTCCTAGCCCCGAGACCGCCAGACAATGTCCTTCCCCGGTCCTTGGTCTGAGAATTGTAGGCGCGTGCCACACGGGTCAGGCTGTCCAGCAGAATGACGACATCAACACCGGCTTCGACCAGGCGCCGCGCTCTCTCCAGCACGATCTCCACGACCCGGATACTCTGGGTGGCCGGCTCATCGTTAGAAGAATAGATGACTTCCGCATCGACCGACCGTCTGAAGTCGGTCACTTCCTCCGGCCGTTCATCGATCAGAACCACCATGACGTGGATTTCCGGGTGAAACTCCCTGATCGCCTGTGCCAGCTTCTTGAGGATGATTGTTTTTCCGGTTCGGGGTGGTGACACAATCAGACTGCGCTGTCCTCTTCCAATAGGGGCGATCAGGTCAATGATCCGGAGACTGGGATCGTTCCCCCGATCCACCTCCAGACGCTCAATCGGATCGATACATATCAGCCGGCTGAAGGGCGTAACCTCTCTGAACTCTTCCGGGGCACCGCCCATGACTGTCCGAACAGAACGGAGGCGCTGGTTTCTCCTGCCCCGAACCGCTTCGCCTGTGATCTCGCAACCGGTTTTCAAATCGTGCTTGCGAATGAGTTCCAAGGGCACAAAAACATCTTTGCCGTCCGGGCTGTACCGATTCTCGGCAAGCCGCAGATAGCCGCGGCCGTCCGAGAGAACGTCGAGTACTCCCTGAACCGAGACGGGAGGTGAATCGTGACGAGCCTGCGAACCGTCGGCGCGGTCGGACTTGCGCCGTCTGTCGGGTCCGCTTCTTTTTCGTTTTCGCCAACGGGGGCGACCGGGTTTTTTCTGTACGGCCATCGAATGACCCTGTTCCAGCAAAAAGAAACGCGATTTATGGTTTCACTTGCCTACATCAAAAGGCAGCTGGTTCAGGTTGCCACTGCGGGGACCCGCAATGATGCCTCTCTCTTATCACGCTTGATCGGGCCCACTCAGAGGATACCAATCATCAAAGGGGGAGGACTTCCGGCAGCTAACTCAAGCTGCCCTGGAGTTTCAGACTCCACTGGGAAGTCTAGTACAACTTCACCGATGAAACAAGCTTTTCCTCCGCTGCGGTCGGCCTGACTAAATCCGCTCGCTAACCTCCGCGAGGTGGGCAGGCTCGGTGGCAAGGAGATCAAGTCGACCGGTTCGTGGCCAGGAACTGCTCGATTTCAGGTTGTCGGGGGAGCGTGTCCTGGTATCCAAGCTCCATGAGTCTGTTCACATAGGTCTCTTCGAACAATAGATAGCTGAGGAAGTCGGGAGTCCTTGAATACTGCGTCCCCAGGCCGCGCACAATGACTTCGAGAATGCCAGGCATGTCGGCTTTCACGTCAGCAGCCAGTTTTCCCAGGTCCCGGCTGGGACGCAGGACCATCAATTCCACTCGCTTCAGACCGGTGGCCGGACGCGCCTCCGGCGGCAACAGAGAGAGGGTGTGATTGATTCTTAACGCTCGTTCCAGATCCGTTTCCAGAGCGTCCAGAAACACGGCGTTCATGAGCATGCCAAGAACCTGGGCGGGGGGCGGGTAACCCTTCACCTGGGCCAGGATCTCCTCTTCGGGAGTCCGCTTGTATCGAACCGAAATGACTAGCAACTTGTCGGCTCCAAGGTGAATCGCAGGCGCCAGCGGTGTCTGCAGCCTCAAACTCCCATCACCGTAGAAGTTGTTGTCGATCTGGATGGCGGGGAAAATGAGGGGAAGCGCAGAAGAGGCCATAACATGCTCATAATCGATTGTCGTGTGGACTCCCTGCCGTCCAGCGCGCTTCCAGCTTCGGAGAGGGCCGCTAGACTCGATGAAATTGATGGTCAACCCCGTGGCGTAAGAGGTCGCCGTCAAGGCCAGGGCGCTCAGTCGACCGCTCTCCAGGTTACGGTGGATTCCTGAAAGATCGGCGTGATGTTTCAGATACTCGCGCAGAGGCTGGGTGTCCAGGAAGCCCCTCACCTGGAGTTGGTCCGAGCCGAGATGCGTGGACAACAGCCAGAACCAGCGCAACAGGGCCCTGAATAGCCCTTTGGACTCGACCTTGAACACATTCTCGATTGTCAATCCAAGCCAGGCCTCCCTCAGGTCTCGGACCGTCTCGGAGAACGGACCCTGGTGACTGGCCAGGAAAACGGCGTTGATGGCTCCCGCAGAGACTCCGGTTACGATCGGGATCTGCAGATCCTGACCCCATATCTCGGAGATTGCTGCAAGAACGCCCGCCTGGTAGGCACCCCGAGCGCCTCCACCGGTCAGGACGATGCCCATTGTTGATTGGTTCATGGGTTCTGGGTTCTGGGTTCTGGTTCTGGTAGTGACGGTACTGACCGGGTACATCCTTTACAAAACAAACCGGGTACATGGTTTACACAGTGGAGTTAGAGCATAGGGCAGGAAAGGAGAGGCCCTATGCCCTGGCTGGAGACCCAAGCTGTGGAACAACGGTTTCGTTTTGTTATGGATGTGAAAGCTGGAATGTACACACTCAGTGAGCTGAGCAAACGGTATGGGGTGAGCCGTCAAACAGCCTACAAGTGGTGGAATCGGTACAAGCAAGAAGGCCTGGAGGGACTGACGGATCGCTCTCGAATTCCCCACTACTGTCCTCACAAGACCCCGCCAGAGCTGGAGCGGGAGATTGTGCAGCTGCGCAAACGCCATCCCACTTGGGGGCCAGTCAAGATCATTCAGCACTTAGAGAAGCTTCGTCCACAGTTACCTCTTCCAGCTTTCTCAACTGCCGGGGAAATCCTCAAACGTCATGGACTGATCAAGCCCCGGCGCCGGCGCCGGCGCTGGGCCCACCCGGGGCGGCCTATCGTCGAAATCCGAAACTGTAACGATGTCTGGACGGCCGACTTCAAGGGAGAGTTTAAAACCGGCAACGGGCAGTGGTGTTATCCCTTGACGATCCTCGATCCCTACAGCCGTTATCTATTGGCCTGTAGTGCCAAGACTTCGACTCAACACACGGGTGCAATGCCTGTCTTCGAGCAACTGTTTCGTCGCTGCGGTTTACCTCAACAGATCCTCACTGACAACGGGGCACCCTTTTCCTCTACCGCCTTATGTGGTCTCTCACGTCTGGCTGTGTGGTGGATCAAGCTGGGAATCCAGCCGCTGCGAATCCAACCAGGTCAACCGCAGCAGAATGGCCGTCATGAACGCATGCATCGCACCCTCAAGGCAGAAACCACTCGCCCCGCTGCTGGCACCCTGCCGGCTCAGCAGCAACGCTTTGATCGCTTCCAGCGCTACTACAATCAGAAACGACCTCACCAGGCGCTGGACGGAAGAACGCCCTCGGATCTATACAGACCTTCCTCAAGGCCTTATCCCCATCAACCACCTCAACTCGAGTACCCGGCTCACTTTCTGGTTCGTAAGGTAAACAAGATCGGCCGGATCAAACTCAAATCACGATCCCTGTTCCTAAGTAACACGCTCAACGGTGAATGCGTCGGTTTGGAGGAAATCGACGACGCTATCTATAGCATCTACCTGGGCCATGTCTTGCTGGCCCGCTTTGATTGGAGAGAATGGAAAATCTATCCTTGAATCTGTAAACCATGTACCCGGTTGCTGCAGACAATGCGCCTGAGGTCTGACAAGGACCCAACAGGCTAAACCAACGAGATAGGGTGCGGAGAGAATCCTAGCCCGGATTATGCAAGAGATCTGAATCCGAGTGAGATTTGGGTCCAGAAAAAAGGCCGTAGCTCTCTGATATAAAAGGGTTTACATAAAAACAACCCTAAACAGGAGCTACGGCTATGTTGAAAACAGTCTGCCAGAATACCCTGCCATTTCACAGCCACAGAGACATCACAGCTCGTTTTGATGGGGGGAGCCTCACTTCCGACGCAGGATGGTTGTTGTTTGGATCGCTGGATCGGCAACATCGATTGTGCGAGGGCTTCAGTTCGTGTATTGCGGAAAGCCGGGACCGACGCTACATTCGTCATGACCTGTTGAAGTTGATCCGACAACGAGTGTTGCAGATCGTGGCCGGCTACGAAGACTGTAATGACGCCGATACGCTGCGCTCGGATCCGATGCTCAAGACAGTCTGTGATCAGTTGCCCGAGAGCGATCCCGATTTGGCCACCCAGCCGACTTTCTCCCGCTTGGAGAACTCCGTCACCAAGAAGGATCTGATGCGTCTGAGCCGGTGGCTGCTACGCCGTTATGTGCGCTCCCTGAAGAAGAGACGTCCCGCCAAGATCATCCTGGATCTGGACAGTACCGACGACCACACTCACGGCCAACAGGAGTTCGCCTTCTACCACGGGTATTACCGAAACCACATTCTGCATCCTTTGCTGATCTTCGATGCCGCCACGGGAGACCTGGTCTGTGCCGTGTTGAGACCTGGCAACAAGGGGGCTGCCTCTCACATCGTGCCCATTCTGAAGCGCGTCGTGGAGGCCATCCGACAAGCAGTGGGGACGGATGTCGAGATTGAGATTCGGGCCGACAGCGGCTTTGCCACGCCTCGGCTCTACGAGTTCTGTGAAGGTGAAGAGAATCAACTCCAATATGTCATTGGGTTAAGTCGCAACCCTCGCCTGCAGCGAGTGGTCGAGCCCCTGCTGGATTCGACTCGGGAAAGGTTCGTTGAGCGGGAGGAAAAACAGCGTCAGTTTGACGAGTTTCTTTATCGAGCCAACAGCTGGGATCGATCCCGTCGCGTCATTGTCAAAGTGGAGGTCGATCAGCGCGGGATCAATCGTCGCTTTGTGGTCACCAACCGGGACGATCTCTGCTCCCAATCACTTTATGACCACTACACCGACCGAGGGCAGACCGAGAACTTCATCAAGGCCTTTAAGAATCATCTGAGCATGGACCGACTCAGCTGTCATCGATTCCTGGCCAACCAGTTTCGACTCCTCCTGCATGCACTGGCTTACCAGATGTTCGTGCGCCTGCGCGACTATCTGCACGGAACCCCCTGGCACAAGCTCGAAATCGAAACCTTACGTCGTCGTGTCCTCAAGATCGGGGCCCGGATCCGACAAACCACTCGACGCATCTGGGTCCATCTTTCCTCAGCCTTTCCCGAACAACCCCTCTTTCACCTCGTCTTGAGTCGCCTGAACTCCAGCTAGCTTCTCCCAGTTCCCCGAAAAACCGCTTCCGACACTCATCCAGGCCCAGATCTGTCTGAAATTCACTCCCCCAACCACTCAAACGCCTCGCCAACCGATATTCTTCGCAAATCCGCCTGTCACAACTGCCCGCTTCCGAGTTGGGCCACTTCTCGAGCCCTTTTTCAACAGCGGATTACGGTTCTTGCATAATCCGGGCTAGAACCTAGCACCTGGCACCCAGAACCCAGCACCTATTCAGCAAAAAAATCAAACCTGCCTGGCAGAATCTCGTAAAACTATTGTGGTTAGAGTAGTATTTTCCCCGGGAGGCAGGACTCCTCAGAGAGAGGGTCGAGACCATGCACCAGGACATTGAACTGATTCAGGAGCGCGTTCAGGAACAGAGTCGTTTTGTGGCTCAGATCCGCGCTGAGGTCGGAAAGGTGATCGTAGGCCAGCGCTACATGATCGATCGGCTGCTGATCGGCCTTCTGGCCGACGGACATGTTTTGCTGGAGGGCGTTCCAGGACTCGCGAAGACGCTGACGGTCCGCACCCTGTCTTCTGCGATTTCTGCACATTTCCAGCGCATCCAGTTCACTCCGGACCTTTTGCCTGCAGATCTCATCGGTACCTTGATTTTTGATCCAAAGGAATCCTCTTTCAAGACCAAGAAAGGACCCATTTTCGCGAACCTGATACTGGCCGACGAGATCAACCGCTCACCGGCCAAGGTCCAGTCAGCTCTGCTCGAAGCGATGCAGGAGCGGACCGTCACGATCGGAGAGAGCACCTTCAGCCTGGACGACCCTTTCCTAGTTCTGGCCACCCAGAATCCGATCGAACAGGAAGGGACCTATCCACTCCCCGAAGCCCAGGTAGACCGTTTCATGTTGAAGCTTTCCATCGAGTATCCAAACCGCGAAGAGGAACTCGAGATCCTGCGCCTCATGTCAGGGGGTGAGATCCCACCAGTCTCCGCCGTGGTTTCACCCCAAGAGCTGATTGAGGCCAGAAACGCAGTCCGGTCCATCTACATGGATCCCAAGATCGAGCGATACATCGTCGACCTGGTATTTGCCAGTCGAGAACCTGACCAATATGGATTGAGTGACCTGGAGAGCCTGCTCTCCATGGGAGCCTCTCCTCGTGCCTCTATCTTTCTTTCCAGAACCAGTAGGGCTCATGCCTTCCTTGAAGGGCGAGGATTCGTGACACCGGAAGATGTTCGCGCCGTGGCCATGGATGTCATGCGGCACCGGATCATCGTCACTTATGAGGCAGAAGCCGAGGAGGTCACTCCGGAGGACGTTGTGCAGCGCGTGCTGGACACTATCGAAGTCCCCTGATCCCCCTGGATCGAACTCTTTCTGCAACCCGGCAGGAAAATGATCCCTAAAGAAATACTTAAGAAGGTGCGACGTATCGAGATCTCCACGCGGGGTCTCGTGAATGAGCTCTTCTCCGGGGAGTATCACTCTGTCTTCAAGGGAAGAGGAATGGACTTCTCCGAAGTTCGTGAATACCAGATTGGGGATGAAATCCGCTCGATAGACTGGAACGTGACGGCGCGAACGGGTCATCCCTTCGTGAAGGTCTTCCGGGAGGAGCGTGAACTCACCGTTATGCTGCTGGTAGATGCCAGTGGGTCGGGAGACTTTGGGAGTCTCAACCGGGCCAAGGGTGAGATCGCGGTGGAGATTTGCGCTCTGCTGGCTTTCTCCGCCATCAAAAACAACGACAAGGTTGGCCTCATTATCTTCACCGATCAGGTTGAAAAGTTCATCCCTCCCCGCAAGGGTAGGAAACATGTGCTCCGTGTGCTTCGGGAACTACTTTACTTCCGGCCCAGGCACAAGGGCACAGATATTGGAGCGGTGCTGGAGTACTTAAATCGGGTTCAGAGAAGGCGAAGTGTGACCTTCCTGGTTTCCGATTTTCTGGGCGAAGACTTCGACAAACAACTGCGCGTAGCAGGTCGACGGCATGACATGATCGTCGTCCGGATCGGCGATCCCCGAGAGGAGGAACTGCCGCACGTGGGTCTGCTGGAACTGGAAGATGCCGAGAGCGGCGAACACGTCGTCGTGAACACTTCGGATCCGAGGATCAGAACTCTTTTCCGGGAAAACGTTCTCCGGCGTCAGGCCGCTTTGAACCAGCTGCTGAAGCAGATCGGCATCGACCGAATTGATATTCGAACCGACCGTGGCTACGTAGAGCCCCTGATCCGCTTTTTCCAGCAGCGAGCACGGCGCTTTCGATGAGGACCTTGATTTCGCCGGGAGGTTCGTCCTCCCCTCCAACCTCTCCCCGGCTCATCACGGCAACCCTGCTGATGGGGCTGGCCGCAGCCTCGTCCGCCTTCGCCCAGGGCGCCGAGGAGACCGGAATTCTCGTTCAGACTCGGACTGAACCTTCCGAGATCAGTATTGGAGACCTGGTCACAGTGATCATCGAGGTGGAACATGCCCCTCACCTGCAGCTCAGCCTGCCGGAGCAACCGGGATCTCTGGGCTCTTTCGAAGTCCGCTCTGTGGCGCAACTCGAGCCCACGACCACGGAATCCGGGGTCACCTCACGCTGGAATCTGATCGTATCCACCTTTGAGACTGGTCAAATGACCTTTCCCGAGCTGGAATTGACAGTCACCGGATCCTCCTCAGGGCCGTTCACGGTGACCACCGATTCTGTGCAGCTCGAGGTGCAGAGCCTTCTGCCCGAAGAAGCCGAGGACATCCTGGACATCAAATCGCCGCTGGACATGCCTCGCGCCTGGTGGAGCTACTGGCCCTGGCTGGCGGGCGCTCTCCTTCTGGGGCTGGTTGGGTGGTGGATCTGGCGGAGGCGAACGAGAGACGTTCCCGGGGGACGCGCCGGCCTCCCGCGACTTCCCCCAGAGGAAGAAGCTCTGGCGGCCCTGCGGGCGTTGGAAGCCTCGAACCTGTTGGGACAGGAACAGGTGAGGCCTTTCTACACGAAGCTGTCGGAGATCCTGCGACGCTACCTTTGGAGGCGCTTCGGTATTGTGGCGCTGGAAGCGACAACCTCTGAAATCGTACTGCAGCTAGCGGAAACCCGTGCCGGGACGCTCTCTGCGCCGGCCAACTCTATTCTCCACGAGTGCGACCTGGTCAAGTTTGCCAGGCTGAAACCTCCTCGGGAAAAAGGTCTTACCGCTATTGGAGAAACCCGGTCCCTGGTCGAAGAAGGTCGACCCAGAACCCAGAACCCAGAACCCAGAACCTAGAACCTAGAACCCCTATGTTCGATCGCTTCGCCGACGGTTACTACCTCTGGCTGCTGCTGCTCATCCCGGTTTTCCTTCTTCTCTACTGGAGACGGCGAGATCGAAAAGGAGCCACGCTCAAGTTCTCATCCCTGGCGATTCTCAAGCAGATTCAAACTCCTTTCTGGCTGCGACACCTGCCTTTTCTCTTACGCTGTCTGGTGCTGGGCCTGCTCATTGTGGCCCTGGCCCGGCCCCAGTCCGCAGCTACGCGAGAAGAGGTTTTCAGCGAGGGAATCGATATCGTTCTGGCCCTTGATCTGTCCAGCTCGATGCTCTCCGAAGACATCCAGCCCAATCGGATAGAAGCAGCCAAGACGGTCGCCCGGGACTTCATTCAGGCCCGCCACAACGATCGCATCGGTATGGTCGTCTTCGCTGGCCAGGGATTCACCCAGTGCCCCTTGACCCTCGATTACTCCGTTCTGGTTGAACTCCTGGACGAGCTCGACGTGGGTATGATCGATGATGGGACCGCGATTGGAATGGGTCTGGCCACGGCCGTGAAGCGCCTGATTAGAAGCGAGACCGAGTCCAAGGTGATTGTTCTGGTCACAGACGGTCGCAACAATGCGGGCGAAATCGACCCCGTCACCGCAACCGATCTTGCGGTCAGCAACGAGATCCGGGTCTATACGATCGGAGTGGGTAGTCACGGTTCTGCCCCCTATCCTGTAAACGATCCGCTGCTGGGACAGCGCTACGTGCAGGTTCAGGTCGACGTTGACGAAGACACGCTCAGGAAGATTGCCGACGCCACCGGTGGCCAATACTTTCGGGCCACGGACCGGGAGAGCCTGGAGAGTATTTATGCTGAGATCGATACCCTCGAGAAAACTGAGATTGAAGTGAAACAATACACCCGTTACGGCGAACTTTTCGCCCGGCCTCTTGGCCTGGCTACCCTGATACTGTTGATCGAAGCCGGCTTGAGCTTCACCGTTCTAAGGAAAATACCCTAGCAGGACGAAAAACAAAATGTTTCAGTTTGCCAACCCAGACCAACTGTTATGGCTGATGCTTGTTCCCCTCCTTGCGGGCTGTGCCTGGCTTTCTCTCAGAAACAGGCGGAAAGCGCTTCTGCGCTTTGTGTCTGAATCCATGCAGGCACGGCTGGCACCGGCCGTGGACCCTCGGCGCAGGGTGTGGAAAATCCTACTGGTCCTGGTAGCGACCAGCCTCTTGCTGACAGCTCTGGCCCGACCGCAGTTCGGCACCCGTCTTGAAACCATAGAGCGTGAAGGACAGGACGTCGTGGTCGCGCTGGATGTTTCTCTTTCCATGCTGGCCGAGGACATCCAGCCGAGCCGCCTGGCCAAGGCCAAGCACGCCATCAGCTCCCTTGTTGACCTCCTGCAGGGTGATCGATTCGGATTGGTGGCCTTCGCGGGAGCGGCCTTTGTCCAGTGCCCCCTCACTCTCGATTACGCTGCGGCCCGATTATTCCTTGACGCCCTGGACACGAGCATTCTACCGGTTCAGGGGACCGCTCTGGAGGAGGCGATTCTGAAGTCACTGGACATGTTCACCGGGGAGGAGAAAAACCACAAGGTGCTGGTCTTGATCACGGACGGCGAAGGCCACCAGGGAGACCCGGTCGGGGCAGCTGGAAAGGCGGCGGAGCAAGGAGTTGTCATCTATACTGTTGGCATCGGATCACTGGAAGGGACTCCGATCCCGGTGCGGGACGAGAGGGGACGTCGCGAGGGCTTCAAGAAAGACCCGGGGGGCAATATCGTCATGACCCGGCTCGATCAGGGAACTCTTCAGGAAATCGCTCGTGAAACTGGAGGGAAGTATTTTCGCGCCTCCCCTGGTGAGCGTGAACTGATCGACATTCAGGCAGAGATAGCCGGCATGGACAAGAAGAGACTGTCCGCTCAGGAGTTCACTCAATTCGACGAGCAGTTCCAGTCCTTCGTCGGTCTGGCCTGGGTTCTTCTGGTGTTCGAACTGCTGCTGGGAGAGCGAAAGCGTGTCGGCCACGTCTGGAGAGGACGATTCCAGTGACCAGAACTAGAACCTTGCCGGCAGACCGTGGGCTGTTTTTGCTGATGATGCTTCTGTGCGCTGCGCCCTGGGGCCACGGACAGAGGGGTCGCAGCGAGGTGGACGAGGGAAATCGCCAGTTCCGCGCGGGAGAGTACGAAAAAGCCCGTGAGAGCTACCGGAAGGCACGCGAGCAAGCCCCGGGCTCCCCTGTCCCTACCTTCAACCTGGGCGATTCCGAGTACAAGCTGGATGAATTCTCCGGGGCTGAAGAGGCCTTCCTGGAAGCGATTGAGAGCGGGAGCCCGGAAGTTCTGGCCCAGGCCCACTACAACCTGGCCAACTCCCTCTTCAAGCAGGGCCGAATCGAGGAGAGCATCGAGGGTTACAAGCAGGCTCTGCGACTAAATCCGACAGATCAGGCCGCCAAACACAACCTAGAGTTCGCTTTGAAGCAGCAACAGGAGCAGGAAAAACAGCAGCAGAATCAGGAACAGTCCTCCCCGCCGGATCAGGAAGATCAGGATCCACCAGACCAGGACAAAGGAGAATCCGGCCAGCAGCCCGACGAGCAGCCCTCACAGAACACGGAAAACCAGGGGGAGAGCGAAGACCAGCAACAAGATCCCGGCGAAAACCCGCCGGAAAACGAAGAAGAGCAGCAACAGGACCCGCCAACTGAGGGCGAACAGCAACAGGAAGAAGATCAAACCGATGGCCGAAGCAATGCCCGGACAGCTCCAGACCCTGTCCAGGGTCAACTCACGAAGGAAGAAGCCGCCCGACTCCTGGAGGCGATCCAGGAAGACCTCCAGAGCCTGCGCCGGGAACAGCTCAAGAAACTGAAACGGAGCCGTGCTGAGAAAGACTGGTAACCCCTACCCAGGCGCTCACCCGGGACTCAGGCCCGGGATGGCGCTGCTGACACTGTGGGCCCTGCTGTCAAGCGTGCTCAGTGCACAGAGTTCACCCGTGACGGCCTCCCTCGACAAGACCCGGGTCCGGCTGGGAGAGCGCTTTGTGCTCTCAGTCGAAATCAGTGGCGAAGCGGCTAACGATTATGAAGACCCCTCTCTCCCTGAAATGAGCGATTTTGCTCGTTTTCAGGGAAGCGGAAACTCCCAGCAGGTCCGGATCATCAACGGCCGGGTCTCCTCCTCACACAAGATTGACTTTTACTTCACGGCGGCTCGCGAGGGTGACTTCGAGATCGGCCCAGTGAAGGTCGAATCCCGGGGCAGGGTGTACGCTACTCAGCCTGTCCATCTGGCCATCGGCCCCTCTTCGGGAGCCGGAGGGAAAGCGTCCACGACGACCCGCCCGGGAGACCGCGAACTGTTCGTGGTCGCCACCCCCCATCAGCGAACTGCCTTTCAGAATGAGGCAGTCGTGATTACCTACAAGATCTACACTCGGCTCTCCGTTTCATCTTTCAGTATCGGCGGGCTTCCCGAAACGGCCGGATTCTGGGTCGAGAACTACACGCTTCCCCAGAGCCCTGCCACCGCCACGGAGATCATCAACGGTCGGCGCTATACCGTGGCAACCATCAAGAAGATGGCGGTTTTCCCGACCACGGCGGGGAAAAAGGAAATCGGCCCCTTGAAGATCGAGTGTCAGGTACGCGTCCAACGTCGAACCCGCAGCCTTTTCGACGACTTTTTCTCCAGGGATCTGTTCGGCGCCAACGAACCTGTCCCTGTCGAGTCCAACCCGGTGGAACTCGAAATTCTTCCTCTACCTGCCGAGGAGAGACCAGCGGGATTCGATGGAGTCGTGGGCCGTTTCGGCATCTCTATGCGGGTGAAAGCGGAATCGAATCGGGCCAATCGAGCCCTCTCTTTTCGCATCAAGATCGAAGGCGAAGGCAATATTCAACATCTGACAGAACCGAGGTTCGAACTTCCCGAATCATTCGAGGTCTATCCGCCTGAGGTCCAACAGGAGTTGCGCCACGGCGCGCTCGGCGTCTCCGGTCAGAAAACCTACGAATATGTGGCCATTCCACGAAGAGCTGGTTCCTTTTCGCTGGAACCGATTGAGATATATTATTTTGATCCCCGGGATCGCACCTACAAAACCGCCCGATCAGAGCCACTGAGCCTTGAGATCGTCCCTGGTGATGATTCCCTGGCAGTGGACACAGCTTCTTTGACGAAGAGAGAGCTGGAGCTTGTAGGCCAGGACATTCACTTCATCAAGACGAGTGGAGACGAGCTTTCCAGGCGTTCCAGGCAGCCGGGAACCGGTTTCTGGAGCTTGCTGGTGGCTCCCCTGTTGGCCCTGGCAGGAGCCGGGGTCGCGCGCCAGCACCGGCGGCGGCTGCGAAGGGATGTGGCCTGGGCCCGGGCGCGAGGGGCGGCACGGGTAGCACGCAAGCGTCTCATCCGGGCGAGACGAAGTCTGGAGAGAGACACTGCGGAATTCTATGGGGAAGTCGATGGGGCCCTGGCCGGCTTCCTTGCGAACAAGTTGAATCTTCCCGACCCGTCGCTGATCAGCCATGAGATTCGCCAGATGCTGCTGGCAGCCGGCGTGAGTGCCCAACTGGTCGACGAAGCGCTCGCTTGTCGGGAGATTTGTGACAGGAACCGTTTTTCTCCTCAGAGCACGTCGCGCCAGGAAAAGGAGGAGTTCCTGGCGCGGGTGGAGCGTTGTCTGACAGCGCTCGGGAGCCGGCGGTGGAGGCAGCGAAGCTGATGCTTAGTACCAGGGGAAAACGTGCAGCCGCGGCGGCGTTGCTCCTGACCCTGCTTTCACTTCTGAACACGGGTTGTTCGGTCGATGAGGCTCGGCAAAAAGCGCTGGACCGTTTTCATGAAGCCAACCAGAACTACTCGCAGGGGCGCTTTGACGAAGCCTTGGAAACCTACCTCGAGCTCGCGGAGGCCGGCTTTTCCAGCGGGCCCCTTTCTTACAACATTGGAAACTGCTTCTACCGCCGAGGCGAGATCGGAAAGTCCATTCTCTTTTATGAGCGGGCACGACTGCTCATGCCGGCAGACGAGGATCTGGCCCACAACCTGGAGCTGAGTCAGCTCAAGGTGACCGACACCATTACCGCTAGGCCTGAATTCTGGCTGATTCGACTGTGGAGGGGCGCTGTTCACTTTCTGTCTCCCAGCTGGTTGACCGTCCTGCTGACCGTATCCTGGCTGGGGTTTGTGGCCTCTTTGATTGTGCAGTTGCTGAGTGACTCCTGGTGGACCCGCTGGTCCGGTCCGGCCGCCGCCAAAATCTGTCTGCTGATCCTGTTGATCGCGGGGGCTTGTCTGGGAAGCCGGTGGTGGTATCGGGCGGGCACCACCGAGGCCATTGTGACCGCCGAGAAAGTCAGGGCTTTTGGGTCTCCTGGAGGAGGAGGAGTTGAGGTCTTTGTGCTGCACGAAGGTGTGAAGGTCAGACTCGATCAGATTCGAGACGGTTGGTACGAAATCGTCCTCGCCGACGGGAATCACGGCTGGGTGCGCAGGGACGGGCTGGAGATTATCTAGTTCCGCGTCCCGGGTTGACTTTCCTGGCGTGAAATCATTATTTTGGGAACTGGACAGACATGGTTTCGCCGCGCCTGGAACTCAAGCTCGACCTCACGCCCACCACGAGATTTGACCTCATCAACGTGACGAAACGGGTGAGGCAGGAGTACGGTCAGGTCCTGACAAGATACAGGAGAGCCCTCTATTACTCCTACCATACGACGGCCGGGTACTTCGAACAGAGCTTGTGCGAACGTCTTGACCACAACCGCGACACCATCTCCAGTGTGGTTCGTTACTTCCAGGCCCTGTTCCCTCCCCTTGCCGACTACCGGCACGATCAACTCGAATTGAGAGCTGAGCTGAGTGAGGAGCAGAAACTGATCGAGCCGCGCAACGCGGATTCCCATTTGACGTTTATCAGTTCCGGACTGATGAATTGTGTGACCTATGTGAACCAGCCGGCGGTTCCCGTTTATTTCGTGGACCTGGATGGCGTCTACGAAAAAACAACTCGGCAACGACGTACCACCGTCATTGGGTTCAATAGCGAGGAGACGGTCAAGGAGATGTGGCGGGAAATCCCCGTGTCTGGCCACCCCATTGACTCGGTGAACCTGAGAGATCCACGTTTTGGCCTCTTTGCAGAACTTCAGGAGTTGATCGATCACTATGAGATCGTCAAGGGTCGTGTGGACATCAGTCTCGGATCCGGTGAGCTTCAAACGGGTCTGACTGTGAACGAATATGAAACGCTCCTCATGAAGCACGACCTGGTGGATGTCCTTCACAATCCGCTGCGTTTCATGGCCGAGTCCGGGATGAGAATGATCCGGGAACCGCGGGCCATCCCCGGAAAGGCCCTCAACTATGCAAAATATGACCTCGTTCAGGTGGTTAACGAGGTCGTCGATGCTCTGGGTCTCAGTGAGTCTTTCTTTGAACGAATCGTCGACAAGTTTCTTGCTGTTCCGGCCTCCCGATTTCTGTGGATGAAGCGGTCCATGAGTCTCCTCGTCTCCGATTCAAAAGAGGACGGAGAAGGCTCCATTGTTCAGGGAAAGTATCAGAGTCCCATCCTTGTTCAATGGAATCGTCCAGCCAACGACGGCACTCGCCGGATCGGTGTGCGCATCGTACGCTTTGTTTAATCCCAGAGCACTCTTCGCCATCAATGTTTCCTGGCGTAGGAAGACCCTCCGTGATCCGATCAGATCGCCGCATGGAAGCGGCTCCTAAACCGTGGTTGTGAGGCCATCTTTCGGCGCGTGGAGATTCGATGCCTGACCTGTCGGAGCGGGCCACAGCGACCGAACTCATTGACGATCCCACCAGCATTACGGCCCCAGAAATGGAGCAGGTTCTCCGGGAACTCGAGCTGGTCAACCGTTGGCTGGGCGGCACTTCCAGCAGCTTGGAGGCCGTTGCCCCTACTCTGGCCCGATGGAGCGGGCTGGCCCCTATTCGCATTGCGGACATCGGCACAGGATCGGCCGACATACCCCTCGCACTGGCCAGGTGGTGTCGGAGGCGCAGGCTGCCGGTGAAGATCGTCGCCATCGATTCGAGCCCGTCCGTCTGTCTCCTGGCTCATCACCACGCGACGGGCTGGTCCGAAATCGGTGTAGTCCAGGGAGACGTGTTCCACTTGCCGCTTTCCAGGAAAAGCACCGACCTCATTCTTTGCTCGGCCTTCCTGCACCACTTCAGCGGCCGGCAGCTCACCGAGATCATGTCCGAACTACGGGAGTGTGCCACGACCACCATTGTCATCAATGACCTGCAGCGACACCGGTTTGCCTACTGGTCGATTCGCCTGCTCACCGGCCTCTTCTCTCGTTCCGCGGCCGTGCGTCACGATGGACCTCTGTCGGTAAGAAAAGGCTTTCACCGTAGGGAACTGGTGGATCTGCTGGAGTCGGCCGGATGCCGCAATTTTGAGATCAGATGGCGCTGGGCATTTCGGTGGGTGGTAACTGTTCGGGTCTAATCAGGCGCGCTTACTATCGTGCGCGCCACTGAAGGTCGCAAAGCCTTGGCACTCGCTACTGAAAAAACAACCCGGAACTATCCCTCCACTTCCACCCCCAGGCCATCCGCAACACGATTCACATAGGCAAAATAGGCCACGACCTGGCACGCGTCGTGAATCGCACGATCGTCCAGCCCCACCCGTCGGAGTTCCTCAATATCGCTCTTCTTGACCGACGCAGGCTGGTCGGTTAATTGCAGGGCAAACCGAAGTAACTCGCGATCCTGAGGGTCGAGCCGCGCCGAGAGAGGATCACCGCCCGAGAGTTGCTGGACCAGACTCTTGTCCGAGATCAGCTTACGGAGACCCGCTCCGTGATGGTGAAGTCAATAGTGACACTGGTTCCGCGCCGAGACCACCACGGCGATCATTTCGCGCTGTGCCCGGGAAAGGGGAGAATCCCCGTGCATCACGGCGCGGTACAGAGACAGGTGGGCTCTCAGCACCGGGCGATTCACACCATGAATGCGGATGATATTGTCTGGGTCGAGCTGCCATTCGGGTGATTCCACATACTCGATAAAGGCCATGTCGTCTCCTTTTTTCTTCACGCAGACTAACAAGCAGAGCTGAATAAGGGTAGAGTCTCCAACGAGGCTGTATATGACCACAGGGGTGCCTGGCAAGACATGGGGAGGGCGGCTCGCCGGTTGTGCCATCGGCTGCGGCCTGTTTCTTCTGATTCTCGTTCTGGTTCTCTTTTCTTTCTATCGGTGGGTCTCCAGCCCGGGCCGGCAGATCGCCACCGAGGCGATTATTGGAGCCGACAGTGCCGGGTTTTTGCGGCTTCAAAACCTGGCTACGGATGAGGGCGTTCTGCAGCTGCTCCACACCGGTCTGAGCAACCTGGACGAACGGCGAAGGCGAGAGCTCGAAAGCTCCGATGCACCCGTGATCGTGAAATGGCTGGCTCGTCTGGGAGGCGACGCCAGCGATGGTGTGGACGACTTCAGGGAACACATGCCGCGTGAGATCACGGCTACCGTCGAGTTGCTTCCCGGGCAGCATCCCCAGGTGGTAGTCGCCGCCAATCTGGCCAAGTTCCCTCGCTTCATCAAGCTTGCGTCCTCGGTTGTGGGACTCCTTCGGGGTGTAGAAGTGCATGGAGATCAGGTTTATCAAGACTACGGTGAGGGTGGAACCGTGGCTTTCGTGGAAAACACGATCATCTGGACCGGTAAGGGCGACGTGATCCGGCTCGTCCTTGATCGAGTCGATCAGGCGATCGCGGGAGACCATTTTAGCCATGGCATGTACAAGGCCTACGAAGAACTCGCCGTCAGGTGGGACCTTTTCGGCAATCTGGAGGGGCACCAGGAACTGCTCACGTGGCTGCTGAATGTGGTGGAGAAACAGGCCCATGGAGATGCTCCCGATTTTCTGGGGCAGTTGTCCGGCTACGAGGAGCAGCTTCGCATGATCGAGAGGGCCCGCTTCGGCTTTGACATTGTTTCGGACCAGGTCCTGGAGGGGGAACTGGCCCTCCAGCTCGACAGCGCCGAAAGCGCCCGGACCTGGAGGGCACTACTCGCAACTGCCGGGGATTCAAGCTCCAGGTTCGAGATCAGCAGCGTCCTGGAGGACCGCTCCGTCGTCTTTCAGATTCGCACCGATCGGCTGGCCGAGATGTTGCGGGACATCTTCTCGAACTAGATTTGATACAACGCAGTCCATGCTGGCGACCGGGGATGGATAGGCTCGGAGGTGTCCGGCCGCAGTAATCAACCGAACCGCGGGCGTGAGACCGCGGCTACAACTCAGCCCTCGCTGACGCTCGGGTTCTGATGACTGCTCGGCCCCTCCTACGCCAGGACACATCACACCGTGACGAAGAGTGGGAGGGGCCTCGGGAAGGCGGCCGTTTAAATCCTCCCGGTCACACCCTAAACGAAGAGTGGGAGGGGACTCAGTGAGGCGGACGTTTAAATTCCCGGACGCAGCACTGAGTCCCCTCCCACTCTCGGAATCCACCACCTCCGAGTGGACTGTAACACCTGAATCGCAAGCATTACAGTCCACTAGTCGGTGAGAATGACGAACCAGGTTCCCGGCCCGTGAACTCCTGTCACCAACCGTTTCTCGATGTCCGCTGTCCGGCTGGGTCCGGTTGCCCAGGTCAGAAGGGCACTCTCTTCGACCCGCAGCCCCGCATCGGTCGCTTCCGAGAGGTTGTGGACAATGGAGCCTGCCGACAGGAGTGTCAGGCGGCAGGGCGGAAGGGCAAAGAGCAGCCGGCTGCGGCGCCGACCGGAGCGGAACAGAATGGTCCCTGTCTCGGCAATTCCGACCTCTGCGGAACCCGCAGAAACCCCAACGCGCTCGACTTGACCTAACGTCAATTCCCGGGTTGCAAGAAGCAAAGGCAAGCTGACCTCTCGGTTGGGATGATTGCTCAACACCAGATCTCGATTCTCGAAGGCCGAATGGTCGAGGATCTGATACGGAATCGAGTGGCTATCCAGAGTCGCCTGCTCTTCCCAGAAGATAACCTCCGTATCGGCCTGCTTGAGCACTCTGGACAAGCAGGCCTCCAATCCCGCGCTCCGGCTGTCCAGAACGATTCCTCCCGCCTCGATCAATCGCTCACAAAAAACCGTAACGGGCTCCTCAAAGCGTGGAAGTCTTGGAATCTCGGCCGGAAGGTCCGATGGCTTTCGTCCCTGCAGAGCTGTCCTCAGCCTGGTCAGCATCTCGGATCGACTCACGATCTCTCCTCGCGTTGATACATCTCACGAAAGCTCTGCGGAGGGATCTGTGGAAGCTCGCGGCTCCGTGTCCACTGCCGCAGCGGCGAAAACGGCAGTCTCGAGATCGGACGACTGAGCAGGACACCCTGCAGGCGTCTGAGCCAGCGACCCAGCGATTCGAAACGGGCCGAGTGGCTCATCGCCCAGGCCCAGACGCGAAAACCCCATCGTTCGAAGGGTAACCGGCTGGCGCGGACACCCCGTTCCTGTTGGATCCGTTTGCGCAGCTTCAGAAGGATGTGTGGAATCTCGATCTTGACCGGACAAACCTCACCACAGGCACCACACAGAGAAGAAGCAAAGGGGTGCTCGAGGGCCTCTTCGAAATTGTGCAATTGCGGGGTCAGGATGGCACCAATGGGCCCCTGGTAGGTCGACCCGTAAGCGTGCCCGCCGATGGTTTGATAGACGGGACAGGCATTCAGGCAGGCTCCACAGCGGATGCAGTGGAGTGTCTGTGACAGATAGGGATCCTGCAGGATTCTGCTTCTACCATTGTCGAGAAGAATCAGGAACAGCTCCTCGGGACCATCCGGCTCACCGGGGCGACGGGGCCCGCTAATAAAATGGACGTAGCTCGAAATCGGTTGTCCGGTAGCGCTTCGCGTCAACAGTTTCAGAAAGATGGGGAGGTCAGCCAGTCGCGGAACTACTTTTTCAATCCCCATTAAGGCTATGTGCACCGGGGGACTGGAGGTGGACAACAGGGCGTTTCCTTCGTTCTCCACAATGACCAGTGTTCCCGTCTCGGCAACCGCAAAATTAACTCCGCTGATCCCAACATCAGCCTTTAGAAACTCTTTGCGCAACTCTCTTCTTGCCCAGGCGGTCAGTTCTTCGACGTCGTCCGTGTAGGGCATGCCCTTCTCCCGCTCAAAGAGTTCGGCAATTTCCCGGGCAGAGAAATGCAGGGCAGGGGCCAGCAAGTGAAACGGTTTCTGACCGGCCAGCTGCACGATGTACTCCCCAGGTCCGTCTCCAGAGGGGAGATACGAGCCTTTTCCAGTTCTGCGTTCAGGTCCACTTCTTCGGTGGTCATGCTCTTACTCTTGACCACGCGGGTGGCTTCCTTCTGATGAAGAAGCTGGAGGATGAAGTCAACGGCCTCGCCTGCGTCCTTTGCCCAGATGACCTTGCCTCCTACCCCCTCGATCGACTTCTCCAGGCGGATCAGATACTCGTCCAGGCGATCGAGGGTGTGGCCCTTGACGCGGCTCGCGTGAGTCCTCAAGTCCTCCCAGTTGTCAACATCCTCGACAGCCCGCCTGCGAGCCCCCTGAGCGTGCTCGAGCGTGCGGGGAAGATTTTCCTGTAGCCGTCTGTCCTGCATCGCTTTTTCGATACTCAAACTCATCTCGAGTACTACCCTTAGAAGCGAGCGAGGACTTCGGCAATGTGGAGTGTTTGAAGGTTGGATTCTTCGCGGCGGATCAGCCCGTCCAGGTGCATGAGACAGCTCACATCCGTGGCCACTACATAGTCCGCCCCAGTTTGCCGGATTGCGTTCAGCTTGTGCGAGCCCATCGCCGAGGAAATCTCGGAATACTTGACCGAAAAGGTTCCTCCAAACCCACAACACCGGTCGCTGGTATCCATTTCACGGAGGTCAATTCCCGACACAGCGCCCAGGAGTTTGCGGGGTGCCTCCTGAATGCCAAGTTCCCGGAGCAGATGACAGGAGTCATGATAAGTGACACGAGCCGGGAAGGAGGCTCCGGTTGACTCCACCTTGAGCACCGACACCAGAAAATCCGAAAGCTCCCAGGTTCGCTCAGAAACCTGGCGAGCAGCCTCTGCATATCCCCGATCATCCTCCAGCAGTTGGGGGAGAAAAACCTTGATCATGCTGCAGCAGGAGCCTGAAGGAGTGACAATCCACTCCCGATCCTGGTAGAGGTCCACGAAGTGCTGGCCCACCTGCCTGGCCTCGTCCCCGTAACCGGAGTTGAAGGCGGGTTGGCCGCAGCAGGTCTGGCGGGCGTCGAAGTCGACGTCGACACCAAAGTGCTCCAGCAGCCGGACCGTAGACAGTCCCACCTGCGGATAAAGTTGATCGACCAGACAGGTAACGAATAGGGAAGCCTTCATAGTATCTCGACTTCAGGCTCTCGAGATTCGAGGTGGCCCGGACCACCACAATCCGACTAATGTAAAGCTCCCGCCTGGCTTTGTAAAACACGACACATTGGAATATTCGAGCCGTACCGGCTCATGGAAAGAGTGGAACCGTTGGTGCTAAACTACGGGATACTCGAGCGTTGGGCCGGGTGGAGAAAAGAATGTCATACTGGATCGTATGTCTGGTAATCATGGTGGCGTCCTGGTTTTTGATGGGACTCTTTCTGACTCGATATTCGAGTCGGGTGCTGTGCCTGGCTGCCCTGGCAGCTTTGCTCATCCTGGTTCCATACACGGCTCCGGTCCCGGGAAGCGCGGCAGCGTCTCCCGACAGTGACCCGCAGAGTGTAGATCTATCTGGAGTGCTGCTCACGCTGGACGGGGAAAAAGTATCCCTGGCAGACAACAAGGGGAAAGTTCTTTTCCTCAATTTCTGGGCAACCTGGTGCGGCCCCTGCAGAGTTGAGATGCCTTCCATGGCGGGACTCTATGGACTCTTAAAGGCAGAGGGCCTGAGCATGGTTGCCGTGACCGAAGAACCCAGGGAACTGGTGGTCCGGTACCTGGAGCAGCATCCCTATCCCTTCCCCGTCATGATCGATCCCGAGGGACAGTTGACACGACGACTGCGTATTATCGGGCTCCCCACCACCTTTGTCCTTGATGAAGACCGCCGTGTTATTTACAGCCACATCGGTCCGGCCGAGTGGGACACCCCGTCAGTAGTCGATCTGTTCCGCGAAGCTCTGGGAGAATGAGTTCATCCTTTGTCTTCCGCTGCATCAATCCCGAGTGCGGGAGGGAGTATGACGCTCTTGAAAAAATCTACGAGTGCCCCGCCTGTCAGGATCTCCTCGATCTCGTCTACAGTTTCCCCGACTTTGATCCCCAGAAGCTGAAGGACACCTTTCGGAGTCGTCGCCAGTCCAACCAGCCTCTCGACCAGAGCGGAGTGTGGCGCTTTCGCGAGTTACTCCCTTTTGAGCCGGATGACTACGACCTTGCGGTGACATTTGGTGAAGGGAACACGCCGCTGGTGGACGCCCCCCGGGCAGCGGAGTACACGGGACTGGCGGAGCTCCAGGTAAAGCACCTGGGCTGGAATCCCACCGGTTCCTTCAAAGACTACGGGATGACTATGGGCGTCACCCAGGCCCTCAAGCTGGGAGTGGAAGCGGTCGCCTGCGCCTCCACCGGCAACACCTCTGCCTCCATGGCGGCTTATTCAGCCAGAGCCGGCCTCAGGGCAATCGTATTCATACCGGAGGGTCAGATCGCCTTTGGAAAGCTGGCTCAAACAATGGAGTACGGGGCCCAGACAGTGCAGATTGAGGGCGACTTCGACCGAGCGATGAAACTGGTTCGAGAACTGGCCCACTCGACCGGAATCTATCTCCTCAACTCGATCAATCCGTTTCGTGTAGAAGGTCAAAAGACAGTTGTTCTTGAGCTCCTGGATCAGCTCGACTGGCAGGTCCCGGATCGAATTGTCGTCCCGGGGGGAAACCTCGGTCACAGTGCTTCACTGGGCAAGGCTTTGTGGGAACTCAAGGAACTTGGGCTGATCGACCGCATTCCCCGAGTGACCATCATCCAGGCTTCGGGTGCCTCCCCTCTCCACTCCATGCTGGCCTCAGGCCTGGAAACTCTGCGCCCCTTTGCTCCAGCCCAGACACATGCGACTGCCATCAAGATCGGAAGTCCTGTGAGCTGGAAGAAAGCGCTTCGCTCACTGGAGTTTTCGGACGGCTGGTGCGACGCCGTGAATGAGCAGGAAATCGCCGATGCCAAGGCAATTCTGGGGCAAGATGGGATAGGATGCGAACCTGCCTCGGCGACCACCGTGGCTGGTCTGAAGAAACTCCTCGAAGTCAGCCACGAACAAGACTCGGTGACCATTCACCCCGGTGAGAAGGTCGTCGCCATCCTGACAGGTCATCAGCTTAAGGACCCCGAATACACAGTGAACTATCACTTTGGGAAGCTCGAGCTGGATGGCGTTGAAGGGGGCACCAGGAAGATTGAGTCGGGCTTTGGCAACCCGCCTATACGGGTTGCGGCTGACCTCGACACGATCAGGGAGCTGCTCAAGCTGTAGGACTCACTTCCCTGCTACGACGCTGTGAGATAATCTTCTTTCGATGAGTGACGTGACGACTCGGGGAATTCGAGTGGAAGTGGAAGGCTTCTACATTCCAGAACGCAGCCGACCGGAGCAGGATTATTATTTCTTTGCCTATCAGGTAACCATCTCCAATGTCGGCTCTGAGCGGGCCCAGCTGGTGAGTCGAAAATGGATCATTACCGATGCAGAAGGGCGGGTGGAAACCGTTCAGGGCCCCGGAGTGGTGGGCAAACAACCGCTTCTCAAGCCCGGTGATACCTTCCAATACACTAGCTTCTGCCCTCTCAACACGGCGGTTGGGTCCATGCATGGAGAGTACCGGATGATCACCGATGACGAGGAGGAATTCGAAGCTCGGATCGCCCCCTTTACCCTGGCCGTTCCGACTGCTGTCAACTAGAGTACTCGTCTTCATGAATACGATAACGTTGGTCGGGGAGCGCGATGGAGTGCAACCAAGATGAGCTGCTGCGAAGACCAGGATAACTGTACCCCTGACAAAGAGCCGTCAATTCTGATCGAAGGTATGCCCACAGCGGTGCCGGCAGGTGTGGCGGAACTGTGTAAGGCACGACTCGTGGAAGCGGTCCGAGAGCTGATGGATCTCTCTGGAGTCGATGAGGTCTCACTTTCGGTTCGAAATGACGGGGCTCCCAGAGCGCAGTCCCCTTCGTCACAGAAGTCTCGAAGCGAGGATGAGCTTTCGGTTGAAGAACGGGCCGAACAGTATGTGTCGCGACCGCCTTTCTATGACTTTGATTTCCTGGTGGTACCCGTACAGCTACGTGAGAGCCTCCTTTCGGCCGTCGATCTCGCGAAGTTGGAGAAACTGGTTTTCGAGCGATGGAACTTGAAGGCCATCGAACCTTTCCCGCGGACAGCTCTCAATTTTCACGGCCCGCCCGGCACCGGAAAAACCCTCGATGCTCATGCACTGGCCGATTACCTGGAGCGTCCGGTCTTGCTGGCCAGCTACGGACAGATTGAAAGCAAGTACGTAGGGGATGGCGCCAAGAACGTCGAGGCCGTCTTCTTTGCTGCCCAGAGAGACGAAGCGGTCCTGTTCATCGACGAGGCTGATTCTTTACTTTCCCGGCGTCTGACCAATGTCACGCAGGGGGCGGAACAGGCGATCAACTCGATGCGAAGCCAGCTCCTGGTCTGCCTGGAACAGTTCAAGGGGACCGTCATCTTTGCTACGAATCTGGTCGAGAACTACGACAGGGGATTCGAAACCAGGGTTCGAAATCTATACTTCCCCATGCCCGACAAGCCGGGACGCAGGGAAATCTGGCGCCGGCACCTGCCGGAGCAGCTTCCCCTGGCCGGCGATGTCTCTCTGGATCGGCTGGCAGATATCGAGCATATCTGTGGACGGGATATCAAGAACGCCGTAATTGATGCCGCCATGCGGACGGCGAGGGCCGACCGATCGGCCATTTCCCAGACGGATCTTGAGACTGCGATGGAGCGGGTGAAGTCTTCACGGATCGAGCCGGTCGGGCCCGGGGCGCTGTCCGAAGAACTCCCCTAACCCGGATTATGCAAGAACCGTAGTCCGGTGTTGAAAAACGACTCGAGAAGTGGCCCAACTCGGAAGCGGGCAGGTGTGACAGGCGGATTTGCGAAGAATATCGGTTGGCGAGGCGTTTGAGTGGTTGGGGGAGTGAATTTCAGACAGATCTGGGCCTGGATGAGTGTCGGAAGCGGTTTTTCGGGGGAGCTGGGAAAAGCTAACTGGAGTTCAGGCGACTCAAGACGAGGTGGAAGAGGGGTTGTTCGGGGAAGGCTGAGGAAAGATGGACCCAGATGCGGCGAGTGGTTTGTCGGATCCGGGCCCCAATCTTGAGGACCCGACGACGTAAGGTTTCGATTTCGAGCTTGTGCCAGGGGGTTCCGTGAAGATAGTCGCGCAGGCGCACGAACATCTGGTAAGCCAGTGCATGCAGGAGGAGTCGAAACTGATTGGCCAGGAATCGATGACAGCTGAGTCGGTCCATGCTCAGATGATTCTTGAAGGCCTTGATGAAGTTCTCGGTCTGCCCTCGGTTTGTGTAGTGGTCATAAAGTGATTGGGAGCAGAGATCGTCCCGGTTGGTAACTACAAAGCGACGATTGATCCCACGCTGATCGACCTCCACTTTGACAATGACGCGACGGGATCGATCCCAGCTGTGGGCTCGATAAAGAAACTCGTCAAACTGACGCTGTTTTTCCTCCCGCTCAACGAACTTTCCCGAGTCGAATCCAGCAGGGGCTCGACCACTCGCTGCAGGCGAGGGTTTCGACTTAACCCAATGACATACTGGAGTTGATTCTCTTCACATTCACAGAACTCGTAGAGCCGAGGCGTGGCAAAGCCGCTGTCGGCCCGAATCTCAATCTCGACATCCGTCCCCACTGCTTGTCGGATGGCCTCCACGACGCGCTTCAGAATGGGCACGATGTGAGAGGCAGCCCCCTTGTTGCCAGGTCTCAACACGGCACAGACCAGGTCTCCCGTGGCGGCATCGAAGATCAGCAAAGGATGCAGAATGTGGTTTCGGTAATACCCGTGGTAGAAGGCGAACTCCTGTTGGCCGTGAGTGTGGTCGTCGGTACTGTCCAGATCCAGGATGATCTTGGCGGGACGTCTCTTCTTCAGGGAGCGCACATAACGGCGTAGCAGCCACCGGCTCAGACGCATCAGATCCTTCTTGGTGACGGAGTTCTCCAAGCGGGAGAAAGTCGGCTGGGTGGCCAAATCGGGATCGCTCTCGGGCAACTGATCACAGACTGTCTTGAGCATCGGATCCGAGCGCAGCGTATCGGCGTCATTACAGTCTTCGTAGCCGGCCACGATCTGCAAGACTCGTTGTCGGATCAACTTCAACAGGTCATGACGAACGTAGCGTCGGTCTCGACTTTCCGCAATACACGAACTGAAGCCCTCGCACAATCGATGTTGCCGATCCAGCGATCCAAACAACAACCATCCTGCGTCGGAAGTGAGGCTCCCCCCATCAAAACGAGCTGTGATGTCTCTGTGGCTGTGAAATGGCAGGGTATTCTGGCAGACTGTTTTCAACATAGCCGTAGCTCCTGTTTAGGGTTGTTTTTATGTAAACCCTTTTATATCAGAGAGCTACGGCTTTTTTTCTGGACCCAAATCTCACTCGGATTCAGATCTTTTGCATAATCCGGGCTAAGTAAGTATCCCCCGGCAAAGCCGGGGGCTTTAATCTTGTGAGCCGCTCAAAGCGGACTTGACGTTGCCGCTACCGCGGCCACTTGTGCCACCTACAGGTGGCTTGGCTACAGCAGCCTGAGCTGATCCTGGCGACGATCTTCTGCTTCTTGCCGCCGGATATACTCACGAATCACTTTCTCATCCCGACCCACCGTCGATACGAAGTATCCGCGAGCCCAGAAGTGCTGTCCAACAAAGTTACGCCGACTCTCTGAAAAGTTCCTCGCAATGTGGATGGCGCTTTTCCCTTTGATGTACCCGATCACCTGCGCCACAGAAAACTTTGGCGGAATCGAGATCATCCCGTGCACGTGATCCGGCAGCAGGTGGCCCTCTTCAATCAAGCTTTCCTGCTGCCCAGCCAACCGTCGCAGCACCTGACCGAGATGTCTGCGCAGCTCCCCATAAATCAACTTCTTGCGGTACTTGGGGATGAACACCACATGGTACTTACACTCCCATTTTGTATGCTGTAAGCTCTGGTAGTTACTCATAAAACTCCTTTTCGTGATGCTTTGCTCGGCTCACGGAAGGGAGTTTTTTCACCTATTCCCGGAACTGTCAAACTCTGGCTGCCTCCCCGGCAGAGCCGGGGGGACTCCTTACGGGTCTAGTTCCCATCCGGAAACCCATTATTTAAGCTTCCTAAAGGGTTGTTTTTTATACCAGATACAACGGTTCATGGGGGACAGTATCGGCCGACAGCAGGGATCGGGCGGCCGAGTGCTCCAGATGCAGTTTTCGACAAACACCTCACCCTCAAAACCCCCCTCCATTATGGCGTCCAGCGACTCGTTTACAACCGTAGCCGGGCCAACACCAACAGATTGAAACTGAGCACCGAGAGATGCACATACTGCTGGAAGTGCTCCCATCCCTTCCAGGTGCAACGATCCGCTCCGAAGACCCGTTTGAGCATCGAGATACAGCCTTCGATTCCAGCCCGAAAGCGCCTCAACTGCTTGTAAACCCAGCTGGAGCGCACCATATCGGTGACCTTCAGCCCTGCCTTTTTGGCAAAGGCCACGTCCTGGATTCCTTGCTTCTTGGCCCACCTCAGATTGTTCTGAGTGGCAAATCCCCCGTCGAAGCTGGCTTGGCGAGGATAGCGCCCGTAGAGCTGATGCTGACGCTCCAGCATCGGCTGCATTTGCGCCTGGTCGGCGGGATTGCCTTGCGTGACCAGACAATCGACGATCAGTGAGGTCTTGCCGCAAGTCAAAAAGATCTTGTGACCGAAAACCGTCTCGCGTCCCCCGGTCTGGATAATGTCGCTATGCTCCTCAAAGATCGAGACCACCTTCTCAGCGGCCGGAACCTTCTGGCCCTGCAGGACGCGCCGGTCGGTCTGATCGATGACTCGTCCCAGTAGATCCAGATAGTGACGCAGCTGCTGGAGAATCACCTCAGATTCGATCCCCTGCCAACCAGCAGCGCTCTCCAGAGCCTGACAGCCATAGCCATAGGTCTGGCCCGACACCTTGACCAGATCTTGGTAGAATTGGCGCCGATTCTGGCCCCGGCTGTTGCGGATGTTCGTCACTCGCCTCTTGGCCCTCCGACAATGATTGTGGTAGACCACCGGGTAGTGCTCAGCCAACTTCCCCAACAGGGCTGTCACCTTACGCACCGAATCGTACAAAAGCTGAGAGTCCAAGGGATGGCGGATGTCGCTCTCGACAGCTGTGGCATCGACCCGGATCTTGCGGCCCTTCTCCAACCCCTCTGCTTTGGCCCAACCCACCAACACCCGAGTGATTCGTTGCCAGGTCGAAGCTTGAATCCTCGAGATGTTCTCTTGAAGACAGCTCTTGCCTGGAGACCATCCTAGAGGCAAACGGCAGAAGGCCCGGAAGCTCGCCGAGTCGTCCACATGAAAGGCCAGCTTTTCATAGGACAATCCGTGCCAATTCTTAATCACAGCACAACGCACAACTTGCTCAGCGCTCAGACCCGGAGAGCCATTGCAGGGATCGGCCTTGTCAGACAGATCTTGTAAAACCCAGTGCAGGATCTCTGGATTGTTATCCAGGATTCGGGAGATCATCTGCAACTCGTCACCCAGCCGGTGATCCGGCCAAAGTGGCGTCAGTGGCATCTGATTCTCTCTGTTTTTTCGCATTTTCGGAGCTCCGTGATTGCCGTAAGTCTTTTTGTTTCAGTGGTTTGATACTCTTACTGTAACAAAAGATGCTGACAAAATCGGAGCTCGAAAATGTGGTCTTTCCTCTTTATTTCCAATCACTTACAGGCGAGCGGATGGGAACTAACTAATCCACACGCTGAGCCGTGAGCTCTCGAGTCCCGCCGCGTGTCTCCTGAACCAGGTGCAGGGTGTCTCCCTGGAGCTGCCCCCGGTAGAACAGCTCGAGGTCCATCTCGCCCACAGACAGGATCACCCGGAAGGACAGGGTCTCTCCCTCCACCTCACCGTCTTGGATGGGCATGGACTCTCTTCCCAGAACGACGGTTCCGTCCAGCCGATCCCCTGACACCTTGAAACGGAAAGTAACACTTCGCTGGTTTCCTCCGGGGCCGGTGAACTCAGCTTTCCAGGAGCCATCGGCGGGGTGACCGGCAAGAAGGGGAGAAAGGAGGGAGAGCGCAACGAAAACTGGGAGAAGGATTCTCGTCATGCGGCGATTGCTCTCTAGCGGGGATCCGCCTCTGACCCGGTTCGGGAATTGTATTGCTGCCGTTTCTTCTCGATAAAGTCGATGTGACGTCGATGCCTTTCTTCCCACTCTGACAGCTGAGTCTTGTACCGGGCCCTTTGCTCAGCGTCAAGAATTGGCTCGATCTCTCGCTCCGCCAGCGCCAGCATTTCGTGAATCCTTGGAGCCATACTCCTCCGCAGCTCACCCAATCCTGATCGGTACTTTTCCGCGATCGCTTCGACTGCGTTGCTCTGTTCTTCACTCAGCTTCAACTCCGAATAAAAGGAGCCGGAAAGTGGCGAGGGTCCATGCCTCCGGTGTCTGGGCTCATCGGCGGCCGGGTTCAAGTCAAAGCTGCTGGAAAGAGTCGCTCCCGCCACAAAGCCAAGAGCAAAAAGCAGCGCAACACCCGTGAATCTCTTCCAGAAACTCATTACTCCCTCCCTTCCTCGTGGAGGATCACCTCGAGAATCGTATCTCCCTCCAGGTTCTCACTCAGCAGGGTGAATACCTGTTCTTCGCCCTGCTCGGGTGCGACAACTGCGCCTGGCTGGCCAAAGATAAAAGTCAGACAAAGAAGAAAACTTGCGATTCCGGTTACCGGAGCTATTTTCCAGCACCAGACTCCCAGAGTCTGGGGCTCAACACGCACACCCTGCTTCAGCTTCCTGTAAAAGCCTGCCAGGAAAGCATCGTCATCGCTGTGGCCACTGAACTCGACCGCGCCCAAGACTCGCTCCAGGAACCGTTCCAGTAGTTTCTCATCTCCTCGATTGTTGGCAGGCATCGGTTCATTCCTCGTGGACATTGTCCAGCTGATTCAAGTATTTCCTCAGAGCCCGACGAGCTCGAAAAGCCCTGACCTTCACATTTGTTTTCGTCCAATCAAGTGTCGTGGCAACCTCTTCAACACTGCGACCCTCGCAATAGAGAAGATGCAACACCAGACGGTCTTTGGGAGCAATTCGCTCGAGCACCCGGCTAATCAGTTGTTGAGCAATCAGATGATTCACGAAGCGGGGCTCCGGATCCGCTTCTTCCCGGTAGAGCTGCCGCTCCAGCCACTCCTCCTCAGGTTGGGCCAGGTCGGGTTCGAGTTGCTGTGGTCTCCGTCTCTCCTTGCGAACGCGATCCAGACACAGATTGATCGTGACCCGATAGAGCCAGTTGTGAAACGGTACCCCGGGTCGCAACTTCTCCAGATTGGTAAAGGCCCGCACAAAAGCTTCCTGCGCCATATCCTCTGCATCCGCCTGGTCCGAAAAGAAACGCCAGGCGATCGCCGTGAGTTTCCTCCGATAACGCAGAACCAGCGTATCGAAGGCCGCCACGTCGCCGGCTTGCGTTCTCTGCACAAGATCTTCGTCGGTCAGATGAGCTGGAATCGACGGCTGCTCGAAGCCGGGCGTCGTCGCGAGGTCGGGACTCACCGCAGTCACGCGGTAATGGGTGCTGTTGGACATGACTCCTAGCATCTAGACTACACCAAAAAGCAGTGACCGGGTATGGAAGTGGGTACCAACAAAAGAAACGCCGTAACTGTTGGATTGGTTACACACGGACGGTTCTGGGTTCCGGGTTCCGGGTTCCGAGTTCCGCCCCTGAATGTGGGAGGGCCCTCCCTGGTCCGAACCGTTCGCCGCAGGCAAGCGGCTCCGACTTTTAGCCGGCCGGTCTAGGGGCTTTTGACGGCCAGAATCGACGTGGTCCCGGAGAGACCTCGGCTGTCTTCGTAGTCGATGTTCCAGGAGGGAACCCAGACAAGTCCAAAGAAGTCGACGTCAATGTCGGTCCTTCGGGGAGCGACGGCCTTTTCCTCCAAGTCTTCACAGGCCTGTTCCCAGAGTTCTTCGACTGCTGCCACCTGTTCGCTGAGTTCTGCCTCCAGTTCAGCGATCTCTCCCTGGAGGGCCCGCACTGTCTGTTCGACTTCTTCAGCCGCTTTCTCGGCCGTTGAGCTGATTCGGTACTTGCCCAGTGCCGACGATGCAGCGCGTCGAGAACTGCGTCCCAGAAACATGCCCAGAACCGTCTCTCCGACGGACACGAGAATCTCTCGCTTGCGCGATGAGGCCGTCTGTTCCCGTTTTTCCAGAGTGATCTGGGATTTCCTGAGACGATCTCTCAACCGGTTCAGGCGCCGCCCATAGCGATCTTCTATCTTGTCCACTTCGTCGTCACGCCTCTCTCGCACCAGGTGCGTCAGACGCAGGCTGAAATCCCGGGCGGCTTCTCCCGGCTGGCTGTACACCTCCAGTTTCGGGTTGTAGTGGAGCGGCAGTCTGCGGTCCCGATAGAGGAATTCCTCCAGGTCCTTCTGCAGGCTTTTCAACTCGGAGAGATGGTTGACGGTCTCCGGGACGGGCAGAAACGAGCCTTCGCTCTCGGGCCTCGAGGAAAGATCTGCCCGACTCTCGCCGATGTTCAGGCTGCCGCCCCAGTCAATTCCCTGCCGGTCCAGGGGCGGCTCGCCAAGCAGCGCAAAGCGTTCGCTTTCGGCAATGTCTCGCCGGCGATCCACGAAATGGACGGTTCCCGTACCCATGACGCACGGCGCATAGATCAGCTTTCGGTCCTTGACGGTATGTGGGCCCAGCCGCTCCTCTGCCAGGTCCTCTCTGCGGGCGGAACCCAGGGTCAGGTCCAGAAAGGTGTGCTCCATGCCCCGGCCCAGAGGGGGAGGAGTTCGGAGGGCGCCGCCCCCCCGTGCAGAGGACTCCTGCGAGGCCGGCGTAGCGCCGGAAAGGGCTCCCTCCACCTCCGGATGCATGCCTCGATCTCTCGCCAGGTCTTTGATCTGGGTACGGGTGAGGGGGCCGCGCAGATAGCTCATGGCCCAGCGAGTCTGGAAGGTGGCCGGTTCCTCCTCGTGAACGTTGTGCATCAGGAAAACTCGGTTTCCCAGTTGTGAGATGAGACCGGACAAGTCCTCATGGGCTCCCGTTGCAGCGGCGGAGGCTCCCTTGAGCCCGTCCAGCACCCGCTTCTTGTCCCGGTCGGTCTGCAGCCTTCCGATGAACCAGGTCCCCGCATTGGTGAGACCCTTGTAGTCAAGATCCACGGGATTCTGCGTGGCCAGTACGACCCCAACTCCATAGGCACGGGCCTGTTTCAGGAGTGTGAGCATGGGAGTCTTGCTGGGAGGATTTGCGACGGGAGGGAAAAAACCGAAGATCTCATCCATGTAGAGAATGGCGCGCAAACTGGTTGTCCCCGGCTGGCTTCGCATCCAGCTGATGAGCTGGTTCAGAAGCATAGTCACAAAAAACATTCGCTCCGCGTCGCTCAAATGGGCGATGTAGAAGATGGAATGGCGAGGTTTCCCCTCGGGAGTCGCTAGAAGGTTGGGAATGTCCAGTGGCTGGCCCTCCAGCCAGCTCCTGAAGGCTGGGGATGCCATGATGCTGTTGAGTGCCATGGCCAGTTCGAAGCGTTCCTTGGATGGGAAGAAGGTATCCACATCAACGACTCCCATCTTCCGGATCGGGGGGGTTTGGATCGCATTGATCAGAGAAGCGAGATCGATGGGATTTCCTTCCTTCCAGGAGTGCTCGAAGAGGTTGGCCAGGAAAATGCTCTCACGGGACTTGATTGGATCGGCGTCTCTCCCCAGGAGCCCCAGCAGTCCACCTACAATCCCCTGGATTCGATCTCGTAAAAGCTCTGCTTCCTCTTCCCAGTCCAGGGGGGGAGCGTCGAAGGATTGAAGGATCGATACCGGAACTCCCGCTTGACTGCCCGGTGTGTAAATCACTCGATCAACGGAGTCGACGAGAGCGCTGATCCTACTCGGATCCTGTCCCCATTGCTTCAGTCCGGAGCGCCACAAATCGGACTGGTGGCCGGCGTAGAGGTCCGGGGTCATGCCTTTACGACGGGCGTCATCCGGGTTGATCCAGGGCCGAAAGTCCTCAGGTCGCAGTTCGGGGAAGGCCAGCAGAAGGTTGGTCAGGTCTCCCTTCACATCAATGATCAGAGCCGGGACATCATCCAGAGCGGCTTCTTCCAGCAGATCCACGCAGAGACCAGTCTTACCGCTTCCCGTCATTCCAACACACAGGGCGTGTGTGGTCAGATCGCGAGCATCATACATGAGCAGTGCGTCCTGCAACTGCCCCGCCTCCACATCGTATTCCTTGCCAAGATAAAAGGAACCCAGTTTTTCGAAGTCCATGACCTTCCTCTTGAATCGAACCCTCTCTCGCGGGATCGAGTGTAGCAAATCAACGGGGCCGATCGCTGTGGGCGTCCTTTTTCCTGTATGATGCCGTCATGTGTCGGACAGTCCTCACGGGTGGGATGCTGTTGCTGTCACTCAACTTGCTGGTGGCCGGATACAAGATCAAGAACATTGAAATCAAGCCTGCCGGAGAGTACGCCTCCCACCAGTCCCTTCAGAATTTGGTGATCGGGGCCAGGCCCTTCAATACGGAAGAGGCGATCCTCTCGGTCTTCGATTCGAAGAAGCTTTATCAGAAGCAGATCATGCCTGTTCTGATCGTGGTTGAAAACAACAACGACTTCGCCGTTCGTCTCACAGGGAGTGACATCTATCTGAGTGACGCCGGCGTCAATCTGCGCTCCATCCCGTACGCAAGAGTTCTGCTGACTATTGCCAAGAAAAAGAAATCCACTTACTCTGCGCATGAGGATGTCCTCCTCCGAGACATCAAGAACAAGGACATGGTGGCGGACTTTGAACGAAAGAGCTTTGGGGAGAAACTGATTGCTCCTCACAGCAGCGATTTTGGGATTGTTTTTTTTGAATTGATCCAGCTGACCGCCGGAACCAGAATCTATATTCCAAACATTACCAATCTCGAGACCCAACAGTATCTAATGTTCTTCGAGTTCGCTCTGAGCTAGTACTCACGTCCCCGGTTTCAGCCCGCAGCCCTTATAATGAGCAACATTCCACCCATCCGTTTCCGCCAGGAAAAGCTGAAAAATGACCTGGACGTCATACTGCACAGTGACAGGCGGGTCCCCCTCGTCCATGTGACTCTTCACTACCGAGTTGGGTCGAGTTATGAGAGGCCGGGGAAATCCGGACTGGCCCATCTCTTTGAACACATGATGTTTCAAGGATCCCAGAACGTGGGCAAAGCCGAACATGGCCGGCATGTTGACGCCGTCGGCGGACGTTGGAACGCGAGCACGAGTAAGGACCGAACAAACTATTTTGAAACGGTGCCTTCGAATGCCCTGGAACTGGCTCTGTGGCTGGAAGCGGACAGGATGCGCTCTCTCAAGGTCAGCCCGGAGAACTTTGAGAATCAGCGGCAGACCGTGATCGAAGAAAAGAAGCAGAGCTACGACAACCGCCCCTACGGCGCTGCTCTCCTGCGTTTTGACGCTCTGGCCTATGAAAACTGGGCGTATGCTCATCCGATCATCGGATCCGTTGATGATCTGAGACAGGCCACCGTCGAGGATGCCGTAACGTTTCACCGCAGCCACTACGGACCTGACAATTCAACCCTCGTAGTGGCAGGTGACATTCTCGAGGAGCAGGCACTCCGCCTGATCTCCGACTATTTCGAGGACATCGAGCTGAGGACTGACGCAGCAGTGCCGGATCTGGCCGAACCCCGGCAATCTGAGGAAAAGCTGGAAGTCGTCAAGGACGAACTCGCGCCGC